>NZ_JBTAFN010000001.1:0-4803874 GCF_054188105.3 Methylomonas sp. Uni0009 | reverse complement strand
GCCCATTCGCGATGCGACAGGTTGGGCGGCAATAGCAGTAGTTCGCCCATCAAGGCAATGGCGCTGGTTTGGGCCATGCCTTTGATGCCGGTCAACAGGTCGAATATTCGTTGCAGTTCCGGATGCTGGTCGATCAACGCCAGCGCCTCGCCAGCCAACGTATCGATGCGTTTTTCCAGCTGACTAATCGCCAATTTGGCATCGCGTAGTAGGGCCTTCGGCGTTTCCTCGGTCGCACTCAGCGCATGTAGATGATTTTTCGCGGCGGCCTTCTGACCGGTTAGCGCGTCGATACGGCGAGCATAGCCGCGCAAAGTCAGCGCTTGATTCGAAGGACGAGTCCAGGCGACGAAATCCATGCGCTCGACATATTCGGCCAAGGTGTTGGCATCGACGGCGTCGGTTTTACTGTTTTTCATCAATACCTTAGCGAAGTGATGCGAAGCCTTGGGATTGACCACCATCACAGGTACACCGGCGTCGTGTAGCGCAATAGCGAGATCGAAATGGTAAATACCGGTGGCTTCCAGACAGACCTTGATGCCGGATAATTTGATCAGCTTATTGACCAACCGGGTACGGTCGCTACGAGTGTTAGCATATTTTTGCGAATCGAACGGCTTGCCGTTCTTGCGGATCACCAGCACCAATTCATCGGCGCCCACATCCACGCCGGCAAACAGGCGAGGGATAGATTCAGCGGTGGTGTTGAGCGGGTGGTTCGTCATAATCGTTTTTGAATACAGTTAAAGGGAAGTACACTATTCACCGGTTCCCGACCCTGTGTAGTGGTCAACTTTTTTCGGACAGCCAAATAGGTTGTTGATCTGCCATTTTCATTTCATAGCCATTGGGCGGCAGGTAGCCCAGTGACGAATGCAAGCGCCGACTGTTGTAGAAATTGACGATATAGTCGGTCACGTCGCGGCTGGCTTCGGTATGGTTGGCATATTGGCGACGCCAGACGCGCTCCATTTTCAGATTGAGAAAGAAGCGCTCCATCACCGCATTGTCCCAACAGTTGCCCTTGCGACTCATGCTGCCTTGAAAGCCATGGCGTGCCAGTAAATCCCGGTATTCGTGACTGGCGTACTGGCTGCCCCGGTCGGAATGCACGATCAGGCCCGGCGGCGGTCGGCGCTGGGCGATGGCAATCTGCAAGGCCGTGCAAACCAGCTCCGCCGGCATGTTGGGCGCCATGGCCCAGCCCACGATTTTGCGCGAATACAGATCCAACACCACCGCCAGATACAGCCAGCCGCTCAGGGTCCGAATATACGTGATGTCCGAGACCCAGGCACGATTAGCCTCAGTCTGTTCAAACTGGCGATCCAGCACGTTCTCGTACACCGGCAGATTGTGATTGCTGTCGGTGGTATGCACGAATTTGGGCTTCCAGATCGGCTTGAGCTGGAGTTCCTTCATCAGGCTGCGCACACGATAGCGGCCGATCTCAACGCCCTGTCCCGCCAATTCTTTACGCAGACGGCGACTGCCATAACATTGACCCGTGGCGTCAAACAGGCTCCGCAGCCGAACCCGCGTGCCGCAAAGCGCTTGCGGCTGCCGAACGCGCCGTCGGGCCGCATACAGTCCAGATCGACTGACGCCCAGCAATTGGCAGCTCTGTTGTACGGTGACGGCCTTCTCTGCTGTTAGCTGCTGAATCACTTGGTGTTTCATCGCAGTTCTCTGGCAAAGAAGGCCGAAGCCTTTTTGAGCAGTTCGTTATCCGAACGCAGTTGCCGATTTTCCTGTTCCAGCTGCCGAATCCGCTGCTGGTCCGGGGTTAACGGCTTGCCCATACCCGGCTGACCGGATTGCTCCGCCTGCACCTGCTTCAACCAGCGACGCACCGCCGTCTCACCCAGTTTGAGTTCCTGGCAAACCTGAGCCACCGTCAGTCCTTGCTCCTGGATCATCTTCACTACTTGCAGCTTGAACGCCGCATCAAAACTTCGTCTTTCTTGTTTCATTAGGTTCACCTTCTAGATTGATAGTTTATCAACCTATCTCGGTGTCCATTATTATTAGACCACTACACTGCGCATGCACCTACCTTCCTTCCTTGTGTATGCAGGCTCTAAGCCTCGGATACTCCACGGTATGGGTGAATAGGGCGGGGGCCAATCTACACGACAGGCTCTGATCAAGGATCAGTCCTCAGGATGGGACGGCCTCCCAATGAACAATCACAGCTTAATCGGTTTTTCTGCGCTGTCGGTTGTTAAAATTCATCATACAAGGGTGGGGACGACTGCATGGATGCAGGAGCTAGAGCAACGCATGGAGCAGTTGCCGAGAGCGTAGCGAAACCCATCATCAAGAGTTTATTCCCGCCTCAAATCATTTTCCAATTCCACCACGACACTCCTTATTACAGAGAACAAGCCGTATTTTTCTGGTTTCGATACGGCGAGTTGGGACTGGCTTAGTTAAAGATGGGTTTCGCTACGCTCTAACCATCCTACGATACTGCGGCAAACACCGGCCTGCATTAACGCCCACTCTCAATTTGCCGTCGCCGATTTCTCCCGATGAAAAAATTCCATGACCGCCCGATGTGGGTTTTCAAAAAGTTTCCGTCTTAACTAACACCAGCCCAATTGCTGCCGTGTAATCAGACCGAAACCAGGAGAATCCATGTCCAACGCAAAGCATTGCAAACCCGTCTCAGCCGGCAAAATCCGGCGCCATGCTGCCAAAGCCGCCTTGCTCGCGGCGCTGATCTCGCAAACCGCCCTCGGCGAAGCCGCCGGCAAACACCATTTTGACATCCCCGCCCAATCGCTGAACCAGGCCTTGCTGATGTTCGGCAGGCAAAGCCAGCAGCAACTGATGTACGGCACCGACATTGCCGACCATCTGCGCAGCCGCGCCCTACAAGGCGACTACACCGCCGACGAGGCGATCAGGATATTATTGGGTGACGCGCCGCTACAGGCCGTGACGACCGGCGAAGGGGCTATCACCTTGCAGCCGCGAGCGGCGGAACTGCACAACAATCTAGGGCCGCAGACCATGCCGGCGGTGCAGGTGGTAGGGAAGGCGGTTTATGATTCAACGGATCCATATAACCCGGATTACCGTTTGCCCAATGCTTCTACAGCAACTAAGACTGATACGCCGATTATGGAGACACCGTTCTCGGTACAGGTGGTGCCGAAACAGGTACTGGAAGATCAGCAGGTAGTGCGTTTGGATCAAGCAGTACGCAACGTCGCCGGTGTTAATACCAGTTCGTTAAATCAAGGGACCACCGACGGATTCATTATTCGCGGATTTCAAAACAATATTACGTACCGAGACGGCATGTTGTTGCCAACCATTTTGGGTGGCGGAACAACCAAGCGCGAGATGGCCAATCTTGAACGAGTAGAGGTGCTGAAAGGTCCGGGATCGATATTGTTTGGCCGTTCCGAACCGGGTGGAATTATCAATATGGTTACTAAGCAACCGCTGTCGACGCCATATTATTCGCTTCAACAACAGTTCGGTTCTTACGACTTTTACCGAACCACAATTGATGCCTCCGCGCCGCTAACCAATGACGATACCTTGCTGTACCGGTTGAACCTGTCGTACGAGAACGCGGGATCGTTCCGTGATTTTGTCGACAATGAGCGCGTGTTCATTGCGCCGGTCTTAAAATGGAATATCAGTCAGCGCACGCAAGCGACGTTTGAATTGGAATACCAACACTTTGACGAAACCAATGATCCAGGAATTACAAACATTGGCACTCGTCCAGCCAATGTACCAATTAATACCGCTTTGCACGAGCCGCTTCTGAGTAAAAACAAAGGGGACAGGGTATTAGTTGGGTTTAATTGGTCGCATGAGTTTAATGACAACTGGAAAATTAGCCATCGGTTTAACTATGAAAATTATGATTTCAGCACCATGTCTTTATTTTTTGGTGCCGCCAGTAATAACGGGGATGTTGACAGGTTTTTGAATCTTGGGCCGGAAAATGACTCCGGTCGATATTTTAATAGCTTAAATTTGTCCGGCAAAATTGATACAGCTGGCGTGCACCATCAGCTTCTGCTTGGGTTTGATCATTTTATAATTGATGATAAATTTGTTGGCAACTGCTGCCAATCCGCACCAAGTTATAATATTTTTAGTCCGTCATATTTAGCCAATGTGCCGGTGCTGGATTCCGCAAATTCATTTAAAGGCAGCTATACCCAAGACTGGTACGGTTTATATATTCAAGATCAAATTGAGTTGCCTTACCATCTGCATGCATTGGCCGGAGTTCGATACGACAGCGCTCAGGGATCAGATAACATACTTGGCAAGGTGACTTCCGATGAAGATTATCTGAGCCCAAGAGGGGGATTACTCTGGCATCCTATGAAGTGGTTATCAGTATACGGAAGTTACACTGAAAACTTCGGCCCCTCCAGCACCTTATTTAGATCTGACGGTTTAAGGCTACCCCCGCAAACAGCACAACAGTGGGAAACCGGCATCAAAACCGAGTTTTTTGACGGACGATTAAGCAGTACGATTTCCTATTTTGATCTGACAAAACAGAATATTCGCGTAGCCGGCATTCAGGCACCGCTATTTCTCCCACGTGCCGCCGGCGAAGCGGAAAGCCGTGGTGTCGAGTTCGAGCTGTCCGGCGAGATAATGCCCGGCTGGAATATGATTGCCGCATACGCCTACACGCCTTTCGCAAAAATCACCAAAGACAATGACAGTAACGGCGGCCCGGCTAATACCGGAAAGCGGTTGTTTCTCGCCCCCGAACATTCAGGTAGTTTTTGGAATACCTACGAATTTCAAACAGGTTCTTTACACGGTTTAAAGTTTGGAGCCGGGGTATCTGGTGTGGATCAGCGTCAGGGCGATGCGGATAATTCTTTTCAATTGCCTGGATATATGACAGTGGGTTTGCTAGCTAGCTATCAAATGAAGATTGGAAAAACCAAACTCACCACGCAAATCAATGCCGATAACTTATTGGATAAAGGCTATTACGGGGGCACTAACAGCGGCAACTTTATCGCAATCGGTGCACCGAGAAGTTTTATGGGGTCGATTCGTCTTGAGTATTAATTTCAGCATTTTATATTTATGTTGATACCGGCAAGAAAACACCGCCGAAAATTCTGGCTGTTCCTGCATCGTTACTTGGGTTTGTTTGCCGGGGCCATATTCGTGATTATCGGTTTGACCGGCAGTATTTTGGCTTTTGGACATGAACTGGACGAGTGGCTGAACGCGGATGTCAGGGCCATTAGCCGGCAAGCGTCCACTGGCCGGGCGCCACTGGACGCCATCGTCGCGGCGGGCATCAAAGCCCTGCCGACCGGCGCGAAAGCCATCAATCTGGATTATCCGCGGCACGAAGGTTTAGCTTTTGCGCTGTGGTTTGAGCAAACTTCGCCGGGCCGGGATTATCCGGAACGCCACCAAATCTTCATCGATCCCTACCGCGCGCAAGTTACCGGCCAACGTCTGCTAATCGATTTTCACAGGATTTGGCGCGATCCGCTGCTGGATTTCGTATTGCGGCTGCATTACTCGCTGGGTTTCGGCGAAAATGGAATGACACTGATTGGCTGGGTGGGCATTGCGATGTTGTTGTCGGTACTGGCGGGGTTGATCGTCTGGTGGCCGCTAACCGGCAAGTTTCGCTCGGCATTGACCTTAAAACCTAAAACCAGCCGTGAGCGCTTGGTTTACGACTGGCACAAGATATGTGGTGTCTACGGCAGCATCGTTTTGCTCGTGATCGTCGCGACTGGCATTTATCTGGAATTTCCCATTTATGGCCGAGGCTTGGTTGGTTTATTCTCACAGGTTGCCTCGCCGTGGCCGGAATATGCCAGCCGACCGCCGCAGAATCTCGACACTCCCAAAACCATCAGCTTGTCCGAACTGGAACAGATCGTTGACGCAAATTGCCCCGAGGGCGACTTTCGTTACATCGTGTTCCCAAACGATGCAACCGGCAGTTACGAAGTTGGTAAACGAGCGCCCGGTGAACCGAATCGGCTTCAAGCGCAACGGCGGATTTGGATCGATCAATATAGTGGTGAGGTTCTGGCGTTACGGGACCGATCCTCACAATCCAGTGGTGATGTTTTTGTCGAATGGCTTTATCCATTACATACAGGTGAGGCATTTGGCCTAACCGGGCAGTTAATCATTCTACTAATAGGCTTCGTGCCCTTGTTGCTGTATGTCACCGGTGTAATACGTTGGCTGCAGAAATGCCGCGTCAAGCGCGTGGAGGGAGGCGGATGCCGCTAGGGCGCCCACGTACCTAGAGGTGATTTACCGCGTACTTTGAGCTGGCGCATATACAGTCCCCCAATCTTGTTTACAACAATCCATTGCGGCCAAGTCCGCGACGGTTAGACTGTGTAGGGCATTATTTTTGCGGGGAGATATGGACTTTAAGCTTAGTAGCCTGGCGTGAATGGTGTTTTGCTATTCACGAAAGCTTCGTTAGCTTGGGCGTCAACCAAAATGCTTTGCCCTCAAGGCTGTTAGCTTGATGCGAAAGGCTATCGTGGCTCGGGTCCAAGCTTAATTGCCTTGAACGCAAGGCTTTTAGCTCGATTCGCAAGGCTATGTAGGTTCACGCGCAAGCTTTTATACCTGGCGAGGATAGCGAAAAACTTCGTGCGCCAGTCTAAATGCCTTGCGCACGAGGCCAAAAGCCGAAGCGGAATACCAATGTGCATCGGCGACTAGATCACGTTGGGTAAATCCCTGGCGCCATGAATGACGCGAACTATCTGCACGCCATCGGTTAGGGTTCTGTAAAGGATAAGGTATTTGCCCGATATAAAATACCGTAGCTCCGGTGCAATATCCGGACGGTAACGACCCATCTGGGGATTGTCTGCCAGCATGATGAAACGCTGTTCCAGATCATCCAATACTCTATCAGCCGCAGGAGGATTGTCTTGGGCAATGTAGAGCCATATCTCAATTAAATCTTCTTCGGATTGAGCAGTACGCTGGACGCTACCCATGGATAGTTTGCCGTATTATTTAGTGGATGATGCAAGGCGTTTTCTGGCCTCCATCTTAATGGCATCCATATCGGTAAATTTTCCAGAGCCGCTATCAATACCTGTCTGCCAAAGACTTTTCAGTTCTTGAAGTTCACTTTGTTGCAACAACCGTTTAGTTTTCCAGTCACGCAATGCTTCACGAATGAGTTCGCTGGAGCTGGCGTATTCACCGCTTTCAACACATTGCCGCACAATAGTCGCCATTTCGGGTGTTAAAGCGATAGATATTTTTTCGACGTTGGCCATATTTATTACCTCCAGCGATGATGGTAGTAATGTTTCACACTATCTGCAAATGATTCTTGAGCAACTACCGATTTTGGGTTCTGGTCTGCAACCTAAGCTCTGTTGGCTAGATCCATACGCTGATTCCTCGCAAGTTTGGAGGGTGCGAACACTACCAAGCCCTCAATATATCGCGTTTTAGCAAATTCCCTTTGTGCTTCTTACGAATTTACGCTATAGGTTTAGGCTTGTAGCTGCCAGTACTGGCGGATAGGATATTCTTAGACGTGATACCGACTTAGCTCAGGAAATGACCAATGAACCTAGCCGAAACTATTTATAAACACAGTTTAAATCTCCCGGAATCGGCTGCTCGCGAAGCCTTGGATTTTATCGAGTTTCTGGAGCAACGTTATTCAATGGATCAGCCGCAAACAGAGCAGAAGAACGATACAGCGGCCTTTCTGGCTGCATTGGCTGGTGGTTTAAGCGAAGATTTTCCGGATGATATTAGTGATGCCGATTTAGGAACTGACACACTCAGAGAGACTTGGGACTGATGGCTTATTTATTGGATACCAATGCTGCCATTGCACTGTTGAAGGAAAATCCAAACTTGCTTAATCATGTTCGTCACGTAGGTAGGACATCATTAAAACTGTGTGCGCCTGTCGAAGCGGAGTTGTGGTTCGGTGTGGCAAAAAGCGTTCGGCAAGAACAAAATCGCTCCCGCCTGCTTACGTTATTAGAATGGGTACCAAGCTTACCCTTTGCAGGCCCGGCAACACAGCGTTTTGGTGAGATTCGGGCCTTTTTGGCTAGTCAAGGGACACCCATAGGCCCGTATGATTTGCAGATTGCCGCTATCGCTGTTGCCAATGACTTAACGGTTATAACGAATAATACCCGGGAATTTCAGCGGGTGCCGGGTCTCAAATTAGAGGATTGGCTGTCGTGACGAACCGGCTCAAAGTTTAAGGCTGGCCTTTAAATACAACAATGCCAACAGCAAATACACCACAAAGCTCAAACCCAACAGCCACGGCTTACCTTTAGGTCTGGCCCATGCCGGCAAATGTGGCGGCAGCATTTTGTGGTTGATCAGATACAACGCCACCGGGAACATGATGGTGCCGCCGAAGCCGATGATCGCGCTGGTTAAAATCAGCGGGCCAGGGGCGTCGAGTTGCATGGTCAGCGAGGTGATGACCGTCAATAAGCCCAGAAAGATGTAATACCAGCGCCGGGCCGGCAGACGGCGGCTTTTCGGAAACAAGGTCAAAATAATATCGGTCTGGATACGGCTGACCGCGTCGGCGGTGGCCAGCCAGGTGTCGGTTAAAAACGCGGCCGCCACCACCAAAAACAGTAAGCGGCCTATCTCGCCCCAACTCACCGCAAAAAACTGGCTTTGCACCACCGCCAGTTCGTATTCCTGCGGCAGCAAACCTTTGGGAAACAACAGCGCATAAGCCAGCAGACAGGTCATCAGCGTGGTGAGCAGATTGCCGATAATGCCGACCAATATGTCCGCGCTTAAAAACCGTCGCCAGGTCGACCAGTTTTTTGCGCTTTCCGCTTCGTCGGCGGGCAGGAAGCCGTCGCTCAATACAGCTTCTTCTGCACCTCCCAAGCCGGTGATACGACCCACCAGGCCGGCCATGCCCGCACCTTTGTCGCGCAACCAGTAGGAATAAAACAAAATCCAAAAGCCGCCCAGCCCGGCAAAGGTAATTGCGGTTAATAACTTGCTGGCATCGGCGCTGTCCCAGGGGCGCGGCATCTCGCCGACCGGGCCGAGCAGGCCCAAACTAAACGTCGGCAGGGCCTTAAGCACATCGCTTTGCAGGCAGGCTGACATTAAACCGACCACGGTCACTACCGCGACCAGTTTCATAAAGCGCTCTATCAGGGTGTAAACCACGCCGCTGGCCAGAATCGCGGTAATGAACACCGCAATGGAAGCATAGCCCCAGAACAAGCTTTGCCCGCGCTGGGTCCAGCCTGTCGGCCAGTGCGTCAATTCCGCCATCGCCGTGCCGCCGGCCGAAGCAAACGCACCGAACCACAAGAACGACACGGTCATCAGCAGCCACAGAAAGATCCCAAAGCCGCGATGCAAACGAATAAATCCGTGGAAAATGCTTTCGCCGGTCAGCATCGTGTAACGGCCAATTTCCAGGTTCAACGGATATTGCAGCAAACAGGCCGGGACCAGCAGCCATAAAAAAGTCAGGCCGTATTTGGCAATCATGTAAGGCCACCAGATCAACTCGCCGCTGCCTTGCGCTAGCGCCATCCACACCACGCCGGGCCCAAGCGCCGCCCACCAACCGGGGAAGGCTGGGACACTTTGGCGGGGGAGGGATTGCAAGTCGGTATTGTTCATGGTTTGCAAAAATGAAAGCTTTGTTGGAAAAGCCGCCATTTCCGCAAATTTGCTTGGATTTGGCAAATCCTGTTAACAACAGGATGTGTTACTGGTGGAAATGGGAAAACCAGGGGTTTTCAGCGTTTCTTGGAAATTTGTTTGGGTGAGACGCCAAAATGTTTACTAAAAGCCAAGCTGAAGTTGCTGGTGTGCCTGTAACCCACCATCTCTGCCACCAAGCTGACGGGTTGCCGAGTCGACGCCAATGCGCGATAAGCATGCTGCATTCTGATCTCGGTCACTACGCCATAAGGAGAGTTATTAAAATAATGTTGGAACAGATTTTTTAACTTGAACGGGGAGATGCCTAGCGTTTTTGCCAGCTGTTCCAGCGACGGTGGGTCTTGGTAATGCAGTTCGAGGATCTCGCGAGCCTGGTCCGCCATGCGCCGGCTGGCTTCATCGAATCTGGAATAGCCATATTTTTCAGGCCGGCAGAGTTCGCTTAGTTCGTTAGCCAGTATCGTCATGACATGGCCGTTTAAGGTTAGCGGTGCTAAAGGGGCGCTGAGGTCACATCCCAGTAATTGCCGGGCAGAAATCGTGCTTTGAGTATGGCTTGGCCGGCTGCTTAACAGTTGCAAGGCATTGTTCCGGAAGAAAAATGCCGATTCATTTTCGCCGAAATAACGGTCCATCCAGCGCTTGCCGATTGAAAAACGCAATTGCTTTATAGGCTGATTTGCTTGGTACCGGCGTTCGCCGTGACTGCTGTCGAAACTGGTAATCGTGGTATGGCCTGCGCTGAATGTCAGCTCCTGCTTGTCGCTGTCGATGAAGCGGGTGTGACCGGTTATCCCAAGCGTTACTACCAGGCGTGGTTCGCCGAAATCGATTTTGCTGGTGATCGCCAGATCGTGCAGGGGGTGATAGGTCGTTTCTATGTAACTCAGGGACGGATCGAGCTGAAAAATTAGCGATCTGCCCTCGCCAAGCTGAGAAGGTAAGGATTGACGCCAGCAATGTTGTTGCTGACCGGGTTGCATAGATAATTCGTCACTGTGCAGCCTTTTGTATCCTGCCTTTTTTCTGTCGGTCATGTCGTGAAATGTCCTTGGCCTGGAAAATTTGCCCACCTCTTGGGCATACGACTTACTTTTACAATAATTTGTGACATAACACTAATTTTTAGCATAAATCGGTTTGAATCGGTCTGTTTTACCGAACGAATTGGATGCGTGTTTTTTCTTATCTTGTTGTTTTATATGTTTTACTAAATCGGTGGCATAGGGATTGATAGGTAGTTTTGGGTTGCTTCCCTACTTAAACCTCAGATTGCGCGGAATCGCAATCAGCAGGAATGATTAGGGGTAATTCGCCAATTACAAAATAACTATCAAGATTTTCGAGAGGACACGATGAAAAACTATAAATACCTGCTGTTAGCCGCAACGCTGGGGCTATCTACACAAGTTCAAGCCGCACCAGGTTGTAGCGCCGCTAATTTGAACGGCAGCTATGTGCTGTATCAAAACAGCGTAGCGCTGGCTAATCTGCATACCGGACGTTGTGAAATTACGGTTCTTAACGGCGTCGTCGGCGGTTCATGCGCATTCACTACCACGCAAAGCGGGGTGATCACTCCGGGTTTCGCCGGCCCGGTCAGCGGTACCGCGACGATGAACACCGATTGCTCGGCTGTGGCGCAATTAGATTTTTCGCCGGCGCCGAATGTCACCGTGCAATCATTCTTTGATTTGCAATTTACCCCGGACAAACAATCGTTTATCGGGCAATGGACCAATAATTTCGGCTTATTGGGCACCTCCTCCGGCACCCGTTTCTCGCCGTTCCTGCCCTCCACACCCGCGCAATAAGGCCTGCTGATTATGACAACTAAATCTATAAAGCTGGCCTTGGCGGTTGCGGCCGCATTATTGGCGCCCGGCGCTAACGCGGCGGTTTACAATTTTGTGCAAACCGGTTTTGACGACGGGGCGACCATTTCCGGTAGTTTTACCGTGAATGACGCCAATCACTCCGGGCAAATTAACGTGGGAAGCGCCAATTTCGGGATGAATTTCAATGAAATCTCGGCGTTTTCTTTGTCGTTCTCGGGTAACTCTATCGTCGCTGCGTTTACTCATAACCTGGCTGATTTGTCGGCGATGGTCTACAACCTCAACAGCCCGTATCTCGGCGACGAGATTAACGGCGCGCAACAAGAACTGATCGCCACCAATTACTTTGGCACCACTGGCTTTGATTATTACAGCGGCATGGGCTTTGGCGGTTTCGGCGGCGCGGTATTCGATAAAGCCAGTAATGCAACATCTTACAGCTACGAATTGGTGTCGGTAACGCCAGCCGCCGTGCCGGTTCCTGGCGCAGTTTGGTTGTTTGGATCGATGCTGGCCGGGTTTATCGGTATGAAGCAGCGCAAAGCCTGATAGCCGGTTGCAAGGCTTGGTTAGCAAAAACGCCCGTTAAGGGCGTTTTTTTTACTGATCGTTTCTTGTTGACGTGGGGCGCAATCAATTCGCAACGGTCAGGCGGTTTTTTGCAGCTTTTTCAAAATGCTTTTACTGATCCGTTCCACAAAGTCTTCGGGATTTTCGTAGTCATGCTCCCGGATAAACTCCACGACCGATGACACCAATTTTTTGGTGTCGGTGATTTCCTGGTGCGATCTGCCGCAACCGCCGCAGTGGGTGCCTTCGGATGTGCATTGGTCGATACAAGGTTGGTATTTCATAGAGTGTTCTCAAAGGTTAATGGCCAAATGGTGATTATTGTAAGTGGCGGCAGTGAGTTACCGCAAAACTTAACGCTAACATCGGGTCTGTCGATTCTGATGTTTGGCAAATTGCTGCTTACGTCATTTTGATCACTGTGGTCATGGCAGCATAAGTTATTGAAATTCATCAAATATTAAGTTAAATAACATAGTTCAATAACTTGAATTAAATAATTCTAATATTACAATATAGTTTGCTTTAATTTGTTATAGCTAATTGACCGCTTCAGGCTTCCGGCTGTAGTCAATCATAAAAACTGTTTCTACATTTCACAGAATTCCAGCTTTTTTGATGGTTTCAAGGGCGGAAAGGTCTTGATGATCTTGGTAGGGAGCAATAGCAAATTGACGTTATTTTTGACTTTCGAAAGGCGAATTATGAAAAAAATCTGCACAGACAATCAACAAACGGTCCGGCACGTCCCCTCGTCAGTAACAACAGGTCTCGGCTTATTGGGTTTGTTGGCGACTGGCATGCTGCCTCTCGGCTTTAGCTCGGCGGTTAGCGCCGATGACACAATCGAAAACTCCCTGGTTGATGAAGTGGTACTGGAAAAAGTCATCGTCACCGACAAGTTTCCCGGGGTAAAGGCCTTAAACGCTTCAGACATGGAAGCGGATATTCTCACCAGCAAGCGCGCGGCGGTTAGTGACACCGCTAAACTCCTGGAAGATACGCCGGGGGTGAGTTTATACGGTGCCGGCGGCGTCTCCAGTTTGCCGGTGATACACGGTTTGAACGACGACCGGGTGAAAATCGACATCAACGGTATGACGCTGACCTCGGCTTGCGCCAATCATATGAATCCGCCGTTGTCATATATCGACCGCAGCAATATCGGCAAGATCACCATTTTGACCGGGGTGACGCCGGTGAGCTTGGGCGGCGACAGTATCGGCGGCACGATTTCCGTGCAAACGCCCGATCCGGTATTTGCCGAGCCGGGCAAGGATATTTTGCTGGACGGCAGCGTATCCTCGTTTTACCGCAGCAACGGCGACGCCTTTGGCGGCAGCATCGCTGCCGGCGTGGCGACGCAAAACGTGCGGCTGGACTATACCGGTTCTCACACCGAAAGCATGAATTACAACGACGGCAACGGCCAGATCGTCAAATCCACCGCTTACGAGAATCAAAACCACTCGGCGGCTTTATCCTTCAAAACCGATAAACATTTGGTCGTGATTCGCGGCGGTCAGCAGCATATACCGTTCCAGGGTTTTCCCAATCAGCGGATGGACTTGACCAACAACGACAGCATCTTCGGCAATATCATGCACAAAGGCAGTTTCGATTGGGGTTCGCTGGAGAGCAAATTCTATTTCGAAAGCACCCAGCACAGCATGGATATTGGCGAGGACAAACACAGCCAGTTTCTGGATGGCACGGCCAGTGGCGGTACATTTGCGCCGCCCAACGATCAAATGCCGATGGAAACCCGTGGCCGCAACCTGGGGTATAAAATCCAAGCGGAAATTCCCTTCAACAAACGCGACACTTTCCGCATCGGCAACGAATATCACAGCAACAAAATCAACGATTACTGGCCGGCGGTCCACACCAATACCAGTATTGCCGCCAATAATACCGACGCCCGCAGTGCGTATTGGATGATGGCGCCGGAAGCGTATTTGAATATCAACAACGGCGAACGCGACCGGGTGGGCTTTTTTGGCGAGTGGGAAGCCAATTGGGATGCCAAATGGCGCAGTTTGTTGGGTCTACGTTACGATCACACCACCACTAATACCGGTGAGGTTCAACCCTATAACCCCGATTTGATCAACACCGGCCCGACTCGTGCCGTGGATAGAGCCGGCGCGATTACCGCGTTAAATGCTGCCAATGCTTTCAACGCCCGCGACCGCGAGCGTAGCAACGACACCTTTGATGTGACCGCTCTGGTGCAATTCACCCCCAACGACATGAGCCAATACGAATTGGGTTACGCCCGGAAAAACCGCGCGCCTAATTTATACGAACGCTATGTCTGGGGCGCGCGCAATATGGACATGGCGATGATAGGCTGGCATGGCGACGGCAACGGTTACGTCGGCAATATGGATTTAACCGAGGAAACCGCGCACACCGTCAGCTTGACCGCCGCATTCCACGAACCGAAAAACAATCTGTGGGAAGTGAATGTCACGCCGTATTTCACCTATGTGAACAACTTCATCGACGTGGACCGCTGCATTAGTGCCTCCAATGCGGCGGCCAGCGGCTGCAAAGCCACACCGCAAACCGCCACCAACAGCTTCGTCTATCTGCAATATGCCAATCACGACGCCCGGCTGTGGGGGATGGATGTATCCGGCCGCACGCGGATTTATAAAGACCAAACCGTCGGTGAATTTGCGGCCCATACCACCATGAGTTACGTGCGTGGCGAGCGCATGGACGGCGGCAATCTGTATCACATGATGCCGTTCAACATGAAGCTGAGCTTGGATCACCGTTTGAGCAGTTGGCAAAGCGCCATAGAAATGCAGTTCGTCGACGGCAAGGACGATGTGCAGGCCATCCGCAACGAAACCGAGACGGCGGCGTATATTTTGTTAAACGCCAGAACCGGCTACGAATGGGGCAAAGTGCGTTTCGATGTCGGGCTGGATAACGTGCTGGATAAACAGTATTACCATCCGTTGGCAGGCGCCTATCTGGGCG
The DNA here is from genome assembly GCF_054188105.3 of Methylomonas sp. Uni0009. Lineage (NCBI taxonomy): Bacteria > Pseudomonadati > Pseudomonadota > Gammaproteobacteria > Methylococcales > Methylococcaceae > Methylomonas > Methylomonas sp. Uni0009. The sequence goes on along the minus strand of NZ_JBTAFN010000001.1, from coordinate 4,788,767 downwards.
ACCGCTACGGCATGAATCCAACCGCAGCCGCTAATGTCACCGTGCCCTGGGGCAGAAACATCGCCGGCATGGGCCGCTCGGCGTTTGTGGGCTTGACGATCAAGTTCTGATACCGGGTGTGAGAATCAGTGAAAATTGATTGAACGAAGCTATTTGATTGTTGTGTCACGACCCAGGCGGGTTTTGACACAATGATTGGAAAATCGCGGGCTTTTAGCCTTAATCGGTATTCATCTTTGCGGCATGCATGGTGCTTTTGTGAGTTTGGGGTGGGGCAAGTCTCGGCCAATTTTCGACCTTCGCTGTTGACTTCTGAATGCCCGGTTTGTGTCATAAATTGCTTGTTTAACACCTGGCTAAGGGGCGCGGAGCGCGCCCCTTTGAGCCAATTGTTAGCGCATTTGTACTCACATCGATAGCCTAAATCGCTCAATAGTCTGCCCGATTACTTTCTCAGGTTCACCGCCGACCGACTTTGCCAAAAGCATTGCCTTGATATCTTCATCATTCAAAACCAGTATCATTTTTTTGTTAGCCATCCATTGTTCTCTTATGGTTAGGTCGGCACTTTTATTTGCGCCTGCTCTTGTAACAATAATGGCGAACATGCCGGCACCATGAGTTTTAAGGTAATTTGCAATCTGTAATACTTGATTCTTAGAGATTGCCCCTTTGTAGTTCTTTGCATCTACAACAATATAATCAGCCGAATATTTAATTCTTAGAAAATTCCAAAATCCTTGATCAGAGTAGTTTGGAAGTATCCAGTCGCGACGATTAATTTTATCTTGGTCTGCAGATTCTGAAATGGGAGCTTCAAGTGGCGGACAAAATAAATGCTCTAAAATTTGACCAACAAGCTTTTGATAGTCTGACCAGTAATCTTTACCTGGCTGACATGTCTTTAACTTTTCTATAAATTCTTCCTCCGTAGTCTTTTTGGGAGACGGAGTCATTGAGGACAGGAGCATTTGAAATATGGGATGCCTAGTACTCCTGATTTCGTTTTGGAAACGTATTGCCAATTCATGTGCATCCCAATGAACAATTCGATGGGAGCTAAGTGCGGCCTTTTGTTCTTCAGACAAAAGGCCAGGAAAGGCAAGAACGTAGTAGTCGAAGGATGTTACCTCCTTATAGGCTTTGATTTGATTTATGGCCTGATGAAGTCTAGCTGGGGTAAATGCTGATGCATTTTTGCACTCAATCAGCCAACTTTTTCCATCTTGAGATTTTGCTGTAATATCCGCCCGAAATGGTTTTTCACGCGATAGCCTCTCCTCCATGCGAATATCATGAAACGCATTAGAGTTGTCCAGTATTCTCGAAAGGTAATGATTAAACTCAATTTCAGTAAATTGACGGTTTGCGATAGTTCGATTGCAGTTTGGACATAACAAAGTGAGATTACTTTCATCATCCGTGCCACCAGAAGACAAAGGGACAATGTAGTGGATCTCGAGAGGAACGCCAGTAGCTCCGCATGCTCGGCATTCACCATCAAACTTTTTACTTAGTCTATCTTTGCGATTATTTGGCATATGAATTTAATTTAGCGCTAACTAGGGGCTGTTGCCGTTTTACATAGGTAACCAAATGAAAGCGCAGGCCAGGACCGTAGGGCGGATAAGCAAAGCGTCATCCGCCGTTAATGCGTCAATTATCCGGTTCGCCCACCTCGAACGGTGCCAAATCTAACCCTGCCCAATTTAATGGATAAACATCCATCTTGACCAAGCGGTGAAAACTTGAATACGGCCAATCTTTAACCGCTGTCGCCCAACCATGCTTGACCGGATTATGATGAATTATAATCCATATGTGCCGAATAGCCGGCGTCATCGATAATGGTATGCTCCCAAAAACGGCGTTGCCATATGCCACGCTCGTGGCGCTTTATTCTGGTTGCTGAACGATATTCGGTTTTAGGGATTGCTTTCGAAAAGGCTTTTTATCGCCCGCCATCGGTTGGAATATAGATCGTCACCGGCCGGTAATGTCCAAATCGCATGCATATGATCAGGCAAAACCACCCAGGCATCGATATACCCATAGGGCACAAGTAAAATGGCTGCTTTTCCCGTACCACTCGTACCGCTTCCCGTAACGCTACAATATGGTCGATCAACAGCATCGATTTCCGTTCGAGCAGGTTGACGGTGAAAAAATAGGTGCCACCAGGAATGCGATTGCGCCGATAGTTTGGCATGAAAAGAGTTTAACCGATTTGGCGGATGACGCTACGCTTATCCGCCCTACATACTATCCCGGTTTAGGCCGGGGTAGTTGGTGGCCGAGATTAGGCCGATTGCGGCTCGGAAGATTGCGCTTCGGCTAAACGGTACACATAAATCGTCGCGCCTATCACCGCCGCCTGGCCCATCAACAAATTGACGATAGGCAAGGTCAGCCCCAGGCCGGTCAGGCCGCCGAAGCTTAATACGCCCCAACGGGTCTGCTGCATGAATTGTTTCTGTTCCGGAAACGGCAGGCCGCGTTCTTCCAGCGGGTAGGCTAAAAATTCCATCGCGATGCCCCAGGCGGCAAATACCGCCCAGATAAAGGGTGCGATCAGATTGACGACCGGAATCAAAAACAGCAGCAGCAAGGGCAAGACGCGCAGCAACAGATAGCCGACCCGCCGCAGTTCGCCGAAAAACACCTTATCCCAAGGCAGTTCGGCTTTGACCACGCTGCCGCCGCTGATCAGTTGCAGCGTCTTAGCGGCTAGCTGGCTGTAATACGGCGCGGCGATCAGATTGGCAAACAGCGTGAAGGTAAAGAAGCCGATTACCAAAAAGCTGATAAAAAACAGCGGCCATAAAATCCAATTCAGCCAGGACAACCAGTCCGGGATAAAGGAATGAATCAAAGCCGATACCGAATGGTAGCCCAGCACGAAAGCGCCGGTGTACAACACCATATTGATGAACAAGGGTATCAACAGGTATTTGCGCAGTTCGGGGTGGGTGAGCATTTTCACGCCCTGCCACAAGCAGTTCAGCGCAAAGACAGGGTTATTGCCGCGCGGTATATTTAACATGGTGCCAAACTCCTTACCCCGTGCAGACCGGGGTCGATAACCACGCCGCGTTCGGTGACGATGGCGCTAATCAGGGCGGCTGGGGTGACGTCGAATACCGGGTTCCAGGCGTTCACCAACGAGCCTTTTTCTAAGTAACAATCTGGAAGCAATTCTTTGGGATTGCGTTGTTCGATTTCAATGCTGTCGCCGTTTTCCATGCTGAAATCGAAAGTGGAAGAGGGCGCGGCCACCATCATTTTTACCCCGTGCTGTTTGGCCAATACCGCCAGCGAATAGGTGCCAATCTTGTTGGCGACGTCGCCGTTGGCGGCGATGCGGTCGGCGCCGACGATGATCCAGTCGATTTTGCCGGATTTCATCAGCCAGGCCGCCGCCGAATCGGCGATCAGCGTAGCCGGGATGCCGTCTTGCGCCAATTCCCACACCGTCAAGCGCGCGCCTTGCAGCCAAGGCCGAGTTTCGTCGGCGTAGACGTTTTGCAATTGACCGCGCTGGTGCAAACTGCGAATCACGCCCAGTGCGGTGCCGTAACCGCCGGTGGCCAACGCGCCGGCGTTGCAATGCGTTAGCACAGCCTTAGCATTGCCGATGACATCCGCGCCGCGCTCGCCCATCGCGTGGTTGGCAGCGATGTCCTCGGCGTGGATTTGCTCGGCCAATTGAGTCAATGCGGCGACGGGTTCCGGCGGATTTTCCGCTAGCAGGCCGCGCATTTTATCCAGCGCCCAGAACAGGTTTACCGCCGTCGGCCGCGAGGTGGCCAGCTGTCGAATGTCTTGTTCTACAGCAGATTGCCAATCGCCGTTCGGATAATGTTGTATCGCCGATAACACCACGCCGTAAGCCGCGGCGATGCCGATGGCCGGCGCGCCGCGCACCCGCATCGAGGCAATGGCCTCGGTGACGCCGGCGGCGTCGCTGTATTCGTCGTAGGTGATGGTTTCCGGCAGCAAGCGCTGGTCCAGCACTTTCAGGCTGTGTCCGCTCCATTGCAAGGCTTGTACGGAAAGTTTTTGCGTTGTAGTCATGATGATTTCGTCTAAATCTATATTTGAGGAGGTTATGAAATGCCCGGCAACTGCTACTTTTCCCTATGCGCTTGAGGTAAAAGCGCGGCCAATTTGCGTTGAAAAGGCAAATCAGATGCGGCGGTAGTCCGTTGTACGAGTGCTATTTTAAGGTGTTTTTGCACTTACTGCCGGGGGATATTGACTTCCCGTTGGCTGCGATCCGTGTAAATACAACGGCGGGGCGCTGGGTTTTCGCGCAGGCGAGACGGTAAAGCGCCCCCGTCCCATTCCGGCATCATGACGTTCAGCAAAATTAAATTGGAGTGTGGGTCGGAGTGGGTGGCGGCCTGCGCTGTTCTCCGCAGGCGAGCAAGCCGGCTAACGAGGTATAATCGCCGCTTTGCATATCGGGAGAACCCATGCTGGTCGACCTTCTCATTCAAGCCCGTTGGATAATACCGGTAGAGCCGGCGTCCGAAATCCATGAGCACGCCAGTCTTGTGATAGATGACGGCAGAATTGTCGATTTGTTACCGACCGAGCAGGCCATGTCAAAGTACCAAGCCCGACAGCTCGAAGTGTTGGATCAGCATGCACTGATTCCGGGTTTGATTAACTGCCATACCCACGCCGCGATGTCCTTGCTGCGCGGGATTGCCGACGATCTGCATTTAATGGATTGGCTGCAAAACCATATCTGGCCGGCCGAGCAAAAATGGGTCAGCGAAGCATTTGTCAGGGATGGCACCGATCTGGCGATTGCCGAGATGCTGCGCTGCGGCACGACTTGTTTTAATGACATGTATTTCTTTCCGGAAATCGTCGCGCAACAAGCCATGCAACACGGCATACGCGCCAATATCGGTTTGATCGTGTTCGATTTTCCGACCGTCTGGGCGGAAAACGCGGATGCCTATCTGACCAAGGGTTTGGCGCTGCACGAGCAACTCCGGCATGAAACTTTGATCAGCACCTCGTTTGCGCCGCACGCGCCATACACCGTGTCGGACGGACCTTTGCGTAATGTCATCACCTACGCCGACGAGATGAACTTGACGGTGCATATGCACTTGCACGAAACCGCGCACGAAGTCGACGAGCAAAAAAGTAAAAACGGCCAAACGCCGCTACAGCGTTTACATGAATTGGGCTTGCTGACGCCATCGTTTATAGCGGTGCATATGACGCAATTGTCCAGCGAGGACATCCAACTTTACGCGGAAACCGGCGGCCACATCGTGCATTGTCCGGAATCCAATTTGAAACTGGCCAGCGGCTTTTGTCCGGTGGCGGCGTGTCTGGCTGCGGGTATCAATGTGGCCTTGGGCACCGACGGTGCCGCCAGCAATAACGATCTGGATGTGCTGTCGGAAATGCGTACTGCAGCCTTGCTGGGTAAGGGGGTAGCAGGCGATGCCAGCGCGGTGTCGGCGACGACAGCGTTGGAAATGGCGACTATTAACGGCGCCAAGGCCTTGGGTTTGGACGCTGAAATCGGTTCACTGGTTATCGGCAAAGCGGCCGACGTGGTGGCGATAGATCTGAGTGAACTGGAAACTCAACCCTTGTTCAATCCGCTGGCGCAAATCGTCTATGCCGCCGGCCGGCATCAGGTGACTGATGTTTGGATTAACGGCAAGCAGTTACTGCGCAAGCGCGAATTGACCTCGTTTGATGTTCCGGCTCTGCGACAAAAAGTCACACTTTGGCAAGAACGCTTGCAAGAACATCCAGCGAATTAATCGTTTTTTTATAAGTCGCCAAGAAGCCTTGTGAAAGGCCATTTAAGCCGTGGTACTGAATTCAACATCAGGGCCGGAAGTTGGCGCATGACGAATAACCTAGTAATACAGTAAACTATAGCCCCATGAACAGGTTGGCATTATGACAGCGACAGAAAACGTACATCCTCACGAAATTCATAAGTTCGGCTCGCAAGCCGAGCGTTGGTGGGATCCGAACGGCGAATTTAAAACCTTGCATGACGTCAATCCTTTGCGCTTGCAGTTCATTCAGCAGTACGCTGATTTGTCAGGCAAGCGGGTGGTGGATGTCGGTTGCGGCGGTGGGATTCTTACCGAAGGTTTGGCGAAAGCCGGCGCGGATGCCTTGGGTGTGGATTTAAGCGAAGACTTGCTGGATATTGCCGATTTGCATGGCCTGGAAACCGGCGTCAACGCCAGTTACCGGAAAATCAGCGCCGAACAACTGGCCGAGGAACAGCCGGCCGGCTTCGATCATGTCACCTGCATGGAAATGCTGGAGCACGTGCCCGACCCCGCATCCGTCATTGCCGCGTGTGCAACGCTGGTTAAACCTGGCGGCATGGTGTTTTTCTCGACATTGAATCGGGTGCCGAAAGCTTGGTTGCTGGCTATCGTCGCCGCCGAGCATGTGCTGAAAATGGTACCCAAAGGCACGCACGACTATAAAACCTTTATCAAACCTTCCGAGCTTGGGCAAATGGCTAGAAACGCCGGACTGGAACTGCAAGGGATGGTCGGTATCGAATACAGCCCCTTCAGCAAGCGCTTTAGTTTGGGTAAAGATATAGACGTCAACTATATAGCGGCGTTTCAGCGCCCCGAGTAACCCGGCATGACTGGATTTAAACTGGATTGCGTGCTGTTTGATCTGGACGGGACCTTGGTCGATACCGCACCCGATCTGATCGCCTGTTTGAACAAGACGCTGCTGGCCCACGGTTTTCCGGAAGCGCCGACAGAGTCGGTGCGTCCGTTCATTTCCCACGGTGCCATGCCGATGATCAGGCATTGCGTAAATGTGAACGACAGTCTGGCGCAGCAGATGCTGGCCTTTATGCTGGATACCTACGAACAGAATATCGCTGAACATAGCCGTTTTTTTCACGGCATTGCCGACAGTTTGGAAGCTATAGAACAACTGGGTTTGAAGTGGGGCGTAGTCACCAATAAAAAGTCCCGTTTTACCGTGCCCTTGATGGAGGCGATGCAACTCAGCGACCGAGCCGCCTGCATTATCAGTGGCGATACCACTGCCAATAGCAAGCCGCATCCGGAACCGATGTTGGCCGCTTGCCGCCAAGCCGAGGTGTTGCCGGAAAATTGCGTGTATATCGGCGACGCGATACATGATATTACCGCCGGCAAACGCGCGAATATGAAAACCCTGGCGGCACTATACGGTTATTTGAAAAGCGACGATCAGCCCGACACCTGGGGTGCCGACGCTTTGATCGAACAACCGCCACAATTGATGGAATGGATACACGCTAATTTATGTCATTAAGCAATAAGGTTTTACTCATTACCGGTGCCGGCGGCGGTCTGGGTGGCACAGCGGCGCTGGCTTTAGCCGGGCAGGGCGCGCAAATCATTCTGCTGGATAAAAGCATTCCCAAGCTAGAAAAAATCTACGATGCGATTGTCGCTGCCGGCGGTCCTGAACCGGTGATGTATCCCTTCGATTTGGCAGGTGCCAGTGAAGCGCAATACGAAGAAATGGCCGAAGCGATAGCGCAACGCTACGGCGCTTTGCATGGCGTATTGCATGCGGCCGTGGAATTTAGCGCCTATAGCCCCATCGCCAATTACAAAACCAAAGATTGGGGACATGCCTTAAACGTCAACCTCAGTGCGCCTTTCCTGTTGTGCCGGGTGTTGTTGCCTTTGCTGCAACGCAGCGAGCATGCTTCCATCGTGTTTATTTCCGATTCCTCGGCGCGTAAAGTCCAGGCTTATTCCGGTGCTTACGGCGTAGCGAAAATTGCGCTGGAAGGCTTAGCCGGCATTCTGGCTGCAGAACTGGAAGCAGCAGGAAAAATCCGTGTTAATACTTTGGTACCGGGACCGGTGGATTCACCTTTGCGGAAGAAAGCTTTCCCGGCCGAAGATAAAACCAGGCTGCCAAGTATGAACAGCCTGGACCCGCTGTATGTTTACTTATTCAGCGACGCCAGTATCGGCAAGACCGGTCAAATTATTGACGCCCAAACTTTCAAACCTTAAGAAACTTATGGCAGACAGAGAAGTTGTATTTTTAACCCGCGACGTCAACATCGTGACCATTCCGGACGGCAATCACGGCACCTTGAGTAAAGGTCAGGAAGTGACCATCCATCAGGCTTTGGGCAGCAATTACACCGTGGTGACCGATTACGGCCATATGGTGCGGATCGCCGGTATCGATGCCGACGCCCTCGGCAAGGAAACCCAGCATTTGCATACCCTAGTGTCGGAAACCGACAGCAAGGCGGTGGAAAAGAACTGTTGGGAAGTGATGAAAACCGTCTACGACCCGGAAATCCCTGTCAACATCGTCGATTTGGGTTTGGTTTACCATTGCAGCGCCAAGCCCAACGCCGATGGCGGCAACGATGTGCATATCCAGATGACCTTGACCGCGCCCGGTTGCGGCATGGGCCCGGTGATCCAAAGCGACGTGGAAAAATGCATCCGCGCCTTACCCGGCGTTAGTTCGGTTGATGTCGAAGTGGTGTTAGATCCGCCTTGGTCGCGGGAAATGATGTCGGAAGTCGCGCAAGTACAGTTGGGTTTGTTTTAAAAGTCGGCAAAGGTAGGCGGCGGCAGCTAAGCGGCGGAAAATTGCCGCTTGCTGAAGAAACCTGCGGTTGTTTGTGTTTAAGTTATTGTATTTTATAGCTATAAAATAATTGGCACGCTCTTGGCTTTATTCTCCTTGAAGTTTGATTCAAGACTCGGGGAACCGTCATGAGAGATAAAGCAGCCGATTTAGCGATAGTCAGTAATAAAACCTTTGAAGCGTCAACCGCTGTCAATTTGCATCACTACGATATCAGTAGTGCTTTGCAGACTTCATTGGAATTCAACGAGTTGATCGCCATTTTCTGCGACAAAATTCAAAATACCATTCCGCATAACGGCTTTGAATACATCAACGAAGAGTTTGATTTGGAATTCAAACGCGGCGTGATGGCCCGCCACTCTTGCAGCTATGCCCTAAAAGTCGAAGAGCAGCAGCTGGGCGAGTTGAAGCTAACCCGCAGCAATCGCTTCAGCAAAGACGAATTAAAAATGCTGGAAAGCCTGTTGTGCTGCCTGATTTACCCACTAAGAAATGCCACCTTGTTTCAACAAGCATTGAAAATGGCGTTTACCGATCCATTAACCAAAACCAACAACCGCACGGCGTTTAACGACTGTTTGCTGCGCGAAATTAAACGTGCGCATCGTAATTCGCAGCATTTGTCGGTGATTTTTGTGGATGTCGATCACTTCAAGCATATCAACGACGATTACGGGCATGCTTGCGGCGATTTGGCTTTGTCGTCATTGGCCGGCTGGTTGAAAGACAGTGTGCGCGGCAGCGACGCGGTGTTTCGTTACGGCGGCGAAGAGTTTGTGATTTTGCTGAGCGATACCGACATCGACGGTGCGATGGTCATAGGCGAGCGCATCCGCGCAGATATTGAATCGCACACTTTGGCTTATGGCATGGACGTGTTGAATCTGACCGCCAGTTTGGGAGTTGCAGCCTTAAAAGGTAGCGATAGCCCGGAATCCTTGCTCAAACGGGCCGATGCCGCGATGTATCAAGCCAAACAACGCGGTAGAAACCGGGTAGAAGTGGGATATTGATTCGGTTTTCGCACTGCGGCCATCAGACGGCGATAGTCGCTTAACCCACTTTAAAGCGATAGCCCACACCCGACTCGGTCAGCAAATATTTCGGCTGAGTCGGATCGCTTTCCAGCTTTTGCCGCAATTGGCTCATGTAAATCCGTAAATAATGCGGATTTTCCTGATACGACGGCCCCCAAACTTCCTTCAAAATTTGCTGATGCGTCAAAACTTTGCCGGCATGCTTGATCAGCACGCAGAGCAAGCGGTATTGAATCGGCGTCAGATGAATGTCGTTGCCATCGACGCTGACAACCCGATTGCGTAAATCCACTTTCAGCGCATCGACGACAAACATCTCATCCCGCGTATGTTCCGCCGGCCGGCTCGCATGCCGCAAAGCCACCCGTATGCGCGCCAACAGCTCACCAAATCCAAACGGTTTGGTTAGGTAATCGTCCGCGCCGGCGTCCAAGGCGTCGATTTTTTGCTGTTCGTTACTACGGGCCGACAGCACGATGATAGGCACGGCCGACCAGCTGCGCACACTCTTGATCACCTCGACGCCATCCATATCCGGCAAGCCTAAATCCAGAATCAGCAAATCCGGTTTACGCACGCCGGCTTCAATCAGGCCTTGTTTGCCGGTCTCGGCTTCGAATACGGCAAAATCGTGCGTCGCCAGACTGGTACGCAAAAAGCGCCGGATCGGTGGATCGTCTTCGATCACGATAATGACGGGATGCGTTTTAGCCATGGCCAAAATCCAGTGGGATTACGTTCATTCCTCCGGCTCCATAAGCGGAGGGCATTCGTCGTTGGGTAGCGCGAAGGTAAAGATCGCACCGCCCCCCGGTTTGTTGTTAGCGCGAATCCGGCCGCCATGCACTTCGACAATGGCTCGGCAAATCGCCAGCCCCAAGCCGACGCCGCTTTGCGCCGATTCATGACGGGCTTGGTAAAATTTCTCGAACAATTTATCCTCCAGACCTTTGGGAATACCGGGGCCGTGATCGGCGACCGAAATTTCCATCGTATTGCCGACGTATTGGGCAAACACTTCAAGTTCGGAACCCGCAGCGGTATAGCGCACGGCGTTTTCCAATAGATTAATCAACACCTGCTCTATCATCACCGCATCGACAAATACCAGCGGAATACCCGGCGGCAGGCTGACGCTGACTTTTCGGCCGGCCAGGTGTTTTTGCAAACGGGTCAGCACCGTGCCGATAATTTCTTCGACAGGATGCCACTGTTTGTTTAATTCCACCACGCCGGCGTCGAGTCTAGCCATGTCCAGAATATTATTCACCAAATTGGCCATGCGTTCGGCTTCGTCATAGATGGCACGGCCGAGTTCCAGCCGGTGCTGGGCCTGTAAATGGCCTTCGTCTTCGACCAGAGCGCTGGCCGAGCCGATGATCGTCGACAACGGGGTCCGCAAGTCGTGAGAAATTGCGCTGAGTAAGGAGTTGCGCAGTCGTTCGGCTTCGATTTGCAATTGTGTCGATTTGGCCTGTTCGGCAAAGCGTAAACGGGCGACGGCCTGGCCGATTTGCCGCAAAAAGGTTTCCAGTAATTTCTGCTGCTCCGGCAAAAACACCCGGCGTAAATTGACCGGTAACAGCGCCAATACGCCGATGGCTTTGTCTTCGTCTTGAATCGGAAAATAAATCGCCGCGCTGCCGGGTAAGGTATGGGTGCCGTGCCCGGCCATTTCGTTGTGATCGTAGACCCACTGCGCCACGCTCAAATCCGTGCCGCGCAAAGACTGAGGCAGGCTGTGTTGTTTCGGATAGACCAGCCGTCCGCCCGCGTTGGCAAATAAAATGACATTGCGGCTGCTGAATTCGGCGTATAGATGTTTAACAGCGGTCGCGACGATCTGCTGTTCGCTTTGCGCCACCGCCAACTCCTTGCTCATCGCGTATAAGGCCGCGGCGCGGCGTTCGCGATGCGCGGCAACCTTGGCCTGCGCGCGGACGTTGACCATCAGATTGCTGATGACAAAAGCCACCACCAGCATGGCCAACAACGTGATCAGATACTGGCTATCGGCTACCGACAGACTGTAGAAAGGCTGCACGAACAGCACGTCGAATACGCCGACGCTGAGCAAGGAGGCCAACACCGACGGCCCGCGCCCGAAATGGGTGGCGACAAACACCACACCGAGTAAATACACCATCACCACATTGGCCAGTTCCACCTTGCCGAACAACATCTTGCCCACCGCCGTGCAGAGCAAGGTCACTCCCATCGCCCACAGATAGCCGCGATAGCGTCGGCGAGTTTTACTGGGGATGCGTTGTCGCAGGCCGGGCAGGGGTGATTTCTTGAATAAAGACAGCTCGGCTTCCAGTTCCTCGCGTTCGCCCAGTTGCGGGCTGCCCAGCAGGTAAATATTGATATTGTGAGCGTGGCTGATCAATACATCGACCACAGAACCCAACAGCCAGCGCCGCCAGCCGCGCCGGCTGGGCTTACCGACCACGATTTTGTTGATATTGCGTTCGCGGGCAAAGCGGATGAGCGCTTCGCTCATCTCCGGCGCGCTGAGTGTCACCGTTTCGGCGCCAAGCTGTTCCGCCAGCCGCAAAACCCGCAAAATACCGTCGCGCTTTTCGGCGGGCAAGCGCGCCAATTCGGGCGTTTCCACGTATACCACGATCCAGGCCGAGCGCAGGCTGGTCGCCAAGCGCTTACCGGCTCTGACCAGACGCTCAGCCAGCACATTCGGGCCGATGCACACCATCAGCCTTTCGTTGACCTGCCAGACTTCGCGAATCGCATTGTCTTCACGATAATCCAGCATCTGCGCGTCGACGCGATTGGTGGTTTGCCGCAAGGCCAGTTCGCGTAGCGCAATCAGGTTGCCTTTACGGAAAAAATTCTGAATCGCGTGTTGGGCTTGCTGCGGCAAATAGACTTTGCCTTCTCGTAGGCGCAGCAACAATTCGTCCGGCGGCAAATCCACCAGCTCGACTTCGTCGGCATCCTCGAATACCGTATCCGGCACGGTTTCCCAGATACGAATGCCGGCAATCTGCCCTACATCGTCGTTCAGGCTTTCCAGGTGTTGCACGTTCAGCGCGGTATACACATCAATCCCGGCTTCCAGCAATTCGCGAATATCTTGCCAGCGTTTCGGATGGCGCGAGCCGGGGGCGTTGGTGTGCGCCAACTCGTCGACCAAGATGATGGCCGGCCGGCGTTTTAAGGCAGCATCAATATCAAACTCCTGCAACACGGCGCCTTTGTAGTCGATCTTGCGGGTTGGGAGGATTTCCAATCCCGCCAACAGCGCTTCGGTGTCCGCGCGACCATGAGTTTCCACCAGGCCGACGATCACATCAAGATTTTCCGCGCGGCGTTCGCGCGCCGCCAGCAGCATCGCATAGCTTTTCCCGACTCCTGCCGCCGCGCCGAAAAAAATCTTCAGGCGGCCGCGTTTGGCCTTGGCTTTGTCGCGTTCGACGCGGGCCAGCAGTTGATCGGGGTCCAGGCGTTGTTCGTTCATGGTCTGGCGACTTGCGAGTAGGCGTCCAAAGCCAGATTTAAACTCAAGACATTGACTCTAGGTTCGCCGAATACTCGCCATTGCCTTGGCTCGCTATGCGATTCGACCAAATCCCGAACGACACTTTCCGGCAACTTGCGCGCCTTAGCCACGCGCTTGATTTGGTAATGGGCCGCCGCAATACTGATGTGCGGATCCAGCCCGCTGGCGGATGCGGTAACCAAATCCACAGGCACCAGAGCACGATTGTCCGGGTCGAGTTGCTGTAGTGCTTGAATGCGCAGTTTTACCGCGTCGCTCAAGGCCGGATTGGTCGGGCCGAGGTTGGAACCGCCGGATGCCGCTGCGTTGTAAGGGTAGGGCGCGGTCGCCGACGGCCGACCCCAAACATAGCGGGCCTGGCTAAAGCTTTGACCGATTAAAACAGAACCGACGGCTTGGTCTTGTTTATTGAGTATCAAGCTGCCGTTGGCTTGGGCAGGAAAAACGCCTTGCGCCAGTAAAGTGACCAGCGACGGATAGATACCGCCAGTGAGGATGGTTAGCAACAGTAGCAGTGTTGCGGCAGGTCTGAAGTAGCTAATCATGTTTTTCTCCTACACCAGATTCATCGTTACCAGTATCAAATCAATCGCCTTGATGCCGATGAACGGCACGATTAAGCCGCCGACACCGTAGACCAGCAAATTGTTTTGCAAAAGTTTTTCGGCGCCGAGCGGCTGATATTTGATGCCTTTCAAAGCCAGCGGGATCAAGGCGATGATGATCAGCGCATTGAATATCACCGCCGACAGTATAGCGCTGGCCGGGGTGGCCAAACCCATGACGTTCAAAACGTTCAAAGCCGGATAGGTGGTGGCAAAGGCGGCCGGAATGATGGCGAAATATTTTGCCACGTCGTTGGCCACGCTAAAGGTGGTCAATGCCCCGCGAGTCATCAACATTTGCTTGCCGGTTTCGACAATCTCGATCAGTTTGGTGGGGTTGGAATCCAGATCGACCATATTCCCGGCTTCTTTGGCGGCCTGGGTGCCGCTGTTCATCGCCACCGCCACGTCGGCTTGCGCTAGCGCCGGTGCGTCATTGGTGCCGTCGCCGGTCATGGCTACCAAGCGTCCATCCGCTTGATGCTGACGAATCAAAGCCAGCTTGGCTTCCGGCGTGGCTTCGGCCAGAAAGTCATCGACACCGGCCTCGGCGGCAATCGCCGCAGCAGTCAAACGATTGTCGCCGGTAATCATGATGGTTTTGATGCCCATCTGCCGCAGTTCGATGAAACGTTCCTTAATGCCGCCTTTGACGATGTCTTTTAATTCGATGACGCCCAGGGCCTGCTTGCCATCGGCTACCACCAGCGGAGTGCTGCCGCGCCGCGCCACGTCGACGACCATTTTCTGGATTTCGTCGGGAAAGCGGCCGCCTTGTTCGGTCACATACTGTTTAATCGCATCCTCGGCACCCTTGCGGATTTGCCGCATGTTTTCGCTCCCTCGCCCTTCGGGAGAGGGCTGGGGTGAGGGGAAATTGACCCCGCTCATCCGGGTTTGGGCACTGAAGTGGATAAAGGTGGCGCCCAGGGATTGCACGTCGCGCTCGCGCAAACCAAACTTTTGTTTGGCCAGCACGACGATGCTGCGGCCTTCGGGGGTTTCGTCGGTTAACGAGGCCAGTTGCGCGGCATCGGCCAACTGTTTTTCGCTGATGCCCTTGGCGGGAATGAAAGCCGCAGCCTGCCGATTGCCCAAGGTAATGGTGCCGGTTTTATCCAGTAACAGTACATCCACATCGCCGGCCGCTTCCACCGCTCGGCCGGAGGTGGCAATCACGTTTTTTTGCATCATCCGTCCAATTCCGGCCACGCCGATAGCGGACAGCAAGCCACCGATAGTGGTGGGAATTAAGCACACCAACAGAGCCACCAGCACGGTGAGCGAAATTGGGTGGCCCGCACCAGACGTTTCCACGCTATACAACGAGAACGGCAGCAAAGTCACCGTGGCCATCAAAAACACCAGCGTCAGGGCCACTAGCAAGATGGTCAAGGCAATCTCATTCGGAGTTTTCTGCCGCTTGGCGCCTTCCACCATCGAAATCATCCGGTCCAGAAAGGTTTCGCCGGGGTTAGCGGAAATCCGCACCACCAGCCAATCGGACAATACCCGGGTGCCGCCGGTCACCGAACTGAAATCGCCGCCGGATTCGCGGATCACCGGTGCGCTTTCGCCGGTGATGGCGCTTTCGTCCACCGAGGCCACGCCTTCGATGACATCGCCATCGCCGGGTACAAAATCCCCCGCTTCGATCAACACCACATCGCCTTTCACCAGGCTGGAGCCGGCGATTTTGGCGTAGTTACTGCCGTAACGCGGTTCATCCAGCTTTTTGGCGGCAATATCGCGCTTGGCGGTGCGCAAGAAAGCCGCCTGCGCTTTGCTGCGGCCCTCCGCGGCCGCTTCGGCGAAGTTGGCGAACAGCACGGTAAACCACAACCAGACCGTGATAGTTAAGATAAAACTTGCGGATTCCTCGTTATCACCGGCCAAAGCTTGCAGCCATAACAGCGTAGTGAGCAGGCTGCCCAGATACACGACAAACATCACCGGATTTTTCCATTGTTGCTGCGGCGTCAGTTTTTTAAAGGCTTCCCAAACCGCTTGCTTGAGCAGGTCCGAGTCGAATAAGGAAGAAGAGAGCGCTTTGTGAGTCATATGCTTACCTGCTATGAAATCAAGAATGAGCGAGCATGTGCAGTTGCTCAACGATAGGGCCCAAGGCCAGCGCCGGGACAAAAGTCAGCGCGCCGACCATTAATACCGTGACAATCAGCAACACCGCGAACAAGGGCGTATGGGTCGGTAAGGTGCCGGGGCCGACCGGTACGTGTTTTTTGGCGGCCAGCGAGCCGGCGATGGCTAATACCGGAATCATCAACCCATAACGCGATACCAGCATGGCCAGGCCCAGCAAGTAGTTATAAAACGGCACATTGGCCGACAGGCCGGCGAAGGCGCTGCCGTTGTTATTACCTGCCGAGGACAAGGCATACAACACTTCACTAAAGCCATGGGCGCCGGGATTGAGGATAGCTGCCTTGCCGGCCTCGGTCATTAGGGCTAATGCCGTGCCGCCCAACACTAACAGTGGGGGAATCAAAATGATCACCGCTGCCATCTGCATTTCAAAGGCTTCGATTTTTTTACCCAGATATTCCGGGGTGCGGCCTATCATCAACCCGGCGATAAACACTGCCACCAGCGCGAACACGATCATGCCGTACAGACCCGAGCCGACGCCGCCGAAGATCACTTCGCCCAGCTGGATCAACCACATCGGTATCATGCCGCCGATGGGGGTGAACGAGTCGTGCATCGCGTTCACCGAGCCGTTGGAGGCGGCGGTGGTCGCTACCGCCCATAGTGCGGAATTGACGATGCCGAAGCGGGCTTCCTTACCTTCCATATTGCCGCCGGGTTGCTGATTGGACGCGGCTTGATCAACGCCCAAACTCGCCAGCGCCGGATTGCCGTGCTGTTCGGCGGGTACGGTGACGAAAATCAACGCCACAAACACTAGCGTCATCGCCGCTAGCAGTGCCCAACCTTGCCGGCTATCGCCGACCAGAAAACCAAAGGTATGACACAGCGCGGCGGGGATTAACAGGATGGCAAGCATTTCCAAAAAATTGCTCAGCGGGGTAGGGTTTTCGTAGGGATGCGCCGAGTTGGCATTAAAAAAACCGCCGCCGTTGGTGCCAAGCTGCTTGATGGCAATTTGCGATGCCGCGGGGCCCAAGGCCAGGGTTTGTGCCTGGCTTTGTTGGGTTTGAGTGACGGGTTGACCTTGCGCATCCAGAACCGCGTGTCCATCCGCATCAAGCGCTGGGGCCGAGTAAGTCAGTGGTTCTTGCAGCTTGACGGTGGCGTAGCGATCAAAGGTTTGCACCACGCCTTGCCCCACCAGCACGACGGCAAATAGCAACGAAAGCGGCAGCAGGATATACAAGGTCGAGCGCGTCATATCCACCCAGAAATTGCCAATGCTGTTGGTGTTACGCCGGCTGAAACCGCGTATCAGCGCTACCAACACCGCCATACCGCTGGCTGCCGACAAAAAGTTCTGCACGGTTAACCCCAGCATTTGCGTGAGATAACTCATGCTGGCCTCACCGGCATAGCCCTGCCAATTGGTGTTGGTGGCAAAACTGATCGCGGTATTCAACGCTGAGTCGGAGTTGATGGCCGGTAAGGCTTGCGGATTGAGCGGCAACAGGTCTTGGCAGGTTTGCAAGCCATAAACCACCAGTAAACCCAGCACGTTAAAGACCAGCAATGCACCTGCGTATTGCTGCCAGCGCATATCTTGCTGGGTTTGGATGCCGCACAGCCGATACAGCCCGCGCTCAAGCGCGGCAAACCAAGTGTTGGCGACGATGGATTCGTCTTGATACACCCGTGCCATGTACGTACCCAGCGGCTTGCTCAGTAGCAGTAAGGTCAGCAGATAGATAAAAATTTGTAGAAAGCCGGCTTCGTTCATCAGAATTTCTCCGGATAAAACAGCGCGACCACCAGATAAATAAACACCAGCAGCGCCAAGCCGCCGCTTAATAGATAAATCCCGCTCATATAGACCTCCTGCAAAGAATTTTTTAGACGGGCGAATACGTCAAACAGTCCAAAGTTTTGGCGGTTTTGCCGCTGATCGCCTGAGTCACAATCTACCGATTGGCGGGTAAAAATGTCGTAAAAATTCTTGGGATATTTGTTAAGAAAACATAAAACTCAATCGAATTTGTTGATCAAGAAGGCTTTTCTGTTGGGAAACTTGCTCTTGCTTTGGTGGGATTAATTCGGGATTGATGGCTGAATTGTTTTGCCGATTGACGGTAGTTCGTGGTCAAGGACGCAATAGCCTGCGGGTATTGCGCCGTATCTAATTAACCCGACCCTATTCATCGCTGATACGCCATTCGGGCTGAGCCCCGCGGAGCCTGAGGTGGTTGGCCCTGCGTTAGGGCGAACGGTAAAGGACAGGATTAATCAGCGCCGCCACAGGGCGAAATATGCCTTTGTCTATTGCCGCCCTGTGGATTTAGCCTTACAGTCTTGAAACGCGACGAATTAACCAGTGGCGTTTAACGGGACCAGCGTAATGCCTTGGTGATATTACGCCGACTGATCAAGCCCAAACCGCTCAGCAGCGGCCATGCCGCGCCGGGAAGTGGTACGGACGAAATCGGCGAAGGAAGGCCCAGTTTGATGTTGTCAACTTGCGCATAGGTCGAACTGAAGATAATTTTATTCAGGTTTTTGAAGGAATCGTTGAAATAAAGGGTTTCCAGCGTATTTGTGGTCCCGTCAAGCAGGAATGACTGGCTGACGAAGCCGCCGGCTTGCGGGTAGCCATAAACAGAGAACTGCCGGCCACTGGCAATCGTCCAAAACGACGCGGCGTCCATACTGAGCAAGTCAAACGAACCGCCATCCTGTTTTTCCAGTAAAAAGACGCTACCTTGATTGGTGACTACCCCGGAATACAAACCGACGCTGCCAGTCCAATAAGGGCTGGCAGGCATGATCGCGTAGAGGGTTCCGCCGCTTAATTGGAATGATACACCGGCCAGTGTGCTCAACTTGAAGCCGTCTTCCAGATAGGGTTTGGGCACTGAAATTTCGTGATTGGTGGGATGTAAAGCAATGCTGTTGAAATCGATGGTGGTGACGGCAGCATGGCCGGAGCTTGCCAAACCGGCAAGCAACATTCCGATCGCCGGAAACAGTGTCTTTTTCATTCAATTCTCCTAATTGTTTGGGGTGGTGACTGCATTGAGGGTTGAGTCTAACGAAGCTGATAGCTTGCGAAAACTGCACAAAGGGGTAGGGGAAAGTTAGAACTGATGATGCCGGTCAAACAGAATCTGTCCATTCACCAAGCGCATCTCCGGTTTTTATACAAAAAATCAGGAGTGGGTCCTGCTCCGTAACAAGATGTTTGTTCTGGTAGCCGTTATCAAGTAGTTGGGTCTATCGACGGCAGTGTGTTCATCAAATGATTGAGACCACACTTCCCGTGGCTGCAACCGCATTTTAAAGCGCGCCGTGGGCATGTAAAAACATTCGGAGGGCAATCTCGAGATGTCCAGCGGTGCCGCCGGTTCTTGTGGCGGCACCGCTAAACCGCTTGGCGGCACCTTCCCGTCAGCCGGATGTGCATTCGGGATATTGGGGGACGCAGACGAGGGAATTTTATATGCCGCCGGGACTTTTTAGGACGCCCTCGCAGCGGCCGGAAACCCGCACGGGTGCTATGGAAGTCTGGGCAAAGCGGCTGTCTATGCCTTCGGCCCGTTTAATCAGGCAAAAGTTAGCGAGAATATTCGTACCAATACAGTTCGGCGAATGTTATTCCGAAACCGCTGTGGCCAGTATTAGTGCCCGATCCAATTCCACCAATGTATTGTAAAAATGCGCGGAAAAGCGGATTCCGCCGCCGCGTAGGGCACAAACCACACCATTTTTTTGCAAATGCTTATAAAGCACCTCATTGTCTATGGATCGGTGTTTGAAGTTGACGATGCCGGACTGCAAACGGCTGTGCCGCTGCGACAGTAAAATCAGCTCGGCGTTGGCGCTGATGGCGTCGCGCAGGTAGTTGCTGCGTTCCAAAACCAGCGCCTCGACCGTCGGCATGCCGGTTTCCAGCAATAAAGACAAACTGGCGGACAAGGCGTGAATGCCTAACATGTTCGGGCTGCCGCATTCGAAGCGGCGGGCGCCGGGATGGATCTCCCATGGCAGGTTTTCGTAGTTATGGGTGTCCTTCATCATGTGCCAACCGTACTGGCTCAGCTTGAGCCGGTCGCGCGCGGCCGGGTTGGTATAAAACACCCCTAGGCCTTCCGGGCCGAACAGCCATTTATGGCCGTCGGCCATTACGAAGTCGGCGTGATAAGCTTGCACATCAAATTGCACCGCGCCCAAGCTTTGAATCGCGTCGATGCAAAACAAAATGCCGCGCTGTTTGCAAAATTCGCCGATGCGTTCCAGATCCATGCGCAGGCCGGAGGCGAATTGAATGGAACTGATGGTCAACAAACGGGTATTGCCATCCACCAGCGCAAACAGGGCATCTTCCGGGGTTGCGGCACTGTGCAAATCGGCTTCTCTAAACTCGACGCCGCGCTCGGCCAAGGCTTGCCAGGGCAGGCGGTTGGACGGGAATTCTTCGTTGCTGGAGACGATGTTGTCGCCGGCTTGCCAGGGTAAGCCAAAGGCCACGAAAGACAAGGCTTCCGAGGTGTTTTTCACCAGCGCAATATCGTTAGCCGAGGGTGCATTCAATAAGGTCTGCAATTGGCGGCGGATTTCGTTTTCTTTTTTCAACCAATCCAGATAGTAATGCGAGCCGAACTGGCAGTTTTGTTCGGCAAATTGAATCACCGCTGCGCGGGTGCGTTTCGGCCAGGGGGCTACGGCGGCGTGGTTGAGATAAATCAGCTCGTCGGTTAACGGGAATTCGGGGTGTTTCATGTTGCGTACCGGTAAAAAGGGGGAGGGCGAATCGATAGGGATGATGCGGTAAAACACTCGGCCTATCAACCTTCTGTACAGATGATGGGCTTGCTCGGACGGCTAAAATTTGGGATTTCCGCGAAAATAGTTGGGCCTAGATCGTCCGGAAAATCCAGGCGCAAGTGGCGTAGCTGTTTAAAAATTAGCCAGTAACCTTTTAAAACAGGTTACGATCCCGATATATTAAACGGCGTTTTTATTTTGGTTGATAGATATGATGGAATTAACTTGGATTAGTACGGCATATATCGCTGGTTTGGTAGCCAGCCGCCTGTCTTTTCCGCCGCTGGTTGGTTATTTGGTCGCTGGTTACGTACTGCATGCCCTGGGCATTGCGGTATTGCCGGATCTTCACCATTTGGCGGAGATCGGTATTGAATTATTGTTGTTTTCGGTCGGTTTAAAACTCAAGCCCAGTTCGCTGATCCGTCGAGAAGTGCTTAGCGTCGGTGGCTTGCATTTAATGTTGATGGCGTTGATTTCCGCGCTGGTGTTTCTGTGGCTAGAGCAGCGAGTGACCGGCGGCTTGGTGCTGGGGCTCAGTTTGGCGTTTTCCAGCACCGTGTTGGCGATCAAGGTGCTGGAAGATAACGGCGAATTGTCGTCGCTGCATGGCCGGGATGTCATGAGTATCCTGATTTTGCAGGACATCGTGGCAATCGGTTTGTTGGCGCTGGCGGAAGGCAGGCAGCCTACGCCTTGGGCATTGGCTTTGTTACTGGTGCCGCTGTTACGGCCGATAGCGCATCGGGTATTGTCGGTCAGCCGATCTTCGGAACTGAAATTGCTGTTGGGGGTAACGCTGGCGCTGGCCGGCGGCGTCGCCGCGGAAAGTGTGGGTATTGCCGCGGATATTGGTGCTTTGTTGACCGGCGTGATGTTGGCTAATCATCCCAGGATCAAGGAGTTAAGCGATAGACTCTGGGGCTTGAAAGAGCTGTTTTTGGTGGCGTTCTTCTTGCAGATTGGTGTCAGTGACTTACCGAACCGGGCGCAGATTATGGACGCCTTGCAATTGCTGGCGTTGTTGCCTTTGCAATGTGCGCTGTTCTTTGGTCTATTTGTGGTCGCCGGACTCCGGGCGCGTACTGCTTTCGTATCGTCCTTGGCCTTGACGACGTACAGCGAATTTTCGCTGATTACCACCAGCGCCGTCGTCAAAGCTCAACTGTTGCCAGCGGAATGGAACGCTATCATCAGTTTGGCGGTGGCCGGTTCGCTGGCCATTGCCGCACCGTTAAACCGTTATTCCCATCGCTTGTTTTCCTGGGTAGAGCCACTGCTGGTGAGGTTTGAAAGAAAGTCCGACCACCCGGACCGCCTGCCGGATTCGTTCGGCGCCGCCGAATGGCTGGTGATAGGCATGGGCCGAACCGGTGGCGTGGTCTATAAAACCCTGTGCCAGCAAGAGCAAAGGGTGGTTGGCTTGGATGCCGACCCTACCGTGCTGGAATATCATCTTGCCGCCGGCAGAAGGGTGCTCTACGGCGACGCCGAGGACACCGAGTTATGGAGCGGTTTACCCTTGCATAAGGTTAAAGGCATTATCCTGACGGTGCCGGCATTCGAGGTGCGTTTGACTGCTGTGGCTCAGCTTAGGAAGCGCGGTTTCACGGGGCAGATCAGCAGTATTTGTTACCACGGTGTGGAAGAGCAGCAATTATCAAAAGCGGGCGCCAATTTTGTGATCCATCCCTTGATTGAAGCTGGTAATCGTCTTGCCCACCTGATGCTGAATCGCCGGGAGCAATCAAGCCAGTGAAGGGCTGCTGATCTTGGATGGGCAGCGAATCCAGGTGTTTGCTGCTTTAAGGCCCGCTTTCAGCGTAACCAAGGGCAAACCGCTAAAATACCCGGGTTTGTAGCGAGACTAAGCGGCTTTGTTGACAAACAAAACGATATTGCTTGTGTCCATTGGCGGCCACGCCTGAAAATCGATAGGCAGCTCCAGCAATGGCCCGGTAACGCATGACTTCAACGAGCCATCGGTTGCGATATAAAGCTTTTTCGGCAACTTGGCTTTGTGATTGTCGATTTTGGCGGTTTGAGTGTTCATTACGCTTAGGCTGGTTAGCTTGGGAGATTTCACTTTATTGCCGGTTTCTTATTGCTGCCTTAACCACGCGATGGCATTTGGATTACGGCGATCCTGGGCGGAATGACAATCTTCGGAAATAGGGGCCGTGTAATAGGATTAACGGGTTATTTAATTATCTGCAATGTATGCCAAACCCAATATGCTCGAGCAAATTAAACTGTTTTTTGAAAAACACCTGTCCTTACCGCCACCGGAGGCTGCGGAAGCAAAGCTTCAAGAGGCTTTGACTGCCTTAATGACCGAAATGATGACCATGGACGATGTCTGTCAAGATGTCGAACGGACCAAAATCCTGTCCTTGGTGCAAAAGTGCTTTTCGCTCTCCACCGAACAGGCTGAAGCCTTGATGGCCAAGGCGGAACACAAGCGTCAGCAGGCGGTTGATTATTACGAATTTACCTCAACAATCAACCAATGCCTTGGTCCTGAGGAAAAGATAAAGTTTGTTAAATCTCTCTGGCAAATCGCTTATGCCGACGGCACTATCGATCCGCAAGAGGAGTATCTGGTGCGGAAGATTGCTGACCTGCTTGGCGTCTCGCACACCGATTTTATTCTGGCCAAACTGCGCGCGAATCCCGATACTTGAAAATCCCCATACCTGTTTAAATGAATCACCCCATGAAAAAGACTAAGAAAAACAAAAATCTGTGGCTAACAGAAGCTGATATTGCGGTCGGTGATTTGTATTTCACCACCGCCCAGCAATACCGCGCAGTCCTGGCGATGAACGGCGATTTTTTGATTTACGCACCTAGCTCGGAAGGCATGGAACCCTTGCCGGCCGATAGCCCAATGCCGTTTGCCAACTCGCCCGCTAAAAAATGCCAGATCGCCACATTTGCGCAAAAGGAATATCAAGCATTCGATTGGTATGGAACGGTTGCCGTTAAACATAAACTCACGCCGTCTCAGATAGCCGAGGCCATCGGCCAATGTAACGCCAAAGCCCAAATCGCCGGGTTGATGGCTGAATAAGATGCGTTGGAAAAGATTTTTAACAGCCTGAAATCCTGCTTTTTCTGGTTTTCAAATGGGAGTTTGGAAACCACGTCTCGGCAACGCCAGCAGTGGTGTAAGCACCACTTACCATTCAAACACGAGTATGTTGACCAAAGCGAAAAGCTAGGCGTTGCGTACCGGGCTGATCGGCCTGGCAATCAACGATATTTCGTCACTCGAACGACATATCGTCGCCGCTTCCGCCCGCCGGCTCATTGCCGCCAACCTGAAATGCCTTAAACAACAAGACCAAAACAACATTAAAACAATCGCTTACCGGGCAATAGCAGCAAACTCGCGGCAATTGGCACAAGAAATGACCAGTAAACGCCAACCATCGGACATTGGTTAGCCACTAACCGCCTCCGAGACCACACTTTTATCGTTTACTCAGGAGCCGCACCATGTCCCGCCCATATTTCAAAGCTCACCCATTAGCGCTGGCGTTGGCCGGCATCCTAGCTAAAGGTCTTTTGCCCTCACCCGTCCTTGCCTCTGAGCTGGTTTGGGACGGCAGCGGCGACAGCGACAGTTGGTTTTACTCGAACAACGACTTCCTTCATCCCAATACCAATTGGCTCAATAACGACCCATTATTACTGCCGAAACATTACGATACCTTGGTCTTCAAAGGCCACACCCGGTTGACGCCGCTTAACGACGGCCCGGAAGGCCTGGCCTTCAAGGGCATGACCTTTGCGGCCGATGCCAGGGCGTTTACCCTAAACGGCAATCGCATCGTCAGCATCGGCAATATCGTCAACGCCAGCCGCAATCTGCAAACCATCAATATGCCGATCATTATCGGCGCCGATCAGATCTGGGATGGCGGCAATATCCCCGGCGGCTTTTTGCAAGTGAATCAATTCGCCGGTTTGCGCGACCATTCCCTGACCTTGCTACGCTACGCCAGGGTTTCCGCAGGCAATAACCCATTGATTCTCGGCGAAACCGGACAAGCACAATTGCTGGTGAAAGGCAGGAGTACGCTGGACAGTGTCTCGGCTGTCATCGGCGCCGGCCAGGGAAGTACGGCGGAAATGACCGTCCAAGGCTCGGGATCGAAATGGACCAACAGCGGGAACATGAACATAGGCACGCGCGGCAAAGCCATCCTGAATATTCTCGATTCCGGCTCGGTGATCAGTAAGACGGCGTCTATCGGCAACGGTGCCCAAGTGACTATCGATGGCCTGGGATCGAGTTGGACCAATAGTAACGATCTGCACATTGGCTATCTTGGTGAAGGCACGCTGAGCGTGACCAATGGCGGTGTGTTGAACTCCGGCAAAAGCACCATAGGTGGCGGTAACACCATGCATCCCAGCTTAGTCACCATAGACGGCGCCGGATCGCGGTGGACGAATCAGAGCCTGTTTATTGGTTCGCCTGGCCAAGGCAGTTTGAAAATCGCTAACGGCGGCATGGTCGTAAGCGGCCAAAGCGTTATCGGCGATCAAGGTGCGGGCGAATTGAATATCGTCAAGGGCGGGAGCATGGAAAGCCAATCTACCATTATCGGCAATCAGGGCAAGGGCAAAGTTTTAATCGAGGACTCGGGCTCCAGTATGCTGAGCATCGGCAATTTGTCGGTTGGATACGAGCGCGGCGGTAGAGGCGAGTTACTCGTCGGCCCTGGCGGCACCGTCAGCAACCAGTTCGGTTATGTCGGCGCCAAATCGCAAAGTATCGGCCGGGTACTCGTAGTGGGTTCGGGCGCCCAATGGCTTAACAAAAGCGAGCTGTTGGTCGGCGATCAGGGTGATGGCAGCTTACTCGTCGAAATCGGCGGCAGCGTGAAAAGCGACAGAGCAACTATCGGCAACGCTAGTGGCGGTGTGGGGGAGGCAAGCATCAAAGGCCAAGGGTCGACATGGACTATCCGGGATAGCCTAACGGTAGGCAATCAAGGCACCGGCACGCTGAATGTGGAAAATGGCGGAAAAGTGGAAAGCGCAAGCGCGGTCATCGGCAATGCCATCGGCGGCTTGGGCAAGGTGATGGTCAACGGCGACGGCTCGCAATGGCGCAACCAAGGCGATCTGTTGATCGGCCGGGGTGGAAAGGGGCTGCTCAATATCGAAAACCAGGGCCTGGTTTCGGTTGGCGGACGCTTACGCATTTTAAGCACCGGCGTCGTGAATCTGAACGGCGGCACGCTCGAAGTCGTCAATCAAGACGATGTTCGCCCTGCGCCTGGCGGGCAGTTTAACTGGCTCGCCGGCACCTTGAGCGTCACCGGTGCCGACGGCGTGACCTTGGGCCGTAGTGAGATTTCTAGCCCGTTCACGACCCTGACCAGCGGCAAAACCTTGGCGGTGACCAACAGCCTGAACGTCAACAGCGGCAGTCTATTATGGCTAAACGGCGGCTCGCTAAAGGCCGGCACGCTGGCAGTGAACGGCGGACTAATCGTCTTCCATAACGGTAGCCATCTGGATATGAACGACATCGGCACCTTGTCCGGTTACGGCACGCTGACAACGACAGTGAGCGGCGGTATGGCGGCTAACACCATCCGCGCCAATAACGGCAAACTGGTGCTGGGCAACGTCAATTCCACTGAAGGTTTCGAATTTGGCGGCAAGCTCGATGTCGGCTCAAATCAAGTGACGTTGCTGGATAAAGATAAAGCCCAGTTGGGCGTTTCCACCAGTTTGGGCAAGGGCGGCGAACTGGGCAGCATCAACGGCATCGATTTGGGCGACGGCGAAACGCTGAATTACACCGGTAGCGCCAGCATTCTGGGCGACTTCACCAACAACGGTCTGGTGACTGGATCGAGGGGCACGTTGACTTTCCTGAACGATGTCAACGGCGCCGGTGGGTTTGGCGGTAACGTTATTTTTCGCGGCGGCTACAATCCCGGCAACAGCCCGGCCGCCATCGACTTCCACGGCGGCAGCCCCCGCTTTGGTGCCAGTTCGGTGCTGACGATGGAAATCTTCGGTAATCAGCCGGGCAGCCAATACGATCAATTATTGAATATCGGCCATTTTGATTTTAACGGCACCCTGTCCTTGGTGTTCGGCGGTAACTTCACGCCGGTCGCCGGCGATGTTTTCAAGTTATTCGACTTCGCCGGCTTCAGCGGCAGTTTAAACCCGGACCGCATTAGTGTCGCCGGCATAGACCGCAGGCTACTCGACTTTTCCAACTTGGCAACCAACGGCAGTCTGCGGGTCGCCGCCGTGCCGCTGCCGACTACGGCTTGGCTGTTCCTGGGCGGTTTGCTGGGCATACTGGCCAAGTCGCGCCGGCACATCATCCTCCATCGCGCGAAGCTAGCGTAAAAGGGGAGTAGGGCGAAGCGATGCCAAGTGTAGACACTGTGGCATTGCTTTAATTTATGTTGATTGGTGGATGACGCTAGGCTTATCCGCCCATTTTTTTATTTGCTGGGGTATCACAGCGCACTTCATTCCCGCTCAGTTGAATCAGACAGATTGGCAACGCGCTTGCCGACCCGAAACAAACTCCACGCCAGCACGACCACCATCAAGGTAATGACCAGGCCCAGAAACCAGGAGCTGTTCAGCAGTTTAGCGACATTGAAGTGCTGTTCGCCGATTGTGGCCTCGGTTTCCGGCCCCAATCCGGCTCGATTGCTCTGGTAACCGCGGCGTAATAATTCCTGGATCGGTGCGGTGTCATAGTGCGGCGCCTCGGCGGCTTCGGCGCCGTATTTGATTTGGTAGCCCAGGCCGGTTTGCGGCAGGAACAGCAATTGGTAGCCGGGCCCAGTGCCGGCGACGGTGTTGATATGCAGTTCCGGGTTGTCCTGGTCACGAATCACAATACGGTAGCGCGTTTGCCGTTGTTCCGGAAAACCGATAGCGGTTTGTTCGCGGTTGATGTCTTGATAATGCAGGGCTTCCAGGGTGCCGGTACCGATGGTGCGCATTTGGGTTTCCAGCCCTTGCGTCAGCGGGATTCGTACTTCGGCTTGGCGGCTGAAGTTTGGGGTCATGATTTGCAGCTTCAAACCGTTCAGCGGTTGCCGTAGCGTGTCGACGTCGATGATCGTGGCTTTTTGCTCGGCATCGAGTTTGATTTTAAAACCGGCCGGGTAATCAAATTGTTGATCGGCGTCGGCAACCGTTTCGCTGGCGTTATGCCAGAGCTCGATGCGCTCGACATGAAGCGGCTCCTTGATTTGTTGCGTGGTTTCCTGGCGTTGCACTTCCTCGCTGCCGCGCACGGTGCGGGTTAATTCCAACAGTTCGGCAACCCGGGTCTGGCTGGCTTTGGCGACGACGATTTTGAATTGGCGGAAGCTATTCGCGGGCAATTCGACGTCGCGGTTACCGACACTCATATAACGCGAATAATCGTAAATCTGCGCGCGCTCGACCAGCAGTTGCCAATTCTCGCCGTCGTTGGAACCGTGAATTTGCAAGGCGTATTCGAAGTCGCGCTGGTCGGTGATCAGACTCAGGCCATCGGCGTTGGCGGCATTTTTGTCCAGTTGCACGGTCACGACGAAGCCTTCGTCCTCGTCGCCGAATTTTTGCAAATCGACGGTTTTACTGGTGCTGGCTACGCGCTTACTGACCGTTTTTTGGCTGGCGATTTTTTGCAGCAAATACGGGGTTTCGACGCCGTTTTGATCGACCAGGCGCAAGTCGCGAAAGTCGGCGGCGGTGTTGGCATACACCGCGCTGTCCAGCGGCACGGCCAGCAGGCTTTGTTGCCCGTTATCCTGGGCCAGCACCGGCCGGCTGAACCGGTAAGCCGGTGTTTCGTCGGCCCAAGCCTGGGTCAAAAACAGGCAGCATAACACTGCAAATTTGGCGATCATGATCATGTTTTGTTTTCGGTATTGCCGATAAAAGTTTGTTGATAACGCATGTAAAAAAACGCGCCGCCGAGTGCCAGCATGCCCAGCACGATAAAGGCGACGATCCGGTAAATTTGTTCCAGCCGGGCCAGGTCAATGAAAAACACCTTCCAAGCTACCAAGGCAAACAGCGCCAAGCCGACCAGGCGCAATGCGGCAATTTGTCGCTTGATGCCGTTGAACACCAAGGTCAACGCAAATATCGACCACAAGATCGACACGCCACCGGAACGCAAACCCGGCACATAGTGATACAACAGCGAGTTAATTTCCAGACTTAAAAAGGTAAATAACAAGACCAGCGCCGCACCGCCCAGCCACTGGCGGATATTGCCGCTGTCGGTTCCGTGGTCAGTCAGGCGGCGTAAGGCCATCAGTAAAAAGGCTATCGTCGCTGCAAAATCCAGCAAGCGCATCAAGGCCAATTCAAACGAGTAGCCGCCGCTGTAGCGTAAAGTCCAGACGCTGTCGCCGACGCTTATATGGCCCAGCGTCAAATCCCAGGACGGCAGATCGAACAACAGCATCTTCAGGAACACGCCGATCAGGAATAGTCTTAATGCCTGTAGCAGCCAATCGCCCGCACCGGCTACGTAACGGCTCAACAATAGCCAGCACATGACCAGCCATACCAAGGTCAGCACCGGCAATTGCAAGGGCGGATACAGATAGGCAAAGCTGCGGAACAATTCCAGTTGCAGCACCACAAACAACAGCCCGCCGCCGACCAGCAGGATGATTTGCAACAGCAGATTGTCTTTTAGCCATAGCGGCACATCGTTGCCGGCATCGCAAGCCAGCGGCGAAGCAGGTGCCGGCTTTTCGATTAGTGTATACGCCAAGGCCAGCGACAGGATGGGGATACCGAAGCTGATGACCCGTTCGAGTAAACCCAGCAGGAAGGCCCCGAACGATTGTTGGCTATCCATTTGCATGCCGTATTGGCCGGGCAAGTCGATGAAACAAAAACGCACCAGCACCAGTGCGTAAAGCAGATACGCCACTTGTTGTAAAAACGCGCTGCGCAATTTGCCCGCCATCCACAGCATCACCAAGGCCTGCAAAGACCAACTGACGGTGATCCATTGATTGGAGAGCAGCAAGGGCAGGGTGATGGTCACGAAGAACGCCGCCAAGCCGATGAAGCTGATCAGCAATTCTTTATCGGCCACCTTGCGCGCCAGACAGTAGTAGACATGGCCCACATAAAACGCCGCCAGTGCCACGGTCAGCAAGGCGGTCCAGATATGGCCGTAAGCCTCGTCGATTAGATGATAGGCGGTGCCGAAGAAGATGGCGGCATTGACGATCAGGCCAATCAAATCCAGTAAGGTCGATTTGCTTTGGTTGACCAAGCAGAACAAAAATACAGTCGTCGAATACAGCACAAAAAAGCCGGTCAAGAACGGTAAAACTTGCCAGAAATAGCCGACCTGATAATTCTGCATCGAGCCGAAGAACAGCAGGTAATTAAAGAAAAAGCTCAGGAAATTTAGTAAATGCCATTGCTTGTACCAATTGATCGCCAGGATGCCGGTGCCCAATAACAGCATGTAACTAAACAAACCGGGAAAGTTCACCTGGCCGGTGGACAGCATGATGGGCGTGCAATAGCCGCCGATGATGGCAAAGATGGCGACCAACATCGAATCCAGCTTGATCGCCAAAAACGCCGCGCAAGCGGTGACTAAAATCATCAACGCAAACGTCGGGTAAACGTCCAGCAGATGGTAAAAACTGTGCGCGGCAAATACGCTGAAATACAACACTGCAATGCCGCCGCCCAGCAAACCCTGGCTGAACAGATGGTAGGTACCGCCGACCAAGCGCACGCCGCCAATAATCATGGCGACCCCGGCCAATACCGACAAGGCAACCCGCGCTTGTTCGCCGAGCAGGCCGTTATCGATGGAATATTTCAGGAAAAAGCCGATGCCGGTGACCAGAATCAATACACCGATTCGTAGCAACCAGTTGCTGGCTACCGCATATTCCATCGCCACGCCTTCCGGCCGATGGCCCTCGCCGACGATGATCCAGTTCCAGATTTCTTTGAGGATTTTCTGCGCCGCCAGTTCGAAGCGGCTGGGTTCGGCGGGTTGCCAGGTGTTTTGACTCCAGGGATTTTCCTGGACTGGCTCTGCAATCGGTACCGGCGTCGTTGGGGGGGGCGGTGGCTCTTTTTCCGCAGGCAGTTGGCTGTCGGTAATATCGAATATCACCTGTGCCGTTGCCGGTGTTTGCGCTTCGAACAATGCGGGTTGCTGCGGCGTTTCGCTGGTGGGCATTACTTGCGCTTTTGCCAGCTCGCGCAGCAGTTTGCGGTCTTCGCGCAGCGCTGCTTCTATCTTGCGCAAGGCCTGATTAAGGTCATCCTGGTTACGTCTTTGGCGGCCCATTAGAACGGTCAACATCGCGATTATTACGATGGGCACCAAAATCAGGACAAAAGCGATAAAACCGAAGAAATCGTCCACGGCAACTCTCCAAGGCTGGGCAAACGGCAGGTTATTGGGGTTATCAAGCAAGCTTTTCAGGTTACGGCCGGGTCTTCTGCGTGACGCGGGCAAGGTGCTGGGTTAAGCGTCAAGTGGCGAAACTAGTCGTATTCGTGAGCGGCGTCACTATTCAGGATAACCGCTTGTTGGGCGGATTGCTATATCCAGCGCGTGTGGTAGGGATTTGTTCTATGCTTGATGCATGGATTACAAGGGTCAGCTTAAGATTACATATAGATTTTCCGGAAGCTGCCGACAACCCAAGGTGTATCACCACACACTCCAATACATTGGCTCATCTCATGAACAAGAACTCCACAATCCAATCCAAAATATTGCTAAGTATCGCCAGTGTATTTTTGTTGCTGATGTTTGTCAGCACACTGTTCATGGCGGAAAGGCAAAAAGACATGATACAAACGCTGGCGACCGATAAAGCTCGGGATATTGCCAACAGTTATTTCGACGGCGTGAATACGCTAATGCTGACCGACGCGATGGCGCAGGGTGAAGTATTGCGCGAAAAAGCCCTGTCGCATGGCAATGTCACGGAAGTGCGCTTAATTCGCGGTAAGCAGATTACCGATTTTTACGGTCCAGGCAAAACCGAGCAAAGACCCCTTGATAATCTGGATGATCGCGCGCTGACGGGTGAAAGCATCATTCAACCGGGTAATGACAAAAACGGACGCCTGATCACCGTGTTGGAGCCGATCAAGGCTAGCGCCAATTTTCGCGGCACCAACTGTCTGACTTGTCATACGGTGAGCGAGGGGACAGTGTTGGGGGCAGTACGGGTGAGTTTTTCGTTGGCGAATCTCGATGCGCAGATTAATCGCGATTTGGTGATTGCTTCGGCCATTTCCTTGGTGATGTTCGCCGGCGGCCTGTTGCTGGTCAACATGCTGATGCGCAAAATTGTAGTCAATCCACTAGTGACTATGCGCGACACGGTTAACGCTATAGCCGGACAGTCGGATTTACGCCAAAGGTTGCAAATCGATTCCGGCGACGAAATCGGCCAGGTCAGTGAGTCGTTTAATACCATGTTGGCGAATTTTGCCGGTAGCTTGGGGCAGGTGTCTTCGGTCAGCCAGCAATTGGCGTCCGCAACCAACCAAATATCCGGTGTGGCCCGGCAAACCTCACAAGCGGCCACGCAACAACGTAGCGAAACCGAGACGGTGATTCAAGCGATACACGAACTCGAAAATTCTGTGCAGGACGTGCGCGGCGGGGCGACCGGCGCGGCGCAAGCCTCCGTGGAAGCGGACCAGGAAGCCGCGCAAGGCGCGGCGACCACTAAAAATGCCATCAACGGCATCAACGAGCTGGTGAATGAAATCGACCGTGCCGCCGAAGTGATCAAACGCCTGGATCAAAAAAGTAACGGTGTCGGCGCGGTGTTGGATGTAATCAAAGGCTTGGCGGAGCAAACCAATTTGTTGGCCTTGAATGCCGCCATCGAAGCCGCCAGAGCCGGCGAGCAGGGGCGCGGGTTTGCGGTGGTGGCCGATGAAGTCCGTACCTTGGCAACACGTTCGCATAAGGCCACCGAAGAAATTCAAAGCATCATCGATCAATTGCAACGCGAAGCCAAAGACGCGGTCACGGTGATGAACAATGCCAAAAACAGCGCTGAGCAGCGCCGCGAACAAGTGCAAAGCGCCGACCAGGGGCTAAGCGCGATTGCCGAACGGGTGACGCAGATCCGCGAGTTGAACGCGCGGATGTCGCAAGCGGCCGATAATCAAAGCCGCGTTGCGCAGCACGTGGGGCAAAGTATTGCCAATATCGGCCAACTGACCGAACGCACCGCGCAGGATGCCGCGCAAACCAATGCCGCTAGTAACGAATTGGTGAAATTGGCCGCGCAATTGAATGAGTTGGTGAGTCAGTTCAAGCGATAGTCGTGTTCAGCTAAGATTGACAGCGGCATCAGCCCGCTTATATAGTTCGTGCATGAGTAATCCTATCGATACAAAAAACAGACACCCATGGCTGTGGGCATTGCCTACCGCCGTGGTGTTTGCGTTTTTCTAAACAATCAAGCAACCGCGGGTCTTACCGCAGTTGCTTCGACACTCGCCTAAGGCCCGCATCACTAAGGAGGCCCAATGGCAACGACTAAATCCACCACAGCATTCAACCGCAACCGATTATTCGGCTTTGCCCTGGCCACCCTGGCGGCTATCGGTTTTTCCGGCAAAGCCATTTTGGTCAAACTGGCGTATTACCAGCCGGTGGATGCAGTGACGCTATTGGCCTTACGCATGCTGTTTTCCTCGCCGTTTTTTTTGATTGTCGCCTGGCGGCATGCCGGCCAAAAGGATCTTAGGCCATTAAACCGGCGAGATTATCTGGCCCTGTTGATATTGGGCTTTCTGGGTTATTACCTGTCCAGTTTGTTTGATTTTATCGGCTTGCAATATATCTCCGCCGGGCTGGAGCGCTTGATTCTGTTCCTGTATCCGACCATGGTCGTCGTGCTGTCGGCGTTGCTGTTGGGCAAACCGTTTGGCCGCAAGGAAGTCGTGGCGCTGGTGCTCAGTTACGCCGGCATCGGCGTGGTGTTTTTCGACGAAATCAATATTCAGTCTGAACATCTGTTGCTGGGAGCCGGCTTCGTGTTTGCTAGCACCTTGACTTACTCGGCTTATCTGATCGGCACCGGCGAAACGGTGGCCCGCATCGGTGCTTCACGCTTTACCGCTTACGCGATGCTGGTGGCTTGCGCGGCGACGCTGACGCAATTTTTACTCACCCATCCGCCGCAGGCTTTGCTGCTGCCGATGCGGGTATATCAATTGAGCTTGCTGATGGCGATTTTCTCGACGGTGCTGCCAGTGTTCATGCTGTCGGCAGCGATCAAGATGATAGGTTCCAGTCACACCTCGTTGATCGGCTCGCTGGGGCCGGTGGCAACCTTGTTTATGGCCAGTTATGTGTTGGGTGAAGAATTGACGCCCGCGCAGATAGGCGGGGCGGCGTTGGTGATGGTTGGAGTATTGAGTTTGTCGTGGAAGTGAGGGGCCGTTAATCGGACGCCAAGCCGCCCGATACCAGCATCTCCCGCGCATGCGCCAAGGTGTTTTCGGTAATCGTTACGCCGCCCAGCATGCGGGCCACTTCGTTGACTCGTTCGTCTTCGCTGAGGCGGTGAACCGTGGACGATGTCACCGCCGCTTTTTGATTCTTGGCGACAAATAAATGCTGATGCGCTTGCGACGCGACTTGCGGTAAGTGAGTGACGCACAATACCTGGCGGTTGAGGCTCAAACGCCTGAGTTTTTGGCCGACGATCTCGGCGATGCCGCCGCCGATGCCGGAATCGACTTCATCGAAAATCATCGTTGGCGTGGTTTTATCGGTGCTGGTGGTGACCTGGATCGCCAAACTAATCCGCGATAACTCGCCGCCGGATGCTACTTTGGCTAGCGGCTTGGCCGGCAAACCGGGGTTGGTGCTCACTAAAAACTCGATGCTGTCCACACCGTTGCGTTGCGGTTCTGCGTCTTCCGGCGTGCGGAGATTGACGAGGAACTCGCCGTGCGGCATGCCCAATTCCTTGATGGCGTAGGAAATGCGTTGCTGCAACTCCGCGCCCGCTTGGCGGCGACTGGCGGACAATTCGCCGGCCAATTTGCGGTACTGGCTTAATAGCCGCTCGCAATCGGCATTCAGGCTTTCGATACGTTCGCTGCTGTGGCTGAGGTTATCCAGTTCTGTGGCAAAGCGCGCGGCCAATTCCGGCAATTCTTCCGGCTGGATTTTATGCTTGCGGCTCAGCGATTGAATCACGCCGATCTGGTTTTCCAGCCAAGTCAGTTGTTGCGGATCGGCCTCCTGGTTTTCCAGGAAACGGCGCAATTGCTGGGTGGCTTCGCCGATCTGGATTTCCGCATCGCTCAATAACTCGGCAACACCGTTCAACTCGCCGGCATATTGGGCCAGTTCGTTGATGGCATGAATCACATGGCCCAGCATGTCGGCCACCGATTGCTGATCGTTGTCGTACAAAATATCCAGTTGCTGTTGGCCGACACCGAGGATTTTGCCAAGGTTGGCCAACTTGTGATGTTCGTCTGCGAGGGCTTGGTAATCGAAATTTTCCAAATCCAATTGCTGCAATTCTTCCAGTTGATAACGTAGCAATTCCTCGCGCTCGGCTTGGTCGCTGCCGGCTTTTAACAATTGCTGCAGTTGCTTATGTGCTTGCTTCCAGTTTTGGTAACAGGAATTCAGATCGTCCAGCAAGGCTCGATTGCCGGCGAAGCCGTCCAGTAGCCGGCGTTGTTCCTCGCTGTCCAGCAAGGTCAAATGGGCGTGTTGGCCGTGGATTTCCACCAATTGCCGACTCAGGCCTTGCAGGGTTTGCAGATTGACCGGCCGGTTGTTGATGTAAGCCTTGGAACGGCCGTCGTCGCTGATGGTGCGGCGAATCATGCACTGGCCTTCATCGTCCAATTCGTTATCGATCAGCCATTGCTTGACCAGCGGCGCCTTGCCTAAATCGAATTCGATATTCACTTCGGCGCGTTTGCTGCCCGGCCGCACGTACCCAGAATCGGCGCGGTCGCCCAAGGCCAGGCCCAAGGCGGTCAGCAAAATCGATTTGCCGGCGCCGGTTTCGCCGGTTAGCACCGACATGCCGGGATCCAGATCAAGGTCCAGCGCGTCGACGACGGCTAGGTCGATAATATTCAGGTTTAACAGCATAGCCTTAGGCGGGGTAGCCGCTCCAGTTGAGTTTGCTTCTTAGGGTATGGAAAAAATCGTGATCCGCAGGATGCAAAATTTTAATCGGTTTGGCGGCTTTTTTGATGACGATTTTGTCGTTGATCCGCACGTCCGGAATCTCCATGTGGTCGCAAGTTACTAGGGCATTGATCTGTTTGGTCTGGCTGAAACGGATCTCGATGACCACGTTGTCGTCGATGACGATGGGCCGATTAGACAAGGTATGCGGGTTCAACGGCACCAACACCAGCGCGTTCAAAGCGGGATGCAGAATCGGGCCGCCCGCCGATAGCGAGTAAGCGGTAGAGCCGGTCGGCGTGGCGACGATCAGGCCGTCCGAGCGCTGGGTATTCAGATACACGCCGTCGATGCTGGTGACAATCTCGATCATGCTCGGCGTCACCCAGCGGTGTACCACCACCTCATTGACGGCCGTTTGCTGGTGGATGATTTCGTGATCGCGGATGATATGGGTGCTGAGCAACTGGCGCTGCTCGCTCTTGAACTCCCCCGCCAAAATTTTATCCAGGCGGCTGGACAACTGCTCCGGCGAAATATCCACTAAAAAACCCAGCCTGCCGAGGTTAACGCCCAGCAGTGGCGTTTCAAAATCAGCGGCGGCGCGGGCTGCGGCCAGAAAGGTGCCGTCGCCGCCGACGGCGATAATCAAGTCGCACAATTCCGGCAGGCGCTCGATATGCACGCCGTTTATATCTGCGCCGGTTATCAACTCCGCACTTTGGCTGTCTACGACAATGTCGTGACCGCGGGTTTTTAGGTAACGGAAAAGTTCGTTCAGCGTCACGGCAATACCGGGATCGCCGCATTTGCCGATGATACCGATACGCTGGAAGGGGCTTGGCATGGTTGGGGTGGTTAATATTGAGTAAGTTCGATTATAGGGGATTGTGTTTTTATTCGGTAGCCTTGTGTGATTTGTGTCGCTGGCGCGACGGATGGTTTGGATGTTGGGTCTCGGCCCGACGGCCGAGTAACTTTTCTTTGTTTGGCCAAAGAAAAGTCACCAAAAGAAAAGCCACCCGGATCCCGCTTTGGTCCTGCGCGCCGAAGCTTTCGCCGGGGGGTGACGAAAGGGGCTTCCTGCCTCTTCGTCAACGTGCGGCATCCATGCCGCACCCCTTCGGGCTGATCCCAACGAAAGCTCTGGTGCTCGGCGCGGCATACGGGAGAGACTCCACTCCGGAATTTATCGTTAAGTAGGCTAAATTGCTCTAGTTCCCACGTGTCACGTGGGAACTCAGATGTACCGCGCTGCGGTGCATTTGTGCCGCAGCGCGGCCAAGCCTGCATTACCACGCGGCGCGTGGGAACGAGGAAAATCAATTTGACACGAGTCAAGTGTAGCCTCGATGGAGCGCCAGCGGAATCGAGGGCGACGACCATCCGGTTATCAAGCCCACGACGGAAATTGGGAAAATTGGCCATCAGATCATCAGGGCAACGTCGACAAACGGTAGGGGATTGGCCTTCGAATCCTCGATTGCATCGAGGCTACTTACTACTTGCTAGTTCCCACGTGTCACGTGGGAACTCAGATGTACCGCGCTGCGGTGAATTTGTGCCGCAGCGCGGCCAAGCCCTGCATTACCACGCGGCGCGTGGGAACGAGGAAAACCCGTCCCGCTCAAGGGGTTATGCGCCTGCGTGCCAGCGTTCCATTACGAATGTGACGACAGTATGTGCTGCGTTAACTGCCAAGCGTGCCTCGGCTACTTTAATCTTGGGCGGCGCGACCCCGCGCCCATGTGCTGAACCAATGTGCGTTCGATAGGCGCCGACGCCATCTATTATTGAAGCTACGCCTTGAAGAATCTTCTTCTGATCGTCTCTCAGAGTTGGGTCAATGTTCAACCCCAAATGAGTCTGAACGGTCTTCCAGAGCGGTGAAATAGATTGGACGGTAGGCATATCGAGTGCAAAGGTGTCAATGTACGTTTTACAGAGCGCTTCCACGATTGAGCTTGCAGCGGTTATTGCAGCTTGAGGATCTCGCTCAAGCTGAGTGATCGCGCGCGCAAATTCTGCCTCAATAGACGCAAAGTCACCTTGCTTTAGGTAGTCGGATAGAGTCTTTGCAGTGATGCACGCTCCGGCTAAAGTCACATAGCCGTTGATCTGATAGGTAAGTTGATTCTTTGAAAGGCTCTCCCGAATGCGGTTCTGGCCTTCGGCGATGTTCGGCTGCAAATCCGAGGGTTCTAGGTCCATGAACCTCTGAATTACCTGTCCTAGCACGGAGAGTGCATCTATAGCTGGATCATTGTTGCATCTTTTAAGCCAAGCTGTGCACTTGGTCTCGCAGTTGCCTTCTGGTGCATCACCGGGTGCACCGCATTCTAAGAACAGGGCGTTCAATTTCGAATGGCTGTAATAGTGCGCCGCGATGACTGATGACACGGCGCCAATGACTGAGTTGGGAATGCTGTTAGACATGGAAGGTTCAGACGACTATAAGCAATTAAAAGGATCTGTCTGTCGGCAAAAGTTAACGGATATACTGACCACTTTAGCGCGACAACCACAAAAAAGGCCGGTTTCCCGGCCTTTTCCAATACAAAACAGCTTATTTCAACAACCCCTGCAACAACCCATTCAACTTATGCACAAACGCGGCCGGGTCGTCCAACTGGCCGCCTTCGCTGAGGATGGCCTGGTCGAACAATATATGGCTGATGTCGGCGAACCGCGCGTCGTCCTGCTCGTTTTTCAGGGCTTGGACGATGGCGTGGTCCGGGTTGATTTCGAAGATCGGCTTGCTGTTGCCGCCCATGCCGAACATGCCGCCGGCTTGGCCGGCTTCCTTCATGATCCGCTCCATGTGCAGGCTCATGTCGTAAGCGCCGGTGACCAGGCAAGCCGGGGAGTCGGTCAACCGGTGGCTGATTTTGACTTCGCTGACTTTGTCGGTCAGGACCTCTTTGAGTTGTTTAACCACCGATTCGAAGTCCTTGCTGACTTCTTCCTGGTGTTTTTTCTCTTCTTCGGTATCGAATTTGTCCAGATCCAGCTCGCCTTTGGCAATGGATTGCATGTGCTTGCCGTCGAATTCGGTCAGGCTGGAGACCAGCCATTCGTCGATACGGTCGGTCAGCAATAGCACTTCAATGCCTTTTTTACGGAACACTTCCAGGTGCGGGCTGCTTTTGGCGGCGGCGAAGCTGTCGGCGGTGATGAAGTAGATTTTCTCCTGACCTTCCTTCATCCGGCTGACGTAGTCGGCCAGCGACACGTTCTGGGTTTTGTCGTCGGTATGGGTCGATGAGAAGCGCAACAGGCCGGCAACGCGGTCCTTGTTT
The DNA here is from genome assembly GCF_054188105.3 of Methylomonas sp. Uni0009. Lineage (NCBI taxonomy): Bacteria > Pseudomonadati > Pseudomonadota > Gammaproteobacteria > Methylococcales > Methylococcaceae > Methylomonas > Methylomonas sp. Uni0009. The sequence continues at coordinate 4,749,543 of NZ_JBTAFN010000001.1, read as the reverse complement.
TTGTGGTCTTCAATCGGGCCTTCTTTGATGACGTTACCGAATTGCTCCCAGAATTTTTGGTATTTCTCCGCGTCGTTTTCGGCCAGGTCTTCCAGCAAGCCCAAGACCTTTTTAACGGCGCCGCCTTTGATGGTGTTGATTTGTTTGCTTTGTTGCAGGATTTCCCGCGATACGTTCAGCGGCAGGCTGTCGGTGTCGATCACGCCGCGAATGAAGCGCAGATAGCGCGGCATCAATTGCTCGGCATCGTCGGTGATGAAGACTTTTTTTATGTACAGCTTGACGCCGTGTTTGGCGTCGCGGTCCCACAAATCAAACGGCGCGCGGCCCGGTACGTAAAGCAGCAAGGTGTATTCGTTGGTGCCTTCCACCTTGCTATGGACGTGAACTAGCGGGTCCTGGAAGTCGTGGCCTACGTGTTTGTAGAACTCGTTGTACTGCTCTTCCGTGATGTCGTCTTTAGACTTGGTCCAGAGAGCCGAGGCGCTGTTGACGGTTTCGTCTTCGACGCGGGCTGGCGCGGTTTCGTTACCTTCCTCGTCTTTCTCGGCCGGGATTTCCTTGCTCATGATGATGGGCAGGGAAATATGGTCGGAATATTTTTTGATGATGGAGCGCAGTTTCCATTCGCTGAGGAATTCTTCTTCGCCTTCTTTCAGGTGCAGCACGATTTCGGTACCGCGGCCGGCTTTGTCGACCGATTCGATGCTGTATTCGCCCAGGCCGTCGGATTCCCAACGCACACCGTCGCTGGCGGGCGCGCCGGCTTTGCGGGTGGTTAAGGTGACTTTGTCGGCAACGATGAACGATGAATAAAAGCCCACGCCGAATTGGCCGATCAGTTCGCTATCCTTGGCCTGATCGCCGGTCAGCCTTTCGAAGAAGGCTTTGGTGCCGGATTTGGCGATGGTGCCGATGTGGTCCTGCACTTCTTCGCGGGTCATACCGATGCCGTTATCGGTAATAGTGATGGTCTTTTTGGCTTCGTTGAAATCGACGCGGATTTTCAGTTCGCTATCGCCTTCGTACAGGCTGTCGTTGGCCAAGGCTTCGAAGCGCAATTTGTCGGCGGCGTCGGAACCGTTGGAGATCAGCTCGCGCAAAAAGATTTCCTTGTTGCTATACAAGGAGTGAATCATCAAGTGCAGCAAATGTTTTACTTCGGTTTGAAAACCAAGGGTTTGTTTGTTTGCTTCAACAGTCATGTCTATACTCATTTGGTTGTAAAGTGGACTCGGGCGAGTTGGGGATGATAATTTTATTTTTCAAGTCCGCCCGCTACGTGGATTTTATGGAGCCGATTTCTTGAGCGTTTTATTAGCCTTTCTGCCATGAGTTTTAGTTTAGCCGGCAAAAGTATCCTGATTGTCGAGGACAATCCCGTGTTTCGCAAAGCGATGCGCGACATGCTTTATAGCTTGCAAGCCGTCACTGTTGTCGAAGCGGATAATGGCATAGCCGCGATCAATGCCATGAGCAAAAGCAGTTTCGATATTGTGTTGTGCGATTACAACCTGGGTGTGGGTAAGAACGGGCAGCAGGTGCTGGAGGAAGCCAGACACCGGAATTTAATCGATTATCGCTGCGTGTTTGTATTGATCAGCGCCGAGCAGACTACCAGTGCCGTGTTGGGGGTTATGGACAGCAAGCCCGATGAATATCTGACCAAGCCCTTTAACGCGCAGCAACTAATGAGTCGGCTGACACGGAATTTTGCCCGCAAGGAATTTATGGCCAGTGTCGACAAGGCGTTAGCCGCTGGCGATTTGTCTAAAGCTATTCAGTTATGCGATGCACTATTGCTGTCCGGGGACAAGAAAATGCATTTGCATTTGCTGAAAATGCGTGCCGAGCTGGCGATTTCCGCCGGCGATTTCGACAAGGCCAGGCAGATATATCATGAAGTTCTGGAGCATAGAGAACTGCCCTGGGCGCGCTTAGGTTTGGGAGTGATCGATTTTCAAAACAATAACATCGAACAAGCGATTGCCGGTTTTCAGAGCCTGGTGGCTGACAATCCGATGTTGATGGAGTGTTACGACTGGCTGGGCAAGGCCTACGAAGCATTGGATCAGTACAGCGACGTCGAAAGTGTGTTGCAGCAGGCTTTGCAATTGTCGCCGCAATCGATACTCAGGCAAAAAAAACTGGCCGAAGCGGCGGACCGGAACGGCAATCTGGAAACCGCCGAGAAGGCCTATAAGTCGGTGGTGAAGCTGGGCAAGCATTCCGTGCATCGTTCCTGCAGTGATTTTGCCGGATTGGCCAAGCTTTATGCCAAAACCAATGCCGCGGACGAGGCATTAAAAACGCTGGAGGAAATGCGCAAAGAATATGCCAATCATCCCGAGGCGGAATTACGCGCCTCGACTGTGGAGGCGGATGTGTATAAAACGCTGGGTAACGACGAGTTGTCGCAGAAAGCGTTGCTAAAAGCGGTGGATATATGCAGCCGCTTGGGTAATAAAGCGCCCAGGGACTTGCAGTTGGAGGTAGTGAAAACCTGCTTCCTCAGCGATGAACACGATAAAGCCGAAGAAATACTTTACGATCTGATTCATGCACATATCGACGACGAACAATTTTTGAACGATTTACGCCGCATGCAAAGCGGCATTGGCATGGATAATCACTCGGAAATTCTGATTCAAAAAACCAAGCAGGCTTTGATTGCGACTAACAACAAAGGGGTGGCGCTTTATAAACAGGGTAAGTTTTCCGAAGCATTGGATTTGTTCGAACAGGCCATTCTGACTATGCCGGATAATAAAACCATCATCGTGAATATGTTGAAGATCATGATTCATGATTTGAAGGTTAATGAGTTTTGCGAAGAAAAAAATCAGCGCATCAGAGCTTTATTTATTAAAGCCAAGCAAATTGGCGTTGATCCACATAAGCTGGGGATATTACAAATGGAGTATGCGAAATTGCGGCAGTCTCAAGCGGTCAAGGCTTAAACCCATGCAAACCCATCCTAAAAACAACGATTTGTTTCCGACTATTCTCGCGTCAACCGTTCACGATATAAAAAACTCATTGGGTACCTTGCTGGAGCTGGTTAGGCAAACTGCTGCCAAACAAGACGGCCCATCCGCTGAGTTAAATCAGTTGGAATTCGAGGCGGCTCGCATTAATCACAGTCTGATGCAATTGCTGGTGATGTATAAGGTCGATTCGCAAAAATTTAGTTTGCATATTGAAGAATGCCCGGTGATCGATATTCTCGATGAAGCGATTCATCAACAGGCGCGCTTGGCTGGATTGCACAACATTGATCTACAAGTGGATTGTGGCGATGACGAGATGTGCTACTGCGATAACGCCATCATCAGCAATGCGCTGGCAGCTGTCTTGAATAATGCTTTGCGCTATACCCACAAAACCGTTTTGATTGCCGTGACTGAGGAGGACGGTTATCTAACCATCGCCATCGAAGACGACGGTGCGGGTTATCCGCCTCATTTTTTAACCGCGGACTTAAACGATACGGCCGAATTGGACTGGGTGTCGGGAAATACCGGCCTGGGTTTGTATTTTGTGTCGGTAATGGCCGGCCTGCACAAAAATGCCGGGAAAAACGGATTTGTGCGGATCGACAACGAAAGTCGTTTGGGTGGGGCGAGGTTTAAACTTTTTTTGCCTTAAGGATTGCAGAATCATTAGACACTGAAGGATGGTACTAAGGTACAATGGCCCCGGTAATAATAGCGTTTTTCGTCGGGCAGACGGTTAGAAAAAATAAGAAAACTTTAAAAATGAGTATTTTAGTCACCGGTGGGGCCGGGTTTATCGGCAGCAATTTTGTATTGGATTGGTTGGCGCAAAGCGACGAATTGCTCGTCAATTTGGATAAATTGACCTATGCGGGTAACTTACAGAATTTGGCTTCTCTACATGACGATGACAGGCATGTATTTGTTCAAGGTGACATTGCGGATTACGATTTGCTGCTGAGTTTACTGCAAAAGTACCGGATTCGGGCCGTGATCAATTTTGCTGCCGAATCACATGTTGATCGTTCCATCCACGGACCGGAAGATTTTATTCAAACCAATATCGTCGGCAGTTTCCGTTTGTTGGAAGCGGTACGGCAATACTGGAACAACTTGGAACAGCCGGCCAAGCAGGCTTTTCGTTTACTGCACGTGTCTACCGACGAGGTGTACGGTTCTTTGGAAAAGACCGATGCGCCGTTCGCTGAAACCCACCAGTATCAACCCAATAGTCCTTATTCAGCCAGTAAAGCCGCCAGCGATCATTTGGTGCGTGCTTATCACCATACTTACGGTTTGCCTGTATTGACTACCAATTGCTCCAACAATTACGGTCCTTATCATTTCCCGGAAAAACTCATCCCGCTGTGCATTCAGAACGCCTTGTCCGGCAAAGCTTTGCCGATATACGGCGACGGTCAACAGATACGCGATTGGCTGTTTGTGAAGGATCATTGCAGCGCGATTCGCCGGGTGCTGGAAGCCGGCAAGCTTGGCGAGGTTTATAACGTCGGCGGTTGGAACGAAAAAGCCAATCTGGATGTAGTCAACACGCTATGCAGTATTCTGGATGAGCTGCAGCCGCGTAGCGACGGCAAATCCTATGCCGAACAGATTACCTATGTCACCGACCGGCCTGGGCACGACAGACGTTATGCCATCGATGCCGGCAAGCTGGAACGGGAGCTAGGCTGGAAACCGGCGGAAACCTTTGAGACCGGCATTCGCAAAACCGTGCAGTGGTATTTGGATAACCAAGCCTGGGTTAGCAATGTGTTGTCCGGTGACTACCAGTCCTGGCTCGATAAAAACTATGCAGGGCGCACTGCGTGATCAATGCTTTGCATGGTTGAGTGAATGAAAGTTTTATTGTTCGGTAAAAATGGCCAGCTGGGTTGGGAGTTGCAACGCAGTTTGGCGCCTTTGGGCGAATTGCTTGCGCTTGACAGATTCGACCAACATTATTGCGGCGATTTAAGCAACCCCAACGGGATTGCCGAAACGGTTCGCGCGCTGCGTCCCGATGTCATCGTCAATGCTGCTGCCTATACCGCAGTGGATAAGGCCGAGTCGGAAAGCGACTTGGCGAATACGATCAATGCGGTGGTGCCGGGAGTTTTGGCGGCAGAAGCCAAACGTATCGATGCGTGGTTGCTGCACTATTCGACGGATTACGTATTCGACGGCAGCGGTGATAAACTCTGGCGGGAAGATGATCAGGTTGGGCCGTTGAATGTCTATGGGCAAAGCAAATTGGCTGGGGAACGAGCCATTCAGGCCAGCGATTGCCGGCATTTGATTTTTCGGACCAGTTGGGTTTATGCAGCCAGAGGTAATAACTTTGCCAAAACTATGCTGCGCCTGGCGCAAGAACGGCAACAGCTATCGGTGATTAACGATCAAATCGGTACGCCAACCGGCGCCGAATTGCTGGCGGATGTGAGTGCCCACGCCATTCGTCATGCCTTGAAAACACCTGAAGTGGCTGGTGTTTATCATCTAACCGCTAGCGGCGAAACCAGTTGGTACGACTACGCACATTTGGTGCTTGACTATGCCCGTCAAGCCGGACTGGCGCTGAAAACCGACAAACAATCGGTTACGGCAATTCCCACCAGCGTTTACCAAACGCCGGCGCAGCGGCCATTAAACTCACGTATGAACACCGAAAAGTTGCAAAGCGTGTTTGATTTACAACTGCCGGCTTGGCAAAAGGGTGTCGAGCGAATGTTGTCTGAACTGTACGGAAAGTGACTATGAACCAGCGCAAAGGCATCATCCTGGCCGGAGGATCCGGCACCCGGCTGTATCCGGTAACGAAAGCGGTTTCCAAACAACTGCTGCCGATTTACGACAAGCCGATGATTTATTACCCGCTCAGCACGCTAATGCTGGCCGGAATTCGCGATATTTTGATCATTTCCACGCCGCAAGACACCCCTTTGTTTCAGCATTTGCTGGGTGATGGTAGCGATTGGGGGATTAATCTGCAATATGCCGTACAACCCAGCCCGGACGGACTGGCGCAAGCTTTTATCATCGGCAGGGATTTTGTCGGCTCGCAACCCAGTGCATTGGTATTGGGTGACAACATTTTTTACGGCCACGATTTACACGTTCAATTGAAACGCGCGACTGATCAATCCTCAGGGGCAACGGTTTTTGCCTATCATGTCAATGACCCGGAGCGCTACGGTGTCGTCAGCTTTGATCCTCAAGGCCGGGCAACTTCACTAGAGGAAAAACCGACGCAGCCAAAAAGTAATTATGCAGTCACCGGTTTGTACTTTTACGACAATCAAGTCGTCGATATAGCCGCCAATTTGCAGCCGTCGCCGCGCGGCGAGTTGGAGATTACCGACGTCAATAAAATGTATCTGGACCTAAATCAGCTTAGCGTCGAAATCATGGGTCGCGGCTATGCCTGGTTGGATACGGGTACTCATGCCAGTTTGATCGAGGCCAGCAATTTCATCGAAACCATCGAAACCCGGCAGGGTTTGAAAATCGCCTGTCCGGAGGAAATTGCCTGGCGTGGCGGCTGGGTTGGCGATGAGCAAATCGAAAAATTGGCCAAACCATTGGCGAAAAATGGCTACGGCCAGTATTTACTGGGCCTATTGAATAAGCAGGTGTTTTAATGCAAGCAACTAGACTTGCTATACCCGATGTCGTTTTATTTTCACCAAAAGTATTCGGTGACGAACGTGGTTTTTTCTTTGAAAGCTTCAACCAAAAAATTTTTCAGGAGCTGACAGGATTAAGTGTCAATTTTGTTCAGGACAACCACTCCAAATCTCAAAAAGGAGTGTTGCGCGGATTACATTACCAATTGCCGCCTAAGGCGCAAGGCAAGTTGGTGAGGGTGGTGCAAGGCGAAGTCTTTGATGTGGCTGTTGATATTCGTAAAAACTCACCGACGTTCGGGCAATGGGTCGGCGAAATATTAACGGCGGAAAACAAGCGGCAATTGTGGATACCAGAAGGATTTGCGCATGGCTTTCTGACCCTATCGGAGACAGCAGAATTTCTATATAAAGCTACTGATTATTACGCGCCGGAATATGAGCAGTGCATTGCTTGGGACGACAAAAAGCTTAATGTAAATTGGCTTCTTACAGATGATCCGGTTTTATCTGCAAAAGATAGGCAAGGTCATACTTTGGGAGAGGCGGCAGTATTTACTTGAATTATAGAAAGCTTCTTCGTATATCTCTTTACTAAAAATTACACAATTTTCATTATATTAAATGTTGTTTTTCAGAAGACTTTCTTTAGCGGTAGATGATATTTTTATGGGGTTATCCCAATATCATATTTGGTTTTACTTGGCATGGCAGGATATCAAGCAGCGCTATAGACGCTCGGCCATTGGGCCATTTTGGATTACAATTAGTACTGGTATTATGGTTTTAGCCATGGGCCCCCTCTATGGGGCGCTTCTTAAGCAGGATATTGGTCCCTACATTCAACATTTGTCAGTTAGTATGATTATTTGGGGTCTTATTTCTGGATATATTAACGAGTCTTGTATGGCTTTTATCAGTGCCGAGGGGTATATTAAGCAGATCAAGATGCCTTTAACAGTGCACCTGCTAAGGGTGCTGGCAAAAAATTTGTTGTATTTTTTGCATAATGTTGTGATTATCTTAGTTGTGCTGTTTTTGTATCCACCTCAAAATTTAAAAGCTTTTTTTTTAATACCGTTAGGTTTTTTCTTGTTATTTGGAAATCTTTTTTGGATTGGGTTGCTTTTGAGTATCCTTAGTGCGAGATTTCGAGATATTCCCCAGATTATCGCCAATATAATGCAAGTATTGTTTTTTATCTCACCGATAATATGGAAAGTAGATATGCTAGGCTCGAATCATTTTGCTGCGGATGCAAATCCACTATATCATTTCATTGAATTGATCCGGGCTCCCTTGTTAGGTGGAAACATTGATTCGCTTTCATGGGTCGTATCAACATCGCTGATATTCGGGGGGGGGGGCGTGGCGCTATTGGTGTTTACTCGTTATCGCTCACGTATTGCGTATTGGTTGTAATAATGTCCTTGATACACGCGAAAAATGTAGTAGTGGATTTTCCTATTTACGGAAGTACGGGCAATCGATCATTTAAAAAAGTAGTGATGAATGCTGCTACTGGTGGATTGTTTGCCAAGGATGCGGGCGAACGAGTTGTAGTTCGGGCGTTGGATAATATTAATTTTGACTTTAAGGAAGGTGATAGAGTAGGTCTGATAGGTCACAACGGCTCAGGGAAATCAACGCTACTTAGAGTTTTAGCTGGTATCTATGAGCCGGTTAGTGGCGAATTGAAGGTGAATGGCCGAGTGACTTCCATGTTGAGTATTACCCTTGGTATGGATATGGATGCGTCCGGGTTGGAAAATGTATACATGCGCGGTCGTGTAATGGGATTGCGTGCAAAACAACTTGATCAAATTGTCGAAGATATTGCCGAATTTTCGGGTATTGGTGATTATTTGCATCTTCCGATGAGAACCTATTCAAGTGGTATGTCCATGAGGCTAGCGTTTGCGATTTCTACCTGCGTAGATGCCGATATTATTCTCATGGATGAATGGTTGAGCGTAGGCGATGCGGAATTCATTGGTAAGGCTCAAGAACGAATGAATGGATTGGTGAAAAATGCAAGAATTGTAGTTATTGCATCACATGATCATGCGTTAATTAAAGAACAATGCAACAAAGTTATAAAGTTGGAACATGGTAAAATCGTTAGTTTTGAAGAGTCTTGAAAATTTGAACAATCACATGAGAGGAATGAAATAATGAGGGTTTTTGTAACAGGGGCTTGCGGCTATAAAGGTACTGTGTTGGTTCCAAAACTATTGGCCGCCGGACATGATGTAGTTGCTTTCGATACCATGTGGTTCGGAAACCATTTGCAGCCGCATCCGAGTTTAACGGTCATCCAAGGAGATGTGAGGGATATTGAAACCATCAACCTGGATGGCGTCGACGCGATTATTCATTTGTCCTCTATCGCCAACGATCCGTGTGGCGATTTGAATCCGCAATTGACTTGGGAGGTCAGCGCCCTGGCAACAATGCAATTGGCGGACAAAGCCAAGCGCAAAGGCGTAAAACAGTTTATCTATGCCTCTTCGGGTAGCGTTTATGGCGTCAAGGAAGAAGATCAAGTTACCGAAGATCTTGAGCTTAAACCCATTTCGGAATACAACAAAACCAAGATGGTTGCCGAGAGAGTTTTGCTAAGCTACCAAGACGATATGGCAGTGCAAATCGTCCGTCCAGCTACTGTTTGCGGCCTGTCGCCGCGCATGAGATTGGATGTGGCGGTCAATATGTTGACCATGCAGTCCCTATCAAAAGGTAAAATTACGGTTTTCGGAGGCAATCAGGCGCGCCCGAATATACACATGGACGATATTACCGATGTATATTTGCATTTTCTGGCGCATCCGCAATTTACCGGTATTTATAACGCTGGCTTCGAAAATATTACGATCCTGGAAATCGCAAATCTGGTGACCCAATATATCCCGGTCGAGATTATCGTCACAGAATCCAACGATCCTCGTTCTTATCGGGTTAATTCCGATAAACTCCTGGCCACCGGTTTCAAACCCAAGAAAACGGTCGACGACGCCGTGCGTGAAATTATCGTGAAGTACAAAGCCGGGGAGTTGAAGGATGAAGACCGTTGCTACAACCTTAAATGGATGCAGCAAACCGTTCTCGCCCAATAACGAGCGTTTTTGATAATAAATCTAATCAAGCAAAGTCAATTTCTTATGTTTATGCTTACTGATCTAGGGGTTTAGATGAGTATTGGGCCTGGATTGGCTGTGCGCAAAAAACCAATAAAATATGAGTCCTCAAGATTCTTGCCTTCAATATAGTGCTCGCCTTCAGTCCGTGCTTTCGTCTGCCGATTGGAGTGGTGTTTCGTCTCTGGCGGAGGCGATGGAAAAGTGCTGGCAGTCGGGCCGTCAGGTGTTTTTCTGCGGTAACGGTGGTAGTGCGGGGAACGCTGTGCATATGGCAAACGATTTTGTCTATGGCGTGGCAAAAAAGACCGGCGGCGGCATCAAAGCCACGGCGTTGTCAGCCAATCAGTCGGTCATGACCTGTTTTGCCAATGATGTCGGCTACGACAGCATATACTCCGAACAGCTTGCCGTTTTTGCGCAAGCCGGTGATGTGCTGGTGGCGTTGTCCGGGAGCGGTAACTCGCCTAATATCGTTAAAGCCATCGAACAAGCCAAGACCATGGACGTCAAAACCTATGCAATTCTGGGTTATAGCGGTGGAAAATGTAAGGATCTGGCCGACGTGTCAATTCATTTTCCTATCGATGACATGCAGATTGCGGAAGATATGCAGCTGATCGTCGGGCATATGCTGATGCAGTGGTTGTACACCAAAAGACCTAGCGTTTGAATCGCAAGCACCATTTAAGAGACATACACATGCAGACTATCTTTGTTATCGGCAGTAATTCATTTTCCGGCGCCACCTTTGTCGATTACGCGTTAAAGCAGGGCGTTAGGGTGATCGGGACCAGTCGCTCAGCTGAACCGGTAGACGCGTTACTGCCGTATAAATGGTACGATCATTCGAATTTTCAATTTCATCAGTTGGATCTTAATCTGCACTTGGCTGAGATTATTGCGCTGATTCAGGCCGAGCAACCCGCCTATGTGGTGAATTTCGCGGCGCAGAGTATGGTCGCGGAAAGTTGGCGGGATCCAGCGGATTGGTTTATGACCAATGCGGTTTCCACCGTCAAATTGCACGACGAATTGCGCAAATGCGATTTTCTGCAGCGCTATGTGCATGTTTCCACCCCGGAAGTCTACGGAAGTTGTTCCGGATTCGTGCAGGAAGACTTTCCGTTCAATCCCAGTACGCCGTATGCGGTTTCGAGAGCCGCCGCCGACATGAGTTTACGTTCCTTCCATGCGGCTTATCAATTTCCGGTTGTCACCACCCGGGCTGCCAATGTATATGGGCCGGGGCAGCAACTTTATCGGATCATTCCGCGGACTATCTTGTTCATCTTGTTGGGCCGCAAATTACAATTGCACGGCGGCGGTGTATCCACGCGTTCGTTCATCCATATGCAAGACGTCTCCGATGCGACTTGGAAAATCATGTTGAACGGAATTAACGGCAGCACCTATCACATCTCTACCGACAACGTAATCTCGATCCACGACCTGGTGTTGCGGATTTGCGAAAAATTGGGTGTGCCTTTTGACGAGCACGTCGAGGTAGTGGGAGAGCGATTGGGTAAGGACGCCGCTTACCACCTCGACAGCAGTAAATTACGCGCCGAACTCGGCTGGCAAGACGAAATCGGTTTGGAGCAGGGCTTGGACGAATGTATTGCTTGGGTACGGCAAAACTTCGACGTCCTGAAAAACCAACCCTACGATTACATTCATAAGGCCTGAGCCATGGTCGACATCTCCGAACTCAAGGGCTTGGCCAGCGTTTTGCGCGCACGCATCATCGAAAACTCTCACAAGACCGGCACGCCGCATTTGGGGTCCTGTTTATCTACCGTTGATATCTTGGTCGGCTTGTATTTTTCGGCCCTGAAAATTGACCCGCGAGCGCCTGCGGCTCCGAACAGGGATAGATTTATTTTAAGCAAAGGGCACGGTGCGCCGGCTTTATTTCAGGTATTGGCCATGAAAGGGTTTTTCCCGGAGTCCTGGCTGGATGCTTACGGGGAAGACGGCGGTATTTTTGCCGAACATCCGCCCACGCCCGATCATCTGGTGGGTATCGAAGCGGCAACGGGTTCCCTGGGGCACGGTCTGCCCATCGGTTTGGGCATGGCCCTTTCCGCCAGAATTCAGCGGCAAACGTACAAAGTTTACGCGCTGCTGGGTGACGGCGAGTGCAACGAGGGATCGGTATGGGAAGCGGCGATGTTGGCTGCTGCCCAGAAAGTGGAGAATTTAATGGTGTTCGTCGATTTCAACAAATGGCAGGCTACCGACCGTAGCGAATCGGTGCTGGCATTGGCGCCGTTTGCTGAAAAATGGCGGGCATTCGGGTGGGATGCTTGCGATATCGACGGGCATGATATGGAACAAATACTGGATGTGCTCGCGAAGCCGAATACTTCCGGCAAGCCGGTAGCGGTGATTGCCCATACCGTAAAAGGCAAGGGTGTGTCGTTCATGGAGGATGATAACAACTGGCATTACCGGATACCGAATGCGGAAGAAGTGATCGCGGCCAAGCGAGAATTGGGGGTGGCGGCATGAGAAACGCATTTGCCGATGAGGCAACTAAATTAGGTCAAGCGGACTCGCGCGTCGTGTTGTTGTCCGGCGATATCGGCAATAAATTGTTCGATAAATTTAAAAGCGCCAACGAAGGGCGTTTTATCAATTGCGGGATCGCCGAAGCCAATATGATGGGCGTGGCCGCGGGTATGGCGTTATCCGGTCTACGCCCCATCGTCTATACCATCACTCCGTTTACCACTACCCGTTGCTTTGAACAAATCAGGGTGGATGCTTGCTATCACAACGTACCGGTCATCATTGTTGGAACCGGTTCCGGACTATCGTATGCGGAATTGGGGCCAACCCACCATTCCTGCGAGGATTTGGCGATCTTGCGTGTGTTACCGAACATCACGGTATTGGCGCCCGCCGATGAGGTCGAATTGCGGCAATGCATGCGCGCGGCCCTGAAATTGGACGGCCCGGTATATATCAGGATAGGTAAGAAGGGCGAAGAGATCATTCCCAAGCCTGACGACTCTTTCGCAATCGGACACTCGATCACGGTTAAGGGCGGTGCTGATGTTTGTTTGATTGGCACGGGCACGATCATGCCTGAAGTACTTAAAGCCGCGCAGTTACTTGAGCAGGAAGGCGTTTCGGCGCGAGTGGAAAGTTGCCATACCGTCAAACCGCTTGATTTGGTCATGTTGGCGGAGGTGTCGGGCAAATTTTCGCTGCTGGCGGTGGTGGAAGAACATAGCAAAATTGGCGGCCTCGGCGGCAGCATCGCGGAATGGCTTGCGGCGCAAAATGGCGTTAAGCCTAGGTTATTGGGTTTCGGTACCGACGACGAGTTCATGCACGAAGTGGGAACTCAGGAGTATGCGCGCGCAAAATACGGGCTGACTGCTGAAAACATCGCCAGCAAAGTAAAGCTTGCGTTAGCTGCTGGTTGAGGTGGGCATGCGTATCGGCCTGGATTTTGACAATACTATCGTCAGCTACGACGAACTGTTTCATAAAGTAGCCAGAGAACAAAATTTGGTGCCGCCAGAGACACCGGTAAACAAATTGGCGGTGCGAGACCACTTGCGCGCGGTAGGTCAGGAAGATCGGTGGACGGAAATGCAGGGCTATGTCTACGGTGCCCGCATGGATGAAGCTGCGGTTTATCCGGGAGTCATCGAGTTCATGCGTCTAGCCAGTGGAGCAGGTCATGCCCTGGCGATAGTCAGCCACAAGACCCGCCATCCGTTTCTGGGGCCGCAATACGATCTTCACGCCTCGGCTCGCGGCTGGATCGAGCGGCATTTGCTGGCGGATGGCGAGCCATTGATTCCTGCGTCGCAGATCTACTTTGAACTGACCAAGCAGGAAAAAATCGCGCGCATAGCCGACACGCAATGCGATATTTTTGTCGACGATTTACCGGAAATTCTGATGGCGGAAGGATTTCCGCTCACGGCCGAACGCTGGCTTTTCGATCCTGAATGCCACCATGCGCAGTCGAGTCTCAAAGAACTGAAGCACTTTAGCTCCTGGGCCGCTATTGCCGAGTGTCTCGTCGCTTGATGAATCAGACAGTTAACGCCAATTTTCCTATCGAGGCGCTGCTGGGGCAGGCTGGTATCTCCACGAAGATATTATCCGTAGAGCCGGCTAACGCCGGCGGCAATAACCGCATCTATCGTTTGGAAACCGGCGCGGGAAAGTTCGCGGTCAAACAATATTTTCGCAGCGACAAAGACCAGCGCGACCGCCTGAAGGCGGAATATCTGTTTTTACAGTATGCCGATACATACGCTTCAGACTTTGTGCCGCGCGTTTATGCCTGTGATCACGACGCGGGCGTTGCGCTATATGCCTATGTCGACGGCAGGCATATTGCGTCCGATGAACTAGTCTGGCGGCATGTTGAGCAGGCGGCGGATTTTTTTTGCGCGCTAAACCAGCCAGATGCCAGAACAAACGCCCTGAATTTGCCGCATGCGTCCGAGGCTTGCTTTTCTATCGCTGAGCATCTCGGTTTGATAGAAAAGAGAATCGGCCGGTTGCGCGAAGCGTTACCGGCAGTGCCGGATGAGGATGGTGAGGCCGGCAAGTTTCTCGCGGAACTGCAGGAATATTGGGATTTTCTGGCTGATTCGGTAAGTCGAGGAGCCCGTCAGTTTGGCCAGTTGGAGCAAGCGCTCGATAGTCAGCATTGCTGTGTGTCGCCATCCGATTTTGGCTTTCATAACGCTTTGCTGCAAACGGACGGCAAAATCAAATTCATTGATTTTGAATATGCCGGCATCGACGACCCGGCGAAAATGGTCGGCGATTTTTTTGCCCAACTGGCGGTACCCGTGGCGAGCGAGTTTTACGACGCCTTCGTTCGGCAATGCCTGAGTGTCTTTCCGGAATCGGCAACGCTTACAGCTCGCGCCGAATTATTACGGCCCGTTTACAAAATCAAATGGTGTTGTATCGCGATGAACGTGTTCTTGCCGGAGCATATGGCACGCAGAAAATTCGCCGACTCCTTGCTTGACGAACGCGATCTCAGAAAAAGCCAGCTGAAAAAGGCTAGACAAATTCTCAAAACACTCCAAAAGGAAGCGATACATGGCATACATTGACTTTATGTCTGCGGTTCATAAAAGTACGACGCGGGATTATCTGGCAAGGGTAAACGAACCCGAGTACCCCAAGGCCAAAGCCGCCGCACTGGCGAAAAAATGGGACTTTGATTATTGGGATGGCGACCGCAGGATTTGCTACGGCGGCTACAAATATATGCCAGGCCGTTGGGCACTAGTGGCGCAAGCCATGATCGATCATTACGGCATTAAACCCGGCGACAAGATTTTGGATGTGGGTTGCGGTAAGGGTTTTCAGCTTTACGAAATCAGCTTGCTGGTGCCCGGGGTGGAAATATACGGCATCGACATTTCCCCTTATGCCATTGAAAACGCCAAGGAAGAAATCAAAGACCGCTTACAAGTGGCTAATGCCAATGACTTACCGTTTCCGGACGATTATTTCGATTTGGTGTTTTCGATTACCACGCTGCATAACCTGCATAATTACGACCTGGATAAAGCGCTACGGGAAATGGAGCGGGTCGGCAAGAAAAATAAATATCTCTGCGTCGAGTCGTATCGCAATGAAGAGGAAAAAGCCAATCTGCTTTATTGGCAGGTAACCTGCGAAGCTTTTTGCACTCCGGAAGAATGGGAGTGGTGGTTTAAACAAACCGGTTACACCGGCGACCATTCTTTAATTTATTTCGAGTGACATAAGCATGGCAATTCCAAAAACAATGAAAGCGGCCATTCTGGTCGAGCAGCGCCAGCCTTTGGTAATTGATGAGGTAGAGTTACCGCAAACGCTGGAAGTGGGTCAAGTATTGGTCAAAGTGCACTACAGCGGTATCTGCGGTTCGCAGATCGGCGAAATCGATGGAGCGAAAGGCGAAGATAAATTTTTACCGCACTTATTAGGCCATGAAGCGTCTGGAACCGTTGTTGAAATCGGACCGGGTGTTAAACACGTCAAACCAGACGATGTGGTGGTTTTGCATTGGCGTAAGGGGCTGGGCATAGAAGGTGCACCACCGGTTTATAGCTGGCGCGGGAATAAACTCAACGCCGGTTGGATTGCGACCTTTAACGAGTATGCAATTGTCGCGGAAAACCGCGTTACCGCTATTCCTGCCGATAGCGACCTGGAAGTGGCGGCTTTGTTTGGCTGCGCGGTGACTACCGGCTTTGGTGTGGTGGAAAACAATGCTCGGGTACGGATCGGCGAAGCGGTCGTGGTTTTTGGCGCTGGCGGAGTTGGTTTGAATATTGTTCAGGCAGCAGCCTTAGTGGGAGCATATCCGGTCATTGCGGTAGACCTTTACGATAATCGTTTGGCGCTGGCTCAGGATATGGGCGCCACCCATTTGATCAATTCCAATACACAAGACGCCAAAGCAGCGATAGAAGCAATTGTCGGTGCGCAAGGGGTTGATGTGTTTATCGACAACACCGGTCAACCGGCCATTATCGAATTGGGGTACCAAATCACCAAGCCGCAAGGCAGAGTGACCTTGGTCGGTGTGCCGCGCAAAGGCAACAATATCAATATTTACTCGTTGCCCTTGCATTTTGGTAAGGTGCTTTCCGGCTCTCATGGTGGCGAGTCTGTGCCAAATCTTGATATTCCTCGTTATCTAGGCGCATTTGGTGCTGGGAAAATAAAGTTGAACAACTTGATTACCGATGTTCTTTCATTAGAGGATATTAACAAAGCAATTGATAGTATGCGCTCTGGTCAGCTAAGCGGGCGTTGCATGATAAAGATGTTTGAGTAGTCATTGGTAATGAGCGAACAGCAAGAAGAGTTGCGTGAAGAGTTGACGCATCCAAAATATCGAGCCGACATTGATGGATTAAGAGCGGTGGCGGTAATATCGGTATTGATATACCACGCCTATCCAGATGTGTTGCGCAGTGGTTTTATCGGTGTCGATATATTCTTCGTAATCTCTGGGTTTTTAATATCGACCATCATTTTCAAAAGTCTGTTAGTTGGAGAATTTAGTTTTCGAGATTTCTATGCTCGTCGTATTCGTCGAATTTTTCCAGCGCTGATAACCGTTTTATTGAGTGCCTTTTTGGCGGGCTGGTTTATTTTCTACCCCGATGAGTATCGGCAATTAGGCAAACACATTTACGGAGGGGCTGGTTTTATCTCCAACTTCATACTGTGGGGTGAAAGTGGCTATTTTGATGCGGTAGCGGAATCGAAGCCGTTGCTGCATCTTTGGTCCTTAGGTATAGAAGAGCAGTATTACATCTTTTTCCCGTTTCTCGTGTGGTGTGCATGCAAGCGTCAACTTAACTTCCTGACGTTCACGATCTTAGTCGGCCTGATCTCGTTTGGCTTGAATCTCCATTTTGTATACAAGGACGCCGTATTTAATTTTTATCAACCGCAAACCCGAGTTTGGGAATTGATGGTAGGGTCAGTTTTGTCCCTAATAATGATTGATACCCTGGGTTGGGGCAGCAGATTTGATGGATGGTTAGATCGTTTGGGTAAGCGGGTTATCTATCAACCTGAAGCGGCTATAGCCAAGGGGCAGGCGGCGGCAAATGTCAAAGCCTTTGTGGGCTTGAGTTTACTGGTGGTGGGGTTGGTTCTGATCAACAACCAAATGCACTTTCCGGGTAAATGGGCCATATTTCCGACGGTTGGGGCAGCGCTGTTAATTTGGGCGGGTCCAAAGGCCGTAGTAAACCGAGTTTTACTAGCGAATAAATTTATGGTTTGGGTGGGAAAGCTTAGTTACCCACTGTATTTATGGCATTGGGTAATTTTGGTTTACCTAAGAATATTGGCAAACGAGACCCCGTCAGCCTGGGTGCGAGGCGGCGGACTGGTTGGAGCGCTTGCACTTGCGTGGTTGACGTACACGTTTATAGAAAAGCCATTGCGCTTTGGTGGCGATAGTCGGAAGAAAACGCGGTGGTTAGTGATAGCAATGGTTGCAATGGCGGGACTCGGAATCGCTGCTTATAAATCGCATGGGTTTAGAAAGTTTCGTGAAACTGGAAACCGCTTGGACTTGATTGAAAAATTTGAGGCAATAAAAGCAAGCGGGCCAAAAGAGCTTACTGATCTCAAGGGGTACGTGTGTTTTCAACTCCCGCCACACAAGAATTTTGATTTTTATTCACAAAATAACTGTATTCCTCCCAATCAAGTTGGAACTGGAAAGAAAACTATTTTATTGATCGGAGATTCCCATTCTGCGTCTTTGTCATTAGGACTCAGAGCGTGGTCAGAGTCACAAGGCTTTAATTATTATCAAATAAGTTCGGGATCGTGTTCACTATTTAGTGATGATATTTCTGATCCAGCATGTCAGGAATACAGTCGCAAATCGTTTGAAGCGATAAGCTTGATTCGGCCAAATGTTTTAGTTGTCGATTCATTCTGGTCACATGTGGAAAAAGACTTTTTTAAAAACTATGGTAAGTGGCCGAGCTTTCTTCAATATCTTTCCGAAAGGTTTTCTAATATATCAACCTTGGGTGCAAATAAGGTCATTTTAATTGGAGAGGTTCCAAATTGGACCAATAACTTACCTGATGTGTTAGTTAAAGATTATGTGAGTGAAGGTAAGCCTATTCCAGAAAAAACCTTTAGTAAGATCAATCCTGCATCTCTTGAAATGGACAGACAGATGCGGAATTTGGTTTACCCTAAGCAGTTTGTTTATCTGTCATTACGCGATCTATTTTGTGATAGCGACGGTTGTATGACCCGCTTATCTGAACAATCTGATTGGGAAAAAGACATAGTATTTTGGGATTATGGGCATTTGACAGCGACTGCTGCAAGATGGGTCGTCGATAATTTATTGGGGGCGGCAATTATTAAAGCTTTAGATGACAGCGAGAACGGAAATGAGTCGAAGTGAGCCGGTTAATCAAAGCGAACAAATAGCCAATGTTGTGATTGTCGGTGGAAGCTCAGGCCTGGGGAAAGAGCTTGCGCTTATGTACATCAAATTAGGTCATCAAGTTGTTATTTTGTCGAGGAATTGTCCTGGTTTTATCGAGGATTATGAGAATATGATTCATATCAGTGTTGATCTTCTAACATGTACCCCTAATGTCGCCAATATATTAGTATCTAAAGTTTTTGAAAAGATTGGGAAAATTAATTACTTAATATTCTGTCAACGATATCGAGGGGAAGATAAAACCTTAATCAATGAATTGTCTGTGTCGTTGACCGCCACAGAAGTTCTTATCGATGAGTTTTTACCTATTTTTTCTGACGATAGTGATAAATCGGTTGCGGTAGTGAGCTCAGTGTATGGCGATTATGTAGGCTCATCGCAACCCATAGATTATCATGTGGTAAAAGCTGGCTTAAATGCTCTCGTCCGATATTACGCCGTTAAATTGGGAGCACAGGGTATCCGCATTAATGCGATTTCTCCCCTAACATATCTAAAAGAAGAGTCTAAGCAGTTCTATTTGTCAGATGAAAAAAAAATGGCTAAGTATGAAAAACTGGTACCTTTGCAGCGTATGGGTACAGCCGCTGAATGCGCTAGCGTAGTATATTTTTTGTGTAGCAGATTATCTTCGTTTGTAAATGGTCAAAATATTTACGTAGATGGCGGAGTTTCTGTTATCTGGCCAGAAGAATTGGTTTAACAAAAGGATAAATTTAATGAATTATTTGAAACGCCGTGAAACCTGTCGCTTGTGCGATTCCGAATCTTTAGAATTAGCAATCCCCATGAAGCCTTCCCCCATCGGGGATGCTTTTGTTGCAGATAAGAATATTAACCAGGAATTATACCCACTAGACGTATATATATGTAATGACTGCGGTCATTTACAAAACCTAGATGTCGTTGATCCTAAATTGCTATTTGGCAGTTACACTTATAAAACATCCCATTCGCTAGGACTTGTTGAACATTTTAAAAAATATGCTGTTCATGTCGTGAATAAGCTGGGGCTGACCGAACCAAGGCTAATATTGGAAATTGGTAGCAATGACGGTTCGCTTTTAAAAGAGTTTAAAGGATTGGGTCACAGGGTACAGGGGGTTGATGCTTCCGATGCTGTATCCGAATATGCCAATCAACAAGGAATACCGACTATAGCTGATTTTTTTAGTCTGGAATTATCCAAGGACATTCTCAACGAACTTGGCAAAGCTACTCTTGTATGTGCAAACAATGTATATGCTCACGCCGATAATCTTAGAGATATTACTGCTGGCATACGTAATATATTGTCTGACGACGGCGTATTTGTATTTGAAGTTTCATATTTACCAGATATGATCCATAACATGGTTTTCGATACGATATATCACGAACATGTTTCATACCACACAATTAACCCCTTAGAGCGTTTTTTTAATTCTTTGGATTTGAGTTTTTTTGACGCGGAACTGGTTTCAACTAAAGGAGGATCGATACGGGGATTTGTGCAAGTGAAAAGCTCCGGTAGGCGCGAACAATCAGAGTTCCTTAAAGAACTCATGGCGAATGAGCTTAATCAGGGATTTGCCAGAATCGATGTATATAAGGATTATGGCAACCGGATTGTTGCCTGCAAAGATGCAACAAATAGGCTGTTACGAGAAATAAGCCCTGATATGACAGGAATTTCCGGTTTTGGCGCATCGACAACAACAACAACGCTGCTTTATAACTTTGAACTGGAGACAGTTCTTGAAAGGATTTATGACGATAATTCCATCAAGCATAGTCTTTATAGTCCTGGTGCCCATATCAAGGTTTATTCATCGGATGAGATAGTTAATCATCTGCCTAAAGCAATCGTAATTCTCGCTTGGGTTTATTCCTTACCTATTATTAAGAAGAATCTAGCTTACTTGGAGGCTGGCGGGAAATTTATTATTCCTTTACCGGAGCCAAAAGTGGTGGATTACTCCATAGCTAAGAGTTTGCTGGGTTAATAGTGTGTCAAGAAGGGAAATACTTTGCACAACTTGCATTTCAGCAGATATTGAAGAGATAGTCTCCTTTGGGATTCAGCCATTATCCACTGGGTTTTTTCATGGTATATCTGGCAAACCAATTACCATAAGTCATGAGCTAAGCTTGGGGTTTTGTCGAAGTTGTTCAACAATTCAGCTGGTTAAACGCTTTCCGATTCGGGTGTTAGCGAGAAAAAATCCAAAGATAGCATTTAGAGAGCCTCAAAAACATTTACCGGATTTAGTCGAAATAATAAAAAAACTGCCAGGTATTAGTCTGGATTCGGGAATACTCGGTTTATCCTATATAGATAGAGATCTCTTGAATCTCATAGGTGCCATTGGATATAAGAATATTCATTATGTTGACCTAAGTCGTTGGAAGTTTTGGAACGAACATGTAGGTCTTGAAGTATTGCAAAGTATATTGTCTTCGCAAAAATGGTTGCAGCGTATTAGTCTGAGCCTAGGTAAGATAGATTTAGTGTCTGCCAGATTTATTCTGGAGCATGCGGAGTCCGCAATTGGTTTCTTAAAGTCACTAGGTAGTATAGTTCGGCCGGGTGGTTATATTCTGCTGGAAGTTCCAAATTGCCAGAAGATATTAAATTTAGAAAATCATGCTTTGATTTGGGAGGATCACTTTACATATTTTACACCAGATACCCTTTCAGATTTAGTCGGTAGATTGGGTTGGCAAGTCGTTAACTTTGTCGAGTATAGTTATGACTATGAAAATGCACTCGTGGCCATTGTTAAAGTTCCAGAGTTCGAAGCACTGCCAACTTCTAACGAAACAAAAAAAATGCCTCACCAACTTCAACTCAGTCTTCAAAAATTCAATTCCGGATATGAGAAAAAAAAATCTGTTCTGAGGCAGCAATTTACGTTGCTAAAAATGAATGGCGAAAAGCTGGCGGTATTTGGGGCGGGTCATCACGCAGCAAAATTTTTAAATTTCTACGATATACATGATTTATTTGAGTTTGTGGTAGATGATAATCCTATTAAGGACGGAATGTATATGCCTGGCTCGGCTCTGAGAATACGAAAGGCGAGTGCGTTAGAAGAGTCAGGGATATCAATTTGCGTGTCGATGCTAGGTCCTGAGGTTGAAGCTAAAGTTCGTTTTTCTATGCCAAGTTTTTTTAAGAACGGCGGTCAGTTTATTTCTGCATTTAATATTTAGTATATATGAATAGTGAAAGTTTCTTGTTTAAGTCTAGTGACGTGCTTGTTTGTAATGATGAAATTGTTTCTATAGATTATTCAGTTTTAACCCTTCTAAACCAAATGGCTGTTTCTAGCCCCAAGAATCGGGCTAGAGTCTGCGCACACAAGGATAATACAGCATTGATTCAGGAGATGATAATCCAGATTAATCATGGGTCTTATATTTGCCCACACAGGCATGATAACAAGTGCGAATCTTTTCACCTTATCGAGGGGAAGGCGGACATCGTTGTGTTCAAAGACAGCGGAGAGATTCATAAGGTTATTCAGTTTGACCGAGATCATTCTTTTTATTACCGGTTAGATAGCAATTTATTCCACACAATAGTAGTGCGTTCTGAGGTTTTGATATTTCATGAGGTGACTAACGGTCCATTTGTGCAGAATGCCACTGAGTTCGCCAAATTTGCGCCTGCGGAAGGTGATCAAATGGTTGATGACTACAAATTATTGCTTGATGTAAAAATTCGCAACTGGTTGGGATAGAAAATGATAAGAAGATTTTTAGCGATTAATAAAAATACTTTAACTAAGCCTATAAAACGGCTGGTTTTTTATATGCTTTTAAAACTGGCTGAGACTGACCCGGTTGGCGATAGCTTTAAGTTAAATATCGATAATTTATTTCGGAATGCGGCGTTGCCTGTGCTTCGTCTTACAGGTAAGCTATTTTTTGTGCGCAAAAAATATCAGAGCCTATTGTTAGGTATTATGCATTTTGCCGAGGGTCAAGAACAACAATGTATTGATAATTTTAAAGCATCTGCATTACTAGGGTTGTCTGGGGTTGATATTGTGTTAAATCACCTCGCGCGCGTTCAGTTCTCAAAACATAACTATATTTTTACTCATGAGTTATTAGGTTTGGCGCATGCCCTTGAGCCTAAAAATGCGGATGCATCTTACAATTTGGCTCTGACCAATTTGATATTCGGCGATATAGACGTCGCGGTCGAGTTGATAATGAACGCAATTAAGTTGGATGTGAAATATGCGATGCCTCATCAAAATCTAGCTGCTCGATATGACAGAGAAGGGTGGAAGCCAACAGCATTAGATCTCACTGGAATAAATGATTTGCATCTATACGATGCTTGTCATTACTTGGGACAACTGTTAGTAAATCATGGTAATTCCAAAAAGGGACTGGAAATATTTGGGATCGCAATGGCTGCTCAGGATCGCTTATCCAAAGAAATAAAGCTACCGATAGATTTAGTTGATAAATTAAAAGAAATTCAGCAATTTGATCCAGATAAGCCAATTAGAATAATGCCTTATGAATGGGTAACTCAAATTGGCCACATAGGAATGATAGATGCGTTGTTAAAAATGCAGCGTTTAGGTATTAGGCCTGATTGCAATTGGATACTCTTGGCGCCGAGAAGTAAAGTTGCCAATTATGATTTTTTAAAGTGCTTTGATAGATATTTAGTAATTATTGAAGATATAGATTTTATCAACGCGCTGTTTCCTTATCAGCGTATTTGTGGTGAGCAGTTTAACTGCTACATAAATGAGCAAGGTCAATCAATTGACTGGTCAGATGCGGCAGCTAGAGCATTTATCGAGTGGGATCAACGCGAACTGGGTCCATTGATTTCCGCTGATCCGCTTGTTGTAAAACGTGGACGAGATAAACTACATGCATTAGGCGTCCCACAAAACACCTGGTTTGCTGTTTTGCACGTACGCAGCAGTGGGTTCTACGGCGAGGGTTTTGGATTTATTCAAAGTCATAGAAATTCGCCATTAAATAGTTACATTCCCGCAATTCAGCGAATTCATAAGGAAGGAGGATGGGTTATTAGGATCGGGGATCCTTCCATGCCTAAGCTTGAGAGTATGCCGATGACTATTGATTTGGCTCACAGTCCATATCGCTCTAGGGAGTTTGATGTATATTTGTGGTCTCATGCTAGGTTTTTCTTAGGTACCACATCAGGGCCAACAAATGCAGTTATCTCTTTTAATACTCCGACACTCTTAGTCAATTGCGTTTCAAATTATGCACAGTCGTGGAACAATCGAGTTTTGTTTGTATTAAAGCCGTTTTGGTCAAAGCATGAGGGTCGGTTGTTAAAAATGCGCGAAGCCTTTACACCTGAGATGCGATCAAAAATGTTTAACATTGATTCCATGAATGCTGGCGGGTTTTATCCGGTATCTAATTCTGCGGAGGATATATTAGATGCAACAGAAGAAGTTCTAGACTTTCTTAACAGAGATGGCCTGCCAAAGATGAGGGATAGCGATTTATTGGCGGGCGCAGGTTGTGAACCCTGGCTATGGGGGAATGCTCACCCCTGCGCCACATATTTCAAGAAAAATAAAGCTAATTTAATTGATTAGATTGTTGCTTAAGTGTTATACGGAATTGTTATTTAAATATGTTGGTTTTTCTTGGGCTTCTGAACAACAATAAGTCTGTTATTGTGCGCTAGTTATTCAGTTTTAATTGAATTGTTTTGAAGTTAAATGTTTGGTTTTCTTGGGGGTAGACGATGGGGATGAACATTGAGTGCATGTTATATTTACAATCAAAAAATATTCTTTCAAAAGACAAGAATAAAGTTTTGGATATTGGTCCACAAAATGTCTACAACTGCACAGTCGATCAAATTAAAGAGTTCGTCCTTAATCAAGGTGGAGACGTTTCGTCAAGCCATTTTAATGATGAAGCGGTCAGGTTAGAATATTTTTCTACTCCTCGACCTGATGAGCGTACCACTTTGTTTTCTGAGATCACTGATCTTACTAATATTGAATATAAAGCTTTTGACGTGTGTCCCGCATTCAAAACCCAATTGTTGGATTTGAATTTTGATCCGTTGCCTGCTGAAGATTATGAGCGTTTTGATGTTGTATTGAATTTTGGCACTACTGAACATGTATTTAATCAGTGGAATAGCTTTTCAATTATGCATGACGCGCTTAAGGTTGGAGGCGTGCTTTATTGTGTATTGCCTGCTAGCGGCTATTTGGATCATGGCTATTATTGCTATACGCCGCTATTCTTTCGTGATTTAGCGAATGCCAATGGGTATGAAATACTGGATATGTTTTTTGCCCAAGCAGGTGAAAACAGTCTTAAAGGTATTCAAGCGGATATCCGCAAGGAATCAATGTTTCAATCGAGTAATTCCGCTAATCTTGCTCCGCAAGACGATAGGGTGCCTTGTTTTAACATTCATGTGGTTGTCAAAAAATCGAGAAGTGGGGTTTTCAAATGCGGGTTAGAGGTTGCAACTGCTCATTCCTCAGCCAGCGAAGCTATGATTGCTCGATACGACAATCCAGAGCTTATATCCGCTCGTGCTCCTGATTTAACCGGTTTAGCTGCGATCTGTCGGAGATTGGAAGAGGAGAAGGAAGCCCGTATCGTAGAGAGGGATCGATTTCATACGGAACGTGATGAGATTGAGAGAAAGTTAATGCAAGTATACACATCCAATTCTTGGCGTATAACGGCACCTCTCAGGTTTTTGGCTTCATTTTTGAGGTCTAGTTAGAAAGCAGGCTACCTTTCGACAAGGTATGAGGCAAAGGAAATGCCGCCGGAATAACCGGAAACACAAAGGCATCATAAGTTTGCGCTATTGCATGAGCGAATTGAATCAAAATAGGAGCAGTTATTAGCAAGGGCATTGGCTTCAAAGCCATATATTGCACACTGTGAAGGGATTGTCGATGGGTATTGCTGCGACGACCTATGATTACTGTATTGAAGGATATGTCTTGGAATTCATGTGTTTCTGCTGACGGATTGGCCCGAGCAATCGCTCAACGACGCTGATTAAGGTGAGGTGATACCTGCTGATTTGTTTCCTAAAAAAGCTATTTTTATTTGATGGTTTTGAAGGATTACCACTCCGTAATTATATTTATGCGCCGTCTCTCTTCACGTGTAAATAAGGGGCTTGCGGCCTAACTAAGATGAATTGTTTAACGCCATTGTTCGAATGAGGAACGGCTGCAGAAGGGCCATTGTTATTTTTCGGTCACTTGTAGTCCTAATAGATGTTCACCTGAACATGTTGAGCGTCGTGCATGGCGCGATTTAATAGAACGATTTAAGATTTCCTATTCAGACGACAGGTCTTATAGTCTACTGGCAAGGCGTTTTGTATTTCATTCATATTCAACGTTAACTTACGCTGAAAATATTGCTTGCTGATCGTGTTTTAGCGACTAAGGGTCAGTAGTGCTTTTCTCGTATTGGTCTCACAATCTCAACAGGTAGTTGAGTATTGACTGTTTTAATAGGATTTTCGAATTCATCAAAACAGGTAAGACTCATTCTAGGGGCTATTCACGCTGTTTACTATAGTTTGATTTTCTATGAATAATATCTTTAGTCAAGTTGTTGATATGAGTTTAAGTTCGCTTTTGAGTTTGCCCTCTTGAATCGCTGTTAGAGAATATAGTATTTTTGGAAATGGCCTATTCAAAAAAATGAAATAATCAAAAATACTGTTAAGTCGTGCGTAGTAATTTGTCAGCCTTTTTAGGTAATTAAGTTGTATATTTAATGATTAATTATAATAAAGTCTATTTTTATATTCTATTTAAAGAAATTTTAAAAAGGTATAAAAAATATGGGGCTATATGGGTAATTCGGGGTATAACAAAAAGAATTTTGTGTGAGATCGCTTGGTTTATTATGCTACCGATTTCGGCATTTGGACATTTACTAGGCTACCGAAGGCTGGTAATTCGAATAGAGCATATTGGTCATTTGTCAGTTCAGCCTGATACTTTGCTTAAAGAATTTAAACTTGGGCTAATCAAGAAAAGAAAATGGTTTATCACTGCTGCTGATAATAGAGTCGCGAATCAACACCTACTGAGTTATTGGTCGGCTTATTTTCCGATTATAAGAAAGGTATGGAAGTGTTATTTGCTCGATGCTTTGACTAGGCGTTATTTTATGCGAGATGATCTTTCAAAGTATGACTCAACTTTTTTCGGTGCGCAGCCGGTATATCGAATTAATAATCTTTGGGGGAAACGCTCAGCGATTTTAACATTGTCAAACAACGATATTTCATGGGGTAGAGACGCCTTCGCTAGGTTGGGTATCCCTGAAGACAAGTGGTATGTTTGCATCCATGTTAGGGAGGGAGGCTTTATTCCCAATAACGAAGCCATTCAAAGCCATCGAAATTCAAATATCGAAAAAGTTATTCCTGCTATAAACGAAATTGTAAAACGAGGTGGGATTTGTGTGCGAATGGGCGACGATACCATGAAGCCGCTGCCAGAAATGGAAGGGGTTATAGATTATGCGCACCACCCCTTTAAATCCGAGCGTATGGATGTTGTACTTTGTGCGCAAGCCAAGTTTTTTCTTGGTTGTACTTCAGGGCTAGCTTTTTTATCAATGATTTTCGGAGTGCCTTGTGCGCATGCTAATATGATTCCAGTGGCAACCCTTGGTATTCGGTATTGTGATCTAAGTATCCCTAAATTGGTTTGGAGTGAACAAATGAACCGCTATTTGAGGTTTGATGAATTGCTCGGCTGTCCAGAGGGGAATTTCTTTTTTACACACCAATACACCGATGCCGGTCTGATCGTTGAGGAAAATTCATCCGAAGATATTCTCGAACTTGTCAATGAAATGTTTCAGCGACTGGGAGGGGGGGAAATGCTTTCTGAGGATGAGAAAGCACTATTATCAAACTATTTGTCGCTATTGACGCCTAATGATTATTCACATTTGGCTGTTTCTTCAATTGGCATAGGTTTTTTAAAGAAACATTCCGGATTATCTCCACAGTAATCAAAACTTTTATACATGTTTTAGTATATTGATTGGCCCTAAATCGTAAACAACGTCAATCAAAATCGGATTATTATGCCCGCTGATGCTTAGCATTTATATTTTTGCTTAGGGCCCGCTTGGGAAGTGCGAGACGATTTCAAAATTCAAGATACCTTTTATAATGAAAATATTAAATCGTGTTTCGCCTGACGTATGGGCAACCTTATCATATATTAGGTTTGTATTGGCTGTTTGGGTTTTGTTCGCGCACACTGCGAATTTTGGTCCAGTGGAAAGAGCGATGCCAGTGCCTTCTAGCAATGCGTTGGTAGCTGTCTACTGCTTCTTAGTAATATCTGGCTTCAGTATTCATCACTCTATATTACAGCGACCGGGTAACTATGCTTCCCGTCGGTTTTGGCGAATAGCACCTACTCATATTGCATCTCTTACTATAGCCTTGTTAGCCTATCTGGTTTCTGGTCCTATCTTATTCGATGGTAAAGGTAATCCATTTCCAGTTCCGACTGTCTCCGGCTGGCTAGCAGCAGCGTTCCTTCTTCAAGCGTTTGTGCCAGTAGCTAGATTAGCAGTACTCTTTCCGGCCTGGTCTCTTTCGCTTGAGTGCGTCTATTACGTTTTAGCCCCATTACTGATACGACTGCGTGTTCGATGGACTTTATGCTTCATTTTGGGGTCAATAGTTTTTTGTATATTGCGACCAAAAATTTCAAATTTATATATTGGCTCCGATACTTTTGGTATTTCGGTAATTGCGCTTTTATGGGCTTGGCTTTCAGGCTGGATTGTTTATACAAACGTCAACCGTGTTTGGTGGTTAATGTTAACGGGCTGTACGGGTTCAGTTGCCATAGTGGTCGACCCGTTGCTAAATGGGTGGTTTAATCACGTTATATGGTGGACAACATTATTGGTTTGTCTTTTTGCCAAGGGTAATTTTCTAAATGCATTTGCAAGAAAATTAGGAAACTACCTTGGCGACTTGAGTTATCCCCTGTATTTGACTCACTATCCGGTACTTTTTTTGAGTTATAACTGGATTTTAA
This sequence comes from Methylomonas sp. Uni0009, assembly GCF_054188105.3. Taxonomy (NCBI): domain Bacteria; kingdom Pseudomonadati; phylum Pseudomonadota; class Gammaproteobacteria; order Methylococcales; family Methylococcaceae; genus Methylomonas; species Methylomonas sp. Uni0009. The sequence continues at coordinate 4,720,728 of NZ_JBTAFN010000001.1, read as the reverse complement.
AAAACCATTTCTCCCTAAACTTTGGAATAACACAGGTATTAATCGCCCTAAGCGCTTCATGCTTAATTTATCATTTTGTCGATTATCCCCTAAGAAAGAGAGCTGCAATCAGTCGTATTGAACTTACCTCTGTATCACCTGAAGTTTACCGGAGTTAAAAAATAGAGGATAACGTCTTTGGATTGTATTGCATGATCGCGGGCGAAGTATGTTCATGATGCTGTATCTACAACATAATCTGCAAACGGAAATGAGCTGGTAAAAGCAGGCGATACTGCATTAAGTACATGGATAGTGTTGTGATGAGTATGCACCATAAAATCCATTTCAAGTTGTCTAGTTTCCGTGTTTAGCAATTGTGCTCTAATACCGACCTTGCTGCTAGGGATCAAGTGGTGGGTTTGTAACTTGGGGATCAATACTTTTGCCGCCGCTGCAAAGCGAGACTTGAGGAATCTTCCTGCTTCTTCATGAGCGTAATTTCTAAATCCCTGTTGGTTTTTCCAGTATTGAATGGCTAGGTTTCCGCAAATTCTGGCGGCTTCTGCGGGTTCCAGGCCTTCAAGGCCTAAGTAGTTTTCTCTGCCGAGCGCGGGAATAGCGGTAGGTCCAAAATAGATTTCGCCGCTGATTTTTTTCACGCTATGTACGCCTAGAAATGGCACATTCAAGTCCGGTACCGGGTAAACCAAACCATTCAAATGAATTCCAGATTGTGGATCCAGCGAGAAATACATGCCTTTAAAAGGGAGCAGAGTGTACTGCTTGGCCGTGTCGAACAGATGGGCGATTCTGTCGGCATGCTGGCCGGCGGCATTTAATAGAGTGCTGTAACTGACTTTATTCCCTGATTGGGTGGTAAAGCAATTTTGTTCAGGCTGTGCGCTTTCAAGCCCTTCGCCGTAGTGGAAAGTTACGCCTTCCAATTCTAATAGTTGGTTAAGTTTTCGCAATACCTGCATTGGGTCGACGACGGCAGTGTTCGGCGAGTGCAATGCACGGTCACTGGCACTGGCTGCTTCGGGTTCAATTTCTTTCAATTGTCGGCGGTCGATTATATTAACTGTTGCGCCATTGTGTTTGCCTCTTGAGTACAACAATTCGACCTGCGCGTCTTGTTCCGGCCGGGTTGGCACGATAACTTTCCCCATGCGGCTAAGTGGGAGGTCATGCTCTTCGCAGAATTCAGCGAGTTGTTTTGATCCTGCGGCGCAAAATTTCGCTTTAAGCGATGTCTCGGGGTAATAAATGCCTGAATGCAGCACGCCACTGTTTCTGCCGCTGCCATGGATACCCGGAGAAGTTTCTTTTTCAAAGACACCGATTTTTGCGCCGGGATGTCTAGTCAACAGGCTGCGGGCGATCGCTAAACCGGTTATGCCGGCGCCGATGACTGCATAGTCGTACTGGTAGTTGTTCATTTGAAGTGCATTTCGATTAATTAAACAGTAATATTAACCGTTTTAAGGTGGCTGACAAACTTGATTTGTAGGCTTTTGGAGTTGTTTATCTAATGCAAAAATGTTTGGAAATAATTGCCCGGATTCGGGAAACAGCGGGACGTGGGCGCAAAATTGTATTTGTTTCTGGCAACTTCAATGTGGTCCATCCAGGACATTTGCGGTTATTAAATTTCGCAGCGGAGTGTGGTGACGTTCTCGTGGTTGGAGTGGCCAGGGATAATACGATTGGGGCGTTGGTCCCTGAAAACCTTCGTCTGGAGGGTGTGCAGGCTATCGGTGTGGTGAATTTTGCCGTCTTGTTGCCGTGCTCTGTTGAAGAGTTTATTTCCCTCCTGAAACCGGATATGGTGGTTAAGGGCAAGGAACATGAGGAACATTTTAATCCTGAATTGGCCGCAGTTGAGAGCTACGGCGGAAAGTTGCTTTTTACTGCCGGTGAGGCGAGGTTTTCATCGTTTGATCTGTTACGTCGCGAACTCAGTGAAGTCAACCTGGGGTCTATCCGCAAGCCACCTAGCTACCGGAAGCGGCACCATATAGAGCACAATGACTTAATTGAAATGATTGGCCGATTCGCTGAGCTCAAGGTGATCGTGATTGGTGATCTGATTGTCGATGAATACATTACTTGCGATCCGCTGGGTATGTCTCAGGAGGACCCAACCATCGTGGTTACGCCGATTATGCGCGATATATTTGTCGGTGGTGCCGGTATCGTCGCCGCTCATGCGCGGGGTTTGGGGGCCAAAGCGTATTATTTTGGGGTTTCCGGCGATGATGAAACAGCCAGCTTTGCCGAAGCCAGACTGGCTAGTCAAGGTGTCGACGTTTGTCTAATTCGTGATGCGAATCGGCCAACCACGCTAAAACAACGCTTTAGAGCACGCGACAAAACGTTGTTGCGGGTTAGTCACCTGCGTCAACACGCGATTGATCATGAGATTGCAGAAGAGCTGTTCTCAAAAATCAAGTCGGCAATTGAACAAGCGGACTTGTTGATTTTCTCCGATTTTAACTACGGTTGTCTGCCGCAGGGATTGGTCGATGCCATCAGTTCTTATTGTGTCAAATGTGATGTACCGATGGTTGCGGATAGTCAGGCGTCCTCACAAATGGGTGATGTGTCCCGGTTTACCGGTATGCATTTAATAACCCCCACAGAGCATGAGGCGCGTATCGCCGCGCAAGATAAAGAATCGGGATTGGTAGTGCTTTCCGAAAAGCTGCTGCGTAAAGCCAAGGCCGGTCATGTGTTTATTACCCTGGGATCGGAAGGCATGCTGGTGCATACCCCTGAGATTAATAGTGTCGGCTTGATTACCGATCAATTGCCTGCTTTTAACGAAGCGCCAAAAGACGTGTCCGGTGCGGGAGACTGTTTATTGACATGTGCTTCAATGGCATTGGTATGCGGCGCGACCATTTGGGAGAGCGCTTATCTCGGTTCAATAGCGGCTGCTTGTCAGGTCAGCAGGATGGGAAATTTACCCTTGTCTGCTCAAGATATTATTCAGGAGTTGAAGATTTGAAGGCTTTGTTGCTTGCTGCTGGTTTTGGTACTCGCTTGCGTCCCATTACCGACACTATACCGAAATGTCTGGTACCGATTCACGGCAAGCCACTGTTGGGGTATTGGCTGGATCTATTGTTGCCTGCAGTCATTGAGAGAGCACTGATCAATACTCACTATCTGCCGGATGTGGTTCGAGAGTATGTTTCCAAATCGTCTTGGCGAGAGAAAGTCGATCTAGTTCATGAAGACCGCTTATTGGGCACCGGAGGCACAGTACTGGTCAATCGCGACTATTTTGGGCGCGAGTCTTTTTTTGTAGCGCATGCCGATAATTTGACCCGATTTGATCCCAACGCGTTTATTCAGGCACATGCTAACCGCAGGCAGGGAACGCTGATCACCATGATGACTTTTGACACTGATGTTCCTCAAAGTTGCGGTATCGTCGAGTTGGACGGGGACGGTCTAGTTGTTGCGTTTCATGAGAAAAAACCTAATCCGCCTGGGCGTAGGGCAAGTGCTGCTGTCTATTTGTTCGAGCCGGAAGTTGTTGATTTTATGCTTAGCCTAGGTACAGAAGAGTTCGATATAAGTATGCACGTAATACCGTATTTCCTCGGAAAAATTCAAACCTTTCACAATGCCGATTACCATCGGGACATTGGTTCCCCCGAAAGTTTGCGATTAGCTGAAATAGAATTCTGAGCAGTTGGGACTGCTCGTCACACAATTCAAGTGTAGGTAGTCTTGCTAGATATTTGGAACTAGAGTTGTTCTGTTTAGCGTGAGGCTTACCCATTGCATTCGGGCCGAAATTTAAATTGAAAACACCATCCGTATCCGTAATCATCGTTAATTGGAATGGTGGCGAACTACTACATGTTTGCCTCGATCACTTACTACGCCAATCCACCTTGCCGGATCGGATATTGGTCATGGATAATGGCAGTTCGGACAACTCGGCTGACCATGCGGATGGGCTACCAGGAGTTACTGTTATTAATCTTGGTACAAACCTGGGGTTCGCAACGGCCAATAATAGAGCTCTGGCGCTATGCGACACCGAATTCGTTGTTCTCTTGAATCCTGACGCATTCGCCGAACCAGAATGGTTAGATAGATTGCTCCAAGCTGCTGTAAATCACCCTGATGTGGCCACTTTTGGATCCTGCCAATTGATTTATAGTTCGGAGAATCTTATCGATGGTACCGGAGATTGTTATCATTTTTCCGGCTTGGTTTGGCGGAATAAGCACGGTGAATCTATAGAAAATGTCGATCTTGTATCACGTGAAATATTTGCACCTTGTGCGGCGGCAGCAATGTATAGACGCCAGACTTTATTGGATCTAGGAGGTTTCGACGAGGACTTTTTCTGTTATGTTGAAGATGTCGATTTAGGCTTTCGGTTACGTTTAGCGGGAAATAAAGCTATGTACGTTGCAAACGCTGTTGTCCACCATGTTGGTTCGGCGATGACAGGTGGTCAGCATAGCGATTTTTCTATTTACCACGGGCATCGTAATCTTGTCTGGGCTTTTGTCAAAAATATGCCTGGGTTGCTTTTTTGGTTATTAATACCTTTTCATTTGGCATTAAATATTGTGACAGTTATATATTTCATAATTCATGGTCACAGTCGAGTTATTATCCGAGCGAAGATCGATGCCGTAAAAGGTTTAAAGTCTATCTGGAAAAAACGCAAGAAGATTCAGAAGGACCGTATTGCATCAATTATCGATATTTGGCGTGTTTTGGATAAACAGCCATTCGCCAATAATCGCAAAATAAAGAACTTATGACGGCAAAACTCTCGGCAATCATTGTCAATTTCAACGCTGGTGAATTGTTAAAATTCTGTGTCGAGTCTTTGTTGGACTGTTCTGAAGATGTGGAAATCATTGTTATAGACAACGCATCAGAGGACGATAGCCTTAATGCATTATTGACAATACCTGGAGTGAGGGTTGAAAGAAATTCTGAAAACTTAGGTTTCGCGGCAGGATGTAACCAAGGCATAAAGCTTGCGAGTACCAATAATTTACTGTTCATCAATCCCGATTGCTTTGTTGAAAAGCATGCGTTGCAGGACTTGATGAATGAATTGGCGCTGGATTATCACATTGGTATGGTCGGCGGTTTTTTAATTAATCCGGATGGTACTGAGCAAGCGGGTGGGCGACGTGCCATTCCTACACCATGGCGTTCTTTTGTACGTGCTTTCGGATTATCTAGGCTTGATAACCGTTGGCCTCGCTTGTTTTTCGACTTTCATTTACACAAACAGCCTTTGCCTGAAAAGCCAATAGAGGTAGAAGCTATTTCGGGTGCTTGCATGTTGGTTAAGCGCCAGGCGATTGAGGATGTGGGAGAGTGGGATGACGGCTATTTTTTACATTGCGAAGACCTGGATTGGTGTATGCGTTTTCGGCAAAAAGGTTGGAAAATCAAGTTTGTACCAACCGCAAAGATTGCACACGTGCATGGTGCATGTGGTCGCTCCCGTCCCCTATTTGTAGAATGGCATAAGCACAAAGGGATGTTACGCTTCTACCGTAAGTTTTTTCGCCATCAATATCCTGGGGGGCTAATGACTTTAGTTGCACTCGGTGTCTGGTTTCGGTTTTTGCTGGTGGCAGGTTATTTGACATTTACGCGTTTTTTAAAATCATAATGGTTTCAATGGCTAGAAAACGCATAGGCGTATTGGGTGCAACCAGCCATGTTGGGTTGGCCATTTTGCCTTTGCTCGTGCAAGCAGGTTTTGATGTTGTTGCATTTTCTCGTCAGTCAGTTAAATCTGTTATGTCAAATGTAGAATGGCAAGTTGTCCAATCACTAGTGTCTAAGGTTGACGATGAAGAAATTTCTTTTTGGATTTGTTTGGCACCGATTTGGACTTTGCCGTCGTATTTTGCCGCGATTCAAGCGAGTAAAGCAAAACGTGTTGTAGTATTGTCATCGACTAGTCGTTTTACTAAACAAGGTTCGTCAGATCCCGTGGACCAAATGCTTGCCCAGCGTTTTGTAAAATCAGAATTTGATGTGCAGGAATGTGCTGCCAATGCTGGTATTGAATGTGTCATTCTGCGGCCTACATTAATTTATGGACTGGGTCGCGATAAAAATATTTGTGAAATTGGGTGTTTGATTCGCCGATTCCACTTTTTTCCGCTGCTAGGACAGGCTAAGGGATTACGACAACCTGTTCATTGCTCTGATGTGGCACAAGCTTGCGTCTCCGCTTTGTTTGCCGAGAATGTGGCCAATAAGAGTTACAATCTGTCCGGTGCGGAGATATTGAGCTATAGAGATATGGTTGCTCGCATATTTAATGCTATAGGTCTTAAGCAGCGTTTTATTCAAATTCCTATGCTGTTATTACGGATAGGATTTGTCATCCTAAAAATCTTGCCACGCTATCGTGGTTGGTCTTTTTCAATGATGGAACGCACAAATCATGATTTGGTTTTCGATCATCATGATGCAACCCGTGATTTGGGATTTAGTCCGAGACCGTTTCGGCTTGGTGCTGAAGATTTAGCGATAAAATAAATGTAACTTTCAGTACCCAATTAAGAGAAAGGATTTACTCCGTCTAATGCTGGAGGACTGCATGGATGCAGGAGTTAGGGCAACGCTGTGTTGGTTGCAGAGAGGGAGGGGATTAATAGAGCTAAATAGGAGGGATGTATGGCAATGCCGTTAAGTTAAGCCTCACCGATACTACCGCCTAGGCTTGGGGCTGACACGATTTTTAGGACGAGGCGCTTTTCGGTCGGGTCGTTTGCGTTCGAGGGTTCTGGCGTACAGAGCAATCAACTCCAACACCTGATCGTGCGGCACGCGCTGAATAAGCCAGACGAACAACCGGTTCTTCAGGGAGTTTAGGATGTAGGTGAAGTTGGGATAATAACGCGCCGCTTTATTGTCCGGTAGCGTCTCGTAAGCCTGGCGTGCGAGGGCTTCCGCTAAATTGGCGGTAAAGAGTTTGGCATGCGCATCCTGGCGTATCGATTCGGGTAATTCGCCGGTGAATTCCAGGTAGAGTCAGTGTTTGAGAACTTTGAAGGCTTCCTCGATGTTCCAACGCGCATGGTATAACTCAGCGAAAGCCTGGACGGGATAAGCGTCGGCATCGGTGAGCGATGTCGCCAGAACTTCGATGTGGCCGGTGGACAATACGACTTTGATCAGGCGAAAAGTCAAGGTTTGGGCAGTCAAGGTCATGCCGACTGCCTGTGCTTGACGTCGGGCATTAGCTGATACCGGTTGCGTCATCACGGTTTCGGACAAATTTGAGCGTAAAAACCTGTCCACCGTCGGCCATTGGTTGCCGTCCATGCGGGCGAGGAAAGGCAAATGACGGTGTTGTAACAGGGTAAACAGCCACACCGCCGGAAAGCCGCGACCCATGACCAATAGATCGTCGCTGGCAAGATGAGGCAGCAGTTGTACCAGCAGCGCTCGTTCGGCATCGTCAAAACGCCCCAGTACGGTTTTGATCCTCAGCTTTGAAGTGGTGGTAAACAACCCCAAGGCGCGCGCCAACACATAAGGCTGGTCGCCGCTGTCGGTTTGGACGCCGAACTCAGCCTGATTTTCCAGCCAGAGTGGCAAACGTAAGGTCGTTGAATCCGTGGCGACTAAACGCAACCCTTGCCAGCGAGGTTCGGGCAATAGTTCATTGAGTAAGCCGATTAAACTGTCGTTCAGCGCTTCGAAGGCCGTGGCCTTGAGTTTTTGCCGGGCTTGAGAAACGGCGCTTTTACTCACGGCCCGCAATGAATGACCATCCAGTGTGGTGAACAGATCGTCCAACAGGGTTTGCAGGCTGCCTTTGAAGGCGCAGAGCAGGAAAGAAACCAACACTGGAAAGGTAAGAACGCGTTGCAGGGTAAGGGCTTTGTCGTGAGTCCGATGCGCGGCGATGAAGTCGGGCGAGTGGAGAAGCTTTGAAAGATGGGCAAGAATGCCGGCATGGATACTGCTAAGTCGGCTTCATTGATTTATCCTTGTTTTTCAGTATGTTACATTGATCATTGTAACACGAATTTCTTAACTTAACGGCATTGGGGTTACTATACCGGGTTTTGCCACAGGAGCTATAACGCGGTTTTACATTTACATCGAGTATTAGCCATACACCGTAATATCACCAAAATGAAAACAGTTATCCTAGCCGGTGGATTCGGCACTCGTATCAGCGAAGAATCGCATCTCAAGCCCAAACCCATGATAGAAGTTGGCGGCAAGCCGATTCTGTGGCATTTAATGAAGATTTACTCGCGCTACGGCATTAACGATTTCATTATCTGTTTGGGTTACAAGGGCTATGTCATCAAAGAATACTTTGCCAATTATTTTTTGCACATGTCGGATGTCACATTTGATATGGAGCACAACCGCATGGAAGTCCACGAAAAAAATGCCGAGCCTTGGCGAGTGACGCTGATCGATACCGGGCAAGATACCCTGACGGGCGGTAGACTACTACGCGTGAAAGATTATATTGGCGATGAGACCTTTTGTTTTACCTATGGTGACGGCTTGGCTGACGTCAATATCGATACATTAATTCAATTTCATCGTTCGCAAGGCAAAGCGGCGACGTTGACAGCCATCCAACCACCGGGCCGATATGGTGCGTTGAATATTGTCGGCAACGCGGTGCTTGATTTCCAGGAAAAACCAGCCGGCGATGGCGCCTGGGTCAATGGCGGGTTTTTCGTGCTGGAGCCGTCGGTTTTGGATTATATCGATGGCGATCTGGTGACTTGGGAGGCGCAGCCTTTGCAACGCTTGGCTAGAGAAAATCAATTGGCCGCTTATCATCATAAGGGTTTCTGGCAGGCGATGGACACCATGCGCGATAAGAATCATCTTGAAGAATTGTGGAGTCTTAATCCGCCCTGGAAAGTATGGTAATGAAATCAGAGTTTTGGGCGGGCAAGCGGGTCTTACTGACCGGCCACACCGGTTTTAAAGGTAGCTGGTTGTCGCTATGGTTACAATCCAAGCAAGCACATTTAGTCGGCTATGCGCTTGCGCCGCCGACCAATCCAAGTTTGTTCGAAGTCGCTGAAGTGGGTAAAGGCATGGTCAGCATCATCGGCGATATTCGCGATTTGTCAAAGTTGCGAGCGGTGTTTGCCGAGCATCAGCCCGAAATTGTCATCCATATGGCGGCCCAGCCTTTGGTACGCTATTCCTACAGCGAACCCGTCGAGACTTACTCAACCAATGTGATGGGTACGGTCAATTTGCTTGAAGCGGTGCGTCATACCGTCAGCGTCAAGGCCGTCGTCAATGTTACCAGCGACAAATGCTACGAAAATCGCGAATGGGTCTGGGGTTATCGCGAGCATGAAGCAATGGGCGGTTACGATCCCTACAGCAACAGCAAGGGCTGCGCGGAACTGGTGACAGCTGCGTACCGTAATTCTTATTTTCATCCGGATAACTATACCGATCATGGTGTGGCTTTGGCTTCGGCCAGAGCCGGTAATGTGATCGGCGGTGGCGATTGGGCCGAGGATAGATTGATTCCGGATATTATGCGCGCAATTACCCAAGGCCAGCCGGTCAATATTCGCAATCCCCTCGCCATCCGCCCTTGGCAGCACGTATTGGAGCCATTGTCGGGGTATTTGTTGTTGGCGGAAAAACTGTATGAACTAGGGCCGGACTTCGCGGAGGCCTGGAATTTTGGGCCGAACGAGGACGATGCCAAACCCGTGCAATGGATAGTGGAAAACTTGACTAAGAGTTGGGGCGAGGGCGCGGATTGGATTTTGGATGACGGTAATCACCCACACGAAGCACATTATCTGAAGTTGGATTGTGCCAAGGCAAAAACGCATTTGAGCTGGCATCCTAGATGGCATCTCGAAAAGACATTGACGTCGATTGTCGAGTGGCACAGAGCCTATCGTGACGAACGTGATATGCGTGCATTAACCTTGCGGCAGATTGATCAATATAACAGAAACACCAAGCAGGCAAATTAAGTGGATAAGACAGAGTTGAAGCAGCAAATATTCAATCTGGTAGAGCAATATAGCGCGTTACATTTTGCGGAAAAATCGTTTCAGGCAGGAACCAGCGCCGTTCCGCCTTCCGGCAAAGTACTCGGTGCCAGTGAGCTTAAAAATATGGTCGAAGCATCGCTGGACGGCTGGTTGACCTCCGGGCGTTTCAACGAAGCATTTGAAAAACGTTTTGCCGAATTTGTCGGCGTGCCTTATGCATTGACCACCAATTCCGGTTCCTCGGCTAATTTGTTGGCATTCACCGCATTGACCTCGCCCAAATTAGGCGAGCGTGCCTTAAAACCGGGCGATGAGGTGATTACAGTCGCGGCGGGTTTTCCAACGACTGTCAATCCGATTTTGCATGCGGGCATGGTGCCGGTGTTCGTCGATGTCGATATTCCGACCTATAACGTTGATCCGCAAAAAATCGAAGCGGCAGTGTCAGAGCGCACTCGAGCCATCATGATTGCTCATACCCTCGGTAATCCTTTTGACCTGGATGCGGTCATGGTTGTCGCCAACAAGCATAATTTGTGGGTTATTGAAGACTGCTGCGATGCTTTAGGGTCAACCTATAAAGGCCAACACGTCGGCCAGTTCGGCCACATTGCAACCTGTAGTTTTTACCCGGCGCATCACATTACCATGGGCGAGGGCGGCATGGTGTTTACCAAGGATCGCAAGCTGCGCAAAATCATCGAATCCTTCCGCGATTGGGGACGCGATTGTTATTGCGCGCCGGGTTGCGACGATACTTGCGGTATGCGCTTCGGTTGGCAGTTGGGTACTTTGCCGAAGGGCTACGATCACAAATATACCTACTCGCATTTGGGCTACAACCTGAAAATCAGCGACATGCAGGCTGCCTGCGCATTGGCGCAAATGGATCGTCTATCCGATTTTATTGCGATCCGTAAACGCAATTTCGAGTATTTAAAACAGCGCCTAAAATCCTGCGAGCAGTTTGTAATCTTGCCTGAAGCGACGCCCAACAGCGATCCTTCCTGGTTCGGTTTCCCCATCACCTTACGCGAATCGGCTGAATTTGTCCGAGTCGATCTACTGAAATACCTGGACCAATACAAAATCGGTACCCGCTTACTGTTTGCCGGCAACCTGACGCGTCAGCCTTATTTTCAGGATAGGGCTTATCGAATCAGCGGTGATTTGCAAAACACCGATACCGTGATGAATAACACTTTGTGGATAGGTGTCTATCCCGGTCTGACCGAAGAGATGTTGAGTTTTGTGGTCGAGAGGTTGGAATCATTCTTTGGTGTGAGTTAATAGTTTGCGTGTCCTACTGACTGGAGTGACTGGCTATTTAGGCAGTCACTTAGCGACGGCATTGCTCGATGAAGGGCACGAGATTGTCGCCATTAAAAGAAAGTTGTCCCCGCTCAACCGGATAGCAGCTATTTTACCCAGGCTGGTCGTCTGCAATTTAGAGGAAACCTATCTCGTTGAATTGTTTACACGTTTCGGTAGATTCGATGCGGTGATTCATACCGCTACCTGTTATGGCAAGGGCGGTGAGACTATCAGTCAAATCACAGAAACCAATCTGTTGTTTTCGCTGAAGCTATTAGAAGCAGCGGTTTGCGCAAATGTCGATGTATTTATCAATACCGACACGGCATTGGATAAACATCTGAATCCATACGCACTTTCCAAAAGGCAATTTTCAGAATGGGGTAAATACTTCGCATGCCAAGAGAAAATTCGTTTCATTAATGTGAGACTTGAACATTTTTATGGCCCCGGGGACGATAATTCTAAATTTACCGCACATGTTATCAATAGCTGCTTGGCTAATGTACCGAAATTAAATCTGACATTGGGCGAGCAGCGTCGTGATTTTATATACATAGATGACGCCGTATTTGCATACTCGTTATTGCTGAATAAACGAAATTCAATTGCAGACTGGTTTATTGAATTTGAAGTCGGTAGTGGTGTTGCGGTGACCATCAGGCGGTTTGTCGAAACGGTACACAACTTAACGGCATCGACAACCTGCCTGAATTTCGGTGCATTGCCTTACCGGGCAGGGGAAGCAATGTTTTCGCAAGCAAATACTGAGGCAATACAGGCACTGGGGTGGCGCTGCGAATATGGACTTTTGGAAGGTTTACAAATGACAATTGAAGGAAATAAGCAATGAAATTGCTGATCACTGGCGGCTGTGGTTTCTTAGGGAGCAATTTAGCCGCCGATGCGATACGGCGGGGCGATGAGTTATTGATATTTGATAATCTCTATCGTAGTGGCTCGCGCGAAAACCTGACGTGGTTACAAACACAAGGGAAATTTCTTTTTGAGCATGGCGACATTCGGAATCAGAATGACATTACCCGAGCCATCCAGTCATCCAAACCGGACGCGATATTTCATTTGGCCGGGCAAGTGGCTATGACTACGTCGATTGCCAATCCACGTATGGATTTCGAGGTCAATGCAGTCGGGACCCACAATCTGCTGGAGGCTGTCAGACAATATTCGCCGGAAACGATCGTTGTGTATTCCTCCACCAACAAAGTGTATGGCGATTTGGAGCAGTATTCTTATACCGAAACTCAAACGCGATTCCAGTGCCAAGAGCATCCCAACGGCTTCGATGAAAATGTACCTTTGGAATTCCATTCACCCTACGGCTGCTCCAAAGGCGCTGCTGATCAATATATGCTTGATTATGCAAGAATATTCGGGCTTAAGACCGTGGTTTTTCGCCATTCGTCGATGTATGGCGGCAGGCAGTTCGCTACCTATGATCAAGGCTGGGTTGGCTGGTTTTGTCAAAAGGCGATAGAGACAGCCAAAGGCCTAAGTAAAGAGCCGTTCACTATTTCCGGTACTGGCAAACAGGTTCGTGACGTACTCCATGCCGAAGACATGAAGCGTCTTTATAGTGCGGCATTGAGCAATATCGATAAAGCTCAAGGGCAAGTGTTTAACATTGGTGGTGGTATAGAAAACAGTCTGTCTTTATTGGAACTGTTTGAGTTGTTGGAATCGATCGTTGGTGTTCGCCTTAATTACGACCAATTGCCAGTGCGTGAAAGCGATCAACGCGTGTTTGTGGCCGACATAAGCAAAGCTAAACGCTTGCTTGCTTGGCAACCACAAGTCACAGCGCCGGAGGGTGTGTCGGCCATGGTGAAATGGGTTGACCAATCGTAATGAGTGACGCAGTTTCCAACGAACGTACCCGGAATTATCTGCGGCAGATAAAAGGATCGGTGATTTACAAAGCTATCAGCATGGTAGCGTCGTTTTGTGCGATTCCTTTGATGATCGATTGCCTTGGGCAGGAGCAGTTTGGTGTTTGGTCCACATTACTTACCATAATGTCATGGATTGTGTTTTTCGATCTAGGCATCGGCAATGGCCTTCGCAATAAGGTGGCGGAAGCGTTGGCGAAGAATGATAGTGTGGAAGCTGCTCATTACATTTCATCGGGTTACAGCTTGATTGGTGTGATAGCGCTGATAGTGTGGGTGATAGTCACTGGTGCCTCATTTTTTGTTCCTTGGCAAATAGTGTTTAACTCCCAGGCAATTCCGGAAGACACGTTGCGCATAACCGTGCAAATTTCGGCATTTTTTATCTTGTTGAATTTTTGGATCGGTTTGATCAGTGCGCTACTTGGCGCGGTACAAAAATCCTCATGGGTTGCTTTGGGCCCGTTGATTTCAAACGTACTTACCTTAACTCTTATTTATGGTTTGACGAAGTTCGCTGACGCATCGATTAGTAATTTGGCAATTGTTTATGGCATTTCAATGATTGCTGCAAATTTGATGTTGAGTATTAGGTTTTATCAACAGAATCCAGGCTTGGTTCCGTATTTTTTTTGGGATAAATCTCATGTGCGCCCTTTGTTATCGGTGGGAGTGCAGTTCTTTATAATACAGCTTGCCGTATTGGTTATATTCACCACCGATAAGTTTCTGATTGCCCAGATTTTTGGGCCTCAATATGTCACCGAATATGAGGTTGTGTTTAAGCTTTTTAGTATCATTAGTTTTGCGCATACGTTAATTTCCGCGCCGCTTTGGTCTGCTTATACGGATGCTTTTCATAGAAATGATATTGCATGGATTCGCACTATGTTGCGAAAACAGTTAATGCTTTTAGCCGGCATTGCTATGGCAGTGGCAATCTTGGCTTTAATAGCGAAATCTGTTATTTCTTTATGGATAAGTGTTGAGTTTTTTGTATCATTGCCATTGATAGTTGCAATGGGATTGTTTGTGGTGATTTCCAGTTGGAATAATATTTTTGCGATGTTTGTAAACGGTATCGGCAATATCTCTGTTCAGCTATATACAGCAATAGCAGCCATGTTAATCAATATTCCACTAGCCCTATTCTTTACAAACCAATTAGGCTTTGGTTCATATGGTGTGGTATTGGCAACTTGCGTAAGTTTGCTTTTTGCAGGCGTGGCGCTTCCAGTTCAGGTGCTGCAGATAATCCGTCGCCAGGCTTGGGTAGTCGATAAATAGTGGGTGTTTTGAAGTTTATGCCAAGAGTCAGTATCCTAATTCCTGTATTTAATCGTAGAAACTTTATCGCTGATTGTATTCAGTCTGCATTGGACCAAACAGTTGCTGATTTTGAAGTGGTGGTGGTAGATAACGCCAGTGACGACGGAACATGGGAGATATGTCAACAGTTTGCGGAGAAAGACCGGCGAGTCCGTATTTTTCGAAACGATAGCAATATTGGACCAGTAAGAAATTGGCTGGCTTGCGTGGAGAAAGCGCGAGGAGAATATGGGAAAATACTGTTCAGTGACGATTTGATCTCGCCAAATTTTCTTGAAAATACACTGCCTTTTCTTGAAAATCCAGATGTTGGTTTTGTTTCAACCGCCGTAACAATTGGTATTTCACCAGAAAGTGGGAAGATCAATTTTTCGTTATCCAGCGCTGAGCAAGTCATTTCCACGGCACGATATTTTCAGTTGCTATTAAACGCCAGAGTGCCATTCTCTCCGGGAGCCGCTATTTTTCGTATGGCGGATATTAGGAAAAATCTGCAACTGTCTTTCCCGACATGTATTCCCCGTGACTTCACATTGAACGGGGCTGGGCCGGATGTTTTGTTGTTTGCATTAACTGCAACAACTTATAAATCTGTGGTAATGCTTCCCTCGGCGGATGTGTTTTTTCGCTCTCATCCAGATTCGTTTACCACACTGAATAATGACAATGAAGTAGAAAAAGGTTATCGGGCTGCATTGGCATGGTTTTTCGCTGAAAAATTGAGCAGAAGCCATTGGGTCAAATATGCCGCCCGTTCTTGGTTGTCAAGAATACAGCGCACACGGAATATAATTTCATTAACCAAGCATTGTTCCGAATACGAGGGACGCGGGACTATTTTTGAAGCGTTAATTGTGTTGGCTACAACGTTTTCCATTGCCGCTGGTGAAATATTAGAGTTCTTTCGCCGGGCCAATACTTAGGTATGAGCAGTCGCAACTTTAATCAGTCATTTAGTATTGCAATAAACGCCTGCAAAGGATTTTCTATTTTACTGGTAGTGCTGGGGCATATCCAATCGCCATTAGGCTCTTATATTTATTCATTTCATATCCCTTTGTTTTTCTTTATAGGAGGGATTTTTATCAATCCCGAGAATTCGCCGATTGAGTTCTTTAAGAAAAATGCTAGGCGTATTCTCCTGCCATACTTTCTTTTTGGAATAGTTGGTTTGGTGGTTAATTCAGTAAAGGAGATTGTATTGGGGCGTGACAGGGAAAGCGTTTTCGATGAGTTGGTTGGGATTTTCTGGTGGATGGATATTGATCATCTACAGCATTATGGATTTGTATTATGGTTTTTGCCGGCTTTGTTTTGGGCAAGAGCGTCTGTCTTTTTGTTAATAAAATATCTGAAAGTAAATTCAATATTGTTGTTGATATTTACGTTAATTTTTTACAGTTATATGACTGATTATCCAGTATTGCCATTGGCTTTGGATAAAGGTGCTTCGGCTCTGCCATGGGTATTGTCTGGCTATGTTTTTGCAAAGTATAAACAAAATTTGTTAAATAATTCAGCGTGGGTGCTGTTGTTTTTTGTGGGAGGGTTTTGGCTGATTTATTATTTTAATCTATTGTTGTCGCTTGATATGGCAAGAAATAATGTAGGAAATATTTATGTTACCTTTTCTTGCGTTTTATTTATTGGTTATTTTTTAATTTTCTTGTTTTTTAAATTTGATTTTCTCGTTCAAAAGTCTTCATTCTTGATGGTATTTGGAATGGAGTCTATGTTGGTTTTGGTTTTGCATCCTTATTTAAATAATATTTTTCATCTAATTATAGAGCATTATTTTAGTGGAGAATGGTATTTGAAATTTTTATGTACCTTAGTGGTTTTGTCTTCGTTGATTGCTCTCAAGGGTAAATATTTTGAAAACAAAAGCTTGAGCTTGTTGCTGAAAACTTTGTGAGCTTTAAATGATGTTGCCGAATAATCAGATAAATTTCAAAAGTAATGCCGAGCTCAAGGTTGAACAAATGCTTTTTCTTCCCGCTAAAAGTCAGAGACAGGGCGAGGGTGGGTTGCGCAAACAGGGTCACTTCAAATCGTCGCGCCCCGAAATGCCCCTAGTTAGTATTTTGACGGTCGTTTTTAATGGCGCTGAATTTATTGAACGTACGATATTAAGCATTCTTGATCAAGACTATGAAAACTTGGAGTTTATCGTCATTGATGGCGGTTCCGCCGATGGCACCGTGGATCTTCTCAAACGTTACGAGCATGTGATCGATTATTGGGTTAGCGAGCCGGATAAAGGCATTAGCGACGCATTTAATAAAGCCGTTACCTTGGCGGCGGGGGACTACTTGAATTTTCAGGGAGCCGGAGACTATTTATTATCCAGGCATGTCGTCAGTGAAATGATGGAGGGTGTCGATCCGGAACGCGATATGTTGATTGGTGCCAGAGTACAGCGCGTTTCGGAACAAGACGACAAACAAGTTTTATGGGTGGCGCCAAAGCGATTTAACCCAAAATTTAATAAGCGATCATTATTGTTCCGGATGTCTCTGCCGCATCAAGCCCTGTTTACGCATAAGAAAATGTTCGAACTTTATGGCTTATTCGACGTCAATAACCGTTTTTGCATGGACTATGAGCACTTGTTGCGCGCTTATAGCGATTTTCCGACAGTAAAATTGAAAAATATTATTTTTTCTGCTTGGCGTGAAGGTGGTGTGGGGCAAGATAGGACGCTGGAAGTGCTTAAGGAATATGGGCAAATCAAAATGAAGAATCGGGTGGCGCCTGCTTTTGTTTTATGGCTAATTGAATACTGGATTTTTCTAAAGCACTATTCTAAAAAATATTTGACGCGTAGCCAGGTGGCGAAATGACAGAACCCATTATAACGCGCGTCGCTATTTTATGGACCCAACTCTCCGGCTACATGAATGCCTGTTTAAAGCAATTGGCGCAAACTGAAGGCGTGGAAATTTTTGTTTCGAATATGCGGGTTACTAAAGATGCGCCCTATGATGATAGCCTGTTTTCCTGGATTGAAGAGCGATATGAGTGGGATGTTCGCTTGGACGAAACTGAATTGCTTAGCAGGCTGGAAAAATTTAGACCGAATATCATTGTCTCTTCCGGATGGAATGTGCCTGGACACAGACATATCTTGAAAAAATTTCGGAGTAGGGCCGTTAGGATCATTACCGTCGATAATCCATGGCGAGGAACTATCAAGCAAAGATTGGGGGGGATGATTTCCCGCTTTTATTTAAAGCCGATATGTGACGCACTATTTGTCGCCGGCGAACGGCAGGCTGTTTTTGCGCATCACTTGGGATTTCCACAGCGTCGGATTTTGCGCGGCGTATTAAGCTGTGACCATCAAAAGTTTTCCGCCATCCATTTCGAACGGCAACACTTGTCAGACGAGTCTCATGCTTTTGTATACGTCGGTCGGCTCGCGGCGGAGAAAGGTCTGGATGTGTTGGTAGAGGCTTATCGGCGCTATAGACAGTCCGTAGCAGAGCCTTGGCCGTTAAAATGTTATGGAACTGGACCGTTGAAAGCCATGCTCGAACCTGTGGAGGGTATAGAGCTGATGGGTTTTTGTCAGCCGGGCGATTTGCCTGGAGAATTACTGCGGGCAAACTGTTTAATCCTGCCGAGTACTTTCGAGCCTTGGGCGCTAGTACTGCACGAGGCGGCGTCGGCTGGGTTGGCGCTTATCTGCTCTGCGGAAGTTGGGGCTTCTGTGCATCTGGTTCAAACAGGTTATAACGGATATGTGGTCGAAACCGGGGATGTTGATGAGTTGGCCTCGGCAATGTTGCAATACACTGCGCTACATGAAGGTCAAAGAATGATCATGGCGGAGAACAGTTATTTAATGTCTTTGCAATTCACGCCGGAAAGATGGGCGAATAATTTACTTGATGGCGCCTACCGTATTCTGAGGGAAATGGAGGCATAAATGGAATTATTCGATGTTTTAAAAACCGTTACCCGTCATCCGCTTAATCGGGGACGAAAATTAAATGCAATACTAGGATTTATTCGATGGCAAGTTGCCAGTCGTTTAATTGATAGTCCCATAGCCTTGACTTTGTCAATGGAACGCGCCTTTTGACCGCTAACGGCATGACGGGAGCGACCGGGAATATTTACACCGGATTGCATGAGTTTGAAGATATGGCTTTTATCATGCATTTGTTAAGGGCTGCGGATGGTTTTGTCGATGTCGGGGCTAACGTCGGGTCTTATACCGTATTGGCTTCCGGTGTGGTTGGAGCGAACTCGATCAGCATGGAGCCGGTACCAAGTACATTTTTGCATTTAAAGGATAACATTCATTTAAATGCCATCGGCGGCAAGGTATCGGCACTTAATGTTGGTGTTGGTCGTGAGCACGGTGTTTTAAAGTTTACAGCTGCGTTGGATACCGTCAATCATGTTGTTGCGGCTTCGGAAGAAGGTTTAGAGACGATTGAGGTGGAAGTAAAGACGCTGGATGATATTTTAGAAGACTTCGAGCCGACGTTGATAAAGATCGACGTGGAGGGATTTGAAACGAATGTGATAGCCGGGGCTAGAAAAACCTTATCCAATCCGTCGTTGCTAGGCGTTGTTATGGAATTGAACGGAAGTGGAAGTCGTTATGGGTTCGATGAGGCGAGTTTACATGCTGTTATGCTCGATTATGGCTTTACTACTTTTAAATACGATCCACTTACGCGCCAGTTAATGCCCAACAATAGGCAAAGCCAAAATGTCGGAAATATGCTTTATCTTCGAAACGTCGAGCAAGTGATTGAGCGAATAGCATCCGCACCGAAATTTACGACCAATAATGGTTGGGAAATCTAAGGGCTACGTCTTGATTTCGCTCGTATCATTCTCGGAATCTCGCGGCGGCGCGGCAAAAGCCGCCCAAAAAGTTTTTCTGGCCTTACGGAAAAAGCGGATTTCTGTTCAGTATGTTGTCGTGGAAAAATTCTCGAACGATGAGTCTGTTATGGCGCCTGGAAGGTTGGAGTTCTTTTGGCATTTCCTTAAAAGATTGTTTGCTTTTATTGTGCAGAAATGCCAATTAAGTAAAAACTCCGTCAAGCATTCTCTTAATTTATTTAGTTGCGATAGCGTTCTGAATATCATTCGAAACTCAGAGTTAGTTCATTTGAATTGGATAAATAATGAAGCTATTGCTTTAGAAAAAATCCCCAGTATAAATGGAAAGATAATTATTACTTTGCATGACGAATGGTTTTATTGCGGAAGCGAGCATTTGGCATTAGAAAGCACCCGATTTATAGAGGGTTATCATGCCGCGAATAAAAATGTGACTGGAGTTGATCTGGATAGATTCACCTGGATTAGGAAGAAGCGAGTCTTAAATGCCATCAAAGACAGAGTTATTTTTACTGCTCCCTCTACCTGGATGGTAAATCGGGCAACCGAAAGCCCTTTATTGAGAGATTTTGATATACGGCTTATACCCAATTGTTTGGATACAGAGCTTTATAGGCCGATGACTAATGATTTTTTAGCGGATTACGGCGTGTCTCCCAAAGACAGAGTCATTCTGTTCGGTGCCGTGCATGGCAAGAACATGGGCATGAAAGGCTTTCATTTGTTGTACCAGGCTTTACGTTTGTTGGCGGCTCGGCTGCATGAAAAAAACAATATTGTGCTGGTCAGTTTTGGAGGAACGGTAGGCAAAAACGCCATGGATTTTGGCTTCCGGCATGTCGAGATCGGCCATGTGATTGAACCGTCGCGGTTGGTGAAACTTTATAGCCGCGCGGACTTTACCGTGGTGCCCTCGCTAGTCGAGTCATTCGGACAGGTCGCCGCTGAAAGCTTGGCCTGTGAAACGCCCGTCATCGCCTTTGATTGCTCAGGCCTAAAAGACATTGTATTTCATAAAATCAACGGTTATCTCGCCACTCCATATTCCACGAATTCATTGTGCGAGGGCATGCTGTGGATGCTGGAGACCGATCTACCCACTTTACGGCAATTGGGCAAAAATGGCAGACAGCACGTGCTTGAGACGTTTTCCGAAGATGTTGTCGTTGAAAAACTGCTTAATCTTTATCGCGAACATGCTCAATCGGGCATTGTTTTCCAATAAAAAAAACCAATTGTGTCTAATTTAATATCGATCATCACAGTTTGCTTCAACAGCGTTTCCACTGTCGAAGACACCATTCTTTCCGTAGCCAATCAAAAATATCCGGACAAGGAACACATCATTATCGATGGTGCCTCGACAGACGGAACCATGGATGTGGTAACGCGATACAAGGATTTATTGCGAGCGGTTTCCGAACCGGATCGCGGTATCTACGATGCCATGAATAAAGGTATTGCAATGGCGAGCGGCGAAATTATCGGGATACTCAATGCAGATGATTTTTATGCTGACGACACGGTGCTGGATCAAGTAGCCAACGTGTTTTCCGATGCGACAGTCGATGCTTGTTACGCCGATTTGTTATATGTAGAGCAGAAAAATACCAACCGAGTTATGCGCTATTGGCAATCGAAGCCTTTTCAGCATGGTCTTTTTGAAAAAGGCTGGATGCCTGCGCATCCCACTTTTTTTGTGCGCCGGAAAATATACGAGCAATACGGCGGTTTCGATCTTAATTTTCCGCGCCAGGCGGACTTTGATCTGACCATGCGTTTTTTGGAAGTTCAAAACATTAAATCAGTCTATGTGCCGGATATTTGGGTAAAGATGCGTATAGGCGGAGTTTCCAATAATAGTATCCGAGGCGTTTTGGAAGGTAATATCGAGGCGTATAAAGCATGCACAAAGAATGGCCTATGCGTATCCCCGCTGCCCTTTATTATCCGCAAAATGCTATCCCGAGTACCGCAATTCTTCAAACGTCCAAAAGTTACCGAATAGATTCTTTGTTAAAATGCCTGTCAGCTCAATTTAAAGTACAGACATGAAACACATCGAACTCCTTTCCCCCGCTGGCACCATTCGTAACATGCGTTACGCTTTTGCGTTCGGCGCTGACGCTGTCTATGCCGGGCAGCCGCGTTATAGCCTGCGTGTGCGTAACAACGATTTTATGGCCGACAACTTAGCCAAAGGCATCGCCGAAGCGCATCAACTAGGCAAAAAATTCTTTTTGGCTGCCAACGTCATACCGCATAACGCCAAGATCAAAACCTTTTTGAAGGATATGGCGCCGATCATCGCGATGCAGCCTGATGCGCTGATCATGGCCGATCCTGGCTTGATCATGATGACGCGGGAACAATGGCCGGAGATGCCGATTCATTTGTCGGTGCAAGCCAACACGGTGAATTATGCCAGTGTCAGATTCTGGAAAAGTATGGGTGTGGAGCGGGTGATTTTGTCGCGGGAGTTATCGCTGGATGAGATTGCCGAAATCCGCCAACAATGTCCGGATATGGAGCTCGAAGTATTTGTACATGGTGCGTTGTGTATTGCCTATTCCGGTCGCTGCTTGCTGTCCGGTTACTTCAATCATCGCGATCCGAATCAAGGTACCTGCACCAATTCCTGCCGGTGGAAATACGATACTAAGCCGGCTGTGGAAAATGCGGAAGGCGATTATTTGCTGGCTGATAGTGCGGTCATTTCGATGAATGATTTGAATGCCGGGCTCAATACCGCCAGTTGCGGCGGCGCCGACCGGCATCCTTTGGCCGACAATATCTATTTCCTGGAAGAAGAGGGACGTCCGGGAGAGTTGTTACCGGTGATGGAAGACGAAAACGGTACGTACATCATGAATTCCAAAGACTTGCGGGCGATAGAGCACGTGCAGCGCTTGGTGGAAATCGGTATCGACAGCCTGAAGATCGAAGGCCGTACCAAATCGCATTTTTACGTAGCGCGCACTGCGCAGACTTATCGGCAAGCGATAGACGACGCATTGGCGGGCCGGCCGTTTCAGCCCGAGTTGTTGGGGATTTTGGATAACTTGGCGAATCGCGGTTATACAGACGGTTTTTATCAGCGCCACCATACCCACGAACATCAAAACTACCTATCCGGTTATTCCAAAAGTCACCAGCAGCAATTTTGCGGCGAAATTACCCATTACGACACCGAAACGGGTTGGGCGGACATTAGCGTCAAAAACAAGTTTTCGCTGGGCGACAAGTTGGAGTTAATCCTGCCGCAGGGGAATCGGGATATAACTGTGGAGAATATGGTCGATAAATACGGCCAGCCCATGCAGGAAGCGTCTGGGGGCGGTTATGAAGTGAAAATTCCACTGCCTGATGCTGATTGCCAGTACGGACTGCTGGCGCGTTATTACTAGCCTTTGGAGGCTGTATGTCATTTCTTACCAGCGCATTATGTGATCGTTTTTCCGCCCAAGAAAATTTTCAAATTGCCGAGCCATTGTTCCGGTATTTCGGCGGTAAAACCCAGTTCAGCGGGCAAATCACGACTTTAAAAGTGTTCGAAGACAACACTTTGGTGCGGACCGTGCTGGAAGAAAAAGTCAATGATCGGGTGCTGGTTATCGACGGCGGCGGCTCAAAGCGTTGCGCCTTGTTGGGGGATACTTTGACTGCTTTGGCGGTCGAAAATGGCTGGCAGGGTATCGTCGTTTACGGCAGTATTCGCGGTTCGGAAGCGATCAACAAAATGCCGATTAGTGTGGTGGCTCTGAACACTCACCCGCTTTGCAGCAGTAAGCACGGACATGGACATCGGGATTCGATGATCACTTTTGCCGGCGTCAATTTCAAAAAAGATCACTATCTTTACGCCGATAGCGACGGAATTATCGTCTCGGAAACAAAATTGGATTAAAATCGTTTTGTCTTAACCAAGTAAAATACTCAAGAATATGCAAATCGTACTCGCAAACCCTCGTGGATTCTGTGCCGGCGTAGACCGGGCTATTGAAATTGTCGATCAAGCGATCGATACCTTCGGTGCACCGATTTATGTGCGGCACGAAGTGGTGCATAACCGTACGGTAGTCGATGGCTTGAAGGAAAAAGGCGCGATTTTTATCGAAGAACTCAGTGACGTGCCGGTGGGGTCGTACCTGATTTTTAGCGCTCACGGTGTGTCCAAGCAGGTCCAAAAGGAAGCGGAAGAGCGCAAGTTAACCGTGTTCGACGCGACTTGTCCGTTGGTTACCAAAGTGCACATGCAAGTAGCCAAACATGCCAAACAGGATAGAGAAGTGATTCTGATCGGCCATGCCGGTCATCCTGAGGTTGAAGGCACTATGGGACAGTACGACAAATGCACCGAGCATGGCGATATTTATCTGGTTGAAACCCCGGATGATGTGAAAAACCTGAGAGTGAATAATCCGGATAATTTGGCTTACGTCACGCAGACCACATTGTCCATGACCGACACCAAAATAATGGTCGACGCATTGCGTGAGCAGTTTCCGTCCATCAAAGAACAGAAAAAAGACGATATTTGCTACGCTACCCAAAACCGCCAGGACGCAGTTCACGATCTGGCAAAGATTTCGGATCTGATTTTAGTGGTGGGTTCGCCGAACAGCTCCAACTCCAACCGCTTGCGGGAAATCGCCGAACAGCTGGGTAAACAGGCGTTTTTGATCGATACCTACAAGGATTTGAAACAAGAGTGGCTGGAGGGCATCAACGTAGTCGGCGTGACTGCTGGGGCGTCCGCGCCTGAAGTGTTGGTGCAGGAAGTCATTAATCAACTCAAAGAGTGGGGCGGCGAAACCACCCAGGTTCGTGAAAACAAAGGTATAGAAGAAAAAGTAGTCTTCTCGATTCCGAAAGAATTGAAAAAACATATGGAAGCTTAATTCCGTTTCCGACTGGAGAATTTTTATGAGCCTTACTGCCCAAGAACTGGTGGCTGCCGCCAAACAACAGATTACCGAAATCGACGTGGCGACTGCGCAAGCGCGCTTGAGCAGTTTATTGCTGGATGTGCGCGAGCCAGCCGAGTACGCCGCCGGACATTTGCCGGGGGCTGTTAATATTCCTCGTGGCTTGTTGGAATTTAAGATCGATACCCATCCGGATTTTCAAGGTCGGCAACATGCGGACATAGTGGTTTATTGCCAGACCGGCGGACGTTCGGCATTGGCTACTCAGGTCTTGAATCAAATGGGTTATAGCGGTGCGGTTAGCATGGCGGGCGGTTTTAAAGCCTGGACGGAGAGTGGTTTAAGCGTTGAGTGAGTTAAACCAAGTCCGCATCGATAAGTGGTTATGGGCCGCGCGTTTTTTCAAGACGCGCGGTCTGGCCGGTGATGCAGTCAGCGGTGGCAAAGTGCACGTCAACGGCCAGCGCTGCAAGCCGGGCAAGGAAGTGAAAATCGGCGATTTGATTAGCGTCACCAAAGACCAATACACTTGGGAGCTTACGGTGACTGATTTGAATAATCAACGCCGTCCGGCTAAAGAGGCTGTGGCGCTTTACAGCGAAGACCAAGCCAGTATCGATAAGCGGCTTAAGCAAATCGAGTTACACAAGCAGCAGCAAGCCTTGCTGCATCCGTCGGAGCGCGAGCATAAACCCAACAAAAAACAACGCCGACAAATCCATCGCTTCAAACAGGACGCGCTCTAAGCACTATTGGCGCGTCGAACAAAACAATAGCCACAAAACACACTTCAATTTATCATTCCCGGCTAACTTGCATGGAATTAGTGCTTGAATAGCGTCTATCCGCGGCGTCAAGATGCCTTAGGATAAATTTTATCGAATCACGATTAAGCGGCGCCTAAGAACTCGATTCTACATTTAAACGATACTGCATCGGGCACATGCCTGCCTGGGTTTCGCGACACCATAGGATATTTAATGTCGATACGTTGTTTTTCAGTCCTGACTACTGCATTGCTAACCAGCGGTTTCCTAGCCGGTTGCGCCACAACCCGGCAAATTGCCGTCGATTATCCCAAAACCGAGTCTTTACCGATTAAGCCGCTACGCGGTCAATCTATGGTGAGCGGTGACGACTACTATGTACAATTGGTCTCCGACTTTGATTTCAAAGGGGATAACGCCCTGAAAGGCGGTTGCAGCGATGTCGGTGGTCATTACGAAAACGGTGACCTGTCCGCGGCGCTAGTATTCAGTGTGCATAACGATGCCTTAAAACTGAAGCGCGAAGCCAGCGGCTTTTTGTACCAAGCCACAACCGGCAAATGCAATTTCAAGCTGGAAACCAAAAAATCTTATCTGACCCCTTGGTTACGGCTCGATTCCAGCAAAGACACCCTGATCGAATACAACTTTCTGACCAGTAACAGCCACGAAGCCAATCTTTCCCAATTAATTAACGACGTGAATGCCGCCAGCAGTTTGTTCGCATTCACCGGTGTCGGCGCGGGTATGGCGGTGATGGGCAAGCTGGCCGGCAACTGGGTGGAGAGCAATCCGCAAGTGGTGGCCAAAACTCCCGCAGCCGGTACTTCTGGTAACGGTAAATACAGTTCCGAGACGCATTCTTTGCCTGCCAGTGTGGTACTTGCGGGGGACAGCAGTAGTTTCAATCAAATCCGTCTTGGCGTTTATGAGGTGGTTGAAGGTGGCTTGAGTGCTTGGTCTTCCGAAAGCAAACTGCTGGGCGAATTGCGGGTATACCCGGAAATTGTCTCCTCATTACTGTTGAAAACCTCGGGTGACCTGCCGCCCGACGCGCATGATTTGTCACTTGATGAGTTGTGGCGGATACCGATTCAAACGGCCAATGGCGAAGTCAGTTTGCGGCAGTTGATCGATCAAGTCGACCCGGCCGCGAAACCCAATCTGCAACCGGATTGGCAGAATTACCCGGATGTGGAAAGCCAATGCCGGCGCTTGAAGCTGGCGATGAAAGATTTGGGCTTCAATAAATTTGATCGCAATGCGGTGTTGTACTATTTCCTGAGCAAAACCTCGCCGGATTGGAAAAACTTTAATATCTCCGCGCAGCGGGCCATGACCGACGAAATCCGCCCCAAGTTGCTGGAACAATATCGGGCTAAGGACTTCGCCGGCTGTCTGGCGAGCGAAGACTACGCCGTCATGAAGAGCATGAAGCTAGCGGTTAACACCGAGCAGGATTGGGAGGCGCTGACCAACTCCCGGCAGAAAAAAGAAGGCGTCATCAACCCAATTCAATCGGCGGCGCGGCAATTTTTGTCGGCTTTGCAAAATCCCAACAAAGACGAAGCCGCTCGGCAGCTATACCCTTTATTAAATACCGAAAAAGGCGGGAACGGCACGGTGCTACTGCAAAACCATTTGGGCAACTTTGGTTTGGAAGCGCTACTGCAAGTGCCGACGGTTGCTGACGAAGGCGTGCTGATCAACGCCGCTCAGCTGGCGGGTGTGTTTAGCGGGCTCAATGTCGAGACTTACACTTGTGCGCGTCCGGCTCAAGATCAAGGCCAGCCTTTGGCGAATATCGGCATCATGCTGTTTGTCACCAAACCCGGCAGTCCGCGTGAAAAAGGCGGGGCTTTGGAGTTTGAGTTAGTGCAAGGCAAGATTGCCCGCCTGGCTTTTCAACATCCGTCCTTTCGAGATTTCGAACAAAACCTGGCCGATTATCCGGATCTCGGTGGATGCCGGATAGATGCCGATTTGTTGAATAAGCTGCACTAATTCCCAGCGTGTGGTGGTGACAATGAATCGAAAAAAAGGCTTGATCGCAGGATTGGGGCTTATTGCGCTTTTGGCGATCTACGCCTTCTTGGGGTTTTACCTGGTGCCGGCCCTGGCCTTAAAAAAACTGCCGGCTTTAATTCAGGAAGAAACCGGACAGCAAGCCCGGCTTTCGGCAATTCGCTTTAACCCCTTCAAATTCACACTGACCTTGGAAGGCTTTGCCCTGGCGGCGAAAGACGGCAAAGATCTGGCGGGTTTCGAGCGTTTATTTGTCGATTTGGACACCGTCGAGTCGGCAAAGCTGGGCGGTGTGGTTTTAGACGTCATTGATTTGCATAATCCGCAAGTCAATATCGAACGTCGCGCCGACGGCGCATTCAATTTTGCGGATATAAAAACCAAGCAATCAGAGTCGCAGCCTGACACAAAAGACAGTGACGGCAAAAGCTTGGCGCTGTGGGTTCATCAAATCGCGGTCACAGAAGGACGCATAGGCTGGCGGGATGCTACCAGCGGTCAAGTGCTATCGGAAAACCTGTTACGGCTTAATCTAAAACTCAACGAATTCAGCACTCAGGCGGCAAGCAGTGCGCCGGGCGAATTGAGTGTGGGTTTGGAATCGGGCGGCACTATCCAATGGCATGGCGATTTCTCGATTGCACCGCTGGCTTCTAAGGGTCAGTTGCAGTTGGAAAAAATAGGTCTGGCCAGAAGCTGGCAATTATTTTTGCAACAAATCCTGCCGGTGGAAATCGTCAACGGCGTGCTGGGTTTGCAAGTCGATTACACGCTTGCCCAAGCAGCGGATGGGATGCTCACAAAGCTAAGCAACGGCAATGTCGAGATCAAACAGCTGGAGATCACCGAGAACAATCACGGTAAGCCGTTAGTGAGTCTGCCGGCCTTGGCGGTCAACGGCATTAATGTCGATGTTAATCAGCAGCAAGTTGAGATTGGAGTGGTATCCAGCAGCGATGCGGGGATTAGCGCGTGGTTGCAAGCTGACGGTATTGTCAATTATCAGGCTTTGTTTGCCGGAGATGCCGCGGCTCAAGACGTTAATCAACCACCTGCAACGCCGATGGTTGCCGAGGAAAGCAAGCCCTGGCTGGTTAGAGTGGATGAGTTGGCATTCAACAACTACAACATTCATTTTACCGATTACAGTTTGCCGAAGCCGCTGGAGCTGCAACTGAGCGAGTTGAGTGGCAAGGTGCAAAAATTTAGCACGCAGGACAGTGGTAAATTGCCGGTGCAATTGAGCTGCAAGTTCAATAATACCGGCGGGTTGAAAGTGGACGGCGAGATGAGTTTGCAGCCATTTGCGGGGTCTTGGGCGCTGGATATTCACGATATTAACCTGAAAGTGTTCCAACCTTATCTGGACCCCTTTTTAAAACTGGAATTGGTGGATGGCGACTTCAGTGGTAAGGGCAATCTGCAATTAGCGGTGGCTGAGCAGCTGCAACTCACTTTTCAGGGCGACGCCAATTTAGAAGGTTTGGTGACTCGGGATCAGCTCAAGAACGTGGATTTCTTGAAATGGTCCAATCTGGAGGTGTCGGGAATAGATATCGATTTGGCGAAACAGGATTTCAAATTCGCCAAGGTAATGTTTGACCGTCCTTACCTGCGGTTTAATATCAAAAAGGATGGTAAAACCAATATCGACGATCTAATGCTGCCGCAAACACCCGCAAAACCAGCTCCGGCAGCTAAACCTCCTGCAAAACCGGCGGCCGCCAAATCCACCGAGCCGCGGGTCAGTATCGGTAAAATCGAACTGAAAGAGGGTAAGTCGGATTTCTCCGACTACTCCTTGATATTACCGTTCGTAGCGGCGATGAACAGTCTCAACGGCGAAGTCAGCGGGTTTTCCTCGGACAAAGATGCCGAGGCCAAGTTGGCTTTAAAAGGCAAGGTTTACGAGATGGCCTCGGTCGGTATCAAAGGCAAATATCAATTCGATACGGGGGATTCGGACATTGCCCTAAATTTTACCAACATGCCTTTGCCGTTGATTACGCCTTATATGGCTGAGTTTGCCGGCTACCGGATTGAGAAAGGCCAAATGGCGTTGGATTTGCGCTACACCATCAAGCAGGCGCAGTTGGCAGTGCAGAATAAATTGCTCATTGATCAGTTGACCTTGGGTGAGCATGTGGAAAATCCGAATGCGGTGTCCTTGCCTTTGCATTTGGCGATTGCCTTGCTGAAAGATGCGGACGGCAAAATTAATCTGGATTTTCCCATCACCGGCAGTCTGGAAGATCCGAAATTCAGTATTGGTTCCTTGCTGGCCGATGTGTTGGTTAATCTGATCTCTAAAGTGGCGATGTCGCCGTTCAAAGCGCTGGGTTCGCTGCTCGATGATGACAAGGACTTTAGCGCGGTGGCTTTCGCACCGGGTAGTGCTGAATTGGCTGTCGAAGAATCCGCCAAACTGGATCAGCTTAATAAAGCCTTGCTCAGCAAACCCGAGTTGACCCTGGAAATCAAAGGTATTGCTTACCAAAACATGGATTGGCCGGCGATGCGCTTTGAAGCAGTAAAGGATGTATTGAAAAAAATGAAGTCCGGCGAATTGCGCGACAAAGGTGAGAAAGTTCGGCACGAATACATTGAATTGACCGACGATGACTACAAGCGCTTGCTGGCCAAGTTTTTTGGCGAAGTCTTCCCGCAGGAGATGGATAGATCCTTATTAGGCAAGCCGCGGATCAAGGCTAATCCGGACTCTGACTTTTACCCGTTGGCGCAACAGAAACTGGAAGGCATTTTTCCACCCGATCCGCAGCGCCTTAACGATCTGGCGATTGCCAGAGCCAATCATATCGCGCAGTATCTGGCCGAACCGGGCGGGATTAGCAAAGATAGGCTGTATCTGATGGCGACCGAGTTGAATCAGGCTGAAACAGCCGATGGGATTAAATCGGTGCTATCGTTGAGCGTTTCACAGTAAACGGAAGCTTACACTGTTTGTAATATAATGGCGTTTACGCAGCGATAGTGGCGCATCGATTTGTATTTAAGGTTTTATAAAAATGGAGATTCTAATGTCAACCCAGTTTTTTCGATTTATTCCACTGTTGGCTCTAAGCCTAGGCGGACTGTTTTTCGTGTCTCCGGCGGCTGCGCAATCGCTAACATCCTGCACGATGACTTACAAGTTGAGCGGTTGGTCACTCGTTTATAAGCAATACGATGGCCTGGGTAATATCAGCTGCAGTAACGGACAGCGGGCGCAAGTTGCACTGGCGTCCAAGAGCATAGGTTTTACCATCGGTAAATCGGAAATCGAGGGGACCGGGGTGTTTTCCGAAGTTAGAAATCTGAATGAAATCTACGGCAGCTTTGTCGCCTTCGAAGGCCATGCCGGTGCCACTAAATCGATAGACGGGCAATTGTTAACCCGAGGCGAAATTTCTTTGGCGCTGTCCGGCAAGGGTCGTGGTATAGACATTGGCGTGACCTTGGGCGCTTTGACTATCTCACCTAGATGATCGGTTTTTGCGTTGCCGTTGCTTACCGATAAGGTCTGGGATTTTGCTGATTATGTCGATGGTAGGTGACCCGTGCCGTTTGTAGTCCGCGATCAGACAGGGGCAATCGTGCAACTGTGCGACAGTAGCGATGAGTGGCTCGATGTCGACCACCCTGAAGTAGTTGCATTCTTGCAGCAGGTCCCAAGTGATAAGGCAAGGGAAGCCTTGTCAGCTACCGATAACGACATGGTCAGGGTCATAGACGATTTGGTGGATTTACTGGTAGCCAATCAGGTGCTGATTTTTACCGAGCTTCCTGAGCGCGTGCAAACCAAGTTGTTGGCAAGGAAGCAACTCAGAAAGGATGTGAATGCCTTGCAAAATTTGATGGTAGACGATGAAGGGTTGTTCTAGGCAATGGTTGAGGGCTTAGCAACACAGCGCGCTGTTGGTTTTGTCGCCTATTGGGATGTCATCCTGAATAGTGAGCGATTCGCAGCACGTTCATCAATAATGGATGCTCTGTGAAAAACTCGTTTTTTCTGGTCATACCCCAGCAAAAAAATGATCCCCAATTGTCGGCGTCGTTTACCGACGATGCGCTACGGCAATGGATTACGGAACTGCCGACTGCCAATCCCGGTCTGGCCGCCCGTTTGTTTTACGAGTTGTTAGGTGAATTAATTTCGGTGGAAATGCCGGCGGCAAAGCGCTTGCATGCATTGGAGTTACTCAGAGACAGCTTCTACTTGATCGACGATTATTTGCGCTCGCGGTTAATCAAGTTCGGTTTCCCAAAGGGCGAAAGCGAAAAAAAAATATTCGGCTTGGCCTGTGCAATCGAAAGACAATTTACCATCGGCTATTGGAGTGTGGTCAAGGATTTGACCCGCCGAGAAATTGGTTGGTTGCAGGGTAAATCCACGGCCTTGGCGATACAGCGGACTATCCGGGGCTTGAGCCGCATCGTGATAAGTCATTACATGATGAGCTATCCGGTGCCGGATTGGATCTGGATCGATTTGCACTCGTTGTATAAACTCGCCGTGAAGTTGGATAAGGCGGGCTCCAAGGTGGCCGACCAGGGCGGTATATTCAGTAAACTGTCGTCAGTCGAAGACAGCTATAAACAAATATTGCTGTTAAGTTTGGCTTATCCATCCGGCTTGATGCAGAAAGAGTTTCAACTGGTTTATGAGTTTCTCGAGAAAATCAGCGATTTTCTGCAAATCGAAACCAAACCGGTAGCCGAACAAGCCGTGCAATGCGCGATTTTAATGGACGAAGACCTGCCGCCGGCTTTTTTGCTCGGCGGCACACAGACGGATCGCCGGTCGGATTCGGCCATGCTTTACCTGAATCTGACCAAGTTGGGTAAAGTCATCAAACAGGCGGACAAACTGTGCAGCAAGGAGGAGGCGCGTTTTAGTTCGCTGGAAGTCGATAAGAATAATCATCAAAAGCTCTCGGCGGAACTGTTCGACTATCTGATGCAGCGCTGGCAAGGGAAGGAGCCGCAAGGGACGGTATATTTTGCTGATCGGCTGGATAGATATGTGGCTATTGGTTTGGAAACGACCTATGATCTATTGGAAACCGGTAGGCCGGGTTTGGAAACCGGTCTGGAAATACGGGCCGAGACTGACTCCGAGCGCGCCTTGTCTTGTAATTTCCAAAAGGAAGGCGTGCTGTCTATCGGCAGCTTGGTGAGTTTCCGCAAGATAGACGCGATGCCGCAACAACGCTCGCTTGGCGTGGTCTGCAAAATACTGCTCCCCAAGCAGGATTCCAAGCTGATATTCGAGGTGATGGTAATCGCCGCCCAAGCCTTCCCGGTGGCTTATCAGGCGCTGGAGGCGGACACCGACGCGGAGCGCAAGAAAGCCTTAATCTATGGCATAAGAGATAACGAAGGCGAAAAAAGCTTTATCATCATGGATTCTTTTCGCTTGAAAGACGGCGATTTATTGCGAATGTTTATGGGACATGAGAATTTTCCCATCATTTTAAACGGCCGCAGAAATATCGGCTTGGGCTACTGGCAGTTCGAATGCCGGCGTATTCTGGACGACGTCATTCCCACGCAGAACAAGAAGAAAGGCTATGATTTTATATAACAAAGACGATTGCCGGCCGGTTCCGACAGGGAATAGGCGGCAGAACCCAGCAAGCAGATTCAATGACAGCAAATACCGATCAGACAGCTGATTTTAACGCACTCGTCGATCCGCACGCCCAGCGTGAGGCCGAAAAATACGAGAACCCCATACCCAGTCGCGAGCTGATCCTCCAGCTTATTCAAGAAGTCGGCAAGCCGTTACGCCGCCAACAAATCGCCCAACAATTTGCTCTGGAAACTCCCGATGCCTTGGAAGCGCTGCGCCGCAGGCTGCGCGCCATGGAGCGTGACGGTCAGTTAAGTTTTAACAGCCGGCAAAAATATAGCCTGGGCTCCGGGGATAACACCATTGCCGGACGGGTGCTGGGACATCCGGAAGGCTTCGGTTTCCTGAAACCCGATGACGGTAGCGAAGACTTGTTTTTGTCGCCGCGGGAAATGAAGCCGCTGATGCCTAATGACCGAGTCATCGCGCGCGTGGCCGGCATTGATAGACGTGGCCGCCGTGAAGCGGCAGTGATTGAAATCAGCGAACGCAATACGCATCAAGTGGTCGGCCGGTTTTTTACCGAGGGCCGCGTGGCTTATGTGGTGCCGGATAACAAAAAAATCGCTCACGAAGTGTTGATTGCCAAGGAAGACGTTGGTCATGCCAAGCAAGGTCAGATCGTGGTGGCCGAAATCATTCAGCAACCTAGCCAGCATTGCCAGCCCTTGGGTCGCATCACCGAAGTGCTGGGCGCGCATATGGCACCTGGCATGGAAATTGAAATGGCGATTCGCTCGCACGATTTGCCCAATCAGTGGCCGGACCAGTTACTGGAAGAAATCAAGGCACTAACTCCACAAGTGCCGGAGTCCGCCAAGCAGGGCAGGGAAGATATTCGCAAGTTGCCTTTGGTAACCATAGATGGCGAAGATGCCCGCGATTTTGACGATGCCGTCTACGCGCAGAAAACCCCAAAAGGCTGGAAACTGTTGGTAGCGATTGCCGATGTCTCGCACTATGTAAAAGTCGATACAGCCTTGGATGCCGAAGCCAAAAACCGCAGTACTTCTGTATATTTTCCGGAAAAAGTCATTCCGATGCTGCCGGAGATACTGTCTAACGGTTTGTGTTCGTTGAACCCGGAAGTGGATCGTTTATGCATGGTCTGCGAATTACTGATCAACGATGAAGGTAATGTCCTGCGTTCGCGGTTTTTTGAAGCGGTGATGCGCTCCCATGCGCGTTTGACCTATACCGACGTAGCAAAAATGCTGGTGGACGGCGATCAGAAACTGGCAAAAAAATACGCCGCTTTGTTGCCGCATTTACAGACTCTGTATGACTTGTACAGGGTGATGCGTAAGCAGCGCGAGTTGCGCGGGGCGATGGATTTCGACACCCAGGAGACCAAAATCGTCTTTGGGCCGGAGCGCAAAATCGCTGAAATCGTGCCTTTGCAGCGCAACGATGCCCATAAGCTGATCGAAGAATTTATGATTACCGCCAACACGGCAGCGGCGAAGTTTCTTAATAAGAAAAAAATGCCGCGCCTGCTGCGGATCCACGATGGCCCCGGCCCGGAAAAATTACTGGCACTGAAAACCTTTCTAGGCGAACTGGGTTTATTTCTGGGGGGTAAGGCGCAACCCACACCATTGGATTACATGCATCTGCTGGAGTCGGTAAAGGAACGTCCCGACGCGCATTTGATTCAGACGATTTTGCTGCGCTCCATGTCGCAAGCCGTTTACAGCCCGGAAACCAAAGGCCATTTTGGCTTGGCGCTGGATGCCTATGCGCACTTTACTTCGCCGATCCGGCGCTACCCTGATTTGCTGGTGCATAGGGCGATCAGGCATTGTCTGGCCGGTAAGTCGGTTGATAGTTTTTATTACACGCATCCTGACATGGTGTTGTTGGGTGAGCATTGTTCGGCGAACGAGCGCCGCGCCGACGACGCCACCCGCGATGTGGTGAGCTGGCTGAAATGCGAATACATGATGGATAAGATCGGCGAAGAGTTCGACGGCGTGATTTCCGCCGTGACCGGTTTTGGCTTTTTCGTTGAATTGCAATCGATTTACGTGGAAGGCTTGGTGCATATCGCCTCCCTGGTACAGGATTATTTTGCTTTCGACGCCAGTAAACATCAGTTGTACGGCGAGCGCACCGGCGTACGTTACCGCTTGGGCGATATGGTGAAAATTCGCGTGGTGCGGGTTAATCTGGACGACAAGAAAATCGATTTTGAGTTGCTACAGTCGGGTAAAAAAATCGCTAAGACCAAATCCTCTTCGAGCCGCAAAAAAGCCGAAGCCGGCGCTAAAGCGACGAAGTCGAATAAAGATAAGAAATCCTCAAGTAAGCCAAAAGCCAAAAAACGCCGTCGCTCATGACTTTAACCCAATTGTTTGGTATTCACGCGGTGCAAGCCGCGCTGGATTATTCACCGCAAAAAATTCGCCGTGCCTGGGTGGATAGTCAACGCCAGGATGTACGCCTGAAGCAAGTGATAGACGATCTCGTCAAGCTGGGTATCAATCCGGAAAAAACCGAGCGTAAAAAGCTGGAAAAGATGGCCGACGGCAAAAATCACCAAGGGATTGTGGTGGCCGTGGAATTGCCGGCGATGCGCAGCGAAGACCAACTCAAGCACGATGTCGAAGCGCTAACCACTATGCCGTTTTATCTGGTGCTGGATCAAGTGCAAGATCCGCACAATCTCGGCGCTTGTCTGCGTACCGCAGATGCCGTGGGCGCGCATGGTGTGATCGTTACTAAAGATAATGCCGCCGGTATCACGCCGACGGTTTGTAAAGTAGCCAGCGGCGCGGCGGAAACAGTGCCGGTGTATCAGGTTACCAATTTGGCCAGGGTACTGCGCTGGTTGAAAGAGCAGAATATCTGGATCATGGGCGCGGCCGGCGAAGCTGAACAAACTGTGTTTCAGATGGAACTGGATATGCCTTTGGCGGTGGTGATGGGTACGGAAGGTACTGGCATGCGCCATCTGACCCGTCAGCATTGCGATTTTCTGGTGAAAATTCCTATGGCTGGACAGGTGGAAAGCCTGAACGTATCGGTGGCTGCTGGCGTATTGTTGTACGAAGTGTTTCGGCAGAAACTGCTTGCTTAAACGGCATGAAGCGCATGGGCTATGTTTCGGCGGCGTTGCTTGCCAGCGCATTGAGCTCGATGGCTTATGCTGAAATCGATGCGAGAGCAATCGCCTTTAATTGCCGTAATTGTCACAACGAGTCGAGCTTGGGTGCCCAAAGCTCAAGCCCTTCGCTAAAAAGTTTATCCGCTCAGCAGATCCAGCAGGCCTTGCTGGATTTTAAATACGACAAAAGGCCCGCCACATTGATGCCGCGTTTGGCTAAAGGTTACAGCGACACCGAGCTGGCGGCGGTTGCCGAGTATTTGAGTCGCCATTAATGACCGGATTATCCCGCAGACGTTTTTTACAAGGCCTTGCCGGAGTTGGGGCTGGTGTTCTTAGCGGTTGTGGCGGATTGTCGTTCTTTTGGGGTGCCAAAGCGCATGTCGTAGTGGTCGGTGGCGGCTTCGGTGGCGCGACTGCAGCGAAATATTTGCGTTTATTGAATGCGAATATTCAAGTCACGCTGATCGAACCCAAAGCCAAATATATCACTTGTCCTGGCAGTAATTGGTTGTTTGCCGGTTTGACGGGCCTCGACCAGTTGACGGTCGATTACCAGGCTTTGCAAGACAAATATGGAATCAAACTGTTAATTGATCGCGTCAGCAGTTTAGATGTTGGGCAACGGCGATTGCGATTGGCCGGCGGGCAGAGCGTGAGCTATGACAGGTTAATCATGTCGCCCGGTATAGATTTTCGTTGGGATACGATGGCTGGTTACGATCAGGCAGCCGCGGAGCAATTTCCGCACGCCTGGCAGGCCGGTTCGCAGACCTTAATTCTGGCGCGGCAACTGCAAGCGATGCCCGACGGTGGCGTAGTGTTGCTAGCGGTGCCTGCCGATCCTTATCGATGTCCGCCCGGCCCTTACGAGCGAGCCAGTATGATGGCGTATTGGCTGAAAAAGCATAAACCGCGTTCGAAAATACTCAT
Organism: Methylomonas sp. Uni0009; assembly: GCF_054188105.3. Classification (NCBI taxonomy): domain Bacteria; kingdom Pseudomonadati; phylum Pseudomonadota; class Gammaproteobacteria; order Methylococcales; family Methylococcaceae; genus Methylomonas; species Methylomonas sp. Uni0009. The sequence continues at coordinate 4,683,911 of NZ_JBTAFN010000001.1, read as the reverse complement.
CCTCGATGCTAAACGCAGCTTTTCCAAGCAGGCTCTATTCGAAGCCGGCTGGACCAAGCATTACGGTTACGGCACCGCCAATAGCCTGATCGAGTGGCATAGTTTGGCGGATAATCCTTTACTTGAACTGGATAAGCCGAATAGGGTGCTGACTAGCGAATTCGGCGACCGAATCAGAGGCGACGTGTTGAACATCATTCCGCCGCAAACGGCTGCGCACATCGCTTTGCAGCAGGGCTTGGCCGATAGCACCGGTTGGTGTCCGGTTCGGCCGCTGACCGGCCAATCGTTATTTGACGACTTTATCCATGTCATTGGCGACGCTGCGCATTATGCGCCTATCCCTAAATCTGCTTTTGCCGCTAATTCCGAAGCTAAAGCGTGTGCGTTGGCGGTGACGAGCTTGCTTAATCAGACCCCCGTCCCCGAAGCACATTGGCTGAATACCTGCTATAGCCTAATCGCGCCTGACCACGGTATCTCCGTGGCCGGTGTTTACAAACTGGATGCAGCCGATGCGATTGCTCCGGTGAAAGGCGCCGGTGGAGTAAGTGCGCGAGCCGATGCCCAAGTTGCCGCTGCGGAAGCGGATTACACGCGAGCCGTTTATCGGAACTTGATTGCTGATACGTTTGGTTAACTTGATGTTTTGATCAAAAATATTTTATTTCAATAGCTTGCATTGGATTTTTGTAATTTTTTTTGAATTGTTTTTCCTTGCAATTGAAACTGAATAAGAAAGCAATTTTTCGGCCAGTATTTACGAGTATTTACCATTGAAGGCGCGGGAATCCGAAAACAGCGTGTTACAATCGCGCCTGTTCATTTTCCATGGTTGACTGCGTGAAGAAAAACCCACTATTACAAATACTGTTGCTGAGTATGCTGTCCGGCAAGGCCGCTCATGCAAGCAGCTTTGTAGTTGAGGATATTCAGGTCAAGGGCTTACAAAGAATTTCCGCCGGTACCGTCTACAACTATTTGCCGGTTAATGTTGGCGAAACCTTTTCCGAAGACAAGCAAGCCGCGGCGATCAGGGCTTTATTCAATACCGGATTTTTCAAGGATATATCGCTGGAACGCGATGGCGGCACGCTGGTGGTGAATGTAGTCGAGCGGCCTTCGGTAGCGAAAGTGGTTATCGAAGGCAACAAAGACATTAAAAAGGAAGATTTGACCGAAGCCTTGAAAAAAATCGGCTTGGCGGAAGGCAAGGTTTACAACAAGCAAATCCTCGACAAGGTCGAACAAGAGCTACGCCGGCAATATTTCAGCCATGGTAAATACGGCCTGAAAATTAAAACCGAAGTTTCGGAATTGACGCGCAACCGGGTCGGCATTCATATCGATATTTCCGAGGGCCGGGTTGCCAAGATCAAGCAAATCAATATCGTCGGCAGCAAATCCTTTGCTAACGATGTCTTGCGGAAAGAGTTCGAATTAAGCACCACCAACTTCCTGTCTTTTTATTCCAAAGACGACCAATATTCCAAACAAAAGCTGTCTGCTGATTTGGAAAAGCTGCGTTCATTTTATCTGGATCGCGGTTATATCAATTTCTCCATTGAATCCACTCAGGTTGATATTACGGCCGATAAGAAGGAAATTTACATCACCATCAACGTCAAGGAAGGCGACGTGTACACCTTGGAAAAGGTCAAATTGTCCGGTGAATTGATCGTGCCGCCGGAAGAGTTGATCAAGTTGGTTAAGGTGGGTCCCGGCGAGATATTCTCCCGGAAGAACGCTACGGAAACGTCCAAATCCATTTCGGATCGCCTGGGTGACGAAGGCTATACCTTTGCCAACGTGAATATGGTGCCGGAGATTAACGAGCAGCAAAAAACCGTCGCGATGACCTTTTTTGTTGATCCGGGCAAGCGTGTGTATGTGCGGCGCATCAACGTCAAAGGTAACACCAAGACCCGTGACGAAGTGATTCGCCGGGAAGCCAGACAAATGGAGTCCAGTTGGGCGGCCAGCAGCAAGATTGAACGGACCAAGACCCGTCTGGATAGATTGGGTTATTTTGAGGAAGTGGGCGTGGAAACGCCGCCTGTGGTCGGTTCGGCCGATCAGATCGACGTCAATTACACGATCAAGGAGAAAGCCTCCGGTAACTTGCAGGCCGGTGTCGGTTATTCCCAGGTGCAAGGGATTATCTTTAACGCCAACGTGTCGCAAGACAATATCTTTGGTACCGGTAAACGGGTCGATTTCGCGTTCAACAACAGTAGTATTTTGACGCGCTACAACCTGGGCTTTTCAGATCCTTATTACACGCTGGATGGCGTGGCGATGGGCTACAACCTGGGTTACACCTCCCGAAATGCCTACGCGGCTAACTTGGCGGCTTACAATACAACCATTACAAACGCCGGTATCAACTTTGGTATCCCGTTGAACGAGTTCGACAGAATCGGTTTTGATATTGATCTAAAGCGCACCGAGATCGAAAACACCACCTTGTCTTCGGACACGATTCTAAAATTCCTAGGGTTTAAAAAGGGCGACGACATTTCTGCAATCCGGTCGAAAAGCTTCGATACGCTCTCAACTTCTGCGGGCTGGACTCACGATACTTTAGACAGAGCCACATTCGCACATAGCGGTGGTCAGCAAAGGCTTTCCGGATTGATTACCGTACCCGGTAGTGATTTGGAATATTTCAAAGTCGGCTATAAGCATCAGCATTATTTTCCCTTGTCCAACGACTTTACCTTCCGCTTGTTAGGTGAGGTGGCGCATGGCGGTAGCTACGGTGGTAGTTCCGGCTTGCCGTTTTTTGAAAACTATTTTGCCGGTGGTACCGGTGACGTTCGCGGTTTTATGCAAAATACCTTGGGTGTCATTGACCAAAACGAAATCAATACCGCCAATACCTACAATCGACCCATCGGGGGCTCCACCAAGCTGATTGGCAAGGCCGAGCTGTTTTTCCCTGTGCCGTTCTTAAGCGATATGAAATCGGTGAGGATTGGCTCGTTTGTTGATGCCGGCACGCTGGCCCCTGGACTTAATTCCGGCGATTTGCGCAAGTATTTTCGCTATTCGGTGGGCTTGTCGGGGGAATGGTTGTCTCCTTTTGGGGCCTTGGCAGTGAGTGTCGCCCAGCCCTTGAATTCGGAGAGTACCGATAGAACTCAAGCCTTCCAGTTCACCTTCGGCTCGGGATTTTAGTTTAGTTTGAGCCTGTTTTGCCCTATAATCGCCTTTGCGTTCTGTCTTAAACTCAAAAAAATTAACCGGAGATGGTTTTGACCATGAAAAATAGAATTTCTTTGTTTCTAATGCTGATGATTTTTGCTGGCGTGAGTCACGCAGAGCTGAAAATCGGTTTTGTCAATGTGGCCAAAGTTTTGGAAAAAGCACCACAAGCCGCCAAAGCAAAAACTCGCTTGGAAACTGAATTTTCACCAAGAGACAAAGCGCTGGTTTCTCAGCAAAAAGAGATTAAATCGCTGGAAGAAAAATTGGGCCGTGACACTGCGGTGATGGGCGAAGAAGAGCGTCATAGAATCGAAAAAGACATTCTGGACAAAAAACGCGATGCGGCTCGTGCACAACAAGAGTTCAGTGAAGATTTCAACATGCGTAGAAACGAAGAGTTGGGCAATCTGCAAAAACGCATTGTAGAAGCAGTAAGAGCGTTAGCCAAAGAAGAGTCTTTTGATCTGTTGCTGACCGACGGTGTTATTTACGCCAACGATCAAATTGATGTTACCAGCCGCGTTCAGCAAAAACTGGAAAACTTGTCGCAATAAGATTTTCCCCAATGCTTCCTGATTGAGGGAGCATGCAGCACTTAAGTTGGGGAGTTCCTAGTCTAAGCGAACTTCCCGCTTCCCCTCATTTCGCACAGAATACTCATGGCCGGCACACTCGATATTTTACAAATTCAGGAACTCTTGCCACATCGCTATCCTTTCTTGCTGGTAGACAGGGTGCTTGACTGCGAGCCGGGCGTGCGTTTGCTGGCTGTGAAAAACGTGACCTTTAACGAGCCGTTTTTTCAAGGCCACTTTCCGAGTCAACCTATTATGCCTGGGGTGTTGATCATGGAAGCCCTAGCGCAAGCTACTGCGCTACTGACGTCGCAAAGCAACGATCAATTGGGCAAAGGCACGATTTATTACTTGGCGGGCATCGATAACGCCCGCTTCAAAAAGCAAGTTGTTCCCGGTGACCAATTGCGCCTGGAAGTGACTTACATCAAACACAAGCGTCACCTCTGGTCCTTCGATTGCCGTGCGGAAGTAGATGGTGAACTGGCCGCCAGTGCGCAAATCATGTGTGCGGCTGTGGCAGCAGAGGCATAAATGATAGATCCCAGAGCGGTTGTGCATATCAATGCCGAATTGGCCGACGATGTTAAAGTCGGTCCGTTCTCGGTTATTGGCCCGGATGTGCAGATAGATTCAGGTACCGAGATTGGGCCGCATGTGGTGATTAAAGGTCCTACCGCCATCGGCAAGGATAATACGATCTACCAATTCACCTCGATAGGCGAAGACCCGCAAGATAAAAAGTACGCCGATGAAATCACCCGTCTGGAAATCGGCGACCGCAATGTAATACGCGAATTTTGTACGATGCACCGTGGCACGCAGCAAGATCGAGGATTGACGTTGATCGGCAGCGATAATTTGTTCATGGCTTACACCCACGTGGCGCACGATTGCGAAATTGGCGATCATGTGATCATGGCGAATGGCGCCTCGATTGCCGGGCATGTGCATTTGGGTGATCATGCTATTTTGGGCGGTTTTACCTTGGTGCATCAATTTACCAAAATCGGCGAATACAGTTTTTCGGCGATGGGTAGTGCAATCACTCAGGATATTCCGCCGTATGTGATGGTTGGTGGCAGGCCCACTCGGCCGCACGGCATCAATTCGGTGGGTATGGAGCGTAACGGCGTGCCGCCGGAAGTGATTCGGCAGATTCGCAAAGCCTATAAAATCCTCTATAAAAACAATCTGCGTCTGGAAGACGCCATCGAAGAAATGGAAGATATGGCCGGCGAAAGCAACGAACTTTCCAATATGGTCAGCTTTCTACGTAATGTCACACGCGGTATCCTCCGATAACCCCCCACGCATAGCCGGTATCGACGAAGTTGGCCGCGGCTGCATAGTCGGGCCGGTGGTTGCCGCTGCGGTGATTCTCGATCCACTCAGACCCATCGCGGGTTTAACAGATTCCAAAAAACTTACCGAAAAGAAACGCAAGCTGCTGGCCGAGCAAATCACGGCCAATGCCTTGTGCTGGGCCGTTGCTCGCGCCGAAGCCAGCGAAATCGACACTATCAACATCTTACAAGCGACGATGGTGGCGATGCAAAGAGCAGTGTCGCAATTGAACTATCGCCCGGATGCGGTCAAGGTGGACGGCAATCGACTGCCGGCACTGGATGTGCCTGGCGAAGCTATCGTACAAGGCGATTTGCTGGTTGCGGAAATTTCCGCCGCCTCGATCCTAGCCAAAGTCGCCCGCGATGAGGAAATGCAGACGCTGGATAGGCTGTATCCCGGTTATGCTTTTGCTATTCACAAAGGCTATCCTACCCAGCAGCATTTAGCGGCGTTACAACAACTTGGGATTTGCCCGCAGCATCGAAAATCGTTTGCTCCTGTTAAAAAGTATCTTGTTTAAACAGCCATGACGCCGAGTTTCGTTCATCTTCGTATTCATACTGAGTTCTCCCTGGTTGACGGTATCGTCAGAATCAAGCCCTTGGTAAAGAAACTGGCTGAGTATCAAATGCCGGCCGCGGCGATTACCGAACAAAGCAATTTGTTCTCGCTGGTTAAATTCTATAAAGCCGCACAAGGCGCCGGCATCAAACCCTTGATCGGCGCCGATGCGCTGATTTTCAATCCTGACGAGCCGGCCTCGCCGTTTCGCCTGACCATGTTGGCGCGCAATCAAAAAGGCTATGTGACGTTGACCGAGCTGATTTCCCGAGGCTACCAGGAAGGGCAGCACCAAGGGATACCGATGCTGCAAAAAGACTGGATTTCCGAGAATCATGAGGGTTTGATCGTGTTATCGGGAGCGATGGATGGTGACGTCGGTCAGGCTTTGTTGGCAGAAAATGCCGAGCAAGCTAAACGTTGTGCCGAATATTGGCGGGATTTGTTCGAAGACAGTTTTTACCTGGAATTGCAGCGGCTTGGTAAAGCGGACGAAGAGCGTTACATCAAATTAGCGGCGGATTTGGCTACCGAACTGGATTTGCCGGTCGTCGCCACCAACGACGTGCGTTTTATCAGTAAAAACGATTTCGATGCGCATGAAGTGAGGGTCTGTATCCATCAGGGCCGGGTGCTGGACGACAGCCGCCGGCCGAAAAATTACACAGCTCAGCAATACCTGCGTACTGCCGAGGAAATGGCCGAATTGTTTGCCGATATTCCGGAGGCATTGGCCAATAGCGTGGAAATTGCTAAACGCTGTAATGTCGAGCTGACTCTGGGCGAAAATTATTTGCCCGATTTTCCGGTCCCCGAAGGTATGACGCTGGACGACTATTTCAAGCACGCCTCGCGTCAAGGGCTTGAAGAGCGTTTAATCCAGTATCCGCCGATTGGCAAGGGCAGCTTCGCGGAGAACCGTAAAGTCTATGACGATAGATTGGAAGTAGAGCTGAACGTGATCACCCAGATGGGTTTTCCCGGCTATTTCATGATTGTTGCCGACTTTATCCAGTGGGCCAAGAACAATGCGATACCGGTAGGGCCGGGGCGGGGATCGGGTGCCGGTTCCTTGGTGGCGTATGCGTTGAAGATTACCGATCTCGATCCCATCGAATTCGATTTGCTGTTCGAACGGTTTTTGAACCCGGAGAGGGTGTCGATGCCCGACTTTGATATCGACTTTTGCATGGAGCGCCGCGACGAGGTGATCGATTACGTCGCTCGTCATTATGGCCGCGATCATGTATCGCAGATTATTACTTACGGTTCGATGGCCGCTAAGGCCGTGATTCGCGACGTGGGCAGGGTGATGGGTCATGCGTATGGCTTTGTGGATAGGCTGGCCAAATTGATTCCATTTGAAATTGGCATGACGCTGGATAAGGCCTTGCAAGACAGCGCTGAATTGAAGGCGTTATACGAAACCGAGGAAGAAGTTAAATCCTTGATCGATATGGCGCGTTCCCTTGAAGGGATTTCCCGAAATGCCGGCAAGCATGCCGGCGGCGTGGTGATTTCGCCGACCAAGCTGACCGATTTCAGCCCGTTGTATTGCGAGCAGGGCGGCGGCAATCTGGTCACGCAGTTTGATAAGGACGATGTCGAAGCGGTTGGCTTAGTTAAATTCGACTTCCTGGGTTTACGGACCTTGACGATCATTGATTGGGCGCTGCAAACCATTAATCGCCAACGCGCGCAGCGCGGTGAAGAGCCGGTGGACATAAGCCAGATTCCGCGCGATGACCTGCCCAGCTATGAATTATTAAAAAACGCCCAGACCACGGCCGTGTTTCAGCTCGAGTCGCGGGGCATGAAGGAGTTGATCAAAAAGCTGAAACCGGATTGCTTCGACGACATCATCGCGCTGGTGGCTTTATTCCGGCCCGGACCGCTGGAATCGGGGATGGTGGACGACTACATCAACGTCAAACATGGTGCCAAGGCCGAATATGCTCATCCCTTGCTGGAGCCGATTCTAAAACCTACCAATGGCGTTATTCTGTATCAGGAGCAGGTGATGCAGATTGCCCGGGAATTGGCCAGCTATACCCTGGGCGGTGCCGATATGCTGCGGCGGGCGATGGGTAAGAAGAAACCGGAGGAAATGGCCAAGGAGCGGGAAAAATTCATGTCGGGCGCGGTAGCGAACCAAATCGATGCGTCGATAGCCACCTATGTTTTCGACCTGATGGAAAAATTCGCCGGCTACGGTTTCAATAAATCGCATTCGGCTGCTTACGCCTTGGTGGCCTATCAAACGGCTTGGTTGAAGGCGCATTTTCCGGCTGCGTTCATGGCGGCGGTGATGTCGTCGGATATGGATAACACTGACAAAGTGGTGGTGTTGATCGATGAATGCCGGGAGATGAAGCTGGAGATTTGCCCGCCGGACATTAATGTTTCCGACTTTCGTTTCACGGTAAACGACCAGGGGCAGATTGTTTACGGTATAGGCGCGATCAAGGGTGTTGGCGAAAATGCAATTGAAGATTTATTAAAGGAACGGGCTGCCAACGGCGCGTTTGCGGGCTTGTACGATCTGTGCAAGCGTGTCGATTTGCGCAAGGTCAATCGCCGGGTTTTGGAAGCATTGATCAGAGCCGGAGCGCTGGATACCATCGATCCTAATCGTGCGGCGCATCTCGCTGAATTGACTACCGCCTTGCGAGTGGCCGAACAACACGGAAAAATGGCGTTGGCCGGTCAAAACGATCTATTCGGTTTGGCGGTACAAGTGGAAGTCAGCGACGGTGAAGCGGAAGCTTATTCCACCGTGGTCGAGCCGTGGACCGAAAAAGAAAAGCTGGAAGCGGAAAAGCAGACTTTGGGTCTGTTTCTGACCGGCCATCCCATCGCCGAATATCTGCCGGAATTAAAACATATCACCCACGGCTCGTTAGCCAGTCTGGAAGTCGATGCCGGCCGCTCCAGAGGTAAAATGGAAGCGCGTGTTGCCGGCCTGATCGTGGAAATGCGTACCCGGCAAACCAAGCAAGGCAAGATGATGGGCTTCGCAACGCTGGACGACCGTACCGGCCGGCTGGAAGTGGCGGCCTTCAGCAATATATACGACAAATACCGCAACCTGCTCAGCAAAGACACGATCCTGATTGCCGAAGGCTCATTGGCAATGGACGACTTTACCAACAGTCTGAGGATGACTGCCGAGAAGCTTTACAGCATGGAAGAAGCGCGGGAATTATATGCCCGCGGCATTACATTAACGATAGATCTGGCCAATAGCGGCCTGCCGTCCGGTTGGCTGGCAAGCCTACAGGCCACGCTGACGCCATTCTGCGGCGGTCAATGTCCAATCCAAATCGAGTACCGCACTGGCACCGACAAAGCGACCCTGCAATTGGGCGACGACTGGCGCGTGCGCCCGAGCGATGAACTCCTGATCCGCCTGCGGCGCTTGCTGTCTAGCGAAACGGTGCTGGTCAGATATTGAACTGGCGTTTGACGCATTGTATTTCTGGGAGCGGGGATAGGCGGGGTTCGGCTAAATGCACACATCGAGTGTGTATTGAGTTTACGGACCGCAACAAGCGCGAACGATGCTGAGCCCATTTGATTGATCTGGACATAAAAAAGGGAGGCCTGGGCCTCCCTGGTTTCGTTAAGCTGGAAGCTTATCGTTTAGCGGTCGGTACGTTTGTATTCGACACGGCGGTTGTAGGCACGGCCCTCGTCAGTTTCATTGGTATCGACGGGTTTGGACTCGCCGAAGCCAACCGCTGTCAGGCGTTTGCCTTCCACGCCTTGTTTTATCAGCTCGGCTTTAACTGCATTGGCTCTGCGCTCGGAAAGCTTTTGGTTGTAAGCATCTTTACCGTAACTATCGGTGTGGCCCTGAATCTCTATGGTCAAACCAGGGTTCATTTTCATGACTTCCACGGCGTTTTGGATCAGCGGGCCGTATTTGGCTTTGACGTCGGATTTGTCGAAATCGAACAGTAGGCCGCGGAACGCCCAGCAACCGTCTTTATCGACGATAGCGCCTTTAGGGGTGTCAGGGCATTTATCGGCACAGTTGCTTACGCCGTCTTTGTCGTCGTCTTGGGTTGAGCAATCGGCCACTTTGGGTGTGCCTGCTTTCAAGAAGACGTTTTTAACGAAATCACTCATGCCTTTGGCGCTGGTGATCGCTTCGGCAGTAGTCGAGAATCCGCAACCCGATGCATTGGCTAGGTCTTGCAGCACCGCTTGTCCGGCCACATCTTGGTCATTACCGACCCAGACTGTGTAAATGCATAGCTTGTCTCCGTACTGGGATTTAAGCGCTTCGGCAGTCGGTAGGGGCGAGACTTCCTCGATACCGTCGCTTAAAACGATTAAGGCGATATTGCCGGGAGCAGAGGTGATGTCTTTGCCGGACTCGCTTAGCGCCGTGGCCAGTGGGGTGCCGCCGCTAGAGCATTGTAGAGAGGTAATTGCAGTTTCGAAACCGGCCTGAGTGTAATTTTGCACGGCTTGGTTGAGATAAGTTGAGCCCCAAGACAGGCATGGGCCAAAACCGAAGCTGCGCAAACCGGATGTCAGCGGCATAACCGGAATGGATTTGTTAAACTTGTTGAGCAGATTTTTTTCGACATCCAGCTTGGTGCCGCTGTAATCCGCAGAATTTACATAGGTACGGCTCATGGATGAAGACGAATCATTAATCACGAAAAAACTGTTGGTTTTTTGTACCAGTTTTCCGGATTTAACCAGCGCGTTAAGGTCTTCAGGCTGGAAAGCCTGGAAATTATTGCTCGACTGCGTCGCGCAACCGGAAAGCAGCGCTCCGGCCAGAGTGGCCGTGAATAAAAGGTTTCTTTTCATGTATTGATTCTCCAGGTTATTGTTCTGCATCGACAAGGCCTAGCGTACCGCCTTGGTGTCTTAAGTCTAACATCAATCCCTTATTTTTAAATAGTGCGTTCATCTTAGCCGGGCGCCGTGAAATAATGCCGGTTTGTTTTTAATCCTTAGGCTTCCTTGGAGAATGTAATGGGCAAGATTTTATTTTTCTGTGCGATGTTTTTACTTGCCAGTGCGGTAAAGGCTGACAGCGTGAAAGAAATGGCTGAGCAGGGGAATGCGCAGGCTCAAGCCAAGTTGGCATCGCTGTATTTACTGGGCCGAGAGGGTTTCGAGAAGGAAGAGCGCAAGGCCGCGGAGTGGATGGAAAAGGCGGCGAATCAAGGTTTGCTCGATGCTCAGGTGGTCATGGGTGCGATGTATGATCGAGGCATGGGCGTGAATAGCGACAGAGATAAGGCTACCGATTGGTACGAAAAAGCTGCCAAACAAGGACATGCCACCTCGCTGGCGATTCTGGGCAGAAACGATGCAGCGAAAGGCAGCGTGCAATTTAATTACCAGGCGATGCGTTTAAACGCCTCTCGCTCCATTCCCGGCGAATATGCCAAGAAATTTTTAACAACTAAATAATTGACGATGAGTATTAGAACCCGCTTTGCCCCCAGTCCCACCGGTTATTTACATGTTGGCGGTGCCAGAACCGCTCTGTTTTCGTGGTTGTATGCGCGCAAACACGGTGGCAAATTTATTTTGCGAATCGAGGACACCGATCTTGAACGTTCCAGCCAGGAGTCGGTGAATGCAATTCTGGAAGGCATGACTTGGTTAGGCTTGGAATATGACGAGGGTCCGTTCTATCAGACGCATCGTTTTGATCGATACAAAGAGGTCATTCAGCAATTGCTGGCACAGGGAGATGCCTATTATTGCTACTGCAGTCGCGAAGAGTTGGAAGCTTTGCGCGAGCAGCAAATGGCCAACAAGGAAAAGCCGCGTTACAACGGCAAGTGCCGGCATGGCGTTGACAATCCGCAAGGCGAGCGGGTGGTGCGCTTTAAGAACCCGGAGCAGGGCGAAGTGATTATCGACGATTTAGTAAAAGGTCGTATCGTCGTTGCTAACAAGGAACTGGATGACCTGATCATTGCCCGTTCCGACGGCACCCCGACCTATAACCTGACGGTAGTAGTCGACGATATGGATATGGGAGTTACTCATGTAATACGGGGTGACGATCATGTTAACAATACGCCCAGGCAGATTAATATTCTGAAAGCCTTGGGCGCGCAATTGCCTGTGTATGCGCATGTGCCGATGATTTTAGGTTCCGACGGTGCAAGATTGTCCAAACGCCACGGCGCGGTCAGCGTGATGCAATATCGTAATGACGGATATTTACCCGAAGCTTTGTTGAACTATCTGGTGCGGTTGGGTTGGTCGCACGGTGATCAGGAATTGTTTTCCTTGGAAGAAATGGTGGCGTTGTTCGAGTTGGAAAAAGTTAACGTTTCCGCGTCCACGTTCAATACCGAGAAGCTGGTGTGGTTGAATCATCAGTACATTATGAATAGCGATCCGGCGCACGTCGCTCGGCACTTGGCTTGGCATATGGGGGAGCGCGGTATCGATCCGACTACCGGCCCGGCGCTGGCGGATGTGGTTAAAGCGCAGCGCGAGCGATGCAAAACTCTGGTGGATATGGCTGCCGAGAGCGAATACTTTTACAAGGAATTCGATGCTTACGAAGAAAAAGCCGCCAAGAAGAATTTCAAAGCGGGCGTGGATGATGTATTGCAACACTTACTGGTGCAATTTTGCTCTATCGGCGAATGGGAAGCTTCAGGCCTTCATCAAGTGGTATTGGACAGCGCGGAGCAGTTGCAACTTAATCTGGGTAAGGTTGCGCAGCCCTTGCGCGTTGCGGTTTGTGGCAGCGGCGTATCGCCGGCTATTGATCTGACTTTGGCTCTATTAGGCAGAGAGAAAACCTTGCACAGAATAGAGCGAGCGATCAGATACATAAAGAATGTAGAAAATTCCTAGACAAAGCTCTGAAAATCCGTATAATACGAGAACTCAACTACGGGGCCATAGCTCAGCTGGGAGAGCGCTTGCATGGCATGCAAGAGGTCAGGAGTTCGATCCTCCTTGGCTCCACCAAAGTAGTTGATTTAGTCCTGAGTCCCCATCGTCTAGTGGCCTAGGACACCGCCCTTTCACGGCGGTAACCGGGGTTCGAACCCCCGTGGGGACGCCAACTTGGCTAAAGTCGGTTAAACCGGCACTTCTTGTTGAAGAAGTCATTCTGAAAAAATAGTCTTAGTCCCCATCGTCTAGTGGCCTAGGACACCGCCCTTTCACGGCGGTAACCGGGGTTCGAACCCCCGTGGGGACGCCATCAATTCTTAAATTTATAGCTCTTGCGCAGCGGAAATAATGCTGTGCAAAGTTTGCTATATCGTCTGTTTTAATTCAGTATTTTAAGTCCAATCACTATTTCTGTGGTGATGTGGCGACTAGCGTCTCCTATGCTGATCGCTTTACTGGGGCGGTTTGATCTCGCGAAGCATAAGAGTAAACCTAAATCGCTTATTTAAGTTTACTCTTGCGGCGATGAGAAAGATCTAGTGTCGTAGATCCATATTGAACTTACGTATTTGTTGTCTGAAGCTTTAGGTAGACGGATGACCGGCTTCAATCATCACTTTTAGCTTAGAGCCCGGTTTGATGTCCGCCTTGTTTTTGGGAACGTTATTCCATTTGCGGAGCTCGGTGACGTTAACGTTAAATTTTTTGGAGATCTGCGCCAAGGTATCGCCGGGTTTGACTGTGTAGCTGATTTGCTTGACGGAAGGCGCGGTAGATGCCACGGTTATACTGCCGCTGGTTTTCTTGATAGTCAGTTTTTGACCGGGTTTCAGAGCCGCTTTCTTGGGCAATTTATTCCAACTCACAATATCATCTTTATCAACAGAAAAACGTTGCGAGACATCCCATAAGGTATCGCCTTTCTTAACCGTATATTGCTGTTTGCTTGATTGGGCGGGGGTTGGCGTGGATTGTTGTGACACTGCGGCAACAGCCGATGTGGTTGGTTCGCCTTTCTGTGAATGATAAGACACTGGAATTAGCAGGATTGTGCCTTGGGCAACCGTATCGTCGTCAAGATGATTGACATTAATAATCTCTTCTACACTGGTGCTGTGCTTGCTGGCTATGCTTTTCAGCGTCTCTTTCTTGCCAACTGTATGGTGTTCCCACTTGATTCTTTCTTCGTGTGGCAGTTCAGCGAGTTTCTCTTTAAAGGAATCGGCTTTGCTTACCGGAATCAACAGATGTTGCGCACCGTTCGGGTCGGTGCTCCAGCGGTTGTAGCCGGGATTGAGCTTTAAGAAGTCGTCCAGTGGGGTTTGCGCCATTTCGGCGGCTTTACCCAAATCGAGCTGCGACTTTACATCCACCAATTCAAAGTAAGGCTGATTGGCGAATTGATGCAGATTGACGTTATATTTTTCCGGGTTGGCAAAGATCTTGGCGATTGCCAGCAGCCTGGGTACGTAAGCTGAGGTCTCGTTGTTCAAATCCAGAGACCAGAAGTCGGTAGGCTGACCGCGTTCGAGGTTTCTATCTACGGCGTTTTTGATATTGCCTTTGCCGGCGTTGTATGAAGCGAGCGCCAGTAACCAGTCGTTATTGAAAGTCTCGCTCAGTTCTTTCAGAAAGGTAGTGGCTGCCTGAGTCGATTGCACCACATCGCGTCGCGCGTCATACCAGCTATTCTGCTTCAACCCGTAAAGACGCCCGGTCGGCGGAATGAACTGCCAAAGACCGGATGCTTGAGCTGGCGACATTGCGTCAGGTCTGAAAGCGCTCTCAACTGCAGGTAACAGGGCCAATTCTCCGGGGATGTTTTTCGCTTCGATTTCGTTGAGTATGAAGTATAAATAAGGCTCAGCGCGTTGTTGTACTCTGGTCAGATATTCAGGGTTTCTGAGATACCAGTTTACTTCGCGGTCGATTCTGGCATTATCGATTTCCGGTAAGGCGTAAAGAGACAGCATCCTATCCCAGATGGTGGCGTGCTCTTTTGCTTCTACCTGTTTGTTATGGATTTTTCCGGCATTGCCATTCCGGGTAAATACGGAAAACTTGCTGGTTGATGATTGGCTTAGATGGTCTTTTTGCGCATGTTGGCTACAACCGGTTGCCAGCAAAATAGGTAGTAGATAAGACAGATGACGGCCTGATTTTTTGGAAATTGAGCGGGGCATTGTCTGAACTCGCTAAAATAAAAAAATTAGATCCTAGCATGGCTTTCTAAAATAGCCAAAAAAACATACCCTTAGCGGCGGTTAAATGAAGAGACAATTTCTGTTTGCGTTGTACCAAACCCCAAGGGGCAAGCTGCTGCAAACCATGGAGGCCAACTATCTGCGAAGATCAATAACGGTGAGTTGTAAACAACGACAACTCCAGATCGGTGGCTTAGGTTGGGAAAATGAGTTCGTCGATTTTTCCTTATATAAGAATTATCTAATTCTGGACGGCAAGGCCTTGGGTGATGCTGGCGCGTTGAAGGTGACTGCTAAGGCATTCAGCTTGCCTATTCAAACTGAATCGATGGATTTAGTCATACTTCCGCACATTTTGGAGTTCGACGCGCGTCGATTTCAAACCCTACGCGAAGTCAATCGCGTGTTAAAACCGGGTGGCGAATTGGTCATGTTGAATTTCAATCCGTTCAGTATGTCGGTACGTTTTCAGTTTTTATGGGACTGGAAGCTCGCGGAATCCTGGCGGGCGCATTTGATTACCAAAGCTCGGGTTTTGGATTGGTTGAAACTGATGAATTTCGAATTGCTAACCACTGCCGAGTTTGGATTAGACAGTTACACCATTGCTCACGGTAAATTCGAGTTCAGCTTTGCGTCTTTGTTTGCGATGGCTTACGGCATTAAGGCGGTGAAAAGGCAATACACATTGATTCCTTTGACTGCGGCACAGCAACGCCGCAGCAATTTAGCTGCGGTTGGATTGGGATTGAAATCGAACTTACATAGAAAGGTGGGCCATGACTGAAGTCATTATTTATACGGATGGTGCATGCAAGGGCAACCCTGGGCCAGGAGGTTGGGGCGTGCGCTTGGAATACCGAAATAAAGAAAAGGAGCTATGCGGCGGTGAACCTGAAACGACGAATAACCGGATGGAATTAGTGGCCGCAATACAGGCTCTGGAAACACTAACAAAACCGTGTAGCGTCAAATTGCACACTGACTCTAAATATGTTTTGCAAGGTATTACCGAATGGATGGCTAATTGGAAAAAGCGGGCATGGAAAACCGCGGCAAATAAACCAGTGAAAAACGAAGATTTATGGCGACGTTTGGATGCTGCTATCCAGCGTCACAACATCGATTGGATATGGGTGAAAGGACATGCCGGAGATGTAGGTAACGAGCGTGCTGATCAGCTGGCCAATCTAGGAATCGAGCAATTGTCTCGCCGTTAAACCACTTAAAATCAGGGAAACACATGTTAGGTTCGATAGCAGCCGCATTAGTCGGCATCTGGTTTTACAACACTGCGGCACGATCAGGTCGTCCGGCTGTTTCATGGGCGGTCTCGGGTGTGGTGGTCTATTTTTTGGCGGCGCTGCTCTGGACTTTGGCTATCACGCCAAGTGTCAAAGATGCTGCAAGTCACAGCCAAAGCGCCGCACTGATCTTCATCGTTCGCTATGCCTATATCGGGTTTGGCGTATTGGTAGCGATTTTGTTGAACAGTTGGTTGAATAAATCCACCGACTCTGAATAGTGCGCCAGTGTCGAATTGGTCGGTGTATATCATTCAGTGTGATGACGGCAGTCTGTATACCGGAATCAGCACAGATGTTGAGCGACGTTTTAAACAACACATAGAAGGACGAGGGGCGAAATATTTTAGAGCTAAGCGACCAAAAGAATTAATTTATACGGAAGTTGGTCATAGCCGCGCCAGTGCTAGTCGAAGAGAGTCTGTAATAAAAAAGTTGTCAAGAGTTCAAAAGATGGAGTTGATTGCGGGTGAGGATTTTAAACTGATCGCTACTCGTATAAAGGTGGAAAAACGCTAAACGAATATGCGTAATTGTCCAAGTCAGAGGGTGTCCTGAATTTTGTGTAAACGGAATTTCTATTGTTCATTGTGATTAAAGCTAATCGTCTGAATCCAAAAATAGTGCCACGGTATGGCACGGTTAGTTCATTAAAAATGATATAGATTCTCATTAATATCAAGTGTAACATACCCCCATCTTTTACAAGATTTTACATTTCGTAAAATATAGTCAATATCCAGGGGTGAAGTCATGTTTGAAATAAAGCCACTTGTTCGAGCTATATCGCTCGTTTGTCTTTCGATGGGGACTATGTCTCTCCTGAAAGCTGCGGAAAAAGCTGAAGAAGATGTTTTGGATGTGGTGAGTGTGTTGGGCGATCCGGCGGATGTTAAAGATTTGCCTGCTTCCGCTACGTATATAAGAACTGAGGACATTCGCGATCAAAGTTACAGTGATGTAAACCGAATTTTGCGCAAAGCGCCTGGGGTGAATATTCGAGAAGAAGACGGTTTTGGCTTGTTCCCGAATATTAGCTTTCGTGGGGTTGATACCACTCGTAGTGCCAAGATTACAGTTATGGAGGACGGTATAATGATTGCGCCGGCGCCATATTCTGCCCCAGCGGCCTATTTTAATCCCGCTGGCGGGCGTATGAGTGGCGTCGAGGTTTTGAAAGGTGGTAGTCAAATAAAATACGGCCCCCACATTACCGGTGGCGTGATGAACTATCTTTCTACGCCCATCCCTACGAAGGGGAAGGCCTATTTAAAAACCATTTATGGTAGTTACGGTGAGTTCCGCTCGCACGGATTTGTCGGTGATACGCTAGATACCACACACGGTAAAGTGGGCTATTTGCTAGAAGGTTTTTATCGCGGCTCCGATGGTTTTAAAACCATCGATAGTACCCCGGACTTTAAAAATGGTGATCAAACAGGTTTCCAGCAAGTTGAACCTATGTTGCGTATGTCCTGGGAACCTAATACCGCGATGTACCAAAAGCTGGACGTTAAATTTGGTTATTCATCTATGGATGCCGACGAAACCTACTTAGGGCTTACCGAGGAAGATTTTCGGAATACTCCTTATCGTCGTTACGCGGCTTCGCGCTTTGACAATATCGATACCACGCAAATCGGCGGTTATGCACGCTATTTGATCGCACCGACCGATAATCTTGATATTGTCACCACGGCCTATTACCGGGAGTTTGATCGTAATTGGAGTAAGTTGGACGGTGAGCAATGGTCTCGTGCGTTAGCAGGGAATAACTTGAATGATCTCGCCTGTCTCAAAGGCACTAGAGCTTGCAGTTTTAACGTTCGGGACAATAATCGTACGTATTACTCGGCGGGTGTCGAAACTGCCGCAATTTACCGCTTCAATCTAGGACCCACTCATCACGAGTTGAACGGCGGTTTCCGATACCATGAAGACGCCGAAACGCGCTTCCAGCACGATACCACCTACACCCAGAATCCGAGTGGCGCAATAACCAACAAGGTAGTGGGTGCGCCAGGTAGTCAAGACGACCGGACCGGGTTTACTCAAGCCTATGCATTCTTCTTGAAAGATAGGATCGAACTGGGTAAGTTTGGCTTCACACCGGGTCTACGCTACGAGCATTTGAACCAAGTCTACGAGGATCGCAGACCTGCTTCAAGACGATTGGCGAGTTCCGGGCTGGATATTTATGCGGGCGGCGGCAGTGTCGATTATCGTTTTAACGACGATGTTATGGTATTTGCCGGTGCTCATCGAGGATTTTCGCCGCCTAATCCCGAAAGCGCAATAGTCAACAATTACGGAGAGGAGACAAGTGATGCTTACGAGTTGGGCGGACGCTATACGCATGGAGCATTCAACGCAGAGCTGACGGGTTTTTATACGCAGTTCAACAATTTGCTGGTAGTCAACAACATCGGCGGTGGCGGCGGTCCTGCGGAGAACTTTGGCAGCGTCGACAGTCGCGGGGTTGAGTTGGCGATGAATTTCGACGCCGGCGAAGCATTTGCCTGGGGCTTTCGCAATCCGTACTTCTTGGCTTTCACTTACACCAATGCTGAGCAAACCAGCAACGCCCGATCCAGTAACTCTGAGTCGATCTTCAGTTACGGACGCAAAGGTAATAAAGTGCCTTATATTCCTGAATACACACTTAATTTTGGCAGTGGGTTGCATTTTCAAAGCTGGGGTATGGAAGTGTCTGCTAACTATGTCAGCGAGACCTTCACGAGTGCTAACAACACGGAACAGCAATTGGATGGAAACACCCCTGTGGCCAGGAAAGACTCGCGCTTTGGTGTCACTGACGAGTACGTGATTATGGATGTGTCGGCCTATTATAAAGTTGCGAAAGGCGTAAAAGTCTTGGGTGGAGTGCAAAACGCCTCAAATGAAGAGTATGTTGTCTCGCGTCAGCCTTATGGGCCACGTCCGGGTATGCCGCTTTTCGCTTATGGAGGCTTCGAATTGGATTTCGATATTTAATTCCCGTGGTAGCCTCCGTTGTCGAGGACTTACGACTGGTAATGCGCGATTCATTATTCTGAAATTGCCGTTGCTTGTTTAATGTAATCACTGGGGCGCTGAGTTAAACCTAAATGGTTTTTCAGCGCCTTAAGGACCTCTCTTTGCGCTTTCTCTTTCCTCCTGTAATATGCCCGAACAATTAGCGCATGCGGGGGATTTATGAACAAACATTTACAACAAGTTAGAGATTTTCACCGGAAATTCGCGATCAAGCAGCCTGATGACGGCGAGATTGGGCACTTGTCCGATATGGATATTGTGCTGCGCCAAGCGCTATTATTGGATTGCGGTAGCGAGACCTTTAAAGCCATTGCCAGCGGCGACCTCATCAAAATTTTGGCCGGTTTGGTGGATTTATCCTTTAATGCGCTGGCGGCTATCGCTAGCCGGGGCGATGAGTTGGTCAGTGTGTCTGCTAATTGGCGGCAAGATGGTTCAGTGCTGTCAGTGATGCGGGTGCTGTCCGAGAAAATCAATTTATGTACTTCCGGCGAGACCGTGCATTATTCGGGCTTATATGCGATTTGTGCGCATTTATCCCAGCGTTTCGTGAATGCCGATTTCGACGAAGCTTTTCAAATCGTCTATCAACATCTGATGAGCGGGCGCGGCGATGCCGAGCGTTTGGATTTAAGTCCGGCGCTATTCGAATAACAGAGAGCGTCACTATGGCAGAACAACGCTATACGCTGGGCTTCGTCGGCATAGGCCTGATGGGGCAACCGCTAAGCTTGCGGCTTCTGGCGGCGGGTTTTCAGGTGGATGTCTGGAATCGCACCACTGCAAAATTGGCTGTGGTAGCTGGTGCCGGTGCTAAGGTCTGCGGCAGTGTCGGTGAATTGGTAAAAGCCTCCGATGTAGTGATTTTGTGTCTCGCCGACACCATGGCCGTTGAAGCGGTGGTGACGGAACACATTATCGCCAACGGCGCTGCCGAAAAACTGTTGATTGATTTATCCAGCATTCATCCGGAAGCTACCCGGCGCATGGCATCTCAATTGCGGGCTGCTTGCGGCATGCGCTGGGTCGATGCGCCGGTATCCGGTGGCACGGCCGGGGCAGAGCAGGGTAGTCTGGCGATTATGGCCGGCGGTGCGGAACAAGACATTCAAATTGCCCGTGAAGTATTGCGGCCGCTGTATAGCCGTTTGACGCATATGGGACCGGTCGGCAGTGGGCAGACCACTAAAATCTGCAATCAGATGATCGTCAGTTGCAATGTGCTGGTAATCGCGGAAATGATGGCGCTGGCCAATTCGGCCGGCGTCGACGCCGCAAAAATTCCCGAAGCGCTGGCCGGCGGCTTTGCCGATTCCAAGCCTCTGCAAATTGTCGGACCGGAAATGGCGGACAAGCGTTTCGAGCCGGTAAAGTGGCGCGTGAAAACTTTATTGAAAGATTTAAATATGGCCGTCGATTTAGCCGGCAAGCAGGGCAGTGCGATACCCATGTCGGGCTTGGCTGCGCAACTCATGCAATTGCACGGCAGTAGCGGCTTTTTGGACCAAGACCCCTCGACACTGATCAAGCTTTACAGCCAAGACTGATGCTGCGCTTTACCGCCAATCTGAGTTTATTGTTTACCGAACGGCCGTTGCCGGAACGGTTTCAGGCTGCTAAACAGTGCGGTTTCGACGCAGTGGAAATCCAGTTTCCCTACTCGCTGCGAGTCGAACAAATCGGTGACCTATTAGCTCAACAGGACTTAAAGCTGGTGTTGTTCAATGTCGATGCCGATACCTTGCTGCAGGGCGGCGAGGGTTTGGCGGCGGTTCCGGAAAAACGCGAGCAATTTAAAGCCGCGGTGGAGCAGACGCTGGCTTATGCCGAACGATTAAAGCCCCGTGATATTAACGTGTTACCGGGTCGCTGTTTCGACCCGCAACGCTTGGGCGAATATCAAACTACCTTTTGCGAGAATCTGGCTTACGCCGCCGCAGCGTTTGCCGAGTTGGGTATCAAAACCGTATTCGAGGCGGTCAATAGCCACGACATGCCGGGCTTTATCGTTGACACCGGCGAAAAGATGCTGGATGTGCTAAGGCAAATCGGCCATCCGAACGTATACATGCAATACGATATTTATCACATGAGCCGAATGGGCGAAGATTGTGCCGGATTTTTGCGCCAACATTTAGATAGAATCGGGCATATTCAATTTGCCGACTCTCCAGGCCGCGGCCAGCCGGGTACGGGTGCCGTAGATTTCAAAATTTTGTTCGATGTTATCGCAAACTCGGATTACCAAGGTTGGGTGGGTGCCGAGTACCGGCCGACGGTTGAGACCGCTGTCAGTTTGGAATGGTTGAAAACCTACTCGATAAAATAATCGGGCGGTATAATCGCTTGGCCTTACTCACCTGTTAATTGCCATGTCCAAACATAATTTCACGATACATCACGCCAGTTTGATCGTCTCCGATACCGAGCAATCGCTGCTTTTTTACCGCGATGTGTTGGGAATGGAGCAGACCGAACGGCCGAGTCTACCGTTCCCAGGCGCTTGGCTGCAAATCGGCGCGCAGCAAATTCATTTGCTGGAATTGGAAAATCCAGATCCCACCACCGGCAGGCCGGCGCATGGCGGCCGTGATCGGCATGTGGCGATGCATATCGATTCGGTTGAAGCTCTACGCGAAGATCTGGAGCGGGCCGGTACGGCTTACACGCTGAGTATCTCCGGCCGCAAGGCGCTGTTTTGCCGGGATAGAGACGGCAATGCGCTGGAGTTTATCGAGCGGCCTTGAGAGTCATGTTCGGACGGCTTTTTTATGGCGGACTACTGATAGGCAGCCTGGCGATGCTGCTGTTTGTGCTGGGGTTTGTGTGTTTGCAGTTTGGCTTGGTTTTGTTGATGGGGCTGTTTTATCTGTTGGCCAGTAAAGTGATGTTGTTGGCTTTGGGTCTGCTGGCTTTGCTGGGCGTGATGACCTTATTTAAAGCGGTTTACCGCGAGCTGCGCGGGTATTTCAGTCGCGAATCGGCGGCGTTACGGCAGCTAGTGTCTTTGCAGATTCGTCGACAAGATGTGGAGCGGCGCCAGGCTGCGGAATGCCGGCAGTTGAGCTATCTGAGCAGATTCAAGCGGCAACGCCTGCTGGTAGCCGATAACCGCAAACAGGCCTGGGCCTTATCCGCGGCAATTAGCCATGAATTGCAAGCGGTGCGGGCGCAACTGCCGGCCACTCGATATAAAAATCTGCGCAAAGCCTTGCGTACCTATCGTAAACAAGCCGATGCTGCGGCAATGCTGGCTTTACGCCAACAACTGCATGTCGTCGATTAGCCGTTGGCTGGGCGAAGCACTGGCGTTTTTGCGGCGCAGTCGCGACGACAATTTGCAATGGCATTTATCCAGGCACGAAGATGTCGCCGAACTGCGGCAAACCAAGGCGCTGGCGGAGCAGGCCTTGGTGGCGCAACTGAAAAAACAGTCGCAGCAATTGGCGCACGAGCTGGCCGTCAACAAAGCCCGTAACAGCAATGAGCTGGCGATGGTGAAAACCCAATGTCAGCAGGATTTAAAAGACTATCAGCAATATCTGCAATCGCTGGATAAGCTGAAGGAGTCTTTGCGCACCAGTTACGCGCATCTGCCGGAAGCGGTGGCGTTCACGATTCATCATCACGCCAAGCAGTTATTGAATCGGATGTGGGATACCCAAGAGCCGCAGGAAAAAATGAAAATTGAAATGCAGTTGTTGCAGTTCATGACAGCGGTGCATGAAGACAGCCAGGCTTCTTTGCAAGGCGAGGGCAAAGACGGTTTGCCGCAGCGGGCGCTAGCCTTTATGGATGCGGATTTGGCGGACTAGATCGGCTGGAAATAGCCTTCGATGTCTCTGACCATTTTCTTGTTCAGCGCAAACATCACCACGTGATCACCTTCCGCGAATACGGTGTCGTGATGCACCGGAATCACTTCCTTTTCGCGAATCAGCGCCCCTAATATCACGCCGTCCGGTAAGTTGACCTGATCTACACGCAAGCCAACCACCGAGCTGGAGTTCTTGCTGCGGTGAGCAATGGCTTCGATCGCTTCCGCACTGCCGCCGCACACCGAGCTGACGCCGACCACATCGCCTTTGCGCACGTGTTTCAGGATGCCGCCCAAGGTTTCCAGTTTCGGTTGAATCGCCAGATCGATTTCGGTACCGTCCAATAGTTTTAGGTAGGAATTATTGTTGATCAGGCAGATAGCCTTTTTGGCGCCGAGTTTTTTCGCCAGACCAGCGGCAATCAGGTTGATGCCGTCGTTATTGGTAATCGCGCAGAACAAATCAATGTCCTCGATCATTTCTTCTTGCAATAGCGATTCGTCGGTGCAGTCGCCATGCAAAATCAGGGTGTTACGTAAATCGTTAGAGATCTCCCGCGCGCGCTCAATGTCTTGTTCGATGACTTTGACGTGGTAATTTTTTTCCAAGGCAATTGCCAGCCGCTTGCCGACATGGCCGCCGCCGGCCAGCATAATGGTCTTGATCGGCGATTCCAGCTTATGCAGATCCACCAGGGTTTTACGGACCTTGTCACGCGGGCAGACAAAGAATACCTCGTCGCCGGTGGCGATCACCGCCTCGCCGTTTACCGCGATGGCTTTGCCGTCGCGGAAAATCGCCGCGACCCGGATCATGCTGTCGGCCAGTTTTTCTTTGACGGCGTGGATGCGTTTGCCGGTCAGAAAGCCGGTCGGTACCACGCGAATCGAAAACAGCCTGACCAAGCCGTCGGCAAACTCGGACACATGCAGCGCGCCGGGGTATTTGATCAGATTGTGGATGGATTCGGTGACAACCTGCTCAGGGCTGATGACAATATCAATGCCGCCCGGCGCAAATAATTCCGGATGGTTGAGAAAATCGATGGCGCGCACTCGGGCGATGGTTTTGGGTTTGCTATACAGGGTGTTGATCACCTGACAGGCCAGCATATTGGTCTCGTCGCGGTCGGTAACGGCAATCACCATGTCGGCGTCCTGAATCCCAGCTTGTTCCAGCACGCTGGGATGGGCAGCGTTACCTTCGACGGTGGCTATATCCAGGCGGCCTTTTAATGCGGTGAGCAAGTGGGCATTTTTATCGATAACGACAATATCGTTTTCTTCACTGGCCAATGCGCCGGCAACCGAAGAGCCGGTCACACCGGCACCGAGAATCACTATTTTCATAAATTGTTAAAGCCAGTAATGATGTCGAATGCTTGCCGCCACAAGGGCCGAAGCCGGCGAATTATACGCTGATCGATAGGCTTGTCCATGATCCAGCGAGTGCTAACTTTGCGGCTTTGGAAATCGCCGGATGATGCCGTTAGGCTGCGGCTGCCAAGCAAAAATCCTGTTTTAAATGGCTGATTTACAAAAACCGGCTGGTGAATAGTCTCAGCTTGCCGGGCTTGTTTTCTGGTCACAGCCGCCCCATAGCGTTTATAATCGCAAACTTTGGTTCACTCTCACTCTGGAAATATCATGCTGGGTAAGCTGGTTAAATTGGTAGTTGGCAGCCGCAACGACAGGCTGGTCAAGAAGAAACGCAAGCTAGTCAAGAAAGTCAATGCTCTGGCCGCCGAATACGAAAAATTATCCGATGCGGCGTTACAAGCCAAGACGCAGGAATTTCGCGACCGTCTGGCCCAAGGCGAAAACTTAGACAATTTACTCCCAGAAGCCTTTGCCGCCGTGCGGGAAGCCTCGACCCGTGTATTTGGCATGCGGCATTTCGACGTGCAGTTGATCGGTGGTATGGTCTTGCACAGCGGCAAGATAGCCGAGATGAAAACCGGTGAGGGTAAAACCCTGATGGCGACCTTGGCCGCCTACTTGAATGCCTTGCCGGGTAAAGGCGTGCATGTGGTGACCGTCAATGATTACTTGGCCCGCCGCGACGCGGAATGGATGGGCAAATTATACGGTTTCCTGGGCTTGACCACCGGTGTCATCGTCAGCGATTTGACGCACGAGCAACGCCAGGTTGCCTATGCGGCGGATATTACTTACGGCACCAACAACGAATTTGGTTTTGATTATCTGCGTGACAACATGGCTTTCAGCCTGGAACAAAAAGTCCAGCGTGACCTGAATTTTGCCATCGTCGACGAGGTTGACTCGATTCTGATCGACGAAGCCAGAACGCCTTTGATCATCTCCGGCCAGGCGGAAGGCAGTACCGATATTTACCTGAAGACCAATCAAATCATTCCCTACCTGACCAAACAGGAAAAAGCCGACGATCCGGAAAAACAGGATCAAATGCCCGGCGACTATGCCGTGGACGAAAAATCCCGGCAGATTCATCTGACTGAAGCCGGTTATGAGCACGTCGAGCGCTTGTTGGCAGAGCACGGCTTAATAGCCGACGGCTCCACATTATACGAAGCCGCCAACATCCGCTTGATGCACTATTTGAACGCATCGCTGCGAGCTCACGTACTGTTCCAAAAAGACGTGGATTATGTAGTGAAGGACGGTCAGGTCATCATCGTCGACGAATTCACCGGCCGGATGATGAGTGGTCGGCGCTGGTCCGAAGGTTTGCATCAAGCGATGGAAGCCAAAGAAAACGTGACTATTCAAAACGAAAACCAAACGCTGGCTTCGATTACCTTCCAGAATTATTTCCGCCTTTACAGCAAATTATCCGGTATGACCGGTACTGCGGATACCGAAGCGTTTGAGTTGAACAAAATCTACGGCCTGGAAGTGGTGGTTATTCCTACCCACAGACCGATGATTCGCAAAGATAAAGGTGATTTGGTCTATCTGTCCGCGCGGGAAAAATACAACGCCGTCATCGAAGATATTAAGGATTGCGTGCAGCGCGGCCAGCCGGTGTTGGTCGGTACGACGTCGATCGAAAACTCCGAATTGATTTCCCGGATGCTGCAACAACAAAACATCCGCCATGAAGTCTTGAATGCCAAGCAGCACGAGCGCGAAGCCCACATTATCGAAAATGCCGGTATGCCGGGCGCTGTGACGATTGCTACGAATATGGCCGGTCGCGGTACCGACATCGTGTTGGGTGGCAATCTGAATGCCGAACTGGCTGCCTTGGGACCGGATGCCAGCGAAGCCGATAAAGAGCGGGTGCGTGCTACTTGGCAGGAAAGACATGAAAAAGTCTTGGCCAGCGGCGGTCTGCATGTGATCGGTTCGGAACGCCACGAGTCGCGGCGGATAGATAACCAGTTGCGCGGCCGTTCCGGTCGGCAGGGGGATCCGGGGTCGACCCGTTTTTACCTGTCGCTGGAAGACGATTTGATGCGGATTTTCGCGTCCGAGCGCGTCGCCAGCTTGATGCAAAAACTGGGTATGGAAGAAGGCGAAGCGATTGAGCATCCTTGGGTGACTCGTTCCATCGAAAGCGCGCAACGCAAAGTCGAGAATCGTAACTTTGATATTCGCAAAGAAATTTTGGCTTACGACGACGTAGCCAACGATCAGCGCAAGGTTATTTACGCGCAGCGCAATGAGTTGATGGCTGCCGAAGACATCAACGACATTATCAACGCGATTCGTGCTGACGTGTTGAACGACGTCATCACCGAATACATTCCGCCGAAAACCATGGAAGAGCAATGGGATGTGCGTGGATTGGAAACCCATTTGCAGCAAGAATTTAATCTGCAGATGCCGCTAGTGGAAATGCTGGAGCACGACCGTACCCTGAATGAAGCGAAATTGCGCCGGCTGATAATCGAAAAAGCCGAGCAAGAAAGCCGCGCCCGTGAAGAGGCCGTAGGTGTGCAAGTGCTAAGGCATTTCGAGAAATCCGTGATGTTGCAAGTGCTGGATAATAGCTGGAAAGAACATTTGGCGGCGATGGACCAATTGCGCCAAGGTATTCATTTCAGAGGCTATGCGCAAAAGGACCCCAAGCAGGAATACAAGCGCGAGTCGTTCCAAATGTTTACCGGCCTGTTGACGCATATCAAACAGGAAGTGGTGGGTATACTCGCCAAGGTACAGGTGGCGCGTGAAGAAGACGTGCAGGCGATCGATGAACAACGCCAAGCACCGTTGGAAATGCACTATGAACACGCGGAGGCCCACTCCATTTTTGAAGAAGAGCCCGTGGCACCAGCAGCTCAGCCAGACTCAGACCCGGAGAACGCGGAGCAGCCTTTTGTCAGACTCGGCAACAAAGTGGGCCGTAACGACCCATGCCCCTGCGGTTCCGGTAAAAAGTACAAGCAATGCCACGGCAAATTGAACTAATGTTTAACCGCGGCGCCCCAAACCGGGCGTCGCGGCTGCCCGACAATTCGATTTAGAGGGCCTTTGGCATCGCTTTCAGCCTTGCAAAACCAGCGGCCCACGGCTTTTAATTTTCACTGTCCTCAAGGGTAAGTACTATGCCGCATAGAGTCTTTAATAAGAGTAATCCCGCCGCCGATATTACCAAGCTCCCCAAATTGGGCATGGAAAAAAAGCATTTCATCGCCGACTTCAAACACTACTACAGTCATCGGCTCGGGCGCGATGAAAATTGCCGTTCTCCGCATTACGCCTACGAAGCCTTGTCTTTGGCGATCAGTGACCGTTTGGTCGAGCGCTGGAAGAAAACCTACAACGTCTATCGCGACTCCGATTGTAAAAAAGCCTTCTATCTGTCGATGGAGTTTTTGATGGGGCGTTCTTTGAGCAACGCCATGTTGAATCTCGGGGTTGACGATATTGTGACGCAAGCCTTGTATGATTTGGGTTTGGAAGCCGAGGAGCTTATCGAGAGCGAGCCGGACGCAGGTTTAGGTAATGGTGGCTTGGGACGCTTGGCGGCGTGTTTCATCGATAGTTGTGCCACCTTGCAACTACCGGTCACGGGCTATGGTTTGCGTTATGAATACGGCATGTTTTCGCAACAAATCGTCAATGGCGAGCAGGTCGAGAAACCCGATCATTGGTTGCGGATGGGCAATGTCTGGGAAATAGAACGTCCGGAGTACATGCACCGCATCAAATTCGGCGGCCACACCCAAACCCACATCGACGAAAAAGGCAACAAGCGCACCAGCTGGCTGGATACTCATGATGTGATCGCCATGCCTTACGACACGCCGGTGCCGGGTTATAAAAACGGTACGGTGAATACGTTGCGTTTGTGGAAAGCCATCGCCACGGAAGAATTCAATTTGCAGGAATTCAATGCCGGTGATTACGCCGAAGCCGTGGCGGAGAAAAACACCGCCGAAAACATTACGATGGTGTTGTATCCCAACGATGCCAACGAAAACGGCAAAGCCTTGCGCCTGCAACAGCAATATCTGCTGGCCTCCGCGAGTTTGCAGGACGTCATCGCCAACTGGGTGGGGCGCCACGGTAATAATTTCAGTAAATTTGCCGAGAAAAACTGCTTTCAGCTCAACGACACCCATCCCAGCATCGCGGTGGCCGAGCTAATGCGCTTGTTGATGGATATTCACGGTTTACCTTGGAAAGAAGCCTGGAACATCACGCGGCAAACGATGGCCTACACCAATCATACCTTGTTGCCCGAGGCCTTGGAAAAATGGTCGGTCAATCTGATGCAGCATTTGCTGCCGCGCTTGATGGAAATTATTTTTGAAATCAACGCACACTTCATGGCTGAAGTGTCGGCGCGTTGGCCTGGCGACAATCCACGCATGGCGCGGATGTCCATCATCGAAGAGGGTTATCAAAAACAGGTTCGGATGGCATTTTTGGCCATCGTCGGCAGTTTTTCGGTCAACGGTGTCGCCGAACTGCATTCCAAGTTGTTGCAGGAAGGCTTGTTTAAAGATTTTTATGAGCTCTGGCCGCAAAAATTTAATAACAAAACTAACGGTGTGACCCCCAGACGCTGGCTGGCCGGCTGTAATCCGGAATTGGCCGAGTTTATCACCGCAACTATTGGTGATGGCTGGATTACCGACCTATCTCAGCTGTCCAAATTAGCGCCTTATGCCGAGGACGCGGCGTTCAGGCAAAAATGGTACGACTTGAATCGGGCCAGTAAACAACGTTTGGTTGACTACAAAAAAGAAGAACATGACATTGAAATCAATGTCGATGCTTTGTTTGATGTGCAGGTTAAACGTATCCACGAATACAAACGGCAAATTTTGAATGTGCTGCATGTGATTCATCTCTATGATCGGATTAAACGTGGCGATACGCAAAACTGGGTGGATCGTTGCGTCTTGATCGGCGGCAAGGCGGCCCCAGGCTATGTCATGGCGAAAAAAATCATCAAGCTGATTAACAATGTCGGCAATGTCATTAATGAAGATCCGGAAGTAGGCAACAAGCTGAGATTGGTGTTTATGCCCAATTACTGCGTATCGGCGATGGAAAAAATCTGTCCGGGCGCGGATTTGTCGGAACAAATTTCGACTGCCGGCAAGGAAGCGTCCGGTACCGGTAACATGAAGTTCATGATGAACGGCGCGCTGACCATCGGTACCTTGGACGGTGCCAACATCGAAATTCGTGAAGAGGTCGGTGCCGACAATTTCTTCCTGTTCGGCTTGACCGAAACCGAAGTGGAGGCGATGCGGCCGCATTACGATCCGCAATGGTTCATCAATCAGGACAGCGATTTACAAGGCGTGATGCGCTTGCTGGAATGCGGGCATTTCAATCAGTTTGAGCCGGGGATTTTCGACGACATCATTGCCTCGATTAAAAGTCCGCACGATCCTTGGATGACTATCGCCGATTTCCGCAGCTATCTGGAAGCACAGAAGCGCGTCGAGCAAACTTGGCGTGATCAAGAGCGCTGGACCAAAATGAGTATTCTCAATACAGCGGCCAGCGGCAAGTTTTCCACCGATAGAACGATTAGCGAATACAACCGCGAGATTTGGAAACTGTCGCCGGTGGATGTGGAAAAATACTGAAGCAATGCTGGATATTGTCTTGTTCGAGCCGGAAATACCGGCCAATACCGGCAATATAATCCGTTTATGCGCTAACACCGGTGCGCATCTGCATTTAATCCAGCCCTTGGGGTTTGATTTGGACGATAAGCGTCTGCGTCGCGCCGGGTTGGATTATCATGAATGGGTGAACATCCGCCAGTACGGTTCCTTGCACGATTACGTCGAAAAAGCCAAGCCCCAGCGTTTATTTGCGTTAACCACCAAAGGCCACACCGGCTACAGCGAGGTGCGTTATAAAGCTGGAGATGCCTTATTATTCGGTCCGGAAACACGCGGTTTACCGGCCGCATTTCTGAATCAACACCCGGCCGCGCTGCAACTGTATTTACCGATGCGTAAGGAAAGCCGCAGTCTTAATCTATCCAACACCGTGGCCATAGTGCTCTACGAAGCCTGGAAGCAATTGAATTTTGTGGATGCGGCTCGTTGACTTAGTGATAGATCAACGCCCACAGCAACGTTTAAATTTCTTGCCGCTGCCGCACGGGCAAGGCGCATTTTTGCCGGTATCCGTGCTCATCGCGACTTTGCCTGCGGCTTTGATGACGCCGTCCAGATAAAGCCAACGGGATTCTGCTTTAACGAACCGACTGATTTCGTGCATGAAATAGTCTTCGCCGTCCTCTCGGTAGAACGCCTTAAACTCGACGATGCCCTTGCTGTCGTGGGCGCTGCCTTTTTTGGTGCTGACTATCGTCAGTTTTTGCCATTGCGCGGTTTCCTTGGAAAAGTCGATGTCGGCCGGCCGTTTGCTGGTATCCCAAGTATTTAATAAATAATCCACGTCGCGCCGGGCATAGGCACTAAAACGCGAGCGCATCAAGGCTTCCGCAGTTGGCGGGTAGTGTTCGCCGCTGTGATAGCGGCCGCAGCAGTCGGCATAATCTAGGCCGGAGCCGCATAAACAAGTTTCTAGTGGGTCGGTGATTGTCGTCATAACGGCGGATTTTACCGAAATAGACAAGCCAAAAGCCAATCTTAGCCGCTCTCGGCGGAACGTATCCGCGCATTGACAGAGCTTTTAGATGATGGGGGCTGGGCTTGTTATGATAAATCTCTAAGCTTTGGGGTTTTACGATCAGCGTATTTTCAGGAGGCCGGATTGAAAGTCGCATTAAACACACAAATTTTTCTGGGTGCCGTATTCGGCGTAGCGTTGGGCATGGGATTCGCCAAATTGGGGCCGGACGCCGCGCTTAGCAAACAAGGTATCTACGTTTGCGGTCTATTGAGTACTTTATTCATGGATTTGTTGAAAATGGTCTTGGTGCCTTTGGTGTTTACCTCCATTGCGGTTGGGGTGGCGAATTTGCGCATGCACGGCCAATTGCATCGAGTCTGGCTGTATACGTTGATTTTTTTTGTGGTCTCTATGGCTCTGGCTATCCTGCTGGGCGTGGCGGCGGCAAATATATTCGAGCCCGGAAAAGGTTTGAATCTGGACTTGTTCAATAACGCTGTTCCCAACTTCGCCGCCAAGCAAATGAGCTTTGCGCAATTTGTAGCCAGCTTTCTGCATGGCTTGTTCGTTAACCCGTTCGCGGCACTAGCACAGGCCAATATCCTGGCAATCGTGATGTTTGCACTGTTGTTGGGTATTGCTTTGGTAGTGGGAGGGGATCGTTATCGCAATATCTTGCTGCTGTTGCAGGAAGGCTTGGAGTTGATGCTGCGCTTGGTCGGCTGGATCATGCGGCTGGCGCCGCTGGGCATCATGGCTTTGCTGGCGCAGTTGCTGGCGACGCAAAATCTGGCCTTGTTAAGCAGTTTGGCGGAATTTGTCGCGGTGGTCATTGGTACCACTTTGCTGCATGGCTTGGTCGTGTTGCCTTTGTTGTTAGGTATAGTTGCCAAGGTTTCGCCGCTGAAGTTTTTCCTGGGCGCCAGGGAAGCCTTAATCACTGCATTTGCCACCAGTTCCAGCTCTGCCACATTGCCCGTCACCTTGCGTTGCGTTGAACAGCATTTGCACGTCAAACCCGGTATTGCCGGTTTCGTGGTGCCGCTGGGTGCCACGGTCAATATGGACGGCACCGCGCTCTACGAAGCTGCCGCTGCGTTATTTGTCGCGAATTTAGCCGGCATAGAGCTGGATTTGGCGCAACAATTGATCGTGTGTTTTACCACGATGATCGCCGCCATGGGCGCGCCGGGCATCCCCAGCGCCGGCATGGTGACCATGATGATGGTGTTGCAATCGGTTGGTCTCCCAACCGAAGCCATTGCGATACTGTTACCCATAGACCGCATACTGGATACGGTGCGGACCATGGTCAACGTCGAGGGCGATATGGTGGGTTGCATAGTGGTACAGCGCTTGACGGATCGCTAGTTTTTTCTGCGGTTTATGAATGGATTACCCGATTGCGGCCGCTTTGCTTGGCTTTATACAAGGCGTTATCTGCGCGGACGATAAAGCTTTCCGGATTATCGCCGGATTGCAATCTGGCAACGCCTATCGACAAGGTGATTTTGCCCAGCGACTGGTTGTCGTTTTTGCGTTGCAAGCGGCTGGCTGCCATCGCGGTGCGAATATTTTCGGAGATTTCTACCGCCTTTTCGTGGCTGGTGTTGGGCATGATAATCGCCAGTTCCTCACCGCCGTAACGCGCAACGTGATGATGTTCTTCAGCGTGTTTCTTCATTAAATTCGCTACATATTTAATGACATTGTCGCCGATAGTGTGGCCGTAAGTGTCGTTAATGCGTTTGAAATGGTCTATGTCCAGCATCGACAGGCACGCGGTATCGGGTGCGGATTGTTCGATGATTTCGGCCAGGGTCATGTCGAATGCGCGCCGATTCAACAAGCCGGTTAAACCGTCGGTGGTGGCGATTTGTCTGGCTTGAGCCAGCTCGGTGCGCAATTGCTCCATTTCTTGGTTGGCTTCGGTCAGCTTGGTTTGCATGGCCTGACTGGTCATCGCCAGCGCTTTGGTTTCCTGAATGATTTCTTCCAAGATGGTTTTCAAGCCGTCTGAAGCGGAGAAAGTTTCCAAGATGACAGATTTTTTCTGAAAGCTGTCATTGGTTTCTTCGGCCTTGTTGTAGGTTTCGTTAATCGCGCTAGTGGCTTGCTCGATAACTTTGTGCAGTTGCCGGTTGATTTGCTCGAAAGATTCCAAAGACGCATTACAAATGTGTGATTTGTAAAGCTCGACGCTGTTGTCGTAATCGAAGGCCTTGTTCTCGGCGAGCAACGAGTCGACTGCTTTGTTTAAGCTCGGGTTGCCGCCGGCCACATAGTCGTACCAAATAGCGTAGTTGATGGGATTGGCAGCAACGTTATGACGCATCAATAATGGCAGGATTTGTTTTAGATGGCCGGCGTTAACGCTCGGCGAGAAATCGTAAATCGGTATGTAAGTGGTGCCTTTACTCATCAGATTTTTGTCGATAAACGTATAACGGTTTAAGTACTGCTCGCGCCGGGATTGTTAACCCTGTCACTGCTTTCGATTGTTCCGTATCAATGCGCCGGGTTTAGCGCTTAGTAGAACGTGTCTTAAGGTAACTTGGATAATTGTGCTTGAAACACTATGAGCCTCCAGGCTTTCATTTTACGTAGTCATAAGCCTACATAAAGGTAACTTAAAACCGGGATTTTTCAATACGTCCGGAAAATAAGCTTACACAGTCAGCGTTTACGGTTTGCGTGCAACGGCCGGTTTTGAGTGGGGTGTGAGTTGTTCAGCGTAACTTTTTCTAGAAATAGTTTACTCGTACCGCCTGTTTTTCTAATGGCTGTCCGGCGACAAACTCTTGGCAAATGCACCTGCTGCGAGGGTACTTGCATGACAACGCCAACAAAACATTTTGCAGCAGCTCCAGTTTTGGATAGAATGCGCGTCCTTTAGTCGGGTGCTTAGCTCAGCTGGGAGAGCATCGCCCTTACAAGGCGAGGGTCGGGGGTTCGAACCCCTCAGCACCCACCAGACTATCGGAGGTTAAATGTAGAATCTCCCACGATTCTATTCGGTAATCTCAAGCGTCCCAATCAATACTCCTAAGGCAAGCGCTACGCCATCGTCGCAACGGATTCCTATTTTCGGCAAAATGGCAAGCTGGGTTTTGCCTTGCCATTGTTAGCTTTGCGGTTTAGCGAACTCTCCATTACTTCCAGCCCTTTGACTGGCCCAGGCCGAGCGCAACACCAGAACTGTCTGTCTTATTGACGCCATTTTCAATCCCCACGATAAACACCAAATGCAATGGCGGTCGGCTGTTGTTAGGCGCGTCCGCATTCCGGGAATAATCGGTTGATACGGCAACCTCGACTCCTCCCGCGCTTGTGTAAATCATCCGCTCAATTCGAAATCTTATGGCTAGGCCATCTAATTAGGAAATTGAAATTAAATGCCGCCGCTAACTCCTTGAGTTAAAAAACAAAGCACGCAAGTGCGGCTATTTAGTAAAAATTTCCCGCTGACAACACAATATGTTGTGCTAGAATTTCAACATAGACACTATATGCAGTATATCGCCGGACTGTATTGTTTTCGGTTTTAATCCAATAAACATCAATATCTTAGCCGTGCCGGAGCGGCAAGATAGGCCTATAACCATTCAACTAGAAAAGGGAATCCACGAATGACCGCAAAACTTCATGTTGTGACACAAGACGCCACCGAAATCCCGCTGCAAAGTGCTTCCCTGGATATTTGGGACAGCAAATACCGCTTAAAAACCAAGGACGGCAAAGCGATTGATGAAACGATTGATGACACCTACAAGCGCGTCGCCAAGGCCCTGTCTAGCGTCGAGAAAACCAAGGCGCTGCAAGAAAAACACTATAAAGAATTTCTGTGGGCCTTGCGCAAAGGCGTGATTCCGGCTGGTCGCATCACCTCCAACGCCGGTGCGTTGGATCATAAACCGGCCACCTCCACCATCAACTGCACCGTATCCGGCATCATCGAAGATTCGATGGACGACATTCTGCACAAGGTCCACGAAGCAGGTCTGACTCTGAAAGCCGGTTGCGGCATCGGTTATGAATTTTCCACCTTAAGACCGCGCGATGCTTATGTGTCCGGCGCCGGTGCATACACCTCCGGACCTTTGTCGTTCATGGATATTTACGACAAGATGTGTTTCACCGTATCGTCGGCCGGTGGCCGCCGTGGCGCACAAATGGCCACTTTTGATGTGGCGCATCCGGACGTGGTGGACTTTATTCGTGCCAAGCGCGAAGACGGCCGCTTGCGCCAGTTCAACCTGTCGCTACTGATTACCAGCGAATTCGTCGAAGCCGTGAAAAGCAACGGCCAATGGCCGCTGTCTTTCCCAGTTACCGAACGCGAAGCCAATGCCGATAAACTGGATTTAACCGATACCGACAAAATCGTATGGCGCGATCTGCCCAATAAAAAAGGCTATGTGGTCAACGACGCCGG
Organism: Methylomonas sp. Uni0009; assembly: GCF_054188105.3. Lineage (NCBI taxonomy): Bacteria > Pseudomonadati > Pseudomonadota > Gammaproteobacteria > Methylococcales > Methylococcaceae > Methylomonas > Methylomonas sp. Uni0009. The sequence continues at coordinate 4,648,482 of NZ_JBTAFN010000001.1, read as the reverse complement.
TTTGGTGGCTTGCCGCATTACCAAAGTCATGCCGGCCCGCCGCTTGTGGGACATCATCATGTCCTCTACTTACGATTACGCCGAACCGGGATTTATCTTGATCGACAAAGTCAACGAGATGAACAACAACTGGTTTTGTGAGCACATCCGCGCCACCAACCCTTGCGGTGAACAACCTTTACCGCCTTACGGCAGTTGCTTGCTGGGTTCGATCAACCTGACCCGCTTCATCGATAAACCATTCTCCAAAGAAGCCCGGTTTGATTGGGAAGCGTATCGTAAAACTATCCGTATCTTTACCCGCATGTTGGATAACGTCGTCGAGATCAACGGCCTGCCTTTGGAAAAACAGCGCGAAGAAATCATCGGCAAACGTCGCCACGGCATGGGCTATTTAGGCTTGGGTTCCACCATCACCATGCTGGGCATGAAATACGGCAACGAAGACTCTCTGGCATTTACCGAACAAGTGACCAAAGAGTTGGCTTTGGAAGGCTGGAAAGCCGGCCTGGAGCTGGCGAAAGAAAAGGGCCCGGCGCCTATCATGGAGCAGTTATTCACCGTCACCGGCGAAATGCTGCACAAACGCCCTGAGATGCAAGCCGACGGCTACAAACTGGGTGACCAAGTCCCTGGTCGTGTGTTGCACGCCAAATACAGTCGCTATATGCAAAAAGTCGCGCAGGAACTGCCGGAATTGGTCGCGGAACTGGCGGAAGTGGGCTGCCGCTTTACCCACCATAGTTCAATCGCGCCGACCGGCACCATTTCGCTGTCGCTAGCCAACAACGCCAGTAACGGTATTGAACCGAGCTTTGCCCATCATTATTCGCGCAACGTAATCCGCGAAGGCAAAAAATCCAAGGAGAAAATCGACGTGTTTTCCTTTGAATTGCTGGCATACCGCGAATTGATCAACCCGCAAGCCATGCCATACAGCCAGGATCCGGCTCAACAATTGCCGGATTATTTCATCGCTGCCGATGACATCAGTCCCAAACAGCATGTCGATATTCAAGCCGCTGCGCAACGCTGGATCGACTCGTCCATCTCCAAAACCGCCAACGTGCCGACCGATTATCCGTACGAAGACTTCAAGTCCATCTACGAATATGCCTACGACCAAGGCCTGAAAGGCTGCACTACCTTCCGCTTCAACCCGGAAGTGTTTCAGGGCGTGTTGGTCAAGGAATCTGACCTGGAAAACACCACCTACCAGTTCACCTTGGAAGACGGCCATGTGGTGGAATTTAAAGGCAACGAAGAAGTGGAATACGATGGCGAAATCCATACCGCCGCCAATTTGTTTGATGCTTTGAAAGAAGGTTATTACGGCAAGTTTTGATTTTTAAAAAATGTAGGTTGGGTTAGGCGTTAGCCGTAACCCAACACGACGGCAATTTTGGGTTACGCATGCGCTTTTATGCCCGGCCGGTAAACCCAAGCTACAGAATACGGAAAACCCATGACCCTACACAAAATCAACAAAAAAATCGTCGGCTACAAAGTGCTGACCAAAGAAAACCTGGAAGCAGCTGCCCAGGCGGAAGCCGAACTGGCAAAACCTTCACTGGAAGAAATGCACGAAAATCTGGCACGCCCGGAGATGCTGCTCGGCTCCACTTATAAGATCAAAACCCCGCAGTCCGAGCATGCGCTGTATATCACCATCAATGACATCATCCTGAACGAAGGCACGGTACATCAGGAACGCCGCCCTTACGAAATTTTCATCAACTCCAAGAACATGGAGCATTTTCAATGGGTGCTGGCACTGACTCGCTTGATTTCGGCGGTATTTCGTAAAGGCGGCGACGCCACCTTTTTGGTGGAAGAAATGAAGGCGGTATTCGATCCGCAGGGCGGCTATTTCAAAAAAGGCGGGGTGTTCATGCCATCCCTGGTTGCCGAGATCGGCCACGCCATCGAATCGCACATGAAACACATCGGCATGATCAAGCCGGAAAAACTCAGCGATCACCACCAGCAATTACTGGATGAAAAACGCCGGGAGTTTGAAGCCCAGCATGGCGCGTCGGAAGGGCAGGCGTTTCCTGAGAAGGCTGTTTTATGTAACAAGTGCAGCACCAAGGCGATGGTGTTGATGGATGGGTGTATGACTTGTTTGAATTGTGGGGAGAGTAAATGTGGGTGATTGTCGAGCAAGCCTTTTCGATGCATCAGCTATAGTCAGGTGTTCTCTCAGGAGCCAGGCAAAGAAATTGTTGATGTGTCAACACTAAACCGGACACATAGTTAAGCGGCTTGATGCCGCAATTCATAATTAACCGGAGACAGATAGCCATTGGCGGAATGCAGTCGCTCTCGGTTGTAAAACACTTCGATATATTCGAGCATTGCTTGTTTGACCTGAGCGCGAGTCAGGAAAGTCTGTTGGTGAATCAGTTCGGTTTTCAGGGGGGGTGCTCTACGAAACCGCGTTATCCCAACAGTTACCTTTTCGGCTCATGCTTTGTCGAATGCCGTGTTGTATAAGCAAAGCTCGATGGCTTTCCGATGCAATTGGCTACCCCGGTCGGTATGCCTAGTAAGTCCTTGCAGTAGGGGAGCTTTGGGAGTGTTTGATCTAACAGTGATTGTTGAGATTTTTGCCAAAACTTGTTTCTGTGAAACCTGAGAAATCAGCTCTGAAGAGCGTAAATCGCAGATTGTTCCAGACTTTAATTCATTAAACGTTGTAGCAATATTCGCTGCTAATTGCAGAGCACGTGGAATAGCTTCGTGACGACTTTCTGTCTTTAAGCTTCGCACAATCTCTGTTGCGTTGAGCAATTCTTGATGCTCGGCAGGAACGCGGATTCTGAAGTAGTAGACGTTTTTGCGTCGAAAAAGATAGGGAAATTTTCCCACAAAAAGCCTCTTGTGTAACAGGTTTGTGTAGCAAACGCTGTTTCTTGAGGCTTTACTTTGAAAAGTTACTTGCAAAACAGTAACTTAAAATTGGCGGAGAAAGAGGGATTCGAACCCTCGATACGTTGCCGTATACACACTTTCCAGGCGTGCGCCTTCGACCGCTCGGCCATCTCTCCTAATACATTTTTGGGCTGATCAGCAGATTTAGTGCTTCAGAAATTGATCGCTTCATAACTTAATCTGCGTTTGTCGCCGTGATAGCGACCACCCAATCCCGACTAGGATAATGGATACACGGTTATTTTGCAATTCGGACGAGTATTTTCTCGGTTATTGGCTGCATTGAATTTCCCATGGGAGTTACTTCCCTAAAAGACAATCCAGTTTAGTCATTGGTTTAGCGTCCGATCAGCCCTTACTTGTACTAGGTTAACCATGTTCTGTCGGATAAATAAATTGTTGAATTTTGCTCTTCAGTGGATCGTGGTCTAAGTTTGCGCAGGAGTTTGCTGGAGAGTGAACTCACCTTTTGTCGATGGCCTATCGGAGTGAACGGGGGAGCTCTATGAACGATATTTGTATTTCAAACGAAAAACCAAAAATTCTGATCGTCGATGATGTTCACGAAAACTTGCATACCTTGCTGAATATTTTGCGGCAAGATTATGCGGTGATGGCTGCTACTTCCGGTGAAAAAGCCCTGGAAATCGCCCGGCGCGCGTCGGCTCCTGATTTGATTTTGCTGGATATAAAAATGCCGGAAATGGATGGATACCAGGTGTTGGAATATCTGCGCGATGATCCGGCAACGGCCGAAATCCCGGTCATTTTTGTGACTGCGGCCGCCGAAGTCGGTGACGACGCCAAGGGTATGGCGCTGGGCGCCGACGACTATTTACTCAAGCCCGTAGTGCCTGAGTTGCTTCTAGCTCGGGTTAGACTGCATTTGGAGCTAGCCACCTATCGGAAACGCTATGGCAGACTATAATCGTTGGGGTCAAGCAACGCTGATCTAACTATTTCCTTGGATAATGAACAAAGACAAATCCCTATCGCTCAATCCCAGGCCGACTATTTTGGTGGTAGACGATCTTCCCGAAAATATTCACGGCTTACTCGAAGCACTTAAGGACGATTACGGCATTATGGTGGCGACGGAAGGCATGCGTGCGGTGGAGTTGGCGCAAGGCTCGACGCCGCCTGATTTGGTATTGCTGGACGTCAGAATGCCGGGTATGGATGGCTATGAGGTTTGCCGGCGGCTCAAGAGCGATCCTAGAACCGCGGGGATACCCATTCTCTTCGTGACGATAGTCGAAGCGTCCATCGAAAAAATTCGCGGTTTTTCCATGGGCGCCGCCGATTTCATTACCAAGCCGTTTGATATTGACGAAGTACGGGCCAGGGTCAAAACGCATCTGGAACTGAGCCGCTTACGCCGCGCTCTGGAAGGCCGGGTGAAACGTCTGAGCGAATACCGGCATGCCACCGATGTGTCTAATATCGTATTCCGCACCGATCCGCACGGCGTCATCACTTTTGTAAACGATGCGTTTGTGCAAACCTACGGCTATACCCGCGAGGAGGTGATCGGCAAAACCAGCCGGATTCTCAAAGATCCCGACGCGGCTCCGGGTTTGCATCGGGAGTTATGGAACACGATTCTAGGCGGTGCAATCTGGCGCGGGACCTACAGCAATCTTACTAAAAGTGGCGATGTGATTTACATCAACAACACCATCGTCCCCATCCTTGACGCTGACGGCTCGATTCGCGAATTTATATCCACCAGCGTTAATGTCACCCATTTGATCAAACAGGAAGAGTTGATTAAGGAACAGACCACGGATGCGCTAACCGGTTTGCCCAACCGGGTGAAACTGATGCAGGATTTGGCTGACGCCGGTCCGTCGATATTGGGCATGATCAACATCGATCAATTCAAAGCCATCAATGATTTTTACGGTTTGCGCAACGGCGATAAAGTTTTGTTGGAAATTGGCGAGCGTTTGCAAAAAATGAGCGGCGCCGATGCGCAGGCTTACCGCATCGGCGGCGATTTATTTGCGTTGCTCTCCAAAAACGGTGGCGATCCCGGCCGTTTTGAGCAATTGATAGACAGAATTATCAAGCATTTGGAATCGGAAGCGATCGATTGCGGCGAAGACAAGATTAACATCCGCGTGACAGCAGGCATCTGTTCGGGGGCCGACAGCGCTTATACGCATGCAGCGCTGGCGTTGGAGCGCGCCAGGATCGAACGTCGGGATTATTTGATTTATACCGATCAGATGCAGATTAAGTCGCACTACAAGGACAACATCCACTGGAGCCAGAAAATTCGCAGTGCCCTGGCCGATGGCCGCATCGTGCCTTTTTATCAACCCATCATCGACAATCGCAACGGGAAAGTCGTGAAATATGAAGCGCTGATGCGGATGATAGACGAAGAGGGTAATGTCATTCCGCCCAGCTTTCTCGGCGTGGCAAAACGCACCCGGCAATATACCGCCTTGACTCGCACCATCGTCGAACAAGTCGTGAAAGCCTTGCCTGAGTCGGAGGGGGAGATGAGTATCAACCTAACCGTCGAGGATATTATCGATGCCAATACGGTGAGCTTTATTGCCGAAAAACTCTCTCAGCCCGGCGTCGGTTCGCGCATTGTATTGGAGATTACCGAATCTGAAGGTATCGAAAGTTACGAGGAAGTGCGCCAGTTTGTTAATCGCATGAAAGGCTATGGCTGTCACTTTGCGATTGACGATTTCGGTAGTGGCTATTCCAATTTCGTGCATTTGTTGCGGTTAAAGATCGATTACTTAAAGATCGACGGCTCCATCATCATGAATATTATCGACAATCCGGATTCTGAAGTGATTGCCCGCGTCATAGTCGATGCCGCGCGGCGCTTGGGTATGCGCACGGTTGCCGAATTTGTGGGAAGTGCGGAGATCCAAGCCAAGGTCGTTGAGTTGGGTATCGATTTTTCGCAAGGTTTTTATCTGGGCAAACCGGCACCGCAAACGCTGGGGACGCCACGCCATGATTAAATCCAACGTGCATCCGGGGGAGGACATGAATCAGTCTGATCCAGGCAACTCTGCTACTAAAGCCGGAATGGAGTTTTAAGATGCGGCCGGTTTTTAATCAACATCCTCTGCGCAAGACGATAACTTGGCAGAGGCTCGTCGGTTTTACGGTCAGCCGGTTATCAAGCGCCGCCAGCGTTCTGCTGACGATAAGCTGTTGGAGTCATCCGGTGCAGGCCGACATCAGTGCGGCGACAATTCGTGGTCAAGTCACGCTGCGAGGGGCTGACACTCAGGCAGGCGCGCAAATCATCGTTACCAGTCTGGAACGGGGGTTTTCCACGCGGACCTTTTCCCGAGCTGACGGCTCTTATGTACTGATGGCATTGAAACCCGGCCGTTACCAGCTCCAGGTGTTAGGTTTGGAAGGCCAGCAAAACAGTCAAGAGCTGACGCTGCAAGTGGGGCAGGTGGCCTTGGTAGACGTTGCGTTAGGCGATGATAATAGCGTTGCCGAACAGACGAGTGAGGGCAATTCCGCGGAGTTGGCTACCTATTTAACGCCCGAGCAAATGCAGCGCTTGCCGCAGGTAAACCGCAATTTTCTGAATTATGCCGATCTGGCGCCCGGTGTGAACGTGGTAAACGATGAAAATGGCAGTACCCGCTTGCAAAGCGGCGGGCAGCGGCCGGATAGCGTCAATTTGTTTATCGACGGCGTCAGTCAAAAAAACTATGTGGTCAGGGGGGGCGTAGCCGGCCAGGATTCCAGTCGCGGCAATGTGTTTCCGGAATCGGCTGTTGCCGAATATAAGGTCATTAGCCAGAACTATAAGGCCGAGTACGATCAAGTCGGCGGCGCGGCAATTTCGGTGCAGACCAAATCCGGCGGCAATACCTTTCACGGCGAAACATTTTACGATCATACCAATCAGGATCTGCGCAGCGTTACCCCCAGCGAACAACTGGCGGGCGGCAAGCGCGACACCGAGCAAGCGCAATTCGGTGTGACCTTAAGCGGGCCCATCGCCAAGGATGTCGCGCATTTTTTCATGGCATACGAACGTAAACTCAACGACGATTACGCGAATATTAGCGCGGGTGACGGCTCCCGCTTACCCGAGCCGTATCAAGCGCAACTGGGCCGGGTGAACAGGCCGTTCAGGGCGGATTTGTTCTTCGGGAAACTGGATTGGGCGCTTAACGATAGTAATTTGATCGAAGTGTCTTTTAAGTTGCGCGACGAAACCGAAACCTTAGGGATTGGCGGTGAAAACTCAGAGTCTTACGCGCTGACCAAGGGTAACAGCGAAAAACGCCTGGATTTTAAATATCAATACAGCGCGGAACATTGGGTCAACGAAGCCCGGTTTACTTATGAAGATGCCAATTGGCGGCAACTGCCGGCCACGCAAAGCGCGGGTTTGCAGCTGCGTCGCCTGGACGGCAGTTTGAGCGGGGGAAATCTGAATAGCCGGAGTGTGTTGAATAGCGGCGGCGCGACCAATTATCAGGATAAGGGCCAAAGCGGGCCGGGTTTTCAAGATGATCTAACCTTCAGCGGTTTGGATTGGCATGGCACCCATGTCGTCAAGTTGGGTGCTAAAGTTAAACAGATAGAACTCGGCGCGGTAGAGCGCGATCCTTACCACCCGCAGTTCGGCTTGAATTTAAACAATCCTGCCGGCAACCCGTATCAAGTGCGTTGGGCAACGCCCTTGGCCGGCGGCGGTGACGGTTCCGCCCAATCCGATGTGACGCAATTCGGCGCGTATCTGCAAGACGATTGGAACCCTAATCGACATTTGAGCGTGAACCTGGGCGTCCGCTGGGATTACGAATACAACCCCGGCTATCTAAACCATGTCACGCCGGGCGATGTCAGCAGCGCGCTCCGCAACTGGCGTAACATTCACAACGCGAATACGGGTTACGACATCGAGAACTACCTTAGTAACGGCGCTAACCGGGCGGCCGACAGCAATAATATTGCGCCCAGATTAGGTTTGGCATACGACTTATTCGAAGATCAGCGGCATGTGTTGTTCGGCGGTTACGCTAAAGCCTACGACCGCCATATTTACGACGTGTTGCAACTGGAACGTACCAAGGGCAGTTATCCCAGTTTTAGCGTCAATTTTCAGGGCGACCCCAATTACGATTGCGTGGCCGGCGTCGATTGCATCGCCTGGAATCCCGAATATTTAAACTATACGCCGGCGCAATTGTCCGCACTGACCGGTGTAGGTACGGGTAGCAGCCGGGAAATCAATTTAATGCGCAACAATCTGCGCACGCCCTATGCCAACCAATTTAATATCGGCATGCGCAATCGTTTCGGCGACTGGCATACCGAAGTCAGCGTGTCGCACGTGCACAGTTACAACGGTTTGGTCGGTTTGCTGGGCGGCCGCAATGCCGACGGCAGCTTTTACGCAGCCGGGTCCGGGTTCGGGGGTACCTTTCAGGCCGTGCCTGGCTTTGGGCAATTAATTTTGTTCGATAACGGTGTACAGACCAAAACTAATTCGGTATTTGTCAAAGCCGAAAAACCGTACAGCAAAGACAGCGGCTGGGGTATGACGTTTGCCTACACCTTTACCGATTCCGAGGAAAACAAACCGCAGTCTTTCTTCGATAACAGCAGTTATTTGTTTGAACATCCCAATACCCACACCAATGGCTGGCTGGATACCGCCGGGGTCAGAAAACATAAGCTGGTGACAACCGCCAGTGTCGATTTGCCGTGGGATTTGATTTTTTCCACTAAGCTGACGCTGGCGACCCCGGACACCCGCTCCGGCGTCAACTGTGCAAGCGGTGCTTGCAGTTTTGATACCTTTACGCCGCAAGGTAGCGATTTTATTTTTCCGGGGCAGTGGTGGGGATACAAACAAGTCGACATTGCGCTGATAAAAAGTTTCGATACGCCGCACGACACCCGGATGAAACTGCGCCTGGATGTATTGAATTTATTCGATTTTAAAAATTATGCGGCATTTAACAGCGACTTTGCCCCGCCGAATTTGGGGGCGCCGCTGACTGTGCTGGCCGGACCGAGTTTGACGGTGAAATTGACCGCCCGCCTGGAGTTTTGATGCCGGGCAAGCTAGTGAGCGCGGGTTTATTGTTGTGGGTGTTGCTCAGCAGTTTCGACGCTGCCGCTGCCGACGACATGCTCAACGCCAAAACCAAGGCCAATTACGTGTTCAATTTCACCAAGTTCGTGGAGTGGCCGGCGCTGATGAACGATACGCTGCATGTCTGCATCGTCGGCGCCGAACCTATCGTTAACTTGCTGAGCGAGTTGGCCAGCCGCGATACCAAGGGGCATTTATTGCAAATCTGGTCGGGCATAGACGACCCGCAGATTTGCCAGATTTTGTATATCGACCATGACGCGCCGGAATTGCCAGCCTTGATACAGCAGGTGCGCGGCAATCAGATATTAACTGTCAGCGATGCCGAGGGGTTTGCCGGTCGCGGCGGCTGTATCGGTTTTTATAGCGAAAACGGCCAGATCAAACTGGAAATCAATCCGGACGCCGTGCGCCGAGCGCAATTAAAAGTCAACGCCTTGTTGATGGAAATCGCCCGTATCGTCCGTTAATTCACTCCGGAATCCCATGACAAACCAGGCTGAATTTAAACGCGATTTGACCATAAAAACCAAGCTGGTGCTGATCATGTTGGCAACCAGCATTTTGTCCCTGCTGCTGGCGGGGGCCGGTTTTATTGCCCAGGAACACATGCGGGTAAAAGAGGATATGGGCCGGGATTTGAGTTCTCTGGCTCGTATCATTGCCAATCGCAGTACCGTGGCCTTGTCGTTTAATGACAGCAGCGTCGCCAACGCCACTTTGGCCGCTTTAAGCGTCAAGCAGAGCGTGGTTTCGGCCTGTATTTACGATAGCGCCAATCAGCTGTTTGCACTTTACGAACCCGGCTTGGCCTGTCCGCTGCAACATCCGGAGCCTTCGGCTAGCGAGCGGACGCGATTCGACGATGCCTATTGCACCATAAGCGAAACGATAGCCTTGGACGGCCGCATTTTGGGAAGGGTTTGGATAGCCTCCAGCCTGGCGGAGCTGGATTCCTTATGGCGGGATTTTTTGGCTGCGGCGATGGGCATTGTGATGTTATCCGGTCTGTTCGCCTTGCTACTGGCTTCCAGTTTGCAGCAAGTGGTGTCCGGTCCGCTGGTCAGGTTGAAGAAAACCGTCGAAACGATCAACAGCGAAAAGAACTACACCTTGCGCGCCGCACAAGAGAGTAACGATGAATTGGGTGCGCTGATTCAAGCCTTCAACACGATGATAGCCACCATCGAAGCTCGCGATAGCGAACTGTTGGCTTTGAACCGGCAGCTTGCCGAGAATGAAAAACTATTGGCCAGCATCAACGAAGGTTTGGAAGAGCGCGTGGCTGCCCGCACGACGGAGTTGGCGGATATCAACGCCAAATTGGCGCATAACAGCGTGATGCTGGCAACAGTGCTGGATAGCATGTCGCAGGGCCTGATAGCCTTTGACAGCAATTTAAAGTTATTGGTTTGGAATAAAAAGCTCAGCGAGGTGCGCGGTTATCCGGAAAGTATGCTGGCAGTGGGCAGGGACCATGCCGATTTCATGCAGTTCGATTTGACCGATCCGCAGTTGCGCTTCCGCAATCCCGATGCCGAACTCAAGCAGTTACTGGAAGAAATAAGACGTTTTCAGCCGCACAATTTTACTCGGCAAAGGTTGGACAATCGGGTCATCGAGATCAGCGGCGGGCCGATAGCCGATGGCGGTTTCGTCAGTACTTACGAGGACGTGACCTTGCGCAAACAGGCCGAGCTGGCGTTGAAAGAAGCCAGGGACGCCGCTCAGTCGGCCACCCAGACTAAAAGCCAGTTCCTGGCGAATATGTCGCACGAGATTCGCACGCCGATGAACGGCGTGCTGGGCATGTTGCATTTGGCCTTGCAGACCGAATTGACCGCGTCGCAACGCAATTATTTGGCAAAAGCGCACAGTTCCGCGCGTACCTTGTTGGGGATTCTTAACGATATTCTTGATTTTTCGAAAATCGAGGCCGGTAAATTAGCGCTGGAAGAAACCGAATTTCGCTTTGATAGCGTGGTGGAGCAATTGGCCGATATGATCGGTTACCAAGCCGGCTTGAAAGGTATTGAGTTTCTGATCCGTCACGACCCGCAAATTCCGCCGGTATTGTTGGGCGATCCCTTGCGTTTCGGTCAGGTGTTGACCAATCTTTGCGGCAACGCGCTTAAATTCACCGAAGCCGGCGAATTGGAACTGGCTTTCTATTGCCTGGCCAAAACCGATAGCACTATCGATTTGCGGGTATCGGTCAGAGATACCGGCATCGGTATGGCGGAAGACGATCAGAAAAAACTGTTTCAAGAGTTTACCCAAGCCGATCAGGGCACCAGCCGGCGCTTTGGCGGCACAGGTTTAGGCTTGGCCATCTGTAAAACCCTGGTGGAAATGATGCAGGGCCGGATCTGGATCGAGCAGTCGCAACTGGGCCAGGGCACAACCTTTTGTTTTACCGTGCGCTTGGGCGTGGCTAAGGATACTTTGCTGCATCAAGACGCGCTGGAGCAAAGCATAGGGGTGTTGCTGGCCGAGGTGCGGGTATTGGTGGTGGATGACAATGAGGCTTCCCGGGAAATCATCAGCGATATGTTGCGGCCGTTTCAGCTACGGGTGAGCTGTTCGGCCAGTGCGGCCGGGGCGCTGAGAGTGTTGCGGGAGGCACCGGCCGATCAGCCTTTCGATGTGGTGTTGATGGACTGGAAAATGCCGGGTATGAACGGCGATGAGGCGATCAGGCAGATTCGCGCCGACACCAGCCTGATGCCGCAGCCCAAGATTATCATGGTTACCGCTTACGGCAGCGAAGATGTGATGGTGTTGGCGGGCCGGGCCGGTATCGATGGCTTTTTGATCAAACCGGTATCGCCGTCCTCCTTACTGGATGCGATTTTGTCGGCACTTGGACGCGGCCGGGTGCTTGGGGTGGTGGATAAATTTAAGCAATTGGGCGGGGCGGATATTGCCGGTATCAAACAACTGCAAGGGATTCGGTTGTTACTGGTGGAAGATAACGAAATCAACCGCGAATTTGCCTGCGAATTGCTGCGCAGCCACGAGATTGAGGTTGACGAAGCGGTGAACGGCGAAGAAGCGGTCAGCATGGTTAGGCAGCATCATTACGATGCGGTCTTGATGGACATCCAGATGCCGGTGCTGGACGGCTTGCAAGCCACCGTCAAAATTCGGGCCTTAGCGGAATCCGAGAACGATCAGCGTTTTGCAACTATGCCCATCATCGCGATGACCGCCCATGCCATGGCCCGCGATGTCGAGAAAAGCCTGGAGGCAGGTATGAACGATCACGTTACGAAACCGATTGATCCCGACCGGTTGTTCAAAGCATTGGCAACCTGGATTCCGCTCACGGCCGACGACGAACAGAGCCAGGAGGCGGCGCGGATTTATCAAGCTGCCGATTATCCCGAAGATTTACAAACCTTGACCAGCCTGGATATTGTGCAAGGTATACGCCGGATCGGGGGTAATCCGGAGGCCTATCGCAAACAGTTATACCGTTTTAAAGAACACTACCCGGATGCGGTCGCCGAGATTCGCGGCTTGATCAATGCCGGGGAACTCAAACAGGCTGAAGAGCGTTGCCATGCCTTGAAAGGGGTTAGCGGCAATCTGGGGGCGACTGATTTATTCGAAGCCGCCGCCGGTGTGGATATTGTCCTTAAGCAAAATCAAATACCGCCCGCTGAACACTTGCAGTACATGGAAGGATTTTTGCGCCAAGTCATCGGGCAAATTGAGGCCTTGCAAGCACTGGCGAGCAGCCAAGCGCCCGACACGGATCCGCTTTTGACAGGGGTTACCGACGCCGAGATAGCGGCGGATTTACAGACATTGTCGCGATTGCTGGAAAGCGATCTAGGCGCGGCCGAAGCCATGTTGGAGCAATTACAGCGTAGTATGGCCGGTCATCAGTATTTGCCCTTGCTGGAGGACATCGCCAAAAAAATCGACCGATTTGCCATTGACGAGGCACTGGCGCAACTGAGCGAGTTGCTGCAAAAACTTTAACGCCAGCCTAACCCCGGCTTTGCAGCGTGCGGTCGATAACGATGCAATTTAATTTACCTGCCCAGCGTCAATATCTTACAATTCGGTAGCCCACGGCTAAAATAATTACTTAGGAGGATCTCATGTTTAAATTTCGTATGCTGGTTTCTGCGATAGCGCTGGCTAGTTCGATGTCTGTTATGGCGGCAGATGCGCTGCCCACCACGGCGCCAGCGCCTGCCAACAACCCCACAACCCCCGAAAAAGTTGAACTGGGTAAAATGCTGTATCACGATCCGCGTCTGTCTTCCACGGGCACCGTTTCTTGCGCGTCTTGCCACAACACCATGCTGGGCGGCGAAGATAACCGGCCCAACTCCATGGGCGTCAACGGCCAAACCGGCGGCCGCAGTGCACCAACGGTCTGGAATGCCGCATTCAACAAAGTGCAATTCTGGGACGGCCGCGCCGACAGTCTGGAAGCGCAAGCAGCAGGTCCAGTCACCAACCCAATTGAAATGGGTATGAAAAGCTGGGATGACGTGGTTGCTCGCTTGAAAACCATCAAAGGCTATCGCCATGCTTTCGAAGTGGCCTTTGGTAGCGATGCCGAAGCTATTACCAAAGACAACGCCACCAAAGCGATTGCCGCCTACGAAAGAACGTTGATTACACCGAATAGCGCTTACGACAAATATGTCAAAGGCGATAAAGATGCCTTGACCGAACAGCAAGAACGCGGTCTGAAAAAAGCCGTGGAACTGGGTTGCACCAGCTGTCACAGTGGTCCGGCCTTTAACGGCCCAGGGGTATTCCAAAAATTCCCTGTTAACCCTAGCGGCTACTTCGAAGCGCAATACCACTTCCAAAAAGACAAAGGCTTGGCTGAAGTCACCAAAAAAGAAAGCGACGAGCACCTGTTTAAAGTGCCGACTCTGCGTAACGTGGCTTTGACCGCACCTTATATGCACAACGGTTCGGTAAAAACCTTGGATAAAGCCGTTTGGTTAATGGGTAAATTGCAATTAAATCAAGAGTTGTCCGATGCTGACGTGGCTGACATCGTCGCGTTTTTGAATGCGCTGACTGGCGAATTCCCTGCGCAAAGCATGCCGCAATTGCCAGGTACACCGGGTTCCAGCTTTAACTGAGTTTTATCAGGTAGTTAAAGATTAAGGGGGCCGCAAGGCCCCTTTTTTTGTCAAAATACTTCCCTCACGGGGCACAATACGCAATGTAGATTAAGCGTGTTGGGTGCTTTAAGTCGTTTCCAGGGCAAAGTCATTGGACGGTTTGCCAACTTTTGCATGGTGAGAATACGTTGACCCTGATTTTATTTGAAGGGTCGCCAAAGCATATTACCGAACAAGCACCGGCAAGCCGAAAATAATCATTGCGGGAAAATATTACCGTTTCCTTGATAGGTAAAGATATGTATAAGCGTATCTTTACCATCTGCTTGGGGGGCTTTTTATGAAAAAATACTTAACGATAATATGCCTGGTCATCGCGTCATTTTCATTTCAAGTTAATGCGTCAACTTTAAGTTGGAGCACAATTACCGGTTACGGCCCTATTCTTGGAAGTTTGCAATCAGGTCAAAATTCGCCGCAGGATCTATTCGGCATAGTAACCGGCCTACGTATTGAAACCAATGTGCTTGACGATTGGACTTTTAATTTACACAACAGCAGTCAAGTTAGGGTTTCAGTGAGTTCCCTAGAAGCTAACACTGGCAGTCTGTTATACGCCGTCAACTTGGATGGAAGTCCATTGGCTAAAAGTGCCGGACCTGCCGATGAAGCTTGGTCCTTTGACGGTATATTGACTGCCGGCTCTCACACGATAAATATTCTGGGTATCGCCATTTCCCTGGAGAGCACAAGTGGCTACCAAGTTAATGTTAGCGCCATGAATGCAGTTGTTCCTATCCCGGCGGTTGGGTGGATTTTCAGCTTTTTTTTGTTTTATATGTTTCGAAATATGCCGCGCCGTCGAGGTTATTGATGCTGGGTATAACAAATGGATGCAATCTTTCCGCTGTCTCCGCGGGACCAACAAAGACTCTGAACGCCGGTAAGGATTTGTGTTCCGTTGCCACTTCAGGTAGTTGGATATTGCAAAGCTTCTACGACAAAACCGCTGAGATTTCTGCGGCGTTTTGCGATTGAGTCTTCGGGCGGTAAGTCCAATAGACTTTTGATTTTCAGCTAAGCAAAAGCTGACAATTTTAGGATTGGCGATTAAATCGCTCCCGCATTTGCGGGAGCGCATTGCTTAAAGTAGCGTAACTTTGAGTCCTATCACTTCACTTTCTACGGGAATGCCTCTGTCTATTTCGCAACAGAACAGACGGATTCCTAAGGCTGGCAGCAAATTTTAGCTGGCTTGGCCGGCGGCAGTCGCTTCAGGGACTTCGATCAAGCGGCCGGTTTTGACGTCGTAAACATAACCATAGACTGGAATGTCGCTAGGTACCAGGGGGTGGGACTTGATGCGCTTAACATCTTCCAACACGCTTTCGGCTTGGTTTTTGATGGTCAGCCAGTTGATATATTTACCGTCTGTGGAGCCTGGGCCAACGCCGCTGTCATGCCAACCGCTGGCATCCACACTGGCGGTTTTCAGGCTGCTTGCCAATAAGTCGCTCATGATGTCGTTGGTAAAGGTTTCCATACCACAGTCGGTGTGATGAATCACAAACCATTCCTTGGTGCCGAGCAATTTGTAGGAAATAACCAGGGAGCGAATCGCGTCGTCGCTGGCGCGGCCGCCGGCGTTGCGGATCACGTGGGCGTCGCCTTCGGATAAACCGGCGTACTTGGCCGGGTCCAGGCGGGCGTCCATGCAGGTCAGTATGGCAAACTGACGAGCCGGCGGCATAGCCAAATCGCCTTTGGTGAAACTGGATACATAATCGCGGTTGGCTAACAGTACTTCGTTGTGAATTTTGCTCATAAAAACCTCGGTGGGTGAAAAAACGTCTGGCCTGAACTACAAACCAGACGAGGTAACGACTATCTCCGGGCGGCATTGTAGCCAAGCGGCATTCTGGTTTAAAGATGCTATATGGTTTATAAAATATAAACTTTAAGTTTATATTGGTTGCGGTAATGGATAAGTTTAACAACATGCGCGTTTTTTGCCGGATAGTCGAGCTAGGCACTTTCTCGGCAGTCGCTAAAGAACTGAAGCTTTCTACCATGATGATCAGCAAATACATTGCCCAACTGGAAGCCTCTTTGGGCGTGGTGTTATTGCATCGCACCACACGCAGCCTAAGCCTGACCAGTGCCGGCGAAGCCTACTACAACCGCAGCAAGCAATTACTTGAAGACTTAGCCGATTTGGAAGCCTCCACCGCGCAATTGGGGGAGCGGGTAAAAGGCACGATTAAAATCAGTGCGCCGATAGATTTTGGTGGCATGTACATGGTGCCAGCCATCGAAGCCTATATTAAGCGTTATCCGGAGGTGAAGATTTTAATGTCGCTGGATAACAAACCGCCGAATTTGCGGGTGGGGAGCATCGACATTTCCTTGCTAGTGACCGATACCTTAGATCCGGGTGTGGTGGCGCGCAAGATTGCCGAGACTGAATTGTGTACCTACGCCGCGCCGACTTATCTAGCCGAAAAAGGTTATCCGCAAACCATAGACGAACTGAGCCATCATCAATGCCTGCACTACGTGGACACGCCTCATGGCGAGTTTTGGTTGTTCAATGTCGACGGCGAATTAAAGAAAATCAAATCCGATTGGGTGCTGGCGTCTAATAACGGGCGCGCGCTATGTCAGGCGGCAGCCTTGGGTATGGGCATCGTGCAAGCGCCCAGACTATCGGTAGCTCCGTATTTACAAAGCGGCGAACTGGTGGAAATCCTCAGGCAATATCGCCGGCCGGCCATCGCGATTTATGCTACCTATCTGCAACGGCGGTTTTATCCAGCCAAGTTGACGACGTTTATCGATTTTTTGTTGGAGTATTTTGAGCGGTAGTCCGCATTTGTCAAAGACAACAAACTGTTCAGTGCCGCAGTAAAATTGTCCGCAGTCATCGGATGCATTAACCTGAACAGAGCATTGAGCCTTGAAAAATCCCGTTCGTCCTGAGTTTTGTCGAAGGGCGAGCGGGATTTTTCAATCACCCGGCGGGTGAGTATGTTGTAGGCCGTCCATGCTTCGACTTTGCTCAGCACGAACGGCCTACCACACCCCCCAACTGCTCTTTTTAGGCTACACAATAGCGTCATGCCCCGAGAGGCTTAGCCAACGTGGCGGATGACGCTCCGCTCAAAGCATTTAAGCTCGCGCACGCGGTTATTTGCTATCGTCGCAATCTTTTTTACTTTGCACATAAGCCTGCCAAGCCTTGCGATTAAACCTAAAAGCCTTGCGGGCAAGGCAAATTGATTTGCCCCTCTGGCAAAACGCCTTGCGCGCAACCTGTTTGAGCTCGCGCACGAGGTATTTTTGCTATCGTCGCAAAGCTTTCTTTATTACTCGCCAGCTTACTAAGTCAGGCGGCAACGTGTTTTAGTTTGAGTCCGAGCGAACGGGGTTTGCGCGAATAGCTCAATGCGATTAGCGCGAGGCCCGAATGAGGGGGAAATCCCTAATGCCCCAAAGAAAATCATGCTCGGCCCTACCAATCGCCCTGGACTTGAATGCAATTGATCAATGTGTTGCTGGCGGGCTTGCGCGTTTACCGGTCATAGGCAGACGCTTGGTTTTTCTGACGAAGGTCTGTTGATTGACCTATAGCTGTTAGCGGTATTCTCGAATTGGTACGACCATCTTATAGGTTGTGCCGAGCCATGCGAGGCGCAATGATCGCGAACGGTGCGCCTAACGGCAGCACCCTATAGTCAGCGCACCTTATGGCCTTTCTCGGTTGCTCTCCTTTGGCGTGCGACCCAAGGCTCTAGGACATATTTTTGTCAAAATATAAATGTCACAGAAAAGCTTCATAAAAGAGGCGTCTTTGAGGGTAATTGTAACTTTATTCATTTCATTGGCATCAAAGGCCTTGGCAATACTTATCAGGCGCTCTTTGTCATCAAGATTATCGGTGATGATGTTGTCAATGTACTCACTAAAGGTTTCTGAAAATGGTGTCTCAGGATTCCATTCTCCCGTTTCTTCCATGAGCTTACGTAAGCACTCCAGGAAATTTCCGAAAATGTTATTCTCACATTGCCAATGAACATCATTCAAGGAAAGGAAGGTAGTCCCGCCAATGTAATAGTTATAAGGAATCAGTTTTAGAGCATCGCCCGGACCTGGAAGTGCTATCAGGCAGTTAATTACCTGTGCTAGATCTTCGGATGTAAGAACACGGTTTTCGCCCCAGTCAATTTTTAGGCTAGGGCTTCTCGTAAGTTTTATCTGATGCTCGTTCTCTAGATCATCAATTTTCTCGTAATAGCTATCCATCTGCTCAGGCACCTTCCACCACCAGAACCCCATAGTCCCTATATTGAGAGCTGCTACAAATTGCCTAGCGACTCCCCAAGCAAAGTGCCACAACCCATGTACTGGTATGTTGTCCTTCAGGATTAGATCAACGATCAATTGATTCTTGCTTTTGTTAACGGGAGTGAGCTTTATCCATCCAACTTTTTTGTTCCACTCGTTGAGCTCCTTGGGGCGGATAGAATGGGAGGCGGAATAAATCTTTAGGCGGATGCGCCATTTGTCTTTCACTCCACTGTTTGGAAGATTTTGGCTTCTGGCTATTTCTGCTTCAGTTAGGGCGAGATTTTCGGCATCCGTCTTATCGAATTTTATTTTCAACCAACGTATCCATTCCCGAGCATTTGCAAGTTCATGTAGCTTTTCCATTGACGCGCCGGAGAATATAACTTTTGTTTTATCTGGATGATCGGCAGCTTTAAGAAACCATCGCATGGTAGCTTTGTCATCGTCAGAAATTTCTAATTCGGATCTCGGTTTCTCCGCTTCCGCTATGGCTAAACGAGATTCAGCAAGCTGGATGATTTTTTCGCACTCTTCGGGTGGTATAACCTTCGAAGGCACTGTTAAGGCATCACTGGCTTTATCGATGTACAAAGCCTGTAATCTCGTCGAGTGCAGTTGTTGAGCAAGTTGAGTGATGGAATTGAGAGTTTCATTGGTGATCTTTCTTGTAGAGAGACTTGGCCCGAGGAAACACCAGAACAACTTCTGCTCATGTGACTGTGTTTGTTTTTCATACCGGCTCGCATCTTCTTCTGATCTAGTGCTGGCCATGGATTGAACGCCAAGAAGTTCCATGCGCCCCAACTCTTCCAAAGCGATTACGGCCAAGTGATAGGCAATATGAGGTTGCTCGATCGTCTGTACCGCCCTAGCAGAAACTATTAGGTTCCTTGCATGAGTAATGCAGGCATTATGGACTTTAACTAGGTCAATGCGTCCTGACATCAAATTCCTCTATGATGCCATTCGGTTTGGACTAATTTTTTGGAGACTTGCTCTTGACGATCAATTCCTTCCGGGAGTTGATTGCAACACTTAGACTGGGTTGGCATCTGGACGCCCAAAGCTCGATTCTAAAGACACAACAATATCATTTTATTAATTTCTAACGCATATAAAAGTTAGCGTTGTTCTGCTCGAAAATGTTGGGCTTTACGTTGCATCTGCCTTCAGCCTAGCGCGTGTATGAGGAATGTTGAATTCGAATTGTGTGATTACGCAAGCTAATCGCACATTGGAATGCTAAATCCGTAGCGTAGACCTGTGCAGCAGTTACCCATCTCCGATTGATAGCGGCTTAATTGCCGTTTCTTGTCTTGAAATCAATCGCTATCTTTCCAACTTTTCAGCAAATTTTGATGCTCATTTAAGCTAGGTAAACCTGGCCTGGCGCCTATTTTGGTGCAGCATAACGCGCCAGTCACACTGGCGTAACGCAATAATTCTATCCAGCTCAAGCCTTTGGCAAGACCTGCGGCAAAGGCGCCGTGAAAGGCGTCGCCGGCACCGGTGGTGTCTATGGCGACGATAGGCGGCGCGCCGAGGCTACCGTGCTCCTGGCCGCGTTGCCAGATCAGGCCGCGTTCGCCCAGGGTAATGACTACCACCGGGGCAAGTTGCGCCAATTTGGATAAGGCCAGGTTTTCATCGCTGGCATATTGCAGTGCAAACTTTTCCGAACAAACTAAATAATCGACCTTAGTCATGAGAGCCCGCGTACCGTCGTGTAGGGAGCCGGCGTCTAACACCGTCGGTACCGGGTGGCTAAACTGATTCAGTAAGCGACGGGAAATATGCGGTTCATGACCATCGAACAACAGCACTTTGGCTGCTAAGCCGTCAAAGTCGATAGCGGTGACCGGCAAGGCGCTGGTTTGGCCCTTGTAGTTGATTAGGGCGCGCTGACCGTTGGGTTTGACCAGCACAGTTGATAACGGCGTTGGCGAAGCGCCGCGTACCACTAAGCGCATATCGACGCCGTGATTCTGTAGTTCCTGTAAATGACTTTCGCCATACACATCGTTACCCAAATAGCCGCAAAAGCCGGCTTTGCCGCCTAATTTGGCAACGGTGACGGCTGCATTGGCGGCTGGTCCGCCGCCGCAGCCCAGCAAATCGTCGGCGACGATTTTTTCATCGGCGCCGGGATGATGGGGCACGGAAAATACCAAATCGTAACTGGCATGGCCGATACAAAGTACGTCGAGTGCTGTGGATGTCATTGCGCCACACCCTTGCTGCGGTTGTCCATACGCCGCAGGAATTCGCTCATGATGGCTTTGTACAATTCATCGCCCAGATATTTGTCTTCCACGCCGCTGTCGATGCTGGGGTTGTCGTTGACTTCTATCACGTAACCTTTGCCCTTGATTTCTTTGACATCGACGCCGTACAAGCCATTACCTATCGGTTGGGTAGCCCGTAATGCCGCGTCCAGCACGCCTTTGGGGACTTCGAAGGTGGGCAGGGTGTCGAAATTGCCGCTGTCGGTGCGTTTGGCACCGTGCCGGTAGATTTGCCAATGGTTTTTCACCATGAAATAGCGGCAGGCGTACAAAGCCTTTTGATTGAAAATGCCGATGCGCCAATCAAAATCGGTGTACAAAAATTCCTGGGCCAGCAATAGCGCCGATTGCTCGAACAACTCGGCGACTTTGCTTTCCAGTTCCTGGCGGTTATGCACTTTGACGATGCCGCGCGAGAACGAGCCATCGGGAATTTTAATCACCACTGGGTAACCGGCGCTGGCTTCCAGATTGTCCAAGTGTTGGGTATTGCCCTTGTGCAAGATCCAGGTTTTGGGAGAGGGCACTTTATGGGTGCGAAACAGGTCGGCCAGATAGACTTTATTGGCGCAGCGCAAGATGGACGTGGGATCGTCGATCACTACCAAGCTTTCCGCTTCGGCTTTTTTGGCGAAACGGTAGGTGTGATGGTCGATGGCGGTGGTTTCGCGGATGAATAAACCATCAAATTCCGGCAGACGTCCGTAATGATTCAAGGTAATCAGTTCTACATCGATACCCAGTTGCCGGCCGGCATCGATAAATTTTTTTAGCGCACCGCGATTGCTGGGCGGTAATTGTTCGGAAGGGTTGATCAGAATCGCCAAATCATAACGCGCGGTTTTTCGAGTTCGGCTTTTCCGCCAGACCTTTTTGCTGAAGCGATCCAGCGCATCGGCGAACAAAGTCTGCATCGCATCGTCCAGCTGCCTGGGGGAGACGGCTTTGAGATCGGTGATTTGCCATTGCTGCTCAAAGCGCAAGCTGATTTCCAAGATCGGGCAGGCGAAACGCTCGAACAATAACCGCGCCAGTTCTTGAAAGGCCGGTTCCGGCGTGGTGCCGAAATAGCTATACAGAGTAACTTCGCCGTTCTGGTTTTGATGTTTGAAGGCGCGCGCCAGCGGCTGGTTTAGGTCCTCCAGTTGCAGGCGGTACAGGGCATTTTTGCCCAAGTCGTTGATGACTTTAACCGACGGAATGACGTGGTGATTGCGGGCCTCGGCCAGTAGCGAGCAATAATAGCCATCGGATAGATAGGTGTAGCTGCTGCAAAGGTTTATCACCCGCACCCGCTGATCGGGATCGGTTTGCTCACTGGCCAGATAGTCTTCAAAGCTGACGACCTGATCGCTAGGGTAATAAGGATTCCAATCCGAAAGGTCGTCAACGACCAACAGCGTGCTTGCCATGGTAAAAAATACTCGAAAGGTTTATGTTGGGCGGGGATTTTGAAACCAGTCGAGTATTAAGACAAGCCCAATTCTGCAATGCCCTCTGCTGCTGCCTATTGCCTGCGGCTTGGGGGTTTGCCACACTGTACCATTACCGTCTCCGAACAGTTGAGTATGCAGATGAGTTTGTCCCCCTACGGCACCGAAATCGATACCCGCGTCTTCCCGGCCAGTTATGCCAAGGCGCGCCAGGCTTGGTTGTCGCGAATCACTGCGGTGACACACCCGCTAAGACACGAGATTTATCAATGCGCCGGACTGGGGCCGGACGGCGAATCTTTGCTGACCGATACCGCCTGGATAGGCGATGAGCAAGCGGACAACGTGGTGGTGTGCCTTGCCGCGACGCACGGGGTGGAAGGCTTTGCGGGCAGCGCGATTCAGCTTGATTTGCTGCAAGGCTTAAGCAAACGCCAACTGGACATTCCAAATGATACGGCGCTGTTGCTGGTCCACGCCTTAACGCCCTGGGGCTATGCCTGGTCGCGGCGCTGCGACGGCGACGGGGTGGATTTGAATCGCAATGCGGTGGATTTTTCGCAGCCCGTGCCGGAAAACCCGGATTACGATTTGTTGCGGGAATGGTTATTCGTGGCGGATGCCGGGCAAAGACAGCAGGCGTTTGCCGATTTTACCCAGGAATACGGTCGAGTCGCGTTGGAAAAAGCCATCAGCGGCGGCCAATACCGCGACCCGTCCGGGCCGTTTTACGGTGGCCGGGCGCCGGCGCATGGCCGGCTGGTCTGCGAGGATTTGATTCAACGTCATAATTTGGCGCAACGTCGTGTCGCCGTGGTGGATTTGCATACCGGTCTCGGTCCTTACGGTTACGGGGAAATTATCTGTGACCATCAACCCGATAGCGCCGGCGCGGCGGTTGCGCAACACTGGTATGGCGATTCGGTGACCTTGCCGCTGGCGGGCACGTCTAGTTCGGTACCCAAGTTAGGCCTGTTGGATTATCTGTGGCACGCCAACATGAACCCGCAAAGTTGTTATGTGACGCTGGAGTTTGGTACGTATAGCACCGACCACTTGTTTGAAGTGTTGCTGCGCGATCATCAACTTTGGGCTGCCGAGGATATTAATGATGAGCGTTTTGCGCACAGTATGGAAATGCGCCGGCATTTCTGTCCCAACGACAATGCCTGGCAGGAAATGGTGTTGTTCCGCGCGCGGCAAGTACTGGGTCAGGCGCTGCGCGGGGTGTCGTCGTGACAGCTTTAGCCACTGAGTTGGCGGTGCGGCCGGCGCAAAGCGCCGATCTGGAGGGCTTGGTAGCCTTGGAAAATGCCAGCTTTGCCACCGACAAATTAAGCCGGCGCAGTTTCCGGCATTGGTTAAGTTCCGATCATCGCGCCCTGTTATTAGCGGAATGGGCGGGGCTGGTCGCCGGCTATATATTGATCATTTATCACCCCGGCACCCGCTTGGCGCGGATTTATTCGCTGGCCGTGGCGCCGCAATTGCGCGGCAAAGGCATAGCCAAGACCTTAATGCTGGCCGGCGAGCAAGCCGCGCGCGATGATGGCCGTTTGTATCTGCGTCTGGAAGTGAGTGTGGATAACACGCCGGCCATCCGTTTATACGAGGCGCTGGGTTTTCAAAAGTTTGGTTTGTATCGCGATTATTACCAAGACCATAAAGATGCGTTGCGCTACCAAAAGCGCATCCGCCGTTATCGTGATACTCCGCAACACCGCTCGGTGCATTGGCTGCGGCAAACCACGCCGTTTACCTGCGGCCCGGCGGCGTTGATGATGGCGATGCACGCGCTCAATAAAACTTATTTGCCGTCGCGCGAGCAAGAAATCGAGTTATGGCGCGAAGCCACTACTATTTTCATGACCTCCGGTCATGGCGGCTGCCATCCCATCGGTTTGGCCTTGGCTGCCAAACGCCGACAGTTTGCGGTGGAAGTGTGGATCAACCAAACCGGCTCTTTATTTATCGATAGCGTGCGTAGTGACGATAAAAAGCAGATCGTCGAGTTGGTCGATACCTGTTTCAAGCGTGACGCAGCAGAGCAGGGCGTGGCGATTCATTATGCCAACGTCACGCAGAACGATTTGATCGCCGCGTTTGAAGCCGGGGCGATCCCGTTGATCCTGATCAGTACCTTTTCGATGGACCGCAAAAAAGCTCCGCATTGGGTCGTGATGAGTGGTTTTGATAAGGATTGTTTGTACATGCACGATTCCGACCCGGACGACGGCCGGCAGAATGAGTTGGATTGCCAGTTTATCCCCATCGCCCGCGAGGATTTCGACCGCATGTCCTGTTTCGGCAAATCACGTTTGCGGACCGCGGTCATTGTTTGGCCGGGCGCTTAGTTCGAGCTTTTCGTTCTCAGATGATGCGGCAGACGTTACAATTGCGGCAGCAACATCGAATATTCACGAGACCTTAATTCATGAACGACCGTAATCACGACGACGGCAGCAAGAAAGTTAAAAATATCGCTGCGGTTTTGTACCTATTGGTGCTGACTTTTCTAGTCGGTGGCTCTTACCTGCATCAGCAGCAAGCAGATGCCGCTCAAGTTGCGTCAACTACTGCCGTAAAACCCTAAGCTTCGCCCGATAGCGATTTTCGGGCGCGTCCCGCTGCACCGAAATTGACATCGCCCCGCAACAACAGTACCTTAGCCGGCTTTCTTTAGAAGCCGTCTTCAAAACCAGAATTTCAAGAGTCATTAATGGAAGAATTTCATCGCATTAGCCGCCTGCCGCCTTACGTTTTTAACATCGTTAACGAGCTGAAAGCCAAAGCCCGAGCGGAGGGCGAAGACGTCATCGATTTTGGGATGGGCAATCCGGACCAGCCTACCCCCAAACACATCCTCGATAAAATGTTGGAAGTGGCGCAGCGCGACGATACCCATCGTTATTCGGTTTCCAAAGGCATTCCGCGCTTGCGCAAAGCAATTTGCGGCTGGTACAAAAAACGTTTCGACGTTGACTTGGATTTCAACACCGAGGCCATTGTCACGATAGGCTCTAAAGAAGGTTTGTCGCATTTGGCGCTGGCAACCTTGGGCCCTGGCGACGTGGTGCTGGTGCCGAACCCGGCTTACCCGATTCATCCCTATGGCGTGGTGATTGCCGGCGCGGATATTCGCCATGTGCCGTTGACCCCGGGAGTGGATTTCTTCGAGGAATTGCGAAAAGGGATTGCCGAGTCTTGGCCAAAGCCGAAGATGTTGATTCTGAATTTTCCGGGCAATCCGACCTGCCAATGCGTGGAGCTGGATTTCTTCGAAAAAGTGGTGGCGATTTGTAAGGAACACAATATCTGGATCGTCCACGACATTGCTTACGCCGACATCGTGTTCGACGGCTATGTGGCGCCATCGATCTTGCAGGTAGAAGGGGCGAAAGACATCGCCGTCGAGTTTTTCTCCCTGTCAAAAAGCTACAACATGCCCGGCTGGCGGGTTGGCTTTATGTGCGGCAATCCAACCCTGGTAGCGGCGTTGACCCGGATCAAATCGTATATGGACTACGGCACGTTCACACCGATCCAGGTTGCGGCGATTACTGCATTGGAAGGCCCGCAAGATTGTGTGAAAGAGATCTGCGATATGTACAAAGCGCGCCGCGATGTGTTGTGCGACGGCTTGAATGCGATGGGTTGGCACGTCGAGAAACCCAAGGCTACCATGTTTGTCTGGGCCAAGATTCCGGAAGCCTATCGGGAGATGGGTTCCATTGAGTTTGCCAAAAAATTGATTATCGACGCCAAAGTGGCGGTGTCGCCGGGTATTGGTTTCGGTCAGCACGGCGACGACCATATTCGCTTTAGTTTGATCGAAAACGAGCACAGAACCCGCCAGGCCTTGCGCAGCATCCGCAATATGCTGAAAAAAGACAACGTAGTATAATCGACGCCATTTTTGGGTATCACGCTAGGAGTCAGGTTTGAAGCCGGTAACAGTTGGGGTTTTGGGATTGGGTACCGTCGGTGGTGGCACCGTCAACGTACTGAAAAGGAATGCCGGGGAAATAGCTCGCCGGGCCGGCAGGGAAATCTTGGTCACCCGCGCCTCTGCGCGCGACCTGAACCGGACGCGGATTTGCGCCACCGATGGCATCACCTTGACGGCCGATCCGTTCGAGATCGTCAACGACCCGGACATCGATGTGGTTGTCGAATTGATCGGCGGCTACGATCTGGCCAAGCAACTGGTGTTAACCGCGATTGCCAACGGCAAGCATGTGGTCACCGCTAACAAGGCCCTGATTGCCTTGCACGGCAATGAGATCTTCGCCGAAGCCAGCAAAAAAGGCGTGATGGTATTGTTCGAAGCGGCCGTGGCCGGCGGTATACCCATCATCAAAGCGATTCGTGAAGGTTTGGCCGGCAACCGCATCAAATGGCTGGCGGGCATCATCAACGGCACCGGCAATTTCATCCTCACCGAAATGCGCGACAAGGGCCGCGACTTTGCCGATGTACTGGCCGAAGCCCAGGCTTTGGGTTACGCCGAAGCCGACCCGACTTTTGACGTGGAAGGCATAGATGCCGGCCACAAACTGACCATTCTGGCTTCGATTGCCTTTGGCATTCCTTTGCAGTTTGAAAAAGTCTTTACTGAAGGCATTACCAAAATTACCCGCCTGGATGTGGAATACGCGGAGGCGCTGGGTTACCGGATCAAGAATCTGGGGATCGCCCGCAAGACCGAGGACGGCATCGAGTTGCGCGTGCATCCGACCTTGATTCCCAAACGTCGCTTGATCGCCAATGTCGATGGCGTGATGAACGCGGTGCTGGTCTGCGGCGACGCGGTCGGACCGACCTTATATTACGGCGCTGGAGCCGGCGCAGAGCCTACTGCTTCCGCTGTGGTAGCAGACTTGGTCGATGTAGTCCGAGCCATGACCAGTGATCCGGAAAATCGGGTGCCGCATCTGGCGTTCCAGGCCGATGCTATCGCCGACATTCCGGTGTTGCCTGCCGAGCAAATCAAGACCGCCTATTACTTGCGCCTGACTGCCGAAGACAAGCCCGGCGTGTTAGCCGATGTGACCCGGATTTTGGCGGCGCACAACATCAGCATTGAAGCTTTGATTCAAAAAGAACCGCCGCAAGGCGAGACTTCCGTGCCCATCATTATGCTGACGCAACTGACGCTGGAAAAAGAAATGAACGCCGCGATTGCGGCCATCGAAGCGCTGGCGACAGTCAGCGGTAAAGTGGCGCGGATTCGCTTGGAAACTCTAGGATAAAAAATGGCAACGCAAACACGCTACACAGGCATCATCGAACGCTACCGCGACCGCTTGCCGGTCTCCGCCGACACCCGGTTGATCAGTCTTTGCGAGGGTAATACCCCGCTGATTCAATTGCAAAATATTCCGCGCTTGATCGGTAAGGATGTCGATATTTACGTTAAATTCGAAGGCCTAAATCCGACCGGTTCGTTTAAAGATCGCGGTATGACTATGGCCGTGACCAAAGCGGTGGAAGAGGGCAGTCAAGCCATCATTTGTGCGTCCACCGGCAATACCTCGGCTGCCGCCGCCGCGTATGCGGTAAGGGCCGGCATTCGTGCCTTCGTTTTGATCCCCGAAGGCAAAATCGCGTTGGGCAAATTGGCGCAAACCATGATGTACGGCGCCAAAATCATTCAGATCAAAGGCAATTTCGATGCCGGCATGTCTATTGTTAAGGAAATCACGGACCATGCCCCGGTAACCATCGTTAACTCCATCAATCCTTTCCGCCTGGAAGGTCAAAAAACAGCTGCTTTCGAAATCGTCGATGCTTTGGGCGATGCGCCCGATTTCCACTGCTTGCCTGTCGGTAACGCCGGCAATATCACCGCGTACTGGAAGGGCTATAAAGAATATTCAACCGATACTGCCACCCATAAAGCCGTGACCAAAAAACGTCCGGTAATGTGTGGCTACCAAGCGGCCGGTGCTGCGCCTTTCTTGGCGGGCCATCCGGTGGAAAATCCGGAAACAGTGGCGACGGCAATCCGCATCGGTAATCCGCAATCTTGGGACGGGGCTTGGACCGCGCAGAAACAATCCGGCGGTTGGTTCGCATCGTTCACCGATCCGCAAATTCTGGCCGCGCAAAAAATGCTGTCTGCCTATGAAGGTATTTTCTGCGAGCCGGCCTCCGCCACTTCGTTGGCAGGTGCCTTGCAAGACATCGCCAATGGCAACATCCCGGAAGGCAGTACCATCGTCTGCACCTTGACCGGCAACGGTATTAAAGATCCTGACACCGCCATTGCTCAGTGCAAGGACGATCAACCGATCACGATAGACGCCTCACTGGATGCGGTGAAAAAAGCTATTCTGGATTCGATGTGAGTCTAGCGATGAGCATCGACAAGCCGGCAATTGCCGGCTTTTTTATTGCCTGATATGTATTTGCAAAGCGTTAAAAAAGTCATTCTGCCCAGGCCGGTGCAGATTAAAAATCCGCACTTTGGCGAGATGGACCCGGTGTTGCAACGGATTTTTAGCAGCCGCGGTGTGCAGAGTGCCGATGAATTGGATCGGAGTCTGGCGAGTTTGCCTTCGCCGTGGCTGCTGACCGGTATGAAGGAGATGGTCGAGCATTTGGTGTCGGCGATCAAACAGCAGCAAAAAATTACCGTGGTCGCCGATTTTGATGCCGATGGCGCCACCAGCTGTGCCTTGGCTTTAAAAGGCCTTGCGCTGCTCGGGGCGAAAGCCGTGGATTTTGTGGTACCCAACCGTTTCGAATACGGTTACGGCTTGACGCCGGAAATTGTTGAACTCGTGAAGCGGCAGAGCCCATATATTATTGTCACCGTGGACAATGGCATATCCAGTATCGACGGTGTCAAAGCCGCCAAGGCTGCCGGTATCAAGGTGTTGATTACCGATCACCATTTACCGGGGCTGGAACTGCCGGACGCCGATGCTATCGTCAATCCCAATTTGCCTGACGATAAGTTTCCAAGCAGAAACATCGCCGGCGTAGGGGTGATGTTTTATATTTTGATGGCCTTGCGGATTCGCTTGCGCGAATTGCATTGGTTTGAGAAAGCCGGGATTCCTGAGCCGAATCTAGCGCGTTTGCTCGATTACGTGGCCTTAGGCACCGTCGCCGATGTGGTGGCCTTGGATCAGGTCAACCGCATTTTAGTGCATCAAGGCTTATTGCGCATCCGCTCCGGGCAATGCCAGTCTGGAATTAAAGCTTTGGCAGAAGTCGCCGGCAAGCAGTTGTCCGGGATTCATGCCAGCGATCTGGGGTTTTCCATCGCACCGCGTTTGAACGCGGCCGGACGGATGGACGATATGTCATTAGGCATTCAGTGCTTGCTGACCGATGATGCCGGCTTGGCGCATGATATAGCCGAGCAATTGCATGCCTTGAACCAAGACCGCAAAGAAGTCGAAGGACAGATGAAGACCGAGGCAATGGTATTGCTTTCGGAAATGAAGGCTCTTGACGAAAAACACGTGCCGGCCGGCGTCTGTCTGTATGACGGCAATTGGCATCAAGGTGTCATTGGCATTCTGGCGTCGCGGATTAAGGATCGCCTACACCGGCCAGTGATCGCATTTGCGCCAGCCGATAATGGCGATATCAAAGGTTCGGCGCGTTCCATCACCGGTGTGCATATCCGCGATGTACTTAGCGAAATTGCCGCAATGCATCCGCAGATATTAAGCAAATTCGGCGGCCATGCGATGGCAGCAGGCTTGACGATTAAGCTACACGATTATCCGCATTTTGCCCTGGCTTTTGCCGAGACAGTGGCCGCAAAACTGGAGCAGGTGGATCTGGAACAGAAGGTCTATTCCGACGGCGAATTGGATGAGCAACATATGACTTTGGCCTTCGCGGAAACGCTCCAGCAGGCTGCGGTGTGGGGGCAGACCTTCCCGGAGCCGGTATTCAATGGCGTATTCGATGTGATCCAATGCCGCATCGTCGGGCAGCAGCATTTAAAGTTTGTGTTGCGTTTGCCGTTTAGCGGCCAGTTGCTGGATGCGATAGCGTTTTTTGCCGATCACCCGGAAAAATGGCTGGGTTGCCGAAAAATCAACGCGGCCTATAAACTGGATATCAACGAATTTCGCGGTCAACGCAGCCTGCAACTGTTGTTACATTATCTGGAGAAATGGGAATAAGCGCCTATGTCTGAGAGACTGTTACGCTGGATAGATTCACATACGCTGGCTTTGCTGCTGGCGCTCATGTTGTTGCGCGGCGGATTTCTGCTGATCAATGGCTTTGATTTGATCGGCGATGAAAGCTACTACTGGGATTGGTCGCGGCGACCGGACTGGTGCTATTACAGCAAACCGCCGATGATAGCTTGGCTGATCGGTGCGTTTACCTGGCTGTTGGGCGACTATACGTTTACGGTGCGCTTGCCTGCATTATTGTTGGGCAGCGCATTTCTATGGTTTTTTCACGGGACGGCAAAGGCATTTTATGGCGCGCGTGGAGGAGCTTTGGCGTTGTTGCTGGTGTTGGCAACACCGATCAATGTGCTCGCCAACCTCCTGATGACCATCGACGCGCCGCTGTA
The DNA here is from genome assembly GCF_054188105.3 of Methylomonas sp. Uni0009. Classification (NCBI taxonomy): domain Bacteria; kingdom Pseudomonadati; phylum Pseudomonadota; class Gammaproteobacteria; order Methylococcales; family Methylococcaceae; genus Methylomonas; species Methylomonas sp. Uni0009. Next base: position 4,617,715 of record NZ_JBTAFN010000001.1, on the reverse strand, counting down.
TTGTTTCTGGATAATCACCGTTTACTATTTAAGACGGGCATTGTTCGACAATCAAGCGCGTGCCTGGCTATGGGCCGGTTTGGCAAGTGCCGCTGCCTTGTTGAGCAAGCAATCGGCATTGATCTTGCCGTTAATGTTACTGATCTTTTTAGCCTTGGATAAGCAACGCCGGGGGCTGTTGAAAAAAGAGTTTCTGATTTATTTAAGCCCTATCGTGATCGCGGCAGTGCCGATTTTATGGTGGAACCAGCAACACGACTGGGTGATGTTTGGGCATAGCAAAGGCCATTTCGGTAACCATGAACCGGTCAGCGTGCTCAAGCACTTACAATGGGCCCGAGATTTCCTGCTTTACCAGCTGTTACTGGTTTCGCCGGTGCTGTTTGTGCTGGTGCTGATTAGCAGCGCGCAAGCTGCGTTCAATTTTAAGCGCCTGGCAGCGGAGCAACGCTTTTTGCTATTGATGGGGCCAGCCTTGTTACTCGGGGTTTTGCTGCTCAGTGTGCTGCAAAAAGCCCAAGGCAATTGGCCTATGCCGTTTTATTTTACCGGCTTGATTTTGTTAGTCGGCAACTGGCTGGCCGGTGCCTGGAAAAAAGCCTTGAAATACGGCGTCGTGCTGGGTTTGGCGATGGTGCTGTTGACCTATTCGCTGCCCATCGTCTTGCAAGTGTTTAAATTACAAAACACCGCGTTCGATCCCACCAAGCGTTTCAACAGCTGGCAGGAGTTGGCGATTAACGTGCATTTCGAGCGCATGATCAGTCTGCCCAATCTGGATAATACCTTTGTGGTAGCCTTGGGTCATCGTTATCTGGCGAGCGAGTTGGCGTTTTACTTGCCCGATCATCCCCAGGTTTATCGTTACGAACCCAGTGGTGTGGTGACGTCGCAGTACGAAGTTTGGCCTGGTCCGCAGGCGTTTGTCGGCAAAAACGGCTTTGTGCTGGGTGAAACCTCGGAGGAAAACCTGCCCGCAGAATTGAAAGCTGCGTTTCAAAATTTTCGCTTCTTGGCGCAAATCCCCAATCCTGCCAAGCCGAGTTCCCCGTATTACCTGTATTTAGGTGAAAACCTGAAGTTTTGGCCGGAAACCGTCCGGCTAACATTGGAGAAGGAAAGCTATGCCCCATCGGAAAATTAGACGCGCGCGCAACGAACTCATGCTCGTGTTGCTATTGGCGGCACTGACCACACTATTGTTTGGGCTGACAGACCTGGATTTGCGCCTGGCGGCCTTGTTTTATCATCCGGAAAACCCAAGCGATGTCTGGCCGACCCAGCATTGGTGGCCCTGGAAACTGCTGTATGACTATGCTTTTCCGTTCACCTTGTGGGCCGGTCTGATAGCTTTAGCGGTTTATGTCCTCAGTCATTTCAATACTCATACGCAACGTTTTCGCCGTAAGGCCTTGTATATTCTATTGGTCATTGCCTTGGGGCCGGGCTTGGTGGTTAATCTGATCGTCAAAGATCATTGGGGAAGACCCCGGCCAGTGCATGTCAGCCAGTTCGGTGGTGAGTATCAGTATGTGCCGCCTGCCAAATTCGGCCACACGCCTGATAAGTCTTTCGTCTGCGGCCATTGTTCGGTGGGCTATACATTTTTTGTGTTGTATTTTCTGTCGCAAAACCATAAAGCCATCTATTTTCTGTTGACGATAGTGTTGGCGTGGACTCTGGGCTTTACCCGGATGACTTCCGGCGGACATTTTGCGTCGGATATTTTATGGTCCGGCTACCTGGTATTTTTGGTGGCTTATGCCTTGTACTACGGTTGGTATGTTCGGATAAAGCCGGACGTGAAGACCGCGCAATGACGGGGGCAATCAAGATTTGGGTGGATGCGGATGCCTGTCCTAATTTGATTAAAACGGTTTTGTTCCGCGTCTCCCAAAAAAGGCAGTTGGAATTGCTGCTGATTGCCAATCAAAGCATCGCCGTGCCGCCATCTCGTTATATCCAATCCATTCGCGTCAGCGGCGGTTTCGATGTCGCTGATGACTATATTGTCGCGCATCTGCGGGCCGGGGATCTGGCGATTACCGGCGATATTCCGTTGGCTGCAAAAATCCTAGCCAAGCAGGGGTTTGTGATTCATCCGCGCGGCGAAGCTTATACGGTGGAGAATATCGGTGAAAAACTGGCCATGCGTGATTTCATGGAAGGCTTGCGCGACAACGGTTTGGCATCCGGTGGCGCGGCGGCCATGACGGCCAAAGATGTCCAAAATTTCGCCAACGCGCTGGATAGATTTCTGGCCGCCCGGCAAATATAACAGGCTGAGTTTTCAGGGTTAGCTTGATATAATGCCCCGGTTTTATATACCTAAACACGAGAGATTTGCATGATTCAAGGTAGTATCGTTGCGCTGGTAACCCCGATGACGGAAGACGGTGCGGTGGATGAAACCAGTCTGAAACGGCTGGTCGAATTTCATATAGAGCAAGGGACTGACGCATTGGTAGCGGTCGGCACGACGGGCGAATCGGCTACTCTCGATGAAGATGAACATTGCGCAGTCATTAAATTTATTGTCGATTGCGTGGCCGGACGGATACCGGTCATCGCCGGTACCGGTGCCAATTGCACCCGCGAAGCGATACTCCTGACTCAAAAAGCCAAGCAAGCCGGTGCGGATGCTTGTTTGCTAGTCACGCCTTATTACAACAAACCGACCCAGGAAGGCTTGTACCTGCATTACAAAGCCATCGCCGAAGCGGTGGACATCCCGCAAATTCTGTATAACGTACCCGGCCGCACCGCCTGCGATTTGTTGCCGGAAACTGTGGGACGACTGTCCAAAATCGATAACATCGTCGGTGTGAAAGAAGCAACCGGCAAGTTGGAAAGGGTTAAAGAAATCCGCGATTTAACCGGCGAAGATTTTGCACTGTATACCGGCGACGACGCCACCAGCCGCGAATTTTGTTTGCTGGGCGGCAACGGCAGTATCACCGTAACCGGCAACGTGGCGCCTAGATTGGTGCACGATATGCTGGCGGCAGCGATGGCCGGTGATAGCGCGACTGCGGAGGCGATAGACGCTAAATTGACCGGTTTACACAGCAGCCTATTCGTGCAATCCAACCCCATCCCCGTTAAATGGGCGGTGGCTGAAATGGGCTTAATGGGCAAAGGCATCCGTTTACCGCTGACTTGGCTGACCGAAGACTGTTTCGCTACCGTACGCGCCGCGATGCATCAAGCCGGCGTTTTATAATTATGAAAACTCGCCTATACGGTCGTTTGGCGCTGGTTTCGGCGTTGCTGTTAAATGCCTCGTGCAGCACCATCAAGAGCTGGTTTCCGGATAAGGAAAGAGATTACCAATTTACCACCGAAATCCCCGAGTTAGTGGTGCCGGACGATCTAAAAACCAAGACTTTGGCGACCCACCCGGTAAGCAATACCCCGGAAGCAGCACCAGCGCCGGTACAGCAGGAACCCGTCCGATCAGCGGCAACTGCGGATGCCGCAGAACCGGCGCCCAGTAAGCCGGAAAAAACCGAAGCTAAAGAGACTGTCGCGGCAGCCGGTTCCGGGAAAAGTGTGCAAGCGGCCGGCAGCAGTGGCGTCAGCAGTTTACAAATCGATCAATCCGCCACTCAAGCGTGGTGGATAGTCGGCAAAGCCTTGAGCCGCCAAAAATTGGAAGTGGTCGAGCGGAATATGGACAAAGGCTATTTCTTCGTCAAATACGATCCTGACGCGATTAAGCCGGAAGACGGTTCCATTCTGGACGAAATCACTTTTTTATTCGGCGACGATCCCAGCCAGGAACAGGAATATCGGGTAAGCCTGCATCAACTTGATGAACTGCTTACCGAAGTGACGGTGCAAGATAGTGACGGTAAGACCCTGTCAAATGTCGCTGCCACCTCTTTGCTCAGATTGATCACCGAAGGCATTAATCAGGATATACCCAGCGGTACCGCTGACAAGTCGGACAAAGCAGCCGACGATACGCCGTCGCCATAAAATCGCCGCCTTGTTTGCGATTTGGGGCTTGCCGTGTTTTATCTGCGGAATGTCCTGTATTTACTCTTTTAGCTATAAAAAACCACTCAAACACAGCCCATGTTGACCCTATCCGGAACCTCCGCTCTTTCCCGTTTTCGTATTGAAAAACTGCTGACCGAACTGCAGGCAGTGGCCGGCAGCATTACTGCTGTTAGTGCCCGGTTTCAGCATTTCGTGCAAATCGATGGTCAGCTATCCGCCGAGCAAGCTGCGATGCTGGAACGCTTGCTCGATTACGGCCAAAGCGATGAAAGCAGCGAAAATATAGCGGTGGAAGAGAGTGGAGGATCGCCTGAGCCTCAGTTTGTCTCCTTGTGGGTGGTGCCACGTTTGGGCACTATTTCGCCTTGGTCGAGTAAAGCCTCGGAAATAGCCGAGCGTTGCGGCCTGGCCGCGGTAAAACGCATTGAGCGCGGTATCGAATACCGCTTTACCTCTTCCGAGCCTTTGAGCGATGCTGTTAAACACCAACTGGCGTCTTTACTGCACGATAGAATGATTCAGCAAGTGGTTTACGATCAGGCTGGCCTTGATTTGTTTGCCGAGCACGATCCGCAACCTTTACAAACCGTAGCTATCATTGAGCAGGGCAGGGATGCCTTGGTTAAGGCCAACGCTGAGTTAGGCATGGCCTTGTCGGCCGATGAGATCGAATATTTAACTGAGAGCTTCATCAGTTTGGGTCGTAATCCGACCGACGTGGAACTGATGATGTTCGCCCAGGCCAACTCGGAGCATTGCCGGCATAAAATCTTCAACGCCAGTTGGACCATTGATGGCGAAGAGCAAGCCAAGTCCTTGTTCGCGATGATCCGCAACACCCACACGCTGAATCCGCAAGGCGTGCTGTCAGCCTACAGCGACAACTCGTCGGTGCTGGAAGGCACGACCGCGCAGGTTTTCATCCGCGATGCGGCGAATAACTATGCCTACGGCTATGTCGAAGAACAGGCGCACATGCTGATGAAGGTGGAGACCCACAACCATCCGACTGCGATCTCACCGCATCCCGGCGCGGCAACCGGTTCCGGCGGGGAGATTCGCGACGAAGGCGCCACCGGCCGGGGTTCGGCGACCAAGGCCGGTCTGACCGGTTTCAGCGTCTCGCATCTGAAAATTCCTGGTTTCTCGCAGCCTTGGGAAGCGGATTACGGCAAGCCAGAGCGCATCGTTTCCGCGTTGGACATCATGCTGGAAGGGCCAATCGGCGGCGCAGCGTTTAATAACGAATTCGGCCGGCCCAATATCGCCGGCTATTTCCGCAGCTTCGAGCAACCGGCCGAGACCGGAGAGCCTAACCAATATCGCGGTTACCACAAACCCATCATGATCGCCGGCGGCATGGGCAACATCCGGCCCATGCTGGTGGATAAACAGCCGATCCCGGCCGACTCGTTGATCGTCATCCTGGGCGGCCCGGCGATGCTGATCGGTTTGGGCGGCGGCGCGGCATCGTCGCAAACTTCCGGCGAGAGCGCGGCGGAGCTGGATTTTGCCTCGGTGCAACGTGAAAACCCGGAGATGGAGCGCCGTTGCCAGGAAGTGATTAATCACTGTAATTCGCTGGGCGAAAACACCCCCATCATCTCTATTCACGACATCGGTGCCGGCGGTTTGTCCAACGCGGTGCCGGAAATCATTCACGACTGCGATCGCGGCGGCCGCTTCGAATTGCGCAAGGTGCAGAACGCCGACAAGGGCATGTCGCCGATGCAGATCTGGTGCAACGAAGCTCAGGAACGTTATGTCGTCGCGATCAAACCGGAATCGCTGGCATTGTTCGAATCTTTCTGCAAACGCGAGCATTGTTTGTACGCGGTGATCGGTCATGCCACCGACGAGGAACATCTGACGCTGAGCGACGAATGGCTGGGTGGTAAACCCGTTGATCTGCCTATGTCGGTATTGTTCGGCAAGCCGCCGAAAATGCATAGAAATGTCCAGCGTTTAAACAAGAAACTACCCGGCCTGCAACTGGACCAAGTCGAATTGGCCGAAGCCGTGAAACGGGTCTTGGCGTTTCCGGCCGTGGCGGACAAGAGCTTCTTGATTCACATCGGCGACCGCTCGGTGACGGGTTTGGTCGCTCGCGACCAGATGGTCGGCCCCTGGCAAGTGCCGGTGGCTGATGTTGCGGTCACGGCTTCCGGCTTTTATGCCCACACCGGCGAAGCAATGGCAATGGGTGAGCGCACGCCCTTGGCTTTGATCGACGGTCCTGCTTCCGGACGCATGGCGATAGGTGAGGCGTTGACTAACTTGGCAGCGGCTCGTATCGGCAAGCTTAATGATGTCAAACTGTCCGCCAACTGGATGGCTGCTTGCGGCAGCCCCGGTGAAGACGCCGCGCTGTTCGATACCGTCAAGGCGGTGGGTATGGAATTGTGCCCGGAATTGGGTATTGCGATTCCGGTAGGCAAGGATTCGCTGTCGATGAAAAGCGTGTGGCATGAGAAGACCATGACCTCGCCACTGTCGCTGATCATCACTGCCTTCGCGCCAGTGCAGGACGTGCGTTGTACACTGACTCCAGAGTTGAAAAATGCCGATAGCGTGTTGCTGTTGATTGATCTTGGCCGGGGCAAGAACCGTCTTGGCGGTTCGGTGCTGGCCCAAGTTTACAATCAGCTCGGCAACCAGGCTCCGGATCTGGACGACGCGAGTTTGTTCAAGCGTTTCTTCGATACCATTCAAGCCTTGAACGACCAAGGGCTGATTCTGGCTTACCATGATCGGGCCGACGGTGGTTTGCTGGCTACGGTAACCGAAATGCTGTTTGCCAGCCGTGAAGGCGTTGAACTAGATATTTCCGAACTGGGCGACGACGTGCTGGCGACCTTGTTCAACGAGGAATTGGGCGCGGTACTGCAAGTAAAAACGGCTGAATTGGATCATGTCGCGAGACTGTTGGATCAGGCCGGGCTGGACGAGTTTACCCATATCGTCGGTAAATTAAGTTCAGATCAAAAGTTACGAATCGTCCGTAACGGCAAAGAAATCTACAGCGCGGAACGCGCTGAACTGCAACAAACTTGGTCGGAAGTCAGCTTCAGGATGCAAGCCTTGCGCGACAATCCCGATTGCGCACGGCAACAATTCGAGCTAATCGCCGATGACAACGATCCAGGTTTGTCCGCTCAGTTGACTTACGACATCAACGACAACATCGCTGCAAAATTTGCAGATTCGGATCGACCTAAAGTCGCGATTTTGCGGGAGCAAGGTGTCAACGGCCACGTGGAAATGGCGGCAGCCTTCGATAGAGCCGGTTTCGCGGCCATCGATGTACACATGACCGACATCATCAGCGGCCGGGTATCGCTGGCCGATTTTACCGGTCTGGTGGCTTGCGGCGGTTTTTCTTACGGTGACGTGCTCGGTGCAGGTGGCGGTTGGGCCAAATCCATCTTGTTCAACCCGAAAGCGCGCGACGAATTTGCCGCGTTTTTTGCCCGCCCCGATACGTTTGGTTTGGGTGTTTGCAACGGATGTCAGATGATGTCGGGCCTGAAGGATATTATTCCAGGTGCGGAACACTGGCCGCAGTTCAAACGCAATCTGTCGGAACAATTCGAGGCGCGGGTAGCAATGGTCAAGGTGCAGGCTTCGCCGTCGATTTTCTTCCAAGGCATGGCAGGCTCTATTTTGCCGGTTGTGGTGGCGCATGGGGAAGGCCGAGCCGAGTTCGATTCCGAAAATTCTGCCGGAGCCGAGGTTGCGATCAGTTATGTCGATAATTACGGCAATGAAACCGAAGCCTTTCCGGCCAACCCGAACGGATCACCGCTGGGCATTACCGGTTTAACCACCGTCGACGGCCGTTTTACCATCATGATGCCGCATCCGGAACGTTGTTTCAGGGCGATACAGAACTCCTGGCATCCGGCCGATTGGTTGGAAGATGGGGCGTGGTTGCGAATGTTCAGAAATGCTCGGGTTTGGGTAGGCTGAGTCAGCGCCGAGGCTTGCGTTTGGTTGAATAGGATAGAGTTTGAGTAACACATATCCCGACCCTCTCAATGATTCAGGGGCTCCAATTTGCAGTTCTCATCGTCAGGAATAAATAAGAATTTTTCCTATAGCTGTGTGGGAAGCTAGACGGGATAATAGAGGGTTTTCAACGCACTCCATGTCATGAGCCTTCGCTACCAGATTATCTGTCGCATCCTGCTGTCTTCGGTTTGTATTTTGGTATTGGGCGGGGCGATTGCGGTCTGGCAAGCCCGCCAAGCGGTCGAGAAGGAGGTGGATGCCTCGATTCATCTGGCCTTGCAGCTGATCACCTTGGGCATCACCGATACGCCGGTATTTCAACAAAGCGACGATTTATCCCGCTTCAGCGCCTTGCGGCAAACGCGGCATTTGAGCATTCAATTGCAAAAGCCGGACGGACAGTTAATCCATTTCGCCGGCGAAAATCAACCGACCAATCCCGAAGAAATGCCGCCTAGTTGGTTTATCCGCTTGGTGAAGGGCGACTATCCCAAAGTCGAGCATCAGCTGAACATGCAGGACGGCAAGTTATTGACGCTGATTATTCAGGCTCAGCCGCTCGATGAAATCACCGAAGTCTGGCAGGAAAGCGTGGCGTTTTTTGCGTCGATTTCCTTGTTGACTATGTTGACTTTTCTAGCGGTTAATCTGGTATTTAATAAGTCTTTGCAATCGATTGCGGTCATCGTGGACGCCTTGCGCCTGATCGAAACCGGCCAATATCGGCAACAATTGCCGCCATTTTCCACGCAGGAATTCGATGATATTGCCAAGGCAATCAATCATATGACGGTTGAATTGGAAAAAACCCGCCAGGAAAATCGCGCATTGACACAGCATTCGCTAGCCATTCAGGAAGAAGAGCGCCAACGTCTGTCGCAGGAGTTGCATGACGAATTTGGTCAATCCCTGACGGCAATCAAAGTGATGGCCGTTACGGCGGCACATCGCAAAGCCGACGCGGCGAAAATAACCACGACAATCGCGGAAATTTGCGATCACTTAATGACCGTGGTGCGTTCGATGATGCAGCAATTGCATCCTCTGGTCTTGACCGAGTTGGGATTGAAGGCCACTTTGGAAGAGATGGTAAATCATTGGTCGGAACGCAATGCCGACCTGCGGCTGACGATTCGCTGTAGCGATGCGGTGGACGGTTTGGATAAAAATCTGACTATTCAGGTGTTTCGGGTGATTCAGGAGTGTTTGACCAATGTGGTGCGCCATGCACAAGCGCATAGCGTGACTATCGACTTGGATAAGCTGGATCTCCCCCAGGCATGTTTGCAACTTAAAGTGCAGGATGACGGACGCGGCTGCGATTTGCAGACTACCACTCAAGGCTTTGGTTTGCTGGGCATAAAAGAACGCATCAAGTCGCTGGACGGCGAGTTGCAGGTGTTGTCTCGCCCTGGCTCAGGTATGTTGGTTAATGCGCGAATCCCACTCGTATGAATAACAAGATAAAAATCGTGTTGGTGGACGACCACCTGGTAGTGCGGGCTGGTTTTAAAATGCTGTTGGCTGCCGGGGATAGTGTCGAAGTCATTGGCGAAGCCGAGCGTGGTGAACAGGCTATTCAGCTTTATCAAGAATTACAGCCCGATATGTTGGTGATGGATTTGTCCATGCCAGGGATTGGCGGTTTGGAAACGATTCGGCGGATCATTCAGCGCGATAGTGAGGCAAGAATTTTAGTATTTAGTGTGCATCATGAACAAGTTTATGTCAGCCGGGCATTGGCAGCCGGCGCGCAGGGCTATATCACCAAAAATAGCGCTCCCGGTATTCTTGCCGAAGCGATAGCGGCAATTATGGCTGGCCAACAGTATGTCGAGCGCGGTTTGGTTAAGGGGGGCGGGGAAGAGCAGCAGTACACCGGTTATCAAGCGATAATAGCCGGTTTTTCCGCACGCGAGTTCGATGTATTTAGTTTGCTTGCCCAAGGGTTGACGGTGCATAAGATCGCCGATCAGCTGTGTCTGGGCCATAAAACTGTGGCGAACTACGCCACGCAAATCAAGAAAAAGCTCCAGGTTGACACTACCACAGAGCTTGCTCATATTGCGGTCAATTTGGGGATGACGGCGCGCTGATAGTTGGTTTTAGGGCGCGGGGGGGGCTGAGAAGGAATAAATTAGCCGTCGTTCAGGCAAAATAATTTCGTCTGAACGATTATCGAAAATTATGTTTCTTAATCCAGAAGGCCGTCGAGCTCAGATTTAGCCTCTAGAACATCCGGCAATTTTTCCTTGAGAAGTTGCTCCGATAGGCCTAAAAGTGCGGTGACTTGATTGGGTAGCGAAGCCAAAATTTGATTTTCATCCAAACCCTGATCCTGGCAGTCGCTGATTGCATGGGCGAGAAAAACTGCGCAAGCTAACTTGTTTGGCGCGTCCGCGGCCAGAGGTTCCGCGGATTGTTCGATGGTTTCGACCAATTCGTCAGCAAATTTCCAGCGACGGCAAAGCTCCGCGCAGACTGCCGGGCTGGTATAGCCCAAGCGCCTTTTTTCAATTTCAAGTCTGACGTTGCCGTTTTTTACATGCTGATCAATTTCGTTGGCTTCACGGGGGCTGCCAATGTGAATGAGCAGGTTGCCCAGATTGCTGATTAGCCCGGCTGTATAGGCGATGTCGGCTGCCAGGCCCGCTTGGGCCGCGAACCATCTTGCATAACCTGCTGTGCGAAAACTATTCCGCCAGCTTTGTTTGACATCGAAATTATCCAATTGCGGTACCACACCGACAATCCCGGATGCGATCACCAAGGTTTTCAGCTGGTTCATGCCCAGTAAGGTGATGGCTTCATCTATAGAGCCAATTTTACGGGATAAACCAAAATGCGCGGAGTTGACCAAACGCAGGATTTTTAAAACAATCACCTGCTCTTTTTCCACGTTTTTGGCTATGTCGAGCATATCCGCGTTGGGATTGTTTAGCTGATTGATGAGGGATCTTACGACTTCGGGTACTTGCGGAATTTTGTGGATTTCATCGAACAGTTGGTTCATTTTTGTGGGCATGTCTTCATCCTTAAGCTACGAAACTGTAATTATTCTTAGTGAATTATAGCCAGCCTCGGCGAACAAACCGTACAAATTTAACATTGGATATGGTCCCGGCGCGCCCTGAATAATGGTTACGCCGGGCCGAGCAGATAGAGTTTGCGCTAGGTCTTAAAGTTTCCAACCATGGAGCGTAACTGATTCGCCAGGTCAAGTAATTCGTGGCAGGCATCCGCCGTATTTTTCGCGCCAATCGAAGTCTCTTCGGATACCCGGCTGATATTGCTGATGTTGCGATTGATTTCCTCGGCTACAGCGGTTTGCTCCTCGGCCGCGCTGGCTATCTGATTATTCATATCGTTAATGGTATCGATACGTTCGCTGATAGTGGTTATCGAACCGCCGGCGGATGCGGCTTGCTCTACGCTGGAGTTGGCGCGGCTTCTACCGTTTTCCATCACGGCCACGGCCTGTTTCGCGCGGTCCTGCAAGCGTTCGATGGTTTTTTGAATTTCCAAAGTGGAATTTTGGGTACGGCTGGCCAAGGTTCTGACTTCATCCGCTACTACCGCAAAGCCTCGACCTTGCTCTCCAGCCCTGGCGGCTTCTATGGCGGCGTTCAGTGCCAGCAAATTGGTTTGCTCGGCAATACCTTGAATCACGCCTAATACCTCGCCAATACTGTTACTGTCGTTTTCCAGTTCGTGTATCACATTGGCGGCGTTTTCCACTTCAGACGCCAAGCTGTTGATGCCATGCACCGCATCTTTCACGATGTTTTTGCCTGACGACGCTTCACGGTCGGCGATTTCCGCGGCTTCCGATGCTCTAACGGCATTTTTGGCGACTTCTTGCACCGTCGATGTCATTTGCTTCATGGCATTAGCCACCAACGTGGTTTCGTGCAATTGTCGCTCGACACCGGCTTGAGTCGATTGCGTGATATTCGCAAGCTTGTGAGAAGAGCTGGCCAGTTTTTCGCTGGTGGAGCTGATCTGGTCGATGGTTTTGGCTATTTTGCGCACGAAGGTATTAAAACTCGATGCAATCCAGGCAAATTCCGACTTGCCGCTCGCATCCAGGCGAGCCCGCAGGTCGCCTTCGCCACTACCGATGTCCTGCAGTTTCAAAGCCAATGCTGTCAGCGGACCGATGATGATTTTGCTCATCGTGAAGTAGCCGGTAAAACCGATGATGATCAGTGTTATGCATAAGAAGCCGATAGCGTAGAAGGTATTATTCTTCAGCTCGGCTAGCGCCACGCTGAATGGGGTGACGATCTCAAATGCACCATGCAAGTCGCCGGCGTGGCGATTTTCCATCGGATACCCCAGTAAATCTTGGCCCTTTTCGTTATTCCAGAGACTTTGCGACGTCTTGGGGTCGCCATGGCACAATTCGCATTGTTTGACTAATTTGACCGGGCGTAAATAGCGGACTTCCTGTTTTTCTTCGTCTACGTAGCTGAAGTCTTGGGCGGACGGGTTGCTTCTGAAAAACTCCAGCGCTTGACGCTCGATGTCATCCGCTGCGTTCCGGGGGTTTCGGGGGTTAAGAGACGGTGCTTTGAAACGAAAGCCGTGCTCTTTGGCTTCTGCTTCGATGACATCCCAGGCATTGGCCGTCGGTACGGTGGCGATCACCAGTTCTCTGGCTTTAGAGCTACCTTTTTGTTCGACCAATTGCATGAGTTGCTCAGGCGTGTAGATGCCGGCTTCCCATTTTTTTACGACATTGTCGCGGATTGATTCGGACAAAGTGAGTAGTTGCCGCGAGGCTTTGATTTCCCGGTCAATCAGCTTTTGTTTCTCAAAGCTTGAGTAAACAACCAAAATGGCTATGCCTAAAAGTGTTAGCACCGACATGGTGATAGAAACCACCTTTACCCCTACAGAATGCCAGTTCATCATCAACATCCGAAACTCCCCTAAAATACGCTTTAAATTTCTTGTATTAACTGTCTTTCCAGTACTGCCCTGAAGACATGCCAACCGAGTATAGCTTACAATTTAGCGTCAACTATTCTAAAAACTTAACAACTATGCGGAAAATCAAGGTTTTGTTTGTGTGTATGGGTAACATCTGTCGATCGCCCACCGCAGAAGGCGTTTTCTCTCATTTAGTGTCTACAAGAAACCTGGCGGAGCGCTTTCAAATAGATTCAGCCGGTACCCATGCCTACCATGTTGGCGATGCGCCCGATCTGCGCGCGCAAAAAGCCGCTCGCGACAGGGGGATTGAATTGAAACATCTGCGGGCGCGCAAAGTTGTGTCCGCAGATTTCGAAGCGTTCGATCACATTCTGGTCATGGACGACGAAAATCACGCCGTACTAAAAGAAGCCTGTCCGATTGATTTGAGTCATAAAATTCGCCATTTTCTCGATTATGCACCGCACTTGAATCAACGCGAAGTGCCAGACCCTTACTACGGTGGCAGTTATGGTTTTGAGCGGGTGCTGGATATGGTCGAAGAGGCATCTACGGGATTTTTGCAGGCATTGCAACAAACGGGCGAGCTTTAATTAACCGGATAGGAAAAAGCTTATGGCAATAATATCGAATACGGTCAGTTACCTGGATCGCGACACGGTGCTGGAAGGTTTTTTTGCTTACGACGATGCGATTGGCGGTCAGAGACCGGTGGTGTTGATCCATCATGCTTGGGGTGGGCGAGACCAGTTTGTGGCTGACAAGGCCTTCAAGTTGGCGGAATTGGGTTACTTGGCGTTCGCTACCGATATGTACGGCAAAGGCGTCCTAGGTAAGACGCCGGAACAAAACGCCAAATTGATGCAACCCTTCATACAAGATAGGGCGAAATTGCAACAGCGCTTACAAGCGGCACTATCCACAGTCAAGCTGATGCCTTGGGCCGACAACGCCAAGATTGCGGCGATAGGCTTTTGTTTTGGTGGTTTATGCGCGCTGGATTTGGCGCGGACCGGTGTGGATATTCGCGGGGTAGTGTCGTTTCATGGATTGCTAAGTGCGCCTGAAAATATCCCGAACCCCCAAATTAAGGCTAAGGTACTGGTGTTGCATGGCTATGACGACCCTATGGCCTCCGTTGAGCAAGTACTTGCCTTGCAAGACGAATTAACCAAGGCAGGTGCGGACTGGCAGTTGCATAGCTACGGGCATACGATGCACGCCTTTACCAACCCGGTGGCTAATAATCCTGATTTTGGTACCGTTTATCAGCCGGTTGCTGATCGCCGGTCTTGGCAGGCGATGCAAAACTTTTTGAGCGAGATTTTTGCCTGACGGCAGAGGGTGGCGTTTGCTATAATCGACGGCTTTATAAACCTGTTAGCCATGCTTAAATGGAATTGATGCTTCAGGCTAACCCGTCGATCGATAAGCTTTCGACTGCACTGGAACCACGGACCCATGTCAGACTTCGCTAAAGAAATTATCCCCGTCAATCTCGAAGACGAGATGAAACAATCCTACCTCGATTACGCCATGAGCGTGATCGTCGGCAGGGCGCTTCCCGATGTCAGAGACGGCCTCAAGCCGGTGCACCGTCGCGTCCTTTACGCGATGAACGAGCTCGGAAACGACTGGAACAAACCTTATAAAAAGTCGGCGCGTATCGTCGGTGACGTGATCGGTAAATACCATCCGCATGGTGATACAGCGGTTTACGACACCATGGTGCGGATGGCGCAGCCGTTTTCCTTGCGCTACATGTTAATCGATGGTCAAGGCAACTTCGGTTCGGTGGACGGTGATTCGCCGGCGGCGATGCGGTATACCGAAGTGCGAATGGCGAAAATCGCCCATGAATTACTCGCGGACCTGGATAAGGAAACCGTGGACTTCGTTGCCAACTACGACGAATCGGAATCTGAACCCACGGTGATGCCGACTCGGGTGCCTACTCTGTTAGTCAATGGCTCTGCCGGCATCGCGGTCGGTATGGCCACTAATATTCCTCCACATAATCTGGGTGAGATTATCAGCGCCTGCCTGGCCTTGATCGAAAACCCCGATCTGACCATCCCTGAATTAATGCAAATTGTGCCGGGACCGGATTTTCCGACCGCAGGGATCATCAATGGTGCTTCCGGTATTTTTGAAGCGTATGCCACCGGTCGTGGCCGGATTTATCTGCGTGGCCGCAGCCATTTTGAAGACATTGGCGATAGTGGTCGCCAAGCTATCATCACCACTGAATTACCGTATCAGGTCAACAAAGCCCGCTTGCTGGAAAAAATCGCCGAATTGGTTAAAGAAGGTAAGTTAGACGGTATATCGGGCCTGCGCGACGAATCCGACAAGGACGGCATGCGCATGGTGATTGAACTGCGTCGTGGTGAAGTGCCGGACGTGGTGCTAAATAATCTGTACAAACAAACCCAGATGCAGACCGTATTTGGTATCAATATGGTTGCTCTGTACGATGGTCGGCCGCATTTGATGGGGTTGAAAGACATTCTCTTAGCGTTTGTAGACCACCGGCGGGAGATCGTTACCCGCAGAACCATTTATAACCTGCGCAAGGCGCGAGAAAGGGCGCATATCCTCGAAGGTTTGGCGGTTGCATTGGCCAACATTGATGAGATGATCGAGCTGATCAAATCCTCGCCCAGCCCGCAAGAAGCCAAAGTCGGCTTGCTAGCGCAGACCTGGAATGCCGGTTTGGTTGCGGCCTTGCTGGATAGAGCCGATGCGGATCGTTCGCGGCCGGACGATTTGTCTATCGAATTTGGCTTGGTAGACGGCTCTTACCGCTTATCCGAAAATCAGGCGCAAGCTATTTTGGATTTGCGTCTGCATCGCTTGACCGGCTTGGAACAAGAAAAAATCGTCAACGAATACAAGCAACTATTGGAGTTGATAGACGAATATCTGCATATTCTCGGTAGCGATGTGCGTTTGATGGAAGTGATCCGCGAAGAGCTGGAAGAGATCAAAACTCAATACGGCGATACCCGCCGCACCGAAATCGTCCAGGATTATTCAAATCTGTCCGCTGAAGACCTGATTACCGAAGAAGATATGGTGGTGACGATGTCGCACGAGGGTTACGTGAAAACCCAGCCGCTCAGCGATTACAAAGCTCAGCGCCGCGGCGGCCGTGGCAAGTCGGCGACTGCAACGAAGGAAAACGATTTCGTCGAAAAACTAATCATCGCTAATACTCACGATACGATTCTGTGCTTCTCGTCCGCGGGTAAGGTCTATTGGTTGCGGGTGTTTAATCTGCCGGTCGCCAGCCGGGCATCGCGCGGCAAGCCGTTTGTGAATCTGTTGCCGCTGGAAGAAGGCGAGAAGATCAATGCGATGTTGCCGGTCCGTGAGTACAGTGCGGATAAATACATTTTCATGGCCACATCATCGGGTACCGTGAAAAAAACCCCGTTGCCCGAGTTCGAACGCCAGCGCAGTAACGGCAAAATCGCTATCGATCTAAATGAAAACGACACTTTAGTGGGCGTGGCGATTACAGACGGGCAGCAAAACGTGTTGTTGTTCAGCAGTGATGGCAAAGCGGTGTGTTTCAACGAAACCGATGTGCGCTCCATGGGCAGGACCGCTACCGGCGTACGCGGTATCCGTCTGCAGGAAGGCCAAAAAGTCATATCCTTAATCATCGCCAGCGAAGGCACGGTGTTGAATATCACCGAAAACGGTTACGGCAAACGCACTAAGCTGGAAGAGTTTACCCAGCATAGGCGCGGCGGGCAGGGCTTGATCGCAATTCAAACCTCCGAGCGGAATGGTGCGGTAGTCGGCGCGGTATTGGTTAACGATACTGACGAGATCATGTTGATCACTGACGGCGGTACGCTGGTGCGGACACGGGTTAAGGAAATTTCCATCGTCGGCAGAAATACTCAAGGTGTTACCGTCATTCGTCTGGATAAGGGCGAAAGAGTCGTTGGTGTTGATCGTATCGATGGTCTGGGCGATGAAGACGATGTGGACGGCGATATTGACGAAAACGATGTTGATGTGGTGGAAACCGACAGCGCCGAACAAGGCGGAGAAGAGGAGTAACGATGGCAAGGATTTATAACTTTAGCGCCGGTCCGTCCATGTTGCCGGAATCGGTACTGCTGCAAGCTCAACAAGAGATGTTGAATTGGCAAGATAGCGGCATGTCGGTGATGGAAATGAGCCACCGCGGCAAACATTTCATGGCCATCGCCGAAGCGATGAAAAATGATTTGATAGAACTGCTCGGTATTCCTGCTAATTACAAAGTGCTGTTCCTGCAAGGCGGTGCCAGCGCGCAGTTCGCGCTGATTCCGCAGAATATTCTCAACGGCAAAACCAAGGCCAGTTACGTGAACACCGGCGCCTGGTCTACCAGCGCCATCAAAGAAGCCGGTAAATATTGCGAAGTACAGCTCGCTGCCACCTCGGAAGCCGAAAAATTTACTACTATTCCAGCGCTCGATACCTGGAATATCGATAAAGACGCCGCTTATCTGCACTACACCTCCAACGAAACCATTCACGGCGTGGAATTTTCCGAAGTTCCCGACGCGGGGGATTTGCCCTTGGTGTGCGATATGTCTTCGAACATTTTGTCGCGTCCGGTCGATGTCAGCCGCTACGGCATTATTTACGCCGGTACACAAAAAAACATGGGGCCATCCGGCGTGACCGTGGTCATCGTTCGCGAGGATTTGGTCGGGTTGGCACCGAAATCCGTGCCAGCGGTTTTTGATTATCAGCAGCAAGCAAAAGCCGATTCGATGTTAAACACACCGGCCACTTATAACTGGTATTTGCTAGGTCTAGTGTTGCAATGGCTGAAACAGCAAGGCGGCATTGTAGCCATCGAACAACGTAATATCGCCAAGGCAGCCAGATTATACCAAGCCATAGATGAGTCTAATTTGTACAGTAACCCGGTGGTCAAGGAATACCGTTCCAGAATGAACGTGCCGTTCGTGTTAGCCGATGCGGCTCTGGATAAAGAGTTTTTGACGCTGGCCGAGAAAAATGGCTTGGGTTCCCTGCAGGGTCATCGCTCGGTCGGAGGCATGCGCGCCAGTATTTACAACGCCATGCCGGAAGCTGGGGTCGATGCCTTGATCGATTTCATGGCCGAGTTCGAACGTACTCACTAAGCAATCCAAAATGACGGCGATTATTCCTTTATCGGAGCTGCGCGAACGTATCGACGCGATTGATCAGCAAATATTGCAGTTGATCAATCGGCGGGCGGAGTGCGCTATTGAAGTAGCCAGAACCAAAATGGCCGAAGGCGAAACCGGTAGTTTTTACCGTGCTGATCGCGAAGCTCAGGTGTTGCGCAAAATCAAGGAGCTGAATCCGGGCCCGTTAAGCGACGATGCCTCGGTGCATCTATTCCGGGAATTGATGTCGGCTTGTTTGGCTTTGGAAAAACCCTTGGAAGTGGCGTTTTTGGGGCCGGTTGGCACCTTTACCCAGCAAGCAACCTTCAAACATTTCGGTCACGCCGTGAAGGGTATTCCGGTGGCGACAATACCGGAGATTTTTTTGGCGGTGGAAACCGGTCATTGTCAATTCGGCGTGGTGCCTGTGGAAAATTCCACCGAAGGCGTAATTGCGCATACGCTGGACCGTTTTATGACCACGTCCTTGCAAATTTGCGGCGAAGTCGAAATCCGGGTGCATCAAAACCTACTCGGTAAAATGGACACGTTGGCGGCGATTAACGAAGTCTATTCGCATCAACAATCCTTGGCGCAGTGTCGGCAATGGCTGAATAGCTATTTGCCGGGTGTGCCCTGCACGGCGGTCAGCAGTAATGCCGAAGCCGCCAGGCTGGCGTCTTTGGACCACAATAAAGCGGCGATAGCCGGTCTGATGGCGGCCGAATTGTATGAGTTGAACATCATCGAGCAACACATCGAGGATGAATCCAACAATACCACACGCTTTATCGTCATCGGCAAACAGCAGCCGGCATCCACCGGGCTGGATAAAACATCCATTTTGGTGTCCACCGGCAATCAAGCCGGCGCCTTGCATAAGATTTTGGGGCCGTTTGCAGAATACGGCATCAGCATGGCGCATATCGAGTCCAGGCCATCGCGGCAGGGTTTGTGGGAATACGTGTTTTTTATCGATATTGATGGTCATCGAGACGATCCCGACGTGGCCAAAGCACTGGAAGCCCTGCAAAACAACGTCAAAATGTTGAAAATCCTCGGCTCTTATCCAAAAGCCGTCATTTAATCTTTAATTCGATGAACAAATTTTTAGAACTTGCTACTGCCGGCGTTCAACAGCTGGTGCCTTATGTGCCCGGTAAACCGGTGGATGAATTGCAGCGCGAGCTGGGTATCGCAGAAGTCATCAAGCTGGCTTCCAACGAAAATCCATTGGGCACCGGCGCCAAAGTCGCGGCGGCCATTCAAGCAACCTTGCCCGAATTAACCCGCTACCCCGACGGTAGCGGTTTTACATTGAAAGCCGAATTGTCGGCCAAATTAAATGTAGCACCCGAGCAAATTACCCTGGGTAACGGTTCCAGCGAAATTCTGGAATTGGTGATGCGGACTTTCGTTATGCCGGAACTGGAAGTAGTGTTTTCCCAGCACGCATTCGCGTTATATCCGATTCTGACGCAAGCTGTCGGCGCCAAAGCCAAAGTGGTGCCGGCTAAAAATTACGGGCATGATTTGGCGGCAATGCGGGCGCAAGTCGGTCCAAAAACCCGAGTCGTGTTTATCGCCAATCCCAATAATCCGACCGGTACTTTGCTGGATAAAAACGAACTGGAAAGCTTTATCGCTGATTTGCCGGCCGATGTGCTGTGCGTCTTAGACGAGGCTTATTACGAGTTTGTCGATCCTGCCGTGCGAACCGAATCGTTGGCTTGGCCGAATCGTTATCCGAATCTGATTATTGCCCGTACGTTCTCCAAGGCCTACGGCTTGGCGGGTTTGCGCATCGGTTACGGAATTTCCTCGCCTGACATCGCCGATTTGTTGAACCGGGTCCGTCAGCCTTTCAATTGCAGCATGTTGGCGTTAGCTGCAGCAGAAGCAGCACTGGGAGACGCCGATTATCTGAATCAGACCGTGGCTCTTAACAATGCCGGCATGGTGCAATTGACCAACGCTTTTAAGGAATTGGACTTACCGTGGATACCTTCATCCGGCAATTTTGTTTCCGTAGATGTGAAACAACCGGCGTTGCCGATTTACGAGGCCTTGCTGCGCCAGGGTGTGATCGTGCGGCCGGTCGCCAATTACGAAATGCCTAACCACCTGCGTGTCAGCATCGGCACCGAACGTGAGAACGCCATATTTATAAAAGCATTGCGCGAGGTGCTGAGCGGTGTTTAACCGCCTGTGCGTCATCGGCATCGGTTTGATCGGCGGTTCTATTGCCAGGGCCGCGCGTGCCCAAGGCATATGTCGCGAAGTCGTTGCCTACGGCCGCGAGAAAAATCTGCCAAATATGCAATTGGCGAAGCAACTCGGTGTCATCGACCAGTTTTACACTGACATAGCCGCTGCGCTGGAAAATACCGATTGCGTGATTATCGCGACGCCGGTCGGCAGCATGCGGGCTATCTTCGAACAAATTAAACCTTATTGGAACCCGGACACTATTTATAGCGATGCCGGCAGCACCAAGGGCAGCGTGGTATCCGCGCTGGAAGCGGTCTTCGGCAGCGTACCGACGAATTTTGTGCCTGCGCATCCGATTGCCGGCGCCGAGCGCAGCGGTGTGGATGCTTCGACCGTCGATTTGTTTGTCAATCGCCGCCTGATCCTGACGCCGCTAGAAGGCACCGATAAGGTGGCGCTGGCGAAAATCCATGCATTTTGGGAAAAGATCGGCTCCAGCGTTTCGGTGATGTCGGTAGAACATCACGATACCGTGCTGGCCGCCACCAGCCATTTGCCGCATATTTTGGCTTTCGCCTTGGTCGGTTTATTGGGGCGCAAGGACGAACAGCGCGAGATATTCAAATATGCCGCCGGCGGTTTCAGGGATTTCAGTCGTATCGCCTCCAGCGATCCGACCATGTGGCAGGACATCTGTCTGGCCAATAAGCAGGAAATCGTGCCCTTGATTCGCCAGTTTCAAGCGGAATTAAGCAAAATAGAACAATTGCTGGTTGAGGATAAGTCTGCGCAATTGTTTGAAACCTTTACGTATGCCAGAAATGCCCGGCAGCGTTTTCTCGATCAACAAGAAGACTAAGAAGATTAACATGTCACAAACCATTACTTTTCAAGTACAGCCCGGCGGTAGTTTGCGCGGCGAAATCCGTGTGCCGGGCGATAAATCCATGTCGCACCGTTCCATCATGCTGGGCTCGTTGGCGGAAGGCGTCACGCACGTCACCGGTTTTTTGAATGCGGAAGATGCTATTTCTACCTTGGAAGCGTTTCGGGCCATGGGCGTAAAAATCGAAGGGCCTGTTAATGGCGAAGTGACGATACACGGCGTTGGCAAGCATGGCCTGAAAGCACCCGAGAAACCTTTGTATCTGGGCAACTCCGGTACTTCGATGCGTTTGCTGTCGGGTTTGCTGGCCGGGCAACCATTCGATACTGTTTTAACTGGCGATAAATCGCTGGAATCCCGGCCGATGAAACGGGTGACCGCACCTTTGGCGCTGATGGGCGCCGAGATTGTTACCCAGGAAAATGGCACCGCGCCACTGCATATCAAAGGCAAGGCCGGAAAATTACAAGGCATTCATTACGATATGCCTATCGCCAGCGCTCAGGTCAAATCCTGTTTACTGTTGGCGGGCATGTATGCCGAAGGCGAAACCAGCGTCACCGAACCAGCGCCGACCCGCGACCATACCGAGCGGATGTTGAACGGATTTGGTTATCCAGTCATCCGCGAAGGCAGCACAGCCTGCATTACCAATCAAGGCAAATTGACTGCCGCCCGCATTGATGTACCCAGCGATATTTCCTCGGCGGCGTTCTTTCTGGTCGGTGCCAGTATTGCGCCTGATTCGGATGTGACCTTGCGTCACGTCGGCATCAATCCGACACGTACCGGCGTGATCGATATTTTGGGCTTGATGGGGGCGAATATCGAAGTATTGAACGAGAGAGAAGTCGGCGGTGAACCCGTAGCCGATTTGCGTGTGCGTTCGGCACAGTTGAAAGGCATCAACATCCCCGAGCATTTGGTGCCGCTGGCAATCGACGAGTTTCCAGTCTTGTTCGTGGCCGCTGCTTGTGCGGAAGGCCAAACCGTATTGACTGGCGCCGAAGAATTACGAGTCAAGGAATCCGACCGGATTCAAGTGATGGCTGACGGTTTGCAAATTCTCGGTGTCGATGCGCAGCCAACCAAAGATGGTATGGTGATTAACGGCGGCGGTCATATTGGCACTGGGGAAGTGGAATCGCATGGCGATCACCGTATCGCTATGTCCTTTTCGATTGCCGGTTTGCGCGCCAACGGCCCGATCACCATCAGGGATTGTGCGAACGTGAATACATCATTTCCGGAGTTCCGCGATTTGGCTACCAAACTGGGTTTGGCATTAACGAGTTTTTAAGATGCAAGTACCCGTATTGACGATAGATGGTCCCAGTGGCGCAGGTAAAGGCACGGTCAGCCGCGCCGTCGCGAAACTTTTGGGCTGGAATTATCTGGACAGCGGCTCGATTTATCGTTCGTTAGCTGTTGCGGTTTTAAAATCGGGTCTTGAGTTATCGGACGTAACCGCTATTTGCCGAGTCGCTGAAGCCATGTCGTTAGAATTCGATTGCGGCGACGAGTTGATCGTTAAGCTTGATGGCATCGACATTACCAGTCAATTGGGCACCGAAACCACCGGCAATACTGCGTCCGTCATTGCAGCTTATCCGGAAGTAAGGGCAGTGTTATTGCAAAAACAAAAGGATTTTCAAAGACTTCCAGGCTTGGTCGCGGACGGCCGCGATATGGGTAGCGTGGTGTTTCAAGATGCCAAAATCAAGGTTTATTTAACCGCCAGCGCGGAGGAAAGAGCGCTGAGAAGATATAAACAGTTGATTGAAAAGGGGATTGATGCTAATCTTCCCCAAATCACTCGGGAAATAGAAGAACGCGATCATCGCGATCAGCAGCGAGCTGCGGCTCCGCTCACCGTACCGGAAGGTGCACATTTTATCGATTCATCCAGTTTGACTATTCAACAAGTGATTGATCAGGTAGTAAATTTAGTCGCTTAAGGCTATTGGTGGTTATCGAATTGTTGTCGATGACTTTATTTTAATTTCAGAGAAGAGAAAGCTTGCTTGAGTCTTAGCAAGTTTGGGAAAGTAGAGATGGGCGAAAGCTTTGCAGAGTTGTTTGAAGAGAGTTATGCCAAGACGGAAATGCGTCCTGGCGCAATGCTAATTGGTACCGTTGTTGATATCGAAAACGAATTTGTTATCGTCAGCACGCAAGCCAAATCAGAAGGGGTCATTCCGAAATGGCAATTTCTGAATGCCGACGGCGACCTAGAGGTCAACGTTGGTGACGAAATTGAGGTAGCTCTCGATTTATTCGAAGATGGCTTGGGCGCTACTCTTCTTTCCCGTGATAAAGCCAAGAAAAGTAAAGCTTGGGCGGAACTGGAAAAAGCCTTTGAAACACAAGAAACCATCGTCGGCCGTATCAATGGCAAAGTACGTGGCGGTTTCACTGTTGCAGTCGGTGCATTGCGCGCCTTCTTGCCAGGCTCTCTGGTAGACGTTCGTCCTATCCGCGATACTGCTTTCCTGGAAAATCGCGATCTGGAATTTAAAGTCATCAAAATCGACCAAAAACGTAACAACGTCGTGTTGTCACGTCGTGCAGTCGTCGAAAGCGAATACAGCGCAGAGCGCGAAGAATTGGTTAAAACCCTGCAAGACGGCGCGATCGTTACCGGTATCGTTAAAAACCTCACCGACTATGGTGCGTTTATCGATCTGGGCGGCGTCGACGGTCTGCTGCATATCACCGACATGGCATGGCGCCGCGTCCGTCACCCATCCGAGTGCGTAGAAATCGGTCAGGAAGTTAAAGTTAAAGTCCTGAAATTCGACAAAGATAAAACCCGCGTCTCGTTGGGCATGAAACAAATGGATGAAGATCCATGGCAAAACATCGCTCGTCGCTACCCTGCCGGCACTCGCGTGTTCGGTAAAGTCAATAACCTGACCGACTACGGTTGCTTCGTGGAAATCGAAGAGGGTGTTGAAGGCCTGGTTCACGTGTCCGAAATGGACTGGACTAACAAAAACGTCAATCCATCCAAAGTCGTACAACTGGGCGACGAAGTCGAAGTCATGGTTCTGGAAATCGACGAAGAACGTCGTCGGATTTCACTGGGCATGAAACAATGCCGTTCCAACCCTTGGGATGAATTTGCTGCAACGCACAACAAAGGCGACAAAATCAGCGGCAAAATCAAATCCATCACCGATTTCGGTATCTTCATTGGTTTGGACGGTGGCATCGACGGCCTGGTTCACATGTCCGATATTTCCTGGAATGAGAACGACGAAGAAGCGATTCGCAATTACAAAAAAGGTGACGAAGTCGAAACCGTTATCTTGGCTGTTGATTCCGAGCGCGAACGTATCTCTTTGGGTATCAAACAACTCGAACAAGATCCTTTCCAAAACTACATTGCTGTGCATGAAAAAGGCAGCTTAGTTAAAGGCGTCATCAAGGAAATCGATGCTAAAGGTGCGGTTGTAACCTTGGCCGATAACGTCGAAGGTTACTTGCGCGCTTCCGAAATCCAACGTGACCGCGTCGAAGATGCCCGTACTTTGTTGAAAGAAGGCGAAGAAATCGAAGCTAAATTTGTCGGTGTCGACAAAAAGACTAAATCTATTTCTTTGTCTATCAAAGCGAAAGATGTCGAAGAAGAGTCTAATGCTATTAAAGATTACTCGTCACAAAATGCTGGCACAGCCACATTAGGCGATATCTTTAAACAAATGGACAAGTAGTAAAACCATCTCCAAGGGTGGCATGACTAGCTCATGCCACCCTTTTTTGATTATTCAGGGTTGGATGTGACGAAATCAGAATTGATAGAGATGCTGGCACGAAAACAGCCTCATCTCGCGCTTAAAGATGTTGAATTGGCAGTTAGATGCGTTGTTGATCACTTGAGCGATACGTTGGCAAGTGGCGATAGGATAGAAATTAGAGGTTTTGGCAGTTTTTCGTTACACCATCGTTCTGCACGACTGGGACGTAACCCCAAGACCGGCGATTCAGTGTCCTTAACAGAAAAGCATGTGCCGCATTTTAAACCGGGAAAGGAGTTACGGGATATGGTTGATGCTTCCAGGGAAAAATACAAAATCGTCGATTGACGATAGCTTGTAAACCAACAATAGCGACGCCCTCCCATGTTAGGGATGGTGTTGTACTTTAGATGATTTTCTAGTGGCGGCAGTGTCCGCCGCTTAAAATTTTTGCCCCATTGCTAAATAGACCCTTAATACAGGATCTAGCTAGAATTTAATCAGGCCGGTAGCCCGTGAGCTTATTTGATCATTATTACAGCTATGATCCTGGCTATGGCTACAGTCTCGACGATCTGTTAAGTGTTCCCGCACCGCAAGAGCCTGCCGATTTCTGTCGGTTTTGGCAGGATAAATATCAAAAAGCCTTAACGGTCTCTCCGCAATTTTCTCTGAATTACCAATGCCAGCGCGCAGGCTATCGGGTTTATGACATTAGCTATCGGTCTACCGATGATTTTCAGATAGCCGGCTGGTTGCTTGAGCCGGATGCGCACCCCATTACTCAGAGCATAGTGGTCGGCCATGGTTACGGCGGCAGAGAGCAACCCGATTTTCATCTGAACATACCGGGTGCCGCCTTGCTTTTTCCTTGTTTTCGCGGCATATCTCGCAGCCGCTGCGAGCGTTTGCCGGAACAACCCAATCAACATGTCGTGCAAGGCATTGATGATCTTAATCATTATGTAATCGGCGGATGCGTAGAAGATCTATGGTTGGCTGTAACCGTTCTGGCTGAGCATTATCCAGTAAGCGTGGATAAGATCGGCTACATGGGCATTAGCTTTGGTGGCGGAATCGGAGCACTGGCCGCGCCCTGGGATGCCAGGATCAAGCGAGTGCACTTAAATGTGCCCACCTTCGGCAACCAACCTTTGCGTTTAAGCTTGCCTACCAGCGGCAGTGCCGCGGCTTTGAAAGCCTACAGTCAAACTCATCATAATGTGTTTGACACATTAGCCTATTATGATGCGGCTGTTTCGGCGCGTTATGCATCGCAACCCTTGCATGGTGCCGTCGCGCGATTCGATCCGGTCGTAGCCCCTCCCGGACAATTTGCAATCTACAATGCTTGGGCCGGCGATAAACAGTTATTTATATTGGATGCGGGGCATTTTGATTATCCGCGCCAACATGATCAGGAGCGGCAGCTGATTGCGGAGCTGCAAAGTTTTTTCGGGGAATCGTCGCTTTAGATTATGAATCGCGAATATCATCACTGGTACAGCCCGCGCTTGGGTCGCGACATGGAGTTCCTGGTTTTCGGGCATGCCGGGGCCAAAGTGCTGATATTTCCTACTCGAGACGGCCGGTTTTACGAGTACGAGAACCTCGGCATTGTCGAACGGTTACGCAATAAAATTGAAGCGGGACACATACAACTGTACTGTGTTGACAGCATTGATCATGAAACTTTTTACTGCTTTTGGCGCAAGCCGAAAGACCGTATTCAGCGGCACATGTTTTTCGAAGACTACATACTGAACGAAATCATGCCGTTCATGGCCTTGAAAAATCCACACCCCTGCGTCATCGCGCACGGCTGTAGTTTAGGCGGTTATCATGCGGCCAATATTGCTTTCCGTCACCCGCATTTGTTCAGAAAATTAGTAGCGTTCTCCGGTCGTTTCGATTTGACGCTGGAAGTAGAGTGTTTCAAAAACCTATTCGACGGCTACTATGACGATCATGTCTATTTCCACACGCCAACGCATTTTTTACCCAACCTGAATTGCCAAGCGCAATTAAAGCATTTGCAGCAAATGGAAATTACTTTGGTGATCGGTAAGGAAGATCCGTTCTTGCAGAACAATCACGAGTTAAGTCACATATTAGCGGCCAAGGGTATTCCCCATGCCTTATACGAATGGGAAGGGCGCGCGCATCAAGGCCACTACTGGCGCAGAATGGCCCCGCTGTATATCTGACAGACTCTATTTCTGCTTGGTGAAATAAAGCGCACTACTGCTCTAGTGTGTTCCCAGCGTCGAATTATTGTTTTGCATCAAGCGCCGGCGGTGCGATGGTTCGACCTTGCATCAATTCATCTATCTGATATTTATCCAATGTTTCCCAGTCTAATAGGGCTTGCGCCATATTATGCAGAATATCGATATTTTCCTTCAGCAGGGTTTCGGCTCTAAGATAATTATTGTCGACAATTAACCTGATCTCCCGATCAATCAAGCGCGCCATGTGTTCCGACATGGGTTTGGCTTGCGGTCCCAAGTAGCTGCCTTCGTTATCGCCGTAGTCCAGCGGCCCCAGGTTGTCGGATAGCCCCCATTTGGTGACCATATTACGGGCCAATTGGGTGGCGCGTTGGATGTCGTTGCTCGCGCCGGTGGTGACTTTATTCTTACCGTAAACTAGCGCTTCCGCGGCTCGGCCGCCGAACAGGCTGGAGATTTGGCCTTCCAATTTGTCCTTGCTGGCGCTGTATGCATCGCGCTCCGGCAAAAACATGGTAATGCCGAGCGCGCCGCCGCGCGGCATTATGCTGACTTTGTAAACCGGATCGTGCTCGGGTACCAAACGGCCGACGATGGCGTGTCCGGCTTCGTGGTAGGCGGTCATCAGCAGGTCTTCGCGGCTCATGATCATCGTCCGCTTTTCCGCGCCCATGATGGTTTTGTCGCGAGCCTTATCCAGGTCGTTCATCGTAATTTCCCGCTGATTGTTACGGGCGGCGAACAATGCACCTTCGTTGATCAGATTAGCCAATTCGGCGCCGGAAAAGCCCGGTGTGCCGCGCGCCAAATCATTCAAATTGACGTCATCGGCCAAGGGTACTCGGCTGGAATGTACTCTAAGGATTTGCTCGCGGCCTTTGATGTCCGGCAGGCTGACTTGCACTTGCCGGTCGAACCGTCCGGGACGTAGTAAGGCTTTATCCAATACATCGATACGGTTGGTGGCGGCGATGACGATGATGCCTTCGTTGCCGCTAAAGCCGTCCATTTCTACTAATAATTGATTCAGCGTTTGTTCGCGTTCTTCTGTACCGCCCATATTGCCGGGGCTGCGTTGCCGACCGACGGCGTCGATTTCGTCGATAAAAATGATGCACGGGGCCTGCTTTTTGGCTTGTACGAATAGGTCGCGCACCCTGGATGCCCCGACACCGACAAACATTTCCACGAAATCAGAGCCGGAAATTGAGAAGAACGGCACACCGGCTTCCCCGGCAATCGCGCGGGCCAGCAAGGTTTTACCCGTGCCGGGAGGGCCGACCATTAGCACGCCTCTAGGAATTTTACCGCCAAGGGCCTCGTATTTACCCGGTGCTTTTAGGAAATCGACCATTTCCGCGACGTCTTGTTTGGCTTCTTCGACGCCGGCAACGTCGCTGAAACGGATCTTTACCTGATTCTCCGTCATCAACTTGGCCCGGCTTTTACCGAAATTGTTTTGCGCGCCGGCGCCTAGCAGTTGTTTGCGCATGAAATAAATCAATACGCCAATTAGTAGAAAAGTCGGCGCCCAGGAGTAAAACACCTGCATGAATGTCGATTGGGTTAACGGTCTTTGCACGATGATCTTCACACCGTTCTGCAATAGATCGTCTATCACCGTCACATCGCCGGGGCTATAAGCGGTAAAACGTGTGCCGTTATGCCTCAGGCCATCAATGGCTCTGCCGTCGATCACCACTTCGGCTACCATTTTGTCGCGCACATCCTGGATAAAGTCGGAATAAGGAATATCGCCTTGTGATTTGTAGGTGGCAGGGGCAGGATTAAAAATGACAAACGCCGCTATGGCGATGCCGACCATTGTGAGCAACAAGAATAAAAATTTTTTCATCGTTGTGGCCTCTATGTTCTGCGGAGCGATTTTGGCTTCTATGCCAAAACCGCCCGGATTCAAGCTAAGAGATCATGATTCGTCTACAGCCAGCGCTAAATTAGCCAAATGCTGTAAGGCCTCGCGATAGGCGGATTCCGCGTCGGCTCTGACCGTTGCATGCGCGACTTTTCGGCCCTTGCGCGGTGTTTTATCGTACAGATGCAAATGCGCGTTGGGAATGTTTAACAGTGTCGCGTCGTCGGCCAGACCACCGATGAAGTTCACCATGCCCGCATAACCGCGCGGTTCCGTCGAGCCCAGCGGTAAATCCAGAATGGCCCGCAAGTGGTTTTCGAATTGGCTGGTTTCCGCGCCTTCTATGGTCCAATGTCCGGAGTTATGCACGCGCGGTGCGAATTCGTTGGCCAGCAATTCGCCGTTCAAGTCGAACAACTCCAGGGCAATGACGCCGACGTAATCCAGTTTTTCCAGCAACAGACTGACGTAATTTTCGGCAATCGCTTGTTCGGGGTCGTTAGTACAGCATTCGGCAATACGCAGAATGCCTCCGCGATGCTGATTTTCAGACAATGGATAGTAAGCGATTTCGCCGGATGGACTGCGAGCGGCGATGATGGATACTTCGCGCTGAAACGGCACGAAACCTTCGACGATAGAGGCAGCGCCTTGCATGCTTTGCCAGGCGGACTCCAGTTCGTCGGTCGATTTTATGACTACTTGGCCTTTGCCGTCATAACCCATGCGCCGGCTTTTCAAAATAGCCGGGTAGCCGATTTCAGGCATGGCTTGTTGCAAGTCTGCCAGGCTATCGATAGGAGCGAAC
Organism: Methylomonas sp. Uni0009; assembly: GCF_054188105.3. NCBI lineage: Bacteria > Pseudomonadati > Pseudomonadota > Gammaproteobacteria > Methylococcales > Methylococcaceae > Methylomonas > Methylomonas sp. Uni0009. The sequence continues at coordinate 4,587,844 of NZ_JBTAFN010000001.1, read as the reverse complement.
GGTGCGGTGCGGATGCCTAAATCCTTGAAGAAATTCTTTTCCAGTAATCTGTCTTGGGCGACGGCCAATGCACCGGCGGGTGGGTATACAGTAGTATGGCTGGACAGGAATTCGGCGACATGCGCCGGCACGTTTTCGAATTCGTAAGTCACGATGTCAGCTTTCTCGGCCAGTTCCGCCAGTAGGTCAGGATCGTCGTAAGCGCCCAGCAAATGTTCGCTTAAACCGGCGGCGCCTGCATTGACGTCAGGATCGAGCACGATGAATTTCAAGCCCAGTGGATAACCGGCCAACGCAATCATTCTGGCGAGCTGGCCGCCACCTAATATGCCAATTTTCATCCCGCCACCTGTCTTGGATCGGGGGTGGCGATCACGCTGTCGGTTTGTTGTTGCCGATAAGCATCTAGAGCTGGGCGGTATTGCGGATGTTTGTTGCTGATGATCGCGGCGGCCAGTAAGGCGGCATTGATAGCGCCAGCCTTGCCGATGGCCAAGGTGCCGACCGGAATGCCAGCCGGCATTTGCACGATTGATAATAGAGAATCCATACCGTTCAAGGCTTTGGATTGCACAGGCACACCCAGTACCGGCAGCGGGGTTTTGGCGGCGGTCATGCCCGGCAAATGCGCAGCGCCGCCGGCACCGGCGATGATGACTTCCAAGCCTTTGCCTTCCGCGGTTTCCGCATACTGAAACAACTTGTCGGGGGTACGATGGGCCGAAACCACTTCCACTTCATGCGGAATATCAAGATGCTCTAAGGTTTGCGCTGCATGTTGCATGGTTTCCCAATCGGACGTGGAACCCATGATGATGCCTATCAATGCGGTCATGCAAAATCTCCGGTATTTGCGATCAGTCGAAACAAGCCCGATTATCGCATAAATGGGGAGATTTTCTCTGTCGGCAAATTACTAACTCCGGCTGCCTTGATGATAAGATAGCGCCCCTCATAACAGATCAACCCCAGGACGGATGAATGGAAAGCTCGCAACACGCTTCGCTGCAAGCCAGTGAATTATCGTGTTTCCGCGATGAGCGCTTGTTGTTTTCCAATTTGAATTTCACGTTGCACGCCGGCGAGACCTTGCTGTTGGAAGGCGCCAACGGCAGCGGCAAGACCTCGTTGTTGCGCATTCTGTGCGGATTTAGGGAAGCCGATGCCGGCGAGATTTATTGGTGCGGCAGCAAAATCGCCGACAGCAGTTATTACGATGACATGGCTTATGTCGGTCATGCCGATGGTACAAAAAAGGAATTGACGGTGCTGGAAAATTTGAAGTTTGCGCTGGCACTAGGTAGTGCGGGCAAATATGACATCGAGCAGGCTTTGGACAAGGTGCAATTGGCCGGTTTTGACGATAATCCGGTACATACCTTGTCGGCCGGCCAAAAGCGCCGACTATCGCTGGCTCGGTTATTGATCACGCATAACTTGCTATGGATACTCGACGAACCTTTCACCTCGCTGGATAGACAAGGCATCAAATTGATAGAATCGCTGATGGCCGAGCACATCGAGCACGGTGGCATGGCGGTTTTGACCTCCCATCACGACCTGAGCATGGCCGATCTCAATCTGCAACGCATCCATCTGCAAGCATGCCAATAATCCAGGCTTTTTGGGCGATCATTCGCCGCGATTTGTTGCTGGCGTTTCGGCGCCGTGCCGAAATGGCCAATCCGCTGTTTTTTTTCGTGCTGGTAGTAACCTTGTTCCCGCTGGCGGTTGGCGCGCAACCCAATCTGCTGCGGGCGATGGCGCCGGGCGTGATATGGGTGTCCGCTTTGTTGGCGGCCTTGTTGTCGCTGGATGGTTTGTTTCGTAGCGATTTCGAGGACGGTTCGCTGGAGCAAATGCTGCTCAGTCCGCATGCCTTATCGGTATTGGTGCTCGGTAAGATCATCGCCCACTGGCTGGTGACCGGTTTGCCTTTGTTATTGGTGGCGCCTCTGCTGGCGGTGTTTTTGGGCTTACCGCAGCAAGCGATGGGAACTTTATGGCTGACATTGATCTTAGCTACTCCGCTGCTGAGCCTGATCGGCGCCATCGGCGTGGCGTTGACGGTCGGTTTGCGCCGGGGCGGCATGTTGTTGTCACTGTTGGTATTGCCTTTGTATGTGCCGGTACTGATTTTTGCCAGTGGCGCGGTGGATAGGGCCGCCAGCGGTTTGCCGGTAGGCGCCCAACTATATATTTTATTGGCCATGTTGTTGTCGGCACTGGTATTGGTGCCGCTGCCGACAGCGGCCGCGTTAAAAATGAGTGTTAATTGATGTCTTGGATACCTGCGCCGGTTAGCCGGTTTTTTCACCGCACCTCGTCGCCGCCGCATTTTTATGCGTTGGCGGATCGCTTTATTCCCTGGTTGACGATTATTTTTTTGATTTTGTTGGTTGCCGGCCTTTATCTGGGCTTGTATCGGGCACCGACCGATTACCAGCAAGGCGACAGTTACCGGATCATTTATATCCATGTGCCGGCGGCCTGGATGTCCTTGTTCATTTACGTGCTGATGGCGGTGATGGGCGGCATAGCTCTGGTTTGGCGCATGAAACTGGCTGAGGTGATGCTGATCGGCAGCGCGCCGATCGGCGCCGGCTTTACCTTCGTGGCCTTGGTGACCGGCTCCTTGTGGGGCAAACCGATGTGGGGTACCTGGTGGGTTTGGGATGCGCGCTTGACCTTTGAGTTGATCCTGTTGTTTCAGTATCTGGGGGTGATCAGTTTGTACGGCGCGATCGAGGATAAACGCTCGGCGGCACGGGCGGTGTCGATATTGGCGTTGGTGGGTGTCGTCAACGTACCCATCATCCATTATTCGGTGGAATGGTGGAACACACTGCATCAAGGCCCTACCGTCAGCAAGATGGATAAGCCCTCCATTCACCTCAGCATGCTGGTGCCGCTGTTACTGATGGCGGTAGCTTTCAAATTTTATTATCTGATCGCGGTATTGCAGGCGGCGAAGCTGGAATTATTGAAGCGCGAAACCAGCTCGCAATGGGTTAAAGCGTTGTTGGAGAAACAAGCATGAGCTGGGAAAGCTTTTTATACATGGGCGGGTACGCCGTTTACGTCTGGCCGGCTTACGGCGTGACCGCGCTGGTATTGATCGTCAACATCGTTTGGCCGGTGCTGCAACGCAAGCAGTTACTGCGGCAACTCACCATTAAACAAAAACGCACGCAAGCACGATGAAACCGATACGAAAACAGCGTTTGATATTGATCGTTTTAATGTTGGCGGTGCTGGGATTGGCCGCAACCTTTGCGTTAAAAGCCTTTAACGAAAATCTGATGTATTTTTTCTCCACTAGCGATGTGGCGGCCGGTAAGGCGCCTAATAACGCGGTGTTTCGTTTGGGCGGCATGGTCGTCAAAGGCAGCGTCGAGCGGCCGAATGCCGATTTATTGGTGCGTTTTAAACTCAGCGATTTCGAAAAGGAAGTGACCGTGGAATATTCAGGCATCTTGCCGGATTTGTTCAGGGAAGGGCAGGGCATCGTCGCCAAAGGCCAATTGGACAGCCGAGGCGTGTTCGTCGCCGAGGAAGTATTGGCCAAACACGATGAAAACTATATGCCGCCGGAAGTGGCCGGCAGCCTGAAAAAACCGGCGGCGCAACCATGATCCCGGAAATCGGTCATTTCGCATTGATCCTGGCCTTGTGCATGGCAGTAGTACAAGGCATCTTGCCGATCTTCGGCGCAGCCAAATCGATCACCGGCTGGGTACATGTCGCTCGACCTGCTGCGTTCGGGCAATTGCTGTTCATGGGCGTGGCTTACGGCTGTTTGACCGCCAGCTTCATCAGCCACGATTTCTCGGTGGCTTACGTCGCACAAAACTCCAATACCGCCTTGCCGTTGATCTACTTGATTTCCGGGGTATGGGGTGCGCACGAAGGTTCCTTGTTACTTTGGGCCCTGACCTTGTCGATCTGGACCGCGCTGGTCGCGGCATTCAGTGCGCATATCCCCGATGCCACCCGAGCTCGGGTCCTCGGAGTGATGGGCTTGGTCAGCATCGGCTTTATTCTGTTTTTATTGCTGACTTCCAATCCTTTCGCGCGCTTGTTTCCGTTTCCGGCCGAAGGCCGCGATTTAAATCCCTTGCTGCAAGATCCCGGTTTGGCGATCCATCCGCCGATGCTATACATGGGCTATGTCGGCTTCTCGGTAGCCTTCGCGTTTTCCATCGCCGCTTTGCTGGAAGGCCGATTGGACGCGGCTTGGGCGCGCTGGTCGCGGCCGTGGACCAATATCGCCTGGATGTTTCTGACGCTGGGTATCACGCTGGGTAGTTGGTGGGCGTATTACGAACTGGGCTGGGGCGGCTGGTGGTTCTGGGATCCAGTGGAAAACGCTTCCTTCATGCCCTGGCTAGTCGGCACCGCGTTGATTCACTCCTTGGCAGCCACCGAAAAACGCGGCGTATTCAAGACCTGGACCGTATTGCTGGCGATTTTCGCATTTTCCTTGAGTTTGCTCGGCACTTTTCTGGTTCGTTCCGGGGTGTTGACCTCGGTACACGCCTTTGCCAGCGATCCGGCCCGTGGTTTATTTATCCTGATATTCCTGGCCGTGGTAGTCGGCGGTTCGCTATTGTTGTACGCGATTCGCGCGCCGCAAGTTAAAAGCCATGCCCGTTTCGAATTGGTGTCCAGGGAATCGGTATTGCTGGTGAACAATGTGCTGCTGGTGGTCACCGCCGCCAGCATTTTGCTGGGTACTTTGTATCCCTTGGTGGTCGATGCCCTGGGACTGGGAAAATTGTCGGTGGGTCCGCCGTATTTCAATGCGGTGTTTATTCCGCTGATGGCGCCTTTGGCCTTGGTAGTTGGCTTGGGTGTGTTGATGCGCTGGAAAAGCGACGATTTGAAAGCCTTAGGCTCACGGGTACGCTGGCTGATTGCTGCTTCTATCGGCTTGGCGTTGCTGACGCCACTGTCCATGCCGTTTTATTCCTGGGGCGCGGCTTTGGGTACCGGCCTGGCTTTATGGACTTTGGCGATCACCGGCCTCGCGTTCAAACAACGCCTGCAAAGCTGGTCAATCGAGCGCCTGAAACAAATTCCAGCCGGTTTTTACGGCATGACCTTGGCGCATCTTGGCATCGCGGTGTTCGTGATCGGGATTACCTTTACCTCGGTGTACAGCATCGAACGCGATGTACGTTTGGCGCCGGAGGAAACCCTGGATTTGTTCGGTTACGTATTCCAATTCCATGGTGTGAAAAGCACCGAAGGGCCGAATTACCGCGCCGAGCAAGGCTATCTGACTGTCAGTCATAACGGTGCCACTGTTGCTGAGTTATCGCCGCAAAAGCGGGTGTACCGGGTGCAAACCATGCCGATGACCGAAGCCGCTATCGACGCCGGTGTGTTCCGCGATCTATTCGTGGCCTTGGGTGAGCCTTTGGATAAACAAGGCGCCTGGAGCTTGCGGGTTTACTACAAAGCCTTTATCCGCTGGATCTGGATGGGCGGGGTGTTCATGGCCCTGGGTGGCCTGATTGCCGCCAGCGACCGCCGCTATCGTTTGCTTAACAAGCCTCTCGCGTAAAATCAATGAAATATTTGTTACCGTTGCTGTTGTTCATCGCCCTGTCGGTTTTTTTGGCGATTGGTTTAAAACTCAATCCCCGCGAAATCCCCTCGCCACTGATCGACAAACCCGCGCCGGCCTTTAATCTACCGATTTTGGCGACACCGGAGCAGCATCTGAGTCAGGCCGAACTGAAAGGCAAAGTCTGGCTGCTGAATGTCTGGGCGTCCTGGTGCGTATCCTGCCGCGAAGAACATCCCTTATTGATCGAGCTGGCCAAGCAAAACAAGGTGTTGCTGGTCGGGTTGAACTATAAGGACGAGGCTCAGGCTGCCAACACCTGGCTTAGCAAACACGGTAACCCTTATAACGTCAGCGTGATGGATGCTGATGGCCGCACCGGCATCGATTATGGTGTGTACGGCGTACCGGAAACCTTCGTGATCGATAAACGCGGCGTGGTGCGCTACAAACATACCGGTCCGGTCCAGCCCGGCGAACTGGAAAGCATTTTCCTGCCGTTGATTGAAAAACTGGAGGCGGAAAGCGCATGAAAACTCTCTTCGCCTTGATCTTGTCGTTGTTTGTGTTTCAAGCCCAAGCTGAGATCGAATACCGTGACTTCAAACAACCCGAGCAGGAACAGGCTTATCAAACCTTGATTTCTGAGCTGCGTTGCCTGGTTTGCCAGAATCAAACCATCGCCGATTCCAACGCCGATCTGGCCAAGGACTTGCGCCGGCAAGTCTATGAAATGCTGCAACAAGGTAAATCCCGCCAAGACATCGTCGATTTCATGACCGACCGCTACGGCGATTTTGTGATGTACAAGCCGGCCTTGAAACTAAAAACCATGCTGCTCTGGTTGGGGCCGGTGCTGTTCCTGGTCATTGGTTTGGCCACGGTCTGGGTGTTGCGCAGCAAAACCAGTACCAGCGAGGACCAATCGCTAACGAAAGAGCAACAAGCCAAGCTAAACAGCATTTTGGAAAAAGGTGACGACTCGTGAATCTTGAGTTTTGGCTAGTGATAGCTGGTTTAATCGTGCTGGCGTTGTTGGTGTTGCTGCCGCCATTATTTAAAAAAACGCCGCTACGTTACGCCGATGGCGAACAACGCAATACCGCAATCGCTCGTCAACAACTGGCCGAACTTAAACTGCAATTGCAAAACGGCGTGTTGTCACAGGAGCATTACGATGCTCAATATCGCGAATTGCAACTGACGCTGCTGGACGATCTGGAAGACGATGTGCCGGCCGTGTCCAGCGCCAAAACCGGCCGTTGGATGGTGCCGGTCGTGGCGATTACGGTACCGCTGCTAAGCCTGTTTTTATATGGCTTGCTCGGCGAACCGCAAGCCTTGGTCAAAGCCGAATTGGCGGCCAACAATCAAAAAGTGGCCGACAATGTCAAAAGCATGGTCAACAAACTGATAGAGCGTCTAAAACAGCATCCGGAAGATTTGGAAGGCTGGATGATGTTGGGCCGTGCTTATGTTTACGCACAACAATATCAGGACGCCGCCAACGTATTTGCTGAGCTGAATCGCCGCAAACCTAACGATCCGGCCGTCATGCTGCATTACGCCGATGCCTTGTCGATGGCGCGTAACGGCCAAATGGACGGCGAACCAAGCGAACTAGTCGAACAAGCTTTAAAGCTGGTACCGGAAGACCACACTGCCTTATGGTTGGCGGGCATGGCCAAAGCTGAAGCCGGGGATTTTGCCCAGGCAATCACGCATTGGAAGAAATTATCCGCTCTGCTGCCTACTGACGATGAATCCCAGGCGCAATTGCAAAAAATGATACAGATGGCCGAAGTGGAGCAGCAAAAACCGCAAGCCCCGGCATCATCGGCGGCGGCTATCGATATTACTGTGAAAGTCGAATTGGATGAGGCAGTCAAAGCCAAAGCTGAACCGCAATACACCGTGTTTATCTATGCTCAGGCCGTCAACGGTCCAAAAATGCCGCTGGCCATCGTCCGTAAACAGGTTTCTGATTTGCCAACCAGCGTGGTATTGAACGACAGCATGGCGATGCAACCGCAAACCCATCTGGCGGATTTCAAACAGTTGCGCATCGTCGCGCGAATCTCCAAAACCGGTAATGCCATGCCACAATCCGGCGATTTGCTCGGCGCCGCTGAAGTGGATTTAAGCTCGGCTAATCCCAGCGTCGGCATCACCATCAACCAAGAAATGCAGTAATGGACCAATCAATTCAATTCGACCTGGACTTGATCAAACGCTACGACAAGTCCGGGCCGCGTTACACCTCGTATCCCACAGCGCTGGAATTGCACGAGGGCTTCGGCGAAGCTGAGTATCTGCAGCATATTCAAAAATCCAACGCCGCCGGCGGGCCTCTGTCGCTGTACTTTCACATCCCGTTTTGCGACACGGTCTGTTTCTACTGCGCCTGCAACAAAATCGTCACCAAAAATCGCGCCCACGCCGTGCCATATCTGGACAATCTTTGCAAGGAAATTGAGATGCAGGGCAAGCTGTTCGACAACAGCCGGCCGGTCAATCAGCTACATTGGGGCGGCGGTACACCGACGTTTTTGAATTACGAGCAAATGAAACGCTTGATGGATACCACCCGCGAGCATTTCAATCTGCATGACGACGACAGTGGCGAATATTCCATCGAAGTCGATCCGCGCGAAACCAACGACCTGACCATTGCCCAATTACGCGAGTTGGGTTTTAACCGTATCAGTTTGGGTTTGCAGGATTTCGATCCGGACGTGCAAAAAGCCGTCAACCGCCTGCAAAGCAAGGAACAAACCTTTGCGGTGTTGGAAGCGGCACGCAAGGAAGGTTTTCGTTCGACTAATATCGATTTGATCTACGGCCTGCCCTTGCAAACCGAACAAACCTTTGCCCACACGCTGGATCAAGTTCTGGCCTACGCGCCGGATCGATTTTCGATCTTCAACTACGCCCACATGCCTAGCCGCTTCAAAACCCAGCGGCAAATCAACGATGCCGATTTACCAACGCCGGCCGTAAAGCTGGAAATCCTGCAAATGGTCGGGCAGAAACTCACCGATGCCGGCTATGTCTACATCGGCATGGACCACTTTGCCAAACCCGACGACGAGCTGGCCGTGGCGCAACGCGAAGGCAAGTTGTACCGCAACTTCCAGGGTTACTCGACCCATTCCGACTGCGACTTGGTGGGCTTGGGCGTGACCTCCATCGGCCGGGTCGGCGATGCCTACATGCAAAATTACAAGGAACTGGACGAATACGACGCCGCCATCTCGCAGGGCAAATTGCCGGTGTTTCGCGGTGTGGATCTGGACGAGGACGACAAACTACGTCGGGCCGTAATTACCCAGTTGATTTGCCACTTCGAACTGAGTTTCGGCAAAATCGAAGCCGAGTTTGCTATCCATTTTGCCGAGTATTTTGCGCCCGAGCTGGAAAACCTGCGTCTAATGAAAGCCGACGGTTTACTGGATTTAGACGCCAACGGCATTCAAGTATCCACGGCCGGCCGCTTGTTGATCCGCAATATCTGCATGGTGTTTGACAAATACCTGGCGCGGAAACAGCAGCAATTCTCTAAGGTGATCTGAGCCTAAGCGCAGGCGTAGTTGACTGTTTTAGCATCGCGTTAAGGCTGAACCACCGGCTCCCTGTCGGGTAGGGCTATCCAGGTTTGCACTTAAAGCAAATCGCTTCGTCCGCCAAGCATTTTTGCTTGCGGGCAAGCTGGCGAGGCCGGCCATTAAAGCAAATTACCTGTTTTGCAAGGCATTTTGGGTGGCGCGCAAGCTTATTGCGGTTTGGGCTTGCACTGTTTTGGTTTTCTCGAATAGCTTTTTAGCTTGCACTCAAGCCTATCCAGGCTGGCGATTAAAGCGATTTGCCATTCGCGAGAAGCATTTTTGCTTGCGCGTTGGCTTATGCCGGTTGGCGATAGCAGCAATTTGCCTTGCGCGAATGGCTTTTTGGAGTTTTGGCAAGCCGAAATGCTTGGCGGTTAAAGATAAAAGGCATTCGGGAGGGGCAAATAGCTTGCCGGTGATAGCTTTTTGCTTGAAGTACCAGGCATCTCAAGTCACTCGTAGCCGGCAGAGGCTTGAGAGGTGGAAGGTATAAAGCGGCCAAAACTCGCCAGACGAAACAAAAGTGCCAATGGCAAATGTCGAGCCAAAAGCAGGCGTAGAGTGATGAGTATACGAACCGCACCCATCGGAGCGATGCACGTTGTTTACCGCATCCTGCGGTTCTGCTCGTTATGATGTTGCAGATGCAGGTCGATGTAAGTTGGATTCACCTTCCTATGTAGTGACCGGAAGAGAGGCTAAGCCGATAATGAAGTATTGTTTCCCTATCCTATCGTTGCTCTAACCGGTATCATTTCAATCATGAATTGCCAAAAAACGCTCTCTAACGTAACTATTAATTTCAAACGCAGCACATGACTAACCCAGGACTCATCACGACATTGCCGGACGGCAAAATCTGTGACTTCATTGATGGAACAATTCGAAACGATACTCCGGAAGAATACGTCCGACAAAACATCGAGCGACGCTTGGTCAAGGAGTTGGGTTACAAGCCTGAAAGAATTGCCGTGGAATTTACCATCAAGGTCGGTTCGTCCAAGAAACGCGTGGATTTGGCGATTTTCCCGGAAGGCAAGGCCCATGTGCAGGAAAACATCGACATCATCATCGAATGCAAGCATGACAAGGTAAAGCCTTCCGACAAGAAAGACGGTGAAGATCAACTGAAAACCTACATGTCTTCCTGCCCGAATGCCAAGTGGGGCATGTGGACAAATGGCCGCCACAAATCGGTATTTCTCCGCGCCGAGATCGATGGCCGCATCGAATGGGAAGAACCGAACGACATTCCCGCGCACGACGGAAACATAGACGAAGTGGATCGCCCGCAACGGCAAAATCTGAAGAATGCCACCGATGACAATCTTCTGTTTTCTTTTCGAATTTGTCACGACCACATTTACGTGACGGACGGTTTGCAAAAACAACCGGCGTTCTTCGAATTATTGAAAGTGATATTTTGCAAAATCCACGATGAGCGCAATATACCGAAGCCGTTGGATTTCTATGCCACCGCCAAGGAAAAAGCCAGCAATGACGGCAGATTGACCGTCAAACGCCGGCTCGGCAAGATTTTCGACGACGTCAAGAAACGTTATCCGGCGATATTCGACGCCAACGACACCCTCAAACTCGAGCCGCGTTCCCTGGCTTATGTGGTGGGCGAATTGCAGCGCTACAGTTTTTTGGATACCCATATCGACGTCAAGGGCAAGGCATACGAGGAGCTGGTAGGCGCCAATCTCCGGGGTGACCGGGGCGAATTCTTTACGCCGCGTAACGTACAGCGCATGGGAATTCACATGCTGGACATTCAACCGGGTGAAAAAAATACTCGATCCCTCATGCGGAACTGGCGGTTTCCTGGTCATCGCGATGAACGAAGTGATCAATCGGTTGAAGCAGGAAGCCGAGAAAAGCGGCATGGCGCGTTCCGAGGCCTACCGCCAAGCGCTCAACGAACAAGTTCGCGACATCGCCGGCAGGAGCTTTTTCGGCTTCGACATCAACCCGGATTTGGTCAAGGCCACCAAAATGAACATGGTGATGAATAACGACGGCGCCGGCAATATCCTGCGAACCGACAGCTTGTTGCACCCTCATCAGTGGGATAGCGGGTTTCGCGAGCAACTCGCCAAAGCACTGGAGGTCGATCCGTTTTCGCTACGCGGCCCGGACGATTTATCCCATTTCGACGTGATTGCCACTAACCCGCCATTCGGCGGCAGCTTGCCGATTTCCGACCGCGAAACCTTATCGCAATTCGAACTCGGCTACTTTTGGAGGCCAACGGCCAACGGAGGCTGGGAAAAAACCGACAACCTGCAAACCTCGCAACCACCGGAAATCCTGTTCATCGAACGTTGCTGGCAATTTCTGAAACCGGGCGGGCGCATGGCTATCGTGTTGCCGGACGGCATTCTGGGCAATCCGGCGCTGGAGTACGTGCGTTACTGGATGATGACCCATTGTCGCATCGTCGCCTCGGTGGATTTGCATCCTGATACCTTCCAACCGCGTAATGGCACGCAAACTTCGGTGTTGCTATTACAACGCAAAACACCTACAGAAATTCACAAGGAAGAAAAACAAGGTCAACTCGACGATTACGAAATCTTCATGGCGCAAACTCTAGCTATCGGCCACGACAAGCGCGGCAACGTGCTCTACCGGCGTAACGAAGACGGCGAGGAAATCCTGTTCCCCATTGAAGGCGAACCTGCCGTATTGTTCGAGTTCGACGCCCACGACGATATCAGCAAACGCATTTTGCGCCCCAGTAAAATGGTCGACGACGATTCGCCGTTGGTTGCCAAGGAATTTCTTAGCTGGAAAAACAGGGCGGTATTGGGATGGTAAACGTCATTAACCAGCCGCTAGCCGGAGATAGAGAACATCTCGGCGAACGAAGCGTTGGCGTCCGCTTGGCGGACGTGGCGAGAGCCGGCTTACGTCTGGAAGCCTCGGCCTATGGGGTGGAAGCCCGGCAAGCCGTCGCCGAATTGCATGCCTGCCGTCATCCCTTAAAGCCGCTGCTAGGCGAGAGCGGCTTGTGCCAAAACGCCCATAACGCATTTCGCTTCGCCAGAATTTACGTCGGCGCAGAACATGGTGTGCCGTTTCTGTCCAGCTCTGACATTATCGGCTTGCGGCCTGAGCGGGGGCGTTATCTGAGTAAAAAGCACACCAAGCGTTTGGAGGAATTGAAAATCAACTCCTGGGACGTGTTGGTTTCTCGCTCAGGTACCATCGGCAACGTTGGTTTGGCTTCGCCTCGCATGAGTGATTGGGTTTTGTCTGAAGACGCCATTCGAATTGGCGCGCCCGACCCGGACACCGCCGGCTATGTCGCCGCCTTTTTGCGTTCGCATTGGGGGCGAGAACAATTAAGAGGCGTTACCTACGGTTCGGTAATTCAACATATCGAACCGCACCATTTGACCCAAGTCTTGATTCCGGACTTGCCAGCGATCCGGCGCATTGAAATTGGCCGTGCTTTTGTCGAAGCCGCCAACCAACGCGACCAAGCCAACGATATGCTCGATGCCGCCGATAGCCGACTGCGGCAAACCCTGAAACTACCGCCGCTACCCAAACAAACCAAGGGCCCTTCGGTCAATACGGTACGTGCTTCGCGGTGGGGTAAACGCCTGGATGCCTCGTTCCATAACCCGGCGGTGGATTGGGTCTATGAACAATTGCGCCAAGCCGGCATTGAAACCTTACCGTTGGGCGACGAACGTTTAAGCAAGGCCATTCGCGCCGTGACCAAGTTTCGTAAACGGGTTTACGTCCCCAAGGGCGGAATTCCGCTGCTGTCGAGCAAACAGCTTTTTCAAATCGATCCGATTGACGTGAAAGGGTTGGCGAAAGGCGCGCATGAAGGCGACATGGATGAAATTGCTTTAAAACCTGAAATGGTGACTATCACTTGTTCCGGTACGATTGGCAGGATTCAGATAATTCCTTGTTACATGGATGGCTGGGCTGCCAACCAACATGCGATTCGTGTTATCGGAAAAGATAGAGAACTTGCGGGGTATATTTACGCGTGGTTATCTAGCGAGTACGGCTACCTATTGATCAATCGAAATAGTTACGGATCCGTGATACTAGAACTTGATCGATTCATGGCTTCGAAAATACCTGTTCCATGGATTGATCCACAGCAAATCAAAAGCATAGGCAATTTGGTTCTGAAGGCTAACCAGTTACGCGACGATGCTTGGAATCTTGAGCAAGCGGCTCTGGCGTTGTTGAAAAAAGAGCTGGCTTAACGATGACAAGCAATTGCTCTCACGGCCTCGTTTTTTTGCGGGGGTTCGCATTAATGCCTGCATGCGGGATCATCGCGGCCCCGAACAGCGCAGGAAAACTACCTTCGCGCTGAACTTTGGATGGCCCTAACTGGGTGTATTCCGACCCGGAATTGCTGGAGAATTTTTTGCGACACATGCAGTGTCAAGGTACCAGTACGACCACGACCCGACTAACGGAACTTCGCCGCCGAAATACAAAAAATCGAATAAAACATCGCTAAAGCTCCGGCTCGAATACAGGCCATCATGAGAAGGTATCTATAAGGAGAAAACCATGCAAAGCTCGCCCGCCGAAACCGCGCATCATTTTTATGCCCTTTACGAAACATTGCCGTTGGATACGCAACAAGCGTTTTTGAAGGAATTGCTCGAAAATCAGCACGAGCAATTAGAAACCTTGGCGCTCTATTTGGCTTGCCAGCAGGCCAAAGACGAAAACAATTTTTTGAGCGACGAGGAAGCGGAAGATTTTATTAATAGCCTGCCGCAATGAAAATCCAAATCAGTAAACGCTTTAGCAAAGACGTGCAAGCGATTACCGACCAGCGTATTTTGCAGAAAATCAGATATGTTCTGGAGCAAGCAAAGCAGGCGCAGAGTTTCGCCGATATTGCCGAGCTGGAATCGATGAGCGGTTTTTGCGGCTATTACCGAATCAAATTTGATTACCGCTATCGAATGGGTGTGTATTTTGATAATGAGTGCTTACAGTTTTTGAGAGTAGGCCATCGAGAAAACTTTTACAAAAAGTTTCCATAATCGAAAAAGCTAAACAACCCTATGAACGACGACGAATTGGACGGCCCTAAACGGGTGTAAGACGACGCGGAATTGTTGGAAGATTTTTTGCAACACATACTCTGGCCGTTTCTGAATTTCGGCCTCGATACGGCGGCGTTTTTTACCAATCGCTCCGACCTGAGCGACTTTTTGCCTGACGTCACCAAAGACGACTATCAAAGGTTGGTCGATGCCATCAACCAACGCTACGGCATCGCCATGCAAACCGGAGATTGCGGTCGAATCTACCAAATCCTGGAACGCATCCGCGATGACGAACGGGCAAACAAGGTTTGGCAACAACACTAAGGGTAGGGCGCCCGTTATGGCTTTGGCCCATTTGAAAAATCAATTTACTACCCAAGGACGCTAATTATGGCAATCTGGCTAATCCGCGCCGGCGCGCACGGCGAATACGAACAAAAATTCATACAGGAAAACCGGGTTTACGTGACTTGGGATAAGCTGGACGTGAATCTCGCCAAGCTGGCGCAACGGAGCGATTTGACGGCGGCGATGAACAACCGATACGCCGATTGTAAACCCAAGGCGATTGCCAACTGGGTCAGCCAAGTCTGGCCGTTTGCCCACGACATCAAGCAGCGCGATTGGCTGGTGTTGCCGCTGAAAAGCCAGCCCGCAATTTATATCGGCGAAGTCACCGGCGATTACCAATTCGATGCCAAGGCGGCCAATCCGTTTTATCACTGGCGGTCGGTCAAATGGATAGGCGAGGCAATTCCGCGCGCCCATTTTGGCCAGGATTTGCTGTATTCCTTCGGCGCGTTCCTGACCATCTGCCGTATTCAACGCAACAATGCAGAGCCACGTTTGGCGGCGATGCAAGCCAACGGTTGGAAGGCGGAAAGCCTGTTGTCCACCATTCAGCCCGGTACGCCTATCGCCGACGATGCCGCTGGCAGCGCCAACTTGGCTGAGCTGGCGCAAGACCAAATCGCTCGCCTGATCGACGCTCGTTTCAAGGGTCACGATCTAACTCGATTGGTAGAAGCGATACTCAAAGCCCAAGGCTACACCACCTACCGTAGCCCGGAAGGCGGCGCGGATATTCTGGCCGGTGCCGGGCCCTTGGGTTTCGGTTCGCCGCGCTTATGCGTGGAAGTCAAATCCGAAAGCAATCCGATTGATCGCCCGACTGTGGATAAACTGCTGGGTGCGGTCGCCAAATTCGGTGCCGACGAAGGTTTATTCGTGTCCTGGAGTGGTTTTAAAAACAACGTTCAGAAGGAATTAGCCGCCAGTTTTTTCCGGGTGCGGCTATGGACCCAAAAGGAATTGTTGGAACAACTTTTCGCCTATTACGACCGCCTCGACGACGACCTGAAAGCCGAGCTGCCATTGAAGCGGATTTGGACAGTGGCGTTGCAGGATGAGGAATAAGGTTTTCCGCTCACTTCGATGGTAATCGAAATGACTGTTTTAAATCCACACCGCGCAACGTTACTCCGCGCTGGGTCACCCGGTTAAAACTAGACACGTGCGCGATGCGGCTGTCATTACATTCGATCAAGTCGGCGGGGATAATCCGGTTCACCCTTGTCGAGATGAATGGTTGAGCCGCAGATTGGGTAAGGTGCCAAAGTTGGTTACAAACCACATAATCCCGGGTGTCCTTCGCACCCCTACCACAGTTCGGTCTGGGCGATGGGTTCAGCTCAGGAACTGCTCCGGCGGCAAATAATTAAAACCAAACGCATCGGCAATCCCTTGGCAAGTAACATTACCGCCCACGATATTCAAGCCTTTCAGTAACGCCGAATTGTCCCGCAATGCTTGTTGCCAGCCTTTATTGGCGAGTTGTAGAGCATAGGGCAGGGTGGCGTTGGTTAACGCCAGGGTCGAAGTGCGCGGTACAGCGCCGGGCATGTTGGCAACGGCATAATGCACGACATTGTCGATGACATAAATCGGATCGGCGTGGGTAGTGGGGTGGGTGGTTTCCACGCAGCCGCCTTGGTCCACCGCGACATCGACGATGACCGCCCCCGGTTGCATCGATTTTAAATCGTCGGCCCGGATCAGCTTGGGTGCTGCGGCCCCGGTGACCAATACGCCGCCGATGACCAGGTCCGCCGTGCGAATTTGTTCCAGGATGGCATGACGGCTGGAAAACAACAGCTGCACGTTGGCCGGCAAAATGTCGCTAAGTTGGCGCAGACGCTCCAGCGACAAATCCATGACTGTGACTTGCGCGCCTAAACCTGCCGCCATTTTTGCCGCCTGCGTGCCGACCACTCCGCCGCCCAAAATCAACACTTTGGCCGGTAATACCCCCGGTACGCCGCCGAGCAACATGCCGCGGCCGCCGTACAGTTTTTCCAGATAATGCGCGCCTTCTTGCACCGCCAGTCGGCCGGCTACCTCCGACATTGGCGTCAGCAAGGGTAACTCGCCGGTCGGCAACTGCACGGTCTCGTAGGCGATACAGGTAGCGCCGGATGCCAGATGTGCTTCGGTTAACGGGCGGTTGGCGGCAAAGTGAAAATAGGTAAACAGGGTTTGTCCGGGATGAATCCGCGACCATTCGGGTTCTATCGGTTCCTTGACCTTGATAATCATCTCAGCGGAGTCCCAAACCGGCTCCGGACCGTCCATCAACTGCGCGCCGGCAGCCTGGTATAGCGCGTCTTCGAAACCGGCGCCAACGCCGGCGCCGCTTTCCATCGTCACGCTATGGCCGGCGCTCACCAACGCGGCAACGCCGGACGGTACCACCGATACCCGGTTTTCGTTGGGTTTGATTTCCTTGGGTATACCGATTTTCATATTCACCTCTTGTGCAATATTAAATGATGCCGGTTTGATGACAGCAATAATCAGACCGTATGGCTTTGTCAGCCAAAAGTGCCAAATGTTCAACGACTTACTCTTACGAGCCTAGCGCCATGTTGTCGCGTTTGTAGCGATTTGTTTGCCATTTTGGCGCAAAACCGCTGTGCTGTCCCAGGTGGTTGCATAGATTGCTCTGGACGGGACGGGCCGTAAAAATCGTCTAAGCTTAGCCCAGCGGCTTTACCAGAGAGAACATCATGACCCAACAAACGCAAAACATCCTGATCGGCCATTTAACCGAAGTCAGAGGCGACGGTATGGATGCCCGTATCACTGAAGAACATTCAACAGCGGCGCCCATCATCAAACTCGGCGATGAAGAAATCCTGGCCGGCCATATCGGTTCGTACGTGGTGATCAGGCAGTCGCATATAGGCGTGTTGGCGCTGGTGTTCAAAATGTGGGAACGCGATCGTTTCGACGCTGCCGGCAATCGTGCAACCGACCGTTTTATTGCCTTAATCCCGGTCGGCGAGTTGAACGAAAACAATATCTTCATTCGCGGCGTGCGGCATTATCCGACGCCGGGCGCGGCGGTTTATGCGGTTGGGCTCAGCGAGATCAACGCGATTTTTTCCAAATTCCGCGATTACGAATTTTTTATTGGGCAGCTGGCCAGTCACAAGGATTATCACCTGAGCCTGGACCCACGTGCGTTGTTTGGCCGGCATTTTGCGATTATCGGTCAATCCGGTTCCGGTAAATCCTGGACCGTCACCAGCTTGATCCAGCACACCATGAAAGCCATGCCTAAGACCCATATGATCATGCTGGATCTGCACGGCGAATACTGTTGGAAACGACCAGATGGCAGTATCGAATCGGCATTTCCCGAAGAGCAAGTCAATTACGTTGATGCCATGGATTTGGAGATGCCGTACTGGATGATGTCCTATGCTGAGTTGGTGGACTTGTTCATTGATCGCGATGACAGAGGGGCCTCGATGCAGATGTCTTTCATGCGCGAAGTGCTGCAACAATTGAAGCGTAAGGAAGCCAAAGCCATTGGTCTAGGCGTGGTATCGATAGACACGCCGATTTATTTTTCGCTGGCGGAAATGTATATGCAATTCAAGGCCGCCAACGAGGAGCGTAAAGACTTTGGCAAAACCAAGGGCGCCTTATTCGGCCAGTTCGATGAGTTTTTGGTGACGATGCAGAGCCGTTTCAACGACGTGCGTTACGACTTTTTGTTAAAACCCAAAAAACGCAACAACTCGGCCAGCATGGCGGATTTGCTCAGGCAATTCGTCGGTCTGGGGCAAAAAAAGGCCAACATCACGGTGGTCGATCTCAGTTCCGTACCGACCGACGTGCGGCCGGCGGTGTCCGCGCAAGTCGGGCGGTTGGCGTATGAGTTCAACTACTGGAACCCGCGCCGCCGCGAATTTCCGATCACGCTAATCTGCGAAGAAGCGCATGCCTATATCCCGCGCGAAAAAGGCGGCCAATTCGACGGCACCAAGCGGATGATGGAGCGGATCGCCAAGGAAGGCCGGAAATACGGGGTCTCTATCGGCGTGGTTAGCCAACGGCCCACCGAACTGTCGGAAACCATGCTGGCGCAATGCAGCTCGTTTATTTGTTTGCGCACCACCAATCCGGACGACCAGCAGTATATTCGCGGCCTAGTGCCGGAGGCCGAGGGCGATTTGGCGGATATTCTTAGTTCGCTCGGCCGGGGGGAAGCGCTAGTGCTGGGCGAAGCGGCGCCGCTGCCGACCCGGGTCCAAATCTACCGGCCCAATCCGGAACCGAAAAGTAACGATGTCGATTACTACACTAGCTGGCGCGAAGGCCCGGATGACCTGGATGTGGAAGGTATCGTCGCGAACTGGCGGACGCAGAATCGGCATTGAACAAAATAACTACACTTATGCGGGAACGCTTTTCATGAACGAAGCGGAACAATTCCGGATACTAGGAGCCCGTCGGACTTAAGTTTTTTTAAGCCGAAAATTTGGCGTCAGCCAAATGATCGAAGCCCTCAAGCTGTCGTAAAGTTACTCAGCCGGTCTTGAGAATTGATGTAGACGTGCTCCCCTTGGGTTATTCGACGGCATGCAACCCTATCATTGAGTTCGGCGGGGCTTATGCCCCGGCCAGCGCATACATCCGTTTCAGGTTAAACGCCATCGCCACCAGCTTCCATTCCCCGGTTACCGCGTCCAGTCCGCGTAGCGAGAACTGGCGAAAGCCCAGTACCTGCTTGATGATCCCGAATACGGGTTCCACCGTGCATTTGCGCTTGGCATAGCGGGCCTTGCCTTCGCGGGTTTTCAGGTACCAGGCCATGTTTTCCACCGGGTCGCCGGTGTTGGGTTTCGGCGCGTCGGCCGCCAGATATTCAGCCAGGGGCACAGGGTGGCTGTCGCGGCCCATGGCGATCAAAGGTTTGATGCCGCTTCGTTCGCAAGCCTGAACGTTGGCGGCGCTGAAGTAGCCCGTGTCGGCCAGCAGGGCATCGACTTGGCCCAACGTCTCGGGGAGTTTTTTCAGCTCGGCCAACATCGGTTCGACTTGTTGCTTATCGTTGGTCTGTTGCGTGACGCGGGTGGCGACGATCAGCATCGTGTCGGCGTCGACGGCGGCTTGGCTGTTATAGCCTTGCACGAAGCCTTCATGACTGGGCATGATGCGAGATTCTTCGTCGGTCAGGTTGATTTGGTCGTCAGGCTTGGGGCCTATTTCCGGGGCCTTGGGCTCCGGCCCTCTAGGCTTTTTGCCGGCCTGCCGCCCGGTTTCCCGGCGGGCAATCTTCGCCTCATACTCCTTTTGTGCCTGCTCATCGTGCGGCTTGACCCGCTCGGCGATCTGGGTTTTGGCATCGCGCAGGGCTTTCAATCGGTCTTCACGCCGCGCCAGTTCGGCCGGCAAGTCCAGATCGTCGCGGTCGTCCGCCGCATCGGTTTCGGCGGCCTTTTGTAATAAGACCTGGACCTCGTCCCGCAGCTGCGCTTCCAGCTTTTCGATGTGACCGTGGGACAAGGCTTTATGCCTGGAGGCGTTCGCCTTCACTTTCGTACCGTCCAGCGCAATTTGCCCCAGTGTCACCAACTTCATCGCTTGGGACAGGCTGAGGACCTGGACGAACAGATCTTCCAGCTCGATCAGGAAGGTTTTGCGGAAATGGGCCAGCGTATCGTGGTCGGGATGCGTATCCGCGGACAGGAAACGGAACGCCACCGAATCGTAGGTCGCTCGTTCGATCTTACGGCTGGAAAACACGCCGGTGGCGTAACCGTACACCAGGAGCGCCAGCAACACCGAGGGATGATAGGCCGCACTGCCGCGTCCCTGGTAACGGCTGGTTAATTGGCTCAGATCCAGTTGCTCGATGACTTCGACAACAAAACGGGCCAGATGAGCCTCCGGCAGCCATTCGTCCACCGAAGGCGGTAGCACGTAAAGTTGATGGCGGTTGACGGGAATGAATCGACTCATCACAGGCTCCGTATATCTGATCTTTTGACCGTCCTTATTTTACCAAACCGATGTCGCGGTTAGATCTACTGCGCTAAAGTCTGACAGACTCCTAGAAATATATTGCTCGGGATTTATGACGCCCTGGTTTGACAGCTCTCGAAATGCTGTCTAAGTTAGTTCATCGATTCTATTTTTAATCAGGCCCGATTTAACACTGTCTATAAAACTGTGACCTACCGCTTCCATTTCATATCGGGTTTACCCCGCTCCGGATCTACATTGTTGGCGGCTATTTTGCGTCAGAACCCTAGGTTTCAAGCCGGTATGAGCAGCCCCGTTGGTGCCTTATTTTCAGGTTTGTTGAACCAGGTCAGTGCTGGTAGTGAATGGGGGCCGGTCGTTACTGTTGAACAACGGCGTCGGTTGTTAACCGGTTTATTCGAAAATTACTATGCCGATCAGACTGGCAAGGCAGTGGTCTTTGACACCAATCGTATGTGGTGCGCGAAATTACCCGCAATTTTGGATCTGTTTCCTGATGCCAAGGTGATTGCATGCGTACGCAACGTGGCCTGGATTATGGATAGTATCGAGCGTTTATATCGCAGTAATCCTTACGAAAACACCTTGTTATTCAACGATGATGTGGAGCGCAATACGGTTTACAGCCGAGTAGACACCTTAGCGCAACGCAATCGGCTGGTCGGTTTCGCCTGGGCTGCTCTGAAGGAAGCATTTTATAGCGAACAGGCCGCTTCGTTGTTGGTCGTCGATTACGAGTTGCTGGCACGGGCGCCCGAGAAAGTAGTGTCGTTGATTTACGATTTTCTCGGCGAGCCCGCATATTCGCACGATTTCGCGAATCTGCATTACGATGCGCCGGCCTTCGATAATAATTTGGGGCTATCCGGCCTGCACAGCATTCGGCCGCAAGTAGCCTTTGAGAGCAGGGCAACTGTTCTACCGCCTGACCTATTCGCGCAATATGCCGACATGGCATTCTGGCGCGACGGTCGCGGCAGTCGCGCCCACGTGGTCTCCGCGCAGCCGGCCGCCGAGCCGCTGCTGAAATCCGTTTGATGTATTGTCGATTATAGGGAGCAAGACCATGAAACTATTCGAGCGCATTCGCCCTGCCGGGACTGGACATTGTCCCAAGGCGCCACCGTTACGTGCTTGGGCCTTGGAGCCGCGAATTCTGTTCGACGGCGCGGGGGCGGTCAGTGCCGACGCCGCTCATTCGGATGCGGCGCCAACCGCCGATCAGCCGCCATCGGCGCTGGACGCTCAACATTTGCTGGATGCGGCGGCCGGCTGCCAGTTTCCGGAAGCGCCGGCCGCTCAGCCTACCGCCGTCATCTTCGTCGATAGCCGGGTCAGAGACGCCGAAACCTTGCTGGCCGGCGCCGATCCGCGCGCCGAAGTCGTGATGTTGGAGGCCGGCCGTGACGGCGTGCAACAGATGGCCGATTATTTGGCGGATCGCCACGATATTTCGGCGATTTCGATTGTCGCCGAGGGCGGCGAGGCCAACGTTTGGTTGGGCAATGCCTGGCTGAACAATGATTCAATCGGCGGTTACGCCGCTCAACTCAATACGATAGGCCAAGCGCTGGCGGCGGACGGCGATCTGCAAATCTATTCTTGCAACCTGGGCCGTGGTGTCGAGGGTAGCGCGTTTACCCAGACCCTGGCCGATCTGACCGGGGCCGACGTGGCGGTGTCCGACGACCGCACCGGTGCTGGCGCCGATTGGGACTTGGAAGTGCGCACCGGCGACATCTCGGCGCCCGCGGCGTTTTCCGCTTCGGCCATGGCCGACTACGATTACACGCTGGCGACGGTTACCGTCACCAACAATAACGACAGCGGTGCGGGGTCGTTGCGCGCGGCGATTGTGTCGGCGTCGTCCGGCGACACGATTACATTCAACGCCGGGATGACGATTACGTTGACCTCCGGCCAACTAGCGATTGCTAAGAGTCTGACCATAGACGGCGATCTGGACGACAACGGTAGCGCGGACGTTACCGTCGATGCCAATTACCACAGCCGGGTGCTGTCGATTACCAGCGGTACCGTGACCGTGGACGGTTTGACGATGACCCATGGCTTGGTCTCCGGCAACGGCGGCGCGTATAACAGCGTCAACGGCGGCGATGCGTTGGGCGCTGGGATTTCTGTGACCGGAGCGGGCACTAAGGCCACATTTTTGCATTCGACAATCACCGGCAACGTTGCGGCCGGCGGCGGCGGCAACGGCGGTAGCGACAACGGGTCTTACGGTTACGGCGGTGGCGGCGGCGCAGGTTGGGGGACGACAGTCGGCGGGGCAGGAGGCGCATTCAATGCCTCTACGTCCGGGGCTTCAGGTTCGGCGGGCACGGGTGGCGACGGTGGCTTCGCCTCGGTCTCCAGCGCAAAAGGCAGGGGTGGTAGCAGTGGCGTCAGTGGCGCCGGCGGCGCCGGCGGAACCAGTGGTAGTAACAACGCGGGCGGAACCGGTGGAACCGCCGGCTCGGGCGGACTGGGTTTTATCGGCGGCGGTGGTGGCGGATACGGTTCCGGCAGCGGCAGCGCGGTTGTTGGTCGGGGAGGGATTGGCGCCGGCGCTTTAGCGATTGGTTCCGGCGCAACCGTGTATATGGCGTCGACCTCGATCACCAATAATCTCGGTGCCGGTGGTGGTGGCGCGGGTGGTTACGGCGTCAATGGCGGGGACGGTGGAGCTGGTGTCGGTGGAATATACAACAATGGTACCTTCAAATACGAAAACTCCACCATTACCCGTTCTTCGAATTACGGTGACGGTGGTAATGCCGGAACTTCCTCCGGCGGTTCCGCCGGTGCGGCCGGCTCGGGTGGCAATGCCGGAACCGAATGGTTGGCCGGGCCCGGTAGCACAGCTGCCTGGACGCCGCCCGCGCCGACGCCGTCGATTACTTCGGCTACCTACGATGCCGGCACCAACGTACTGACCGTCACCGGCACCAATATGACCACCGGCGATACGATCGATGTGTCGAAACTGACACTGACTGGAGAAGGCGGCAATACTTATGTTTTGACCAGCGCCAATGTGACCGCCGCTAGCGCCACCAGTTTTGCGGTGACTTTGAACGCCACCGACCAAATTAACGTCGAAGGCTTGCTGAACAAAAACGGTACCTCATCGGTGGGCGGCACGACTTTCAATATAGCGGGTGCGGCCAATTGGGATGCAACACAAAGCGCGGCAAGTGACCTTACTGGAAATGGCATCACCGTCAGCAACGTTCAAACCCCGACTATAACCTCATCAACTTACGACGCCAGTGCCGCCACTTTAGCGGTCACCGGTAGCAATCTGGTTAAAGCCAGCGGCGCGACCAATGACATTACCGCCAACAAATTTACCTTTACCGGCGAGGGTGGTACGACTTACACATTAACTGACACTTCGAATGTAGAAGTGACGTCAGCCACTGCTTTTACGATTACTTTGAGCGCCACCGATAAAGCGGCAATCAATCAAATCCTCAATAAAAACGGCACCGGTTCCACCAGCGGGACTACGTATAATTTGGCGGCGGCGGACGACTGGAACACCGTTATCGGCAATGCCGATATTTCCGATGCTACCGCTAACGGCATCACCGTCAGCAACGTAGCGGTGCCGACGATTACCAGTTCGACCTACGATGCCAGCGCTGGCTCGCTGGTGGTCACGGGTACCGGTTTTCTCAAACTAAACGGTGGCACGAATGACATTGTCGCCAACAAATTTACCTTCACCGGCGAGGGTGGTACTACTTACACGCTGACCGACACCGCCAACGTGGAAATTACTTCCGGGACGGCGTTTACCTTGGTATTAAGCGCCACCGACAAAGCGGCGATCAATCAATTGATCAATAAAAACGGCACCTCGTCAACCGGCGGCACCACCTACAATCTGGCGGCCGCCGAAGACTGGACGGCCGGCGCCGACTCCGCCGTGGTGGTGGCGGATCTGACCGGTAACGGCATCACCGCCAGTAACGTCGCGGCCCCGGCGATTACCTCTTCCACCTACGACGCCAGTGCCGGCACCTTGGTGGTGACGGGCACGGGTTTTCTGAAATTGAGCGGCGCGACCAACGACATCGTCGCCAACAAGTTCACCTTTACCGGCGAGGGCGGCGCGACCTACACGTTGACAGATACCGCGAACGTCGAGATTGGCTCCGGCACCGCGTTCACGATGACCTTGAGTGCAACCGACAAGGCAGCAATCAACCAGATGCTCAACAAAAACGGCACCTCATCAACCAGCGGCACCACCTACAACTTGGCCGCGGCCGAAGATTGGGCGGCTGGCGCCAACTCGGCGGCGGTCGTGGCCGACTTGACCGGTAACGGCGTTACCGTTAGCAATGCCTCGGTCCCGGCCATCACCAGCGCCACCTACGATTTCAGTACCAATATCCTGGTGGTCACCGGCACCGGTTTTCTGTCGAAGTCCGGCGCTACCAACGATATAGACCTGACCAAGCTGACTTTTACCGGCGAAGGCGGTGCGACTTATACGCTGACCAATGCCACCGGCGTGGAGATCACATCGGCGACTTCGTTTTCGGTAACACTTAGCGGAGCCGATCTAACCAATGTGGAAGCACTGTTGAACAAGGACGGTACCTCCGCTACCAGCGCCACAACCTATAACCTGTCCGCCGCAGCCGGATGGAGTCGCGGCGATGCGACTAACGGCAGCGATACCGTTAACGCCATCACGGTGAGTAATTACGTTGCGCCGACGGTAACCTCCGCCACTTATGACGCCGGCACCAATGTCCTGACAGTAACCGGCACCAATCTGGTGTCCAAGTCCGGCGCGAACAACGATGTGGCGGTGTCCCTGCTTACGCTGACGGGAGAGGGCGGCACTTATACGCTGACTTCATCCGATGTCGAAATTACCGACGCCACCACGTTCTCGGTAACATTGAATGCCGCGGACCAACTCGTGGTGCACGGCTTGCTGAATAAGAATGGTACTTCGTCATCGGGAGCCACTGTCTACAATTTAGCCGCCGCTGAAGATTGGCTGGCGGGTACCGCCGCCGCGACGGTTGTGGCAGATCTTACCGGTAACGGCATTACGGTCAGTAATGTCCAAACGCCGACTATTACCTCGTCTACCTACGATTCGGACACTGGCGTCCTGAGCGTAACCGGCACCAATTTGTTTGGCAAGGTAGGCGCCACTAACGATATTGACCTCACCAAGTTGACATTTACCGGACAAGGCGGCGCGACTTATACGCTGACCAGCGCCACCGGCGTCGAGATAAGCTCCGCCACTTCGTTTAGCGTTACGTTGACCGGAGCCGATAAAACCAACGTCGACGCATTGCTTAACCAAATCGGTACCAGCGCAGCGGACGCCACCACCTACAATTTGGCTGCGGCCAATAACTGGCTGGCCGGGGCTGATCCGGCGGCCACCATAACCGACGCCACCAATGCCGTTACCGTGTCCATTGCTCCGAAAATTACTTCGGCCACATATGATGCGGCCACCGGCAGCCTAGTGGTGACCGGCACTAATATGCAGGCCAAAGCCGGCGCGGCCAACGACATCACCGCCAACAAGCTGACCTTTACCGGGGAGGGCGGAGCAACTTACACACTGACCGATACAACGAATGTGGAACTTACCAGCGCCACATCGTTTACGCTGGTCTTGAGCGCTACCGATAAGGCCGCGATTAACCAAATCGTCAACAAGAACGGCACCAGCTCGACCGGTTCGACTACTTATAATTTAGCGGCGGCCGATGATTGGGATGCTCAAGTCAGCGCGGGCGATACTTCGGATCTGACCGGCAACGGCATTACCGTCAGCAACGTGGCGGTCCCGGCTATTACCTCGTCTACCTACGATGCTTCCACCGGTTCGTTGATTGTGACCGGCAGCGGCTTTCTAAAACTGAACGGTGCGACTAACGACATCGTCGCCAACAAATTCACTTTCACCGGCGAAGGCGGTACCACTTATACGCTGACTGATACCGCCAACGTCGAAATCACCTCGGGAACCGCGTTTACGCTGGTACTGAGCGCCACCGACAAAGCGGCGATCAATCAGCTGATCAACAAAAACGGCACCACATCGACCGGCGGCACTACTTATAATCTTGCCGCCTCCGAAGATTGGGCGGCCGGTGCTGATGCGGCTGTGGTGGTCGCGGATCTGACTGGCAACGGCATCACCACCAGCAATGTCGCCGTGCCGACCATTACCGGCATGACCTACGACGCTAGCACAGGTAACCTGGTTTTCACCGGCACCGGCTTTCTAAAACTGAACGGTGCGACGAATGACATCGTCGCCAACAAATTCACTTTCACCGGCGAAGGTGGCGCGACTTACACCTTAACTGACACCGCCAACGTAGAAATTACCTCGGGCACGGCGTTTACGCTGATACTGAGTGCCACCGACAAAGCAGCAATCGACCAACTGATCAACAAAAACGGTACCAGCTCGACCAGTGGCACCGCTTATAATCTGGCCGCGGCCGAAGACTGGGCGGCTGGCGCCGATGCAGCGGTGGTCGTGGCCGACCTGACTGGCAACGGTATCACCGCCGGCAACGTCGCGGCGCCGGCCATTATCTCGTCCACCTATGACGCTACCACTGGGTCGTTGGTGGTGACGGGCACTGGTTTCCTGTCGAAGTCGGGCGCAACTAACGACATCGTTGCCAACAAATTCACTTTTACCGGCGAAGGCGGTGCGACCTATACCCTGACTGATACCGCTAACGTCGAGATCACCTCCGGCACCGCGTTCACGCTCACCTTGAGCGCGACCGACAAGGCCGCGATTAACCAGATCGTCAGCAAGAACGGCACTTCATCGACCGGCGCGACCACCTATAATTTGGCCGCGGCCGAAGACTGGGCGGCTGGCGCCGATGCGGCAGTAGTCGTGGCGGACCTGACCGGCAATGGCGTGACCGCCAGCAACGTCGCTGTGCCGACCATTACCGGCATGAGCTACGATGCCAGCACTGGTAGTGTGGTGGTCACCGGTACCGGCTTTCTGAAACTGAATGGCGCGACGAATGACATTGTCGCCAACAAATTCACCTTCACCGGCGAAGGTGGCGCGACTTACACCTTAACTGACACCGCCAACGTAGAAATTACCTCGGGCACGGCGTTTACGCTGATACTGAGTGCCACCGACAAAGCAGCAATCGACCAACTGATCAACAAAAACGGTACCAGCTCGACCAGTGGCACCGCTTATAATCTGGCCGCGGCCGAAGACTGGGCGGCTGGCGCCGATGCAGCGGTGGTCGTGGCCGACCTGACTGGCAACGGTATCACCGCCGGCAACGTCGCGGCGCCGGCCATTATCTCGTCCACCTATGACGCTACCACTGGGTCGTTGGTGGTGACGGGCACTGGTTTCCTGTCGAAGTCGGGCGCAACTAACGACATCGTTGCCAACAAATTCACTTTTACCGGCGAAGGCGGTGCGACCTATACCCTGACTGATACCGCTAACGTCGAGATCACCTCCGGCACCGCGTTCACGCTCACCTTGAGCGCGACCGACAAGGCCGCGATTAACCAGATCGTCAGCAAGAACGGCACTTCATCGACCGGCGCGACCACCTATAATTTGGCCGCGGCCGAAGACTGGGCGGCTGGCGCCGATGCGGCAGTAGTCGTGGCGGACCTGACCGGCAATGGCGTGACCGCCAGCAACGTCGCTGTGCCGACCATTACCGGCATGAGCTACGATGCCAGCACTGGTAGTGTGGTGGTCACCGGTACCGGCTTTCTGAAACTGAATGGCGCGA
Source organism: Methylomonas sp. Uni0009 (assembly GCF_054188105.3). Classification (NCBI taxonomy): domain Bacteria; kingdom Pseudomonadati; phylum Pseudomonadota; class Gammaproteobacteria; order Methylococcales; family Methylococcaceae; genus Methylomonas; species Methylomonas sp. Uni0009. The sequence continues at coordinate 4,559,487 of NZ_JBTAFN010000001.1, read as the reverse complement.
CGAATGACATTGTCGCCAACAAATTCACCTTCACCGGCGAAGGTGGCGCGACTTACACCTTAACTGACACCGCCAACGTAGAAATTACCTCGGGCACGGCGTTTACGCTGATACTGAGTGCCACCGACAAAGCAGCAATCGACCAACTGATCAACAAAAACGGTACCAGCTCGACCAGTGGCACCGCTTATAATCTGGCCGCGGCCGAAGACTGGGCGGCTGGCGCCGATGCAGCGGTGGTCGTGGCCGACCTGACTGGCAACGGTATCACCGCCGGCAACGTCGCGGCGCCGGCCATTATCTCGTCCACCTATGACGCTACCACTGGGTCGTTGGTGGTGACGGGCACTGGTTTCCTGTCGAAGTCGGGCGCAACTAACGACATCGTTGCCAACAAATTCACTTTTACCGGCGAAGGCGGTGCGACCTATACCCTGACTGATACCGCTAACGTCGAGATCACCTCCGGCACCGCGTTCACGCTCACCTTGAGCGCGACCGACAAGGCCGCGATTAACCAGATCGTCAGCAAGAACGGCACTTCATCGACCGGCGCGACCACCTATAATTTGGCCGCGGCCGAAGACTGGGCGGCTGGCGCCGATGCGGCAGTAGTCGTGGCGGACCTGACCGGCAATGGCGTGACCGCCAGCAACGTCGCTGTGCCGACCATTACCGGCATGAGCTACGATGCCAGCACTGGTAGTGTGGTGGTCACCGGTACCGGCTTTCTGAAACTGAATGGCGCGACGAATGACATTGTCGCCAACAAATTCACCTTCACCGGCGAAGGTGGCGCGACTTACACCTTAACTGACACCGCCAACGTAGAAATTACCTCGGGCACGGCGTTTACGCTGATACTGAGTGCCACCGACAAAGCAGCAATCGACCAACTGATCAACAAAAACGGTACCAGCTCGACCAGTGGCACCGCTTATAATCTGGCCGCGGCCGAAGACTGGGCGGCTGGCGCCGATGCAGCGGTGGTCGTGGCCGACCTGACTGGCAACGGTATCACTGCAAGCGTTAATAACCCGCCGCTGGCTAGTGACGCTGTTTTTTCGGTGGACGGCACCGGCAGCCACGTTTTTAACCCCGCTGATTTTCACTTTAGTGATACCGACAATACTGATAGCTTGCAAGCTATTACCATCCTTAGTTTGCCGACTACTGGTAGTCTGACGCTGAACGGTGTGGCAGTCAGCATCAGCCAGTCGATTAGCGTCGCTGATTTGCATGCAGGTTTGCTGGTATATACGCCAGCTGAGAACGTCGACGCTAGTGTAAGTTTCGGATTTAGAGTTAACGACGGTGCAGCCGATTCCGTAGCCAGCTATACCCAAACGCTTAATGTAATCGCAGCCTCAACGACCAATGCCACGCAAACCGTCGACTTCAATGGCGGTAACACCGGTCTTCGGGTGACGGGTGTCAGTGTGGCAACTCCGCCAACCAGTGGCGCCACCGGCGGATTGGTTGACGCCGGTATTACCACTACCAGTAGTCTTGGCGGTGGCGTGGCAAGTGGTGGAGCTTTTGGTGGTGGGGCGGGTATCGGCGCTGGTCTTATAGGCGTCTCGACCGGCGGTTTTGGCGTCGATCCAGCCATTTTTACCTCGGATATTAACGGTTCTAGTTGGTCCTCGAGCAGTGGTCAGACCTCTTCCTTACAAATGGAAGCGAATATCGATTCCGGCAGCGGTAATTTCACTATACCAGCCGAAGCGTTGTTAGGTCTTGATACCAGCTCCGGTGTTAGTTTTCAGGCAGCGCAAGCTAATGGCAGCAGTTTACCGGCATGGATTCGTTTCGATCCGGTCACCGGCAGTCTAAGCTTGAAGGAAGGCGCCACTACTAAAACCATCGTTAAAATCACGGCAACCGACGGCAAGGGAAATCAGACTGTGATAACGGTTATTCTGAAGCCCAAAACCTCGCAGGGCGAGGGCCGGAGTGATGGGCAAGGGCGCCCCACGGGAGGCCGGCCGCAGTCTGGCGGGCAGCGGTCGGGTTCGGCAGCCGATCCTCATGTTACACCGCGAGCCGCGCTTGGCGGTATGTCGCTCAGCGAACAAATCCAAGCCTTTGGCACACAGGGTAACCAACGAGATGCCGATGCATTACTGCAACATATCGGCAAATTGTATGGCCAATCGCACGACGTCGCATAAATTCATTAACCAGGAACGCTTTATGAACAATCATCTCCCCCATTCTCCAAGTTTGTTTCCAGGTAGCCTGTTAGCCGCTGCTATCGGCGCAATCGTTCTCAGTGGTTGCTCGCTGGCGCCGTCGCCATTAACTCAACAAGAGCGGCAGAGCCAGATTGGCAGTGATCAGGTCAAACTGTTTCAGCAGCAGGAGCCGCTGGTCGGGCCGCTTAGTGTGTATCAGGCCATGTCGCGCGCGCTGAAATATAATCTGGACCACAGGGTCAAAATGATGGAGCGGGCGGTGGCGGAAGGCCAGGCGACACTGGCACGCTTCGATCTGTTACCGGACGTGGTGGCTTCCGCCGGGTATCGAAGTCGGGATAATTTCAATGCTTCCAGTAGCCGTTCTATTTCCACGGGCCGGCAATCGCTGGAAACGTCGACGTCCCAAGATCGCAGCCGTTTCATGGGCGATTTAAGCCTGCGTTGGAACATTCTGGATTTCGGCGTCAGCTATTTCCGCGCTCAGCAGGAAGGCAACAAGGCGTTGGTGACGGCTGAAAGCCGCCGTAAAGTCAGTCATAATCTGATGAAAGACGTGCGTAGCGCTTATTGGCGGGCGTTGAGCGCGCAACGGATGACCGCCAGAATTCAGCCGGTGTTGGCCGAGGCGCAACACGCATTGGCATTGGCCGAACAGGCCGAGGCGGAAAAACTACGCTCGCCGCTGGATGCGCTGCGTTATCGCAAAAGTTTGCTGGAAATCGTTCGCCGTTTGGAAGGGCTATTGGAACAGCAGCAAATGGCCAAATCCGAGCTGGCTGGTTTGATCAATTTGCCGCCCAATCAGGACTTTAAACTGGCCGATGATAGCGCGAATCCCTGGCCGCAGGTGGTCAAACCGCAATTAGATATAGACAAAATGGGCGATTTGGCCCTACAACTGCGGCCGGAACTGCGTCAGGAAATGTATCAAACCCGCATCGGCTCCGCCGAGGTTAAAAAAGCCATGCTGCGCCTATTGCCAGGCGTGGAAGTGCAGTTGGGCGGTAATTACGATTCCAACTCTTATCTGTTAAACCAAAGTTGGGGCGAGATCGGTACCCAGATTTCCAAAAATCTGTTCGAATTGTTATCCGCCCCACAAGCCATCGCCACCGCCGAGACACAGGAATCATTGGCGCATTCCCGGCGCTTGGCAGCGCACATGGCGATTCTGACTCAGGTTCATCTGGCGCAACAACAGCTGGCCTTGGCGGACAAGCAATACCAACGTAGCTCCGAACTGGACGACGTTAACCAAAAAATTCATCACCATGTACTGAATAGCGAGTTGACCGAAGCGATGAGTTCCGTGGAGCGGATTCGGGTATCGGTCGATTCGGTATTGTCTGAATTACAGCGCCGCCAGGCCTATGCCGAGTCTCAAGATGCCTTGGGCAAATTGTATGTATCCTTGGGCTTCGATCCGCTGCCGGCGACAACGGCCGACGACTCGGTGGATACCTTGGCGAATGCTATCGAAGCCATCGATAAGGAATGGAACCAAGGGCATTATCCGGTGCAGGCGACGGACGATCCGCAGCCGGAAAATACCACTGAAACGGCGACAGGGGCAGGCAAATCGTGATGTTGAAAAAATCCCTGTGTGTTTGGACGTTAACCGGTTTGTCGGGCTTGCTGTTGGCCAATGCCTCGGCCGAACCGGCCCCCGCGCAAAACCAAGCCGTCGAAACCGAAATTCGCGCCCAGCTGACGCCGCGCAACGAAACCACTTTATCCGCGGAAGTGGCGGCGGTGATCAAAGAGTTGGCAGTACGCGAAGGCGAGCGTTTCAAGAAAGGTCAAATGCTGGTGGGCTTCGATTGTTCGATACAGCAGGCCCAGTTGCAAAAGGCGCAAGCCACTGCGGACGGCGCCGGTAAGACCTTTGATGTCAATTCCAGGCTATCGCAACTGGAATCGGTCAGTTCTCTGGAAGTTGACGTGGCCAAAGCCAAGTTGGGCGAAGCCAGGGCCGACATCGCCCTGACCAAGGCCGGCCTGGAAAAATGCCGGATTCATGCGCCATTCGATGGCCGGGTCGCGGCGCTGAAGGCGCATGAGCATCAACATCTGAAGGTCGGCGATCCGATCATGGACGTGCTGGACGATAGCCAGCTGGAAATCAAATTAATCGTACCTTCCTTGTGGCTGCGCTGGTTAAAACCAAAACAGGTGTTTCAGGTGCATATCGACGAATTGGACCGCGATTATCCGGCCGAGGTCGTGACACTGGGTGCCCGTATCGATCCGGTGAGTCAAACAGTCTCGATAACGGGTCGGGTCACAGGCAAGCATAGCGAACTGTTGGCGGGCATGAGCGGCCGGGCGCTGTTCCCGGATAAGGCGCATTGATTTGGCTGTGCAACAGGAAGACCCTCAGCAACGCCAGTTGCGGGGGCTGGCGCTGCTATTACAGTTGCAGCGCAAGGCCCGTGCCGCCGAGGATTTAGCTGCCTTAGGTTTTGTCATCGTCAACGAGAGTCGCAGCTTGGTGGAATACCGCCAAGCCGCATTGTGGCTGGATAGGCCAATTCAGCCGGTGGCGGCGGTATCCGGCATCGCCCAACTCGACGCGCAAGCCCCTTATATTGTTTGGCTGAACGGTGTGTGTCGCCGGCAGTTTCAAACCGACAACAACCTTGCCTACCAATTATTGCAAGCCGCGGATTTGCCTCCGACCTTACAGACCGAGTGGCAGCAATGGCTGCCGGGGTTTGGTCTATGGCTGCCGTTGAAGGTTCAGGGACGGACACTGGGCGGATGGCTGCTGGCGCGTGAGCAAGCTTGGCAGGAGGGTGAAGCGGTGTTACTGGCCGAGTTGAGCGATGCTTATGCCCATGCCTGGCAGGCTTTGCAGCCGCGTAAGCCTTGGTGGCGCCGTCTTTACACGCCCACCGCGCTTAAACGCTGGGCCGTGGCGGTAGTCTTACTGTTATTGATTCCGGTACGATTGTCGGTGTTGGCTCCTGCCGAAGTGATTGCCGCCCAACCCACGGTGATTCGCGCGCCTTTGGAAGGCGTGGTCGACACCTTTCAGGTGCAACCCAATCAACCCGTCGTTGCCGATCAGATGTTGTTGACGCTGGAAAACACCGATATTGCCAATCGTCTGGAAGTTTCGCGCAAAGTATTGGCGGTGGCCGAAGCCGAATACCGCAAGACTGCTCAGCAGGCGATGTTCGATGCCGACAGTAAGGCGGAGATGACGGTATTGAAAGGCCGGATGGAGCAGCATGCCGCCGAAGTAGAGTATCTGGCGGATCAATTGGCGCGTTCGCAAATCAAGGCGCCGCATGCCGGCGTGGCTATCTTCAGCGATGTGCACGACTGGATCGGCCGGCCGGTGGCCTTGGGCGAGCGGATATTGAATCTGGCCGATCCGACGCAGGTTGAGCTGGAAATGCGGGTGCCGGTCGCCGATTTTATTGAGCTGGCCGATGGTGCCGAGGCGGTGATGTTTTTGAATATCGATCCGCAACACCCGTTGGATGCCCTGGTGTATTCGCTCAGTTACCAGGCCGAGGTCGGGCCCGACCAGGTGTTGGCGTATCGGGTCAAGGCGCGTTTGGCGGATACGGAGCAATTGCCGCGCATCGGTCTTAAAGGCACCGCCAAACTGTATGGCCAACGGGTCACTCTGTTTTATTACCTATTCAGGCGCCCACTGTCCGGCTTACGGCAATGGCTGGGATTGTAGAGACCGCCTCGGCCCTGGCGCCGCTGCGCGAAGAATTGCATTGCCTGCCTGGGCCGCAGGGTTTTGATGGCGCGCCGACCTGGACCTTGTATGATCCGGCCAATAATCGGTTTTTTCGGATCGGTTGGCAAGAGTTCGAAATTCTGGCGCACTGGGCCTTGGGGCAAACAGAAGCGATTGCGCAAGCCGTGAATCGCGAAACGACTTTACATATCGACGAGAGTCAGGTCCGCGAATTTGCCCAATTCCTGTTGAACAACAACCTGCTGCGCTTGAGCGGCGATGCCGGGCTGCAACGGTTGCGGCAACAGGTGGCGATGCGCAAGCAAAGCTGGGCGCAATGGCTGCTGCATAATTATCTGTTTTTTAAAATTCCCTTGCTAAAACCCGATGCCTTACTGGCTTGGCTGTATCCGCGTTTGGCCTGGGTTTACAGTGGGCAGTTCGCTGTATTGTTGGTAGGTTGCGCGCTGTTGGCCGGGTTTTTACTGTCACGGCAATGGGAGCGCTTCCTGGCGACCTTTCCGCATTTTTTCAACTGGTCCGGGCTGACGCAATATTTTTTGGCCTTGATGCTGGCCAAGACGCTACATGAATTCGGCCATGCCTTGACCGCGCATCGCTATGGTTGTCGAGTGCCAACCATGGGCGTAGCGTTCATGGTGATGTATCCGATGCTGTATACCGACGCCAGCGAAACCTGGAAGCTCAGCTCGCGTCGACAACGAGTGGCGATTGCCGGTGCCGGGATTGCCGCCGAGTTGGGTTTGGCAGTGTTCGCCGCCTTGGCCTGGAGTTTTCTGAACGACGGCCCGTTACGCAGCGGGGTGTTTTTATTGGCAACCTCGACCTGGATCATGACGTTGGTTGTCAATCTGAGTCCATTCATGCGCTTTGACGGCTATTATCTGTTGGCCGACTGGTTGGGGATCGAGAATCTACAACCACGGGCATTTGCCTATAACCGCTGGCATTTACGGCGCCTGCTCTTCGGATTGGATCAGGCGCCGCCGGAATCGTTACCGAAACGCTGGCACTGGTTTTTTATTGGCTATGCCTGGTGTACCTGGTTGTATCGTTTCTTTCTGTTTCTGGGTATCGCGCTACTGGTCTATCACTTTTTCTTTAAGTTGCTTGGGCTATTGATGATGGCTGTGGAAGTGGGCTGGTTTATTCTGCGGCCGATCTGGTCCGAGCTGGCAGTGTGGAAAAACTTGGGGCCTGAGGTTTGGGTTAAGCCGCAGAGCCGAACTTCTCTGTTGTTGTTAATTGTTGGCTTCGCGGTTTTGATTGTACCGTGGCAAGGCCATGTGCTTGCGCCGGCGCTAATCAAGGCCGAGCGCTACGCCGAAATTTATCTGCCGACCGCGGCGCGTTTGGATGCTTGGCAAGTCAAAACTGGGCAAGCGGTGAAAAACGGCGAGTTATTAGCGCAACTAAGTTCGCGCGAACTGGATTTTCAAGCCCGAAATTCCGCGCTGGAAGGGCAGTTATTGGAGTGGCAACTGGCGTATCAGGGCTTGGAGCAAAACTTGAATCAACGCCGGCAGGTGTTGCTGAAGGAACTGGAATCGGCCGGCGCAAAACAAGCCGGTTTTCGGCATCAGCAAACCCAGTTAAAGATACAGGCGCCGTTTGACGGCCTGGCTTTGGATCTAAACCAACAGGCGCAAGAGGGACAGTGGTTGAAAGAAGGTGAAGCGTTAATGATTGTGGCCGATCCGCGTAGCCAATTGATCGAAGCCTATGTGGCCGAAGAAGATTTACAAGCCGCAGGGCAGTCCGACAGTGCGGTGTTTTATCCCGATCAACCGGGAATGTCGCCGATAAGATGCCGCGTGGAGCGTATCGATCAAGGTGGGGCGGCTTGGATTCCGGCGATGTTGGCTTCTATGCACGGCGGTGCAATTGCTGCCCGGTTCGATGCCCAGCAACAAGCTGTGCCGGAAAGCGCTGTTTACCGCGTGATCTTAAGGCCGCAAATTGATAGTCAAAATGTCGAACATCCTCCTGGAGAAAGGCGCGGTAATGTCAGACTGAATACGCCGGCTATTAGCCTGTTACATCGCTTTGTCCGACAAGTTGCGACGGTGCTGGTACGCGAATCCGGGTTTTAATCAAATGCATATGTCTGCCTAACGAGAAAGTCTGCGTTTATAGGTTCAAACTAAATCGCAGGTATCGAAAAACAGCTCCAATCTATCCAATTCGCTGTTAGCCATTTCCAACGCTGCATCGAAGGTTTGAAAATCGTCAGCGTGCGCCGCAATGTCCAACATTAGATCGCACAGGGTTCCGGTTTTAAGCAGTGAATCGTGCTTTTTTCCGAGGTTTTCCAGTTGGTCTTCCGTTATCAGATAAAATTTCATTTCTATGTCCTTGTTAGTCCGAAGTGAATATTCACGTCCATTTGCGCAATCTTGCCGATACAAATTATTTTTTTGGCAACTTTCTTTGTATGATTTTGCGATGCTAATAACAAATGGCCAGCGTTGCGCATATCTTCGCCTTGATGGTAGTCAGTTCGGTATTGTTCTAGCGTACAGGTCTTCGTGTTTTTTGGGTGAACGCCGAGCGTGACGTGATTGGTCAAGCTCGACCCCTAGTCAGGCACGAGACATTGTTTTGGACATTGCCAATTCCTTTCTGCCGTCATTACCGTCATGCGGGAACAACTATATTCACGGCTTGGATAAAATAGGGATAATTTCCCACCCGGCGAAAGGATGTAATCCCGTCGAGCTTCGGGTTAAACTTCCCAACCGCAGGGGAGGGCATTGCTTGTGATAGGCCGTGTTAGCGGTTTTATATCTATCCCTCTCCGCTGACTACATCGATTTGTTGGTGAAGCGTTATCTCTCGTTACACTAAATAGACCAGTAAAATGACATCAGGCATACCAAGGAAAAATTTATGCACCCGATAAAAATGGCCGGAATGGCCGCCGTCTTATTGGCTTCGGCCGCGCAAGCCGAAACCGTATTCGTCACACTGGAAAAAGATAATGCGATTGCCGTGCTCGATCCCGTCGAAGGCAAGCTGGTCAAAACCGTTCCGGTCGGCCAGCGGCCACGCGGCATAGCGATAAGTAAGGACGGCAAGACCTTGTTCGTTGCGACCAGCGACGACAACACCATCCGCATGATCGACTCGGAAACGCTGAAGGAAATAGGCAAACTGCCGTCCGGCGAAGATCCGGAAACCTTTGCGTTAAGCCCGGACGGCAAATTTATGTACGTGTCCAACGAAGATGACGCGGAAGTGACGGTCATCGACATCGCGGCAAAAAAAGCCGTTGGTAAGATCAAGGTAGGCGTGGAGCCGGAAGGCATTACCGTCAGTCCGGATAACAAATGGACCATCAGCGCCTCGGAAACCACCAATATGCTGCACTGGATTGATACCAATAGCCGGCAGATTGCGGATAACACGCTGGTCGATCCGCGGCCACGCGCGGTGACATTTACCGACGATAGCCAACAATTATGGGCGACGTCAGAAATGGCCGGCACGCTGACCATTATCGATGCGGCGTCCAAACAGATCGTGCAGAACATCAAACTCGACGTCCAAGGCGTCAGCAGCGATCAGATTCAGCCGGTGGGGATCGCGATTGATAAGGAGCGCCGGTACGGCTATGTGGCGATGGGCCCCGCCAACCGCGTCGCGGTGATCAACGCCCAAACCTATAAAGTGGAGAAGTTCTTATTGGTTGGGCAGCGGGTTTGGAATTTGGCGTTTTCGCCGGATCAAAAGCGTTTGTACACCACCAACGGCGTCAGCAACGACGTGTCGATCATCGATTTGGAAAACCATAAAGTGACCAAATCGGTGGCGGTGGGCCGTTATCCCTGGGGCGTGGCGGTTAAACCATGACCGAGATTGCCTTAGCGGTTGAAAACCTGAGCTTTGCCTACGGTGCGAAAAAAGCACTGGATGCCGTGAGTTTTAATGTGCAATCCGGCGAATGCACGATTTTGCTAGGGCCCAATGGTGCTGGCAAAAGCACGCTGTTTTCCTTGATCACCCGGCTTTACGATGCCAGGGAAGGGCGCATCGAGCTTTGCGGTTTTGATCTAAAAAAACAAAGTCTGCAAGCTTTGACGCGCTTAGGTGTAGTGTTTCAACAGACAACGCTGGACCCTGACTTGTCGGTGACGCAAAACCTGCGTTACCACGCCGCCTTGCACGGTATAGGACGCAAAGTCGCCGACAAACGCATCCAAGAAGAGCTGGAGCGTTTGGCTATGTTCGAGCGCCGCAGCGAAAAGGTCCGGCAATTGAATGGCGGCCACAAGCGCCGGGTGGAAATCGCCCGCGCCTTACTGCATAAACCCAGTTTACTATTGCTGGACGAGCCGACCGTGGGATTGGACATGCCGAGCCGGCAGGCTATCGTCAGCCATGTGCATGACTTGGTTAGTCAGCAAAATCTGGCAGTGCTGTGGGCCACGCATTTGATCGACGAAATTGCCGCAGACGATAGCTTAATTGTTTTACACAAGGGGCAGGTCAAAGCCAGCGGCAAACTGTCTGAGATATTGCAGAGCACCGGGTGGGCCGATCCCGGCCAGGTATTCCAAAAACTGACTCAGGGGCCGCAAGCATGAGGGTTTTACATTACTCGCGAGCAACGGTCGGCATCGTCGGCCGCGAATTGCTGCGTTTTTTACATCAGCGCGAACGCTTCGTCTCGGCCTTAGTGCGGCCGCTGGTCTGGCTGTTCGTCTTCGCCGCGGGCTTTCGCGCCGCGTTGGGCATAGCTATCGCGCCGCCCTACGAGACTTACATCCTTTATGAGGTTTACATTACCCCCGGCTTATTGGGCATGATCTTGCTGTTTAATGGCATGCAAAGCTCACTGTCCATGGTTTACGACCGGGAAATGGGCAGTATGCGCATGTTGATGGTTTGCCCGTTGCCGCGCTGGTTTCTATTGTGCAGCAAGCTGATCGCCGGGACTGCGGTAGGCGTGCTGCAATCTTACGCTTTTCTGGGCATCGCGTGGCTGTACGACATACAGGCGCCGCTGATGGGTTATGTCTGGATTTTGCCGGCGCTGGTGCTGGCTGGCATGATGCTAGGGGCATTGGGCTTACTGTTGTCGTCGTTCATCAAACAACTGGAGAATTTCGCCGGCGTGATGAATTTCGTGATTTTTCCACTGTTCTTCATGTCCACCGCTTTGTATCCGTTGTGGAAGATCAAGGAGTCCAGCGAGTTGTTGTCAACCCTGGCGCAATATAACCCGTTCTCGCAAGCGGTGGAGTTGATTCGTTTTGCGTTGTACGAGCAATTTAACCCGCAAGCGCTGATCTTTACCGGCGCGTCGTTTTTGCTGTTTATGGGCGCGGCTATCATGGGCTATAACCCGAGTAAGGGTATGATGGTTAAAAAAGGTGGTGGAGGAGATTAGTAGTGAATTGCCGAATTTTCTTTAGATGGCCGCAATCCCCTAAAGTTAAGCCGTGCGTGTTGAGCACCGCTAAACCATGGACTGTTTAAGCCTTCATCCTGCGACAGAGCAAGGCCCGCATCGCAAAAACCAAGCGATAATCTTTAACTCAGCCACATTGGTTGGCGGGGTATTGATCTTATTTTGCTTCGCGACATAACGTATTGCCTTGTAGAAAAGAGAATCCGCAAGACCAAAGTCCTTGCCCCACATTAGAGGTAACCCGGACGTGTGAAAAAATGAGTTGCAATTGTTGCTCAGTGGCGGCCTTAAGAGCAAACGGATTGGGTTTGGTATGCTTTCGCGGGGAGTCTGCTTTGTCGATAGCGATTCCAGATGCTTTGCAAATAGGCGTGTCCTAGGTATTTTTCCATGGTGGTAACCTGCTTGATTTCGGTTACACACAATGTAAGGCAACGACCCATTTTTAATGACCCCTTGGCTTACTTTTAATGTGAGGAAATTCGGGGATTTGGACGACGTCATCGCCTGGGTAGAATCTACGATATAATTCCAGAATTTTCCGGCAACACATATCGCATTGCCGGAAATGTACTTTTAATTTTGTGTACATAGCTATGTACACAACTATGCAAATGCAAATAAAACAATCAATGGAATTCCCTGAATACAAGCGGCGCCGCACTTTTGCCATCATCTCCCACCCCGACGCCGGTAAAACCACCATCACTGAAAAATTGCTGCTGTTCGGCGGCGCCATTCAGTTAGCCGGCTCGGTCAAAGGTCGTAAAGCGGCGCGTCATGCCACCTCCGACTGGATGGAAATGGAAAAAGAGCGGGGGATTTCCGTCACCACTTCGGTTATGCAGTTTGAGCACAATGATTGCATCATCAATCTGCTGGACACCCCGGGCCATGAAGACTTTTCCGAAGATACTTACCGGACATTAACAGCCGTAGACTCGGCGTTGATGGTGATTGACGTGGCGAAAGGCGTAGAGGATAGGACCATCAAATTGATGGAAGTATGCCGGCTACGGGATACACCAATCCTGACCTTCATCAACAAACTGGACCGCGAAGGCCGCGAACCGATCGAACTGCTCGACGAAGTCGAAAGCGTGCTAAAAATTCAATGCACGCCAATGACTTGGCCGATAGGTATGGGCAAGCGCTTCAAAGGGGTTTACCAGCTGTATAAAGATGAGATCTTGCTGTTCAGTCCACACCACGGCGGTCGTATCGCCAAGGCCGAAATCATCAAAGGCTTGAACAATCCGAAGCTTGACGAACTGCTAGGCTATCAGGCGGAAGAATTGCGCGATGAGATTGAACTGGTAAAAGGTGCCAGTCACGAATTCGATCACGCGAAATATTTGGCGGGTCAACAAACTCCGGTGTTTTTTGGTTCGGCGATCAATAACTTCGGCATCATCGAATTGCTGGACGCTTTTGCCGAATATGCACCAGGGCCGCGCTCACGCCAAGCCGAGCAACGCGAAGTGATGCCCGAGGAAGAAAAATTCACCGGCTTTGTGTTTAAAATCCAAGCCAATATGGACCCGGCGCACCGCGACCGCGTGGCGTTTTTAAGAATCTGTTCCGGCAAATTCGATAAAGGCATGAAGGTCAATCATGTGCGCATTGGTAAAAACATTCAGGTCGCCAACGCCATTACTTTTCAGGCGGACAGCCGTAAAAACGTCGAGGAAGCTTATGCCGGCGACATCATAGGCTTGCACAACCACGGCACTATTCAGGTCGGCGACACCTTTACCCAAGGCGAAGTCTTGAAATTCGGAGGCATTCCTTATTTCGCGCCGGAATTGTTTCGCCGCGTGGTATTAAAAGATCCGCTGCGTGCCAAAGCACTGCAAAAAGGTTTGATTCAATTGACCGAAGAAGGCGCTACCCAGCTGTTTCGCCCTCTGAAAAACAACGATTTGATCTTAGGTGCGGTGGGTATTTTGCAGTTTGATGTCACCGCCCATCGTCTCAAAAACGAATACAACGTCGAATGTGCTTACGACGTTTCGCCGATTAATACCGTGCGTTGGGTCAGCGCGAAAAATCCGGCCAAACTGGAAGAGTTTAAGAACAAGGCCTTCGAAAACCTTGCTGAAGATGGCGGCGGCTATTTGGTTTATCTGGCCAGCAGCCGGGTGAATTTGCAATTGACCGAAGAGCGCTGGCCGGACATTCATTTCAGTCAGACCAGAGAGCTTTGAAAGCTGATTCAAAGCCCATCTTTTAAATCCAAATCATGCGGAATCGCTTGCGGCCAAGCGATTCCTGCACAGCTTTTTCACGGCCGATACCATCATTTGTAGCCCTTATTTACCCACGAACCCCCCGCGCCGCTAGCTCCCAGCGCAAAAACTCAGATCAATAAAAAATAGGCTAAACACTTAATATTTATAGATATATTTGCGCGAGGGATATACACTGCCGAAGCCAATCCGATAAAGATACGACTTTAAGCAACATCCGCAGGAGTAAGCTTATGCGCACACTTTACTATAGTCACCCGGATTTTTTGGGCCACGACACCGGCGTAGCCCATCCAGAGAGCATTGACCGGCTGCATGTGATCGAACAAGCCTTGTCGGCACCCGAATTTGCGCCATTGCAAAGAATCACAGTCGACATTCCCGCCGACATTCTCGATAAGATTGGCCTGGTACACAGCAAGGCCATGATAGCGAAAGTGTTATCAACCATTCCTGAACAAGGTTACGCCAATTTTGACGCGGATACCGTGGTATCGCCCGGCTCCAAACCTGCAGCTCTGCGGGCCGTGGCTGCAGTCTGCGATGCCGTCGATAGAATTTGCACCGGCCAAAACGCCAGGGCTTTTTGCGCCACCCGCCCTCCCGGCCACCATGCCATGCCGGATTATGCGATGGGATTTTGCCTGTTCAACAATATCGCCATTGCCGCCGAATATGCCCGCAGCCGCTACGGCCTGACCCGAATCGCCATCGTGGATTTTGACGTGCACCACGGCAACGGTACCCAGGCGGCTTTTTGCGAGCAGCCGCAAGTGCTGTATGCTTCCAGTCATCAATGGCCGCATTACCCCGGCAGCGGCCATCCCTCGGAAAGCGGTGTCGGGAACGTTATCAACATTCCCCTGCCCACCGGCAGCGGCGGCGAGGTGTTTCGGGATAAATATCGCCAGTCCATTTTGCCGGCAGTGAAAACCTTCAAGCCCGAATTGATTTTGGTTTCCGCGGGTTTCGACGCCCATAGAGACGATCCTTTGGCATCGCTGGACCTAGTGGAAGACGACTATCGCTGGATTACCGATGAATTGCTGTGCATCGCCAATGCCTGCTGCCAGGGGCGAATCATTTCGGCATTGGAAGGTGGATACAATCTAAGCGCATTAGCTGACAGTGTTGCCGCTCATGTCCGCAGCTTGATGGGCAACCCAACCAGAGGCGAATGAACCGCCTCTCGTCATAAAATACCGCGTTTATTGCAGATTAGGCAGGGTATAAACGTAATCGCTGTCTTTCATAGGCATATGGCAAGCAAAACAAGGTGCGGATTTTTCCTGATCCAACATTTTTAAAGTTTTACCTTCCCAAATACCGAAGCCCCAACCGCCGGTTTCAGCGTATTTCTTGCTGTCTTTCACCATCGCTTCCGCAGCAGTGAATTCGCCTGGCACAGTCGCTTGTTCCCAATTCGGATGCTTTCTTTCGCCCCACTTTATTTTGGCGATGATGCTGCCGTCCGGCCAAGGTTTGACTTTACCTGCACGCGCGGCAGCGATAGCCACATGGTTACCAACGATGGCGCGTATGCTGTTTTTATCGTGACGTAAAGACACGCCCAACAAACGCCAGTCTCGGTATTCGCCATGTTCGGGTTTAGCAGCCGGTTGGGCTTCCGCGAAAGCCAGGCTAAACGGCATTAACGCCACCGCTGCCAAACATAAGCCGCTGAAAATAGTTCTGTTCATATTCTCGTCCTCCTTTATCAGTAATGGATACAAGCCATTATTATACGCCGGCAGCTTAGCGGCTAACGCCTGTTCAATCCAGCTGAATCAAACCAGTCGATGACAATCGCGAATTAGCGGTAAAACCTGGAAAAACAGCCTGTTTGAAAGCGAATCCGCCAACAGCAATTGACGCTGGCATGCTACCATTTTGCCAACTCTATCACGCAGTACACCGATTACAATCCAAAGGAACCCGCCATGTCTGGCCCTAACAAACAAGTACCGTCCATTTTTTTCTGGGCTTGCGTCGCCCTGACCGGCGCCTTCGCCGTCGGCGGGATTGCTCTGCAACGCGGTGAAAGCATTAATAGTATGTGGCTAATCGTCGCGGCGCTTTGCATCTACGCGCTGGGCTATCGTTTCTATAGCGCATTTGTCGCGACTAAAGTATTGGTATTGGATCCCAGTCGCGCCACTCCCGCAGAGCGTTTCGACGATGGTCGCGATTTCATGCCGACTCACAAATGGGTGGTGTTCGGCCACCATTTCGCCGCGATTGCCGGACCAGGCCCGTTGATCGGCCCAACTCTGGCCGCACAGTTCGGTTATCTGCCGGGTACTTTGTGGATTTTGATCGGCGCGGTGTTGGGCGGTTGTGTCCAGGATTTTGTCACGCTGTTCTTCTCGGTGCGCCGCGACGGCCGCTCACTGGGGCAAATGGCCAAGGATGAACTGGGCAATATCGGCGGCACGGCCGCTATGTTGGGCGTGATGGTGATCATGGTGATTCTGATCGCGGTATTGGGCTTGGTGGTGGTCAATGCGATGAAACACAGCCCATGGGCCACTTCCACCGTCGCCGCAACCATTCCGATCGCGATGTTGATGGGCCTATATTTAAATCAGTTGCGGCCGGGCCGAGTCGCCGAAGCCACGCTGATTGGCGTGTCCCTGTTGATTTTTGCGGTACTGGGCGGCGGCTGGATCGACGACAATCCGACCATCCGTGGCTGGTTCGATTACGACGCACCGCAACTGGCGTTGATGGTGATTTTGTACGGCTTTGCCGCTGCCGTGTTGCCAGTCTGGCTATTGCTGGCACCGCGAGACTATTTGTCCACCTTCATGAAGCTGGGCACCATCAGCGCGCTGGCGATTGCCATTGTGGTGTTGCGCCCGGAATTGAAAATGCCGGCCTTGACCCAGTTCATCGACGGCAGCGGGCCTATCTTCGGCGGCAAATTGTTTCCGTTCGTGTTTATTACCATCGCCTGCGGCGCCATTTCCGGCTTTCATGCCTTAATTTCCTCCGGCACCACACCCAAACTGCTGGCTAACGAGCAGGACGCCCGCTTCATTGGCTATGGGGCGATGATGATGGAGTCCTTCGTTGCCATCATGGCGATGATCGCCGCCTCAGTTTTAGAGCCCGGCGTGTATTTCGCCATCAACAGTCCGGCCGGCATCGTCGGCAAGGAAGCGGTGGACGCGGTCACCAAAATCAGCAGCTGGGGCTTTCCGGTGAGCGTCGAACAAATGCAAACCCTGGCCAAAACCATGGGCGAATCCACCTTGTTCGCCCGCACCGGCGGCGCGCCATCGTTGGCGGTGGGGATGGCTAGTTTGTTTGCGCAAGTGTTCGGCGAGCATCTACTGGCGGCCTGGTATCACTTTGCGATCATGTTCGAGGCCTTGTTTATTCTGACTACGCTCGACGCCGGCACCCGCGTCGCCCGCTTCATGCTGCAAGATATTCTGAGCAATGTTGGTTTGCCTAAAACCAACAGCTATCCCAGCATACTGCTGACCAGCGCTGTGGTGGTCGGAGCTTGGGGTTATTTTCTGTACATGGGCACTATCGATCCCTTAGGCGGCATCAACAGCCTGTGGCCCTTGTTCGGCATTGCCAACCAGATGCTGGCGGCAATAGCCTTATGCGTGGGCACCACGATATTGGTGAAGTCGGACAAACTGAAATATGTGTGGGTCACGGCAACACCCTTGGTCTGGCTGATTATCGTCACCAGCTCCGCCGCTTGGGAAAAATTGTTTGCCGCCGATTTGCGGGTGGGATTTTTATCGCATGCCGCAGATTTATCCGCCAGACTTGCCAACGGCGCTCTGCCAGCCGAGCAAATCAAAAATGCACCGCATTTGATTTTCAACGATTACTTGAACGCCGGTTTAACCAGCTTATTTATGCTGATCACCTGGCTATTACTGGCAGACACCCTGCGGGTGATTTATTGCGTCATCGCCGGCAAAAACCACCCGCAATCCAGCGAATCGCCGCATACACCCAGCCGTTTGGTTGAAGAGTGGGTAAGGGACTAAAGCATTTTCGAAAAAGTAGGCGTCGCGGCGGATACTGTTTTAATCACCCGTCCTTGACGTTAATACCAGCAACTGGGATACGAGGCTTGTAGAAGCAAAGATAACGCAGCCTGCGCCGCGTTATCGTATGGCAAGCCCTTATTAGACTTTAGGCATTTCCCGTAGCTTTGCCACCACTTTGTCGCCAAATTCAACCGTGCTGATCATGGTGACGCCACTGCCGGGTTTGGATAAGTCGGCGGTAGAGTAGCCGTCGGCAAACACGCCCTGCATCGCCGCCCAGACGTTTTTCGCTTCCGCTTCCATACCAAAGCTGTTTTCCAGCATCATCGCCACCGAACCGATCATCGAGTAGGGATTAGCGATGTTTTTGCCGGCGATGTCCGGCGCCGAACCGTGGGATGGCTCGTAATAGGCTTTTTCCGGGCCGATACACGCTGACGGCATCAGGCCCAGCGAGCCCAAAATGCCGCCGCCTTGGTCGCTGAGAATGTCGCCGAACATGTTTTCCATCACCATCACGTCAAATTGGGTCGGTTTCAGACACAGTGCAGTGGCGGCCGAATCGACCAGATAATTGACGACTTGCACGTCCGGGTATTCCTTGGCGACTTCTTCCATCACCTCGTTCCACAATACGCTGGATTTCAGCACGTTGCTTTTATGGATGTTGTGCAGCAATTTGCGGCGTTTTTGCGCCAGTTTGAAGGCCTGGTGCATGATGCGACGAATTTGTTCTTCGTCGTATTCCAGGGTTTCGCGCACGTAACGCAGGCCTTGCTCGTTGACTCCCGCTTCTTTTTGGCCGAAATACAGGCCGCCGACCAGCTCACGCACCATAATCAAATCGATGCCATCGCCGATCACTTCCGGCTTCAGCGGCGAGAAATGCGCCAACGACCTCGGTAGGAAAACCGGGCGAAAGTTGGCGTAGGTGTTATAGCGGCGGCGTAGCGGCAACAGAGCGCCACGCTCCGGTTGTTTGTCGACCGGGATTTTCTTCGATTCTTCGTGATTCAAGCCTATGGTGCCTTTCAGGATGGCGTCGGCTTGATCGCAAATGTCGATGGTGGCTTGCGGGAAAGCATCGCCGGTTGCGAAGTAAGCGCAGGCGCCGAACAAAGCCGGCATCAGCTCGAAGCTAACGTCGTTACGTTCTTCGATGACTTTCAAAACCTTGATGGCTTCCGCGGTGATTTCAGGGCCGATGCCGTCGCCGGCCAGAACTGCGATTTTGTAATTTTTCATGAGATGGTGAGTGCTGAGTGATTAAAGCGTTAAATCAGGAATTTCTATCGAAAAATAAACAGCGGATTTTAGCAGATTGGCCGCCACGCTTCCGCCGAAAAACGGCTTTGCTGACAAACGCAGGAAAAGCTTGATCGGGACGGAATTTGTATTCGTTTTTTGTTAATTCACAGGGAAGAAAACACGTCTCATAGGACTTGAATAACCCACCGATGCCGGAAAACCGAGTAATTTTCTCGATCATTCTTTCGCCGAACGCCATCGTTTTAGCTCCGAGCGAAATAGTTGGAGTTATTTGTCCAATGACTGAGAAAAAAGCCTAGATGGTGGTGAAAGTTTCGCTCAACGGCCGAGTAAAAAATAAAGCAGTGGCGAATGGATAATCAGCAATCGGCTTATTTGCCGCAGCAAAGGAGCTGGCCTTCATCATTTCCACGCCGGCGCGTGGGAATGATGAAAAACCCGTAATAACAACCGTCCGTTTACAACAACATTCGACAAAATCAACTAAGCTGGCTAATGTCACCATAGCAAATTTTGTTAGCCGTGAAATTTAGCTCTTCAACCTTCAAATACCCCATATCATGTCAATAGCTAAACCGTCATTTCTTGCAACCGTGCTGTTTGTATTGGGATCGCCATCATTTGCTGTAGATAGACCAAAACTAATAACCGAAGAACTTTACGCATACCGATCCGATGCTCCGCCACATCACAGTTCCGGCGATATTCAAAATTTTGAAGTGTTCTGGCATAAATTATTGTTGGGGATGGGGGTACACCAATTAGGCCCGTTATCGGATGGTCATTCGGCTTGTCATTACGACAATGCGTTGGCAGTGTTAAAGCAAATTCGTCTAGAACTAGGGGAAGCTAACGCCTACCAAAAACTATGGGCTGAGAATCAGGATAAAGTTTTTTCCGCCTGCGATGTCCGACGCGCAAACAGTCAACCACCTCAAGCGATTAAGATCTTAAAGCCCTTGCCTTCCCGAGCTCCGAGCGATTTTCTTTACCAGTCGGCCAGTTACCATTTTTATAAGCGAGAGTTCGACAAGGCTTTAGAGCTCTATCAACAGGTCGAAAATGATTCGAAAGCCCCGCTTCGCGCTACGGCGGCTTACATGACGCTGCGATGTCTGGCCCAACTTAAACGCGCCGACGAGGCTTACGATAAAGCCGACCGTATACTGGCCGACCCTTCGTTCAAAACCGTGCATGATATTGCAGCCAACTATCGATTCATCCTAATGAATCCCACTGCTTGGCCTGTCAAAGCAATTACAGCGGAGCTGGCCAGCAAACATTTAGCATGGCTCATTAGTTTAATTAAAATAGCCCCTGCAAATGCAGCCGATTTTAACCAAGCTTATAAGGATTATTTTGACGCGCTGGAGCAACTTGACGGTTATTTTCCGCTCTTTGCGCCGGATTCCCTTGCGGTGGATTGGTGGATAACCGATACGGCAGCACTGTCGCCCCGCATGCAGGCAGTAAAAAACCTTGCGCCAGCGCATGAATTTGTCGACTGGATGCAGGCCCAATGGGCATACAACGTTTTTACCGCCGATTGGCTGTGGGCTTTACATCAGAAAGATCATGCTTACTGGGCTCAAAACCAAAATATAGTCAGCCATGCCTGGAAGAGATGGCAACACGGAGACGGTGGAGAATGGCTGCAAATAGCCATTACGCGGACTCATCCCCAGACGCCTCTAGCCGGCGAGATCATAAAAAGCGCAACTCCTTTTTTGACGAATTCATGGCAAGGCGAAACCCCCGAATATCGGGAATGGCTGTTTGATCTTTGGGAAAACCTGATCCGTCTCCATTTAGGCCGGGGTGAACACGGCGCTGCCCTAGACTTGATAAAAAACTACGCCAGTTATAAAACTTTATTCGATGGAAGGCTTGGCCGCCGCCCATACACCAATCGGTCGCACGGAAAAAGCTTAAAAAACTTGTTGCGTTGGCTGGTGTATGCCGGCAACACCGACGACGCGCGACTGGCTTTGCAAGTTATTCGTCAACAATATCCCGTTAGTTTTAACCACTGGCGCAACTTGTTGGCATCCGAGTGGAACGAAGTCATCGCCTCGGCACCCAAGCACAATCTATGGGATTATCGCGACGATTTGCTTCTTGAAAACGACGAAGGGCTTTGGCAGTATTTGCTCAATATGTTGCCAGCCAAAGCCTTGTATCAATTGGCGGATGCTGGCAATATCGAAAGTAGCGACCGGGGTTATCTGGCGCGTGCAGCGTTAACACGAGCATTTCTGTTAAACATGGATGACCACACCATCAACCAGTATTCGGCATTGGTTGCAAAACTGAATCCATCGATTCGTGAGCGAGTTTTAAGCGCTGTCGATAACCACAGCAAAAACGATTACATTGATTTGATGTTGCGTATGCCGCGCTTCAGACCGCAACCCTTTACCGGGATTCCACTGGTTAACGCCAGGGAAAATGAAGTGGAAGACAATTTCAAGGCCATAGATATCTTCAATCACAAGGACAATAACTGGTGGTGCCGTTTTGATCAGCGCAAGTTGGAAGACCGGCTTTTTGATTATGCAAAGGTGACACCTTACGGTAATTTGCTATTTCGCGGCGACATCAGCGCCGAGTTTGCGCCGTATATCGAACGCCAAAAAGCCGCGTTCGCCAAGCACCCTTACAAACAGTTGCTGGATAAACAGGAAATAGCGGCGCTAGAAGCTATACCGGATGCACCGCAATATTTATCAGAAGCGGTGATTGCCAGAAAAATCAAGAATCCGGCATCGGATGCGGTTCGTAAACAGCAGGCTTCCAATCTGCATCATGCTATTCGCACCACTAGATACGGATGTGTTGGTCATGGCCCAAGTTCAAAACAAGCATTTCTGCTTTTACAAAACCAATACGGCGACACCGTTTGGGCAACTGCAACACCGTATTGGTTTGATTACTCTAAATTTTTCGGAAACTACTCACCCTAAAAATAATTCCGTAGGATTTAATGACCTAATTATGGGCAAATTTTCCCAGCCTACGAATCTGAGATTTCAATTCGGGACTGCGATGTTTGATAAGCCACGCCGAAGCGCTCAGCCCAAGCCAAACAGCGCTTCCCGCTCGATAAACTCTTACAGTTCGTTTGGTTACAAAGCCTTAACTGGCGTAGGTTGTTCAGGGTTTGGGCTCTCGGCGCAGGTGGCGCGCCACAGGCCAATTCTGCAATGATCAGAGGGTGAATCAAGGCCGAATCGGAAAGCAGTAACCGAACCAAATCCTCGTTACGATTTTTGAAATGGGTTAACCCAAACCGAGGTATCGACCAATATCATGCGGACGAGTTGGTTTGGCCGCGTTCTCGGGGAATATCAGTCATCTCCGGTAGGCTCCCGCCCAAGGCAGCTAAGCGTTTGGCGGCCTGAACGCATACAAAGGTTTTCATCGCTTCCCGGAAGATTTCGGCTTTATCCATGTCCGGGTCGGCGATTTTCAGGGCTTTTGGTATAAGGTGTCGTCAATGGTTACGGTGGTCCGCATAGTATTTTCTCGATATAAATTATGATGGCTTGCTGTATCAAAATTCACTATGTGGATGCCTTAAATTCGGTACAACTCGACGAGCAGATTTTCCTCGGACAATGACTGGGTTAGGGATTGAAGGCGTTTGCTTTCGGCTTGGCAGGCTGTCCTGCGGGCCGCTCATCTATGCTTGCGGGCTATTGGCCTTTTCATGCAACTGGATGTTGATCAACTTGATGGTCGCTAAAATCCCGGCAAACACCTGGTTGACGTGTACGCCGCGGGTTTTGCGCAGTTCGGTGCCGCAATCCCAGGTAATCACGCATTCGGTCAAAGCGCTGGTGTGGCCGCCTTTGGGGATGCGGATTTCGAAATCGGCCAGCGTCGGCAAGGTGTATTCGTAATGTTGCAATACCTTGCCGATGGCGTCGATAAAGGCGTCGAAACCGCCGCTGCCGGCCCCGGTGGTCTGGTGTTTCTCGCCTTTGACATCCACGCGGATACTGACCGTAGACGGCAAATCCAGGCCGCTGTTGATCGAGCAAGCCAGTAGTTTGATGTGCTGATAGCTCTTGCTCTCCAGCACGTCGGCGATAATGAACGGCAAGTCGTCGGTGGTGATGGTTTGTTTGGAGTCGCCTATGCTGACAATACGCGCCAGCACCTTCTTCTGGTCTTCTTCCGATAAATCCAGTTCGAGTTGTTCGAGATTTTTCTTCAACGAGGCTTTGCCGCTCATTTTGCCCAAGGCATAGCTGCGGATACGGGAAAAACGTTCAGGGCCGAGCTTGGTTTTATACAAACCGCCTTTCTGGTCGCCATCGGCATGGATGCCGGCAGTTTGGGTGAACACGTCGGCACCGACGATGGGCGCATTGGCGGCGACGCGCTTGCCGGAGAAGTTTTCCACCATTTCGCTGATGCGCACTAAATGGCTCTCGTCCACGGACAATTCCATCGCCATTTTATCACGCAGTACCACCGCCACTTCGGCGATGGAGGCGTTGCCGGCCCGTTCGCCCAAGCAGTTGACAGTGCAATGCACCGCGCTGACGCCGGCCCGCACCGCCGCCATGACGTTGGCGGTCGCCAAACCGTAATCATTGTGCGGATGGAAATCAAATTGCAGGGCTGGGTAGCGCTGGCACATATCGCTAAAGCTGGCGAATACTTCGTCCGGCGCCATCACGCCCAAGGTATCGGGGAGCATGAAATGGCTGATCGGAGCTTGTTCCAAGCGTTCCATCAAGCCGTAAACATAATCCCGGCTGTCTTTGTAGCCGTTGGACCAATCTTCCAGATAGACATTGATCTTTAAGCCTTGCTCGTGGGCGTATTCTATGGTTTGCAGCACATCGGCACTATGCTGATCCAGGGTTTTGCCGAGTTGCTCGCGGCAATGTTTTTCGCTGCCCTTGGCTAGTAGGTTGATGACGCTACCGCCGGTCGATTTGATCCAATCGACGCTGCGGGTATGATCGACAAAGCCCAACACTTCAACGCGCTCGGCAAAACCTTCGTGTCGTGCCCATTGATTGATCAGGCTGACGGCTTCTTTTTCGCCTTCCGAAACCCGCGCCGAAGCGACTTCTATGCGGTCAACGCGCAAAAACTGCAACAAAGCTTTGGCGATGCTGACTTTTTCCGTCGGCGTAAACGCCACGCCCTGGGTTTGTTCGCCGTCACGCAGCGTGGTATCCATTAACTGGATGTGTCTTGAATGGGTAGACATGATTTTTGTTGTTCTCGATGCGTCCTGTAGCTGTATCTGACCAAGCTAACTTCGTAGACAGGGTAGAGCGATAGCGACACCCCGTGCGTCTTTAACAAATGGCCTTTGTGCATAAGCTGGTCGCGCGGCTTATGAGCAATCTGATTGCTTATTCCGAAAGAGACTGAGCTATGCGTAACGTGCCATTTTCGCCTAAAACAGAATGAATTGGCAATTTGCGGCTAATTCCGGGGCTGCGAGCAGCGAAACTCAGGGGAGGGAAATCGGCACTCGCGTTCCTCGCTGGGAGCCGAAGAGTTCTGAGTGGAACGATGATTAAACGACAGATATTTTTGGTGGTTAGGCGGAGTTTTTACATTCCGCCTATTTTTGCCGAACAATCGGAGTGGGTGTTTGCCGGTAACCCCGACGGTTCAGCCTAAAAATGTGGTTACTCTTTAGTCCACTTAGCCGCTAATTGCGCGGAAAGCTGACCAAAATAAGTGCCCACTACAATTGAGATTGAAATCACCAGCAAAGGATTGCTCAGCGACACGCCGAACAAAACTTCTTGCGTCAACTTGTCCGGTGTTTGCAATAAGTAGGCAAACGTGGATGAATAGCCTAAGACGCTGGCAGGAATGGTTGCCAATTGCGGAAAATTGGCGGCCAGGCACATCACCACGACCGCAAAAGTCACCGTAATGGCGGCCATTGTTGGAAAACCTAAGGCAGTGTCCGGCGAAATCCCGGTCAAGATAATCGCCGTTACCCAGGCCATGAATACGCCGAAAATCCCGCAGACGATAGTATTTTTTAAGGCTTCCTTGGTCGCACCCAAGAAAAAATAGGCTGCCCAGGCAATGGTGGCGGCCCAGATAAAGAACACGCCGTTGGCCGGTCCCACCGCCAAAAATGTGGCTACGCCCGCCAATACGCCGATGCTTAAAGAAAGTGCTGTAAGTTTGTCCATTATTGTCCCTCTGATATTACGCCTCATCGATAGTGATTTACTCGATGATGCATTGAGGCTGCCCTGCAAAACCGAAATCCATTTACGGCCAAGCAATCCCGCCTCGACCCATTTGAATGGTAGCAGAGAATAGCCTCCAGATACCAATCCTCGGCTGGTTTAAACGCATGCACTGTTATGGGGTTTGATCATTTCGACCAGCGGAAGTGTCAGGTAATGCGGGCGCGCAACCTGAACTATTTGGCTGCAAACCTCAAAACCGCCAGCATATTTAAGGGCTGGCGGCTAAGAGTATTTGCGAAGACAGACGTGCTTTAATTAAGACTCAGACAGACCGCGTAAAGATAACGCGCCGGCGGTAGCCGACAAAACCGAGCAGGGTTGAACCAAATAACCAAAACGCGGCGGGAACGGGTACGGGAGCAGCGACGACTGTTCGCGCAAATTTGTCTGAGCAAGTTGGTCCGGGTTGCGCTGCACATGCTGTGCTGGCGATTTCCAGGCGGCTCTCGGCGTTAACAAAATCTTGCAAAATCGGATCTCCGTTCTCATCCAGAACCGGCGCACCGTTTTCATCTAATTGCGGAGCCCTAACCGTACCGCGAAAAAATATACCCAATCCCGCTGTATAAAACTCGTATTCGCCGGTTGGGGCTGCGCCATTTTTCGGGGTAAATTCGCCGAGCAAATACTCAACGCTATCGCCAGGGTTCAAGGTGATATCGGCGATATCTATGCTGCTTAGGCTGGAGTTGAAATTGAATTCGTAAGGTCCGGGAGAGCAGCTATCGGCCAGAAATGTACCGGCACAACCAATAGAAGAACTCAAAGAAATATTATCCACGGCGATAAGTACGCCATTTTCTATGTAGCTGCTTTGGCTAGTGTTTGAATCGTAATAAGTAAAGCTGCTTGGGTAGTTGGCTGGATTGATGCCAAACGGCGGGTTACCGCCACCTGTGTTGGAAAAAACCAAGGGATCCGATGTGGCGTCCAAACTTAGTTTCAACCAAACCGGAATGTTATCGGTTGCAACGACAGTGCCCGTAGGTTGAACAAACGACAGACTACCGCTGTAGGCCCCCTGAGCATTGGGTAGCCAAGCCAACGCCAACGTGGAAACAACAAATCGTAATTTAGACATAACGTATTTCTCCAATTTAAAAGCGCTTGAAAATCATTTTCCCAAGAGGTCTAAACCTTTAGTTTGATGACCAATTCAACCCGTCAATATCGTCGCTCTCATGCAGCAGGCAGTCCAGCGGTTCAAGTAGATTAGCACCGCGGCAGGCGGCGACGAAGAATGCCGGGAATTTAAGGGCCAAGCCAGTATTCTAGGCAGAGAGCAGACTACATGGGTCAGATCATAACAAAATATTGCCGGGTTTATATGACAATAACGCTGTATCGAATTAGCGGCAGCATGTCCGCCACATTCATCGAAATCCGGTCACGCATGGCTGGATTAGAACGCTTAAAGATTGGCCCCATTCGCGTTTTCATCGTTATGCGAAACAAGGCGTGTATCCTAAAACTTGGCGTGTTGACTGCGATTTATCGAGGTTAACGGCTAGAAGATAACGCGAAGGATGCCAGCATTTAGGGAAGTGGGTGGTTCGGTATCCGTAGCGCGTTTATCTGATTATAATTTCCGAGCAAAAATACGAAATCCACACACTCCTTCCTGCCCGCTGTAATCAAGCACCAGCGCGTATTTATTAAACAAACCGGGACGCTATTTATGAATTTGAATGAAAATGCCGTGATGCCTTCTTTAACCGCACAGAATCCGTTTACCGGCCGCATCGGTGAAGAGTACGATTTTCTCGGTATGATGTGTCCCAATGTCGTGGTGCTGACGCAAAAGCTCGGCGAGACAGTCGCCGCATGGCATCCCGGCAATAGCATACAGGGGCTTGAGATCGGCTGCGGCACAGGACTGAGCACGCTGTCCTTGCTTACTCAGCGCGAGGACCTGCATCTGCGCGCTTTCGATGCCTCAGCGGCAATGCTTACGCAGGCGCGCGCGAATTTGGCGGAGTATGTGGACAACGGTCGTGTCGAATTCATCGAGAGCGATGCGCTAGCTTTTTTACAGCAGCAACCGGATGCCAGCGTTGAGGTTGTGGCCTCGAATTATGCCATTCACAATTTTCTGAATGACTATCGGGATCAAGTCTTTGCCGAAATCTGGCGCGTGCTTAAACCGGGCGGATTGTTCGCAAACGGTGACCGCTTCGCTATTGATGATCCCGCGCGGCATTTGGCTTCCACGCAAGCCGACATTCGCCACTGGTTCAAGACCTTTGGGGAACTGCAGCGTTACGATCTTTTGGAAGACTGGGTGGTACATTTGCTCAGCGACGAATCACCGGACCACATCATGCATGTGCCAGCCGTCATATCCACCCTGCAATCTCTCGGATTCAGCGATGTGCATTCGCCTTATCGTGAAGGCGTGGACATGTTGATGACCGCGATAAAGCCGAAATTGGCTTAGTTTTTTTATCGGTCATCGTTTCCGTGCTCCGGCGCTGCGTATCGCTGGAGCACGGGAAAGATAACTGTTGGGGAGATTGAGTTCAAAGACAATTCAGAGCGCTCAGAAAGGCGCCCGACAACGAATAACTGACAATTGGTAAAACACAGTCAGTTACGCCCAACACTTTAAATAAATGACGAAGGGAGTGGCTATGAACGAGAATGACAAGCTGAATTTAGCGGAAGTGATTCAAGAGCTGAGACAAAGTTTGGTGACGGCTTCCGCTCATGGCGAAGCGGAAACCATCCGCTTTAACGTCAATAGCGTAGAAGTGGAATTGCAAATGGTGGTCGAAAAATCAGTCGGTGGAAAAGCTGGCGGTAAATTTAATTTCTGGGTGTTGGGCGGCATCGATGCAGAGGCCTCTGCTAGTTATAAACATGCAGCTACGCATAAGATCAAATTGAATTTGCAGCCGGTGGATGTGAAGAACCCGGACCCGCAGACGGGTGAGCCCAGTAAGCTATTGTTGTCAGGTGATGAATAACCGAGGCATTTAGCGGGGATTAACTATGGATACCAAGCTGATTGCAAAGATTCTGCCGACGAAACAGGATGGCAAACGCGCTATTGGCACAGGTTATCCCATCGCTGAGGGGTTGGTATTGACGGCACGCCACGTCGTTGTTTTTGATGAGCGTGATAAGGCGGTGCCTATTGTGATTGAATGGCCGGATTCAAACCATTCGGATACGAATGTCACCGAAATTGTTTGGGTCAGCGATGAATACGACATGGCCATTCTCAGGTGTCAAACCCCGCCAAACATGTCGCTTTCCTCAGACCTATTGGCGTCACGCGATCCAAAAAGTCATGAACAGTGGAGTGGTTATGGCTATCCGGCAATCGGCAAGGAAGCTGAATCGGGATTGCGCGAAAAAATACCGGTGATGGGGGAGTTCTTTCCACCGAATGTCGCCACGCCTAAACTCACCATTTCCTGCAAAAGTGATGCTTTGGAGAAAGCCGGTTGGTGCGGATTATCGGGGGCACCGGTATTTCAAGGGCCGCAACTATTTGCGATTATCACCGCGACGCCCCAAAAGCGTGATGAATGTTTCACTGCTATTTCCATACCCTGGTTAATTCGAAATGACCAAGAATTCCAAGAAATAACCGGTATACAAGGCCAAATTCAAAAACATCAAAAATTCGTTGCCGAGCAGAAACGACAAATTAGCGATGTCTTGTCAAAAATGACCGCGCAGGACGCTCTGTTCAAGCAAATCGCCGGTCATTTAAGTCTGAATGTGGCAAATACTAACAATCAAAAATTAACAGAAAAATTGCTGGAAGCCTTTAAGCAGGATGACTTGGCGGTTTTAGATCTGTTGCTGCGCGCCGGTGCCGATGCGTTCAAACAAGATTCCGGCGAGTCGATACGCCGGAATCTCAGACAGCTATTTTGTTTGTTTGCGGGCTTGATGGCCCCGGAATGCCAAGCAATCAGGCAGGCATTGATTAACTTGCCGGTGCGCACCGCGATGGCTGCTGAATTGTCGCTGGCGGCGCTTTACGATACCAATCCCGAGTTCGTGAGAAATGACGGCAAAGTGCATGGCAGGCATACGATCAATGCGGACGTGTTTACCCGCGAAACCGGTTGGGGCCAGGCAGAGTTCATAAAAGACGCCACCGAAACCATTTACAAGGTTATTCACAAAGCGCCGCCGCCCGAGCCGCTGGACGCCTTTGAGCTTGAGGAGTTGAATTCCACGATTAAACAGCGGCAAAATCGCTCCTTAAACCAACTGCATCGCCTGGAATTAAATCGGCGGGATACCAGTTTGACTAACAACCCTTTGCTTGATGCCGCCAATTGCCAGGCTTTAATTGCCGCAGACTGCCTCCCTGATTTACCCATCGTCCACTATGGCGAAGCCGCAGCGGAAAAAGAAGCCAAGTTAAGTGCCAAAATCACAGAGCTCTTCAACATACTCGAAACCAGCCAACCAAGCACATGACAGCAACCACCCTCAAACATTTTCAAGCCGATAGCGTTATCGATTACGCGGACTGTGGTTCCTGGCGGCAAGGCCGTTATTTTCTGGATAAAGCCAGCGCTTATGCCCTGGAAATGGCCTTGGCGACCCGCCGCCCTCTGTTGGTAAAAGGTGATCCAGGGTTGGGCAAGAGCTATCTGGCGCGGGCAGCTGCTGCCAAGCTCAAGCGCAAATTCATCGCCGAAGTCGTCAACATCAACACCGAAGGCCAGGATTTGCTCTGGCGTTACGATCCGGTCGCACGCCTCAACGACGCTCACGCCGGTATCAAAGATGATGACAAACTTAACCCCAAGCATTATCTCAATCCCGGTGTGTTGTGGTGGAGCTTTGGCTGGGATAGTGCGGCCAAGCAATACAAGGATGTGTGCCGTCATAAAGTCTACCGTCCGCAAATTTCCGACGACGGGGAACTGGACAACGGCATTGTTTTGCTCATCGACGAAATCGACAAAGCCGAACCTTCTTTGCCGAACGCACTATTAGAAGTGCTGGGTAACGGCGGTTTTGACGTACCGCTGTTGGGAGAAACCATCGGCAAGACACAGCAAACGGCAGACAAACAAGCTGCGCCGCCGCTAGTGATCATCACCAGCAACGACGAGCGTGAATTGCCGGCGGCGTTTATTCGGCGCTGTTTGGTGCTGCATTTGGCGGTGGATGATAAAAACCTTGAAACCTGGTTTTTGGAGCGCGCCAAGGTGCATTTCAATGATAACCAATGCAGCGAAGCCATCAAACGCCTGGCGCTACAACAACTAATCGCTGACCGGCAGGAGGCTGAGCGCCACGGCACTATCAAGGCCGGCTTGGCCGAGTATCTGGATTTATTGGCGGCGCTGGATGAAATGACCGATTCCTCGCTGCAAGGCCAAGAACGGGATGCCTATCAGCAATGTTTGCTGGCTGAGATCCAGCACTTTGTGTTGCGCAAAGCGTTGTAATGCCGATTCATACTCAGACCAGCCGCGGCGACTTACTGCGCTGGCTGCAGCGCTGTCAAACTCAGGACGAAAAATGCCTGAGCGCTACGATATTGGGTTACGAATGGTGTGCGCCAGTCACGATAAGCCATGAAATTGATTATAAAGTTCCCCATCCGGAGCCCCTTCCAATCGACCCAGACCCTGTTCCTAAGCCGGCCAAATTAGCGCTGAAACGCCCGCAAGCATTATTCTACGCCCTCGCATCTCAGGAGCATTATGCTGATCCGCAACAGCTCGGCGACAGCCTGCCACCCGTGCTTCAAGGCGTTGAGCCGCTCTCCGACGCCGATTTGCAGCCCTTTGCCAGCGGAGAACCGCTGGCGCATCAAGCCATTGTCCCCGAAGCCCGCATGCGCGATTTTTTGCGGCAATCCATAAGCCATAGCTCGGGGCAGCGACTGGATATGCCGCAGTTGGTCAAACGTATCGCCCGCCTGCAAACCTTGTATCATCTACCGCGCAAGCCACGTGTCGTGCCGGCCGGGCGGGTTTATGTCGTCCTCGACTTGAACAAACGCTTGCTGCCGTTCTGGTTGGACGCTCATCGTTTGTGTGAAAGTATCGTCCGTCAGTACGGCTTGAACGGCCTGGAAATTCGCGTGATTGACGATGACCCGCTAGGCGAATATTGGGATTGGTTTGATCAACAGCAACGGCTTAAGCAGTGGCAAGCGCTCACCGCGCAAAGTGTGGTGTTCATCGTCAGCGACTTGGGGCAATTGGCTGAACAGCACAGCCCGATACGCACGCGGTGGGACAGTTTTTTCCGGCAACTAAGCCGTAAAAACACTACGCCGGTCGTGCTGGCACCCGTATCGGCTGCCCAGCAACAGCCCGAGCGCCTAAAAACCATCCGCCAAGTGTTGTGGCACAAACACGGCAAGCTCAAACCGGAAAAGATCGATCCGGATATCAAGGCCCACGCTGAGCATGTCCATAAGGTCTTGGCATTGTTATCCATTGCCGTACACGTCGAACCTGAGTTGCTGCGCGCCTTGCTTAGCTGTTTACCCGCTGAACAAGCCGACAGCGGCATCGAAGCGGCGGTGTATCAGCATGCCGATATGCAATGGGGTTATACCGCCATCAGCATGCGCTCGGAAAAACGGGCCGAGTATCAGGCTGAATTTAAACAGCTGGACGCCGGCTTGCAGTATCAAGTCTTGAGTTTGCTCAAACGCCAGCATATCGGCCAGTTTCCGGCGATTTGGGCGGAGGAAGTCATCAACGCCTTGCCCTTGGTGGCTTTCCCACTCGAACAACTGGCCGATGTCCAACAGGCGGAGGCTTTTATGCAACGCTTTGCCAAAACCCTGCAGGGTGCGCATTCCGACAGCGGCATGACGCAATTTGCCCGGCGGCATTTAAACCGGTTAAGCGGTGAGGCGATTCGTTTGAATAATGACCACTATACCAGTGCACTTTACGGTTTGGCGTATCGCGAGCAACTGCGGGCTGGAGCTCCGTTGCCTGCGGAATACGATGCCGCCATCGTCCACGAGCTGACTCGTGAACGCACCGAATTAAATCGCTATGGCATCTGGCAAGTTGGTGAAGCCTTGAGTATCGCTTATGCCGACACCAGGCCTGTAGCGATAGGTGGCGCGAAATTGGCCGAATTCGACGCAATCCACGACAGCATGATGCTGTTCAAAAGTTGGGTAGAAAATGGCCGGATGCGAGTGGATAAACAATTGCTTCGCTTGCCGGTCCGTGGTGAGTCGTGCATCGTCGGTCAGTTGGATGGGCAGACCCTGGATTTTGATACCGGATTGGCGAGCCTGACGTTTGCAGCATTCACAAAGCCCAGTTGGGCTGACAGTATCGTCCGCAATTCAGAAGGACTCTCGGCTAATTTACGCTTTGCGGGCAAAGATTATCGCTTTTGGTTACAAGCAGGGGAGGGTTTCAACCCTTACATCGAGTTAAAACGGTTTACCGAGGCGGAACCCATGCCGGAAAAATGGGGCGAGCGGTTTATCAATACTATCCTGTTAAATCAGGAAGATAGAAGGACGCTGCTTACGCAAGTGAGATGGGAACCGGAAAATCCTAGATCCTGGCCTGTTGGGGTAGACCAATACGGTCTCTACGCCGACCTCACCGTCAACCAGGTCACCCAGCGCTTCCGCTGGATCGAGCCGGGGACATTTATGATGGGATCGCCAACAGATGAGCCGGAAAGCTACGATGACGAAACGCTGCATGCCGTCACCTTAACTCAAGGCTTCTGGCTGGCCGACACCGCCGTCACCCAGGCTTTCTGGCTGGCGGTGTTGGGCGGCGACAATCCTAGTTATTTCAAAAAGGATCCGCAGAACCCGGTCGAACAAGTAAGTTGGGGAGAAGTCCAGCGGTTTATAGAGCGTCTGAATGAACTGTTGCCCAGCTTGCCTGCGAGATTGCCGACTGAAGCGCAATGGGAATATGCCTGTCGGGCGGGCACGACTACGCCGTTTTCATTTGGTGCCAATATCACACCGGACAAAGCTAATTATGATGGCAATAATCCGTATGCCGGCGCTAAAAAAAGTCTATATCGTGAAAAGACCTTGCCGGTGAAATCGTTGTCGGCTAATCGGTGGGGGTTGTATGAAATGCATGGCAATGTCTGGGAATGGTGTCAGGATGGTTGGCAAGAAAACCTTGGCACGGAAGCGTCGCGTGATCCGCTGACGCAGTCGGACGAAGCCGCGGGCGGCGATCGTGTGCTGCGCGGCGGTTCGTGGCTCAGCGACGGCAGGGACGTGCGCGCCGCTATCCGCAACCACGCTCAGCCCTTTAATCGCTTCCACTACATCGGTTTTCGGCTTGCCCTAGGTCATACTGAGCTCAGGCCGGATCCGGTCGGCGGAGCCAAATCGGCAACGGTTAAGGACGCGATTGGGCCGGACAGCGGCGTCGCGGAGCATCCGCAGGCCGGGTTGGCAGGGGCAATACGCGACAGATGGCATCAACTCAGAAAGAAATCCAGAAAATGAATGCCATCCGATCCTCGTTTCCACGATACTGTGGCAATGTGCTTATTACCGCGCCAACTGTGCGTTTTGTGACGCTGATGTTTATCTGCCTGTAAATTATGAGCTTACCCCACCGTAATCACTTGTCGCCACCGATGTTCCCTCTGGCTTGGGCCAGCGAATGGGGCGAGGATGGTTATGGCTTATGGCAGACTTTAATATTCAACAATGTCAGGCAAGTGTTTCGCTGGATCGAGCCGGGGACATTTTTGATGGGTTCCCCGGAGACTGAAACAGGACGCTACGACTACGAATATCGGCAGCGGGTGGACTTCGAATCCGGTTTTTGGCTGGCCGACACCGCTGTGACTCAAGCGCTGTGGTTGCAAGTTCATCCGGGTGATAATCCCAGCCGCCATCAGGAACATCCCGACTTTCCCGTGCATCGGGTGAGTTGGGACGATGCACAAGCGTTTATTGCGCAGTTAAACCAGGCTATCCCCGGTTTTCAAGGCCGGCTACCTAGCGAAGCGGAATGGGAATACGCCTGTCGTAGCGGTAGCGATACGCCGTTCAATTTTGGTGAAACGATTGATTCGCAGCAAGCGAATTTCAACGGCAACTACCCCTACGCAAACGCGCCGAAGTGCGAGTCCCGCGGTAAACCCGTGCCGGTAAAGAGTTTGCCCGCGAATGCCTGGGGGCTTTACGAGATGCACGGCAATGTTTGGGAGTGGTGTCAGGATGCTTGGCGAGAACAGATGGACGTTGATTCACCGGTCACCTCAGAATCGCCCACCGAACGAATCGCCCGCGGCGGCTCTTGGGATGCCGATGCGACCTTCGCCCGTTCCGCCTACCGATACCACTTCGATAAATCCCAACGCAGCGAGTTCTTTGGATTTCGTTTGCTGGTTGATGGCTAGCTTCAATTTTAAAAGTTCTGACAAATACCGCTTACCGCAATGCGTCAGCTAAGCAACATGCCTTAACTGGATTCTCCAGCTATATTTCGTGCTACGAATATTGCCTGACAAGGAAGGGCGTTAGTATGACGAATCTAAATATTGCGGGTTTGCTCCACTACGGCATATGGCGCTGTATTGGCTATCTGGCATTCAGTCGGATAAGAGTCATCGGCAAAGAGCGGCTAACGTTGGGCGGCCCTGTCGTGTTTGTAGCCACTCACCGCAATGGCGCACTGGATGCCGCACCGTATTCGCTTGCCGTTCCTTTGGCCATGCCGATGGTATCGGCGCAGTTGCAGCGTTTACCGTTGGGCAGATTTTTGTTTCGTGGTATCGCGGTAGCCCGTGCCAAGGATAAGGCTCGCGGAATTAAGGCCAATAACGGCAAGGCCTTGGCAGAATGCATAGACTTACTGAAAGTGGGTGGACAACTGTTCATCATGCCGGAGGGCACTAGTTCGCTCGGTTGCCGACATTTACCGTTTAATCGTGGTGCCGCGCGTATCGTAGCCCAAGCCATGGCCGCTGGAGTCAGGCCAATTATCCAACCCTTGGCTGTTCACTACGAAGACCCTACTCACTGGCAAAGCCGTGTTGAGGTGTTAATAGGCGCACCCATCATTCCACAAAATGTCGACGAGATAGCGATACACCAGTCGATTACCGATGGCCTGGAGGCTGTTGGGGCTAATTTTGTCGATACCGAAGCTCAGCAAACGGCAGAAAAATTGGCTTATGCCCGTATTTTAAGTACCGATCTTTCTTACGCTGAACACTTAAAAAAACTCGAGGGGCAGATTGCGCCTGCTTTATCCGAGTCGCTAAGGCAGTTGGAGGCAGTTGCCAGGGATAAGGGGCTTTTTCTTCATCAAGGCCTACCTTTAATAGCGCACCGCTTGTGGCAGCGGGATTTAGTTAAGTGGTTACTGCTGGCGCCTGTCATCGCTTGTTTCTGCGTATTGAATTTCCCGGTGCTGGCTGCCGGGCATATCGCTAGTCAGCTTCTGCCGGACGAGCCGAATGTCACTGCCTTTTGGCGCATGGTAGTCGGTTTGCCGGTAGGATTATTTTGGGTCGTGACCGTTTGCGTGGGTTTGTTTGTATGTGTCGGACCAAGTTGGTTTGTTCTTTACGGCGCGATCAGTACCGTTGGCCTATTGGCTTGGTACCGATTCCGTAAATTGACGGTAGCACTCGGTAACGCGGTTTTTCATCCTGAGGTGAGGGCGGTATTGGTAACAGCCTATCGGAATTTGGCGGAGCGCAAAGCGCATGAATAAACTTCTCGACCCGCCCTTACGCTATTTCAGTATCTATCTGGGCGCCGTTTCAGCCATGGAAATCGCGCATTTGACGGTTTGGAGTCTATTGTTTTGTCCGATGTTGGCCGGCATGGCCGGATTGGCGCGCAGGTATTCCAGGCAACGCAGTTGGGGGCAATTGGCGGCCATTTGCGTCAGTCTGGCCGTGGATATGAATGTGTCATATCAAGCCATGGCCGGGGCTATCCCCGCTGTCCGGAGCGTACGCTTCGATGCCCAGCTATTGGCATTGGATCGGCTATTGATAGGCGAAACGCCGTCGGTATGGTTGGAACGATGGATTAGCCCGCCGCTCACCGAGCTAATGAGCGCTTGCTACTTGTTATTGATGCCATTATTGCTGGTCAGCCTGCTGCGTTATTTTTTCCGGCGCCGGGAGTTGCTCGGCGAATTTTACACCGGTCTATTCGCGGTTTACGGCTTGGGGTTTCTCGGTTATCTGCTGGTGCCGGCTGCCGGGCCTTGGCTGGCCTATCCGGAGTTGTTCAACGTCAAATTGAACGGCGGCGCGGTCACGGCATTTAATCAAGCGATGGTTGAACAAGGCAGTAATAAAGTCGATGTCTGGCCGAGTCTGCACGTGGCTGTGACGCTTTATATACTGGGATTTGCCGGACGGCATCATCGCTTTGAGTTCTGGGTTTTGTTGTTGCCGATATTGGGTTTATGGATCGCTACTTTTTATTTGCGTTACCACTATTTTGTCGATGTCCTCAGCGGCTTGGCGTTGGCAGGCTTTGGTTTATACGAAGCTCGCCGTCATGCCGCTCACCCCGCCATCAACCCCAATAAGAAGGATACCTATGCCAACCCTGTTTGATTTTCATCATCCGTCTGCTCTGGATTCCGCCATATCCGGCGGTAAAGGCGCCAACCTTGCCCGCTTGACGCAGGCTGGGTTTGCCGTTCCACCAGGCTTTGTGTTGCCGCCGGAGGGTTACTACTCGTTCATTGAGCAATACGATGCATTGCCGGATTTGCTTCAGAATTTGCCTATAGACGAACCCTTGGCTTTGGAACAAGCGTGCACAAGTTTATGCGCGCAGTTGACCCAGCTACCGATGCCAGAAAGCCTGAAGCAGGCAATTGCGGAGGCGTTGTCTGAGTTTCCGGGCGATACGGCATTCTCCGTGCGTAGTTCCGCCACTGCCGAGGACTTGGGCGGCGCGGCATTCGCCGGGCAGCACGAAACGTATCTGAATTGCATAGGAATCGACGACATTCTTTCGCGTATCCGGGATTGCTGGGTGTCGCTGTGGAGTGCCCGCGCCATTGCTTACCGCTTGCAGGCCGGCATCGGCTTATCGAACACCGCGATGGCGGTGGTGGTGCAAAAAATGGCCTTCAATCGGGTCGCCGGCGTGGGGTTTTGCATCAATCCGGTTACCGGCGATCCTGCACAACAGTCGGTCGATGCCAATTATGGCTTGGGTGAATCGGTGGTGGGCGGTGAGCATCAGGTTGATCATTGGTTGCTGGAGAAGTCGTCCGGGCGAGTGTTGGAAGCGGTGCTGGCTCATAAATCCTCATGCATCGTCGCCGACCGCACCGGTACGCGCAGCGAGAACTTGTCAGATGATCAAGCTAATTTGCCTTGTCTCAGCGAACCTGAATTGGCTGAGTTATCCGATTTGATGCGCCGCGTCGAAAAGTTTTACGGTTATCCGCAGGACATAGAGTGGGGTTTTGAGGGTGAACAGTTATGGCTGTTGCAAGCACGGCCGATTACCCGTATCCCGCCGCGCTGGACCCGTGACGAATCCGCCGAGCGATTTCCCTCGGTGATTACGCCGCTGGCTTGGGACTTGGTGGAGGAGGGTTTTCACCAATCGCTGTCGCATTCTTTCGAACTGATGGGCTTGCCGCCGTTCCACGGCAAGTGGTTCGCCTTGTTCGATAATTATGTATACGGCAATCAGAATGCCGTCGAAGTTTATGCCGAAGGCACCGCAAATTCATTGAACGTGCGTTCGGTTGCCGAACTGCTGTCTGCTTTACCGGCGTTGCGCAAACGCTATGCTTGGGTGCAGGAATTACCGATGGCGTGGTCGCGCGATTTGGATCGCTATTTACTCGGCCTCGGCGAATTAATGGCCGAGCCACTGACAGGACGACCGATTCCCGAGTTGTGGGATTTTGTACTGCGAGTGAAGCAGCTAGGTGCGGAATATTTCCTGCCTAATATTGCCATTTCTATTACTCAGCGGACCCTTTACAAATTGGTGTACAGCATCGTTGGGGCGACGGTTGGCGAAGCGGATGCGCCGGCGACCTTTGATAGCTTGCTGGCGTACTGCGAAACCAAAACGGGTTTCGTCAATAGGGAGCTTTTCCGGTTGGGGCGGCGGATAGCCGAATGCCCCAAACTCGTGCAGGCGTTGCGAGCTCAAACTGGCCAGCAATTTCTGGCTTCCGGCGGGTTCATACAGGAAGCAGATATTGCAGCCGCTTTCCAGCGTTTTTTGCAGGACCATGGGCATCGGGAAGTGGAGTTTGACCCCTATCATCCGACCTGGTTGGAAGCGCCGTGGCTGGTGATTGAAAATCTGAAAATGATGTTGGACTCTGCCCTGGAAGACCCTGCCGAAAAGGAACGTACTCTGAAAATCCGGATGTTGGAAACCGAACGGCAATTGATCGGCGGGTTGCCGGAGGATTTGCGGTTTCCTGTGCAGGAGTTGTTACGCTTGACTCGGGTTTACACCGCATTGGACGACATCGAACATTACCAGACGACACGGCTGACATTGCCGTTCCGCAAGGGTTTACGAGCCTTGGGTGTCGCCTTGCAGGCTAGGGGCATCATTACGGAAGCGATGGATGTGTTCTTTGCCAGAGCCGAACAGCTCTCGGAAGCAATCCGCCTCAACGACGCCGCGTCGTGGCGTTGTTTGGCGGATAGCATAGTCTGGGAAAAACAGGCTTATCAAAACCATAGGCAGTATTCACCGGAATGGGAGTTGGGTAAGTCACAAGCCTATTCCGCTAAAGACGGGGATTTTGTTGGTTTGCCCGGTAGCCCCGGCGTTGCCAGCGGCACGGTTTTTAAGGTGTTGTCGCAGGACGATTTCGCCGATTTTCCGGCCAACGCGGTACTGGTAGCTCGCACCACCAACCCTGCCTGGACACCTTTATTTTATAAGGCGGCGGCCGTGATCACCGAAAGCGGCGGACCTTTATCGCATGGCGCAGTGACTGCGCGAGAGGTGGGGTTACCCGCAGTAATGAGCGTCAGAGGTGTGCTGGATGCTTTGATGAATGGCGACAAAGTGACAGTCGATGGTACTGCGGGCCGAGTAAGACTGGATTGAAGCAAGTCTTCGTAAGCAGGTCGGTCGGTCCACTTTGCAAAAATTCGGGATACCCCCGGTTTTTGCCATACCCACAAGATTCAGAGCTTTGCGCGCAAGCCAATTAGAGTGGTGAGCAAGGCTTTTCCGGATTCGCGCAAGATTGATTACCTTGCGGGCAAGGCTTTTTTTCTTGCGCGCAAACCATTGAAGCTAGCGCACGAACCAAATAAGGTGGCGATTTGGCCTCAAGGCCTTGCGCTTAAGCCATTTCGGCTTGCGTTTATTGCAAATCGCCTTGCCCGCGAAGCAATTTACCTTGCGGGCAAGGCTTTGAAAGTCGCGAGTGGCTCTAATAAGCTTGCGGCTTTAGCGGAAAGGCTTGCGCGCTATGCTTTCAGCTATTCCGCCAAGGGATAAAGCTTAGGCGGTAAGCCGGAAAGCCTTGCCGGGCAGTCATTATGCTTATCTTGCTTAGCCGGTAGGTTGGGTGGCCTGGGTTTTGGCCTTGGCGCCGCGATTAAACCGAACAGACATCGCCTGCCGCAGCGTTTCCAAGCCTGCGCCTTTGCCGGCGATTTTCAAGGAGGCATAAGCATCCAGGCTAAAACTATAAATATCACTGCCCAGGGCCATGTCGGTATCTTCGCCTCTGCTCAATAAATCGCGCAGGCGGTGCAGGCGAGGGCGGAGTTTATCGAGCGTCACCAGATCGGCTTGCGCTTCGACCATATCGAGGCCGGGCGGGATGGCTTGGGTGTTTTGGGTGGCCACCGTCAGCGTCTGGCGGCAGAAGGCTTCGGTTTTATCACCCATCTTCAGGATGGTGCGGCGCTCTTCCGGTGTTAAGACCAGGAAGCCGGCGAAGCGTTCTTCCAATATCTTTAACGCAGCGTCTATGTCGGTCAGATCATTATCGGATAGGCTTAAAGAAATCAGATGTTGACTCATGTTTATCTCCTTTTGGCGTTTGTGATACTGCGGAGGATGGGGTGTGGTCCGCAGAAGAAAAGCGTAGGCCATTCTTGGGGGCGCGCGTGATTTTGTTTGCTAGAATCTGGGCTGGTTTTGGTTGATTCTCTGTTGGATTCTGGTTTCCAAGCTCTGGCTTGGAAACTCAATCTTGGAAGCTATTGCTTCCCGGCAAATAAAGAAAGC
The DNA here is from genome assembly GCF_054188105.3 of Methylomonas sp. Uni0009. Classification (NCBI taxonomy): domain Bacteria; kingdom Pseudomonadati; phylum Pseudomonadota; class Gammaproteobacteria; order Methylococcales; family Methylococcaceae; genus Methylomonas; species Methylomonas sp. Uni0009. Next base: position 4,519,204 of record NZ_JBTAFN010000001.1, on the reverse strand, counting down.
TAGAGCTTTCGAGCCTCAGTTACCAAGCTGGAGCTTGGTAACCAGTGGGAAACGTTCTATCTATCACAATGGCTGATTGCTTTTAAAAACAACTAAAAAAGGCATTATTGAACATGATGAAATACAAAGGCTTATCAAGTAATGAAGGTTAATATTATTATATTTGGTTTAACCGCCATGGCCATTAGTGGGTTACTCGTGGCATCTAAACTTCAGCTTGAAGAGTCAATTGTTAGTGCGCGATACGAGATGCTTGCTTGTGAAGGCTGCTATCATTTGACCGTCGAGAAAAGCAAAGGAGGCGAGCTAGATGGCGAGACGATTATTCCTGTGTCGAGTAAGGTAAATATCGCGCAGTTAATCGATAGCATTGCCATAACAAAAGAACCGCTATGTTTTCGTGGCAAACTATATCGATTCAACTGGAATTTGTTCGGTATTGATCCTGATGGAAAGCGATTTGAAGTGATCGAAAAACTAAACCCAATAATTTGCGCTGGCTTTTAGTATTTAGGGCCGTAGGGCGGATAAGCAAAGCGTCATCCGCCGATAATGCGTCAATTATCCGGTTCGCCCACTTAGAATGATGCCAAATCTAACCGCGCCCAATTTAATGGATAAATATCCATCTTGACCAATCGGTGAAAACTTGAATACGGCCAATCTTTAACCGCTGTCGCCCAACCATGCTTGACCGGATTATGATGAATATAATCCATATGTGCCGCATAGTCGGCATCATCGATAATGGTATGCTCCCAAAAACGACGTTGCCATATGCCACGCTCGTGGCGTTTTATTCTGATTGCAGAGCGATATTCGGTTTTTGGTATCGCTTTCGAAAAGGCTTTTTTTATCGCCCGCCATCGGTTGGAATATTGATCATCACCGGCCGGTAATGTCCAGATTGCATGCATGTGATCAGGCAAAACCACCCAAGCATCGATATACCCATAGGGCACAAGTAAAATGGCTGCTTTTCCCGTACCACTCGTACCGCTTCCCGTAACGCTACAACATGGTCGATCAACAGCATCGATTTCCGTTCGAGCAGGTTGACGGTGAAAAAATAGGTGCCACCAGGAATGCGATTGCGTCGATAGTTTGGCATGAAAAGAGTTTAACCCATTTGGCGGATGACGCTACGCTTATCCGCCCTACAGCCACCTTGAAATTGTGAACAAACTGTCGGGATCCATGGGCTAATGTAAAGGCTAAATTAGTCGCTCACCAGAAATCGGGGGCTGTCCGCAACGGGTCGATTGCGACAATTTGCTACTTCCAAAAGCCGTGATTCGCTTATGGCGTAATCTTATCGGAATCGGTGGCTGGTAGAAGGAAATACGCGATTTATTGGGTTTAATCTCGGTAGGTTAAGGCGAAGATTGGATTTTTCTAAGCCCTCACAGTGCGACTTCCGATCAAGACCACGTTCACTCCGATAAAAATCCAATCAAACTTTGAATACCGGATGTTGGCCAAAGAATAGGCGCGTAGCGGAGCTGCGCTAGGCCCGTGATCCAGCTAGTTGATTTTTCGGATTCGTGGCCGCGAGTATATGTTAGGGGAGTAGCTGAGATTAAGCGAAAATTCCGATTCGCAATGAGTCGGCTAATAGTAAGATACGGCTTGGTTTTATAGATCTACCGTTACCTATGCCTCCACGTCCAATCGACCCTAACACCCTAGCGGCTGCGCGGCTTTTCTCTGATCGTACGGCTGGCCAGTTCCGTTTAGTCGGAGCGTTGCTGTTCGGCAGTCGGGCGCGTGGTGATTATCAGCCGCAAAGCGACACCGACGTGGCGGTGTTGTTATCCGGTGCGCCCGGTCCATTCCTGGAAACCAAGCTAGCTTTGGCGGACATTGCCTACGATGTATTGCTGGAAACCGGGGTGTTGATCCAGCCCCTGCCTATCTGGCAATCCGAATGGGATTGCCCGGAAAGCTCCGCGCATCCGCGCTTATTGGAAAATGTTAAACGCGACGGTGTGCCGTTATGAATGCCTGCGAATTGTTGATTCTGGTTTCCAAGCTCTCGTATGGAACCTAAATATTGGAAGCTATTGCTTCCTGGCTAATAAGAAAGCTGGAGCTTTCGAGCCTCGGTTACCAAGCTGGAGCTTGGTAACCAGTGGAATATGTGGCAAAACTTTACAGCCCGGAGCCAAGTTAATTCTCCCAAGTCAAATGTAAACCCGCCCCGTCTGCCCTTATAATGCAGGGCTTTTACGATATTCGCCGTCCTCATGTCTGTTGCTGACACCCTGAAACAACTCGCCAAAAATCTCCAAAACTGCATGGGCACCGACCGCCACGGCTTGAAGCGCCAGCTCGACCGCTTACGCAGCGAGGCGAGTAAAGGAAAGGATGTGACCGGACAAGTGCAGCAAGTGGCGGATAAGATCGAGCGTTCGGTCGGGCGGTGCAATCAGCGCCGGGCTTCGGTGCCGGTGATTAATTACCCGGATTTGCCGGTCAGCGGCAAGAAGGACGAGATTGCCGAGCTGATTAAAAGCCACCAGGTCACCATCGTCTGCGGCGAGACCGGTTCCGGCAAGACCACGCAGTTGCCGAAGATATGTCTGGAAATCGGCCGTGGCTTAACCGGTTTGATCGGCCACACCCAGCCGCGCCGAATTGCTGCGCGCACCGTCGCCGACCGCATTGCCGAGGAACTGGGCCAGCCCATCGGTCAGGAGGTGGGTTACAAGGTGCGCTTCCATGACCAAACGCATCCCAATTCTCTGGTTAAACTGATGACCGACGGCATCCTGCTGGCCGAGTCGCAGAACGATCCTTACTTAAACCAATATGACACCATCATTATTGATGAGGCCCACGAGCGCAGCCTGAATATCGATTTTTTACTGGGTTATCTTCGCTGGTTGTTGCCAAAACGTCCCGATTTAAAAGTGGTGATTACCTCCGCGACCATCGATCCGGAGCGCTTTGCCAAGCATTTTAATGATGCCCCCATCGTCAACGTGTCTGGTCGTACCTATCCGGTGGATGTGCGGTATCGGCCCATCGAACTGATCGAGGAAGACGACGAAACCTCCGCCGATTTGCAGCAAGCTATTCTGGATGCGGTGGACGAGTTGTATCGGGATATGCGCGGCGACATTCTGATTTTCTTGAGCGGCGAGCATGAAATTCGCGAGACCACCGAATCCTTGCGCAAGTCGCATAACAACACCCGTTACGAAGTGTTGCCGCTGTATTCCAAACTCAGCGTTAGCGAGCAGGAGCGGGTGTTCAAGCCCAGCGGCAACAAGCCGCGCATTGTCTTGGCGACCAACGTCGCAGAGACTTCGCTAACGGTGCCGGGTATACGCTGTGTGATCGATTCCGGCCACGCCCGCATTAGCCGCTACAGCGCCAAGAGCAAGATTCAACGCCTGCCGATCGAACGCATTTCGCAAGCCAGCGCTAACCAAAGGGCAGGACGTTGCGGCCGGGTGGCCGAAGGTATTTGCATCAGGCTGTATTCGAAAGAGGATTATCTGGCGCGGCCGGAATTTACCGAACCGGAAATCTTGCGCACCAATCTGTCGTCGGTGATTTTGCAGATGGCGGCCTTGAAGTTGGGCGACATCGAGGAGTTTCCGTTCGTCGAGCCGCCTGATGAAAAAATGGTGCGCGACGGCAAGACTTCGTTGTTCGAAGTCGATGCGCTGGATAAGCAGGGCAATCTCACGGAAACCGGCCGGCAGTTGGCGAAGATTCCGACCGACCCCAAACTGGCGCGCATGCTGCTGGCGGCCGCGCAATTGGGTTCGCTGCACGAGGTCGCGATCATCGTATCGGCTTTGAGCATTCAAGACCCACGCGACAAGCCGGCCGATAAGCTACCGCAGGCAGAAGCCAAACATGCCCAGTTCAAGGCCGAAGATTCGGACTTTTTGAGTTTGCTGAATCTGTGGAATGCCTTTGAAGAACAGAAAAAGCATTTGACCAACAGCAAGCTCCGCAAATACTGCCAGGACAATTTTTTGTCCTACATTCGTATGCGCGAATGGCACGATATTCATACTCAAATTATGCAGGTGGCCCGCGGCGATTTGGGTTTGAAAACTAGCGGCAATCCGGCTAATTACGAGCAAGTCCACATGGCGCTGCTGCCGGGTTTGTTATCGAATATCGGTTTCAGACACGAGCAATACGAATATCTGGGCGCGCGCGGTTTGAAATTCTTCATCTTCCCCGGCTCCGGTCAGCATAAGCTGCGGCCGAAATGGATCATGGCCGCCGAACAAGTCGAAACCAGCAAGGTTTACGCGCGCACCGTGGCTAGAATCGAGCCGGAATGGATAGAAGCTGCCGCACAGCACTTAGTTAAACGAAATTACTACGACCCGCATTGGGAGAAAAACGCCGGTCGTAGCGGGGTTTACGAGCGCACCCTGTTGTACGGTTTGACCTTGCAGGCCAAGCGCAAAGTGCCCTACGAAAATGTCGATCCTAAAGCCGCACGGGAGATGTTTATCCGCCATGCGCTGGTGAATCACGATTATAACAGCAACGCGCAGTTTTTTAAGGCCAACGAAGCCTTGCTGGAAGAGGTGGGCTATATCCAGCATAAGGGTCGCCGCGTCGATTTGGTGGAAGACGAGGAGTGGCTGTATCAGTTTTACGATAAAAAGCTGCCAGCTGAGGTGGTCAGCGGCATTACCCTCGATCAATGGCGGAAGAAAGTCGAGCGCGATAATCCGAAGATTTTGTTTCTGACCAAGGAAGATCTGACCCGCAGCGACGACAACCGTATCAACGATTGGGATTTTCCGGATAGCAAAAAAATTGGCGATTTAACCATCGAATTACATTACCGCTTCGAGCCGGGTCACGACGAAGATGGGGTGACGGCCATCGTACCGGTGCATCAACTCAATCAAATCCGTCAAGCGCCTTTTGACTGGCTGGTGCCGGGCATGCTGGAAGAAAAAGTTACCGCGTTGATCAAATCGCTACCTAAGCATCTGCGTAAACATTTCGTACCTGTACCGAATACCGCCAAGGCTTGCCTGGAGATCGAGCCGGATTTTAAAGGCTCGTTGTTCGAGTGGTTGAGCGGGCGCTTGCGCAAGTTGACCGGCGAGTCGATACCCTTGAATGAATGGCAGCCGGATGTCTTGCCGGATCATTTGAAGATGAATTTCCGCATCGTTGACGATCATGGCCGGGCCTTGGGCTATGGTCGCAATCTGGCCAAGTTGCAAGCTGATCATGCCACCAAGGCTGGCGACAGTTTCGACAAGTTGGCGCAAGAGGAGATGAATCATACCGGCTGCATTGCCTGGGCATTCGACGACTTGCCCGAGACTTGGCAGTTCATGCAAAAAGGCCAGACCTTCATCGGCTTTCCGGCCATTGTCGATGAAGGCAACACGGTGGGGGTGAAGATACTCGACACGCAATATAAGGCCGAGTTGGCGCATTTCGACGGCTTAACCAAGTTGTTTCAGTTGCAGTGCCGCAAGGACGCCCAGTATTTGTTAAAAAACAGTGGGGTCCAGGCCACCTTGCAATTGGCCTATAACCAACTGCCCAAGCATCCGTTGTTGACAGAACGGCCGGGCGGCGATTTTAAGGAGGATCTACTATTCTTGATCTTTAACAGTGTGTTTGTTGCTGATAGTGCGATTCGGAGCCAGCAGCAGTTCGAAGCAGCGCTGGCGGCCAAAAAGGCTACGCTGGTCACGGTTGGGAATCAGGTGGGCAAGCATGTCACGGAAATCATGGCAAACTATCAAACGGTAAGACAGCGATTGAAGCAGCCTGGCGTCAGCCCAAATTTGCGGGAAGACTTGGAAAAACAACTGAGTTTGCTGCTGTTTAGTGGTTTCTTACGATATACGCCGTTGGCGCAGATACAAGCGATGCCGCGTTATTTAAAAGCCATTGAGTGTCGTCTGGATAAGCAAAAGCCCGATTCGGCGGACATCCAAGGTCTGCACAGGCTATCGCAACGCTTTTGGCAGCATGTCGAAAAGCAAATGAAGACTTTGGTGCCGATGCCGGAACGCGAAGCCTTCCGCTGGAGTTTGGAGGAATTGCGTGTGTCCTTGTTTGCGCAGCAACTGAAAACGGCTTATCCGGTTTCGGTGCAGCGTCTGGAAAAGACTTGGAACGAAAAGTTTTAATCAGCCTCTGATTTTTGTGCCCACTACAGAAGGAAGCCCAAGATGATACCCATTCGAGATTCGATACCTTGTAACATCAAGCCTTATGTGACCTGGGGCATCATGGCTATTTGCATAGCAGTGTACGTAGCGATGCTGTTTATGCCGGATGAAATGGGGCAGCACTTTGTTTACATGTACGGGATGGTGCCGATTCGATATTCCAATCCGGATTGGGCTTATAGTTTTGGTTTGCCGCCGGATCATTATCTGTCGTTTTTTACCAATATGTTCCTGCACGGCGGTTTCCTACACCTGTTGATGAACATGGTGTTTTTATGGATATTCGCCGACAACATCGAAGACTTGATGGGACATAAACGCTTTGCGGCGTTTTATGTGTTGTGCGGACTATTGGCAACCTATGCGCAGTGGTATTTTTATCCCAAGATGGCGGTGCCGGTGGTGGGTGCATCCGGCGCCATCGCCGGCGTGTTGGGGGCGTATTTTTTTCGCTTCCCACAAGCTACCGTAGTGATACTGGTGCCCATCCTGTTTTATCCGCTGTTTTTCCATGTGCCGGCGATAGCCTTTCTTGGATTCTGGGTGATTATCCAAATCGGCGATGTATTCACCGCAGCGGTTTTAGATAATGTCGCGGTGGATTCGGCTTGGTGGGCGCATCTGGGCGGTTTCGTTGCCGGGGCTTTGCTGCATCCGTTTTTTATCGAAAAGAAACCCGCGGCATATCAATTCCTGTCTGATGAATAGGCCTTTAAACCGCGTTTAACCGGCAAAAAAGCAAGAAACGGTAGGGCTTTTATTTTATAATGTCGGCAGTTGGCTAACCGGCTGAAAAGGCAACCAAAAACAAGTCCGTTGCCTGTGTTTGCAAAAGATTCTTCATTCATTCGAGACAAATAAACATGAAAAACCTTAATGTCGCATTGGTAAGACTGCTGCAGTTTGTGGTGTTCGCGCTGTTCACATTCATCGTATTGTTGTACTTCGGTACTTTGATTTTGTTGCCGCTGGATATAGTGGTGTTAATTACCAAAATGCTGCATATGGTAGGTATCGGTACCTTGTTCGGTGCGATTGTTGCCGTGCCGGTAGTGGCTTACATGGGCAAAATCGTTTACAGCACACCAGGGTTGATTCAAATGATCGTCGAGAATGGCATCGATTTAGCCAATACTGGCAAGCAACGGGTTGAAGCGTTCAACAAAATTGCTGAAGCGGTTAAATAGACTGTTCCACGCAATTGTAAAAAAGGGGCTTGCAAGCCCCTTTTTTGTGCCTGTCGGTTTGCCGAACATTGATTATTTTCCGAAATGGTTGCGCGGTCCGGCGGCTTGAATAATGGTATTTGGCCCGGTAAATTCCCTGGTAGCCGGCCAGATCCCCGGCGTTTATCAGCTGTCGGAATTTTTTACAGCAGCTTTTTTGCAAGCAAACAAATTGGTTCAGTTGATTTTTTCGATTTCACTCTATTAGCTGCTCAAATTCTGCAAATTGGCGTATTAAGCGGCTGTTGTATCGGTAAAGCGGATGGTTAGCGTCAATGGCTAAGTCGAGAAAATTTACACCTGACGGTTCGACTTTTGCGGGGTTTGGTCTGCGGCTAATAAAAGTCTTTTAAGTACATAAGCTTGTGTTCTGTGCGTATGTTTTTTGCTTAACTTTTAACGTAAAAAATTTGTTAAATAATCCTGTAAGTATGCGTAAAGCAAGGGGAAGATTATGGACGCAAAGAAATTAGATACATCAACTAAAAGCAGAAATGACGAGCACTGCGACCACCCGTCCTTAGCCAAAGAATATGTCTCCGGCGTACCCACCGGAAACTTTGTTTGCGCACAATGCGGTCGTCATCTGACTTCAATTATCAGAACATCCAAAAAGTAAATTCTGCCGATTCCGCGCATGCCTTCACCGGTATGCGCTTTCAGGATCATTCTTCCAACCTTCAATTACTTTCCGGTAACGCTAGGCTTTGGCTGGCGGTGATTTCTTGCTGCTTGAATTTACTGTCTTTGATTGATGGCCGGCTATCCCAGGGATGTACGATGCGCCTGGCTGCAGGTTGCAAAAATCTTCAAACAGGCGCAATCTTGGAGCTGTGGTACTACGGCTATTCAGGGCGTGTGCAACACGTTTTTCTGATTTAGCGGTATGAGCTTAATTCAACCCCACAAACAGCCAGTGCAGGTCAATGCGCACTGGCTTTTTTTGGACTATCCATTTTGAAGGAAAATGTTATGGCATATTGGTATCCCGACAATTCGCAGTCTATCGGCAAAACACCGCTGGTCAGGCTTAACCGCATTACCGACGGCGCTCAAGTCACACTATTGGCTAAAGTGGAAGGGCGTAACCCAGGATATTCGGTGAAATGCCGCATCGGCGCGGCAATGATCAACGATGCGCAACATCGCGGCCTGCTGGGACCCGGCAAAGAGTTAATCGAGCCAACCAGCGGCAATACCGGCATTGCACTGGCGTTTGTCGCCGCCGCCCGCGGCATTCCGTTGACTTTGACCATGCCGGATACCATGAGTATCGAGCGCCGCAAATTACTAGTGGCCTACGGCGCCAAACTGGTGCTGACCGAGGGCGCCAAAGGCATGAAAGGCGCCATCGCCAAGGCGGAAGAGATTGTCGCTTCCGATCCTGAGCGCTATGTACTGTTGCAGCAGTTCAAAAACCCCGCTAACCCGCAAATCCACGAGCAGACCACCGGCCCGGAAATTTGGCATGACAGCGATGGCGCGGTCGATATTTTGGTTGCCGGCGTCGGCACCGGCGGCACCATTACCGGTGTATCGCGCTACATCAAACTCACGCAAAGCAAACCCATCGTTTCTATTGCCGTGGAGCCGCAAGCTAGCCCGGTGTTGACTCAGTATCGCAGCGGCCAAGATATACAGCCTGGGCCGCATAAAATTCAGGGCATAGGGGCCGGATTTGTGCCCGATGTATTGGATTTATCCATGATCGATGCCATCGAACAAGTCAGTAATGATGAAGCGATTGAATATGCGCGGCGTTTGGCGCGGGAAGAAGGCTTGTTATCCGGAATTTCCTGCGGTGCGGTGGTCGCGGCGGCAGTGCGGGTGGCAAAACGGCCTGAAAATGTCGGCAAGACCATAGTGGTGGTACTGCCGGACTCCGGCGAGCGGTATTTGAGCTCTGCTTTATTCGAAGGCTTGTTCGATGCGCAGGGCGTGGCGGTTTGAGTCGGCGCTGAAGTTAAGGGGCAGTGGCTAAGGTTTTTGTAAAAGCTTAGCAAACTGGCTGCTGCCCCCTTTGTATTTCCGCTATATGCATTATTAGGTCGAAACATCATTTTGGCCGGTAGCTGAAATATTTCTGTATTGTGCAAAATGCGGCTGAATAATAAACAGGGAAGTCCGGTGTTCAGGGCAAAGCGGGAGGATTGAGATTGTTGACTTACCGCTATCGACCCTTAGGCGACACTCGTTTATTTCAAATTGAAAAGTGATAGTAGAGTTAAATTGAGAAAAGCGGACATTCAAGGTTGCGATTTTTCGACGAAGAACAGATTGCTGTATTACAGATTTCCTAAGCGCAATTACTGCTACGGACTCAGCCATCGAGTATCCGGTTCAATCTGGTCAAATTCAAGCATTCGAAACGGGCATGGGTTGTAAAGCTGCTTACCATACAGGATGGTACCTCGAATTACCCCAAAATTCGGTCATTTTTGAATAACTTCGCATAGAGAGATCTTAGTCACAAGACTTTTGGCGAAAGCCCTTTTTAAATTACCCTCTTATGAGGGGCTTTTCGTCATGGAATGCCCTTTTCTGAACATGTCAGGCGCAACTTGACCGTCAAAAGGCCAAAATGCCGCAGGTTTTCGGTCTGCAAATCCGTCTGATGTTGTAAGTTGCTGCCTTGAGATTAAGCTGCTATGTGGCGCGAGTTAGACCCCATAAGAAAGTAATATCGATCGATTCGAGAAAGTCAATGGTTATTGCGGCAACTTGCCATGCGCGGCAATTAGCCACATTCTCAAGGCTGAAGCCAACTGATAACCTATGTGCCAGTTGTTGCTTGTATGCGAAGCACTTCTTCCTTTCTCATATCCGACCGCTGGTCGGATTTTTTTTGCTTATCGTTTGGCCGTGCAATAACTGCTGGCTAACCATTAGACATCCCTAATGGTTTTAAAAATCGTTCTTGAGGCGTTGACCTTTTCTCGTAGATCTAACCCAGGCTTAAAATGCAGCATATTCCGGCTTGGTATTGCCACGGTGTCACCGGTTTTGGGATTCCGTCCAACCCGCGCTTGACGTTTAACCACTGAGAAGCCACCAAAGCCTCTGATTTCGATCCGTTCGCCGTTGGCCAGCGTAGTGCTCAATAGTTCAATAACGCCGTTAACAGCGAGTTCAACGTCTTTTTGCAGCAAATGCGGTTGTTTATCGGCCATCTTGGCCATGAGTTCCGATTTTGTCATTTTTATTATGCTCGCCATTGATCTTTGGCGCCTGTCGTATAGAAAATGTGATTCCATCATGGGATCTAATTTTCCGAAAAACGAGCGTGTAATCCAAGTGGATATTCGCGCTTTTTTTTCTCATGACAAGCATTTCCGGGTTTTCACATATCTTTCCTGGAAAAATTAGGTCATATGACACACTTTGCCCTTGGCGATTTTCTTCTCGTGCTTGCGCGTCCTTCAAACGCGCGCTGCAATAATCATTCTTGACAGCTTTAACTGCCTGTATTCATTTGACTTATTTTGATCAAATGTTCAAGAACAAAAATCGCCGCTGAGTACATGGCGTATTTTTTGCTAAATTAAGGGATTGTTTTCTAAACAGCAGCCACGTTTTTGAACGGCAAAACCAGCAGCGTTAAAAGCGCTTCAAACAAAATCCCATGGATAAATTACTGGACAAACTATTCCGTAGACACAGCAAGGAACTATTGAGTTTTGCTACTCAACGCGCAGGAGGCCATGCGGAAGATTTAGTCCAAGAAGCGTTTGTTCGCTTGCTGCAACATCCAGATTTAAGTTCGATCGACAACTTAAGAGCCTTTCTGTTTCGCACAACTTCGAATTTAAGTATTGATCTTCATCGCAGACAGCAATTAGAGGCACGCTATCAGCTCGACGACGCGCTCGCTGAAGCCGGCCTTGAAATCGAGGTATCACGAGTTGCCGCGCAAATCCCCAGCATGGAAAGCCATCTTGATGACGTTCAGGAGCTGGAAGCGATTGGCAAATTTCTGGACGAACTGCCCGAGATAACCCGTTATGTTTATGTATTAAACCAAGTCGAAGGACTAACCCACGCCGAAATTGGCAAACGCCTGGGAATCTCCCTGCGCAGCTGCCACCGCCATTTCGCAATAGCGATGCGTCACATGCTGAATTACCCTAAATTCGAAGCGTATTGAGCGGCCATTGGGTTATCATCCCTCTACCTGTTGGCAGCTTCAAAGCAATCTCTTCGTCATAGTGATTGAAAAACGGCCAAAAATAATCTCAAACCACTGTATCCAATGTCAGAAACTTCAACCCGAACCGACAAGCTGAATGACGAAGCCATTGAATGGCTGATACGTCTGAACGCCGAGCCTTGTCCGCCGGGCGACAAACAAGCATTCGAACACTGGCTACAGCAGAGCCCTGCTCATCAAAAAGCCTATGAAGAGATTGCGCATCGGAGCAATTTGCTGAAACGCGCCGTCGCCACCAACGAAAAAACGCGTCACGACGCGCTCAGTTACCGACCCAGAAAAAAAATATCCGCACGCCCTCACAGCTGGAAACTGGCAACAGCCGCCTCGATTCTGTTGCTTATAGGCGTCGCGACTTTTTCGTCGGAAGGTTGGTATGGTTGGAACAAGCAAATCGCGGTTGGCCATGGTGACAAGAAAACCGTTGAGCTCGCCGACGGTTCGCGGCTTGAAATAAATACCGACAGTGAAGTCAACATACGCATCAACCGTTGGCAACGCTCGGTCGAACTTGTCAAAGGCGAAGTGTACTTCAGCGTCATTCACGACGCAGCCAAACCATTTATCGTCACTACCGGCTCAGTACGCACCGTCGACATCGGCACCGAGTTTGATATTTACCGCCATGCCGACGGCGAAGTCGTGGTTGCGGTAAAAGAAGGCAGCGTTCGTATAGAGGGCAAACAGACCAGGGAACTGCAAGCAGCCCAATCCGCCAGCTATAACCCCAGCGGCGAATTCACAGAAACCGCCAACGACGTCAGCCTCGACGCGTTACTGGCTTGGCGGCAAGGAAAACTGATTTTCAATAATCGCCGCTTGGCAGACGTCCTGAACGAAATCGGCCGTTACCATCATGTTCAGATTCGTGTCGAGGAAGCGCGTTTGGGTGATAAAAGGCTCAGCGGCACCTTCCCCATCAATCAGTTCGAAAGCAATCTTGCGGTTATCACTCAAGGCTTGGGTCTGACCGTGCAGCATCAGGCCGACGGGCGCATTGTCATCGCCAAGCGCTAAACACCGCTCTCTCCCGCTCCTCCACCTCATCGCCATAAGTGTTAACCCACTCATGCGTGGCAGCTTTTTTTTGAGTTGTTCGTTTCAACTAATGACCCCATTAAAAAACGGAGAGCATTAATGAAGCAACACCTACGACTTCCATTGGCACTAGCGCTATGCGCAGGGATAGCCAACGCAATGGCGGATGATAACGTCCGCAGCTATAACATTCCGTCGCAACCATTGAACAGCGCGCTACAAAAGCTGGCCGATCAGTCCGGTATCGCGGTCATGTTTACGGAAAACCTGGTTGCTGGAAAAACCAGCCCTGAGCTAAACGGCGCATACACTGCCAAACAGGCGCTGCAAAAACTGCTGACGGGTACGGGCCTGGATTACACATTTACCTCGGATGATGCGGTGGCAGTTAAGACTGCCGAATCGGGGAGCAATGCGGCATCGACGTTGCCGGCGGTAAAGGTTTTGGGGAAGGCGGCTTTTGATTCGACTGATCCTTATAACCCAGATTACAGTTTACCCAATGCTTCTACAGCGACTAAGACTGATACTCCGATTATGGAAACACCGTATTCGATTCAAGTTGTCCCTAAACAGGTCATTGAAGATATTCAAGGAATTCGCCCCAATGATGCTTTGGATTACGTCAGTGGCGTATATCGAGCCAGTGGTTCTGGAGATATGTTTGAAGCGTCAACTCGCCGTGGTTTTAATAGCAATCTAGGTGATTATCGAGATGGAGTGCCATTTCCCGTGGCCGACTTCATTATTGGTGGACGAGACTTAGCCAGTACTGAACGCGTTGAAGTACTAAAAGGCCCAGCATCATTACTGTATGGAATGACTAACCCTGGTGGTGTGATGTGTCAACACTTTTCCGGACACACAGCTAAGCAGCTTTAAGCTGCACTTCGTAGTCAACGGGCGACAGGTAGCCATTGGCGGAATGAAGTCGCTCGCGGTTATAAAACACTTCGATATATTCGAATACGGCCTGCCTGGCCTCGGATCGGGTTCGATAGGTCTGGTGATGTATCAACTCGGTTTTCAGGGTATGAAAGAAACTTTCCGAGACGGCATTATCCCAGCAGTTTCCCTTACGACTCATGCTTTGCCGGATGCCGTGTTGCGTTAATAAGGCTCGATGGCTGTCCGATGCATATTGGCTGCCGCGATCGGTATGCCATAGCAAGCCTTTCTCGGGCTTGCGCTTCCAAACCGCCATCAGTAGCGCATCGTTCACCAGTTTGGTCCGCATATGTTCGGCCATAGACCAGCCCACGACTTGCCGGGAATAGAGATCAATCACCACGGCCAGATACAGCCAGCCCTCCTGCGTATGGATATAGGTGATGTCGCCGGCATAGACTTGATTGGGCTTTTCCACGGCAAATTGCCGATCCAGGTGATTGGACGCAACCGGTTGATGATGCTTCGAATTCGTCGTGGCTTTGAATTTGCGCTTGGTTTTACAGGCCAACCCCGCTTCCCGCATCAAACGACCGATACGGCGGCGGCTGACGGTTCGGTTCTGAGCGGATAAGGCGGCTTTGAGACGGCGCGTACCGTAGGTTGCCCGGCTTTTGCCAAAGGTGCTTTGGATCATCTCGGATAGGGCGGCATCGTCTTGTTCGCCGGCAGAGGGGCCTTGCTTCAGCCAGTCGTAGTAGGCGCTTCGGGATACCCTCATGAACCGGCACAGGGTATCTACCGCAAAGTCCTCTGCATGCTGCTTGATCCAGGCGTACTTCATCTTTGTTCCTTGGCGAAGTACGCCGCTGCCTTTTTTAGTAAATCGCGCTCCTCGGTCAATCGGGCCACTTCCTTCTTAAGGCGCTTGAGTTCATCGTACAGATGTTCATCGGTACGGACCGCTTTATTGCTGTCTTTGGGGCGACTGTATTTTCCTATCCAGGTATGCAAGGTATTGACGTTAATGCCAAGATCCTGGGCTACCTGGCTGATCGGTTTATCGGATTCATTCGCCAACTTGACGGCTGAGGCTCTGAATTCGGCTGTATAGGTATTGGGTTTTTCTTGGCTCATTTTGGATTCACGCTTTTTCAGGTTATTTTAAAAAGTGTGTCCGGTTTAGTGTAGCCACATCAATCGCTCCCGGCATTGCCCTACCTCCTGCATCCATGCAGTCGACCCCAACCTACGCTCCCCAAATCGTTTGTCGTTTTCGGGGGAGGCGGTGCCCCAATCGGAAGGCAATATACTGGCACGTATGAATTTATGGATGCTGGAATGTGGCCAGTCGGCCGGGCGGGTGACGTAACCGTGTTTGACCGGGTTGTAATGGATGTAATCGAGATGATGGCGAAAATCGTCTTCGTCCTGGAGGGTGTGCTCCCAAAACCGCCGTTGCCACACGCCGCGTTCACCTTTACTGCGACGGCTGGCGTTGATGCGTTCGATTTTTGGAATGCTCCGGGAAAATCCGGCCTTGATCAACATCCAACGGGTCGGGTAATCGGCATCGCCGGGCGGCAGGGTGAAAATGGCGTGCAAATGATCGGGCATCACCACCATGGCGTCGATTTGAAACGGATGGCGGCTGCGCACGGTGCGGATGGCTTGGCGGAGCGCATCGATATGTTCCACCAATAGCCACCGTTTTCTTTCCGCAAGGTTGACGGAAAAAAAATAACTGCCACCTTCGATGTAACGCCGTCGGTATTCCATGTTGGTTGCTGATGGTTCTATTGATCGCAATGTCTCGCTGTCATGGTCGGCTGGTAACTGAACGCTTGTCTACGCATTACAAAACCCAATCCTCCAACCTTAAACCTTGGATACGCTCGAACACCCTGAGATTGTGCGTGACCAGGGTTGCGTTTTGGGCCAGGGCATGACTGGCAATCCAAAGGTCATTGGCGCCGATGGGTGTGCCGGCAGTTTTAAGCAAGGTGAATTGCGTGGCGTAGTGCTGGCAGAGATCGGCATTGACCGAATAAGCAACCGGAATGCTGCGCGTCAGTTGTTGCAATTGAGCCAGCACTTGATCTTTCCGGGTACTTCGCTCGGCACCTTTCAGCAGCTCGGCATAGGTCAAAAAAGACATGGTCAATTCGTCCCGCGTATCAAGAGCGTTGATACGATCAGCAATGCCGGGCGGTTTATGTTTAATCAGGTAGATGAGGATGTTGGTATCCAGCATGTAAATCATAACGCCTCGCGGTCCTGCATGACGGCCTGTTCGTCGCGCTCCAGCTGCTGGGCAAACTCGTCGTCAAAGGCGTTAAGTGCTGCCATTAACGCGGCTCCCCGATCAAGCGGGAGTGGATGAATGATTAAGTCGCCGTTGGCATTGCGGCTAATTTCAACCTCGCTGACGTCCAGGCGGAATTCTTGTGGAATACGCACAGCCTGACTGTTGCCGTTTTTAAAAATTCGGGTGGTTAACGTAGTCATTGATGACCTTCTTGTGTGTGTACGGTGATGTGTGTATTTTAAGCTTGATGTAGCCTTTGTGTAAATTTCATTCCCTTTTTCAATCAAACCGTTTGTGGATTTTTATGAAAAATCGCCGTTTTTGGGTTCTGCTGCATCGTTATACTGGGCTGGCGATGACGGCATTTTTGATCATCGTTGGTTTTAGCGGCAGCTTGCTGGCGTTTTTTTCTGAACTGGATGGTGCCATCAATCCGCAATTCGTCGCGCCAATCGAGGCCGTTGCCATGCTGGATCCGCTGACTTTGATGGAAAATGCCGAGCAATTGGATACTGCCATCAAAGCCGATGCTGTGTGGCTCAGTGACACGGCGGCTACGGTAACCGTCTCGCCAAGAACGACCAGCGAGATGAATTACGATCAAATCATTTTTAATCCTTACACCGCTGAGCTATTGGGCAAGCGTCATTGGGGCGATCTGTCGCAAGGCCTGCAAAACCTGATGCCGTTCGTTTACAAACTCCATTACGCGCTGGCGCTGGATGAATTGGGCGGTTGGATTCTGGGCATTACCGCTTTGGTCTGGACGCTGGATTGTTTTGTCGGTTTTTATTTGACCTTGCCGCCACGCAAATCCACTCGCCCCGGTCAAAACCCGTTAGCCACCAAAAGCTTCCGGCAACGCTGGCAACCGGCCTGGTTGATTAAATGGTCTGCCTCGAAAACTCGCATCAATTTCGATCTGCATCGTGCCGGCGGCTTGTGGTTGTGGCTGGCCTTGCTGGTATTTGCCTGGTCCAGCGTCTATATGAACTTGGGTGGTTTTTACAGCACGGTCATGAAGTCAGTCAGCGAATTTCATCAACCGTGGAGCGACTTCCCCGATCTGCCGCAACCCGCGCAAAACCCGCAAATCAGTTGGCGGCAAGCGCAGGACATCGCCCAAGCCGAGCTGAATCGCCTGGAGCAAACCCAAGGCATTCGCACCTTGGCACCCAGCGGTTTCTGGATCAACCGTGCCAAAGGTTTCTATGTCTATGCCGTCAAAAGTACCGCCGATATTCAAGACCACGGCGGTCAAACCCGCGTGGTGATCGATGCCAATAGCGGCGCGGTTAAACAAGTGTTACTGCCTACCGGCCAATACAGCGGCAATACCATCACCAGCTGGTTAATGGCTTTACACATGGCCAACGTCTGGGGCTTGCCGTACAGGATTTTTGTCTGCGTGCTGGGTTTGGCGATTGCGATGTTGTCGGTGACCGGCGTGTTGATCTGGTTGAAAAAGCGTCGACTGCGTTGATACCCCGTCAGCGCGCTTGTCAGACTTGATCGTGATCTTCCAGTATGAATACAATCGGCACAATCACCGAGCTGGCGATGGCTGTTTCACCGCGCTTCGCGGGAGTGAATCGCCATTGTTTAACCGCTTCAACGGCGGACTCATCCAATATCTCATAACCACTACTCCGTTCGATCATGACCGTTTCGCTCATGCCCTCCTCGGTCACCTGCACACGCAACATTACTCGCCCCTGCAACCCTTGTCTGAGCGCTATTGCTGGATAGGAAGGCTTGGGATTGTCCGCGTAATGCGCGTCTAAAGTAGCCTCCGTGAGGTGTTCCGTATTGTTTGACGGTAATTCGTTTTCACTGACGACCGAAGCGGACTCTGGCATCAAGGGCGTTTCGGGGGAGGATTCAGCAATCTGTGTGTCAGGGGCAAACTCTGACGGCTTGGGTTCAAGCGGCGCGGTTGCTTTCAGTTTTGGTTTGCGGTGTACTTTGGGTTTGGTTTGTTTCTGTTCGCTAGGCGGTGGCGGTGGTGGAACCAGATGAGGTTTGGTGAGTGTGACTGGGATGAACGCCACTTCCATCATGGGGTGTGTTTCGTGTCTAACAGGACTTGTAAGACACCGCAAGCAGAACCAGGCACAACAATGGAGTAACGCGACCAGAATGACAATCAGCGCCAGAACACTGATCGTTCGCCAGTCACCTAGCCATCTGCCCAGCGCTGACAGCAAGCGTTGCCCTGATGTTTTCGGTGAACGCTTATAAAGCGATAGGCCGTTTTCATTCCGTTGATAAATTTGCTGCATAACCCACATTTAACACAATAACGCGACACCAGATCATTCGTTGGCTAGGGTGGCCAATAATAGCCTCCACAGGCGGGCGATATTTTAGTGAATGGCTTTGGGGGCAAACAGATGACAAATTGTCGCGTAGTGTAGCGCCATATCTCAAACACAGGCTATTTCTTATCCAACTTTTTCTTGGCAGCCTCTGCTGCCGCGCCGATGGCCTCAACGGATTGGCGATAGGCGGCTTGTTCGCGATTGGCGGATTCGGCGATCACATTATTGTCGGCATTGGCTTCTTTGATCAGGCATTCAAAATACACACGAGCCTGCTGCTGCCAATCATTGATCGCAGCAACGCTTTTGTTAAAGGCATCGACATCTTGATCATCGATGGTCGGGGTTGCCGGTTTCTCGCCACATTGGCTAGGTTTCCACTCTCCGTTATTGAGGGTGCCGGCGTGCGTCATTCCGGTAAAGTGCATGACAATTAAGCCGGCCAGTAACGCGATAGGTTTCATAATTATCTCCTGATGAGTTTGAATAAATTGTTGGCTTATTTTCCAACCCTAATCTGCCGAACGATGGCAACGGCCTTCCATATGAAGCGGTACACAATCCAAACCAAACAGCATTACGGCATTGAGTAGCCGTAAGAGCGCGTTATCCACCCGGATAATGGTGCTCTTTTTTGTGCTTGACAAGCAAGGTATTTCACCTAATTTTTCATGAAAAATAGGTTATTTAACGCAACTTTCTTTTGTGACTTTGCCTCGTCGGCCCAATTCACGTTGTTGTTTTACAAGAAAAAAACCACTTCTACCATTGCCTAACCAATTGTTAATAAATGCTTTATTTCAATTTAGCGTTTTGAAGAAATGTCACCACATTGATTTTGGTGCATTTATTGCTTTATTTAAAGGTTATTTGCTAAAAATTTAACCCGCCAGAGAAAACAAAATCGGCAATCTTTAGGATGAAGCGAGGCAACCAAAATCATGATCGACAATCTGCAAGTCGCATTGAAATCATCTCTTCCAATCACGGATAAGCGTTATCAATGACCGCTGAAATTCTGGCTAACGAAGCGCTGTCCCAACTCTATCGCGAACATCACTACTGGCTGCTCGGCTGGTTGGACAAACGCGTGCAGTGTCGCCTGCAAGCGGAAGATCATGCCCACGATACCTTCATGCGGGTGATCACCTTAAACAACGCCCACGACATCCAAGAGCCCCGCGCCTATTTAACGACCATTGCCAAAGGTTTGCTGATCAACCAATGGCGGAGGTCAGCCATAGAACAAGCTTATCTGGAGCGCATCGCCGCCTATCCGGAAGCGCTGATGCCGTCGCCTGAAGAAAGCGCCATCATCCTGGCGACCCTGCAGGAAATCGATGAACTGCTCAACCAACTACCCGGCAAAGTACGCAAGGCATTTTTGCTGTCGCAACTGGAGGGTTTAACCTATGTCGAAATTGGCAAGCAACTGGGCGTGACGGATCGCATGATTAAAAAATACATGGCCACCGCGATGCTGCATTTACTAACCCTGGCGTCAGAACTTTAAAAACGCGTGTTAAAGCAAAATCTCCATAACGTTCATCCCGGCACGCTCGCCGAAGCCGCCGAATGGTTTGCCATACTGGGTTCCGGCCAGGTAACGAAATCCGAAACCGAACAATGGCAGGCCTGGCTGCATGCGCATCCGGACCACCAAGCGGCTTGGGCAAAAGTAGAATTTTTCACCGGCAAATTCCAAGGCCTGCCAGCGCACGCTGCCTCGGCAGCACTCAACCAACCCGATCTGTACCGGCGGCGCGCACTCAAAACCTTGGCAATATTGGGCGCGTTGGGCTTGTCCAGTTGGCAAGTTTCACGAGGTCGTTACCTACAAGACTGGACCGCGGACTATCGAACCGCATTAGGTGCAACCAAAACCATCACCCTGGCCGATGGCTCCAAAGTAACGCTAGACACCGAGAGCGCTTTAAATATCGAATTCACCTCGGAATTGCGCCGCTTACAACTAGTTGCCGGTGAGATTTACATCGAAACCTCCCCCGACCCGGCAAGACTCAGTCGACCATTCGTCGTTGACACCCAGGAAGGCCGGGTTCGCGCACTGGGAACCCGCTTTAGCGTCAGGCAGCAAGCCGGTAACAGCCAGGTTACGGTCTACGCAGACGCCGTTGAAATCCAGCCCGCCAAACCAGGCGCAAGCAAGCTGACCCTGAAAGCCGGGCAAACCACGCACTTCACACCTGAACAAATTGATACGGTTGCAGCCATGAGTGCGGACCGCCCCGCCTGGACACAAGGCATGCTGCTGGCCGACAACCTGCCGTTAAGCGAATTTCTGCTGCAACTCAACCGCTACCGGCACGGCTACGTCACCTGCGACCCACGGATTGCCGATTTACGCATCGTAGGCGCTTTTCCGCTCAACAACACCGATCGCATTCTCGCCACTCTGGCGGAAACGCTGCCCGTCACCCTCGACCATCCGCTGCCGTTCTGGGTAAAAGTGCTGCCACGATAAGACTGAATACTGATAGGCAAAGCCAGTATCTGGCTTAAACGCCACTCATCCAGTCTTCTATCGTCAAAACACCATCGGGAACCAGGCTGAAGGCTTTATCATGGCTGACGAGAATGGTGTTGGCGGCTATTGCGTGCGCCGCGATCATCATGTCGAGCGCCCCGAGTGTAATGCCAGCCGACGTGCAAGATGCGCGTAAATCGCCATAAACGCTGGCAACTTGCTCGTCCCAAGGCAATGTCTCAACGCGAAAGAGAAACTCCCGAATCAGTTTTGCCAGCGCAGCCGGATGTCCCTTGCGCGCCAAGCCATATAAAAGCTCGCCTTGTGTGACTGCGGATATCGTAATGCAGTCCATCGGCAGCGACGTCAGCCGCTGCCGAATCTCCGGGGGATGGCCCTTGATAATATAACTGGCCATATTGGTATCCAGCATATAGCGCATCAAAACAAATCCCTTTCTTGGTTCGGCAGGTCTTCGCGATTCGCCATAAAATCGTCAGGGATATTTATTTGATCGGCAAGTTCGAAAAACTCCGTCCAGGATGCCGGTTTGGCAGACAGAATAACTTCGCCAGTCACGGAATCGCGACGAATAAATACTTCCGAGCCAGGAAAACGGAATTCTTTCGGAAGCCGTATCGCTTGGCTTCGGCCAGTGGTGAATAATTTGGCTGTCGTATGCATCTCAATGCCCTCTTATAAGATAGGTATCATAAGTATATATCAAAGATGGATGCGTACCAAAATAGCCTGCATTTTTCGCACAATCAACTTCGTACTGCGCACCTTAGACACCGCTACCGTTTTGGGTAATAAGTGCTTTCATGCTAAAAATGCGCATGCAAAGATAGCACCTAACTTTTACCATTAATCAGATTCCTATAGCGAGCGCTCAAATTTCATGAATCATTCGGTTTACATCTTCTTGAGTTAGCAATAAGGCTGCATCGTTTGGATTTGCATCCTTGAGCATTCTGGCTAAACGTTTTCCGGCCGCTTTTGCCAAATAAAGCCTACGCGACTCGGTCAAATCCGACTCAAACTCATCAGCTTCAAACGCATCCAACAAGGCTTGCTCTTCTTGATCTAACGGTTGCGTGTTCATTCAAAACCCCTTTTGCAAAACAGACTGAATGCCAAATATCATCGCACAGAGCAAAGCTGACGATGTGCGGACATAACACGCCACACCAATCGACAAAAAACCAAAATATTTTTCCTGCAAAAACATAGCCTTAAAAATTATTTAAAATTTTTTTCAATTTCGAGTTCCCCTTTTTCGTTTTCGATTGGCAATAGGGATGAGAACGCCATTTTTAAAAGGAGAAACAGCATGTCAAAGCGAAAAAAGAACCGGATTCTCGGCCAACAACCGTCCCGCTTGCACCAGGCCATACAGGGCTTGGTATTGGCTTCCGCCCTGGTCGCATCGCCCACCGCCATGGCAGACAGCAATGACGCCAAGCGTAATTACCACATCAGCGGCGGGTCACTGAGTCATGCATTGAGCGAATTTGCCGGCAGCGCAGGCATTTTGTTATCCGTAGACGCGCGATTGACGGATGGTAAAACCAGCAAGGGCTTGGATGGCGAATATACCGTGGAAGAAGGGTTTAGAAGACTGTTGGCCGGAACGGGGTTGACTTATACCTTTACGGCGGATGATGCGGTTGCAGTAAAGGCTGCGGAATCGGGAAGTGATGCGGCGTCGGCTTTGCCGGCGGTGAAGGTGGTGGGGAAGGCGGTTTATGATTCGACTGATCCATACAATCCGGATTACAGTTTGCCGAACGCCTCCACCGCGACAAAAACTGATACTCCGGTCATGGAAACCCCATTTTCCGTCAAGGCAGTACCAAAACAAGTACTAGAAGATCAACAAGCGGTCAGATTGGAAAAAGCTCTGCAAAACGTAGCAGGCGTCGTACAAGAAGCTTCAAGCGGATTGATGCGCGACAGTTTTGTTATTCGCGGATTTTCGACCGGGAACGACATTCTTTCTTATCGGGATGGCTCACCGTATCCGCAAAATGGTGGAAATGGTTATTCGACCAAACGCGATCCGGCGAATCTTGAGCGTGTCGAGGTGCTAAAAGGCCCAGGTTCAATTTTGTTTGGACGAGCTGAACCCGGTGGGGTTGTAAATATGGTCACCAAGCAACCCCTTGATACCCCATACTATGCATTACAACAGCAATTTGGTTCGTTCGATTATTACAGGACAACGATTGATGCAACAGGGCCTGTTACTAAAGATAGCAACCTTTTGTATCGACTTAATGCTGCGTATGAAGGTTCTGGATCGTTTACTGACTTTGCCAATAGTGACCGCTTTTTTGTGGCACCGGTGCTGAAATGGAACATCGGTCCGCGCACACAATTCACCACCGAGTTTGAATATCAACGTTTCGATGAAACTCCGGGATCTGCAAGGATTACGGCACTACGTAATGGTAGTCACGCTTATTTGTCTAGCCTCCCCCGTAATTTATTTACCGGTGAACCGTCATTTAATTCTAATAAGGGTGACAGGATTTTGGCAGGGTTCAATTGGTCACATGGTTTCAACGATAACTGGTCCATCTCTCATCGATTTTATTACACTGGGATTAATGCAGAAATTCGACAAGCGTTTTTAACTGGACTTGCAGATAGTCAAGGTAATGTCGGCAGGGGATATGAACACCAATCGGCTCGCACCGATAATTATTTTACATCGTTAAATTTGACAGGAAAAATAAATACGCTCGGTATTAAACATACCTTGTTATTCGGTGGCGATTATTATCGTACAGACGCTAAGGATCCATTCGATGTGCGATTTATACCAGGGACATTCAATCTATTTAATCCAGTCTATAACACTGTTGGGTTTGACGGCGTTGATGTAAGCAACCGCATTGCTTTCGGTGTCGATAATACTACCTCATGGTATGGCTTATATGCTCAAGATCAAATTGAATTACCGCATAATGTGTTCGTATTGGGTGGTTTTCGTTACGATCAAGCCGATCAATACGATCATCTGACCTCTTCGGTTGCAGGGGATGATAATCGCGTCAGCCCGCGCGGTGGATTGTTATGGCGGCCAATACCAGAATTGTCGCTTTACGGAAGCTACACAGAAAATTTTGGAGCACAAAACGGAATTAATGGAAATGGCCAGACCCTTCCTCCACAAACCGCCCAGCAATGGGAACTAGGGACAAAAACCGAGTTGCTGAATGGCCGGTTTAGCGCGACCCTGGCATATTTCAATTTGACAAAACAAAATTTAGCGGTAACAGACCCAAATAATACTTTCCTAATGACCACTGTAGGAGCAGCCGAAAGTCGCGGCGTTGAACTGGATATTTCAGGCGAACTACTTCCAGGGTGGAGAGTTATTGGAGGTTATAGTCATTTGTTTTTTGCCAATATTACTCGCGATGTCGGTTTTGACGGAGGAATTGGCAACCAAGGACACAGATTGCCAAATGCACCTCACAACTCCGGCAATCTTTTCAGTACATACGAGTTTCAGGACGGTGTGTTAAAAGGACTCAAGTTTGGAGGCGGCGTAACAGTGCTTAGTAAGCGTGAAGGCAATCCACTTAACAAGTATGAAATTCCTGGTTATGCCACTCTTAACTTAATGTCCAGTTATGCAATGAAAGTAGGCGCAACCAAAGTTACCACTCAGCTAAACGTTGATAATTTGCTGGACAAATATTACTACGCAGGCAGTAGTGGAGGTGCTGAAGTGTACTTCGGTGCACCTAGGACGTTTTTGGGTTCTGTTCGTATCGAATATT
This sequence comes from Methylomonas sp. Uni0009, assembly GCF_054188105.3. Taxonomy (NCBI): domain Bacteria; kingdom Pseudomonadati; phylum Pseudomonadota; class Gammaproteobacteria; order Methylococcales; family Methylococcaceae; genus Methylomonas; species Methylomonas sp. Uni0009. The sequence continues at coordinate 4,494,752 of NZ_JBTAFN010000001.1, read as the reverse complement.
AACCGGTTACTCGTACGTTGGGGTTGCGTAGGTTGGGGTGAGGCAACGAACCCCAACATCGATGGCCTTTAAATCCACAGGTAACTTTGATGTTTCGTTGTCGATGGCTTGTGGGGCGGGTTTTGCGGTTGCCGTGTTGGGGTTCGTGCCGTCTCGGCAATCGCTCCCGGCATTGCCCTACCTCCTGCATCCATGCAGTCGACCCCAACCTACCCCCCCAAACCTTTTGTCGTTTTCGGGGGAGGCGGTGCCCCAATCGGCGGCAATATGCCGGCGTTTATGTATTTATGGATGCTGGAATGTGGCCTTTATGCCCTCGGGTAAGTCGGCCGGGCGCTTGACGTAACCGTGTTTGACGGGGTTGTAATGGATGTAATCCATGTGGTGGCGAAAATCGTCTTCATCTTGCAGCGTGTGCTCCCAAAATCGCCGCTGCCAAATGCCGCGTTCGCCCTTGCTTTGGCGACTGCTGTTGATGCGTTCGACTTTGGGAAGCTGCCGGGAAAATCCGGCTTTGATTAACATCCAACAGGTCCGGTAATCGGCATCGCCGGGCGGCATCGTGAAAATGGCGTGCAAATGATCGGGCATGACCACCATGGCGTCGATTTGAAACGGGTGGCGGCTGCGCACGATGCGGATGCTTTCGCGGAGCGCATCGATATGTTCCACCAACAACCGCCGTTTTCTTTCCGCAAGGTTGACGGTAAAAAAATAAAGCCGCCTTCTGTGTAATTGCGTCGGTATTGCATGCTGGCTGCTATTTTGTGATTTAGGGTGATTTGGAAATATAGCATGGGAGTCAAGATGAAAATTCGCCCGTTCTGGGTGTTGTTGCACCGCTATACCGGCCTGGCGATGACGGCATTTTTGATCGTCGTTGGCTTGACCGGCAGCTTGCTGGCGTTTTTGCCCGAATTGGATGGCGCTATCAATCCGCAATTTTCTGCGCCAAGCCAGACCGTTGCGATGTTGGAGCCGCTGACTTTGATTGAAAACGCCGAGCGCTTGGATAGCGCCATCAAAGCGGATGCAATATGGCTGACTGACACGGCGGCTACGGTGGCCGTCTCGCCGCGAACGGCGGGCGACCTTACTTACGATCAACTGATTTTCAATCCCTACACCGGCGAATTATTGGGCAAACGCCATTGGGGCGATCTGTCGCAAGGCTGGCAAAACCTGATGCCGTTCGTTTACAAACTGCACTATGCCCTGGCATTGGATGAACTGGGCGGCTGGATTCTGGGTATTACCGCCTTGGTTTGGACGCTGGATTGTTTTGTCGGTTTTTATTTGACCTTGCCACCGCGTAAAGCCATGCGCACCGGACAAAACCCGTTAGCCACCAAAACCTTCCGGCAACGCTGGCAACCGGCCTGGCTGATCAAATGGTCGGCTTCCAAAACCCGCATCAATTTCGATCTACACCGCGCCGGCGGCTTGTGGTTGTGGCTGGCCTTGCTGGTATTTGCCTGGTCCAGCGTCTATATGAACTTGGGTGGCTTCTACACCCAAGTCATGCAATCGGTCAGCGAGTATCACCAACCCTGGACGGAGTTTCCCGATCTGCCGCAACCCGTTCAAAATCCGCAAATCAATTGGCGGCAAGCGCAGGACATCGCCCAAGCCGAGCTGAATCGATTGGAGCAAACCCAAGCCGTCCGCACCTTGGCGCCCAGCGGTTTCTGGATTAACCGCGCCAAAGGCTTTTATGTCTATGCCGTCAAAAGCACGGCCGATATTCAAGACCACGGCGGCCAAACCCGCGTGGTGATCGATACCAACAGCGGCGTGGTCAAACAAATGTTACTGCCCACCGGCCAATACAGCGGCAATACCCTCACCAGTTGGTTGCTTGCCTTGCACACCGCCAACATCTGGGGTTTGCCGTACAAAATCTTTGTTTGCGTGTTGGGTTTGGCGATTGTGATGTTGTCGGTGACCGGCGTGTTGATCTGGTTGAAAAAGCGTCGGCGCAACAGCCGGCATAGTTAATTTTTATGAATGTTGCGGGTTTTACCCGATTCATTCGTCTTATAAACATGAACGACATGAAACTCTCTATAACTTTGACCTTTACTGATGCCGATACGTCTTGTTAATACTCAGCTTTGCAAGCGTGTCGTGCTATTCGGTCTGGTGTTGACGGGTTGCGAGTCGGCGCCCGTTCATCAGGCGGATGTATTGGCGTTTGATATGCCCAGACACTGGCAAAGCCCGGCATCGCTCAATCAGCAAGCGGTCACCGATTGGTTGACCACGTTCAACGATCAGCGATTAACCGCACTGGTAGAGAATGGCCTAAGCCATAATTTTGATTTACGCTCGGCAGCATCCCGTGTCGAGGCCGCCAAGGAACAAGCAACGATTGCCGGTGCCGGGCGTTTACCGCAACTGTTTTTCGCGCCGGGTTATCAGCGCGGCAAGGATGCGTTGAGTAGCGAGTCTGGTCAGTTTTTGACGTTGTTCAATTTAAGCTGGGAGCTGGATGTTTGGGGGCGCATCAAAGCCTCTCAACAAGCTGCTGTTGAAGACGCCATAGCGGTAAGCGAAGACTATCAGGCCGCGCGTTTGTCGTTGGCGGCACGGCTGGCTCAGGTTTACTTTCAATGGATTGAGGCACGTTTGCAGGCCGAAGTGGCGGCACAGTCGGTCAAAGACCGGGGCGTGATCGTGGAATTGGTACGCGGTCGGTTTAACAAGGGTTTAACCCGTGGCCTGGATTTACGGTTGGCTTTGACCGATCTGGCCAATGCCGAGGCGCAATCGGCGCAAACTTATAATGACATGCAGATTTTGCAAAAGCAGTTGTTTACGCTGTTGGGGCGTTATCCCGCCAGCGAATCGGCTTCACATTCTGGGTTGGATTCATCAGTCTCATCGTTGCATAACGGTTTACCCCAACCGCCCGCCACGTTAGCGGCAGGTTTGCCGTCCGAACTACTCAACCGCCGCCCGGATGTGCTTGCAGCCTTCAAACGCCTGCAAGCCGCCGATCAACGCCTGACCAGCAGCGAAAGAGCCTTGTTACCACGCATCACCCTGACCGCCGCTGGTGGCAGCGTGGGCCCGGCCTTGGCGGACATCGTCGATCCGCGTGCCGCCGCATGGAATTTGGCTGCCGGTTTGGCGCAGCCCTTGTTCACCGGCGACCGTCTGCAAGCCGATATTCGTTTGAAGAAGGCCAATGTCGAGGACGCCTATAACCAGTACCAAAGCGTGGCCTTGAATGCCTTCCGCGAAGTCGAGCAAGCCCTGGCCGCCGAAAGTCGCTTGCGTGAACAGGAACGGGCGTTACGGGAAGCCGTTTCGCAAACGGAAGCCAGCCGCAAACTGGCGGTGTATTCGTATCGGCAAGGTTTGATCGAGATTTTGACCTTGCTCGACAGCTACCGCAGCACATTAAATGCCCAAAGCGCGCATCTGGCGGTACAGCGGCAATTGCTGACCAACCGGATTAGTCTGTATCTGGCTTTGGGCGGTGCGGTATGAAATGGTCATCTGCGTCACTCAAAATCGTGTTACCCGTCGCGGTGTTGTTGACCGCCGCCGTTGCCAGCTGGGCGGTATTTGCGTTGCGTCCCCAACCTGAGCTACAAGCCAATGTTGCGGCTATTCCCGAAGTCACCGTACTGCGCGTCGAGCCACAAACCCTGCGCCTAAACGTTATCTCCCAAGGCGTGGTCACGCCGCGCGAAGAAATCGATCTGGTCAGCGAAGTGGCGGGTAAAGTGGTGCAGATGCATCCGGCTTTGGTCGCAGGCGGCTTCTTCAAAGCCGGTGAGTTACTGCTGACCATCGATCCTCGTGATTACGACTACGCCATTACCGCCGCCCAAGCCCGCATCGCCGAAGCCAAACGGGTGTTGATTGCCGAACAGGCCCAAGTCGAACAAGCGCACAGTGAGTGGCAGGCGCTGGGTGAAGGTGAAGCCAGCGAACTAGCCTTGCGTAAACCGCAACTGGCCGAAGCCCAGGCTAAGTTACAAGCTGCGCAAGCGGACTTGGCCAAGGCGCAACTCAATCGCAGTCGCTGCGAGTTACGCGCACCGTTTGCAGGACGGGTGTTGAGCAAACAAGCCGGTATTGGCCAATTTTTGCCAGCCGGTACCACGGTGGCGCGGATTTACGCCAGTGACAAGGCCGAAGTGCGTTTGCCGGTCAGCAGTGAACAACTGGCGTTTTTGAATCTGCCCTTGGCCTTGCCACAGGCCGATGCCGGTCTGTGGCCAAAAGTCACATTAAGTGCCGATTTGGGCGGTCACCAACATAGCTGGCTGGGCCAGATTGTTCGCAGCGAAGCCGCCGTCTCCGAAGACAGCGGCCAATGGTATCTGGTCGCGCAAGTGACCGATCCTTTTCAACCGATTGCCAACCGTCCACCCTTGGTGAAAGGCTTGTTCGTGCAGGCCGAGATTGAAGGCGTCGAACGCGCGGATGTCTACCGCCTGCCGCGTCATTCGGTCAGTCCGACGCAGACCATCAAATTGGTGAACGCAGAGCAAAAACTGGAGATTCGACCAGTTGAAGTGGTGCGCACGGAAGCCGATTCAGTGGTGGTCAAATCGGGTCTACAAACCGGTGATCGCGTCATTGTCTCTGAACTGCCTATGGCGATTGCCGACACAGCGGTGAAGGTCGTCAATGACTAAGCCTCTACGCCTGCGCACCGGAAATTTACCGGCCTGGTTTGCCGCCAATCCGGTGGCTGCCAATCTGCTGATGCTGTTGATTATGAGTGGAGGCCTGCTGGGTATCGCCAATGTGGATAAGGAAGTCTTTCCGCGTTTCAGTCCGCATCAGATTGTGGTAAATACCCAGTATCCCGGCGCTGGCACGGCGGAGGTCGAAGAAACGGTGTGCGTGCCGATTGAAGAAGCGATTCACGACATCCCAGGCGTCAAGCATTTGCACAGCGAGATTCGAGGCGATGACTGTAAAATCGACGTCGAGATATTTCCCGATGTTTCACGCGAACAAGTCATGGCCAGCGTGCAAAGCAAAGTACAAGGCATCGCCAAGTTGCCCAAGCAACTGGAAAAAATTCAGGTGTTGCCTGCCGATCGAAACGACGACGATGGCGTGATCTGGGTGGCGCTGCACGGCAATACCGATGCGTTTACCCTGCAAAGCTTTGGCGAACACATTCAGCAACAACTGGCATCGATTCCGGGCGTCAGCAAGGCGCGTAATTACGGCGAAATGGCTTACGAGCTGGCGATTGAAGTCACGCCCGACAAACTACGCCAATACCAGATGACCCTGGATGAGGTCGCGCAAGCCGTGCGCAAAGCCTCGGTGGATTTGCCGGGCGGCTTAATCAAAAATCCCGATGGCGAGTTGCTGCTGCGGGTCAATCAACGGGCCAAAGATGCCGATGCGGTGAGAAATCTGATCGTCAAAACGCTGCCCGACGGCAACCGGGTACGCCTGGATCAAATCGCCAACGTCAAAGACGGTTTGGAAGAACGCTTGTCGGAATGGCATCACAACGGCGAAATCGCTCAAGGCTGGGAAGTACATACCGCCCAGGATAGCGTGGCCGTAGCCAGAAAAGTCAAAGCCACGGTGGATCAAATCCGTCAGCAGTTACCGCCCGGTTTGCGGCTGATTACCTGGTGGGACGACTCGCAAGCCTACGACGAGCGCATCGACACCTTGCTGGAAGACGGTTTGAGCGGCTTTTTGCTGGTCTGCCTGGTGTTATCGCTGTTTCTGCGGGTGCGGGTAGCGTTGTGGGCGGGCGTGGGGATTTTTACCTCGGTGCTGGGCGCGTTCTGGCTGATGCCGGCGTTGGACGTTTCCTTGAACATGTTGTCATTATTCGGCTTTCTGCTGGCGATGGGCATTCTGGTGGATGACGCCATCATCATTGGCGAGAGTGTGCATAGCTGCCAACTTGAAAACAGGCTTTCGCCGCTGCAAGCCACCATCCAAGGCGTGCAAGACGTCGCCTTACCGGTGATTCTGTCGGTATTGATCGTGTTGGTTGCCTTTTTACCGGGCCTGTTTCTGCCCGGTTGGGGCGGGCAAATGATGAAACCGATCTGTCTGGTGATGATTTTGACCTTGGTGTTTTCCTTGGTCGAAGCCTTGCTGATATTGCCATCGCATCTGGTCAGTGATGTGGAGTCAGTAATACATCCCAATCGCCTGCAACGCATCAGGCAAGACATGAATGACCGCCTGGATCGTTTTGTCGAGCAGGTATACCGGCCTTTTCTGGAAACCGCTATTGCCTGGAGTTATCTGACCGCTTCATTGTTTCTAGGCCTGATCGTGTTTTGTGCGGCACTGGTCGCCAGCGACACGGTGCGGCAATCGATCAATCCGGATGTCACTAAAGACAGTTTCTGGGTGTCGATGAAATTACCGCAAAGCGCCCCCTATAGTGAAACCCAAGCCTTGGCTGCCAAGGTGGAACAGGCCTTGTTCAATTTGCGGGATGAGCTGGATGGCGTTAAGCCTAACGAACCATTACCGAATCACGTTACAGAAGCCACGGATATTCACGAAAATAGCGTCATCGTCGGCGTCGAAACCATAATATGGGAACACGGCGCGGGTATCTGGCTGGAGTTCTCACCGCTGGGCCGGCAACATATCAGGGTGGAAGACTTTATCCGCCAATGGCGCGAGCGCATTGGCGATATCGGCCGTGGCAAAGTCGATTTCATTTATAAAGAAGGCGACGTACCGTATGACATCGAGTTGCTGTTGGGTGCTACAGACACCAACCTGTTGCCTGCCGCTGCAGAACAATTGAAACAGCAATTACAAGCGCTACCCGGCGTGTACGACGTTATCGACTCCAGCGAACCGGGTAAACCCGAAATCAAACTCAGCCTCAAGCCCAACGCCGAGCGTTTGGGTTTGAAACTGGAGCAACTGGCCGAACAAGTCCATCACGGTTATTACGGTGATGAGGTACACCGGTTTTTGCGTGGCCGTAGCGAAGTGAAAGTCATGGTGCGTTATCCGTTGGAACAACGGCAATCGCTGGATACCCTGAAACAACAACCGATACGCTTGCCGAATGGTGCGACGGCGCCACTGGGTGAATTAGCGGATATTCAACTGGCACCAGGCTATTCACGTTTGGTACGGGAGGATAGACAACGGGTGTTGAAAGTCCAGGCGCGGGTGAATCCGACATTGGCTGATGCCAATGCTCTCTATGCGAAACTGGAGCAAACTCAAATCCCGGCCTTGCAGCAGGCCTTTCCTGGCCTGAGCGTCAAAATCGGTCAACAACGCCAGGAGCAGGAAGCCATGCTGGACACCTTTGCCCAAAATACGGTGATGGCCTTGCTGGTGATTTATGCCTTGATTGCCGTGCCGTTTAAATCTTACTCGAAACCCCTGATCTTTTTGCTGGCCGCGCCGGTAGCCTGGTGCGGCGCAGTGATTGCACATTGGGTGTCTGGCTTGCCGCTATCAATGGAATCCCTGGTCGGCATGATTGCCGCCAGCGGCGTGGTGGTCAACGACAGTTTGGTTTTGCTGGATTACATCCGCCAGCACGGCGAGGACGATCAACCGGTTGAGCGTTTGATCGTCGACGCCTGCAGTTCCCGGTTTCGCGCCATTCTGCTGGCCTTTCTGACCAACTTTGCCGGTTTCCTGCCCACGCTTCTGGAAACCAGCCCGCAAGCGCAATTCCTGATTCCGATGACCTTGTCGCTATCGGCAGGTTTATTGATCGGCATGTCCGCCAGTTTGATTTTAACGCCGGTGTGTTATGCGATTTTGGCAAGACCACGTTCACATCGGTGTGCCAGTACCCCTATTGATCCAAGTCCGTCGGATGCTCAGCCAGCGGACAGCTATGCCTATGACCATAACGAGCACTAAGGGAGGAAAAGTCACATGCTAAGTAAACCCAATAAGAAATCCAGGCTCGAGCCACCCGTGGTGGTACCCGCTGAACAAGCCGCCGAAGTGTTTCCGGCCGTGCGTTATTTCCAGATTCATTTTGAATTTCTGCAAGAGCAGATTCAATTGATTTTGAAAAATCAGGAAATGCTCCAGCAACAAATGCAACAACTGGACAGTCGCCTGTCGCGATCAGGCCAAGGCATTCACCTGGATACCCAGGGTATGAGTCCTCTTAAACGTTTGACTAGATCACACAATCTTGCGCATGACAGTGACACGACCAGTCTCAATTTGACGGATGGACTATGACGTGGGGTATCGGTTATTCGATTGAAAAAACTGCCAGCTGGTCCTGGAATCCGCGAACGTTTATTCAATCGCCGCCGGGCTTGCCCGATCCGCAGCCGTTTGGGGTCTTGCTGCCGATGCCTGGTAATCGCGCTCGGCGTTCGGCAGCCGTGACATCTGCCGTGTTGGTCGCCGCCTTACTGCATGGCGGTTTGCTGTTCTGGTATGTCAGTCGTCCAGCACCGCTGCCATTTTCGGCCGCCGCACCGTTACCGATGATCTCGATGGAACTGTCGGCACCGCCGTCACCGGTGGTCAACCAACCGATTGCGCCGCCGCAGCCGCCGAAACCCATAGTTCCGCCCAAGCAGGAAAAGCCCAAGGTCAAACCGAAACCTAAGCCGAAACCCTCGGAACGTCTGGTCAAGCAGGTTGAGGAGCGCAAATCCGTGGAACCGGAACCGGCCGTGCCGGTAGTTCCCGCTGCAGCGTTGCCACAGGCATTAAACCACAATGCCTTGGCGACACCGCGCAACGATACCTATGTGCCCGCAGACAGCAATGCCGCCTATTTAAATAATCCCAAACCGGAATATCCCATGATTGCCCGACAGCGCCATTGGCAAGGGACGGTGTTGCTGCGGGTGTATGTCGGGGCCGATGGCAAGGCCCTGCAAGTCAATATTCAGCGTTCCAGCAATCACGACACGCTGGATGAATCCGCGCTGGAGGCAGTGAAGCAATGGCGCTTCGTGCCTGCCAAGCGTGGCGATACGCCTGAGCCCTGCTGGGTGACGGTGCCGATTGTGTTTGAACTGGATTGATGAACCTCCCCCAAGAGGTGTTATAGACCCGCCCACCTACCGGGCAGGGTTCGACAAGGAGGTTGAGCGCCTGGATTATGGATGATCCGGGCGGACGACAGGGATTCACGAACGATGATTTTGATTGAAAACAATAAACGAGAACGCTATGGAACATATCTTTCACTTTTCCGAAACCGCCATCGTCGATGGCACCTTATGCCTGTTGGGCTGTTTTTCCTTAGTCACCTGGAGTGTGATTTTGCTCAAAGCCGGTGAGCTGTTGTGGCATCGTTATCGCCTGCGAACACTGATGCCGCATATCAATCTGAACGAACTGCTGCACACGGGATTCAAAAGCCACAACCTGCAAGACAAGCAATTGAATACGCCGGCCGGTCGTTTATGGCAAATCGGCCAGCAAACCTACGATGAAGCGCGACTGCAAACCCAAAAGTCGCTGCATCACTCTGCCGCCTGGCACGAGCTGATCGAACGCAGTTTGCGCCAGCAACTGCAAAAGGAACGGGCGGTGTTTGATTCGGGACTGGGCTGGCTGGCCAGCATCGGCACCACCGCGCCGTTTGTCGGGCTGTTCGGCACGGTGTGGGGCATCATGCATGCATTGAAAGACATCAGCGCCCAAGGCAATGCCAGCCTGGAAGTGGTGGCAGGTCCGATTGGTGAAGCCCTGATCGCCACGGCGGTGGGTCTGGCGGTGGCAATTCCATCGGTGATTGCCTACAACTTTTTCCTGCGCCAGAACCGCAAACTGCTCGCCCATCTGGAACACTTTGCCACCGATTTCCTGCGCGCCTGCATCCAGAATGACCTCAACCAAACCACACCGGGAGTCGACCATGTCCATGCATCTGCCTAATGAAGACGAGGGCGGCGAACTGAGCGAAATCAACGTCACACCGTTGGTGGACGTGATGCTGGTACTGCTGATCGTGTTCATTGTCACCGCACCGTTACTGACCCAAGTGGTTAAAGTCAAATTGCCAAAAACCGAACAGACCGAACCAACACCGGACAAACACGTTGCCATCCTAGCTGTCACCGCCAGCGGTGAGGCCATGCTGGACGACAAAGCCGTGCCCTTAACCAGCCTGGAAGCCGAACTCAAAGCACTGCAAGAGCGCGATCCCGACATCAGTGTGCAACTGCAAGCCGACAAGGCGGCGGTGTTTGAGTCGGTAGCCAAGGTCATGGCCAGTGCGCAGCGATCGGGGATTGGTAAGTTGTCGTTTGTGACGATCGAGCAGTAATCGAAGTTATGCAAGATGCCGTTAGGAAATCAATTTCAGCTCCTTGGAACAAAGGAAAATTAGTTGGTCAAAAACATCCTTTGAAATTGAAAGAAATATGGGAAATCAGGATTAGGCTGCAATTGGCCGATGACAAAAGAGGATTGGCTTTATTCAATTTGGCGATTGATAGCAAATTGCGAGGATGCGATTTGGTAAAAATAAAAGTTAGCGATGTGGCACAAGGCTTTCGGGTACAGTCGAGAGCAATCATCATGCAGCAAAAAACGCATCGGCCAGTCCAGTTTGAGATTACTGAGCACACGCGTAATGCCTTGGAAGACTGGATTAACACGGCAAACTTGAAATCAGACCATTATCTTTTTACCAGCCGATTACATGGCTCGCAGCACCTATCGACCAGACAATACGGACGCCTTGTCGAAAAGTGGGTCAAATCAATCGGGCTTGATCCAACCGGATACGGAACACACAGCATGCGCAGAACCAAAGCAACGCTGATTTACCGAAAAACCAAGAACCTGCGTGCGGTTCAATTACTGCTAGGACATAGCAAACTGGAAAGTACCGTTCGATACCTGGGGATCGAAGTGGATGACGCTCTGGAAATTTCAGAGCAGATAGATGCTTGAATAGCATAGTCATGAATGACTGCTAAGGAGCAGTCGCCAAAATTTATTGACTTTATGCGAATGGCGGCTATTGGCCGATTGAAGCCAGATGCTTGGAAGTGCCAACCAACCCCAAATGCACATGACTGTTATCTCTTTGCTAAGTCAAAGCAAGCACCCGTTTGACTCACGGCGCGCCCAATCACCAGCGCTCCCGGTAATCATATCGGGGCATCGGCCGCGGCGGATAGCCGTAATAGTCCAGCGGCGGCCGCGCGAAATAGCGCGGCGGCGGGGGAGGGTAATAGCCCAATCTTGCCGGGCCATGCATCCTAAAATATGGCCGGTAAGCATGCCCGTGATGGTGATGATGCCGCCTATGGTGGCCATGTCCCCAATTATCTCCATGCGCCAAAGCGGTTCCGGACCATAACACGCCGATTAACAATATCGTTATAAGCCTGAACATATATCCTCCTTTGTGGGATTGTTTCAGTCGCAGCGGATTGTTCGCCTTTTTGCTTAAAAACCTCTTAATTCCGCTGCGCTGTTTGAAAGCAGAGCAGATCGAATGCCGACTTGCACATCGCTCAAACCATTGGCGCCACATTCCCGAAGCGCTTCAAATCCCGGATTTCGTACTTCTCAATTTATTTGCACCGTGTTTAAGGCAGGCTGTCCCAAAAAACCGGTTCATGCGCCTGTGGGCAGGCTGAGTAACATCGCCACATTAAAGTTTGATGAAAATGCCGATTTGAATGAACCTTGCTGGTTTGCCCGGGAATAAACGCTGCACGTAACCACGGTTTTGTCTGGTTACCGAAATTGAACCGGGCGTCAGATTATCCTCACTGGAAACTAATGGCGCCCGCATAGTGACGATGCAGCAAAAGGAATCCGGGCCATGACGCTTAGCAAGCAATCCAAAAGAATCATTGTGTATTCTCACGATACCTTCGGTCTGGGCAATATCCGGCGGATGTTGGCTATTTCTAAATCCTTGGTGGATGCCGATCCGAATGTCTCGGTTTTGATTTTGTCCGGCTCGCCGATGCTGCATGCCTTCCGGATTCCGGACCGCATCGATTACATCAAGTTGCCTTGTCTTTCGCGTAGCGTCAAAGGCGATTATTCGGTGAAGTTTCTGGATATGGAATACGCCCAATTGCTCAAACTGCGCAGCAATATCATCCGCAGCGCAGTGCTGGATTTCGACCCCGATTTGATTCTTGTCGATAAAAAGCCCTACGGCGTCAGCGACGAATTGGGCGCGGCTCTCAATCTAATGCAACGCCGCGGCCACCGCGCCAAACTGGTCTTGTTGTTGCGCGACATCCTCGACAGTCCGGAAAGCACGATACCCGTGTGGAAGAAAAACGGTTACCACGATGCCATTCAGTCCCATTACGACAAGGTGCTGGTGGTCGGTTCGCCGGAGATTTACGACATGCGCAAGGAGTACGAATTTCCCGAAGCCAGCCACGAAAAAGTCGACTTCTGTGGCTATATCGCCCGCGAACGAAGCGACAAACGCGCCGGCGAAATTCGGCAGCAAATCGGCTGTACCCAGGAACGTCTGGTGCTGGTGACCGCGGGTGGCGGTGAAGACGGTTACCAATTGCTGCACAGTTATCTGGAAGGCTTAAATCGGCAAGATCTGGGCGACAACACCATGACTCTGATGATTTGCGGCCCGGAAATGTCGGAAAGCCGCCGCCACCAGCTCGAAGTTTTGGCTCGCGGCTGTCGTAACGTGGTGATTCAGGAATTTAACACCGACATGATGGCCTGTATGGAAGCCGCTGATTTGGTGGTCAGCATGGGCGGTTATAACTCCACCTGCGAGCTATTGACCCTGCGTAAACGGGCGATTTTGGTGCCGCGCGTCAAACCTTCGCAGGAGCAATGGATACGCGCGGAACGCCTGGCCCTGCAAGGTTTGGTGCGCGCCATTCACCCCAACAATCTGACGCCCAAATTGCTGATGGATACCGTCCGCGAGGAATTGCGCCGCACCAACGTCCACCACAGCCGGATGTATCAAATCGACATGGGCGGCTTGCCGCGCATCAGCCAGTCGATCAGCGACCTGCTTTACGACTGCCCGGCAAACCTGCCGGCAACGATCAGGGCTTCGACTCGCAGCGCTAGCGCAGACTAACCCTATTTGCCGAATACATCACTCGGCGCGTGCAACGCCGAACGGACCCTTATGGATAACACCATGCCAAACCACGACCACCAGGCGCAAGTCGCCTACATCCTCAAAGGCTTTCCGCGCACCTCGGAAACCTTTATCACCAATGAAATCCATTTATTGGAAACCTTAGGCCTCAAACTGTCGATCTTTTCGATCAAGCAACTCGAGGGCCAAAAGCACCATGCCGTGGTTGACCAGATCAAAGCGCCAGTGACTTATCTGCCGCAAGCCGACGATTTGACCGGGCGCAGCTTTTGGGTCTGGCTGAAGGAAAACCTGCCGAAATTTACGGCCAGCCACGGCCGGCTGTTCCAGAAGCGGCCAATCGCCTATCTCAGCGCTTTGCTGGAGTGTTTAAGCATGTCGATCAAATACCGCGAAAGCTGGCGGGACTTTCCGCGCACGGTATTCATTAAGGAATTTCTGCAAGCCGGGTATATCGCCGAAGCGGTGCTGCAGAATCCGGCCATTCGCCACCTCCACGCGCATTTCTGCCATGGCGCCACGACGGTCGCGATGTTCGCCAGCCGGATCAGCGGCCTGCCGTTCAGCTTTACCGCCCACGCCAAGGACATTTACCTAAGGGAATTGAATCCCGGCGATTTGCTGCAAATTAAAATGCGCCGCGCCAAATTTGCCGTGACCTGCACCGGCGCCAATCAGCAACATCTGGACGCCTGCAAAGGCAGCGATATTGCCGTGCACCGGATTTATCACGGCCTGGACACCGATTTGTTTGTGCCGGAGCCACGCGAGCAATCCGCCGCTGACTCTGTTCCAACCATTCTGTCAGTTGGGCGGCTGGTCGAGAAAAAAGGCTTTGATTATTTAGTCAGGGCCTGCGCAATGCTGCGCGACCGTGGTATCAAATTTAACTGTCGCATCGTCGGCGGCGCCGATAAATACGCGCAGGTGATCAAACAACTGATCGCCGAACTGGATTTACAAGATGTGATTAGTCTGCCCGGCGCAGTAACCCAGGAAGAACTGCGCGGTATTTACCAGCAAGGCAGCGTGTTTGCGCTGCCGTGTCTAGTGGTGGACAACGGCGACCGCGACGGCATTCCGAATGTCTTGGTCGAAGCGATGGCGATGGAAATGCCGGTCATCTCCACCGACATTTCCGGCATCCCTGAACTGATTCAAGACCAAGTCAACGGCCTGCTGGTGCCCGAGAAAAACGCCGCAGCCATGGCCGATGCCATCGAACGCTTATTAAAAGATCAGGCATTGCGCCAGCGCCTGGGCCAAGCCGCGCGGCAAACCGTCTGCCAGGATTTTAATTCCCGCCACACCACAGTGGCATTAAAAAAACTGTTCGACGCCTGTCTGGCCGGTGAAATGGTGGAAGCGCATGTCTGCTGTGCTGAACATTCTTAATACCGACCCGCGTCTGCAGGCGCTGGCGGCGCCGTATTGCGATATGACGCCGACAGACTTGCTGGCGTATTTCCATAGCCGCCAGCATGTCAGCTATTTTTCGGTAATCGACGAAGAGCAAAATACCCCGGAAAAACTGGACGGCGTATTGCGCAATCGCTTTGATTTCAACCACGAGCCTTATCAGCTTGCTGATGATTTCGATTGGCTGAGCAACCCCAGCGCCGATGTCGAATGGCAGATTCTTTTGCACAAGTTTTATTATGCAGTCGGCTTGGGCCGGCGCTTTGCAGAGACCGGCGACCTGCACTACCGCGATAAATGGCGAGTGCTGACCAGCCGTTGGATAGCTAGCGTACCCATCGATTTTCTCTCCAGCGATGTCACTGGCCGCCGTGTGCAAAACTGGATTTTTGCCTACCGTTATTTCGTTTCGTCGGTCACCCAACCGGCTATTGATGCGCAGTTTCATCTGGACTTTCTGGCCTCGCTACAACAGCAAGTTGCCTATCTATGCAACAATCTGACTCCAGCCCGCAATCATCGCACCCTGGAGCTTTACGCAATTTTCCTGGCGGCGGTGGTGTTTCCGGAATTGCGCAGTGCCGATGAATGGTTGAAATTTTCGATTGCCGAATTGCAACGCAACCTGCAAACCGACTTGCTGGCCGACGGCGTGCATTGCGAGTTATCGACCGATTATCATCACATCGTCCTGCGCAATTTTCTGGGGATTCGTAGGTTGGCGATGCTGAACGACATCGCGCTGCCGGCCGACATGGACGCTGCCATCAAAAAAGCCCTGAACTTTTGCCTGCATGCGCATAAACCCGACGGTTTTATCCCGGCCATCAGCGACGGTGACAGCGCCAATTTTCTGGACTTGCTGTGCCAAGGCCATGCGCTGTATCAAGATGAGGCGATGCTGTATGTCGCCACTGCCGGCCAACAAGGCCAAGCACCGGCGGAACCTTCGAAAACCTTTACCGCCAGCGGCTATAGCATCTTGCGCAGCGGCTGGGGCGATCAGGGCGACGCGTATCAGGACGAACGCTATTTGTTTTTCGATTGCGCGCCGCTCGGGGCCGGCAACCACGGTCATCTGGATTTACTGAATATCGAAATGGCGGCTTACGGCCGCTCGTTGATTGTCGATCCGGGCCGTTACACCTACGACGAATCCGGCGACACCAATTGGCGAGTGCTGTTTCGCGGGACCGGCTACCACAACACCGTGCAGGTGGACGGCAAAAACCAGACGCTTTACGCGCCGCATATCCGCAAATACAAGATTCAAGGCCCGGAACCGGCGCGCGAATTTAAATGCGCGCTGCACCGGCCGGGATTTGACTATCTGCACGGCATAGCCGCCAGCCATGAATACCCGGTGATTCACGAGCGCAAAATCTTGTTTATCGCTGGCGAATATTGGCTGATTTGCGATGTACTACGCGCCGAGCAAAACCACGACTACGAACTGCGGTTTCATCTGGATCCACTCGCTCAGCAACGCACGACAAACCAAGTCGATGCCGCCGGCTTGCGCGTCGATTCGCCGAACCTGCTCATGCTGCAAGCCGCGCAACCGGATACCCAATTAACGCTGGAGCCCGGCTTTGTCTCACCGAGCTACGGCAGCAAACACCCGGCACCGGTCGTCAAGTTTACTGCGCATGCCACCGACTATTGCTTTTTGACCGTGCTGTTTCCTTATCAATCGACGCCGCCGCGGCTGACACTGGAACAGCTGCCAGTCAGCCAACTCGGCCAAGCGGTCGACAATAGCATCGCCAGTGCCCTGCGGATTCACAGCCAACAGACGCACGGGGCCTATCTCGACACGCTATTCCTGGCGCATCGCGAGGGCGGCAGCTACGCGCTTGCCGATCTATACACCGATAGCGCGTTCGTATTCCGCCGTCAGGATAGTCAGGGCCGGGTGATGGCATGGCATACCGAATCGGCTGCGGCGGTAAGGGAATAAATGATGAAACCCGAATTTCGCGGGATGGATAGATCAATCTTGTCAGGCAACCCAGGCGCCGGTATAGCTGCGTTATTGCTGCCGGCGTTCGCTGCGTGGTCACCTACTGAGGTGCTGGTTCATTTTCGCCAACGCGCCGTGGATAACTATTTTCCGCTCAAACTCGGAAAAGCCAAACATGTCGCCAGCGCGGCACCTATTCTCGACAACCAATTTACTCTGAACAACGAAACCCACCGTTTAGACAGCGGATTTGACTGGCTGCATAACCCCAGCGTCGATCTGGAATGGTTGATTCTGCTGCACAAGTTTTACTACGCTCGCGATCTAGCCTTGGCCTACGACTACAGCGGCGACGAAGGTTATGCCGATAAATGGGTGGCGTTGGTCGGTTCCTGGATCAATCAAGTGCCGGAAGGGTTCGTGAACAGCCAGGTGACCGGCCGCCGCTTGCAGCAATGGCTGCTGGCTTACCATTACTTCGTGCCTAATCGAAACTGCCGAGCAATAAGCGCCGAATTTTTGCTGGCTTTTTTGCATTCGATACAGTCACAGGCGGTCTTTCTCAGCCGAAATCTAACCCCGGAAGGCAATCACCGCACCATCGAGCTGTCAGCGATTTTCACGGTTGCAATTATATTTCCGGAGCTCAGCGCCTCGGCAGAGTTACTGGCCTTTGCCCAACGCGAACTGCTGGCCAATCTACGCCAGGATTTCCTGGCCGACGGCGTACAAAAAGAGCTGTCCACCGACTATCACCATACAGTGTTGAAGAACTTTTTACGGGTTCGCGAACTGGCCGATTTAAATGGCGTGAGCTTGCCCGAGCCAGTCGATGCCGTTTTCCGTAAAGCCCTGGACTTTTCGATTTACGCCCACAAACCCGACGGTTGGTTACCGGCCATCAACGACGGCGACGTCAACAGCTACTTGTCGCTACTGGGTAAAGCCGAACGCTATTACCCCAGCGCCGCGCTGCGCTATGTGCTTAGCCAAGGCGAACAAGGCCGGCCGCCGGCGCAACGCTCGCGGCTGTTTGCCGACAGCGGTTATTGCATTCTGCGCAGCGACTGGGCCGAACGGCCTTATGCGGACGGCCGTTACCTGTTTTTCGATTGCGGCGATTTGGGTTTTGGCAGCCACGGCCATTACGACTTATTAAGTTTTGAAATGGCCGCTTTCGGCCGTTCCTTGATAGTCGATCCGGGCCGGTTTACCTATCACGAACACCCAAGCGACGATGTCAATTGGCGGTATGCGTTTAAAGGCACCGCCGCGCACAACACCGTCATGGTCGATGGCAAAGATCAAATGGCCTACCAATGCCATGAGCCGGTCGGCCCGCAACCCCATGCCGCGATAATTCGTTTTGAATCCAATCAAGGCTTTGATTTTGTGCATGGCCGCGCCCTGAGCCCCCGTTACGAAGTCGATCATCAGCGCAGCATCTTCTTTGCCGAAAACGAGTACTGGATTATCAGCGACCTGCTAAGCGGCTGTACCAGTCATCGCTACCAACAATTTTTTCATCTGCCGCCACCATGGTCAGCGCCAATTCAGTCCCTGAATAATCGGCAAGGCCAGGGCGTTTGCCTGCCTAACCTAATAATCGCGCAGGCGCCGCGTGCCGAGGTGGCGATGCGCATTGAATCGGGCTGGTTTTCGCCGGAGTATGGCGTCAAACACGCCGCGCCGGTGCTGAGTTTCAGCCAAGAGGGCGACGGTACCCGCTGGTTTCAAACCGTGCTGTACCCCTACCGGGATGACGCGCCGGACATCCGGATCGACAGCTTGCCGGTCAGCCAGTCAACGCATCCGGCAACGCCAATGCAGGCCATGGCCTTGAGTATTAGCTTAAAGACCGCCGACACGGTTTATCGCGACTGTTTTTTTGTTAGCCATCTCAACCAGCCTGCGGAATACCGCTTTGCGGATATTGTCTGCCGGGCGCGGCTGTTGTTCGTACGTCGCAATCCGCTGGGAGAGATCGTCAGCTTGCAAGCCGATGCCGCCGAAAGTCTGAGCATTGCCGGCCGCACGCTACTAAACAGCATCGCCAAACCGCTAACGTTGAATTATCGGTCAAGCCCGACCAATCCCACACTGCCAGAGGCTTGGGAGCGAGCGGCATGAATCAAGATCCGCAATATCCGCAGATGCCGACAGCATTGAATCCGACCTTGATGGGGCCTTTACTGGATTGGCTGCTGGACGGTGCAGGTAATCCAGCGTCCGGATGCGGCTGGCAGATCGGCGAAAAACGTTACAAACCGGGGAAGAGCCTACTGGTGGGGTATCGGTGGGTAGGTCAATCCGGCCATCCGCGCACCCGCTTTGCCACCGGGCGCTTATGCTCGCCTGCCGAGGTTAACCACGAGTTTGAACGGGAACTCGCTAAACGGCCGGACTTGGCAAAAGGAGCGCTGATGCTGATACAACATCCGGCCATGCTGGTATGGGCGTTTCCGTATGATCGCAAACTGCGCCATCTGCCCACGTTGCTGGACCACGCGGCGGTGGCGGTCCGCCTGCAAGCTGCCGACTTGCTTGGCACGCCTGTAGAAGGTTTGCAATCCGAGGTGTTGCATTATCTTGCCGAGCGTTCCTGCATGATTCGTTACCGCCTGCATACCGGCGAATCGGCGCAGCCGCGACTGCTGTACGCCAAAAATTATGCGGATGACGCGGGCCGCGAAACCTTTGCCGTAATGCGCCAGCTTAATGGGCCATTTAGCTGGGGCGCCGAGGCGCTGGCTTTTGACGTGGACACGCTGACGCTTTGGCAATCCCATCTGCCCGGTCAGGCTTTGACTTGGGCTGATTTGCAGGGGGATGGCGGAGATGGCTTGGTAGAGCGGATAGGACATTGCGTGGCGGACTTGCAAGCCTGTCGTATCGATACAGCAAGACGTTACACGCAAGCCGATGTGGTGCAAGGCTTGTTAGCCACGCCAACCCTGGCTGAACAAGTTCGCCCCGAATGGGCTGGGCCTATTGCCCGCTCGGTAAACAATTTGTTGGACCAAGAGCCGCGTCAAACGCCATCTGATCTGGCAACGCTGCACCACGACTTGAAACTGAATAATTTTTTGTACGACGGTCAGCGCTTGGGTTTGATCGATATGGACTGCGTATGCCTCGGCGACCCCATGCTGGATCTGGCCAGCCTGATCGCCAATATTTATTTAAACGGCATCCGCGATGCGGCCTCGATTGAATCCATCCATCCCCTGGTCAATCGCTTGGTGTTGAGTTACCAACGCCATCGCCGGGAAACACTAAGTCTGGCCGATTTACGTTGGCAGGTCGCCGCCGCGTTGATACACGAAGTGGTGCGCCGCAGTTTGCGCCAACTGGACGAAACCCGTCTCAAACAAATCAAACATTATCTGGCGCTGAGCGATATGTTCGCGGCGCGTTGTGGGCAGGCTACTGGAGCGGATGATGTATTCATCTGATCAGCCACGGCGGATTTATTTGGCTCGTCACGGCCAAAGCGAATTGAATCTGCAACAACGGATTTCCGGTCAGGCCGATGCGAAATTATCCGTCAAAGGCATGCAGCAAGCTGAAGCCTTGGCGGACGTGCTGAAACAGGAAACTCTGAGCACGATATACAGCAGCAGCCTGATCCGAGCCATACAAACCGCCACACCCACCGCTGCCTTGCAGGGCTTGCCCATCAAGACTTTGGCGGGTCTGCGGGAAATTGGCCTGGGCATCCTGGAAGGCCGGCATGTTGATGAACGCGATCCGGAAGCCAGCCGGTTATGGGCGGCACGCGAACAGGATAAATATGGCTTCAGCGTACCCGGTTGTGAAGCGTATGCGGATTTTAGCGCGCGGGTACTGAACAGCCTGCAAGCCATGTTGGCCGGCGGCGGCAAGGCGATGTTGATCGTCGCGCATCGCAACACCAACGAAATCATCTTAAACCATTTGTTGGGTGCCGATTTTGCCGGCGTAGCCCAGATCAACGTCAAAAACAAATACCTGTACGCCGTTGATTTGCACAGCACCGCGGAAGTGATGACGATACGCCTGGGCGGCGAACAGCATGGCCGGCGCTATGCGGGGTTGCGCACATGATTAACCCCTTGGCGCAATTTGCCCCCTTGCTGGATGGCGATCTGATGGCCACCGCGCTGCAACAGCATTTGCCCGAATGCCAAGCAGGCGACTGGCAAGTGACCGGCTGCGAGATTCAGCATCCGCGTTACAAGACTTATCGGCTGGCCGAAAACCGCGAGCGCTCGTTTTTATCGCTGGTTTACCATCTGCGCGGGTGCCATCCAGCCAAAACGACCGCCGAGCAGCGCATACTCTACGCCCGCGCCTATTTAGGCAACCGCAGCCAGCAGGCCTACACCGAAGCGCAAGCCAACGGCGAGCGGGCGATACATCTTGCAGAGCTGGACATGGTCGGCTGGCGCTTTCCGGACGATCCGGCGATGCCCTGGCTGGCGGAGTTGATGGATAGTCGGCAGATTGCCGAGTTGGGACAACGGCCAATATCGGCTATCGAGATCGTCAATTACCGGCCGGAAATTCGCTGCACGGCGCGATATTGCTTTGCTGCCAGCGACGCAGCGCCGGCGCGTGTGGTTTATGGCAAAACGTATGCCGATGAACAAGGTCGGGCGGTCTATACCAACCTGCGGGCGCTGCAACGCCAATCGGCCGTAGCCTTTGTCATGCCTGAAGCCTTAGCTTACGACGCCGATCGCCACACTTTATGGTTAGAAGGCTTGCAGGGCCACATGCTAACCGAGTTGGATTTTACAGTCGATGTCGCAGAGAAAATCCCGGCCTTAGCTAACGCACTTGCCGCTTTTCACCAAGTCACACCACCGCCTCTGCCGGTCATCACCTCGCAGCAACAGCTAAAAGAGTGGCTCAAGAAAGCCGATAAATTGAGCCATGCCTATCCCACCATTCAACCGGCGCTGACTGGGTTACTCAACGAGTTACGCCAAGATTGCCCAGAGTTTGAAGTGTTAGGCCTGATCCACGGCGATTTTCATATCGATCAATTATTGGTGTTGGCGGACGGCCGCTTGGCGCTGTTCGATTACGACGAATTGGCGCTGGGCGACTCGTTGCAGGATTTGGCCAATTTCGCGGCGGATTTATACAACTATCCCTATCCGATTGCCTTGATAGACCTGCTCGTTCAAACACTGTTTACAGCCTACTCAGCCGCCAGCCACAACCCAACCGACCCGCAACGCTTTGCCTGGCATCTGCGCGGCCAGTTACTGACCCGCGCTTACCGTTGCTTCATCCAGCAAAAACCCGCGGCGCCGCAACGGGTCGCTGATTTTATTGCGCTGGCTTTGCGTCCCTGGCCGCTGGCCGACTGAATTCACCGGGAAAACCGTTCATGACCAACCCCACTCAATCGAACAGCCGTTTCAGACAAATCGTGTGGGCGCATCTGCGCCGGGTCCGTGGCAGTATCGTCGCGGCGATTGTCTGCATTCTCGGTTCCACCCTGACCAGCCTGATCGTGCCGTGGCCGCTGAAGCTGATTTTCGATCATGTGTTGCTGAATCATCCGTTGCCGGCCCATCTGGCCGCCGCGCAACCCCTGCTCTACGGCGGCAGCGAGCAGGCGCTGTGGATACTCTGCGGCAGCATGGTGCTGATTGCTTTGTTCAAGGGAGTTTTCTCCTACTACCAACTGTTCCTGACCTCCCGCATCGGCTATTTATTGGTCTACACCTTGCGCAGCGAGTTGTTCGACCATTTGCAACGCTTGTCGCTGGCATTTCACAGTAGCACGCCGTCAGGCGAGTTGCTGAATAAACTGACTAGCGATACCAATACCTTGAAGGACGTCTACGCCGACTCGGCTTTGACCTTTACCACCCACGTGCTGACCGTATTGGGCATGTTCGCGATCATGTTCAGCCTGAGCGTGAAACTGAGTTTGATCGTGCTGGCCAGTTTCCCGCTGCTGTGTCTGGCTATCGTGCTGATTTACCGTCGAGTCAAGCGCTCGGCGCGCAAGCAACGCCATAATGAAGGCCGCTTGGCGTCGCGGGTCAGCGAACTGTTGAACGCGGTGCCGCTGGTGCAAACCTACGGCATGGAAGATGTCGAGCGCGAGCGTTTCGATGTGGAAAGCAGCCAGTCGATGACCGAAAGCGTGCGTACCGCGCGCATCGAGGCCGGGGCGACACGGATGATCGAAATCATCAGCGCCATCGGCACCGGTATCGTGGTGCTATTTGGCTGTTTGCAAGTGTTCGACGGGGTGCTGACGCCAGGGGATGTGCTGGTGTTCAGCTCGTACATCGCCCAAATGTATCAACCGATTCGGCAAATCACCCGCTTGGCCACCCGTTTTTCCAAGGCCAGCGTCAGCATCGAACGCATCAGCGAAATTCTGGATACCGAGCCGGACATTCAGGACCCACCGGATGCCATAGTGCCCAGCGGCTTGCGCGGCGAAATCGAGTTTAGCAATGTTTCGTTCGGCTATCCGACCGGCAAACCCATCCTGCGGGATGTTTCGTTTCATATTCAGCCGGGCGAACGGGTGGCATTGGTTGGCGCTTCCGGGGCCGGCAAATCCACCATCGCCCGCTTGCTGATTCGACTTTACGATTCGCAACAGGGCGTTGTGCGCATCGACGGCATCGAAGTTGATCGTTACCAGCGGACCGCGTTGCGCCGGGAAATCGGTGTGGTATTGCAGGATTCGATACTGTTCGGCACCAGCATTCGCGAGAACATCGGCTACGGCAGCCCGGATGCCACGATTGACGACATCGAAGCCGCCGCGCGTCTGGTGCACGCCGACGAATTCATCCGCAATCTACCGAACGGTTACGACACGGTGTTGGGCGAGAGCGGCGGCAATCTGTCCGGCGGCCAAAAACAACGCTTGTGTCTGGCGCGGGCCTTGTTGCGCCAATCTTCGATTCTGATTTTGGACGAGCCGACTTCGGCGGTGGATGCCCAGTCTCAAGCACTGATCCGCGATGCCATTGATCAGCTGCACGGCGGCAAAACCGTGCTGGTGATTGCCCATCAATTTCACACCATCCGCCATTTCGACCGGATTTTAGTGTTGAAGCAAGGCGTGATTGTCGAGCAAGGCAGTCATGAAGCCTTGATGCAGATGGGCGGCCATTATCACGAACTGTATAAACTTCAACACGGATTGCGTGCCGCATGAACCACTACAAACCGCGCTTATTGCTGTATTGCCAGCATTCACTGGGCATGGGCCATTGGGTCCGAGCCATGACTTTGGCCAATGCCTTGAGCCGCGAATTTCGGGTGACATTTCTGAACGGCGGTCGCGCTCCCGATCATCAGACAACTGCTGGCGACCTGGATATGTTGAATCTGCCGCCGCTGGGCATGGGCGAGGATCATCAATTGTATAGTCAGGATGACCGTTACAGCGTCGAAGAAGCGCTGACCGCTCGCAAGCAAATAATTTTGGATGAGTACGCAATGCTCAGACCCAAAGTGGTATTGATTGAGCTGTTCCCGTTCGGCCGCAAGAAATTGGCCGGCGAGTTGCTGCCGCTGTTAAAGGCTGCCCGCCGGGATAAGCAGGACCGGCCGCTGGTTTTGTGCAGTCTGCGCGACATCATGGTCAGCGCTCGCAAGGATCAAAGCCGCCATGACGAACGCGCCCGCTGGATTACCGACCGCTATTTCGACGGCCTGCTGGTGCATGCCGATCCCAGGTTTGCCCGTTTGGAAGACAGTTTTAAGCCGCGCCATCCCTTGCAAACTCCGCTGCTGTACACAGGTTTTGTCGCTCCCGGTCGCGTGCCGCCTGAGGTCAAACCGCCACGGCGCGGAGTGTTGGTGTCGGCTGGTGGCGGCATGGTCGGTGCGCCGTTGTTTCAAGCAGCGCTTCAGGCTCATGCCATCAATTGGGCTAAGGAAAAGCTGCCGATGACCATCGTCGCCGGGCCGTTTTTACCGGAAGCGGATTGGCAGGTTTTAGTGACGCAGGCCCAAGGTATTGAGGGTTTGACATTAGTGTGCTCGGTACCGGCCATACAGCCTTTGTTGGAGGCGCACAGTCTGTCGGTGAGCCAATGTGGTTACAACACGGTGATGGACATTCTGGAATCGCGTACCCCAGCGCTGGTGGTGCCGTTCGTGCGCGGTCAGGAAGACGAGCAGATTCAGCGGGCGCGGAAGTTAGCCGAATTGGGCTTGGTCGAAATGCTGAATCCAGCCGAACTGACCGGCCAACGCTTGGCCGAGCGGATTTTGCAGTTAAGGGATTTTTACCCCAATCCCGCCGGCCTCGATTTGGCTGGGGCCGATACCACCGTACGCCTGATTCAGGACTTGCGGGCCAGCAAAAACGACTCTATCCCAGAAGCTCAATCAAAGGAGTATGCCCATGCTTGCTGATTGGCTCAGACCTGTGCGTATGGCCTTGGATGACCGAGAACAAGCCATCCAGATTTTCTTTCGCGACGACGACGCTGGTTGGGATGATGACCGACTTTATGCCTTGCTGGACTGCTTTCGGGATTGCCATACGCCCATCGATCTTGCGGTGATTCCCGATGCTCTTAGCCAGTCGCTGGCGGACTCGCTGCTGGGGTGTTGGCGGCGAAATCCGTTTCTGTTGGGCGTACATCAACATGGATGCAGCCATCAAAACCATGAAAACCACGGCCGCAAATGCGAATTCGGCATCAGTCGTAGCGAAGAGCAGCAATTTAAGGATTTATTGGCTGGCAAACACCAGCTTGAGTGCCTGTTCGGGTCGGCGCTGGACAGCATCTTCACGCCGCCTTGGAACCGCTGCAGCCAAACCACGGCTGATAGCCTGATCAAACTGGGTTTCCAAGCCCTGTCGCGCAACCTAGGCGCCGCGCCGCTGTATACCGGAAGATTACGGGAAATTCCGGTGGCTATTGATTGGTGCGGGATCAGAATCAAATCCGCTCAGCCCTGGATGGCGCTGGGCCAAGCCATCGCAGAGGCGTTGCATCCGTCGCACCCGCTACCACTGGGCATTATGTTGCACCATGCCGTGATGGACGGTGACGACCTTGAGCATCTGCAAGCCTTATTGCAGTTATTCCGCGGACATCCCAATACGCGCTGCCGCTTGATGCGTGAATTTTTACGTCCCGCAGACGTTGTCGATATGGCGACCCGTGCTTTGGCGCTTGATTCCCCGGTCAAGCCGTTGACGCCCTTCGGCCTCGCCTCGGATAAACCCATCCACTGATTTTCGTTCCACTGATGAGCTCCAAACCCTTCAAAATAACAACAATTAAGTCGGCCCTGCTGGCCGGCGGCGCCTTGCTCAGCCTGTCTGTGTTTGCCGACGCGAGTCTCCAACAAGCAGGGGCTTCCGCAAAACGCGCAGACAACGCCTTCCGCCAGGATAACGGCGATACCGTCAGAAAAGAGCCGCTACGTATCAACCCCGGCGACAAACGGCCGGCAGACCAGTTCAAGGTCGATGTGTTCGGTCACCCGCTGACTATCGGCGGCGCTTACGAACTGGAACCGCGCTACGTGGAAGACCGGCGGCTGGACCCGCGCCGCGATGACGACGTGGCCAACGTTTATCAAGATTTAAAGCTGGAGTTGTTTTACCAGTGGTCGAAATCGCTATCGTTTTTTGTGCAGTCCGATGTGTATTACGATCCGGAGGTGTATACCGAAAGCGGTCTTGACCAATACGAGGCCGGCATCAAACTAACTCAGGCCTGGCTGTTTATTCACCAAATCCTGGATTCGGGTTTTAGTCTGCAATTGGGCCGGCAACGTATTGCCGATAAGCGCCAATGGTGGTGGAACGACGAACTGGACGCGGCGCGGCTTTATTTCGGCGAAGACACGCTGTTCGCCGAGTTGGCGATTGCCAAGGAGTTGGGCTCCAAGCAGTCGGATCAGGATTTTATCGATCCGCTCAGCGACCGGGTGGTGCGGTTGATGGGCGATATGGTCTGGCAATGGGACCCGAAGCAAAACTTGTCCTTGTTTTTTCTCAGTCAGTTCGACAATTCCGACAACCAACGCCCCGGCGATTTGATCCGCGCCAATCGTAAAGACGCCAGCGACGGCGATTTAAATTGGTTCGGCGGCCGGGCGATGGGCAAATTCAAAATCGAACATGTCGGTAAAATCGGCTATTGGCTGGATTCAGCGTTGGTATTCGGTGAAGAGACCACCCAGACCTTTACCGATATCAACAGCAATTTCTCAAGGGTCAGAGCGCAAACGCCGCGGCATGTCGCAGCCTGGGGTATGGACGCCGGCATCACTTGGTACAGTAACTTGTTCCTGGAACCTTATCTGACCGTGGGCTATGCCTACGGCTCCGGCGACACCAATCCCAACGACGGTACCGATAGTGCTTATCGGCAATCCGGAATCCATAACAACAAGATTAAATTATCCGGCAGCCAGCGCTTTCGTTATTACGGTGAGTTATTTCGGCCGGAATTATCGAATTTGAACATCATGACTGCGGCGCTGGGCTTTCCGATCTCCGAGCAAAGCTCTATCGATTTGCTTTACCACCACTACGAACAGGCCACGCCGTCGTCGGTGATTCGCGATTCGCGAATTCGCGCCACGCCCAACGGCCGCAGCGGCACGCTGGGCGACGAGTTCGATTTGGTATTGTCCCTGGACGAATGGAAACATTTGCAGGTGCAATTTGCCGGTTCTGTCTTCATGGCCGGTCCGGCTTTTGGCGCGTTGGAAGGCAATAATTCCTTTCAGCTCGATTTGACCTTCAAATACAGCTTTTAGCGGCTTGTTTGCCATGCGCGCAAAGCGCCGCAAAATTCTGTTTTATTGCCAAAGCCTGGTTGGCCTGGGGCATTTGACCAGCAGCCTTCTGGTGATCCGTGAGTTATCGGCTTACGCCGATGTGGACTTGATCCACGGCGGCCAAGGCCTACAGCAGATGCCGGAATTGCCGGGATTTCGGCATCTGCGTTTGCCGACCATTTTGATCGATAGCACCAACGACGAACTTTATGCGCCGGACAGCGATGAGCCCATCGAACGTATCTGGGCCAAACGCGCGGCGGCTATCGAGCAGTTTGTAAACTGGCCTTACGATGCGGTAATGGTCGAATTTTTCCCGTTCGGCCGGCGCCGCTTGAAACAAGAGATTCTGGGTTTATTTGCCAAGGTCAGACAGCGCTGCGGGGCGATTCCGATTTTTTGTTTTGTCCGGGAAATCTTGGTGCCGGCGCCGCTGGACGCAGAAAGGCGCATGGTCAAACTGGTGCGGGAGCATATCCATACCGTGTTTGTGCGCGGCGATCCGAATATTGTCCGCTTCGAGGAAACCTTTAGCCTGACCACCGAAATTGCCGACCGTTTGGTTTACGTGGGCTACGTCAGCCCGCCACCGCCAACAAGCTGGCCAGTACGACGAAACCGGATAGTGGTCAGCCAGGGCGGCGGCGAAATCGGTAAATCGCTGTTGCGCGCCGCGATCCGGACCGCGCCGCTGCTGCCGGAATATCAGTTTTTAGTGATTACCAGCTCCCGAGCTTCGGCAACGGAAATCGCTGAATTGCAAGCTTTGGTCGCCAGCCCGAATGTACAAGTCGTCTCGTTCTTGCACAACTTCCAGGAAAATTTACAAGCCGCCGCGTTGTCGATCAGCCTGGGCGGAGATAATACCTTGATGGACGTGATCAGCACCCGCACGCCGGCGTTGGCGTATCCTTACGCCGGCAATAGCGAGCAAGGTTTGCGGATCGAGAAACTGGCCGCTAAGGGCTTTGTGTTGCCGTTGACGGAAATGGATCTGGTGCCCGAGAGGCTAAGTACCAAGATAATGGAAACGATAAACCAAACTTATCCGCAACAGGCCATAGCGATTAACGGCGCGGCAGAGATTGGTCGGCGAATAAGGGCGATTCTTGACTGTGGATTTTGTAAAGACTAGTGCGTGCGTTCCGGAGAGGCGAGGGCGGTGCTCGAATCCAGCAAATTGGCGGTCGATGCGTCGTTCCCCAGCCGGCGTTTGATGTCCGCCGTTTTCCAGTTCGGATGCAATTGCAACAGCAAAGCGGCCATGCCGGCCACGTGCGGCGTGGCGAAGGAACTGCCGTTCATAAAGTCGTAGGCTTGGTGCGGCACGGTGGTCAGAATGTCTTTACCAGGCGCGGCGATGTGCTGGTGGTTGCCGTTGTTTTCCTGACCAACGGCTATCACACCGGCGATGTTGGCCGGGAAACCACCGCTTTGGTCCTGGCTAGGGACTGCCGCAACCACGATAATGCCTTTGGTCAACGCTTTCTCGATTAACTGCTGCACTAAAGGATCTTCGGGGCCGCTCAGGCTTAGATTGATGATATGGCTATTCATTCTGATAGCTTGATTTAAGGCCAAAGCCAAGGTAAAGCTGTTGCAATGTGCCGCCAACGAGTTGGGTTTCTCCGGCCAGCAGGCTCGAAATGCCAAGATTTCCGCCTCGGGGGCGATACCGGCTATGCCTATGCCGTTGTTGGGATGAGCGGATAATACGCCGGCTACCGCCGTACCGTGAATATCGGCCAAATTATGATCGCTGGGTTCCGGTGCGGTGTTTTCCGAATACTTGATCCGGCCTCGTAAGTCCGGGTGCTCGGTATCTACGCCGGTATCAATCACTGCAATGCGCACGCCCCGGCCGGTGGTGGTGCGGTGTAAATCGGCTATGCCGAGGGCGTTGAATCCGGTTTGTAAATGCAGATAAGGGTCGCTGTAGGTTTGAGTCGGCGCAGCTTGTTTACCCAATACCTGAAAACTATGCATTTGCTGGACGGACGACACGTCCCTGTCCTGTTGCAACTCCGCTATTGCCTGTTGCACGGGCAGGGTGTCCGGTACCTCGTATACCACGCAGCTGACGCCCAATGTGGTCACCGGCCACTGCGCGACGAACTGCAAATGATGGCGCTCGGCCAGTTCCTGCGCAATATGTTCGCTCCAGCCGGAATTGCCATATTGACCCCGCAAACGATAACCGTCCAAGCTGTTGGCCGGCAACGCGCGGTCAATGCTGCGGTCGGTAAAGGTGACCAGCAGACGCCGCTCTTCCGCAGTGTTGCTGTCGCCCAGCCGCGATAAATCGCTGGTACTCGCGCAGGCGCTAAGCAGCCCGATCAAGCAAATAAACAGATTTAAGCGCACTAATTTCATGATCGGTTACGGTTGTAAAATCGGTTCGGCCAGTATCACATCCTGTCGGCTGCGGAGCAATGCCAAGGCGCCGGCCATGTCGGCATCGGGCTTGCCGGTGGCGATTTTGACAGTATAGGCGCCGACGCTGTTCGGTCCATCTACCCGTATCCCGTCAATTTGGCTAAGCGCGGCGTCTATGTCTTTTTCCATCAGATTCTTTGCAAATACCACACGTATCTGACCGGTCGCACCGGCGTCCGGTTTGGCTGCTGACAGCGTGTGATAATCGGTGGTATTGGCGGGGTGCAGGTACTGCACGGCAGCCGGTAGTGTAACCAATAACAAGGATGCGGCAATAGCCAGACCTTTACCGGTATTGCTGGCGATTCGCCAAAATCCCTGGCCCGCGCTGAATGGTTTTATATTGCCGCCACCCAGTTGTTCGCTTGGGATGTCGGTCTGTTTGCTACGCGGGACTTGACTGGCTGTTTGCATTTTGGCACGCAGGCCGGCAAAAGAGGCTTCAGCGGCTATGTCCAGATCGGCTGCTTGTTGCACGGCTGCCGCAAGTTTTTGCAAAGTTAGTAGTTCGCGTCTGCAGACTAGGCAGCTTTTTAAATGTTGGTCTACCTGTTGGCGTTCGTTAACTGTCAGGCTTTGATTGACATACCAGGGCAGTAACAACACGATGTCCGAATGGGAAGTAGTAGATGAGGAAATCTGTGAGTTCATGGCCTTATTTCTCCTGTGCGTCGGCAAAAACCTGCAGTTTCCTGCGGGCATGAAACATGCGGGTTTTGACGGTATTTTCCGGGCAATCCAGGATTCTGGCGACATCCTGGTAAGACAAGCCGTGGTAAAAGGTTAATTCGATGACGGCGCGTTGGTCCGGCGGTAAAGTGGCTAATGCATAGTTTAAGCAATCTTGGTTTTCCCAATTATTCGCTGGATTTGCGCTTGGATCGCCGATAGTTTCTATCAAGAAGTCGATATCGACATCGTTGTCGCGCCGGGCGCTTTTGGCCATGGCTTTCAAGGTTTTGTGATAGGCGATGCCGAATACCCAGGTGGAAATTTTGCTCTCATGGTTGAAGCCGTGCGGTTTTTCCCAAACCACCAGCAAGGTCTCCTGTATTAATTCCTCTACCGCTTCGGGCTGGCGCATCATGCGCAAGATGAAACGA
Source organism: Methylomonas sp. Uni0009 (assembly GCF_054188105.3). NCBI lineage: Bacteria > Pseudomonadati > Pseudomonadota > Gammaproteobacteria > Methylococcales > Methylococcaceae > Methylomonas > Methylomonas sp. Uni0009. The sequence goes on along the minus strand of NZ_JBTAFN010000001.1, from coordinate 4,464,010 downwards.
AACAACCTTGGATAGTAATTTTTGTAGAAGGCTTCGAACGCGGCGGTATCGCCTTCGCCGATACGTTGCAGCAGGGCGTATTCGTCCGGGCCGATTTGGGGCTGTTCGGGCATGGGTGGTCGATGTAAGTTAGGGACTAAACGCAGCATGGCTCAAACCTGGGTTCCGGTGATTTTAGCGTGGTGTGCGAGTGTATTCCGCCGCGAAGCCGGAAGGTTCAAAGGGGGATTATTTAAAATCCGGCGGTCACGGAGATTAAAAACTTGTTGTCCTGTAAGCGCGGATAAAACTCGTGGTGATGGGTATCTTCTTGATGATTGTCCAGATGAACGTCAGCGTAGCGTAAGTCTAGTGCCAGATTGTTGGTGATGAACCAGGAGACCCCGGCATTCCAATAAAAATAATCCTCATCCAATAGTTTGTTGGCTTGGTAGTAGCCCAATCCCGTTGAAAATTGTAGGTTGTCGAGAATGTCGCGGCGATATTTGAGTTCGTAATTCAGCACAGTGGCGTCGCGGCGATAGGCGTTAGGCGCAACGGACACGGTGCCGCTGAGCCAGTCCTGATAGTGTAGGGATGCGTAAAACTCGGCGTAATCGGCATATTTTCCAAAAATCTTGCCGTCGAACAGATAGCCGGTTACCGAGAATTCAGTACGCCAGTCGCGATTTAACGGCAAGCTCCAACCCAGATAGGGTTTGATTTCGACATCGGCATGGTTTTTATAGCGACGGTCGTCGAAGCTGATTTGTGAAACGCCTACGCCGCCGAACCAGCCCATAGCGTCCTGGTAATCGATATGCGCCTGAGCCAGCGGGTTGCCGCGATTCTTGGAATAGCCCCTGTATAAGTAATCGCTGAGAAACGTCAGTTCGCCATGCCATTCCGCTTGAGCGCAAGTTAAAACCGAGGATACGCCGAAAATTCCTATGGAGATTGCAAACACGCCTTTGCGGAAGATTTTATCTGTGTCCATGGCTGGGTAGTTTGAGATTTATGCGGGCATTGTCAGTGATTGGCTGTCAGTATAGAACTACCCTTTTGTGCATTATTTCCTAGTCGGCTTGAACCTTCAACAAACTTGAGGGATGTGTGGTGAATTGATCAACTTATTTAAAAAACTGCGGATACCGGCAACCGTACCAGTTGGTTACATACAGATAGTGGCGGATGGGTGTTTTAATTAACAATAGCAGCAGCCCTATCGAATATAGACACCATACGGCAGCCCATTCGTTCATATCGTTGGTTGTCAAATAGGCCAACAGCGGGCCGGTCGTGAAATGATACAACACCAGTTTCCATGAGCCGTAAAGCAAGGGCATCAGAAAGGCGGCGTATACGTAACTGTTAGCCATCTGAATGCTGCCGCTGGCCGGTATGGCCCAGGCAATATGCCATTGTCCGGATGTGGAGCAAATCTCCGTGCCGCAAAAGGGCATTAAGAATTTAAGGTGAGTGCCCGGTAGAAATTGGTAGTAGTGGTCAAAACAAAAACTGCTCCATTGGAATGGATAAATTCGCATCATGAAAACAGTGGCCGCTGCAAAGCACAAGATATAGACAAACGGCGCGATGCGTTTTCGTGACGGTTCCGGGATGAAATGCATGCTGACTGCGTTGACAAAAAACGGTTGAAACGCAATGTGCATATATCCCAAAAACGTAGCAATCTGGTTGTTCGGATTTAGGCATTGGTCTATCACCGAATAGGTATAGGCCTGTAGTAATTCCATCAGGGAAAAGTAGGCCAGTGCCAGGCATAAGACCTGGGATTCGCCGCGCCGATAAAAAAAAGCAGTGCTCGCAAAGCCGGTTAAGGCAAGCGCGGCTGATGCCTCGCCACTCCAACACATAATTCCCCCTGGGAATAATCTAGGATCGGGTAAACTGCGATCCAGTGTCGGAGTTTGAAAAGGGTATAAGAGTAACGCCTGGCAGATGCCGAGGGGCTTTAAGGCTCTGTGTTGCCGACTTTTGCTTTTTGGGCTTGGTCGTGAAGAGGTTGCCTTGGGGGGATTAACCTAAGGCGTGATCGCGCGAAGAAAACGACGCAAATGTTGCAGTCGATACGTTGTGATTCCACAATATTTTTGCAGAATATTTGCGCATTCTAATGGCTTATTCAGGGTTTATGACAAAAATTTTCCGGGAACTGACAAGGTCGGTAAGCACCCGAGACAACTTTGGGTGCTAAGCGCGTATCGATTGGTTCTGAGATTTGGATGGGGACGGGCTGTCGCATCGGCAAGCAGGCTTTGGAAATAACTTGTTTCGGTGCTTATACGTGCTTTAAAGTCTTGGAAAATCAATAGTTTGAAGTCGCGCTATCCTGGTGTGTGCAATCTCTTTATGAGAAAAACTTATGCTGACCCTGTAGGTAATGCTTCGACGGCTTCTGGCTGTTTCCGCCGTTGCGCTTTTAATTTGCTCGCTTGTTCAGCATCTGCTTTTGTTACTTGGCCGGCCGGCATTCCTTGCAAATCCACTCTGACGGCATCTTCTGTCAGGCAATCCCAGTATCGATGTCCCCAACACCAGGCCTTCAGTGCGGTGCGGAGTTGGTTTTTATCTGCACCGAGTTGATCGGCATGGGCCAGGATGTCTTTGTGGATGCCTATTTTTAAGGGCAGTTTGGCAGCGGGTTTTTTGGGAAATGCCAAGGGAAAATTCTTTTGCAGCAAGCCGATAATGGCGACTAGCGCGTCAGCTTTGCCGGTCTTTTTGATAGGCGATTTCTCCGCTATCTTTTTTTCTCGTTTTACCGGTTTATTGGCAGCTGCTTGCTTGGCAAGTTCATCTCTAAGCGCTGCTAGTTCTTCAAATCCCATAATGTATCCACACTTTTATCAAGGAATAAAAAGCAGATTGTACATCGGGAAACATCAAGCCAATAGTGCAATCGAATTTTGGTGCGCTCGGCTAACAATTTCTTAGATAAATAACATAGCGTTCCGCACTTTATCGGGTGCTGCCGGGGTTTTCCGGAGAACCGACTTAAGTGTTTGCGGAATGCTTATTGTGGTAATTTGCGCTCAGAGGGCTGCCGCATAGCGGTTGCTGAGTAAAATTACTATCGACGGGACAGTGCTTTATCATGATTGAGAACGATATATCCGCAGTTAAAACGTATTTGCTGAAGTTGCAAGATCGAATTTGCACTGCTTTAGAAGCGGAAGAACCCACCGCGCGCTTCGTTGAAGATGCCTGGGAACGCGCCGAAGGTGGTGGTGGGCGTTCGCGGGTGTTGGCGAATGGTGAGGTATTTGAGCAAGGCGGGGTTAATTTTTCGCACGTGTTTGGCAGTCATCTGCCGCCATCGGCAACCGCCAAACGTCCCGAGCTAGCCAATCGGCAATTTGAAGCGATGGGCGTGTCCCTGGTGATGCATCCTCGCAATCCTTATGTGCCGACCTCGCACGCCAATGTGCGGTTTTTTATCGCCAAAAAAGACGGTGAGCCGGCTATTTGGTGGTTTGGTGGTGGTTTCGATTTGACGCCGTTTTATCCTTTCCAAGAAGACGTGTTGCATTGGCATCAAGTGGCGCGTCAGGCTTGTCTGCCGTTTGGTGAGGATGTGTATCCACGTTATAAAAAGTGGTGCGATGAATATTTCTTTTTAAAGCACCGCAACGAAACTCGTGGCGTCGGCGGGTTGTTTTTCGACGATTTGAACGAGCCCGATTTTGCTCAAGCTTTTGCATTTATGCAGAGTGTTGGCGATCATTACCTGGATGCCTATTTGCCCATCGTGCAAAAGCGTAAAGACACGGTCTATGGCGACCGGGAGCGTAATTTTCAATTGTATCGACGTGGGCGTTATGTCGAGTTTAATTTGGTGTACGACAGGGGGACTCTATTCGGGCTGCAATCTGGCGGGCGGACCGAATCGATTTTGATGTCCATGCCTCCGGTCGCGCATTGGCAATACAATTGGCGGCCTGAATCAGGTAGTCAGGAAGCCCGGTTATACGACACATTTTTACGCCCACAAAACTGGCTGGCAATTTAGGCGGAAATTGGTTAGTAACAGTGCTTCGGAATGTCTTAGCAAGATTTGTTCGCAAGGTTTTGTTTTCAGTCAAGCGTGTTTGGTCTTTTTTTTGGATAGTTAGCTAAAGTTCACAAAATTTCTGCCGCTAAAAGAAACGGCATGGTTGTAATCGCCAAAATATAGGAAGTGATTTGAATCTGTCCTGTCTTTGGCTATCCGCCATTTGTTTTTATGTAGCGTCAAGGTGAATCTAATGACTACGATCAATTCATTGACAACATCATTGTATGTATCGCAAACCACCATCAGCATATCCAGCACCAAAAGTACGCACAACGATGACGATCAAGAGCGTCCGGCGGTAAGCGGGAGAGGGGAGAAGCATGGGCATCATCATAGTGGTGGGGCGTTCATGCGCAATGTCATACAAACATTGCAAAGTTTTGGATTGAATATTCCTGGCGGTAATAGTGATTCTGCCGCCGATGACGCCACTGAGAGCAACGCTGGCGGCAGTCAAAATAATTCATCCAATCTTGGGCAATTGTTGCAGACCTTTTTGCAGGATTTAAGGCAGGTATTGAAACAAAGAGGTGTGAAGCAACCAGCTACAGCGGCGCAAGGCGATGCAAGTGCCACTCAAACGCCGCCAAAACAGGTCGCATCGGCCGCGACTACATCGACGCCTGCAACAACGAGTACGACTCAAACCGGACAAACAACGGCTGCGACACCGTCAACTAGCGTAACGAATAATGCGGGTACGCAAGCAACGACGACCAACGGATCTGCAACGACCACACCTACTGCCGCGCCACGCGCAACTGTTGCCGATGTACGCCAAGCGTTGCACAGCTTCTTGCACGATTTGCGTCAGGCTTTGAAATACAGTGCTGATCGTCGTCACGGCTCCGACGATGACGGTCGACATAGCGACAAAGCGGTAGGTCGAAATGGCTATGGTAAATTCACCGATAATTTGCAAAATTTGATCGCGGCTTTGGGTGATGCTACCGGTGAAACTAGTGGCAAATATAAAGAATTGCAAGATAGTTTTAACGATCTAGTGAATGTGTTGGGAACTCCGGGGAATGGTAAAAAACCGACTTTGTTGGAGTTTCTAAACAAGTTGTCAGGTAATCGCGAGAGTAACACTCCGGCCTCTGTTGCTAAGGGTTCTATCTTAACTGCTACAGCTTGAACCGTTGTTGCTATAGAAAAAGCTTGCATAAACGGTTTAGGTCGTTATAATGCGCGGCTCGAACGATAGACTTTAGGCGCGTAGCTCAGTTGGTTAGAGCACCACCTTGACATGGTGGGGGTCGGTGGTTCGAGTCCACTCGCGCCTACCAAAACATAAAGCACCGCATGACGGTGCTTTTTTTATTGTGGAATCGAAAATGCCTGTAATCACTTTGCCCGACGGCTCTCAGCGTCAATTCGACCAAGCGGTATCTGTAATGGATGTGGCCCTGTCTATTGGTACGGGTCTGGCTAAAGCGACGTTGGCAGGTAAAGTAAATGGCAAATTGGTAGATGCCAGCACGTTGATCGATTCCGATGCGAGTTTGCAAATCGTCACTGCCAAGGATGAGGAGGGTGTTGATGTGATCCGCCACTCCACAGCGCATTTGCTGGCTCAGGCTGTCAAACAGTTATTCCCCTCAGCACAGGTAACCATCGGTCCAGTGATAGAAAACGGTTTCTATTACGACTTTGCCTTTGAGCGTTCCTTTACGCCTGAAGATCTGACGGCTATCGAAAAGAGAATGGCGGAACTGGTTGCGCAAGATATTGCCATTAGCCGTTCGCTGTTGTCGCGCGACGAAGCCGTAAAGTTTTTTGAAGGTTTAGGCGAGAAATACAAAGCTGAAATTATCGCTTCGATTCCTGCCAATGAAGATTTGTCTTTATACCAACAAGGCGACTTTACCGACTTGTGCCGCGGTCCGCATGTGCCCAGCACCGGCAAATTAAAAGCGTTTAAATTGATGAAAATTGCCGGCGCCTATTGGCGCGGCGATTCCAAGAACGAAATGCTGCAACGCATTTATGGTACTGCCTGGGGCGATGCTAAGGAATTAGCCGCTTATCTGCATCGTCTGGAAGAAGCTGAAAAGCGCGATCATCGTAAAATCGGCAAGGCCCTGGATTTGTTTCATACCCAGGAAGAAGCGCCGGGCATGGTGTTCTGGCACGACAAGGGTTGGACCATATATCAGCAGATCGAGCAATACGTGCGCGAGAAATTGCGCGTCAATGGCTATGGCGAAGTCAAAACCCCGCAAATCGTTGATCGCACGCTGTGGGAAAAATCCGGTCACTGGGATAAATTCAGTGCGATGATGTTCACCACGCATTCGGAAAGCCGCGATTATGCGGTGAAGCCGATGAACTGTCCTTGCCATATTCAGATTTACAATCAAGGTATTAAAAGTTACCGGGATTTGCCGGTGCGCCTAGCTGAATTCGGCTCCTGTCACCGTAACGAGCCATCCGGCACTCTGCATGGCTTGATGCGGGTCCGGAATTTTGTGCAGGACGATGCGCACATCTTTTGTACCGAAGATCAGATTCAATCCGAAGTCTCCACGTTTATCGATCTGTTGTTTGAGGTATACAAGGATTTCGGTTTCGAGGAAGTGATTATCAAACTGTCAACTCGTCCGGAAAATCGAGTGGGTGACGATGCGGTATGGGATAAAGCGGAAAGCGCGCTGGAATTGGCCTTGAACACTAAAGGCCTGGATTGGCAATTGCAGCCGGGCGAAGGTGCTTTCTACGGTCCTAAAATAGAGTTTTCCTTGAAAGATTGTATAGGTCGGGTCTGGCAATGCGGTACTATACAAGTCGATTTCTCGATGCCGGAAAGGCTGGATGCCTCGTATATAGGCGAAGATAGCGCCAGGCATGTGCCGGTAATGTTGCATCGGGCAATCTTGGGCTCCTTGGAGCGTTTCATCGGAATTTTGATCGAGCAATATGCCGGAACTTTTCCGCTATGGTTGGCGCCAGTGCAGGTGATGGTGATGAATATCACCGACCGCCATGCCGATTATGCGGAGCAGGTGCGGCGAGAACTTGAAAAACAAGGTCTTAGAGTCAAAATTGACTTGAGAAACGAGAAGATAGGCTTTAAAATCCGCGAGCATTCCATGCAGCGAGTGCCGTATCTTTTGATTATCGGCGACAAGGAATTAGAAACTCGGACTGTTAGTGTACGCACACAACAGGGCGAGGATCTAGGAAGTCTGTCAATTGGCGAACTTGGCGAACGCTTGAGGAACCAGATTGCGGATCGAAAATAATAACAACTTGGAGGATTAGGGTATCAGCTCTAAAAAAGATGCAACGCGCTTAAATACCGAAATTACCGCCAGGCGGGTTCGGGTAGTAGGCGCTGAAGGTGAACAAGTCGGGGTTGTTTCAATAAACGAAGCGTTACAGCTCGCCTACGATGCAAATATGGATCTGGTCGAAATATCGCCCAATGCCGATCCGCCGGTTTGCAAAGTCATGGACTTCGGCAAATACCAGTTTGAGTTAAACAAAAAACTGCAAGCCGCCAAGAAAAAGCAAAAACAAATCCAGATCAAGGAAATCAAGTTTAGGCCCGGTACCGAAGAAGGCGATTACCAGGTCAAGCTGCGCAGCCTGATCAAATTTCTAAACGAAGGCGACAAAACCAAGATCACCGTGCGTTTTAAAGGCCGTGAGCTGACTCATCGTGAGCTTGGCATGGACTTGTTGAAACGTATCGAAACCGATCTGGAAGAAATGGCCATAGTCGAGCAATTTCCGAAATTGGAAGGCCGGCAAATGGTCATGGTGATGGGCCCGAAGAAAAAGAAATAACTCAATCACACGGTTTTAGCCGTTTTTTAAAACGGCAAGGCGATTCAGGAACGAATCGGTTGAAGGATGCTTTTGTGTCCGGAAATTCAATGGGGCCAAGCATTTTGCCTCACTGGGTTTTGTCTCAAGGACTTTACTTTTAATCATTGGAGAAAACAAATGCCAAAAATGAAAAGCCATAGTGGTGCAGGCAAGCGCTTCAAGAAAGTTGGAAGCGGCGGTTTTAAATGCAAACAATCGCATAAACGTCATATTTTGACTAAAAAAACCACCAAACGTAAAAGACAACTGCGTAAAACAGCCATTCTTCATCCGTCGGATACGCCATTGGTTGCGCGTATGCTGCCGTACAGTTGATTTATCATTGATATTGGAGAGAGTAGAACATGGCTAGAGTTAAACGCGGAGTCACCGCTAGAGCAAGACACAAAAAGATTTTAAAACTGGCAAAAGGTTACTACGGTGCCCGTAGCCGGGTTTACCGCGTCGCCAAGCAGGCGGTCATTAAGGCCGGTCAATATGCTTATCGCGACCGTAAACAGAAAAAACGCCAATTCCGCGCCTTGTGGATCGTGCGTATCAACGCTGCCGCACGTTTGTACGGTATCTCCTATAGCCGTTTGATCAACGGTTTGAATAAAGCCAATGTTGCGATCGATCGCAAAGTATTGGCCGACTTGGCTGTACGCGACATCGACGCTTTCGGCGCGATTGCGAAAGTGGCTATAGCAAACCAAAGCAAACCGTAAGGAAAACATTAAGCCGCTTTGAAAGAGCGGTTTAATTGCTCGACTCCCCGTTTTTGATGGGGAGTTTTCCGCCAAATCTCGTTGGCGGAAACCTATCGTTTTGGAATTTCCCTCAATTGCAGACAAAAGTGAGCTGAGTCGTGTCGGCTAGTATCGAAGATATTGTTACGCAGGCATTACAAGCGCTTGCACATGCACAAGACCTTAGCCAACTGGATCAGGTCAGAGTCAATTATCTAGGCAAAAAAGGTCTATTCACTCAGCAGATGAAGGAGTTGGGTAGCCTGGACCCCGAGCAACGCCGCAGTGTCGGGCAAATTATCAACGATGCCAAAAATACTTTTCAAGAGGCGTTAGAGGCTCGGAAATCGACTTTGGAAAATGCCGAATTGGCGGCGCGTTTGGCTAGCGAATGTATCGACGTAACCCTGCCGGGGCGCGGCCAAACCGTATCCGGATTGCATCCTGTTACGATCACCTTGCGGCGGATTGCTAAAATTTTTGCTGAGGCCGGCTTTAATATCGTCGAAGGCCCGGAAATCGAAGACGATTACCATAACTTTGGCGCCTTGAATATTCCCGAGCATCATCCCGCGCGGGCGATGCACGATACCTTCTATTTCGATGCGCACACCGTATTGAGAACTCACACTTCGCCGGTACAGATTCGGGTGATGGAATCCGAAAAGCCGCCCTTGAAAATCATCGCACCGGGCCGCGTGTACCGTTGTGATTCGGATATGACGCATTCGCCTATGTTTCATCAGGTCGAAGGCTTTTTGGTTGATACTGATGTCAGTTTCGGTGACCTGAAGGGTGTGATTTTTGAATTTCTGCGCGCCTTCTTCGAAAAAGAAGTCAACGTGCGCTTTCGCCCTTCTTATTTTCCATTCACAGAACCTTCCGCCGAATTTGATGTGTCCTGCGTAATGTGCGACGGCAAAGGTTGCCGCGTCTGCAAACAAACGGGCTGGCTGGAAGTGGGCGGTTGCGGCATGATTCACCCGGAAGTATTCAAATCGGTCGGTATCGATAACCAAGTGTATTCCGGCTTTGCCTTTGGAACTGGAGTCGAACGTCTGGCGATGATGAAATACGGTATCAACGATTTGCGGATGTTTTTCGAAAACGATCTGAAATTTTTACAACAGTTTAATTAACGGTGGATAGTCATCATGCAAGTCAGTGAAGCTTGGTTAAGAGAACTGGTCAATCCGCCTATCGCCACCGCCGAATTAATCGCGCAACTGACCATGGCCGGTCTGGAAGTCGATGCCGTGACGTCTGTTGCCGCCGAATTTTCCGGTGTGGTAGTTGGCGAAGTACTCTCCACCATTCAACATCCAAACGCCGATAAACTTAAGGTTTGTCAGGTCAACGTCGGCCAAGCCGAACCATTGCAAATCGTCTGCGGTGCCAGCAATGTCAGGCCCGGTTTGAAAATTCCGGCAGCATTGATTGGTGCGATATTGCCCGGCGATTTCAAAATTAAGGAATCCAAACTGCGTGGCGAATTGTCGTTCGGCATGCTGTGTTCGGAAAAGGAATTGGGTTTGGCGGTTAGTTCCGAAGGCTTGATGGAGTTGCCCGCTGATGCGCCGGTGGGTGCCGATATTCGCGACTATTTGGCGCTGAACGACAATTTGATCGAATTGGGCTTAACGCCAAATCGCGCAGATTGCCTGAGCGTCGAAGGCGTCGCCAGGGAAGTGGCGGTTTTGAACAATCTGCCGTTTCAGGCTACGACGTTTACTACTGTCGAACCGCAGCACACGGAAACCCTGGAAGTTAAAGTCGAAGTCACGGAAGCTTGCCCGGTTTATCTGGGGCGTTTGATCAAAAACATCAATCCTGCTACGGTCACGCCACTCTGGATGCAGGAGCGTCTGCGCCGTTGCGGTATTAGAAGTTTAAGCCCGGTTGTTGATGTTACCAACTATGTGTTGATCGAATTGGGCCAACCGCTGCATGCTTTCGATGCCGATAAACTGAGTGCGCCTATCGTGGTTAGACGTAGTCGGGCCGGCGAGTCCTTGGCTTTATTGAATGACCAAACCATAGAGCTGGACGGCGAGGCACTGGTCATAGCCGATCTACGGCAAGCCTTGGCCTTGGCCGGCGTGATGGGGGGTAAGGACAGCGCCGTATTTGGCGAAACCCGCGATATATTCCTGGAATGTGCGTTTTTTACGCCCATTGATGTCGCCGGCAAGGCCCGCCAATTTGGTTTGCATACCGATTCCTCGCACCGCTTCGAAAGAGGTGTGGATTTTAACTTGCAACGCCGGGCGATCGAACGCGCCACGCAATTGATTCTACAAATAGCCGGCGGTAGTCCTGGACCGGTTCAAGAGGTTATTTCCACTGCCGAACTGCCCGCCAGAATGCCGGTAAAGCTGCGTAGCCAACGTATTACAAAGGTGTTGGGCATTCAATTTGGCGACGATGAAGTGCATGCGCTGTTCGAAGGCTTGGGTATGCAGGTTCAAGTAGTCGAGAACGGCTGGGAAATTACCCCGCCCGGCTTTCGTTTCGATATTGCCATCGAAGAAGATTTGCTGGAAGAAATCGGCAGAATCTATGGATATAACAATCTGCCTAGCAGCAGTTTGTTGATGCGCTCTGAGCTTGGTAAAGCGCCCGAGGCGCAGTTGCCATTGGCGAGATTGCAGGATTGCTTGGTAGATCGCGGTTATCAGGAAGCGATTACCTACAGTTTTGTCGATGAGGCAATGCAAAATGCCGTCGCGCCTGGTGAAGAATTTATCCGGATTCAAAACCCTATATCCTCTGAACTAGCCGTGATGCGCACTACGCTTTGGTGCGGTTTGTTGAATGCGGCTTTGTACAATATCAACCGCCAACAGAATCGAGTGCGCTTATTCGAAGCCGGCTTGCGGTTTTTCTATCAAGATGGGCAAATTCAACAGCGAAAAATGTTATCCGGTTTGGCCTTGGGTTCCGTTAATCCCGAACAGTGGGGCGAAAAAAACAGAAAGCTGGATTTCTTCGATGTGAAAGCTGATGTCGAAGCGTTATTTGGTTTGACGGGTATTGTGGCTGAGTTTGTTGCCTACCAACATCCGGCTTTACATCCCGGTCAAACCGCGCAAATCAAAAACCAACATGGCGAAGTGATAGGTTTATTGGGCATGTTGCACCCAACGCTCGAAAAGCAATTGGGTTTCGATAGTCCGGTATTCTTGTTTGAACTCGAACAGGATGCCGTATTGCAACGCAAGGTGCCTAAATTTAGTACATTATCCAAATACCCTTCTGTACGCCGCGATCTGGCTTTATTGGTGGAAGAGGCTGTATCAGCTGCCGCAATCACCAGTGTAATTGAAGAATGCATGGAGACGGCGATACGCGAAATATCGATCTTCGACGTTTATCGCGGACCGGGCGTCGCCGAAGGTTATAAGAGTGTCGCGTTAGCTTTACTCTTGCAGGATTTTACGCAAACGCTTACCGACACAGAAATTGATGCTATATTTCGCAAAGTGCTGGACACTTTAGCGGCTAAACTGAATGCAAAATTGAGGGAGTGATTGTGGCATTAACTAAAGCAGATATTGCAGAGAAGTTGTTTGAAGACCTCGGTTTAAACAAGCGAGAAGCCAAAGAAATCGTAGAGTTGTTTTTTGACGAAATTAAAAAAAGTCTGGAAAGCGGCGAGCAAGTGAAGATTTCCGGGTTTGGTAAGTTTGAATTGCGCGACAAAAGTGGTCGGCCGGGTAGAAATCCCAAAACAGGTGAAGAAATTCCCATCACTCCGCGGCGTGTGGTGACTTTTAGAACAGGGCAAAAATTGAAAGCTCGAGTAGAAGCGTATGCTGGAACCCAGTAATAATAACGAATTACCGGTTATTCCGGCCAAGCGGTATTTTACGATTGGCGAAGTTAGCGACCTCTGCGCGGTAAAGCCCCATGTATTGCGCTATTGGGAACAAGAGTTCACCGAGCTTAGTCCGGTAAAACGCCGAGGAAATCGCCGTTATTATCAGCGCCATGACGTGTTGTTGATTCGACAAATTCGCGCTTTGTTATACGAGCAAGGTTACACAATAGGTGGTGCGCGTGCTCATCTGGCGAGTGGTAGCGCCAAGGAAGACAGTTTACGCACCAAACAACTTATTCATCAGATGATTGGCGAGCTGGAAGATATTTTGGAGCTGCTGAAATAGCGTTTCCCAAATAATATGATATTATGTTCGGCTTGCTGTCCTAGGTGGGCATTGGTTTAATCATAAACTTCGGGGCGTAGCGCAGCCTGGTAGCGCACTTGTCTGGGGGACAAGGGGTCGTGGGTTCGAATCCCGCCGTCCCGACCAAGTTTTTTGAGATTGAATATTGAATAACCCGCAAGTTACTTGACTTGGCGGGTTTTTTATTGCTTGAAAAACTATAGGAATACATGGCGTTTTTGATAATTAATCACTGATTGATCGATAAAGTTAAATTGAATGAATACGGCGGCTAACATTTCGATTTATCAAATATTTGAGACAGGCCTAATCCGATGTTGAGCCGTTTTAGAGATCATATTGTCGTGAATCACCCGGATCAATTATCTAGGCAATGGGCGCAACGTATTGTTGATAGATACGCAACCAGTGCCAAAGTACGTACAGTAGATATTCAATCCGTCAATATTGGCACATCGACGCGCTTGCGGCTAACCGTGAATCATGACGCCATCGGCGTCGTTCCAAGTCGGTGGTTTGTAAAAACGCCGTCGCTGGCAATTAAGTCCAGAGCGATTACCGCCATACCCCGGTTATTGCATAAGGAAGTTCATTTTTATAATTCGCTTTCTCAGGGGGTTCCGGTGAGTGTGCCGCAAATTTTAGCGGCTGAAAGTGTGTTAGGGCGCGGTACTACATTGGTAATGGCGGATTTGGATGAACTGGGATTTAGGCCCGGGTTTACCGCAGACGCTCTGTCTTTGGAACAAGCTCAGCAGGTGGTTGAAAAGCTAGCCGGTTTTCATGCTCACTATTGGGGCAATGCTGGGCTATTGAAAACGCATCGCTGGTTAAACGGTTTTAGTTACAATGTCGAGAATCATATGGGTACCTTGCTGGCTGTGCCCTTGATGAAGCGTGGCCTTGATCGCGCCGGGCGCTTGGTGCCCAACAAATTGCATAGATCCGCGTTGCGCTATGCAGCGGATCGGCGGCGAATCACCAGGATATTGGCAACCGGTGTGCAGACCTTGGTGCATCATGATTGTCATCCAGGCAATCTATTTTGGAATCACTCTGAGCCCGGCTTTCTGGATTGGCAATTGGTGCGGATGGGGGAGGGTGTTAGTGACCTCGCTTATTTTTTAGCGACATCGCTGAAGCCGGAGTCTCGGCGTGCTCATGAAAAACAATTGCTGAACCTATACATGACGGCGTTAGCTAGTCACGGGATTAGCGACTTGGATGAAGAAACGTATTACCAACGCTACCGTGCTCATTTGGTGTATCCGTTCGAAGCGATGATTGTTACCTTGGCTATAGGGGGTATGATGGAGCGTAATAGCAACTTGGAGTTAATTGCGCGCGTTTCAGCGGCGGTTGACGATAACGATAGCTATTCTGCGTTATCTCTATAAGCGTTCTTACCTGCGTTTCTGGAAGGCAGTTATATACTGAATTTGATCTGAGAATTGGGTCGATGCTATTTGGCGGAGAATCTCCCGATAGAGAGATAATTTGGCGGGTATATGAACCCACAAAAATTTTAAATAAGTATTGACTTTATAATTGACTGCTACATCGTTTGTAGCTACGAGAAAATCTATAAGGATTTTTTAATCTCTGTCTTGCTGGTTTCCGCAAGAAGAAAATAAAAATGGTGCGAGGAGAGGACTTGAGGTTCCTCTAAAACAAGGTGGCACTATAACTTAATGATAATTAAGAAAATATCTTCTTCGCAGCCTACTCTGCTCACAACTCTCCTCGGAAAGTGTGTAACAGATTGAGTAGCATTCTATGTATAACACTTAATGTTGTCAAAGCTGTTGTCTTCAGCGTGATTCGATCCCGAATACTGCGGTTATGTCGAAGTAGATTTTTTTGTTAGCTTCATCGCTAATCTTGGTGCTGAATACATCGAAAACATGATGTCTTCCGGTGATAATTAAGGTTTGCTCTAATATTTTGTATGATACGTTTTGTAATGAAAAAATGTATCGTATGATTTTGTATTCAAGTTTTACAAAGTCGATTAAATAATCCGGCTCGAAAGTAATTGAATGCTTGAATGAATATCCATTGCCATCTTGAATGGATTTTGTAATGTAAAATGGTAAATTGTACGATTCCATAATAATATTTTGTATCATATATTTTTATCGTACAAAATTATAGAAAGCTCTTTATCAATGATTCTGGTGGATAATATTCCAGATCAGGATCGAAAATCTTGCAGTTTGTAATGTTGAAATAATAATTTTTAACAAATATTTTTCTCGTCAGTTTGCATTCTATCTTCAACTGTATCTTGTCATATTGTTTCTTGTCGATAGTTAGCATTTCTGATTGTATTAGCTCATAGCTATAATCTTGCAATGTCATCATC
This sequence comes from Methylomonas sp. Uni0009, assembly GCF_054188105.3. NCBI lineage: Bacteria > Pseudomonadati > Pseudomonadota > Gammaproteobacteria > Methylococcales > Methylococcaceae > Methylomonas > Methylomonas sp. Uni0009. The sequence goes on along the minus strand of NZ_JBTAFN010000001.1, from coordinate 4,448,839 downwards.
AAATCCAGCACATGTTGCTCGATTTTGTATGAATCTATAATGCTCACATAATAGAGAATTATGGCATCATTAATGCTTTCACCACATCCGCCCATTATTGGGAGAGATGCGCCATATATTTTATTGATAAGTCTGTTTAAGTTCACTTGAATCACCTTGATAAATTGCAGCATATGTATTTATCCTAGTGATAGTTGTTGCCGATGCGTTTCTGTGGTGTGGTGTATGAGGCGGCTGAGGAACTTTTATGATTATATTTCGAACAATAATCAAATATAATTACAAAAAACAATCAAAAAACCGATATATCAAGGGATATTTATTTTTCACCTAGTGTTTGAAAATATCACTTGTATGATCAATGGGTATAGCTGAAATACAGTTCTTGAATGACAACAGGAGCTATCATCTCCTTGTTAGAGACGTAGCTTTTTTATTTTATATATATAAATAATAAAAAGGTCTGTCCCTAACAAGTAGCTATCATCAGACAATGACTAATACATAATATTTTAGATTCATTTGTTGCACTTGTTGTATGATGAATTCAGGTAAAAAATCTCTCAATATCTTTACTGGACGATTACAAGAGCAACTCACAATACCATTATTCAATATTATCTTATCTGCTAGTTTTCGCCATCGCGGCAATCTAATAACGAACTGGAATGCATCATGCTTATCGATATGGGTTGCATTCATGATGTGACGGATCAATGACTCAATAATATCAGCAACAATCTGCAATTTTTCAGCGGGTAATATTCTAGTGCCTGATGGATAGCGTTTTTCTAATTCACTGATAATGCCACACTCTGCTGCACTTGCGTTCGCATGCATAATGATAGTTTCATCACACATTTGACCATTTTCTAAACGTTCAATGGCATTTACTAGGTAATCATATGTTACCTTTTTGGTATCAATCTGTTTTAACACTGCCATAATACGTTTTTGAAATGCTGTTAATTCTTTGTCATATATCTCTAATAATCGTTCAACCTTTTCTATGTTGACATGATTATTTTCAGTAGATTTGAACATAAGATTGAGAATCAACGTTGATTCTGCACGTCGCATCTCCTTGATGTTTTCACGGCATTGCTTTCGAGTCGCTTTAGAAAGATTGATAAATTCCTCATCTTTTCCGTAGGATTGAAATTTGCAGACAGTGAACCCCAACGATTTTAGAACCTGGTTGGCATAATCACGGTTAGCGTAAAATTGTTTGTGTTTAGCTTCAGCGGATATGAATAATGTTGATAACGGTGAAACCAGATACTGATTAGATGTTGAATCGAACAATATGCCTTGACGTTTAAAATCCATGCTTAAACACTTCTCAAATGCCGCATGATCATTGCTATTGAAAGCGCGGTACTGTTGGGTCATGAAGGTAGCGGTCTCTTTTGCCATTGCGGATAAACGCTCCTGTTCAATAATCCATTGATCAATATCAAATACATCTTCATCGAGATTGTTGGTTGCAATGTGCAGACAATGAACTGTTGATGCTTTACGGAAGCGTCCGCACAATTGCTTGATGTACTGCACCGGTTCCTTACCGATGACACACACATTCGCTACATCGATATTATCCTGGATCGAAATACCTTCCACTAAAGAGGTGGTACCTAGAACAATATCCACCTCATCCATTTGGAATTCACCATCATTGGTAAGACGATGGGCAAATGATCCTGATGTTCTGCATAGGTCGGCGTTTACAATTTCAACAACAAGATGGCTACCATCGTCCTTGGGGACCTGATTTAGAAGCTGTTTGAATCCCAGTAACGTCTCGGTATTGTTATGGAGTATCAGAGATTTATTGGGATGTTGCAGCCAAAAATAGATGAATTGTTGCAATGCATGATGGGGGTCACCGATATGCAAACGGTAATACATCAAATCAGGTGCTACGGTTTTATGGATACGTATCCTGCTGTCAAACTCAATAATTCCATCAAAATCATCACTACCAATGGTTGCCGATTGGCACACAACCTGTTTCCACGGTAGCTGCATCAATTTCAGCACATTGTGTAACGGTTCTAGGCGGTAATCCGCCAGTAAAAAATTATGCACTTCATCGATGATCAAAATTTCATCTGTCACATCAATTTCATGATTTGAAGCCATATCGAGCAATCGTTTAGATTGATCATAGGTAGTAACCATATCCGTTTGTACGCAATTTCTGCTGCCCTGCTGACCAACGATGGAACGTAGCGGTGCTAGCAATCGATGGGCGATTTTCGCGTGTTTAGGCGCGTAATTCTTACCCATACTCATATCCGCATTCAGCAGTACACGTTTCCCATCTCCGTAGTCGTCAACACTGATGAAATCAGTCGATTTAACAACATCCCAATGATCATCAGCGAGTGTAAAGGGTTTAATGGCGCCACTGGATAACCGATGATAGTAGGACAGTCGATAGTCATCCTTTTGGATTTTTTCCAGTAGGATATTTGCTGCATCATCAACCAGGATTGGGTGATACTCAGCAAGGTATTCCACAAGATCCATCAACGCATCTTTGGGTAACGTTGATAGGTAACGTTTTTTGTCCGATTTTTTTCTAGGTAATCGGGTTTGCAAGACCATTTGATTGAAATCAGCTTGCGACATGCTATTGCTGGTCATCATGCCACCTTCCTTTGTTTCAATTGTGCAAGCCTTTCCTTTATCCTTTCATTCTCCGATTGTTCCCGCTCAATCCTTGCCAACATCAATTTGCTTTTAACGGTTGTTTCACCCAACTGTTCATACAAATAATGTATGACTGTACCAAGGGTGATTACCTGATCAACGGGTTGGTGACTGTTCCATAGTGCTGCCGCGGCAATTGCTGATTTTTTATTCATAATGGACGAGGTAACGGTTTGGTAATCCTCCAGACTGAACCCGGCATATTTCATACCCCAACCGATGTCACGCCAGGTTGGATAATATCCACAGAATGTCTGTAAAAGTAACTGGATAATGGTGGATTTTTCATGGGTACTTGGCAAGGTATAGGATGCTGGTAACGATGGGGTTGCACTCGTATGGTTTTGAGTGTCACAACCCTGACGATTCCGAGATGTTGGGGGGGATATTACCAACGCCCGATTCTTGTGATCCTCAATCAGCGTCTTTACAACCGATGTAGGTAACTGGCGATCAGCGTTTAAAGCTTTATCAGGGCAATGTTGGGTACCGTTGAAAAATCGAGAAGCATCTTTACACGCCTTATCACCGCCCAGAATCTGAAGCAGGATGGTATACAACCATGTCATATCATCAGGATGATCGATTGGATGCTCTAACGCGAATAATACCCTGAATCGTGGATGTTCATCGGTATGAGACGGTGTTACATAATACCCGGTACCATATTCAACATAGAACGGATTTGCCCTTAATTCTTCAAGGGTTAGCCCATGATCAATGTCAACCATTGCAATGGAATGACAGATAAAGTTAGTGGATTTCCGATAGCCATTCCTCAATGATGCGCAGATTGGAAACCCATCTACAGTGAGATGGTTGAAAATATCCGCGAATGGTAGATGAACGGTTTCCCAACCCTTAGCAAGATTGATTCTCTTACCACCCTGGTTGGTATGATAGGTGTTGCCGGCTATACTTGAAGCGACTAACGGTTTGCTCCACCAGTTCTTATTGATAGATACGGTATAAAGTTGTGGTATGACTACATCCGTAGTCTGATTATATTTTTCCATATTGATTCACCATCGAGACACTTATGGTCATACACTATGCAGGTATAGTGTCATCGGATTAATTGCATAGTCATTACATTCTCCGTTTAAAATGCTGGTTGAGATGGCCGTCTCAACCAACCGGTGAATGCAATTAATTTTGGAAATGATATGAAGAAATGAATTCCTCATAGTTATTTATCATTTGACGACTATTTATAAAACGTATTCAATGCATTATAGCGGGATGAGCAATAATCGCCCACCTAAACAGAGTTTATAAATTATAGATTGAATATTCATATTAATAGAAAGTATGATTAAATATTATTTGACGTGACGAAGGGGTAGGCTCTAAAGCGACAGCCGCCGAGTATCTATATTATACTTCGGCAGATGCTAATGCTCCTCGTGTGAATAATTCATTTCCAAATATATATAGTATGCTTAATAATTTAGAATTACTTAGCGTTAAAAAATATCATATAATATTTTTATAGTAAATTTAATATAATGTTCAATAGTAAATAAACAATTATAGTGAACTGACAAACCTCATAGGATACTTGAAATGGAAAAAATGTCTATTTTTACCTTTTTAGGGTTGATGTTTACATTTTTATTAACAGGAATATATATTTCAGATCGTATCAAGCCTGACTTAGATAGAGTTATAAAATTTTTAGTGCAATTGCTAGCCTCGATTATTGGAAACACACTAAATTACATTCGAAGTGAACTTATAATAGACGTTGCCAATGCGATTTTGATGATTAAGTACGTTATAAAGCACGAGCAAAAGTACGATGAACGCATCATTTCTTATGATAGAAAAACTAGGGAAATAATATATAAGGTTAGCGAGCAGAATGGAGAATCAGATATCCTTGTATCGAATATAAAAGATAAGACAGAGAAGGCCTCTCACGCGCCAATTGAAGCAACTGAAATCGACGTAATAATTGAAAAATCTAGACCCAGTATTGAGCTGATTGGCATTAAATCAAGAGGGTATAAAAAAAAGGCACTACTAATTACAGCATCTATTGCTTCCCTATTTTTGTATTTTTTAGGAATGGGGTTTCTAGAGGGGATGGAGTATAGAAGACACCCAAGTTATAAAGGGGTAATTGAATTATTTTCAAACGAAGAACCTAATAAGATAGTAAGTAGAATTTTGATATTATTGCCGGGAATTCCTGCATATAATAAAAACACCCGAGATTGGATTTATTTACATTCCAAAGTAAGTGATAACTTTTATAATTCGATGCTTCTAGAGCATAATTTTTTTAGTATGGAAGAAGATCAAAAGCTAACTTACTTGGAATCTTACCCAATTACTCCTACAAAAAAATTTACCACTTATCTCAAACAGGTCATTGAAGACGGAAATTATGACCAAGCTATAAGCTTTATATCGAAACATAATAGCCCAGAGCTGAAAGACCAGTTAGGTTATGCGATGGTTTATAGTTATAAGATAAACCCCTTGCCTGAAAACTTCAATACAATATTTACTTGGCTTCTCCAAAACAATATTAGATTGTCAGTAGATTTTCTTACCGAGAACAAAAACATCGGAGATATGGATTTTTATCTCGGAATGGTTGATTTATTGGATCAAGATGTTGTTAAGAGTGATAAAGATTTAAGTATCAAATTATATGCTGCATCCGAAAGCAGAATCTTTGGAGAGGATAAAAAAATAAAACCAGAGTCATTAGAGCTGATTTCTCTACTATTGTTTAATGGGAGTTATAGCGGAAATTTGAAGGATTCTTTGATAACAAACCTAGGAAATATTGACGATAAAGATATTGTGAGGATTTTTACTCATGCTGGATCAAACCTAAGTGAAAGTGATTATGAACTATGTGATACAATCTTTTTAAGGTTGATTGATAAACCGACGCCAGTAATTGAAGCCTTGGGTACATTGGCAAAGGCCAACAATATAGGTCTTGTTGAGCATTTTTCGGAGGCTATACTAAATAAAGATATAACCAAAATAGAGAATAGTGAGGTAAAAAAATCTATCATAGTAATACTAATAAATTATAATTCTGACCTTGGAAAAGGTTATTTAGATCACGTTTTTATGGGTCTAGCTAAGCCAAAAAATAAAATTTATCTTGTAAATAACTACACAACTGGTAGCGCAGCTTCGGATAAATATATATCACTTGCAAGTCACGATTATACCGAGACTGGAAAAACATGGCCCCCCAGTTATATCAAGTTCCCACCATCTTTTAATGAGACTGAGCAATGGCGTAGCTTTATAAACGAATATCCTTGGTTTCCTGCCACAGATGACGCATATTACAGGTTAGCTTTTTCATATTTTTATTTTAAACAGTATCAGAAATCGTTAGATACAATTCTGGAGTTCTATAATAAATCTGATTTTGTTGATAATGATGCCAGTCCATACGTTGGATATTTGCTAAAGTTTGTTCTTGCAAATATTAACATACCAAGCCAAAACGAACTTCTAAAGAACATAAAAATAATCTATGAGCAACCAGTAAGTGGATTTATATATAGCCAACATCCAGATATTAAAAATCTTAAACGTGCGATAAATTGGTTCATTGAAAATGAGTCTAAGCTCGTTTATTTAAATACAGATATTAAAACAATTGGTTTAATGAAGCGTATTTGTGATGTGATTAGTGATTACTCAGATTTATCTGAGAGGATTGATATAATCGCTAAAATATTACTGCAAGAATATCAGGATAAATCGGAAGATGTCGATAATATTAAAACATCCGCAAATCTTTCGGGGGTTCTATATTCTAGGTTTTTCTCCCCCAAAGCCGCTAAGTTAAGCAACCTCGCTTCAATTCCCGGCGGCGAATTAGGAGAACTTCCTAATTCATTTTTTATTAGAGAGATGAAGTTAATTCTTAAAAATGTTGCCCCAAATGAGAAGCTTTATCTTGGAACTTTAAATCTATTGGAGCTCCATAGAGATAATAACTTTGGACGGTTAATAGATTCAAGCCAGGAATTGTTCGATTTAATAAAAGAATTCGTTCCATCAATCTTAGATACAAATTCAATTGATAATAATACAATATCTGGGAAGCCCGCTGAAGAAGTGGAAATCAATAACATAGTCAATAAAGTACCATAGAGCTTTAAATATCATGATAATATTATTGCTTAGCATAGCTACTATACTACTCGTATTGATAGTGATTTTGATTATATATAGACAGTCTAAAATGTACTCTATCGCAAGGATCATTACTGATGTATCCCCTATTACTGCCGAAACATTAGGGCATCTTGTAGAACTTTCAAAGTTGCAACAAAATGAACTTCCTTGGTTTGAACGTAGCCTTTCTACTATTGGAGTTGTTGCATTTTTTAGTATGATTATAGCTACCGGTGTTCAGACATTCAAAGCCACTATAGATCAATTAGAATTAGCATCTTTGAAATATGATATAAAGCAATTAGAAAATCAAAAGAAGATTTTCGATAAACTTATACCAGACATAAGCAGAACTGTGCTTCAAGAGTATCGAAAAAATGGATACTTATTTCCTGATGAAAAGGAATTTGCAACACAGAGAATTGCTCAACTCGACGAAAAACCCACCCTTTCCATGCCCGAAATTGAGGAAATGTTCAATCTTTCTATCGCAACAGGTGATTTGAGTCATGCTGTAGCCTCTATTAGAAAAAACAGCGATCTTTTGATGCAAACTGATGTAAACTCTTTGATGATACTTGCTGAATATAACTTCCATAATGGTGCATCGAATATTGCGAATCAAATTCTTGATAAAGTAAGAGATAGAATTATGAGTTCCAATGGGAATGTCCCTGATGGTATTAAGTTCCGATTTTATGTTTTAGATAGTATTCTCGAACCTAACTTGAATCACGAAAATTATGTAGGACTTCTAGCTGGCCAACTAGGTATCACAAAGAATGAAGCCAAATTAAGGTTGGAATCTGAAATACAAAAATATAAAAAAGTTAATGGTCACTAAGTTCATTTTTTCTTCCCGCACTGAGCGATTGCTCATCTAACCACGAACGTATTTTTATATATGTTCATGCCTTAGTTACCTTTGCACCCAATAACTGAACCGCATTAACTTTCCATAATCTATGTATGAATATGAATCTTCAATGCACTTATAAGGATCTGCGTAAAAATATTTTTTAGTTCAAGAATGAGTTAATATAGATTGAAACGGAGTGTCGGTTTTTAATAATTTGAATAAAGCAAATTACAATCGCGACACGCAGCAAGTTACTGAACGGGGTGAATGGTGGTTTTGAAATAGGAATCAGCGGTGGATTTAATTGGAATTTGCAAATACATCCAGAAACAGTCGAATGAATAGTTGATGAACAGCATTTGATAAAAAATCGCTTACATTTTCAATCTAAAATGAGTTTTTTGTTAAAAATTCATTTACATGGATTAATGGTCTGTTCCCAAAATATATAAAATCAATAAGTAATGTATGACGATATCAATGTATCGTGATCAACATGATTTAATATAATGCAGAATGGGTTGGTGAAATATGCCATGCGTTTGGGAATGCTGATTGCATCATCTGAATAGTGGTTGAATTAGCATTCCAAATTATGATTGCTGACGGAAAAGGGGCAACATCATTCTTACCTTCAGCTGCAAATCTGATACGCCCCTTCAACATAAATATATCTGCTTTATTGATAATCCAATTATGCCAAGCGATGGTGTCGGGTCTAGCAGGAATAACAGCGATGCAAAGCTTGATATTTCCCATCATTGTTTCGTCATGAGATTTTTTAATCCATTGTTTCAATGATTTACCATAAGGTGGATTGACAAATACCTTGCCATACCAAGGTTAGATCAATCCATTGTCTCCATCTTCACCGGTATAATGAATCTTCGCTTTGACGGGTGCTTTATTTTTGTCTTTAGTAGTACTACAAGGGTCTAAATCAAATTGCCCACCCACTATTGGATATAATTTGTCTAATATTTCCGGTGGTGTTGACCATGATTGGTAATTACTACTGATAGCCGTTGTCTTATAAAATGGCAATGGTGTACCAATAGGATGCAGAAACAATCCAGCACCCAATGCTGTTGCGATCTGTTCTATAGGGAATAGATGACCTGGATGATTGGATTCAATTGCTAATATCGTTGGAACACTCACCTTGGTCAGTTCGGAAAGTGACCGTAATGATATTTTCTGACGTTCCCTGAGTATTGCTAAGCTTTCGCCTAATGATTCAGCACTGGGTAAAGTGCGCCCCGAAATTTCATAATCCAAACATTTCGCTATGGTTTGAAAACTATTAAATAATCCCTGTCCTTGTTCTGCTTTGATAATAGTGGGTAATGAAAACGCGCACTTTGTTGCTATATCTAACTGTTTCAGACTTTGGTTTTTCCTAACAGTTTTTAGAGAATTGCCCAGATTGGAAGGTAAACGATTGTTTAACAATTGATTTTAAAAATGAGTTGAAATGTAAACGATAGTTTAGCAATTTTTGATTTTTATAGTGTACAGAAGCAATGCATTATGTGATGCCACTTGCGTTTATGGGTGTATTTGCTGAACCGATCATCTATTGCTATCCTTGAGATAACATTAGTTCACCACCCTGTAGTCATCAGGATATCATTCAAAAAGGACAGTCAATGGCGAAAGCCCCCAAACAACCCGCTAAAGAAGAACCGTTAGAAAAACAGCTGTGGAAAGCAGCTGACAAGCTCCGTAAGAACATTGATGCCGCCGAATACAAACACGTCGTACTGGGGTTGATTTTCCTGAAATATATCTCGGATGCATTTGAAGAGATGTTCAGTAAATTAGCGGCTGGTGAAGGTGAATATGCCGGCGCTGATCCAGAAGATAAGGATGAATATTCCGGTGAAAACATCTTCTTCGTACCGATGGAGGCACGCTGGTCCTATCTGCTGGGTAAAGCAAAGCAACCCGATATCGGACTTTTGTTGATGGTGCAATGGATGCTATCGAAAAGGAGAACCCATCGTTAAAGGGTGTACTGCCCAAAGTATTTGCCCGTCAAAATCTCGATCCTACCAGTTTGGGAGGGTTAATTGATTTGGTGGGTAACATTGCATTAGCAGGCTGGTGAAAAACTCGAAAAGCCAAGTAAGCTAAGGCATAGATGAGCGGCTAACTGTTAAAATAGGCTACCTAAATTTGGAGCCTTTCAATGCGCGGACACGATGCCATTCAAAACAGCTGGTTCAGCTATGTTGGCCTGGAAGACCGTATTCCCAAACAGCATCCGTTGCGTCGTTTACGGCTACTGGTTGATGGCGTATTGGCCTCGATGGATGCCGTCTTTGCCGAGCGTTACTCGCACACAGGCCGTCCCTCGATTGCCCCTGAAAAACTGCTGCGCGCCTTGCTGTTACAAGTCCTGTATACGGTCCGTAGCGAGCGTCAGTTGATGGAACAACTGGACTACAACCTGTTGTTTCGCTGGTTTGTCGGTCTGGGCATCGACGACGCCGTGTGGGAACGCACAGTGTTCAGTGCCAACCGCGAACGCCTGCTGTCCGAAGCCCTGAGTCGCGAATTTTTTGAGCGGGTACTGGCCATAGCCGAATGGCAAAATCTGGTGTCCGACGAACACTTCAGTGTCGACGGTAGCCTCATTGAAGCCTGGGCCTCGCACAAAAGCTTCGTCAAAAAAGATGGTAGTGGTCCCGATAAACCCGCCGGCCGCAATCCCGAGATCGACTTCAGTGGCGAAAAGCGCAGCAACGCCACCCATCAAAGTACAACCGATCCCGAAGCCCGGCTTTACAAGAAAGGCGAATACACCGAGGCCAAACTGCGTTACATCACCCATGCCTTGTCCGAGAATCGCAACGGCCTGATTGTCGATGTCGAAACCACTCAAGCCACCGGCACCGCCGAAATCGAAGCCGCGCAAAAAATGATCAAACGCCGCGTGCCCCAAGGTGGCAGCGTCGGTGCCGACAAAGGCTATGACCAACCGGCGTTCGTCAACGGACTCGAGTCCCGTGATATCAAAGCCCATGTGGCCCGCAAAAAGATTGGCAGTGCCGTCGACGGCCGCACCGCGCGCGGCAAAGGTTACGCCCAAAGTCTCAAGCGCCGCAAAATCGTCGAAGAAGCCTTTGGCTGGGTCAAAACGGTCGGCGGCCTGCGCAAAACCCGTCACATCGGCTTAGCCAAAGTCGCGGGTCAGGCCTTGTTTTGCTTTGCCGCCTACAACCTGACGCGCATGCTCAACCTATTGGTGTTCACGCCGAAACCGGCGTGGAGTGCACCCGCCTAGGGTGGAGTTCGCCTGAAAACCGTCCACAGACGGCTTCAGGCGAATAAAAAGCCCTTGAAACCGGGGCAAAACGCTTGAAACTCGATGTCATGACCGATTTCAACTCGAAAAAATCACGAACATCGTGGGTAAGGGGAAATATCGGCGGGTTTTTCACCAGCCTGTTAGGTGATGCAAAAGCGCGTAGTGCTGACGTTCTAGGACACGTTTTCGAATACTTTCTGGGGGAGTTTGCGTTAGCGGAAGGTAAACAAGGTGGTCAGTTCTATACACCCCGTAGCATCGTTGAATTATTGGTTGCTATGTTGGAACCCTATAAAGGTAGGGTGTTTGATCCATGCTGCGGCAGCGGTGGGATGTTCGTACAATCCGAAAAGTTTGTGGAGGAACATCAGGGCAGAATCAATGATATTTCCATCTATGGTCAGGAGAGTAACCAAACCACCTGGCGGTTAGCAAAAATGAACCTTGCTATCCGGGGTATCGATAGTTCACAAGTTAGATGGAACAATGAGGGGTCATTCCTGAATGATGCCCATAAAGATGTGAAGGCAGATTTTATTATTGCTAATCCTCCCTTCAATGTTAGTGATTGGAGTGGTGAATTGTTACGAACCGATGGACGCTGGCAATACGGTACACCACCCGTTGGTAATGCTAACTTCGCCTGGTTACAGCATTTTATTTACCACCTGTCCCCAAATGGTAAAGCGGGTGTGGTACTGGCGAAGGGTGCATTAACCAGTAAAACCAGTGGTGAAGGCGATACGTGAAAACGCATCCATTGATTGGACTATCAAACACAATGTCAAAGCAAAATTAAAAGCTAGGGGCTGTTGCCGTTTCACATCGGTAACCATATAAATGCACAAGCCAGGGCGATAGCACCTTCAAAATTGCGTTTTAGTTTGTCATATCGGGTGGCAATAGCTCTAAAATGTTTCAGTCGCGCAAATACGTTTTCAACGAGGTGGCGATATTTATAGAGACACCAGTCCATTTCCTCATTCCCGACTATTGAATTTTGTTTTCTTGGGATGATGGGGACTGTGCCTTGGTCTCGAATTTGAATCCGTAACGGCTCGCTGTCATACCCTTTGTCTGCAATCATGTAGCCCGCCTGGGGGAGCTTGGCCACAAATTCCGGCGCTTCTTTGCAGTCATGTACTTCGCCCCCCGTAATCGAAAACTGGATGGGAAGTCCACCGGCATCAACCGCCATATGGATTTTGGTCGTGTTGCCTGCGACCGATTTCCCGATGGCTGTTGGATTTTCATGGGCGCCGCCGCTACTGTGTTGATGGGCTTTAATAATGCTGCCATCAATAAATAGCCATTCCAAATCAGGCTCAATCACTAGCGCTTGAAAGATACCCCTCAGCTTTTCTTGCAGTGACCAGGCATTGAAGCGCTTGTACACGGCATTCCACTTGCCAAAAGCGACGGGCAAGTCTCGCCAAGGGCAGCCAACACGCAAGCGATAAAAAATCCCTTCGACCGTTTGCCGAAGACCGGGTTTGTCGTAAATGCTGAAACTCAACATAATCGTTTTTAGCTTTTCCCAGTGGGTATCTGTAAGCAGTTGGCGTGGCATTCGCTAGTTATCGTTTGATTGAAAACTCAATCAATATGGCTCGCCAATCGATTTTCAAAGGGATTATGACAAAATGGCAACAGCCCCTAGGAATTATTTGTCTGCATACGATAGCTCTGAAGGTACACTATATTTATTATTTTTAGTCGTATTATTGCTGCACAGGGAAACTCCTGCAATTTTTGCAATTGATAATATAGACAACGCTCTTAATCCAGCAATTACCAAAAAACTAATAGAAACAATAATATACGTATTATGTGCTAGTGATCATAGCGATGTGACAATTAGTCCTAAGCAAATATTCCTTACTTCTCATAATCCCACGTCTCTCGATGCTTTTGATATTTTTGATGATAATCAGAGGATATTTGTTGTTGGACGCGAAAAAGATGGTGCTACTAAAGTAAATAGGTTGCAGCCTTCCAAAGGGATGGAAAGATCTGATTGGATAAAAATGTCTGGTGGTAGAAATCTATCTGAATTATGGATTGAGGGACAAATAAAGGGTGCGTTAGGATTATGAGTTTAATCAAGATTGGCATTGTTTCCGAGGGACCAAGTGATCAGATTGTTCTCAAAAAATTCATAGTAGAATATTTTAATAAGATTGAAAATTTTGGTCATGCACTAACGTTTGTTGATCTTCAGCCTTCTCTAGATATAACTTCTTCTGGATCGTTTAATGGTGGCTGGGAAATGATATATAAATGGTGTCAACGCAATACACCACAAGTTCGAAAAAATCAAATTCTTGGATCTGCCATGTTTGCTAATGACATGGATAACTTTATATGCGATATAATTTTAGTACAAATGGATTCCGATATATATCTTAGAATTGGTGATAAAACAAATATAACTCCAGTGCCAGCTCAAACAGACACGCCTCGTGAAAAAGGTTTTTTTGTTAGGAGTTTTCTTCAAGAATGGTTGTGGCTTGATGATTCGGAGCAAGATCATAAACATGTTCTTGCTGTTTCTGTTGAGTCAATAGAGTGTTGGCTTGCAGCAGGCATCTGCCCAGAAACTTCAATAGATTATGAATCGCATGAAGATATCGGAAAGTATTTGGCAATTCTAGATCATAAGATTGTTAAGCAAATAGATGTTCCAGAAAATATCAAAAAACCAAATAAAGCAGCTAACAACTACAAAAAATTATCAGATAGAGCCGTTGCAAACATCGCAAAGGTAATTAATGAGTGTGAGCATTTTAATATTGCTATGACTGAACTTTCCTCTGCAATTGTTACACTATATGGAAGCTAGGCAAAGAAATGAGCTAAGATCTTTTCAGAAATGTCTCGATTCTTAACTGTACCTGAACTTTAACAGTTTTGAGATCGACCTATTTGAGGTGCCAATCTTTGAACTTAAATGTCTTTTATTAATTGTTCACAGCCTATCATAGTTATATAAATACATCTCTAAACTTTATAATTTTATGATTTTGTGACCAATCTTATTCTATTCTCCCATAACCATCAAGAAATCATCCACACAACATTCAGCAATGCAACTGTTAGACATTATCCACCAGGATATTTTCAGCTTGGGCAGGATCATGATTTTGACTTTACTTATGATGGTGAACGTTCATTCATCGGTGGATTGAATATTCTGGTTCAGTTTGCAGAAGACAATAGATGTCAACATATCTATATCATTGACCAATGGAATGATAAAAACATTACAATGGCGAGATTGTCTGGTTATTATCCGGTAATGATTGAGTTATCAGAAGATAACATTGATAAAATCAATCAACTTGCCATTCAGCATATGTTCTATGATGGTGTTAAATCATCATTAGCGTCAGCAATATTCCCTGATAAATTGCTGGGTAGTAATGATGCCTTTTCTGCTATTGCCATTGATATAAACAACCAAATGAAAATAGTTCGAAATAGTCATTTAGGAACTATGAATGATATGGTGATTGACTCTATTAGAAGGCTTTATTTGTAGATCATTTATATTATTTTGGTATCCAGCGAACATTGCTAAGTTCATTACGAAAGTCCACCTTAATTATTTCTGTTAATAATCTTGCAACACTAACGTCATCGGCATAATTTTCTCTTCCAAGAGTGTTATTTCCTGCTTCTCTTCCGCATATTTGTTCAGTTATATAATCCATTACGCCGGCTCTATCCAATGCGGACGTCATTGTGTGCCTGAAGGAGTAGAACACTTTTTTGGTTTTAATGTATATACCTAGTTTTACCAAGTATTCTCGATTAAACCAATCTCCGATTGGTCTTGAGTATCCATCCTTAGTTGTCCAATTGGATAATTCTTGAAATAGTCTATGATTATCGTTGCAGGATTCTACAAAGTCTATGAATCCAATTTCTATAAGATGGGGGTGAATGGGTGTCTTCCGGAAACTGTTCGCTGATTTTAACCGCTTGTCTTTTGTATTTTCGTTAAAATCAAATACCCAGTTATTGTCAATTTGTTTTATATCTTCTTTGTAAAGTGCTGCTATTTCTGCATTTCTTGCGCCAGTGTACAATGCGATCAATGGTGTCCAAAACTTGTAAACTGAATCATATTGACCGTTGGTATAAAGCTCTGTAGAGAAAATTCTTACTAGATCTTGACTGGTAAAGCTCTGTCTACGTTGATTCTGCTTTATTTTCTTGTTGGCTTGTACTCGTAATTCAACAAATGGATTGTCCGTATATTCTTTGTATTCAGATACTATCCATTTAAACAATCTGCTATACATCTCCATATGATCATTGATGGTCTTCGTAGTGAACTTCTCTTCATCAATGTTTAGGGAAATTATTTTATCGACTGTCATTCCTCGATACTTTGCTGTATTTGCAGGTAGTAGCTTCAATTGCTTTAGTACCTGTTTTGCATCATCTCTTGTGATTTCACTGATTGCTTTATCGCCAGTGATTTCAATTAGACGTCGAAAAAATGTAGTGTGTTTGTTCGAAGGCTTCCAATCTTCTCCGTACTTAACGATTTTCAAATCGTCATAGTAGCGTTCAATAATTTCGCTCAAACTATGTTTCGCGGAATTCGCTGCTGGATTTCCCTTTTTCGTTCTTGTTTCGTTTGATTTCGCCGTTGATTGAGCGGTCTTGTTCTCGGCAGGATCTTGTAGTGGTTTAGATGAGTGCAGTTCGTTATTGATTCTGGATAATTCGCGGAAGTATGCGGCGGATTCTTCAGGGGACATTCCTGAATCTAAACATGCTTTTATGTCTTCAGGTTTTATCTCGACTTCATTGGTGACGGTACCATCAGGAGCGACTGTTTGTTTAACGGTGAAGTCTATCGCGTTAGGAGGGCGTCTGGAACTCATATTTCTGAGGATTTCGTTTGTTATCAGATCGTCAAAGTATCGATCATATCCAGAACAAAGTTTTTTTGCATCGCTAATATTTGAAGTCCTTAGCGAAACGATGAACTCAGGTCTATTGAAGTGAGATTTTAGAAGGGAGGGGATTCTGCGGCGATAGTACAGGATGTCCTTTCGCTGGCAGAGATATTTGTGCGGGGATTTTTCGAGCATTTTCCTCTCCTCATCAGCACATCTTGTGTAGCAAAATGTGTGGCAAGTTGTGTAACAAGGAAGAAGAATACTCTCCTCATGAAAAATATGAGGAAAATCAATAAGTTATGGTGCCGAGGAGAGGACTTGAACCTCCACAGAGTTACCCCTACTAGCACCTGAAGCTAGCGCGTCTACCAATTTCACCACCTCGGCATTACTTATCTAGGTAAGTAATTTGGTTATTATAAGTGTATGGATGGGATGTGTCAACCTTATGATTATACACATCATGATTATACACATCGCTGAGCAGCTTAACGTCGGCACTCCTGAAGGATTGGTTGTTGTCGCCAGGTGATGCAGTCGTTCTGAGGCAGTGGCTTGGGTATTAGGGTGGCTTGGTCTATTTGGCTGCTTCCATTGGCGAGCGATAGTTTGTGCAAGAAAGTTTTTGTCGGCAGACTATTGAGCTAATTTGCGGTATCCATCGAATAAATGATGAATTTCCTCAAGACCGTCTTCGATTGACCAAGAAACCGACTTTGACAATAAATCCAGTAAAATCACGCCGTTTACCGCCGCATCTTCGCTAATCGCAGTTTTTAACCGTTGGCTTAAATGGAGGTTGATAACTTGTAAGTTTTGATATAGCGCGAGCAGTTCATCCAGTTCCAGGGAATAGGGTAGGTGGTCTTTTTGCCGAAAATACTGTGCCAATAGGAACATCGTGGTTACTCGGTAAATCGTTTCAGTTTGATCGGCCAAGGGTAAGTGAAAACGTGCCATTGGCTTTAAAAATTCAGTATGCGGACACGGGCTGGTGGCCATAATTAAGCCTAGAATCGAACTGGCGATATGTTGAGCAGTGGTTTCGGCGCGTATGGTTCTTCTATCGGTAATGACTTCTACAGCCATTTGCTTGTGGGACACTAGGTGCCCACATAAATTTAACAGTGACACCAAATTAATCGCGACAGGACAATGCGGAACCTGCTCCGGTTTTAACGGGCAATTGCGGCATTGTTGATACGTGAGTTCCGTCCATAGAGGATAGGGAGGGGGGGCGGCAGAAATAAGGGTCATGCTTTGTTTATCAACTTCGATTAGGAAATCGGCGCTGTCGTAATCTTCTGCGCTTAAGCGGTAGGTAAAATGTAGGATGTCTTCGGACATATAAATTCAGCAAACTTGTGATGTGCGTTTTCTTGGATGGATTTTAACCTGGCTAAGCCGCGTTATTGGCCGATTGTAGGGGCGTCGTCTGACTAGTTTGGCTTGAGTATAGCTGCGGTATTCAAGTAAAGGAGGCTGCCTCCGGCTCCGTGTTACAATCGACGGCTCTAAAAACATAATCTCAAAAAGGCTTTACCATGCAATTTATTAAACTCTCCGCTGTTGCTTTATTGTTTTTATCTTTTCACGCCACAGCGGAAGTTCAGCTGACCAAAGCCGATGTTTTGGGTACATGGCAAATCGACAAAGAATCCAACACCAGTGATGGCAGCAAGGCCCGAAGCTCTAATACCACCTGGACGTTTAAAGACGATGGCACTATCGAAGGCATGACCCATGAAAACGATTCGCATGCCAGACTTGACCAAATGCGGGCTGTGCTGAATTACGCCGTCGAAGGCGGCAAGATTGTCAAACAGGCGGCGCCGGGTCGCTCGAAGATGGAAACCTGCGAGGCAATCGAAAAATCCGGCAACAATATGGTTTTGAAGTGCCAAACCGTTTATTTCTTTATGTCTAAAAAATAAAAACGCCGGGCACTTCTGATATTGTCGTGCTTAGTTTGACCTATTTACGTGGTTGTCGGATGGGATGGACTCATCGGTAGCGAGAAAACAGGAACTTCGATTTTGGCAGAGCAGCCCCAAAGCCTATCCGATTTTGCGGAGCATTGTTTATTCAATGGCGACATTGAGCAAAAGCTTGTTTTAACTCATCAAGCCAGGCAGTTGTTGGATAACGGCTTATTGTCCCTGCAAACAGACCGGGCGGTCTTGCCGATATGCAACACCGTATTTCCAAGCCGGCCGAAATTGTTGATGCCGCGAGAAATGCCTAAACGTCGTCTGGATTCCAACGAGGGTAAAGCGGCTTTTTTTCATGCACTCGCGCATATCGAGTTCGTGGCAATTTATTTGGCTTGGGACATCATTTACCGATTTCCCGGCTTGCCGGACGATTTTTATCGGGATTGGCTGATCATCGCCGACGAAGAGGCGCAGCATTTCGAGTTGATTCGCACTCATTTGCTTGGTTTAGGATTCGATTACGGCGATTTGCCCGCACATCGCGGGCTTTGGTCGCATGCCGAAGAGACTTCGGATGACATTTTGGCGCGTTTGGCGATAGTGCCGCGTTGCATGGAGGCGCGCGGATTAGATGTGACGCCGGGTATGATGGATAAATTAGTCGCTATTGACGATCAGCCCGGTCTGGCTATCTTGCAGCGGATTTACGACGACGAAGTCGGGCATGTCGAGCGCGGTTCTTACTGGTTCAATAATCTGGCCAGACAGCGCGGTATGGAACCTGAACACTGCTTTAAAGACCTGATACTGAATTATTTCAAAGGCAAGCCCAAGGGACCCTTTAACCGAGAAGTGCGTATAATTGCCGGCTTCTCGAATAACGAAATCGATTGGCTGGAGGAGCGTTTGCATGAATAACAAACCGGTTTTTGATTATCCACTGTTTGCGATGGGCTTTAGGGCCTTTTTCGCGCTGGCGGGATTATCAGCTCTGGCTTTGATTGCAGTATGGAACTCAATGTCCAACGGTTCGCTGCATATCGATAATTACTTCACCGGCAGCACGTGGCATGCTCATGAAATGTTGCTTGGCTACACCACAGCGGTGATTGCCGGTTTTTTACTAACAGCAGTTAGAAACTGGACTGGCTTACAAACAGTGACTCCCGATCAACTGGCGTCGCTGTGTTTTTTATGGATTTATGGCCGGGTATTGCCTTTTTATTCCGAACTATTGCCCGATTTGTTGATAGGCACCGTCGATTTCGTATTTTTACCGGTGTTGGCGTATTTTGTGGGTAAGCCAATTCTAAAAACTGGCAACTATCAAAATCTGATTTTTATCGCCTTATTGCTGTTATTGGCCTTGGGCAATGGTTTGATTCACGCCCAAGTTTTGGGTATGGCCGCTAGTGCCTCGCTAGGGCTGATCCTGGTGGTTACCGTTATCGTTGCGATGATTTTGGTCATCGCTGGCCGGGTATTTCCGTTTTTTACCGAACGGGGGCTATCTGGGGTTATTTGTATTCGCAATCCGGCATTGGATATAGCCGCTGTTGCGGTGAGTTTGGCGGTGTTTGCATTATTGATGCTGAATATATCCGGCGCATTGTTGGCTGGTGCTGCGGTAGCGGCGATTGTGATTAATATTGTGCGAGTGGCGGCTTGGTACAACCCGCGGATTTGGTTTGTGCCCCTGCTTTGGGTTTTGTACATCGGCTATGGTTGGTTGATCCTTGGATTTGGCTTGGTATCCCTCTCTGCTTTTGCTGTGGTTCCGCAGTCTTTGGCTTTACACGCCTTTACTGTGGGCGGCATCGGTATTTTGACTTTGGGCATGATGGCCCGCGTTGCGTTGGGCCATACCGGCAGGGCGCTAAAAGCCTCGAATGTGATGGCGCTGGCCTTTGTGCTGATAAATCTGGCCGCGTTGTTTCGGGTGTTATTTCCGGCTTTGTTGCCAAACTGGTATGGCGGTTTGGTGATGGTGTCCACCTATTGCTGGTTGGCGGCGTTTTCCTTGTTCGCATTTTATTATTCGCCAATTTTGATGTCGCCCAGGTTGGATGGGCAGCCGGGGTAGCGTAGTTCATAAAAACAGTGGCGATGGCGGATGGTCTCGTCCAAGCGTGCCGTATTTTTTATACATTGAATTTGTTGGAGCGACAGTGTTAGGGTTGCTATATCGGTTTACTGCGCGATCTGGTCAATGAAATGAGAGTGAATGGAAGCAAATTGCGCGACAGGTTTGATGTGAACATGAGTCGGACGGATTGACTTTGGTCAACGGCGTCAAGGGTGTAAGCGAGTCTGTTCCTGGCAGGAGTAATGATCTTGGTCAGTGATAGCGGGCTTTGATAGGGTTGTAAAAAAGGCGGCTTTCAGCCGCCTTTTTTTGTGTCGAAACGTTTTTACTGCGCGCTGTAATGCGATTCGATATAACGCTCGACTATAGCTTGGAACTCTTCAGCGATATGTTCGCCTTTTAGGGTGACGGTTTTGAAACCGTCTTCAAAAACCGGCGCAACAGGTGACTCGCCGGTTCCGGGCAGACTGATGCCGATGTTGGCATTTTTGCTTTCGCCGGGGCCGTTGACGACGCAGCCCATCACCGCGACTTTCATATCTTCCACGCCTTTGTATTTATCTTTCCAAATAGGCATTTGGTCGCGTAAATAGCCTTGAATGTCTTGCGCCAGACGTTGGAAATAATCGCTGGTGGTGCGTCCGCAACCGGGGCAGGCCACTACCATGGGTGTGAAGGAGCGAAAATTCATGGTTTGCAGAATTTCCTGGGCCACAATGACTTCTTTGGTGCGCGCTGCGCCGGGTTCGGGTGTTAGGGATACCCGAATGGTGTCGCCTATGCCTTGTTGCATCAGTACGCCGAGCGCTGCTGCTGATGCGACGATGCCTTTGGAGCCCATGCCAGCTTCGGTAAGGCCTAAGTGCAAGGCGTAATCACAACGGCTGGACAGGTCTTGGTAAATGCTGATCAACTCCTGAACATCGCTAATTTTGCAGGATAGGATGATTTTGTCTTTGCCTAGCCCGATTTCCTGGGCTCTAGCCGCGCTTTCCAGGGCGGAGAGTATGATGGCTTCCCGGGTGATCAGGGGTAATTCTTTGGGTTGCGCTAATTGTCTGTTCTCGTCAAGCAAGCGGGTTAACACGGCTTGATCAAGACTGCCACCGTTGACGCCAATCCGCACGGGTTTGTTGTATTGAATCGCAAACTCTATCATCTGCTGAAATTGTGGGTCCCGCGCTTTGCCTTTGCCGACATTGCCGGGGTTGATACGGTATTTGGAAAGTGCTTGAGCGCAATCCGGATATTTTTCCAGTAACTTGTGGCCGTTAAAATGGAAGTCGCCGATAATGGGCACCGAAAAGCCTTTTTGTGCCAGTCGGTTGACGATTTCCGGTACGGCTTGCGCAGCTTCTTCACGGTCGACCGTGACGCGGACCATTTCCGAGCCGGCTGTTGCTAATTCCATGATCTGTTGAACGCTTCCTGCAACATCAGCTGTGTCGGTATTAGTCATGGATTGAACTACAATCGGAGCGTCGCCGCCGACTTTTACGTTTCCTACCAAAACCTGTTGGGTGTGTTTTCTGGAGCTAATCGACATAGAAGTGTGGTCTGCAAAAACTGAAAGTTATCTAAAAAATACCAAGTAATTCACTTAGGATATAAATTATACCTCCTTAGTAACAGGACGAAAGAGCAAATTGTGCGGATAAATTACTTTTCTGATGTGCATCTGGAATTTGGCGAGCAGAGTCTGCCGGAAACCGATGCCGATTTGGTCGTGGCGGCAGGCGATATCGGCATATTCAAACAAGGTGTCGAATGGTTGAGGTCTATCGGCAAGCCTGTGGTTTATGTGGCGGGTAACCATGAGTTTTATGGTTACGAATATCAACAGACTATCGATATGTTGCGTAGGGAATGTGCGGGCAGTCAAATTCAGTTCCTGGAAAAAGATCAGTTTATCTTCCAGGGTGTGCGCTTTTTGGGTTGCACCTTGTGGACGAATTTGTTTATCGAGGGCGCCGAAAAGGCCGAAGTGCTGGGAAATACCTTGAATGACTTTCGCAAGGTGTCATTTGCAGGCCAAACTTTCGAGCCCAAACACTTTACCGAACTACATCGGGAATCTAAATTCTGGTTAGAACAACAACTTGCCACGCCCTTTGCCGGCAGGACCATAGTGGTCACTCATCATGCGCCCACCGAATGGAGTTGGATCGATTCACCCAACGTACTTAAAAAGCTGGCTTATTGTAATGACTTGAAGCCTTTATTTCACGAATATGAAATAGCAGCCTGGTTTCACGGTCATGTGCACAATTTGGGTGATTACCGGATAGCGGATGCCCGTATCTTAAGCAATACCCGGGGGTATGTCGGGCGCAAGTATGTGAGTGGTTTTGATATCGATAAAGTGGTTGATATTTGAGCGGTATTTCCACTTATGCAGGGCGCTATCGCTCGGCTTAAAGGGCTACAAGCCTTGGGATTTTCCGTTGAGAAAGCCGATAACTTGTGATGTAATGAACATGTTTTGTCTTGAAGTGCCCTTTGGGATCGGTGTTTCGCAATGGGCTTTTTGCTGCAACTAGTCTGGGGAGCAGGCGTATTAACTATGCAATTTAATATAAAGAAAGGTTTGGATTTGCCTATAACAGGCGGACCCGAACAAAAGATTAGCGATGGTAACAGCATCAAATCGGTCGCCTTATTGGGTGCCGATTACATCGATCTGAAGCCGAAAATGATGGTTGCCGAAGGAGATAAGGTCAAATTAGGACAGGCCCTTTTTTCTGACAAAAAAAATCCTGGCGTCAACTTTACCTCACCCGGTGCGGGTGTGGTTAAAGCTATTAACCGTGGCGACAAGCGTGCGCTGTTGTCTGTGGTCATTGAATTGCAAGGAAATCAGCAAGAGTCTTTCGCCAAATACGGCGAAGCTGAGTTAGGCAATTTGACTCAAGAACAGGTTAAGGAAAATTTGCTGGCATCAGGATTGTGGACTGCGTTCCTGACACGTCCTTACGGCAAAATCCCTGCTGTCGATACAACGCCTAGTTCAATTTTTGTCACAGCGATAGATACTCGTCCGCTGGCGGCAGATCCTGCTGTCATTATCAAGGAACGTGCTGCCGATTTTGCTAATGGCTTGACTGTAGTTTCTAAGTTGACATCCGGTAAAACCTATCTTTGCAAAGCGACTGGCACTGATTTGGTAGCGAATCAAGCCGTTCAGGTAGCGGAGTTTTCCGGGCCGCATCCTGCCGGCTTGCCAAGCACCCATATTCATTTTATCGATCCGGTCAATATCCATAAATTCGTATGGCATATTGATTACCAGGCGGTGATTGCTATTGGCGCATTGTTTACTACAGGTAAGCTGAATGTAGAACGCATCGTTTCTTTGGCTGGTCCAACGGTTAAAAACCCAAGATTGGTACGCACACGTGTGGGCGCCAATCTGGACGATTTGGTTGCCGGCGAATTGCAAGATGTTGAAAACCGCGTAATTTCGGGCTCTGTTTTGTATGGCCACGAGGCTGCCGGATCTGTGGCATTTTTGAGTGCTTACAGTTTGCAAGTTTCTGCTATTAAAGAAGGTCGTGAACGTGAGCTTTTCGGTTGGATCGTTCCCGGCAAAGACAAATACTCGGCTATGAATGTGTACGTGTCGAGCAAAGATCGCAAAGATAATCGCCTGTTCCCGTTAACCACTGACAAAAATGGTAGCAATCGCGCCATTGTGCCGGTGGGAGTGTACGAGACAGTTATGCCTTTGGATATTTTGTCTACACCTTTATTGAAAGCCATTGTAGTCGGCGATACCGACACTGCACAGTCTCTTGGCTGCCTGGAACTGAGTGAAGAAGACGTGTCTTTGTTCACCTTTGTCGATCCAGGCAAGCATGACTTCGCGCCTGTGCTCAGAGCTAATTTAACTAAAATCGAGAAGGAAGGATAATGTCGGCTAGAGATATTTTAGATAGCATAGAGCCGCATTTTACAAAGGGCGGCAAGTTTGAAAAGTATTACGGTCTCTACGAGATGGTGGATACTTTTATTTACACGCCATCCGATGTAACGCGCGGAAAAACCCATGTACGTGACGGTAACGATCTGAAACGCACAATGACGTTTGTGGTAATCGCCACGGCGTTTTGTGTTTTGATGGCTTGGTACAACACGGGTTATCAAGCCAACTTAGCCATGAAGGGTATGGGTGTCGAGTCGATCAACAACTGGCGCAGCATTCCAATGGCGCTATTCGGCTACAACCCGTACAACCCGATTTCCTGTCTGGTGCACGGCATGTTGTATTTCTTCCCTGTTTACATCACTACCTTAGCGGTAGGTGGCGTTTGGGAAGTGTTGTTTGCAACCGTACGCAAGCATGAAGTCAACGAAGGTTTCTTGGTATCGTCAATGCTGTATACCTTAATCTTGCCGCCTGATATCCCCTTGTGGCAAGTGGCTTTAGGTATCTCGTTCGGTATCGTGTTGGGTAAAGAAGTTTTCGGTGGTACCGGTAAAAATTTCCTTAATCCCGCTTTGACAGGTCGTGCGTTCCTGTTTTTTGCGTATCCGGCTTCAATTTCCGGCGATGCGGTATGGGTTGCGGTGGACGGTTACAGTGGCGCGACGGCTTTATCGTTGGCATCGGCTGGTGGCGTGGAGGCGATTAAAGAGAGTTTCAGTTGGATCCAAGCGTTTTTGGGATTCATTCCCGGCTCGATGGGTGAAACATCCACATTAGCTTGTATGTTGGGCGCAGCATTCTTGTTATACACTCGCGTTGCTTCTTATCGCATTATGGCTGGTGTGTTGATCGGTATGATCGCTATGTCCACTTTATTGAATATCGTTGGCAGCACAACCAACCCAATGTTTGCGATGCCTTGGTACTGGCATATGGTAGTCGGTGGTTTTGCTTTCGGTACGGTGTTTATGGCAACTGATCCTGTTTCTGCCGCTGTGACCGACACCGGTCGCTGGATTTACGGCTGCATGATCGGCGTGATGATTATCATCATTCGGGTTATTAACCCGGCTTTCCCGGAAGGTGTGATGCTTGCAATTCTTTTCTCAAACATGTTTGCACCATTGATTGATTACTTTGTTGTTCAAGCAAATATTAGAAGAAGGATCAAACGCCATGCTTAATGCCGAGAAAAAAACCTGTAAGTACAACGAGCAGCTCTGCAAGTACTACGAACAGTTCAGAGTTTACGCCGACAGAATCCTGGCTTTAAGTAACGACAGCCTGGAAAAAACCGTCAACGTGGCTTTGGCCTTATGTTTGGTGTGCGCCGTATTGGTATCTATCGCTACAGTCGCTTTACGGCCTTTGCAAGGCTACAACAAAGCCCTGGACATGAAGAAAAACATTCTTGATGTGGCTGGTTTGTTGGAAGAGGGTACTGATATAGATAAAGCCTTTGCGGAAAGAATCGAAAGCAAGATTGTCGACCTGAAAACGGGTGATTACGTAGACAATATCAATGTCGACGAATACGACCAACGCAAGGCTGCTAAAGACCCTGCGCAGAACGAGTTGATTCCGGTCGAGAAAGATATTGCCAGCATCCGTCAAAAAGCCAAATACACCAAAGTGTTTTTGGTTAAAAACGGCGACCAGTTGCAATCCATTATTCTGCCTATCAACGGTTACGGTTTGTGGTCTACGATGTACGGCTTTTTAGCCTTGGAAGCTGATGCGCAAACGGTACAGAGTATCAACCTGTACGACCAAGGTGAAACCCCTGGCCTGGGTGGTGAGGTAGTCAATCCTAACTGGCGCGCGTTGTGGAAAGGCAAAAAAGTCTATTCCGATAAAGGCGAAGTGGCTTTGACTTTAGTGAAAGGTGGTGTCGATTCCAGTCGCCCGGATTCTGTTTACAAAGTGGATGGTTTGGCCGGCGCAACCCTAACCAGTCGTGGCGTCAGTAATTTGATCCAATACTGGATGGGTACCGAAGGTTTTGCCACCTATCTAAACAAAATTAGAAAAAACGGTTAGGACTTATCATGGATAAAGAAACTAAAAAAGTATTATTCGAACCGTTGGTCGATAACAACCCAATCACCCTGCAGGTGCTTGGTGTGTGTTCGGCGCTGGCGGTAACGTCGCAAATGTCTACCTCATTGATCATGGCATTGGCCTTGACCTCGGTTACTGCCTGTTCAAGCGCAGCGATTAGTGCGGTGCGCGAGCATATACCGAGCAGCATTCGGATTATCGTGCAGATGATCATCATTGCTTCGCTGGTTATTGTGGTCGATCAGTTGCTTAAAGCCTTTGCCTTTGATGTCAGCAAAAAGCTGTCGGTATTCGTTGGTTTGATTATTACCAACTGTATCGTCATGGGGCGTGCTGAAGCCTATGCGATGAAAAATCCGCCGCTGCAAAGCTTTGTTGACGGTATCGGTAACGGCTTAGGTTACAGTTTGATTCTGGTCATCGTGGCGCTGTTCAGAGAAACTTTGGGTTCAGGCAAACTGCTTGGTTTCGATGTGCTGCCTTTGGTCAAAGATGGTGGTTGGTATGTGCCTAACGGTATGATGCTACTGCCGCCCAGCGCGTTTTTCATTATCGGCTTGATCATTTGGGGTTTCCGTACCTGGAAACCCAAACAGGTGGAACACAACGAGTTCAAAATCATGTCGATTGCTCACGGTGAAGGGGGACATCACTAATGGAAGCCTATATCAGTCTGTTTGTTAAAGCGGTTTTCATTGAAAACCTGGCGCTGTCATTCTTCCTGGGTATGTGTACCTTCTTGGCGGTGTCCAAGAAGATCTCCACGGCCATGGGTTTGGGTATTGCCGTTATGGTGGTGCAAACCCTAACAGTGCCTGCCAATAACTTCATTTACCAAACTTTGTTGAAAGAAGATGCATTATCTTGGATAGGCATTACTGGCGTGGATTTAAGTTTTTTAAGCTTGTTGAGCTGCATCGGTATGATCGCTGCGATTGTGCAGATTCTGGAAATGATTTTGGATAAATTCTTTCCGGCTCTGTATCAAGCCTTGGGTATTTTCCTGCCGTTGATTACAGTGAACTGTGCGATCTTGGCTGGCAGCTTGTTCATGATCGAACGTGACTACAATTTTGGTGAAAGCGTGGTATACGGTATAGGCAGTGGTTTCGGCTGGGCTTTGGCGATTACCGTGATGGCCGGTGTGCGTGAGAAATTGAAATACAGCGATATTCCTGCTGCATTACAAGGTCTGGGCATCACTTTTATTACCGCTGGCTTGATGTCTCTGGGCTTCATGGCTTTCTCTGGAATTCAATTATAAGGGTATCGTAATGCTGGAAATTGCATTAGGTGTTATTTTCTTCACGGTCATCGTGATAGCGCTGGTATTTTTGATCATCGGCGCGAAAAGTAAACTGGTGGCCTCTGGCGA
This sequence comes from Methylomonas sp. Uni0009, assembly GCF_054188105.3. Lineage (NCBI taxonomy): Bacteria > Pseudomonadati > Pseudomonadota > Gammaproteobacteria > Methylococcales > Methylococcaceae > Methylomonas > Methylomonas sp. Uni0009. Next base: position 4,421,491 of record NZ_JBTAFN010000001.1, on the reverse strand, counting down.
TGTGGAAATTCTGATCAATAACGAAAAGAAAATCCATGTACCAGTTGGTTCCAAATTGTTGACCGCATTGGCGGACAACCAATTGTTCGTGTCCTCAGCTTGCGGCGGTGGCGGCACTTGTGGTCAATGTAAAGTGAAAGTGCACAGCGGCGGTGGCGACATTCTGCCAACCGAGCAATCGCATATCACCAAACGGGAAGCTGCACATGGTGAACGTCTGGCTTGCCAAGTGTCCATCAAGCAAAACATGGATATCGAAGTTGAAGATAGCGTATTCGGTGTAAAAAAATGGGAATGCACCGTTAAGTCCAACGACAACGTCGCAACGTTCATTAAAGAATTGGTGTTGGAATTGCCTGAAGGCGAAGCCATCAATTACCGTGCAGGTGGTTATATCCAAATCGAATGTCCGCCACATATTTCAAAATATGCGGATATGGATGTTGCCGAGGAATACCGTCCTGATTGGGACAAATTCAATCTGTGGCGTTATGTATCGGATGTAAAAGAGCCAACCCTGCGTGCTTACTCAATGGCATCCTATCCTGAAGAAAAAGAAATAATGTTGAACGTCAGGATCGCTACGCCGCCTCCAGGGGCGCCGGATGGCATTCCGCCAGGCATCATGTCGTCCTTTATCTTCAACCTGAAGCCAGGTGATAAAGTGTTCGTATCCGGTCCTTACGGCGAGTTTTTTGCCAAAGAAACCGATGCTGAAATGGTCTTTATCGGTGGTGGTGCCGGTATGGCGCCGATGCGTTCGCATATCTTCGATCAACTACGCAGACTGAAATCCAAGCGTAAAATGACTTTCTGGTATGGCGCACGTAGCAAACGCGAAATGTTCTACGTTGAAGATTTCGATATGCTGGCCAAAGAAAACGACAATTTTGAATGGCATGTAGCCTTGTCAGATGCTTTACCTGAAGATAACTGGAAAGGTTATACCGGCTTCATTCACAACGTATTGTTCGAAGAATTCATCAAGAAACATCCGAACCCAGAAGATTGTGAATATTACATGTGCGGGCCGCCAATCATGAACTCCTCAGTGATTAACATGCTGCTGGCTAATGGTGTGGATCCTGAAAATATTATGTTGGATGATTTCGGCGGTTAAGTTGTATTAATCTGACGCGAAGCACAGGGAGCGATTTTCGGATCGCTCCTTTTTTCGTTTCAGTGATTAGAAAAAACAGGAGAAAAAAATGGGTTATTTTTTAGTAACATTTTTATTTATGTTGATCGTTATTGCCGTCATGGCAGTCGGTGTGCTTTTCGGTCGGAATGCCATCAAGGGGTCTTGCGGAGGCACCGGCAACTGTGTGTGTAGTGAGAAATGTGACAAAAGAAAGAAGTTTGAAGCTGAGCAAGCTAAAACATTGGAACAACATTAGGACTGCTTGCCCAAAGCGATAAACTAAGCTACTTCGGAGCGATAACTCTCCGAAACGTTAAGTTTATGCGTCCTTGAGTCAACTTCTGATCGACAGGAATACTATGCAGCCAGTGGTGTTGAAAATCGGGCTGCATAATCAATAGCATTCCACTAGTCAGTAAAATACTGCCGCTTTCCGCGGTTTTTTTATGCCGAAATGCAAATTGTCGGGTCGCTCCCAGCGTCAATGATGCGATAAAAGGCTGTGGTCCCAACTCCGCTTCGTTATCCGCATGCCAGCCTACATAATCATCGCCGTTGCGATATAAATTCACTAATACCGAATTAAACGAAAAGTTTAAGAACTGTTCGATTTTTTGCCTTATATCCGATAGTAATGGCGTCCAGGGCCGAGTTTTTAATAGATTATTGCTGTAGCTATAAACTATCCCCGGATCAGCATGCCAGGTTTGCAGGCGGGGTAAAGTAAATTCCCGACCGGCAACGCTGTAACAATTGTCGGGCCAATTTTGTTCCTGGAGCAAACGCCTATAGATAGCATCGCTTTCGGCGGCGTCGTAAAAATCTCTTATTATTCTCAGCTCCTTATCAGGCGTCATTCGTCTTGCAATTCCTGCTGTGCTTTAATATGCGAAGCTAGTGCACTGTCCATTGTCGTAATGTGCAATAAAAACCATTGCGGCAGACGCTCCTTGACAAAAGCACGACCAAAGGAAATTAAGCCTTTGTCGATCCGGGTTTTAAACTGTTTGAATTCTTCCAAAACCCGTTGATGTTCGCCTTTGTGTTCGGTTTCCGCCGGAAATCCGAATTGCGCCATTAACCGATTTTCAGATTCAAAATGTTCTTCGGTGTGTTGATACAATTGCGCAAACAAGCCCGGAAAGTCAGTGTTATTGGCCTTATCCAATTGATTTACCAAATCAATAAAGATGCCGTGATCATGATCGATGTGAGCATAACCAACACTCAGGGGTATGGTTCTGTCGAATATTGTCATTTGAACACTCGTGTGATTTGTAAACTAATGCACTAAAGCATGTTTTATGCCCAGTAATCGCCGACGATAAAACCGATGGATGATTGTCGATGGCAATTAAAGCGCCGGCCAGATTTAATCGGGTATTACCTCATCAACTCTACTAACGATGCGCCCATCGGCCATTCTAATGTCGAACAGTTCAAGCTTGGCTAACTGTTTAACCGACTTCACCAGCTGGGAGCTTTCGTGTCGTTGCACGATAGCATAACCGCGTTCCAGCGTTGCCAGTGGACTAATCGCATGTAAGGTTTGTGACATCGCGTGTTGCCGATTTTTCAATGCCGTCAGTTTAATTTGCATCGAACGGCTTAATCGTTGTTGGAAGTAATCAAGTTGCTGCCGATAGCCGTGAATCGATACCAACGGTTGCTGTCCGTTCAGACGCTGGGTGTTTAACGCCAGACGCTGGCGGCACAGCCCCAAGCCGGCTCGCGTCGCTCGATCCAAGCGTTGTTCCAATTCGTCGAGACGCTGGGCATTGCGTTGTAGTTTTTCGCCCGGATGTTGGGTTTGTAGGGCTTTATTTAGCCAACTCAAATGCATCTGTTGCTGCTGTAATTTATCCTGCATTTGCCGGGTTAGTTGGCGCTCGATAGCTGTAAAGCGATTAAGCCAGGCGGATTGGTCCGGCACCGCACATTCGGCCGCTACCGATGGTGTCGGCGCGCGCAAATCAGCGACGAAATCGGCGATGCTGAAATCCACCTCGTGGCCTATTGCTGAAATCACTGGAATTTCGCTGGCCGCTACCGCCCTGGCGACAATTTCTTCGTTAAACGCCCACAAATCTTCCAGCGACCCGCCGCCGCGCGCTAGGATGATCACATCTACCAGAGCTTGTTTATTGGCTGCTGCCAATGCCGCGCTGATCTCGAATTTAGCGCTTTCGCCCTGCACCGCTACCGGATAGATCAGCACCGGGATCGCCGGAAAGCGCCTTTTCAGTACGCTGAGAATATCGTGAATCGCTGCGCCACTGGCCGAGGTGATGACGCCGATTTGTGTTGGCAGTGGCGGCAGCGGTTTCTTGCGGTTTTGCTCGAACAAACCCTCCTGTAATAGCTTTTGTTTTAAGCGTTCGTAAGCCAGACGCAATGCGCCGTCACCTGCTTCTTCCAATTGTTCCACCACCAATTGATAATCGCCGCGCGGTTCGTACAAACTGACTTGCGCGGTGGCGACCACCAGATTGCCGTTGGCAGGTTTGAACCTTAGTCGTTGCTGTTGTCCTTTGAACATGGCGCAGCGGATCTGGGCTTGCGCGTCTTTCAAGGTAAAGTAGTAATGGCCGGAAGAGGGCAGGCTGAGATTGGAAATCTCGCCTTGTACTTGCACGGTTAAGAAATGGCTGGCCAGCAAGCGTTTGGCTTCGCGGTTTAGCTGAGATACGCTGAAGATCTGCTCGGAATTACTCATCGAATGCTTGAAAGTGCAGGGCGAATAGGTTGAAAACCTTATTTTACGGCGGTTTGCCGCAAATAACAGGGGCTTTTACTTTGCGGAAGTGTTTCCAGGTAAGCTGCGCTAAAATGCTGTCTCGGTAATGATTTCGGCTTTAGCGAACAAGGAACTACGGATGCATGAACATCAATTGAGTAACTGGCAACATTCGCACGATTTCGCGCGGATCAATCGCAAAGGCGAGCGGCGTACGAAATGGGTGCTGCTTCTGACGTTTGCGACGATGATTGTGGAAATTGTCGCCGGTATGCAGTTTCATTCGATGGCGTTGTTGGCGGACGGATGGCATATGGCTACGCATGTGGTGGCTTTTATGATCGCAATCTTCGCCTACCGTTACAGCCGTATCCACCAGAATGATCAAACCTTCGCATTTAGCCCCGCCAAGGTGGGTGTATTGGGCGGATTTGCCAGTTCGATAGCATTGGCGATGGTAGCCTTGGTAATGATTGCCGACTCGGTACAACGGCTACTGATGCCGGAAATAATTCGCTTTGACGAGGCGATTTTAGTCGCGCAAGTGGGCTTGCTGATCAATCTGCTAAGCGCGCTGTTATTGCGAGATCATCACGACCACCACCATGGACACGGGCATAATGCTCACCATGACCATGACCATGACCATGACCATGACCATGACCATGACCATGACCATGACGAACATGATCATGATCACAAGGATCATGGCCAGCGCTCCCACCATCACGATCACAACCTAAGAGCGGCCTATCTACACGTAATGGCGGATGCGCTGACATCGGTATTGGCCATCGTCGCCTTGGTGGCTGGCAAATATTACGGTTGGGTTTGGCTGGATACGGTGATGGGTTTTGTTGGCGCGACAGTGATTCTGGTCTGGGCTTACGGCTTAATCAAAGACACTAGCCCCGTATTGCTGGACCAGACCATGAACCCCAAATACACCCACGCGATACAAACCGCGCTGGAGGAAGACGGCGAATGCCTTGTCAGTGATCTGCATGTTTGGCCCGTTAGTGCAAATCATTATGCGGCAATCGTGGTTTTGGTCACGCAGCAGCCAAAATCGCCCAGTTATTACAAGAATCTATTGGGCAAATTCGCGCAGCTCGACCATATCACCGTGGAAGTCAATTGTTGTAAGGGTCAGGATTGCGTTGCAGAATAATCGCGTCGTTGCCGATGAATTCTATTTGGCAATGATAATGCGCCGCTAACCAATGAAAAGTCGGTCGCGAGAAAAAAGCGATGTGGGTTTGATCGTTTTTGTAATGCCATTTGGCAAAGGCCTCGGCATCTATGACCAATTTGGTCATGATGCCCAGCCAGCCGCCCGGTTTTAATAATCTAAATAGCGTGTCGAATTCGCGTTGCGGCGCGCGAAAATGCTCTACAACCTCGGTGCAGACGATAAATTCGTAGGTCCCTTGCAAGTGCTCAGGAAAGTCCGCATAGAATGGGTCATAGACATTGACTCGATGCCCTTGCGCCTTGAACAGTTCTGCAAGCGCCGGGCCCGGGCCGCAACCATAATCAAGTCCAATGGAATTGTTAGGTAATTTTCTGAGCAAAGGCTTTGCCAAGCGGGATAGAAATTCGATGTAGCCTGGATCGTCGATGGTATTTTGATGTAGATCATAAATTGCTTTTTCCTGGCTTGGCGTTAAGTGCTGAGAGCAAGCGATATACACCAGTAAGCAATGCCGGCACTGAGCGTAATCGCGTTTTGCGTCGCGGTGATAAAGATGGATATCGAGGCTGTTACAGAGTGGGCAGGATGGTGCCGGCATAATTAATTTGGGCTTTTGCTTGACGCATGGGCGATATGCTGTAGAATGCGCCGCTCTCTACTGCGGAGCGGTAGTTCAGTTGGTTAGAATACCGGCCTGTCACGCCGGGGGTCGCGGGTTCGAGCCCCGTCCGCTCCGCCACTTTCGTTTTTATCTGCGTTTTAATCTCATCGTTTAAGTGACATTGATGATGAGTATCTAACAAGCATTTTAGTTTGCAATATTCCTAAACCGTTGCCAGATAATTTTAAATGTCAGCGTCAAGGTTGGATCGTTCTCGGCAACGCGCTTATCCAGGTTATCCGGATCTGCCCAACAGCCTTCGTCGATTTCATCTGCCGCTAAGCTAAACGGTCCGTTATGCCGGCAACGGTAGACCTGGATAAATTCCATACCCAAGTCGGTGCTAGGTTCCAATTTAAATAAACTCTCCAGGCTTTCGGCAAATATGCCCAATTCCTCCTTTAATTCACGAGGCGCGCAACGGTCATAGCTTTCGCCGGCGTCGACGTGACCAGCCGCCGAGGTATCCCATAAGCCTTTGTTCAAATCTTTTTTCATCGAGCGCTTTTGCAGAAACAACTGACCCGCATCGTTGAAAACCAGAATATGCACGGCCCGATGACGCAGTCTGTTGGCGTGAATCACCGACCTGGGTTGTTGGGCAATCACTGTATCGTCGCTATCGACGACATCGAGAAGTTCGTTGTGCATGTAAACTATCGATTCCTGAAGCAAGGTCGTGTATGGTAGCTGTTTTTAGTGCATGTCGCAGAGAACATATGGCAAGAAGAAGCGAACATAGTCAGGAACAAATCAAGGAAATGGTGTTGGTCGCCGCGGAAACTATCGTTATAGAGGACGGCTATAGTGCTCTGACGGTGCGCAAAATCGCGATGGAAATCGGCTATACCGTGGGCAGCATTTATATGGTATTTGCCAACATGAATGATTTGCTGACCCACGTCAAAGGCCGCACTCTGGACGAGCTGGCTAAACAATTGCTTAACTGTGAACCTTCCGCTAGTGTCGAGGAAAATATTATGATCTTGGCTGAAACCTACCTGAATTTTGCCGCCCAGCATTTCAATCGCTGGCGAATGATCTTCGATATTCAGAGCGAGGAGCCTCAGCCTGACTGGTATCTACAAAAGGTGGAGCAGATGTTTGCGATTGTCGAGGTGTTGTTTATCCAGCTTACACCCGGCAGCTCCGCGGAACAAAGCCGGCTGGCAGCCAGAACTTTGTGGAGCGGCGTGCATGGAATCTGTATTTTGTCGCTAACCGCCAAACCGCAGGCTAGCGACATCGAAGCATCCAGGCTAAGCGTGGATTTATTGGTGCAAACCTTTATTCAAGGCTGGAAGGCGCTTGCTCCAGTTCAGGTAAATGCCAAACCACCAGAAAAGTAGCCGCTAGCAGCAGAAAACCCAGACCGATCAGCGCGGTAATCGGTGTGACTTGTTCGGCCGCCGCCAGGGTGTAGCCGCCGACCGACAATAACATTGCTACATTCTGGAAAAAATTCTGCATCGCTACCGCGCCGCCGCTGCCTATGCTTTGCTGGCCGATCTCCTGTAAAGCAGCGTTGATTGGGACGATAAACATGCCGCCGGCCATACCCATTAAAAACAACACAAACCGCGCCGGCCAGACTGCTTCCGTGAAACTTAGGGCGATGATGAAGATGCTCATCAGATAGGCCGGGATGCGCGCCCGGCGCAAATGTTCCAGCGGAATTAAGCGCGGGACCAGGACCGAACCGGCGATGATACCGATAGCCAAAAATAGCGTGAGATTGGCAATATCGCTGGCGTTATGCGTCATTAACACCAACGGCGCCCAGGCGATGATAATCACCCGCACACTGGCTGCTGCTGCCCAAAACAAGGATGCGCCCAGCACCGCGAACCGCGAACGCGGCATCGCCAAAAAAGTTTTAACTTCCAAATAAAACAATACAATTTTCGAGCCGGTCGGCGCCGCTTTACGTAAACCTATCGGTAAGAACAAGGTGGCTGCCGCCGAGATCAAAAACAAGACTATTGTGGCGACCAACGCCCAACTGGTCGAATAATCGGCTAGTTTTGCACCAACCACCATACCGGTTAATATCGCCAGTATCGTCGAGCCCTCAATCCAGCTATTGGCTTTGACCAGACCGTTGTGGCCGGCCAGTTCCGGCAAAATGCCGTATTTGGCCGGACTGTACAAGGCAGCGCCGACACCGACCACGCAATACGCCAATAGAGGCTCGACGTTAAATAGCAACAAACCCGCGCCGCAAGCCTTGATCAGATTGGCGACAATCAACACCCGCGATTTGGCGTGACTGTCCGCAAATCCGCCCACCCAGGGCGCCAACACTACGAATGCCACCAGAAACACGCTTTGCAAAGCCGGCACGTACCAACTGACAGGGTGCGCATCCTGCATCACCATGGCGATGACCGTAAACAATATGGCGTTGTCGGCAAATGCCGAGAGGAATTGCGCGATTAAAAGGGGATAGATGTGTTTGCTCATGGCCTTACATGGTAGTTAATTTAGGCTGGACATTCGCGGAACTCGCTCAATCTGAATCGGCGTTACCGCCTTCCAGTAATCGCGCCGCTAACGCTGTCGCGCCTGGATAATCGGTTTTTCCGGTCGCCAATACCGGCAGTTTATCCAGCACAAACAATTTTTTAGGGAGATTGATGGTGGCGACGCCAGGGGAGGCGTCGGCTAATTGTTTGGCGTTGGCGTCGCGGCGGGTCGTCAACAGAATGAGTTGTTCGCCTTTTTTAGGATCGGGCAGACTGACCACCACATGCTGCGCTTCCGGCCAAGCGTGGATGGCCAATTGTTCCACCGCGGTGAGAGATACCATTTCCCCACCGATTTTCGCGAAACGTTTACTGCGGCCTTGAATGTGAATAAAGCCTTCCTCGTCGACATGGACGATGTCGCCGGTATCGTACCAACCTTCGCCGAAAGCAGCGGAGCAGGGTGGCACCAAAACCCCAGGATTGTCCGGCAGTAGATAACCTTTCATGATGTTGGGGCCGGCAACATGCAATTTACCGGCGTTCTCAATGCCAGGCACCGGTTCCAGCTTGTGCAGCATATCGGGCATGAAGCGGCCGACGCTGCCGGCTTTGTAATCCATTGGCGTATTCACCGACGTAACCGGCGAGGTTTCCGTAGCGCCATAGCCCTCCAAGATACGGATACCGAATTTATCCAGCCAAGTGGTGCGGGTGGTTTCCTGCAATTTTTCGGCGCCGGCTACCACGTAACGCAAAGAGTAAAAATCGTAAGGATGGGCTTTTTTGGCATATGCCGCTAAAAATGTATTGGTGCCGAACATGATGGTTGCGCCGACCTCGTATGCCATCTCCGGTATTACCGCATAATGCAGTGGCGACGGGTAAAAAAAGCTGGTCATGCCGTTCAATATCGGCATCATCGTACCGACCGTAAAGCCGAAGGAATGGAACATCGGCAGAAAATTCAGCACCACATCGCCCGGTCCAAAATCGATGCGCGCTCTGATTTGTTTATGATTGGCCAGGATATTGGCATGCGACAACACCACGCCTTTCGGTAAGCCTTCCGAACCTGAAGTAAACAATACCACTGCCGCATCGTCGGCATCATAATCCTGGCTTTTGTACCAAAATCTTGCAGTTTTAGCCTGTAGCAAGCCGATGATTTTGTCGAAGCCTGTTAATGATGTCGCCAAGTCTTCCAAATAAATTAATTTGACGTGTTGTGCCAGCGTTGCGGCTTCGTCTCCGAGTTTCGCTAATTCAATGAATTTGCGAGAAGTCAGCACAATATTGATTTGTCCGGTGCGGCAAGCGGCAGCCATACCGGCGGCGCCTATTGAATAATTCAGCATCGCCGGTACCCGCTGATAAATCTGTAAACCCAGTACCACGTTCAGCGTCTTACAGCTATTGGGCAGCAACACGCCGACATTCTCGCCGGTTTGCGTGAGGGTTTTGATTAGTTTGCCCACGATGATGCTGCGGGTGATCAGAGCATCGTAGCTTAGTGGCTTGCGCTCCAGATCTTCCGCAACGGTGTAACGTCCGCCATGTAAAGCCCGAGCTTCCAATAAGGCCGCAAAGATGGTTTGTTGGTAATGACTGGTGGCAAACATCATTTCCGTCATGATGTCAGCCAGGATGTGGCCGCTATGCTTGCGGCGGGCTTTGCCGGTCACATCGCCGTGAGTCTCGATCAAGGTTGGCGGCTGAATATGAATGGTGATGCGCGGAAACCAGTGTTGACGCACGCTGCCCAGCTTGGAAAAGCGGCTGTATTCAGCGCCGTCGATGCGAATCGGCAACAAGGTTGCCCCCGATTTATCGGCAACCATGCCGGTGCCGTCGTAGATTTTCATCAAGGAGCCGGTCACGGTGATCCGGCCTTCCGGAAAAATCACGGTTTTGGTATCGCTTTGTAAATGATGAATCAACGCCTTTAAAGACAAGGGATGCGTTGGATCCATCGGAAACACTTTGGATAAACGCAAAAATGGTTTCAGCCACCAGCGTTCAGAGATTTGGGTATTGATCGCAAAGGTGATGTCGTCCGGCAAAAACACGCCCAGCAGCAAAGGATCGAGAAATGAAGTGTGGTTGGCGACGATCAACACGCGGTTGCCGGCTTTAGCGTAATTTTCCAGCCCGTGGACCTTCACTCGATAGACTAGCGTCAACAGCCAGCGTAAAACAATTTTTAACATGATATTCCTCCCGTAAGCGCATATTAGCAGACAGATTGCGATTTGCCGGAAGGCACTATAACGACAAACTAAACGTTGTTCAATTTAATTTTCCCTTTGCCTACTAAAAACGAAAAAGCCATCCCCAAGGGATGGCTTTTGACATTGCTACCACCTTGTCCGTCGATGGACAAAATCGGTGCGATAACCCGGCGAACTGCTTTATGGCTTTTTGAATTGGTTTTTCCCAAATCCGAATACGCCTAACAGAGCCGGAACAAACAAGAAGGCAGAAGCAGGTAACGGAACGGTGGCTGGTGCGGCAGTGACGTGGACAGTAGCGCCTGTGATGGTTGTGGCGGGTCCGCTACCATCGGAGAGAAATAGTAGTTGTGCCGGCGTATAGATCGGGTCGGGGATTATGCTTAAGGCATTCCCCGCGCTGACATTGAGTGCTTGAAATTTGACGGTGCCCAGCAAGGTGGGCTCAGAGATATTTAAACCGGTTGCGACACTGCCCGACAACATTTCGGCAAAATGAATTTTCCCCAAGGTTGCGCCCGAGCCTGGGGTAATGCTGTTCGCCAGACTTTCGGTGTCAGTGCCAAAAATACTGCCACTGCTTAGCAATTGCGCCGATAGATTGGTGCTGTTGTAGGTCAGATCGAAATCGAAGCCCGCCAAATCAGCAACGTTATTAATATAAATATTGACGTCGAAAATAGAGCCTTTAGCGAATGAGCGGATATTCGTGTTGTCAGAAAATTTAAGATTAAGGGTGGCCGCTTCGGTAGTCTGGAAAAATCCAACGAATGCCAGCGCAAGCAGTTTGGTAAGTAAATGTTTGTTCATAAAATATTCCGTAGGGCTGGAAACCGGAGCCAATCGCTCCGGCAAACTGATTCAAAAAATGGGCTAGGGCGCAGGGTTGACCACGGCACATTGCGGCAAAGTACAAAGCGAAGCTGCCTTTCTGTAATCGATAATATTGACTCGCAAATCGCCATTCAGATCAGCGGGGTCGTTGGCTGCTACCACTTTGCCGTATTTGGCTTTGATGGCGTTCAAATCGTTCATGTCGATGTCGTTATCGCGATCCGTATCGCCGGGGCCTGTTACTTTCACGGTAAAAGCTTTAGATGCGCTGGTGTTATCGGCATCGTTTGCTGAGACGGTAAAGTTGAAAATGCCTACCTTGGAAGGCACGCCTGATAACAGGCCTGTGTCTTGCGCAAGAGTCAAACCGTTTGGTAATGCGCCGGCGCTGACGTTGACCACGTAAGGCGTGTTGCCGCCGCTAACGGTGGGCCGCTCCGGAAACACTTCGTTGACATTGCCGTTTTGCAGCGCATCGACCATTGCGAAGGGCGAAATAGCCACGAATTCCGTCATTTGCGAACCTTGATAGGCGCCGACGATTTCCGCAGTCGAACAATCGAATTCATGAGAGCCGCCGTTGGCATCGGTTACTTCCACTACGCCGTCGCCGTGCAGATTATCCGTTCCGACCGCATCGCACATGGCTTCACCCTTTTCGCCATCAATGGACGCGGCGGGGCCGCCATAGGCATAAAACTCATAACGGCGGGTGACGACTTCTTCGGCGTTGTTGCCCATGCTGTCGCTGCCGCCACGCAATTCGGATTTGGCGTTGCTGACACCATTGTGGGATTGCAGCAAATACCATTCGGATTCGACTTCGTCCGGCTCACCATTGGTCCAGTCTGCTAGACCGTCGTGGTCATGATCATCACTGATCAGTGCGCCTAAGGCCAAAACCCGAGTGTTGTGAGTTTTAGTTTTAATAACCTTGACCCAACTAGGTTCGCCAAATTCTTTTACGACGCTTTGCGGAACAACCGGAGCCGGCATGGTTGCCACGACTTGAGCAGGGAAGTCAGTGGTCGGTGGGGTGTAGTCGAATACCGGCGTATTCAACTGCAGCGCGGGACCAACAACCAGTTTGCCGCTGCCATCCTTGACCAGCCAGTTGTATTTGACCGCGCTATAAGGCGTGGTGGCGGAGTAGGCAAAGTGCACCCCAAAATGTTCGCAGCCGACATTTTTGCTTAAATCGTAGCAATACAAGGTACTGCCGATTGGATAGGGATTGGTGACGGCACCGTCTTTTTCGTAACGTACGAAGGTTTTGGGGTGCGCAGGGTCGCTGAGGTCTTCCCGTATTTTTCCGTAACCGTAATGATTACCTGGGTAGGTGCTGACTACATCTTTGCTGTTTGTATCGTCCAGTTCTATTTCTATGCCGTAGACCGGACCGCCGGTGTGATTCAGTGCGTCAAAGTTGCCCAGCCCGCCCCTGATGTCGCTTGCTTCGGCAATAGAACCGAGCGCCAGCAATGGCAGTAAGAATGTCATCTGTTTCATTGAGTGTTCCCCGTAGGTTTGTGGTGTGTCAATTGACTTTAACTAACAATGAAACTTGGCGGGGTGAACCGACGACCTCCCGATTTTGATAGACCGAGATAAAGCCTGACTAAGTCAAAAAGCTAAGAAGTCTTGCCGCAAGGCACGTAGTCAGTTGCCTAAACTCAAAAGTCGATTTCGACATATTTAGACAACTAAAAGTCGCGGGACTTATAACAATGGAAAATGAATTCAAAATTAAAATTGCGGGAAATCTCACATTTCTATTGTCATTTAATTGATTTCTTTCCGGTTAGCATGGCTTTGATTAAGTGTTCGTTGTGCGCTCTACCAGAAACAAAGACGCCCACTACGTGTAAGGCAATTAGGACTAGCATAAAATTGGTTGCCCCTTCATGAATTTCCTCCCAAAATTCTTCATCTTGGCTTTGCGTTTCTGCTTTTCTATCCTCTTCGTCGTCTTCTTCCGCATGGGCAGCGCTAATCAAAGTTAGTGTTGTTGGATTGGCAGCCAGCGGACCTCGCCCTTCTTCTATCGCATATACTTTCAAGCCGCTGACAGTCACAACCAGCAACGTTGAGAGCAATGCCATGACCATCCAGCCGCCCAAAGGATTGTGGCCGACATAATGTTTCGCGGAGCCTGCGCGCAGTTCGCGAATATAGCTGTAAACAGTTCCGGGAGAACGGACAAAGTCGCTAAATCGGGCATGGCGGCTGCCGATGATTCCCCACAGAATGCGGAAGATAATCAGACCCAAAACCGTGTAACCGGCGTAAATATGCCAAGCGTTTTCTTCCTCGCTGGTGAAATAGGCCACAGTAAAGGCAACGACCAGCGACCAGTGAAAAATACGGATAAAAATGTCCCAGACCGCTACGGTGTGTTGGTTATTCATGTGGTTTACCTCGGCATGCTTAGTTGCAGATGTAGCTAGTGTAGGAAACCGAGATAAATCCAATCTTAAAAGTTCGGGGTTAAAATACCCTTACTCCGAGTAAATCTTTGAAACCAACCATTGTTATGACTCAACTATGCGACTATTGCTGGTAGAAGACGATCCAGGCCTGTCCCGATCTTTAAAAGCCGATCTGGAAAGAGCCGGGTTTGCGGTCGATTTGGCCATGGATGGCGAGAATGGCGAATTTTTGGGCATGACTGAATCCTACGATATTGTCATCCTGGATTTAGGCTTGCCGAAAATGCCCGGACTGGAAGTGCTGGGACGATGGCGGCAAGCGGGTAATCATGTGCCGGTCATTGTGCTGACGGCCAGGGACGCCTGGCATGAAAAAGTCGACGGCTTCAAAGTGGGTGCCGACGACTATCTAGGCAAACCGTTTCATATCGAGGAGTTACAGGCACGCATCCAGGCCCTGTTAAAGCGCATGCACGGGATGATGCAGCCGCAACTGTGTGGTTGCGGCGTGGCCTTGGATGAAGACAGGCAAACCGTCAGCGTTGATGGTGCTGAGCATGTCGAGCTGACGGCAATCGAATTTCGTTTGCTGCGCTATTTCATGCTGCATCCCGGCAAGTTGCTTACCAAAACCCATTTACTTGAGCACGTCTACGAATGCGACGGTGACCCGGCCAGCAACGTTATCGAAGTGTATATCAACCGGTTACGGCGTAAATTGGGTAAGGATTTGATCGCTACCCGGCGTGGGCAAGGCTACATCTTCGGCGATAAGCCGTGATTTCATTACGCCAGCGTCTTAACCGCGGCCTGATCATTATCCTGAGTATGGTGTTTGCCGGACACTGGTTGGCAGCAGATTGGGTGATTCGCTCTGTGGCGGAAAAACAAATGCTGACCCGCTTACAGCACGATGGCGATTCGTTGCTGGATACCTTGACGCTTAACGCGGAAGGACAACTGATTTTCGATAGCTCGCATGCCGGCACGGTATACGGCCAAGCCTATTCGGGTCACTACTTTGTGATCCAGCTTGACGGAAAAACCTATTATTCAAGTTCGCTGCAAGACGACGTTTTGCCTTTTACTACCGAGCCGCCCAATACCGCCAGGCAATTCCATTTTCCTGATGGACCGCATCACCAACCTTTACTGGTTTTGAGTCGAGGTTTCGAGCGATTTGGTCATGCAATCACCATTAGCATCGCCGAGGATTTAAGCGATATTGGCCATGACATAGATCATATCCGGCTTGCCTATCTGGTATTGACTGCCATGGTGCTTTTGATCGCAATCGCCCTGCAAAGTAACGATGTACGCAGATCGCTGAAACCGTTGCAGGCAGCGCGCGACGAACTGGCCGAGATTGCCTACGGCCGTCAGTCACAGATCCAAGCCAGAGTGCCGGCGGAAATCAAACCCTTGGTTGCGGAAGTCAATCGCTTGTTAGTGTTGGTTGAGAGGCGCTTGCACCAGTCTCGCACCGCAATTGGCAATTTGGCGCATGCGCTGAAAACGCCGTTGGCGATGCTGTTTCGTCTGGCTGAAAATTCGCAACTGGATGCCCATTCCGAGCTGCGTAATCTGCTGCAAAAGCAAACGCAAGCGATCCATGAGCGCATCGAGCGAGAATTAAAACGCGCCCGTATCTCCGGTAATATGCAAACCGCCAGCGTGTTTAATCCACAGCAAGAACTCACTGCTTTAGTCATGCTGTTGCAAAATGTCTATGCCGAGAAAAATTTAGCGATCCAAGTCAATGCCCCCGATCAACTAATCAATTTTGATCGGGAAGACATGCTGGAGCTGACCGGTAATTTGTTGGATAACGCCTGCAAATGGGCTGATAAACAGGTTCTAGTCTCGGTTGAACATGGCGCCGGCATTACCATCAATGTCGAAGACGACGGTCCGGGTTGTTCGGCGCAGGACATGCAGCAACTCAGTAAGCGCGGTTTAAGGCTGGACAGCAGTGCAGGGACATGGGCTAGGCTTGGCGATTGTGCGTGACATCGCCGTATTTTATGGCGGCGAGTTGGAGATTATGCGTTCCGGGCAACTAGGCGGTTTGCGAGTAACAGTGCAATTCCCAAGGTGGATAGCCGCAGCATCGGTATAATTCCCGCTTCTTTTGCATTTACCGTTTGATTGCTTATGACCACCGTTAACACCGAAAAACTTTCCAGCGCCCGTTTTGCCGAAGCCACCGATGCTTTTGTCGAAGAATTTACCGCTTCCGTCAATTTTGACCGGCGCATGGCCCGGCAAGATATTCAAGGCTCGTTGGCGCATGCGGCCATGCTTTGCAAAATAGGTATTCTGACCGAACAGGAGCTCGCCGACATTCGCAGCGGATTGATGCAAATCGGCGGTGAGATCGAACGCGGCGAGTTCCTCTGGTCAATCAAGCAGGAAGATGTGCATATGAACATCGAAGCGCGCTTGACTAATTTGATCGGGATTGCCGGCAAAAAACTGCATACCGGCCGTTCGCGTAATGACCAGGTAGCGACCGATATAAGACTATATTTACGTAGCGAAATCGAAACTATATTGACGCAGTTACAACGCCTGCAAATCGCTTTGTTGGATGTGGCGGAACGCGAGGCCGATACCATCATGCCCGGTTTTACCCATTTGCAAGTCGCGCAACCCGTGACATTCGGCCATCATTTAATGGCGTGGTTCGAAATGCTGTGCCGTGATAAAGAACGTCTGCAAGATTGCTGTAAACGCCTGAATGTGATGCCCTTGGGTGCCGCAGCATTGGCGGGCACCAGCTATCCCATTGATCGCTTCATGACCGCCGAATTGTTGGGATTTTCCCGGCCGTCTAATAACTCTTTGGATTCGGTCAGTGATCGCGATTTTGCGATTGAGTTTGCCGCGGCCGCTAGTTTAATCATGATGCATTTGTCCAGGTTCTCGGAAGAACTGGTGTTGTGGGCCAGTGCGCAATTCAATTTTATCGATATTCCGGATGCATTCTGCACTGGCTCATCAATCATGCCGCAAAAGAAAAATCCCGACGTACCGGAACTGGTGCGCGGTAAATCCGGCCGGGTTACCGGGCATCTGGTGTCCTTATTGATGTTGATGAAAAGCCAGCCCTTGGCTTATAACAAAGATAATCAGGAAGACAAAGAGCCCTTGTTCGATACCGCCGACACCTTAATCAATTGTCTGCGAGCCTTTGCCGACATGATGCCGCGCATTCAAGCCAAACGCGAAAATATGTACAACGCCGCAAAAAGAGGCTTCGCGACGGCTACCGACTTGGCTGATTATTTGGTTCGCAAAGGTATGCCTTTTCGCGATGCCCACGAAGTCGTAGGTCAAGCTGTGCGCTTAGGACTGCAAACAGAGCGGGATCTATCGGAACTAACTCTCTCAGAGTTGCAGGGCTTTTCCGGCACCATTACAGCGGATGTTTTCGATATTCTAAAATTGGAAGGCTCGGTCGCTGCCCGCAATCATATCGGCGGCACGGCACCGGCAGCCGTTCGTCAGGCAATATGTGAAGCAAGACAACAAATACCCCACTAAATCCTGGAATTTGGCATTTTAACTGCTACCCTTCGAGCATCGTTTGATTCGGAGGGTGGTATGCCCCAATATTTTTCCCGACTGCTTGCTGGACCATCGCTGGATGCAATCCCGCAAGAAACCGACTTTTGGCACGACCGGGAGCTTAGTTTGTTTAGCTGCCCCAGCGCCGATGCTGATTACGCATTGACCGCATTAGTTTTTAAAATTAGTAGAAACCCGAAAGATCTGCTGGCGCATCTACGCCGAATTTATTTTTGTTACGACCGGCGCCTGTCCGAGCAACTCTACGCGGCCTTGTTGGATTTAATGATTATTTTGGATGGGAAGGGAACTGCGATCAGTCGCCGTATGATACAAGCTAGCCAGTCGCGGCTGCTGGTCCAGCAATGTCAGGATTTGCTTAAAACTGACGGGCAAACGCCGCCAGCTAACCGATATTCTTTGTTCAGTAAAGGTCTGTTGGCTAGCCGCGAACTGGTCAGGTCCAGACGGCAAACCGAAGCGCAACATGATTACTTGGCCTTAGCCAACGACTTTATCGAATACAGTCAGCTCGAACAAGCCATGGATGTGCTGGAAACGGGTATCAACCTGCAACATGATCGTCCGGATTTGCAACTGGCTTTGTTAGAGCTGTATAAGTCTACAAAAAACCGGGAGCGCTTTCAGCTCAATCGGCAGCGATTTAGCGACTCCGGCGTGGTGCTGGAGGGTGAATGGCTGGAATTGGCACATTATTTTGAAGGACAGGCATCATGAGCAAGTCGAACAAAACGCCATTTCGAATCGCTCTGCATGGCATGGATACCCGCACTTATAAAACCATGGAAATGTATCTGAAGGGGCCTTGTCGGGGGGCTGCCGTCGTGGTCGAGGATGCCGAAGCCAGCATTGATATGATCGACGCGGATCACCCCAAAGCCCGGGATATTCTGGATGCCAGAAAAGCCGCCGCGCCGGGCCGACCGATCATCTTATTGTCATTACAAAACCTACAACTGGATAATACTTACTTCATCAAAAAGCCGGTGAATGTCCAGCAAATAATGGCGGTGCTGGACAAGATTAAGGCGGTTGCCGAGGCTCGCAAAGCCGCTGCCGAACGTACGAAGATTGCGCAAGCACCTGCAAAGATACCTGATGTGCCCAAACCGCCCATGGACGAGAAGCCGAAAAAAATGGCTATGGATGTCTATGTCAATAAGGCTAAGGCGCCAAAAACGGGTGATGCCGCTGAGCACCACAAGGCCAGCAAACATCATTCTGCAATGCAGTTGAACGAAGGCGGCTTCACAGCGTTTTTAGGGACACTGAGCGACATCGATTTTGACGACGAGGTGCAGTTGTTAACAGCCTGTTACGACCCCAGGCAGTATTTTTTAGGCTACGTCATGTCGGCATATAAAACGGCCAATTTACAGTCGCGTGTTTTGCAACTTTGTTCGATTTGGAAACCTTTGACGATTTTTCCGGAAAGCCAGGAAGTATGGATCGATGCCGACGATAAACAAACCCGCGCATTTGCCGGGATGCCCTTGGGTAAAGGCTCCGTCGGCAAAATGATTTTGACGGCAGTCGATTCCACAACCGCCATTCAGCGCGCCGAAGATAAGTTTCAAGATATGGGTGCTTTTATTTGGAAATTGGCAATCTGGACATCCAAAGGACGCTTCCCGATAGGTCTGGATATTCAAGGGCCGGTCTACTTAGAAAGATGGCCGAATTTTACCCGACTGGTCATCACGCCAGACGCTTTGCGCATTGCCGCATTGTTGGTTCAGGCACCGAGAACGCCGTTGGAAGTTGCTGGTCTGTTACATGTCAAACCGCAGTATGTGTTTGTGTTTATTAGTGCCTGCCAGACGATAGGCATATTGAAACAAAGCGAACGTCAAGCCGATGCGGTGATTGCCGTAGAACCCACCAAGAAGCCCAAAAATGAGGGTTTATTAAGCAAAATTCTCAATAAATTGCGCGGCGCTTAGCAAACGATAAGGAATCTCGATGAGTCAATACAAAATTATTTTCACGGGCCCGGTAGGCGCCGGCAAAACGACTGCAATCAACGCTATTAGCGATGTGCCTCCGATCAAAACTGATGCGGCTGCCAGTGATATGACAAAAAATCGTAAAGCATCCACTACGGTGGCGATGGACTACGGTGTCATGAATTTGGCGGGCGGCGAAAAAATTCACTTGTACGGTACTCCCGGCCAGGAACGGTTTGATTTTATGTGGGATATTTTGACCAACGGCGGCATCGGCTTAATTTTATTGCTAGACAACACCCGCGCAGACCCTTTTCAGGATATGCGTTTTTTTCTGGATGCGTTCGGTAAGTTTATCAACGACACCAGCGTAGCGATTGGGGTGACGCAAATGGATTTAAGCAGCACACCCTCAATAGAAGACTACCATGCGCAACTGCAAGGCTTTGGCTTGAAACCGCCGGTTTTTTCGGTGGATGCGCGGGAAAAGAATGATGTCTCTTTGTTGGTACAAGCTCTTTTATATTCCCTGGATCCTGGTTTGGCGGGGTAATCACCATGGAAAGATTTGATCTGATTAACGGGCTGTATCTCTATCCTACTCCCGCTGGTGCTTACTACGCTGTCTCGTCGCCTGAAAACGATAAACCCCGGCGGTTTTTAATCCGCTTGCTGCAACAGGAACAGACTCCGGCACTGACTATCGCGCAGTTGCAAACATTGATGGAAATCGATGACGAGGAGAAAGCCTTGCAATTGTTGCTGTACTGCCAAAAGCTAGGTTGGGTGCAAGGCGTAGACACGCCTTTGCAGGCGCCACACTCAGCGCTAGAGGAGATTTTGCCGGATTTGTTGGGAAAGATTTCCGAGAGCGGCAAAGTGCTATTGGCAGACGACCAAGGGTTTTACTTGGCTTGCAGCGGCTTTCCGCATGAAGTAGCCGAAGAACTGTCCGCACTTAGCGCGGAACTGGCAACCGTGCATAAACGCCGTTCCGGATTACTGATAAACAATATGGGCATATCCAGTCACGCCTGGGCCATAGTAGATCCTTTCGGTAACAGTCAAATCGGCTTTTGGCCGATGTTCGTCGGTAAACACCGATTCGTCTTGGCGATCACCGGCGTACCGCACTTTAACCAGGCGGAGTTTGTAACCCTGGCCTGGGCTTTAATCACCCGTTATTTAACCAAAGCCGCTGATGCTGCCAATTAAACGCATCGCCACATCACTCATTAGTTAAGAGGAATTAGATTATGAAAGCAGACATGCTGACGTCGGTTTTAACCGAGCTGAACGGTACTTCGGCGGATATAGAAGCCTCCGGTGTGATTTCCACCGACGGTTTGATGATGGCGTCGGTGTTACCCGCCGGTATGGACGAGGATCGGGTCGGGGCTATGAGTGCGGCGATGTTGTCCTTGGGCGATAGAACTGCGCAAGAATTAAATCGCGGCAATTTGGAGCAGGTGTTGATCAAAGGTGCCCGGGGCTATGTGTTAATGACCTATGCGGGTAATGAAGCCGTACTCACCGTACTCGCCAAACCCAACGCCAAGCTCGGACTCATCTTTCTTGACGTGAAGCGTGCGGCGGAGAGTATTTCCGAAATGCTGTAAACCCTAACCGGCAACCCGGAGTAAATCATGATCGTTGATATGAAACCCGAAGACATCGTTGGCGAGTACCAGGAAGCAACGCTTACCTATTGCGATGGCAAATCCAGAAAAGTGCTGTACACCGAGCTTGAAACGCCGTATCCCGATGGCAAGTTGATTGTTTCCACCACCACGCCGGATGGCATCATCAGCCACGTCAATCGCGCATTTGTGGAAATGTCGGGCTATACCGAAGCGGAGTTACTTGGCGCGCCGCATTGTATTCTCAGACATCCGGATATGCCGGCAGCCGCATTTAAAGACTTATGGGATACGGTATTACGCGGTGAAAAATGGCAAGGCTTTGTGAAAAACTTACGCAAGGATGGCGGTTATTATTGGGTAAAAGCTACGGTGATTCCCAATGTGCGCGCTGGCAAGGTGGTGGGTTATACCTCGGTGCGCCGCAAACCCTCGCGCAGTAAAGTCGATGAATGCATCGCGCTGTATCCGACACTTATTTAATTGGGGAGCATCATGTCTTACATGTTTACAGTTAGCCCGGATTTTGCCCCAGACCGCCTGTCGGGTTGGTATATCTTCAACACTTGGTTGCAAAAACAGAGCGCCGAAGCCATCCATTTGGAAATGTACAATCATTATCACGATCTACACCAAGCCATAGCCGAGGATAAGATCGATTTGATTTACGCCAATCCCTTCGATGCCGCCATGCTGGTCAGAGAGAAAGGTTTTTTACCCCTGGTGCGCGCCCAGGGCGAAGCCGATGAAGCCATCATTGCCGTTAACGCCGACAGCAATGTCAACGATGTGGCGGATTTAAAGCCGAATACTCGTGTGGCATTCACTGACGATCCGGATGTACGCCTGATGGGGATGATTATGCTGGAGCCCGCCGATTTGCATGCCGGCAATATTGTCCCGCTGTTATCGGACAATCATGTGTTGGTGGCAAAACATCTGCTGAAAGGCGAGGCGGATGTCGGCATTATTCTCGCTGAGGCATACGATAACCTGTCCGGTATGATCAAAAAACAACTGCGGATATTG
This sequence comes from Methylomonas sp. Uni0009, assembly GCF_054188105.3. Lineage (NCBI taxonomy): Bacteria > Pseudomonadati > Pseudomonadota > Gammaproteobacteria > Methylococcales > Methylococcaceae > Methylomonas > Methylomonas sp. Uni0009. The sequence goes on along the minus strand of NZ_JBTAFN010000001.1, from coordinate 4,399,592 downwards.
GTGCGTAGTCAAATTAGCGTCATCTACCATTCTTTGATGATAGGGCCGAGATTGCAAAATCGCCGCGCCGACATTCAAAAAATATTACTGGAGATGGATAAGGATGAAAAAGGCGGTGGGGTGTTGAATGCCCTGGGCTTTAGGGCATGGCAACGGATCGAGGACGAGGAAATGGAGTTCATGATCGATTTGATGGACACCTTGAACACCTGATTTCATCCTAATGCATCAGTCAACCATAATCGATTTTCTGCGGCACGGCGAAGCCCGAGGCGGTTCGTGTTATCGCGGAGTCACAGACGATCCGCTTACCGAACGCGGTTGGCGGCAGATGTATAGCCAATGCGGGGAAGGGCAGTGGGACGCGGTGATCAGTTCGCCGTTGCGCCGTTGCCGTTCATTTGCCGCCGCCTGGTGCGAACAACAGCAATTGGACTTGGTGATCGAACCGGCATGGCGTGAAATTGATTTCGGCGCTTGGGAAGGCCAAACCGCCGAGCAAATTTCCAGTCGCTGGCCCGACGCACTTGCGGAATTTTATAAAGACCCTGTGAATTTCACCCCGCCCAATGCCGAAAGCTATCAAACATTCGCCGCCCGCGTGCGGCAGGGCTGGGAAAATTTATTGACCGGCCAGGCCGGGCGGCGAGTGCTGGTGGTTACCCATGCCGGTGTGATCAGAGCAATATTCGCGGAAGCCTTCAATCTGCCGGTTACCCAAAGTTTTCATATCGATTTGCCGCACGCCTGTTTAACCCGTTTTACCAGCTTCGATGACGGTAAGGGGCGCTTCGTCCAGCTTAATTTTCACAAGCCGGGTTGATTCTTCTATACTGGCCTCACACTTGATTTAGGCGCGGCAATTTTGACCAATCGATTCCTACCCATCCATTTAGGCGCGCCGGGCGAAGAGATCAGCAAAAAAGATCTATATGCGGTTGCCCAACGATTCAAGCACTTCAATCAGTTGCGTTTGCAACATGTGCAAAGTTTTCTACAGCCGCGCCAGCAGGATTTCTTGAAGCTGCTGCCTTTACTGTTTCATCAAAACCATCCCTTGTTGCCCGGTTTCGTGTCGTTGGAAGGCCCGGCCGGTATTCCTGATTACACGCCCAACAAGCAGGCTACCGATGTTGCCAAACAGTTTTCCAAAGGCTTTGTCTACAAGCGCAAAGCCTTAAGACACTATCCTATCCAGGCTATTTTTTTAATGGGTAGCGTCGGTAGTATGGCGTTTTCGAAAAACAGCGATATTGATATTTGGCTTTGCCATTCATCCACTTTGGCAGCCGACGAATTAAACGAATTGCGGCAAAAAGCTCAGGAAGTGGAAAAATGGGCGGCGACCTTAAAAATCGAGACGCATTTTTTTCTGGTAGATGCCACGCAGTTTTTGCGCGGCGAAAATACGCCGATCTCTAAAGAGAGTAGCGGCGAAACCCAACATTATCTGCTGTTGGAAGAGTTTTACCGCACCTCGATTTATATCGCCGGGCGGATACCGGTCTGGTGGTTGGTGCCGCCGCAACAGGAAAAATACTATAAGCAATATGTCGCGCATTTGCTGGAGAACCGGTTTATCTCCGAAACCGACGTCGTCGATTTCGGCGGCCTAGAAGATATGCCGATGGCGGAATTCGTCAGTGCGACGCTTTGGCATATCTACAAGTCTTTGACATCCCCGCATAAGTCCTTGTTGAAGCTGCTGCTGATGGAAAGTTATGCCAGCGAATTTCCCGAACCGCAGTGGTTGTGTCTGTCATTGAAGCAGGCGGTGTATCAAGGCGATTTCAGTGTCGAAAGCTTGGATCCTTACCTGCTGATGTACCGCAAAGTGGATGCCTATCTGCGCCAGGCTCAGTCCAAACGCCGCTTGAATCTGATTCGGGAATGTTTTTACATGAAGATCATGGCTGCGTCCGATAATCTCACGGAGAACAGAGTGCGCTTGCAGCGTGAAGATTATCTGCATAGTGTGGCAGATCAATGGGAATGGCCGGAGGATTTGCTGGACAATTTAGCCAGCCAAAAATTTTGGGACATTAAGAAAGCCAGTGTCGAGCACGTGGTGATTCGCGATCAATTGCAACAATGTCTGCGGATGATTTTAAAGTTTTCCGGTTTGCCATTGGATCAGGCGCAGCGGGAAAACAGAGACTTGAAATTGATCGGCCGGAAATTGCGGGCCACCCTGGATTTACGTCCCGACAAAATCGAGGTGCTCACCACCAGAACCACTGTCCACGCCAAACCCGATCTGCTGATAGCTGTGGAAGTCCTGACTGACGACGCGCCGCCGCGCTGGTGTTTATACGATGACCGAGCGGCGTCACAGAAAGCCTCTCTAGAAAGCGCGATTAAATCCGGCGAGAGCTTGCTCGAAGTTTTATGCTGGGCCGTGGTAAACGGCTTGAACAAAAAGTCGCTCAATTTGCAACTGGTGACTCCCAGTCTTAAAATTGCCAGTAATGATTTATATCAACTGTTTAATGAGTTGAATGCGTTTCTAAGCCGCTATTTGCCGGGCAGGGAGAACGATCTGGAGGTTTACGGTGAGCCGAATCGCGTCTCGTCGTCCTTGTTACTGATAAACCTCGGCGAAAGTTTGGCGATTGACGCGAACAATCAACAGTTAGTGATGAGCGAACGCTCGGATCCGTTAAGTTATGGTGACAGCCGCCAATGTTTCATCCAGAGCATCCAGCGCCTATCCGTATCCAGTTGGGGTGAGGCCAGCTTGCAGCGCTATATAGGCATAGAGGGAGTATTTAACTGCCTCGTTGATGTGTTCAATAACAGCGCCGCGCCCTTGTCTGCTGATAAACTCCAAGCGCTATGTTACAACCCGGTACGTGGCAAAAGCATCATCTTGCGCATCGAATCTTTGTTCGGCAATTTGCTAAAATTTTTTGCATCCGCTCGGGATGGCTTGCAGCGTTATATCGTGGCTGCCGAGACCGGTTATGGCTTGTTCCAACTCAGAAACGGCAGCCTGGGCTATTACCGGCTGGACACGCAAAATCAACTGCTGCATGAATTAGCCAAGCCGAATCCGCAATTTTCCGCAGTATTTTTTGATGCCTACGTACTGGATCAAACCTATATTCCGTCTTTATATACGCAGAATTTGGCTGATGTGATTCAGGTTTTTTATCATGCAACCAGCAAACACGTGGGTGTTTATGTGCTTGATGAAAAAGGCGCGCTGTTTGTCCATCAGCATAGCAATGCGAATCCTGAGCACGTCATCACGCACTATTCCGTGTTTTTAGACACCTTGCTGGCGCGCGCGCAATTGCCGGATGGTTTGAGTGTCAAATTTTACGAAATCCAGCGAAACTCGGCGGGGGTGTTGTCCTGTCAGGCCGTACCGGTCAAACTCGGCGGCAGTGTCATGGATCTGAGAGTCCGGATAGCGACCGAGGATAACGGGGCTATTGCGATCTATTGCAACGAAGAAAAATTTTCCGTTACTAACGCCGATAGCTTCAAACCGATCCGTGCCCACATACTGGGCTATCGGAAAAACCGCGACGACTATCCGTTTCACATCACCGAAATAGATGTACCTTGTCGTTTGTTGGGAACAGACCGAAACGAGCAGTTACAAGCCGCCCATTTCCTAAACTACAAGCAAAAAATAGAAGACAAACTAAATATTTAATATTTCAGGGTCGCAGCCGATATTTAGCTCACACCAGTCGAGCTATGGGGGTTGCCATGATTATCCAGAATTCCGCCGTCCACCTGCAAAGTCAACATCAAGCGCAACAGATCAGTAAACGCAACGAATCGCTGCGGGTCTGGATCGATAAGCCGGAAGATACCCCCAATACAGCGCGAAAGATTCGTCCCGAAACCGCGCGCAACGTCATTCAAGATTCCCTGGATCTCAGCCGGTCGGCGCAAACTTCGGCAACCGCTGCGCAGACCCTGGATACCGATAGGGCGCTCAGTTCCAAAGATAATCTGCTGTTACAAATCATTAGACGCATGGTCAAGGAGATTACCGGCCGCGACTTTGAATTATTCGCACCGGATGATCTCAAGGGGCAAGCCGACTCTGTGACCATTCAGGCCCCGCAGCAAGCACCGGCAACATCCGGCCCCGAGCGCGAAGGGTATGGACTGGTCTACGAAAAATCCGAGTCTTATTTCGAAAGCGAAACGACTAATTTCAGCGCCGAAGGGAGTATCACCACCCGGGATGGGCAAACGCTGAGTTTTTCAGTGTCCTTGTCGATGAGTCGCAGCTTTTATACCGAATCCAATCTCAGTATCCGCGCCGGCGACGCGGCGAAAACCGATCCTTTGGTTATCAATTTCGACGGCAATGCCGCAGAGTTAAGCGGCAGCCGATTTCAATTCGATATCGATGCCGATGGTCGTTTGGATCAAATAGCCGGTTTGAAAGCCGGCAGCGGTCTGCTGGCATTGGACAAAAACCAGGATGGCCTGATCAACGACGGTTCGGAATTGTTCGGTCCGCGCAGCGGCAACGGCTTTGCAGACTTAGCGGCTTATGACGACGATAACAATCAGTTTATCGACGCCGGCGATGCCGTTTACAAACAACTGCGAATCTGGCAGCGGCATGATGACGGGTCGCAGCAATTATTGGCGCTGGGTGATAAAAATGTCGGCGCGATTTACTTAGGTCACTTGACGACGCCGTTTCAATTAAAAGACACCGCCAATCAAGCGTTGGGTGAAATTGCCAGTAGCGGTATCTATTTAACCGAACAAGGCCAAGCCGGCAGCGTGCAGCAACTTAATTTCCTGGCTTGAAACAAAGATTTCCCATGATTTTCCTGCGGCCGAGTCGGGGCATTTTTTCCGGCTTGGCCGAACATGGAGACAGAAGCCTCGCATGCCTGCCCCATCATCTGTCTGAATTCGATAATTGAGCTAGACTTGCCCACATTGCAAAACAATATCGAAACGATCATTACACGCCATGCTTTATGGTTAGCCCGATCCTTAATTATTGCTGTTCCTGCGAATCCGGATTGATTCCCTTCGCGGCCTATAAGGCCCCCCAAGCTGTGGGAATGTCTCTCGCTGTCGATATGAAGGCCGGTTGATAGTCAAACCGCATGCCGGAGTCGCAATCCAGGTATCCGGGATTGCTGATTAATAAAGATTGAACGACTCAAAGCACTGCTCATAAGACCCTATGAAAAAATATATTGTCGGATTTTTTGTATTAACTGGTCACGCCGGCGTCTTGCATGCTGCATCTCAAGACGCACTTGAGCTGAATGTGGAAGACTTGCTGAATGTTGAAGTCACTTCAGTTTCCAAGAAAGCGCAAGCCTTAAACGATTCCGCGGCCGCGATATTTGTCATTACCAACGATGACATCAAACGAACGGGCGCGACCAGTATTCCCGAGGCACTGCGCATGGCCCCAGGACTTGACGTGGCGCGTATCGATTCGAACAAGTGGGCGGTCAGTTCCCGGGGCTTTAATGCGCGTTTCTCCAACAAGTTACTGGTATTGATCGATGGTCGCAATACTTATAGCCGCATGTTTTCCGGTACCTACTGGGAAAACCAGGATGTGATGATGGAGGATGTCGAGCGGATTGAGGTGATCAGGGGGCCGGGCGCGACGCTGTGGGGTGCAAACGCGGTAAACGGTGTGATTAATATCATCACCAAACACAGTTCGAAAACGCAGGGTGGTCTGGTGGCTGCAGGCGGCGGTACTGAGGAACAGGGGTTTGGCGCATTTCGCTACGGCGGCAAGTTGGGCGAGGATACGACGGGCCGGGTTTATGCCAAGGGGTTCAAACGCGATCAAAATACCAATGCCCAAGGCCATGGCGCCGGCGACGATTGGGACAAAGTACAGGGCGGGTTTCGCATAGATTCTCAGTTGTCGTCAGCAGACGAACTTAAATTTCAGGGCGATCTTTATCACAGTCATCTCAATCAAGTGTTGTCTAAGCCCAGTATTTTAGCGCCCTACAGTACAACTTTCCGTGATAAAGCCGAAGCTTACGGCGGCAATATCATGGGTCGCTGGCAGCACACGTTTTCCACCCAGTCCGACATGTCCCTACAGTTGTTTTACGACTATTATCGGCGCAATGAGGAATGGATGTCCGAGGGGCGGGATACATTTGACTTGGATTTTCAGCATCGCTTTGGCTTGTTTGATAGCCATGAATTGATTTGGGGGCTGGGTTACCAACTAACCTCGGATCGCCTTGAAAGTAGCACTATATTCAGCATGTCTCCTGCCCACCGGAAAAATCAATTATTCAGCGCATTCGTCCAGGATGAAATGGAATTGATAGACCAAACGCTGTGGTTGACCTTGGGCAACAAATTTGAACATAACGATTTCACCGGCTTTGAAGGCCAGCCCACCGCCCGATTAATGTGGGCGCCGGCGCTGAATCATCGGCTTTGGGCTGGGGTATCCAGAGCAGTGCGCACGCCCTCGCGCGGCGAAGCCAATATGCGCTTGACGACAGCGGTTGTGCCGCCGTCATCGCCATTTTTTATACCGGTGGAACTGGCGCTGGAGGGTAACACAAGCTTGCGCAGCGAAGATGTGATTGCTTACGAAGTGGGTTACCGCACCACCATGATCAAATCTGTATCGGTGGATGTGACGGCGTTTTATAACGATTACGCGCACATGCGCGACGCTTCCCAAGGCGCCGTTTATTTCGATCCTATTCGCGGTGTGTTGGTCCAGCCTTTACCCTTTAGCAATAATTTAAAGGCCAAGACCTATGGTGTCGAAGTCTCGACAGTCTGGCAAATGCTGGACTGGTGGCGGTGGGACGCCAATTACAGCGTGCTTAAAACCGAAGTGCCGCAAACTGCTATGGCGGTAGTCGGCGTCAGCCCGCAACAGCGGATGAATTTACGCAGTGCGGTCAATATTCGGCAGGATTTGGACTTTGATGTTTGGTTTCGCTACGTCGGCAACAATGCCGCAGCAACAGCTTCCGGCAACAGTTACATACCCGATTATGTGACGATGGACGCGCGCTTGGCCTGGCGCCCCGAACCTGATCTGGAAATATCATTGGTAGGCCAAAACTTATTAACTAATAGCCACTTGGAATATCAACAGGAAAACCTGGTACTGCCAACATTTATTGATAGGGGTATGTACGGAAAAATCAGTTGGAATTTCTGATGCCGCTGGCAGGTAGACTGTTTTGCATTTTTTCTATTTAGTTGGATTATTGTTGCGACGGATATGCAAAACGCAATAAAAATGTATCTGTTGGCATTAATGTTATTTAGTTCAAGCGCGTCTTGCGCGGCGCCGTTGGCGCTTGAGCAATATACGGTGTTGGCCGCATTGACGCTTAATTTTGCCCGTTTTACGCAATGGCCGGAGCAGGCGTTTGCCAATTCCGGAAATAACCTGCAGGTTTGTTTGGTGGGGGACAATGCATTATTGCAATCTTTCGATTCAATTAGCGGTAAAGCGGTTGGGGATAGAGTGATTAAAATAATTAATTCGGACAAATTACGTAATTTAAGTCAATGTCATATTTTGTTTTTAAGCGAATTATCCAATAGTGTTTTGTCGCAAGTTTTTTTGGATACCAGGCAGTTTCCGGTGTTGACGATAGGTGAAGAAACCGATTTTATCGAATCGGGGGGTATGGTGGCTATGGTGAATGCCGATGGAAAAATACAGTTACATATCAATCTTGCCATGGTCAAAAGCTCGGGGCTAACGATTAGTTCCAGCCTTCTGCGCTTAGCGAAAATTGTCGGCGATAATTAGGAGAGATAATCGCATGTTTAAATGGTTTAACAATGCGCCTATCAAGATCAAGCTAGTACTTATTATGACTTTGATCGCTGTGTTGACGCTGTTTTCGGCAAGCACTGCGATTGTTGTGAATGAATATTATGCAAAAAAGAAAGATACCGAGCAGCAGCTGGTATTAATTGCCAATATTATTGCGTCGAATATTTCAGCGGCGCTGGTTTTTGAAGATACGGTCTCGGCTAATACTATGCTGAATAGTATGAAAACCCGGGACAGCATATTAAATGCCGAATTATATGATAAGCAAGGCAAGTTATTTGCCGACTATCACTCGCAAAAACTGGGTATTAGTCATTGGGATGCGGAAAAAGCTTCCGCGCTATTAAACGATGCGCAATCCCTCCCTAGTTCAGAAGGCCTATATGGTTTTATCGGCGAAGTTTTCGCTTATTGGTATGAACGCTTGTTTCCTTATACCAATAATATTGTCGGTAAGGCTGGCGAAAAAAGCGTATTCAAATACGATGACGACAATAATCTGCATTTTGTCCGTTCGATAGAACTGGATGGTGACGTCGTAGGGGTATTGCATTTGGTGGATGACCAAAGCGGCTTCTACGCCATATTAAAAGCGTTTTATTCAACTATGGGTTTGATCGTGGTGTTTACCATGGTCTTAATCGGTATGTTGACCACCAAATTGCAGCAAATATTTTTGGCGCCCCTACTCAAACTGATGGATGCCATGCAATCGGTTGGACATGAGAAGAGTTTTTCGCATCGGATTAACAAGACCAGCAACGACGAATTCGGCGATTTAGCCGATGTGTACAATGCCATGCTAGCCGAAATCCAGTTCAGAGACGATCAACTAGCCATGCACCGAGATTCTTTGGAAAGGCAAGTTATCGAACGTACCCAGCAATTGGAAGAAAAAAATCAAGAGCTGAGTATCAGTATCGCCGAAGCGCTCTCCGCCAAAGAGCAAGCGGAACAAGCCAGTAAAGCCAAGTCGCAATTTTTGGCAACCATGAGCCATGAGATCAGAACGCCGATGAATGGCGTGTTGGGCATGACCGAGTTGTTGATGTCATCCGGTTTGGATGATCGGCAAACCAGATTTGCCGATACCGCCTACCGTTCTGCCAATTCGCTACTCAGCATCATCAATAATATTCTCGATTTTTCCAAAATCGAAGCCGGCAAATTGCAGTTGATCGTTCAGGAGTTCGATCTGCGCCGCTTATTGGAAGACACCGTGGAAATGATGGCGGAGCAAGCCCACCGTAAAGGCCTGGAATTGATATTGAATCTGCCGCACCAAATGCACTTTATTGTGCAGGGCGATGCGGAACGATTACGGCAGGTGTTGGTTAATCTGCTGAGCAATGCCATCAAGTTTACCGAAGAAGGCGATGTGCAGCTTAAGGTGAGTGTTCCGGAAAACGCGACCCGCGATAAAGTCAGATTATTATTCGAAGTAATCGATACCGGCATAGGGGTTGCCGCTGAGCGTCAGGCGGAAATTTTCGATAGTTTCACCCAGTCCGACGGCAGCATTACCCGGCGTTATGGCGGGACCGGTTTAGGTTTGACCATTTCCAAGCAATTAGTCGAATTAATGGGCGGTAGTTTGGGACTGGAAAGTAATATCGGTCGGGGTTCCCGGTTTTACTTTGGCTTAGAATTGGGATTGGGCATCCAGACCGACATCGAACGTGCCGATACCAGCGCGTTGGAAGGTCTGCACATCCTGGTAGTGGATGACAATGCGATAAACCGCGACATACTCCACGATCAAGTTTCGCTATGGGGCGCCCACGTTACGACCGTCGATAGCGGCCCCAGGGCGCTAAAGCTATTGGTCGAGGCGGCTACTTTAAATAATCCGTTTCAAGTTGCTCTGCTGGATTGGCATTTGCCGGTGATGGATGGCTTGACGCTGGCCAAGGCCATTCAACGCGACCAGCGTATTCCCAAGCTGCCGTTGATCATGCTCAGCTCCGAAAATGTCAGCATTAAAACCGGCCTGACCCACGAATACGGCATCAGCTTTTATTTGAACAAACCGGTTTTTCAACAACGCCTGCTGAATTGCTTGCTGGAAATCGCTACGTTCGCACCCGTGGAGCAAACGGCGCCATCCGCTGTTACACCGGAGCAAATTAAGTTATCCGGGCGCATTTTGGTGGCCGAGGATAACTTAGTTAATCAGGAAGTGGTCAAAAGCTTCTTAGAAAGCATGGGCTGCATCGCGGAGGTGGTAGCAGACGGTCAGGAAGCGTTGCAAGCCGCCTGCCGGCGCCGTTACGATTTAATTTTGATGGATTGTCATATGCCGGTTATGGATGGCTTTTCGGCAACCGTCAAAATTCGCGAGCATGAACAAGCCACGGCCTCGACCCGAATTCCGATTATCGCTTTAACCGCCGATGTACAAAAAGGCATACACGATCAGTGTGAAATGGTTGGTATGGACGGCTATTTAAGTAAACCGTTCAGCAAAGAACAACTGCGCCATCTATTGATAAATTGGCTGCCAAATGCTGCGGATAATGCACTGGAGCCGGCTCCGCTGGCATATCAAGACCCAGTGATGGCAGGCGAATTTCCCCCCGGACCGATTTGCCAGGCCGATCTGGCTCAGCTTCGGGATATTTACGATGCGAATGGGGTAAGTTTGTTAAACAAGGCCATCGCACTCTATCTGCAAACCGTGCCGGAAACAGCCGAAAAACTTAGACACGCCGCTGCCGATGGGCAGGCGGATTTGCTGGCCGATATGGCTCATGCCCTCAAATCGTCCAGTGCCAATCTGGGTGCCAGGGATTTGTCTAAAACCTGCCGATTGCTGGAAACTGCCGGCCGCCAAGCGGATCTTGCAGCAATTCCGGCACTGCTGGCGGAATTTGAGGCGCAATTGCCGGAGGCTTTGGCCGAGTTGCGTGCTATTGCCCATGCCAGCGTAGCGCAGCCCGATGCACCGCAAGCCGGCATGGATAAGCGAGTAACCGACCTAGCGCTGGAAGCCAAGCGAATTTTACTGATAGACGACGATCCAAACTTCAGATTGATTACCGGCGAGCAGTTAAAAGCCTCGGGTTTCGACGTCGTGGAGGCCGAGAGTGGCGAAGCGGCGCTGCTCTTGCTGGAAACGGCCATTCCGGATCTAGTCATAGTCGATGCGATTATGCCGGGCATCGACGGTTTTGAAACCTGCCGGCGCATGTCCGCCAACCCCGCCATGACCGACATTCCCATCATTATGTCTACCGGCTTGGAAGACATCGAATCGATAAATCGGGCATTTAAGGTCGGCGCTACCGACTTCATCATTAAACCGCTTAATCATGTGGTGTTGATTCATCACATCCGTTTTCTGCTGCGCTCCAGCCATGATACGGCGGAATTACGCAACAGTAAGCAGCAACTGTCTGCTGCGCAACGCATCGCCGGTTTGGGCTATTGGACTTGGGATCCGCGGCAGGACAAATTCGAAATATCGCCGTTTTTAGCGGAAATGTGCCAAATGCCGGCCGACTATTTTCGGGGTGAGCTCAACAACTATTTGAATTTAATTGAGGCTGCGGACCGCAAAATAGTGCAGACCTTGATAGAAGCTGCTGCCCAGGGCGAACAAGTCGAGTATGTCGAGTACCGCTTGCGGCCGGATCTGGAAACGCCCATCAGTGTCCGCCAGGATACGGCCATGATCAGCAGCGGACAGCAGAGTTTTGTCACCGGGACGGTGCAGGATATTTCCAAGCAAAAGCAATCGGAAAAAATCATCCATCAGTTGGCGTATTTCGATGAGTTGACCGGCCTGGCCAGCCGTGTGCATTATCACAAGCGTATTCAACAGACCATCAAAGCCTCGGCGCGCGGCAAGTTGGAGTTTGCGTTTCTATTCCTGGATCTGGACGAATTTAAGTATGTCAACGACAGCTTTGGACATAACGTCGGCGATCAATTTCTGAAAGCGATCGCCCAACGTATCCAAAGCGTGGTACGTGAAGAAGACTTTGCTGCGCGATTGGGCGGAGACGAATTTTGTATTATCGCCAGCAGCATTACCGACGAATTTCAAGCCATGGAAATCGCCGAACGCTGTTTGCAGGAAATCAACCGACCTTTAATTTTGGATACCCACCATTTAAAGCCCCGCGTCAGTATCGGTATTGCTATTTATCCAAAAGATGGCGAGAACGAGCACGACTTGATGAAAGCCGCCGACACCGCCATGTACGCAGCGAAAAGCGCCGGCAAACAGCGCTACGCTTACTATCGGCCTGAGATGACGGGCCTGGCGATTAAGCGCATGCAAGACGAGCAAACCTTGCGCGACGCGCTGGAGCACCAGCAATTGCAATTGTATTATCAGCCCCAGGTAAGTATGTTGGATGGGCGAATGATAGGTCTCGAAGCCTTGGTGCGCTGGCGACATCCGTTGCGCGGTTTGTTGGGGCCCGGCGAGTTTATTCCTTTGGCTGAGGCTTTGGGTTTGATCGGTAAAATTAGCGACTGGGCTATTCAACAGGCTTGCGAACAATTAATTGCCTGGCAAAACCAAGGGCTGCCGTTATTCACCACGGCTGTCAACGTCTCGGCAAGCCATTTCCGCGATCCGCAATTTCCGTTCACGTTGCGGGAAATCCTCAAACATACCCAATTGCCGGCTCACTATTTGCAAATCGAAGTCACAGAAAGTGCCATGCAAACGGCGGCAGACTTAGAGATATTTAAAAAACTGAAGGGCATAGGAGTGAAAATCGCCATAGACGACTTCGGTACCGGCTTTTCGTCGCTGGCGTCCCTTAAGCAATTGCCGGTGGATTGTCTGAAAATCGACAGAACCTTTGTTCAGGATGTGCTGTTTAATCCGCAAACCCCCATTTTGCTCGGGACGATTATCGGCATGGCCAATGCGATGGATTTCTCGCTGGTGGCGGAAGGCGTGGAGACGATAGAGCAAGCCATGGTGATGAGCGGCTTGGGCTGCCAAGTGGTGCAAGGCTATTTGTTTAGTCAACCTTTGACTGCCGCCGAAGTGCCGGCCATGTTTGACAAAGATTTCCGGCTGGAATTTATTCACTCCAAACCAGCCCATAACGATATTCATCGAAACAATTATGACTGATCTTGAATTGCCGGAACGCTTTGCAGATATTAAACGGCTGCCTTCTTTACCGCACGACGTTCATCAAGTGGTCAAAGCCTTGTCCGACGATAATCTGGATTATGCCCGGTTAGCCAAGATTCTGGCGGGGCATGCCACGATTTCGTCGCGACTGATTGCCTTGGCCAATTCAGCGTGGTTTAACAACTCCAGCGAACCGGTGACGTCATTGGAAAGAACCTGTTTGAAACTGGGATTAAATATTGTCCGGGGCGTCGGTATCGGTTTGGCGGTGATGAAGCCGTTTAATATCAGGGATTGCCGAAGTTTCGATATCAAACGCTATTGGATCAGTACCATGCTGGTGGCGCACGCTGCCCGTGCGCTGGCCGACGAGCTTGCGGCGGAGCGGGGCAATGAACACTTGCCGCAAACCGTGCATACCGGCGGCATCCTGCACAATATCGGCTTGCTCTGCATGGCCGACATCATGCCCGAAGAAACCCACCAGGCCCTGCGTTTTAAACAAGCCAATCCCGAATTGGACTTGAATCAAGCCTTGCGCAAATTGCTGCATACCGATTATTGCGAAGTCGGGGCGCATCTGACCGTTTCCTGGGGAATACCCGAAGCGTTGGTGGCGATTATTCGGTACCATCGCAATCCGGGTTATCAAGGCAGCTATTGGCGGCAGGCAGCTTTGGTCGGCGCGGCGACGCATATGGTGGGTAGTGTGTTCGACGATAAAGAAACCTGGCCGGTCTCGGCCTTTGAGAAACTGAGCATCAGCCCGGCCTGTCAGGCTGAGATATTTGCCGACCTGCAAAGCCAATATTTAAAAACTCAGGAATTGGCGAAAGTGCTATTTCCTTAAGAAGTGGTGCTGAAAACACTACTTTAGTCTTTTTATCCGCCTGATTCGGCCGTAGATTTTTTGCAAAAAACGGTTAGCAGCGGGGATCACGACCCTAAGAATTGCCTTGGCGGCGCGTTTTAATGTCGTCATGCAAGCAGTTGTCGCCGCGTCTGTCGCCTGTTTCAGGTTGATTTCTCGATCCGCGACCCAGCCATGTCGGTGTAACCAGTGTAATAAGCCGCTCAAAAACAGGCATGTCGGCGTCAATCCCACAAAAAACCACAGCAAGCGGCCGCTTTCGCCCAAGGCTTCGCCGGTATGGAGCGGCCAAAGCCAGGTGGTAAATGTTTGTCCGGCTGAGAATTGGCTGGGGTTTTGCACATCGCGAATTTGTCCGCTCCAGCGGTCCACCCAAACGGTCGTGAACGGGTGGTGTTGATTGATCTCGTTAAGTTGGCGCAAATTGATCCGATACGTCCCCAGCTCGCCAACCGGGGTGGTAATTCGCCGGACTTCCGAGCTGGGAAACGGTCCGCGGGCCACGAGGATTGCTTCCGACAGACTGGTCGGCCTGTCATTGGGTATGGCGCTGCTGCGCACATTGGGGCCGGCGTCACCATGTCCCATGCCGGACGCGGCGGTCAGGTTCTCCAGCAGGCTAGGGTAGGCCAGATGAAAACCAGTGAAGGCCAGCAACATTAAAAAGCCGGAACTGGCTACGCCCAGTAGTCGGTGCAAATCAAATACTAGCCGCATCAAGCCGGCATCGTGGCGCAGCGAAAAGGCGCGCCACAACTTGGGCCAGCCCGGCCACCACAGGTACAAACCACTGAGTACCGACAACATTAATAAGCCGCCTAAAACCGCCAACGCATTTCGGCCAAAGCCGTCCAATTGCAGTTGGGTATGTAAATCCAACAGCCAGGTCGTCAGGGTTTGGCCCCATAAGCGGCTGTCGACAACCCGGCCGGTGTAAGGATTGACCGAGACCATCAGAGGCGCATAAAAGGCGTCTACGCTTTCCTTGGGCTTTTCAAACCAGGCGGTGATCATGCCGTCCGGTGCTCGCGGCATTTCCAAGGTCCAGGCACCGTGCCGATCCGGATGGGCAGCACGTACCGCCGCGACGATTTTGTCCAGCGATAAAGCCGTTGATTGTGGGGTATCGACGCGCAATTGCGGATTGAGCAAGCTATCCAATTCTTCCCGGTAAATACTCAAACTGCCGGTCAAGCCGATCAGCGCGAAGATGAGTCCCAAACTCAGTGCCAGATAAACATGGCACAAGCGCCACCATTTGCGGGCATTCAGGATAAAGCGTGGGCGGACAATCAGCGGGTAATGGGTTTCTTGCATGGGGTATACAGTGGGAGATTTAGCGACAGCCCGCCTTCAGCAGCCTTAGACGCTATAAATTTAAAAAACAGCATTTGCCAGGCACGGCAACCGGCTATTTTGCAGGATTAATGCAACAACAACCAGCCCATGACAGCCGTTGCGCCGCAGACAAGTTTAAAAAATCGGCTAGACTGCGTGAAATACGCAGGGCGGCGGAGTTTGATTGGTAGAGATATGAGGCGTTTTATACAGGATAAATGTAGGTCGGAGAGGCGATGAATCTGAGCAGTTTGCTATTTCTGGCCGGAATTGTTGCTGTCCAACAGTTCAGCCGCTTGCCTAGTCTGTTCGAGTTTATCGGTTTGGTGGTTAGCGGCTTGTTGTTGATTTATCGGCACCATTGGCGATTTTTCGCGCTGCTGGCTGGGGTGCTGTGGGCGAGTCTATTGGGTAGCTGGCGGCTGTCCCAACAACTCCCCGATACCTATCAAAACCAGGAAGTGAAAATTCAAGGCTATATCGCCAGTCTGCCGCAACAACAAGAGCAGCGCACCAATTTTGATTTTATTGTCACGGCGCCCTCCGGCAACTTTCCGGATAAAATTCGCCTGAGCTGGTATTACCCAAAGCTCAACTTAGCTGCGGGGCAGGGCTGGGAGTTCCAGGTTAAGTTGCGCAGGCCGCACGGCCGCCTCAACCCCGGCGGCTTTGATTTCGAAGCCTGGTTATTTGCCAACCATATCGGTGCTACGGGTTATGTGCGCGATAAACCGCCGCCGCAAATCGTGAGCTTATCGCCGAGTGCCGGTCAATATTTTGCTCAGTGTCGGCAAGCGATTGCCAACCGACTGGACGCGGCTTTGCCCGGCAGTGGACAGTTAGGCGTGATAAAAGCATTGACCATCGGCAGCCAAAACGCAATCACCCAAGAGCAATGGCGCGTGTTTAGACTCACCGGTGTGGTGCATTTAATCGTGATTTCCGGTTCACATATCAGTCTGATCGCCGGCCTGATTTACCTTTGGAGCAGACGGCTGTGGGCTTGGACCGGGATATTAAGCATTTCGCCGCAACGGGCCGCCGCATTGTGCGCTTGGCTGGCTTCGCTGTTTTACGCCGGCTTGGCGGGCTATTCGGTGCCCACTCTACGTGCGGTGGTGATGCTCAGCGTGGCGTTGGCAGCAATCGCTTGGCAGCGTAACACCGCGCCGATGCGAGTTTTATTGCTGGCGTTGCTGGCTGTCTTGCTGTTCGATCCGTTGGCGGTGCTGTCGGTCGGCTTTTGGCTGTCATTCGTGGCAGTGGCATTATTGATTTACGTGTCGGCGGGCCGATTGGGCAGACCTTCGTATTGGCGCGAAGCCGGCGCCGCGCAATTGGCCACGGCCGTGGGCTTGTCGCCCTTATTGGTCGTGTTTTTTCAGCAAGTATCGTTGATATCGCCTGTCGCAAATTGGTTGGCAGTGCCGGTTATCGGTATATTGATCGTGCCGCCGGCCTTGTTGGCGGTGGTGTTATTGTTTATCTGGCCGGCATGCGGAGCGCTGTTGCTGCAAGTTTTGGACTATGCCTTGCAAGGCTTGTGGTGGGTGCTTTCGCACATGGCCGAATTACCATTAGCCCGCATCTATTGCCTCCCGCCGCCATGGTATGCGATTGGCTTGGCGGCCATCGGCGTGCTTCTGCTGTTAGCGCCAAGGGGCTTTCCGTGCCGGTATTTAAGTCCGTTACTGTTTTTGCCGTTATTACTGGTTGATGTTGAAAAACCGAAACCCGGTGAAGCTTGGTTGACTGTTTTGGACGTGGGGCAAGGATTAGCAGCCGTGCTGCAAACTGCGGAACATACTCTGGTGTTTGATACCGGCGCACGTTATTCGGAATATTCCGACATGGGCGATTCAGTGGTCCTGCCGTTTTTACGCGAGCAGGGTATCTCTCGGGTTGATAGTTTGGTGATTAGTCATGGCGATAACGATCACAGTGGCGGCGCGGAGTCGATATTTGCCGAATTGCCGGTAGACAAGTCTGTTAGCAGCGTTCCTGAATGGGCCGCACGCGAACATGGCGAGTATTGCCGGGCCGGACAAACCTGGCGTTGGGATGAAGTTACTTTTAAGGTGCTGTCCCCGCCGGAAAGTGGATTCATCGGTGATAACGATAACTCCTGCGTATTACAAGTAAGCTCCGCACAGCAGGTTTTTTTGCTGACCGGCGACATCGAACAAACAGCCGAAAACTGGTTGGTGCGAGAGTACGCTGACAAACTTGCCAGCGACGTATTGTTGGCACCGCACCATGGCAGCAAAACCTCATCAAGCCTGGCTTTGCTTGAAAAAGTTAATCCCAGGCTTATTTTGATTCCTGCCGGTTATCAAAACCGTTTTGGTTTTCCGCATCGCCAGGTTATCGAACGCTATAGCCAGCTTGGCATGGCTTGGTTGAATACGGCCGAACAGGGCGCTATTTCGGTGCGTAGTGGGCCCGAAACAATTCAGCCGATAGCCGAGCGAGCCAAACGGCAACGATATTGGCGAACACCCGCGCCGAATCGGCAGAGTATTGATGTCAGATAAATTTTGCCGTGTCGGCGTTTCTGCCTATACTCTCAGGATCAAAATATGGAGCATTGCAGTGGAGAATGAAAACCGTAGCAGAATACGTTTTAACCCGGAAGGACTCGTGGCGCACATCATCATCGAACCGCCACCGCCCGGCGGCGAGATCATCATTGACGGCCAAGTTGTTGATATGAGTTACAGCGGCATAAAAATTCGCTTGAAAGAACCTCTGGGTCAAGCAGTGGACGAAGCGGAATTGCGGATTTCCATCATACTGCCGGAGTCGCGGGTGGCGATGTCGATACACGGTAACATCAAGCATATCCGCGAAGATCGCGAATGCGGTTTGCAATATAGTCCGAGCAAGCACAGCGAGGACGAATTCGACGATCTGATGTTCGAATGCGTTAAGCTGGCACCACAGCGTAAAGATTAATCGAGACCCTTATGAGCAGATTGCTAAGGTGTGTGCGGTCATTCTGGGGTCACCTCAATGGCGATGCCGCTTATGAGCGTTATTTGCTGCATTGGCAAGCGCATCACGCCGGGCAGTTTCCGCCGTTAAGTCGAAAAGGATTTTTTGCGGCTGAAACGCAGCGCAAATGGAATGGCATCAAGCGGTGTTGCTGAATTTAATTGTTGCTTGAGTTGCTGGTGCTAAAAAGTATTCCAACCGCAGTTCACTATTCCATTCAAATAGTCCAGTCGTAGAGAGCCGGTGCAATTCGATGAACTTGTGTACGGCGCAAGTTTGGCATTGCAAGCCGCAAGGCAATAAAAAAGGCTTAGGTTTTCCAACCTAAGCCTTTGTAGTCCATTCCGAGGGGACGATTATTCGGCTTGGTCTTTATTTTTGCCGCGTCTTGATGGTGAGCCGACCCGTTTTTTACTTTTGTCTTTTTTCACCAAAGCCGGGTCGAATTTGGATATATCCAAAGGTTTACCGACTACCCGGACTTTTTTCAGGGCCTGGAACAAGTCTTTGGGCATGCCGGCGGGCAGTTCTACGGTGCTGTAGTGCTCCTCGATTTTGATGCGGGCGATATGATCGCCGTCTATACCGGTTTCGTTGGCGATAGCCCCGACGATATTGCCTGGTTTCACGCCGTCGGCATGGCCTACTTCGATGCGGAAGGTTTCCATTTCTACCGCGCCGACGCGACCTTTTTCCCGTCTCGGCCCACGATCACCACGATCATTGCGGTCGGAACGGCCTTTTTCCTCGGCGTCTTTACGCGGTTTTCTGCTGGGTTCTTTCATCAGCAAAGGTGTATCGCCTTGCAATAACTTGGCTAACGCCGCTGCAATGTCAAGTGCCGGGACATTATGCTCAACCTGATATTGGTTGATTAATTGGTTGTAAAAGCTGAGTTCCTCGCCGGCCAGTGTATCGGTAATCCGCTGTTTGAAACGGTTGATGCGGGCGTTGTTGATAAAGTCGGTGGAAGGCAACTGCATTTCTTCGACTTTTTGTTTCGTGGCTTGCTCGATATTGGCCAGCAGGCGTTTTTCGCGCGGCGAGACAAACAAAATCGCGTCGCCGGTGCGGCCGGCACGACCGGTACGGCCGATACGATGGATATAAGATTCGGTGTCGTAAGGGATGTCGTAATTGACGACATGGGTGATACGATCCACGTCCAGACCACGGGCCGCAACGTCCGTGGCGATCAGAATATCCAGTTTACCGCTTTTCAGATTATCGATAGCCCGCTCGCGCAAGGCTTGCGACATGTCGCCGTTGATCGCCGATGCTGAAAAACCGCGTGCTTCCAATTTTTCCGCGACTTCGATGGTAGCGGTTTTGGTTCTGACGAAGATGATCATGCCGTCGAAGTTTTCCGCTTCCAGAATACGGGTCAGCGCATCCATTTTGTGCACACCGCTGACAAACCAGTAGCGTTGGCGAATATTGGCGGCGGTGGCGGTTTTAACCTTGATGGTGACTTGTTCGGGGTTGTTCAGGTATTTCTGCGCAATTTTGCGAATTTCGGTCGGCATGGTGGCCGAGAACAGCGCGGTTTGGCGCGTCGATGGGGTTTGCTCCAGAATCCATTCCACGTCATCGATAAAGCCCATCCGCAACATTTCGTCGGCTTCGTCTAACACCAGGGTGCTGAGTTGGTCCAGTTTCAGTGTGCCGCGGCGCATGTGGTCCATGACTCGTCCCGGTGTACCCACTACGACATGCGCACCGCGATTCAATTGGCGTAGCTGGCTGGTGTAATCCTGGCCGCCGTAGATTGGCAAGACGTGAAAGCCTTTGATATGGGCGGCATAACTTTGGAAAGCCTCGGCAACCTGTATCGCCAATTCGCGCGTAGGAGCTAGTACCAAAGCTTGCGGGTCTTTTTGATTGAGATTAATACGCGACAAAATCGGCAAGGCGAATGCAGCTGTTTTACCCGTACCGGTTTGGGCTTGGCCCAACACGTCGCGACCAGCCATGACGAACGGAATAATCTGTGCTTGAATCGGAGAAGGGGTTTCGTAACCGACACTTTTCAGCGCTTTTAAAATGGTGTCTGAAAGCGATAAATCTTTAAAGGAAGGCGTGGCGGAGGAAGGGGCGTCGGACATTAATAATACCTGTAGAAAAAAAGAGAGTTGCCGGCCATGGGCTAGCTATGCCCGGCATTGTATCGCAACTTAGTCTGATATTGCTTAACTTATTGATAATTACCGTAAAATCCTGGCTTGTTCAGTTTGCTTTTCTGGACGAGTAATTTAAGCAAATAAAGATGAAAAATTGCGCGCCAAAAATCAGATTAGCCATCAACAGATGTACCGGTTGAGCGACGGCGGGAAATCCCAGTCTGTCCAGGCTGACGCCAGCCAAAATGGCGGTAACGATCAATCCTACTAAAACGTAAGCCGTGCGCAACAGCAGGCTCTGTTTGTCGGCTTGTTGATAAATTTGCCAGGCCAGCCAGAGGTTGGTGAACAAAATGACTGATGAAAAAGAGCGGTGAATATAAAAAATGATCGGGAAACTATCGCGCCAATATTGCCTGTCGATATAGCTGTGCTCATGAGCAATGTAATCGACCGCTTCCCTGACTTGGGTGCCCATTGCTACTTGCAGCAAAGTCATTGCCATGGCAATTTTTAAAACCAAAGCAAATCGCGGCGTTAGCCAATGGCTGTCGATGGCTTGCAGTAGGGGTTTTTGCGATCTGGCAATCGCGTATATGAGCAGCGCGACGATAAATAAGGCCAACAACATGTGCAGCGTTATCATCAAGGGCTTTAAGTTACTCGCTACCACGGCCGAACCCAGCCACCCCTGAAATCCGACCAGCAAGAATACCGATAACGCTAAGTAAAAGATGGCTTTGTCGGCTTTCAGATAAACCCGCGACGTCCAGGCGGTGAGAAAAATCAGAAAACCAATCGTCACGCCGACCAGGCGATTGGTGTATTCGGTCCAGGTTTTTACCGGATTGAAGGCGGTGTTTTCATAACCGCGTGCCGCATAAATTTCGTGATAATTAGCCGGCAATTGCGACTCGTGGGTCGGTGGCACCCATTGCCCGAAGCAGGTCGGCCAATCCGGGCAGCCCATGCCGGCTCCTGAGGCGCGGACGATGCCGCCAACCAGAATTACGAAATACACAGCAAAGATGGTCAGTGTGCCTAAGCGGCGAAAACGGGCGGCGTCTTGGGCGTCTATCATGTGCTTTCAATTCTCAAAGGAACATTGAATGGGCGAGTTCGATCTCTTCAGAGACCCCTTCAATTTCCAGAATTTCGGTATCAGGCTGTATGCCCAGTTTCACAAAAGCGGGTACGGTGTTCCAGTCGACGCGGCAGGCTGGATGGTCGGTGCCGGCGATGCTTTGCAAAAATGCGACTTGCACTAAATCGACGTAATCGGCCTTGGCTCCGGAGTCGCGCTGAAAATCCACATATTCGGACGGCACCAGTTTCAGTTCTTCCGGGAAATTCCAGGTGTTCATGATCAGTTTGCCAACATGCGGGTGGGCTTTTTCCAATAACTTATCCAAACGGGATGGGCTGTCTCTAAACTCCGGAATTTTTTCAACCAGCGTCAGTATCGGTAATTTACCGATTTGATGGATGAGCCCAGCCAGCATCGCTTCGTCGGCGTTTAAATGCGGCACAAAAGCGGCCAACGCCCGACTGATCGCCGAGACGTTCACGCCTTGCTCCCAAGTGCTGCGGAAATAACCTTCTAGTAAAGCCGTGGTGGGCGTGAACATTTGCTGCATGATCAAGCTGGTAATCAGCGTGCGAATAGTGTTGTTACCGAGCCGGGTTACGGCCATTTGAATATTTTTGATTTCCATGGTGCCGCGATACAGAGGGCTGTTGGCCACTTGTATCAAACGGGCGGAAATGGCGGCGTCGGTTGCGATGATCTCGGCCAGGCTTTGCGCGGTGGCATCGCCTTTACTCACAGCATCGCGGACTTTGATGGCTACATCCGGTAAGGTAGGCAGGATTAATCGGTTGGCGTCCAGTTCCGCTTGCACATGGACTAAAAAGTCTTGAACAGATTTGAATTGCATGGATTGAATTTCCGCTATTGATCCGAAATTATCGCGATTGGCGTCCGATAGTCGTCATCAAGTATAAGGTTTTTTGGCAGTCCATCAACTATTTGCAAGACCACCAGCGCCCGGTTTATTTCGGACCAGACCGCGTTAGCCAATACGCACCCCATGCTTTGCTGAGAAATACCGTCTAACACCTTGCAGCCATTAACCACGCCGCTGGCTGAGGGCTGACACTCGGCGATAAACAGCGCGCGTTTAACTTTGCCCAGATAGTGGCTGCGAGCCACGATTTCTTGGCCTGTGTAGCAGCCTTTACTAAAACTGATGCCGCCAAGTTGGTCAATACCCAACATCTGCGGTATGTGCTGTTCCGATTGGTTAATATCGAACCAGGGTAGGGCAGTGGAGATGTCTTGATAACGCCACTCGTCCAGGCAGCCGGATTCGAAATCGTATCGGCTACTGAGTAATCCGGCAAATTCATCGATCTGATCAGGTGTACCCAGTGTCAAATAACGCGGGGCGCCAGGTAGTTTAATGGTCGTTAACGGTATTTGCCCTACAGCGAAATTGCCTGTTGGAGCGTCTATCTCAGGCGCAAAACCCGATATGCCCAAAATATGCATGTTTCCAGTTTGATCCTGCAATGTTACATCGGCACGCAATACGTACATCCGCAATTTTTTTAACACCGTGTCGAGCAAATCCGCAGGCAATATCAGGTAAAAAGACGCTGGCGATTTAACTACCAACAGTGTACTGATGACTCGGCCCTTGGCGTTACAGAATCCGGCTATACTGGCTTGCGATGCCGATAAATCATTAATATTGCACGTCAGCTGGCCTTGTAACAGTTTTGCGGCATCCTGACCGCTGACTTCTATAAGGCTAAGACCGGTGGACGCGAAAATTTTTTTGGATAAAGCAAGTGCATTGGGTTCGCTAAAAGCGTTTGTGTGATTTGTGCGGTCTTCAAGCATGGCGGCAACGTTTGTAGGAATACATGAACATAATTTAGCAGGGTAGTTTACCTTAGCTCGAAAAAGGTGCAGCGATTGTGTCGAAAAATCTTGAACAGAGCATGAATTTTAAAGTGGAGCGCTCGAAGGCGCTGAGATTCGTTGTTAGCGCTATTCACAGCGCGGCGCTGGCGGCATGTTGGCTAAACGCGCTACCTTCGCCATACAAATATTTGCTGACGATGCTGGTATTACTAAGCTGGCGAAACAATATGGCATTCGGCAAAATTGATGTTACTTATCTGCGCTATACTCCTCAGTATGGATGGTCGCTGCTTGGAACGGGCGACCACTACAGTTCTATCGAGATTCAAGCGTCAACTGTGGTAAGTGGATTACTGATCGCACTGCATTGGGTGCACGATGAAGGGAGGTGTCAATCGATGATAATTCCAAAAGATGCAATGAGTAACGACGATTACCGCAAACTCTCGGTTTGTTTAATTATTTCAGGTTATGGTCATGGTTGATGAATGCCGGTGTGAAGCAAACAATTGAACTGCAAATCGGTTCGCTGAAAAACTTGCCGGTTTTGCCCGAGGCGAGTCTGCGAATTCTGGATGTCATCAATACGCCGGACATACCCATAGAAAAGTTGGCGGATGCCTTATCGTTATCGCCTGGTTTAGTTGCTAGATTGCTTGGATTAGCAAATTCGGCCTATTTCGCCCGTGGCAGAAATGTCTCAGATATTCGCACCGCTATTTTTCAGGTCTTGGGTCTGGATTTGGTGAAGGCTTTGGCACAGGCAATTATTTTTAATGTCCAATTTGATACGCGCAAATGCCAAGGTTTCGACGCCGAGTATTTTTGGATACGCTCATTAACCACCGCGGTATCCGCCCAAAAACTGGCGATCGAAATTCCGCAATTGCGAGCATTTACGCCATCGACAATTTATTCCGGTGGATTACTTCTTAATATCGGCATATTGGTGCTCGGCTATTTGCAGCCGGAAGAGCTGCATGAAGTGTTTGTCGAATGCAAAAAAACGGGTTTGCCTGTAAGTCAGGGAATTTCTCGACAAATGGGCCAGAGCCATTATCAAATCGGTCATTTTTTATTGCGTAAATGGCATTTGCCGGTTTTGTACCAAGTGCTATTAGACAATTATGAAAATAAGGACTTTGAAGGGATAGAACTGCCCTTGCTGATTTTATTGAGGGTTTGTGAACGCTTAAGTGTAACCGTGATTTCAGGGGAGTCGATTAATCTGCAAGAGTTTGAATCGGAATGCCGGCAGATTAAGTGTCCATTGTGTAACATACAAGAGCTTGCTGAACAACTGGCAGAAAATCAGCCCGCTATGCAAAAACTTGCCGCCATCATGGGGAATTGATGAACCAGCCTAGCGCAAACAGTCAAGATGTGAAACTGGCAGGTTTCGGCGTGCAGGATTTGCTGATAGATCTTGTCAATGCGCTGTCTGCAGTGAAACAGTTATCCGAAATCGATTGTCAAGTCGATGATGAAAAAACCCTTATCAGACAAGCTTTGGCAAGCCTTATCCAATATCAAGATATGGAGCGGTGCTCTTTTTTTATCGTGGATAGCGAAGGCTTATTAAGCAATGTTGCCGGCATTAGTGCGGGCGAGCTTGGCGCTCCTGAAGTAAATATGGATAGCTCTTTGCGCTTTAGAGTAGGGGAAGGCTTGATTGGCGCTGCCGCGGCCACCGGTGTTTTGCAGCATTGTCAAAATTGCCACGAAGATAAGCGATTCGAAAAAACCGGAAACTCGAAGCAATCGCCCGGTTCAATTATCAGTGTGCCGGTATTTACTTTCAATCGCACCCTGATTGGCGTTTTAAACGTATCGCATCCGCAAGCCTATTATTTCAACGATTGGCATATCCGTTTGTTGGAAGTTTATAAAAACATTCTTGGTCAGTTGATTACCACTAGGCGCCTGGTTCAGCATATGGAACAGCAAATTGCTTCCAGGACGGCCGAGTTGGAGAGTTTGGTTGCCGAAACCAATCAACTTAAAGATCATTTTGCCAGTATGTCCATGCATGACCAGTTAACAGGCTTGCATAATCGGCGGTTTTTTTATGACCAAGTCGAAGTCGTTATCGCTCACCATAAGCGCTACAAAACCGGTTTTTGTTTGCTGGTGATGGACATCGATCATTTCAAAGTCATTAATGATCGCTTCGGACATTTGTTCGGCGATCAAGTGCTGACCGGTGTAGCTAAAGCGTTAAAGCGGCAAGTGCGTAATACCGATATTCTGGTACGTTTTGGTGGCGAAGAGTTTGTAGCAATTTTTACTAATACCCGCTGCGATAGCGGTAAAACATTTGCGGAGCGCATTCGTCAGGAAATCAAAACCCTGGAATGGTCTATCAATCAAGAGGTGGTTAATTTGACCCTGAGTATTGGCATATATTGCTTGAATAGCGATTTAATTCAATCCGAACAAGCCCCAGACATTGATCAAATGATTAATTACGCCGATGCTGCGTTGTATCAAGCTAAAGCCAGCGGCCGAGATAAGACGATAGTATTCGGCGAAGCCTGCTCGGATCAGTTGTAAGAGTATTTGGGATGGTTCTTCGGGATATTCATAACCTTAAGTTGTGACTAAAAATATTTGAATTTCTCACTCAGCACGACATCAGGAGTGTCTGTCAGTCCGCTAGTTGATTTTTAGGTAATTACGTATTCTTGGTATTAATCCGGCCCTATTTATTAACGGTTATTCCGTCCGGGCTGAGCTGGTCGAAGCCCAAGCTGGTGTGACTGTCAACGGGCTCAGTGCCCTCAAGTACATTTTGGCGAACGGCATTTAAGGGCAGGGTCAATAATACAAATACCAGCGTCCTGTTCCCCAGTACCAATTGTAGCGATAGCCGGAATACCAGTTGTTATAAAAAATCTGTTGCCATCGTCTCCGCCATTGGTAATCGGCTTGCTCCGATTGGCGCGCTTTTACTGCTTCTTTAAGTAAGCTGCTTGCTTCTTTGTCGCCTTTGTTGGCGGTAATAGACAACCATTTTTCAGCCTCGCCCGGATCGGATCCCATTTCACCAAGACCAGTCAAATAAACCCTACCCAGTGCTTTTTGAGCATCGAAGTTGCCTTTCTCGGCGGCTTCGCGCATCCATTTGATCGACTTGTAGGTATCTTGACGAACGCCGTCCGCTCTAAAGAAACGTAGCGCCAAATCGTAAGCGGCGCGCGGATCGTTTGCGGCCAGTTCTTCAAGTGCTTTGATTTTGGCGCTGTCTTCGGCGGACATCGCCGGCTCCGGTTGAAAAGAGGCATAGTCTTTCGGGCGGTCCGCGCATCCATTTTCGTCGCAAATTCTAATGGTGTCCGACTTAACTTGTTTTTCTTGATGTGTACAGGCGACAAGGCCAAACGCTACGAATAAAACAAATAGCGTTGACAAAAAAGGCTTTTTTGAATGCATGAGTATTTCCTTTTTCTTTTTATAAGTTTTGGTCTATTATCGCTCGAATTTTTTAGTTTGCTAGGCACCATTAACTGAATGGCAATTTTTTGGAGTTTTTTGGATGAGCGTTAAATCAATTCGAGATTTATCATTACTGGTCTCTGTTTTTGCTTTTGCCGGCTGCGCGCAACAGCCTGGCTTGCAGACAGGTGGTAGTTCA
Organism: Methylomonas sp. Uni0009; assembly: GCF_054188105.3. Taxonomy (NCBI): domain Bacteria; kingdom Pseudomonadati; phylum Pseudomonadota; class Gammaproteobacteria; order Methylococcales; family Methylococcaceae; genus Methylomonas; species Methylomonas sp. Uni0009. The sequence goes on along the minus strand of NZ_JBTAFN010000001.1, from coordinate 4,372,813 downwards.
AATTTAGTTTCTGGTTCTGCCGGCGGCGCGACCAGCGTCAACGCCAATAAGTCGTTGGAACGTTGTGCAAGCCCATTGGGTACCTTGGCGGTCAGCGACGGGCGTTTTTCGGGTGCATCAGGGGTTACCACGGTTGATCCGTTAATCCGCTTGGCGGTACAGCAATCCAATTGTTTTATTATTACCGGCATTGGCAATATGAGCACCAGTGCCATGCTGGATAGAATCACCGATCAACAAAGAAACTCCGGAGAATACCGCTCAGGTTCAAAACAACACAAAGGCCAACGTGTTGCGGCTGACTATCTACTCGATCCGCAGATTATCGTCGCTAACGAATCGACAGGCGGACAACAGGGCTCTATCGGTGCCGGATTAATCGGTGCCGGATTAGGCGCTGCCGGATTGGGCGGTCTAGGCGCCATTGCCGGCGCAGTTTCGCATGCCGTGGAAACTCGAACCACCGATGTGGCGCTTACCCTGACCGATATTCGTTCAACGGTGCAAATTGCCATTTCCCAAGGCAGTGCCACCGCAAATAACATGAGTACCTCGGGCGGCGGCGCATTCGGTGGATGGGGAGGGCTTTTTGCCGGCGCGGCGGGCGGCAGCATAGGTATGTACAGCAGAACTCCGGAAGGCATAGCGACTGCGGCAGCCTTTTTTGACGCTTATAACAATATGGTCCAGTCGCTCAGAAACTATAAGGCGCAAGAAGTGCAAGGCGGTGGCGGCAGCGGTCAAGGCGGCGTTTTGCAAGTCAAATAACCAAACGATAGCGCATCGCTCGCAAGCGATGCGCTACTTCTCGCATCGGCACGGCCGTATTCTTAAATTCTCTGTATAATCGCGCCCGCACTCTTCCGGTTCATCCGGCTCCCGTTAAACTATCCTTCTGTATAAAATTCATGGCACTACACTGCGGAATCGTTGGGCTGCCCAACGTCGGTAAATCAACTTTGTTCAACGCGCTTACTAAAGCGACTATCGCCGCCGAAAATTATCCTTTCTGCACTATCGATCCTAACGTCGGCGTCGTCCCGGTTCCTGATCCGCGCATGGATAAACTCGCGGAAATCGTCAAACCGGAACGGGTGTTGCCCACCACGATTGAGTTTGTCGATATAGCCGGCCTGGTGGCGGGTGCCTCGAAAGGCGAAGGTCTGGGCAACCAATTTCTGGGGAATATTCGCGAGACCGATGCCATTGTCCATGTTGTGCGCTGTTTTGAAGACGACAATGTGATTCATGTTGCCGGCAAGGTCGATCCGATTAACGATATCGAAGTCATCAATACCGAATTGGCTCTGGCCGACATGTCTTCCGTCGAGAGAGCGCTGCAAAAAGCCGCAAAAGCGTCAAAGTCTGGCAATAAGGACGAACTGGCGAGAAAAGACGTTCTGGAACGGGTGCTGGATCACCTCAATGCCGGAGAAGCCGTGCGTACTCTAGGCTTGACCGAGGACGAGGCTAAACTTATCAAGGAATTATGTCTGATCACCATCAAACCGACTCTATATGTTGCCAACGTCCAAGATGATGGATTCGACAATAACCCGATGTTGGATAAGGTCAAGGCTTTTGCCGAGAAGGAAGGTTCCAAAGTGGTTGCCGTCTGCGCCGCGATAGAAGCGGAGATCGTGCAGTTGGATGAAGACGAAAAGAAAGAATTTCTCGAAGATTTGGGCTTGGAAGAGCCGGGCTTGAACAGGGTGGTGCGTGCCGGCTACGAGCTCTTGAATCTCTCGACGTATTTCACTGCTGGCGTCAAGGAAGTCAGGGCTTGGACAATTCCGGTCAATGCGACCGCGCCGCAGGCGGCGGGCGTAATCCATTCCGATTTCGAAAAAGGTTTCATCCGCGCCGAAGTTGTCTCGTATGCGGATTTCATCGCATATAGCGGCGAACAAGGTGCCAAAGATGCCGGTAAATGGCGGTTGGAAGGCAAAGAGTATAAAGTCCAGGATGGGGATGTGATGCACTTTCGTTTCAATGTTTGACAATAGAAAAGACGCGCCCTATAATGCGCGTCTTTTCAAAGCTGTTCCCAGTGGCGATATAGCTCAATCCGGTTAGAGCGCGGGATTCATAACCCCGAGGTTCCAGGTTCGATCCCCGGTATCGCCACCATTTAAATCAAGGACTTGCGTTAATTCGCTAGTCCTTTTTTTATGCCTGCGAGATATTGAGTACCGGTTGGTATAAAAACGACAGTACTCAGCAGCACACTAAACTGCTCTGCCGGTTAATCCTACTTCACAATTAGCAACCGTATTGACGGTTGGTCACGCTCTTCAAAAAGCTGTGTTAACTGCAGAGTAATTCACTAGCATGTAGTCCTGGTGCTGGACTGAATTTGGCTCCGAGGCCTTGGGTAAGCGCACATCGACGGGTGCGATAAACGCGCGACAAGACTTGCCTTAAAGTGCTCGCCGAGTTTGGAAATAAATTTTCCCTGCTACAGCATACGTATGAGAATGCCAAAATCATTTTTTTACACCCAGTTTGCCTTGCTGATAGCACGCGACCTTTGTATTAGCCAGTTGTGTCGCCATTTCCAAGCAAAAGCCGTTTCAGACATCTTGAGCGATGGATAAATCGTCAAGTTTGCTTGAACAAATAGGCAAATTTGCCGAGTACCTGCTCAGACAGGGCGCTGCAATGCCGATAAAACCCGCCGGACAAATGCTTAGTTATCCCGGTTTAATGCCAAGCGCTCGGCGAGGCGGCGCAACTGCTCACTGTTGAGCGCTATATCAAACTGCTCGTCCAGCAAGTCATTTAATTGCGCCTGACTGTCAATTGAATGGCTAATTTTCTCATCCGCGCGGCATCTTGAAAACTGGGTATTGAACAATTGTACCCAGCCTTCGGCGGTATTCCGGCAAATCAATAAATTTTGCGACAGCAGCGATTGGTCCCAGATTGTGCATACCAGGTTGGCCGCGTCCAGGTCGCAGCGTTGCACTTTTGAGCGGTCGAAACTATACAAGGCAAACCACTCGCCGTCCTGTAGCCGTTCGAGCACCGTTTCTCCGGATTCCGCCTCCTGGCGCAACCGAAACCGGTTGTGGTCCTGATTTTGCGTCTGCTCGGTATTCAGGCGCAACGGTCGATAGTGGCTAGGCCCGCCGAAGCCGGCATCCACCAGCCACGATTCGCCTTCAGCCTCTACGATAAACGCCAAATGCAGGCGCGGTCCGCCCTCGTTACGGCCCATTCGCACTCTGGCCATAATCGGCTGATACGCAAATCCCAAGGCATCCAGCGCCTGTCCAAACAACCCGTTCAATTCGAAACAATAGCCGCCGCGTCGATTGGCGACGATTTTTTCCATCAACGCCGCCGTTTCCAACTCGGGCAGTAAGCCCAATAGCGGATTGATGTTTTCGAACGGAATAGCGCCGAGTTGCGCCTGTTGCAATTGGCTGAGCCCGGCGAGGGTCGGCTCCGGTTTGGCTATGCCGATGCGGTTTAGGTAAGCGTTAAAATCAAAACTCATGGGGTAATCTTGTAGAGTAAAAAAAGCGATTAAAAGGAAGAGAATCGTGCGCCGGCAATCCAGCAGGTGGCAACGATAACAAATTCTTGCAATCGGTTTCAAACCGCCAGCTCGACGATTCGCGCCTCGATTGCGGTATCCCTGATGACAAGTTCGGCAACGGCTATCGGCAATTTGAACCGGCGTGGACCGGCGCTGCCGGGGTTGAGACACAGCACGCCATCGCGTTCTTGAATCGAGGGTTTATGCGAATGGCCGGAGATGACGACGCGAATCCCGGCCGCGACTGGATCAATGCGCATCTCGGTCAAATCGTGAATCACGTAAAGGCAGGCTTGCTCAACTGTCACACTGGCGCTAAGCGGCAGTTCCTCAGCCCAAGCACCTTTATCGTTGTTACCACGTACCGCCGTGACTGGTGCCAACTCGTTCAGCCGCTGCAACACCTCCTGTTTGCCGATGTCGCCGGCGTGGATAATCCGCGCGCAACCCTGCAACGCCGCCAGCGCCTCGGGGCGGAGCAAGCCGTGGGTGTCTGAGATGATTCCGATGCGCTGAGTAGTTGGGGGTTCGGTTTCGGTAGCCATTTTGGTGCTAGTTTACGCCGAATTTGGGGCGATTAAATTAAAGTAAAAGCCGATACAGGAATCGTTGCGACCAAAGCTTAATCAAGCCAATGCAGGCTATGAAGACTGTCAATGGTCCCCATAGCCTTTGCATAATCGAAAAATAGTTTTTCGAGCCGTTGTCGATTTGGAAGCTTCTCAAACGATTATGTGCCGAAAGCCTTCTTGTCTTCATAAACCAACTTGGGAGAAAACCATGAAATACATTTGCTTCGGCTACCTGGACGTCGAAAACTGGACTAGTAAGCCGGAAACCGAACAACTAGCCATGATCGATGCCTGCTTTATCTACGATGCAGTCCTGAAGAAAAACGGCAATTGGGTAAGCGGGGAAGGGCTGCAAGGCCCCAACACCGCGGTCACCCTGCGTTACCGAAACGGCGAGGTTTTCCGCACCGACGGCCCTTACGCCGAAACCAAAGAACTGTTGGGCGGACTATTGATTTTGGACGCGACGGATATTAATCACGCCATTCAATTGATATCCAACCACCCCGGAATCAAGATGGGGCCTTGGGAAGTTCGCCCCGCCGAGGATTTATCGGCCATGATTGCCGAAAGCGAGAAGCGGCGGTTGGTAGCGAGTTTGGATTCAAATCGACAGGCTGGTGGATCGGAATACTAGAATTTGGTAAAACCTAGTTTTTATTCTCTGCAACTGTCGACACAGAAAATGGATATTCAACGCGGTTTAACCATCAGCAAGCCCGTTTCAATCTGGAATAAGCCACTAAAAATTGAACCGAAAAAGTTTTTCCTCGGATTAGCGAAATCCCTAGCCAAGGGTGTACAAGGAGAATTGGAAGATGCGACGGAGACCTTAGCCGATGCTCTGACTGATTTGAAATCTGATGACAAAGCCGGTCAACTTGCGTGGCTGTTGATCTACCGAGCATTCACGGCGGCTCTAGTGGAATTGCTAGATGACAGTCAGGATTTGTTTAACCAGAATTCTATTGACGATTCAACGCTAGAAAACCTGTCGGGTATTCTTGCCGATCATCTCGATGGTTTAACCGTCAGCATAGACTCTGAGTTTTTCCACAAGCCGCAACAATTGCCATTACTGACTGAATTCGGTAAATCCATGCAGCAATGGCTAGCAGGTTTGAGTTTGCCGGAAATTCAAGCTCAAGCGCTGGTTCAGCGCTTACCCGACAAATTTGTATTAGCGCTACACAGCGAATGGTTGAAAGATTCGGAACGATACGTATCAATCACCGCAGCAATCGATTCGCCTTTTACCAAGGCAGCTCAACAGCAACGCCAATAGCTGCATTACAGCGCTTGGTTGCGCGAACAAGTTAATCAGCGCATGTTTGCTGAGGCTTTCAGCCTGCAAAGTGTTTATGTGCCGTTGCGCGCTTACTATGAAGAATCACCCAAAGAAATCAAACACCGCGCTCTTGACCATGAAAAGTCTGAAACTACCCGTCACGTGGTTGATTTACAGACCGAGTTAACTCAGTGGGTACAGCATTTTAACGCTGATGATGCGGTGCGGTTGATTAGTGGCGGCCCGGGTTGCGGAAAATCGTCGTTCTGTAAAATGTTCGCCACCCATGTGGCCGAGCACATTGGGATTAAAGTTCTGTTTATATCGTTACACTTGTTTGATCTATCTGCGGATTTGATTGATGCAGTGGGGCGCTTTGTCAATCAAAATCGCTATTTGGTTGGCAACCCTTTAGATGCCAAAGAGGGAGAGAGTCGATTATTGGTGATTTTCGATGGTTTGGATGAGCTGTCGATGCAAGGTAAGGCGGCGGCGCAAGTGGCGCTGGAATTTGTCGACGAAGTGTTACGTAAACTCGATCACTTCGCTGCGCAGAAATTGCAACGGCAAATATTGATTAGTGGTCGCGATTTGGCAGTGCAAGCTAACGCCAATAAACTCCGCCAGCCCAAACAAATATGGCACGTTCTGCCGTACTTTGTTCCGGAAAAACAGCTAGAGCAGTATCAAGACGTGCAACATTTGCTGAATGAAGATCAGCGTCAGATTTGGTGGAAAAAATATGGTCTAGTCCGCGGTAAAAACTATCAGTGTATGCCGGAGAATTTGTCCGGGGATAATCTCACGGAAATAACCTGCTGGCCTCTACTAAATTATTTAGTAGCCTTGAGCTACCAGCGCCAGCAATTGGAATTTGATTCAGACACCAGTTTAAATCTGGTTTATCAAGACTTATTACAAGCTGTATATGAGCGTCAGTATGAAGGCAATAATCGCCGACACCAAGGCACCGGTAATCTCAGTTTTGCTAACTTTTGTCGAATCTTGGAAGAAATTGCGTTAGCGATTTGGCATGAAGACGGTAGAACTACTACGGTCGAGAACATCCAAACAAGATGCCAAAAAGGTAGTCTTCATCGCTATTTAGAGGAGTTTCAAGAGGGGGCTGAAAAAGGCGTAACTCGCCTGTTAACGGCATTTTATTTTCGGCAAAGTGGTGAAATTAAAGGCGATAAAACCTTCGAGTTTACGCACAAAAGCTTTGGTGAATATTTGACTGCTTGCCGCATCGTCAGAATGCTGGATAGGGTTTGCAAACAAATACTACTTCACGATGAAGATCCTGATGAAGGTTGGGATGAGCGCCAGGCATTAGTGCATTGGGTTGAGATTTGCGGGCCGACTGGAATTAATTTTTACCTGGATTCGTTTATTTCAGATCAGGTTGCATTAGCACCTTTAGACCAAATTCAACAATGGCAAGTGATGTTGATTCGGTTATTAAAATCGGTGTTTTCTCATGGCATGCCGATGGAAAAGATGGGGTTGTGCAATTTTCAGGAAATGCTCAGGCAATCCTGCAATGCCGAGGAAGCATTAGGGGCTGTTGCCATTTTGTCATAATCCCTTTGAAAATCGATTGGCGAGCCATATTGATTGAGTTTTCAATCAAACGATAACTAGCGAATGCCACGCCAACTGCTTACAGATACCCACTGGGAAAAGCTAAAAACGATTATGTTGAGTTTCAGCATTTACGACAAACCCGGTCTTCGGCAAACGGTCGAAGGGATTTTTTATCGTTTGCGTGTTGGCTGCCCTTGGCGAGACTTGCCCGTCGCTTTTGGCAAGTGGAATGCCGTGTACAAGCGCTTCAATGCCTGGTCACTGCAAGAAAAGCTGAGGGGTATCTTTCAGGCGCTAGTGATTGAGCCTGATTTGGAATGGCTATTTATTGATGGCAGCATTATTAAAGCCCATCAACACAGTAGCGGCGGCGCCCATGAAAATCCAACAGCCATCGGGAAATCGGTCGCAGGCAACACGACCAAAATCCATATGGCGGTTGATGCCGGTGGACTTCCCATCCAGTTTTCGATTACGGGGGGCGAAGTACATGACTGCAAAGAAGCGCCGGAATTTGTGGCCAAGCTCCCCCAGGCGGGCTACATGATTGCAGACAAAGGGTATGACAGCGAGCCGTTACGGATTCAAATTCGAGACCAAGGCACAGTCCCCATCATCCCAAGAAAACAAAATTCAATAGTCGGGAATGAGGAAATGGACTGGTGTCTCTATAAATATCGCCACCTCGTTGAAAACGTATTTGCGCGACTGAAACATTTTAGAGCTATTGCCACCCGATATGACAAACTAAAACGCAATTTTGAAGGTGCTATCGCCCTGGCTTGTGCATTTATATGGTTACCGATGTGAAACGGCAACAGCCCCTATTTGTTTTCTAGCTCTTTAGCCTTTTTGGATTTGGAAGCCAGTGCGCTGTTTGGGCAATTCTTCTGGGGAGCCGATTTTGAAGGAACGGATTTGTCACATGCTAGTTTTTCTGGCACAGAGCTCTGTGAAGCATTTATGGATGGCGCATGTTTGGTAGAAGCTCATCTTGAAGAATCAAATTTGGGCTTTGCGTCTCTAAGATATGTCAATTGTGAAGGCGCAATTCTAATCAACGCAAACTTTAGAGAAGCAGACCTAGAGGGGGCTAACTTTAAAGACGCGAATATTGCGGGTGCAAACTTCGAAGGCGCCAATCTGAAAAATACAAATCTTCACGAAGCACTGAATTTCGAATCGGCGAATCTTAAAAACACTATTTACGACAAAAGTAATCCTACTTCTACAGATTAGGTTGGAATAAGCTTTTCTCCTCGTTCCAACGCGCTGCGTTGGAACGAGTGGCTAGGCCGCGTTGCGGTTATTTGCACCGCAGCGCGGTGCTTTCCGGTTACCACGCAGCGCGTGGGAACTAGGGGAAAAGATCGTGAACAGGCTCTAAGCAAAAAACCGCTTCAAATACGTCCCGGTATGCGAGCTTTTGTGCTTGGCGATTTGCTTGGGCGTACCTTCCGCCACCAGCAGGCCGCCGCCGCTGCCGCCTTCCGGGCCCATGTCCACAATCCAGTCGGCGGTTTTGATCACGTCCAGATTGTGCTCAATGATGATTACGGTGTTGCCGTGGTCGCGCAGGGTGTGCAACACGGTCAGCAATTGTTTTATGTCATGAAAGTGCAGACCGGTGGTCGGCTCGTCCAGGATGTACAACGTGGTGCCGGTGTCGCGTTTGGATAGTTCCTTCGCCAGTTTCACCCGTTGCGCCTCGCCGCCGGATAGAGTTACGGCGTTCTGGCCCAGCGTGATATAGCTCAATCCCACGTCGATCAAGGTTTGCAGCTTGCGGGCCAGGCTGGGGATGGCCGAGAAGAATTGGGTGGCGTCTTCCACGGTCATTTCCAGCACTTCGTGGATGGTCTTGCCTTTGTAGCGGATTTCCAGGGTCTCGCGGTTATAGCGCTTGCCGTGGCAGATGTCGCAAGGCACGAAGATGTCCGGCAGAAAATGCATTTCTACTTTAATCACGCCGTCGCCGGCGCAGGCTTCGCAGCGGCCGCCCTTGACGTTGAAGCTGAAACGGCCCGGCGTGTAACCGCGCGAGCGGGCCTCCGGCGTCGCGGAGAACAGCTCGCGCACCGGTGTGAAGATGCCGGTATAGGTAGCCGGATTGGAGCGAGGGGTGCGGCCGATGGGGCTTTGGTCGATGTCCACTACTTTGTCGAAGTGTTCCAAACCTTCAATCGCTTCGCAGGGTGCTGGAATGCAACTGGCGCCGTTAATCAGCCGCGCGGCATGGCTGTATAACGTATCGTTGATCAACGTCGATTTACCCGAACCCGAGACGCCCGTCACGCAAGTCATCAAACCCACCGGAAAGCTGACATCGACATTTTGCAGATTGTTGCCGCTGGCTTTGCGGATGGTAACTTGTTTGCTTGGATCGCGCGGCGTGGTTTTCTTGGGAATGTCTATGCTCAAGCCGCCGGACAAATACTGGCCGGTCAAGGAATTGGGATCGGCCAGTATTTGCGCCGGTGTGCCTTGCGACACAATCTGCCCGCCGTGCACGCCAGCACCGGGACCGATGTCCACCACATGGTCGGCGGCGCGGATCGCGTCTTCGTCGTGCTCGACCACGATGACGGTGTTGCCCAAATCGCGCAATCGAAACAGCGTGTTCAGTAGGCGTTCGTTGTCGCGTTGGTGCAAACCTATCGACGGTTCGTCCAGCACGTACATCACGCCCACCAGGCCGGCGCCGATCTGGCTGGCTAGCCTGATACGTTGCGCTTCGCCGCCGGATAAGGTGTCGGCGCTGCGGTCCAGCGTCAGATAATCCAAGCCCACGTTGACTAAAAACTCCAGGCGTTCCTGAATTTCCTTGTTGATTTTGGCGGCGATTTCGCCACGGTGTCCGGGAATATTCAAGCCTTGAAAAAAGCCCAAGGTTTGTTTAATTGGCAAGCGGGTGACGTAATGCAAAGGTTGCTCATCGACAAACACGTTGCGGGCGCCAATGTTTAACCTTGCGCCGTCGCACACCGCGCAAATTTGTTGCGCTAGGTATTTCGACAATTCATCGCGGACCATTTGCGAATCGCTCTCGTGGTAACGGCGCTGCATATTGGGAATGATGCCTTCGAAGGCGTGGCGGCTGGTTTTGGGTTTGCCGTTGCCCATTTGAAAGGTAAAGCTAATTTTTTCCTCGCCGCTGCCGTACAGAATTGCTCCCTGTACATCTTTAGGTATATGCGAGAACGGCGCTTCTGGATCGAAATTGTAATGCTCGGCCAAGGCGCAAATAATTTGATAATAGTATGCGTTGCGCCGATCCCAGCCGCGTACCGCGCCGCCGGCCAGGCTGATCTCAGGATTGTGCACCACCAATTGCGGATCGAAGTGCTGGCGCACGCCCAGACCGTCGCAACTGGGGCAGGCGCCTTTCGGGTTGTTGAACGAGAAAATACGCGGTTCTAGTTCGCTGAGGCTGTAGCCGCAATGTGGGCAGGCGTAACGTTCGGAGAACAATAATTGCTGATCGTTTTCCATCGATGCGGCAATTGCCAAGCCTTCGGATAAGCGTAGCGCTGTTTCGAAGGATTCGGCCAAGCGCAGTTGGATGTCATCACGGATTTTGAAGCGGTCGACGATGACTTCGATGGTGTGTTTTTTCTTTAAATCCAGGGCAGGCGGCTCGTCCAACTCGTAGACTTCGCCGTCGATGCGGGCGCGTAAAAAGCCTTGGGCTTTCAAATCTTCCAGCAGCAACACGTGCTCGCCTTTGCGGTCGTTGATCACCGGCGCCAGCAGCATCCAGCGCTCGCCTTCCGGCTGGGCCAACACTTGATCAACCATCTGGCTGACGGTTTGTGCTTCCAGCGATACGCCGTGCTCCGGGCAGCGCGGAATCCCGACTCTGGCATAAAGTAGACGCAGATAATCGTAAATCTCGGTGATGGTGCCGACCGTGGAGCGCGGATTGTGCGAGGTCGATTTTTGTTCGATGGAAATCGCCGGCGACAAGCCTTCGATATGATCGACGTCGGGTTTTTCCATCATCGACAAGAACTGGCGGGCGTAGGCGGACAAGGATTCGACGTAACGGCGCTGGCCCTCGGCGTAAATCGTGTCGAACGCCAACGATGATTTGCCGGAGCCGGACAGGCCGGTAATGACGATCAACTTGTCGCGCGGCAAGTCCAGATCGATGTTTTTTAAATTATGAGTGCGGGCGCCGCGTATGCTGATGGTGTCCACTGCTGTGCATTCCTGTTTTTTTGAACAACTCCATACTATACGGGGAACGGTGGGCGTTGGGCAAAGAGCGATTTGCTTATGTAGGTTCGTAAGGGGGATGCTCAAGGCGATACATAGATCCATTCCTGGGTCTTGAAGTTATAGCTCCACCAGTCCATGTAATCGTAGGTTACATCGTATATCAGAGTTGGCTGGCCGTCGTAGACATGGAAATACACTCTGCAGCAATCGCGCGCTGCTCGGGAATCAATTCCCATGTCTTTTAGCTTATCCGGGTATCGCTGGTTTTGTAGGTAAAACATTTCAATAGTTTTGGCGATTTGATGGCTCTTGGCTCTGACGCTGTAGTGTCGATAGATGTGGAAAACGAGTACGCTGCTTAGTGATGCTAAAATAATGGCAATCGCAGTCAGGCGGATGGCGCGTTGCAGTGGCGAACGCCAGTAACGCAGGATTTGGATAACTTGGTAGAGCAGTGCTGCTATGGCAATCGGTATGATGATGTAGGCTTTGAGTCGCTCACAACATAAAAAGGTTGCAATGGCAAATAGGATTACGGTGCTCTTATTTGCTTTAAGCAGGGGTAATATTTTATTTGTATTAGTCACGACTTGATCTGACACATCGACTTGAAAAGATGAGAGTTACCGGTTTTGATAGGGGTGTCGAATCCTTACACAAAACACAAAAGGTAACTCCCATGATCCATACAAACAATCCGATCATTAAACACAAAGCGGGGCTGTTAAATTTAGCCCAAGAACTGAATAACGTCTCCAGAGCCTGCAAGGTGATGGGTGTCTCGCGCGATACGTTTTATCGTTATCAAGAGCTTGTGGCCGAAGGTGGCATTGATGCCTTAATCGACAAAAACCGCCGGTCTCCGAATCTGAAGAATCGCGTCGATGAAAGCATTGAGCTAGCAGTGAAAGCCTATGCGGTTGAGTGGCCAGCGCATGGACAGCATCGAACCAGTCATGAACTGCGTAAACAAGGGGTATTCGTATCCGGCAGCGGCGTTCGCTCCATCTGGTTACGGCATGACCTGGAGAACTTTAAAAAGAGGCTTAAAGCACTGGAAGCCAAGGTAGCCGCCGAAGGGTTAATGCTGAGCGATGCGCAGATTGCGGCGTTGGAGAAAAAGCAGCAGGATGATCAAGCCTGCGGCGAAATCGAAACAGCCCACTTGTGCCCTGTGGGTATCCCGGTTACCTGGGTTCGCAGGATACCTTTTACGTTGGCAACCTCAAAGGGGTTGGGCGGATTTACCAGCAGACTTACGTGGACACCTACAGCAAAGTCGCTCACTGCAAACTGTACACCACCAAAACGCCGATTACTGCCGCGGACATCCTGAATGACAAAGTATTGCCGTTCTATGAAGCCAACGCATTACCCGTTCTACGCATTCTGACGGATCGCGGCACAGAATATTGTGGCAAGGTCGAACAGCATGATTATCAGCTATATCTGACGATCAACGACATCGACCAGACCAAAACCAAGGCCATGTCGCCGCAAACCAATGGGATTTGCGAACGCTTCCACAAGACCATCTTGCAGGAGTTCTATCAGGTCACGTTCCGCAAAAAGCTCTATAGCGACCTGGATGAACTCCAAAAAGATCTGGACGAATGGCTGGTTTATTACAACAATGACCGAACTCATCAGGGCAGAATGTGCAACGGCAGAACGCCGATGGATACCTTGCTGGATGGAAAACAGATTTGGGCTCAAAAAAATCTGAACCAAATCTAATCTGACAGACACCCCGCAAAAACGGTAACTGTCAGATCAGGTCTGAGCTAATACACAAACGCTAAGGCCGGTTTCCCCGTGCATATTTAGGGGCTGTTGCCATTTTGTCATAATCCCTTTGAAAATCGATTGGCGAGCCATATTGATTGAGTTTTCAATCAAACGATAACTAGCGAATGCCACGCCAACTGCTTACAGATACCCACTGGGAAAAGCTAAAAACGATTATGTTGAGTTTCAGCATTTACGACAAACCCGGTCTTCGGCAAACGGTCGAAGGGATTTTTTATCGCTTGCGTGTTGGCTGACCTTGGCGAGACTTGCCCGTCGCTTTTGGCAAGTGGAATGCCGCGTACAAGCGCTTCAATGCCTGGTCACTGCAAGAAAAGCTGAGGGGTATCTTTCAAGCGCTAGTGATTGAGCCTGATTTGGAATGGCTATTTATTGATGGCAGCATTATTAAAGCCCATCAACACAGTAGCGGCGGCGCCCATGAAAATCCAACAGCCATCGGGAAATCGGTCGCAGGCAACACGACCAAAATCCATATGGCGGTTGATGCCGGTGGACTTCCCATCCAGTTTTCGATTACGGGGGGCGAAGTACATGACTGCAAAGAAGCGCCGGAATTTGTGGCCAAGCTCCCCCAGGCGGGCTACATGATTGCAGACAAAGGGTATGACAGCGAGCCGTTACGGATTCAAATTCGAGACCAAGGCACAGTCCCCATCATCCCAAGAAAACAAAATTCAATAGTCGGGAATGAGGAAATGGACTGGTGTCTCTATAAATATCGCCACCTCGTTGAAAACGTATTTGCGCGACTGAAACATTTTAGAGCTATTGCCACCCGATATGACAAACTAAAACGCAATTTTGAAGGTGCTATCGCCCTGGCTTGTGCATTTATATGGTTACCGATGTGAAACGGCAACAGCCCCTAGTAAGTTGCATCAATCCTTACAGATGCTTCAGCATGTCCCGTTTGCTAGCGTTAACCCAATGCGCTCAACTTAAGCAACAACGCCGAAATCAAGGCAGTTTGCAACAAGCCCACGCTGACTATCCAGCGGATCAATTCGCTTTTGGTTTCGGCCAATTTGGCGTCTTGCTTCAGCTCCAGCTCCTTGATGTCGCGCTTAAGGCCGGTTTCCAGTTCCTTTAAGTCGCGCTTGGTCGATAAATCATCCAAATCGTAATCGTGTTTCGCTTGTTCCAATGTTGCGGAAATGGCGGTTTTTTGCAACTTGGTGATGATTTCCGCTTGCTCTTCGCTAAATCCCGCTGCTTTCAGTTCTTTCACAAATTCATGGGTGTCGAACATGATCGCAGTCATTTTGGTTTCCTAGATGGATATTTTCCGCTGCATTCTAACACGCGAAAATCCTTGGCAAATACTCTTCAGGCTTCATTCCGGCGCTGGAGTCTCTCCTTGATAAACTGGTACTATAGCCACCTTTAACGACGCAAGGCAAAGGGGAGTTTGGTTTGACACAGGTTCAGGATATTACCAGTCCGATGACGGCCATGGAGAAGCGGGCTACCGTGTCGCTGGCCAGTATCTATGCGCTCAGAATGCTGGGTTTGTTCATGCTGCTGCCGGTGTTGTCGCTGTTTACCGAACAAATGCCCGGTTCGACGCCCAAGCTGGTAGGTTTGACGATGGGTATCTATGGCCTGACGCAGGCCATCCTGCAAATTCCGTTCGGTTTGTTGTCGGACCGTTTCAGCCGTAAGACGGTCATCGTGATTGGCCTGATTTTATTTGTCGCCGGCAGCGTCTGGGCGGCGCTGGCGACCGATATTTACGGCGTTTTGATTGGGCGAGCCTTGCAAGGCTGCGGGGCGATTTCTGCTGCGGTCATGGCCTTGCTGGCCGACTTGACCCAGGAAGTACACCGCACCAAAGCCATGGCGACCATAGGTGCCAGCATCGGCGTGTCGTTCGGGGTGGCTATCACTCTGGGACCTATCATCGCCCATCATTTCGGCATTGCCGGCATCTTCTGGATGATTGCGGTATTGGCGGCGCTGGCCATTTTGGTGATTCTGTTTGTCGTGCCTAACCCGGAAAAAATTACCACCCACCGCGATGCCGAGTACATCCCTTCGGAGCTGGGTTCGGTCATCAAGAATGCCGATCTGTTGCGCTTGAACTACGGTATTTTTGCGCTGCATTTGATCCTGATGGCCAGTTTCGTGGTGGTGCCGCTACTGATGCGCGATGCTGGTTTGCAAGGCGGCAGCCATTGGCTGGTATATCTGCCGGTGTTGGTGACGTCGATGGCTATGATTATCCCCTTCGTGATCATCGCCGAGAAAAAGCGGCAGATGAAGAAAGTGTTTATCGGCGCGATTGCCACCTTGGTGATTGCCAACATTGGCTTTGTGTTGCTGCACGGCGAGTTGATCGGATTGATCGCTTGCTTGTGGATCTTTTTCTGCGGGTTCAATCTGCTGGAAGCCACCTTGCCGTCATTGATTTCCAAAACCGCACCCGGCGACCTAAAAGGCACGGCGATGGGCATCTATTCCAGCGCCCAATTCCTCGGCGCGTTTTTAGGCGGTGGCGCTGGTGGCTGGTTGTACGGCGAATTCGGCGCCGCGGCGGTGTTTATGTTTTCGGCGGGCGTTGCCGCCAGCTGGATAGTCATCGCGCTGTTCATGTCGCCACCGCGCTACTGGGCCAATTTGCTGTTGCCATTGCAGGCGATCAAACCCGAACGCGGAGCGGAATTTTCCAAAGCTTTGTTGGCGATTAACGGCATTGAAGAGGTACGGCTGCATTTCGAAGAAAATGCCGCGTATCTGAAAGTCGATAACCAGCAGCTCGATAAAAATCAATTAGGTCTTTTTTTGAAGCAGTGGCAATAAGCCGCTGTTACTCGCAATTTTTACACGGAGAACACCATGCTGAATAAAGTTATGCTGATCGGCCGCCTCGGCGCCGATCCGGAAGTGCGCTATATGCCGAGCGGCGATGCTATTACCACGATACGGTTGGCCACCGATAGACGCTGGAAAGATAGGCAAACTGGTGAGCGCAAGCAAGAAACCGAATGGCACCGGGTAGTGTTTTTCAGTGGTTTGGCGAAAATCGCCGGCGAATATCTGAAAAAAGGTAGCCAATGTTATGTCGAAGGCCGTATCCGTACCCAAAAATGGCAAGGCCAGGACGGTCAAGATAGGTACACAACCGAAATCGTTGCCGACAATATGCACATGCTGGACAGTAAAAGCGGCGGCACTGCCAGCTACTCGGACAATAATACTCCGCCGGCCAGTAGCTATGACAATCGCTCTTCCGGACCTTCAGGCCCACAAGCTGCGCCGGCTTCCTATGACGATTTCGACGACGATATTCCGTTCTGACCCTTACCTTAGATTTATTTTGTAATGTTTTTTGATTTTTTAGTATAAAAAACATTGCCTTACAAATGAAGCTTACGGAAAAAATAGAAGAAATCCGTAAGCTTTTTTTGTGAGATATTTTCGGTTATCATATACCTAGGGTTTTTGTAATGACGTGAGGTGGTGATGTATCGATACAAGACATTCAGGTTTCCCAACGGGGAGCGACATGGGGTGCTGGTAAGTGGAGAACTTGGGGAGCCTCTTATTTATCAAAATCTATATGTGACGATTCATCATCGAAACAAACATGATTCCATCAACACAATTAGATCAGTTATTGGTGTGCTTGGATTCTTTGCGACACTGTGTGATTTATTAGAAATCGATATCGAAGCTAGATTCCGTAAAGGTAAGCTACTAACGAAGCCAGAAATTGAATCAATTGGCTTGTGGGCAACTAAACCGATTGAAGCACTGTTTGAAAATAAAAATGCAGGGAAAAACAACAACGTCATACCTATTAATCTTAAAAGACTGGAATTAGCACGTCATACGATCATCATTGATGAGAACCTTGTTGAGCCAAACACAACATACAACCGATTAACAGTAATTTCTAAATATCTTGAATGGCTGGCGAATACGTTTGACCTAGCAACTGAAAAAGAAATTGAACGGATGGTGAACAGAATTATTAGTCATCGACCGGTAAAAGTTTCATTTGAAGATAATGTAAACTTCAAATCATTGGATGAAAATCAGAAAAAGAAGTTAATGGAGCTAGTTGAATTAGATTCTCCGAACAATCCATGGCAAGGCGAAGACATTCGTTTTAGAAATAAATTGATAGTGCATGTCTTTTATTATGTAGGTTGTCGGAAGGGCGAGCTATTGTCATTAAAAGCCACAGATTTAGACCCTGGCACCAAACAAATTAGCATTAGAAGAGACGCTGATAATCCAAATGATCCGCGCACAAATCCGCCGCTAGTAAAAACTAAAAGTCGAGATATTGATATTATCGATGAGATTTATTTAATGCTTGAGGATTATGTTATTAAATATCGTTCAAAAGTGAAAGGTGCCAACAAATGCCCTTATTTATTTCTCAGTCATCAAAGAGGGGCAAGAAGTGCCATGCCACTCTCTCACTCGGCAATTGATAAGATTTTTTCAGAGCTTACGAACGTTTTAGGTTTTAGTGTTCATGCACATGCACTTCGTCATGCATGGAACGATGACTTTAGCAGCATGGTAGAGCCTTATTTACATTCAGGAGAAATGTCAGAGTCAGAAATAGAAGACCTGCGCAGTTATTTAATGGGATGGAAAGAAGACTCAGGTACAGCGAAAACATATACAAAACGATTTCAGCATAAGAAGGCAATGAAAATTGGGTTGCAATTACAAAGAAGAATAATTGGTGTCGAAAAATAATGTGCTTTAAAAATGTAAATTTAGAAGCAGTGATAATATTGGATTTTTATTAACATTAAGCTTTTTCGGTAGCATAATAATTATATTTTACAGTGAAAATATTTAATGAAGGCAGTTTTTTTTAACCCCGTTAAGGTATCAAAGTCCGTGTCATTTGATGGGTATGAGTTTGATATTTATTCTGATAAATGGCAATTGAACACAAATAAATATTTGAATGTTTCTTTTATTGTTGAGTTTGATGATTTGATACAAAATGATATAAGAGAAACTCTTGTGTATTTTGCTGAAACAAAATCAGCAAGTCATGCGGTTAATGTATGCTTGGCAATAAAGAATTATTACGATAAAACTAGTTTTAGAGTAATTAACGAAAAAGGATTGTTAACTTATAAGGCGCTTTATTCTTCTAAGAGCCAAGAACACAGGCTTGGTGTTTTGAGAGTTTTTTTGAAACAACTGTATTTTTTAGAGTTTAATGCAGTTAGTGATCAACTATTTGAGTTAATGAATAGCTGGAGCCTATCCGGTAACGACAAAGGAATGGCAGTGCTGTCATTGGACCCTGAAGAGGGGCCATTTAGCGATATTGAATTTGATGCGATTAGAAATGGGCTTGATAACAAATATGCCGAATCAGTTATAAATGACAGGGAATATTCGTTGGCTCAAATGTTTGCAGCAACTGGACGACGACCTATTCAGATTGCTTCATTGAAAGTCGGTGACTTTCGAATGGATTCAGAAACACTTGGGGAGACAGTATGTATGTTAAGCATCCCTAAAGCAAAAGTGCGAGGTGGGAAATTCCGATCTAGGTTCACAGATTTTGCTCTTTTAGAAAGCACTGGACAAGTCTTGATTAAACACATTGAGAATATAAAGAAAACTGCAAGTCAGGTGCTTGGCCGTAAACTGTCAGAATCTGAGTGCAATTTGTTGCCGCTCTTTCCAGATGATTGGGTGCAACTCACCAATGTTGCTTCTGACGATGTTGAGTCCTGGTTAACTACTGACAGCTTTCACTGCAAAACAAGAGAAATAGTTTCAGAGTTAAAAGATGTAGTTGGCAAGTTAGATATTACATCCGAAAGAACGGGCAATAAAATTAAAATTACAGGATATAGGTTTAGATATACGTTAGGTACTCGTGCGGCAAGAGAAGGTGCTGGCGTGCTTACAATAGCAAAGTTATTAGATCAATCAGATACGCAAAATACTACGGTTTATGTGGCAAATATTCCCGAACACGCGGTAAAGATATCTGCATTTATGAATAACTCTCTGATGCGATACGCAAGAGCATTTGAAGGAGAAATTGTAGACTCTGAATATGATGTTCTTGCGACTATCCCAGGGGCACAACGGATCAGGTCAAGTGATAACTCATGCAATGTGGGTTCATGCGGTACAACCGCAATGTGTCACGACTATGCGCCAATCGCTTGTTACTTATGTCCAAAATTCAAGGCTTGGCGAGATGCCCCGCATCATGAAGTGCTGAAATGGTTGCTAGATGAGCGAGAACGAGTGATCGAAACGACAAACGATCTACAAATTGCAACTATAAATGACCGCGCTATTCTTGCGGTTACTCAAGTAATACAGCGTTGTGCGGAAATGAAGGGAGATATTGCTTATGGATAATGTTCTGATATTTACACCAAAGTTTGAGAAAGATGCCAAACAAAATCTTAAAGATTTTATTGGGTTTTCTCAAAAACTGCCTGCCTTGAATGATAAGTTGGTATATTCATCGAATTACTGGAAAGGTGCTGTTAATTTTACAAAAATAGGTGTTAGTTCAAAAAATAGAGAACCTAGAAATCAGTTAGATGAGTCAATTATTCCATTTGCCAAGGCTTATGTTACATATAGTCAGTCATTGAAAAAGGCTAAAGCATTCAATGAAATGAAGGCTATTCGTGCTCTTGAACAAGTCATGCTGAAAACAAATGGCACGGTAGACGTTAATTCAATTAATGCGGTGACTTTAGACCAAGCAGCACAGGTAATTAGAGAGTCTTATGAAGGACAAGCAATTTATCATGGTGGATTGCATCTGGAAAAGTTACAAGATTTTCTTGTTTCAAAGAAGATCGTAAAACCATTCACATGGATTAATCCATTAAACCGACATCCAGACGATGTAGACAAAGTTGGCGAAGTCGGTGCAACTCATAGAGAAAAAAAATTACCAGACGAAAATGCACTACTTGCTTTAGCCGAAATTTTTGCACTAGGTGAGGACAACTTAAGCAAAAGAGATATATTTACTTCGTCAGCCATCGCAATACTATTAACAGCACCTGCACGAGCAAGCGAACTATTTTACCTGAAAGTTGATTGCCTACATGAGGATGTAGATCGGCAGGGTAATAAAGTTCTTGGTATTAAATGGTATTCCGGTAAGGGCTATGGATACGAAGTTGAATGGGTTCCTAGCTCTATGGAAAACACTGTTAGAGAAGCGGTAAGGCGCTTAAAAAATTTATCTGAACCAGCTAGAAAATTTGCTAAAAGCCTTGAAGATAATAAAGCAAGTTCAACATTCTCTGAGAGGTTATTGAATTTTCCATATGTTCCATATACTACAGGTGATGATGTTTCAGTAAAATGGTCTGAGGGACTATTCACATTACATGCATATGAGTTTCGTATAAAGGGGAGCGTAAATACTAGAAAATTATGGATGCCACATATCGACACGTTAAATGAGGACCTTGAGCCAACAAAAAAGAAAAAAAAAGACTCAAATGAACCGGTTAATGTTAAAAGCATATTCCAAAGACACGAATATCTATCTTATAAGATAACAAGCCACCAAATACGTCATTTGCTTTCGACAATCGCTAAAGTCAATGGCATGGATACTGCTCTATTAACAAAATGGGCTGGTAGAGCAAATGAGAAACATAACAGAGTTTATAATCATACGCCACCAGAACACTACAACAAACAATTATCCTTGATTTCAGGAAGTCACATAACCAGCCATAGCAATCTACCGATTATCGAAATCGTTAAACCTAATACTATCCAAGAAATCAACACTAGCGCATCATTAACGCTTCATCAAACTGAGTTTGGTGTATGTATTCACGACTACATTATTTCGCCATGTTCAAAGCACCGTCAATGTATTACTTGCCCTGAGCAAGTATGCCTGAAGGGTGATAATGTAAAACTCGAAAGGTTAAAAACTCATCTCGAAGCAGAGCAATCTTTACTCATATCTGATAGAGCAGCAATGGTTGAGGGAACAATTGGCGCTGATCGACATTATAACAAACGTCTTGAATCAATTAAAATTTGTTCAGAGCTTATAGAAAAGCTTACTGACGATACGTTGCCAGATGGTACTTTAATCAAACTTTCTTCTGCTTCAAATATGAGTCATTTGGATAAGGCTTTGGATATTAACAATAAAAAACGTCTTCCAAAAATTGAAAAAAACCGTGACACCGGTGTTCAAACTGTTATAAGAGGCCCACAAGCACTCAATAAACTAAAAATGTTGAGGAACTCTTAATGGCAAAGCATTTAACTGATCAAGACATTGCAAAAATAGTATCGTTAATTGACCAGTGGAATGATGATGTAAAATTCTCATGGGAAAGCCTTTGTCAATTAGCTTTAAAAAGATATTCTATATCCTCAGCTCGTCAAACCCTTGAAAAATATTCAAGGATAAAATCAGCTTTTAAAGATAAGAAAGAAAATCTTCGGGTTAATGGCAAGCGTAAAGAAAAAATACCAGCCTCACTTAGTATTGCAGCAAAAAGAATTGCAAATCTTGAAGCTGAAAATGAAAGACTAAAAAAAGAGCAAGATAGCTTATTAGCTCAGTTTGTCGTCTGGCAATATAACGCTTATGCACATGGTGTGTCCATGGATAAACTTAATCTTCCATTACCAAAAAAGAATAACAGAAGCAACCCAAATTAGGGCTAATCAATTAATGTTTAACGTATTTGTAAAGCGTTGCGCGACTAACGCCGTATCGTTTGGCAATTATAGTAACCTTGATTGTAGGGTCAGCCATTAATGCTTTGATCTCTTTAATTTTGCCGGGATCGAGAATCGGTTTGCGCCCGCCTTTCCTGCCACGTGCACGAGCTGCAGCAATACCAGCTTTTGTTCGCTCCCGGATGATGGTACGCTCAAACTCACTCAATGCAGCGAATAAATGAAACGTCAGTTTACCTGCAGCACTTTGCGTTTCGATTCGTTCTGTCAGGCTGACGAAGTTGATGCCTTTACTTTCAAGGTCAGCGACGATGTAGATAAGGTCTTTCAAGGATCGGCCAAGCCGATCTAAGCGCCATACCACCAATGTGTCCCCTCTACGCAGTGACTTCAAACAATTGCCGAGTTCAGGACGGTCAGCGCTTTTACCACTTATTTTTTCTTCATAAATTACAGCGCAACCGTTAGCGAGCAATGCATCGCGCTGAAGGTCTAGATGCTGGTCATCTGTCGATACTCTTGCATATCCAATTTGATGATTCATAGACGTTTTTGATATTTTGTTTTATATACATATATTTTAACAATTAAAGTATCTAAACCTAATACGTAACGCGCATTTTTAATACTGTCTATAAAACCACCGTTTTATAGACGCATCAGGTATATTTATCAATAACAGTTTTTGTGAAACTTTTATAAAATTCGGCAATTGCCTATTTGTATTAAAACTCTGTGAATTATTATGACTATTACATGCCTTGAAAACATGGTTAAAATTTCATCACCGCTTACTCGATGTTTTTCGATATTAAATCATCGTTCACGAACATATTGAAATAAATCAGCTTATCTAAATTTATGCTTGCCCCCATTCGTATACCAAGCTTTCCTAATTTCAATAACCCACCTCTCAATTTGCCCAATATCCGGCTCATTCGGCAATGTACTTGAAGCAAAACTTTCATCGACTTTTTTCAGTTCAGCGGCTGCCTTCGCCATCAAATCATCATAGGAAAAGCGCCCAGCTTTAATCTCAAGCAACTCATCACGATCCTGTCGGCGGATTTGCGGACGGCCTGTTTCTGCAATTTCTTTTGCCATGCGAAGCAAACGGAAGGTGTGCATCATGTTCTTAGCGTCGTAGCCGCCGCCGTGATCGAGCGTACCTTGGTACCGTTGCTGGTTGCGGGATTGTTCCCATTTTCGGTATTCATGAAAATCTCGGAGTCGTCTGGAATATTCGTCTTTATTGAATACCAACCACGCGCGAGGCTGCATGCCCTTGAGAATCGACGATAAGCAAACATCTTGAGATTGATTTCCATCGATGTCATTAGAACGAAACAGTCCATTAAAATGTACGTCTGTTTTGGAGTCATCTTCATAAAAGAGCGCATAGCCATCCTTGACGCGTTGTAAAGCCGATAATCCACAACGCTCGGTAGCCATGTTTTTTTCGGCAAGCCATTGCGCGGCAGGAACAGTTTTATCGGCTTCTACGACATGGCAGCAATCGATTGGTTGCGGCAGCACGTCGGATATTGGATTGAAAATTTTTTTGTTCAAACCTTTGGCCCGCTTAACCTGGTTTAGTGCATAACCGGCAAAACTATCCCGGCATAATCGAGACATGATGACTTCAGGCTTAATACGTTCCATTAGTGGATGGCGGAAGATGACCGTTTCTTCCGGCGCAAAGAGAAGCTCAATGCTGGCAGGATTATTTTTGGCCAGGAGCTTCAGATATTTCCCAATCTCGTAATAAGAATGGTCGTTGCGCTCGCTGTTGACCTGCTCGATGTAGTCAAATCCAAAATACAACTCCTGCGGCAATATAAACACGCCTCGCGTATCGGTATCGGATTCCGGCGTTTCTAATCCATAGGCTCGACTGCCGCTGATAGTATCAAGCAGAATCAGATTTTGTTGTTTCAGGTCATCGATGCTCAGACTCATTGGCAACGTCCCTCATAAATCCAGGCATTTTCGAAATAAGCTATCCAATTCAGTTTTATCGCCATTGCCCACGGGTAACAATTTACCAGTATCTTGCAAGCGAGCCACTTCGCTCACTAAAAAATTATCGATCATGGCAATTCTGGCAATGGGTACTTGCTCATCGATATTTTGCTTACGCTCCTGTAATTCTAAAATGCTTTCTTTAATTTCCGCTCGATCATCAAGCAGAGGCAACAGTAGCGATAATTCCATCGGCGGGATCGCATGGAAACGTTCAATCCAAGCTGCCGCTAACAGCGGTCGTAGCATGTAGAAATACTTTTTGATTTTTACCGTCGACCCATTTAATCCTTGATTCATGGTGTTCCGGCAGATGGAGAGGTAATGATGGCAAGCCGTAATGGGAGAAAAGAATGGATCAAATACGTCGCGCGACTCACGTAGTATTTTGTCATCAAGGTAGCAAATCGGCGATTGCAGCCATTCCCATATAACGGGGTTGGATTTACCGAGCAATCGTAAGGTCTTACGTAAATCCCAGCCACCGAGGTCAAGCAAGCCTGCAGATGTGCTTTCTAAAGGCAAGTCGATGACGTCTCGGTCTTCATCGAGCTTTAGGTACCAGTCGACAGGGTGAGCGTAAATAATACGGACATCGTAGTCGCTATCAGGCGATGGGAATCCCCATGCCTGGCTACCGGATTCGCATGCGTAGAGAATTTTGATGTTTTGCTCGCTTGCTATTGATGCCAATCTGTCTTCGATTAATTGGCGAGTCTTGGTGGGGACTGGTGTGATTTGTGGGGGCATTGGGTGCTAAGATGGCTGCTGAGGGGGAAAAAAATTATGGATAACATGGCCTTCATTTCAAAGTCGTTATTTTCGGCGATCAGCCGCCTTCCACTTTAGCAGGTATTGTGAAATACCGGGATTCGGGTATGGTCATATTGATCGGCCGCAGTTCTTGAAAAACTCGACAAGGTTTTTGGCAAGCAGGTTTTTGATACTACAGCTCAATACTGAGATTTTGAAAGTTGATTGACGAATCGGAACAAAAATATGGCTGACGACAGAAACTACGACTTTCGTGACATACAGTATTTCATCCATATCATGGACGCGCTCGAAGAAGCCGGTGGTAGGCTGGATGGTGGAAATTTGATGAAAACAGTGGATAAGCGTCGGAGAAGCTGGTTCGAATTTTAGCTTTTAGTTATGGACAACGTGGCCGTCATTTAAAAATCGGGGTTCAGGAGAGCGTCATCTATCATTTCAGAGAGCATTTTGAAATATCTTGGTTCAGGCTCTACCACAAGATTAGCGGCATTTTGTGAAAAACCCGGCATGGTAAGATTTGGAAAGCTTTTCAACATGATTAGTTTACGGTTATTACTTTTTTCCTTGGTTATTGCCATGGTCGCATGTGATGACGGCTATCTTCGAGGATCGGTAACAATATCTAGTGATGGCAAAACCTATCTGGTAGTCGTTGATGATAACGGTTGTGGATGCGGACCAATCATCGTTGATGGAAAAATTTGGTCTTACATGATTGGTGAGGCCGGATTAATCACTCCAGGTCATCATAAAATTCAGTGCGGCGGGTGGATCGAATTTGATATTCCTGAAGGCGTTGTCTTTCATTTTGATTACTGGGGGCCATAGCATGCCCAATCTTTGAGCTAGCCTAGATCGGCTGGCTAATTTTCGATCAATCTAAGTCAGTACGCATCACATCAAAGACTTATTGCATCTTGTCACGACATTGTCACAGCGTTATCCACAGATGATGTGGATAACGTAACTGCTTTGTGATTTACTTTTGTTGCATTCATGGGGGTAAGTCAAAATGCCGATGGCTCATTGATTAAGCAAGAAAAGTTTGGAAAAACTTGGCCGTCACATCTTATAGCTCGTTGCCTTTCCGGCAAACTCTGATGCACCTCTGTTTTTATCCCTTAAAACATGGTTGATGTGGTTTCAAGGGCACTGCCAAACGGGTTATGGTTTTTTCGCTTCCACTTCCAGCCGTACCATCAGCACATGTACACGACCAACTTTATCCGCAGGGTTTGATTCCAGATATTGGTCGACGATTGCATCAATAAAATCAGCTCGCTTATGTTCGGGAGCCCTATCAGTATAAGGAATCCACGTAGTTCGAATCCAGCCTTTAAAAGCTTCCGCATTCTGATGAATCGCATGTTTTTCAATCAACTCCAGCCGTTCGATTTCAAAGCCTACTGCGGGCAATAAAGTCTGATAATCTGCAATGCTTTTGAAGCCATAAGGACACGGAAAGCCAGTGAAATATTCACTCCATTGCGGCAGGGTCAAAACTTGATCCAAAGCATCCATAAAGGCGCGGATGCCCTGATGAGCACCCATCTGCAGCATAACTTTGCCGCCCGGCTTCAGACTCTGAAACATGCCGCTCAGTACAGGGCTGTGATCGTGAATCCAATGAAGTACCGCATTGGAAAACACTACGTCGAATTGGCTTTTATAGCCTAATTCACGGGCGTCCATTTGCTGAAACCGTAAATTCGGAAAACTGCTCGCTGGATACTCGCGATTAGCCAACGCGATCATCGCGTCCGAGTTGTCGATGCCAATCACCTGACCTTGTCGTAATTGTCCGGCGATTTCGGCGGTTACTTTGCCGTCGCCGCAGCCAACATCTAATACAGTTTCGCTGCCGGTCAAATTCAATTTGGCGATTAATTCTTGAGCCCACTGCTGTTGTGCAGAGGAATTGTGGCGATAGTCGTCGGCGTTCCAGATATAGCGGTGCATAGTCAACTCCGAAATGTTTTATGACACTACTATTGTCTGGCGATGATTTAACTGGTACAAGATAATCATTTATACTGGTATAAAAAACACTATGCCTGACTCCAATCCGCGCCGCTTGTTGGGTGCATTTATTCGTACACATCGAGAACATTTGCCAGTACCGACCAAATCAATCGGTCGACGGCGCACACCGGGCTGGCGGCGCGAAGAATTGGCCGACGCAGCCGGTGTAAGCGTTACGTGGTTGACCTGGCTGGAGCAAGGGCGCGAAGTGCAAGCCTCTGTCGTCACTTTGATACGCCTGGCACAAGCGCTGAATTTATCTCCCGCTGAACGCGCGTCGTTGTTTGATTTGGCGGGAAAGCGCGATCCTGACGTGGCATCAAAGCAGTCAACGGATATGTTGCCGCAACTGCTGCATTTGCCAACTATGTTCAATGGGCCGGCATATTTAATCGATCGCGTTTGGACTGCGCGTGCATGGAATCAGTCTGCCGCAGAACTGTTTGTCGGTTGGCTGGATTCTGAATCGAGCGAGCGTAATTTGCTTAACTATGTGTTTCTCAATGCCGAGGCACAACGCTTTATCGTTGATTGGCCGAGCCGTGCGCAGCGATTAGTGGCAGAATTTCGTGCCGATTATCATCGTCGACCCCTTGATAACGACATGCAAGAATTGGTCGATCAACTGATAGAGCAAAGTTCTGAATTTGCGCAGTATTGGCAACAACAAGTGGTACTTCATCGGGAAGGTGGTGAACGCAGTTTTCATCATCCCGAACGAGGCGTCCTATGCTATCGGCAGACAACATTGGTGGTAGCCATGCAGCCGGATTGCAAATTAGTTTGCTTGGTGCCGATCGACTGAATCTTTATGATTTACTCTATGATGTGTCAGCTATAAATGTCCGTCTATAAAACTGAAGAGTCGTCAATTTCAGTGGCGCCAATTACCCGTAAGATTTTGTATAAATGATCGGGAATGGGGTTGGCTGATGCTTTGGTGGGTCGGGTGAATTTATTAGAGTGAACTTTTCCATCGTGGTATCAATTCCGCTATTGAACGTTAGAACTTGATCCAGTTCAGGTATAGAACCACAAAAAAAACTAGGCTGAGGATTGTTCGGGCTTTGACGGGGCAAGAGGCGGAATTCGGTAGAGATGGACTAATTCGGCCAACATCGGACAGAAAAAATGAAAAACCTGATGGCAATGACTCAACCATGAGCGAACGTAGGGTAATCGATTCGCTATCCCCCTTCGGCGAAACTGTAATACGCTCACCCTTGCGAGTTACCAATCCTTAAATTTAAACTGCTTCAACCGTTGTTTAAACTTTTCCTTGTCGCTAAAGTAAAAAATCGCCAGAAAACCCCAGGCCATAAAAGAAACAAAAATATTTGACTCAAAGCGGCAAAACTCATGTGTGCGCTCCTCTAAGACTAGGAATCGGATAATGACATTGATTGGTCCTCACCCCAAATAGTTTCAAAAATGGCCGCTGGATGTGCTGATCAACGGCAGCAATAAACTCATTTGCTGCCGTTCAAATCAAGTATGTGACTGGCTTCTTAGAGTCGAGAAGACCGGCCAGCTCCATCAAGCCTGATTCAATCTGGCAGCCAAGTGCGTGATCCGCCGATGAGATTGTCGGTTTTTCACCGCCATGGCCAAAGCCTTTGGCTGAGCAATCACAACCACAAGCTGTTTGCCGCGCGTAACCCCGGTATAAAGCAGATTGCGTTCAAGCAGCATAAAGTGCTGCATCGCCATGGGAATCACCACAACAGGATATTCCGAACCTTGCGATTTGTGAATGCTGGTCGCATAGGCTAAGTTGATTTCGTCGAGGTCGCTGAATTCGTAATCGATCTCGCGGTCGTCGAACTGTATCTTGACCAAGCTATCTTCCACATCAATGGATTTTATTACGCCGATGTCGCCGTTGAAGACCTCTTTATCGTAGTTGTTGATGCGTTGAATGACCTTGTCGCCTGGGGCGTAAGTGTTGCCAAAACGCGTGATTTTGGGTTCACTGTGCCCATTTAACCGAGCTTGTAATTCGATATTCAATGATCTGGCGCCCAGGCCGCCGCGATTCATCGGAGTCAGAATCTGAATGTCGTTGACGGGGTGAACCTGAAACCGTTGGGGGACGCGCTCTAAAACGACTTGCATCAGTTTGGCGAAGATTTCTTCGGGTGTGTCGGCGTACAAGCAGTAGAAGTCTGTCAGCGATTCTGATTTTTCGACTACCGGCATTTGTCCTTGATTGATGCGGTGAGCATTGGTGATGATTTTCGATGTGCTTGCTTGCCGGAAGATTTCCGTTAACCTGACGGTGGCGATTTGCCCCGATTCAATGATGTCAGCTAATACCGAGCCTGGACCCACGGAAGGTAATTGGTCGACATCGCCCACAATCAGTAAGGCGGCATCGGTTGGAATAGCTTTCAGCAGTTGATTCATCAACACAACATCCATCATTGACGATTCGTCGATGACAAGACAGTCAAGTTCTAAAGGATTTTCGTCGTTGTGCTTAAACGCGAATTGCGTAGGATCGAATTCCAATAAGCGATGCACTGTTTTGGCTTCCATACCGGTAGATTCGGCCAAGCGTTTTGCCGCTCTTCCAGTTGGAGCGCATAAACCGATCTCAATCCGTTTGGCTTTCAGGATTTTCAGCAAACTATTGACAAGCGTGGTTTTGCCGACGCCAGGGCCACCAGTAATAACTGCGACCTTATGCTGCAATACTAAGCGCACTGCGGCTGTTTGGGATTCTGACAAGCTCATGCCGGTTTGGCCTTCTACCCAAGGAATCGCCTTATCGGCATCGATAGTTCCCCATGGCGGATCATCTTGATTGAGCCGTTGCAATTGTGAGGCGCAACCGACTTCCGCTCGGTAAAGCGGGGTCAGAAAAATATACTCGTCAGCGCCATTTTGTTCAGCAAACAAATTACCTTCGATGAGTTCGGCGCCAATTGCTTCTTGAATGATCGAAGTTGGGATTTCTAATAACTTGGCCGCCATCTCAGCGAGGTTATCCCGTATAGCCGCGCAATGCCCGTCGCTAGACCATTCTTGAAGCGTATGACGCACACCCGCTTGCGCGCGGAGCAAGGATTGCGGACCGATACCAAGCTTTTGTGCCAACGTGTCGGCTGTCTTGAAACCGATGCCATGGATGTCCAAAGCTAAGCGATAGGGAGAGCTTCTTGTCGCAGATTCAGATGACCAAATCTCGCTGCGACATTTATTATCGTAAATAGAGAACAACGATGCGTGCAATTGGTAACTTTTTTTGGTTTATTTTAGGCGGTGTCGTCATGGGCTTGGCATGGTGGATCGTAGGGGTAATTGCCTTTATAACGGTAGTTGGCATTCCTTGGGGGAAGGCTTGTTTTGTGATCGGCCAGTTTTCATTTTTTCCGTTTGGAATGGAAGCAATAAGCAGAAGGACGCTTAACCAGGAAGATGATATAGGGACAGGCGTTTTTGGAACGATTGGTAATATTATCTGGTTCGTGTTTGCCGGTGTGTGGTTAGCCATCGGACATATCATGTCTGCTTTGGCGTGTTTTGTAACGATTATTGGTATACCGTTTGGTATTCAGCATCTCAAATTAGCAGTAATTGCACTTGCTCCAATTGGGCAGACTATTGTGACTACTGAAGAAGCAGATGCTATACGAAGAGGAAATTAAGGAATAGGTGGTTAAACGAAGCTTTGGGTTCGGTAGGAACGGAATCAAGAGGTATTGGAAAACTAGGTGGCTGGTTACTTTGATGCCTTCATTTCATTCCAGCGCCAAAAAATTTCGAGGCGTCTTTCTGGCATTCACTTTGAAAGGCTGCGCTCTGCCGCAGTCGACAAAAAACTAGTCAATATCATTTTTGGATTAGGTAGTTGTGCGGCATAGACCAGTCTTCAAAAATTTACTGGGAAAGCAGTTTTATCTGGTTTAGGGCGTTGTTCGTATCTATATAATCATTTGTAATGTTAGTGAACTTACCCTCTCTTTCCAACAACAACGTTGGAAAACCCTTCACACCGAGCCGCTGCATGAATTCAATCTCCTGCATAAGCACTTGATTGACAGCTGGGCTTTTTATGATCGCAATAAATTGCCCACGGTCTAGTCCAATTTGATTAGCCAGTTCAATGAGAGTGTTCAAATCGGCGGGATTCCTTGCTTCTAAGTAATATGCCTGCTGGATGGCCAAAATCATCGCCTCTTCATATGCAGGGTCTTGATTTCTTGCAGCGATGACGGCACGGCAAGCTTGATAAGTGGATCGGCGAGGTAAGCATTTTTCCCAAAAGTCGAAATTGAACTGTGTGCCTGGTACGACTTGCTGAATTTTTTGCCAGATTCCCTTTAACTTGGTTTGCATCTCTAACGGCATTGGTTGATCGGTATCGGGAGCGAGTCCGCCTAGAATGCGCTGTGCAATGACATTTTCAGGAAGACCAGACACGATATCGTTCCATAAAGGCCTGAATGCCCAACACCAACTGCACATAGGATCATGGAAGTAGTAGAGATGGGATTTCATGGATTGGGTTTCAGGATTAAGAAAATGGGTTAAACCAGTCTGGGGTTAAATTCAGCTCTTTCGCTGAGCGGCAAGCGCTAATCTATTTTTGAGTTATATCCATACAAAACAAGGCTAATATTCGAAATCAAGCTTTAACATGGCGAAATGTAACCATGACCGATTGAGCACAGTGCAAGTGATTCGGCTTACCTCTAGGTAATGCATTACATGATTCCTTTTGCTTTCAAAGCTTCTCGCGTCAGCTTCTGTCTTAAGGGCAAGCCCTTTTCGTCACGAATATTAATATTTGTGGCAAAGAACCAAACATCATTTGGTGTTTCAACATATCCCACATACCACCCTACTTGAGGGCTAACTTTCGTTGCCCAGCCTGTTTTTGCCCAAATCGTATATGACGGGGTTTTCTCTACAAGCATTATTTGCTGTAGCGTGTCATAGGACGACGAGCTGAATGGCAGTGACCGTTGATACACCTTTCTGAGGAAATTCACTTGTTCAATGGCGCTGATTTGAAGTGAGCCATCAAGCCAGAAAGTTGTTTCCTCAAACGGCTCGCGGAGTTCCCCGTAGGCTGTTTTGAGCAAATATTCTTGATATTTCTCAGCGCCAACTCGACGTGCAAGCTCCTGAAAACACCAAACACAGGAAACCTTGAATGCACTTTCTAAGGTCTGGTCATGGTTCCAATCGGGGAAGTCGTAAATATGCCCGTCCCATTTAATTACGTCGTCTTTTGCAGAAATGGCCTTTTCTTCAAGTGAGATCAGCGTATTTAGTATTTTGAAAGTCGATGCCGTCGAGAATCTCTGATGTGCGCGAAAATCGTTGTGGATGAAGATTTTTTCGCTTTGTAGCGCCGAAATGACAATCGTTCCTTCAATGCCTTGCTGCGAAAACAGATTGGCCAGTGATTGATCTTCAGCGACGGCTGACCAAGACGATAGTAGCGCTAAGAGAACGATAAAGAATCTAATCATTTGCGCCATGGTAAGTCTATTGGTGTTCCGTCAGGAAGCGCTATCGTTCCACCGATATCCCCAAATGATCGGCGGCTTGTTGTTGGGTATAGCCGTTTTCAAGCACTAACTTGGCCGCATCTTGCTTAAATTCCAATGTGTATTTGGGGCGTTTGTGTTTGTTGCTCTCGTTCATATTCACCTCTAAAGACAGTATAAAGGGTGTCTTTCGAAGTGTCCGGGATGATTAAACCATTTCAAACCAACATCCGAGAGCAATGGAGTCGCTTTGATGTCAATGGTCATTCAAAGGAACTCAACTCTTTTGTATCGGTTAAGTCTGGCTGAAATCGACACCCATGAAATGCATTGGCGATACCCTGAGTAATCGCAAACCCAGCATTAAGAATACTGTCTGGTCGTCTTACAATACGGATACCGGCTACACCCCCAAAACTGATTACCAGCCATAGCCCCTGATTTGGCTGTCCTTAAAACCATTGGCTTTCCGCATTTCGGGCAGCTATTGGTTGCCTGTTGACGCTTTGCCTCGACAATCTCGGTAACGTGCCGGACATGTTGCACATGAGTTTTCAGGGATGGGCTCAGGCGGCCTGATTCAATTTTTTTACATATAGCCATGACCTCAAAGTCTGACAAGATGAGCTGAGTTTTCCCTTTTATATATCGGATGTAGCGGCCGGCATAAACAACGTTTTCCGGCATTGGCGTTTTGAATTCGCTATCGCCAATAAAAACAACTATCGGAAAAATCTTCTCATCATTGATTTCCAAGGCAGATTGTAATGTTTGGGTATGCTTGTAATTTTGATGCAGGGGATTCTGAAATTTGGTCGTGTGCTTGTAAATCTTCTGAGTCCAAGTTTTTTGATTGGCCCCACCGTATATCCAGCCTTTCATGTTTTTCGTCTCGATGACGAAAACGCCATACCGCGATACGATTATATGGTCGATCTGTGTAGTCCCATCTTCTGTGGGTAGCGTGACGTTCTTGAATAGCGTGTAATGCTGCTTGTCGAGCATTAGATTCGCCAGCAAGTTGACCTGAAATTCACCAAAGATGCCTTTCATAAATGGGGATTTCAGGAACGCCAGCAGCAGCGATAGTGGGACTAACCACCAAAACGCGCTAATTGCAGGGCCAAACGCTTGAATGAATATGTTATTGATGTCCATGACGATCCTTGGATTACTTGGGCCGGATTGTAGGCGATCAATCGCGTCTACGGCTAGGCTTATTCTACAGTGAGATAAAAGCCTAGGATAGGCAAGCATGTTGAGAGAGAGCAAGCGTAATCCTTGTTTATCAGCCCTCTCGTC
Source organism: Methylomonas sp. Uni0009 (assembly GCF_054188105.3). NCBI lineage: Bacteria > Pseudomonadati > Pseudomonadota > Gammaproteobacteria > Methylococcales > Methylococcaceae > Methylomonas > Methylomonas sp. Uni0009. The sequence continues at coordinate 4,339,480 of NZ_JBTAFN010000001.1, read as the reverse complement.
AGTGAAAAATCTGAGCACTAACAGCTAACGGTAAAAACAAAGAGTCCAGGGCAAAACTGAACGGCAAATCGATTAATGGATAACTGGGTGGGTCTGCTTTAAATTTTCTAACTGTTATATCGTCTTTTGTTAATGCCGCCCAATCTAGCCTAGTCCCACAATAAATATATGTTCGCTCAAACAAGGGAATATCTGCTTCTAAAGCATTAAACGTGGCACAACCAGATAATCCGATGACACCGATGCCCAACACAATGTGTTTGATAGTTGTCACCCAATACCTTTTTGAGTCCGAATAAACCACCTATCATGCCCCAGAATTTGTAATGGCGCTCATTCCCGCATCATGCAATTCCAGCTGATTTAGGACATTGTTTGCATCTTGATAATCATGCGCGATTCGGCTGAACACACCATTGTTTTCCGATAACAAGGTGGGAAAACACTTTAGCCTTGACGATGTCATCGACCTGATGTTCTTCGAGTCGTGATCGAGTGATTCTAGAATCTCGAACAATACAGAATACCCAGCCAAACGAAGAATTTAAATGGTGCCTTTAAAAGCACGAAGCCCCTGAAGCATTTCGCTTCAGGGGCTCGTAAATATATAATTTTTTTGATTTGACAAAATCAATAAGGTCTCATTGACCAGGCACCGTAATGTAAAAAGATGGCATCTACTATAAACCCCCTTGTCACACAGACTGTTTAAGCATTAAAAAATTTGCTATACGTTCCAAGTCCCTTTGCCTTCAATATAGATCAAATATTTGGAAATACCATGAGGTAGCGCACAAAATTGTGTCAAATTTTAAAATGCGATTGATGGAAAAAGCCATTGAGCGATGTCTGTAAGCTTTTTGAAGATATTGTTGGTTAGCGAAACGCCACGTCTGCGGATTTCGATGTAATCATCGTGGGGTAAAGTTGGTCATGAGTTTTGGGGCTTGATTTCGATAAAATGAATTTGGAAAAATTGGCTATATTGCCCATTTATCCTGGTACGTGAATTTTAACGAAAAAACGCTTTAACCATTTTAGCTTTCGCGTATAAAACCTGGCTGTAATTCCATGCAGACTTTAAGTTATGATGCGAATGAATAAATTTTAAGGGCATCCGGTCGTTTTGCTGAGTTAACAGCATATGCCCAAACAACTTTAGCAGTAAGTTCTTTGCAACCGCCATATGTTCGGACGTACTGGTTCATCGATTCCGGTAGGATTAATTCAATATTGAGTTACAGATTATGGAAGTGATGAATTGCTGTAATCGACCCCAAGCTACCGTTACCCGCTTAAATTGAATGTCTCAAAATATGCCAGGATCATTCACTTATTCTGACTTGGAACAGTCAGAATAAGTTTTGGAGAGTGATGTAAGACGATACCATTTGGTGTCGCTGGCTTTTGATTTAGCCATCAGGTTTGGCGGCGGACCGATAGGCTCGAAATTTTTAAGCAAAAGCACGTCAACCTGGTCGGGCCGCCGCACGTTTGTGTTGTACAAAAGCCGTGCGGCCCGCTCTGCAGCGCCTGGTTGTTACACACGGGATGATCGCACCGGCCGTAATTAAAGCCTGGCTTCCAGCACCAGATTCGTCGGCGTCGTAGCAGCACGGCGGACTTGGCTGAAACCGGCGGCATTGAGCACTTCCGTCAGCCGCTTTTGTCCGGCTTGCGCCCCTAATCCCAGGCCGACCTCTTGGGATTTGGACGCCGGTACGCAAACCATGGTCGAGAACGAATAATAGATTTGCCCCAGTGGATGCAGATTCTCTTCAAGACTGTCGCCGGCAAAGGGTTCGACCAGCATCAAAGTACCGCCTTCGGTCAGGGTATTGGCGATATGCGTCGCCGCACCAACCGGATCGCCCATGTCATGCAAAGCATCGAAGATGGTCACCAGATCGTAATGCTTGCCGGGATATTCCTTGGCGGTAACTACCTCAAAAATGGTATTGCTGGCAACGCCAGCAGCGCGCGCCCGTTCGCGGGCGTGTTCAATCGATGGCGCGTGGAAGTCGAACCCGTGGAAAGTGGAGTTGGGAAAGGCCTGGGCCATCAGGATGGTTGACGAACCGTGCCCGCAACCCACATCGGCAACCCGGGCACCGGCGTCCAGTTTGGCGCGTACGCCGTCCAGCGCCGGCAGCCAGTGGTCGATCAGATTCATCGCGTACATGGGCCTGAAGAAGCGCTCGGTGCCGCAGAATAGGCAAGGGCTGTGTTCGCGCCACGGCAGACCGGCACCGGAACGGAATACCTCAGTCAACTTGGGTTCGTCGATATATACCGACATCACCGCCTGGAAAAACCCCTGCATGCAGGCCGGATGACCTTCGGCGGCGAAAATCACTGCCTGTTCCGGCGACAGCGCAAAGGTGCCGGACGCAGCATCGTAGTTCACGTAACCCGCTGCGGCGTTGGCGGACAGCCATTCCCGCAGGTAGCGTTCATCCATGCCGGTGTTGTCGGCCAGTTGCTGGCTGGTCGCCGGGCTGATCTCCAGCAGTGCGCTGTACAGGTCCAGTTTGTCGCCGATATAGGCCATCAGCAGCCCCAACGAACCGGCGACGTCGTTGATGACTTTGCCTTGCAGCTGCTCCAGTTTAGCGGGGTCGATTTCGTTTAAATGCAAGCTCATGTAGTGTTTCCGTGGGTGTGGGTCAGGCAGCTCGGCTGTGTTGCGGCCGAGCCGTGTCTGGCAGGTGGTGGCAGAACGCCTGCGTCTATTTGTTAACGGCTTTGGCCTTGATTTTGGCCATCAAGTTAGGCGGCGGGCCGATGGGATCGAAATTTTTCAGCAGCGGCACGTCATCTTTATTCAGCCACAGTACATCCATGTTATACGAGCCTTGTGGCCCCCAACCGCCGAAGAACTGTTTGCCGTCCGGTGTAAACGACCAGCACATGTCCTCGCCGGCAGTATTGACGGTGTCGCCGAGATTCAGCGGTTCCTGCCATTCGCCCTTGGGATTCTGATGCGAAATCCATTCGTCGTGGCCGCCGCGTGAGCCCATATCGGTACGCATGCTGGTTATCACCAGACTTTTGCCGTCTTTCGACAAGCCGGTCCAATGCAAATGATCGCGGAAGGGCGAGTTGATACGTGACCCCAAACTTTGCGGTTTCTGCCAGGCGCCGTTTTTCTTTTCAACTTTCCAGATGTCACTATCCTGGGTCACGCCCGGCTGTTGGTAGCTGAAATAAATCAGACTGTCCGAGGCGATGATCGGGCAATGTTCCTCACCAGTCGGTGTGTTGAGAGCCGGCAATTCCGTCACCTCGTTCCAGCTTTTCGCGGTTTGCCAGACGCCATCGATTTTTTGTACCACGTATAAATCTCCAGTCGACAGGTTGCCGGCTTGATAACGGGTAAAATAAATCGCGTTGCCATCGTCGGACAGGCTGGGCTCCAATTCCCAGGCTTCGGTGTTGATGGCCGGGCCGACTTTAGGATCGATGCCTGGCCCCAGGGCTATCGGCGTTTGCCATTGGCCATTAACGCTGTGCGCCATCCAGATGTCGAAGCTGTAGGGGTTGCCGGGTGATGCGATGCTCCCCGGCCGCGTCGAGACGAACAACACGGTTTTGCCGTCGGCACTGTAGGTCAATTCAAATTCGGCGGCGTCGGAATTGATCGGCGCACCCAAGCTTTTCGCCAGCGACGGCGCCTGGGCATTGGCGCCGTTTGGCATATCCATGCCGGGCATCGTGTAACACGCGTTCGATGCCAACAGCAGAGCCAATCCGACCATAACAGGATTGAGGTGCAAGGATTTTGTTTTCATAGCAGGTATCTCATGGGTTTTTGTGGTTCTATCAAGAAATGACTGTTGTTTGCTGCGCTCAAGCGTTGGGCTTTTCCGTCTCGAATAAAATGGCTTGCATCGGATAGCGGGTTGGGCCTTCGCCAAACTCTTTTTTGAAAGCTTCGGCCAGTTGCTTAACGATGTCTTCGGGATCGACGCCGCCTCGGTCCCTGATTTCAAAAATCACCGGCGTATAGACTAAGGCCCGCGCAAAAGCCGTCACATCGAAAATATCATAAGCATGGCGCTGGACGGAGATAACAATGGGATCAAAGCCAATTTGAATCAACTGTTCCTTGAGCGGATCGATTTGATGGCAGGACACCGGATCGAACAAAAACTGCGGTGGGTCTGACGGAAAGTATTGTTTGAGGACTTGGTAGCTCAACCTTGCAAAGGGATTGTAGCGTTCAGAATCCCAAACCCGGAACAAATAGCGGCCACCGGGTTTCAAGGTGCGGTAAACCTCGCGAAAGCCTTTGTCGCGATCGAAGAACATGATGCCGAATTGGCACGCCACGGCATCGAAGCTTGCATCGGCAAACGGCAAGGCGGTGGCGTCGGCGTTTTGAAAGATGATCTGCTCGCCAAGCTGAAACTTTTGCCTAGCCACATTCATCATCGAATCGCTAATGTCGATAGCGGTCAAACGCGCTTCTTTCTTTAACCCGTTGCGCAAATGGCGCGTGACGATGCCGGTGCCGGCGGCAATTTCCAGTACGTCCATTGGCGCTTGCTCAGCCACGCGTCTAGCGGTATCGGCGCCGTAATGCTCGAACAGCACCGGCCCCAGATCGCGGTCATATGGTATGACAACCTCATCAACGTAACCAGACATAGTCAATTACCCAAGTTAAACAAATATTTTTGCAACCCAAAGCCTCACAAGCACTTGAATGTCATATGAGTAATCAAGGCCTCTTTAGCAGAGCTTTGAAACAGTAAAAATAATTGTATGACAATACACTAATAATTAAAATGCATAGCCAATGTCGAAATCAGCATAAGGCTTTTGCAAATATGCATAACTTGAATTGGGATGATCTTCGCTACTTCATCGAAGTGGTTCGCTCAGGTAACGTGACCGAAGCAGGCTTAAGGCTTGGCGTTAATCAATCAACCGTAAGTCGTCGGATTGCGCAACTGGAACAGCAATTAGGGAAAGCCTTGTTCGGCCGTACCGCAAAAGGCTGGGTAATCACGCCGGTCGGGGAAAAAGTTGTCATGCTTGCCGAAGACATGGCGAATCGGGCCACGGCCATTCATCGAGAAATCGAAAGCGATTCCGAAAATGTTTCTGGACTCATCAAAGTGGCTGTTTCCGATGTTTGTTCCAGGCGATTTGTGATGCCGGTCATGCGTGATTTCAAACGCGATTATCCTGAGGTCGATTTTGAATTGATTGCAGCTGAAGGCGTCTTAAATCTTGCAAGCAGGGAAGCTGACATTGATATTCATGCCATGACTGAACCACCACAAAATGTAGTCGGCAAGCGTATCTGTAAGCTTGCTTATTCGGTCTATTGTCATCCGTCTTTATTGAAAGACCTTTCGCCAGAAACACCGCCTTGTATCACCTGGACAGGTGACGGGATTACTTTGCCTTATTGGATTAAGAAAAATTTTCCCAAACTCAAGCGGGCGTACCGGACGAATTCCAGCTTAATCATTTATGAGATGTGTCTTGAAGGCTTGGGCTTGGCTTTGTTGCCTTGTTCCGTGGGCGATGAAGTGGACGATTTGGTGCGATTTCCGGTGAAATATATTGAATCCAGCGACGATGTTTGGGTTCTCAGCCACGTTGATTTACGTACCACCGCAAGAGTGCGCATTTTTCGCGACCGCATGGTCGATTTTTTGACCAGCGAAATCGATTTGATGGAAGGACGTAAACCAAATATCAAGTCATAGGATTGAAATTCCGCTTTGAGTGGAGTTTCAGCCATTCAGTAAAAGCTTTTATTGTCCGGTTTTGGCCGAAAAGGTGAATTCGACAGATTCGAGCACGCAATATTGCCCAGTTTCAGCTCAGACCGTGATAGTCAGCAACTCATCCCATTTTGTTGTGTATGAAGGCGACTTAAACTCCTGCCGCATCCGCCAAAGATCACTGACTAATTCACTACCAAAGCGCACGCTGCTTTTACCATGCCGACGATTGATCTTGTCCAATGCAGACATCAATTGATCCGAACGCTCTGCATCTGTAACACCAAATAAAGATAGCTGCCCAACACCGAGGGGTAACAAATCCGGCAATAATACACCCGCTTTCTGATAACTGAAGTTGCGCCGGAAAATGCTTCTCAACCCAGTTTGCGCGGCGTTGATCAGTTTTGATGAGTCGCAGGTTGGGTAATCGAATTCAATGGTCGCGCTATTGCCGAATTGAGGTTTGCTTGTATCGAACGGGCTCGTCTGTATAAAGAGAGTCAACGCATTGGTGGTTAATTGCTGCGCCCGCAGTTTTTCGCCGGCGCGAGTGGCAAAGTAAGTAACAGCGGCCTGTAAATCGTCGTAATCTGTCAACTTAGTGCCGAAGCTACGCGAAGTCATGATTTGTTTTTTCGGCGAAGGCATCTCTTCAAGAGGAATGCAGGAAATACCGGAAAGCTCAGAAACGATTCGTTCAACGACCACGCCAAAAATTTGCCGAATTTGCTTGAGGGGGGAACAGCGAAGTTCCAAAGCATTATGAATGCCCATATCTTGCAACCGTACTTTTAACCTTCTCGAAATTCCCCAGATATCATCAAGGGCTGTAGCTCGAAGCATCTCGTCTGCATCAACATTCCGCCAATCTAAAACGCCACCTGTCGATTTATCCTTCTTTGCTATTCGGTTCGCTAACTTTGCCAATGTCTTCGTCGGCGCAATACCGATGGAAATGGGAATGCCGGTGTACTGCTTAACTATCTTCCCGATATGCATGCAATACTCAGTCAAGTTACCGGGAATACCGGCTAAATCTAAAAAACACTCATCAATCGAATACACCTCGGCTCGTGGTGCAAAACCTGCCAATATGCTCATCACGCGCTGCGACATGTCTCCATAGAGAGCATAGTTACTCGAAAAGACAGCAACATCTTCCTGGCGCAAATACTGCTTAATCTTGAAGTACGGCGCTCCCATTGCCACGCCTAATGCTTTTGCTTCATTCGATCTGGCAATCACGCAGCCATCGTTATTCGACAGCACAACGACTGGCTTGCCATTCAAGTGCGGCTGAAAAACTCGCTCACATGATGCGTAAAAATTGTTACAGTCGGCAATCGCGAACATGGTCTACAGCGAATGAATTACATGGGCAACCACACCCCATATGTGTAAGTCCATTTCTTCGGTGATTAGCAACGGCTTGTAGTCGGCATTTTCAGGCTTTAACCAGACTTGCTGATTTTCTAGCACAAGCCGTTTTACCGTTAGCTCGCCATTAACGACAGCAATTACAATCGAGTCTGATTTGGCTTCCAACGATCGATCAACGATCAGCATATCGCCACTATGTATGCCAGCGTCTTTCATAGAATGTCCCTTTACTCGCACATAAAAGGTAGACGCCGGATGCTGGACGTATTGCTCGTTTAAGTCGATGGCCGCTTCCAGGTGGTCGTCAGCCGGAGAAGGAAATCCAAAGCCGGCAGGTACCCTTGCTGTGAATAATGGGAGTTCAAGTATTGAGGCAACCTGACTTGGCTCTAAAATCGGTAGCTCTAAATTGTCGGTCTTCAAGCGCTGACTGAAAATGTCTGAAAGTTGCTGGGGTAAATTTGAAGAGGAAGCGATCATCGTCGGCACCGGTTTAAAAATATAGGATGACGATGTTACACCAAAAACGCACTTGTTCTTAATTTGTTCTATGCTAACTTCAAATTCATTGATTGGGCTTTAAAACTTTGCTTCACCTGACGGCGAACGATGTTTCTAATAGCCAAGCCGTCGCTATTTGAACGAAATATTGGCCCATCCAGTTCGCTCTCGATAGCTTACGCGGATGCATAAAAACTAGGCCTTTTTTGTTTCTGTCTTCCGGTTGATTGACCAACAAGTACGGTTAACGCATCCTTGGGCTTTGTATGACAAAAAATAAAAAATCTATCTTTCAACAATGAGAAAAATTGCCAGTAAAATCGCCAAGCGCTTGAGTAAAGCCCAGTCTAGCAAAGTCGTCGACTTTTCAAGCTATCGCCAATCCAAGCAAGAGGCTGAAACCTTATTCAGTCAAATCAAAACGACCGAACAAAATATCAAAGACGGTCGTGATCCCTTGCATGCCGTTTATATTCACGCTCAAAACCTGCTATCGGTTTTAACCGAGAGTTTGCAAGAGATGCCAGAACCTTCTCTCAATCGTTTTTGGGATGTGTTCGCAAAAGCAGATGAAGACTATATGCCTGGTGGGCCACCGATGAGTCCTTTGACAACCAGCTATTTTAATTGTTGGTTGCTGTTTGACCTGGCTATTGGCCTTGATAAGGAAACCCTAACAACGATTGTGCTTGATCTTTCGCATCTGATTGGCTTGGATAAGCAAATGGTAGAGGTTATCCAAGCCATGCAACAGTCTCGTATGGGGATGTACGAATTCATGGGGCGAAATCATGATGGGGTGTTGTTGAAAGAAATTGGCCAAGAAGACACCATCCAGTGCATTTGTCCGGCAGGCTATCAAGGCAATCGGCTTGGAGAGTTATGGTTTGCAAGGGTATTGCCACCGCTATTTGGCATGTTCGATTACAGTATCGTGTTTATCACCCCTTATGTATTGCAGCAAACCGATAAAAATGACTGGTTGGCCTATTTACAGCGAACGATAACAGGCAAAAAATCCAAAACCACTGCAAGCAATCTCGATCAATTGATGAAATATGGTTTATCGCCTTGCTATTGGCACGAATATATTTTCGAAGCTTATCTAGATGCACGAACAGAGGTGATCTTTTTAACTGGGTTACCAGACATTGCGGCGACTCGGCCACATGCCAGTGATATTGGCAAGTTCAAAGCGTTGTTGCCTGAACAAACCAGAACCTAGCATGTTCCATTTCACCATGAATTATTCAAAACAATCGGGCTGGTGTAATGATGCGCCAAACCATTTGGAATGCCCTAACTGAAATGGCTCCCGCATGTCGCTAGTAAGAGTCGGGTTAAATCGCCAAGCAAATCTAGTCGATTATAGTGTATGGGAATGACGAAATGAGCTTGTCACATTTCTGTCATGACTCCGCTCTAGACTGAGCGTTTGATGTGAAATTACATTGGTTGTTGTTTTGTTAGACAAGATTAAAGAACTAATCGGTTATAGTGTTTTGGCGAATGAACCCGATACCGAATATTTCCATTTAGGATTTGAATTAACGCTCCCTCGTGAATTGCAGGAGATTTTGGCGGGAAAAACCCATTCCAAGCCTAACGATTTCGAGAAAGAAAACTCGTTCCTTGACGAGCATGAATTAGCGCTCGGTTAAAAGCCGATGCTGGTTTTTTGTACCAATGAAAACGTACACGATACGTGCATTAGAGACCAGCTCGCTCGCAGTATCTGCGGCGGTCAATCTGCTATCGTTCAACTGCCCAAGCGAATCTGATCGATACGAAAAAAGCCGATTAGAAACTGAGATCGTGGCGATAGATACACTGCCATTTTACCGAAAGTTTTTCGGCGCTTATGATCGTGATGGAGTGCTGATTGGCGTGGGTGGCATCAAAGCCGCTGACTGGGCTTCAGATACCCATATTCTCTATATGATGGCGGTGGATAAAGACCATCGCGGAAAAGGCGTTGGCTCAGCATTGGAAGGTACTCGCATAGAATGGATGAGAAGCAATTTCTCACGAGGTCGCTGCCTGGTGAGCACTAAACATCGAAAGCGTTTTGAGCGTTGGGATTTCGTGACTGTAAGCGAAATAAGCCATAGACACATTATGATGTTAGAGTTTTAAAAAACTCGGCTTTCATCTATCCAAGCATCAATTGGTGAATTCAGCCATGCTGGTGATTTCGACGTTTCTTTGGCCATTCCGTTAGGACTAGGAATGGATGCATCGAAACGCTTTGTAGCATCGACGATGGGCAATACGTGATGGACTGCTGCATGTCACTGTCTTTATCAATACTCTGGAATTGTGTCAATATTTGATAGTAATCAACGATGCCAGATAAAACCACTGGTCTTTTTGCCCAAAACGTTGCCATCAAATATTAATTCCGCTGCTTCATTGGAAAGACCCGCACATACATGCAACGGCAACAGATGTTCTTCCCTGGGATGACAGTAACGCGCGAACGGTGCTTGTTCCCAAGCTATCAACCGTGAAGTCCGCTCATCGAATGACAGGGTTTGCTTGGTGCAGGTGTCAATCAACCAGTCTTCAAAGGCCGCATTTTGCTTATCCAAACCTTGATTGCCGGTAAAGAAGGCTCGCATATTGTGAAAGGAAAACCCTGAGCCGATGAACAGCAGATTATCCCGGCGTAATTGCCGTAGCGCTTTACCTATATCTATGTGAGCGGCAGGATCGAGACTGCTCAACAGGGATAACTGAACACAGGGAATCGTAGCATCTGGAAACATCAACTTTAACGGCACAAATAAGCCATGATCAAAGCCGCGCTGCTCGTCCAATCGCGCAGGAATGCCGCTTTGCTGCAAGGCGGCAAACATCTTGTCCGCCAAGCTGGGTGAGCCGGATGCTGGATATCGGATGGCATAGGCCTCATCGGGGAATCCGTATAGTCATAGATCAAGGACGGCGAGGCGCCACGGGTGATGGTCGCGACGGATGCTTCCCAATGCGCGCTAATGACGCAAATCGCCGATGGTGTGGGTATTCTGGCTGAAACACCTTGCAGAAAATCGACCAATTGCTGATGCCTTGGGTCACCCAACAGCGGTAAAGGGCCGCCGCCATGGGGTATGAACAACACAGGACTCAAGATTGAATCATCGCTCATACCAGTTGCCCATTGCGGTAGTCGCTCAGCGCTTGATCGATTTCTTCGCGCGTATTCATCACAAACGGCCCATATTGCACAATGGGTTCCCGCAAGGGGCGGCCAGCCAGTAGTAGAAAAGCAGCGGACTGATCGGTGGTGTGAATCTCAATTTGCTCACCTTCGGACAACACGCCCGCCGTTTGCGAGGCCAGCGCACGAAGCTGCTCGGCTGCACCGATTTCAATCTTGCCTTCGTAGGGATAAACAAAAGCGTTATGCGCCTCGGCAATGGGCAGGGAAAAACGGCTATGCGCGGGCAGTCTGACATCCAGAAATAACGGTTGCGTGCTCAAGCCTTGGATCGGGCCATGAATGGCGTGACCATAGATTTCGGCACAACCCGCAATCACTTTGACTTCGCCGCCGTCCGGCAGAGCCCGTAGCGGAATTTCATCGGGCTGAATATCCTGATAGCGCGCGGGCTTCATTTTTTCTTTGGCCGGTAAGTTGATCCACAGTTGGAAGCCGCGCATGCGTCCGCTCTCTTGTTGCGGCATTTCCGAGTGAATGATGCCACGTCCCGCCGTCATCCATTGCGCGCCGCCGCTTTTTAGATCGCCTTGATTACCCAGATGGTCTTCATGCAGCATGTGGCCATCCAGCATATAGGTCACGGTCTCGAATCCCCGGTGTGGATGGCTGGGGAATCCGGCGATGTAGTCGTCGGCGTTGGCCGAGGAAAATTCATCGAGCATCAAAAAGGGATCGACGCGCAAGGTTTGGTTTTGTCCCAAACTACGACGCAGTTTGACACCACCACCGTCTGAGGTGGCGATCGAGGGAATGGTTTGTTGAAGGGAGCGAGTTTTCATGTGAACCTCTTATCTTTTCAGGGCGATAGCAAAAACCATTGCCCTGATTCATTGTTGCAACAAAGCCATCTGCGTCAATGTGCGCAGCGACTTATTCTTTGACGGCTTCGACCGGAATGGTCACGGTCACTTCATCACCGACATTCGGGGCATATTTGCCCATATTGAAATCGGTGCGTTTGACCATCGTGGTGGCATTCGCGCCGCAAGCATCTTTCTTCAGCATCGGATGCGGCATGCACTGGAATGAGGTTACCGTCAGCGTGACCGGCTTGCTGATGCCTTTAAGGGTCAGTGTACCTTCGACACTGACCAGCTTTTCACCCTCGAAATGGAGCTTGTTGGAACTAAAAGTCATGCTTGGATAGTGAGCGGTATCCAGAAAATCGACCCCCTGAATGTGCTCATTGAACAATGCAGAGCCGGTGTTGACCGACGTGGTATCGACAGTCACATCCACCGAACCGGTTTTGGCCTGGCGATCCAGGACGATCTTACCCGTGGTTTTATCGAAGCGGCTGAGCTGGGTAGAGTAGCCAAAATGGCTGTACGAAAATCGCGGCAAGGTATGCGAGCCGTCGATCACGAAAGTGTCCGGCGCGGCCAATACTGGAGTGGAAAATAAAGCCGCTAACGGCAATAAGACGGTAGGTTTCATGGTAAAGCTCCTGCGGTTATGGAAAAGTACACTCAAAATCGGTTGGTCCGAATTCACATCAAGTTTTCTGGGGTCGGTTTTCGCGCAGCCAATTCCTGCAATTTAACTCTGGCATCCGCCAAGGCTTTTGCTTTGGTGTCGGGGCTCATGTTCAAGCCTTCGGCGTAAACAAATTCAATGTCTGTGATGCCGAGAAAATTCAGAAAATCCCTGACATAGGTTGTTTGGCTATCCAGTGCCGTCCCCGCGTACTGACCACCACGGGTAGCGAAGATATATGCCTTCTTGCCGGTCAATAAACCTTCCGGCCCATTTTCCGTGTAACGAAACGTCACACCGGCACGGGCAATGTGATCGAAATAGGTCTTGAGCGTCGACGGAATGCCAAAGTTGTACATGGGCACACCGATCACCAGGATGTCCGATTGTTTAAGTTCATGGATCAAATGATCCGATATATCGACCCGCTTTTGTTGCACCGCCGTCCGGGTTTCCATGGGTGTGAAAAATGCGGCAACGATTTCGGCGTCCAGATGCGGCAAGGTTTCTTGCGCCAGATCGCGCACTTTGATTTGCGTTTCCGGGTGATTGCGCTGCCAAGCGGCGACAAATTCATTGCTTAGTTGGCTCGATTGCCCTTCAGACGCGAACAGGCTCGATTGTATTTTCAGCAAAGTGGTCATGGTCTTTTTCCTTGATGAGTGACGATGGCGCTATTTAAAGCGTTAACTGGTCGATAAAAAAGTATAATTATTGACTCATAATTATTAGTTTATTAGATAAGTTATGGTGAGTCCCTACATTACGCTGGAACAATGGCGAGCCTTGATCGAAGTAGTCGATGCGGGCGGTTATGCCCAGGCTGCGGAAAAGCTCAATAAAAGCCAATCGGCAGTGACCTATGCCGTGCAGAAAATTGAAACCCTGCTCGGCGTCAAAGCCTTTGAGATTCAGGGACGCAAAGCCATGCTGACGCCAACCGGGCAGATGCTGTATCGGCGTGCATTGGCCTTGGTGAATGAAGCCAATGAACTGGAGCAAGCCGCGCATCAGCTTTCGGCAGGCTGGGAAGCCACCATAACCCTTGCGGTTGAAATCCTGTATCCATCGGCTCGGTTGCTGGCTTGCTTGGATCAGTTTGGACAGGAAAGCCCCGGCACGCGCATCGAGCTGATCGAGTCGGTATTAGGTGGCACTGCCGATGCGTTATTGAGCGGGCAAGTTGATTTGGCTATTTCGCCGCAGGTGCCGCCTGGCTTTTTGGGTGACGTGTTGACGCAGGTGCGGCTATTAGCCGTCGCGCATGCCGACCATCCCTTGCATCATCAACCGCAGGCATTAACGTATCGCGATCTACGAAACTATCGGCATATTGTGGTCCGCGATTCCGGCAACAAACGGGATCAAAGGGCGGTAACCGTTGAAGTGAATCAGCGATGGACGGTCAGTCATATTGCTACGTCAATTGCAGCCGTTTCAAATGGCTATGGCTTTGCTTGGTTGCCGGAAGAGCATATCCGCAACGAATTGGCGACGGGGCTACTCAAGCCCTTACCCTTGCAAGAAGGCGGGATTCTAGAGATACCGCTATATCTGATTATGCCTCATTCAGACTTTGCAGGTCCTGGTGTGAAGCGTTTGGCTAGCATGCTACAAGCAGCATCGATCTGAAATGAGTCGGTATTTCGGTTCTAATCAGCCTGGAATCCTGGCGCAATGTATAATCGAGTTGAAGTTGATGTGACCGATCAATATTTCAAATTGCCTAAAAAACAAATCAGCCTGCCGGTTTCATGGATTTTCTAAAACTCTGCGTCGGCGAACGCTTCGATCATGACATACCCGATGCGGGCATGAGCATTATGCTTGCGGGTGGCACACCGCTTTTGACCTTCAATTTTTCGGCTACCCCTGGCGAAATCAATGCCTTTCTAAGTGGCACAACCTCGTTTGCCTTACATTCAGAAGAAAACGTGTTGTTCTTTCTGTTCAAAATAGAGGGTTTCCTGGATTGGTCAGATTTAGCGTTTACCATTCATCTTGCGGGCGAAGAGACTATCGAAGAAGGTTACGCTTATCTCCCATTCAATTTAGTATTGGTTGATCCTGATAGCAAAATCATTCGGGGCTTACGGATGGTGACCGTGTCGCCGGATTTTCGATCAATGTTGGTCAAATACGTTCGGCAACAGGCAGCACAACCATTTAGTATGCTAGATTACTATCGGAGCATAGGCAATCTGTATGACCGGTATCCTGCGACATCCGATTTGCTGAAAAATGCTGTGATTGTTGAGCAAGGTGGAAAGACGTTGCCTCAATGCTAACCCGCTTCGACATTACCCTTAGCACTCGTCTGGAATGCAAACATTACGATATTTATCCGGTTATCCAACCACCATCACCGACCAAGTTCAGCGGCTGATTGACACAGAAAAACTGGGAGCCGTGCTCTTAAAAAAATATCCTGCCACGCATGAAATTAAAACCGACAAGGCTCTCTATGCTTATGTCATGGAACTAAAGAACCAGTATCTCCGCCAATCAAGCCCAATCAGCAAAATCGTGTACGACGACAAAATCGATGTGCTTCACCAAGCACTCGGTCTCCATTCGTTTGTATCGAGAGTCCAGGGCGGCAAACTTAAAGCTAAAAACGAGATACGGATTGGCGCAGTCTTTAAATCAGCACCACTGGAATTCCTGCGCATGATCGTTGCGCATGAACTGGCTCACTTACGAGAGAAAGAACACAATAAGGCTTTCTATAAGTTATGTGAATATATTGAGCCTAACTATCACCAGCTAGAATTGGATACCCGAATTTACATGACATATGTCGATTGCGTTGGTGCCCTTTATTAAACACTCCTGGCCATAACCAAAGTATTCATTATTTCCACTCAACTATTGACATCTATGGGATTTGAACAACTCGCATCTTTGAAAGAAGATTTAGCTAAACAAGCAGCCGCTAGAAAAGAAGCCGAAAAACAAAAACGCGGTTCTGCAAATAACAAACTGTATCCAGTTGACCCTGTATTACGGACAATTGGTTTGCTGCAAAAACATTTTCCGCTGGCTTTTCCCAAAAAACCGAATGCAAAGGTGCCGTTAAAAATTGGGGTTCATAAAGATTTACTTGAGCAAGCCGAAGCGCTTGGTCTTACTGCAAATGAGATACGCGCGGCCTTGAAAAAATGGGCTAAAGGTAAACGGTATGCTGAATGCCTGGTTGCCGGTGCCGCACGAATCGATTTGCAGGGGCAGGAAGTTGGTTTTGTCACCAAAGACGAAGTCGAGCGGGCTAATAAACATCCGGTAAAACTTTGCCCAACATGACATCGAGCCATGTCCTCGGTAGCCGAGTTTTCACTGTTCCAGCGCAAATATCGCCCTAAATTTCTAGCGCACTTAACGATAGCCTACGCTGGTGAATAAAAATTTGGCCTAATTTTCCCGGTTATCGGTAATAAGCCTATTTATAAAACTGAAGCAACTCATCTATAACAGGCTCCATTTTCGTTTTTACTCCTTGCCATTTAAAAAACGATAATCCGCCTTTATTCCTTAGATGATAATTCGCTGTTGCGATAACCCCAGTTTTGTTTGATATCTCAATGTCCGCTGTCGATAGATAAGTCCCTATATCCCAAGACTGCCTTGCGGTATAGGTTAAGCTAAAATCACATGAATCGGGTGCTGGTGTAATGTTCATATAGTAATGATCCATTTCATCACCATCGTCGCTATTTTGGAGTTTAACTTTGTCCAACTGCGATGGAACAAATTCGCTTTCAATGTGGTGGCGAGCTAGGCCATCCGTGATGACCGGCACTAACTCAGCGATAACCACTTTCGGATTCTCTCTTATACAGATACGCTTTACATCATAGGATGCATCTAGCGGTTTAACTGTGACGGATGTACATCCACCAATTGATAGTCCGGCAAATAAAATTGCAATTTTCCTCAAGAGTCTTCTCCGGCAGTGTTCAATATTGTTTAGCTGAAAAACCGCTATTTGTTCCATGTCAAATGTCGTCTGCTTGAAATAATTATTATGCCGCGTAAGCGAACTTCGGTATCCGGCCTGTACATGCCAATTTTATTGAGTTTGAGTCTATCTTGGCGCGAAGTGCCTATGCCTAGACATAGACACTTCGCGCGTAGTTTTTCAGATGTATGCTCCATCAATCACCGAGAAATTGCAGACAGTCAATATTACATAAATTACTTTGGCGTTTGGTTTAAATTTTTTTCAAAACTTTAAAATTTTGGCAGATGAATTATTTTGGATATTATCAGAGCTTTGATGAACAATTACATAACGGGTCATTTGATGCTCTGTGGCAAATAGCACAAGGCTGGTAATAAAGCTTTTCTTCTACTTGGATTGAGGGTGGGTCCAAGCGATAATCAAAATAGTGAGGTTCGATTTGATATAGTAACTCACCAGGGATAGCTATTTTGTGTTTATTTGATGCCACTATGTTTGATCGAAATATTAGGCTACCTTGTTTGTGGTTTTTCAGTTTTGATTCATAATTAATGTCATCCAAAACTCCTTGTTTTGTATAATCAGTTGGAAAATATAATCCAAACTCCAAATCATGAACTTCGGTAGTAGCCAAATATTTCTTAGTGAGAGACCTAGCTTTGGCTGTTAATATCAAGTTTTCATCAATTTCTACATCTAGCTCAAGTCTTTCTTGAAATGGCCGAGCTTTACTATCTACTTTCACAACTAGGTTTGCAAGCGTATTTCTATCGTCATTAGGTAACACATTTTTGCCAGGTCGAACTGGCGCAGAAAGTTGGAATTTTGCATAACCATCTCTAGGGTCTGCACAATATAAGTGGAATTGATCCGCTTTGGTTTCGCCTTCTTTCGGCATAATTGAACCAGCTTCAATCAACGACATATAGGAATTACGAGCTAACAAAAGCTCTACTTTTTTGGCTATTTGTAATTGCGCTTCATCATGGGCAATCCAAGCAGCTCCCTCTGCTATCAACGTACCGCTTCGATCAGATACCTGTACTCTTTGAGCTCCGAACCATTCGTGCAACCGCGCTTTTATGATTGGCATATTGGCCATTCCACCAGTTGCAAGACATAATGAAATTTGCGCTGGCGATACATGTGCAGATTCGAGAAGTTTTGTTATCCGATTTAAGCCATTGTCTAATAATGGCGCGATGATTTCTTCCATCTCATCGCGGGTTAGAGAATAATCTAGTTCATCATTCTTAGAACCCCTAAAGAAATTCGGAATATAAAGTTGGACCTTGTCGCGTGTTGATAAGTCAATTTTTGCTCGTTCACAGCGATGTATGAGCCTAGTTTTGGCATCCATTAAAATCTGTGCAGCCTCAGCATCATCCATATTTTGAAGAACTCGCCGTTCAATTTCTTGAGCAAGCATTTCATCGAACATGTCGCCACCAACATCGTAAGTCCCATCATTCTGAATCTGAACTAACATCCCATCAATTAAGCGGCAAAGAGTCAAATCTAACGTGCCGCCGCCCCAATCAAAAACGAGAATTAGCTTTTTGTCGTAGCTTCGGAGTGTGGCTGAAATATCATTTTGGTTACGAAAGAATCCATAAAGCGCAGCAAGTGGTTCGTGTACAAACTGCACGATATTAATACCACTTAAACGAAATGCGTCACGTAAAGCAGCACGGCGGCGACCATCCATATCGACTGGTATTGTGACAACGGCTCGCTCAATTTTATTTAATGAATCACCTCTTCGGCTACGGCTACTGTCTTCTGCCTGTTTTGCAACAAATCTCACAACATCAGCGACGATATCAATGGGGTCTCTTTCAACCCCCTCAACAAATACCGAATCTTGTCCCAAAAGTATTTTTGGCGATTTAACAACGTTTCCTTTTATACCTAAGCCAGATTCGCCAAGCCTTAGTTTAGCTTCACGCCCAACGATGATCTTGTTTCCTTCGTAACATGCAACAGAAGGAATAGGCAATCCCTCATCGTCCAAAAAATTTATAGCTCTATTGCCTTGGATTGATGACACTAAACTATTAGTCGTACCAAAATCAAAACCAACCACGCTCATTCTTAATCCTCAGATTCTAGTTCTTTGATTTCTTTAAATAACCCATCTAATACTCTTTCAGCATGATCATCCATTACATGAATTTTCGGTGGGTCTCGGCGTAAAGCATGCAATCCTTCTTGAAGTAGGTTTGCTTCCGTTTTCAATCTTCTTAATAAGCGAGTCCGAAGTTGTTCCTTGTCATCACCTAGGTGAATACGAGCATGAGTATGAGCATTCTTTTCGAGTTCTAAGGCATCAGTTAATCTCTGAATCTTGCTGTCTTTTTCACTCTGAATGAGTTTTAAATTTTCAATTTCTGCATTCAAAGTTTTTAGTTCTTCAGCGAGACTTTCTTGAGCGCGAAGCGCTTTTTCTGTTAATGCGGCATTTCTTTCGGCTTCTTTTTTCAAAGTAGAATAAATAAATCCAGCCGATTTAATGTTATCTATTTCTGTTAAAGTCTTTAATTTCTCCGTATCATCTAGAGATTCAGGAATGCTGGATTTCCATAAAGCTGAGTAGATCATTTGCATTATTTTTTCAATTGAATATGACCTTGTTTCAACAAGCCATGTGGCGAGGCAATAAACGGCATTTATCTTCAATTGCTCTAAATTCAAGCTTTTTGTGTTGGAATTCTCAGTCGAGTTTTCAGATTTAGGTAATTCAGCCTTTGCCAACTTGTTCAATGCATCTTCTGGAGAAATCGCATGAGGATGATTATTTAGCACCAAAGACAACTCCTCTTCAGCGAAGAGGAAGTGCCTTTTTAAAACTTTTTCTACAAAGCTTCTAATTTCACTTTTTACCCTAGGGTAACCTACAATTTCACGACTTATGAGCAAAAGTTCTTTTGGTACAGCTAATAAAACATCGCTATTCGCATAATCTAAGAGCTTTGCCATTTTTTCTGGAGAGACTAGATAATCTTGGCAAATCGCTTTCTCAGCCTTATTGAATGTTCCTGATATACGCTGTCCTTTGCGTATATAAGCATATTCGATAAATTCAGATAAGCTATGAATTTCTATTTTTGATGATCTCTTTGATTTATTATTATCACCTGATTCATCTTGAACTTTATTTGCATGACCAGATATTGACTCGCTTTCTATGGGTTCTCTAATATCATCTTGACTCTTTGGTATTGAGTTGGCTCTATTGGTAGTGAATGTTTTTTTTTGATTTAGAAAACTTGCTGATTTGCCGCTGGACTTTTTACCAGTGGTTTTATTAAAAATTGGCACTTCATCTTTAGACATTGATTCAACCTATATTTTTACTTCGTTCAATAATATTTTCCGCCCATCCGCCTATAGTCGGACTGTTTCTATAATCTCTAGCATAATATACAGCAGACTCAGCATCACCTATTTCAAGAGCTAATTCACTCAGTAATATGTGACCTTTTGTTTTGTCAAACTCTGGAAGGTTGCCTTTAAGAAAAAAAACGATTTCATCTTTGTGCTGTAAAAGTTGTTTACTATCCATAATACTCCAACGAATAATTTGCTCTGAATCAAAATCGGTGACTAATTGCTCTAGAGTAGTGTAACTTTGATCAAAATCAGTCTTATTCGTTGTATTTGTCAGAGAGAGCCAGTTAAAATAGCGACTAGCGGCTAAACCAACCCTAGATAAACCTGCTTTAGTCTGCGCTTCGTTGAAGTGATTAAAATGAAATGAAATCAAAGCAATCAATACATTGGCCAATGGGCGATCAAAGTTTTTTAATTGATCGACTGCACGGTTAAATTTTTTCCGGTAAGCATCATAAGGAAGACTGGATTCTGGCGAATCCTCTTTTGCAAGTACGCCAAAAAAATACTCACATATCCCATCGCAATAGCCCATTGCAGTACGAAAAGGTTTAGATGCATGAATAAAATGCTCAATGGCTCGCATATCTAAACGACGACCGCGCGCGACTTCGTAAAAAATTTTCTCTACCTGCACCAAATCATTCTCGTCAGCAATTTCAAAATGAATTTTGAAAGTTGCTTTAACTTTATTGTTTTCTAGATCAATGCTGATCGTGTCATTATGGATTGTTGATAGCGTAGCACCTAAATTTTCAATTGATACGGGTTGACCGTTGATTGCTGCGCGTATGCAATGATCAACTTTTATTTCATCAGCTGATAAGGGGCTTGTGATTCTAAATGTCGTACTTCCCAACTCAGTATTGCCAATAAATAAAGATGGTCTAGTGTAGGGATGTGCTTCAAATCGATGGCGTCGAAAGTCTTCAAAAATCGTGGTGCTGAAATTGCAATGTTGGCACTGGTATACGATTGGTTGAGGATGGAATGGACTTTCAAATCCTGAAAACTCATGATGTTCAATATATCCCGTGTGCCAAAATCCCATACACATCTCCTGATAAGTTATTGAATAGAAACATAATGTTCAGCACATTTCCGTCACCGATAGTCAGCTCGGTGTGATTGCTGAACATAGGAAATCATTGCGATCATTTTGATGATGATCTTGAATTACAAATAGCCAGTAGACACATTCTAGTACGACTAATATACTGGTGGCAAACGTCATTCTTATGCGTGTCGCCATCAATAAAACTACAATGTCAATCAGTCAGATCACCGATCTTACGCAGCCACAGAGGGATCGACTTGCATTCATAGAGCTTAAACTTAGGTTCTTTGGTGACGTTCGCCGACAGGATTTGGTGAATCGGTTTGATATACAGACTGCTGCGGCAACGCGTGATCTCGCCGTTTACAAACAATTAGCGAAAAGTAACATACAGTACAACGCTAACGCTAAATCCTATCTGCTCGGAAAGGACTTTAAACCTGTCTTTCCCTTTTCAACGGAGCGAGTGCTGGCATGGCTATCGCTTGGCTATGGGGACAGTGAGCCGATCGTTACAACGGCTAACTTCCCATGTGAAGTGTCCTCTCGTATCAATCAAGCGGACATGGATGTTTTAGCCCATGTGACTAGAGCAATACACAAGTCATATCCACTGGGCATTCACTACTACTCCATCACAAGCGGCAAGACTGAACGACAAATTGTTCCCTTTGCACTGGTTGATAACGGTTTGCGTTGGCATGTTCGTGCTTTTGACCGAAAAAGCCAAGAATTCCGGGATTTTGTCCTTACCAGAGTCAAAGAGCCCGTTGCCTTCATCAATGACGAAGTTTTGCCTCAGGAGATGCGGGATCAAGACATTCAATGGAATCGTATCGTAGAGCTTGAGCTGGTTCCGCACCCGGATCAGCCACATCCAGTGATTACAGAAATGGATTACGCGATGCGAAACGGTGTTCTGCCGATGAATCTTCGAGCCGCTGTTGCAGGATATTTTTTGCGCAAGTGGAGTGTTGATTGCTCTCCAGATCATTCATTGCGTGGACATGAATACCGGTTGTGGCTGCGTAATCATTTGGCCTTATACGGCGTCAAAAATGCTGTACTCGCACCGGGATATCGTTCACCTGATGGTGTCAATCTTGTAGCTAATCCAGACTAAATTGCCCTTTTAATGATGCATAAAAAAGATAGGTTGGTTGACAAAATTGCCACATTGCAAACTAAGCCGATGGTTCGATTTGGGATTGATTATGATCGAGCGGGAGCACACACGTCGCGGACGCTGATGCTAGAGGAACTAACTGCGTTGTTGGCGTATGTTGATAATCCTGATGCCGACAAATTAAGCTATGTCTCAGCCATCATAGATGATAACTGTTTAAACAAACGAACCCTCGCAAATCGAAAAATAACCTATCGCGACCTGGGCAAACTTTATGCGCTAGACCCTTCAGTGACTGTTTTTCGGGTGATGAGTTACTTTTGGAGTAGAGACACTAGCAGCCGTCCACTATTAGCCTTGCTATGTGCCTTTTGTAGAGATTCTATATTGCGTGGCACCGCGCCTTTTATCCTCGATCTAAAAGTTGCTTCGGCTGTTGATCGAGAACAGTTAGAGCTATTTATCGACAACTTACATCCGGACCGATTTAGTCCCGCCACACTCAAATCAGTAGCACAGAATGTCAATTCATCATGGACTCAAACCGGACATTTAACCGGTAGGGTTCGAAAAATTAGAACCAAGGCACAGGCCACTTCAGGCAGCGTTTCCTTTGCTTTGTTTCTGGGGTATTTGATTGGTGAACGTGGAGAATCTTTATTTCAGACCGAATTTGTCAAATTACTTGACTGTTCAAATGACCAAGCGATCGAACTAGCCGAAGAAGCGTCTCGTCGAGGTTGGATCGTATTCAAACGTGTTGGTAAAACCATCGAAGTGGTGTTTCCCAATTTATTGACCAAACAAGAAATGGAATGGCTGCGTGAGCAAGGTTAAACGTTTACTGAACTCCTACAACAAATATATTTCAATTCCATGGCGTGATGATGCGGCAGCGGCTCAGCGTGTGATCTTTTGTGTCTATCCAGAAACAGAAGAACGCACCATCAGAGCCAAAATTGATGAGTTTGAGATTGTCACGAAACAAGCTGGCCATGATTGGGCTCTTTTCGATTTAACCGATACTTTTGCAGAATGGTTGAAACCACAGCGCTATGCCAATAGCTATTTTCAAAAGCCTGCGCTGCTATCGAACTTGCTTCCCAAATACATGGATTTTATTGATCAACGGTTTGGACAATTTTTGATCGATCAGCAAGTCGATGGCAGTTCAGTGGTGGCCATCAAAGGCGTCGGCTCTTTATTTGGTTTTCTAAAAGTCAAAGATGTGGTTGACCAGCTTGCGCCGCAGGTACACGGTCGGCTACTGGTGTTTTTTCCGGGCAGCTACGAAAACAACAATTACAGATTATTAGATGGTTACGATGGCTGGAATTATCTAGCCGTACCTATTACCGCAGACAAGGAAATTTAAGAGGATTAGCATGCAAAATCGGGATATTTACCAAAAAGACCCCGTTAGTCGAAAATTGGTCAACGAAGGTGTCGCTAGTGTTAATGATGAACAAACCCAGCAAGCATTAGCAGTATTGCGATACGAATTGGAAACCTTCGTCTGCGACGGACAGTACGAAGCAGGGATGGCGCATATTCTTGATACCTACCTAAAAAACGTCGAGCAAGCTCAGCAACCCGCCGTCTGGGTCAGTGGCTTTTACGGTTCAGGTAAATCCCATTTGGTCAAAATGCTACGCGCACTTTGGGTAGACACTGTTTTTAGCGATGGAGCCACTGCTCGCGGCATTGCAAACTTGCCAATATCGATTCGTGATGGATTGAAAGAACTCAGCACCCAAGCCAAACGCCATGGTGGACTCCACGCAGCCTCTGGCACGTTGGGCGCAGGAGCCAGTGGTAGTGTTCGATTGGCGCTACTCCGCATCATCTTTAAATCTGTAGGATTACCGGAACAATATCCTGTAGCCCGTTTCGTCATGTGGCTGAACAATGAAGGGATTTATGACCAAATTCGACATGAAGTTGAAGCCAATGGTTTTGACTGGAATGAGGAATTGGACAATTTTCATGTCGCTGAAGGACTTTATGCCGCACTGTGCAAAGTTAAGCCCACCATATTTTCATCTTCATTAAGCGCCGTAGAAATTCTGCCTCAGCTTTACCCGAACGTCTCTGATGTAACCAGTGACGAAATGCTAAAAGCCATCAAGCAGGCGTTAACCAAAGAGGGAAAATTTCCGCTGACTTTAGTCGTGCTGGATGAGGTTCAACAATACATCGGTGAAGACAGTCAGCGCTCTATTGATGTGCAAGAAGTCGTAGAAGCGTGTTGTAAGAATATTGGCGGCAAACTGTTGTTTATTGGTACGGGGCAAACCGCCGTGACCGGTACCAGTAACCTCAAGAAATTGGAAGGTCGTTTTACCATTCGGGTTGAGCTTTCAGATGCCGACGTAGATGCGGTTATTCGACAAGTGATTTTGGCTAAAAAGCCGGAAGCCAAAGCGCCTATCGAACAAATCATGCAGACCAATCTCGGCGAGATTTCAAGGCATCTTGCGGGAACGACCATTGGACATAAGCAAGACGACATTCCCTATTTCGCTCAGGATTATCCTATTTTGCCGGTACGTCGGCGGTTTTGGGAAAATACCCTGCGCGTCCTTGACCAGACAGGCACGGATAGCCAGCTGCGTAATCAGCTCAGCATGATTCATAAAGTCATTCAAACCAATCTGGATGATTCGCTTGGCCATATGGTACCCGCTGACTATCTGTATTTTGATTCGGCAGATAAGCTGTTGCAGGCAAGAATATTGCCTCGCAAAGTCCATGAAAAAACCATGACCTGGGCTAAAGGTTCGGAGACTGAACGTTTGATGGCCAGAGCGTGTGGACTGGTATTTCTCGTCAACAAACTTTCTGGCAGTAATAACGAAATCGGCATTCGCGCAACCATTGATTCCATTGCCGACTTATTGGTTGAAAATATCGCCGAAGGCTCAAGTAGCCTGCGCAGTAAGCTGCCAAGCTTGCTCGATAAATGCGAGCTATTGATGAAAGTCGGTGATGAATATCGTATTCAGACCGAAGAAAGTGCCGCATGGAATGACGAGTTCCTAAGCCAACGTTCCAATTTGGCTAACGAGGCACACCGTATCGAAGCGGAGCGTGATGACCGAATTCGGAAAAAATTCGGTGAAATCGTTAAAAAGCTGTCATTACTGCATGGTCAATCCAAAGTCAGTCGCGATATTTTTCCATTGTTTGATAGCCAACTGCCTAACGATGCCGCACAAAAAATTTACCTGTGGGTGCGTGATGGCTGGAGTCTCGATGAAAATTCCGTGCGTGTCGATGCCAGACAGGCGGGCAACCAATCGCCGACACTGTTCGTCTATATCCCCAAGCGCTCTGCCGATGACTTGCGTCATTACCTGATCGAATACAAAGCAGCCACGGCAACCTTGGATAAACGCGGCGTGCCCAATACACCGGAAGGCACGGAAGCCAGGGCAGCCATGGAAACCACCAAACAAACCGCCGAAGGCAAAATCAAGGAATTGCTGGACGAAGCATTTTCAGGGGCGCGGGTATTTCAGGGCGGTGGTAATGAAATAGTCGGCAATGATTTGCAAGACATGGTGAATGAAGCTGCTACCAATGCCTTGCAGCGCCTATATCCGCAATTCGCCACAGGCGATCATATTGGCTGGCCAAAGGTCTATGAAAAAGCCCAAAAAGGCGCGCCAGATGCACTCAAAGCGGTTGGCTTTGAAGATGAAGCAGCCAAAAATCCGGTCTGTAAGCTGTTACTGAGTGCCATTGCCGGTGGCAAAAAAGGCGCGGATTTACGTGCTCAATTCGAATCATCACCCTATGGCTGGTCGCGGGATACAGTTGATGGTGGCTTGCAGGTGTTGCTGATTGCGGGCTTGATCAGAGCCCAAGACGAGCAAGGCAAAACCCTTGATCCTAAGGAGATCGAACGAAAAAGCATCGGTAAGGCGCTGTTCAAAGTCGAAGCAACCACCATTACCACGCCACAGCGTATTCAAATCCGTAAAGTCTTGCAAAAGATGGATTTGAGCGTAAAGCAAGGCGAAGAATTGGCCGTGATTCCGCCGTTTTTGCAAAAAATGCAAGAACTCGCAAACCGTGCCGGTGGTGAAGCGCCAAAGCCTGAGCGCCCAAATACTCAATTCTTGGATGATATTCGCCTGACTGCGGGTAACGAACAATTGTTGGCAATCTATAACCAGCGCGATGAATTGCCGACCATTATCGATCAGTGGACAACAACAGCCGAACAAATTGAGCAACGTTGGCCAACTTGGCAAACATTGAAGCGATTGGCTCAGCATGCCAAGAGTTTGCCGGACATCGATGCGATGTCGATTCAAATCACAACCATTGAAGAACAACGCCAGCTTTTACTGGAACCTGATGCCATCACGCCATTACTGAGTAACGTTACTCAGTTATTGCGTGACGAATTGAACCGTTTGCAGCATGAGTATGAAGGCCGCCATAAGCAAGGCATGCAACGGTTGGAGCAAGACGAAAACTGGCAAAAACTGGAGCCTGAACAACGCAACCAGTTGCTGAGCGAGCAAAAGTTAACCCTGTCAGACCAACCAGAATTTAATCTGGCGTCTACGGAAACCATTCTCGCTACACTGGATAAACAACCATTATCGAGTTTAACGGATCGTGTCGTAGCGTTACCGGCACGCTTTGACAAAGTTGCCATGGATGCCGCCGAATTGTTGGAACCGCAGGCGCAATTCATTCAGGTACCAAGACGAACGCTTAAAAGCGAAGAGGACATTGACGCGTGGATTGTTGAAGTCAAAAGTCAATTACAATCGGCATTGTCTTTGGGTCCGATTGTCATTAAGTAGGTCACAATAATGCTGGATAAAATCAAATTTGAAAAATTTACTGCCTTTGAAAAGCTGGAAGTTAAGTTTTCTGAAGGCATTAATATTTTTGTCGGCGAAAATGGCACTGGAAAAACTCATATATTGAAAGCAACTTATTCAGCCTGCGACATTTCCAAAAGCCAAAAAAATTTCGCCGATAAAATTGCCAAAGTATTTTTACCGTCAGGGGGACAAATCGGTCGTTTAGCAAAGCGCGCCTCTGTCAGCACACAAGGTTATGTCGAGATTCATCGACGCTTAAAAGAGCAAGATAAGTCCATTCATATTCGCTTGTCATTGTCAAACCACACCAAAATACCAGAAAAGGCAACGGTTTCAGGCTCTTACAAACAATGGCAAGAGAATCCTTTAGAATCAGTCTACATACCGGTTAAAGATATGATGGCGAATGCGCCAGGCTTTCGCTCGCTCTATAGCCTGCGCAATATTCATTTTGAAGAAGTTTACGCGGATATTATTGATCGTGCTTTTCTTGGCACACTGAAAGGACAAGCCGATCAAGCACGAAAAAAATTGCTGGAAATATTACAAGGTGCCATGGATGGTAAAGTCATCAGCAAAAATGAAGAATTTTTTTTAAAAAACAAACAAGGCGAGTTGGAGTTTACTTTGCTTGCCGAGGGTATTCGTAAATTAGCGCTGCTTTGGGTATTAATTCAGAATGGGACCTTATTGAATGGTTCGGTTTTATTTTGGGATGAACCCGAAACTAACCTCAACCCAAAGCTCATGCGTACCGTGGTTGAAATATTGATAGAGCTCCAACGCATGGGGGTACAAATTTTCCTTACTACTCATGATTACATCATTCTCAAAGAATTTGATTTACAAACTAACTCAAGCGACAAATTGTTATTCCATAGCTTATTCCGTAATAAAGAAAATAATGATGAAGTAGATGTTACTTCCACCAATAATTATCTGAGCATTTCACCCAATACCATTGACGATACCTTTGGCGGCATCGTTGATCGTGAAATAGAAAAATCCATGGGGACTCTAGGCAAATGAGGATTGAAGCAGACGGATTCGCTTTTGATTTTACTGATGCCTTAGATGCATTTGTTTTTGACGAAAAAAATAGAGTAGCTCCCCACTTCCATGGCTTATCCCATGCTATGAAAGCCGTTGATCTAATTGTGGAACTGCAAAATGACTATTTGTTTGTCGAAGTAAAAGATTTTCATGCGCCCGACGATTATGACTTTAATGGCGCAGTTAATGAAGATCAGCGTAAACAGCGACTTGAATATTTCAATCACTTGCGCGAGACACTTAAATATAAATACCGAGATAGTTGGCTCTATCGTTGGGCAGAGAACAAGACCGACAAATCGATTCGCTATCTATGTTTGCTGACACTTGATAATGCGCTGGTTTCAAGAATGCATAAAGAGCTTAATCAGCAGTTACCCTTGGCTCAAACGGGTCCGCGTTGGACAAGGGAAATGGCCAAATCCGCAACCGTTGTCAATCTAGAACGCTGGAATAAAAATTTTCCAGCTTGGCCTGTTGCGAAAATTTAAGGATAAACATGCAACCGTTGGAAAAGACTTTACGCAACCGTCTCGAAAAAACCATCAAAGACGCTCGTGACATCGCCGAAGCGGCAGCACGTGCCGCATTGGAGCAATTGGGCGTCGGTGAAGCGCAGCCATTCGCGCACTTAACTGAGAACGAACGGGAGTTACGGCGTAAATTACGCATTCATGGCCGCCAATTGGGTGACGAACACAACGCTAACGGCCTACAAGATATCAGCCGTTTGGTTGAAGAAGTGGCTTACGAGCATTGGCATCGCATGTTGTTTGCTCGCTTCTTGGCAGAAAACAATCTGTTGATGTATCCCGACCCCGATGAGCCGGTGGCGATTACTTTGGCAGAATGTGATGACTTGGCCGCAGATGAAGGCGCGGCGAATGGTTGGGAATTGGCCGCACGTTTTGCCGCCCGCATGCTGCCACAGATTTTTCGTCTCGACTCGCCGGTTTTGCAATTGACCTTGCCACCGGAGCACCAACAAAAACTGGAACGCTTGGTCACCGAGCTACCGATGGAATCCTTTTCCGCATCCGACTCCTTGGGTTGGGTGTACCAATTCTGGCAGGCCAATAACAAAGAGCGTATTAATAAATCGGAAGTCAAAATCGGCGCGCGCGAACTACCAGCCGTCACCCAATTGTTCACCGAACCGTATATGGTTAGCTTTCTGCTTGACAATTCTTTGGGCGCCTGGTGGGCGGCACGGCGTTTGAGCGAAAGCGATTTGAAATACGCCCATAGTGAAGCAGAGTTACGCCAGAAAGCGGCAATCCCTGGGGTGCCGTTGGAGTATTTACGTTTTGTCAAAACACCTGCTGGTGAATCGGCAGAGGGACAAAGTGCAGACGAAACATGGACCCCCGCAGCGGGCACCTTCGACCAATGGCCCAAGCAGTTAAGCGATCTGAAGACACTTGATCCATGCTGCGGCTCCGGTCATTTTTTGGTCGCGGCGTTTTTGATGTTAGTGCCGATGCGTATGACCTTGGAGAATTTGACCGCTCGCGAAGCTGTAGATCGCGTACTCAGCGAAAATCTGCATGGTTTGGAACTGGATCAGCGCTGCGTGGAACTGGCGGCATTTGCCTTGGCGCTGACCGCCTGGCGTTATCCAGATGCGGGCGGTTACAGGCCATTACCGGAATTGCACATTGCCTGTACTGGGCTTTCCGTCAGTGTTGCCAAGGAAGAATGGAAACAACTGGGTTTGGGCAAAAAAAATCTGACCATCGCGCTCGACTGGTTGCACGATACTTTCAAGGATGCGCCTGTCCTTGGCAGTTTGCTGAATCCAGCAAAAACCCAAGCGGCTAATCTGGTGCAATGGAATCAACTGTCGCAAACCTTAAACCAGGCACTGAATCAGGAACAAAACGACGAACAGCATGAAATTGGCGTCGTAGCCCAAGGTTTGGCCAAAGCGGCCACATTATTGGCTGGACAATATCAATGGGTGATCACCAATGTGCCGTATCTGGCACGCGGAAAGCAGGATGAACGGCTGCGCGATTTTTGTGAACAGCACTATCCGACTGCGAAAAACGATTTGGCAACGGTATTTCTGGATCGTTGCTTGCAACTGTGTGTGCAAGGTGGCACGGCTAGCATTGTCTTGCCACAGAACTGGCTGTTTTTGACCAGTTACAAAAAGTTTCGTGAACAATTGTTGATTAACGATACTTGGCATCTTATCGCTCGATTGGGACCAGGTGCATTTGAAACTATCAGTGGCGAAGTCGTTAAGGCAATCTTGATTACTTTGAGTCGAAGTCATATGGGCAATTCTGATTTGTTAATGCCTGCTTCTTCAAAGAATATAATTCGTGGCGTGGATGTTTCTGAGCCGCGTACTGCTGCCGAAAAATCGTCTGGCTTGCTGATATATGAAATTAAAAGCGTTGGGCAGACAAAGCAGTTGGAGAATCCAGATTCCAGAGTTTCATTAGAATACGCTGAAGAGGGGGAGTTATTCGAAAAACACGGTTATAGCCATCATGGATTAACATCCGGTGACACACCTAGAATGAAGTTTTCCTTTTGGGAAATTTTAGAGACATCGCATATATGGATTCCCTTTCAGGGTACCGTAAAGAATTCTCAGTTTTATGGTGGTAATGAGTATCTTCTTCGATGGGAAAATGGCGAAGGATCAATTTTGGAGTTATTGGGTGCAAGGAAAGATGGTACAGGTGCATGGGGGCGACATGGCTTATTAATCAGTCAAATGGGTAGCTTGCCCGTTACGCTTTACTCAAAGTTCGCTTTTGACAATAACACTGCTGTTGTTATTCCTAATGATGAAAAAAGTTTGCCAGCTATATGGTGTTATTGTTCTTCACCAGAATACAACGAAGCGGTTCGTCAAATTGACCAAAAAATGAGTGTCACAAGTGCCACTCTTGCAAAAGTTCCTTTTGATCTGGATCGTTGGGTCAATGTTGCCGAAATACAATACCCAAATGGTTTACCGAAACCCTATTCTAACGATCCCACCCAATCGATTTTTCATGGCCATCCATGCGGCTCTGTGATTTGGGATGAGGAAAGCAAATGGACAATCCACGGTTCGCTACGCACCGATGATACGGTTTTGCAAGTCGCTATCGCCCGCCTACTCGGTTATCGCTGGCCTGCCGAGTTGGATGCCGAAATGGAATTGGCCGATGAGCAACGTGAATGGGTTAAACGCTGCGAGGCCTTGTTGCCCTATGCCGATGAAGACGGCATCGTTTGTTTGCCACCGGTACGCGGTGAAGCCGCTGCTGCCGACCGTTTACTAAATCTATTGGCCGCAGCTTATGGCGATGCCTGGTCAAACGACATCCTAGCGCAATTGCTCAACAGCGCTGACCATGCTGGTAAATCCTTGGAAACCTGGCTGCGTGAGAAATTCTTTACCCAGCATTGCAAACTGTTCCAACATCGTCCGTTCATCTGGCATATCTGGGATGGACTGCGCGATGGCTTTGCCGCCTTGGTCAATTACCATAAATTTGATGCCAAACTGCTGGAAACCCTGATCTACACCTACTTGGGCGACTGGATCAGCCGCCAAAAACAGGACATTGCCAAGGGCATTGACGGCGCGGAAGAAAAACTCGCCGCCGCTGAAAGTCTGAAGAAAAAGCTGGAACTGATCCTGTCAGGCGAAGCGCCCTACGACATCTTCGTGCGCTGGAAACCACTGGACCAGCAACCCATCGGCTGGAACCCCGACCTCAACGACGGCGTCCGTCTCAACATCCGCCCCTTCATGACCGTCCCCGATGTCGGTAAACGAGGCGCAGGTGTCCTACGCGACAAACCCAACATCAAATGGGACAAAGATCGCGGCAAGGATGTGGAATCCGCGCCGTGGTTTCATGTGTTCAATGGTGACCGGATCAATGATCATCATTTGAGTTTGGCCGAGAAACAGAAAGCCAGGGAGTCACAATGAACGCCAATCATCTTTCGCGTTTAGTTTTGCGTGGATTTAAATCCATCGGTGAATGTGACCTGGAACTAAAAGAACTGAATGTATTGATTGGCCCTAACGGGGCCGGTAAAACCAACTTCATCGGCTTTTTTAAGTTCATTCAACAAATCATAGAGGGAAACTTACAGCGTCATGTAGGGCTAGAAGGTGGACCTGACGCGATATTACATTTCGGGCGGAAAAAGACCGCACAGTTAAGTGCGGGTCTTTATTTTGGCACCCATGCGTATCTGTTCAATTTGGTGCCAACACTGGATAACCGTTTGATGTTTGACCAAGAACGCTTTGTGTTTAACAGCATGATGAGTATCGATTATGCGGGTAATTTTGAATCGGCGTGTAAGGATGATGCATCGATTCAAAACGATTTTTTGCTGCCCATCATGAAAAGTTGGCGGGTTTATCATTTCCACGATACCGGCGAAACGGCGTTGGTCAAAGCGCCCCATGGTCTCAATGATAATGCCTACCTTAGAGCGGATGGCCGTAATTTGGCTGCGTTTCTTTACCGCTTGCAGAAGCATTTCCCCGATGCCTATCAACGTATCGTGCGTTTGATTCAATTCATCGCGCCGTTCTTCGGCGACTTTTATTTACGCCCTAGCGTGGATAATCCAGAGATTATCGAACTGCAATGGACTGAAAAAGGCGAAGACAAACCCTTTAAAGCACACCAGCTTTCAGATGGCACCTTGCGATTTATTTGCCTGGCGACCGTTTTAAATCAACCGGAAGAATTTCAGCCTGAAACTATCCTGATCGATGAGCCGGAATTAGGATTACATCCTAGAGCCATCGGCTTCTTGGCATCCATGCTGCGTTCCACGTCCAAACGCAGACAAGTCATTGTGTCTACGCAATCGGTAACGCTGGTAAATCAATTTTCGATCGATGATTTGATTGTGGTCGATCGTGAACAGGGCTTAACCGTCTTTCGCCGCCATAACGAAGCTGACTTTCAAGCGTGGTTGGAAGAATATTCGGTCGGCGACCTTTGGGAAAAAAATGTGCTTGGGGGACGGGGATGATCCGAGTCCATGTGATCTGTGAGGGGCAAACCGAAGAAGAATTTGTTCGCCATGTATTGTATCCAGCTTTATTGGAGCGCAATGTCATTCTGTTGCCTTCCTGTATCGGCAAAGTAGGACACAAAGGCGGAAACGTTAATTTAGCTCGGCTCGAACTCGATGTTCGGGAACGTTTGCTCAAGGAAAAACAGTGCTTTTGCACAACTTTATTTGATTATTACGGCTTGCCTAGTAATTTTCCTGGAAAGGCACAGGGAAACTCATTACAGAATATTACCGATAAACAGCGTTTTATCACTGAAGAGTTATCGAAATGGGCACGCGAAAATTTGGATGGAAACGCTGCCTCTAGGTTTTTGCCATATGTGCAAATGTACGAATTTGAAGGCTTGTTATTTAGTGATCCCGAAGCCTTGGCGAAAACTCTTGATCAAGGATTGGCGGAGCAGTTAATGACTATTCGCGATAAATTTAAGTCGCCGGAAGAGATCAATGACAGTCCAAACACCGCACCCAGTAAACGGCTAATCGGGTTGTACCCACAATATGACAAACCGATACACGGATCGTTAGCTGCATTGGAAGTTGGATTGGACATTATTCGTCAACAATGCCGGTTGTTTGATGGTTGGTTGACGCAAATTGAAAATTTGCCGTCTCTTCAGGGTTGTTAATTCGGATATAAAAAGATTAACCAGGATATTTTAATGAGCAAAAAAATCAGTGGAGCGGAATATCCACTAGCAAAAATTTTCAGTTCGGACTTTGATTACATCATTCCTAATTATCAACGGCCTTATGCCTGGACAGTTGACCAAGCATCTGAGCTTTTTGACGATCTTTATGATTTTTTTCTGCGGGAACCGGAAGATACCTATTTCTTAGGCAGCATCGTATTGATCAAAGAGGAAACGAAGCCACGCGCCGATGTGATTGATGGGCAACAACGATTAACCACATTGACTATTTTGCTCTCCGCTTTGACAGCCCAGTTTTCAGGCGAACTCCGAGCAGACTTCGAAAACTATATCCGTGAGCCAGGTCGCGCCTCGCAGGGTTTAAAACCTAAGCCTCGTTTAACCCTGAGAGAAAGAGACAGTGGCTTTTTTGCAGATCATGTTCAGTCACTGCAATTTGAAAAATTACTCAGCTACGATCCTGCTCAGTTAAATAATGAAGCTCAAAGAAATATTCAAAGCAATGCGAAACTGCTATTGGAACGATTGAAAACATCCTTTGGGGATGACATAGAGCAGTTGTGTGCGTTTGGCGCTTTTCTGGTTCAGCGCTGTTTTTTGGTGGCCGTTTCAACGCCTAGTCAGCAGTCCGCTTTCCGCGTGTTTTCTGTCTTGAATAGTCGCGGGCTTGACCTACTACCGACAGACATTATCAAGTCGAATGTGATTGGAAATATTCCGGCATCGATGCAGGAAGAATTTACCGATAAGTGGGAAGAGTTAGAGGTTGAAACTGGTCGTAATGGTTTTGCCGAGCTGTTTGGTCATATTCGGATGATCTATGCAAAAGCCAAGGCAAAACGCACCTTGCTAGAGGAATTTAAGGAGCATGTGTTGCCGGTGGCCTCATCAGCCGTTGATTTGGTTAACAAGGTCATTGAGCCTTATGCAGAGGCCTATCTTGTTGCCAAGAACTGCCAATATATCTCCACGACCAATGCCGCCGACATCAATTCCTTGTTGAAATGGCTCAATCGTATTGATAACTCAGACTGGCTGCCGCCTGCAATTTTGTTCCTTGCACAAAAGAAAAACGAACCAGAATACGTTTATTGGTTTTTCAAAAAATTGGAACGGCTGGCCGCCTATATGCATATCAGCGGCAAAAATGTGAATGATCGCATTCAGCGTTATGCATTGGTGTTGGACGCATTACATCAACCGCATTCTTTACATGTTCCTATTGAAGCCATTGAATTAACAGACAACGAAAAAGCGGAAATGAATGCGTGCCTTGATGGCAAGATTTATTGGTTGACCGCAAGAAGACGAAATTATCTGATTTTACGTCTAGACGCCTTCTTGTCGGATGCTGCCGCTACCTATGATCCCAGTATCTTGACGATTGAACACGTACTGCCCCAATCCGTTAGTCCCGGCAGTGAATGGGAGAAAACTTGGCCAAACCAAGAATTACGTGATGATTGGGTTCATCGTATTGCGAATCTTGTACCACTGACGCAAAAACGAAATTCACAGGCCCAGAATTACGATTTTGCCAAGAAAAAATCAGCCTACTTTGGCGGTAAACAAGGTGTCTCATCCTATATTTTGACGACACAAGTTTTAAAAACCGATGAATGGACACCTGAAATAGTCAAGACACGCCAAAATGACTTGCTGGATGTTTTAGCGGATAACTGGGAACTCCGTTGATTGCATGAAAATCATCGATTCTTTAATCAAAGCGGTTCGAAGCGCCGCCATTTTCAATCCAGAAATACAAGTCGCTCCTGCCTGTATTCTTTGGCCTGATCGTGATCGGCAGTGGGAAGCTATCATTCCTATGCTCCAGACGGAATTGCCGGAATTATGGATATTAGGTGATTTCGTTCCAGATAAACGGACTGGACCGGCAATCTGGTTACGGTGCATGATCACTGATAATACGGAAAGCCCTGCGACTAAACCAACTATCCCCATTCTCTACTTGCCGGGCGTTAGTCGCCAAGACTTGCGCGCTGTTGAAAATTGCCCCGACCTTTTAAAGCCTTTGGCCGAGTTACAGTATCGTGGGGTGATTTGGTCTCAGGTCAACGCTAAGGATTGGACGATACTGGCGTTCTTGGTTTCCGATCAAGGTGGTTTAGGCCTTAATGTGACACAGGATGCCGACACTAAGACGGCGATGCAATTAGCCTTGCCCCGATTATTGCAGGTCGATGCCGATTACCTAAAAGGTAAGCCGCTCAACAGAGATTATTTCAATACCTTATTGACAGGTGGTGACCCCATAAAAGAGGTCTTGCAGTGGTTGAATGATGAAACGGCATTCAAGACCACCCGACAGGAAAATGAATGGTTGGGTTTTGTGGAAATTTGTAAATCTCAGTTGACCTTCAATCCAGACAAAGAAGGCGTATTGGCAGGTGCTGATAAATTGGCTAATCATGCCGGACCATGGCAAGGGGTATGGGAACGTTATTGTGAGGCTCCTAGAAAGTATCCCAATATTCCCGTGCTTATCAGAAAATGTCAGATGCCGAGTCCGGGTATTTTCGACAATGAATCAACATTCGGTGGCTGGCCACAAT
The DNA here is from genome assembly GCF_054188105.3 of Methylomonas sp. Uni0009. NCBI lineage: Bacteria > Pseudomonadati > Pseudomonadota > Gammaproteobacteria > Methylococcales > Methylococcaceae > Methylomonas > Methylomonas sp. Uni0009. Next base: position 4,303,435 of record NZ_JBTAFN010000001.1, on the reverse strand, counting down.
GGAATGAATTGGAAGAGCATAGTCTGCGCAGTAGTTTGTTAGCATTAGAAGGAGCATTGCCACAGTCTGTTCGCCATGAACTGTTGAAGCTAGAAGGTTTTCATGGACAACGTCGTCAACTTATTTGGGCTGAATTGAATGAGGCACCATTGGCGATGGCTTTGGAAAAATTACTGCTGCTTGCAGAATTGACCCAAAACAGCATGGCCGTAGGCACATTCGATGAGTTGTTAGCTGCTTACCAGACAGTGGGTTGGAAAGTGGATGACGCAGTGTTGCGTGTGTTATCCAGCGTTGATACAGCCATTGATTTGAAAGCCGTTTCTGTGGTCATTCGCGCACTGTATTTGCCTTGGCTCGATGAGGGCGCAAGCTATTTGCAAACCCAAGTTGCCTTATCTCAATATCCAGGCGGCAATATCGATACGGTAAAACCCATTGCTTATCCTGACGGACAATGCGTTTTGTTTGTCGATGGCTTGCGCTTCGATGCTGCTAAACGCTTAGTTGATCGCTTGGTTAAACGTGGATTACATGTTGAAGAACAATCGATGTGGTCTGCCTTGCCGAGTGTCACGGCTACCGGAAAAGCCGCTGCTGCACCGGTTAGAGAAAAAATTCGTGGTAAGGACGGCAATAGCGATTTTGAGCCAAGCGTCAGTGCCACGGGTCAGTCACTCAAAGGTGGCTACCATCTAAAAAAATTACTGCTAGACAGTGGTTGGCAGATTTTGGAACGTACCGACTGTGGTGACGGTACTGGCAATGCGTGGTGTGAATTTGGCGATATTGATCATGAAGGACATGATCGGGGTTGGAAGCTCGCCAAACATTTGGATGGTTTGTTAAAAGAAATCACCGATCGAATTCAGGCGCTGTTGTCTGCCGGTTGGAAAAGCGTTCGCGTCGTTACCGATCATGGTTGGCTATTAATGCCGGGTGGGTTACCCAAAATTGAGTTATCCAGCGCATTAACCGAAAACAAATGGGGGCGGTGTGCTTGCTTAAAGCCAGGAACATCAACGGAACACGCACTCTATGCTTGGTTCTGGAATCCCTACCACAATTTTGTATTAGCTCACGGTATCAGCTGTTTCAAAAATGGCGAGGAATATGTTCACGGCGGCTTGAGCTTGCAGGAATGTTTGATATTGCAACTCACAGTCAGCCAAAACAGTAGTCAATCATCAATGAAACTTGAGGTGACTAATATTGGCTGGAGAGGCTTACGGTGTACTGTAACACTTGAAGGAACTTTTGATGGTTTATTTCTCGACATTCGGCAATCGGCAGCAGACGCCTCATCAAGCCTAGTGCAGGCCATAAAGCCAATCAGAGAGAATGGCACAGCTTCCGTTGTCGTGGAAAATGAGGAACTCGACGGTAAAAAAGCTTTTCTGGTTTTGATTGATGAAAGCGGACATTTACAAGCGCAATTGGATACAGTGATTGGTGGAGTTTAAGCATGGTTGAATTGGATGCGATAGATCGCAAGGCAGCTTCTGAGCTTGAGGGCTATTTAGTCAGGAAGGATTTGGTTCGAACATTCAGCCGTCAATTTCCGGTGCCAACTTATGTGGTCGAGTTTCTGTTGGGTCGTTATTGCGCCAGTGTTAATCAAGATGAAATCGACGAGGGACTAGAAATTGTTCAACGTCAATTAAAGTCACGAACCATAAAAGCTGGAGAAGAAGAGCTTTTCAAAGCGCGAGCCCGCGAAAATGGCGATATTAAAATCATTGATCTGATTACCGCTAGATTGGATGCTAGGACCGATTCTTATTTAGCAACGTTACCAAGCTTGCAACTGACAGACGTTCGAATCAGTTCCGAATTGGTCAATGAACATGAGCGCATGTTGACGGGTGGTTTTTATGCTGAGATTACGGTCAGCTATGATGCTGCAATCGCTCAAGAACGCAATGGTCGCCCTTTCGGTGTTGAATCGTTGCGTGAAATTCAATTGTCGAAACGGGACGTATTAGATGCGCTTTCTCATGCTCGGAAAAGTTTTACTACCGAAGAGTGGAAAGACTTGCTGTTCAGGTCGATCGGTATAGAGCCCGTCAATTTGTCTGAAAGACAGAAAAACGCACTGCTACTTCGTATGGTGCCATTCGTCGAGCGTAACTATAACTTGGTCGAATTGGGGCCACGCGGTACCGGCAAAAGCCATCTTTTTCAACAGATTTCACCCTATGCGCATTTGATTTCGGGGGGGAAGGCTACCGTTGCCCGCATGTTTGTACACATGGGGACAGGCCAACGCGGCTTGGTTTGCCAGTACGATGTCATTTGCTTTGATGAAGTGTCTGGAATTTCATTTGACCAGAAAGACGGCGTGAACATCATGAAAGGTTATATGGAATCTGGTGAGTTCAGTCGTGGCAAGGAAAGTATTCGTGCTGACGGTAGCATCGTTTTGGTCGGTAACTTTGATGTCGATGTTGAACATCAACAGCGTATAGGTCATCTATTTGGCCCAATGCCGCAAGAGATGCGTGACGATACTGCATTTATGGACCGTATTCATGCTTATCTGCCCGGATGGGATGTTCCAAAGATCAATAAAGACCTTCTAACCAGTCATTTCGGTCTGGTTAGTGACTTTTTATCAGAGTGTTGGAGTCAATTGCGTAACCAAAGTCGCGTGAGTGCGCTACAAAATCGGGTTTTTTTGGGTGGAGCGTTGTCGGGACGGGATACCAATGCCGTCAATAAAACGGTCAGTGGCTTATTGAAATTGCTTTATCCAGATAGTGAAAGTGTGGTTGCCGAAGAGGATTTGGAATGGGCGATTCGTATAGCCATGGAAGCGAGAAGACGAGTAAAAGAACAACAGAAACGCATTGGTTCCGCAGAGTTTCGAAATACCCACTTCAGCTACGTGATGGGTGCTGATGGCGTAGAAAAATTCGTTTCGACACCAGAGTTACAAAGTGAAAACAGTATCGGGGGCGATCCTCTTGAGCCTGGTCAAGTATGGGCTATCAGTCCGGGTGGTGGTGATGAAAATCCTGGGCTGTACAGAATTGAAGTCAATGAAGGACCTGGTAGCGGTGTCAAAATTTTAAATAAACCAATTCCACCTGCATTCCGAGAAAGCATGGGTTTTGCAGAGCAAAACCTTTATGCGAGATCAATGCAGTTAGTGGGAGATAAAGACCCAAGGCATCATGAATTTACTGTTCAACTCAGAGCGTTTGATGCATCGAAATCAGGAGCAAAATTGGGTGTTGGCTCGTTAGTGGCGTTATGTACAGCTCTTTTGAGAAAAAGTGTCCGTGGCGGGCTTATTATTGCTGGAGAAATCAATCTCGGCGGCTCAATTGAGCCGATTCATAATCCAGTTAGTATTGCCGAAATTGCTGTAGAAAAAGGGGCTACTGCTTTGTTGATGCCAGTTGCTTGTCGACGCCAGTTGTTCGATCTGTCAGACGAAATGGCTACCAAAATTGATATTCAGTTTTATTCGGATGCCAGGGATGCCTTGTTAAAAGCTATGGCTGAATAATTCTTGGCATCAAGGATTTTAAAAGATGAATAAATGCTCGTAAGCGTCTGTCGTTTACAAAGGATAATTAATGCTCAGGATTTTACACACAGCAGACTGGCATCTCGGCCATCAACTCCACGGTGTTTCTCGCCATTTCGAACACCAACAATTTTTGAACTGGCTTTTAGATGCATTAATACAAAATGAAGCCGATGTTTTAATTGTTGCCGGTGACATTTTCGATTCCGCAAATCCCCCTGCTGCTGCGCAAGCGCAGCTCTATGATTTTTTGGTTAAGGCTAGAACAAGCCTACCGGGTCTTTCTATCATTTTGGTCGGCGGAAATCATGACTCTGCATCGAGATTAGATGCACCTGAACCAATATTAAATGCGCTTGGTGTGCATGTGGTTGGCGGACTGACTCGTGATGAGGACGGCGATATCGATTGGGCTCGATTACTTGTGCCCTTAACTAACTCAGCTGGTGAGATTAGAGCCTGGTGCGGAGCCATGCCGTTTTTACGGAACGCTGATTTGCCAACAAATAATGATGAGTCAGACCCATTAATTTTCGGCATGAAGTCCCTATATGCCGAACTTGTTGACCAACTATCCCAAAAAGCTGGGCAAGATGGCCGTATGATCCTTACCGGCCACTGCTATATGGTTAACGGAGCCGTATCTGAACTGAGCGAACGGAAAATACTGGGCGGTAACCAACATGCTTTGCCTCTTGAGCTGTTCCCTGAAAACATTGCTTATGTTGCGTTGGGCCATTTGCATTTAGCCCAGCAGGTTGGTGGAAACCAGCACATTCGATACAGCGGTTCGCCGATACCATTATCTTTTGACGAATCCGACTATAACCATCAAGTGCTTCAAGTCGATATCAAGGTCGACCAACTAGCTGAGATTAGTGCCCTAAAGATACCGCGTAGTCTCGATCTATTGCGAATCCCCAACGGTAAAGATTTTGCGTCGTTACCTGAGGTGATCCAGCAGTTGGAATGCTTAAAGTTGGACGATTTGCCTATTGATCAAAGACCTCTGTTGGAATTGCGAATCAGGCTTGATAAACCTGAGCCAAGTCTTCGCCAGCAAATTGAAGAAGCTATAGCGCAGCTTCCCATACGTTTGTTAAAAATCAGCACCGCCTATACAGGCAGCGAAAAAAGTTTAGCGGATATCAAAATCGAAGAACGCCTCGAAGAACTCCAACCCCTCGATGTCTTTGAACGTTGCTACCAAAACAAATATGACTCCCATCCACCTGAAGAAATAAAAGGCCTCTTTAACCAACTCTTGGAAAGCATTCAGGTGGACGAATAACATGCGTATCTTAGCCATTCGAGGAAAAAATTTAGCCAGCTTAGCTGAACCGTTTGAGGTTTCTCTCAACGACGGTCCACTGGCTCAAGTTGGTTTATTTGCCATTACAGGACAGACTGGTGCCGGTAAAAGCACCATTCTGGATGCATTATGCTTAGCTCTCTATGACAAAATTCCTCGCTTACCAGATGGCCATGGAATTGCTGTCGGCCATAAAGATGAAGATGAAAACCTTCGCGTTACCACCACTGATGTCCGCTCTATTCTCCGTAAGGGTACCAGCAGCGGTTTCGCTGAAGTCGATTTTATTGGTAAAGATAAACAGCAATACCGGGCACGATGGGAAGTAACTAAGGCACGGGGTAAAGTCGATGGTCGCCTTCAATCCCAAGACGTTAAGCTGACGAACATAGCCACTGGCCAAATTATTGGGCAAGGCAAAAAAAGTACCCTTGAAGCCATTAGCGATCTTATCGATTTAAGTTTTGAGCAATTCCGTCGTTCCGTGCTGTTGGCACAGGGCGACTTTGCGGCATTCTTGAAAGCCAAAAAAGATGAGCGTTCAAGTTTGCTTGAGCGCATCACCGGCACCGAAATATATTCGGATTTGTCGATTGCAGCATTCGATAGAGCCCGCGACGAAAAAGATGCACTAAATCAAATCATTCAAAAGTTACAAAATCAAATCCCTCTTGAGGCATCCGCTCGGCAAGAAATCGAGCAACAGCGTGACCTATTAATTAATCAACTGGCCGACCTAGACAAGCAAATCGAAGGTAACCAAAAAATTATTGACTGGTACGTAAAGCTCAAAAAACTTCAAGAAGCTGAGCAAACCGCCAGGACTGATTTTAATGTAAGCCAAACCGCTTGGAATAATGCTGAACCTGACCGGCAGTTGTTGCAAACAGTTGAAGCCATACAACCCCTAAGACCTTTAGTTTCTCAATTTGAAAACGCGACAGCTGAGCATCAGGATGCCCAACAAAAACAAATCGCCAGTTCCGAACAGCAGCAAGCGGCTGAGTCCAAGCTACAAAACGCTAAAGAGCTTTTAAAAACCCAATCTGATCAATTCGACGCCGCTGAACAGCAACAAAAGCAGGCTCAGCCCTTATTGATTCAAGTGCGAGCTTTAGATACCCGTATCGACGTAATTCAAAAAACTGTTGATTCTTTGACGACTGAAGAAGAGCAACTGAAAAACGCTTATGACCAAGCCAATGCAGATCACAAAAAGTTATTAGCCCAACAGGCTGAGCAAACAGAAAAGCTGGAGAAACTCACTGCATGGATGGCACAAAATGCAGCAACAAAAGTGGTCGCCAAAGAATGGAGCCGCTGGGAATCCGAACTTGACCGTTACCAGAAGCTAAGCACCCAAAAAGCCGAGGCCGAAGATAAGACTGAACAACTGAATAAGGCAATTGCGACCGATCAACAACGACTGGATGAATTAACGACCGCGATTGCCGAGGATAATGGAAAGCTCAATCAACACACGGAAACGCTAAATCAACTTAAAAGTCAGGAAGCACTGCATTCACTCGAAGAACTACTGCATTCGAAACAGGATTTCGAGACCAAGCGTGATCAGATATCAAAAGCAGTAGCGCTGGTAAAAAATGCATTGGAGACATCGACGACCATTCAGCAGACCAATGAAAGCTTGCAGTTAAACGAGAAAGCAGTTGATGAGAACATTAAAAACCTTGGTCAGGCTACACAGCAACAATCTGAAAACAGCATCGCGCTGATAGAGGCCAAAAGGGCTTTGGCGCTTATTGAGGCAAGCAATCATAAAAGTGCCGAACAATTCCGCACGTTATTACAAGATAACGAGCATTGCCCTGTCTGTGGCGCATTAGAGCATCCTTGGAAGGATCACCCAAGTTTTGGCAATGAGCAAATTGCTGGTCAGCAGCAACGTGTGGCGGATTTGGAAAAAACTAACGAAACATTAGTTTCCAAAATTGCTGAACTCAACAAAAGCATCAGCTTTGCCAACCAACTGAAACAAGAATTAACCGAAAAGCTCGGTTTAGCCAAAGCCAAGCTCAATGAATATTGCCAAGAATGGTCGCAGCTGATTGTCCCCAATAAACCAGATTTATTGATTACCGATCATCAGCTATTACCAGCACTTCAAGCCCAACTAGACGGAATCACATCGGCCTTGGTAACAGTCAAAGCTCAGGAAAAATCTGCGTTGGAATTGCAAGCCTTGATCAAAGCGGAGCAAGGCTTATTTGATGTAGTAAAGCTTCACAAAGAGAAGCTGAGTGACGAGCATACCAATCTGGATAAACAGTTCGCCAAGAATCAAACTGAGTTGACTAACCTCGAAACCAGTATTCAGGCATTTGACGATCAAATGGGGACTATCCTCATTCTGTTGGCGACACCATTCAATGAAGTTGAAAACTGGAAAGTGGCGCTACAGGCTTCCATAACGGAATTCAGAACAGACTGGTCTGGAAAGGTAGCGCAGTTAATACACACCGAGCAGGAATTGGAGCAGGCCCAAAAAGCGCTTGATAAATTTGTACACGAAGCAAAATTGGCAGCTCAGCGCGTTGAACAAAGCCAAGTTCAACATGACAATAAAAAAACCGAATTAGACTCTCAAAGCAAACAATTAGACTCACTTAAACAAGAGCGACTTAGCCTTTTGCCGATGATTGACGGCAAACCGTTATCGGCTGATAGCTATGAGCAAACGAGTCAACAAAACGTATCGACGGCAAAAAATGCCGTTCAGCAGGCAAGCCAAAATGTCAGTGCAGCAGAAACCGAATTGGCTACCCAAAAACAAAACCTGCTTCATTGGCAAGCTGAAACCGATCGACGGGTTGGCAACCTTGAAAATGCCAGAATTGCTTTGGAGAAGGAGCTGCATAAACACAGTGTCGAGTTACCACAACTAAAGGAGTTGCTGCGAAAGGACGATGCTTGGATTGCCGAGCAAAAGGCTGCATTGCAGAACCTTGAAAAGTCGCTGAAGGAAAACGAAGCTCTGTTGAAAGTTAAAACAGCCGATCGCCAAGAACATCAAAAGCAAAGCGCAGCTGTACCAGAAGCTGATGCCCTTAAATTATCCGGCGAGTTACAAGGGCAAAAGCAGACCCTAAGCAGTCAAAAGGAAGAAATCGTAATTCGTATTCGAGAGGACGACCAACGGCTTGAAAGTGGGCGGCAATTAAAAATTGAATTGGATGCTCAACAGCAAACCTGGGAACGCTGGGAAAGCATCAATGAATTGATCGGATCGAAAAGCGGTGCCAAGTTTCGCACGTTCGCTCAAAGCCTTACGCTGGAAGCCTTGCTAACTTATAGCAACCAACATTTACAAGATTTTGCCAAACGTTACGTATTACAGCGGGTGCCTGGTAGCGACCTAGAACTGCAAATTATTGACCGCGACATGGCCGATGATGTCCGCAGCGTTCATAGCCTGTCAGGTGGGGAAAGTTTCCTGGTTTCGTTAGCCTTGGCATTGGGGTTAGCCTCGCTTTCGTCGAATAAAACACAAGTTGAATCACTCTTCATTGACGAGGGTTTCGGCAGTCTTGACCCTGAAACCCTCGATATAGCGATTGCTAGCCTTGATACGTTACAAGCACTAGGAAGAAAAGTCGGCGTAATTTCGCATGTGCCAATTCTTGTCGAAAGGATTGGAGCCAAGGTTGTAGTGGAAAAGCTTGGTGGCGGACGGAGTGGTGTTAGGGTGGTTGGGGTGTAATTTAAGGATTGATTGAAACATTAATCTACTGTGAATGCTCCCATGATTTTTGATGCAATTTCAATTTTTCAGATCAATTGAGATAAATTTTAACTCTTTTTCAAGAGATACTAAATTAAATACAGTGAGCGTCTAAAATTCGGCTTGGTTTTTTGCGCCAGATTTAATAGTAGGATAGCTTTGTTTGATGGATAGTTAATATATTGGTAGCAAACTAACGCATTGGAGCCTATGTTGGTTAAGGGATTACCTTTAATACAATCCAAAAGCTAGATGCGCGCAGCTTACATTAATTTGAAATTTCGGATAAAACAATATTAGTATGGAAAGAAACTACGAAGAATTAAAAAAATGGGCGGAAAAAATCGGTTTCCAGGAAGTGTTTAATATATCTCAGAATCAAGCTATAAGTGGTATAGATAAGAGCATTGCTTACTCAATTGCACAAAAGCTCAAATCAGGCGGTATGCCATCTTTCAAACAGTTGCGACAACTAGAAAGAATATACAATCTAGTTTATAACACTGAAACAAAACAAACAGGACATGCCGCTAAAAATTTTGAGTTGTATGCAAGCCAAGATTCTCAAGATATTGATATAAAACATCTTTGCCTGAGAACAGCATGGCATGACGATAAGTGGAATGGGAATATCTGTAAGCATCCAGAAAGCAATGATTTTTGCATTGGTGAGTATTCCTTACTTTCCGAGAGAATTCGGCGTCTGCGAGTTTTAGAAATCGAGAATCAACCAAATTGTGCTGGATGCAAGTCAGATTCGCCTAATTTAGGTGAGTATCAGCCCCCTTGCTTTTGGTCTATAAACCTGTTCGGAAAACATAGCCTTAACTTTCAGCATGAGAATCCTGTAGCACCAGACTTTCCAAAAATTAAACAGGAGCTACCACCTTACTCCCTTATTTCCTGGCCATTCAAATTGGCGTTCGTCAAAGGCTTAGCAGAAGAGAAGAAAAAATACGGCAATTACTATCCAAAAGAGATTTTTGAAAACAGAATTAGAATTTTTCAAAGAGACATAAAACCTGCTCAGAGCGTAGTCTTCACCTATTGTAATTATAGCAATCCGATCTCCGGCGAAGATATGAAGTATCTGGTAACTGGTTGCGCTCTTCTTGCAGATCAAGGTAAGCCGGAATATTTCGATATAACAAGAGAACAACTCGCTAAGAAAGCAGAAGAACTTAAGCAACCCAATTTTCCTTCAATGAATTGGGCTCTACGCTACACCTTGGACTTCGAAGGTACTGGCATCAGGATTCCGTATCACGAATACTTGGACAGGCTTACCGCAGGGGGAAGCGGTATTTCGGAAGATTTTCTTAATGATATCGCAGTAACTATTGATGAACCAGAATTAAGAGATGGTTTTACATTCGTTGCCAAACATATTGATGATGATCAGGCAATCTACCTATTGATGAAAATTCGTCGAAGTTTACTAACTGTATTGGGACATGGATTTGTCGATCAATCAGAGACTGAATATCAACTTTTAAAAGTTGATGATTTAATCAACTTTACCTGGAATAAGCGAGGATACTTGCCAGGTCTCAAGAACTTGCTTTTAGCAATCCCTGGTATTAGGGAGCACTATTCTGCAAAGGTAAATGAACTTTTTGATGCCATTGATGTAGCTCAACAAGAGACTGTAACCGATTTTCGTGATGCGCTTGACGGTAATTCGAACTCATTGACTGATGAATTCGATGATTTATTGACAGAAGTTCAAGACTTTATGAGGGAGCAGTCAATAAGTAGCGAAGATATTCTCCGTCTTGCAAGTCTAAATCTAACATCGCATCAATTCAGCCGGATTAGTAAGAAAGAAGGTATTCACCATAAATTGTCTTCAATTTGTCAAAACCTATATCTTCTTTATGAAGAGTACGAGCCTGGAAAGGAAACTGAAGATGAGCTTTCTGGAGAGAAAATCGATGGGGAGATTGATCTATTTAAAATCGATATTAGCCTGATGCCGCTTGCTAAGTATCAGCGGCGCATTAAAGGTTTTCATGACTTCCATCCAACCGATAAACGAAGACTACGATCGGTAGTTATCCAGATTTTGCTAAATCGCGAAACAACAGGCGACTGTTTTCTTGATGTCAAGGAGATAACGAAACAGGCGGAATCATATTCGTTATTTTACAAAACCGATACTCCTTATTTAATCGAAGAGCACCTAGCTGATCCAGATAAAATCGTGGATCAGTTCTTTCGTGAAAAGTTAGTCATTCGAAAAGTTAATGGCCAAAACAACTATTATTTGAAAGAACTATATGATGATGAAGTTTTCATAAGGGACTTCGTCACGAATCTTATTGATCGTGATGATCATAATCTTTCTGCTAAATCGCTTGAAGCCGGTTTATCGGATTCGATCGAATCACTTCGTAACAAAATTGGGGATAGATTCGATCAAACGCTTTTCCGAGAAGAGCGAGAGCGTTTATACAGCAATATTGCAAGTAAATCATTTTTTGTTATAACTGGATTCCCTGGTGCAGGAAAATCCTTTGAGTTGCTTAAAATTATTGACTTCCTAAGGTCTCATAACGAAACACATGTCGTACTTTCGTTGACAGGCAAGGCTGTTATCAGATTGAAAAATAACGAAGAAGGAATTCGGTCAATTAATGCAAAAACCATCGATAAGTTTCTAATTGAACAAGAAAAAGCTAAGGCGCAAGCAGCCACCAGTATTATTCACAATCTGATTATTGATGAATCATCGATGGTAGATTTACCGAAATTCGCAGCGACTTTGCGAAGTATTGATACTAAGAACCTTAAGCGACTAATTCTTGTCGGCGATGCTAATCAACTTCCACCAATTGGTTTTGGCAAGCCGTTTTCGGATGTGATTGATATGATGGCCGAGAAACCGGGTGCCTACAATGACTATATTGTTCAGCTAGAAGTCAATTGCCGAGCAGAGATGAGTGATGAATTCATTGGATTTACTCGAATTTTCGCGAATGAAAGTAAGTTTGCCGAAGGATTTTTATCCCAAACAGCGCAAGAGGGTCATATTTGTAACAACGCCCTTGAGTTGGTTTTTTGGCGAACCAGTGAGGAATTACAGAGCAGTTTGGCAGCTAAAGTTAGAAATCTATTAGATATCGAAGGTTATAGACCAGATCAGTTACCAAGTTTTCTAGGAATAGAAAATTCATTTCAAAAGCCCAGTAAGCTCGAAAGATTTCAGGTTCTCTCACCATATAGAAGTGGATATTATGGAGCATCAGGACTCAACATCCATTTTCAGGATCACTTGAGGCCCAATGTGCCGTTTGAGCGTAAGAGCAGTGATGTTGTTTTCAAGATATTTGACAAGGTCATGCATACTCAGAACGAATACAATGGTAACGAGTTATTAGTCTCAAATGGCTCACTTGGAGCCATTCTCAACAATGGGCAAGTATTTTTCGTAGATAACGAAAAAGCTATTCGTATAGATTCGCTACGCACTAAAAGCATGCTTGAACTTGCCTACGCAATAACTGTGCATAAATCACAGGGCAGCGGGTTCAATCATGTATTCATTGTGTTGCCCGGAAAAGCGCAATTTACGTCGCGTGAATTGCTTTATACGGCGTTTACGCGTGCAAAGAATAAAGTTACTATTTTCCTTCAACAGGGCAATGGCATAACGGATGCTCCTGAGTTTTTCAATAAGATCAGGTCTAAAAGCGCAGTCTTTGGGCGGCGAACAAGTCTATTCACGGAGAAGGGGCAATTTTATGCGTATGCTCCTGATGAAGGTGTAATAGTAAAAAGTAGGGTTGAGTACATTATTTATAGAAAGTTGTTAGAAGCACAGGCCCGACATGGCAATTTCACTTTTGCTTATGAAGAAACCTATCAAGTTGTTGATAAGCCATTTGATATACATCCTGATTTTGTAATTCGGTTTATGGATAATCGGGTAATTTATTGGGAACATCTAGGACGAGTTACTAGCCAGTCTTATATGAAAGATTGGGATAAACGGCGTAAAATTTATGAGGATCAAAACGATTTTGACAAGGTAGTAACTTCAGATGAATTGCACGGAATCAGCGATGAGAAAATTGAAAATATTATCGAAAATATAGTCAAAAATGCACAGATTACAGAGGATAATTCTAATAGGTACTCAAATATGCATTTTTCATTACGGTAGCGATAATATTAATATGTCCGGTTAAGTGTGCTTATTCAGTAGTTTTGGATGTTTTTTGTATTCTGACTTTTATCCGAATGAGACGGATGACGATGCGCTAGTGATTTATTATGCTATTTTCAAATGTTGATAAGCCACTAATTACAACTAGAGCTCTAATGATTTACGCAAAGTTTTCTTGCTAAGAATTTAAATTTATTTCAATCAAGGCGTTTAGCTTAGATACAGAACAAAATACACGACGAAAAAGTTATCATGTATCAATAAAATATTGATAATAGTTTATCATCTATATATTAACAATCAATCATAATTTGCATATAATATAAGTATGGATAACTTATAATGCAAACCGATTATGAAAGATAATAGAAACTCAATAGCCAACGACATTTATGTCAATCTTGTATATAACGACATACTAAACCGCATTTTTGAGACTAAAGAGCTAGTTGACGACGAAGGGCAAACTCTCCCAGAAAATGAAAAACAGGAACTGATCACTGTTTTTAAACAGTCGATTGGTATTATGCCAATCAACACATCATCAACTAATCGCCTGACAGACAAAAAACAAGAATCAATGTCTATCAACAATTGTGATTGGGTTAGCAAGCCAAAAAATGGTGAGAAGTGTCCGGTTTCATTAAACCATTTCATTTGCAAGAAGGTGCGATCCGAGAAATACCTCTATATCTGATTGTGACCCGTTCAGACTTTGCTGGGCCAGGCATGGAGCGCTTGGCATCGTTATTGAAAGAATCAGCGAATTTTTATGGAAGAGTGATAGCCATATAGAGTGTTCGAGCTTGAGTTTTCGTTAGCGCAAAATCAACGAAAGCCAAGTTCCCCAAAAAAAGCCTATCCACCGCTGTCCCCCAACGTACATCTTTGCCAAAAACCGTTATTCTAAAACGTCACACGCCCCACCAACTGACATCCAATTACAGCGCCAAAAAATTTTTTTCACGTTTCGACGACGCAGCCGTCAAACCACCTTGGCCCGCCTATAATAGAGGTTCTTAACATAAACAAAATCTGGTGTAAAGATGACCGACAATAACATTTCCTCTGCTAACCCTAACCCAAAAAAGCTTAACGCCCAACAATGGGGAGCAATACAATTTAAAGAAGCACTTGATCAGATGATCGCTGCTAGCGAAGAATGCAATTTTGACGATTTAACCCAGCAAGATGCGACTGTATTGCATTTGTTTGCTCATAGGTTGCTAAGCGCTGCGTCGACATTGCATTTAACATGCAGACCTGACGTCCAGCATTAATCTCTCTAGAGCAGCATCGCGCAAAGGAATGCGCGAATTGCTATAAATCGGTCGGCTCGTAATCCTCTACTATCTCTACTGACCCTAGCTCTTCACTTTTAAGATAAGCCGACCAATACTGGTAATTCTCGTTCATTATGCCGCTCATGCCATACGCTCGCTTGTTGCATCGATAAACGCTACCTGACACGTTACTAAATTCATAGCAATCGGCATGTTCTTTGATTTCAGTTATCCCAGAAGATAGCTTCCAACTATCTGAGCCGCCATATCCGCCGTACCAGCCAGCCAAAACTTTACGGACAGGTTCGTTCTCAAGCTCTCTAAATTCAACCACAACCCACCGGTCCGGCGTATTAAGAGTCATAACTTTCTCCAATAATCCAATGTAATATTTTTATAGGTCAACAACAATCGGCTCATTAACGAGCCAATATTTTTCATTACGTAGCGAAGCATTGACGTAGATTGTTCCATCACGCTCTACCATTCCATAGCCTTGGTGAATGTGCCCGAAAACATGCAATCTCGGTCGTATACGCTTCAGTGCTTTTGCTAAATCTTCACAGCCAACATTGTCACCGTACACGACGTCTAAAATTCCATAGGGCGGCGAATGAGTAATCAAAACATCTGTATCTGAAGGTATTTTTGCCCAGACATCAGCCAGTCTCTGGCCCCTTGGAAGATTGAATGCCCAATTTAGGTACCAAGGCTGCCAAGGAGAACCCCAAAATTTCAATCCAAAAAACTCGCCGCCATCGTCTTCTAGATAAATAGCGTTTTTCAACAACATCTTGGATTCCGCTGGAGTGCTCAGCGCGAAAACCCAATCATGATTGCCGGCGACGACAAGTTTCAGAGAATGGGATTGCAGCGCAAGAAAAGCATCGAAATCGTCGAGTTCAGATTTATTTCCGACTCCGCATATGTCACCAGCAATAATCAGTATGTCCCCATCAGGGACAGTGAAATCAAGGGGGATATTATGCAAATCGGACATACAAACTATTCGTATGCCTAAATTCCCCTTAGCCAAGTTTTTCTCCCTTGGGCTCAATCGGTAATCGTTAAGCTTGGCTAGTGCAAATTCTTGTTTGTAATACTCGATGACTTGTAAGAAGTTAGGGAATCGATTGCTCAATTCTTCAAGGTCGCCAATTATCGTTTTCGGAATTTCGACAAGTGGTAAATATCCGTTTGTATCCTCTAAATGACCGAGCAAGCGCTTGGAATTTATACGTGAGTTACTGCTACGGCCATTTTGCTCGGCGAATGCTTCAATCTTGTCAGTATCAAAGACACGGACGTATTTTGGTTCTTTGCGATCGACGACAGGCAAGTCATCGGCTTCTTGTTTTTCGACTTCAGATTTGACGGCTTTCTGTCTCAGGTATGCTGCAAAGAGTTTGTTCTTGTCATGCGTGTACATTTTGTTGCTCGAAAATCAATAAATAGCGTTCTGGCAGCTTGGCGTCAGATCGCTACTTTGGCTGTACGGATTCATTACTGGTGTTTTTGATGGGAATGACTATACACGACACTTCAAAAAATGTCTAACAAATAGGGTGTAAACAAATAGGGTGCGTATATCTAGCGTAGCCATAAAGACCACACTCTTATAGAGTGTCTGCTTTTTGCCGGTAGCAAGATGACGGAAGAAACTACGCTGCCTGACTTGTCGCAATTATTTGGTAGGCGTTTAGCTGTGATACGAAAGCTCCGAGGTCTATCGCAAGAGCGATTTGCAGCAGAAAGTGGGTTAGCTCGGAGCCACGTGAGCGGCATTGAGCGGGGAAAGATCAATGTTTCGTTGAGCACAATTGGAACGATTGCGCAGACATTGTCTGTTGAGCCCAAAGAGCTTCTGGATTTCTATTCAACGACTATATTGGAAACAAACGAAGGCGAGAAATTGCTCGGCGAGGGCGAGTTGAAGTGCACTAACGGAAAAAATATGCGGCCTTAAAATGTGATTACATATAAGCACCAGCAAATGATTATTAGGACAAATACCCCGTTTTTTCCAGCGTAATGCTTCATATTGCTAGTATGACGCGAGCGCAGTAACATCTGTTAATGCTACGTTAATGTCTTCCAGCATGCATACGGATTACCTGCTGGGCGTAATCATTTTTCAAGATGGGGGTGCTTGATTGTGGATAGATGTGGCAAACAGATAAGCCTACTTCAGAGACGGTTATGAATGGCATATCCATATGATATGGTTAGACAAAAATGCTTTGTTGCGTTTTCTAGCTAAAAATGGGCAAAATTTAACAATTAAGGAGATAATTTGTTAAGCTTTAATGTTATTATTTATCGTAAATCAATAAGTTATGAGTATTTTGTTTTATGAGTGGTAGAAAGAACCTTTTTGAGACTTACCTTAGAAGAAGCAAAAAGCCCCTACTCAGGGGCTTTTTTATAGCGCGCGAAATCTGTTTGTTCTGCGCCGTCTAAAACGCCACTTTACATATTATCCGCTGTCTACAGATACTAGAGCCCCTCGATATTTGCCGCAATAAACTCATCTGGTAAGCTAGCGTTTTAGAGGGCTACCTAAAGCACGGGGGGGGGCATATGTTTTTCGGTTTGCGCAACATTTTCATAGCGGATGACAAAACGTGCCGGTTGATACTTGCCGAGCAGCGTTGGCAATACACCGGGTCTGACGCGGCGACAGTCTCCGATTCAGTACGTTCGTTAGTTGTTTTTAGACTGGCAGCTACACACCTGAATTGCTGCAGGATTGCTAATAAAGTGGCGGCCGGCATTGTTTTGCATGGATAACTTTTGCATTTTTATGCGTTGCGCAACGGCTGAATGTTGCAGGGTTTATCGCGGTGATTAAGGACACGCTGATTAAATTCTTCGACCCGCTCAGGTTTAACCAGCAGCGAAATCGGCATGCTGAGCGTTTTCTGCAGATCCGCTTCCAACGAATTCCCATCCACTTGACTTCAATTGTGTCTGTGGCGATACCTATGGCCGCAGGTTTACTGCAATGGTCGCTATGGTCCGCGCTGTCGCCCCTGACCTGGAGTTTGTTTTATCCGGCGGTATTTTTAAGTGCCTACTTGGGAGGAGTGCTTAGCGGCCTGCTTGCTACCGCAATGGCCGTTTCAATGGGTATCTATTTTTTTATCCCGCCTGAGGGAAGTTTTAACATTGCGGACGTGCGTTATTACTATTCCACGGCGATTTTTTCCTTGATGGGGCTGTCGTTTAATCTGGCTTTCGAACAATTGCGCCGCTCCAAAGCCGAATTGCAGCGCATTGCCAGTTTGGAATCGGAGGTTAACCACCGGCGTTTGAACCAAGCACTTCGCGCTGCCAACGCCGGTATCTGGGAGTGGAATTTACAAACCAACGAAAATCAATGGGATGAAGGTTTGTGGCGCCTGTATGGCTTGGAGCCGTTTGCTTGCCAAGCAAGCTACGACGTCTGGCTGTCCACTGTGCATCCGGATGATCGCGCCATCGCGCAAGCGGCAATTCACCAAGCGGTACAGCAAAATATCGAGTTGAACGTGGAATGGCGGCTTGCCGCACTAGTCGACGGCCGGGAGCGTTGGCTGATGTCGCGTGGTCAACCAGAGTTGGATGAGAAAGGTCGGCCTCTACTCTATCGAGGTATTGTCTTAGACATCACCGAACGCCGGCAAATCGAGCAAAGCCTGATAGAAAAAGAACGGCTGCTGGCAGATTCTCAGGCCGTGGCTCATATTGGTTCTTGGGTTCGCTACCTACCTGGCGGCCAAGCGATGTGGAGCGAAGAAACCTTTCGGGTATTTGGCCTATCACCCGAAACCGATCAAGCCTTATCCATGGAGCAGTTGTTGGAAACGGTGCATCCCGATGACCGTGCCGCCAGGCGCGCCTGGCATCAGGACTGTTTGGCGGGTAACAGCGGTAACGGTTTGGAATACCGTATTTGTACCCCGCTAGGACAGCAGCGTTGGGTGTTGTCCAAAGCCAAACTGGAGACCACGGCCGATGGTCAACCCTGGCGCTTGATTGGGACCGTGCAAGACATCACCGAAGCCAAGCTTGCGGCCGCGGAAAAACAGCGTTGGATCGATGCTTTCCGCTATTGCGGGCACGGTATAGCCATAGGCAACCCCGAGACCGGCCGCCTGGTAACCTGCAATCCGGCGTTTGCCGAGATGCTGGGTTACGACAACGCCGATCAGTTTGAAGGCCAACTCATTCTGTCCCTGTACGCGCCGGAATACGTCGAATCGGCCGCACAGCGTCTACATGAAGCCGACCAATTCGGCAAAATACGTTACGAATCGGTTTATCGGCGCCAGGATGGTTCTAAGTTTGACGTGGCGGTGGATTTGGTCAGCGTCAAAAATGCCGAGCAAAAGGTGATGTATCGGGTGGCCACGGTACAGGACATCAGCGTGCGGAAAAAACAGGAAATGGAATTGCTGCAATATCGGGATCATTTGCAGAACCTGGTCGAACAACGGACGGAACAGCTCAACCAAGCCTTGCAACGCGCAGAGCATTTGACGCAGGTAAAAAGCAGTTTTGTGGCGAATATGAGCCACGAAATCCGCACGCCGATGAATGCGGTGCTGGGGTTTTGTTATTTGCTGGAACAACACGCGCTGAACGAAGAAGAACACAGTTTGGTGCGGAAAATTCGTGATGCCGGGCGTTCTTTGTTGGCGATCATTAACGATATTCTGGATTTTTCCAAAATCGAGGCCGGACGCCTGGAGATCGAAAACCTGCCGTTCCGGCTCAGCGATATGTTCGATCACCTTGCGGCCTTGATGGCGGCGGCAGCCGACCACAAAAATCTGGAATTGATCATTATCCCGCCGGCCGGTGTCGATGCTCTGATCGGCGATGGCCTGCGCATTCAACAAGTCTTGATTAATTTACTCGGCAATGCGATTAAATTTACCGAAAAAGGCGAAGTCGTGTTGCGCGTGACTGTCGATGATTGGCAAAGCGGCGATACGGTGGCGGTGCGCTTTGCCGTCAGCGATACCGGTATCGGTATTTCCGAACCGCAATTGGACGATGTGTTTGCCGCCTTTACCCAGGCAGATAATACAATCAGCCGCCGCTTTGGCGGCTCCGGCCTTGGCTTGGCAATTTGTCGCCAGCTGGTGAATTTGATGGGGGGCGAGTTGCGGGTAAACAGCGTAGCCGGCCAAGGCAGCGAATTTTGGTTTGTCCTGCGGTTGCAGTGGCATCTTGACTGCAATCCGGCGCAGTCTCTCCCGCATTTGCACCATTTGAAATTGCTGGTGGTCGATGATTGTGAGACTACGCGCGAAGCCGTCAATACCTCGGCGCGAAGTCTTGATTGGCATGCCAACGCCGTCGACTCGGGTGAGGCGGCAATCGTCGAACTGCTCGCCAGTTTGGAACGCGCCGAGCCTTATGACGTGCTGTTGCTGGATTGGCCCATGGCGGATGTCGACGGTACGAGTATAGCCGAAGCTATCCGCGCTTCATTGGCGGCGGTTAACCCAGATCAGCCGCGTATAGCCATTATCTTGATGATCAGCTCATCTTATTCCCGGGAACTGCTGGCGGTTGATGCCGATATGAAGCATGTCGAGGGGATATTGAGCAAACCGGTAACCCCTTCCGCATTGTATAACGCCGTCGCGGCGGTATTGTCGAAACCCCCGCCGCTGCCAGTTTTGCCGGATAAATCGTCCAATTCGGCAGGCACACGTATGCAAGGTCTGCGAATACTGGTGGTGGACGATAGCGACATCAACCGCGAAGTGGCGAGGCGCATTTTGGAGTCGGAGGGCGCGCAAGTCAGCTTGGCCTGCGACGGCCAAGACGCGGTGGATTGGTTGTTTAAAAACCCTGGTGCTGTGGATTTGGTATTGATGGATGTGCAAATGCCGCGCATGGACGGTTATGCCGCCACTCGGCGGATACGCAAAAATCCGGCGTGGTCTGATTTACCCATCCTGGCACTCACGGCCGGCGCCTTTAAAAACTTGCAGGAAGCAGCGCTGGAAGCCGGTATGAACGATTTTATCGCCAAGCCCTTTAACGTACCGCAAATGCTGGCTTTGATCAGGCGTTGGACAGGAAACAATTCGCCGCTCGGAGTGACGGGGCTGGCATCCGGCGATCTGGATGACGGGTTGATTCCCCGCGGCCAATCCGCCCCACTCATTGTGCCGACAACTCCAGACCCAGACGAGTGGCCGGGAATCGATGTTAACGCCGGCCTTAAAATGTGGCATAAGCGCGATCTTTACCAGGCCTATCTGGCACGCTTTGTCGAGCAGTATCGCACAGCCGGACGGGACATTAGTGTCGCGGCCGAGCAAGGTCAACTTGCCGAGCTTGCCACCCTGACGCACAAGTTAAAAGGCGCGGCTTACGGTTTGGCTCTGACCGAGGTAGCCAAACGCAGCGTCGAACTGGAAACGGCCTTGCATCACAGTCAGCCGTTGGCTGCGGCCGCCGCAGCGCTGCAACAGGCGCTTGACGTGGTGATCATCAGCATCGGTAACTTAAGCGCAAACACCCAGTCACCGCTTGACCATAGTGCTCAACGCGAGGCGCCCGATGGTATCAAACCCTTGTTAAGTGAATTATTAACGGCGCTGGATGAAGATAACCCCGGTCATGCCGAGCGCCTATTGCTGACATTGGCGGGCTTGGTAGATACCGAGTTATTGGCGCCGCTCGCGACACAAATTCGCGACTATAATTTTCGGCAAGCTGAAAGCTTAGTTCTGGCGTTAATAAACCAGCTCGATATACCAAAACAGTAAGATACCCATGCCTAATAATCCGATTTTGATCGTGGATGACGAACCCGCGAATTTGGCGATACTTCGTGAAATTCTGGAGCCTACCTATCGTTTGGTGTTTGCGCGTAACGGTGAGGAAACCCTGCTGGCGGTTGCCAAACACCGGCCGAGTTTAATTTTGCTAGATATTCAGATGCCGGATATGAACGGCTACCAAGTTTGTCGGGCTTTGAAAGCCGATCCGGTCACCGAAACCATACCGGTCATATTCGTCACGGCTTTATCCGACTTGGGCGATGAAGAGCAAGGGTTTGCGGTGGGTTGTGTGGATTACTTGAGTAAGCCTGTTGTACCCAGTCTGGTGCGCGCGCGAGTAAAAACCCATTTATCATTGGTAAGAGCGACGCAGTTAGAAAAAAGCCACCGCGACGCCATCTATATGTTGGGCGAAGCCGGCCACTATAACGATAACGATACCGGGGTACATATTTGGCGGATGGCCGCTTATGCTAAAGCCTTGGCCTTAAACGTCGGCTGGACGTGTGCCGATGCCGAATTGCTGGAGTTTGCCGCGACGATGCATGATACCGGCAAAATCGGTGTACCCGATGCGGTACTGAGTAAACCGGGTGCGCTGGATGAAGACGAATGGCGCATCATGCGCCGGCATTGTCAGATTGGTTACGATATTCTGTCGAAAAGCGATGCACCAATTTTTAAACTGGCGGCCGAAGTGGCCTTGTCGCATCACGAAAAATGGGACGGCACCGGCTACCCGAATGGGCTGGCTAACCTCAATATTCCCGAATCGGTGCGTATCGTCGGGGTGGCCGACGTGTTCGACGCGCTAACCATGCGCCGGCCTTATAAAGAAGCATGGCCGGTCGATAAGGCGGTCGCGACTATCCGCGAAGGCGCCGGGCAGCATTTCGATCCGGCGATGGTGACCTGTTTTCTGGATATTCAACCGCAAATTTTGCAAATCAAGGCCGACTGGGAAACTCGCGAATTGGCGAAAACTTCATAGTTACTGATAAGCTTTTTGCTGCCGACATGCCGATTTTGAAGATGCAGGGCTATTCAGTCAGAGCAGTTGCTCCCGGCTATTTTTAGGAAAAATACTTCTCAGTCGGCTATTGCCATGCGTCGGTGTTCTGCGCATACTTGCGGCTAAGTTTTATCAGTATCAACAGGGATGAAAACGTCAAAAATCCTACCGCCAGCCATCAATAGTGCTCCAAGCTGCGCCATCAGCGCGATTCGTCAGGCAAAGACCTTGGAAATTGCCTTATCCGGAGACTGGGTGCTGGATGCGCAATTACCCGCTTTGGAACCCATACTCGCGCAGATTGAAACCCCGGCTATCGAAAAAATCGTCGTGTTTACGGCGGCGCTTGGCCGTTGGGATAGCATGTTGGTGACTGAATTAATTAAGCTAATTGATTACGCCGAGCAAAAACAGGTGGCTGTGGATAAGACCAGCTTGCCGGCATCGATTCAAGGCTTGCTGGCTCTGGTTGCCGCCGTGCCGGAGCGCGTCGATGCGCACCGCGAGCAAACCCAGAGGTCGTGGTCGCAGGCTTTGGCGGTCAGCACCGGCAAAGCCATCCAGCATGGCAAGGAGATGTTGATTTTTGTCGGGGAAATGATGATCAGCACCTTCGCCACGTTGCGCGGACAAGCCCACTTTCGCCGCCAGGATTTATGGCTGTATATTCAAGAGTGCGGGCCGTCGGCGTTGCCTATAGTCACCTTGATCAGCTTGTTGGTAGGGTTAATTCTGGCTTTCGTCGGCGCGGTGCAGTTGTCTTTGTTCGGTGCGCAAATTTACATTGCTAACCTGGTTAGTCTGGGTATGACCCGGGAAATGGGCGGTTTGATGACGGCCATTATTATGTCCGGCCGCACCGGCGCCGCGTATGCCGCGCAGATTGGCACGATGCACGTCAACAGCGAAATCGA
This sequence comes from Methylomonas sp. Uni0009, assembly GCF_054188105.3. Taxonomy (NCBI): domain Bacteria; kingdom Pseudomonadati; phylum Pseudomonadota; class Gammaproteobacteria; order Methylococcales; family Methylococcaceae; genus Methylomonas; species Methylomonas sp. Uni0009. The sequence goes on along the minus strand of NZ_JBTAFN010000001.1, from coordinate 4,280,681 downwards.
TGCGTTAAAAACCATGAACCTGGACCCGATGGCGTTTCTGGTGTTGCCGCGCATGTTGGCCTTGATCATCATCATGCCGCTTTTATGTCTTTATGCCGATTTGATGGGCATCATCGGCGGCGGCTTCGTCACGGTGAATTTTTTTGACGTGTCATTGACCGAATATCTTGACCGCACCGCCCATGCCGTGAAGATGAAGGATTTCATTATCGGTTTCGTGAAGTGCTCGGTGTTCGGGATTTTGATTGCGCTATCGGGTTGTATGCGCGGCATGCAATGCGGCCGCAGTGCCTCGGCGGTCGGCGATGCCGGCACGTCGGCGGTGGTCACGGCCATCGTGTTTATCGTCGTTGCCGACTCGGTAATGACCATCATCTGCAACCGGCTGGGGATTTAACGATGGCCGAGGCCTGCATTACAGTAAAAAATCTAACCATGACTTACGGCGATTTCGTGATTCAGCGCGATCTGAATTTTACGATCAATCGCGGCGACGTGTTCATCATCATGGGCGGCAATGGCTGCGGCAAAACCACCTTGTTGCGGCATATGATAGGCTTAAAGTCGCCGGCAAAAGGCGATGTCTGTTATGGTGAGCAAGGACTGTGGCAAGCCAATCCTAAAGCCCGCCAGCAAATTCTGGCACGCACCGGGGTGTTGTTTCAAAGCGGTGCTTTGCTCAGCTCGATGACCTTAGCCGAAAACGTCGCGCTGCCGATTACCGAAGCCACCCAGTTGCCAGCTAAAAAGGTGCGGGAGATTGTCTCCTATAAATTAGCTTTGGTCGGCTTGGCCGGATTTGAAGATTATTATCCCTCCGAACTCAGCGGCGGCATGCAAAAGCGCGCTGGTCTGGCGCGGGCGATGGCCCTGGATCCGGAGATTCTGTTCTTCGACGAACCGTCCGCCGGCTTGGACCCGATCACCGCCAAATTGCTGGATGATCTGATTCTAAGTTTGAGTAGCGCTTTGTCGGCTACCATCGTCGTGGTCACCCACGATCTGGACAGTATTTTCGCGATTGGCAACAATTCGGTATTTCTGGATGCCGAAACCCGTACCAATATCGACGGTGGTTCCCCGCAAAAACTGCTGCACGAATCCAAACACCCCAACGTGATTCGATTTTTAAATCGCGGCGACCAAACCGAGCAAAATAGCAATCATCGACACATGAGGAGTCCGGCGTGAGCAAACAAGCCAATCCACTCGCCATCGGCGCGTTTTTGGTCGGTGCGTTGATCCTGCTGACGGCGGGCGTGATGATTTTTGGCGGCAGCGATTTTTTTAAGGACAAAAAACGCTTCGTCATTTTTTTCGATTCGGCGTTGAATGGCTTGAATGTCGGCGCGCCGGTTAAATTGCAGGGTGTGCAGATCGGTAACGTCAACGAAATTTCCTTGGTGATGGATTCTGCGACCGGCCGGATTTTCAAGCCGGTGGTGATTGAGATCGACCCCGCCTTGCTGCAAGATTTGTCGGTACAGCAATCCGGCGGCCACAGTAAAAAACAGCGGATGCAGGACGCGCAACGGCTGATAGACGCGGGCTTGAAGGGCCGGTTAGAGACGCAGAGCTTGCTGACCGGCTTGCTCTATGTCGATCTTAATTTTTATAGCGATAAACCGGTCAATCTGATTAAGCTGGATTACAAAAATCTGCCGGAATTGCCCAGCGTGCCGACTACCGTTGACGAAATCCGCAATACCGCCGATGAAATTCTCAATCGCGCGCGCCAGCTGCCGGTCGAGGAGATGATGAAGAATTTGGCGGATACCCTCAGCGAAATGCGTAGTTTGCTGCAATCCGACGACACCAAGCAATCGTTAGCTGCGCTAGCCAAATCCTTGCAGGAAACTCAGCGTTTGATGGCGACGTTAAACAATCAGATCGGACCGTTGATGAGCAACGCCAATGGCGCTTTGAGCGATACCCGCACCACCTTGCAGGACTTTAACAAGGAATTGTTGCCGGTGTTGAAAGCCGCCGAACAAAGTCTGAACGCCGCTACCAAGGTGATGGAAGGCTCGCAAAACGCTTTGACCGCTGTCGAAACCTTGGCCGCGCCGGATGCGCAACTCGGGCAAGCCTTGGTGGAAATGCGCAATGCCGCCCGTTCCCTGAAGGATTTGACCGAGTCGCTGGAGCGGCGGCCGGAGTCGTTGATATACGGCAAATAGATTGGGTTGTTAATAGATTTAACCGGATGAATATGAAACACATAATTTATTTGCCAATGTTACTTTCAGCGCTGTTGTTGACCGCTTGCAGTAGTAAGCCGATGCAGTTTTACATGTTGAGCGCCGAAACCGACACGCCGTCTGTTGCTGCCGTTTTACCGGCCGATACGGTGTTGGGATTGGGCCCGATTCATTTGCCGGCGTATTTGGACCGGCCGCAGCTAATTACTGCGCTGAGCGAGCATCAGTATGAATTGGATGACCAACATCGCTGGGCCGAACGTCTGGATGACAATATTGCTCGGGTTTTGCGGCTTTCTCTAGCCAAACAACTGGGCATAGACCAAGTGGTTCGCTATCCATGGGCACCGCGTCAGGCTATCGACTACCAAATTAGCTTTGATATTCTTGAGTTACATCAAACCGCTAGCGGCCAAAGCCGCTTCTCCGTGCAATGGCAGTTAAAAAAAGCCGAACAAGTCGTGCTTGGCAAACGCTTCGAATGCAGCGAAGCGGCAGGTAAGGGCGCTGAAGCCAGTGTCGCTGCGCAAAGCCGTTGCTTGACGCGCTTTAGTATCGAATTGGCTCATGAAATTGCCGGACTGGGCTCAATGCATGGCCGTTGAAAGCGGTTAATACTATCTGATCGTTCTAATGGAGCGCCATTTTTTAGATGTCGCTGCTACGGCTTATTTGCCATCCAACACCACGATTCCGTCCCATGCCAAAGGCGGCATTTCACTATAGTGCAAAGCTTTTTGCAGATAAAAACGGCTGGGTCCGTCGTTGGCGTCGCCAGCGAGTGCGGCGCGAAATAGGCGGGCAGCGTCTGTCCATTGGCCTTGCTGAAATGCTGCCAGGCCATCCGCAAATAGGTCGTGTATTTCGTTCGGCTTGGCGTTGTCGCCATGCTTGACGCCGACAATTTCCACCAGCCTCAACGGCTCTACACGGCCTACCACGCGAAACATGCCCACGGGTCGGGTTACGATGCCCTCCAAGTCGGCTGCGATGCTCTGCGACGCCAGAATCCGGGTGCCTAAATACTTGTTCACCCCCTGAATTCGCGACGCAATGTTGACCGTATCGCCAATAGCCCGGTAATGACTGGAGCTGCCGGCGTCCAGGCTGCCCAGCGTTAGATCCCCTTCATGCAAGCCGATGCGGGTGGCGAGTGGTTCCTGGCTGGAGGAGAGGTTGAAAGATGCCACCGCCGTGGCCATTTCCAGCGCGGCCAAGCAGGCGGCGCGGCGTTGCTGGGTTGCCGGCGCATCGAACCACACCGCCATCATCGCGTCGCCGGTCACATCGGCTATGACACCGTCGTGGGACACTACCGGATGCCCCAACACCTGGTAGTAGGTATTCAACAGCGTCCACATTTCCCGGGGTGAATGTTGGGCGGCGATGGCGGTGTAGTCTTCGATGTCGGTGGCTAGACACAAACCGGAAACATCTTTTTCGCTTTTAGCGATGCCGGCGTTAGCGCTTTCGGTCCATTGTCCCGGCGCCGCGGGCAACATGCCGACCCATTGCGGAAATACTCTGCTGACGAATTCAAGTATCCGCCCCCGTTCGCACATTAAGTCGTAACGCGACCAGGCCAAACTGAGCAGCCATGACAATGGCAATTGAATTAATATGGGTCCGGCGATTGGCAACCACCAGTGGTACCGAGCGAACAACCAGACAGCCGAGCCGGCGTAAGCCGAGGCAAACACTAGGCTGAGGACGATACCGGGCCAGCCGGCAAAACTGAATAGCAACAAGGCGACAAGCAAACCAAATACGCTGGAAATTATCCAGCCCGGCGCCGGGTTCTCGATAAAACTGTCTTCCAGTAAATTGGCGAATTGCGTGGCCATGATCTCCACGCCGGCCATTTTGCCGGAATGCGAATCGGAATAAGGCGTAGGAAAAAAGTCCGATTTGCCCGGCGAAAACTGGCGATTGGCGCGGCCGACGAATATCACTTTGCCTTGTAAGTCTTTAACCTTACCTTCGTAAACATCGGCGTAAGATTCCATTCTGAGCGTGCGCGGCGGGCCGTAGTAATTGAGATAGCGGCTGTCGCCTTCGCAAAATAGTTTGTTGATTCGGAGTTCAGGTGAGGCCTGGCTGGATGTAACGCTGCCGTCAACTTGGCAAGCTCGGCGTTGTTGGGTTAACCAGGCAGACAGTGGTTGACCCTGATCGGGTATTGCGCCGGAATGCTGCAAATAATAAAACCAAACCAGTGTCGGCAGGCTGGGCGATTCAGCCAGCCCGTCGGAAAAAGTCCAGACTTCGCGCACGCTACTATTGCTGGCATCGTTGATCAGATAGAACGGCGCGCTATCCAAAACAGCGCCGGCAATGGTCGAGGTCGGCGACACTTTGCGCATCCCGACCAATTGTTCCGGAAGCTGGATGTTGGTGTCTCCTTCTCGGGAAATGGCCGGGCGGCTATTGCTGTCTGAGCATTCCTCGCGGCCATAAAAATCCTCGGCGCCGTGGCGAAATTTTTGCACGCATTCGACCACTAAAACATTGTCGGCGGCACGCATCGTTGCGGCCAGTTCCTGATCTTCCGAAGATTGGGGGCGAATGAATTGCAGGTCGAAGACGATAAAACTTACTGCCTGCTTTTGCAATTGGCGGATCAAGTCGGCGTGAAAGCGTCGCCAGCGTGTCAAGTCTTGGCCTACGCCAAGAGCGGATTCTGACGTTTCATCCATCGCCACGATGACGACATCGTCGGGTGGTATTTGCGGGCCGCGAATTTGGAATAGTAGGTCTAGACCTTGTGAAATTTCGAAGTTAAAAAGCTTGGCGCTAATATTACTGACTAAAAAACCAGAAATAGTAATAACAGCTATTCTTCTAAAATAACCCATATGAACATATTAGCCTTAGTGTAATAAAAAAATTCAAAGATATGATTATTGTTGCAACTGAGGTTAATATTTTTCTGACAAAGGCTCCCGCATGTCCGGGGAGCCTTTATGCATGATTTAATTTAGTCTAAAAGATCAGCGAGTTGTTGATCCGTTATGCATTGTTGATACTGATATCCGTTGGCGTAAATAGTGGTACAGGGATCATCGTAAACAGCTTTGACTGAAACAAAGAATTTTGCGGGAATTTCCTTGCCGTTTTTAAGGATCACGCCTTCTATGGGGGCCTGGATTTTAATTGCATTTAAGACTTCATCATTTACTTTGGCGATAGTGGTTTGGCAGTCTGAGCTTTTATTCTGACTACGTTTTGATTCCTCTTCGTGGGCTTTTACATCTTTTTCATTCTCTGTTGGGAGGGTTGTTTTTCCGCAAGGCGGCAGTAGTTTGCTATCCAGAGGGTTAATAACTACAAACTCGTCGGTTTTGGCGTTAACACCTTCAGCGATGACAACGGTTTTTTTGAGTAGCGATAAAATGGGTTGGTCTGTCTTTCCGCAAGAAGTTAAAAAAAGACTTGTCATTAAGCAGATTGCAGTGGTTAGTTTCATCATGGATTTTATCCTGTGTTGGTTTTAGGGGTTGGTTAGGGCTCATATTAATAAACAAAACTCAGTCGTATAAATAGCTGTCGCTCCGGTATGTAAGGGCTTAATTGTGGGCCGCTCGCATCGAAAGCGCTTTGGTACGCAAAATGTCTGTTAAATATGTTTTTAGCTTCGAATGTAATGGTACCCAAACGCTTTGGAAAGCGATAACCAATCGCTGTGTCAAATAACCAAAAATTTTGACTTGAACCGATAATCGAAACGCCTGATATGGGAGTGGTTGATGGGGCGATTTCTGCGACTCTTTGATCGACAAATGTAGCCGATAGCTTAGAAAATAATCCGATTTTATGGAATAGGTTAATCGATAACGGAATTTGATGAGTGCTTACACCCACTGGATTGGTTGAGTCTGCTGAGCTATTAAAAAGTGACCTTTTGCTTTTGTCGAATCGGTATTCACTTTTGAATGTGATCCAATCGTTTGGTGCCCAGTAGGCATAGGCTAAGTGAGATAATTCGTTGCGGCTGAATGCTGCACGGTATTCAGGCGCTGTTAAATCAATCAGTTCTTGATGGCTCTCTCTCCAGCTGACTTCCCCGCCGGCAAAGACCTCTTTGGTAAGTTTAAAATCAATTCCGGATGAGTATTGCCAAGCCGATGCACCATTGTTAGCATCGTAAAATTGATTAAATCCGGCAACTTGAGTGGGTTCTATGGTTTGGTTATTTGTAAGTGGTCTGTTGATTGTTCGAAATGCCGCTGCTCTTAGAGTGACGCTATTGGTTGCGTCCCATACGATGCCGAACTTCGGGTCTAATTGATATTTTTTGGAGGTTGGTTCTTCATAACTATCGTAACTCAGCCCGAAAGTTGCGTTTATGTTGTTTGGCAGCCTGTATTTAAAATAACTGTAAATATTGAAATACTCTGTGGAGAAACTGCTGGACGTTGAGTTTAAAAATACGATATTGAAAGGTGATCTTATTCTTTTTGCCAATTGGCTGTATACACTCTTATTGTCGGCGTTTATATAGCTGGCTCCTGTTGTTATATTTAAACGTTCGCCGCCAAAATTGTGCTGTAATTCTGTTTGATAGCTTTTTGTGTCTACTATTAAATCATCTAATTCATCGAAGTTTCTGGTCAATGGAAGTCGATTGTTAATGGTTGTTTCTCTAGTAGTATAAAAAGATGAAAATAGTACATCTTGCTGGCTATTTATTCGGTAATGGCTACCAATTCTTGCGGTATCTTGAGCGATGACATTTCTAAGATTGGTTGAGTGTGATCCGTTTAAACGGTAAGGGACATCACCAGTCTCAATGTCTTCGGTTTTTAATTCGAATTGCAAACTAAAATCTGGGGTGAAAGCATATTGAGCGAAAGCATTATAAACATCTTGATGATAGTCGTCGTTAATGCGTATTCCGTCCGTTTGGTAATGGAACTGGCCTAGGCTAAGCGATAATTTATCGTATAAACCAGAGATAATCGTGTTATCTGTCAGCGTGTTACGACTACCGTAGGCACCATTGGCAACTAAATGAGCGCCATTTCGGGTGTACAGGCTGTCATATTCATTCGCGGACAGAGTGCCCGGACCGGTATTATTTAAGATACCGATATTTTCCGCCGTAAGTTGCGGCTGTACCGGGGTGATATTAATTGGTTGTAGTAGTTGAGCTTGTAGTAACTCACTGGCCCTCGCAATTCGATATCGAGGTTGGCCGATATATGCGTCCGACAGAAAGCGGTGGGCCGAAGGATCGGTGGCATCGTGACCCAAGGACTTCCAGGCTTCCTTCAACGCGACTCGGCCGAAGCCCAGGTCGTTATAAATACGTGCCAAGTTGGCGGTGCGGGCGGCGGCGTCTTCGTCCAGCAGCAGTTTTGACCGGTACACGCCACGGTTTTCGTTCAGTTCTATGGCCTGTTGCATGTCTCGCATTGCTTCGACTGGGCGATTGGAGGCTTGCTTGAGCAATGCATCGTAGAAATACGGTGTTGGATCTTTAGGGTCGTGTTGTTTTGCCAGGTCGAATTGGTCGCCGGCCAACGCGGGGCGCTTTTCTTCGTAATAGGCTTTGCCCAGATAGCTGCGTAACAGGGAATTATTTGGGTCGAGAATAGCGGCGATTTCCAGGTCGCGGCGGCCGGCTTCCAGGTCGCCGCTGCGGATTTTTGTTAGACCTAAGCCCAAGCGCGGTAAAGGCGCGGTAGAGTCTAATTGGACGGCGGATTCGAAATGCCGCATGGCTTGGGCAGTATCTACTCGGAATAAATGCGAAAAGCCCTGTACGGTTTGCGTTCTTTCCAGATTGGCGTCGAGCATGAAGGCTTTAGTCGCCGATTGTGCGCTTTCTTCGCGCAAGCCCAGCGCCAATTGCAGCTCGGACAGCCGCGCCCAAGTCATCGCATCGTCAGGTGCCAACTGGCTGGCACGCTGCGCCGCTGCCAAGGCTTTTTCCAGTTCGAAGCCGGCTTGTTGGTTGTAGGATAGTGCTGAGTAAGCGGTCGCCGATTGCGGATTTGCCGTCACTGCACGCTCGGCCAGATTCAGCGCGTCTGTTTTGCGATTTTGGGTCAACGCCAGAATGCTCTCCAGCGCTAAAGCTTCTGCATCATTTGGGTTGCCGGAGCGTAGGGCTTGAATGTCTTGCATCGCCAGCTGGCTTTGCCCGGCTGTCAGCCTGATTGCTGCACGGATTTTCAAAAACTCCGGCGACTGTTCAACTGGTGGCGTCCGCTCTAAACTGCTTAGCGCCAAATCGATCCGGCCTTGCCGATAATTCTGAATCGCGGCACGCAGAGCCGGGGTTATCGGGGCGTCCGGCTCCGCATAGGCTGATAGCGGCGGGTAATACAAAGCCCAATTCACTGCATCGGCGGGCTTAAGATCGATTTGCGCGCGCGGAGCCTGGCCCAACAAGGTCTGACCCGCTTCGCCGGCTTTCAGGTGAATGTCGCCGTAGGTATTGAAAAAGCGCACGGCACCTTCGTAGACCCACAATTCGGCGCTGGCATCATCGGCGCGTAGTGCAAATTCGGTGCCTTCCGGGCCGGCGTTGGCGATGGGTGTGGTGATTTGTAACTGCTTGGGTGTGCGGCTGATGAAATGCACAAAGCCCTTCAGTAAATCGACTAAAGTGGGCTGGCTGGGGGCGATGCCGTTTAAGGTCAAGACGGTGCCTTCGGCCAAACGCAGCGTGATGCCGTTCGGAAGTAACAAAGATGCGCGGCTGTACGTTTCGACTTTAACCCTGCTGCCTTCGCAAAGAGTTTGCTCCAATTGTGCCGGCTGCCATTGTCCTTGCGCGCCGGCGTCGTAATATAAACTGCCTTGCAGCGAAACCAGTTTGGCGGCTTTTTCCACGCTACAGCTTGTCGCGGTCGCATCGGTTTCCGCCAAACACATTGGCGCAAATAAAACCATGAAGCAAATCACAAGGCAGCGCATTTTATCTCCGAAAGATGTTTTTTTTCGGATGATAAAGTCTGAAACCCTAACTGATCAAGGTAATAATTAACTTTGCTCGGGATTTTCTTATTTTTGTCAATTGGCCCAAGGTGCAGTTGCGATCATGCGCTGCCGATAATCGCTACAGGCAGCTCACCATGCGGCCGGTGGGGTGGTTTCGATGCGTAGCGTTTTTTCGTCGACGCTGATGTAACCGCCTTTGGTTAGTTCTTTCATCACTTTGTTAATCATTTCCCGAGATGAACCCACCATGGTCGCCAGCTCTTGCTGAGTCGGGCGGTTATGAATCACGTAGACGTCGCCTTCCTTTTCCGCCATGTCTTGCAGTACCTTAATGGTACGTTCGTACACATTCGACAAGGCCATTTGTTTGACTTTCTCGGTCAGAAATCTGACTTTTTCAGCCAATACTTTAAGTAAGGCAATCGCCGCATCGGGGTGTAGTTTCAACCAGTGGATGAAATCGGTTTTGGCGATGACCGCGCACACGGTTTTTTCCTGGGCTTCCACCGCGGCGGAACGCGGTTCGTCGCTAAGCAAGGCCAGTTCGCCGAAATAAGAGCCGGCCTCCTGAATCAATAAGGTGACCTCCTTGTCTTTGTCGTTACTGCCAAACACCCGCACCTTGCCGGACAAAATAATGTACAGCGAACTGGTCTGGTCGCCCTCGGCGATGATCATGGCCTTTTTCGGAAATTTAATGACCTTGGCCCTGGATGCCAAAGCTTCCAAAGCCTCCTCGGGCAGATCGGCGAGAAAGGGGATGTGGTTCAGACTGGCGATGACTTCTGCTTGCATGATGAGGCTATAACCGCTTGGTTTAGTAGAGTGCCGCTTTTGATAACGGTCTGGTTTGTAGTTGACGCCTAGCATACTAATTTTGCGTCATGATAGTGAAGTATTTCACAGATTGTCAGCCAATTAAATCACAGACATACCCCTTTTACGGCGGCAGCGGAAATAGCGCTCGGCGCATTGGCGAACTTCAACTTTGCAAAACCCATCCCGCCAAGCGCCTGCCGTTTATACCCAGCTTTTGCCGGTACGCAGCAAGACCTCGAATGCTGATGCCGGTAATGGCTTGCTGAAGTAATAGCCCTGTATCTCGTCACAGTGGTGTTCGCGCAGAAACTGGCAGTGTTGTTCGGTTTCCACGCCTTCGGCGATCACCTTGAACGCCAGGTTGTGCGCCAGTGCAATCACCGCCAATACAATAGTGGCATCTTCCGGATCGGTGAGCATGTCGCGCACGAAGGATTGATCAATTTTCAGGGTATCTACGCGAAATCGTTTCAAGTAGCTGAGGCTGGAATAGCCGGTACCGAAATCGTCTATGGACAGCTTCACCCCGGCGGTCCGGAGCTGACTAAAAGTGGCGATGACCTTCTCGACATCCTGAGCGATCAAACTCTCGGTCAGTTCCAGTTCGAGTTGAGAGGCCGGTAGACCGGTGTCTTCGAGCGTATTCATCACCCAACTGATCACATCCTGCTGTAGAAACTGGCGTGCGGATATGTTCACCGCCACACAGACCGGCGGCAAACCGGCGTCTGTCCAGGCTTTTGCCTGAGCGCAAGCTGCGCGCAGCACCCAATCGCCAATGGGCACGATAAGCCCGGAGTCCTCGGCGATTGGAATGAACTGGGCGGGAGATACCGCACCCATTTCGGGATGTTGCCAGCGCAATAAGGCTTCGCAGCCGGAAATTTGGCCGTTTTTCAAGTTGACCTTGGGTTGGTAGGCCAACTGAAACTGTCCCAATGCCAACGCTTCCCGCAAGCGCGTCTCTATATTGACACGGCGTAGGGTTTCCTCGCTCATCTCGCGGGTGAAGAATTGACAGGTGTTGCGGCCTAGGTCCTTGGCGCGGTACATCGCCACGTCAGCGTTGTCGATCAGCGCCTCGGCGGTTTCGCCGTCCTGCGGGAATACGCTGACGCCAATGCTCACGGACAAATGGATATTACGCCCCTGAACCAGGAGCGGACAATCAAGATGCCGGACCACTTTTTGGGCGAGGAAATAGGCATCGCTATCTTTATTTAAATCAGTCAGCAAAATTAGAAATTCGTCACCACCCAGGCGAGACACGGTATCACCGTCCCTGACCAGGCTGCCTAGCCGTTCGGCGGCGACCTTTAACACCGCGTCGCCGAATGGATGGCCGTAGCCGTCGTTAACTATCTTGAAGCGATCCAGATCCAGATAGAGCAGTGCCAGCTGATTGCCGGCGCGGCGCGCGTGGGCGATGGCTTGGGCAATGCGGTCCTGGATCAGGTCGCGGTTGGGCAGGCCGGTGAGGCCGTCGTAGGTGGCCAGATAGCGAATCTGTAGCTCGGCCTGTTTGCGCGCGGTGATGTCCTGAATGGCACCTATCATCCGCACGCCGCGTCCCGTGTCGTCACAGAGCAATTGGCCGCGATCAAACAAGTCGGCATAGCTGCCGTCCTTGCGCCGAAAACGGTATTCCTCGGACCATGTGTTCTCGCTGCCGGCTACGGTGGCTTGAAGGTGTGCAACCACGCGGTCGCGGTCGTCGGGGTGGATGCGGCGGGCCCAGAAGTCGAATGAAGGCAAAATTTCGTCAGTGGCGTAGCCGAACACAATTTGAAAGTTCTCGCTCCACCAGATGTTGTTGCTGGTGAAGTCCCAGTCCCACACGACATCGCCGGTCGCACGGGTGGCGGCGTGGAAGCGGGCTAAGCTTTCCCGCAACGCGGCATCCGCGCGTTGTCGTTCCGAGATGTCGTTTAGAAACAGCGTGCGGACTTCCAAACCGTTGCGTGTAAAAGCCGCCACTCGCAATTCCGCGTCGAACACGCCTTGGGTGCCGACAAATTGAAACGCGCCGGAATCGGTGGTGCTGAGAATCTCGGCCCAATCAGCGTGGCCGTCGGGCGCAAGCACAGCATCGGTGATGGCCTTACCCAGAATGAATTCACGCGCCAGGCCAAACAAACGTTCTGCGGCGGCGTTCCATTCTATAACGGTCAATTGGTGATCCAGGCTAAAGATTGCGGTGTGAGTGGAGTCGAAAATTGCGCCTTTTAAGGCCAGAGAAGCGGCTTGCTGTTCCTTGGCTTCCAGCAGTTGTTTAACGGCCACGGCCATGTGGTCGAGGGCTTCCCCCAGAATTTGGGTTTCCCGGAACTCGTTCGTGGCGAAAGTGGCGGCCGCCGGGGGTTCCAGTTCGGTATGACCGATGCCGGCGACCCGGCGCTCCAGCGCCGCCAGCGGTTTGCCGAAGCGCCGGGCCATGCGCATTGAGACCAGCACCAGTCCTGCGGTAATTGCCACGCCCATACCGCCCACCTGATACAACTGGCGACGCAGCATGTCTTCGATAAACGATACTTTTCGCGAAGTAATGACCAACCAAGACATGCCGCCTTTCAGCGGCATGCGGCGGGCGGCAACCCAGCGTTGCTCGCCTTCCAATAGCATGCGGTCTAGGAATAATTCGCCGGTGAAATTCAGCAAAGGGCTCAAATCGGCAGGCAAGGGCAACGGCGCTCGGCCTACTTGCAACTGATCGCCGATTAGGCGGGGAGCGGCTCCCAACTCCAGGACCTGAAACCGGGAGTGATATTCCGTACCTATGGCGCTTAGAAAGCTATTCAATGCCGGGATGTCGAAGTCAGCATCCAGAACGCCGATCAAACGTCCGCCCGCATCTTTCAGCACTTTGCCGTAGCTGAAGCCCCACAAAGGCTCGTTGCCTGTAAATGGCGCCGCCCAGCGGTAAGCCGGAACCCAGGTGTCGCCGCTCGGGCTGCGCAAAGCGGCTGCGTAGAACGCATCGCTGCGGGGATCGTAGTGTTGGTTAAACAGCTGTTGATGGAGCACGAATCCCTGCTCGGTCAATATGAACTTTCGCGCAGGCGGGCCTTCCGTGCGGTCACCCGGAAATAGCCAAAGTAAAATCTCGCCATTTGCAGTTCGTTCCAACGCGCCGTATTCGCCTGAAGCTGCCAAGGAAATGCCCAGATAACTTAATTCCGGGCGTTGTTCGAATGCCGCCAGCGAATATTCCAGTGTCGATTGTAAAGTGGCGCCCGTTACCTCCGGGGCTATCGCGGCACGTTCAGCGGATTCGGCTGTCATCTCCGCCGCGCGAATCAAAATCTGCAGGCGCTCGGTCGCGCGGTCCAGGGTTTCTTTCACCTCCCGCCGGGTGGTTTCTTCGGTGCTGGCGACGCTTTGCCAAGTCATGCCTATTAACAGCGCCAGACCAAGCAACATCACCAAACCCACGATATTGGAAATTAAAACTCGGGTAAATGAAGGAGCAACTGTTTCGGATAACGTTGTCTGTTTCGCGGGTGAAGGCGCGTTATTCATGGTTGTTTGGTCAATGGCTATCGCTGTGAAGTGATCTTGTTAGCGCATCTTGGGCAGTACGCTGCAAAGCTGGAATCGTGTCGAGTTCGGGCAATTGCGTAAGCGGCAGCTCCCGATCAGTTTGGTTCTCGAAAATCGCCAAATTCTATAAATGCCGTCATTTGTATCAAAGACATTGTCATGCAAATCGGCCCAATTTATCGCTGCTGCCCCGTTTGGGCTGCATTCGTCGAAGCCTGAAACGGTTTAAGCCTTCGATAGAGCCTTTACCCCAAAGGCATTTAGGCCAGCGGTATTTTAGGGCCGCGATAATAATTGTAGATGCTGAAGACGATCTTTAAATTTAGCCGGTAAAAAAGTTTCGCAAATTACGCATCCAGCCAAGCTCCGCTTTTAGCGTAGCCGCCATAGCGGCACGAATCCTTGTCGAATGAAAAACTACCGCCATTCGCAGTGGAATTTTTCACAGCTTTCCAGGGTGGCGAACACCTAAAGTATCAATACCCGCTCAAGTTCACAAACCGGTAGATGGGGATGTGGTTCGGTAAGCAATGCTGCCGGTATCGCAGTCGTTGGGCCAGCTATGAGCCGGCCTCATCACTTTTTTAAGGAGAAAGACAATGTCTCAAAAATCCAAATTAGATCAAGCTCTGAAGGTGTTGCAACCTGAGGAAATCAGCCAAGTTTCCGGCGGTTTAGTCGATGTCGGCACTGATTTAAGTCAGTTTCCCCGTAAATTCTGGCCGGTCATCAATCCAGGGTCGTTCGTGATTAAAGCCAATGCTGGCTTGGTTGTGCGCTAAATCACTTCCCTGAAGTCATCTTTTATTTTTTGGAGAGCTGTCATGTCAAACAAAACCACTCGAATTTCTGCCGATGAATTATCCGCCTTTGCCGCGCAAGGTATAGAACGCGCTTTGCAAGCCCGCGAGGCTGCCGGCGTGGAATTGAATCAGGCGCAACTGGATCAAGTTAGCGGCGGCGCCTCGTTAAGCTTGGTGCTGAATAAAGGCATTATCGCCGGCGGCCCCTGGTTCGATCAGTTTAGAGGATTAAATAATGTGATTACCAATCAGGGTGCCGGCGGTTTGGCCGGTGGCTTAGCGGGCGGCCTGCAAGGAGCAACCCAGCTGGGTTGATAAGGCCATGACCTCGGAGAACCCAGTGTTATGTCCCAGCGCGCAGCCGGAATGGGAAGGTGCCCAGGTCATCGGGGTGATGACTGGCACTGCGGATCAGCCGGAAATGGCTTATCTGCAAGCCCCGCAACCGGTGACCGAGCAATTGCTCGAATTGGCGGGCCCGGTCAGTCCGGCGGAAGTGTTCCGCTTTTCCGCGCCGTGCGCCTGCACCGGTTGCGGTCACTACGCGGAAGCGGAGTCCAAATGCCGGCTGGCTGAAAAAGTCGTGCGTTTTACGCCGACGGTCACCGAGCAATTGCCGGTGTGCGCGATTCGTGCCGACTGTCGTTGGTGGCTACAGGAAGGCCGCTCGGCGTGTTTTAGATGTCCGCAAGTGGTGACCAATAACCTCAAGCCGACCGAAGACATGCGGCGGGCAGCCGACTACGGCGTTCTCTGAGGGTTTTGGTCGCAATGTCAAAAAGGGTGAGAAGGAAACGGCGCTATGAAACATGAGTTATTTCGACAACAAGCCTTGGACTTTAAAAAAGACAAGCCCTTAGGGGAGGTTATTCACGTGGAATCCTTGTCGTTTGCCTTTCTCACCGCTTTAGCCGTCAGCAGCGCTTTGCTGCTGGTCGCCTTTGCCTTTTGGGGCGAGTACACCCGCAAATCGCATGTGAATGGTTATTTGTCGCCGAGCATGGGATTAATCAAAGTGTATGCGCCGCAGGCCGGCACCTTGATCGAAAAACACGTGCGTGAGGGGCAAGCCGTGAAAGCCGGCGATACGTTGTTCGTGTTATCCACCGAAAGTAGTTCACGGGAAACCCCGCAAGCTCAGGCCGCGGCGATTGAACAACTGAAACAACGCCGGGAAAGTCTGGAGACCGAACTGGTGAAGCAAGAGCAAATCGATCAGATTCAATACCGTTCGGTGTTGGATAGACTGCATGGCATGCAACGCGAATTGCAACAAGTCAATAATGAAATAGACACCCAGCAACAGCGTTTGGCCGGTGCCGCGGCAACTTCGCAACGCTATCAGCAGTTGCTAAGCACAAAATTCGTTTCGGCCGTGCAAGCCCAACAAAAACAAGATGAATGGTTGGATCACCAAGCCAAGCTGCAAGCCCTGCAACGGGTACAGATGACCTTACAACGCGACATCCGCTCCG
This sequence comes from Methylomonas sp. Uni0009, assembly GCF_054188105.3. Classification (NCBI taxonomy): domain Bacteria; kingdom Pseudomonadati; phylum Pseudomonadota; class Gammaproteobacteria; order Methylococcales; family Methylococcaceae; genus Methylomonas; species Methylomonas sp. Uni0009. The sequence goes on along the minus strand of NZ_JBTAFN010000001.1, from coordinate 4,264,895 downwards.
CGCAGTTGGAAGCGGACAGTAGCCAAATGAAATTTAAAAACCAGCGCGCGGCCATCGAACGCAATATTTCGAGTTTGGCGCAAAACATCACCGAATCCGAATCGCGCCGCAATATTGTAATCACCGCGCCGCACGACGGCACCGTCACCACCATCCTGGCGGAGCAGGGACAAAATGCCACGACCGCCAATCCCTTGCTGTCCATCCTGCCGCAAGGTGCCAAATTGCAAGCCCAGTTATTGGTACCGTCCAGCGCGGTGGGCTTTGTCGAGCAGGGGCAGACCGTGTCGGTGCGTTATCAAGCCTTTCCCTATCAACGCTTCGGTAGTCATCAAGGCCGTATCGTCGAAATCGCCAAAACCTTGATTACCCCCAAGGAAGCCGATTTGCCGGTGGCTTTGCAAGAGCCGGTGTACCGGGTCACTGTCGAGATCGATAAACAAGCGGTGCAAGCCTATCGCCAGGATATTCCGCTGCAATCCGGCATGCTGCTGGATGCGGATATTTGGTTGGATCATCGCCGCCTGATCGAATGGGTGTTCGATCCTCTTTACAGCATTCTAGGACGGGTTTAATCATGACTATGCAACATATCCTCGACTTTTCCGGCCGCAGGAAGACCCCGCTGATCCTGCAAACCGAAGCAGCCGAATGCGGTCTGGCTTGCCTGGCGATGGTGGCCAATTTTCATGGGCACCGGGTGGATCTGGCCAGTTTAAGACAAAAGTTTTCCCTGTCTTTGAAAGGCTCGACCTTGAATCATCTGATCCAGATCGCCAACCAATTGCATCTGGGTTCGCGGCCGGTACGGGTGGATTTGAACGAACTGAGCAGACTAAGCCTGCCGGCTATTTTGCATTGGGATTTCAATCATTTCGTAGTTTTGACCCAGGTCAAACGCGGCGTGGCGACGATACACGATCCGGCCAAAGGTACCGTGCATTTGCCCTATACCGAGGTCTCCAAACATTTCACCGGTATTGCTTTGGAGTTGCAGCCCACCCAAGCTTTTACCGCCAAAACCGAACGTCAACAAATCAAACTTTCCCGCCTCATCGGCCGATTGAACGGTGCCTCCAGCGCTACCTTGCAAATCATTTTATTGGCGGCAGCCATCGAAGTGTTTGCAATCGTAGCGCCTTTTTTTATGCAACTGGTGGTGGATAACGCGGTGGTGGCCCGGGATACCAATTTATTGACGGTATTGGGATTGGGATTTCTATTGCTGGCCTTGATTCAGATAGGCATTACCGCGCTGCGTTCGTGGGTGGTGCTGGTACTCAGTACGTCGGTGAATTTGCAGATGATGAGCAATCTGTTCGGACACTTATTGCAGCTGCCGATGAATTTCTTCGAGAAGCGGCATCTGGGCGACATCGTCTCGCGCTTCGAATCCTTAAACGTGATTCAACGCACCCTGACCACCAGCTTTCTGGAAGCGATTATTGACGGCGTGATGGCGTTGGTGACACTGGGTATGATGCTGGTGTACAGCTGGAAGCTTGCGGCTATCGTCAGCTTGGCCGCGCTGCTTTACGGAGTATTGCGCTTGTTGTCGTTCGCCCCATTACGCGCAGCCAGCGAAGAGCAAATCCTGCGCGCCGCCAAGCAGCAAACCAATCTGCTGGAAACTGTGCGTGGCATGCAAAGCGTGAAGTTATTTAATCGCCAGTTGCAACGCCGGCACGGGTATCAAAATTTGATGGTCGATCATTTCAACGCCGGCATCCGCGTGCAAAAGCTCAATATCATTTACCGCGCCCTGAACAGCTTGTTGTTTGGGGTGGAAAACATCGCGGTGATCTGGCTAGGCGCCTTGTTTATTCTGGACGGCGGCTTTTCGGTGGGGATGCTGTTTGCGTTTATGTCCTTTAAAGACCAGTTCACTCATCGGGTGGGCAGCTTCATCGAAAAAGGCATCGAATTCAAAATGCTGGGCTTACACACCGAACGGGTCGCCGATATTGCGTTGGCGGAAGCCGAAGATGAGCATGTTAGTGGTGCCCGTCACGAGCAACTGGCGGCATCGATCCAAATCCGCAATCTGGATTTCAGTTATGCGCCGTCCGAGCCGCCGGTGCTGAAGAACCTGAATCTGGATTTTGCCGAAGGCGAGTCGGTGGCGATCATTGGTCCGTCCGGTTACGGCAAAACCACGCTGGCCAAATTAATCTTGGGTTTATTGCAGCCCAGTGCCGGCGAAATCCTGATCGGCGGTGTGCGCCTAAACCGCATCGACAGCCACGATTACCGCAATATGGTGGCGGCGGTGATGCAGGAAGATCAATTGTTTGCCGGCTCGATTGCCGACAACATCTGTTTTTTTGACCCGGAGCCGGATCAAGCCTGGATCGAAACCTGCGCGCAACTGGCGGCGGTGCATCAGGATGTGATGACCATGCCGATGGCTTACAACACACTGATCGGTGATATGGGCACGGTGTTGTCCGGCGGCCAAAAACAACGGGTGCTGCTGGCCCGCGCTTTATACAAACGCCCAAAAATTCTGGTGTTGGACGAAGCCACCAGCCACTTGGATGTGGCCCGCGAAAAACTGGTGAACGGTGCGGTGCAGCAACTGAAATTGACCCGCATCATCATCGCCCATCGCCCGGAGACTATCGCCTCGGTGGATAGGGTGATTGACTTACAAGCCATAGCGGCAGATGCGCTTGCCGGCCCGTGTTATGCGTCGCAGGCGGCTTAGATGTTGCTGCGCAGTAAATGCTCTATGTTGCCGGATTCGTTATAAAATCGTCGAAAATTTTTAAACATTTTACGACTGGATTTTATGAATAACGCCATTGAAACACACGCATCCAACGATATTTTTTCCGAAGCCTTTTTGCTGGGTAATTTAGGCGCACCGTTTATTTTGGGAATGGCGATTGGCTATTTCGCCAAAAAAATGCTGCGCACGGCCTTGTTTGTCGGTGGGGCGATTGTGTCGATATTGTTCGTTGCCGAATATTACGATCTTATCAACATCAACAATATGGCGTTGGAAAATGCGGCTAGCTCAGCCGCAGAGGCTGCCAAGGAATCCGGCAGTTTCTTGCTGGATCGGCTGGCGGTGTTTACCAGCCGGGGTGTTAGCGGTGCAGGCGGTTTTTTTGTGGGATTTAAACTCGGGTAAACCGGTTTTTGCTTACCCGGCTAAGGGTTGATCATGTGGCTCAGTCAGCAGCGTGTTTTGCCTAGCTACATAGTGCCCACTTTTTTGCGTGGGCACTATGTGTCGTGAATATCACTTCAGACTATTTGCGATTAACAGGGCAGATTTATAAGATTCCAGCCGTTAATTTCGGCCAGGAAAAATACCTTGTGTGGCTACACAGTAAGTGATACCCAAAGCAGGTGAACGGTTATCAAAAGGCAGGCTTTGTCCCGCAGGCTGAACGGAAGTGGTTGGCCTACCCGTAAATTTTATGATGTTTGCCTTTAGGGAAGCGTTGGGGGCATCGCTTGAATAGATATTATCTCTCGATGTCGAGGCCGCCAATACATTGCCGGAGGGCGTACTCTTATTGCCGGCTGTACTTACTGCGTCAATCGTAGCGGAAACGTTATCTAAAAAAGTTTGCGCACCATGGGAGTGTAAAGGCATTTGGCTTGGTTGTAGGGTTACAAAGTCTATGCCGATTTCTTGGCCAATCGATATTGGCGATAGCCCCGGACCTTGTCCGACCCCGATTGGCGAACGGCCGCGCAGATCCGGTAGCATAAATGTTGTTTGTCCATCACCGCCATACTGCGTACCCAACAGCGAAAACAAGGCTGTGTTTTGCGCAATGCTCAGCGTCTGTCCGGCGGCCTCCAGATAACCGCGCGGGCAAAAGTTAAAGCTAAATGTGCAAATCTCGCCGAGAAAGGGGTCGGAACCGCAAGCCGAGGCTGATACTGGTAAGCCGGTGATAGCGATCATGGCGAGTTTCAAGAGTGGTTTATTGAATGCTTTTGACATGTTGAGTACCTTTAAATTGAGTTGAAATTAATTGAAAGCGTAGTGACGGCGTTTGCTGGTAAGGACTGAGATCAAGCCGATAGCCAGCAACCACAGGGTTTCCGGCTCCGGTACCGTGTTGTTGGTTTGCTTGGTGACCGACTCGACTGTAATCAGGCTGGACGCATTTATCGAAAATCTGCCGGAGTCCGCGCCGCCGAATATGAATAGATCGGGGTTGCTATCGCCAAAGCTGATTAAGTCGCCAGGGTTTAATAGAAACGACAGCAGCAGAGTGCCGACGTCGGATACCAGGCCGCCTTTACCGGTAGCGATATTGGTATTCGGATTACTGGGTATGAATTTTTCGTTACCGCGAACGGGATCCGAAATAATTTTAGAAAACGCCAGTTCCTTGCCATCGGCTTTGTAAAAGCCAATTATGGACTGTGCGAATTCGCCGTCATTGTTCAGCGGCGGTGTGTCGGTGGCTTCGACTTGATGGCTGTATTGGAATTGCAAGTTCACCACAAAACTATCCACGGCAGACTTGTTCTCAATCGAAAAGGTATAGTCGCCGAACAGCGGGCTGATGCTTGAGGGCTCGGCGCCGCCAGTGCCGCTAGCGTTTAAATTGATACCAAAACCGTCGCCGATCTGGCTTAAGGTGCCTGACAAGGGGTCAGGACCAGTGACCGTGGAACCCACCAGCGTGGTGGTGGAAGTAGAGCCGGCGATAATGCTGGTCAGCGAGCCTGTCTGGATGGCGTTTATGGGATCGGCTGGGGAACCGAGGCTATCAAACTCGGCCGAACCGCGAATTACAATATTGCTGTCAAAAGCTGCGGCCGACACCCATCCGGAATGGGCGCCGAGCAGCAATGTGATAGCCAATGCGACATTGCGAGTCCGGCAACCGTGGTTTGTAGGTAGCTTCTTAAAATCGCTACCGATGCTCTTTTTAAATTTAATTGATTCCATCTTGATACCTCTATATTTGATTAGATTTGGCGGTAATATATTTATATTAATGACTTGTTCCGTGCAAAATGCAGGCATCTAGTAAGTATTTAAATGCAGTGGATTAAAATAATTTCTCATGCTGCTAAATTGCCATATAAATTGAATTAAATTACTTCTGTTTTATTCAAAAAATTGTATTACGGGAATTAATAGCCAATTCTTATGCCAGTTATTAGTTTTGTGCGGGAAAATAATTTATCTTTATGTTTTTAAAGATATTTTATGGCTGTGCTTGGTAGGAGGAGTCAGCATGCATAATTGGTGTGGAAGCGTTTTGGCACGATATGTCGCATGAAGTACGAAATATCGTTTTTATTTCGAGGTGGGGTTTGATTTATTGCTTAGCTCGATAGAGCGGGTAATTGAAAGTAGGCTTTTTAGCTTAGAAATACCCATTACTAAATAAGCAGAGGAAGGCTTTGTCAAACTGATGTGAAACTGCAAAAGCCCCGATTAGCCAAGCGAACAGCTTCGACAAACAAGTAAACAAAGCATCTACATGGGAAGCACCCAAATGCGCGGATACCACCATTGACGGCGTGACTGGCGAACCGGCAATCGCCGGACGAGGAGTAATGAAAGTGCGGGATTTTCTAAGTTAGGGATAGCGGAGGCTGCGGTTCGCCGATTTCATGGATCAGCACGGTCTGGCCGACTGCCAAGCTGCCGGGTTTATCGTGCAAGGCGTTTTGCCCAAAATAGACTTTGTTTTGCCATTTGCGCAGACGATTCAGCGTCGTCAACGGCTCTTTGCCGGTTGCGGCGGTGAGCGGGTCTATGGTGGGCACCGAGCAGCGCGAGCAGGGTTTGGGCAATCTAAAACCAATATCGTTGATGCTAAGCCGTCGCCAAGTGTCTTCGGCGTAGCTGTCGCAATCGCTGACGACCAGATTTGGCCGAAAGCGAATCATGTCAATTGCCAACGGCATGGCTTGGTTGAGAGCGTTTAAGGAATTTTCCGACACAATCAAAAACGGAAAGCCGTCGGAAAACGACGTTTGATCGCTTTCTAAAGCATAGTTAGGATCGACCTGACGAATATCGTCATCACTTTGGTAGACCAGCCGGCACTCGGTTTGTAAAAAATCGCTCAGCCAGGCATCGGCAACAGCGCCACAGGTTTTGGCGACACAAACGTCGTGCCAGACTACCACTTCAATGTCGTCGCCGTCTTCCGATTGCAAAGGCAGTGTTAGGTCCGCTTGATTGGGCGCCGACAAAATTAACTGTTGATCTGCAATGCGGGTTTGAATCAAGGCCATTTTGGGTAAGTGGCGCTGGCTGAGGAACTGTCTATCGCCGTCTATCAGCATCCATTTTCGGTCGTACAGCAAGCCTTTGTGGTCGACCGGCCAGTGTTCTACGCGAATGCCGGCCAGCGATTTGACCGGGTATATATAAATTTCACTGAGTATTGGCATATTGTTTTGCGCTTAGCTGAATAGCAGATCGGTTTGGGTGTGCAGTAAATGCTCTGCCAAATGTTTTTCAATGTTGTCGAACTTGATGCCGTAACGGCCGTTTTCCCGGTCGCAATGGACAACAAGTGCGGGTATATCGAAACGCTTGCCGTCGGCGAACAATAAATACAGGAATATCCGCTGATTCTTGCCGAGTTTTTTTTCGCTGAATATCGCCGCGCCGCGGCTACTCACATCCCGTAACACGACCGGAAACAGGCGTGGAAACCAGATACTTTTGACTTTGACGGCAGCACGGATGTCGTTGCGTCGATAACGAACCGCACTGCGTTTGTTAGACCATGAGCTATCAATCGTGACCTCTTGATCGAGAAAATCTAAAGAGAAATCTGGCTCAGACATGGCAAGCGCGGCAAATGTAAAGGTGGCTAAGTATTGATGTTAAACCGTTAAAATTCAATAGAGCGTGACGATTATTGACCAAGCCCAGCCAAAGCGAATCCGTTAAAATAGGGCTTTTATATCGTTCCGAACCGGATTATGAAAAAAATAGCGATTGTTTCATTTTGTTATTGTTGGCTCGCCGCGTTGCCTATCAGCAGCGCTATTGCCGCGCCTGCCAAGAAAGCCGCACCCGCCAAACCGCAGATCAGCAAACCCGCCGAGCCTGCCAAGCAGATAGTCAAAATCGGCTATTTTAGTCAGGAAAGAGCCGCCCCGGCTGCCTTATCCAATCTTGATCCGTTTATCCAGAACAAAGGCCAGATCGGCGCCGAATTGGCGATTGCCGATAACAATACCACCGGGCAATTTACCGGCCAGCACTACGAGTTAAAGCAGGTTGTAGTGCCGGTGGGCGGCGATTTGCAGCAGGCCTTCAATCAATTAGGCGAGGATGTTGGTTTGGTGGTGTTGAACGTGCAGCCAGACCAATTAAACAAGCTCGCCGATTTGCCGGCGGCGAAAAACAAATTGCTGTTCGATGCTTCTACCAGCGACGACGAGTTGCGCAACACGGATTGCCGGCATCAGGTTTTGCACCTCTTACCCAGCCGAGCCATGCGTGCCGATGCGCTGGCGCAATATATGTTAAAGAAGCGCTGGCAAAACTGGTTTTTGGTGATAGGTCCCACGCCGGAAGACAAGTTATACGCAGCGGCCATTAAACGCGCGGCCAAGAAGTTTGGTATCAAACTGGTCGCGGAAAAAGCCTGGACCAACGATTACGACGCCCGCCGTAGCGCGCAATCCGACGTGCCGGTGTTCACGCAAGTGGACGATTACGACGTGTTGGTTGTGGCCGACGAACAAGGCTTGTTCGGCGAATATCTGGATTACCGGACCTGGAAACCGCGTCCCGTGATCGGCACGCAGGGTTTGGTTGCCACTGCCTGGCACAGAACCCACGAACAATGGGGCGCGGTGCAATTGCAAAATCGCTTCAAGGACACCGCCGGCCGCTGGATGGAAGAACAAGATTACGCGGCTTATCTGGCGGTGCGGGCGATAGGCGAGGCCAGCGTCCGTAGCAAGTCCAATCAAACCCAAGCCATCAAGGATTATATCTTCTCCGAAGCGTTTGCGTTGCAGGGTTACAAAGGCGTGCCCCTGTCGTTCCGCCCTTGGGACGGTCAATTGCGGCAACCGGTATTATTGGCCGCACCGCGTTCTTTGGTTAGCGTAGCGCCGGTCGAAGGATTTTTGCATCCGAAGACCGAGCTGGATACCTTGGGTCACGACCAGCCGGAAACGGCTTGTAAATAAGCCGGTGTTGAACCAAATTTCAGAGGGTAGGGCATGAGCGATAAACGGCGCATGGAGATTAGCCAGTCGGCGATCACGGGTGTTCTGGGCGTGGAAGAAGCGCGGCCGCAAAAAAAAGGGCCGGCGCATAAACCGTTCAAAATACAAAGCCGCTATCAACCGGCTGGCGACCAGCCCACCGCCATCGCGGCGCTGGTGGAAGGCATCAACGACGGTGAATTGCATCAAACCTTGCTGGGCGTGACCGGCTCCGGCAAGACCTTTACCGTCGCCAACGTAATCCAGCAAACCCAGCGGCCGGCGATGATCATGGCGCCCAACAAAACCTTGGCGGCCCAGCTGTACGGCGAAATGAAGGAGTTTTTTCCGGAAAACAGCGTCGAGTATTTTGTCTCTTATTACGACTACTACCAGCCCGAGGCTTACATTCCTGCCTCCGATACCTTCATCGACAAGGACGCCTCGCTGAACGAACACATCGAACAAATGCGGCTGTCGGCTACCAAAGCTTTGCTCGAACGGCGCGATACCATCGTGGTGGCTACGGTTTCGGCAATTTACGGCTTGGGGGAACCCGAATCTTATTTCCAGATGGTCTTGCATTTGGTGCGCGGCGATATGATCAAGCAACGCGACATACTGCGGCGCTTGGCGGAAATGCAATATACCCGCAACGACACCGAACTGCGCCGCGCTACATATCGGGTGCGCGGCGAGGTGATCGACGTATTTCCGGCCGAATCGGAAGAACAAGCCCTGCGTATCGAGTTGTTTGACGACGAGATCGAAAGGTTGTCGATGTTCGACCCACTAACCGGTGAAGTCACGCAGCGTCTGGCTCGCTTTACGCTTTATCCAAAAAGCCATTACGTCACGCCGCGCGACCAATTACTCAGCGCGGTCGAAAAGATCAAAATCGAATTGGCCGAGCGTCTGGAGCAATTGCGCGATAATCACAAATTGGTGGAAGCGCAACGGCTGGAGCAGCGCACGCTGTTCGACATCGAAATGATCATGGAAGTGGGCTACTGCTCCGGCATCGAGAACTATTCCCGGCATTTGTCCAATCGCGCAGACGGTGAATCGCCGCCGACCATGTTCGATTATTTACCCAAGGATGCCTTGGTGATCATCGACGAAAGCCATGTCACGGTACCGCAGATTGGCGCGATGTATAAAGGCGACCGCTCGCGCAAGGAAACCTTGGTGGAATATGGCTTTAGATTACCTTCAGCCCTGGATAACCGGCCATTGCGCTTCGAAGAGTTCGAACAAATCTGCGGCCAGCGTATCTATGTTTCCGCCACGCCCAGTACTTACGAGAAAGAACATTCCGGCGCGGTGGTGGAGCAGGTAGTGCGCCCGACCGGCTTAGTCGATCCCATCGTCGAAGTGCGCCCGGCGACTAGCCAAGTCGATGATCTGTTATCGGAAATCACCAAACGCACCGCCGTGCAGGAGCGGGTGCTGGTCACCACCCTGACCAAACGCATGTCGGAAGATTTGACCGATTACCTGATGGAACACGGCGTCAAGGTGCGTTATCTGCATTCGGACATCGAAACGGTGGAGCGGGTGGAGATTATCCGCGACTTACGGCTAGGCGTGTTCGACGTGCTAGTCGGGATCAACTTGCTACGGGAGGGTTTAGATATACCGGAAGTCTCGCTAGTAGCGATTTTGGATGCGGATAAGGAAGGTTTCCTGCGTTCGCTGACCTCGTTAATCCAAACCATAGGCCGTGCCGCGCGCAATGCCAATGGCAAGGTAATCCTTTACGGGGACAAGATTACTCGTTCGATGCAACTGGCTATCGACGAAACCGAGCGCCGCCGCGATAAGCAGGAAGCGTTCAATAAAGAGCACCATATCCAGCCTAAAACCATATTCAAATCGGTTACCGATATTTTGGAGTTATCGATACCCGGTTCCGGCGGTTCCATTTCCAACGCCAGAGCGAAAGTCGCCGAACCGGCCGGCAATTACAAGGCTATGACGCCCAAACAAGCCGCCAAGGCCTTGAAGCAACTGGAAGAAAAAATGTATCAGCACGCCAAAAACCTGGAATTTGAAGATGCGGCGCGGATCAGGGATCAGATTAAATTGCTGCAAGCCGAGATGGTGGTTTAAGAGGCTTAGGTTTGTAATTAACGTTTTGGCTAACTATATTTAGTGAATTTTGTCGAGGTTCCCAGCTTGCAAAGCTTGGTCGGCAGAAGCTAAACAACGATAGCGAATTCATGAAACAGACGCCGAGAAACAGATGATACCCGCCAAAAACATACTGAACGAAAATGTTCGCGTGCTGAAAAGCGAGGTATCTAAAACCACTTATCAAGGTGTGGGTATTGCGATTGCCAGCATTCTCAGTGCATTGTTGGCCTTGAGTTATTACTACGTCGGCGAAATCTCTTTAAATGGCGTCATCAAAGCACAAACCGAAAATTACGGTCTGTGGATGCTTGAAGCACTGCCGTTTATTTTCGGATTTTGGGGCCAATATTCCAGCTCAGTCATCGCTTATCAAGCTGGGGCGATGATTTTGGACCAGACCCAGGAACTGCGCTCTCGCGCCGAATCATTAGAAAAACAAGTCAGTTATTCCACCACCCACGATTCGGTAACGGACCTACCTAACCGGGTATTGTTCTACGACCGGGTGGAGCAAGCGATGTTAGCCGCCGGCAATCAAAACAAAATGCTGTCTATCTTGTTGGTGGAAGTCGCCAATTTTAAGGAAGTTTACGACACACTGGGTCGTAACAGCAGCGACTTGATTTTGAAACAGATAGCCACGCGCCTGCAAAGCGTGGTGTTGGGTACTGATAGTGTCGCCCGTATCGACGGCAATATTTTCAGCGTGTTGTTGTCGGCGGTGGATAACGAAACTGCTGGCCTGACATTGGCCAAAAATATCCAGGCGGCCCTGGATCCGGCCTTTAAAGTCGAGCGTCTGAGTCTGGTAATCCACAGTAATATCGGCATCGTAAATTTTCCCGAGCATGGCGACGATGTGGATACTTTAGTGCAAAAAGCCGGCGTGGCATTATTCGTAGCCGGCCAATCGCACGAAGGCTACACCACTTACGCGCCGTCTCACGACGATCACAGCCCGCGCCGTTTAACGCTGATGAGCGAGCTGCGCCAGGCTATCGAAAAAGAGCAATTACATGTTTATTACCAACCCAAGGTGTCGGTGCAAACCGGGCAAGTTTACGGTGCGGAAGCCTTAGTACGTTGGCAACACCCTAAGCATGGCTTTATCGCGCCGGATGAATTTATACCCATGGCCGAAAGAACCCGGGTGATCAAGCATTTGACTGCCTGGATGCTGAAACAATCGTTCAAGCACTGCGCGGAATGGCGCAAGCGCGGTTGGGAACTGATTATCTCCGTCAATCTGTCCGCCAAGGATTTACACGATCCTGAGCTGCCGGATGTGATGGCCGGTGTGGCGGCGGCAGCCAATATCAAACCCGGCTGGATGATGCTGGAGATTACCGAGAGCTCCATCATGACCGATCCGGAGCGGGCCATGGAAGTGATTCAGCGCCTGAATGAAATGGGCTACAAATTGTCTATCGACGACTTTGGTACGGGTTATTCGTCACTGGCTTACTTAAAACGCATGCCGTTAACGGAATTAAAAATCGATAAATCCTTTGTTGTCGATTTGTTGCACAGCGAAAACGATGCAGTCATCGTTAAAGCCACCATCAACTTGGCGCACAACTTAGGATTGCAGGTGACTGCCGAAGGTGTGGAAACTCAGGAAATCATCGAAAAACTCAGCACTTACCGGTGCGACTTGGCGCAGGGTTACTTGTTCAGCAAGCCGATGCCGTTCGAGGCTTTTGGTGCGTGGGTGGAAGCCCATCGTTAAAGCAAAATTATGCAGATTCAGGAGCAGCAGTAATGTCCACAGCCTGGGCGGGTGGTACCGATGCCATTCTGGAAAGAATGGACAAGATGACCGAGCTGTTCGTCGCCGAGACACGTAAAGCTATCTATACGGGCGAATCGGCCAGCCATTGCCAGGAATGTGGGGAGCCGATTCCGGAAGCACGGCGTCAGGCGATTGCCTGCCAGTATTGTTTACCTTGTCAAACCGAGCTGGAAAAAAGCTGACGCAGCACTGTTTTATTGGGCGCGTTTAAACGGCAGGTATTTCGCCGCGTCTTGTTTGTAATGCCCAATCGCCTGTTTTTCCCGGGCTACAAATTGCGCCACGGCCTTGGCAAAACCGGCATCCTTTAACCAATGCGTGGAGTAGGTAGTGACCGGCTCGAAGCCGCGGGAGATTTTGTGCTCGCCTTGCGCGCCGGAATCAAAACGCGCCAAGCCGTGTTCTATACAGTAGTCCAAGCCCTGGTAATAGCAGGCTTCGAAATGCAGGGCGTTGTATTCCGCATCGCATCCCCAATATCGGCCGTACAAGGTATCCGCGCCGATAAAACTCAAGGCCGCGCCGACGTACACATCGTCTTTCATTGCCAGAACCAGCAATAATTGCTCAGGCATGGTTCGCGCAATTTGTTTGAAAAACGCTAGATTGAGATAAGGTTCGGAACTGCGTTTTAAGTAGGTCAGTGCGTAAAAGCGGAAAAATACCTGCCATTGGATCTCGGTAACCTCCGTCCCTGGAACACGCAATAGCTCAATACCTTGCTCCGCTACCCGGCGTCGTTCACGCTTAATCATCTTGCGTTTATCGGCGCTTAGGGTTTGTAAAAAATATGAAAATGTCAGGTAGTTTCGATTAAACCACTGAAACTGCACGCCCTCGCGGACGCTTAAACCTAAAGATTTCAGCAGTTCAAGCTGGGAAGGGTTGGGAAATAAACAATGCCAGGAAGAAATGCCGTGTCGTTCGGCGAGTTGTTGGATAAAACTGAATAACAAAGCGCAGATTGCCGTTTGGTCTGCATCCGCTGCGAATAGCAGTCGCTGTCCCTGGCAAGGGGTAAACGGGATCGCGCTGATTAATTTCGGGTAATAGGCCAAGCCATGCTGCTGGTAAGCTTGAGCCCATTGCTGATCGAACACATACTCGCCCCAGGAATGGGTTTTCAAATACAGCGGCAATGCCGCCAACAATTTCTGATTGTCGAAAACCAATAAATGTGCGGCTTCCCAGCCGGTCTGCGGGCAAACGGCGGCGCTTTGTTCCAGTGCGGATAAAAACTCATGGCTTAGAAATGGGTAATCCGGTCCGCACAGCCGATTCCAATCCGCAGCGTCGATTTGCGCCATGCTGGCGATTTGTTTTACTTCCATTTTTAATCTTAGTAGAGTTAAAGCCCCCAACATACCATCAAATCATCGCCCATGACGACAGAGAAGCCGTTTTCTCAAGCTTGCGAGAACAACAAGGAACCGATTTTACAGATTCTCAAAACGGTTTTTGACCAACCGATGACAGTGTGGGAAATCGGCAGCGGCACCGGCCAACATGCCTGCCATTTTGCCGGGAACCTGCCGCATCTGACCTGGCAGCCTACCGATAGGCCGGAGAATCTGCCGGGGATCCATTTATGGCGGAACGAGGCGCAACTGGCGAATCTACTGCCGCCGCTAAGCTTGGATGTGGGGGATTTGCAGTGGCCGTGCGCGCAAATCGATGCGGTATTTACCGCGAATACTTTGCACATTATGAGCAGCGAAGAAGTAGGGCTGTTATTCAAGCGGCTAGCGAACTATTTGAGTGCCGAGGCGACGATGTGTATCTACGGCCCGTTTAATTACGCCGGTGCATATACCAGCGAAAGCAACGCCCGTTTCGACCTATGGTTGAAAGAACGGGATGCGCGCAGCGGTATCAAGGATTTCGAGGCGATCATGGCCTTGGCCGAACACATCGGTTTGACCTTACAGGCCGACCACGCCATGCCGGCCAATAACCGGCTATTAGTGTTGCGCAAGCGGGCATAGGGATCAAAGTCTGACGTTTGGCGTGACTTAAGTGCCTGCGTGTTATTCTGCTGCCACAATTAAAGTTTTTCTATTCACGGAGTGGACGATGCAAAAAATAGTAACGGTTTTTCTTTTAATCGTGATCTTGATGCTGCCCGGTTGCGGTTACAACACCTTTCAAACACAAGACGAACAAATCAATGCCGGTTGGGCGGAAGTGCTGAATCAATATCAGCGCCGCGCGGATTTGGTACCGAATCTGGTGAACACGGTGAAAGGCTACGCAGGACATGAAAAGGACGTATTGGAAGCCGTGACGGCTTCGCGCGCCAAAGTGGGCAGCATGCAAGTGACGCCGGAATTGGTGAACGACGAACAGGCTTTTGCCAAATTTCAAGCGGCGCAGGGCGAATTGAGCTCTGCTTTGTCGCGCTTGATGGTGGTATCTGAAAATTATCCGCAACTGAAGGCTGACGCCAATTTCCGCGATCTGCAAGCGCAATTGGAAGGTACCGAAAACCGTATCACCGTGGCACGCAATCGTTATATCGCCGCGATCAAGGAGTACAACATCACCGTGCGCTCGTTTCCCAGCAATCTGACTGCGATGCTGTTTGGCTACAAAACCAAGCCATCGTTTACCGTTGAAAATGAGAAAGCCATTTCGACTGCACCAGTGGTTGATTTTGGTAAATAAGATGCGGAAGACAGCTGGCTTTTCAGGGTTTTGGGTCGCCCGATTCCTGGCGGTTTGTCTGTTTGCGGCGGCCGTAAATGCCGAGCAAGTAGTGCCCAATCTTGAACAGCGTGTCACCGATATGACCGCTACCTTATCCACACAGCAAAGAACCGAGCTGGAACAACGCTTACAGGCGTTTGAACAACAAAAAGGCAGCCAGATTGCGGTATTGATCGTTGCCACTACCCAGCCGGAAGACATTGCGCAATATGCTATTCGCGTGGTCGAACAATGGCTTCTGGGCCGCAAGGGGGTCGATGACGGCATATTGATGTTGCTGGCCAAGGACGACCGCGCCACGCGCATCGAAGTGGGTTACGGCTTGGAGGGTGTGGTGCCGGACGTATTGGCTAAGCGGATTATTGACGACGTCATGATTCCGTATTTTCGGCAGGGCGACTATGCGGAAGGTATTAATGCCGGCGTGGATAGCCTGATCGGAATATTTGATGGTGTGCCACTGCCTGCCCCTCAAGCTTCGTTTGTCGATGGGCGGGTGCAACGCTTGCTGCCCCTCTTGGTGTTTCTAGCGGTGGCCGGCGCTTGGATTTTACGGACTCTGTTTGGAAGCTTTCTCGGCGGGATAATCAACGGCAGCGTGGTTGGTATTATCGCTTGGCTATTGAACGCGGGTTGGCTGGTTGTATGTCTTGCGGCATTGTTTGCGTTCATGGTTTCGCTTAGCAATGGCAGGCGTGCGTTTCGCGGCCGGCAAAACGACAATTTTTACGACGATGACGATTTTGGCGGCGGGTCGGGAGGCGGATTCTCCGGCGGAGGCGGCGGTTTTGGCGGCGGCGGTGCGTCGGGGAGATGGTAGACCATGCAAGTGATTAGGGGCTGTTGCCATTTTGAAACGATAGCCTTGAAATCGAACGGCTCTGCCTCATTGATTGATTTTTCAATCAGAAGACAAGTGAGCTATGCCGCGACAAATGTTTACGGATGCATACTGGAATAAATTCAAAGCCATCCTGTTAAGCCTGGGGATTTATGACAAGCCTTCGCTCAGGCAAACGGTAGAAGGGATTTTTTATCGCATGCGAGTCGGCTGCCCCTGGCGAGACCTGCCTGCCACGTTTGGTAAGTGGAATGCAGTCTACAAACGGTTTAATGCGTGGTCACTGCAAGAAAAACTGATGGGCATCTTTCGAGGCCTGGTTGTGGCACCGGATTTGGAATGGACCTTTATTGACGGCAGTATCGTGAAAGCGCATCAGCATAGTAGTGGTGCGGCTCATGAACAGGATGCCGCGATTGGGAAATCCGTTGCGGGTCACACCACGAAAATCCATATGGCCGTTGATGCCTGTGGGCTGCCTATTCATTTCTCGATCACCGGTGGTGAAGTCCATGACTGCAAAGAAGCGCCGGAATTAGTGGCTAAACTGCCTTTGGCTGACTACACGGTCGCTGACAAAGGCTATGACAGTGAACCTCTACGGATTCAAATTCGCGAGAAAGGGAGTGTCCCTATCATTCCTAGAAAACAAAATTCAATCGTCGGGAATGACGGAATGGATTGGTGCCTCTACCAATATCGCCACCTCGTTGAAAATGTCTTTGCGCGATTGAAACATTTCAGAGCCATCGCAACGCGATATGACAAATTGAAACGCAATTTTGAAGGCGTTGTCGCTTTGGCCTGCGCTTTCATTTGGCTACCCATGTAAAACGGCAACAGCCCCTAGATTCCTAAAGCATATTTTTAGTGGTCCCTGGCGTGTGCGTCTGGCGTTTTCCAAGCGCAGTTTGCAAGCTATCGAAGCGGCAATCACTGAAAGCGAAACATCACACTTGGGTGAAATTCGTTTTGTGGTGGAAAGTGCGCTGGAGATAGGCGAGTTATTGCAGGGTGTTACGCCGAGACAACGCGCGCTTGAGGTATTTTCACAATGCCGAATCTGGGATACGGAACACAATACCGGCGTGCTGATTTATTTGCTGTTTGCTGATCGTGATGTAGAGATTGTCGCTGATCGCGGTATACATGCCAGAGTTGGCGAAGCGGTTTGGGCCCGGATTTGCAAACAGATGGAAGCGCAGTTTAGGGCAGGTCGATTCGAATTAGGCGTGATTGAGGGGATTGCCCAAATCACCGCGCAATTGCAAAAGCATTTTCCGGCGTTAAATAAAGAAAATCCCAACGAAATAGCTAACACGCCGCTAGTTCTTTAAGCCATTTTTTTGCAGCGATTGTCTGTTGTTTTTTAAGTGTCTTTCTCTTGAATTTCTTGTGGTCTAACACCATATTGATATAGAACCATTCAGGTTTTTACATGCAACAAAGAGGAGAATCGACATGAGTAACTTAAGCCCATTTGTTAGTCGCGGTCTGTTTGACGAACTGTTTCGCGATGTTAATCCCGGTTATTACATTAAACCGCTGCACGGTGACGGTTTGCCGGTGCAAATCAAAGTGGATGTGAAGGAAAATCCAGCCGAGTTTATCGTCCAAGCCGAAATTCCGGGCGCTGGTAAAGAGAACATCCATGTGGATATCGATGGCAACGTGGTTGCCATCCGCGCGCAAATCAGCCAGTTGGATACCGAAAATAAAGACGATAAATTGCTGCGTAGTGAGCGCTATTTCGGTGAAGTGTCGCGCAGCTTTCAACTATCCGCCGAGATTGACGAGGAAGCCAGCAAAGCCCGTTACGAGAACGGCATATTGACGCTGAATCTAGCGAAGAAGCTGAAAAAAAGCGGACAGCGGATGACTATCGATTAAGTGCTGCTAAGGGCCTCCCAGCCCTTAGATACTAATACCCCTGAGCCTTCGAAGGCTAGGCCGATTCTGGCCTCGATAGGCTCAGGGAGAACGGAATGTCTGTCTGGGACGTCATCGTTCGTGCTTCATCTGCACCAAGATAAAACGGATACGGGATGACTGATGATCAAACGTCGATGGACCACTTGCGCCAGGCCCAAACCAGAAATATAGTAAAAACCCCGAAAACGCCAAAAAACACGCAAAGAACGTGCAGGAAGCCAAGTGGTAAAAAACCCAACAGTCCGTTGTTACTACTGAATGGTGCAAACGGCTGCATGTCCGCATGCATCATGCTGTCCAAAAACACATGAGAAAACGTGCCGATAAACGCACCAGTAATCGCGGGTATCCATGCAATGTCGGTTCGGATTCTTAGCCAGCGCAGAGTTTTTGAGCCAAGCCCGGCATTCCAAAACCTTAATAGGAAAACACAAATTGGTTTGCCTACCAGTGCGGAAAAACCGCCGATACAGATGGCGCCAAGGTAGGTGTGAGTCGCGCCGTGTAAAATCATATCGCCGCGAACCATGCGCACCAATGGTTCTATGTCCATCATCACCTGTGCGAATCCAAACACTGTCAAGCTGAAATATTTGCCGAAAACTGCTTTGATTGCCGTGCCGGGTCCCATGTGAAAAGGCGTGAAAGGCATGGGGCTTCAGAGGATTGCGATGGGAGAAAACTTACGGGTACGTCGAGACGCAGATGTACCCGTAAATATCAATGCCGGATCAATAAACGTCTCTGACGTAGCGTTTGTCTTTTTTCAATTGGTTGACATACTCAACCGCCTCGACCAAAGTTTTCTTGCCATGCTCGCGAATCACATCGTGCAGGGCTTGATCGACGTCTTTGGCCATCCGGTAAGCGTCGCCGCACACGAAGAAGTAACCGCCTTGTTCCAGCCAGGCATACAGTTCGGCACCATGCTCTTTCATGCGATCCTGCACATAAATTTTTTCCGCCTGGTCGCGTGAGAACGCTAAATCCAGCTTGGTCAGCAAGCCGCTGGATTGCATCGCTTCGATTTCCTCACGGTAGATAAAATCGGTCGAAGCGTTGCGGTCGCCGAAAAACAGCCAGTTTTTACCAGAGGCCTTGCGGAATTCGCGCTCTTGCAGGAAGGCGCGGAACGGCGCGATACCGGTGCCGGGTCCAACCATAATCATGGGCAGGCTATCATCGGCCGGCACGCGGAAGTTGTTGTTGGGGGTGAAGAATATCCGTATATCGGTTTCTTCATTCACCAAATCCGCCAGATAAGTGGAGCAAACGCCTTTGTGTTGGCGGCCATGCGCGTCGTAGCGCACGCTGGCGACTGTCAGATGCACGCTGTCCGGATGTTTCTTGCCGCTGGAGGAGATGGAGTAAGCGCGATGTTGCAACGGTTTTAATAAACGCAAAAATTCGGCGGCCGAAAATTCCACGCCGGGGAATTGCAACAGTAGATCGAGTATGTCGCGGCCCCACAGGTAATCGGACAGTTTTTCCTTGTCGCCGGACAGCAATAATGCGTTTAACTCTTGATCGCCGGAACGGCTGGCGATCTCTTCAATCAGTTCTTTGCTGGGTAATTTGATCTCGAAATGTGTGCGTAAGGCATCCGACAGCTTCATTAATTCGCCATTGACCGGTTCATCCTCCGCGCCAGTGCAGCCGATGGCTTTGACGATTTGCGCGACCAGATCCGGGCAGTTAGTCGGGATCACGCACAATGCGTCGCCGGCTTCGTAACTGAGGCCGGAGCCGTTGATAGAAATTTCGTAATGCCGAGTTTCTTTCGACGAATCCAATGCCGTGACAATGCGGTTGACGCGCATTTTGGCTGGGAATGGGTTTTTGCGGTTGTAAACCGATTTGGCAGTTTGGGTTTCGGTATCGACTACCGCAACGGTGCTGGCGCCTTCCGCCATCAACGGAATCACTTCGCTGAGCCATTTTTCCGCTGGGGCTTCAAAATCCACATCGCAGTCGACGCGGTCAAACACGCGCTTGGCACCCAGAGCTGCCAGTTTATTATCCCAGTCTATTCCAGCCTGACAGAACAAGTCGTAACTGGTATCTCCCAGGGCCAATACCGAATAATTGACGTTGTCCAGGTGCGGCGCGGCATCACTATTGGCCGCTTCCCAAAGCATTTCGGCGTTGTCCGGCATAGCGCCTTCGCCGTATGTGCTGGTAATGATTAGCAAGTATTGCATTTGCGGCAATTGGCCGATTTCAACTTCATCCATGCTTTTGACGACCGGTTGCAAGCCATGTTTTTTGGCTGCATTGGCGGCGTCGTTAGCCAGCGACTCGGAGTTGCCGGTCTGAGTACCATAAAGAATGTGCAAGGTGCGGGCGTTCGCTTGATTGACACTACCGGCGCTTTGCAACATATGGCTGTGCATGCCGGCGAAAAAACCGCCAAGCCAGGCGCGTTGAGTATCACTAAAAGGGGCGTTTTGCGGGATAAAAGGTGCTTTCATTTCATTACCATCTGTGGACAGGTGTCAGGTTGTCCAGTCACTGTATTTGGTTCTTGCCAAGTGGCGCGCGAAGGGTGCATGAAGCACCCTCCCTCAGCTCAGGCAGACTCGCTTTCCAGCATGTCTTTCACAATAGACAGGCTTTCCAAGCTCGCCAGATTTTTATCGATAGACGGCAGGCCGGCCAACGCTAAACGGTTGAATCTATCTTGTTCGATGATCCAGGCCGTGGAGCCTATCGAGTAAATGCTTTGCACGTCGCGCAGCATCAGCGTGGTTTTGTAGTCGTTCAGGCGTTTTTCCGCCATCAACGAGGCTAACTGACCATCATCGTATTGGCTGTAAGCTTCGCGGATATTTTTAATCAGCGCATCTTGCAGCTTGCGCGGACGTTCCATCACGAGTTTGTAGGCATGCTTATCAACTAAGGCTTCAGTAGCCGGTTGGCCGGCTTTAGTTAACTGATCGCGGGCAATTTGCTGGGCTTTATCGATCACCGCATAGCTGTTGATCAATTTCAAGGTCAGATCGGTGTCGGTTTCGCCGTAACCGGGAATGGCGCCATCGAACAATGGTGTATTGTGTTTGTAAGCCTGTTTGATTTGCTCGATTTGTTTTTGCGCAAATGCCACCGACAGCTCTTCGATCATCGCTTTGCGATCCAGCGCTTTGCTTAGGTATTCCGCCGTTTGCGTGCGATTTAACCAGAGCGGCAAGGCAAATTTGAAGTGCCGACGCTCGTTGGCCCAATTAGCCAGGATAGCCTTGGCTTTTTCCGAGTCGGTATGTTCAACATGTTGTTCCAGCATGTACAAAATAAATTGCTCATGGCTGCTTGCTAGGTCGTTGTCATCGGTCAAACTGTGTATGGATACCGAGGTATCGTCATACAGATCATTTAAACGATTGTCTGGATCGTATTGGTAGGCGTTGCCGCCAGACATGCCGGTGCAGAAGCCTTTACCAAAGCCGCCCAGATTCAATACCGCGCCGTTAATCATGTATTCGCAGGCAAAATCACCGACGCCTTCGACAACCGCCATCGCGCCGGAGTTACGCACGGCAAACCGGTCGCCGGCTTCGCCATTGATAAAGGTTTTGCCGCCGGAAGCGCCGAACAGCGCGAAGTTACCGATCAACACGTTCTCGCCGGGTAACTGGGAGCCGCCACCGGGTGATTTAATCACGATGGTGCCGCCGCAAGCGGTTTTTCCGACACCGTCGTTGCAAGTGCCGGTGTGTTCCATGCGCATGCCGTCGTTGTTGAACGCGGCATAACTTTGGCCCGCCGAGCCATGGGTGCGAACGATAATTGTATCGTCGGCTAAATAGCGGCGACCATGTTGGTTGGTATAGATGATGTTCGATTTAGCGACTTGCTCAGGGCTGAGTTCATAAGCCAACAAGCGTTCCAGATCGACTGCGGTTTGACCGCCGACGGTTTTGTTACGGTTGTTCAGTTTGAATTCGTCGCCTTCGACAAGCACTTGCTTTTGACCTTTTTCGAACAAGGCCGATTTAACGCGGGCAAAGATCAAATCGTCGATGGCGAAATCTTTTTCCAGATAAATCGGTTTCTCAATTTTGACAACCGGTACTTCCGCCAGCAGTTTTTGCAGGTGGATTTGGCCGACCATGCTCGGATGATCGATCAAATGCAGCAACTCGGTTTTGCCGCGAATTTCCTGCAAACTGGTGTAGCCTAAGTCAGCCAGGATTTCGCGCACTTCGTGGGCCAGGTTCATAAAGAACTGTGCCAACACGCGCGGGTCGCCTTTGAATTCCTCGTGGGCAGTGGTCAAACCGGCGGGGCAGCGGATGTTGCAGTTTTTCGCCATCACGCAGCGCAGCATCATCAAGGCGGTGGTGCCGAATTCAAAGGAATCGCCACCTAAAATAGCGGATTTGACGACGTCGGCACCGTTCTGGTGGGCCGCGCTGCACCGTATAATCACTTTATCGCGCAAACCGTTGGCCGCCAGTGCTTGATGCACTTCGGCGATGCCAATTTCCGGTGAGCGGCCGGTATTTTTCAAGCTGGTCACCGCCGCCGCGCCGGTGCCGCCGGTGTTGCCGGCCACGTTAATCACATCGGCACCGGCCTTGGCGACACCGACCGCGATGGTGCCGATACCTTCCGAAGATACCAGCTTGACCACCACGCGAACGCGCGCGGCTTTGGCATCGTGGATCAATTGGCCCAGGTCTTCGATGGAATAAGTGTCGTGATGCGGTGGTGGGCTGACCAGTTCTACTTTGGGTGTGCCGCCACGTAATGCAGCGATTTCCACTGATACTTTCGGTGCAGGCAATTGGCCGCCTTCGCCGGGCTTGGCGCCTTGGCCGATTTTAATTTCAATTTCTTCCAGATTCGGATCGGCCAGATAGCCGGCCCAGACGCCGAAGCGGCCGGACGCGAACTGTTTGATTTTACTGGAGCGAATCGTGCCAAAGCGGCTGGAGTGTTCACCACCTTCGCCGGAGTTACTCATGCCGCCGGCAATGTTGGTGCCTTGCGCCACGGCTTCGTGGGCTTCGGCCAGCAGTGCGCCGTGACTCATCGCGCCGGACGCGAAAGTCGGGGTTATTTCATGGGCTGGTTGCACCTGATCCAGTGCTATCCGCGAGCGGGCAGGGCGCACGTTGCTCAAATAATGGTAAATCAGGCTGTCGCTGTCGTTCGCCCGCAGACTGATACTGTCGTTTTCCAGGTTTAAACCAAAATCGTTGCCGGCAAAACGAGCTTTCAGATGTTCTGCTAGTTGTTCCAGACGCGCTTTGCTTGAGTTCTCGGTAAACCGAATGCTGAAGACCACACCGTTGCTTTTCTCGACCTGTAAGCCGCGGATCAGGTAGTTGTTGTTACCGTGCAAATCTTGGCTGCCCAGCAGACGATCAAAATCGGCTTTGCTGTTAGCGGCGCTGACATCGGCTGGGAACTCCATCACATCGCGCAAAGCAGCGGGACGGTTCGCGCGTTCCTGAGCCAGATTGTGGGTAAAGCTGCGATAAGCCGGGGTAATGCCGAAAGCGTCGATTTGCTCGGGTGTGCGTTTCTCATAGCCAAAATCTAAATACGCCGTATCGCTGGCTTCCGGCGCTTGTTGTGGTGCTATGTACATGATCGCTTCATCGGTCATGTTGATATATTCACGCACCGCCGTATTGCCAAACGTGTGGCCGGCGCCTTCATTCCGCTCTTTGAATAATCCAAGGAATGGAATGTCGCTTTCGCTGGTTACGGATAGCGCCTTATGGTGCCATTCCGTTGCGCTGGCGGCGATGTCACTGTAGCGAACACCGCCCACCGAGGCATTGATGTTGGGGAAATACGGTTTCAGCTTTGGTTCGTCGGTATCCAGATAGTTGGATTCGAAAAACTCCCCGCCAATATAGCTTTCCGCTGTACACAAGCCGAATTTGCCCATGGTTTTCATCAGCGATTTTTCGACGCCTTTTTGAAAGCTGTACAGCGCTTTTTGCTGTGCTGCAGAATCGGCGTATTCGGTAATTACCCGGTTATGCACGCTGAGCGGGCAGATCGCGGAAGCGCCGAAGCCCAGTATGGTGGCAACGTCGTGTGGGCTGGCTGCCTGGCCGGTTTCCATGATCAACGAACTGTTAAAGCGCAGACCATGTTTGACCAGATGCTGGTTGGCCGCGGCAATGGCGAGCAGCGCCGGGAGAGCCGCCTGGGCTTTGCTGATGTTGGCATCGCTTAAAATGATAATGCCGGTATTGTCGCGCGCAGCTTGTTCGACTTGTATGCATACCGCTTGCAAGGCTTGTTCTAAAGCCAGTTCGTTTTGCACGGCGTTTTCAAAGTTTGGAGTGTATAGCGCCTCAATAGTCGCGGTTTTTACCTGGCTTTGTCTGCGAATCTGCTCCAGTTGGGTGCGTTGCAGAATCGGCGATTCGATCATCAGCTGTTTGCTGCTTTGCGGCGCAAAAGTGGGTTTGGCGCCCAGTGCCACGCGCAAAGTCATGCCGTCGCGTTCGCGCAGGGAGTCCAGCGGCGGATTGGTCACTTGCGCAAAGCGTTGGCTGAAGTAACGCGACATACCGCCTTCAGATGCGCTCAAAGCGTTCGGCGTCAGGCCGTAACCCATCGCGGAGACTTTTTCCAAGCCGGTTTGCAGGATGGGGTCCAGCAAAAATTTAAAGCTTTCCTGATTCAGCGAATAAGCTGTGTGACGTTGGTCGATATTCAGTTCATGCTCGTTACTGAGTTCCGAAAGCTCTACTTTGGGCAATTCGCTGATATGAACGCAGCTTTGTTTCAGCAGCGCTTTGTAGTCTCTTTCCTTAGCCAAACGTTCCATCACTTGATGGCTGTTGTAAGATTCACCGGTGCTATGGTCGAAATACAGCATGCCGCCAGCTTCGATGCGGCCACGTTTGAGTACTTTTTCCGGTGGAAAATCGATCTGGCCCGCTTCGGACATCACCGCCAGATACTCTGCGGTTTCGACCGAGCGCAATGGTCTTAAGCCCAGGCGGTCCAGGCGCGCACCGACGCGAATGCCGTCATTGAAGATTAACGCGGCCGGGCCGTCGTTTTTCTCTTCGTACAGGCTGAAATATTCCAGCATCGCGCGTACATCTTCCGATAGGGTGCTATCGTTTTCCCAAGCCGGTGGCATCATCGCCAAAATAGCGGTGACAATGTCCAGTTGATCTTCGTTGATGCGGCGGGTCAGGGTTTGATCCAGGCGGCCGGAATCGGATTGGCCGCAAGGAAACACCACATGTTTGTTGTTTTGCCGAGCAATAGCGTTTTCGCTCAGGCGGTTTTTCTTGTCGGTGTTCAGCTCGCCGTTGTGTGCCATATACCGAAAAGGCTGCGCCATCATCGTCGCCGGTGCGGTATTAGTGGAAAAACGGGTATGGAAAAACAGCGTACTGATTTCGTGGTCCGCGTCGTACAAATCGACAAAGTAGGGGATGACTTCAAACGAGTTCAGGCGGCCTTTGTAAACTTGGGTGCGGGAACTCATGGATAACGGGTAAAAGCCATTCAGTTCCGGGCGAGTAAAGCCATGGGCTTCAATAGTCAGCAGCGCAGATTGAATATGCCTTTCAAAAGCCTCGTGACTGGCATCTTTGAGGGATTTTGGTCGACCGAAAATGACCTGTTTGATCGGTAATTGCGCGCGCAACGCTGCGGCATTCAACACAGAACTGTCAACCGGCACTTCCCGCCATTTGATAATCGGTAGATCGAATTCCAGAAATTGTTCTTCGACCAGTTTTTGTGCTTCGGAATCGTAATGCGCGTGATCTTCCGGGAAGAAAAAGTTGGCTACGCCAAATTGCCCCAGTTCCAGGTCCGCATTCCCTGTGGCCTTACGGAAAAACTTCAGAGACAAATCGATATTAACGCCGGCGCCGTCGCCTATACCTTCCGCGCTCATGCCGCCGCGATGAGGAATAGTACACAAGGCTTCGTGTGACTTGACTAGGAGCTCGTGAGTCTGTTTGCTGTCTTTGCGGGTGATAAATCCAACACCGCAGCTGTCCTGGGAAAGATCAGCGTCGTAAAGCATGTGTATTGCGTTAATTTTCTGGGCGTTTTTAATCATTGCTATCCAGATCCTCTCATACTGAATAAATGCGCTAGCCGGTATTTTCCTTACCGGTAGTGCCGTTTATGGTTTTTCTGCCTGCTGCGTGTTAGAGTCGTCCCATGCGGCGAGAATCCCTGATTAACTTCGGAATTTCAGTTGGCGAAACTTTGTAATTCTACCATGTGGGGCGGCCTCTGTCATTCCGTAAAGCCAATGGCGGCGTCGTTCTCTCGTCTGGTCTCTAGTTTTAAAACTTTGTGAAGAAATATGAAAGAACAATTTGATGTGGTGATCGTCGGCGGAGGGATGGTGGGTGCCGCCGTGGCTTGTTGTCTGGGTGGTAGCGAGTTAAAAGTAGCTGTGATAGAAGCGCAGGTTTCAGAAGCTTTTTCCAGCGAGCAGCCGCATGATTTAAGAGTTTCAGCCTTAAGTATTGCCTCGAAGAACATTCTGGAAGCCGTCGGCGCTTGGGAAGGCGTGACGTCACGCCGTTATTGCCCGTTCAAACGCATGCGGGTTTGGGAAACGGCCGGCGATACCACGTTTAACAGCGATGACATTCGCTATCCCGAGCTGGGCTATATCGTCGAAAATCGCATCACCCAGCTGGCATTACTGGATAGACTGCCAAGTTTTGAGAATATTGAATTACTGATGCCGCAAACCATCACCAAGATAAATTACGACGGCCACGAATCGGAGTTGGTATTGGCGGATGGTCGCGTGCTTCAAGCAAAGTTGCTGGTTGCGGCGGACGGCGGGCAGTCGCGAGTCAGGCAGGCGGTAGGCTTGGGTGTGACCAGCTGGGATTACAATCAGCACGCTTTGGTGATTTACATAGAAACGGGCTATCCGCAACAGGACATCACCTGGCAACGTTTTGTGTCCAGTGGCCCGCAAGCATTTTTACCGTTGACAGGCAATTATGCTTCCATTGTTTGGTATCAATCCCCCGATGAAGTCCGGCGTTTACAGGCCTTGTCTTACGAGCAATTGCGGGATGAGCTGGTAGCGGCTTTCCCTGATTGCCTGGGTGAGGTCAAGCAGGTGTTAGGTGTGGCGAGCTTCCCGCTGAAGCGGCAGCATGCGCAACGCTATGTGAAACAAGGTGTGGCTTTGGTGGGCGATGCGGCGCACATGATTAACCCATTGGCCGGGCAGGGTGTTAATATCGGCTTGCTGGACGCTGCGGCGTTGGCGGAGATTCTGGTAGATGCCCGAAAACGCGGTAAAGACATTGCTGATCTGGCGGTGTTAGAACGTTACGAAGCGATGCGCCGCAACGAAAATCTGAAAATGATGACCCTGATGGATGTGTTTTATAAATCGTTTAGTAACGATATTTTGCCTATCAAGCTGTTAAGAAATCTTGGGCTGGGGTTGGCGCAGCGCATCACCCCAGCGCGCAATAAAGCTATGAAAGCGGCGATGGGGTTGGAAGGTCGTCTGCCGAAATTGGCGCGCGGTGAGCGCCTGTTGGCAAGATAGCGTCTCTAACCTTTCAGGCTCAAATATCTCAACATCGTAGTGCGTATCTGGGCCTTCTTATCTTCATTGCTGATCGGTAGCGACTGCTGGTCGCTGATGTAGAACATGTCTTCCGCGCGACTGCCTATCGTGGTGATTTTTGCGTCGTGCAGTTGAATATCCAGCTCCGTAAACGCCTTACCTATGGTCGATAGCAAGCCGGCGCGGTCCGTCGTCACTAATTCGATGACGGTGTGTTTATGCGACGGATCTTCCAGAAAGGTGATGCTGGTTTCTATCGGAAAGTGTCGGGCCTGGCGGGACTGCTTGTGGATATTCTTTGACGCTTTCACTTTTTTGGCGATTAAGCCTTGGCGTAGCGAGGTGCAGATATGTACTTCGCGATACAAGTCGTTAATGGCTTCGCCGGATTGTTCCAAAACCTGAAAACTGTTCAGTACGTATTGATCGGCAGTCGTGATGATTCTGGCATCCAGAATTGTCAGGCCCAAATGGTCCAGAGTCGCGGTCGAAATCGAAAAAATCTGCGCTTCGTTGCGGGTGTAAACGAAAATCTCCGCACTGCCGCGCTGGGTTTGCGGGCGCAGTAATACCAACGGCAGTTCGCTTTCCTGGCAAGCCGCGATGGCGATGGTGTGCCAGGCGATTTCGTCCGCAGAATAGCGCAGAAAATAGTCGTCGCTGAGATGCTGCCACGACTGCGTGATATTGGTTTTGGATATACCCAGTTTCAAAAGCTCGTCGCCCGCTTCTTTTTTGTTTTCCTGTACCCGTTCCGAGCGGGCCACCGGATTTTGCAGGCCGCGGTGCAAGGCTTGGTGGGTAGAAATATACAAGTCTTTAAGCAATACGTCTTTCCAGGCATTCCATAAGCTAGGGTTGGTGGCGCGAATGTCCGCCACTGTCAGTAGATATAAATAATTTAGCCGCTCTATACTGCCGACTTCTTGGGCGAAGGTGTGGATCACGTCCGGGTCGCTAATATCCTTGCGTTGTGCGGTCATTGACATCAACAGGTGCTGACGAACCAGCCAAGTGATCAACTTGGTATCGTGGCTTGATAATTCGTGCTGCTGGCAAAAATTGTTGGCGATGGTTTCGCCGAGCGTGGAATGATCTCCGCCTCTGCCTTTGGCTATGTCGTGAAACATGGCGGCGATGTACAAAATGTCAGGCTTTGAAATCAGTAAAAAAATATTATTGCAAAACGGCAATTCTTTATTGTGTTTGGCTAGCGAGAAGCGCCGCAAATTGCGGATAACGAACAATGTGTGTTCGTCCACGGTATAGATGTGGAATAGGTCGTATTGCATGCGCGCCACGATATTGGCGAAATCCGGCAAATAGGCGGCAAGTACACCGTATCGGTTCATGCGCTTGAGTTGGCTGGTAATGCCGCGCGGCTGTCTGAGAATATCCATAAACAGGCGGTTGGCCTGTTTGTTAGTGCGGAATTCGGCATTGATCAGGTGCAGGTTTTTGCGAATCAAGCGGATGGTGCTAGCGCGAATGCCCTTCAAAGAGGGCGATTGTTGCAAGATTAAAAAAATTTCCAGCAAAGCCAGTGGCTGTTTTTGAAATACGTCTTTGTGGCTGACTTCCAGATAGCCGTCAATCGATGAAAAATTGGCGGTGATAGGGATGGGAGTTAGGCTTTCCTTGTTGCTGATCAGTCTCTCGTTCAGCAGTTGCAAGAGCATTTCATTCAGGCGTTCAATGTCCACGACAGTTTTGAAGTAAAACTGCATGAATTGCTCGACGTCGGGTTGTTCGTTTTTATCGATGTAACCGAACTGGCTGGCTAGCTCGCGTTGGTAATCGAACACCAATCGGTCTTCGCAGCGGTTGGTCAGATTGTGCAGTGCAAAGCGCAGGCGCCAGAGGATGTCGCGAGCGGTAATAAGATTGTCGTATTCGGATTTCGGTAAAAAACCGTACTTGATCAACTCGCGGAGAGAGGATGCGTTGTAATGGCGCTTGAATACCCAGCTGATGACCTGCAAGTCGCGAAGTCCACCAGGGCCTTCCTTAATGTTGGGCTCCAGGTTGTAAGCCGTATCATGGTACTTACTGTAACGCTTTTGCTGTTCAGCCATTTTGGCTGGAAAAAATTGTTCCGATGGCCAGAGTGTTTCAGAATTTATCTGGTGTTTTAGATCGCTAAATAGTTCGGAGTTGCCTGTAATCAGGCGCATTTCCAGCAGATTGGTAAAGACGGTTTGGTCGTCCGCGGCAACCGCCAGGCACTCTGCTACAGAGCGTGTACTGAGTCCTGGTTTTAAGCCAATGTCCCAAAGAAAATTACAAAAACTGGATATCGGCTGTTGATAGTCTATCGGGTTGGCGGCGTCGAGCAGCACCAAGATATCGATATCCGAGTAGGGAAACAATTCGCTTCTGCCATATCCGCCGGTCGCAATTAGGCTATGGCGGCTGGCGGCTGCGTCGAGGAAATGTAGCCAGCAGGCGGTCAATAGATTGTCGATGAAGCGAGCTTTCTCGGTCAGCAAGCCGACGGTCGCCTGGTCCGGGTTAAAGCGCATTTTTAACTGCGCATTTTCTTCGTTAATCGCATTTTTGAATTTGGCGACCGGATTTTCGCCTGCAAAGCAGTCGAGAAAATCGTTTTCGGTGAACAGCGCTTGGCTCACAGTTCTTCCTGTCTCAGCGTCAAAATCTCGTAGCCCGTGTCGGTCACCAAAATCGTGTGCTCCCATTGTGCTGACAAGCTGCGGTCCTTGGTCACTGCCGTCCAGCCGTCGGCGAGGATCTTCATATGGCGTTTGCCTTGATTGAGCATGGGCTCTATCGTAAAAATCATGCCGGGCTCGATTATTTCGCCTTCACCGCGTTTGCCGAAATGCATCACGTGCGGATCTTCGTGAAATTTTTTGCCGATGCCGTGACCGCAGAACTCTCTCACGATAGAGTAGCGATTGCTTTCTGCATGTTTTTGAATGGCGTGGCCTATGTCGCCCAGGCGGGCGCCGGGTTTGACTTCTGCTATGCCCAAAAACAGGCATTCACGGGTGATGTCCACCAAGCGCTTGGCGTGTGGGCTGACCTCGCCGATGCAAAACATTTTGCTGGTATCGCCGTGATAACCATCCTTTATCACCGTAATATCGATATTGACGATGTCGCCGTTCTTTAGCTTTTTCTCGCTGGGAATACCGTGGCAAATCTGTTGATTAATGGATGTGCAAATCGACTTAGGGAAGCCGCGATAATTTAAAGGCGCGGGAATGGCTTGTTGCACATCGACGATGTAGTCGTGGCAGATTTGGTCAAGCTCTTCGGTGGATATGCCGGCAACGACGTAGGGGGCGATCATTTCAAGTACTTCGGCGGCCAGTTTTCCGGCAACGCGCATCTTGTCGATTTCTTCAGCGGTTTTTATGGTAATAGTCATCGGCAGGTGGCTAATTATTAGGATAAAAGCGGGTGCGGGCCTGGTTTTGCTATTTAATTCAAGATGCTCTCGCAGGCAGGCGCCGACAGGAGTCTATCAGACTTGAAGTTGTTGTGAAATTCTAATCATGGTATAAAGGTAAGTTCACTATGTAACCAATACTCACACTTGTCGACACGGTCGGTGGGGTGCTGAAAGTCTATTGCAGATTTTCGGTCACTGATCGGGGCGAGTGGAGGCGTAACCCAACGCCGAATTTTCGGCAATATTAGGAGAAGTAAATGGCAGCAGTGTCAATGCGTCAAATGCTGGAAGCGGGTGTTCACTTTGGACATCAAACCCGTTACTGGAACCCAAAAATGGCTTCATACTTGTTTGGAGCGCGTAACAAAATTCATATCATCGACTTGGAACAAACACTTCCATTGTTTAATGATGCGATGAACTACCTCGGCCAAATGACCGCCAACAAAGGTACCATCCTGTTCGTCGGTACCAAAAAAGCGGCGCGTAAAGTGGTAGCCGAAGAAGCAAAACGTTGTGGCATGCCCTACGTCAACCATCGTTGGTTGGGCGGCATGTTGACCAACTTCAAAACCATCAAAAAATCCATCAACCGTTTGAAAGAACTGGAAGCGATGAAAGCCGATGGCACCTTGTACCAACGTTTCAGCAAAAAAGAAGCTTTGGGCATGGAGCGCGAATTGGAAAAGCTTGAGCGTAGCTTGGGCGGTATCAAAGATATGCGCGGCACTCCTGACGCTATCTTCGTGTTGGACGTAGGTTATGAGAAAAATGCCATTATGGAAGCCAAAAAATTGGGCATTCCAGTGGTCGGCGTGGTTGACTCCAATAACTCGCCCGAAAAAATTGATTACGTTATCCCAGGTAATGACGATTCTATCCGCGCAGTGACTTTGTATTGCCAAAGTGCTTCGGCTTCCGTGCTGGAAGCGAAAGCCTTGCGTATGGATGCTTCAGCCAAAGCCGACGATTTTGTCGAAGAAGTCGTAACGGAAGCGTAAGTTTTAAACGCGCTCGGCCAAGGTGGTTGAGCGCCGCTGAATCTGGTATTCAGAACAGACTGTCTTTTAAACGCCTCCTTTGTGAGGCGTTTTTTTAGTTAATAAAATTTGAGGAAAAAACGATGAGTATTAGTGCGGCGATGGTCAAGGAATTGCGTGAGCGTACCGGCTCAGGCATGATGGAGTGTAAGAAAGCCCTGGTTGAAGCCAATGGCGATATGGAACTGGCCATTGAAAACATGCGTAAAGCCGGTTTGGCAAAAGCCGATAAAAAATCCGGCCGTATCGCGGCGGAAGGCATCATAGGTGTTAAAGTTTCCGACGACGCTAAAACCGTTGTTATGGTAGACGTGAACTGCGAAACCGATTTCGTTGCCAAAGGCGATGATTTTATTGGTTTTGCTAATGATGTCGTCAATAGTTTGTTGACCAGCAATGTCAACAGCGACGAAGAATTGCAAGCAATGGTACTGAGCACCGGCGTCAGCGTTGACGATACCCGTCGTGCGTTGATTGCTAAAATCGGCGAAAACATTACTGTGCGCCGTTTCGTTAAATTCACCACCACTGAAGGTGGTCAGGCGGCTTACCTGCACGGCAGTAAAATTGGCGTTATCGTTGAGTTAAGCAAAAACGATCCCGCTTTGGGTAAGGACGTGGCGATGCATGTTGCCGCTGCTAAACCTGAATATGTATCGGATGATCAAGTATCAGCCGATGTCATCGCCAAGGAAAAAGAAATTTTTGCCGCGCAAGCACTGGAAAGTGGCAAGCCTGCCGAGATCGTTGAAAAAATGATTGGTGGTCGTATCAATAAATTCCTGGCGGAAGTGACTTTGTTGGGTCAACCTTTCATCAAGGACGACAGCGTTACCGTTGGTAAATTGCTGGCATCCAAAGACAATGCTGTTGTGCGTTTTGCTCGTTTCGAAGTGGGCGAAGGCATTGAGAAAAAAGAAGAAGATTTTGCCGCCGAAGTAATGGCACAAGTTAGAGGCTAAACGCCTCGGAATAAACCCGGTTCGCCGGGTTTATTTATATCAGTTCGTTGCTTTTAACCCATGTTTACGGTGGATATTTGATTATGAGTCAATTGATTTGTCAGAGAATTTTACTTAAATTGAGCGGCGAAGCACTGGCGAGCGAACGCGGCGGCAGTATCGATCCGGATATAGTGCAACGCTTGGCTCAAGAAGTGAAAGACTTGTGCGATGCAGGTATCCAGGTCGGCTTGGTGATTGGCGGCGGTAATATTTTGCGCGGCGGCGAGAAAGCATCGGAAGGCCTGAATCGGGTTACCGGCGACCAAATGGGTATGTTGGCTACGGTGATTAATGCCTTGGCGATGCAGGACGCGCTGGAGTATCTCGGGCAGCCCGTCCGAGTAATGACTGCTCTGAAAATCAATCAGGTGTGCGAAGATTACATCCGTCGCCGGGCTGTCAGACATTTGGAAAAAGGTAGAGTGGCTATTTTCGCTGCCGGTACCGGTAATCCGTTTTTTACTACAGATACCGCCGCCAGTTTGCGTGCTATTGAAATTGACGCCGAGTTGATGATTAAGGCGACCAAAGTCAAAGGCGTTTATTCGGCGGACCCGAACAAGGTGGCTGACGCCGTATTTTATCCCCGCTTGACCTATGACGAAGCCATCGACCAACGTTTGAATGTCATGGACACCACGGCCTTGGTTTTGTGTAGGGATAACAATCTGCCCATGCGGGTAATGAATGTATTTGAGCCGGGAGCGATTATGCGCTTGATGCGCGGTGAAGATATAGGCTCCCTAATCGAGAGGAACTAACAGAATGATCAGCGATATTCAACAAGATGCCGCCAGCCGTATGGTAAAAAGCATCGAGTCCCTACAAAAAGCATTTACCAAAATTAGAACCGGGCGCGCGCATCCCAGCTTGCTGGACCAAATCAGCGTCACGTATTACGGTAACGAATCGCCCTTGTCGCAGGTAGCCAACGTCTCTGTCGAGGACGCGCGCACCTTGAAAGTCGTGCCTTGGGAAAAGAGCATGATCCAGGCTATCGAGAAAGCCATCATGTCGTCCGGCTTGGGCTTAAATCCCGCCACTCAAGGTACCGTCATCAGACTGCCTTTGCCGGCGCTGACCGAAGAGCGGCGTCGCGATTTGGTTAAAATCGTCAAAAATGAAGCCGAACAAGGCCGCGTAGCGATTCGTAATATTCGCCGCGATGCCAATGCCGCGATCAAAGATGCTTTGAAAGAAAAATTAATTTCTGAGGACGACGCGCGTCAAGCCGAAGAAAAGATCCAGAAGCTCACCGATCAATACATCAAGGAAGTAGAGAAGCATCTTGAAGAAAAAGAAGCCGATTTGCTTTCCATGTAATCGAGAGGCGTGATGACTGCTGCTGACAACGATAAACCGGCGATAAATAACGGCAATCCACGGCATATTGCCATCATCATGGATGGCAATGGCCGCTGGGCGCAAAAACGCTTGATGCCCAGAATCATGGGGCATTACGCTGGTGTGAAGGCGGTCAGGAAGATCGTCGAGTATTGTGCCAAAGAGAACATTGAAGTGCTGTCATTGTTCGCTTTCAGCAGCGAAAACTGGCGCAGGCCGCAAGATGAAGTGAGTTTGTTGATGGAACTGTTCATGAACACGCTGCAATCCGAGGTCGATAAACTCGACAAAAACAACATCAGATTGAAAATCATCGGCGATAAAAGCGCGTTTCCAGAAAAACTGCGGGAAAAAATCGCCGCAGCCGAAGGGCAGACCGCACAAAACGATGGATTGACATTGCTGATTGCTGCCAACTACGGCGGACGTTGGGACATCACCCAAGCTTTGCGGCAAATCGTAGCAGGGGTGAAATCGGGCGAGATCGACGAAAAAGCCATTTCAGAACAGCTCGTCAATCAATATCTGGTGACCGCTGAGTTACCCGAGCCTGATTTGTTTATTCGTTCCGGCGGAGAGGAACGGATCAGTAACTTTCTGCTGTGGCAACTGGCCTATACCGAATTTTATTTTACCGATGCGCTTTGGCCGGATTTCGATCAGCAAGCATTGGAAAAAGCTATCGGCAGCTTCAAAGGCCGGCAAAGACGTTTTGGGCACACTGGCGAACAAGTCATCGATAACAGAGTTCTCTAGGGATTTTTTCTATAACCATAATAATTAAAAAACCACACACATGTTATTAAAACGCATCTTAACCGCGCTAGTATTGGCTACCGTGGTCATCACGGCAGTTATGCTGCTGCCAGCCCTTTATTTCTCCCTATTTATCGCTGTGGTTACGCTGATCGCCGCCTTCGAATGGATGGCCTTGACTGACGTAAACACGCTTATCCGCAAAATACTTTTCCTCTTGTTTTTAATTGTGCCGATGTTGGGCGTTACTTATTGGACGGTATTGCTGGAGTTGCTTAGCGAGGCGATGGAATGGCCGGAAATCAAAGACTATTCGGATGCTTTAGAGTGGTTTGTTATCGCTCCTGTGCTGTTCTGGGTGCTAACAATGGTTTTGATCAGAAAAGCCGGTCCGCAGTTGTTGAATATCGAATTCAAGGCACGGCTCAAGACTTTCAGCGGTTGGTTGGTATTGCTCTCTGCCTGGATGTTTCTCAGCAAATTAAGAGCGTATTACGGTCCTGGCATGGTGATCTACTTTTTGCTGTTGATTTGGGCCGCGGATATTTCCGCCTTTTTTGCTGGTAAAACTTGGGGTAAAGATAAACTCGCGCCAGAAATAAGTCCGGGTAAAACCATTCAAGGCATGTATGGTGCTTTAATTTCCGCGGCTGTCTGCGGCATAGGTTTTACTATTTATGGTTGGATTACCGCGACTCAGCCAGAAGATGTTGACTCCGGAACGTTGCGCTTCCTCAATGGATTGGTGTGGACCGATATGTTGATATTGTCGGTGATGACCGTGTTGATCTCAATTTACGGCGATTTGTTTTTCAGTCTGATAAAACGCAAAAAAGGTGTTAAAGACAGCGGTAACTTGTTACCCGGTCACGGTGGCATTTTGGACAGAGTGGATAGCATCATTGCTGCCGCGCCTTTTTTCTATGCAGGGATTTTATTGATTGGTAGGGTGTTTTACGCATGAAAGGTCTTTGCATACTCGGAGCGACCGGCTCGATTGGCGTCAGCACCTTAGATGTGGTTGCGCGCCACCCCGACCAATATAAAGTGGTAGCGTTAACCGCCAACGGTAATATCGACGCCTTGTACGAACAATGTTTGGCCCATCGTCCTGAGTATGCGGTAGTCGCCAATCCGGATAACGCTCAAGCATTCAAGGACAAAATCGCCGGTTCGCCTCTTGCCGATATTAAGGTGTTAGCCGGCGCGGACGCCTTGACGCAAGTAGCAACCTTGGACAATGTTGACGCAGTGATGGCCGCTATCGTCGGCGCGGCCGGTTTGTTGCCAACCTTGGCGGCTGCGAAAGCCGGCAAAACGGTATTGCTGGCTAACAAGGAAGCTTTGGTCATGTCCGGGCAAATCTTTATGCAAGCCGTCGCCGAAAACGGCGCGACGCTACTGCCCATCGATAGCGAGCACAACGCAATATTTCAGTGCATGCCGGCTGGCTATACGACCGGGCATACTGCCAAACAGGCCAGACGTATTTTGTTGACCGCATCCGGCGGTCCGTTTCGGCAAACGCCAATTGCCGATTTGGATACTGTGACCCCCGAACAAGCGGTCGCGCATCCGAAATGGGATATGGGCCGGAAAATTTCGGTGGATTCGGCGACGATGATGAACAAAGGCTTGGAGTTGATCGAGGCCTGCCTGTTGTTCAACATGGATCCGGATGCGATCCAAGTAGTGATTCATCCGCAAAGTATCATTCATTCCATGGTCGATTACGTCGACGGCTCTGTGTTAGCGCAAATGGGCAACCCCGACATGCGCACACCTATCGCGCACGCCATGGCTTGGCCGGAGCGCTTTGACTCCGGCGTGGCGCCGCTGAATATTTTCGAAGTCAAGCACATGGATTTCGAACAACCTGATTTGCAACGTTTCCCGTGTTTGCGGCTGGCCTACGAAGCTATCAAAGCCGGCGGCATCATGCCGACCGTTTTGAACGCCGCCAATGAGATTGCCGTGGAAGCCTTTTTGAACGAGCAGGTTCGCTTTACCGATATTGCGCGCATCATAGAGCGAAGCATGGCCCAATTTACTGCCGATTGCGCCGATACGCTCGAACACGTCTTGGCAGCCGACCAGCAGGCCAGAGACGTTGCGAATAAAGTGATTGTCGAACTCAAACACTAGTTAGATGGATACTTTGCACACCTTGTTTTATTTCATCGTCGCCATCGCGGTACTGGTGGCGTTTCATGAGTACGGCCATTTTTGGGCGGCACGCAAGGTTGGCATCAAAGTTATCCGTTTTTCCATCGGTTTCGGCAAGCCGTTAATCAGCTGGCAAAAAAGCTCGGCCGATACTCAATTCGTCCTCGCAGCCATTCCGTTGGGCGGCTATGTGAAAATGGTCGACGAACGCGAAGAAGCCGTTAAGGCGGAAGATTTACCTTACACATTTAACCGACAGCCGCTATTAGCCCGAACCGCCGTCGTCGCAGCCGGACCGATTGCCAATTTACTGCTGGCCGTGGTTTTATTTTGGTTGGTGTTGGTCATCGGTGAAGCGGGCGTTAGACCGGTTATCGGTGGAGTGGAGGCCGGATCTCTGGCCGAGCAGGCCGGTTTTGCGGCAGGGGACGAAATAATCAGCGTCGATGAGACCGTCACGCCTACCTGGATAGAAGCTCTGGACACCTTGCTGACCTCGGCGATTGACGGCAAAACCGAGATCAGCGTAGTGACTAAAGCGATAGACGATAGTCAACAGGTACGTTTGATCCACCTAACGGAACAAGACGTGCAAACGCCGGAAACGCTGCATAAGCGATTGGGTCTGAAGCCCTGGGTGCCCACTATCAAACCGGTTATCGGCAAGCTGCTTGACGATGGTGTCGCCAAACAAGCCGGTTTACAAAGCGGCGATTTAATTATTAGCGCAGACGGCACCGCCATTACCGACTGGCAACAATGGGTAGATTATGTGCAGGCCCGGCCGGATGTTGAAATTAAGTTATTGCTGGAGCGTAGCGGCGCGCCATTATCCTTAAGCATAACGCCGCGTAGCGAACAGCAGGGTGAGGGCAAGGCTGTCGGCAAAATCGGCGCCGGTGTGGATACGCCGAAAGACTTGCTGGACTCCATGATGGTGACCCATGCCTTGTCTCCCTGGGATGCGGTTCCGGTCGCCGGAAAGCGAGTTTGGTTTTACGCGGTGACCACATTAAAAATGATGGGAAAAATGGTGGTAGGTTCGGCTTCCGTCGAGAATTTGAGCGGCCCCATCAGCATTGCTCAATATGCCGGTCAATCGGCTGAAATGGGATTTACGGCGTTTCTGAAGTTTCTAGGCTTGGTTAGCGTCAGTCTCGGTGTGTTGAATTTGCTGCCTGTCCCGGTGTTGGATGGTGGTCATTTGCTGTTTTTCGCCGTTGAGGCCGTTAAAGGCAGCCCGATTCCGGAAAGAATACAACTGTATTTTCAACAGGCCGGCATGTTGCTGTTGATGCTGCTGATGGGTCTGGCGATGTTTCTGGATATAGGCAGATTATTTCAATAACGCTGAACAAAGCAGCCGCGTTGTGGTCAACCACATTCATTTCTAATCTTCCCTGGTAATTACATGAAAAAAATCACACACACGCTGGCTCTGACGCTACTGGCTTTGACTAGTCCAGCATTATTTGCCGACGAAGCTGCGATAAAAAAAGCCTTGAGTAACTTTATGCCGGGTGGGCAGGTTGACTCGGTGAAACCATCGGAAGTCAAAGGTCTGTACGAAGTGTCTATGGGCGGCAATATCTTTTATTCATCCGAAGACGGTAAATATTTACTGCAAGGGCAATTATTTGACGCCGAAGCAAAGAAAAATATCACCGAATCTAAGCTGGCTGAGGTGCGTAAAGCCTCGCTGGATAAAGTCGGCGAACAAAAAATGATTATTTTCAAACCGGAAAACAGCAAATATGTCGTGTCTATCTTTACCGACATCGATTGCGGTTATTGCCGTAAGTTGCACTCTGAAATCGATCAATACATGGCGCAGGGTATTACGATACGCTATATGTTTTTCCCTAGAGCCGGCAAAGGGTCGGATTCCTATAAAAAGGCCGTCTCAGTCTGGTGTGCCGCCGACAAAAACAAAGCGCTAACTACTGCTAAGAAGGGTGAACATCTGGACGCTAAAACCTGCGAAAATCCAGTGGATGAACATATGGCCTTGGGTGAAGCGTTCGGTATGAACGGCACACCGATGATAGTCACGCAAAAAGGTAATATCCTGCCCGGCTATGTGCCTGCCGCGCAATTGGCAAAAGTGCTGGCCAGCGAATAAGCAAATACAAAAAACCGCCAGCTTTCGAGTTGGCGGTTTGATGGGTTAGAAAATTATCGGATCGTCACTTCTACCCTACGGTTTCGCGGTTCGGACGTTTCATCGCCGGTCTTGATCAACAAATTCTTTTCGCCGTGCGATGTCACGGCGACCTCTTTGACATCCATTTTGCCGGCATCGAATAACTTGCTGACCTGAACGGCGCGCTCATTAGCCAGCTTTTCGTTTTTGCCGGCATCGCCCACGGTGTCGGTGTGGCCTATCACTGAAATATCGGCGGCCGGATGTTTGCTGGCGGCTTCGATGATCTTCGGAATCAAGGCCGCAGAATCCGCAGTCAGCTTGGTGCCGCCAGTTTCAAAATACAATAAAAATGTTTCCGGTAATACCGGCTCGGACGCCAAGGCTCGGCCAAAGTCCTTATTGATCTTCTCTTGTTCTACTTTGAATACGGTTTTAGAGTTATCCAGAGCCGCACCAAAACCGGCTTGTTCAACCACGGTTTCGCTGCCGGCACCGCTGAAAATCACTTTTCCGGTTGAGCCGTCGTGATCTTCCAGTAAGACCAAATAAGATTTGGCGCAACCGCTTAAAGCCAGCGCGACTGCGAATGTTAAGGTTTTGGGTATGGAAATTGTCGTCATGGCAAATACTCAGTTTAATCTTCAACTTTGACTAAAAAACGTGTGCCTCTTACCGCAATCACGCCGGTGGGGGTTTTTACCGTTACCGCTTCCGGTTTGAGTTTGGCGATGACGCCGGAAATATAGTGCAGGGTGCCTTTTAATAAGCTGGCGTTTAATTGCAATTTGTCCTGTTGTGGTTCGAATTGATATGCTTCTATCTTGAATTCGGTATTCGGGCCGATCGACAAAATGGTATTGTCTTTCAGTGTTACCCCGGCTGCGCCGTTTTGGTCGGTTTTGATAACGTTGCCGACATGAATTGGCGAACCAAGGCTGGCTTTGATTGGGCCGCTACTCTCGTCAATAGTCGTTTGATCGTTGATGGTTTTGATGTAGCCGATGACTGTTTCATCGGCCGATGCCGCATTCGGCATGCAAAGGGCTAACCCCAGGCTACAACAGGCGAAAAGACGTTTCATAATGGCCTCTACAAACGGTGTTTTGGGACATCAATAGCCGCGCGGGCGGTATCGAAATTCAGCGTGTAAGTATAGACAGCATTTAATTGTTGTCAGATTCAAGAGCTTATTTGTTTTAGGGCTATTCGTACGCCGCTTTTATATATTGTCTCACCGGCGAAGGCGGGAGCCTGGTGGCTATGTGGGATTCGGTTCGTGGTCTGGCTTTCGGGCGCGAGCTCACTATCGGAAACCTGCGCTTATAGAAGGGTTACCTGCATTAGATAAAAGTCTGAGCGGCTTTAACGGATCAGCAATTCCACCCAGAAAGTGCTGCCCACACCCGGTGTGCTGCTAACCCCGACGGTACCGTTCATCAATTCCGCCAGTTGTTTGGTAATTGCCAATCCAATACCGGTGCCTTCTATTTCGGTATTATCCGCACCCAGGCGCTGAAACGATTGGAATAACAATTGTTGTTGTTGCTCCGCCAGACCGTTGCCGGTATCGGTGATAGAAATTCTCACCCGGTTATCGTCCACCCGTCTGCTGCTCAAGTTGATGGAACCGTGGGGGCGATTGTATTTCACGGCGTTGGACAAAAAATTCAATAAAATTTGTTTGGCGCGTTTTGGGTCTGCTTGCAACTCAATGTTCTCGGTTAAGCAATTATCGACAATCAACGCCAGACCTTTATTTTGCGCCAAGGGTGTGATCAGGGTTTGGCAATCCTTGATCAGCTCCGCCAAATTGATGCTGCCGATATTCACGCTGATTTTGCCGGACTCGATTTTAGCCAGATCCAAAAGCTCGTTAATCAGCCCGAGCAAGTGCAGACCGGCCTTGAGTATTTCATTCACCGAGTCCAGGTGAGTTTCAGCCAAAGGATGTTCCTGGTCGTCCATTTGCATCAGCTGCGCAAAACCGATAATGGCATTTAGCGGGGTGCGTAATTCGTGGCTCATTTGCGACAGAAATTGGCTTTTGGCCAAGCTGACTTGTTCGGTCCGGTTAATCAATTCTCGCATTACCGTTTGTTCTTCGGCTTTTTTCAGCAGCATTTTCGCCATGAGCATCCGCTCGCCAATATCGTTGATGGTCAACACAGTGCCCATCAGTGCGCCCCGACTGCCTATCAAAGGAGCGATGGTCAGATTCGCGTTCATCGCATAATGGTCGGAAATGGATAAGCGGGTATTGCTGATTTTCAACGGTCCTTGATTGATGACGCTTTGTTGTATCAATTCTGCGATTCGATGCGGTTTGCCGTCTATTTCCAAACTAAAAATGTCGTCGATATTTTGACTGCTAGTCTTGGGACGTTTGCTGCCGATGATGTCTAGAGCGGCGGCATTCATGTATTCAATCGAGCCTTTGTTATCGGTGGTGATTACCCCATCGACGATAGCGTTTAAGGTGATATAGGCGCGCTTTCGTTCTGCGAATAAGGATTGGATCAGCTTCTCAAAATGCCGCCAGCTGCGTAGTGGATAGCTGATTATTAACACCAGTAATGCCACGGACGGTGCAAACCAATAGTGGCTGGTATGCAGTAAGACTAAGCAAAACAGTAAAATTGCCATGGACAGCATAGAAACCGCCAGCGCCAGCCAGCGCAGTGAAAAACAGGTGCTGATCTTGATGGCGATCCCGGCTATGACCAGGCTTAACAGAAATTGCCAATGGCCCGGCAGCGGTTGCCAAAGCGTTTGCTTAATCAGGCCATCCAAGCCGGCTGCGACGAAATCCACGCCGCTCATGGGCCGACTTCCGATAGCCAGAGGTGCCGGCAGGTCACGTTCTATACCGCTGGCGGTGAGCCCGACCAATACGTATTTATCGGTGAATAATTGTCCGGACACATTACCCGATAATACGTCCAAATAAGAAACCCTAATGAAATCACTGTCCGGCGCAAAGAACGGCAACCAGACCCGATAATCGCCATGTATGCTTTCTGGCGATGTTTCGATCCGTAAGCCCGGTAAATCGGCAAGTATCTCCGGATGGCTCAACGCATAAATAGCCAGCGGCATCGCCGACCACTGCGAGTCGCCCAAGGACAATCGCAATAAAATGCTTCTACTGATGCCGTCTTTGTCCAAATCGACATTGGCGTGCCCCAGGACTGCATGTTTGGCATAGTCCGGCAAGGGCAGCGTTTCCACCATCTTGTTATCGTTTTTTTCGATAATTACCGGCAGTACGACCTGTCCATTGTTGGCTAGAGCACGGCTTAAGTGCGCGTCCAACTCAGGATGTTGCCGATCCGCTTCGGAAAAAATAAAATCCAGCCCAATCGCCTTGGGTTTAGCCGGTGCTAGCGTCTCAAGAAGGCGAGCGTGAATATCTCTTGACCAAGGCCAGCGCCCCAGTTTTTGCAGGCTTTTTTGATCGATTTCGATAATGACAATATCTTTTGAAGCCGGTGTAGCCAACAGCTTTAGTTGGGCATCATAAATCCACCGATCAAAGCGCCACAGTGCATCCGTATAGCTTAAGCCGACCGTAAACAGTATCAGCAGCAAGACGATCAATGATTTTTCGAAGCGGCAA
This sequence comes from Methylomonas sp. Uni0009, assembly GCF_054188105.3. Classification (NCBI taxonomy): domain Bacteria; kingdom Pseudomonadati; phylum Pseudomonadota; class Gammaproteobacteria; order Methylococcales; family Methylococcaceae; genus Methylomonas; species Methylomonas sp. Uni0009. The sequence goes on along the minus strand of NZ_JBTAFN010000001.1, from coordinate 4,222,285 downwards.
GTCGCCATGGAATTTACTGTGAAAGTGGAAATACTAGGAAAAGTATACTAGTTGCAACCGCAAACAGTTAATGTAAAACAAGGCTTTCCGCTGTTAACGGCCTGACAGCAGGGCACAAATTGTCTTGAGTCCGCAAACCCGCCACTATCAACGCTTGTTAGCTTTTAGCAGCGCTTTCAATCGATATAAGGCGTCCAATGCTTGCCGAGGACTTAAATGATCAGGATCGAGTTCTTCCAGCAGCACGACCGCCGGATGGCATTCCTGACTGGTGAATAAATCAAACTGGTTGATTTCGCTATGATTTTGCAGCTCGATATAGGCGGTGTTTTCCAGTTGCGCCAGCTTGTTTTTGGCGTTGGCAATGACGCTCTGCGGTACACCGGCAAGCGCCGCCACTTGTAAACCATAACTTTGACTGGCAGGACCGTCTTTCACGGCATGTAAAAATACGATCTTGTCGCCGTGTTCCATCGCGTCCAAATGGATGTTATGGATATTGGCTTGTTCTTCCGCCAGCGTGGTTAATTCGAAATAATGGGTGGCGAATAGCGTGAATGCCTGGGTGTGGCGAGCCAAATAATCGGCGCAGGCCCAAGCCAACGACAAACCATCGAAGGTGCTGGTACCGCGGCCGATTTCATCCATCAAGATCAAGCTGTTGCTAGTGGCGTTATGCAGAATATTGGCGGTTTCCGACATTTCCACCATAAAAGTCGAGCGGCCGCTGGCCAAATCGTCGGACGCACCAATGCGGGTGAATATCTTGTCTATCGGTCCGCAGCGCAGCGCTTGCGCCGGCACATAACAGCCGATGTGAGCCATCAGCACAATCAACGCCGCTTGGCGCATATAAGTCGATTTACCGCCCATGTTCGGGCCTGTAATGACCAGCATCCGCCGCTCTGCGGAGAAATTAAGATCGTTGGCGACGAAGGGAATACTGGATAGTGCTTCCACCACCAGATGCCGGCCGGCGATAATGTCGATGCCCGGCTGTTGGTCCAATATCGGTTGGGACAAGTTTAAGGTTTCGGCACGTTCGGCAAAATTTACCAGCACATCCAGTTCGGCCAAGGCATTGGCGCACTGCTGCAGATCGAGTAACGCATTGCCTAGCGTTTCCAGCAACTGATCGTATAAGGCTTTCTCGAAGGACAGGGATTTTTCGCGGGCACTTAGCACCTTGTCTTCAAAAGATTTAAGCTCCGGCGTGATGTAGCGCTCCGCACCTTTCAGCGTTTGTTTGCGGGTGTAATGCACCGGCACCTTGTCTGCCTGGGCATTGGAAATCTCGATGTAATAACCGTGCACTCGGTTGTAATTGACCTTGAGTGTGGCGATACCTGTAGCCGCTCGTTCGCGCAGTTCCATATCGATCAGGAACTGGTCGGCGTTCTGACTGAGATTACGTAACTCGTCCAGCTCGGGATGATAACCGGGGGCAATCACGCCGCCGTCGCGAATCAGCACCGGCGGATTGTCGATGATGGCGCGTTGCAACAGGGCCAGTAATTCCGGTTGCTCACGCAATTGCGTGCGCAGGCTTTCCAGATGCGGATTGTCGCTATCTGCCAGCTGGCTTTGCAGTTGCGGCAAAACCGCCAAGGTCTGTCGCAGTACCAGCAAATCACGTGGTCGCGCGGATTTCAGAGCGATACGTGAACTAATCCGTTCTATGTCGCCCACCTGACGCAGGCAGCCTTGTAGATCTTCGTATAAATGATTCAGCAATAGACTGGCGATGCAGGAATAACGGCCATTGACAATCGCATGATCGCGCAGCGGTCGGTGTATCCAACGCCGTAGGCAACGGCTGCCCATCGCGGTGGCGGTTTTGTCCAACACCCCCAACAAGGTGTATTGCAGTTGACCGCTGGGATGGCTGTCCAGCTCCAGATTACGGCGGCTGGCGGCGTCCAGGCTAATGCTGTCATCGCTGTTCTCGACGCGGATGCCTTGAATATGGGGCAGGGCGCTTTGTTGGGTGTCGCGGATGTATTGCAGCAAACAACCTGCCGCGCAAATGGCCGCCGGTAAATGTTCGCAGCCGTAGCCTTTCAAATCGTGGCTGTTGAACTGTTTTAAAATCAATAGCCGACAACTATCCAAGTCAAAATGCCAGGGCGGCCGTTTGCATAAGCCCCGGCGTTCCTTGATGGCCGACGGCAGTTTAATATCCTCGCTATACAACAATTCAGCCGGGTTCAAGCGCTCGATCTCGCTAAGTAGCTGGGTTTCGCTGTCCAATTGCTGTAGTGTAAATTTCCCGCTGCCTAAGTCCAGGCAAGCCAGCCCGAAGAACTTGTCGAATACGGCTAAAGCCACCAGCAGGTTGTCCTTGCGATCCTCCAACAACGCTTCGTCGGTGACAGTGCCTGGCGTGACGATGCGCACCACCTTGCGTTCTACTGGACCTTTGGATTTGGCCGGGTCGCCGATCTGCTCACAGATTGCAATCGATTCGCCTTGTTTAAGCAGGCGGGCGATGTAGTTTTCCGCTGCATGATAAGGAATGCCGGCCATAGGGATGGGTTGGCCGCCGGACTGCCCGCGAGCGGTCAGCGTAATATCCAATAACTGCGCGGCCTTTTTCGCATCATCGAAAAACAGCTCGTAGAAATCTCCCATTCGGTAAAACAACAGCGTTTCAGGCTGGCCGGATTTGATGCGCATATATTGTTGCATCATCGGGGTGTGCTGTGTTTTGTTGCCTTGCCTGCTGTCTTGTTTTGTTTGGATATTCATTCGTAAGTTAATGAAATAACAGATAATATGTCTATGTTGTGAGCCGGGTTCACTCCAGCTACACTTTTCAAAACTTCCCTGCACTTTGCTGTTTAGTATAGGTTTTAGTATAGGTTTTTTCGAGTTATACTCGTGTCATCGATCAACATAAAAAACCTATACTAAAATGCAATTCGATGCCCGCACCGCTAAAGCTTTGCAGCCAGGACAGCATATGGCTTTTGACGATTACCCAGGACTGCGTTTGTCTGCCATGGCAAAAGTGAGAACTTGGTTTTATCGGTATAGAAGCACTGTTGATGGGCGCCTTAGGCAGGTGTCAATTGGTCATTGGCCATCTATGTCATTTCCCGTGGCTATTGTCGCTTGGGAAGCTTTGAAAAACCAGCGTGATTCTGGTAATGATCCTGTATTAGAGGCAAAGCAAGCTAAGTTAGAGGCAAAAGCTTTAATATTAAAACAAGAGGCGGCAAATTCTGAAAACGCTTATACAGTTAGAGTGCTGTGTGATGAATATTTAGCTGGACATGTTTGTCGCCACAGAGCCAAAAAAGGTTCTACTGAAATTACTAGGATGTTTAACACAATGCTGGGTGATATGGCGGATTTACCATCCACTGCAATTACCCGCTCAATGGCTTTTGATTTGATTCAAAAGTACGCCGCAATATCGCCCGTGCAGGCCGGAAAATTACGATGTGAGTTAGGAGCAGCATGGGATTATGCAATGGATGCCGGCAGACTACCTGAAGCTGCAGTAAATTGGTGGCGCTTAATTTTACGTGGAAAAATTAGATCAAAAGGAAAGACCATAGAAGGTAAGAACATCGGCGTGGTCAAACGCGTACTCACTGAAGACGAAATCGGTGAATTGATAGCTTGGCTTCCAAATTTCGCACCGATAATTACTGACGTTCTAATGTTATATCTCTGGACCGGAACTCGCGGCTCAGAAATTGTCGGCATGTCAGGAACTGAAATTAGTGAAGAGGGCGGTCAAGTTTGGTGGACGATACCGAAAATTAGAACGAAAAATGCTCGACATGAAACTGCTACAGATCAAAGGGTGCCCTTATTCGGTAGGGGTTTGGCAGTGGTGTTACGGCGGAAAAAATTGTATGGAGACGGTTTTCTATTTCCATCCCGTCATAAAGTGGGGCACATCGAACAAAAATACGTCACTGAACAGGTGTTTTATAGACAGCCCTATAGTCAGATACGCCCTGAGCAGGTGAGGCCTCGATTAACGGTGACTCATTGGGCACCGCATGATTTGCGACGGACTTCACGCACCTTGCTTGCAAAATTAGGATGTCCAGATTCCGTAGGTGAAACGATTCTCGGTCATATGTTACCCGGTGTGGTAGGAACTTATAATCGGCATCAATATGACGATGAAAAACGCCTATGGCTCTTTAATCTGTCAGAGCATCTTGAGTCATTGGCAAATTTCTAGATTTAGGTTTGCCGTTGCGTCCGCCTATTGCCGTATTAGGAGGGGGTAATAAATCGGAAACAGGACGCGACTCAGCCCATTCTTCAATTTCGCGTAGTAACCAGCAGGAACGGCGTGCAGATGCTTTACGAGGCTTAGGGAACTCATCGGCACGAATCAATGATTGGATGGTAGATTCAGAAAGCCCTGTGACTTCTGAAACCGCCTCAAGATCAATCATGATGGGTCTCAATACCGACTGACGTTTATGGGCGTTACTCATGTATTTGTTGTCTACCAATAAATAGGTCGCTCGTTCGATCCGGCCTTGTTTTAAATAAAGCAATGACCGGATTGGTTGCCATTTTATCTTACTCAGGATTCAAATATTTTGGTTAACCTTCTCATAAATGTATTTTGCAGATGCTGCAGCGATCAGTGAGATCTTCACGGGCTTTTAACAAAACCCAAGATTGACATTGTGGACACTTCGAAAGTTGAACTCGTTTATCTTTGATGTCCTGTGCCACCACCCAAGCATCGGAAAACTCGAGTTGTCCCAAGGGATATGATTTTTTATACGCATTAAAGGCAGTAATTAGCGTCTGGATTTGGCCTTCTTTCGATTTGGCCGTGGCAACCTGAAAACACACGGCGAAGATGGTTACATCTTTATACTTACGGCGACTACCGGTCAAACCTCGGGTTGAAAACTTGATCGATCCACGACTGGGCGATTGGCCATGTAATTGACGGTATGTCTGCCTCAGTAACTTTATTGGTACTCCCGTTGCTTGATGCACGATTTTGACTTTCGCATGGAGATTGAGCAGTTCTATCGCCAAGGTTTGTTGTTGATATTTCTTGAGCATTAGCTGCCTCCCTTAATCAATAGTGCCGCTTAATCCAAGCATGGCTTCCAGCATCGGAGGCGATTCTCTATTGATGTTTTGAATAAACTGACTCGAAAATCGAGGGGTAAAACATAGCCAGTTTGAGCGGGAAATTAAGTCAATGTCTTCTAAAGATAAACGACCAACTGCCAAGCGCATGGCCTCATCGGTAATCCCCAAGATTAATTCGGTCAGCACCGGGTTCTCCCGTGCGATTTCTCTGGCTTTGATGAGCCATGCCTGATTCATGGAATAGATCTCTTCATCGCAACCCAGTTGATCTATCGCCGTCAGTTTGTCAAAGTAGGCCTCAAGATTTTTGAATGCTGACTGCATCATGTTGTCGACGTGCTCCGCCATATTGACTATTTTCAGTTTCGATTTCAGATAATCGGATCCGAATTCGGCAACCAGTGGCAAAAACAATTCCTGAAAGAAACTCTGCGTGATGGTTTTGACGTCCTTAAAATCAATCGTCAGCGATTGCTGATTGGCAAAACACTCCCGTGCCAGTCGCGCGAAATTTTTGCCATGGATTGTCTGGGGTATTTGGGAATGGGTGGCTGTAACGACAACGATATGCATGCGACTTCTCCTTAGTAGCTCATTGATTGCCTCTAACGAGTGCTTGGTTTGTTCAAAGATTGACTTTTTGATTTTGCGGAAACCCAACGCCGCCGCCCCGACCGATCAGTCCACACCTCGCAGATAGGGCATTGGCTAAATGCGGCATCAGGGTGAATCATGCCCAGGTAGCGGGCGCGGCAACGACCGCAAACCATGAATACCAAATCACCCGCAGAGAGCAGGCTGGTCAAATACCAAGCCCTGTTGATGTCTAACGGATAAAGTTGACTGGAGCGTGGTTGGATAAATTGCCTATCGGCTAAAATTCTGGAAGCAACCTTGGTGTATATCTCATAGGTCGCAACCAGTAAGGTCGCGCTTAGGCTTGGGGTAGAAAGCCGGCTCCTAATGTCTTCAATAATGCTTAAAAATAAAGAAGCATGAATATTGTTGAATGCTGAGCGAATGGCCCATTGATGATCATGTGGCAGCATGCCTTGTTTGGGCGATTTTCCTTGTATAGCTTTAAAAAATGTGATGCTTTGCTTTCGGGTTAGATGGCAGAGTTGGCTGACAATTGGCGGACGGGTGCCGAGTTGAATTAGCCTTTCCGCCAAGACCAAGTCTGCGCCTATATTTGACCTGCTTTTAAACGGCATTGGTTTCATCCGCAGTTCTAGTGATACAAGGTTGGAGGAGATCCACATAGGCAACCAGGGGCAAGTTGCTTGGGGTATAGACAGGCAATAACTGAATCACAGCGCGACTGCTTTCGGCGTGTTCACGAAGTTGCTCCTGTGTCATGCCGGCGAGACGGTCTATGCCAACTCGATCTAATCCAAATCGCCAGGCCGCTTCTTCAGGATTACTGCGCGCGCACTCTCTAGCAAGCATGAGATATTCGAAATTTAACCGGGCAAGATCTTCGTCCAGTGTTGACATAAACGCCTCTGAGTTGATTAACGACTGTTGTCGATATGCTAGGAGAGCAACGCGCAAATGTCTCGGTCGCAAAGTGACCTGATTTGGGTCACAAAGCTCCGGAAGCCTCGATTGATCTGATTTGGCGTTGTTGAAAATAATTGGCTTATTGGGCTGGTTATGCTTCTTTCGGCATGTGATGTGCGGCCAATTTGATAACGCCAGGCAATTTGCATGGTTTGATGGATTGAATGATTCTGAAATTCTTCTAACCTCGTTCTGCTTATTAGAGGCTTTGCCCACAACAAGTGGAGTCTTAATTGGCGTTTGACCTGAATAAGTGCTTTCCAAAATCATTTTTACTTCGCTCATCTCGCATTCGTTATGGAGGACATTGTTATGAATCGGCTATTCGCTAACCAGACCGCAACTACCGGTTACCTGGTTTGGGGTGGTTTATGCGCGAGGTAATTCAATGCTTGATCGATTGGTTGGATAGTGAGCCAAGCGATGAAAAAGGCCACCGCATATTGCGCGCGTTAGCTCAGGAATCGTTAAAGAAAGTGGATTTCGAAGAGTCGGAGCGACGTTTCACGGCCGATGCAATCGTCGCTGCTGTTGGTGAGTCCTTAGACAGTGCCGAACCTAAAAAATGGATCGACTGGCCGGGTTCGTTAAAAAAATATTGCGAAATCCGTGAACCGCAAATCATGGAGTTTGCCCGTAAGCGTAGGCTTTCGCATTATCCAAAGCCGGAGCGTAAAAGCACAAAGGGAGGGCCGGGACGACACACGACGTTCTATATCAAAGCTGAAACGGTTCCGGTGATATTGGAAGAAGACCAAGCAATCGAGAATGTTCGGGCTGGGAGCAACATAGCCGATTTGCAAGCCAGCTATCAACTGACAGAATTGGGTGAAGTCAAACCCAGTTGGATCGCGAGTTGGTTATTTCGGCACGGACAAATCGAATTACGCCGATGGCATGTATGGGGAGTACTGGGCTGGTTGGCAACAATAGGCGGACTTGCATTGTTAATTGCCTATGCAGGATGGCTATCGTTATCCGTGCCTAGGCCGGTGACAACGCAAGATTTGACATTACTGGTCAGTATTTTTGCGATTCCCTATGGTTCCTGGGTAACTATCATCAAGCCTTGGATATTATTGTTGGATGATCGAATTGTCGTAGCCCATGAACTATTCACAAATTTTTATGAACAGTCTGCGCAGTTCGAACTGCTTCGAGACGGAGATTTAAGAGTAATTCGGTTAGTTCGGTATTCGGCGGCATGTCCCATTTGTGGCGCCACTATTTATCTCGAAAAAGGCGAGCCGGATTACAGACGAAGATTGGTGGGGCGTTGTTATGAAAGCCCGAGAGAGCATGTGTTTAGTTTTGATAGAATCACTCGTTGCGGGCGATTACTGGTTGATCGATAACTTGTCGAGAGGAGCTGCTGCCGCACCGTTTATTCTTATTTCAATACATTTCATTTGCCCTACGACTAGCTGCGGCATACAATCGCCGCTGGTTTTAAGGTTCCCGCTCTTGGCGGGTGAAACTGGAAGTCGGTTAAATGCCGACGCTGCCCCCGCAACGGTAGGTGATTCGTCACGAGCCCGGAGACAGGCCTAAAACTGTAGTCAACAGTATTGCGGAGGGCGATCTGTCAAATCGGTTTTTTTGGTTTGTCTTTCCCTCTGTTATTCCGTCCACCTTTTTCGGAACAGACAACCATGAAAACACTCGCGGCATCTACCATCCTTTCTTCCTCAAAAATCCTGCCCGGCCTGAGTGCTATTGTTTTGGGCCTGACCGTCGTGTTAGGTTTGGGTTTCTTGCAGGACGCTAACAACTACCTGCATAACGCCGCCCACGACGGACGTCACAGCGCAGCTTTTCCTTGCCATTAACATGGCGGATTTTCGTAAGCTGGTCACCATCTCGCTACTGGCGGGACTATTGGGCGGCTTGTTACTCAGCGTGCTACAACACTATCAAACCTTGCCCTTGATTTTGGCCGCCGAACAATTCGAAACGCCATCGGCTGAGCATGTGCGTGACTGGCAACCGATGGACGGCTGGCAACGTAATGGCTTTACCTTGCTGTTCAATGGCCTAACCGGCTTCGGCTTTGCCTTGTTTATCAGTGTCGCCCTGTACTGGCGGGATCAACATGGTTACCTGTACGGACTCGGCTGGGGTTTGGCCGGTTATTTGGTATTTTTTGTCGCGCCATCATTGGGCTTGCCGCCGGAGTTGCCGGGCACCGACAGCGCCGAATTACACAGTCGCCAAGCGTGGTGGCTTTTTACGGCCGCCGCTACCGCGATTGGCTTGTTTGGTCTGTTTTTGACCAAACAGCGCTGGCTGCAAATCGGCGGCGCTGGCTTACTGGCCTTACCGCATCTGATCGGCGCACCGCATCCGGAGGTTGCCCAGGCTTTAGCGCCCGAAGCCTTACAACAGCATTTTGTGGTGTTGACATCCATCAACAACGCTATTTTCTGGCTGACCTTGGGCGCAATATCGGGCCGATTGTTGCGTAAAGTAACGTTTTAGTGGTGAATGCTACTGCAACACGCCATTGCCCGGCGATATTGATCAGCGCTCCTGCCTCCGGGCAAGGCAAAACCACCATTACGGCGGCTTTGGCCTATTACTATCGCCAGCAAAACCGCAAGGTACGCGTGTTCAAAACCGGCCCGGATTTTATCGATCCGCAAATATTGAGCTTTGCTTGCGGACAACCGGTTTATCAGCTGGATTTATGGATGATGGGCGAAGCGCATTGCCGTGAGATGCTTTATAACGCCGCCGACGCTGACATCATCTTGATTGAAGGTGTCATGGGCTTGTTCGACGGCGATAGCAGCAGCGCCGATTTGGCACAAACACTAGACGTGCCGGTGGCCGTTGTCATCGATGCGGGCGGCATGGCACAAACTTTTGCCGCTGTGGCTTACGGCTTAGCCCATTACAGAGCCAACTTGCCGTTTGTCGGCGTCATCGCCAACAAAGTCGGCAGTCCGGGTCATGCTAAATTGCTGGAAGAAGCCTTGCCGGACAGCATGCCGCTACTGGCGGCGATGGCGAAAGATGAAACGGTCGGCTTGCCGTCGCGGCACTTAGGCTTAGTGCAGGCCGATGAAATTGCAGACCTTGACCTTCGCCTGGCGCGCGCAGCCGAATTACTCAGTAGCCATGCGCCGTGCCGATTGCCGCAGCCGGTTGCCTTCGCGCCGATCGCCACCTCCCCGCCGCCACCGTTACTGGCTGGTAAGCTTATCGCTGTGGCTCGTGATGCGGCGTTTTCGTTTATCTATCAAGCCAATCTGGATTGTTTGCAAGCCATGGGCGCTGAACTGACGTTTTTCTCGCCGCTCGCAGACCACGTATTTCCCGAGGCAGACAGTGTCTACCTGCCCGGCGGTTACCCGGAACTGCATCTCCAAACATTGGCCGACAATGTCGCCATGAAACAAGCCTTGCAGCAACATCATCAAGCCGGTAAGCCGATTTACGCAGAATGCGGCGGCTTTTTATATTTGCTGGAACGCTTGATCGATAAAGACGGCCATGCGGCAGCGATGGCTGGTCTGTTACCCGGCAGCGCGCAGATGCAAAAACGCTTGGTGAATCTGGGCATGCACAGTTTGCAGTTAGAACAAGGCGAAATTCGCGGGCATAGCTTTCATCACTCGCAACTGGAAACCACACAGCAGCCGTTCACCGAATCGAAGCCTCAACGCAATCGTAGCCGTAGCGAAAACTTTTATCAGGTGGGTTCGTTGCGAGCGTCTTATCTGCACACCTACTTTCCGTTCAACCCCCAGGTCGCGGCTGGATTTTTTCTATGAGCACTCAACCTAAAGTATGGTTTGTCGGCGCAGGTCCCGGTGATCCTGATTTAATCACTGTCAAAGGTCGCGACTTAATTGCCAAAGCGGATGCCATTTTGTTCGCAGGCTCTCTGGTACAGGCCGCAGCGACGCAATGGGCACCAAGCGCTTGCGTGATCAAAGATTCCAAAGACATGACTTTGGAGCAGATTACCAACTGGCTGACCGAACAAGCCGGTCCGGGCAAAACCGTCATTCGCCTGCAAACCGGCGACCCTGGCTTGTACGGTGCATTGATTGAAATGGTGCAACCACTGGATGCGGCCAACATTGCCGTCGAAGTAGTGCCGGGCGTCTCGTCGGCATTTGCTGCGATGGCTTGCGCAGTCGAAAGCCTGACCTTGCCGGAAGTCACGCAGACCGTGATTTTGACTCGCGTTGAAGGCCGCACACCAATGCCGGACGGTGAATCCTTGCAAGAATTGGCCAGCCATCACACCACGCTGTGCCTGTTTTTATCGATCACCTTGTTGCCCTTGATCGAGCGCGAATTAAAAGCCGCCAACTGGGCTGATGATTCCCCGGTATTGGTGGTTCATAAGGCCAGCTGGCCGGGTGAACAACAGATTATTCGCGGCACCCTGGCTGATATTCGCGAACGCTGCCGGGCCGCCAAAATCAACAGTCAGGCCATGATCGTGATTAGCCCCACCTTGGGCGCGAGGCACTGGCCATCGTTAAAAAAATCCAAACTTTATGATGCCGGTTTTACGCATCGTTTTCGCCGCGCCGAGCGGCCTCAGCCTAAGGAATAAGCATGACAACCACCGTTCTCTTGGTCGGCCACGGATCGCGCAATCAGGCCGGCAACGATGAAATTCGCGAATTTCAACAACAATGGCAGGCGCAACACCCTGACTGGCGCATCGAGTTGTGCTATATCGAACTCGCCGAGGTGCTGTTGGAAGAAGGATTGAGCCGCGCCGCGCAAGGATCTAGCCGCGTGATAATCGTACCGCTGATCATCAGCGCCGCCGGGCATGTGAAGATGGAGATCCCCGAGCATATCGAGGAAGCCCGCGAAAAATTTCCAACCGTCGAATTCATCTATGCGCCGCATCTAGGCAGTAACGAAACCTTGTTGGCCATACTGCAAAAACAGCTCAATTCAGCGCTTAAATCACTGGCGATGCCGGATCCTAAAACTACCGGCGTGATCATTTTAGGCCGTGGCTCCTCCGACAAAGTCGCCAACGGGGAATTGGCAAAATTAGCGCGTTGGCTGTTTGAAGCTACCGAGCATGAACTCGTCGACATTGCCTTCACCGGTATTACCCATCCGCGTTTGGAAACCGCCGTGCAACGTCAAGTACGACTGGGCATGACGCAGATTGCGATTTTGCCCTATTACCTGTTTACCGGCTTGCTGATCGAGCGCATCGGCAAACAAATCGAACGCTTGCAAAGCCAATATCCGCAGATTGTCTTCGGTGCCGGCACTTATTTTGGTTTTGATCCGGCCATTTTTAAATTGCTTGATCAACGGGTTACCGAAGCCTGGGACCCGCTCGCGCCGAAAATGCTGGAATGCGACGGCTGTCAGTATCGCGAGCAAGCCGAACATCACCACCATCATTGATTAGCCATGAGCCACAACATTCAAACCGAACAACTGACCCAGGCTGGGCAACAAATCGAACACGATTCCTTTGCCATCGTCGACCGCGAAGTCGGCGAGCACCATTATTCCCACGGCCAATGGCAAGTGGTGCGTCGCATGATCCACGCCACTGCGGATTTTGAGTTTAATGGCCTGACCGAGTTTTCCGCGCATGCAGTCGAAGATGGTACTCAAGCCATTTTAAATGGTGCGCCGATCGTTGCCGACGTGGAAATGATTTGCGTCGGCTTATCGCAGCCGCGCCTGGCGCATTTTGGCATCAGCGCCCGCCAGTTCATCGCCGATGCGGATGTCATAGCCGCCGCCAAACAGGTCAACAGCACCCGCGCGGTACAAGCCATGCGTAAAGCGCAGCGCCTGGGTTTAATCGCCGGCGGTATCGTCTCAGTTGGCAACGCACCGACCGCGCTGTTGGAAGTGTTGCGGATGATCAAAGAAGAAGGCATCAAGCCGGCACTGATCATCGGGATGCCAGTCGGTTTTGTCTCTGCAACGGAATCAAAAGATTTACTCGCCGAATTAGCCGATGCGCCATGGATCATCACCCGTGGCCGTAAAGGCGGCTCGACCTTGGTCGTCGCGGCGATTCATGCCTTGTTGAGCTTGGCGGAAACCCGGCAGAAAAACGGCTGATAGCATGGCAATGCCGGAACGCAAACCCAAAGGTACCCGGAAGGGTTACACCACCGGCGCCTGTTCGGCGGCAGCGGCACGGGCGGCAGTGCAGGGTTTGCTGAATGGGCACGTGCCGGACACTATCGACTGCGTGCTGCCCAATGGGCAAGACGTGGCATTCAAAGTCGAAGAAAGCTTCGTACAGAACGACCGAGCACATGCTGTCATCGAAAAAGACGCCGGCGACGATCCGGACTGCACCCATCGCGCTCGGCTGACGGCGGATGTGATGTGGATAGAACAACCGGACACTATCGTATTGCAAGGCGGCGCGGGCATAGGCCTGATCACTCGGCCCGGTTTGGGGCTGGCGGTCGGCGGTCCGGCCATCAACCCGGTTCCGCGCAAAAATATCGAGGATAACATCCGTCTGATCGCCGCCGAAGCGCTAAAAACCCGAGGCCTACAGGTAACGATCTCGGTGCCGGGCGGCGAAGAGATGGCGAAAAAAACCCTGAATTATCGTTTGGGCATTATCGGCGGTATTTCGATTCTAGGTACGACCGGAATCGTGCATCCGTATTCCACGGCGGCGTTTCGGGCTAGCGTGGTGCAAGGCGTGGAAGTGGCGGCCAATCAGGGGCAGGCTAGCGTGGTGCTGACCACCGGCGGCCGCACCGAGAAATTCGTGATGCGCGAATTGCCCGACCTGGATGAAAGCTGTTTCGTGCAAATGGGTGACTTTCTGACACCGGCACTGGACACCGCCGCTCGTTGCGGCATTCAACACATCATCATTGGCGGTATGGTCGGCAAGCTGACCAAAATGGCTCAGGGTGAAACCATTACGCATGCCGGTCGCGCCCCAGTCGATGTGGAACTGGTGGCCGACATTGCCCGCAGCATCGGAGCGCCGGACGATGTATGCGACGCCATCGCCGCCCAGGAAACCGCTCGTTACGCCTCCGAATGCATGGCCGAGCTGGGATTGGAATACGAATTTCATGTCGAACTGGCTAACCGAGTCATCGCCACCTTGGAAAACCGGTATCCCGGCGGTTTTCACATCAGTGTTCTGGTGTGCGATTTCGATGGCAACAAACTGGCCGAAGCCGGCAGGAATTGATCATGCAAGCGATGTGCAGTTTTATCGGCGTACTAGACAACGGCGTCGCCAGCCTGAGCCAGGAGGCCTTGCAGGCATTGCGCGAAGCAAAGCATGTCATCGCCGGCAGCCGTCTGCTGGCAACGCTGGCTAAAGACATTACTCAGGCCAGACACTACGACTTAACCGGGCAACTCAAACAAGTGCCGGACTGGATCAATGTCGCGTTGGCGCAAAATGAAGCAGTAGCTGTACTAGCGACTGGTGATCCCTTGTGCCACGGCATCGCCGGTTTCCTGGCCGGCAAGCTGGAGTCCAGAAGGGTACGCATCTTGCCCAATCTAAGTACGATACAACTAACCTTTGCCGAGTTGAAATTGTCTTGGCAAACCGCCGCTATCGTTTCGATCCACAGCAAGGATGCCGGTGAATGGCTGGGCGGGGCCACGCCGGAGCATGGCTTGTACGAATTAGCTCAGCGCTGCCGCCAACACGATTTGCTGGCGATATTGACCAGCCCGGACAACGCCCCAGCACGTATCGCCCGCTTATTGCAAATCGAAGGCTTGGCTGATGCGTTCGAAATGGCGATTGCTGAAGCTCTAAAGCAGCCGCAACAGCGAGTCAACGCCTGGCTGAGTATCGCGGAGGTCGCTCAAAGCCGTTATCTCGATCCCAACGTCGTCATTCTAAAACGCAAAACGGCTTTGTCCGCACCGGTATTGTTTGGCGTCAGCGACGACAGCTTTCAGCAGCGCAAGCCGGAAAAAGGCCTGATCACTAAACGCGAAGTGCGTGCGGTATCGTTGGCGAGGATGCAATTGGCGCGTCGAAGTATTGTCTGGGACATCGGCGCCGGCTCCGGATCGGTGGGTTTGGAGGCGGCGCGGCTGTGTTCGGAGGGTCATGTCTTTGCCATCGAAAAAAACGCCGATGACATGGCTAATGTCGAACAGAATCAGGCTGCCTGGGGTATCAGCAATTACAGCTTAGTGCATGGCAAGGCGCCGCAATTTCTCGACACCTGGCCCGATCCGGATGCAGTATTCATCGGCGGTTCCGGTGGCGAATTGGCGGAATTGATAGCCTTGTGTTTAGGGCGTTTGCGCCCGGCGGGTTGGCTGGTGATGAACTTCGTCACGCTGGAAAACCTGTCCACCGCCGTCGATACCCTGAAACAACTCGGCGCAGACTGGGACGTCTGTCAGATTCAAGCCTCGCGTAGTAGCCCGATTCTCAATATGCATCGCATGCAGGCCGAAAATCCAGTGTGGATCGTATCTGCCACCCATTCTTTACAGCCCATATTATTCGGTCACGATGAACACTAAACTCGGCACCCTCTACGGCGTTTCCCTTGGTCCCGGCGATCCTGGCCTGATGACCCGGCACGCCTGGGATTTACTGACCGGTCCGGGCCATTGGACTTATCCGGTGCGCAAAAAAAACAGCGATAGTTATGCCTTGGACATAGCCTTGCGCGCCGGCCTGAAACTGCCTGTCGAACATAGCGAACTGCATTTTCCGATGACTCACGATGCCGAGATTCTGGCCCGTTACTGGCTGGCAGCAGCACAAACCGTGTTAGCACTATTACAACGCGGCGAGGATGTGTTGTTTCTGGTGGAGGGCGACGCCTCGACCTATTCCACTTTCGGCCATTTGCAACGCAGCGTGCGTGCTTTGCAAGCCGATGTCACCGTGGAAGTCGTGCCGGGGGTGTCGTCGTTTCATGCCGCTGCGGCGCGTAGTGGCGAACCGCTGGCTGATGTTGATGACACTATCGCCATCATCCCCGCCGGATACGGCATTGATCAGATTGAACGCCTGCTCGAGGATTTCGACACCTTGGTGCTGCTTAAGGTCAAACCTTTGCTGGACGATGTAATCGATTTGCTGCGCCGCCGTGATTTGCTCGGTCAAGGCTGGTTTATCGAAAAAGCCGGGGCGCCGGAAGAACGCATGGTGCACGACATCGCCAGCCTCGAGGGGCAAAAGGTCAATTATCTGTCGTTACTTATCATCAAAAACCCAGGCCGTCAGCGCAGCGAAATGCAGCGCGGTTGCCGCAAGAAAAAGGACTCAATCGATGAATGAAGTGCGTGTCGCCCTGGTGGCGATTACCAAACACGGCGCCGGGATTGCCACTCGCCTGGCACCACAACTCCCCGAAGCGGAGGTGGTGGTATCGGAGAAGCAATCCGAACATTTGGGTGATTTTGCCAATCCGCGTTGCGTGTATCAGGGGGCGTTGAGCGCGCAACTCGGCAAGTTGTTCGCATCCTACGACCAAATTATTTTTCTGGTGTCGCTCGGTGCGGTGGTACGGCTGATTGCGCCGCATCTTAAATCCAAGGATGTGGATCCCGGTGTGCTGGTGATCGACGATGCCGCCGAATTCGTGATCCCGGTGCTATCCGGCCATGTCGGCGGTGCCAATGCTTATGCCGAAAAGGTCGCCGCGTTGCTAAATGCCACGCCGGTACTGACCACCGCATCGGACGTGGGCAAAACCATTCCGGTGGATATCTTGGGCCGTGAACTGGGCTGGCAAGTGGAAGCCCCTAAGGTCAACATCACGCGTGTGTCGGCGGACGTGGTCAATCAACTGCCGATTGCCTTCGTGCAGGAAGCCGGCAGCTCAAATTGGTGGACGCGGCCATCGCCGTTACCGGCCAATATTCATCTGTTCCAGCGTTTCGAGGACGTTGATACCGAACAATACCGGTCGGTTTTATGGGTTACACACCGGGCCATCGATCCGGCCGTTTGGCAACAACTGGCTGAGCGATTGGTGGTGTATAGGCCGCCCACGGATCAAGCGTAAGTGTATGAAAGTCATGATTGGCATGGGTTGCGACCGCAATGCCAGCCTGGATACCTTGCGGCAAGCCTTGGCCCAGGCCTTGTGGCGTTGCGGGCTCGATGCATCTACGGTAGCCGGCTTGGCCAGCATCGACAAAAAAAATGATGAAGCAGCCTTGTTACAACTAGCCCAGATATACGATTGGCCGCTGTATTTTTATCCGGCTGAGGCTCTGGCCACCATCCCGGTACCGAATCCATCCGAGGTGGTCATGAAATACATGGGTACTCCGGCTGTGGCGGAAGCGGCCGCTTTGAGAGCGGCCAATGCCGAATTGTCGGATTTACTGGTAGAGAAACATAAATATTGCGGCACGGACGGCAAGAACGCCACCGTTTCGATAGCGAGAATCAAATGAAAAAAGCAGGCAAAATTTTACTGGTGGGTATCGGCCCCGGCGCGCATGAGCACATGACTGCCCGCGCTCGCCAAGCGATTGCGGAAGCGGACGTGGTGATTGGTTACAGCACCTACATCAAACTGGTGCAAGACTTGCTCGATGGCAAGGAAGTCATCAAAAAAGGTATGACCGAAGAACTCGATCGCAGTATCGAAGCGTATGAACATGCCAAGCAGGGCAAGATCGTCGCTATGGTGTCGTCCGGCGACATCGGCGTTTACGGCATGGCCGGACCCACTTATGAACTGCTGCTGGACAGTGGTTGGACGCCGGATGATCCGATTCAGGTGGAAGTGGTGCCCGGTAGTACCGCGTTGTCGAGTTGCGCATCCCTGGTCGGGGCGCCGCTGACCCATGATTTTTGTTCGATCTCGCTGTCCGACTTGTTGACGCCCTGGCCGGTGATCGCCCGCCGCCTGGAAAGCGCTGCGCGCGGGGATTTCGTGGTGGCTTTGTATAACCCGAAAAGCGGTCGCCGCACGCAGCATATCGTCGAAGCGCAAACTATATTGCTGCGTCATCGTAGCCCGGACACGCCGGTTGCCATCGTTAAATCCGGTTATCGTGCTCGGCAACACATCCAGCTTGTTCGCTTGGTGGAGATGGCCGATTGCGACATCGGCATGTTGACCACGGTCTTGGTCGGCAACAGCAGCACCTTCGTCCGTGCAGGGTTGATGGTGACGCCGCGCGGCTATGCCAATAAATATGACGCCATGACCGGCGTAACCCGAGCAGGCGAACAGGCGGGTCGTTCGCTGAGCATGGGCCTGGAGGGCTGGAAAGCTTGTGTGCGGCAATATTTGCGCGACACGCCCAAGGTGACATTGCAACAGGCGGCAGCATACTTCGCGCAACCGCTGGCGGACATTCTCGATGCCGTCAGCCAGTCCACGCCGGGCGATCAAGCCGGCATGTTCTGCGCGCAACGTGCAACCCCAGACAGTCATGAACGTTTACTTGTGTCATTCCAGGGTTGGGGCAAACTACGCGCCGTGGTGCGCAGCGAAGCGGGCGCCGTAGCGGAATTGCTGATCAACGCTGCCGATTTGCAAAGCAAAAACGGCTGGATGAGTATCGTCAACGACGCTTTTCATTTTCACATCGACTGGCGCAAGGCCCAGCAGATCTGGTTTGTGAGCCGACAGAATCAAGCCTATGGCATTCAGGTACTCGATCAACACGGCGACGCCTTATTCAACTTATGGTTAGTCGCTGACGAAGCAGGCTTCGACAGCACAGCCCTACAACATTACCGCGATGACCGAGCGCAATTTAGCGCCCCAACTGTTCTGGAACCTACCCACCATGACTGATAACACGACACCTATGCCAGAAAAACCCAAAATGGGTGACTACAAACGCCACTTGCTGGTGTGTACCGGCCCCCGCTGCACCGAAAATGGCGAAGCGCAGGCCTTATTCGAAACCCTGGGGGAGAAATTTAAAGCGGCCGGCATTGATAAAGGCGAACTCAGGGTTAAGCGCACCCGCACCCACTGTTTCGCCACCTGCAAATCCGGCCCCATTCTATGCGTGCAACCCGATGGTATCTGGTATTACAACGTCAATGAAACCAATTTACAGCGCATCATTGATGAGCATTTGGTGGGCGGTCGACCTGTCGAAGAGCTGATTTATCATCAAAGTACTTGCTCGGTTCCATAGCAGTAAAACAAAGCGTTATGGATTATTTTCCTCTTTTCTTAAAAGTTAAAGACCAAACTTGTTTGGTGGTAGGCGCTGGCGAAATTGCGGCGCGAAAAATTGAATTACTGCTCCGGGCTGGAGCCAACATCGTCGTTGTTGCTATGGAAATTGGTGGCGCGGTAGCCGCTATGCAACAGTCAAATCAAATCGTTATCCGTCAAAAAGCATTTACGCATGAGGATATCGACGGTATGGGGCTCGTGGTTTCCGCTACCAATTGCCGCTCCACAAATATAGAGGTCTCCAAGTTGGCGAATCAGCGGAAAATCCCTGTTAACGTGGTTGATGATCCGGCGTTATGTTCCTTTATATTCCCGGCCATTATTGATCGTTCGCCCCTACTTATCGCCATATCCTCAAGTGGTGTATCTCCCGTATTAACGCGACTTTTACGCGCCAGGGTGGAAAGTGCCATTCCGGCATCGTTTGGCCTGTTGGTGCAATTGGCTGAAAAATTCAAATTATTGGTCAAACAACGCATTGTACAACCGAGTCTGCGTAGAGTTTTCTGGGAAAAGATTTTACAAGGGCCAGTGGCTGAATTAGTTTTTGTAGGCAAGCAGAGCGAAGCGGAAGAATTGCTGCGATCGCAACTGCAGCAGGCTGACCCTACAGCAAATCAGGGTGAAGTGTATTTAATAGGCGCCGGTCCTGGCGACCCCGATTTATTAACGTTTAAAGCCTTGCGTCTGCTGCAGCAGGCAGACGTTATTGTTTATGACAGGCTGGTTTCTATCGAAGTGCTCGATATGGCCCGACGAGACGCCGAGAAAATCTATGTCGGCAAACAGAGGGATAACCGTAGCCTACCGCAGGAGTCGATTAATCAACTGTTAATTGATTTAGCCCTGGCCGGCAAACGTGTCGCCCGATTAAAGGGGGGCGATCCTTTTATCTTTGGTCGTGGGGGTGAAGAAATCGAGTCCTTTATCCAACTCGGGATCCGCTTTCAGGTTGTGCCTGGCATTACTGCAGCGGCAGGCTGTGCCGCTTATGCGGGCATTCCGCTGACCCATCGCGATCATGCTCAATCCTGCACATTTGTCACCGGCCACTTAAAAGACGGCAGTATCAATCTCGACTGGCAGCAATTATCTCGTCCCCATCAAACCATTGTGATTTATATGGGACTGGCTGGATTGGCAATCATCTGCCGATCGCTGATCCAGTACGGTTGTCCGGCCAATCACCCCATTGCCGTCATTCAGGAAGGTACAACCCGAAACCAGCGGGTTTTAACCGGAACACTAGCGGATATGCCAAGTCGTATGGAACAGTCCGAGATCAAGCCGCCGTCACTGATTATTGTCGGTGCGGTAGTTACACTTCATCAACAATTGGACTGGTTTCAGCGTTCGGACTAAATCACAAGTGGAGGTTAGCATTGCCCGAAACTGAGGCTTTTTGGTAAACGGTCTCATTAGGAACAATATGAGATTCTTAAAAACGAGCCAATCAACAGACGATAGCGGGTTTATGTTCAAGAACTGACGAAAATCAACCTCGGAGGCGGTGGAGCGGATTTACATCCAGGTTTCCAGGGCGGTTCGCGATTGTTGCCAGAGATTGGAAATCCCCCACGAGCGTTTCAGATTGTGGAACAAGGGTTCTATCCACCAGCGACGGGCGTAAAACTCGACCATCGCTTCGACCTGACAGTTCGGTTTCAGTCACCAACAACAGGCGCGGCTTTGCCCAGGATAGTTTTTTGTCGTCGTAAAACTCGCACCAGCCGGCCCGCACAGGTGCTCCTTTCAGGAAGCGGGCCAAGGCTAGCGCCGAACGTATTCGCGTTTGCCCTAGATGGTCAGCGACAACTCAATCGCCGGCAAGGTGGTGATCGCCTCCGCCGTCAGGCGTTGGCCATACTTCCGCGGTCGGCCACGACCAGACTTGCCGGACATGTCGGGCGGCAAAAACAAGGCGGATCGATGCGGGCTTGGGTAATGGCCTGGATGCCACGGCTGAGCAACGGCAAAACCAAACGGCCGCGCATGAACCATGAGTCGCATAACAACCGTGTCGGCACCGTCTGTGTTGTTGCCAAGACTCGCGCAAGGCTAATGCGAGGGGCAGCTTGTTACGATTGCCGGTGTCTGACACCAAACGCGAAAAAATCTGCAGCACCAACTTAGCCTTGTTGTGACCCAAGACGCTGACGCTAAGCGTCGCCCAACATTGTGCCTGCACGAAATCAGGGCGACTGGTTTTGTGCTCATGATCGTGGCGCATCGCCAGTGTATCGTCGATCACCAAGTTCAGGGTTTGCACCGGCAACACTAGGCAGGCGCGCAGCAATCTGATGAAGGTCGCCCGCGAACGCGGCGGCACGGCGGGAAGCAAGGCGGAAATCCATTGGGACAGAAAATGGCTACTACGCAGAGAAAAGGACATGAAGTGAACCCGGAGCAAATAAATGCTCCATGGGCCGCCACTCGACAATCTATCAATGGGTTGTCGAGTGGCGGCCGCGCGGGTTAGGTATTATATTAACTACTTTTTTACGCAACGTGAAAAAGCCATGCACAAAAAAGCCGCCGACCCTAACGGATCTGGCGGCTGAATGTCTAAAGTTGATTTTTCACTATCCATGAATGGAGCTTTAATTTGATTTCATTTGCGGTGATTAAGGAGAGCGCATTATTCGGCTGGATAATGCGCTAATATAAAAGTGACTTAGCTACCTATCAGCTGCAGGTGTTTGTGCTTGAACGGATTGAGCCGCTGGATACGCCATTACCGAAGCCAGTTTACCTTGCTGATCCAACTCCACCACGAAGGCTTTGCCGTACAACGCCGGACAGCCGCAAAAGTTTGGCAATAGTTGCTGCATGGCATTGGCTGGATCGCTGGCGGTATTGGCCACCACAAAGGCGATGAAGGCATCCGAATCACTTTCAAAGGTCGATTCCTGAAATTCATCGTATTCGCTTCTGAAACTGGCCATTTGTTGCAAAACCTGAGCCGAGCAATCGCCCTTGGGCACAATGATGTCATCAGCGTTTTCCTGACCTTGATAGCAAGCCTCATCCCTGATTTCAACAACATCCTGCCCAAGCCGGATACGGTAAGCATCGCAAAAACGTACGCTAACCCAACACCAAGCACCTTGGAATTGAGCTTGGTGCGTTTCATTGACCGTTTCAATCGCTAGCTCTTCGTCGTTAAGATGCCGAACCAGTGAATGAAGCCAATGCCCGTTATCCAGGTTGCCGTGGTACAGCAAATAATCACGGTTCCAGGCAAACAAATATCGCGCAGCGCCGTCCTGTTTGATGTCATCGTCAATCGAGACGATGCCGCGGGCCATTATGTCTGCACGGGGCATGGCTTTTTCCGGCCGCTGCTCGAAGTTATCAAAAACTTCGGTATCGCAAACCGGATAAGCGATGATTTCGCGTAAGGCCTCGGGCGGTACTACGGGCACATCGTTGAGTAACCGCAGAAGCTCCCAATGCCGCAGCATGTCATAAAATCCGACAAATTCTTCGGCAGACAGCGTGGCTTTCATCTGGATAAAGCGCTGTTCGATGGTTTGCGCCAGCACGGCTTTAACCCGCTTGACCACATCAGCCTCGTCGACCAGCTTGTCACGATCCGGCAAGCGGGCGTGAAAACGGGCAGAATCCAGATGAATGATATGGCGGTGCGATGTATAGTTGTGCGAGGAATATAAAGGTAAACCCTGCAGGTAGACATCGAACTCATATTGCGCCCCATTGGGTTGCTCCATGCCATGCAGATAAATCGCGCCAATCTCAGTGTCAACAAAAGTCAATCCGCTATCCAGTGCGCAGGCACGTTCCAGCAATTGATCGTTAAACAGCACGGGAATAGGAAAACCGCGCACCAAGCGTTTCAGCGTGGTGGCAATTTGCCCCATCTCCAACGCCACATCCTGCAATGTAATACGGGTAATACCGTTCCAGTCTTGGACGGGTGTGATCGTCACCGGCTTAAATGCCAGAATGTGGTCAGTTTCGACATCGATCGAACCGCTTTTGCTGGTGACGCTGATGTGTCGACAGGCAAACAGTGCCGATAAAAAGCCGATTCCGAACGGATGCTCATGGGCAACCACATCCGCATTCCAGCCGGATTCGGCTACTGTTAGTAGTGTTGCCATCGAGTCGATGCCGCAGCCATCATCCAAAACCTGTAGCGTTTTGGTTTCAGGACAAAATTTAATCACCACCATGGCCGCATTGGCCCGGCGAGCATTTTGGATCAGCTCGCCCAGGACCGTGGTTTTGTTGGTGAAACTGAAGCGTAGACTTTTGACCAAATTGGCTTGGTTGACTTTCATCGCGACTTCGTTGTTTTGTGTGTTCATGTGTTATCTCCGGGTATAAAAATGCCCCAAGGACATGACATAGTCCAACCCCGACGGGGAGAACGGATCATCTCCCCGAGGCGGGTAGTACTGGCTAGGCCAGTGGTTAAGTTAAAGACCTGT
Source organism: Methylomonas sp. Uni0009 (assembly GCF_054188105.3). Lineage (NCBI taxonomy): Bacteria > Pseudomonadati > Pseudomonadota > Gammaproteobacteria > Methylococcales > Methylococcaceae > Methylomonas > Methylomonas sp. Uni0009. The sequence goes on along the minus strand of NZ_JBTAFN010000001.1, from coordinate 4,199,043 downwards.
ATAACACCGGATTACGATGCCAAAGCCAGATCAATAGCCGATGGTACAGACCCCGCCCATTCCAGCAAGCTGGATTGGGCGTTTTCCAATACCGCATCGGGATCGATACCCCGACTGACAAGTACCGTGCTCATTGCTTGTGTCAACAGGCCATGGCCTCTTTCCCGTTCCGACTCCCCGCCGTGCTTGATAGCCCAAAAGGGATCGAATCGGATAGCTCGACCATTGCGTTTGCACTGCTTGTTCACTTCGGTGTGAAACGCCTTATCGAACGCTTCCGCTTGTTCGAACTGATGCCAGAAACCTTTTCCAGCTTGGATGTCCACCGGCGGCAACCAGCGGCGCTGGCGGCCGACCCAACGGTTCATCCGATCGATCAGGGTTTTACTTTTCGGAAAAAAGTGAATGGTGCCAACGCCGGGATAATAGCGAACGTCAAAATAACTACCGCCAATCCGCTTGCCGACCCGAAGTGCGTGAAAATGCTGCCGAAACACCGATACCAAACTTACTTCCGCTTCGGTCTTGCCGTCGAGCAAGGCAAATACCTTGTCGAAGTCGGCCAGCAGCCGTTCCGATTCCCAGTTCAAACCATTCTGGTAAGAACTCGAGCCGTGACCCGGCAGAATGAAGCGCGTGGTTTTGATCCGCATACCCAGCGTGCGATGTTTATCATTGGATTTCCAGCCCATGTAAAACACCGCGTTATCGCTGTAATAGCGGGTGATCAAATCGAATACATCGCATACCATGCTCAGTTGAATTTCACCTTGCTGATCGATGATGCCTTGCAAAAAGCCGTAGATATTCGGTACGGTAAATTCCAAAGACTTGACCGTTTCGAAATCCGATTCCAAGCGTTTTTGCGCCGCCGACGACAAGCGCGACGTGACCTGTGTCGAGCGTAAAATGCTGACCCAGGCCCGATTCTTCAAATCGTGATAGCGTTTAAACAGCGTCCGCTTCACCGCATCCGAAGACGACTCGTCTTCACTACTGATACCGCCACCGCTTAGTTCGCCGAGGGTTTTGCCCAGCATGGTCCGATAACGACTGGCACGGGCTTCACTGACCACGGCCTGTCGCGCTGCTTCGACCGCGGCATTGAACATCAGTACCGCATTGTCGATGAAGGCGTTTGGTAAGGCCAACTCGTTGGGCATTTGAAACTCACCGGCTAAATCGTCGGCCTCCCGCCTATCCTGGCGCAAATCATCCAGAATACAGCCGAGGATGTCCTGCTCAAACGTTGAGGTTTTCCTCAACCAGACCAAGGCCACCTCGACCGGCGTTTTGCGTTCGGCATCCTCGCCGGCGAACATTTCTGGCAGAAACTCGACTTCGCCGTGCTGCTCGATCAAACGCAATAACAGCTGGCGTTCCTTCGAAAACGGATTGCGCACGGTTTCGGCGTTGAGGATGGCGACGATTTCACCGTCAAACAAAATCTCCCAAGCCTTCAACACGTGTTTGGCCCCGTCGGCAAACGGCGGATTCATGATGATGTGCGAATAGACACTGCCGCTTTGAAACTGCAGAAAATCCATCCCCACCACGGCAAAGCCTTCATCGCGCAGAACCGCGTGCTTGCGGATATCGATTTCAATGCAATCGATCGGCAAACGTTTCCCGTATTGGTACGGTACTGAACGAAGCAAATGGCCTTCGCCTGCTGAAGGCTCCAATACCCGAGTGAATTGTTGGTTCTTGAACGTCGCCCAGGCTTTACGGCTCAGTGCTTCTGGCGTGGGGTAATATTGATAGGGGTCTGTCATGATCTTCTCCAAAGAAGCCCCTGACGACCGATTTATCCCTGGCGGGATAGCATCATCCCGCAGGGGTAGTGTGAAAGACTCGGTTTAACCGAGTGTTGAAATTAAACGGCGCGTCATATCAACGCGAACCGCTTACCTTGAATGAAGTCCTGATACTGCCGGGCTTCGGTTTTTACTTTGAACCGGGCATGCACGCTGCCGTCGATCCAGATTTCCCAGGGCAAGCGGTTAAGCTCGCCTTTCACCAGTTCTACCTCGCCAACTCGAAAATCATCATGTTGGTAAAGTACCTGGCGGGGACTGTCGACACGGACGATACAATGATCCAGTAACGCTGGACCTCCGATGTCACCTGGTTCGATCAATAACGGCACTTTGATGGTGCCTGTCGAACGGCCAATCCAGCCGATGACATCGTGTTCATCAAGCCACGACTGACCGGTTTGGGTATCGCCGTAATAAACCCGAATTTTGCGTCGGCTATGGCGAAGTTGTTCCAACAAATCAACCATCGGTTCCGGTGTATCGGCGTGATAACAGGTGCCGGACGGCAAACGCTGATACTGGATGCAATGACCCGTGCCGAAGGTGTGTTCAAAGACTTGTGTCATGATGTTGTCCTCAAAAAATACGGAAACATCACGATTCCCCAGCGGGAATAGGACATTCCCGTGTGGATGGACAAAAATGAGTGCCGAATAGAATGACGTGGCTAACTCAGGTTTTTGCAAATTGCGCGCTTAAACACCGCGCGCACTTTTCAGGATGGGATCTCCAGTACAGGCTTTCCCAAGGCTTGTAAGGCCAGAGGGATTAACTGATCTAAATTTTCCCAATCGATACTGCCGCCGTTGGTTTCGCCTTGTTGATAGGCTTCAACCAAACCGCGGCAAACTTGCATGGCCGCTTGCTCTTTCTTCAATTGCCGAACCGAATGATCCGGTTCCGGCCATTGTTCAACGGCCACGCATTCCCAGGCCAAACTTTCATCGCCCGACTCAAGGTATTCGTCGGATAATAGCGGCACGTTAGCTGTGTCATCCCAAATGGTGGCATCGTTGAATGCCTGCTCGGCAATCTGTTGTGCAGCTTCGGGACTATCCGCGGTGATACCCACCGACACCCGGTGCACATAGTCGATTTCATAAGAAACTACGAAAAGCCGATTCACAGCCGCCGCCGTGACATTGGCGGAGGCGGGTTTTTCGTCTGGCAATTCGGTTTCCACCGATTCACCCTCGATCAATGCGCTTTCATAAGGCTCGATCTCCTTGTTGCAGTCCGGGCAGCGATCGTTACAGGCGCAATCCCATACATCCTCCCATTCGGTTTGGCAGTAGGGACAGCGGTACTGATTCAGATAGCGAACCGTGCTGTTTTCGACAGCGGTTGTGCCAACGATGGGTTGGTTGATTGTTTTCATGGTCATGTTCTCCAAAAAATGCAGGAACGACCACCCGGCAGGATGAAGTTCCTGCAAGGGTAAAGTCGCTGAATAAAGCCGAAAATCGGCTTGCGCAGCGGGGTTGAATTCGCGCAAAAATCGGTATATGGTGACTAAAACTCATTAAAAGCAGAGAAATAGCCATGTTTGACGATATTTTGCGCATTTTTGATTTCCTCAGTCCTAAGCAGACGGAAGAGACGTATCCAAGTCGAAAACCGATGGCGATTCCGTTGGATTCCAACGATCAAGCCACCCCAATCTGCAAAAAATTATTTGCTGATTTGGACGCTGCCGAAGCGGAAGTCTTGAACGATATTGACGATCCAGAAATCGCTTGGACGTTATTAAGTCGTATTCGCCAACTCAGGCGAGAGAGCCAACACGATTTTTCGGCTTTGTTGCCATCAAACTTATTGCCGACTCAATTTGATCAACCAATCAACAGAAACCCCGTTCGTATCTTCAAAACACAAACGGGTGCTCAGTGGTCGGTTTTCAATGGCGGGCAAGCTCATTAGCCTGAATCTCCAGGCCATTACCAGACTTGAGAGCAGTCCTCAATTGACGCACTGGATGGGATGATTTGGATAAATCTTCATCCATCACTGAAGTAGTTTTTTTCGAGCGTTTTGTCAGTTTACCGGCTTTCGGCTCATCTAAAGCTGCCATTGGTCTGACTTTTTCCAATTCCAGTTGTAACTTGGCGATTTGAATATCGGCTTTAATCAGTTCCATGGTTTTGGATTTTATCTGCAACTCCACATCCAATCGATCAACTTGCCGATTGGAACCTGCGTTGCGACTATGAATTTCCTGACGCACGGAATCCGACATGGCCAACCAATCTACCTCGTGACGGATGGTGGGCATGATCACCGGTAGCCGGTGTCGTGCCAAACGCTGCGCACGATAGCGGTGAAACGTTTGAGCTGTGTGTTTGAATGCGCTCAGCAGTTGCAATGCTGTTGCCCAAATCACCCGCAAGGCGAGGATAAACATAGCCAGTAGGATGACGCCGAAAATAAAGTTCATTGAAGTTCTCCTTTAAAGATTTAAGAAAACACTTCGAATGAGCAGCGCCCGGCCGGGCGATGGTCGCCCGAAGCGGGTTTTGATTTTCAGTGGGTAGCACCACTGCGATTTACATCGGGCTTAACGCACCCGACACGATCAAGGGATCACCTTGCTCGCCGCCTAATGACGGAACGCCGACCAAGGTCGGATTCAGCATTCTTCGAAAAGAACGCATGAAAGGTCTGTTTGTCGAATGGGCTCCAGGATGTGAGTGCATTCGACAAGGCTATGTTCGCGTTAATAGTTGACGTCGCCCCGGCATGGATTGCCGGGGCCCAGAAGTCATGGATGGCAAGATTTCTTCACATCCTTGTGACTTGGATCCCGGCAATCCATGCCGGGATGACGGCTTCAATGTCCTTTCAACTACTAACGCGAACATAGCCTTCGACAAACTACGGTTGCAATCAGCTACCCATAGCCACAATCCAAGGCATTAAGCCAAGGATTGGGCTACGGATAAATGACTGGCCGAGACTTAGGCAGCCAACAACACCGCTTTCGAGAGTTCGAACAATTGCGCTCTCAGCTCTGATAGATCGTGAATGGTGATCGCAATCGGGAATAGATGACTGACATCCAATCCCAATCCCACACCGACCGTTTCAATGCCACTATCGCGGCAACGCTGCAACAGTTCCAGCGTGCTCAAGGTATCGTTGGGCTGACCATCGGTCATGACCATCAACACTTTGCGAGGTTCTCGGCAACCTAATAGCGACGCCGCACCAAACCAAATCGCTTCGGTCATCGGCGTACTGCCAGTGGCTGCCAGCGAAAAAGCACCGGTGCGAGTATTCACACGTTGACCATGCTCCAGCAGACGAAATACCGAGTCATCTTGAATGCCGGGAAACGCAGTGACACCGGGATTAACCCCCGGAATGCCTTCAAAGGCCAATGCCAGCGCCAAGGTGGCTTCCAACGCAATCGGCATACGCGATCCGATGGGTTGGCCTTGGCTATCGGTCACCTGATAACCCATGCTTTCGGATTTATCGAGTAGCAGATGAATCGCAGTATTGGGCGCCGATTTGGCCTGCTTACGCTGAAACACCTTGGTTTCGCCGAGTGGTAAGCGGTGTAAACGCTTACCATCCATTCGCCGTCCACGACAGGCGTGTTGCGAGCGGTTGAGGGTTTGTGACTGCACCAGGCCTTGTAAAGCGGCGCGGATTTTCCCCGATTCGCTTTGTACCTTACGCAGAAAAAACGCACCGGCCTGATCGTCCATAGGTGGCTCGTGGCCACTGGGCATTAGCAGTTCTGACACGTTTTCCGCCGCCAACGACAAGGCTGATTTAAGGGATTCAAACAGGTCTTGTTCGATGTCACCGTCGCCGGCGGACAACAGGGTTTGCAAGACGCCCATCGGGTCTGCAATCTCCGTGCTCTCTTCGTCATCACCTTGCGGATTGGATGAAGAACTTTCTGCCTGCGCACTGGGTTCATCGTCAGGATTTTCCGGATTGGAATCATCGTTACCACCGGATTCTGAAGACTGTTCGTCGTCATTATCCGTAGGTAAATCTTGATCGTGTTCCATATCATCCTCGGAATCCGAAGCGTTCGAATTGTCCAAGTCAGCTGTTTCACCGGCCTGATCCGTATCATCCGATTCACACGATGTGTCCTCATCAACCGATGGCTGAGTCTGATTGCGCTGCCGTTGTTGCTCGAACTCCTGCTCAATCATGGTCAGGATGCGATCAGTCAATTGCAGGCAATCGGATTCGGATTGCAATCCCTCCGGGACTTCGGACAATAAGCCTTTCAAACGTGTCACAGCGCCGGTGGGGAACGTTGCCTTCAAAGCGGTTTCAGTTTCTTCGACCAACGGCCGTAACGACGACTGACCCAATACCCTGGCACGCAAGCTTTTCAACACGAAGCTATACAGAATATTGGCCGGATGATCAGTGATATTGCTGGCGACAAAGTCGCCTTTGGCAATCATCTTTTCAATTACCGTGCGAATCGTCAGCCGAGTTCCCGGAAAATCCTTGGCCAGTTCATACTCAATGCGGACATCTTCAATCGCGTTGCAAAGCCGACGGCGTAATACTGAATTACCGTAGCGCAGCGTAAAGTCCGAATAACGAATGTGCGCCGCTTCGTGGGCCAACAGCCCCCAGGCCACATCCTGATATTCCGCATCGTCACCGTCATAAGCCGGCAACTGAATGGATTTGCCATCGGTATAGGCTTGATTCCCACCGACACTGACTTTGACGCCAAAGCGATTGCCGATGGCGGCCGCCACGATGGGGAAGGCGTTGTGTAAGGTTCTATTTTTCATGGTGTGCTCCAAAATTTAGGGCAAACCACGGCCCCAAAGGGACATGAATTTGCCCCAGTGCGTGAATAGTTAAATGGCGTCAGATCATTCAGAACCAGTAGTCCTGGTCAGAATGCTCCGCAGCGACCTCATCATCATCGCCATCAGCAGTGACTGCTACCAAATCGGATTGATCATCCGGTTTGATGTCTTCATCAGAATCATTAATAGCAGCATCGGCTTGGCTTTTATCTAGCAAGACCCCAGGCGCCCAGTCCCCCGATACCGATTCAGGTTCCATTTCATCGTCAAAGATGCCGTCAAACAGATCGAAAAAATCGTGGCTGTCTGAAACACTTTCAGCGATGACTGGTGTTGGTTCGGTTGCGACTGTTGTTGCTGTTGGTACCGTTGGTGGTTCTAACTCTGCAGGATCGACGATTTCCTCAACATCCGTCTCTTCAACAACAGGTGTTTGATTTACCAACAAGCCTTCACCGTGCCGCCGGGTTTTATCCGGATCGGACAACAGCATCGCTGTCGCCAGAATCTCCTGCAAAATGCTGCCTTCAATGGCGCCTTTGTTGGGAATTCTCGTCAGTAGATCGTCAATGGTGCTGACCACCGGTGCGACCCGATGATCCAGAAAGCCCAAACCATCGAGCTTGTCACGCATACGGCGAATCGGTCGTAACGCATTTCGCGTCACTTGCTCCTTGCCTAGCAACGACTGCTCGATGAGTTGATTGGCTTCCACGGAGATTTCGTAGAACATCTGCTCACTGAGTGAACTGATTTTGCTTTCCAGACGCGCGACGTCTGCCGGCGGCAAACTATCGGGCAAACCGACACTGACCACCAAAAAATCAAACGACAGCCGCGTCGAGACAAACTCCACCGAATCCACCGCTTGCTCGATAATGCCGGCAAATTCCGGATGGCGAACCACCCAGTCAGTCACCGCCGCATCGTAACCGGCAATAAACTCGGTTTTAGCCGCTGCAAAATCTAGCGCGATGCGTTCCAATTCAGCGGTAATGCTCGAAGCAGACTCAACCGGTACGGCAAAGCCACCCAGAAAGCGAGTGCCGACTCGTAAACAAATGCGTTCGGCTTCTTTCTTCAGGCGGTTAAACACCGTCAACTGGTCAGGATCGAGTAAACGTTTAGACCCTAAGCTGGCTAAGTCCTCCGGCGGCAGTTTGCTACCGTCGGCCAGCACCAGATCTTCTTTTTTCAGTTTCTTGCGGGCACCGTAGATATTGGCTTCGACTTTCACCAAGACCACGCGATCTAAGATCACTTGCGTTTCATGCGACATGGGAACCTCCTAAAGAAAAGAGGCACACCCATCCCGCTGGGGCAGATGTGCCCCTTTCGGGTTAAATAAAAATAACAGTACGCTTAAAACCAGCAGTCGTCCGTGTCGGACATGGCCACTGCCAGATTTAATCGGGGTTTGAGCAAGCCCAAAACTTCAGCGGTTTCACGAATGCTATCCAGATCTGTGCCAAAAAATGCCAGCACCTCCTGTTCAACCTTCAGATCGACCGAGAGATCTCGGGCAGTTTCGGTGGCAATATCAATCTCCACGCCTTTAAAGCCTTTTGCTTTCAGCGCCAGTAAAAACAGCCAGGGCAAAACGCCATGCACTGATTTGATCTGACCACTGAGTTCAAAGGTTTCGGCATTGAGGGTCGCATCAATGAATTGTTGCCAGCCATTCCATTCCTGTTCAGGCGTAGCATGACCATCCGACAAGGTTTGAATAGCGCCGATCAGTCGCCTGACCTCGTTACTCAATTCCACACGGATAGACTGTTTTGCATGGCAATCAATGGTCCAATACAGTGCCTCGACTAGCGGTGTTGGCACGGGTTCGGGATTGGAATCAGGCTCAGACGTTTGTAATGGCGTTGCCGAAGTCTTGACCGGAAACACCACTTTGCCGTTAACATCAATATCCACCTCGGCGACAAACACATAGCCTTTGGCCTGCTTTTGTCGTTCGATGTCGAGCTGCTTAACGCTGTATCGGTTGCTAACGCCCGGCAAACTATCTGCCGTTTTCCCCCAACGCGTCGTAATCGAACCATCCGAATTACTCCTGACCGCCCAGTCTTTGGAGCTGCCATCACTGTTACGATGACGATATAAATTCCAGGCTGCCATGGTCAGACCTGCCAGTCATCGCCAAACACATCTTTCGCTATACGATGAATCGCTTCGCGCTCAGCCGGTTCGGCCCGAAAGGTCAAAGCCCGATCCAGCGAGTAGGCCAAGGCATTAGGCGCACTTTTGAAGGTGGCCACCAATGACGCCCAACGCACTAAACCGCGCGTCGATAACGTCACCGATAACATGCCAGCGCCATCCGCGCCGCCAATGAAGACTTTTCGAATCTGGTTGGCGACCTTGATCATGCTTTCGCGTACCGTTTCCGGCATGCTCGGCACCACATCAGCCAACAGTTTCATTTCGTCTTCCGGCTCCGGGTAACCGACTTCCATCAAGCGAAACCGGTCCAGAAACGCTAGGTTCTGCCGCAACACCCCTTGATACATTCCCGATTGATCACCCGATCCGGCACTATTGCCGGTGGCCACCAAACGAAACTTGGGATGCGGGGCAATTACGTCGCCAGTCTGTGGAATCGTTAGAGGTTTCCCTTCGACGATTTCATTCAAACCGATCAGTTCAGCGGGGTCGATGGCATCGATTTCGTTGATCAACAGCACATGACCCAGGCGGACTGCCAGGGTCAGCGGGCCATCGATCCACTTCATCGCGCCGCCGTCGACCAGCATGTACTGACCGAGCAGATCGTTCAGTTCCAGTCGACCGTGACCGGTGACCGAATGCACGCCCCAATTCAGACGTGCCGCGACTTGCTCCAACAACGAGGTTTTTCCAGAGCCGGTAGGGCCAGTCAGGTATAAGCCATCGCCGTTATGCGCGCCTAAAAACGCCAATACATCCCGTAAGTGATCCTTGCGAAACACATACGGCTTAATAGCCGGTACATAGAGGTTATTTGCCGGAACAAAGCCTTCCACTTTCATGGAAGCCGGTGCCTGGATGCCGAAGGAGTCGGTAATGGAATATTGTTGGTACATGGTGAGCTCCTCGAGGACTAGCCTCAGAAAAAACAAGGGGCACGCCGCCCCGAGGGGTGATGAGCCCCAGCGGGTGAATAAAGCCCTGGCATGCCAGGACGGATTAAAAAATCAACGTAGCTGCATGACGCAGTACATCGCCCATTCGGCGCGGGCCAACAGCTCCCGATCCATCAAACGCAGGATGCGCTGAATGTCGCTTCTCAAACCGGGCTCCGAGATTTGACGGTGCATCTCCAGCAGCAAACGCTTTTTGGCCTGGATGTCGTTGCTATGAGCAACGTTCAACCAGCCGTGCAAGGTTTTCCAAAAGTCGTGATTCATAATGACCTCCTTCAAAAGTGAAAAGGGGTCACCGTCCCGCAAGGGTGATGAACCCCAACGGGACAAACTAAACACACCAGGCTTGACGCACCTGGCACACGAGGCAAATGCTCATGCCGCTTAACAACGGAACGCCGGTCGAAACCGGATTCGGGATTCCAGAAAGGAATGCCTGAACGATGCGGGTTTTGGGTTGGACTTTTCTGTTGAAAGCCCAGCCTAAAACCGACAGGCCAGAAATAACTGATTCGATCATATGGCCGGCGTAAATTATCTTGGCCGGTTGACGTCAATCAAAGAACATCCCATAACCACAGGGGTTACAGGATGTCTTGGAAAGACGACGAAAACTCAAAACCAAAAATCCACGCCCGCCAGGTCTTTCAGGGTTTGGGCGTCGAACGGCACTTCGGCATGTTTGCCGTCGTCGTCCCGACAGGTCACGCGGACACGCGTAGCCGACGGTTTTCGATAGACTTCCAGCGCCGAGGCCTGAACACCCGGTTGCAAGGCTTGCAATGCTGCCTTGTAATCGATAGCACCCTGGCTTTGAAATCGGCTGATCCGCAATCCGGAATGCTCCGCAGCCACGTAATCACCCATCAACGCTACCAACGTGTCTTCAATGCGCGACTGCTCATCCTCCAAGCCGTTGAGTTGGCTTTTCAGATCCAGGATGGTCAACGCCCGTTGCCGATACGTCGCCGCCAGTTGTTGCCATTGCCGTTCCACATCGCCGTGGGGCAAGTACAAATCGCGCTCAGGATCCTTGGGTGGTTCCTTTTTCGATTTGACCGCCGACCAGAAATCCATCGCGGACTCGACCAGAGCCGTTAGAAAGTGCTCATCGCGCTGAATCTCGAATTCCACATCCTGGTCATGTTGGTAGAAAAACAAAAAGCCGCGTTGCGCTTCGGCGACCAGCAGTTGCTGTTGCACCTGGCACCAATACAACTGATAGGCGGCCGAGGCTTCCCGATTCAACAGTACATCCAGAAACGTGGTCTCGTGCGGACATTTGATTTCCACGGGTTCATTCGCGTCGGACAAACCGTCGAATGAAGCCCGCATCAAGGGATACTGTTCCGACTCGCCGCACAGCGGCAACAACATCAGATCGTGTTTGTCCTCGAAGCGTTGCAAAGCCTCGGGCTCTTGCTGGATGCCGGCGCGGATCAACGGGTTGTTGTCCAGGCTGGCTTCCAAAACCAGGCCGATTTTCTCGGCCCAGAGACGCCACGGGGTTTTGTACGGCGAACGGTTCATGACAATGGCCGCTTCGCTGGCACTGATGCCTTGTAAGCGCCACTGCCGCCAGGCGGCGGAACGCTGCGAAACGTCGACGACCTTCATCGGAAAAATCCGGTCAACTGCACCTGACAACCAAATCGCACCGTCTCAATGCCAAGCTTGTGCAACTGGGTCTGGCAGCGCCGGGCCCAATAGCCATCGCCGAACAGCAACAGCAGTTCGTCTTGCGCCGGCAGACACACGCCGCCAAAACTCTCGGCAAGTGTCGTCAGTTCCGGTTGGCTCAAAGGTTGCGGATTCGGTTCGTTGCCCTGGGGTCGCCACAGGCGTTCCAGAAAGCCCCGGCCGTGACGGCGTAATACCGTGGGGGAATCGTAACGTTGCCAGTCGGTATGACAGGGCACGCGGTTTAATGATTGATCGTTTGTGTTCATGACCTCTCCTAATAAAAGAAGGGTGTCATGTCCAACCCCGTGGGCGAAACATGACGCCCTCGTGGGTGGTTAGGGAATTTTGGGTAGCAGCGTATTAGGCGGCGTTACCCAAGGTTTGACGGGCCTGATTCATAGCCATGTCTTTCGCTGACAAGGGTGGCATGCCAGTGTTTTCGGTTTGCTCCAGGGCTTGTGTTGCCTTGGGTTCAACTTGCGATACCTTGTCCAACTCGGCCAACGCAAAGGTCAGATCCATGCCTTTGAACTTCTGGTGGGCATAGTCGTAGGCTGCTTTCCAGGCACCTGCCGCCGCAGTCCGTCTAACCAGCTCTGCGACCGCTTTTTGCACCTTGGGATGGATTTGCGACAAATCAATCACGTGCGGTGTAGGCTCGGATGCTCCTATAAACCGATCATCAGCAGAACCAACATCGGTTTCCCAATGCGTCGCCTCGCCATCGATTACGGTACCGTCGACAACATCGTCGAGCGTTTTGCCATCCATCTCCTCCGCGGCATAGCCGCATTCCTCTGGAAAGGCAGTACGCAAAGACGCCGCTTTACCGCATTTGGCCAATTGCCCCTTGGGGCGTTTGATCCACATCGCGGTCGGCACTTGTGAGTTTTTACCGCCGGCCGTGCTGTAGGCTTCCAGCCAATACACTTCCTCGGTAAAGGCGCAACGTTTGCCGCCGACAATCCGGTACACGGTGACTGCCACCCATTCGGGAAAAGTCACGGTGACACTGGACTCCTGCCATTGCTCGTTGTCGTCCTTGTAGCGCCCGGTAAAGGTCTTGCTGACATCAGGACCCCAGACGGGCCTATCCATGCCGGCCCAAACACCGATCCGAGACGCGGTAGTCTGGATTTCCATGATGGACGGCCAGACGGTCTCGACATTGCGGCCCAATGCCGCACTCCACATCGGCACGATATGCACCGGCTTTTTGAAGATGTCGAGTTTGCGAGCCTTGCAATAATCCAGCGCCATCAGAATGGCTTCCGGGGTTTTGGCCGTGGGAAAAGTGACTTCGGTCAACACTTTCCAGGATTGCTCCGACAGACCGTAGCTTTGCTGGACAACTGCCGGCATCGGCAAGTCACGGGTTTTGGGTAAATTGTTGCGGTTGTTTTGGCTCATGGTGAGTCTCCTTCAATAAAAAAGGGAACGCCATCGCCCGCCAGGGAATGGAGTTCCCCAGGGGGTTGAAATACCGAAACCTGAAAAAGGTCGGCGGTGTAACCGTCAAACCATCGAACGCCAATAATCGGCGCGCCGGGGTTTAATGAATCGGCATATCGCTGTATTCGTCATCCCAATCGGCGTCCTCAGGGGCTGCTGGCGATGATGACGAACTGTTGGCGGCTGCCGATGCGCTAGGGCGATCCAGCATCTGCAATTCAAAGGCGGCGATTTCGGTACGGTATCGCTTGTCATTCGCTTGACCCCATTGCTGGGTACGCAAACGGCCTTCGATGTAGATCTGGCTGCCTTTGTGCAAATACTGTTCGGCGGTATCAGCGAGTTTTTTGAAAAACACCACCCGATGCCACTCGGTCCGCTCCTGTTTACCGTTTTTGGGATCGTTCCAGATTTCGCTGGTTGCCAAACGGATGGCGACGACTTTGCCGCCGTTATTGGGCATAAAGCGAACGTCCGGATCGGCGCCGAGCCGGCCCAGCAAGATGACTTTGTTCACGCCGCGATTGGCCATGATGACATTCCTCCTGTCGGCCGCGCCCGACTCAACGATAACAATACCCAGCGGCGCGGCGATGGGCATGCCGACGCCTCGAATCCCTGGGGGAATCGATACGCCCGGCAGGGTTAAACAATTAATACTCACATCAGGCTTGACGCACCTGACACGCCGATGGAACACCACCGTCGCCGCTTAAAAACGGAACGCCGACCGAGGTCGGATCAAGGCGGTCGTGAAAGACCAGCCGAGAAAGTCTGGGGAGAAGCGGAAGGCTGATGGCCAACCAATTCCGTTGGCTGGTATTGAAGCAGAGATTTTTTGAAGGGCTTTTGCAGCTGATGCCGAATTCGCCATCAGCTGCGGAAAGGCTAAAAAGAATCTGGCTTACGATCATGAACCATTCGTTCACATCAGGAAACGGTCATGTCCGAAGCAGCTCCACAGCCCAAACCAGCCCCGCGCCGTGCCATCAGTCGGCCAATATTTGAACGTACATTTAGCATCAACAGCGAACAAGCCATTCGGGTGATTCGTAACAGCTATCATCGATTGATGGTGTCCCTGTACGCCATCGACGTGATTCTGCGCATCATTGGAAGAGAGGAAACGGTCGATGAAATTGAAAGCCTCGTCAGTCAGATGATTGCCGAATGTGCGGAGCAACTGCAGCAGGAAAAGAGTCGGTTGGAAAAACTCAAGGCCGACAACGGCATCACTGAAACGCCGACGTACACGCATCCCAGGGAATTTGTGGCCAAGATTGCCTCGCCCCAGATTGCCCAGTTCGTCGAGTTGATTCGTTTGCTGGACCAGTTGATGATCGTGATGGACACCTTGTGGCTGTGCCAGGTCATTTCCAACAAACATTGCATTGATGCACGTCTTCAGTGGCAGCAGCGCTTGCAGCGGCTAGCGAATAAAATTGTGACGATGGAACGGCATGCGCATCAGGCAGCTTATGAACAAGGGCATGGAGAGGAAGTGCGATTGGCCCGACAGCAATCTGGACTGTTGGGTGAGCCAGTGAAACTTTCCAAGGATGAGGACTCATTGGTTGATGAGACCGACTCGAATTAAGGCAGGTGCGCAATGAGCGTTGATTCGAGTGAAATATGCTTGTGTGTTTCGTTATCCGAACAGGAGGCTTTGGATTTGGCGCAATTTCTAAAGCGAACTGGATTTGCTGATTATTGCAGTCAGGCTGTCGATGATGAGGGGGCTTATCGCATGCGCGCTGTTGCGGAAAAGGTCAGAAGGAACTTGGTTGCCATTGGCTACGACCCACGCTAGGAAACACCCCGTCAATTTCGTTGAAAAGAAGCTAACCGTAAATTCGGCTGAGGATTAGAGTGAATCTGAAGTGCTAAGTTGACAAAATCTTAAAAATGCACAATTATTAGGTTGACGATTTTTTATTTTTGCACAATTTGGAGGGCGAATGCTTCCTCAACCTATACATTACCACTCGGATTTGACTCATGAACGTTTATCCGTCGTCGCAGAGTTGTTACTGGATGAACACTACAAAACGCTCGACGATCTTTCCTCAGAAACAGATGATAACTACACGCGTGGCTGCACCACATTCGGACGGCAAAAAAACCGGATTAAAGGCTTGGCTCTGGCAAAAACTTATTCTTGGTTACAGGTCAGTAATAACGCCAATGATTTGGTCTTCACAATTGGTAGCGTACCTTGTCGATTCAGCAGTGACGATCCAAACAGCCCAAAGAAAAAAGCCGTCTTGACGGTTAATCGCTACCAAGCGTCATTTTTCGATGATATTGAGAGCGACCAGGACCCATGCCGTTACTGTTTCATCATTGATCAAGGCATCAATGATGATGCTGAGCCTTCAGTTGTTTTTCTCGGATTCGACGCGACGGGCGTGGTGCGGTGTCAATGGGAGTCCGGTGCGATTAGAACTTTCCAAAGTGTTAATGCCGTTGTTGTTCCTGAAGCTGTTGAAATAGGCAAACCTGCCGTCAAACCGAAAAAATCAGTCGCGGGTTCCAAAGACGAGGCCAATCGGCTATGACCGCCGATTTTCTTGGGCAAAACCTTCGGCTTGCTCGGTTATTTCACGGGCTGTCTTTGCAGGATTTGGCCGATAGAGTCAATAAGTCAAAGCAATATCTCAGTCGGTTGGAATCAGGCTTAGAGCCTCCGCATGAAAGCCTGGAAACAGCGTTGGCGGAAGCTCTGGACGTGCTGCCCCGATTTTTCAGGGAAGTCGATCCGATGCCGATTTCCGACGAGCAGTGCCATTTTCGTAAACAGCTGACCACGAAAGTTGCGCTTAAGCAGGTCGCTCGTGCACAGGGCGAGATGTTTAAGCGACTGGTGTCCGTTCTTGACCAGAACTTAGATTTTCCCAATTACGATTTTCTACATGAAGAGGTATCAACGCCCGAAGAGATTGAACGCGTTGCTGAAATAAGCCGGTCTCATTGGGGGTTGGGTTTAGGGCCAATTGCTAATATGAGCCGCGTTGCAGAAAATGCTGGTGCGGTATTGGTAAAAACGGGTGGGCTAGCGGACGAGATCGATGCCATTTCGTTTGCTACTCGGCGGCCGGTTATTACGTTAAATGCTGGAGGGAAATCGACTTGCCGTACCCGGTTTGGAATCGCGCATGAAATTGGACACTTGACCATTCACGTTGGCGTCCAAACGGGGGATAGAGCAACAGAATCCCAAGCCAACCGATTTGCGAGCGCGTTTTTAATGCCGCGCGCATATTTTATTAAGGAGTGCCAAAAAGCGTTACGCGGCAGTCGGCTGAATTGGCAAGCACTGTCCGACATCAAAATGCGCTGGGGGGTCTCAAAAGCGGCGATTTTGTATCGTGGTCGGCAGCTCGGCGCGTTTTCGGAAGAGCAATATCGGTCTGGTGTTATTTCATTGCGTCGGCACGGGGAAGCGCTTCAGGAGCATGAAGATCGTGATATGGTTCAGGAAAAGCCTGAAGTTATTTTGGACAGCATGAAAGTTTTGGCCGAGCAATGCGGCATGTCCAGAAAAATGATTGCCGACTTGATGTTTGTAAAACCTGAACTTCTCGATCAGTTGGTTGGCGTTAAAGCTGATGAATCGTTTCAGAATAATATTGTTATTCTGCAATATCATCGTAGTTTGAATTAGGTTTTCAAAAGTAACTTGATGTCGTTTTTTTTGCTAGACAATCGCCTTTTCTTTAAGACTTGCTTTGGCTCTGGCAAGCCTTCATGAATGGAATTGTTGTCGAAGGGTGACGACATTCGGTTGACAGAAGAATGCGCTAAGGCATAAAAAATTCGGCAGTATTAGCATTATGACCTATTTATTGTTATCTATACATGACAATAAAATCATTATAGTGCTAAGATTGACTCATGAGAGTCTCAAAAGAAGAACTAATTGCCGTATTGGCCCAATTCAATCCCTGGTGGAGAAGCGAACCGATTGCCGATTTGCCAGATTGGCAGCGTGCCGCTTCGCGTGAGTTAAGTCGCTGGATCAATCATCCGCCTGCCCATCGCGCCATTTTGCTGTCCGGCGCACGCCAGGTCGGCAAGACCACATTGCTGCTGCAACAGATCGACGCTTTGTTAAAGCAAGGTGTTCCGGCGGCCAACATCCTTTACGCCACTTTTGACCATCCGGTGCTCAAGTTGGCAGGCATCGAAGCGGTTTTGGAAGCCTGGCGCGAACGCGAGCCGCGGGTCGATGGACCTGAATATCTGTTCCTCGACGAAGCTCAGTTTATTCGCGATTGGGGCACCTGGGTCAAACACCAGATCGATTTCAACAAACAGCGTCGCATCGTCTTTACCGGTTCGGCCATGCCCTTGGTGGAAGCCGACCAGGAGTCCGGCGTCGGTCGCTGGCACACTATTCGGCTGACTACGCTGTCGTTCTACGAGTACCTGCAAATCAAACAAGTGCAACTGCCACCGTTACCGCCATTAAAGAGCTTGACCGAGCTGTTCGACTGGACGCCGCCACAATTTTACCGGGCGCAGGAAATCGCCGTGCCTTATGTCGGCCATTTCCACGAGTATCTGATTCGCGGCGGTTTCCCGCAAACCGCCCAAGTGGAAAGCATCACTCAGGCGCAACGCTTGCTGCGTGAAGACATTATCGATAAGGCGCTCAAGCGC
The DNA here is from genome assembly GCF_054188105.3 of Methylomonas sp. Uni0009. NCBI lineage: Bacteria > Pseudomonadati > Pseudomonadota > Gammaproteobacteria > Methylococcales > Methylococcaceae > Methylomonas > Methylomonas sp. Uni0009. The sequence continues at coordinate 4,181,496 of NZ_JBTAFN010000001.1, read as the reverse complement.
GATATGACCGCGCTGTTTGGTGTGCGCCGGATTCTCGATCTTGAGCATACCTTCCTCTATCTGTGCATGCATGATGGCGGTTTGCTGAATATCACCGACTTATCCAGCAACCTGGAAGTCAAACGTCCCACGGCTCAGCATTTCATCGAGCTGTTGGAAGCCTGCCACCTGATTTATCGCTTGCCGCCGTTTGGCTATGGCAAAGACGTGCTCAAGGGCCGCTTCAAAATTTATCTGGCCGATGCCGCGATCGCGCCCGCTGTTTTACTCAAGGGCAAAAGTATCATCGACGATCCCGCCGCCTTGGGCGTAGCGACCGAAACCGCCGTGTTTAAACATCTTTTTGCGCGCTATTATTCCCAAAATGTGCGTTTTACCTACTGGCACGGGAAAAAAGACCGCGAGGTCGATTTAGTCGCGGAAATCGGCGGCCAATTGATCCCCTTTGAAGTGAAATACCGTGCCCAGCATACCGGCGCACGGGAACTGAAAGGTTTGATCGAACTGTGTGAGCAAAAGAAAATTGCCCGCGGCTACGTTGTCACTAAATCGCTGGATGACTTCGGCTTAATGACCGGTTTGCCGCAAACTGGCGATACTGCCAGCCAGATTATGCGTCTACCCGCACCGTTGCTGTGCTACTGGATGGGGGCTTCGGAATTGAATCAACCCGAATTTAACGATTAAGCCGGGCAACCGGCGATAGGAAACCATGCATCAAAGCCAACTCAAATGGATTGCAGACTTAATCTGGAAATATCGCCGATGACCGTCTGCGCGACGTGTATAGCCGAGGCAAACCAATCGCTGCGCCGCAATCGTAAATTTGAATTCAGTCAAACTTAGCCAAGGTAGCAGACGCAATGTGTAAGGGAAAATAATGATCCTGACCGATAACGAGACCAAAGTCGATTTATTGAATAACGAGGCCATAGCGACGACAATCATTGGCCTTCTTCGGAAAAATCCAGATCATCCTGTGACGATCGGTGTGCATGGCGACTGGGGGGCGGGCAAGTCTAGCGTACTTGAAATGATAGACTCAGGTTTCGAAGGGACTGAAGAAGTGTTATGCCTCAAGTTCAACGGGTGGCGCTTCCAGGGTTTCGAGGATGCGAAAATCGCCCTAATTGAGGGAATCGTAACTGGTTTGATCGAAAAACGTCCGGCGCTTACCAAAGCTGTATCCGGTGTCAAGGAGGTGTTCCACCGCATAGATTGGTTGAAGGTTGCCAAGAGAGCGGGAGGTTTGGCTGTTACGGCTTTTACAGGAATTCCAACGCCTGATCAGGTAACGGGTATTATTGGCTCTCTCGAAGGGGTGTTGGAAGATCCTGCTAAACTGGCAACGAAAGAAAATATCTCGGCCACTATCGGTGAAGTGAAAGCTCTGCTGAAGCCCTGCGAAACCAAGAATGTACCTGAAGAGGTAGAAGCGTTCCGCAAGGCGTTTGAGCAGCTTTTAAAGGATGCGGGTATCGAGCAGCTTGTAGTCCTAATCGACGACCTTGACCGTTGCTTGCCTGATACTGCGATCGAAACCCTCGAAGCAATTAGGCTGTTCGTGTTCACGCCCCGAACTGCATTTGTAGTCGCAGCTGACGAAGCCATGATCGAGTATGCGGTACGCAAGCACTTTCCCGACCTTCCTGATAGCACTGGGCCTCGGGACTATGCCCGTAACTACCTAGAAAAGCTCATTCAGGTTCCGTTCCGCATTCCTGCACTCGGTGAGGCTGAAACACGAATTTACGTAACGTTGTTGCTCGCCGGCGCGGAGATTGGCGAGGGAGATGCAGACTACGCGAAGCTCATTGGTGTGGCTCGGGAGCAGCTTAGGCGTCCTTGGACCAGTGGTGGTCTCGATGCCGCGACCGTTAAAAATGCGCTTGGGCAGAAGGCAGAGAAAGTCAACAATGCGCTCGCCCTCAGTGATCAGATTGGTCCGGTTCTGGCCAGCGGAAGCAAGGGCAATCCGCGGCAGATCAAAAGATTCCTCAATACGCTTCTCTTACGTGAGCGCACCGCTGAGGCACGTGGCTTCGGGGATGACATTAAATTACCAGTGCTTGCTAAGCTCATGCTTGCAGAGCGCTTCATTCCGAGACTGTTTGAGCAGATAGCGTTTGTTGCGGCAGTTCATCCTCAAGGATTATGCGAAGATCTCGAATCACTTGAAAATGACTTGGCGACTTCTGAGGAACAATACAACTCAGAGAACGAATTGAAAGATCAGAAATCCTTCGATCCAGGGGTTAGTGCTGGTTCTGGTGTCTTAGCTGAATGGAAGTCTTTGGAAACAGTATGTGAATGGGCATGCTTATCACCAAAGCTTTCGGGCATCGATTTACGCCCTTACTTGTTCGTAACAAAGGACAAAAAAGATTACTTTGGCCCGGTATCAGTTCTAGGTTATTTGGCTGTTGTGGTAGAAAAACTTTTCGGTGGCAAAATGACTGTCCAGGGTTACGAATCCGAACTGAAGCAGCTCGTTCAACCCGAAGCAGACAAGGTATTTGAAGCAGTGCGTACCAAGATCATGAGCACAGGCACCTTCGATACGAAACCGGTTGGTGTCGATGGGCTCGTCGTTCTCGTTAAAGCTCAACTCGGTTTGCAAGGTCGTTTAATGGACTTCCTTGAGGCATTGCCGAGTAGCAAATGCGGACCTTGGGCCGTTAGTGGATGGCAAAGCGTCATCAAAGACGATGAGTGCAAATTGCGTCTGTCAAAACTACTGGGAGATTGGAGCAAGGTCACCAACAACCCTGGACTTAAGGCCGCTGCCGACGCGGCGCTCAAGGAAATAAAGGGAGGGCGCTGATGGGAACGTCGACGTCGTATGGCGGTCCTGGCGGCGGTACGCCGTTAGTTCCAACATGGCTCGGGGATGCAGATGGTAGGGAGGCTCCCGTAACCCCTCCGGCTGGAACGGATAGCCCGCCACCTGCCGATAGTGCGGGGTCACCAATACCTCCAAAACGTCCACCCATTGGTGAAGCTGCTGACCCACAACGTTTTTCTGGTGCCCGTAATAACTTTACTCGATTCGCTGGTTCTGGTGGTAGTGATAGAGCCAGCCTAGGCCGGGCAGTGTCGAAATATGTTTCTGCGTCGACCGGTGGTGCTCGCCTGGCCGCCCAGCGCATGGGCGCATCACGAACGGCTGGTGCTCGGCTCCTAGGCTTCCTGTCTGATGTACAGGCACGGGGTGTTCGTGAGGCATTGCGTGCACTTGATCTGGAGTCTCTCGCGGGACGTCCGATCACCGAAATTTTTGTTGGCTTAGCTGACTATATCTGCCCTGGAGCTGGTACGGTCGATGAAGGCATTGCTCGCGAAGCTTACATCGAAACCATTGTAGAGTTGGCAAGTGAAGGGCTAACCGATCTTTCCACGTTCACTCCGGATCAAATGCAGACTGTCTTCGAGCTTTATGCGACGCATGCGATCGAAGCCCGGATATGTAATGACATCGGCACCAAGGTGGTAACAATGCCGGCAGATGCTAAGGTCGCCCTTCGCGTCGAAAAACAATTACGCGATTTCATCCGTGGCGGGGTAAGCGACGCGCTAACACGAGCCTACGTGGATTCACCAAATCTGACCATAGAGAAGATCCAATCGTTCGTGGATTCGATTTATGAGTCCGCATTTAGCATCCTGCAGGCAATGGGAGAAGCAGAGGCTAACCAATGAAGAGGCAACTTTTGGTGGGCCGTTTTGGCCCTGATGATCTCCTCGAAGTTCCTTCAGAAGCCGACGAGCAAACGACCTATCTTCAGCTCGTTGCTGGTAATCGATCCTTGGATCACGGCATTGGTGATGCACTGACCAATCTAAATAAGCTTGGTGTATTCCCATCGGAAATTGGTATTGATCTGCTCTTGATTGCTGCTCATGTGCATGCGGCAGATACACGAATCTCTCGTACCGAACAGTCGCAAGACTCTTGGACGCGAGAGATTCGCCTCGTGGTGCCGGTCAGTGAACCGGAACGATGGGGCGGAGTAGTAGCAACGCTGAAGAAAGCGCTGGATTTTCTGACGGGCGATAGGTGGATTATCGGATTCAGGGCGCGTCCGTCCCGTTTTGCGGTGATCGCACAGTAGTCCTCTTTAAGTTTGATGGCTCCACCTTTCGATTCAGTGAGCTTGTTTTCTGGCGGTTTGGACAGCCTGATAGGCGCCATCGACTTGCTGGAAACTGGCGAGACTCCTTTACTGGTTAGTCATTTCGGTGAAGGCGCGACCAGCGATGCCCAAAGCAAGCTGTTTTCTGGGTTGAAGAAGTACTATGACAAGTCGCTGTTCGAGAGATTGCGAGTCGGGATGGTTTTTGAGGATGGCCTTGTGCAAGGTGTTGGGTCAGAAAACACGACCCGTGGTCGATCATTTCTGTTCTTCGCCCTAGGCGTGTTTGTTGGCTCTGGTCTTGGGAAGAGATTCACTCTTCGTGTGCCGGAAAACGGGTTTATAGCACTGAATGTGCCCTTGGATCCCTTGCGACTCGGCTCCAATAGCACGCGCACCACGCATCCTTTCTACATGGCGCGATGGAATGAGCTTTTAGGAGAGCTTGGAATTGACGGCAGCATTGATAACCCTTATTGGGATAAGACAAAAGGTGAGATGGCTGCCTATTGTCGAAATCCTGAACTTTTAAAGCAGCTGGCATCAGATTCGTTATCTTGCTCATCACCTACTAAGGGGCGATGGCACGGGCTAGGCATTGAGCATTGCGGCTACTGTCTTCCATGTTTGATTCGTCGCGCTGCATTGGACACTGCTTGGGGTAAGGGGAGTGATGGGACGACATATACCGTGTCCGACCTACACGCCCGGCCTCTGGATACTCGGGAATCGACTGGTAAGCAAGTCCGTTCCTTTCAGTATGCGATTGAGCGGCTCAGGGCAAATCCGCAGCTTGCACATCTCCTTATCCACAAACCTGGTTCGCTTACCGACGAGATTGCGCGCTTGGATCATTTTGCCGATGTTTACCGACGTGGCTTGGACGAAGTGGCGAGTCTGATTGATGGTGTCAAGACGAAACCAAGCTGAGGGGAAAATGCTCATGAACGCTACAGCGGGTCTCGTGGACTTCCATTGTCACCTTGATTTGTACCCGGACCATCAAGCTGCCGTGCGGGAGGCCGAAGAGGCTGGCGTATACACACTTACGGTCACGACAACCCCACAGGCATGGCCACGTAACCACGAGATTGCCCAGTGTACGAGGCATGTGCGAGCAGCTCTAGGTTTGCATCCACAGTTAGTAGCCGAGCGAGCGAGTGAAATTGAATTGTGGGAACGCTATTTGCCCGAAACTCGCTATGTCGGAGAAGTTGGTCTAGACGCGGGACCGCGTTTTTATAAGTCTTTCGAATTACAGAAGGAAGTATTTCGGCATATTTTGCAACGTTGTGCAGCGGTAGGGGATAAAATTATTTCGGTCCACAGTGCCCGTTCCGCAAAGGCTGTACTGGATTATATTGAAAGGTATTTGCCTCCCCCTAGAGGAAAAGTCGTATTGCACTGGTTCACCGGTAGTAAGGCGGAAGTCAGACGCGCTATCGAGTTGGGGTGTTATTTTTCGGTCAATTCTGCAATGCTTGAAAATGAGAAACATACATCAACCGTTACCCTCATCCCTCTCGATAGATTATTGACGGAAACTGACGGTCCATTTACCAAAATTGGTGATCGCATATCAAAACCGTCCGATGTAACAGGTGTAGTTGAGAGATTAAGCCGGCTTTATGGAATTTCGACTGTACTATTGACGGCAACTATACGTGAAAATCTGCGTATGATGTTGGCATCGAAAGGGAGCTCGGACTACTAAGTCTGTCTTTTGCCATAAAATATGGCTAATCCTCGTTATTCACTGAATCGATTTCAGAGCGAGGGGCAAAATTGCCGAGTCTAGGATCGCGCTCGCTGACAAAACTTCAAATAAACCGTCTCCATAAAAAGGAAATAACATACATGAACAAATCTGACCTCATCGACGCCATCGCCAGCCACGCCAATCTGACTAAATCCGGCGCCGGTCGCGCATTGGATGGCATTACTCAATCCATTCAAGCCGCGTTGAAATCCGGCGATTCCGTGGCTTTGGTAGGCTTTGGTACCTTTGAAGTAAAAGAACGCGCCGAGCGCACTGGCCGCAACCCGCAAACCGGCGAAGCCATTACGATTGCCGCCGCCAAATTGCCTTCGTTCAAAGCCGGCAAGGGCTTGAAAGACGCGGTTCAGTAAGGGATAGACCTCATTATTGCGGCCCCATACCCCAGCCTTCCAGTTCAGACTGCCGTTTGACCGAGGGGACATCCAAATCGGTCATCCGGCCTTGGGTACGAGTTAAGGTATCCTGCCTGCCGCTGGATGCTGCGCCGTATTTCTGCGGATTGAGTCGGCTACCCGACCCGGTGAGTTGATCGAGATTCAGCATGGACGCGGCATTGGCGGCGGACGGCAAATGCCCTGTCTGTGCCAGAATGGCCAACCATTCGTCGAGATTGACTTGGGTCCAGTCCACTCGGTCCAGATCCGATACTTTGATGCCGGTGCAACTCGGACTTTCCGGCGTACCGAAATCCATGCCCAGTTGCGGTTTGATCTGTTCGTTGAGGATGCGCGCTAACGGCGAGTTATAGCAGCAATAGCTCTCCTTGCGCACCCAACACACGCCAGCTACCTTGCTTTCGCAATAGGTACCGAGGTCCGTGCAGACTTTCAGTTGTTTCTTGGCAGCCAGTTCATACTCCGGTTCCTCGCAGGAATAGACGATCTGGATGATCATGATGATGATCATCACCACCGTATAGGCTGTCATCAAGGTGCTGAGCAGTTCGCCGGCAACCGCGGCACCGCCGCCCAATTCGACACCACCGGATTCCGCAGCAGGTGTGAGATTACCCGCCGAATCGAAGGCCGCCTGGCCGCCGGCACTGAACAGCGCATTGCCGGCCGCTTCACCAAAGGTCTGGCCTATCCATTCCGCCACCGACTTCATCAATTCGCCTTTGAGCGAGTCGAGCAAGCCTTGCGAGGCAATGTCGCTAGTGCTGAGCATGTCGGTGCCGACCAAGTCATTCACTGTCGAGGCAAAATCCGCCTGAAAACTGTTCCAGGCATCGCCGGCCAACGTGAACGGGGTACGCATGGTTTCCCAGGCGCCTCGAATCGCCGAGGTACTGTCCATGGCCATCACCGCGCTGTCCATCTGACTGGTGGCGATCAATAAATCAATGTAACGTCCCAGTCCCATCGCACCCGAGGGCGTTTCGCAGCAATCGACCAGACTGAGTGCGCCACCGACCATTTTGCAACTGGCCGGCTTGCCTTGGAATACCTGGCAGGTGGTCGGATCCTTTTGCTGCAGATCGGCATTGGCGTAATCGCAATGCAAATCCATCGCCATTTGCTGGGCGCTGTTGAGTAAGGCCACCGCCTTGGTGAAATCCTGGCTTTGCGTGCGATTCACGCTGATGCAGTCTTCGCCCATGCAGCGGATCGGCCCGGCGCATTGCTGTTGAGTATTGCTTTGAATGCCGGGAATGCCAACGGTTTGTCCGCAGTCGTAGGTATCGACGCTGTCCCAACAGGTACCTGAGGCGAGTACACTGGTACATTGGCTTTTGATGAACGAGCAGCCTCGGGTTTCTAACGAAACGCAGGTTTTTTGGGGCACGCCGTTCGCCGGCGGCTCCAGACAATGGGTGCCGGCGGTATCGGTCCAACATTGGCCGTACTGATTCAAATCGCAGTTTCCGGCGGCTTGGATATTCATACAGGTATTACGAATCCCTGACGAACTTGCCACCGGGGCTTGTGACAAATCCGTACCGCAGACCATGACTTGCGAAGTGGGATCGACGTAACAACCCGAGGTATTGGCGGGATCGTTCGTACAACTCAATTGGCTGCCAGCCTGGCAAATGCCGTCGGTGATCGCATTGGCCAAGTTTTGGCAATTCGGCCCACTCCAGCTCCATTCGTCCTGGGTGATCAGTTTCGACAAGTCATAACGCAGTCGTATTCGCGAATAGCCCTCGCCATTACCGCCGACCATCGTGTCTTGTTTGAAGACTTTATTGCCCGCGCTGTTGAAGGCGTAGGTGACGTCGCGATTGGGATGATCGACCCAGCTATTGCTGAGCTCGCAAGCGCCGCCCCAGCCGGTGGAACCGGTATAAATCAGGTTGCCGCCGTAATACACCCGAGCATGGTCGTCGAACTCCACGTCCTCCAATGTAGCGCTGACAATCGCTTCCGGATGCAGGACGTTATAGGTCACTTGCCAGGTAAACACCGCGCATCCGGACGACCAATAGTTGTCGCCGACCCGACCGACATACAAATCCATGCAGCCCGGCCCGCAATTGGATATGCCGCCGTCACCGGATACAAAACTGAGTAACGGTACGACACTGACCTGATGCGTCGCCGTGCAACTCTGCGGCACGGTTGGTTGCCGCAGACACAATTGATAATCAGGTATTTGTACTGAATGGCTAGTCGCCGTTTGCGTGGTCACAGTGGTACAGTCCGAGAACGACTGTGCCCAAGGCGTGAAGTCGCTGATTACCTGATCGCCGTTGTGCCAGATCGGATCGGCTTGTAAATCCGGATGCGACTGGTGGGCATTGTCGATCAAGGTGCGATAGGCTTCGCCGGTGAAGCTGGTTTCGCCGTTCAGGGCGGTCTGTGCATCCAGACCCGCCGCTAGCGTGCCGGGGTTGTTACCATAAAGATTGGCAAAATCGCTGGTCGTTGTTGATGTGTTATTCGTATCCGGAAACAATGTGCCGATCGAAATGGCGCTTTCGTGACCCGTCCCCGGATTCAAGGTCAGCGAGCCATTGCCGGTATCAATCGGAAAGGCAAAATCGCCGAGGATTTGCTCACCTAGTTGTTGGCCATTGCGCCCAGCTGCCTGAATCGCATCTGCCCAAGATACGCCAAACGGCGTCCAGGCCAGCGTCACGCACAAAATCGCAGACAATGTCTGCGTCAAGCAATGTTGCGGTTCGAATAACTCACTGACAGTCATCACAGCCCCACGCAGCAGTCCTGCCAACGCCACAGCAGGTAAAGATGGTCTTCACCCGGCCCCGGATAGGTACGTCCCGCACCCCACTTGAAGGTGGTTTCGCCAATGGCGTGATTGGACTCGGTTTCGGCAACTGGATAAAACATCGATAGCCGGTATTGCGACTTGGGGATGAAGGGATAGATATAGCCACCGCATAAAGCATCGTTGCCCGAGGTCTTCCAGGCCAGCCCGCGCCGGTGCAAGGAGGCGGTCGCCCGCGTAGCCAATAGACTGGTGATGCGCGGATCGGTGCCATAACTGGTCGGCGAAACGCCGGATAAGGGATACATGTGACCCCAGGCGCCTGCACACCAGAACAAAGCATCCAAAGGATTACCGGCCGCCGCCGCAGCAGCATCGGCGACACAAGCCGAAATGGCCACCGGATTGGCAAATAACGCTGTTTCCAGACTGGTGAAGAACGCCAATAAATCGTTGTTCCAGGTCGGGTCCAGTTCCGAGACATATAGCAAATCAAAATCCCGGTAGCCATCAGTGTTGCAGCGACCATCCCAGAATAGGTCCAGCAAAATGGTCAATGGAAACGCAAAGTAGTGGTAGTTAAAAAAGGACATTTCGCTGGCATCGAAATCGGCTTTGCCGGTAGTGGCGATTAAGCGCACATTCGAGGCGCTGAATTTATGTCCGCCCAGCTCCGGAATGCCCATCGGATCGGTGCAAAAACAGAACTTCTCGTCGGTGGCGATGCTCGGTACGTTGCCGCCGCCCAACGATGCCCCGGCTGCACGAATCGGAAACAAGCAGCTCCAACAAATATCGGTAATCAGGTTGCCGGACCACAGCTCGGCGTCCGAGCACAATGGGTCGACGCTATTGGTGGTGGTTTCGGAATAGACCGGGGTAGCCAACGTCACCAACACTCCCAAAGTCCAAGGCAAAATCCACAGATTCATGACCGCTCTCCTGTTGAGGCAGGCAGTTTTCGTTCACGAACCACTAACTGGTTACCGACTTGTTCGACAATCGCCGGTACCTGCTGTAATTGAAAGCGGCTGCGCACATCCGGTGTCAATAAATACACCGGTGCCTGAAGCGCAGTTTCCAAACGCTGCAAACTATCCCACCCGGACTGGCGCGGCAGAGCCGTGGCCAGATACATCACCCGAGCCTGTTTATTCTGGCAGGACTGACACTGAATCAACTCGACTTGAGCCGGCACCGTGGCATCGAATACCTTCAGGCATAAGCCAAACGGCATCTTGTCCAACGGATTGACGGTTTGTCCGGCTCGGATGATCAGCTGTCCATTGGGTGCCGTCAGATCGCGCGGGGCGGTGATGGTCAGATCTACGATCCGTTCACGATCGGCCTGAGCCGTGGGTAAGTCTTCGAATTTTTGTTGTCCCCAAAATCTCTCAATCGCTTGTCGTTGCTTTTGTTTCCAGTCGATGGCCGCCATCCGGCGTTTGATCTCTTCGAGCAAGTCGATTTCAGCAATCTCGCCGACATCGCCCAAGGTTCCCAAATCACCCTGTTTGCCGGCTTTGATTTGTTCGTCCAGCCAGGGCAGGCTGCTGACACCTCGAACGTGCAGCCGGGCTTTACCTTCCTGTTCGACGATGATGTCCGGCACGGAGGCCACCGACCAGCGTTGAAAGCGGGTGGGGTCGATGACGATGTTGGGCAGCGGCTCGATGCCTTTCAGCAAGCGTTTGAGGTCGGCCATCAACGCCGGTAGTTTTTGGCCGGGCTTTGGACCGCGAAACACCAGCAACACATCGTCTCGGCCTGCGACTTCTTCAAAGATGCCTTTCAGCGCGGACTCACCCAGCGAGAAGGACACAAACAATTGCGTGACTGGTTTGTTTGAAGGCGTTGTTGGCAGACCGCTCGCTAATTTTGTCGGGCTTGTCGATAGCGCCTCTGCCCGAATCGCTTGTGAAGACTCCAGGATTTGTTGCGCCTGGCGTTTTATGTCCAACTGTTCGGATTGGCCATTTAACCAGTCGGGTCGGGACTGGCCTTCTAAGGCTTTCAAAATAGCCTGAGAGCGTTGCAGCCACGCTTCCTCCGCCTGAACCGCTTGCACACCGAACCAACAGAGCAAACAGACCACCGATTGACGCCAAGGCTTTTGGGGAAGATCAAAACAACGCATAGGCCCGTCCAATCACTTGATGGTCGTAGACATAGCCCCAGTATCGTGAATCGAAGCTTTTGTCGGTTTGCCCCGTGACCCAATAGGCTGCAGGTGGAATGGTTTCATGACGTTTGAATTGTGTCGTCGGCTTTTTGAGTTTCTCCGTCAAAGGCAGCCCGTCGATGATCCGTTCACCGTTGATTGAGGTGTGCTGCGGATCGACGTGGATGGTGTCACCTGTAACACCGGCGGCGATTTTGACGATGATCTGGCCATCCTTGAAAAACGGTGCCATGCGCTCGGCGCGAAAGGCAATCAAATCGCCACGCCAGATATCCTTGTTATGAGTGTCGATCAGGTACACCCATTTGTCCGGCAGACAGCGATTGACTTGATCGTCGCCGCCGATCAGAAAGCGTTGACCGATATAGCGTTCAACGACCAGCACCAGCAACAAAATCGGTAAAGCTTTCCCGATGAATCGCCGTAATGCCGCTCGGGTTTGATAGGGTCTCTGCCTGGTTTTGGTTGTCTTGGTGGTGGCGAGGTTTGAATGATTGGATTGCATAGACTCACCGGGTGTGATGCTGAACATAAACATCCGCCGGGGCAGCCACCACCGCCGTTGAATCGATGACCAGATAACCCGCATCACTGAGTTTCTTGGCTTGACCCTGCCAGTCATCGACTATTTTGGCCATTTGCTCCTGGCTGGCATTGGGCGGTATCGATTGAATTAACTTGCCCCGGTCAAGTACGAACACTGGCGTGACCAGACTCAGGCGCGCCAAGGGCTGTTGTAATTGCTGTTGAGCAGCTAGCCAACCGCTGATGCCACCCAGACAGGCTGCGATGAAAACGGTGCTGAGCCATTGCGATTTAGGATCCATAACCAGTCTCCCTGGGTTTGCTGCTGCGGCTGTCGATGAGTTGTTGAATGGCATCACCCAGACTCAAACCTTGCCGGCGTAACTGTTTCAAGGCGTTGACGTCTTCGGGTTTGGTGGAAAACAAAATACGTTTGTAAGGATCGACGATCAGCCGACCAATACCGGAACCCATCTCGGTGATGAAGAAAATCTCGGAATAGGCGCCCGGCAAGGTATGCACGGTTTTGAGGAGTTCGTAGCCGCCGTCCGACAACGGCAAGCGTCGATCCTGCTTCATGCCTTCGATGACTTCGGCTTTCTGGCCGAGCAGATACATATTCGCCGAGTTCTCGACGATGGCCCGACCGGCGGCATTGCGGTACAAGTCGTTGACCGACTGGGTAATCGTCACCGCCGCGCCGCCGTATTTGCGAAACCGCCGGTAGCCGTGTTCCATGAATTTGGCCACATCGCCTTCGGTGAGCAAATCCCAGGCTTCGTCGATGATGACGATCTTGGGCCGGTTGCGTTCGCCCAGATACATTTCCTGCTGGATTTGGTAGATCAGTTGCAGCAACACGACTTGTTGCAGATGCTTGCGGCCCTTCAGCTCTTCGAGTTCCAGCACGGTAAAGTCGTTGGCGAATTTGGCGTTGTTCTTACCGTTGAAATAGCGGCCATATTCGCCGCGGGTGGTGAAGGGAAACAGCTGCTCGCCGACATCTTTCAATCGTTGATCGGCTTCGGCGCAGAGCTGCCGGGCAATGTCGTCAACGGACATGGCCTGTGCCTTTTCAGTCCACAGCTGTTTCAGGATGCGTTTCAGACCGGCGGTTTGAAAATCGGTCAGTTTCTCGGTCGGCGCAGCCATCTGGCTGACCAAACCGGCTAACATATCCGCTTCTTCCTCGAAGTTCTGCACGATCTCGAAGGGGTTCATGCAGATGCTGGAACCGTGGGTGAATTTGACGAAATCGCCTTCCAGTACCTCGCAGAGGTTTTCATAAGAGCGACCCACATCGATCGCCCAGATTTGTGCGCCCTCGGTCAGGTAGCTGACGATGATCTCGTTGGTCAGAAAGGATTTGCCTTTACCGGATTCGGCAGCGATACACAGGTTGTAGTTGCCGGTGGTATCGAATAGCGACACCGCCATGTGTTCGCCGTTGCGCGAGACGAAATTCAAGGTCGGCGTGCCGGTGCCGGCCCAGTCGCCGAACAGTGGCAATAACGGAATCGCATGCCGCGTGGCCAGGGTGCGGTAGCGTTTGAGATCGGCAATCGCCGAACGCTCGGGACCAAACGGCAAACAATTCAGGAAAAATGGCAGGCAGAAATACTTGTCTTCCAGTAGCTGAAAACCCAGCTCCCGAAAATAAACCCGCGCATTCGAAACGGCCGCCGCTTCTTCGGCTTCGTCACAGAACAGCAGCACCCCGAAATAAGCCCGAATCGGTCGGTCACCGTCGCGGTACGCGTCGAACAACACGTCGAAATGGTGTTTGCGTTGGACCAGCACCGGTAAAAAACGGGCAATCGGCGTATTGACCTGATTGGTGATGAATTGCCGTACGCCTTCCTGTCGAGTGCGGGTTGATTCGGCATCGGGATAATGCAAGGTCAGGCTGAGCAAAGTATTCTGGCGGATGCCACGAGTACCGGAGAGAATATCGCCCAAGTAACTTTTGGCACTGCCGAAATAAAAATGATCGGGGGTGCGTTTGGCGGACAAGGTTTTGACGCGTTTTGACCCAAGCCAAATGCCTTTCTCGTCGGTTCGAATGGCGTTGTCGTAATCCAATAACTGATCACGAATCAGTTGGGTCGGATCGCACTCGGGTACCACCCGGTCTTTCCAGCCGGCATCGGGCTGCCAGTTGAGTAGCGTATTCACGATACGCACATACTGATCGGCGCCCAATATTTCGGGATACAAACCGATAGTCGACAGCGACTGCTGGGTAGCGAGTTGCAATTCGCTGGCCCGGCGGATGTCAGCTTCACTCGGTCGGGGGGATGCCATCGGTAGTTTGACCGTGACCAGAATGTGGCTGCGCCGTAGGCGTGCCCCCGAAATTGCTTCCGGCGCCTTGGTCGTGCCGCGCCGCAAAAAATCAACGCTGGCCTGGGTCATGGTTTTATAGGTCGGCTTTTGCTGCTTCAAACGCCGGGTCTGCATGATCGCCAGCGCTTCCTCGATGTCCGGCGAAGTCCAGAGGCTGATCTGCAACAAGGTGTCAGTCGGCCAGTCCTGATTGAGCAACACATTGACCCTCGCCGACACGCTGGCGTCGGCACCTGTCATCGGCCGGCACAGAAAACCAAAGCCAATGCTGCTATCGGCCATCAAGAACAGATGATGGTCATATTCATAAGCCAGTACCGTGAATAACTGATCGGCACGTTGGCGTTGCGCGGTGGTCATGGGGTCTGATCCTCGAAATACAGGTGTTGCATGGTTTCGGTTTGATGCTCGGCACGCAGGCGAATCGTAAAGGGATGTCGACAAACGCGAACTGCACGTTTTTTGCGTTTCAACTGCCGGGCTCTAGCCGGATGACAGGGGTTGATCGGCTGACCATTGGCGGCTTGGACCTTGACGGTCCGCTTATCCTTCGCCAATGTGCAAGGGCGGCGGTTGCCCGCCGTGTTCTCGGTATCAATAGTTGAACCGGTCATCGTTGTTCCAGGCCTAAATCGTGGCCGTCACGATGTTGGTGATTATGGTCGGCGCCGCAAACAGGCCGACCCCGCTGGCAATCCCCAGTACAAAGCCCATGATGCTGCCACGCACGACACCGGCGACCAGGCCGACGATGACGAACACGATGGCGATGATGCGGCCGAGCAAGCCTTCTACCCAGCCGGTCAGCAAGGTCCAGACGTTGTTGAACTCGGTACCGCCGGCACCGGCCATGACGTCGGATGCCATCAACATAAAAAATAGCGATGCCAGGGTCACCAGTACCCCGGTTCGATGCGATGTTTTCATCAAAGATGTCCTCGTTAAGGTTAAAAGACGGTTGCCCGTCGAATCTCGGACGTTCAGTCCGGCAGGTTTTAAGCGGTTGCCCGCTCGCTCTCGCAGGGGGTGTGGTACCTGCGGTGAAATGGGATCAAGGATCAGGGCAATTGTTTGCCTAATCGATTCACTGGACTGTCGTCATCAGTGGTATCGACGCTGGATCGTTTCTCCGCTGGGCGTTGCTCGACTTGTAAAGGAATCAAAGACGAACTGGCTGTCGGTGCCGCCTTGCCAATCATCCAACGCCGGGGTTCCAGTTCGGTGTAGACGTAGTTGGACACCATCAAATCGCCCTCGGCATCTTCCCAAGGCGCGATCCAGATACGCATGACTTGGGATGGCGTGCGAATCGGCGTGGGATCCTCTATTTTGGGCACGGGTTGTTGTAACGGTGGTGCGAGTGCCGGTTTTGACATTGGCTCTGATTCCTGGCTGGTTTCGGGAGGCGCTTCCTTTATCGCCGTATTGGTCACCTGGTAGGCCTGCGTCGTCGACAGACAGCTGGGTTCATCTGGCATGCCTTTACAGCCGTATTCGGTGGCACAGCCGGTGGTGATGGCGATCAGTAATACACTGAAGCCATAACGAGGAATGGCGTAAATCGATTTCATGGCTTTTTCTCGGTAACTGTGGCGTTTTGAGGATCTGGCATCGATACCGAGCTTGGCGTCGGTTTCGGTTTATCGGCTAACCAATCGGCTAACACCTCGGGTGCGCCACTGTGGGTGCGACCGTCCGGAGCGATCAGAAACGGCACGCCTTTCAAATCGAACAACTTGGCGGTGACGACGGCTTTCTGCAGTGGCTCTTTGTTGCACTGAGCGGGCGGTTCGGTCGGCAAGCCGGCGTAATCCTGTTTCAACAGTCGGTCGCGCACGGCATCTTTGGCTTTGGTATCGCTGGCTCCCAACTGACACGCCAGTTGCACGACGAGGTTTTGCGACTCGGGGCCGAGGATGGGGACCATGACCAGTTTGAAGGTGTACTGGTCTTGCAAGGATTGCAGCTCTTTCATAACTTTGCCGCAATAAGGGCAACGCGGATCGATGAACACCAATACCTGGGCTTTACCGTGGCCGACGGTCACGGCGCCCAAATCGTCGGACTTGAGTTTCATCCGCGACAGGTCGATGCGATTGGCGATTTTGTCGATATCAGCCAATTCCTTGATTTCCTGTTGGGTCCAGATGTCCATCAATTTGCCGCCGTAAAAAGCAAAGCGGCCGTTACTGGAGATAAACAACGTCTGCTCGCCGGACTTGACCATCTTCAGGCCCGAGATCGGCAAGTCCTGCATGCCGTCGATTTTGATCGATAGCAAGCCGGCGGTAATATCCGAGACCGCAGGCTTTTGAGGGTTGGCAGCCAGGGCAATGGATGTACCGAATAGCATGGCCAGTAATAAAGGAATGTGGCGTAGCGTCATAACGACCTTTGGGTTTGGGTTAAAGAATCAGCTCGGCATCTTCAGCTTCAGCGCCGTGCCTTTTTGCACGATGAAGTTGACTTGGCGGGTGGCATCGACTTCGATGACCGGGTAAATCTCTTCGGCCATGTCCATGTAAAAATGCGACAGTCGCTCCATGGCATAACCGGCGCCTTTCAGGGCACCGCCTTCCATCGACTGCGAGGAAAACGCGCTTTGAAACGGTGTAGTACCGGAAAGAGCCCCCAGTCCGCCGGTCATCAGCATCGGAATCTGGTTGCGACCGAAGGCATCGGAAAAGCCGCGTAGAAAGCCCGCCATCATCGATTGGGCGAGCAATGCGCCTTGCTTCGACACCACCCGACCGCGCACCCCGTTTTTGCCGTCTTCGCCGGTGGCGTAGGCATTCATCGGCACTTCGATCACGCCGCCATCCTGGCGTACGCAGGAAAAGGTCTCGCCGCGAAAATAGGCGCGCTCGGCACTCAAGTCGCCGAAGCCCGCGGCCAATAGAAAGCATTCACGCACATCGGCATGGAAACGGTTGGGTAGAATGGCTTCCTTCTTGATACGAAACAGTACCGGCATCGGTTCTTTCTTGGCTTTTTTGCCGGTCGGAGCATCGAGGCCATTCAACAACACGCCGGTCAAAATACTGCCGGCGGGGATGAAAACATCGCTGCTGGCGTGATCACGGTTCGAGCGGCCTCGACCCTCGCTAGGGGCTGCGTCTTTGTCTTTACCATTGGACTGGTCAGCGCCTTCCTGGATGACCCGAATTTGCATCGCCGCCGGCGCTTGGTTATTGGCTCGTGCTCCTGAGACGCCGGTATTGCTAGCAGTCGGTGCGGGAATAGCGGCTTGCTCGAACACGCGGTTGAGATCGTCTTGCCCGTTGTCGAAGGGCGGATTGCTCGGGCGGCGGTATAACGGTCTTCCAGGTGCCGTTGGCTCCACAGCAGGTTGATTGGCGTCGCCAGGGTTGCCAGCCACTGCCGTTGTAGACGCTTTATTCTTCAACGTCTCAACTTCACCGGTGACCGCTTGAAGCTTGGCTTCATAGGCGTCGCGCTCGGCGGTGGTCCATTGTTTGAAACGGATTTCGTCGGATTGCTGTTCGCGCTTTTGTTGTTCCTCGATAGCCGCCAGACGACGGGCTTGTTCCTCGTTCTTCTGCAGCAGATCGCGCAATTGCGCGGAAATGCCGTCGATACCGAGCGAGCGCGGATCACTGTCAGTCAGAATATGTTGGATGGTGGCCTGTTTACTCAGCGGTTTGTTGACTTCCGGGGTGACGGTGGCCAGCGCGATGATGACGGCCAATACCACTGTACCGATGCTGCCGACAGCTAAATTACGTTTGGCGCTCGGACTCAAGCGTGTCCACCAGGTATCGACGCTGGCCATTACTGTTGACCTCCGCTCAGTAACGAAGGCCGCAAACTGGATGACGCCTCAGGCGATTGTCGGACCACGACATACAATTCGGTCGCTTTCTGTGGCTTCAATACCACGTTGGGCCAGACCGAAACGGCGAGCACGTCCTGTTGCGTCGTCGCGCAACTGCGTTCGTCGAACTCGAGCATGTCGCTGCCGGTATTCTTGGCAAGGCCCACCAAAATCAGCCGATCCTGGCCTTCCAGAACTTGGCCGGTTTTAATCTGCACGCGGTCTTGCAGGCAGCGAATTTGTTCTTGGGGCTTGGGTTCGCGGAGTGAATAACCGGCTGGGGTCTTTTGCAAACCCAAATCCCTAAACAAGGCTTTTAGCTGGCTGATGTAGGCCTGTTCCTGTTGGCTCGAGGTTCGGCTCGCAGCATCGGCGTGCTGCCATTGGTTCAGCAACTGGTAACTGTCCTTGTCCAGATCAAGGTGGATTTCCCTCGCCGGAATGCGTTTGGGGATCAGGGTAAGAGACAAGGCAATGTCCTGGTTGTCGCCGGGGGTGATGTATAACGTGACCGGCGTTTCGTCGGCGGTGGCGACATAGACGATTTTGCCTTTGGTACTGGTGGTCGCCTGGCTGGTGGTCGTGACTACCGGATGTTCGAACGGCGTGACCAGGCGATTCAAGTGGCCGACGGCAATCGGCATCAGTTCGTTGATGCCGGGTTTGACGGCGATGTGCTGCGGACCGATTGAGGTTGTGGTCGTTGATGATTCCGCTTGTTGCTTGGCAGCTTTCAATACGCTGGCATCGACCGGCGGTAACTCAATGCCAAAGTCGGGCTGTGATGGCGATGCGGGTGACTCTTCGGCCACGGTGGTGACCGGTGGTAATATCGTCACCGGTAACTCACCGGCGGCCAAGGCACCATTGGCGAAGCAAAGAAATAACCAGGGGTGCAATAATCGTTTCATGGTTGAGCCTCATGCGGTTGGCCTTGCGTAGATTTCAAACGAGCCAGCGTTCTGGGGGTATCCGGATACACATCGATGTATTCCAATCGGGGCCGATAGTTTTTAATGACGATGATGAATTCGTAAGTACGAGGCTTCACGTCCGGTTTGGAACTGGGACCTTGGCTTTTCAGTTCGCCGCTGACGAAGACTTTATTGGTTTCGGCTTCGTAATCGACATGACGAGGCGTGAAGCTGATTGCCACCCGATCCATCTTGATGGCCTTGATTTGATCGCTCATGGCATCCAGGACACTGCGGTAAATATCCGGCGCCAATAGTGGCTCAACCGCAGTTTTCAGAAAATCGGCATTGGCCGGCGTGGTGTTGCCGAGGAGTTCGGCCAGGAATAAACCCCAGGACTCTTTGAACTCACTGGATGCCTGGCTGCGGGTGACTTCGACTTCCTGGGTCAAGGTCGGCGGCACCAGGATGATGCTACGTTCGGTGCGCCAGGCGGCCAGCGAGGTAGTCACACAAACGACGAGCAATCCAATGATGACGACGCGGCTAAACCGGTTCTCGGTCTCGTGCCCGTCCCAGGTTTGCAGAAACTCCGCCCATTTCATGGCAGAAACTGGCGGATATAAGGATTGGGGATGGTCTGCGCGCGACTGGGCAACAAACCCAGCCAATACAACGCATGTAAGGTGTAACCGTCAGGTCGGTTATCGCGGAAACGCCGGTAAAACTTGACCGCAATCAACCCCAGCGCCAGGCCGGGAATGAACTGGTCGATCAACATGCCGGTGAGCATGCTGACCATGAAGGGTACGATCTCGTCGGCGCTCCACAATAAAATATGGATCGGATCGTCGATCGATTGGGGGATGGCAACGGGTTCCATAATGACCTCCGGTTGGGATGGTCATTATTGTGAAGGGGAATTTGAGAAGGGCTTTTGCAGCTGACGACGAATTTACGCTCAGCTTTAAAAATTGACGGCCGGTTGAGCGATCTACACTTAATCGTCCCTCAGTTTGATCGCGGATGCAAAACTCCAGGAGGCTAAACTTGCTTTAACCGCACCGTCAATCGGCCATTTACAAGCCCAAATCGCTCAAACTGGCATGGTCATCGGGACGCCGGCCCAGCGGCCAGTGAAACAAACGCTGCTCTTCCTTGATCGGCAAATCGTTGATGCTGGCAAAGCGCCGTTGCATGAAACCTTGCGGATTGAATTCCCAGTTCTCGTTGCCGTAACTGCGGAACCACTGGCCGGAATCATCGCGCCATTCGTAGGCAAAACGCACGGCGATGCGGTGGTCGGTAAACGCCCACAATTCCTTGATCAAGCGATAATCCAGTTCCCTGGCCCATTTTCGCTGCAAAAATTCGCGGACTTGTTCGCGGCCTTGCGGAAATTCCGCGCGGTTACGCCAGAGCGTGTCTTCGGTATAGACCAGCACGACGCGGTCCGGGTCGCGCGAGTTCCAGGCGTCTTCGGCCATGCGCACTTTCTGCGCGGCGGTTTCACCGGTAAACGGCGGGACGGGGGCTTTGATTTCTTGGGTCATAGTATTTCTCCGTGATGAAAAGGTGATTGAGTTACGCTTGCCACATACCGGGCATCGCCACATAACCAGGCAATGCGCGAAGGCGTTGGAACCAGGCGATGATGTTGGGGTAGGCGCCGATGTCTAAACCGCCTTCCGGAGCCAGCGCCAAGTAGGGATAGACGGCAATGTCGGCGATGGAAACTGAGTCGCCGACCAGCCAGTCTTGGTTTTGCAGATGGCGGTCGATAATGTCCAGAATCTTGTCGGCGGTTTGCCGGGCTGTTGCCGTATCGATAGGACTCCCGAATTTGTGGTATACCCGTAGCTTGGCAGGGCCGTGGAAGATTTCATTGGCGGCGGTCGATAGCCAAGCGGCGAACTGCGCAAGTTGATAGGCATCGTCCGGCCACCAAGTTTCACCGCCGTAGCGCTTGGCCAAATAGACCAAAATGGCTTGGCTGTCGCGCACGATCAGACCGTCGTCGTCCAGCACCGGCACCTGGCCGAACGGGTTGCGTTGCAAATGCGCGGCGCCGTGCTGCTCTCCGCCGCGCAAATCTACTGGCTGGGTTTGATAGGGCAAGCCCAGTAAACTGAGCAATAGGCGAACTTTGTGGCAGTTGCCGGATAGCGCCATATCGTAAAGGGTGATCATGCTGGACTCCTTCGGTTAAATGAAACTCTCAAATTGCACCCGTTCGTCGGCGATGCCGAGTTGGCGGGCTGATTGGCGCACGCTTTCGATCAGGCGGGTTGGGCCGCAGACGTAGATGACGGTATCGGCCGTTGCATGACTGAGTATGTTTGGAACGTCCAACCGGGTCGGGGTTTGCGCTTGGCTGAAATAAAACCGGCATCGCTCGGAAAACCATCGTTGCAAGTCTTTGATGAATGCCATTTCCTGCGGCGCTCGACCGGTGTAATGCAGTTGAAATGGCGTACCCCGTGCGGCCAAGGTTTCGGCCATGGCTTTGATGGGGGTGATGCCGATGCCGCCGGCAATCAACAGCGCCGGGCGTTCGTCGTCATGGAGTGGAAAATAGTTTTCCGGAAGATCAGTGTTGATTCTAGTTCCGAGTTGCCAGCCATCATGTAAGGCGCGCGATCCCCCGTCTCCGTCTCCTACCCGCAGCACCGCGATGCGGAAGCAATCCCTTTGGTCCTGTGCATCGGTCAGCGAATAGGCCCGACTGGTGATCGTACCGTCGGGCAGCGCGATCGGCACGCGCAAATGGGCGCCGGCTTGGTAAGCGGGCAATGGCCCGCCATCGGCATGGCGCAATTCGTAGGCGCGAATGCTTGGCGTTAATTGACGAATCCCGCTGATGGTCAAGGGCAATGTGCCATTTCCCAACACGACGGGTGTTTGCGGTGCTGCCGTATAGGTTTGTTGCAGCCGCCGGGTTTGCTCCAACAGTGCTTCGACTTCGCGTTGGCTGTAACGCGGGGTAATGTATTTCGGGCAATTCCAATCGAAGGCCTCGACTCGAATCACGATGCCGCGTTCCACTGGAGCGCGAAAGTCGGGTAATTCCAGCTTGGACAATAATTCCGGCTCGTTAAGTTCGTGGACCACTCGCGCTCGGCCCCAGATTTTCAGACGTTGCCGTCCGGGGTAGTCCATCAGCAACAGGCTCATCCGGTCGTCGCCGCGTAAATTGCCGACCGAAAGGTATTGGCGGTTGCCGCTGAAATCGGCATATCCGATGGTTTGTTCGTCCAACACTTTCAAGAACCCAGCCGGCCCGCCGCGGTGCTGAACGTATGGCCAACCGCTCTGACTCACGGTGGCTTGATAAAAGCTGTCGCGTTCGGCGATGAAGGCTTGTTCGAACTCGCTCAACGCCACCGTTTCGGTGTCGCCGAGTTCGACTGACCGGTAAGCCGTGCGACTGCCCATTTCGGCTTGTACCGCTTGGACGTTAGGGGTGAAGCTGATCTTGGCAAACGCACGGGCCATGGTCTTTACTCCGGACGGGTGAAATATTGACGGCTACTCTGGCACAATCATCCATCGTATTGAATAGTCATTATTGGCAATACCTTATTCCATTTAGCGGAATAAATCGGGCCAAACGCTATCTTTGCGCTTAGCCCGGTTAGGGTTTAGGCGGCTTGTTTTAACGTGACTTTCGGAAAGTCAATGTCAACCCGGCTGGCTTTGCCCAAGATATTGGTCAGGATATTCATGCCGACATGGGTAATCACCTCGACGATGTCAGCCTCACTAAAACCGGCGTCACGCATCGCTTGCAGTTCGGTATTGGTCACCTCGCCCTTATGCTCAACCAGGGCGCGGGCGAATTTGACCGCCACCGCCGCTTTGGCATCTTGACTGGTGCCGGCGCGGTTGGCTTCGATTTCCGCCCCATTCAAGCCGGCTTTGCGGCCGATGGCGGTATGGGCAGACAGACAGTATTCACATTGATTCTGCTGCGCCAACGCTAACGCGATACGTTCGCGGGTACTGGCATCCAGAGAACCATGATTGGCGATGTGATGCAAGCCGAGGAAGGCCTTCAAGGCATCTGGCGAGTGGGCAAACACGCGCAAGAAATTAGGCACCATACCCAGTTGATCCTGGATGGCTTCAAACAGGGCACGTTGTTCGATGTTGGCTGTTTCGTTGCTGATGGTGGTAATACGGCTCATGATATTTCTCCAAAAAATGAAAGGGGTTTTCGTTTGCCTGAATGAAATTCAACAGGCGGGTACAGTGTGATCTATTGCGAAATAATAAAGAATATCTAAAATATTTAATTAACTATTCCGACAAGTGGAATTAATGATGGACAGATTGCATTTGATGAACGTGTATGTGGCAGTAGTCGAAGCCGAAGGCTTTGCCGGCGGCGCGCGCAAGCTACAAATGTCGCCACCCGCCGTGACGCGGGCAGTAGCGGCTTTGGAGGAGCGATTGGGGGTTAAGTTGCTGAACCGTACCACCCGCTATGTGCGGATGACCGAGGCCGGCCAGAAATATTACGAAGACAGCAAGCGCGTCATCGCCTTGGCCGACGAAGCCGACGATGCGGCGCTGGGCATCAACGCCGAACCGCGTGGCCAACTCACACTGACTGCCTCGGTATTGTTTGGGCGTTTGTTCATCATGCCGGGCATTGTCGAGTATTTACGCCGCTATCCGACGGTGGAAGTCAACGCCTTGTTCGTCGACCGGGTAGTCAACATGCTGGAGGAAGGTGTGGATGTGGCGATACGCATCGGCGATTTGCCCGATTCGTCGTACCGGGCGTTGCGGGTGGGTTCGGTTAGGCGGGTAGCGTGTGCCTCGCCGGAGTATCTGGCCGAACATGGCATCCCGCAAACGCCGGAAGATTTAGCCAAGCATCGAATCATCTTGGCGCGCGGCTTGAATCCGAACAATGAAATACGCTTTCAGTACGATGGGCAGGCGCAGACGATCAAATTGCAACCGGTATTGAGTGTCAGTGACAACGATTCGGCAGCCAGCGCCGCCATGGCTGGACTGGGCATTACCCGTTTGCTGAACTATCAAATCGCCGAACCGCTGCGCACCGACCAACTGAAAATCGTGCTGGGCGACTACGAAAGCCCGCCGGTTCCCGTGCATATCCTGCACCGCGAAGGCCGTCATTCCTCTGCCAAAATCCGTTCGTTCGTCGATTTAATGGCTAAAAGGCTGCGGGCAGAATTGGCCTTGAATTGACGAACGGTTGTTAACTTTTCCGGAACGTTCCGGGCGATACGCCAAAGTGACGTTTAAAGGCTTTGCTGAATGCCGGCACCGACTCGTAACCGCATTTTTCCGCCACGCGCTCCACGGTCATATTCGGCTCCATTAACCAGTGAGCAGCGATTTGCAAGCGCCATAGCGTCAGATATTCGATGGGTGAATGGCCGATCAAGGCAGCAAATTTCTCCGATAACACCGACTTGGAAACGCCGGCCTTGGCGCATAGTTCGCTGAGCGTCCAGGCATGCCATGGAGACTCATGGATCAGGGTCAACGCATTGGCCAGGCGTTTGTCCTGCATGGCGGCAAACACGCCCTCGCGCACCAAATCTTGCTCGATGCAAT
Organism: Methylomonas sp. Uni0009; assembly: GCF_054188105.3. Classification (NCBI taxonomy): domain Bacteria; kingdom Pseudomonadati; phylum Pseudomonadota; class Gammaproteobacteria; order Methylococcales; family Methylococcaceae; genus Methylomonas; species Methylomonas sp. Uni0009. Next base: position 4,157,015 of record NZ_JBTAFN010000001.1, on the reverse strand, counting down.
GACGAATCGCCAAGACGAATAAACTATCGCATAAGCGCTCCACGACTGAATCACTGCCGAAACGCGGCGCCGAGGTTTCGCCAATCACCAATTCGAGTAACCGCGTCAGAATCATTCCAGCTTGGCTTTGCCGGATCACGATTTCGGCAGGCAGCGCTTGCCACAACAGGGATTTTGGGGCAGCCAGTTGGATTTCGCCGCACACGAAACCCACGTCACCTGCAGCCCACGGGGTCATTCGGGTGTCGCAATCGTTATCCGGTAAATCCTCGGCGCTATACGACAGAAAATGCCGCGCGGCATGCGGCAAAAACAGAATCAAATCGCCGGTATCCAGCGGCATCGGCTCCGACCAACTTGGCGAGTGGACAAAGCCGCGTCCCTTGCTGACCAAGTGAAACCATACCGAGGTGTCCGAGTTATGGTCCATCAACCAACGCCCGCACACCCCACCGGAATAGACCAATTTGGCGTGCAGATTCAATCCATTAATCAACGGGGTCAAGGCATCCATCGTTTACTCCCGGAATATCGGACAAGTACGCCGGAAGCGTGCGCATGGGATGAAGCAATGGTTTTTCTTAACCTATCCCCGTCGAAACGAATTCGCATCGGCATTACACCTCATGTTTTTAAATTAAAGGAGAGACAGCATGTCCCAATTCAAAATACATTCTATCCAGACAGCGCCTGCCATTGCACAACCACTGCTGGAAGGATCATTAAAAAAATACGGCTTCGTGCCCAACCTGCACGGCGGTTTGGCCGAAGCGCCGGCGGCTTTGAAGTCTTACATCGAATTGACGGCCTTGTTTGATCAGACATCGTTTAGCCCGACCGAACAGCAAGTCATTTTGCTGGCTATCAGCGTCGAAAACCATTGCACCTACTGTGTTGCCGCGCACTCGATGATCGCCAAACACATGGCCAAGGCCGATCCGGCGATCGTCGAAGCCCTGCGCAACGGCAAACCGCTATCGGATGCCAAATTGGACGCTCTGGCCAGTTTTAGCCGCGCAGTGGTGAAAAACCGCGGCGTAGTTTGCGGGCAAACCCTGGACAAATTTATCACGGCAGGCTACAGCCGGGCGCAGGTATTGGAAGTGTTGCTGGGCGTGGCGTTCAAAACCTTGAGCAATTACACCAACCATATTATCCATGCTCCGCTGGATACCGCTTTTCAGGCCGAAGCCTGGGAAGAGCCCGCGCAATGCAGCAGTCGGCAGTGCGCTTGATTGTTTGACTTATAAATAGGTAAACACCATGAAAGTAAAACAAACCGCAGTGGTTTTATTGGAACTGCAAAACGACTTTCTAACTGAAGGCGGCAAACTATACCCGTTATTGAAGCCGGTATTGGAAACCTACGATGTCAAAGCCAACCAAAACGAGTTAATCCGGGCGGCACGGGCTAGCGGTATGCTGATCGTGCATGTGCCTATCAGCTTTTCGACCGATTATCGGGAAATGGGCGATGCGCCATACGGTATTCTGCAAGCGGTAAAAAATGCCGGTGCCTTGATCAAGGATACTTGGGGCAGCGCGATTGCCGACGGTGTCGATATTCAAGCCGACGATATTGTCGTTGAGGGTAAATCAGGCATCGATGCCTTCGCCGGCACGCATCTGGATTTCGTTTTACGATCGCACGGCATTACCGCCATTGCCCTGGCTGGACAACTAACCAATATTTGTATCGAATCCACGATGCGCGCCGCTTACGACAAAGGGTATCGCGTGTTCGGGATTACCGATGCCAGTGCCACTATCGGCTTAGAGCAGTACGACGCTTCCATCGAACACAACTGGCCAATGTTCAGCGAGCCGATGACCCATAACGTATTCCTGGATCGAGCGGCAGCATAAGCGCATGCCAGGATGCGTCACTTCTTTCGCGTTGGCGCATCTTAGTTTTTTTATACCTAAACATTAAATCAGGAGTAACACCATGCCACTTGTACAAATCAAAGGCATCAGCGGCTATTTGTCGCTACAACAAAAACAGGACATCATCAGCAAAGTCACTGATGCTATCGTGTCGGTGGAAGGCGAAGGTCTGCGTCCGGTCACTTGGGTATTGATCGAAGATGTCGCTTCAGGCGAATGGGGTGTCGGCGGGCAACCGGTCACTACCGACGATCTACGGTCAATGAGGGTTGGTAACCCGTAAATTCAGGGTTTTGAGTGCGGCGGAGTCTTCGCCGCCTCAGCCGTTTGCCAACTCTAAATAGCGCTGCCAGTCCTGATAGGTATCCACGTCCCATTGACTATCCAGTTCGTAAACCTTCAAGTCCAAGGCGTTGGCTCGGCGGCGGGTGACCGACATAACCTGGTCATGCCCCCAGGTCATGTCGCTAAACAGTCTCGGTTTTAACTCGTTTAAGCCGATCATGACGTAACCGCCATCGTCGGCCGGTGCGATGACTGCGTCATGCTCTGCGTGTAACTTTACCAATGCTTGATGTAAATCATCGACGCTAAGACTGGGGCAGTCGCAACCCATCAGCACGGCGTGTTGGTATCGGCCCAAGGCATCATCGAAGGCGTGCTGCATGCGTTCGCCCAAATCGTCGCCCTGCTGTGACTTTAGGGTAAGCGGATAGCGGTGCGCGCAATCCTGAAAATAGTCATGGCTGGTATCCGGTGCGCAATGCAGTTCGACCGGACACAACGGCTGTCGAAAGGCCCGATCTAGCGTCATAGTGGTTAGCTGCCGATGGGCTTGCGCGGCTTGTTCCGCAGTCAATGCCGGTTGCAACCGGGTTTTGACCTGACCGGGAACCGGCGCTTTGCAAAAAATCAGCAGTACGCATTCGGTGAATGGATAGGTCATGGTTCAACGCTTGCGCAACGGTCGAAACGGCATGGCTAATAACTGCAAGAAAGCCAACTCTTGTCGGTCGCGAAACCCGTTCAAGCCAATAGCCATCGCGGTTTGCGGTTGCTGTGATCGATGGCGGTAGGTCTTGAACAGACGGTCCCAACACGACAAGGAAAAGCCGTAATTGCTGTCTGTTTCCTGTTGCCGGGCGGAATGATGAATCCGGTGCATGTCCGGCGTGACCAATAGATAACGCAGTATCCGCTCGGCCAGCGGCGGCAGGCTGACATTGCCGTGATTGAACAGCGCGCAGCCATTCAGGATGATTTCGAACGCGATGACGGCCAGCGGGGCGGCGCCGAGTATAATCACCAGCAAAACTTTGTAAGCCATGGACAGCATGATCTCTAAGGGATGAAAGCGCACCGCGGTGGTGGTATCGAAATCAAGGTCGCTGTGATGCACCTGATGCAGACGCCAGAACCATTGCCAACGATGGGCCGCGACATGCTGCGCGTAAATCGCCAAATCCAGTAACAGCAGGCTGAGCGAAATGTTCAGCCAATCGGCTACGGGCAGGTTGTTGAACAGGCCAAGCTGTTGTTCCACTGCCCAGTTCGCGGCCAACCAGGCCGCCGCGCCGATGCTGATGCGCATCACACCGACATTCAATGCCGCCAAACCGAGATTGATAGCCCAGCGCTGGCTGCGCGGGAGGCTCAAATGCCGGGTAGGACTTAGCGCTTCCCAAATCGCCATCAACAACAAAATGCCGATAAACAGGCCAAAGCGCAGTATGACTTCCATCATCGTCTCCCGTAATAACGCATGGCCAGATCATCGGGATCGGCACCGAAAAAGTACATTAAGCGCAGTCGCCACATCAGCAGGATGGTTTTCAATATACCGTGCTGTTGCCAGCGCCGTGCCGAAGTTTGCACGTTGGCGATTAAACAACAGGGTTTACCAAGTTTTTTAAGCTTGCTGCTGATGGCAATATCTTCCATCAACGCCATCGCCGGAAAGCCGCCCACCGTTGCAAATACTTGCCGAGTCATGAACAACGCTTGGTCGCCGGTGGCAATGCCGGTCAGCCGCGAGCGCTGATTCATCATGAAGGCTATCAGTTTGAAGATGGGCTTGGGGTTGTCGAATGCCGCATCGAAACGTCCCCAGTGGAAACCTTCGGCCACGGCCTGGCTTATCAAATCAATCGCATTATCCGGCAATCGGGTATCGGCATGTAAAAACAGCAGAATCTCCGCCTCAGCTTGTAAAGCACCCACATTCATTTGGATGGCCCGACCGCGAGCAGCGAGTATGATCTTATCGACCAGAGATTTCGCAATCTCCGGGCTGTCATCATGACTGCCGCCGTCAACTAGTGCTTAATTCCGTAAGTTAGCGATAGTATTTCGTAATTGCGCACCGCGGACCTCGCGTTTCCGCCATCGAAAAGGTGTAGCCGTTGGATTGTAAGCGGCAATAAAGTCTTCAATCGCTTGCCGCAGGGCTGCGATGTTTTGGAAACTGGCGCCGCGTAAAGCTTTGCGCGACAGGATGCCAAACCAGATTTCCACCTGATTCAGCCAACTGGCTGAGGTGGGCGCAAAGTGGAAATGGACATTTGGATGCTGAGCCAGCCAGGCGTCGCATTTTTTGTGGGTACAGTAATTGTCCAGAATCACATGCAACTCTTTGCCCACCGGCGTCTCGGCAACAATCGTGTCCATGAACCCGAGAAAATCTTCACGCCGCTTCGTTTCGGTTATCTGGGCGATGATGTTACCGGTCGCAACCTGCAGGGCCGCAAACAAATTCAGTGTTCCATGACGCTTATAGGTGCTCTGGAATCCGCGCGCAATCTTGCCACTGTCGGTTTCAACGTACCCGGTCATTCGTTCCAGCGCTTGGATACTGGGTTTTTCGTCGACACTGATGACTAAGGCATTCTCGGGCGGACTCAAATACAAGCCAACAATGTCCGCCGCCTTTACCGCAAATTCTTTGTCGGTACTGACGCACCAGGAGCGTTGTCGTTGCAGACAAATCCCTTCCTTGCGGAGCACGCGCCAAACCGCGTAAACCGAACTATTCAGGGCCCTAGCTACAGCGGGACCATCCCAGACGGCTTGTCCCTTTGGCGGTGGCAGTTCAAGGATTGCCAAGACACGCTGTCGAAAATGCTCATCATACGTCTTCGGTGCGCCCGGCCGAGGTTCGTCTGACAGCCCCAAAAGCCCCTGAGCCATAAAGCGGTTTCGCCACTTGATGACTGTATTGGCTCGCGTTCGGCATTGCGCGGCAACCGCTTGGACTTGCGCGCCATCCAGACAGCCCAGAATCATTCGGGCTCGCTCGACCATTCGAGCTTCTTCCGTTCGGCTCGCTGCGCGCCGCTCTAACTCTGCCCGTACTTCCGCGGAACACTCAATTTTTGGGGCTACTCGTGACATCCCTACAAGATTACATTATTAGCGCTTAATAACGCAACTAAGCACTAGCACAAGTTGGCAACGGTCACGAAGTCCCTGCAAAGCCTGTAGTTCGCCGGCGAGATGTCCGGCTTCGTTGAGTACCGGGATGATGATGCTAATTGGGTAAGTCATGTTTGAAACTTGTCTCTCAAGCGTTGCGCCGCCAGGCGTGATAACGGCCCAGCCATTCCAGTACGCGCTGGGGCGCGTGATTGTGCTTCCAGACACCCGCTGCATATTTATTGGCTTCCGCCAGGGTGGGATAGATGTGAATGGTGCCGAGGATTTTATTCAAGCCGATACCGTGTTTCATCGCCAGCACGAATTCGGCGATTAAGTCGCCGGCATGTTCGCCGACGATGGTCACGCCAAGAATCTTGTCCTTGCCCGGCACGGTCAGCACTTTGACGAAACCATGGGCTTCGCCGTCGGCAATCGCCCGATCCAGATCGTCAATGCCATAGCTAGACACTTCGTAAGCGATATTCTGTGCTTGCGCATCCTGCTCGTTCAAACCGACGCGGGCCACTTCCGGGTCGGTGAAGGTCGACCAGGGAATCACCGAATAATCAGTGCGAAACTTCTTGAATTGCCCAAACAAGGCGTTGACCGCCGCATACCAGGCCTGATGCGCGGCGGTATGGGTGAACTGATAGGGGCCGGCTACATCGCCCACCGCGAAAATATTCGGATAATTGGTTTGCTGAAATGGGTTGGTCTCCAGTGTATTGCGCGGCGACAAGGCAATGCCCAATTCTTCGACACCGTAGCCTTTAATGTTGGCGGCGCGGCCGATGGCCACCAGTAATTGGTCGAAGGCAATTTTGACCGTTTGTCCGTCGTGCTCGGCCAGCAAAATATTTTCGCCATTTTCGATGATGAATGCCTTGGCGGTATGGTTGACTCGTACGTCCACGCCTTCCCGGCGAAACCGCGCTTCTACCAGCCCGGATACCTCACTATCTTCCCGCGCCATGATACGTGGCGCCATCTCCACCTGCGTGACTTGGCTGCCCAGGCGGGCGAAGGTTTGCGTCAATTCGCAGCCTATCGGCCCGCCGCCCAGTACCAGCAAGCGTTTGGGCTGCTCGCGCAGCTGCCAGACGCTGTCTGAGGTCAGATAGTCGATTTGCTCGATACCGGGAATCGGCGGCACGAACGGCCGAGCGCCGGCGGCAATCACGATCGAGCGCGTGGTCAGCGTTTTTTTTCCGCCTTCAGGCGTACTGACTTCGACTTCCCAGGGCGAAACGATTCTGGCGTTGCCCTGGATCACCTTGACGCCCAGTTCCGTGTAACGCTCCACCGAATCGTGTGGTTCAACCGTTTTGATCACCTGTTGAACCCGTTCCATCACCTCGGCAAAATCGAAATCGGCGGAGGCTGTGGCAATGCCGAATTCCGGCGCGCGTTGAATATGGGAGAGAAGCTTGGCCGAGCGAATCAAGGCCTTGGACGGCACGCAGCCGGTGTTCAGGCAATCGCCACCCATCTTGTGCTTTTCGATCAACGTGACTTTGGCTTTCAAGGCGGCGGCGATATAGGCACTCACCAGACCGCCGGCGCCGGCGCCGATTACGATCAGGTTGTTGTCGAAGCGTTTGGGCGTTTGCCAACCCGCATAGATTTTGCGCGCTTGCCAAACCGCCAACAGCTTTTTGGTCAGCAGTGGGAATAGCCCAAGCAAGGCGAACGACGCCAATAGCCCTGGCGACAGTATCCCTGACAGCGAGTCGATTTTCGCCAATTGGGTGCCGGCATTGACGTAAACCACGGTGCCGGCCAGCATGCCGATTTGGCTGATCCAGTAGAAAGTCCAGGTTTTCATCGGCGTCAATCCCATGGCCAGATTGATCAGAAAAAACGGGAACAGCGGCACCAAACGCAAGGTAAACAGATAGTAGGCGCCATCGCGCTGCAAACCGGCATTGATGGTCTGTAAACGCTGGCCGAACCGTGCTCTGACCCAATCGCGCAGTAGAAATCGTGCCGCCAAAAATGCCAGGGTCGCGCCGATGCTGGAGGCGAACGAGACGATCAGCGTACCCCAGAGCAAACCGAACACTGCGCCGCCGGCGAGCGTCAGTATCGTCGCTCCCGGTAATGACAACGCAATAACCGCAATATACAACATGGCATACAGTGCCGCCGTCAGCAATGGGTGAACCTGTCGGTAATAAGCAATGCCGGTCTGCCGGGTTTTTAAATTTTCCAGCGTCAAATAGTGCTGCAAATCCAGGGTTAAAAACGTCGCCATCAATGCGGCAATGCCCAGCATTAACAAAAGTCTGGATGTTTTCATGCCGACCTACCAATTCTGAGTGGGCTAGGTTTCGGAGGGTGTTTGCAAGTTGTCAGGCTAAACATCAGTGTTCCTTAAATACTATTGGGCTTGCCTGTTAGTCGTGTTTGCCGGTCATTCCTGACAAAAATCTCAACAAATTGAATTTAACAGGCTGAATAAATATCTTCACGAGTTAGTAGGCACCGTATCGGGCAGACGGTGTTGTAAGGGGAATTTGTATTCGGTTAATGCAATACCTACACTATGTGACGTCTACCTTATATTTTGTAACTCATTATGCGCCTTCCGCCCAAACACCAGCGCAATGTTCTCAAAATCGGTGAATTGGCCGAAGAGCTCGGCACTACACCAAGAACGATTCGCCTGTACGAGGAACTAGGACTGATCGCCCCCGACCGCACCGAGGGCGGCACACGTCTTTATGCTCGGAAAGATTTGAAACGTATGGCTATCGCGTTGCAGCTTGGTCGTGTCGGCATCGAACTGGACTCGGTTCAAAAGCTCGCTCAAACCCGGCAGAAATGTGCTTCCGGCAAAGAAGCATCGGCCGCGATGCAGCCGCTCCTGCATGATTTGCGTAAAAGAATTCGGGGATTGCTGGAAGATTTGCAGGAACTGGACAGTGATCTGGAGCGTGCGGATATGCTGATCCGCCAATGCGTAAATTGTCAAAATCGCCCCAATCGCCAGGATTGCCCGGAGTGTCCGGTCAACAAAAACGTTGATTTGACCAATATTGGTCGCCTGGTTTGGGATCCGAGTTGTCCATGACCGAGTTGTCGAGCCATTTCAAATATTACGTTAATGTAATTTATTGCTGTAGGGCGTAATCCGAAGGAGCTCAATTGTCATAGCCTTATTACGGCGTATGCATTTGTTTAACATTCGTTGCATTACCCGTTAGACATTGCGAGTTGTGGCCCGTTCGAACCCGCATTCAGTAATTCAACACCTTAGCAGCCATTTCCGTGCCGATGACGCGGGCTTTGATTTTGGCGAATGCCGTGTCCCGCCCGGTTGATGTGTCGTCTTCGAAAGGCGAAAAGCCGCAGTCGTCGGTGGTGCCGAGCTGATTTAGCGGGATGTATTCGGCTGCGCGCAATACACGATCTCGCACCAATTCCGGTTCTTCCACGTTGGGATTCAGCACGTCGATAACGCCGACAAACACTCGTTGGTCGGGACGAATATTGTCCTTGATGATAGCCAACACGCGCTCTGGCTCTTTTTCGTTAGCCATCTGCATGTAGAAATTACCGGCGTTGAGCTGGAACAAATTCGGTAGCAGCTCGGCGTAATCGACATCGGCGCTGTGGGTGGAATCATGGTCGCCGCCGGGACAGGTATGCACGCCGATGCGTTGGCGTTGTTCCGGGGTAAAGTGTGCCAATACCCGGTTGTTCAGGTCGATAAACTGCCGCAGCAATTGCTTGGATGGATCGAGTTTGACCGACAATCGCCCTTCGGTGAAATCGATTTGCACATGGTGTGCGCCTTGGTCCAAACAGCCGCGAATATCCGCTACCGTTTCCTTGACCAAGTCATCGATGAACGCTTCTCGTGAGTAACCGGTTATGCCTTCTGGCGGATAAAGCAGGCTCAAGGCGGAAGCCGAAATCACCGCCTGTTTGAGCGGGCGCGTGGTATAGCGTTTGGCGGCCTGCACAAATGCGCCGGCATAGACGCCGTAGCGAAATGGTCCCGTGGTTAATCGGGGTAATTGCCTGGTATGGCCATCGGCAAATGGAATCACGATGCCGTCTTCGGCGATATTGTGTAAACCTAGCAACGGGTAGGTGGCGAAGCTGGACTTGGTCTGTTCGCCATCGGAGATCACCGGTGATCCGGTGTCTGCAAAACGTTGTAAAGTGTCGCGTACCGCTTCGTCGTAGCAGGCATCGAGTCGTTGTTGCGATAGTCGGCCCGCGCGAAATTCCCGCAGTGCTTCCAGCAATTGCGGCGGACGGGGAATACTGCCAATAGATTCGGTGGGTATGGACATGTGGCGTTCCTGTATGGCGTTAAGGGAGTGGGTTGCAGAGGTTTTTAGGTCAAGTGAATGGCTGGGATTACGAGCCTGTCCGCTGCTCAGCAATGGTGGTTAAAGCACCGTAGGAAGCCACCAGAAATGGCACTCCATAGGTTAATAGCGCTTTGAAGACATCGAGTTGTTGCATGGCCGTGTAATCCAAAGACAGCAGGCCGAACACAGCTTGCGGCTGATTAATCAAATTCAACAGGGTTCCCACTACCAAAGCGACCTTGCCGGAGCGGCGGTATATGCCGAGTCGACCGGCCGTGCAATGCAGATCCAGTAATGTTGCAAAGAAATTTCCGACTGCTTCGTTGCAACCAAGCCACTTAACCATCCAGGATCACCTCTAACAAAAATGTAGATTTGGAGCGCGCTGTATGGCAAAAATCAATGCGCATAAAACCCTGCACTTAAGCGCTGACGATAAAAATGATAAGCCATGCTCTTTGTTCAAAATATACCATCAAGGTTACATTATGTAAATTCTTGCATGTTTTATGTAATAGGCAGGACCTCCAAGCAAGCACTTTTGTATTGCTTGCTTAAGTCCGGGTAAGGCCAAAGTCAGAGCAAAGCCCCGCCGCAGCTGCTACCTTGGCCGGCGGTGCAACCGTAACAATGGGCTGCGGTGGCTATCGGTGCGTCTTGCAGTTGTTCCAGGTGCAATTCGTTAATATGTTGTTTGGGTTTAGCTGCGGCACCTAACGGCAAATCCAGCATCTGATTAAAATCGCAGTCGTAAACATAGCCTCGCCAATCGATGCTGAGAGTATTCAGGCACATCAGGTTTTCAAGATTTTCGGCGCGAAAACTGCCTTTTAATAACGCCAGGTAAGAATCGAAGCGGCCATGACTGATCAAGGTGCTACCAAAACGCCGAATCGGCATATTGGCGATGGCAAACAGGCGGTTGAAGACGATGCCGTAATGGTGCTGCAAGTGCTGTTTGTAAGCTTGTTCCAGTTGCTGTTGGTTGGGCGGCAACACGGCGTCTTGCGGGTTGAAAACCAAATTCAAGGCCAATCCGCTGTCCGGCTGACCATAACCCAGCCGATTCAGGCGTTGCAAGGCCGCCAGACTGTCTTTGAACACACCTTTGCCGCGCTGCTTATCAACATTTTCTTGCAAATAACACGGTAAGGAAGCAACGATCTCTACCTCATGTTCCGCTAGAAAATCGGCCAAAAATCGATAGCGTGGATCTTCCAAAATGGTCAGATTGCATCTGTCTATGACTTTAATACCCAATCGGCGTGCAGTACGAACCAGATACAAAAACTGCGGATGCATTTCCGGCGCGCCGCCGGTCAAATCCAGCGTGTCAATGTTAGCGGCCTCAGCCAAATCCAGCACCTGATCAATGGTTTCCCGACTCATCATCTCAGTGCGTTTGGGGCCGGCGTTGACATGGCAATGCACGCAACTCAGATTGCACAAATAGCCGAGATTGACTTGCAACACTTCCAGCGGCTTGCGGAATAGGGCCGGAAAGTCACTATTAATCAGCAGAGGTTTGGTGTCGTGCATGCTTAATCCTTGGAAAACCAGATGTCGCCATAAGTGGCAGCGGCTTGACCGCCATTGTTGTCGGTATCGGTCATGATGGCGACGGCATCGATAGCGGTGATGTCTTCACCGAATAGTTTCTTGAAATCGGCCCGGACATTGCGTTTTTCGGTTTGCCAAACATTCAGTGAGGCTTCCGGTCCACGTAAAGCCAACATCATCGCATGATCACCGGCAAAGGCATTGGGCCAGACGGTATCCTTTTTCGTATTGCCGGCCCAGACATAATTGATGGCCTTGGTTTGCCAAAACGCCAGCCCGCCTTTGACCACCACATATACCCGCGCCGCGTAATCGTCGCCGGGTTTGCTTTGTTCATTCAATCCGTTCAAACGCTTGCCGATGCGCCACGACCAGTTCAGGAACGGGGTTTGTTCCAGATCGATATGCTGCTCTTTGAACATGCCGGAACCGGCGGCACGACTATCGGCCGTCAATACCGTCACGCCATCGATAGCTTGCAGACTGTATTCGGTTTCGCCTTTGAAGCTTTTATGCTCCCAACCTTCCAGGCGATTCTGGCTGAACTCGCCGATAGGCAGTTTGTTATCGGCAACCGCCCCGTGATTCATCGATAGCATCGTTAAAAATATCCAGCAGAATTTTTTCATGTTTAACCCGCTGTGCGTTGTTTTAACCAAGTATCAATAGCCAAGCCGCCGCTGCCATTGAACAGCAGCGAACCGAGCATGAACAAATAAACCAACGGCAATTTGTAATTGCCATAACCTTGATCGGTGATGGCATAGCCTTTCCATAATTCGGCCAATGTGTGCCATTCGGCCGGCCAATGTACGGCCGCGATGGCCACCACGGTCAACACCATTAGCGCCGCGCTAAAAAAGCGGGTCATAAATCCCAAGATCAACGCCATCGGGGCGATGATTTCCAAGCCGGTGGCCAAGGTCCAGCTAAAATCCGTTGGCAATAAGCTGAACGGAAATGGGAAGCTCACATCGGCAAACCAGTTATCGCCATGGAGTTTTTCCAGGCCGGCTTCGCCGAACTCGTAAGCCAACAACAGACGTAGAAAAATTGGCGCCAAGCCCTGTAAGTTTCTGTCGAAACAGTGAGAAAGCAGGCTAGGCATAGTGCATAGCCGCTCGATGCAGGAAGGAATCAGACAAGCTGTACAAGGATCTTGGGCGGATTTAGCGAGGTCGTTCATCAGTGAGGCTCCAAAGTTCAAACCGGGCGAATATCGATAATCGCGCCCTGGCTATGTAGATCGGCCAGAATCTGCTGACCGAATTGGGTGAGTTCTAAAAATTGCGCGTCAGGGAGCTCGCCGCCACTCATTGCTTGCAAGGCCTGTTGCCCAGTCAAGCCGTTATTTAACAACAGGATCATCTTGGCCGTGGCCATATTCAGGGTTACAAACTGCACTTGATCATCGCTATCGCGAAAACCCAGGATATGAATCGCCGTGGTCTGTGGTTCACTAGGCAAAAAGTTTGGTCCAATGTCCTGCACCGGCCATTGGTAGCACAACAATTGCATGACCGGTGCAAACACAGGCACATTGGCCAGTAATTCGGCATCGGACAACTGCTTTCGCGTGACCGGCTCCGCCTCGGCAATTGACAGCTGTAATTCGATCCATTCGAACTGCGCCAGTTCGGCCAAAAACGGCCAATCATCGAGATGCTCACGTTCCTGTTGCAGATGCTGCAAAAATTCGTCGGGAATCTGCCGGTAATACGGCGTCAAGCAGCGATGTTTTGCGATGAAATTCAGCAGCAACGCCCGCCATTTTTCTTTAGATAATATACTGCAGGTGACCGGAAAACAGGCCGACAGGCTCTCGTCGAATTTGTTATAGAGTAGATCGACATACACGGCCAGCCGTTCAGGGGCGAAGCCTGCAGGTAGCTGCGATGTTTGCGGTTGCCGCAAGTAATTCAGAAACTGCCGCTGCTGTTGTTGAAAGGCCGGTGTCGGGTTCATGCCGCCACCTCGCTGATGTCATGGGGGTTGCGGTAGAGCCGATGAACATTTTGCAAGTCACGGATCCGTTCCACTTCGACCAATAACTCGGCCAAGGGCGGAATATTGCTATCCCGTTCCACCAAGGTCGGAAACACGCCAAAACGTCGATAAGCCTCGGCCAGCAAGTCCCAAACTGGTGCTATGGTATTCTGGCCGTGGGTGTCGATGATCAAGCCGGATGGCTCCAGGTCGTGACCGGCCACATGCCCATAAACGATGCGCTCGCCGGGCAAGCCGCGTAAAAACGCCACCGGATCGTAGCCGTGGTTAACGCTGTTGACATAAATATTGTTCACATCCAGATGCAGGTAACAGTCGGCTTCGGCCAATACCGCATTGATAAAAGTCAGTTCGTCCATCTCCGCCTGTGGCGGCTGGACATAGTAAGAGGCGTTTTCCAGGGCGATGGGCCGTTCCAGAATATCCTGAGTCTGGCGAATCCGGCTGGCGACATGCTTGACCGCCTGTTCGGTAAACGGGATCGGGTATAAGTCATAGAAATGTCCCTCATCGCTGCAAAAGCTGAAATGCTCGGTGTATAGGGCAAAATCGTGATGATCGAGAAATTGTTTCAGTTCGCCTAAAAACCCGGTATCGAGCGGCGCGGGGCCGCCCAACGACAAGGCCAAACCGTGCGCCACAAACAGGTGGCGCTCGGTCAGGCGGCGAAATTGCTTGCCGAGACGACCGCCGACGCCCACCCAATTTTCCGGTGATACCTCGAAAAAATCGATGCAGTGGGGCACTTCAACCTGCAAGGCCGACAGCATGCTGCGGCGCAAGCCCAAACCGGCGCCGTTCAAACGGAAAGGATGGGTGATAGACATCGGCGCGACTCCGGCTTATTTCGCTGTTTTACCGCTGCAACCTGCTTCCGGCATTTTGCCACTACAGCCTCCTTCAGGCATTTTTGCACTACAGCCGCCCTCGGCGCCTTTCATGTCCTTCATTTTGTTGGCACCACATTTGCCTTCGCCGCATTTACCTTCTTTCATCTTGGCGCTGCAACCGGCCTCAGCCGATTTGCCGTCAGCCGCCAATTGTTGCGCAGAATTGATGCTGGACATCGTAAACGGATTTTCGCCCGCTTGAATGGCGGGCGCCGCGCCCATCAAGGTTGAAGCCAACGCGCTGCCTAGTGTTAAAGACAAGGTTTTTTTGTTCATGGTGTTCTCTCCGATAGATAGATAAATGATCAGGACAAGCAACAATGCCTTCCTGCTCCATCAGTCGGAGTCAGTTTGAATTCCTTACAAATTTTTTTCGATGCTTTGATGTTTCTTAGCGTGCTATCTGTGTCAAGAACCCCATACCCAGCGTAGGCTTACCAAACTCATGCCTTATGTTTGCCTCGTGTTCTTGTAGCAGTATGAAGTCGTGTGCATTTAGCAGCTCAGTGAGATAGCTCTTACTGTGACTGTACCGACCACTAGCATTGAGTTGATAACCCAGAGAGGCTTCAACCGAACTAGCGGATTCGACAGTGAAGCAAAATGTCCCTAACGGCAACAACGCTTGACGGACCAATGCGAAAATGTCGCTTAGGTTGCCAAAATAAACCAGTGTGTCGGCCATTGTTATCAGATCAAACGATTGCTGTTTCCCTTTTAGATAACTAGTCAGTTCCGATTCTACCAAAACGTCGTAAAGCGCTCTTTCCGCCGCCTTGCCAAGCATGCGCGACGAAATATCTACGCCCGTAAGCAGACGTGCGTAAGGTTTTAATACTGGCGCGCACAGCCCCGTACCGCAACCACCGTCGAGTACCGATAGATTTGCATTCGCCGTCAAGTAGTCATTCAGCAAGTTACCGACAATATCGGGGCCGCAATAACCAAGTTTACCGACCAGTTTCGTATCGAAATTTTCAGCCATGTCGTTAAATAGGCTTATCAGGTAACGATCCGTGGCTTTAGCGGGGATGTCTTGACCGGTGCATGCGACAAGGTGATGTCTGGCCAACGGATTGTCGGGTTCGGCATCCAACCAGCTTCGATAACAGTCGGCGGCTTCGGCGACAAGTCCCAGCCGATAGTAAGCAATGCCTAGCATCTTCAAGGGTTTGTCGGTCAGAGGTGGCTGCACATATGCTCGGCAAGCAAAAAAAGAAGACTCTTCCACTTGGTTTTGTTCCGCCAGCAGCGCAGCCAAGTTGTTTAGCGCGGGCACGAAATTCGGACTAATACTGACTGCATTTCGATAGGCGGTTTCCGCTTCGGGAAATTCATTTAGCCGATGCAGTACCGACCCCAAATTGTTCCAGAGATTGGCATCGGTAGCGTTCAATTCAAGCGCGGCGGAAAACGCTTGGCGTGCCTCGGCAAAACGTCCGTTTTCCGTGAGAATGTTCCCCAGATCGTTGTAACGTTCCGGGCTGGATGCATCCAGTTGCAGGGCACGTAAAATCATCTCGATAGATTCCGCTGTATCTCCCTGCTGATGCAAGACTACGCCGAGATAGTGCAAAGCCTCTACATGATCCGGGTCGGCGGCAAGCATTTCACGGTAAGCGATGGCGGCATCGACAATCTCACCGGCCACGTGTTTTGCCGATGCTAAATCAAAGACGGTTTGATTTTTCAAGAGACTTCACCCAAGTTTGATGTGTTATTAAGAGAAGTAATCCTATCGCTGGTGGGTTGAGGGATTAAGTTAGCAACAGGGCACCTATCAGTCGCATCCCGGTCAAAATCCTTACACAGGTCGTATAAAAACCTGTGTAAGGAAATCATCCATTCTCACGACAAAGAAAAATGTACTGAATACAGTATTGCCAAACAGGAGATGCCGATGAAATCAATACAAAATGCAAGTCACACTCAAAATTTGCTGCACACCTTGTACAGCATGGCGTTTCTGGTCGAAGCCCGCGATCCTTATACCGGCGGGCATCTATGGCGGGTGTCGCTGTATTCGACGCGATTGGCATTGGCGTGTGGGTTTTCCAAACAGGACGCTGTGGTTGCTGGGTTGGGCGGCTTTTTACATGATTTGGGCAAAGTCGGCGTGCCGGACACTATTCTTAATAATCCCGGCAAGCTTACCGATGCGGAATATGCCGTGATGAAAACCCATCCGGCCTTGGGCGCTCAAGTGTTAGAGGGGCATCCTTTGGCGCCATTGGCAATGGATGTGGTGCTAAGTCATCATGAGCGCGTTGATGGCCGGGGCTATCCGTCCGGTTTAAGCGGCAGAAAGATTGCGGAATCGGCTCGTATCGTGGGCATTGCAGATGCCTTTGACGCGATGACCAGCACCCGACCTTATCGACGAGGAATGTCTCTGGTTGCGGCGATTGAACAAATCGAGGTGAATCTGGACAAGCAATTTGATCTGCATTTCGGTCGCCGTTTCATCGAGTTGGCACAATCCGGTGAACTGGATGGCATTATCGGACATAGCGACACTGGCATTCCGATGCGCGAATGCCCGGTGTGCGGACCGGTTGTGGTGGTGCATAAACACCAGAAAGCCGGCGACAAGGTCTTCTGCCGGGTGTGTGGCAACGGCTTTGCTTTGGAAAAGCAGCAAGGCAAATTGGCTCTTAAGCCAACCATGCAAAAAGGCAGCGCAGCGGATTTACAAGCCTTGATCGATCATGACTTGCTGGCAAGATTGCTGGAGGAATCGCTGCCGTATTTACCGGTCTGTAGTGGCAACGGCAAAAGCTGGCTGCGGCAGCTGCGGGACTGGCTGTGAATCAGGTTTCGCCGCAACACCCGGCCTGTTTGCCGTGTAACTGCATCGGCGGACAGGGCACGCTACCATAGGATCAGAATACGCAACAATCGCCGGGCTTGGGTTTTAACAGGGTATGACAGCCCTGACACTCGTAAAACCATTGGCAGGCATGGGCATGGTCTCGGTTTTGCGGCACCCGCATTCCGGTCAGATCAGTGTGGATTCCAAAATAATACTTTTCATGGTGTTACCTCTTTTAGCGTCGAAGTATATTCGACGTCGCAAGAGCACTCAGCACGGCTTCGAAAGTGGTTTTAGCCGCATTGAAGTGCACAATCGCTTGACGGCTATCGGGGTTAAACGTCGTGTCTGTGACCCCCGTGATCCGATTCAGAGCTATTTTTTAGACCGCTCAGATCATGCCGGGTAACGTAATTACAGCGGTGCGAGATTTGGCTGATGCCGGTTGAGCAACAGCGAAACTCATCATGAACAAAGCCAGGTATCGATTCATGATATTGGCTTAATAAAAGCAGGAAAGCAGATAAGGAAAAAATCAGCGCCAACAGAATAATCATCGACACCACCCAAAACCGAGTGACTCCCCGTTGACGTTATGGCGATGGTGAGTAGGATTCGCCGGGTTGGCAAGCGGGCATCGAACTCAATATGTGTTGGGACTGCTCACTAATTCATTCGTTGGTTAAACTCTGGCAGCTCACAGGGCTGGAAATATTCGTCAAGCCCCCTGCTTTGCGAGGGTGTTCTGACCGATTGCCGCTTGTCAAACGCCATTCCGAGGGCAATTATTCCGAATTCCAAGGGCCTAACCCACGATGGATGCTCATACGGGGCGAATACGAAATCTTGCAGGTTTAGGCCAGTCACATAAGACAAAATTAGCGCAGCCGATGCAATCCAAACCCCTAAGCCTGAGTAAATACAGGCAAACGGCATTAGCCACAGCAGATACCAGGGATTAATAACCGGGGATATGATCAATAAGCCGCCAAATAACCAGTCTCCGCGAGGCAAATTTTGGCTTCCAAGCCGCCAATACCGGAAAAAATAAACTGAGGTCATACCAATAAAAGCTATACCTAACAGCATTTTTGTCCAATTTGCTGGTAACCCAAGTCTTATCAAGCCGTACAGCGCGGAATTGAATTCAAATTCCTGAGCAAAAACACGGAGTCCTGTCATGTCTGTGGCGCCTTGAACCCAAAAGGGTAGATAAAGCAGCAGATACCCACCTACAAAAGCAGCTATGCCCAAGCACCCGATATTGATGGCAATAAAAGGTACCAATAGCCATGCAGAAGCCTTGGATGCCACAGCGGCGACCAGCATTAGACCAGCAATGATTGGTCGGCCTCGTGAGCTGAATAACCAACTACCGATAAGCAATGCCGGAATCAGGCCATCGGGATGAGCGGTAAAGGCAATTTCTTTAATTACCAGCGGATTCCAGGCATATAGCAGCGTTTGCTTTGCGCCGGCGAAGCGAAATAGCCCCTGGATTAACAACAAATCAGCGGCAATCAATAACAACTTTAAGGCCCACAATTGCCCAGGCGCTATCCAGTTGGCAATCAGAAAAAAATATTGGAAAGTGGGCGCATAGATAGTTGGAATATCCGGATGATTAATCTGGCTCAGGATTGTCCGAAAAGCCTTAGGAACGCTGGGGTCGTTAAAAAATGATTCGGGAGGACGACCGAAAGGTGTTCCGTCGCTGGCAAAGCGATAGCCATCCCACAAATAACGGAAATAATCATCCTCAAATATGGGTTCGCCCAACAAACCGGATAGGCGTAACAGCAGAGCCCAGAAAAATACCGTTCTTGCCATATGTGAACCAGACTGCTGAATCGTTCGGTATGCGATAACATAAAAGGCAAACATTAGCCCCATGGTCCCCGCAAATGTAGGCAAGTTCAAAAATTGCGGTGCACGCGATAACCAAGCGAGCAAGCCGCAGCACCCTAATAGACAAATGCCGAAGCTATTTGGATGGATCAGGCGCGTCAATCGCATTGGACTTTCGGTGTTTAAAAGGCGGTAAATGGTTTTTTCCCTCAATCCGAAGGAAGGTATCCGTAATGGGTCATACATAATTCTTGAGGCGATGCACCTAAGGCAGCATTGAATTTTGCAGACATGTTTTGGTGGGCGATGAGAGCGGTTAAGGCTACGATACTGTCATCATCAAAAGTGTGCCGCAGCTGTTCAATTAGGCTTGCATCAGCCACATTTCCAAGGGTTGTGACAGTCTCCGCATAGGCTAAAGCTACTTTCTCGGCATCGCTATACAATGACGAGTCGGAAAACCAGGCGAGGGCTTCTAACTTTTCACGACTGAGACCGCAATCCAAGGCGCGGGCAGCATTTAAATCGATGCAAAACCGGCAGCCATTGAGTTGAGAAACGCGCGTTCGGACTAAAGCGCGAAGCGTTTTGCTTAATGACGGATTCCCATGATCCAAGGCACGGTTCATCAGTAAAAATCCAAAAAATGCCATGGGCTGACGCGCCCACAAACGTACTGGCTCCGATAATCCGCTCCGGCGTCTGCTCATTAGGGCCAGCAACGGGCGTATATACCATGCATAGGAATGGTGGGAGTCGATAATACTCATGATCGCTCCGACTGAGCTAGCGCTTCTCGGATTTGTACCGGTGAGGCAGGAAGCCGATCAAGCATTATGCTGCCATCGGACTGTAAACGGCCAAAGCTCAATGTGCCGGTTGGACAACTACTCACACAGGCGGAACAGCGCACGCATTGCGGATCTGCCATCGGTAGGCCTTTATTGGCAAAATTCATTAGGGGCTGTTGCCATTTTGTCATAATCCCTTTGAAAATCGATTGGCGAGCCATATTGATTGAGTTTTCAATCAAACGATAACTAGCGAATGCCACGCCAACTGCTTACAGATACCCACTGGGAAAAGCTAAAAACGATTATGTTGAGTTTCAGCATTTACGACAAACCCGGTCTTCGGCAAACGGTCGAAGGGATTTTTTATCGCTTGCGTGTTGGCTGCCCTTGGCGAGACTTGCCCGTCGCTTTTGGCAAGTGGAATGCCGTGTACAAGCGCTTCAATGCCTGGTCACTGCAAGAAAAGCTGAGGGGTATCTTTCAAGCGCTAGTGATTGAGCCTGATTTGGAATGGCTATTTATTGATGGCAGCATTATTAAAGCCCATCAACACAGTAGCGGCGGCGCCCATGAAAATCCAACAGCCATCGGGAAATCGGTCGCAGGCAACACGACCAAAATCCATATGGCGGTTGATGCCGGTGGACTTCCCATCCAGTTTTCGATTACGGGGGGCGAAGTACATGACTGCAAAGAAGCGCCGGAATTTGTGGCCAAGCTCCCCCAGGCGGGCTACATGATTGCAGACAAAGGGTATGACAGCGAGCCGTTACGGATTCAAATTCGAGACCAAGGCACAGTCCCCATCATCCCAAGAAAACAAAATTCAATAGTCGGGAATGAGGAAATGGACTGGTGTCTCTATAAATATCGCCACCTCGTTGAAAACGTATTTGCGCGACTGAAACATTTTAGAGCTATTGCCACCCGATATGACAAACTAAAACGCAATTTTGAAGGTGCTATCGCCCTGGCTTGTGCATTTATATGGTTACCGATGTGAAACGGCAACAGCCCCTACATCGATGCCTTGGTGACATACCGAAGAACAGACATTGCAGGAAATGCATTTTTCTTTTTCGGCGAAGATCCTGAATTGGCTGAATCTGCCATAAATGTTCATCAATGCCGCTAACGGACAAAAAAAGCGGCACCAGGTTCTGCCGCTAAAATGAAAATAAAGACCGAGGCCAATTAGCCCAGACAAAAAATAATCCACCACAGCTGAATAATTCAGCGGAATACCAAGCAATGTATAGTCGAAAGTTAGTTGGGTGAACAATGCGCCGACAGCTTCACCTGTTGGTTGAGAGTGCAATAGCCAGGAAACCACTCTAAGCCCCAGTAATACTAGCACTCCGCCTAAAATGACTTGCCCGGCCATATTTACTTTATTCCAAACCGGACCGTGGGGCATTTTAGCGCGCTGGGCGTCACCCAAGGTTTCCGCTAACGCTCCGCAGGAACAAATCCAGCCACAATAAACCCCTTTACCGTATCGGCGCACCAGCCAGGGGATTAACACAAAGGTTTGCAGAAAGGCAATCACCAGCCATAGCAGGTTGGGTTGCGGTGTAAATACATTCCAAATAAATAATGGCCAAGCCAGAATAAAACCCACACTGCGCCAGTATTCTCGGTCTCCACCGTCCCCGACAGGAAACAATTGGTCGGCTAACCATTCCCCTGCGTCTGTTTCAAACAACCCCCATTCCCCGAACAATGGCAAAATAAAGTAAGGCAATATAAACAAGGGAATGGTTTGCACCAAAATCAAAGATGTAGTTTGCCAACGGACATAGGGTGTCGGTGTGCGGAGCATTCTTCGAATGCCAAAAACGATAATGACCAACGTGTAGAGCAGTTCGTAATAGAAACCTGGTGAGTTAACTTCATGTTGGAGGATTTTGACCAGCGGATTTTCGGTAGGCCCGATAGCCACGTCAATGTTATTGGGGAACCAGCTTTTCTCCAGAAATAAATCGGCGACTGCGCTATTTTCAGTTTTCCAGCGATAGATGAATAGCACTGCTAACAGCGTGAAAGCGAAGCCTATCGTCTTTCGCAATGACCAATGGCCCCGGATACTGATGCCGGTACGATGAAAAAAATCCACCGGTGCTTCCCGGCCAATCAACACAAAAACGGCATCATTTGGCAGTTCGATTTGGGTATTTTCGGCGTCATGTAAATAGACCTTGTCGGTTTCGATGCGGGTAACGCGGGTTTGGTACAGTATCTGGCTGCCCAGTAATGCTTGAGCTTGATCGATATTTTCCTGCTTTGGGCGAGTAAAGTTTGAGCCGCGATAACTCAATGTCACCTCTGCTCCGGCTTCACTTAGACTGATAGCCGCTTCCAATGCAGAATCGCCACCGCCCACCACCATGACCTTTTTACCCGTATAGTCTTTGGGATCAAATAATCGATTGTGGACCTTGTCGAGATCTTCTCCGGAAACGTCTAGCTTGTAGTGGTCACCGCTTCTGCCGGTGCAAATTAGGACTCTCGTTGTGCGGACAGCAGTATTGGGTTCGGTGAACTGCACTTCCAACATCTTACCTTTACGAACGATACGGTCTACACGGCGAATTTCGAAAGGGACAGCGGCTTGTAGTGCCTGATTTTGCAATTCTGCGAGCAAATCTTCTTTAACCGATGCGGACAGCTTGACATCGCCTTGCGGCTGCATTTCTCGGGGATAGGTGAAAATCGGTTTGCCATTTGTAAAATTAACAATGGTGGCAAATGGCTCACTGGCTTCATAGACCACAAATTTGAGTCCGGCTTTTTGAGCTTCCAAGGCAGCAGCAAGGCCGGCAACCCCGCCGCCAACTATAGCCAAATCTAAATGATCCGACGCTTGAGTTTTATCAATAAACGCGTTTTCCGCAATAAACGCCCGTACCGCTCTTGCCCCGGAGTCTGCGGCGAATTTTAGTAGCGGCACACCCAAAAGATCGCCGGCAATCCGAATGCCCGGAATGGATGTCGCGCCATCCACACCTACCTCGGGAAGTGCTTCCGGTACTTCAGCCGGCCAGCGCAAATGCAGCCAGTTCGCATAGGCAATAAACGGGTTATTCAATTTATTGATGATATCCATGGTGATCCTTACTCGTTCAAAGATTGAATTAAATTGGCAAACTGGCTTTATCCGCCTGCCTGCCTTGCCACCACAAACGTACTATCATGCCGAACATCCCAAATGCTGCCCCGACTACACCCCGCACGGTGCCGCTAACTTTCGATCGCCCGACTCTAACTAAACAATCGACTGGAATCTCGCGTACGATCAAGCCTTGCTGCAGAGCCTTGACTTGCATTTCGACGGTCCAACCATAAGCACGATCTTGCATCGCCAGCTCTTGTAACGCCGAGTAACGAATTGCGCGGAATGGTCCAATATCCGTTACCTGGGCTTGCCAGAGCAAGGAAATAATCCTGGCAATCAATCCATTACCTATCCGTTGCGGTAAGCTCATTGAGCCGGGTTGGATGTAACCTAAGCAGCGCGAACCTATGGCTATGTCGGCACCATTTGACACGGGATCAAGTAAGAGGATTATCTGGGATACTTGCACTGAACAATCGCCATCGATAAACAGCACCACATCGGTTGCAACAATGCTGTTAATAGCAGCTAAACAAGCTGCTCCATAACCACGCTTTGGTTCGAAGACAACATTTGCACCCGCTACATTAGCCAGTGTTGCCGTGAGGTCGATGGAGCCATTATCAGCGACTATGATTTGATCAATTATGGGTTGGCCGTGATTGCCTTGCTGAGCAATTAAAGCACTAACAACTTGGCCAATTGCCTCTTGTTCATTCAATGCCGGGATAATAGCTGTAACATGTAATTGGTTATACATGGATCTTGCTTCCTAGAAAAAACTGTAGCCAAAATTGACCCCAACGATGTCCTGATTGCTGGTATTTCTTCCAGTGAGCGTGGTTCCATAATTAACTGA
Source organism: Methylomonas sp. Uni0009 (assembly GCF_054188105.3). Taxonomy (NCBI): domain Bacteria; kingdom Pseudomonadati; phylum Pseudomonadota; class Gammaproteobacteria; order Methylococcales; family Methylococcaceae; genus Methylomonas; species Methylomonas sp. Uni0009. The sequence continues at coordinate 4,133,504 of NZ_JBTAFN010000001.1, read as the reverse complement.
TACAAATGCTTTTGGTGTTACTCGATAACTTAAATCAAGCCCAAATATCTGCGAGTCCTCGTTAAGCGCTGGAAAGCGGGCAAATGTAAAGCCAGGGCCTCCAATATCGATGCCACCGAGAGACTCGGCTACTTGGTACGAAACACCAACACCCAGTTTGGAGGTAATCGCATACCCGCTCCGCAGATTTGCAAAGAATTCGTTCGGTACTGGGGAATTGCGCGTGCGATAACCTATTTCGGCTGAAAGCGAGAGACCATTTTCGAAATAACGGCCGATCAACGTTGAAAATTCACCCCCCGAAGCACCATCACCAATTGCATTGATGGCGCCGGTCTTGTATGAGCCTTCTACAATCCCCGCAGCACGCAATGTAACTGTTGCCCAATCCCCGACCAGCTCATCCAATGCCCTCCACCGAATCCCTAAGTTGGTGTCGGTCAGGCCGTCCAAACTATCTGCGAAAGGGCTGGGGCCATCCGCCCCTGTTTTAAGAAAATCGCTGGCTGCGTAACCTAGCCGTGCGTCAATGGCAATATTGTCGGTAAGTCCGTATTCCAGATATAAACTTGCCGTATGCTGATCAAGGTCTGTTGGCAGTTCGGCCTTCGTATCGCCAAAATAAAAGTCATCGGCGGTTTGGAACACATAAGAAAGAACAGTGTTTAGGGAACCTGGTTCAGGTAGCCAGGGGTTGCTTGCAGCATGAACAGAGCTGGACAACGTAAGAATAACGAGCTTAAGCGGGCGATGAATATTCATAGTTAACATTCCTTATTCCATTGGATTAGTCGAGTTCGTAACGACGTTTTAGATATACGGTCACCGCCTCGCGCTCGACTTCAGACAGCTTTTCAGCGAGTTCCGGTTTATTAGCTAAGGATTGAATGACTTCTGTCGCTTTGGCGGCATCGATTTCCTGACCGGCCAAAGGGCAGCTTGAGCAGGCTAATTTTTTATAAACCGCTGACTTACCCAAGTTGTAAGCCTGGTTCGCATCACCGCCACCACCGCCGGTGCTATACGAGCCAGATGCAAATGCAAGATCATTGCTGACAACCAAAGTTATTAAGATAAAAATCGTGCGAAAAAAGAAGGATTGCATTTAATATCTCCCTATGCAGGTCAATTACAGTGGATGAACGGGTAAACGGAGCGCGTACTTGCGGGATTAATATCAATCCTCGAAAAGGACCTAGCGTGATTTGAAACTGCGGATATCAATAGCTGCCGGACTCCGAAAATTAGTCGCCGCAAATTGCTATTCCTTACAACAAAAATTAAATATATTTTTTGGATGCGACTTAAATCTGCGATAGAGCGGATTTATTCGGATAAATGAATGGGTTGAAGTGGCAGAGTGATAGAGTTATCGAACCCTGCCATAGAGTAGTTGGCCTCGATTTATGATTTTTTTTCTGACTCATCTTGGAGCCGCTCCAAGTAAGTCTGAGCAGTTGTGCGGATGAAATGCGCTTGACTTTGAAAGTTTCTGCAGCGGGAACACATCATCACATGCGCACCAATCGCCAGACGTTCGCCTAAGCTAAGTTGCTTGTCCATACCCTGTGACACCAGGCCGGTAATATCGCGACAACTACGCATGATTATTCTCCTTTTTTGACTGATTGAACCAGCGAACTTCCAGGCATTCACGCAGCCGCAATCGGGCTCTATGCATAGTAACCCAATAATTGGCGTCGCTTAAGCCGGTTTCTCCGCAGACTTCGGAGGCTTCCAGACCGACCAACTCGCGCAACATGAATACCTTGGCCATTTTCGGCGGTAGATTGTTCTGGCACGTTTCGTAAATGGCCCAGAATTCCTGTTGCTTGAGCGCCGCTTCGGGATCGTTCCAGGTGGTGGGGCCGCCGTTCCAGTGACCATTGCTCATGAAAAACACGTCTTCGTCTGCTTCGTCGTCAGGGTTATCGAGTTGATCGAATTCAGTCGTGACGACTTCGCGGGCACTGTGCCGCCAGTGGTCGGCGATTTTGTGTTTCAAAATACCGATTAGCCAGGTTCTGAGGCCTGCTTTGCCTTGGTAGGCTGCCGCTGTTTGCCAAGCGGCCAGCAAGGTTTCCTGCACTGCATCGTCGGCCAGTTCGTGATCGCGCAGTTTTAGCAAGGCGTAACGAAAAAGCACCGGACGGTGTTCAGACAGCACGGCTTCGCTCAAGCTGGGTGCCGTAACGGGCGCGCTTTTCAACAACATGCGCCGTCCGCCTGGGTGATGGTGTTGCGCGGCCCCGGCACGCAATCGAACAAACCAAAGTGCGTGGATTTATCGCCCAACACTTGAAAATGCCGGCCGTAACGGCTGGCGGCCAGCATGTCGGCAGTGTTGCCGCAAACCCTGAGCGGACGGCCGGTTTCGAAATGATGATGGTCATCCAGCTCGAAGCTGTGTGGGTGTTGCTCTATGCTGCCTAAATAGACCGCGACTTGGCCAAAGTCTTCGCAGCGATCCTCCAACGGCATTTTAAAAGCGCGCACTGTCACCGAGTCGAATTTGACCATGCCGATTTTGCCGAACACCTCGGGATCGTCAATGCTGATCGGGTTCTGTTTGACCTTGCGAACATCGGGGCAGCCCAAATCTTGCAAGATGCGCCGAAAGTCCTCCCAATACAAGGCGCCGCCCAGGCATTCCCCAAGTAGAACCGGGTCTTGGCGCAATTCGCTGGGAATGCGGCGGTCGGCAAATACGTCAGAGAAATACAGTTCGCCGCCCGGCTTCAGTACGCGGAAGATTTCCGCCAGTACCTTGGGTTTTTCCGGGGACAGGTTGATTACGCAGTTTGAAACCACGACGTCGATGCTGTTATCGGCAATGCCGACGGTGTGCAGGTTTTCGATATGGCCGTGCAGAAATTCCACGTTGGCGAAGCCGAAGCGTTCGGCATGCCATTCGCGATGCCGCACAGCAACTTCCAGTTGCTCCGGTGTCATATCGACGCCGATCACTCGGCCTGTCGGCCCGACCAGTGTCGACAGCAGATAACAATCGCGCCCGGTGCCGCAGCCCAAATCCAATACCGTCATGCCTGCCAATGCGGGCGGCAACGGCGAACCGCAGCCGTAAAAGCGTTCCAGCACTTCCGGATGCAAGCCAGCCAGCAGTGCTTTTAGATAAGTCGGCATGGCGTCGATACTACAGCAGGCGCTGGTTTTCAGGTCGCTACTGGACTGCAATACCTGCCCGTAATAGTGCTGGACAGATTCGCTGATTTCGAGGGTGGTGGTCATGGCTGATCCTAAATAAAAATTATTGAAAATGGCTGGCTGTGTAATACACCGCAGCGGCACAGATGGCCGCACAGGGCAGCGTCAATAGCCACGATAAGGCAATGGCTGCAATCATAGACCTATTGGCCTGGCCGTTCACCAGACCAATGCCGAACAGCGAGCCGACCGATACATGGGTGGTGGAAACCGGCATGCCCAGTTTGCTGGCAAAAATAACCAAAAATGCCGTCACCAGATTGGCGGAAAGCCCCTGGTCGTGGCTGATAGACGTGATTTTGTGGCTCATGGTCTCGGCGACGCGTCTCGCATTGAATATCCCGCCCAACAGCATCGCAATCGCTACTACGACAATGATTCCGTGCAGATCGAAACCCGGCGCCAATAACAACAACGCGGCAATTTTTGGCGTGTCGTTCAAACCGCGGGCAAAGCAAACCGCGCCGGCGCTGCAAACATGCAGGCCGTCGCGCAGGCGTTCAAGACTGAAACCCCAAATCTGGCTAGCTTGCCGCTCGGCGCAAGCCTCTTGACGATCGAGGCTTGGCGACGGAATCAATGTCGAATCGATTGCCATGGTCATATTGACGTTACCGGCCAGCGCCAGACTGTCCGGCCTTTCAACGCATAAACACCAGTCGTTATGGCTTGCCCGGCGGCCAAGCCACAGCTTAAGGCTTCGATACAGGAGCCCGGCCGACAATAACGCCACGAACGGACTGAGTAACAACGGCAACACAAAGTTGCTCAGCAAAGGCGCTAGGCTGATGCTGCCGGAGGTCGCCAACAAGGTACTGCCCGCCATGGCGCCCAACAAGGCATGGGTCGTGGAAATCGGAAAACCGAGACGGGTGGCCAGAATCACCGTCATTCCCGCACCGCCCGCAACGGCAATCATGAACGGCAGCGTGTGAATCAAATCGTCGGGTGCCAGACCTTTGCCGGAAAATTTGATCAGCAAGGTCTGGGCCAGAAACAGCGCCGCCATCGAGCCCGCCAAGGTCGTCAGCGTTGCCCAGGCCAACGCCTGTCGAAAACTGACGGTGCCGCTGCCGTATAAGCTGGCCACCCCTTTGAAGTTGTCGTTGGCGCCGTTGGCATAGGCCAGAAAGCAAACGCCGAGGAATAGCAAACTTGTCAACATCGGTAACGCTCCTATGATGAAATCGACTCTAACGGCCATGAGTCGTCTGGGGAGCGTGAAACCTTACAAAAAATTTGCGGTGTGTAATAAGTTGTAAACCACAGGATGTTATTAGATATTGCAACCCCTGGATCTCAGATAGGCCAATATTGCTTGAAAAGGCCTATCACGGAGCTGTAATGACGCTGTGTTGAACATGGCTAAACCCGCTTTTGCGTATTGGCCAACAGCACGTTGACGGCGTAGGCCACGACAAAAACGCCTACCGGCACGGCTTGCGGTGGAATCGGAAACGGTAAGGTCAAACTGACCAGCAATAGATACAGCGCGCCCAGAATCAGATAAAGGCTGTAGCGATGCGCCATGGGACTGGGGTAATCGAAGTTGGTCTGACTGATCTTGCGCCGCACCAGTCCGTCGACGACAAACGGTAGCAAGGCGGCTGCAAGGTACGGTAACCAGATACACGCCGTGGTCAGGCGCTTGATCATTTGAAAGATCGTGTCCCACAGCACATTCAGTCGGCTTTCGATAAAGGGAAATAAATCGTTACGTCCCACATCCTCGAAGCCTTTCGACATCTGGCGTTCGCGCTCGGTTGGGATGAAATAGCGGAACACGCTTTCTCGGATACCGGTGCTGACGAACAGGCGATCAAACCAGCGCTGTGCGGTATGGCTGATCTGTGATTCTTTATCGGCGCCAAAATAGCCGATCATCATTTGATCTTCGGCGCGTTGCAGTTCCCGCGTCCAGCGGTCGGACACGAAGCTGGCCACCAGGATCACTTCCAGTAGCCACAGCATCAGGCTGAACAACAGATTGCGCGTCATGAGCTAGCACCTTGTCGATTCCGTTGTCGATCCAGTTCCGACCGCAGGATCGGCAAGCGACCTTTGACGATCCGGCCGCCGGATAACTTGGCGATGTAATGCAAGTCCGGCAGTTGTCCGAGTAGCTGCGGGGCAAACAAATCACCTTCTTCTTCCATCAGGCGCTCACCGACATTTCCGGAAAACACCGTGGGATTGGTTGCACTGGTGGCCACGCCTTGGGTGCGCATGATGTACTTCAAGCGGGTTTTTGGCAGATTGTCGGTGATGTACTGCTGGGTTTCGCTGTCCATGATCCTGAGTGCGATCAGGTTGTTGACGTTACCCAGCACTTGCCGGGCTTTGTCTTGGGAACCGGTACGGGCGGCAAAATCGGCAAAGGTCTGGGTGGCAATGAACAAACGAATCTTGGCGCCACGGCCTTTGTTCAACACTTGGATGAAGGGATCATTGATGACTTCGGCCGCTTCGTCGACAAACACATTCACGGGTCTATCCGAGACGCCATAATTGTAGCGATCGCCGGCGACGGCGGCCAAGTCGGCTAACAGAATCGAACCAATCGCACTGCCCACCATGCCATCGGATAACGAGTCCAGGCCGATGTAAGCCACCTGGGCTTTTTCGATGATGTGACCTGTATTGGTAATCGGCCGCAGATCGTCCACGTCGTGCGGATTCGGCGACAGCAAAGGTCCCAATGAACCGGAGGTCAGCATGTTCATGATCGGAATCAAGGAGGCGACCATCTTGCTGAAATGCGTCCGGTCGTGTTCGAACAAAGACAACAAGCCTTCCAGATCCAAATTCGGCAATTGATACTGTACGACCTCCCGGTAAAACCGCACCAAGCCAACCGCTTTGGAATCGACGTCCTTAGCATTCTTCAGGTAAGGCCGCGCCTCTTGCCGCCAATGACCCAGGTTGTTGTCGAAATAGCGTTCCAAGGCCTGAATCACCAACGTGGAAGGGCCGCCTTCCAGATAACGGCGCAGCTTGACCAGGGTTGGTCGCTCCTCAATCACCATCAAACCTTGAATCACGTTGTCCAGCGATTTTTGGCCAAACGCCTTGAACGGATCGTTACTGCTTTCGCTAGGCGAAATGGCGCTGATGCGGCTGGCGATTTCCGAAGGCCGGTTGAAATTGTGCAAGGGATCGAGTCGCACGCTGCCTTCCGGAAAAGCCGGATGAAAATACACGAAGCGATCCGGGCGATTGGCCAAGGCACAGGCGCGTTTGGCGCAGACCATCAGATCTTTATCGCCCTTGGGATCGATGATGATCACCGCTTCACCGCGCAAGACGGCTTGCGTAACCAGTACATCAAAGGCGCGCGTTTTACCGGCGCCGGTGGTACCGACCAGCAGCGTATGGCCGGCGGTATGCTGCAAGGGCTGGCGGATGTCACTTTCGGACACTTCCAGGCCATGAATCCAGGCCGAGCCCATGCGCTGATGATCGCTGGGAATCAGCGTCGAAACATCGCGTTTCAAAATCTCGTACGCCAATTGCGCATGCTTTTGCACCCAATCGAATCCCCAGCCGAACCACAAAGCCTCGGGGTTTCGCTTCACCAGGGTTACCAGCTTCTCGGCATCCAGGTATTGGAAACGAAACTGCCGCAACCGGCGTTTCCGATACCAGAGACTCAATGCCGGTGATAATCGCCAAAACGCCATCACTCCGCACGCCGTCATCAACCAGTCGAAGGGTTCGCGTGGCAAGCCCGACCAACGACTGGTGAAATGCGCCAAACCGGCGCCGCTCAACCAACCCGAGAAGGCATAAATCTCGAAAATCGGGCGCCAAGGAAATTGATAGTCGTAATCGGATTTCATGGACGTAATCTCACCTGAATCCCCTCCGTGGCACTGACCGAGCGACAATCTGGATGGTTAGCAATATCGAGCATCAGGCGAGTTCGCTTGACCGTCGGATGTTGGGTCAGAAATTGTTCCAGCTCGGTATTGGATACTGTGTGCCAATTACCGTCTGGCGATGATTCCTCGGGCGGGATGTTTTGTTGCCGCACATGTGTGATCAGCAAGTCGATAGTTCCGGGTTTTACCGGTAGAGTTGTTAGTGGAGCACTTGCCTTATCAGGCTCTGAATTGACCGAACTGGCTGGCGCGTTGCCGCTGATTGATTTTTGCTTGCCTGTCGCTTTTGATTTGGGCCGGACAGGCTTGGGTTCCAGAGGCGCCGCATCTTGAGGCTGAGAAGACTTAACTTGATCTACGGTCTTGTCAGTATTGCTGCTTGGAGATTGCGCGGATGACTCTATTGGCGTGGTTTCGCCTTGAGACTTAAATAATGCCTTCAAAGCCAAACTCGGTTCCAATGCCAGCAGGACGCCGCGAACGGATTGGATAGTTTGTACCTTGCGCATCGGTGACAGAACGTCGGTCACCAGCCACCCCGTCTCCTCCAGTATTTTGATGAACTGGGGCGGCTCGATGGCGAGTTTTTCAGGGGTAGCCGGAAACGGCAGCAAGTATTTGTCTTGAACTTCCAATAGATCGCTGCCTAACTTCCATTGGCCTTGATTAAGCATAGAAGAGATGTCGAATAGCCATTGGCCGGCATCACCGTGGTTTTGTAACCAGCACCGGGCGCTATCGACCGGATTAGAAATGCTTTTCGTGTCTGTCGTGGAGAGATCGGGTTTTGCGGCTGAAGCCGTTTTTTCTGAGTGGGTTGGTTTGGCAGGCGTTGCGTTTTCCGGTTGTTCTGTCTGATCCAACGAAGGGGCGCCATCGGTTGATTTGGCTTGCGACAGTCGTTGATCGGGATCTGATGGCAAGGTATTTAGATCCTTCGCGCCTTGAGAATTCAAAGTGTGTGGTGCCGATTCGATTAGCCGCGAATCGGGTAGGGCGCTTGGGTCATATGCGGGTTCTGGTGAGGTTGCTTCTGGCAAAACTGACGCAGGATTATCTGCGCGTTTGGGTTGATTCGGAGCCGCGACGTTCTTGGTTTTTGCCGGTTTACTGGTTTTCGGTGCCGGATTAGTAGTGGGTTCGGGGTTTTGCGCAGTCGGATCCGGTTCGTTGATTTCGCGCGCTTCAACCACAGTCGGCGGTTCGCCGCTGAAAATGAGTTCCGCGGATTTTAGGCGCAATAGATACAGCGGATTGTCCAGGCCTTCGGGCTGCATTTGCCAATAACGGTATTGCCGGCCATCCGGCCAGGACTTAGGGATTGCCAAGCCGCGTTCGATCAGGATGTCCGCCAAGGTATCTTCGTCGCGCGGAATGCCGGGTACTTTGTCCTTGGCCAACAGGGTAACGATGTCTTGCGCACCGGCACGCCAGACGATATGAAGGCCATCCTCAAAACGCCATAGCCGAGCGCCTTTTTCGTTGACGGTCCATTGTCCGGACTTGACCAATCGGCGCATGGCGTCGAACAAGTACTTTTCCACCGGCATGCCCAAGGCCGAGTCGATGTTTTGATAATGCGCTTTTAAATCCCGTTCCACACTTTTGCAGTCGGCGGTTATCACCAGTGCGTAAACTTTGGAGCCGCGGTCCAAACCGTTAATGGTTTCCAGCATGGCCTGCATGATGTCGGGGCCGGACTCCAGAATGAATGTGCGGGCTTCGCGGGTCAGGACGCGCTCGATCACCAAGGCCGAAAACTGTTCGTGGCGTTTATGGCGGTTATCCCGCCAGCGCAGAAAGTATCGGTCGATCTCATTTCGCAAAGCCCAGTCGGTGATGTTTTCATCGCAAGGGTTCCAGGTATGTTGCCCCTGTGCGTTGACCACGGCGATATCGGCGACCGGTTTGCCGATGTCATGCAACAGCCCGGCAAAACAGACCGCCAGACGCCAGCGTAATTCTTGTGCTTTTCGTTCTTTGGGGGATGCTGACGTGGCAAACAAACTGCCTTGAGAAGCCAAAGTGGCCCAATGGGCGACTTCCAATCCGTGCCGAAATAAGCCACCGGCGCCGCGATGATGATGCGACTCCGACGCCGGCAACAAGTGGCTGTAGGCGGCATAACGGCGTATGACCGGCGCGGCTATGGTTTGATAAAGACTATCCGGCATGGCAAGCGCCTGTTCAATGGCCGCAATCAATTCCGTTTGACTGGACAGGATGCGTTCCACAGGCGCAGCCGGCAGACCCTTCATGAAGGGCGGATAACGCGGCACGTCCTCATCAATCGTTGTCGCAACCGGACCTATAGGCGCGGACTCGACTCCAAACAGACGTTGGCGGATGCGGGTAATGAGCGTCGAAGGCGTATTTTCCATAACGCCGCATCTTGCCGGGAATTTTTCAATCGTCGTTTGCAGCTGACGACGAATTCGACGTCAGCTGCAAGCAGGCTTCGCAAAAGAGTGTTTAGTGTAACGAGCTCCCTTTAATTACCCCTGGAGCTCTCATGAAATCCAAATCGCTCGCAATCCATTGTCTTGTGTCTGCAGTGTGCGGCACGGCCTGTACTTCGCTGAATCGGCCTGATGCCGCCGTGAGCGAGACCGTCATCGAATCGATTGTGCCGATTCAACCCGAACAACCCTGGCGCCTGGATACTGCTTGGCAGACAGGAGGATTGGGCGGTTCGGTATTACGGTCCGCATCGATTGAACACGTTGTCAGGCAAGTCGATCAACCGCTTGGCGTTTACGTGGCAAGCGACGACTCATCGGATCGCGTTCTCGATGTCAGCGCGTCGCACATTCCCGATCGCCAGGATGACGATACACTGGTCATCGAACGCGCCTGGCGAAAGTATTGTCATCACCAACTCGATATGACACCGCAGGAGCAGGCGTTAGTCAGATCCATGCCAATTCCGCACAACGTTTTGAGTCATGGTTGTCATCCAGGCAGCTTGAAGAAGTGAGGTGGTCGTCATGGACAGAAATACCACCAACCATTCGCTCGATAATCTCACCGAACGTTTTCAATCTCTGACGGAGCGGAAAAAGGCCAAATTGCGGGTCGTCGAACCCATGACTTCACTACCCAATTGGCCATCGGCAATTCGCGGTACGCCCAATGCCTGTTTACGGAGCGCATTGTTCGCCGGCATCCAAGGCAAGGAGCGCATTGCCTACAAAAAGCGCACCCTGCTGGCTGCGGTCGATGGCATTGAGGTTCGTTACCTCGGTATACAGCTCAATCAATCGGACCTCGATGTCTGGATGCAGATCGTGCATTTGTCCCGGCAACAATTACCGGGATTTAGCGTGACCTTCAGCGCCCATGCCCTGTTGTCGGCATTGGGGCGCGGTAGCGGCAAAAGCCAACATGAATGGTTGAAAGAATCGATGGCCCGGTTGGGCGGCGCTTTTGTCGAAATCACCTTTCACGGCCGGGATGCCTTCGGTGAAAAAGGCTTCTTGCGTTATTACCGTGATGAACGGACGCAGCGTTACGTAGTGGAATTGACCGAATCCATGCTGCGTCTGTTCGAGGAGGGCTATACCTACATCGAATTCGAGCAGCGGCAGAAATTGCGCAAGCAACCCTTGGCATTATGGTTACACGGTTTTTTGTCGTCTCATGCTGCGCCGTTTCCGATGAAAATTACCACCATTCACCGACTCAGCGGCAGTGGCGCGAAAACCCTGCGTGATTTCAAATATCGGTTGGGTAAAGCGTTGGAGGCCTTGGTGAGTATTGGCACTTTGGCTAGCTTTGAATTCGCTGATGACATGGTGAAAATCAAACGCCAGCCGACGCCCAGTCAACAGCGTTTTCTCGACGACCAGCAGCACTAAAAAGCACGGCATTAGACCGACGCTATTTTGGGTCGGTCGAAGCCTCTCGATACGGCATTAGGCCGACGCGGACACGGCATTAGACCGACGGAGGCACGGCATTCGGCCGACAAGGTAACGGCATTAGACCGACGGGCACGGCATTAGACCGACAGAAAGCACGGCATTAGGCCGACGTTTAACACGGCATTAGACCGACGCTTCGAGTAAGTTGTGAAATCGCCGCAGGCCATGCTATTCGTGGGCTTCAGCAATTCTCTTGCGCTGAAATTTGAGGGTGCTAATCTATATATAATCTTTTTTTAATCTATATATAGGGACTGGTGATAGCAAGGATTTCTTTTTTGAAACGAATGCTAGTGAGGAGTTTGTCACTGGGCTTATATGGAATCGCCTTGGTTGTCTTGTGACGATCATATCTGACTGTAGCGTTTCTCCAAACCGGCCAGTCGGCCAAAGCCAGATTCTTGGAACGGGCGGGCTACAAAGCAGTCCTTGGCGACCGTATCAGAACGACCCAAACTTGACGGTCGCACTTCTCTAAACCGGCCAGTCAGCCAAATCCAGAGCATCGGAACTGGAGATTCACATAGCGGCCATTGGCGTCTTACTAGTAACCCTAACCAACAGAGTCATAATGTACTTTTAGCTTATGAAACCAATCGGGCTGAAGCAATACAGTTTACAAAGGTCATTGCAGCAATAATCAGGTTTTTATCACTTTCTTCGGGTTTAATGCGCTTTAACCAACTCTCTGTTTCAGCTTGAACATAAGCCAGTAAAGCAATTTCGTGATGTCCTTCGGCATACTGTTGAATTAACTGGTTTTGAAGCGAGTTATCCAAATCATTGGCGAAATTGACTGTCGCCACAAAGCGATTCATTTGCCGATCAATTTCATCTTCAGTAATTTTCATCCATTTCAAGCCAGAATCCTTCATAGCCTGGAAACAATTCAGTAGGATGTTTAGCAGGAAATCCATCTTCTCAAGAGAAACACCGAGCTTTTGTTGAACCAAAACCAAGCCCAACATGTGTGGCTGATTCTGATAAATTTCATCGAGTAGTAGCTCTTTTTGTCGAAAATCCATAGCCTGAATTTTCAATGTTGCGACTTTCAAAGTATCAATAGAGATGCGACTCACTTTTCCACCTTTGCTGGTATAAAAGGAATCAATCCCTGTTCGTAGGCTGCTTGTTGTAATTCAAGCGATTCATGCCGAATATCAACAATCAAGCCATTGACCTGCAACATCCACACCATAGGGTTATCAGCAAGACTGCTGGGAAGAGTCCAATCCGGCGACATTGGTCCCATATTTAATAGATCGCGAATTTCCTTCGATTTGTTTTGTCCGGTGGATTCCGCAATTCCAAAAAACTCATAAATTACTTTCGGTTTACAGTGCGGCGATTGACTGGGATCATCCAAAAAATTGGTACGACCAACCGCGTGAACGGCAGCGGCAGCCCAAACATTGTCTCTACCCTTAAGAAGTGGCGATGGTCGTTTCCTAGCCAATACACCAACCACACGGTGGATCATTGACCGATATTCATCGTTCAAATGCTGTTCACAGAATGAATCCGTTAAAGCAGTGATAGCGGCAAATTTGTCTGCCATGGATTTCGGAACTTTTTCAGTCATCATGACGAGGATATTAGTGGATAAATAGCTGGTTGGATGGCGATGGAATAGCCATCTTTATTTATCCTCATGATAATACAAATTCCCAAAAAGCTGGATCACCACAAAATCTGAATTTGCCTGGCTGATCGGTTTGAAGAAACGCGGCCTGCAAGAATGGATCGCCAAAGGACCGTATTCTCTTCAGATTCATCCCCCGAAAGCCGTCATTGAATTCCGGTGCCTGGAAGCAGCCGGTCGTCACAGTGCCAAACCGACCCAAACTTGACGGTCGCACTTCTCCAAACCAGTCAGTCAGCTAAATCCAGCGCCTGGGAACTGGAGATCTACAAAGCGGCCATTGGCGACCGCATCCAACGGCCAATTTTGCGACATCCACATATAGAGGGTGCCTGCCAATATCGAGCCCTCGCCATTTCGGCAAACACAGAGTGAGAAATCAATAAACACCTTTCCTTCGGTTTTACTTACACCCATTTTTTGCGGGACAAGTGATTACTGAAGGTGGACATGATAGCGATTATGTAAGAACCCAATTGAATTTTGTATTTTAAAAAACAGTGCGTAACCATAGGCTGTAATAATAGCTACCCATCACTACAGTACGTTAACGAGGTAAGACATGGGTAAAGGTCGGCTGGAGGTATTCAGTGATGGGGTACTGGCCATCATTATCACCATCATGGTATTGGAATTGAAAGTACCCCATACTGCGGACATCAATGCGCTGATTCCTTTGCTTTTAAGCTATGTGTTGAGCTTCGTCTATGTAGGCATTTACTGGAATAACCATCACCATCTACTGCAAACATGCCAAAAAGTCACTGGTTCGATACTGTGGGCAAACCTGCATTTATTGTTCTGGTTATCGTTATTTCCGTTCACAACTGCCTGGATGGGGGAAAATCACTTTGCGGCTATACCAACGATGGCTTACGGAGTGGTTCTATTGATGGCAGCAATCGCTTAAATATTATTACAATACCTCATCATCGTTTCACAAGGGACAAATTCGCTATTAAAAAGAGCTGTCGGTAGCGACTGGAAGGGTAAATCCTCACCATTGATTTACTTAATAGCGACACTAAGCACGTTTTGGTCGCCATGGTTAGCTCAAGGGCTTTATGTGCTGGTCGCATTGCTATGGTTAGTGCCAGATCGACGTATTGAGAACGTGATGTCTGAATATTAAAAGGATTTTTGATTTGCCAAGCAAAAACTGGGCTTTTCGTTGTAACCTTCAACAATAAATTGAGTTGGTGAAGGTCTGCTATTGAGAAACATGTATGGCGGCTTTCTGGCCGATTGGTTCAACACCAATTAAAGCAATGGCTTGCGCGTCAATTTTTCTTGAAAAACTGCAATAATCAGAGGTTTCCTAACCCCTATAAACGCCATAATCGGACTTTTGATTTAGTTTTGCCTAACCTGTGATTTTTTAAAAACCTATCCGCAGACTTTTCAATACTTCTGCCACTTCGGGTTTTGCGGCCGATGTGGGCGGGAATATAGCGCAGATGGTGCGACGAATTTCCGGATCTGACAGATAACGAACTCGAATCTGATCTGCATTTTTGGTGATGGTGAATTCCGGCATTAGCGCAACACCGATTCCGGCGCGTACCATACTCAGTATCCACTCTTCGCTATTACTTCTATAGGCAGCATAAAGATTGACCTGCCGCCCCTGGCACACACTCCTCAGTGTTTCACGCAATTCACAGTTCAGGCGATCCAAGTAAGGTTCAGCTTGTATGGTCGCTAAATCAATTTGTTGCATTTGATTGAAACGGTGTTTGTCGTTGAAGACAACGACATAGCGTTCTTCGTAAAGCTCTAAAGACTGGTAATGCTCTGCCAGTAAGGATGTTGGTGCGCTGATAACTAAATCCAGGCCCTCTTCATCAAGTTGATTCAATAGATTGCATTCACTGTCGACGACTAATTCCAGTTCTACATGGGGTCGTTCTTGCTGAAAGTCAGTGAAGAATGGACTTAAATGGTGTGCGGCAATTGTCGTCATCACGCCGATGCGAAGTGGCACAGTATTTAAGCGGCTGAAACGCACAGCCTCAGCTTTGAGAGCTTGCGTCTTGCGCACTATTTCACGTATAGAAGGTTCGACCAAACGTCCTAAAGCCGTCAACCGACATCCACTGCGGTCTCGGCTAAATAGCTCACCGCCAAGTTCATCTTCCAATTTCTTAATTGCTTGGGTCAGCGAGGGTTGGGCCACATAGGTTGCTTGTGCAGCGCGAGTGAATGAACCTTTATCGCAGACGGCCAGAAAATAGCGTATTTGTTGCATTTCCACAGTTTGCCCCTTTTTGAATAGGAAAAACCTATTGTTTCATAGAAAATTGGTATTTTACTATTTTCCTAACTCATTATTTAATATAAACGTCCAATCAAATAAATATTCAATATTCCTATGAAAACTGCAAAATTAATCGTAATGTACCCTACGCCAACAGATTTAAAAACTTTTGAACGTCGTTATGCTGATGAGCATGTGCCGATGGCTGTCGAAAAGCTGGCCGGCAAAACACGATTTGTCGCCTCATTGATTCTTTCCAATGTAGACAAATCTGCAGCGCAGTTTCATCGAATTGCCGAGGTTTATTTTCCATCCCTCGCCGAATTAAAGGCTTGTCTGAATTCACCAGGCGGTCAAGAAACAGCTCAGCATGCCGTTGAGATTTCTAGCGGTGGTGAGCCGTTGTTTCTGATCTCCGAGGTGGAAACCTTTGATTTCTAATCCGACCATCGGATTTAACATAATCACAGTGGAGGCAAATCAATGTCTAACTCAATCAACAAACTAAAAAAGGTGGCTTATAAGCGCATTAGGTGGCTGGGTCTGCTGCCTGTTGTCTTTTGGGTCGGATTAATGCCAACTATTGCCCAAGCGCATCGAGGTGCGCCTGACGAGGCCGATGCTTGCGTTACGAGGGTTGGTTTTGAACGAGTCCATTTCACGGCCTATACCCCGACTCTGTCAGGGGATCGGGAATATTGCAGCATCATTCCCGAAATCGGCCCAACTAATTTGGTGTTCGACTACGAAGGTAAAAGTCTGCGCAATGTCAGCGTGGAATTCGAAATCACCAAAGAACCTGAAGGGCAAAGGGTTTTTTATCAGCAGCCGAAAAAAGTTAAAAACGGTACTTTCGATAGTATGGTCGATTTTAGTCAATATGGCGCTGGTAATTATTTGGCACACATCGCTATTGTCGACAAGGATAAGCGTCTTGATACTCATATTCCATTCTCTGTTGGCCTGGAATCGGTTCCCGGAAAAAGCTATATGCTGCAGATTGTGATAATCGGAAGCTTGTTGTTGCTGGCTTATATTGTAATGAAGTTAGCGAATAAGGAAGCGCCCAATCACTCGCCTGAGGCATGATCGAATGGTACAGGCGAGTCAAACGTACTTAGGGGGAATATGACTATGAATATGGCTCAATTAAAGGTTTATCTTTTAAGAACCAATTCTTGGCAGAAAGTGCTATTCGGTTTACCGATATTAGCAATGGTTGTCATGCTTTTGATGGATCATAGCGGCGAATCAGTAGAATTGGGGCAGGCCGTGTATCGACCTGAGATGCTGCAACGTCTTTGCAAAGCCGGTCAACTCAGTGGAGACGCTGGAGAGACTTATGGTGAAGAAACCGAAAATGGCATCAAATACAATGTCCGCACACCAGCCAATTATGATGCATCCGTTGCCCACCCACTATTACTGGTATTTTCTCCGGCGGGATCGAATCGGGCTAAAACCGAAAAAACAACTGGGTTCACTTTTCCTGCCACCCAAGCCGGTTTCATCGTGGCCTATGCGGATCATCCGGAATTATCGCCCAGCACTACCGTAGAATTAGGCACCATTCCCAGTTTAATGGCCAAAAAGTGGTGTATTGATGAAAAACAAGTCTATGTTACCGGGCATTCCGATGGAGGAACTTCGGCGATGGCATTAGCGTTTATGACTGGCACACGACACATCCCACGTGCAATTGCGCCGAGCGCAGCAGGGGTTGCATATGATGATTTACGCGACCGCAGATGCCCTGAACCCTTGCCGGTTATGGTTATGCACAGCAGTAAGGATCGCCTGTTCCCTGGTTATGGTCAGCAAGCGGTGGGTTGGTGGGCGGCTTGTAATAAATGTGATCCTATTCCGGATAAAATCGCAAATGGTTGCTCCTCTTATTCAGGGTGTGCCGGGGGCGTAAAAACGTTGTACTGTGAAGGTGATAACATCCATTCACATTGGCCCGAGCGAAGTCAGGATATCGTCGAGTTTTTTGTGTCAGCGACTCAAGTTAGCCCACGGGCAAAGTGAAATTGGCTCTATATGAATCGTAATGGATGCAAAGGTAAACCCGAAAGCAAACGGTCACCCGGATTCCTCTCGGGTCTGCCTGCTCCTTTTAGTGGCTGAACAGTTGGTTGACAACCGACCTGGACGTATTGAGCCTAGAGCCATCAAACGACGACCCAAAACGAAGCCGAATACCGGACAGCCGATTGGGTTACATGGTGCCTTAATTATTAAAATCGGATAGCTACTCCGAGCGGCGGGTTTGGCCTTAGTGACGCAGTCATAAAGTCGATTTGCTTGCCGAATACCTGACATTCGGTTGGGTCACGGGTTGCCTTAATTTACTAAATTGGAAAGTTACCCCGACCGACCGGTTCACGCCCTGAGTTAGTCCGTCAAGATATTTTGACTATTTTTAAGCCTGTTTTAGCAATGGAGATCCGCGGTGCTCGAGAGCTTTTAGATAGGTGGATTCATTGTAAGGTTTGCCTGTTTGCCAGCATCGGTAAAGGATGCGAATCCACTTAAATGCCAAAGCTCGTACTGCGGCTTGGTAGGTGCAGCCTTTTGCGCGCTGCTGCTGATAATATTGGCCTGCCCAGAAGGATTTGTTGATCGTCTGTGCCGCCCATTCTGTAAACGTCTGTCGTAGGAAAGTCGGGCACTGCCAGCGCCAATGCACCCAATGCTTTTTACCGCTGCGCTCTGTCACTGGAGCAACGCCAGCGTATTTTTGTAAATCTGCCGCGCTCGGGTATCGTTCTCTTTGTTCACCAAATGCGACTAACAGTCTGGGTGCGAGCGAAGGTCCAGCCCCAGGCAATGCGCTAAACAAGGGGTAATCAGAATGCTTGCGGGCGATATTCTCGATTTCTTGGTCAAATTGCTTAATACCTTCCAGGGTAACGCTTAACTGTTCAATTAATACCAGCGCCTGAAGCCGATAAGGGATAATGATGGCGTCGTCGGAGGTCAAAGGTGTCGCGGTTTTTATAGCTTCTACTCGATCTGCCAACAGTTGGGCAAACCGCATGTTATGCTGATTGAAAAATGTTTCAAGCGTGTTCTTTCTGGCACGTTTGACTTGCGTTAGCGTTGGCCAATGCCGGATAAAATCGCAAAATAACGGGGTGTCGATATGGTCAAACCAGTCCAACACCTGCGGATAATACTGCTTGAAGGCAGAGCGCAAGCGATTGGTAATACGGATTTTATCGTTAACCAGGCTTCTGCGTTGCTCTACCAGAGATGACAATGCCCGTATTTCAATGCTTTGAGGTTGTAAGGGTTTAAAACGACCGGAATGACGCAACAGTAAATCAACGGCAAATTCCGCATCTGTCGGATCGTCTTTTGCCCTGCTGGGCGTAAACGCTTGTCTGTACTTGGCCAGGGTTGAAGGGTTTATTGGATAAATGACAAAACAATCAAATTTCTGCAGTGCCGACACAATCGGGCCTTTCGACAATTCAACAGCCACTGCGATGGGCGAGCCGAAGCGCTGGATTAAAGATTGCACCCAGTCATTGATCATTTCAACTTTATGCGGAATGACTAAGAACTCCCGCCTCTCACAGTCTGCTGGTTGGACACAAACGTCATGTTTCCTGTCTGCCCAGTCAATACCAATAAAGGCGGTAAAAGGTTGATTAGTAGGACTCTTCATAACTGATCTCCGGCATAACAAATAAAGTCTAAGGGGCATGCCTGCTTGGGATCTGCGAAAGAAATATAGGTGAGCCGATGCTACGGCAAGCCCTGAGTATTCGTTAACGATCACAAGCGCACCTGCGAGCTCGAAATAAAACCGGTGAACATCGAATGTTATGGCCGAACTATTCGTAGCTTGCAAGTGCATGTCCTGCTTTCACTGGCAGCTACCTGCCAGTTTGCTTACTATTACTGAAAACAGGACGGAAAGACTATATTTGGCCGTTATGACACAGTGATAATTTCAATTTGCTCGCCGAATTCCGGACATTCGAATCGATTTCAGGATGTGTTAATCGTTGGAATTTAATGGCCATCCCGACCGACAGGTAATCGCCGTACCGGGGCCTATCTTTCAAGCAAGCCCATTGGAACAATGCTCGTAATCTTGCAATCTCAACCGATGAATTTGTTATTGGCTTCGGCTTAAATTACCCTGCAATAACGCTGCACCGCATCTCGAATTTTTCCCAGTCGATCGAGCTGTTGCCGGATATGGGCAAACTCGGTTTCCAGTTCTTCGACTAATTCCGCCTCCCAGGCGGGTTCGCCCTTCAGCAGGTTGCCAAACGGATAACGATAGCCACGGCCTTTCTTAACGTACTGCGCAATGGGCTTGGTTTGACCGTTTTTTCGCAACGTGGCCATGCGGTACCACTCAATGCTGAAAGCGCGTTGGTTTTCCCGGCAGCGGATGCGGACGCCGATTCGGCCCGATTCGCTTTTGCTGTGTTTCTGGCGCTGGCTTTTCATTTGGCGCCAATAATCATCGACCAATACTTTGGCTTGCGCCTGGAGATGATCGCACCGGGTTTCGATCCAATGCAGCAGGTCTTGTTCAGTAAGATTGAGCTGACTGTTGACAGGTTGTTCGCTAGACATGAATTTTCCTATTACTTAACTGTAGGGATAGACATGGACAATGCCTAACGGGATTTTCTGTTCATTGCGAGCCTTGGAAAGCGCCTTAGTGCATAGGTTTTGCACCTTAAATGCCTACCGAAGTAGGCATATCACTGTCATTTTCTGAATGGTTCATTTAGGCATTGCCTTGTCAAAACGGCGTGACTCATGCCTACCTAGGAAATAACTTCGGCTTTCAGGTCGATTACCGTTGCCACGTTTCCCTACTAGCGTAGGCAAATCGAAAGTCGATTTCCTATTAGTATTTGCGGGCCATCGCCCGTTCGCAATAACGCCGGCATTTTAGGCAACCGACATGGGATGCCGATTGCAGTTGACGCCGAATTTGCGATCGTCTGCAGTTACGGTCGGATTCTGCGATCGCTTTTGAACCATCTTGCAGCTGATGGCGTTTTCGTCGTCAGCTGCAAAAGTCGCTGGGAAAATCTGACGGACAATGGCGCGATGAACCGAAATGCCATTTCTTTACCGATCATCTTGAGCTTGTGTCTCAGAGCCTCTCTGGCGATGGGTAAGGACGACACGTCCGAAGTTTCCTATTTCGTCGACAAACAGCGCGGCTGGTTTTGGTATGAGGTGTTGCCGGAGCCGGTTAAAAAAGCCCAACCCGATATTCAAGCTGATCAGCACACACCGAAGCCTGACAGCAAACCGCCCAGCGTCGTTCATCAGGCTGAAACGGAACTCAAAACTCAAGCCCAGCCAGCTGCAGAACCCCAACCCCTGTCCTCTGCTTGGTTGAAGCAAAACCTGGAGCATTACCTGAACCAGGCCATTGATGATCCCACTCAGGAGAATGTCGCAGCGTTTTATTACCTGCAGCTGGTGATGATGGACAAAGCCGAGCGTTTTACCAATGCAGCGCGTTACGTGGTGATGTCGGATCCGCAACTCGATGAAACGGTGCGCCGGCCGGTGGCAACTTATGCGGCCAATGAAGCCAATCATCAAGCCAGCGTAGTGGCCGAGCGCGCCTTGAAAGCGATTGCCGCCCAAGTCGGTATTTTGTTCTTCTTTCGGTCCGATTGCCCTTATTGCCATGTGCAGGCGCCGATTCTGGCGATGCTGGAAAACGCCTACGGTTTCAAAATCTATCCGGTATCGCTGGATGGTTTGGCGATGCCGAATGGCTTTTTCAGTCAGTTCAAACGCGATAACGGGCAGGCGGCAATGTTGGGCGTTGAACAGACACCGGCGCTGTTCCTGATGAAACCGCCCAAGCAAATAGTACCGTTGGCGCAAGGTGCCTTGTCGTTGGAGGAAGTTACCGGACGGATTCTGTTGGCCGCCAAGGAAGCCGGTTGGATCGATGCCACCCAATACCAAACCACCCAGGGCATTCGTAATACGCCGATGTTGTTACCAACAGTTGGCAGTATCAGTCCTGCGGTTGCTCAAGATCCACTGTCACTGATCCAGGCATTGCAACGCAGTGCGCAAAGGGGGAGTACGCCATGACGTCGTTTACGTTTCGATTACGCTATCGTCAAATCGTAGTGTTGATTTTGTTGGTCGAGAGTGCTGATCCAGCCTATGCCGACCTGCAACAGGAAATGGACAGCATGTTCGGCACCATGACCAACTTCACGGCACCCACCGCGCATCTGGGACAGCGCCGTGGCGTGATTACCGGCGGCAGCCTGGTGGCGCGCAACGGTATCACTAACACCAATCTGGTGTCGTTCGTGCCGCCGTCGTTCAGCGCCGGCTGCGGGGGTATCGATTTGTTTGCAGGTAGTTTCAGTTTCATCAACTTCAACCAGTTCGTGCAATTGATGCGCAACGTGGCCGGCAATGCGGCAGGCTATGCCTTTCAACTGGCGGTCGGCGCCATGTGTCCCTGGTGTGCCTCCGTGATGACCGATCTGCAAAAGAAGATTCAGGAGATGAACCAGATGTTCAGTAACTCCTGCCGTTTGGCGCAAGGCTTGGTCAACGACACGGTCAAAGCCTTCGATCTACAAAGTAAAACCAATCTATCCAATGCCTCGTTTACCCAAGGCATATCGGATGTGTTTTCCAGCTGGACCAATACCAGCACCCTGGGCGATCCGGTACAACAAATCAAGCAGAACGACCCGACCGACATGACCAAGATCATCCAGGGTAATCTGGTCTGGCGAGCCTTGGTCAATCAAAATGCCGGCGGCTGGTTCCGCTTTGGCGGCAACAGTTTGCTGGAAGCGGCGATGAGTATTTCCGGTACCGTGATCGTCGATGCCCCGCAAGCCGCACCCGATGGCAAAGGCGAGAACAATGCCATCAGCGCGCCGCCACCGGTGCTGCGGATCAAGGATTTGATGTACGGCAATGACGTCGGCAATAGTTATCAAACCGTCAGGATGTACACCTGTTCGGATGGACACGATGCCGATCAGTGCCTCAAACCCATTGTCCAGAACGTCAATCTGGTGGGCTTGAAGCAACGGGTGATGGAAATCCTGCTGGGTTCTGCCAATACCGGCAACGGGTTAATCTACAAATTCTCGACCAACAGCGGCCAGATCACCGACAGCGAAAAAGCCTTCATGCAAACTGTGCCAGATGCCATCGGCGGCATGATCCATAACTTGGCAAGGGAGGATGCCGGCATTGCAAAGTTGTGGGCCGAGGAAGTCGCGCCGGTGATTGCTCTGGAATTGGCGCAATTGATCGTCAACGATTTGCTCAATGCTGTGCAAACCGCGGCGCACATGAACGACCATGCCTACGCCAAATTGCTGATGGATGCCTTGAAAGACGCCCGCGAGCAGATTCAAGACGAGTACGTCACCATCGCCGGACGCTACGGCAATCCGCAAACCTTGATGGCGTTTTACCAGCAGTTGATGACCACCGTGAAGCCGAAACACTACGGTACCGTGGCACAGTTGCCGGCGTCCGGGATGGCGTGGCCAAGTCCTTAAACGCTCATTCCCCGTCCTCCCCACGATGCATTTCTCCCTCTTTCATTAAAAGGCAGGTCGCCCATGTTTGAAATTTTCTCCGTGGGCGATTCCGCCTATTTGCAAGCCATACTCAATGCCATCGCGATGATCTCCTGTACCGGCGATTACCGCACAGCAGCGGCCGTCGGCGGTTTGATCGGCGTCATCATCGTCATGCTTCGGGCCTTGTTGCAATGGGACGGCCGCGGCATACGCTATCAGGATTTGCTGTTAGCGTATGTGTTGTGGTTGATGCTGTATGCGCCTTCGGTTCGGGTGTCGATCGAGGATGCCTATACTGGCAGTGTAGTGGTGATCGACAACGTACCGCTGGGGCCGGCGGTGGTGGGAAGCGTGATGTCGAACATGGGTTATCGCACCACGCGTTTGTTCGAACAAGGCTTTGGCACGCCGTCGATGACTGGCAATGGCTTTGCCGACAGCTTGCAGACCTTGACGGCGGTGCGGAAGAATCTGTTGTCGCGGGTAAATCTAGGCGTCGCCAATGTGCCGAACGCCGGCAGCGACATGGAAACCTCGTTCGCCAATTACGTGCGCGAATGCACCTTGACCGGTGTCGATTTGAATCAAAAATCGGTAGATGCCATCTTGCGCGATGCCGATCCATTGAATGCGATCAGGTTTGATTCCGATATTTACATGACCCAAATCTATGTCGGCGGCCAACCGCAAACCAAAACCTGTACCGATGCCTGGGCCGATTTGAGTGTGGTCGCTAATGGCAATTTTGCGACGGCGCTGGAAGGATTGTTACAACCGACCTTGGGTGTGCCGTCGGCAGCCGACACGGTACCGAAAATTCAGGAGGCCTTCGATGCGCTGGCCGGGCCAGGAGTAGTCGATGCCGCCGATTACATGCTGATGTCGGCGATCCTGCCGATGTTTGAGAAAGGCGTCATCGGTCGGCATGAAGACGGCTTGCATTGGAATAAAGCCGCGATGGTTGAACAAGCCATTCAGCAACGCAATACCCAATGGGCAGCCGAACAAACCCTGTTTGCCAAGATCGTCCGGCCCATGATGGCGTTTATCGAAGGTTTGAGTTATGCCATCGCACCGATCATGGCGTTTGTGGTGATGCTGGGCAGTGTCGGCATCCGGATGAATATCGGCTACTTCTCGATGCTACTGTGGATCCAATTGTGGATGCCGATTTTGGCGGTGGTCAATCTATTCATCCAGATGTCGGCCGCCGGCAAAATGGCGGCACTGACTACGGCCACTTACAACTTGCCGTCGATGATGGGCATTTACCAGCTGGACATGGAGTTGCAGCAATGGCTATCGATCGGCGGCATGCTAGCCGCTTCGACGCCGGCGATCACGTTGATGCTGATCTACCGTGGCGCGGTCACGGCTACGCATTTCCTGGGGCGCATGGACGGGGGCGATTATGTGAACGAGAAAATTGCCACGCCCGATGTGATCAGCCCGGCACCGGTATTGAATGCTCAGGCGCAACATCAATACAGTCCACTTTCAGCAGTTACCCAAAACGGAGTCGATAAGGTGCTACCCACATTTACCGCCGGCAAGGATATGAGTGCCGCCGTTTCGTCAGCTTATTCCGCGTCCGAGCAAGCCACTAGTAGCTTCATGCACAGCGTGTCTTCAACGGCGTCGAAGTCGGCCAGCATCACCAGTGATGCGTTTGACACCCGTTCCTTGGGCAATCAAATCGCCAGTAGTTCCAGTTACACCGATGCTTACAACCGTCAGTTTGGTGAAGCCTTCGCCAAGAAACATGCCGATACCGGCATATCCGCCGATCAGTTCTCGGCGTTGGTGGCCGGCAGTGCCAATGCCGGCGCCAAGCTCGGTAACGACCAACTCAGCGGCGCAATTTCTGGCCGCTTGCAAAACGACTTCAAAGTCAGTCAGGACAAGTCAGATGCCATCGCCGCTGACATCAGTCAAACCGTCAATGACAGTCAGGGCTATCAGGCCGGTTTAGCTAAAAGCCTGGCAATGGATGCGCAAACCGGCACCCGAAACGTCGCCTCAATGGGACTGCAAAATCAGTCGTTGTCCTCCTCGCAACACAGCGCAACCGATGCGGTATCCGCTAGCGAATCCTATCAACAAACCCTATCGGCCCAACAACGCTTCGGGACACAAGCCAGTTTCGGTGCGGCGGAGACGGGATACAAAATCGCACATTACCCAGGCTTGATGGAGCGTCTGGATCGTACACTCGATCAATACGGTTTGCGCGGCGATACGCAGCGGTTGGCATCGCAGTGGAAAGTGGCGGGTTGGATCAGCGATGCTGACCAAGCCTACGCGGCCGCCGGCATGTCGTTATTGACCGGATTCTCGTCACCTAGTTACCGCACGCTGGATTATCAACAATCGCATCAGGCGCATATCTCGGGTTACCAACTGCTCGGTGATGCCTTTAATGCGCCGCAAGCCGATCAAACCTGGAATGCCAACCGAAACGGATCCCTGAAAACCAATGCGCCGGAAACTGGTAAGGTTCAAGCCTCCGTCGAACAGGCCCATCTCAACGATCCACGCGACGAAACCGAATCGCTGAATCAACGTGCACAGTCGCAGATTCGTTCAGCGACGGGAAAAATTGCCGGTGGCGAAGCCCGTGTCGAAACCCAACACGATCGTAACCTGGCCGAGCGTGAACAAAATTCAAGAGAAGGCTTTGGTCAATTGGCGAATGTCAAAGCGGAGCACTTTAGACAATCGATTGCGGCAGCGGCTAATGAAACACCTTCAGTTGCAGAGGCTTCGTACAATTATCTGGGGGGTAGTCTTTATAACTCCGCGAAAAATTTGGAAGCATTAGGATCGGTTAGTAACCAACATATCAAGGAGTTTGCAGAATATGTTCAACAATCTCAAGCGCAAGGAATGGGAATTTGGGATTCAATAAAATTTGCTTCAAACCAATCGTATTCTGGATTTAAGGAGGCTTCTCAAGTATGGGCAAATCAAAGAGTAAATGAGGTTACAGATAAATTAACTCCGACTCAGCAAACTTATTATCGTGCCGCGATGTTTGAGGCGTTTGCGGGGATTGCTGTTGCTGGCGAGTATGGCGGCAACCTTGGTATCGCTAGAAGCCAGTTGATAGAAGAGGAAGGCAGTGTCGAAGGTAATGATATCGCCAAGCTACTTAAAAGTGCGGCTGGTCAAGGCCGCGTGGACCTTATTGATCAGATTGGGAATTACAATCGGGCGCGAGGCCGCATAAACTATTAACTTTCAATGAGAGAGACTTTTGGCGGCTGCAAAACCGGCCAGTATCCATCGAGCTATCATCAGAAAGGAAGCCGTCATGACGTAACGGGTTAGATCATCTCTAACATACGGAATCAGAATTGCGATCAAACCTATAGCGGACCAATAATGGCTACTGTTGTGCGATAACTGTTTCGCAATGAATTCGATCGTTTGATAAAAAAGTTCAGCTAGGCCGAAAGCGCTGAAAATGATGCTACCGAATATCCCAAGGGCTTCCATTTCGTTAGGCAATATTTCCATCGTTGCAAGGAGCCAAATCAAACCAAAGCCAACGGTTACCAAAGCTATTCGTTTAAAAGCATCGAATGAAAGGGACTTTTGTGAAAAACGCTGTAAAAATTGTCTAACTCCGCTCGGAAACCGTGCAAACGTAGCGCCGCAGAAAGGGCAAACTGACTTGACTGGTCGGCCATAGTAAACGACCACTCTCGGCACCATGGATCGGTTGCATTCGGGACAATCGACAGTTGCATGATGGCCATTAAACATTGAGTGATTTGATCGAGTTTGAATCGATTGGCTGGGCCGTTTGAACCGATCTGAGAGTGATGACTGTGAAGACATTGTATTCTCCATGCTTAAGCGGTTGGGAAATCCTACCGCGATTGAGCTAACGTTCCAAGTCGGTTTTTTAAATCAAAACTATTTCAACAAGGCAAAGAAAGATGACCTGCATATCGAACGGTTTACTCGCCGACACTTGCCAGAATTTTGTTGATCACGGTAGCCGAAATCCGAAAATCCGATCGATGCAAAATTTCAAAAGTGGCTCGAGCAGACGAAATCAAACCTTGCTTTTTGGCCTGTCCGATGACGGCGGCAGTACCTGCGACATGTAATTGATATTCTTTGGCCACAGCCCGGCCGGCACGTTCGTCCATGATCAGCAAATAGTTTTGGGGTGACGACAGCGCAATGTTGATGCAATCCGTTTCTCCGGTGTCCAGATCAATGTCCAAATGTGGTGTTATGGATTCATGCCATACCGTTAGCCAACCTGAATCAAATGCGTGAGCCAGCGCTTGTTCACCTGGCGCAGATTTGCCCGGTAACACTTCTTGTTTCACCGATTCGGGTACGAAAACCTGGCCAAATAACTTCGGTAGCCAGATTAAACCCTCCACCAACGCCAGTCCGATCAATGGACTGGCATCGACAATTACTTTTTTGGTCATCCGCGATCAGGCTTGGTTGAGCCACTGGTCCAGAGTGTCCAAATCATCCTCGACTTCATCAGCCGTTTGCTCGATGACGGAAATACCCAGGCGCGAGACGTGCGCAATAAAGTTTGCCAACGGCATATCGGCCAGTTTAGCGGAGCGGGCAAGGGACAGGTTACCGTCCTTGAAAAGTGCCGTTGCCAAGGCTTTACGCACGCCCGGCATTCCAATGATTTTGGCGGCTTTGAGGCCGACCATCACCGCGTCTGGTTCGTTTCGATTCATAACCAAGACCATATCCTCGTGAGCCATGCGCAGAGCTTCGCTGGGGTTGTTCTTTAGACCGCTGACATTGACCGTTTTCATAGTCTGATTACATAGGAAGATTGGATAGGTGGATTATAATCCTCTAAATGAAAATTGCTGCATAAAGTTTTCTCCCTGGACAATGATCTCCTATGTGGCCAAGACAACGTTGCTCCTAGGAGCCTGTCGGACTTTAGCGCAGTAGATCTAACCGCGACATCGGTTTGGTAAAATAAGGACGGTCAAAAGATCAGATATACGGAGCCTGTGATGAGTCGATTCATTCCCGTCAACCGCCATCAACTTTACGTGCTACCGCCTTCGGTGGACGAATGGCTGCCGGAGGCTCATCTGGCCCGTTTTGTTGTCGAAGTCATCGAGCAACTGGATCTGAGCCAATTAACCAGCCGTTACCAGGGACGCGGCAGTGCGGCCTATCATCCCTCGGTGTTGCTGGCGCTCCTGGTGTACGGTTACGCCACCGGCGTGTTTTCCAGCCGTAAGATCGAACGAGCGACCTACGATTCGGTGGCGTTCCGTTTCCTGTCCGCGGATACGCATCCCGACCACGATACGCTGGCCCATTTCCGCAAAACCTTCCTGATCGAGCTGGAAGATCTGTTCGTCCAGGTCCTCAGCCTGTCCCAAGCGATGAAGTTGGTGACACTGGGGCAAATTGCGCTGGACGGTACGAAAGTGAAGGCGAACGCCTCCAGGCATAAAGCCTTGTCCCACGGTCACATCGAAAAGCTGGAAGCGCAGCTGCGGGACGAGGTCCAGGTCTTATTACAAAAGGCCGCCGAAACCGATGCGGCGGACGACCGCGACGATCTGGACTTGCCGGCCGAACTGGCGCGGCGTGAAGACCGATTGAAAGCCCTGCGCGATGCCAAAACCCAGATCGCCGAGCGGGTCAAGCCGCACGATGAGCAGGCACAAAAGGAGTATGAGGCGAAGATTGCCCGCCGGGAAACCGGGCGGCAGGCCGGCAAAAAGCCTAGAGGGCCGGAGCCCAAGGCCCCGGAAATAGGCCCCAAGCCTGACGACCAAATCAACCTGACCGACGAAGAATCTCGCATCATGCCCAGTCATGAAGGCTTCGTGCAAGGCTATAACAGCCAAGCCGCCGTCGACGCCGACACGATGCTGATCGTCGCCACCCGCGTCACGCAACAGACCAACGATAAGCAACAAGTCGAACCGATGTTGGCCGAGCTGAAAAAACTCCCCGAGACGTTGGGCCAAGTCGATGCCCTGCTGGCCGACACGGGCTACTTCAGCGCCGCCAACGTTCAGGCTTGCGAACGAAGCGGCATCAAACCTTTGATCGCCATGGGCCGCGACAGCCACCCTGTGCCCCTGGCTGAATATCTGGCGGCCGACGCGCCGAAACCCAACACCGGCGACCCGGTGGAAAACATGGCCTGGTACCTGAAAACCCGCGAAGGCAAGGCCCGCTATGCCAAGCGCAAATGCACGGTGGAACCCGTATTCGGGATCATCAAGCAGGTACTGGGCTTTCGCCAGTTCTCGCTACGCGGACTGGACGCGGTAACCGGGGAATGGAAGCTGGTGGCGATGGCGTTTAACCTGAAACGGATGTATGCGCTGGCCGGGGCATAAGCCCCGCCGAACTCAATGATAGGGTTGCATGCCGTCGAATAACCCAAGGGGAGCGCGTCTACATCAATTCTCAAGACCGGCTGAGTAACTTTACGACAGCTTGAGGGCTTCGATCATTTGGCTGACGCCAAATTTTCGGCTTAAAAAAACTTAAGTCCGACGGGCTCCTAGGATCAATTAATCGGTGATGATTCTGGTTTTAGGGATTTGGCTTAGCATGCACATTTGGCAGACTTGCGGGTACTTACAGCCATGAATGACCAAATAGGGCGTATGGCAGGTCGTACAGCAAGGTAATTCAGCGAGTCCGTCTCTCAGGGCTTCGACGATAATCCAGGCTTCATCGAAATTTGCAGGCCGTATGCGGCCAAACGGCCGGCGTTCCTGAATATGGTTTGGGTAGAATTTACAAAAAGTGTCCCAGGCAAATACCATGGCATTCAGGTCTATTTCCGCTCTGATAGCGCCTGAGCAAGCGCTTCGATAGATTGAAGCAAATAGGGCCATGTAAAGAAACGACTCGCGTGACTGCGGCATTGACGTAATGCTGGGGATCAGTCCCGCCACTGGGCTTTCGCGGTGCAGCGAAAAGTAAAGGTTACACAATTCTTTGGGGCGCAGGGTTTTGATGACCCGGCTGGCCAATTTGGTACGCAACTTTCGTTTCAGTAATTGATAGGCCCAATACTGATCTTTGAGTCGAGCAGCAAAAGAGCAATGGTTGCTCATGACTCTGGTGAATGGGGGGACAAAAGCGTTAGGAGTTCGACAGTCCGCGCGGCAAGTGCTTCGGGGTCTTCGGTTTTTTGGACGTCTAGGAATTTGCTCCATTTGTGGGTGTTGAAACGGGGGGCAAAGGTTAGGCAATCACTTCGAGCCAGGCTCTTCAACTGTTCGAGTGGCATCTTTCTGAGCAACGACACCGCTTCGGTCGTGAGACCTAAGCAGAACATGGCTTTCTGTTCGCTGCCGGAAAAAATTAAGGATTGAGCGACGATGAGGTAGTCGAGATTGAGTTTGTAGAGATTTTCGTCCATTCAGGAATCCTTGATGGACTAAAGAATCGCTCGGATCTGATCAGCCAAGGCAATCACTTTTTGCCCATACTGGATGGCGGCCGGCTCGTTTTTCCAACTGTAATATCGGCCTATGCCATGTGCAAGATTGTCAGGCACTGATTGGATGGCCTCGGAGAGTATGCTTGCGCCGATTTCGAGATTGGTGCCTGGTATCAAGAGTTGCTCTGGTTTCGCAACACGGTGGCCATGCCATCGCAGATTCACCTGCATAATGCCGACGTCGATATTGCGCTTGCCTTGCTCCAACATTTGATTGAGTAAGGCTTCTGCCTCCTGCTGACTGCCGGGAATAAAGACGTTGCCTGCGTTATTGATGGCCCAGGGCCAGGGTATGACTCGATTCTGTGCGCCGTTTTTTCGCGATTCCGTGAGCGCAACGGCATACAGAATATAGGGATCAATGCGATGCCTACGACCTACTTGCCCCCACAGCGTGTTTTGTAATTTAGTGTTTGATGCCAGGGACTGTTGGCTGTTGCCATTCGCTTGAATGGAATCAGCAGCCATTGATTCCATGGGTTGGCTGATGATGCAAAAGCCGCCCATCATGCCAATCCGAAGATGCTTAACAACGTTTTGAAATGGAAACTTATGCTTAAGATTTTTTGAAGGAACAATGAACATCGCAAGCTCGCCATAATGGTCTTGAGGCGAGTTTACGACGATGCCAAAAATTCTATATGTTCGAAAAACCACTCTTTAAGCTGTTTTTCGCCCATCCTCTGAATTTGGCCTTGTTTTTTTACTTAATCTTATGAACGGAAGGAATCCTTGTTACCCGGAGCGCCCCTATCATACTGACCGTCAAATAGGTGAAAGACAAACCATCGTTCTACAACCCAAGCAAGCCTCGATATTGACCAGACAGGAATAGGAACGGCGGTTTTTGGCGGGTAGGTTGCGGGAGATGGTTAGGTTGAATGATAGGGGCTGTTGCCTTTTTACATCGGTAACCATGTAGTGGTCTAATAAAAATGGACACCCAGATAAATGCACAAGCCAGGGCGATAGCACCTTCAAAATTGCGTTTTAGTTTGTCATATCGGGTGGCAATAGCTCTAAAATGTTTCAGTCGCGCAAATACGTTTTCAACGAGGTGGCGATATTTATAGAGACACCAGTCCATTTCCTCATTCCCGACTATTGAATTTTGTTTTCTTGGGATGATGGGGACTGTGCCTTGGTCTCGAATTTGAATCCGTAACGGCTCGCTGTCATACCCTTTGTCTGCAATCATGTAGCCCGCCTGGGGGAGTTTGGCCACAAATTCCGGCGCTTCTTTGCAGTCATGTACTTCGCCCCCCGTAATCGAGAACTGGATGGGAAGTCCACCGGCATCAACCGCCATATGGATTTTGGTCGTGTTGCCTGCGACCGATTTCCCGATGGCTGTTGGATTTTCATGGGCGCCGCCGCTACTGTGTTGATGGGCTTTAATAATGCTGCCATCAATAAATAGCCATTCCAAATCAGGCTCAATCACTAGCGCCTGAAAGATACCCCTCAGCTTTTCTTGCAGTGACCAGGCATTGAAGCGCTTGTACGCGGCATTCCACTTGCCAAAAGCGACGGGCAAGTCTCGCCAAGGGCAGCCAACACGCAAGCGATAAAAAATCCCTTCGACCGTTTGCCGAAGACCGGGTTTGTCGTAAATGCTGAAACTCAACATAATCGTTTTTAGCTTTTCCCAGTGGGTATCTGTAAGCAGTTGGCGTGGCATTCGCTAGCTATCGTTTGATTGAAAACTCAATCAATATGGCTCGCCAATCGATTTTCAAAGGGATTATGACAAAATGGCAACAGCCCCCAATGAAATTGCAGAGATGAGCAAAGTCGTTGATATTGTCTGTCGCTAACCGAAAACCGTAGTGACGGGGGGCTGTTTTTAGTCGACCGATAAGCGATTGACGCCGCTAAACAGTGCGCCGGGCGACGCGGTCAGACTGCAAGCCGACGGCCTCATCAGCAAACAGGAACTGGCCGACCGCATAGGCCTGTCGGCATCACCCTGCCTGCGGCGGGTGCGAGCGGTGGAGGAGGGCGCCTGAGCGTCGGCTATCGGGCCTTGTTGGATGCCAAAGCCTTGGGTCTGACACTGATGGCCTTGAGCCACATTCCGATAGACCAACACACGTCGGAACGTTTCAACACATTCGAGGCGGCGGTTGCCGGCATTCCCGGCGCGACCGTAGCTTCTTGTTACGGCGGGTCGTGGATAAGACGGCGTTTCCGGTGGGGGGTGGGCCATGATCATTCCGAATCCACTGCTGGGCAGAGTTTGCAAACATGGCAAATCACTGACTCAAACCGTTACACAAAAAATGAACGCCGCAATTATCATTCAACGCGCAACTACTTCCAATGCAAGAGTCTGCCTTCGCGTAGGCTCAAGGCAGCTCTGTCAAAACGTTTGACTGCAATCGGCTCGCCTAATACCATCCACCCACTAAAATCAGCTCCGGTAACAGCCTCAAAGCAGCAAACACACGGCTTGTAATCTTGCTGGCCGACTAATTGATGACCACCCCTTCAAGGATCAGATGAAAACCTATTTGACTTGTTTAAGCGCGATATTGCTTTTGCTCAGCGCTTGCGCCGGTTCGCCGCCGCTAAAATCGAATAACGTAGCACGCGGCGATTACAGCTACCTCAAGACTCATCTAACATGGTTGATTGAACAGGAAATGTCCGAACAGGACGTGGAAGGTTTGAGTATTGCCGTGGTCGACGATCAGCAGGTCGTTTGGGCGCAAGGTTTTGGTTATGCCGATCAAGACAACCGGATTGTCGCCACACCGGAAACGGTTTATCGAACCGGCTCCATCTCCAAGCTCTTCACCGATACGCTGGTCATGCAACTGGCGGAGCAGGGCAAGCTGGATATTGATCAGCCGCTACAAACCTATCTGCCGAATTTTGCCATCAAAAGTCGCTTCCAGGATGCCGGACCGATAACGCCGCGCAACATCATGACCCATCATTCCGGTTTGCCGGGTGATAGAGGCAATGGCATGTGGACTAACAACCCGGCGCCGTTCAGTCAGCTGGTCGACACGCTGAAAGACGAATACGCCGCCTATCCGCCCAATCGCATCTGGGCCTATTCGAATCTGGGCATCACTTTATTAGGGACGATGTTGGAACGGCTGACCGGCGAGGATTTCAGCCGTTATGCCGACCGGCAGCTGTTAAAACCGCTTGGTATGACCAATGCGGCATTTGCGCCGGGCATATCGGGAGAACTGACTTCCAAAGCCTATAAGAGTGATCAGGAAAAGGCCGAAGTGGCACTGCGCGATATGCCGGCCGGCGGCTTGAATGCCGATGTTTTGGATCTAAGCCGTTTTATCGCCATGGTCTTGGCGGACGGCAAAGCCAATGGCCGGCAACTATTGAAGCCGGAAACCCTAAATGAAATGCTGCGCCAGCAAAACCAGGATGTGGCGCTGGATGTGGGCAATAAAATCGGTTTGGGCTGGTTCTTGACCAGCAAGCCCGGTATCGGCGATGTGGCCGCACACGGCGGAGCAACGCTTTTTCACCGTAGCCTGCTGACGGTGCTGCCGGAACACAAGCTAGGCGTGGTCGTGCTGGCGAATTCCCCGCCCACCGGCGACTCGATCGACAAAGTCACCGATAAGGCACTAAAACTGGCGGTTGCGATAAAAACCGGCCAGCCGCTGCTGGAGGACGCCGAAACGCCTGAAATCGAAACACGCGGCTTAACCGCGCAAGAGCAACAATTGGGGGCAGGGCAGTATGCAACCGCGTTAGGCTACATCAAGTTAACAGCCGATGGCGACACCTTGGTCACCGAACTGAACGGCAGCAGTATGGATTTGGTCGGCAGGGACGATGGCAAATTCGGCATTCGCTACAAACTGCTGGGCTTGATTCCAATACAACCAAAGCAGCTGGCCGAGGTTGGCTTGTCGATACGGCATGTCGACGGCCATGATCTGGCGTTGGCCCATTGGCACGGCCAAACCTTTGTATTGGGCGAGAAAATCCAACCCGTACCGATTCCCGCCGCCATGCGTAGCCGTCTGGGTGAATACGAGATTGTGAATCTTGCCGAAGGCGAGGCGATGGTTCCGGAAAAATGCGCGCTACGCGAGCGGGACGGTTTTTTGATGCTGGAGTATTCCATTCCCACATTCGACCTGAATAATCTGACCCTCCCGATTGCACCGGTATCGGAAAACGCCGCCGTCATTCTTGGGCTGGGGCGGGGCATGCAGGAAACCGTGCGGCTGGAGACGATTAATGGTCAAGAATTTGTGGCTTATTCCGGGTATTTATTGCGGAAGAAATGAGCAAAACCTTTAGGATTAACAGTTGCCAGTTAGGGTTTAATGAGTGTTCTCAAGCTTGCCATCATCCAGCAATAAGGTATGCCGATGAGTGAATTTATCGCCTATCTGCCCGAAATGTTCGAACTGTTCGGCACCATTCAGATCCGTAAGATGTTTGGGGGCTATGGTGTCTACCACGATGGCTTGATGTTCGCGCTGGTGGCGGACGATACTCTGTATCTCAAGGCGGATGCCGAGAATGCCAAATTTTTCGAGGAACAGGGGCTTGCGCCATTCGAATATCAGCGGGAAGGCAAAATGACGAAAATGTCATATTACCAAGCGCCGGCCGAGTTTATGGAAGACCGGGAGCAGGCCGTTCTGTGGGCGCGGCGCTCGTACGACGCCGCGCGTAGAGCCCAACGTAAAAAACGCAAAAGCAAAACGGACACGACAGTGATACGTCATTTAGACTGATTCAGAACACCTAATATCGAATAATGTTGAACCCCTCTTCCTGCTGAGGGGCGACGAAGAAACTTGTGATTAGGTCAAATTCGGTATCAGCCACTACAAAAGCGTGAGTGCCAGACGCGTTTCTCGCACGTAAACGTGTCAAGCATTTGTCGTCCGATACATCAAGAAAATGCAACACATGCCTTGATTCGGCTCTGTCGATAAGAGATCTCATCCATTTTCGGTTTGCGACGGTGTTGGCTGGAAAATCCAATACCACGGACACACCTATTCGAAGCAAATCGGTCACGTGTGGACCGATCGCGTCACGCAAATTCGAAGCACATCGAACATAGTCCGCCACAGTCTTGATGTCGTCTGGATATAGATGTACAAGCCAAGTGTCCTCGCTGAGGATCACCGTGTCCGGCGTCTTGGCCAGTTCCTTTGCCAATGTCGATTTGCCAGAGGCGATTTTTCCGCAGAGCAGATGCAATGTTGGCAGTAGCTTTGGCATTTTATATGGCTCCCAGTAAGTCAGTGCCATACGAATTATCGATAACACAAAGCCACTTGCCGACAGGGTCTTCCCGAAAGACATAGGTGGCGCGCCTTGACATGCAATTCGCTACACCGGCAGCATCCGCCGTTTCCAGAACGGTTTCCATGATCACTAGAGCCGTATTTCCGCTCTGAATGACATGCATCGCGCCTTGTTTGACCACAAGACTATGGTTGAAATATTCGGTGATCGCGAGGAACGCCTTATGGATTTGTTCCTTGCCTGTAGCAATCAAGCCTGGCTTGATGACGAGCGTTGCATTGTCTGCGTAGAAAGCCATCAAGGTAACGAAGTCCTCTTCAGTGATTGCTTTGTCAGCAGCTTCGATAATTTGTTTAAGTGGATGGTAAGCCATATCGATCTCCTTGGTAGGTTAAGGCACCAAGAGACAGGCAATATTGAACCCGCCTCAGGGCGGGTTGCAGTAGAAAGTAAACGTGCTAACCCACCATTGTTGAAATGGTGGTAATAATAGCCAGCAGGGTTGGGAGGACGTTAATCATGATGGGATGCTAACAGAAGCTATAGTGCCGATCAAACGATAAACTAGCTGAGCATTTTTAGTAATTCGAATCTGCGTGCAATAAAACAACGCTAACAGATCGAGCCGCAGTTAGTATTGCTGGAACTAGCGGAACTGGAACAGGCCGTGCGGACCTATCCCTTTCCCGACGCGGAAACCCAGCCCGATACATTGCACCTGAATTTTTTGCTGTCCGCACCGGCCAACCCCGACCTGGCCGCGCTGGCTGCCATCTAGAAAGACAGCGAACGGTTTAGTCTGATCGATCTAGTTTTCTACCTGCATGCACCGGAAGGAATCGGCCGCTCGAAACTGGCGGCCCAGGCCGAAAAGCGCCTTGGTGTGGCGATGATCGGCCGCAATTGGCGAACGGTTTGCAAGCTCGTCGAACTGGCGAGAAGCATGACACTCCCAAACGCCGCGGATCGATAAGCCAAGTGCGAGACGGCATTTGGTTTACCCGCGCATTCGTCATGTGCTTGCCCAGTGCATGCGGCCGCTCGGGCTCGTTCCCATTTCTTAACGTTTGGTTGGCAAATTCGGCGAATTTGTCGAGAACTGATGCCGCCGTGATAATTTCGTGATTAGATTTACGGCTCCGCTTGGCCGATAATCAGCTTTATTTTGTCTAAAACCGCCAACCATGCCGCCTACGAAACACCTGCTCCTGGTCGAAGACGATCCCGACATTGCCGGCCTGCTGGCCGCCAATTTGCGCGAGGAAGGCTACAGCGTGGATTGGGCGGCCGACGGCGAGGCCGCGCTGGCCGCGATTGCCGGCAATCGTTACGACTTGTTGCTGCTGGACGTCATGCTGCCCGGTGTGGACGGCTTGGAAATTTGCCGGCGGGTGCGGGCTGGGCCGGTTTATACCCCCATCATCATCGTCAGTTCCAAATCCAGCGACGTGCAACGGGTGGTGGGTTTGGAAATGGGCGCCGACGACTACATCGTCAAACCGTTTGCATTGGCCGAGGTGGTCGCTAGAGTACGGGCGCTGTTGCGGCGGGTGGCGGCGTTGAGTGAACCCATCGCCATTCAAGCAGATGCCGTTCTGGTCGCTCACGGTTTGCGGATCGATGTGCAAAGCCGCACGGTGGTTTTGGACGGCCAAACGCTGGCGCTGACCGCCCGCGAATTCGACTTGCTGCATTTCTTCGCTCGCCATCCGGGCCGTATGTTCACCCGGCTGGAACTGTTGAACCAGGTCTGGGGCTACAACCACGACGGCTACGAACATACCGTCAACTCCCACATCAATCGCTTACGCGCCAAAATCGAAGCCGATCCGGCCAAACCGGCGCGAATACTGACGGTGTGGGGCGTTGGTTACAAGTTTGCCGAAGCGGACACCGCCGACGCATGACGCTGAGCTTCCAAAGCCGCATCGCTCTATTGTTCGCGGCGCTGTTCGTCGCGGTGCAGGCGCTGACGGTGGCGTGCATTTACGTGGCGGTGCGAGACAACCTGTTGCACCAACTCGACCAGGACTTGCGCTACGCCGAGCAAGCCTTCCGGCAACTGCTGGTCGAACGCGCCGAACGAGTCGCCGGCGAGGCCGGCTTGCTGGTCGCCGATTTTGGGTTTCGCAGCACCGTCACCGGCGGCGACCCGGCCACCATCGCCTCGGCCTTGGAAAACCTGCTGCTGCGCATCCACGCCCAACGCGGCTTGTTTATCGATCCACAATTTCAGGTGCTCGCCGATAGCGCCGGCCAGTGGCAAGGCCAGCCGTTTCCGTATGCGCAAGCCTTGGCAAACACCGACGCCACCCGCTCACTGGTCTGGTTCGGCGTGTTGGACGGCCGCTTGCAGGAATGGGCGCTGGTGCCGGTGTCGGCGCCGCTGCCGGTGGGCTGGGTGGCGGTGGCGCAGGCTGTCGACGAGCAGCGTATCGCCCGATTTCGGCAAAACTCGCTATTGCCGCTGCACATCGGTTTGGCCGAACTCAGTGCCGACGGCGGCCGCCTGCTGGCCGCGTCGGCACCGGACGCGGCCCTGGCCTTGCTGCACAGCTCGACCAACCGGGCGCTGGCGGCCACGGTCGATACCGCGCAAGGCCGCTACCTCGGCCGCATACTGACGTTGCCGGCGGCCGGCGGCGATCAAGGCGTCGCCGCATTGCTGCAAATCAAGTTCACCGATGCCTTCGCCGGCTACCGCCATATGCTGTTACTGGCGGCCGGGGTGTTGCTGCTCGGCCTGTTGACGACGCTGGCTGGCAGCGTGGTCATCGCCCGCAATCTGTCGCGGCCGCTACGGGCCTTGGCCGGTGCCGGCGAACGAGCGGTCAACGGCGATTTCGCTGCCTCGCCGCTGACCGGCCGCAACGACGAATTGGGCAGACTGGCCGATACCTTCGTTCGCGCCGCCCAACTGGCCGGCCAACTGGGCGAACTGCGCCAAAAAGACCAGGAACGCCGCGAGTTGGTGGCTTCGATGTCGCACGATTTACGCACGCCGTTGGCTGCGTTACGCGCTTTTCTCGAAACCATGCAGCGCAAGGCCGATACCTTGCCGGCCACCGAACAGCAGCATTTTCTGGACACCGCGCTGCGCCAGACCGAAAAAGTCAGCCGGCTGGCGCAGGAACTGTTTGAACTGGCCAAGCTGGAATGCGACGACGCCAGCCTGAGTCCCGAGCCCTTCAATCTCGCCGAATTGCTGCAGGACGTCGCCCAAAAATACCGGCTGCAAGCCGAGCAGCGCGGTGTCAGCTTGCAAGCCGAACTGCGCCCGGACTTACCTCTCGTCAGCGCCGACATTGGCCTGATCGAGCGCCTGCTGACCAATCTGATCGACAACGCCTTACGCCACACCCCACCCGGCGGCCGAGTGCGGCTGGACGCCTGGCCGGCGCGCGGCCGGATAACGGTGGCCGTCCGCGATACCGGCATCGGCATCGCGCCGGAATATCTGCCGACTTTGTGCGATTGGGACTCACCGCTGGCCCGCCGTGCCCGCGCCGACGGCGGCGGCTTCGGGCTAATCGTAGTTGGCAAGATCGCCCAGTTGCATGGCGGCCGCTTGCAAGTGGATAGCACCCTGGGTGTCGGCAGCGAATTTCGCTTCGACTTACCGCTGGCTGATTCCACACGCACCGCGACAGGCAAATCGTAAACATGCTGTTATTGGCCGCTCGATTCCCGGTCCCGCCAAGCTCGTTCCCGCAGCAGCGGCAAAGCTGGAAGCCACCCTGCCTAATGCAGTCGCTTCTTCTGCTGACGCTTTTCGGTTTGATGATGCAGATCTGCCGAGCCGACGACGGCCAATTTCCGGAAGTGACCTGGCACGGCCTGCTGGACCTGCGCTACCAACACAGCGACGCCGCGCCGGGCGAGCTGGAGAACGGTCTTGGCAAACTGCGCGCCGGCGGCGAACGCGACCGCTGGAGGGTAAACGAAGCTGCCGCCACGTTGCAGGTGCGGTTGGACTGGGATTCGATGCTGAACGCCACCGTCAAATACGCCGACCGTCAATCGACACCGCTGGACTTGACCGAAGCCTATCTGGCCTACCGGCCGGTCGGTGCCGCCGGCTGGCGTCTGGCCGGGCGCTTGGGCATGTTCTTTCCGCCGATTTCGTTGGAAAACACCGGCACCGCCTGGAGCAGCCCGTACACGCTAAGTTCGTCGACGATCAACGCCTGGGTCAGCGAGGAATTGCGTACTTTCGGCGGCGAGTTACGTGTGGATTACCAGACCGAAGCCGGCGACAAACTCGGCGTGTTCGGCGCCGGTTTGGCCAACAATGATACCGCCGGCCTGATGTTGGCCTGGCGCGGCTGGAGTTTGCACGACTTCGAATCCACGTTGACCGGCCGCCTGCGTCTGCCGGAAGGCATCGCCATACCGGCGCTGTTTCCGAAGCAGGCCAAGGCCAGCCAGACCTTCGTCGAAGTGGACGGCCGCCCCGGCTTTTACGCCGGCATCGCCGCCGAACGGCCCCAGCGTTACACCTTGCGCGCGCTGTATTACGACAACAACGCCGATCCGGCCGCGCTGTCCGCCGGCCAGTACGGCTGGCACACCCGCTTCTGGAGTTTGGGCACCAAAGCCGAATTGCCCTGGGAAACCACTTTGATTTCACAAGCAATGACCGGGCGAACCAGCATGGGCGAATTGCTTGGCGATTTGCGCGCGGTCGACGTCGGCTTTTGGTCGGCATCCTGGTTGCTGAGCCGGCCGCTGGGCGATGGCCGTTTCAGCGTGCGCTACGAACGCTTCGGTAGCGACGAACGCGATTACCTGCCGCAAGACCGCAACGGCGAACACGGCCAAGCCTGGACCGTCAATTACAATCTGACCTTTGCCCAGCACCATCAATTGAATGTCGAATTCAGCCGCATTTTCAGCGCCCGTCCGGCGCGCCAGGAACGCGGCGAAGCCGCTTATCAGGAGGACACACTGTGGCAAGTCGCTTACCGGCTGTTTTTTTAACGGCCTGGGCCGCCGTCGCGCCGGCTGCGGAATTGGCGGGTAAAGCCTTAGCCGGCGGCCGGCCGTTGGCCGATCTGGTGGTCGCCGCCCAAGCCTTGGATGCCGCCGGCCGGGTCAAAGCGCCGCCGGCGCCGGCGGCCATGGCCTTGGACCAGAAAAGCCGCGAGTTTGTCCCGCACGTGTTGGCGGTGCGCAGCGGCACACCGGTGTATTTTCCGAACAGCGACGCGATCAAGCACCACGTCTATTCGTTTTCCGCAGCCAAGCGATTTGAGATCAAGCTCTATAGCGGCGTGCCGCGCGAACCGGTGCGCTTCGACCAGCCCGGCATCGTCGCGCTGGGTTGTAACATTCACGATTGGATGCTGGGTTACGTCTACGTCAGCGATGCCGATTACCTTGCGGTTTCCGACGCCGAGGGCCGCTGGACGCTGGATTTGCCGGAGGGCCGCTACCGCCTGAGCTTTTGGCATCCGGACGCAGCCGAACAAACGGCCGAGCAAATCGTCAGCGTACCGGCCGGTGAACTCGCGGTGACGGTGGAATTGAAAGCCCGCTTCCCCACCGGCAAGCCGCCAGCCAGCTTGCAAAATCAGGGTTACGGCGACGGGTTTTGATGCGGTGCGAAGCTGGAGTACAAATCTAGTTTTGCACTCCACTGCGTTGAAGCGACCGCCTCAAGCCGGCAAAGCCGACACCGGCGCGCGCTTCCGGAACCAACCGAACAACGGCAACGCGCTGCCGAACAACCATGCCGCCGCCGGAGCCGGCACTTGCGACACCGCGCTGATTTGCAGCAGCGGCGTATTGGCGCCGGGCAGGTCGGTAAAGTTGTAACCGGCCGGCGTTCCTAATCCGGCATAGACCGCGAAGTCGTGGTTGGCCTGAATCGTGCCGTTTTGCGCCGGGCTATCCGCCGCGTTAGACCCGACCAGGAACGCCGCGCCAGTGGTGCCGTCCAGTTCGGTGCCGGCGTCCCAAATGCTGCTGCCGTTCTCGACGAAGGTGCCGCCGGTGAAATGGCCTTGGGCGTCGAACAATTCGATTTCGGTCGGCGAATCGTTACCGACGAAACGGTCGTTGGACGGCACCACCATCGCGAAATAACTCAGATAACGGTTTTTCACCGGGTCCAGATCCAGGGTGACGCTGCCTTTGGCGCCGGGCAGGAAAATGCCAGGGCCGAAGGCGTTGACCGACGCGGTCACCGTCGCGCTGGAACCGCCGGCCGCTGCCGCGCTGCTGGCCGCGAATGCCGACGACAAACCGGCGCCGCTGCCTAATTCGGCAATCGCTTCGATGGCCGACGACGCAGTGGTGCCGACATCGAACGCGTCGAACGAACCGTCGTGCAAGGCGATGAAAAACGGACTCAAGGCCGGCCCGTTGGCAGCAGATAAATTGCTGAAACTCAGCGTGACCTGCGCGGCCTCTGCCGAACTTAAAGGTGCCGCACTGGCCGCTAACAACAGCGCCGACAGCGTAAAAGCATGGTTTTTTTGCATCGTGATTCTCCTTAATATGAATGCCAAATGGCGCGGCCATTGTGCAATCGGAAAAGTCACGAAATCTTCACGGGGAGGTCAAATGCACGTGAGATGTGAGCTGTCATTGGGTCAAATGCCAGAAGGTATCAGTTCGGTCAAAAACAGCCAGACGGAACAGAATTACCAGTCTTAGATGGAAGGCATTGGGAGCGTTGAATTCACGAACCACACCGATCACGAACGATGTGCTTCACGCTGTTCAGATTATCCATGGCCCTCCGGATTTTCGTTTTTGTTGCAAAACGATCAGGATTGCCGAATTCGTGCCGCTTCCTGCAAATCGGCTATCAGCTGCTGCGGCTCTTCTCGATAGCGGCGCATGAGTTCCAGAGGAGCTGCCGTATGCTGGTCGTAAATGACACTCCAACGGCTAATTTCGAGTAGCACAGGCACCAGATCGAGCGCTTTTTCCGTTAGCTCATAAAACACTTGGCGTTTGTCTTCAGGCTTGTGTTTACGGATGACGAGTCCGTCCGCTTCCATTTTTTTCAGTCGCGAAGCCAAAATATTGGTTGCGATTCCTTCTTTCGAAGTCATCAACTCCCGGTAGTGCCGTTTGCCACTTAGCATCAGATCGCGGAGTACGATCAGCGTCCACCGGTCTCCGAACACTTCAAGGGCATAATCAATTGGGCATCTAGTTTCGAGTTTCGAGTCGGACATTTGGCTTATTTACTTGCGTTTTGCAATTGAAATGGGATAATTAGTTGCATATTGCAAGTATATCAATCGAAGCTTATTCCGCAAACCACATTCATCAGGAGATCGTATATGTCGCCAATAAATTCTACTGCCACCAATATCTCGTTGCCGCGGATTTACACGGCTCCTTGCATCATAGTCGGATCAGTCGCAGCATGGTTATTTTGGCTATTAGCCGGTGAACATCGGGCTGTTCCACCGGAGCTGCTTGTGTCTCCCATGGCCACGCTCTTTACGCTGACGGCTTTGGTATGGCTGACGATGGTCGTCGCACGCAATGTTGCCGTTATTCGAGGACATGCGTCGATCAGGTATTTCGCGGATTACAAGGCGGATGTTCCAGCCGACGATCGATTCGAGCGTCCGGCTCGAACGTTCAATAATCTAATGCAAGTACCCGCGCTTTTTTATGTGATTTGCCTATTGATGCTTGTCGAGAAAGAAGTGGACACCGTTCAAATCGCGCTTGCCTGGGCTTTTGTTGTACTCAGGTATGTCCATGCCGTCATTTATATGGCGGTAAACTGGGTGCCGTATCGCTTTGCGACTTGGGCTTCAAGCTGCATCATTCTGGGCGTGCTTTGGTTTCGCTTTGTGACGGCGGTAGGGTTTGGCTAAGCTTGGATGGAATCCAGGCGGATGGTTGTTACAAAAAACCGAGCATCGCCGCTTTAACGGCCGCCGCGGTTTTGTTGCTGGCATTTAATTTGGCTGCGGCATTGCTGATATGAAAATTGACAGTCCGCTCGGTTATTTTCATGATGCCGCCGATTTCGCCGGCGGTTTTCCCATCGGCAGTCCAGCGTAA
The DNA here is from genome assembly GCF_054188105.3 of Methylomonas sp. Uni0009. Classification (NCBI taxonomy): domain Bacteria; kingdom Pseudomonadati; phylum Pseudomonadota; class Gammaproteobacteria; order Methylococcales; family Methylococcaceae; genus Methylomonas; species Methylomonas sp. Uni0009. The sequence continues at coordinate 4,090,226 of NZ_JBTAFN010000001.1, read as the reverse complement.
TACCGCAATCTCTCGGTTCGACAGTTTCGCATCCGCTTCCGGCAGCAATTTGGGCAACAATCGGCGCGATAGGGCAATATGCGCATTTTGGGTCAACCAAGCCATTTTAAAAGCCTTGTCCGCAAGCTCGGTTTCGGTCAGCGGCTCATCGGATCGCGCCAACGTCAGCATGCCGGTGGCGCCATGGACATCCCGGATGGATTGCGCCCAACCATAACGCAATCCGAAGGAACGCGCTTCCTCCCAAAACGCCGCCGTTGAAGCGAACAAACCGTCCGTCCAAAGGATAGGCAAAGGCGAGTACAGAGCGTGTTTGACGGTGGGATCGATCGCACAATAGTTTTTTGTTTGATATTGCGCTTGCCAAGCCGATGGATAATTACTTATTTTCACGATCTTCGGATTGCTCAGCGGCAGCGCCAACCTAAGTCCATAGGCACAGTAATCAAAACCCAATTCCGCGCCCAATGAAACAATGGTTTGGATAAGCTGATGCTCGCTATCGCTCGTCTGCAACGCTTGAAGTTGAATTTCTTGCCAGGCTTTCATGGGTTTACCGTCGTTATTAACACGGCCCTCAAATACCCTGTAATTTGATAAAATAAGCGCATGGAAAAACAGAAAATTGATGCGCGAAAACTAACGATTGAAGGGCGTGCTTTATTACGTCAAATGGTGATTCGATTGCGCAAGCAGTCAGGTATGAGCCTCAAAGAGCTGGCCGATGTGGCCGGGGTTCACCATCGAACGATTGAAGAGTGGCTCGCCCGAGCCCGTAAGGAAGGCGAAGGTGCTTTACTGGAAAAAAGCCGAGGGCGTCGCGTCGGTAGCGGACGTAAACTAACCATGGCGGATGAATGCTGGTTGCGTGATCAAATCGTGGGCGAATGCCCACAGCAACTGAAGCTGCCATTTGCCTTATGGACGCGTCCTGCGATCAAGGCACTCATCCGGGAACGCTTTGGCGTGGAGATGCAGGATCGCCTGGTGGGCAAGTATCTCAAGCGGTGGGGTTTTACCCCACAACGCCCTATCAAGCGCGCCCTGGAGCAAGATCCGGTCAAAGTCGCTACCTGGTTGGAGCAGACCTATCCACAGCTATTGGCGAGAGCCAAAGCAGAAAACGCCACGATTTTATGGGGCGACGAGACCGCCGTTAAAGAAGACACGCATTGGATTCGAGGCTATGCCCCTAAAGGCCAGACACCGGTGCTGAAGACACCGACACGCTGGCACAAACTGTCCATGATTTCAGCCATTTCCGCACGGGGTGAATGTGCCTTTCAAATCGTCGAAGGCTCGATCAATACCCCGCGATTTCTGGAATTTCTTGGCCGCTTGATCGAAGGTGTGACACGAAAAATCTTTCTGGTGGTCGATAACCTGCGCGTGCATCACGCCAAACAAGTTAGCGAATGGCTACAGGACAAACAAGACCGGATTGAACTGGTTTTTCTACCGCCTTATGCGCCCGAATCGAACCCTGACGAATACCTCAATCGCGATTTCAAAACCGCCTTACGCAGTGGGCCCGTCAGCCAAAATGCGGAAGCGTTACTTGAAAAAGCCCACGCCTTCATGAACCGTATCTCGGCTCTACCCAATCATGTCGCCGCTTATTTCAGGCACCCAGCCGCTGCTTACGCAGCACAGGGTATTTAAGGGCCGGGTTAATAGAACTGTTCGAAAGCTTAACCTAAAGAGCGAAATCGCCGAAACTCAATATGTCCAGAGTTTTTACCTACAAAGCAGAATGGCGATATAAGCTGTCAATATTGACAGTTGTTGGAGCTTTGAAAATAGCGTCTAATCCAAGGAGTTTCAGATTTACCCTGTATTTCAGCAGCGTTTTTTTGATTGTTCAGTAGTAACCGATGAAAACTAAACAGTCACCATTTTATCCTTGATGTTCAATACTTAGCGTTGCAATGAAAATACTGGCTTTATCCGGCAGCTTGCGGGCGGCGTCCGTCAATTCCGCCGTGCTACGCACTGTAAGGCATTTGGCGCCGGCTTCGATTGATGTCAGTCTGTTTTCCGGGCTTGGCGACTTGCCCTTATACAATCCGGATTTGGAAACCGCGCCTCCGGCCATCGCGGCGCAATTACGCATTGAAGTCGCCACTGCGGATGCCTTGCTGATCGCCAGCCCGGAATATGCCCACGGCGTTACCGGTACCATCAAAAATGCGCTGGATTGGTTGGTGGCATTCGAGGGCTTTGCTTACAAACCGGTGGCGGTATTGAACGCGATGCCCCGCGCCCATCATGCCGATGCCGCGATCCGGGAAACCTTGATCACGATGTCGGCAACGCTGATCGAAGCGGCATCAATCACTTTACCGTTGCCGAGCGCGAACATCGGCGAAGCAGACCTGCTGGCTATGCCGGAAATACTCTCTTTACTTACCGACGTATTAACGGAAATCGAACGCGCGGTGAATCCATCACCGGCGATGAAACCATACCTGGACGCAGCCTTTATATCGATAGCCAACATCCCGCGATAATCGCGCAAGCCGCAAAGTTGGCGGACGGTTGTGGCAATGAGGAAGAAATCGCCAAACACTGTTTCGAATTCGTTCGCGATGTTATCAAACACAGTTGGGACTACCGGCTGAATCCAGTGACCAGCAAAGCCTCCGAGGTATTAATCCACGGCACCGGCTACTGTTACGCCAAAAGCCATTTGCTGGCGGCGCTGTTGCGCGCCAACGGTATTCCGGCCGGGCTGTGTTACCAACGGTTGACGATAGACGGCGACCAGCCTCCTTATTGTCTGCACGGTTTGAACGCGGTTTACCTGCAACAATACGGCTGGTACCGGATCGATGCGCGCGGCAATAAGCCCGGCGTGAACGCGGACTTTTGCCCCCCGCTGGAAAAATTGGCGTTCCCGATTGTGAATGCTTTGGAACAAGATTTACCCGGCATCCGGGAGGAACCCTTGCCGATCGTCATCAGGGCCTTAACCGAACACCAAACCGTCGAGCAGGTTTATAACAACTTGCCGGACGTTGACCGTCAAAATCATACTGTCTAACTGAAGCGAATATGGCCAGAAATATTGAAATCAAAGCGCGAATCGACAGCATCGAATCACTATGGCCGCTGGTGGTCAATATTGCCGATGAAGGGCCCATCGAAATCATCCAAGACGATACCTTTTTTCCTTGCTCTAATGGCAGGCTGAAACTTCGCGCCTTCTCCGATCATGGCGGACAGCTGATTTTCTATCAACGCCCCGACAGCGCAGATCCCAAACAGTCTTTTTATGTGATTTCGCCCACCGCATCGCCGGATACACTCCGGCAAAGCTTGACGCTTGCTTATGGTGAACGCGGTAGGGTGCAAAAACACCGCACATTGTTTATGGTCGGCAAAACCCGAGTGCATTTGGATAGAGTCGAAGGACTGGGTGATTTTCTGGAATTGGAAGTGGTGCTTGGCGAGGGTGAACCTAACGAAGCCGGTGTGTCCATTGCGCACGCATTGCTGGAAAAGTTAGGTGTCTCCCATCATCAGCTAATAGAAGATGCCTACGTTGATTTGCTTGCAAAATTGCCTAGCACGACAAGGCAAACTGTCGGAAACTAACAACGCTATTTGTTCTTTGTTGAGAAATTATGATTGAAAAAATATTCAAGCTGTCAGAGAGTGTTCGCTACGTCGCCATCTATAGAAATGGTCAGCTAGAATCGAAAGCAAAATCGAATATGTTGGGCGCCAGCAGTTCGGAGAGCGATAGATATGAAGAGCTGTTGGTCAATCCTACCTTGCTTAAATTGGCCTCGCAACGAGGCAACATCGACTGCGGCGGTTTGGAATACCTGCTTGTGCGCTATGGAAATTTTTTCCAGTTTGTGTGCCCTATCAGCTTGGGTCATATATCGGTGCGCATAGAACCAGATGCGGATCCCATTCAAATAGGCACGAAAATTAAGTTACTGCTACACAGCGACTTATAACATGCTGTTCTTTGAGGCCAAAACCTGTTTTTGTACACTACCCCTTTATCTAGCATGGTAGTTGAACAGAGCTTGCCAACATCGGCAGCCCACTTAATTTGAACATCGATCGGAGAGAATCAGCCATGGATGTCTCGCAATTACCTTTCAATCAGTTGCTCGGTTTAGAGCTAGCCAACCCGGATAGCGGCTTTTTAGTTTGCTTACCGGAAAACCCTCAATACGCCAATCATCTCGGCACCGTTCACGGCAGCGCCTTATTGGCGGTTGCCGAGGCGGGGTCCGGTGCGTTTCTTTCACAGCAGTTTTCCGGTACCTCAGGCATCGTTCCGGTGGTCAGAAAGCTTGAGGCCAAGTTTCGCAAGCCGGCATTAGGGCAGGTGTCGGCCAGATGCAATGTCCCCGCTGAAGAGACTGAGCGATGGTCTACTGAGCTGACATCCCGAGGCCGGGTAGTGGCCGCAATTCCCGTTGAGGTTGTCGATGGGGCGGGAGTGGTGGTCATGTCGGCCGTCGTCGAGTGGTTTATCGTTCAAGGTGCAACCAATTAATGGAAAAATTTATGCAAGCAATCGACCGCTCATCCGCTGAGCACTACACATGGGGAAACGGCTGTGATGGCTGGCATCTCGTAAAACGAGCCGACATGTCGGTGATCTCCGAACGCGTACCGCCCGGCGCAAGTGAAGTACGTCATTTTCACGCCAGCGCTCGCCAGTTTTTCTATATTTTGGAAGGTTGCGCCATTCTGGAAATAAACGGCAAACGCATCCCATTATCCGAAGGACAAGGCATTGAAGTTGATCCCGGGACACCACACCAATTCCTCAATGAATCCAGCGCGGACGTCCGGTTCTTGGTGATTTCTCATCCGGCTACACTAGGTGACCGTTTAGAGGTTTAACATGATGCTCAAATGTAACGCCAGCGCCTTAGTTCCCGGTCATATTGCAAGTTAAGTGATGGAAATTACTTTAATCCGACACGGTAAGCCGGCGTTCGAGCTGAAAGGCAAAGTCAAAGCGCGGGACATCGGCGAAATTGTCAGCTGTTATGATTTATCCGGCATAGCTGACGAACCGCCGGAACACGCCAAGCAGCGCGCATCGGCATGCCATGTCGCAGTTTGTAGCGACTTTATCCGTTCTCTGGAATCGGCCAAGGCATTGGGATTTGCCGATATTTTGCTGAGCGACCCGGTGTTTCGGGAAATTGCTATCCCTCATTTCAAACAGGGTGGGTTGACGATGTCGGTTGGTGCCTGGGGCTTATTGTTACGCTGTCTGTCGACGATGGGATTCTCGCGAAACGGCGAGTCGCTCGCCATGGCAAAACAGCGGGCGCAAGTCGCGGCATCGTTATTAATAGACATGGCGCATGAGCATCAAAGCGTGTTGCTGGTGGGCCATGGTTTCGTTAATTACTTCATAGCCCAGGCGTTGTTAGCCCGAAATTGGGTTGGTCCCGCGAAGCCGGGCGGCGGCTATTGGGAATATGGGGTATATCGCTACCGTGCAACATGACCCGCAAAGGAACAATCCGTTTAAGCCACATTCAACAATATGCCCGCATCGATTACCGGCGACACCAAAATACTTGGCGTCATCGCCCACCCGGTCAGCCAAGCCGGAACGCCGGCCAAGGGAAGGTCATCCACACCGGCGTTCCGATGTTGGCCGCGCAAATGCATCTGATGCTGGCTTTCATGGGAGCCGAGTGAGATGCAATAGGCCAAGAGCGCTTGTCGATATAGAATAAATCCTAGACTGCGGTTGCAGCGATGGCGGATCATAAGCGAGCTGTATGCCACAGGTTACAAGTTTCACACCATAACCCTGTCAATACTGACAGTTGTTGCAAGACCTGATCCTGAGTTGTAATTAACCCAAAATAATCCGTTTCTATGCGGAAACTGCCGGAGTCAAAATGTTAGGTGAAACCACAGGTACCGTTCGGGTGTTATTGCGACTGGAGGGATTGTGCGTGCTACTTGCCGCCTGCATCGCTTACGCAAAACTCGATCTGAACTGGAGCACTTTCGCACTCTACTTCCTGGTGCCCGATATTTCGTTACTCGGTTATTTCGCCGGCGCTAAGGTTGGCGCTATTAGCTATAACACTGCGCACTCATACCTCGGTGCCGTTGCCAGTCTGGTGATCGGCCTCACGGTTCCGTCGTCGGCCCTGCAATGTGCCGGTTTGATCTGGTGCGCCCATATCGGTTTTGACCGGGCGCTGGGTTACGGACTCAAATATCCGGCGGGATTCGATTTTACCCATCTTGGCCGCATCGGGCGATTTGGTGTCAAACATTCGGAAGCACAATAACCGGGTTTAAGACCCGAAGCAGGTAAGGAACATAGGATGGCTTTTACACTCGACAAGGTCGTACCCTGGGGGCGTTCATACGCGGAATATGTCAGCATGTTTAGCCTGAGCGAGGCCGATCTGGGTCGGCATATTTTGGGTTGCGGTGACGGGCCCGCCGGATTCAACGCTGAACTGACCCAACGTGGTGGGCATATCGTTTCAGTAGACCCTGTCTACATGTTTGATGTCGAGCAGATCAAAAGCCGCATCGCCGAAACCTATGAAACTGTCATGGCTCAGACGCTTGAAAACCAACGCGACTTTATCTGGGATGTCATTCCTTCGATAGAGGCGCTAGGAGAAATCCGTATGACGGCCATGGACACTTTCCTTGCCGATTTCGAGTTGGGTAAACAACAAGGCCGATACCTAGCGGGAGAGTTACCTGCACTGCCTTTTGAAGACAGACAATTCGATATGGCCTTGTCATCGCATTTTCTGTTTTTGTACAGCGCACACTTGTCGGCGGAGTTTCATCTTCAGGTAGTACAGGAAATGTTGCGGGTTGCCCGAGAGGTACGGATATTTCCGCTGCTGGCGCTGGATAGGGTCCTGTCGCCACATCTTTCCCGAGTCTGCGAAGAATTTGCCAGCCTAGGGTTTGACGTAAAGATCGTTAAGGTTGATTACGAATTTCAGCGGGGCGGTGATCAGATGCTGGTCATCAAGCCTCAATAACGAACAGGGATCATGTTCACAAACTCTGCGCTTTACCGAAACGTATGCGTTAGCTGCCATGGAGGAAGATTGATGAAATACAGTAGATGGCTAGCCGTGATTTTCCTGTTGGTGCCGATTTCCGCGCTGGCTTTTTTCAGACCGGTTCGGGTGCTGATTCCGGAAGCATTCGGTGTTCATTGCAACGAGCAACATTTGTGCATTGACGATGTTTCTCTGCTTGCGGCGGCGCAATCGCTACTTTATGACTCGAAAAGTGATCTTGCCAGACAATGGGGCTTGTCTATCGGCGAGCCGAAGATCGTCTTTTGTAGCACGGAGCAATGCCGGTCCGCATTCGGCCTATCCAACAAAGCCGGATTCACCTTGGGCAATTTCGCTATCGCCATCGCACCGCGTGGCTGGCAGCGACACTACGTGGCGCATGAGCTCATCCATCATTGGCAGGCCGACCAATTCGGCAGCCTGGCGCTGCTAAGCGGTGAACAGTGGCTAATCGAAGGCATGGCCTACGCGCTGAGCAACGATCCCCGTGAGGAACTGCATCAGCCCTTTGAATCCTACCGGCAACAGTTCAATGACTGGCATATACGCCATGCCGATATGCCACTCAAGGAATCGCTGGCCGGAGCACTCTAAATGGCAAGCAATATTCTTACGCTATTGCGCGCCGTTTGGCGCTGGGCATTTCGTGCCATAAAAGCTGGGATGGTATTGTTAACCGCATTGCTACTGACCGGGGCCGTTTATCAACGCTTCGCGGTAAAGGCCGACTTGGAAAAATACCCGCCACCTGGCCGGATGGTCGACGTGGACGGCCATCTGTTTCATATTAATTGCTCGGGCGCAGGTCCATTGACCGTGATTCTCGAAGGCGGCGCCGGTGCTTCCTCGCTGGCTTGGGCCTGGATACAGCCGGAGGTGGCAAAAAATGCGAAGGTCTGTTCTTATGACAGAGCCGGATACAGTTGGAGCGCGCCAAGCGCGCTCCCCATGGATGCCATTAACACCAGCCGGCAACTTCACGACCTATTGACGGCTGCGAATATTCCCGGGCCCTACATCCTGGTTGGTCACTCTATCGGTGGTGCGTATGCGCGCATGTTCGCCGCGAATTATCCTCAGGATGTGGCGGGATTGGTTCTGGTCGATGCGACCAACCCGTCGGTGCTGGAAACCTATGCCGAAGTCGATTTACCCAAGGTCGAAGATTGGACGCCACCAACCGTTCAGGTATTTCCCTATCTGGCGTCTGTCGGGGCAATGCGCGCGGTTCTTGGCTTGGGGTTGTTCAATCTTGCCGCGGGACTGCCCGCCGATACGGAAGCGGTCGCCAATGCCTTCCTTGCCCAAACCGATTACCTCAAAACCGTCGTTTGGGAATACCGTTTTCTACCGGACACGTTGAAGCAAATTCGTTCCTTGCAACCCTTAAACGATCTGCCGGTAGCGGTAATCGTAGCGGGCCAGTTTACCGGTCTGGATGCCGAGGCTGCGGCAAAATTCATCGATTGGCATCGGAAACAACAGCGCAATTGGCTGAATTTATCGACGAACAGCTCGTTGCGAACCCTTGAAGAAGCCGATCATATATCCCTGATGACCAATCATCGTCATGCTCACGAAGTTGCGAACACGATTTTACAAATGATCGAGACTATTACCGCGAGTGCTGTACAAAGTACTCCCGTTTTCCGAAGTCCTAACGATTCTGCCTCGGACTCCGCATCAGTAAGCACATACTCTACGGCTATGGAGGTCGAGTGAGTTCCAATAATCCTGTAGCGCTTGTCGATACCCAGCAAAATGAATGGAACAAAATAGCCGGTGAAATCTCATTTTCGCTTGAGCCGGACTTGGATAAGTTAGCAACGCTAATTAGCAAGAATGCAAAAATACTGGATTACGGTTGCGGCTATGGCAGGATAACGAGCGAGCTGCGCGCCAGAGGATACGGTTGTTTGACAGGCGTAGATACGTCAATCGAAATGATCAGGCGCGGCTTAAAACACTATCCAACGCTCGATCTACGTTACATCGATAGCCATGAAATACTTGCCGACATTGGAAAATTCGACGTCATTTTATTTTGCGCCGTACTGACCTGCATTCCCATTAAGGCGCAGCGCTTGAAAATCGTCGAATCGGCCTATGAGTCGCTGAATGAAGGTGGCATCATTTATTGCGTCGAATTTCATCGGTCGGAAAACATCCTTTATTCTTCAACGGGCACGTTCACCGCATCTTTCAATGTGGCAATGAAACATTTTGTTCCTACAGAGATTGCTGAAGAATTATCGCTATTTGATGAAATTAGCCATTTTGTCACTGAGGCCGCGACAGTTTCCGGTGCAAAAACCCATGCCATTCATTATTTCGGGAAAAAACGCTAAATTGGAAAACGGATGCGCAATTCGATGAGTGGCGTACTTTATTTTGCAAAGTATCAAAACTCATGATGTATTGGGAATCGAATAACTGAAAGACTACAGGAAATAGCATGACCGTAAAAGAACACCACGACCGGCATCTTGGCGACTTTTATGCATGGATGGTTGGAGACTTCGATGCCAGGCAAAAAGAACATCAACAATTTTTGGTAGCTAACGACCTATCTCCACATAGCACTTCAATCGCCCTAGATCTGGGGGCGGGGCACGGTATACAAAGTGCTTCCCTGGCAAAATTGGGATATACGGTAAAAGCGATTGATTTTAACCAACAGCTTTTATCCGAGTTAAACGACAATACGCAGAGACTTTCCGTTACCGGCTTTAATGACGATATTCGTCTGGTAAAAAAATATGCTGATCCCCAGCCGGAACTCATTATTTGCTGGGGCGACACACTGACACATCTTGAAAGTTTGGATGAAATTAGGCAATTGGTTATCGATTGCTGCGAATCGTTATTTGAAAGCGGAAAATTGGTTTTATCTTTTCGAGATTATTCAACGGCACTCACAGACGATCAGCGCTTTATACCGGTAAAAAGTGACGACACCAAAATACTGACCTGCTGCCTGGATTATGAGGTAGACCGGGTGCGGGTGACGGATTTGTTGCAGATTAAAACGAAAAACGGCTGGCAGCAAAAAGTGAGTTCCTACTATAAAGTCCGTGTCTCTCCAGACGATGTCGTGAAAATCCTTGCCGATTGCGGCTTAAGGGTGACGTTTAACGAAGTCGTCAACCGCATGACGACCATCATAGCGATTAAACCCTAACTTCGAGAGATTGCATGAGCGAATTTAAAGGCGGTTGCATGTGCGGCGCGGTTCAATACGCAGTGAAATCCGAGCCGCGTTTGTCTTTTTTATGCCAATGCAGGCAGTGTCAACGAATCACCGGCACAGGCCATTCGGCCGAGTTTGTAGCATTGGCAAAAGACACAATGATTTCGGGAGCGCTGAAATTTTACGAACTGACTGCCGATAGCGGCAATACCGTTACTAGCGGCTTTTGTCCGACTTGCGGCAATCCGGTATTAAAAACATCATCGGGTTATCCGGGCATGCTGTTTTTCCATGCTGCCTCCTTGGACAATCCCGGTTTGTTTAAGCCGCAAACCGTTTTTTGGCATGCAAGCCATCAGCCCTGGGACTTTGTCGACCCAAGTCTTGAATTAAAAGAACACGTTTAACCTGAGGAAATACCGAAATGAGCATGATGAAACGCGCACTCCTGGTCTTTATTGTATTGGTGTCCTGCGTCGGTTGCGATCAGGTTACCAAGTCGGTAGCCCAATCGTTTTTATCCGAGACCGAAGTCTGGTCGTTTTGGGGCGATACCGTGCGCTTGCAGTTGGCTCACAACCACGGCGCATTTTTGGGCCTGGGTTCGTCGCTTCCTGAAAACCTCCGAGAAAGTCTATTCTCGTTTGCTGTAGCCGGAATGTTAATCGCTTTGCTGGGTTACATCCTGTTTTCAAAGTCGGCCTCGCCGTCCTCGATCCTGGCCTATGCGCTGCTGTTGGCGGGTGGCTTGGGCAATCTGATCGATAGATTGATATACGGCGGTTATGTGGTGGATTTTATCAACATGGGCATTGGGCTGATTCGTACCGGCGTGTTCAATGTTGCCGATGTGGTCGTGGTCGTTGGCGCACTGATGTTGTTTACCGGCATGCCCCGGGCTAACAAACGGCTGTCTGAGCGATGAACCCGTTCAGCGAATATCCGCAATATGATGCCCTGGGTCTGGCTCAGTTGGTGCAATCCGGCGAGGTTACGGCAGGGGAATTGCTGAAGGCGGCTCAGGCGCGATTGGCCGCGTGCAATCCGTTGCTGAATGCCGTCGTTACGCCGATGGATGATCTAGCGGAATCGCTGGTGAAAAACCTAGGCAACCGTGGACCGTTTACCGGCGTGCCGTTTCTGGTCAAGGACTTGATGCTGCGTTTCGCGGGTATCCCTATGTCGAACGGCAGTGTGGCCATGAAGGATTACCGTCCCGCCGCCGATAGCGAGATGGCCGCTCGGCTCAATGCCGCCGGACTAATTTCCTTCGGCAAGACCAACACCTCGGAGCTGGGCGCATCGTCGCTAGCCAACAATGCCGTATTCGGCAGCACTCGCAACCCCTGGGACTTAAACCTCAATTCGGGTGGCTCCAGCGGTGGTAGCGCCGCTGCTGTGGCCGCCCGCATCGTGCCTATGGCCTATGCCAGCGACGGCGGCGGTTCGATCAGATTGCCGGCGTCCTATTGCGGCATCTTCGGTTTCAAACCGTCCCGAGGCTCGAACCGCTTCGAGGATTTTTCTAAGGCTTGGGGCGGGGCGGTGGTCAGCCACGTCTGCACGATCAGCGTCCGCGACAGCGCCGCCTATCTGGATTGGGTAGCCGGCAACTCCGATCCGGCTTCCACGTCTTACCTGCACGCCGCCAGCCAGCCACCGAAAAGGCTGAAAATAGCGCTGATCAACCAAGCGCCGGTCGAGACCTTGATACACCGCGACTGTCTCTCGGCCGGGGCCAAAGCCGCCAAACACTGCGAAGCACTCGGCCACGTGGTGGAGGAGGCGGTCTGGAATTTCGACGGCCGCGAATTGATGCGGGCCTTTCTGACCGTGGTTTTTTACTATACCGCACGGGATGTCGCCAACATGGCGCAACTGCTGGAGCTGACCGAGCCTCGGCTGGCCATCGAGTTGAACACCCGGCTGCTGGCCGGCATCGGCAAAGGCGTGAGCGACGAACAGCTGCAGCAGGCCTTGGCGGTTTGGCAGCGGATCGCCGGACGGTTGGCGGAGTTTCATCGCCGCTACGATGTGATTCTGACGCCGACGGTCGCGACGCCGCCGTTGGCGGCCGACGCCCTCGATCCCACAGTTGTGGAACGATGGCTTATGCGCGGATTGCTGGCAACCGGCTTGGCCGACAAATTGTTCTCCAACCGCTTGCTGGATGCGATCATCAGTAAAGCCGTGCAGCAAACGCCGTTCACCCCGCTTGCCAACATTACCGGCCAACCGGCCATGTCGGTGCCGCTGTATTGGAGCGACGACGGCTTGCCGCACGGCGTGCAGTTCATGGCCGCAACCGGTAACGACCGGCTGTTGTTCCAACTGGCCGCCCAGCTCGAACAAGCCGAACCTTGGAAACACAGGATGCCGCCGTTATGCAATCAATAAAATTTAGCCAATACGGCGCTGCCGACGGTCAGCCGGTGATCTATTTCCACGGTACGCCGGGTTCGCCTGACGAATGCGAAATTTTTGATCTTCATGGCAAACAACATCATCTGACCATCATTTGTTATGACCGCTCGACCATAGCTCCTCGCTTGCAAGGCGACGTTTATTACCAATGCATAGCCGATGAGATTGCCAAGAAGGTTGGCGCTAACCCCGTCGATTTTATCGGCTTTTCGATCGGCGCTTTTATTGCCTTGCAAGTCTGCCGCGCGATGAGCGGCAAAGTCCGCAGCCTGCATTTGGTTTCCGCGGCTGCGCCGCTGGATGCTGGCAACTTCATCGACGCAGCGGCGGGAAACGCCGTTTTCCGATTGGCTCAAAATCATCCGTCCGCTTTTATGTGGCTGGCTCGAGTACAAGGATGGCTAGCGAGTAGGTTTCCCGGCCTGTTGTTGCGGATGTTGTTTTCCAGCGCGGCCGGCGAAGACAAGGTTTTAGCAGAGGACAAGACGTTTCGGACCACCATGACCAAAATGCTCAAAACCTGTTTCAAGTGCGATTCGCTAGGCTATGCTCGCGACATCATCGCCTACGTGCAGCCCTGGAAAGCGACGCTGGCCGATGTCAGCACCGATACTCATATCTGGCACGGCGCGGAAGACAACTGGTCGCCGGTTGCGATGGCGGATTATTGGGCATCGGCGCTGCCTGACTGTTCGAACATCACGGTACTGGACGGGCTTTCCCATTATTCCTGCCTGCATCGAAGTGCGCCGACGATCTGTATGTCGATCAACACCTTAAATTAGCCGAGGAATTTACGCACCCATGACCAAATCAATCGCACTGCTTGGCGAATACACTCCGACATTTTCGCCGCATCTGTCGACCAATACCGCCATCGAACATGTCAAGGCGGCGTTCGGTTTGGATATTAGCTCCGACTGGGTTTCAACTGCCGACATCGACCAAACGCTGTTCGAGCGCTGTTCCGGTATCTGGATCGCCCCCGGCAGCCCATATAAGAACATTGACAAAACATTGGCGGCAATTCGCCATGCCAGAGAAAACAACATCCCATGCTTCGGTACCTGCGGCGGCTTTCAACATATGATTATCGAATATGCTCGCAACGTGTTGGGATTTAAAGACGCACAGCATGCCGAGTACGATCCGTATGCCTCGAATTTATTTATCTCGCAGTTGGCTTGTTCGCTGGCCGGACGCGAGATGCAACTGAGCTTCGAACCCAACTCTCGCGTGGCAGCCATTTACGGTGCAACGACGGCTACCGAGCAGTATTACTGTAATTTCGGCATCAACCCGGACTATGTCGATGCGCTGAAACAAGGTCCCATGCAAATTAGCGGTGCCGATGCCGAAGGTGATATCCGGGTGATCGAGTGGCTTGGACATCCATTTTTCGTCGGTACGCTGTTCGTGCCGCAAGCCCGATCCACGCCGGAACGACCGCACCCTTTGGTTTCGGCTTTTTTAAGGGCCGTGGAAAACCTATGAATGCTTATCTCATTTTGGATCTAACGATCCATGATTTTGATCGATTCCGAGAATACATCTTGAAAATACCGGCAGTCATAGAAAAACATTCCGGAAGGTACGTGGTCCGGGGCGAACAGCCTACCGTTATAGAGGGTGATTGGACGCCTGAAAGGGTTGTTGTCATCGAGTTTCCATCACGAGAACAAGCTAACGGCTTTCTTCAAGACCCCGAAGCGCAACCGCTTTTTTCATTGCGCCATCAAACGACTACCAGCAAACTCGTTTTAGTGGATGGATGTTTGTAACGCAATCGTAAAGTCCAACATATCAATGGTTAGATCATCAAAATGGCGCAAATCAAAATATACGGCATCAAAGACCATCTCAACCCCATCAAACGGCCATTGTCCGATGTGATTCATGAGTGTGTGGTGGAAGCGCTGCAGTTTCCGCAAGATAAGAGAGCGCATCGATTCTTTCCTATGGAAAAAGACGACCTGTTCGCGCCATGCGGCAGGACCGACGCCTACACGATTATCGAAATCAGCATGATCACCGGCCGGGAGACCGCCACCAAGAAAAAACTCATCCGTTTGCTGTTCGACCGCATTCAGGAACAGATCGGCATTGCCCACCAGGACATCGAAATTTGCATATATGAAAGTCCTGCCTGCAATTGGGGATTCCGCGGCATGCACGGCGACGAAGTGACCTTGAATTACCAAATCAATGTCTAGTGCCAGCAACACTTAAGCGGCCAGTATCCAGCAAGAACACATGTATATACCTAAGCATTTCGAAGAACCCAGCATCGATGTCATGCAGACATTGATACGCGATTATCCGCTAGCAACATTGGTCGCCTCATCCGCCAGTGGTTTGAACGCAAACCACATTCCGTTGCATTGGGTAGAGGAGGGCGGTTCACCTTACGGCAGCTTGCGAGGTCATATCGCCCGCTCGAATCCGCTGTGGACGGACTTCGACCCGCAAACCGAAGTATTTGCGGTGTTTCAGGCAGAAAACGCCTACATCTCGCCATCCTGGTATGCGACCAAACCCCAAACCGGCAAGGTGGTGCCCACCTGGAATTATGCCGCTGTGCATGCTTACGGCAGGCTACGGGTGATTGATGATTCAGTTTGGATTCGCCGGCAATTGGAGTCTATGACGCGGGAGTTCGAAGCTGGTTTTCCCGAGCCCTGGTCTGTATCGGACGCGCCTGCCGATTTTACCGAACGCTTGATCACACAGATTATCGGCATAGAAATCAGCGTGACGCGGCTGCAAGGCAAGTGGAAAGTCAGCCAAAACCAGCCGCCGGAAAACCAAAATAGCGTGATCAAAGCTTTGCGAGAATCCGGCCAGTCGGCCATGGCGAGTTTGGTCGCCGATGCAGCCAAGCCTTGAGTCCGACCATTGAGAGAAGTCGTCATGAAGCCATTTGCAGTTCGCCAAGCTACGCTGTCCGACCTGGAAGCACTCATTCCGTTATTCGACAGTTACCGCCGGTTTTACGGTAAACCCAGCGATCCGAATGCGGCGAAATCATTTTTGCGGGATCGATTCGAACACGGCGAATCGGTACTGTTCCTGGCCGAGCAGGACAATAGAACCACCGGCTTTGTCCAGCTATACCCCAGCTTTTCGTCCGTCTCGCTGGCTCGAACCTTCATTCTCAACGATCTATTCGTCGATGCCGGATTTCGTAGGCAAGGCATTGCCGGTCGGCTCATAGCTGCGGCAGTCGAATATGCGGCCAGCTTGGGCGCTGTTCGCCTGACCTTGTCAACGGCAGTAATCAACACCGAGGCGCAGGGGCTTTATCGAACAACAGGCTGGACGCGCGACGAACAGTTTTATGTCTACCATTTGCCGATCCCGGCCATTGAACTTTTAAGCGAATAAATCATGAATGCTTTGTATGATTGGTTCGGTATGAACCAAGAAATTTTTTACGCCGTTAATGGCTGGCATGGACCTTTGATTGATGCGTTGATGTTGACTGGTACAGCGGTTGGTGACTTCAGAAATATGCCTTGGATACTTGGTGTAATACTCCTTGCGATCGCCTTTCAGCAACTATTTCCGTTTAATGCGGAGCGGCTCCCATCGCTGCCAGGCTTGAAACAGCTGCTAATGCGTTTAATGCTCGGTTATATGGTGACTGCGGGAACTGTGGCACTGTTGAAGATCGGGTTCGACATGCCTAGACCTAGTGCCGTGCTGCCCTCAGGACGTGTTACCGTTTTGGCTCTGCCGGAATCAAGACACAGTTTCCCCAGTGGTCATTCTGCGTTTGCGATGCTGATCATGACGATGTTTTGGCCGTTATTAACAATTCGCGATCGGTTGTTGTTAGCCGTTATGACGCTATGGGTAGGCCTATCGCGAATCAATGTGGGAGCCCACTTTCCGGCTGATGTGTTGGCGGGTTATGTCTGTGGGATAGTCGGCGGCTTGCTTGCCAATAAGGCCGTTATGAGTCGGCTAAGATGAAAATACTGTAGATGTGTAATGCTTAGGAGAACGGGAATATGAAACATCACATCATCACCGTAATGATTTTAGCGGTAGCCGTGGCTTGTTATCTGGCCGGCTATTCCGGTGTTGGTAAAACCGCCTTCATCGTTGGCGCAGGCTTCGAGACGTGGTTTTGGATTCGGCTCTTGATCAAACGTCCGTCCGCTTAAAGCAGATTAGTGTTCGACGCTGATTGGCAGCCGGGTACGTGGCGCGCGGCAGATCGTTCACCGGTGGGCACAAGCTGAAGCGCCTCTTACTAATTGCCAAAACAGAGCCCCGATGCACCATTCAAACGAAATGTTAAGCCAGGAACTGGTGGCGATGGCAAAAAACGACCTTTCAGTACGGGAGGCGTTGGTCGCCGATGGCTCTCTAGGCCACGCTCTCTATCACCCGCATATGGAAGCCGTACATATCAGCAATGCCGCTCGCCTGATGGCCATCATGGACCAATATGGTTGGCCCGGAAACAGTCTGGTGGGCGAGGAGGGAGCTTGGGCGGCCTGGTTGATCGTGCAACATGCTATCGGCAATCCCCCATTCATGCGGCATTGCCTATCTTTGCTGAAGCAAGCCGCTGCCAACAACGACGTGATGTCTTGGCAAGTTGCGTTTCTGGAAGACCGCATTCGCATGTATGAGGGAAAACCTCAATGTTACGGGACTCAATTCCAGCCGAATAAGAACGGCGAACTGGAACCGTATCCAATCGAGAATCCGGAATCCGTCAACGATCGACGGCTTGCGGTCGGTTTGAATACCATCGAGGAAAGAACCGCCGAATTAACAGCGCAAAGCACTCGCGAGAATATTTCAACCCCGCCCGACCTGGACGCGCAATATCAACAATGGCTTTATTCCGTGGGCTGGAGGGTCGCAAGTTGAAGCCCGACAACCGGTTCGGATATTGTTCGATTTTCTCGTACCATCCAACCCTCCGTTGGCTGACATGAAATTGGTATGGTCTCGGCGCTTTCGCTTCTTGTGCTTCGGGTTGGCAATCACATGTTTTGCCGCGCTATCGGGAGCCGTTTATCAAGCCGAAAGAACCGTGGCCGACCTTGCCGCATTCCCGCCACCTGGGCGCATGATTTCGGTGAATGGCGTGAAGCTTCATCTTTACCGCATCGGTTCCGGTTCGCCAACGCTGGTTCTCGAAGCGGGCCTTGGCGAAAACGTGTTGAGTTGGCATCCGGTCCAAGCCAAGCTTGCACAGACCATGCGCGTTTGTGCCTACGACCGCCCCGGATTGGGCTGGAGCGATCCCGTAGACACAGCCATCCACCCGGAAGATGTAGCTAAAAACCTGCATACGCTACTCAACGATGCCGGTATTACGCCGCCTTTTGTGCTGGTCGGTCATTCTCGTGGCGGAATCTACGTGCGTGCTTTCTATCACCAGTTTCCCGAAGATACGCAGGGTATCGTTCTTGTCGATTCGACGCATGAGCAAAGCCCGATGCACCAGTATCCCTATGCCTCGTGGGACTACCGCAAACAAGCCATACAGATTGCAGTGGCCGAGCCGTTATCGCGAATTGGTCTCGTAAGGCTGTTGGGGATTGCCGATGCCGACCGCAAGCCTTCTCCGCTACCGGCGGCAATCCTGGCAGCGAAAACGGCGGTACAGAATCGCACCGATACCGCTCATGCGGTGGTCAATGAAATTGCCGTCATGCGCCGAGGGCTCGATCCGGCCACACCGCCTCCGGGCAGCTTAGGCAATCTCGTGTTATTGGTTCTAACCGCCGGCAACTTGGTGGACCTGGATTATGTCGCGCGCGAAGCGGAGAGATCGGGCAAAGATGTCGAAGCGGAAAAAGCACTTGCCAAAATTCAACAGGCCGAGCAGGACGAACTAGTCCATCTGTCCAGCCATTCACGGCTTATCATCGTCAGCAACAGCGGCCATTTCATCATGCAGGATCAAGCCGATGAATTTGTCGGCGCCGTGAGCGAGTTTGCGAAACCTCTTGCTCAGAAATAGGATGGCGAACGGCTGACCAATTTTTCCGCCGGGCTTGCGCGAAGTGCCAAAATCAACGTTTAAGAAACCAAGGGGATATATCGCTCGTGTTCGAACTCTACATTGCCAATAAAAACTACTCATCATGGTCGCTAAGACCTTGGATACTGATGCGTGAGCTCGGCATACCATTTGTCGAAAAGCTCGTCCCGTTTGCCCAAACCGATGAAACTAACGCCTTCCACAGTTTTTCGCCGACCGGAAAGGTACCCTGTCTGATCGACGGCGAAACAGTGGTCTGGGATTCGCTGGCGATTACCGAATATTTAGCCGAGCGAACGCCGGCGGTTTGGCCGGCCGATGCCTTGGCACGAACCTGGGCGCGTTGCGCGGTTGCGGAAATGCATTCGGGGTTTCAGGTACTGCGGTGCGGATTACGAATTCAAATTGCATCGCCTTCGCCGGCCTTGGAAAAGGATCTGGCGCGACTGAATGACCTATGGCATGAGGGCCTGACTCGCTTTGGCGGTCCCTACCTGGCTGGACCTGCTTTTACCGCCGTCGACGCTTTCTTCGCGCCCGTCGCGTTTCGCGTACAAACTTATGGACTGGAAATGACTCCGGCTTGCCGAACCTACGTCGATCGTTTGTTGGCCTTGCCCGCCATGCGTGACTGGTATGCGGCTGCGCTAAGCGAGACCTGGCGAGATGAAGAACACGAACAGATGGCCAGAAACGCCGGAACTTGGCTAGACGACTATCGTAAGGTTGGCTTGTAACCTCCGCTGCAAAATTTAAACAATGTCATGAAATACGCCAGTCGCCCCAGCCGAAAGCATTAGAACCATCGACTTAAACCTAACCGACAACCACGATATGATCAAAAAAGTAGGTAGCACAATCATTAATGCCAAACACCGCGCCACCTGCCATTGCGGCGCGGTGGAACTCGAACTCGATCTTCTCGACGGCATTGTCGATCCACGCCGTTGCGATTGTTCGCTATGCCGGCGCAAAGGCGCCATTATGGCATCGGTTCCGCTATCGGGAATCAGGGTCGTTAAGGGTCAAGAGCACTTAAAGCTTTATCAATTCAACACCATGAGCGCCAAACATTATTTTTGTTCGAATTGCGGCATCTATACCCACCATCAACGCCGTTCGATGCCTAGCCAGTACGGCTACAACGTCGGCTGCCTGGAAGGTGTTAATCCGTTTGATTTGGGCGAAGTGCGAACCGGTGACGGTATCAATCATCCGGCGGACCGGCAGTCGCGTTGATCAGCGAGCTATCGGTCAAGATTTTTTATGTCTAATTTCCAAGACGCTCCGCTGCAGTCGAGACACCATGGCATGGAAGCTGAAAACGTATATCAGGTTTTCGATTGGCTTTGGTGTTCCGCGCAACTGACTGAGAAGGACATCGCCAAACTTCCGGCGCTTGGCATAGAGGCGGTGATTAACTTGGCGCCGCCAACGGCTAGCAACGCATTGCCAGGCGAAGCAGAATTGGTTGCAGCCCAAGGCATTGCATATATGCAAATTCCCGTGGCGTGGGAACACCCCAGACTTAATCAGTTGGAACAGTTCTTGGGTGTTATCAAGGTATTCGAAGGACATAAAGTCTGGGTGCATTGCGCAAAAAATATGCGAGCATCCTCGTTCATTTATCTCTATCGCAGGCTGTACTTGGCGGAAGAGGAGGTGATTGCATCGTATCCGATGAGCGAAATCTGGGCGCCGAATCCCATCTGGCAAACGTTTATTCGTAATGTACTGAGTACAGCGCTCTAGCTCATTCACTGGGCTGGTTGTTTCTGCAAAGCGCCAACCTGATGGGGTTTGAATGGCATATCGTTTTAAATGTACTAAGGAATCATCACGACATGATTAAAATTTGGGGAAGGCGTAGCGCATACAATGTGCAGAAGGTGTTATGGACTATTGGTGAGTTGGGTTTGGCATATCAGCATATTGATGCCGGCGGCAGTGCGGGCGGTCTCGATCAGCCCGATTTTCAAGCCATGAATCCGCATGGCCGTATACCGGTGTTGGTCGATGACGACCTGACAGTTTGGGAGTCCAACAGCATCGTCCGCTATTTGTGCGCCAATTACAGTCGTGATCATTTGTGGGCCGAAGCGCCGGCAAAACGCTCGTTGGCGGAGCGCTGGATGGACTGGGAGCTGGCAACACTGCAACCAGATTTTCTGGATTTGTTTTGGGGATTTTACCGCACGCCGGAGGCACTACGGGATCAGCAGAAAATTCAGCATGCCGCTATGCGCTGCCAAAAACATTTTGCCATCTTGGATGCGCATCTTGCCGAACAGGCTTTTTTGGCGGGCGATGCGTTCAGTATGGGCGATATTCCCGTCGCCACCTCGCTTTATCGATATTTTGAAATGGGCATTCCCACTCCGAAAATACCTAATGTTCGCAGATGGTACGCTGCGCTTTGCGAACGTAAAGCTTACCGCGAACATATCATGACCACCTTTGATGAGTTGTACGCTCGACAAACGTTTTAATGCCGTTGGCAAGTAGAGAAAAAAATGATTTTGGAAATTGCAATACTCAACGTGATTGCCGGACGGGAGCTGGAGTTTGAGACTGCCTTTCGTAAGGCGTCAGGCATTATCGCCTCAATGAACGGCTATATTTCGCATCAATTACAGCGCTGCATAGAAAACCCCAACCGATATGTATTGTTGGTCAATTGGGATTCGCTGGAGGATCATACCGAAGGCTTTCGCGGCTCAATCCAATACGACGAATGGCGTGCCTTACTGCATCACTTCTATGAACCGTTTCCGACGGTAGAACATTACTCGCTGGTGATGGAAAATCACCTCTAACACTTCTTCCTGTGTTACTGAGGAAAACGGTACTCCTAATAACAATGGCTATGGTCTTTATCGACTTCGACCAACGCCCCAATATTTAGGCAAACACAACATGCACATTTTCGAAAAACTCGGCGGCATCGCCATCATCGTGGGATCTTTATTGCTCAGCGCCTATGCGGTCTTGTTCCCGATCTTGTTACCGTTAGGGACGGGGGCTTTCGACTATGCCGAGGTCGTGCGCAGTCCAGGCTGGGTGCCTTTAGCCATGGTAGCCTTCGCTGGTGTGTTAGCGTTGTTGGTGGGGTTTTATGCCGTTTATACCAAGATGCGTGACACGGCTGGATTGCGCGGTGCCGTCGGTTTTTTATTCGTGGAGGCGGCTTATTTGTTGCAGGCCTGCAAGGTGACTTGGGAGCTGTTTCTTTACCCAGTGATCGCCCGCTATCCGGAAACCGCTTTTCTGTTACGAGACGCCGTCATCAAAAACGATCCGGCGGTGTTGGCGTTTAGAATTTCGGCATCCGCGACGATATTGATCGGCATCGTGTTGTTTTGTCTGTCGATCTATCGTTCGACTATCTATCCCAAACCCGCGGCGGTATTGATCTTCACCGGAGCTTTGGTTTACGCGCTAGGGCCTGCGATTTCGGTATTCGTGTCTATCGTTGGGATTTTCATCTTTGCCATGGGCTGTATGTTGCTTGGGGTTCGCTTGCTACGCTGACTGCGACGGCTTCCTTTCGTAGTTCAATCAAACCGCGCATCTTGATTGGCGAAAACGCTAGAGCCCCTGAGCCGCCGGTGCTAATCTGCCGCCATCTTGGCTTGCAGGAATTTTACGATGAACGATATTCGCGATCCGGTTTACGCGCGACTGCTCAAGGCGGCGCTGGAGTGTTTCCTTGCCGACGAACACCACAAGGTTACCACTCGTGCAATTGCCGACAAGGCAGGCGTGAACGTCTCGATGATCCGTTATTACTTCGGCAACAAGGAAGGTCTCTATGAAGAGATGATACGTGAGACGCTCAAGCCCATCCTGGACATGCTCGACAGCGATACGCTGTCCGACGTCGGCGGCTTCACCGAATATCTGCGCTTCTATTACGACACCATGCGCAAGCATCCCGAGTTTCCCAAGCTTATTCTCAAGGTGCTTGCCCTCAACCACGGACCGGGCCGACGTTTTATCCTGCAATTGTTGGAACGTGGCCGAAGCGGCGGCGCAAGGCGGCTGGAACAACTGAAGGCAAGCTGTCAGGTCGATCAGGCGATCAATCCCGACGTGGCGCGGATAGCTTTCGTCAGCCTTGCCATGATGCCCATGCTGCTGAAAGACATCTTCGAGGAACAGATGGGCGGGCAGATGGACGAAGCCTTCCTCGACGAACTCGCCGCGCTTAACGGCAAACTGTTGGCGGCTGGCATGGCCATCGCACAACCGGGAGCATTGACATGAGATTGCAAAAGAATGCCGGCGCGGTGCGCCGTTTCGCCAAACTCGCTCGATTTGGCACCTGGCTGCAAAACCTGCCCAACAAAATCGTGCCGGCCCCGTTCCGCTTGATCCAAATTGGTTCGGCCTTTTGGCAATCGCGGGCGCTGTATGTCGCCGCGCGGCTGGACATCGCCGGCGCGCTGGCCGACGGCGAATTGAGCGCCGAAACCCTTGCCGAACGCGTGGCAGCCGATGCCGATGCGCTCTACCGCTTGCTGCGCATGCTGGCGGCGATGGGCGTGTTCGAGGAAGTCTCGCCGCGTTGCTTCCAAAATAACAAGCTTTCGTCTTGTTTGCGCCCGGATCATCCCCAAAGCGTGCGGGCGATGGTGCTGATGCACAATTCGCCGGAAATGAGCCGGCCGTGGTTCGAACAATTGGAACAGGGCGTGCGCAGCGGCGTGCCGTTCGAATTGGCGCACGGGCAGGCTTTTTACGACTACATGGACAGCCACTCGCAGCGGACAGCAGGCCATTGTGTCGCCGAAACTTGAGTGGCGATACTTCTGTCACGCTTGCATCCCTGGCAGGCCCCGCCTCCCGTGTGGTCGGCAAAACGGTGGCGTCCGACGATCTGCCGCACTCGCGCCAGTGCATTCCATTTGTTCTACGCATTTCCGGTATCAATTGAGCACGTTGAGTAAGGCGCGAAGATTAGGCGCTTGTTACAGTAGCGCTCGATTGAGGAGGTATGAAAGTGGACGATAAAACGGCCAGCGCGGCCTATGCCATGCGTTTCGATAGGGTTTTCGATTACATAGACCAACATCTGTTCAAGCCGTTGTCGGTCGACGAACTGAGCAAACAGGCCAATTTTTCCCGATTTCACTTTCAACGCCAGTTCTCCGCTTACACCGGGTTGAGCACGACGCGCTACATTCGGTTATTGCGCTTACGCAAGGCGTCTTACCAACTGGTATTTCAGGAGCGGCGCAGCATTACCGATATTGGCCTGGACGCCGGTTTCGAGAATGCGGAATCGTTTTCCCGCGCGTTCAAAAAATGCATTGGACAAACGCCTACTCAATTTCGAAAGCACCCGGCATGGCAGCCATGGAATGAGCGCATGCTATTACCCAAACGCCTAAGGAGTCCCCGGATGAACGTTACCATCGTCGATTTTTCAGAAACCCTAGTCGCAGCGCTGGAGCACCGTGCATCACCCAGCCTGCTTATGGACACGGTCAGAAAATTCATAACCTGGCGTAAGCAAAGCGGCTTGTCGCCGATCATCAGCAGTCGGACGTTTGGTATCGCGTATGACGACCCGACTAACACGCCCACGGACTCATTCCGATTCGATGTCTGCGGGGAGGTCAAGCAACCCGTGCCGGCCAATTTGCACGGCGTGGTCAACAAGCAGATTCCGGAAGGGCGATACGCCGTGGTGCGCCATATCGGTTCAACCGACCGTATCAGCGACAGTGTTTATTACCTCTACCGGGAGTGGCTGCCGGAAAGTGGTGAGGAATTTCGGGAATTTCCGGTATTTTTTCATTACATCAAACGCGTGTCTGAAACGGCCGAACACGAACAGGTTACCGATGTTTATCTGCCTTTGGTGTAAGCGGAAAGCGGTCTAACTGCCGAGCTAGGGTAAAACTCGGGGTGCGTGGAGAGCAGGGCCGGGTGAAGATAATCTTTGCCATCCCTTGTGAAAAAGCGGAAGACTAAGATTTAGCTTTTCCGATGGCCTCCAGGGAGAAGAGTGAGTAAGCAGGCGTGTCATCGGTGTAAAAAAATCAGAACTGCGATCGCCTTGGTAAACACCTGCGCTTGGTCGACCTACGCCGATTTCTTCCGCAATAAATAGCCGGAATAAGCCACGTGTTCTCGGCCGGCGACATCGACTAGAAAGCCGGTAGTAACGAACAATCGATCGATCAAACCAGCGTTGTGTGGTGTAGCGGATTTGAGATTCCAAAAAGCCAATCATCACTATCCAATAATCAGAGAATCAAGTTAAACAACTGCTTTCCGTGGCGATGAACGGGTGAATCTTGGCGCCTCGGCCTTTGTTCAAAACCTGAATGAAGAGATCATTGATGAGACTTACGTCGCCTCGTGGACAAAGACAGCCACGGGCCATTCCGAGACGTCATAGTTGTAGCGATTGCTAACGACGGCGGCCAGATCCGTCAACAGAATCGAATCAATGGTGCTGCCAACCATGCCATCCGATAATGAGTCAAAGCCAACGTGAGCGACTTGGACTTTAGTGGCGAGCCACAGGGATGCGGAGTCAGCAGAAAAACATCATAATTTCAGTGTGAAATTTTCTGACAACAAAGAGTGTGTTGTGAAGATCTGGCACCTAAAAGCCAAGGAATTGAGACGATGAGGCGTTTCATTAGTGACAGTATAGGTTTTAGTATAGTAAATTAAGTTTAATATAAAAAAATCCTTATATTTCATGGGTAATACATTGCTGCATCATGGGCGTGTGTTGCATTTTCTCGTCTTGCTTGGCGCCTTGCGCTTTCTGGTTATTCATTTTTTAATTAATTGATATATAAACAATATTTGTTTTATATTTTTATTGGAACATTATCGACACTTATAAAAATTTATCTGCACTTTAGCGGGTAGTGTAGGTTTTAGTATGGGTTTCTTCAGGTTGTAGACATGCCTTAATTCGTTAAAAAAACCTATACCAAATGCAATTCTACGCCTGCACCGCAACAGCTTTGCAACCTGGGCGGGAATGGCTTTTGATGGTTACCCTGGAATATGTTTGTCTGCGAAGGTGAGAATCTGATTTTGTCGCTATAGAAGCTGTATTGATGGATGTCTTCGGCAGGTATCGATTGGTCATTGGCCGGCTGTGTCGTTTCTATTGGCTATTGTCGCCTGGGAGGCTTTGAAAAACCAGTGTGATTCTCGCAGTGATCCAGTATTAGAAGCCAACTGGACATGTTTACCGCCATAGTGCCTCAAAGGCTTCAGCTGAAATTGCGAGGATGTTTTACACGATGCTAAGCGACATGGCGGATTTACGATTCACTTTAATTAGCCGAGCAATGGCTTTTGATTTGATTCAAAAGTACGCTGCAGTATCGCTCGTGCAGGCTGGAATATTACGATGCGAGCTGGCGCTGCGTTGGATTATGCAATGGATGCTGGCAGACTGCCTGAAGCCGCGGTAGATTGGTGGCGCTTAATTTTGGCGTCTGCGACAAGATTTATGAGCGCAAATAGCCCATTTACCAAGCCGTGTCTAAAAGCTAAGCCCGCTTTACGCGGGCTTTTTTGTGCGGATTGCTTTGAATTAGCCGTTGGCCGCAGAGAGCTCGACGCTTCGTTCGAAATAGTCTCCCTGTATCAGATCAAAGCCGGTATTGCGAGCCAATGCGGCTGTGCGTTTGTCATCGATTTGCAGTATGAAGCTTCGGCTGTTGATCGAGCTTGCCAAACTGCTTAATTGTTGGAGTTTTTCCAGGAGTTTATTGTCGCGGATGCGGTCCAATTCCAGCGCCGAGATGCCGACGAAGTCGGGCGCCGCGCGAGTAATTAACTCGAAGGCCGATTTTTCCAGCGAGTGATAATCAAACTTCAATGCCAGTTGGTAACCGCGGCGTTGATAATTTTGCAGGCCGCGCAGCAGCAATTGATAAAAACCGGCATAGGCGTTGTTGGCGGTCAGCGTGATGGCGACGTTGGTGGTTTGCAGGCCGCAGGCCACTATCACCTCTTCAAAATAAGCGCCATGATCTTCCTTGACACCGAGAATGTGCCGCGGGTCGACTTCCAGAAACAATAATTCGTCGAGATGCGCTTGCGGCAAATAATTCAGCATATGCACGGCTCGCGACATCCGGTCGAAGTTGATGATGGACTCGACATTAGCCTGTTCGGCCTGGGGCTGGGCCAGGTATTGTTCCAGCTCGCTGCTTTGTATCGTTTGTTTGTTGATAGTGGATACGTTCAGTTGCGCAATGTGACCTATAACATTGGCCGTGCGCAAAGTCTGGCGCAGTGGTGACAATCTGCTGCCGATGCAGATGGGGCCGAAGACCCCGTGCACCGCGCCGTTATCCAGCACAAACGGCCGTAAGCCGTTATTGTGTTCCTGCTCCAGTCTATCGTTAAAATATTCGACTAATTGTTGTAAAGGCATGAGTATCTGTCCAGTAAATCCCTAATAACTGATGGTTTGCTAATTAACGCAGAGGGTAGTGAAACTAACTCATTAAATAAAACGATAATATTTGAAATTAATATGCCTAAATTAGAAGTGCAGCCGCAAAGCCAGGCATGCCGATTTTTAGGAAAGTGGTCAAACGCAATGCGACGTGTAGGTCGATCTGCACGGGCGGTTGTTTCTATGCGTGGTTTGGAAATGGAACTCGTCCGAGTGGGGCTCGGACAAGTCCCGACAAGCCGGGTTGCTGGCTGGAAATGCCTTAATGCTGGATGTTTGGCGTTTGGAGCCGATGGAATTATTCGCGAACCCGAATCAAATCGTGGCAGCTTTTGCAAGATGCGCCGACTTTACCGAACTGAGCTTTAACTTCCGCCGCATCGCCATTGGCCGCCACTTTTTGCAACTCGTTGGCTTCCTTGATGAAGGTCGCTTCAATTTCTTTCACCTCGTCCTGCTTTTCGAAAAATTCAGGTTTCAGACGGGTCGGTTTCCAGCCGGTGCCTTTATCGGTGCCTGGGCCGTAAAGGCTGAGCAGGCCGGAATTAGCGACCGCAGCAACGGCATTCGCGGCCGCGATCACCTGATCCTTGTTAAAGGTTTCCGGATGGTCGGCTGCCTGCGCTTTGATTTTTGCGGTATTCCAGCCTAAGAACGAGTAGGCGGATTGGCGGAAGCGGATTTGATCTTCCATGTCGCCGGCCACGGCCGCCGTCGTGGCAGCGCCCAGCGCCAGTGCGAATATCAGTTTCAATTTCATGGGTTAACTCCTTGTGGTTGTAGAAAATGTAACGTTTAAGTTTTTGGATGGGCCGTAGCCGTTTGGAAGCTGGCCAACGGCGCCAGATAATTCACAAAGCCGCCGCTCCAAACGCCCCAGACCACCGTCACCGAAATCAACAAAGTGATGACGAAACGGAACGGACCGACCGGTTTGATCGGGGAGGGCGCCAAGGATCTGGGCAATTGCTTTTTGCCGGTCAGCATCGCGCCGACCAGATTGGTTTTTTTCAGGCGTTGGTACAGGACAATCGCGCTGACATGCACGGCTACCAAACCCAGTAGGATATTCACCGCGTATATATGCCAGCCGCTCAGTTTATCGCTGAGCTCTTTATCGATGCTATGAAACAGCGGGCCTTCGAAAGCAATATCGTCGTTGGCGAACAAGCCGGTGACGGCCAGAAAGCTCAAGACTGCCAGCAAAGCAATAATCGCTATCGCACCGGCCGGATTGTGGCCGACGCCTTGCCATTCGCCTTTAACGTATTCCACCAGTCTGGAAAAGGTCGGAAAGAAACTGGCGAAACGGGCATGGGTCGTGCCGATGAAGCCCCAGATCAATCGAAATACCAGCAAGCCCAAAATCAAACTGCCGAAGCGGGCATGCCAGTCGGTCAGATTGCCGCCTAGTTTGCCCGTGGCGTAAGCGCCAGCCACGGCTATGACCAGCAACCAGTGAAACAATCGTAATGGCCAATCCCAAATATGCACTTCCACTTTCATTGAAATCCTCCCGATGATTTAACTGTCGCGTAGATAAGCGTTGAAGAAACTGATGGTTCTGTCCCAGGCCAGCTTGGCGGTGGCGGCGTCGTAGCGTGGGGTGGTGTCGTTGTTAAAACCGTGTTGCACACCCGGATAGGTGTGGGATTCGTAATTGACGCCGGCTTTTTGCAGGGCCGCTTCATAGGCTGGCCAGCCGGCATTGATGCGGTCGTCGACGCCGGCGTAATGGATCAGTAACGGCGCCTTGATTTTTGCGGCCTGATCGGCGGCGGGTTGCGCGCCGTAGAACGGTACGCCAGCGCCCAGATCCGGTAGCCGTGTAGCCAGGAAGTTGACGATGCCGCCGCCGTAGCAAAATCCTACCGCGCCCAACTTGCCGTTACCTTGCGGCAGTTTTTTGATGGCTTGCGCCGCTGCCAAAAAGTCGGCCTGGGTTTTTTCTTTATCCAGTTTTTGGAACAATTCGCGGGCTTTGTCTTCGTCGCCCGGATAACCACCCACGGTAAACAGCGCGTCCGGTGCGAAGGCAATGAAATTGTCGAGCGCCAGGCGCCGGGCGATGTCTTGGATATGCGGATTCAAACCCCGGTTTTCGTGGATAACCAACACCACGGGTAGTTTGCCGGCGGCTTTGGCCGGTTGCACCAAGTAGCCACGTATTCTGCCGTTACCGTGGGGGGAGGGGTATTCCACGTAAGTGGCTTTGATGCGCGGATCGTTGTCGGCGACTTGTTTCGCTTCAGCGAAACGCGGATTCAGCGCTTCCAGCAGCGCTTCGGCGGTCAGGCCTAATAAAGCGTATTTAGGCACCGACGATAAAAAATCCCGTCGGGAAATATCGCCGTGCATATATTTGTCAAAAGCTTGTAACGCTTCCGGATGAAAGTCTTGAGCGGTCTTGCGCGCCATCCTACAGTTCCTCTAAAAGTTTGTTCCTAAACGCAAGGAAACCCTGGACGCAGCGTCTGCATCCTTGGTTTTGGCGTGGTTCGGATTGTGCTTGTGCCACGGCGTTTGGTGCCGCGATTAGCCAGCCGGGCAAACTTGTTACCCGGCCGGATCATGATTTATTGCGGAACCGTCAGAACCGACAGCTTGGTGACGCCGGCTCGTTCGATGGATGACATAACCTTGGCAACGATGCCGTATTGCACCGCGTCATCCGCATTCAGGTTTAACGCAAACTCCGGATTGGCTGCCAGGCGGTTTCTCAATTCGCCTTCGATGATTTCCAACGGAAACTCCTGTTTGTCGATGTAGATTTTGCCTTGGGCATCGACACTCAGGTAAGACGCTTGTTTGTCATCCGGCGGCGCGGTTTCCGCGGTTTTCGGCAGATTGACGTGTACCGCCTGGGTTAATAAGGGCGCGGTGACGATAAATACCACCAGCAGTACCAACATCACATCCACTAGGGGGGTGACGTTGATTTCACCCATGACGTCATCGCCGCCGTCGTCTTTAGTATTGAATGCCATTATGCGTGCGCCTCTTTCGCGATTAAGTCTTCGTGGTTATCTCTGATGTTGGGCTTTTTACCGCCGCTGACATCGGTCAAACGTGCGGAAGCTGCCGCCGCTGCCGGTTTGCTGCCGGCGCGTTCGATGATGAACGAGCTTTTCAGGGCCAAGTGCACAAAGTCGATGGCAAAGTCGTCCAGAAATGCCCAAACCACTTTATTGCGGCGGATGAAAAAGTTGTAACCCACAACCGCTGGCACCGCGACCGCGATACCGACTGCTGTGGCGATCAAGGCTTCACCAATAGGACCGGCAACGACTTCCAAACTGGCCGAGCCGGTTTTGCTGATATTGGTCAACGCCCCCATGATGCCCCAGACAGTACCGAACAAGCCGACGAACGGCGAGATACTGCCGATGGTCGCCAGCACCGCCAGGCCGCTTTCCAACGAGCCGCGTTCTTTCTGCATTTGTTGACGCAAGCGTCTGTCCAGCAACTCCTGTCTATCCCAAGTGTGTTCCAGATCGTGAGTAGAGGCGCCGCCGTCGGTTTCGATCAGCGTGGAGAAACCGATGCCGGCAACTCTGGCGGCCGGACCATCCTGATTTTCCAAATGCGCGGCAGCCTG
This sequence comes from Methylomonas sp. Uni0009, assembly GCF_054188105.3. Classification (NCBI taxonomy): domain Bacteria; kingdom Pseudomonadati; phylum Pseudomonadota; class Gammaproteobacteria; order Methylococcales; family Methylococcaceae; genus Methylomonas; species Methylomonas sp. Uni0009. The sequence goes on along the minus strand of NZ_JBTAFN010000001.1, from coordinate 4,059,497 downwards.
GATGTTGGGCGCGCTCCAAAATTCTTTGTTGTAACGACGGTTGTGATAGGAAATGCGGATGTGTTGCACGCCTTTGATCAGAATTAAGCCCCAGGTGACTACCGAGGCGGCGATTAAGGTGTTCAGAGTGCCATCGACGATGACGTTGGTTGCTATCTCAGACATTTTTGATCCTCAAAAATAATTACAATTTAAAAGTGAATGGAACCGTGGTGTAACGGGCAATCGCCGTATCGCCGCGTTTGGCCGGCACGAAAGACCACTTGAGAACGGCTTTAACCGCAGCATCGTCCAGGACTTTCTGGCCGCTGGATTTGCTGACGGTCACGCTATCGGCGGTGCCGTCGGGCAGCACGTGTACTTTCATCACCACTTTGCCTTCCCAACCGCGTTCTTGCGCAACTTCCGGGTATTCCGGCAGCGGGTTGTGCAGGTAAGCCGCGTCGGCTACCGGCTCGGTGATTTTTTCTTCAACCACCGGCGCGGGAGGCGCCGGCGGAGCCGGTGGAGCGTTGTCTACTACCGGCCCTTCAACAGGCGCCGGCGCAGGCGCTTCCTCAACGACTTTAGGCACCGGTTGGATTTTTGGCGGCTTTAACGGTACGACCTTGGGTTTGGGCGGTTGCGGTTTAACTTTTGGCGGCGGTGGCGGCACCGGTTTCGGTTGCGGCCTAGTCAGGGTGATTTGGACTTTGGTCTCGGGCTTGATCGGCTCCACAATTTCTTGTTCAAACGCCGCACCGCTGAAGTGATCGACTACCGTGTTGTGGATAAAGATTGTTAGTGCGCCGATTAGTAGAAAATCGACCCATTTGTGATCGCGGGTTTCGGTGACGTATTTAAAGTCTCCCAAGGCTACTGCAACCCGTGAATGCGTTAAACCTTCTGACAACTGAGTGACAGGCGATTTTAATGAAACCACCTCTGCCGCGTCCCAATCCGCGGGGGCTCCTGCCGGTACCATTTTATTAAAAGTTGCTAAAGGACTACTCATGCCAATGTTCCCCATTTCTTAAATATAAAGGCCATATTCCCCGTTGTGCCGCGTAAAGTAAGCGATTGTTTAAAATGGTGAATAGGCTTTGATCGCTGCTATTGATTTCTAATAGAGCACGAGCTGTGCCAGATTGTCGGATGGCTTCGCTATATCTGGCTTGGATGGCGAGTTAGAACGCTAAGTGGTTTATTTATCGATTGTTTTTCAGGGAAAACGCCGGGCGGTGCGCGAACGGATTGCTAGGCGTTTCAGCGGGTATTCAATCCCGCATTGCTTGCTGAGCACCAATTTTCCGGAGCTTGTGTTTAAAGGGTGTTTGCAGGGCAACAGTTGTTGAGTGGCAGAGTTGCCTCAGCCGCAAACGACAACTTGCGTTGAGTGTGGAGTGGGCCTAAGTAAGCCGGCGAGGCCGCGCTGCTGTCGGCTTGGGTCGCCAATGCCGACAGCTACAGAAAACCTTTGGGTTTGGTTGGAGCTTTTGTCCGCCAGCAATTTCAATACCTGCCGCAAGCTTTGTTAGGCGGTTTGGGATTGCAATCGTTGCCGTTTCGCAAAAGGCATAAAGGCTAACGGTATGTAAGGGCGGGGTTAATAGTTTGCCGGCAGCTACAAGTTTATGCCGTGTTGGCTTAGCCATGGCTTCAGAAAGCTCAATAACAGCCCGGCCGTACCGCTACCGACAATGACCGGAATAACCCCGGCTTTGTAACGAAACAAAGCCAGTATGGCGGCCAGCCCGATTACTAGAGCGACCTTATCCGCCACGCCTTCAAATCCTTGGGGCCAGAAGACGTGATAGGCAAAGAATACAGCCAGATTCAGAATGACACCTACCACGGCTGCGGTAACGCCGGTCAATGGTGCGGTGAATTTCAAATTGTTGTGAGTTGATTCCACGAGCGGTCCGCCAGCCAAAATAAACAGAAAGCTGGGTAGGAAGGTGAAGTAAGTCACCACGGTAGCGGCTAGCGCGCCCGCTAAAAATAAATGCTCGCCGCCGAATAGTGTTTGGTTCCAGCCGGCGACGAAGCCGACGAAGGTGACGACCATGATCAGCGGACCGGGCGTGGTTTCGCCCAAGGCCAGACCGTCAATCATTTGCGTTGGTGTCAGCCAGTGGTAATGTTCCACCGCGCCTTGGTACACATAAGGCAGCACCGCATAGGCGCCGCCGAACGTGAGCAGGGCCGCTTTGGTAAAAAACCAACCCATCTGCGTTAATGCGCCGTCCCAGCCGTACTGAGTGCAAAGCCAACCGAGCGCACCGCCCCATAATCCCAAAGCGATAAAGGCCAGCCTGACCAGCTTACCGGTATTGAAACGGGCGTGCTCGGGGGGAGGCGTGTTGTCGTCTATCAATGCCGGGCCGAAACGTGGGTTAGATTTGCCGTGCCCCCCGCCTAAATTAAAATATTGGGGGGCCCAATTACCGCCGAGCGCGCCAAGCAAGGCGGCGACGAACACGATTAGCGGAAACGGTATTCGCAACGCAAAAATAGCCAGAAACGCTAGGGCGGCGATTGCCCATAACCAAGCGTTTTTCAAGGTCCGGGAGCCAATTCGATACGCGGCAAACAGCACAATCGCGGTCACGGCGGGTTTTATGCCATACAGTACCCCGGCCACGGCTGGTAAATGCCCGTAAGCCATATAAACCCAACCCAAACCGATTAGAATCAACAAGGATGGCAATACAAACAAGCCGCCGGCCATGATGCCGCCCCAGCTGCGATGCATCAGCCAGCCGATATAGGTTGCTAATTGCTGGGCTTCCGGGCCGGGCAGCAGCATGCAGTAATTTAAGGCATGCAGGTAACGGCGCTCGGAGATCCAGCGCTTATTTTCTACCAGATCCTGATGCATGATGGCGATCTGTCCGGCGGGACCGCCGAAGCTGATAAAGCCCAGTTTCAGCCAATACCCAAAAGCCTGTTTCAAACTCACGGGCGGCGGTGGATTGCTGGATGCCTGATTGTTGTTCATCTGTTTGTTCCTGAGAGGGCCTTACAAAAAGTGTCGAAAATATTTCCCGGTTTTGATCTGCGAAGCAAACGCGGCTTGCCATGACTTTGCCTGGTTTGGTGCGTGTCTTTGCTGTTTGGCATCAATTATGCTCGAAAATTTATGAGATTTGTTCGTCAACTAATTGACTATCATAAGAAAAATTTTGCAACTAAGCGTTTTAAAATTCGCCACGCAACGGGTATCGGACTATTATTAGTCCTGTCTCCAGGAATGCTTTTGCGGCCTGGTTCGCAGTACGGAATTAAAAATGTGTTAAGCGATCGATGCTTAGATAGGAACGCATTTGTCATAGCGGATTGTTAATCGTAAGGGTAATTTTGGCCGCTACCGGCAGATAGCTTAGACCGAGCGGGTTGGACAAGCGTCTTCAACAGGAGGATTTGTTCGCCGAGCTCATAATGCCAACTTTGGAACAGGAGGAAATCATGAAAGCCCATGATTTTTCGTTTCTGAAGCAGTCCAAACCCATTTCCGCCGTCATTGGCGGCTGGCTGGTTATTTGTGCGCTAAATGTCCTCGCAGATGCGCCGCCGGTAAGTTTTGAAACGCCTTCCGCGTTAATTCTGACTCCTTCGGATCAAGCACTGACAGCCGATGCCACTGATAGCTCGAATCTTTTGTTAAGTAATGCCGGGCGAAGCACGGCAAATCCTAATCCGATTGAAAAACGCAAAAGCCGACCAGTAAACTTGGGTTGCGGTGTCGATGTAAACCAATTCGCCAGTGAAGACAATTCCCTGTCCAGTCGATTGGTTGGGGCATGCGATTTGAAGTTTCGTTACTGAAATAAGGTATCTGTTGGTTGGACAAGATTCAAGTCTGGAAATGCGCTTAGCCGACCAAATGTTGGATTTGCTGACTGGTAATCGCGACGGTATTTAATTTGCGGATTTGCGGTTCGATGCCGTCGAAATTGCCACGAAATTCCATCAGACGCAGTTCGGCTTCAATATCGGCTACTTCCAGCAGATTTTTCAGCAGTCTATCCTGCATTTCTCGCAAGCCGCGCTGCCGGCCGAAATAACCCTCCAGGCACTCGCCCACCAGCATGAATGCTGCCGCAAACACCGTCAATACTGCAAAAGCCAATACCAATTTTGGGACACCCTGGGTTAATGCCGCTATCAATGCGCCCGCCGACAGGGTGGCGATGGTGCTGCCGATCAAACGCAAGCGCACCGAGCCTCGCAAACGTGTGCTCAGCAAATTATAGATACTCAAACACTCCTGTCTGACCAGGCCTTTGGTGCTCATGGCTAAATCGACCAGTAACTGGGATTGCGACGAATTGTCTTGCCCGATTAATTTTCCGGGCCTAAGGGTTTCGGTGTAACCGGGATGCTTCGCGCAAATTTGATCCAGCAATTCCGGTCTTAACCTGCTGAGCAGATTGACCAGAGCCTGAATATCAAGAGCGATTGAGTCAAGCATGCATATCTCCACCGGGGCGTGTAAATGGACAACGGCCAATAATAACCGGGCTTTGGCTATTGCGGGCACTGATTTTTCGGCACTGCGCAAGTTTAGGAGAATTGGCGCAAAAACCAAGGAAGTAAGCGTTGTTAAAGCAAGTGGCCTTGATGATGTATGTTTAGATCGCTGAAATGCCTTAATTGACCGGCGTTATACGCCAGGCCTCGTGCTGCCTGGCGTACTGCTTAGAGATGGGTTGTGAGTGCCTAGCGGCAATCGAACTGCTTAGGCCAATCCCGATAATTGAACACCTGACCTTCTTGGCGCACAGTATTCACCGCCGCCAAATCCACATCTGCATAAACCCATTGCGTCTGGTTATATTCGCCTATCGCCAGAATGCCATTGTTGGGAAAGCCGCGATCCACCGGCGTGTAAATCGCCGCCGCGCCGCAGTTGACGTCCACCGCTTCCGACCAATCGGCGTTGCCAACCAAGGAGGCTTGTACGACATAGCATTGATTTTCCAGCGCACGGGCTTGGCAGCCGATGCGCACTCGATAATAACCGGCCTCGGTATCGGTGCAGCTAGGCACCAGAATCAAGGTGGCGCCGCGTTCCGCTTGTTGGCGGGCGTAATGTGGGAACTCACTGTCATAGCAGATATTGATCGCGACTTTTCCAAACACGGTATCGAATAACTTGATGTCCAAGCCACGGGAAATATGCCATTGCTCGTTTTCAAAGCGCGTCATGGTCAGCTTTTCTTGATAATCCACGTCGCCTTGCGGGGTAAAGAAATAGGCGTGATTGCGAAATTCGCCGTTGGCGTGTTTGACCGGGTAAGTCCCTGCTTGAATGTAGACCCGGTATTCGGCGGCCAGCGCTTTAAATAGGTCCAGATAGCCGGGCAGCAAGGTTTGCAAAGCATCTAACTGGCCGTTCAACGAGGAATACACTTCCTTGGGAAACAGCGATGCCAGTTCCATGCAGGCATATTCCGGGAACAAAAGAATGTCGGCTTTGTTATCGGCGGCTTCTTTGACCCAACGGCGGGCCTTTGTTTCGAAGTTTTCCCAGGTTTCCAGGAAGCTGATGTCGTATTGGGCGCTGGCAATTTTAGGCACGGTCTTCTCTCAACCAAAAAGTCATCGGTTTGGCGGTTTCGGCGATGTCGTCGAGATCCTTCCAGGTGTAGGTGGTTTTCAACTCGGGATGTTTGAAGTAGCCGCGCTTGTTCCAGAACGCATCCAGCGGCACATAATCGGCTGGCCGGCGCGGGTGGTCAAGCGGGCGCTCCACGCAGCAAAAGGTGATGTGTCTGAAACCGCCCAAATCTTCGGCATGGGCTTCGCGTTGTTCGAAAAACTTTACGCCAATGCCGAGGCCGCGGTAGGCCTTGTTCAACACCGATTCACCACAATAAAACACTTGATTCGGATCGTAGCAATGTTCGATGAACGGCTTTTTGACCTCGTCGGTTTCGTATTTCAAAGGGATCGCCGTCGACGCGCCGATGATGGCGTCGCCATCGAACGCCAGCACGATGACGCTTTCCGGGCAGTTTATGTAAGTTTGCAGGTATTTCTTCTCGTACTCGTAATCGCCGTCATACAGATACGGAAAATCCCGGAACACCTCAATGCGCAGGCGCGCCAGTTCCGGAATGTATTGAATCAAGGCGTCGCCGCTGAGGCGCTGGATGCGGATGTCTTTGCTCATGCTGGTTTGCGGTTGAATGAAAACAAAATGTCGGTCGCCAAGCTTAAGGCGCGAGAGACATATTGTATTGTAGGCGGTAGCAAATTGCCTATGGCAAAGGTTTATGAACCAGCCAGCTAATCAAATTTCAATGCAGCTCCCGTTTCGTCAAAGCGTAACAGGTCGATCTCGCCGTCCGCATCCGTTATTTCCGCCTCGGCTAGAACCCCGTTAGCATGATAGGTATAGACATGACGTAATTCCACTTCGCCATAGACCAGTTTTTCCAGCAACATTAGGCGTTCATCGGCAGCGTAGCAGCCGCGGAAGTAGGTGTTGCGGTTTTCCAGATGGCTTTCGTCTGCCAGTTCGTTGACCAGTTTCAAGGGTAGTTTTACGCCGCTATAGCTAATGAAATAGCGGGTATCGCAGTTTTCTAATTCCACTTCAATTTTCCCAAGTCAAAGAAACTAATTTCCGCAATATTTGTGCCGGAATAAGCGGGCCGAATTGTCTGGGTTTCTTGCCGGTCTAAGTGGATAACGCTGTGGTAAATCGTCCGCTACGGGTTTTGATTGTCGGATTTGCTACATGGCGGGTTAGCTTGGAAATGTCACAACTGCACCTATGACAGGGCCGATACGCATAGCGCATCAGTCAAGCAAAGTCTGGCTTCGTTTTTGCTTGACCCAGGTTTTTATTCAGCCTGGTGCCTATGAAACTGTTTCTGGATTGGTCGTCTTATGAAAACGCCGGAATGGGCGACGCCTATGCCGATATTCCCAAGCATGGCGCCGATTTCGCCAAGGCCGTGGCGGTGTGCATCGGCAGCAAGCAATGCGAACGGGATGCGAAAGGGGTGATGTGCCCCAGTTATAGGGTGACGCAAAATCCCGGTCTGTCGCCGGGCGGACGAGTAAGGGCGTTGAAGGCAGCTTTGAACGCCGATAATGATGCGGCTTTTTTCAATCCGGAACTGGCCGAAACCATGGCCTTGTGTATCAGTTGCAAGGGTTGTAAGCGCGAGTGCGAAAACGAAGTGGACATGGCCTTGATCAAGGCCGAGTTTCTGGCGCAGCAAGTGCAGCGCAATGGCTTGACGATGCGGCGGCGCCTGTGGGCGGAGTTGCCGAAAATACTACGTTGGCGCGCGCTCCGGCCTTTGATCCAGTGGCGCAATCGCATGCCGCTGCTGGCGCGCTTGGGCGAAGCCTGGCTGGGCGTCAGCGCCAAAGTCCGCTTGCCGGAACCTGCCGCGCAAGCGTTTCAGGTACCGGCGCAATCCGAATTAAGTTTGCATCCGGAGTTAGCCGACAAACAGGTCGTGTTACTGGTCGATACCTTTAACTATTACTTCAACCCGGCTGCTGCAGAAGCGGCTAAAAAGTTGCTGCATAGCGCCGGCTATCACGTACACATCGCCACGCCCCTAGCCGATGATGAATCAGACCGGCCCTTGTGCTGTGGCCGCACCTACTTTTCCAATGGTCTGATCGATAAAGCCCGCATCGAAGCGCAGCGCATGCTGGAGGCTCTCGCCGAGCATGTCGCTGCGGGGCGCACGATTATTGGTCTGGAGCCCTCTTGTATTCTCAGTTTACGCGACGAATATTTAAAACTCGGCTTGGGCGAACCGGCACAAAAACTGGCGGAAAAGGTCTTGTTATTGGAAGAGTTTATCGTACGCGAACAAGCCGGCAAACGCTGGCCTATAGAGTTTCAATCCATCCCCGGCGTTAACAGCTTGTTATTGCACGGCCACTGTCATCAAAAAGCAGTCGGCGCCATCAAGTCGGTTCGCAAGTTGCTCAAGCAACTGCCGGATTTGAAATTCGAGCTGATCGAATCGTCTTGCTGCGGCATGGCCGGCAATTTTGGTGTCGAAGCCGAGCATTTCGACCAATCCCAAGCCATGGCCGAGTTGGCCTTATTTCCAGCGCTGCGCGCCGAACCTGACGCATTGCTAGTCAGCAACGGTTTCTCTTGTCAGCAGCAGATCGGTAATGGCGGCTTTGCCAAGCCGCTGCATTTAGCCGAAGTACTTTGTTTAGCCTTACCGTCACAGGATTGATGCCATGAAATTAACCATCGACAAACGTCATCTCGAACAACTGCTTAACGATCACCCCCGCTTGCAAAGCATCAATGAGCAATTGCGTTTTGGCACCAAGGCGCAAGTGCCTTACGATTTACTCAGTGAGGCCGAATTAGCCAGTCTGGCCGACATCTACTTGCAACACGGTGAAGCCTTACAACAGCAAGCAGCGCTATTGATAGCTTTGCAAGCGGCGCTGGCCGACAACAGCCATCGCTACAACGTCGATCAACTGGAAATGTTGTTGCCGGCCATTGCCAATTATTTATTGGAGGGCGGGCTGCGTGGTTGGCTATTTCATGTGCAGCCTTCCGGCAGAACCTTGGCTTATCTGATCACTCGCCTGGATTACACCCCACCGGGAGAAGAAGAAGCCGGGCGGATCCTGATCGAATTGAAGGCCAACACCAAGGGTAAAATCATGGTTGAGAGCCTCATCATTCGGAGCAAAGATCTGGCGAACAAAACCATCCCGGAGATTTTTGCCACCAAAGGTTATTTAAAAGAAACCCCGGAATTAATCGCCAGTTACGATGAGGCTACCGCTCGGTATTTTGATTGGCGCGCTCGGTATGGTGAACAGTTTTCCGGGTGGGGCACCGGCGAATACGCCGAGGACCCCACCGCTAGCCATCGCAGCAGCGACTGGACGCGCAAGAATACGGTAGTCATGTCCTCGGGTGGCGGGATCTGCCGCTTGGTCAACGACGAAAATATCCTCAGCGAACGGGCTTTGAGTCTGGACGCATCCGGCGACATTCTGGGCACTTATCTGCGTAAAGCCGGCAAAAGCATGCGCTACGACAGCAAAACCGAAAGCGCCATGGAAGCCGCCAAAGCCGATGTACCTAAAGGTATGTTCACGGAAATGCCGGTGCATGGCTATATCCTGATGTTTCATCTGGAATTGCATCACCACGTTTGGGTACACGTCGACGATACCCAGCCTTATGTGTATCAGCCGGAGTTGAAACAAAAGCTGATCCTGCCGCCCGAACAAACCGATCTGATCGACATTCTGACCGCGGAAATGGACATGCTGATGGACGACATCGTCGCCGGCAAATCCGGCGGTACCACGGTGCTGTGCGCCGGTCCGGCGGGGGTCGGCAAAACGCTGACCGCCGAAGTGTATTCGGAAATCATCAAGCGGCCTTTATACCGGGTGCATTCCGGGCAGTTGGGTTTAAACGTCGCGGAGATGGAAAAAACCTTGAAGGACACTTTGATCCGTGCCCAGCGCTGGGGGGCTGTGATGCTGATTGACGAAGCCGACGTGTACATCAAAAGCCGGGCAGACAATTTGGCTTCCAATGCCGTAGTCGGTGTGTTCTTGCGGGTGCTGGAGTATTTCAACGGCTTGTTGTTTCTGACCACCAACCGGGTCGATGACATCGATGAAGCCATCATTTCCCGTTGTATCGCCATGCTGCGCTACCACGCCCCGGATCATGCGGACAGATGCAAAATCTGGCGGGTCATGACCGAGCAATTTAGCTTGCCGGTCAGGGAAGAATTGATCGACGAACTGGCGGCCATCTTTCCCGGGGCTACGGGGCGCGACATCAAGGGCTTGACCAAACTGGTCGCTAAATTCTGCCAGCAAAAACAACTGGCGCCGGAGTTGGAGGTGTTCAAGCGTTGTTCGGTGTTTAGAGGCCTGGAGTTGCTGGACGAAGCCGCCTAGTTTGAAAAGAGGGTGTCTGTTTTCCTCGAATAGGGGTGAATTACAAATACACTTAATATTGTTACTGTTTTATTAAGTAAAACAATATATTACCGCTTGCGTGTATTGTTGAATTTAAATAAGCCGATATAGTGAATGCGAGATTTCGTTTCGACCGATAAACGGTCCGGGAGGCCAAATGAAGATCGCTAAGATAGGAAATACCGGCATAGCTATGCTGATCGTTGTCATTGCCGGTTTGCTCGGCATACTACCGATGGGGTTGGTGTTTTCCATATTGCTCTTTGCCGCATTGATGCGTGGTAGCGTGATGTTGATTGATAAAGCCATTGATAGCGGGGCACAAGCGAAGGAAATTGATCGGCATTAATTCCGGTTGGCATATTTGCCAATTGCTTGAAGTTTAGGAAAACTAATGGGTAGCGATGCCCGGCTTTACGGCTTTTATGCTGGGATTCGGGTTGTTCATCCCAATCGACGGTCCTGCCTTGCCGTTGGGCCTCGCCTGGACCGAGGGGTTGGGCGCCGCTCGGCTCAAAGCCACACACCATTGGGTAGCTCGACGCGAAGGCTCTCGCACTTCTCGTCTATTGCGATTTCAAGTTTTGCGATGACCTTCAGAATTGTATGCAATGCGTCGCGTCTGAATGGCGACCGCGGATCACGGAATATGCCGACATCTCCATCTGGGATCAGCCTTATGTGCATGTCTAGAACTTCCGCGTCGGAGTGAGCCACTTGTTTGTTCCGAAGCTCGATCAGCGCTTCATGAAGTTCGCGCTGGCGACTGCTTAGCGTTCTCAGCAGGACTCCAGGAACTGTGGTATCTGCAACTGAGGAGTTCCGACGCGAGGCCACAAATGGGCGAGCGTAAGAGACGACCAGAGCGGTGGTTAACGACATGAGAAGTGGTACGGGTTGCTTACGTCTTGGGAGTGGGATTCGGCGTTCGAGGAGTTCCTCTGCTGCGGCTTTGGCTTCGTCTAGGTCGATGCGTGCCAAGTATAGGCGCCGATACAAGCGCATTTGCGGCTGAAGTTCTGGCGGCAACTCAGTGAGTTCAAGAGAGTCTGACTTGGAGTCTGATGGCATTTGTGGCGCCTAACTAAAATTAGGCATCCTAAATGACGCAAAACATTGCGTCAAAACGATGTCAAAACGTTTTAAAAAATAGAAATATCCTTTCATTTCAACTGTGTGTCTGCATTTAGCACTGCCTAAATCAAATGGGTTAACCATCAAATTTTACCCAAACTATTTCTGCAACCGCCCCCGCCTCGCATCCATCGGATTCTGCTTTAAAGACCGGTAAATCTCTATACGATCAGCGGTACTAATGACTTTATCCAAATTACAAACCTGTCCAAAAATCCCCACCTTCTGCTGACCTAAATCGATTTCCGGAAACTCCCGCAAAATACCGGAAGCTTCTATGGCGAGTTCGACGGTGGAATTCGCCGCCAGGCTGATGGGAATAAGCAGTTGTCGATCCGGCGTGGCGTAAGCCACTTCCACCGCTATCAAATCATCCGCCATACAAGGCTTTGGCACGTTGGGTGAAGGAGGTGACCATGGTGTTGCAGATTTGATTGAACACCGGACCAAAGGCCAAATTGGCCAGCATGCCGGAGATTTCAAACTCCAGGTCCAGCGAGATTTTGCTGGCGTCTTCGCGAAGCGGCATGAAACTCCAAAAGCCCTCTAGCGAGGAAAAAGGCCCGTCCAGCAAACTGATTTGGATTCTGCCGCCTTGATCGATTTTGTTACGTGTAGTGAAGGATTTATGAAAGCCGGCCTTGGCGATGTCGATTTGGCCTTCGACGATATTGCCTTCACGCTTCAAGATTTTGCTGCCGGAGCACCAGGGTAAGAATTTGGGATACGACTCAATGTCATCCACCAGATCAAACATCTGCTTTGCAGAAAACTTGACCAAGGCGCTTTTTTGTACAACCGTGATCATTTACAGCACCCCGAGTACATGTAAGAAGACGATGAATACGGCAGCCGGCGCCACGTATTTGATCAAAAATTGCCAGGCTTGAAAGCCTTGCGCAGGCAGTTCCAACTCTTGTTCGGCATGGGCTTGTTTCATCATCCAGCCGGCAAACACCGCGATGCACAAACCGCCCAAGGGCAGCATCAGGTTGGCGGTCAGGTAATCCAGAAGCTCGAACAGGTTTTTATCGAAGATTTTAAAGTCGGACCAAATATTAAACGAAAACACCACGGCCACGCCTAAGCCCCAGCAGGCAGTGCCGGACCAGACACAGGCTTTTTGCCGATCAATATTTTTGTTTTCCACCAGCCAGGCTACGGTCGGTTCGATCAAGGAAATGGACGAGGTGAGGGCGGCGAAAAAAAGCAGTACAAAAAACAGCACGCCGAATAGCCAACCACCGCTCATATGCCCAAAGGCCAAGGGTAGGGTTTGAAAAATCAGACCAGGCCCGGTAGACACTTCTAACTGGTTGGCAAACACCAAGGGAAAAATGGCGATGCCGGCCAGCAAGGCTACGGCGGTATCCGCGCCGGCGATGAAAAACGTGGTTTTGGCAATCGAGACATGACCGGGCAGGTAAGAGCCATACACCATAATGGCACCCATGCCCAAGCTAAGCGTAAAGAAGGCGTGGCCCATGGCGGTAAGCACCGCGTCAGCGGTGATTTTGCTGAAATCGGGGCTGAATAGAAAGTGGATGCCTTGCGCGTAATAGCCTGATGCCATCGCATAAGCCACTAAAATGATCAGGATCACGAACAAGGCAGGCATCAAAAACCGTACGGCTTTTTCCAGGCCGCCTTTTACACCGCGCATTACGACTTGCATGGTGATGAACATAAACACGGTGTGCCAGAAAATTTGCTGGATAGGGCTGGCCATCAAATTGTCGAATATCTCCTTAACTTCGCCGCCGTCGGTTCCGAAAAAGCCACCGAAAAACGCTTTGAAGATGTAAGCCATAGCCCAGCCGGCAATCACGCTATAGTAGGCCAGGATTAAAAAACCGGCGATCATGCCCATCCAGCCCAAATAGCCCCAGCGCGGATCGACTTTGGCTTCGGTAGCCAGAGATTGCATCGTATTGATGGGGCTTTGCCGGCCGCGGCGGCCCAACATAATTTCCGCAATCATGATCGGTATGCCGATCGCTGCCACGCAGATTAAATACACCATCACAAAAGCGCCGCCACCGTTTTGGCCGGTGATGTAAGGAAATTTCCAGATATTACCCAAACCGACCGCCGAACCGGTGGCGGCCAGAATAAAGGCGAAACGGGAGGACCATTCGCCGTGGATGGATGGGGTTTTATCGGTCATGTTGGAGAGCCCTTGTGTTTTTATGTCGTTATTTAACGGGTGTGTGAGTAAAATATCAAAATTCACGTTTTCAGTCAGTTTAAAAAATCTTCGCTACGTAATGGCAGCCAAAAAATCCAAGAAGGACAACAAAGCCACCGATAACACCATCGCGGTTAATCGCCAGGCCTCCCACGAGTACACGATAGACGAGACTTTCGAGGCCGGTTTGGTATTGGAAGGCTGGGAAGTTAAAAGCTTGCGCGACGGTCGGATTCAGCTCAAGGAAAGTTATGTCGAGATCAGGCGTGGCGAGGCCTGGTTGAGCGGTGCGCATGTGTCGGCTTTATTGTCGGCATCTACCCACGTCAACCCCGATGCTGTGCGCAAGAAAAAATTGTTGTTGCACAGACGTGAATTGAACAAATTAATCGGCTCCGTGGAGCGCAAGGGTTATACCTTGATTCCGTTGTCGATGTACTGGATTAAGGGCCGTGCCAAGTTGAAAATCGGTTTGGCGAAAGGTAAAAAATTGCACGACAAACGCGCCGCATCCAAAGATAAGGATTGGCAGCGCGACCGAGCGCGCATCATGAAGCACGGCTAAGCTCGATGGCGACGCATCCCAATTTACTGGAGGCAGACAACAGCGTATTGCTGGTGGTGGACATTCAACAGCGTTTGTCGGCGGCGATGCCGGCTACCGACTTGAAACAAATGCTCTCGCACGGTCAGCGCTTACTGAAAGCCGCCGAGCTGTTGGATGTGTCGGTGTTAGTGACTGAACAGTATCCGCAAGGGCTAGGGCCTACTCAAGCAGAGATTAGTGAGTGTTTGCCCGGTAGTGCCCGGATTTTCAGTAAAACCGGTTTTTCTTGTTGCGCCGCGGACGGTTTCAAGCAAGCCCTGGCTGACACCGGTCGGCAGCAAGTGGTGATCATCGGTCAGGAAGCGCATGTGTGCGTGTTGCAAACCGCGCTTGAGTTGTTAAGTGCAAACTATCAAGTGCATGTGTTGGCGGATGTAGTTTGCTCGCGCCAAGTCCAGCACAAAGATTACGCCTTGCAGCGCATGCAGCAGCAAGGTGTTGCGTTGAGTTGTCACGAATCCGTGTTGTTCGAATGGTTGCGGGATGCTCGGCATAGTCATTTCAAAACTATTTCGGCGCTTTTGCGTTAGTGCTACGGGGGGTTAATGCTAAGGAAGGGATGGAACGCGGTCTTACTGGGACTGTTGCTGATACAAGGTTGTGCGGAGCCGCTGCCGCCGTTGCATACTTTTAGCGGTTTTGCGCAAGGGACCACTTACCATATTAGCTATTGGGCGCCGCAAGCCCTGGACGAGGCGCAAATCACCGCTGAAGTTGAAAAGGTTTTCCTGGATTTGGATAAAACCTTATCCAACTACCGACCTGACTCGCTAATCGAGCAGTTCAATGCCAACGCTTCGACCGATGCTCAGCCAGTCGGCGAGGAAATCGTGGCTTTGGTTAAAATCGCGCAGAACGTCAGCGCCCTGAGCCAGGGGTGTTACGATTTGACGATCAAACCTTTGTTCGAGCTGTGGGGCTTCATGGGTGATGATTTGACTATTCCCGACGATGCAACGCTACAGGCCGCTTTGGCGAATGTCGGCATGGACAAATTGCAGTTGGTGGACGATAGCCATATATCAAAAAAACTGCCGAGGTTGCGTGTCGATGTGTCGTCGATAGCCCAGGGTTACAGCGTAGAGAAAATCAGCAATGCGCTGCAAGCTATGGGTATCCAAAACTATTTGGTGGAAATAGGCGGCGAGTTGAAAGCGCTGGGTAGCAAACCGGACGGCAAGGCTTGGCGGATTGCAGTGGAAAAACCGCTACCTGGCGAACAAAAAATGCATAAGGTCGTGACCTTGCCCAAAGACAGCCCGATGTCGGTGATGACTTCCGGCACGTATCGGCATTATTTCGATGTCAAAGGTAAACGTTACAGCCACATCCTTGATGCCCGTAGCGGCGCGCCGGTTACTCACGACTTAGTGGCGGTCAGCGTGTTTAATGAAAGCCCCACTATCGCCGATGCCTGGTCTACCGCTTTGTTATGCCTGGGGCAAGAGGAGGGGATGAAACTTGCCGATGCCGAGAAATTGCAGGTGATGTTTATTCAGCAGCAAGGCACCGAGTTTTTGGAAAGTAAAACTAGAGCCTTGACCATGTCCACCCAAGTGACGATTAACTAGGCTTAGTTCTATCGTGGTAGTATCCGCGCAAAACTAAATCGGGGGAGATTTTATGTGGGGTCTAAACGATCACTTGACGTTCGCCGTGCATGGTGGCGGCGACAACGGCGGCGGAGTGGCCGGCGGGGTGGAGAGCTTATTGTCCTTCCTGGAAGTCCTGGTGCGGCAATCTCCGGCGGAAAGCTTTAATAGTGTGTTGCCAGGCATTGCCGCGCTTCAGAATATTCATCCCTTGCTGGTGCATTTTCCGATTGCGTTGCTGACCTTGTTCTTTACCCTGGATGTAATCGGCAGCTTGGCGAAGCGCTCGGAGTGGCGGCAGATAGCCGGCGCATTTTTGTATCTGGGTACTGTGTTTGCCGCGCTTACCGTGGCGGCGGGTTTGGTGGCGGCAGGGAGTGTTGCGCATGGCGGTGATGTTCACGAGATCATGGAGCATCACGAACATCTGGGTATCTCGGTATTGAGTTTGGCTACTCTACTGTCGGCGTGGCGTTTGTTTAGCAAAGGGCTGATAGCCGGATCGGCAAACACGCTGTATTTATTACTGGCGGCGATTTTATCGGCTTTGCTGGCGTTTACCGCCGATCTGGGTGGGCTGATGGTTTATAAGCATGGTGTGTCCGTGCAAGCGGCAGATCAGGTCAATCGCGCGGCAGCACTGGCCCATGAACACGAGGGCGTTGCGCCGCAGAATTTGCCTGCAACGTCTGACGAAACCGAAGTTGAAGATTTGAATCCGGAAGATACCCATCAGGATGAAACGCCGCATGGCCCTGCCGGTCATCATCACGACCATGATCATGCGCATTGACGCCCACCTTAGGAGCCACCGGACGAAGGCTGACAAGGGTCAGCCTTTTTTTATTGGCGCGGACATGACATATCGGATACCTGTGTTATTCTACGCCGCCATTTTTTATGAGGCTTTCGATGCGTACCCGCGTTAAAATTTGCGGCTTTACCCAGGTGGGGGATGCGCTTTATGCGGCCAATTTGGGCGTCGACGCGATTGGTTTGGTGTTTTATCCGCCTAGTCCAAGAAACGTCAGTATTGAACAAGCCGCAAGCATCAGTAGGGCGTTGCCAGCTTTTGTTAACGTGGTAGCCTTGTTCGTCGATGCTGAGCCGGCTTTGATCCGCGAAGTATTGAATAAAGTAAGGGTGGATTGCCTGCAATTTCATGGCGACGAGCCTGCTGAGGATTGCCGGATTTACGATAAATCGTATATCAAAGCCATTCGCATGCAATCCGATACCGACGTCGTAGGATTGCAACAGCAGTACCACGATGCGGCCGGGTTACTGTTGGATGCTTATCATCCGGGCGTGCAGGGCGGCAGCGGTAGCAGTTTTGACTGGGATTTGATTCCTAAGGCCCGCAGTTTGCCGATCATTCTCGCGGGTGGATTGATGCCGGAAAATGCCGGGGAAGCGATTAAAGCGGTAAAACCGTATGCGCTGGATGTCAGCAGCGGTGTTGAGGCCGGGAAAGGCATCAAGGATGCGGCGAAAATGGCTGCTTTCATAAGAATAACTAATCAAGCGACTTGAGAACTATGACAGATAGATACGATATGCCGGATACCCGGGGCCATTTCGGGCCTTACGGCGGTATTTTTGTTGCGGAAACGCTGATGCCGGCCATAACCGAACTGAACGAAGCCTACCAGCGCTATATGCTGGATCCGGAGTTTATTGCCGAGCTGGATGCGGATCTGCGCGATTATGTTGGCCGGCCGTCGCCGCTGTATCACGCCGAACGCTGGAGCCAGCATCTGGGCGGTGCGCAGATTTATCTGAAGCGTGAAGATCTCAATCACACCGGCGCGCACAAGGTAAATAACACTGTTGGGCAAGCTTTGCTGGCGAAGCGCATGGGCAAGACTCGTATCATCGCCGAAACCGGCGCTGGCCAGCACGGCGTTGCTACTGCCACTGTAGCCGCGCGCCTGGGTTTGGAATGCGTGGTTTACATGGGCGCTGTCGATGTCGCGCGCCAAGCCTTGAATGTTTATAGGATGAAGTTGCTTGGCGCTACCGTGGTGCCGGTCGAGTCAGGTTCCAAAACCCTGAAAGACGCGCTGAACGAAGCCTTGCGCGATTGGGTCACCAATATCGACAATACTTTTTACATTATCGGCACCGTAGCTGGTCCGCATCCTTATCCTGCCATGGTCCGTGACTTCCAGGCCGTGATAGGCCGGGAAGCGCGCCAACAATGCCTGGATCAAGCCGGCAAATTGCCCGACGCCTTGGTCGCTTGCGTTGGTGGTGGTTCCAATGCCATTGGCTTGTTCTATCCGTTTATCGACGATGCCGGCGTGAAGATGTATGGTGTCGAGGCTGCCGGCGACGGTATCGAAACCGGTCGTCATTCCGCGCCGTTATCGGCCGGCAGACCCGGCGTATTGCACGGCAATCGCACCTATCTGATGGCCGACGACGACGGTGAGATTATTGAAACCCATTCGATTTCCGCCGGTCTGGATTATCCCGGTGTCGGCCCGGAGCACGCCTGGTTGAAAGATACCGGCCGCGCTCAATATCCGAATATTACCGACGATGAGGCGCTGCAAGGCTTCCATGCCTTGACCAAAATGGAAGGCATTATCCCGGCGTTGGAGTCCAGCCACGCGATGGCTTACACGATGAAACTGGCGCCCACCATGCGCAAGGATCAAATTATTATCGTCAATCTGTCCGGACGCGGCGACAAAGACATGCACACCATTATGCAACGCGAGGGCATCAGTCTATGAGCCGTTTAGCCAACAAATTTGCTGAATTAAAAGCCTCCGGGCGCAAAGCCTTGATCCCTTTTATTACAGCCGGCGATCCTTATCCGGAATTTACCGTACCACTGCTGCATGAAATGGTGGCAGCTGGCGCCGATGTGATCGAGCTAGGCGTACCTTTCTCCGATCCAATGGCTGATGGACCAGTGATACAACGCGCCAGCGAGCGGGCTTTATCTCATCATGTCGGCTTGCGGAAAGTATTGAGCATGGCGATGGAGTTTCGTAAAACCGATCAGGACACCCCATTGGTGTTGATGGGCTATTTAAATCCGATAGAAATCATGGGTTACGAAGACTTTGCGAATGCCGTACAGCGCGCTGAGGTTGATGGCGTATTGACGGTGGATTTGCCGCCGGAAGAGTCCGAGTCTTGTGTTCGCATGCTGCGCGACCGCGGCATTGATCAGATCTTTTTACTGGCGCCGAACACCAATGCCGAAAGGATCCAGAAAATGGATGCAGTGGGCAGCGGTTACTTGTATTACGTGTCTCTGAAAGGCGTCACGGGTGCCGGCCATCTGGATACCGCCGATGTCGAAGAAAAGTTGCAACTCATTCGCCAGAATACTGCACTGCCTGTAGGTGTTGGTTTTGGTGTTAAAGATGCCGATACGGCGAAAACCATTGCAGCGATTGCCGACGGCGTCGTGGTGGGTAGCGCGCTGATCAGTAAAATAGAAGCGAATCTCGATGATCCTCAGCAAGCCAAGCATGAGATCATCACTTTATTGAAATCCATGCGCGCAGCCATGGATGTTTAAGCTTTCAAGCGGAGACTACACCGAATGAGTTGGTTTGAAAAACTGGTTCCCTCTGCCATCAGAACCGAATCCTCGCAGAAGAAAACCACCGTGCCGGAAGGCTTGTGGAATAAATGTCCGCGTTGCGATGCGATTTTGTTTAACGCCGAGCTGGAGAAAAACTTAAGCGTTTGCCCAAAATGCGATCACCATTTACGCATTTCGGCGCGTAAACGCTTGAATATGTTTTTGGATGAAGACGGCCGTCAAGAAATCGGTGCTGGATTAAAACCGAGCGATCCTTTGAAATTTAAGGACAGCAAGCGCTATAAAGACCGGATTAGTCAGGCGCAAAAACAAAGCAACGAAAACGATGCGTTGGTAGTGATGAAGGGCACGCTAAAAGGTGTCGGTATCGTTGCGGCGGCGTTTGATTTTGGTTTCATGGGCGGCTCAATGGGTTCGGTGGTTGGCGAGCGTTTTGTGCGTGGCGTCAACGAAAGTTTGCGTTTGGGTGTGCCGTTCATCGTCTTTACTGCCAGTGGCGGTGCCAGAATGCAGGAGTCTTTGTTCTCGCTGTTTCAAATGACCAAAACCAGCGCGGCCCTAACCAAACTGGCCGAAGCCGGGATTCCGTATATTTCTTTCATGACCGACCCCACCATGGGCGGTGTGTCCGCCAGTTTGGCGATGTTGGGCGATATTAACGTCGCAGAGCCGGATGCCTTGATCGGCTTTGCCGGACCGCGAGTCATCGAGCAAACGGTGCGGGAAAAATTGCCGGAAGGCTTCCAACGTAGCGAATTCCTGCAGGAACATGGTGCCATAGACATGATCGTTGATCGCCGCGAGATGCGCGATAAAATAGCCAGCATCCTGGCTATTATGTGCGCCGACAGCAGCGCCGACGTGGTCGGAGTGATTGCCACCAGCGAGCCATTAAGCAATCAGGGTGAGAGCGATAATCTGCAGTATCAGGAATAAATACGGTCGAAATGACACGTTTTGATTCGCTGCAAGCCTGGTTGAATTGGCAGGAAAAACTACATCCTCGGCCTATCGATTTAGGGTTGGGAAGAGTTGCAGGCGTATATCGGCAGCTTAATCCCGAACAAAAAAAACCGCTAACCATCACCGTTGCCGGTACCAACGGCAAGGGTTCCTGCGTGGCGTTTCTGGAAGCGATCTATCGGGCCGCGGGCTACCGGGTTGGCGCTTACACATCGCCGCATATTTTGCGCTATAACGAACGCATTCGTATTGATGGTGTGCCGGTCGAGGATGCCTTGATTTGCGATGCTTTTACCCGCATTGATGCGGCGCGCGGCGAGACCAGTTTGAGCTATTTCGAGTTTGGCACGTTGGCAGCCTTGGGTATTTTCGCCGAGGCAGATCTGGATATTCAGTTACTGGAAGTCGGTTTAGGCGGCAGACTTGATGCGGTGAATATTATTGACCCCGATGCAGCGATTGTGACGACGATAGCACTTGATCATGTGGATTGGCTGGGGCATACCGAAGAAGCCATCGGTCGGGAAAAAGCCGGCATTTTTAGAGCCGGTGTGGCGGCTATAATCGGCGATGCGCAAGCGCCACGCTCAGTAGTCGAAGTAGCCGAGCAAGTCGGAGCCATTGCGCTGCAAATGGACAGCGAATTCAGTTATCAAAAACAGCGCGATAGCTGGGAATGGCGCTCTGCGGATAAGCAAATAGATCGCTTGCCGGCGCCGGCGTTTAAGGGCGAACACCAATATCGAAATGCTTCCGCGGCGATTATGGCTATAAACACCCTACAGCCTCAATTAGCGGTCAGTGACGATGCAATTCGGCAAGGATTGGAAAGTGCCCGGCTATCAGGACGTTTCCAGTTGATTGCCGGCGCGCCGCGCATTTTGCTTGACGTGGGGCACAACCCGCAGGCTGTGCAGACATTGATCAACTATTTGTCTGAATACTTCCCCGAGATCAGAATACATGCAGTTTTTGCGATGATGCGGGATAAAGATATTGCCGGCGTATTGAACATGATGCGCGACAAAGTGGCTACGTGGTATTTAGCGCCACTTGCTAATCCTCGCGCTGCAACTCCGGATATGTTAGAAACCATTTTTCAGCAACAAGGCCTGGATAATGTCCGTAGCGGTTTTACCGATTTTACCGAGGCATTTCAAGCCGCCCGGCAAAATACCGGACAGGACGACTTGCTTTTGATTTTTGGTTCTTTTTTTCTAGTATCCGAATATTTATCGAAATTTTCATAGAGGTGATCAGAATGGATCAAGAGTTAAAGCAGCGATTGATTGGTGCGGCGGTCATTACCGCGTTGGCGGCGATTTTCGTACCGATGTTATTTGACGACCCGATAGACGAAACAGGCAAAAGCATCAATGAATTGAAAATTCCCGAGCTGCCTGCCAAGGCTCAAGATGTGGAAATCATGCCTCTGCCGGAAAAAGTTGAAGAGGTAGCGGAAACTCTGCCGGCCGAGACTGTGCCCAAACAAACGATGAAAGTGCTGGAAGAAGGCGAATCGGAAGCCGAGTTGGAAGCGCCCAAGCCGCAAGTTAAATTGACTGCCAAAGAGACCGCGCCGGCGCCACGGAGTCTGCCGGCCGCCAAACCCGCTGCGCCATCGGCGGCGGTCGCGCAAGTCGATGAAGAACCTGCTGAAGCGGAAGATGTGCCGCCGGCAGTCCTCACTAAACCGAGCAAATCGCCTGTGCCTGCCGTCCAGCCTTTACAAGCGGTGAGCCCAACACCGAAAGTGCTTAAACCGGTTAACAAATTACCAGAACCAAAAGCAGAGGTAGCGGCAGTTCCGGCTCCTGCACAGGTGGCTACACCGGCCAGCAAAGCGGCAGCAGCCGAGGATAGCAATCGCTGGTATTTGCAAGTGGGTACCTTCAGTCAAAAACCAAACGCAATCAGTTTGCAGGATAATCTGAAGCAACAAGGTTTCGCCGCATCGGTCAGAGAGGTAGCCAGCGATAAAGGTACTGTGTTTAAAGTACGCATAGGGCCTATCGTCGATAAAGCCAAGGCTCAGGCGGTGAAGGCCAAATTGGCACAAATTAACGTCAACAGTTTTGTTTCGGCGGACGAATAGCCCTTTGCCAACGTCGTTTTGTTTGATTTAGCCGGCTAGACCATGTTGGATTTTGTACCCTGGGCCAAGTTGCTGTGGGTGGATTACGTCGTCATCTCCATTATCTTGATTTCGGCGATAATGGGCCTACTGCGAGGATTTGTTAAAGAAGCGTTTGCTTTGGTGCTTTGGATAGTGGCGGTATGGGTGGCAACGCAGTACTGCCGCGATGTTTCGGTATTGTTGCAATCGACCATCAGCTATCCTTCGGCCAGAATCGCCGCCGCGTTCGCGTTGCTTTTTTTCGCCACCTTAATTTTGGGTAGTTTAATCAGTTTTTTGCTGAGTCAGCTTATCGAGAAGACCGGCTTGACCGGTAGTGATCGTCTGCTGGGTATGTTATTCGGTATTGCCCGCGGGGCGGTACTGGTTTCCTTGTTGGTGATGCTGGCCGGGCTAACGCCGTTGCCGGAAGATCCCTGGTGGAAACAATCCCTTCTCATTCCTCCGTTCCAAGCCTTGGCGATGTGGTTGAAAACCCACATGCCGACCGGTTTGGCGGATTACATCCATTATCGATAACTTGGGTCTGCTATGTGTGGTATTGCCGCTATTGTTTCCAATCAAAGTGTTAATCAGGATTTATACGACGCCCTGACGGTACTTCAGCACCGGGGTCAGGATGCCGCCGGTATTGTCACGTGCGACGGTAGCCGTTTGCATTTGCGTAAGGATAACGGTTTGGCGCGGGATGTATTTTCCAGCAAGCAAATGATGAAGCTGAAAGGCAATATGGGCATTGCCCATGTGCGCTATCCGACCGCCGGTTGCACCAGTTCGGCTGAAGCCCAACCTTTTTACGTGAACTCGCCGTTTGGCTTGACGCTGGCGCACAACGGCAATCTGACCAATACCGAAGAACTGAAATATCAGGTGTTCATGGATGACCAACGTCACATCAATACCGATTCAGATTCCGAAGTATTGTTGAACGTATTCGCGCATGAATTGGCGCAATTCGGCAAACTCAAATTGACCGTGGACGATGTGTTTCAAGCGGTTAGCGCGGTACATAAGCGGATTCGCGGCGCTTACGCGGTAGTGGTGATGATCGCCGGTTTCGGCGTACTCGGTTTCCGCGATCCACATGGCATTCGCCCCATTGTGTTCGGCAAACGCAAAACCGAGGAGGGTACTGATTACATGATCGCTTCCGAAAGCGTGGCGCTGGACGTGTTGGATTTTCAATTGATACGCGACATCGAGCCGGGCGAAGCCGTGTTCATCGAAGCGGATGGTCAGTTACATACCCGGCAATGTACCGAATTAGTCGATCATTGCCCGTGTATTTTCGAATATGTCTATTTCGCCCGGCCGGATTCGATCATCGACAATATTTCGGTGTACAAAGCCAGAATGCGGATGGGCAGAAAACTGGCAGAAAAAATTCAACGGGAATGGCCGGACCACGACATCGACGTGGTCATTCCGATTCCGGATACCAGCCGCACCGCCGCGTCGCAGATTGCTCATGATTTAGGTGTGAAGTTTCGCGAAGGCTTTATGAAAAACCGCTATATCGGCCGGACTTTCATCATGCCTGGGCAAAAAATGCGTAAAAAATCGGTCAAACAAAAGCTGAATGCTATTTCGCTGGAATTCGACGGCAAGAATGTATTGCTGGTGGACGATTCCATCGTGCGCGGCACGACTTCCGAGCAGATCATCCAGATGGCCCGCGATGCCGGTGCCAAGAAAGTATATTTTGCGTCTGCGGCGCCGCCGGTACGTTATCCCAATGTCTATGGCATCGATATGCCGGCCGCGCATGAGTTAATAGCGCACGACCGTACCGAGGAGGAAATTTGCCAGGCCTTGGGCGCGGATAAGCTGATTTATCAAAGCTTGGACGATCTGATCGAAGCGGTCGGTAGAGGTAATCCGGACATCAAGCATTTCGATACCTCATGCTTCAGCCACGATTACATTACCGGTGATATCGACGATGCTTATCTGGCGCGCATCGAAGCCTTGCGCAATGACAATGCACAGGAATTGCGCAACAGCAGCAGCTTTATCATAGAGATGCAGGTTGCAAAGTAACAGGACCCGAAATGAGTGAATTCGATTGGCGAGATTATGCACCGGAAACTCAGGCCATCCGCACTGGGCACAAGCGTACTCACGAAGACGAACATAGCATCCCGATTTTTGCTACCTCCAGCTATGTGTTCAAATCGGCTGAGGAAGCGGCGCTGCGCTTTACCGGAAAGCAACCCGGCAATATCTACTCGCGCTTCACCAATCCTACCGTCAGCGCGTTTCAAGAGCGTTTAGCGTATCTGGAAAAAGGCGAGCGTTGCCTGGCGTTTGCGTCGGGCATGGCCGCGATCATGGCGGTGGGAATGGCTCTGCTGAAGGCTGGCGACCATGTAGTCTGTTCGCGCAGTGTGTTCGGTAATACAGTGCTGACTTTCCAGAATTATTTCGGCAAATTTGGCGTCGAGACCGATTTCGTCAGCTTGACCGATCCGGCGGCTTGGGAAGCGGCGATTAAGCCTAGTACCCGGCTTCTGTTTCTGGAAACGCCGTCCAATCCGTTAATTGAAATCGCCGACATTTGGGCCATAGCCGATATAGCACATCGGCATGGCGCGCTCTTGGTGGTCGACAACGTGTTCTGCACGCCAATTTTGCAACAGCCATTGACCTTGGGCGCCGATTTGGTGGTGCATTCCACGACCAAATACATCGATGGCCAAGGGCGTTGCGTCGGCGGCGCGGTGGTAGCCAACGAAGAATTAATCGAAAAATACGTGTATCCCTATCTGCGTACCGGCGGTGCGACGATGAGTCCGTTCAATGCCTGGGTGTTTCTGGGTGGACTGGAAACGCTGGCTTTGCGCATGAAAGCACACTGCGACAATGCTTTTGAACTGGCCAAGTGGCTGGAGCAACAACCGGCGGTAGCCAAGGTGCATTACCCCGGATTGGAATCGCATGCCCAGCACGAGTTGGCTAAGCGCCAGCAGACGCATTTCGGCGCAGTGGTCAGTTTCGAATTGCAAGGCGGTAAAGATCACGCCTGGCAGCTGATTGATTCGACACGCATGTTGTCGATCACGGCGAATTTGGGCGATGTTAAAACCACCATCACTCACCCAGCGACCACTACACATGGCCGCTTGAGCCCGGAGGCCAGAGCCGAAGCGGGGATCAAAGACAGCTTGGTGAGAATTTCGGTGGGTTTGGAAAATGTCGATGACATCAAGGCCGATTTGCTTAACGGACTGACAAGTTACTGATGGTGCGGGTCGGTCAAGCCTGCTGTCGCGCCACGCAAATCCAAAATTAAGCTATCTTTGACCGACGTTATAGAGAGATTGCGATCATGTTTCAGGATAGAAAAGAGTACCGAAAAAACTTTAACGCGGAAGGCCAACTGTTTGTGGGTGGCGAAACCTTGCAGTTAAATTGCTACGATGTGTCGCTGAAAGGCGCGATGGTCGAAGTCAGTCCTGGCGATTTGCTCACCACTATCCAGGATTTCGAAGCGTTGCTGAACGAAGACCGGCAAGCTGAAATATTTGTCGCCGAATTAATGTTGGCCGGCGAGGTGGATATTGTTTGGGTTAAAAGGGAACGTAACCGCATCATGATGGGCCTGGAGTTTCGGGATGTCGTGCATAACGCCCACAAACTCTGGCGCAAGCGGTGCGGTTACCGCAAACTCGAAGCGTTTAAAGCCGAATTGTTTATCGACAAGGAGCGCTTCAACGTGGAAGGTGTGAATCGTTCGGTACAGGGTATGTGCCTAAAATTAACCGGTCATCATTCCTGTATTAAGGTCAACGCTCCGGTTAAGTTGTTGGCTGCTGAACTGGGATTGAGCGCTTTGGGCAAAGTGGTTTGGGTAGAGAGCAGCGAGCTGGTCACCCGCCTCGGTCTGCAACTGGTCATCGTTAAATAAAGTCAGGTTAACCCGCTTGCGCCGGTTCATTCACTCTGGGGAGTTTTGGGCCAGACGTTAACGTGTACAATACGAATATGTATATCGCCGTTGGACTCATTTAGTTAGAAACGAGTCCAAAAATTCATGTCAAAACTCGTGCTGGCCTGCTTAAGCGTTTAATAGCGGATCCAGTTCGTGGCTCATATCAAGCGCATGCAAATCATCAAACCCCCCAATATGCCGCTCACCGATATAGATTTGCGGTACCGTGCGACGTTTGGTTTTTTCCATCATTTGCTGGCGTAGTCCAGGTTCGGCATCCACATTGATTTCCGTATAGCCGACGCCTTTGCGATCAAAAAGTTTTTTTGCCATGGTGCAATACGGACAGAGCTTCGCGGTGTAAATGATAATTTCCGGCATGAGAAAAAATTAATAAATGCTAATGAATGAAGGTATTCTAAAGCGACGGCCGGTTTTGCTCAATAGTCATGGCCTTGGCGAGTTCCTCGATTAATAAGCAGGACGCTGCGGGTAAGGTCGCGCCAAACGCCACAATCCCGTCAGCGTGACCAAGCATGCTGAATAATCCTGTTTGTTGCAGTCTACCTGAGGCAAATAACTCGGCAACGGCGTTGGCCATTTCCGGGGTGCCGTAGGGCACCTCTGCCGCAGTAAAAGCCAGATTCAGCCGGTCGGTCTGCAACCACAACTCCGGGCAGTGCACATGTATCACGGCACTAATCGCCGGGTGTTGACGATAAACGCTGGCGTGGGTGAGTGCTTCCGAGGACGGTTGAGATAAGCCGCGCGACTTGATGGTATTACGCTCCGGCGATGCGCTTTCGATTAGCGCATAGTGTTGCTTGTTAAGAACCGGCAAGTGTCCGGTTTGTGTGCCGGAGATCAAAAACGCCTGACCACCGGGAGCCAAGCGTCGACTGATATTGCCAAATCCCAGCCCAGCGTATTTTTCGGCGATTTGCCCAATCAGCCGCAAGCGATAAAACAGGCTGCGCCAGGCGTTGAGTTCGCTGATATCAATGTCTGCCGCGAACTCGCCATGCTGATGATCAAGGCGATATTTAATAACACCTTCCAGTTCGCTCAATCCGTTTTCCATTCTTATAATGTGTTTTAAGATTTATTTTTATCCAACCAACGCATGAAACCAAATTTTTTAAGACCCGGCTTTACCTTTTGTTTGCTGTTTTTGTTGATCAGTTTAAACCTTGCCCACGCCGCAAATCAAAATACAGCGATTAAAGTGCTATCGCTTGCCGACATACAACAACGTATTCAGACCGTCAAAGACAAGCAAAATCTGCCTGAAGAACAAAAAAAACGGATTCTGGCCGCTTATCAGGAGAGCGAAGATAACCTCAATGAACTGGAGGCCCAGGATAAACAGGCTGAGTCGTTCAAGCAGGCATTAAACAGCTTGCCCCTAGAAGTGAAGCAATTGGCAAGACAAATAGCCGAGGCCGAAAGCAATTTGAAAACTCGTAAGCCGGAAAAGCTCACGATTTTTCCGACGGATGAGTTGGAGCAACGTCTGCTTATCGAAAAAACCCGGCTTAGCGATATGGATGCGGAGATCAGCCGTATCGAAGCCACGTTGGGCGAACTGAGCGGCCGCCCGCAATTGATCAGGGAAAAAGTATCCGAAATCAAAAGCAAGCAGGCTGCGAGTCAGCATGAACAACAAGTCTTGGCGTCTGAGTCCGGCGATAATCTCTATCAAAAAGAAGCCAGACAGGTACAGTTGGATAGCCGGATTCGCTTGTTAAACAGCACGCTGAAAACGCTGGAGCTGGAAAATCTTAGCAATCCTCTGCAATTACAAACCAATAAAGATCGTGTCCATCTGTTGACCTTGCAGCGCGAGCAGCAGAGCTTGGTGATTGCCGACCTCGATAATTTCCTGCTTGAGCGGCGTCAGCAGGAAACCGACAAAGAACAGGCGGCGTTATTGCAAGCTGAAAAAGAAGCCGAGGGCAAGCATCCGTTAATTCGCGCTGCCACGAAAGAGAACATGCAGTTCAACCGCAGTTTGCAGGAAATCAATAAAAACATGGAGCAATACTCGCTCCAAAAAAATGAAATAGACGTTCGTTATAAACAGCTGGAAAAAGATTTCCAAAGTGCCGAGCAAAAAATCAGTCTGGCGGGTTTAAGCCCGGCCTTGGGTAATTTACTGCGGGAACAGCGCCGCAATTTGCCGCAACGCAAACAATACAGCAGCTTGGGCGATGAGATTCAAAATCAGATCGCGCTGGCGAGCCTGGAAATGTTCAAGCTGGATGAAACCAAAAAAGGTCTGGTCGATATAAATCAGCTGTTGTTGGCGCGGATGGCGCAGTTGCCGGAAGCCACACCTGAGTCGGACAAACTGCGGGTGCGCACCGAATTGCGAATGTTGCTGAACGATCAGAAAGATCTGGTGGCAAGATTGGCTAACGGTTACAACGAATATGGCCGCGTGCTGGGCGATGTCGATTTTAGTTTGCAGCAAATGCTGGGTATAGCCGACAAATTTAGCGCGTATTTGGATCAACGCTTGCTTTGGGTGCCCAGCGCTCGGGTGATCGACAAATATTTCCTGCAAGATATTTTCTCCTCCTTGCTGTGGTTTATGAGTCCTGGCAACTGGTTGGGAGTGCTCAGTGGCTTTTGGGACGGTATCAGTCATTTCCCGTTGCTGGCTCTCGGTGGTTTGAGTGTCGTGATATTTCACTGGCGCTTTCGCGCCGGCGTCAAACAGCGCTTGACGGAGTTGTTAGGAAAAAAAGCCGCCAATCGAGAGTTTGCGGACATTTTATCCAGCTTGCTTTATCTGTTAATGCTCTCCTTGTCCGGTCCGTTGCTGATGGCTTGGATGGCCGGGGTGTTGATCCTGAATGTCCGGGCCGATCTGTTTAGCCATGCTTTTGCCGAAGGCCTTACCGCTACGGCCGTGTCCTTGTGCATGGTGCAATTTGTGTTTCGTTTGTTTAAACCGGGCGGCGTCGCGGACACCTTGTTGCAATGGCCGCAACATGCGGTTCGATTACTTTACGCGCAGATGAAATGGGCGCGATTCGTTCTCGTACCTTGCGTGTTTATCACTGCGATGACCGGTAGCGATTTGTTTTCGGAACACAGTCATGCCTTGGGTAGAACGGCAATGATCGTGATGATGTTGATGATGAGCTATGTGTTGCATCGCCTTACGCAACCCTTGACCGGTTTAGGCAAGAACTTCTATCAACAATCCGCCGGCTGGCTCAGCAGTATGCGTTATCTCTGGTATGGCATTGCCGTGCTGACGCCGTTGGTCATCATCGGCTTTGCGGTGGCGGGTTATTACCAAAGCGCATTGGAATTGCAGGCTAAGCTACTACTGACCCTACGTTTGATTTTTATCACCGTATTGTTCCAGGGCCTGGTATTGCGTTGGTTGCGCAATACCGAGCGGCAATTAGCCTTAAAAAACGCGAGGCAGAAACGCAAACAAGTCGAGCAAGCCGCTGTGAGTAGCGCCAATCTGGAGGGTGGGTATGCGATCGAGGAGCAATTACTGGATATTTCCAAAATCAACCAGCAAAGCCATAAGCTTTTGACCACGGTGGTGATGGTGATCATGTTGATGGGTTTCTGGATGATCTGGAGCGATATTTTGCCGGCCTTGACCGTTTTCGATCAGGTCGTGCTGTGGCAGCACAGCGAAATGGTAGAAGGTAAGGAAACATTGCAACCCATCACACTGATCAATTTGTTGATTTGCTTGGTGTATAGCGCTCTGGCTTTTGTGTTTGCCAGCAACTTTCCGGCCTTGGTGGATTTGGTAACCGCAGGCAAGTTTGCGATGACTGCCGGCAGTCGTTACGCATTAATCCAATTAGTGCGTTATTCCCTGATAACGGTGGCCTTTTTGGCGGTGGCCAACGAGCTGGGTGGCAGTTGGTCGCAAGTGCAATGGTTGGTGGCGGCGTTGTCGGTGGGTTTAGGTTTTGGTTTGCAGGAGATTTTCGCGAACATGGTGTCGGGCATTATTTTGTTGTTCGAGCGGCCGATTCGTGTGGGTGATACGGTCACGGTTGGCGATGTGACCGGCCGGGTTAGCCGCATTCAAATGCGGGCCACGCATATTGTCGATTGGGATAGAAAAGAGTTGGTAGTGCCGAATAAAACCTTTATTACCGACCGATTGATCAACTGGACGTTATCGGATACCGTCACCCGGGTGGTGGTGCCGGTCAGCGTGGCCTACGGCACCAGCGTGGAGATGGTGGAGGAAATTCTGGCTGATGCGGTAAAAAGTATCGAACAAGTACTGAGTGACCCGGAACCGTTGGTAATCTTTATTGGTTTTGGTGATAGCGCCCTACAGTTCAAAATTAACGTATTTGTCCGCGAACTCAGCGATAGGACGGTGGTTACCCATCGTCTGCACACGAAAATTTACGAAGCCTTGCTGGACCATCATATCGAGATACCTTATCCGCAGCGCGATGTACACATCCGCTCGGTCGCGAAAGGCATATTGAACGAATGAGGTGCGGTTTATTAGCCGATTTCAATATAAAGCCATTCTGTAATAAAATGGCCGCCCTTTGAACCTGGCTTTGGCTCTTTAACTATGCGTTGTCCGTTTTGCTCAGCACAAGATACTCGGGTAATCGATACCCGCTTGGCCGACGATGGCGATCAAGTCAAACGCCGCCGGGAATGCGTGGCCTGCAAAGAGCGGTTTACCACCTTTGAAGTGGTTGAATTGACCTTGCCGCGCATCATCAAACGCAACGGCGCCCGGCAGAGCTTTGACGAAGCCAAACTGCGAGCCGGCATGCAGCGAGCGCTGGAAAAGCGCCCGGTACAAGTAGACGCTGTCGAGGCAGCACTCAGCCGGATCAAGAAAGCCCTAACGGCAAAAGGCGAGCGCGAGATTCCGGCTCGCGAATTGGGTGAACTGGTGATGCAAGAATTGCAAACACTCGATCATGTCGCTTTCGTGCGCTTCGCCTCGGTGTATCGCAGCTTCCAGGATGTCTCCGAATTCACCGCGATGATCGAAAATCTGCAAAAGCATGACGCCTAGCCAAGACGCGGCCTATATGGCGCGAGCCGTCAAATTGGCGGAGAACGGTAAATACACGACCGACCCCAATCCGCATGTAGGCTGTGTGTTGGTCAAGGACGAAAAGGTGATTGCCGAGGGTTGGACACAACGCGCCGGCTTTGCCCATGCCGAAGTCGATGCGCTGGCCAAAACAGACAACGCACGAGGCGCGACCGCTTATGTGACGTTGGAGCCTTGCAGCCATCATGGTAAAACCGGCCCGTGCAGCGAGGCATTAATCGCTGCCGGCATCCGTCGAGTCGTCGTGGCGATGCAGGATCCTAATCCCTTGGTGGCCGGACGCGGATTGCAGAAACTCCGCGAAGCCGGTATTGAGGTGCTGGTCGGCGTCTTGCAGCAAGAAGCGGAAACGCTAAACCAAGGCTTTTTTAGACGTATGCGGCAGGGTTTGCCGTGGATACGCAGCAAGCTGGCCATGAGCCTGGACGGCCGTACGGCGCTGGCATCCGGCGAGAGTAAATGGATTACGTCCGCCCACGCCAGGCAAGACGTGCAGATCTGGCGGGCAGCCAGCAGCGCGATTGTCACCGGCATCGATACGGTGCTGTACGACGATCCGCAATTGAATGCGCGCGTCGATTTCGACGTGGTGCAGCCGGTCAAAGTCGTGTTGGATTCGCAATTACGCATGCCTTTATCCGCCAGACTGTTGGACAATGCGGAAGACGTCTGGATCATGACCTGTAGCGACGACGCGCTAAAACAGCAGAAATTACGCGATGTGGGCTGCAAAGTCTTTCAAGTCGATGCGCGGAATGGGCGTGCAGACTTGGCGCAGATTTTTAAATTGCTGGCCGAGTTACAAATCAATACGGTTTGGGTGGAGGCAGGTGCCACGCTGAACGGTGCGCTGCTCGATAGCGGACTGGTCGATGAATGGTTGATTTACATGGCGCCCTGTGTGCTGGGAGATCAAGCGCGCGGCTTGTTTAGTCTGTCGGGCATGCTGACCATGCAGGATAAAAAAACACTGCGCCTGATCGAAGCCCGGCAAATTGGACCGGATTTGAAATTGCGTTATCAAGCAAAAACTGATTGAAACGATGAAACGTATTATTGTAATGGCATTGGTAATTGGCCTGCTGCCTGCCTGGGCGACGGCGGATGAGGACGATAAACCGGAAACCAGCACCTTGCAGATTCAAGGCGGCAAAGTGATCGGCGAAAAGCACGAAATCGAAGTCTACGATTATCATAGCGGCACCTATCAAACCTTTGATGTTTATCGTAAGCCGGCCAAGTCGCCAAATAAAGACCCGGACCCCCAAACCCCAAAGCCATCCACCGAGACCGTTCCGCGCTGATCGTAACGGACATTTTTACTTTTTTGAGTGATAAGCATGTTTACCGGGATTATTTTAGCCATCGGCAAAATCAAGGCCATCCAGCCTAAAGGCGGCGATTGCCGGTTGATTATCGATACCGGCAAGCTGTCGCTGCGCGAATGCGCGTTGGGCGACAGCATCGCGGTAAATGGTGTTTGCCTGACCGCCGTGGAGTTGGGCGAACATTATTTTTGCGCCGACGTTTCCAATGAGACCTTGTCGCGTACCACTTTAAAGACCGCAAGTACCGGTACGCCGGTGAATCTGGAGTTGGCGATGACACCTTCCAGTCGGTTGGGCGGGCATATTGTCAGTGGTCATGTCGATGGTATTGGTAAAGTGGTCGAGAAACAGGCCGATGGCCGCTCGATTCGCTTCAAATTCAAGGCGCCGGATTCGCTGGCCAAATACATCGCCGAAAAAGGCTCGATTTGCATTAACGGCATCAGCCTGACTGTCAACACAGTTGATGGCGCTTATTTTTCCGTGAATATCGTGCCGCATACCTTACAAGAAACCACCTTGGGTCAGACCGAAGCCGGCAGCGAGGTAAATCTGGAAGTCGATTTGCTGGCCCGCTACTTGGAACGTCTGATGCAAGGGGAAGTCGCTGCTTACAGTCAAGGCGGCGTCACCGAGGCCTTATTACAAAACGCAGGCTTTATTAAATGAATAGCATAGAAGAAATCATAGCCGACCTTCGTCAAGGCAAGATGGTCATCATCATGGACGACGAAGATCGGGAAAACGAAGGCGATTTGTTGATGGCGGCGGCCTTTGCCCGGCCGGAAGATATTAATTTTATGGCTAAATACGGCCGCGGCCTGATTTGTTTGACCTTGACCCGCGAACGCTGTCAACAGTTGCGTTTACCTTTGATGGTCAGCGACAACAATACGCCGTACACCACCAATTTCACGGTGTCGATTGAAGCGGCTACCGGCGTGACCACCGGTATTTCCGCCGCCGACCGCGCGTTGACCGTGCAGGCGGCGGTAGCAAAAAACGCCCAGCCGAGTGATCTGGTGCAACCGGGGCATATTTTCCCGTTGATGGCACAAGCCGGCGGCGTACTGAATCGGGCCGGTCACACGGAAGCCGGGTGCGATCTGGCCAGGTTGGCAGGCGTGGAACCCGCGGCGGTGATTGTGGAAATTCTGAACGACGATGGTTCGATGGCACGGCGGCCGGATTTGGAAGTCTTCGCCGAACAGCACAATCTTAAAATCGGCACGATTGCCGATTTGATTCACTACCGTATCAAACACGAAAACACCTTGGAGCGGATCAGCGAATGCGTTTATCCCACCGAATTCGGCGATTTCAGATTGTATGCCTACCAGGATTGTAACGACGACAATGTGCACCTAGCCTTAGTGATGGGCGATGTGGCTGGCGACGAACCGGTGCTGGTGCGGGTTCATGCTCGCAACCTGATCGACGATTTATTGTTTTCCAAACGCAGCGATTGCAGTTTGCCGGTGCGGGAAGCCTTGAAAAATATCGCCGAAGCCGGGCGCGGGGTTTTGGTGATCATTCGCCAAAAAGAAAACAACAAGGATTTGGTGGAACTGATACATGCCTATCAAATGCAGGATCATGGCGTCAAAAACAGTCAGGATTTAAGTGCCGATTCGGATTGGCGCACCACGGGAGCCGGCTCACGTATCTTGTCGGATTTGGGCGTGCGGCGCCTGAAGGTGATGGGGGCTCAGAAAAAATACATCGGTTTGTCCGGCTTCGATTTGGAAGTCGTCGAACATATCGATTCAACGCATTAAGGCAGGGTCGATTCATTCGACCCGTTTTACAGCATTTTAATCATTCAACAACAGGTAAACACATGGCAGCAGTCACTACTCTTGAAGGCAACTTTTCCGCGCAAGGCGGCAAGTTTTGCCTCGTTTCTTCACGCTTCAACAGCTTTATCGTCGAACAATTGGAAGGTGGTGCGATCGATGCCTTGGTGCGCCATGGCGCGGATAAAAACGACATCACTCTAGTCAAGGCGCCGGGTGCTTTCGAATTGCCGATGGTGGTGCAACGTATTGCTGCTACCAAAAAATACGATGCGATTATCGCTTTGGGCGCAGTGATTCGCGGCGGTACACCGCATTTTGAGTATGTGGCAGGCGAATGCGTGAAAGGTATCGCTCAGGTTGCCTTGCAATACGACGTACCGGTGGCTTTTGGGGTATTAACCGTAGACAGCATCGAGCAGGCTATCGAACGTGCCGGCACTAAAGCCGGTAACAAAGGCGCGGAAGCAGCGCTGTCGGCGATCGAAATGGTCAGTCTGTTCAACAACCTGGGTCGTTAATGAGTCAAGCAAAAACCAATGCCAGAAAGTGCGCGGTACAGGCGCTGTATCAATGGCAAATGTCTGGCGAGAGCCTGATCCGTATCGAAACGTATTTTCTGGAAGAAGAGCATCTGAAAGGCGCGCAAAAAACCTATTTCAGCGAATTGTTTCATGGCGTACCGAAACAATTGGCTGTGATCGACGCGGCCCTGGCCGAATTTGTCGATAGGCCGGTGGAAAAAATCGATCCGGTGGAGCGGGCGATTCTGCGCATCGGCGCTTACGAACTGATGAACCGCTTGGAAACGCCGTATAAAGTCATCATCAACGAAGGCGTCAATCTGGCTAAGGATTTCGGCGCCGACGGCAGTCATAAATATGTCAACGGCATTCTAGATAAAGTCGCACAGAAACAGCGTGCCGTCGAGATTGCCGCCAAGCAGGCGAAATCTCAAAACTGATGGCAGTCGCCGAGTTCGATCTGATCCGCCGCTATTTTGCGGTGCATGCTCCTAGGCATCCGTTTAATCAATTGGGCATAGGCGATGATTGCGCGTTACTGAACCTGCCGGCCGGCCTTCAATTGGCGGTCACCGCCGACACGATGGTCGAGAATGTGCATTTCTTTGCCGATGCCGATCCTGAATTGCTGGGGCATAAATTACTGGCGGTGAATCTTAGTGACTTGGCGGCCATGGGCGCCGAGCCTTTCGCGGTCACCTTGGCTTTGACTTTGCCTAAAGTCGATGAAAGCTGGCTGGAAGCGTTCTCACGAGGTTTTATCAATCTGGCGCGTCAGCACAATGTCGACCTGATTGGCGGCGATACGACGTCTGGACCGTTGACTTTGACGGTGCAGGCGATGGGCGCGGTGCCGCAGGGTAGGGCGCTATTGCGTTCCCGTGCCCAGGTTGGCGATTTGATATACGTTACCGGTCAGCTTGGTAACGCCGGCTTGGGTTTAAAAATTAAACAGGGTTATGTCTGCGCAGATCCGGAGTTGGCTTTGCGTTGCTTTAATCAGCCACAACCGCGAGTGTCGGAAGGTTTGGCGCTGCGCGGCATCGCTAATGCCTGTATCGATATTTCTGACGGATTAGCCGCCGATTTGGGGCACATTTTGCAGCAAAGCGGCGTCGGTGCGTGTTTGCAATGGGACAACTTGCCGCTATCCGCTTCAGTGGCAGAGTTCATCAATCACAGCGGCGATTGGCGTATGCCCTTGATTGCCGGGGACGATTACGAATTGTGTTTTACGGTGCCGGCAGATTGTTCTCACGCATTACCGGGGGCTACTTGCGTGGGGATTATCGAAGCCGAGCCGGGTTTGCGGATGCGTAAGGCTGGGCGCGTGGAGGCATTCGAGGTGAAGGGTTTTGAGCATTTTTCTTAGAGAGCACTACGGCAACGCACGTTTGACTGCGTTACAAATCGTCAAAGATCCCACCTTGCTTCTGGCGTTTGGTTTCGGTTCTGGGTTGGCTAAGAAAATGCCCGGTACGATGGGCACGCTCGCCGCGATTCCGCTATACCTTGCTTTACTGCAAACCAATGAGTGGATTTATCTGTCGGTGACGCTGATCAGCGTTTGCATCGGCATCTGGATTTGTGGTCAAGCCGCTAAAAAATTGGAAGTCCATGACTTCGGCGGTATTGTTTGGGATGAAGTCGCCGGATTTTTGATTACGATGACCGGCGTAACCTATTCCTGGCAGAGTCTATTGGCCGGTTTTCTGCTGTTCCGCTTGTTCGACATCGTCAAGCCATGGCCGATTAAATGGCTTGATAAGCATGTCCACGGTGGTTTCGGCATTATGCTGGACGACGTGGTGGCAGGGGTTTTTGCCGGCTTGATTATGCACTTCTGGTTTGATTTTCCGGCGAACTGAGTGAGTGTTGTTTTCATTCAACAAGCCAGTGGTTTTGGGGCATTGTTCTCATTTGACCCATGATAATTCATGCGACTAAAATCCATGCCGGTTTGGGGGATTAGTTGCGTGCAGCGAATGCCGCAAATATTAAGCTTCAAACCTAATAACTATACAAACACTTAGGAGGACTTTTTTATGAATACAAGATGGCTATTCGCTGCTTCACTTGTGATGCTGACCAGCGCTGGTGCGGCAATCGCCGATAAAGATAACAATAAAGGAGTGGGGCAAGCCTGTAGGGGCTTGCCTAATCACGCCACATTGAAAGCAGCACTTGACGATGCAGTGAGTGCGGAGGAAAGCGGGCTTAATTTGCATATGTGGGCCACTTTAGTCAACCGTGACGGCGTGGTTTGTGCCGTAGCGTTTTCCGGCACCAATCGGGGTGCACAGTGGCCGGCCAGTCGAGTTATCTCGGCGCAAAAAGCCAATACCGCCAATTCGCTGAGTCTCGATTCTTCCTCAGATTCCGCGGGTTCCGGCAAACCCAATGGTTTGGCGTTATCGACAGCGAATTTATATTCAGCCGTGCAACCTGGTGGTAGTTTGTTTGGACTTCAAGAGAGCAATCCCGTTGAAACGGGCGCTGCTTACGGCGGAAACCCAGGCTTAAATGGTACTCCTCAAGATCCTATGGTAGGGTCGAAAATTGGTGGTGTTAATGTATTCGGTGGTGGCCTGGGCTTGTACTCAGTCGGAAAAACGCTGGTCGGTGGCGTCGGTTTAAGCGGCGACACCTCTTGTGCCGATCATAATATCGCTTGGAGAGTCAGACATAATCTGGGGCTTGACCACATTGTCGGCGTCGGGGGAGTGAGTGGCGATCCACAGCGTCCTGATAATATCATTTTCGACATTACCGCCAATCCGAACGGTGGTACCGGAATTAGCGCAGGAGGTTTCGGCCATCCCACCTGTTTAAATACCGATCTAAATACAGCGGATTTGCCTGCCGGCCAACCTTAATCATCCGCTTTAAAAGCAACGGCAAGCAGATAAGGAACTTATCTGGTGACATTATTTAACAAATAGCATGTTTATTGCTTGCTAAATAATTTAAGGTCTGTATAATAAGTCAAATCAATCGCGGGGTGGAGCAGCTTGGTAGCTCGTCGGGCTCATAACCCGAAGGTCGTAGGTTCAAATCCTGCCCCCGCTACCAGACAAATCAAAGGCTTAGGTTTAACGACCTAGGCCTTTTTTGTTGCCTGTAAGTTTCTGGTAAGCAGATAGTAAGCGAATTTATGGAATACAAATCAGCGCCATTTGCTTTTCCTCACGCCTAACATCGAGAGTTACATGAGCGAATTTAAAGGCGGCTGCATGTGCGGAGTGGTTCAATACGCAGTGAAATCCGAGCCGCGTCTGTCTTTTTATGCCAATGCAGGCAGTGTCAACGAATCACCGGCACAGGTCATTCGGCCGAATTTGTTGCATCGGCAAAAGACACAATACGAATGGGTGCGCCGAAATTTAGCGATCCTGATCAACAAGCCCAGCGCGTTTTTTCGGTCAATCTGACGGACGGCGCGAATGCCTGATAAAAATCGACCGGAAACCAATCCTTACATCAGGAAGTTTCTGAAAAAATCCGCTTGGCAGCCTTTTGAGTTGGCGGTCTTTGCCGGAAAAATTGACTATGCAAGTTGTCGTTTCTTAGATGGACATATCATCCGTTGCATCATGTGGATAACTAACGGACTCACTAATCCCAATATCGCAATTAAGTTTACCGACTGGGCGAGCGTGAATGCATTCGCAAAACGTATCTGTCATATGTAGGTGGTTCCATTGTTCGCAATCCATTATCTCGTTGGCTGACATGACATTCGTTTTATCGCGTCGTATGCGTTACTTGCTCTTCAGTTTGACCATCGGCAGTCTCGCCGCGCTCACGGGCACCGTTTATCAAGCCAAAAGAACCTCAGCCGACCAGGCCGCATTCCCGCCGCCAGGACGCATGATTTCAGCGAAAGGCGTGAATCTCCATCTCTATTGCCTGGGCTCCGGTTCGCCAACGCTGGTTCTCGAAGCGGGCCTAGGCGAAAACATGTTGAGCTGGTATCCGGTTCACGCCAAGCTTGCCCAGACCATGCGCGTTTGCGCCTACGACCGCCCAGGCTTGGGCTGGAGCGATCCCATAGCCGCTGCTATCCAGCCGGAAGAAGTGGCTGAAAACCTGCAGGCCTTATTGCACAACGCCGGCATTGCCCCGCCGTTTGTACTGGTTGGCCATTCGCGGGGCGGAATCTACGTGCGTGCTTTCTATCAGCGGTTTCCCGAACAGACACAGGGTATCGTCTTGGTCGATTCGACGCACGAACAAGGCCCCATGCACGATTATCCTTATGCCGCTTGGGATTATCGGAATCAAGCCCTGCAAATCGCAATTGCCGAACCGTTGTCGCGGCTCGGTATCGTCAGGCTACTGGGCATCGCCGATGCCGACCGCAGGCCATCTCCGCTACCGGCTGAAATCCTGGCCGCGAAAACCGCGATACAAAATCGCACCGATACCGCTGATGCGGTGGTCAATGAAATCGCCGTCATGCGCCAAGGACTTGATCCGACGACACCGCCACCACGCAGCTTAGGCAATCTCCCGTTATTGGTGCTAACCGCCGGCAATCTGGTGGATTTGGCTATAGTCGAGCGCGAAGCAAAGAGGGCGGGCAAAGATGTTGAAACGGAAAAGGTGCTCGCCAAGATTAAAATGGCCGAGCAAGACGATCTGGCCCATTTGTCCGGCCATTCTCGGCATATTACCGTCAGTCATAGCGGCCATTTCATCATGCAGGACCAAGCCGATGCATTCGTCGCCGCAGTGCGTGAATTTGTTTTAGATATGCCTCTGGTCAATTGAGCACGTTGAGTCAGGCGAGATGATTCGGCGCTTGTTACAGTAGCGCTCGATTGAGGAGGTATGAAAGTGGACGATAAAACGGCCAGCGCGGCCTATGCCATGCGCTTCGATAGGATTTTCGATTACATAGACAAGCATCTGTTCGAGCCGGTGTCGGTCAATGAACTGAGCAAACAGGCCAATTTTTCCCGATTTCACTTTCAACGGCAATTCTCCGCTTACACCGGGCTGAGCACGACGCGCTACATCCAGTTATTGCGTTTGCGTAAGGCTTCTTACCAACTAGTGTTTCAGGAGCAGCGCAGCATTACCGATATTGGCTTGGAGGCCGGTTTCTTAAATGCGGAATCGTTTTCCCGCGCATTCAAAAAATGCTTCGGACAAACGCCTACTCAATTTCGAAAGCACCCAGCATGGCAGCCTTGGAACGAGCGCATGCTATTACCCCAACGCATAAGGAGTCCGCAGATGAACGTCAACATCGTCGATTTTTCAGAAACCATGATCGCAGCATTGGAGCACCGAGGGTCGCCCAACCTGGTAATGGAGTCAGTCAGAGGCTTCATAGACTGGCGCAAGCAGAGCGGCTTGTCGCCGATCGCCAGCAGTCGGACGTTTGGTATCGCGTATGACGACCCGGCTGTCACGCCCGCTGAATCATTCCGATTCGATGTATGCGGCGAGGTCAAGCAACCCGTGCCGGAAAACTCGCAAGGGGTGATTAACAAATTGATTCCGGGAGGACGTTGCGCCGTGGTGCGCCATATCGGTTCGACCGACCGGATTAGCGACAGTGTTTATTACCTTTACCGGGAGTGGCTGCCGGAAAGCGGAGAGGAATTGCGGGAATTTCCACTGTTTTTTCATTACATCAAACGGGTGCCTGAAACGCCCGAACACGAACAGATTACGGATGTATATCTGCCTTTGGTGTAAACGAAAGCGGTCGAATAGTTGATCCATGGTAAAACTCAGCCGCGCAGGGCGCATTAGCTTTAGAGTAGTGCGCCGAAACGTTAATGACCAACATGCGGCGCAATGCGGCAACGCCTATTGAAGCCCTACGATTGCGCCTTATGGTCTTGGAGCCGGTGTGAACTTGGCTGGATAGTTCTGTAGTTGTAGGTCCAAAACCGCCTAAAATGTGTCAGACGAAAACTGGCAAATATCCAGCCAAAAGCAGGTGTAGATTGAGGTGAGTTACGGTCGCCCTCGCACCTCATCGCGAGATGTGGTGCATTTTGTTTTACTGCTTCCTATCGCCCTATAGCCTTTGGTGTATAAAATGTAGCTCAATATGACGGACGATGCTTTTTCTAAAACTTTATAGACTATGACCGACGAATCTAAATTAAATACAGTTGTTGTAGATGGAGAAGCCGCCATTCTTATGCGTGCCCTTCGTAATCACACGTCGCTGAACTATGAGGAATTAAAGAGTTTAGTCGAACACAAGTTGGAATCAGATGAATACTTTGATCTAGTTTTGGATTATGTTAAAGAAAAAATTTGGATTGAAAATCTAAATAACAGACTAAGTTTGACTGAACAAGGAGCATCTTGGTTAGATATTCAAGGTAATGAGTTGGATGTAGAAGCAGAAGATACTAGCAGTGCAGACAAACCTAAGCACCCTTATGATGTTGCAAAACTAAAAATGGAGACTAAGTACCTCAGTATATTCCAAGCTCTACGTAAAATTGAAAAAAATGAAATAATATTAAATCCTGATTTTCAAAGGGCATTTGTTTGGGATGTTACAAAGCAAAGTAGATTGGTTGAATCAATTTTGATTAGAATCCCATTGCCAGCATTTTATATTGATGCGACTGATCAAGTTTCCTGGAATGTCGTTGATGGGCTACAGCGCTTAACGACAATGTATAAATATTGTCGAAAACAGGATTTTGCCCTAATAGGACTTCAGTTTTTAACTGAGCTCGAAGGACTAAAATTTGAAGAGTTACCCCCTCAGTATAGAATTTTAATAGAAGATGACACTCCCCTGTTATTTTATAACTTAATGCCCGGCACCCCTGTACAAGCCAAATATACTATTTTCTCCAGGGTGAATACCGGAGGAATGCAATTAACACCCCAAGAAATTCGGCATGCGTTAAGCCAAGGTAAATCAACAAAATTACTTCAACGTTTGGCGGTAGGCAATGATTTTCGATCGGCAACAGATGGTGTTGTTGAGAGTGTTCGCATGAGTGATCGTGAGCTGATTTTGCGTTCGCTGGCCTTTATGAGCTTGGGCGTTGATGCCTATAAAAACTTTAACGAATTAGATAAATTTTTATTGCATGCAATGGATAAATTTAATGGGTTATCAGATTCTGAATTAAAAAAGATTGAGCGTGATTTTGTTGAATCCTTGAAGAAGGTAAGGGCTGTATTTGGTCGTTATGCGTTTCGAAAATTTACACAGCGAAATGGACGGCGTTCGCCTTTAAACAAGGCGTTATTTGAAGTGTGGACAGTGAGTGTTCGCAATTATACTCAAGATCAATTGATATTAAACAAAGATCGGATCATTGACGGCTTCATAGAATTAATTTCTTCTTGGGATAATAGTTTTTCAAGATCAATTAGTTCGGGAACAAGTAGTTCTTGGGCAGTTATTACACGCTTTGGTGCAATTGACAAATTACTTAAGGAAAGCTGCCAATGATTGAGCGAATTTCAATAGATGGTTATAAATGCTTAAAAGATGTGGATATTGAAACAGGTCTTTTGAATGTTTTAGTTGGCCCTAACGCATCAGGTAAATCTAGCGTATTACAAGCCATGTTGTTGTTAAGGCAGTCCGCAGATAAAGATGGTAAGGTCGATAATTTGCATTTATCTGGTTTGCTTTATGAGGCCGGCACGGCCCTAGATGTTTTACATCCAGCCGCAGAGTATCGAATCAAGCTTCAGTTTCAAAATAATGGCGAAAATACCGATTTATTATTTTTTCATAGTGATGAAGATAGGGGGTCTCAAACCCCAATTCGTTTATTACGAGCAAATAACTCAAAGCAATTGCCGATTGAAATTTATGATCGTGAGAATAGCTTTGCTTATTTGAATGCTGAACGAATTGGCCCTCGAGTGAGTTACTTTTTGCCACCCGATGAGTTGCATTTAGGTGGCTTGGTTGGCAAGCATGGTGAATATACAGCAGCTATTTTGGATAGGGCGTCAAACGACATAATGATTGACGACGGTGATGAAATGTTTCTAACTAATCTCGCTGATGCTGTAAACAAACTGGACGGGCGTGACCTTTTGCGAGAATTAATTGATACGGAAGGGCGGCTCGATTTGGTCTGTAATCTGATGCTATCCTGGATATTGCCTGGCAGTACATTTGAAGCTAAGGAACACGATCAAACAGACTCGGCAACACTGCGATTTATTCGTAATCCAAAAACAAAAACATCTGTTCGAGCAACGCATATAGGCTTCGGTTTAACTTATACATTACCTATTATTACTGCGGCTTTAGCTTTGCGAAGGAACGGCTTGTTGCTGGTAGAAAATCCAGAAGCGCATTTGCATCCATTTAGTCAATCAAGGATCGGCGTCTTTCTTGCCGTGATGGCGGCCACAGGAAGGCAAATTTTTCTGGAAACGCATAGTGATCACGTTATCAACGGTATACGTCTGGCTGTTAAATATGGTTTTATCCAACCAGAAGAAGTTTATATTAATTTCTTCAAACCACCGATTGACGGTGATTCTGCAACCGTTATTCCAATTCGCATTCAAGAAAATGGTCGTTTAGATAGATGGCCCGAAGGATTTTTCGATCAAATTGAAGATGATCTTTCTAAACTTTAGGCAAAGTGGCGTATGAACAATTTTTACATCAATCCTTTGTCAGTCAATGAGCAGTGTCATACATCGAATGACGTTTTGGATTTAATGATCGCTTTGGTGGAATGTTTTAAATATTTACAGCCTGCTATAAAAAAGGAAAGAATAAAATTACTTTATGATTCCAGCATTGAAAGCAGACAGTTTATTTGTCATGAGTTTTTTGAGGCATCAATTAGCAAGTTGCCAAAAGAGGAACATGATGTAAAGACATTATGGTTTCGATATACAAGAAATAATGCAGAAGATGTTTTACAGAATCCAGTTCAGACGACTGTCAGTTCAGCGCATTGCCCTGAGCTTGTTGAAGGTGATATTAGTGGAAATTCACTTCTTCAAGACGCCCATTGGATTAGCTTTGGAAAACATCTATTAAATGAAGCTAAAGTATATAACGTATCACAAAATGGAAATACCCCATTCACCGTAAAAAATGCTTATCATCAGGCATCATTGAAGCAGCTATTACCAAGCTACGAACCCTCAAACAAACATCGCAAAGAGTCCTATTTTGACTCTACTAGAGGAGAACAGGTTGCAGCTATGCCACTTGACACTAAGCAAGCTCAAGAACTTTTGTTGATCTCAGTAGAAGACCGTAATGACCGAATTGCTTATCATCAAGGGAGCAAAAAATTTTATCGCTTCAAATTAACGCACACCGATAAAAATA
The DNA here is from genome assembly GCF_054188105.3 of Methylomonas sp. Uni0009. Taxonomy (NCBI): domain Bacteria; kingdom Pseudomonadati; phylum Pseudomonadota; class Gammaproteobacteria; order Methylococcales; family Methylococcaceae; genus Methylomonas; species Methylomonas sp. Uni0009. The sequence continues at coordinate 4,015,400 of NZ_JBTAFN010000001.1, read as the reverse complement.
TTTATCATGGATTTCAAATTGAAAGGGATGAGATTTCGGAGGAAATGGCAAATAACTGCATGGCATAAAGTTTGATCTATCTTTCAATCACGGACCGATTTATATCCGATCAAAATATTAAAATGAATGTCGGATTTGTGCTGATTGCAACAATTTCCATTTCCAAAAATCGTTATACCCAATTGCCCTATTCCTCTCGGAATCGGTGGCGGACAATCAATCGAAGCATAAAGAGAAACATACACATTTTCTAAAAACTCGGCGGCATCGCCATCATCGTGGGATCGTCATTGTTCAGCGCCTATGCGGTCTTGTTCCCGATCGTGTTGCCGCTAGGGACGGGAAGTTTCGACTATGCCGGGGTGGTGCGCAGCCCCGGTTGGGTGCCTTTAGCCCTGATCGCCTTCGTTGGCTTGTTAGCCTTGCTGGTGGCGTTTTATGCGGTTTATGCCAGGATGCGCGACACGGCCGGCGTACAGGGCGCCGTGGGTTTTTTATTCGTCTAGGCGGCTTATTTACTGCAGGCTTGCAAGGTCACTTGGGAGCTGTTTCTTTACCCCGTCATCGCCCGCTATCCCGAAACCGCCTTTCTGTTGCGCGACGCCATCATCAAAAACGATCCGGCGGTGTTGGCGTTTAGAATCTCGGCTTCCGCGACGATATTAATCGGCATCGTGCTGTTTTGCCTGGCTATCTACCGTTCGGCGATCTATCCCAAGCCGGCGGCATTATTGATCTTCGCCGGCGCCGTGGTTTATGCACTGCGGCCTATGATTTCGGTGTACGTGTCTACTGTTGGGATTTTCACCTTTGCCGTGGGCTGTATGCTGCTCGGGGTTCGTTTGTTACGCTGACTGCGGACGGCTTGCCGTTCAATCAAACCCCGCATCTTGATTAGCAAAACTGCTAGGGCGGTTGTACCGCCGATGCTAACCTGCCGCCATCATAGCTTGCAGGAGTTTTTACGATGAACGATATTCCCGATCCGGTTTACGCGCGTCTGCTCAAGGCGGCGCTGGACTGTTTCCTCGCCGACGAATACCACAAGGTCACCACCCGCGCCATTGCCGACCAGGCGGGCGTCAATATCTCGATGATCCGCTATTACTTCGGCAACAAGGAAGGCCTTTACGAAGAAATGATCCGCGAGACGCTCAAGCCCCTCTTGGACATGCTCGACAGCGATACGCTGTCCGAGGTTGGCGGCTTCGCCGGCTATCTGCGCCTCTATTACGACACCATGCGCCGGCATCCCGAATTTCCCAAGCTCATCCTCAAAGTGCTGGCCCTCAACCACGGGCCGGGCCGGCGTTTCATCCTGCAATTGTTGGAACGCGGCCGCAGCGGCGGTGCGCGGCGGCTGGAACAGCTGAAGGCAAGCGGCCAGATCGATATAACGATCAACCCCGACGTGGCGCGAATGGCTTTCGTCAGCCTTGCCATGATGCCGATGCTGCTGAAGGATATTTTCGAGGAACAGATGGGTGGGCAGATGGACGAAGCCTTCCTCGACGAACTCGCAACGCTCAACGGCAAACTATTGGCGACTGGCATGGCTGCGGTGCAAGCGGGAGTGTGACATGACATTGCAAAACAATGCCGGCGCGGTGCGCCGTTTCGCCAAACTCGCCAGATTCGGCGCCTGGTTGCAAAATCTGCCCAACAAACTCGTGCCGCCGCCGTTCCGCCTGATCCAGATCGGTTCGGCTTTTTGGCAATCGCGGGCGCTATATGTCGCCGCGCGGCTGGACATCGCCGGCGCGCTGGCTGATGATGAAGCGAGCATCGAAACCCTGGCCGAGCGCGTCGCCGCCGACGCCGATGCGCTCTACCGCTTGCTGCGGATGTTGGTGGCGATGGGCGTGTTCGAGGAAGTGGCCTCCAAACGTTTCAAAAAAAACCGGCTTTCGTCTTATCTGCGCCCGGATCATCCCCAAAGCGTAAGGGCGATGGTGCTGATGCACAATTCGCCGGAAATGAGCAGGCCGTGGTTCGAACAATTGGAACAGGGCGTGCGTGGCGGCGGTGTGCCGTTCGAATCGGCACACGGGCAGGCGTTTTACGCTTATATGGACGGAAATCCGGAATTCGATGCGCTGTTCGCGCAGGCGATGGATAACGTGGAAGCCTTGGCCGGGGACAGCTTTGTTACCGATTTGGATTGGTCGCGCTTCGAGCGCATCATCGACGTCGGCGGTTCCAAAGGCGCAAAATCGCTTGCCATCCTCAAACGCCATCCGCAGCTTACGGCGTTGGTAGCCGACCGCGAACAGGTTATCCGAGGTGCGGCGCAGTTCTGGCAGGAAAAAGGCGAGGGCGCTGTACTGCAACGCATGAGCTTCGAAATATGCGACTTGCTGCAAGCCGTGCCCAAGGCGCATAGCGACAGGGATATTTACCTGCTGAGCGCGGTGCTGCATGCCTTCGATGACGACACCTGCGTCACCGTGCTGCGCAATGTCGCGCAAGCTAGTGCAGATAGCCGCGCTACCATCGCCGTGATGGAGATGGTGATGCCGGACAAGCGGGCCGACACGGGCACGGCCTCGTTCGACATGCAAATGTTCGTCAACACCCACGGCCGGGAGCGAACGCTGGCCGAATGGCGGCGACTGTTCGATGCCAGTGGATTGGTACTTCAAGAGGTGGTGAGCTTGCGAACGTTCGGGAAAATATTGGTGCTGCGGGCGGTTCACAGCACCGGCAAGGCCTGATTCCGGAATTCGAATGGCGTGAGTTCGCCTACGGATGAATTTCGGCAGGCTTGGTCATTTCACGGCCGGACGGCCAACAGCATGTCCGGCGGATGGTTGCCGTGGACCTTACCGGCAAGTCTGAAGGCAATCGACGCAGGGAAGGAAAACCTGAATCGCAGTTCAAGCGTTTCTGCTTGATAGGGCTTGTTGCCTAAAAACCTTTTTCCTGATTTTCTTCTTGGGTTTCGGTTGCCGTTGGCTCGGGAGCATAGTCTTTGGAATCGACTTCAGTTTGTTCGCATTTACCCTTCAATAATTCGATAGCGCCGGGCCAGCAGGATGCTTCGACGTAAAATTTGGCATACCAAAGAAAGGCGACGCCGGAGCAGTCCTCATGGACAATCTTTGGCTGTACGCTGACATCGTCTTCATAAACTCTTTGCACTTTGCAAAAGTGAACAGGTTCGGACCAGGCGGTATTCGTTGTTAGAGCTAAAAGAGCTAGGGCAGATATTTTTTTAAGAAACGTCATCTTTTTATCCAAAAATGCTAAAGAGTAGTTTCAATATTCGGCTTTACCATGTTCAAAGTCAAAATTTACATCTGATTTTTTCCGCAAAATACCAAAAACTCAGGGAAGGGAGCTTCTAAAAACCAAAGGAAACGCTATGCTCCGAGACAGGCAGAAGGTTAGAGACTTCCGGGAGACAAGGCGATAATTCAGCAGCGATGGCTTTTCGTCGCAACAAACAGGAAATACAAATGTATTCGTCAGATGATGAAATCGGCATTATCACTGCCTTTGTGGAGCAATTGGAAGAGCAGTCTATTCCGCGCGCGTTGGCCGTTAAAAAAAGAGTGGAAGAGGGCGATACGCTGAACGAGATTGAAATCATGCATTTTGAACAAATGCTTTCAGAGGCCAGCACTATGATGCCGCTATTGAAGCACCACCCTGAATATCAAAAGTTGATCGCTGAATTGGCCAATTTGTACAACGATATTTCGGAACGCGCTTTGAGTAACCAGTTAAACGGAAAAACCTAAAAAGCCGATGCTCTGAATATAGATAAGCCGCGATTTAGGCGCACAAAAAAGCCGGGCGTACCCGGCTTTATGGAACTGCAACGCTAAACGGCTGCTATTCGAAAGAAACTTCTTCCAGACTGGCTAAGCAGCCTAGTCCTCTGGCAAATTCTTGCAATTCGCTCGCCATATGAAAATTAATGATGGAGTTCGTCTTTAGATCCACAACGGCGTATTCGACAATCGTATCGTTGTTCTGCAACCTCGGCTTGTACTTCAATAACTTCTTCGACTCCTTGGCCAGCTTACGATTTAGCCGAGTGGTTAGCGCGCGAATTGAAACCAATTTTTTCATATCCGATCTCCATACGTTAAAACGGAAATCGCAGTATAAGTGATTTTGACGGTTTTATGACATTGCCCAACAAAAAGCCTGAGACCCTGAACACAATGTGTGGATTGTGCAGTTTTCACGATGGCATTAAACAGGCGGGAAAATTAACTGGCTAGCCTGAGCAAAGTCGATAATATAGCGCGATGTTGTTTGTATTAAATCCGGCGGAACCGCTTCCGCATTAACCATGAGGGCTGTCATGTCTGAGCAAACCAACGCTTTTCAATCACTATCTTCTGAAAACGAGGGAAGCGCGCCCATACAGATTTGGCTGACGACTGCCGACCAGCAAGCCTTGTTACAACCACAGACCAGTGGTTTTGGTTTTAACAACCCTCTCGGCGATGTGCCGGTAATAGCGGTCGATACCGGTGATGTTTATCAAACCGTGGAAGCTTTTGGCTTCTCCTTGACTGGCGGTAGCGCCATGCTGATTGCGGCACTGCCCAACGTCGAACGGCAAGCTTTGTTGCAGGAACTATTTTTGCCAGATGGTGAAGGGATCGGCGTCAGCTGTTTGCGGCTTAGTATCGGCGCTTCCGATTTAAGCGAGCGTTGCTTTAGCTATGCCGACACGCCTGATGGCCAGACCGACTTGGAACTTAAGCATTTTGATTTGAATGCCGGCGATATTGATGTTATTCCGCTACTCCAAGATATTCTGGCGCTCAATCCAACTATTCGAATTATCGCCACCGCCTGGTCGGCACCGCGCTGGATGAAGACTAACCAAGCGTTTATCGGCGGCAAACTTAAGCCCGAATGCTATGCCGTCTACGCGGCGTATTTGGTGAAATATCTGCAAGCGATGCGCGAACGCGGCATCGTGATTCACGGTATCACGCCGCAGAATGAGCCGCTGAATCAAAAAAACGAGCCGAGCATGGTGATGGAAGCGCCGGAGCAGGCTGCATTTATCAAACATCATTTGGGACCAGCCTTGCGCGAGGCGGGATTAGCTGATGTGGAAGTGTTTTGCTGGGACCATAATTGCGATGTCAAAGAATACCCGTTGACGGTGTTCGCCGACGCCGAAGCTCGGCAGTATCTCAGCGGTTCGGCTTGGCATCTGTATGGTGGTGATATTTCGGTATTATCGGAAGTGCATCAAGCTTACCCGGACATGAAACTGTATTTCACCGAACAATGGGTGGGTTCGGACGGCGAGTTTGGTGGCGATTTAATGTGGCACGCCCGCCACGTGTTGATCGGCTCATTGCGGCACTGGAGCAGGGCGGTGTTGGAATGGAATTTGGCCTCCGACCCGTTTTGCGGGCCGCACACGCCGGGTGGGGAAGCCCGCTGCGTGGGCGCGTTGACGATAGACGGCGATCAGGTCACACGCAATGTTGCCTATTACCTGATTGCCCACGCGGCGAAGTTTGTCCGGCCCGGTTCCGTGCGGATTGATTCCGGCGTGCAAAACGACTATTTGCCGAACGTTGCCTTCCTCACGCCAGCAGGTTCTATCGTATTGATCGTGTTAAACGACGCAGCCGAGCCGCAAGCCTTTGCTATCCACTATCAAGGCAAAAACGCGCTTGTTGAGATACCGGGCAGAGCAGTGGCTACCTATGTGTGGGCAGCCTAGCGGCATTTAGCCCAGTAGTACATCGACCCGGCGAAATTGCCCTAAACGTAACGCTTCTGCTACCGGGCCTGAGACACTGGCTGCGGTTAGGGTCTGTGTCGTGCCGTCTCGACCATACAGCCGGTACTCAATCGGTTTAACCGCCTCCTGACCAAAAGTATTCAGGCGCTGCGGATTGCGGTAAACCAGTAGCGTCGAACCGAAGAGCGTGCAGGTCGCACTAGCGGTCGGCAAGGTTTCAGGCTCGACAAACGGCGTGGCAATTTGTGCTTCAGCGGTAAAAAACGCGGCAGCCAACTTTGGTGCCGGTTTAAACGCCAACAGGCCATCCTCAAGTACAAACGGTGTAGCTCCCACAAATAAATGCGTCCACAGGTGTAAAAACTCCACGGTAGCGCCGGATAATCGGGCCACGCAGCCGCGTCCGTGCTGCCGGGCATCGATCGTAAAACCGCTGCTGACCAGAAAGCTGGAGGCTTCGATGGGATTGCGTTTGTATGTTTCCGGATCGTGAAACGGTAGCAAGAGCGTTTCGACGTGGGCGTAAAACTCTTCGACTAAGCCGGCACGCACCATCTCCAGCACAAACTTGTAATGCATGTGTAAAAAGATCGAGCCATTCTCTAGCCAGCCGTAGTTAAAAACCCCGATGCGCCCTAAGTCCAGCGCTTTGTCACCCAAGGGTTCGTTGACCCGGTACATACCCAGTTTGGCATCGTATAAATCCGAATTGTGCACGGCTTGATAGAGGGTCTGCGCCTGCATCGGGTCGGCGATCCGTAAGGCATGCACAAAACCTTCCAGGAACAAAGGCAGCGGCTTTTGCTGAAAGCGCGTCACGGCAATGCCCCCGGTGTCCAGTTCGTGATAGCGCTCTGCCTCGTACGCAAAATAGGTGACTATGCCCTGAGGCGTGCGGGCTTTGTCGATTGCGGCGTCCAGATAATGGGTTACCAAGCTCAGGAAGGCTTGGATTTCACTCAATTCAAGTGCTTGTTCGGCACCGGCAAAACCCATGAATACCTGTTGCCGATACGCTTCTTTCAGCGCGCCGCTTGCCTGCCAGAACAGTTCCGGCGTCAAGTCAGTGCGAGTTAACACCTTATGCAACGCCGTTACAAAGTCGGCCAATTCAAAGGGTACGGCGCACGCGCCCTCCAATTGGTTCAGCGCGCTGAGGGTAAAATCCACCAGCCGCTTTAGCTCGATGGTTTCGTTGACCGACGAACCTAAAATGCCGGGCAAGCCGTTCAAGGCGTCGCACCAGCCGGGCCGGTCCGCTTCCATCTCGATACCTACGCCGGCCGGATCCAGTGTGGCTAATTTGTTGGTAATCAGTGTCAGAATCTTGCCCAACAGCGTGGTGTAAACGATGTCGCCGTGACCGGCTTGCGAACGCACTTGATAGCGGCGCTGCTGTCGCGCATCGATCAATGCCTTTTTCTCCGGGCAATAGCACACGGCATTGTATTGGCGTACACCGTTTGCGGTGACCACATACTTTTGCGCGCGTGGCACCACTTGATGGGGCGGGTCGAAAAAGCTGTAGGTTTTGTCCTGAAATAAACCGGCCAAGCGATCCGGAAAAATCGCCGCGTAACTGATCAATAAATCCACCAAATAGGTCCAGTGATCCGACCAATAGCCGCGGTCGAATTCAGCATCTTCCACTTCTTGGGCGTGGGACAAAACAGTAGTCAGGATGTTTTCCGCATCGTCCGCGGTGCCCAGAGTTTCCACCAGTTCCGCGTACTTAAATTCCTTGTGTAATAAGGGTTCCAATGCAGGGAAACGGGTGTAATACGGCGCAAAATTTGCCGGTGCATCCACGACAAACCGCGAGTTGCGCAAAGCGCAAGGGTTATAGCCATCCGGCTGAATTAGGTTGAAAAAGTAACGAATGTTCTTGGCATCCAAGCCCGAATCGAAGAACAAGTCCATGCGCCGGTTTTGCAGCACGTCGCGAAAATCGCCATTGCCTTCGGAATAGGGCGTGTCCTGCAATAAAAAATCGTTGTAATCGCGTTCCAGATCGCCGTGCTTGCGGCCAAACAGATATAAATGCGCGCCGCCCGGCACCGGCATGGAAAAGCCGCCGCGCAAGCCGTTGTCCAGATAACATTGCCGGGCGTGAGCATCGAATAGCGGCTGGGCGGTGGCGGTGAACGCGCGTTGGCTGATGTCGTTCACCAAGCGCCGGTTGGCTGCGCGTTTGCTCTCAAAATAGTTCGGTTGAGCGGCTTCAATCAGAAATTGATCGAAAATCTCGAGGGAACCGGCATGCCCGTAAACCCCGTAAAACACCCGGCTTTCACCGGGCTGCAAAGACAGCTTAAGATGTTGAAACGCCGCCGGCGTTTGATTGCCGCAGACTTGCTCGGCAAAGTCCAAGGGCTGGTCTGAAAAAAATCGCTCCGCTTGCGAAAAATCGCCGGCCAAACCGAAAATCCGCTCCGGATCGACAATAGCTTGATTGAACTGCCCATCCAAAACGCCTACAAAGAAATTGCAGGCAACCACTTCTTCCACCTGCGGGCTGTCGGTGGGCCAGACTTTCAGCCGGTAAAACGGCCGATTTTCCGCCACGTCCTCCACCCGCATAAAGGCCTCGGAGGTACGGCTCATGAATTTGAGGATCCATTGGTTCATCGCATACGGCAGCACTTGCGGCAAGCCATCGACGATCTCGAGGTGTAGGGCTTTATCCGTGGTGTTGGCAATTTCCACCCGCCGCAGCAACCCGGCAACCGGCGCTTCGGCGAGCGTGAACACGTCGGCGCGCAAGCGTAAACCCAGTGGGGGATTGACTTCCTCCACGCCTACTTCATGCGGAGTCACGTAAAGACGTTGCTTCACCTCCAGCCCGGCGCCACGTTGAAACGGCTCGTAAGTACGAGTTTGCTGACCATCGCCAACTTTAAGAAAAGTGCGAAAACCGCGCGACGGCGTCAGTTGATACGCTTTATCAGCCGGGAAAAACTCTAAAAACGCACCGTCTTTATTCCGCACCCCAAAACTGGCAATCGCCTGGCCGCGATTGACATAAAACACCCACTCTGGACGTCCATGCATGCCGGCAATCCCCGGCAGAAAGCTGGCGAAGGGGGCGCAGTCGTTATACCGTTCGATGACAAAGCATTGGTCACCGGCGAAGAAATAGCGGGGCTGATTCATGGGGATACCGTTGTTTTCGGGATTGAAAGTACTACAACTCTAGCAAGCGTTTTACTAAGTGCCAGCATGGTTCCTACGTGGTGACAGTTCGCTTTAAAAAAGAAGGCTGATGTGTGCAGACTGCATGGTTTAACAGCCTGCTGAGCGCTTAAACAATTAAACTGCGTCATATACCATAAACCAATTCGGTCAAATCCCCGCCTAAGCAGTCTTTTCTCGTCGTATTTATCCAGGAAAATCGCTGAACTACAGTTAGTTCCCAGTTAATACTTCGGAAAAACTTCCTGTAAGCCTTTGAAATAAAATAATAAGCTCGCAAGCGACGCACAGGGGCAGTCAAAGCCCTATATTCGGCCCTAAATTTGCTTTGTTTATAGGTTTTTATAAGAAATCGCGCGTCTGAATTGGCCCTTACCCTGATTGTGGCAACCTCCATGAGCACACAACACACTGTCCGCCCCTGTTTATTCTTGATTGGATTCACACTCATTTTGCACGCTGAAGGACATAAATCATGACAGCCACAATAATGCCCGACAAAGGGTTGGCTGAGTTCTACCAAGAGCATCATTCCTGGCTGCTCGGTTGGCTAAACCGCCGCGTTCAATGCCGCTTGCAGGCCGAAGACCACGCGCACGATACCTTCATGCGCGTCCTTACCGCACAGGATATGCAAGCCATTCGCGAGCCGCGCGCCTATCTGACGACGATTGCCAAAGGCTTGTTGATCAATGATTGGCGCCGCGCTGCTATCGAACAAGCCTACTGGGATTCCGTGGCGGCGTACCCGGAGCCATTGGCGCCATCGCCCGAAGAGCATGCCATCATCCTCGCCACCCTACAGGAAATCGATGCCTTGCTGGACGAACTACCCGCCAAAGTCCGTAGCGCATTTCTGCTGTCGCAACTGGATGGCTTAACTTATGTACAGATAGGGCAACGCTTGGGGGTTTCCGATAGGATGGTGAAAAAATACATGGCCCGAGCGATGTTGCATTGCCTCACCGCCACACTATAAACAATCATGGCTAAACGACATCATCCGGACATTCACCCCCGCATCCTGGCAGAGGCAGCGGAATGGTTTGCGGTATTGGAATCAGGCGCTACCAGTCAAACTGAACAGCAACAATGGCAGGCTTGGCTGGCGTCGCATCCCGCGCATCGGGCGGCTTGGTCTCGGGTGGAATTTTTTACCCATAAATTCGATGGCCTGCCCACGCAAACCGCAGCGGCGGCCTTAGGCTCGCCGGATATGCAGCGCCGTCAGGCTCTTAAAAACTTGGCGATTTTGGCTGCGGTAGGCTTGTCCGGCTTTGAGTTGTGGCGGTCCGATTATCTGAGAGGGTGGCGAGCTGATTACCGAACCGGCATAGGCGTCACGCGCAGCCTTAGCTTGGCGGATGGCAGCCGCATCGAGATGGATGCGGCCAGTGCTATCGACGTTGACTTTTCGACTGACTTGCGCAGAATCCGCCTGCTAAGCGGCGAAATTTATATTGAAACCGCACCGGACAGCAACGGCCAGCATCGCCCGTTCGTCGTAGATAGTGCGGAAGGTCGGGTTAGGGCAATTGGTACCCGCTTCAGCGTTCACCAACAACATGAAGAAAGCCAAACCAGTGTCTACGCCGGTGCCGTGGAGATCACCCCAAGCGGCCCCGGTGCCAGTCACCAGACCTTAAGCGCCGGACAGCAAGCCCAGTTTAACGCCCAAGCCATCGCCCCCATTCAAGCCACCGAACTCAATCAACCGGCCTGGACCCAAGGCTTTTTGTTGGCCGACAATCAGCCACTCGGCGAATTTGTGGTGCAACTCAAACGCTATCGCCATGGCTACATCACCTGTGCGCCGGAGATTGCCGAACTGCGCATCGTTGGTGCCTACCCCATTCACGACACCGACCGGATTCTGGCCCAGCTGGAAAAAACCTTGCCGGTTAAAGTATCGCAAGTGTCGCCGTTGTGGGTGAGGATTGAGCGGCGTTGAGTTTTGCGCTGGCGGCCCATGGCTGTCTCAGATAACCTGCAAGCCCAAAAACTGTTCGAATGGCAGAAAATCCTTATCCGAATGCAACAATGGCATCTGCTTTTCAATGCAGGAAGTCGCAATCAGGGTGTCGATGGTTTTGCGAATGGTGATACCTTGCTTGCGTAGACTTCTAAAGTTTTCCGCACTCTTTAAACTAATCTCCCTACCAAGCATGGTGTGCATGGGCAAAGCACATAACATCGCTTTTGCGGTTTGGTAATCCTGATCGTTGTGAAAACCCTGCAACACTTCCACCAAAATCAAATCGCCCGTGCACACAGGCTTTACACCTAGCAAACCGTCCAGTTTTTGGGTAGCGATGGTTTCCGTGCCGTTGAAATAATCGATCCACACGCTGGAATCGACCAAAATCACCGCTCAGCCCGCATTTGATCTAAATCGCCTTCCCACTTTAATTGACCTTTCATTTTTTTGATGGCTTCCTGCTGCTTTAGCATCAATAAAGTTTTTAAGCCCTGTTCGACCGCTTCGCGCTTGGTTTTAATGCCTGTCACGCTTAAAACATCGGCCATTAGTGCTTCATCAATCATGATATTGGTCCGCATCGGAATCTCCGTGTGTATGATATTTGAAAATCATACATCACAACTAGCGATTTGTCTCCGCCCATACTATTTACCAGGCAAACCGCGCATATGCACAATGATGCACGGAGAAGCCTATAAAAAGCATAGGTTAGTAACTATTTGATTATTAACAACATAAAAAAATAATTGCAAATAATCGAAAAAAATTAACCTTTGCGGTTCCCTTTTTCGCTTTTCGATTGGCAAGTGAATTGAAACCTAAACAAACCAAGGGAGTGACCCCATGTCCAAGCGAAAACCCAAGTACCGCATCGACAAAACCAGTAGCAGCGTGCAACAAGCCCTGACCGGGTTGGTGCTGGCAACCTCGCTGGCGGCCATGCCCGCCCTTGCCGCCGAACCCGCCGGTACCGAGCGCAGCTATCACATCAGCAGTGGCACCTTGAGCCATGCGCTAAGCCAGTTCGCCGGCAACGCCGGGATTATGCTTTCGGCAGATGCCCGTTTAACCGATGGCAAAACCAGCCAGGGGCTGGAGGGAGAATTTACCGTAGAGCGAGGTTTACAGAAGTTGTTGGTGGGAACTGGCTTGACCTACACGTTTACGGCGGGTGATGCGGTGGCGATTAAAGTGGCGGAAGCGCCTGCTGACGTATCGACGTTGCCGGCGGTGAGGGTGGAGGGAAAGGCGGTTTATGATTCGGCTGATCCTTATAACCCGGATGACAATCGGAGAAACGCTTCAACTGCAACTAAAATCGACACGGCACTGATGGAAACTCCGATGTCCGTACAGGTGATTCCGCAAGCAGTTATTCGCGATCAACAAGCCTTTCGTTTGCAGGATGCCTTGAAAAACGTTAGCGGCGTGCAGCAAAAGTCTTCGAATGGCGGCACCACCGGTGGTGCCGATGCGTACGTGGTGCGCGGCTTTGAATTGGGCTTTAGAAGCAACTACTATCGCAACGGCATCCGCATGCAAAAAAGCAGCGCCGACTTTGCCAACCTTGACCGGGTTGAAGTCGTCAAAGGTCCGGCTTCCGGCTTGTACGGTCGTATCGAAGCCGGCGGTTTGATCAACTTGGTGACCAAAAAGCCCTTGGCCGACCCTTACTATTCGATCGAACAACGCTTTGGTTCCTACGATTATTACCGCACCGAAGCTACCGCGACCGGCCCGGTCACTGACGACAAATCGCTGGCCTACCGCTTGGACATGTCGTATCTCGATAGCAATTCGTTTCGGGACAACGTCTTTAATGACCGGATATTTTTCGCCCCCAGTCTGAGCTGGAAGCCTACGGATCGCACCGAGCTGAATCTTTCGGTGGAATACCTGGACGACGAAAAAACGTACGACTCGGGACTGCCGGTGACCGGCAACCGGGTCGCGCCGGCGCTGATTTCTCGAACCTTCGCCCAGCAAGGGCTGGCGGACAAGGACTCCTACTGGTTGGTCGATTTCAATTGGTCGCACAGCTTCAACGATAACTGGAAGATCAGAAACGGTATGGTCATTGTCGAAGGTGACGCCAATTTGCAAGAAACCTATGCCGACGGTAAGGCGGCGGTAAACGGCGATACGCCGCGCGGCGCCTGGTTTGGCGGTTTGGGGTACGATACTCAAACCGTGTATCTGGATTTGACCGGCAAATTCAATACCTTTGGCATAGACCACAACATGCTGATCGGTGGCGATTATTACCATCAGCGCACGCGCGACCAAGCGACGGCGCGTGCTCTGGATACGGTCAACATTTTCCAGAGCATGCCCTTGTTTGATGTACAAGCCGCCATGCAGCCACCATTTGGTTATAGCGCTATCGAAGACAATGAGTGGTTTGGGGTTTATGGTCAGGACGAGATCACGTTGTGGGATAAACTCCATGTCATGGGCGGTTTGCGTTACGACATTTCAACTTATGGCTACGGCTATTCCGATCAGAATTTGGCGCTGGCCAGTGCGGCATACGACGATATTGAGGAAAACAATTTAAGCCCGCGCGTCGGCATTCTCTACGAGGCGAGAGACTGGTTGTCGTTGTACGGCCATTATGTCGAGTCCTTCGGTGCTAACAACGGCCGGCAGGCGTCCGGCAAGCCGTTTGCGCCGCAGACTTCCGAGGAATTCGAGGGCGGTATCAAGACCTCGTTCTTCGACGGCAAGTTAACCAGCACTCTGGCTTACTACCATTTGACCAAGCAAAACGTGCTGACGCCCGACCCGGTGACGCCAAACATCAGCGTTGCCATCGGCGAAGCGCGCAGCCAGGGCTTGGAATGGGATGTCAGCGGCCAGTTGACGAATGCACTGAGCATGATCGGGACCTATGCCTATACCGATACCGAAATTACCAAGGACAACTCCGGCGTCCAAGGCAACCGATTACCCTACGCGCCACTGCATTCCGGTAGTTTGTGGGTGAAGTACGATTTTCAACAGGCGTTTTTAAAAGGCTTTAGCGTCGGCGCCGGCATTTATGCCGCCGATTTGCGCTATGGTGACCGGGACAACAGCTTTTATGACGACGCATATGCCCGCCTGGACTTAATGGCGGCTTATCGTATGAATATCGGCAAGACCCGCCTGACTGCCCAGGTCAACATCAACAACGTGTCTTCGACCCAGTATTACATCCAACGCGCAACTTGGTCGAATAACCCGGCGGAACCGCTTATGGCTTTTGGTTCGATTCGTTTGGAATATTGAGTGAGGGAAGTGGATGGCCAACACCGCCTCGCTGATTCTCCCCGCCGCTAGGCACTTAACTAAGCTAAAACGCCGCCGCAAGTTCTGGCTGCAAATTCATTTGTGGCTGGGCTTGCTGGCCGGTTCGGTTTTATTGATTGCCGGCCTGACCGGTAGCATCATTACCTTCTGGCAGGAGCTGGATGCGGTGTTGAACCCGACCATGCACCAGGTTTCGGCGGCGGCAGAGGGCGCAGCGGCTTACCGGCCGCTGGACGAGATTGTCGCGGCCGCCGATGCGGCGATGCCGGCCGACGCCAAACGCGGCTACATTTATTACCCGCGCCACGCCGAACAAGCCTTCTGGCTGTTTTACGAGCAGCCGGCCGGCGGCGAGGCACGTCAGCATACCTGGAACGCCTTCGTCGACCCTTACACGGCCCGAGTCACGGGCATCCGCTTGTGGGAGCATGCGGACGATTTATTAGCCGGTAGCCTGATCGGTTTTGTATTCAAGCTGCATTATGCCTTACTGCTGGATTGGGACGACGTCAGCTGGATCGTCGGTACCGTCGCCATTTTGAGTGCCATTTCAGTACTGACCGGTTTGATTTTGTGGTGGCCGCTGACCGGGCGCTGGCGCAGCGCGTTGACGATCAAACCGCGGGCCAGTGTCGAGCGTTTCAACCACGATCTGCACAAAACCCTGGGTTTTTACAGCGGCTTGATTCTGTTCGGGGTGTTGCTGTCCGGGGTGTATTTCAATTTCGGCGAGCCATTTCGCTGGCTGGTCGATTGCTTCTCGCCAACCAAGCCGCTGGAACAGTTCCATTCCGTCGCTCGCCCTGGCCCTAAGCCCCTCTCGGCAGATCAAGCCTTGATGCTGGCCGACCAAGCCACGCCGGCCGGCCAGTGGTATTGGCTGAAACTGCCCGATGCCGCCGATGGGACGTTCATTTTTACCAAACACGTTGATTTCGGCGGTGTGTTTCGCGGCCGTTGGCAAATAGTCTTAGACCAATCCGACGGGAAAATTCTGCATGTTGCCACGCCCTTGTCCGGCGGGGCCGGCAACGTGTTTTTACAGTGGCAGTGGCCGTTGCATTCCGGCCAGTTCCTGCGCCTACCGGGCCGTGTGCTGGTATTGGCCAGCGGGCTGGTTTGCGCGGCGCTGTTCGTCACCGGTTTGATTCGCTGGCTACAAAAGCGAAGGGCTGCAAAACAAGTGCGTATTCGAAAGCCTAACTAAACTTGTCGCAGGGCCGTAGGGGTGAGGCAAGAACCCCAACATGATGGCCTATCCCAATATTGATGGTCTAAAAGTGATCAATCACTTTATTGTTGCGTTGCTGATGGTTTGCGGGTGGTTTTATGGTTGTCGTGTTGCGGTTGGTGCCTCACCCCAACGATAAACTCAGGGCGAACGGTTTTTGATACGGATCAGCGCTAATTGGCATGCGTAGGTTTGGACAGCGTTACACAAAGTAGCCGGCTAATTGCTTAGTCTCTCGTATTTGGATTGGCTCGGCGGGTGGGGGCGGGATAAAAAAACGCCCCTGCCAACAAACTTGGTAGAGGCGGCGCGACAATCGCTAGAGGGTTAACTATTGTAATCTTAGAAACCTATTGGATAAGGCTAGTCTCCAGCTTACCCGCTGGGGCGGATGACTCCGCCCAACCGCCGCCCAAAGCCTTGTAAACAGCGGTCAAGGCGGTAGCCATGACGGTTTCGCTTTGCGCCAGCTGGCTTTGATCCTGCAACAAGCGAAGTTCGCTATCCAACACGGTCAGAAAATCCGCTATACCTTCCTGATAGCGCAGATGCGCCAGTGCCGCGGCTTTTTCGCTGGCCTGCGCCGCAGCCAGTAACGAGCTGCGGCGGGCGCGTTCTTGCCTGTAGCTGACCAGGGCGTTTTCGGTTTCTTCCAAGGCATTTAGTACGGTTTGTTCATACTGAGCCAGGCTGGCTTCGGCGCGGGCGTCGGCAGCTTTGATGCGGGCGTAAACCCGGCCTAAATCAAATGCTGCCCAGCTGATTTTCGGGCCAACTGAATAGGTTTCCGAGCCCGGAGCGACCAAGCCGGACAGGGTGCTGGCTTCCAACGACAGACTCCCAACAAACGTCACGCGCGGGAATAAGTCGGCCGTGGCCACGCCGATGCGGGCAGTGGCGGCGGCCAAGCTGCGTTCGGCAACCCGAATATCCGGCCGGCGGCGCAGGAGTTGCTCCGGGTTGCCGATTTGGATGGTATCGGGGGCTTTTGGTAGAGGCGCCGACTGCGAAAGGGTAGCTGTCAAGGCGTCCGGCATTTGCCCAGTCAATACGCTGAGCCTATGGATGGCTTGGGCGATGGCGCTTTCCAGGCGCGGTATGCCTGCTTTGGTGCTTTCCAATTGTGCCAGCGCTCTTGAAGTGTCCAGCTCGGTGCCGCGGCCGTTTTCCAGTTTGACTTGGGTCAGCGCCAGGGTTTGCGCCTGGTTGTCGGCATTTTTGCGGGCGACCGCTAATTGGTTTTGTAGACCGCGCAATTCAAAATAGTTACGAGCCGCTTCGGCAATTAAGCTGACGCCGATGTCGCGCAGACTGGCTTCTTGCGCTTCGACTTCGTCGTTGCTGGCCTCGACGTTGCGTCGCACCCGGCCGAAGAAATCGATTTCCCAGGAGGCATCGAAACCGGTGTTGTACAACTTCAATTCGCGCGGAAAAACCCCGGTGCGGTTATTGAATGAGCCGGTACTACGCTTTTGCTCGGTGTAATTGGCATGCGAAGTGACGGTCGGTAACAGGTTCAGGCCGGTTTCCAGATACAAGGCGCGGGCCTCGGCCAGATTGGCACGGGCGATTTTTAGTTCGTAGTTGTGGCTGATGGTGTTGTCGATCAACGTGCTTAATTGCGGGTCGTTGAACAGTTGCCACCATTGTTCTTCGATACCGCGATCAGAAAATTCTTGGGCGTTGGCAAAACTGGCGGGTAAATCCGCAGTGGCCGGCAATTCATAATCCGGGCCAACCGCGCAACCGCCGAGCAGCACGCTGATCAGGCCGGCAGCACTCAGGGCGTGATGCCGGAATTTGGAGGGGCGCAGACTCATTTGTGGGCCTCGATTGCGGGTTGATGACTGGTTAAATCGGTGGCTGTGGGGCGCAGGCGTTGGGCGATGGCTTGAACCACCACATAAAACACCGGGGTGAGTAACAAGCCGAACACCGTCACGCCGATCATGCCGCTAAACACCGCAGTGCCAAGCAGACGCCGAGATTCGGCGCCGGCGCCTTGGGCGATCACCAAAGGAAACACGCCCATGATGAAGGCAAACGAGGTCATCAGAATGGGCCGTAAGCGGATGCGCGAGGCTTCCACAGCAGCTTCGAAGCGGTTAAGACCGCTTTCTTGCCGTTGTTTGGCAAACTCCACAATCAAAATCGCGTTCTTACTCGCCAGCCCCACCAGTACGATGAAGCCGATTTGCGTGAAGATATTGTTGTCCATATGGCTCAACCACACCCCGGTCATCGACGATAAAATACACATGGGTACAATCAAAATCACCGCGAATGGCAGCGACCAGCTTTCGTATTGTGCGGCCAAGGCCAGAAAGACGAAGATCACGCTGAGCGGAAACACCAGCATCGCCACATTACCGGCCAATACCTGTTGTAAGCTCAGTTCGGTCCATTCGAAATCAAAGCCGGGTGGCAACTCGGCGGACAGCAGTTTGCTCATGGTGTCGATGGCCTGGCCGGAGCTGATGCCGGGCAGGGTGCCGCCGTTGATTTCCGCCGCCGGATACATGTTGTAACGGGTGATTTTGTCCGGGCCGGCGATCTCTTTCACCTCGCTGACCGCACCCAAAGGCACCATGCCGCCTTGGCGGTTTTTGGTTTTTAATTGGTCAATATCGCCCGGCAACATCCTGAATGGGGCGTCGGATTGTGCGGTGACTTGGTAGGTGCGGCCGAAGGCGTTGAAGTCGTTGACGTATAAGGAGCCCAGATAAATTTGCAAGGTATCGAACACGTCTTTCAACGGTACGTCCATCGCCTTCACCCGTGTTCTATCCACGTCCACAAACAATTGCGGCACGCCGGATCTAAACGTGCTGAACAATCCCACCAAACCGGGCTGTTGATTGCCCTTGCCCAACATTTCATTGTTGACGCGCTGCAATTCGTCCACGCCGGCGTTGTTTCTGTCCTCAATTTGCAGCTTAAAACCGCCGACCGAACTCATGCCGCGAATCGGCGGCGGCGCGAACACGGCGATGCGGGCGTTGGGAATCACGCTCAGGCGCTGTGTAAGGCTTTTGACGATCTCGTCGGCATGCAATTCGGGGTGACCGGCCCGGTCGGTAAATTCGCCTAAGCGGGCGAACATGGTGGCCACATTGGACTGGTTAGCCCCGCTTAGCACCGACCAACCGGCGTAGGCGTTGACGTGTTGTACGCCTTGCGTATCCAGAATGATCTTGCTGGCTTGTTGTACCACGTCCTGGGTGCGAGCGAGCGAAGCGGCGTCGGGCAATTGCGCGTACAACACCAGGTAGCCTTGGTCTTGCTGCGGAATAAAACCGGTCGGTACTTTCTCAAATGCCAGGAAATTCAAGCCGTTCAGGCCGACATACAGCACCAGAACGACAGCGGTCACGCGAATCAACCGGCCGACCAAGCGCGAATAGCCCACGCTGAAACGCTCGAAAAAGCGGTTAAACGCGCCGAAAAACCAACCGAACAACTTGTCGAATACTTTGGTGAAAGCGTCTTTATTGTCATGAGCGCGATCCAGCAGCAGCGCGCACAAGGCGGGGCTCAGTGTCAACGAGTTAAACGCCGAAATCACGGTGGACACCGCAATGGTCAAGGCAAACTGCTTGTAAAACGCGCCCGATACGCCAGTGATAAAAGCAGTGGGCACGAATACCGCCACCAGCACCAAGGCCGTGGCAACCACAGGGCCCACCACTTCTGACATGGCCAGGCGCGTGGCTTCTCGGGCATGTAGGCCTTCGGCGATATGCCGCTCGACGTTTTCCACCACCACGATGGCGTCGTCCACCACAATACCGATAGCCAGCACCAAGCCGAATAGCGATAGGGTGTTTAAGGAAATCCCCAAAGCCGACATCACCGCAAAGGTGCCGATCAACGAAACCGGCACCGCCAGCAACGGAATCACCGCTGCTCGCCAGTTTTGCAGGAACACGATCACCACCAAGACCACCAGCAGCAAGGCTTCGAACAGGGTCTCGACTACCGCGTCTATCGATTGCTCGACGAAGACCACGGTATCGTAAACCAGTTTGTAATCCAGGCCTTCCGGGAAACGGGTCTTCAGCTTTTCCATCGCCGCCATTACCGCGTTTTTGGTGTCGATGGCGTTGGAGCCGGGCAGTTGGAAAATCGCCAGACCGACCGTCTCGTCGCCGTCCAGATACAAGCCGGAATTGTAATCCTTGGCGCCCAGTTCGATGCGCGCTACGTCTTTTAGGCGCGTCACTTGGCCGTTTTCGCCTTGTTTGATGACGATCTCGCCAAATTGCTCGGGGGTGCTGAGGCGGCCCAGGGTGCTGACGGTGTATTGGTACTCTGCGCTGTTCGGCGAGGGTTGCTGACCGACCACCCCGGCCGCCACCTGCACGTTTTGTTCGCGCACCGCATTCACTACCTCGGCGGCGGTCAGGTTGCGGGCGGCGATGGTTTGCGGATTCAGCCACAGGCGCATGCTGTAATCGCGGGCGCCGAACAGCAGAATATCACCCACGCCGGGCAAACGCGCCAAGGTGTCGCGGATTTGCAGCAGCGCGTAGTTACTCATATAAACGCTGTCGTAGCGTTTATCCGGCGAGACCAGGTTAACCACCAGACTTAAATCCGGGCTGCGCTTTTTCACGCTCAAACCTTGGCGGCGCACTTCTTCCGGCAACTTAGGTTCGGCCAGCGCCACCCGGTTTTGCACCAAAACCTGGGCTTTATCCAGATTGGCGCCGGGTTTGAAGGTGACGGTCAAAGACATCGCGCCGCTATTGGTGGACTGCGAAGACATATACAACATGTCTTCCACGCCGTTCACTTCCTGCTCGATTGGCGTTGCCACCGTTTCCGCGACGACTTTGGCATTGGCGCCGGGATAGTTGGTGCTGACCACGACGGTAGGCGGAGCAATTTCCGGATATTGGGCAATCGGCAGACCGATCAGCGCCAAACCGCCGACTAGCAGGATGACAATCGACAACACCGCCGCAAAGATCGGCCGGTCGATAAAAAAATGACTGAATTTATCCATAGCTTATTGCGCTCCCGGCGCGGCCAAATCGATGCGTTCCGGATTGACTTTGGCGCCGGGTTTGAGCTTTTGCACGCCTTCTACTACCACCCAATCACC
Organism: Methylomonas sp. Uni0009; assembly: GCF_054188105.3. Taxonomy (NCBI): domain Bacteria; kingdom Pseudomonadati; phylum Pseudomonadota; class Gammaproteobacteria; order Methylococcales; family Methylococcaceae; genus Methylomonas; species Methylomonas sp. Uni0009. The sequence continues at coordinate 3,994,870 of NZ_JBTAFN010000001.1, read as the reverse complement.
GGCTTGCAAGCCGCTGCGGATCACCCGCAACTCGCCGATACGCGAGCCGGGGGTAATTTGCCGGTATTCGGCTTGGTTGTCTTGATTGATGACCCAGACAAACTGCTGCGCCTGATCGGTCGCGACGGCGCGGTCGGGCAGTAACAGGGCAGGGTAGGATGCCGAGGCCTGCACCCGTAAGCGCGCAAAAAAGCCTGGGCTGAGCAATTCGTCCGGGTTGGCGAACACGCCACGTAAGCTCAGCGTGCCGGTGGCGGCATCCTCGCGCGGGGCGATGTAATCCAGCTTGCCTTGATGCGGAAAATCGGTTTCATCGGCCACCGCCAGTTGCACCGGTGTCCCTTTCAGATCGGCGGCGCTTTTGGCGTGTTGCTGGGCATGCCGGCGGTAACGCAACACCGATTGTTCGTCGGCATCGACGTACACGTACACCGGATCGGTGGACACAATATTGGTCAGCACGGTGTCGTCGGCTTTGACCAGGTTGCCGGCGGTGATCATCTCCCGGCCAACCCGCCCGCTGATGGGCGCGCGGATTTCGGTGTATTCCAGGTTTAATTTTGCGGTGTAGACGTTGGCTTCCGCCGATTCGACCGCCGCCGCCGCTTCGCGCAAGCCTTTGGTGCGCATGTCGTATTCTTCGGCGGAAATGGCTTTGGCTTTGAACAGATTCTCGGCGCGGGTCAAATCGTTTTTCGCCAGCTCGCATTTGGTTTTGGCGCGCTCCAGTTCGGCTTGCGCATAATTAAGCTGGGCTTTTAGCGGTTTAGGGTCGATTTGAAACAGCAAGTCGCCTTTTTTGACCTTGGCGCCGGCAGTGAAATTAACGGTATCCAAATAACCGCCGACCCGGGCGCGGATGTCCACCGAGTTGATCGCTTCGATCCGGCCGGTGTATTCGTCCCATTCCGTCGTTTCGCGGTTTAAGGGCTGCGCGATTTTTACATTGGGCGGCGGTGGCGCGGCTGTTGCGCCGGCAGGGGCTCCGGCATCGCCACAGCCAGCCAAAGTCAGTTGCAGGGCGATGCCGACCACGCCGAGCTTTACCACATGTCGCTGTGCTTGGCGATGGGTTTGCCTTGCAAAATCAGCCGCTACCGGCAATGAATGGGTCTGTTGGTCTGCAAGCGTCATGCGCGGGTTTTTTGCCATTGCCGTGTACTGCCTTAGTCGTCGTTTAACTAAAAATGGTAATATCTATTACCGTTTAGTCTAGGTTATCATCTTTATCCAAGTCAATTCATTTCGCGAATCACACAGCATGGTTAAATGTGGACGTCCCTGTAAGGGCGATGAACAGCAAAGCCGGGATCGATTACTCGATGCGGCCTTACAGCTTTTTCTTGAAAACGGTTACGGAAACCTGAGTATGGAAACCATCGCCCGCGATGCGCGGGTATCGCTACGCACCATCTATAGCCAATTCGGCGGCAAAGCCGGCTTGTTCGGCGCGTTGATCCGGCGTTGCAGTGATCAATTTATCGGTAGCCTGTCCGACGATTGCGAATTGGAAGAGGCGTTGACCAATTTTGCCCGGCAGTTTTTGTATCGGATTACCCGTCCGGATGTATTGCGGATGCGGGCGATATTGATCGGCGAATCACCTCGTTTCCCTGATCTGGCGACACAATTTTACGAACAAGGACCGCGCCGGACGCTGGGATTGTTAGCGCAGTTTTTTATCCGCCAGCAACAGGCCGGCTTAATGATAGATATGGACCCGTATTTCCTGGCCGACCAATTCATCAGTGCGGTGCGTGGCGAACGCTTACAGCGCTTACAGTTGGGTTTGGAGCCGACGCCCGACGAAGCGGAGATAGACGTTTGGGTGCGTCAGTCTGTCAGCTTGTTTTTGCAAGGGTGTCTGGTAACCCGTTAAGGCATTTCATGTGTCGCGGTGGCGGCATCCGTCAGACCTCGCAGTTAATCCATTCCGGTAACGGGGTTCCGGATTTCGCGGCGGTGACGATCATCAAGGTCCGGTTGTAGTGGGCGACTTTTTTCGGACACCGAGATAGGTCGTTGGGCTGCTATTTTCATTTCCTAGCCACAGGGCGGCAGGTAAGCCCATGGCTAATGACAAGCGCCGCATATTAGAGAAGTTGACAATATAGTCGGTCACAGCGCGAAAAGCCGCGGTTTGCTCAAACTAGAAACCTAATTAACGCGCTTGAATTAAAGTTAGGCAAATTTTTGCGTTCGACTCATTTTAAATCGACTATATTATTTCCATACCGTTCTTGTGGTCTGTCGGAAACTATCCTTTGCGGCAACTAAGCCGAACGGTTATGATCGAGCAGCTATTTTGTCTGAGCACGCTAATCCGCATCGAGTAACCACCAGACGGGCCGCGTTAGTCATAACTGACCTAGCGGCCTTAAGACAAAAAGCGGACAGGCGACCATTTCCATTCATGTCAGCAATTGGAATCGTATGCAACCGACCCTTCGAAATCGCAAACTCATCCGGATTCGGCTCAGCGCCGCTGCCTTAGCTTTCCTAATCAGTTGTCCGGTTCCCGGTCAAGCCGCTGAAGTGGTTCCCGAGGCGGGGTCGATTCTACGAAATATCAAACCCGAACCGATTTTGCCGGGTGATTCGAACGTCCCGTTCGAAATCACGGAGCAACCGGCGCCTGCCGGTGAAGGCGACATCCGTATTCAAGTTAAGGGATGGAAAATCAGCGGCGCCGAGTTGATCGGCGAAGCCGAACTACAGGCGTTTCTGAAAGACCACATCGGCAAGGACTTAAGCTTGGCCGAACTGCGCAAGATCACTCGCGATATAGCAGAGTATTACCAGCAACGTGGCTTTTTTGCCCGCGCGGTATTGCCCGCTCAGCAAATTCGCGACGGCATCGTCGAAATCCTGATCCGCGAAGCGAAATTAGGCAAAGTGGAGGTCGACGACCCGGCCGCCGTCTACCGAAACGATATTCCCCGACAAACCATGTTGGCGGCTCAGCCCACAGGGGAGGCTTTGCGATTGGCCGATATGCAACGCGGCATCCTGCTGTTGAACGATCTGACCGGCGGCACGGTTTCTTCCACTCTGAAGGCCGGTGCTAGAGCCGGCGAATCCGACCTGCTGCTGAAAATCGATCCCAGCAACTTAATCAGCGGCTCCGTGGATTACAGCAATACCGGCGTGCGCTCAGTCGGCATGAACCAATTCGGCGGATCGCTAAATCTGAATAATCCGTTGCGCCTCGGCGATCTGGCCTCGTTACGGGTTCAAGGCGGCAGCGGTAACGTTTACGGCAGAATTGCCTATTCGCTGCCGGTAGGCTACTCCGGGCTGCGGATTGGTCTGGCCGCGTCCGCGCTGGACTACACCCTGGGTGAACCCTTTCAGTCATTGGACGCTCAAGGTTCGGCCTGGACCGGCGGTACCTTCGCCACCTATCCCTTGCTTCGCGGGGTGAGCACTAATCTTTACGTGGCCAGCGGTTTCGACGATCGCCACTATTACAACACCAGCCTCGGGAGCGTGGTCAGCGATAAAGAGGTACAAAGCGGCTACATCGGTCTGAGCGGCGATCATCAGGACGACTTGCTAGGCGGCGCGGTCACGCTATTCGGCGCAACAATGGTGGCGGGCAACCTGGATTTGTCGGGAAGCTTGACCGACCAGACTCAAAACCGGGCCACGGCCCGCGCCGGCGGCGCCTATCAAAAGTTCTCGCTTAACGCCTCCCGTCTACAAAGCCTGACCGACAAATTGCGCTTCTATGCCGGCGTCAGTGGACAACTGGCCACGAAAAATCTGGATTCTTCCGAAAAATTCAGTCTGGGCGGGCCTTTCGGCATCAGAGCTTATCCAGTCAACGAAGCCCTGGGCGACGAAGGCTATCTGATGAATTTTGAACTACGCTACGAAGTTTACGAGCATGTCGAATTGGTCGGCTTCATCGATCACGGCGGCATCACGCTGCACAACGACCTCTGGCCGAATGCCACCGAAGGCGGGCCTAATCATTACACGCTCAGCGGCGGCGGCTTCGGAATCAACTGGGTGGTACCCGGTAATTTCGTCATCCGCGGCAGCGTTGCCCAACGCATAGGCGCCAACCCAGCCCGTTCGGCAGACGGCAACGACTCGGACGGCACTTACAAAACGCCTCATTTTTGGGTCAGCCTGAGCAAAGCGTTTTAAAAGTCTTTTGACGCCATTTTTCCACCCACTCAATCGGCGATACCACTGTGGATAACCAATTGCTGTTTTATAAACGCATCGTCAGTTTGAACCCAGCCGCTCACGGCCGGTTGCATATCGCGCCGTCCGAAGACGTCAGTTACGCGCGCGTCAGTAACTCGGTGCCGCTGATTGGTCCCGAATTCAGCGAAGCCGGCAAGGAATACCCGATCGCCTTCGCCAAAGCCGGCGACGGCCACTTCGTTCCGGTGGTAGTGCTGGGCTTGAACGACGGCGAAAACCTGTTCGTCAACGCTGCTGGCCGTTGGACCGGACATTACATACCAGCCTTCGTCCGCCGATACCCGTTCGTACCTGCCGAACAGGCCGAAGACAAGCAATTGGTCGTCTGTTTTGACGACACTTGCCCGCGTTTTAACGAAACGGCCGGCGAGCCTTTGCTGGTCGACGGCGCACCGTCAGCTTACCTGCAACAAATCATCGCCTTTTTGCGCGAGTTCCACGCCGAATCGCAGCGGACCGCGCAATTCGCCGCCACCTTGCACGAATTGGACCTCTTAACTGAGCGTCGCGCCGATGCGGTATCACCGAGCGGCGAGCGTTACTCCTTATCCGGCCTTTGGATCGTGGACGAGGCGCGCTTCCAAAAAATCGGCCGCGATGCGTTGGACAGCCTGTTCCAAGCCGGCTGGTTAGGATTGATCTATCTGCACTTGGCGTCGTTGAGCAATTTTGCCCGCCTATTGGAGCGTAAAGCCGCCGTAAGCACCGAATAACCGCACTGATTCGAGAGGACAGTCTTATGAACCGATATGCTAACCAAAGTCGCACGCCACACTTCAACCGTCATCCGCTGGTGCTGGCGATACAAATCGCCTTGGCCGGTGCTTGGCAGCCGGCCTTGGCCGAATTGGCCGGCAATGCGCTGCCGAATGGCGGCCAGGTGGCGTCGGGACAGGCACAAATCCACCAAGATGGCGCACGGATGGATGTCGTACAAGGCAGTGATAAAGCTATCATCAACTGGCAGAGCTACAACATCGGCGCCAGTGCCCATGTGGATTATCAACAGCCTAACGCCAGCGCGATCGCGCTGAACCGCGTGACATCCGGCGAAGCATCGGTCATTGCCGGCCGATTGACCGCTAACGGTCAAGTGTTTCTGGTGAACCCCAACGGCGTGCTGTTTGCCAAGGGCGCCCAAGTCGATGTCGGCGCGATGGCGGCGTCGACGATGAACATCAGCGATGCCGATTTCCATGCCGGCAACTACCATTTCAAGCGCGAGGGCAGCGACGCCGGCGTCGTCAATCAGGGCGACATCCGTGCCAAGGACGGCGGATACGTGGCGTTGCTGGCCCCCAGCGTCAGCAACGAAGGTCTGGTCCAGGCCCGTTTGGGCACGGTGGCGCTAGCCGGCGGCGATGGCGTAAAACTGGAATTGGACGAAGGTAAACTGGTCAATGTTCAGGTTGATCCAGCCACCGTCAATACGCTTATCGAGAACAAACAGCTGATCCGCGCCGATGGCGGCCGGGTGATCATGACGGCCAGCGCCGCCGACCAATTGCGCGGCGCCGCGATTAACAACAGCGGCGTGGTTGAGGCCAAATCCCTGGTCAATCGCGGCGGTTCGATAGAACTGATCGGCGACGAGGTCAGCAACAGCGGCACACTGGACGTGTCCGCCGCCGAGAATACCCAAGGCGGCAATGTCGTCGAGCGCGGCCGGTTGGTCGTCGATACCGGCGCCATCCGCGCCGACGGTGATAGCGGCGGGGATATTCGCTTGACCGGCGACCGCGTGCTGCAAACCGGAACGCTCAGCGCCGAAGGTACCGTCTCCGAAGGCGGCCGAATTACGATTGCCGCCGACAGTCGAGTCATCCAGACCGCATCCGCCAAGCTGTCTACAAAGGGAAGCCAAAACGGCGGCGACATCGCCGTGACCGCAGGTGGCCAAGGTGGCGTGTTCAGTTCTGCCACCATCGATGCTAGCGGCGTTTCTGGACGCGGTGGCAATATCACCATCACCGGCGGCAAAGACGTTACGTTGGCCGCTGCGACGATCACCGCCAACGGTGCCAAAGGCGGCGGCAAGATCAGCATTGGCGGCGGCTTTCATGGCAAGGACGCGGCGGTTCGCAATGCCACGATAACGCGAATCAATCCCTTCACCCAATTGCAAGCCGACGCAACTGAAAAGGGCGATGGCGGTGACGTCGTGGTTTGGTCGGATCAGAAAACCGATTTTTATGGCACGATCTCCGCCAAGGGCGGTTCGGCGGGCGGCGACGGCGGCACCGTTGAAGTCTCGTCTCACGACGCCCTGTTGTTTGGCGGAACCGTTACCACCTTGGCCAGTCAGGGCCGCAACGGCAGTCTATTACTCGATCCGCGCAACATCACCATCGACAGCAGCGGCCAGTACCCGCAATTCGATTTCGAAGACCCCAATCCGACCAACACACTGGGCGTCACATCCGGCTTCGGCACCGGCACTTCGGTCCTGTGGAGCACCAACGTGGCTGTGACGAATCCCTATGACGACTTCGGCGGCCAGGATGCCGGCGCGGTTTATTTGTACAACGGCTGGTCCGGGGCGCTGATCGCGACGGTCACCGGTAGCCACGCCGATGATCGCCTGGGCAGTGGTGGGATCACCCAGCTGGTTAGCCAAAATACCAATACCAACGTCAACGTCTCGTTCAATTCGCTAGGCAACTTTTTGATTTCCAGTCCGCATTGGGATGGTGGCAAGGGGGCGGTGACCTGGTCCAGCGGTACCGCCGGCTTGAGCGGCACCGTATCGTCAGCCAACAGTTTGGTCGGCAGCTCGGCAAGCGATGCCGTGGGCAGCGGCAGTATCGTGTTGGTCGATAATTATTACGGCGCGACTGGTCACACTTGGAGCAACGACAACGGCTATTTGAAATATCTGGTCCTAAACCCGCAATGGAATGCCAGTACCGGTGCGGTCACGATGGGCAGTGCTTTGAGCGGAATATCCGGTGTCATTTCATCCACCAACAGCCTGGTCGGTGCGGCGTCTGGAGACCGAATCGGCAGCAGCGGCATTACGCAATTCGTCACCGAGTTTCATGATTACAACAGTAGCGGCGCGTTGATTACTGCCACCGAGTATTACCGCAATTATTTCGCGATAGCCAGCCCGCACTGGCAGAACGGCGCCAGCGCGGACGCCGGTGCGGTCACGTGGGCCAGTGGTTTGGCCGCATTGACCGGCACAGTTTCTTCGTCGAACAGCCTGGTCGGTGGCAATGCCAACGACCGGATCGGTAGCGGCGACATCAAAGCGCTTTATTACTCCAGCAGTACCAACTATACCAGTCAACCCGGCGACACCCCGCCGCACGGCCACGTTAACACTTACCGTACCGACGCGGCGTATGTGGTCGCCAGCCCGCATTGGGACGGCGACAAAGGTTCAGTCACCTGGCTCAATGCCGCCACCGGTTACGCGTCCGGCGGCGCGACTGCCGGTTTCGCGGTATCGTCCGCCAACAGTCTGGTCGGCGCAACCGCCGGCGATTTGGTCGGCAGCGGCGGCATCCAGTTACTCAGCCACTACACCAGCCGCAGCCCGGATACCGGCTATACTTCAACCCATCCGTATTACTTGATACTCAGTCCCCATTTCAACAATGGCGGCTCAACCGCCGACGCCGGTGCGATCACCTGGGGCGACGGCCGCACCATCACCTACGGCACTGTCACGACGACGGACTTATTCGGAAACACGCTAACGAATATCCCGACCGAAACCAGCACCAACAACGGCGGCGTATCCGGTGTCATCGGCAGCGGCAACAGCTTGGTCGGCAGCCATGCCGGCGATCAGGTCGGCAGCGGCGGCGCCAGTTACCTAGGGCAAGATCCGGGTTACATGGTACTCAGCCCGTTATGGAATGGCAGCGCCGGTGCGGTGACCTTCTGGAACGCCACAGCCACCAAGACCGGCACCTTGGGCTCGGCCAACAGTCTGGTCGGTACGACCGCCAACGATCATGTCGGAGGGGGCGGAATTTTGATGAAGGACGGTTACTATTTGGTGTTGAGTCCTGACTGGGACAACGGCGGAGCCACTGATGCCGGGGCGGTCACCTGGGGTAGCAAAACGAGCGGCGTCAGCGGCGCGGTCGGCGCGGGAAACAGCTTGGTCGGCAGTACAGCCAACGACGGTGTCGGCAGCGACGTCAACAATATCGTCGATGTGGGCGTGGCCGATTACGTGGTCCTAACCCCCACCTGGGATAACGGCGGTAATGCCGATGCGGGCGCCGCGAGTTGGGGTAGTGTCGGCAGCGGCGTCAGTGGCGCTATCAGTAGCAGCAACAGCTTGATTGGAAGTCATACCAACGACCGAGTAGGTAGCGGCGGCGTCGTAACGGCTTTTAACGGTGTGGAGACCGCAAACAACTGGACTTACACCTATTTTTACGGCGTGATCAGCCCGCATTGGGACAGTGATCGCGGGGCTGTCACATTCGGCGCCGAAGCCAGCGGTATCCAAGGAACCGTTGGCTCTGGTAACAGCCTCGTCGGCGACACCGCAGCTGATCAGGTTGGCAGCGGCGGCGTCAAAGCCGGGCAATATACCGAATTGACTTACAACGGAAGCACTTGGTCAGGCACCCGCACTGCGTATTATTTGGTTATCAGCCCCAATTGGAGCGACGGCGGCAACGCGAACGTTGGGGCCGTTACCAAAACCGCGGCGGCCACAGGCATAACCGGAAGTATTAGCTCGGCAAACAGCTTGATCGGCGGTACCGCAGGCGATCAAATCGGCAGCGGCGGCGTCACGCTGTTGCCGTACGACTGGACCACGGGTAGCGGAGTAGGTCAGAAACAGTACCATCTGGATTATTACTCGATTGCGAGTCCTTATTGGGACAACGCCGCGACGGCCGATGCCGGCGCGGTGACCTGGGGCAGCGTCACCACGACGGCAGGCGCGGCGTCGCCGTTGACCGGCAATGCCAGCGCGGCCAACAGTTTGGTCGGTACTCACGCCAACGACCGCGTCGGCAGTGGCGGCGTGGTCGCACTGCCGGCTGAATATAACAACGCGACGCGGGTGGGCTATATTGTGATCAGCCCGAACTGGGGTAACGGCACCGACACCCAGTTGGGTGCGGTGACATGGGGCAGCCGCCTGACCGGCGCTTTAGGGGCGGTGAGCAGCAGCAACAGCCTGATAGGCGCCACGTCCGGCGACCAGATCGGCAGCGGCGGCGTCACGGTTCTGACCAACGGTTACGACCCCATCAACAGCGTCTGGAGTTACAACTATCTGGTGTTAAGTCCGCATTGGCACAGCGGCGCTAATGCCGATGCCGGCGCGGTAACCTGGGTCGCGGAAAAAACCGGTTTCGCTTACGGCGAGAGCAGCCAAGGCGCGGTGGTCGGGATCGGTAACAGCTTGGTCGGCAGCCAGGCTGGCGATCAGGTCGGCAGCGACGGGATCATAGACTTGGGCGTATCTTATTTAGTCGGTAGCCGGCACTGGCATAACGGTTCCGCTGCGGATGCCGGGGCGTTATCCTGGGCGCGCGCCAGCATCGGTGTCGCCGGCGCGGTGTCGGCCAGCAACAGCTTGATCGGTAGTTACAGCAATCAGGACGTAGGCCTGAACCAAGTTAGATTAACCGTTAACTACAATACCTATTACTACGACTATCTGGTCATGGATACCGATTGGCGCAACGGCGCATTGGCGAACGCCGGCGCCGTGACCTACGGCGATGCCTTCTACGGTATCTTCGGTGAGGTTTCGGACGCGAACAGCGTTGTCGGCACCACGGCGAACAGCGGCATCAGCTTCGATACCGGTGGCCCTTGGGTGGATTACTATCAATATGCAGGCACCAACTATTTTAGCCTGCTGCCCGGCTTTGCCTACGACCACGGCGATACCTTTGTGGTCAGCTTCGCCAACGAGAACACCGGCCGGGTCACCTCGGGCGCCACCGATCCGAGTCGCATTACTTATGGGATGGCGGTCGGCAAAGACATGGCCATAGCCCCGGACGTTTTGACCAATCTACTCGGCTGGGGTACCAACGTCACGCTACAAGCCAGCAACGACATCACCGTTAACAGTGCGCTCAATGTCGCCGGGCTTTTTAGTTCGTCAGCGACCCTGAAATTGGAGGCGGGACGCAGCATTTACCTCAATGCCGACATCACCACCGACGGCGGCAATTTGGTCTTGCATGCCAACGATTTGGCCGCCAACGGCGTGGTCGACGCTGATCGTGCGGCCGGTAATGCCGTCATCGAAGTTGCCAACGGTGTTACGATCAACGCCGGCACCGGTTCCATCACCATGGAATTGCGCGACGGCACCGGCAACACCGAAGACGACAGCGGCAATATCACGTTGGCGGGACAATTATTGGCCGATACGATCAGTATTATCCATCGCGGCACCGGCGGCGCGAGCGGCAGCAAGAATATCGTTTTGAACAGCGGTGCAGGTTTGACCGCCAACGGCAGCGGGGATGCGCTGGTTTTGGCGGCCGCCAGCGGCGGCGAGCTGATCAACAATGTGGGTAGCAATGTACTCTCTGCGGGAAACGGACGCTGGTTGGTGTACATGCACAGCCCATCGGGCTCGACCGAGGGCGGCCTGACCGGGGTGGCGGGTTCGGCGCTCCCCAGGCTATACAACAAAACTTACGACGGTAACGCGCCTGCAACAATCGTCGCGGGCAATCACCTGATCTATGACTACCAGCCGAGCTTGAGCGTCGACGTCGGCAACATCAGTAAAACCTACGGCGACGCCGACCCTAGCGCGAGCAGCGCATTTTCGGGCTACGTCAACGACGACGGCGTGACGGACTCGGCCACCGTTGCGGGTTTAAGCGGCACGCCGAGTTTTAGCATTGTCGGCGGCACGGCCGGCACCGGCCGTGCGGTCGGCAGCTATAACGTCAACGGCGCGGTGGGTTCGGCTGCGATCAGCGGCGGGGCCGGTTATTCGACAACGATAGGCACCGGGGGCGCCAGCGGAACCTTAACGGTCAACAAAAAAACGCTGACCGTGACCGCCAGTGACGACAGCCGCGCCTACAACGGCTTGGGCTATAGCGGTGGCCATGGCGTCAATATTACCGGCTTCGTTAACAGCGAAACATCAAGCGTATTGGGCGGCAGTGTCAGTTACGGCGGCACCTCGCAAGGCGCCACCAACGCGGGTAGCTACACCTTTACCGCGAGCGGCTATACCGCGAGCAACTACGATTTCAGCTACGTCAACGGCACTTTGACCATCACACCTTATGTCGTCAGCCTGACCGGCAACCGGGCCTATAACGGTTCGAGCAACGTGGCGGCGGGCATATTCTCCACCGGCAGCTTGGTTGGCAGCGAAACCCTGAGCCTGAGCGGCACCGGCACGGTCGCCGATAAAAACGTCGGCACCGGCAAAGCGGTGACCTTGGGGACTTTGGCCCTGGCCGACGGCAGCAACGGCGGTTTGGCCAGTAACTACACGCTGACCGGCGGCACGCATACCGCCGATATTTCAGCCGCCGGCTTGACCGTCAGCACCAGCGACGTCAGCAAGGCATACGACGGCGGCACCAGTGCGGCCGGGACCGCCACGCTGACCGGCGGTACGCTGTACGGCAGCGATAGTCTGAGCGGTGGGACATTCGCTTTCACCGACAAAAACGTCGGCGCCGGCAACAAGACGGTGAGCGTCAGCGGCGTGACCGTCAGCGACGGCAACAGCGGCGCCAACTATTCGATCAGTTACGCCAATAACACCAGCAGCACCATCACGCCGTTCGTGGTCAGCCTGACCGGCAACCGGGCCTATAACGGTTCGAGCAACGTGGCGGCGGGCATATTCTCCACCGGCAGCTTGGTTGGCAGCGAAACCCTGAGCCTGAGCGGCACCGGCACGGTCGCCGATAAAAACGTCGGCACCGGCAAAGCGGTGACCTTGGGGACTTTGGCCCTGGCCGACGGCAGCAACGGCGGTTTGGCCAGTAACTACACGCTGACCGGCGGCACGCATACCGCCGATATTTCAGCCGCCGGCTTGACCGTCAGCACCAGCGACGTCAGCAAGGCATACGACGGCGGCACCAGTGCGGCCGGGACCGCCACGCTGACCGGCGGTACGCTGTACGGCAGCGATAGTCTGAGCGGTGGGACATTCGCTTTCACCGACAAAAACGTCGGCGCCGGCAACAAGACGGTGAGCGTCAGCGGCGTGACCGTCAGCGACGGCAACAGCGGCGCCAACTATTCGATCAGTTACGCCAATAACACCAGCAGCACCATCACGCCGTTCGTGGTCAGCATGACCGGCAACCGGGCCTATAACGGTTCGAGCAACGTGGCGGCGGGCATATTCTCCACCGGCAGCTTGGTTGGCAGCGAAACCCTGAGCCTGAGCGGCACCGGCACGGTCGCCGATAAAAACGTCGGCACCGGCAAAGCGGTGACCTTGGGGACTTTGGCCCTGGCCGACGGCAGCAACGGCGGTTTGGCCAGTAACTACACGCTGACCGGCGGCACGCATACCGCCGATATTTCAGCCGCCGGCTTGACCGTCAGCACCAGCGACGTCAGCAAGGCATACGACGGCGGCACCAGTGCGGCCGGGACCGCCACGCTGACCGGCGGTACGCTGTACGGCAGCGATAGTCTGAGCGGTGGGACATTCGCTTTCACCGACAAAAACGTCGGCGCCGGCAACAAGACGGTGAGCGTCAGCGGCGTGACCGTCAGCGACGGCAACAGCGGCGCCAACTATTCGATCAGTTACGCCAATAACACCAGCAGCACCATCACGCCGTTCGTGGTCAGCATGACCGGCAACCGGGCCTATAACGGTTCGAGCAACGTGGCGGCGGGCATATTCTCCACCGGCAGCTTGGTTGGCAGCGAAACCCTGAGCCTGAGCGGCACCGGCACGGTCGCCGATAAAAACGTCGGCACCGGCAAAGCGGTGACCTTGGGGACTTTGGCCCTGGCCGACGGCAGCAACGGCGGTTTGGCCAGTAACTACACGCTGACCGGCGGCACGCATGCTGCCGATATTACAGCCTACGTCGTCGACCTGACCGGCAGTCGTACCTACGACGGCACCACCGCCATCATTGCCGCTAGTTTGGCGACCTCTGCCCTGGTCGGTAGCGAAACCCTGGGCCTGAGCGGTGCCGGAACGGTCGCCGATAAAAATGTCGGCACCGGTAAAACGCTTTCGCTAGGCTCTTTGGCCTTGAATGATGGCGGCAACGGCGGTCTGGCCAGCAATTACACCTTGGTTGGCGGTACGCTTAGTGCCAATATTACGGCTTACACAGTCAGTTTGACAGGCAATCGCAGCTACGACGGCAGTGCCGATGTGGCTGCCAATATTTTTGCCATGAGTGCGCTGCTTGGAACCGAAACCTTGAACCTAAGCGGTACCGGTACGGTAGCGGATAAACACGTAGGGGTCGGTAAATCCGTGACGCTGGGCAGCCTAGCGCTGGCCGACGGCAGCAACGGTGGTTTGGCTAGCAACTACACGCTAACGGGCGGCACACATAACGCGACCCTCACTACGGCAAGTTTGACCGTCAGCACTGGAAACGTCAGTAAAACCTACGATGGCAATACGTCGGCGATAGGCGCCGCCATGGTCTCAAGCGGCACACTCTATGGTAGCGACAGCCTGATTGGCGGCACGTTTGCCTTCACCGATAAAAATGTCGGTATCGGCACCAAGACCGTCACGGTTGCCGGGGTCACCGTGAACGATGGCAATGCCGGCAATAATTATTCGGTGTCCTATCTGAATAACACAACCAGCACTATCAGCCCGTTTGTTGTGAACCTGAGTGGCGGCAGGAGCTATGACGGCACCACAGTCGTCGCCGCCACGGATTTGCACATCGGAAGTCTGGTCGGTGGCGAGACTTTAACCCTCACAGGCGTGGGCTCCATCGGCGATAAAAACGTTGGCATCGGCAAAAGCGTGAGCTTGGGCTCTTTGACCTTGGCCGACGGCAGCAACGGCGGCTTGGTCAGCAATTACACCTTGATAGGAGGAGATCTTAGAGCGGACATCAGCCAAGCTAATCTGATTTTGACCACCGGCGACATCATCAAAACGTACGACGGCACCACGTCCGCCTCGGGCACGCCAATCGTCAAAGCCGGTAGCGCTAGCCAACTGTTCGGCTCGGACAGCTTATCCGGCGGTGTGTACACATTCATCGATAAGAATGCCAGCGGCGGTAGCACCGTGAGAGTTAGCGGTATTAGCGTTTCCGACGGCAATGGTGGCAACAACTACGCAATCAGTTACAGCGATAACACGACCAGCACAATTTTGCCTTACGTCATCCATTTAACCGGTTCGAGGGCGTTCGACGGCAGCAACCTTGTGAACGCTAATGTATTCAATTTAGGCACTTTGGTTGGCAATGAAACTCTGCTGCTGAGCGGGGCTGGCCAAATGTTAGATAGTAGCGCCGGTATCGATAAACCGGTCGATCTTGGAACCTTGGCCTTGAGCGACGGCGGAAATGGCGGCTTGGCCGGCAATTACACGCTAGCCGGCGGCAATCCAGTGGTCACCATCCTACAAAGCTCCGCCGGCAATACGCCAACCGATACCGTCGACGCCGGTACCGTAGTACCGGACAGCGGCGGAAACGGCGGCGTGAGCAACAACGGTTCCAACAGCGGCGCCAAAACCGGCGGCTTGGCGCTTTCTGCGTTACGCGGTGCCGATAGCAACCGGACCGTACAATTTAATATCGCCGACTCGGGGATCAATGGCGGTGGTAGTAGCGCCACCGGCTTGACGACGGGTGGTACCGGGCCGTCGCAATCAGGCAATACCGTGCACTTATTGGCGTCCCAAACCCTGGTAGCGGGAGGGCAGATGCAGATCGTTGCCAACGTTGAGGTTAATGATTACGCCAGTGGGTTCAGTTTTGCCCTGCCAGCCGGAACACTGCCTACAACGGCCGGAGACAGTACGGTTTCGGCGAAAATGGGTAATGGCGAGCCGTTACCTTCTTGGCTGAGTTTTAATAGCCAATCGTTAAGCTTCAGTACCGACAGCGCCGGCGCGGCGCAGTTGCCACTGCAAGTCGTGATCACTCAGACCAGCGCGAGCGACCAACAAAAATCGATTGTGGTGACTATCGAAAAACAAGACCAAGCAATCTGAATCTACGGCAATAAAAGCTGATCGACCGGGTGAACCTTTGCTCGGTTTAACCGCGTCGGCTTCGCGATGCACTTACCTTTTCGCTCCTTTCGGCAGTTGCCGGCAGCAGGCTAAATGAAGTTTCCCCGGATCAATTCGGGGTTTATTCCCGATGAACGCTGGCGGTGCGCCCGGATAATACCGGGTTTTTCACCACCCTTCGGGATTGCTTATGCGACACATCATGCTTTCATTCAGCTTTTTGCTCCTTTCCTGGCAAGTTCACGCTCACGGCCCGACGCCGCAAAAAGCCAAGGAGTCTGTGACCATCCAAGCGCCTATCGCCAAGGTATGGGCAGAGCTGAAAAATTTCGACGACATTGCCAATTGGCATAGCGACTTGAAAAAGAGCGCGGGTGACGGCAAGAATCAGTCCGGCGGTCTGCGCACGTTGACGTTTCAAAACGATGAAACCCTCACCGAAGAATTGGATTATTACAACGAAGCGGAACACGAATACAGCTACCGGCTGAAAACCGAAAACACCAAAGCGCTTCCGACCAGTTCGCATACGGTCGATGTAAAAGTCGCGGCAGGTGAGGCCGCCGACAGCAGCGTGGTCACCATCAAAAGCCGCTTCTACCGCGGTGATACCGGCAACACGCCACCGGAGAATTTGAGTGACGAAGCGGCGGTTAAAGCAATGACGCATTTTTTCAAGAACGGCTTGAATGGCTTGAAGGCCAAGCTGGAGAAGTAAATTTTATGTCGTCATTCCTGCTTACGTGGGAGTGACAGAGCCAGAGACCTTTGTATGTGAATTTCAATCGTCTCCTGTAGTGAGCGGAGTCAACCCACAAAAAAAATCGCCCCTTGCGGGGCGATCTGTTGTCTGAAGTTTTACGGATTGGGTCCGTTGTGGCAGCTAAAACAACTCACTTGATAACCCGCCGGCCAATTCTTAATACCAAACTCATCGGCATCAATGGTTTTCGCAACCTTTACCGCACTCAAGGGAGTGCCGGCGCTGGTCGTACCGTGGCAATAGCTACAGCTTGGCGTAGTGGCTGTGCCGTTTTTATTGGCGTCTTCGTGTTGCTTAACCCAGGCGTCGCCGGTGGTATGCATGCCGTGGGGGCCGCCGTTTACCGTGTTCGGGACTGTAGTATGGCAAGCCTTACATTCGGCTACCGTACCGGCGTGTCCTTGCACGGCGATGCTTTGCAGGTTTTCGTCAGCATGTGTGGAGGGATACTCCGCGTGTGTCGCACCGTGACAAGCCTCGCATTGCAAGCCGCCGTGGCCTTTACTGAAGCGGTACAAGTTCAATCCGGGAACCGGCGTATTGGCATTGGTGGCAAAGGTATGATCTGTTGGCACAATCGCTTTGCCGGTGGCGTCGATACCTGAGATCGCGCGTTTGCCGGGCGCGGCGCTATTGTGGCAAGACTCGCAGGTCGGCTCGTTGAACCAGCCTTGCCGAGTGGCACTACCGACCGCTTTCATATTGCCGTGACAGCTTTGGCAACTGATAGCAGGGTCGCCGCTGGCGTCCGTGGCGGTGGACATCGCACCACGCAGACACTGCGTTACCGATCCCGGATGACATTGGTAACAAGCGCTGCGGTTGTCCAGACTATCCAGGGTTAACTGGGTGGCAGGGTCTTTTACATCGGCATGTTTTAAATGCAAGGACTGGGTGAATGGCGCAATGCCGGCCATGCCGCCCATCACCGTGGTTTTGTTTTCCTTATCGAAATAGGCATTGCTGGCATGGCACGCCACGCAAAGAACCGGTTGCCCGCCATCGGCCGTTGCGAGTAAACCTGTTGATTTGTAGCCTTTGCTATTCAATGTGGTCAGTGCATCGTTGAATAATTTACTCCCCGCCTGTTTTTCATCATGCAGACGCAGAATGTTACGCTTCCAGTCTTTGTCGGGATCAGCGTCGAACACCCAGCCCGTCACCGGTTTGGCGGCAGTTTGTGCGGCATTGTTATTGGTGTCAGTGGATGCGTGGCAGCCTTTGCAAGTCATCTCGTCGCTGACCGGCAACACGGTGGTGGCGCTAGCCAGAACCTTACCGCTCAGCGCATCCTTAGCCACGACCTTGACGGTGGGATAGAAGTTCTTGTTACCTTTGTCGTCGAAGGGCGTCACCGGAATACCCTCGGCTTCGAACCAGCCGAACGCTGTGTTGTAGGTCATAGGCGCGGGTGTCAGGGATGGCGTTTTGTTGCCGGGCATGGGGTTTCCGCTGGCGAGTCCGTCCAGGTTAACCCCGACATCCGGTGCCGGATTCAGGCCTACCAACTCACCGACCCAAGACCAGAAATTGGTTTTATTGGCACTACTGGTATTGATAGAGCCGCTACCGTCGGCGACTGCTTCATAAGTCAGCAACACATTACTACTGATTAACTTGCCGTTTTTGTCTTTCAATTGCGCATGTAGGGTGTTGTAGGGTGGCAAGATCGCGAACACGGAAAAATCCAGGCCGTCCATGCAATGCATGCCTAAATCATTCCAGGCCAGCAGGGTGTATTCGCCGACCGCTGTGGTATTTAACACCGTCACCGCGACCGTTTTGGACGTCTTGCTGTCGCGGATGGTCACCGTGGCCGAGCCGGCTTTAAGACCTTTTATGGTAGCGAGATTATTGGCATAGCCGACGCTGGCAATTGAGTTGTCCGACGATTGAATGTTTACTGTGCCGGAGGCGTTAGTGACCGTGACGGTGGCAGTGCCGCCCACATTGACCGCCAATACGGCCGGCGAAATCGTCAAGACGGGAGAAGGGGCGCTGATGACTTTGACTTCCACGCGCTTCGAGCTCTTACGATCTCTCACCGTGACCGTCGTAGAGCCGGCTTTTACACCCTTGATGCTAGCGATACCGCTAGCGTAAGTGACTGTCGCCACACTGGTATTACTGGATTTTACACTGATGCTTCCTGATGATTTTGTGACCGCAATCTTGGCTAGTTCACCTACGAAGATTTCGACGGAATTAGGTTTGAGTTCAAGCGCCTGGACGCTACCAAATTCGCATACACCCAGAAAAATCAGCAGAAACTGAAATATAAATAGACGTGCATTCATAATATCTCCCATGAATACGTTTTGATCGGATGGGTAATCGTTAATGAATTGCCCATATGAATGGAAGCAAACGGCCAACATCCGATACCGCGTCGCTTCTCGATGATGCTTTATTGCTTTTTTTAATAAGGTTATTCAGTCGGCACAATAACCATTCAACATGAATTGAAGATGAAAATATAATGAAGTAATGATTAAGACTGGCGCAGCTTTTAGACCGGGAAGGCTTTAATCGGGCGTCTTGAGCCAGTTGCTTGGGAGAGGGATTTGCAGGCTTACAACCGGGAGTTCCGGTCGCAAGCGCCCATTAACAGCGTTGTTAAACCGGTTAGCTCTGAGTCTATCGAAGCGCGCACAGGCCTAGGCTTCGACTCGCTCAGCCCGAACGGCATGCCAGGGATAAATAGGGCCTGGTTAATAGGGAAGGGGGTGTTCCGCGCTAGCTGTGCTCATACAGTTCGCTGCCGGTATTGATAATACCCTGGCGACCAGCCAGCAGTGTCAATTCCGACATGGTTTTGACGTTTAATTTTTCTTTGATCGCCGTACTGTGGTTGCAGACGGTTTTGTAGCTCAAACATAATTTTTCCGCTGCTTGACGGGTACTCAAACCATTGGCCAGCAGGCAAAAAATGTCGAATTCGCGCGGCGACAGCGATTTAACTTTATATGCCTCATCCTGGCCGATAGCCATATTCACCGCCAATTGCTGTGCCAAAGCGGGTTCGATATACGTGCCGCCTTCCGCTAGCGTGCAGACTGCGGTCACCAGCGTGTCCGGCTCATTATTTTTGGTGATGTAACCTTTGGCGCCGGCCTTGATCGCGCGGGTGACGTAGACCAGTTCGTTATGAATCGAAAATACCAATATCTTGCAACTGGGATAGCGAACCAATAAGCGCCGCACCGATTCCAAACCGCCCAGACCGGGCATGGATAAATCCATCACCACCACATCCGGCGTCTGCTTGTCATATACCTGGCAAGCGGTCTCGCCCCTATCGGCTTCATAGACGGCGCCTATTCGTTCCGACAAGGATAAATAAGTCTTGTATCCGGCTCTGACCACTGCATGGTCGTCTACTAATAAAACGCTGATTTTATTCGCCACTAACTACGTGTCCTGATTGGTTTTTGGTGTGGATGAGCAAGAAACGCCCCCGGCAGAACCGGTGCTATCCCTAGCTGGCGCTTCTTGCCCCGCCATGATGCCGATTTTTATGCCGGGAAACCATGGGAGCTTTTCCCGTTTTGCCGCGGCGTGCGGCTGCGTGCGACCGGGAAAACTTCCATGACTTTTTTCGCGGAATTCCCAGGCTATTTATGGATTATTCCGTAACGCCCGATAGGCCGCCTTCTTTACCATTTGCGCCAGCATGGCCCGGTAGGTCTAAGTCAATATTGTGTGCGACTTGATTGAGATTGCTGATGTGAAAAGTGAAGGAGATTTCTGCCGCAAAGCAAAATCTCGCGTCACGGATGGACGCCAAAATTAAGCGCAGCGTGTGATTGATTTTGCCCGGAAATGCCGATGGCGTTATCCGCTTTTAACGGAAGGCTCCCCTAACCAACCGATTTGCCGGGCCATGCAACCTAATAAACAACATAGGAGGATTCATGCAAATTTCACGGTTTGCCAAGCAGGTATCGACCACGGCCTTAGTCACGGCTGCGGCCTTGGCCGTGTCGTCATCGGCGCAAGCGAATAAAGAACTGGAACAACTAGCCAAGCAAAACACCAACTGGGTGATGCAGACCAAGGATTACGGTTCGACTCATTTCAGCGAAATGATCGACATCAACGCCAACAACGTCAAAAATCTGAAAGTGGCGTGGTCGTTTTCCACGGGCGTGCTCAACGGTCATGAAGGTGGGCCTCTGGTTGTTGATGGCATTATGTACGTCCATACGCCATATCCTAACAACGTCTTCGCCATCAGCCTGGATGAGCCCGATAAAATCCTCTGGCAGTTCAAGCCCAAGCAAAATCCGGCGGCTCGCGCGGTAGCCTGCTGTGACGTGGTCAATCGGGGCTTGGCCTATGCGCCGGCCGGCAAAGATTACCCTGCTACTATTTTCTTAAACCAGCTGGATGGCCATGTGGTGGCGATTAACGCCAAGACCGGCGAAGTACTATGGAAAATGGAAAACTCCGACATCGCCATGGGTTCGACGTTGACCGTCGCCCCGTTCGTGGTGAAAGACAAAGTCATCGTCGGCACCTCCGGTGCCGAGTTGGGGGTGCGCGGTTACGCCACCGCTTATAACATCAAGGATGGCAAGCAAGCCTGGCGCGTTTACGCCACCGGTCCGGATGAAGACATCAAATTATCCAAAGACTTCAACAGCGCTAACCCGCATTACGGTCAGTTCGGTTTGGGTCTGAAAACCTGGGAAGGCGACGCCTGGAAAATCGGCGGTGGCACCAACTGGGGTTGGTATGCCTATGACAGCGACCTGGAAATGTTGTACTACGGTTCCGGCAACCCAGCACCTTGGAACGAAACCATGCGTCCCGGCGACAACAAATGGACCATGACCATCTGGGGCCGCGACGTCAACACTGGCGAAGCCAAATTTGGTTACCAAAAAACCCCGCACGACGAGTGGGACTACGCCGGCGTTAACTACATGGGTCTGTCCGAGCAAATGGTCGACGGCAAAATGACCAAACTGCTGACGCATCCGGACCGCAACGGTTTGGTGTATACCTTGAACCGCGAAAACGGCAGCTTGGTCAATGCCTTCAAAATCGACGACACCGTCAACTGGGTGAAAAAAGTCGATCTGAAAACCGGTCTGCCGATCCGCGATCCGGAATATTCGACACACATGGACCACCAAGCCACCGGTATCTGCCCGTCGGCGATGGGTTACCACAACCAAGGTATCGAGTCTTACGATCCGAATAAGAAACTGTTCTTCATGGGCACCAACCATATCTGCATGGACTGGGAACCGTTCATGCTGCCTTACCGGGCCGGCCAGTTCTTCGTCGGCGCGACCTTGAACATGTATCCGGGTCCGAAAGGCACTTTGGGTCAAGTCAAAGCCATGAATGCCGTCACCGGCAAAATGGAATGGGAAGTTCAGGAGAAATTCGCGGTCTGGGGCGGTACCACAGCCACAGCCGGCGACTTGGTGTTCTACGGCACTTTGGACGGCTACATCAAAGCCCGTCATTCCAAAACCGGCGAAGAGCTGTGGAAGTTTAAGCTGCCTTCCGGCGTCATCGGCCATCCGATCACTTATAAACACAACAACAAACAGTACGTTGCGATTTATTACGGTGTCGGCGGCTGGCCTGGCGTAGGTCTGGTATTCGACTTGGCCGATCCGACTGCCGGTCTGGGTGCAGTGGGTGCGTTTAAAGAGTTGGCGCACTACACCCAAATGGGCGGCGGCGTGATGGTGTTCGCGTTGTAGAAAGCTTTCCTGGTTCCCACGCGCTGCGTGGGAATTCAGGTTAACCGCGCTGCGGTGGCGATGATCTGCCGCAGCGCGGCTACTAAGGCGTTCCCGCGCAGCGCGTGGGAACGAGGCAACGAGTCTACTTAATTCCTAGAATCACTATGAAAACAAGCACACGCATTGTGGCTGCGTTGGCATTGGGCTTTGGTTTTTCCACAGTTCAAGCCGAACAGCCGGTTTTAAAAGTCTGCACGGCTGAAAACGAAATGCCTTACTCCAATAAAAACGGCGAAGGCTTTGAAAACAAATTGGCGCAGTATGTGGCCGAACAACTGGGCCGCAAATTGGAAACCGTCAGCTGGACAGATCCGCGCTACTTTATCCGCGATTACCTGGATAAAGGCTTGTGCGACGTGGTAATGGGCGTCGATGCCGGCGACCCGCGTTTGTTGACCACGGCACCTTACTACCGGTCCGGCTACGTGTTTATCAGCCGCGAAAAAGATGGGTTGGACTTGCAGAACTGGGATAGCCCGGCCTTGAAGCAAGCCCAGCGGATTGCTTTCGCACCGGGCTCTCCAGCCGAAACCATGCTGCGGGCTATCGGCCGTTACAACGATATGTTCAATTACCAACAAGAGTTGGCCGGCTTCAAGTCCAAACGTAACCAGTACGTCAAGTACGACAACGATAAATTGGTCAACGAAGTGGCTTCCGGCAAAGCGGAAATCGCCATCTTGTGGGGACCCGCCGCGGCCCGCTACGTGAAGACATCGGCCACGCCGCTGACGATGACGGTCATTCCGGACAACGCCAAGCGCGCCGACGGCGAAAAAGTGGGTTTGCATTACAGCACTTCCATTGGCGTGCGTAAGAACGACAGCGCTTTGCTGGGGCAATTGAACAAAATCATCAAAGACGGGCAGGACAATATCGAAGCGTTGCTGGAAGCGGAAGGCATTCCGTTGCTGGATCAACCTGAAACCGCCGTGTCCATGAACTAAACAGGAAACCTTGAATGAAATTGAAAACATTTTTGACTGGCGCCGTGCTGTCAATGTCAGCGCTGGCGGCAAGTGCTGTCCAGGCCGACATCACCCTGCGCCATGCCTTGACCGGGGAAGCGCTGGATTTGAGTTTTGCCAAAAAAGGCGGTAACACCGACAAATTCAAGCAATTTATGCAAACCGGCAAAAACCCTTACAACGGCGATGCCGAGGCAGCCAAGAAAGGCGAGAGCTTGTACATGACCGGTTGCTCGGGCTGCCACGGCCATGAAGCGGAAGGCAAGCTTGGCCCCGGTTTGGCCGACGACTACTGGACTTATCCGCGCGGCCTGAGCGACCAGGGCTTGTTCGAAATCCTGTTCGGCGGTGCCAACGGCATGATGGGCCCGCAATACGTCAACTTCAGCACCGACGACATGCTGCACATCATGGCTTTCTTGCGCAGCATTTACAAAGGCGATCCGAAGAAAGCCGAGTGGTTGAAATAAACGCCCTCACCCTAGCCCTCTCCCGGAGGGAGAGGGCATAAAGCCACTATACAGCTAACTCCAGGCGGCTTGAGTTTGCCTTGGAAGTAGGTATTGAACCCTCTCCCCAGGGGAGAGGGCAGGGTGAGGGTTATCCAACAATTTATTAGGAGATCAACATGAACAAATTAGTAATGTTAGGCGCGGTACTGCTGGCTTTTGGCCTGTCCGGCGCGGCAAAAGCCTACGACGGCACCAAATGCAAAGAAGCCGGCAACTGCTGGGAACCGAAACCGGGTTATCCGGCGCAAGTGGCGGGCAGCAAATACGACCCGAAACACGATCCCAACGAGCTGAACAAACAAGCGCAATCGATCAAGGAAATGGAAGCCCGCAACGCCAAACGTACTGAAGTGCTGGCGAAAACCGGCAAGTTTGTTTACGACGTCGAAGGCCAATAAGCAACGGGTGGGTCGGGATGCGCAGTGCGCAAGCCGACAGTGACCACGAGGATAGAACCCTTAGGACGCCGCCAGGGATGGCGGTAACTAATGATGCGGAGGGAATCGAAGATTATTCTGCCGAAGCGAAGACCAGGGAATGCCCAGGGCAACGGCACGCTCAACCCATGCAAGCTGTTTAAGAACTTCGCGAGTGCAGTAGCCTTTAAACAGCTTCTAAACGAAACCTCACGGCTCCGGGCCGTTGCTATGCCGCTTAGATCACGACGGCCCGTTATCAGCGGCGCGTATGTCAGCAATCGGCGGCATGGCAACCGAGCACCGGAGTTCTTTTTGCGGTATTGGCTTTAATCAACAGCGCTCAATTAGCTATGACAAGCAAGCAAACCCTCAGCGACTGGCGCGCCAGTGCGTTGCAGTTGGAACAACAAATCAACCATGTCGTCGTCGGCCAGCAGGCGGCGGTAAGAAATCTGCTGATAGCCGTATTCGCCCGCGGCCATATGTTGCTGGAAGGCCAAGTCGGCGTCGGCAAAACCACCTTATTGCGGGCCATCGCCCAAGGTCTGGGCGGACACTACCAGCGTATCGAAGGCACCATCGACTTAATGCCTGCCGACTTGATCTATTACACCTATTTAAATCAAGAAGGCCGGCCCTGCGTCGATCCCGGCCCTTTGTTGAAGCAGGGCGAACAGTTATCGGTGTTCTTTTTTAACGAAATCAACCGGGCTCGGCCGCAAGTGCATTCGCTGCTGTTGCGGGTGATGGCCGAGCGCAGTATCGGCGCGTTCAACCGCGAATACCGGATACCGCACATTCAGGTATTTGCCGATCGCAATCGGGTGGAAAAAGAAGAAACCTTTGAATTGCCGGCGGCCGCTCGCGACCGCTTCTTTATGGAAATCAACATCACCGCACCCAGTGACGACAAGGTGTTGGACGATTTGCTGTTCAATCCGCGTTACCACGATGTCGATACCTTGATCGGGGAAATGGCCGCCAGCCAAATACCTTATTACCAGCTCAACGACTGGGCGGCGGCGATTCAAGACAGCATCCAGCCCAGCGCCGCTTTGCGCCAATACGCCTTGGATTTATGGAAAGCCACCGCCGATCCCGGCGCATTCGGCATCGCTTTAGCCGATGTGGACATGGATAACCTGCTGCAGGCCGGTGCCAGTCCGCGCGGCGTCAGCTACATGATACGTGCCGCCAAAGTCCGGGCCTGGCTGGAAAATCGCGACAGCCTGTTGCCGGAAGATTTGCAGGCGGTTTTCGCCGTCACCATGTCGCACCGGATATTCCTGAATCCGATGTACAGCTATCGCCAAGACGACATTATTCCCACCTTGATAGACAGCATACTCAACCAAATCGCCGCACCGTAACAGTCATGAACATTAAATCGATTCTGCAGGCCATGCTGCCGCATGCTGGCCTTGGCCACTTATTGGACACCTATTTAACTTGGTCCGGTGTCGGCTTTATCTGCTCGTTTATCGCCAGTAGCTTGGATAAACATGCCGACGTCCCTTACGCCGCGTATTACACCAGCGCCTTGAACGACGCGGTGGGCTTTAAGTTCTGGATTTTATTAGCGGTGGTCGGCACTTTACTGTTTTGTCTGAGCCTGCCGGTGTTATATCTATCGCTGCATTTTCCCGCCTTGACGGAGTTCAGCCGGCGCTTGCGGCGGTTTACCTACACGTTTTTTTTGGTGGCCTTCGACGAGGGCGGCCTGATGATAGGGATTTTGACCGCCAATTTTATCGATACTAGCGAGCGCATTTCGCTGCTGGCTAACAAATCGTTTTTGTTCAGCGATGTCGGTTTTTTCACTATCCTGGCCTTATGCCTGTTGAACTCCCTGCTATGGCTGTTCGGCGAAGCCATCCATAGCCGCAATCCGAAAACTTACTCAGGCGTGGTGGCCTTATTGATGAGGGTGCCGCTGAGATTTTCCCTGCCCGGATACCTGGTCGTGACGGCCGTGCTGGCGAATTTGGTTGTCAGCCAATAAGGTACTCGCTAAAACGATGTCGGCCACGATAAAGCCTTTCCAATACCGCCTGCCACGCCCGGCAGTCGGTGTATTTCCCGGCGCGCACCCCGGACAGATGGTCGGCAACGGCCAATTGTTCAAGCGCCATGACACCTTGATCGCCCGTCCGGACCCCAGACGCATCGATCTGCGGGCCAGCCTGCTCGACCCGTTCGGAAATTATCAAGTGCGGGTGCAGCAACAACACAGTGCTATCGACGTGTATTTGCTGGCCGATTTGTCTGCTTCCATGCGTTTCGGCGGCAATAACGACAAGCGCCGTGTAATGGCCGATATGCTGTTATCGATTGCCGCATCGGCCTTGGAATACGGCGACAACATCGGGTTTATTGCGGCTAACCAGCAGGTGCTCACCGACTGTTATTTGCCGGCTGGTAAACACCTAGGTCGGATTCAATCGACAGCAAAACGCCTGGAAACACTCGACCTGCAACCCGGTTCGGCCGGTTTGCAGCAAGCCCAACGCTATCTACCCAAGCATCGAGCCTTGGTGTTTCTGGCGTCGGATTTTCATTTTCCGTTGCCGCAGCTGCAAGCCATTTTACAGAACTTGCGTCGCCACGACCTGATACCGCTGGTGCTGTGGGACCAAACCGAATACAGCCGCTTACCGGATTGGGGCCTGTTTCAAATTCAGGATCTGGAATCCGGCAAGCGCAGCACGCTGTGGTTGCGTCCAGGTTTGAAGCGCAAGATAGAACAGGCATTTGCCCAGCGCCGGGAGCAATTGCAACAGCAGTTTCGGGCCTCGGGCTGTGAGCCGCTGTTTATCGACAACGGCTACCGCGCCGAGCAGCTGGGGCAATATTTTTTAAGGAGAGCAGGGTGACGTTGGCGGCAAAGCGGCTTGGTTGTGCTTGGGTATGGGTATGCGTCACGCTGCTGGCGGCGTGCTCCGGCACGTCTAACCAAGCACTCCGCGACTTTCAACTGCAAACGCCGCGGCCGTTCGGTTATGTGATCGGCGATACCATCCCGCAGCGGATTGTGCTGGAAACGCGCGCCGGTATGATCTTGGAGCGCAATAGCCTGCCGGCGCCGGGCCGTTTGAATCGCTGGTTACAACTGAACGCGGTGACTGTGCAGGAAACGGCCGGCAATGACGGCAAGCGCTATCAAATCGATCTGCAATATCAGCAATTTTACGCACCGCTGGAAGTGAAAGCCTTGAGCATACCCGGTTTTACCTTGCGCTTTCAGCAGCACGGGCAAACTCTGGAACAGCCGGTCGCGGCCTGGACCTTCACGACCTCGCCATTGCGGGAGTTGGTGGTCAGGCAGGATGAACACGGCGAATACATGCGCCCGGACCAAGCGCCGAGCTTGTTGGATGACGCGGCAATTGTCCGGCGCTTATGCGTGTCGCTGACGGTGGCGCTGGGCATCGCTTTGCGTTTGGCTTGGCTTTACGGTTATTTACCGGGACTACCGAAACGCAGCGTATTCAAGCGCGCGCAGCGTCAGTTGCAAAACCTTGGCCTTCAACAATTACCGCAAGCACTTGCCGCAGTGCATACGGCGTTTAACGGTCTTCACGGTAAGCCGGTGTTTTTGCACAAATTGGCCGAGTTTTATCAGGGCCACCCGGAATATCGCAGCATCGCTGACGAATTGACTTGGTTTTTCGATTATTCCAATCGTTACTTTTTCGGTGACGCTTCGATAATGCCGCAAGAACACGATCTGCAAAAACTCAAAACCCTGTGCCTGCATTGCCGGGAAATCGAGCGAGGCAGCCGATGAATTTGGGCTTTGAGTATCCTTGGGTCTTGCTCGGTTTGGGCTTATGCCTGTTGCCGATGTGGAGAATGGGAATGGTCGCCAACCCCTATCCCTGGCTGGCGATATTGCCTGTCGACCCACTATCGCTGGCTATCAGCGCCTTGATCCGCTTGCTGGGCGTGCTGGCGATAGGCGGGTTGATTCTGGGCTTGGCCGGTGCCTATCAGCAAGAACAGCAAGTGGAGCGCATCGGCCACGGCGCACACATCGTTATGCTGTTGGATCGCAGTAACAGTATGGACAACACCTTCGCCGGCAAGACGCCGGAAACCCAAGGCGAGGAATCCAAAGCCAACGCCGCCCGCCGCTTGTTGAATCAGTTTGTCGATCACCGAGCGCACGATTTGATCGGCATCGCCGAATACAGTACTTCGCCGCTATTCGTGCTACCGCTCACTGAAAACAAAGCCGCGATTCATGCTGCGATAGACGCCACCGCCTTGCCGGCCTTGGCTTATACCAACGTCAGCAAAGGCTTGAGCATGGCTTTGGAGTTCTTCGATAGCCGGCCGGTGACCGGTTCGCGCATCGTGTTGCTGGTGTCGGACGGCGCGGCGGTAATCGATCCGGACAGCGAAGCGGCCTTGCGCGAGTTGTTCAAACAACGCCAAGTCAGTTTGTATTGGGTGTTTCTGCGCACCGCCAACAGCCCTGGCTTGTTTGAAGTGCCCGACGACCCGCGCGACGATAATGCTCAGGCCATGCCGGAACGTTATCTGCATCTGTTCTTTAACAGTCTGCATATTCCCTATCAAGCCTACGAAGCCGAAACGCCCGGTGCATTGCAGCAGGCCATTGACGACATCAACCGCTTGGAGAATCGGCCTTTGCATTATTTCGAGCGGATTCCGAAGCAGGATTTATCCACGCGCTGTTATGCCTTTGCGGCGGCGCTGATGTTGTTATTGTTGGGCGTGAAACTCTGCGAGGCCAGACTGTGATCCGTAAGTTAAAACACTGGGCGCTGTGGGCCATATTGGCAGCAGCTTTATTAGTGACTCTGACGCAATTGCTGCAACTGTATGGCCTAGCCGGCCAAAATCGGCTGATCGGCCAATTACTGGCCGATCAGGATGTCGGCGCAGACGAATTGGCCACCTCGGCGCCGGAAGTACGTATGGCCAGAGCGGTGTATCTCAGCCGGCACCAACGCTACGACGAAGCCTTGGCAACGCTGAATTTGTTGTTGCAGCAAGCCGGCGCAGAGGCACAGGCGCACACCCGTTACAATCTGGGTAATCTGTATCTAAGGCAAGCGATGCAGAAAGCCGAAACGGGCAATGTCAACGAAGCGATGCCGCTGCTGGGGTTGGCCAAGCACGCCTATCGCGATGCATTGACGCTGGACAGTCAGTTTTGGGATGCCAAGTACAATCTGGAAGTGGCGATGCGGCTGTTGCCGGAGATGGACAGAATCAGCAGCGGCGACGAGCAGGATGATCTTAATCAACAGACCCAACTGTGGACCACCTTGCCGGGCTTTCCGCGTGGCTTGCCCTAAATTGGCGCTTATCTTCCCGACCGATAATTTCGCTATATGACTATCGCCCCCAATCTTAGGAATTACCGTTTCTGGTTGCTGACCGCGGCCTTGCTGTCCTTGTCGGTAGTGTTTTTCCATCCGCAAACCAGCGCGCAAGTGTCACTGTACCGGCTGGTGTTTGTTGTCGACATTACCCGCAGCATGAACACCGAAGACTATCAGCTGGATAAACAGCCGGTCAGCCGCTTGCAGTTTGTCAAACAGGCGTTGCGCCAAGAGTTGTTGAAACTGCCTTGTGGTTCGCAAGTCGGCTTGGGGGTGTTTACCGAACGCCACTCGACGTTGCTGTTCGAACCGATAGACGTGTGTTCGGGATTTGCCGAGATAGACGCAGCGATTGCGGCGCTGGATTGGCGCATGGCCTGGGCCGCCGACAGCCGCATCGCCAGTGGCTTGCTGAGTACGCTGGAAATGTTGAAAGATAAAGATCAGACCCTGGTGTTTTTTAGCGACGGCCAGGAGGCACCCCCGCCCAATCCGCGTTACAAACCCGATCTGTCGCCAGTTAAAGATAAGGTAAAAGGTGTGATCGTCGGCGTCGGCGGCGAACAACTGTCGCCCATCCCCAAGTTCGACGCCAAGGGCCAACGCCAGGGCTTTTACAAACCCGAAGACGTGCCGCATCGTTCTTCGTTTGGCGAATCGGACTTGAACCCCGAGAAAATCCAGGGCTACAACGCCCGTAATGCGCCATTCGGCAGCGAGGCGGCAAGCGGTGACGAACATATGAGCCGGCTGCACGAAAGCTATCTGCGCCAGTTGGTCGCCGAGAGCGGTTTGCAGTATCGGCATCTGACCGATACCGACAGTCTGGATCAAGCGCTGCAACAAGCCGAGTTTGCCAAGCCTGGCAAACAGAATGTCGATACCGGTTGGCGTTATGCCGGCCTAGCCTTATTGTTGTTCGCGGCGGTGTATGTTAGGCCGTAGGTCCGTTTAGTGAAACGTAATCGGACGAATTTAAAGTCTTCATTCCTCCGAATACGCTTCGCTATTCGGAGCTTGTATTATCCAAGCGTGCTTTTCAAAGGATAATAAACCATGAAAACACACCTGAGGGGCACCTCAGGTTTGGGTCGCTGGATGCCGTATCGGAGCTTGGATTTCGAAATCCCCGGCGTAGATCTTTGCAGCAGCGACCCACCCTCGATCAACGATCGAACAGTCTCTTCGGCCCGGTTTCCGGCAGCCTGCATTCACAAGGTAGATCATTTGAGGTTTTCATGTCCCATTTTTATCTCGGTATCGATGTTGCTAAAGCCAAGCTGGACTGCGCGTTGCGCTTGCCCAGCGGTAAGTTTCGCGCCAAAGTCATTCCCAATACTCTCGACGGCTTCGCGACGTTGTTGACGTGGTTGGCCGCTCAAAAGGCCCAATCGCCTCATGTCTGCATGGAAGCGACCGGCATTTATTGGGAAGACGTTGCTCAGCATCTGGCAACCGCTGGTTTCACCGTGAGCGTCGTCAATCCAGCACAAATTAAGGCCTATGGCGCTTCACGGCTCACCCGCAGCAAAACCGATACGGTCGATGCTAAACTCATCGCCGATTTCTGCGCCGAGCGCCAACCGCCTGCTTGGCAGCCCCGTAGCGAGGCGGGAGTCACACTGCGCGCACTAGTATTACGGCTGGACGCCTTACAAACCATGCGCACCCAGGAAAACAACCGCTTGCTAGTGGCGCGCGAGGCCGTGCGTGAGGACATTCAACAGCATCTGAATTGGCTGGATACTGCGATCCAACAATTGATCGACGCCATCAACGATCACATTGATCGCCATCCCGATCTCAAGCAACAGCGCGAATTACTCGACAGCATCCCCGGCATTGGCGAGCGCACCAGCGCTATTATCCTAGCGTTCTACGCCGATACCTCGCGCTTCGCCAATAGCCGACAAGCCGCAGCCTTTGCCGGACTCGATCCTAGGCAATACGAATCGGGTAGTAGTATCAAGGGCAAACCCAGGCTCTCCAAAATAGGCCATGCCTTCCTGCGCAAAGCGCTCTATATGCCTGCCATGGTGACTCTTTATAAAACAGCCTGGGGTAAACAATTCCGTGGACGATTAGCCGGTGCTGGTAAGCCCAATAAACTGATTATCGGGGCCATGATGCGTAAATTGATTCATGTGGCATTCGGTGTCTTGAAATCCGCAAAACCTTTCGATTCGGCTGTGCATTTGGCTTGACTTGGATAACAGTATCTACGCGGGCTGAAAGGAGCGAGGTTGAGCGCCATGTTATGCAGCATTATCACCAACGGTCCAAAACATCTTTCCAGAATGCTGCCGGTCAACGAAGTAGTTGTGGTTCTTGCGTTCAATCGCATCTATAGCGGCCTTTGCATCGTCCACGGTTTTCGTGTCACTGTGGTTCAGCAGCGCCTGTAGATGAGGCAGCGCATCGTTCTTCAACGAATACGCAAGCAACATACAGGCGCGATAGCGCACGACTGTGGCCTTGTCTTTCGTGGCTTTGATCCCTAACTGAATTGCGTCGTCGTAGTCTCTCGCATAAGGTATGGCATGGAATACCAGTGAAACTCTGCCTTGCCATTTCTTCATTCTTGGGTAGAACTCTAGTAAGAATGGCAACACTCTAGGCCCAAGGGGCCTGAGTTGCTCCCATGCAGCCTCTTCTTCGCTCGTTTTGGTGGTCTCCAATTCCGCCACCAGACACCCTATTTGTGCGTCATCCATGTGTTGAGGCATAACGTAGAGCTAACCGGCGCTGCGCGGCTTTATCGCGCAGCGTCCAGCGACCGAAGGGAGCGAGGTTGAGCGCCGGGTTAGCTCTCACCGCCTGCCTCCCATAGGTAAATGTCGAAAACCCTCTCAAGAAACCAAGGTTGACGAGTCAGTTTTGACATCGTTTCTTCGTCCACGTGCCAAGCAGGAAGGAAGCCACGAATCTCAATAAGCCTTGAGGCAGCGGTCTTGATGTTGTCCCGATCCAGTCGATATTGTTCGCGCCATGACTTGCAGTATGCAGCGTAGTTTCGTTTGTCAAATGTGTGACCAAGCTCTTTAAGCGCACTAACAGCTCGCGAATCATAAATGATGTATGGCCTCTTGTGTTTAAGCCAGAATAGCTTGGATGCGGCTGACAGGTTAAATTGATTGAAATCGCGTTTGAAGCGACGTGCGAGCCTGTCCACCTTTTGCTCTGGCGTAAGGTCGCTTTCCAAATCAATTGACCCCAGCGCTTGTGAAACCATTTGAGCGCGGCCATCGTCTTTGAGGCCAGAAAAGTTTCTCGCTACTTGAAAATATCTCAGAGACTTTCGTATATCCGCAATGCTTGGTGTTCCCTTCATCTCGCGATGTAGGCTCTTCTCGCTCCGCTCCCATTGCAGAAGGAATCTAAGCGCACAGAACTCGAATGGCATATTCATAGAATGAACCTGAAAGGGCTAACGCAAAGCTAAGGGGCGCGCAGCGTAGCAGAGCGTCCCTTTGAGCGACGTGTTATGCATTGGTTTTCTGGCGAGGACCATGCGCCACACGGGCGACTGTAGAACCAATAATCGAGCAAGCAACAGCGAAAACAAGAACCAACACCAAGGTGGTAGCGACGATGGATGTTGTTACTTGATCTTCTGGGAGTGCACCGGGGCCGATTTGCCAAGAGATAAACCAGCCCAGTGTTGCATCAACTAGCTCCACTAGGACAGCAGCTCCGATGGCGCGAAAGAGTCCGCATCGGCGAAACGCGAAGTAGCCGACCAGGGTATAGATTACAAACGAGCCTATCGAAGCATATGCATATGGGAACCCCACTGCTAAGGCAGCAAACGAGGCAGTGGTGTCAAACACCAGAACAGCAATAACTCCTAGACCGATGATTCTCCAAAGCGGGCTCATGCTTCCTCCTACTTAAAATGCATAACGTTTGAAATCACCGGCGTTGCGCGGCTTCATCGCGCAGCGTCCGGTGGATTGATGGGTTAGCAGTCGGATCACCACCACTTGGGATACTCCCGAACTTTCTCTAGCATGACCGGTACTTCGCTGGGATACCCGGTGACCTCAAGAACAACTTTGCCGATACCTACGGTGTCAGTGGCTTGAACTCGGGTTGTGATTTCTTGATTACATCGTTCCACGGCAACAATTGGGTCCCCGCTCATATTGAGAAGAACGGCGGTACCCGTTTCTTGCCGGCACAGATTGCCCAGCTCTTCCTCAAACCTATTGAGGTCGGCATGCGAAAACCAACACTCTTTGATGGAAATGGTGGTCTGCTGAAATGGCATAGTGAATTTGGCTTCGACATCGAACGCAACAGAAGGAAATCTATCCTCGGACGCAACTGGATCAAGGCGCAGTTGAAGTTCTTGAGATGTGCTCAGGTCAAGTGTCATGACTGCTAACGTAGAGCTAACCGGCGCTGCGCGGCTTTATCGCGCAGCGTCCAGTGACCGAAGGGAGCGAGGTTGAGCGCCATGTTAGTCACTTGTCGGTCCCTTACCTTTGTGAGGCTTCTTGGACTTACGCTCGACGTTGTCCGCTTTGAGAAGTGCCTCGCACTCACCAGACGATGGAACGGTTCGATTCATTTCAATGGTATGCCAGCCACCACAGTTCGGATCTGGGCAACCACATACCGTAAAGCGCACCGGATGATTCGTCAGTCCTTCACGCTTTTGAATGGCATTCGTGCGCTCTTTGTCTTTGATGATATCTACGATGGCTGATCGGCCTAGAAATGGGCGTGACATAGTGGCTCCAGAAGATTTGTAGTGCCTAACATGCAGCTAAGGGGCGCGCAGAAGGCGCGTCCCAGCGACCGGAGGGAGCGAACTTGAGCGCAGGGTTAGCTGGCTGCATTATTGGGGAACCACTGTTTATGTGCATTGATGTCATTCTCGAACTCTGCGGCGACAAGTAGATCACGCCAGTCCACCTTCGCTAAACGCACCGCGTCGTGTAGTTTCGGGAGGCTCCCTGTGCTCAGCTTTAGAGCGGCGAAGCGAAATCTTTCAAGTTGAACTTCATCGAAGTTTTCAAGCATCGGAAGATTATTCCCGCATTCGTCCTGAAGCAGACGCGCCACATCGTCTCTTTGACTTGGGGCAAAGAGAGCATCAATGCGACGTTTTGTCTCAGCACTCAATCGTGAGTTCATGTCAGCTAACGTTGCGATAAACGGTGGTTTTTAAGTTGCACTTTTGCCATAAAATGGAGCGAAGCGGAATGGCAAAAGAGCAACTTAAAAATCCATCCGTTTGATTGCTTTGTTATGCATTTTTTTGGTTAGCAAGCGCTGAACTAAAAAAAATAGAATTGAGCTAAAAATAAAAGCTAAAAGAACATAGCTAAATATGTGCGGTGCATTTTCCATGCGCTGGGCTTCATGGAGGTAAGGGAAGGCCAATTTTTTGTAAGCGTATAAAAAAATGCCAAAATTGGTACAAACACTAGGGGCTGTTGCCATTTTGTCATAATCCCTTTGAAAATCGATTGGCGAGCCATATTGATTGAGTTTTCAATCAAACGATAACTAGCGAATGCCACGCCAACTGCTTACAGATACCCACTGGGAAAAGCTAAAAACGATTATGTTGAGTTTCAGCATTTACGACAAACCCGGTCTTCGGCAAACGGTCGAAGGGATTTTTTATCGCTTGCGTGTTGGCTGCCCTTGGCGAGACTTGCCCGTCGCTTTTGGCAAGTGGAATGCCGTGTACAAGCGCTTCAATGCCTGGTCACTGCAAGAAAAGCTGAGGGGTATCTTTCAAGCGCTAGTGATTGAGCCTGATTTGGAATGGCTATTTATTGATGGCAGCATTATTAAAGCCCATCAACACAGTAGCGGCGGCGCCCATGAAAATCCAACAGCCATCGGGAAATCGGTCGCAGGCAACACGACCAAAATCCATATGGCGGTTGATGCCGGTGGACTTCCCATCCAGTTTTCGATTACGGGGGGCGAAGTACATGACTGCAAAGAAGCGCCGGAATTTGTGGCCAAACTCCCCCAGGCGGGCTACATGATTGCAGACAAAGGGTATGACAGCGAGCCGTTACGGATTCAAATTCGAGACCAAGGCACAGTCCCCATCATCCCAAGAAAACAAAATTCAATAGTCGGGAATGAGGAAATGGACTGGTGTCTCTATAAATATCGCCACCTCGTTGAAAACGTATTTGCGCGACTGAAACATTTTAGAGCTATTGCCACCCGATATGACAAACTAAAACGCAATTTTGAAGGTGCTATCGCCCTGGCTTGTGCATTTATCTGGTTACCGATGTGAAACGGCAACAGCCCCTAATAATTAGGTGATGCATAACGTGGAGGTCACCGGCGGAGCGCCGCAGGCGCGGAGTCCGTGTGAACCGCAGGGTTAGAGCGCATGGCCCACCACCAGTAAGTGGGGGCGGGAAAGCCAACGTTAGAGCATGTCACTGCGAGACCTCCGGGCGATAAGACCAGCATTTAGCCAGAACTCGCAGAACGTCGCCGGACTGAAGTTCGACCTCGAATTGACCCTGCTTCGGCTCGCGAACAGCATTGATCGAGGATGACGGCCCCCACGGCTCTTGCTTCGGAAATTCCAGGGCGGTGAATCCTTCGAACACCAACAAGTGCGAAGTTGTCCCCACGGGATGAATTCGCAGATCGCAACGGTCTGCTTCCCAGCTGATATAGATCGCGGCAAGGACCGCGTCATGGACTGGGAGGGCTTCGAATTTCATTGATGCGCTCTAACGACAAGCTCACCCGACGAAAACCACGTAGCGGTTTTTGGTCGGGTGGAGCGCCGGGTTGTGCAGTTTGTCATTAAATTTCTTGAAACTGTTTCTGAATATTTTTCAGATTATTAAGATGCTTGAAACACTGTTATTAAAAAGATCGGCCTTCTCGTGGTTGCCCTCCAATTTTTCAAGGAGAGCATCCATTCTAGCTACCTCCGAGGCATGATATTGCTGTTGTGCCTGGAGAATGATTGCTCGGTTTGCTATCTGTTGTTGCTGAAGCTGATCAAGCATAGTTTGTGAGCGCTTAAGTTGCTCACTATTAATTTTCTCCTGATGTATCAGCTGAGCTCGCAAAGCATTTGCTTGGTCATTCTGGGCCTCAGTGGATGCCCGAAGCTCTTTTCCTTGTAAGAGGACTGCAACCAACGCAAGAACTACTGCAAGCGCGGAGAATAGCCCGTTGAGAATGCCGATAGAATCACCAAACTCTGCGGTTGTTTTCGGGAGGGCAAGCTTCAGCCAAGAAATGTGGACTTGACCAAACAAGACGTATGACAATAAAAGCCACGACCCGAGTAACAAAAGGCTTAAAACAAGAACTACAAGTTTCATTTACACCCACACTCCTTTCTTTGGGCCCAACGCTCCACATAACTGGAAAAATAAAGTGGAGCGAGCGATAGCGAACGTAGCTTTATTTTTTCCATGTTGATGTGGTTGTTATAAGGCAATTTACAAATTTGCAGCAATTACTAATAGTCCAAATGCTGATATTAAAAACACAGTGAAAACAAGCCACTCTTTGGCGTTCACTTGGTGTAGTTGTATGTTTTCTGTGAATTCCTTGTTTTCAGATTCAAGCCGCTGACCGTGTTTTTTGATTAAAAATCTGAATCCAAATATCCAAACGGAAAAAGCTACTACAAGCGCCGCCAGTTTATGCGGTAGAAGTTTATTTATTACTTTGATTAGAACTTGTATCCCATCCATATATCTTCAGGCGCTGCTTTATAACGGATAACCATTCAGTGGCTGGGGCCGTACCCCAGCAGACTTCGAATCCACGAGATGACGCGACGCGGCCTCGGTACACTGCAATGGTGGGTTATTTGGCCAGCGATCAGCCGCACCCGGACGACTCGTTCGCGCACCAATTGTTCAACCGTTTCGCGCTCTGATTCCGTCGCCCAAGCTTCGTTGATGTCGTCGTGGAAGCCGAACACCGGTTCACCGCGATGTTTGATCTCGAAAGTGTTCGTAGATCGGATATTTCGGTTGGTACACCATTGCTTGAGCAACCACGGCAGATCGCTGTCGCTGTACCGCTTCCGATCAACGCGAACCTCCACCTCCGTCGGATGCGATTCCAAGAGCCGCCGCACGACGGCTGAGGGTTGTTTCGTGGTGATCCAGAAACCGTTCATGGCTAAATAACGCTGAGCTAAGGGGCGCGCAGCGAAGCGGAGCGTCCCTTTGAGCGCCGGGTTATGTTGTTTACTGTGATTCACGATATCTCCGGTTAGCTTCTCGGATCAGGCTGACGATGCAATAAACGAACAAGCCCAAAAAATAATTGCGAGTGCTAATGCACCGAATGCCCAAACCCCAGCTCGCTCAGGTGGCCAACGCTCGGGTTCCGCAGCACTTAGCCACGGGTAGAAAATAAAGCTCACACCTGCGTAACCAGCAGCTAGTAACGAAAGAAATAACCCAAGCCATGTGAATAATTTTCTGCGCTTGGTCATGATGCAACATAACGTTAAATTAAGGGGCGCGCTTCAGCGCGTCCCGCTTGAATGCTGGGTTAGCCAACATCTGCGTTCCTGTGAATACAAACACAATTCTTGAGGATGTCGTCTCTTGGCTCATCAAAGCCAAATTCATTCATGAACCAATTGCGAAGAAATCTGAAGCGCTGTTCCTCGGTCAAGCCTAGATACTTTGCTGCAAATCCCGTAGGCTGGTCTTTGTTGTTCAACGCATCCTGAATGGCTTCTTTACAGAATTCGATGGCATCAAAGGTGTTCAATATTTTCTCGTCTAACTCCTGCACAAAGTGATCTGCCGCATTTATGAGTGAAGCAGTTTCCTTGAACGTTAGCGATGCTCCCTTTTCAGCCTTTTCTGCCAACTGGCTGACATCTAATCCTCTGTAGATTTCAGCAATCTCAGTGCTCTTATTTGATAGTGTTTTTCTGCTCTCAGCGCGAAGCTTGTTATCTGCCAGTTCGTGAAATACGTTATTGCGCCAAGTTATCAGCACATCAATTAGTGCTTGAGTGGTCTCTGTAATCTTGTAGTGGTCAGAATAAATAATCATCTTTTTCAGTACTGATCGCCCTGCGCCATCGAGTTTGTTAGATAGCGATGAGTTTTGAAGATAATTTGGGTTTCGGTTGAGAAGGCCTAAATACATATCAATGGAATCTACAGCCCAACCCAAGAATGACTGGAGGACAAAGTTCCGGCTACGTATAACTGAGGCATTTTTATCCTTTGGACTCCATGCAGTGTGAAGTTCAGCGGGCGCCTCAACTACGTGGCTCTTTTCTAAGGTATGGAGTGCGACAAGGGAAGTTATCAGGTGATGGTTGGCCTGACCAAAATGTTTTTTGAACTGAATTCGGGCTAGTGTTTTTTTCATATTTGGTGCACCAAGCAAGATTCGAACTTGCGTCTTTCCCTCTGAGGAAGGCCACGCGGCCCTAATGAAGGGGAACGTCTTAACCCATGAGACGACTGGTGCATATGTTGGCTAACTATTGATTATCAGGCAAATCTGCCTGATAAGTTAATATTGCCGGTCTTTTCAGGCGTTTTTGCCCTGATAACTCCCGAACCGGGCAAATGTGCCTTTATAATCTGATATTAGCCATAAATTCAGGCAAATTTGCCTATATAATATATTTTCGCCTGACTATAGCTGTTAACACTTTTATGTCAAGTTCAAAATCGCCGACCTTGCTGGAAGATGTTCGCCGCGTCATGCGGCTCAAGCATTATTCGCTGCATACCGAACGTACGTATTCCGAGTGGATCAAGCAGTTCGTGAAGTTTCATCAACTGGATGAGCGAGCTGGGCTGTTTGAAAACAGCGAGGCCAAGATAGAAGCGTTTTTAAGCTATCTGGCGACAGAGCACAAGGTGGCATCGGCCACCCAAAATCAGGCGATGAATGCATTGGTGTTTTTATACAAACAGGTGCTGAATATGCCGGTGCCCCAGCGCATCGAGGCTATCCGTTCCAAAACCAGTCGCCATGTGCCGGTGGTGTTGACGATAGACGAGGTCAAGCAGGTTTTGCCGCGCGTGGAAGGCGTGGCGCAGTTGGTGGTCAAGCTTTTATACGGCAGTGGTTTGCGGATTACCGAGGCTGTCCGGTTGCGGGTGCAGGATGTCGAATTCGGCTATAAGCAGATTACCGTACGTTCCGGCAAAGGCGACAAGGATAGGGTCACCACGTTTTCTGCAAGCCTGATGCCTTTATTACAAAATCATTTGGAAAAGGTCAAGGCGATTCACGAACAGGATTTGGCTGATGGTTTCGGCGCGGTGTATTTGCCTTATGCCTTGGCTAAAAAGTATCCCAATGCCGAGCGAGAGTGGGGCTGGCAATATGTGTTTCCAACACGTTCCTTATCGGTCGATCCCTTGTCCGGCGAGACTCGACGCCATCATATCGATCAATCGTTGGTGAATAAGGCTATCAAGGCTGCGGTTCGGCAAGCCGGTATTGCCAAACGGGTTTCCGCGCACACCTTTCGGCATTCTTTTGCCACACATCTGTTGCAACGTGGTACGGATATTCGAACCATTCAGGCGTTACTGGGGCATAGTGAGCTGGAAACGACGATGATTTATACCCATGTTTTGAATCAGGGTGGGCAGGGCGTCATCAGTCCGCTGGATGATTTGGCTATTTGATTGGTCAGTGTGACGATTTAGGAGAAAACTTGAACACTATTTTCGATTTAGCCGAGCGCTGCTTGTTCGGAGAGGAGAATAGGGTTAGATCTTGCAATCATGCAACTATGAAAGACTTTGGTATATTTTAAGACCTGTCCCATTGGATTCAAAAAATTGGGAAGTTCTAAATCAGTTCAAAGCCACGCCAGTAATGGCGTTGAAAAAACTCCCGTGGGACTTTCGCGGTTTGTTTGAATGTACCCGATGTAAGGTAAATCAATCGCCCGCCACGGTATCCACCAACAAAATCCGCTCGCTATCCAGGCGTAAAGACAGGGTTTTACACAGCAAGCTGGTTTCAAAATCCATGTAGCGCTCGGAAGTGACGATGCGGTTGCGGTCGCCGCAGTTTTCCAAGGCCAGTAATTGAAAGAAATAGGGACGCCAGGACCAGTTAAAACCGATCTTGCGTGGATCGGTAAACCATTGGTTTTCTTTGAAATTGAAATCCGGCGAAACCTGGTCGCCGTGGTTGTTGCACAAATAAAACCGTATCACGCCGCTATCGGTAAAGTTCCAGCTGACCAGTTCATTCAAGTTAAAGTCGTCCTGCAAGGTTTCGGCCAGCTTGTAAATTAGGGTCTTGGTGGTGTTAATGGCGCTGACTTTCTTTTGCACCTTAACCAGTGTGTTTTTCAAAAATTTGGTGCGCAATGAGGCGATGTGTTGTTCGTAAAGCCCGGCATGCTGAAAATCGGCTTCGGCTTTGGCAAACAAAAACCCCTGCATGAATTGCGCGCCGCAGTTCAAACTAAATAAAAACGCTTCGTCCGATTCCACGCCTTCACAAATAATCCGGCAGCCGGTGCGTTTACCCAGCCGCGAAATCATATGAATGATGTCGCCGGCGATGCCGCCCTTGGTGGCCAGTTTGAACAGCCGCATGTCGATTTTGATGATGTCGGGTTGAATGGCGATCACCCGTTCCAGCTGCGAGGCGCCGGCGCCGAAATCGCCGATAGCCACACTCAAGCCGTGTTTGCGGTAGCGCTGCACGATTTGTTTTAACTTCTGCGGATCGACATGCGCATTGGAAATTTCCACGATGATGCGCCGCCGGT
The DNA here is from genome assembly GCF_054188105.3 of Methylomonas sp. Uni0009. Classification (NCBI taxonomy): domain Bacteria; kingdom Pseudomonadati; phylum Pseudomonadota; class Gammaproteobacteria; order Methylococcales; family Methylococcaceae; genus Methylomonas; species Methylomonas sp. Uni0009. The sequence goes on along the minus strand of NZ_JBTAFN010000001.1, from coordinate 3,953,955 downwards.
CGATATTCAACTCGTCCAACATCCGTAACGTGGGCAGCGTGTTTAATTGGCGCAGATTTTCTATCCAGGCCGCGGAAATATTCAGCGCCAGATAGCTTTGCGTATCGGCCAAGGCCGAGAACTTTTCCAGGGCTTGCCAGCGCACCTGCCTGTCCAGCTCGATGCGGGTTTTGGCATCGACCTCGGCGGAAGAGAACAGGGCACCGGCGGACACCACTTTGCCTTTGTCGTCGTATTGGCGGGCCAGGGCTTCGTAGCCGATGATTTTGCCGCTGGCCACCGAAATAATGGGTTGGAAATACGGAAATAACTGTGTTTTAGCTGGCATCGTCCCTTGGGCTATCAATTTAACTGGGTTTGGGTAAAAACTCCTTCAACTCCGCGACGCAGGAACCGCAACCGCTACCGGCGCTCAAACAGGCGCTGATGTCGGCGACGCTTTGCAGTTGCTGGGTTTGCACCGCGTGTCGGATGGTTTTTTCGCCCACATTGAAACACGAACAGACGATTCGGCCAATATCGGCTTCACCTTTTGGCGGCAGTCCGCTCAGCAAGCTCAGGCGCTCGGCTCGGCTCAACTCATTTTTAGCGAATAAACTGCCCAGCCAGCCAGGCTCGGGCAGCTCGCAATCCGGTCCGACGAACAAACAGGCTTGTAATTCGCGATCCGGTAAATAAGCGGTACGGTAATAGCCGGCTTGATGGTCGCTGTATTCCAGCCAGCAGCTATCATCATCGATATGTCTTGTGTCAGCGAGCAGCGCGCGGCTCCAGGCCCGCCAGTCCTCGCCGGGTTTGGTAGACGCTAACTCGTAACGAAAATAGCGGTCGCCGCGCACACTGACTTGATACTCGGCCCCGCCAATTTGTAAGGGACGGCGCGACAAAATAGTGGCATACCAACGTGCCGGCCAGGCATGGATTGTGGCCGGTGTTTGCTTGCTTTCCGGTTGCCCGGAATAGGGATCGATCACCGGATTGACCACGGCACCCATGCGGCCGTGGCTGCTGAGTTGTTCGGTCCAGTGCATAGGTACGAACAGACTGCCGATTTGTTGCCCCGGATTGAGATCGACGCGGGCCAGCATACTGCCCCACCGGCTTTGGATCTGCGCCAGACTGCGCGCGCTTAAGCCGAGGCGTTCAGCGTCGGCGGGGTTTATCTCGACGAAAGGTTCCGGGCGGTGCGCGTTTAATTTGGCGGCCAGACTGGTGCGGGTCATCGTGTGCCATTGGTCGCGCAGGCGGCCGGTATTCAGCGTAAACGGATAATCGCTATCCGGCGCGTTAACAGGCGGACGCGGGGTAATCGGGATGAAGCGGGCTTTACGATTGCTTGTGTAGTACTGGCCGTCAGTAAACATTCTGGCTATGCCTGCGGTTTGCTCGTTGGTGACCGGCCATTGCACTGGTTGCAGCGCGTCATAACCTTGCCCGTCCAAGTGGACAAAGGCCGATAAATTAAAATCGCGTAACTGATGCTCGTCATCGTTTTCGAAGGCCGACAGCGCTGCGTGTTCGCGAAAAATATCGGCGCTGGATTGGTAGTCAAAGGCATCCTTAAAACCCATGCGTTGCCCGATTTGGCTGATGATCCACCAGTCGTGTTTGGCTTCGCCGGAGGCCGGAAACAAGGGCCGTTGCCGAGAGATGCGCCGCTCCAGATTGGTGACGGTGCCGTCTTTCTCGCTCCAGCCGGTGGCCGGTAGCAACACGTGGGCCAACTTGGCGGTATCGGTGTTGGCGATACAATCGGATACCACCACCAATTCGCATTGTTGCAAGGCACGTTTAACTTTGTCGGCGTCAGGCATCGATACGACCGGATTGGTCGCCATGATCCACACGGCCTTGATTTGGCCGGCGGCGATGGCGTCGAACATCGCTACGGCCTTCAAACCTTGTTTGTCGGCGACTTTGTCAATGCCCCAAAAGCGGCCGACTCTATCGACGTGTTCCGGGTTTTCCAAGTCCATATGCGCAGCCAAGGTGTTGGCTAAACCGCCCACTTCACGGCCGCCCATCGCGTTAGGTTGACCAGTGAAGGAAAACGGTCCCATGCCCGGTTTGCCGATGCGGCCAGTGGCGAGGTGGCAGTTGATGATGGCATTGCATTTATCCGAACCTGAGCTGGACTGGTTGATGCCCTGCGAATAAACCGTGACGGTTTTCTCGGTGCCGGCAAACCAGTCGAACAGTGTGGCGACTGCTTCGCTAGGCAAGCCACAGCCTGCGGCGACCTGCTCGATACTGCCGGCGGTTTTCACAGCTTCTTGCAATGCGGCTTCGAAACCTTCGGTATGCGTGGCTATATAAGTCTGATCGATCCGGCCGTTTTGCGCTAAATAAGCCAAAATGCCGTTGAACAATAGTGCATCCATGCCCGGTTTAACGGGCAGATGCAAATCGGCGATGTCGCAACTGGCCGTGCTGCGCGGATCGATCACCACAATCTTTAAATTTGGGTTGTTTTCCTTAGCCTTGCGGATGCGTTGAAAGGCAATCGGGTGGCACCAGGCGGCATTGGAGCCGACCAGTAAAATCAATTCGGCCAGTTCCAGGTCTTCGTAATTGCAAGGCACGGTATCGGCGCCAAACGCGCGTTTGTAGCCCACTACCGCCGAGGACATGCACAAACGGGAATTGGTATCGATATTAGCGGTGCCGATGAAGCCTTTCATCAATTTGTTAGCGACGTAGTAATCCTCGGTCAGCAATTGGCCTGAGACATAAAACGCCACCGCTTCGGGGCCGTGCTGCGCAATAATGGTGTTAAAGCGTTCTGCGACATGATCTAAAGCTGACGCCCAATCGACTTGTTTCCCTTGAATGCTGGGATAGAGCAGGCGATTTTCCAGCGACACGGTATCGCCCAGCGTCGCGCCTTTGGAGCAAAGTCTGCCGAAATTGGCCGGGTGCTTACTGTCGCCTTTGATGCTGACCCGGTGTGTCGCGTGGTCTTCTATCGTGGCTTCGATGCCGCAGCCGACGCCACAATAAGGACAAGTGGTTTTGATGGTGTTCATGGGTAAAGGAATTTAAGCCGCGCGCGCGAGCGGGATTCTGCCGAACATCAAGCGGTCGCGGATCGCGGCAATCGGCGTGCTTTCTTTAACCAAATTCAGATACCAGGCACTGTCGCTGGTATCCCCGTACAAAATAACGCCGACGACGACGTCGCCGCGTAGCACGATTTTTTTATAGATGCCCAGGCCGTGGTCAATCAACTGCAAAATCTGGCATTCGCTGTCGCCTTCGAAATCGCCTACCGAGAATAAATCGATGCCTGTGACTTTCAGCATGGTGGCGGACGATAAGGTTTTAAATTGGCTGTCGACTTTACCCGCCAGTTGTTGGGCGCAGACTTTGGCTTGTTCGTAGACCGGCGCGACCAAACCGAACAGTTCGCCCCGATGCTGCACGCATTCGCCGACCGAGAATATCGCCGGGTCGCTAGTCTGCATGCCGTCGTCGACTACGATGCCGTGCTGACACGCCAGGCCAATGCGTTTCGCCAGACTGATATTGGGTTTGATACCGGTGGACATGATCAGCATGTCGGCCGGTAAAACACTGCCGTTACTTAAAGTCACCGCGCTGATATGCCCGTCCTGACTGTCTATGCGTTGGATGGTGGTACCCAGATGAAATTGAATGCCTTTATCCGCCAATTGCCGTTGTAAAAACGCCGCAGCTTTACCATCCAATTGCCGGTTCAACAAATGGTCGGCACGGTTGATGACGCTGACTTGCATACCGCGTTGCAATAAGCCGTTGGCGGCTTCCAGACCCAGTAAGCCGCCGCCCAGAATCACCGCATGGCGTTTGCTGGCGGATTTTTCGATCATGGTTTCCACGTCGGCGATGTCTCTAAAGCCCAATACGCCTTCGACGTCGCGGCCCGGTATGTCCAGCATCAGCGGCAAGGAACCGGTGGCGATCAACAGTTTGTCGTAAAACGCACAGGTGCCGTCGTGGGCGATGACACAGCGGCGTTCGCGATCCACATCGACAACCGCTTTGTCCGGTCCGCAATACAAGGTCACGCGGTTTTTTAGATACCAATCGAAATCGTGAATCATGATGTCGGCAACGCTTTTGGCGCCGAACAACACCGGTGTCAGCATGATGCGATTGTAGTTGCCGTGCGGCTCGGCGCCGAACACGGTAATGTCGTAGCGATCCGGTACGGTTTGAATCAATTCGTCAACGGTGCGCATGCCGGCCATGCCATTGCCTATCACTACCAATTTGAGTTTCATGATGTTGTCGGTACTATTTGCGAAGATCGGTGGGAAATCGGACGCAAACTGTGCAAGACAGTTTGCGCCGCTGTTGCCTAGAAGCTGACGTTGCCTTGCATCCAAATAATTTGGGTGTCCGGGAACGCCGGGTTATCACTGTTAAAGTTCGCGTACTTGGCTAACAGCGAGTAATGTTTGCCAAACTTTTTCAGGGCCTGAAAATCCCATTCCTTACCGTATTCAATTTTGCCGGTATCGTCTTTAAAGTCGTGATAGACGCCGGTAATGATCAAGCTGTCGTTCATTGCTTTGTAGCTGGCGGTGGCGAAGACGTCGCGGATACCATTAGCAGGCGTGGTTAGAAATAAATCGGCCCAACCCTGGAAAGCGTGATTGGTGCCCAACGGGGTTTGAAAAGTCCTGCCGGCTCCGTAGCCATTTAGCTGCTCCACGGCACCTGACACGGTCAGATTGTAAGCACTGGCCCCCGCCATCAGATTGAAGCGGTCGGCCTGATAGTGGTTGGGGTTGTCGCCGTAGTCCGATTGTTTGCTCCATTCGGCCGTGTAGATGGCATTGACAGTGTCAAAAAACTGCGGCGATTTGCCGTCGAAGCGCAAGCCGTAGGTTTGCGAGGAGTTAGCGTAGTTAGCGCGTTCGCGGTAATCCAGCCAGTATCCGTAACCGATCAGGTTGCCCCAGTCATTAATCTTGTAATTCAGGTTTAAAAACGGCGCGTTTATCGAATGCGTTTCGCCGAATATGTTTTGGATGTGGTCGATATAGCCGACGTTTGCTGTCAGCCCGAACAAGGTCTGATTATTGTGGGTGATCAGAATCGAATCATAGGTCATTTCCATCTGCCGCCAGCCGACGTTACCGATGAAGCGGTCGTCGTCCAATTTGATGCGTTGCCGGCCGACTTTGATCAGGGTGTCGGCGATGCCTTTGTAGCTGATCCAGAATTGATTCAGCTCGTTACGGGCAGGATCGGCAATGACGGCATAGTTGCGGTCACGGTTCGAGGTAGTACCGCCGCGGTCGTAGTCGGCTTGCGCCGCGTAGAGGCCTTCGTATTCCGCGTAACCTTGGAAATCGTGAAAAACCGGCGTCAGGAAACCCAGCCGCAGGCGCACCGTATTGGCGTTGGCGGTTTCCACCGGCTGGCCGCCCATATTGGCGGGTTTACGAACAGAGTTGTCTTTATCGACATTCTCCCAGCGGTAATTTAAATCCATTTTTACCGCGCCGTTGCTGCCGTAATGGTAGAAATTTAAGGCGTCTTCTACCTCTTTGGTAATGTCGGCGGCGGCCGGCAGGCTGAAGAAGGTGAGTGATAATAGTGTCGCCGGTAACTTGCCGGTTGGACGTTTGAGTGTTTGCGGCATAAGGCCCCCTAGGAAAACAAGCGGTTATAAATTAATGGGTGTGATCGCATTCGGACAGGAAGGTCAGCAAGCTCTCCCGGTACTTGTAGTAATCCGGATGCTCCAGCAGGGCCTTGCGAGTACGCGGCCGAGGCAGGTCGATTTCTTGAATTTTGCCGATTTTGGCGTGCGGGCCGTTGGTCATCATCACCACTCTGTCAGCCAATAGGATGGCTTCGTCGACGTCGTGGGTCACGACAATTGCGGTGACGTGGGTGCGTTCCCAGACTTCCATCAATACTTCCTGTAATTCCCAGCGGGTCAACGAATCCAGCATACCGAACGGTTCGTCCAGTAGCAGTAATTTGGGCGACAAGGCAAAGGCGCGGGCAATACCGACGCGCTGGCGCATGCCGTTGGACATGTCCCCGGCTTTTTTAAACATCGCATCGGCCAGACCGACCCGGGTCAGGTAGTATTCGACGATGTCCTCGCGTTCGTCTTGCGAGGCATGTGGGTAGACTTTATCCACGCCCAGCATCACGTTTTCGAAGGCGGTCAGCCAGGGAAACAGGCTAGGAGCCTGAAACACCACGCCGCGATCCGGACCGGCGCCGCTGATTTCCCGGTTATCCAAAATAATGCCGCCTTCGGAAATTTCGTTCAGGCCGGCGGTCATCGACAATACAGTGGATTTACCGCAACCGGAGTGGCCGATGATGGAAATGAATTCGCCTTTCTTCATTTTTAAATCGAAGCCGTCCACCACTTTAACGGTACTGTTGCCGTCCGGGGTAGGGTAGATTTTGGACAGATTCGAGAATTCCAGATAGCGGGCCTTGCCCAGATCGCGGGCGCTGGGTTTCAGCGCCGAGGTATCCAGCTTCCAGTCGTTACTGGTATTGGGGCGGACATCCGGTAGCTTGAGCTTGTCGCCAGCGTCGGCTTGGGCTTTTTCCATGCCGATATTCATCAAATAACGGGTGATTTCCGCGCGCAGGCGTTTGAATTCATCGTTATGGTTTAAAGCGGTGCGGTCGCGCGGCCGCTCCAGGTTGACCGTAAAGGACGGGCCAAAGCTGGCATCCGGGCCGGGATTGAGTGGAATGACCCGGTCGGCCATGTAAATGGCTTCATCGACGTCGTTGGTAATCAAGATGACAGTCTTTTTATCCTGCTCCCAAATTTGCAGAATTTCGTCTTGCAAGTTGCCGCGGGTCAATGCATCAAGGGCGCTGAGCGGTTCGTCCAGCAGCAAAATATCCGGGTTGGCGGCCAGCGCCCGGGCCACGTTAACACGCTGACGCATACCGCCTGACAACTCGGCGGGTTTTTTGTCTATCGCCCGGCCGAGGTTCACCATTTTGACGTACTTCTCGGTATGCGCGCGGCGTTGTTCCGGCGTCCAGTCCTTGAAGATCGCATCCACCGCCAGCGCCACGTTTTCGTAAACGGTTAGCCAGGGCATTAAGGAATAGTTTTGAAACACCACGCCGCGATCCGGGCCGGGTTCGGTGATGGGCTGGCCTTGTTTCAATAGTTCGCCGCTGTCGGCATGGATTAAACCGGCAATCATCGATACCAAGGTCGTTTTGCCGCTGCCGGAAAAACCGACAATGGCGATAAACTCACCTTCGCGAATATCCAGATTAATGTCTCTGAGGATGGAGGTTTTGTCTTTGCCTTCTCCGTAAGATTTACAGACATTTTTCAACTCTACTAGCGGCTTATACTCATCGTTGGCGGGAACGGAAGACATAGCGGATTGTTTGTGCATGGAAAGTTCGATGATTTTGGCTTGGGCGGCGCTCATGAAGGTATCCTCAGATTTTTTGGAACGAGAACAGGTTTTGTAACGAGTGCATTACCCGGTCGAGAATGAAGCCGATAATACCGATGGTAAATACCGCCACCATGATTCTGCTCAAAGAATTGGAACTGCCGTTTTGGAATTCGTCCCAGACGAATTTGCCCAATCCTGGGTTTTGCGCCAGCATCTCGGCAGCGATCAACACCATCCAACCCACGCCCAAGGATAGGCGCATCCCGGTAAAGATATAAGGCAATGCCGAAGGCAGAATGATGCGTTTGATTTGCGTGGCCCAATCCAGTCTTAACACTTTGCCGACGTTGACCAGGTCGCGGTCTATCGATGACACACCCACGGCGGTGTTGATCAGCGTTGGCCATAAAGAGCATAAAGTCACGGTGATGGCCGAGGTGACGAACGATTTGGCGAACCAGGAATCGTCGTCAGTGACATAGATGGCGCTCACCACCAAGGTGACGATGGGCAACCAGGCCAGCGGCGATACCGGTTTGAAGATTTGAATCAACGGGTTAAACGCAGTATTCAACACCGGACTCATGCCGCAGATGATACCTAGAGGCACGGCAATCAGCGTGGCGATGATAAAGCCGGCGAATACGGTGCGCAGGCTGGTAAATATTTGGTCCAGATAAGTCGGTTTGCCGGTGTAGGGGCGGGGCTTGATTTCCGCTTTGGGGTCTTCGGCCAACTTTTCTTTATTCCGCAATTCCTGGCGTTCGTAAAACTCGGCCATTTTGGTTTTTTCCGCATAGTGTTCAGTCACCAAACCGCTGACTTCCGACCAGACTGCGACCGGGCCGGGAATGGCGCCCAAACTGGTGTTGATGCGTGCGGCAGTGACGCTCCAAAATCCTAAAAACAAGATGAAAGCGATGATGGGCACGCCCATGACCAGCCATAACTGGCGCATTTGCTGGGCAGGATTTTCACCGGCGGCGATTTTGACCAAGGGTACGAACCAAGTCAGGCCGGTGATGTTAAAGAATTTGATCAATGTATTAGTCATGTCTTTGCTCGCTTGTCTTAATGGTGTCGGTAAAAAGGATGCGTCCTTGCATCAACATACGATCCTTGTGTAGAGCACCCACCAGAGTTTCTTAGTCGACAATCTTGCCGCCGGAGACGGTTTGTTTGCCTTTCAAGCCAATCGGAAATTTGGCTAGATAATCGTTAGGTTTGTTGGCATCGAACGGAATTTTGTCGATGAAAAAGTTTTGTGAAGGCTTGATGCCGGTGTCGGCCGGAAAATCTTCCGCTTTGGCTTTACCCTCGGCCACCAATTCTTTCGCCGCAGCCAAATAAATATCGGGGCGATAAACTTTTTTCGCGGTGTCGAGATACCAGTTATCCGGTTTTTGCTCGGCGATCATGCCCCAGCGCCGTAATTGCGTCAGGTACCAAACCGCACTGCTGTAAGAGGGATAGCTGGCGCCGTGGCGAAAGAAGGTGTTGAAGTCGGGCAGGGAGCGTTTGTCGCCTTTTTCGTATTCAAAGGTGCCGTTCATGCTGGCCGCCAGTACTTCAACGTCGGCGCCCACATATTGTTTTTGCGACAACATTTCAATCGCTTCCTTACGGTTTTTGTTGCTTTCGGCATCCAGCCAGATCGAAGCGCGGATCAAGGCTTTAGTGACTGCCAGATAGGTGTTGGGATATTTCTCGGCCCAAGAGCTGGTCACGCCGAACACTTTTTCCGGAGTGTCTTTCCACAATTCCTCGTCGGTGATCACCGGTACACCGATGCCTTTAAATACTGCTTGCTGGTTCCACGGCTCGCCGACGCAATAGCCGAAGATGGTGCCGGATTCCAGCGTCGCCGGCATTTGCGGCGGTGGCGTGACCGACAACAAAGCATCGGCGCTGATCTGGCCGGAAATGTCTTGCGGTGGCGCATAGTAGCCAGGATTAATGCCGCCAGCCGCCAGCCAATAGCGCAGTTTCAGGTTGTGGGAACCGGCCGGAAAAGTCATCGCCATATTGAATGGCTTGCCTTCGGCTTTATATTTGTCCACTACCGGTTTCAGATAATCAGCCTTAATCGGATGCACCGGTTTGCCGCCCTCCATTGGCACATTGGCTTTCATTTGTTTCCAGATGTCGTTGGATACGGTGATGGCATTGCCGTTGAAGCCCATGCTGAAGGCAGTCACGATGTCGGCCTTGGTGCCGAAGCCGATGCTGGCCGCTAACGGTGCCGGCGCCAGCATGTGCGAACCGTCCAGCTCGCCGTTCACAACCCGGTCCATCACCACTTTCCAATTGGCTTGTGCTTCCAGTTGCACGAACAGGCCTTCCTCTTCAAAAAAACCTTTTTCCGCAGCCACCGCCAGCGGTGCCATATCGGTCAATTTGATAAAACCGAACTTCAAATCTTCTTTTTCCAGTTTCCCGGCGGCGAAGCTGTGGTTGGAAAAGCCTAATATGCCCAGCGCAACCACCGAGCTGAAAGCGGCGGCAAGTGTCTTCGGGGTGAAAATGCGGTTCTGTTTCATGTCGGTTCCTGTCAATTGAGAAAAACGGGCCAAAAAAAAGGCGTCTATGTCCGACTTGTTTGCAAGCCTGACAGTAGACGCCTTTGTCTTTAGTGCTCAACAGTGAGCGGGGTTTGGGTTTACCACTCCTACACTGGAGTATTGCTGCTTAATAAGCAATGCTGATGCCAGTTTAATGAACCTTGTGATAACTATATGTAAAAAACCATTATAAACAGTGTGTTACATCTGTTTTGGGTGCGTCTGTTTTTGGAGAAATTTGCGGGTGCATCTTGGCATGCAGAAAAATCATGCACTCTATTGATTCGGAAGTGCTTTTTTTGCACATGCGTGGTGCGCACCGGAATGGGGAGGCTCGCCGAGACATGCGGAAGAATTAGCGGTATTGCTAAGGTCGCGGGTCTGCGATGCAGGATTGGGCTGGGCCGATATGAGCTTCCCGTTGGCTGGATAGGCATTTTGCCAGGTGTAAACCTGCCGGATAATGGCAATATTTCATTTAGGCGCACGAGCGAAGCAAATTGATACAATTCGTAGCAATGATGCTCGCCGTCTATGAAACAGAATAGGATGCAGCGAGTTTTAGGTAGACGAGTCAATCGAATTTAAGCTGGGGCGGATTATGAAATACATCGTAAAACAAATTGCCGATGACTTTATCTTTGAAGAAATGGAGCAGGCCAGGAAGCAGTTTGTCGAGGCGCTGAATTACACCATGGAAAGCGCTACGATATTTTTCGATAAAAATCCTACCAATCCGCTGGATTTTTTTATTGCCTACGATTTTCAGCAAAAGCACGGCGACCCTGTGGTGTATGGGTTTAATTTGCGGGATGAAATGATCCGAATTTTTAGTTTGGACGACAACAAAACCCATTCATCTCAATCAGCCCTGGCAATCAGCCAACAGCTAAAAAAACTGGCTGAGGAACTTGAAGAGCGTTACGACCCGGAACCGACCAAGACCATCGCCGAAACCCAAGAGAAAAAAGACAGACAATATGCCAGCAGCATCAATCGGTCTTACCGCGATGTACTCAGAGAAGCGCTAGAACACGACCGAGCCGAGCAATTGCGGAAAGCCGAGGCTGAGACTGCAGCGGCAGAAGACGGCTATCAACGCCATACGATTTTACTAGGCAGTAAAAGCGCGGCTAAATCCTAAGCCCGGCCCGTAAATATCGTCGCTCCCGCGCAGTCCGACATTCACGGGACAGCGACTAGCTGCCACATCACACTGCTAAGCCAATTTCCGGCTGACAAGACCAAAACGGTATTTTGAAAACGCCAGACAAGCTCACTGCGGATGCCTTGATTAGAGAGGGACCCGCAGCAGGGTTAATGCCACCACTGAAACGTGTTTAAGCAAGTGCTTTGCACTTTGGAGTACCCAATACCCCCATCAAACCAGAGAGGAACAGCCAATCCGCTGACTGTGCGTGGACTTGTCCTCACCGGTTCGAGTGTTGTGTTTGGCTAGTATGCTCTGCCTTTACACCGACAACATCCAGCCGTTTGCATAAAAAATCTCAAACTCCCGGAACAGCACGAAGAATCTGCCGAATTTGATTTTGCCTGTCCCGGCTTCATTCAGATCGGCGACGGTGCCGTCGCCATACCAGTTACTGTGGATGACATCGCCGATTTGTATTTTTTCGTAGGTTTTCATGACGCGCCCCTGGTTATTTAATGACAAGCAGTACGCAGCATAAAAAATGCCAAAACTATCGAATTAAACGGGGGTTTGGGGTAGAGGGCGGCCAAGCCTTGCAGGCTGCGGCCTGAGTGCGAAGAGCTTGATAAGGCCAGAAATATAAAAGCCCGTTTCCGCCAGCAATCGTTACGGAAAATCGTCACCGATACGATATTTAGTAGCTTATTGGCCCCATGCCGCTTTCAGGCGTAAGATTTCCGGCATTATTTCCATAAACAAGGCCAGCAGGCGCGGATCGAAATGGCTGCCGGCCATGCTTTGCATCGATTTTAAAGTCTCTTCCAGCGGCCACGGTTCTTTGTAAGGACGTTTAGTGGTCAAGGCATCGAACACGTCGGCTATCGCCACGATTCTGGCGGATTCCGGAATTGCCTCACCGGCCAAGCCCAACGGGTAGCCGCTGCCGTCCCATTTTTCGTGGTGATGGCGGGCGATTTCCGCAGCCATTTTGAAGACCGGATTGTCGCTTTTGTTCAGAATGTCGTAGCCGATTTGCGAATGCGATTGCATGATCGGCCATTCTTCTTCATTAAGCGCCCGTGCGGCTTTTAAAATGCCGTGCGGAATGCCGATTTTGCCGGTGTCATGGGTGGGGGCGGCCAATTCCATCATCGCCACTTGCGATGGCGTCCAGCCGGCGGCGCGGGCCAGTGCCGCCGAATAGGCAGCCATGCGCCAGATGTGGTCGCCGGTGTACGGATCGTTATAGTGGCCGGCATCGCCGAGCATTTCGATGGCGGCGCGGGCGAGTTGGTCCAACTCGTCAACTCGTACCAGCGATAAATGGGTTTGCACTCGGCGCAATACGATGGGGCCGGAGACCGGTTTTTGGATGTAATCAACTGCGCCGACATCGAAACCGCGCGCCTCGTTTTCCATTTCTCCCATCGCGGTAACGAAAATCACCGGGATTTTCGCGGTCAGCGGATCGGCTTTTAACTGCGTGCATACTTGGTAGCCGTCCATGTTCGGCATCATGATGTCCAGCAGAATAATGTCCGGTTGATGTTCCCGGGCGGCGGCCAAGGCTTTTTCGCCGTTGATGGCAAATAGCAGTTGAAAGTGGTCCTTGAGTATTTGCTGTAACACTTTTAAATTGTTCGGTTCGTCGTCGACCAGCAATACTTTGTAGCTGTCTTTCATGGCTTATTCCTTAAACGTGATCGCTAATTTATCCGCCAAGCGATTAACTTGGATTTTCGCGGCGTCGAAATCGAAACTATCCACTTCAAAACGGATGGCTTTCAGCTCGGTTTCGTCGAGAAACGCGCTAAGCCTTTGTAAAACCGGTTCGACGTGGTCAGGATTCAAGCTGTCCAGCGCGGTGTTTAATTGCTGTAAAAGGCTGCCGACCTGATCGGCATCGAAGGCTATTGCGGCGACGGCGACCGGTTTGCTCGGCAGTTTTAGTTGGTGTATGGCTGCAACAGCGGCGTTTAGCGCGGCGTCCAGCGTCTTGATCAATTCCTGGATATTTTGCAGGTCGCCGCTTTTGAATTGCGCGTCAACCTCGGTCGCCAGACCAGCGATAACGGTTAAGGCCAGATTGCCCGCCACGCCTTTTAACGCATGGGCGATGCGCCGGACCGCTTCCGGATTCTCCGGGTGCTCCTGTAAATTACGTAGTAATTTTCTGCCGTCCGCGCCATGTTGTTCGGCAAAATTTAGTAAGGCATCGGCATAAATCAGTGGGTCCAGCCAGGTTGCCAAACCTTTTTCGTAATCGGCGAAGCCCGTCAACGGCGTAAAGTCCACGGCAATTTTTACTGGTTCGGCAATATTCACGCCGGTGTTGGCAATGCCGTGCCCCTTGGGCACTAGCCGTTCCATCTGCGTTAATAAATCGTCGACATCGATGGGTTTGCCGACGATGGTGTCTATACCGGCATCCAGTGATTCACGGCGTTCATGGCTCAATACGCTGGCGGTCAGGGCCAGAATCGGGATATGGCTACCGCTGGCTTGTTCCAGTTTGCGAATTTGCCGGGTGGCGGCTATGCCATCCAGCACCGGCATTTGCAAGTCCATCAGAATCAAGTCGTAGTCACCGCTTCGAAAGGCGTCCACCGCTTCCTGGCCGTTTTTAACCCAGCTGACTTGATGGCCTTGTTGTTCCAAACGCAAGCGCGCCAAAGTGGCGTTGGCTTCTATGTCTTCCGCCAGCAATACCTTGAAGCGGCGCGGCGAAAAATAAGCCACGCTATGCACCGAGCTCACATCGTACAGGCAGTTTTCCGCGCTGGCTGATTCCGGCATATGCACGGTGAAATGAAACACCGAGCCGACCCCGGCTTGGCTTTCCACCCAAATACGACCGCCCATCATCTCGACAATTTGTTTGCTGATGGTGGTACCTAGACCGGTGCCGCCAAAGCGGCGGCTAGTGGTGGTATCCGCTTGCGAGAACGATTCGAAGATATGCTCGGTTTGTTCCTGGGTCATGCCTATGCCGGTATCGCTGATGGCAAAATGCAACATCTCTATGCCTTCCGCACGCTTGATCGTCACGCCTATGCTGCCGGTATCGGTAAACTTTACCGAGTTGCCGACCAGATTCAAAATCACTTGCCGTAAACGGTTCGGGTCGCCGACGAAATGGGTGGGCAGTCCGGCTTCTATCGCCAGATCGATACGCAAACCTTTTTCGGCGGCGCGTAAACCCATAATTTGCAGCGCTTCTTGCACCGCAAACGGCAGGTTGAAGCACACCGATTCCAACTCTACTTTGCCGGCTTCGATTTTGGAAAAATCCAGAATATCGTTAATCACACCCAGCAGATGCCGGCCGGAACTGAGGATGGTTTTGATGTGGCCGCGCGTATCGGCGGCCAGGTTTTGATCTTGCAAGGCCACTTCGGCAAAGCCGATCACGGTGTTCATGGGCGTGCGGATTTCGTGGCTCATATTGGCCAGAAAATTGGCCTTGGCTTTGGCGGCGGCCTCGGCTGCTTCCTTAGCCAGTCTGAGTTCCTGCTCGGCTTGTTTCTGCAGGCTTATGTCGGAAATAAAGCCGACAAATAGGTGCCGGCCCTCCGAGATAATGCCGTGCCCCACCGCCAAATTGGCCGGAAAGCGGCTGCCGTCTTTGCGTTGGGCGATGACTTCCCGCTCTATGCCGAGAATTTTGGCCTGATGGGTGGCTAAAAAATGCTGGATGTAACTGTCGTGCGCGGAGGCATCCGGTTCCGGCATTAGTAGCGAGACATTCTTACCGACGATCTCGGCGCTGCTCCAGCCGAACAGTTTTTCGGCGGCCGGATTGAACATCCGAATCAGCCCGCTGCTGTCGATGGAAATCACGCCATTCACGGCGGTTTGCACAATCGCTTTGACCTCGGTGGTGGCCATCGCTACAAGTTCTTCCAGGTGCTCCCGGTATTTCAGCAATTCGGCTTCCGCTGCCTTGCGTTCGGTAATGTCGGTGATGGAACCGACCATCCGCACCGGCCGGCCCTCGGCGTCGCGCAACGCATCCCCCCGATCCAGCACCCAGCGGTAGCTGCCGTCTTTGTGCCGCAGACGCAGTTCGGTAGTGTAACGCTCGTTATGTTCCAAGTGTTTGCGAAACGCTTCACTGGCGCGGGCTTTGTCATCGGGGTGGATTAATTCGAAGAAAATCGATTCCACGTTCGGCAATTCGCCGTCGGCATAACCCAGAATCTTGTTCCAGCGCGGTGATAAGTAGTATTCGTGATGCACGATGTCCCAGTCCCAGATACCGTCGTTAACAGCCCGCTCGGCAAGCATATAGCGTTCCTCGCTGGTACGCAGGGCGTGGGTGCGTTCGGCGATTTTCGCTTCCAAATTATGTTGGGCATCCGCCAGTGCATCGGTCATGTGATTGAAGGAGTTGGCCAATTCGGCGATTTCATCCAGACCTCGGACTTCTGCTCGCACCGACAAGTCGCCGTCGCGAATGCGTCGGGCGGTACAGGTCAGGCGCGAGATGGGCCGGACGATACGCCGGGCCAGGGCGTTGGCGATTATCGTCGTCAAGCCGACAAAAACCAGCACGGTGAGCAGCATTTGTTTTTCCAGGCGCTGAATGGGGGCCAGCGCCTCGGCCTGTTCGATATGCGCCATGATGCAGCCGCCGCCGATTTCCGGAATCGTACGGAAACCATGAATGACGGCACGCTCCCGGTAATCGCTGACCATCATTTCCGCGTTTTTCAGGGCCAGGCAGCTTTGCATGGGTTGCGCAGCGATAGCATGGCTATGGTCTTGTCGGCTGGCATAGCGCGGCTGGGTCACGAAAAAGCCGCTGCTGTCGGCCAGGAAAGATTCGCCGGATTTGCCCAAATCGGGGTGAGCCGTAAAAATACTTTGAATCAGGCTAACCGGATAGCTGATCAACAATTGCCAGGGCAGTTTGGCATCTTTGGCAATCACATAATAAAAACGTGGCTGGTCCGGAACCGGTTTGCTGAAGTCGGCCAGTTGTCCGGCTTGAAAATTTTTTAGATCAGAAAGTGCCACCGGCTGCTCGCCGACGCTGACCGTGCCCGATTCGGAGTCGAGCCGGAAAAACACCGCGCCGGCAGCGCCTTCGGTGAGTAAATAGTCGTTTATGAAATCAGTGGCACAGGCGCGGTTCAATTGCTCCGCCGCCACGCATTTCATTAGCACCTCGGCCAGGAAGGCGTGGGCGCGCGTGTCGGCACGTGCCAGTACCAGTTTGAGTTGTTCATGGCGGTTATCCGCGACGCGGCTGACAATATTAAAACGATCCGTGCGGATATTGTTGATGGCAAACCGATAGGCCATGTAACCGACCGATAAAGTCGGCAACAGGATCAACAGCAACAGCAGGGCAATCAGGCGTTTTTGCAGCATGTTGGGACTCCATGTCGGCAAGCAGGTTAGCCGACTTTATGCCATGGATGGTGGCGATGCGGCAATATCTTACGCCAGTCGACACTCACATAACGCTAAGATTCCTCGGGGTAGGGAATTGTCAAACTGTGGTGGTAAGGACACCTGGAACCAGAGAGCCCATCTTGTGATTGCTCCAAACTTAAAAGTCGCCGCTCCCGCGCAGGCGGGAGCAAAATTGTCGTAATCGATGCGCTCAGAGGCCCCAACTTTTGCGGAGAAAGCTGCGCAGCTTATTTGCGCAAGGCATTGAAAAAACTACACTCGGGTGCGCCGCCGTTACTGTCGAAAAACACAAAACAATCGTTAAACCATTTCACAAAACGGTCGGCGTGTTCGGCGCTGCCGATCGGGTATTGACGCATTTTCCAACGATTGCGGGCCGAGTCGTTACGATAGATGCCGCCTGCGTTGTAAGCGGTGCCGGCTTGAAGCGAATTGCAGGGGATTAAGGTCTCTAACTAGACTTGCCCGGCGCATGATATACCCCCTTATTTGCCGATCTGATATTTACGCTCCGCGACTGGTCGGTGTTCTTGAGTTTTTTAGTCTACAGTCTCGGGCTCGCGCGGCTGCGTTGGCGGTTTGTTGATGCTCATCATCGGCGAGGTCCATATCGGATGACGGCGCTCCTGGCGGTAATAGGTTTCGTAAAGCGCTTGATAAACCATTTCGGACGCGGCCCAACGTTCCTTGCAAAAACTGGAAAGCATTAATCCTGAAACGCCGCCGCATACCCATCCCAGTAATAGCAACTTCTCAATAAACAAGACCACAGTAAAAATGGCCAGTATCAAAGTCAGGCTGCGCGCTAATTTGGATTGCAATTGCAACGCCTCCACCTTGGCCACCACGGGGTTGTCGTTGTCCCTAAGTCTATCCAAGGCTTCGTGATATTGACTCAACAACGGGTCGTTGGTGGTTAAAGCCAGATTTTGCGCGCGCCGATACCAACTATCCGTTTTCTGGCGTTTGCGGTTTCGATATAAATAATCGTAAGCGGTGTTCAGTATGTCGTGCGACAAGCGTTTGACGATAAGGGAGATCGCCAGTGTCAGCAGCATAAAAATTAACGCACCCGCCGTGCTGGCGTCAAACGGGTCAGGCAAATCCTGCAATGCAGGGTGAATCTGTTCGCGGTAATTAAAGAATACGGCTACCAAAGTAGCGGACGGCAAAGCGATGCCGACTTGTTCGATCGGGTCTGTGAAAAGTTTGCCGATCAGCGTATTGAGCGGGTTTGACATTTTGTCCCTCCTTCTAAGTTGGGAAAAATGAGTTGCGGGACACGGTGCGCCCGGTTGCTTTGACCGTTGGTCATTAGATAGCAAACGCGGCGAAACAGCAACTCAATTGATGAACCCATTATGCCGACATTGGCTTGTATGAGGATGTACGTAAATACCCAAGCTTTGGATGCATTTTTCACTTTGCTAACGGCAAAAAATAGTGCATCGGACCTTAAATCATTAACCCGCGTCTCAAATGCCGGCGTTCGCTTGAAGCTGGGGCTAGAGGTAGTTGATATCCGGATTTCCGTATATTTAAGAAAATATTTCCGGCTCAGTACATTTGCTTACTCGTTAAAAACCGGTAAAACTGGCGTACAGTGAACGAACAAAGAGGCCCAAAACAGGTATCCCCATTTTGGCTGGAATGGCGGATTAGGGACCCTGCAATGGCCTCGATAACTACAAGAGGGGAGTGCGTCATGATAGACCAGCAAAAACTAACCGAGCTTTATCAGACTTTTATTAAATGGTTATGCGTGTTTTGGGCGTGGCTCAAATCGACGTGGCAAAGCCTATCCAAACCTAAACCGGGTACCGACCAGCCCGACGGCAGTGAGCCTAAGCGTTCGCCGATATGGTTATACGTGCTGTTGGGGATTTTTGTAATGTCGCTATTCGCCGGCGGCGAGCGCATCCAGGGCCAGGAAATACCGTACAGCCAGTTCTTAACTTTGGTTAATGACAATAAAGTCGAAAACGCCGTGGTTACCCAGCGATTCATCAACGGCACATTAAAAGAAGAAGATAAGAAAATCGGCAAGCATTTTTTCACCGTGCCCTTGTGGGACGAGTCGCTGGTTAAAAACCTGCAAGAGCATGAAGTCGAATACGTAGTCAGAAGCGGTGACAATTGGTTGAGCAATTTGCTGTTTAACTGGGTGATTCCGCTGGCGATTTTTGCCGGAATCTGGATTTGGCTATTGCCGAAAATGACCGGCGGAGCAGGGCGCGGCTTTTTGAACTTGGGCAATAAAATCCGTATTCAGCAGGAAACGTCTAAAACCACCTTCGACGACGTGGCCGGTGCGGAAAGCGCGAAGCAGGAATTGAAGGAAACCATCGAATTTTTAAAATCCCCGGAAAAACTGCAAAAGTTGGGTGGCCGCATGCCGAAAGGGGTGTTGCTGGTCGGCTCGCCGGGTACCGGTAAAACCCTGTTGGCCCGCGCGGTGTCCGGCGAAGCCGGAGTGCCGTTTTTTAACATCAGCGCCTCCGAGTTTATCGAAATGTTTGTCGGTATCGGCGCGGCGCGCGTGCGGGATTTATTCGAACAAGCCCGGCAAAAAGCCCCGTGCATTATCTTCATCGACGAACTGGATGCGATTGGCCGCTCGCGCGGCGGCCCGGCGATGCTGGGCGGCAACGACGAACGCGAGCAAACCTTGAATCAATTGTTGACCGAAATGGACGGCTTCGACGCCACCTCCGGCGTCGTGGTGATGGCAGCCACCAACAGGCCGGAAATCCTGGATAAAGCTTTGCTGCGTGCCGGCCGCTTCGACAGGCAAATTGTGGTGGATAAACCCGACCTGATCGACCGGGTGGCTATCCTGAAATTGCACAGCAAAGCCATGCAATTGGACAAAGATATCGACTTAAACACGGTTGCTAAACGCACACCCGGTTTCGTCGGCGCCGATCTGTCCAACATCGCCAACGAAGCGGCGATATTGGCTGCGCGCGGCGGCCGCGACACCGTCAACATGGCGGATTTCGAAGCCGCCATCGATAGAGTGATGGCCGGACCGGAAAAGAAAAACCGCATTCTCGGCCCGGACGAAAAGCGCCGAGTGGCTTATCACGAAGCCGGTCACGCACTCGTGGCGGAAAACGTGCCGACCGGACAGCCGGTGCATAAAATCTCCATCATCCCGCGTGGTGTCTCTGCGCTGGGGTTTACGTTGCAATTGCCGGTTGAGGAAAAATATCTTTCCACCGAAAACGAGCTGAAAGACCAATTAGCCATCCTGCTCGGCGGCCGGGTGGCCGAACAATTGGCGCTGCAAAGCGTCTCAACCGGTGCCCAGAACGACTTGGAAAAAGCCAGTGAAATTGCCCGCAACATGGTCTGTTACCTGGGCATGAGCAAAAAACTGGGTCCACAAATCTATGGCCAACGCCAGCAATTGCAATTTCTGCCCGGCGACGTCAACGAGCAACGCAACTACAGCGAAGAAACCGCTCGCTTAGTGGATGCCGAAATCAAAGCCTTAATTGAGGAGGCCGAGCGTCGCGCCCACAAAATACTCAGCGAAAAACGCGGCTACCTGGACAAACTGGCCGAGCTGCTGCAAGACAAAGAAGTCATTCAGCGGGAGGAGATGCAGACCTTGTTTAGCAGTAAAAATTAAAGAAAACGGACTATCTGCTCAAAACATGCTGAGATACAGCCCTGTTTGCGTGCATCCAGCAGGGCAGTGAGGGATTCCGATCACCGTTTTATTTAGGAGATGAATGGGTTTAGCCTATTTCTGAATTACGGGTTATTCGGGTTTCCGCAGCGGCTGTCCCGACGTAACAACTGAGCATTAATCAGCTTTCGATAGCTAGTGGCGTGGTGCTGCAACAGAATGTCAGGCTGTTTACCGATTGTGTAGCAGTCGCCGCCTTCCTTGACACCGAAAACCGGTATCAATTGTCCGGCCAGCGTGTAATTCAGTGATTTGGCGTGGATTTCCGGGTTGTTGGCCGGCGCGTTGCCAAAATATTTGGCTACGCTGGCTTTTACACCGGTGTTTTCAAAGTCGTCGGCAACGTGCCCGGTAAATAACTCTGCTATTGAGCCCCGCACGGCTTCCTTGGCGTCACCAAAGAAATCGGACACATGATTCAAAATCCCGCCGACGCTGACATTATCTTCCGTCACGAAACGGGTGACTTCGGATACGGTTTCCAAGCTTAAAGGTACTTGCGGCACTGGGTCGCGGTCGTTGTTGACCACAAAAGCGGTAGAACCGGCGATTCTTGCAAAGTCTTGGGCAAACTGTAAGTTGCCGGGTTTGGGCTGTGCAAATAGGTAGGATTTGAGTATCGGTTTACTCTTGAGCGGCAATTGATAGGGGTTCTGCTGATCGACGGTGGCGTAGTATAAAAAGGCGTGGATTAGCGTTGCGACCGCTGCACCTTGGCTGTGCCCGGTTACTGTAATTCGGTTTATCGGCTGCGTTGCCAAGCGCTGTTGCAGTTGCTCGAGAATGCCTCGCTGCTGATCGAATAGCAGCGAGAATGCGGCGTAGGCAAATCCTAAATGTACTTCCGCACTCGGTGTGGCGGCAAAGGCGATGGGCAGCGAGCGGTTTTTAGGGAGTTCAATGCCGCCGAATGCTGGGATGGTGCTGGCATAGGCATCAGCCAGGATGCTGGTCCATTCGGCTACCGTGCCGCGAATCGCTATCGCAATGTGTCCTGGATTTTGCTTGGATTCTGCCATGATCCAGGCATTATTCAGTGGTTTGAGACCGTTGGTTTTGATGTCGTTGGGATTCTCCCCTTCACCATTCCAAGACCAAACTTTGTTCCAATCGGCGTTGCCTGGGTAGCGACTGTCATAGACTAGCCGCCAATCATCGGGCTTGGCCTGAAATTGGCCCTCAGGATCTTTAAACTTGGGATTGTTGCGGTCGTCCTGGTTGTTCAGTTCGATGCATAGCTCCAATAACGAAGCAGCTTCCGCCGCCGAGAACTCGGCTGGAATGATATTGGAAACGACAGCCTGATCGCGTAAGTTTTGATAGGGTGCCAAGGAATGAGGCGTAGGTGCTGTAGCACAACCCGAGGCGAGCAAGGACAGGCCAAGACAAGTTAAAGGTAGCTGCGGGTGTGGATAGGTAAACCATTTCATCACTAGCCCCCTTGTTGCGCTTTTAAGCACCATTGACCGCGTTCCGTTATGTGGCGGGCGACGACGCCGGCGGCAGTTTCCGCCAGTTTGGCGACCGCTTCGTTGTTCAACGCACCCCACGCCCCCCCGCGGATGGCCTTGCCAACTGCCCCGGCGACACTGGCTTCAGCTTTACGGGCCTGGGCTTCGATCGCTTGGAAGCCGGCTTCGTCGATGGTAATAGTGGCAGAGGCACCGTCGCGGCGGTCGTAAACCCAGTGCACCGGTTTGTTGAAATCTATGACGTAATCTTTCAAGCTGGCGGCGGCGTTGGTATTCGGCAGAACCGGCAACGGCGCGTAATGGTCGCGGAAGGCTTCCAAGGTGATACGCAAGGTGTCGGCGGCGATTTGGCTGTGATCGATGCTGACTTGGTTGCCGGTTTCGACGATGCCGGGATAGCCGTATTGGGTACCGTCGCGGCCGACGAAGCCGCGGCTTTTTTGCGCCAGTTTGCCGGTGGCTTTGCCGAGTTGCTTGTCGAACAAGGCCAGAACTTTCTCCAGCTTGGGATCATCAGGGTTCAGCTTTAAAACTGACGCGGCTTGTTGCCGCAGCTCGGTTTGTTCGGCGGGGTTTTTAATGGCTTGGGACAACCATTGCGCGCCGCCTTTTATGAAATAGGCCTTTAGATAGTCTTCTTCGAGTTTCAGAACTTGCTCGGTGTCAGCGGCGAGCAGGGCGGTTTCGGTTTTCAGGCGCTCATGAAGCTGTTTGCGGTGCTCTGTCAGACCGGTTTTGATTTTGTCGGCCAGGCCGGCAGGGCCGTCGAAGTGCGGCGAGGTGGTCAAGTTGTCCAACAGATCGGAAATCAGCGATGGCTTGCCAAGCAGATTGGCATCGTCCAAGTCGTGCAGTTTGTCGAGTTCGGCTTTTAGATTGCCTAGTGCCTTGACCAATCCGGGTTCGAGGCGCGAAGTTAAAGGCGCCATGCAGCCGACGAATCCGGCGGCGTCGATATGGGTTACCGGTTTGGGTAGCGTCAGATTCAACGCCTGTAGTTTGTCTTTAATTTTCTCGAAGGCCGGTAGGTGGCTTACCGTGGCCACTGGCGCTTTCGGCGTCTCGGCGCAGCCGACGACCAGACCGGTGGAGGCTGCCAGCAGCCAGGGTAAAAGGCGTGTAGTGGAGAAATAGGCGTTGTCCATGGTTTGTCCTGTGGCGTGAGTCATTATTATTTCGACAACCGATAAGGCCGTTGCCGAATCCGTTCCGGCGCGGCGCCATTCATGATTGCGTCGCGCCGCGTTTAGGTTTCGCGCGGATCGAGTATAAAAGCACTATTGAAAACTGTCGGCTGGCTTACATTTAAATTGGTGCGCCAGCCTGGGTTGCCGGGCCTCCCAACCCTTGGGATTGCAATCCCAGGTTTGTACTTCTACGCAATCGAGAAAGGCGCACCGCCTAGTCTAGCTTCTGGGTAGGGCGCGCCGGGTGCGCTTTAGACACGCCTATCGCAATCCGCAGCAACCTGTTCTAGTGATCGCTCAGTTGGCCAGCCAATGCCCGATCACTTTTCCGCTTACTTCACTAAGGGCTTGATCGATCTATACAAAGCCAGACGATCTTGTAAGCCGGCGGTGCCACCGTTGATTTTCTTCGTGATGGAAGTGAAGTCCTCGATATCGTTATCGTTGGTTTCATCGTCTGCCAATGCGTTCAAGCCGTGGCCAAACCAAAAGTAGGCCGCGCTCAACGCTGCCCATTTCGGTTCAATCAGCAATTCTGGCTGAGCGATCAAATCGACGCCCAGGGCCTTGCCGACATCCGCGTAGTTGCTGCGGCCGGTGATTTGAATCAAGCCCCGGCCGCGAAACCGATAGCCGTCGCCCGAACTTTCCGGGCCGTTGCCGATGCGGTTGGCGTAGATGTAATTTGCTAATTTCTCTTCGTTGGCGACATAGGGAGACGCGACGGCTTCGGTCGGAAAACGCTTGGGCCAGACCGCCACCAATCGGGCGGCCGTTTTGTAGTAAAGGCCTTCGGTCAAGCGGTTGAACTGGCTGGATTCGTGGCCGGTCTGGGCCAGAAAGCAGGCGATGCGGCCGGGATTGTTGATTTGAAATTGCTCCATGGCTGGATTCAACGCGTCGGCCCAGATGTCAGGGGTTTTGCATTGGGGGAGAGCGGTTTTAAGTAACGTGGCGTCTATCATATGGTTACCTCTCATTTCTGTGATCGATAGCCACCGAGCGTGTGGTTCGGCGGCTTGGCTCTAACGCTATAGCAGGTCCGTCATCTGCCGACAGATTTTGTCGAGCTTATTGACCAGACGTTTTCGAGTTTCCCTCATTGCCAACAAGACCGCGAGCATCAGCACCGATATCCACGGATGAACCTCGACCACGTAAGTAATGAAGTTTTCGAAATAGACGGGCGTGACATAGCGAAGCAGGTCGCCTAGCAAACGTAATGGCCTATTAGTCGCCGCCGCGCAGAATTTCGGCTCACTCTCGTCCCCACAAGCTTGGTACTGAACCGAGTCCGGCACGTCCAAGACTTTTTGCGTGATGCTGAAATAATCGTTACCGGCCAGCGACGCCTTGTCGCAGGTTTGATTGCCGGATTCGATGTGAATTCGGGCAATCTGAACATGGGTTGCTTCGCAGTCGTTTAGCTCGATAACAGACTCGGGCGGATTTTTCCAAAAAACACTGGCGACGATGATGATCAGCATCGTGATTTCAACGAACGCTCGGTAAAGGTATTTCCGGGATTGAATGATTTTATTGCCGGCCGCATCTAGCGTAGGCCAGTCCGGTTTGCTTTCGTGCTGCGGTTTAGCGTGATTTTCGAGGGCATCGGTGGTAAAGCGTTGTAGCTGGCCCGATGCATCAACCACATCGACTACATCGAAGCGGGCCGGCATGCCGTCCGGCGCGTAGCCTTCGCTGAATTCCTTGAGTTTGCGGTAGGCGCTGAAATGCACGGCGATATTGCCCTTCAGCATCGGTTCGTCGGTATCGGGGTCCAGCGATAGGGCGCGCAGGTTGCGCGGCCCGTAGCGGTAATACAAGCCAACGCCGTCGCGGGAGTCGTACAGTTTATCGTAGACGTTGGCGCTTTCCCGATACGAGGTCAGCACGTCGTCATAAACAATCAGTCCGTGGGCCATTGCTTTTTCCAGCATCCAGACCAGCGCGACATCCGACATGCCTGTGCGCGGGTAACCGCCGCCGACGTTGGAATGCACGCCGGCAAACCAGACCTGTTCGACAGTGTTGTTGAAATGGCGCTCATCCCAGACCAGCGGGTGAAAGGTTTGCCGCTCGTCGTCTATCGACAATGCGTGATAGGCGTTTTGTATCGAGTTATTTAGTTTGAAGTCGTAGAAGTTATGCGCCAGTTTCGGGAATTGGTCTGTGAATTTATCCAACGCGCCGAAGAGATATTCGAGCGCCCAACTGAAATCTTTCGGGAAACCCAACGCCGATACCGTATCCCAGACACCGATAAAATGAATCGCTAAATTGCCGCCGGGCGCGTAACCGTCACCGGCAAGCGCGTATTGGTCCTTGAAGGCTTGCTGCTTGGCGGCGTCCTTGCTTCGGTAACAAGCAAAAGCTTGGTTGACCAAGTCTTCGAACCGGTCGGAATCAAAGCCGCTAGGCCCTTGGGCATGGCGGATATCGACCAAGCCGCACGCATTCAGAAACCCGGCAAAGGCGCGTACTGTCGCGGCGCCCCGGCTGAAACCGAATAAAAAAATCTTGTCGCCCGGTTTATAGCTACGGGCCAGGAAGTGATAAAGATGCAAGACATTGTCGCGAAAACCGAAACCGAACGCGCCGGACATAGCGGTCCAATATTTGTTTTTGCTGGTGTCGCTTTTGTCGGTGCCGACGCCCTGGTCGTAGAAGGTATATTGATGGGCGTTGCCGCTGGTGACATCCACCGCCTTATAGGTTTTGTACACGTTGCTGTCGCTACCGTACCCGCCCTTGTTGCCGGTGCCGTCGGAACAGAGAACGATGTTTTTAGTGCTCATGGTATACCTCTCTTGAATTGGCGGGTTTGCCGTTATTATTATTGACCGAGGCCTTGCTTAAACTGTCCCATATGTACGTTCCGACTCGGCAACTGCGTTTGCCTGGAGATCATAAATTCTTCTCGATATTTTGAATATATCGGTCGATGAAATGATGTTCGATAAAGGATGGAATTAAATCGAGTTTTTGGTTTAGCGAGCCTTTAATCCGTTCCATGAATTTAAACCAGTAACCGACATCCTCGTGTAATTTGCCTTCCGAATCGAAGAAGCGAATACTGCCGCCTTCCTGATATTTGTTTAGCCGGTCGGGTACGCGCGGCACGATGTCGTTATCGTTAACAAAACGGAAATAGCGCGGCTTCAGGGCTTGGTCCATTTCGGTGACGAAGCGGCGGTCGCCGACCCGTGGCTGGCCGAAGGTATACAAACCGTTGATGGATTTGTAGATGCGTTGGTCGATGTCCAGCGTCAGACGCGCCGCCGCCAGCACCGCCAACGCGCCGCCCAGGCTATGGCCGGTCAGCCACAACGACTGGCCGTATTGATGGACGCTTTCCAGGGTATCGATCAAGGTATCCCAAATGGCGTCGAGAGCATCGTCGAAGCCAGTGTGGATGTTGCCGTGTGGCGTGGAGCGAAATGCCATCTTGGCGTCGGCGCACCAGTCTTCCGGCACTTTTTCGGTGCCGCGAAAGGCAATCACGATGACACTGCCGCTGTGGGCAATAAAGGCCTGGGTATCCTGGCTGGAGCCGGCGATTTTGCTGCCGTCGATAAATCGGCCGCTAAAGCCTTGCACCGACAGTTTGTTCAAAACCTCGGCTTCCGTGGCATACGCCAATTTGGAAGCTAAAGCCAGCGCATAGGCGTTCGGCAGCGAAAACTGGGTGTTGTTGGGTTCTATAGTGAGTTGTTTCATTTTGATCACCAAAGGTTGGAGTGTTGGCCTATCGCGATAGTCAAATTCAATCACTAGGCAGTTCGCCGAATGTTCGCCAACATGGGCGCATCGTGAACTCGGTAGTTATTGCAGTAAAACAGCCACAAGTCGTTGGCGAATAGACTGAGCTTACCGTTCGCTGTCATCGTGACTTCGGCTGATGCGCCGATCGGAAAATTGTTCTTTTCATTCTCGTCGATTGCACCGCACAAGTAAAACAAGTCGTAGTCCGGTAAACGGCTAAATCGTGCCACATACTGAGTCCAGTCTTCTCGCCAACCCGTGGGGCCGCAAATATGCGAAGCATCTCGCCAACTGCCGGACGCAGTAAATTGATATTTCTCACCAACAGCAACGTCCAAGCCGGTGGGGTAATAGCGGTGATGAGGATCAACGTCTACTTGATGGGTGTGGTTGGGTTCTAATTTCATGCTTGCTTAGGGTTTAATGTTCAAAAGTCAGCGGATGGTATGTAAATGTCGGTAGCCGTGCAGCCAAGGCGTTACGGATATTTTGCTTTTGGCAACTCGAAATGCGGACCGTCAATGAAGGCCTTTTTCCCTGCCTTTTTACGTAATGCCGTGTAATCGGCAACCAAGTCTTCCGGCGCTTCGTCGGTATTGGTTAAAGTGACATCCCAGGCACCACCCCAGCGGATCGGCACATTCAGTTCTTTCGCGGCAGTGCGCACCGCGTCGGCAATTTTGTAAATAGGCTCCCACTCCCAACGCAGTTTGCCGTTGATATATGGTACCAAATCGACCGCATGTCCGGTGATGTGCCGGGAATCCAACGTCTGGGACGCGCCGGATTGAACCAATTTTTGCTGTTCGGCCAGTGTCCTAATGCCGTCGTGAACGGAGAAGTCCTGGCTGGTGAGTTCTATGGCCCGTTTGACAACGGCCACCAAATCGGCATGGACGCCGTTAAGTTCTTTAAGGGATTTTTCGCCCAATTTAAATCCACTCATGATGGTTCCTTAAAAGTTGTTAAATAATGAATTTACAGCCCCCACTCTCGCAAAGCCGTTTTTAACCAATCGTTGATTTTGGTTTGTAAACCGTCCTTGGAATTTTCGAACAAAGGGGCCAGATAGAGCTGGGGAAATACACCGTGCGGACTAATGCGGCCTTTGGCTTTTTCAATCAAACGGGCGATACGTTTTGCCAAGGGGGCTTGAAAATCGGCGGCATCCAAGTCAAATTCGTCTTTTGGATAAGGCTCTGTCTGCTCGGGAAACTGGCTGCTACCGCAAAGAGGAATTAAGCTAATTTTACCGTTTGAAATTAATGAGCTGGCAGTATGAGCGTTTGCCCAGTCTTTGACCAATAAATTGGAAACCGGCAAATTGAAGGTGCTGATCAGAAAGTCCTGGCAGTTTTTACGGCCCAACAAGAAATCGTGACGGCGGAAACGCTCACTTAAAAATCCACCAAAAGCAGAAGCACATGCCGTGGCGATGGACTTACCCCCTGCGACCTCGCCGTCGCGTTTGGCGGTAATCATAAAACGGCTGAAAATGTTGCTGTCCGCAGCCAGCATCAGATCGCGGCTATCGTAGCGGACCTGATTTTTCCAAGCACTCAGCAGGGGGGGAATCGATTTCAATAGCTCGGGCTGATCCTTTGGACCCAGCGAAGCCTGGTCGGCAAAGGGATCAATCAAAATCAAGGCGCGATGTGCATCATCGCCGCCACGAGGGTTGGAATTTAAAAAACCTGCCAGTGCGGATCGGCACAATTCGATAGGTTCGTTGTTGGTCATGCCGCCGTCGGCGGCGGCAAAATGGTACTCATCAGCGACGACGTCGGCGACCATGCCCTGAGAAGTAGTGATCGGCTCAACAGCCAATTCGGTCCAGATCGGGTCGATATGGCGAATGGGATCATTCGAATTAGGCAAGATAATGGCGCGGTAGCGATAATGCGTGATCGGTCGTGACAAAGCGCGCAACGGAAATCCGAGCGGGAAAGCAGAGGTACCCAAAGCATATTGCACGGCCTGATCCCATGGAATGGCGTTTTTTGTGTTGCCGCCTACCGTAAACTCATCCGGGCGAACCTGATAATTAGGATTCAGCCCTTGACTAAAAACTGCCATCCGCACATGGTCGGCATGATTGACGTATTCCTGCTGCAGGCCATTATCGCCCATGTCGATCCGGTAAGGGATGCCGCGCAAGTTGGTCAGGGTCAGATAAATTGGTAGCGGATTTTCGATAAACTCGCGGGTTTTGGCTTTGAGCGTCAGGCTGGGGAAGGCCTTGTCAAAATTGGCGATCATCCAAGCGCAGTTATCGAGCACACGTGCATTCAACAAGGAAACCGTCGGCTCCGGGCCTTCGATATCAGCGGTATCCAGCATTTTATGAATATCGACTTCCTTGACCCAGATTCGGTAGAAAGGGTTAGCTTCTTGATCGCTAGGGCTTGACGCTTTACGAACCGGCGGAAAATCGAAGGACAATGCTCGCGCTAACAACGCAGCCGTGACCCCACCACCGGAAGTGCCGGTCACCACTTTGAGTTTGACCTTCCAGTCCGGTACGTCTTCACCGTTTTCTTTAGCGGTTTGCCAGTTGTCCAACGCTTCGATCAGGAAATCGATTACGCCTGCGGTATAGGCGCCTGACGACACCGTACCGCCCATGACCAACCCAATTTCGAAGGTTTTCGAGGCGGGGTCGTATTTGACAACATCGGGGAAGCATTGGTCGAAATCTGTTGGTTTTCCTTGCAGATCTTTGAAATTGGCCATGGTACCGTTGCCCTGTTAATGTCCGCGTAGAAATTAATATTAAATGAAAAAGATCGAAACTTTGTTTGCCAATAAACTCGAAATTACACGATAAAACCCAGTCGGGTTAGGTCTTGATTGCTTTGCCGCCTCTTTTATTAACCCGGTCCTTAGATTCCCTGGTTCCCTCATTCCCGCGGAAGCGGGAACCCACCTTGAAAATTGGGCCCCGCATACGCGGGGCGGCTATATTTGAGCGCCGGTTTAATAATAGCTTTTGAGTGCTTGCTCAGCCAGATGTGATAGCCGTGAGCACAGGCTAAGTCGAGCCGGCAGCCAAGTTGGCGATGGATACTTGCCATGTCGGTGCCTCTTTGGTTTTGCCTATAAGGATTCTGGCCCAACGCAATTCCCACTGCCACTTGTTTTCCGTACTAGTACAAGTGTACTGGGTCTATTGTGGGCTGTACGGGGTTACAATCCGCCAATCAGGCTTGCTACGGGGATGAAGACTGTGAATATTTTGTTAATCGACGACCACTTTTGCGCGCGCGAAGGGGTGGCCTGTTTGTTGAAACAGATTTACCCGGACGCGCAGGTGTTCGAGGCGGAGAGTTTCGCCGCCGGTCTGGCGATTGCGCGGGTTCAGACTTTGCATTTGGTATTGCTGGACTTGCAGCTGCCGGATCGAAGTGGTCTGGACGGTTTAACCGAGCTGAAACAGGTGTTTCCGGATTTGTGCGTGGTGATGTTCTCCGGGGTGGAAGACCGGGACGTGGTATTTCAAGCCCTGAAATCCGGAGCGATGGGGTTTGTGGTCAAGACTGTGTCGCGGCAGGCCTTTGTCGAGGCTTTGCGCGACGTGTTGTTTGGCAAGGTGTATTTGCCGGCGGCTATGGCTGGTAAGCCGTCGGTAGCCGCAAGCAGTGACGACTCAATGTCCGGCATTCAGCCAAAAACCAGTCCGACCAGCTTGGGTCTGACGCCGCGCGAATTTGAAATTCTGCGTTGGATTGCCTGCGGGCATACCAATAAGTCGATTGCCAAGCGGTTAAACATTCAGGAGCAGACGGTCAGGAATCATTTGCGGCCTATTTTCCAGAAATTCGGGGTGTCACGGCGGACCGAATTGCTGGTGAAGTTGTTCGAGCAAGGGATTGTGTTTGGGTTGACCGGAGCAGGATTGTAGAAAATCTCCCCCTTTTCCCTATTTTTATAAATGGGGGGGAATTGGCAGCGTTTTTGCGGTCGCGTAGAGACGTAGGCGCGATGGCAGGCTCAAATAAGTTGTGCATTCTCCGTCTCGCGCTCTAACGCCTTAACTATCGTCGCCATTAGCACATTGGACTTCGCCGGCTTGCGCAACAACTGAGTACCGGCCGGCCAGTGGGCTTTGTCCTCTTCGCAGATGCCTTCCGCCGACAGCACCAAGATCGGCACCGGACCGCAATCGGCGTGGACGGCGGCGATAATGTTGTGGGCGGTTTCGGTGTTACCCAGGTAAAAATCGGTAATCAGTAAGTCCGGCACTTGTAGAGTGTCGGCCAGAGCCAGTCGGGTTTCGACAAGCGAAGTCGCGGTTTGTACGTCGCAGCCCCAGGCTTGTAGTCGGCAGCTCAGAGCTTCGAGTGTTTCGGCGTCATCGTCCACAACCAGGATCAGACGGCCGGCAAAGTCGCCGATAGGCGCCGGTGATTCGAAATTGGTCAAACTGGGTTGAGCGATGGGTACGCTCAGTTTAAAGTCGCAGCCGCGTCCCGGTTTGGAATGCAATGCCAGTTCGTGATCGGGTAGATGTTGGACGGCGGTGGATACATAAGCCAGACCAATCCCCAAACCATGCGCGCTGGGGTCGTTATTGCGGCGCTGGCCGCGGACAAATTCCTTGAAGATGTCGCCGCGTATGTCCGTCGAGATACCGGGGCCACTATCGCGCACATGGATTTGCAAGCAGTCCGGGCCGATTTTGACGGCCGTCAGTATGATCCAGCCGCTATTGGTGTATTTGATCGCGTTATCCAGCAGGTTGCCGATGATCTGGCTCAAAATGCTGGCGTCGCTGTGGACGTTATAAGGTGGGCTTCGACGGAGATGCACGATCAAATTCAGGCCGCGTTTGGCGGCTTGTGGGGCAAACTGGTTTTCTAATGCGGCCAGCAACAAATTGATGTCGACGGTAGTCAGCAACGGACGTTGCGTGCCGTTTTCCAGGTTGCCAATGTCCAAAATATGGTTGACGGCGCGGTTCAGTTCATCAATCGCAAAGCCCATACGCCCGGCGATATGTTGCAATGATTGAGTGGCAGGGTCCATACAGGCTGCCTCCATGACGGAGGAATAGCAACTCAGGGCCTGCAGTGGTTGCCGCAAATTGTGGCTGAGCTGCCGCAAGAAGCGGCTCTTACGCTCGGCGACCAGTTCCACTTTGCGCTTTTCACTGAAGGATTTGCGGGCGTAAGCTTCCAATTGGCAACGAGTGCAGACGCCGAAGATATTGACGATGCAAAGATTCAGCATAGACGGGATCAAGTCAATCATGGTCAGTCCAAGCCAATAGCCGGCCAGCGGCATGGTCAGCGCGGTACTCCAGCCAAAACTTATTGTCGCTCGCAACGACATGAACATTTGCCCGTAACTGAAAAAATACATGGGCAATAGGGCCGGCCAGGTTTCGGCGTAGTAGCGAGGATTACCGTCGTATAGCAAGATGGCGATTAAATTGGCTGCGGACAGTCCGGCGCTGAGTTTGGCGATGGTGTTGATTTTTGCCGCCGCTTCTACGCAGACATTTAGGTATCTGAATAAGCCCAAAAGTACCAGGACTATGGGAAGTCTTAAGATGGCTTCTGCGGTTGAGGTATTACCAGTATGCAGATCCAGCAGGATATAGACCAGGAATGCGATGGCTCCCAAGCCTAACGCCCATTTGAGGGGGCTTAGTAATACTAGGTAACGTTCTTCCCAAAACTGCCGTTCGCTATCTTCATCAAATTGCGGGATGGCAAACAGTTTGGTGAGGCTGAGCGATAGTTTGGTATCGAGAAAACGTCGGAGCGGTTGGTGGGTGGGGGCGCGAAAAAAAGCCTTGCTGGCAAGATGTTCGATGAATGGATTTGGTATGCGCATGCCGCCGGTCCCGGTCGCAACCATCGTACTCGATGCGGCGCAAAGAGCGCATCAGTGTTTCCGATAGCCAAGTTATTGTTGTTTTTGTAGCTGGGCTTTATTTTCTCTATTCCGGTAGGCCTAAGCAAGAAAAGTTAGCTAACGCACCAACAAATTCTATCGGCCTTAAACACTTTGCCGCCAGCGTTGATAAAGCAGGCGTAAAATCAGCGCACATTGCAGCGCGGCAAAAGCTAACGCCGAGAATGCAGAATCCGCCCATAGTGGAAAGAATAAGGCTGAAACGCCGGTCATGCCGACCGCGCCGAACAAGCCGGGGAGAATGCCGTAAAGCAGCGCCGCGGACAGTAAACTCAGGCTAAACGCGCGTTGCGGATTTTTGCCGTAGCAAAAAAACAGGTAAACGGCGCAATCGCGTAGTACTAATAGTGCGACTGCCAGTGGGTAGGCATGCAGGGAGATGTCCAGCCAGGCAAAGCGTTGCTCTTGGAAGCTCAGAAATATCGCAAACGGCAGGCTTAGCGCAAAACTCAATGCGCTCAAGGGTAGTTCCTCACCCACTCGGCGCCAATTCGCTTGTCGCCAATAATCCAGTAAGCGTTTGATGCGCATTGGCTCGTGCCGTTCGACGATGACGCCAATGAAAGTTAAAGCGCTGCAAACGGCTAAAGCAGCCAGGGAAAAGGAATAGTGGGTATTGGGAATAAAGCCGCCCAAATAGACAATCAAAAACAGCGTAAAACCCAGCCAGGCCCAGGGCAAATTTCGCAAACTCAAGTCTTGCGCCAGCAAGCGATAATTGCCCATGACGCACCAGAATAAGGCGCAAAGCAGGCTTATTTGGTGCAAAGTCTGTGAGTTAACAGTCAGGTTATACCAGGTGTTGCTTTGAAAATGACCGGACAAATAATTGGCCGTTTCGGTTAAATCAGTCAAAGACGGCATAAAAACAAGGAAACCCACCAATACCAAAATGAGTATCGAACCGGTTTTTAGCTGGCCGCGTTGCACTGCCAGCAAACCCAACAAAAGACCGGCGCTTTGTACCAGTAATGCAGTGCCAATGGCGTAAAAAAACAATAAGGGTAGGGCGGCCGGATTGTCGGTCGCCAGCGCATGGACCAGTAAACAAATGCCCGCGCAGTACCAAACCATACTGGTGCTGCCCAGCAGTTTACCCCAGGTCATTTCCCACGGCCCCAGAGCCGACAGGCGTTGCGTATCCCAGGTGCGGTCGCGGTATTCTTCAACAATGCTGTCCAGGCTTTGCCGGGTGCCCCATAGCAGCGTGATCAACATGAACAGCGTCAAAGCGGCTTGCGCGGTGATGCTGCCCAGCCGGTAGTCGTCCAAAAAATAGCTTAAGGTAAACACCGTGCCCAGCACGATTGGCGCACCGACCAGCCGAGCTGGCGAGCATTCCAAAATCAGCTGGCGTTCAAATTCGGGATTCAGATTCATGAGCTGTGGCGGATAGTTTGTAGGTAAGCGTCTTGCAGATTGCTGGCAGCAGGTGCGAACTCGCAGACCGGTAAATCCAGCGCGATGAGGGCTTTCAACACTTGGTGTTGTTGAGCCGCGTCGCCGTTCAGCTGCAATAAGGCTTGTTGTTTATCGTCGCTATTCAACACCTTAACATTGGGTAGCGATTGCAGGCGTTGCAGCAGGTGTTCTATTGGATGTGCCAACAGCAATTTAAACGGTTTAAGTAGGGACGGCGCTTTCACCGCAACCTGTTCGACGATCTTGCCGTGACGCAGCACTAGCATATCGGTGCAATAGGCTTCCAGTTCCGCGAGGATATGTGAGGACACCAGCAGCGTCATGCCTTGGGCTTGCAGGTCTAAAAATAGCTCGGCCAGTTCGTGGCGGGCTTCCGGGTCCAAGCCGGATGCCGGTTCGTCTAGCAACACCACCGGCGGTTTGTGGATGATGGCCTGGGCGATGGCTACCCGTTGACGTAAGCCGCGCGATAATTCGGCCGGGCTGTTTTCCAATCTATCTTGAATATGCAAACGCCGGCTGACAGCTTCGATAGCGGCCGGGCAATCAGCTGCAAAAATGCCCTGGGCGCGGGCCACGAAATGCAGGCATTGCCGCACCGTCAAGCGTTGATAAAGCCCAAAAAAATCCGATAAGTAGCCGATGATGCGATGGCACTCGCGCGGTTGTTCCAATACATTGATGCCGGCGATGTTGATCGCACCGCTGACCGGTTGATCCAGCGCCGCTATGCAGCGCAGCAGCGTGGTTTTGCCGGCGCCGTTGGGGCCGACCAGCGCGGTGATGCTGCCGGCAGCGATGTCGAACGACACATCGTCCAATGCGCGTAGGCCTGGGTATTCGAAAATCAGCTTATCGACGGAGATCATGTTTAGCTTTAGTGAAGGCTTGGGTAAAAAATGATGCGGGTTTGATGATACCGCTTTTTGGTTTGCCAGACGCCGATTATCGGCTTAGGCTGCTTGGGTATGAATTTTGCTGCATTTCTGGGGTGAGTTTGGCTGATAAACTCCGAGTACGCCCGAAATTAAGGCCTACACCAATCCCGCTTGACCATGCGGCGGGGCGCGAAACTGTGTATTATTACTTGCAATAACGTGCTTTATTGCGCGAATGAGTAACGGCTCAATCGCGATACAGATGAGCGCACGCAATGACTAGTTATTTTTAAACATCAAGTAGGAGAAATGAATGCATAACGTCACGTTGATTAAAGGTGATGGTATTGGCCCTTCGATCATGGACGCCGCCGTGGCGGTGATCAACGCTTCGGGTGCGAAAATTCATTGGCATGAGGCGGACGCCGGCATGTCGGCTTATGAAAGAACCGGCACGCCGCTGCCGGATGCGACGATGGAATCTATCGCCCAGACTCGGGTGGCGTTTAAAGGACCGTTGACCACGATGGTGGGCGAGGGTTTTAGAAGCATCAACGTAGAACTGCGCAAACAATACGATCTTTATGCCAACGTGCGGCCGGCGAAAAGCTGGAAAGGCGTAAAAACCCGTTACGACGACGTCGATATTGTCATTGTGCGCGAAAATACCGAAGGCCTCTATGTCGGTTTGGAACATTATCTGACGCCGGCTAAAGACATTGCCGAAAGCTTGGCCGTGGTCACCAAGGCCGGTTCCGAGCGCATAGTGGAATATGCTTTTAAGTATGCTATCGATAACAATCGTCAGAAAGTGACGGTCTGCCACAAAGCCAATATTTTGAAATACACCCAGGGCTTGTTCCTCAAAGCGGCACGGGAAGTGGCGGCCAAATATCCGGGCATCGAATTCGACGAAAAAATCGTCGACGCGGCCTGTATGCACATGGTCATGAAACCGGAACAATTTGATGTGGTCGTCACAACCAATATGTTTGGCGACATTTTGTCGGATTTGACTGCCGGTTTGGTAGGCGGCTTGGGCTTGATCCCTGGTGCGAACATAGGTGCCGACGCCGCGCTGTTCGAAGCGGTACATGGCAGTGCGCCGGACATCGTCGGCAAAAATATCGCCAACCCTACGGCGGTGATGATGGGGGGCGTGATGATGCTGAACCATTTGGGCGAACACGAAGCGGCTACCCGGATGCTGAACGCGATTGAAAAAGTCGTGAACGGCGGTGTCTATGTCACCCCGGATTTGAACCCGGACACCAAATACGGCACCCAGGAAATGGGTCAAGCCATCGTCGATGCGATGGAGTGATTAACCTGCGGCGGAGGCGGTTATGAGTGCGCAACCTAAATTCGATAAGCCCTGGATGTCTGTTGAGGATTATCTGGCAGCGGAATTGCTCAGCGACATAAAGCACGAGTATGACGCCGGCGAGCTGGTGGCCATGTCGGGTGCCAGCAAGAATCATGAGCGCATCAAGATGAGTTTGGCTCGACTGTTGGGTAATCATTTACAAGGCAAGCCTTGTGAACCCTTCAGTTCCGATGTCAAAGTCAAGATCGGCCAGTATCTGTTCTACCCCGATGCGATGGTGGTTTGCGAGGATACCTCGACCCACGACTATTATGCCGAAGCGCCAGTCTTGATCGTCGAAGTACTGTCCAAATCCACCCGCCGCCGCGACGAAACCATCAAGCGCCGCTTATACCAAACCATTCCCAGCTTGCTGGAATATGTGCTGATCGAGCAGGACATCGTCGATGTCGAGGTCTGCCGGCGTAGCGAAGGCTGGGTCTCCAATCATTACTTTCTCGGCGATCAAGCCCGCTTCGAGTCAGTGGATTTAACGCTGGACGTTGCCGAGATTTATCAGCGGGTTGATAACGACGACATGCGCACTTTTATCGCCGAACAGGCCGCCGCAGACCAAGCGTCCCAAGTCCAATAATTTTTACCGGAAATCATCATGCTAGAACAATACCGAAAACATGTCGCCGAACGCGCTGCCGAAGGCATCGTTCCCAAACCACTGGACGCCGAACAAGTTGCCGCGCTGGTTGAATTATTGAAACAGCCGCCTGCCGGCGAAGAAGCGTTTCTGCTGGATTTGCTGGAAAACCGCATTCCAGCCGGCGTCGACGAAGCCGCTTATGTCAAAGCTGGTTTCTTGACCGCCGTTGCCAAAGGCGAGGCGACTTCACCGCTGCTGACGCCGGAAAAAGCCACCGAATTGCTCGGCACGATGCTGGGTGGTTACAACGTCGCGCCGTTGATCGAATTGCTGGAAAGCGCCTCATTGGCGCCGATTGCCGCGAAAGCGCTGTCGCAAATTCTGCTGATATTCGACGCCTTTCACGATGTGCAGGAAAAAGCCCAAGCAGGCAACGCTTACGCCAAACAGGTACTGCAATCCTGGGCTGATGCCGAATGGTTTACCGCCAAGCCGGAAGTGCCGGAAAAACTCACCGTGACAGTGTTCAAAGTCACCGGTGAAACCAATACCGACGATCTGTCACCGGCGCCGGACGCCTGGTCCAGGCCGGACATCCCGTTGCACGCCAAGGCCATGCTGAAGATGCCGCGCGACGGCATCACCAATGCTGAGCAACAAATTACCGAACTGAAAGCCAAGGGCTTCCCGGTGGCCTATGTCGGCGACGTGGTCGGCACCGGCTCCTCGCGCAAATCCGCGACCAACTCGGTGTTGTGGTTCATGGGCGACGACATTCCGTATATCCCCAACAAGCGCGGCGGCGGTGTTTGTATCGGCGGTAAGATCGCGCCGATTTTCTTCAATACCATGGAAGATTCCGGCGCACTGCCGATCGAATGCGACGTCACTGGCATGGCGATGGGCGACGTGATCGATATTTATCCTTATCAAGGTATCGTCAAACGGCATGATACGGACGAAGTCGTCTGCGAGTTTGCTTTGAAAACCGAAGTGATCTTCGACGAAGTTCGCGCCGGTGGCCGGATTCCGTTGATCATTGGTCGCGGTTTGACCGACCGTGCCCGCCAATTCTTGGGCTTGCCTGCTTCTACGGTATTTCGCCGCTTGGGCGAAGCCGCGGATACCGGCAAAGGTTTTACCCTGGCGCAAAAAATCGTCGGCAAGGCTTGCGGCGTGGCCGGCGTGCGGCCTGGCAGCTATTGCGAACCGAAAATGACCACCGTAGGTTCGCAAGACACCACCGGGCCGATGACCCGAGACGAACTCAAAGACCTGGCCTGCCTGGGTTTTTCCGCCGATCTCGTGATGCAGTCTTTCTGCCACACCGCCGCTTATCCCAAGCCGGTGGACGTGCAAATGCAGCACACCTTGCCGGACTTCATCATGACTCGCGGCGGCGTCTCGTTGCGTCCCGGCGACGGCGTGATCCACTCCTGGTTGAACCGGATGCTATTGCCGGATACCGTCGGCACCGGCGGCGACTCGCATACCCGTTTCCCGATTGGTATTTCCTTTCCGGCCGGTTCCGGGCTGGTGGCCTTTGCCGCCGCCACCGGCGTGATGCCGCTGGACATGCCTGAGTCGGTTTTAGTGCGTTTCAAAGGCCAAATGCAACCCGGCATCACCTTGCGCGATTTGGTGAATGCTATTCCTTATGCGGCATTGAAAAGCGGCTCATTGACCGTCGCCAAGCAAGGCAAGAAGAACGTGTTTTCCGGCCGTATTTTGGAAATCGAAGGCTTACCGGATTTAAAAGTCGAGCAAGCGTTCGAGTTGTCAGATGCCTCGGCAGAGCGATCCGCCGGCGGCTGCACAATCAAACTCAACGAAGCGCCGATTCGCGAGTATTTGAACTCCAATATCACTTTATTGAAATGGATGATCGCCGAAGGTTACGGCGATGCCAGAACTATTCAGCGCCGCATCAAAGCGATGCAGGATTGGTTGGCGAACCCGGTATTGATGGAAGCGGATAAAGACGCGGAATATGCGGAAATCATTGAAATTGACCTAAATGAAATCACCGAGCCATTGTTAGCTTGCCCGAACGACCCGGATGACATCAAGCCTTTGTCGGAAGTGGCGGGCACAAAGATCGACGAGGTTTTCATCGGTTCCTGCATGACCAACATCGGCCACTTCCGCGCCGCCGGCAAGTTGCTGGAAAAAGCCGGTGCCTTGCCCACACGTTTGTGGGTAGCACCACCGACCAAAATGGATCAAAACCAGTTGGTGGAAGAAGGCTATTACGGCACCTTCGGCAAGGTCGGAGCGCGCACCGAAATGCCGGGCTGCTCCTTGTGCATGGGCAACCAGGCGCGAGTGGCGGAAGGTTCGACCGTGGTATCGACATCGACCCGCAACTTCCCCAACCGTTTGGGCAATGGCGCCAACGTCTATCTGTCCTCAGCGGAATTGGCGGCGGTGTGCTCGCTATTGGGCAAGATTCCGACGGTTGCCGAGTATATGCAATATGCCGCCAGCATCGAACAAACCAGCGCGGATACCTATCGTTATCTTAACTTCGATCAAATTGACAGTTATCAGGATAAGGCCAAGGAAGTCGCTTAGCCCGGCGAGTTTTAGGCATCGCGCCGTAGCAGGCGCGGTAACCCGGTTTTAGTTGGGCTACCGCGCCGCATCAGGTGGGAAGATATGGCGCGGAAGTGGTAAGCAATGAAAAAAATTACAGGCTATCAATAATCTCCAGGCAGCGCTGAAAAGCACTACGGACGATGAAAAAGGTCATTGCAAGCGGGTAGGATAGATAGTGCTCAGGTAGTGCCAGACAAATCAGCACCAAAACCGCAACGGCGCAGGAATCGAAGCGGGCCAAATATTTTTGCATATAGCGCAAGGATTCTTGGGATTCCCAATCAAACTGCGGACTTTTGTTGATTAAACCCAGTAGCATCCAACTGCTAAGCAAAGCAAAATAAACTGGAAACACGCTGAATTGCGGTGAGCCGTCGCTGAATTGCGGGCTCCAGTAACCGTACCAAGTCCATAAGCCTGCGGAGGCAAAACCATCGTGCCATATTTTGCTGGGTACTAATTTCAAACAACCACTCAATAGAAAAAGCACCGCAAGGCACGCTCCCGCACCCCATACGGCCTCTATATTGAGTAAGGGTAAAAATGCATTTTGGGTTAAGGTTAGGGGAGTTAAGATTAGACAGCAGACGATGAAAATAGGCATGGTAGTAACAATGGCTTTTTTAAGTTTTACACAGTCTGCCATAAGCTCGACGGATTTGAGCAATCGATATAAGCGGCTTACCTGGCTCGAAATTTCCTGAGCTTCTGATGCGGGCTCAAACTGGAGTCACGATATTTGCAAGCGCCTGTCCTTACGTTGCGACCTTTTTGATTGTGACTTGCTTTTGCACCGAGCGTCAATCACACAATAATTGGGTTATTTCAGTTATTGCATATTCTCGCTTGCTATCCCTAGCTAAAGATTCACTCAATTTTTAATTGATTAAATACATCTGCAAAGCGGAACGGAGTTGGGTGATCCTTTGTTCGGCCTGGTCGCCTACATACGGCAGGCTGGCGAACTTTCCCCATACCGGCGCCGGCCAGGCTTTATCGGTTTGATAGCGCACCACATGGTGCAGATGCAATTGCGGGACGAGATTGCCAATTGCGGCAATATTGAGTTTGTCGGGGCGATAAATACTCACCAGTGCCTCGGCAAGCAGGCAGGACTCGCTTTGCAGAGCCTGTCTATCCGCCTGTCCAAGCTGATAAATTTCTCTGATATTATGGCGCCTGGGCACCAGGATGAACCAAGGGTATTGGCTGTCGTTCATCATTAATAATTCCGTTAGCGCAAAGCTCCCTACGTTAAAACAATCTTGCGCTAGTTGTTGATGAAGTACGAAATCGGGCATGGTGCTCTCAAATGAATAATAAAATAATCAGCCGACTGATGCTGTAAAGGCCGATACGCCAATATAATCAAGGACGACGCAACAGCTGCTCGCACAATGCCGGTAACGGCGGCGGTGGTAGCGGCACGCTTTTCGATGGTGCTTTGGCTTCCGCGGAAAACCACCACGCCAAGCTGGTGTCGCAACCGTCGCCGGCAGGTAACGGCTCTTGCGAGTCGCAATGCGGACTATGCGCGGGGCATTTCAAGCGCACATGAAAATGATCGTCGTGTTTCCACCATGGGCGAATCTTCCGCAACCATTCACCGGCTCCGGCACTTTTGGTGGTGCACAATTCTTGTTTGATGCTGGGGTTTACAAAAATCCTGTCGACCTCCGGTTGGCGTGCGGCGGCTTCCAGTAGCTTTGCCAGATCCGGCGACCAATGCCGGTAATCCATGGTATCGTTTTGCATGTTCACAACCGAGGGTGCGCTCCAGGTTTCGCGTTCGTTGGCCGTCAATTGCCGGTTACTGGCTGGTTCGGATAACAAAAACCATATATCCACATCCAAGCCTGACTGATGGCTGCGATGTCCGCTCAAGGTCGGGCCGCCGCGCGGTTGGCCCAAATCGCCGATCAACAACGAGCCCAATTTATGCTCGGCGCTGAACTGGCCCAGATGCTGGATAAAGCCGATTAAGTTAGGATGCCCATAATAGCGGTGGCGCGATAAGCGCATCACTTGATAGCCTTGACCATCCTGGGGCAGGGTGGCCGCGCCGCTGATGCAGCCGCTGGTATAGGTGCCTATGCTTTCGCTGGGTTCCTGGGTCGGTGTGGTGATTTTGGCCCAGTCTTGAGCGGTCGAGCCGGCCGTAGCGTCGATGTTAACGCCCAACGCGGCAACGCTTACTAAAATGGATGAAATGCTAGCTAGGCGCATGGTCAATTGGCAAGGGAATGGAATAACGGGCCGCGATTATACCGTTGGCTTGCCGATAGCGGCTATCGCATCGGTCACTCGCCGCCCCAAACTCATGCTGGGGATCTCCAGCCAATGATAAAACAACAAAGAAACCCCTTGTACGCAGCCGATGGTGATAAGCCAGCCGCCAAACCAAAGTGCCAGCCGGTTTTCGGTAAACCCTTCCAAAAATTTTAAAACCAGCGGCGTCAGACAAATCAGAATCGCCATGTGGCTGAGATAGGCGCTGTAAGACACTTTGCCGATTTGCCGTAACATCGGTTGCGATAGCACCTGCTGTGCATCTTTAGAACCTAGCACGAACATCAAAATCAAGCCGGCTCCCAGACCGGAACCCAGCCAGACTGCGGTATCGCCAAATATGTCGGACGGCACAAAAGTGCCGCAGGTATAAAACGCTAAGCCGGTCAATAGCAACAAACGCCGTTGCCAGCGTCGGCCGGACAGGTAATGGGTAAGATCGGTGTAGTGTCTGGCAATGGTCATGCCCAATAGAAAATGCAGCAAGAAAATCGACACACCCAATAGGCTGGTCGCCAGCAAGCCAAAAAATACCAGCCAAGAACTGCCGCGTCCGGCCAGCAATAAGCCTACCGGCAGCAGCAAAGACAATACCAATTCGATACTTAAAGTCCAAGCTTGCGGCAGTAGTACGATCAAGGCAGGCAATTTCAACAAAAAGCTCTCACGCAGCATATCGGCGGGCGTTAACGGAAATTTATGCCACATGCCGGTTATCCATTCGGTCGCCGGCAGACTGGTCTTGAGTATCGCGCTATCGAAGGTGTTCACAAACAGGCCGGCGCTAATCAGCAAAACCAACAAGTACGGCAACCAGATCCGAAACATCCGATTGATCAAGAAACGCGCCAAATGAAACTCGCTGAGATCAGGTGTGTGCCCTGCACGAAAATAGCGCAAAGACAGCACCACGCCACTGAGCACGAAAAACATCGATACCGCCGCCGAGCCGTCCCACCAAATGTGTAGCGGCGAGAAATCCAACCATTGCTGGCAAAGTGGCGTTTCGCAGGGTAGGCCATACGCGATGACGAAATGTTCGCTGATGACGGCCAAGGCCGCTAGGCCGCGAATGGTGTCCAGGTAACTGATATGTGTTTTAGGTGCCACGGGCAGAATCTTATTTTGGAGTAGTCAGTGTCGGCTGGCATAGGTATAGCAGGCTTTGGCGATTCGGCTATCGAGCGCTGTTATATTTGCTGGGTTGCGAAAGCAGACGCTGTTAAGTTGCTGATCATCCGTCTTCAGCCGTCATCCCCGCGTCGGCAGAGATGCGGGAATACCGTCAGAAAAACCAAGCAAAACCGCTGCTCAAGGCTTTAAACTAATTCCATTGCGATTTGCGCACGTTGAAATTGCGGCCCTTGATTTTGCCGGCCCGCAAGCAGGTCAAAGCCTTATCCGCACTGCCGCGTTTCACCGCAACATAGGCGCGTTTATCGAAGATGTCGATTTTCCCCACTTCGCCGCCGGCTATGCCGTTAGAGCCGGTGAGTGCTCCCAAAATATCGCCCGGCCGCATCTTGTCCTTGCGGCCGCCGTCTATCCACAGTGTGACCATCGGCGGCTCGAAGCGGTGTTCGCTGCTCAGTTTAAACGGTGCAATTTCGTCCCATTTCACGGAACCTGCCATATAGTCTT
The DNA here is from genome assembly GCF_054188105.3 of Methylomonas sp. Uni0009. Lineage (NCBI taxonomy): Bacteria > Pseudomonadati > Pseudomonadota > Gammaproteobacteria > Methylococcales > Methylococcaceae > Methylomonas > Methylomonas sp. Uni0009. The sequence goes on along the minus strand of NZ_JBTAFN010000001.1, from coordinate 3,910,594 downwards.
CGATGGCTTTAACCCGGTTTAACTCGGCTTCGCTGACCAAACTCAGCGCCAGGCCTTTCGCACCGGCACGGCCGGTACGGCCGATTCGGTGCACATACACTTCCGGATCCCAAGGTAGTTCGTAATTGATCACCGCTTGCATGTCTTTGATGTCCAGCCCCCGAGCGGCAACATCGGTAGCGACCAGAATCGAACAGCTTTTATTGGCAAAACGCACCAACACTTGATCGCGGTCTTTTTGTTCCAAATCGCCATGCAAGGCCTGCACGGAAAAACCGCAATTGCTCAATGTATCTGCCACGTCCTGGCATTCGCGCTTGGTATTGCAAAACACCACCGTCGATTCCGGGCGATGATAAGCCAGCAAATAACCAAGCGCATTCAGGCGTTTGGCTTTGTCTACCTGATGAAAACGTTGTTCGATAGGGTTGTCCAGATGGCTGGTTTCGACGCTGACCGAGACCGGTTTGAATTGAAATTTCTGGCTCAAGGCGCGAATCGGCTCGGCATAAGTCGCGGAGAACAGCAGCGTTTGCCGATGTGTCGGCGCGTAGGAAATCACGTCGGAGATGATGTCCGCAAAGCCCATGTCCAGCATGCGGTCGGCCTCGTCCAGTACCAATACTTTTAAATGATCCAGGCGCAAGCTGGCTTTTTGCAGATGTTCCTGCAAGCGGCCCGGCGTCCCCACTACTACATGTACGCCGTGCTCCAGCGAACTGCGCTGCGGCGCGAACGGCGTGCCGCCGCACAAGGCCAGCACTTTAATATTTTGCGTGAAGCGGGCTAATTGGCGGATTTCTTTGCAAACCTGATCGGCCAACTCGCGGGTAGGGCAGATCACCATGGCTTGCACTTTAAAGCTGCTCAAATCCAGCCGCGACAACAAGCCAATGCCAAACGCCGCCGTCTTGCCACTGCCGGTCTTGGCTTGGGCGATCACATCCTTGCCCTCCAGAATATGCGGCAGACTTTCGGCCTGGATTGGTGTCAGGTGGGTGTAACCCAGCGATTCGATGTTTTCCAGCAGGGCGGGTTTTAAGGGCAGGGACGAAAATTCGGGTGTATTCACAAAGGCTCTAATCGATATGATGCGGCGCGCTTGCCGACATGCGGGAGGCCATGATACCAGAGTTGCACATTGGGTCCTTGCCGAATCAACGGGCTGCCAGCTTGCCATTCGCAGTCGATTTTTCACTTATCGGCCGATAAACAAAATTGTCCGCCGTTCAAACATTAAAAATATCGATCATTCGCTTGAAGCCGGAGGCAGACAATCGCGGTGAAAGCTTGGTTCCAAACGAATCATCGTTCCCACGCTTTGCGTGGGAACGCAGACCCCAACGCTCCAGCGTCCATCTGAAACAAGGCTAACATGGTTCGAAGCGACTCATCACCAAAGCCAACAAGCGGGTGTAGGGTACGCAATGCGTACCGGTGGCTGTCTGTCAGAAGGTACGCGGTGCGTACCCTACCGGGCTGAAATGTGTACCTATCTGTCTTACGACAATGTCATTGAGATCAGTGATTTAAAACATCTGTCGCATTTGTCGGACAAGGTGATTGAGGAATATGAGGAAAGTGCGGAGTAAGAAAGCTTAAGTAAATCGCACCGTCTGAGCAAAGCGGTGTCACTTAGGTCAACCGGTTTCCATAATGAATAGCACCTGCCCGTAATGTTTGAGCGTGCTGATCGACTCGGCCAAATTGCAGTGTAACCACAAATTTAAGCCCCAGTAGTATGTAAATACTTAATGGTTGAAAAATGTTTTCAGAGTCGACTATAGCTGATTTACAAAAGGGGAATGGGTGAAAGATGGTAGGCCTGCTGAGTGTGTGGGTGACTGGGTCACCACTCAAGTGATCAGGCAAACTTTTCCCCATTGATGGCAGAAAAGGCAGATTGAACACTGAAAAGTTTCTTTTCAAGGAAACCAGTTGCGGCCGCAGGTAGTCCTTTGACCGAGGAGAGGCCGTCCCATCTTTCAGTTTCGATTCTACCATCAATAAGCCTGATTTAATTCTTTCTTCTCTAAAGAGTTAAGAAGATCCACATCTGTCCAGTTCACATGCCAATAAGAGTTACTTTCAGCAGCTAAAAAATCCTCGATTTCTGAATTGCTTGGTGCTGTTTTTTGAAGAGCAAGATAAAAACTTCGAAGCAAATTAGATTTATAGGAGTCTTGGACAAATGGGCAACTTAGCAAATCAAGAAACAAATAAGCTTTCTCGCTATTCATAAAAATATCAGATAAATTACCTAGTTTCGATTCAGCATATTTAAGTAGTTTTTTTCGGACTACTTTATACTGATCTTCAGCTTGCACATAGTAAAGACAGGATACTATGGTAAAATATGAAAGTTTTCTCTTACCAAGAAAAAGATTATCAAGAACCTCTGGGGGCAAAAGATATTTATTCCCAAGCTCACGAATCGCAAGCACGATATTCAGGTTCTCAAGATTAACAAAGCTATCAATTACACTGTCGTTCGACTTTTCACACTGATCATGCAGAATTTTTAATGCAAGACTATATAGTTGATGTGAAATGAACTCCGTATGCTCTGGAAGATTTTTCTTGCTGAATCTAAATACTAAAATCAAAGATGTGACAAATTTATATGATGCTCCCACAGAAGGGGCAACACTATACAAGAAAAACAAAATATCTATCAACACTTCGATAGCGGCTAGATATCTGTATTTTTCTTGATCATCAGTACTTTCAATTCTATTATTAACTAACTTCTTTACCCTCTCATTAAGAACGGAAATCAAGAATGAAGCAACTTCATCGTAATTTGCAGCACTTGAAGAGCAAAGTGCTTTAATTGAATCTATATAGCTCTTTGTTAGTTTCCATTTAGAAAATATTTGGCTAGGTACTAAAGCACCGGTTTCTGAAACGGCAAGAAATTTTTCAAGGAATTCGTTTGTTCTCTGTCCTGCCTCAAATATTAGTCTAGACTTCGTCGTCAGAAATGGCCGATAAAAAATTGCAGATTTAGACGTATTGGCATGGAGATTAAATTCAATAAGAACATCCGAATAAACTTCGTACACTTTTCTTGCTATACCCTCACTATCCGAAAATATAAAAACATCATCCACATAACGACGGAACGTATAGTCGACACCAAATCTAAGCACATCAAGTTTTGCAATTGTTTGGTTATCTATTTCCTGAAATATAATCTCTGCAAATATCCTGCTTGCCTCTGGCCCAATTGGTATACCGTTTGTTTCATTATGATTGCCATGACGCATTACTCTATCGAATTCCTGAGAAAATGTTGACGAAACCGATACATTACTTTTAGTGAATTCCTTGTCTTTAACTGCCCAAGAAAGACTATGCGTATAAATACTGTCAAAGCACTTTGACACGTCAAGGGTCATTAACACCGAAAATTGTTTCTCAAGAGAGAAATAGTCTCTAGAGTTGAAAAACTTATAAAGCCGGTCATAGCCGTGATAAGCAAAGTATGATGGCGTATGCTTAACGTACTTATCGTGAGTAGCCAGCATTACCGCATCTTTTTTATACTGATTTATGTTTTCCCACGAACTTTTATTGTAAAAACTACCTGCAATTTTCCTAGGTGAACGAATCGACGCTCGGCTATGGCCGCAATAATGCAAAATTAATTGCTCGTATTTCTCGTAAAAAATCTTGATTTGCCATTGTGATAGCGGGTGTACCAAGGCAAGTCGTCTATACTCATGCGAATTTTTCCTCACCTTATAAAAATATGGCTTTGTATTGCTAATTGATTTTGAATGACCTTTTCCAATCACCAAAGCCTCTATTAATGTTTTTTTAATACAGTTTGCAGATTCAAAATTTGAAATATTATTATATAGACCATCATTAGAAAATATAATTGGAGTTTCGAATGGCAAAGTTTCAGTGATTAGCACTCGGTTATAATCATTGCGCTTAATTTTATTTATTTTTTTCACTTTGCCACCTAGTTCTTCCAGCACTTTTGAATTTCTTTTAATCTAGACCCCGAGAAATAAACAAATTGTCTTTCGGCATGTCCTCTAACAAAACTATGAGCAAGAAGCTCTCGTTTTTGCTTAGCCGAGAGCCTTAAAGATGACTTGGAAAATATACGTCCACTTTTTGATATGACTGCGTTTTTCAGAAAGTAATCAAGGTTTCTTAGCGCATTTGCATCATTTGAGATCAGCGGATAACTATGAAATATTCCAGCAATTTTCTTTCCTCCGGCTTTGGCGTTATAGACGCTGAAGTTTTTGGTCAAAAATTTGATACGATCTTTTAGAAGAACGAAGTCTCCGGTTTTACTAAAGTCAATGAAGGATCTTGCAATCCTAGTCTTAAATCTTGTTACCTTCTTGGCAGCCACATCAACAGTAACCGAGCGGTAATGATCTCCAGGTCTGGTTTTTGAATCTTTCTGAGGTTCCCTTATCAAAAAGGCATACCCCAAGTAATCAAAACAGAAGAGTGGAATGTCATCTAAATCCGAGCTTTTTTTGGGGCTTACTTGTTTATCAGCACTCTCGATATTTCTTTTATATTGGTTAAGAGAAAGGCCAGGTGGAAGTAGCTTTTTGACATCTCTGACAAATTTCGTAGCAGTCTCTCGTGCAGAAGTAATAAGAATAATGTCATCCACATATCTGGAGTAGAAAAAAACATCTTCATTCGACTGCATCCCCATATCAAAGCTATGCATTAGAAGGTCAGAAAGCGGGGCACTAAGCGATAGTCCTCTCGGAACACCTTTTCCACCAAGCGAAGCGTGGCAGGACAAAAGATTTTGCATAAGCGTTTTGCTATGCGGGCTTAGGCGATGAAGATTGTTGATTATAAATAGTACATACGAAGGCTCGAAGGACTCATAAAAACTCTTGATATCAAGACGATATACCCGAAAAGGTATACCCTCTTCCAACAATAGGCGTAAATTCCCCACAATTTGTGAACGCCCTACGGTAATCGACCTAAATGATCTTTTTATGTTTGCACATAATTTTCTAGCGATTAATTCGTCACTCAACTGACAGAATTTAAATACTGCTTTTCCTCCAAGTTGAAACTTAATTAGCGGATTAGAAATTTTACCGAAACTTATATTTGCTGAATCAACAGCCAAACTTAGTATTTTTTCACGAAATATTTCTTGGTCATGCGGTGTTCCAAGACCAATAAAATCTCGCTTTTGGAACATACGTTCGAGGGATTTCTTGCTGAAAGTTTGGTCATGCATCCCTAATCTTCCTTGGTAGTTATTGGTCTATGGAAAAAGTACAAAACCAAATAGATGCAATGTTTTTGCTTTTTCCATATCTTTATCATCGACAAAAAAGTAAGTGTTTGAATCCGTATCATAAACTTGCCACTTTTTTGATTTGCAAGTAGTGCAAGTTGGGTAGTGGATAGACATTTCTCGTCACTCATCTCTGTAGTTCTCTGGTTAGATCGGACCAAGTTTAGACCATGCCCGGAGCCGCTCTTAAGCGACGTTGACGGTTGATTTAACCTTGCCGGCCTGTAGATCGATAAATTGCTCTGTATGCGAACAGGAAAACGCTGCGTTTTTTCGGTAATGCGAGCAGCCCCAAAATTGGCCATGCGGGCCTTTGCGCAGCACCATGGCGCCTTGGCAACGCGGGCAAATGGGTTCTACGAAGTCGCAACGGCGAATTTCACAAACGCGAAAGCGGCCTTGGGCTTTCAAGCCGCCGCCACACCATTGGCAAGCCCGTTGTGTGTGGTTGCAGAGTGGATATTGGTTGCAGCCGAAAAAGCTGCCGTATTGACTATCTCGCGGTACCATCCAGCCGGTTTTGCACGCTGGACAGGGGATATCGGCCATCTGCTCTTGAAAGCCGGGGCCGGTAAATTCGTCGACCGTAACGGTGTATTCACCATCAATTAATTCTCTGACAAACGGCGACGGGTTAAGACCGTTGGTGACCAAATACACGTGATGCCGCGCCCGCGTCAATGCCACGTAGAACAGGCGACGCTCTTCGGCGTGTGCGAAGGCCTCGGCCTGAGGCAGCAACAGCTCCAGCAAGGGATGGGTGGCTTTTTCAGATGGAAAGCCGTGTTCGCCCTTTTCTAAGCCAAACACGATCACGTAATCGGCTTCTTTGCCCTTGGAGGCATGTACCGTCATGAATTGCAGTGACAGCTGCGGATAACGACGCTTCAAGGCGGCGACATCGGGGCGTTTGAAGTTGAACCGCGCTAACAGCAAAACACTCGCGGATGGCTTGGCCTTACCAGCGATGGCGTCAAGCGCCGTATGAATACCGGTTAAATCCTGATCGGTTTTGATTAGCGACACAGCCGCCTGCTCGACAAGTCGCAGGCTACGGATCTGTTTGTTGATCTGGCTGGGGTTTTGGATGACGAAGCGCGACGCCACTTCACCGATTTTGTTATTGAAGCGAAAGGTTTGATCCAGCACACTGGTTGCCGTGTCGCCAAAGTGGCTTTGAAAGTCTTTGGTCAGTGCAACGTCGCTGCCGGTAAAACGGTAGATGGATTGCCAATCATCACCCACGCTGAACAGGCTGGCTTCCGGTTGCTGGGACATCAAGGCTTTCAGTAAGCGCGCCCGGCTGGCCGAAATATCCTGAAACTCGTCCACCAATAAGTATTGGTACCGAGACTTAAAGCGTCCGGATTCGACGTATTCAATGGCTCTGCCAATCATATCGTCAAAGTCGATGGTGGCGTTGTCGCGCAACTGTTGCTGGTAGGCTTGGTAGATCGGTTCAAATAAATGCGCGGCGGCGCGCATGCGTTCCTGGTCTTCATGCTTGTCGGCTTTTTCGACCAGCTGTTTGATACTGAGGTAAGCGGCTTTGAACAAGCTGAGGATTTGCGCCATCAGTTTGCTGAATTCCGATACCTGGCCTAGCTGATTGAGTTGGTTCAATAATTCATTTTGCGGCAAAGGTTGGAACTGAACACCAGCAGCCCGTAATTTTTCGCTGAGTACCTCGGTCAGTCGTCCTTGTTGTTTCAGGTAGCTATAGGTTTCGATCAACGGGGTTTGATATTTTTCATGCAATGCCCGTTTCCAGGTCATACCGGCCAAGTAGTTTTCTTGATCGATAAAGGGCGGTGTTTGATTGTGTTCGTTAACGGCAAAGTGTTCGATATAAATGCCGTAGGCCGGCAGGAAGAAATCCGGTTGGTAGACGCGATAGTCCGGGCCAGAGGTATTGACCTGATAATTGGCTTCGTATTGGTAGGCAATGCCCTGTCGATACAAGAAATTGGCAATCTCGCACTCCTCGTAGCTTTTGACGAGCTCGCCCTGTAGCGTACGAATATCGTTTTCGAGGATGTAGGCGTTGTAGTCACCCAAACTCTTGAAATTGAATTGGCTTTTGTAAGGATAGGCAAAGCGCAAAAAATAGGTCAGCAGCCGCGAGCGATAACGTTCATCCTCCAGCAAACTTTGAATTTGACTATCGACAAACGCGGCGCGCAAGGTGTCGTCTTCGGCCATTTTGTCGATGGCCGGCATGGTACCTTCAACCTGGCTAATGATGTCTAAACCCAGGGCATGAAAGGTTTTCACCGTCAGGTTTTGAATCCCCAGTTTGGACTGGATGCGCTCTTCCATTTCTTGTGCCGCTTTGCGGGCATACGCCAGCATCAATATCTGTTCGGGTTTTGCCAGGCCTGCGTAAATCAGATAACCCGCGCGGCCGATCATGGTGCTGGTCTTACCGGTACCCGCGCCGGCCAGCACCAAGTTATGCTGCTCGTCGATGATGCAAGCGTTACGTTGCGCTTCGGTCAGCGGATTGGTTTCGACCTGATCAAAGAAGTCTTTGAATTGCTGAGCCTGTCGAGCGATAAAGGTTTGATTGAGTTTGGCAACCTGCTGGTGTGCGTCGTCCAATAGAGGCCGAATAGCGAGATAATCCTGATGAAGCTCGGCTGGCAAACGCTGCAGACAATCCGTTCTTTTAAGTCCCGCCGCCAACCACAAATGATTGCCTATCCACTGTTCAGCTATGGATCGGCGAATGTATTTTTTATTGGAAAGCAACAATCTGGCTTCTTGGGATGCTTGTATCAGTGCGGGTACTAACTGCTGGTAAAACCTATGAATGCGTTGATTAACATAGCGTTTCATCGAGACCTGCAAAAACGCCGACTGTTCTTTATTGACGCCGCCAAAGCGTAGCGTTTGGCCATCATTTAACGTAAACAACAAAGTGTCCCAAAACCAACCGGAGTCGATGCCAATTCCAGGCTGAAGGTTCAAGATTTGGAGCTTGAGTTGCTTATGGTGCTCATCGATTAACACCAATTTTTCTTGCTCGAGAACAAAGGCGTGAAAGCGGCGATCCTTAGCAAACCACTTGGCCCAACGACTGAGTTGATAACGTGGTGACTGCGTGGTGGTTGGTGTCTGCATGTTTCCTTACTAAATCAAAATCCTAATGTCGAATCAGGACTACCAAGTAAATCGAGTGGCCAAAACATGGAAATTAACATTTTTAGGCCGAAGCAAGCAAAGTAAAAGCCGTCGCGAATGGATTTTGCCGGACTTTGTTGATAGCGGTTTTAGTCATCTGTGCCATCTGAAATTGTTTTGACTATGCACATCGGTTTGGGTGGCTGCCCCGGTTTGTCAGTCCATTCCCAGATCACGCATAACGCCAGCCAATAGGCATGGGCGGTTTTTGGCGCCAGGTCGCGGTGGGCTTTCCAGAAGGCGATGACATAACGCTTGCCGATTTCGTGCAGGTTATGCGGTCGTTCGGTCTGCTTGATGAATTCGACGAACTTGATCATCCGGCCAACCTGCAAGCGACGATGGGCGTTGGCGTCTTGGCGGGCTTACTGGTGGGCCAGGGCCTGGATGTGTTGACACGCACCACCTCCAGACGCTCGTGAGACAGGATGCTGCAGGCGTGTTGATCTAATACTTCAGAGGCGTCCAGGCTAATGTTGAGTTGTGTTGGGAAACAAGCGATCTTACGAAGTCAGTTTCAATTGCCGAGTGCGGGAGCAGGTATCGGATCTATTTTTGGTGGAAGCCTTGGCGGTAACCTCCACTCGATGTTATGTGCTTCGAGTAAAGCAATCAGCCTTGCGTTATTAGTTTGAAGATCGGATAAAAGCGCATTACTAGTCATCAATGTCATATTCGGATAACAATACTGCCATATCTTCGCCAACACCCCAGCCGACGTTCCGGCCTTGCAGCGCAACTTGCTCGAGTCTGTCTATAAACGGCGAGCGTTTGGCTTCCGGCAATGCCATGACATATTTCAACGCTTGTTCGAACATTCGCACCAAGGCATCAAAATACCCTTCATCGTCCATGCCGCAGTAGCCCAGGAAAACAAATACTTCTTCGCAATAGAAAATTGACAGTTCGGCCAGTCCTTCAGGTTGACCGACCGCTTTTTTGTAATCGGTAATCGCTTTCTTCGCTTTGGCCACTGAAATAGGTTGATTACGCATGACATCCGGGCAAATCCAGCGGGAAATCGTGTCCTTATAGGGTTTGAGAATATCCTCACCCAACCCGAATCGGGCATGCAGAAACGTTTGATTATCTTTATTGGCTGAGTATAGGTCTTGTATCAGCCCGATCAGACCAATTCGATCAACGTCAGCCAATTTGGATTTAACGTCGCTCCAGCTTGCTTTGGATTTTTTCTGTTTGCTAGTCATTTGCTGTCGGTTATTGTTTGGTTTGTACTTGCAGTTAGCCTAAGTTATATCATCAGCATTCAGCGCTAACCATCACAGTCAGACCGAGCTGAATAGAGCTGACACTGAAAGGGGTTATTTTTCCCGAACGGGAACTTCAATGCTTGTCTATCGTAAATTCTAAATTAAATTTCCCGTTCGGGAAATTAAACTTGTATGTTGGTTGTTTTCGCCTAATAATTTCCCGAACGGGAAAAACCTCATGATCAACATCCAATCTACACAACAACTTGGCCAAGCGCTACGCTCTGCCCGCAAACAACTCGAATTAACTCAATCCGAACTAGCGTTGGCGGCAGGTGTTGGCGTTCGCTTTATCGTCGACCTCGAAGCCGGCAAGCCGACCGTGCGTCTGGAAACGGTGATGCGCGTGATTGAAGCGCTGGGTGGGCAGGTCATGCTCGATGGCCTGCCGGATATAACCCAAACACCATGAGCTATTTGCTTGCTGTCTATTTATTCGAACGCCGGGTGGGGGATTTGGCCCTGGTTGACGGCAGACTGCAATTTTGCTACTGCGCCGACTGGCTGCAACATGCCGACGCCGTCCCTTTGTCCTGCTCGTTACCGTTGCAAGTTGAGCCGTTCAGCGACCAACAGACACGGCCGTTCTTTGCCGGCCTGTTACCGGAAGGCAAATTACGCCAACTGATTGCTCGCCAGTTTCAGGTCTCGAAGCAGAACGACTTTGCCTTGCTCGATCATATCGGCGGCGAATGCGCTGGTGCCGTTTCGCTGTTGTCGCCAGACCGATTACCCGCTGTATCTGAACCAGCGAATGAAATCGACTGGCTATCCGACTCTGACGTAGTGGCCTTGCTGGATGAATTGCCGCAGCGGCCGATGCTGGCCGGTCAGGATGGTTTGCGCCTGTCGTTGGCGGGCGCTCAGGATAAGTTGCCGGTGGTGTTCGATGGTCAACGAATCGGTCTGCCACGCAATGGCGCACCCAGTAGCCACATTCTCAAACCGGCCATCGCTGCCGTTGCAGACAGTGTAATCAACGAAGGTTTCTGTCTGGCATTAGCGGGTGCGATGCAATTCCAGACCGCACAGTCGAGGATTTGTGCCATTCGCGACCGCTCATTTCTGCTGGTTGAGCGTTATGACAGAACTCAAGCTGCAAATGGCCAATGCGTGCGTCTGCATCAGGAAGATTTCTGCCAGGCACTGGGCGTGGTACCGGAACTGAAATATCAGAACGAGGGTGGGCCGGGTTTGGAACAGTGCTTTGATTTGGTTCGCCGCCTGACCCGACCGAGTGCGCCGCAGGTGTTGCGACTGCTGGATGCGGTCATTTTCAATGCCTTGATTGGCAACCACGACGCCCATGCCAAGAACTTTTCTATCTTGTATGCCGACAAGGGTGCCGTTCTGGCGCCACTTTATGACGTCCTGTCAACCGCCGTTTATCCCAACCTGACGCCCAAGATGGCAATGCAGTTGGGTGGCAAATACAATTTCAGCGAAGTGCAGGCAAGACACTGGGACCGCTTTGCCCAAGCGGCGGGTTTGTCGGTGGCGCAAACCCGAAAACGTATTCTTGGTTTATGCCAACGGCTACCGCATGTCGCGCATACTTTGCAGGCTTCGGTGGATCATGAATTTGCTGGAAACCCAGTGGTTGGACAAATCGTAGAGCTGATCGAGCAACGCGCGGCGTTGACAGTCAGGCGGTTCGCCGGGTTTGATTAAACTGCAAAGCTCTTGGATACGCGACACAGACTATAGCAAGGCCGGTGACTGTCACTTATTGAAATGCTTGGGGTGATCTAATTGATATTTGGAAAAATAGGATAGCTCGCTTTCCTCTGGTGATGCAGAGGGCAGATGAGAATAGAGCTTGTTGACCACATTTTTGAACCACAGTGGTCTGTAGATTAAGACAAATATCAGGATTGAGTCGGTGACCGGGACCGGGAGTATTTCCAAGCAGCCGATGGTGACTAAAACTAGAAACCACTTGAGGCGCCATAGCAGCGGCGGATTTCTGCGTTTAAAGTGAAATATTTTCTTCATGTTCAACCAGTTTTACCGAGGCGTTATTCAAAGGGAACGTGGCAATCATTAGGCATAAAAAAAGGACCAGGTGTAAACCAAAGTCCTTAATTTTTATGGTGCCTCAGACCGGAATCGAACCGGTACGACCTTTCGGTCGCGAGATTTTAAGTCTCGTGCGTCTACCTATTTCGCCACCGAGGCCTTCTTACTGATGAAGTGCGAAGGCCGCGAATTGTATAGCATTGATTAAATTTGTCAATTGAAAAATGGCAAATTAATGTCGGTTTATCCGTTCGCGATGACAAATCCTAATAGGCCTTAAACCGCTTGTTTGATTCTGAGTAAGGCATTTTCCAGATAGGTCATGCTGGTGGCAATGGAGATTCTAATGTGGCCCGGACAGCCAAATGCCGAACCCGGCACCAAGGCCACGCCGGCTTTTTCGATTAGGTATTCGGCAAACTCTAGATCGTCGTTGATGCCATCCAGTCGACTCAACAGCTTTTCCACATTCGGGAACACGTAGAAGGTGCCGTCGGTAGGTAAGCATTCAATACCATCAATGCTGTTCAGTTCGGCAACCACGTAATCGTGGCGCTTTTTAAATTCCACCATCATCGTGTCGATGCAACCTTGGTCGCCGTTCAGCGCTTCTTCCGCTGCCACTTGGGAAATCGATGTGGGGTTAGAAGTGCTTTGCGATTGGATGATGCACATGGCTTCGATCAACGGTGCCGGGCCGGCGGCATAGCCGATCCGCCAACCGGTCATGGAATAGGCTTTGGATACACCGTTTAAGACGATGGTGCGATCATAAAAGCCGGGGTGGGCATTCAGAATGTTGACGAATTCGCCTTTATTCCAGAGGATCAATTCGTACATGTCGTCGGTTGCGATCAACACCTCAGGAAAATCCAATAACACGTCGCCCAGTGCTTTTAATTCTTCCAGGCTATACGCAGCGCCCGTTGGGTTGGAAGGACTGTTAATGACCAATAGGCGGGTTTTTGGAGTAATCGCGGCGCGCAATTGTGCCGGGGTGATCTTAAAGTTTTGCGTTTGTCCGGCTTCTAAAATCACCGGGACGCCATCGGCCAGCAGGACCATATCCGGATAGGATACCCAGTAAGGGGCGGGGATGATGACTTCGTCGCCAGGGTTAAGCAGCGCTTGCGCCAAGTTGAAAAAGCTTTGTTTGCCGCCGCAGGACACCAGAATTTGATTGGGCTGATAGTCCAAACCGTTATCGCGTTTGAACTTGGCAATGATGGCTTTTTTCAAGCCGGCCGTACCGTCCACGGCGGTGTATTTGGTAAATCCAGAGTTGATGGCTTTAATGGCGGCGGCTTTAATATGCTCCGGCGTATCGAAATCCGGCTCGCCGGCGCCCAGGCCGATAATGTCTTTGCCGGCGGCGCGCATCGCAGCGGCACGGGCGGTAATGGCCAGGGTAGGGGAGGGTTTGACCGCTTTTACGCGGTTAGACAGGTTAATGCTCATGATGCCTCGGTCGAAATTCACTCAAATGGTCGCCATTATACGGCATAACGCTAAAAGCGCCTTATTCCTGAAACGATCTGCTGGCTTTTAAATCGTTAAAAACATCAATTCGAAAATTTTAAGCGTCACTCTTCCGCATAGGCTGCCAAATCGTTCAGTATCGATTGATTTACATTTGGCTCGTCCCGCAGTAGTTTAATTTTGGCGTTGAACTGCTCTAGCGTCAGCCCGCCGGTCGCCAGTATACCGTTTAGTTTGTCCCGGCAATATTGCTGCCAGAGTTGGGCGTCTTCCCTGGATAGGGTATGCGGATAATTCCGGGCGCGATAGCGAAACAGCATTTCCGGCAAACGGGCATCGTCGAAATCGGTGTCAAATTCGGATAGCTCGCTGGGTTTGGCTTGCCTGATCCGGGCCATGGCCGCCTTGTCTTTGTTGCTGAAAAAACCGCCGCTATAAATCATCAAATCAGGATCGGTAGGTGAGTCTTGATATTGCCGGGTAAAGACTTGCGACAGCTTTTCCGCTAAAGTCGGCGCCGCCTGAATCCCCTGCAAATGGGATAGACACAAGTCCAAGTCGAGTTGCAAGCGTTCAGCATCGGCCGGGCGTATCACCGACAACGGCGCCAACACCGGCGATTTGTTGATATGTACGGTTTTTAAGGGGATCCTGGCAATGCCTTCCGGCAGTGCTTCGGTGGCAACAAACAGCCGCTGTTGAATCTCTTCTGCGCTTAACTCAAGTAAAGGTGCCGGATCGACGGAAAGATCGTAAACGATGACTTCGTTGTTATTGCTAGGGTGCTGCGCTAAGGGCAGAATCACGGCCAAGTTATTATTCCGAGCCGAAAAGCGGCCAGAGACATGAATTAAGGGTTTAAAGCTACCCAGTTGTAATAGGTTTAGCGCAGTGTTTTTATAACGATTGTTCAATAAGTAGTTGAATAGTTTTGGCTGCCGCTCCCTGATTAATTTAGCCATTGCGATGGTTGCATACACGTCCGATAACGCATCGTGCGCCGCTTCATGGGCGATACCGTTGGCTTTGGTGAGTTCTTCCAATTTAAAGCTGGCAACACCGTCGGCATTAACCGGCCACTCGATGCCTTCCGGTCTCAAGGCTTTGGCGGCGCGCACTACATCGATAATATCCCAGCGCGAGTTGCCGTTTTGCCATTCGCGCGCATAGGGATCGTAAAAATTACGGTAAAGCAGGTTGCGAGTCACTTCATCGTCGAAACGGATGCTGTTGTAACCGACGCCGCAGGTACCGGGTTCGGCGAGTTGCTGATTGATAATGGCGGCAAACGCCGCTTCGCAAACGCCTTTTTCGGCGGCCAATTGCGGGGTAATACCGGTTATCAGGCAGGCTTCGGGGTGTGGCAAGTAATCGTCGGCGGGCTGGCAGTAGGCCATGACGGGCTGGCCGATGATGTTGAAATCCACATCCGTGCGGATGCCGGCAAACTGACAAGGCCGGTCGCGTTGCGGATCGATGCCGAAGGTTTCGTAATCGTGCCAGAAAAAAGTAGCTGTAGTCATTAAATACGTGCGGGTAGGATGGCGGAGTCGGGAAAATTTCCGCAAACATGCTTTTGCGAATACTTGCGGACGGATTTTATTTTATAATCGCCCGCTCCATTTTATGTGTCCATCATAGGAAAGTGTTATGAAAAAAACCTCGTTGCTCGTTTCAACCGTTTTATTTTTGTTCGCCGGTTTTGCCCATGCTCATGGTCCGGTCAGAGCAAAAATGACAGCCACCATCACTGTTGATGCTCCAGCAGCCAAAGTGTGGGATTTGATCAAGAACTACGATGATATGTCTTGGCACCCAGGCATTAAAAGCGTGAAAGGCGACGGCACCAATAATAAAGGCGCTATCCGCGTGTTGACTTTGGCGAACGGTACCATCACAGAAGAATTAAAAGCCTATGACGCAGCGAAATTCTCTTACAAATACAAAATCACCGATATGAGCTCAACCGGCACCATTAAACACGCCGGTCAAGACGAGCCGCTGCCAGTATTGCCAGTCGGTAACTATGCGGCGGAATTGTCCGTGAACGACAAAGGCGGTAAAGCCGAAATCGAGTGGGTAGCCACTTATTACCGTGCCTATGTTAACAACAACCCACCAGCGGAGTTGAACGAAGAAACTGCCGATAAAGCGGTTAGCAATGTTTTGAAAACCGGTCTGGAAGCGATTGCCAAGAAAGTTGGCTCTGGTTCCGCCGCAGTTGAGATCGATATTAAACGCTAAGCTTTTGTTATTCGGTTCTCGGTCATTCGCGCCGAGAACCCTCGCCCCCCCATTCCTGTCATTCTCACCATGCGCATCAGATATTCGTTGTTGGCTTTTTCATTGCTCGGTGCATCCGCATCCGGCGTTAGCGCTGATTCGCGCGCTTTTATTACCAATCAGTTGGATAATTCGGTATCTGTTATCGATACCAAAAGCCAACAGGTCATTGAAACGATCAAAGTGGAAGGTAAGCCGGCTGGCGTTGCGCTGAATCAACCGAAGAAACAGGTATATATCAGCACCCCGGAAGGTGGCGGATTTGCGGTTTTGGATAGCGAAAAACTCACTAAATTGACCAAGGTTAAGGTCGGCGGCGCTTCTCTAGGGATCACCGCGGACAGAAAGGGCGAGCAGGTATTTGTCGCTGATTGGTATGAAAATTCTGTGACGGTTTTTGATACCAAAAACTTCGCGAAAATTAAAACGCTTACGGTCGGCAAATCGCCGTCCGGCATGACCGTTAGTCCGGACAACCGCTGGTTATACGTTGCCAATCGTATCGACGATTCGATTTCGCAAATCGATTTAAGCAAACTGACTATCCGTAATACCACCAAAGTCGGCGCGCATCCGTTTGGCATAGCGGTGGATAGTCAGGGTAAGCGTTTGTATTCCGCTAACGTGGAAAGTGACAATGTGACCGTTTTGGACGCCCGCAGTCTAAAGCGTTTGGCTACCATCAAGGTTGGCGCCAGGCCGTATGCGGTTGCACTGGCGTTGAACGATAGCCTGCTGTTTGTTACTAATCAGGACGATAGCACCGTATCGGTCGTTGATACCACCACATATAAGCAAATTGACGTGGTCGCAGTCGGCGATAAGCCGGAAGGCATCAGCACGCATCCGGACGACCAGAACGTCTATGTTGCCAACTGGTTTGACAATAATGTGTCCGTCATCGACGCTAAAACCCTGAAAGTGGTGAACACGATCAAAACGGGGGAGGGCAGCCGTGCTTTTGGCGAGTTCATTGCGCGCTAGGTGATTCGGCATTTTGATGGTCGCGCATGTATGGTAGACTGCGCGCCGTTGCTAACCTCATTGAGAAATATATGGCTGAAACCGTTGAAGATTTAACCATTAGTTACGAAGACGGCGGCGTTGAAACTGTCAAAGAACTGGACAAAAAAGTCCTGAGCAAGGGCGCTTGGGCGACGGTTATTTACCGTTATCAGGATTGGGAGCCGGCTAAAAATCAATATAGCCAGGATAGATTTAGCATTCGCCGCTATCAAAAACGCAACGGCGAATATCAGCAAAAATCTAAATTCAATATTTCCAGCGAAAAACAAGCGCAAGAGTTAATCGACGCGCTACAGGGTTGGTTGGCGGAAGCCAAATAAACCGCTTCAGTTTAGCGAGGCGTTTGTTTAATAAGCCTCGCTATACTAATCCACCCATTCATATATCTCTGTCAAAGCCGGATCGCATTTGCAGCAACTAGTGCCGCAGGAAGCGCCGACAGGACTTAATCGTACTTTGCCTTTGTTGATCCACTTGCCCAGCATGCCGCGTAAAGCGTCGGCATCCATGTGAAAGTGCAACACAAGATCACTCAAAGTGACTCGGCGTTTTTCCTGCAAATAACTGCGTAAGTCGGACAATATCATTGCGGGACACCACTGGCTTGGCGCACGCCGTAAAATCGCAACAGGAATAGTACTCCGGCAAAGATAAGCGTTAATGCCAATATCCAGACGACAGCTGAATCGGGGTGCTGGGCATAAGTCATGCCTTGGTAGAAGAGGGTAGCGGTCAAGTAAGCCACAAAAGTAGTCCAGCACACCACAAACAAAGCCCAGCTGCCGTTGGTTTCTTTGTATATTGCCGCAGTGGCGGCTACGCAGGGCGCATACAATAATATAAACAGCAAATAGGCGAAGGCACCGATCTGACCATCAAAATGGGCTTGCATGACGCCGAAAGTATCGAGTTTGACTTGCTGCTGTTCCGCTGCCGCAGCCTGATCGGAGATATTGGCGATACCCAATCCCAATGGGTCCAGCAGCTTGTCGGCAATGGCCGTCAGGTTGTCCGGTACCGTTTGACAAGCCTCTAACAGGGCTTGCTGTAAATCAAAGCTTTTTTCTTCTTCGGTATGATCGGAAACGGCCATTTGACTGTACAACGCATCCAACGTCCCGACTACGGCTTCCTTAGCCAACACGCCGGTAAAGATGCCGACGGTCGCCGGCCAGTTATCGTGGGCGATACCCATGGGGTGGAATACAGGTGTCAATGCGCGGCCGATTTCGCTTAGTACTGATTTATCGCTATTTTCCTGTCCGAAACTACCGTCCGTACCCAAAGAATTTAATACATTTAACACCAGTACCATAGGCACGATGACTTTGCCTGCGTTGAAGATAAAGGTTTTCAAGCGTTCCCAGGTTTTGGTGTAGACACCTTGCAAAGTGGGCAAATGGTATGCGGGTAGTTCCATCAAAAAAGGAGTAGGGGAGCCGCGCAGCAAGGTGTGACGCATGATTAAACCGGTCAACACCGCCACCACAATACCGAACAAATACAAACCAAACACCAGATTCTGGCCGCCAACCGGGAAAAAGGCCGCAGCAAACAAGGCATAAACGGGCAGGCGGGCGCCGCAGGACATGAACGGATTCATCAAATTGGTCAATACCCGGTCACGCTGATTATCCAGCGTCCGGGTCGCGATAATGGCCGGTACATTGCAGCCAAAACCGACGATCATCGGCACAAATGATTTGCCGGGCAGGCCGATGATGCACATGAACCGGTCCATTACAAAGGCGGCTCTGGACATGTAGCCGGAATCTTCCAGCATCGATAAAAATATGAATAAAAAGCCGACAATGGGGATAAAGGTAGACACCACTTGAATACCGCCGCCGATGCCGCTGCTGATCAACACCACAAGCCAAGCAGGCCAATTCATGCCAGTTAATAGTTCGCTTAAACCGTCCACCAGTAACGCACCGACCGCTTTGTCGAAAAAGTCAACGAAAGCACTGCCAATGTTGATGGTAAACATGAACATGGCATACATGACCAACAAGAAAATCGGAATCCCCAAAAATCGATTTAACACCACGCTGTCGATTTTATCGGTGGTGCTGCGGGAAACCTCGTTAAGTTTGCAGACGCTGGTTTGTACCAGTTGATTAACCAAACCGTAGCGCGCGTCGGCCGCGAGTATGTCGATTTCATCTTGAGTTTGCGTTTCGATATCCGCGCGCAATTGTTCTGCAATTTTTTGTAGTTCAGGGCCGGCAAGTTGTTTTGCCAAGGTATCATTTTCAAGTAAGCGCAAGGCAAGCCAGCGGCTGTCACAAATTAAATCGACAGATTGCTGAGCCAATAGGGGCTGTAATTGACTGACAGCTTGTTCTATAGCGGGATGGTAATTGACTTGTAATGCGGGAATGGGCTTGCTGAGGCAGGCTTTATTGATAAGGTCGCGTAATTCCTTAATGCCGGAACCCGTAGCGGCGGTAACCGGTACTACCGGGCAAGCCATTTGTTTGGTAAGCAGTTCGATGTCGATCTTGATGCCGCGCTTTTTTACCGCATCCATCATGTTCAGTACCAAAATCATCGGCACCCGCATTTCTATCAATTGCGAGGTTAGATAAAGGTTTCGTTCTATATTGGAGGCATCGACGATGTTAATGATTAAATCAGCTTGGCGAGAAGCGACATAATCGCGCGCGACTTTTTCGTCCAGGGAGATACTGTCGTCATCGGCTTCTAGTGAATAAGTGCCGGGTAGATCGACCAGGCTTATCTGTTTGCCTTGGTGCGCGTATTCGCCGGTTTTTTGTTCAACAGTCACACCAGGCCAATTGCCGACGTGTTGCCTGGAGCCGGTCAGTGCATTGAACAGTGTGGTTTTTCCGCAATTTGGGTTACCAACCACGCCAACAGTAAAATCCATACTCATATTTTTTCTATAAGTAAGACGGAGGCCTCGTTTTTACGCAGCGACAACGAAAAGCCGCGAATTTTGATTTCAACCGGATCGCCCATCGGTGCAAATCGCGTAATTGTAAATTCAGTGCCTGGTGTTAAACCCATGGCCAACAACTTCTTGCGATAAACTCCACCCGATTGATCGAATCCAACTATACGGCCTGTATCGCCAGTCGCCAGCGCTTTAAGATATGTCGACATGCAAACTAATTAATAATTGTTCTCATTAAGTTGCAATATAGCACATCATCCCAAAGGGATGACAATATTAGTTTACCGAATAACTACAGATTGCAATAAGTTCGCATAATGTATATTATGTTAAATTATATGGATTGCGAAAACACGCTTTTGCCACGATGCCAAATTTTATCGGTAATTCGCTATTTTTGAGTTGCGCAAGCATACACTACACTACACTACACTACACTAATCCAGGAATTTCCACGCCGTTCTGGTAGCGCGGAAACACGTTCTGGTCAACAAAGGAGTTAGCGCATGACGACACTGGAAACAGCTTTACCAGCGGTTATCTCACCACTGAGCCAAAAAGAACTAAAAGGCATCAACGCCTATTGGCGAGCCTGCAATTATTTAGCGGCCGGCATGATTTATCTACGCGATAACCCTTTATTAAAAGAATCGCTGAAACCGGACCACATCAAAAACCGGCTGCTCGGCCACTGGGGTTCCAGTCCCGGTTTGAGCTTTATCTACGTACATCTCAACCGGCTGATCAAACAATACGATCTTAACGCGATATTTCTGGCTGGCCCTGGTCACGGTGCGCCGGGAGTGTTGGCACCAGTCTATCTCGAAGGCACTTACGCGGAAATCTACCCAAACAAAGGCGAAGACGAAGAAGGTCTATTGCAGTTTTTTAAAGAATTTTCGTTCCCAGGTGGCATCGGCAGCCACTGCACCCCGGAGACGCCGGGCTCGATCCATGAAGGCGGCGAGTTGGGTTACAGCATTTCCCATGCTTATGGCGCCGCTTACGATAATCCGGATTTGCTGGTGGCGGTGGTGGTCGGCGACGGCGAAGCCGAAACCGGGCCGCTCGCTACATCGTGGCATTCGAATAAATTTCTGAATCCGATCCGCGACGGCGCGGTGTTGCCCATCCTGCATCTAAACGGCTACAAGATCAACAATCCGACTTTGTTATCACGGATTCCTCATGAAGAGCTGGAACAACTGTTTCGCGGCTACGGCTATACGCCCTATTTCGTCGAAGGTAGCGATCCCGAAACCATGCATCAGCTGATGGCTGGTGTACTGGAAACTTGCGTACTGGAGATTCGGCGGATCCAGCAAGAAGCCCGCGCAAGCGGCATCCCTACCCGGCCGCATTGGCCGATGATTATCTTACGCAGCCCGAAAGGCTGGACCGGGCCGAAAGACGTGGATGGGCATAAAGTCGAAGCCTTTTGGCGCTCCCATCAAGTACCGCTGGCCGGCGTGAAAGACAACCCGGCGCATATGCAATTATTGTCTGACTGGCTGCACAGTTACAAACCGGAAGAATTGTTCGATGAGAATGGCAAGCTGATTCCCGAATTAAAAGCCCTGGCTCCACAAGGCAGCCGGCGGATGAGCGCGAACCCACATGCCAACGGTGGTCTGTTGCGTAAGGCTTTACGGATGCCGGATTTTCAAGATTATGCCTTGGCGTTGGACGGCCACGGTAAAGTGTCGGCGGAAAATACCCGGCCGCTGGGCAAGTTTTTGCGCGACATCATGAACGCCAATATGCACAACTTTCGGGTGTTTGGCCCCGACGAAAACAGCTCCAATAAACTGGATGATGTTTACAAAGCCAGTAAGAAAACCTGGCTGGCGGATTATCTGCCGGAAGATGCCGACGGCGGCGAACTGGCGACGGATGGCCGGGTGATGGAAATGCTCTCTGAACATACTCTGGAAGGCTGGCTGGAAGGCTATTTACTAACCGGACGCCACGGCTTTTTTTCGTCCTACGAAGCCTTTGTACATGTCATAGATTCCATGTTCAATCAACACGCCAAATGGCTGGCCATGTCCAAGGCTGTATCCTGGCGGGCGCCGGTCTCCTCGCTAAACTTGTTGATAACCTCGACGGTCTGGCGGCAGGATCACAATGGCTTTACGCATCAGGACCCCGGCTTTTTGGACTTGGTCGTCAACAAAAGCCCGTCGGTAACGCGCATCTATTTGCCGCCCGATGTTAACTGCCTGCTGTCTGTTGCCAACCATTGTTTGCAAAGTACCGACTACATTAACGTGATAGTTTGCGACAAACAAAAACATCTGCAATACCTGGATATGGACGCGGCGATCAAACATTGCACCAAGGGCATCGGTATTTGGGAATGGGCCAGTAATGACGATGGTGCCGAGCCCGATCTGGTGATGGCCAGCGCCGGCGACATTCCCACCAAGGAAGCCTTGGCTGCGGTGGTTTTGTTGCGAGAGCACTTTCCACAATTGAAAATTCGTTTCATCAACGTGGTGGATTTGTACAAGCTAGTGCCGGCCAGTGAGCATCCGCACGGTCTGTCGGATCGGGATTTCGACAGTTTGTTTACCGTCGATAAACCGGTGATCTTCAACTTCCACGGTTATCCCTGGCTGATCCATAGACTGGCCTATCGGCGCCATAACCATAGTAATCTGCATGTGCGCGGCTACAAGGAAAAAGGCAGTATTAACACCCCGCTGGAACTAGCCATTCAAAACGAAACCGACCGTTTCAGCCTGGCAATCGATGCGATAGATCGGATTCCGGCTTTGCAAGTATCCGGCGCCCACGTCAAGGAAAAACTGCGTGACCGGCAAATCGATTGCCGCAACTACGCTTACGAGCACGGCATAGACCGGCCGGAAGACGATCGATGGCACTGGCCGTATTAAAGTTGACGATAAATTGTGCGGTACAACTGCCGCATGCGCCTAATATGCGCGTCCGCTAACGGTTTATCGCCGTAACGGGCCGCTTCGAACAAACCGGTGATTTCCGCCGCACTGCGCCGCGCATCGCGATGCCGACGATTGATTTGCGCCAGATATTCGCGGGTGTTGGCGGTATCGGCGCGTGGCACGTCGTGCAATGCAAACAAGCGCGACATCGCTCGGTAATACTGGCGGGCGGCGGTTTCGCCGCCGGCATGGCGACCGATCACACCCAAACGCAGATAGTCCCATTGGGTTATTAGCCAAATTACCCAAGGGATTTCCCGCAACAAAGCCCCGAACGCCAGTAAAATGACCAGTAAAATCAAAGCCAGCAAACCCAATAACGCCGCCAGCCAGTGCTCGCGCAGCCATTGTTTCAACCACTCCCACCAGTCGAAAATTACCGCCAC
Source organism: Methylomonas sp. Uni0009 (assembly GCF_054188105.3). Classification (NCBI taxonomy): domain Bacteria; kingdom Pseudomonadati; phylum Pseudomonadota; class Gammaproteobacteria; order Methylococcales; family Methylococcaceae; genus Methylomonas; species Methylomonas sp. Uni0009. The sequence continues at coordinate 3,887,756 of NZ_JBTAFN010000001.1, read as the reverse complement.
AGCCGGTACCAAAGCTTGTTGCGCCGATTCGCTAAGGTCGGCAATACCGTCGATCGCCGCCGCCTGCCAGGCAGGCATATTGACTCGCTTAGCGGCGGCACGCATGTCCGTCGGGTTCGGGCAGCGGCTGCCGGCTTGCCATTGTTGGCCCGTGCCCTCTCCTCCACCCGCAGCTTGTTGTTGCTCGCCACCCGCTTTTTCGGCTAGCTGACCGGAACCGGTTTGGCCGCCGCTGCCGGCTTGTTCGATATCACCGCCGGGATTTTGCAAGCTGACCTGGCCGAAACGCCACTCCAGATAAGGCCAGTTGATTTGCGGCGTTATCAGATAAAGCCCGCCACCGATCAGCACGATGGCGGCGGTGGCTGCCAAAATAGCGGCGCCCTGCCCTTGGCTGCTGGGCCGGCCAAGGCTCAAACGCTGCAAGTCCGCGCCGCGCCGCTGGACTTGTTCGGCAACCAGACAAAACACCACCGTCACGATATAAGGCGCTAGATAAAACAACATGGTCCAGTCGGCGCGGTAATGCGAGGCGGCAAACAATACTATCGCCAACGACACCAACAACCCCAGATTCATCTCGCGCCGGCCGGAGGTAACGCAATTGTAGGAAGCCTGCAACATCGCCAATAGATATAACCCGGCGCGCGGCATACCCCAAATCGGCATAAATACCAATACGAACAGCAAGAAACCGATAAACAACACCGCCTTTTGCCAAACCTTGCCCGCTCCCGAAAGCCAGTGGATTTGCCGCCAGCCTACAATCGACGTGCCACCGAATACGATAGCCCAGAACAGCATTTCCCGCGCAAAGCTGCCGTATTCAATATCCAAAAACGCATTACAGGCGACGGCCAGCCATTGCGCTAGAAACAATCCCACATAGACTGGAAAACTCAGCGGCGATGCGGTCATCGGTTAAACAGCGCCGTTAAGTCGTCGCCTCGCCGAACCGTGACGCAATGCGCGCCCAATTCCAATAAACCGGCGTTCAATGTCCGGTCGCTGCTGTCGCGACGGGGCCAACTGGCGGCATTTAGAAAGCTGTCACGTTCAAACAATACCGCGAATAAATACACGCCCTTGGCCCGCAGCAAAGCCAGCGCCTGCAGGGTTTCGGCATTGCGATGCGGCGGCTCCGCCAATAACAGCACGACCGTTTCGCCGCGCACGCAATTCAACGCAATCTCGGTCAGCAATTTGGCATACGGCGTGTCGCCGTCGGCCTCCGCAATTGCCAGCGCATCCAGGATGGCTTGGTAATGAAAATCGCCCTTGCCGGATAGAATCCGTAAAGGCTGCGCGGCATCAGCCAACACGCGGCTGTGCATATTCTGGCCACAGGCATAAGCCGCCACGGAGGCGGCGATGCGTATCGCGTATTCCAGGGTACTGTGCTTGCCGCGGCCGATATTGGCGTCCTTGGCCAAATCCAGGGCGATGCAGATGCAGGCCGACGCCAAAGGTTCGAACTCCTTGACCATCAACTCATTCAAGCGCGCCGTAGTCGGCCAATGGATATGCCGAGGGTTGTCGCCGCGCCGGTATTCGCGCAGCCCGGAGAATTCCGCCGCACCGGCGCCTTCCGGCAGACAATAACCACCGCGGTGAATTTGGCTGGGTGCGCCGAACAGCGGCAGTGATAGAATCGGAAAGACCTTCGGATAAATGGTCAGGGTTTGCCGGGAACGATCGGCGCGGCTGCGCGCCTCTGCTAAGCCCAACGGAAAACTGGACGCCAAGCCCATTGGCCCCAGTTTATAAAAGCCGCGCTTTTCGCACAGCAAGGGTACATCGAAACTACGCGCGCCGCGGCCCGGCACGTAAGCGACGCTGCCCAGCAATTTGTCACCGTCGTTGGCGCCCTGTTCGGCGGCATTGACGAAAGGCAAGCGGTCGACCAACTCCACCATGAAGCGCGGCAGCCAGCCGCGATTTTGTAGGTCGACCCGAAACACGATGGTTTCGCCTTCCAACGCCCGTTGCGGCCCGACCCGCCGCACCGATAAACGTTGAAGCAACCAACGCGGCCAGAGCATGCCGGTCAATAAGGCGGCACTGAGCAATGCAGCGAGCAACCAAGGCAGACTCTGTTCGCGGCTGATCGCCGCCAGATACGCGGCCAGCGTAAAGCCGCACAAGATTAAAAATTTCAGCCTGAGCGCCATTGTGGTCTAGCGATCAAACTACCGGCGGTGGCAGCCGGTCGAGAATTTCCGCGAGAATTTCGCCAGCGTTGCGCCCCAGCACCGCGGCCTGCGGTTTGACGATCAGGCGGTGTTCCAAAATGGCCGGCGCGATGCTTTTCACCAAATCCGGCGACACGAAATCCCGACCGCGTAAATAAGCCAAGCCTTGTGCACCGCGTGCCAAGGCCAAGGTACCGCGCGGACTGATACCCAAGCGCAAATCGCTATGCTGGCGGCTGGCAGCGCTGATACCGACCATATACTTAGCCACGTCCATACTGATATGCACCGCCTTGACCTGAGCCCGCGCCGCTAGAATATCGGCTTCGGACGTGACGGCCGGCAAGCTGTCGATAGGATGAGTCTGGGTTTGCGCCGCCAGTATCCGCATTTCCTGTTCGATATTGGGGTACTCCATCCGCAAGCGCATGAAAAACCGGTCCAGCTGTGCTTCCGGCAAGGCGTGGGTGCCGGCCATATCGATTGGGTTTTGGGTGGCCAGCACCATAAACAGCTTGGGCAGTTCATGTGTATACCCGTCCACGCTGACATGAAATTCTTCCATGCATTCCAACAACGCCGATTGCGCGCGCGGTGTGGCTCGGTTGATTTCGTCGGCTAGCAGCAGATGGGTAAATACCGGCCCTGGCCGGAATTCGAAATCGGCGGTTTTTTGATTGTAGATAGCGACGCCGGTAATGTCGGACGGTAATAAATCCGAGGTGCATTGCAGGCGTTTCATGTCCACCGCCACCGAACGGGCCAATGCCCTGGCCAACATGGTCTTGCCGGTCCCCGGCACATCCTCAAGCAACACATGGCCGCGGCACAGCATCGCGACCACGGCCAATTCGATGACCGGCCGTTTGCCGATAATGACTTTTTCGACGTTTTCAATTAAAGAAAGCATGGCATCCATTAGTTGAGGATTGTCCTGTTAAAGATGTGAGCGGGAAATGGGAGAGCCAAGCTTAGCAGAGCTTAGCCGTTTGTCATTCGGACTACGAGTTAAGGCGCTTGGCTGCGAATTCGGTATCGGAAAATAGCGCTAACACCGCGAATATCACAATCGCCACCAGTGTCGTGCCCGCTGCGGCGACAGATAAGCCAAAAAACGTCAACCAGGAAACAAACGCATAATAAATGGCCGGCATGACGGCGTTATAACCAACCGATAGGCCTATGACTCCGAGCAATAACCAGATCGCAAAATTCAAACCAACGCTAATTCGCGCCAAGTAATAAACCGGTTTAAAGATACGCTCCTTACGCTTGCCCAGTCCGAAAAATACCAGGCCATAGAGCACGATCAAAGCCGAACCGTAAACGAATAGTTCCGGGTGCTCGGCCGCCGACGTCGCTTGATCGAATACATAAAGCACGCTTGCATTTATGTTGCTATGCGCCAGCAGATGGTTTGCCAATGTCCCGGGATTCGCGGACTCCGCAGTGTCGGGAATAAAATCCGGGAAAAAGAAAACGGCTTGTTGCGGCACGATTAACGTCGAGTTGGGCAATGCACTCTGCGGATATTTTCCGGCCGGTTTGCCATTAACCGACAATATGCCCGCCGCAAAACCGACTTCATCGCCGGGCATACCGACGATTCTGCTGATCTGCAGTTTGCCGGCCGCATCGTCAAAGCTGATCAAGCGTCCTGCTGCCAAATCCACTTTAGCGGACATTACCATAAAAGCGTTCTTGGACAACTCCTTGTATAAGGGATTGGCCGATGCCATGCGGCTGATCGGGTGGTACATAACAGTGTAAATAATCGGACAGCCGAAAACGACCACCGCCAGCAGGCTGAGCAGCGTTGGCCCCAATGAAGATCGATTAACGCGCATAGTGATTCGTCCGAGTCAAAAGCCCTAAAGATTAGCACAGCCTACAAACCGCGCATTTCGGCGACGCGGACAGATGGATGGTCGGGTTGGGATATGCCTAATGTTTGGCATTGCGCCAACAGCGCCGAGCAAAAATTTGATGTTTTAGTGATGGGTTTAGATGGTTTGGGGAGGTAAAAAATGCTGCTTAGCCGGCAAAGGCTGGAAATTTCCGGAAAAACTAACTTACACTGCGGCGACCAGCCAGTAGGCTTTGTTGCAGTTTGTTGTCGTCTACCCATAAATCGCCGGCCAACAGTTGCGCGATCTGGGCTTTCAAATCCGGATCGCGGTCGGCTTCGAAAAACAAGTTATGGACAATATTGGATTGATAAAAACGTTCGACGAATAATCGCATCGTATTAAAACCCAGCAAGTACTGGTCATCGTCCTCGGTGTGCAGATCAGGATCGGCTTCCCGCCCGTCGCTTAGCCCAAAATGGACGCGGTCGGCAACTCGGGCGGCGCTGGTGAAGGCTAAAAATACGCCGGACGAAAACACCGGATCGAGGAAGCCGGCCGCATCGCCGCAGCAGGCATAGCGGACGCCGTAGCGGCTTTGGTTGGTGTAACTGAAATCCGCTTCAACTCGCACGGGCGCGAATTGCGCCGCTCCTGTTATCAAACGACTCAGGAGCGGCGATGCCGCCAAATAACGGCGTAACAATTCTTCCGCATCGCAGTCCTTGGGACGCTCTTTCTGTACCACCAAGCCCACGCTCAAGCGGTGTCCAGCCAACGGAATGATCCAGATCCAGCCTATGTCGACGACCGGCACGTATATATTGCCGGAACGGAACAATTCGTCAGCCTCCTCGCCCGCTTGAATATCCTCGAAGTGGGTATGCACCGCAAATTTGCCCAAATTGTCGATACGCCTGATGGCTTTGTCTTTCCTGCCCATTAACGCGCTGCGGCCCGTGGCATCGATCAGATAACGGCAGCGGTATTGGCCTTTATCGGACAGGATGTCCACCCCTGCCGGTTGGCAGGCAACGTCCAGCACTTTTTCGTCCTGATGCGTATCAACGCCGTGTTTGCCGGCGTTTTCAAACAGCATCTGATCGAATGGGGCGCGTTCGATCTGGTAGGTCTTGCGATTGATTGCCAACGGAAAATACATGCGCTGTTTGGTGGCTTCGTCGATGAACACCGCTCCGCTTTTCGATAGGTTGCCAGCGCTCCAATCTATCCCTAAGCGTTGGATGACCGGTTCGCTGAACGGCAGCATGGATTCGCCAATGTGAAAACGCGGATGCCTGCCGCTCTCCAACAGCAAAGCCTTGTGGCCATATTGCGCCAGCAAGGTCGCGGCCGTCGAGCCGGCCGGACCGCCTCCGACGACCGCAACATCATAGTCAAAACCGTTTTGCTTATTGTCGAGCATCATTCAGAGATATATTGATTAATCGTTCGGATAACCGTCTTCGGCTGCATTGTAAATGGCCCGAAACACAGTCCAATGCACGCCGCCGATGCCGGCACCGGTGTAAGTAATGATGCCCACACCTTTGTAAAACTCATCGGTCCGCATCACGTCCGGACCGAAATAAAACGGAATCCAGGCTTTGCCGGTTTGGTAAGACTTGGTATCTGTGGGTTGGCCGAGAATTTCATGGACTTGGCCCTGAGTCATCCCCAGCTTGAGTTTGGCGAATGGGCTATTGGCCGGAAAATTACCGTCAATCCGCGATTCCGGGGCGGTGCTTGATTGAGCCGCCGGCGTGCCTGCTTGCGCGGGCGCCTTATTGCTGGATGCGCAGCCGGCAGCCAGCGCCAGAGTCGCGAAGAATGCCAAAGTTTTATAGTGTTTCACGGAAATACCTTTTGCTTAGTTTTGGTAGCGGTCAATAGTAGTTCAGTTGCCGCAGTTTTTCAGCCTTGTCTGTTTTTGGATAATAAAAGCCATTACTTCCAACTACCTAAATCAACTTGCCAGCCCGCCGTATTCGGCGTTAGCGCTATAGCTTGCGCTCCTGACTTAACTGAAGCGGCTTCAAGCAAGGGAATGGCGCCTAAAATGGGCATGCTATCCGCGGATTTTGTCCAGGCTGATGGAAAAATGGCCTCGCCAGGTTGTGGCCTGCCTAGTTGCAAGGAACTACCCACCACCGCACCTGCCGCCAATACCAACGCGCAGGCAAAAGCCGGACTGCCCTTACCGGACGCCAGATATTCCGGCCAAATTTCATCGTAACAAACCAATAGCAGTTCACCACCCTGGCAAGCCAACTGGCACCAGGCTTCCAGCATGGCCATCGCAAAGGTGTCGGTCCCGGCGGCTATGGCGCTGGCAGGCTGAGTGCATTGTTGGGCGATGCTCCAATAACCGGCCGCGGTGTTTTGCACGGAATTATGAAAAGCAGCCGGAGAAATCACACCATCCGCTTTGACCAATTCGCTGCAGAGTTGATCGGTGGTCTTTATTTCGCCGGCCACACTGGCAAATATCGAGGGTAGCGTCGCGGGCGAACGCCGGGCATGCCCGCAAGCCGCAGTAGCAGCGCTAAACGCCATTTGCATCGCTTGGCTACTGCGCCGGCGCAACAGCGGCGGAATCGCTTCGCGGTCAATATCAAAGGCTGGAAACGGCAGACTGGCCCTAAACTCGGCGTCCGGCGCACAGGCTCCAAAGCCAAGCAGGCTCATGCAGTCCATCACGCGGCCTCCAGTAACACGCTGGCGTTGTTGCCGCCAAAGCCAAACGCATTACTCAAGATCAGTCGCGGGCTAATTTCCAGGTTCGGTGCATCGACCACCGGGAACAGGCATACCGGATCCGGTTGCCGCAAGCCGCAGGTACCGGGTAGAAACCCATGCTCCAAAGCCAGTAGGCTAACCACAGTCTCCACCGCACCTGCCGCACCCAGGGTATGACCCAGCAAACCCTTCACGCCGCTGCAGGGCGGCGGGTTTGGAAACAGGCTGGCCACGGCTCTAGCTTCGGAAAGATCGTTCAGCGAACTGGCTGTGGCGTGCAGATTGATGTAATCGACCGAGCCAACATCGCGTCCCGCCAGACGCAAGGCTTGAGCCATTGCTGTAGCGGCACCGGCACCGTCCGGATGAGGGGCACTCATGTGGTGGGCGTCGGAAGATTCGCCTACTGCCAACAATCTAGGCCTGTCGTCATGGTCGGCGCGTGGCTTTTCCAGCAATAGCAAAGCAGCGCCCTCCCCTATGTTGATGCCTTGGCGCTCGGCATCCATTGGTCTGCAGGCGTCCGGCGAGATAAGCTGTAAACTGCTGAAGCCGTGCAGCGTCAGACGGCATAAACTATCCACGCCAGCCACCAACACCGCGTCGCAACAATCTACGTTAATCAATCTTTGCGCCGCCGCCAAGGCTTTGGCGCTGGACGAACAGGCCGTGGAAATGGCATAGCAAGGCCCTTGCAAACCAAACTCCAGCTTTAAAAACTCGGCAGTCGCTTGGGCCGTTTGCACCTTGGTAAAGTAAAAATCGTCAGGCATTACGCCGTCTTGTAGCAGATGAGAATACGCATTCTCGGAGTCGTAGATGCCGGAGGTGCTAGTGCCCAGGACTAAACCCACACGTGCCTTGCCGTAGCTTGCGATTGCCCGCTCCACGTTGGCGCGAAAATCGCCTTGCGCCAGCGCTTTTAAAGCCAGTCTGGCGTTGCGGCAGTCATAGGCCTGCAAGCTAGGGCGAATTTCCGGTAACGGTGAAGCCACCTCGCCTACCAAGGTATCAAAAGGAATAGCAAATAGCGTCAGCGGTTTCAGGCAAGTACGGTTGGCGATCAGGCTGGCATACAAGGCTTCTACATCGTCGCCACCGGCACTAACGCACTGGTAGGCCGTGACGGCGACTGGAGAAATCAGCGGGGAAATACTCATTAATTCTTCGGTTTCTGGATCAGTAAAGGGCAGAGAAGAAAACCCAAGGTCACCCCCAAGCTTACCGAGAGCGCCAGAATTGGCAAGGTCGGCGTCTTGCCCAAACCCAGCGCGCCGAATGAAGCGATTGTGGTCAGTGTGGATGAGGCGATCGCATGGTAGGTAACATCGGCATCCTTACCGCGATTATCGATAAAGAATATGCCATAATCCACGCACAACGATACCGACAATAACAGGCCGATCACGTGTAGAAAACTGACTTCTTCGCCCATCAGCGCCCACGTCGCGAAAATGAACAGAACGGATGCCACCGAAGGCAGCAAGGTCAAAAACACCTTGCGCAGATTGCGTTGTTGCAGCCAGATGAACAAGGCCATCACCGCGATGCCAACGCCCAGCATAAGCAAGGATCGGTCTCGGTATTTACCCGCCAAATGATCCAATTGATCTTTTTGACTGAAATAACGCGTACATTCCAAACCGGCCAGGCCCGCTATCAGTTTCTCGGGATCGTGTTCTCCCAACCACAGCGACAACATCACCCCGGTTTGCCCACTGACTATTTGCCCGGACAGAATATGTCTGACCGGCGAGTCCATCACCGACTCAGGTTGCAGCGCTGCGGGGGACGCCGGGGCTAACGTCCCTAACTTCTCGACCGACAAGCCCGCCTGAGCTAAGCCGGCTTGCCAAGCTTGCTGAAATTCCGGCGTCAGGCCACGTTGGTAAACCTGGCTGTTCTCGGTTTGCAACTGCTTGGATACCAACCACGGAAACAGGCCGTGATATTCGCTAATGACTCCGGCTTGCTTTAAAGACTGCAACCGGCGTTCGGCGGCTTCGGACCGTTGCAGCGCAGTTTCCCAGTCGTCGGCTTGTATCAACACAAAACGGCCCGGTTCGATACTGGAAAAATGCGCGCGCACTGCCGCATCCTGCTGTTTTAAGCTATCCATATTGACCGCCAGTTGCTGCATATCGCTCATCCAACGAATTTGCGGCAGACATAGCACAGCCATGACGACGCTTGCGGCGAACAGGCCGAGCAAGATTTTCCGGTGCCGGCCGCAAAAATCCACCCAAGCGCCGATGCCCGGCAAATGTGCGGCGTGCAACGATGAATTGATCAGCAAAGCCGGCAATACCCAGCGGGTCAAGCCCAGCGAGCCGACGACGCTGGCCAAGGCAAATACGGCAATTTGCTCGAAGCCTGGAAAACCGGTAAAGCCCAAGGCGCCGTAGCCGATCACCGTGGTCAAGCCGCCCATCAACAGGCTGGGCCACAACAGCTTGGCCGCCGCTAGCGGAGTATTGCGATGCTTAGCGCAATGCACCATCACATGAATCGGGTAATCGGAGGAGATGCCGATCAAACTGGCGCCCAAGGCCAGCGTCAGACTGTGGACTTGCGGAAAGACTAAAGCCGTTGCCAGGGTGCCGATTACAAACGACGCGCCCTGCACCATCATCACCCAATGCAAAGCCGAGAACGAGTGAAACAGGAATAAAAATACTAAGGCCACCGCCAGACTGGACACCACCGACACCAGCGTCACATCCTGACTAATCTCGCTCTGCGCGGAGACGCTGAACACCGGCACCCCGGCCATCGACAACTTAAACGCGCCGCCGGCTTCTGCGTTCAAATTGTCGAAGCCGGCCCGAATCGCCGCTTGCAGGCGCGTCTGCGCTGCCGAATCCAGCGCCGCCGGCCGGCTTTGCAAGATTAACGCGCCACCCTGACTGCGTTTGGCTTGCTGCTGAAATTGCCCCTGTAACGCCTTGAAGCCGTTGAGCGACAGCAACAACGGATCTTGCTTGGCAATGGTTTTCACAAAGCTACCTTGCGGCGACAGCAAGGCTTGCTTCAATCCTGCGGCTTTGGCCGGCAACTGGGTTGGGTCGAACAAATCAGGCGCGTCTTGTTCGGGGTTTAGACTGAACAACCGGGCGTGGTATGGCGCATACGAAGCTACGGCATCGACCCAGTCGCGGGGCGGCTGATCGGCCGGCCACACTTGCTCCACGTCACCCAGCTTAGCTAACTGACTAAGCAGTCTGGCACTGAATGCGGCCAGGGAAATTGGGGTTTCGCCGCCAATCGTGGCGTCTGTCACTGGAGGGTGATCGGACTTTTCCACCACCAGCAAATAGCGCCGCGACAGCTCGCCTGACTTCAACAAGCCGGCCAACAGCCTGGAGTCTTCATCGTCGGTCGCGGTAAAAAAAGCGTTCAGGTCTGTCTCGACCTTGATCTGCCAGAACGTGATGGCCAGGAATAAAGGAAACAGCAGCACGAACCAGCGTTTTCGCCATACAAAAGACACGCCCTACTCTCCGCTGGCTTCCCGCAACAAACTGGGGAGCGAATAGCCCTGTTGTTGTGCTGCCGTGGCTTTGTGCATGCGGTATTCGGTGGATTCGCCGTCCGGCTGTTTGATTGAAATGCGCCGTTGCTGGTCTTGGTCATCGCCGGCTATTTCAATAGACGGGAGATCATCACCGCTCAACTCGGTTTTTGGCGTCAACAGCAAACTCCATTGCTGACCTTGCTTGGCGGCGGTGATGGCATAGTTAAGCTGCAAGTCTTCGGTGCGGCCTTGCAGGATGCTGCGAAACACTTTGATTTGCTCGCCCGCCGGCCCCGCCGAATCCAAAGCCGCGCTGTGGCGCTGGTTTTGCTGCGGGTCCCAGTAAAGCATGCGCTGTTCGGTGATCGCCATAATCACCCGCGCCGGTTGCAGTTGCAATTTGACGAGGCTGCCGTCGGTGCCGGACAGCATGACACCTTGTCCGTGCCATGGCGCGTCTGCCAGTTCCAGCACGCGGGTTTCCTCATACTGAAACTGCGCCTGACCTGTTTGGCGGATTCGAGTCAATAACTCGCTCAGGACCGCGTCATCAGCCCATCCAAGCACGGGTACTATGGCTAAAAGCAAACACAGCGTGCGGTTAATCTTCATCCCTTGAATACCTTATGGCCGTTCGTTGCGATGCATTTGAAGGTCTCCAGCGCCGGTGGAATCTCCAAATCCGGAAAGCGCTTGTGCCGGTAAAACCATTCACCGGTTCCCAGCAGACCCATCAATAGATACACCACCACACCGGTGTAAAGCGCCCAAGCGGTTTGCCCGGCAAGCGCCGGCAGCACGGCGCAAATAACAATATTGGCGGCAAAAAAACCGATCCAAATCCAGGTTAGTTGCCGGCAATACTTGGCAATGCCCGGCATCAATTCGGGAAACTGTAAACGCACCAAGCGTTCAATGAAAGAAGGCGGCGACCACAGGGTATGCCCGAATAAAAAAGTCAGCCACAAATAGGCAAACGACGGCACCAGCCAGACAAAATAGGTCGTGGCGAAATAGGCACCGGCCAGCAACACCGCAGCCAGTAAAAAACTAAGCAAACGCGCCACTAGTCCGGAGGCGGTAAAACCGCGCCACAAGGTCAGCGCCGCGAAGACGATGAGTTCAAAGCTGGCAAAACCGAGACCGGCCAGATACGCACTCAGAAAAGGATAAGCGACTACAACACCGGCGATAATCAGCGGTTTGACAGCATGCCCCATGGTTAACGGGTGCGATTAGCGGCGACGAATTCGGCGAGCGAGCGGAGAGAGAGAAATATCTGATTATTGCGTTCGTCGCCGGAGGTGATCTTGATGCCGTATTGCCGGTCCAGCATCACGCCGATTTCCAGCGCGTCGATAGAGTCCAAGCCCAATCCACCGCCGAACAAAGCATCATCCGGTGACAGGTCATCCGGGACGATGTCTTCCAGGAGCAAGCCCTCGATAAGCATGGTTTTCAATTGGCTGATCAAGTCTTCTGACATGGCTGTTCAAGTTCCATTAACAAACGCCGGATTCTACACAAATTCCCGCAGCGGTTCAAAATCACTTGGATTGCGGCACGGGTAATGCCAAAATTGCCGCAAGCTTAGCCCATCCGAACTTCCAAACCCGACAGACCGATACGTGCGTCCTTTCCTGGCCTTCAAAATCCTGCTGTTTACCCTGATCGTCCCCGGCGCGGTGCTGATTTACCTGCCTTACTACTTACTTTCCGATCCGGACAACTGGCAGACAGTAAATGCGGCATGGGTGATACCTGCCGGCTTGTGTATCATGCTGGGTCTGGCTATTTACCTGCGCTGCGCCTGGGAATTCGCCGTCGCGGGCTTGGGTACCCCCGCGCCTATCGATCCACCCAAAAAACTGGTCGTGAGCGGCCTGTATCGGCGGACCCGCAATCCAATGTTTCAAGGCGTATTGCTGGTGTTGCTGGCGGAATGTTTGCTATATGCTGATCCGGGCCTGATAGTCTATGCCGGCTCGATTGCGCTGTTTTTTCATATTACCGTGGTGTTTCGCGAAGAACCGGATTTGACCAGCCGGTTTGGCGCGTCTTACAGCCACTATTGTCGGCAAGTGCCGCGCTGGGGTTTTGCGTCAAAAGCCTTTTCCCCGGAGCCGATTTAACGCGAGTGCTGCGCTTTGACTAGGATTTGTTTTTAACTCACCCACCTTTTGCTGCCATGAAGGAAATACTCAAGCATTTCATCTTTGCCGAACTGATTTATCACGAAGACCCGGCCTCATTCGGCGACGACGACAACCTGTTGGACGCCGGCCTGGACAGCATGGGCATCATGCGCCTGATCATGTTTGCCGAAAAAGAATTTGGCGTGACGCTGCCGGACACCGAAATCGAACCGGATAACGTCGGCAGTCTGAACTCGCTGGAAAGCTGGATCCGCCGTAGCGGTTACGCCGGATGACAAACTCTCAAGAACAGCTCTTCAATCCCGGCGATTATTTTACCTACGTACTCGATCAAGAAATTCGCAACGCCGGGATGCCCGGCGGGTATTGCGGCTTTGCCTTGCAGTTGGCGGAAACGCCGGATTTGTCCGATCTGCAAAAGCGCCTGGATTTGCTGGTGGAGCGTTTTCCTCAATCCTCAGCCGTTATTCAGCCGCGCGGCAAGCGTTTTGCCTGGGTTGCCACCGGCAACCCCATACCGCTGGAACTTCATCAATGCCAGCCGAGCGCGGATGAAGCCGACGAAACCAAACGCTTATTGCTGGACATTTTCAATCGCCTGGAATCCCGGCCGCTGATCGTGCACTGGATAGCCGGCGCAGATGGCGGTACTTTGCTGCTGATCTGGCTGCATCCCTTGTTGGACGCGCGCGGTTGCAAGATATTGCTGGACTTTCTGTCGTCCGAGCGGCCGGACAGCTTCAAGGAATCTTCGTCCTTAATCGAAGCCAAACTGGCGCAATGGAACTTCTGGAAAAAACTGCAGTTATTCTTCAAAGCCAAACGCCACAATACCGCCGCCAATAGCCTGGATAGTTGCCTGCCCACGCAAATTGAACAAGGCTCGCAACGCCTGCACTTAAAAGTACAGCGTTTCGATGCCGACCAATCGCAACGCATCGCCAAACTGGCGCAACAAGCCACTGGCTTGACCGGGCGTACCTTGTACTATCTCGGCTGCTTCATGCAGGCGATGGAACTGGTCGGCCCGCCGGCCGCTAAAGACGGTTATTGCATCCCTTATGCGTTTAACCTGCGCCGCCAGAACGCTCCGACGCCGGTATTCGGCAATCATATCGGCTGCCTGTTCGCCCGCGCCACTCGCGAGCAAGTGCGGGATAGAACAGGCTTGTTTGCACACTTACTCAGCGAACATCAGCAAGTGGTGCGCGATGAACTGGACTTGGCCTACCTGCCGTTGATGTGGCTGGGCCAATGGCTATCGCCCGACAAATACGCGAAAGTGCTGCGTAAACAACACAGCGGCGGTGAGTTGAGCTCCTTGTGGTTTTCCGACATTGGCGAATTGTCCTGGAGCAAGAAAGGCTTTCTAGGTGTCCCAGTGACTGATCTATCGCTGATGTGCTGGATGACCTTGCCGCCCGGTTTGGCGCTGCTGGCCTGCCAACTCGACGGCAAGCTGGTTTTGTCCTATAGCTACTTGTCGCCGGCGATCGACGAATCTTGGTTGGATGCGGTGATCGCACGGATGAATGTCGAGTTATTGGATAGCCCATAATACTCGCTCATCTCCACCCATCGTTCCCACGCTCCAGCGTGGGAATGCAGTTAGAACCGCTCCAGCGGTTCTGGACGCGGGAGCGTCCCTGACCGGGTTCCCATTTATGCCCCGTGGGTACGCGGGAGCGTGGGAACCATAAAATCGTCATTTTTTAGCGAAACCTAAACCGATGTTGCTAGCGCCTTTTCTACACCAATGCCAACTCCAGCCCGACGCCCCGGCTTTGCAAGAGCAAGACCGGCAAGTCAGCTATCGGCAATTACTGCAACAGGCCCAAACCATTGCCGCTGCCTTGCAAGCAAGAGGCGTCCGTCCAGGCCAGCCGGTCGCGGTACATCTGGATCGCGGCATAGATGCCGCCTGCGCGCTGTTCGGTGTCTTGTTGGCGGGAGCCTGCTATGTGCCTTTAGATCTGAAGAATCCGGCACCCAGACTGAGCTTTATCGTCGCTGATGCTCGGGTTTGCGCAGTAGTAGGATCGGATTCGGCGCCTGACTGGCTAGATGAAAATTTGTGGCTGGACATCGCCAACTGTAACGAAGGTGTGTCAGCTCCAGTTGAAACTCCCGCCGAATCGCTGGCGGCGATTTTGTATACATCAGGCTCCACCGGCCAACCGCGTGGCGTAGCGCTCAGCCATAGAGCGGTATCAGCATTCGCATCGTGGGCCGCCGATTTGCTGACTTTAACGCCTGCCGACCGCATCGCCAGCAGCGCACCGTTTTTCTTCGATCTATCCACCTTCGATCTTTACGCCGTGTTAGGTAGCGGTGCCAGCCTGCATTTCATCCCGGCCGGCTTGACCATGGCCCCAGCTCGGTTAAGCGCCTGGCTGAGCGAACACGCCATCAGCGGCTGGTACACCGTGCCCTCCTTGCTGGCCTTCCTCACTTACAAAGGCAATTTGGCACAAACCCCGCTGGCGGCTTTGCGCTTCATTATTTTCGCCGGCGAGGTGTTCCCCACCCCGGCGCTGATCGATCTGGCCGCCAGTTTGCCGCTGACCACCTTGTACAATTTCTTCGGCCCCACCGAAACCAATGTCTGCTGCTATTGGCCGGTACAACGCGAGCGTTTGATCGCCGAGCAAACCATCCCCATCGGCCTCCCTGCCGCCGGTTGCGAACTGCGCATAGCCGCCGACACCGGCGAGTTATGGGTTCGCGGACCGACGCTAGCCAGCGGCTACTGGCGCGACGGCGGTGTGCAGTCCTTTCTAAACCCTGACGATTGGTATCCTACCGGCGACCGCGCCAGCCAGGAGCACGGCGAATACCGCTTTCACGGCCGCTTGGGACGCATGCTGAAATGTTCCGGCTACCGCGTCGAACCGGCGGAAATTGAGGCGGTCATTAATGCCATCACTGGTGTCAAAGGTTGCGCCGTGATCGGTGTGGACGACCCAACCGCCGGCCAGCGCCCGGCTTTGGCAGTGGTTTTGGAACCGGGAATGAGCATCGCCGAGATTCGGAAGTTACTCAGCCGCCAATTGCCGGCCTATATGCACCCGAGTCGTTATCTGATTTTGGAAGAGTTGCCGCGATTGGCGAATGGGAAGGTGGATTATCGGCATTTGATGTTGCTAGAAACTCAAGGATGACTCCGAAATTCGCTAACCCTTGGATTGTCTAGGTTGCGGCAATCGGAGATGATATACAGAAACTTCATAATCACTTGTTGGGCATCGCTATGCCACTAGCCGAGAATTTCCTTGCTTCCCTGACATGCCCTCACCCGAAGTTCATCTTTGATCGCCTTCGGAAAGGGCCAACGCACAGGGGTATGGTGGTCTGGAAATGGCGGTCTGAGGTAAGTCCGGCTGATCTTTACTGCTACCTTGGTGCAAGATTTGGTAGGCCGAATGGTCCGCAAAACTTCTTACGCAATAACAGTTCCGACAACTTGATTCACTGGGAGTGGGTTCTAGATCACCCATCTGGGACTATCCACATTCAAGGGATGAACTTCAGAACCGAAATATGGGTTTCCAGTGGACTGAACGTATCTGATGTCGATAGCGAAATCTTCGCCGCGCAAATCAAGGCAGATTTTGCAAACTATGGGCAGAAAATCGGCGAGATTCGAAAGTCGCTTGAAAAGTGGACGGAATTTGTGAACCCCTATCAGCGGTTACGCCGCACGATCGAGAAGATGCTATCCGATGTTCACGCCTTGGACCTTCAGCCAGAAACGCAAGCTATCCCCGATATCACCGAGATCGATGACATCCAGCAAGACAGATGTGGAGAAATTCTCGGCAGATACAGCAAGGGGCTTGGTCTTTGCTTTGGTATTCGCTCTATGCTGCCAGTGATGGCAGAGGCGTATGTCAACTTTTTGCTGTTCGCACTAATGCGCCCAGAACTCAAGAGTGACGAACGGCTACGAGAAAACACAATTCGACAACCAATCGATGTCCGCGTGAAATCGCTGCATATAACTTGCGTTGGTTTTGAAAACCCAGTGGACTATACATCGCCAGCATGCAAGGCCTATCACACCCTTGTCAACGAACGGAACGATTTGTTGCATGGCAATGTTGTTCTCGAAAAACTCCGTTTCAATGACGTCTACTTCCACGGAAGAGTTCCGGTATTCAAGGAATATCGAAGCATGTGGGAGCGTACTGTGGGTGTTGAAATCAATGCGGTTGGGTTGCAGCGTCTCTCTGAAGAGGTGGCAACAGTAAATACTTTCATTGAATATTTGACATCCTGCATGAAGCCCGATGTTAAGAAGAACATCGACATGATGTCAAACAAGCGCAACCTTGGATTGAACCAGCAAAATGGAAGAATTGGCATCTTGTTCTCTGATCGGCTTGTCGACATGCACATGGGGATGGATAGCCAAACCACTGACCCTAACAGTGATGCCCAACCCTGCGACCCACCGGGCGCTGCGTGATAAAGCCGTGCAGTGCCCATTAATTCTACGTTTCCATCGTTCCCACGCTCCGCGTGGGAACGTAGCCCCGGACGCTCCAGCGTCCTAAACCAACAAACAGCCAATGGCCCGAAGTCGTTACATCATCACTGAACCCCAGCAAGCGCATTTCATGACCTGCACGGTCGTGGAATGGCTGCCGGTCTTTACTCGGCCGGAAACCGTGCAAATCCTGCTCGACTGCTGGCAATTTCAACGGCAACAGGTCGGCTTGAAACTGTATGGCTATGTGGTTCTGGAAAACCATCTGCATTTCATCGCGCAGAGCGCCACGCTGGATAAATGCGTTGCCAGTTTCAAAGCCTATACCGCGCGGCGGATCATCAATCATCTGCAAGCGAAACGAGCCGAACATTTATTGCAGAGATTACGGTTTGCCAAATGCGCTCACAAGCATGATCGGGAGTTTCAGTTCTGGCAGGAGGGTGTGCATGCGGAGCTGATTCTTAATGAAGCGATGATGCGGGAGAAGTTAGATTATATTCATGCCAATCCGGTGAAGCGGGGTTATGTAAATTTGCCCGAGCATTGGCGCTATTCCAGTGCTGCGAACTATGCGGGATTAGGCGGCTTGATCGAAATCGATACTTGGTAGCCGTGACGCTGGAGCGTCTGGGGCGGCATTCCCACGCTGGAGCGTGGGAACGATAAGAAAAACCGGCCGTCACGGATTCGCCATATAGTCAAAAAACTCCCGCAGCCAAGCCTCGCCACGCTTTTTTGGAAATTGGTTGGGGTGTTTCTTGACCCATTGCAAGGCGTAAATCATCGGCACCGAATCCAGGTCTTTGATATGGCTGGTGCGCCAAAGTTTGCGGACAATTTTGGACACCTGAAATTTTAACTCGATGTGCCTGACGTGTTCCTGTGTCGGGTTTTGGCAATGTTCGGCCGGCGATGTCACCAGATATTCTCGGCAAGCCAAGGGCCGGACCGGGTGGATGGAGCAGCTTTCTGCCTCCAAAAACGGACAGGGGACGCCTTGCTGAAAATAAGTCAGCGCGTGTTGCTCTACCGCTTCGTGGCTGGTGCCTTCAGCCAGCATCTGTTCGAGCCGGCTCAGCCACTGGATAGCGTCCAGTTTTTCGCAAGCGTCGGCAAAGCGCTGCTTGACCGTGGAACGCCTGGGCTCGGGCAATTGCTCGACCACGCCGGCGATTTGGTAGGCTTCGAATTCCGCCAACGGCACGACTTGTCGGCAGCAGGCGCCGCAGCCGGCTTGGCAGGAGATGGTCTCCTGGTCCGTAACAAAGGCAGCCACTGCGGTTTCGACAAAAGTGTTGTTGATGCGATGCAGTGCCGGCAGCATCGCTACCGGCGTCACTTTTTCCGTTGGCGCGCTGAATTTCAGCTCGATAGGCTTACCGTAAAGCGTTAGTTTGACGTTGGCGGGTGTGGTTTTGCTCATACGTGCTTTTAAGTTATTGATAATTTTCTAGCCAGGCTTACTCTGGTTGACCAATCGCAAGCGGTGGGACCTGGCGTTCCAAGCCTAACCAGCATAGAAGCTTTTGCGAAAAACAGAAACTTTGTCTTTGCAAGCTTGCCTCGACGCTGTATGCCTTCGTTCCCACGCCGGAGCTTGGGAACGATACAATACAATGCAAATTCATTGCGTTTGCTCAAATCCTAAACCATGACTATAGCCACTGATTTTTCCGAGATCCTTGCTTACGCAGGCCGACCGAATGAAACCCAAATCAAAGTCCGTTTGCGTGCCGTCGCTGAACTTGGTGTATTTCGACATGCCCTGCCCTCTGCCGTCGGCGGTTTTGGCGATAACTTTGCCTCGTTAGTCGAAACCCATCGCCGCCTTGGCGAAACTTGTCGCGATCCCGGTCTGATGCTGGCGATCAACGCCCATCTGTGGGGTTCTGTATACCCTATCTTGTTGTACGGCTGCGAGGCGCAGAAAGAAAAATTTCTGCCGGCTTTGTTGAGCGGAGACTGGCTGGGCGGGCATGCCATCACCGAGCCGTCTTGCGGCTCCGACGTGCAAGCGATGACTACTCATGCCAAACAAGCGGGCGACGGTTATCTACTAAACGGCGAAAAGCGTTATATCACTAACGTGCCAATGGCCGACTGGTTGGTGATTTACGCCAAATTGGACGGCAAGATTTCCGCTTTCCTGGTGTCCCGTGAAGATGACGGCTGCCATTTCAGCAATGAAAGTGCATTGGATGGCTGCAGGGGCAGCGCCACCGGCAGCGTGAGTTTGCAAGATTGTCGAATCGATGCCGATCGCCTGCTCGGAAAAATCGGCGCCGGCACCCAGATGATCCAAAAGGCTTTGGAGTACGAACGGGCCTTCGTGTTCGCCGGCATCGCCGGGCTCATGGATTGGCAATTGGCGGAAGTGGTTCGTTATAGCCGGGAGCGGCGCTCCGGCGGCGTGCATTTGGGTAAGCATCAGGCCGTCAGCCATCGCATCGCCGAGATGAAGTTACGGCTGGACACCGTCAATTTATGGCTGGGGGAATGCGCGCGATTGTGCGACGCCGGCCAACGCCTGACGATGGCGTCGGCGCAAACCAAGTTGTATGCGGCCGAGGCTTTCTTGCAATCCAGCCTGGATGCGGTGCAGATCATGGGCGCGGCCGGCTTGGAATCGGGGGGCGCGATGGCTGAATTGGTCCAGGATGCGCTAGCCGGGCGGCTTTTTTCTGGCAGCTCGGAAGTGCAGAAAAATCTGATCGCCGCCCTGCTCGGTACCGGCGACGCTTACCGGTTAAACACGCACCCCCATTCATGATGAATTTTTCCGCTTACCGCAACTGGCAGCCTACGCCGCTAATGAAGGTTTCATTGGCAATAACAATAGCCGCTCCGCTGGCGATAGTTATTCAACCAAGCATTTGGCCTTGGGCCTTGATGACTTTTATTGCCGATCAGTTGGTTTTAACCTTTGCCGGGCTTTGGCCGCGTTGCTCTTGGGTAGGCTCGAACTGGACCTCGCTGCCGCCTGCCGCCGCCGCGCGGGGCGACATTGCCATTACCATA
Organism: Methylomonas sp. Uni0009; assembly: GCF_054188105.3. Lineage (NCBI taxonomy): Bacteria > Pseudomonadati > Pseudomonadota > Gammaproteobacteria > Methylococcales > Methylococcaceae > Methylomonas > Methylomonas sp. Uni0009. The sequence continues at coordinate 3,867,798 of NZ_JBTAFN010000001.1, read as the reverse complement.
GACGATGGCCCCGATCCTGAAATCACCCCCGCCGTGCTGGACCTGCTGGATCGCTTCGGCGCCAAAGCCACGTTTTTCTGCATCGCCGATAAAGCCCAACGCTACCCGGATTTGTGTCGGGACATCGTCAAACGCGGCCACGCGGTCGAAAATCACAGCATGCATCACCAATATCATTTGCCGTTTCTGCTGCTAAATGGCTGGATGGCCGAACTAAACGCGGCCCAGGATACTCTGACTGAGGTGACCGGCATTCGGCCCCGGTTTTTTCGGCCGCCGGTCGGTTTGCGCAATCCTTTGCTTGATCCGGTGCTCAGCCGCCTGGGTTTGCAATTGGCTAGTTGGACCAAGCGCGGCTTTGACACGATTGAAGGCAATCCGCAAGTCGTCTTGGCGAAATTGTTGAAAGACCTGAAAGCTGGCGACATTCTGTTGTTGCATGACAGTAATGTTGCCCGCACAAGCAACAATCAGCCGGTAATTCTAGAAGTGCTTCCTCCCTTGCTGGAGGCCATTGCTGTCGCGAATTTGCAACCGGTCACGCTGAGTGAAAGCTTGGATCGTTGCCAAAATCCCTAACGCATTTGTCTGATTTCGGAGAATTAAGCCATGAAAAAAACCTATGCCAGTGCAGCTTTAAGCCTGTTCTTGAGCGGCTGCGCGTTTCAAGCACCCGATTATTTACAAATGGTCACCGCGCCGGAACTAAATCAGCTGATGCAACAGCAGGATATTTTTCTGGTGGACGTGCATACCCCGGAGCAGCGGCATATCAAAGGCACCGATGTGTTTATTCCTTACAACAATGTCGAGAAATACCTGGATAAACTGCCGCAAGATAAAACCACTCCGATTTATCTGTATTGCGAAGGTGGGCCGATGGGCAATGCCGCAGCTAGAACGCTACACGAACTAGGTTACGAGCATTTGCGCAATTTGGAAGGGGGAACCAAAGCCTGGGCTAAAGCCGGATTTGGGTTTGAATAGTCCAATGATCGCTACTGGAACCGGAACTGCAACTGCCGGCTCCAGTACATCAAAAGCCCCGGGCTTATTCGACAATGCTATCGACTTTGCCGTTTTTAAATTTCACCAAAAAGCGGTTGAATAGATTGGACCAGTAAGTCCAGTCGTCGCTATCGAGCGAAGGCGTGACATGCTGCGGCGGGTAGCCGATGGCGGCCAGCACGGCTTTTTTGCTCATGCCTGTCTTCACCTGCCCTGCCAAAATACTTTCGCGCTCGGTGGGAGTATATTGATTGAGGTCTACCTTACTGGTGCCGGCAATTTTACTGAAAGCAATCGGCATATCGTCTTTGGTAAATTTTTGCACGTTTTCGATGGTAATCAGTTGGCCGCTGGATTCCACTCTAAGCACCGCCTCGTCGGAGGTCAGTTTCAGCAGCGCTACTGGTGTATTGATTGGAATCAACTGGCCTTTACGGTAATTGGTGGTGCGGAACCGGTTCTGCTCTTGGAACAGGCTGAACTGCGTATAGTAAACCTGCGCGGGCTGGACAGCCGCTGCCGCACCTTCACCTGGCTTAAGCTCCTTCTTGCAGCCCACCGCCAACACAGCCAAGCAGAGCAACATCACAATGTAGTTTTTTCTGAACATAATCAAAATCCCTCGAGCAAAAGGTTAAGAACAGGCTGACGCTAGGCAACAGGCGACGCGACAGTACAACAAAGACGACAAACCGGAACAGCCCAAAACACAAACGCTACAGTAAGCACCTAGCTAGGGCGAATCAGATTTAATCCCGAGCTTTTCCAAAAACACCGCCGGCGAAGCGAAACACATTTCGCGGCTGTCCGCGTCCACAGCGGCCTGGATGGTATGGCCCTTGGCCAACACTTCGCCGGTTTCGGCGTCGGCGACCCGGTATTTAATCTTCATCCGGTATTCCCATTCCACCAACTCCGCTGATACCTTGATCCGCTGTTCGAACTGTGCCGGACGCACATAACGTAATTGCAAATCCACAATCGGCCAGACGTAACCGGTTTCCTTCATCGCCATATAACCGTAGCCGATTTTATCCAGCATCGCGCAACGGGCAATCTCGATGTATTTGCAATAATGGCCGTGCCAGGCAATGTTAAGTAAATCAATGTCGTGAAACGGCACAGTTAATTCCACTTCGGCGCGCAACATATTAGTTGTCCTCGACGGCTATCTGACTGGTATCGCCCGCAGTTGTCTTGCTCCAATACGGGTAAAAATTAAACCATTGTAGCGGCGCTATTCGGCAATAGGCTTCCAGTCGTTCGGCATATTGTCGCGCCAGATTTTTCAGCATGTCATGCCTTTTGGGTTCACCGCGCGGGATGCGAATAGATTCCGCGAAGTGTTCCAGATGGATCTTGAATCGACCGTTCACCGGAAAGCAAAACAAGGTATAGACCGGGCAACGCAACAGCGAAGCCAGCAGATACGGGCCTTGCGGAAATTCGGCGTCCTCACCCAGAAAGCCGGCCGACACCGTACGGCCGCCTTGCACCGGAATCCGGTCGCCAACCATCACCAGAAATTCGCCGCGCTCGATCTTTTCCTGCAAGGTAATCGCGATGGCGGGACTTAACTCCGTCACTTGAATTAGTTGGATGGTGGCGCTGCCGCGGCTGCCGAGCAGGCGGTTGAATTTCTCAGCATGTTTGGTATGCACCAAGATGTTGAGATGGATGTGGCCGCGCATCGTGGCGATGGCCTGGCAAATTTCCAGGTTACCGATGTGTCCGGACAGCAGCATGGCTCCGCGCTTTTGTTCGATCAAATCCAACAGGAGCTGACGATTGGGAAAGTCTACTTGCTCAGGCGTGATGTTACCGGTCCACACCACGATTTTATCCAGCAAGGTTTCGCCAAAGCTCAAAAAATGCAGGTAACTTTGCCAGAGTCCGCTGCCCAAACCCAACGCCGGGTAAAAATCGGCCAAGTGGCGCAAATATTCTCGGGAAGACTCGCGGGCAAGACGCCCGGCCAGAAAGTAGTAACTCACCACCGGCCGCAAAAATAGCCGAAACACCCAGCGTCCGAATTGCCGATACACCCATACCAAAGCCTGTATACCCCAAAGCAGGCTGTTTTCCTCCACGGCTGCCCAATGCCGGGCGGCGGTGTTCTCGGGCTTCATTGAAAATGCCTCAGTAGCAGTTTGGGCCAGCGTAACAACATACCGAAAAATAAACGGGCATGAGTCTGACTGAGCAGCAGATTGTCCTCCAAAGCCCGGAAATGCGATAAGCCGTCCAGCGGGTAGCGCACCTGAGTGGGAATGGAGATGACTGTCACGCCTTGCCAATAAAGCCGCACCAAAATCTCCGTATCAAAACCCATGCGATTTTCCATGGCTTGGCTTTGAATCAACTTTGCACAAGACTCAAGCGGGTAAACCCGGTAGCCGCACATCGAGTCGGGGATGGCGAAAGACAGTGTGTTGATATGTACCCAAATATGGGTCAGGTAGCGGGCGTAGTAGCGCAGTTTAGGAATCGATGCGTCGAATAGCGCTCTACCGATAACTGCCGCTTCCGGCGCTTGTTTGGCGGCGTTTAGAAATTTATTCACATCGTTTAAATCGTGCTGGCCGTCGGCATCGATTTGCAGCCCGTGCGAATACCCTTGGGTTTGAGCGGCCAGAATGCCGGCTTTGACCGCCGCGCCCTTCCCTTGGTTATTCTCCAGCCTGATACTTTGCACCCAGGCATATTGCTCGGCTAAGCCACGAATCACCTCGGCGCAAGACGCATCGCTACCGTCATCCACCAATAGGCACGGCAGTTGATGCGTAGCCAAGCGCTCAACAATGCCTAGGAGCGGCTTTTCGTGGTTATAAACCGGAATCAAGATGCAGGGATTAAAGGTGGTGGTCATGAAAGTAAATTCTACCCGAGCTGTATTCGCAGGTCGCCGAACGGTAACAAAATGTCAATTTGCCGGCTTGTTGCAGATAGTGCAATGCCAATTCCAGCTCCTGTCCAGGTAACAATAGCTCTTTGAATTTTACCGATTCCATATGACTGAAGTCGCGGGTTAAACCCAGGTATTGCCGGGCATAATGCACCGCCCATTGGATTTGCACGACTCCGGGCACCACCGCAATTTCGTCGAAATGACCGTTGAAATAAGTCAGATCTTTGGGAATGCGCAAAGCCAACACCCTACCATCAGCCTGAATGTGTTCGCCTAGCGTTTCCGGAAACAAAACGCCTGGTGCGCTTCCCTGATTTTTCATACTCAAAAGCTGGCCTTCACTTTGCGGCGTACCGCCATTTCTGCTGCCATTAACAAACCCATCAGCACATACGAGATACAACCATTGTAAAGGCTCCACAACCAGCGGTCGCCATACCAAATAGTCAGCAAGGAAATTGCCGCGTTGCCCAGAAAAAAAACGCTCCACACCAGCGTCACTTTCCGGGTATACAGCACGCCGTGGGCGGGCAGATCCGGAAATTCCAGCCTGGCCAGGCGTTCCACTACCGTCGGCGGATGGATCAAACTGAAGGCAAATACCGCAAAAAACAGCAGACTAACAAACACCGGATAAGCCAGCAGCCAGTCGGCATCGTTAACCAGTGCGCTCAGCAATAGAAACAGCGCGCAGGCCAATATCAACCTAGACTCGGCTACAGCCACCGATTTACGCTGTTTTTGCAGCCAGTAACGCAGCAAGAACAATCCAGCTAGCCCTAAAGCCATGGAACGGGGTTGAAAGTAATCTGCGGAAAACCAAATCAGAAAGGGATAGCTGACCGTCGCGGCCCCGATAATCACATTCAGGATGATTTGCCGAGACTCTGCTGGAGGTTTTGGGCAAATGCGGGTGTCTGGATTTGCCTGAATCTTGGTCAGGACCCGATTGGTGAAAAAATCTTTAAACATCCAGGCTTATTCAGCACTGATCCGGTAAACAGTATCCACCACGTCCTGGATGGTGCGGGCATTTTTGAAATCCTCGGGATTGATGCGTTTGCCGGTAATCTCGCGCAGCCTGACCATCAAATCCACCGCATCGATGCTGTCGATGTCCAAATCCTGCCGCAAGTTAGCCTCCAAGGTGATGTCCTCGGGCGTTAACTCGAACATTTCCGACATCAATTCTCTTAAGGTGGCGAATACGTCTTCTTGGGTCTTCATACGGGTGTTGTTTCCTATTGCGATACTCGACTCGGCCTGACAATCGCTCTAAAGCCTCGATTTAGCGAGTATCGGTTGATATTGTATTGTCCTCTGGCACCACTCCAAGCGCCAAAGTATCTGTGCCAACCGCGCGATAAATTACTACGCCAAACAGGGATTATACCCTGGGTTACGGCAGATCGCTTAGGCCGCTGGCAATCGAGTTATGAAACTCGTCCAAACGCCAATGCCAGATTGCCCTGTCCTGCCGACATGATCCGCTTTGCCGGCCGGATATGACTGCTTGCACGAAATTGGGCAAGCCCTTTTCCGGCATTGCCGTGCCATTTGCCGGCTCGCGCGTCAGCTGCAATTGCGGCCCGGCACTGGCTGATCGCCCCAGCGTCATTGCCAAAGCCCAGGTCGTTTGACTGCCGGGCAGATAAGACAAATAAGCCTCCGGCAAAGGCTGTTCATAACAGACGAGCAAAACCTGGGGAACATCCAGCAACATGCCGCCTGCTTCCATAAAAGCCGCATACAGCCCTTCCGTACCGCCGGCCAAGGCTACATACGGTAAATAGCTTGTACTATGGAAACTGGACAAGCCGGCGATGGCATTATGCACGCACTGGCTGAAGCGGCTGGGCGAAACATGTTCGCCCTCTGCCAACTCTTCAAGCATCTCGAAATAATACTGGCTTTCGCCATGGCTTGAGAAAAATACCGAGGGCATATCGCCGTTTTCGCTACGACTGCGCCAGGCCACAGCGCAGGCCGCTCTGGCTAAAGGTGATAATCTGCGCCTTTGCATCGCCGGTAAAAACCCCACATCGGCCTTACCTTGGTTATATGGCAATATTTCACCGTTGGGCCAGCTAGTGGTTTGGGGCTCCGGCGCGGATTGCCAGAAACACCAGTGCTTTACTGTGAAAGCCAAACGGCTTTCCCTGCCTGACTCGGCCATGTTCTCGGTCAACTCAGCTATCCCAGCGCTGTAAAACCAAAGATGTGTTGATGCCGCCAAACGCAAAATTATTACTAACGATGTAGTCGGCGTGGATATGACGGCCGTCGCTGGTCAGATAATCCAGCTCGGCACAACGCGGATCGAGATTATCCAGGTTCAAATTGGGATGAAACCAGCCTTCCCTCAGCATCTGAATTGCCACCATGGCTTCCAAGGCCCCACAAGCACCCAAGGTATGACCAGTGAAACTTTTCAAACTGCTAATCGGGGTGTTGCCGCCAAACACTGCGGCCGTTGCATGACTTTCGGCAATGTCGCCCTGCTCAGTGGCAGTGCCGTGAGCACTGATATAAGCAATTTGCTGCGGCTCAAGCTGTGCATCCCGTAAGGCCAGACGCATCACCACCTGCATTGTGTCGGCATTGGGCTGCGTGGCGTGCACACCGTCGGCATTGGTGGCAAACCCGGCAACTTCGGCGTAGATCCGCGCGCCGCGCGCCACAGCGCGTTCCCGTTCCTCCAATACCAAGGTACAAGCACCCTCCCCTATCACCAAACCGTCGCGGTCGCGGTCGAAAGGCCGCGGAGTCAGATTTGGTTCGCTGTTACGGGTGCTGGTGGCGTAGAGCGCATCGAATAACGCCGCTTCGGTCGGGCAAAGCTCTTCCGCGCCGCCCGCCAGCATCACGTCCTGCAAACCATATTTGATCGCTTCGTAGGCGTAACCGATGCCCTGGCTGCCCGAGGTACAGGCACTGACAGAAGGTATGACCCGGCCGCGCACCTGAAAAAACAAAGCCACATTGGCGCAGGTGGTGTGGCCCATCATTTTCAGATAAGTGGTAGCATTCAGATTGCCAATGTCGTGATTAATCAGCATTCTGCCGAAATCGGCGATAGCCGGCGTCGATCCGACTGACGAACCATAAGCTACACCGGTGCGGCCGCTGCTGATAATCGGATCACCCAGCAAACCGGCATCAAGCATCGCCAGTTCCGTGGCCCGAGTTGCCATTAACGAGACTCGACCCATGCTGCGGGTGTTTTTGCGGGTGTAATGGCCCGGCAGCGTGAAATTTTCCACTGCCCCCGCTAAACGGGTCAGCAGGCCGTTATAAATTTCCCATTCCGGAATGTAACGGATGCCGGATTGCTTGGCTAAAAGGCTGCCGCGTATTTCCTGCCAATCGTTGCCGATCGGCGAAAAGCCGGCCATGCCGGTCACGACGACGCGGCGGGTCAACACAAACCTCCATTCACCGAAATCACTTGCCGGGTAATGTAAGCGGCATCTTCGGACATCAAAAACGCCACCAAGGCCGCGACTTCTTCTGGCGTGCCTAAGCGTTTGGCCGGCACGGCGGCCAGCGCTTCTTCAAGGGGCAAGCCTTCCAGCATCTCGGTTTCGATTAAACCAGGGGCCACACAGTTGACGGTGATTTTGCGTTTCGCCAACTCAACCGCTAGCGCTTTAGTCGCGCCGATAATGCCGGCTTTGGCCGCGCTGTAATTGACTTGGCCGCGGTTACCGACTAAACCGGAAACGGAAGACAGCGTGACGATACGCCCCGGTTTACGGCGTTGTATCATCGGCATGACTAGCGGATAAAGCACGTTGTAAAAACCATCGAGATTACTGCGCAATACTTGGTCCCAATCTTCGCCGCTCAAGGCCGGAAAGGCATTATCTCGGGAAAGACCGGCATTGCAGACCACGCCGTAGTAGGCACTATGGGTATGAATATCGTTTTCCAAACTGTCTTTGGCCGCATTCCGGTCAGCTAAATCAAAACTGAGTACGCGCGCGTGGCGGCCCATCTCGACAATCTGCTGTTTGACTTGCTCGGCTTCATCCAGCCGGCTGCGGCAATGCAGTACAATATCGTAGCCCGCGCGAGCAAGGCGCAGGGCGATGGCTTTGCCGATGCCTCGGCTGGATCCTGTGACCAGGATGGTTGGTTGGCTCATATTCCTTTTCCGGCGAGAAATTTTTGCGAATCCTGTGGCAGCAACACATTTAACTTGGAGCTGGCCTTAATATTTTGCCCTGTTATCGTGCAGTCGAACACCGACATATCGTTGGCGGCCTCGATAATTTTTTCCGCACTGACGGTCAGTTTGGCACCACAGGGAAAACTGCCGACCGAGCATTCGAAGTAGCGAGTGCCTAATAAAAACCCCAATCCAATCGCTTCGCCTCGGCACTTGCGGTGATACCCGGAGTAGGCGGCAATGGCTTGTGCCATATATTCCAAGCCCACCCAGGCCGGTACGCTATGATCGCTACACGAAAACAGGCCGTCTTCGCGCACCTCCAATTCGACTACGATATGGCTGTCCCCTACTTCCAGCACCCGGTCCAGCAATACCATACGCCCGGACTGAGGTACTAGCGTTTCGATGCGGTAAGGAAAAACCGCAGGGCTGTCAGGGATGTCCAATGAGCAAGGACACATTGTTTCCGCCGAATGAAAAAGAGTTGCTGAGGCAGTATTGTAGCGGCTTTAGCGCCTGGTTTTCCAGCCCGACCAAATGCAGCCGCACCATGTCGGGATCAGGTTCGCCATCCCACAGATGCGGCGGCAAACGACTTTCTTGATGTAAATCAGACAGTAGCAACCAGCACAAACCGGCTTCGAGCGCACCCGCCGCACCCAAACAATGGCCGGTAGATGGTTTGCTGGAACTGCAAAATGTATCGCTACCGAACAACTGCCCGACCGCCCGATTTTCCATCGTATCGTTTTGCCAAGTTGCGGTGCCGTGCAGATTGATGTAATCGATTTGCTTAGGCTTTAGCTGTGCATCGGCCAGCGCAGCCTGCATCGCCAGTAACGCGCAGCTACCGTCAGGGCGTGGCGCGGAAATATGATAGGCATCGGCACTGGCGCCGACACCTAGCAAGGCGATTTCGCCGGGTTCCCGCGTCATTAGAAATAAAGCGGCTCCTTCGCCTATCATCGTCCCGTCGCGATTTTTACTGAACGGATTGCAAGTGGTTTTGCTAAGGGCACCTAACGCAAAAAAGCCTTCCAGCGTGGTGCGGCATAAACTGTCAGCTCCGCCGACCACGACCGCATCGCAGACACCCAAACGTAACAGGCGGCGCGCTGAGGCCAGGGCGTTGGCGCTGGATGAACAGGTCGTGGACACGGTGTAGGCCGGACCGCGAATATCCAGGTAAGCCGCCAAAAACTCCGCCGCACCGCCCAATTCCTGCTGCTTGTAGTGATAGTGGCTTGGCATGCCCCCGGTTTCCCGCAACACTTGCACGGCGGTTTCACCCTCGGCAATCCCGGAGGTACTGGTGCCTACCACTATGCCAACGCGATCTGCGCCGTAACGAACTATGGCGGTGCTGATAGTGGATTCGATCTGGCAAAGCGCCGACAACAGCAAACGGTTATTGCGGCAATCGTATTGTTTAAGCTTGGTGGGAATGGCCGGTAATTCCGTTAGCACGCCGAATGCGGGAATCGCCGAATCCAGCCAGGCCGGTGGAACGGGCGGAAAGGAGCGACCGGCAAGCCATGCGGCTAAAATATCGGCCTTGCTGCCGCCCAAGGCGCAGACCATGCCTAAGTCATGTAAATACAAATGACACCGCTCAGGCAGTTTGATAAGTCGCCAAGATGGCCTCAATTTTCTGGGCGCTGCGCTGCGTCATCGGGTTTTCCTCGTCCCAGGCATAGCCGGCGAGAATGGAACAAATCATGGCCTTGACGCTGGCCAACTGATTTTCCTCGAAAATAATTTGCTGAAAACGGCCATCGTACCAAGCCTCCACATAAGCCCGAAATACCTCTATGCCCTTGCGCAAAGCCCGCTCGTATTCGATAGACCAGTTTACCGGCTCACCGCGTAATTGCCGGTCAACCAAGGGTACGGCCAACGCAGCGGATTTCATCGCAATCGTCACGCCGGATGAAAACACCGGATCCAAAAATTCGCCGGCATTGCCGAGTAACGCAAAGCCCTGTCCATAGAGTTGCTTGACGTTGGCCGAGTAGCCGCCGATGGTGTTAGCCGGGGTATCGAAACGGGCGTTGGTCAACAGCTCGGCGAGACGTGGCTCTTCGAAGGCAATGTCCTTTAACACTTCCAGCGGCTCGCCGCTGCGCTGGTCCAGGAAACCCGCTGGCGTCACGACACCCAGCGAGCTTCTGCCGTTACTGAATGGAATCAGCCAGTACCAGATTTCATGAAACTCAGGATGAATGGCAATTAAAATTTTATTGCGGTCGTAATCGGTTACAGTAATCCGATCCTCGATATGCGTGAACAGCGCGCGTCGCGGCGGCAACGAAGAAGGCGTTTCCAGATCCAATAATCTTGGCAATACCCGACCAAAACCGCTGGCATCCAATACCATCTTTGCCCTCCACTGCTTGTGCAAGCCATTGGCATCGACGCTGGTCAGGCTGGCTTGCTCAGGATTACTAAAATCGGCTGCCAGGATGGTTTGTTGATAATGAATAGGCACGCCGGCCGCCTCGGCGCTGTCGGCCAACACCTTATCGAAATGGGCGCGCGGTACTTGAAAGGTGGTGCCCCAGCCTGGGCTGAATTTTTGGGTGAAATCGAATTCGGTCAGTTTGCCGGCTCTGGAAAATGCCGCGCCGTTTTTGAATTGAAAACCTTCCGCCGTCACCGCCGGTAGCATATCCGCGGCTTCCATAAAGGCCATGCATTGCGGCAGCAGGCTTTCGCCAATCGAGAACCGCGGGAACTGCTCTTTTTCCAGGATCACCACCTGGTGTCCAAGTTGTTTCAGCATCTTGGCAGCGACGCTGCCGGAGGGGCCGGCCCCGATAATCAATACATCTGCATCCATTTACTTACCAACCCTCTTATCCGGTTAAAATACGTCCAGCAAAAATTCAGAAACAACGGCTATGCCGTCAAGTTAAATTGGCGAAATACTTCTCCAGCACGAGAACGAACTTCTACAACAAGCCCTAGCAAGATAGGCGCTAACTTGGCGGCATTGCCCCCAATAACATTCCGTTCAATGCTGGAAACCCAAAAATCTCCCGCCGCGCAGACACCAATTTCTAACCACACGACACCATTTGCCCTCTACAACGGCCAAGTGGTAAGCCGCGGCAAATTATGGTCTGACGTGGCGGCCCTGGCCGCGCAATTGCCGGACCGACCCTATCAATTTAATTTATGCGAAAACCGCTACCTGTTTTGCCTCTGCCTGTTAGCGGCGGCAGTACGCGGACAGATTTGCTTGTTGCCGCCCGCCGGGCAAATGGCGGTTATCCTGGAAATTCTGCGCGATTATCCCGGCGCGTATATCGCCAGAGAACACGCGCCGCAGCAAACGGGTTTGGATTGGTTCCAAGTCATCGCGCCAAACGCTGCAAGCGCAGCATCGCCACCCGATTTCGACTGGCAGCGCACCGCCGTGATTGCCTTTACCTCCGGCAGCACCGGCAAACCCAAGCCGTGTCCGCATAGCCTGCATACCTTTAAAACCTCCGCCGAAATGGCGGTCAGCAGCCTGGGATTAGCCAAGCAGCAACTATTGATGTTGTCCACCACGCCACCGCAACATATGTACGGTCTGGAAACCTCGGTATTTTGGCCGTTGTTTTCCCGGCTGGTGCTGCACGACGGCCGACCGTTTTTCGCCGAAGACATCCGGCAAACGATTAACACCGTGCCTTGGCCTGTTGTGCTGGCGTCAACACCCACCCATTTGCGTTCCTTAATCAAAACCACCGGCGCTTGGGACAATCTGGCCGGCATTATTTCCGCTACCGATACCTTATCTGAAAAGCTGGCCGGCGAAACCGCGGCAATTTTAGGGCAATCCCCGCGCGAAATCTATGGCAGCACCGAAACCCTGTCGTTTGCCAGCCGCGAGACCTTACTTGAGAACCCGTGGCGACCTTACGACGGTTGCCGCTTGCATCAATATGAAAGCGGGCAAAGCTGTCTGCAAGCTGCGCATTTGCCGATAGCAGTGCCTTTGCAAGACACTGTGCAGATCCAAGCCGACGGCTGTTTTACCGTATTGGGCCGGGATCAAGACATGGTGAAAATCGGCGGCAAGCGCGCGTCCCTGACCGAACTGAACCGTCGCTTGCTGGACATAGACGGCGTAGACGACGGTGTTTGTTTCATCCAGGATAATGGCCGACTGGCCGCTGTCGTGGTCAGCAAACTAGACAGCCAAGCCATTCGGCGGGGTCTACAGCCCTATCTGGATGAGGTGTTTCTGCCGCGAAAAATTCATTTTGTTACTCAGATTCCGCGCAACGGGACAGGTAAACTTGCAAAAATAGAGCTGGAAAAGCTGTTAGAAGGTTTGAGCTAGACGTTTCGCCGACTCGATTTGCCAGGCTGCGATTAATCATGCCGCTTTGCGTCTGCCGGCAGCTTATCGAACAAGGGGTTTTTGGCGATCGCATAATGCTCCGGGTAATACACAGCCGCGAGATGTAAACCATGCGGGGGGGCGGTCATCGCAGCTTGGGAGCGGTCTTTAGTCTCCAAAAGTTCGGCAGTCCAATCCACCGGCCGCCGGCCCATACCGATTTCCATCAATACCCCGGCGATATTTCTGACCATATGATGCAAAAAGGCATTGGCGCATAGATCGATGATCACCCGCTGTTCGTCGCGATACACATCAATAAAATGCATCAAGCGGTTGGGGCTGACCGATTGACAACTCTGCGCCCTAAACGAGGAAAAATCGTGTTCACCCAGTAGCACCTGCGCGGCTTGATGCATAGCTCGCTCGTCCAGCGGCTGGTAACACCAGGTAGCCTGAGTTCTCAGCAAAGCCGACTTCATCGGCCGGTTCAGTATCACATACCGATAAGCGCGGGCGATGGCGCTGTAACGCGCATGAAAATCACCGAGCGCCAATTGCGCCCACGTGATGCGAATATCGTCGGGCAATTGGCTGTTACCGCCCATCAGCCAAGCATGCATGTCGCGCTCGACCTCACAATCGAAATGTACTACCTGTTCTAAAGCATGCACGCCGGCATCCGTGCGGCCCGCGCATAGTACGGTAATCGGTTGATTGGCGATTTTAGTCAAGGCTTTTTCCAACTGGCCCTGCACGGTCGCTTTACCGTCCTGCCATTGCCAGCCGGCGTAAGCACTGCCGTCGTATTCGATGCCTAAAACGATGCGCGGCATATCGGTTGCTGTTTATTCATGAATCCACACCCGGCAACCCACGGCAACCTGCTCGAACAAGCTGATCAGGTCGGCGTTACGCATGCGAATGCAGCCATGCGATTCCGGCTTACCTTGCATCAACTCGTCCGGCGTGCCGTGGACATAAATGTAGCGCCAGGTGCTGTCCACATCGCCGTAGCGATTTTTGCCGGGTTCCAGCCCGCCCAGCCACAGGATGCGGCTGAGAATCCAATCGCGTTGCGGATGCTGCGCGGCCAGCTCCGGCGTGTAGATTTCGCCGGTTGGCCGCCGGCCTGCCAGCACGCTGTTGATCGGCAGGCCGGCGCCGATTTTGGCGCGGATTTTATGCCAGCCGGTCGGCGTGCAGTAGCTGCCTTTTTTTTCGCCGGGGCCATTTTTTGCGGTAGAGACCTGATACTCGTTGAGCACCTCGCTGCCGTGTACTAAGCGCAGGCGTTGCTCGGCAATGGAGATGTCCAAATAAGGCGCTGCAAAGTGATAGCGCTGCGTTGCCGCAGAACCTGAAGTCATTTCACAAACAAGGCTATCGATTCGACATGCGCGGTTTGCGGGAACATGTCCATCACCCCGGCCTTGACCAGCTTGTAGCCCAGCTCATTCACCAAAATTCCGGCATCGCGGGCCAAGGTAGATGGGTTGCAGGATACGTAAACGATGCGCTCCGGTTGCCAGTGTTTCAAGTTGTGTAACACTTCCGAAGCACCGGCCCGGGAAGGGTCCAGCAGCACCTTGGTAAATTTTTGCTTGGACCAGGGTTGGTCCTTCAAGTCCTTAGTCAGATCGGCGACATGAAATTCAACATTATCCAGATTATTCAACTTGGCATTTTCCCGAGCGTGCTTGACCAGCGGCAAGTCGCCTTCCACACCGACGACCTGACCCGCCTGGGTCGCCAGCGGTAAAGTGAAATTGCCCAAGCCGCAGAATAAATCCAGTACCCTGTCTTCCTTGGTCAGTTCCAGCGCTGCCAAGGCCCGTGTCACCATTTTCTGATTGATCTGGTAATTGACCTGAGTAAACATCGCCGGGCGGAAATTGAACTTAACGCCTTGTTCGGCTAGCGCGTAACTCGGAATGACTTCCGGCTCGCCGTCCAAAGGCACGATGGTATCCGGACCCTTCGGCTGCAAACAAATGCTGACCTGATGTTGATGGGCAAATTCGCGCAGCCTTTGTTTATCGGCATCGGTCGGTGGCTCCAGCACCCGAAACGCCAGTACGCATTCCTTATCGCCAATCGCCACTTCGATTTGCGGAATTTTGTCTTTCACCGTCAACCCGGCGATCATCTCGCCCAAAGCAATCAGCTTCTCGCCGACGATGGAGTTCATCACTTTACAGCTATCGATTTCCGCTAAAAACGGATTGCGCCGCTCGCGAAAGCCCACCAATACCCTATTCTTTTTTGCCACCCATTTCACGCCCATCCGCGCCTTGCTGCGATAACCCCAATGCGGGCCAGTCAAAGCTTCCCAGATTTGCGGAATCTCGACTTTACCGATGCGACGGAACTGATCGCGCAGTAAATCCTCTTTGAAGTTGATCTGTTCGGCGTCATCGACATGTTGAAAACTGCAACCGCCGCAACTGCCGAAATGCGGACAAGCCGGTTCGACCCGGTGCTCAGACCGGCTGATCAGATTGACCACTTTGCCTTCTGCATAGTCTTTACGACTGTCGGTGTAGACAAATTCCAGCGTTTCGCCGGGCAAGGCTTCGTCGATAAACACGACTTTGCCATTGACGTGGCTGACGCCACGGCCATCGTGGGACAAAGATTCTATGGTAACGGTGACGGGGTCTAACGGGAGTTTTTTCTTGTGGGCCATTGTGCTCGATTGGGTGGGTTGGGTTAGCGCGGTGTAACCCAATATAAAGCTGCGTTGTTTAGGTTGGAAAAATGCCGGTGGATAAATAGCGGTCGCCCCGGTCGCAGACTATCGCCACGATCAAGGCATTTTCAATTTGTTGGGATAATTGCAAAGCCGCGTAAACCGCACCGCCAGAAGATACGCCGGCAAAAATACCCTCTTGTGCAGCCAAGGCTCGGGTGGTGTTTTCCGCGTTCAGCTGATTGACTTCGATGATGCTATCCACCCGCACAGCGTCGTATATTTTAGGTAAATATTCCTTAGGCCAGCGGCGAATACCCGGGATTTTCGATTCGCCTTCCGGCTGCACGCCGATGATTTGAACCGCGGGATTTTGTTCTTTCAAATACCGGGAGGTCCCCATGATGGTGCCGGTGGTGCCCATGGAACTGACGAAATGCGTAATCTTACCCTGCGTGTCGCGCCAGATTTCCGGACCGGTGCCTTCGTAATGCGCCAAAGGATTATCGGGATTGGCGAATTGATCCAGAATCCGTCCCTCGCCGCGCGCTTCCATGGCTCTTGCCAGATCGATGGCTGCTTCCATGCTGCCTTTGGCCGGCGTCAGGATAATCTCCGCGCCGTAGGCTTTCATGGAGGCAATGCGCTCAGCGCTCATATTGTCCGGCATGATCAAGGTCATCTTATAACCCTTAATCGCCGCCGCCATCGCCAAGGCAATACCGGTATTGCCGCTAGTGGCTTCGATCAAGCGATCGCCGGGTTTGATCTCGCCGCGCGCTTCGGCGTGTTGAATCATGCTTAAGGCTGGCCGATCTTTCACCGAACCAGCCGGATTGTTACCTTCCAGCTTCACCAAAATAGTATTGCCACCGGCGACCGGCAGGCGTTGCAAACGCACCAATGGCGTATTTCCGACAAAAGATTCTATGGTTGGGAAGTTCATGACTTTAACGTCCGGTTAAGTTTACGGCGGCGATTATAGCAAGTTCCAGACCTCAAGCGCCGCTGTAACCCAAGGCCAAAAAATTTCATTTATAATCGACTGACCCCAATCAAACTAGCAGCCGACATGGAATCCATCGATTTAAATAGTCCCGAGCTTTATATCAACCGCGAACACAGCTTATTGGAGTTTAACTTTCGGGTGCTCGCGCAAGCCCTGGACGAAACGCTGCCGCTATTGGAACGGCTGAATTACTTATGCATTTCTTGTTCCAATCTGGATGAGTTTTACGAAGTACGTGTCGCCAGCTTGATACAAATGGCGGAAATGGACCCCAATCTGGTCAGTTCCGACGGCTTAACCATTAACGAGCAATTCGACAAAATCTCGATCAAAGCCCACGAACTGGTCGCAGAGCAATATCGCGTGCTTAATGAGGTACTGATCCCTTGCATGGAGGCCGAGAATATCCGCTTCTTGCGGCGCGACCGTTGGAGCCCGGCACAAAAAGCCTGGCTGGAAAAATATTTCAACGAAGAGCTATTGCCGATTCTGACCCCAGTCGGGCTCGATTCCGCCCACCCGTTTCCGCGCATCCTGAATAAAAGTTTAAATTTCATCATCTCCCTAACCGGCAAAGATGCGTTTGGCCGTAACAGCGGCCGGGCGGTTTTGCAGGCACCGCGCGCCCTACCCCGCATCGTGCAATTACCTGTTACCGAGACCGATAGCGGGCCTTACGATTTTGTGTTTCTGTCCTCCATCATTCATGCGTTCGTCAACGAGTTGTTCAACGGCATGATGGTCAAGGGCTGTTATCAATTCCGGGTCACCCGCAACAGCGATTTTTTCGTCGACGACGACGCGATCGACGACTTGATGCTGGCTGTGGAAGGCGAACTGGCGATGCGCAATTACGGTGATGAAGTACGTCTGGAAATCGACGGTAATTGTCCCGAAGAGACCGTGAATTTCTTGTTGGCGCGCTTTGATTTGAAACCGGACCGCTTATTTTTAGCCAACGGTCCGGTCAATTTAAGCCGGATGCAAACCATCTTGAGCATGGTCGAACGGCCCGATCTTAAATTTACGCCGTTCAAATCCAGCGTGCCGCCCGCGCTAGGGCGCAATAAGGATATTTTTGCCAGCATCCGCAAACAGGATATTTTGTTGCACCATCCGTACGAGTCGTTCTCGCCTGTGGTGGATTTCATTCGCCAGGCCGCTGCCGATCCAGATGTATTAGCCATAAAACAAACCTTGTACCGCACCGGCGTGGACTCGCCTATCGTCGCGGCCTTGATCAAAGCCGCCCGCGCCGGTAAGGAAGTCACGGTGGTCATCGAGTTGCGGGCGCGTTTCGATGAAAAGGACAACATTGGTCTGGCCGCAAAACTGCAAGAAGCCGCGGCTCACGTGGTGTACGGCGTGGTAGGGTATAAAACCCACGCCAAAATGTGCATGGTTTTGCGCAAGGAAGGCAGCACATTACGCAATTATGTGCATCTGGGCACCGGCAACTACCACCCTAAAACTGCCCGGCTTTATACCGACTACGGATTATTTACCTGCGAAAAAGAATTGGGCGAAGACGTGCGCCGGGTATTCATGCAATTGACCAGTTTGGGCAAGGTCAGCAAACTGAATAAGCTGCTGCAATCGCCGTTCACTTTGCACCACGGCATCCTGAAGATGATTGATAGAGAAATCGAGCATGCCAAAAAAGGCAAGCCGGCCAGGATTATTATCAAGGTCAATGCCGTAGTCGAGGAACAGGCAATTCAAGCGCTGTACCGCGCCTCGCAAGCCGGCGTGGAAATCAAAATGATCGTGCGCGGCGTCTGTTGCTTGCGGCCGGGCGTGCCGGGGGTTTCAGAGAATATCGAAGTACGCTCCATCGTCGGCCGCTTCCTGGAACACACCCGCATCTATGCGTTTTGTAACGGCGGCGATTGGGCGGTTTACGCATCCAGCGCCGATTTAATGAACCGCAATATGTTCCGCCGCGTGGAGGTCTGTTTCCCTATCGCCGACAAACGGATTGCCGAACGCATTCTTAACGACCTGGATGCGTATCTCAGAGATAACGCCCAAGCCTGGCAATTGCAAAGCGACGGCCAGTACCGGCATTTGCGCGCCGACGATCAAGCCATTTATCAAGTGCAGAGCGAACTGCTCAAAGCGTTTTGCGGATAGGATAAGCCATGAGTCAAAAACCCCGCCAAATCCGGCAAGTGGTGCTGGATACCGAAACCACCGGCATCAACCCCAAGGAAGGCCATAAGATTATCGAAATCGGCTGCGTGGAACTGATTAACCGCCGTTTGACCCGTAATCATTTCCACGTCTATCTGAATCCGGACCGGGAAATCGATGCCGGCGCCATCGAAGTGCATGGCATCACCAACGAATTTTTAAAAGATAAGCCGCGCTTCGCCAATGTCGTCGAAGACTTTATGCGCTTTACTCAGGGTGCGGAGCTGATCATTCACAACGCACCGTTTGACGTCGGCTTTTTGAATCACGAATTGGCGCTATTAGCCGGGGAAGAACGCCGCGTCGAAACCAATAGCACCGTGTTCGACACCCTGGCTTACGCCCGGAAAAAACACCCCGGCGCGCGAAACAGTTTGGATGCCTTATGTAAACGCTACGGCATAGACAACAGTCACCGCGAATTGCATGGCGCTTTACTCGACGCGGAAATCCTGGCGGACGTCTATTTATTGATGACCGGAGGCCAGGCTTCCTTGCTGGATGAAGGCGATCACACCGGCAATGGCGGCGAACAGGCTATCGTTAGACTATCGGCCGACAGAGCACCATTAAAAATCATTGCTTGTAGTAGCGAGGAAGAACTGGCGCACCAACAACGCTTGGCAAAAATCGCCAAAGTCAGCGGCAATTGTTTGTGGCAACAGTAGTGTGACCGTCTTTTAAACGCCCCCGCTTTCAAAAACCCCAAAACTCAGTGTCTTCAAATGAAAAAAGCGGTGCGCTCGGCGGCGGTTCGATGACCAACTCGCTGAGCGGCATCGGTTTATGCACGCCGTAGCCTTGGGCATAGTCGACGCCTATGGTTTTTAAAACCTCTCTAATCTCATTGCTTTCGACGTATTCAGCGATGGTCGTCAAGCCCAGGGAATGAGCGATTTCATTCATGGATTTAACGATGGCAACATCGGCTTTGTCGTTTAATATGTCTTTGACAAAGGCCCCGTCTATTTTCAGATAATCGATATTCAAGTTCTTCAGATAGGAATACGACGAATAGCCTGACCCGAAATCATCCAATGAAAACTTACAATTAAACTGCTTGATGGCTTTGATGAAACTATTTGTTAAATAAAAACTTTCCGCTGCAACCGTTTCCGTGACTTCGAACGTCAGTTTATTTGTGGGCACGCTGGTTGATTCCAATATTCCTTTAAGAAACCCTAAAAATTCTTCGCTGTTAATAGATTGTCCGGACAAATTGATCGCAAAGCCATCAATATGATCGAAATAATGTCTATTATTTTCAATCCACATAAGCACATTGGTAATGACCCATTGATCAATTTCCGGCATACGCTTACAGCGTTCCACAGCAGGTATGAAATGATCGGGTGGAATAATATTATCGTTTTCGTCTTTAATACCCAGCAAAATTTCGTAATGTTGATGACTGGCACTGGTTTCATCGACCGCGGTAATCATTTGGCAACGTAAAAACAACCTATTCTCGGAAAATACCTTGTCAATATTGCCTATCCATTCGTATATTTTATTTTGACGTTTTAAATTCTCGTCATCATGCGTAAAAAGCAAAACATTATTCGGACCGGAACGCTCTGCCGACATGCTGGCGGTATCGGCATTTTGTAACAACTCGTTAACGTCAAAATTGTTCTGTTCGAACGGCACCAAACCGATACTCACACCGATGGTATAGCTTTTATCTTGCCATTGAAACCGCGATTCACTAATGACTTTTAACAGTTTTTTGGATAACTCATAAGCAGTTTGCGCGCCGCAATCTTTTAGCAGCACTGCGAAAGATTTATCGCCGATTCGCGCGAATAAGTCGCCATCACGCAACTGCTCGCTGATTAAATGCGTGAGCGTTTTTAAGAATTGTTTGCCGCCAGCGACGCCGCAAACATTAGTAATGACGCGAAAATCCAAAACCTCTATATGACCCAAGATATGGCCGGTACTGTCGAGTTTAACGAGCTCGATTTTTAGCTGTTTAACAAACTCGTCTTTAGTGAGTAAATCGGTTTCCGCGTCATGCGTAGCGTTATAAATCAGCTTGCTATGCATGTTTTGCAACATTTGGTTAGTCGCGCGATCCATTAAAGGCACATCCAGGCTTTCTATTCTATTCGCTCCGCCATTTTCCAAAAGTAGTGCCAACTCGGTCTTATTAAGCTCTAACTTAGTCAGTCCATCGCGATTAACAAAAACGCAAATTGGTAAAATATCGCCTATCCAAACCAGTTTCATCGGTTCAAAACCTTCGGAGCCTCTATAGATTATCAGCCATTCGCCCACCTGTAATTGTGAAACTTGCGCTGCCCATTCAGATTCTATAATGTCCTGCATGGATCTAGGCGCGGGAATTCTGACGGTATCCATCGGCTTCCTAACTTTTGGCACACCGCTACCCACCAGTAACGCAAACAATTCTTCAATAACATTATCGCGTTTGAATAAGTTTGGACAAACCGTACCTAGATTCTCTTCGATAAATTTGAGTGTGGTATGAATGCTGACCGATTGCATATTCAGAAACGAATCCTGTTCGTAAAGCCAAAATAGTAAATCGTCAATTACTTTGAGATAAGAGGCTTTTTCCTCAGGCTTAGCTTCCTTATTTAATTCGGCAATCACTAACAGGTCTTGCCATCCAGCGCCAAGTAGCGTGGGAATAATCGATGGTACAGAACGGCCGGCTATACGTTTATCAACTTCCTGCTGAATAGTTAGCCTTGCCGCCTCCAATTTTTGTTGGCCTTCGTAAGGCTCTATTATGCGTTTGACGTTGGTTTCATTGGATTTTGTCCACTGCTTAGTGACGCTATCCAATTCATGCTCGACTTCAGTGAAAACATTAGGATTGCTAATGGACTCAGCGGAAATCCGCGCTATTGCTTTTTCTACAGTATTTTTTATATTAGTATTTTTGATTACCCTATTGCTTTTAATCGCAGGTTCCAGAACAGCTAGTTGATTCAGTATTTTTCGGGCTGGGTGAGACTCGGAATCCAGAAAATCATTACCTTGCATGGGCAATGACAATAGAGGTAAATGAATACTTTCCAAATAATCTTTAATGTCTTTAGAAAACTCAAGCTCACCAAACAAGGCATCAAAAAACCTACCATACAGTTCAAGACGCTGAACATCGTTTGCGGCCAACGATTTTGCCTCCGGATTATCAGCTTGTAATTTATCGGCAAGGCTTTTTTGCAGTGTTGTAGTATCTAAATGAAGGCCCGATTTGGCGGTTATATCCTTTTGGATTTTCGCAATCGCAGATAAAACTTCCGCTGGGTCGAATACTTGCTGGACATTATTGACAGGCAGGGTATTTTCCTTGCGCTGGGTATCGGTAGATACGGCCATTGTTTCAGTTAACAGGTTCAGTAATTTGCCTGTAACCTGGCTTAAAGGTTGAATAGCTTTGTGAACGACCAGCGGTTCGGCATCCAAATAGTCATTGAAATAAACCTGCTGTTTATCGCTATTTTTTGTATCAAAAACGGAGCCGCTCTGCTTACTATGAACGGGCATTTGCAATCGCGCGGATTCAAACTTAGCTAAAGTCGCAGCTGCTTGCTTATAAAAACCCGGTAATTCGATAATTAATATTTTTTCGAAGCAATTATAAATTGCCTTTTTTATATTACTCCCCAGCTCTAACTGCAAGAATATTTCCCTAAAACTATCACATAAAACCGCCGGACCAATTGGATTATTAACCGCATTATCAAATATACCAAACACCCTGCATAATTCTCTAACTAACAGATTAAGCTCGTCGTCAAAATAGTTTTTAAGCTTTCTGATAGTAGCCGACATATTCAACCAGTCTTCAAAGTCGTCTTTTTCGATTAATGAAAGCGAATCATGATATAAAGCATCTGAGTTTTTTTCGTTGTCACTGGAAATATAATCAACCTGATATATAACAGAACAACAAAATTCGCTACTAATAATCTCTCTATTCAGCTTTAGCGTGGTAATTAAGTCGTCAAAAGCCGATGGATTGGAAAAAAACTCAGCATGCGTGTTCGCAGCTTCCATGCAATCGCTCAGCGAATCAAAAAACCTATCGATTAATAAAGGCAAGCTTTCTATTAGAAATTGTTTAAATGTGTTTTTATAATTTTCTTGATTTAAATTGTCTGGTGAAGTATCTAAATTGTCATTCGTTGAGGAAAGCGATCCAACATTTGCTATTTTTCTTAACGCATTAAACGTGGTGGCGGGCATCTGTTCAGTGACAAGTCCTACTCCCGTCGAGCCGATATGCGTTATTTGTGCATCTACTTCAAAAGTTTTTAGCTCAAACTCTAATTGAATAGAAAAGCGGATTTTTATATTTTTATGCAAAACAATCTGCGGATGAGTTTTATCAAAAACCAGATAAAATCCACCGCTACAAAAATCCAGAATACGGCATTCCAGTGTATCAGTTTGGTCGATTATCAATAAAGCGTTTAGATCAATCGCATACCTGATATAGCGACGTCTTTTGCTTTTTTTAATACTAGCAGACATAAATCAGATGAAATAGTAAAAACTACCGTAGTAATAGACACCGACCGTATTCTTTAAAAAGGCCGTTGTAAACTCCGTAAATAGACTAATTGAAATTATTTAACGAAGCGGATATGTATTTATTTAAGCACTATCTATCTAACGACAATACTGGTGTGGATACTATACCACGATAGGCTTGAGTGCGGTCCCGGCTGGTTGTCAAGTTTAGACCAGTTCAGGCGAATATTTAGCGCACAAAAAGCGTGGTTTCAACGGTTACTTGAGTCTCGCCAGGGTCTATAGTTCAACAGCTTCAAGCACTCACGACACTACCCAAGTTTCGGCGAATGTTTTGCGCGATTTTGCTTGCCGATTGCGTCTGAGTTTGGGATAAATAAAAAAACCTGACAACAAACCCCAAAGTGGACATCTATGAATTACTGGCTGATGAAATCAGAACCCGACACCTTCGGCATCGACGACTTGTTTAACCGACCCGAACAAGTCGAGCATTGGGACGGTGTGCGCAACTACCAGGCGCGGAACATGATGCGTGATGACATGAAAATCGGCGATCAGGTATTTTTTTACCACTCCAACTGCGACGAACCGGGTATCGTCGGTATCATGCAAGTGGTGCGCGAAGCCTATCCCGACTTTACCGCGTTCGACCCGGACGATAAGCATTTTGACCCGAAAAGTAATCCGGACAAACCTACTTGGTACATGGTCGATGTAAAGTTTGTCAGAAAGCTATCGCGTAACATCAGTCTGCGCGAACTGAAACTGAAAACCGAACTGGCCGACCTGGCTTTGCTGCGCCGAGGGAACCGGTTGTCCATCATGCCGGTGAATGCTGAGCAATGGGCATTTATCCTTAGTTTGGAATAAGACTAAACATTGGGATCCTTTAGGGACACGCTCATAACCGTCACGCGGTGGTCGCGATAATATTCCTCGGCCATCGCTGTCCAGCCAAGTTTTGCATAGAAACCAGCCTGATCCGGCGTGAACAGATAGAGCTTGGCAACGCCGGCTGTCTTAGCTTGCAACATGACATGTTTTACCAACTCTGAGCCGATGCCCTGCCGGCGGAATTCGGGGGCCACGTAAACACTGGCTAACCATGGCGTCAGTTCCGGGCGGGTATCCATATCGCTTTCTATGATGGCTGCCGAGCCGGCTAGCTGGTCTTCATGTTTGTATATGAAGGTACTCGGTATTAGTTTGTTGCTTAAATAAGCCTGCATTTTTTCGATGCGGTGTTCCAAGGCTTGGCCGGGATTCAGATCGGCCCATTCGGCGTGGTGCCATTGGGCTAGGGTTGGGATTTGGTGGGGTTCTTGGGAGAGGTTGATGATGGTCATTGTTGTATCTACGGTATAAACGTTTTCGACCAGACTGAATACAATTTCGAGGTGTCGCTATCGCGACGGCTTCTTTAGAAGTCGGTTCTCGGACCGACAGCCGAGATACTTTTCTTTGCTTGTCCAAAGAAAAGTATCCAAAAGAAAAGACACCCGGATTTCGCCCTGATCCTGCGCTTCACAGTTTTTTGCAGGGGTTGGCGAAAGGGGCTTCCTGCCCCTTCGCCAACGAGCGGCATCCCTGCCGCTCCCCTATCGGGCTAATCCTGCAAAAAACTGCGATGCTCGGGGTCGAAATACGGGACCAAAACCCACTCCCAAGGGAAAGCTGTCGTAATAATTAAAACCATCCCTTCTCCCCCAGGGAGAAGGGATGGATGAGGGAGTCCAAACAAATGCTGCAAGAATTTTCCCCCTCACCCCAACCCTCTCCCGCAAGGAGAGGGAATGTTAAGACCATGAGAATACATTAATCCCCTGCTACACAGCGACGGCATTCCCCCGTATGCCGCGCCGAGCACCGGAGCTTTTATCGAGAACAGCCCGAAGGGGCACCGCATGGATGCGGTGCGTCGGCGGAGGGGCTGGGAAGCCCCTTCTGCCGACCCTCGATAAAAGCTTCGGAGCGCAGGATATAAGCGGCATCCGGGCCGCCTTTTCTTTGGATACTTTCTTTTCGACTGCATGGATGCAGGAGGTAGGGCAACGCATGGAGCAGTTGCCGAGGCGGAGCAAAAGAAAGTATCTCGCCTTCGGGTGCGAGAACCCGATTAAATCAAGCTTCGCGACAGCGACACCTTACCTTAGAGATCATTTCCAAAATTAGGTATTGATTTGCTTGATCGCCCTACATTTTGGGAAGCCAGTACAACCCCAAAATTGTTTGCCCTTATTGGCACCGTTTCTTGCTGTTCTTATGACCATAGATTTACCACAGTTCGGACATGAGTTTTCATGATGCCGAGTCTGTTTGGCCTGAACAATATTTTTAACGTGCTCTACGTGGCGCCTATGTGTTCTGTTAGTTGGTTCCAATCGTCCAAATTGTAATCTGGCAAAAATCTCGTGAACCTGACTATCACTAAAAAGTAACTGAGTTTTACTTTCTATGAAGCGAATAAATTCTCCGGCGTAGACAACATTGGCTGGCATTGTCGTTTTGAAAGAGCTATCTCCAACAAATACAACGAGCGAAAATATCTTTTCTGGATCAAGCGCTAAAAATCGTTGTAATGCCTGAGTATGCTTGTAATTCTGATGTAACGGATTTTGAAATTTAGTTGTGTGACGGTAAATCTTTTGCGTCCAAATTTTCTGATTGGCGTCCCCGAATATCCAGCCCTTCATATTCTTGGTTTCGATAACAAATACACCATAACGGGACACTATTACATGGTCTATTTGTGTACTGCCACTTTCCGTAGCCAACGTTACGTTTTTAATCAGTTTGTATATGTCTTTGTCCAGCAAGAATTTCGCTGCCAAATTGACTTGTCCTTCGCCAAACGCCCCTTTGATAACTGAAGATTTAAGAACGCTTACAACAATAGCGAGTAGTATCAACCACCAAAAATTGCTTATCAATGGCCCAAAAATTTGTACCAAAACCGCTGAGGTGTTCATTTGTGAGCTTATTTTGGTTGACTAGCTAAGTACATGATCTGCCTAGAAACCCTCACCAAATCCTCCTCCGTATCCACCCCCGCCTCCGGCGTCTTATCAACTACCCGAACCAACACCCTCTCCCCATGCCAAAGTATCCGCAGCTGCTCCAACGACTCGACACACTCCAGCGGTGACGCCGACCAACTGCAATATCGCTGTAAAAATCCAACGGTGTAGGCGTACATGCCGATATGTCTGAGATGCGGCAAACTAGATGAAGCTGGATCGTGTTTATCGGGAAACGTGGCTCGGTTCCAAGGAATCGCCGCCCGGCTAAAATACAAGGCATAACCATTTTTATCCAACACCACCTTAACCGCATTCGGATTGAAAATTTCCTCCACGTCCAAAATCTTAGCCGCCAAGGTGGCAATCCCAGCCTGTTCCTGTCCAGCCAGCGCCAACGCCGCATCGCGAATATATGTCGGCGGAATCAACGGTTCATCGCCTTGCAGATTGACGACGATCTGTTCGTCGGCCCAGCCCATGATCCGCGCTACCTCGGCGATGCGTTCGGTGCCGGACTGGTGGTTCGGATCGGTCATCACCGCTTGCAAGCCCAAGTCGCTGACCGCAGCGAAGATACGTTGATCGTCGGTTGCCACTACCACTTGCTCGGCGTCGGCCTCCAGTGCCCGTTCGCACACATGCACGATCATCGGCTTGCCGGCGATGTCCAGCAAGGGTTTACCCGGCAAGCGGGTGGAGCCGTAGCGGGCCGGAATAACGACTTTGAAACCGCCGCTCATTTACGCAGGGCGTCCGCTTCTTCGAAACTCAATTCTCGGGCTTCATCTTCCAACATCACCGGAATATCGTCGCGGATCGGGAAGGCTAAATTGTCGGCCTTGCAGATCAACTCCTGTTTGTCTTTGTCGTAAATCAAGGAGCTTTTGCATAGGGGGCAGGCCAGAATCTCGAGCAGTTTTTTATCCATGAGCTTTATCTTTGAGTAGTTTTAACAGTTGTTGGGAAAATGCCTCGGGCAGTTCGGCATCGATAGGTAAATACCAGTGCTGGTCGGTCGCGAAGCGGGCGCATTTCACTGCGTCTTTTTCGGTCATAATCACCGGTCGCGGCTCTTTAAATTGCAAGTCTTCGGCGGTAAACGGATGGTGGTCGGGCAAGGCGTGGGTTTGACAATCCAGTCCGGCGGCCGCCAATTGCGCAAAGAAGCGAGCGGGATTGCCTATCGCCGCTACGGCGTGGCAAGCCAGGCCTTTGAATTCGACCAGCGGTTTTCGTTCGCCGGTTTTCATGTTGATCAGTTGTTGGCCTTTGCAGTGCATCGGCAATTCGCCTTCCAGCAATTCATCCGGGCCGTTGACGACCACCAAGTCCACTTGCTTGACCCGTTCCTGCGGCTCGCGCAGCGGTCCGACCGGCAGGCAATAACCGTTACCAAAACGGCGCTGACCGTCTATCACGACGATTTCGATGTCGCGCTCCAATGCGTAATGCTGCAAACCGTCGTCGGAAATCAGCACGTCGCAGGCGTTACTTGATAGTAATTGCCGGCCGGCCGCGACTCGATCCGCGCCAACCATAATCGGACAAGCGCAACGCTTGGCTAACAACACCGCTTCGTCACCCACTTGCGCTGGGTCGCTATCACAGGTTACGGCTTGCGGACTGGTAGTCGCGCCGGCATAACCGCGGCTGATCACGCCGGGTTTGTAGCCGTGTTGTTTCAGAAATTCGACCATCCAGATCACCAACGGCGTTTTGCCGGTGCCGCCCACCGTGATGTTGCCGACAATAATCACCGGCACCGGCAGTCTGGTTCTTTTCTTGAGGCCGACCCGATAGGCAAACCTGCGTAAACGTACTGCGTCGACATACAACATCGACAGCGGCATAAACCAAGCAGAGATGTACATTTCCTTGTACCAGGCATCTTCAAACCATTTCACTAATTTCGGGTTCATTATTTTTCCGGGCGGTTGATAGCAAAAGTGATGTGGTGAAAGCCTAATTGATTGGCAACATCCAAGGCGCTGACCACGGCTTGATGCGGGGCTTTGCCGTCGGCGCTGATGATGAACGGCAACAATCTGGACTCGCCGGCAGTTTGTGCCAAAGCCGCTTTCAAGCCGTCCAGGTTTTGATTCACCAGCTCATGAAACTGGTTGTCGTCACCGGCCAAGGCATAAGTACCTTTGGCATCGACGTATAAATTGATGGTCTTAGCCTGCTCCGTGGCGTCGCTGCCTTGGGCTTCCGGCAGGTTGATCTTCAATTCGGAGTGATGACGAAAAGTGGTGGCGACCATAAAGAAAAACAGTAAAACCAGCAACACGTCTATCATTGGGATTAAGCCGATATCGACCTGCGTACGGCGTTTGCGGCGGAATTGCATTAAATGTCCTCGCGCGCGCCTTGCATGATGTCGATCAGGCGCAAAGATTCTTCTTCCATCCGCACCACATGATCATCAACCAGACGCTCGAAATAACGGTGGAAAAACAGGCTGGGAATCGCCACGGTCAAGCCCGAGGCGGTACAAATCAAGGCTTCGGAAATACCGCCGCTCAGTACCGCGGGATCGCCCATGCCGCCAATCGCGATGTCGGAAAATACCCGGATAATCCCGTCCACGGTACCCAACAATCCCAATAACGGCGTAATGGATGCGATGCTGCCCAGTGCGTTTAAGTAGCGTTCCAGTTCGTGAGTCACCTGGCGGCCCACCTCTTCGATACTAGATTTCATGATTTCCCGGCCATGCTTGCGATTCAATAAGCCGGCGGCCAGAATCCGGCCTAGTGGCGAACTGAGTTTGATGCGCCGAATGGTCGGTTCGTCCAGCTTTTTATCCCGATGCAATTGCCAAATGTACGGCACCAAATCGGCGGGAATGATGCGTTTGCGCTGCAAAGACCAAAAGCGTTCGCCGATGATCGCCATCGCCACGATGGAACACAAGATGATCGGCGCCATCATCCAGCCGCCGTTTTTGATTACTTCAAACACGTTGTCTATCCCTCTTTCCTGAAACCTGTCAATTTTAACTCAATCCGAGGCGAGATTGCCGCGCCACACCGATATAGGTAATCAGCAAAGCCACGCAACACACCAGGG
Source organism: Methylomonas sp. Uni0009 (assembly GCF_054188105.3). Classification (NCBI taxonomy): domain Bacteria; kingdom Pseudomonadati; phylum Pseudomonadota; class Gammaproteobacteria; order Methylococcales; family Methylococcaceae; genus Methylomonas; species Methylomonas sp. Uni0009. The sequence continues at coordinate 3,838,874 of NZ_JBTAFN010000001.1, read as the reverse complement.
CGGCGATGATATACACCAGACGGCCGCCCAGCATATCCCAGAAATAACCGCTGTAAAGACTGCCTATCATGCCGCCCAAGCCAAAACTGATACTGCTGTACAGTGCTTGACCTTTGCTTTGATGGCGTTCGCCGAAATACTGAAACAGCAATTGCATAGCCACGACATGGGCCACCCCAAAAGTGGCCGCGTGCAGCATTTGCGCGATGATCGTCAATGCCAGCGAATCCACCCCATCAGCGATTAACAGCCAACGCACTACGCTGAGTGATACCGCAAAAAGCAGCAGCGTGCGTGGCGAGAGCCATTTCAACAATTGGCGCATCGCCATGAACAACAACACCTCGGCCGCTACACCGCTGGCCCACAACAAACCGGTTTCGGTCGCCGAATAGCCATGCTGCTTTAAGTAAACCGAATAAAACACATAGTAAGGGCCATGCGCGACTTGCAGCAGCATATAAACCAGCAAAAATGCCAACAGCTCAGGTTTCATTAGAATTTGCCGGATGCAACCAGTATCGCTTTGTGTCAGACGCGGCTTGGCTTCGGGAGTCATCAGCGCCATCAGCCAATTCAGCAGCATCAAGCTACCGATAATCCACGGCAAATAGGCAATGCTAAACTGATCCAGAAAACGGCCTATGCCCAGTACCGCCGCAATAAAGCCGATAGACCCCCACAGCCGAATTTGGCTGTAGCGCTGTGGTTCGGCTTGCAGATGAAACAAGGTCGCGGCTTCGAACTGCGGCAAGGTGGCATTCCAGAAAAAGCTGAAAACCACCGTCACTGCGGCAAACCACAGGTAATCACTACGGTACAAAAAACCGGCAAAGCACAGCACTGACAGCAGCGAGGTGATGCGAATCAGACGTAAACTACGACCGGTTTTGTCAGCCAACCAGCCCCAGTAATTCGGAGCAATGATCTTGGTCGCTACCAAAAAAGCGGTCAGCTCGCCGATTTCGGTGGCGGCGAAACCGACTTGCTTAAGGTATAAACTCCAAAACGGCAGGAATGCGCCCAGCGTGGCGAAATAGCAAAAATAAAAGCCGGATAAGCGCCAGTAAGGTACGCTCATTCAGCGCAGAATCGGCAATCCTGAATTTACATGCAGGTTTTGCGCGCGATGCCGGAGCAAATGATCCATCAAGACGATGGCGACCATGGCTTCGGCGATAGGCGTGGCGCGGATACCGACGCAGGGATCGTGGCGGCCTTCGGTAACCACTTCTATGACCTCGCCTTTGCTATTAATACTTCGACCCGGCAAACGCAGGCTGGAGGTGGGTTTTAAGGCAATCCGGGCGATGATGTCCTGGCCGCTGGAGATGCCGCCCAAGATGCCGCCGGCATGGTTACTTAAAAAGCCATCCGGGGTGATTTCGTCGCGGAATTGGGTACCCTTGGTAGCGATGCACTCAAAACCGTCACCAATCTCCACACCTTTAACGGCGTTGATACTCATCAAAGCATAAGCCAATTCGGCATCCAGGCGGTCAAAAATCGGCTCGCCCAAACCGGGCGGCACATGACTGGCGATCACTTCGATCTTCGCGCCTATCGACTCGCCTTCCTTGCGCAGTGCATCCATGTATTTTTCCATTTCTTCAACTTTGCCGGCATCGGGGCAGAAGAACGGATTATTAGGAATTTCGTTCCAGTCGAATCCGTCGATTTTGATCGGACCCAGTTGCGACAAGTAGCCGCGCACCAGGATGCCGTGTTCTTGGAACAGATATTTCTTGGCAATCGCGCCGGCGGCGACGCGCATCGCGGTCTCGCGGGCAGAGGAACGGCCGCCGCCGCGATAATCTCTAAACCCGTATTTGTGCTGGTAGGTGTAATCGGCGTGGCCGGGTCGGAAGCTCTCGGCAATTTTCGAATAATCCTTGGAGCGTTGATCGGTGTTTTCGATCATCAGCCCAATCGGGCAACCTGTGGTTTTGCCTTCGAATACGCCGGACAGGATTTTTACTTCATCGGCTTCGCGGCGCTGCGTGGTATGCCTAGACGTGCCAGGTTTGCGCCTATCCAAATCGATCTGCAAATCCGCTTCCGACAGTTCCAAACCGGGAGGGCAGCCATCGACGATAGCCAACAAGGCCGGGCCGTGGCTTTCGCCGGAGGTGGTGACGGTAAATAATTTTCCTATGCTGTTTCCGGACATGGTTATAAAGCGCTAACAAAAAGTGAATGATAAAGAGAGACTTGTGCGGCGGTCAGCAGAAATACGCCGTCGCCGCCGCGCTCGAATTCCAACCATTGGAACGGCACGTCCGGGAACATTTCCTGCAAGGTTTCGGCGCTGCTGCCCACTTCGATGATCAAGATGCCCTGCTCCGCCAGGTAGCGTTTGGCGTCAACCAAAATCCGCAATACCAGATCCAGGCCGTGCTCGCCGCCGGTAAAACCCATCTCGGGCTCGGCATGAAATTCCGCAGGCAAGCTTTCCCATTCGGCGATAGCAACATAAGGCGGATTGCTGACGATGATGTCGTAAGGCTTGGCCGGCAAATCGTTGAATAAATCGGATTGATAAAGTTGGACTTGGCCATCCATATCATGTTTTTCAATATTGATCTGCGCTACCGCTAAGGCATCGTCCGACAATTCCACTGCATCCACTTGCGCATCCGGGAAGGCATAAGCGCAGGCGATAGCGATGCAAGCGCTACCGGTACATAAATCCAGGATGTTGAACACTTGGGTTTCTTCCACCCAAGGTTCGAAGCGTTCGGCGATGAGTTCGGCGATGGGCGAACGCGGTACCAAGACCCGTTCATCGACATAAAAAGACAGGCCGGCAAATATCGCTTCATGAGTTAAGTAGGCGGACGGCTTACGTTCGACGATGCGGCGTTCTATCAGCGCCACCACCGCCTGGCGTTCGGTCATGGTCAACACCGAATCCAGATAGCCGTGATCCAAATCGTAAGGCTGATGCAAGGTATGCAACACAATCGCCGCGGCTTCATCCAAAGGCGTGACCGTGCCGTGGCCCAGAAAAATCTGATGTTCGGCAAACCGGCTGGCAGCCCAGCGAATATAGTCTCTGATGCTGCTGAGGGTTGTGATAACATCCGGACCTGTTATGTTCATAGCGTGTCTATACTTAAAAATACGTTTAAAAATGCAGCGGCGGATTTTAAACCAATCCCCCGCCGCTTGCCCGAATAAAGCACAGTAAATGACCGAGGCCCATTCTCAAGCGCTATCCGCTAAACTGGCAAAAAATCGTCTATATCAGGATTGTTTCAAGTATATGCAATCCGATTCCTTGGCGTTACCGACCATCCCGGATGTCTCGGTAAAAATCCGCCGGGCAATTAACGAACCCAACGCCAACAGCAATAAAATCGCCCGAGTCGTGCAAATCGACCCCAGTATTACTGCGCGCTTGGTCAAAATCTCCAATAGTCCGCTCTACCGGGGCAGGCGCAAGATCGAAAGCTGTCCGGAAGCCTTGACCCGTTTGGGCTTGAAAGCCGCGCAGGACATTATTACCGCCTTCGCGTTAAAAGCGGTGTTCAACGCCAAATCACCGGTGATTCGCCGTAAGATGCAAGAGCTTTGGGCGCATAGCAGTTACGTGGCGGCGATCAGCGCGGTATTTGCCCATAAAACGCCCGGCTTCGATCCGGACCGGGCCATGTTGGCCGGCTTGATTCACGATATTGGCGTGGTGCCGATTCTGGCTTACGCCGACCGGCAACCGGAGATTGTGGCTAATCCGGGCGACTTGGCTGAAGCGGTGCGCGAATTGCGCAGCCCGATTGGCGTGCAAATTATCCGCAAATGGGATTTTCCCAGCGACTTTGAAGACGTGATCATTCATGCCGAGAACTGGCACCGCGACAGCGGCGAAACCGCCAGTTACAGCGACATAGTCATGATTTCGCAATTGCACAGCTTCATCGGCAAGATAGACATCAAACAAATGCCCAAGCTGGACGAATTGCCGGCTTATAAAAAATTGGCAAAAGGCAATCTGGATGCGGATTTAAGTATCAATATACTCGACCAGGCGAAAGATGAGATCGAACATATCCGGCAGATGTTGAGTTAAACCGCTCAGCGCCAGCGTTGGCAATCCACTCAAGTTGCGGAATAATTCGGCCCTGATTGAATTGCGCAAATTGTAATTCGTAACCCTGAGTATTCTTGGATTTTTTCTTACCAAAGGAGTTAGCTAGATGAAACATACATTATTAATCGCCGCCTTGCTGCCCACCCTATTTGCAAACCCCGCGCAAGCCGGTAGCCTGGCCAACGGCAGTTGGCAACCCAGCGGTTGCGGCGCCGTGCCCGAGTCACCTACTATCGATGCCGGCAATATCGATGCCTACAATAAAAGCATTGCGGCGATCAACGCCTGGCAACAAAAATCCCGCGATTATTTCGAATGCTTGATCAAAGAAGCCAACACCGATAACGGCATCATCGCTGACCACGCCAATCAGGCTCAGGCCAAATATCGGGAAACAGTCGAAAAAATCGGCGCACAAGCCGAGGCAGCCAAGAAAAAACTCGATAAAGAATAAGCTGGCGCGCACTGCAAGCTGCAGTTGCTGCGGCCGACACGTTATTTTTACCAGCGTTTACAATTCGCGCCCCGATTAAGCCTCCCGAGCAACCGGGATTTATCATAAAATCTCCGCATGACATGCAGCAGCCATTCGCTTAACGCGGGGGCTGCGCTCCCAGACCACCACTCTCTAGCAATAAACACTACCCAAGCCATGAAAAAAATCGACATCAAGCTGCTGATACTGGCGATCAGCGTGCTGTTAAACGGTTGCGCCAGTCTCGGCAAAGGGATTACCGAAGCCATTCTGGAAAAGCAGGAAGCCGAAGACACCCGCATTTGCGAAATCAAAGGCGATAAATTCGAAGGCATCAAACCGCAACTGGAAGTGCATGACCGGAAAATGAAGCTGCTGATGGTGCACGGAGTCGGCAACCACTTGCCGGGTTACTCCACCCAGTTCATGGAAAAGCTGGCCAAGGAACTTGATCTGACCGTCACCAGCAAAAATGTCAAAAATATCCGCTTGGCCGATGCAAAAGGCCTTGAGCGACCACTGGGCAATTTGCGTATCCACCGTTATCTGGATGCCAATAAATCCCAGGAAATGCTGTTTTACGAGCTAACTTGGTCGGAGATTAGTGCCAAGGAAAAAGAAGTATTGTCCTACGATAACTCCGGAGAGCAGTCGTTTCGCCGCGCCGAAGTCAACGATTTGTTAAAAAAATTCTCGAACGATACCGGACCGGACCCCATCATTTATCTGGGCGAGAAGCGCGAGGATATTTTGTCGGCATTCGCGCAATCCTTCTGCTGGATGATCCACGGCGACTGGAACAACCTGCCGGACGACGTCAAGCAAACCTGCTCCACCAAGAACGTCACACCGTTTTACAACGACAGCTACGCCTTCATCTCCCACAGTTTGGGTAGCCGCATCACTATCGACGGCTTGCAACAAATTGCCTCGAAACTGGGTAACGGCGAAACGGCCAGTTACTACACCGCATTAACCAATGTTTTAAAGAATAAAGAGATACCTATTTACATGATGTCCAACCAATTGCCCATGCTGCAATTGGGACGGGCACTACCGGAAGTCGCGAATCATGCCGACACTTATTGCCAAGCCGACGGCGCCAAATACAATGAACGGATCATGGCGAAAACTTCGGTGATCGCGTTTAGCGACCCCAACGATTTACTCAGCTATGCCATTCCGCACGATTTCGTGAATAAATATCTGGATTCGCGATTATGCGTGAATGTCACCAATATCAATATCAACGTCGCCAGGGTTTATGATGCGTTTGGCTTGGGTAAATTGGCGAATCCGATGGATGCCCATATCGGCTACGATACGGACGACCGGGTGATTGCCTTGATCGCCAAAGGCATCGCTAACGAACACACCGCACCTATCGTCAAAGAGCGCTGTCACTGGGTGGAAACCATTGATTAAGCTTTTTAGGGTATGGCTGAAGGCTTAGCCATACCCGCCCCCTCGCATTACCCCTCACGGCAGTCCTGCCCACTTCACCCTCGCTTCACATTCCCACCATCATCCGCTCACCGTGCCGGTGCATGCTGTTCATCGTCTTTTAACTCCACGGAATAAACGCGATGCAAAAAAAACTCTGGCAAAAGATCTGCATAATGTTCGGTCTGACTTTGGTGCTGCTGATACCGATAGGCATGATAAAAAATCTGGTGGGCGAACGCGCCGAACGCCAACAACAGGCGGTGAGCGACATTGCCGCCAGTTCTGCCGGTCCCCAGCAATTGTTCGGCCCGTTGTTGACTGTACCTTACACCGAGCGCTGGACCGAGATTATCGAAACCAAACAGGACGGTCAACCCAAGCGCGAACAAATCGAACGTGTCGATAATCGGCTGCTGTATGTTCTTCCCGAGCACCTGAATATAACCGGCGAGCTTGCTACGGAAACCAAGCAGCGCGGCCTGTTCAAAGTGCGCTCTTATGTACTGAATGTCAGCATCAAAGGCGATATGAAACTGCCCGGTGCTTACGGCAATCCCAAGCCGCTACATAACGGCCAGATCAGTTTCGGCACCCCTTACGCCAGCGTCGTGCTGGCAGATATGCGCGGGGTACTGGAAGCGCCGGGCATGGAATGGGGCGGCAAGCAATATGCCTTCGAACAAGGCGCGGAGTTACCCATGCACCAAGCCAACGGCATGCACGTGTCATTGGATGCACCGCCGGTCGAGTTCGGCGCCATCAACATACCGTTTGCTTTCACGCTAAAAATACGCGGCATCGAATCGCTGGATTTTATTCCGGCCGGCAAGCAAACCCGCGTGGAATTATCCTCAGCCTGGCAGCACCCCAGCTTTTACGGCCGATTTCTGCCTGATCCGCAAACCCAGCAAGTCGGCGAGGCCGGTTTTCATGCGTTATGGTCGGTTGATGCGCTGGCGTCGAACGTCGCCGAAAGTCTTGGTAAGTGCCAGGCTATCAGTTGTTACGACAGCTTTGGTATACGTTTGATGGAACCCATTAATGTCTATTCCTTGTCTGATAGAGCCAGTAAATACGGCTTCCTGTTCGTCTGTCTGACTTTTGCAGCCATCTTTCTGTTCGAAATTCTGAAAAATCTGGCGATTCATCCGGCGCAATACGCCTTGGTGGGTTTGGCGTTGGCGATGTTTTTTCTGCTGCTGTTGAGTTTGTCGGAGCATTTGGACTTTGTGCTGGCGTATTTAATCGCCAGTGCTGCCTGCGTAATACTGATCGGCTTCTATCTCAGTGCAGTGTTGCGCAGCGCCAAACGCGGTATTAGCGCCGGCGCCTTACTGAGCGGCTTGTTCGGAAGTTTGTATGGCTTGTTGGAGTCAGAGGATAACGCGCTGATGCTCGGATCTTTACTGATGTTTGTCTTGTTGGCCCTGGCGATGGTTACCACGCGGCGCCTGGATTGGTATGGACTGAGTCAATCCGCTGCCGATAACTCGGCAATCATTTAAATCCCACCGGCTCGGGGCGTTGGCTCTAAGCAGCGTTCCGAGCAACAAAATCGAGGTAGTTATGATTGTTGCTCATCTTCCGGCCGGCTATATCGTATCGACGCTGCTGTTTAGGCGATTTGCAAAATATGGGGTCACCGGGATAAATTTTCTGCGCGCCGGCATGCTCGGCAGCATCGCGCCCGATCTGGATATGATTTATTTTTATGGTTTCGACCACCGCGCTCACCCACATCACAGTTATTTCAGTCACTTTCCCAGCGTCTGGCTGCTGTTATTAACGCTGGCGATCCTGTGTTTTCAGCATTGCCGGCACAAGAAGCTGCCGGTGTTGGCGCTGATTTTTACCGGCAACGGTATGTTGCATATGGTGCTGGATTATATTTCAACCAATATCTACTGGCTGGCCCCCTTCGTAAACAAGCCTTTTGCCTTGATTACGGTGCCCAGTGTCTACCAGGATTGGCGGCTGAATTTTCTGCTGCACAGATCCTTTGTGCTGGAAATTTTGCTGGTAATTTGGGCTACCGGTTTATGGTTTAGGCGTCGGTTAAATAGGCTCGAATTGGTCGAATAAACCTTAATCCGGAAGATGGATCGTTCCCTCGGCAAACAACACGGCTTGACCACCGACCCTGATGGTCAAGTTCTCCAGGCCTTTGTTATCCATTTCCAAGTGGATCAAGCTGCGGCGAGTGCTTAGATCACCGCGTTCCACCGCAAAAGTGTGGGTGCCTTTCTGAGTGTGTTCAAACGAGCACAGGTAACAACAAAACGCCGGTATCGCGCTGCCGACCGGCGGATCGGCATGGATGCCGATATTGGGTCCCAGCAAGCGGGCATTGAAGTCCGCTTCCGGGCTCGATGATTTCGGGCAAAACAGCAAGATTTCCTGCGCCGCGGTTTGCGGTGCCGTGGATTGCGCCCAAGCCGCGTAATTAAAGCGGGCTTTGCGCACCGATTCGACATTCCAAACCGGCACTACTAAATAAGGAAACCCGCAAGACACCAGGCGTGGCGAGTATTTTTTATGATCCAGCTCCGCAAGCTGCAAGCCTAAGAAACTGCAAATTTCATCGTCGCTGGGCGCAAAGCGGTCGACTATCGAATCGACGCTACGGCTAAATTGCACCAAGCTTGGTTGGCCATCCTGACTGGACAGATTAACTTGAATAACGCCGATATTTTGTTCGAACTCGAGTTTAGTCAGCGGTTCGGTTAACGCTACACCGCCGGACATAGCCAACACGTAGGCTGCGGCAATAATCGGATGCCCGGCAAAATTGATTTCGCCTAAAGGGGAAAATATGCGCATCCGCCGGTGCTTATTGCCATCGGCTTTGTGAAAAAGAAATACCGTTTCCGACAGATTCAATTCTTTGGCAATCTTGGCCATTTGCTCGGCATTCAAGCCGTCGGCCTTCGGTAATACCGCTATCTGCGCACCGTTGAAAATCTGGTCGGTAAAGACATCAGCGATATAATATTGGTAGTTCACACCTTACTCCATTTCACAGACAGCCAAAGACGGCGATTTTTGTTGCGCAGGCGACGACGCCGGCATCACGGCGACTCTGCCGTTTTCCAGGCGTACTTGATAGGCCGGCACACTGACGCCGGCATCTTCAAAGCACACACCTGTACGTAGATGGAAATGCTGTTTATACATCGGCGACGCGACCATCGGTTCGCCGCTTATGTCGCCTATCATACCGCGCGACAGAACGTTGGCGTGGCTAAACGGATCGAAGTTACCGATGGCATAGACTTCCTGCCGGCGTTGCAGGTAAAAAATCGCGACTTGTTTGCCTTTTACTAAGGCACACACCCCAGAATCGGCTTGCAAATCGTCGATGCCGCACACATCTATCCACGTACTCATTATGCCGCCTCCTCGATCAATTTGAAATGTTTACGTTCTTGCGCGTTGGCTGGCCGCACTTGGCCGCGTTCCTCGACAAACACCACGTTGTCGTCGGCTTGATCGCTGTTGACGAAATGCCGGAAGCGCTTCAGGCGTTGCTCGTCCGCCAGCGTGGTTTTCCATTCACACTGATAGGTATCGATAACGTGCTGCATCTGCCCTTCCAATTGTGCGCCTATACCCAGCCGATCCTCGATAACCACCGATTTCAAATAGTCCAAACCGCCTTCCATATTTTCCATCCATACCGAAGTCCTTTGCATCCGGTTGGCGGTGCGGACATAAAAAATCAACACCCGGTCGATGTATTTGATTAGCGTTTCTTTATCCAGATTGGTGGCAAACAAATCGGCATGACGCGGTTTCATGCCACCGTTGCCGCAGACATATAAATTCCAGCCGTTCTCGGTAGCAATCACGCCGATGTCCTTGCCTTGCGCTTCCGCGCATTCGCGGGTACAGCCCGAGACGCCGAACTTGATTTTATGCGGCGCGCGCAAGCCTTTATAGCGATTTTCCAACTCTATCGCCAAGCCGACGCTGTCATCGACACCGAACCGGCACCAGGTGCTGCCGACACAGGATTTGACGGTACGCAAGGATTTACCGTAAGCATGGCCGGATTCAAACCCTGCATCGATCAGTTCTTGCCAAATCGCCGGTAATTGCTCCACGCGGGCGCCAAACAAATCCACACGCTGGCCACCGGTAATTTTGGTGTAAAGCTGATATTTTTTGCCGACTTGGCCTATTGCGATCAACATATCCGGGGTAATCTCCCCGCCGGCAACGCGCGGCACCACCGAATAAGTGCCGTCTTTTTGCATATTGGCCAGGAAAATATCGTTGGTATCCTGCAAACCGATATGTTCTTTTTTCAGAATATAGTCGTTCCAGTGTGAAGCCAGGATGGAACCGACCGCTTGCTTGCAGACTTCGCAGCCCAAACCCTTGCCGTGTTTGTCCAGCAATTCGTCGAAGGTTTTGATTTCTTCCACCATCACCAGGTTATACAAATCCTGGCGAGTGTGCGGAAAATGCTCGCAAATATCAGTACTGACTTCCACGCCCAGCTTGGTCAATTCGCAATCCAATACCGACTTCAGCAGCGCGGAGCACCCGCCGCAACCGGTGCCGGCCTTGGTCTCGGCTTTCAGGCCGCCGAGCGTGGTGCAACCGGCTTCGATTGCGCCGCAAATCTGGCCTTTGCTGACATCGTAACAGGAGCAAATCTGCGCCGATGCGGGTAAGGCATCCGGCCCGAGACCGGCCGATTCACCGGCAAGTTGCGGCAAAATCAAAGAATCCGGATGCTCAGGCAGCTCGATGCCGTTCAAGCAATATTGCAACAAAGTGCTGTAAGCGGACGCATCGCCGACCAAAACCGCGCCCAACAGCCGTTTCTGATCCTGACTAACCACCAAGCGTTTATAGATTTCACTGGCACCGTTTTGATAGGTATACACCATCGCGCCTTGGGTCCTGGCGTGCGCATCACCGATGCTAGCCACATCGACGCCCATCAGCTTTAGTTTTGTGCTCATATCGGCACCGGTAAAACTGCCTGCTTCGCCTGCCAAATCAGCAACCACGGTACGCGCCATCGCGTAACCCGGTGCGACCAAACCGAAAATCTGCCCGTTCCACAGTGCGCATTCGCCAATCGCATAAATATCTGCATCGGAGGTACGGCACTGATTGTCGATCACTATGCCGCCGCGCGGCCCCACTTCCAAGCCGCAGCCACGGGCTATGTCGTCGCGCGGTCTGATGCCGGCGGAGAACAATACGATGTCGGTTTCCAGCGTTTCGCCATCGGCAAAATTCATTTTATGCAGGCATTCGGTGCCGTCGTCGATCAGTGTGGTGTTTTTGTTTAAATGTACTTTCACATCCAGCGCTTCGATCTTGCGCTTCAACATCGCCCCGCCGCCTTCGTCGAGCTGTACCGCCATCAAGCGCGGCGCAAATTCGACCACGTGCGTATCCAGCCCTAAGTCTTTCAAAGCCTTGGCCGCTTCCAAACCCAACAAACCGCCGCCGATGACTACACCAACTTTGGATTTGGCTGCCGCGGTTTTCATCGCTTCCAAATCTTCAATGGTCCGATACACCAGGCACTGCGGTCTTTCATGCCCCGGCACCGGCGGTACGAAAGGATAAGAGCCGGTTGCCAATACCAGTTTGTCATAATCGACTATTACACCTTTGGCAGAGGTGACTTGCTTACGCTCCCGGTCGATACTGGCCGCCTTGTCGCCTAAATAAATCTCGATACCGTGCTCGGCAAAGAAGCCGTCTTCCACCAAAGACAAATCGGCCGCGGTTTTCCCGGAAAAATACTCGGACAAATGCACCCTGTCGTAAGCCGCTCTTGGCTCTTCGCAGAATGTGACAATCCGATAGCGATCTCTCGCATTGCTAGCGACCAATCCAGCCAGAAAATTCTGGCCTACCATACCGTTGCCGATAACAACCAGGGTTTGTTTCATATTCATCAGGGGCCTCTGTTTACTCAGAATTTATGCAAACGCGCTACACGGCCTAGTGGCGGTAAGGCGATTCAAGGAGCTACTGTCTGGTCGCTACCGCCCTTTTTCGCAGCCAAAAAAAAAGGCATCCTGTTCGAATGATTGACTCATTCAAGCAGGACGCCTTTGTCCAGGTTTAATACGGGGGTAAAGTCTAACGACGAGACTTGCTAAATCTTTAACAAAATTTATGCCAACATTAAAAACCCTTTAAAAACGCCGCTTCCCGCCGCCAGACATTATTTTTTTCGCAAAATTCGCACTCAAATAAGGCAAAAAAACCGGTTACTTGCACCACTATGGGGCTATCTGATCGCGAATTGCCGGGTTTGTCGCTATTGAATCATTGGCATATAAACTGCTAAAAAAGACCAAGGAACGACAACCACGGATCATTCATGTCTTTTACGCCTTTTAAATTACTATCCATGCGCGGCAAGACCAAAGTGCTGCACATGAGCTGGATCGCGTTTTTCATCAGCTTTGTTATTTGGTTCAATCATGCGTCTTTGTTAGTACTGATCCAGCAAGATCTGGGGATCAGCGAAACCCAAATCGAAATCCTGTTATTGCTGAACGTGGCGCTGACCATTCCTGCTCGGGTGATTACCGGTATGCTGGTGGATAGATTTGGCGCGAAAATCAGTTACAGCGTGTTATTGGCCGTTTGCAGCATTCCCTGCTTCATGTTCGCGATGGCCGAAAACTTCACCGAACTGGCCTGGTCGCGGTTTTTACTGGGCTTTATCGGCGCCGGCTTCGTGGTGGGCGTGCGCATCATCGGCGACTGGTTTCCGGCCAGCCAAGTCGGCACCGCAGAAGGTATTTATGCCGGCTGGGGCAATTTCGGGTCGGCGGTTGCGGCGATTTTCCTGCCGGGACTGGCATTTTATTTCGGCGCGGAACACGGCTGGCGTTCGGCGATTGCCTTGACCGGCGTCATCGCTTTGATCTATTCGGTGATTTATTATTTCAGCGTGGAAAACCTGCCGCCGGAAATTGCCGCCCTGAAAACCCGCCGACCCATGGCGATGGAAGTCACCAGCATCCGCGACTTATTTTTATACATGCTGAGTCTGGTGCCCCTGTACGCGACCATCTCCTTATTAGCCTGGAAACTGTCCACGCCGGCCACGCCGGTCCTAACCGACGGCTGGAATCTGACTATTCATGCAGTCGTCTGGCTACTGTTCCTGATCCACGTGTTTCAATTGGTCAACAACAACGCCGACCGCCTCAGCCAACCGATTGCCAGCATCCATCATTATCAATACCGACAGGTATTCATTCTGGCGATAGCCTATCTGGTTACCTTCGGCTCCAAACTGGCCGTTTTATCGATGCTGCCGATGTTTTTCTTTAAGACATTCAACGAAACCCAAGGCACCAGTATGTTGGATGCCGGGTTTCTGGCCTCCAGTTTCGTGGTAACCAACGTCATCGCCCGGCCAGCCGGCGGCTGGCTTAGCGACAAGATTGGCCGCAAACTGTCCCTGTATTTATTCGTGGCCGGCCTGGCCGGCGGATATTGTTTGATGGCGATGATTTCTGCGCAATGGACTATCCTGGCAACGGTGGCGGTTACCTTGCTTTGCTCTATATTCATGCAAGCGGCGGAAGGCGCGATATTCGCGTTCGTCCCCTTGATCAAACGCGCCATCACCGGCGAAGTGGCCGGCATCGTCGGCGCTTACGGTAACGCAGGCGCCATCGTTTATTTGATTTTGCTGACCTTCGTCTCCACCGGGCAATTTTTCTTGATTCTGGGCCTGTCCTGTTTTCTGTTGTTGGGTTTGATTTACTACCTGGAAGAACCTAAAAACTACATCACCGAAATCATGCCTGACGGCTCTTTGCTGAAAATCGCCCTGGATTGAACATGGCAGCGCTTAATGTCTTGGTCGTCGATGAATTCGACAGCGAACCCTTGCTGGAAACCAGCTTGCGCCAGCACGGCTGTGAGGTGGTAACCTTGAAACTTAAAGAACTGGACATGATGCAAATTGTCCAGACCCTGAACCCCGACGTGGTGGTTTTGAATTTGTACGCCCCTAACGAGGCCGTCTTGCGCACCATCGTTGACATCAATCATAACTGTTCGCTGCCGGTCGTCATTTTCGCCGAAGATCAGCAAACCGAGACCATCAACAAGGTCATCAAAGCCGGGGTCAGTGCTTATATAGTCGACGGCTTGGATCCGAAACGCATCAAGGCCATCATCGACATCGCCATAGCGCGTTTCAAAGAACAACATGCTTTAAAAGAAGAATTAAAAAAGACCAAGACTCAATTGGAAGATCGCAAGCTAGTAGATCGTGCCAAAGCGATTTTAATCAAGTCGCAAGGTTACACGGAAGACCAGGCCTATCACGCCTTGCGCAAACTGGCGATGGACCGCAACATCGCCATCGGTGAAATGGCCAAGAACGTCATATCAATGGCGGAGTTGTTCAACAAATGACGACTTGCAGAGCGGTCGCGGCAGCTATACATCAGGTCATTATTTATTACCCGGCCCTCGAGAGTACTGGGCCTGTCGAATGATACACAAGCCTCGGCTTCGAAGCGCTCAGCCCGAAAGGAATACCCGCGACAGATAACTGCGGGTTAATAGTCCGGCATCGCAGCTTGATCTACGATGCCGTCAATACCAAATTTTACCGCTGCGTCTGCAAACACCCTATTTCGGTGAAGATGATGCCGAAATGTGCTTGAGTCGCTGAAAAAATCGTCCCCATTATTACTTCAAGCCGTACACCTTCAACTGACTGCAAACCGGTAATTGATTGTCCGGCACGGTGCAGTCTGAGGTACCGACCCGATAAATCATCACATACACCCGGCCATTCGCCACCACCGGCGGAATCATCCGCGACATCTTGCCTAAGCCGCCGTTATTGTCGTCGCCGGTGCGAAATAAGCGTTTCAACTTGTTGCCCGGCTCTATCGTGGTCGCATCGTAAGCAATCAGCTGACCTTCGGCGAACTCCTTATTGGCATCGCCGAATTTGGAAAATACCGCCCAAACGACGGCCGAATCGAAATCGATGGCGTGCGCAAAATTATTAGTTGTGGACGGTTTGCCTGATACCATCAACAAGCCGCCGGGCATACCGCCAGGCGATTCGACACCCACCGAGGCCAGGTCATCAGCTTCGGCGCGGAAGGTCGGCAAATTACCGTCTACGGTGGAAAAGTTATAGGTTTTTAAACGCGAGTTTTCGCCCCAAACATAGACGATGCCGCCGCTCTGATCGCGTTGCGCCAAGGCCAGTGAATGGATGTGGTGCATTTTGTTGTTTTCCGGGTCGCCGCATGGCACGAACCAGCCGTGATCGCTATGTCCGGATGCCGGGCACGGTAGGCTACGATTCAGATGCTGAGCCCGGTCCCAGTTTTCCTGAACACCGCCCGCAAAGTAGGTGGCCACCAACGGCGGTTTGGACATCAATTGATTAAAGCGGTCGTTCCGGCCCAAATTCAGTTTATCCAAGGAATAAATGATGCCGTCTTTGGTGCCTTGCAACAGCAGCCGGGAACCCGGCAACAGCATCGGCCCGGCCGCACCGAAATCCCAGTCTGCGCCGGCGGCATGCGCTTGTGCCCTGCCGCAGGACACTTCGGAGTTATTGTCGCTCCATAAACACTTGTCGCCGGCAACGCGCTCATCCAAAAACGCTTTGTAAAAATCCACCTTTTCCAGTTCGGGCCGCGCACCACCGACGCTGGGTTTGAAACGGAGTTTGATCATGCTTTCGGCCAGATCGACATCGCCGTTATTTGAAGTGCCGTTGGAGGTGGCGACATAAATCATGTCGTCTTCGGTGACCGGCGCACCGCCGGCATGCCAGATGCCGGCGCCCCAGGAATTGAATGAGGTGGCGCAAAATATCGCCGCTTGTTTGGAAAAACCGGCTTGGCCGAGCAAGGCCCTAGTGTCGTAAGCCACTACGAAACCATGCGGATTTTTCCGGCCGCCCATCAGCGATTCACCATTGGCGGCGAATGCCATGACCAAACCGTTGTTCTCTGTCAACGCCAGTCCGGCCCGTAGTTTGGGATAGACATATTGCTTGGTTTGATTATTTTGCTTATATGTCGCGCCGGCGTCGTTAAACCAGCAGCCGTTGCCTTCCTGCGACTTGCCGAAGATACGCACCGGTTTACTTTTTTGGCTGCCGTTCAGCGGATTTAAGGCATACACCCAGTAATCGCGGAACCGGCTGTCGTTGTTCTTCTTTTGCCAGGAAGCGACAAACAGTGTGTTGGTGGCAGGGTCAATTATCGGCGTGGCGGAAATACCCCAGGTGGGCGTGTGTTTCCACATATCCATGTCTTGCGAGCTGATTTCCGGGCCGAGTTTAACTTTATAGACGGTTTCGTTGGTACGGGCGTTAATGCCGATGACGTCATTCTTCATGGTGGTGATGATCACTAAATCATCGGCGCCGGCGCCCTTTTCAATCACCAAGGGCTGGGTTTCGACTTTGGCGTTGAAATCGTAAGTGCGCAGCAGCCCGAATTGCTCGGTATTCACGTTAGTTTTATTCAGCGTGAACTCTTGATTATTGGCCGCGGTACGAAAATTATTGCCGGCGCGTTGCGTCACGCTAACCGCCAGCGCGGCATTAACCCAAAAAACCGTAAAGATAAAACCCAATTGCAGCGTTTTCATGGCTCACTCCCCCAGTTGAATGTCAACTGAGCCTAGAGTGCGCGCAAGTGGCTTGTCAAGTTCTTTAAAAATAAAAGTATTTACAGACTCTGGCCTAACACATGGCTTATTTTCTGATACATGTATGCTTACCTGAGCGGTGGCATCAGGTTTTTATGGGCGAACACCGAAAAAGTTTGCCAAAACGCTTACCACAGCGAATCGTAAGGGTGAGTTTTTTATAGTACTCTAGCCACACCGCGAACATTGCGCGGAACAAGCGTAAATCCCGGTTGCGGCGAGGTGAGGATGTCATGGATATAAAGCTGCCTTTAGATGCGAAACTTGTGATGGCTTTGAACAAGTCGAGCGCGCCGCTTGCCGAGCTTAAATTGAATCAAGTGTTAGACGCCAAAATCATTACCAATCAAGTCATGCTGAACACGCTGACTGTCAGCGTCGCCGATAAAACCATGACTTTGCAGAGCCAACAAGCATTGGCTTTGCCACCCGGCCAGACCTTGCAGTTGCAAGTGGTGAAACTTTTGCCGACCCCGGAGCTAAAAATTATCGCCCCGCCACCATCGCAAACGCCCAATACCTCAAACTCAGCGCCGCCCGAAGCACAACTACTCAAATTACTGCCCTCCCCGACCACTCCAGCGCCTGCAACAGCACCTCTAGCCAGCAACCCGCTAGCCACATTAAACCCCGGTGACCATGTACAGGCGCAAATTTTGAATATCGGCAAACATACGCTAACGGTGCAACTGACGCCGGAGCCGAGTGATGCCAAGCAAACCCAAAGCACAGCGTTGCCTGGCGGCGAAAGCCGAGCAGTATTGGATAGCAAACAACTGCAATGGAGCGATCCGGCGGCTAAGTCCACGCTAACCGTCGGTAGCCGCATAGATTTACAAATTCTCAAGAGCGGTGAGCGCCCAGTGCTGAGCGCATCGTTACCGGCACCCTCTATTGACGAACAGATAGCGACGGTGTTCAAGCAGTTATTGCCCGTTCAAGTGCCGCCGCAACAATTTCTGGCGCAACTGGCGCCTCTGATAAAGCCTGCCGAAAGCGATAAAGCCGTAGGCCAATTACTCAAGCAACTGGCCCACGAAATATTGCAGCATATTCCGGACAAAACCAAGCTGTTCGAACCGGCCACTCTCAAGCAAGCCATCGCACAATCCGGCTTGTTTATGGAACGCAATTTGGTCGAGGCAGAGGCAAAACCCGCGTCATTCGTGTTGCCAGACGATTTTAAATTAAAACTGAGCAAGCTGATTGCGCAGTTGGGCTTGGAGCTGGCTGTGCCTAAGGATGAAAATGCGGCTCAGCAGACAGCAAGCGAACTACTGAAAGAAACCTTGCAAAAGGCCCAGGGCAATCTGGCCAAATTGACCTTGGATCAACTCAATTCGCTGCCCAGGGACGATTCGCCAAAACAGGTTTGGATGCTGGAATTACCGTTCTTCAACAAAGCCGAGCCGGAAACATTGCAGCTGATAGTGGAACAAGACAAACAAGCCAACAGTGAGAACGGCCAAAAGAACTGGGTAGTGAGCATTACCATTACCCCTCCCGAACTTGCTACAATACACTGCAAGGTCTCCTGTTACGACGGCAGTATTAACACCCGTTTCTGGAGCGAGTCCACCAGCACCGTGGACAAAATCAATGCGCGTCTGGACTATTTAAGACAACAGTTCGAACAAAAAGGATTAATACCCGGATTTATGGATGTTCAACAAGGGAAACCCTCGCAAACCCATCCACAAACGCTCCCGCCGCAAAGTCTGTTGAGCGAAAAAGTCTGATACCGGGACCGGAATACAGCAATTGGATAAACAAATCTGCCGCGAACCGGCAAACAACTTACTCACCAAGCCAGGCACTAGACTGCCGTGGCTGCCGAAACAACTTCTTACTTTAGCCAACGCTATGGAGAATTAACGCATGTCCCACCAAGTTACCCTGACCCAGTTCATCATCGAGCAGCAGCGCGGGCTACCGGAAGCATCCGGTACGTTCACGCTGCTGCTAAATAACATTGTGACTGCGTGCAAACAGATCTCCCACCGGGTCAATTGCGGCGCTTTAATTGGCGTATTGGGCAGTGCTGAATCCGAAAACGTGCAGGGCGAAGTGCAAAAAAAGCTGGATATTATTACCAACGACATCATGGTCAAGGCTTTGGACTGGAGCGGTTCACTGGGCGGCATGGCATCGGAGGAAATCAACGATCCGATCAAAATCCCCAAACAATATCCAAAGGGCAAATACCTGGTGTTGTTCGATCCCTTGGACGGTTCGTCGAATATCGATATTAACCTGACTGTGGGCACCATTTTTTCGATTCTGCGCTGCCGCGAAGGCGTTGAGCCGGAAACCGAGGATTTTTTACGCAAAGGCACCGAACAAGTGTGCGCCGGTTTTGTGTTGTACGGTCCTTCCACCATGTTGGTCCTAACTACGGGCAATGGTGTGAACGCTTTTACGCTGGATCAGGATATCGGCGAGTTCATTCTGACCCATTGCAATATGAAAATTCCCGAGGACAGCAGCGAGTTTGCCATCAACATGTCCAACCAACGTTTCTGGGAGCCGCCGGTGAAGCGTTATATTGACGAATGTGTCGCCGGCGTCGACGGGCCGCGCGGCAAAGATTTCAATATGCGTTGGGTCGCTTCGCTGGTCGCTGAAGTCTATCGCATCCTCACGCGCGGCGGGGTATTCCTGTATCCGCACGATTTACGCGATCCTTCCAAGCCCGGCAAACTACGACTGATGTATGAGGCCAACCCTATGGCATTTATCATCGAACAAGCCGGCGGGCTGTGTTCCACCGGTCGCGAACGAATTTTAGATCTCAAACCCAGCAGTATTCACCAACGAGTGCCGTTGATTTTAGGTTCTAAATCCGAAGTAGAACGGATAGTTGCCTATCACCAACAAGATTAACCGGTAATCCGTTGCTATGTCGCCGCTTCCTTGAGAAGCGGCAAATTATCAAACCCAACACTATGCTTTCATTGAAAACTCAAGCCCCTGAGCCGATTAAAAATCAAGTCAGTTGCGTTAATTGCAGTCTGGATAATATTTGTTTACCGCGCGGTTTATCGCAAGCCGAAATTAATAACATCAGCCAAGTCGTCAAGGCCCGTAAAACCTTGCAACGCGGCGACTTTATCTACCGCGAAGGCGACAATTTCCGCGGTATTCTGGCAATAAAGTCCGGTAGCGCCAAGTTGGTGGCTAACGATAGCCATGGCAACGAGCATATATTGAATATTCTGTTGCCCGGCGAACTACTGGGCTTCGACGGTCTCTCCGCCGAAAAGCACGGCTGCGCGGCGATTGCGTTGGAAACCATGAGTTTTTGCATCCTACCGGCCGACAATATGGAAGATTTGTTCAAGAACATGCCCAGCCTGACGCGCGAATTGTTTCGGCATACCGGCGAGAAAATGCTGGAGGACAAAAACCAGCTGGTATTGAGCAAACGACCGGCGGAAGAGCGTTTGGCTTATTTTCTGATCAGCTTATCTGAAAGGTTGAAACGGCGCGGATTTTCATCATCTGAATTTAAATTGTCACTCACCCGCCAAGAAATCGGCAATCACTTAGGCTTAGCCTTGGAAACGGTGAGCCGCCTGCTGAAAAAATTCCAGGACGATAATTTGATCGTGGTGCAGAACCGCTTTATCGCAATCAAAGATATTACCGCCTTGCGCAATATGTTGGTGCCATTGGAATAAGCTACTAATTTTTTATACCGATACCTTTGTGCAACAACAGCAAGCTCAGGGCAGTTAAAAACACGATAAAGCCACCCGTCATCGCAAAAGCCAGTTCGATCTCGACATCACTGACCCCGATCATGCCGTAACGAAAGGCATTGATCATGTATAAAATCGGATTGGCTTGCGCGATTTTTTGCCATATTCCCGGCAACATCGCTACCGAATAAAATACACCGCCCAAGTAACTCAACGGCGTCAGTACAAAGTTGGGAATGATGGAAATATCATCAAAACTATCGGCAAACACCGCGTTGATGAAGCCGGCCAGTGCGAACAAGGTTGCAGTCAGCACAAACACCGCAGCGGCGATGTCCCAATGCAAAATCGTAGTATGGGTAAACATCATCGAAATCCCCGCCACCACCACGCCAACCAACACCCCGCGCGCGATGCCGCCGCAGACATAACCGGCCAAAATCACATAATTCGGTACCGGTGCCACCAAGAGTTCTTCGATATGGCGCTGGAATTTAGTGGAATAAAACGAAGACACCACATTGGAATACGAATGGCTGATCACCGACATCAGAATAATGCCGGGCACGATGTAGTCCATGTAGCTGACGCCATGCACCAGGCCTATGCGGTCGCCAATCAATTTGCCGAAGATGAGGAAATACAGTGCCGTGGTAATGGCCGGCGGCAGCAGCGTTTGCGGCCAAATCCGAGTGAAACGGCGGATTTCTTTGAGCAAAATCGTCAAAAAAGCGACTGAGTAGTTCATTGCACCAGATCCAAAAATAATTGTTCCAGTCGATTGGACTTGTTGCGCAGGCTGAGGACTTCGATATGTTGCTCAGATAGCGCCTGGAATAAACGGTTTAGACCGAGACTTTTCGGCACAGCGACGTCTAACACAGTATCGGCACTCAGCACAATTTCACAGCCATCGATTGTCGGTGCTTGAGTTAATGGGCGAGATATATCCAATACAAAATGATCGGTGTGCAAGCGGCTCAACAAACTGCTCATCGCCGATTTCTCGATGATTTGTCCGTTATTGATGATGGCGATATTCCGGCACAGGCTTTCGGCTTCTTCCAGATAATGGGTAGTTAAAATGATGGTGGTACCTTGTTTGTTCACGTCTTGCATCATTTCCCACATCGAGCGGCGGATTTCAATATCCACGCCGGCGGTGGGTTCGTCCAATATTAACAAGCGCGGCGAATGCACCATGGCTCTGGCTATCATCAAGCGCCGCTTCATGCCGCCGGACAAACGTCGGGAAACTACGTCGCGTTTATCCCATAGTTCCATTTGCCGTAAGCATTGTTCGGTGCGCTGTAAGGCTTGCTTACGTGGAATGCCGTAATAGCCGGCCTGGTTCATCACCACGCTCATGCTGGTTTCAAATTGATTGAAGTTAACTTCCTGCGGTACCACACCAATGCAGGTTTTGGCGGCGACATTGTCTTTATCCAAGTCGTGACCGAAGATGCTGACCGATCCGCTGGTTTTGTTGACCAGCGAACTGATGATGCCGATCAAGGTCGATTTGCCGGCGCCATTAGGACCCAACAACGCGAAAAAATCGCCGCGCTGGACCTCGAGATCCACGCCTTTCAAGGCTGCAAAGCCGTTGTTGTAAGTCTTTTTTAGGTTTTGGATGGATAAAGCCGTCATGCTCTGATGTTATAATCCGGGGCAAAGAAATTGACGCGCTATTTAAATATGCGCCAATAAAGCTTTCGGATTTTATCAGAATTCACCGCTCCTCAGCAGCCTGAACAGGATTAGACTCTTGCCACATCAAATACCGACCAGTGTTGCTGCCGTCGATCTGGGTTCCAACAGTTTTCACATGATTATATGCAGCTTGCACAACGGCAAATTGCAAACCATCGACCGCTTGAAAGAAATGGTGCGTCTGGCTGCGGGATTGGATCAACATAAAAATCTCGACCAGATCACGCAAGAACGCGCCTTAGCCTGCCTGGAACGCTTCGGTCACCGCATCCGGGATTTTGCACCCAACAGCGTCTCCATAGTCGGCACCAATACGCTACGCATCGCCAGAAACTCGCAACAATTCATCAACAAGGCCGAAAAAGCTCTGGGGCATCCGATTCATATCATTTCCGGCATTGAGGAAGCGCGCTTAATTTACCAAGGCGTGGCCCACAGCCTGGGCAGCAATGCCAACAACCGCTTTGTGATGGATATCGGCGGCAGTAGCACAGAGTACATTATCGGCCGGGATGATATTGCCCACACTAAAGAAAGCCTGAACATGGGCTGCGTCACTGTTAGCCAGAACTTTTTCAAAAACGGCGAACTGACCAAAAAGGCCTTTCGTAAGGCAGTGCTGTTTGCCGAGCAACATCTCGAACCCTTTCAGAATATGTTCAATGCCAAAAACTGGGAGGAAGCCATTGGCGCTTCCGGCAGCCTGAAGGCGGTCAGCAATGTGTTACAAACCATGGGCTGGAGCAATAACGACATCACCAATGAAGGCTTGGAACAGTTGGTCGCCCACCTCTTAAAACTGAATCGGATCGACGAAATCAGCTTTCCAGCCTTGAGTATCGAGCGGCGGCCGGTGTTTATCGGCGCGGTCGCTATTGTTTATGCCACGTTCAAGACCTTGAATATTCAGCAAATGACGGTTTCGGATGGCGCATTGCGCGAAGGTCTGGTGCAGGATTTACTCGGTAGAATTTACAACGATGACGTTCGTTCGCAGACTAGCCAGACCATTGCCGCACGTTACCACACCGACACATCACACAGCCAACAGCTCAAAGAAACCTTACGTTACATCGCTCAGCAATTAGACGACCACCCTTGCTTTAACGACAATCCTGCCAGTTTACAGTTTTTGGAATGGGCGGCGGAACTCCATGAAATCGGCTTTGAGATTGCCCATAGCCAGTATCACAAGCACAGCGCCTATATTATCGAAAATGGCGATTTGGCGGGGTTTTCCAAACAAGATCAACTGTTGCTGTCTAAGTTGGTGCGCAGCCACCGCAAGAAGCTTAATTTAAGCCGTTTTGAGGATTTGCCGTTTCCTTGGCGCCAACATGCGCCGATCATGGCAGTAGTATTTCGGCTGGCCGCTTTGCTGCACCGCAATCGTAATAGTAAACGCCCGGACTTTAGCATCACGATTAATCGCCACGATATAAAAATCGATTTTCCGGAAAATTGGCTGGAACAAGCGCCCCTGACGCATGCTGATCTCAAACAAGAAATGTATTACCTCAAGGAGGCTCGTTTTAATTTGATCTTCGATCAATGCTGAAATTTCTACTTTACATCCTCCTTTCGCTGGCAATATTGTTCGTAGGCTTACTGTTTTTCGCAATCGACGATACGCCGTTGCTAAAAATCCATCAGGGTTTGAACCGCGAAGACATACAGCGCGCGAAGCAGTTATTGCATGTGGCACCGGAGGAAAGAGGCCAAATTAAAACCGTTAGTTTGGACCAGAAGGACTTGAATATTGCGGTGAGTTATCTATTAAACCATTTTGCGGAAAATACGACGCAAATTCAGATTGTAGATGACAGATTGATGATTCAGATAGCGATATTTGTCCCTAAAAGCCCCTGGGGCAGATATTTGGACTTTAGTTTTAATCTACGACAGGTAGATGACGCCATTTTTATCAAGTCTTTGAAAATTGGTGAAATTTCCATTCCCGATCCCGCCGCAAATCTCCTGATTCCCGCTATCGTGCATAACACGCCGCTAGAGCAGCATTGGCAATTGTTGAGCCTATACGTCAAGAAAGTCCGCATTAGCCCGCAAGCTTTGGAAATCAGTTATCTAGGATCCATCGTCGACGCGGCAAAGCAATTGGCTATCCAAAAGCATCGGGATTACCCAAACCTGCATCGTTATCAACAGCAAATCAACGAAATCGTCAGCCAACATGATCCTAGCTGGCGCTTATCTATTACTGATTTGTTGCAACCTTTATTTTTGACGGCGTATCAACAAACACCGACGGAGGACGCCGTTCAGGAAAATCGCGCGATCATCATTGCTGTCGGCAGCTATATCTATAAACAGGACTTACGCCGCTATCTGCCGCTTGGCTTGGTTTACAGCAAGGAATATCCTGTATTTGCTTATAAGCGAGTGGATATACCGCAGCATTTTATTGCTTCGGCATTATTGGCAATTCTTGATTCCTCATTACTCGGCGAGCAAATAGGCATAGATAAAGAACTGGGAGATGCGCAAAAAGGTAGCGGCTTCAGTTTCATTGATTTGACAGCTGATCGAGCCGGGACTCGATTTGGTCAAATAGCAGTAGCATCAACCGAGAAAGCGAGGGAATTACAAAGAATAATGTCTAGCACTAAAGATTATTCGTCTATTATCCCGGAATTACAGGATTTACCGGAACATATGGACGAAGCGACATTTGTTAGCAAGTTTCATTCGGTAGGAAGTTCTGCATACAACGAACTGATCCAACTAATCGACGACAGGATTAACGGCTTGCCGGTGTATCGATTATAAGTACCTACAGAAGGCACCCAAACCAGATCTGACAAAGTCGCACTACTCTGGTTTGCCGCCTGTTAAATTTTAGTATTAGCTAAAAATCGATTCGAACGAATAGCCACTACTTTCAAGAATTTCTTTGAGACGCTTCAAACCGTCCATTTGTATCTGCCTAACTCTTTCCCGAGTGACACCCAATTCTAGCGCCACCTGTTCCAGAGTTGCGTTTTCGAAGCCGCAAAGACCATATCTGCGGCATATGACTTCGCGCTGTTTTTCGGCAAGCTGATAGACCCAGTAGGTGACGTTATTTTGGATAAAGTCGTCTTGCAAGATTTCAGCAGGATTACGGCTTTCTTCTTCGGAAATTGTCTCAAGTAGGGGTTTGTCAAAGTCCTTACCGAATGACACATCAACAGATGTGACACGCTCGTTGAGTTTCAGCATTTTACTGACGGTTTTAGCCGGTTTATCAAGATGCCGCGCAATCTCGTCGACAGTCGGCTCGTGATCAAGCTGTTGCGCTAAATTCCGCTGCGCTTTCAAATAAATGTTCATTTCTTTAACAATATGAATCGGCAGGCGAATAGTTCTAGTCTGATTCATGATTGCACGCTCTATGGTCTGCCTGATCCACCAGGTTGCATAGGTAGAAAATCTGAAGCCACGATCAGGATCAAACTTTTCCACTGCGCGGATCAGCCCCAAATTACCTTCTTCGATTAAATCGAGTAAAGGGAGCCCGCGATTTAAATAACGCCTGGAAATTTTCACAACCAGGCGTAAATTGCTTTCGATCATAATTTTTCGGGCTTGTGGATCGCCCTGTTGAGTTCGTCTGCCGTAGATTTTTTCTTCATCCGCAGTTAACAGTTGGGATTTACTGAGTTCATTCAGATACGCTCGGGTGGCATCGAAAGTACTCTCATTTTGCGATTCGTTACTTTCTATTTCGGCCAGCTTAAAGGTTTCGTTCGGATCGATTTCGACAACTTCTTCATCGACATCATCAAAAGAAATGAAATCTGGAATATCCATATCTTTAATTACATCTATCGTTTCTTCCATCATGATTAATCTCCCAGGTATTTTGGCTTGCGGAATCGTTTATTTTTATTGGTACGTGTCTCGCCAGATAACTATTAATCCCTTAAAACTATTTAAATGCAGATAAGATTGAAACCCAACAACGAAACCGATATTGCTCACTGCCAAAACCAATTAAGTCAATAGGTCATTCTTAACAACATCATGCCTCTTCGTGTATTTCCGATCCGATCTAATCGAGGGCACTAACCTTAACGGCGAGTGCCAGTATAACTTTAAAAGATTTATCTTATAAATTGAATTTACTGATATTTTTGTGGTCCACATCTCTTTTTTGATTTTTATTCACAGCGACCTCTCAGGTCATTTTTGCGACTAAAATCAGCAAGATCAAACTAAAATCCGAACCACTTCTAAATTATGAAAATAAGAAAGTGATGCGCATCACATATATTTAAAAGAACTGCAAGAACATACAATTCTGAAAGGAGCTTTTTCTGATCGTGCTTCTCAACGACCTAACAATGTTTTTTTGGCTTGATTAATTTGGGCCGCCAAATAATCTGAACCGCCTCGATCAGGATGAAAGCGCGAAATGAGTTTACGGTGGGCCTGAATAATTTCTTCTTCCGTGGCGCCGGGATTAAGCCCCAAAACCTCAAAAGCTTCCGTTGTTGTCATACCCGCTTGTCGAGATGGCCCAGGACCAGGCTTACCATATTGCGGATTGCCGGCTTTGAACCGCCACCAAATGCTATGAAGCTGCGGCGCGTACCTCAATATTAGCGGCATCGAGCGCACTAAAAACGCGAATATTACGCCAAATATCGCCAGCAGACCGCTAAGTTTTCCACTCAGCATCAGTACAAGCAAAATCAGCGCAATCGCAACCCAGGCCAGTTGTTTAAGTCGTTTGCTGCGCAATTCGGCTGGTAGCTTCATAAATCCCGGCAGCATTAAAACTGCCAGTACCAATGCCAACAATATCACTATTCGTATCACCCGTACTCCAAACGCTTTAACCGACGAGCGCCATAATAACTTAGAATACGGCCAGTTCGACAAATGTAGAGAAGTCCATGTCCACCCCTTCAGTCCTCGGCTTCGCGGCCGCCAGCGGCACCGGCAAAACCAGTTTATTGACAAAACTTATCCCGATACTGAAAGCACATAATCTGCAAATCGGTGTAATCAAACACAGTCATCACGACTTCGAGATCGATCAACCCGGTAAAGATAGTTTTCGGCTGCGCGAAGCCGGTGCCAGTCCGGTTATGCTGGTTTCCCGACATCGGCGTGCGTTAATTAGCGAATTGTCGGCAAACGGCGATATTTCGCTGACTGAACAGCTCGCCTTGTTTCCCAACGCAGGCCTGGATTTGATTTTAGTGGAAGGATTCAGGCACGAGAGCTACCCCAAAATTGAGCTGTGCAGACCAAGCCTAGGCAAGCCGCTGCTTTACCCTGGAGACTCCTCGATTATCGCAATAGCAAGCGATCACCCCCTATTAACACCACCCGGCTTACCGTGCCTTGATCTAAACGATGCAGAGGCCGTAGCCAAATTCATTATCGAAATCTTTTTGAAGCGCCCACGTGACTAATATCTGCTACCCCAACAAACACCAGTTATTGAGCGTCGAACAGGCGCTATTGGAAATCCGCAAAACTATCGAGACCGTCAACGACCGCGAGCATATCGATTTGCCGCAGGCACTGGGCCGGGTACTTTCCGACAGCGTGGCGTCTCCTATAGACATTCCACCTAAACGCACGGCGGCCATGGACGGTTACGCATTTGCTGCTGGCGATGTAGCTGCCGGGCAAGCGGCTAAATTGCAAGTAATCGGCATCGCATGGGCCGGACGGCCGTTCTTGGCGCAGCAGAGGCCGGGCCAATGCGTCAGAATATTCACCGGAGCGGTAGTCCCGGAATTTGCGGACAGCGTTATTGCCCAAGAACAAATTGAAATCGATGGTGACACTGTATCACTTCCCCTCGACTGGCAGCCGTATAAAAATATTCGTGCAGCCGGCAGTGACGTTAAACAACATGAAGAATTAATTGCCGCACCGAAAAAGCTGACAGCTCGCGATCTAAGTCTATTAGCCGCCGCCGGCATCGAAAAAATCAGCGTCAAACGCAAACTCAACATTGGCTTTTTTTCGACTGGTGACGAATTGGTCGCACTCGGAGAACCGCTAGCTGTTGGCCAAATCTATGACAGCAACCGCTATTTATTAACCGGACTGCTATCCGAACCAAACCACACAGTCTCGGACTTGGGCATCGTCGCAGACGATCCTTTGAAACTCGAACAAACTTTCAAGGACGCAGCCCAGCACTATGACGTCATCATTTCCACCGGCGGCGCATCGGTTGGCGACGCGGATTTTGTTAAACAAACGCTGGAAAAATGCGGGCAGGTGAACTTCTGGAAACTGGCAATCAAACCCGGCAAACCGCTGGCTTTTGGCAAAATCGGCCGCTGCTGGTTTTTCGGCTTGCCCGGCAATCCGGTTGCCGTATTGGTCACTTACGAGAAATTCGTAAAGCCGGGTTTGGAACAGCTTGCCGGCTTACCAGCTAGACAAGCATTGCGCTTGCGAGTCCGATGCGACAGCCGGTTAAAAAAATCGCCAGGGCGGCAGGAATATCAACGCGGCATCCTTTACCAGCAGGCTGGAGGCGAATTAGCCGTCCGTCTTGCCGGTCAACAAGATTCTCATCAACTAAAAGTAGCCAGTCAGTCCAACTGTTTTATTGTGCTGAATGCCGATAGTACGGGTATAGATGCTGGAGAAATGGTGACAGTAGAGCCATTTTCTGCGGTGTTATAAACAGCTGAATCCCTCCACCCAAGTAACAGCCGGAGTGTTCTGCGCGCTCCGGTTGGAAAACTCGAAACTCAAACAAATTGCCAGCCCATGCATGCGAACGGCAGAATATCTGATTACGCGGTGGCTTCCGCAAGATTACCTAAATAGCCATGTTTTCTAGCCAGATACTCGTCTACAAAGGCTTGCATCGGTTCGGCTTCATATTCGCGTAAACCGCTGACCGCTAGCTTCTTGAATCCGGAACCAACCACTTCGTCACCGCATTTAATTTGGAAATAAAGATACGCAGTGGCGCGCTTGCCGTTGACTTCCATTTTCGGTTCCAGCATTTCCAGACGCGGTTCGTGAAAGTCCATCCGGTTTAAGCTCAAGGTCATGCTTTCATAGATCACCAAAGGCCGGTCTATATTGAACATGACTTGCTCTTTGGCCAATAAAGGTACCAGCACATAAGGAAAGTTCTGCCCGGAAAACGCCACGTAGTCACGAATTAACGCTTCGATTAAAGCCGGATCGCGGATCACATCGCCGGAGCGCTCGATCTGCAAATAAGTCTTGCCTTGGTTGTCCGTAACATCGATTTTTTCGGCGTCGTCATCTGGAAAATTCAACAACACACCATGACCGACCATTCCGGAAAAAATGAAGTGCATGTTTTGGCTAAGGCCGTATTTGTCCAAAACCAGCGAGAATAATAAATCGCCCGGCACGCAAAAACGTTTTGCGTCTTCGTCGTGCAAGGGGTTGAAGTCATGGGCGACTTCCTTGGCAAACATGCTGGCCTGCGCGGCGCTAATAGCCACACTGCCATCCTGAATGGCATAGTATTCTTTTAGGAACATAGCTTTATTTATTGTTTAGTAACGTGGAACAGACGGATCGCAAATCACGGACCAGGCGTCGATGCCGCCCTTCAAGTTGAACAATCTTTGTAGCCCGGAATGCTGCAAAAAATGGCAGGCTTGCTGGCTGCGCATACCGTGATGACAAATCACCACCACGTCTCGGTCAGCCGGCACTTCGTCGAAGCGCGCGGGTATTTGTTGCAGAGGTATTAACACGCTACCGGCTATCTTGGCATAGGCAAATTCGTGGGGCTCCCTGACGTCCAGTAAAAATACCGACGGATCGTCTTGCAAATGTTGTTTTAGCTGCTCTGGCGTGTATTGGTTTATGGGCATATGAATCTTTCCAGTCTTAGAAGCGCGGCGGCCATTCTATCGATTGAGGCGGTATATGCAAATCGAATGTGTTGGTTAGCCAGATACTGACCAAAGTCTTTGCCTGGCGTTACCGCCACTCCTTCCTGTTCGAGCAGCTGCTTGGCAAACTCAAAACTATCGTCGGTAAACGCACTGCAATCCGCGTAAATATAAAAGGCCCCTTGTGGTTTGCAGGCAATTTTAAAACCCAGCCGTAACAGGTTGTCGTAAAGAAAATCCCGGCGTTTCTCAAACTCGTCACGACGGCGATGCAATTCCGCCATATTTTCAGCGCTGAAACAGGCCAAAGCCGCGTATTGTGAATGGGTAGGTGTGGAGATAAAAATGTTTTGCGCCAGTTTTTCCACCGCATCGATAAAATCTTCCGGCACAATCAACCAACCGATACGCCAGCCGGTCATGCCAAAGAACTTGGAAAAGCTGTTGATGATAAATACGTCATCGCTGAACGCCAAAGCGCTGCTGACGGTTTCGCCGTAAACCAGGCCATGGTAAATCTCGTCCGAGTAAAAACAGCCCCCTAAAGCATGCGTCTGCTGAATAGCAGCGCGTAGCGCATCGTTAACTATGACGGTACCGGTGGGATTGGAGGGCGAAGCGATCAATACACCCTTGCTGGCTGGCTGCCAGTGCTGTCGAATCAATTCGGCATTGAGTTGATAAGCTGTTTCGGCGCCAACATTCACGAACTGAGTCTTACCGTCGAACAATTGCACGAAATTATCGTTACAGGGATAACACGGATCGGCCATCAAGATTTGCTCGCCCGGATTCAAACTAATCCCAAACGCCAGCAAAAACGCGCCGGACGCGCCGGGGGTAATGAAAACCCGTTTCGGATCCAGATTTACTCCATATTGCGCTTGGTAATAATCGGCGATGCTTTGACGCAATTCCGGCAATCCGGCTGCAGCGGTGTACTTGACTTCCCTACCCTGCATGAACGCATTTCCAGCGGCTAATATTGCCGGCGGGGTTTCGAAATCCGGCTCGCCGATTTCCATGTGAATAATATCCCGGCCTTCTTGTTCCAGCTGTTTGGCGCGCTGTAATAATTCCATCACATAAAATGAGCTGATGCCGCGCATTCGCTCGGCGACGTGGTGTTTCATGTCCAAATTCCGTTAGTAGAAGGCACCAGCATCATAACAAACTTCTTGCTTGCCCCCGGCTATTCTGTTAAAAAGCCCCGATTTTTTTACAGACCGTCAGGAGTCATTGGATGAACAATTCTAACCCTGCCGCATCGGAATTTACTTTTAAGCCTTATGAGGAAAAAGAAGGCGAAGAGTACATGAACGAGGCGCAGTTGAGCCATTTTTCCGCCATCTTAAATAAATGGAAGTCCGAATTAATGATGGAAGTGGATCGCACCGTCCACCACATGCAGGACGAAGCGGCCAACTTTCCGGACCCCAACGACCGGGCTACGCAGGAATCAGAGTTCAGCCTGGAACTGCGCACCCGCGACCGCGAACGTAAGCTAATCAAGAAGATTGATGAGTCCCTGAAGGAAATCGAGTCCGGAAACTACGGTTATTGCGAAACGTGCGGTATCGAAATCGGCATTCGCCGTCTGGAAGCCCGTCCAACTGCTACCCTGTGCATCGATTGCAAAACACTCGATGAAATCAGGGAAAAACAATTGGGTTAATTCTGCCCGCGGCAACATCTTATATCGGCCGGTTTGCTCCCTCGCCTACCGGCCCACTTCACCTCGGTTCTCTATACACCGCACTTGCCAGCTATCTGGATGCCCGTCAGCATAAAGGGCTATGGCTGTTACGCATCGACGATCTCGATACGCCGCGCAATATGCCGGGAGCCAGCGACGCGATTCTGAATTGCCTGCAAAGCTTTGGATTATATTGGGACGGCGAGGTGGATTATCAAAGCCATCATCTTGAGCAATACGAGCATGCCATTAGCGAATTGCAAATGCAGCATGCGCTTTACCCTTGCACCTGTAGCCGCAGCTTATTGGCAAATTCGCCTTTGATTTATCCAGGTTATTGCCGCAAAAACCCGCAATCGACTGATGCGCCCCATGCGCTACGGGTAAAAACGGCGGATATTTCGACGCGCTTTATTGATGACTTACAGGGTGAAATCAGCCAAAATCTGGCAGGCCAGCACGGCGATTTTATCGTCAAGCGTAAGGACGGCATCATTGCTTACCAATTGGCTTGCGTCGTCGACGACCATCGGCAAGCGGTTAATCGGGTGGTAAGAGGTTGCGATTTATTGGATTCGACCCCTAAACAGCTGTATTTACAGCATTTGCTGGGTTACCCGACGCCGCAATACATGCATATTCCGCTGATTGTCGACCAAGAAGGCCATAAGCTGAGTAAGCAAACCCGAGCGCAAGCCGTCAATCCCAATCAAGCCGGACCAACCTTGTTTCTGCTGCTAACCTTACTCAAGCAAAATCCACCACCCGATTTGCGGCTGGCCGCAATCGACAGTATCCTGGAATGGGCCATCGAACACTGGCAAGCCGAGCGTTTGACGAGCACCCAAGCCGTTTCTGCCTTACAACACAGTTAATAACGTTCAAAGAAGGAGGTTACGTTATGTCAGACCAAAAAATTTATCCGGTTAATCCGCAGATTGCCGCCAACGCGCATATCGACAGTGCCGAGTACCAGCGTCTATATCAGCAGTCGATAAACGAACCGGAAACTTTTTGGGCTGAACAGGCCGCCGAATTTTTGGACTGGCATCAGCCTTGGCAGCAGGTACTGCAATACGACTACCCCAAGGGAGAAATACGGTGGTTTCTGGGTGGCAAGCTCAATGTCACCGTCAACTGCCTGGACAGACACCTGGAAAAACGCTGCGACCAAGTAGCGATCATTTGGGAAGGCGACGATCCGGCGCATGATCGTCAACTGACCTACCGCGAATTACACACCCAAGTTTGCCAATTTGCCAACGTCCTGAAAGCCCATGGTGTACAAAAAGGCGACAGAGTCTGTATCTATCTGCCAATGATCGCGGAAGCGGCGGTAGTTATTTTAGCCTGCGCACGCATCGGCGCGGTGCATTCCATCGTCTTCGGCGGCTTTTCGGCCGATGCCTTACGTGATCGCGTCATCGACGCCGATTGCCGGGTTTTGATTTGCGCCGATGAGAGCTTTCGCGGCGGCAAGATTGTGCATTCCAAATTGAATGTCGATAAAGCCGCCAAGCAATGCCCCAATTTGAATACCGTGATCGTCATCAAACACACCGGCCATGACATCCCCTGGACCGCGGGCCGCGACATTTGCTACCACGAGGCCATGCAAACCGCATCGACCGACTGCGAGCCGGTGATGATGGATGCCGAAGATCCCTTGTTTATCCTCTACACCTCCGGCTCCACCGGACAACCCAAAGGCGTGCTGCACACTACAGGCGGTTATTTGCTGTACGCGGCAATGACCCACAAATATGTGTTCGATTACCAGGAAGGCGATGTTTACTGGTGTACCGCCGACATCGGTTGGATCACCGGCCATTCCTACGTGCTGTACGGCCCATTATGCAATGGCGCTACCAGTTTGATGTTTGAGGGGGTGCCGACGTACCCGCATCCCGACCGCTTCTGGCAAGTCATTGACAAACATCAGGTCAATATTTTTTACACCGCACCGACTGCCATCAGAGCACTGATGGCCCAGGGCGACGATTTTGTCACCCGCACCAACCGCAGTTCGCTCCGCATCCTCGGCAGCGTTGGCGAACCAATCAATCCGGAAGCCTGGGAATGGTATTACCAAGTGGTCGGCAACAAACGCTGCCCGCTGGTGGACACTTGGTGGCAAACCGAAACCGGCGGCATTCTCATCACCCCCTTACCTGGCGCGACGCCGTTAAAACCCGGCTCAGCCACATTGCCGTTTTTCGGCGTAAAGCCGGCGATACTCGATCCGGATGGCAATATTCTGGAAGGCGAAGCGGAAGGCGTACTGGTGTTGACCTACCCCTGGCCAGGGCAAGCGCGCACTGTTTATAGTGACCATGCACGCTTCATCGACACTTATTTTGCCAAATTCCCCGGCTATTATTTCGCCGGCGACGGTGCCCGCCGCGACAAAGACGGCTATTACTGGATTACCGGCCGCATCGACGACGTATTGAACGTCTGTGGCCACCGCTTGGGTACGGCCGAAATCGAAAGCGCGCTGGTGCTGCATGACTTAGTAGCCGAAGCCGCCGTGGTGGGTTTTCCGCATCCGATCAAAGGCCAAGGCATCTATGCGTATGTGACACTGAACGTCGGCATCGAAGGCAACAGCAGCCTGAAAGGCGAATTGAAGGACTTGGTACGCGATGAAATCAGCGCTATCGCCCTACCCGATCTGATTCAGTGGGCACCCGGCCTACCCAAGACCCGTTCCGGCAAAATCATGCGCCGCATCTTGCGCAAAATCGCCGCCAATGAATTTCACGATCTTGGTGATACCTCAACCTTGGCCGATCCTTCGGTCGTTGAGCAATTGATCGCCAACCGTCTGAAATTGCCTTAAGGTGAAAACACGGCTGGCTTTAGCCTATTTCGGTGTCATTCTGGTCTGGACTACCACACCGCTGGCAATAAAATGGAGCAGCATCGGCGTCAGCTTCGTGTTCGGGGCGATGGCAAGAATGAGCACCGGACTAGCTTGCCTGCTGTTGCTATTGCTGCTTTTGCGCCGGCGTTTGCCGCTCAACCGCCCCGCTTTGATCACTTATCTGGCGGTGGCGATACAGCTTTACGGCAGCATGCTGATTACCTATTGGTCCGCGCAATTCGTGCCATCCGGCTGGATCTCGGTAATTTTTGGATTGAGCCCGTTCATGACCGCCTTTATGGCGGCGGCATATTTGCACGAACGCAGCCTGGGTTGGGGTAAATTATTCGCTTATAGTTTGGGTATGGGCGGGCTGGTGGTCATGTTCAGCTCGGCGCTGGAATTGGATGAACTCGCTCTGCAAGGCCTGATCGGCGTGCTGGTGGCTACCTTCATCCACGCGGCCAGCGCGGTGTGGGTCAAGCAGATTGACGCACGTCTACCGGCTTTACAATTGGTTACGGGTGGATTGTTAATCGCGGTGCCCTTGTATTTCGGCACCTGGTATTGGTTGGATGGCGGCTTATTGCCGGAAAATATTCCACAGCAAACCCTGTATTCCATTGCTTATCTTGGGGTGATTGCCACCACCCTGGGTTTTGCTTTGTATTATTTTGTGTTGGCCAACATGCAAGCCACCAATGTGGCGATGATGAATCTGATGACCCCGGTAATGTCCCTGGTGCTGGGTTATAGCGTCAACCAGGAACCGTTGACGATAAAAACCATGGCCGGCACCGCACTGATTATGTGCGCACTATTGATTTACGAAATCGTCAATCGCCGGCAACAACAGAATGGCGGGTAATCGCCATTCTGTTGTTGCCGGCGAACTAAATTTTGCTAACGCGCTGCTGCATGTACGCGGCAAATTTTGATTTAATTTCCGGGTGCAGCAAACCGTATTCAACATTAGCCAACAAGAAACCGAATTTTGATCCGCAATCGTAGCGATTACCTGCAAATTCGTAAGACAGCACTTGCTCGTCTTTCATCAACGCGGCAATCGCATCGGTCAATTGAATTTCGCCGCCTGTGCAACGGCCGGTATTTTCGATTTTTTCAAAAATCGCCGGGATCAGAATATAACGACCAACAACGGCGATGTTAGACGGCGCCACTTCATTTTGTTTAGTTCCAAAGCTGATGCATTGTTACCATATGATTATAATAAAGAGTTATGCCGAACGGTAACTCATACGGGAATCAATCGGGTATCAGTGTTTTATAACGTGGGGACGATTTTGGTAAAGGCTACGGAGTCGGATACCACAACCACAATCCCCACTATGGGCAGATCAATGCCCTGCTTCGCCGGCAAAGAAGATTTCTTTGATCATGGCAGTTATCTGCAGGATTGGGTTGCCGCTATTTTCTCATCTGATGATTTGTTCGAGGCACCCAAATGTAGCTGTACTTTTGTCCTATAATTAACTGTGCAGATAAATATTACAAAATTTTCAACATTAAAATTACAATACGATGCTATCAAACAACGATTTACAGCAAATTCGCGAAAAATGTATTTCAGAATCACAAATTATTTATCAGCTTAAAAGTTTTGAAACGGGTTTCCCGTTTTTGAAAATTATTAATGCTGCATCGCCAGATCATGGTATTACCATTGCTTCGGATGCACAAATTAATGAGTTGTTGGAAACATGGGATGCTTATTTAAAAACCGATGCTTCAATACTCAAATTTGTTCCAGCATCGGGTGCGGCCAGTCGTATGTTTAAAGATTTATATGAGTTTTTGGATGCCGATTATGCCGAACCAAAAAAACCTGCTGAAATCAAATTTATTACTGAAATTAAAAACTTCGCGTTTTACGATGCTTTGAACGAATGTTGTTTGAAAAATAATAATAAAAGTATTGATGATTTGATTGAAAATGGAGAGACGAAAGCTATTGTGTCTAATTTATTAAACAGTAATGGCTTGAATTATGGTGCGTTGCCTAAAGGCTTACTTTTATTTCACACATATAACAACGAAAAACGTACTTCGCTACAAGAGCATTTGGTGGAAGGTGCATTGTATGCTTCTAATGCATCGAATGAAGTCAATATTCATTTCACAGTTTCAACTGAACACCGTCAACTGTTTGAAAAACATGTAAGTGATACGCTTTCTGAATACGAAAATGTACTGGGTAAAAAATTCAACATTAGTTTTTCAGAACAAAAGCCATCGACTGACACTATAGCTGTCGACGAACAAAATCAACCATTTCGCGAAAATGGAAAATTAGTTTTTCGTCCCGGAGGACATGGCGCTCTTATTGAAAATCTGAACGATTTAAATGCAGATGTAATTTTTATTAAGAATATTGATAATGTAGTTCCTGATTCTCTGAAAGATCAAACAGTTAAATACAAGAAAGCTATTGCAGGCTTATTGATTAAACTTCAACAAAAAGCGTTTGAAAATCTTCAACTATTGGAGAACGATAACATCTCCATTTCAAGCTTACATGAAATTGCACTGTTTTGCGAAAAGGAACTTAATAATATTCACCCTGAAATTAATAAATTGAATGAAAGTGAATTAAAACAGTATCTGAAGTCAAAGCTAAATCGTCCGATTAGGGTTTGTGGCATGGTTAAAAATACCGGAGAGCCTGGTGGTGGTCCTTTTCTTACTGTAAATGTAGATGGAACAGTGTCCACTCAAATTCTCGAAAGTTCGCAAATTGATTTATCAAATCCTGCTGAAAAAGCTAAAATGATGAATTCAACGCATTTTAATCCTGTTGATTTAGTATGTGGAGTGAAAAACTATAAAGGCGAAAAATTTAATCTTTTACATTATGTCGACAACCAAACCGGATTTATTTCATCGAAATCGAAGGGTGGTAAAGAATTGAAAGCTTTAGAGTTGCCCGGACTTTGGAATGGAGCCATGAGCGATTGGAATACAATTTTTGTTGAAGTTCCTATCGAAACATTTAATCCGGTAAAAACAGTGAACGATTTGCTTCGTCCTGAACATCAAAAATAAGATAATTTGTTTCCAATTAAAATTATTGAATCATATTTATTTAAAAGGTTTATCACATTATTTGTAATGAGCTTTGTTATCTGCATACTTATTTTCTCGATGCAGTTTCTTTGGAAACATGGCGAATTTAAAAGTGATGTGCGCGATCTTTCTTTAACCTGCAGTTGCTATTTTCTACTCCGTATAGGTTAGGATGATCAGTTCCTTAAGGTTTTACTTTGACGAACGGGTGATGTGTGCCTAACCTTATGGCAAAATTAAATAAGCACTGTAAGGTCTTTATTTTAGGCGATAATGTAAGTTTATTCCCAACTCTCAGCACGAGATATAGCAATGATAAAACTGTTATGCACCTTTTTGGTAGCATTGATACCGGTAAAACCGGCTTTTAGTCAGGACTTGCTGGAAACCTATCAGCTAGCGAAAGCCAATGACCCGGAGTTTAAAAGCTCGGATATCAATAAGCTTGCTACTGCCGAGATCAAATCGCAAAGCATCGCGCAGATGTTGCCGAATCTTTCCTTCAGCGCCAACAGCAGCCGCAATCGCCTGGAAAGTACCAGCTTTCTGGGAACCACATTGCAGCATTACTGGGACAGCAAATTGGGCATCAATTTGAAACAACCGGTGTTTCATTGGGACCATTGGGTGCAGCTCGATCAAGCCGATAACAAAATTGCTCAGGCGGAAGCGCAGTTTCAGGCCAAACAGCAAAATTTAATTCGCAGAACCGCCGAAGCGTATTTCAATATACTGGCCGCGCAAGACAATCTGGAATTTGCCAACTCGGAAAAAAAAGCCATCGAAAAACAATTGGAACAAGCCAAACAGCGGTTCGATGTCGGCATCATCGCCATTACCGATGTTTACGAAGCACAAGCCGGCTATGACAGGGCCCTGGCCAGCGAGATCGAAGCACAAAACCTTTTGGATAACAGCAAGGAAGCCTTGCGGGAAATCATAGGCGAGAATGCCGCCGAACTGAACAGTTTGCAGGCGCAAATCCCGCTCAGCCCGCCCGCACCGGAGGACTTGGCTTCCTGGTCGAATACGGCGGAGAACAATAATTTCTCTATCGTCGCCCAAATTAATCAAGCCGAATACGTCCGCAAAAACATCGAATTACAACAATCCAAACATCTGCCCACCCTCGACATCGTCGCGCAATACAGCGAAATGGACACCGGCAACCGCTACGGTTTACGCGGCGACAATGAAAGTTTCGGATTGCAACTCAACCTGCCTTTATACGAAGGCGGCGGCACCTCTTCCCGCAGCCGGCAAGCGGCCTACGAGTATGAAGCTGCCAAAGAAGATTTGACTAAAGTAAAACGCAGCATCAATCGCGGCGTTAAAGACGCATTTCGCGGCGTGGTGTCCAGCATCAGCAGAGTCAAAGCATTAGATGCCACCAGCAAATCCGCCGAAATGGCCGTGGAAGCTGCTGAAGCCGGGTTTGAAGTCGGCACCAGAACCATGGTGGACGTGCTTACCGAACAGCGCAATTTATACAAAGCCAAGAGCGATTACGCCAGAAGTCGCTACGACTATTTGATCAACGGCATCAAACTCAAAGAAGCTGCCGGCAGCCTGAATGAACAGGATCTGGAACAGATCAATCAATATCTGCAGGGAACATTGAGTAAGAACTAGCCCATCGGCGGAGTGTTCGAGGCCGCTCGCCAATGCCGGGCGTTATTGGCACAACCATGTGCTGACCATGTAGGTTTCGGCTATAAGCGGTAAATGTCCAGCCGAAAGCAGATTTAGGATGTAGTGAGTTTCCAAACTTTTGTTAATGCAGGAAACTACGCTTTAGTTCGTTTAGCGCATCCTCAACGACTAAGGCCGCATGCAGCCAAGATCCGGTGGCAAGCAGCCCACCGGAGCCTTAATCGATTCATGCAAGCCTCGGAATCATCCCGTCATCGCTTTTAGCCTTGCGCGCAAGCCTTTTAAGCTCGCGCACGAGACTTTTCGCTATCGTCGCAAGGCTTTTTGGGTTGCGCGCAATTCTAAAAGCCTTGCGGACTCACTTAAAAGCTTTGCGGGCAACACAAAATCATTTGTTCGCCGGGCACAACGCCTAGCGTGCAAGGCTATTAAGCTTGCGCACAAGCTATTTTGCTATCCTCGCAACGCTTTTGGGTTTGCCCGCAACCCACCAAGCCTTGCAGGCAAAGCAAATTGATTTGCTCGCCCGGCAAACTGCCTTGCGCGCAAGGCAGTTTGGTTTGCATGCAAGAGAATTTGGCTTTCGCGACTAGCAAAATGCGATTCTCGTTTGGCTCCAAGGCTTACTAACGGGGAACAGCTAACCGCCCCTGCGGAAACTATGGCATCCGTTCGGGAATTGGATACAGTCGATCACGTTATTGGTGGTGGGGTTTGACGGCCATCGGCCAAGAGCGGACGGACAGCTATTTTTTAAAAACAAATTGAAGCAGACAACATTGATTCATTTGATTTTTAACAAATTGAAAGAGGAGGAGGATTTTTGAAGAAAAAAAAGGTTTTACAGCCTGATGAAATCTTTTCATCAGGCCCTATTCAAATTGCGCGGTATGGAAAAAATGTCGTATTTAGCTCCAACTGGGTGAAGGGGCAGCATGAAAAGATGCAGCAAGAATTGGCTAGGCAATACCCCGCTGTCGTTAAAGAAATAGACGAACTCGTTGATAGCATTGTATCTGTTGTGCAAAGGCAACCAGCGGAACAACTTCTACATCGTGCTTGGACTAAT
Source organism: Methylomonas sp. Uni0009 (assembly GCF_054188105.3). NCBI lineage: Bacteria > Pseudomonadati > Pseudomonadota > Gammaproteobacteria > Methylococcales > Methylococcaceae > Methylomonas > Methylomonas sp. Uni0009. The sequence goes on along the minus strand of NZ_JBTAFN010000001.1, from coordinate 3,798,524 downwards.
CGGCTTATGTCTTGCCAGCATATTGAAGTAGAAGCCGATGTTGGAATGGAAGATGCCCATGCGATGCGGATGGTCGATTATGTGCAAAGCATTATCGCCGCATCGCCCCCCAGTTTAGAGCAACAAGATGAAGTTTCCGAGGAAGACTGGCAATATCTCTCCGTTCAAGTTCAGAAGCTGTTTCAGAAAATCAATTTCGAATATCACATTTGCGCTACGGCTAAAAGGAAATTATCCGGCGATGATTTCGATTATGCTATGGAGACATTTCTCTTTAAATCGCAGATGCACTGGTGCAATGTGCGAGGCGATAACTATCAAGTTCATCAAGTTCAATCGCTCGCAGACTTATTAATTCCTCAGTCGGATATTATCCATAGAGCCTTTGGGATTTCTGGTGAGTATTTGATAGCTGAACTGGAAAAAATCTGGCATAGCCTAACCTTTGGAATTCAGGATGCCATGGAAACCTTTGATCGTCTGCGGTTAGAGGTTATGGATGATGTGCAGTTACTATTGGAGGATGGAGTATCTGAAAAGGGCAAAAGCATTCCTGAGCTAATGCAAATTTCGTGTGACCGCCTTGGTTGCAGAGAGGAACTTGAAAACAGCATGAGTTCATTGTTTGGGATGACTTTATTTGATGTTGGGCGACTCACTAATCTCCCCACTGTTTTTCTTGAAGAGTTCTCGTGGATGCCTGGTCAGGATCAAGAATTTCTGGCTGCCGGAGAGTTTAGAGGCTGGCCGCTAAGAATTTGGCCCACATACAAACGCCCCTTTATAAAGCTTGGTGGTCGATATTATTGTTTCGATATTCATAGTCTGTTTGATAATTTTTTTAGGCAAATTGAGAAAAAAATTTATCTTCAGTCGGAGGCGGAAAAGCAGGCTTGGATTGCTGGACGAAAGGCAGTATCCGAAGCATTGCCGATCCAATATTTCGAGCGACTACTACCAGGTGCTACAGTCTACCCAGAAGTTTATTACCAATCGCAAACAACCTCTGGTGGTTCAAAGAAGTGGTGTGAGGCCGACTGTCTAATTTTATTCGACGACCATCTATTTGTAATCGAAGTCAAAGCAGGAGCGTTCACGTATACGTCTCCTGCAACTGACCTACCGGCATACATATCATCTTTAAAGGCGTTGGTCCAAAGCCCAGTCGAGCAAGGAGAACGTTTTGTAAAATATTTGCAGGGTTCGGAAGAAGTTCCTATCTTTGATGTAAGGCACAGGGAAATTGCCAAGTTAAGGAAGGGAGGATTAAGGGTTATTACTATTTGCGCTGTTACGCTTGACTCATTTACGGAAATTGCTGCTCAGGCTCAACATCTTCGCAAAATAGGAGTAAAAGTCAGCAACGATCCGATTTGGTCACTCTCTCTGTCTGATTTACGAGTTTACGCAGACATATTCCAAGGGCCGCTTGAGTTTCTACACTTTGTAGAACAGCGCATGCTAGCTGCAATTTCCAATCGTTTAGAGTTGGACGATGAACTCGATCATCTCGGGCTATATTTAGAGCATAACAATTATTCCATGCATGCAGAGAATTGTTCGAAAGACAAATTGGACACGCTTCGCTACCACGGTTACCGATCAGAGGTGGATCGGTACTTCTCTAAAAAGCTAATTGGAGAAACGACACCGGTTTTACCAGTGCAGAAAATGCCGCCTCGGCTGCGTGAAGTATTAACTTTTCTGAACTCAAGCCCAATTCCTGGGCGCTCGAATATAGCGAGCTACTTGCTTGATCTCTCTGGCGATTGGCGAGAAAAGCTTTTTAACTGGATTGAGACAGAGTTAAACGACCTACCATCGCGGGGACGATGTTTGCCGATGTCAACCCATGGAGAGGTTCGGTTAACTATTTTTGTTAGTATGCCAAACGTTACTCAATATGACCGCGCTAATGCAATCCACCACGTTCGTACGGTCTTGATAAGTACCAACGATCCTGATCGTTCATTGCTGGAGCTTTCATATGACAACGATGGCACACTTATTGGTTTAGATTGGTCAATCATTAACCTTGAAGGTTTGTCAGTTACAGAACGTGACCGATTGAAACAAGCAGGGGAAAAGCTCAAAGAAAAGCGCATTACTAATGCAATTAGATCGTCAGGGAAAATTGGTCGAAATGAATTATGCCCTTGTGGAAGTGGACAGAAGTTCAAGCGTTGCTGTGGTACCAACAAATGAATTATTGCCTGTATTGATGTCGTTCTGTCATAGGTGAATCGCGGCAATGGGGCGGTTTCAACAATTTCCCATTTCCAAAAACCATCATTCGGCAGTGGCGTAAGCCTATGTGAATCCATGACCCAAAGTGTTACGAATAAACCCCAACACAATGGATTTTTGCTTTACCACTATTGTCGGCAGGTTAATATAGCTTTAGCAAACACCCCATCGCTGCTTTCCAGCAAACTAAAGTGTTGTTTGGCGCGGGTGATGCCGGTGTAAATTAATTCGCGCGTGAGGACCGGGCTGATGTTTTCCGGCAAGACCATTGCCACGTGATTAAACTCCGAGCCTTGTGATTTATGCACGGTAATGGTGAAAGCAGTTTCCACATCCGGCAGGCGCATTGGCGAGATCCAGCGTATTTTCAGATTGGCCGACGGCTCGCCACCGGCATCGGCACTGGGAAATGCCACTTTAAGCTTGCCGCTACTGTCTCGCAACGCAATGCCAATATCGCCGTTCATTAAGCCCAGGTTGTAGTCGTTGCGGGTGATCATCACCGGCCGGCCTTCGTACCACAGGGCCTGCTTGGCTTTGGCAAACAACCATTCTTCGATGCGCTGATTAAGGCCTTCCACGCCCCACGGCCCTTTCCGCAATGCCGACAACACCTGAAACGCATCGAAGGCGGTCAACACTTGCATGGCCCATGCGTCGTATCGTTCCGCATTGTCCGGCCGGCCATTATTGATTTGCGCTAAATAATAGCCATAACCTCGGCGGACGGCGTCCCCGCTATTCATCACCAGCTTTCTTAACAAGCTATTGGCGGCATCCGCAGTTGGGTGTTGGCGTAAGGCGATATATTCTGCGCGCGGTTCGGGTAGCAAATCGGGGTACTGTGCCGTGTCAGCTAAGATGGCCTGAGCCTGCAAAGCATCGCCCTGATTCACGGCTTTAGCCAATTGACCAATACCGCTGTGGGCATCGAAACGATGACTGTGCCGCAACATAACGGTTTGTTGATTAATCGCAGAACCTGGCGCAGTGGCTGGTTTGAGCGGTTCGCCGGCATAAGCAGCGATCCAAGCCAGCGTTTCCGCATCATAAGCCGCGTGTTCGGCACCGCGACATAAATCTCCCATCACAGAACCGGCCTCGACGGAAGCTAATTGATCCTTGTCGCCTAGCAAGATCAACTGGGCGTTTACCGGCAAGGCTTCCAATAGCGACGCCATCATTTCCAGATCGATCATCGACGCCTCATCGACGATCACGATGTCGGCGACGATAGGATTGTGACGATCATGTAGAAAGCGCCGCGAGTCATGCCGGCTACCCAGCAAACGGTGCAAGGTGCTGGCCTTTCGGGGAATAGTTTGTTTAATGCTGTCGTCGATAGCCAAGTTATCGAGTGCCTTGGCAATCGATTCGCTGACCCTGGCCGCCGCTTTGCCGGTCGGTGCCGCCAGCAAGATATTCAGATTTTTGGGTTTATCGCTTTCCTGTTGCGCCAGTTCAATCAACAAGGCCAACAGTTTGGTCAAGGTAGTGGTTTTACCGGTACCCGGCCCGCCGGTGATGATGGCAAAGCGCGCGCGCAAGGCCAGGACGCAAGCGATTTTTTGCCAATCCGGGCTTTCCGAGCTGGCGGGAAACAGCGTTTGCAAGCGTTCCGCCAAGGACGCCGGCAAGCTATCCCGCGCCGGTTGCAAGCGTTGCATAATACAGGCTTGCGTGATTTGTTCGTAGTGCCAGTAACGCCGCAAATACAGCCGGTTACCCGCCAAAACCAACGGCGTATCGCCCGCTCCTGATGACACCAGTCTTGATTGCGATAGCGCCGCTTGCCAGCCTTCAAGGCTATACACTTTTAAGCGCGCCAACTCGACCACCGCCGCGTCCTGCTCGACTACCCAAGCGTCATCGGCCGGGATAGCCAGCGTCATCCCTGGCTGCTCACAGAGTTTTGCCAAGTCCAAATACACTTCGCCTCTATCCAGCTGATGGCTGACCAAGGCTCCTGCCCATAGCACTTGGTCAGACGCCGCTGGATCGAGATCCAACAAAAACCCCACGAAGGCCCGATTCAAATGACTCAACCAGCCTTTCGCTACCCAGTGCTGCATACTGTCTATTACCGCCGCTTGCCGGATCATGACGAGGCTCCAAACAACGCATCCAAGCGCTCAATCAATAGCCTGGGTGGTTTTTCGAATACCTGCCCTGCCCTTGGCCCTTTCGCGCCTCTTAAGAATAAATACAGCCCGCCTCCGATGTGCGTCTCGTAGTCGTAAGCATTACCCAGCCTGACTTTCAGCAAGCGATGCAAGGCCAGTAAATACAGGCAGTATTGCAGATCGTAACGTTTAGCCAACATCGCTGCCACCAAGGCCTCCTGCGTGTAAGCCGCATCGTCGGCACCCAAACTGTTGAATTTATAATCGACCACGTAGTACCGCTGATCGTGCACGAACACCAAGTCGATAAAACCTTTTAACAGCCCGTTTACTTGGCCGGGCAGTAAGCCCGGACGGGCTTGCCCGCCGAAGGTGTGGCGGCTGACCAAGCGGTCCAGTTCCTCAGTGTCCACGGTATCGGCGCCCAGCAGAAATTCCAGCTCGGCTTGATAGGCATTAGCTTCTAACGCAGCCAAACTAACATTGGCGTCCTCCAGCAAGGGCATGTTCAACCAGTGCGACAAGGCGGAACCGATGACGGCATGTTTGTTCTCCCATTCGCCGCCGACAAATCGTTTTTGAATCAATTCTTGTCTTAAGGCAGGATTTGCGGCCACATTGGCAAAACCCCATTGCGCGCATTCCTCCAGCAAGTCGTGAATCAACACGCCGGGACCGGCGCCTCTGGGCAAAGCGTGGACACCGGACAATGGCTTACTGAGCGCAGCAGCAATTTCGGCTTCGTCGTTTTGCTTATCGTCGTGGGCGGTTTCAAACTCCGGCAACAGCCGAGACTGATCTTCCGCAGGCGTCAGGTGGTCCGCGATGTGCAAAGCACTATAACTGGCTATCCACCAGTTACTGGAAATTTTGCCAAGCGGCACGCGCGCATCAAAGCCACCCCTTTCAACCAAGACCGGGCTATAGCGCGCGTCGTCAATTTCCGGTAAGGGCGTTATCGAAATCGCGTCACAGCTGCCTTTCAGTTCAATCAATTGCTCGGCTAAGGCGCTGATGGGCATTTTGGCCTGCCAGTTAAGCAAGGCGCCCATGGCCGATTTTTCCAACTGGCAATCCTTGGTACTGCCGGATTTGACCGGCGCAATACCCAACCAACAAGCATGCCGGGCTCGGGTCATTGCTACATACAGCAAACGCAAATCTTCCTGCAACCGCTCTTCGTCGCTGATGGCTTTAATGCGCTCTTGCTTATGCAAGTCGATTTGCAAATCTTGGTTTTCGTCGTGATAACGATAATAGGCATTGAAGCGGCCGCCCACTTCCCGGAAGCTGCAAATAAACGGCAAAAATACCAGCGGATATTCCAGGCCTTTGGATTTATGAATCGTGACCACTTTAATCAGATTGGCATCGCTCTCCAGCCTGATGATACCGTCATCGCCGGCTTGGCTACCTCCCGCCTCTATGGATTCGGCCAGATACCTAATCAGCGCCTGCTCGCCTTCCAAATGCGTGCTGGCGCGTTGTAACAATTCGGCCAGATGCAGTAGATTGGTAATCGACCTTTCGCCTTCGCTGTCGTCAATCAGGCGGGCGTGTAAGCCATAATCGTTAATCAATTGCCGCAGCGCGGGCAAAATGCCGTCCCGTTGCCAGCGTTGTTGATACGTCAGAAAGCGTTCCAGATGCAATTCCCAGCCGGGTTCGTCCAAGGCGAGTGCGTGCAGCGCTTGGTAAGACCAAGCGAAGGTCGCCGAACTTAAGGCCGCTCGCACCTTGCGCTCATTACGCGGCTCGGCCAGGGCATTTAACCAAAGCAACATGTCGACTGCTTCGCCGCTGGCAAAAATGGAATCGCGTTCGGACAGGTAGACACTACGCAAGCGGCGGCGCGCCAAGGCGTTGCGTATCGCCGCCGCTTCGGTGCCGCTGCGGACCAGGATAGCTATGTCGCCAGGCTGCAAGACCGGCATGCCGGATGCCGAACTAAACCCAGTTTGCCCCGCATCAGCTGACTTCAGTAATTTAACAATCTGGCTTGCCGTTACGTCCGCCAGCCTTTCCCGATAAGCCGGCATGCCGACCGCGCCCTCGGTTTCCCAATGCCAAAGCGTTAAGGCCGGGGCGGGTTGCTTATCGATAACCCAAACCTCATCGCGACCTTGGGCCTTGACCGGCAAAAAAGGTAAAGGATTGTCCTGTTCGGTTTTAAAGCGGAATGCGCCCCGCTCTTGCTGATCGGCTTGCAAAAACACCTGATTGACCGCATCGACTAACACCTGGGTGGAACGGTAATTGGTGCCCAGGGTGTAATGCCGGCCTTGAGTATCGCGGTGAGCCTTAAGATAAGTGTAAATATCCGCGCCGCGGAACGAGTAGATAGCTTGTTTCGGGTCGCCGATCATTAAACAAGCAAAATCTCCGCCGGCTAGTGTGGAGTAGAGCCTGGAAAAAATCCGGTATTGCAGCGGGTCGGTATCCTGAAACTCGTCGATCAACGCAATCGGATACTGCTCGCGAATCACCTGCGCTAGCCTGTCGCCATTGCGGCCTTGCAGCGCGTTATCCAAACGAATCAGCATGTCGTCGAAGGTCATCCTGGCGATGCGTTGCTTTTCAAAATCGTAACGCTGCCTGATCCAATGCACGGCGTGCTTGATCAGCTCGACTTTTAAACTAGGCAGCGCCGCCAGTTGCGCCGGTAATCTGCCTATCGCGGCAAAACCGGGATGGTCCGGCGGCGTCTGCCCTGGATTGGCTAATTGTGCCATGCCGGCCGGCGACAGATTCTCAAAGCCTTTACCAATGTCCAGCGTATCCTGCAAGGGGTCCAGGCTCCATGCCTCGATTTTGTCCAGCCAGTTGCGGCGGTTAGCGGCGTTGTAATTTTTCGCGGGCAGCACTTTGGTTTCTATAGCCGCTTCCAATAGTTCGCGCACTTCCGGCAGCCAACTTCGCCAAGGCGCTTTTAAAGCCTGTAGCTCAGTCTTCCGAATGGACACCACTGCGGCAATCAAGGCTTTGATGGGCTGACCGTCGGCCAAGCTAAAAGGTATCGGCTCGGCGTTACCCAGCAGCGAACGCACCGCCAGCAATAACTCGTCCGGATGTTTGAACAGCGCATACAGGCTAGCAAAATCGGCATCGTTGGACATGTCGTAATAGAAGCTGCGCCAATAATCCCGCACCACTTCATTCAACAATTCGGTATCGTCGGTATTGACCTCCTGCCGAAACAAACTGCCGCTATCGAAAGCATGTTGCTGCAACATGCGGTTGCACCAACTGTGGATGGTATAAACCGCCGCCTCGTCCATCCAGTTGGCCGCCAATTCCAACCGGCGGGCACAGGCCGGCCAGTCTACTTCAGGATAAGCGCCACGGATGTCTTGCAAGAAGGCATCCTTCGTCGGCAATTGCTGGCGGAAGAAGCGCGCGGTCTGGCGCAAGCGCTCGCGTATGCGTTCCCGCAGTTCCTTGGTGGCGGCCTCGGTGAAGGTCACCACCAAAATATCCGGCGGCAATAGATACCGGCTGGGTTCGACGCTATCGGGATGGTGTCCCAAAATCAAGCGCACATATAAGGCCGCGATGGTATAGGTCTTACCGGTGCCGGCACTGGCTTCGATCAGCCGCGTACCCGACAACGGAAATTCAAGGGGGTTGAGCGGGATAGCAGTGGTCATACCGACGCCTCCCCTGCCGCTGGTAATTCGCGGATATGCGCCAACATCGGCCGATACAAATTATCCGCCCAATATGCAAAATCCTTTTCTGCGTCAAACGCCGTCAAACTGGCAAAATTGGGAAAGAAGCGCGCCAGATAGGCGTCGTATTGCACTTCGCCGGCATTCCAGTCATCGCCGTCATATCTGGCTTGGGCTTTTTCCCGCGCAGTTTCCGGCGGGGCGGCAAGCCAACTAAATGCGGTGCGGCAAGCCACGGGCAATGGGGCTTGCACGCCCTCGTGATAAGCAGCAACCAGATCTTGCAACTGTTGGTAAGCGTCGTCTTGCTCGACAATGGGCATTTCAATCGCCGTGTCGGCACCGATAACCAAGGTGGTTACCGGCAAGCTATCGGCGCAAGCCGCCAAATGCTGTAGCCACTGCAACAATAAATTCGGATACTTGATGGATTTGTCTTTATTCAACAGATTTTGCGCCGTCAAATGCAGCAGACCAACTTGCTGGTTGTGCCGGCGCAGTTGACTAAGATCGCCGGTCAGTTGCACCGTCACGCCGCCGGCCAATACAAAAGGGGCTAACTGCAACACATGCGGCTCTAAAACCTCTGACCATACAAAAGCCAACTCGCGATAACGCTCCCAAGCCGCTGTGACCGGCTCGGCTAAGGCCTGGAAACTCGCCTGGGCAAAACCGCCCAAAGGCAATTGGCCTTTCTGCGTCATCACGGCCTGCTGCCTGCTTAGGTATTGTTCCAAGTCGTCCGGATGCTCTGCGGTTAAACCTTGCAGTAATTCATCGCTGAATAAATAGGCTTGCAGATTATCGACTCCAAACGGCTCGCAGTCTTCGCTGGTAACGGCCAGGCTATCAAAGCCAAATTTCAGGGTTTGGTTACAAAAACTTTTCACCGGCGCGCGTAAAAACCGCGCAAGTGATTCCAGGCTCAAGGCGTAGGTTTTATCATCCGAGCTGGGGACGATTTGCCCGTTAAGCGGCTGAGCGGCGGCTGGTACAAACCATTCCCTGGCATAGGTAAAAAGACAGGGATCGCGGTGCTTTTGCACATAGGCTTCGCTAAAAGGTTGCAAGGGATGCGCGACGGTAATTCTCTCCAACAACGCGGGCTTATCGGCAAGCGCCCAGCCCTGCGCCAGTACATCGCGCAATTGACTGATTAAAACCGAAGGCGGCCGCTCGCTGTTATCGCGGATACTGCGGCCTACCCAGCTGATATACAGCTGTTCGCGCGCCGACAGCAACGCTTCCAGAAACAGATATTGATCGTCTTGCCGGCGCGAGCGGTCACCTGGGCGGTATTGACCGCGCTGGCTCATCAAATCGAAACTGCGGGCCTGTTGATTGCGCGGATAGTCGCCGTCGTTCATGCCCAACAAGCAAATCAACCGAAACGGAATAGCCCGCATCGGCATCAAGGTACAGAAATTCACCCGGCCGCTGAGAAAGCGTTGATGCAAGGACGGTTCGTCAACGCCAGCCAGCCAAGCTTCGCGTACCACAGGGATGGGCAGGAAATCGGTCTCGCTTAAACCGGCTTGTGCGCAGTGTCTGGACCAGCTCGTTAAGGCACTTGTTAGAGTTTCCAGCGTTTTTCGCTCGCGCTCGTCGCTTACTTGAAAAAAATCGTTCAGCAGTTCGGACAATAGCTGCTGCCATTGGGCCGGCGGATATTCCAGCCGTAATAGCTCTGCGTATTTTTCCAGGGTTTCCAACAGAAACGCCAGACCGCCCAGCCATTGCGCATCCAGACCGCCGATTTCTTCGTAAGGCTGAATCTCATCGAATGCGGCACCGGCACCGACCGCATACCCCAGCAGCATGCGCCTCAACCCAAACTGCCAGGTATTGGCATGCAAGTTAGCGGGCATATTGACTCGTTCCGTGCGCTGCCGGGCGTTCAAGCCCCAGCGGATGCCGGATTCTTCGATCCATTGATGCAGTTTAGGTATAGCGGTTTCGTCAATCTCAAACCGCGCCCGCAAGGCCGGCACTTCTAGCAAGCCCAGAAATTCGCTAACCGCAAACCGCGACTCGGGTAAATTCAACAAAGCTTCCACGGCAAGCAATAGCGGATTTTGTCCGCGCTGTTGCTGATCGGCCAGACTATAGGGAATATAACGCGGATCGTCGCTTTGAATTTGGCCGAATACCGCATGGATATGCGGCGCATAGGTATTGATGTCCGGTACCATCACAATGATATTGCGCGGATACAGAGGCTTGCCATTTTGTTGCGCACTCTCGAAGCACGCCAACAGTTGATCGTGCAGAATTTCGACTTCACGCTGCGGACTGTGGGCGATGTGAAACTGGATCGACTCGTCGGCGTTGGCCAGCAAAACAGGTTGCTCGGGCAAGGGCTCCATATCCAGTATCGACTGTTGCAGATGTTGCAGCAAACTCCGTTGCCCCGCTTCGCCGTAATCCTTGAACATGTCGATTTTACTATCGGGCCAATGCCAGTTGGCGTAGGCTCGGGTTTCGTCGAAATGATCCAACAAACGAATATAATCCCGGCCCTGTTTGCCCCAGGCCGCCAATAAGGGCGGCGCCTGTAAATGCAGTTCCGCATCGCTTAACGCCGCACTCATACCCAATTTATAGGTCTGGCGGCGGCGTTCGGCTTTCAGCAGTTCCTTGTCTTCGATGATGTCGGCCCAATAGTGCTGGCAAGGGTTATGCACAAACAACACGATCTGACAGAATCGGCCCAATTTGGCCAACACTTCCAGCGATTGCTGCGGCAGGGAAGACAGGCCGAACAACACGACGCGGCGCGGCATACCGGCGGGTCGGGCAGTCAAAGTATCGATTTTAGCCATGAATTGGGCGTGCACCGCTGCCCTACTGGCAAATGGCGAGGACTCCTCACCCAAATCCTCGAGAACCGCTCGCCACAGTGCGGCTTGCCAGCGTTGCGCGCTCGGCAACGGTTTGATTTCGCCATGACCATTGCGCAACACATCCTGTCCTGCCGCCCAATCCGACACCCAATCGGAGCGATACACTTGATATTGGTCAAATAGATCCGCCAGTTGTTCGGCAAGTTGGTGACGTTTGCGGCAATGACTGTCGTCGGTCAAAAAACTGGCCAGGGTTTCGAAGCAGGGTTGTTGCAACAAGCCCGGCAACAGTCGATATAACCGCCAGGTCAGTGGGTCTTTGGCTAAGGGTTGCTCGGTGGGAATCTGCTCGCCCAATACGGCCCGGTAAACACTCCAGATAAACAAGGACGGCAATTGAATTTTCATCGCGGCGGCAATGCCCAGAGAAGAATTTTGCGCCAGACTTTGCTTCAACCAATGCCCCATGCCGTTGCTCTGCACCAGAAAAATCTCGTTTTCCAAGGGCAGCAAGGGATGTTGTCTGAGCCAGTACTCGACCACATCGCGAAGCTCTTCCAGTTGATTGGAGTGAATCACGGCAATGCCGTTATCTAGGGAGTGGGCGTGACCTGCTGCGGGCATATAGGCTGAAATAGTTTAGAGGAGCGGTGCGCCTATTATCGCCGCTTTTGACTGGAGCATCGAGACCTTGCGAATTAGCCGCAATACAGTCTTAGCTATCTATGCGTTTCATATCGGCATGACAAGATGTTGGATCGGACCAGACGAGGTATCGGCAACCACCCGATTGCGGCCTTGATGCTTGGCAAGGTATAGCGCCTTGTCTACGCGATCAAGGAATTGGTTTTCGTGCTCGGCAATGGAAAACTGTCCGACACCTATGCTGATAGTGACTTGTATCTGCTCGACGAAGGAATGGTCTTCTATCGTGGTACGCAAGCGATTTGCAAACTCGACGGCATCCTGAAGAAGTGTATGCGGCAGCAAAATCGCAAATTCTTCCCCACCCCAGCGAATGGCGTCATCGCTGCATCGGACCACGCTCTTCAGTTTCAAGCTGATGGCTTTCAAGATTTCGTCGCCGATCAAGTGGCCGTGCGCATCGTTAATTTGTTTGAAAAAATCGATGTCCAATAGCAACAGCGAAAACGCCGGGGCATCATAACGCCGCATGCGCCCGATTTCATCGCCCAGCCTTTTATCCAGCATCCGTCTATTGCCAAGTCCGGTGAGAGGATCGGTCAACGAGGATTTTTCAAAGCCCTTGGCCTTGGCGTCCAGAATAGCCACCAGCTCTTTGAGTTCACCGGCATGATGTTTGATTAAATCAATCCAGGTGCCATAGGCAAATCCCACCAGTTCACTCTGCGTAACGACACCTACCAACTGGTTTTCCAGATTCACCACGATGGAGCGTTTGATGTGACAGGTTTTTAACTGCGCGAGCGCGTCTTGAATAGTTGAACTGACCTGGGTGGTAATGACCGGACTCGTCATGTACTCCCGGAGCGGTCTGTCGGTGGTATCCGCAGCGGAAATCAGTTTAAAAATATCCTTGGTGGTAATGATGCCTATCGGTATTTTGGCTTCGACCACAATGATGGAATCCTCCATTTTTTGCAGATGGTTCAGCACATCGTCCAAAATCCAGTCCGCGGTAAAGGTGACAGGCTCTATTCTGGTCACCAACTCGCCGATGGTTTTCTTTTGCACCAGAACGGTAGGATCGACCGCCGATAAAATGTCGGTATCGGTCAATATACCGACCAGGCTCTCCGCGGAATCCACGACACCTAGATAGCGGTCGCCATTGTTTTCAAGGATTTCGAATGCGGTCAGAATACGTTCATTTTCGAAAACGCAGGTCATCTTGCGTAATGTCAATTCAGCCAAGGTGGCATCACTGCTGCCGCCCGCGTGCAGATGCCGCAGCAAGTCTTCAACGGAAAATACAAAATATTCGTCGCCGATCTCCAGCACCACGCTGCTGACGTTATGCTGGTCTATCAACTGCGAGACCGAACGAATAGTCATATCTAAAGTCGCTCGCAAAAGTTGTTTTTGCGCAATCGACCCAACCGTTGGAAAAATTGTAAATTCAGTCACGAGCGTCTCCAATTTGGCTATGCCTTGCGGTTATTGCTTGCCGAAAAGTAGTTTTGTTGGGTAGCAAGGAGGGTTAAGCCAGAGATTTTTGGCGTTTCTCACGCTTGTTGCTTTGTTGGGTGTTCAATATTTTAAACGGCGGGATAGTGACCAAATCATTCGGTCCTTGGCGCGTATTTGACTTGAAGGTATCGTGCAACCTCAGAAGATCGGTAACCGTTTTGGCGTTGGTTTTACGCATTAAATTAGCACGATGCACTTTGACGGTTTTTACGGAAATATCCAGTTTTTCGGATATTTCCTTGTTGGTGTGGCCCAGTACCACCAACTCGCAGGTTTCAATTTCGCGTTTGGTCAGATTACGGAATTGATTGTTGATAGTGGTCGCGAACTCATACTCGAAAAACGCCAGTTCAAGGCATTTGCGGATCTGTTCCAGACTGAAAGGCTTTTCAATAAAATCAAACAAACCGGTTTTTATCGAACGCAAGGTCGTTGAGAGATCGCTTGAGCGGGTGATACAAATCCGCGGGTATTCCAGTAATAAGCCCAACTCGGAACCGGACGGCGATATTTCGACCACGTCCGGGTCAAACACCATCACAAAGGCAATATTTTTGCTGGTTAAATTCGCCTTATTGTCTACGATCCAGCGAGCCAACTCATCCCGACTGGCAACATATTCCACGTTGGCTTGCAAGCTCTCTCTGACCCGATTGATACCTTTAAAGGACGAGACCTCCCGGTCAGCAACCAAGATTAATCTATCGGTTTCCAAAATCTGCAGCGCCATAGTCTATAAAAGTTGATACAAAGGTTCACATTCCAAAGCTTGTCAAGTGTACGTAAGTCCTAAGTTTTGTCTATTGGGCTAAGGTCTTAGATACGTCATCCGCTGCCCTGCTGTTCAGGCTCATTTATGCTTTTACTGAACCGGGCTCCCTACTTATCATTGGTATGCGATTTGGGCTGGTCGAAGCCCAGGCTGGTACGCATTAACTCAAACGGTAATTTAGTGGGCAACCGGGCGATCTTTGGCCTGCAAAGTCAATCCCCATGTGTTTCCAGGCTACGAAAACGACGCTAAATACCAAGCCCGAAAACAGGAAAAACTCGCCATTTATCAGAAGTACAATTTCAATTTGATTGAATTAACGGATACGGACGTGTTGAATCTGGACGCTATTTTGCCGAGGGTTTGTTGAATTTTGGGGTGCAGGGAAATTGATTTTGAATATTTCGCTGATGAGTTTTCTCACCCAATGAACCGTTGCAACGAATCAGCTCTAGCGTTTCAAAACATTTGCAGGGCTTCGTGTTGCTCTGCCCAGCCTACCGCCCTTTGCGATATATGAATTTCGCTGTTATCGATAAATTTCGATACAGGCCTTGTCTTCGTCAACCAATGCCACTTGTATAGCGTTCTGATTAGCTAATAAGCAGTTAATGGTTGCCGCTTTGGATTGATTGCCGGTTTTTAGCCAGATAATTTTTGGTGGTTGGCCAAGTAAATTCGAAAGCTCAAAAAAGTCCGCGTCTTTGGTGACAATGACAAAGCCGTTGGACTTTGCGTACCGCCAAACGGTTAAATCATCGGCGTTTTCCATACCCAACAACGCTATTTGTGTCGTTTCTGGAAAGGCATCCAGCAAAAACGCCACCGCCCGACGGGATAGATTTTCGTCTAATAGCAGTTTCATCAAACAATGGCGGATACATTACGCTCACGATCTGCGGCAAAAGCCAAGCAGGCACGAATGTCGCTGGTTTCCAGTTCCGGATAATCCTCCAATATTTCATCCTCGGACATGCCATCGGCTAACCAAGACAAGACATCGTAAACGGTAATCCGCAGCCCCCGGATACAGGGCTTCCCGCCACGTTTGCCTGGTTCAAGTGTGATGATATTTCGATAGTCTATGGTCATGGCTTACATCCAAATAACAGTTAACTTAGAGTACCACCAGGCGATTCACACGTCATCCGTGATCACGTCGGTGTTAGACGCTCGCGAACGTTATCGCGGTTTGGCCAAAAACGCGGCGCGTTTGGCCTTCCTGACGGCGATAGCCAACGTGCTGCGCGGTGACGCTTATGAACGCCGGAGCCTGATTGCGTCCGAAATTTGAAAATAAGCCCGAAAACGGGCGGGTTTGCGAGGAAAAACCACTTTTTTGATAATAAACCGGTCGAATATTGAAATTTTTGACTCACTTTGACAGTGACTGCCTCTCAAAATGTTTTTTTTCAGAGGTTCCTTAAGGCCTCAATGCTTAGCCAACTTAGCCGCCGCAAGCTCGAATATAATAATTTCCGCCTCGCCCTTACCAACGTTTTCCACGGTCATTTCCGCGCCGGTTTCCCAGAACACTTCGCCTTGGCTGTAGACTTTGGTCTGGCCGTCATCCACAACCTTCAGTTTTCCCATCACCACATATCTTGGGCCGGGCCCTTCGTGGGTATGCAATGGGGTTTGATACCCCTTGGGGAAGCGCACCCGCAGTACATGGCTCTCCACTTCTTTACTGGGTAAAGTCACCGGCTTGGTCATTAACAATTCCCGCGAGAATTTGCTGGCGGTCTCGTCGGCTTGCACCATCGGCGACACACACGTCAATAATCCCAACACAGAAAGTAAGTAGCAAACGCGGTTTGATTGTTTCATAAGGGTGGCCTCAGCGCTAAGGGATGGGTGATAAGTAACGAGTATACAAAAAACGCTAGTTACCGCGCCCACTGAATTGGCATGGCGGGCGCTAATAAGCTAGTCTTCGGCTGGCACTTGCTTGGGCATTTCGCGGTTGATTAAGAAATACACCAGGGGAATCACCACCAACGAAAACAAGGTGGACGCAATAATGCCAAAGATAAAGCTCCAGGCCAGGCCCGAAAAGATGGGATCGAGGACGATCATCACCGAGCCCAACACTGCCGAAGCCGCCGTCAAAAAGATCGGATTCAAACGGGTGGCGCCGGCTTCGATGATGGCATCGGCCAGACTGATGTCCGGATTTCCGCGATAAATGTTCTCGATAAAATCGATCAGGATTATGGAGTTGCGCACCACGATCCCGGCCAAGGCGATCATGCCGATCATGGCCGTGGCGGTGAAATACACGGGATCGGCATATTGACCCACATCGGACGCAAACAGGTTGATGAACCAAAAGCCCGGCATGATGCCGATTACCGTCAGGGGAATGGCGATCATCATGATCAGCGGCACACCCAAAGAGCCGGTCTGCCCGACCAGCAGGATATATATCATCACCATCGCCGCGGCAAAGGCCAGGCCCAAGTCGCGGAACACATCGACGGTGATTTTCCATTCGCCCTCCCCGGCCATTTCCGCGCTGTATCCGGCTGGTAGCGGTTGCTGTTCCAAGGCATCCTGCAGATCCCATACCGCTTCCACCGGGCTGCGTCCGGCCATTTCAGCTAGCACATACGACACCTGGCGTAAGTTTTTGTGATAGATGGTTTGATCGGCTATTTCGTGGCTGAACCGCCCGATCTCGCTTAAGCGGATCAAATCGCCTTTCGCCGATTTCACCGACAGGTTTAACAAATCAGCCTCTGAGGAACGCGCCGCTCTGGGGTATTGCAGTGTGATCAGCAAGGGCTGGCGTTCGCTGGCAATATGCAAGGTACCGGCTAGGCCACCTTCTACCGCCAGTTGCAAACTGCTGGCGACTTGCTGATTGCTGATACCCAATAGGGCCGCTTTGTCATGATCCAGCACAAACTGCCATTGGTCTTGCGGGGCTTGCACGTAATCGTCCACATCCACCACGCCCTCGGTCGTTTGCAAATGCTCACGGACTTGTTTCGACACCTTCACCAAGTCCTGATAACCGGCTTCCGGCGGCCCGTAAATTTCTGCGACCACACTGGACAGCACCGGCGGCCCTGGCGGCATTTCTACAATTTTTAAGTTAGCGCCATATTTTTGACCGATGCGTTCTATATCCGGACGCATCCGCAAAGCAATGGCATGCGATTGTTGCCCGCGGCGGGATTTATCCACCAGAATGATACGTATGTCGCCGACATAAGCACCCTGGCGCAAATAGTAATGCCGCACCAAGCCATTAAAATCCATGGGTGATGCCAAACCGACATAGGTTTGATAGCTACTGACTTCGTTTACCGTGGCCAGATATTGACCCAGGGCCGTGGCGACTTCATTGGTGGCTTCCAAAGAAGAACCGCGCGGCATATCAATCACCAATTGCAGCTCGTTTTTATTATCAAACGGCAGTAATTTCAACGGCACGACTCTGGTCACCGCCATCAAGGTCGACAACACGAACGCCACAAATACCGCCAGCAAAAACCACAAGGCTTTGGATTTGTGACTTAGTAGCGGCGCCATAATGGCCTGATACAGCTTGAAACCTCGGGATTCCTGTAACCGAAATTCCGGTCCATGATCTTTACCGTAATCGCCCTTTAACAATTTATAACTAGCCCAAGGCGTCACCGTGAAGGCGATCAGCAAGGACATCAACATCGCTATCGGCACGTTAAAGGCCATGGGTGCCATATACGGTCCCATCATGCCGGTAATAAAAAACATCGGCACGAAGGACATGATCACCGCGAAGGTTGCCAAGATGGTCGGCGGACGAATTTCGTTCACCGCAGTCAGCAAGGCTTGTAACGGTGGCTCTTTGCGCATTTTGTAGTGGCGATGGATGTTCTCGACATCGACAATCGGGTCATCGACCAGCAAACCCAAAGACAGAATCAACGCGAACAGCGTCACGCGGTTGATGGTGTAACCGAAAATCAAATCGCACAGTAAGGTAATCGCAAAGGTCATCGGCACCGCCAACGACACGATCAGCGATTCTTTAAAACCCAGCGCCAGCGCCAGCAGAACAATAATGGTCAGAATTGCGATGCTCAGATGCATCACCAATTCATTGACTTTGTGATCGGCAGTTTCGCCGTAGTTACGGGTGACTGTGACCAGCACTTCATCCGGAATCAGCGTGCCGTGCAATTGTTCGGTCAATTCCAACACCTGCTCTGCCACGCCGACCGCATTGCTGCCGCGGCGTTTGGCAATAGCGATAGTAGCCATTTGCCGCTCTTCGCCGACCATCGGTAGAGAACCACCTTTGTGCCCTACCGTTTGCATTTGCTCCACACCAGGACCGAAGCCGATGCGAGTGTAATAGTCAGTGTCTTGCGGGCCATCGACGATCTGCGCCACATCGTGCAAATACACCAGACGGCCGGCGACGTTTTTCAAGACCGTCGCCCCGACCTGCTCCGGGGTTTCATAGTGCGGGCCGGCTTCCAGCAGGATTTCGTTATTGTGCTGATTCAAATGCCCAGCCGGCAGATTGACATTGCTTTGCGCCAGAGCCTGTTGAATTTCCGGCAAGCTTAGGCCGCTGGCTTGCAACTTGGCGGGATCAGGGTACACCGAAATCTGCCGAGGCGCGGCGCCGATGACCCAACTTTTGCCGACATCGTCGATGGCGCGTAAGCGCTCGATCAGCTCTTCGGCGATGCGGCGTACCGCCATAATGTCTTCGTTGGCCTTAGGCATGGACAGGCTCAATAGCAAGATCGGCACGTCATCGATTTCCACCGGCTTGACGACCCAATCGCTGACGCCGGGCGGGATGATGTCCAGATTGGCTTGCAGCTTATCGCGGGTTTTGATCAAGCTGTCTTCGATACTCTCGCCCACCCGATAGCGCACCGTCACCAGCGCTTCGCCGGGGCGGGAGGCGGAATAGACATATTCCACACCCTGAATTTGCTTGAGTAATACTTCCAGCGGGGTGGTCACGCGCTTTTCCACTTCTTCGCTGCTGGCGCCGGGGTAATGCACGAACACATCCATCACCGGCACGATGATTTGCGGATCTTCCTCGCGTGGCGTCAAAGTCAGCGCCGCCGCTCCCGCCAACAGGGAAATCAATAAAAACAGCAGCGATAAATGCGAGGTGGTGAATAAGCGGACGATGGCAACCGTCAGGCTGTCTTTTTTCGCTTCCATGGTTTTGTTCAACTCGCTCATTGCTCCAACCCAGCGTTACTCAAGATGGTTTCGCCGGCGCGCAATCCGGAAAGTATTTCGACTTGGTCGCCATACTGTTTGCCGGTGCGAATATGTCGCGTCAATAGCCTTTGCCCATCCAGTACTTTAACCGCTTGCAGTTGGCCGTAATGCAAAATGGCTGCAGACGGGATCATCACGGCTTGTTGTGCACTGGCACAAGCCAGCTCCAGCCAACCGAATTGGCCGTGTTGCAAACCAGGCATGTTAGGTAATTTAACTTTTACTGCCAGGGTGCGGGTTTGCGGATCGATTTCCGGCGCTATTTCGTCTACCGTCGCCGCCAGCGTTTGTTGCGGCGTATCGAAGCGCACTTTCACTTCCATGCCTAACTTAATGACTGCGGCACAGTGGCTGGAAATGGCTGCTTCCAGGCGCAAGTCATCGGGTTTGTGCAAAGTGACAATGGCTTGATTGGGCAAGCCCATGTCGCCCGGCTCTTGTAAACGCTCACCGACTACCGCGTCGAACGGCGCATAGAGTACGTTCTCGCCCAGCATCACTTTGCTTTGTTGCGCGGAACTGGCCGCTTGATTGGCCATGGCTCTGGCACTTTGCGCTTGCGCCAGCACTGCTTCGTAGTTTTGGCGGGTGGCCGCTTGCTTGTTGTATAGATCGATAATGCGTTTTTCTTCGGCATTGGCCTGGGCCGCCTGGGCCTGAGCCGCCGCCTGCCCCGCGCTGGCGGCATTGTAAGCCGCCCGCAGATCGCGATCATCGAGACGGGCGATGACTTGGCCTTTTTTGACTTTGTCGCCCGGATTCACGGTTATTTCCAGAATGCGCGCATTCAATTTCGGGGCAATTTTCGCCGCCAGGCGGGATTTGACCACGCCTTGCCAAGACAAATTGTTCTCCGCAGTCTGCGTGCCTACTTTTAAGGTGTGTGCGCCGGCGGGTATGCTGCTCTCAGGCAGATCCGTGTTGCCGGGTTCGGTCTTATCCTGGCCACCCAAGATGCCCAGGGCAAATAAAATCACCAGCAACAGCGCCGTGATCGCTGCCGCAGGGACCAGCCATCTCGGCGCATTTGATTCAGAAAAATGTTCGGTCATCGTGACTCCTTTATTGCCAGTAACCGGTGGCTTGTTTCAGTTCCGCTTCGGCCCGCAAGGCATCGAAACGTGCAGTGATTTGTCGGGTATGCGCCTTATCGCGCGCCACTTCAGCTTCGATATAACGGGTCACGGTCACGACACCGGCTTGGCGTTGCTCATTCACTAAACGCAGGGCTTCTTCCGCCGCTTTGACCGCAACGGCGCTGACTTCGGCGCGACTCAGCGCATCTTGTAGTTTGATTTGGGCGGATTTCAGCTGTTGCTCGATGCGCAAACGGGTCTGTCTGGCTGCCTCTTGGGCGGCCGTCAGTTCGTGCTCGGCTTTCTTGATTTTTTCTTGCGTCGCAAAACCGGAAAACACATCCACTTCCACCATTACCCCGGCAGTGACGTTATCGCGGTTGCTGCTGAACGCCAGATCTTTGCTGTCGGAACCATAACTGACAAAGGCGTCAGCGCGCGGTAGGTGCGCGGCTTGCGCGACATCAAGCTGACGTTCGGCCATCGCCACACGCTTCTGCGCGGCTTGTAGTTCAGGATGGTTGCTGAGTGCTTGATTCAGTAATTCGTCAAAAACCGCCGGACTGGCCGGTAATGCGGCTTGCCGAGTTGTATCGATGGTAAAAGGTGCGTTAACGGGTAAGCCCAGCAAGGTTTTCAACATACTCTGCGCCAGCTCGATGGCGTTTGCAGCTTGTATTTCCGCATCCTTGGCTTCGGCCAATTGTACTTCCAAGGACAATACATCGGACTTTAATACCGTGCCGGCATCAAAGCGAATCCGTGACTGATCCAACTCGCTTTGCACTGCCGTAATCGAGCGCCGACTAATCTCGTGGGCTTCCATTGCCGCCAACTCGCCGTAATAGGCTGCGGTGACGTTATTCACCAACTGATTGCGGGTCGCGGCCTTTTCCAGTTCCGAGGTTTCGATACCCAGTTCCGCCGCCTGTTTGCGGTAGTAGTCCTGTCCACCGCGAAACAACGAATACGTCGCTGTCACTTGCGGCCGATAGTTATCAACACCGCCGGGATGATTGAAGTCGTTGCCGGCAAAGCTGAGCCGACGCTGGGCAATG
The DNA here is from genome assembly GCF_054188105.3 of Methylomonas sp. Uni0009. Taxonomy (NCBI): domain Bacteria; kingdom Pseudomonadati; phylum Pseudomonadota; class Gammaproteobacteria; order Methylococcales; family Methylococcaceae; genus Methylomonas; species Methylomonas sp. Uni0009. The sequence continues at coordinate 3,777,318 of NZ_JBTAFN010000001.1, read as the reverse complement.
ATCATCGCAAAGGCCTGGGCCGGATTATCGCTGTGCTGATAGGACAAACTGGCTTTGATTTGCGGGTAAAAACTGGCCAAGGATTCGCCCAACTGCGCATTGGCCTGTTGAATACGCGCTTGCATGATGCCCAGCTCGGGATTGTTCGCCAGCGCGGTGTCAATGGCTTGTTCCAGGCTATATTGACTGGGTTCGGTATCGGCTAAGGCCGTCTCCAAAACCAGCATCAGCACGAAAACTAACCGCCATAAAGTTCGATGTATCATTGAGTAATCTGCATGCAATTAGGGCAAATGGATTGATAGAGAAGTCTAGACGCATAGCGCCATTGGTTGGCCAACGGCACTGTTGCGTTTGTCATCCCCTATCAGCGCGGCGCAAACCAGTGTCAGCCTTTCAACCGCATAATGCCAAACATTTTTAAGGTCAGTTTTTCATAGTAAGGCTCGCTAATACCCTTGCGAACTTTACGCATGAAGTATTTTTCATAACCAATTTTAGCCAAATGCACCCATTTACCGCTGGACGCCCACTGCACGTTACGTGGCGGAATTTGCGGCATGGCCAGGAAAGCGACGCCCGAATCGCCAAAGTCCGCCAGACATAGTGCATTCCAGGTGCCTTTTTCTTTAGGCTGCTTGCCATCAAGTTCTGCCCGTATGTTATGAGCCGTAGCAGTAACCATCGACTCGATCATGTAACCAGTCTTAGGCGTGCCGGTCGGCACCGGGGTTTGCTCGAGCGGTGGAATGGCGATGCAAACCCCAATTGAGTAGATATTTTTATACGTGGGATTACGTTGATTCTCGTCAACAATGACAAAACCGCGCGGATTCACAAGCTTGTCAATACCGGTCAAGGCATCGACACCTTTAAAAGCCGGCAGAATCATACTGTGTTTGAACGGTAACTCGTGTTTCTTTTTCTCCTGACCGTTTTCATCCACTTCCGTGACATACATCATGCCGGCTTCGATCTTGTCGATTTTGGCATTGCAAATCCAATTGATATGTTTGTTCCGCATCTCGGCTTCGAGCATCCCTTTGGTATCGCCTACGCCGCCTAAGCCCAAATGGCCGATATAGGGTTCCGAGGTGACATAGGTCATTTTCACCTTATCGCGGATTTTACGTTGCCGCAGATCGGTTTCGGCGATGAACATGTATTCATAGGCAGGGCCAAAGCAAGACGCCCCCTGGGCGGCACCGACGATAATCGGACCCGGATCTTCGACAAACTTGTCCCAAAATTCACCGGACTCGCCGGCATGATCGACGTGGCACACCGATTGGGTATGGCCGTTGGGCCCCAAACCCGGCACCTCGTCAAAGGCCAGTTTCGGACCGGTGGCGATTACTAAAAAATCGTAATCGACTTGCGAGCCATCGGCCAATTCCACGTGATTGTTTTCCGGGTGAAAACGGGTGACTTTTTGTTGAATGAAGCCGATCTTCTTTTTCTTGAACATCGGTGCCAATTCGACCTTGATATCTTCCGGCTTGCGCCAGTTGACCGCCACCCAAGGATTTGAAGGCACGAAATGAAAAGTCGGGGTATCGGCGATCACCACTACCTCGTCTTCTTTCCGAGCGTTTTCTTTCATTTCCAATGCCATCGGGATACCGCCGATGCCCGCGCCTACGATTACGATTTTTGCCATGAGACTACTCCAAATTGATAGATAATTATTTTTTTGCCGCTGTTATTGGCAGCTTTCTTTAATGCCCAATTTTTTAAGAATCATTTCCAGCGGGCAGAATCGGGTAAAACCGCTTTGAAACAAATTGGCCCCGACAAATGCGGTAAACCAAAGCCAATTGCTAGACTGAAATAAGGGGCTGCCTTCAACGCCGAGACTCAGCGACAGCAACACAAACAAGCCGGCGACAATACGGACGATACGTTCGGTGGTCATGACAACCTCTCTTTGCTACGTTGCGCCAAGCTCTCGCACGATTGATCGATGCCGTGATGGTCGATGTCGCACACCGATTCCAGCCACATGGCGTTGATGATGGCGAAGGACGCCGCGAAACCGACGCCGAGTATCCAAGCGAAATACCACATGATGTGTCTCCTTAATAAAGTGTGTGACTGTCTTTAAGCACAGCCGCTTCGGTCACGCTGCCCCACATCACCCGGTACACAAAACGGGTGTAGAGCAAGACGATGGGCAGAAAAATGATGGTGATCCAAAACCCGAGTAATAAAGTGTTATGACTGGAGGTACCGTCCCACAACGTCAGGCTGGAACCGGGCGCGGTTGATGAGATCAGCAGGAAGGGAAACAAACCGAAACCAACCGTCAACGCCACACCGGTAATACCCAGGCTACTGAGCACGAATGCCCCCATCCTGGACTCGCCCTTGCCTAGCAACCAAGCCAGCCCGATACCGACAAACGCAGTCAGCGGCGCCAGCCACATCCAGGGATAGCTCATAAAATGTTGCAACCAGCTTGCGCCTTGAGCGATCACGGTTTTATGCAGTGGGTTGGACGGTGCGTCGGTAGCCGCCATTTGGGTAATTTCCGGGCGATCAATACCCACGAATACCCACACAGTAATCGTAGCCAATGCCAATAACAGCATCGGCCCCAAGGCATTGACGGTATTGATAGCGCGGTCATGAATCACGCCTTCGCTACGCCATTTCAGAAATAATGCGCCGTGGAAAGTAGTTAGCAAAAGGCCGGTGAACCCACACAACAAGGCAAACGGACTCAACAATGCCCAGAACGACCCGTCGTAAAACGCGCGCAGATCTTGGTCGAAATGAAACGGCAGGCCCAGAAGCAAATTGCCTACCAATACGCCGAGCAGTACCGGCGGTAAGCTGCTGCCGATGAACAGGCTCCAATCCCAACTGTTGCGCCAGCGCGGGTCTTCGATCTTGCTGCGGTAATCAAACGCGGCTGGGCGAAAGAACAGCGAAAACAACACCAATAGCATCGCCGCATACAGCCCGGAAAACAGCGTGGCATACACCGCCGGCCAAATCGCGAATATCGCCCCTCCCAGCAGCACCAGCCAAACTTGATTACCTTCCCAGGTGGCGCCGACGGTGTTGATGATCACCCGGCGTTCCACGTCGGATTGACCGATAAACGGCAGCAAGGTGCCAACTCCGAAATCAAAGCCTTCCGTCAATGCGAAGGCAATGCCGACGATACCGATAAAGACCCACCAAATCAGGCGGATGGTTTCATAATCAAACATAATGAACTCCTGTTGACGAAGGGGTTAGGCGGGTTGCTGTTCGAGACAGTAACGTCCGGTATGCAAGCTGCTAGGTCCGAGGCGCACGTACTTCAACATCAGATACATTTCGATGATCAGCAATATCGTGTAGAACAAGGCAAACCCGCCAATACTGAACCACAGTTGCCCGGCGCTGAGGCTGGAAACGCTCATGTGGGTGGGCAATACGCCGGATATAGTCCAGGGTTGACGACCAACTTCGGCAACAAACCAACCGGTCTCGGCGGCAATCCAGGGTAAGGGGATGCACCACACCGCCATCCGCAACAGCCAGCGTTTTTGATCGGCCACGCGGGTAGCGCAGTAGTAAAACGTCATCGCAAAGATAAACAGCATGATAAAGCCGCAAGCCACCATGATGCGGAAGGTCCAGAATAGCGGCGCGACTTTGGGAATGGTGTCGTTGGCCGCTTTTTGGATCATCGCCGGGTCGGCGTCGGTGACTTTGTCGGTGTACTTTTTCAGTAATAAACCGTAACCCAGGTCGGCTTTGTGGGCGTCGAACGCTGCTTTGGCACTTAGGTCACCGCCACGCAGTTTTTGCAAATTGTCGTAAGCCACCATGCCGCTTTCGATGCGCACCACACTCTCTTCACGCAAATCTTTTAGACCTTTAACGTCTTCGTCGATGGAGCGCGTGGCGATCAAACCCAGCACATAAGGCACTTTCAGCGCCATATCGGTTTTCTGATTGTCCTGATCCGGCAAACCAAACACGGTGAAACCAGCAGGGGCCGGGTGGGTATCCCATTCCGCTTCAATCGCAGCCAGCTTCATTTTTTGGGTTTCGCCGGAGGTGTAACCGCTTTCGTCGCCCAGCACAATCACCGATAAGACGGAGGCCAAACCAAACGCCGAGGCGATGGAAAACGAGCGCCTGGCGAAGCCGATGTCGCGCTTGTTCAGCAAGTACCAGGAGCTGATGCCTAGCACGAACATCGAGCCCGTGACGTAGCCGGCGGCGACGGTATGCACGAATTTGACTTGCGCCACCGGGTTAAAGAACACATCAGCAAAGCTAGTCATCTCCATGCGCAGCGTTTCGTAGTTAAACGCCGCACCGACCGGATATTGCATCCAACCGTTGGCGATTAATATCCATAAAGCCGACAGGCTGGTGCCCACTGCCAGCAGCCACGTCACCACCAAATGCTGCACCCGGCTCAACCGGTCCCAACCGAAGAAAAACAGACCCACAAAGGTCGATTCCAGAAAGAACGCCATCCAACCTTCCGCAGCCAGTAAGGGCCCGAAGATGTCGCCGACATAATGCGAGTAGTAAGCCCAGTTGGTGCCGAACTGAAACTCTAGCGTCAATCCGGTGGTGACACCCATGGCAAAGTTGATTCCAAACAGCTTGCCCCAAAATTTGACCATGTCCTTGTACACCTCTTTGCCGGTCATCACGTAGACCGACTCCATGATTCCGAGGATAAAGGTCATGCCCAGGGTCAAGGGCACAAAGAGGAAATGATACAGCGCGGTTAGCCCGAACTGCATGCGCGACAGCATGACTATATCGTCACCGAACATGGCGAGACTCCTGGGTGGATGAGGAAGAAAGGGGATTTGTGGCGCCGGGTGTGGCCGGCAAAGCAAAGTGCGCAGCGATGTCCGGTTTGGCGACTGGGCGCTCTTGCCAGCGGAAAATCAGAAACCAGAGGCCGATGAGCAGGATCACTTTTATCAACAGCGCTGCGGCTATTTCCCAGCGTAGCAAGCCGGATTTTGGTAACTCAGTATGGGCAGTATCTGTCATAGCCACCTCTTTGTTTAGAGCCATGGAAATGCTTGCGGGTAAATCGGCCTTGTGCGGCTTACTCAGGGAAAACAACGTTTGCCGAATAGCTCGGCAATATTGGCTAGCAGTGGCCAGCAATCCCTCTTTATTTGTAGTGTAGTTCGGTTTTGAATTCGGCACCTGTCTTAGGCAGTTAGAAACCAAAAGCGCAGAAACGCTGTTTTTGATCGCCATCGTATCTTGGCGACGACCGCCTAGCGGCGGATGGTTGTATCTTGAGGTATCAGTTTCTGAGAGTTGACCGAAAAACATACGCACTTCACAAATATCATTAATCAATAATATTTCTATATCAATTTGCGTGCCAAGCGTGATTTCTCCGATTAATCAAGGTAGGTAAGGGCCAATCAGCTATTTAGAGGTGCAAAATACGTTTCAATATGAAACATTGAAACAATATCCAGGAGTCTGAAACAAAAATGAAACGTGGCACACCGATTCTGCAACAGTCTCCCGCTTTGATAAACCGACGCCCTAAATGCTGCCGCTCCATTGAGTATTGGAGCCCAAGGGCTTAAAGGGACTCCGCTCCTCGCCGGAACGACGATTCCAGAAAATTCAAAAGAGGATCAACCCGGCCCTGTTTATCACTGGTGTTTCGTGCGGATTGCGCGCGTCGAAACCCAAGCGGATGCGCCTATAGACACACCGATTTAAGCGCCGGGTTAATGCTATGCGACTGGCAATTCGGTGCTTCTGTTATCACCGAACCAACAGTTTATAGGTTTGCTCCACCATTTTAGTTAAGCCGCGCTCTTTAAAATGCAGCTCGGTCGCTAAGGCGTCGTCGCTGGTCAGCAATTCGATTTCACACCAGTGACTGTATAAACGCTCAACCTCGTCGGCTTGTACGCTAAACGGCGGCCCCGGCATTTCGTGTTGCGGATAATCGAATGCTATCAGCAACATTTGTACATTGGCGGGTAACAGCGAGGACAGTTTCATCACGTAATCGATGCGCATATCCGGCGGCAAAGCCACCAGCGCCGCCCTATCGTAAACCGCATCAAACTCGCCGACGTCGGCAGCTTGCAATGCAAAAAAATCCCCGCAGAAAATCTGCAAACCGTCCACCTCGCTGACCCAAAAATCGCCTTGGCGCCGCACCGTTGGTTGCAAATTGTTATCGGCGAAAAACGACTCGACAGCCAGCGGACTTAATTCCACCCCCACCACCTGATAGCCCATGGCCAATAGCCAGAGCAAGTCCTTGCTCTTGCCGCACAGCGGAACAAACACTCGCGCTTTTTTCGGGATAGACAAGCGCGGCCAATGCGTTTGCAGAATGGGGTTGAACTCATGCTTGTGAAAACCGATTTGGTTCTGTTGCCAACGCTGATGCCAAAAATCGTGATCCATAGCCTGCCCTCTCATTTGATATTGCACGAATAGCCATTCTATTTGACTTGCCGGTTTACTGCTCGGCATTGTTGGTAGCGAAAAAGCCGATTTTTTCGACAGCGGCGATAGCTGACAGCAATCAGCTCTTCATGTCCGCTGGCGCGGCTTATCGATACTGAACATCCTCTTGAATTTCCGCCGTTAAATGCCTCATTGACCTGCCGCCAGCCTGGGCTTCGAAGAGCTCAGCCCGAACGGGTAAAAAGGACCGGCGTAATAAATATAAGCTAACGTAAGAACCCATGGACGTAGATCCAACAAATCGTGATACATTTCGATGCGTCGCGCGGTCAAGCGAGCCGGAGCCGTTGCGAACGCTTCTTCTGCATGGGCAGAATAAAGAACCGGTTCAACACACGCTGCCGAGCAAGCCATGCGGGCTTAACTCGGTAGTCGACAATTTTTAAACCATCACAAGGAATTTTCATGGAACGTCGCGATTTTATTCGATTGAGTGCCGCCGGTGCGGCGATCAGCGCCATTGCCCCCAGTCTGGCCCAAGCCGCGGAAACCGGCAAACAACCTACACCGCCGGGCGATGTGTTTTACACCAAGGATGCGCAAGGCCGCTGGGCCGGCAAAGCCGCGACGCATTTGCCGGTGATTGAAGTCGTTAAAGCCGACGATAAAACCACCGTCAAAATCACCACCCCGCACGAAATGAAAGGCTATGAACATTACATCGTCAAACACGTATTGCTGGATAAAGACTATAAGTTCCTGAACGAGCGGATGTTCGATCCCAGCAAAGACCCGGTCGCCATTTCCGAATTCAGTCTGGCGGGATACAGCGGTACCGTTTACGCCTTGAGCCTGTGCAACAAGCACGATCTTTGGTTGAATAGCGCCGAGGTATAAAGCCATCAGATCGGCGATAACAAGGAGGTTATCGCCGTTTGATCAATCATTTGCAGTCAGAAGCTCTCTGAGAATAGTCTGCAATCGACCCGTTGCAGACTATCGTACAATCTGATTCAATGACTGCTAGTTGATGTTTATCGGCCATTTATTGGTTCCGTTGATATACAGAAGAGAAATTCATGTGTCGATCAATAGCTTATCGTTTTACGAGTCATTTTTAGTAGATATTAGGAGTGTTTGCTCTTCTAACGGTGGCAGTTCTGGTGTGGTTATATGTACTGCGCCGAGCAACTGGTGATACCAACGGTGATTCACTTATTTGTGAGCGCTCCGATGGCTATCCAGCGGGTCAACTTGACCGTCAAAAGCTACTCTCCTATTGTCGCTACGCTTTCGCCGTCAAGTCACCCTTATCGTAGGGCTCCACAATTCGCCGTGCCGCCTGCCGCACCCAACAATTCCTAGGGAATAAACGCCGTGAAAGAGAACTACGCTGATTACTTCACGCGCATACAAGATGCCATCTCGACTGAAGCGAAGAAGCGTGTCAATTGGCCAATCTTCGAGCGCGACCGTACCACAGGCGACGAAAAACTAATTGATCTTTTCCTTGATTGCTTCGATCACCACACGCAATGGAGTGATCGCCAACCTGTTGACCATTTCACTCTTCTCACACGGAACGCTAGGCGCTACATCCCAAGAGACGAAATCTTGGTGCGCTTCATCGACAAGCACTATGTGCCGCCTGCAATTCTAAAGTCCCCATACACAGATGCCCCCTACAAGCCTGAGGACTTCATTTCATACGATAAGCTGTGCGCAGACATACAGTCAAACCCAATAACGGATAGTCCTGAGAACTCGGTAGAGTTAGGAAGCAACACCTACACATATATTGTTGGCGATGTTGGAGTAGGTAAATCCCTTTTTGTCATTTCCCTGTTTCGTCAAATTGCGTTTGCTGGAAAGAAGGTCCCATATCAGGTGCAAGATGAAGGGGGTTACATAGTCGTTCCTGTGTATGTCAATGTTGACGACAAGTTGGAAGACAATGGCAACCTTCGGCCCATTGATGACGCTTGGTTCGAAAAGAACATAATAGATCTGATCACAACGCGCCTTCGTTCCAATCCCACTCTTGAGACTATTAGCGAACTAGGGCGCTTCATCGACCCCGTTGATACCGGATTTGTCAACCGTATTCGCAAACTCACGCAACATTTAGCGCGTCGGAAATTGAGACTAGTGCTTCTAGTCGACAACGTCGATCGCTACCACTTCCACTATTCCAAGTATCGCTTCTCCACTAAATACAAGTACCTTCAGAGAGAGGCGGTAGTACGAAACCTCAAGTATCTTATCTCATGCCTTACCTCTCGAAATGAGTTGGGGTGGTGTGGTCTGTGTGTCGTAATTATCTGTCGCGACTATGTTCACGAGTACTTGCGTGCCGGTTGCAATGACCACAGCGAAAAAGACCGAGAATTTGGGCGTGCGCACAAGCTAGTACTTCAAGACGATCAAGAAGTGCTTCAGGCACGGCTACGACTCTTCGACGAAGCACTTAGTGTCATCCCACAGGAATGGATAGGAAAAACAAAAAATGCGTATCTGACCGCACTTCAATCGCTACTTGCCAATCAGGACGCAGGGGAACGGCTACGGCCCGAGATCGAATTGATACTTCGCCTTGGCAATCATGGGTATCGATCATTGGTCGAGTTCATCGACCGATTGGAGTTTGATCTTGCGGATACCGAGGTTTTCGAACGGTTGCTAATGCGCCAAAGCAAAAATCTACCAAGCCTGTACTTGCTCAATCTCAAACGACGATACTCTCAGCGCGTCGGTCACTTTCCCAATCTATTCTTAGTCGATGCCCGTGCTGCCGTGCCTGATGAGTTCGCCATGGCTCACCCAGAGCATCGTCCGACTTATTGGCTCAAGTACTTTATCCTTAAAGTTATTGCAAAGAATAAATCGCGCCGTATTGAACAGTTGCTGCGCTTGTTCTCCACTATTGGCGACTATGACGAAGACTTGGTTCGTTTGGTTGTCGGAAGCTTGTGTAGCACCAATGACTCACGTTGTATTGACGTAGATGCATCTGGAGAGATTTTAAGATCTGAACCAGACCTATACGTGACGCCCCGAGGTCACCAGCTTATTTCACGCTCGGATGCGTTCGGCGAGGCAAGAGTTGAATTTTGCTTCGAGTTTAACTATCTGCAGCTTGTGGTCGATGACTTGTGGCTATCTATTCCAAACGATTTGATAACATCAATCGCATCCGAATATGACTATGCATATCTAATCAAACGAGGCGATGAATACAGTAAATACGCCTCGCTCATGGTTACGACAAAGGCAAAGTCAGTCATTGCATTTGCCGCAATCTTGGCCAGTTCACTCCGCACTGAGATGAAGCATATGCCTAGACTACGCGAATACCTCAAGAAGAACGAGCTTCTCCCAGATATGAACAGAATTCAGGAAACTCTTTTGGATACCTGCACAGGGCTATATCGAAGAGTAAGTAAGAGTGACGATACAGAGATTGCTGAACTTAAGAAATACTTTGATCAGTGCGCGTCAAAGGCCGAATCACTTGACGCCTTCTTCGACAATGTGCAAAAGAAAGGGGTTACAGTTCTATGACAACCAGCATTGCAAACGAAACAACATCATTATTGCCACTTGCCTCAGCCTGCATCGGTTTCCTTGGGGCACTATTTTTATACTTTCTCAAAGAAAGAAACGACTTAAAGTCGCGCCGACGCGAGGCCATGTTCTTCCTTCTGTTTTTCACTAACACCCTCGAAAAAATGATTTCCGCGCGAGCGCTGCATAGACACTCCGGCAGCAATTTCGATGAGGCAATCCGCAAATTGGCCTCAGCTCGTCTTGACTACTACTCTTGGTCAGAAATATCAAAACTTGCTGACATCAATGCTGCGTGGATTGCCGGTGAGTACGATCAACTGGTACATACGGACGGCATTAAGTCTGAACTTCAAACAATGGCGGCTTCCTTTACGGAACGTGCCAATAAGTATTGAGAATTTACAAGCGCCGCCCAACCGGGCCTTGCGCACAAAACCGCGCAAGGCCGTTTACCTCGCTCGTTGAGCGACTGCTCTGAGACCATCACCTTCCATTGATTTGAAAAGCGTGATGGTCAGCTTATGGCCGACAGCCGTCCCCGATAACACCAATGCCAAGGCTCGTAAACATAACCGAAGCGGTTATCGCGCGGGAATGACAGAAAAAATTGAAAGCGTTTTGCGTTGCTTGATAGCCACTGAAAAGCAGCCGTTTGTTCGAACCGCTCGCCCAGTTCCGGGCAATCGTCGCTGCCTATATCGATGGCACGCCCGGTGTGGTGTTCGCTGTAACCGGGCGGGGCCAAGACACGCAGAATCTCCTCGATAGTTTGCCCCATCCCGAGCTTGCGCCGAATAATGTCGGCTTGATAATCCGCACTGCGAAAGGCCGACACCATCAGCAGGGTAATGCCCTCCTCGGCGGCGGCCTGTTTCAATGTGTGCCAGGCAACGGCCGCTTCCGCCGTGAGATAATACGCCCTGCCCTGCGGCGTGGTGTCAGCGACGATCAATTCGGCGGGCTCGCGGCAAAATGCCAAACCCCTGGCTGCCGGCAGCTCGTCCGGAATACCCAGTTCGATAAATAGCTCATGAATACGCTGTAAGTAGGCGTCAAGCGGTTGGTCAATCATGAGCTACATCTCATTGAGTGCATGCAAGCGCTGGTAATCGCTCGTGGTGTCGACATCCAGTTCCGCTTCCAGCAACGGCACTTTTACCAGTGAGTCTTCGAAGCGTAGTAACAAGGGCTTAGCTCCCCGGTCGCCGGTCAAGCTGGCTAGCTGGTCAAAATAAGCAGCCGGAAGCACGGCCGGCACGCCAAACGATTCCGCATACTGACTGACGACGATGCGCTCCGGCGCGTTTTGCCAAGCGCTAAGCAAACTTTGCAGATGCGCGGCGTTGATCAAGGGTTGGTCGCACAGCATCAACAATACCGCGTTAGCCGTGTCCGGCACAGCCTGGATACCAGCCCGAATCGAACCGGCCATACCGTCCGCCCAATCCAGATTCAATACCACCTCACTACCGCTCAAATCGACCGCGGCTTTTATCGCCTCAGCATTTGCGCCCAATACCACCACCGTCCGCTCCGCCAACACGACTTGCGCATTGGCAAGCGCATGCGCCAGTAATGGACGCTCCTGCCAAATCAGTAATTGCTTGGGGCTGCCCATCCGGCTGGAGGCACCGGCCGCCAGTATGACGGCATGCACATTATCCATGGCTGCATGCATGTTTGAGCGCAACCGGCTCTATCCCCTGTTGCCAGCCGCTACGGCCGTTGAACTGGGCCTGAATGCCGGCCACGATGGACAAGGCAATCTCTTCCGGAGGTTGCGCGCCGATGTCCAAACCGAACGGGCGGAACACCCGTTCGACTATCAGTGCCGTGTTGTCGCCCAGACTTTGCAGTAACCGTTGTTTGCGATGCGCCGGACCCAGCAAACCGACCAACTCGCCGGTTTGGGTAATCAACATGCGCGCGCCGGTCTTTTGGTAGGTCGAGCCAAAGGTTTGTTGCCAAAAATTGGCGTGCGTTTTTTAGTGGATGATTCCTGCACTGACTATTCCTATAAAGAGATTGCCGCTCGAGCAGTTAAAAACTGACTAGGGTTTTGTCCGCGACTTATTGACGGCCTCCAAGCACAAAAGGCATAAGGTGTGGAAACTCAAGCCTTGGCTTTTTTATCCTTGCGGATGCCCCGAACCGCATACGTCCTGGCTTTATCTTTGGCGGTTTCCGCAAAGAAGGTCTTCCATGTCTCGCCGCCTCTATCGGCAATTGCCGTCGAAATATCCTTAAATAAACTGATACCTTCCAACACCATTGTCGGGGTAAAACCATAATCGTGGGTGAGATAGTAACTGATGCTCATCAGATAGGTTTTTTCTCTACTCATGAGCTTGATCAGACGCTGCTTTTGTTTATCGTAGACATAGTAAGAGGTCAGCGCCAGCAGGCTCAGGCCAAAAAATTTCGTCCACAACAAAATGTAGGCATCGTCTTCATAGAGCTTCTGACCCTTGTTCAAAATGGCATCGGTTTTATTCATATGTATCCTCGGTGAAAGTGTCGGGCATCTTAATTTAAGTTTGAAAATTTTGTGTTGGAAATATTGGATAGTGTCGTCATAACACAGCCGCCCAAAGCGCAATACCGCGTAACTACAAGGCTGCCAAGAACCAAGCGGTGTTTTTAGCTTAACCCGTAGCTATGCCATGCCATCGCCTTAAATGCAAAAAACGTCTTCTCCACCTGATGGCAAAGGCGATTAGAGGAATCAACCTTTTCTGGGACTGAGTGATTTTCGTCAGCAATTGGCAGATGACTAAAGCTCCGGCGAGGCTGGTCGTCGATTGCCGACGAAGTCATGATACGCATGAGAACGCTGGATTTTTATTTCGGAATTCGTTCCCAACCTTCGTTCCAGCACCCTGATTTTTAAGCACCCAGCTTGGTATATCACTACCCAAACTGATGACTTTTACCCTTACGGCGCAAACTCAAAGCTGCCGCCCAAAATCTCTTAAATAAAATAAGGGATATAACCCAAAATACGCGAAATAACACACCCTGCATAGCGTAATAGCCATCTAAAACCCCAAAAAACCGCCACACTTATTACTACTCCACCCTATCAAACAAAACAGCTTATCCCATTGTTTTATATGAACATAACCATAAAAAAACACTAGCAACCCACGCTCAAATATATTTTGGCAGATGTTTTGCTTTATAAATAGTGCTGCACCCTCCTGGGCGCAGCCACCAAGTCGCCACACTCGTCGCAAGGCGGGGCCGGAAAGCTGCGGATCTGATTCAGATAGTCGAGCTGCCTCTTATGAGCGGGTAAGAGAAGGGTCTAGCCGGTCGAGATTCATACACCGACAACTACCCATAGCGCTCGCTCACTGGTCAGGAATAGTTTGTTGTATCTCCTGATTAGCTAAACCCGTTGTTTAACTCACTACGCAAGCAAGCCCGGTATTTAAAACTCTTTTGGACTGTCTCTCTCGCAACCATAGCGTAGCGTGATCAATCCAGGAATATTGAAATACATAGCGGTTTTAAGGCTGTTCAAATTGCGCGGGAATCCATTGGCCCAGCACTTACCGTAAGCAAAGGACCGGAAAGTAAGAGCCTGGCATCGCGGCATCCGGCGCATGTGCGTTAGGCAACGACTCGCAAAGGGAATTGCGAAACATTGAATGTCGCCGGTAAAACCTACCGGTAAAAATCTTCGTCTTACTATGAAAGGAATTGAAATATGTCTGTTAACACGAAACATGCGCCTGCCTTGAAAAAGGTGGCTGCAACACTTGCTATTTCACTTTTAGGCCTCGGCAATGTACAAGCCGAGACCGTAAACGGCACCATCTATAAAACCGTCGACCCGGTTCACGGCGCCGGCACCACAATCGATTTCTACTCGTTCTCCTTGTCGTCAGCTGCCAATGTGATAATCGATGTCCTGGCGAATGAAGGCTACGCAGCGGGCTGGGGCGCGCATCCCGGCGCGTATGTCGATATAAACGGCGACGGCGAACTAACACTGGCAGATAGCCAATTCCGCATTTTTCAGGACACAGTCTCACTGACTACCGAAATCGTCAGCGGCGACGACAGTCCAGCCTACACCATACCCGGCAATACCGGCGGATGGGCCGATGGCAGCTTGTTGAGCCGAGACTCCTACCTGGCGACTGCATTGGACGTGGGCAATTACATTATTGCTTTTGGCGATTACTCTCTGACCATCGAAGAAGCCGTACTGGGCTTCAACAAGGGCGACACCATCACCGGTGCGACCGGCGTCAACCCGATAACGGGCGCCACCGGTCAGGATCATTTCGACTATCAAATTACCCTGACCGCCACCGACTACGTCACCGGAGCCAGCCTGCCTTTGACCATCACCGGCGAGGGTGTTAGCGCAGTGCCGGTGCCAGGGGCCGTTTGGTTATTCGGTTCTGCACTAATGGGATTCGGTGTATTCGGCAAACGCCGCACCGCGTAAACCCCGGCAAACAAGAGCGAAAAGGTCAGCCGACATCAGCTGTCGACTCACCCCTCGCAATGCATGTCTAAACCCTTTGGAGATGTCTATCTTTTGGCTGCCAGGCCCGAAATACTCAGACAAATCCAAATTAAACAGCAACTTAAATCTACCACAATCGTAAGCAACGATGTGGTAGATATTGGAGACACTCAAAAATGAACATCGATTTACAAACTATTTTTAAAATCACCCTATCCTCCGCCGCGCTAACCCTTGCCGTTGCTCAACCTGCTGCGGCGGCTTGGTCAGGTGCCGATAACACTCTCGAGCTGGGCACCAGCATCTCAAACCCCAGTTTTAATTCCAGCAATTTGGGCTTCGCGGGCAATCCGTCTCTGTCCAATGATGGCTGGGGCATGCAAGGTGCATTTACCAACTTTTATTTAAGCTCATCAGCCCAATCCGTGACTGTCGACGCGCGTTCGTCCGCGGCAAACTTTCCGGCTTTTTCAATTTTCAGAACCAATGTGGCTTATTCGGGTGAAACGGTCGGCGTCGACTCACCGGCTGAGCTAACCGGCCAAATTCACAAATTTAACTCGGTGGGCCAAGCCGGCGATCCAGGCATAATGTGGGCAACCGGCGCGGACGGCATTGTCGAAACCCTGGGCTACGTCAGCTCCTCAAGCAAAAACTACGTTAACTCTTTCGGCGGTGTCATCGACTCCGGCGCCCACGATGTCAGTATCGACGACCTTTATGAAACCGGCGTATCCGGCACTATAGGCGTCACCGGCAACCCTGCTTTTGCCAACACCAAAAGATTCGCGACCTTGACACTGAACGACTTGCAAGCTGGCTGGTATGCCGTGTTCGTCGGCGGTGCAGACGTCCTCGGAAGCAGTGCCGGCATCTCTTTGAACATTTCCGCGTCGGCCGCCCCTTCTACCTACACACCAGCGGCAGTGCCAGTACCCTCCGCTGTCTGGCTGTTCGGTACGGCACTGGCCGGCTTTATAGGCAGAGGCAGAGGCAGAGGCAAACGCAACGCTAAAGCGTAAGCCAACACCCAGCAGATAAGCCGATGTTCCTATAAAAAAAGGAAGCTTGGCGAGGGACTTCGCCAAAGGAATAAAGGATGGCCGATAAATTACGCTTTGTGATTTATCGGCCTTTTTTATAGTTTGAGCCCGCTGATGCGGGCGTTTTGGCCGTATTTGTTGCCAACCAACCATTTCTCAGTGGAGTTTCACCATGACATTGTTTCGTCATAGCCAATTAGCGATTGTTTTAGCCGGAGGTGTACTGCTCAGTTTCAGCGCCGCCGCGGTCGAATTGGCACTAGGGCCCATGCCGATAAGCCTGAAGCATTTGCCCGTTCCGCCTGTTCCCGGCCTACTGGACGGCCCGGACCCTATTGTCGTCAACAAGAATGCCGCGATTGCCTTGGGCAAAGCGCTGTTCTGGGATACTAACGTGGGTAGCGACGGCATGGCCTGTGCGTCCTGCCACTTTCACGCCGGCGCCGACGGCAGAGTAAAAAATCAGCTTGCTCCGGGCGGCCAATCCAGCCCCTTAAGCGATCAAACATTCAGCAATGCCATGACGGGTGGGTCTTTGGGACCCAATCATACCCTCAGCATTGGCGACTTTCCGTTACATCAAAGGGAAGATCCATTCCAAGAACATTCTGCGGTCCTCTACGACACCGACAATGTAGTCGGTTCGTCCGGTACTTTCGGTGGTGAATTCAGAGCCGTGGACCGCTACACAGCGCCAAACGACACCTGCAGCCGCAGCGTCGACAGCCTGTTTCATGCCGGCGCGGTCGGCACCCGCAAAGTCACGCCGCGCAATGCGCCCAGCGTGATCAATGCGGTGTTTAATCATCGCAATTTTTGGGACGGCCGCGCCAACAATGTGTTTAACGGCAGCAGCCCTTGGGGCGACCGAGATCCCGACGCCGGCGTCTGGGTAAAACAGAATGCCACGACGCTAATTAAGCAGCGCCTGCATTTAATCAATTCCTCGCTGGCGTCATTAGCGGTAGCTCCACCGCAAAACACTACCGAAATGGCCTGCCGTAACCGGACCTTGATGGAACTCGGTAGAAAGCTGCTTTTACGCCGCCCGTTGCAAAACCAAAAAGTACATCCTGAAGACAGTGTACTGGGACCTTACAGCCTCAATACCAAACCCGGCACGAACACTCTGTATAAGCTGCTGATCATGCAGGCATTCAATCCCAAATACTGGTCGTACAGCGGTAACCCGCCAATTCCGGCCCCCAAAGGGTTGGCGCCCTATAATCAAACCGAAGCCAACTTTGGCATGTTTTTCGGCCTAGCCATCCAACTCTATGAAAGCACATTAATTTCGGACGAATCGCCCTTCGACAACAGCGCCCGCGACACTGGCAATCAACCCATAGAACTCAGCGCGTCGGAATTGAACGGCTTAAAACAATTCCGAAAAAATCAGTGCGCGCTCTGCCATTTAGGACCCAACTTCAGCGCGGCGTCGATCAACGCCAATGCGGCCATTGCCAAAACCCATCCGGAAGCCTTCGGCGAACCGACTTTCTTCATCAGCGCATCCACCAATGTGGTCAATCGCATACCTTTGCTTATCAAAAACGCTCCGGTTACCGCATTTTTCGATACCGGCTTTTCTTCCACAGGCGTCACCGAAGAAACAGCCGATATTGGCACAGGCGGCGTCGACGACTTTGGCAACCCGCTATCGTTCAGCCGACAATATTTACAACATTTGGCGGGCAATAATGCCGCTGTACTGGATGAAGATGTCACCAAAGTGAGAGCCTGCGATTTTCAGGAAGCCCTTGCTCTAAATATCAAACTGCCTTATTCGCTGCCGAGCTTGTTTACCATCACCGACGGCATAAGACCCCAGCCACAAAGCACGGAGAACTGTTTCCTGCCCGCAAACAATGCCTTTTTGCCCACGACCGCTGCCGCTTTAGCGGAGTTGAACAAGCCCAATACCCGGAAAATGGTAGCGTCTGTCGACTCGACATTTAAAATCCCCTCGCTACGCAATATCGAGTTAACCGGACCATACATGCACAACGGCAGCATGGCCACGCTGGAACAAGCGATCGAATTTTATTCGCGAGGCGGAAATTTTGCCTACGACAGCAAACAAGTTACTCGGGTATTTCCGCAGCCCAATCTACAACTGGATGCGCAAAACCGCGCTGACCTGATCGCCTTCCTGAAAACCTTGACCGATGAAAGAGTCCGCTACGAAAAAGCCCCCTTTGACCACCCCGAAATCAAAATACCCCACGGCCATGTTGGCGTGGAGCAGACAGTAAGCGGCGGTAATCCGCTGGGAGCCGTTCTGGGTAAAGATGAATTTCTGACCATTGACGCGGTGGGCGCCCAAGGCAATTCATCGCCTATACAGCCTTTCGAAGCGTATTTGGCACCCTAACGCGGTTTAAATTTCAGCCCACAGTCACCGGCTAAGGCCGGTGACTTCCGCACCATGCAAGGCTAAAAAGTGAATAACAGCGCCTTAGCTAAGCCACACCGTTATGCATGGCAAGAAAACTAGCAAACACCG
This sequence comes from Methylomonas sp. Uni0009, assembly GCF_054188105.3. Classification (NCBI taxonomy): domain Bacteria; kingdom Pseudomonadati; phylum Pseudomonadota; class Gammaproteobacteria; order Methylococcales; family Methylococcaceae; genus Methylomonas; species Methylomonas sp. Uni0009. The sequence continues at coordinate 3,759,296 of NZ_JBTAFN010000001.1, read as the reverse complement.
GCTTCTGAAAAGGGGGATTCCTAGAAAATAGCCCCTATTTATCGGCAAAAAGCCGCAATAAATCATTCCCGTAATTTGTCCACGCTCAGCGCTGGGGCATTCTCAGTCGGCAGCATGCACATTATCCAGATCTGCAAGCATGTTTTATCGCAACCGGCTCTTTCCCCAGTTGCAAGCCGCTACGACCGTTAAGCTGGGCCTGAATGCCGGCCACGATGGACAAGGCAATCTCTTCCGGGGTTTGCGCGCCGATGTCCAAACCGACCGGGCCGAATACCCGTTCGGCTATCAGCGCGGCATCGTCGCCCAAGCTGTGCAGCAACCGCTGTTTGCGATGCGCCGGACCCAGCAGACCGATAAACGCCGCCCGACACTGGACGATGGCTTGCAAGTAGCGTTGGTCGTATTCGACGTTGTGCGTCATCATCATGATGGCGTTGAAGCGATGCAAATCCAGATGAGCCGCCACCTGTTCCGGAGTCAGATGCAATAACTGATCGGCTAAAGGAAAGCGCTCGGGCTTGATATGCGCGGGCCGGTGATCGACCAAGGTCACGCGCCACCCCAAGGATTTGGCGTAGTTCACCAGCGGTATCGCGTCGGCACCGGCACCGAATATCAGCAACTGCCAAGGCGGTTGCACCGGATCGTAAAAGACTTTGATGTCTAGGCCGTCAAGCGGATGAGTTTCGATGCGCGGTTTTTGTTGCAAGGCCGTTCGCAGCGCCGCTGTGGCGAAGGGGAACGGCGCGCTGGATAATATCGGCTGTTCCCCGACAATGGCGGCCGGCAAGAACTGGCTGCGCCCTGCCGGAAAATCCGCATGCGCGGACTCGAACACCGTAACCAATACTCCATGCGCTTGCGCTTCGGCGGCTTCGACCAGCAGATTCAAGGGACTAAATTCTTGCTCAGCTTTCAATAATTGCAGCAATACCCTAACCGCGCCGTTACAACCCAGGCCCAAACCCCAGATCGCGTCTTCGCCGGAACGCATATCGTAAAACAGGGTTTTGGCTGCGCCGGTTGCGAACACCGAAGCAGCCTGCTCCACCAAGTCCCGCTCGAAGCAGCCACCACCCAACAAACCGACCAACTCCCCGGTCTGGGTAATCAGCATCCGCGCCCCGGCCTTTTGGTAGGTCGAGCCAAAGGTTTCGATAATGGTCGCCAGTACGCTGTCGGCGCCGTCGCGTTGCAATTGCCGATAGGCTTCGAGCAGATGATTGATTTTATTGGCCATGATTTACTCGATTGCGGGTGTGCCGGCGATTGTACTAGCCATATCAACTCCAGCTCAAATCGGTACGCAACAGCGGCAATTGCCTAACCCGCACGCCGGTGGCGGCGAAGATCGCATTGCACACCGCCGGCGTCATCTTCTCTGTTTATATTTAGGTTAAACAGCTTCGCTCATATCGGACATTCGTAGCCATCAGCGTCGGGACCGCCATACCACTTTACGCGCAGACGAACCGCTCGAGTTTCAAACTTCTTACGGGCAATTCATCGTGACCACACGCGGACTACTTTGCCGTTAACCTAACGTCGCCCCACCATCAATCACTAAATCCTGAAGAGTGATATGTCCGGCTCGATCCGACAACAGAAACGCCACGGCGTGAGCTATATCGTCCGGTTGGGCCAGTTTGCCGAGCGGAATCCCCAGCCGATGTTGCGCCAAGCATCCTTCGATGACTTGCGCGGCGCTACCGGCACCGGCGCTCCAGAAGCGGCGCTGCATGTCGGTTTCGGTGGAGCCCGGCGACACCAGATTGCAACGAATGCCGTATTGCGCCAGTTCCAAGCCTAAACAGCGGGTGAATTGCGCGGCGGCTGCCTTGGATGCAGCGTAGGCCGCCATACCGGTCCGGGGCGTCGATGCAGCATTGGAACCAACCGTCACGATAGCCCCGCGCCGCCGCTCGCGCATCCGACGAGCTACCGCGCGGCTTAGCGCAAATACACCATGACAGTTTACGGCAAAGCTTTCCAGCCAGTCCTCGTCACTGGCATCCACTACATGACCGGGAAGCAGCACGCCGGCGACATTCACCAGATAGTCGATTTCACCGATTTCCGCTTCCACGCCGGCGATCGCGGCCTCGATGCCGGCGTGGTCGCGTAAATCCAGCGCCAGCGGATATAGCCCCGGCATCGACTCGTAAACCTTACGCAAGGCGTCGGCGTCGATGTCGGCCGCAACCACGGTCAAGCCCTCGCCGGCCAACACGGCGGCTACCGCCTGGCCGATGCCGCGCGCGGCACCACTTACCAGTGCAACGCCGGGGCGCAAACCGAATCCGGCGCTAGGTGACGACTGTCTTGCCGATTTCATGATTCGGCCGTGGCAACCGGCGTAAGACAATCCGCCGTGGTTGTCGATGCCCCCTGCGACGCGCCGAAGCGGTGTAAGCCGGCCAGCAAGCACAAGCTCACGCAGGTGACACCTGCCGCCAGCCAGCCGGCGCGTTCAAAATGCTGCAATACCGCGCCATCCCCGCCGGTCATCAAGCCCGCGCACCAGGCTGCTAAACCGGATGCGGCCTCGGTGCTCGCGGTATTCACCGCCATGTAGCGGCCCCGCAACGGTGGCGGCACTCTGCCAATCAGCCAAACCGAGGCCGGAATAGACCGAGTGGAGGTTAAAGCCATAAACAACACAAACACCAGCGTCGTTTGCCATAACGGCCCTGGTTGTAACTGAGTCAACCACAGATGCGGAATGATGCTGGCGACCATCAATACAGCCAGAATCCCGGCGGCACCGAAACGATCCACCGCACGGCCAATACCGCGCGCCACTACGAAAGTCGCCAATCCGGCGCAAAGATAAATCCAGGACAAATCACGTAAATCAACACCCAATGTGCCGTTCAAGTGCGCGCCCAGATAAGGCACGATCAGAAAACCGGCAAAAACGATGCAAAAGCTCAACACCCAACCCAAGGCCAGTGCCGGCGAACGCAAACTCCCGCGCCCGGCACCGACACTAACGGGTGATCGGGGTAAGGCCCGGTACAATCTTAGCCACCACAAGGCAGACAGTGCCGCAACCGCTAAAAAAGGAATTCGCCAGCCGCCCAACGCCGCCAATCCCAGGCCCGCGGGCACACCGATCACGGCACACACGCCGAAGGCCGACATAATGGTACCGATGGCCTGGCCGCGGCGCTCGGGCTCGATGCGGTCGGCTATCATCGCCATCATGGTGGCGTTCATCAACCCGGCGCAAGCACCCGCTAACGCCCGCGCGATCAGCAATTCGCCGAATTGCCCCGCAAAACCGCAAGCCAGCGTGGCGACCACAAATCCGGCGTATAAGGCCAACAAGGTGCGCTTGCGGTCGCTGCGATCAATCCATCGACCGCCGACCAGACTGGTCAGCGCCGAGACCAGCGTATAGACACCAACCAGGGATCCGAAGCGCGCCGGACCCATGTCGAAATCGCGCATCAGCGCCGCGCCCAGCGGCATCAGCACCATATAATCAAGTAAAAGCGTGAATTGAAGTACCGCAAACAACAGCACTAAACGACGCTCCGCCACGCTAGCCGACGCTTCGGCGGACGGGCCCACCGAAGCCATGCTCACAGGAAAAGGCTGCGCTTGCGGCAACGGCAAATCGGCTGGTCTTACCGGCACGACGACAGGTGTACCGTCGGGTGTGGTCAGGATATGGCTATCGATGCCGTAAAGCTGCCGCAATAAAACCGGATTCAATACATCCACCGGGGAACCGCAGGCCGCTAGTCGGCCTTGATCCAAGGCCACCAACCAATCCGCATGGCGCGCGGCAACCAGGTCGTGCATCACCACGACCACGGTGCGACCGGCATCCGCCAACGCCCGCAACAAGGCGATCAATTCCAGCTGGTGCCCGGGATCAAGCATGCTGCCGGGTTCATCCAGCAGCAGGACCGGCGTGGACTGGGTCAGCATCATCGCTATCCACGCGCGTTGCCGCTGCCCGCCGGAAAGTTTGTCCAACGGCTGTCCAGCCAATTCCGTCAGATCGGTAAGACGCAAGGCCTCGCAACGGGCGGCCTCGTCTTCTGCTGACCAGCTCGCCATCCAATGCCGATGCGGGTGGCGTGCCAGCGCTAGCAAATCGTTTACCCTCAATCCGACCGGCGCTTGCGGAAACTGCGGTAAAAAACCCACGCTACGTGCCAAGTCGGCGTTCGAGAATAGTCGCAAATCGTCTTCGCCCAGCTGGATACATCCTGAATCGGCTTGATGCAGACGAGCCAGGCAACGCAGCAAGGTACTCTTGCCGCAACCGTTGGCGCCGACAATGGCAGTCACCCGTCCGGCCGGAATTTGCAGGCTGAGGTCGCGCAATACGGGTTCCGCACCATAGCCGGCGATTACTTGGTCAACCCGAAACTCCAACATTACCCGGCTCCATAAGCTTTCGGCCGCATCAGCAACCACAATAAAAAAGGACCACCCAAAAAACCGGATACGACGCCGACGGGCACTTCGACCGGCGCGGCCGCTATGCGCCCGAGCAAGTCTGCACCCGTGACCAGTACCGCGCCGATACTGGCGGAACACCATACCGGTATGCCGCCGTCCGGCGACAATCGCTGTGCCAGCATCGGCGCGGCGAGCGCGACGAAACCAATCGGCCCGCCGACGCCCACCGCGACGCCCGCCAGCGCAGCGGCCAGCATCAGCACGGTTAAGCGCAGCTGACCTAAATTGACACCCAAACCGCGAATACTGTCGTCGTGCAAACATAACAGCACCAAAGCGCGGGAGATGACCCAACAGGCAGTGAGCAAGATACCGAGCAGCGCCGCAGCCACCGTGACCACAGGCCAGGCGCGCCCGGCTAAACTACCGACACTAAACGCATACAGACCGGTGGCATGGAAGATGGGCAATGTCGCCAAGGCAATGTCAAAGCCGGCGCGCAGTAAACTGGCAATGCCCAGCCCGACCACGAGGACCCGGTAACCCCGCGTACCCACGCCGCCGGCGGCCAGCAAGGTGAATACAGCGGTGATCAGCGCACCCGCCACCGCACACCACCACGGGCCCAACAAACCGGACGGGTTTAGCATCAAACTCAGGGCCAACGCCAGTAACGCACCGTCGTTGATTCCCAAAACATCGGGGCTGGCCAAGCGATTACGCGTCAAGTTTTGCAGTAAGGCGCCGGCGGCGCCGAGCCCGATGCCAACCACGAGTGCCGCACATAAGCGCGGCAAGCGAAATTGCGTGACCAGCGTGAACAGCCAGTCGGACCCAGGGCCAAACAAGCCGGCATACACTTGCGATGCCGACAAGCGTGGCGTGCCGGCAACCAGCGCGGCATACGCCAGCACCAGCAATAGCGGTATCGGCGCTAGGCGGCGAACAGCCTTGGTCATCGCTCACTTCCGGCCGGCATTAAGCCCAGTGTGGCGTCGCGATTTACCATCCAGATCAGCAAGGGCGCGCCGATGCCGGCCAATACGGCGCTAACTGGAACTTCGAACGGGGCAAGCAACAAGCGCGAGCTTAAATCAGCCGACAGCATCAGCGCGGACCCCAGCAAAATAGAATAGGGAAGTTGGGAGGCGATCGTCACGCCGGCCAGCGTCCTGGCGCAATACGGAGCGATTAATCCCAAAAACGGAATAGGACCAGCGAGTGCTACGCTTGTGCCGGTCAACAGTGCCACGACCGTCACCGCCCCCACCCTAGCCGGAGCGGGTCCCTGCCCAAGCGCGCGCGCCAAATCATCGCCCAAGGCCAGCGCCGATAACGGGCGCACCAGCGCCATGGCCGCCGTCAGACCGACGCCTATCAGCACCAGACCGGGCCAAAGTAATCCGGCATGCGGATGGGCTAAGGAACCCAACAACCAAAACCGATAACGATCCAGATAGGCGGTGCTGACCAAGGCCAGCCACGCCGTCAGACTATGGCAGGTGGCGGTGAGCGCCAATCCGGCCAACACCAGCCGTAAAGGCGATGTCTGGCCGCCGCCGGCACGCGCCAACAGCAACACCAAAAGACTGCCCAAGCTTGCCCCACCCAGGGCCCAGCCGATCTGCGCAGCAGGACTTTGCCCGGCAAACCAAGCGATACCGAGTGCCACCCCAAGTGCGGCGCCACTGTTGACACCCAACAACCCGGTTTCAGCGAGTGGATTGCGCGTGACGGTCTGCAACAAAACCCCGGCTGCGCCCAATGCCGCACCCAGGGCCAAGGCCTTAAGCAGGCGGGGCAGCCGCAATTCGCCCAATACCAGATCGACATGGGCGTCGCCGGACGCCCCTAGCAGCCAATGCAGACTGTCTTGCCAGCCGACACCACCTGCGCCAAAGCTTAACGATGCGAAGGCCAACAACAGCACGGAAAGTGGCAGCAAAACACCTAAAAGGGCGGCTTTAGGCGCCTTCACGATCCGCTCTCCACCGCGTCAAATGCCGATACCACATCTTCAAGGAGCGTTTTGGCAGCCAGCGGACCACCGATGACCGTCCATAAAGCCGCATCCACTTCGCGCACTCGATGCAGCCGCGCTGCCCGCAATTCCGCAAAAGCCGGTTCGTCTCGCAAGGCAGCGACGCCGTGCGGATCCGGTGCAAAATTACCGATGAACAACCAATCGCCGTCGATATCGGCCAATACTTCCCGGCTTAACGGCGCTCCATGTCCGGCACCGGGTTGACGTTGGGCAGGAGGCCGAGTCAAACCCAAATCTGTCAGAACCCGCCCGGCAAACGCATCGCCCAGCATATACATGGGGCCGTTAGGCGTAAGTCTGACAATGCTCACCGATTCACCCCAGTGCGCTTTCAGTTGCTCTCGCAGGCGGGCAGCCAGCGTACGATACTCTTCGAGTACTTGCGAACCGGCCTGCTGCCGACCCACCGCATCCGCAATACGCCTCACGCTGTCTTGCCAGTGTTCACCAGGATAAAAGCTGACTACGGTCGGCGCAATCGCGCGTAGTTGCTCCAGGAATGCAGGATCGCTCTGACCGCCGGCCAAGATCAAATCCGGGCGTAGCGCGACGATGCGGTCCAAAGACGGCTGGGCGAAATCACCTACGCTGTCTATCCCATTCACCCGTCCCCCCAAATAGCGCGGCGGGTGCTGGCTGCCGCGACCGTTGCTGGCACCGACAGGCCGGAGACCAAGCGCCAGCGCGGCATCCAAATCCAACTCGCTCAACGCCACCACACGTTGCGCCGCTTGTGGCACGCTTACCGGTCGGCCGATGGCATCGATTAACTCACGAGCCCCCTGTTCCGGCGTAGCCGGCGGTGGGCCATCGCATGCTGCCAATATTAATATCAGCACAATCCTTACCCTAAACATAGGTCTTTTCATGTATTCCCATCCATGCAGCGGTGCCGCTCGTCGTGGTAATCCTCTTCACTCCAACCCCGACACCAATAGGGCACTGTATAAAGAGACGCGGGGGATAAACCTCGTTCGCGCAGCAGGTATTGGCGAATGGCCAGCACAGAGGCACTCTCGCCGGCTATCGTTGCGAATACCCGTGCCTCCGCCGGCCAACGGATTTGGCGGACGGCGCCCGTCAGCGGGCTCGAAGCGCGCGCATGCAGCCACTGCAACTGCACGCCCGGCGGATACTGCAACGCCAGTTGATCCGCCGCGTCAGGCACTTCGATCAAGGCTGCTCCGCTTGCCTTGGCCGGTAGGGTTTCCAGTACCGCCGCGATAGCCGGCAGGGCGGTTAAATCGCCGGCCAACAAATGAAAATCGGCCGCGGCACTCGACAACGGGGGACCGCCCACGCCGGCAAGACCGATAATGTCGCCGATTGCGGCACGGATGGCCCAGCGCGAACCGGGACCGTCGTCGCCGTGCAGCACGAAATCGACATCAAGCAAATTCTCGGCAAAATCGACGCGGCGCAGGCTATAGGCTCGCGCTACGGACCGGAAGCCGTCCGGCCACTGCGCGTCGTCGGTCGAGTTCGCGCCTGAAACAGGTAGCAGCAATTTGAGATGCGCGCCTGGCCCAGCATGAACGATGTCTTGCAAGGCCTCGCCGTGAAAACGGATTCGGCGTAAACGCGGACCCAAACTGAGTGTTTCCCGTACAGTTAAGCGCTGAGGGATGCGGGTAGACCGGCTACGATGCGTACTAAGGGTCGTCATGCAAAAAATCGAGTGGTTAAGCTGACGTGGGATTATACGGTCGTTCACGGGCTAACTGGGACGCGGGGCCGTGGATTGAACGGCTGGCAAAACAGCATGCATTTTTTGCAAAGATAGCTTAACAACGAGCGCGCAAGCTGCCAGGGGGAGTGCCAAATTGGCGCCGGAAAGCCGTTGCGAAGTTGCCGGCGTTGGTGTAACCGGCCAAATGCGCCGCTTCGCTGACGCTGACACCGTCGCATTCCAATGCGTGGCGCGCATGATCCAGCAGCCGGCGACGCTGATACGCGAACACACTACTGCCGGTGTATTGGCGAAAGTAGCGCTGCAGGGTACTGGGACTCATGCCGATGTGCTCGGCCAAGGCCTGCATCGACCAGCCGTCGCCCTCTCCGCTATCGAGAAAGGCGCAAAATTCGGCCAATCGCCGCCGTTCGCGCGGCCTAAGCACGCACTCCGGCTCCCGGTGGCCGTCCGTCAGCGCCCCCAAGGACTCGGCGGCAATATCCAAGCAGCGACTTTCCAAGCATAGGCTCATCAGCGGCGTGCCGGAGGCGCACAATTCGAACACGCTAGCCGCCAAAGTCCGCAAGCGCGCAGACAATCGCCACTGCTGTGCCGCCAGATGGGTACCGCGCAAGTGGTTCAGCCCCGGGTGTGCGGATAGTACGTGTTCGTGCTCGGCCAGCCAGCGGGTACCAAACGCCAAACTCACCACCTTCCGCCGCGCGCCGCGCCGCAACTGACGGGAAAAGCACTCGCGCCGACTTAAAGCGACGACCAGTCCGCGACGATCGCCGCCTGCGCCTAACAAAAAACGTTGATCGCCGTAGCTTACATCGGCTTCGCCAGCCAGCGGCAACACGATCAACAGCCCCGGCTGCAACGTTCCCGTCACTTCCATATCGAGTTCGTCTCGCACATCTGAGGCGTACAGCGACAAATCCGGCTGCAGCTGAAACTCCCGCAGCCGACCACTGACTATCGGGGAGCCGCTGGGAGCCAAGGATACAGCCGCACCTCCAGGGGTGCTTAGACCCGGTCGCGACAGGGCCGAGCAGTCGATCTTGGATGAGGTGATAGTTGATAGCCGATTCATAGGATTTTGCCCGAGTGATTCATGAATGATGTTCCAAGCCTTCATCTGCGCGGCCCGCAAAGGAATCCGGTTCCCCCGCAAACGCACGTATTTGCTTTGAGTCGGATAATAGCAGCCACTAATATTAATGTAAATCATTCTTATTTGAAGACCAATCATGAAAACCAGCTCCCCTGTCGGTTCGAAACTTACCCTCCCCTTAACTTTCTTTTTACTCGCGGCAACCGAATACTCGGTGGCCGGGTCAAATGAAACGGACACGGATAAGACTGTCGTCATGGACACGATTAACGTGACCGGTAAAGCGGTCAAAACTGATAAAGACACCGAAACGGTGGAAGACACACCCTCGACGTCGATCAAGGACGTATTCGAAAAAAATATCTCGGTCGGCGTCGGCGGCCCTACCGCGACATCTCAAAAGGTGTTTGTCAACGGCATCGAGGAAACCAATCTCAACGTACAGATAGACGGTGCCCGGCAGGTAAACAATATATGGCATCACAACGCCAACCTGCTGATCGACCCCGGCGTGCTAAAAGCGGTCAGCGTGGATGCCGGCGTAGCAGCGGCGGACGCCGGCCCCGGCGCGCTAGGTGGCTCTTTGCGCTACGAAACCAAAGACGTCGATGACATGTTGCAGCCCGGACGAGATTACGGTGCGTTTTTAAGCGGCGGCTTCGCCAGCAACCTAGACACCTTTACCAAATCCGGCGCTGCCTACGGGCGGTATCGCAATGTCGAAGCCATGGGCTATGCCTCGCACGCCGAAGGCGGCAACTACGACGCCGGCAATGGTGATCCAGTCCAGGGCACCGGCACCAACCTGTTGAGCGCGTTAGGAAAACTAGCTTATACAGCGGAGGGCGGACACCGTTTCGAGGCCTCGGCTCAGCATCTTTCGGATGACGAAATTCGACCGTTCCGCGCCAATTTCGCCGCAGTGCGTGGTCAGACCTTATTGTCGGAAAATATCTTCAACCGCAATACCGCCAACTTCAAGTACAGCACCCGGCAGCCGAGCAAGTTTTACGATCCGGAGGTCCGCTTTTACTATAACGATACCTCGCTTTCCCGACCGAATCGGAACGGCGGATTTCGTCCCGGCTATTTCGATTCCACCATCGAAAGCGTCGGGGCGACGGCGTTGAACCGCGTCAAAACGCCGTTGGGCGAACTCAGCGCCGGCATGGATTTTTATCAGGATCGGGCGCTAACCGATAACTTTCGCGATGCTTCGATGACCGAAACGGCCCGAAATTTAGGCGGATTCGCGCAATTACGCGGTGAGCCCGCCGACTGGCTTAAATTTTCCGGCGGCGTCCGCCTTGATTCTCAAGAATTCGAATCGGTAGACCGGAAACTGTTCGACAATACCGGCGCCAGCCCCAACGTGTCTATCGGCATCACACCCTTGCCGGACTTGACGCTGAACGGCAGTTATTCCTATGTCTTCGGCGGCATCCAGCTGGCCGAAGCGGCACTCTTCCACACCATGCCGTATTCGGCTTATTCCGCCGATCTTGCCGCGCAACGCTCCACCAACGCCAAGGCCGGGCTCAGTTACCGCTTGGCAAGGGTTAAGTTTGAGGGCGAAGTGTTTTCGACCCGAATCCAAAATACGCCGGCATATCAAGAGGGCGACGACAGTTTCGTCCGGGTTAACGGCCCGGCAGTCAAGACCGAAGGCTTGAATCTAGGCGTAGGCTATCAACGCGCAAATGCCGATTTCGGCGCGCATTACACCAATACCGAAGTCAGCTACGATCATTCTCAACTCGGCACACTGGCGTTCTACTTAGGCTCGCCCGTCGGCGAAATCATCAAGCTGCACGCCGCCTATGCGTGGCCGGAACTAGGTATAAAAACCGGGGTAAGTTCGGAAATCGCCCTGAAGTACCGCTTCGCACAGGATTCGGGCAATCGCGATCTCAACGGCTATCACACCTACAACGTATTTGCCCAATGGCAGCCGAATTTTTACCGCGGCCTGACGCTGCGCGCCGAAGTCAACAATCTCACCGATGAGGACTATACCGATCGCTACACCGCCGGTACTGCAGTTGGATTCATTACGCCGCTGCAAAATCCTGGCCGTAGCGTACTAGTTTCAACCAGACTGGAGTTCTGAATCCTTATGTATACCGACACGAGTCAGTTATTTTCCGTAAACGCCGCCGCCACCGAGCGGATGGGCGACGAGCAGTCCACGGCAATTGAGCTGCTGCATCGCTATGGCGCCGGGTCCAGTTTTTTCTTGGGCTCTCCCGAGCGTACCCTGCTTGGTAGCGGCATCCGGGCTAGGTTAACCCGCCGTCCCGGAGAGCCGACAGCCGCCGCTCTGCAACGTTTGTTCGCCGATGTTGGGCAAAAAGACGATACGCCGGCTATTGCGGTGGGCGCGCTGCCGTTTGCTCCCGAAGCCGATCCGGTATTGTTTATTCCCCAGCAAATGGCAACGGCAGACCGCCTCACGCGCCACGCAATAGCCAGGACGAAAGCGACCATACGCAGTTCTGTAACTCAAGAGCGGCCAACACCGGCGGTCTATGCCCAACAGGTGCAACAAGCGTTGGACTTGATACGGCAATCGGCCTTAAAAAAAGTCGTGCTGTCCCGAATGCTGGAAGTGGTGGGCGAGAGCGATGTCGATCAGGCCGGCGTGTTACGCAATCTGGCGGCGCGCAATGCAGCCGGTTACACCTTTGCCGTCGATTTGCCCACTGTATCGGGATGTGTCCGCCGCTTGATAGGTGCCAGTCCTGAATTATTGCTGCGGCGCAAAGGCACACAGGTATTGGCCAATCCAATTGCCGGTACCGAACCGCGCAGCATCGACCCTGGCGAGGATCTGGCGCGGTCCCGCCGCTTGTTGCACTCCGCCAAGGACCGTCACGAACACGCGCTAGTGGTGGCTGCCGTAGCGGACACCTTGCGGCCCTATTGCCGCACCCTAGAGGTGCCGCCGGTTCCGGAGTTGATTGCGACGCCCCGCGTCTGGCATCTTTCCACTCAGATCTGCGGAGAATTAAGCCACTATGCCCCCAGCTCCTTTGACTTGGCCCTAGCCTTGCACCCGACACCGGCCGTATGCGGCGAACCACGCGATCTGGCTCGCCGTGCCATTGAGCAATTGGAAGACTTCGATCGCGGCCTGTTCACCGGCCTGGTGGGCTGGTGCGACGCCAACGGCGACGGCGAATGGGCAGTGACGATACGTTGCGCGGAAATCGAAGCCAATCGCGCCAAGCTATTCGCCGGCGCCGGCATCGTCGCGGATTCCGAACCTTGGCGGGAAGTGGCCGAAACCTCGGCCAAATTTCGCACCTTGCTGGACGCACTGCAGGGGGACGGCGTATGACGGCATCCGATTTCACGCCGTGGCCGGACGAGTTGGTCAGGTCCTATCGCGAACAGGGTTGGTGGCAAAACCAAACCTTGGGCGCTTTGTTACGCGAATCGGCGCAGCACTACGGTGAACGTATCGCATTGGTCTGCGGCGCGCGGCGCTGGTCGTACCGCGAGCTCGACGAACGGGCCGATCAGTTGGCGACCGGGTTTGCCCAATTGGGTTTGCGCACCGGCGAACGTGTAGTGGTGCAATTACCCAACATCGCCGAGTTTTTTGCGGTGTGTTTTGGCTGTTTTCGCCTCGGTCTGATTCCGGTGCTGGCGCTGCCGGGGCATCGTCGCGCCGAAATCGCCGCGTTCTGCCAGCTGGCCGAAGCCGCCGCCTACGTGATACCTGATCGCCACGACGGATACGATTACCGCTCGCTCGCCCGGGAAACGCGGGCCTTGGTACCGTGTTTGCGCCACGTGATCGTGGCTGGCGCGGCGGAGGAATTCGTACCTTTGCAAAGCCTTTATGTGAAGCCCTTGGCGCTGCCGGACCAGGACCCAGCAGCGGTAGCGCTGTTACAACTTTCCGGCGGCAGTACCGGAACGCCCAAGCTGATTCCGCGCACGCACGACGATTATCTTTACAGTGTCAGGACCAGTGTGGATATTTGCGGTTTCGACGCCGCTACCGTGTATCTGGCGGCCTTGCCTGTCGCACACAACTTTCCGTTAAGTTCGCCCGGCACGCTGGGCACCTTATATTCCGGTGGCCGCATCGTGCTGTTGACTCGACCCGAGCCGGACGCAGCTTTTACGCTGATCGCCGCCGAAGCGGTCAGCCATGTAGCATTGGTGCCGTCGCTGCTTTTGGCGTGGCTGGAGCGCGCGACAAGTCTGCGTCCGCCGCTTGGCAGTCTGTGCCTGGTCCAGGTGGGCGGCGCCAGTCTGGCAGCGGAAGTCGCCGCCCGCATTAAACCGATATTCGGTTGCGCACTGCAGCAGGTATTTGGCATGGCTGAGGGTTTGGTCACTTACACTCAGCTGGACGACGATACCGATGTGGTTCTGGAAACCCAGGGCCGGCCTATGTCGCCCGGCGACGAGATCCGCATAGTCGACGACGAGGACCGAGTGCTGGCCGACGGCGAGACCGGCCATCTGCTGACCCGCGGTCCCTATACCATTCGAGGCTATTGGCGCGCCGACGAGTATAACCGCAAGGCATTTACCGTGGACGGTTTTTATCGTACCGGCGATTTGGTCAGGCGCCGCGCCGATGGCAGTTTACAGGTGATCGGCCGGAGCAAAGATCAAATCAACCGCGCGGGCGAAAAGATTGCCGCCGCAGAAGTGGAGCAGCATTTGCTCAGCCATCCGCGCGTACGCAACGCGGCACTGGTGGCTATACCGGACGAACGCCTGGGCGAACGCAGTTGCGCCTTCGTTGAATTGGCCAAGCCGGACTCAGACGAAGCGCCGGCGCGAATCGCGCTAGGGCTGAAATTGCACTTACGCGATCATTGCGGACTGGCCGCACATAAAATTCCCGACCGAATCGAATTCATTGACCGCTTACCGCTTACCGCGCCAGGCAAAATTGCGAAACCGCAGCTGCGGTCGCTGGCGCTTAACCTGACACGAACACCGACATGAGCATACCCCGCATCCCGCGATACGACCTTCCCGAACAACTACCTAGCGGAAAAGCGAACTGGCGCTTGGACCCGCGCCGCGCCGTATTACTCGTGCACGACATGCAACAGTATTTTCTGGATTTTTTCGAACCATCCCAGCCGCCGATCCCGGCGCTGCTGCGCAACTGCACCGAACTGATCGCCGCCTGCCGCACTGCCGGCATGCCGGTTATGTACACCACGCAACGCGGCGGACAGGCGCCGACCGAGCGCGGGTTGCTTAACGATTTTTGGGGGCCTGGCTTAGCGAAAGATCCGGCGCTGGAACGTATTGTCGATGCTGTCGCACCCAACCCGGAAGACACGGTGTTCCCGAAGGCGCGCTACAGCGCTTTCAAGCGCAGCGACCTGGAGGCGCACCTGCGCGCGCTGGGGCGCGATCAGCTCGTGATTTGCGGCGTCTATGCCCATATTGGCTGTCTGATGACGGCGGCGGAAGCCTTCATGCTGGATATCCAAGCCTTTTTGGTTGGCGATGCGCTGGCCGATTTTTCACGCGAAGAGCACGAACAAGCCTTGCGCTATGCCGCTGGACGCTGTGCCTGCGTTCTCAGCACTCGCGATGCAATGGCCGCTTTGGAATCGCTTAGTCCCAGCCTGGACGCATTACGTCTCGAAATTGCGGAAGCGATGGCAATCAACCCGGCTCTATTGGGCGATGACGACGATCTATTGCTGATGGGTTTGGATTCGCTGGCGCTGATGACATTGATGCAGCGTTGGCGCCAACGCGGATTCGCTGCCGAGTTCGCAGAGTTGGCGCCGTTGCCGACACTGAGAGCCTGGCACGCTTTGTGGCAGGACGCCGCCGCGAAGGCAGACAGACGATGATACGCAGTCAACCCGGTCTGCCCTTAACCCAAGCACAGACAGGTGTCCTGCTTGGTCAACAACTCGCCGGCGAAGCCAGCGTCTTTTACGCCGCCGAATACACCGAACTAGACGGCCCCCTCGATTACGAATTGTTTACACAGGCCCTGCAGGCCACGTTGCGCGAAGCTGACGCGCTACAGGTCCGCATCGTCGAGATGGACGGGGCCTATCGGCAGCAGCGCGTCGAGCATCGCCCGCCGACTTTACCGGTAGCGCCCGCCGAACAGCTTAGCCAGACGGCATTCATGGCCGAACTGTTCGGGCAACTACAACAAGCCTTCAATCCCGCCGCCGGCTATCTTTATGAGCATAAGCTCTATCGCCGGGGGGCTGAGCGCCACGTCTGGCTACATCGCGCGCACCACCTGCTGCTGGACGGCTACGGCTTCCAGCTCATTGCACGACGAGTTGCCGTTTACTACGAAGCGCTGCTATCCGGCAAGCCTTTGGCAGCGGCAGCTTTTGGCACCCTGGACGCCATTTTGGAAGCCGATCAGGCCTATCAAAATTCGTTTGATCGTGAGGACGACCGCCGTTATTGGCTCGCCGAACTGGCCGGGTTGCAACCCAAGTCCCTGTCACCCCATCCCACGCCCGGAATCGGCCGCGGCCGCCGAATCGGCGGGGCCTTGCCGGATGCGGTGTGCCTGCGCCTTAAGCGCCGTGCGCTGGAGCTGGAATTGAGTTGGCCGGAGTTATTGATTGCCGGTTTTGCCGGATATTTGGCCCGATACGGTTACGGTCGCGACACGGTACTGGGCCTGACTACGATGCTGCGCGCGTCGGGGGCGGTTGCCCGCACTCCGTGCAGCGCCATGAACGTCATGCCCTTGCCACTCCGGCAGGTCGAAGAACTGGATCTAGCCAATGCGGCTCGCCGCCTGCGCCTGGATTTAGCCCGACATAGACCGCATCAACGTTACCGTTTCGAGCATTTGGAATTCGATTTGGAAGATGCCGGTTATCCGCGCGGCCTGCTTGGCACCGAGATCAATGTCATGCCGTTTGAGCCACCGTCCCGTTTCGGACCCTGCCGAGCCCTCACTCATACCTTGGCGGCAGGGCCGGTGGAAGACCTGGCTGCGGTATTCATGGCCCGAGGCGATGCTATTGTCCTTGATCTGGATGGGCGCGAGGAAAATTACGACGAGTCAACGTTGCGCAAACATTGGCTCGGCATAACCGATTATCTGGCGCAAGCGTTGGAGTCGTCTTAGTCGTCAGGCCCAGCCCGGATAACCCAAATTTAGCCTTATACTCCGGCCTCACCGAATTGACTGGGCTTGGCTATGGCTGCATTCATGCTTGATAGCGACTACGTCATAGCCTAATTGCAAGCCGCTGCGGCCGCTGAGCTGCGCATGGATGCCCGCCACGATAGACAACGCAATTTCTTCCGGCGTTTGCGCGCCTATATCCAGTCCTACCGGGCCGAATACCCGTTCGGCTATCAGCGCGGCATCGTCGCCCAGGCTTTGCAGTAATCGTTGTTTGCGATGCGCCGGACCCAGCAGACCGATAAACGCCGCCCGACACTGCACGATGGCTTGCAAGTAGCGTTGGTCGTATTCGACGTTGTGGGTCATCAGCATGATGGCATTGAAGCGATTTAAATCCAGTTGGGACGCGACCTGATCCGGTATCAGATGCAATAATTGATCGGCTAAAGGAAAACGCTCTGGCTTAATGTGAGCGGGCCGGTGATCGACCAAGGTCACGCGCCAACCCACGGATTTGGCGCAGTTCAGCAGCGGTATCGCGTCGGCGCCGGCGCCGAATATCAGCAACTGCCAAGGCGGTTGCACCGGGCCGTAAAAGGCTTTGAATTCCTGGCCATCAAGCAGATGCGTTTCGATACGCGGTTTTTGCTGCAAGGCCGTTTGCAGCGCCGCCGTGGCGAATGGGATCGGCGCGCTAGGCAAAATTGGCTGCTCGCCGACGATGGCCGCCGGCAAAAACTGGCTGCGCCCGGCCGGAAAATCCGCGTGCGCGGAATCAAATACCGTCACCAATACCCCGTGAGCTTGGGTTTCGGCGGCTTCGGCCAGCAAATTCAACGGACAAAAATCCTGCTCGGCCTTTAACAATTGCAGCAACACCCGGACAGCGCCGTTACAACCCAGGCCCAAACCCCAGATCGCGTCTTCCCCGGAACGCATATCGTAAAACAGCGTTTTGGCATGGCCGGTTGCGAACACCGAAGCGGCCTGCTCCACCAAGTCGTGTTCAAAGCAGCCGCCGCCCAGCAACCCGACCAACTCCCCCGTCTGGGTAATCAGCATCCGCGCCCCGGCCTTTTGGTAGGTTGAGCCAAAGTTTTCGAGAATGGTCGCCAGCACGCTGTCGTGCCGGTCGCGTTGCAGTTGCCGATAGGCTTCGAGCAGATGATTGATGTTATTGGCCATGATTTACTCGATTGCGGGTCTGCCGGCGATTGTAAGCCATATCAACTCCAGCTCAAATCGGTACGCAATAACGGCAATTGCCGGACCCGCACACCGGTGGCGGCGAATATTGCATTGCACACTGCCGGCGCCAATGGCGGCAGTGCTGGTTCACCCAGACCGGTGACCGGATAATCGGTTTTCAGAAAATGCACGTCCACCCGAGTAGGTGCATCGGCGATACGGATCATCGGATAATCGCCGAAATTGCTTTGCACGATCCGGCCTTTTTCGATGTTCAATTCCTGAAACATCAACGCCCCCAGACCATCGATGACCGAGCCCTGCACCTGATTTTCCGCGCCGCTGAGATTTACGATTTGCGCGCCGATGTCGGTAGCCACCACCACTCTATCGACCTTGAGCTTACCGTCTTTGGACACGGTGACTTCCGCTACCTGGGCGATGTAACCCAGATGGCTGAAATGAAAGGCTATGCCCTGCCCTTGGCCGCGCGGGAAGGTTTTCCTGCCCCAATCGGCTTTTTCCGCGACGTACTGCAATACATGCTTCATCCGATTGACATCGTACGGGATGCCTTGCTGGCCGGTACCGGGAATAAGGCCTTTATCGCCCAAGATCTCCAAACGAAACGCCAATGGATCGCGGTCGGCGGCGTGCGCTAGTTCGTCGATGAAGCTATGAAACACCCAGGCCAGCACATTACTGCGTGGCGCGCGCCACGGCCCCATCGGGATATTGCACTCCAGCGGGGTTTGCTCCAGCAAACAGTTTTCCACCCACCGACCGGGAAACTCGTCGCCGGACAGATTGGCGCCGCTGCCTAGCTCCAGGGTTTCCTTGCCGTCCTTGAGCACTTTATGCGCAAAGGTCACGAAATGGTTATACCAGGCAATCAGCTTGCCTTTATCGTCCAGGCCGCCTTTTAAAAAGTGAAAGCCGCCGGCGCGGAATTGATCGTGTTGCAGATCATCTTCGCGGGTCCAGGTCAGTTTGACCGGTACGTCGATTTGCTTGGCAATGGCCGCCGATTCGACGATGTAATCCGGTATCAAACGCCGACCAAAACCGCCGCCGCTGCGGGTGATATGCAGCGTAATTTTCTCTTTAGGAATGCCCAAGGTTTCCGTGACGATCTTCTGCCCGGCTTCCGGGTTTTGCGTTGGCGCCCAAATCTCGATGCCGCCGTCTTTAAACCAGGCCGTGCAATTTTGCGGCTCGATGCTGGCGTGCGAAATAAACGGATAGCTGTAGGCCGCTTCTACCGTCTTGTCCGCGTCTTCCAATGCTTGCTTGGCGTTGCCATCGTTACGCAACACTTCACTGCCGGCTTGTTCGGATAACTCCTTGGCTTTAGTACTAAAGCCAGCCCAACTTTGCGCGGCCGCCTGGCCTTCGTCCCACACCACCTCTAGCTGCTTACGGGCCGTGAATGCCGCCCAGGTGGAATCGGCGACTATCGCCACGCCGGGCAACAAACCTTTTAAGCTGGTGCCACCCTCGACGATAAAGGCATGTTTTACACCGGGTAGCGTCTTGATTTTATCCAGATTGGCGCTGACTACCTTACCGCCGAAGGCCGGGCATTTTTGATAAGTGGCATACTGCATACCCGGCAATTGCACATCGATACCAAACAGTGGCTTGCCGGTGACGACGCTGGGGTTGTCTACGCCGCCGATCCGCGTACCCAGCAATTTATAGTCTTTGGGGTCTTTCAGTTTCACCGATTCCGGCGCGGGCACAGGGATCGATACCGCTTTTTCCACCAATTGCCCATAGCTAAGCTGTTTACCGCTGGCCGGATGATGCACGGCGCTATCCTTGGCAAGCAGTTCGGCGGCGGGCACCCGCAAGATTTCCGCAGCCGCCAGGATCAGCATGGTTCTGGCCGTGGCGCCCAGTTTATGAAACTCCTGGTAATTGGTCGGCGTGGAACGTGAACCGCCGGCGCTTTGGCTACCGTAAATCGGGTCCAGGTCGCCCTGCACGATTGGCAGTGAGGTCTTGATGCCTTGGCCTATCTCCGGCTGCTTGCTGATCAAGGTCACCTTGCCGGTCGGTGCGATGTGGATAAAGGCATTGGGTTTAAACACGCTGCTTTCCGAAATAGTGGCCGGCTTGGCGACCCGCTTGGCTGCACTATCGGCGACATTCAGATAAAAACCCAGCACCAGGCCGCCGCCGGCCAGCGTGGATTTACGTAAAAAGTCACGGCGGCTGGCGTTTTCCAATTCATATTCGTTCATATCGACTCCTTGACAGCCAGTTCAGCGGCACGGTGTATACCGGCGCGTATCCTTAAATAAGTCCCGCACCGGCACAGATTGCCAGCCAGTTCGGCGTCTATTTCGGCGTCGGTCGGGTGGGGATTCTTTTTCAACAGCGCAGCGGCGGTCATGATCTGCCCGGCCTGGCAATACCCGCATTGCGGCACATCCAGCTCTTGCCAGACTTTCTGCAAAGGGTGTTCGCCAGTTGGATGTAGACCTTCTATCGTGGTGACCCGGCTTTGGCCGATTTTTGAAATCGGCGTCAGACAAGCCCGAGTCGGCTGGCCGTCGATATGCACGGTACAGGCGCCGCATTGGCCTATCCCGCAACCAAATTTGGTACCGACCAGATTGAGATGATCGCGCAGCACCCACAACAAGGGCGTATCGGGATTAACATCCACGGTGTGTTGTGTCCCGTTGACGTTGACTGTGTATTTGCTCATAAGAATTGATGATTGGATGGTTGTAATTATCTGGCGCGCATTCGTAGCAATCCACAGATAAGCAAAATTCGCACCTATATAGGATTGGCGTACAGCTTACACACAAAGACCATGTAAACAGTTGAATCCCAAGCCATTTATTAGAAAACTCTAGTCTTTAAAAGAACACAAGTCACTTATCGCAATCAGGCTAGCCCCCTCACCAGTCAGAAAATAGCTGATATATCAACACCAAGTCAGCAACTTTTGCTGACAGGCAAACACATAAACCCCCTATTAATCAGCATTTTTTCTTTGCAAACAACAAGTTGAAAACTGGCATATAAATTGAGTAAGTAATTAGGCGATACAACAGATATTGGATTATCTCGTATTGTTAAAACCGCTAAACTCCTAAGTTTATTCAGACTTAAAAATCCTCAGTAAACCATTAAGTATTATTCGGTTTTAAATAGTAAATTAACTAACCATTTCCCAGGGGGATATTATGAAAACGACCGTAGCATTGATTACCAGCGCCTTATTAATTGCCAGCAGCGGCGTATTTGCCGAAGAACATGCTGCCGAATCGTTAAAACATGCCGAGCATGCGGTAACCCACGGCAAAGCCGGCCATGCGGATCAATTGGTGGAGCATGCGGAAAAAGCGCTAGCTCACGTCGATAAAGCGGAAAGCGCCGCCACCGAAGAAGCCAAAGCACACATCAGCGCAGGTAAAAAATCACTGGAAGAAACCATTGCGCATGGCAAACAAAACCATGCCGAAGTGGCCACCAAACATGCCGAAGAAGCGGTAGGCCACTTCAAGGCAGGTAATATTTAAACTACTTTAACGCAATATAAATCGGACAAAACGCAGCTAATCGGCTATTGCGGATAAATACCGAAATAGCCGATTATAGATATTCAATATTTCAAAAATATTACTTACATTTGTTTGTAAAAATGACTACTTAAAATGGCAAAAATTACCAATTTGCGGGTTGGCGAAGGCAATAAAGCTGTCGACGGACTTCCAAGTGCTCATGAAGTGATTGCCGCGAAGAAAAACGCCAAACATCCTTTTGCGGCCAATAATGTATAAGGCTGGTAATGACAGCAATCAGCGACTTTCTGGTGTTAGCAATACCCAGGCTCCGGCTATGCATAGCCAAGTTGCCAGCGAACTTTAACATGCCTGTATTTGAACCAAGATAGGAAGCAAGCGTGCTTAATATTTATCGCGTCATCCTCGGCATCATTCTGGTTTTAGGGATGCCATGCACACAAGCCAGCCCCGGACCGGAAGCGGCCACGGGTCAGGTAAGAGCCAGCCTGATTGCTTCGCATACTGCCGTGCATCCTGGCGATGAGATCTTGATTGGCGTGCACCAGCAGATTATTCCGCACTGGCACACTTATTGGAAAAACCCTGGCGACTCCGGCCTGCCAACCAAAATTCAATACCAACTGCCAGCCGGCTGGTCGGTGGGCGAGATCCAATGGCCTGCGCCCAGCAAAATTGTGCTGGGGCCGGTCGTCAATTACGGCTATCACGATGCGGTCACCCTACTCTCTCCGCTGCGGGTAGCCGAAGACGCGAAACCTGGTACAGAATGGCCCATCTCAGCGAAGGTGAAATGGTTAGTTTGCGAGGAGGCCTGCATTCCCCAGGTGGTGGAATTAGCAATCCAGTTGCCGGTGGTCGCCAAGGAAGTAGCGGTCGGCCCAACCCATCCTTTGATCACAGCCGCCCAAAATTCATTGCCTGCGGTATTACCCTGGCAAGCCAGCTTGCTTGAGGGTCCGGCCGGCACGCTCCGGTTACACCTGACTGGCGAAAAACTACCTGCGCCAGACCAGCACGCGCTGGCCTTCTACCCCGACCAATGGGGACCGATTTCCCATGCTGGCGAGCAAATAACAAGCTTAGCCGACGATGGCCTGGACATCCGCTTGCCATCCGGCGACCAGCCATTATCCCCCGAACAAACACTGACCGGCGTGCTGACTGTCGCTAGCGGCGACGCTTTGCGCGCTTATCAGATCAGCGCGGTGTGGCCTGGCACGGCAAATCCCATCCAGGCCGAGCCGGCCAGCGCGTTGGCCGAGCAAACCTTGCCAACCGCCCTGTTACTGGCCTTGGCCGGTGGTTTGATATTGAATCTCATGCCCTGCGTATTTCCGGTATTGTCGTTAAAAGCCTTGGCATTGATAGAACAAGCCGCTCACGATCCCGGTAAAACTCGCAAACACGGTTGGGCTTACCTGGCCGGGATATTGATTAGTTTCACCGCATTGGCCGCTGTGTTGGTCGCGCTGAAGGCCGGTGGCGCCGGCATCGGCTGGGGATTCCAATTTCAGTCACCGTGGTTCGTGACGATACTGGCCTACTTGATATTTGCAGTGGGCTTGAGCTTATCGGGAGTATTCAATATCGGCTCCGGCATCACCGGCTTGGGCCATAAGCTGGCCACTCGGGATGGTTATGCCGGCAGCTTTTTCACTGGCGTGTTGGCCGCAGTCGTGGCCACCCCCTGCACCGCGCCCTTCATGGGCGCAGCCATTGGCTTTGCCATCACCCAAGCACCGGCGGCGATGATCGCCGTGTTCCTGAGTTTAGGTACCGGATTGGCCCTACCCTACTGGCTGCTTTGTCAATGGCCGATACTCCAGCGCTGGCTACCCAAACCCGGGGCATGGATGGAAACCCTGAAACAAGGGCTAGCCTTTCCGATGTACGCTACCGCCGCTTGGCTGATTTGGGTGCTTGCCCGTCAAGCCGGCCCGGAAGCCGTTGCCGGTGCTCTGGGCGGCTGTGTGTTGGTTGCCCTCGCTGTCTGGTTATTGCAAATTAGCCGAAACGCCACCCAAATAAAGCGCCGCGTCATCCACACCAGCGCCGGCGTAACTTTACTGCTGGCCTTGCTGGCGGGCGAACTAGGCATCCAAACCTTGTCGCAAGCAAGCTATGCAACGGACAGCAACAATCAACACTGGCAAGCCTACAGCGCTGAAAAACTGGCCCAATTACGCAGTGCAGGCAAACCGGTATTCGTCAATTTCACCGCCGACTGGTGCATCACCTGTTTAGTCAATGAACGTATTGCCTTGAGTAGCGAAGCGGTTCGCGGCGCGTTTCTCAACGCCGAGGTGACTTACCTGAAAGGCGACTGGACCAACCGTGATGCGGGTATCGCCAAGGTATTGAGCCAATTTGGTCGCAGCGGCGTGCCCTTGTATTTGTATTTCGGACCGGGAGCGCAGGAGGCGACGGTATTACCGCAAATTCTGACCCCTGATCTCGTTATCGGCGCCATTCAAGGCGCTCGTCTTTAACCATCAGCAATGGAGTATTTATGATTTCTCAGCGTTTGTTCGGATTGATGACCCTTAGCTTAATGCTGTTAATGCCGGCCCTTGCCAAAGCAGAGCCGGTGGTCGGCCAGCCGGCACCGGCATTTTCGGCGGCGGCCGCAGAAGGCGGCACCTTGAGTTTGGCGGCGCTGCGCGGCAAAACCGTGATTCTGGAATGGACCAATGCCGACTGCCCGTTTGTGCAAAAACATTACCAATCCGGCAATATTCCCAATTTACAAAAACAGGCCCAAAACCAAAACATCGTCTGGTTGCAAGTCATTTCTTCCGCGCCCGGCAAACAAGGCTTTGTCGACGCGGCAACCGCAAAAAAACTCAATCAAGAGCGCAACGCCACACCCGCCAACACCTTGTTCGATGCGGATGGTGCCGTCGGCAAATTGTACGGCGCCACTAATACCCCACAATTGTTCATCATCGATCTCAAAGGGGTTCTGCTGTATAAGGGCGGCATAGACAGCATTGCCTCGGCAGACCAAGCCGACATCGCGACCGCTGAAAATTATATTTCTTCAGCACTAAAAGAACTGGCGGCAGGTAAACCCATCAGCAAAGCCGTGACCAAACCTTACGGCTGCACCGTCAAATATGCCGGTTAATGCCTGCAGTAGCTGAAATTACCTTTGATGAGTGGGACAGTGACGCAAAACCTTGTGTCTCTGTCCTAGTCATCGCCTTATGAGCAGATTACTGTTCGCCATGCTGATACTGCTATCAGCTTGCGCTCCCCAAGACTATTTCCGTACCAATATCAGTGTAAAACCTTGTCTAGCCAATGCCGGTGCGGATTGCAGCGCCGCCAATTTAGTCGTCAACCCGCAAGATGGTTACACCTTGGGTTTCGTGGAATTCGACGACGACGGCCGTTTCTACGATCAACGCCAAGCCGACGCATTGCTGAATAGCTTACAAGCCAGTCAACAGCCGCAATATGTGGTGCTGTATACCCACGGTTGGCACCATAACGCCAAGGACAGCGATAACAATGTCCGCCGTTTCAAGGAAAGTTTGCGCGACATCAAGCTGCGCAATCCGCACTATCGGGTGATTGGCGTGTACCTCGGCTGGCGCGGCGAAACCGTGGAAACGCCCTGGTTGTGCGCCTTGACCTTTTGGAGTCGGCGGTCGGTCAGCGAACGCCTGGGCCAAAAGCAATTTCCAGATTTTTTATTAAATGTCGAGGCCATCGTCAAACACGATGCCGATCCGGATAACCGTTTGCTCACAATAGGCCACAGTCTGGGCGCGTCGGTGATGTTAAACGCCTTGCAACCGGTCTGGTTGCAACGTTTGCACCAGGGACGCGGCGATCAAGCCCGCTTCGGCGATCTGGTGTTGCTGGTCAATCCGGCAGTAGAAGCCCGCCGCTTTGCCGATCTGCGCGCGGCAGTTCGGCGAATTGCGGCAACGAATCGCCTTGAGCATGCCAACCCGCTGGTAGTGGTTGCCAGTTCGGAAGCAGATACCATCACCAAAAACATGTTTACCTATAGCCGGGCCGTGCCGGCCTGGTTCGAGTCGCTATTGGACCCGGTTGCGCAGGTGAACATACCGGGCGCTTCGCAATGGGATTTGGCCGCCACCGCCGTCGGGCATTTTCGCGGTTTTATTACCCATCGTTTGGAGGCGACAGCTACCGCATCGACAAATCAAGCCTGTACAGTCAATGCCGCTAGCGGCATTAACGCATCGCCCACTGCCTTAACCCTGGACAGACCGACGGGGATTATGACCGATGCCGGAGTTTGGCGAGTCGCGGACGGCTTACAACTGCGTCCGATGGCAGAATTGCCGATGGCCGATCCGTTATGGGTGGTGCAGACCGATAAGTATGTGCTGCCGAATCATGGTTTCATGGCGCAAAAGCCTTTCTGGTGTTTTATCGAAGCTGCTTTGAGTCTTGCCGTTAGCCATGGACCGGCGTTGGCGCGAAACTGACTGGCGTAAAGGAAGTCAGCCAAAAATATCTCGTCAAGGATATACGTATTGCCCAACGCATATCGCCACGAACTCGAAAGCAAGAAGCCAAGTGGACTCTAGCAGACCGAATCTATTTCAACCAAAGCCCTCGGCGATTTGCCAAGCCCGTCGATACCAGTCGTGATTTGCCAATTGCGCCATCTCTGCCTGATCAGGCAAGACGGCTTTGTTTAGAAACGCTGCCGTAAACGGGTGGTAGTTGCCGACACAAATATCAAAGGCCAGTCGCGCCGAATTGCTTTGGTAATGGCCGCGATGCAACATTTGCGCATCGAACAATAACGCATCGCCCGGCTGCAAATCGATCAGCACGCTTCCCGGCAAATCTTCGTGTTTTCCATGACCATTCAATTCAAAGCGCACCTCGCGTTCCAGATGGTTGTCCCAGCGGCGATGGCTGCCGGGTATTAAGGCCATGCCGCGCTCGGGTAACAGCGGCACCCGCAGATGCAGTGCCAACAATTGGCCTTGCTCGCTTTGCTGTGCCTCGTCTGTGACCGTGCTGTATTGCAGGTCCCGGTGCCAGTAAGGCAATTGCTCGCGGTCCAACGGATTGAAAAACAATTGGCTATTATGAAAATACAGTTCGTCACCGAATAACCCCGTCAGCCAACCAGTAACCGCTGGCTGGGTGATCCAGGCAAACAAAGTCAGACGTTCCGCAGCCTGTTCCTTGAAATACCGGCTATCGGTCAGGCTGTGCATGTTCAACAGACGATTGGCGCGGATTAAATCGCCATTTTCCGCCGCCCATTGCCGATGTATCCGTTCGACCATGGACTGTAATTCCGCCATGGCTTCCGGGCAAAATAACTGCCTGGCGATTAGATAGCCTTGCGTTTGGTAGGTATCGAGATCGGGTAAATTGTGGGTCATGCGCGGCAATAGCCCAGATCAAAAGGCCTACAGTATGCAGCTTAGGCCGGCTATGTGCCAACGCCCCTACTACTTTGGTCTGGCATCGCCCGGATACCAAAACTGGCTGTGGCATTGCTCGCAGGCTTGTTCGACTTCGCCGCCGGCTTTTTCCAGCTCCTCGACGTTTTTGGCGTCTATCGCCACCAGTAAACCTTGTGCGGCGCTTTGCAGGCTTTGCGAGCGTTTTACGAATTCCTGACGATGCTCGGTGATTAAGGTTTTGATCGCAGCGGGTGTCAGTTCCGCACCGCCGCTGGAAGTAACTGAATTGGCAGCTGCGACGGGCCGATCTTCGATCAACAGCAGATTCGCCGCTTCAGTCACGGCCAGGGCGTGTTGCCTTAGCAGTCGCCAATCTTCGTCGGTTCGCGGCTGGCGCTCTTCCGTACCGGTGGCCGTACTGACCGAGGATACCGAGTTCCAGACAACATCAATGTTCGGATCGATAATTGAGGTCATGACCTCTTGCAGCGTTGCCACCGGTTTGAAAGGAATGGGCGGCGCGGCAGGTTCGGTTGTAGCCGGGTTGCAGGCCATCATTAGGCTAGCAGCCGTGATGCTGCAGACAAGCACTTTTAAACATAAATTGGATGGTTTGAACATAGGCAATCCCGTTGCGAATAAGGAAGACGCAGGCTTTATGGCGGTGCGTTTTGATATTGAAAAGGCTGAATTGGCGTTAAGCAAAAAAGCCGATAAAACGCCCGGCGAACGCCACGCCCAGCCACAGGCTCAATGCCAGGCCGCCTGTGGCTTTTGCCAGCCAAGTATGGTGTGAGTGTGACCTAGCGACCCACCGATAGAGCGTGAAATACACCAGCAAGGCAAGGCTCAACAGGATGAATTTGGCCCAAAAGAAATCGTTGGGATAGTAGCTGGTGGCGGCCGGGATGAAGATCAGCAAGCCGGATACTACTAATAGCGTCAAACCGGTCCAGAACAATTTGCCGGTGCTGCGCTGGATTTGCGCCAACGGTACGCTGCTTAGGCCCAAGCCCAGTAAGTTCAGGCTGGTCAGTATCACCGACGCCAGCAACAAGATCATGCCGGCGATATGGCCCAGCTCCAGTAAGGCGCAGAACAAATGGTCCAGACTGCCGACGAAGCGGCCAAACCCGCTGGATTGCAAAGCTTTGAAGAATTCGAGGATAGACATAAAGCTATTGGTAGCTCAAGTAAGGGATCAAACGGCCGGCGATGACTACTAGACTCCATAAGGTCAGCGACGTGAAGTCGGCAAACCGCACCGCAACCGGTAAGGTGGACTTGTCGCCCCAATGCCCGACATCGCGGCCCCATTTCAATTCAAACCACAAGGCATTGATGCCGGCCAAGGCGATGAAGCCCAGTTTGTAAAAAAATACCGGCAGCGTGATGATTTTTGCCGCCGTCGCCACGAACAGCAAAATCCCGGTCGCGAAGATGACTAAAAATCCGCCCAGCAACCAGGGTCTAAGCGGATGCAAAACTTGCCCAACCGGCAACTGCGGCAGAAACAGGCCGAGCAGGCGCAGGTCGACAAAAAACAGCAAGCCCAATGCTAGCGCCAAACCAATCAAATGCAGGCCTTCGATCAAGGGAAACATGTACACCGACTCGCGCAGCGCGGTACCGAACTCGGAGTCGTTAAGTAGTTGGGCAAATTCGACTAATGACATGATGAGCCTATTTTTTCGGTTCTTCAGCGGCGACCAGACCGAAGCCGCCATTGTTCTCGGCACAGACACGTTCGTATTGATCCAGGATAGGTTCTTTCAGCGCCACCTTGCCGGTGTAATTGGCTGGCTCAACCTCGAAGTGCCAGCCGTTAGGCTGATCTTTGGCGGTCCATTTGCGGGCCGGCACCGTCACGGTAAACGGCCGGGTATAGACGGTCGGGTCGGTTAACACGGCTTCGTAGGTGTAGCGGTCGCCGTCATTGCTAAAGATGTAGCGCTCCTGGATATGGCCGTTTTCGCTGATAAATTCGCCGGAGCGGCCGAACAAAGCTTTACCGTTTTGATTGGTGACGTCCACCACCAGCGTGTTGCCTTCCCAATGGCCGCGCGAGTCGCCGTTCCACAGCTTGATGTTCTCCGGCAAATGCGGTTTGCCGTCCAGGTGAATGATGCGGGTGCCCGAGTTGAATTGAAACAACACATAACCCGGATATTGGCTGATTTCGTAACCGTGCCAAAACAAGGATTTGGGAATGCCGCCCGGTGCGCAGCGGGCCAAGGGTTCGATGTATTCCGGTTTGACCGGGTCGTGGAAATGGGCTTGAAAATTCTTCACTTTTTCCAGCGCCCAAGGCTGAAACGGCACTTGGCCGTCGGCGGGGTCGCTGACCCGGCTGGGTGCACGTTCCTCGCGCGGACCTTTGGCTATCCGGTTGGGATTGGGATCGTTAAGGATGCCGCCCTGCGGGTCGGTAAAGTTGTTGTGGTTGGCGATGGTGTTGGACCAATGGCCTTGCACGTCCGGTTGGCCGTCGGCGGTTTTCGGACCGGTCCATTTGCCGGAAACGATTTTCGGGAAACTTCTTTCCTGTTCGATGCCGGGGCCGCCCAGTTTCAGCGGTTTGGTGGCCGGCTTAGCTGCCGGTGCTTCCGGTTTTTTGGTCTCGTCCGCAGCGTATAAGCTAGGCGTGGCGGTAAGCATTACGCTGATTGCCAGCCCGGAAACTAGCGCCGAGCGACTTGCATTAATGGGTGTCATAACGTCCTCGTCTGGTATCCGGCTTTAAGGTTTATTCGGCTTGGGCGGATAAGCGTCGTCGTAGTCCAGCGTAAAGCGGTAGTCCTCGATCAACTGAAAATCCTTCTCCCGGTGCCGGTGCAAAATCACCGATAGATTTCAGGGCTTGCTAAATACCTTGTGGTCTTCGACGGTGGCCTTATATTCGACGGTGTTGGGGTCGATAAACGCCCATTTTTCGACGACATGCAGGGCATCGCTGTGATAATTGCCGGCCCGGTCGAACCAGGTCTTGTCGTTAAAATGCTTGACGTCGACCACCAGCGTATCGCCCTCCCAATGCGCGCGCGAATCGCCCAACCACCAGTCGTAAGGGTCTTTCGGATGATCGGTTTCGTCGGTATGTATGGTCCGTACCGAATGACCGAACTGGTGGACTAAGGTCAGGTCTTGTTTGCGCTGGAAGATTTGAAACGGCTCCGGGTAGTAAATGCCGCGCGGCACACCCAGCGTGTAGCCTTTAAGCGCCGGGTCCAGCGTGTCGCGCGCCGCGAAGTTTTTCTGCTTTTGCTCCAGCGCGGCAGGCAAATAAGGCAGGTAATGGCCTTCGACGATGCCGGCGCCGGGCGGGGCGTCCTTGCGGTTGCTGTGCGGTTCCAGGTCGTAATCGGCGGCGCTGGTGGTTTGCCAGATGCCGGAAAAAATCGGGTTTGCCGTTGGCAAGCCGGGGGATTTTAGGGCCGGCCGCACCGGCGTCGCCGGTAGCCAGGAACAGTAAAATCAAGCCGCTGGCCAGCATCAGCGCAATCTGTAGCGATGACGGACCATTATTGGGTGAACTCATTGAGGGTATATTCCGTAATATTTATATTCAAACAAATCCGATTCGGTTTATTGCGCCTGGCCGTTGGCTTGCGTCCCCGGCGCATCCTGAGCGCCGCCGGTTTTAACGCTACGGCCGTCGGATAGCACGGTGGTCACCGCGTAGCCAAAATCCTTGCCGTTCTTGGCGCGATAGCCTTGGATGGTGACTTCGCTGCCGACCGGCAGGCTGGCTTTGGTGATGCCTTTTTGTTTCAGGCTGAACGGCGCGCCGAATTCGAATCCCCAATTCTTGGCGCTGCCGTCGGTTTGCTTGACGTCCAGATACAGCCAGCTATGCGGATTGACCAGTTCCAGCTTGGTGACCACACCTTTTAACTCGATGGGTTGTTCGGCGTCGAATTCGGCGGAAAAGGCGTGGTGGGCATGGGCTGGCGGCGCGGTCAGGGAAAGTAGGCCGCCAACAAATATCACGCTTACCAGTTTGCCTTTCGTGTTCATTCGATATGTCCTCCGCTAAATCGCTAAAAAATCAAGCGTGGAAAATGGTTTGCTTTACTTTCCACGTCATTGCCTGCATTCAGCAAAAACTAGGCCCATAACCCATAACAACGCGATAATCAGGAGTATTTATTTAGCTAAGCCACTGTTTTAGCGTTAATTACTTTGCGAACAACGACCAAGTGACGATCAAAAACAGGAGGACGATTTATCGGTGAGGACAACTGCCGTGCTGTTAACGCAGCAGCGGAACAACATCCTTCGAGCAATTGTCCGGCGATATGCCCAAACCGCGTATGCGCACCGAAAATATACCCAGCGGCACCGCCGAAAGCTTTGGCTGTACCCCGCCGGGCTAGAGGGACATCCACAAAGTGCTCGGCGGTACGCTGCACGCTTCGTCGGCACCTCCACGGGATTGAGATGTGTCGACGCACCACTCGGCGGTAACCATGAGGCGATTTTGCGTGCCGCCAGGACACTCGGCAACCGGTCCGACTCAGGTACCTGTTTGACGGGTCAGTGCCGCCAACGCCGGCCCGCATGAATTCGACAGCAAACTACCGGATTGGCGTGCGAATGGATTAGCCCGACAATCCGGATGGTTTGGCTGGCGAGGATGTTTCCGAGTTGGCGTGCTGGGTTCTTAGAATCTGAATGAGCGGCATGTCCGCAACTGAGCTGGCGACATCGACTAGCCAGTTCAGATGCAATTCTGGTCATCGATTCCGATAGGATTCTACTGGTAAAAAAATGTCGGACTTTGAGAGTGGCGAACTGTCACGATCGACCCAAACCCGCCACTCAACCACAAACAAACTCTATGTCTGCTTAGCTGCAGATAGCTGCCAAACCCCTTACAGGTTTGGCAGACTTATATTGATGCCTATCTATCTTGCAGTTTTTCTAAACAAAAAACTTCGCCGCCAGTTTTAGAGCTTCCTCTATGCCGTTGGCTACCTTGGTGGCTATTTTCACGGAATGAACGATTTGCTCGATATTTTCTTTTACTTGCTTCAAGCGCACGATGGTGTTTTCAGCAAGCTGCTTCAACTCTAGGTATTCATCCGATCTACTTTTTATGTCCTCCTGATTCAGTTCGGTCAGAATGTGATAACAGGCGTCGGCTAGTGCGGTGATTTTATCGCCTGTAGCTTCATCTGCTGTCGACCAGTAGGCTTCGCGTAGTGCACCATGTAGATTGAAAATTGCGGTGTATAACGCTTGTTGTTCGTTTTCAGTATCGGTGGTCATCAGTGTCTCCTATCTGTTGTTATTTTTTCAAAGACTTATAACGGGCGCTCACTCGCTCGGCTTCGCTTTTCAGCAAACCAATCAAGCTATCCAATTCAGGTGCGTCATCATCGTAGGCTGTCAGCAATTTGCCGTGGGCAGCACGCAGGGTGCCCAGTGATTTATAAATACGTTCCAAGGTGTGATCGGCTTGTTCCTGGTCTTTGACTAAGTCTAACCAAGCTACCACTTCAGCGCGTTGTTCAACACTAGAAAAGCCGTTGGTTGTAGTTTTACCGGGCTTGGATTGACGGGAAATCCAAATGAAACGGTCTGCTAGGCGCTTATCGTAAGCTGCATATAATTGACTACGTAAACCACTCACCTCACGTTTGGCGCCAATATCTTTCTGCAATAAGGTCGTAATACGGGCAATTGAGGCATCGGCGTCACGGATGATCACTTTAGTTTCTTTAGTGCGTTTGTAGTCGATAAACAGTCTGGCAATTTCATTGATGCCGGTTGCCAATATACCGACATCGTTTTTGGTTAAGGGGCTACTTACCCCCAACAGATTTTGTAAGTCGGAGCTACTGGATAGACTGTTTAATGCGGCAGCAAACTTATCCACCTCGGCATCCAGATTTTGTTGCGGCGTGTCGCCCATAATTTCCGCCAGCAACCCGGCGTAATCGGCAAGGACACGCAGAACCGCCGCGCGAGCTTCGTATTGGTCATTGTCCAGAAATGGTTTTGAAACTGCCTTTGGGTCGACTTTGCCGCCCTGGCTGATAATGCCAACCGCCTCATCGGTAGCGGTTGCAATGTAAGCCTGATTAACCTGTTTAAACGCATCGGCGACATTTTCGGAAACATCGGTAGTAGCCGTCGCAAATGCTGAAATGCGTTGCGCGGTGTTGGGCGGGGTACAAGCCGCCAAGCACATAATCGCGGAAAATGCCCACACCGCAGATTTTGAAAAAGTTGGTTTTCGCATAGTCCTATCCTTTTAAAGTAGTTTGATCAAAACCCTGGCCTCAGTTAGCTTTAGCATCGTAGGAAATCTTGTGTTGAGTTTGCTTAGCCAACTCAGCATCGAAGGCCACTGGATCGTTGATTAATTTCATAGCCGCATTCATATGCCAGCGGCCCAATTCGCGGTAGGCGCCGTAACGTTTGGCATCGGAGTTGGCGGTCATGCCGGCGGTCGAATCCTGCGGGAATTTCCCCAAGCCATGATGCTCTTTATCGGTCGGATCGTAAGAATCGGCGATATAAGCCGCCACTTCGCATAAACCGGGGTTGTTTGTTTCATCACAAACGCCCTGCTTCACCAAGCCATCCTCGTTACATAATTCAGGTTCTCGATTTTTGTCACACCTTTGTACTTTCACCTGTTTACGCTCTACATCGACATACTGTGTTTTGATTTCATCCAGATTAATGGCCGGTTTCAACAAAAACACTTTGGCGTCTATCTCACTATCCTGACTACTGTCGCAAGTATTGCCGGTGCCTTTACGAATACAGCCGACCAGCACTTTATGCTGCCAGTCATAAATCGAATAATGTCCGCTGGTTGCAGGTCCATTCACATTGCGTACCTTATCGCCTGGATTATTGGCTGACTCGCCAACCAAGTTCAAACAATGATTTTCCAGGCCTTCCAAGCCTGGGATGATTAATTTTCGCGCGTCGTTAGGGTCTATTAAGCCCGACTTATCAACCTTGGTACCATATAAATTTCTTATCCTTATTTCGTTATGCAACAAGCACACATCCTCAAGATCGCCTTTTTCATCTTCGGCGCTATCGGCAATAAAAATATTCTTCATGCCGGCTTCAATCAGGCTGAATGCGCCCAAGTTGTCATTATTGCCGCCATCCATCAAATGCATGTATGACGAACGGGTTTTATCCTCGGTTTGCCCACCCAAAATGCGTAAAGCACCATCGGTATAATACAAAGGAAACGGCAGTGTATTGTGCAGATAGCGCCAGCCTTCGGCGACATTTGGATTATCTATATCTTTCCCCCAATCCTGGCCGGCCAAGTGTAGAAAAATTGCCGAGAAAAATCTTAAACCCCACTTTTGCGAGAATACCGATTCATTGGCGTCGGCAAATGCAGCGGAGGCGGTAACGGCGTCCAACAAATCCAAGTCGAAGCGGGCATCGCTCCCGGAATCTTTCATCTGAAAATCGCCGTATAAGCCAGTTCTAACCCCATAGGGCGACATTTGCATGGTGTACTGAGTAAAATCGCGCTGTCCGGGCAAAGACCAACCCAAGAAGCTACGTTTCCTGCTGGCAGTAGCGTTGATAAACCAGGTTGGGTATTTAATGTCTTTGGCTGAATTCAGCGTGTTTTCTAATTGTTGAAACGTCAGTTGACGGGCTTCTTTAGCTCGATCATTTGCTTGGCAATGCAGGAAATAGCAAGGTTGTTTATCGTCGGCAACGTCGTTGATGTCATCAATATCTTCCTCAAGATTTACGAATATGCTGTTTGTCGGATACCAGGCATAACTGCTCCAAATCCCCTCTTGATAGGCATGCCGGGTGCGAGACAAATTCACCGGCCAGTCGAATACCGTGCGGGCAATAAAATTGGGCACAAAAATGGCGGCCGTTTCAGCAACCAGTTTCAAGCCGGTAGCAATCTCATTGTCATCCTCTTTACCGTCCATGCCTGGCTTGCAATCGCTTTGCAGAACATCTTGCCGGCAGCGAAGATACTGCTGGAATTTGAACTGCTCTTTTTGCTGTTGAGTGGCAAGGTTGCAAAAAGGCCTAGTTTGGTTGGCATAACCTGGCAATACTTGGCTGTAATGCTCCGGCATGCAATCGGCAAAATAGTCCGTGATTTGCGGATTGCCAGGGTCTTGATCATGCAACATCAACTTGCTGTACAAAAACAACGAGGCGTAGCTGCCGCCGGAGACGCTAGAGATGGCGTCGAATTGGCTCAGGCCTTTGCCGCCATTGCTTTGCACGGCAGCCGCCAACACCCCCATTGCGTAAGACGCCGCCTTGGTGCCGCCGCCGGAAAAGGCCAAGCCGATCTTTTGGGGGTTGCCTGCGGTTTGCTGAGGGCCTAACAACTTTTCGGCGGGAAATTCCGGCGGCGTGACGGATTGATTCGCGCAGGCGCTGAGCAGCAAGGCCACGGCAATGCTCAAGACGGACGGGGTGATGGGCTTCATGCAAAAAACCTCAAAAGTGTGGTACGCCCAGCGTTTGGCTTAAAGGGCGTGGGTAGTAAAAAAAATCCGGCGCTAACGCGCCGGACGGTAAAGGGAAAAGCATAAAGCGTAAAGTTAAGGGTCCTGGGCGAGACGGAAGCCGAGGTAGTGAAGGCGGTAGTTGGCGTAGTACCCGTCGCGGTACGACGAACGTTGGTAGCTCGGTCCGCTATCACGGGAACCGCCGCGTAACACACGCAGGGAACAGTCGCCGTCATAGCACGAACTGGTCCACTCACTAACATTACCACTCATGTCGAACAAGCCCCAGGCGTTGGGTTGCTTTTGCCCAACCGTGTGAGTGCTTCTACCCGAATTTTCATCATACCAAGCTACCGTGCCAATACTATCGGAGCCACAGTACTTGTGGCTGCTACCGGCCTGACAGGCGGCATACCATTCGTCCTCGGTCGGTAAGCGGTGGCGTTTACCGGTCTGTTGATTTAAGCGCTGGATGAATTGCTGGACATCGTCCCAACCGACTTGTTCCACCGGGCAGTTGTTGCCGCAGGTACTGAAGTAAGATGGATTGTTGCCCATGATTTTTTGCCATTGGCCTTGGGTGACTTCGTATTTGCCCATCAAGATGCCGTTGGGCAGTTTGACCATTTCAATGCCCCTATCGTCGGCTTTGCCCAGCTGTTTGAGCATGGCTTGAACTTGCTCGCTGTAAGGACCATTTGCACCGTATTGCGCCAGATAGGCTTCCAGTACCGGTTTGGCTTGCTCGAGTTTTTGTTGTTGAAACAGGCTAAGGCCGTACAGAAAACCGAACGATTGCGGCAACGGGCTGTGTTGGCTTTGCAGTTGTTCCAGATAGCGCTCGGCTTGGGCGTAGTTTTTAGCGGCCAGGGCTTGCGTGGCATGGGTGGCGAGTTGTTCGGCGCTGCCGGCGTGGGCGTTACTGGCAAGCAGACTGCCGGCCAAGAGGAAGATAATCAGTCTGTTAGGCATAGTGATGCGCATCCATGTTGAAAATAAAACGGGGTAAAGATTAAAACCCTTAATCGCGCTTGCCACTGCCGGGGTTGGGCGGGGGCGGCTGGTTGGGGTCAATCGGGTTGGTTTGTTTGAGCGTGTCTTTACCGAACTCGCTGAGTTGTTTGGGTAAGCTAGGCTCAGGCGATGCTTGTAGGGTAGTGGCGCGGCAAACGGCAAGGTTGCCTTTTACTTCGCATTGGCAATCGGCATCAGCGGCGGGCAACTGGGCGCGGGCGGCGTTGCAGGCTTGATCAGCACTGTTGCCGGCGCTGGTGGCTGTTACGGTTTGCAGCGGGGCGTTTGAGGCAGCTGCGCCGTTGGTTTTGGCGGCAAATTCGCTGTCTTTAAAGGCCTTGGCCGGTTCCTTGGCGTTAGCCGGTAAGGCGGCGATAGCGATGCGGCATTGAAAGCCGACTGTGTCGGTCATGGGTTCGCATTGGCAATCCCCGCCATTGTTGGCAGCGACTTGGGCGCGGGTACAGGCACTGGCTTCGGTTTCGCCGTTGGCGGTGGCGTAAATTTGAGCGCCCTGTTGTTTATAGCTGCCGTATGGGTCTGGGAAAGGTACTTTGGAATTAACACTGCGGCCCCAGATTTTATATTGGCCAGTGCCTTCGCAAGTCCACCAGTTGTGTTTAGCCTGCAGGTTAAGCGCAATGCCAACGCCGCAGTTCCAATCGCCATTGCTCATTTGCAGGCAATAGCGGGCGTCCATCGGTGCATCGCAACGGTTGCTAAAGTTGATGCGAATTCCATTGGGTTTGGTACATTCCTTGCCCTGGATGATTTCGTCGACCACGAAGCAGGCATCGGGGTCGGCGGCGTAGAGCTTAGGCGTAAACAAATATAAGATTAAAATCAGATAGCGCATTGCGGTATTTCCCCGGGTGAATAGCCAAGTTTTATAAAACGCTTATTGCAGTTTTTTACAAATAGCGATCCCTTGGGTAATTTCAGCTTTCCAGGATTTGCCGTCTTTGCAGGCTATGGCTTGTTCATAACCTTCAAACTTGATTCGGTCAAAACGCCATCCGTCATCGCCATTGCATAGCTCATTGGCATAATGGTCACGCACCCTTTTTGCCCAACTGATGGCGCCAGATTTTTCAAATTCACAATCTTTCCATTGGCCGGCGACAGCGACTTCTTTGAAGATATACTCGGGCTTTTTGTTACTATTTTTTTGCCCTGCGAGATTGTCACTGCCGGCGTCAGCGGCGGCTTTAGTGCTGGCTTGGCCAGGCAAACCTTTGATGTTGGCCTGATAAGAAGCCGGGCTTTCACGACAAGCTTTGTCAATCTCGGTTGTTTGGGAGCCGACGGCGCTGAATTGGAAGTTGTTCCAGTATGCCGGGTCCGGTTTGATGATCGAATACTTAACCGCATCTCCGGGTTTGAGAATGTCGCAATTGGCATTCATTAACGAGCCATCGTAGTTTTTTTGTTTTATGCAGGCCTCTATCGTAAAACTGCATTGATTCTGCACGGCTGCCACCGGCGAGAAGCCGGGTTGGTTATCTATGCTGGGCACAGCGCATCCGCCGACATTGGTGATACAGCTATTTCCGGCAGCGACGGCTTTACGC
This sequence comes from Methylomonas sp. Uni0009, assembly GCF_054188105.3. Lineage (NCBI taxonomy): Bacteria > Pseudomonadati > Pseudomonadota > Gammaproteobacteria > Methylococcales > Methylococcaceae > Methylomonas > Methylomonas sp. Uni0009. The sequence continues at coordinate 3,721,733 of NZ_JBTAFN010000001.1, read as the reverse complement.
CCAACCAGTTGGTCGGCAAATTGATTGAGTATCTCGTCTACCGTAGGGGCTTTTGCCGCCGGTTGAGCGATGGCCACTGCTTGGCCAACTTGAGTAACAGCGGTTTGGGATTGGGCTTGCAGTTGTTTGGCCTCCTGTTGTAACTCTGCTTGTCTGCGTTGATTTTCCAGTTCCATTTCCGCCAGCATTTGTTGGCGGTCGGCTTCGGATTTTTTGTACATGGCCTCGGCTTCGCTAATGGTGACTGTTGATTCGTTGACTTGACCGTTGGCCGGTAGCGGTACTTCAACGGTCGCTATGACATGACAGGATTCGCGACCGCGTCGATCGACAGTACAATCTTCTATGGTTTCCGTCATTTGGCGGACTTTACGTTTTGCCGCTTTGCCCGGCTTGATGGTTTTGTATACCGCACCATCAGGCGTTTCAGCCACAGCGGGTTGGATGAGTTGCGCTACTGCGGCCAAAATAAACAGTAAGCGACGGGCAGGCTTTGCGGGCGTTTAAGTACTCCATGACGATTGCCGAAAAAAACCGGCGGGATACTAACATGAGGAATGCTGAATCTGCGAATAACTAAGGTGAGTTAAAGCATTGGAAGATCAATCTGTTTTGGAAGTCAGCCAATTTTGACTTCTTGCGGTTTTTTGCCGCCACTGATTAAAATCGTTATATCCCTGAAACGATTGATTACAAGGAAGACTATGCCAACCCCTATTGAACCTAAATCACTGACCCGCTATGCCTCCTCCAGAAAGCTGGTGGTGCTGCTGCATGCATTTACCAATACCGCCGATAGTATGAAATACGTCAGGGCCGTGGTTACTGAAAGTTATGGCATCAGTGTCGCGGATATTTTTATACCTGAGCTGCCGCTCGCGACATGGTCCTGTGCCAACCCGGTGGCGGTTTGCAATCAACTTCTTGAGCAAATCGATGTCTTGTGGGCCGAGCGCATCGAGAAATATCACAGCCCATACGAGAGCATCATGTTTGTCGGCCATAGCTTTGGGGCGTTGTTGTGCCGGAAATTGTATGTCTACGCCTGCGGGGAAACTGCTTTAGCCCCGTTTGAACCGGGCATTAGACTAAAAACACTACGTCCATGGGCCGGCAGCGTTGAGCGGATTATTCTGCTGGCCGGTATGAATCGCGGCTGGAGCATTTCGCATCATATGTCGCTGAGCAAGGCTTTCTATTTCAGTTTAGGGGTCGGCTTCGGTGGTGTATGGCAAGCCTTAACACGCAAAAAGCCGGCAATCATGCACATCCATCGTGGCGCACCGTTTATCACCAATCTGCGTATTCAGTGGCTGAGCATGCGATATAACGCGAAACACAAAGGTGTCGGCAACGCTTTGACGGTGCAGTTATTGGGCTCTATCGACGATATGGTTAGCCCGGAAGATAATATCGATTTGGTCAGCGGTAGTGATTTTGTTTATCTGGATGTGGCTAAAACAGGGCATGGCAACATCATAGATATGGATGAAAAACCGGATGCGCAAGACCGTAGGCGAAAATTCCGCGCGGCTCTGTTGAAGGATGAACAAACCTTAAAGCAGGAATATAACCAGTTGCCACGTGACGAAAGTTTGCTTGTTTCGCGTGACAAGGTCACCGACTTGATTTTTGTTATCCATGGCATCCGCGATCCTGGTTACTGGACACACAAAATCGCTCGTCGTGTTAAGCAGCTTGGCAAAGATCACCATAAAACATTCGAAACCGAGACCTCCAGCTATGGCTATTTCCCCATGCTGTCTTTTCTATTCCCGTGGCGGCGTCGTGAGAAAGTGGAATGGTTGATGGATCAATATACCGAGGGTTTGGCGCAATACCCCAACGCTGAGTTCTCTTATGTCGGCCATAGTCACGGAACATACTTACTAACCAAAGCATTGAAAGAATACCCGTGCTGCCGCTTCAAGCAGGTGGTGTTGGCCGGTAGCGTGGTAAGAACAGATTACGCATGGGAAGCCTTGCTAAAGCAGGGACGGGTAGGAAAGGTTTTGAACTACGTTGCCTCTGGCGACTGGGTGGTGGCTTGGTTTCCAAATGCCATGCAGATGTTGAATTGGCAAGATTTGGGTGGCGCAGGCCATAGGGGGTTTGAATCCGACCAAGTCAATCAAATCCGCTATGCCAAAGGTGCGCACAGTGCTGCCTTGCACGAGGATAATTGGGATGAAATTGCCAAGTTTGTGATTACCGGTAAAACAGATGGGCTACCCGCAACTATCAAGGAAGGTAAACAGTCGTTTTGGGTTAGCGCGGTCAGCAAAGTGGCCCCGCTGCTGTGGTTGGGCGTAATCTATTTGCTCTATCTGATTGGGCGCGAATTTTGGCCTGATTTGAGTGCAGAGCAATGGCGGAGTTTGGTGTTTAGCGGATTGTATGTGGCTGGTATTTTGTTGGTCTTGACTAAGGTTTGAAGATGGTTACAGCATTTATTAAGGACTTACAGTAAGGCAACTCCTATTGGTTAAGTCGAATCTGAAAATCTTGAACTTCAATCGGCAGTCTGCTTTTGCATCCTTAGCCGTCTTTTAAGTAATTGAGGATTTGAGTTTGCGATTGATCGGTTATGGCCGAACTTGCTCTATTAGAATGTTCGGCTTGAAATGTTTCTGTATTAGTGGCGCAAAATCCGGAGTTTTCCCTTCTCGTGGCACCCGATCTAGGTTTGGACGCTGGGACAGGCGGGAAGCTTAGGAAGGACGATGAAGCCAGTTTATAGGCGGCAAAGTGCGGTGGGTATAGCTTGCAAGAGCTTTAAGTGACATATGTTGGTGCTTTTTATTATCGAGTGCCAATCATCTAATCGGCTTGCGTATTATCCAGAATGAAGGTACACAATGCGATCAACAATTTATTCTCTAGCTGGCCTGTGCAGAAAATCCGAACCGTGTTTTTCGCCTGACCTTGCTAGCCTGAGGCAAAGGCGTCAACGTATATCCAACAATTGCTAGCACTACCCCACGGAGTATCTGGCATTGCGGTAAAGCCCTGAATCCTGGCGGGCCGAAGAAAGTATCTACAAGCAGTTGCCAAAATGGAGCTGCTGCCTTTTCTGCCGTACTGAATACCTCTTGGGGGGTAAAGCCTTGAGCGGAATAACGGGTCGGCACCAGCAGGCCTAGACCAAAAACTCTACCTCAGCGCAACAACGCCAAAACCTTGCACAAAACCAGGAACCAAAATTTATCGGGAAAACGCCGCGATAAACCGCTCCCGTAACTTATCCATGCCCAGCACGGGCGCATCGCTGGCCGGCAGCATGCCGTCCGTCCATTGCCACTCCTTTATTGCATCCATCACCTTGCTATCGCGACTAATCAGATGCACCAGCACATCGTGGCTATCCGATTCGCAGGTCACAAACGGTGCTGGTTGGTGGTCGCCCAGCACCAGCAGTACCAGGTTATCGTCACCATAGTTAATCGCGTAGGAGATGATATTCGCCAGCGCATATTCGATGGATTTTCGATATTGTTCGCGGATGCGCTCGGTGTTTTGCCAAACCACTTCCGGGGTGTCGCCGACGCGGGCTTGATTGAAGATGCTGCCGTCGCCGACCTGGTCCCACTGCACTAGCTCCGGCAACGGCGTCCACGGCGCATGCGACGAAATCAAGGCCAGCTCGGCCATCAACGGTTGGCGCGCGCCGGGTTTGCGCTCCAAGGCTTGCAGGGCCGACAGCGTGTATTGGTCAGGCATCGTGATCCAGTTGAAGGTTTGGCCTTGGTAGCCCAAGTCTTGCGCGGCATAGATGCGGTCGTAACCGAAGTATTCGCCTTGCGGCCAGGCCATGGTATGTGCCGGTTGTACCGCCACGGTGCGCCAGCCGGCCCGGTGGAACAGGCGATTCAAGGACGGGCGTTGGCTCATCACCAAGCGGTCGTAGCGGGTCTGGCTATTGATCCATAAACCGGACATCAGGGTGCCATGCGCCAGCCAGCTGATGCCGCCGTAAGTCGGCGAGGTCAGGTAAGCGCTCCGCGCCGACAAACCGTTTGCGGCCAGATCGGCGCTGCTTTGCTGTAATAGGGGACGGATATGTGCGGCGTAATCGGCTTTGTCGAGCACGGTCCGGCCATACGATTCGATGAACACCACCAGCACATCCTTGCCTTTCAATTTTTCGAACAATGCGCTGTCCGGCACGGCGGCATAAGGGTCGCTATCGACGACGTTGTTGAAACTTTCCTGATCGGCCATGCCGCTGCGGATGCTGGCAACGTGCTGGGCCATTAGGTCGTAAAACGGCTTCGCTGCTGGCGACCAACCAGCCAAGGCGCATGCGCTCCAAACCGTCAGGCCGGCGCATAAGGCCAGCCCAGTAATTTGCGCCGAACTTTGCAGCAGCGCTTGTACCCGGCGCAGCAAGGTGTTGGTCAGCCAAAAGATACTCAACAATAAGGCGATTAGCAAACCCGCAACGACGATGGCGCCAATTTGGCCAATGGTGCCTTGCAGTAGATTCATGCCGTCCGCCGGAAAGCGGGAATCGAGTACCGGGTTGAACGGCCGGTCGAAAACCTGGTATGCCGCGAGGTCGGCCATTTTAAAGATGATCCCCGTCGCCAGCAGTCCGGTGGCGCATAATCGAATCACTAAGCCGACCCGGCCCGGCACTAGCAGCGCCAGTCCAAGCAATAGCGCTTCTAACGGCAGGTAAGCAAAAGCCTCCAACGAGATCGAGCTTAAGCGATTGGGGATAAGCAACGCCGTCAATACATAAATCACCGCGAAACCATTCAAACCGGTTGAAAGATGAGCTGTCCGGTGAGAATGGAAAATCCTGTTATCGCCTAGCATCTATAGCCCCGCAAGCTGGTTAAATGTGGCCGGCAAAACCGTTGCCGATAAAGTGAATTTAAGTTTGCTGAGGCGGGCATGCTAAGTCGAATGTGCTGTTGTGTGTTTAAGGATGATACTGCTTGCAAGCAAAAACAACGCCAAACTGGCACGGCATCTGCTTGAGCTTATCGGTCAATCCGACTCAGTAACAGACACACATGCAACGAACCGAGAATGCCAACTTAAATTTTCTGCAGCACGAATTGCGCGTAATCGCCCAATTGGGCTTGGGCGTGTTGCTGATCGGTTTTGGTGTATTCAGCGTTGCGGAAAATTGGCAGCTTGCCGGCCTCTGGCTGTTTCGGGCCAGTCTAATTTGGGCTTATGTCTGCCTATGCGTATGGCGGCGTTTACCGTTGAACCGCGCCAGTTTGGAAGCGCCACTTTACGGTAGCCTCGGCTGGGGCAATCGTTTAACTCTCATGCGTGGCGGATTTATTGCGCTGACCGGCGGCTTTTTGTTTATGCAGCAAGCGCTTGCCGCTTATCTTTGCTTGCCGGCGATGTTTTACACGCTGGCGGCTATCCTCGATAGGTTGGACGGCTTCGCGGCTCGCCGTAGCGGACAGGTTAGCCTGTTGGGTAATGAATTGGATATTACCTTCGATGCGCTGGGATTGGTGATCGCACCGCTATTGGCAATCGGTTTGGGCAAACTGCATGGCTCTTATCTGCTGTTGAGCGTGGCTTACTATGTTTATCGGTGGGGCTTGCAGCGCCGTAGCTTACTGGGGTTGCCCTTATACGACTTGCCGGAAAATCCTTTGCGTCGGACTTTGGCGGGCTTTCAAATGGCGTTTGTTGCCGTAGCGCTCTGGCCGCTGCTTGACCCCGAGTTGACCGCTATCGCCGGCATTGCCTTCATGTTGCCGGTACTGTTCGGATTTGCGGCGGACTGGTGGGTGGTGTGCGGTAGGTTAAAGCAGCAGGACTATCAGCGCTTGGCAAATTGGAGCGCGCAGTATTTTCAGCCAGGGCTGAGATTATTAGTACCGTTGCTGCTGGTTTTGCTGATACCGGATGCCATCGACACCAAGGACAAACTGCTGGTGCTAGGCGCTGCGCTGGTTGTGCTTGGCTTGGCCGGGCGCTTGGGAGCGTTGATCGTGATCGTCTCCTTGGGTTGGCATTATCCGTACGATAGCAATCCTATTGTGTCTTATGGTTTGATCTTCTCTGCCAGCTGGATTTTGCTGCTGGGTACCGGCCGTTATAGCCTTTGGAGATGGGGCGACGAGTGGATTCAACGCTATGACGGGGCCTGATGAACTGGTTTAAGGCGCTGCCGATTTTATTGTGGTTGCCGGCGTTGCTGCTAGCTGGCACGGTGTTTAGCCAATTGCCGCTTGGCGCTATTAACCGGAGCATAGCCACATTATCTATTAGCCAATGGCTAGCCTGGATAGCACTGAATCTTGCGATTATTTTTCTGGCTGCCCAGCGTTGGTGGGTACTGAGTGATTTGCTGAAATTACCGGTTGGTGTTGCTAAGTTATTGCTGATTCGCCAAGCCGGCCAAGCCGTCAGTTTCATCACGCCCGGCCCGCAATTCGGCGGCGAGCCTTTGCAGATTTTTTGGCTATACAAACGCTGCCATTTGCCGCTGCACGGGGCGCTGCTGAGTTTGGGCCTGGATAGGTTTTACGAGCTGTGGATCAACTTCAGTATCCTGATCTTGGCGGTGCTATTGCTGCTGGCTTCACCGGCCGGCGCTGTCGCCAACTGGCGGGAAATCCTGCTGAGTCTGACCGCTATCTTGCTGACCCTGTCCTTGCTTGGCTGGTTTATTTTAAAGCAGCCGGAACAGATATTGGCTGGGTTAAAGCGCCTGGCTCGGCGTTGGCAGCAGCATCCGCGCCTGCAAAACATCGAAACCCATTGGCAGCGCTTGGGTAGTGACTTAAAGGACGCTGTCACGGCAGGTAAGCCGGCTTTATGCAAAGCCTTTATATTTTCTCTATGCGGCTGGGCCGGTTTGCTATTGGAGTTATGGCTGCTGCTTGGCGTATTTGATTTTGCCCTGGATATGTCTGCATTTCTGGTGGTTTTGGTGGCGATGCGCCTGTCATTTTTGTTACCGCTGCCGGGCGGCGTTGGATCGTTGGAAGCGGCGCTATTCTGGGCGTTTCAATATTTGAGTTGGCCCGCCGAAGCTGCCATTGGCTTGATTGCGTTAATGCGTTTGCGCGACGCGATTATGCTCGTCAGCGGCTTGGGTTGCTTGCGCGTTTTACAGGCAAGACGGTAGCACAAGTGCTTGCCTGAAGGCAGGGTATCAGCAAACCCTGTCTGTATCGCAACAGTTGGCGCGCATTAACTCTGTTCAACAACGGAATTCCCTGGCGATTAAATACGGCACGATTAGTGCTGTTTTCCGAGCAGGAACCTTGCTCAAGGCATCCGTTTTGATAACCCATAACCAGAGAGAAAATGCATGAAAAAAACTAGCTTTGTTGCCGGCCTGCTCGTTCTGAGCGCCAACACTGCCTTCGCTCAACAAGCCCCCAGCGACGCCCCCAAACCGCCGCTAGGCTTTTTCGTTACCAGTGTTGGCTCCGGCAAAGGCGCGGACTTGGGTGGCCTGGCGGGCGCGGATGCGCATTGCCAAAAACTGGCGACTGACGTCGGTGCAGGCAACCGTACCTGGCGCGCCTATTTGAGCACCCAGGCCACGGCCGACCAACCCGCCGTCAACGCCCGCGACCGGATCGGCAACGGCCCCTGGGCCAACGCTAACGGCGCGATCGTTGCCAACGATGTTGCCCATCTGCATGGCGACACCGTGGAGTTAGGCCAATTGGGCAACAACGTGCATCGCACCACCAACCTCACCGAAAAAGGCGCGCAGATCAATGGCGTGGGCGCTACACCTAACCAGCACGACCTGATTACCGGCTCCAAGCCGGACGGCCGCGCCTACACCGATGCCGCCGACCACACCTGTAAAAACTACACCAGCAGCGGGGAAGGCAGCGTTCGCGTCGGCCACTCCGACCGCACCAATCGCGGTGCCACCGGCGGCAACGTCTCCTGGAACTCCACCCACGACAGCAAAGGCTGCAGCCAGGAAAACCTGGTCAGCACCGGCGGCGCGGGTTATTTTTATTGCTTTGCGGCGGATTGAGTTGGTTTGAGAGGGTGGGCACGATTAGCGTGTGCACCGTGTAGCTTATTGGATGGGCTGACGAAAGGAAGCCCATTGATTGCGAGTGATTGATGCGCTTCCCTCCGTTCAGCACATACTATGTAACTATGCGTAAATCCATCCACCTTGCCGTCGCTATCTTGAAATCCGGCAAACCTTTTGATCCAAATATTTCGATCATATAAGCGGTTTTAAGGCGTTATCTATGGCACTTCGATTATCGTTTTGTCGCAATTGGCATCGGTATACATGATGAATTTATGATAAAAATATTCGACGCCTTTGACTGGCAAATAACCAATTTGTATTTTTTCCGCACTCACGTCTTATCTCCTTGGGTTATAGCGTTACGTTTGCTATATACGAATAAACTTCAGTAATTTTATTGTCTTTGTTGAAGCGAATAATTATTTGTAAACCAGGCCTAAACAACAGAAACCATCGATCTTTCAACAATGGAATTTCGAGTTCAATTTCGTTTTCTTTCTGACCGTTAACTTTAAATCCGTAAGCAAGCATGATTTTAAACTGCTCAAACAAATTACATTTTGGATTGAGATACTTATCCGAAATATGATTTACTTTAATGAATGAGTCGTTTCTATTCTCCTGATTAAAAAATGCATCCACCTCCTTAATCATTGCCTCAAGTCCTGATGACGTACATTCAAGATTAGAATTAGGGCCTGCAAAACTAGACGGCGTAAAAAATAAATTTGTTAATGCAATTAAAGCCGTAAAGCGCAATAACCAACGGGCTTTGCGCCGTATTTCTATTTCTTTCGTATTATTCAAACCCATATCAATCTTCTTCATAACCTTTCCAATCCAAAAAATTCGTGTCCCAGAAACATGTTTTCGATTTTTCATGATGCTATTTTCATTGGGCAGAACACACACCTGCATCCATTGCAAATAGATGCTGTTACTTAACCGTACGGAAGGATTATCGCAAAATCTCAATATGATTCGTCAGGACCGTAGGATGGGTAGAGCAACGCGAAACCCATCAAATAAAACCATAACCACCGTTATCCCAAATTTAAATCATTTTCCAATCCCATCACTCCGCACCAATTGGCGGGAATAATCCCTCGTTTAACATACCGATGAAACGATGAATAAGGCCAATCCGCGACGGTTATGACATAACCATGTTTTACTGGATTGAAATGAATATAATCCACATGCTTGGCAAAGTCGTTATCGTCTTTTATTTGGTGCTCCCAAAATCGTCTTTGCCAGATTCCTCTTTCATTTTTACGAATACGGCTATCGGAAATTTTCTCACCAATTTCGATATGCCTGGAAAATTCTGATTTGATTTGTCGCCAGCGCAAACTGAAATCATCGTCACCATCAGGTAATGTCCAAATGGCGTGCAGATGTTCCGGCAACACTACAATCGCTTCCATTGTAAATCGATGTTTTTGTTTAACCATACGGAAGGATTCTCGCAAAATCTCAATATGATCGGTCAGTAGTGTTTGGCTTCTATCAGCTAGGGGCTGTTGCCATTTTGTCATAATCCCTTTGAAAATCGATTGGCGAGCCATATTGATTGAGTTTTCAATCAAACGATAACTAGCGAATGCCACGCCAACTGCTTACAGATACCCACTGGGAAAAGCTAAAAACGATTATGTTGAGTTTCAGCATTTACGACAAACCCGGTCTTCGGCAAACGGTCGAAGGGATTTTTTATCGCTTGCGTGTTGGCTGCCCTTGGCGAGACTTGCCCGTCGCTTTTGGCAAGTGGAATGCCGCGTACAAGCGCTTCAATGCCTGGTCACTGCAAGAAAAGCTGAGGGGTATCTTTCAAGCGCTAGTGATTGAGCCTGATTTGGAATGGCTATTTATTGATGGCAGCATTATTAAAGCCCATCAACACAGTAGCGGCGGCGCCCATGAAAATCCAACAGCCATCGGGAAATCGGTCGCAGGCAACACGACCAAAATCCATATGGCGGTTGATGCCGGTGGACTTCCCATCCAGTTCTCGATTACGGGGGGCGAAGTACATGACTGCAAAGAAGCGCCGGAATTTGTGGCCAAGCTCCCCCAGGCGGGCTACATGATTGCAGACAAAGGGTATGACAGCGAGCCGTTACGGATTCAAATTCGAGACCAAGGCACAGTCCCCATCATCCCAAGAAAACAAAATTCAATAGTCGGGAATGAGGAAATGGACTGGTGTCTCTATAAATATCGCCACCTCGTTGAAAACGTATTTGCGCGACTGAAACATTTTAGAGCTATTGCCACCCGATATGACAAACTAAAACGCAATTTTGAAGGTGCTATCGCCCTGGCTTGTGCATTTATATGGTTACCGATGTGAAACGGCAACAGCCCCTAGATTTACCGTAAAAAAATAAGTGCCACCTTGGACACGATGGCGACGGTATTCAGTCATTTTTTTCAGCGTAAGTTTGAAGTTAGCGATGGGTTTCGCTTCGCTCTACCCATCCTACGAAGCCCATTGAGTTTAGCCCAAGCTTAGTCCTGTGAGCCATCCCGCTAAATTGTTTTCCATACACCCGATCAACAATATCAGTATCTCCAGCAACACTTTTTATCCAGCCCGGCGTAATAAAGCCAGGCTTGGCAAGGCTTATAAACATGGCATAAATAGTGATACGACATTATCGGCATCACGCCTGTTTAATCCTTGAGAGTGAGTGGTCTATGTTTCGCACCGAACGATTTTTGTCTGTAGTTAATCCTAGTACCGGGCTGCCCGCCTGGTATTTTTTGACTCGGGAAGGCCGTAAAGGGCCGTTTTCCTCTAAAACCAATGCTCAGGTGGCGCTGCACCACTACATCGATAGCTGTGCCCGACAGGGACTTGCTAGCCGGCGCACGCGGTTATTGGCGAATGGCTGAGTGTTTATCGACTTTGCCCGATTACTTGACCCGATAAAAACGCGCGGATGCCGGCGCAACTTGTCTCCCATTTGGGATGGTCGGCATAGAATTGCAGGGCGTTAGCGCCCAATCGAGCCAGCAGTTGTCGATCATGATGCAGGGTTTGTAACAAATTGCCTAAGGCGACATGACCTTCGGGTTCGATCAAATAGCCGTTTTCCCCATCGCGAATAATCTCCCAGGCCGCGCCCGCCGTGGCGCCGATCACCGGCAAGCCAACCTGCTGGGCTTCCACGTAGACAATGCCGTAGCTTTCGTAAGCGGATGGCATGACTAATAGATGATGTTGCCGGTACAAATCGGCCAACGCTTCACCTTGCATTGGGCCGAGCAAGGGCACGCTTTGCGTCAATCCGGCATCGCGAATCAGGGTTTTAATTTCCGCGACATAGCCCGGTTCCATGTCCAGCCGTCCGACCACGCTGAGCAGGTAGTCCGGTGCTGGCAGTTGGTTAAGGGCTTTGAGCAATACATGCAAACCCTTGCGGCGGATGACGTTGCCCACCAGCAATATTCTCAGCGGTCCTGGCTCCAGCGCGCGGTTTAACACGGCTGTGTGATCGATGTTTACGCCCGCAAAATTATCGCCGGCCGGCACAGCAATACAGTGCGGAGGTAATTCGCCGGCCAGTAGCTGTCGGATTTGGCTTAGCGTGGTCCGGCTGTTGGCGATGATGCCGTTCACCGCTTGTAAATAGCGGCTCTCGATAATTCTGTACAGCCAGCGGCTATACCAAGGTGCTTGGTCGATGCTGACCAGCAGATGCACCAGGGCGATTAGCGGGATGTGCAGTTGACTGCTAATGCGCCGATTTAAATTAAACACCGCCGGATGCACCATAGCGTCTTGAATCAGAATATCCGGCTTGGCTGCGGCGATTTTCTCCAGCAAATCGCCGGTAATATTTTCCGCCAACAGCCGCCAATAATTATGTGGCGGCAAGCTGATGATGCTGACCTGATCACCTTGGCTTTGCAGGTAAGATACCAACTTGCGGTTATACAAATAACCGCCGCTGACGCTATTCATGTCGCCAACGACCAGCAAGCCAATGTGCATGATGTTTGCCGGTTTAGAACGCCAAACGGTAAGCCGCCCAGCAGGTGGCGTTTTCCCAGAGTTTTACCCGTAGTCTACCGGTGCCCGGCGGATTGATAGCCGCCGCGATTTTTTCGCAGATGATGCGGCTGAAGTGCTCGATACTGGGGTTTAAACCAGCAAACTCCGGCTTGTCGTTGAGCATTTGATCGCGAAAGCCGGTGACGATTTCATCCAAAGCAGCTTCGATGGCAACAATATCTACCAGATAGCCGTGCTGATCCAGTTCCTCGCCGTCGATACGCACTTCGGCGATGTAATGGTGGGCGTGGGGTTGGTTTTCGCTACCCCAATCGCCGCCGATTAAGTAATGGTTGGCGATAAAGTCTCGGCTGACGGCTACGCTGTACATATTGCTTTTCCTTGGGTTTTGGTGGCTATTTTTGTTACTGGCGGCCAATGCCTTGTTCGTTCTCTGGTACTAACATGTCATTTAGGCGAAGGTTAGACTAGGGTTTTATCCCCCCTCACCCCAGCCCTCTCCCGCGAAGAGAGGGGGCTAAATTCATGTAAAGCTATGGTCTATTAATAAATAAAAATGGCTTGTAAGACTTGTTCCGGCGCTTGATCCAGCAGTTTATAAACGTCTGCGGCTTGGTCGATGGGAATGCGATGACTGATCAGTGCTTGCGGCTTCACCTGCCGAATCATCCGCCAAGCCTGTTGAAAACGCCGGGTTTTATCCCAGCGCCCCGTCAATTCCGGCGCAATGCTGCTGACTTGGCTGCTGATGAATTTGATTCGATTGCGATGGGCCACCCCACCCAGTTGCACAGCAGCGGATTTGTTACCGTACCAACTGCCGATCACGATACGCCCGGAATAGCTGCATAACTCGATAGCCAGATTCAATGCCTCGGGCGAACCACTGACTTCAAAGATCAAATCGCAGCCGGAATTTGGGGTTGCCGACAAATCGACCGGCAATCGCAAAGTGTCTTTCAATTTCGCTATGTGGCTTTCTGACTTTGGATCGAAAGCGTGATGCACCCCCAGCCACTCAGCGTAATTGCGGCGTTTGCCGATTTCATCAAAAACCAGCAATTGCGCCAACGGAAAACGTGACAGCACGCTGGATAGCAACAAGCCAACGATGCCCTGCCCTAAAACGACCACCCGCTCCCCCAGCGCCGGACCACCGTCCAGCACCAGATTAACGGCTGTTTCCATGTTGGCTAAAAATACCGCCGCCTCGGCTTCGACATCATCAGGCAATACGATCAGTTGCTCTGCCGTGGCAATAAAATGGCTAGCGTGGGGCTGAAATGAAAACACGCGCTTATTTAGCCAGGCCGCATCCACGCCAACGCCTATCTGTTCAACGCGGCCGACACAGGCATAACCATATTGCAAGGGATAAGCGGTTTGCTGCTGCAAGGCCACCAGCGAGGCATCCAACGCAATATCGGTGGGTAATTGTCCCCGGTAAACCAGCATTTCCGTGCCGGCGCTGATCGCGGAGCAAACACTCTTCACCAATATTTGCCCAGGCTGCAACGGCGGCAAGCGCTGCTCGCGGATTTCCACCTCTCCGGGCTTGGTAAACCAAAGTTGTTGAGCGTTCACGCTAAGGCAGGCTCGAGATAATGCAAATTTCCCCACATGATCAAATCTTGTCCCAGCATCTGCGAATGTAGCGGTCGAATTTGCGGCAACTGGCTTTTACAGCCCAGGTCCAGGTTGCCGACGCCCTTGTAACCGCCGACCAAAGTCGGCGCAATGGTCAACACCAAGGCATCCGCCAATTGTGCTTTTAAAAAGGCGGTGATGACTTGACTGCCGCCTTCTACCATCAACGTGCGGATGCCTTTTTCCCAAAGTCGTTGCAGGGCTGCCGACAGGTCAACACGCCCATCGTCATCGCCGGCTAAAGTGATGATTTCGGCGTTGCCGCCGAATGTCCCGTCGGGTTTTAAACAGGTTAGCAGCCAGCAGTCTTTATCCTTGCGTTGGCAGAGGCGAGCGGTCGGCGGCGTGCGTAAACCGCTATCCAGCACGATGGGTTGCGGGTTGTGCCCATCCCATTCGCGCACCGTTAATTGCGGGTCATCGGTCAGCACCGTGCCGATACCAACCAGGATGCCGTCATGCAGACTACGGAGTTGGTGGGTCAAACGCCGCGACTCGGAACCGCTCAAGCCCAAGGTTTCACCGGCGCGCGTGGTAATGCTGCCATCCCAACTTTGCGCATAACTTAGCGTGACAAACGGCCGTTCCGCTGATTCGGAAAACGCTGTTTGGGCGATCAGCCAGCGCTCAATCTGCTGGTTCACAAGCATGTGCGGCTCTCTCGCTTACCCTGATAGCGGCAGGTTTAACCCACAATAGATGATCCATACGCCTAACTTTAGTCAGCAAATAGCCTTGATTGTCGGCATTAACCGCGGCTTCCAAAGGAATACGAGCTTTGACAAGCATGCCCTCGCTTTCCAAAGCTTGAATCTTTAACGGATTGTTGGTCATCAGGCGTATCGACTTGACACCCAGCTCCTCCAGAATGCGGACTGCCAACGAGTAATCTCGTTCATCGGCACCGTGGCCCAGCAACAAATTGGCGTCCACCGTGTCGTAACCTTGGTCTTGCAAGTTATAAGCGCGCATTTTTTGCAACAGGCCGATACCGCGGCCTTCCTGGCGCAGATAAACTAAAACGCCGGCACCCTGGCTGGCGATCAATTGCAACGAGCGATCCAGTTGTTCACCACAGTCGCAACGTCTGGAACCCAGCACATCGCCGGTAAAACATTCGGAGTGGATGCGCACCAAGACATTGTCGGCATCGCTGACGCTACCCATCACAAACGCCAGATGTTCTTTGTTATCCAGGGTGTTGCTGTAATAGCAGAGTTGAAAGTCGCCATACGCCGTGGGAATTCGGGTGCTGGCGAGTCGGGAAACGGTAGATTTGGACATGGTGTTCGATAAATGCTTAATTCCTTTCATAAATCAACTTGCGTGCCAGCTTTCAAGTGCTTGTTTGACATAGTATTTAGCAAATTAGCCATCGCTACACTGCTGCCTCACGCGCAGCAATTGTTGACTGCCTGTTGTTTAAACAACTACCAGAAAGCACAAGCCACACATTATTTTGCTTAAAAGCCTTTAGCAAATTGATCAAGGGTGGAAGTTACTCAAACGCTTAACTGCTTCATGCAAGGTCGCGTCATCCTTAGCAAAGCAAAATCGAATCAAACCCTCGCCGGCGGCGCTTTGATAAAAGGAACCGCCCGGAATGCTGGCGACACCGGTCTGTTCCAGAATAGCTAATGCGGCGGCTTTGGCGGTGGGATACCCAAAGTGGCCGATGTCGGCTAACACGTAGTAGGCGCCTTGCGGTACTAAGGGCGTCAAACCAGCCGCATGCAAGCCGGCGCAAATGATGTCGCGCTTGCGTTGATACTGCGCCCTGAGCTGCTGAAAATAGTCCGGCGGCGCCTGCAAACCGGCTGCCGCGCCGTATTGCAAAGGCGACGGTGCACAAACATAGAGTAAATCGTTAACCAAATTTATCGCCTGTGCCAATGCCGGTTCGGCGACCGCATAACCCAGCCGCCAACCGGTAATGCTAAAGGTTTTGGAAAAGCCCATGATACTGACCGTACGCTTGGCCAGATTGCCGACACTGGCCGGGGAAATATGCGGCACGCCGTCGTAGGTGATGTATTCGTAGATTTCGTCGGAAATAACCAGCAAATTGTGCTGCTCGGCTACTCGCTCGATGATTGCCAACTCGGCGGCACTGAAGAGTTTGCCGCTGGGATTACTGGGTGTGCAAACCACGATTGCCCGGGTATTGGGTTTTAGGGCGGCACGCAACGCCGCTTCGTCAAGCGCAAAAGTCGGCGGCGCCAAGGTTAAAAACTGCGGCTCCAGGCCGTTGAGCAAAATCGTGTTCAAATGGTAGCCGTAGTAAGGCTCCATCAGCAAAATGCCGTCGCCCGGGTTTAATAGCGCCGTCAAAGTAGCTGCAAATGCCCCCGTTGTGCCGCCGCTAATCACGATCTGACTGTCAGGATCGACGTCCAAACCATTGTCGCGCTTAAGCTTGGCGGCAATCGCCTGCCGTAATGGCGGCACACCTTCCGAGGCAGTGTAGGTATTGAGGCCGTCTTGAATAGCCTTTATCGCACCGTCCCGCACTAGGGCCGGTGCCGGCAAATCGCCTAAGCCCTGACCCAGATTGATCCCGCCGATGCGTTCGCACTCGCGGGTCATCAGACGTATATCGGACGGTTTAAGATTGGCAATCCGGTTAGCAGCGGGAAAAGTCATCGGCATATGTTGTAACAGTCGTTTAAAAAGAAGCGCCTTGACGGCGCTTGAGAGGGAGGAGAGCCCTGAATGAATTAAAACCGCCGAGTCCAACCAAATTGCAGCGAAAACTGGCTCATCGACAAATCGATGGATTGGCCCGGACTCAATGGATTTGGGCCGGTAATGGTTTTCTGCGGCGAATACATAAACGCAAAACTGAGTTCGTCTTGTTTGCTAAGCGCGTGACTTAAGCCGCCGGTCAAGTGCCATTCCTGCACCCCAGGCGCCAGAATATTGAACAGCACCTCGGAGCCTTCAATGGGTTGCTGCCCATAACTCAGGCCGCCGCGCCAAATCCAATCCGGGCTTTGCTGCCACTGCACCCCGGCTTTATAAATCGTCATATCGTTCCAGCCAAAATCTCGGCCGTCGGCGTGTCCCAGCAAATTGCCCTGAAAGGTGTTGCCGACCGATTTAATTTCACTGTAGCGGATATGCTCGACGTCAAAATTGGCGGTCAGCGCTTTGCTAACATCCCAGGACAATCCAACATTAAAGCTGTCCGGAATATCAAAACCACCGCCCTGGGCAAATAAGCCGGAGTAGCGTTCGAACTTGGACATATAGATGCGGCTTTTGTAAGACGCACCCAATCGCAAACCCGGCGTTAACTCGGCCAATCCGCCTACCCGGAAGCCGGCACCGAAAGAATAATCGCGTCCCTGATCCGATAAATGATCCGGTTCACTGGAAAAACCGAATTGACCGAATGTATTCAGGCCTCTGGCCTTGAAAGTCTGCGCCGCAAAAATCGGCGATATTCCGAGCGCATAACGGCCTTTAGCAAACGAATGCGCGTAGGTGCCGACGATAAACGCTTGCGCCATATCGATACCGGTGCGGCCAGCGCCGAACGTGCCGTTCGCGCCGGTAAATAAGCCATTACCGTTAACTAATGGTTTGTAATCGGTGTTCATCCCACCATTGCCGTACATCGCTACACCAAGGGTTTGCTCAGAATCCAATTTGTAACTCCAACCCAGGGTCGGCACCGGAAAATACTCGCTGTCGCTTTCGACCGACCCGGTCGCCAACATGCCGCCGCCGTTTACGCGGTATTCACGATGCGGACTGAATAATTCAAATTCCAAATCCAGACGATCACCCACATAGGCTAGGCCCGCCGGGTTTATCGCCGAGACAATCGCATCCTGCGCAAAACCGGTACTGGCCCCGGCCAAGGCTTTACTCCGGGCGCCGTAGCTGTGGGCAAAATAGCCGTTGGTGGCGTTCGCGGCGGGCACGCACACAGCCAACGCGGTAAAAGATCCCAACATGGCCCATGATATTTTTGCAAACGACATAAAAGGTTTCCCTGTGTGACAAGCTTAGGGAAATTCTATCCAGCGCCAGACTCTCTTTAAAAACGATATATTTCGATGTCTATTTCAGATATTGGCATAAAGACAAGATGCGTAAGACGCACTGCATGTTGTTTTTATCATCGGGCCCGACACGGCACACCGAGCTGATTCTGCATAAACACCTAAGCAGCAAACGTTGCTAGTTGAGCAGCATATCGCCCTTCCTATCAACATAAGCCATCCCCCTGGTTGCGCCGGGTTTGCGGCCTACCGTTAAACGGCACAGCTCTTGCTGAGCTCAGCTCCAATTGAAATCAATCAGCGCCGAAAATCCCAGTAGCGACACTGTCCAACCGGCCGGCATTAGCGGCAGACAGCCTAATTTGACCCTTACCGATCCATACACCTATTTCAAACCAACAGGAGTTAACATGTATAAATTGCTATACCGAACGGCCGGTTTAACCGCGCTTATTTTCACCGGCTGTAGTTCGCTGCAGCAAAACAGCATCCAATTAGCCAGCGATGCCGCGGGCGTCACGAACCTCAAATCCATCGAATTTAGCGGCACCGGCCGTTGGTACCAATTCGGTCAGGCGCCGAATCCCGACCTGCCCTGGCCGCCGTTTGCCGTCAAAAACTACACCGCCGACATCAATTACGAAACCGCCAGCGCCCGCGTGCAAATCAGCCGTTTGCAAGAGATAGAGCCGGGGCGGAATCGGCCGCAACCCACCGAGCAAAAGGTTGATCAATACGTCAGCGGCGCTTATGCCTGGAATATTGCCCCGCCTGCGGCCGGCGCCACCAGCGCTAACCCCGCCATCACCACGCAACCCACCGCTAGCGAAGAACGCGCCGCCGAAATCTGGGCCACGCCACAAGGATTTTTAAGAGCAGCGCAGAGCCATCAGGCCAAAACTGAAGACAAGGGCACCGATACCGAAGTCAGCTTTACTTTGGACGGCAAATACCGCTACCAGGGGACATTGAATGCCCGCCACCAATTAACCAAGGTCAAAACCTGGATTGACAATCCGGTGCTTGGCGACACCTTGCTGGAAACCCAATACAGCGACTACAAGGAATTTGACGGCGGCCTGTTTCCCAGCCACATCGTCCGTCTGCAAGGCGGCTATCCGGTATTGGATTTGCACGTCACCACGGTAAAAGCCAACCCGCCCGTAGACATTGCGGTACCTGCCGAAGCCGCCAAGAAACCAAACATAATCGTCGCTGCCAATAAACTTGCGGACGGCGTGTATTATTTGACCGGCGGTACTCACCATAGCGTGGCTATCGAGCAGCTAAACCATATCGTGCTGGTAGAAGCACCGCAAAACGAAGAACGCTCCTTGGCGCTGATCGAAAAACTCAAGGAGACCATCCCCAATAAACCGATCAAATACGTGATCAATACTCACGCGCACTTCGACCACAGCGGCGGCTTGCGCACCTTCGTCGATGCCGGCGCCACTATCGTCACCCATCAGCCCAATCAGGCTTATTACGAGAAAGTCTGGGCTGCACCGCATAGCATTAACCCCGACAATCTGGAGAAATCCAAAAAAGCGCCAAACTTCCTCAGCTTTGCCGGCAAACAGGTGATTTCTGACGGCAAACGTAATATCGAAATTCATGCTTTATCCGGGAATAGCCACAACGATGCCTTCGTTGCGGTGTATTTGCCCAAGGAAAAGATATTGATCGAGGCCGACGCCTACACGCCGCAATCTGCAAACTCGCCGGCGCCCACATCTGTGAACCCTTATTCGTTGAATCTGTATGAAAATGTTCAACGGCTTAAATTGGATGTTGGACAGATTGCTGCCTTGCACGGTCCGCGTGTGGTGACCTTAGGCGATCTGCGTAAAGCCATCGGCATCACCAAAGCTTCGCGATAAGCAGATCAACAATTGAGGCACCGGCTGAATGCCGGCGCCTCAATCTCAGCGCAAACAGGCCTGACTTAGAAATCCCAATAAACTTTCGATGCTGGCGAGCGCTGAGCGGGCGCCTCAGCAAAAAGTGGGTTCTGCCCCGCCATCAACACCCCACAGCCAATCGCTGCTGAATTTCAAGCAATCCCCCGCCGCAATCGCGGCTAGACCCTTTAAAACGCCACCTTCCCAAAGTTGGCATGTAGCGTGCTTTGTTAAATGCGTATTTTAATTAGCAATTTCACATTTATCCTCTCATCGTTCCAGTACTACGCATGACTGACCTAAAAACCAAGTCGGAGAAAACTCGCGAGCGATTGTTGAATGCCGCCGGCCGCATCTTTGCCGAAAAAGGCTATCAGGACGCGACCATCGCCGAGATTTGCGAGCAGGCCCAAGCCAATATTGCCTCGGTGAATTATCATTTTGGCGACAAGCAAACCCTATATCTGGAAGCTTGGCGGCATGCCTTCAACCAGGAATTGGGCCAGCATCCGCCCGACGGCGGCGTGTCTCGGCAGGCTCCGGTTGAGCAACGGCTGGCCGGCCGTATCAAATCGCTAATCCGCCGCCTGGCCGACGACGAATCTTATTCGTTTGCCATCATTCACAAGGAAATGGCGCAACCAACGCGCTTGCTGGCCGACATTCTGGAAAAGGAAATCAATCCGCAACGTCAGCAAATGTTTGGCTTGCTGCGCGAATGCCTGGGGCAGGACGCTAGCGAACAACAATTGCAATATTGCCACGCCAGCATCATGGGCCAATGCTTTCAATTGCTACGCCTGAAACAGATACAACAAGCCCGGCCGCAACGCGCCCTGCCCAGCGACATGAACGACATCGGCGCCTTCGCCGAGCACGTGGTGGACTTTTCGCTGGCCGGCATCCGTGCCATCCGCTCGCAAACCTTACCTAAGCGTATCCAAGCATGAACCCACAAATTTCCGATTTCCCCTCGTCGAGCAAGCGCCGGCCCTGGCTATGGACCGGCGCGCTATTAGTGGTGAGTCTGGCCGGCGCCGGCGTCTATTTTCAGCACAGCGAAGCCGCCCCGGATACTAAAGCCGAGCGCGGTGGCGGTAAAGGCCGGCGCTTTTTTGAACAACCAGATGCTCCTGCGGTCGTGGCTACCCAGTCCGCCAGCAGCGGCGATTTTCCGGTTTATCTGAACGCGCTCGGCACCGTCACCGCACTACGTACCGTGACCGTCAAGCCGCGAGTGGACGGCGAACTGGTGAACGTGGCGTTCAGCGAAGGGCAAATGGTCAAAGCTGGCGATCTGCTGGCAGAAATCGACCCGCGGCCGTTTCAGGTGCAATTACAACAAGCCCAAGGCCAGCTGACCCGCGACCAGGCCTTGTTGCAAAACGCCGAGTTGGACCGGAGCCGCTATCAAACCCTGCTGGAACAGGATTCGATTGCCGCCCAACAAACCGTCACCCAAGAATCGCAGGTCAAACAATATCGCGGCAATGTCGAGATGGATCAGGCCCTGGTCGATAGCGCCAAGTTGCAACTCGGTTACGCCAAGCTAACCGCGCCGATTTCCGGACGGGTGGGCTTACGGCAAGTGGACCAAGGCAATATCGTCAGGGCTAACGACGCCAACGGCCTCGTCGTCATCACTCAGTTACAACCGATCAGCGTGGTGTTCACGCTGCCCGAGGACAAATTGCCGGAGGTGGTGAAGCGCTATCGCAGCGGCCAGGTCATTAACATAGAGGCCTATGACAGAGGCGGCAAGCTGAAGCTGGCGGAAGGCAAGCTTACCGCGCTTGACAATCAAATCGACCCGACCACAGGCACCATTAAACTGAAAGCTCAATTCGACAATCTCGAACAAACCCTATTCGCCAATCAATTTGTTAACGTGCGCATGCATCTGGATACCTTGCACGGCGTCACGCAGATACCCAGCAGCGCCTTGCAGCACGATACCCAGGGTGCGTTTGTGTATGTGGTCGATGCCGAGAACATCGCCCATCTGCGCCGCGTGGCCCCCGGCCCCAGCGAAGGAGAAAAGGTGGCTATCGAACATAATCTGACGGCGGGCGAACAACTCATCCTTACCGGCATTGATCGGGTCAAGGATGGCGCGGTGGTGGATGTGGCCGAGAAAGATGGGCAAGCAGTCGCCGCCAAACCGGAATTGCAACCCAAGCCGGAAGACGAATCCGGCAGACGCCGGCGGCGCGGATAAGCCATGAGTCTCAGCGATCCGGGTAAGGCCGGCTTCAATCCTTCGCGCTTATTCATCCTGCGGCCGGTCGCCACCTCTTTGTTGATGGTGGCTTTGTTGCTGGTGGGCATACTGGCTTATCGGCTATTGCCGGTCTCGGCACTGCCGCAGGTCGATTATCCGACCATCCAGGTTACTACTCTGTATCCCGGCGCCAGTCCGGAAGTGATGACCTCCATCGTTACCGCACCGCTGGAACGCCAGTTCGGGCAAATGCCGGGCTTGACGCAAATGAGCTCCACCAGCTCGGGTGGCGCGTCGGTGATTACCTTGCAGTTTAACTTGCACTTGGACCTGGACGTTGCCGAGCAAACCGTGCAAGCCGCGATCAACGCCGCCGCCAACTTTTTACCCGACGATTTGCCGCAAGCGCCAATTTATAGCAAGGTCAATCCGGCCGATACGCCGATCATGACCCTGGCGGTCAGCGCCAAATCGCTGCCTTTATTTAAGGTAGAGGATTTGGTCGATACCCGGCTGGCGCAAAAAATCGCCCAATTGCCCGGCGTCGGCATGGTCAGCATCAGCGGCGGCCAAAGGCCGGCGGTGCGGATCCAGGCCAACCACAAAGCGCTGGCCGCTTACGGCATCAGCCTGGAAGACCTGCGCAGCGCGATTGCCGCCGCCAACGTCAACCAACCCAAGGGCTCGATCAACGGCCCGACCCGCGCCGCGACGATAGACAGCAACGATCAATTGCGTTCGCCGGCCGAATACCGCGAGTTGGTGGTGGCTTACAAAAATGCCGCGCCGGTCAAACTGGCGGACGTCGCCGAAGTTGTCGATGGCGCCGAGAACGTGCGTCTGGCCGCCTGGGCCAACGACAACGCGGCGGTCATCGTCAACATCCAGCGTCAGCCCGGCGCCAATGTGATCGAAGTGGTGGATAGCATCCAAGAATTGCTGCCCAAACTGCAAGCCTCGCTACCGCCCGGCATAGACGTCAAAGCATTAACCGACCGCACCGTCACCATTCGCGCCTCGGTGCATGATGTGCAATTCGAGCTATTGCTGGCGGTGGCGCTGGTAGTGATGGTGATATTCCTATTTCTGCGCAACATTCCAGCGACCATCATCCCCGGCGTCGCGGTGCCGCTGTCTTTAGTGGGCACCTTTGCGGCCATGTATCTGGCCGATTTCAGTATCAACAATTTAACTCTGATGGCCTTGACCATCGCCACCGGCTTTGTAGTGGACGACGCCATCGTGGTCATCGAAAACATTTCACGCTATATCGAACGTGGCGAAGCGCCGTTGCAGGCGGCATTGAAAGGTTCGGCGCAGATTGGCTTTACCATTATCTCGCTGACTTTTTCGCTGGTGGCGGTATTGATTCCGCTGCTATTCATGTCCGACGTGGTGGGCCGGTTGTTTCGGGAATTTGCGATTACGCTGGCGGTAGCGATCCTGATTTCGGCGGTAGTATCGTTGACCCTGACACCGATGATGTGCGCGAAACTGCTGCGCCCCGGCGCCGGCAACCATAACGAAGACGAAATCGGCGATGACTGGTTCGGCCGCTTGATCAAGGTCTATGGCCGTAGCCTGAGCTGGGTGATGCAACGGCAAACGGCGAACTTGCTGGTGTTTTTCGCCACCGTGGCTTTGACTGCGGCGATGTACGTGTGGATACCGAAAGGCTTTTTCCCCAGTCAAGACACCGGCATCATTCAAGGATTTTCCGAAGCGCCGCAAAACGTCTCTTTTCCGGCCATGGCCGAGCAACAGCAAAAACTGGCCAAGCTGATATTGGAAGATCCGGCCGTGGAAAATCTGTCCTCGTTTATCGGTGTCGATGGCGTCAACGCCACGCCCAATAGCGGCCGGTTTTTGATCAATTTAAAACCGCACGATGAACGGCCATCGGCTAACGCGATTATCGCCCGTTTGAAAAGCCGTCTGGCCGAATCGCCCGGCAGCGTGTTGTATCTGCAACCGGTGCAGGATTTAACGATGGAAAACCGGGTCAGCCGCACCCAATATCAATTTACCCTGGAAGGCGCCGACATCGACGATTTGAACCGCTGGACCGGCAAGCTGGTGGAAGCCTTGCAAGGCCGGCCTGAATTTGCCGACGTGGTCGGCGACGTGCAGGACCAGGGTCGCCAAGTGTTTGTGAAGATCGACCGCGCCACCGCCAGCCGGCTGGGTGTCAGTACCGCAGCTGTGGACAACGCCTTATACAGTGCCTACGGTCAACGCCTGGTCTCGACCATTTTCACCCAGGCCAATCAGTACCGGGTGGTATTGGAAGTCGATCCGGCCGAGCAGACCGGTCCGCAAGCTTTAAACGAATTGCGCATACCCTCCACCAACGGCACGCAAGTGCCGTTGTCGGCTATCGCCGAACTGTCGGAACGGCCGACCACGCTGGCGATCAGCCATCTGGACCAGTTCCCGGTGACGACCGTGTCCTTCAATCTGGCACCCGGTTATGCGCTGGGTGATGCGGTCGCCGCCGTCGATGCCGCTAAAAGCGAGATCGAATTGCCGCTAGCCATCCGCAGCGAATACCAGGGCGCCGCGCAAGCCTTTAAGGCTTCTCTAGGCAATACGCTGTGGCTAATCCTGGCTGCCATCGTCACGGTGTATATCGTGCTGGGCGTGCTGTACGAAAGCTATATCCATCCGATCACGATCTTGTCCACCCTGCCCTCGGCCGGCGTTGGCGCGTTGTTGGCGCTACAAGTCTCCGGCGGCGACCTGGGCATCATCGGCATCATCGGCATCATTTTGTTGATCGGCATCGTCAAGAAGAACGCCATCATGATGATAGACTTTGCGCTGGAAGCCGAACGCAAGCGACATCTGCCGCCCGAGCAGGCCATTTTTCAGGCTTGTTTGTTACGCTTTCGGCCGATTCTGATGACCACATTGGCTGCGCTATTGGGTGCGCTGCCGTTGATGTTGGGTAGCGGCGTCGGCTCCGAGTTGCGCCATCCGCTGGGTATCACGATGGTTGGCGGCTTGCTGCTTAGCCAATTGTTGACGCTGTACACCACACCGGTGATTTATCTGGCCATGGACAGGTTGGCGCGGCGGGTTAACGCCGGTCTGGGGCTGAATCAATTGGAACAAGCGGCAGAGGACCCAAGCCAACCATGAACCTGTCCGAATTATTCATCCGCCGCCCGGTCGCCACTACCTTATTGACCATAGCCATTGCCTTATGCGGCGTGCTGGCGTTTTTAAATCTACCCATTTCTTCGCTGCCGCAAGTGGACTTCCCCACCGTATCGGTGCAGGCGCAAATACCCGGCGCCAGCGCGGAAACCATGGCCGCAACCGTTGCCACGCCGCTGGAACGCGCACTGGGCCGGATCGCCGGGGTTACGGAAATGACCTCCAGCAGTTCCCAAGGCTCTACGCAGATTACCTTGCAATTTGATCTTAACCGCGACATCGACGGCGCCTGCCGCGACGTGCAGGCCGCGATCAACGCCGCCGCCAGCATGCTGCCCAGCAATATGCCAAATCGGCCCAGCTACCGGCGCGACAACCCGTCGGACTCGCCGATTCTGATTCTGGCGCTGACCTCGGACAGTTTCACGCGCGGTCAAATGTACGATTCCGCCTCGACGATTTTGCTGCAAAAAATTTCGCAAATCCCCGGCATCGGCCAAGTGCAGATCGGCGGCGCGGCGCTGCCGGCGGTGCGCGTGGAACTCAATCCCAACGCCCTGAGCAAATACGGCATTGGCCTGGAAGACGTGCGCAACACCATCGCCCAAACCAATGTCACCCGACCTAAGGGCGTACTGGAAAGCGCTAACACCCGCTGGCAGATTCAAGCCAACGACCAAGCCCGCAAGGCCGAGGAATATCTGCCGTTGATCGTCGCATATCGTAATGGCGCGCCGGTGACGATTGCCGACTTGGGCGAAGCAGTCGATTCCGTGGAGGATTTGCGCAATACCGGCTCAAAGAACGGCAAGCCCTCGGTGCTGTTGATCATCCGCAAACAACCCTTGGCCAACGTCATTCAGACCGTCGATCAGGTGCTGGCGGTAATGCCAGCTTTGCGGGCGGCCTTGCCCAGTAATATAGAACTTTCGGTGGTTGTAGATAGATCCTTATCTATCCGTGCATCCATTACAGAAGTCGAGCACGGCTTGTTCGTCGCGGTGGTACTGGTAATTCTGGTGGTGCTGGTGTTCCTGCGCAATCCACGCTCGGCGGCGGTACCCATCGTCGCGGTGCCGGCCTCCCTGCTGGGCTCTTGTGCGGTGATGTATTTCTGCGGCTTCAGTATCAACAACCTGACATTGATGGCCTTGACCATTTCCACCGGTTTTGTGGTGGACGATGCGATCGTGGTGGTGGAAAACACCAACCGGCATATCGAGGAAGGCGTCGCGCCATTCCGCGCAGCGCTGTTGGCTGCCAAGGAAGTGGGTTTCACTGTGTTGGCGATGAGCGTGTCGCTGGTGGCAGTGTTCCTGCCGATTTTGTTAATGGGCGGCGTGCCTGGCCGACTGTTTCGGGAATTCGCGGTGACCTTGTCGGCAGCCGTGCTGGTTTCACTGGTAATCTCCCTGACTACCACCCCGATGCTGTGCGCCCGCTGGCTGGGTAAGGAATCCAAAGAGCATGGCGCGGTGTATCACGGCATAGGCACGGCATTCGATTGGATACAAGACATCTACCGGATCAGCCTGAGCTGGGCCTTGCGCCACGGCCGCATCATGCTGAGCTTGTTGCTGGCGACCATCGCTTTAAACGTTTATTTGTACGGCGCTATCGACAAAGGCTTCTTTCCGACCCAGGACGGCGGCCGCTTGCTGGGCGAGATTCAAACCGATCAAAACACTTCGTTCCAAATCTTGCAAAAGCAGTTCGCACAAATCTCCGATATTTTGCAAAAAGATCCGGCGGTCGCTAATGTCGCGGGCTTTGCCGGCAGTTCGCAAAGCAGCAACAGCGCAAGGATTTTCGTTACCTTAATTCCGCACGAACAGCGCGACGGCGTCGAGGTGGTGATGGAGCGCTTGCGCAAGGCCGCGGGCCGGGTGCCCGGCGCCAGTTTGCATATGTTTCCGGCCCAGGAGCTGCGGATTGGCGGACGCATGTCGTTTGGGATGCTGGATTACACTTTGCAGGCCGACGATCTGAATTTGTTGCGGGAATGGACGCCCAAGGTACAAGCCGCCTTGGCCCGGCTGCCGGAATTGAGCGATGTCAGCACCAGCCAGCAGGACAAGGGCGAACAAATCGGCCTGACCGTCAACCGCGATCTGGCCGCGCGTTACGGCGTCAGTGAGGCCTTGATCGACGACAGCCTGAACAGCGCCTTCGGGCAACGCCAGGTGTCGGTGATTTACAATCCGTTGAATCAATACCGGGTGGTGATGGAACTGGCACCGCAGTACTGGCAATCGCCGGATAGCCTGAAACAACTGTATATCAGTGCGCCAGGCCGAACCGGCACCGACGGCATGCTGGCACAGCCCAAGCAAGTGCCGTTGTCGGCCTTGGCCGGCTTCGCGCCGAGCAATGCGCCGCTATCGGTGCATCATCAAGGCCAGTTTGCCGTGACCGAATTGTCGTTTAATTTAAAACCGGGCATTTCAATGTCCACGGCCGATGCCGCTATTAACCAGGCCTTGCGCGACATTGGCCTGCCGGCTGCCATTACCGGCAGTTTTCAAGGCTCGGGCAAGGCGTTTCAGGAAGCCTTGCGCAGCCAGCCCTGGCTGGTTTTGGCCGCGTTGATCAGCATTTACATCGTGCTGGGCGTACTCTACGAAAGCCTGATACATCCCTTGACGATACTATCCACCCTGCCCTCGGCCGGTGTCGGCGCCTTGCTGGCTTTGATGGCTTGCGACAAGGAATTCAGCATCATCGCGCTGATCGGGGTGATTTTGCTGATCGGCATCGTCAAGAAAAATGCGATCATGATGATAGACTTTGCGTTGCTGGCCGAACGCGAGCGCGGTCTGGATTCGCGGGAAGCGATTTTTCAGGCCTGCATGCTGCGCTTCAGACCCATCCTGATGACCACGCTGGCCGCGCTATTTGGCGCCCTGCCGCTGGCTTTGGGCAGCGGTTACGGTGCGGAATTGCGCCAGCGGCTGGGGATTTCCATCGTGGGCGGCCTGATTTTCAGCCAGCTTTTAACTTTGTACACGACGCCGGTCGTTTATTTGTACCTCGACCGATTCCGGCTGTGGCTGCACGGCCGTTTTTCCAACCGCGCCGCCAGCCCGGCGCCACATTCCACCTAAACCGATTGTCATGCGTTTAAGAATAAACCCAGCTTTGCTTGCTTCCTTACTGACCTTGCCGTTGGCTGCCTGCACGGTAGGCCCGGATTATGTCCGTCCGCAAGCCAATGTATCCGAGGAATTTAAAGAAATGAAAGGCTGGAAACAGGCCCAACCGCGTGATACCGGTTTGCCCGGCAAATGGTGGGAGATTTTTAACGATCCCAAACTGAACGAATTGGAAGAACAGGTTGCCGCCGCCAACCAGTCCATCATCCAAGCCGAAGCCCAATATCGGCAAGCCCAGCATCTGGTGCAGTCGGTGCAATCGTCGTTGCTACCGGTGGCGACATTGACCGGCACCTTCAACCGCTTCCGCGCCGCCACCGGCCAAAACGTCGCGGTGGGCGGGGTGCGCAACCTGTTTGGTCAGGCGGTCGGCGTGGCTTGGGAGCCGGATTTATGGGGCAGCGTACGCCGCCAGGTGGAAGCGAATACCAGCAACGCCCAGGCCAGCGCCGCGACCTTGCACGCTTTGATACTATCTAGCCAATCGGCGTTAGCGGACAGTTACTTTCAAATGAAAACACTGGACGCCCAGAAAGCCTTATTAGACGAAACGGTAACGGCGTTTGCGAAAACCCTGGAAATCACCAAAAACCGCTATGCCGTGGGCGTGGTGGCCAAGGCCGATGTGGTACAGGCGGAAACCCAATTGGAAACCGTGCGCGCTCAGTCCATCGACTTGGGCGTGCAGCGCGCCAAGCTGGAACATGCCATCGCGGTGCTGATCGGCAAAACCCCTGCCGAGTTGTCGCTGGCGCCGGCACCTTTAACCGCGCAACCGCCGGGCATTCCGGTCAGCCTGCCGTCGGAATTGCTGGAACGCCGCCCGGACATCGCCGCCGCAGAACGTAAAATCGCCGCCGCCAACGCCCAAATCGGTGTCGCCAAAGCCGCTTACTACCCTACTTTGAATCTGGCCTCGACTAACGGTTTTCAGTCGCCGACTGCCGACACCTTGTTCACGATGGCCCGCCGCTATTGGTCCTTGGGGCCGGCCGGCTTGGCCTTGACCTTGTTCGACGGCGGTGCCAAAAATGCCCAGTATAAACAGGCGATAGACGCCTACGATGCCAGCGTCGCCGCCTATCGGCAAACCGTGCTGACCGGCTTTCAAGAGGTGGAAGATAACCTGGCCGCGCTGCGTATCCTGGATGAAGAAACCCAAGTGCAAGACAAAGCCGTCGCCGCTGCGAAACAGGCCTTGGCCTTGACCAACAATCAATATCAAGCCGGCACAGTTAGCTACATCAACGTGATAACGGCGCAAACCGCGGCGCTATCCAATCAACAAACCGCTGTGCAATTGCTCGGGCAGCGTTTGTCGGCGTCCGTGTTATTGGTCAAAGCGCTGGGCGGCGGCTGGAATGAAACCTTGGTTCCCACTGAAGATGAAGCTGATGGCGACCGCAAATGGACCGACTATTTGATTTTGCCGCTGGTGGATTAATTATCAACCCGGCCTTATTTAACACTAATACACCGTTATTCCAGAGTTGTCCGTCAAAGGACGAACGGTGATTAAGGGCCGGGTTAATCACGAGATTTATTGAATTACTTCCAACATTCGTCCGTAAACAACCGTCGTGGCATCGTTTGCTTTGCTGTTGTTTGAAAAACGGCAACAGCCCCTAAAAAGTAACCACCACGTCGGCACCAAAAATAAACTGGCTGTCCTTGTTCCGTTCGTCGTAAGCATCGACGCCTTCCGACCAGTCGTAACGCGCTTCCGGCCGCAGCATCAACCATTTCGCCGGTTTCCAGTTCACGCCGAGCGTCGCCGCATAATAATTGGCCGGGCCGGTCGCCAGCACCGCACAACTGGGGCACATTTGACCCACTCGAACGCCGTCGTCATCCCTAAACCATTCGCCGCGCAGGCCCACGCCCACCGTATCGGTGACGTCGTATTTCAATTGCGAATGGATACCGTACCATTCGGCGTCGGCGAAATTGTTCAGCGGATGTTGTTGTTCGATGCCGTGGTCGTGCTGCAGCACGTAATGCCAGCACTCGGTAAAGTTATGTTGGAGAACCAGACTGTAAAACGTGCGGTTGTCGCGCTTATTGATACCGGTCTGGCGCTGAAATTCGCGCAAATTGTTGTTGCTGTTGACGTCGCCGGTAATCAGCGTCGCGGTAAACGAGGTTGCCGCATCGTCGCTGGTCCAGGTCGCACCGCCCAGAAAATTCCAGTTTTCCATGTTTTTATCGAACCCGTCCCAAGCGCCGTTGCCGTCCAGCACGCCGTTTAGTTTGGTGTGGCCGCCGGTCACCGCACCCAGTGTCACGCTCAGATTTTGATGGACCGGATAGGTGGTGGTCATGCCGAAATGGGTAAACGGCTCG
Source organism: Methylomonas sp. Uni0009 (assembly GCF_054188105.3). Lineage (NCBI taxonomy): Bacteria > Pseudomonadati > Pseudomonadota > Gammaproteobacteria > Methylococcales > Methylococcaceae > Methylomonas > Methylomonas sp. Uni0009. The sequence continues at coordinate 3,691,280 of NZ_JBTAFN010000001.1, read as the reverse complement.
CCGTATTGAAAGGTATAAGGATGGGTGTAGAAGAAATTATCCGGCGACAATCCGGTCTCGTAACCCATGATCGTGTAAAACCGGCCGATGCGCGTGGTCAGGCCCTTGCCTATCGGCGTAAAAATATCCAGGTACGCATTCGGGATCGCGAGTTTGTAAAAACGCTCGTCGGAACCGATCAAACGGTTATCCCAATGGCCGCCGCCGTAAGGGTTGATGGTATTGAAGCGGGCGTCGCTGCCGTACATCAAGGTCAGCTTGCCGCCGACGTCCCAATGGTCGCCAGCGGTATCCACATCACGAATCAATTCGCCGCCGAGTTGATGCAGATTGAATTCGTTGGCCCGATCTGCAAACACCACGGTACCGTTGTAGCCGTCGCCGGGGTCGTTGGCGTTATAAACGATACCGGCATCGGCCCAGCTGTGGACGCGCAAACCGGCGGCTTTCATCCAGGGCAAATCGTTGATCAACGATAAACCGTTCAATAAACCGGCGCGTTCCTCGGCCGGCAACGGCGACATCGCCAACAATAACGGTGCGGCATACAGCCATTCGCGGGTTCGGAAAGATGAGTGTGGCATGGTGTTCTCCTGTCGAAAAATGAATCGTCGAAGTTTTTCGGGCGCAAGCGCTCCCGCCAGCCGGAAAATCCGGCTTGAATGGTTGGGGTTAGGGAAATTTAAACGAGTAAAACCGTTGGTTTAGTCGGGGCGAGCAAGATAGGCGCGCCAGCCGCCGTAATCGGTAATGTCCAGCGCCTCGCGCACGGCGGCGGCTTCGCAAACAAAGCCCTGCACACTAGTGCCGTCTTGCAATTGCACGCTGCCGATACCCAAGGGTGGCGGGATTTCGGCGACGAATTCCCCGTAACGGCCAATCGGCAAAGCCCACACCTCAACTGCAATCGCCGCGCCGGTTTCGTCGCGCACCATGCCCGGCCGCTTGCCGTCCGGCAATGCGTAAAGCCGGTAGCTCTGCGCGGTGTGAGTCCGTTGCAGCAACACGCCGCCTCGGCCTGTCAAGAGACGGTTCAGCGGCAAGCCGGATAGATGCGCGCCGCACACCACGACCCGGACGAAACCGGACGAGTCTTCAGTGTCCGCATCGGGAAATTCGGCGCTTAAGGTGGTGGAGATGCCCAACTTATGCGGCACCGATTGCTCGCGCCGTTTCGCCAAGGCCAGCAAAGCCCGGTCGGCAAAGGCCGGCGCGCACAAGGTGATGCCGAACGGCAGGCCATTGCCGCGAAAACCGGCCGGCAGTGCAATGGCGCTGAGGTCGAGCAAATTCATGAAATTGGTGTAATAGCCCAAGCGGCTGTTCAATTCGAGCGGTTCGGCTTCAACGGCGGCAATCGGGTAGATGGTGCCGGTGGTCGGCGTCACCAATACATCGATCTGCCGCCAGAGCGCATCGCTTTGCCGCTTCAATTCCTGCAAGCGGTAAAACGCACGCCAGGCGTCGGCGGCCGACAAATTGGTGCCATTGGCAATGATGGCGCGCGTCACTGGAAATAAGGCTTCGGGCTGGTTTTGCAACAATTCGCCGGCCACCAAATAACGCTCGGCCAGCCACGGCCCGGCATAGAGCAAGCCGGCAGCGTCCAGCAAGGGCTGGATGTCCACTTCGACGGCGCTGCCGCCTTGTTCCACCAGTTGCTCAACGGCCGCGGCAAACAAGGCTTCCTCCGCATGGTCGCCAAAAAATTGCAGTTGCTCCGGTTTCGGCACACCGAAACGGAAACGGCCGGCAAAGCCCGGCGGCACCGGCAAAGCTTGATCCGGGCGGTTATAGGCGTCTTGCGCGTCGTAAACGTTGGCGACGCACATTACCCGTTCCGCGTCGGCAGCGGTCAACGCGAAGATCGATACGCAATCCAGGCTGCGGCAGGCCGGTACCACGCCGGACGTGCTTAATAAGCCCCGCGTCGGCTTGACGCCGACCAGGTTATTGAACGCGGCCGGCACCCGGCCGGAGCCGGCGGTGTCGGTACCCAACGCAAAGCTGGCCAGACCGGTCGCCACCGCGACCGCCGAACCCGAGCTGGAGCCGCCGGCGATGTAAGCCGGATCGAAGCTGTTGCGGCACACACCATAAGGCGAGCGGGTGCCAACCAAACCGGTCGCGAACTGGTCCAGATTGGTCTTGCCGACCGGAATCGCTCCGGCGGCGATCAATTGCCGCACCACGAAAGCCGATTGCTGCGGCTGGTAGGCGTAAGCCGGACAAGCTGCTGTGGTGGGTAGATCGGCCAAATCGATATTGTCCTTGATCGCAAAGGGGATGCCGTACAAGGGCAAGTCGTCCGGCGACTGGTCCGATAGCGCCGCGGCGTAAGCCTGCATCTGCGCCAGCGGCAAACGGCTGATCCAGACGCCGCGCGCCGGCGCGGATTCCAGGCGTTGCCAGAGCATGTCCACCAAGGTCGTCGGCGTCAGTGCGCCGTCCCGGTAAGCCTGGCTAAGGCTGGCGATGCTGAGTACTTCCGGCAATTCGCTCCAGGTCTTCATGCGTCCTCCCCGGCTTGCAGCACCAGCAAATCCTGGCCGGCACTGATTTGAGCGCCTTCATTGCAAAATACTTTCCAGACCGTGCCGTCTGCCGGTGCCGTTACCGGAAATTCCATTTTCATCGACTCGACCACCACCAAGGTATCGCCTTGCTTGACGCTAGCGCCGGCCTGGACCAAAACCTGCCAGACATTGCCGGCGATGTGGCTGGCTACGGCCCTGGCACCGGCCGGCAAATCCAGTTCGGTGTCGATAGCCGCCGCCGCGACGGCCTGGTCATCCGCGTAAACTTGCCCGGCTTGCGCCCAGCGTTCACGTTCGGCGTCGAAGGCCGCTTGCTGGCGCTGTTTGCAGGCGGCGATCTCATCGGCGTTTTGGCGCAGAAAGTCGTTGTATTGGCGCAGGCTGAAGGTTTCCTCGCGGATATCCAGTTTGGCCTTGCCGCTGATTACATCTTGCCGGTAGCGCAGCAATTCCTCGGCGGATACAGGATAGAAGCGAATCTGATCGAAAAAGCGCAGCAGCCAAGGCTTACCGTCGCGAAAATCGGCGGTTTGCCGGTAGCGGTTCCACATCGGCACGGTGCGGCCGACGAACTGGTAGCCGCCCGGACCTTCCATGCCGTAGACGCACATATAAGCGCCGCCGATACCGACCGCGTTCTCCGGGGTCCAGGTCCGGGCCGGATTGTATTTGGTCGTCACCAAGCGGTGGCGCGGATCGATGGGCGTCGCCACCGGCGCACCGAGGTAAACGTCGCCCAAGCCCATCACCAGATAACTGGCGTTGAACAGAATGTCCTTGACCTGCTCTATGCTGTCCAGGCCGTTGATGCGGCGGATGAACTCGATATTGCTTGGGCACCATGGCGCGTCCTTGCGCACCGACTGCATGTATTTTTCGATGGCTAGTTTCGTGGATGGGTCGTCCCAGGACAGCGGCAGATGGACGATACGGGTCGGTACTTCCATGTCCTCTATGGCCGGCAATTCGGCTTCGGCTTGCGCCAAGATCCGCATCAGTTCGTCCAGCGGCAGACGGCGGTCGTAATGCACTTGCAAGGAGCGGATGCCCGGCGTCAGATCGACGATGCCGGCGATGCTGCGTTGTTGCAGCCAGGTCATCAAGGCATGTACTCGAAAGCGCAGATTGATGTCCAGCATCAACGGCCCATATTCGACCAGCATATTGCGGTCGCCGGCTTGGCGATAGGTCACTGCAACCTGATCGGTATTGGCCGGCACCTGAGCAAGGATGCAGCTTTCCTCGACGCTTGCTGTTACCGGCAGTTCCGGTAACACGGCATGGGCCGGATCGGCTAAAGCTCGTTCGACTTGGGCATCCAGACTCGCGGCCTGTTCGCGGTTCAGGCGGATAAATCGCACAGTATTACCGGGCTTTAATTGGCCCAGTTTCCACAATTCCGCCGCGACCACGGTGGCCGAACAGACAAAGCCGCCCAGGCTGGGGCCGTCCGGGCCGAGGATGACCGGCATGTCGCCGGTGAAATCCACCGCGCCAATGGCATAGGCGTTGTCATGGATATTGGACGGATGCAGGCCGGCCTCGCCGCCGTCGCTGCGCGCCCAGCGCGGTTTCGGGCCGATCAGACGGATGCCGGTGCGGTTGGAGTTGTAATGCACCTCCCAGTCGGTCGCGAAAAATTCGTCTATGTCCTCGTCGGTAAAAAAGTCCGGCGCGCCGTGCGGGCCGTACAGCACGCCGATCTGCCAGTGCTCCGAATAAACCGGTAGCGCGGCCGAATTCGGCACAACTTCCTCGGTCATGGCAGCTTCCGTTACGACCGGCAACACGTCGCCGACCCGCAGCACCCGGCCGCCATGGCCGCCGAATTGGCCCAGCGTGAATGTGGCGCGGCTGCCCAGATATTCCGGCACGTCGAAGCCGCCTTGGATCGCCAGGTAAGCGCGGCAACCCTGGCCGGCGATAGTGCCCAGTTTCAACACGTCACCGGCGGATACTGTTATGGCTTGCCAGAATGCGACGGCCTGGCCGTTCAATTCGGCCGTCATCGTCGCGCCGGTCAACACGATGCGGGTAGCGAAATTGAAGCGCAGGCTGGGGCCGTTAATCGCCATTTCCAGCCCGGCCGCGTGTTCCGGGTTGCCCAAAATCCGGTTCGCCAAGCGAAAGGCCAGCATATCCATCGGCCCGGACGGCGGCACGCCGACGTCCCAATAACCCAGGCGGCCAGGATAATCCTGGATCATGCTTTGCGTGCCGGCTTCCAGCACGTCCAGGGTGCGCGGAAGGTAAGTCAGTCCGGCCAGATAAGCGGTAATCTGGCGACCGCTGCGGAACACCTCGTCGGCGACGATCTGCCGCAAATAGACCAGATTGGTTTCGATGCCGTATAGGCGAGTTTCGGCCAAGGCCACATCCATTTGCGCCAGCGCCTGTTCGCGGTCGCCGGCGTGAACGATGACTTTGGCCAGCAAAGGGTCGTAATAAGGCGTGACTTCCAGGCCGTTCTCCAGCCAGTGGTCGACCCGGACGCCGACCGGAAAACGGCACTCGCTCAACAGGCCGGCCGAGGGCTGGAAGTTCTTGTTCGGGTCTTCGGCGTACACCCTGACCTGCATAGCCCAACCCTGCGGCGCGTGCCGATACTGATCCAGGAACGTGCTGTCGCCGGCCGCCAGCCACAGCATCCACTCGACCAGATCGGTGCCGGTGACTTGTTCGGTCACGCCGTGTTCGACTTGCAGCCGAGTGTTGACCTCCAGGAAATAAAATTCGCCGCTGTCCTGGTCGTAAACGAATTCGACGGTGCCGACGGAACGGTAATTTACCGCCTCGGCCAGCGCCAGGGCATGCCGATAGAGCGCCTCCCGCGTTGCTTCGCTGAGGCCGGGTGCCGGGGTTTCCTCGATCACTTTCTGGTTGCGGCGTTGTACCGAACAATCGCGCTCGCCCAAATGGATCACCCGCCCGGCGCCGTCGCCGAAAATCTGCACCTCGATATGGCGGGCGCGTTCGATGAACTTCTCCAGATACAGGCCGCTGTCTTTAAAATTGGCCGCGCTCAAGCGCTGCACGACGGTAAAGGCCTCTTGCAGTTCCGTGTCGTTGCGGCACAAGCGCATGCCGATACCGCCGCCGCCGGCGGTGCTTTTCAGCATCAACGGGTAGCCGATTGCGGCTGCCGACGCTACGGCCTGATCGATGTCCGCCAGCAAGCCTGTGCCCGGTAGTAACGGCACGCCGCAGGTTTTGGCGATTTCGCGGGCAGTGTGCTTCAAACCAAAGCGCCGCAATTGTTCCGGCGTCGGGCCGATGAAAACAATGCCGGCCGCAGCGCATTGCTCGGCGAACTCGGCGTTTTCGCTCAGAAAACCGTAGCCGGGATGGATGGCCTGGGCACCCGTTGCCACCGCTGCTTCAAGAATTCGCTCACTGCGCAAATAGCTGTCGGCCGCCGCCGCTCCGCCGACACATACCGCTTCGTCGGCTTCCTGGACGTGGCGGGCATGGGCGTCGGCTTCGGAATACACCGCGACACTGGCTATACCCAATTCCTTTAAAGTCCGGATGATGCGGCAGGCGATTTCGCCGCGATTGGCGATCAATACCTTGTTAAACATGAATCCTCGTTTGGCGGGCCGTCCCGCCTTGACATACCGGCGCCGGGCCGTCCCGGCGCGGATTAAGGGTCAATCCCAGATCAGCAGGCGCACCGGCGTCGGGTTGTAGGCGTTACACGGGTTGTTCAACTGCGGACAATTGGAAATCAGCGCGATCACGTCCATCTCCGCCCGCATTTCCACATACTTGCCTGGCGCGGAAATGCCGTCGGCAAAGGTCAGCTGACCGTCGGCCGTGACCGGCACGTTCATAAAAAAATTGATGTTGCTGGCGATGTCGCGCTTGGCCAGACCGCAGTCGGCGTGACCGATGGCCAATAGAAAACTGTCGCGGCAGCTGTGCATGTGCTTTTTGTCCAGGGCATAGCGCACCGTATTGCTTTCGGCGGCACAGGCACCGCCCAAGGTGTCGTGGCGGCCGCAGGTGTCGGCGACGATGGTCAGCAGCACGTTACCCTCGCCGGACATCAATTTGGAGCCGGCGCTCAGGTACAGATTGCCCTGGTGGCGTATCGTGTCGCTGGCGCTATAGCGTTCTTCATGGTCGGCGGCACTGTAAAACAGCGTATCGACCGCCTGGTTGCCTTCCAAATCCAGGATGCGGAAGGTCTGGCCGTGCTTGATGGTATGCAGCCAGGGCTCGCCGGCCGGCAAGGTGTAATCGTAAATGGCGTTGCTCGGATCGAGCGTGCTCTCGACGATGGGCATGGTTTCGTCCTCGTTAGATCGGTGATTACAGAAAATAGCGTTCGGTATTGCTGAAGCCGCGGCCGTTTTCCGGGCGGAAATTGCGGCATTTGTCGTGTTGGTCCGGCAGAGCGCCGCGATAGGCCTCCAGCAACACCGGTTTGGGCTGATAGTGTGGATTGGGATCCAACGGATGCGGGCAACTGCTCAGCACCACCAGCGTGTTCATTTCGAAGCGCAATTCGACTTGGCTGCCTGGAGCGGAATGATCCACCTGAAATTGCAGATTGCCGTCCGCCTCGGCCGCTACCTTGCTGAAGAAATTGACGTTGGCGACCAAATCGCGCTTGCCCAGTCCCCATTTCTCCAGTTCGATCAACAAACTGTCGCGGCCGTTGCGGTACATCGCATTGCGGTGGCTTTGATAGCGGGCGTTACCGTATTTGGCCTGTACTTGCCCGGCATCGGACACGCCGCATACTGTGTCGTGCCAGCCCAGCGTGTCGCCGGTAATCGAACACAACACCCGGCCCATGTCCGAATAGCAGACAAAGCCTTCGCTCAGATGGAAGGTGTGCTGGGCCTTTAGGGTGTCGGCCATGTTGTAGCGTTCGCTGCGTTCGTCGTCATTGACGAACAAAGCCGACAAGTTGGCGCCGCCTTCGCTGTCGGTCAGGCGCAGCCGGTTGCCGCGCCGCATCCGAAACGAAGTGTGGGCGCCGCCCGGTAGGGTCTCGCTCCAAAGCAGGTCTGCAGGATTGATTGCCGCTAAAGTCATGTTGGTCTCCTAATAGGTTTATGGCGCCGGAACCTGACCCAGGCGCTCGAGCAGTTCATAGTCGGTCTGCATGCCGGACGTGTCGCGGATGCCGGCCAAAATTTGTTTTTTTAAGGCAATGAAGTCCGGGGTCTGTTTCATGTCCTGGTCGCGGTGATCCGGCAGCGGTACCGTGTGCACCGCGGCGATGCGTCCCGGCCGCGGCGCCATCAGCACCACCCGGTGCGCCAGATAAATCGCTTCTTCCACATCGTGGGTGACGAACAGCACCGTGGTTTTTTCCAGGATGGAAACGTGCAGGATCAGATCGTGCATGACCTCGCGGGTTTGGGCATCCAGCGCGCCGAACGGCTCGTCCATCAGCAGGATGCGCGGCCGCGCCATCAAGGCCCTGGCAATCGCCACCCGCTGCTGCATGCCGCCGGACAGTTGATTCGGATAGGCGTCGGCGACGTGACTCAGGCCCATCAAGCGGATCAGGGCGTCGGCCCTGCCTTCGGCGGACTCGACATCGCTCAGCGTCGATACGTCCCGATGCACTTTCAATTGCCGGCAGAACTTGATGTTGTCGGTCACGCTCAACCAGGGATACAGGCTGTAATGCTGGAACACCATAGCCCGGTCGATGCCGGGGCCGGCGATAGGCAAACCGTCGACGTTGACCGTGCCGCCGCTGGCCGGCTCTAAGCCGCCAACGATGCGCAGCAAGGTCGATTTGCCGCAGCCGGACGCGCCGACCAGCGTCACGAACTCGCCGGGTGCTATGTCGAGATCGGCGTCCTGCAAGGCGACAATGTCCGCGCCGTTGGCGGCAAAGCGTTTTTGCAATTGGCGGATTTGAATGATGGGATTCGTCATCGGCGCTATCTCCGGTACAGCCAAGGGAAGCTGCGGCGATGCGCCCAGCGGAAGCATTGGTCGGTCGCCAGCCCGAACAGTCCGATCAAAATGATGCCGGCGAAGATTTTGTCGGTTTGCAAAAAGCGTTGCGCCTTCAGCACGGCAAAGCCCAAACCGGAGTTGGCCGCCACCAGCTCGGCCACCACCAGATAGGTCCAGGCCCAGCCCATTGTCACCCGCAAGGTATCCAGAATGGCCGGTTTGGCCGACGGCATGATTACCCGCATCACGATTTCGTCGCGGTCGGCGCCCATGGTCTGCGCCGCTTCGATTTGCTCCATCGGCACCCGGCGCACGTCCTCGGCGATCATCAGCAGCATTTGAAAGAAGGTACCGATGAAGATAATCGCGATCTTGGCGCCCTCGTCGATGCCGACCCACAGCATCACCAACGGGATGAAGGCTGCCGCCGGCATATAGCGGATGAAGTCGGTCAAGGGTTCGAACAAGGCTTTGACCGGCGCATAGGTGCCGACCAGCACACCCAAGGGCAAGGCCAATACCGCGGACAATAAAAACCCGGCCACCACCCGGTAAACACTAATCGCCACGTCGCCCAGCAAATCGCCGTCGCGCAGCCATGCCCAGGCGCTATCCAACACCAAAGGCGGTGTCGGCAGAAACACCGGGTCTATCGCGCCGCCGGCCGAGGCCCACCACCAAGCCAGCAGTGCCGACAGCAAACCGCTGATGGCAATCAGCCAATGGGTGCGCCGTTCCAAACTGCCGCGTATCGCCCATAGCGGTCGGCGCGGATTTAAATTGCCAGTCATGGTTGCCACCCTTCGTTAGCGAGCGGCGAGCGCTTCGGCCACCAACGAGGCATCGACGCCGACCGCCAAATCCGGCACGCTGTCTATCAAACGGTTGTCTTTCAAAAAGGCGGCGATGGTCGGGCCGACCGCCGCCAACGACGCCGGTTCGCTGGCCGGTCCCAAAGCTTTCAGATTGTCTTCCAATGTAAAGAAGCGGGTGCCGGGCAGAAACACTTTGTAGGCATCCGGTTTCATGCCGACCACCTTGGCCATGATGGCGACGGCTTGATCCGGCTGCTCGCGAATAAACTGTTGAGTGTCCTGCCAGGCTTTGATCATGCCGACCAACTCGGCGCGGTGGGTTTCGATGGCTTTGACTCTAGCCACCAGTAAATCCGGGATCAGGCCGGGCATGTCTTTGGAGGTGAATAAGGCCGTACCTTTGCCGCTGGTCTGGATATTATTGACCCAGGGATTCCACACCACGGTCGCATCGACCCGGCCACTCAAGAATGCCGCCGCCGCGTCGCCGGCCGACAGGTTTACCGTTTTGATGTCGTCGAAACTCAGGCCGTTCTTGCTCAGCGCGGTGGCGAGCACGAAGTGGGAAATCGAATATTGTTCGAGGGCGACGGTTTTGCCTTTCAGGTCGGCGAAGCTTTTGATGGCGGGATTGACCATCAAGGCGTCGTTGCCGTCGGAATTGTCGTTGACCAGAATGGCTTTGACCGGTATGTTTTTGCTCAGCGGTGCCATGGTGTCGGACCAGGTCTGACAGTTGGCGTCCAACTGGCCGGCGGACAAGGCCGAGATGGAATCGGTGTAATTGGCAAACCAAACCAGTTTGACCTTGGCGCCGTACTTTTTGAAGTAGCCCTTGTGTTCGGCGACGTACCAGGCCACCCAGCCAGGCCAATCGCTGACCCCAACCTTTACCTCAGCGGCAGCCGGTTTAGACAAGCAAAACAATGCCGCAGCAAGGACAAGCGCAATTAATCGGGACAGGCAGTGGGAGGAAGTAGATGTCATGAGTAGCTCCAGTCGGGTTGAAAAGCTACACGTAGAGGCGGACCGGTTTATAAAACCGTCTGACCTCCCGGGCTTTTATCCCGCCGTGTAGCTCCCCGAAAGAAGCCGGCAACTCTCGGTCGCTGACGCTCGAAATCGAGCCGGAACCCTAGTCACCATTTTGTTAAGGCGCTTTTATGATCGCGCCTCACGTGTTGTAGTTCTATACAGCAAGCTGTATGCCATACATAAATTTATATATAAATCAATAATATATAAAACAGCACCGCCTGCAAAATCCAGCGTTTTGCGTTTTAGTGGTGCAAGCAAAAATAAAATCAGATCCAACTTGGTGCACAAAATTCTAATTAAGCTTGCTTATTGGCGTTTTGGCCGGTTTGCGAAAGGCCTTGTTTTAAACAACATCTTGCCCAGCAAAGATGTCGTATTTCCCTTTGCCGGATGACACAAAATCGCCGATTGCAAGCCTCTACAATGACCGGATGTTTTCAGAGGCGTAATAACGCGCGATGCCTTCCCGAACGTCGTTGCGTAATTCATCGTCGTCCCAAGGCTTTTTGTGGAATTTGTATATTTCGCCTTTGTTAACGGCCTCAGTGATAGTGTTTAAATCGGCATAGCCGGAAATAATCATTCGCACCGTTCGCGGGTGCATGATTTTAACGCGCGACAAAAACTCCGTACCGGTCATTTCCGGCATACGTTGATCGCAGATAATCACCATAACCGGATGATTGGCCAACAACTCCAGTGCTTCTTGGCCACTGCCGGCCGTCAAAATTTCATAATCGTCCCGCCACAAGCAGCGCTTCAGCGCCGACATGATATATGGTTCGTCGTCCACAATAAGAACCTGCGGTTTTTGTTCATCCGAAGGTAAACGCAGTAGGGTTCCGGCCTGCAACAACTGCCGAATCTCAGCGCCGGGCAACGGCCGACTGAAATAATAACCCTGTATCTGATCGCAGCGCAGCCTTCTCAGGTAACTGGTTTGCCCCTGGCTTTCCACTCCTTCTGCGATGACGGCTAGGCCCAAGCTGTGCGCCATGGCGATAGTGGCTTGCACAATCACCGCATCGTTCGAATCGGTGACCACATTGTCGATAAAGCTTTTGTCTATCTTGAGCTTGTCCACCGAGAATTGTTTGAGGTAGGAAAGCGACGAATAGCCGGTGCCGAAATCGTCAATCGACAGCTGAATGCTCAGGTCCTTCAGCTGTTTCAACAGCGTCAGGGTCTCGCTTACATTCGTCATCAACAAACTTTCGGTGAGTTCCAATTCAATATAACGGGCCGGCAAATCGGTGTCAGCAAATAACTGCTTTAGCAAATCGACCAAGCCACCCGCCTGCATTTGTATGGCAGAGACGTTCACAGCAACGGTAAAGCCTTCAGGGATTAGCCCGGCATCTCGCCATTCCTTGGCTTGCGATACGGCGCGTTTGAGAATCCAATCCCCCAAAGGCACGATCAAGCCGGATTCTTCCGCCAAAGGGATAAATTTATTCGGCGGCATGAAACCTTGCACGGGATGATTCCAGCGTACCAAGGCTTCCAAACCAATGATTTTTCCGCTGGCAAGATCGACTTGAGGCTGGTAATAAAGCTCAAATTGTTCCCGCTCGATAGCGTGGCGCATGTCGTTGGTTAGTGCGATTCTGGCCAGTAACCGCTCATTCATGTCTTGCTTGAAGAAACGAAAACTGGACACCTTGTCGGCTTTGGCATGATTTAAAGCAATCCCGGCGCGCTGCACCAACTCGCTGGCTGTTTTCGCATCTGAGGGATAAAAACTGATACCGATCTTGGCTTCCAGATGAATTTCATGCTGGGCTAGCACCACCGATTCCGTCACAGCCGCCCGCAGGGCTTCAGCAAATTGTTCGGCTGCCGATGGGCTATCGATGTCCGAACAGGCAATATTAAAATTGTCCTTGGCCATCCGGGTGACGAGGCCTTCGCTGCCGGCGGCCTTGACCAAGCGGTTGGCAATGATTTTCAGCGTTTGATCGCCGATTTCGTAACCGTAGGTGTCATCAATCGTATGGAAATTTTCAATATCCAAACGCAATACGGCAATATCGTGCTGCTGATGCTCGGCTTGCGCGATGGCTGACGACAGCAAGTCTTCGAAGAAAAATTGATTCGGCAAACCGGTAACCGGATCGTAACGCGATAATTGCACGATGCGCTCCTGCATTTGCTGAGTTTCAGTCATATCGTTAATGATGGCCACAAATAATGGGGGCTGGTCATCGATTAATTCCAGATGAACTTCAACCGGGTACTCGCTACCGTCTTTACGCCGGTGTATCGTTGAGAAATCGCAACGGCTCTTGCTACCCGCCCGCAAAGGCGCGCACAGCTGTTCAAAGGCCTCCTCATTTAGCTCAGGGTTAATATCCAACGGCGTCATCCGCTCAAGCTCTTGTGTTGAATAACCCAGATTGTCCCGCCCACCCTGGTTCACATCAATAAACCGCAGGGTCTGGCTATCGAAAATATGGATTTCATTGGTGGATCGCGCCAACACCTGGCTGAAACGGGCGGCCTTTTTCTCGACGCGCTGGCGTTGCACGATGCGCCACAGGGCGTTCGAGATGAGCTGAACGGTTTCCACATCCAGCTCGGTATAGTCGGTCGCTTTGTTCGCCACACCGGTTAGCATGACCACTTTGCCATTCTCGATCACCGGCACGGAAATCAGCCGACGCAATTCAGGCTGCGCATCGGAAAAACCAGCAGCAGGAAGCCGGGGAAAGGCTTCTGTATTGGCGGTTACCACCAACTCTTTAGGGAGATGGACCGGGATATTATTGAAAACCGCCGGTTGGCGGTTTTTGACGGACTCACCCAAGATACCGGCTTGGCTGAGAAGAATACGGCTGTCCGCGACGGTTTTCCCACTTGGTTCCTGTCGCGCTCGAGACTCTGCCACCGGTTCCATACAGTCTTCGTCAGGATTGATAAAGTATACAAAGGCCAGTTGGCTGGCGGTCAGCTCTTCCGCCAGAAGCATGCCGCGCCGGATGAATTCCGCCTCGTTCAAGTCTTCCGACGCCTTTGGCAGTTCCAACAAAGCTTGCGCACGCCGGGCCTGTAAAATCAGCTTTTGTTCGTTCTCTATGCGCTGAGTGACATCAACGCCCACACCATCCCAAACCACGCTGCCATCGGCTTGCCGTTTTGGGCTGGACCGAAATGCAATCCAGCACTGGCGGCCGCCGGGCGGATTGAATAACACGCTGCCTTTATAGACTTTTAATTCCCTGAGGCATTCGGCTTCCTCTTCCCGGTATTGCTGAAGCGACTCGGGCGCCATTTGCGCAAAGAACGGATTGATGTCTTCGATCAGTTGCGCGGGCTTCAGCCCGTGCAGTTTCTCCACTCCGGCGCTGATGTATTGCAGAGCCGTCCGCCCATCCTGCCAGATTCGGTAACGATACACATAGCCGTCCGGCAGATTGTCGCCCATCACCCGCAATTGATGTTCCCGCTCCCGCAAAGCCAGCTCGGCTTCGACGCGGGCGGTGATGTTATTCAGCAAACCGTCGAAGGACTCCACTTCGCCCTGCTCGTTGCGGCTTAGCCGGGTAAATTCATCAATCCATATCCAATGGCCGTCGCCGTGCAATAAGCGGTATTCCTGATGATATTCGTCCGGACCATGGGCAATGTGTTGAGCGACTTCGGCTTCGACCCGAAACCGGTCTTCGGGCGGAAGCAAATCCAGATACTTCACTTTGCCCAAGCGCAAATCCTCCGGACGATAACCCCAATCCGCGATATTGGCACTGACGTAACTCACCGGCCAATCCTCGGCGTTGCGCCAGGTTATCGCGACCACCGGAGACCGGCAGACGATAGAATCCAAGTGTTGTAACTCGGCGGTGTGCAGCTCAATCAACTGCTCGAAATGATGGTTCAAGCGGCTAAGTTCCAAATGCGTGCGTATCCGCGCCCGCACTTCGTCGATGTCAAAGGGCTTGGTGATGTAGTCGGCGGCACCAATCGAGAAGCCGCGCACTTTGTCCACCGTTTTGTCCACCACGCTGACGAATAACACCGGAATCCGGGTGCCTACGGCTGTGGCCTTGATACGCCGGCACACTTCATACCCGTCCATTTCCGGCATCAGGATGTCCAGCAGCACCACGTCGGGCGGATGGGAGCCCAACACTATTTCCACCGCCTTGCGGCCGTTGTTGGCTACCAGGATGCGGTATTCCTCCTTCAGCGCCTCGGCCAATTCGTGGATATTCTCCGGCATATCGTCAACTAGCAGCAGTGCCGGCCGCTCCGCTCTGATCAACATCTGTTCGTTCAAGGAAATTAGCGGCTTGCGGCGATATTGGCGCAATTCCAGTTGCGTCAGTATCCGCTGTTTCAGTAGATCGGGATTGATCGGTTTGGTGATGTAATCGGCGGCACCCAATTTAAGGCCGGCGGCCTCGTCGGCCGATTCCGACAGGGCCGTAACGAAGATGACCGGAATATCGGCCGTCATAGGATCGGTCTTCAGCCGCCGCAACACTTCGTAACCGTCCATGCCCGGCATTTTGATGTCGAGCAATACTAGGTCCGGACCTGGGGCGCGCACCGCCAGTTCCAGGGCTTTTTCGCCGTTGGTCGCGGCGAGAATGGCGTAGTCTTCGCGCAGAATGCTCAATAAAGCATGCAGATTTTCGTTGACGTCATCGACGATCAAAATACTCGGTTTGCTGTTATTCGTCTGGGACATGTTAATCTCGCTGCTCTAATGATGGCCCAGCCAGCAGGCGTTGTTGCACCGCCACCAACAGAGCGATGGCTTGATCTATGTTAAACGCATCGACCTCGGCGGCAATCGCCTCGAAATCGGCTTCGAACTCGCTTCCGGCCGTACCCTTGCGTAAATCGCCGATTAACGCTTCGGCTGCGCCTAAATCGCTTTCCAACACAGCCATTAAGCGGGTAATTTTAGCGCTTATGGCCTCGACCGATAGCGGTTCTGCCGGCAATGCGGCCGGCGTCGGCGGCGGGGTAAGACTATCGATGTCGGTCATCACTTGTTGCAATAAGTCGCGCAGCTGCTCAATGTGTTCTGCGGCAGGCCGTTGCTGTTGTTTAAGCCCGGCATCGATGCCGGCAATGCACTCGTAAAACGCATTGGCGCCGATATTGCCGGCTACCCCTTTCAAGGAATGACAATAATTTTCAGCGGCCGTGAGATTATCGGTTTGCAATATACGCTGTAATTCGTCCACTGCGTTGGCGTAATGTTCGCGAAACCGTCTGAGTTGTTTACGGTAAGCCGCTTCCTTTCCGCCGATGCGGCGAATACCCTCGCTGACTTGCAAACTTTGGAGGCCCAATAACTCGGGAGAACAAACCACCCGTGCCGGCGCTTCATTGACCGCATAGGTCTCGGCCTGCGTATCGCTAGAAGCGGCAGGCAGCCATTTTGCCAAACAGGAAAACAAGCTTTGCGGTTCCACCGGTTTAGTAATGTGGTCGTTCATGCCGGCCGCCCGGCTTTCTTCGGCATCGCGGGCCATTGCCAACGCGGTCATGGCGATAATCGGCAAACTGGCGAAGCGTTCTCCCCCCGCTTGCCCGGCCAAAGCGCGAATCCGCCGCGTGGCCTCCAGACCGTCCATCACCGGCATCTGGATGTCCATCAATATGCAATCGTACTGATACCGCTGCACCATCGCCAACGCTTCTTCCCCGTTCACCGCCTCATCCGCCGCGATATTCATACTGCGCAACAATTCGACAGCAAATTCGCGATTGATGGCGTTATCTTCTACCAATAAAACGTGGCGGCCAAGCAAATTCGGCGGCGTCTGAGCGGCGGCATACGGCGACTCCTGCCTGTCTAGGACGTCGCTGCGCCCCAATGCCGACAGCATGCTATCCAACAGTGACGACGGCGAAACCGGCTTGATCAGAAAACCGTCCACCCCGGCTTGGTGTGCCAGCAACATCACGTCTTCGCGGCCGTATGCGGTGACCATGATCACCTTAGGTTGCAGCACAATGGCCGCATCGGCATGAATCCGCCGGGTCGCTTCGTCGCCATTCATGCCGGGCATCCGCCAGTCCATCAACACCAGATCGAAGGGATGCTCGGAAGCGGTTTCCAGCAAACGAATCGCAGTGGCGCCATCCCCGGCCACGCTGACGTCCAATTGAAAAAATCGCAACATTTCCGCGAGTATTTCTCGGGAAATGTCGTTGTCGTCCACCACCAGCACCCGGAGGCCTTTCAGTAACGATCCGGTCTGATCCAGCAATTCCCGACGACGGGCCTCGGCCTGTTGGGCAATGTGCAGTTGCACCGTGCAACAAATCGTCGTGCCCTGGCCGGGTTGCGAATCTTCCAGCCAGATCCTGCCGCCCATCAGTTCCACCAGATGCTTACTGATCGCCAACCCCAAGCCGGTGCCGCCAAACTTCCGCGTAGTGGACTGATCGGCCTGGGTAAACTTCTGAAATAAACGTCCTTGCAACTCACAATCCATGCCGATGCCGGTATCGCGAACCGAAATCTGCAAAATGACCGCATCAGCCTTTTTGCTGAGCATCCGGAACGCCAATTCCACTTCCCCGCGTTCGGTGAATTTGATGGCATTGCCGCACAGGTTGAGCAGCACCTGTTTTAAGCGTAGCGGATCGCCTCTTAAGGTGGCGGGGATATTCACATCGTAGCGAATTAAAAACTCCACGCCTTTTTGCTCAGCCTGTAGGCCGATAGCATCGGTGAGTTGCTCCAGCACTCTGTCCAGCGCAAACTCGGTAGACTCAAACTCCAGCTTACCGGCTTCGATTTTAGAGAAGTCCAGAATATCGTTGATGATCCCCAACAGCGAATGCGCGGCGCTCTGCGCCTTGGTCAAATGGTTGTGCAAGGTTGAGGGTAAATCCTGCTTCAGCGCCAGATACAACATACCCAGAATCGCATTCATCGGCGTGCGGATTTCGTGGCTCATATTGGCCAGAAACTGGCTCTTCGCCAGCGTAGCGGCTTCCGCAGCCTGCCGGGCTTGTTCCAGTTCTACGGTGCGCGCCGCCACCAGCTCTTCCAGATGGTGGCGATAAGAATCCAGTTCGCTCTCCACCCGTTTTTTCTCGGTAATGTCTTCCTTAATGGCCAGATAGTGAGTGACGGCACCGTCCGCTTGCCTTACCGGCGTGATCTGCGCCCATTCGACGTATTCGCTGCCGTCCTTACGGCGGTTAATCAATTCGCCGGACCAGCTTTTACCTTGGGTCAGGGTATGCCACATCTCGTCATAAGTGGCCTGACCGGTGTGCCCGGATTGCAGGATCCGCGGATTTTGGCGGATGGCTTCTTCGCGGCTATAGCCGGTGACCGCCGTAAAGTGCTGATTGACGTACTCGATTTCCGCTTGCAGATTGGTGATGACGATGCTGTTGGGGCTTTGCTCCACCGCAAGCCACAGTTTGCGCAGTTCCGCTTCCGCCTGTTTCAGTTCGGTAATGTCGGTAATCACCGCTACCCGACAGTCACGCTCGGAAAAATGGATGTCGTGCGAGCGAACGATGATGTCGATTACCCGGCCGTCTTTAAGAAGATGCTGCCACTCGCCGATATAGGCAAAACCGCGCAGACTGGCCGCCAAGCTTGCAATGGCTTGTCGCTGTTGTTCCGGGAACAGATCGGTGAGTTTGAGTGCGACGATTTCAGTTTGGCTGTAGCCATATAACTGGATAAACGCATCATTCACCGCGACCATGGCCAGCGTGCCGCGCTCGTAGACCAACATCGGCGCCGGGTTGTGATCAAAAAGGTGGCGGAATTGTTGCTCGATCTGCTTGCGTTCCGTAATGTCCGACCAAATCAGGGACAAATAATTACGGCCTCTGATTTCAATCACTTTGATGCTGACATGGACATTCAACAATGTACCGTTCTTGTGACGGCGCAAGGTATCGAATTGTGCACCGCCGGCTTGCATGAAATCATCCGCTATCTGGCGAACCTGGGCAGCGTCGAATTCGCCCTGAATATCCGGCAGGCGCAAGCCAGCGAATTCCTCGCGGCTATACCCCAAGTGTTGGCAGGCGGCGTCATTGAATTCGATGAACTCGAAAGTTTCGGCATCAATTAGCGTAATCGCATCGGTGGCCTGCGAGACGATGGCGCTGAAAATCCGCTCGCGATTTCTGGCTTTTTCCTCGATGATCCGGCGTTTTATAAAGCTACTCACCCGTTCCGCCACGGCATCGAGCAAGAGTCGTTCTTCGCCTAAAAACTGATCGTCCGGATGCTCGGGCTGCGGTTGCAGATTAGCGATCGAGATACTGCCGGACGCTATACCATCGATTTGAATGGGTACGGTCAGTAAGCTGCTGGAATTTTTGAAATCGCCGCTGAAATAGCTTTGGCCGTCCCATTCCATGCGGGCAGCGGTTGCTTCGGGACAAAGCCAGCCGGCAGGTAATAAGTCAACAACGCGCTGTAGCACCTCCGGCAAAGGCTTTTCTAAATCCTCGGTGGCGCGAAAAACCGCGTGCAGACATTTTTGTTCCTTGATGCGCTCGTTTAAGGCGAGCTGCGTTGCATGCAGTTGGCTAATGTCTCGGGCCATGCCCAGCACGCCGATCAATTTGCCGTCGCAGGAATTAACCGGGGTTTTAATGGTTTCGTAGAGCGCCTTATGCTTGCCGTCGGCATAGCTTATCCAGTCCTGATTGCGGATAGGCTCGCCGGCGGCCATGGCTTTAGCATCCTGTTCGCGGTATTTATCGGCTTGTTCGCGGCTGACAAAATCGTAATCGGTCTTGCCGACGATAAGCTGTTCAGGCTTGCCGTACAGGGGTTCGAAGCTCGGGTTACACAG
Source organism: Methylomonas sp. Uni0009 (assembly GCF_054188105.3). Classification (NCBI taxonomy): domain Bacteria; kingdom Pseudomonadati; phylum Pseudomonadota; class Gammaproteobacteria; order Methylococcales; family Methylococcaceae; genus Methylomonas; species Methylomonas sp. Uni0009. The sequence continues at coordinate 3,672,164 of NZ_JBTAFN010000001.1, read as the reverse complement.
CAGGTAAACGCCGTCGGGATCTTTCAGCCATATTTTGTCGGGCATGGCCTTTAACAAGGTGCGTAGCAAATCTTCTTTTTCGGCCAAGGTTTCCAAGGCCCTTTGCCGCTCGGAAAAATAGCAGGCTAACGCCATGCCCACTACCGATAGCACCACCATGAAAAACCAATAGTTGATTTCGTGATTATCGCCCAAGCTGGGATCGGTCAGGCCGGAACGTCGCCAAACCAAGCCGAACATGGCCTGTGTGGCGGTAACGACCAAAATCAGCGTGGTAGCGCGGCTGCCAAGACGAACAGCCGCCCAACTGACAAATAGAAATATCCAGTAACTTTTCGCGTAAGCGCCGAGGCTGTCGTGAAACCAGTCGAGAAACACCAACTGCCCCACCAAAAAGTTCAGCGCAATAATCATCATGGCTTCGCTGAACGCTTTAGCCCCCTGCAGCTTGCAGGCACTGTTAGTCCAGACCAAAATCAGCGGCGTAACCAATATCACGCCCAGCGTATCGCCCATCCACCAATGTAGCAGCGAGGAAAGCACAGCTTCCTCGCCGATAAATCCGCCAGCAAACAAAGTCAACGTGCCGATTGCCGCAGTCAACGAACAAGCGACAACGCCGCCTACACTTATCAGCACCAGATAATCGCGCAGCGTTTTCAGAGAACGGTCGAAGCCGCGGATGCGCTGCAGCAACCAAGCGCCGGACCAGGCGCCGAAGGTACTACCGATTGATATGCTGGTCGCGCTCAATAACGCTTTGCCTTGCCACAGATTAAGCGCCAAGGCCCCGATGAATATTGCCCAGAGATAGTGGCGGCCGCCCAGCAAAATGGCCGCCAATGCCAGCCCGCTGGCAATAAAAAACACACTGGCACTGCCATTGGGCGCGAAATACAACAAAGCCAATCTGGCCGTTACGATATAAAGCCCGGCAGCAGCTATCCATCTCAGCCATGCAGGCGCCATTGCTTCACGCATAAACCCTCCTCGTGCTGAGAGTATAGCGACTGCCTGGGGGATTTCTAATTTAAATAGCCCGGCTGCTTATTGGCCGGGGTCTTAAACGTTGTCGCACCCGCGCCGGCGGGAGTGTTTATTTGTAAGTAGGCTTACCATCGCCAAAGGCGTTTAAAGATACTTCGAAGTAGAAGAAATTGCTCGGTTCGCTGGTATAAGAGCCCTGCCCGCCTTGCGACACGCCTACGGCTCTGGCTTCGGTGAAGTCGCCAGGGGTAAATCGTGCATAGCTCATGCTCCAATCCACATAGGCATTCAGTTTATGGCGCAGGCGAATATCAAACTCGTGTCCCAGGAAAGTCCCGCTGCGGCCCGTGGTATCGCGCAAGCCGGCCCGGTTCCAGCCTCCGGCCGCACTTTCCTCCCAGTAAGCGTTGTAGCCGGTATCGATACGCACGTCTTTGTAGGGCGAAAACTCCAGTCTGGCCTTCGGCGCGATGATATTGTCCCAGGAGAAATAATCGTTTCGCGACCAGGGTTGGTTAAAGCCGTAGAAGGCATCAAAGCGTTGGTTGATATTGTCGCCGGCGTTTTTATCGCCCGTGCCGTAGCCGTAATAGAGACTGGCGCGGGGTTTCCAATCGTGATCGAAGCTGTAACCTAATTCCAAAGAGTAGGCCAAGGCGTCGTGCTGGCGTAAGGTCTCCCGCGTCCCGGACAAGGAACCGAAGCGTCCGAATTGCTTGTTGATGTCGGCATCGAAATCAAAGCCGCCGCCGAAAAAGCCATAAGCCCTAAGACCCGGCGCATAAATATCCATACTGGCCTTGCGATTGGCTGCCACCCGGTTGGCGGGATCACCGTCGGTTTTGCGACCCAGGAAATAAGGCTGGATGGTGACAAACTCGGACCATTGTTTCAGGCTGAGTACGGCACCGTAGATCCAGGTGTCTTCATCCGGTTGGTCGAATTCGTATTTGTAGCGCTCCACCGGTTGCAAGGCAAAAGTATCCAAATCCCAGTCATTCTGTTTCTTGCCGAAGTGTACTCGATAACCTTCGAAGTTGTTGGTGGTATTACGGAACTCGTTGTTACCAATCAAACGCCTATCCAGCAATTCCAAGTGCATACGGCCGGCACGAATGCTGAGGGGCCGGTTATGGCCTAAGGCATTGGCGAAATACAACTCACCATAGCCCTGGATCATCTCAAACTCGTTCACATCGGCATCGGTTTTGGGGTACAAACCGTTATAACTGCGCGCATCCTCCATTTCGACTGCAAAGCGTAACGGATCGAGGATTTCTTTGATGCCGACGTAGGCGCGGGTCCTGAGCAGCCACAGGTTATCGGCATCGGGCCGCCACTCTGAGGTGCCCGAGCGTTGCGGCCTAAAGTCGTTTTCGCGGTATTCGTAGCGGGTCCGAAAATCCAGCCCGACATCCAGCCATTTCACATCGCGAAATTGCTCGAACTGGGTTTTACTCAAATTGCGCACGTACAAAGGCGGATCGGTTGGCGCAGGTTCGACGCGATAGCCTTTGGTCGGGACATAATAATCTTCGGCGTTGACCAGGGCCGGCCAAGCCAGCAACAAGCCAAGTGCACCTGCTGCCCGTACTGTATAAATTAAAGGTCGTTTCATGTGGATAACTGTGGGTTTAGAGTAGTTAATGGCCGGTACACAAAAAGATTCTGCTCATCTCGCCGTCCTTGGGCTGAGTGGCAACAAGCGAACAACTATTTAGCGGCGTTAGCCTTAGTCTAGTTGGAACCCGCTAATGCAGAATCTTTTTGCTGGCCCAGCCGAAAACGTTCGCGCTTGTCGATCTGGACGATGCGGCCGTCGTGAATCACGACTTCAACCGAGCCAAACCGAATATCCTGCACAATCGTCGCGATTTGCAATGCAATCTCCTTGTTATCGCCTTGCTTCAATGCATGGCCGTTAAGTTCAATCGCCATATAGCCTCCTGAGGTATGGTGGGTTATCGTGGTTTGATGAATCCTTGTCTTGGCAGCATTAGCGCCAATGACCGTGGGACAAATGGTAAGAAAACCACAAAGCGATTGAAAACGATATAAACAGAAATATATATCTGTTAATTGGATATATAACATGGCGAATATTTACCCTCCCATCCTGGCCGCAATAGCCAAAATTCGCCCGATTGTTATCTAAATAAAAGATTATCAATTCAATTTATATCATTTCCGTTGGCATTTAAGTTTCTCTATCCTGTCAGCACCTACTGACTGTTTCCAGAGAAACACCATGACTCAAAGCAACATCATGCCGGGCTTTCGACCGGCACTGGCCTACACCTTGTTCTACCTTGGACTGGTGGTACTGATCCCCTTGAGCACCCTGGTATTTAAGAGCTTGCAACTGGGTTGGGGCGAGTATGTGGACATCATTAGCAATAATCGAGTGGTATCGTCGTTCCGGGTCAGTTTCGGTACCTCTCTGATAGCCGCCTTGGTGGCCGGCCTGTTTGGTTTTGTGATTGCCTGGGTGTTGGTGCGTTATCCCTTTCCCGGCAAACGCTTCTTGGACGCTTTAATCGATCTACCCTTTGCCTTACCGACGGCGGTGGCCGGCGTCATATTAGCGACCATTTTTCAGCCCAGCGGCCTGCTGGGTAAATGGTTGATGAGCTCATTGGGCGTGCAAGTAGCTTATAAGCCGCTGGGCATAGTGGTGGCATTGATTTTTATCGGCATTCCTTTTGTGGTGCGGACCATCGAGCCGGTATTGCAGGAATTTGATACCACGATGGAAGAAGCGGCCTCCAGTCTGGGCGCTACTCGCTTACAAGTGTTTGCCCAGGTGATCTTTCCCAACATTTTTCCGGCACTGTTAACCGGCGTATCGCTGGCGTTTGCCCGCGGGGTGGGAGAGTACGGTTCGGTGATTTTTATCGCCGGCAATCTGCCTTATGTCTCGGAAATCGTCCCGTTATTGATCATCACCAAACTGGAGCAGTACCAATATGCCGGGGCGACGGCGATTGCACTGACGATGCTGCTAGTGTCGTTTTTGTTGCTACTGATCGTTAATTTATTGCAGCTCTGGGCGCGCCGCCGCTCCGGGCAAATTTAGGAGACATCATGCACGCCAATGTTCATGTGATTAGCGACGCCACCGGCCAAGCACACTTCAAAGCGCTACACGACCCGTTTTGGGTGCGCTGGGGCCTGGTCGGCATCGCGGTAGGTTTTATTGTGTTGTTTCTCTGCGTCCCGCTGGGTTTGGTGTTGTATCAGGCCTTCTCCAAAGGTTGGCAAGCCTATTGGACAGCGCTGGCGCAACCGGATGCCATCGCCGCGATGCAACTGACCTTGCTGGTGGCATTGATCACCGTGCCGCTGAATACCGTATTCGGCGTCGCCGCCGCCTGGGCCATCACCCGTTTTGAGTTTTGGGGCAAAAGCTTATTGACCACCTTGATCGATTTGCCATTCTCGGTATCGCCGGTTATTTCGGGCCTGATTTTTGTTCTGATGTTCGGCGCTCAAGGCTGGTTCGGACATTGGTTTTCCGAGCATGACATTAAAGTGATATTCGCGGTACCCGGCATCGTGCTCGCAACCATCTTTATCACCTTTCCTTTTGTGGCGCGCGAACTGATTCCGCTGATGCAGGAAATGGGCAACGAGGAGGAAGAAGCGGCGCTATCGCTGGGTGCCAGCGGCTGGCAGACATTTTTTAAAGTGACTTTACCCAATATCAAATGGGCTTTGCTGTACGGCGTGTTGCTGTGCAACGCCCGGGCGATGGGCGAATTCGGCGCGGTGTCCGTGGTATCCGGACATATTCGCGGCGTGACCAATACCCTGCCCTTGCATGTGGAAGTCAGTTACAACGATTACGACGTGATCGGCGCTTTTTCCAGCGCCTCGATATTAGCCTGTCTGGCCATCGTTACGCTGGTTTTGAAAAGCGTTTTGGAATGGAAGCAGGCCAGAGCCTAAAGACGAAAATACGCCGACATTCTGAGGCGTTTAACATCCGGTATTGAGATAAAAACATGAGTATTCTGCTAAACAACATCAGCAAAAACTTCGGCAAATTTGCCGCCTTGTACGACGTCAACCTGGAAATTCCGGAAGGCGAGCTGGTAGCTCTGCTGGGCCCCTCCGGTTGCGGCAAGACCACCCTGCTCAGAATCATCGCCGGCCTGGAAACCCCGGATTTCGGCCGGGTACTGCTCAGCGGCGAAGACAAGACCGAGCAACATGTCAGCCGGCGCGGGATTGGTTTTGTGTTTCAACATTACGCCTTGTTCCGGCATATGACGGTGTTCGACAACATCGCCTTCGGTTTGCGGGTCAAGCCGCGCAAGGAACGGCCTACCGAAGCCTTTATCAGCAAAAAAGTGCACTCTTTGTTGGAGTTGGTACAACTGGATTGGCTGGCCGACCGCTTCCCGGATCAATTATCAGGCGGCCAAAGGCAGCGGATAGCTTTAGCTAGAGCCCTGGCCGTAGAACCCAGCGTATTGTTGCTGGACGAACCGTTCGGCGCGTTGGACGCCAGCGTGCGCAAAGATCTGCGGCAATGGCTGCGCAATCTGCATCAGGAATTGCATGTCACCAGTATTTTTGTGACCCACGATCAGGAAGAAGCCATGGAAGTCGCCAGCCAAGTCGTCGTATTGAATCAAGGCCGCATCGAGCAACAAGGCGCCCCGGCCGATATTTACGATCATCCGGCCAATGCCTTTGTTTCCAAATTCATCGGGCAAACCAACGTCTTCGATCTATCGGAAACCGAAAGCAACTGGCTGCAACGCGCAGGGATTCTGGCGGAAAAACCGCAAGGCATCTTCGCACACGTCCGCCCGCATCATATCGACATCGTCAAAGCCGAAGAAGCCTCCGGTTCGCCGGTAACTTTGAAAGACTGGCAACATCTGGGCGCGACGATACGCATCGAACTGTTCAATCCGCAACATAACGGTTCCGGTGCGACGCTGTTTGCGGAGATGCCCAACGAACGCTTCAAACAACTGAATTTAAACAAGGGCGACCGCGTGGCGGTGCATATCAAACAAGCGCATTGGTTTAATTGACAGCACCCCTCATAGTTCGGGCTATGCCAAACATAGCCCGGTACCGGCATTTGTACCCGGTTCGCGATTGTTGCCCATCGCTCAAATCACCCCATGGAAAGACCGATATGAATCTAAATCAGCTTGAATTATTGCGCGTCCTGAAGGACACCCAGTTCAACCAATCCAAAGCCGCGGAAATCATGCATGTGGTGCAGTCGGCCGCCAGCCGACAGTTACAATTATTGGAGGAGGAATTGGGCTCGCCGCTCTACGAACGCCACGGCAAAAAACTGCTGGGCCTGACACCGCTGGGCGAGCAGGTGATGGAACAGGTAGACAGGATCAATCAAGCCAAAAAGAACATCCTGTCGATAGCCGACGACTTTCGCGAAAATCGCAACGGCGCCTTGCATATCGCCACCACCCATACTCAAGCCAAGTACTTGCTACCGGAACCGGTGCAAAAATTCCGGGAGAAATATCCGGGCATCACCATTTACATGGTGCAATCGTCACCACAAGAATTAATAGAGCAGCTCCATCAGCATCGGGCCGATATTGCCATCTGCACCGAAAAGCTGGACGAGGACGAGAAGCTGGTCGTCAAATCCTGCTATGAATGGCAACACATCGCCGTGGTGCCGCGCCATCACCCCTTGGCGCAAGGCGATGTGACGCTGGGCCGGCTGGCCGCATTTCCGATTTTGACTTACTCGCAAGGCTATACCGGCCGTTCGACCATCGAAAAAGCCTTTAAGAACGCGGGTAAGGAACTGGACATCACCCTGTCCGCCGCCGATTCCGACATCATCAAAACCTATGTCAGATTGGGTTTGGGCGTGGGGATTATCGCCGGTACGTCTTACGAAGCGCGCAACGACAATGATTTGGTCGCCAGGGATTTATCGCACCTGATCCCACGCTCGATGACGAAAATCGCCTATTTGAAGCAATTATATCTACCCACTTATTTGCAATATTTCATTAACGAGCTGCTTGCCAAAGCCGCCAAGGAGCATGAATATTAAAATCCGGCACGAATTTCGGTTTTGATTTCGATATTTATCATAAGAGCCGCCGTAAAAATTTCGACTTTGCGATCCTTCACGCAAAAACAAAGACTTACAAACCGCCCAACCACCGCCGCAAGCTCCTTGCACCGAGGTAAATCATATTTTTAGATTTATATATCTCAAATAGGCATTACAGATAACCGAACCAATCGAACCTGTATTGACAGCCTTCGTTTAAACCAAGTACTTTAAAAAAAATCGCTGACCGGACCACCGGAAGCCAGTACGCCTGAACTCATTAAGCAGGCTGCTGGCTTTTTTTTGGCCCGCAGAAAACCGACAGGGAGTAATACCGTCATGACGCATTGGTATCCAGATAACTCGCAATCAATAGGCAAAACCCCATTAGTCCGGCTAAACCGCATTACCGACGGCGCGCCGGTGACTTTGCTGGCTAAAATCGAAGGCCGCAATCCGGCTTATTCCGTGAAATGCCGCATCGGCGCGGCGATGATTAACGACGCCCAGCAACGAGGCCTGCTGACCGCCGGCAAAGAACTGATAGAACCGACCAGCGGTAATACCGGCATCGCCCTGGCTTTCGTCGCTGCCGCGCGCGGCATACCACTGACCTTAACGATGCCGGAAACCATGAGTCTGGAGCGGCGCAAGTTGTTGGTGGCTTATGGTGCCAAACTGGTCCTCACCGAAGGCGCCAAGGGTATGAAAGGTGCGATAGCCAAAGCCGAAGAAATTGCCGCGTCCGATCCGGACCGCTATGTACTGCTACAACAGTTTAAAAACCCCGCCAACCCCAGCATCCACGAACTCACGACTGGCCCGGAAATCTGGACCGACAGCGACGGTGCCATCGACATTTTAGTCTCCGGCGTCGGCACCGGCGGCACGATTACCGGGGTTTCGCGCTATATCAAATTCAAACAACGCAAACCTATCGTTTCCATTGCGGTGGAACCCGAGGCCAGCCCGGTACTGAGCCAATTCCGAGCCGGCGAACCGTTACAGCCGGCGCCCCATAAGATCCAGGGCATAGGTGCCGGATTTGTGCCTGAAGTATTGGATTTGTCTCTGGTTGACGAGATTGCCCTGGTCAGTAACGAGGACGCCATAAGCTATGCCCGCCGATTGGCACGCGAGGAAGGGATTCTGGCGGGGATCTCCTGTGGCGCAGCCGTGGCTGCAGCGGTGCGGGTGGCAAAGCGTCCGGAACACGAAGGCAAAACCATCGTCGTCATCTTGCCGGATTCCGGCGAACGCTACTTGAGCTCGGCCTTGTTCGAAGGCCTGTTCGATCCGCAAGGTGTAGCGCTATGACCTTAAGCGAACACGGCCAACGCTGGGAAATCGATGCTCTGGTCGCAGAACTGCGCGAACTGCGTCTGCAATCCCTGGAAAACCGCCACCGCCGCGAACATCCGCCCAAATTGCCTTCCCGTAAGATTTTGAGCCAGATAGTCGACAACTTGGGCGCGGCGCTGTTCCCAAACCGGCTGGGTGTGCCCGACCTGACCGATGAAGGCATCGATTATTTCGTCGGCCACACGCTGGATAGCCTGTTGCGGCAATTGCAACGGCAAATCGGCCTGGAATTGCAATTTGTCGCCGAACAGCAAGGCCTATCCCTGGATACTCGCAGCCAAGCGACAGACATCACCCGGCAGTTTGCCGCCCAGTTGCCTGCTGTGCGGCAATTGATCGACACCGACATTCAAGCCGCTTACGAAGGCGACCCCGCCGCGCGTTGCGCCGACGAGGTGTTGGTGTGTTATCCCGGCATTACCGCTGTGATTCATCACCGCTTGGCGCATGTGCTCTACGAATTAGGTTTGCCGCTGGTAGCGCGCGTCATTAGCGAGGTTGCACATTCCGCCACTGGGATCGACATCCATCCTGGTGCGCAAATCGGCGAAAGCTTTTTTATCGATCACGGCACCGGCGTGGTAATCGGCGAAACCGCGGTCATTGGCCGCCGGGTGCGTTTATATCAAGCAGTCACGCTGGGCGCCAAACGCTTTGACAAGGACGACAACGGCATTCTGGTCAAGGGTAACGCCCGCCACCCCATCGTCGAAGACGACGTGGTGATTTATGCCGGTGCCACGATCCTGGGACGTATCACCATTGGCCGCGACTCGACGATAGGCGGCAACGTCTGGCTCACCCACAGCGTGCCGCCGGACAGCCTGGTCAGTCAAGGGCAGAATCGCACGGAAGTATTTGCCGGCGGCGGCGGGATTTAATCTCAACGGCCAATCGGCGCTTTTTCAAACCAACATTGATTAATCCATCACGAAAAACACTTTAACCAACCACCACCCACTAAGAAAGGAAAATCACCATGTCAGACATTCATCAAGCCCATACCGCGTTAGGCGACGTCGCTGCGCGCACCTTATCCAACGCCACCAAAACCGTGCCCATGATGGGTACGATCACGCCTCGCTGGCTGGTGCATTTAATGCACTGGGTACCAGTCGAAGCGGGTATTTACCGGGTCAACAAAGTGAAAAGCGAAACCAGCATCGCCGTCGACTGTTCCAGCCTGGATGAAAAAGTGCTGCCGCAAACCTATGTGGATTACGAAGAATGGGGCCGCGAATATCGCTTGAACGCCGTCAACACCGTACTGGACGTTCACACCCGCGTGGCTGATTTGTACAGCAGCCCTTACAACCAAATCCACGAGCAGCTGCGTTTGACCATCGAAACCGTCAAAGAGCGTCAAGAAAGCGAGCTGATCAACAACGCCGAATACGGCTTGTTAAACAACGTCGCGCCTGCGCAAAAAGTGCAAACCCGCAAAGGTTCGCCAACCCCTGACGACCTGGACGAGTTGATTGCCAGAGTTTGGAAAGAACCCGCCTTCTTCCTGGCCCACCCACGCGCCATCGCCGCTTTCGGCCGCGAAGCCACTCGCCGCGGCACACCACCACCAACCATATCCATGTTCGGTTCACAATTTTTAACCTGGCGCGGCCTGCCATTGATTCCGACCGACAAACTAAAAATCACCAACGGTAAAACCAATATCCTGTTGTTGCGCACCGGCGAGAGCCGTCAAGGCGTGGTCGGTTTGTATCAACCCAATTTGACCGACGAACTGAGCATGGGCCTGTCCGTGCGCTTCATGGGCATCAACCACAAGGCTATCGCGTCCTACTTAGTATCCCTGTATTGCTCGCTGGCCGTGTTGACCGAAGATGCCATCGGCGTATTGGAGAATGTCGAAATAGGCAACTACTATGACTACCAATAACCTAGACTTAGCCGGCCTGGCGCAACAAGCGCTGAGCGGTGGTACGGTGCCCTTGGGCTTACCGGATGCCGCCGAATTGACGCGCTTGGCCAATCAGTTTTTCCAGGAAGTGCCTAATGGTGGCGAAGCCATCGATACCGTGCCGGTCTCGGCAGCAACTGCTGTACCGTTTAATAACGTCAGTTCCGGTTTCGACTCCCGGCCCGGCATAGACGACACGGCTATCTCAGCCTTGGTGCAACGCAGTTTTGCCTTGCCAGGCACAGCGGATTTGCAAACCGCCCTTGCCACACCGTTTGGTAAAAGCCAACCCACCACGCCCAGCGCATCATCGTTTTATTTTTTAAACGACGTATCGGCATTGGCTCGCGCGGCGCAAAGTCCGGGTTTAGGTTCTGCGCATCCGCCGTTTGACGTACATGCAGTGCGGCGAGATTTTCCGATTTTGCAAGAGCGGGTAAACGGTTACCCGCTGGCCTGGCTGGATAACGCCGCCACTACGCAAAAGCCGCAGGTGGTGATTGATCGGATTTCCGAGTTTTATCAGCACGAAAACTCCAACATCCACCGTGCCGCGCATGAATTGGCGGCACGAGCTACCGATGCCTATGAAGGCGCACGACAAATCGTCGCGCGTTTTATCAATGCCTCGTCCGCCGATGAAGTGGTCTTCGTGCGTGGCGCTACTGAAGCCATCAATCTGGTAGCCAAAAGTTGGGGCAAGCAAAACATTGGCGCGGGCGACGAAATTGTCATCAGCTGGCTGGAACATCACGCCAATATCGTGCCCTGGCAGCAATTATGCGCGGAAACCGGTGCGGTACTCCGAGTGATCCCGGTCGACGATAACGGCCAAGTGATTTTGTCCGAGTATCAAAAACTGCTGAATGCCAAAACCAAGCTGGTGTCGTTTACCCAGGTCTCCAATGCTTTAGGTACTGTCACGCCGGCGCAGGAAATGATCGAACTAGCCCACCGGGCCGGGGCGAAAGTATTGCTGGACGGCGCGCAATCGGTGTCGCATCTGAAGGTTGATGTACAGTCCTTGGATTGCGATTGGTTGGCGTTTTCCGGCCACAAGATCTTCGGTCCGACCGGTATCGGCGTGCTGTACGGCAAGGCGGAAGTTCTGGAGGCTACCCAGCCTTGGCAAGGCGGCGGGAATATGATCGAAGACGTCACCTTCGAGAAAACCGTCTACCAACCGGCACCCGCCAAATTCGAAGCCGGCACCGGCAATATTGCCGATGCGGTGGGTTTGGGTGCGGCGCTGGAATACCTAAACAAGATCGGTATCGAAAATGTGGCCCGCTACGAGCATGAGTTGCTGGTTTATGCGATGCATGCCTTGCAAGCTATACCGGGTCTGCGTTTGATCGGCACCGCGCCGGAAAAAACCAGCGTGGCGTCGTTCGTGATAGACGGTCATAGCACTCAAGATATTGGTAAAGCCTTGAATGAGGCCGGCATCGCCGTGCGCTCAGGACACCATTGTGCACAGCCCATCTTGCGCCGCTTTGGCTTGGAAAGTACCGTCAGACCCTCGTTGGCGTTTTATAACACTTACGAGGAAATCGATAGGTTAACGGCAACCCTAAAACGGTTGCAGTGCACTTCTCGGCGGTTCTAGCCTAACATTTTGAGGTCAAGGCGGCATACAGCCTTGATCTCAAATACTCGCGCTGGACATGCCAACCTATTTTTAGCAGCACTTTCAATGTGAGGAAGTGCGAAAAAGCCGCTATAAAACCATCTTGGTTCTCGGCTTATATCTTAGCTTATCGGTAACGCCAATTATCCTGGCGTTACCGAGCATTTATCTTAACTACGGGTTTCCGTAGCCAGTTCCAGCACCGACTGCGGTCCGGCCGCCTTGCGTTTTTTCGGCTTAAAGGTTTTGACCAACCGTTTCCATCCAACCACCAGCGAACTGGCGCCCAATACCAAACCGAAACCCACCCAGGTCAACATCCAGGCATCCCAAATTGGCCGGTGATACAACCAACCGAAATCCCAATGATGCAAACCGGAATATAACCAGCGAAACACCCGCCGACTGCGATCCAGTTTGGCCAGCAAGCTACCGTCTTGCGGGTCCAGATAAAACCGGGTGCCGGCTGCGTCCGCCAACTGCACCGCCACCACCGGCAACGGCTTTTCCACCAAGCTTTGATGGTGCCGCCGGTAATAATAGCTGTCGTAGTCTTCCAAGAGTTCCTGACTGGCGATGGGCGTATCTTGCGACACACGCATAATCGCGTCGGTTACCGAGATTTTATTGAATTGCTGAACCGCCCCATCCACCGCTTGCGGTAATCGCTGACCATCGCGGCCATAAGCCAATAACACCGCTTCACCGCCCAAGCGGCGCCAACCCAACTCGACGATGTCCTTACCCTCGGCCGTATTCAGCGGGCCGGGTTGCCAATTGCGCATCGCCTCGGGTAACACCTTGCCCAAATAACGGTTCAGCTCTTGCCGGGATGGATTGGCTTCGGAAAATAATTTGCCGGGATTGGTATCGATAAATCCGCTCAGCGCCCAGAACAGCGCGACGGTCCCGCCGATCAAACCGCTCCAGAAATGCCATTTAAACCAAAACTCCCGGTACGGTTGCGTGCGGCCTTGCGAGTAAGTGGGCTTGCCGTTAAAACCCGGCCGCCAGCGCAGCCAACCGATAATTAAACCGGTGATGCACGCAATAGTCGCGCCCAAGCCCGACCATAATTGCACATCGTGGCGATATTGGCCCAGACCGATGGCCTCTAAAGGTTTGAATAAATGCAGCCAATTGCCGGCGTAGTAAAACGCCCTATCGACGCGGGTCGAGGCATGCAGCACTTCGCCGGTACGTGCCGAAATCAACAACTCGTCGCCGTCGTCGCTAGCTACCCGATGAAACGGCCGCAAAGCCTCCTGATTGCGCAGAATAATCGGCGCTTCCACCGTTTCCACTACTTGCAAATTATGGTTAATACCCTCGCGTTTGAACCAGTCGTCGGCGATGCGTAACGCCTGCTCCACTGAAGTTTCGCGCAAGCTGCCGTCCAGTGCGGACAGCGCAAAGCGCGCACCTTTGGTATCTTCCACCAGCCAAAACGGCTCGTCGTTACGTCTTACCAAGCGGGCATCGGCTATACCGGCAGTCTGCTCGGCGCTATTACCAGTCTCGGCTTTTGCCTGCGCGCCGTGTTCACCCATGTTTGCGGGCTTGGATTGATGTTGCGCGGCAAACAGCTTGCGCCGCTCGGCACTGCGGTCCCAGGCTTCGCCCAGACTCAACCAGCCGGCTTCCGGCGCCAGGCTTTCCGCGTGTGCCAATTGCTGGCTGCGGCTTTGCGTGGTCGGCGTCGAATAGATAATCGCGATGCCGGTGAAAAACCAGAAAAACATGAACAAAGCCAACACCACCCCCAGCCAGCGGTGGGTTTCATATAACAACCAATTCAAAGACTTCTTCATTGCCGCCCTCTTAAACGCCCTTTGTTGATGACACTATCCGTTGAAAACTACTTTGCACTTCGCCCCCGCTACACACTTCCTTAAACCCTTATTGACCCGCCTGCGCGGACTTGCCCAAACCTTGCACAATCTCCAAGGCCTTTTCGACATTTTCGGCGGGTTGCAAGTCGCCGACGCTAGCGACGATCTTGCCGTCCGACGCCACCACAAACGTAGTCCGGGCGATAGCACCGTGATTGACTTGTACACCGCGGCTGTCCAAGCGCCCGGTTTTCGATTCATCCATACTCAAGCCGTAAGCATTGGCGATCTTGCCGTCCGCATCCGAGGCCACCGGAAATTTGCTGGCGCAGTACTCAGGATCGGCCGAGAATTCGTTCAACCGCTCGATACTGTCCAAGGACACGCCCACAATCGTCGCGCCGGCTGCGGCGAATTTGTCGTGATTGATCGCGAAGGTTCTTGCCTGAATATTGCAGCCGCGTCCGTAAGCGGTCGGATAGAAATACACCACCACGGGGCCCTTGCCGCGCGCTTCCTTCAAGGAATAGGCAAACGGCTTGCCGGCAAAAGAGGCTTGGGTATTGAAATCCGGCGCGACATCGCCTTCTTGCAAGTCGGCCAGTGCCGAGAACGCGACTAACAGCAATAGTGCGCTACTCAGAAAAAAACGTTTCATATCAACTCCGTAAAAAGGATGGGAATAAGCTTCCGGCGGGACACTCATCTGCTTATAACCCCGATAGGTATTCGACCAAGGCATTCAATTCGTCGTCGTTTAATGACTTGGCGACTTTGTTCATTACCGCTTCCGGGCTGTTTTTGCGTTCGCCCAGCTTCCAATTGGTCAATTGACTGCGTAGATAAACCCGGCGCTGCCCACCTATCACTGGGTAAATGACGTTATCCACCACCTTGCCTTTACCGTTTTCGCCGTGGCAACTGGCGCAAGCGGGCAAGTCCCGCGCCGCATCGCCGTTTACAAACAAATCTTTGGCCAGCGGATTGTCGGCAATTCGGTCGCCGCACATGACTTGTTGGCTGGCAAAATAAGCGGCGATGTCGGCCATGTCTTCTGGAGTCAGATCGGCGGCCATCACATTCATAATTTCGTGGCTGCGGGCGCCGGATTTAAAATCGCTGAGCTGCTTAACCAAATAACCGGCGTATTGGCCGGCGTGGCTGGGGATTCTGACATCGCCGCTGTTGCCGTCCTCGCCATGACATTCCTGGCAACGTTCGTCAGCCGATTTTTGTTTACCGGCGACCGGATTGCCGTTGCCGATACGCTGCAAGGCAAGCTCAGCGCCCTGCTCGGCCAAGACGGTTTTCGCCGAGGCCAACAAGGCAAAGGTACTGACGGCCAGCCACGGGCTGCGACGGCGCCAATGACGCCTTGCTCCGCGGCATTTGGTTTCGGGCGCCACAGCGCATAGCCAACGGCAAAACCCCATGCCTAGTTCGCCTTCGGTCGATCAGCGGCGAGCTTTTCCACAATTTCTAGCGCTTTGGCGACATTTTCTTCCGGCTTCAAGCCGCCCAAGGTCGCGGCGATTTTGCCGTTCGGCGTGATCACAAAAGTGGTACGCTCGGCAAATCCGTGGTTGATTTCCACGCCCCTACTATCGGTTTTACCCGGCGCGGCGGCTTTCACGGCGATATCGTAATTGCCGGAGATTTTGCCGTCGGCATCGGATGCCACTGGAAATTTGCTGGCGCAGTAATTGGGATCGGCGGAAAAGTCGTTCAGGCGTTCGATGCTATCCAGCGAGACACCGACGATACTGGCGCCGGCAGCGGCAAATTTTTCGTGATTGACCGCAAAACTATGCGCCTGCAAATTGCAACCGCCGGTATAAGCAGACGGATAGAAATACACCACTACTGGGCCTTTTTTCAAAGCATCCTCAAGCGTGTAATTAAAAGCCTTGCCGGCCAGGGAAGCTTGCGCTTGAAAATCCGGGGCTGGATGGCCTTCCGGTAGCGCGGCCATCACCGGCAAAGCAAAGACGGCAGGCAGCAGGCTTTTCAAAAATAAGTTTTTCATAATTCTTCAATTAGAGGGGTTTGTATTTGTCGTGGCAGGCGCCGCGGCATTGTTTGGAAAAGTCATTGGCGGCCACAGCAGCGGTATCGAAATCACCGGCAGCCAGCGCATTCTGAATATTCGCCGCCTTGTCCTGATATTCCTTGGCGTTATGCGTCGCATCGTCAGCGTTGCCGCGCTTGGCAAAAAATCCTTCGACCAGCTTGAATTCGTCCTGTAATTGCTTGGCTTGGGTTACCGCGGTGTTGGCGTCCTTGGCGGCAATATTGTTTTGCACTTCCTGAATTTTGGTTTCCACATCGTTCATTAACTCTTCGAAATCGAATTCGCTTTCGGCAATCACCGCGCTGCTGCTGAGAACCAACCCAATTCCGAAAAGATAAATCGTCTTTCGCATATCGTTAACCCTGTTGCGGCTTTACATACCGCACTAAATTGTTTTCTCAGAACATCTCTAAAATTCCCTCTTCGCCAAACAGGACTCAAACGAAACACTGTCACCCAAGGCCCCCACAACGGCCCAGCTTCGCGTTTTACCGGGAGATAATCCGGTTCGCCATCCATTGGCCACCCAACATCCTTGCCGGGATAAACGCTTGCTCTTTGACAGCGCCGTCCTAACGCCCTGTTTGATAAAGAAGGAATTTCAGAGATGTCCACATTGGTTCAAATTCGCGTTGCTCCGGCAAATAGCCGGCTCGGCGAATCGCTTACCCGAAAGCGCCAAGCCTTCGGGTAAGACTTTAAAGCTCGAACTTAGGCGATCAATTCCTTGATCACTTTGCCGTACACCACGGTTGGACGTTCCGAACGGCCTTGATATTTGTAAATCAGTTTCAAGTGATCCAGACCCAACTGGTTTAGCACCGTGGCGTGCAAGTCGTAGGTATCGACTTCGGTACCTTTGATGGCTTGTACGCCCAGCTCGTCGGTGCCGCCATGGGTGTAGCCAGCTTTAACGCCGCCGCCCGCCATCCATTGGGTGTAGCCCCAAGGGTTGTGGTCGCGGCCGTCGCCGGATTCGCTCCATGGGGTACGGCCGAACTCGGAAGTCCACACCACCAGGGTTTCATCCAGTAAACCTTTGGCTTTCAAATCTTTCAACAAACCGGCGATCGGCTTGTCGATAATTTTTGAATGCTTGCTGTGGTTGTCTTCGATGTTTTGGTGCGCGTCCCAATCTCGGCTGTCGCCTTTG
Organism: Methylomonas sp. Uni0009; assembly: GCF_054188105.3. NCBI lineage: Bacteria > Pseudomonadati > Pseudomonadota > Gammaproteobacteria > Methylococcales > Methylococcaceae > Methylomonas > Methylomonas sp. Uni0009. Next base: position 3,655,150 of record NZ_JBTAFN010000001.1, on the reverse strand, counting down.
ATGTCGGTCGGGCCGGATACGACTTGCACGAAGCGCACGCCGCGTTCGGTCAAGCGTCTGGCACGCAGCAGCAACTCGCCGTAAGGGCGGGTAATTTCATCGTTTAAGCCGTATAGCGCTTTGGTTGCATCGGATTCCTTACTAAAGTCAACCGCTTCCGGTGCGGTTTCCTGCATGCGGTAAGCCAGCTCGTAGGATTCGGTACGGGCTTGCAGTTCGCTATCGGTTGGATAGTTGGACGCATGTTGTTGATTTATCTGTTTCAGCAAGTCCAGCGCATGGCGTTTTTCCGCGTTAGCCAGATATTCCGGGTTGTTCAAATGTAGAATCGGCGAATTGCCGGGGCGGAACGGCGTACCTTGATAAACCGCTGGTAAAAAGCCGGATTCCCAGTTGGTCACACCGCCGCGTGGTTCGCGTTTGTCGTTGTACAACACCACGTAAGCCGGCAGATTTGGGTTAGCGGAACCCAGAGCATATTGCACCCAGGCACCCAGTGTTGGCCGGCCGGGGTTCAAGCCGCCGGTGTTCAACTTCATGATGGAAATATCGTGGGTTGCACCAACGGTCACGCTGGATTTAATAAACGCCAAGTCGTCGGCATGTTCCGCCAGATTGGGCAGCCAATCGGAAAACCAAGCACCGCTTTGACCGTGCTGTTTCCAGTCACGTTTGGTGGCTATCAATTTGGTGATACCGCCTTGAGTACTGGTTTTGATGCCTTGCAAAAACGACGCTGGAATACCGGTACCGGCTTGTTTGACCAGCTGCGGCTTGTAATCGTACAAGTCCAGCGTACTGGGGGCACCGGACATGTGCAGCCAGATGACGGTTTTGGCTTTAGGCGCAAAATGCGGCGCTTTCGGCGCTAAAGGATTGGCGCCGGCCAAGGCTTGCAGGGCAGGATCGTCCGCCAGGGCAGTGGCAATGACGCCACCACCGGGCAGGAAACCGCTGACAGCCAAGCCGCCCAAGCCATAGCCGGTTTTTATTAAAAAATCGCGACGTGATTTGTTGTTCATTATCTAAACCTCTTGAATAGTATTTTGTGTCGGCAACTGCTTCGGGTCGGGTAAGGCGCCCGCCGATTTGGCAGACGCCCACTTAAACCGAGTCGTATGTATCGTTAAAACCGGTAGATGAACTCGTTGGAGTTGGCTACCACGTGGACCAAATCCACGAATGCAGCGGCTCTAACAGGGTCACCCAGCGGCTTGTCCTTAACGCCGGCCGGTACGTTCACTTCAAACTTGCCATCCGCCGCCTTAGCGCGAATGATGGCTTCCTGTTCATTCAAGAAGGCCTGCAACGACTCTTTCTCATCATCCTTCGGTTGCCGCGCAAACAAGATTTGATACAGTCTGCTGATGCGATCTTCTTCATCTTCACCGGCTTCATTGATCACCCGGCCAGCCAAGGATTTAGACCAGTCGAATATCAGCTCGCTGTTGTACAGAGTCAGGGCTTGCAACGGCGTAGTGGTGACCTCGCGTTTGCTGTGCGCTTCCTGCGGCGACGCCATGTTGAAAGAGTCCAGGATCGGATACGGGATACTGCGCCGGGTAAAGATGTACAAACTGCGGCGGTTCTGATCGTGAACATCCTTGGAGGTTTTCCAAGCTGGATCGCCTTGGAAGTTGCCGCTGGCGGTGTTGATCGCTTTGGGCAACGGCGGGTACACGCTAGGTCCACCTACTTTCTCTTCCAACTTGCCAGCCGCAGCTAACAAGGAATCCCTGACCTGCTCCGCTTCCAAACGTTGGCGCGGAAACACTGCCAGCAACTGGTTTTCGCCGTCGGCTTTGGCAACATCTTCGCGGTAATCCGACGATTGGCGATAAACGCTGGACAACAGAATCTCACGGTGCAGTTTTTTCACGCTCCAGCCGTCGTTGACGAATTTGGAGGCCAGGTAATCCAGCAACTCGGGATGCGTCGGTTTTTGACCGGCTTTACCGAAATCGCTGACGGTGGTGACGATGCCTTTACCGAAATATTGGTCCCAAATCCGGTTGGTAAATACCCGAGCGGTCAGAGGATTGGTCGGGCTGGTAATCCATTTCGCCAGCGCTGACCGGCGGCCGGAGGAAAACGGCAACGGTTTGATGTCTGGTTTTTCGTCGGTAATCGCTTCCGGAAACGCGGGTTGCACTTCTTCCAATGGCTTTTCGTGATCGCCCACCGCAAATACATAGCTAGGCGGCGCATCCGGATGACCCAGTTCGGTCATCGCCGAAATGGTGTTGGAGGATGTGGTGGGTTTCAGATCGTTGAATTTTTTAAGTTCTTTATCCAGTTTTTCCAACTCAGCCCATTGCTCGGCGATTTTTGGATCGCGAGTTTTGGCATCGGTACTTTCACCTTTTTCCCGGAAATACGATTCCAAGCTACCTTCGTCGGTCACATTGGCCAAACGGTGGTTTACCCAACGGTCGCGAGCGTTCCATTGCTCCTTGGGTTTGAAGATCGCTTCCCGCGAGTCAGTCAAATAACGTTCCTTGTGATATTTAAGCGCCTCTTCCCTATGCGTATCGATAATGGCTTTTTTCTTGGCGCGAATCTCTTTAGTCGCCTCTTCCCATTTGGCGTACTGTTGTTCGTAGGCTTTTTCCACCTCGCCTTTCTTCGCGGGGATGTTGTCTACCGGCGCGATGTTGGCAAAGAACGACTGCAGTGAGAAATAATCTTTCTGGCTGATCTTGTCGAATTTGTGGTTATGGCAACGCGCGCACTCCACGGTTTGACCCAGCACCACCTTACCCACGGTATCGGTAATGTCCGTGGTGATTTGGTATTTGCGTTGTACCAAGTCGCGGGAGTTGCTGTTGTCCGGGAATTGCGCCATGAAGCCGGTGGCCACCAAGGCTTGTTCGTCGCCCGGCCACAATTCGTCGCCGGCCAATTGCTCCTGAATAAATTTACTGTACGGTTTGTCCTGATTAAATGAATTGATCACGTAATCGCGGTAACGCCACATGTTCAAGCGGTCGTTATCGTTTTGAAAACCGGTACTATCGGCATAACGCGCCAAATCCAGCCATTTACGGCCTTGGCGCTCGCCGTATTTCGGCGAAGCCAACAAACGGTCCGCCAATTTTTCGTAAGCATCAGGCAATTTATCGTTAACAAACGCATCGACTTCTTCCGGGGTGGGAATGACACCCCACACATCCAGCGTAGCCCGGCGGATGAACGACGCGCGGTCGGTATCCTGTGAAGGCTTGATGCCTTTGGCTTCCAAAGGTGCCAGCACAAAAGCGTCGATAGGGGTTCTGACCCAATCTTTCTGCTGCACGTCAGGCACGGCAGGCGCTTTGACCGGTTGATATGACCAGAGTTTGGATTTCGGTTGTCCAGCGGGCGCGGCGGCTTCAGTCGCCGGCTTTTCCTCTGCTGCCTGGGCTGCATCGGAAAGCGCCAGCGCCAGTCCCCAGACCACCGCGCAATATAGTTTTATTTTCATTGAATTCCTCCAAAATGACAGCTTGATGGAACGAAGCCGGGGCTTAACCCAACCTCATTCGGAAATTAACCTTTATGCTTATGGCCTTTGCTGTGCTCTTGCTCTTTGGCATGCTCTTCGGGCTTAGGCGCAGGCGGGACGATTTTGGTAATCTTGCCGCCCTCTTCTTCGTAGTTTTGCGAACCTATCGCGCCAACCACTTTGAAACCCTTTTCACTCAGCAAATCACCGGATTTACCGGCCCGGCCGGCGTGATTGGACACGGTGACGATGGAGCGTTCTTTAGGGATAAACGGTAAAGCCTTATCCAGTTCATCGATTTGTACGTTTAAATAGACGGGAAAGGTACCGATCTTGCTGATTTCATCGGGACGGCGCACATCGATAAACAATACTTGCTCGGGCTTGGCGAGTAAGGCATCGATTTCCGCGCGATTCAATTTTGGGGTTTTATAGGTATAAGGCCGCGCGGCCGGCGCCTCGGTTTTTTTGCCGGCGTCTGCGTCGGCGGCAAACGCTACCGGAGCCGCCAAGATCAGAGCTAAAAGAGCCGCTGTGGTCGTGTTTTTCATTGCTATGTCTTCCTGTTATTAGTTGCTAACTGCACGGTTTATCGCGCTTGAATAAGGTTCCTCATTTGGTAAAAAGCAACTAGCATGCCACTCGAAAAATATCCGCCATAAAAAATCATTACTAGCTTGTTAATCATTGATTTAACACGTGATATTTATTTCAAACCACTCTCGACAACACTTGATAAATCCCTGAACATCCAAGCACAGCCTAAGCAACTGGTGGAAATTCAGCAGGGTCGCAACATGCCCTGTTGCTGGGCTAGCACCACACCAACCGTTGAATGATCCGACCGGATTGATCCCTGGCGCGCCGTTCGGGCTGAGCTAGTCGAAGCCTGAGGTGCGTGGTCCTTCGACAATACCTTTAGCGGCATAAAGGCGAGCGGTATTTAAGGTCGGGGTTAATAGAGTCGCTTTGGTCTATAGAAAGAAGGCGTACAGATAGGCCAAGCAGGAAGCTTGCAAGGTCCTCGATCTGCAACACTTGGAGCCCGGCAAAAACGCCGGGCCAAAAAAAACGGGCTAAGGATCAATCCTTGCCCGTTAGAGGTCTCACCACGAGAGCTTGATGAAATGATGGGGGCCCTTAAGTCCCGTGTTAAGGGCCGTTTGAGATACTTCGTCAAATTGGCTATTTCGGCCGACTGCTAATACCGGCAGTCAGCAACGGAATTTTGTAAGCCGCGCCGCGACCGACGACATACAGGGTTTTCTTGTCCACACCCGCAAAGGCCAGGTTCTGCGGCTTTTTGGGTAGTGGAATCACGCCCAGGCTCTCACCTTTAGCGCTGATGATTTCTACACCGGCGTTGGAAGCAACATACAACCGGCCTGCGTCATCCAATGCAATGCCGTCAGCGCCGCTGGACCACGTGCCGTCTTCGCCTTTTTTCCAACCGTCCAGTTTGGCAAAATTGCGCCGATTCTGAATCGAACCGTCGGCGGCAATATCGTAAGCCAGGATGTGTTCGCCTTGGGTATTGGCGACGTACAAGACTTTTTCGTCCTTGCTTAATTGAATACCGTTGGGCCGTTCAATGTCGGTCGCCAATTGTTTAAGCTCGCCGCCGGGTGAAATATAAAACACGCCGGGATGCGACGGCGGCGGGTTGGGATTGTCCTTGCTCGGCCGCGTACCGCTATCGGTAAAGTAGATACCGCCATTGCTGGCGCGTACTAAATCGTTGGGACGTTGAAATGCGGTGCCTTGATAGTTTTCGGCCAAGGTATTTTTCTTATTGGCCGGGTAAACCACACCGACTTTGGTTTTGACGGTTTGTACCGCGACGATCTCGCCGTCGGGCGTCAAAGCCAGGCCGTTGGAACCGTTGGAGTTTTCCAGAAAAGTCGAGACTTTATCGTCCGTACCGATCCGTATGATTTTGTTGGCTTGGGTTTCGGTGAACAATAAACTGCCGTCACTATAACCAATAGGCCCCTCGGTCCCGTTAAAGCCGTCTTTGATCAGCTCGGCTACCACACCGCCAGCGGCGACGCCGGGAATTGCCGGGGTAACCGGGTCGTCGGCGCCGGCTGCCGCCGCATAAATCAACGCGCTAAATCCTAGTAAATAGAAGTGTTTAGATAACATCAGTATTTCCTTTGCAAATGTTTCGATAAATCAGTTTGCCGGACGGCGGTTTAGCCGTCCGGCGCGTGTAACAATTAGAATTTGGCTCTAAAGTGCACCCCGTAGTAACGCGCATCGCCGAATGAAGCACTCGCCGCGCCGGTACCGGAAAAGTTACTGGCATTGGTAAAGTAGATGGTGTCAAAGATGTTTCTACCGACCAAGTCCAGGTTGTACTTGCCATTTTTAGTACCCAATCCAATCCCGCCATCGGTGACGTGATAGGCGTCCTGCTTGCCATAGCGCGACAAACTGGCGTTGTAGTTCGCTGCGGATTTAAAGCTGTCGATCAAATACGCATGCCATTGCAAACCGTAGTCGTTACCGTAACCAAAGGTTAATGGCGCCCGGTAATCTATCCCGTAGTTGGCAGTAAACGCCGGCGCGTTCGGGATGGTTTTACCGGTTTGATCGCAATATCCGCTGTTATTCGCTTCCGGTGGGCACGGCGCGTTAGCAAAGTCGGTGTAAATGGCTTTGTTATACGAACCGTTCAGGAACACATTCAAACCTTGGGTAATATCCCAATTGGTTTCCAATTCGATACCGCGTAATTGAATACCGCCAATATTGCCCAGTTGCGTCAAGAATTGACCGGCCCTCAATGGATCGGCCGCCACCAACTGCGATTGATAACTTTGAATATCGGTTTGGTACAAGTTGACGTTGAATACCAGCTTGCGATCCAACAAAGTGCTCTTGAAACCAAATTCGTAGTCCATCACGTCTTCCGGTTTGACGTTTTCCGTGGCCCCAGTGTTAAAGTTGAACTGCGCCGCCCCGGATTTTTGACCGCCGGCCACCGAGCCGTAAACCATCAAATCTTTATTCACTTTGTAACTAGGATTGATTAACCAGTTTTGCGAATTTTGATCGAAACCTTGCCGCGGTGCGTCCCATTCCGGCCCCAATCGATTGCTGCGGATAGCCTTGGCCGCTGCAATCTGAGCGGCATTAGAGCCTAAGGAAGCACCCAAAGCATCTAAATCCACACCGCCCAAATTCCGGCTATAACCGGTGTTTTCCCGACGTTCAAAGGTATTGCGCAAGCCTAAGGTCAAGGTCGCATCATCGGTGACATGCCAGTTAATCTGACCGTAGCCGGCATAGCTATCGGTGGCAGGCACCACGTTTTGCGTCAACATGGTATCGCGCATGGACGCCGCCAATAATTGCCGGGACGCCGGGCTGGCATTCAACAGCGCGTACTGGCTATTGCTGGCATGGAAAGCGCCGGCATCCACCCCGAAAAGGCGTTGATTAAAGGTATTGGCGATAGCACGCATCGCAAATACGCCGAATTGGTAATCGACGGGCCCAGGGTCTTTAGACGCCAGTCTCAGCTCCTGTGACCATTGCTCGTTTTTAACCGTCCAACCGGAGATCCGTTCAACGTCAGCAGTGCTGGACTCGCCATCATGATTGGGTTCAAACAGCGCATCCCGGTAAGCGGAAATCGAGGTCAACCGATGTCCCGCCACATCCCAGTTTATTTCCGCCGACACCCCGGAACCGTCGCCGCGCGATTGGCGCCTTTCGTTGTTCGCCATCGCCCTAGGATCACCAATTACGGTCACCGGTTGGCCATTGGTTCGCAGGGTATTGAACCAGTCCCTGGCTAACCGGCTGCTGAAGGTAGTGGTTCGCAGAGTGCCATCGTCAAAGCGCGTAGGATCGGCGATGAGGGGTTGCACGCTCATGGTTTGAGTCGAGGCAGTTTTATCAACGATCAGCCGCGCGCTCAAATCTTCGCTCGGCGTAAACAGAAACTGCAAACGCCCGCCCAACGCATTGGTTTCGCCTAAATCCCCCTCACTGCGATGCACATCCAAATTTTTCACAAAGCCGTCGCGCTTATCGATAAAGCCGGAGGCGCGATACGCCAACAAACCCGGCAAAATGGTACCGGTAGCGCCGAATTTGCCTTGCAGGGTATCCCTATCCCCTGCAAAGCCATCCACGTAATAACTGTTCTTGAATGAAGGCGCTTTAGTGGTAATGTTCAGCAAACCCAGGTTACTGTTTTTACCTTGCAGCGTACCTTGCGGACCACGCAACACTTCCACTTGATCCAAATCGGCAAAGTTGGCCCAGGCCGCCCCGGTCCAGGCCCGCCAGACGTTATCCACCATCACCCCAACACTGGGTTCCATGGATTCGTTACCGCTGTTTTTACCCAAACCCCGCAAAGCAATACTGGTTTGCCGAGCGTTAGCCGACGTGACACCCAGGTTGGGCGCGCGCCGCGAGAAATCTTGTACCGACACAACGTTATCCCGCTCCAGTGTTTCCCGGTTGATTACCGCCACCGGAATCGGCACTTCCTGTAACTTTTCTTCCTTACGCCGTGACGTGACGACCACTTCCGACAGGTCTTGCGGCTCGTCGGCTTTTTCTTCCGGCTCCGGCTCAGCAGCGGCAACGACATTGTCAGGCTCCTGGCTGCTTAACGCAGCTGCGTCGGCGTTGCCAACCGCAGCAGGCGCGGCCGCCACGCCTTTCTTGAGCAGATCCTGCTCACGCCGTTTTGAGGCTTCCAGCTCCCGGCTCAAGCGCTCGACTTGTGCTTGTAAATCGCTAACCTGGGTATCGGCAACTTGTTTGTTTCCGGTTTTTTTCGCGCTCTTTTTTACCGATGCCGTTTGGGCGGTCGCATCGTTAGCAAGTAACATTGAACCACCTGCTATTGCCATTGCCACGCACACCGACAAACCGCGCCGATTGCTGATGTGCAGCGGCACTTTCACCGTTTCAATGTTGTCTGCCGACAGACTCCCAATTGAATATTCCTTCACGATCTCACCTATTCGAATGTTACAAAAACCAATTCGAGCCAACGCCACGACGACGCCCGCAATCCGAACTTTCTGTAACGCTCAACGCAACGACCGTGCCACAGGATGATAAACATCCGCCTAGCCATCCATTATTTAGATTTAAACAATTGAATTTAATAACTAACTTTAAAATCCAATTTATCCATCCCTCTAACACCATAAGAAAGCCGCCAGCTGAAAAACTGTTGAAAGGTCATCAGTCCTTGCTGACCATCTGTCTGCCTGTCAACAGTTCTATTCCAAGTTTACGAGTTGGTCTGAATGGCATCTTTTGCTCCGGCTCCCATCCTAAATTTTCCCGCTTAGCTGAATACCGAACCAACGCGGATAAGGATCCGGCGCATAGGAATTCCAGCCAATTTCGTGATTTCTATCATTGAAGATGTTTTTACCGATCAAGCTCAGATCCCAGTGTTTATCGCGGGTGCCGACACCGATCGCCGCGTCGGTTCTAGCCCGGTCGCCGACCCAGCCGTAGGCCGACAAGTTATCGGTGTTATTAAACTCGGTTTGGTAGTTGGTATTGAAGCTGGTATGCGCGATGTATTTGCTCTCGAAGATTGGTCTGGAATATTCGGCACCGACGTTAAAGTTCCATTTGGAAGCGCCGGGCAGAGATTGGCCGGTCATATCAACGTAATCCCCCGTGAGATAACCCAACTCATCAGCTTTGGGTGCATTTTTGTAATCCAGGTATTCGGCAACGTTATAGGCACCGTTGAAGCGGATCGACAAATCGGGAATGGTGTTGATCACGCTGTCCAGCTCCACACCGTGTACGCGCACCCGACCGACGTTACCCTGCGATGCGGTATAGGCGGTCAAACCGGAGCCGCCCGGTTCCATATTGACTTGGGTTTGGAATTCGTCCACCACCTGTACGGCCTGCTGGTAGTTTTTAATATCCATCACGAAGGCATCGACATTGACCACTATCGACTTGTCCAGCCAGAATGATTTCAAACCCAGCTCCAATGCATGGGTTTCTTCAGGCTTGACCGTAAAGGGTCGGCCATTGACCGGCGCGACCGAACCGGACTTTTCACCGTATTGCCAGGACAAATAAGTAGTCAGGTCGTCGTTGATTTTATAGCTGGGCGACAACTGGGCGGTATACAACACGTCTTGATAATCGTCTTCGACGGTTTGGTTCAAGCGGCCGATTTGCGAAGCCCGCAGGGTTTTGGCGTTGGCTACCATGGTTTTCTGCGCGGCGGTCAACGCGGCGTAGCTGGAGCCGCCAAAATAACGGGCGGCCAAGGAATCCGCCAGCGCGGTTTGCTCCGCACTATTCGCTACAGCGTCGCCGGCTACTACAGCGGTTTGCGCCGCATTGAGCTTACCGTAGTTTGCAGTAGAGCCGTAAAACGTGTTGGTAACCGTTTTATTGCTCCCATCGGGATTTTTGTCGATCACCCCGTCGCCATCCTGATCGACAGTAAAGGACTGCGCCGTATCAGAATTAAAGCCGCCGGTGGCCACATCGCGCACCGACTCCGGATTAAACGCCCCACCAACGCCATTTCTGGCAATATTCTTAAAGTTGCGCGACGTACGGTCTTCATGCGTGGCGCGTACCCCTGCGGTAAGGGTGAAGTTGTCGGTAAAGTGCAAATCCGATTCGCCGTATATAGCACCGGATTGGGTGCGGATCTCCGTAGATTCGAAGGTGCGTGCATCCTGCAACAAGTCTTTCAGGATCGCTTCGCCGGCGCCGCGATTGGTGCCGGCGTTCCGATACAAAGCGTTGTATTGACCATTGGTGGCGAACCAGGCCCCGGCGTCGGCGCCCCAGCCGGCTTTCGAGTCTACATTATCCTTGGTCCATAAACCGATCACGCCGGCCTTGTAATCCAAAAAGCCGCCCGGTTTGTTGACGATTTTAAATTCCTGCGTCCATTGATTGTATTTAACCCCGCCGCCGCCATCGACGCTGATGTCAAACGGCGTACCTTCGTCGTTGTGCGCATCAAAGCGATATTCGCGCACCCCGGTTCTTGAGCTCAACACATGATTACCGACTTCCCAGTCGATCAAGGCTGCTGCGCCCTGGTTATTGACGGTTTGGCCTTTGTTTTGATCGAACCAGACGGTACCGCGTTGTTCGCCACCAACATAATCGTTATAGGTAAACCCTCTGTTGGCAAAATACTGACCGGCCGCCGCTCTTGAACCGACGGCGCTGATCGCCCCCGGACTGGTGGTATCGTTCATTGCGAATTGGTTACTGTGACTAAAATAGCCATTGAGTTTGGAGTAGGCGGATGTGCCGTTTCTATCCGTGAGACTGCCGTCGGCAAACCTAAAAGGCTGATCATGATAGAAGGTTAACCCGTTTTGTACCTGTGGTTGCTTCGGCTCGAAGTCGGCGATAAAGCGTGCCGTTAAGTTTGAGGTCGGCGTAAACAGCAACTGCGCGCGGCCGCTCAAGCGATCGCGGTTATATAGTGTGTAGTTTCTGTCGTATTCGTTTTCATAAAAACCGCGCGCCTTGTCGACGATGAATGATCCACGCCATGCGAGGAAATTATCGATCACCGTCCCACCTAAAGCACCTTGCAATATCAACGATTCCCGCTGTCCATAAGCGGCGGACAATTCCGCCGTTGGCGCAAAGGTCGGTAGTTTAGAGGTGACATTGACCTTACCGGAGCTGGCGGCCAAACCGCCTTCGGTACCGCGCGGCCCGCGCGTGACTTCCACCGCTTCCACGTCGTAAAAACTGAAGTTAGCCAACTGCGTCAAGGCATACGGTACGCCATCCACCGTGACGCCGACGCTGGGATCCTGCGTTTCCGTGAAACTTCGTTTACCCAAACCGCGCACCGATAGCGAGGCGCCGCGGGTGTTGTTTTGATTGAATTGCACGTTGGACGCGCGGCGGGTGATGTCGCCCAAGTCCCTGGACAGTTCCCGGTTTAATTCGGTACCGGATACCACCGATACCGATTGCGCGACTTCGTGTAATTTCGCCAATTTGGGTTTGGCCTTTACGACCACTTCGCCCAAATCCGCTTTTTGATCGTCATCGTTCCGGGCTAACTCGGTTGCCTGCGCTTCGTTCGGCGCGGCAGCGGTTTCAGCGGTTGGTGCGCCGGCATTAGTAGTTCCGGCAGCTGCGGTGCCCGTTGCGCCTTTTTTGAGAAACTCCAATTCACGTTGTTTGGCTGCGGCAAGCTGCTGACGCAAAGCCTGATTTTCCGCTTCCAAATCGCTGACCGCTTTGCTGTTGACGGTTTTGGTTTTGCTGTTTTTTTTCGGTGCGGCTTCCACATCGAATGCAGACGCCATGGACACACCGGCGATTGCCATTGCCACGCAGGTCGATAACCTACGTCGCGAACTAATTGCTTGAGGAACCCCATCCTGTCGAGTAGCGCTTATTGAAAAAGCACTTGTTAATTTATCGCTCACTATGCCACCTAAACGAATGTTAAAAAAAAATCGATAAAAACTAACGTTAATACTGTGCCGTCTAAAACCATATCCGGCTTTAACATCGATTTTGCAATAGGCATGCCAGCAATATTAAATGCGCATTGACGGGAAATAATCCCCGAAAATATATTTATAAAATACTGTTTTATATGAACAATTAAATTAATTACTCGTGATCAACCGGAAAAATTAACAGCCAATTCACGCGCTGTTTTTATCAAACACTGCTGAAACTCAAACAACTACTGCTGACAACATGAACGGCCTTTGCTGTTAGGCTGAACGAGCATTGCTGCAGATCTGAGTGACGTCTGCTGAATTGGAAATACTTTTTGCTGATGGCCTGCACTTGGCTCAACAAGTTTGGCCAAATCCATCGCCCCCATCTGCCGTTTACCCTAAGGCTTACTGGAAAAATACCGCGCGTGAGCACTGGCGTGCTAATGACAAAGCCTTGAAATACCGGCCCTTTTAGAGTTTATGACTGTTTGCGGCGAGATTTTTGGTGACCGATACGGATAGAACAAAATATTGGCTTGATCATTGCTTAACACCAAAAGCAATAGCAAACACCCATTTATAAAGGAATAAAAAATGACACAAATCAGACCCTCCGCAAGCGCGCAGGGAGGCAAAAAAACCCGGGCATCGCGTAAATCCCAGACTTGGCAACAAGCCACATTGATAGCCTTAGGCACGGCCCTCAGCGTCTCGGCATTATCGGGACCGAGTGTTTTTCCCACTGGCACCACGCGCTACGATCCCAGCAAAGCCTATAACTCTTTTGTTTTGTTCAGCGGCGGCGACAACATCGCACATTTGATCGATTTAAACGGAAATTCCGTTCACGAATGGCCGGATGCCGCCAGCCACAGCACCTTAATCAATCCCGCCATCAACGGCGGTAAATTGGGACATGTGTTTGTGACGCAGGAAACCACCGAAGGCAAAGGCACAGACCTGGTACCCGGCCAAGTTAGCAAGAAAATCACCAAAACCATTGCCGAGCTGGATTGGGACGGCAAAACCGTCTGGCGTTTTGGCGACAAAGCCCCCGGCGGCGCGGCGCAACAACATCATGACTGGGCCAGACTGCCCAACGGCAATACGGTGGTGTTAGCTAACCTGGTGCATCCGGTTAAGGGGTTTAAGCAAGCGCAGGTACTGGACGATGTGATTTATGAAGTCAATCCGGCAGGCGAAGTGGTCTGGAAATGGATTGCCTCGGAACATCTGAATGAATTTGGCTTTACGCCCGCGGAACTTAAATTGGTCCGCAACGCCGAGATCGCCGACTATCTGCATGTCAACAACCTGAAAGTAGTCGGCCCGAACCACTGGTACGCAGCCGGCGATCAGCGCTTTCATCCGGATAATTTGTTGATCGACGCGCGCAACACCAATTTCATCATCATTATTGACAGAAAGACCGGCAAAGTGGTCTGGAACCTGGGGCCGCACTACCCAGCCGCGTCCATTGAAGAACAACAAGCCCGCAAGGTGCCGCGCCCGGTCGATCAAATCAGTGCCCAGCACGATGCGCATATCATTCCGGAAGGCTTACCCGGCGCCGGGAATTTATTAGTGTTCGACAATCAAGGCATCGCCGGTTATCCGCCGGCTCCCGTGCCGCGTACCGGTGGTTCGCGCGTATTGGAGATAGATCCGATCAAGAAAGAAATTGTCTGGCAGTACACAGGCGAGAGCTCGGGCGGCCCCAGTTGGTCGTTTCGTAGCACCCATATCAGCGCTGCCCGCCGCTTGCCTAACGGGAATACTTTTATAGACGAGGGCCAGAGTGGACGCTTATTTCAAGAGACAACCGACGGCGACATAGTCTGGGAATATATCAATCCGTATTTTCGTACCGGTAAGGATGCTTTGACCGGCCGGGCCACCGCCAACAACTCGGTATATCGCGGCCAACCGGTACCTTACGATTGGGTACCGGCCGGCACACCGCATAGTGAAAATCCGGTCACTGCGCCTGATTTGAGCAAATTTCGGCTACCGGTAGCCAGTAACAAACCTTAAAACAACTTGGTAAAAACCCAGGTACGCGGTATGCAATTTTAAAACCATGGGTTTCGGGGTATCCGGTCGTGATGTTTGGTAGACGGGTTACTACCATTAAGTTTAACGGAACGGACACTCCACAACCGGATACCCCGAAACCCATGGCGCTAACAACCTATAATTTGGAGACTAAGATGTTAGGTAAACCTATTCGACCAACGTTATCGCTACCGATCTTGACGGTCGCGCTATGCTGCGCGTATAGCTCGGCGGCAGCGTTGGAACTCGACCCCAAAGCCATCAACATCAAACTGCCCGAGCAGATTAATTGGGTGGCAAACCCCAGCGGCTCGGAGAGCGCGGTATTAGTAGGCGATCCCAACAAGCCCGGCCTGTATGTGGTGCTGAACAAGTGGAAGGCTCATCACAATAGCAAGCCGCATTCGCACCCGAACGACCGCTTCATAACCGTGATTTCAGGAACTTGGTGGGTAGGCACCGGCACGGATTATGATCCGGCGCATTTGCAAGCGGTGCCGGCGGGTAGCTTCGTTACCCACTACGGCAACGAAATCCATTATGACGGTGCCAAAGACGAAGACACGATTCTGCAGATTGTCGGCATCGGCCCGGCGACGTCTACCCCGGCCCCTGCAAAATAGCAGGCAGCTCGCCATCGGCGAGCTTGCTGAGATTACTCTTCGCTTTCTTCGTAGGCGACGGCCAATTTTCTTTGACCATTGGCCAACATGCCATACAGCCCTAGTTTGTGCCGCAGGACATTGCGGCTAATATCCAGCAAGCGCGCAGTTTGCACCTGGTTTTCTTCGCAAAACTCGAACGCCGTACGAATCACGGTTTCTTCGATAATATCGAATAACTTAGGCGGCGCTTGTTCGCACAAACGTAGTAGCGAACTCTCCAGCGACGAAGTGGAAACTGTCGGTCCGGTCTGCGAAGCTCGCACACCGGATAACTTAAAGTCCTCCGGACGCAAGCGATTGCCGGGGCAGACCAACAATGCTCTATGCACGGCATTTTCCAGCTCACGAATATTGCCGGGCCAATCGTAATTTAACAAGGCCAACTCGGTGGATGGCGATAATTTAATTTCGCCGTAGCCCAGGCGGTCGCCGTAGACCTTCAGAAAGTGCCTGGCCAAAGGCAAAATGTCGCCCGGCCGTTCCCGCAACGGTGCCAAGTGAATCGCAGCCACATTAAAACGGTAATACAGATCGGCGCGAAAATGCGACGCCGCCACCGCTTCTTCCAAATTAACATTGGTAGCGGCGATGACTCTGACATCCACCGGCGACGGCGTGCGCGAGCCCACCTTGACCACTTCCCTTTCCTGTAGAACCCGCAATAATTTCGCTTGCAAGCCCAGCGGTAAATCACCGACTTCGTCGAGAAACAAACTGCCTTTATTGGCGGTTTCGAACCAACCTTCTTTGGTATTTAAAGCGCCGGTGAAAGCACCTTTTTCGTGGCCGAATAATTCGCTTTCGATCAGGTTTTCACTGAGTGCCGCGCAATTCAGAGCCCCGAACGGTCCTTTGGCGCGCTTACTCAGTGCATGCACATGCCTGGCGACCAATTCCTTGCCGGTGCCGGTCTCGCCGATGATCAACACTGTCGCATCGCTAGGCGCGATTCGCTCGATGTGCTCCAACAGTTTTCGTGAAACCGGATCCTCGAACACCATCGCCGTGGCCCGCACCGTGTGCGACAGCTGTCGTAATTGCAATTCGTCAAATGCCAATAATGTCATACGGTTTCCCCTTTACTGCGAGCAACGATGCCGCCACTCAAAAATTGTTCCATGAAAACTCTTTTCCTGAGATGTCAAAAATAGTGATTCGTCAGCGGCAGCGCAAATTAACTGCCGATACGCCAACGCCAAACAAAAATCAGCCTTACCCGTGCCCAAAGTCAGCCCACACACCGGCGCCAGCGCCGACCACAGACCAAAAAAAAGCCAGCAGTCCTTTGGGGACACACTGGCTTCCGGCGATCCGGTCAGCAGAAGTGGATGTTATGGAGACAAAATGCTCGGAAAATAACAGCGAGATACCAGGCTCTAAGCATGGTTCATGCCACTTCGTGTTTTCAGCACATCATAAAGGATTACAGGTTTTTGTGAAACCCAAATGTTGCCACAGCAACATAATCTGCTGATTTAGTGTTGATATTTCACCATATTTTCATAGGCCTGCATTTTACTGGCCGGGCATGGCGTTTTTTCGCGCCAATCCAATTAGCTCGGGCTTTTTCAACAAGCCCGGTCAGCCGAAATCACTGCTTAAACATGCCCACTATGTTGCGGCCTGTTCGTATACCAGCAGCATTTGCTGGCGTCATGCTTGTAAATCAGCATTTTTTTGGTTGCTTGCCGTTGCCCCGCCTGCTTCTATGATCGGTAACTAAAACCAGTGTTGTTGATATGCCTGGAACACAGCGGCACTTAGGCTTATTCCAGTGCTCACTCGGCAGATTGGCCCTTATCTTGCTGAAGACCGCCTTGAAAAGACTAAGTCAAACTCATTAAGCGACTTAATCTAACATCCGCAACTTTCAACTTTGGAGCAAAACATGGGCTTGAGCATTCCCCACCTATTAGTAGTTTTAGCGATTGTGGTCTTGGTGTTCGGCACCAAGCGCTTGAAGAATGTCGGCGCCGATTTGGGCGATGCTATCAAGGGATTTCGTACAGCGGTAAAAGAAAGTGAAGAAACCGAAGAGGCCAAAGCGATCACCCAACTCTATCAGGAAGAATTATCCGACGAGTTGATAGGTAAAGCTGAGCGCACCAAGGCTTGATACGCCGGGTTGCTGTTCTCAGGCTAAACGTGCTTAGACCAGCGCCCTGCTGCCAGAGCAGCAGCTTTTGATCCCCGCCTGTTTGCATACCAACAGCTTGGAACATTTTCCGGAAAAAATTATGTTGCTGGTTCTCACCTAAGCCCAAGCGCCTGCAGGACACTATGCTTGTAAAAACCGATGGAGATTGCTTGGTATAGCACTTGCTTGGGACAAGCACTAAATTGCCTTTGCCGGATAAACGCTAGCTTTAAAACCGGCCAGACCTCGCTAACCAATCGGATCTCCCGAAAAATCCATGTGGATCGTTAATATTGCTTTACGCCGCCCCTATACCTTTATCGTGGCGGCGCTGTTGATTCTATTGTCTACACCCTATGTGTTACGGAAAATGCCCACCGACATTTTCCCGACCATCGATATTCCGGTGGTAGCGATGCTTTGGCAATACAACGGCATGACCGCCAAAGAAATTGCCGACCGCCTGACCACCAGCGTCGAACGCTCTATGGCACTGATCGACGGCATCGAACACAGCGAATCCTTGTCTTACGGCGGGGCGGCTGTGGTTAAAGTATTTTTCCATCCGGGCACCGACATCCGCACTGCCATCGCCCAGGTGATGTCCAGCAGCAACTCGGTTTACCGCTCGTTACCCACCAACGTGGCACCGCCGCAAGTCATTCAATATTCGGCGGCCGATCTGCCGTTGGTGCAGTTGGGCATTTCCAGTAGCGTCGTCCCGGAAACCGATGTCAACGATCTGGTGAATAATATCGCCAGAACCGCATTGCAATCCAAACCCGGCGTGGCGATGACGAATCCGTTCGGCGCGAAAAGCCGGCAAATTACGCTGGATGTCGACGCCCCGGCCCTGTTGGCGCGCGGCCTGTCGCCTGCCGATTTAAACGATACCCTGGCCGCGCAAAACCTGATCCTGCCCACCGGCACGGTAAAAATCGGCAGTAACGAATACGACGTCAGCCTGAACGGCGCAGTGGCGGCGATACCCCGGCTCGCCGACCTGCCGGTCCGCACCGTGAACGGTGTGACAACGCTCGTTCGCGACGTGGCAACGGTGCGCGACGGCGCGGCCCCAGTGACCACCATCGCCCGGCAAAACGGCGAACGCGGCATCCTGACCTCCATTTTTAAGGTTGGTCGTACCTCGACGCTGGAAGTGGTTGAGCACGTCCGGCAAACCATTCCGAAAATGCTCGACCTGATGCCGGATGGCATCAATATGCGGCTAATGTTCGACCAATCCCTATTCGTGAAAGCGGCAATCGGCAATGTGTTGCACGAAGCGCTGATCGCCGCCGGCTTGACTGCGGCGATGATCCTGCTGTTTCTGGGCAATTGGCGCACCACCTGCATCATCGCGGTATCGATACCGCTGTCCATCATGGTTTCGTTGATCGCATTATATTTAGTCGGCGAGACTATCAATCTGATGACGATGGGCGGCCTGGCCTTGGCGGTGGGGATTCTGGTGGACGATGCCACCGTGGAAATCGAAAACATCGAGCGGCAAATGCTGCTGGGCAAGAACCCGCATCAAGCCATCTTGGACGGCGCGGCGGAAATCGCGATGCCGGCGCTGGTCTCGACGTTGTGCATCTGCATCGTGTTCGTACCGATGTTTTTCCTGTCCGGCGTGGCGCGCAGCCTATTCGTACCGATGGCGGAAGCGGTGGTATTCGCAATGCTGGCTTCCTACATTCTCTCGCGTACCTTGGTGCCGACGCTGGTGATGTATGTGATGTCCGGCCATCACGGCCATACCGATGCGCCGCCGACCAACGCGCTGGCGAGAGGCTTTCAACGCCTGCATCACGCCTTCGAGCGCGGCTTCGAACAGTTTCGCGGCCATTATTTGATCCTGGCCAGCCATTTGCTGAAACACCGTTTGCGCTATAGCTCGGCAATTCTAGGCTTTTGCCTGGCATCGCTGGGTTTGGTGCCGCTATTGGGAGAAGATTTGTTTCCGGCCGTGGACGCCGGGCAGATTCGCCTGCATGTCCGGGCGCCTTCCGGCACCCGCATCGAGGAAATGCCGCAACACATCGATGCGGTGGAAAAAGTCATTCGCGGCATTATTCCCGCCGAAGAAATCGCCGATCTGCTCGACATCATCGGCGGCCCCTACAGCACTCGCAACACCTTATTCGGCAATTCCGGCACCGTGGAAACCGCCGATACCGAAATCATGATTTCACTGCGTCCCGGCGATCATGCGCCCAGTGCCGACTATATCAAACGCCTCCGCGCAGAACTGCCAGGACAATTTCCCGGCCTGGAATTTTTCTTCCAGCCCGCGGATCAGGTCAGCCAGACCTTGAATTTCGGCGTGCCGGCGCCTATCGACATCCAATTCATCGGCGGTAAACCGGACGAGGTGATGCCGCAGGTCATCGCCTTGCAAAATCGATTGCGGCAAATTCCCGGCATCGTCGATGCACATATTTACCAGCGTATGAATCGGCCGGCATTGGATTTGGAAATGAATCGCCAACAATTGCAGCAACTGGGCTTATCGGCCCGCGATCTGGCGCAAAACCTGTTATTGACTCTGAGCGGCAGCATGCAAACCGCGCCGTCGTTCTGGCTGAATCCGGCTAACGGCAACTCGGTGAATATCGGCGTGATGGGTAATCCGCTGGACTTGGATAATCTGGATGCCTTGATGCGCACGCCGGTAGGCGGTGGTAACGGCCAGCCGCAATTGCTGGGCAATTTAGTCAAACTGAAACGCACCGTGTTACCCGTCGCAGTGACGCATTACAACGCCAATAACGTGTTCGATATTTACGCCAGCGTCGAAGGCCGCGATTTGGGTTCGGTGAGCAGAGAAATCGAAACGCTGGTTGCCGACAGCCGCAGCCATTTGCCGCGCGGCGTCGATTTGAGCGTGCGCGGCCAGATCGAAACTCTGAAAAGTTCGTTTACCGGTTTGGGAGCCGGCTTGGCCGTAGCAATTGTGATGCTGTACCTGTTGCTGGTAGTCAATTTTCAATCCTGGTTGGACCCGCTGATTATCGTCAGCGCCCTGCCCGCCGCACTGGCAGGCATCGCCTGGACCTTGTTTTTGACCGGCACCACCTTGAGCATTCCGGCCTTGACCGGTAGCATCATGGCCATGGGCGTGGTTACCGCCAATAGCATTTTATTGGTGTCGTTTGCCCGCACCCGTCTGGCAGAAGGTGTACCGCCGGTGACGGCAGCGTTGGAAGCGGCGGCTACCCGGCTGAGACCGGTGCTGATGACCGCGTTTGCGATGATCGTCGGCATGTTGCCGATGGCCATAGGCTGGGGCGAAGGCGCCGAACAAAACGCGCCGTTGGGCCGCGCGGTGATCGGCGGCCTGGCCTTTGCCACCGTGTCCACTTTACTGTTCGTGCCGCTAGTGTTTGCCGGCACCCACCGCTGGCTGGCGCACCGCCTTTCGCATCGTACAAGCTTTGTAACTCCCTAAAATCATATGAATAGCATCCCTTCTTCTACCTTTGCGCGACCGTCCACCGACCATACGCACCGCACCCTGCTGGTAGTAAAACGGCTGGGTCTGGGGCTATTGTTATTGCTCCTGCTGGCCGGCGCCTGGCGCCTGGCACAGAATCTCCAGCAAGCGGAAACCTTGCAGGCGCAAACGGCGGCCAGCCAACAGCGCAGCGTCATCGCCGCGCATTCAAGGCGCGGCGAGGCGACCCGCAAGTTGGTATTGCCCGCCAGTTTGCGTGGCAACACCGAAACCCAACTGTATGCGCGCAGCAACGGCTACTTGAGCGCCTGGCACAAAACCATAGGCGATCAGGTCAAGAAAGGCGACTTGTTGGCGGTTATCGACGTGCCCGAGCTGGAACAGGAACTGGCGCAAGCGCGCGCCGCGCTGGCGCAAGTCAAAGCCAGGCTGGAGCTGACCCGCACCACCCTGCAACGCTGGACGCAATTGAACGGCAGCGACAGCGGCACGCAACAGGAGTTCGACGAAAAACGCAGCGCTTTCCTGCAAGCCGAAGCCGATTTCTCTGCCGCGCAAGCCAATGTCAAACGCCTGGAAAATATCGAAGGCTATCGGCGCATCGTCGCACCCTTTTCCGGCGTGATTACCCGGCGGGCGGTCGATGTCGGCAGCTTGATCGTGGCCGGCAGCCAGGAGTTATTCGCGTTAACCCAAACCGACCCTTTACGACTAACGGTCTGGGTACCGCAAGTCTATGCCGACGACATCAAGGCCGGCCAGGAAGTCTCAGTAAGACTCCTCGATTCGCAAAGTAAACCGGTGAGCGCCCATGTGGATCATGTAGCCGGCGCGCTGGACCCGGTCAATCGTTCCCGGCAGGTAGATATCGCCCTGCCCAACAAAGACGGAAAGTTACTGCCCGGTTCCTACGTGGAGATCTCGATCAACGTCGCCGGTAAATCCAGCCCCTTGGTGGTGCCGGCTAATGTGTTGGTGATCGATCAAGCCGGTCCGCATGTGGTAGTGGTCGATGCGGAACATCGTGTGGCGTTTCGTCCGGTAAAACTGGGCCGCGATTTTGGCCGCGAACTGGAAATTTTGGAAGGCATCTCCGCCAGCGATACCTTGGTCGCCAGCCCCTCGGATCTGTTAGTGGAAGGCGAAACCGTGGGTGTAGTGGAAGCCCAAGCAAAACCGGCGGAGAAAGCCAAGGACAAAACCCCCGGCAAATCGTGAAATATTTCAGCAATCCGGGGCAGGACGGGCCATCCGGCAGGGAAATGGCTATCATCGCCACGATGGGGAGTTTAACGCTGAGCTTGGCAATTGCATGGGCACAAATGCCACGCCTTTGTCCTCAATCTTAGGCCCCAGCGGCTGAAATCCCAGCCGAGCATAAAACGGCACGGAGGATAGCGCGGCATTCACCGTGAAGGTCTCCGACGGGCATGCGGCCAACGATAAGGTGATGGCGCGCAACGCCAATGCCGTGCCGATACCTTGGTATTGGCAGTCAGGCGCCACAAACAGATGAAAAAGATGCCGGGCATCGCGAACTGCAACCACACCGGCCAGCTTACCGTTTAGCAAACCCACCAGATAAAGGAAATTTGCATTAGCGATGTAGCTAGCAATCGCTTGCGGGCTGATGCTCGAATAAAACAACTCGGCACCGTCGCCAGTAGGGGAAATCGTACAACGGTTGGCAACGCTGCCAATCAGTTGGCTGACGCACTCGGCATCGGTCGCTAAGGCGGTACGGATGATCAACGGCGAGTTTGTCGTCATGGCTCAGTAACGGCAAGGTCCGGCAAGTTGTGATAAACCTGCTCGACGGTTTGGTGTTCGGTTAGTGCTTTAATGACCGCCGGCAAGGGTTCTGCATCGATACCGGGCAAGTCGTGTTCCAAGGGATTCACAATCGAAAACGCCAATTTCTCCAGCGGCGGGCAAAAGTCCGCGTTCACACCGGGCTTGTTGCCGCGCGCATCGATCCGGTACCAGCCGTATTGTTGCAAGTAAACCGCGTTCAAACCGTGCAAGCAATAAGGCGGCTGATCGCCGTCTAGCGTCAAGCGCTGGTAACACAGTCCGGCCGGAATGCCGTTGGCGCGCAACAGCGCCGCCAGCAAATGGCTTTTGGCGTAACAATAGCCGGTGCCGTGGATCAACACCTCGGAGGCCTTGCAGGTCACGGGGTTCAGCCGGTAGTCCCAGCTATGCTTGATCTGGTCGCGGACGAATTCGAAACAGCGTTTGGCGATGGCTTCCTCATCGGCGCAGCCCTCAGCCAATTTTGCGGCTTGGCCGACGATGGCCGGATGTTGGCTATCGATATAAACACTGCTGCCCAGGAAGGGTTTCATTTCCGGCAATAGCGTTATCGTGCGTTGGATTTTGGTTAACACGCCGGTCAGTAATGAAACGATTTCCGGCATCGCCAACAGCTCCGCTTCGCCGATGTGGGTGCTCGGCAACGGCAAGGTGATCGATGCGGCTTCGATCAGTATGGCCGACATGGTGGCCAAGGTTTCCCGGAGCGCTGCATCGGCGTGATGGGCACGCCGCGAAGCGTTCAATACCGCGACCGGCTTGTCGACAAAGCCTTCAAACGCCACCAACCAATCCAGCGTGTTTTTGATGGTGCCGGTAACACCGTGCGCATATTCCGGGCTGGCGATCAGCAAGGCGTCCGCTGCGGCCACTTCGTTGCGTAATTGCAGGGCAACGGCCGGCGGCGCGTGTTCCAAATCCGGATTGTATAAAGGCAAGTCGCCAAGCCCGGAAAACAAATAGACTTCGATAGAGGAAGGCGCCAAATGCCTCACAGTGCGCAGCACGGCGGAATTGATGGATACAGCCCGTAAGCTGCCGGATAAAGCCAGTATTTTCATGGCAAAGCGAGGTGTGGAATGTCAGGGAAAAGTAATGGCAAGCAATAATAGACCGCTTGGCACGGCTTGATAATGACGTTGATTTTCGCATGCCATACAAAGAGGCGGGGCCATTTCTAAAAATCATCGACCTGCTTGGATTACTTGCAAGCTTAGCCAAATCCAAACCGTCATAAAGCAAAACCCAAGCGTGCCCGGAATACTATTGGTTTATCGGAAAACAGCCTCAATGCATTTCGGCGTTTGCTTCCGCTCCAGGACTTAAAAAGTGAGATCCGTCATTTGCTCGCGCGTCGCGCCGCTGCCGGCTTGGCCCTTGAGCCGCGCGCACTATTCATGAATACGATAGCCCCAATGATGATCACCGACGCACTCAGGACGCGCGGCGTGAGCGGTTCGTTCGCGAACCAGTTGCCTAAAAACACCGCCACCAGCGGATTGACGTAGGCGTAGGTGGCTACCA
Organism: Methylomonas sp. Uni0009; assembly: GCF_054188105.3. Lineage (NCBI taxonomy): Bacteria > Pseudomonadati > Pseudomonadota > Gammaproteobacteria > Methylococcales > Methylococcaceae > Methylomonas > Methylomonas sp. Uni0009. The sequence continues at coordinate 3,631,551 of NZ_JBTAFN010000001.1, read as the reverse complement.
ACGGGATCGGCGCGTTTTGCAGCAACCAGGCGTAGGAGGCGAAACCGATCATTGAGCCAAACACGATCAGATACGCCAAGGCCAGCCAGGAGTTAACCGATACCTGAGCCAGGTTGAAAACACCCCATTGTTCGCTTAGCGCACTGACCAGCAACAAGGCAAAGCCGCCGGTCAGCATTTCCGCGCCGGTTGTCATCAGTGCCGTCTTCGGCAAATCCGCAGTTTTGCTGTAGATTGAACCTAAGGCCCAAAGCAAACTGGCGAGCAATAGCGCCGCCACACCGGGCAGATTTACCGGGATACCGTCTGAAAACGCCGTCGGACCGACCAGCAAGTAAATCCCCATGAAGCCAATGACCAATCCGACCAGTACACGCAGCGTCGGTCTGGTGCCGTTAGGTCTGAGTGCGTCGGCCATTACCAGAAACATCGGCACCGCGCCGATGATCAGGGCGGCGACGCCGGATGGGACGGTTTGTTCGGCCCAACAAACCAAGCCGTTGCCGCCGAGCAATAACAATATGCCGACAATGGCCGCCGAACGCCACTGCCGCAAGGTTGGCAAGGCATCGCCGACCAGACGCCGCCAAACCAGCAAAATGAAGCCGGACACCACAAAACGCAATCCACCGGACAAAAATGGCGGCAATGTTTCGACTACAAAACGGATCATCAAATAAGTTGATCCCCACACCAGATAAACGGCCAACAACGCGGCCCAGACCTTAGCTTTCATTCTTAAAACGACTGGCTTTTACCATTCGCCCTGGAGTTGTCGAGGGACGCGCCAAATCAGGCTTCGACAGGCGCAGCTCGAACGGTGTACCCATATTAAATACGGCCGGATTCATAATTTCGGCTGCTACTTGCGCCCCTGCTACACACAGGCGTAACGGCCGGGGCGAATACTTTTTGTTGCCGCTGATTGAGGTTGGTACCATGCGAAAGCCTAACGGTAGGAAAATGCTTGAAAGTTATCGAAGTGTAGACGGCTGGTCCGCTGTCAGTCGCCGTGTTTAGGCGCAGTTTATACGAAGCGGCCTACCCGTTCTGAATAGTCAAAGCCCTTCCCCAACCAAAAACGCCGTCTTATCCACTACCCGCCGCAACACAAAGCTGGTATGTACCCCGCTGACACCGGCAATGCCGGTGATGCGTTTCAGCAGCAACTCCTGGTAGGCATCTAAGTCCTTGACCACCACCTTGAGCTGGTAGTCGGCGGTTTGGCCGGTGATCAGCAGGCATTCCAGGACTTCCGGAATGCCGGCGACCGCCGCTTCGAAGGTGCTGAAACGTTCCGGCGTGTGTTGGTCCATCGAGATGTGAATCAAGGCCATCAACGTCAATCCCAAGGCTTTGGCATCCAACAAAGCCCGGTAACCAACGATCAGGCCGCCCTCCTCCAGCGCTCTAACCCGCCGCAAACACGGTGACGGCGACAGTCCGATGCGGTCGGCCAATTCCTGGTTGCTGATGCGGCCGTCGGTTTGCAGGATGTTCAAGATTTGCCGGTCGTATCGATCCAGTTCCATAAAATGCCCGCTATTCATTTAAAAAAACAATAAAATAAAATATTATCGATATTTACAGCAATATTCTATCAACATTCAGCCTTTTACATCGCATAAACGCAATCGGCTGGCGGACGATTTGGTCTACCCTATCGGCTACCATTTTGAGGAGTTAAAAGCCATGTTGACAGACCCTTCCCACAAATACCGCCCTTTCCCGCCACCGGCATTGGCTGACCGCCAATGGCCCAATCGCACGATCAGCCAAGCGCCGATCTGGATGAGCACCGACTTGCGCGACGGCAACCAAGCCTTGTTCGAGCCGATGGACGCCGAACGCAAGCTGCGTCTGTTTCGCACCTTGTGCGGCATCGGTTTCAAGGAAATCGAAGTGGCGTTTCCGTCGGCCTCGCAAACCGATTTCGATTTCGTGCGCCGTTTGATAGACGAGGCGTTGATACCCGACGACGTCACCATCGAAGTGCTCAGCCACGCCCGTGAGCCGTTGCTCCGCAGAACCGTCGAAGCCTTGCATGGCGCGCGCTCGGCCATCGTCCATATCGTCAACGCCACCTCCCAGCCTTTTCGCGAACTGGTGTTGGGCATGAGCCGAGCCGAGGTGTTGGCGATGGCCATTGATGCGGTGCGATTGGTCAAGCAATTAACCGCCGACCAGCCGCAAACCCAGTGGCGCCTGCAATACAGCCTGGAAACCTTCACCGCCACCGAGCCGGATTTCGCCGTCGAGGTGTGCGACGCGGTCAGCGCCGCCTGGGGCGCGACGCCGGATAACAAGATCATCCTCAATTTGCCGTCGTCAGTGGAAACGGCGACACCGAACGTCTACGCCGACCAGATCGAATTGATGCATCGGCATATCACCCGCCGCGACAGCGTCATCCTAAGCGTGCATCCGCACAACGACCGAGGCACTGCAGTCGCTGCGGCCGAATTGGCGTTGACGGCCGGCGCCGAGCGCGTCGAGGGTTGCTTGTTCGGCAACGGCGAACGCACCGGCAACGTGGACTTGGTGACGCTGGCCTTGAATCTGTACACCCAGGGCGTGGCGCCGGGTCTGAATTTTTCAGACATCCAGAAGGTGGTGGGCGATTTCGAGGCGTGCACCGGCTTGAGCGTGCCGCCGCGCCAACCCTATGCCGGCGAGTTGGTGTTCACCGCGTTTTCCGGCTCACACCAGGACGCCATCAAGAAAGGCTTTGCCGCCCGGCAACCCGATAGCGTCTGGAACGTGCCGTACCTGCCGTTCGATCCAGCCGACGTCGGCCGCGGTTACGACGCGGTGATCCGCATCAACAGCCAGTCCGGCAAGGGCGGCATCGCCCATTTGCTGGAAAGCCATTTCGGCGTGGTGCTGCCGCGCCGTTTGCAGATCGAGTTTTCGCGGGTGGTTCAACAGCACGCCGACCGCCACGGCGGCGAAATCGGCGCGGAAGCGTTGTGGCAATTGTTCGCGCAGACTTATCTCGATGTGGCAAAGCCGCTGCGTTACCGGTGCCATCAATTGTTCGAGCACGCCCAAGGCCAAAGCATACAGCTGCACATCGAATGGGACGGACAACCGCGCACCTTAACCGGCGTCGGTAACGGCCCGATAGCCGCCGCCGTCCAGGCTTTAAATTGCCTTGACGGCTCAGTGTCGGTGCGCAGCTACGAGGAACGCTCAATAGGCAGCGGCGGCGATGCCCAGGCCTGCGCCTTCGTCGAACTGGCGACAGCGAACGGAACCACGGCGTATGGCGTCGGCATGGACGCCAATATCGTCAGCGCATCGATCAAGGCGTTGATCAGCGCCTGCAATCGCTTGGCCGACGATATGGGCTTATGCAATTTAACAAAATTGAACACGTCCCCAGCGCCGATACCCGCAAACTCCGCATCCTAATCTGTCGTTCCAGGTCGTCAAAGCCAATTTCCTCGCGTTAGCTGCTAATCGGCGTACCCGATTACTAAACGGCCGGTTTCGAAGCGCGGCGCACTATGACGCTCCGCCCCGTAAAATATCGGAGATTTATGACGAGCCGGAATGAATTAATTTGGGCGGACAGGGATTGGGGACTGTTTTAAAAACCCAACATCGTTAGCTGTCGAACAGCTGCTTAACGTCAATTAGTCGGTTTCAAGTCGCGCTGCCTTTGCCATTAGCAGGCTGCGCGCAATACGCTGCGGTTTCAGTTCAAGTAAAACCGCTAGTCATTCGACGACCATTCGCGCCGCATGTATAGGTACATCCAGTTCCGTAATTATTGGCGATATTGAGGCATATCATCAGCGAACATGGACAGTTACTGCATTCGCGATGGTATGAATACATGGCTGAAATCGGGATAATGAAAAACCTTTTTATATCGATTCGATATTGTTATAGAATTTTAGTGAATCCGTTGAAGCGTTTTCACCCCAAGGGGAACGTTTTTGCGGATCTCTGCCGATGACGGATGTAAATCCGTCATCTCGGCATCTTTCTCATGACGCTGTCAAAGAATTCCGAACACCAAACCTTTAGGGAATGCCTGACCAACGCCGAACCGAAAAACCGCATTGGACGTTTTTTATCTGGCCATTTTGTTAATGGCATCGAGCAATTTTTACTTTATTCATCCGGGAGTTTTTGATGGAAATCCACGTTTACGATACCTATGTAAAAGCACACGACAACCACGTCATGCACTTTGATGTATTTACTGCCAGCAAAGACAGTGAGCAAGCCATTCAGTATGCCAAACAGTGGCTATCTTCAATCGGGGAAAGCGATGCGGTGGTCTCCAGCAAGGAATGTCGGTTTTGCCATACTCAACAAGCACCGGCTAATGTGATTGACACGATCAATCGCCAAGGTTACTTCATATACAAAATGGAAGGTTGTCCGGCTTGATAGCAATATTGCTGTCATGCCAAGGAATTCCAGGCCTTGCCTTGCAAGGCCTTAACGTAAGTAGGAGGAAACACCTGTTTTCCGAAAAGCATTAGTAACGACCTCACCGGCATCCTCGTCAACAGCGACACGGCTACCAACATCGAAATTACACGCGCCGAAAGGGTGATCTGACCTCAGCTAATAGGGTTGTCGTTGCCATGCGACCCCGGGAGAACGATGGCGTTCACCCAAACAAAACCAATCAGACTATCTCAAAACGATACGTCGGCCTTTTCCAGCATCTCCAACCAATCCCTGCCTAAAAACACCAGAATTAAAATCTAACTAGCTTGAACGACAATAATCTATTGTAAAATAATCGTTTTTATATATCGCGTTAATCGACAGTTTGTGCGCACTAAGCCGAGTCTTATCATTATCCATGTCCCCGCTCCCCACTAGACAAGACTTTCAATGCGCGCGCTGATCGTCCTAGGTATGCTGTTGATGCCTTTGGCTACCGCGCAAGCGGCCGGCAAGGCATCGGAAGATTTAACTGAACTGTCCATTGAGCAATTGCTGAATGTGGAAATCATCCGCGCTTCCAGGCTGGGTCAAAAAGCCAGTCAAGCCCCCAGCTCGGTTTCGATTTTAACGGCAAACGACATACGCACTTTCGGCTGGCGCACGCTGGCGGACGCGCTGAACAGCATGCGCGGTTTGTTCACCAGCAATGATCGCAACTATAGCTTTGTCGGCGTGCGCGGCTTTATTCAGTCCGGCGACTACAATTCCCGAGTGCTGTTCATGATCGACGGCCAGCGCATGAACGAAAACATCTTCGACTCCGGCAATATCGGCCAGGAATTCATGCTGGACATGGACTTGGTGGAACGTATCGAATTTATTCCCGGTTCCGGCTCCACCATTTACGGCGCCAATGCGTTTTTGGGCTTGATCAACGTGGTCACCAAAAAAGGCAAAGCCTTGAACGGGGCGCAAATAGCCGGTGAAGTAGGTAGTTTTGACACCTACAAAGGCCGCGTCAGTGTCGGCAAGCAATTCGATAATGGCGCCGATGTGCTGGTGTCGGCATCGCATTTCGATACCCAGGGCGTGGAAGATTTATATTTCCCGGCTTTCGACGACCCAAGTACCAACAACGGTATCGCGCATAACATGGATACCGAACGCGCGGACCGATTGTTCGGGCGCATGCAATTCGAAGAATTCACCCTCAGCGGCGGTTTTGTTGATCGTTACAAGCGGGTGCCGACCGCGGCTTTCGGTGCCGTTTTCAACGATCCCACCTCGCATACTTACGACAGACAATTTTTCACCAATCTGAAATATGAAAAAGCCTTGAACGCGAAGACCTCGTTCATGGCTAAGGGTTTTTATCAGGGCTACGATTACATGGCCGAGGACCCGTTTAATGACTTCGGTAATTACGTTTATCACGACCAAACCAGCGGCCGCTGGTGGGGCGGCGAAGCGCAACTCACGACTAGCGTATTCGACGGACATAGACTACTTTTCGGCTTGGAATATCAATACGACCAAACCCAGCGCCAATTCGGCTATGTTACCGACCCTTATCAGATTTATCAGGATAGCGACCTCAGCGGCCACCGCGTCGAACTCTACGCTCAAGACGACATCCAGTTACTGGACAATCTGGTTTTCAGCGCCGGCCTGCGCCTAGATCAGACCCACATGCTCAAGCGCCTGCAACTCAATCCGCGTCTGGGCTTAATATGGAACCCTTTGGAGAATACCACCTTCAAGCTGCTGTACAGCTCGACATTTCGCGCCCCGCATGCCTGGAACCTGGATTACAACAACTACTATTACGGCGTCAGCCCCGAGCTTAGAGAAGAGCAAATCAGAAGCTACGAAGCGATTGCCGAATGGCATTCCAATGCCGGGCTGAAACTGCTGGTTTCCTTGTTTTACAACGACATCACCGAGTTACTGAAAGCCAACCCCGATACGGCGCTGCTGGACAATGTTGGAAAATACCACGCCTACGGTGCGGAATGGGAAGCGGAAAAACGCTGGGACAGCGGCAGAATGTTCAAGGCATCTTACACCTACAGCTTGTTTACCAACGAAGCCAGACAAGGAGTGTGGGCTTACGGTTCGCCGCAAAATATTTTCAAATTACACTATGCTGAGCCTTTGTTCGACGATTTTGTCCGGCTCGGCATCGAAAATATTTACATCGGCGACCGCAAGACATTTCAGAGCGGCAAAGCCGATGCCTACAATCTGGTCAATCTGAATCTGAGCACGGATCGCTTGATGCGTGGCCTGGATGTATCCTTCGGGGTTTATAACCTGTTCGACAGCCATTATGAAATGCTGATCAACAGCGACCGCTTCGACCTGTTACAGATGAACGGCAGGGAATTTCGTTTGAAACTACAGTTGACGTTTTAAAAAAGGGCCGATCATATGAAAAAGGCGTTTCATCGACGGAAATCTTGGGCTATCGGCCTGGGAGCGCTTTTGTGTTTGGGACAAACCTCCTCACACGCCGCCAATCAAGAGCCTGAACGTGACAATTTACCGGATTTGACCGGCCTCAGCGTCGAGCAATTGATGAATCTCGATGTGACCTCGGTTATGAAGGTGCCCACAGACATTAAACACGTTCCCGCCGCCCTGTTTGTATTGAGCAACGAAGAAATCCGCCGAACCGGGGCTACAACCATCCCGGAAGCCTTGCGGGTGGTGCCGGGCATGCACGTGGCTAAAGTGGACGGCAACAAATGGGCCGTATCGATGCGCGGCTTCAGCAGCCAGTTTGTCAATAAATTGTTGGTGTTAGTGGACGGCCGTAGCGTCTATAACCCGCTGTTTTCTGGAGTATGGTGGGATCAACAAGATGTGATGATGGAAGACATCGAACGCATTGAGGTCATCCGCGGCCCCGGCGCCAGCTTGTGGGGCGCCAATGCGGTCAACGGCGTCATCAACATCATCACTAAATCAGCCAAAGACACGCAAGGCGGTTTGCTATCCAGTCATGTCGGCAGCCAACGCTACGGCGGCGGTCTGCGCTATGGCGCCGATTTGGGCGGCGACGCCTATCTAAAAGTGTACGGCCGCCACACTAACTACGGCGACTCAAAAACCCTAGGCAGCAGCGCTAAGGCCGGCGATGAAGGCGAGATGAGCAAAATCGGTTTTCGTTACGACAAAGCCATCGACTTTACCAACAAACTCAGTTTGCAAGGCGATGCATTCCTCGGCGAGAGCAATGGCGCACTGCAACACTTCCCATCATTAACATCCCAACAGACGCCGGTGCTGGCGCCGCCCTTTTCTCGGGAATTACCGACGGACCAATTGTTCTCCGGCCATTACATCCAAGCACGCTGGGAACAACATCAAAGCTCGGACTCGAATACCGTACTGCGCATGTATTGGGACAGGCACAGCCGGAAATCGCCTTACTTGAATTCGGAATATCAAATCGACAATATCGATGTCGATTTTCAGCATAACTACAAGCTGAACGATAGCCACATGTTGGTGTGGGGCAGCGGCGTGCGTTTCAATCTGAATAATTTTGAGGACAGCGCGCAAATCTCCATGAGCGCCAGCAATCGTACCGACCGTATCTACAGCCTGTTCGGACAGGACGATATTACCTTGGTGCCTGATCGTTGGCATTTGACCTTGGGCAGCAAGCTGGAGCACAACCCGGTCACGCAATTCGAAGTGCAACCCAACGCACGCTTGCTGTGGACGCCCGACGACCAACATTCGTTTTGGGGCTCGGTATCCCGCTCGGTGCGCACGCCCAATTGGGTCGAGCAAAATATTTCCTACGGCTTGCAGACCCAGCCATACACGATACGCGGCAATACCGTGCCCGTGCTGCGCAACCTAACCGGCAACCCCGACTTGACCGCCGAAAAAATGCTCGGCTTCGAACTGGGCTGGCGCGGCCAACTCAGTCGCCAACTCAGTACTGATGTAGCCTTGTATCATTACAGTTACGACGATTACGCCAGCTTGACCCCCAATACCCAACGCTTCGCCGGCTATATGTTGCAGACGCTGGATTACAACAACTACGGGCATGTACAAGTCTACGGCGGGGAAATCAGTGTCGATTGGCAAGCGACTGAAAATTGGAAATTGCGGGCCACTTATAGCCACGAAGAAGAACGCTTCCGCCTGTCTCCGCTGGCACCTGCCAACACCACGCTGATCTCCGGAGATAGCTACCCGGCCCATAAAGCCATGCTCTGGTCTATGTACCAATTCTCCCCGCAACTCAAGCTGGATCTGAACTGGCGTTATTCGGATGCAACCGGCCTTAACGGCGCGCAATCCAGAGCCTATCAAGACCTGGATGCACGTTTGGGATGGGACTTGGGCGCGGGCGTGGAACTGGCGTTGGTGGGCCGGAATTTGCTGAACAGCAGTCATTTCGAATACGGCTCGGATATGTTTTCCACCGCCACAGCCGTGCAACGCGAGGTATACGGCACCTTGCGCTGGGACTTCTAAGCGGCCCGACACTATGCATACAGCGAAGAACCGGTGTCGAACATGAGTCGAATCTTGCGCCATCGCTATGCAAGATTGTGCCGAAATCGCAGTTGCGATGCGTCGTGCCTGTGCGCCCCGGAAAAACCAAGATTCGCAGCCATCACGCTAGTCAGCAAAATGCTGTTGCTGCCTTTGCTGTTTAGCGGCCATCTATGCCACGCCGAAGCGGCCAGCGAAGCAGCGGTAAAAGTGGCATTTTTATACAATTTCTTTAAGTTTATCGAATGGCCGGAGTCGGCAACCACACCGAATCGTTATACCTTGTGCCTGAGCAGTCATACCGATTTCGGCGACCATTTATTGATGTTGGAAGGCAAAACGGTGAACGGCAAGCCCTTGGATATCGCCCGCAATATATCACCCAAAGATATAAAATCCTGCCATCTGATCTTTATCGATACCGCCGATAATCCGGGCGATTACGCCCGCGAATTAAAAGGCTCGCCGGTAGTCAGCGTCAGCGACAAAGCCGGGTTTATCAACCAGGGCGGCACCATAGGTTTGATCCAGGACGGCAACCGGCTCAGCTTCGAAATTAACTTGGAAACCGCCAACGCCGGCAACACGCGCATCAGCGCCCAACTGCTGAAACTGGCTAAAAACATTTTGGCCGGTAAATAAGCCCGCATGCAGATGACATCTCGACGCCACCCATGATTCGCGACAAACTGGCCAATCTGCCGATGACCTACAAGCTGCAACGCTTGCAAGCCATCACTTTGGCATTGGCTCTGCTGTTTACCTTGTTAATTACCAGCATGACGCATATCTGGCAGGAGCGGCGCGAACTGTCAATGGAAGTGCGTTCGCTCGGCAAAATGATCGGTTTTAACGCCAACGCTGCGCTGCTGTTTGGCGACACCAAAACCGGCACCGAGATTCTGGCCACCTTACGCGGCAAATCCGAAGTCATCTCCGCGCAACTCTACAAAAATGACGGCGAAATTTTCGCCCATTACCCGGCCAAGGCTGCACCGGACAGTTTCCCCGCCACCTTGAGCGATGCGGAACAACAACAACGCAACCAGGGTTTGCGGATATTGAGCCAAGTCATTTTAAACCCCTTACCCGACGATAACGGCGACGTGATCGGCACCTTACGCTTGCAGCTCGACTTAAAGCCCATGTGGCGTATGGTGATTATCAGTCTGGGCCAAATTTTTTTGGTGATGGTGGTGTCGTTTATTCTGGCGGTTTTTTTCGGCCGGCGCTTGGCGGAATCGATCGCCGCACCGCTGATCAGGCTGTCGTCCCTGGCCAAACAGGTATCCAGGGACAACAACTACATGGTGCGCGCCCAAGGTGAAGGCGAAGATGAAATCGGCCAACTGGTAAGAAGCTTCAACCAGATGATCGAGCGGGTACAACAACGCGATGCCGAACTGGAAAATCAGCGCGGCAACCTGGAAAAACAAGTCGATCTGCGCACCGCCGACCTGCGGCAGGCCGTCGTCGATGCCCAAGCCGCCAATATCGCCAAGTCGCAATTTCTGGCAACCATGAGCCACGAAATCCGCACCCCCATGAACGGCGTGCTGGGCATGACCGAATTGCTGTTGGGCACCGACCTGGACACCACGCAACGCCAATACGCCGAAACCGTGTTCAGCTCCGCCGATTCTTTGCTGACCGTGATTAACGATATTCTGGACTTTTCCAAAATCGAAGCGGGCAAGCTGGAGCTGGAAGAAATCGATTTTAATTTGATCAATCTTACCGACCAACTCGCTGCCTTGTTCTTCGAACGCGCCAGCAGCAAAAACATTGAACTGGTGTGCACCGTCGATAAGCGGGTGCCGCGCGACGTCAGAGGCGATCCTTATCGCTTACGGCAAATACTCACCAACTTGTTATCCAACGCCATCAAATTTACCGAAGCCGGCTCGGTGAAAATGCAAGTAAATGTGGCCGAATCGGATCGCTGCCCATCCGCTGATGGCATGTGCCTGGAGTTTTGTATCAGCGATACCGGCATCGGCATCGGCCCGGACACGCAAGCCAGGCTATTCAAATCTTTTAGTCAAGCCGACGGCTCCACCACCCGTAAATACGGCGGCACCGGTCTGGGATTGGCCATCAGCAAGGAACTAAGCGAATTGATGGGCGGCAATATCCAAGTGCAAAGCCGTACGAACAGCGGCTCGGTATTTACCCTGCATATCCCGCTCCGCCAAGCTAGCCAAGCCCTGCCTGCAAGCTTGCCGGGCAACGATCTGCAAGGCAAGCAGGTCTTATTGGTGGAAGATAACCCCACCAATGCAAAAATCCTGGAAAATCATTTGACTGTTTTTGGCATGTTTACCCGCGTCGCCAAAAATGGCGCTCACGCCTTGGAAATTCTCGATCAGTCGGCACACTTGGGCCTGTTCTTCGATATTGCCGTGCTGGACATGAAAATGCTGGGCATGAACGGCGTCGAATTAACCCAACGGATTCGTATAGACCGGCGATTTGCCAATATCCGCATCGTCATTATTACGTCCAGCAACGATGAGGACGTATTAGCCAAAATTCGCGGCAGCGCCTGCGATCTTTACCTTCACAAGCCCCTGCACAGACGCACCCTGCACGATGCGCTGCTCGGGCTGATGTCGCAAAAACCGCAATCGTTCAGTACGCCGGCTTCTGCTGCCGGCGCCATTCGAATCCTGTTGGCCGAAGACAATCCGGTCAACCAGAAAGTTTGCAGCGCCATGTTGCGCCAGTTGGGCTACACCCTGTCGCTGGCGAATAACGGCCGGGAAGTGCTGGATATTATCGACCGCGAGCCGGTCGATCTCATCCTGATGGATTGCATGATGCCGGTCATGGACGGTTACACGGCAACCCAATACATCCGCAATCGGGAAAGCAGCCGCAATTTGCCTCGAATCCCCATTATCGCCCTCACCGCCAACGCCATGGAAGGTGATCGCGAACGCTGTTTGCAGGCCGGTATGGATGATTATCTCAGTAAACCGTTTTTACAAAAAACCTTGCAAGACAAAATCCAGGCATTGGCAGCCCCGCTGCCCACAACCGCCCTCAATACAGCCGCTCCCGAGATCAAATCGATTGCCGCTACTCTAGACCCGGCCGCACTGAATACCTTGCGGGAAATTGGCGGCAGCGCGCTGGTCGACGACGTCTTGGCCTTGTTTAGGACAAATGCCGAGCAACATATCGCCACACTCCGCTCCGGCCTGTTGGAACGGAATACGGAAACAGTGCGGCATGCCGCGCATAGTCTAAAATCGGCCGCCGCCAACATTGGCGCACTAAACTTGTCGGAACTGGCCCGTGCGCTTGAACATGCAGCGCGGCACAACACTTTGCAATTCGATAGCCGGGTTGCCGAAAGCCTGCAAACAGAATATAAAGAAATTCTCCAGCGGCTTTCGCAACTCAAACCCTCATAATGCAACGATTACCTGCCCGCAGCCTGATTTTAGCGATAGACGACGACGATATGGTGCGTCTGATGTTGCAAGAAATTCTGCAAAGAGAAGCGTTTGATGTCATTTGCGCGGCTAGCGGCAAGCAAGGCTTGGCATTGGCAGCCAGCGAACGGCCCAATCTGGTATTGCTGGATGTTATGTTGCCGGACCTTAACGGCTTCGACTGCCTGCAAGCCATCAAAAACATGCCCGGCAACAGCCTGCTGCCCGTCGTGATGCTGACCGGCATGGACGACCTGGAATCGGTCAATCGCGCCTTTCAATTGGGCGCGACCGACTTTATCTCCAAACCACTCAATTGGCCGACCTTACCGCACCGCTTACGTTACTTGCTGCGCTCGGTCGCCACGTTAGAAGAACTGGCCCGAAGCGAAGCGGCACTGCGCCAAGCGCAAAAAATTGCGCAACTGGGCAGTTGGTACTGGTCTATTGCCGACGACAACATGCAATGGTCGGAAGAAGTCTTTAATATCCTCGGCACGAATCGCTCATCGTTCGAACATAAATGCCGCGACTTATACCAATCCATGCAGCCATCGGAAGTCGGCAAACTGCAACAAGCCATTGATCTTTGCGTCAAAAACCGACGCAGTTTTCGCCTGGAATTATCGATTACTCGTCGCGATGGCGCCAACCAAGTGATTCATATTCAAGGCAAACCCGTGATCGCCGATGGGCAGGTAAGCCATATTCACGGTACGCTGCAAGATATTACCGAACGCCGGCACATAGAAGAACGGGTAAGGCTTTTATCTTACTACGACCCGCTAACCGGCCTGCCCAACCGGACGCTGTTCAAGGAAGTTCTGGCGCAAGCGATGTCCTATTGCACACGCTACGGTACGGTCATTTCCACTTTATTTATCAGTATTGATCGTTTCAAACGCATCAACGAAACCCTGGGCCCCAAAATCGGCGACCAGGTGTTGAAATTGTTCGCCGAACGCTTGCTGGCCGAAGTGCGGGATTGCGACTACATTTCCATCAACGCCGATTACGATTTGGCGGACATGACGGTCTCCCGGCTGGGCGGTAACGAATTTACCGTGTTGCTGAATCGTATCGAGGACACGCGCGATAGCGTCAAAGTGGCTAAGTGGATTTTTCAGGCGATGCAGCACGCTTTTACGGTGGAGAACACCGAACTGTTTCTGGGTATCAATATCGGTATCGCCGTCTATCCGGGCGACGGCCAGGATGAAGACAGCTTCATCAAAAACGGCGAGTTTGCGATGAACCATGCCAGCGAACACGGCCATAACAATTATCAGTTTTTCAGTAAATCGCTAAATGTTGCCGCGTTTCATAAACTGGCGATGGAAAACAGCCTGCGCCGCGCCATAGAACGTCATGAATTGCAGCTTTACTATCAAGCCAAAATAAATATCCGCCGCCAGCAAGTCGTCGGCTGCGAGGCCTTGATTCGCTGGCAGCACCCGGAACTGGGTTTGATCGGCCCGTCGCAATTTATTCCGATTGCCGAAGATTCCGGCTTGATTGCCCAAATCAGCGATTGGGTGCTGGAAAATGCCAGCCGGCAAACCTTGGAATGGCAACAGTCAGGACTGAGCCAAGGGCTGATCATGGCAGTGAACGTATCGGCGACTCAATTCCGACAATACGGCTTCGGCAATCACGTCCGCGACGTATTGACCAGCATCGGCTTGGAACCTCGCTACCTCAAGCTGGAACTGACCGAAACCATCTTGCTCGACCATATCGACGACGCTTTAATAACCTTGCGGGAATTACAAGCCCTGGGCGTCAAAATCAGTATTGACGATTTCGGCACCGGTTATTCATCCTTGTCTTATTTGAAAAAACTGCCTATCTCGGAATTGAAAGTCGATCATTGCTTTGTCCGCGATCTTACGCACAATGAAGACGACATGGCGATTACCGCGGCAATATTGGCTTTGGCCGACGCGCTGTCGCTGGAAGTGGTCGCGGAGGGCGTGGAGAATGAAGATCAAGCCAACTTCCTGCTGGATAGCGGTTGCGAGGTAGTGCAAGGCTTTTTGTACAACAAGCCCATGCCCGCCAATGAATTTGCCGCATTTGCCCATGCATTCAATGCGCAACGCTTTTTAGCCGACAAAGTCTGACATGTCCGTCAAGCCACGCATCCTGTTAGTCGAAGACGATCCGATGGTCCGTCTGCTGGTCAGGCAAATCTTGCAAGCCGACGGCTACGAACTGATCGAAACCGACAACGGCCGAACCGGATTGGAACAATTTATCGCCGCCGAGCCGGATTTGGTGCTGCTGGACGTGATGATGCCGGAGATGGATGGCTTCACATGTTTGCAAGGCATGCGTGCCGCCAGCGACAAATCGGTGCCGATTGTCATGATGACGGCTATCGAGGATACGCAAGCGGTGGAAAACGCCTTTCGGCTGGGGGCTACCGACTTTATCGGCAAACCCATCCAATGGCCGCTGTTGCCGCATCGCATCAGCTATGTGCTGCGCTCGCACCGCACTACTCAACGTCTTATAGAGCAACAAACGCTACTCAAGCAAAGCGAGCAACGCTTTCGGGATTTGGTGGAAAGTATCGGTAACGAATACTTCCTGTATTCTCACAATACCGAGCGTATTTTTACTTACCTAGGTCCTTCGGTGGAGCATATCCTCGGCTACAAACCCGACGAACTGCATTGCGACTGCTTCGATATAACGACCAACAACCCGATCAATCGGCTTGCCAGAACCTACACCGAACAATGCCTGGCGGGCATCAAACCACCGAACTACGAAGTGGAAGTACGCAGCAAGGATGGCAGTCTGCGTGTACTCAGCCTCAATGAGTCGCCCATGTTCGACGACCATGGCCGAGTGGTTGCGGTGAACGGCCTGGCGCACGACATCACCGAAATGCGCAGCACGCAGCAAGCCCTTGCCGATAGCGAGGAACGCTTGCGGCTATCCATGCAGGCAGCCAAACAAGGTTTTTATGACATCAATCCGCAAACCGGGGCCATGATCATCAACGCCGAATATGCCAGCATGCTCGGCTACAACCCAGCCGATTTCGACGCCAATATCGACAGCTGGATCATGCGCTTGCATCCCGATGACCGGCAGCGCGTTTCCGACGCTTACCGGCAGTACATCGCCGGGGAACTGGCAGAATATCGCCTGGAATACCGGCAGCGTTGCGCCGACGATAGCTGGAAATGGATATTATCGATAGGCAGTATCGTCGAGCGCGACGCCAATCATCAGCCAGTGCGCATGCTCGGCACCCACACCGACATCACCGACAGTAAAACGGCAGCCGAACGCCTGAATTTGCTGGCCAAAGTGTTCGAAAACAGCGGCGAGGCCATTTTCCTGTGCGATCCGGATACCCGCATCGTGTCCAGCAATCAGGCCTATACGACGATTACCGGTTACAGAGCCGAAGAGGTGCTACAGCAAACGCCCTCCATTCTCGATGCGCGTCATCTTGACCTCAACCACTATCAACGTATCTGGCAGGCCTTGCGCGAAAACGGCTACTGGCAAGGCGAAATTTGGGATACCCGCAAGAACGGCGAGACCTATCCCGCATGGCTGGGTATTTCCGCGATGTATAACACCCACGGCGTGATCAGCCATTACATCGGCATTTTTTCGGACATTACCGAGCGCAAGGCCGCCGAAGCGCAAATCGAATATCTGGCACGTCACGATCCGCTCACCAACCTGCCCAATCGCACCTTGTTGCGCGACCGCTTCGACCAGGCCATGGCCCATGCCGTGCGTAACAACACGCTGGTCGGCTTACTGTTTCTGGACCTGGATCATTTTAAAAATATTAACGACACAATGGGGCACGACGTCGGCGACCGCTTACTGCAAGGCATCGCGGAGCGTCTGGTGCAATGCGTGCGCGAGGTGGATACGGTTTGCCGGCAAGGCGGCGATGAATTCATCATTATCCTCACCGACATTCCCGACATCGACGCAATCACGCAAATTGTGCTGAAAATTCTCGATCAACTGACACAACCCTTTGTCATCGAAGGCGTCACACTTTGCACCTCCTTCAGCATAGGCGTCAGTTTGTATCCCAATGACGGCCTGAATTTTCACGGTTTACTCAACAAAGCCGACACGGCAATGTATTCGGCGAAAAACGAAGGCCGCAATACCTTCCGCTTCTTTTCCAACGATATGAACCTGGCGTCTATCGAGCGGATGAATATCGAGAACGGTCTGCGCATGGCTTTGAAGCGCAAAGAACTTCGCTTGCATTATCAGCCGCAATATTCCATACACAACAACACGGTGATCGGTGCGGAAGCCTTGCTGCGCTGGCAACCGGAAAACAGCCCGATGATCCCGCCGGCCAAGTTCATTCCTATCGCCGAAGACAACGGCATGATCGTACCGATAGGCGACTGGGTGTTACGCGAAGCCTGTAAGCAAAACAAGCTTTGGCACGACACCGGTATGAAACTGCTGGTTACCGTCAACATCTCGGCCCTACAGTTCAAGCGCGGCAACTTACTGGAGTCGGTACAAAGCGCATTGGCGGAATCCGGGCTGGAACCGCATTATTTAGAGCTGGAGTTAACCGAATCGGTCCTGATGTTCGACACCAATGCCGTCATCAATACGATTGCCCAGTTGCGCGCCTTGGGCGTCAGCTTTGCCATCGACGATTTCGGCACCGGTTATTCCTCACTGAGTTATTTGAAGCGCTTTGCGGTGAACAAACTAAAAATCGACCAATCGTTTATCCGGGATTTAACCTCAGGCAAAGCCGAAGACACCGCTATCGTCAAAGCCATCCTGCAATTGGGCGATACGCTGGGCCTACTGACCTTGGCCGAAGGCGTGGAAACCAAGGAGCAAGCCGAGCAACTGCATCAACTCGGCTGCCGCAAAGCGCAGGGGTTTTATTGGAATCAACCCTTGCCCGCCGACGAATTCGCCCGGTTGTTTACGCCTGGTTAAAATAACTGCCAAACCGGCGCCGCGCCGTCCGGCAAGGCCGCCAGACGCCCCAGCTCCAGCCA
The DNA here is from genome assembly GCF_054188105.3 of Methylomonas sp. Uni0009. Classification (NCBI taxonomy): domain Bacteria; kingdom Pseudomonadati; phylum Pseudomonadota; class Gammaproteobacteria; order Methylococcales; family Methylococcaceae; genus Methylomonas; species Methylomonas sp. Uni0009. The sequence continues at coordinate 3,614,150 of NZ_JBTAFN010000001.1, read as the reverse complement.
TGGGTTGCCCGGCGCATGAAAATCCGAGCCCATCGACGCATGCAATTGATGTTTGCTGGCATGCAAATAACTTAAGCGAATATCGTCGATGCTAGCCCGGCCCGTCACCACTTCGATGCCCTGCCCGCCTGCCGCCTTGAATGCTACCAAAGCTTTGTTGATCCATTTGGTGCTGAGTTTGTAACGCAAGGGATGGGCCAAAACCGCCACACCACCCGCCGCCCGAATCCAGCCGACACAATCGGCCAGACCGGCCCAAACCGTCGGCACATAAGCCGGCTTACCCTTGCTCAAATAGCGGTCAAAGGCGTCCTGCTGGGTTTCGACCACACCTTGATTAACCAAAAAATCGGCAAAATGCAGGCGGGTGATTTCGCCGTTACCGGCGATTTGTCTTAACGTGGGATAGGCATCGGCTATGCCCTTCTTCGCCAGTTTTTCGGCAATTTTTTGCGCGCGTTGGTCGCGAATTAATTGTTGCTTGGCAATACCGTCGAGTAAGCCCGGATGCTGTGGATCGATATTTAAACCGACGATGTGCAGACAATGGCTTTCAAAACTGGCCGACAGTTCGATGCCGGGAATCAAGCGGATGCCGGCTTGCGCGGCGGCTTCGGTCGCTTCTTGTAAGCCGGCAGTTGTATCGTGGTCGGTCAAAGCCAGCGCGGTGACGCCGTGCTGCTGGGCGCGCAGCACCAGTTCGGTGGGCGACAACGCGCCGTCGGACGCGGTGGAATGACTGTGTAAATCGTATAATTCCGACACTATTGATAATCACCGTAAAGTTTGGCGTACAAGCCGTTTTGTTGAATCAGGGAATCGTGTTTGCCTTGTTCGCAAATCTGGCCTTGTTCAAAGACATAAACGTGGTCGGCCTGTTTCACCGCACTGAGCCTATGCGCAATGATGATGGTAGTACGGCCTTCCAGAAAGGTGCTCAAGGCTTGGTGCAGTTTATACTCGGTTTCGCTGTCCAGCGCCGATGTGGCTTCGTCGAGAATCACCACTGCCGGCTGGCTGACTATCATCCTGGCAATGGCCAGCCGTTGCCGTTGGCCGCCGGATAAGCGCATACCCTGCCTGCCCACCACGGTGTCCAAACCCTGCGGCTGTTCTTCAACGGTCGACTTCATTTGCGCAATCTCCAAAGCTCGCCACAATTCAGCATCGGCAATCTCCCGGCCCAAGGTCAGATTGGCGCGTATCGTATCGTTTAGCAAAGCGGGATGCTGTAAAACGGTCGCGACATGTTCGCGCACCACATCCAAGCCTATCCGGTTCAGCGGCACGCCGTCGAAATAAATCATGCCGCTGCCCGGCGGATATAAACCGATCAAAGTTTGCGCCAGCGTCGACTTGCCACCGCCGCTGGCGCCGACCAGGGCGATTTTCTCGCCGGCCGGTATGGTCAGATTAATACCGTTCAGTACCGGTTCGTCCTTGTAACTAAAATGCAGATTCTTGACGCTGACCGACACGGTTTTACGCCCGATAAACGGGTTTTGCAAATGCGGATAATACGGTTCGCGCTGCAACAGGGTCAGCTGATTGACGCGGGCCAACGCGGCTTTGGCGGCATAAAAAGACTGCTGAATGCTTAATATCTCCTGCACCGGCGCCATCATGAACCACAGATAACCGAATACCGCCAGCATTTCGCCTATGGTCAGATTGGAATACAGCACCATCAGCATCGCGGTGGCGCGGAAAATATCGAAGCCAAATAGAAAGGTCAAAAAGCTCAAACGCACCGTCGCATCGCTTTTCCAGGCATAGATGGTCGAGTGGTTTTTAACCGCCAGTGCGCTGCCGATCAACTGCCGGCAATAGTGCTCCTCGCGGTTGCTGGCGCGGATTTGATGAATCGCCTCCAGCGTTTCGCTCAAAGCTTGCTGGAATATGGCGTAGGCTTTGTTTTCGTTAGCCTTCAGTTCCTTCACCCTGGAACCAACGGCCCTCGCCAGGTAAATTACCAGCGGGTTCAAAAAGATAATGAATAAACCTAATTGCCAGTGCATCCACAGCAGAATCAAAGCGGTACCGAACACGGTCAGAACTGCCACCAATAATTTACTGATCGTGGTGCCGATAAAATTATCCAGCGTATCGAGGTCGGTCACCATGTGCGAACTGACCGTACCGCTGCCCAGGCTTTCATACTCGGACATCGAGATATGTTGCAAATGTTTCACCAAACTTTCGCGAATGCGAAAAATCACATCCTTGGCAATATTGGAAAACTGCCGAGTCTGCATAATGTTTAGCACCAAGGCAAACAAGCGCAACAGCAAGCTCAGCAGCAAAATAATGGCAATGTAAATGGCAGGTTGCTGCCACTCGCCGGGCAGCCATGGATTGAGGCTATTCAGCACCACGCCCGGATGGTTAAGCAGGACTTCGTCCACCAATAATGGCATCAATAAGGGTACCGGTACGCTGGCAACTGTTGCCAAGATGGCGACCAAATGCCCGTTGATCAGTTGTTTTTTATGCTGCTTAGCGATGCTGTAAATATACTGCCAGGAATATTCGGCTTGCGCCGCGCGCTGTGAGGTTTTCAAGGTAATGAAACAAATTCGATGAAGTTTAACGATTATAATGGTCCGACCCACTTTGCAAAAACTTCTTGCATAGGGTTTAGTCTCGGCTGTCGTGGAAATTGATATGCATGTTATCCCGTGTTTTTTAGTGCTTGCCGCTCTGACCGGCGTTTTACCGAACAGTGCCCAGGCGGATGAAATCTCTTTGGCCAGCCAACGTCAGCTATTTTTGCGCGCCGAGCAAGCACTTGACCAGAATCGCGATGCCGAATATTTCGCGCTGGCTTCAAACCTAAAAGGCTACCCGCTATATCCTTATCTGCAATACCAATGGTTAAAAAATCATTTGGACGCCGACGCCGACATCAAACAGTTTTTAAACGAGCACGCCGCCAGCCGTTACGCGGCCGGGCTGCGGCAAAAGTGGTTGCTGGCTTTGGGTAAAAAGCAGCAGTGGCTAGTGCTGTTGAATAATTATAAAGGCAGTGACGATCCCGAGCTGCAATGCTACGCTGGCCTAGCTCAATTGCAAACCGGCCAAGCCTTGGAAGCCTTCAATCAAGCCCGCGCTTTATGGTTAAGCGGTAAATCGCAACCGGATAATTGCGATGTCCTGTTCGAAGCTTATAAATCATCGCCGCATTTTAATAAGGAACTGATCAACCAACGATTTCACGCCGCCCTCAAGCGCGACAATCAAAGCCTGGCCAGCTACTTGACCCGATTTTTCAGCGACGCGGAACTCAAGCAGGCCAATACCTGGTTAAAACTGCACCGACAGCCGGAAACCGTTATTGCTGATACAGGCTGGCGCGAGAACCCTGAGCAAGCCGGAGAACTGTTTGCCCACGCGATTGACCGCTGGCTGGAAACCAACGTCGAAACGGCCATGACGACTTGGGACAGCCATAAATCGCAAATCGCCATTACGCCGGCAACCGCCGCTTTTATCGAAAAACGCATCGCTATCGCCTTGGCCTTAAAACACGACAGCCGCGCTTACGCCCGCTTGTCGCAACTGGAAAACAGCGACGAATCGGCCCGGGAATGGCGAGTCAGAGCCGCATTGAATATGCAGAACTGGCAAGACGTCGCTGTGGCGATTACCGGCCTTAACGACGACGAAAAATCTCAGGAAAAATGGCAGTACTGGCAAGCTCGCGGCTTGGCGGAAACCGGCCAGAGCGCAGCAGCCAATGCCTTGTTCCAACAATTGGCAAAAAATCGCAGTTTCTACGGTTTTCTGGCCGCCGGCAGATTAAGGCAAGCCATTGAACTGGTGGACAGACCTTTGACGGTATCAAGCAGCGACCTCGAGACTTTACAAAATCGACCGGATTTCCAGGTATTTTCCGAACTACTCGCTATCGACAGAAAACCGGAAGCCAAACGCCAATGGTGGTACGCAATAGCCAAACTTGACAGTCGCCAGCTACCCGTCGCTGCAAAACTGGCCCAACAAGCCAATTGTCCGGCTTTGGCGATTGCCACTATAGCCAAGGCTAATCAATGGGACGACGTCAATTTGCGCTTTCCGCTGATCTATATCCAGCCCATCCAAAGTCACGCTGCAGCACAACAATTGGATCCGGGTTTGATTTTGGGATTGATCCGCCAGGAAAGTGCGTTCGATGAATTGGCCGACTCGCCGGCTGGCGCTAAAGGTTTGATGCAGATTATGCCTAACACCGGCCGGCAAATTGCCGCCGAATTGCGCGATAGTTGGGATAGCGATTACAGCCTGTTTAAGCCGGAACTCAACGTCAAATACGGCGCGTTTTATTTCAAAAAACTATTGCGCCAATTCAATGGCCACGTCGCACTAGCCACGGCCGCCTATAACGCCGGCGCCAATAAAGTGAAGCGCTGGCTACCGGAAAACCGAGCTTTGCCGGCCGACATCTGGATTGAAAACATCCCTTACAAGGAGACTCGGGGGTATGTTGCATCGGTGTTAATGTATAGCTTGATCTACCAACAACGGCTGCAACGCGACAGCTTAAAGATCGACGATCTAATGCGCGAGGTCATGCCCGGCTAAAAATTGAGCTGATTTTTTAAGCCGATTATTAGATAATGCCGCAGTTTTTGAACCCACCAACCAGGTAAAAATCAAGATGGAGAAGCAGCACAGTTTCACGCGCGAAGAATTATTAATGTCCGGCCGAGGTGAATTATACGGTCCGACCAACGCGCAGCTACCGCTTCCCAATATGCTGATGATGGACCGCATCGTCCATATTTCCGATGAAGGCGGCAAATACGGCAAAGGCGAAATCATCGCCGAGCTGGATATTACCCCCGAATTATGGTTTTTTGATTGCCACTTTCAAGGCGACCCGGTCATGCCAGGCTGTCTGGGTTTGGACGCGATGTGGCAATTGGTCGGCTTTTATTTATGCTGGCTGGGCGGCCCCGGCAAAGGCCGCGCGCTGGGTTGCGGCGAAGTTAAATTCACCGGCCAAGTACTGCCGACAGCCAAAAAAGTGACTTATAAAATCGACTTGAAGCGTGTAATTCTACGCAAATTGGTCATGGGCATCGCCGATGCGACGATGGAAGTCGATGGCAAACAAATCTACGAGGCGACCGATTTACGAGTCGGTTTATTCACTTCCACCCAAGATTTCTAAGGAAACCATCATGAAGCGCGTCGTTGTAACAGGTTTAGGGATAGTTTCCAGCATCGGCAACAACCGGGACGAAGTGGTTGATTCTTTACGCGCCGGCCGTTCCGGTATCGTTCACGCACCGGTCTATGCCGAAATGGGCTTTCGCAGCCATGTACACGGCCCGGTTAATATTGATCTGGATGAAGCGATAGACCGTAAAGTTAAACGCTTTATGGGCGACGGTGCCGCATACAACTACCTGGCTATGGAGCAGGCTATTGCCGACTCCGGCCTGGAAGAGTCGCAAGTGTCCAATATCCGCACCGGCTTAGTGATGGGCTCAGGCGGGCCGTCAACGTCCAATCTGGTCGATTCCGCCGACATTCTGCGCTCGAAAGGCGTGAAAAAAGTCGGTCCGTACATGGTGACGCGCGCCATGTCCAGCACCAATACAGCCTGCCTAGCCACACCCTTTAAAATCAAAGGTGTCAATTACTCCATCAGCTCCGCTTGCGCCACTAGCGCCCACTGCATCGGCCACGCCATGGAATTGATTCAATTAGGCAAACAAGACGTTGTGTTCGCCGGCGGCGGTGAAGAACTGCACTGGACTATGTCGGTGATGTTCGACGCGATGGGCGCCTTGTCCTCAAAATATAACGACACGCCAGAAACGGCCTCTCGTCCCTACGACGAAACCCGCGACGGCTTCGTCATTTCCGGCGGCGGCGGCGTGTTAGTCATCGAAGAATTGGAACACGCCAAAGCCCGCGGCGCCAAAATCTACGCCGAACTGGTCGGCTACGGCGCCACATCTGACGGCTACGACATGGTACAACCCTCCGGCGAAGGCGCAGTGCGCTGCATGCAACAAGCCTTGGCTACCGTTAATGAAAAAATTGACTATATCAACGCGCACGGTACCAGCACCCCGGTAGGCGATACCCGCGAACTAGAAGCGATGCGCGAAGTGTTTGGTGTTGACGGCGTACCGGCAGTCAGCTCAACCAAATCTTTAACCGGACATGCCTTGGGTGCGGCCGGCGTCAACGAAGCCATTTATTCCTTGCTGATGATGCAGGAAAACTTCTTGAGCGCATCCGCCAATATCAACCAACTCGATCCAGGTGCGGCCGGCATTCCTATCGTTAGAGAATATCGGGATAACGTCACGCTGAACACCATTATGTCCAACAGCTTCGGCTTCGGCGGCACCAACGCCACGCTGATTTTCCAACGCTATAACGGCTAAATTTAGCGCGGCTAAACGTCCCTTTAGCCGCCTTTTCCAACATCCATGTCCGATCCAGAACACAAATCCCGCACCCAGTTTAACAAGCTGCAAAAACGCCTGAGACGCTGCGTTGGCGAAGCCATCGCCGACTTCAACATGATAGAACCTGACGATAAGTTGATGGTCTGTCTGTCAGGCGGCAAAGATTCTTACACCATGTTGGACATTCTGCTGAACCTGCAGAAAACCGCGCCAATCAATTTTGAGATTATTGCCGTCAATCTAGATCAGAAGCAGCCAGGCTTTCCGGAACATGTGCTGCCGGAATATCTACAATCGATAGGCGTGCCTTACCACATTATCGAGCACGACACTTACAGCATCGTCAAACGCATCATCCCGGAAGGCCAAACCACTTGCAGCCTATGTTCTCGGCTACGTCGCGGCACGCTGTACGGATTTGCCAAGGAACATAAGATCACCAAGATCGCCCTGGGCCATCACCGCGACGACATTATCGAGACTTTCTTCCTGAACATGTTTTACGCCGGCAAACTAAAAGCCATGCCGCCGAAGCTGCTGAGTGACGATAAGCAAAACATCGTCATACGTCCGTTAGCATATTGCCGGGAAAAAGACATCAACCGCTTCGCGGCTTTCAAACAGTTTCCGATCATTCCCTGCAATCTGTGCGGTTCGCAAGAAAACCTGCAACGCAAGGCCATGAAACAAATGCTCAACGCTTGGGATAAACAATTCCCCGGCCGCATCGAGACGATTTTCGCCAGTTTGCAAAATATCGCGCCGTCGCAAATGGCCGATACCAGCTTGTTCGATTTTGCCGGCCTGCGCCGCGACCCCGAATCCACTATTCCGCGCGTCGTATCCGATGAAGCCGGACTGGACATCCTAGAACGCTAATAGGGAATGCAACGATGAAACACACCATCTTAGTGACGGGCGGCGCCGGCTATATCGGCAGCCATACCTGCGTAGAACTGCTGAATAACGGTTTCGAGGTCATCGTTGTCGACAACCTAAGTAACAGCAAAATCGAATCGCTGAAACGTATCGAAACCATTACCGGACAAAAGCCCGGTTTCTATCAAGCCGACATTACCGACCAAGCCGCGCTACGGGAGATTTTTAAAGCGCATAAAATCGATGCGGTGGTTCATTTCGCCGGCCTGAAAGCCGTCGGCGAATCCTGCCAGCAACCCCTGAGCTATTACCACAACAACATCTACGGCACCCAAGTGTTGCTGGAAACGATGGACGAGTTTGCAGTGAAAAGATTGGTATTCAGCTCGTCGGCGACCGTTTACGGCGACCCGCATAGCGTACCGATTCTGGAAAGCTTCCCGCTGCAAGCCGCCAACCCTTATGGCCGCACCAAACTGTTTATCGAGGAAATTCTGCGCGATGTCAGCAATGCCGACAGCCTGAACAGCAACAGCCAGCCCTGGCAATTTGCGATACTGCGTTATTTCAATCCCATCGGTGCGCACAGCAGCGGTTTGATCGGTGAAGATCCCAACGGCATACCCAATAATCTGATGCCGTTTTTATCGCAAGTCGCCATCGGCAAATTGCCGGTCCTGTCGGTGTTCGGCGACGACTACCCTACCAAGGACGGCACCGGCGTGCGCGATTACATTCATGTGGTCGATCTGGCGCAAGGCCATATCAAAGCCTTGCAATACCTGATTGGTAAATCGGCCGATACCGCTATTTGCGATGCGATTAATTTAGGAACCGGCAACGGCTACAGCGTATTGGAAATGATCAATACCTTCATTGAAGTGACGGGCCAAGCGGTACCTTACAAAATCGCACCACGCAGAGCCGGTGATGTCGCGGCCTGCTACGCTGATCCGAGCTTGGCTGAAGCAAAAATAGGCTGGAAAGCGGAACGGGATTTAAAACAAATGATAACCGACACCTGGCGCTGGCAGAAAAACAATCCCAGCGGTTACCACTAAGCAGGCTCGGTAACCAACACCAAACCGCCATTCTCAATACGGTTTCTGCCTTTACGTTTGGCTTCGTACAAGGCAGCATCGGCGGTTTGCACCAATTGCAACGCAATCTCGGCGACAAGCTTTTTCTGCGACCGGCTAGGCTGGTAAGTCGCCACACCTATCGAAATAGTCACCGGGATGGCTTGGTCGCCATACTCCACCTGCAAATTAGCGATACTCAAACGAATCCGCTCGGCAATTTCCGAGGCCGTACTTTCATCGGATTGCGACAGCAAGGCCACAAACTCTTCGCCACCATAACGCGCCAGCACATCGTTATTGCGCAACAATTTTTTGATGATACCAGCCACCACAGCCAGTACATGATCCCCGGCCTGATGCCCAAAACCGTCGTTGATGCGCTTGAAAAAATCGATATCCAAAAACAGGCAGGACAAGGGTTCGCGATTGCGTTGGCTGCGATCCAACTCTTCCTCTATGCGCTGCTCCAAAAAACGCCGATTGTTCACGCCGGTCAAGGGATCGACCAAACTGGTGCGCCGCATGGTTTCGACGTTTAAATTGTTTTCCAGGCAAATGCTGATGACCGAGGCGATGTGCTCGACAAAATCGGTCGCCATGCCTTGCATGAAACGCTCATTATGATAACTGCCCAAATTCAACGAACCCAAATACCGATTCCGGCGAATCAGCGGCGCAATCACCACCGACGCCGGTTTTTGTTGACTGGATTCGGAAAAAAACTTCTCGCAAATCGTGGTTTGATAGCTACCCAGAAACGGCTGATCGGACAGACCAAAACCATGCCGCAATTGCCATTCGCTACTGGCTAAAAACAGCCCTTCCCTGTCCCGAAAATTATAATTATCCACTTCCAGATAACCGGCAATTTCGTTTTTCGGATCGATCAAACACAAACTGATCACGTCCAAATCGAATAGCGCCTTGGCTTCACCAAGAATGAACTCTATCATTTCCGCCAACGAACTAAGGCCCAGCAAACGCATTTCAAAGCTTTGCAATCGTTTCAAGGTCAGGCTGTTGTGTTGGACGCGGTTGAGCATACCGTCCAAATGACTTTCCAACACCCGCAAATCTGTTGTTATATCCTGTTCCAAGCTCGGCCCCACCCGCTTAATCGAGGTGATAAGACTAGCAGTTTTCGCAGAAAAAGTGTGTAGTTGAGGGCACTTCCAGCACACATCTCCCGTCCACTCTGATTGCAAATAAATCAGGCAATTCACCCATTAAAACGGCATATGCCATACCCTGCCGCCGGGTGCCATGTGATTTTGTCTTTCAAAATCAACACACTTGTTTATTGGTTCAAATATTGCTGTAAATCGGCTCTATCGGGTTCCAAGCACGCCAAACACGTCTTCGCCATGAACAGCCTCACCTTCAACATCGACGATTTATTTTTGAGCCATCGCGATTCGTTGATTCACACTATTTTCGGCATCGTCGGCTGCCCGCAAACCGCCGAAGACTTGGCGCATGAAGCTTACATAAAAATGCTGCACGCCCTGGAAATCCAAGACATCAGTTACCCGCGGCCGTTTCTGTACCAAATCGCAAAAAACCTGGCACTGGATCATCTGCGTAAAGAGCGTATTCGCCAACGCGCCGACGACTCAAAAACGGCCGATACGGACGAAGATATATCGCTGCTGGACAATTTGCCGGACGATACCCCGACGCCCGAGCAGCAAGCGTCCGATCAACAAGAACTGGCATTGATGCTGGCAGCGCTTGAGCAATTACCCGAACGGCGCAGGCAAATTCTGGTGTTGCACAAATTTCACCATTGGAATTACGAGCGGATCGCCACCTATTACGGCATATCGCGTAGCGCGGTAGAGAAGAATGTACAGTTAGCTCTAACTCATTTATTAGCCAGCCGGCAAGACTAGGGGCTGTTGCCATTTTGTCATAATCCCTTTGAAAATCGATTGGCGAGCCATATTGATTGAGTTTTCAATCAAACGATAACTAGCGAATGCCACGCCAACTGCTTACAGATACCCACTGGGAAAAGCTAAAAACGATTATGTTGAGTTTCAGCATTTACGACAAACCCGGTCTTCGGCAAACGGTCGAAGGGATTTTTTATCGCTTGCGTGTTGGCTGCCCTTGGCGAGACTTGCCCGTCGCTTTTGGCAAGTGGAATGCCGTGTACAAGCGCTTCAATGCCTGGTCACTGCAAGAAAAGCTGAGGGGTATCTTTCAAGCGCTAGTGATTGAGCCTGATTTGGAATGGCTATTTATTGATGGCAGCATTATTAAAGCCCATCAACACAGTAGCGGCGGCGCCCATGAAAACCCAACAGCCATCGGGAAATCGGTCGCAGGCAACACGACCAAAATCCATATGGCGGTTGATGCCGGTGGACTTCCCATCCAGTTCTCGATTACGGGGGGCGAAGTACATGACTGCAAAGAAGCGCCGGAATTTGTGGCCAAGCTCCCCCAGGCGGGCTACATGATTGCAGACAAAGGGTATGACAGCGAGCCGTTACGGATTCAAATTCGAGACCAAGGCACAGTCCCCATCATCCCAAGAAAACAAAATTCAATAGTCGGGAATGAGGAAATGGACTGGTGTCTCTATAAATATCGCCACCTCGTTGAAAACGTATTTGCGCGACTGAAACATTTTAGAGCTATTGCCACCCGATATGACAAACTAAAACGCAATTTTGAAGGTGCTATCGCCCTGGCTTGTGCATTTATATGGTTACCGATGTGAAACGGCAACAGCCCCTAGCCATTACCTTAGGCCATACTGATTTTCCTTAACACAGCACCAATACTGATAAAATTCGCCCCATTGCCTAACCCGTCAACCGCCATGCCTTTACGTTTTGATCAGGAAGTTCCATCGCCGGGTAATGTCCAAGATCAAGCACTTGCCTGGTTTGCCCGCTTACAAGACCATAAAAGCGGTGCGGCCGATCAAGCCGAGTTTGCCTGCTGGTTAGCCGCCGACCCCACGCATCAAACCGCTTACGACAAAGTGGTGCAACTCTGGCAATCGCCAGCATTGAACGCCGCCCTAAGCCAATACGCCAGCATCCCACTTCGGCCGCCCGCGCAGCGTAAATCGACCATTCGGCGCTGGGCTGCCGCCGCCAGCATTACCTTGATTAGCGGCTGGTTCCTGGCTTCAACCGGCTGCTTGCAACGCTGGCAAGCAGACATTACCACCGCCACCGGCGAACAGCGCCGAGTAATACTGGCGGACGGTTCCGCGCTGGTTCTCAATACCGATAGCGCGGTAAAACTGGATTACGCCGGTCAACAGCGCGGCGTAACCTTATTAAGCGGCGAAGCGTATTTTGAGGTGCAAGCCGACAAACACCGGCCATTTATTGTGACGACAGCACAGGGAACCGTGCGCGTGGTAGGCACCCGTTTCAGCGTCAAAACCGGCGATACTACCCAAGTGAATGTCGAAAGCGGCCTAGTGATTTGTAGCGCCGAACAAGGCCAAAACCGACAATTAAGCGTCGGCCAACATACCGAGATCGATGCTCACAGCGTTGCGGAAATCAGCAACATAGATACCGGTAAGACCTTTGCCTGGCTAAAAGGCCGCCTGATATTTCAAGATCGAACCTTGGCAGACGTAATAAGCGAACTGGATCGCTACCATCCCGGCACCATCGCCATCGCCGACGCCAAGTTGGGCCAAACCCGCATCACCGGCAATTACAAACTCGAAGATACCGCAGCCCTGATCCGAACCCTAGCGGACATTGCGGGAGCCAAAACCATCAATATCTCGCCTTATCTGACGGTGTTAAAAAGCTAAGCCCAAAACCTCGCCAACCGTTTGCAGCTCCGGCTGTACGCCGCTTCAAACCTCAGCTCAATTACCTGCGTATTAGGCAACGCTACGCTTGCCGATAAAAATATCGCTTAACTAACTGTGTATTCCGTTTTCTGAAACGTCTCGGTAGCCATGTGCTTTTTTGCACTGACTATTCAGTTCACGGACCAGGAGTATTCATGTATCGGCTACCACCCATCCCACCCGCCGCATTACGCAAACTCGCCATGGCAATCGCTTTGGCTTTGCCGGCTATTCGGCCGCTACCAGTTTATGCCGCCGAGACCGGCCAAACCGATACTCCCGGCGCCACGCGAACCTTCAACATCCCGGCCCAAGCCTTGACCGACGCATTGAACGCCTTCATTGCCGCTAGTGATTGGCAAGTCGGTTTTCCGGCGGAAATTGCCCAAAATGCACGTTCCAGTGCGGTGAACGGCCATTTTTCGCCGCAACAGGCGCTCGACAAACTATTGCAAGGTACCGGCATTGGTTACCGGCTTACCGGTCCCGGCAATGTAATGTTGGAAAAGAAAGCAATTACCGAACCCCAATCCGCCGCCACCTTACCGCCAGTCACAGTGACCGGCAAAGTCAGCTATGCCGACAGCGACCCGCAAAATCCTTTCTATAACCGGACCAATGCCAGCTCGGCGACTAAAACCGACACGCCTATCATGGATACGCCTTTATCGATTCAGGTGATTCCCAAAGCGGTTCTCGACGACCAGCAAGCCATCCGTGTCGGCGATGCCTTGCGCAACGTCAGTGGCTATTTCGATTCGCGCGGTGAAGAATATGTCTATGACACCGCTTATTTACGTGGCTTTGCAACCGACAGCCGCCAATATATCGACGGCCTTCGGGACTTGCCGCAGTCGCATTCCCTCGCGATGATCGACCGGGTTGAGGTGTTGAAAGGTCCTGCCGGTGCCTTGTACGGCCGCATGGAACCCGGCGGCTTGATCAACTACGTCAGCAAACGCCCTCTCGACAAACCTTACTATTCGCTGCAACAACAATTCGGCTCGTTCGATCTCTACCGCACCCTGGCCGACGCCACAGGCCGAATAACTAATGACGGCAGCTTGTTGTACCGGGTAAACATGGAGTACTTAAGCAGCAATTCTTATATCGACGTCGTCAACAAGGAACGCGGTTTCATCGCCCCGTCCCTGACCTGGAAAATTTCACCCCGCACCCAACTCGATCTGGATTTTCGCTACCACGACGTCAACGGCCCCACCACCTTCGGCGTTCCGGCCGTCGGCAATCGACCGGCTAACCTGCCAATTAGCCGCTTCATAGGCGAGCGAGCTACCGACGATGGCGATTCCAGTCTGCTTTACGGTGGCCTGAGCCTTAGCCATTCTTTTTCCGATAAATGGAAACTGAACGCCAAGGTCGGCTACAACTATGAACACCAGTTTTCGGCGGGTACTTTCATCAATACCCTGGACGAAGCCACCGGCGACGCCTCCCTGTTCTACAGCGACTACGACTACACCGAGGACAGCATCCAAGGTATTGTCAATCTCACCGGCAACTTCAAAACGTTCGGCCTGGAACATACCCTGACCGTCGGCGGCGATCTTTATAAGACCGACGGCCGCACCAACAGCAGTTATTTCCTGTGCGACACCTGCGGCACCAGTTTCCCATCACCCATCAATATTTTTCAGCCGATTACCTACGACCGGCCCGGCATCAATCTGGCGGCGGAAACCTCCAGCCCGGTATCGACCAGCCGTACCTCTTGGTGGGGCTTGTACATTCAGGATCAAGTCACTATCGCCGAGGATTGGCATCTATTGTTCGGCACTCGTTACGATCAGGCCCATGGCAGTAGCGACGGCGCGGATGTCACCGACGACGGCGAATTCAGTCCACGGGTAGGTCTGCTCTACCGGCCATTGAACTGGCTGTCTATGTACGCCAACTACGTCAAAGCCATGAATGCCGCCAATACCAGCCGGCTGGTGCCGGGCAGTCAACGCCGCCCGGAAATGTCCGAGGGTTGGGAAGCCGGCGTCAAGGGCGAATGGTGGGACGGCAAGTTGAATGCCGGCCTGACTTACTACGAGCTGACCAAGAAGAACACCAGCCACTCAGCCGCCGACGCCGAGTTGGCGGCGCAGGGCTTCAACGTGCTGGTCGGCGAGGGCCGCAGTCAAGGCATCGAATTGGATATGTCCGGACACATTACCGATTTCTGGAGCGTGATCGCCAGCTATTCGTTTACCAGGACGATGTTCACCAAGGACGTCACGGACATTCAAGGTAAGCAGTTCGCGAATGTACCCGAGCAAGCCGCCAGCCTGTGGTCCAAATACGATTTCGCCGGCCTCGGCTGGCAAGGCTTGTGGACGGGCGCCGGGGTTTATCTGGCCGGCGAGCGCCAGGGCGACCGCGCCAACAGCTTTCAACTGCCCGGTTACGCTCGCGTCGACGCCGCCCTGGGGTACGCCTTCAACGCCGGACCGTCGAAAATCAGCCTGCAATTCAATGTCGATAACCTGCTTGATAAACGCTATTACTCGGCCTCGACCTGGGAAACCCGCAGTTTCGGCTCGCAACCGGGCATGCCGCGGACTTTTTTAGGTTCGGTCAAGGTTGAATTTTGACATCGGCACGCTTAAGACGGCTGAAATCCCGGCGGCAAACCTGGTTGCGGGTGCATTTATACCTGGGATTGTTCGTGGGCGCGGTATTGGCGGTGGTGGGTTTTACCGGCGGCATTCTAGTGTTTTACGAGGAATTACAGGACGTGCTGAATGCCGAGCAGATTCGAATCCAAGCGCCGCCGGCTAGTCAAAGACAGCTTTGTCCGCTGGATGACATCATCGCGGCGGCGGAGACCATCAAACCGCCCGGCAGCCGGTTAGACAAACTGTATTATCCGCGCCATGCCGACACCGCCTACAAATTGCTGTATCACCAACCGGCGCCGGCGCACGCCGAATCGGGCGAGCAGGGCGACGGCTATTACGTGTTCGTCAACCCATACAATGCGCAAGCCACCGGCAAGCAGCTCTGGCATCCTTACCAGCGCTATTGGGGCCGGCCACTGGTCAGCTTCATCATGCAGTTGCACTATTGCCTATTGCTGGACACACCGGGAGTGATATTCGTTGGTATCGTCAGCGCGTTTGCCATTATTTCAATCCTCACCGGCCTGATCGTCTGGTGGCCGCTCACCGGCAATTTCCGAACAGCCCTGACGATTAAACCTCGCGCTAGTTTGGTCCGCTTCAACTTCGACTTGCACAAAATCGTCGGCGTGTATTCGGCTGCGGTGTTTTTAGTGGTGGTGTTCTCGGGGGTGTATTTCAACTTACCGGAGCAGGTCAATGTTTTGGTGAAGCAATTTTCGCCGCTACAGCGGCCGAATGCCTGGGAAGGCATGGAATCGGCAAAAATTCATTCCCGTTCTATACCCGGCACCACCGCCATTACGCCGGGTCAAGCCGAGGCGATCGCCCGTCACCAGTATCCGAACGGACAGATGTGGATGCTAAGCGCGCCGGCGGATGGGCAAGGTATTTACTATGTCTGGAAACGCGATGTCACGGAATTGAGCCGGTTTATCGGGTACCGGGAAATCGCGATAGATCAATACAGCGGCGAAATACTGAAAAGGTATGACTCTGGTAGCGGTTCAGCCGGCGACTTGTTTCTGGACTGGCAATGGCCCTTGCATAGCGGCCATGCCTTCGGTTGGCCGGGGCGGATTCTGGTGTTGTTGAGCGGTTTGGCTTGTCCGGTTTTGTATGCCACCGGCGTGATTCGTTGGCTGCAAAAACGCCGGGCAAAATCGGCCGCCGCCGTTATTCAGGCCCAGAAAAATCCCGGTAGAGGCCGCTGCTAATTCAACGATGCCGGGGCATTGGCGGCGGATACGCCCTTCGGCTTGAAATGTCGGCGATTTCCCGATGCCTGCCGTTGGTATATAACACAGTTTAATTAAATCGGCCGTATGCCCGCGCTCATCAAACCGCTTAAGCCATTGAATAATAGTATCAGCCGGAAATCGGGCATGATTCCGGCTTGCCATTGCGCACCATTGAACTTCACGCCGACATGCCCAATCGCCATATTCGCCTATTGGACTTTCTATTCCAAAGACACAACAAGGAACTGCTGGTGTTCGCCGAACAACGGGCCGGCCGCCAACATGCCGAGGATCTGGTTCAGGATGCTTATCTCAGGCTCTTGCAGCACGGCAACACCGACGCCATCGACAACCATCGCGCCTATCTGTATCGCATCACCGCCAACCTGAGCGGCGACCTGCGCAGACGCGAGCAAATCGTCCCTTTCGTCAACGACGAAGAATCGGAAACAGACGCTGTAGCCTGCCCGATGCCGCAACCCGATGCCGTCGCCGAAAGCCGGGAACGCCTGCGAATTTGCCTGCAAGCGCTGGACAGCCTGCCGGAAATAGTTCGCACCGTGTTTCTGTTACACCGCGTCGACGGTCTGACCTATCCCGAAATCGCCAAGGCTTTTGCGATCCCGCCGCGCACCGTCGAGCGCTATTGCATCAAGGCGTTGGCCCACTGTAGCAAATCCGTCAGGCAGGACATAGAGTAATACCGCCAAATTCTCCGCCGGCCAGCGTAGCCGGTTGTGGATGCGATACACTAACACCATGAACCGAATCACCCCGCCAATTCCATCGTCGTTGCACGAACAAGCCAGTCATTGGGTGGTCAGACTGCGCGCGCCCGATTGTTCGGCTAGCGAACGCCGGGCGTTTCAGGATTGGCTGGCGTTAAGCCCTCGCCATCGCCAGAGCTATCAAAACGCCGAAGCGATTTGGCGAGATTTTAGTAGCATCGAAGCACAACCCGACCCGCGGCTGATGGCGGCCAGGAACGGTTTACGCCGCGCGCAAATCGAGCGCCGCCGGGCACGCCGCAACCTACGGCTGTCGATAGCCGCCTCGTTACTGATTGCGGCAATAGGCATGCCGCTAGCCTGGGACTGGATAAACACCGACTGTTACTCGACACTAAAAGGCCAACGGCAACACATCGCGCTCCGCGATGGCTCGACGATAGAACTCAACAGCAACAGCCAGGTGCGAGTCCGCTACGGCTGGCGCGGCCGCGAAGCGGTGTTGGATCGTGGCGAAGCCTTATTCAGCGTGGCGCACGATGAAACCAAACCCTTCGACGTCGTCGCCGGCCACGGCAAGATCCACGACATCGGCACCCGCTTCAACGTGTGCATGCTGAATGACACCGCCACGGTCAGCGTCCTGGAAGGCGAAGTCGCCGTTGCCACTGAGCGGCGGCCCGACCCGCAAACTCTGTTGGCGGGCCAGCAAATTAAATACGATGCTCACGGCCTGGCGTCCGCGCCGACCCGTTTCGACGCCACTACTGTCACCACTTGGCGGGAAGGCATGCTGGTATTTAAAAAGACCGCGCTGGCCGAGGTTCTGGCACAACTAAGTCGCTATCACGACATCGAACTCCGCGTCGCCGACCCGCAATTGCAAAACCTTAAAGTCAGCGGCGACTTTCCGACCGACGACTTAAACCTTGCTCTCAATGCCATCGGCGCCGCGCTGCCGATCAAGGCGGTTCGAAAAAACGAGCGACTGATCGAATTCGAACGCTAAGCGAGAGAGGGCCGGTTCAGCAACACATCGAAATACGCATAAGACGCTTGGCGGGCTCAGGTCGGAAGCCGGTTCGTCACACCCCCTTGGCTTCCTTAGCACAAGCGCTGGCCATGGCAACATTCCCGCATACCGCCGGCGGTTTACGCTTGACGGAAATAAGTGAATTTACGCTGCGCGCGAAATCGTTACCGAAAAATATTTTTAACCACTCGAAAAAAAAGTGGCGCCTCCGCCCTCGAAAACCGCTCTTACTGGGTAGTGAAATCACCACACACCACGGGAGGGCAAATGTATTCACTTTCGAGAACGCTAGTCGGCGGCCTGCTGACCGGCACCACGCTGGTTGCCGCGGCTCAGGAACAAAGCTATCAATTGAACATTCCGGCGCAAGCCCTGTCCGGCGCGCTAGAAACGCTCAAACAGCAGACCGGCCTGCATCTGTTCTACGCGGAGCAAACCCTAGCCGGTAAAACCAGTACCGCGCTGCAGGGCACTTACAGCGCCAAGCAGGCGGTAGCGATTCTGGTCGGCGGCGCCAGCTTGAGTTACACCTTCACCGCCGATAATGCCGTATCGATTAAGCCGCTAGACGTGAACAGTTTGCCGGCGGTCACCGTCTCCGGACAACGCACTTACGACCCCACCGATCCCTATAACAAGGATTACTCGGTTCCCAACACCCGTTTCGCCACTAAAACCGATACGCCGATCATGGAGACGCCGCTCAACGTCCAGGTGATTCCGAAGGCGGTATTGGACGATCGCCAAGCCATCAAACTCGATCAAGCGGTGAAATACGTCAGCGGCGTGACGACCGGCCAAGGCGCGGGCGGCTTGGGCGACCAAGTGACTATTCGCGGATTTTTTAATTTTAACTATTTCCGCAACGGTTTTCGGATCGATACCTTTGGGGGCGCGGACGGCACGCGGGCCATGGCCAATGTACAAAGCATCGAGGTTCTGAAAGGGCCGGCCGCGATGTTATATGGACGTGTCGAACCTGGCGGGATGGTTAACGTGGTGACCAAAAAACCATTGGATACTGCCTATTACGCACTACAACAACAATTCGGCTCTTACGATTTATATCGTACCAGTATCGATGCGACCGGACCGTTGACTGAAAATCGCGATCTGTTGTACCGGATGAACGTGTCCTATGAGAACAGCGGATCGTTTCGCGAGCTGGTGGACTACGAAAAAGTATTCGTCGCCCCGGTTCTGCAATGGAACATCAGCCCGCAAACGACGGCTCTGCTGGAAATGGAATACCGTCACGAAAATAACGATTACGACTTGCATTCCAGACCCTTAATCATTGACGGTACCCGAGCCGACGGCAGCTGGATAAACCCGCGCTTAGTCGATATTCCACGCGAACGAAATTTAATGGAAGCCAACCCGAATCCGGTCGAAAATAAATTCGTCGGCTTTAATCTGAAACACCAATTTAACGACAACTGGGAGATCAGCGAGCAACTCGGGATCAATTTATTGGACAGAACGAGAACAGCGCTACTGCCCACCACCCTAAAAGCAGACCAACGCACGCTGAATAGAAGTTTAGTCACCAGCGATTTTTACAGCAACGAAAGCTATTTTACGACCACCAATTTGACCGGCCATTTCGACACCTGGGGTTTGAAACACACTTTGTTAATCGGCGGCGATTATTACCTGCAAGACATAAATTCTGTCGGCTATGGCAGCACAACCGCAAGCACTATCGATATTTATAACCCGATTCATACCGGTAATCCGCCCATCAATCCAACCACGCGAGCCGCCAATTCGTTTTCTACCGTTACCGACTTATACGGCATCTATCTGCAGGATCAAATCAAACTGCCTTATAACGTTCATGTCATGGGCGGCTTTCGTTATCAAAATGTGGAGCAGTTCGATGTATTGTCTCAACGGATTGGGCAAAGAGCGGATGCGGTGACGCCTCAGGTGGGTGTGCTGTGGCAACCGGAAAAATGGCTGAGCATTTACGGTAATTATGTCGAGAATTTCGGCACAACCAATGGCATGGGACAAGGCAATACCTTTTTACCGCCACAGACCGCGCAACAGTGGGAAGTGGGATTTAAAACCGCATTTTTCGACGACAGATTAACCAGCACTATCGCCTACTATGACTTAACCAAACAAAACATTCCCACCACCGATTTAACCAATATAAATTTTAGCGTAGCCACCGGCGAGGCCCGTAGCCGGGGCGTCGAAGTGGATATCAAAGGGGAAATTCTGCCTGGATGGAATGCCATTGCCACTTATGCTTACACCAACACCGAAGTGTTGAAGGAAAACAATCCGAATAATATCCCGGTCGGCAGCCGATTGAGAGGCATT
This sequence comes from Methylomonas sp. Uni0009, assembly GCF_054188105.3. Lineage (NCBI taxonomy): Bacteria > Pseudomonadati > Pseudomonadota > Gammaproteobacteria > Methylococcales > Methylococcaceae > Methylomonas > Methylomonas sp. Uni0009. The sequence goes on along the minus strand of NZ_JBTAFN010000001.1, from coordinate 3,593,963 downwards.
CCGGATCATACCGCCACTTTCTGGACGACATACGACTTTCAGCAGGACGACTTACGCGGTTTAAAAGTCGGTGCCGGCCTCGAACTGGCGAGCGACAGGAAGGCGACCTTCGATTTTCATGATTTCAACTTCGATGGCTATGGCGTCGTGGATCTGCTGGCTAGCTATACCCGCAAAGTGGCAAAAACCAACGTTACTTTACAGCTGAATGTTACCAATTTACTGGATAAGGAATATGTCCACGACGGTTTTGCGTTAGTGTCCGGCACGCGCGCGACCTGGGGTACGCCCCGTTCGTTCTTGGGGTCGGTCAAGGTTGAATTTTGACCGGGTAAGTCGCAAAAAGCGGGAGTCCTTCCCGTTCTTTGCGACCGAACCGCCTCCTGACCATAAAGTTGCGCGAGCGGTGTCAAGTATCGTCATCTCGGCAGTTACAGCCAAGATGACGTTATTGCTGAAACCGCTTTTTAATCAGAAAACCGTCTTGTGTTCCTTAGCCGAAGTCATTTTTAAAAATCGTTATGAAACCAGCTCTTGAGAATTTAACGTCCTGCAGTGCAAAGCCTCCCGCACCCAATGCCAGTGCTAGCCGGTTAACAAAGCTTAAATCCCGTCGTAAAAGGTGGCTGGCTGTTCACCTTTATTTAGGTTTGAGTGCCGGATTGCTGTTGGCGGTCGTCGGTCTGACCGGCGGCATACTGGTGTTTTATCTGGAAATGCAGGAAATACTGAACCCTGAGTTGTCCGTCGTTTCCTTACCCGCCGCAGAACAACGACACTTGCGGTCGTTAGACGACATCGTCGCCGCAGCGGAAAACGCCAAACCGCCAGATAGTCTGTTTTTTAAGGTGTACTACCCACGAAACGCCGAAGTGGCTTACAAATTTTTGTATTTTGTCAGGGACGACAGTAAAACGAACAGTGGCGACGGCTACTATATCTTCGTCGACCCTTATACCGCGCAAGTCAAGGGTTTACAGCTTTGGCATCCCAAAGATCGATATTGGGGCCGGCCTTTGGTCAGTTTCATCATGCAGTTACATTGGTGTTTGCTGCTGGGCAAGACTGGCGCCACTATCGTCTCGATTCTCGGCGCCTTTTCCATTTTATCGGTATTGACTGGCTTAATCGTCTGGTGGCCGTTGACCGGTAAATTTAGGCAGGCGCTGACCTTCAAGCGCCGTTCGGGATCAGTCAGATTCAACTTCGATCTGCATAAAATAGTCGGTTTCTATTCCGGCATCGTGTTAATACCGGTATTGTTTTCCGGTATTTATATGACGCAGCCGGAGCGAATAGACGTACTAGTCAAGCCGTTCTCGACTATCACCCGCCCGAATGCGTACAACGGCATTCCGGAAACGATTGATAGCGCCCCACCCAAAGCGGGGCAACAGACGATTAGCTTAGCGCAAGTGGAAACAATAGTGCAGCAAAGCTACCCTGCCGGCCGACTATGGATGCTGAACGCACCGAAGGACCGGCTGGATGTGTTTAGGGTGATGAAACGAGACGTCGCAGAATCAAGCCACTTCGTCGGCTACCGGGATATTGCCGTCGATCAATACAGCGGCGAAATTCTGAAAGTCTACGATTCCGGCACCGGCTCCAACGCTGATGTATTCTACGATTGGCAATGGCCTTTGCATAGCGGCCACGCTTTCGGCTGGCCGGGACGAATTTTGGTGTTGCTGGCGGGTTTGGCTTGCCCGGTGTTGTATATCACCGGCGTCGTGCGTTGGCTGCAAAAACGGCGGGCGAAACAACCTCTAAAGTCACTTAGCCAAAAACAACCGCCGCAGGCCGTTGAATCAATTTATTGCCCCCGCGCTTAAATCCCGTTCGCGCTTGGTCTGTCGAAGGGCACGCTCGTTTGGGCTGCGATGCGCTTAGCCCGCGACATATCCGGGATAAATAGGGCCGGGTTAATAAGCCATTCAGGAAACCATTCCCCCGCCTGCCGGTCCATTTTAAGTGCGAGTTAAGCCTTTAAGGTTTTAATCGCCACGCGGTCCGGGACCGGCTTCTATTGGCAATACCCATAGAGTTTATACGCCGCCCGACTCAACGTATTTATGAACAGCATCCAGGATGAAAAATAATGACTAAAAAATTACTTGCTATCGCCATCGGTACCAGCTTGTTAACAGCCTGTACCACTAACCCCTATACCGGCCAGTCCAGCATGAGCAACCTAGGCAAGGGCGCCGGTGTCGGCGCGGCAGTGGGAGCAGGCGCCGGTACTTTATTCGGCGGAAACGACTGGAAAAACGCCGGTCTGGGCGCATTAGCCGGTGCTGCGGTGGGTGCCGGTGTCGGTTATTACATGGACAAACAACAAGAAGAGATGCAGCAGTCGCTGCAAGGCACCGGGATTGAAGTCCAGCGCACCGCGCAAAACCAGCTGACCTTGAACATGCCCAGCACCAGTGATGTAACGTTTGCGTTCGGCAAGGCCGACTTGACGCCGGAAGCCCAGCACGCACTCGATCCCATCGCCAGAGTGTTGACCAATTACCCGGAGTCGACGATTTCCGTCACCGGCCACACCGATGACGTGGGTTCCGATGCCGACAATCAACGTTTATCCGAAGCACGGGCTACCAGCGTGGCCAACTTCTTGGCGCAACGCGGTGTGAACCGGATGCGTATCTCCCAGCAGGGCATGGGCGAAAGTTCGCCGAAAGTACCGAACAGCAGCGATGCTAATCGGGCAATCAATCGCCGGGTGGAACTAGCGATCAACGCCAATCAAAACGCCGGCGCCAACCAACAGCCGCCGCAAGGCTACCCGCAGCAACAAACCCAGCCTTATCAGCAACAAGGCGGTTATCCGCAGCAGAACTACCCGCAGCAAGGTTATCCGCAGCAAAACCAACCGTATCAGCAGGGTTACCCGCAACAGCAAAGTTACCCTCAGCAGAATCAGCAATACCAAGGTTACCCACAGCAACAGGGGTATCCACAGCAAACTTATCCGCAACAGGGTTACCCACAACAGAACCAGCAATATCAGCAGCAGTATCCACAGCCTTATTACCAACAACAATAAAGCTTTAGATACAAGCCAGCCATCATAAAAAACCCGCTTCTTTCCGAGAAAGAAGCGGGTTTCAGTTAAGCCCTTGGAAATTCGGCTCTGGTTTAGCCACTAGCTATTGTTAATATCAAGCGTCGCCAGCCCTGACATCAAACTCAATTTTCCAGCGCTGTTGATCGCGTTTGGAAACCGCTTTTAACTCTAAAGTCCCCACTTCAGTCACAGCCACGGACAAATGCACGGGGACGATGTCGCCGGCATGACGCCCCTCTTCCGGTAAGGTGATTTCAATTTCGTCCAGTTCTTCCAATTCGTCGTCCTGCCAATATTCCAGCCTTACCCCTACCGCATCGTCGCGGCGGGTTTTCGAGCCAAAAAAGCGGAAGCGTACCGGTTCTCCGATGATCAAACCGAATTCGTCATTAGGCAATTCCTGTTCGCTGCCCTCTTCCATCCCAAACGGCGCGATGCACAAGGCTTCGATTTCTGCCGGCAATCCGGGAACCGCCGGCATGGCGCTCTCAATGCCGACATAATAAGCGGCCGCCGTGCCGCCCTTGATTCTGACGCCCTTGCCTTTGCGGACAAAGCCGTAATATGCCGCTCCACGCGCGACCGCCAAATCCAAGTCTGCGCCTTGTAACAGTCTGGCCGGCGCGGCTTGTTCGGCTTGCAGCCAGCTATTTAATATTTGCATCAAACGCTCAGCCATCACGCCGGCTTTTAACACCCCGCCGTTGAACAATACCGCAGTGGGATGCAGGAAACTGGCGTGTTCGGGCAAGACATGATCGGCTAGCTCGCCGGTCGCTTCTTTTTGCCGCGACAAAAATGCAGCCAGATGGCGGGTAATGCCGGCATCCTGCGCATAAGGCAAACCCGCGGTACGCAAACCGCTGCGCGGTCTGATCACAGGCCTTTCTTCGACCGGCACCCACGGTAAAAAGCCTTCGACCAACACGCGGTTCAGTTCGTCGCGGGTTAGTTCGGTGCGCAAAGTGCCGCCGATCAAGGAAGATCCTCGGCTCGCTACGACTAAAGGCATGCTGCCCAACTCGGGCTGGTTGAATAGTTTTTCTTTGGCTTCCCGACAGGCGTGGGTCAAAGCTTGTAGTTGCCAGGATTCCAGACGCTTGCCGCTGTCTTGCTCCAGTTTGGCTCTAACGGTATAGGCCAAGGCCAAGTCCATGTTATCGCCGCCCAACAAGATATGATCGCCGACCGCCACCCGGGTCAATTGCAGGTTGCCGTCTTGTTCGGTCACCGCAATCAAGGACAAGTCTGTCGTGCCGCCGCCGATGTCGGCGACCAAAATCACGTCGCCGATTTGCACATGATTGCGCCAATCGCCTTCGCTGTTTTCGATCCAGCTGTACAAAGCAGCTTGCGGTTCTTCCAGCAATACGGCCTGCCCTAATCCCACCGCGCGGGCCGCTTCGACCGTCAATTCACGCGCGGCCGGGTCAAACGACGCCGGCACTGTGATAGTGACATCTTGATCTTGTAAATTATGCTCCGGGAATCGGTGATTCCAGGCATCGCGCAAATGTTGCAGATAGGCCTTGCTGGCGGCAAACGGGGAAATCCGCTCCACATCCTCCGGCGCCTCGACCGGCAAAATCGCTTGTTTGCAATCGACACCGGCATGGCACAACCAGCTCTTGGCGCTGGACACTAATCTGATGGGGGTTTTGCTGCCCAGATTACGGGCGATTTCGCCGACCAGATATTCCGGTTTAGCTGTCCACGGCAACGCAGTGGCGCCTTCGGCAATCTCGGCCGGATGAGCCAAATAGGTGAAGGACGGCAATTGCGCCTTGTCTTCTATCGTGCCGGGGCCGGTCAACTGCGGAATCGCCAACACATCCAGGACCACTTGATCCTCGCCGGCTTCCAGATCGACATAAGACAATACGCAATGCGTGGTACCCAAATCGATACCGACCGAATAACGCGCGGTCATAATTCCACCTCGGCCGGCGCGACGATTTTGGCGTTATGGCCTTCGGTCAATTTCGGCAAACGCAGATCGGTGACTTGCCAACCTTTATGCACCAAAGTGCCGGTAAACGGCGCCTCGCCGACGATATTGCCGGTCAAACGAAATGACGCGGCATCGAAGCCTTTGTTTAGAGTCACCCGGTTGCCTTCGGGATCTTTGCTGACAGGGGCCAGGGTGAAATGCTCGCTGACCGCTTTGCTGCAACCTTGATGCACCACGCGCGCCGCCGCGCCGATTTCGGCATCGGAAAAGGCGCTGACATCTTCTTTGATGAAGTCGATAAACCGAGCTTCTTTTTGCAGCAAACTTAATAATTGCAAGGCAGCATCCGGAGTCGCTTCCTTCAACACCACCGGTTCCGGCGCCGGGGCCTGGACGATTTTTTCCACTTCGACGATCTTCTCGACGATTTTGACTTCCGGTTGCGGCGCAGGGCTGGGAGCGACTACTGCCGGAACTGCGGATTTACAGCGGCGCATGCCCAGCAATACCGAGACTAAAACCACAATCAGGATCAAAGCCAACAGTGCGGCGGTACCGGCCAAACACACGTGCCACAAATCGAAGGTGGTCGGGCGCAAGGATAAATCGATGGTGTAGGTATTCATGAAAAACGAGTGATGGTTGTTAATTGAAACAAGTGCTGTAGCGTCTAATCTTCAAGCATGCCGCAACAGATAACGCTAAATTTTCACGCCAATGCCATTGCGGACAGTGGGAGTCAGTTACCAGGCATGCCGGCTTTCTTCGCGGCTTCCGCGTACATTAATTGCTGCAGCAAATTGCGCGTTACCTGGATACGCATTTTCTTCAAATGCCGGTCAGCCACCACGCCCGGCACTTCGGCGTCGGTATAAACTTTGCGCATTTCGGCCAAGGTCGGCTCACAAGACTTAATAATCACATCGGTGGCGTTGCGGCTTTCCATCTTGGCAAACTCGGGTTTTTGCATAGTATCCACTACACATTTTTTATAGGTGTACTGAGCTTGCTGAATCTTCTGGATGGTCTCATCTTTCAGAGTGGTTTCGTTCCATTCTTCCTTGGCTTCCTCGGCACAGGCCAAACCTGCGACCATCATCAATGCAACTACTAAACGGTATGTCATGTTTTGCTCTCCAATGGGGGCGTGATAATGGCTGGCGATTTTACGCGATGCTAGCTGAAATGAACAATCAGTCGGCAGCGGCAGGCGGTCAGAACAGGCCTAGCCTGATCAGCCAGCTCACTGCGGCCAGCTCTAAACTCACCCAGGCTCAGGACAAACTCGCGTTTCAACGCCAGATCACTAAGATACCAGGCAGTGAGCTAAAAGCGACGCCAAGGCGGCAGGAACGCGCTGCTCATATAAGGGCTGGCGCGGGTCTCTTGGAAATGACCGTATCGAAAAATCCACCCAAATTGGTGCTCTAAAGCTTAGGGGCTGTTGCCGTTTCACATCGGTAACCATATAAATGCACAAGCCAGGGCGATAGCACCTTCAAAATTGCGTTTTAGTTTGTCATATCGGGTGGCAATAGCTCTAAAATGTTTCAGTCGCGCAAATACGTTTTCAACGAGGTGGCGATATTTATAGAGACACCAGTCCATTTCCTCATTCCCGACTATTGAATTTTGTTTTCTTGGGATGATGGGGACTGTGCCTTGGTCTCGAATTTGAATCCGTAACGGCTCGCTGTCATACCCTTTGTCTGCAATCATGTAGCCCGCCTGGGGGAGCTTGGCCACAAATTCCGGCGCTTCTTTGCAGTCATGTACTTCGCCCCCCGTAATCGAGAACTGGATGGGAAGTCCACCGGCATCAACCGCCATATGGATTTTGGTCGTGTTGCCTGCGACCGATTTCCCGATGGCTGTTGGGTTTTCATGGGCGCCGCCGCTACTGTGTTGATGGGCTTTAATAATGCTGCCATCAATAAATAGCCATTCCAAATCAGGCTCAATCACTAGCGCTTGAAAGATACCCCTCAGCTTTTCTTGCAGTGACCAGGCATTGAAGCGCTTGTACACGGCATTCCACTTGCCAAAAGCGACGGGCAAGTCTCGCCAAGGGCAGCCAACACGCAAGCGATAAAAAATCCCTTCGACCGTTTGCCGAAGACCGGGTTTGTCGTAAATGCTGAAACTCAACATAATCGTTTTTAGCTTTTCCCAGTGGGTATCTGTAAGCAGTTGGCGTGGCATTCGCTAGTTATCGTTTGATTGAAAACTCAATCAATATGGCTCGCCAATCGATTTTCAAAGGGATTATGACAAAATGGCAACAGCCCCTAGTGATCGCAAACATGCCGAGACGAACCGGCCTGATTTTGGCCTTGAGTGGTATCAGGCAATAAAGGCAGGGCTTCCGTTATTCCGTCGCCGCATTGTTTCATTTGCTGCATGGCCTTATTGGCCGACACGTCCTTACCAAACTCCATCGCTCTGGCCATCGCTTCATCGCGTTTTCCCGCCGCGCATAAGCGCTCCACCTCGGCAGTCATTTGTTTGGCCTGCGCTTGAAAAGCTTGCATGTCGGTCTTATCAATGTGCTTCACGCAGTCTTGCATGGCTTTCATTTTCTGCATCACTTGCTGCATTTGCTCTTTATCCATATTTTTAAACGCATCGTTTTCAGCGGCAGCGGCGATGGGGAGTAGTAACAGCATGGTTATCAATAAATTTCGCATGACTTTCCTCAAAATAATGAACATACCTGGGAACTGTAGAAGTGTTCTACGTGGATAGCAAGCGCTGGCGATAACGCCGACTTAATGGTGTTGTCAGACAGGATCGTCCGATTTTGTCGCATCCACGACATCGTTTGCTAAGCTGCCTTAGAGCGATAATCCCTATCAATCTACATCCTACACACACATGCGGTGATTTGCTCAATTGGCATCATTCTTGATTGCCTTATGGCTTTCGTCATTAGCAGCCCAACGATGGAACACATTTTCCCTCTGCCCCGCCCGATGCCTGCACCGCCCAAACCCAAGCATCCAGTGCTGCAAGCAGGCCATCGCTACAGCATCGACACCCAAAAATTAGCGGATAACCCACTCGGTGATGTAGAGCATGATGTACAAAACGGCTTACTCGGCGATTACTCGTTAAGCATCGAACGGGCTGCGGTAGTGCCCGTGGATACGAAACGTACACCCATACACGCATTCGTGTGGAACAGCGATTTACTGAGCCCGCCGCTCAAAAGCTGCTTAGCCCTTACCACAGCTCACCCGCAGCAACCCAAGCAGAATCGTTTGACCTTGCTTGACGCCCGCATGGCCGCGCCCACCGTAAGCTTGGCGGACGATATGCCAACCCTAAGTATCTCACCTCATTTTGAACTGGCATGGGACACCGCCGGCTTTTGCAGCCAATTGGGCGTCTTGCAGTTGCTGGAGTCTACTCGAACAGCACACTTCGCCGACGGCAAAACGATGACTTTATTGGATACCGAAAGTGAAGAAGGCGACCCGGTTTTGTATCTATCTGAGAAAGACAGGCCTGTGCCGGTCATACCGCTTGGCGGGTTTCAACAGCAAGGCCAGCAGCAAAAACTGCTGTTCAGCCAGACCGTGACTCAAGCCATTCCGTGCGAAATTGCCGGTAATACTGTCGCGTCGATGAGCGTTTTGGAAAAATACACCGTGTACTTCATGCAAAACGCCGGACCGGATAGGCCGGATCTTTATATTTGGGTGCCCGTACATTTACCTATCGTTTGGGGATGGAGCATCCGGGTACAACAACGCTATGACGGCGTGTGGGATATTTTTCGCAAGAAATTGATCATGCCCAGCGCGTCGACCGAAGCGCCGAAATTACCCCTATGGCAGGGTAACTCCTTGCTACGCCAAACGATGCAGATGGCGTGATGACCATGCTGGACGTGGCGATTGTTGGCGCCGGACTGTCCGGTTTGTCCTTGGCAGAAAAACTGCTGACATACAAACCTAACATTGGCGTATTTGAAGCCCGCGAACGCTGCGGCGGCAGGATTCTATCCGCAGCTGACCCTACCCTGGGTTTTACCGCAGACTTGGGCCCCACTTGGCTGTGGCCTACCGAGCAACCGCGTATTTCGGCATTAGTAAAGCGCTTGGGATTGACGCTATTCCCGCAATGGGACTGCGGCCAAAGCTTATATCACGTGCAAGCAGACTCCCGGCCGGTGACTTACATCGATACTCAGACTCACGCTGAAGCCAGACGGATTGCCGGCGGTTGCCAGCAATTAATTGACAGTTTATTGCAACGGATACCGGGACGGGTGTTGCGCCTTGGATACAATTTGCTATCACTTAGCGATCACGGTAGTTATGTCGATTTAACATTCGCATGCGATAGCACCGTCAGTACCATACAGGCTCGCCAAGTTGTGCTGGCTGCTCCGCCACGATTACTGGCTAACAGCATTACCTTTCAACCGGCTCTAGCACCCGGTTTGCTATCACTGATGCAAGACACGCCCACCTGGATGGCCGGGCACGCCAAGGCGGTTCTGGTTTACGAACAGGCTTTCTGGCGCCAACAAGGCTATTCCGGCAACGCTATTTCATCCTACCCCGGCGCGGTTTTAGCCGAAGTCTATGACGCCTGCTCCGACGATGGCGGAACATCTGCCCTGTTTGGTTTCTTTGGTTTGCCAGCCCAGATTCGCGAACAGTATCAAGACAGTCTGCCGGCCCTGATCGTGCGGCAAATGGTCGGCTTATTCGGTCCTGCCGCCGCCAATCCACTAAGTGTGATGATTCAGGATTGGAGCCGGGAACCATTTACCGCGACTTCTGTAGATCGCATACCGGTGTTCGAACATCCCGCCTACGGCCATCGCGCGCTGCAATTGGACCATTGGCAAGACAAACTGTATTTCTGCGGAACCGAAACAGCCAGTAGGTCCGGCGGCTATTTGGAAGGCGCATTGGCAGCCAGCGACCGGGTTTTTAGCGCATTAACACTCTAACTAAAGGACTTTGACATGAACAATCCAACGCTTAACGCGAACAGCATCGGCGAATTTAGTCGATTCATAATCGAGCAGAAAGCCAATATGAAGAAGCAGTACGATCAATTACTGGCCCATGACCTATCACACCAACAATGGGATGGTTGTTTTCAGCGCAATATCTTGATCGTCTTGGAAAAAACCTATCAAGACGCCCTGGCTCAATTAAAGACCTTGCCGTTTGATCACACCGGCAGCACCGTCAATCAGGGCTTGGCGGATATTACCAAATCAGTATTGGCGGTATTTGATGGCTTTATCGACGAGTTTTTGTTGATGGTAGTGGATAAACATCGCACTTCCTGCGCCTTATCCAATTTCCCAGACGAGCATAAACCCGATCAGGTTTACCTGAGCGCGGTGCGCAGCGACATCGCCTTGCTTTGGCGGAACTTTGCGCTGGACATTAATGCTTACTTTCTGGAATGCCGTTAAGCAAAACTTTTCCGATAGGATAATTTATGAAACTCTACATGACACCCGGCTCCTGCACGACCGGTATCCATATTTTACTGGAAGAGCTGGATCTGATTTTTGAAGCGCATCTGGTCAATTTAATGGCCGGCGATCAAAATCAAGCCGATTATCTGGCAATCAACCCCAAAGCCAGCATCCCTACCCTGGTCCGTAACGACGGTACTGCCCTGACCGAATTCCAAGCTATCGCCTACTGGCTGGCGCGCAGCTACCCCAAAGCAAAACTATTGCCAGGCGACGCGGATGGCGATGCGAAAGCTATCGAGTTGATGGACTATGCGGTCGGCACGCTGCATGGTCAAGGCTTTGCCCGCATTTTTACCACGGAGAAATTCGCGCCCAATCCCGCCGATCACGACGCGGTTAAGGCCCAAGGCTTGGATATAGTCAATAAAGCTTTTGCAATCTTGAACGAGTTGCTGCCAGCCGAAGGCTATGCATTGGGCACATTCAGCATTGCCGATGCCGCTTTGTTTTACGTGGAGTTTTGGGCGGATAAAATCGGTATTACGCTGCCGGAAAACTGCTTGAAACACTATCGTTTGATGCTGTCGCGGCCGGTTGTTAAACGGGTACTGAGGGAGGAAGGTTATCGCGTGGAGTGACTTTTATCGCCGCACTATCTGTTGTTGCCTTCTCCTGTCCGGAGATTCGCGATGTGAAGCCATTCACACTCATATCCATCAATCAGCCGAGTTAAGCCAATATCCCTTCATTTTTACAAGGTGACTAAATCGTCATCCGCACACTATTCACAAGACAAGCGTTGGATTTTCAAGGAAAATAGCGTCCTCTTTACCATTCGCTACAGCGCATGTACAAATATGAAGGCCTGGTGGTACACCAAAGCCACGACGACGAAGGCATCATAGAAATCGTTGATAAGGAGGGCGTCAGGGCCTTGCACTTTGGTTCGCATGCCCGGCAAAGCAGTATGCTACTGATGGAACCCGACCGGCTACATTCGTTGTATGCCAGGGCAATGATGGCCGGCCTGCTGTTCCACGACACTCCCAACGAAATCCTGATGATAGGTTTGGGCGGCGGCACTATCGCCAAATTCATGCTGCGCCAGTTTGCCGATTGCCGGCTCAAGGTCGTGGAATTTCGTAGCAGTGTGTTAAAAGTCGCACGCAGCCATTTTGGCCTGCCATTCGATCCGCGCCTGAAAATCAAGATTGGCTGCGGCGCGCAACATGTACGCCAAGCCAGCCAGGTCCAGAGCGAACAGCACGACTTGATCGTCATAGACGCTTACGACCACGACGGCATGGCCCCGGAAGTGAGTAGCGAAACTTTCTTCGACAATTGCCGAACCTTGCTGACCAAAAACGGTCTGCTGGTGATCAATTTATGGGGCACTGATAAGGATATGTTCCAGCAAGTGGCCTGGAACCTGGGCCGCGTGTTTGAAAGGCGCATGCTGTTTTTGCCGGTACGCAATCGCGGCAATGTCATCGGCTTTGCCTTTGGTGAAGCCATGGCAAAGCCAAGCATCAAACAATTGATCGACAAGGCCAAGCGGCTGGAACAGATGTACCAACTGGAATTCCCCATCTATTTGTTGGATTTAAAACGCCACAACCCCAACGTCTTCAACCGGATTATAAAATCGTGATACACAACGCTCCCAACATCTTCGGCTATAAAAAATACTGGGCGCACCGCTTCGGGCCGGCGCCGGAATTGCCGATGAGCCGCGCGGAAATGGAAGCGCTGGGCTGGGACGCCTGCGACGTCATCTTGGTGACCGGCGATGCCTATGTCGATCATCCCAGTTTTGGTATGGCCGTAATTGGCCGAGTTTTGGAAGCGCAGGGCTTCCGGGTCGGCATCATCTCGCAACCGGATTGGCATAGTGCCGAGGACTTTAGACGACTGGGCCAACCCAAACTGTTTTTTGGGGTGACCGGCGGCAATATGGATTCGATGGTCAATCGCTATACTTCGGATAAGAAAATCCGCTCCAACGATGCTTATACCGCCGATGGGGCGGCCGGCAAACGCCCGGACCGCGCCGTGAATGTCTATTCACACCGCTGCCGCGAAGCCTACAAAAATGTGCCGATTATTATCGGCGGTATTGAAGCTAGCCTGCGTCGGATCGCGCATTACGACTATTGGTCCGATAAAGTGCGTAAATCCATCCTGCTGGACTCCAAAGCCGACCTATTGGTCTACGGCAACGCCGAGCGGCAAGTGGTGGAAATCGCCCAACGCTTGGCAAAAGGCGAAACCATCGCCGATTTGAAAGGCATCCGTGGCACCGTGCATTTTGTCAAACAAGTCCCGCAGGGCTGGATGGAGAAAGACTCGACCGACATCGACAAGCCGGGGGCGGTGATTTCCCACGTGAATCCCTATCAAGAACAACCGGCGTGCGACGATCAGGGACGATCGGAGTGCGGCGACGGGTCGGGAACCCGTGCCAAGGAGGATAAACCGGCACGGGCTAAAAACGAGCAGGTGATCCAATTCAAACCCATCGCCAACAAGCAGCGCACGCAAACCGTGATCCGCCTACCGGACTACGAAGCCGTAAAAGACGATCCGATTTTATACGCACACGCCTCCCGAGTGATGCACGGCGAAACCAACCCCGGCAACGCCCGCGCCTTGATTCAGCGCCATGGCAACCGCGAAGTGTGGATCAATCCGCCGCCTTTGCCGCTGACCACACCGGAAATGGACGGCGTGTTCGACCTGCCCTACTCGCGGCTGCCGCATACCGCTTACGGCAAGGCCAATATCCCCGCGTTTGAAATGATTCAGCATTCTGTGTTGATCATGCGTGGCTGCTTTGGCGGCTGTAGCTTTTGTTCGATTACCGAACACGAAGGTCGCATCATTCAAAACCGTTCGGAAGATTCCATCATTCGTGAGATTGAAGCCATCCGCGATACCTCGCCGAATTTTACCGGCCATATCTCGGACTTGGGTGGCCCCACTGCCAACATGTGGCGTCTGGCGTGCAAAGACCCGAAGATTGAAGAATCGTGCCGCAAACCCTCCTGCGTCTATCCGGGGATTTGCCAGAACCTGAATACCGATCAAACACCGCTGATCAAACTCTACCGGCGCGCTCGCGCCTTGCCGGGCATCAAAAAAATCTTCATCGCATCGGGATTGCGTTACGACATCGCGGTTGAGACACCAGCTTACGTGAAAGAGTTGGTGACCCACCACGTCGGCGGTTACCTGAAAATTGCCCCGGAGCACACCGAGCAAGGCCCGCTGTCGAAGATGATGAAACCCGGCATGGGCACTTACGACCGCTTCAAAGCGATGTTTGATAAGTACTCCAAAGAAGCCGGTAAAGAACAATATCTGATCCCGTACTTCATAGCGGCCCATCCGGGTACCGAAGATAAAGACATGCTGAATCTAGCTCTATGGCTAAAACGCAACGGCTTCCGAGCCGACCAAGTCCAGGCCTTTTTGCCGTCGCCGATGTCAATTGCTACGGCGATGTATCATTCGGGGAAAGATACCTTGCACAAAGTCGCCCGAAACAGCCCGGACATAGCAATTCCGAAGAGCATTAAACAGCGGCGCTTACATAAGGCATTTTTGCGTTACCACGACCCGAAAAACTGGCCGTTACTGCGGGAGGCTTTGAAACATATGGGCCGCGCGGATTTGATTGGTAATGGTAAGCAGCATTTGGTGCCGAGTTTTCAACCAAAAATCGATGATAGATCCTTTCCTAACAAGTCGAAAACAAAACAGTTTAAAACCAAACGTTAATTGAATTTCTACAACATGCGACTATGCTAGACGACTTGCGCAATCGAACTAGCAATGAATAAGCCGGCTGTTTTGCGATTGTAAAACCGCTGGTGACGAACTCCGCCATTAAAGTCAAACGTATAAATATCACTCAGATGCAACAAACCATCATTACTCCGGAAAAAACCATGCTTCACCTGTCGAAGGAGCTTTGGGAGTATCGGGATTTGTTTTTCATCCTTGCGTGGCGGGATTTTAAAGTCAGGTATAAACAAACGGTTATCGGTGCCGCATGGGCCGTAATTAGGCCGTTGCTGACCATGCTTATCTTCACGCTGGTTTTCGGAAAAATCGCCCACTTGCCCAGTGATGCAAATGCGCCCTACCCAATCATGGTGTTTACGGCCATGTTACCTTGGTATTTCTTCGCAAACTCACTCAGCGAAAGCGCCAATGCCGTCGTCGATAATTCAGCCATGATCAGCAAAGTTTATTTCCCCAGAATTATTATTCCTACTACGCCTTTGTTTGTTAATTTGATCGACTTTGTTATTTCATTTGTATTGTTGATGGGCATGATGATTTGGTATCGATTTATACCTTCGATCAATATTCTGTTATTGCCGTTATTTTTATTACAGGCAACCATTACGGCAATAGGCTTGGGCTATTTAATATCGGCTCTCAACGTTAAATATCGTGATTTCCGTTATGTAGTACCTTTTATTGTGCAAATGGGATTGTATGTTTCGCCGGTTGGCTTCAGCAGCCAGATTATTCCTGAACAATGGCGACTGATTTACTCACTTAACCCCATGGTGGGCGTCATTGATGGATTCCGCTGGGGAATAATAGGCGAAGAATCCACGCTGTTTTTACAAGGCTTCAGTTTGTCTGTTGCCGTTTCATTTTTATTGCTAGGCGTTGGCATTCGTTATTTTTTGAATACAGAAAGACAATTTGCCGACAGCCTATAATTCGCCAATCGCATTAATACAATAAAAACACATAATGACGTATGCAATAAAAGTCGAAAATCTTGGCAAAAAATACACAATTAAGCATGAAAACCAGACTCGCTACAGCACACTACGCGATCAATTGAGTGGCAGTGCTCGCTCAATGGTTCATCGTTTGCTCCATCCTTTTCAAGCAGCTCAGAATAACCGCGAAACCGAACAATTCTGGGCGCTAAAAGATATTAATTTTGAAATTCAGCCAGGTGATCGGGTAGGCATTATCGGCCGCAATGGCGCCGGTAAATCAACCTTACTCAAAATATTGAGCCGGATAACCGCACCGACAACCGGCAAAGTAACGATTAATGGCCGCGTAGCAAGTTTATTGGAAGTGGGCACGGGTTTTCATCCTGAACTGAGCGGGCGAGAAAATATATTTCTTAATGGCGCAGTATTAGGCATGCGAAAACATGAAATTCAAGAAAAATTCGATGAAATCGTCGATTTTGCCGAAGTTGAAAAGTTTCTGGATACACCGGTTAAGCATTATTCGAGCGGTATGTATGTGCGATTGGCATTTGCAGTGGCGGCGCACCTAGAACCTGAAATATTGATTGTAGACGAAGTGTTATCAGTAGGCGACTCACAGTTTCAAAAAAAATGTCTTAGAAAAATGCAAGACTTTAATAGCAAAAATATAACAGTTATTTTTGTAAGCCACAATATGGCAGCCATTAGCGAATTATGTTCCAAAGGAGTTTTAATAAAAGGTGGCAAATTAATAGCAGCTTGCAATATTAATGAATGCATAGAAAGATACTATAAAGATTACAATGAAAAAACAAACTTCATAGAGTTGAGCGCCAATCCCGCATTAAGAGATCGCAATATTGTATTTAGTAATGCCAGAATTATGAATTCAGATGACAATCTTGCGTACGCGATAAACTATAATGAAGAGTTTTCAATTGTTTTAGAATATGAAATTTTAGAGCCTATAGCTGGTTTACGAATAGGTCTAATGTTGCAAAGAAACGATGGCACGCTCATGTGTGGATCAAATGATCCTGATGCGTGGAACAACAACATTAAGACACCGGGTCAATATAAGACAATATGTCAATTTCCATCACACATTCTGAATGCAGGTACATATTCAGTTCTTTTAGGGGCCGATTTACCTCCACACGACAAGTTGTTGATCAATACAGGTTATTGCATGACTTTCCAAGTTGTTGATATTGATGGGCATGGTGCTAGACACGAAAAACTACCAGGCATTATACGCCCGAATCTTCGTTGGATAACTTTATCATGACAGATAAATTAACATTGAAACTTCCGTTTGGAGAAGAGTTAGTTTAAGCAGCAAAAAATTATCTATTAAGAGCTAAATTCCTGTTGTTAGTATTCTGGCGAGAATAAATTATACTATCAATATAACTGATAACTTTACACAGCGCCGTAATCAGCACAAATAACTAACACATATAAAATGAAAAAAATATTTAAAATTCCAAATTTTTTATTTCGAGAGCTTTTAAGTCTCACGGATTCAAAAAATAGACCTAATATTAATAGCCTGTGGTCAGCAACTAAAGATATTGAAATAATGAGATTAAATACAAAAAACTTCGGGTATCAAATCGCAAGAGAATTACAGCCTAAACTTCAACAAATAGATGTATCTGGCGAACCACAAAATCATGGACTTGTTAGCAAGGCGACAACACAGATCGATGTCGAGAGCCCCTGGTTCGTCTATTGGTGTAATCAAATAAAAGCCGCGCCCATTTATCATAGGAAATTATGGGAATTTGCATTTTTGTTACAAATACTGCACGAACGCAATCTGTTGATCGAGAATATCCGAGGGTTAGGCTTTGGGTGCGGACAAGAACCTTTAGCTTCATTTTTCGCTTCGAAAGGAATGGAAGTTATCGTTTCCGATCTTTCAATTGAGCAGGTAATTGGCAAAGGCTGGGCTGAAACAGGACAACACACCACAGCAAAAGAACAAGCTTACTACCCAGATATTGTTGACAAAGAAACGTTCGATAAAAATGTTGGACATAGGTATATCGACATGAATGAAATCCCTTTGATCAATGAAGAATTTGATTTTTGTTGGTCCGTTTGTGCAATGGAACATTTAGGATCGATTGAGAAAGGGCTCGCATTTGTCGAAAATTCACTCTCCGTCTTGAAGCCTGGAGGAATTGCAATTCATACAACAGAGTATAATTACCTTTCAGAGGAAAAAACTATTGACAATTGGCCAACGGTTCTATTTAGGAAAAAAGATTTTCTTAAACTTTCACAACGTCTAATCAGATCAGGTCATGTTATGTTGGGGCCCGACTTTAATATTGGAGATCGTGTATTAGATAAGTTTATTGATGTCCCTCCTTATACTGTTGGAGAAGGATGGTTGTCGAAAGAACAATGGAGCGACTCTAAACAATCAGCTCA
The DNA here is from genome assembly GCF_054188105.3 of Methylomonas sp. Uni0009. Taxonomy (NCBI): domain Bacteria; kingdom Pseudomonadati; phylum Pseudomonadota; class Gammaproteobacteria; order Methylococcales; family Methylococcaceae; genus Methylomonas; species Methylomonas sp. Uni0009. The sequence continues at coordinate 3,576,294 of NZ_JBTAFN010000001.1, read as the reverse complement.
TTTAAAATTGGCTATTGATGGATTCGCGTCTACTTGTTTTGGATTAGTCATTATTAAAAGCACAGATTAATGATGACTATTTTGCAGCCTTTCTTGGGTCAATATTCTTGATCATCTGTTTTGAAGCCTTATAATTATCCAATTTTATACAGCTCAATCCAAGTTATATCATCCAAAGAAATATCCCTGGCTTGGTTTGCAAACGAAAACTCATTAACTCGACAACCATCCAAGCAAAATCAGGCTATTCCGACACTGCCAGCTTTGGCGTTTTATTAAGACGCCAGTTATTCAGTAACGGTAGCTCTCTGGCACGAACTTCAGTGCTCAATAATAATTACCCAGACTATAATATATAACTGAATCCACCACACATTTTACCCTCTAAATCCAATAAAGAATTTTTGGAAACCGAACTAAGGATAAACAATGAGCATTTATATTGACTGTACTGATTTTGTTCGTGGAGAAGGCAATACAGGCATTCGCAGAACTGAACGCAATGTAATTGCTAACATGATTTCAATTTGCGCCGATAGAAATATTTCATGTCAATTAACCTATTATGACCCATTTTATGGTTTCATTGTTGTTGATGACTTCAACAAAGGAATTGGATATTTTCATTCAATTAGCATTGCTTCGCGCCAAATTTTACGCCTAAAGAATATATTTAAAAAAATACTATATTTTATATCGCCAGGCCTAATTGATAGAATATGGGGTAAATATACTCGTTTTATTTTGCTACCCATGTTATTACCCATATGCATACCAATAATTTTAACAGCAAATCTAGTAACTTATTTAGCGCCCAAAAATATATGGAAGCCATCTAGCAAGGACATACTATTTATTCCTGGCTCATCTTGGTGGTCAGCGTTCTACCATAAGGCTGTTGCAGAGACAAAAAACAACCATGCTAAGATAGTTACCATCATATACGATCTGATCCCAATTACTCATAGTGATTTTGTAACAAAAATACACGAAAAAAACTTTTCATCAAAAATAGACTTCGCGCTCGAATCGTCAGACTTGATATTAAGCATATCTCATGACACAGCAAAAGTTATTGAAGAATATATATCAGACCGTCCCAGTATTCAAAAAAAAGACATTGTCGCATTCAAATTGGGAGCGGATCTTGATTTAATCAGCGATTCTTTAAGAGTACGAGAACATCTTCATAAGTTATTTGAAAACAACACTGTATACATATCTGTCGGCACTATTGAACCACGAAAAAATTATAACTTTTTGCTGGATGTTTTTGAATGCATTTGGCAAACACATCCTAACATTAAGCTATGTATCATCGGAAAATATGGGTGGGAATCAGATGCCACTATTGCAAGAATAAAATCGCATCCCATGTTTGGATCATCTTTGATATGGTTTCAAGACCTTTCCGATAATGAACTATCCTTTTGCTATAAAAATGCCCAAGCATTAATCTTTCCATCCATGACTGAAGGTTTCGGCTTGCCACTAGTTGAAGCGCTATCATTTAATTGCCCGGTACTTGCAAGCGATATTCCGGTGTTTCATGAAATTGGCGGCAGTCATTGCTCCTATTTTTCCCTTGCAAATAAGGAAGAACTCGTATCATTAATCCATAAGTCCTTAACGATTAGCAGAATCGCTAGCTGTGAGAATACCGTGAACTTCTCATGGCCAACTTGGAAAGAATGCACTGCCGAAATACTGAACATTATCCAAACAAACATCAATGGGTCCAACTTAGCCAAACAGGAAAACGGATAAAATACTGCTATTTCTTAAAAAAATAATTTTCCTTTAAATAAATGAACATCCTGTTCGACCACCAAATATTTTGCATACAAAGATATGGCGGTATATCACGTTACTTTTGTGAGTTGGCAAATAATTTGGGCAAACTTGATCAAACTTCTGTCGAAATATTCGCTCCTCTCTATACGAATGAATATTTTGACGAAGGCGGCCCAATTCGTCCTCGCGGCATGCGATTACCAAGAGCACTGCCACAAATACTATCACGAAGAATTTCCACATTCACCAATGTGGGCGCGCTCAATTTGTTAAAACACAAGTTTCATCCCGACATTTTTCATGAAACCTATTATTCCCTATTCGACTGTTGTCCACGGAGAGCGCAACGGGTCATTACCGTATGCGATATGATTCATGAAAAATATCCAAATGATTTTTCCATTTTGGATAGAACCCGTGAAATCAAGGCACGTTCACTGCGTCGTGCAGATCACATCATTTGCATTTCTGAAAATACTAAAAAAGATTTGCTCGAATTGACCGATATACCTAATGAGAAAATCTCTGTGATATATCTTGGGCACTCCTTTTCTACCGATACCTCATACCCCAAGCGGAATAGGAAAAATATACCTCATTTATTATATGTAGGTAAACGCAACGGCTACAAAAACTTTGCAAACTTACTTAAGGCTTATTCGGAATCTAAATTGCTAAAGAACGAATTTCCCATCGTTTGTTTTGGCGGCGGAAACTTTACTCCGGCTGAATTGAAACTTTTTAAAACTTTAAATATTAACCCTGACAATGTCATTTATGCATCCGGTGGTGACAATGAGTTAGCTGCCTGGTATCGTTCAGCAGCGGTTTTTATTTATCCATCCTTGTACGAGGGCTTTGGAATTCCGCCCCTGGAAGCAATGTCTGCTGACTGCCCCGTGGTCTGTTCCAATACCAGTTCGCTACCGGAAGTAGTGGGAAGCGCTGCCGAGCTATTTAATCCGGAGGATACTACCGAAATGCGCCTGGTAATTGAACGGGTGGTTTCATCGCCGGATTACTCGGCGCAACTGGTAGCGAAAGGAAAACAACGCGTCAAACTATTTTCCTGGGACAAATGTGCCAGAGAAACGCTTAATACCTATCATCAACTATTAAATAATTAACCATGAAACGTGCATTGATTTGTGGAATTAACGGCCAAGACGGTGCTTATTTAGCCCGCTATTTATTAACAAAAGATTATACGGTGATTGGTACTTCTCGCGACGCGATGGTAAGTTCATTTAAAAATCTTCATGCCGTGGGTATTAAGGAACAAGTTGAAACGGTATCAATGGCGCTTAACGATTTTCGTAGCGTTTATTCGACAATATTACGACATAAGCCTGATGAAATTTACAATCTGGCAGGTCAAACTTCAGTGGGTTTATCGTTTGAACAACCCGTTGAAACCATGGAAAGCATCGTCACTGGTACGTTGAATTTATTGGAATCGCTTCGATTTATCGATTTCCCCACCCGTTTCTATAATGCCGGCTCAAGCGAATGCTTTGGTAATACCGGAGAAACAGCCGCCATTGAATCTACGCCTTTTTATCCTCGAAGTCCTTACGCTGTCGCTAAGTCTGCGGCACATGGTTTAGTAGCCAATTATCGCGAAGCATACGGATTATTCGCCTGCACCGGGATTCTGTTTAACCACGAATCACCCTTAAGGCCCGAGCGATTCGTCACACAAAAAATAGTGCGCGGTGCTGCGCGAATAGCTGCTGGAAATACGGAAAAATTAAGCCTTGGCGACTTGGACATCGAAAGGGATTGGGGCTGGGCGCCGGAATACGTGGAAGCGATGTGGTTAATGATGGAAGCGGAGAAACCCGACGATTATATTATTGCTACGGGTAAAACAGTACCACTGTCATACTTTGTCGAAAGCGTATTTAATTACTTCGGACTGCATTGGGCAGACCATGTTATACAAGATAAAAGACTCTCAAGACCATTAGACATAAGAACCAGTAAAGGCAATGCCACTAGAGCCGAAAACGAATTGGGCTGGAAATCTCAAAGTGATATTGATGATGTTGTGAAATTAATGTGCAAAGAAGCTGAATTAAAAATGACCATAGGATTATAAACTTAGGTAGTTGCTCGATTATAGACTGGCTTTATGCGCCTGCTGTTTCTATGCAAACGCCGCCCGCAAGGGAGAGATTTGCTAACTCGACCCTATGGGCGTTTTTTCTATTTATCTTATTATCTAGCGCAACGCGGTCACGAAGTCACATTATTGTTACTGGATTATCAGGCTGGCGACCCCATCCATCTTTACGCCCATGGCATGGAATGGTTTTCTGTGAGTATTTATCCGCTGAAACGCTCAAGCGGCCCTTTAGCCTTTCTTAGACAAGCGGAAGAAATAGTTAAAACTCAGGCACCTGATTGGATAATCGGATGTTCGGATACTTGGTACGGTATTCTCACGACTTATTTAGGGGGGCGATATGGCGTAAAAACGCTAATTGACGCTTATGATAATTATGAAAGTTATATTCCCTGGTTAAAACCTTTACATTGGCTTTGGCGTCGCTCTCTGCGGCGATGCTCTGCAATAAGCGCCGCCGGACCACAATTGGCTAAATTGATGGTGCGTACTCGGGCGGATAATAATTCTACGGTTATCCCTATGGCAGCCGATCCTATATTCCAACCGCTGGATGGTAGTAATATACGAAACCGCTTTAACTTGCCAAAAGAAGTGCCGCTCATTGGTTATTGCGGGTCTCTTTATAAAAATCGAGGTGTGGAGTCATTATTTCAAGCAATGGCTTATTTATTGAACCGGCTTCCTGAAGCCAAGCTTGTGATTTCCGGGCGCCGGGAACAAGGAATAAAAATACCTGAAGGCATACGGAATGCGGTCATTGAGATCGGTTATCTAGCGGATGAGGATATGCCTCTGCTGATCAATGCGATGGACGTATTAGTGGTCATCAACCGTCGTTCAGCATTCGGCGAATATAGTTATCCCGTTAAGCTGTATGAAGCCATGCAATGCCGCAAACCGGTCATTGCTTCGGACTCGGCTGGCGCACGCTGGATTTTGCAGGATTATCCAGAATGCTTGGCAGATAGCAGCAATCCGAAGGATTTAGCGGAACGGATTCATCGGGCTCTGTCCTGGAAAACGAAAGAATACAATCAGATTCACGACTGGATGTTTTCGGCGACGGTACTTCAAGACTTACTTGAAAGCCTTTGAATTTGTTCCAATCGCCTATATAGGTTTGTGAATTTAAGTGCTACCTTTCGCCATTCATAAGATTCGGCGGCTCTCTGCCCCGCGACGCACAATGATACCCTCAACTCCTTATCCGCAACGAGTTGTTCGACGGCATCCCTGATTTCTGCCGGTGCGTTGGAATTAACCAGCAAGCCCGTCTTCCCGTGTTCGATAACTTCCACGATGCCGCCGGTTCGGGTGCTAATGACCGCAGTACCGCTAGCCATCGCCTCAAGTAAAATTACCCCCTGCCCTTCGGTGTCACCTTGAGCGTCGACGATGGACGGCGCGATAAAAATATCGGCAGCAGCGTAATAACCCGGTAATTGGCTATTGGGTAAACCGCCGTAAAATATCACCTGATCGTTAATACCGTATTCAAACGCTAGCGCTTCTAGACGCTTGCGCTCGGTGCCGTCGCCTACTATCCATAGCTCGGTCCGACCGCGCAATGGCATTGGCAATCCGGCCACTGCCGCTAATAAATCGGCAACGCCTTTTTTTTCAACCAGCCGGCCCACGAAGAGTAAAACCAGTTTTTCAGGTTCGCTGCTTCTTTGCAATTTAGCATTGCCGGCTGCAAACCGCCGATAATCGATACCCATCGCTATGATATGGGGTTTTGGCAAATCCGGACCGACGGCATCGGCTGTTGCCTGGGTGTTGCTGGTCCAAACGTTGCAATTTTTGATGGTCCAACGTTTGATCCAAGCTAACACGCCACCTCGCAACGCGAATGCGTCGCCGCCATGCGCGGTGACCACTACCGGGACCCTGAACAACTTGCCGAGCAATACCGCTATGGTGCCTTGTGGAAAAATCCAGTGAGCGTGAATCAACGTCGGTTTGTCTATGATTAATCGCCTGATAGCTGCAAGCAACATCGCCAGCATAAAGAACGGCACTTGTAGGATTAGCCTAGGCTTGGCGCGAAGGTTCGGCAAAATTCCCGAGCCATAGGCTAACTGCTGTAGCCGCCTGGGAAAAAAATATCGGAAGTGGCTACTGATGGGATTGCCTTGCCTAAAAGCGGGTTCAACGTCACAGTGGTCCGGCGCGAGAACGTGAAGATTGATCTGTTGGTTTGCCAACGCTTGTGCAAAATAACCTAGGAACACAGAAGCGCTGTCGTGCGGATACCTGGGGTAGCTAGATGTTAACCAAAGCACTTTTATCAGATCAGCCTCGGCCTTATTTGCTTCCATGCCTGTCACGCCAATATCGTCCGTTGAAACTGATTAAATCCCTCGACCGTTCCGGAATGAAGGTAACAAGTTGAATCCATCGAATCGGCGGAATCAATTTGCTCAGCGTTTCGTTAACGCACCAGACTCAACAAAACCCCCGCAGCCACCGCCGAGCCTATTACACCGGCGACATTCGGCCCCATCGCGTGCATTAACAGGAAGTTGTGCGGATTACTTTCCAAACCAATTTTATTAGCCACCCGCGCTGCCATGGGCACTGCGGAAACGCCGGCAGCACCAATCAACGGATTGATCGGCGTACTGCTGAAACGGTTCATGACTTTCGCCATCAGCACACCGCTTGCAGTACCGATAGAAAAAGCGACTGCGCCCAAGCCTAAAATACCCAGCGTTTCCATTTTTAAAAACGCCTCGGCGCTCAGTTTGGAGCCAACCGACAAACCCAGGAATATCGTGACAATATTGATCAATTCGTTTTGCGCGGTTTTGCTCAGTCTTTCGACCACGCCGCTGGCATTCATCAAGTTACCCAGACAAAACATACCAACCAGCGGTGCCGCCGAAGGCAGCAACATGGCGGTCAACACCAGCAACATCAAAGGAAATACAATTTTCTCGGCCTTGCTAACCACTCTAAGCTGTTGCATTTCTATCCGCCGCTCTTGTTCGCTGGTCAAGGCGCGCATAATGGGCGGTTGAATCAAGGGTACTAATGCCATGTAAGAATACGCGGCCACCGCAATCGCTCCCAACAATTCCGGAGCCAATTTGGACGCCACATAAATCGCAGTGGGGCCGTCTGCACCACCGATGATGGCAATCGCCGCCGCCTGCTTAAGCGTAAAATCCATACCTGGAACGGCATTCAACGCCAACGCGCCGAATAGAGTCGCGAATATCCCGAATTGGGCGGCAGCCCCTAAAAACAAAGTTTTAGGGTTAGCCAACATCGGGCCGAAATCGGTCATCGCCCCGACGCCCATAAAAATCAGTAGCGGAAAGATGCCTGCCTTGATACCACCATATAGGTAATAAAGGATGCCGCCTTCGTCTATCATGCCGGCCACCGGAATGTTGCTCAGCACCGCGCCAAATCCTATCGGCAATAGCAGCAAAGGTTCAAAGCCTTTTTTGATAGCCAGATACAACAGCAAAAACCCCACCGCCATCATAATGACTTGCGGCCCGGTAACGTTATAGATACCCGTGCTTTCCCACAACAGTCTAAGATTTTCCATGGATTATGTATTCAATCGGTTGTTTGATCAGAATCACCGCCATCGCACCCGCCAGTAGCGTGGCGCGAATCGCTGATCAGCGAATTACTTAGATCCCGGGCCTAAGCTAACGGCCCGAGACCACGTTAAACGATAAGAAATATTACAAGGTGACCAATACATCGCCGACCGCCACGGAATCCCCCTGACGAACGTTTACCGCGCTGACGATACCGGCTACTTTGGCGCGGATCTCGGTTTCCATTTTCATCGCTTCCATAATCAAAACGACATCGCCTTCGGAGAGATGAGAGCCTACATTGACATTGACTTTAAGCACCACGCCAGCCAGCGGCGATTCCACAACACCACTGCCGCTGACGATAGGCGCAGTGGCTGCCAACATGGGGCCGCTGTCCAAAACGGACTGTACTGTAACCGGTTTAACGACTAAGTCGGCACCGCCGGATGCCACCGCTACGTGATAGTTTTTGCCGTCGACGTTAACAGTGTAGGTCTCTGCGACCACGGCTTTCTGGGTAACGGCGGGCACTGACGCTGTCGCGCTCTCTGCTCCCGGTTTAGGTTCAAAAGCCTCCGGGTTACCGCGGTTTTGAATGAATTTCCAGCCGACTTGCGCAAACAAACCATCAATAAGCGCATCTTCTTCAACACTGTCGGCCAGTTTCACGCCTTCCGCCGCGGCTTTGGCTTTTACATCTGCCACCAGTTTGTCCATCTCGGCTTCCAGCAAATCCGCCGGTCGGCATGTGATCGGTTCGGCGCCGTTCAGCACGCGCGCCTGCAATTCTTTATCGACTGGGGCTGGCGTTGCGCCGTATTCGCCTTTCAATACACCGGCGGTTTCCTTGCTGATCGTTTTGTAGCGCTCGCCGGCTAGCACATTCAACACGGCCTGAGTACCGACAATTTGCGAAGTGGGCGTGACCAGCGGGATGTAACCGAGGTCTTTACGCACTAACGGAATTTCCTGCAGCACCGCGTCAAAACGATCCGCAGCGCCCTGTTCCCGCAATTGGCTTTCCATATTGGTTAACATACCGCCCGGCACTTGCGATACTAAAATCCGGCCATCCACACCTTTCAAGCTGCCTTCAAATTGCGCATATTTTTTGCGTACTTCTCGAAAATAGGCGGCGATCTTTTCCAGCTTGGCTAGATCCAGACCGGTTTCGCGCTTTTGGCCGGCCATGGCCGCCACTATGGTTTCGGTGGGGCTGTGACCGTAGGTCATGCTCAACGACGAGATGGCGGTATCGACATTGTCGACGCCTGCCTCAACAGCCTTGATGTATGTACCGACACTTAAACCGGTGGTAGCGTGGCATTGCATATGGATTGGAATCGCCACGGCTTTTTTTAGTTTGCTGATCAGCTCGTAAGCATCGTAAGGCGTCAACAAACCGGCCATGTCCTTGATGCAGATAGAATGCGCACCCATGTCCTCAATTTGCTTGCCCTGCTCAACCCATTTCTTGATCGTATGTACCGGACTGGTGGTGTAGGAAATAGTGCCTTGGGCATGGGCATCGGTATATAGCACGGCTTTGATGGCGCGGTCGATATTGCGCATATCGTTCATCGCATCGAAAATCCGAAATACGTCTATACCGTTGACCACGCAACGCTCGACAAATTTATCGACCACATCGTCGGCATAGTGCCGGTAGCCCAAAATATTTTGCCCCCGGAACAGCATTTGTTGCGGGGTATTGGGCATGGCTTTTTTCAACAACCGTAAACGCTCCCAAGGATCTTCGCCCAAATAACGAATACACGCATCAAAGGTGGCGCCTCCCCAGGATTCGATAGACCAGTAACCGATTTGATCAAGCTGCTCGCAAATCGGCAGCATGTCTTCGATACGTAGCCGGGTCGCCAGAATTGACTGATGGGCGTCACGTAATACCACCTCAGTAATTCCCAGGGGCTTATTTACCTTTTCCACTCTTTTCTCCTAATGACGTTTTTGGGCCGAGCACTGCTACCTTGTGGGTATGATTATCCGTGTTTATGTTTTTTGCGGTACTGATGAACAGCTGCGGTAATAGCAGCGATGACAGCCTTATCGTTGCCTGCCACGACAGGTTGATCCGAAAACTTGGCAGGCATTTCCGGAAAGTAGCGGCGGACCAGTTGGGACATCACATTGATAGCCACGATCAACATGGCCAAAAATGCGTAAACCATACCCATGCCTATTAACATCAGCTCAATCCCTGAGGACAGCATTTCGTTCATGTGTTTCGTCCAAATGATTAAAAACTGTGTTCATTATCGCCAAAACCGCCGGATTAAACAATCCTGAGCGGGGCGCAGGGTTTAATTGCCCTAGCCAGCGTAAGGCAAAAAAGTATTCTTAGACGGTCGTTTTACGTAGTCTGACGCTAACTGAATAGCCTCATCAATGAGGATGGACTGACACCGATTTATTCAGTAGCCAATTGCAAATAATCCAACACTTCGGCAATGTGGGTTTTGACCTGCACCTTGCGCCACTCCTTGACCAACACACCCGCTTCGTCGATCAGGAAAGTGCTGCGCTCTATGCCACGCACTTGCTTGCCGTACATGTTTTTCATTTTGATGACATCGAATAAATTGCAAAGGCTCTCGTCCTGATCGGATAACAAATCAAACGGAAACTCTTGTTTACATTTAAATCCCTCGTGCATTTTCACGCTATCACGGGATACACCGAGGATAACGGCATTTAATTGATTGAACCGTTCGATATTATCCCTAAAGCCTTGACCTTCCTGGGTACAGCCGGGGGTGTTGTCCTTGGGATAGAAATATAAAACGACTTTTTTGCCGCGATAGTCGCTGAGTTTGACGGTTTTTTCGCCGGTTGCGGCAATTTCAAAATCGGGAACGGTAGAGCCGAGAGTAGCTAAGGTCATCAGATCACCTTTTGATGGGTTCGAGAATAGCGTCGATATTCAAGCTGTCGCAAAAATCCAGAAATTCTTCACGCAGCGATAAAATGCGCACTTCCGGCGGCACCAGCAATACATATTTGGTGGAGAACACCGGCGTGTTAAAAAAAGCCGCTTGATGGCGGCTGGCAGTCACTTCTTCGATAGAAATGCCCCTGTCCAATAAAAACGATGTCACCGCGAACAGCACGTCGTTTTTATCCATGGAAATGGTTTCCAATGTGTAAGGCACCCCCTCCAATACTGGCGGGATTTCATCCGGCCGTAAAAAACTCATCTGAATTTCGAATCGAACTTTTATCGCTTCCAGCATACCTTCCAGCTTGGCGATATGATTCCAATTGCCGGCTATCAGCAGATAAGCCGCTGTGATTTGGGTCAGGTTGGACGTGCGCAGTTCCACGACACTGCATTGACAGGCACTCAGGGCCGAGAGGATTTCCGCGATAAAACCGTTGGACTTGCCGCCCAACACTGTGATTGCAAGTTGCATAATGTAAGTCCTTGAATACGCCTAGCGCAGTGTAACATCAACGCCGCGAAAAGCAGAACCGCAACCCAGCAATCCGGACTACTACGAATCTATCTCGGTAATCACCGCGTGATTATCGAAGTGCACGGTTACTTTTTTGCCGGCCCGAGCCTTCAATACCAAGGCTTCATCGACTTTAAACGCCACCGCCAACTGTTGATCAGTGACAGGCGCGGTCCGCTTAGGAGCGACGCTGGCATGCAACCATGACAAATACAAAGTCCAAAACAACCAAATGCCGGCAATGATCACCACGATCTCGCCGTACAACTGCAACAATTCCAACAGCGTTTTATAACCCCCGAACCAGCGGATCTCGTCGGACAGGCTTTTCAAACCCATCAACCAGGCGCCGAGCGTAAACAGGGGCCACAAAAAATACAACCAAAGCACCCAACTCAATACCGACATAAACGCCGAACCGCATTTTTGCGAGAAACTTTGTAGATGCGGTTGGTTAATGATGATGTCTTTCATTTTTGCCTCAAGCCTCTATCCAAGGTTACCCACACCGCCCGCTGGCCGCGCTTTTTGCGCAAGGCCTTGATGCAGCCGTTAATCGTGGTCCCGACATTGATTAGCCAATAGACAATCGGATACCAAATCATCCAGTAATAATGCTGCGCGGAGCCGCCGCTCTTACGCTCGTAACTGGAATCGATAGTTAAACTTACGGCAAACTGAATCAAACAGGTGACGCATAACAACATACTGGTCCAATGCGGCGACAAATCTTCCAGAGCTTCCTGCGGTTCGCTGCTAAGCCACTCGATCGGCACCAGCGCCAGCATCGCCACCACCAGAAACGCCCAGGTCAAACTGATGCAGCATTCCAGATACAGCGGCCACATACCACGCGAACGCCAGCTAAACAGCGGCCGGAAATAACGCAGCAAGACCTCGACTCCACCTTGCGCCCAGCGGCTGCGCTGTTTCCACAAGCCGTTTAGCGTTTCCGGCATCAACACCCAGCACAAGGCATTCGGCTCAAAACGGATTGCCCAGCCGGCCAGCTGTAATTTCCAGCTGATGTCGATGTCTTCGGTCACCATGTCCGGACTCCAATAGCCCACATCGTGCAAGGCGGTTTTCCGGAAACCGGCAATCACTCCGGAAATGGTAAATACATGCCCATAAGAACGCTGCGCACGTTTAATCATGCCGACGATGGCGGAAAACTCCCCGACCTGAATTTTGCCCAGCAAAGTGGAACGGTTGCGGATACGCGGATTACCGGTCACCGCGCCGACATGCGGATCTTCCAGAAAATGCCGAACGATCCAGGCCGTCGCATTCGGCGCCAGCAAGGCATCGCCGTCAATGCCGATCAAAATTTCGCTATTGGCTAATAATGCCGCGGTGCGCAAACCCACCGCTTTGCCTTGATTGCTGGCTAAATTGACCACCCGAATTTGTGGGTGCTGGTCGGCCAGCTCGTGCAAAATTTCCAGCGTGTTGTCTTTGCTGCCGTCGTTGATCGCAATAATTTCGTAGTTGGGATATTCCTGATGCAGCAGATATTCAATGGTCTCCCGAACATTCTCGCCCTCGTTATAGCAAGGGATCAGAATCGACACGGACGGGTATTCGGATAATTCCGGCAGATCGGACAACACATTCCCGCGATTCCGCTCCCAGCGCACGTAATAAATCATGCCGCCCAACATCCAGACATAGGCCATCAGCAACGGATAATAAAACACAAAGCGCGACAGCCATTCGTTGAACTGCCACCACGGCACTTCCTGCAAATATTCCAGGGTGATCAACCACCAGTCGATAAATTGCTGCACCCAGGCTTGGTCTAGCAAGTTTTCCATGTATCGTTTAATCCTTTCTCGAAACCGGGAAGAATTTTTTCAGTTCGGCCAACTTCGGCTGATCGTTAAACACATTATCCGGGTAATAACCGATATGCTTGGCGCCGTGTTTTTTCAATAACTCGAATTGCTCGGTAAACACCGGCATCGCAATATCCTGCTTGGTTTTCCAATTAACCGCCTGCAATTCGAACACCATCTTGTCCAATCCGTCCGGATATTGCGCGGTCTTTTCCACCAACTCTATCAACCACTGCTTGGGATTTTCGGCCTCTTCCATGAAAGGCATCGCTTCCACCGCCACGTAGTCGTAATGCTTTAAAAACGCCGGGAACGATTGCGCATACCATTCTTCGCTATAAGGCTTTAACAGCGGCAAGGAGTAAAAATTGCGGGCAGTTTTGATGTAAGGCCGGTAGAACCGGACCTTGTCGGTCAAATAATCGGTGAACTGGCCGATCAACTCGGTTTTGTGCTGCGCCCAACGCAAGCGTAACTCGCTGGATGCGTGGATCTTGTCGAACTCGGCCGGCATGCCCCAGACGTTACGACTGAAGTCCATCGCCAACGGCGAGACGTCTTCAAAATCCGACAAAATCCCGTCGTCGTGAAACAGAATGCCGTTAAAGTCGCAATGCTTGGCCAGGTCTTCATAAATCTCCCCGACAAACTGCCGTGCTTCCGGGTTAAACGGCGACAACCGCGTGTAGATATGCCGGGATAGCTGCGGCTCGCCGTCGCGCCACTCTTTCACGTACCATTTCAGTGGCACATCGGCTTTATAAGCCATGATCGGCATCCAGGCATACACACGCACCCCGGCCCGCGTGCGCAATTGCAAGGTCACATGATTAAACATATCCCGGCGTACCGGCAAATGCCGATTCGGGAAATACAGTTTGTCGGCATTACCGTCGCCGTCCGGATCCGAATAGGCTTGCAGATAAACGGTATTAGCGCCGCTGGCTTTAATTCGCTCCACCACCAAGGCCAAATTCTTCTCGGTCTGCTCTTCGTCATCGTCGTAGATGTAATCCATATCCACGTGCGCGACCCGCAATTCCTGGCCCACGCGCTGATTTTTGACGATTTCACCGAACTGTTTGGCGTTGACGTCGTCGGTGATCATCATCCGCTTCATCACATACGCATCGGCCAGGGTATTGGCGCCGTCGTTTAGCCCCATGGTCAATCGCATGCCAGCCAATTTCGTGGCTTCCAGCGCAATCGCGTTATATTCGCCGTAAGGCCACACCATCACCCGCGGCCGCTTGCCCAATATCTGAAACAAACGCTCGGAGCTTTTATCCACTTCCTGGAAAATCCGTTTGCGATAGTCCTCGTCTTTCTCGTATTCGTCGTATTCGTTGCTGTACAAACGCGAAGTCACTGCGCTTTGCTGATTGCCTTGCGGATTGGCGACGATGCCGTGATGTAAATCATAGGTGTGCGACGCAATCTCGACCAGACCGCTGTCCGCCACTTCGCGAATCTGCGCCGGCGTCATTAACGGTTTAACGCCGGGCACATTCTGCTGCTCCAGCCAAGAACCGACTACCGCCAAGGTGGCCGGATACTTGTATTTTTTCAGCAAAGGCATGGCCCGGGTATAAAAACTCAGGTAGCCGTCGTCAAAGGTCAACATCACGGCTTTAGTCGGCAACACCTTGTCGCCCTTCATGCAATCCAGCAAATCCTGGACGCTGATAACGTGATAGTTATTCTGCTTCAACCAGGCAAAATGATCGGCCAAATGGTCTTTGTTGACCGCGATCCGATCAAATGGCGGCACCCGCTCTTCTTCTTCGAGAATGTCGTGATAATTTAATACCAGAAAGCTGGAGTTACCCGAATCGGCGGCCAGCAAGGGCTGGGCAAACAAACAGAAAAAGACAAAAATTACACGAGCAACAATGTGCATATTTATTAATTTAAGCGGGAAAAGAAACTGGAAACAGCTAGTTCTCAGTGTTAAAAAAAGACCAGAATTGGCCGGCGCATTTTACCCGAATCATCAGGCTAGGCCCGTTTTATTTGTCCGTGCGACGTACTGTCGCAGGCCTAGGCAAACGTTAAAACCAACCTGCCACTGCGGCCTTCAATACCCGCTTAGCCATACCCGTAACAAAAAGCCGGAACGGGCATCCGCCCACAAACTTCATAACGTTCGGAAAAAACTGGTTATGATTGAATAAAAACCTCATCCAATTCATTGCCCGTTTAACTGCGTGCGTATCGGGCCATGCGACCTACCCGGAGAATTCATGCAAAAACCCTCGCTAGCAAATTATTGGCGGCAAGACCTTACCGCCGGCTTTTTGGTATTCCTGATCGCCTTGCCCTTGTGCCTGGGTATCGCCGTCGCCTCCGGCTTTCCACCGATGGCCGGCATCATTTCCGCCATCGTCGGTGGCTTGCTGGTATCGCGCATCGGCGGCGCGCAACTCACTATTACCGGCCCGGCGGCCGGCTTGATCGTAGTGATTCTGACCTCGGTGCAAACCCTCGGCGACGGCGATGCAATGGCCGGCTACCGCTACACCTTGGCGGCAATCGTCATTGCCGGCGCCTTGCAAACCGTGCTGGGTTACTTCAAAGCCGGCCGCTTGGCGGCATTTTTTCCGGCTTCGGTGGTACACGGCATGCTGGCGGCGATTGGCATTATCATCATCAGCAAACAATTGCCGGTGATGGCCGGCGTGCAAAGCCAAGGTGCCAGCATCCTGTCCGGCATCGCCGCCTTGCCGCACAGCCTGATTTACTTCATGCCGCAAATCGGCCTGATTGCACTGGCCGGCATGGTGGTGTTGATCGGCTGGCCGCAGATTCACCAGCCTTTGCTGCGCAAGATTCCGGCGCCGATTATCGTCATCGCCTCCGGCATCCTGCTCGGCCATCTATTCCAGCTCGACCAATTGCAGCCGGGCGAAGCATTCATCGTTCCTAAAGATGTTTTGTTTGCATCGCATTTTCTGGTGACTTTCCCGGACAGTCTGTTGGCCAGTTTTTACCTGCCGGATTTTGGCAAACTGAGTGCCTTGGCGTTTTGGGAAAGCGTGATTTCAATCTGCCTGGTGGGCAGCCTGGAAAGCTTGCTCAGCGCTGCAGCTGTTGACAAGCTCGACCCGGAAAAACGCTACTCTGACTTGAACAAGGAATTACGTGCGGTCGGTATCGGCAACGTTGTTTCCGGCATGATCGGCGGTTTACCGATGATTGCGGAAATCGTCCGCAGCTCAGCCAACATAGACGCCGGCGGCCGCAGCAGCTGGGCTAATTTTTTTCACGGCGGCTTCGTCTTGCTGTTTGTGTTGCTGTTTCCAGACTTGATCTCGACCATACCGTTGGCTTCGCTGGCCGCGCTACTGGTTTATACCGGCTATCGCTTGGCTTCGCCGCAAGCCTTTGCCAAAAGCATGGATCTGGGCAAGGAACAACTGGCTTTGTTCGTGATTACCATTCTCGCGATTCTGGCCACCAATCTGTTAGTCGGCGTGCTGATCGGCATCGCCGCCAAATTGTTGCTGCACATCGGCCGCGGCGTGCCCTTGGGTAATTTGCTGTCTATATCTTTTAAACTGCAAGCCAACGGACCAAACAGCTGGATTGTTAAAGTCAGCGGTGCGGCTTTGTTCTCCAACTTTCTGGCCTTAAAAAGCCAGGTAGCCAGCCTGGCCGACGGCCAAACCGTGATCTTCGATTTAAGCTCCACCGACTTGATCGACCACACCGTGATGGAGTTTATCGCCCATTACCGGGAAGACTATATCGCTCGCGGCGGACGCTGCGAAATTCATGGGCTGGCCGACCTGAAATCCTTGGGCGACCATGCTTTAGCCGCTAGACAGCGTAGATAAATATCGGCTTGTGCCTATCCATCAAACGCAGTAAATCCTGACCCGGCACGGATGCTGGGGTCAAAATGCCAAGTGTGTCCGGCGCCAATACCTGCGTATTCCGAATCTCTATATAAAGCCCCTAAACATGACCGAAGCCACCATCACCTGCCCCAATTGCAGCACGCAAGTACCGTTGACCGAATCGCTGGCCGCGCCGCTAATTGCTGCCACCCGTAAACAGTTTGAGCAACAGCTACAACAAAAAGACCAAGCGATTGCCTTGCGCGAACAGGGTATCAAAGATCAGGAAAAACAACTGGCCGAAGCCAAGCGCGGCCTGGACGATCAAGTCGCAGAGCAAGTTGCCAAGCAACTGCAAGCCGAGCGCCAGCGGGTCATTGAGGAAGAAACCCGTAAAGCCAAACAAGCCGCTGCCGCCGAACTGGAACACAAGAACCGCGAATTAGCCGACTTGCACGAAGTGTTGAAAGTCCGCGACGCCAAACTGGCCGAGGCTCAGCAAGCCCAGGCCGAACTGATCAAAAAGCAGCGCGAACTGGATGACGCCAAACGCGAGCTGGAACTGACCATCGAAAAGCGCGTGCAAACCAATCTGGCTGAAGTGCGCAGCCAAGCTAAACGCGAAGCCGAGGAAGGCCTGAAACTGCGGGTGATGGAAAAGGACCAGACCATCGCCTCCATGCAGCAAAAAATCGAGGAACTGAAACAAAAAGCCGAACAAGGCTCGCAGCAACTGCAAGGCGAAGTCCAGGAACTGGAACTGGAAAACCTGCTGCGCGGCAAGTTTCCGTTCGACAGTATCGAACCGGTCGCCAAGGGCGAATTCGGCGGCGACGTGTTGCAACGGGTCAACGGCCCGAACGGCACCCCGGCCGGCAACATCTTGTGGGAATCCAAGCGCACCAAAAACTGGAGCGACGGCTGGTTAGTGAAGCTGCGCGAAGACCAGCGCGCCGCCAAAGCCGAATTGGCGGTCATCGTCAGCCATGCCTTGCCCAAGGAAGTGGAAACCTTCGACGTCATCGACGGCGTTTGGGTCACCAGCCCCCGTGCCGCCCTGCCGGTCGCCACCATCCTGCGCCACACCCTGCTGGAAATCGGCCTGGCCCGCCTGGCCGCCGAAGGCCAGCACGGCAAGACAGAGATGGTCTACCAATACCTGACCGGCCCGCGCTTTAGGCAGCGGGTCGAAGCCATCGTCGAAGCCTTCTCCACCATGCAGGAAGACTTGGACAAAGAGCGCAAAGCCATCCTGAAACAATGGGCCAAACGCGAAGCGCAAATCGAGCGGGTCATGAACGCCACGGTCGGTATGTACGGCGACTTGCAAGGCATCGCCGGCAAGTCGTTGCAGGAGATCGAGGGCTTGGAGATGGGGGCGTTGGGGGTGGATGATGACTCGGATTGAGCATAACCCTGTCGGTCGATCCGGCTCCTGCTTGGGAGCCCCGGTCTTGGAAGCTCCAGCTTCCCTTCCAGTCTGGATGTGGATAGGAAGCTAGAGCTTCCGAGATAGTATTCCCAAGCTGGAGTTTTGGAGTTAGAGAAACAAAGATTTTTAACTACACCTGTTGTTTGGTATATTCCGTTAAAGCAGATTTAATTTATCACTACACACTTTCAGAAATCTAAGTTGACTGCAAAAAATGAAAAGAAGATATCAGCAGTTCAACAACAAGCGCGTAATCAAAAAGCTAACAGAATCTGAACGTCAAAAATATGAAGAACTTGCGAAACAAGTAACGTATGTTGGCAATCCTGAGCATAAACAAAACCCCGGCGATTTTGGACTTACGCCGCCTAACGGAGCGCGGCCGGGAAAATCTTTGTGCGATGCGGTAAATATTTTTTCCAAACGTATAGCACAATCGTTGTTGGAATCGGGTTTGCGAAGCGGATTGGTCAGTGATCGTTATAACGGCGATTGGCCGCAAAACATTTGGTGCGTAACCGAAAAAGGCGAACCATTGGAAGCGCAACTCGATAATCGAGAACAAGGCACCTATCATGGTTACCCAATGCCGGAATCAGATCCGCTGGCAAGCGAGGTAATCAAACGATGGAAGCTTTGTAATGGCTGAACTTAAATTTAACTTCGACTGGGCAGCTGCAGGACATGATGTCCCGGAGCTCGCCAATACGATGGCCGAATTGGCTTTACATATCGGCAATGTCAACTTGACCAGAAACGACAACATTTGGGCCAAATCGGTACGAGATTCGGTTTTAGTCTCTGCCTACCCTTTGGCAATGTGGTTAGCCTCATCATGGTGGCGGCTCAATTTCGAGCCTTTACCTGCTCATGGAAAACCACCCTCTATTGATTGGCGTATGGCACACGAAATCGGTGCCTCCAACCACGGATTTGTATGGCCGAAGGTCGTATTTGCATCGGATAGCGAGACCATGCAAATTTGGGCCGAACCCTCCAGAGCCAACATTCAGCAGTCTGTCAAATACTTGAACGGATTGGATACCCCTGCTTCCGTCAAATTGGCTGAGTTTCAGCGTAGCGTAGCCGGGTTTATCGAGTCCGTAATAAACCGCCTGGATGCGGTTGAATGCAAAAACAGTGACTTGTATAACCTCTGGCAATTAATTCAAGAAGAAACTACCGACTCTCAAAGCGCCGACTACCGAAAGCTGGAAGCGGAATTAGGCTACAATCCGGAAGAATGCCCTGAAGCAATAATGGCTCATGCTCAAGCGCTTGAGCAACGCATGGGAGCCGAAGCGCTAACTGAATTGGCGCCGGTATACGGCAAGGCAACCGACTACGAACCACTGAAAGCCATTGACGAGATGATAGATGGTCCCGGCCTGACCGGAAAACCGGAAATGCCGCAATTGACAGAATCGAAATCCGCAACCGGTTTGCCGTGGCAACGAGCTGTAGCAGCGGCAAAGGAATTGCGCCAATGTTTAAGTAAAGAAGAAGCTGCCATCGACAATAATCAGCTTTACAGCTTGCTAGGTCTATCGGAAGACAACGTCGAGAGTTGGGTACCTCTAACACGCAGTAGTGCCACTGTTGCAATACCTGCAAACGGTGAGTATTTCAAGTTTGTGCCTCGAAAGAAACATCCTCAAGCAAAACGCTTTGAATTGGCACGATTATTAGGCGATTTCGTTTTGACAAGCAACGCTCATCGCTGGTTAACAAGCACCGATTTATCCACCTCAAGGCAAAAATATCAACGCGCATTTGCCGCAGAATTTCTTTGCCCGATCAATGCACTGAAAAGTTTTCTGGAAGGAGATTATTCGGAAACAGCGATTGAAGAAGCCGCCGACCATTTCCAAGTAAGTTCAACAACTGTTGAAGCATTATTAAAAAATAATGGTCTTGTCCACTCCATACTGGGTGGATATGCCGAACCCGCTTTACCTTATTGCTTAGGGGCTTAAATACAATAGTGTGGAGCCGGTGCTCGTGCCCACGAGCTATCGGAGCGACTGCGTCCCTCTCCGCAACTCATCATAGCTCACACTCACCAGCCGCTAGCGAATCCTAAAAAAACCCAGTCCGCATTTTATGACCGCAACGATCACCCCCTATTTACCCGTCCAAAGGACGATGAATATCATGCGGTTTCCTGGCGGTTTCTGCAACAAGCAGGATGTGGTAAACAAAATTCGCCGCATAGTTAACGATTGCTGCGATTGCTATAGAGATTCGGAGTCCTGGCAATCGGACGAACCGCCAGTACCCGGAACGCTGCACAGAGTAACAATTGCTTCCCCTGTCATTGCCCCAATACAAAACCACCGCTTGTGTTCCATTTGGTTTATTCCTAAGCTAGCTGGCTATTTATCTGCATAGAAGACAGCCAATGCGCGGCATACACACGGAATCGAAAAAAGAATTTTACGACGTCATCGTCATTGGCGCGGGGATTGGCGGCCTCAGTACCGGCGCATTACTCGCGAAATCGGGCAAGTCGGTGTTGCTGGTGGAAAGGCACGACAGGCCGGGCGGTTATGCCCATGGCTTCAAACGCCGCCACTTTCATTTCGATGCCGGCGTGCATCTGGTCAGTGGTTGCAGCCCGGAAGGCTATGGCAACGGCAGCACTATGAATAAGATTTGCCGGGCGGTAGGCATTGATCCGCAGAGCTTGTTCATTCCCGTCCCGTCTTACGCCCGCGCAGTTTTTCCGGATTTCGAAATCCCCTTGCGGGCCGGCGAAGCGGCGTTCGTAGCCGGCTTAACCGAAAATTTTCCGGCAGAAAAGGAAGGTCTGCTGGCGTTGATCCGCCTGTGCAAAGTCCTGGCGGAAGAAGCCATGCTGGCCGAGGAAGTGTTGTCCCAAAGTAAGGCAACGCGGGTTTCGCCGATGCAAATGCTGGGCAATTTGTTCCGCTACCGGCGCACCACGCTGGCCGAAGCCCTGGACGAGTTTTTGGTGGATGCCCGCCTGAAAAGCGCTTGCGCAATGCTCTGGCCTTACTTGGGTTTACCGCCCTCGCAACTGTCTTTCCTGTATTGGGCGTCGATGATGGCCGGATACACCTACGAAGGCGGCTATTACTGCCGGGGCAGTTTCCAAAATTACGCCAATCAGTTGGCCGCCGCCATCGAAAACCAAGGCGGCGAAGTCTTGCTGAATGCCAGCGTGCGGCGGATTTGCATCGAAGCAGGTAAAGCTTGCGGCATTGTTTTGGAAAACGGCCAGGTAATCCGAGCCGAAACCGTAGTATCCAACATCGACATCCAGCAAACCGCCGACTTGCTGATCGGCCCGGAGCACTTGCCAAACGGCTATTGCGAAGGCTTGGCAAAGCTTTCGCCGTCCTTGTCGATCTTCGCCTGCTATATCGCCACCGACCTGCCGATCTCTGAGCAAGATCATGCCCATGAGGGCTTTTTCTTTGAAACGTTCGACCACGAAGCCAGTTATGCCTGCAGCCAGACCGGCCAGAGCAATTGGTTTTCCGCAACCCTGCCCTCCTTCGCGGACTCCTCATTGGCACCGCCCGGACAAAGCATCATGATGCTGACCACCTTGTGCCCGTTTGACGTAGGCGAATCCTGGCGCATCGCCAAGAGCGGTTTTCAGCAACGTTTGCTGGAAAAAGCCGAACGGCATTTTCCTGGCCTGAACGACCATTTGTTGGTAGTGGAGTCCGGCTCACCGCGCACCCTGGAGCGCTACACTCTAAACCGCCACGGCGCTGCCTACGGTTTTGCACCCACCCCGGATCAGATCGGCCCGAACCGGCCAAGTGTAGTTGGCTCCCTCCCCGGCTTGTTCCACACCGGCCATTGGACCCAGCCAGGCGGTGGGGTAGCCGGTGTCAGCGTCTCCGCCTTACTCGCCGCGCAGGCGGTACTGGGTATCGCTAAGCAAGCGGATTTTTGGAAAACCTTAGGGATTGACGACTAAGGGCTTAAGGCACTTATTCTGCACGGGAAATAAGCGCCTGCATCTTCGCCAGTTTCGGCGATACCACCGGCACCGTCAGCATGGTACTGAGGACGGCCATTAGCAACAGCGCGGTAAAGGTTTCACTGCTAATGATTTGTTTATCCAGCAACACATTGGCAAAAATAATCATGATCAAGGCTTTGGTTTGCAATAGCCAGCCAATCAAAGACGCCTCGCCGCGCTGCCATTTCAGGATTTTTCCGGCCAGATGAATACCCAGCAATTTGCCGAACACCGACACCAACAGCAATACGCCGGCAACCACCAATACCGCGGCCCCACCCATCGCCCAATTGGTTTTCAAACCGGCACTAATAAAATACACCGGCATCACGGTCAGCAATAAATGGTGACGCAACAAGTCCATCTGGGCTTGGTTAAACCAATGACCATCCAGGATGGCACCGGCCAAAAACGCCCCCACCATGAAATGCAGCCCTGCCCAGTCGGCGGCAAAGCCGGTAGCAGCCAAGGCAATGATACCGACATACCAGCGGTCACGCTCCGGTAGCCAGGCCATCAGTTTGCGAATCCCGTAAGCGCTGATCGCAAAACCCAACAAAAACGTACCCTGCCGGCCTACCCGCTCCCAATCCAACAGAATCAAGGCCAGCACGGCCCAAATCGCAATATCGTCCATGCTGGCGTAACGCAAGATACGCTGGCCGATGGGCTGCCGCAGCACTGCCAATTTATCCATCAGCAAAATCAAGATCGGCAGCGCCGTTACTGCGCAAGACATGCCCATCCCCAGTACGAATTGCCAAGGCATGGCCTTGGCGCCCATCCAACCCGGAAATAGCAGCATCCCCAAAGCTGCAACACAACCCAAACCCAAGGGCACACCCAAGGCCAAGCCCGCCGTGATACTGGTTTCCAGACGGTGTTGCCAGGCTTGGCGCAAATCCAACTCCATGCCGGCCACCCAGACAAACAGCATCACCGACCACCAGGCGATGCCGTTCAGTGCCTGTATGACCTGGGTATTGAAAACAAAAGCATAGTAATCGGGAAATACGCTGCCCAAGATACCCGGCCCCAACAAAATCCCGGTGATGATTTGCACCACCACCAAGGGCGCGAAATAATCGGTCCGGCCGATTCGCCAAATGAGGTACGGCAAGCTGTAGATAATGGTCAGGGCGATCAGAAATATTTCAGTCGTGTTCATAGTGCCAATCGTTTGGAGTCAGTCGCGTAAGGCGGGTATTATGGCAAATTTACCGCCGATGAACCGATGCAAGCCATTGCTTAGTACAGTGGCTTCAACAAAATTAAATCCACCCCGCCCTTAGTCCCGATTTTCTTACACAGGCAAAACAGCATGTCACAATCTGAACGTTTCGATGCCGCCGTCATCGGCGGCGGTCCCGCCGGTACCAGCGCGGCGATCATCTTGGCCAAAGCGGGCAAACACGTGGTGCTGTTCGAGCGCTCACGCTTTCCACGCTTTCAAATCGGCGAATCCTTGTTGCCGGCTTGCTGGGAGCTTTGGCGGCGGCTGGGCGTGACGGAAAAAATCGAAGCCGAAGGTTTTACCGTCAAGCAAGGCGCAAACTTCGGCATGTTCAATCAAAAACCCGATGTATTGCTGCTGACAGCGGAATATCCGGGGTATTTCGAACGACCCTATACCTACCACGTGGAGCGCGCCCGCTTCGATGAAATTTTGCTGGAGCATGCCGCCGAATGCGGCGTTGATGTGCGGCGGGAGTGGGCGGTGGCCGACGTATTATTCGACGGCAAACAAGCGATTGGCGTGAGCGCCGGCCCGAATGATTCTGACCCCGCGCCCATTCATGCTTCAGTGGTCATCGACGCTTCAGGGCGTGAGTCCCTGATCGCCCGCAAGTTAAACTGGCGACGCCCCTTACCGGAATTGAATAAAATCGCCCATTTTGCCCATTTCAAAGGTGGCTTTCGCCGCGACCCGCACGGTTTTATCAATTTTGGTGACGTGATAGACGGTTCGGTCACCACCGACATCCATACCATTGATGGCGGTTGGGTTTGGTATATTCCGTTACGCGACAATATCATCAGCGTCGGCGCGGTGTTGGATACCCGCTTTGCGAAAAACTTGGGCGATTCGCCGCAACAGCGCTTTGAGGCCGCCATCCAAAGTTGCGAGTGCGTGCGAGAGTGGCTGGCCGACGCAGAGCAAGCCATGGACATCAAAACCATTTCATCCATTGGCTATATGAACGAACGTTTTCACGGCGACGGCTTTATGCTGGTGGGCGATGCGTCGATGTTTGTCGATCCGGTATTTTCCGCCGGGGTAACGCTGGCGATGCGTAGCGGGGTTTACGCGGCCGACGCTGCGCTGGAAGGTTTTGCCAACGGCGACGATTTCAGTGCCGCGCGCTTCAGTCATTACGAAGCCCGCATCCGCGAACCGATGGGGCGGATCTTTCAAATGATCTACAACTGGTACCGAATCCTGGAACAAAAAGACGCCAACAATATCATCTTACGTTCCCGGCAAAGCCCCATGCTGCGCGAACGCTTTATTGTCTTGCTGTCCGGTGGTTATGACATGGTCAGCATGAAACAAATTCTGGAGGCCGGTCAGGAACCGAGTTCTACTTATTTGATTTCTTGAACTTGATTGGCGTTTTAAGTCAGCCAATTAAAAGACGCCCAAATATCCAAAGCTTACTAAGCTCCGTGCAGCTAGCCGCGTAACGTTAAGGCGATCTTAATATTGCCGGCTAAAATGACTTCGCCGACGGTTTTAAAACGTTGGCAACCTAATAACGACACTACCGAGGCACACATGAACAACATCAACACATTTTTACTATCGGGCGCGTTGCTGGCATTTTTTGGCTTGGCGCAACCCTGCTTCGCCGGCATCGAAACCCCGCGCATCGACCAGCGCCAGGAAAATCAGGAAAGACGCATTGAGCAGGGCGAGGCTTCCGGCGCCTTGACCGACCGCGAAGCCAACCGTTTGGAACACCAACAAATGCGCATAGAACGCCAAGAAGCCGCAGCGAAAGCTGATGGCGTGGTCACTGCCGGCGAACGAGCCCGATTGACCCATCAACAAAACAAAGCCAGCCGCAATATCGCTCGTAAGAAACATAATTTAAGACGGGATTAACCCAGCGCAATTCAGCCCGGTTTGGCGTTCCCGCGAATGCGGGAGCGCAGTAAAATCAAAAACTAGGAACCCCGCATCTCGGGTGCACTTTAAAATGGACCTACAGTAAAAACCACGCCTAGTAGCCGGATTCGTTGCCTGTTTAAGCTTCGCCTTTCATCAAATTCAGCAGTTCATCAGCCGACACTTTGCCACTAATATCCGCGCCATCCAGCAAGCTGTCGGCCAAATCGCGTTTATGGCTGTGCAGTGCGACGATTTTTTCTTCTATGGTGTTTTTGGCGATCATCCGGTAAATCGTCACCGGCCGCTGTTGGCCCATGCGATGTGCCCGGTCCGAGGCTTGGTCTTCCACCGCCGGATTCCACCAAGGGTCCATATGAATCACATAGTCGGCGGCGGTCAGATTTAAACCCACGCCGCCGGCCTTCAAGCTGATCAGGAACAATTCGCCGTCGCCGCGCTGAAAGGCGTCTACCCGTTGCTGGCGCTCTTTGGCCGGCGTACTGCCGTCCAGATATTGATAACGAATGCCGCGCTGTTCAATGTAGTTTTTAATCAATTGCAAATGGTCGACAAACTGGCTGAACACCAGAGCCTTGTGCTTGTTATCCAGCAATTCGTCGACGATGTCACCGAACGCCGCCAGCTTGCTGCTGGGCAAAGCCACCGCGGCGTTGGCCAACAAGGTATTGCAGCAACTACGGCGCAATTTGCTGATCGCCGCCAGAATCTGTAATTGTTTTTGCCCGGC
This sequence comes from Methylomonas sp. Uni0009, assembly GCF_054188105.3. Taxonomy (NCBI): domain Bacteria; kingdom Pseudomonadati; phylum Pseudomonadota; class Gammaproteobacteria; order Methylococcales; family Methylococcaceae; genus Methylomonas; species Methylomonas sp. Uni0009. Next base: position 3,550,364 of record NZ_JBTAFN010000001.1, on the reverse strand, counting down.
CGGTGCATCGGCGCTAGTCAATGCCGCCAGACTATCCCGGCGCAAGGCTTCGTAGAAGGCCATTTCCTCGCTGCTCAGCTCGACATAGATTGGGATTTCCGTGCGCGGCGGCAACTCCTGCAATACCTGGGTTTTGGTGCGGCGCAGAATAAAAGGCTGGATCAGTTTCTTCAGTTGAAAACGGGCCTCGGCACTACGGTCGCGTTCGATAGGGCCGGCAAAGCGTTGATTGAACTGTTCCAATGAACCCAATAAACCGGGATTGATAAACCTGAACAAATTCCAAAGCTCGCCCAGATGGTTTTCCAAAGGCGTGCCGGTCATGATCAGTTTAAACTCGGCTTGCAGATTCATCGCCCCCTGCGAGCGGCGGGTGGCGATATTTTTAATCCACTGCGCTTCGTCGAGAATCACGGTCTGGAACTGGATTTTCGCCAGCATCTCGGCGACTTGTTCCTGTTGCAGCAAGCCGTAACTGCAAATCAGTAAATCGTAAGGCCCCAGGTTATCCAGCAAGCGCTGCCGATCACCGCTACCGAGAATTTGCGGATGCAGCGTCGGCGCAAACCGGCTGGCTTCGTTCTCCCAATTCATGCATACCGAAGTCGGTGCGACGATCAGGCTGGGACCGTTCGGGGCGCGGTCAACCAACAAGGCCAAACCTTGCACCGTCTTGCCCAAGCCCATATCATCCGCCAGACACGCGCCGACGCCCCAGCGAGCCAGGCGCGCCAACCAGCGATAGCCGTCCATTTGATAGTCGCGCAATTCGGCTTGAAAAGTAGACGGTACTTTTGGCTGATAGTCTCGCGAATCCTTCAGGCGTTGCATGTGTGCTTGCCAATGTTTATCGGCTTTAAAACCAGCCTCGTCCTGCCAGTCTTCCAGCGTCAGGGCAGCCAAGGGATTGATCCGGACTTTCTTGCCGTGCAGATCCGCGTAGGCGCGTAAATCGTCGAGCCGTCGGCGAAACTCTTCGGTCAAAGCAATGAATTGACCGTCCTGCAATTTCAAGAAGCGGCCTTCACGGTTGTTCAATAAACCCAGCAATTGCTGAATTTCGATAACGGTATCTTCATTGACCTGCAACTCGCCCTGCAGGGCAAACCAATCGTTGTCGCGCTTGATTTGCATGCTAAAGCCGCTGCCGTTGGTTTGCCCCAACAACCGAAATCTGACGCCTTCCGGCCATTCCAATACGGCTTGTTCGGCCGGCAACGTCTGTAATTGCAACAGCAGCTCCAGACATTGTTCAGGTTGATCCAGCAAATAATCACCGGCACCATCGCGTTCCGCCTGCTCCAACACATCGCAAGCCTGCAAAACGGCTTGCGCGCGCTGTTTTTCCAAAGCCAGATCGCGTTTGGTCTGGCAATGGCGGCCGTCGATTTCGGCTAACACGCTTTCGCCGCCATGCCCAGGTTGATAATAGGCGCCGCCGCTGGCGAACGGCCGGATCAGCATCGCCACGCGCAGACCTTCGCCCCAGGGTAATAAATGCACGCGCGGGGTGGCGTCGGCCTGGACTTGCTCGGCGCTACTGGAACTGCCGCCTATATCCGAATGTACGGTCAACAAGCCGGAAATACTGGTCAGAGTTTGCAAGACTCGGTCTTGCGCCGATACCGGCACCTCCAGGCCCTTGGCGCCCAATACCGCGAGGATTTTATGATGGTCGGCGGTGAACTCCAGCACGCGCAAGCGCGTGGGTGTTTCCTTGGCGACATAGAATTTTTGTTCGTGTCCGGGCACGGGTTCCAGGCTGATTTTGATCTTGTCGCTACCAGCCAGTTTTTTCACCCGCAGTTCGGCTTCGCCCTTGACCACATCCACCCGTACTTCGGGCGCATCGGCCCAAAACAACAGCGGGTGTCCCAGCAAGGCCTGCGGCATGCTATTGTCGAACTCAAAATAAGTGCCGCTGCCGTACCAGCCGCTATCGCGGTATTCCTTGATATGCGCGCACAGCTTAATGTCCTGTTCGGTTAAATAGTCAAACTTGTTGGTTTCGTGCGCCAACCGTTTCAAGGCAATCGCCCTGCCCTTACTCCAGCCGCCTTTGGCTTGTTGTTTTTGTTCGCGCGGCTCGATGTCCAGATGATGGCTAATGTCATCGTAACTCAACAACCAGACCAAGCGCGTTGGCTTGTCGATAAGCGCGGCGGTATCGGCTTTTTTTTCGGCCTTGGGCAAATTTAATAAGGCATCCAGTGCCAAGTCCCAATCCGGGCGGCTGGCAAATAAATCCGCCAACGCCGGCCTGGCATCGAAAAAGCTGCAATCCCATTGCAGGGAACGCGGCGGCTCTATATGGGTAAAGATCTTGGCTAATTCGGCGGCCGGCCAACGATAACCGTTGTCCACCAGATGCCGGTACAGCTTTTGACTCAGTGGCGTGACATGATTGAATTGATCGGCTTTAACCCAAAATTTGATCAGGGTTAAAAACACATGCAGCAGTAATGGCGGAGTGAGCAAGGTGTCCGGGTAGCCGCTTTCCCGATAGCCGCTACTGATTTTATAGGTCAAATCGGTGTTTAACAGTTGCTCCCGCAATGACAAATCGCCTTGTAAAAAACGCTGAAACAAGGCCAACTGATGATAAATGCCCAACCAATAATTGTCGGCTTTGATCGCTTGATTGATCAGTGTGCTGAGTTTGGCGCGTTGTTTGGCGTCATTGTTTTTCAGGATAGCCAGCGGGTAAAACACGCCTGCCAAGCCGTAAAAATAGGCAGTGCGTTGTCCGGAAACCTTGCGTAGCTGTGCCAAAGCGCCCTCGAAACGGCTGACCGCTGCCGCGTAATCGCCGCGCAGAAAAATCAATGTCGCCGCGAGCGCTTGCAGCTCAGGATCATTTTGATCTGCGACCCATTGCTCGACTGCATCCCAGTCACCCCGCAGCAAGCGTAACTCCAAAGCGACGCGGTTCAACAATTCCTGCTGCACACCCTGGCTAACGAACAATAACTGCTCTAAAAAGCCATCCAATTTTTCGTCGGCATACAGATACAGCAGTTGATGTAAGCCCGAAAACCCGGCCAGCCCCAGCAATAATTGCGGATGATGCGTAGTAAACCACGCGACATCCAGCGGGTTTAAAAACCAGGAAAGATACAGTTCGTTAACCGGCGGCAGTTTACCGAGGTAGTGGGCACCGGATTCCAGGCACTCGTCTACTTTGGCGTAATCGCCGCGATAAAATTGGATCCGCGCTTCGCGAATGCAGTCGTCCACGGTGCTGTAACGATAGTAGCCATGGCCGGGCGGATTGTTCATTTGTACGGCGCCGGCAAACAAATCAAACTCTTTGTCTTCGACCGCTTGGCGGGTCAACACTTCCGCTAGGGTTCGGCAGCACCGGGTGCCGCCGGATTTGAGGTTTTCTTCCAGCAAACCGGCTTTGATCAGCGGCTTTAGCCGGGCTTTGACAGCTTCCGACTTAAGTGTTTTCTCACCCTCCCTGATACCCAAACTGCCCAGGCATTTCGCCAAATTGATCAGCGAACTATAGCCGTAATAAACCGCCAGCAACTTCATAATAACCTGTTGCTCTGGGGTTAATGTTCGAAAAGTTTTAAGGCGTTCGACTAAACGAGAAGATTGCATGATTCCGGCAAAACGGCAAAAGAGGGGATGTTACCAGCTTGGCAGGGCAAGCTAAAGAACCTCAAGTCAACACAAACAAAAAAGCCCGCCGAAGCGGGCTTTATTTTAGCGGTGGGTAACTTACAGCTTTGCCAATACCTTAGCCACTGTCTCACCCATCGCCGCAGGAGTTGGGGCAATAATTACGCCCAACTCTTTGAGCATTTCCACTTTCTCCGCCGCCGACTCGCCTACTGAGGAAATAATCGCTCCGGCGTGGCCCATACGGCGGCCTTTCGGAGCGGTTAAACCGGCGATGTAGGCCACAACGGGCTTGGTCATATGTTCTTTGGCAAACATACCGGCTTCCACTTCTTGCGGTCCGCCGATCTCGCCGATCATCACCACCACTTTCGTTTCCGGGTCTTGCTCGAATTTTTCCAGAATATCGCGGTGCGAGCTGCCGTTAATCGGGTCGCCACCGATACCGACTGAAGTCGACACGCCGATGCCCAGCGCTTTCATTTGATCGGCCGCTTCGTAACCCAGGGTACCGGAACGACCGACGATGCCGACGTTACCAGGTATATAAATATGCCCCGGCATGATGCCCAGCATGGCTTTGCCCGGACTGATGGTGCCGGCACAGTTAGGGCCGGTCAGCACCATGCGTTTTTCCTTGGGAAATTTGCTCAGAAAGATTTTGACTTTCATCATGTCCTGAGTCGGGATGCCGTCGGTAATCGATACGCAGTATTTGATGCCGGCTTCGGCGGCTTCCATGATCGAATCGGCGGCATAAGCCGGCGGCACGAACACGATACTGGCTTCGGCGCCGGCTTGTTCGACAGCGTCCTTGACGGTATTGAACACCGGGCGGTCCAAATGTTTTTGCCCGCCCTTACCCGGCGTCACGCCGCCGACCACGTTGGAACCGTAGTCGATCATCTCCTGGGCGTGAAAAGTACCAATCTTACCGGTAAAGCCTTGAACGATGATGCGAGTGTTTTGATCGATAAAAATTGCCATGTCTGTTCCTTAAGCTTGCGCGGCTACAACTTTGTTACGGGCTTCGACCGCTTTCTCGGCGGCTTCCGCCAAGGTATTTGCCGTGATGATGGGCAAACCGCTTTCTTCGATGATTCTGCGGCCTTCCTCAACGTTGGTACCGGACAGACGGACCACCAGCGGCACCTGCATGTCGATTTTTTTCACCGCATGGACCACGCCTTCGGCAATCCAGTCGCAACGGTTGATACCGGCAAAAATGTTGACCAGCATGGCTTTGACGTTTTTATCCTGCAACACCATCCGGAAGGCTTTTTCGGTGCGTTCGGCCGATGCACCGCCGCCGACGTCCAGGAAATTCGCCGGCTCGCCGCCCGCCAATTTAATCATGTCCATCGTCGCCATCGCCAAGCCGGCGCCGTTGATCATGCAACCGATGTCGCCGTCCAGACCGACGTAGCTCAAACCTCGGTCAGCGGCCGCCATTTCCCGTGGGTCTTCTTGCGTTTTGTCGCGCAATTCGGAGATTTTTTGCCGACGGAACAAGGCGTTGTCGTCAAAGCCCATTTTGGCGTCGAGTGCGATCAATTCGTCGTGGCCGGTAATGACCAAAGGATTGATTTCGACCATGTTGGCGTCCAGTTCACGCATGGCACGGTAGCAGCCTTGAATCAACTTCACGGCTTGCGGAATCAGATCGGCGTTCAAGCCCAGCGCAAAGGCCATTTCGCGGGCTTGGAAATCCTGTAAACCAACTGCAGGTTCAATGTAGATTTTTTTGATCGCATCCGGATTATTTTCCGCCAGCTCCTCAATCTCCATACCGCCTTGCGCGGAACCGACCATGACAATCCGCTCCTGGGCACGGTCGATCAACAGGCTGAAATACAGTTCCTTGGCAATATCGGTTCCGGCTTCGACGTATAAGCGCAGGCATTGTTTGCCGGCAGGACCGGTTTGGTGTGTCACCAATTTTTTGCCCAGCAAAGATTCGGCGGCATCGCTGACTTCGTCGTGGGTTTTGCAAATCTTGATACCGCCGGCCTTGCCGCGGGCGCCGGAATGAATCTGGGCTTTAACCACCCAGACGTGGCCGCCGATTTCGCGGGCGCGTTGCACCGCATCTTCCGGGCTGTAAGCCAGACCGCCATCCGCTATTTTCACGCCATAGTCGGCCAATAGCTGTTTTGCTTGGTACTCATGAATGTCCATGCACTCTCTCGTGATATTGGAAAAATGTAGGTTGGGTTAGGCATCAGCCCTAACCCAACACGAAGGCCTTAAATGTTGGGTTACCCTTGGTTTTTTCCCAAAGAGCAACCCAACCTACAATTTTTTATTTTGATTTCGCGGCAATCGCTTCGGCGGCACGGACGATGTTGTTCGCCATCCGTTCGGAAGCTGCATCAATCAAACGACCATCCAGTGCGGCAGCGCCTTTGCCTTGCGCGGCGGCTTCCTGCAACGCTACCAGGATGCGCTTGGCTTTTTCGACTTCCGCAGCAGGCGGGGTGAATACTTCGTTCGCTAAAGCGATTTGCGAGGGATGAATCGCCCATTTGCCTTCACAGCCCAGCGCAGCAGCGCGGCGGGCACCGGCTTTATAGCCTTCAGGGTCTTTGATGTCGCCGAATGGACCGTCGATAGGACGCAGTCCGTAGGCACGGCACGCCACCGTCATCCTGCTAATCGCCGCATGCCATTGGTCGCCGGGATAATCGGGATTCAAACCACCGATATTCACGGTACGGGCCCGATTGCTGGCGGCATAATCGGCGACGCCGAAATGCAGGGCTTCCACCCGACCGCTAAGCGCACCTTGTTTGGCAATATCTTCGACGTTGGCCATGCCCAGTGCCGTTTCGATCAGGCACTCGATGCCGATTTTGTTTTTCAGGCCTTCCTGCATTTCCAGCTGCGACAGCATCGCGTCGACCATATAGACATCGCCGTAGACGCCGACTTTGGGAATCAACAGCGTATCGATTTTAGCGCCGGCTTGTTCGACCAAGTCAACCAGGTCGCGCACCATATATTGCGTATCCAGACCGTTGATACGTACGGACAGCGTGATGCCGTTACCTTTCCAATCCAAATCGTTGATGGCCTGGATGACGTTTTTCCGCGCTTGCAGTTTATCGTCAGGCGCAACGGCGTCTTCCAGATCGAGAAACACAAAGTCCACACCACTTTTTAAGGCTTTTTCAAACATTTCCGGACTGGAACCCGGTACCGCCAATTCGCAACGTTGCACGCGCTGGGCATTAGCTTCGTAAAGAGTGTGACTCATGTATGTTTCCTACGGTTGGTTGGCCGGCTAAAAAACCGCGCCATGTATGGGTTGAAGAACGTGACATTTTACTTTCAGGGCCTGCAATGTCAATTGCGCTTGTCAGCTTCGGTGCAGGTTTGCGCCAGTAAACGACTTGCCGAATCACGGCTTCTGTGGCAACATCCCGCGATTTTCTAAGCTTCCAAAATTCCAAGGAGACACCAGATGGCAGGTCGCAATCACCTATTTGTTCCAGGGCCAACCAATACCCCACATGAAATTCTGAGCGCGATGCATGTGCCGATGGAAGATCACCGTTCGCCTATCTTCCCTAAATTGCTGGCGCCGATTTTGGAAGACCTGAAAAAAGTGTTCCGCACCGAAACCGGCCAATGCTTCGTATTCCCCGCCACCGGCACCGCCGGCTGGGAAGTGGCGATGACCAACTGCCTGAACCAAGGCGATAAGGTATTGATTTACCGCTTTGGTCAGTTCGGTCATTTGTGGGCGGAAGCTTCAAAAAAACTGGGCTTTGACGTGGAAATTCATCAGGTTGAATGGGGCAAAGGCATTCCTTTGGATCATTTGCAGGCGCGTCTTAACGAAGATAAAAACCACGAAATCAAAGCGATTCTGGCGACACATAACGAAACTTCTACCGGCGTCACCAGCGACATCCCTGGCGTGCGCAAAGCGCTGGATACGGCAAGCCATCCTGCGTTGCTGTTCGTCGACGGTGTCAGCTCGATAGGCAGCCTGGATTTCCGTCAAGACGAATGGGGCGTGGACGCCAGCATCGCCGGCTCGCAAAAAGGCTTTATGTTACCTGCCGGCCTGGCAATTCTGGGCTTCAGCCAAAAAGCCCTGGCCGCGATTGACAACAGCAACTTCCCGCGGTCTTTCTTCTCATTGAAAGACATGGCAGCCTCCAATAAAGACGGCTACACCCCTTACACGCCATCCACACCAATGTTGTACGGCCTGCGTAAAGCGCTGGAATTGTTGCTGGAAGAAGGTATGGAAAACGTCTACGCCCGTCATCACCGCTTGGGTGAAGGCGTGCGCCGTGCAGTCGCGGCCTGGGGCTTGCAAACTTGCGCGCAAGCAGGTTGGGACTCCGACACCGTCACTGCCATCGTGGTACCGGCCGATAAAGATGCCCGCCACGTCATCAGCACCGCGTACAACAAATACAACATTTCATTGGGCGCAGGCCTTAGCGAAGTAGCCGGTAAAGTGTTCCGCATCGGCCACGTTGGCGATATGAACGATGTTTCCTTGTTGGGTGCGATTGCCGGCGTGGAAATGGCTATGCTGGACCATGGCTTTGACATCAAAGCCGGCAGCGGCGTAGCTGCAGCCATCGAGTATTACCGCTCAACGGCTAAATAACATTCCCTAGATTTGGCGGGTGGCCTGCTTAACCAGCCACCCGTCATTCGATCAGCTTGTTATTCCCTCCGCCCTAGCCCCCCATCACAGCCCAAAACAGGCGGATATAGCACTTCCCTGTACTTTAGAACACGAGACAAGCAGCTGTGTTTTGTGCTTTAAGCACCAAAACTAACCATCTTTTGCACCATTCCACACCAAAAACACCTGATTTTTCACATCGAAAACAATTAAAACATCAGTAATTACTTAAAATAAAAGACTTTTTAAATAAGGGCATTGCTATTGCTTGATATTTGTTTGAGTTATCTTCTGACTCCAAAGCCAAAGGAGAAAATCATGAGACACCGCCTATTGTTGTTAGCAGCACTGATCGCTCCTGCTCATGCGGAAATTCATGAACATGAGCCCACTGAAATTCACCATCAAGGATTGCTAAAAAACGCCACTCAAAATAGCTTGGCGCCAAATTCCGACTTTTTAGCACCCGGTCTATGCTGGCTACCCGGCAGCTTAACCGGCAACCATAGCGTCGACCAGATCAACACTTGCGTTATGGAAGCCATTTACACCTCAGGATTAAATCGCGGCAATACCATAGAAGCGCGCGAAATTGGCGCAATGAACTGGTCCGTGATGAACTATCCCGCCATCAGTAGCGGAGCCTGGTCATTTATCCCCGACATTGGTTACCAATTTCTAGTGGAAAAACGCGCAGATGCCCAAATCAATCAGCCATCCGTGACGGTGCTTAGTGAAAAATCCTTGTCATCTATGCCCCTCGCCACGCTAACTTGGTTCGTATTGGGCTGCATGCTGGGTTCTCTAGCATTGCTGCGCAGGAACCAAGAAAAGCTAGCTATCGTCGCCGATTAAATTTTTAGCGGGCGTTTGCACTGTTAATTTCAATTCTTTATAGTCCCATCTGCCGGTGCTTTGTTCAGCACCGGCATTGTCTGGGGCTAGTCCGCTATCTCCCGATCATCAGACGACAAAGCGTTGGGAGATGCGAATATGGCAAAAACTCTATATCAACTGTTAAACATACCCGAGTCCGCCGACGACCAACAAATCCATCGCGCATTCAAGGATATTGAACGCCATTTGCTAAAACGCGAAGACGACGCCGGCATCGATACACTGAACCGAACCCGAGAAGCATTTGTAATCCTGTCCGACGCCAATCGGCGCATCGCCTATGATCGTAAATTGGCAGCCAGCCGCTTGCCGCAGGATCTATCGCCACCTGCCGCTATCAACCGCCATCCTGCATCAACATGGTTGCAACGAGTTGCGATTGCCGCCCTGCTGCTATTTCCAATTGGCTCTTGGCTTTATCACGATCATCAGCAAACAAAACAACAAGCCGAACTAGAGCGCATCCAAAATGACAAGGCTATTGCTGCCGCCGAATTGCTAAAAAACCAGCGGGAGCAAGCGTTACGCGAAAATGAACAGATTAGCGCTCAATACCAAGACGAACAGCAAGCCAAACGCACGGAAATGGAATTAAGGCTCAGGCAACAGCAGCTGGATGACGCCAGAATACTGACCGAGCAACAGCTGCAAAACCAAGCTCGCGGCCTGGATTTAATGGAAAAACGTCTGAACACGGACGCGCGCGCGCAAGAACAAAACATCGCCGAACGCCAAGCCGAACTGCAATACCAAAAACCGGCGATGGCGATGGCCTTGCAAGAGCAAAAAGACCAACATTTGGCCCTGCAGCGGCAAAGATCCCTAAAGCAACACGATGAAAACATCGCCAGCATCAATAGTTTGCGGGCGGCGCGCTTGAAAGCCTACGACCGTGATCACCGCAATGGCGGCATAAGCACCTCCAACCCGGCCGTCGATCCTTGATCACCCCACAACCGATTCTAACCTGAAAGTACCTGACGTTTTACGATAGGAAATCCCATGAACAAACCCAAAGTCCTGCTTAGCCGCCGGTGGCCGGCAAGTGTTGAAGCCAAAATGCAAAGCCTTTATGACGTCACGCTGAATATCGACGACCATCCCTTGAGTGCTGACGAATTTAAGGCGGCATTGCAAAATTACGATGCGGTGTGCCCCAGCGTTTGCGATTCCCTGCCGGCCGAGGTGCTGAATGTCGCGAACAAGCGCTGCAAAATCCTGGGTAATTTTGGCGTGGGTTATAACCATATCGATATTGCCGCCGCCAAACAACAGGGGCTGATCGTCACCAATACCCCGGGCGTGTTGACGCAAAGCACGGCTGATATTGCGATGACTTTGTTACTGATGTCCGCACGGCGCGGCGCGGAGGGAGACAGGTTAGTACGTGCCGGCGCATGGGCCGGCTGGTGCCCAACGCATATGATGAGCAGCGATGTCACCGGCGCCACGCTCGGACTAGTCGGCTTCGGCCGCATCGCTCAAGCCATGGCGCGCAAAGCCCATCACGGCTTTGGCATGAAAATCTTGTATCTTAAGCCCAGTCCGGCAGACCCCGCCGTCGTTGACGAACTAAACGCGGAGCGTTGCGATACGCTGGAAGCACTATTACCGCGATGCGATTACGTGTCGCTACATTGTCCGGGCGGCAACGAGACTCGGCATTTAATCAATGAAAAAACCTTGAATTTAATGAAGCCTACCGCGCATTTGATCAATACCGCGCGCGGCGATGTGGTGGACAGCAAGGCTTTGATCAAAGCCTTGCAAGAAAAACGCATCGCCGGCGCCGGTCTGGATGTTTACGAAGGCGAACCCAACATAGATCAGGGCTTTTTGGCGCTGGAAAACGCCACACTGCTCCCCCACTTGGGCAGCGCCACGATTGCAACGCGCACCGCGATGGGGGAAAAGGTGCTGGAAAATCTTAAGGCTTATTTCTCCGGCAAAGACATACCGGATCGTATAGCTTAGAATCAAATTATTTATTCTCGAAAGTAAAGTATCCTCCGGGAAAGCGCCCGTGGGGGCTGTTGTGAACGGCTAAAAGCGGTGCTCAGAGGTAGGTTTCCCTCGCGAGTATATGAAAGCATCAAATCACACTCAATTTTAGGCTGGTGCCGTCATTATCAAAATGCCATTGTCGACCTGTTGGTAGTTGAGGCAAAATCAGGTTGGCTTGGTTAAAATCATCCGTGCGAATGTCGTTAGCGGTGATTATGGTGAAACTGTTGCCTATATTAGGCATAAAGCCATTTTTCAGGCTGATGGCGATTTTGGCGCTACCAACAATATAAGCCTCGCCGTTAACGTGCAGCTTGCTGTTATTGTTCAAGCCACCAATTACAAAGTTCAGTGTACCGTCACCGAATACTGAATAACCCATTTCAGGGGTTAGCGTCAATTCACCGAAAGGTGATGTGGAATTGCCGGGCGATATACTAAAACTGGCGTTCCATAATTGTTCAGGAAACTTCAATATCGTACCTGTTCCGGTCAGAATTCCTCCCTGGAAGTCAAGTAAACGTGATCCGAAAGTACCGTTTACCTTAGTTTCGCCTTCAAATTGCTTGTAACTGCCAGATTTGGTAGATATGAAATTGCATGTGCTACCCTGAGCAATCTCAAAATATCCACGATTTTCTATCTCAGGCGCCTCAGAACCCTGCGATTGGCATAGATTTACTCCATTATTGCGGTCTATTATGAATTTGCCGGTAACCTTGTTATCAATTTTGCCCCAGAATATATATGTCCAAGGCATATAGTCCTTTGCTGGGCGAAGTTGTCCACCAATTGTTCGTGGATCTAAGGCGATATTTTCACCAACAGCGTTAGTTACAGCAATGGTACCGGAGTTTTCGATCAGCGCTTGGGCTCCCTGTTTGTAACAATCAAAATATCCGCCGATAGCAATATATCCCTTGGCATAGTTGACCAATTTTTGCCCAGGACAAGTTATTTTTGACGGCAAATAAATACTTCCATAGTTTTCTAGTAATAAAGGTAAGTAATCATCAGTTTCACCAATTACTAGTCCACGATTTATTATATTATCAAAGCCTGGGCTTGATAAACCAGTTATGGTTTGATTGGCTTCAATAGTATACGGTGATGCAAGAGCTTGGCTGCCGGACAATATTAAATTCGCAATTATTAACATTGATTTTATATTGTCATTTAAATGTTTTGATTTTTTCATTAAATTTTCCTTATTTATTGATTAAGCTCAGCTCTTGATGGGGGATGCATAGTTATGACTAAATGTGCATCCACTTACAGTGGCAGTTTAAAGGCTTGTGAAATTTAGGTATTGTTGGATTTCGCAACGAAACTTTTTTCTTTGCTACAAACTTGATAAATGAATAAGACGCAGATACAACTGGTCAGCAGAAGTTTGCCACTAAGTTAAAGCAATATTCAGGCCTATTCCGTTATAAGTTCTTGGCTGTGCAAACTTGCTTCCTTCAAACATACTTAGAGAGCGTTGCCATCCAAATGCAAGACAACATCATCAACTTTAGGTGCGGGTAATGCCCCAAAGTGCGGCAAATGCCTTAGAGATAGAAAGGGTTACTAGGTGTGTAAATACTCAATTCCAAGTCAACAAAATTCCATCGCTTTTTACTCACTGATGATCGGTATCGGAGTGGCGTAAAAACCGTGTGTTATTGAATGGCTGATCGTGTTTTAAAATGCCGTGAAATCGCATGCAGTAGTTTACGCATGATAGCGCAGGCGACTTGTAACGGCTTCCTGCCATTGTCGACCAAGTGCTGGAAATAAGCTTGACCTAGGGATCATCTTGTTTGGCGCTCAGAGCCGGCATATGCATGCCTAACCAATATGCCTGTTACCCACTTTGGATGGCGGCATTTTCTTGTGCATACTTTTGCCCGGTTCAAAGGCCTTGGGATCTAGCCCGGCAAACTGACCCACTCGCGCTAGGACAGGTTGGCCGGTAGTAACAACAGCTCGCCCATCAAAGCAATGGCGCTGGTTTGGTTAATGCCTGTTGCTGGTAACAAATTCAAAATACGCGATAGCTCCGAGTGAGCCTTGCCCCCAATCATCACTTCCGCAGCCAACGCAGTAATGCGTTTTTCCAATTTACTAATCGCCAGCTTGGCATCGCGCAGCAACGCCTTCGGTTTTTTTTGCGTCGCACTCAGCGCGTGCAGATGTTTTTTCTGACCGGGCAGAGCATCAATGCGACCAACAAACCCACGTAAAGTCAGGCGTTGATTGATGGTCGTGCCCAAGCGACAAAACCCATGCGCTCCACATATTTCATCAGGGTATTGGCATCGACAGCATCGGTTTACTGTTTTTCACTAATACCTTGGTAAAGTGTTGCGAGGCCTAGGGATTGCCCCAAATCTCGGGAATACCGGCGTCATGCGACGAAATCGCCAGATCGAAGTGGTAAATGCCGGCACATCCAGGCAGCCCTTGATACCGGCTAATTGACGCTGGACAATGCGTCACATCTGCCCCATCTGGGCAGCGCCACGATTGCAACGCGCACCGCGATGGGGGAAAAAGTATTGGCGAATTTGCAGGCTTATTTTTCAGGCGAGGAACTTCCGGATAGAGTGATCCAATCCGGCACAACAAACCATGAATCGGCTTATCCCTAACGCTTTAAGCAATCGTGGGCTGTTTACGTTTTTTAAAACCCAAAATTCCTAGCAAGCCTACTAAAAACGACCAAACCGCAGCGGGTAATGGCACTGGTGCAGCCAGCATAGTACTCGCAATTTTAACGTCAGCCGAAAGCGTTTCCGATTCACCGGGATTGAGTGAAAAACTAAATACTCCGGAACTGCCATTGACCGTAAACTGCTCGGAAAAAGGCACTGAAAGCGTGGCGTTAAGGCTATCGAAACCATTAAAAGTGTAGTCTGAGTTGTAATAATCAAGATAGACATCGCTGTCGGCAGCCTCACCGGCAACTGCGGCATGAAGTATATAGTTCAGCGTTAAATCCACATTGATTACAGCCGTGCTGGAATTAAAAAAATTCAAACTGAATACACCGTAATGCTGCGACTTAAACTCACCGGCATTGTCTTGACCGCTCACAGAAAAGCTTAAGGGTGTGTCCAGAGTTAAAGGAAACAAACCGGCACCGTGGCTTGGCGTAACCGTACCATTGTCGGCGATCAAGAAAGAGTCCGGACTACCCAACATTTCAAAAGATCCGTCGATATCGAGTCCGTCAGCGCTCGAAGAAAGACTGTAAGTGAGCGTGGCATAATTACTAAATACGCTTACCGCATGAGCCTGCTGCCCGTAAAACACCGACAATATTGCGACTACCGTCGGGTAAAAAAATCTAGCGCTTCCGTTATTTGCAAATCCCATGTTGAGAATCCTAAAATCTAAAGTTCAAATTGAATGTGGGCTAGCGCAAAATCTGATCGCCCCAGCCCACATCTTTAACACCTTGTTTACATACAGCTAAGGTGCCAAGTAAGTATCGAAAGGCCGAATCGGGTCTTGCAAACCATTCGCCCCCACTGCCGGTATGGTCATGGTTTCTTCTATCGCCAGATTGCTGTTCAATGGATTACCTGGAGTCACGGCGACATTGTCCCCGGCATGTCCGTGCGGCACGACAATTTCAGGATGATCGAACGGTGCTTTGTCGTAGCGAACTCGTTCATCGGTGAGCGTTTTCAGAAACTCAATCAAATCGGCTCGTATCGATGCGGGCTGGCCGGACAGAGCGATCTGATTGACAACGATATGCTTGTTATCATTGTTGAAGTTACCCTTTCTGGAATAAAACTCAAGGACTTGCTCCAAAGTAGACATACTGCCGTTGTGCATATAGGGCCCAGTCAATTCAATGTTACGTAAAGTTGGGACTTTAAACGCAGCCTTGGTGGCAATACTCATTTTTTCTGTCGTCAAGTTCGCTAAAGCCGCAGCGGCTGTGGGAATGTAGGCCGAGCTGGCAACGGTACAGTTTTGGTTTCGCAGCAGCCCTTCTTTGCTACCATCTGCGATAATTCCATCAGCTACGCCAAACCAACGAGAAAACGGTATCGCGTTATCCGCCAAAGCTTTAATGAAGTCACAGGCTTGCAAAGTCGAGACTCCCGAATCCAGCACACCAGCTGGATTATCGAGCAAGTATTGGACATATTGCTTGGTAAATGACAAAGGATTACCAAAATCGTCCACGCCATCAACACCCACATCAGAGTCCGGGTCCGCTACGCCAGTGTTGGCAAAACCTAAGTCCATCAATTTGTAATAGCTGGTAGCGCCATTTCGAGTAGTGTCCCGAGTCACAACATTCGCGGCTGGTGTGATACCGCCGATTCTGCCGCCGTCACCGTCACCGATAGCATTCGGACCGTAAGGAATGGGTTGACTAAGCGGTCCGTAATTCATGCCCGGCGTAGGCGTCACCAAACTGGCATTGGTAGCTACCGCGGCAATGCTTAAGGTCGGCCCCCCATGGCACAGTTGACAATGGTTGCCGGTAAAAGCCTCAAACCCGCGTGTCAGGGTATCAATTTTTTCCTGATCGTACCCTAAGTTAGTCCAAATAGGCTCCAAGCTATCGGGATCGCGTGCGGTCAAATCGATTGGGGCCTGGTCCGAAATTAACGTGCCTTGGTATAACTGTAATGCGATACCGAAAAACATCGAAAAATTGGCTTCCATTTGGTCGTAAGGTACTTGTCCCTGACGCCCCCCGAAAGGACCGATACCGCTGTAGGACCAGTATTTCTGATTAAAAGCTTGCTTGATTAGTGCTTTATAAGTGGTATTTAGGCCGGGCCGCAAATTTCCAGCGCTGCTTAAACTATACGGACCAAGCACGCTATCTTCGTTGTGAACCTTTTGGTTCTGCAGCGGCTGCCTTAACAATAGTTTTCTTCCGATATCGGGCCAAACTCGCTGCCGGCATCCCATTTCCGAATCACTCAAAGGCGGAGCAACCGCAAGAGAGGCCAATGAAGAATTGACCAAATGTAAACGTGATTTTTGAACATTCCGCGCATTGACTTTCTCCCAGACACCGGCCGTTGGGTCACGGTCGCCCCATGGACTACTGCCGTTAAACACGTTATTGGCTCTGCCGTCCCAAAAATTGCGATGATTAAAAACCGCGTTGATCACGGTTGGCGCGTTACGCGGCTCAACCCGCCGCGTCCCAATACCATTCACGTGAAACACCGGATCAGCGCCTCTGCCGCATTGATCGTTATTGCCACTAAACTGTGGTGCACTAATGAAGGTTCCGCTAAAAGTACCTGCCGAAGACACTACATCGTCGGAATTAAAGGTGACCTGACTCGCTGAATTTAGCGGATCGCTATATCGACGTAGCGGAAAGTCGGCAACGCTGAGTTCGTGATTGGGACCACCCAAGCCGGTTGGCAACGCTTCGAAGGTCTGCCCGCTGGGCTGAGTACTTTTTTGACCAGGATTGATTTGATTTTTGACGCGGCTATCCGCGCCGGCATGGAAATGACAAGAGCCGCAAGCCATGCCATCGCTGCCGACATTGACATCCCAAAATAACGCTTTACCTAAAGCGATCGCTTTATTCTTGTCCACAACAATTGGATTTGGACCATCGGTAAGTCCCGGCACGGGCGGAACCGGCACACGTTGCAGCGGCATAGGCATAGGCCCATGGGCAACTGCTGCCTGCGACACGAGCAAACAACACATAATAACAATATCGGTTAATCTCATTTTTTGCCTCTAAATTAATCCTATCCGTCGCTTGATCAAGTATGCCGCAACATTGCCACCAACAGCCAACTCGCCAAGTCGCCAAGTCTCGTTGCAAGAGCGGCGAATTCACTCTTGCAACAGTAGCGTTTACCGTGAAAACTTACTCGAATTGCGCTTACCAAAGCCCAGCAAACCGACTAAAGCACTACCAAATAGCCAAACAGCACCAGGCAACGGGACGGGAGCGGCAGTGCTAAGATTCAATCGATACCCAGCGTGCGGGTTAAAGTTACCTTCTCCCGAGTTACCACCCAGATATATTGAATAAACCTGTCCGGCAACTGCGGTAAACACCAATGCGTTCGTAGCGTCTACGGTCGCGTCATGCGTCAAATAGGTTAGGCCGGTGGTGCCCATGGGGTTGTCCGCAGTAAAACTGGTCTCGTTCCAACCCGCATGGTGACTATAGTTGGGGGTTGTAGCCTTGGATGTATCCGTATCCATGCCGGTAAAAACCGTAACACCAAAATTGCTCCACGACTTATCGGGCTCGGAAACATTAAACAGTGGCGTTAACCTGATGGATACTTCGGTGGTAACGTCGGATTTGAACAAGCCTATATCGGTATTGTGCGCCCAGCCGGTAGAGCCATCGAACCAAGCGCCTTTAGCTGTATCGATATTAGCCAAGTACGTTGTACCCGCCACTGGACCCCATGCAGTCCCGTAGCGCGTCGCGGCATCGGCTTGCGAAATCTCCAAAGAATCTCCCGCAGCCGTAACATGCGCCGCCCAGTTCGCAATCGACAAGCCTTCGTAGCCAAACGGCCTTACCGCACCAACTGTTCCCAACCAAGGCAAAGGGGTTCCGGTATTAGTACTATTGTTATTGCGAGTCCAGCCGTCGGTAGATAAGGCCGCCGCATCGGTAGGATTACCGTTGGTAATGGGCTTATTGGTGTTATACATCGTGGTGGAGGCTGAAGCATTTGATACGCCAGCGAGGGTTATTGCGCCGCCAGCGATAGCTAAAGAAATAGCTTTGGCAAGTGTGTTTCTTATCATCAGATTTATCCTAAAAAATATGTCCTAAAAAGTTACTACTGAACTAGACTGCTAATGACAAAAAGGTCATTGTTGATCCCTTACGCTAAGCATCAACCGATGAATTAGCAAAAACGATGCCATAGCGAAAAGCCTTATAAAGCCTCGCCTTAACCAACAATAATCAGACCCCAGGAAGAAAAAACAGGTTAAATCACTTATTTAAATACGGGAATTGGCGCCAAAGAGGGCCGGTGCGAATGCAAGACCAACACCGAAAGTATGGTCAGTCACTTGTGAACAAAATAATGCCGTTTTTGGTTAGATCGATAGCGGACCAAAAAACGTCCTTTGCGAATTAGACTTCATATTTTTCACAGTCGACGCGACAATTATAAGACTTTGGTCTAATTTACTTTTTACCAACAGGCGCGTTGTTGGTCGTAAATGTTCCATAAATTAATCTATGTTATATACAGCATAGATTTACTGGCATTTACCCTATTTTCGAGCTATTCAGGTAATGGCGAGCAAGCCATTTTCAGGGACTAATTTATAGCCACCACTTCCATTCCGCTACAAACAAAGAAGGGCAAGACGAACTCGCCTTGCCCTTCAGTTCAAGCAGAATTTCAAATAACCAGCTTAAATCATGGCTTTTCTGCGGCCTTGCGCAATCATGCCCAACAAAGCGGAACCGAACAACCATACCGCGCCAGGCACCGGCACACTTGAAACAGGCGCATCCAGAGTGATATCGTCAATACGAATATCCCAGTCCGGATAACTGCCCAAAGCATAGTTTACAGTTGGGCTATGATTAAAGCCCTGGAAAGTCAGCCAGAACGCACCTATATCACCCCAATCGGAATCGGCAGCCAACAGGTCACTTAAAGTGACGTTCTGATCGAAAGTACCATCGTTAGCTACGACATAGCTAGCGATAGGTGCAGTATTACCGCCTTCCGGGTCACTGCTTGAACCGGCACCGCCACTCGTTCCGCCGGCAACAGTCAACAAGCCGTTGTTGATAGCATTGCTGTAACCGTACAGCACGAAATTGCCACCCGCCTCGCCATTGGTTACGTTCAGGTAAATATTTTGCAGGCTGAAGTTGGAAAGATCAGCCATACGCACATAGAGACCTGTGGAATCCGGATGGTACTGCGCTTCGCGATCACCTGAAGTACCTTGACGATGATAATGAGCGCCGGAATCAGTAGGATCGCCCACAGTACCCACTACGATACCGTTTTGAGCGAAGCAATTGGCATCTGGACAGCCACCGATAAAAGCGCCAGTTGTTTCATTGGCGTTACCATAAGTAGCCGCTGTCATTCCTTGGAAATCGACAGTCGCCGCTTCAGCATTAGTCGCTAAAGCCGCCGTGCCAACCAAAAATAAACCACCCAAGGTCTTGAGTGTAAAAGCTTTGTTCATCATCGATAAAATCTCCATCAGATAAAATCATTACGCAACAGACCGATGGCCTGTCATTCAGTTTGAATGTCCGGATTTCGGGGGATTGGACATTTACATTCAAAAGCGCTGGTCAAATCTATTTTCCACTCCACCAACGGCAATCCATGGGAGGCTAAAACCTGGCTTACCGAATTCTTGAGGTGTACGACGATTTGTTCAGCACTTGCATCAGGGAATTCCGCCTAGAAAGCGGGCTTAGCTAACAGATTTCCCGACAAAGCTAGAGCAGTTATCATGCCATCCTTAGGAAATCATATGTTCTGCGGGCTCCACGGCTTTCGCTCTGGCGAAAAAATCGAATAATTGAGCCATATCACTTATTTTCTGAAAAACCGAGGCAAAGCACTTACATATTTGCTGAGTGGCAAAATACCAGGCCTTTCTAAAACGCATAATTCCAAGTAGCCGACAACACACCTTCGCGCTCCAGCTGGAAACCGTTAAATTTGTCGGCGACAGGCTGCTGCCATTCCACACTAAAGTTGTGACCTGCCATCGCACCATCCGGCACGTTCAGATTTAGACCGAAGCCAACATCCCAGAATTTACCGCCGTAGTTGGCTGGACTGTCAACCGTCGCACCCGAAGAGCTTATTCGATTAAACGCACCGCGTATTTTGCCCTGGTCGGTATAAATACCGCGCAACGTGGCCGAGAGCCAAGTGGACACGCTATAGCCACCCCAAGCTGTGGCCTGAAACATGTCACCCAAGGCGTAACCCGATGGATTTCGGTCCTGTAAACGCTTGGTACCGCTAAGTTGAGCACCCCAACTCCAATCGCCAATTTGACCGGTATAAGTTAAACTCGGCTTGAAGTCCCAGGTACCGCTACCAAGTTGCATGCCGTAATCTTGTAACTCGCTGTCCGGCTCGTCTCTACCATCCAGCGTCACGTCCACATCGCCGCTAGGCGCACTAACGCCCACACCGGCATGCACATGATGACCGGGCGCATCGAACACCTTGACCATCGCCACCATCAGCGTGTCACCTAAACCGTGACTTTCGTGCCCGGACCCGTGTGCAGTCTCTGCAACCGCCCCCGGCAATTGTTCCAGGCTCATGTTCATATCCATCAACTGCGGCATCAGCATCAGATTCAGCCAATCAGTAGGTGCGTACATCAAATCAAGCATATGCATGTGCATACCCATTTCGGTCGGCCTCGAGATACAGCTGGTTGTACCGCAAGCATAATTCAACACAGCGCTGTCACCGGCGGCATGCGAGCCTTGATACATACCACCGGACTGATTGGCGTACATGTATCGGTAACCTACCATGATGTCGTCCGCACTATTCATCATATGCGCGAACATCACACCAGCCGGTGCCGATGCGCCGTGATTATGGTGATGATGATGGTGATCGCCGGCGCCACCGCCGAAAATTTGTCCCGGCGCCGATAGCGCGATATTGAGTCCTGCATGCGCCATCCAATAACTAAAATCGGCGTAATCACTTTCGCCACCCCCACCCAATTTCAGATTACCTTGATGGGTGTAATACTCCATGCCCAATTCCAGTTTGATACCACGATTAAACTGCTTGGCTACGGTAACACCGCCGCTCAGGGCTCCATAGCCGGAAAGGCGGAAATCGCTGGAATACATCCCGTCGGCGCGTGGCGCCAAAAAATACGGCGCGAAAAAATCGGCCTGGGATTGCGAGTAATAGCGCAGACTAGGCGTAACAGTGAGACCGAAAGGCAGTTTTTGCAGCCACTTCATTTCCATAGTGTGGGAATCAATGCCCCAGTCATCCCGAAAATAACGATAATCCATGTGCAAAGCGGCGTCGACCGCCGGGATATATTGATTCAGCCGGGTAGAGAAAGAAAATTGATTCCTCAGATTTGGACGAACTTCTCGGAATAAATCGATACCGACAATTTCCAGATTTGTAATGCCACTCCAGTTTACGGTTTCCGGCGAATTAAACATCTCATAATATTCTTCGGCAGTAACTTCGCCACGTACGTACACATATTTATAAGGGTTGCTAAGGTATCCGCTTTGCCGGGTGTAGTTGGCCGAAAGTTGCAATAATGCATTCTTATTAAGCACTTGGGACAGACCAAGATTGAACCCATTGGACTCACTAGACTCATCAAGCTCAGGATAAATCGCCGGATTGTGACCCGGATCTTGTGAATGATGATCGCTGTGCCCACCACCGCTTCGCATAACATCATTATGGGTGTAACTATAACCAGCCGAAACAGTGGTAAGTTTGTTATTAAACTCCTGCGAGAAATTAACCGAACCGAAGTTTGAGTTGAAATCGGGCTCGTTCGATTGACCGCCGGAAACCCCCAAAGTAGCGTCATCGAAATAATATTTGGCGCCGAATACGGGTTGCGTGCGGGTTTCTTGCGGCTGAGTCTGGAACGTTTGCTTGACCCGAGTGTTGGGCGGGACAACTTGGTTCAGAAAATTGCGGTATATACTGATTAAGGCGCTCTTTTCGAATGCCGCCTTTTGTGCAGCCGCATTATCAATAATAGCTTGTCGCTGAGATGCAGACGCCGTTTCAAGACTGCTCTGATATGCACTATAGGCCTGCAGCCATGCAATTTGTTCCGGTGTTGCGTTGGCAAATTGCGCTGGCGCAAGATTGATGTCGTCAACCCTCAGCTCAAAATCAGCGCCTGAATTTGTCACATCTTGTATATAACCCTTGTAATGAATCCACAGCGCATTAATATTCGAGAACGATGAATCAAGAGCCAAAATGCCGGTATGGTTGGTGGCAACTTGTTGATAAGCCACTCGATTCGCGTAATTTGCGCCATCACCCGTGCTCAAGTTTTGATTCACTGCCGAATTAAAACCGAGGATTTCCCAGACATCATTAACGCCTGAGCCATTTGCTTGCAGACTGTTAAAAAACATATTTGCAGCGCGAAAAGCCTTACCATCCAATTCTCGGATATAAATGCCCGATGAGTCGGCATGGTATTGGATTTCACGATCCGCAATTGTGCCTTGTCGATGGAGATGCCCGTCGGGGTTTAGAGGATCGGTAATTGTGCCGACTACAATGCCATTTTGTTGATAACACCCCGCTCCACCCGGGCAGAACCCGCCAGTATTGGTATCAGCCTTACCGTAAACAGCCGCGTTTACTCCCTGAAAATCGATAGTAACTGCGCTGGAAATAGTCTGTCCCCAACCCGCCGGAAAACCGGGTGCTGGATTAGCAGCTTGATACTGGGTAAGCAGTTGATCGGTATTCGCCGTTATAGCAGCGGTACCCTGCTGGATTAAATTCAATTCGAGCTGTTGGCTTTGGGATCCTATGGCAGTATAGGCTTCGAATGGTTCTTTAAATGACATTACACCTTGATATCCGGCCAACTTGGTCGGATCTACTCCGCCAGAGGCAGCCGAAATCACATCGGCACGGTTCTGGTTTTGATCTATTTTCGTTTGGTTAGTCATCACCTCGGGCATGCTGAACGACGGCGTCGCCCCACTGTATGTATCCCGATCCACGCTGAAGGTAAACTCCAGGCGATCCGACATTGGAATCACAAAATCGCCGTGATATACCTCTACGCGCATTCGGTTATCGCTTTCCTGATAATAGCCGTACTGCGCATTGGCCTCGGCCTGAGTCGTCGGCGTTGCCGCATGACTATCCAGCCCGGGCAATCCTAACGCTGCAGATGTCAGCGCAGCTAAAACCTTGTTTTTTTCGAGCTTAGTTGCAGCCACAGCCGCCTCCCGAACCGCCGTGTCCACCCTGCGAGGCTTCCTTGCTGGTAAAAATATGATCTCGAAAAGCTTCCCTGTTTGGATGCGGTGTGATCGCCATTTCGTCTTTGGCAAGATTACCTCTTTCCCAAGGAGACACGGCGCTACAGCCAAAACATTGAGTCAATACACTCAGAGCTAGCCCTTTGCATATAAGCGAAACAATCCGATTGTTATCCAACAACATCTTATTCGCTCAATAACTGGGTAATCTGCTTGCGCAACCCTTCTCTGTCTTCGTCGCGAAAGCCCAAATGAATCATCCGAATTCTGCCTTGTTTATCGACGATAAATGATGACGGCATGGCTGTTACTCCGAAAATGCGCGGACAGTCGCCTTCTGGATTAAACGACATCGGATAGTCGACTGCGGCGGACTTCAAGTATTCTTGCGCAGCCTCGATGTCTTCATCGACATTAATTCCTATCACTTCAAAGCCGTCCTTGAGTTGTTCATTACGTAATCCGTTCAAAAATGGCATCGCTTTTCGGCACGGGCCGCACCAGGTCGCCCAAAAATCTATCAATAACACTTTGCCCTTGTAAGCGGAAATATCTAGCCGATTAGTCCTATCTGCGCTAGTTGCGGGGCAACTCGGCACCGAACTTCCTATCTCTGCGGACAACACCATACTGCAATGGGCTATGAGGCAAAACGCTGCTACAACTTTTAATTTCATGGTCTGGGATGTCTATAATGTTGCTGTTATTGCCGTTTAGTTTTTTGAACCTGCAGTCACAACCAACGCCTCCCGGCCCAGGAAAAGACTACGGACTACTTTTGCAAGCAATACACAATCGACATCTTTCAAGATAAGCCAAGCTCATGCTTGCTGCTACACCCAATTTAAAGCAAGTAATATGCCACAAATAATATTGCGAATTATAAAACTCTAAAAACCAGGCAACCGGTCCGGTTGCGGCACGTGGACATGTTACAAATACGCATGTCGAAGTTCGTTAAAAACCGTAACAATCTGCCAAGTAAACCAGCAAAATCAAAGCATTGCGGTGTTCCTATCGGAACCGCCCCCGAGATGCTGTACGGTTTTAATACGTTCGAATATGCGCAATCAGCAATTCGAATAACGTTCATTTGCAGACATTGAGCTCTGCATTCAACCCAGATTGTCCATTAGAGGCTGAATCGCCCTAATATCAACAAGTTACTCTAATGGCATCTATTAGAAATCGTCAGAATTCGGTGTATTTCTGGCGAATGGATTATTTGGGTTCTAGTTTAAACTTGCCTGGCATACCGGTTTATACGTTAGATAAAAAGCCTAAAATACTAGTAATCACCCGCAATTACGCCGATACGTAGCTATATAACATAGTTTAATTATTATCCTTTCAAACCTTTTCTGGCTGAATCACCTCACGCCCTCAGCCGACCCCTGATTCAGCCGTTTATAAGATTGTGGCCGACGAAATGTCTAACGATCATGGTACGGATATTGCGGCAGCTTTTGACGTATTGCCTATCCTACGGTGCGACCTATGACCCACTGTTTGATTCCACTGAGCTCTAGCCTTAAAACACATCAAGGACAGGCATGTTCTTTGATTTTCATGCCTCTAAAACTTTTCAAGGAAAAAATCACTATGCAGAAATCGATATTTCGCTGCCTGACTACCAGCAGCCTTATTCTGGCGAGTTCGCAGTCCTTGGCAGCAATTGCGCCGCCCACCTTACCAACCGTGATTGGATTCAGCGCCTTAGGTACTGCAACTGCCGGCAAACCCGATCTTCCGGCAAACCCTGCAACAGGCGGCTGCCCAGGCCCCTCGGCTATTTACGGCACATGCTACCAGGAGGACGGTTTTCTGGTGGGAGTGGTTTACGAGGGAGGCGGCGAACATATTCATAGCGCGACAGTTAGCGGGAACAAACGCGCTCAATACCATGCCGATTCCACCGGCATATATATCAGGGCTAAAGACAGTTCCGCCTTTAGCCTAGATAGCATGGACTTCTATGCCCCGATTAATGCCGGCAACCCTATTTACGGCGATAATCCAACTTATTCCGCCTACAATGACGGTAATGGCGGACAGTACTTGGTACCCGAGCCAGTTTCTTCTAGCCCCGACGACACAGCCTTGCTAGGCGACAACGAATATTGGGAAATTCTGGGTTTTAATAGCGCTGCGAATCCAGGCCTTGCCGGCGCGACCAGCGACGGCACCAATTACTCGACGCGCGTGGCGTATCAAACTGTCGCTAATGGCTTCCAAGGCAATTTGCTGCTCAACGAAGACTTTCGAAATATCAATGCCTTCTGGATCCATTACCACGGCTTTCCCCGCGTTCCGGACATCGGAATCAGCTTCGGCATGCAATTAGACAACGTCAATATTTCCACGGCAGTGCCGATTCCAAGCGCAGCTTGGCTACTTATCACCGGCCTCGCAGGCATGTGGACTGCTGCCGGAAAACTCCGTGACCGAGGTGAGGCTTAATTTGACTATCGGCATTTGTGAAATCTTTTACAACTCCCTCTTCCCCCAACCTGGAGATATTTATGAATAAAGCAAAACTGGCTTTAGCGGTAATTTGGTTAGCAATGCTTGCAGCAAGTAGTCATGCCGACGCGGCGATCACCGCCCCAACCTTCGTCGACTTCGGCGTAAAACCCGATAGAGCTTCGCCGAATCCGGTACTACCGGTTGGCGCCTATTACGGCCACGCCAACACCGCCCCCGGCGCCGATGGCACTTGCAATACCACGGCATGCATTTATCAGAATGGTCTTGTCGTCGGCACATTGTCGGAAGCAATCAATACCGGGGGGCATCTACATGCACTGAATTCCGTGACGGATTCCGAGGTGTCTTACCATGCTGATGCACCGGGTATCTATATAAGAGCCCTAGACTCGATCGCGTTTAGTCTGCACAGCATACAATTCAAAGCACCTTACGCCGCTGAAGGAAATCCTTATGCCGGCGGAACGCCAATACCGGAAAATTTTGATCCGGCAATTCATTTTTACGAAATCATAGGGCTAAGCAGCGCCTTGAACCCGGATTTGACCAATGGCGACGGCACCCACTATAGCAACCGAGTAGCCTATCAGACAGTTGAAAATGGCTTTTCCGGAACGCTGGCACTGAATCGAGACTTTGCGAGTGTCGCGGCGGTCTGGATACATTTCCATGGCGCGCAAAGCGTTGAGGATATAATCGAAATCGGCGCGGAATTCAAAGTGCAAATTGACGATATTGCCGTAGATGCACCAACAGCAGTACCCCTTCCCGCCGCGAGTTGGATACTCGGCAGCGGACTGTTAGGCTTGATTTCGATTGCCAGAAAAAACCGGCAGCCAACATCACGCTAAGTATGCTCACAACCAGCTGATAATAGCTGGCACGGCTGAGATATAATCAGCGTCAATAACCTATTGAAACCCCAGCGGCAGGAGGCCAAGACAAATTACAGCAAACCGCAATCCCCTAAAGCACCTCACGTAATTGATTTAAGCGAGTTTTGCAACTTCGCTTAACAATAAAAACGCCCCCGCAGACAACTGTCATTCGATTTTATAGCGATAAACACCATGACCCCATTCATGCAACTCGGCCAAGCCGCCGTCCAACAAAAAAATTTCAGCGAAGCGGTGGTATGGTTTACCAAGGCAGCGGCGGAAAGCCCTAAAGATCCGCAAATCAAGGCCTGCTTGGGACAATCGCTATGCTGGCTGGGGCAGCGCGAGGAAGGCTTGGCGCACCTTCATCAGTCCGGGCAGCTGCTTTTAAAAAAATCCCGAAAAAGCCGCGACATCGGCCTGGCTCTGGATATGGTCGACCAATTGCAGTATTGGAACGATTTTCCCGGTGCACTGGCGCTATGCAAACAAGCCGTGCAAATCAATCCGGGGCAATTGCGCGGCTATCAATTGCTGGCCTTGACCTATTCTCGTTTAAATCAAAAAAAACTCGCCCTCGCAGCCGGTAGACAAGCATTGAAATTGGCGCCGAACAGCGCAGTATTGGCGATATTACTCGCCACTCTGGAAGCTGCCGATGGCCTGAACCAAGAAGCCAAACAACGTTTGGAAAAGGTATTGCAAAATGCCTTATTGACCACCGAAGAAAGGTTCCGGGCCCATAAAGAGTTGGCCCGCATCCTGGACAAGCTTGGAGAATATGAACGGGTTTTCCCGCATTTGCATGCGGCTGCCGAACAGGCACCGCGTCTGGCGGAAGTAAAACGCCAAGACGCCGGTTTAGTGCCAAAAATGCTAGCAACGCATAAGACGGAATTTGATAGCGAACTACTCGGTCGCTGGGCCAATACCGAATTCCCCACCGACCAACCCGCACCGGTTTTTCTGTTGGGTTTTATGCGCACCGGCACTACCCTGACCCAAGAAGTGCTGGCCGCCCATCCGGAAATTTTTGTCGCTGACGAAACCGACTTGGTTATCTCGATGGCGAAGGAACTTAAGCGAATATCGAATGGACAAGGTAGCGTTGCCGAGCAACTACGCAAGCTCGATTTAGCAGGCGTGCTGCACTTACGTGCGTTTTACTGGCACCGGGCCCGCGCCTTGTATGGCGATAAGATCGGCACCCGATTATTGCTGGATAAAACCACGATGAACACCATCGATCTGGGCTTGATCAACTGCATTTTCCCGGACGCCAAGCTGGTATTTTTGTTGCGCGACCCGCGTGACGTTTGCTTGAGTTGCTTCATGCAAACCATGTTGCCGACGCCATCAACGGTGCAATTGCTAAGCTGGGAAAGCACTGCGCGGTTTTATGCGCAAGTCATGGACTGGTGGCTGACTATCAAACCCAAACTAACGATGGGTTTTATCGAGTTTCGATACGAAGACGCGGTATTTGATTTCGAACCGGCATTCCGAAAGGTATTTGATTTTATTGGTTTGGAGTGGGATCCTGGGGTTACTGAATTCCATAAAAAAGCAGCCGGCAAGTACATCGCCAGCCCTAGTTTTAGCCAGGTCGCGCAACCTTTATATTCATCATCAGTTGGCCGATGGCAGCGTTATCGGGCGGAATACACTTCCATCCTGCCTGAACTGCAACCATTTATAAACGAGTTTGGCTACGAAAATTAGTTTTAATTGAGCACTGGGGACGGGATTCATATCCCGGAACCCGGCCTACTCAAAGCGATTGGTTTTGCCAGCCATTAACCTAGAACAGCCGATCCACATCAACTGAACACAGTTACGTCGCAAGCCACTCAGTCCGACCGCAAGGCCTCGATAGTCTGCAATTTAAGGTAAATAACCCAATTTCCGACACGCTAAATAGCCAAAACTCGTCCACCGGAAGAGCTCACCCCCCAAAACCGGATAAATAATGCCGGAATTTGCAGAACAAAAAAATATTTCCCAACAAAAGCCTCTAAAACATACCCTCTAGCGAAAACTTACAGCACTTTTAGCGCCGGCAATCTAAATGACTATGTCATATAACGCATAGATAGGGCATATGACACACTTATCCAAAAGCTAGAAATTTGACATATCGAAAAAATCATCTAGCGACCCGAAGAAGCTTGTTCTCAGCTGAAAAAAATCAGCATCAAATAAATTCTTATCATTGATTTATATAAGTTTTTTCAACAAGATTACAATAAAACACATTCGGGCATGGCTATTGCTTTGGCCTGGGGGATGCCGCGCTGGAACACAATTTAATTGGTTACCATGATCAGAAACATCCGGAACCGTGCTTTCTATCAAATCCCGTCGTTGTCCGCCGCATCAGCCTTATTTAGCTCAACCCAGGATTATAAGCATGAAAAAACAATTAAAAATTCCCTTGGCTTTTGTCGCCGCCATCGCCTTGGGCTATGCTCTTACCCCCAAACCGGAAGCCCCCTTCACCGGCCACGGCAATGTCGATGCCTTAAGTAAAGTATACGAACGCTGGAAAACCGCACACGAACAACAAGGAAACCTGGAGGTTTTGCGTGTCGGCCTGGGCTTTTCGCGAGCACAATCTCGGCAATTTACCGCTGCCAATGGTGAAGCGGCATTGAATCTGCTGAATGGCCAATTAAGCGTGGCGGTCAGCGGCTTATCCAATCAAGAACAATACGATGTGTGGCTGCTGGATAATCACAAATCCGGCAATAACCTAAACGATAAAGCAATCAAAATTGGCCCATTGTCGGCTCATGAAGATAAACATTTACTGACAACCCAATTGGACCGCGACCGCTTCACCGGCTTTACGATGGATGCCGTCGCGATTGCCAAAGCCGGAGAGACACCGCAAACCGGCGGCCTGTTATTCGGCTCACCAAGCTTGCTGCAACGGCTGTATTACACCGAACGCTATTGGCCGGCGGCAACCATAGGCGCCGTAACGGCAGAAGAGAACGCCCGCCCCGCACAAGCGGCGTTCGAATTTTTATTGCCCAAAACCGCGCAAGCCGCAGTAACTTCGTCGGCGGCCACCTCGCCCGAACAACTGACGCAACTGATCGCCACCGGGCAACAGCTGTTTACCGAACAAACCTTTAACGGCAACGGCCGTACTTGCGCCACTTGCCACAGGCCGGACAACAACCACACCATCGATCCCAGCTACATTGCCAAACTGCCGAAAACCGACCCGCTATTTGTAGCCGAGACCAATCCGGTATTGGCCGATCTGGAAAAACCGGCGCTGCTCAGACAATTTGGTTTGTTCGTGGCCAATGTCGATGGCTTCGATAGGCCGCCAGTCATGCGTAGCTCCTCGCATCTGCTAGGTATTGCCAACACCCTGACCTTCGAAAAAACCATCAACCCAGGTTACGGCAACGGCGAATTCACTCAGGATACGGATTATTTCAACGCTCACGACCCCGAAGCGCAGCAATCCGGTACGCATACGCATGCTATCGGTTGGTCTGGAGACGGCGCCCCCGACGGCGGGTCGCTGCGAGATTTCGCCAAGGGGGCCATTAAACAGCATTTGCCAAAAACCCTGATTCGCGCTGAAAACATCGACTTTAGATTGCCTACCGAAGCCGAGCTGGATGCGTTGGAAGCTTATATGCTGTCTCTGGGCCGCAGTGAAGAAATCAATCTTGCCAATATGTATTTCAAGTCGCCGCTGGTGCAAAACGGCTTGCTGTTGTTCAACACCAAAAACAATCCCAAACTTGCGGATGGTACGGTGCTATTCGGCACTACCGGCAACTGCAACGGCTGCCATTCCAACGCCGGTGGCATCAGTTCCACCACCAACGCCAATCCTACCCGGGACACCGGCGTCGAGCGCATGCGCGACCAATTGCATCATTTGGCCGATCCAAATCTGGCCTACGATGGTGGTTTCGGACAAACGCTACAAACCGATTGCGGTCCAAATTTCGATCAGACTTGTTATAGCGACGGCAGCGTGGCGCCGGCTGGCACCACGACGCGCCCAGCGGGACATCAGGGATTGAATCGTTTTAACACGCCATCGCTGATCGAAGCCGCCGATACCGCGCCGTTCTTTCACAACAACAGCGTGACCACGCTGGAAGAGACCGTAGCGTTTTACAGCTCGGATGCATTTAACAGTTCGCCGGGCGCATTCACCTCAAGCAAAGCCAACCGCCAAGGCAAACTGGATTCGTCGCAAGTGATTGCCGTTGCCTTGTTCCTGCGCTCCATCAACGTGCTGGAAAACATCCGCAGCTCCAATCTTTTGGATCAAAAAGCGATTACGTTGAACGGTGACCAAAGTGTCAAAACCTTAAAACTGGCGATTGCCGATACTCAGGACGCTATCGACGTACTTAAGGAAGCTGTCATTAATCCCTATCCGGATGCGTTAGACAAACTGCAGCAAGCGCTCTATTACGAAACACAGGCAACGAACAAGCTTTATCCAAACCGCACAACGCTCATGCAAAACGCGATCAATCTAAAGAATCAGGCACGAAGCATGATAGTCAGCGGCGGTTAGCATCTGCGGGCCGGGACGGACATGTTCCAGTCCCGGCATTTCGGCAAGCTGTTAGCCTAAGCTTTAAACAAAGCCTCTCCTGCGCTAGCCGACGCACAGGAGAGGAACCGGATTCCCGTTTTTACGGGCGTAGCAACGCCAGGGAATTTAAAGGCTGGATTAGCAAAACCGACTCGCCCGGTAAAGCCCTACCCACCGGACCAGAGTGGTCTCCTTTTCAATATGAACCAGAACAACGATGAATAAGCAACTCAACAAATTTTTAAAAACCGGCCTGACCGTACTTATCCCATTATGTGCAGCCGGCAACGCCGACGCCGCAATAGTTACTTTTAGTCTCGATTACAGCGGCTTAGAATTCGGAAACGCCGCCACTGCGCAAGGCCTTATCAGCCTGGATGAGCAACTCATTCCCAATCCAGGCTCGGCTTTTCTCGATTTCAGCAACAATGACGCAATCAAGGCTTTCACATTAACCGTGTCCAACGCCACGGGAGGCTTGGGAAACGGCACATTTCAGATGACGGATTTCGATTTTGCCACCTGGGATAGCGCAGGCGAAACACTGAACTTTAGCCAACAATTGATAGGCCAGTGGACGCAAGGTGGCGGTTGGGGAAAAAGCGCTAGATGGGACGGCGGCGCGGGTGAGTTTAACCTTTACGCCAAAGCCGGCTCCTCCGCGCCGACCAGCTCCGGCTACTTTACCTTGGCGGCGAACAACGATTTTCTGAATGGCGATTTGTTGAAATTAGTGTCGTTTAAACCCGTGTCAGGCTCTGTTCAGCCAGTTCCGCTGCCCGCACCCATTTGGTTATTCGGTAGCGCTGTTGGCGTGTTCTTAAGCAGAAAAGCAGTGAAGAAAGACCATTAATTGCTCACTTATTTATCAATCGTCGCTCCCGGGAAAACGGGAGCTCAACGGCCACAATGATCCACTAAGCGATTTAAAAGCTCCCGCCATGCGGGAATTTAAAGGTACTCGGAGATTTTCAACAGACATAAAAAAACCGGATGGAGAACGACTCCATCCGGTTTAAAAAGCTCAAAAATTTTAAGCTTGAACGGCCGCTTTACGACGACCGGTATACAGGAAGCCCATCAAAGCACTTGTCATAAACCATACCGATGCAGGGAGAGGTACACTAGTGACAGGGTCTTGATTCGCAGCAGCTTTCAGATCGAATCCAAACAGAAAGCTCAAGTTGCTGGTGACTACGCCTGGTTTTACAAAGGTCAACAAGAACGTATTAGGGGCACCCAATTCATAGTTACCAGCTTCGCTAACCCAACCGCTCGCTGTCAACAGACCCAATTTGAAAGGGCTAGCAGAAGCAAACGTGCCTACACCGTTAAAAGTGTAAACAGGTGCATCAATAGCCAGATCAGCGGTAGCAGAAAAGATACCGAAGGTGTCACTTGAAGTAAATGGGAATGAACTGGAACCGAAGGAGATAAAATTGCTATCGCCGTCAGTAGATTCCCAAATGATGCCTGCCGAACTTACAGTCGAAACCGCAAATAGGCAAACAGCAAGCCAAAGTTTTAAAGATAAAAGCGTTTTCATGGATATTCCCCATTTAAATTAACGTTAACAATTGGTCATCCTTTTGACCACCTTACTCCTTAGTCAAAATTGTTCCTCAATCCCAACTAAGAAGGGGGGTGGATATATAAACACCCACCCATACAGAATAAAGCAAATACAATGCCAAAATTAATTATGTTTTTTTTCAATAAGTTATAAGCGCAAAAATTGCAAAGTGTAAATATTACCGACACGTTACGAGTAATTTTTGCCTTTTGCCTAAAAAAGTCACCAAATCGGTGCGTTACACCTTTTGAACTGCGTCAAAGTAATTTTTCGGACATAAAAAAGCCGGATGAACCTAAATTAGCCTCATCCGGCGCAACGACCGTCATAGCGTCTGTAGCAAATGCGGCCAGAGTCTGGCGCCTATTTCAATGCATTGCCACAGTCTATATCGGCCACTCGTGTATAGCCAACATTCTTGAAAATAGCGCTCTGCCCCCCGACGAACCGAATAAACAATTCATCCCGGAGTTTATTGCGCTGCCTAATTTCCGCTTTGACGCCTTGCTCGGCCAACTGGTTTTTAAATAGCATGGCGCGCTGCCGATCATTGAACACGCCGAGCGATATTGCCCCTTTGATATCACCATCCGAGATTGGCCAGACATCGTTTAATCCTTTGGCTTTTAACATCATCTTATTGATACGGGTTTGTTCGGCATCTTTTCCAGCCGGGTAATAAACCTGAAAGTCCGAAGAAACCATAGTTGATTTGTTTGCGGCTTTAAACACAGTTAAATGCTCAGTGCTGGCCCATCGCCGCAACGCCTCCTGATCGCTGAACGGCCCAGCCTCATAGCAGTGATGAATCGCGGTTTTCTGCCTGTCTGAACCAGTTGGCTTAGGCGTATCAGGGCTTGTTTTGAAAACTAAAACAACTTGGGGCGGGTTTAAGCGCTGCAGAATATCCGTTACTTGCTTGGCTTGCAATTCAGCGGCAGCATTGTCCAGATAAGCAGAAATTTGTGCTCCACGCCGTGCCAATTGTCTCTCTCTGACCGTTAGCAAGGCCGGAATATTAGTGACCGGCTCGACCGATGGCGTAAGCGCACCAAAATGTAGCTTCCAGAAAAAAAACAACACATTCAGCAGACATAACAAAAAAAACAGCACCTTCATAAGGCTTTGTCGTTTTGGCAATAATTGAGCAAGCCTTTAAAGACCAAATCGCCGTCTACAATGCTTGGAACGGCCAGATGCCGCGCTAACATCTCCCCATCGCCGCCACTCAACACTAACTGATAGGCTTTGGGCTGACGCACCAAGGCCGCCTCTACCAGACCAGCCGCGGCTAACAAGGTACCGTTATTGATAGCCGCCGCCGTGACAACCGCCAAACTTGTCTCTGCCTGGTCTTCGCTAAACGGCAGCGCAGCGGTATTGTTTGCCAAGGATTTTTTCATCAGCAACAACCCCGGACTGATTAAGCCGCCCAGATGCCTGCCATCGCTCTCGATGAAATCTATTGTGATGGCGGTGCCGCAATCGACAACACAGGTATCCCCAGGATAAAAACGATGCGCCGCCTGCAATGCCAACCAGCGGTCCACCCCCAACTTCTCCGGCTCAGCGTATGCATTTTTGACGTTAAAAGCTGTTTGCGAAGACTGCGGCATGATCAGCTCTGCACCGGGCCATAGTCCCCGCGCCATGTCGGCCAATAAAACGGTCAGAGCATTTTCCGATACCGACGCCATAGCCATTTGCTTGGGTGCGGGGATACTCAGCCAAAACTCACGCAAACGTTCCGGAAAATCCGCTAGGCGATAATCCATAAACATCGTCGGTTTCAGCACACCGGCCTCTGCCTGGGTCCATTTCAGACGTGAGTTGCCAATATCGACCAGTAAAATCATAAGCGCCGAAAACTGACTTCGCCGGACGCAAACACCCGGGTTTCGCCGTCGGCGAGTTCCAGCAACAACAGGCCTTGATCGTCGATGCCCGCCACCACGCCGCTAAAGCTCTGCTCGTGCATAAAAATATCGACCTGTTTGCCTTGCATGCAATCGTAGCCACGCCATTCGTCGAGATAATGCGCCAACGTACGGGTCTCGTACTCCGCCAGCACCGGTAGCAACTGATTTAATAACTCGCCCACCAGCCGATTACGTTGACCATGAACCGACTCCGCCAAAATATCGTGCAAATCGACCCAATCCTGTTCGATGGCCTGACCTTCATGCGCCGGCAAAGACACATTTAAACCCAAACCTATCACCGCATGGCAAGGCCCGCTACTTTCCCCGGACACCTCAATCAAAATCCCCGCCAATTTACGTTGTCGCCAATAAATATCGTTCGGCCACTTCAAACCCACATCAACAATCCCGAAACCTCGCAACGCCCGGATTACAGCCACTCCAACCGCCAGACTCAATCCGCTGATCGCAGCTGGCCCACCCTGGAAACGCCACAAAATTGATAAATAAATATTGTGACCAAACGGCGAAACCCAATACCTACCGCGCCGCCCTTTCCCCGCGGTTTGCCGTTCGGCCAGGCAGACCGAGCCGATGCCGGCACCCAGCCGCGCCCTATCCAATAAATAAGTATTGGTAGAGTGAATCTCGTCGTGAATTTCCAGTTCACCCAGCAAGGATCGAGCATGACCCTCCAAGTGCTGATCAATCTGTTGCTCGTCCAACAACTGTAAAGGGCTTTGCAAACGGTAACCTTTGCCCGATACCGCTAGTAACTCGATACCGAATTCGGACAACGCACTTAAGTGTTTCCATACCGCCGAACGACTCACGCCCAGCAAGCCCGCCAATTCGGTCCCCGAGTGAAATTGGCCGTCCGCCAGGACATGTAAAAGTTGTTTAAGTTTAGGAGAAATCAATCGCCAACCTGTCGAACGCGCAGTAAAGCCGGACTACGCAGCTAGAATTCGTTTTTATCACGCAATTGTTGCAATTGTTTCTTGACGACATGCTTGATTAACAGCTCTCTATCGTCTTCTTTGAGATTGACGTACTCAACACAGATAAAAAATGGCCGCTCCGGGCTTTCGCCGGAAATATCCTTGCACTGGACGACGTTCGCGTAGGCCACGATCACCGCCATACACGAGGTCAGCAGCATCCGCAATTCCAGCAGTTCGCCAACCGCTATAGGTGTTTCATTGCTAAAAGCTAACCCAGTGGCGCTGAGACTGACGTCTCGGGTATCGTGTTCGGAAAACTCTTCGCTCTGTGCGCTGATCGCCTGTGCAATCAAGTTGATTTTGGTATCGATGATCTTCAGATATTCAAACATTTCCGGATCGCGCCTTTCCAGGCGTGGCGACAACATGCGCGCTTCCTGCGCCAATACGTCTAACGCGGAGGTCAATGAACAATTGCCCAATACATCATTAGAGACATGACTCAAGGCGTCGACATTTTTTTTGTCGATGACTTTGTGCAGCAGATTTATCGTGTCGTTGACTCGAAAATAACGCCTTTTTTCTTCAATTTCATCCGCCATGGTGTGCTCGTCCTCGGTCTACTTAAGTGGGGTAAATATTACGAATAAAGAATTTTAGCTTAAGCGGCTTCAACTGTTTAATTCCACAGCATCAATCAGAAATAATAAGATCGTAACGATGCATCAAGCGGCTAACTTCGACACGCGGCAGACTGACGACAGGCAAGATTAGATCGGTGGATGTGAGTCCGGCCAGTTGCAAAGATTCTTCTTCTACGTACAAATCGTTAACGTCGTAAATTTGCAAGGCCTGAAAAATTGCCGAGGTATCCTTTAAATCTAATCCGCCAGGATGCTGCTGATTTTTTAATTGCCACACGGCATCGTCAATAAAAAGCAAGGCGACGTGCTGATCAAAGGCCGCAGCAGTCAAAATGGCGTCCAGCGTTTCTTGCAGATGGCCCCCGCTGTAAGGCAAGCGGCGCATGATGAATAGATAACGTTTCATGGCACAGTTAACCGAAGACAATACTGCGGTCAGCTAGCAGAGTCGCCTCCAGCCACTGTCCTAAACCGGCTATCCGAAACCCTGGCGCCGTATCGTCATCTTGCTTACCCTGCCGTGCAGCCTCATCAAGGCACAATAAACCCCGGCGCTGCGCCGCGGAGATGCATACCACTAAATCCACGCCATATTGCTCAGCCAAAGCCGACCAATGTCGAGTAATCGAAAATTCATCCTCAGGCGGCTGGGCATAACGGAAAGCATGATAGATACCCTCCTTGTAAAAAAATACTCGCAGAATTTGGTGCTCGGCCGCCAACGCCGCCTGAATAAACCGATAGGCGTTCAGGCCGGCATTGCTGGCGTAAGGACTGGCATTAACTTGTACGGCATATTTCATCGCGCTGTAAAATAATCGTTAAATTCAATATTCGGCCTATTTTAATACGAGCACACTCAAGCTGCCCGTTTTTGCCGCGCATTGTTTCGCCATTGAACCAAACTTACTGCTTCCAGTCCGAGCTTCCATGACAATTAAGCCTCTTTTTTTCAGCCTTGGCCTGATCCTGTTCTGTCCGTCGCCGCGAGCCTTGGACATCGAAAAAATCCAACTGCCGGACATGGGCGATTCAGCAGGCGCCATCATTTCACCCGCTCAGGAAAAGGAGTTCGGCGAAGCTTTTTTTCGTAATTTGCATCAACAAGCCGAAATTAATCAGGATGTGGAAATCCAACAATACATCCAGAACATAGGTCGGCAATTAGCGTCCCACAGCGACACGCCATCCAATCCCTTCCACTTTTTTGTCGTGATGGACCCCAATATCAACGCCTTCGCCGGCCCGGGCGGCTATATCGGCGTCAATTCCGGCTTGATTCTGTTAACCGAAGCGGAAAGCGAACTCGCATCGGTAATGGCTCACGAGATTGCCCACGTCACTCAACGCCACTTATACAGATCCATTGAAAAAGCCAGCAAATTGTCGATCCCGACCGTCGCCGCCACGTTGGCGGCGATTTTGATCGGCACCCAGTCCCCCAATATGGGCCAAGCAGCTTTAATGGCCATCCAAGCCGGCAACATTCAGTTTCAAATCGATTTTACCCGCGACCACGAAAAAGAAGCAGACCGGGTGGGTATGCAAACCCTAGCCGGTGCCAATTACGACCCGCGCAGCATGCCGACTTTTTTCGAACGCTTACAGCAATCGACGCGGTATTACGGCAAAGGCGTACCTGAATTTTTAAGAACCCACCCGGTATCGGAAAATCGGGTGGCCGACACCCGCGGCAGAGCGGAAATCTATCCCTACCGGCAATATCCGGATTCATTAGCGTATTTGTTGACCAAGGCCAAGCTTACCGTGCTGACTGCGCAGGACAAACGCACCCCGCTACAGCATTTCACCACGCTCGAAATGCAAGGCACGCCGGAACAAAGAGCTGTCGCCCGCTATGGCATGGGCTTGGTATATTTGGAAAATCAACAATACGCCGCAGCCAGCGAAATTTTTCAAAAACTCACCGAGCAATATCCGTCGCAACCGCAATATATCTCCGCGCTGGCCCGCACAGCGATGGATGCGCACGACTACGAAAAAGCCGGCAAATTATTTGAGAAAGCAATTAACACCTTCCCCAGCAATGACGCCCTAAAAATTCAATATACCCGTAGTCTGGTCAAGAACGCTCAACCGCAACGCGCAAAACAAGTGTTACAAAGCTTGTCGGATAGCGAGAAAGACCAGCCGTATTATTACGAACTACTCGCACAGATTTTCGCCGACCTCAAACAGCCCGGGGAATCGCATCGCTACATGGCCGAGTACTATTACGCCAGCGGCGAAACCGAAGCGGCGATCATGCAAATCAGATTGGCAAAACAACAGACTGATCTGAGCTTTCAGCTACAAGCCATCCTCAACGAACGGCTAAATTTCTTTCTCAGCGAAGAAGAATCGCGCCGAATGGAACGCTAATTTCAAACATTAGATAAACCTGATGCTAGCTAAGTTTTTGTTTAAGAAAATTAATTTCGGGGCAAAACCATTTCCCGAAATAAAACTGATTTTTTTGTTGGACACCCGGTTTTTTTTAAAATACACTGCGCCCACCTTGAATACGGAGTGCATTCAACCTTAACGGGTTGCATCTTTGAGGGGGGAGGGAAACAGCCGGTAAAACGGCTGATAATAATAACTATAAAATAGTAATTGCTTGACTAAACTGCCCTAAGGCAGGCGTCCAACACAATAACAATAATAATTACAACAAACAGGACGGGCCCGCGTATAGCGGGCTTTTTATTGCCTGTCGTTTTACTTTCTCCACCTAGCCGCTTGCAGCCTCGATTGGCCTAAGTGCGCCGTTTATCTTATAATTCAACCCTGTCCGCTCAGTACTGTTAAAGTCTATCGGGCGAAGATCCCCCGCAAACTCAGATAAGGTTTAATAATGGCACGCGTTACCGTTGAAGATTGTTTGGAAAATGTTGAAAACCGTTTCAAATTGGTGTTACTCGCCAGCAAAAGAGCACGGCAGTTGGAAAAAGGCGCCGATGAATTCGTTCCACGCGGCAAAGATAAAGACACTGTGCTGGCACTTCGTGAAATAGCCGCAGGCTTTGTCAACGAAGAAAATATCGACCGTTTGCATCGCGCAGGTTACGTTTCGGAAACCCATCTGGAAATCTAACACCCATGCCCGAGATAGCTGTCAAACCCGCACCAGCGCTACCTGCTATCGAGCATCCTGAAGAAAAACTTCTTCACCAGCTCTGCGAGATCCTGCGCAGCTATCTCGACCAAGAACAAATCAACGATGTGATCCGCGCCTACCATTTCGGTGCGGCCGCGCATTCCGGGCAATTCCGCAGGAGCGGCGAAGCCTATATCTGTCATCCGGTATCCGTGGCGATCACACTGGCCAGCATGCACATGGATCACCATGGCATCATGGCGGCCATTCTGCACGATGTCATCGAAGACACCCCTATCAGCAAGGAACAACTGGGGGAACAGTTTGGCGTCGAAGTGGCTGAACTGGTTGATGGCGTGACCAAACTCTCCAAGATCGACAGCCGTTCCCGCGCCGAAGCGCAAGCGGAAAACGTCAGAAAAATGTTTCTGGCCATGGCTCAAGATCTGCGCGTAATCGTGGTAAAACTCGCCGACCGTTTGCACAACATGCAAACCATGGGCAATATGCCGGTCGATAAAAAACGCCGCATCGCCAAGGAAACGCTGGAAATATACGCCCCTATAGCCAATCGGCTGGGCATGAACGATGTCAGGCATCAGCTGGAATCGCTGGGCTTTAAAGCGCTCTACCCCAACCGCTACACGGCCATCAATAATGCCGTGAAAAAATCGCGCGGCAACCGCAAGGAAATCATCGACACCATCCAGAATGCCATCCAGAATCGTCTAAACGAATCCAACTTGGACGGTGCAGTGGCGGGCCGCGAAAAAAACATCGCCAGCATTTATCAAAAAATGCTCAGCAAACGGATTTCCTTTACCGACGTTTTTGATGTCTACGCTTTCCGCATTTATTGCCATCAGGTCGACGACTGTTACCGGGCTTTAGGTTGCGTGCACAATCTATATAAACCCGTTCCCGGCCGCTTCAAGGACTACATCGCGCTGCCGAAAGCCAACGGCTATCAGTCGCTGCACACGATATTGATAGGCCCTTACGGCGTACCTATCGAAATTCAGATTCGCACCCACGAAATGCATCGCCTTTCGGAATCGGGAATTGCCGCGCATTGGCTATACAAATCCGACAACGATAAAAGTGAGACCATCCAGGCGCGCGCTAACGAGTGGCTGCGCGATTTACTGGAAATCCAAAAGTCCGCCGGCGATTCGCTGGAATTCATCGATAACTTAAAAGTCGATCTGTTCCCGCAAGAAGTTTTCGTATTTACCCCCAAAGGCAAAATCATCAAATTGCCGCGCGGCGCGACCATCGTCGATTTCGCCTACCTGGTACATACCGATGTCGGTAACGCCTGCATTTCGGCACGCATCGACAAGAAACTGGTACCGCTACAAACCAAACTAGAAAACGGTATGACGGTGGAAGTCATCACCGCCACTTGGGCCAGACCGAATCCCCTTTGGTTGAACTACGTCACCACCGCCAAGGCACGCAGTTGCATCCGCGCCTATTTGAAAAACTTCAACCAGCAGGAAGCGATCAATCTGGGCCGCCGCCTGCTGGAAAAAGAACTGCAGAGCCTGGGTATTCAACTGGAAAATGTCGATAACACCCGCATCATCCAGGTGTTACAGGTCTTGAAAAAGCACTCGATGAACGAGTTGCTGGAAGACATCGGTTTGGGCAATCGCATGCCCTTCCTGGTAGCCAAACGCATCAGTCAAACCGACGTGAACGCGGCCGTCAAACTCGACGACAACGAATCGACGCATAAAACCCCGTTGATCATCAAAGGCACCGAAGGCATCGTCGTAAGCCTGGCCAAATGCTGCCGGCCGATTCCCGGCGACTCGATTATCGGCTTCTTCAACCCCGGCAAGGGCATCGTCGTTCATCATCACGAATGCCGTAACAGTAATGAAGTCAGAAAAAAACAGACTACCTGGCTGGATGTGGAATGGAGCCCGGAAGCCAGCGGCGAATTCCCCGCCGAAATCCGTATCGAATTGTTAAACCAACGCGGTTCGCTGGCCACCATCGCCTCGACCATCTCCAGCATGGATTCCAATATCGAAAACATTACCGTCGTCAGCCAGGATGATCGGGTCTCGGTGGATTTATTAACCCTGGCCGTGAAGGACCGCGTGCATCTGGCCAATATCATCCGTAAATTGAAAAAACTTTCCATCGTTTTAAAAATTACCCGCATCAAGGCATAGCATGAACAAGGAAATCATCTCGACACCTCTGGCCCCGCAAGCCATCGGCACTTATTCGCAAGCCGTCAAAGTCGGCGAGACCGTTTATTTATCCGGACAAATCCCGCTTGACCCGGAGACCATGCAAGTCGTGGACGGTGACATCGCTGTGCACATCCGCCGGGTATTCGATAACCTGAAAGCGGTGGCCGAAGCCGCTGGCGGCGACTTCAACGACATCGTCAAACTGAATGTGTTTCTCACCGACTTAAGCAATTTCCCTATCGTCAACGAAATCATGGT
The DNA here is from genome assembly GCF_054188105.3 of Methylomonas sp. Uni0009. NCBI lineage: Bacteria > Pseudomonadati > Pseudomonadota > Gammaproteobacteria > Methylococcales > Methylococcaceae > Methylomonas > Methylomonas sp. Uni0009. Next base: position 3,508,595 of record NZ_JBTAFN010000001.1, on the reverse strand, counting down.
CGAATACTTCAGCCAACCCTACCCCGCTCGTGCGGCAGTAGGCGTGGCGGCATTACCCAAAGGCGTCGGCGTGGAAATGGACGGCGTGATGGTATTGCGCAACGAATACTACTGATCAAAACGACGGGGCGTTTTTTCGCCTTATTTATTGATTCATGAGTCATCCGGAACCGCATAAACAGCCTGTCACCACCTTGACAGGCATCGGTTCCCAATCCGCCGCCCGCCTTGAGAAACTGGGCATCCATACCCTCCAAGACCTGTTGTTTCACCTGCCTTTACGTTACCAGGATCGTAGCCGTATCGTGCCCATTTCCCAGTTGATGCCGGGTATGACCACCTTGGTTTGCGGCACCGTCGAATTTACAGACAGCATCCAGCGCGGCCGTCCCAGCGTAATTTGCCGCATCGCCGACGAAAGCGGCAGCTTGTCGATCCGGTTTTTCCATTTCACCGTGCAACAAAGTCAGCAGCTAAAGCCCGGCACCCTACTCGGCTGTTTCGGCGAAATTCGTTACGGTTATAGCGGCTTGGAAATGGTGCATCCGGAATACAAAATCGTCTCTGCCGCCGAGCAGCTGCTGGAAGCAACGCTGACGCCGGTCTATCCGTTAACCGAAGGCATTTCCCAATCCGCATTGCGTAAAGCTATCAAACAGGCGTTTACCCTATGTTTAACCAGCGACAGCGCCATCACGGACTGGCTACCGGCTAATTTGTTGATCGAGCACGGCTACCCTTCCCTCAGCGAAGCGCTACAAACCCTGCATAATCCGCCGCCGCATTTGTCTGCGGAAATCATCAGCGGCGGTGGCTTGCCCGCGTTAAAACGCCTGGTGTTCGAAGAGTTTTTGGCCCACCATCTGGCGCTGCTACAAGGCAAATTGGCTTATAAAAGCTGGCAGTCGCCGATTTTTGACATTAACCAAGCTGCCAAGCAGGCCTTCCTGGAAGGTTTGCCGTTTCAATTGACAGGTGCGCAACAGCGAGTGACCGCCGAAATCGAAAGCGATTGCCGCCAAGCGCAACCGATGCTACGCCTCGTGCAAGGCGACGTTGGCTCCGGCAAAACCGTAGTGGCAGCTCTGGCAAGTTTGCTGGCGCTGAACTCGGGGTATCAAGTCGCCATCATGGCACCCACCGAATTATTAGCCGAACAACACTTTCGTAACTTCAACCTATGGTTCGCCGAAACAGGCTATCAGGTGCTGTTTCTAACCGGCCAATTGAAAGGTAAAGCCCGGCAAGCCACTTTGGATGCGCTCGCCGACGGCACGGCCAACATCGTGATCGGCACGCACGCGCTGTTTCAAGACAGCGTGCATTTTCATAAGCTGGGCTTGATCGTGATCGACGAACAGCATCGCTTCGGGGTTCATCAGCGCATGGCCCTGCGCGAAAAAGGCCAGCATGGCGGCTTGAGGCCGCATCAATTAATCATGACTGCCACGCCCATCCCGCGCACCTTGGCGATGCTGCAATATTCCGACCTGGACATTTCCATCATCGACGAGCTGCCGCCCGGCCGTAAACCCATCGCCACCAGCGTAATTTCCTCGGAACGCCGCGAAGAAGTCATCGGCCGTATCGAACATTGGGTGGCGCAGCAACGCCAAGCGTATTGGGTCTGCACCTTGATCGAGGAATCCGAGGTTCTACAATGCGAGGCTGCCGAGAAAACCGCCGCCTATCTATGCCAAGCCCTGCCCAACGTACATGTCGGTCTGGTGCATGGCCGGATGAAAGCCGCGGAAAAAGACGCGGTGATGCAAGCTTTTAAAAATCGCGATTGCGATTTATTAGTCGCCACCACCGTCATCGAAGTAGGCGTGGACGTACCCAACGCCGGTCTGATGATCATCGAAAACCCGGAACGTTTGGGCTTGTCGCAGCTCCACCAATTGCGCGGCCGCGTCGGCCGCGGCAATCAGGACAGCTATTGCCTGCTGCTGTATCAATCACCGCTCTCTCAAGCCGGCAAGCAACGCCTGGCTATCCTGAAAGAAAGCAACGACGGCTTCGTCATAGCCGAGAAAGACTTGGAATTGCGCGGCCCTGGCGAAGTGATGGGCACCCGCCAAACCGGGCAGATACAGTTCAAAATCGCCGACCTAGAGCGCGACAGAGACCTGCTGGAACTGATCCCAGCCGCCGCGCAATTGATCCACAGCCAACACCCCAACGCCATTCAACCGCTGATCCAACGCTGGATCGGCCATAGCCGCCATTACGCCGAGGTTTAACGCTTGCCCGACAAAAGTTTTCTATTCAGCCGCCCACCCATCTGGAAAAGCCACGAACAGAGCAGCCAACGGCAACTGCCGAACGATCTGCAATCCTGGCTCAACGAAACCGGCTCGCTGACCAAACGTCTGCGCGGCATCCACGGCAATCGCTTCGGCGTAAAAGTGTTATTCCACCGCTGGAAACCGGCTTTCATAGACGAATGCCGACTATTGGGCTTGCCGCCCTGCCGCTATCAATTGATCCGCGAAGTGCTGCTGCATGCCGACGGCGAGCCCTTGGTGCTGGCCCGCACCATCCTGCCGGAGCCGACCATAGAAATCGCCCACCGCAATTTGTCCCATCTCGGCACCAGGCCCTTGGGTGAAGTGATTTTCGCCTATCCGGATTTGGAGCGCCGCCAGAGACAGTTCAGTCGGGCTGATACAGGCATTTGGTCGCCAGGTTTGCAAACGGCGGTTGGTGTAGACGATGCTATTTGGGGGCGGCGAACGGTTTATGCGATCCATCGGCAACCGTTGTTGGTCGCGGAGTTTTTTCTGCCGGGGGTGCTGAATGTGTAATCGAGAACCGGCTCAAGCCGCCTTTTCTACCATGCGTCATAGTGGCGCTTTTTCGGGAAAATTGACACGCTTGACCGCTTCCCGATCCAATCGTATCGGCGTGTCGCGCAGATACAAATAGGTTCGGCCATCGTGCCGGTAGTGCTGATAAGTTTGCGCTAATCGAAACGGCGAATTCGGCTGTTTCAATGCCGAAAGCAACAAATCGGAGTGGGCAAAATGCGGTTCTATTAAAGGGCCTTCAGCAACTACCACAGCACTTGCCGAAACCTGATCCAGCAAATCCAACACGGCTTGCGGCGACTCCGTTTTTAGGGCGTAGCGTTTACCCATGAAGTCCGATTTTGCCAACAACTGCGAACTGCGCACCACGTAGCACTGCAAAAGCTTGTCCCGTAACGCCAGTTCGGCCGCGAACGCACCCTCGGTGCCCGCATGCCCGTCGACAATCGTCACCGTACCCGGCGCCTGGCTGATAATTTGTTCGGCTACCAAATCCATGCGCAAATCAAACCTTGGCGCGCGGTCGACAAGAAAAAACCAGCCGGGAGCACAAAACACAAAGATCAAGACTGTTGCCACCAGCCAAGGCCTAGCAAATGCCCACTGCCAACGCCGTACTGCGGCTGCGGCACCCATGCTGATAAAAATCGCCAAATAAGGCATGGCGGACGACATATACCGTTGATCCAAGTCTACCGGCACGATGGCATGAAAGATAATAGTGGCAAGCACCATGGCCAGACCGGTGCGCCCCGCTTCCCTTAAAGCCGGATCCGCCCTGCCGCTCACACTGACGACTACCCCGACTAGCGCCGCGATTGTCCCTATCGGCCCGATATTGGCGTATATGGCGGGAAGGAACGCCGATAAAGCCAAAACAAAGTAATCCATACCCCAAGCGTAATTGAAACCATCGCTGGATATTTTGTAGGTGACTACCGTCCATGCCCCCACGACAGCCAACGCCGCGAAACCCGATACGTATGTACGCCAATTCAGCAGTATCTGCCAACGTCCCGTCAGAGCAATATGGAAAAATGGGAATACGCCCAGTAACCAGCCGTTACCTTTTACCAGGATAGCGGCTGACGTTAAAGCCGCGTAGGTCAAACCTCTGCGTAAGGAGGGCTGTTGGGTGTAACCACTCCACTGCATGGCCGCCAACACGCACAAGCCAACCAAAGCCTGGTCCAACATTAATCGCAAGGTGTTATTAATGGTGACGGGCATGCAGACATAAGCAATCGCCGCCAAAAGCGCCCAAGGCATACCCATAACTTGCCTGGTAATACGTGCCACCAATAAAGCTGGTAGCGCCCCTACCAGCAAATTGACCAGCATGAACGGAAAGGTAGCATGCGGCAGGATGAAGAAGAATAATGACAGAAACGCATAGTACAGCGGCGGCCAATGCCCAATCGAAATCTTGGGGTAATGCACGTAAAAATCGGTGGCGTACTGCATGGGATTCTGCCCGAATGCTGTGGTGACATACGACCAGATCAGATACGCATTCAAAAAATGAGACCCCTCGTCGCTGCCGGTCAAGCCACTGTCCAAGCCGCGCAAAACTATCATTGCTGCCGCGAGAATCGCGGTGGCAATACCAAATACAGCCAAATCCGGATACCAAGAGCTTGCCCTAACAAAGCCCTCCAACGTTGTTCCGCTAGATAATTTCTGCCGCAAATCGCTGTTTGTATTACCGGCGGCGGCATCACTGAATACGAAATAACGATAGGCGTGAAAACTGAGAATGGTCTGACAAGCGGTTGCCAAGGTCACCGCCAACATCGGCCACAAGCCATAACGGACCAAAACCAAGTAAATCAGATAGTTGATTAAAGCCATGCTCAATGCCACCAGCATATAGCGCCCGCCTTCGCGGATAGAACGGGAATGTTCGACTTGGTAGGTAAAACACCGATTGGCCAACCACGTAAATAGCATTGCGGAAAAAATAGCCGGAATACGCGCCAGCCACGGCGCCAAATTAAGCTGTATCAGCAAAAAAGTCAGACCGGCATCGATACAAAAGCCGGCTCCGCCGACGAGCAGGAAGCGAATAAACATCGGGATTACAACCTATGCCTGACTTCTGCTGTTTGTCATATACCACATGCGCTTTTGTTCGAGGCGGCCGCGGGCGACGCTATCCAGAATCAAACCGCAAACAGTGAATATGCCAGCCAATAGCACTATGCCTGTTGCCAGAATAGCGGTGGGAAATCTCGGTACCAAGCCGGTATCTAAATATGTCAGCAATAGCGGCAGAGCCAGAATCAGCGCAATCATAATCAGGCCCATCGCAAGCACGCCAAAAAAACGCGCCGGACGAATTTCTTTGAACAATATCAGAAAGGTAAACAGTATTCTGAACGCATCCCGAACCGTACGCAGTTTGCTGGCGGAGCCCTCTAGGCGCGCGCCGTAATCGGTGGGCATTTCCGCGATGGGCATGCGCAATTGACTGGCATGAACGGACATTTCAGTTTCTATCTCGAAACCGCTGAATATCGCCGGAAAACTTTTTACGAAGCGCCGCGAAAAAACTCGATAGCCGGAAAAAATGTCCGTAAACAGCGGCCCGAAAAGACTGCGGTACATCGCATTAAACAGCCGATTGCCAAAACCATGGCCGGCCCTATGGGCATTTTCGAATACGTTACGCCGGGTACCTACAACCATATCCAAATGTTCGTCGACCAAACGCTGAATCATTTGCCCGGCTACTTTAGAATCGTAAGTGCCGTCGCCGTCGGCCATGATGTAGATATCGGCATCGACATCCGAAAACATGCGCCTGACGACGTTGCCTTTCCCCGGCCACGGTTCTGATCTCACCACAGCGCCGGCTAGAGTGGCCTCTGCAATTGTGTTATCGGAAGAACGATTGTCGTAAACGTAGACGGTAGCATCCGGAAGCTCTTTACGAAAATCGTCAACCACTCTTCTGATCGACAGCCCCTCGTTATAACAAGGCAAAAGTACGGCAATTTTGCCGATTTTGGAACCGTCCTGAGCATAACTATTCATCAACCATCCTTACTCGCTAAATATTGTTCTTGGGTATTTTCCGAGCTGTCAGAGCCGGACATTTTTGTTATTGCAACACCGCGGACGGGTGTCTTTGGTTTTTTAACGCGAATTCGAAACCCAACCTCAAGCGAGACATTTTAGGCCCCGACTTATCGAAAAAGAATATGGCGGCACGGCGATTTTAGCAAGGCAAAGCACTCACACAGAAATCCCGATTGAAAACAGCCAAAAACCGACCTACTTAGGCATTATTCAAAAAAATCACAGCCCAAGCACAACCGGCGACACTAAAGTTACTCAAAAATCTTGAATATCACTTCGGCGACCGACGCCACTAAGTCACCGTCGATACTTGCTTCGCCGTAGCTTTGTTGCGGGCGGGAATAGTCTTTCCTAAAGGCCTTTTTGAATTGCTCGGAACTGGCATTTTCTTGTTTGGCAGTGATTTTTTGCTGATTCAAAATCTGGCCGCCGGCTTTTTTCCATTCCAGCAGGTGACTGATCTGTCCACCGTCCAGCCAAATCCCATGGCTTCTGCATTGATCGATAATTACACCGCTGCGATAGCCGTAGATCACCCGATTCATTAACACCTGGCACACCGGGCATTTAAGGTATTTTACGGTGTCATTTTTCGGATAGCGGTCCTTATTAATATTGCTCAGTAGTTCCAGGTTGACGGTAACCACCGGCGCTACTGCGCTATCCAGCAAGGTTTCTATTTCATCGGGATCGAAAAATAAGCCATAGCAGTTGGCGCACCGCTCGATATGTAGGGAACCGGCGGCATCCAGACTAATGGTTTGCAGACTTTGCGCGCATTCCGGGCAAACTCGCTCGCTGGTGGCATCGATGACTTGATAGTCGTGCTTGCCTAGCAAATCGATGTCGTTGCGGACGCCGCAATAACTGCAATACTGTGTGTTGGCAGGCAAGGGTGCGGAACAACTCGTGCAGTTGGCCATGCTAAAACTTATCCAATATTTGTTGTTTCTTGGCGGCGTATTCGGTCTCGGTTATTAGCTGCGCTTCGAATAGCTGCTTCAATTCGGTCAACTTGGCGACGGTTTGATTGCTATCGGCAGCAACCTGATTAGTCGTCGCGCCCAGCGACTGGGCCATACCTTGCCCCAAGCCGATGCCCGCACCCATCCCCATCCCAAGCCCGGCACCGCCACCTTCGTTGCGAGCTGCGTCGCGTAGGGCATCCAGCTGTTGCACCTTGGCATAATCCAGACCCACCGCTTGCGCGGCTTGCGCTTCAGCGGTCAGATCGGCGATACGATTGATACGGCGCAAGGTGTCTTCGTCGAAATCGGTACCTTCGATGCGAAAATCGCTAATGCTAAAACCCAGCTTACGAAACACGATGGCCAGCTTAATGGCTATGCCCCGGGCTATTTCGTCTCGGTTGGCGTCGATGTCGGCGAAGCTATGCTGACATTCCGCCAGATAATCGGAAATCGGGTTGATGATTCGCGCGGAAAGAATGTTGCGGAAATCGTCTATGCGCATTTGGTTGTGACTGCCGACGATGTTGACGAAGAAATCGTTGGCATCGGCTATTTGGTAGCTGTAGTTACCGTAGGCTTTTAACGCGACCGGGAAATGATATTTCGGGTCCTGATATTTAATTGGCGAGGTAGTGCCCCACTTCTGATCGAGAATCTTGGTTTTACGGAAGAAATAAATCCCCACCTTATGTTCACTCTCGAAAAACTGCATGAATTTCTTGATCGTGGTCCAAAACGGCACGTTATCGGTTTCTAAATTGATCATGCATTGTTCTTCGATCACCGCTTTGACCTGGCCCTGATAGACAAAAATACAGCCCTGCCCCGGACCGACGATTAATTTGGAGGCATTTTTGATTTCGTCGCCGTTTTCAGTCCATTGTCCCAACAACAGATCGGGATCGGGGTTTTCCCATTCGATCACCGAACGTAGTTGCCGTTTGATACCGTCTATAAATGCCATTACTACCCTCGCTGGACTGGAGAAGAATCGATTAATTGCGTAACATCGCGGTTTAAGTATGGCAAAAAATGGGAGTTGCGGTGGCAATCAGAGTATATAAGGGCAAACAACCCAAGGTCGGCAAAAACGTGTACATCGACGAAGCCGCGGTCGTGATCGGCGATGTGAGAATAGGCGACGATGTATCGGTGTGGCCGACCACGGTGATACGCGGCGACGTCGAAGCTATTACCATAGGCGAAGGCACCAACGTTCAGGATGGCTCGGTGTTGCATGTTTCCCACGCCGGCGACTATTCGCCGCAAGGCCATCCGTTGACAATCGGTAAAGGCGTCACTATCGGTCATCGCGCCGTGGTGCATGCCTGTACGATAGGCGATTATTGTCTCATCGGCATAGGTGCAATTGTGATGGATGATGCCGAACTGGGAGATTATGTGATGCTGGGTGCCGGTGCTTTAGTGCCGCCCGGCAAGAAGCTGGAAGGCGGTTATTTATATGTCGGTACACCCGCCAAACAAATCCGGGCTTTGACCGATGACGAAAAAGCTTTTCTGGAATATTCAGCCAAACATTATGTGAAGTTGAAAAACGACTATTTAGCTGAATTAGAGTAAATTTCATACTCTCTAGGCTGTATCGGCGCTTTGCATCCCACAGCCTATCGTGTAAATAGCCGGCGTCATCTAAAACCGGCTAGACCCTTCAGGGAAGAGCTTAATGAATATGCACTTCCCGCGATTTGGATTTATCGCTTCTTGCCAGCGTGTAATCGTCCTGGTCGCCGAGCATGGGCGTACCGTCGCTATTCAGGTGTATCAACGTTCCTTCGTCTTTGATGCTGAATTTGCGATTCAGATCGCCTTTATTGGAGGTTAACGACAGTATGTGAGTTTTGTCATCCCAGTCGTACTTGCCTTTCTCGTAAAACTCTCTGGAAGAGGCTTTTGCGTATTGAGTGACCAATAAGTAATTGTTCTTTTGTTTCAAAGACAAGGTCATTTTGAAACCATCACAATCTTTTTCCTTGCAGGGCAAATAACCGTAAAACACGCCGCGAAATCCCTCGGTTTTGTCCGCGAGTTCCGCATGGGCGGAATGATCCATGTCTTTCTGATGAATCAATTCCCGCGCTTTAAGCGTTTTTTCCTGGAGTTGCTTATCGGATTCCGCCCAAACCGGGTTTAGCGCCGGAAGCAATGCACCTAAAAAAATCACCGTCACATATTTTTTAATTTTTCTAGTCAATGTTTGCATATGAGATTTTTCTATTTCTGTGAGTAAAGTAATTAGACAAGAACAGCATCGAAGACTACCAGGATAATCGCCAATTTCAACTTCGCGAATATTTTATCGCCGGTAGATGCTTCTTTTTTCCAGACTTTTCAAATAAAGCGCCGTCGGCTTTTTACGCCAAATCGCGCCTGATCAGATTGGGGAGAGCAGATAATAGTGCAAAATCCAAACACCACTTGCAGACAGTCTTTGCGAAAACAACGGCAAACGTATAATATTGATACGATATTTGTTTGACAAGCCCGCGCATTTCTTTTATTGTTTCGATTCGCTACCATGAAGCAGCTCAAAAAAGCCTGAATCAGGTGTTTTCAATCCGTAGCTGCTTACATGGAGGTGTAACGCAATTCCTGGCTGATGCATTCAATGCTTTCAGCGAAATATTCGATCTGGCTCGACGGCGCGAGCATGCTATAGGTATCGGAGAAATCGCTAAGGTTGACGTCAAATCAGTGCCGACCCTGTTAAAGGGCGAACAGGTTTTTCAATACAAATTCGGTTCGGCACTGGCCGATTTATTATTATAAGAGGTAAAACCATGACAGAAGTAAAACAAGAAAAAGATAACTTCGTGTTGTATTTGGTGCTGGCTACCGCAGTTGTTGTTGGCGCCATCCTGGCGGTAAAAATGAGCGAAAACGAAAAATTTGCCCCCATCAAGGATCAAATTGCCGAAGAGAATCGCTTAATGAACATCCGAGTCATCGGCAACCGCGAGGATTAATATGATGAAAACCACTTTTATCGGCACCCTGTTAGCCTCTTTATTGTTAGCTAGCCCCGTCCAGGCTACCGAATATATTTATCGAGACATCATGGCGAACACTCTGGCCCCCGAGCACTGCCAAGTTGAGAGCAAGGCCAAGGAAAATGCTGCCAAAAACTACAATATCGACAGGTTCAGCAAGAAATTCTGCCAGTCCCAAGGTTACGGCTGGCATGTCGACGAGGTAAAAAGCACTGGTAACACAGTTTGCGACACCTGCAGCAACCCACAGGAAGCAAAATGCCGTCAGGAAGATGTCGTAGTGAGTTGCAAACGAATTAAACCGGGTACGGTAGGTATGTTGCCCGGCAAAGGATAAGCTAAAGTCCAACCCAAGGGATAGGTAATCCCGGCTTTTCCACACCTGAAGCCGCCGGAAAACGAAGTTGACCGGCGGCCCAGCCAGCCTGAATCAGGGCTGCAACCATTCGATAATATGATCTTCCAGATCGGTAACCTGCGACTCTTTAACCGCATAACTGCCGATAGACACCCCCGCCTCTTTCACCGACTCGCGAGTCCCGGTGATCAAGGGATGCCAGCTAGGCAACGCTTCACCGTCTGTTAACAAGCGGTATGCACAGGTTGACGGCAACCAGTTGTATTCGGCAAAGTCATGTTGCTTCAAGTCGATGCATTCCGGCACCAGCGTGCAACGCTCGCTATAACGAGTGCAACGACAGGTTTCTAAATCGATCAAATCGCACGCCACGCTGGTAAACGCAATTTCGCCGGTGTCTTCGTCTTCCAGCTTGTTCAAACAACACTTGCCGCAGTTATCGCACAGCGACTCCCACTCTTCCGTGCTCATTTGCGCCAGGGTCTTGGTTTCCCAAAAATTCATAGGCTTATTGCGGTTTTAGTTGCCGTAACTGATAGTGCAACACCGCCCAGGAACCAAGTACCGCCAGCATGGACGAAATCATCAATAGCAAAATAAACTCCGAGAAACTCAAAAACAGTAAGTCGAATGAACTGTTATACAAGGTCGATAGTTTCTCCACCGGCGTTTCCAGGATCAACAGCATGATAGTCATGATCAACCAACCGAGAAAACCCGAGATAAAACCCAGCCAGAAACCGGTGTACAAAAACGGCCGTTGAATAAAAGCATGGGTAGCGCCGACCAGTTTAGAAATAAACACTTCGTCCTGGCGATTCTGCAACTCCAGACGAATGGTATTGCCGGTAATGAACGTTACCGCAAAACCGAGTAACAGACTGACCAACATCACACCACGGCTGGCAATCAGCATGATGGTTTGCAAGCGCGCCACCCATTGCATATCCACCTGCACGAAATCGACTTGCGGGAATTGTTTAAAATCGGACATCAGTTTCTCGATGTCTTCGTTGCTTTCCAGCGCATTTTTCGGCACTACTTGAATCACGCTCGGCAAGGGATTGCGTTCCAGCGCATTCAACGCATCGCTGAAGCCGCTATTGGCTTTGAACTCCTCCAGCGCCTGTTTCTTGCTGATAAATTTAACTTCCATGACGCTACCGTTTTGCTGGATTTGCTCGGCGAGCTTCTGGCCGGCCGCGTCGGTAATGTTGTCGTGTAAAAACAAGGACATCTGATTGCTGGACTCCAGATTGCCGGTCAATTGCTGGATATTGGCGACCACGATATAAAAACTGCTGGCCAAGGAAATGGCGATAGCCAACACCAAGATAGTCATGGTAGACGTAAAAGGCGTCCGGCTCAGCCGGCCTAGACTGGAGAACAGCCCATGGGCATGGTTGAGCATATAGGCATGGAATAATTCCACCAGCCTGCTACCGGTTTGTCTGCGGTGATTGCGTTTCATCGTCAACTCGCTATCAAATGGCCTTTATCGAGCGTCAATACTCTATGGCCGAGATGATTAATCAACTCTATATCGTGGCTGGCTATCAACACCGTCACCCCGACTTGTTTGAATTGCTCGAACATGAACATCACTTCGGCAGACAGATCCGGGTCCAAGTTGCCCGTCGGCTCGTCGGCCAGAATTAATTTAGGTTTATTGACAATGGCTCGGGCGATACCTACGCGCTGTTGCTCCCCACCGGACAGGGCCAAGGGATGTTTCCTTTCCTTGCCTAACAGACCCACTTTATCCAAGGATGCCCGCACCCGCCGCGCCACTTCCTGATGGTTATAACCCGAGACCACCAATGGCAGGGCCACGTTATCGAATACCGTTCTATCGTTCAGCAGTTTGTAATCCTGAAAAATCAGGCCCAGATTACGACGCATGTAGGGGATCTTCCGTTCGCCGATGCGCGTAATATCCTGGCCATCCAGCAACACGCTGCCGCGCGTGCATTGCTCCATCATCGCGATTAACTTCAGCAAGGTACTTTTACCGGCACCGGAACGGCCGGTTAAAAATGCCATTTCGCCGCGTTGCAAATGAAAGCTGACATCGGTCAAGGCTTCGCCGGCATCGGGATAACGTTTGCTTACGTGTTCGAATCTCAACATGGTATCTGGCTACTGCGCATCACTCTTGAACAAACAGGGCATCGACGAAAGTTTGCGCATTGAAATCCTGCAAATCGTCAATTTGCTCGCCCACACCGATAAAACGAATCGGAATATGCAGTTGATTAGCCAGCGCGAATATAATGCCACCCTTGGCGGTGCCGTCCAGCTTGGTCAAGGCAATGCCGGTCAGCTCTACCGCTTCGTTGAATAGTTTAGCTTGCGACAAGGCATTTTGCCCGGTGCCCGCATCCAGTATCAGCAATACCTCGTGCGGGGCTGACTCGTCCAGTTTGCCCATGATCCGTTTGATTTTTTTCAATTCGTCCATCAAGTTGGACTTGGTATGCAAACGTCCGGCGGTATCGGCGATCAATACATCAACGCCTTTGGCTTTGGCTGACTGTAAGGCATCGAAAATCACCGATGCGGAATCGGCGCCGGTATGCTGCGCCACGACTTGAATATCGTTGCGCTCGCCCCAGGTTTGCAATTGCTCGACTGCGGCGGCCCTGAAAGTATCGCCCGCCGCCAACATGACGCTATGGCCTTGTTGCTGCAAGCGTTTGGCCAGTTTACCGATCGAAGTTGTCTTGCCGGCACCGTTAACACCCACCACCAAAATTACGAACGGCCCATCTTGTTTGGGAATTTGCAACGGCAGGCTGCAAGGTTCCAGCATCGCTAACAAATTTTGCTTCAAAGTTTGGCTCAATAATTGGCCGTCACTGAGTTGATCGCGCTCCAAACTATCGGTCAGCTGTTTAATCAATTGCGTGGTGGTTTCGATGCCCAAGTCGGCCATCAATAATTGGGCTTCAATGTCGGCCAATAACTCCTTGGTCAGCGCCTTTTGCCCGAATGCCAAGCTGCTCAGTACCCCGCCCAGGCCGGTTCTGGTTTTTTTCAGCTGAGTGGTTAAACGCAAATATAAAGAATCTTCGCTGATTATCTGCGGTTCTTCCGCCGGGGCCGGTTCAGCCGGAACATGCTCCATGGCTTCGAAGGCTACACTTTCGTCCTCTGTTCCCGTGCTATAACGGCTGTAAAACAAAATCCCCAGCAAGGGCAACATCAGCAACGCAGCGACCGCATTATGCGCAACGGCCAACGCCAGAGGCAGCTGGTACTTGACGCTAAAAATCCCTAGTGCGATCTGCAGTAATAACAGTATACTGAGGATATTTCCCGCCAACCGCACCGGTTTTGGATGGCGTTCCGAAGTTGCGGACAACATCAAAGCGCTGAGCACCAGGAAAGTGAAAGCAGCCAAAACGCGATGCAATGCCTGTATCGCCATTTTCGCATCGGCGGAAAGACCGCTGTCCCTGAACAGATCCAAAATACTCAGATAATCGCCGCCCGGTAACCATTCGCCGTTACAACGCGGAAAATCGCTACACGCTAGGCCGGCATAGTTGCTACTGACCCAGCCGCCCAGCACAATCTGCGCGAGCAAGACCAGTATCGCCAAACCGGTAAATAGGATGGGGCCGGAACGAACCGGCCTTGCTTCGGCAGCCGGATTAAGCCGCAAATAGCTCCAACCTAAAGTCCAAAACGTAAAAAAACCCAACAACAGATGCGCTGTTACGACGCCGGGTCGCGTGCCGGATGTCACCGTCCACATGCCCAAACCGGCTTGCCCGGCTATCAACAGCAATACCAGAGTGGTCAGCATGACTGCAGGCGAACGCGGTTTTTCCCCCCACGCCAATCCAAACCAAACCAACGCTAATAGCGCCAAGCCGCCAGCCAAGTAGCGATGAGCCATTTCTTTCCAAGCTTTTGCGGTATCCAAGGCATACTGCGGAAATCCAGCAGCCGCATCGGCTTTAAATTCCGCGCTGTCACTGACGAAAGCCTTGCCGTAACAACCAGGCCAGTCCGGGCAACCCAAGCCGGCGTGGGTTAAGCGCACATACGCGCCGACGATGATGACTAGCAGCGCCAACAACGCGCAGCACAGGGTTAATTTTCTGAACATATTTCTAACCGATTTGTGAAATTCTGAGTAACTTGCTTAAGTCGCTTTTGACTTGGTAAGGATCGTAGCCCGGAGCGTATTGCATCATCAGATTTCCTAGTGGGTCCATAATGATCAGCATGCCTTCCGGCAAGGGCTGCGCGTTTAATTGGGTTAACTTTTCCTTTAAGGAGACGGCTGGCAAGGCTTTTAATAAGCGACCGTCATCGCGCCATTCCGCCGGCAGCTGATAAGTTTTTTCAAACAACACCGCCAAGCGGCGAATCCGGGCAATATCCTTACCCATCATCAATGTCAGTTGATGGGTTTTATACAAGGCATCGCGACAGGTTTCCCCGCAGTCCCTCGGCACAGGGTTGACCAGCACCCAATGGCCTTTCAACTCCTGCATATTTTGCGCAGAAAATGTGTCGTAACCGGAAAAGTCATCGGCCGAGGTTACTTGCGGTGGAGTGATCAGCACGCCATTGTTGGTGCCTAGCCTAACGATATCCGGATTTTTCGCCAAAAACCACGCAAACCCAAAGGGCACGATGGACATGGCGAATATCACTACGATGGTGATGCGGTTTTTTTTATATTGATTATCCACGGTGTATTTTTCGACTACTAATCCAAATAAATAGGGCTGTTAAGGTCAGCGCTAAACCGAACCATTGTACTGCATAGGCCCTATGTTTTTCAGGTGGGATTGCCACAGCAATCTTCCATTGCCGTTGATAGCCATCGGGCTGCGCCGAGTCGAGTTCGATCTGATAATCGGCCAACGCATATCCCAACCTATCCGCCAAGAGTTGGCTATCTATTACTTGTACTCTGACCGGCCAAGTTTCCCCCGGAATTTCCGCGCCTTTTAATTTCAGACCTGGCTCAGGAAAACGGTTAATTCTGCCACGTACTTGCTGCGTCACAGTGCTGATACCAATGTCCGGCAAAACTTCGCGGGAAGCGCCTAACGGAATCCAACCACGGTTAACCAATATGCCAGGCTGACCGCTATCGGGCAAAAACGGCGTTAAAACCAGATAGCCGGGTTTGCCGTTTAGCGTTTGGTTATCGATCAAAACCTGATGGTTAATATCGTAGTGCCCTGTCACTAAAACCGGTCGATAGCGCAAAACATCCTTATCTATTCCGGTTTGAGGCGTTAAATCCAAGGCTTCCGCGTTGACAGCATCTTGCTGTTGCGCCAGTAAAACCGCCTTCTGTTCGCCGCGTCCCAATTGCCAAACCCCCAAACCGCACAACAAACCGAATAACAGCAGGTATCCGCTTAATGCGAGTAATGAACAACGGAATTCGATACCCCGCATACTAAATTTGATCATCGGGACTGCTCCTGTGTGGATATGTGCTATTGGCAAGCGTACCTGAATCGCCGAGAATGCAGGTTTTTATTTATTATTGCCGCCATGCTCATCAAAACGCTCACTATCGTCGCATTCCTGGCCATCGTCATCAGCCTCGGGTCCGCGCTGTTTCATATTGTCAAACACAAGGAAGACAGCGACTCGGCGAAGACCGCCAAGGCATTAACCATGCGTATCGGTCTCTCGCTGGCTTTGTTCGTCCTGCTGTTCATCGCCTACGCCACAGGCATGGTTCAACCCCACGGCATCGGTGCCCGCATGCATGCCAACCAAAATCCAGCAACTGCAACGTCAAACCCTTAAAAATCGACAAAAAAAAAGCGCGATCCGCAAAGACCGCGCTTTTTCCGGTTTGATTAACAGCTGTTACATCATGTAAACAAACACGAACAGACCCAACCAGACCACGTCGACAAAATGCCAGTACCAAGCGGCTGCTTCGAAGGCAAAGTGGTTTTCCGGCGTGAAATGACCTTTCCAGCTTCTGAACAACACGACCGATAAAATAATTGCACCGACGCAAACGTGGAAACCGTGAAAACCGGTCAACATAAAAAAGGTTGAACCGTAGATGCCGGAACCCAGAGTCAAACCCATTTCATGGTAGGCTTCGTAATACTCAGTTGCTTGAAATCCCACGAACAAAAAGCCCAAACCAACAGTAGCGATCAAACCTTTGATCAGTTGATCGCGATTTTTTGCTAACAAACCGTGATGCGCCCAAGTACAAGTTACACCGCTGGACAACAGCAACAAGGTATTCAGAAACGGCAAACCAAACGCACCCATCGGTTCGAAATCACCACCTACTTTACCGGGACCGTTGGTAGGCCAAACTGATTGAAAAGCCGGCCACAAAGTATCGTGTGTCGAACGGCCCGGCCCGCTTGGAAAGCCGGTTTCACCCAGCCAAGACACGGACAAATTACGTGTGTACCAAAGTGCACCGAAGAAAACGGCGAAGAACATGACTTCGGAAAAAATGAACCACATCATGCCCATACGATAAGAAATACCGACACCGTGGTTGTACATACCGGATTCGCTCTCGGTGGATTGCAAGGCAAACCACAACCCCAGCATCACCAAAAAAATTACGAAACCGGTCAACATCATGCCGGAACCAATCGACGAACCGTTCAGATGATTAGCAAACCCCGCCAGCGTCATCATCAAACCGCCGGTAGCCAAAACTGGCCATACGGCTTTATGCGGTATGTAATAACTATCGTGTGTAGACATATCCTTCCCCTCTATTTTTTACTGATGTTAGTGTTATCAAAAAAAGTGTATGCAAGCGTGACGGTCTTATAGCGTTCGGGTAACGCCGGCTCCACAACGAAACGAACCGGCATGGTTTTTTCTTCGTTTGCTGCAAAAGTTTGTTCAGAAAAGCAAAAGCACTGAGTCTTTTTAAAAAACTCTGCCGCCAAGCCGGGAGTAATACTAGGTATCGCTTGGGCAATCATCGGCTTGTTAGTGGTATTTTTGGCATAAAAATTAACGGTGTAGTATTCACCGGGATGCACTTTCATGCTTTTCACTTCTGAACGGAACAACATCGGAGTGGACTCGTTTAAGGACGTGAGAAATTCGACAGTCACCTCCCTATTTTTATCCACCTGATACGCCGCCTCCTGAACCGCTTGACCTTCAACTTTACCGTTCAAACCGGTTAAATCGCAAAGCACATCGTAAAGTGGCACCAGAGCATAACCAAAACCAAACATGGCAATTGCGACAAGCGCCAGCTTACGGACCAACTTGATATTTTTTTGCCCAATATCGTCGCTCATTGCGAGATAGCCTTAATAACCGCAAATACGTATATCGTAAAGGCCACCGCAAACAACACCAAAGCGGTCAAAATGTTTTTCTTTTTTGTATCCATTTCATTACCCAATAAGCCATGTCAAATGACATGGCTTATTTCAGTCACTCATTTCAAGCCTTAAAAATGCTCGGTAGGGATTCTCGCCGGCGGTGTGCTGAAGGTGTGATAAGGCGCAGGCGAAGGCACGGTCCATTCCAGACTGTGTTTGCTGGCATCTTCCCAAACCTCGTCACTCACTTTTTCGCCGGTTCCACCGCGGATGGTGTCGATGACGATGTAAACAAACAACAGCTGGCTAAAACCGTAGATGAAAGCACCAATACTGGACACCATATTCCAATCGGCGAATTGAATCGCATAATCGGGGATACGACGCGGCATACCAGCCAAACCCAGGAAATGTTGCGGGAAGAACAAGATGTTTACCGATACCGCTGACAACCAAAAATGCAGCTTGCCGATCTTCTCGTTGTACATATTGCCGGTCCATTTAGGTAACCAGAAATAACCGGCAGCCATCAGAATGAAAATAGACGCAGGCACCAAGGTGTAGTGGAAGTGGGCAACGATGAAATAGGTATCGTGGTATTGAAAATCTACCGGCGCTACCGACATCATCAAACCGGTGAAACCACCCATCGTGAACAGCACCACAAACGCAATCGAAAACAGCATCGGTGTTTCGAAGGTCATAGAGCCCTTCCACATCGTAGCGGTCCAGTTGAACACTTTTACGCCGGTCGGAATCGCAATCAGCATGGTGGCGTACATAAAGTACAACTCACCGGCGACTGGCATACCGACGGTAAACATGTGGTGAGCCCAAACGATGAAAGACAAGAAGGCAATCGCACCAGTCGCATACACCATAGAGGCATATCCAAACAGCGGCTTACGGGCAAATACCGGAATGATGGTCGACGCCACACCGAAGGTCGGCAGAATCATGACATACACTTCAGGGTGTCCGAAGAACCAGAATATGTGTTGGTACAACACTGGGTCACCACCGCCGGCTGCATCGAAGAAGCTGGTGTCGAAGAATTTGTCGGTCAACAGCATAGTTACCGCACCGGCAAACACCGGCATGATAGCGATCAACAAAAACGCAGTGATCAACCAAGTCCAGACGAACAATGGCATTTTCATCAAGGTCATGCCAGGCGCGCGCATATTAAAAATGGTGGCGATCACATTGATAGCACCCATGATGGATGAGATACCCAACAAATGCACAGAGAAAATAGCGAACGGGAAGGATTTACCGTTTTGGAAAACCAAGGGCGGATAAAAAGTCCAACCACCCGATGGCGCGCCACCTTCCATGAACAAAGTGCTGGCCAACAACAATACGCCTGCCACCAACATCCAGAAGCTCATGTTGTTCATCCGTGGCAAGGCCATATCCGGCGCACCGATCATCATCGGAATCATCCAGTTGGCCAAGCCAACGAACGCCGGCATGACGGCGCCGAACACCATCACCAAAGCATGCATGGTGGTCATGGAGTTAAAGAAGTTTGGATCGACAAATTGCAGGCCTGGCTCGAATAATTCAGAGCGTATCACCAATGCCATGGCACCACCGACAAAAAACATTGCCAGGCCAAATACCAGATACAAGGTGCCTATATCTTTGTGGTTGGTGGTAAATATCCACCGTAAAACGCCCTTCTCAGGGCCGTGATCGTGGTGATCGTGATGATCATCATGTTCAGCTACGACAGCAGTCATACTTTATACCTCAGCAAAAATTAGAAAATGAGTTCATTGCGAAAATCAGTGAATTACTCATCATCGTCCCATTTAGGTGTGATTTTATTAGGCTGAATCTCATCACCCACGTTGTTACCCAATGCCGGCGCGTTTCTGATGTAAGTGATCAGTTCGGCCAATTCGTCATCCGGCAATTTTTTGAAGGCCGGCATTTTGCTCGTACCTGCCTGAATAAAACCAATCAGCTGATCCATATTGCCGGTGACTTTCGCGCTGCCTCGCAAAGCGGGGAACCAACCGGAGATGCCGTTACCATCGATCTGGTGGCAAGCCACGCAGTTTTTCAGATAAACAGATTCACCTTTTGCCATCAGCGTGTTACGGGTTTGGTCGCTCAAATCAGGTGCTTGGTTCTGTTTCTCCAGAGTCGCTTTCACCCAGGCGTCGTATTGATCCTGTTCCATCGCCACCACCACCACAGGCATGAAGCCATGGTCTCGACCGCATAGCTCGGTACATTGGCCGCGGTAAGTGCCTGGTTTATCAACTGAAGTCCAGGCTTCGTTGATAAAACCGGGGTTGGCGTCTTTTTTCCAGCCCAGATCAGGCACCCACCAGGAGTGAATCACGTCGCCAGCAGTAAACAGAAAGCGGATTTTCTTACCGACCGGCACCACCAGCGGCTTGTCCACGTTCAACAAGTAATTGGGCACGTTACGCGGGTCCATGGAACTGACCCTATGAGTTTTTTCGCTGGCCTCGTCTAAATGGCTTTCGAAATGCACGCCGCTATCCAGGTATTCATACTCCCAATACCATTGTTTACCGGTGACTTTAATGCTCATCTCTGAGTCCTGCACCTTGTCCAAATCGATTACGGCTTTGGTGGCAGGAATCGCCATACCCACCAGAATCAGGGTGGGAATGATGGTCCAGATGATCTCAACAGTCGTATTCTCATGAAACTGCTCGGCTTTATGGCCCTTTGATTTACGATGATGATAAATCGAGTAAAACATAGTGCCGAACACCGCGATCCCAATAAACACGCAGATCCACAGAATCAGCATGTGCAAATCGTAGAGCTCGTTACTGAGTTGCGTCACGCCCTTCATCAGGTTGAGTGTATAGTCCGCATGTGCAGTCCCCAAGCCTAAAGCCATCAGGACTAAACAAGCGAGCAGTTGCTTTGTTTTCTTCACGGAGCAGCCTCCCCATTGGTAGTTATAAACTTGTATGCGTTATATCTTCGTAATATCGTCGCAAGACCCTTTAACCGGCGAACAATTCCATTTACTGATAATTATCATAAATTAACTGGGCAATTTTAACCCATGACTCACCCACAAACCAGAAGAGGTTTTCCCGTTTGTAAAAAATACACATAAAAAAGGCTTGGGAGCATCACTGCTCGCAAGCCTTTTGTTGCGTAATAGAGACAGATTTATGCTGTCATTACTTCAATGCTTCAGAATACGCCATGTCGAATTTAGGAATATGGCTATCCAACCAGCTTTTGACCAATTGCCCCACGTCTTCGGTTACTTCGGCTTCGCCAGCATGAAATTTTTTCTGTAAATCCGCGCAGATACCGATCAACGCTTCGTGCTCGGCTTTGTGCCTATCATAACCAGCAAAGCCCTTTGCCACCATTTCCTTTTCTTCGTGAGCAAAGTGATCAACCACATAGGCAATCAGTGCATCCAGCGAAGCGCCAACGGTTGCGCGCGCGGCGCCGCCCGTGGCTTCATCGTACAGTTTATTCAGCAAACCGAACAAGGTTTGGTGCTCTTGGTCGGCAAATCCGACATTAGTGCCATATTGAGCCGCAGTCCAAGTAATTAAAGCCATATAACGTCTCCTGGTTGTTTTTGTAATGGAGTCGTCATTTTGAACATCTGGCCTTCATTTTTTTTGATTTACATCAACTTTTTGCCAGTTTGGCAAACTCAATTTAGCCGCCAACAACTCAAAATCACCGGCAGCCGAAAACGGCAAAATCCCCAATAGAGGCGCATCCAGACGCTCACGTAAATACGTTAGATTACCGTCAAAACCCGGCATAGCCTGATCAATTTGCACCGCCACCCAACCGGCACAAGACAAGCCGGCCTGGCGTATGGCCGACATAGTCAAGCGCGCATGATTGATACAACCCAGCCTGACACCCACCACCAGAATCACCGGCAAACGCAAGGCTTGCGCCAGACCGGCGTTGTCCAAAACCCCGCTCATTGGCGAATACCAACCGCCTGCGCCTTCTACCAGCACCACATCAGCCCGTTGTTGTAAGCGGGTAAATCCATCTGAAACAACATCCACTGAAACATCTACACCACCGCAAGCCAAATGCGGGGATATTGCCGCTTCAAAAGCGTAGGGATTGATTTCCCGGTATTCCAATGGCACCGAAGCGTATTGCTGCATCAGTAGCGCATCGGAATTTTTCAGCATCCCGTCATGCCATTCACAGCCGGCGGCCACCGGCTTCATCCCCACCGTACTCAAACCTTGCATTTGCAGGTAGCGCATCAAGGCAATCGTCGTCCAGGTTTTGCCGACGTTCGTATCCGTACCTGTAATGAAGAATGCGGACTTCATAACCTTGCCCGCACGACAATAATTTCATAGCTGGCCACTACTTCACCGCCTACCATACTGTTCTCGTAGCGCCGAATCATGCGCTGCAATTGCGAACGGGTGGTGGGTCGCCGATTTCTGGCATCGCTAACATTATGCGCCCCCAGGTCTTTTAGCTCATGCATCAAAGCCAGTACCGTGGGGTAAGATAAACGATACATCACAGTATCCACATCAACCCGCCCAAAACCAGCAGCCCTTAAAAAACCGCCAATCTGCCCCGCACTATAAAAATCGTTAACATGAACAAAGTCGTCGACACCGGTCCAAGCGGCTTTCAATTCTTTTAAGGTTTCCGGACCGAAGGTTGAAAATACCAGCTGCCCATCCTGACGCAATAATCGCCGCACATCGGCAAATACCGCCGACAAGTCCTGACACCACTGCAAAGCCAGATTCGAATAAACTTGTTGCAGACTGTTATCCGCAAAAGGTAGTTTTTCGGCATCGGCACAAACATATTCTACCGATACAGCACCGTTGTTCCGTCGCGACGCTTGCAGCATGGGCAATGCAATATCCAATGCCAAACAAGACTGATTCAGACCATCTAACGGCAAACATCGCGTCAAAAAACCGGTGCCACACCCAATATCCAGCACCCAGCCCGTTGCGGATTGCAACGGATATTTTTGCAGCAGGACTAATCCCACCTGGCGTTGCAACATCGCCGCCGAATCATAACTCCCAGCCGCCGCTGCAAACGAATGCCTAATCTTGGCTTTATCCAACACGGCAAAACTCATTCAGCCGCAGCAACGATGTCGCATAACTGCTGGGCGTGCGATAAAAAAGGCACATGTCCGGCATTTGCGAGGAGATGTAGTTTGACGCGCGTATTTAAAGTTTTTACAGCTTGCCCGGTTTGTACCGGAATCAAAGTATCTTTATCGCCTTGCATGACCGTGGTCGGACAGTGCAAGCCCACCACGGACTTGCGCAAATCGCTATTTTTCAGAATTTGCAAACCACCCTGCAACGCATCGCGCGCTGGCGCATCGCACTCATGTACTGCCAAGCGCAATTGCTGCAATAACTGCCGACTCTCAGGCAAGCCCTGCACTTGCAAACTCAAAAAGCGCTGCAAGGTCAATTTCGTGTCATCGCTAAGCTGGGCGACAAAACCATCCAACACCTCCGGCCTCACTCCCGGCCAATCGGCAGTCTTAACAAACTTCGGATTGCCTGATAACAAGAACAGCGACTGCACTCGGTCCGGACAGCGCGCCGCCATATCCAAAGCCACCGTCGCGCCCAGCGACCAACCTAACACGCTAAAGCGATTGACCGGAATCGCATCGAATAAAGCGGACGTAATAGCCGACAGGTCATATGCATCCAAACCGGCACTGCGGCCGTGACCGGGCAAATCCAGGCAAATCACCTGGCGATGCCGAGCCAGCTGCCTGGCAAATTCGCGCCAAATGCCGCTATGCATCGCCCAACCGTGCAGCATGACCAGCGGTCTGCCCCGGCCGTATATTTCTCTATGAATACCGGTCATGGCAAAGCCTTGGCCAATGCATACAGTAACGCATCGACCTGCTGTTCTGTGTGATTGGCGGAAAAAGTGATCCGCAAGCGCGCACTGCCGGCCGGCACGGTCGGCGGCCGGATCGCACTGACCCAAAATCCTTGCTCCAGCAAACGCTGACTAGCCGCCACGGTTTGCCCGCTGTCGCCAATTAGAACAGGTTGAATCGCGGTAAAAGAATCCATCAGTTGCAGGCCTTGTTGCTGCGCACCTTTTCGGAAACGCCCGATTAAGTTTTGCAGCTGTTCGCGGCGCCACGACTCACTTTGCAACACCCGCAAACTGGCGCGAGTCGCCTCGGCCACAGCCGCCGGCAAGGCGGTGGTGAAGACATAACTCCGAGCTTTTTGAATCAGCATCTCGATCAAATCCTCGGAACCGGCCACGAAGGCGCCGAAGGTCCCAAATGCCTTGCCCAAAGTCCCAATCAAAATGGGTAGGTCATCCTGACTCAAACCAAAATGCTCGACAACGCCGCCGCCGTTTTTACCGAGCACACCAAAACCATGGGCATCATCGATCAGTAAGCCGGCATGATGCTGTTTGACTAACTCAACCATGGCGGGCAATGGCGGCAAATCGCCGTCCATGCTGAATACACCGTCGCTGACCACCAGAGCCTTGCCGGAAGCAGCAGCGAGCTTAGTCTGCAAATCTTCACAATCGGCATGCCGATAGCGCTGAAAACGCGCCCGTGACAACAAACCGCCGTCCAACAAAGAAGCGTGATTCAAACGGTCCTCCAGCACTGTATCGCCGCGACCCAACAATGCCGAAATCACGCCGAGATTGGCCATATAACCGGTCGAAAATAGCAAGGCTCGCTCCCGACCGGTAAAGGACGCCAATTCTTCTTCCAAACCATGATGCGCGCTACTGTGACCGCAAATCAGATGCGCAGAACCGCTGCCAACTCCGAAGCGATCAACACCAGCTTTAAACGCTGTAGCAACCTCAGGATGATTAGCCAGCCCCAGATAGTCGTTACTGCAAAAATTGATTAGCTGCCGGCCATCGACATTCAGCGTAATGCCTTGCGGACCATCGACTACCCTGCGGCGCCGATATAGGTTATCGCGCTCCAGCTGCCGCAGCTGGCCGGCAAAGTCGTAGAAATTATTGGCCATTAGGCGTAGCTGGAACCGCCCATTTTAACGCCCAAACGTTCGAACAATTGCTGGTCGTGGTTAGTCATCGGGTTATCGGTGGTCAGCAGTTTATCACCATAGAAAATCGAGTTGGCGCCGGCCAGGAAACACAAAGCCTGCATCTCGTCGCTCATTGCTTTGCGGCCAGCCGACAGGCGTACCCGCGACTGCGGCATTAGAATTCTGGCCACGGCGATGGTACGCACAAACACGATAGGATCCAGCGCTTCGGTGCCGTGCAATGGCGTACCTTCCACCTGCACCAACATATTGATAGGCACGCTTTCCGGGTGCTTGGGCATATTCGCCAGTTGCAACAACAATTTGGCGCGGTCAGTTTGCGATTCGCCCATTCCAACTATCCCTCCGCAGCATACATTGATGCCGGCATCACGTACCCTTTCCAGCGTATCCAAACGGTCCTGATAAGTACGGGTCGTGATGATTTCGGAATAGTAATCTTCGGAGGTGTCCAGATTGTGGTTGTAATAATCCAGGCCGCCGTCCCTCAAGGCTTGGGTCTGCTTATCGCTGAGCATACCTAGCGTTACGCAAGTTTCCATACCCAGCGCTTTCACGCCCTGCACCATTTCCACGACTCTTTCGATGTCTCTGTCCTTCGGACTACGCCAAGCCGCACCCATGCAAAACCGCGACGCGCCCTGCTCCTTGGCTTGCTTCGCGGCTTTTAAGACGGCGTCAACCGGCATCAAAGCTTCCGGATTTAAATCGGAGTCGTAGCGCGCACTTTGCGGGCAATAGCCGCAATCCTCGGAGCAGGAACCGGTCTTGATGCTTAACAAACTGCTCACCTGGATCTCGTTGGGATCGAAATACACCCTGTGCACGCTTTGCGCCTGAAAAATCAAATCGTTAAAGGGTAGCGCCAGCAAAGCTTCGACTTCGTGTAATTGCCAATCGTGACGGATGGTGGCCGTTGATTCCAAGGGTTTCTGGCTTGCAGACATTCTGATAATCTCCGAAAAGTGAGGACAAAACCGGCGTCGGACACCGACTCATCAACCTGTATTTAAAATTATGGTAAACAACTGGCTGAACATTATACAGAAGAAATTGCTGCCGCCACGTTGCGTGTTATGCGCAAGCCCGGGATACGGCGATTTAGATTTGTGCCTGGGCTGCTTGACCGACCTGCCGCGCAATCTTTCGTGCTGCTACCGTTGCGGAGAACATTTCGAGACCGCGATTGATATGCCGCAACTCTGTGGCCGCTGCCTGAAAAAATCGCCGGCCTTCGACGAGACCTATGCGCCGTTTTTATACCAAAGCCAGATGCGCTATTTGATCGGCCAATTAAAGTTTGCCAACGATTACAAAAACGCCCGCTTAATCGCGGCCCTGCTAGCCGAGCATATCGCGGAAAGTGCCGAATTGCCGGATTGTCTGTTACCGGTACCACTGCATCCCAAGCGCTATCGGCAGCGCGGCTTCAACCAATCGATAGAAATCGCCCGGCATTTGTCCCGGCAACTCCGTATACCACTGGATTTACATAGCTGCGTTCGCCAGCGCGATACCGGCCACCAAACCGGCTTACCGGCCAAGCAGCGCCGGAAAAACATGCGTTTGGCTTTCAAGATTATCAAGCCCCTGACTTTTCAACATATCGCGATTATCGATGATGTCATGACTACGGGCGCGACTGCCTCGGCGCTGGCTGCTACGCTAAAACAAGCCGGAGTCAGCAAGGTCGACGTCTGGGTTTGCGCCCGCGCCTGAAACGGAATCTCAATTATCCTGGACGGCCGAGGCGGTGAGTGGCAAACCAGAATTTTGCAAGGTGTTGAGAGCAGCCAGCAACTTTTCCCGCCGCGAACCGAGCAGTTGAAACCCGTGCATCAGCATAGTGATTTCATCCTGCAGATTGTGTTGATCGACGCCCATGACATTTAAAGCCTCGACCGCCGACGCCAGCGCCAACTCGTGCCGACTTTGGTAAGGCCGTTTAAAGCGGGTCTGAAAGCCGTCCCGCAATTTTTGCAGCAATTCTTCGAAATGCTGTTCGGTGAAATCCTCGGCCTGCATGCGTTCCAGCAACACCTGCTCGGCATCGAATACCTCAGTGTGAAAAGCCTGCCGATAAGCCGCGCATAATTGTTCCACCAAGTTTTTATGCTGTTCTTGCTGTCCTTGTAGCTGCGCCACCAATCGCGCCGCATTTTCTTCCAGGCTGAACATTGGCCGTTGATAACGCATCGCATGCAAAGCCTCCAGCGTCGCTACCAATTCAATCAATCTGGGCTCGGCATAATTTTCGGTTTCCAGCCAGCGATAAAACAGCGGCTTGAAGGCATTCGGAAAACGGCCGAATTGCTCGCAGTAGGTTTCTACAAATTCGCCGATAAAGCGTTCCAGCGCCGGTTGATCGAGCAGTTGCTGCTTCATCGCCAACAACAACCTCCGACTCAACTCACTGATACTCATTTCCGCTCTATCAGCAGGACTTAGCGCGTTAACCTGCTCAGCATCGGCATCATCACCCACATTTTGCCTGGTCGGCGTAGCGCTTAACAGCCTTTGCCAGTACTCCACCAACCCGGTACCTGCGGTTTCGCACCCGATGTGCTTGATAATATTGTCCGCCAAGGCCAACAAACAGCGACTGGCCGGGGAATTGACGGCCAAATCCACTACCGACATCTGTAAAGCCACGGCTTTGGGCAGATTCTCGTCGCGAATCACAAAGCCGCCGTACTCCACTTTCAATTTCAAGCATTTTTCCGCCACGGCGGCAAACCGCCGATAGGTATCGGTCGCAGCCGGGTAATCCAGGGCCTGATTGACCACGACGCGCAGGCTGCCCGTATACTGGCGGGTATTCAAAGACTTCAGCAGCGCAAAGGCATCGGTTAGCGCCGCAGGATCACCGCTGACCACTAAAAAAGTTGATTGCGCCAATTCGATAAAGCGCAACAGCGTTTCGGTATGCATCGCAGCCGTGTCGATCAAAAAATAATCGAATTGCGTTTCCAGATCCGCCAACGCAGCCGCCAGCCTATGTGTCTGCTCGGCGGAGACCGGCACACCACCCATTAGATGCGCAGCTGACACGACGCCAACACCGTCGCCGGTTTTCAGCAACACCTCAGCAATGGCCTTTTCACCGCGTAACACCTGCTCCAAGCGATGTGCCGGCCGCAGCCCGAGCAAAGTAATGATATTGGACAAGCCGGTATCGACATCGACTACGCAGACCCGCTTGCCACGCAATGCCATTGCCGCCGCTACATTAGCCACCACACTGGTTTTACCGACGCCGCTCTTGGCACCGGCAAACACGATAATGTGCGGTTTTGAAGGGCCCTGTTCTGAGATATATAAACTGTCCATGATGGCAATGAAATAGGCTGTTTAGGTCGCGTATAGATCGGCAAACCAAACCAGCCGAATTCGGGCAATATTGTAAGCCCAATCTTATAAATTCATGAATTCATACAACAAACCAAATTGTAAATGTCGACACATAAGCGACAGCCCGGATCGTATCGCCGGCGAATGGTCGATTAGCCACCGTCTTCACGTATAATGCTCTGTCCACAAAACGACTACACATGCCATGACCACACCGCGTCTCGCCTGGGCTATTACCGGCTCCGGACACTATATAGAAGAATGTCTTGAATACATGCTGACGCTGGATAATGTTGATTTGTATTTGAGTCAGGCCGGCGAGGAAGTCTTGAAAATGTACGGTATTCGCCTGGACGACATCCGCGCCAAGATGGCGGTATATCGGGATAAAGCCGCCTCGGCGCCACCGGTTGGTTTGTTCTATAAAGGTTATTACCACACCTTTGTCATGGCCCCCACTACCTCCAATACCATCGCCAAATGCGTGTTGGGCATCGCCGATTCGTTGGTCACTAACCTGTATTCCCAGGCCGGCAAATGCCGCGTGCCCAGCATCGTTTACCCTTGCGACACCCAGCCGGAGATTGAAACCACCGCGCCCGGCAAGAAAAAGTTCATGGTCTATCCGCGCCCAATCGACCTGGAAGCCACCGACAAAATCCGCAGCTTTCCTTACACCCAAGTGGTCGATGATGTCGAGCAGCTAATCGTCGCCGTCAACACGCGATTGGCCAGTCTATGACCGAACGCATCCTGTTCATCACCGGCCGGCTGGCGGAGAAACAAGTCCGGCAAGTTTTGGAAAAAATGCAGCCCGACTTTCAATACAAGGTGTATGTGATGGGCGTAACGGTGGCGGCGTTGATTACCAGCGACATGATCATCCGCCGGCTGCCAGACGCGCAAGGCGCTGACAGAGTGATTTTACCAGGCCGTTGCCGCGGCGATCTTTACGGATTAGCACAACACTTTGGTGTGCCATTCGAACGCGGTCCGGAGGAAATCAAGGACTTGCCGCAGCATTTTGGCCTGGCCGCTCAGCATTACGACCTCAGCCAATACCAAACCAAAATTTTCGCGGAAATTACCGACGCGCCCAGCATCAGCGTCGAGGCAGTCGTCGAGCGCGCTTATTACTACCAAGCCAACGGCGCGGATGTGATCGACATTGGCTTTCTGCCCGGCACGCCGTTTCCGCATCTGACCGAGTGCATCCGCACCTTAAAGCAGGAGGGCTTTACCGTCAGCATCGACTCCTTGGAAGACGCCGATCTGCTGGCCGGCGGCCAGGCTGGGGCCGATTACATGCTCAGCTTGACCACCAAAAGCCTGTGGATTGCCGACGAAGTGGCGACCACGCCGATTCTGATTCCGGAAACTCACGGCGACCTAAGTACGCTGGATAAAGCCATCGAAATCTTGAGCGCAAAAAACCGCGCCTTCATCGTCGATCCCATCCTTGACCCGATTCACTTTGGTTTCACCGACTCCATTGTCCGCAATCATGAGTTCCGCCGCCGCTATCCGGACGTAGAAATGATGATGGGCGTCGGCAATCTCACCGAACTGACCCACGCCGACACCTCCGGCATCAACGCCATGTTGCTGGGGATATGCTCGGAGCTGAATATCAACCATATTCTGGCTACTGAAGTCAGTAAACACGCACGCCGCGCCATCAAGGAAGCCGACAGCGCCCGCCGCATCATGTACACCGCCAAGCAGCACAATACCCTGCCCAAGCATATCGCGCCGGATTTGCTGACCGTGCATGACAGCTCGCCGTTTTTGAACAGCCGCGAGGAAATCGAAAGTTTGGCCGCGGAAATTAAAGACCCCAGCTACCGCATTCAGGTCAGCAGCGACGGCATTCATGTATTTAACCGCGATGGCCTGCACACCGCGCTCGACCCGTTTGATTTTTACCCCAAGTTGCAGGTAGAAACCGATGGCGGCCATGCTTTTTATCTGGGCGTGGAACTGGCCCGAGCCGAGATAGCCTGGCAATTGGGCAAGCGCTTTACCCAGGATCAGCAATTGAGCTGGGGCTGCGCCGCGCAAGACACCGAGCCGGCGGTGGATTTACATACCTTCAAACCCGCCGGCAACACCTTAAAAAAGCACGAAGACTAAGCCGTTTGTCGATTGCGCTTGTCGTAAACTCGACAAAGCCTCAATCCGGCTTTGCGTTAGTCTCGCCAAACCCCCGCTATTTCGGCCTCAGTTCATTTGGTATTGGTCTTGCTTGTTTCTTGGCTAAATCCCATTCACCCGAACGAGCCCTCGCACATGCCCGAGTTTCCGTTAAAACTGGCGGTCGCCACCAAGGACAACATTTCCATCAACGAACATTTCGGCCATGCCACGAAGTTTTCCGTGTATAGCGTCTCCGAAGCCAGTTGCGAATTATTAGAAACCCGCGAAGTGGCCAATTACTGCCTGGGCCAGCATACCGACGAGTCCGCAATGCCCGGCATTTTGGCAACCATTAAAGACTGTTACGCAGTGTTCGTGGCGCGTATCGGCGACGGCCCCACCGCCAAAGTCCATGCTATCGGCGTGCGCGCGGTTTCTGAATACGCCTATGCGGCGGTTGAAGAATCCTTGCTGGACTATGCCAAGCGCACCGCAGCCGGCGAGGAGATCGGATGACGCCCGATCACGTTCAGCAATGGGTGAACGATCACCCACTCAGTCCGATTCACGTCGATTGCGCGGTGACGGTGATGCTGAAAATCATCGACGGCAAATGCAAAATGAGGCCTACTGAAAAAGTGGTGATGGCGCTACTCTATGACTGCGTCAAACACCTGCCGGGGCAACTGCTGCAAGCCGATCTACATCCATTGATCGCGACGGCCCGCGCCAATGAAGACGACGAAGCCCTGAAAAATCTGATTTACGAAAAACGCCTGATGGCGGAAACCGCTATTTCCCGGCCGGTGATGAAAGGCTTTAAAGCGATGATCCGCGAGCAAGGCTTGCTGGAGCGCGGGGATATAGAAGATACGGAAGCCTAAGTCGCGTTCAATCGAAAAAATCGAAACTCAGCTGTCCGCCTAAGTTTGGTGGACGAAACAAATCGCTGCGCAATGCTGGTAGAGAACCGGTTAAATCCAGCTTTCTGGTAATCAGCTTGAAACGCTGCGCCAGCAAATCGGCGTAACTGCCGCTGCCCGTTTGGCGTTGATGAAAAGCCGCGTCATAGGCTTTGCCGCCGCGGCTGTCCCTGACTCGATCCATCACATGCTCGGCTTTTAGCGGGTAGTTTTGTTGCAGCCATTCTGCAAATAAATCCGCCGTTTCCAAGGGCAGGCGTAGCAGGATGTATTGCACACTTTGCGCACCAGCCTTATGAGCCTCGCTGACGATGCTTTCCAGTTCGTAATCGGTGAGAACAGGGATTAAAGGCGCCAGCATCACGCCAACCGGAATCCCGGCTTCCCGCAAGCGGGCGACCGCCTCCAAACGGCGTTGCGGCGCGGCGGCGCGCGGCTCCAGAGCGCGCGCCAGTGTTCTGTCCAGCGTCGTAATTGAAAGATAAACCGAGACCAAACCTTGCCCCGCCATCGGCGCTAAAAGATCGATGTCGCGCTCGACTAACGCCGACTTGGTCACGATACTAATCGGGTGCCGCGTCTCTGCCAACACCTCCAAAATTTGCCGCATGATGCGCTGCTGCCGTTCCAGCGGTTGGTAAGGATCGGTGTTGGTTCCCAAGGCCAGCGGCGCGCAACGATAACTGCGTTTGGCCAACTCTTCGCGCAACAAACGTGCAGCGTCAGGCTTAACCAGAATTTTGCTCTCGAAATCCAACCCGGCGGAATAGCCTAAGTAGGCATGGGTCGGCCTGGCAAAGCAATAAATACAAGCATGCTCGCAACCGCGATACGGGTTTATCGACCGATCAAACGGAATATCCGGCGAATCGTTATAGGTAATCACCGATTTGCTGCTATCGATAATGACTTCGGTGGGCAACGGCGGCAACGCTGCATCCAAACAGCCCCAGCCGTCGTCTTCAGCCTGCCTGTTCAATTTTTCAAACCGACCGACTGCATTACTGATACTGGCGCGACCTTTGTAAATTAATGACTTAGGCATAGCATCATCTTCAAGCAATTGATAACTGGGCAAAGGGATTATACCCAGCACGCGCCAATCTCCAGATAGTCGCACAGATTTTGCCACCCGAATTTGGCTTTACCGGCTCAGCGTCTAATCTTACATCCGCTCTTGAACACTCATCAGACGAGGGCCAGACAAACGACGAAAAAGCCGCTAACCAAATATACCACCGGGTTTAATTCAAGTTATCTGCTGCCAAATCGACAGTAACGTCGGTTGCTATCAAAACGGCCTCACTAGCACACTCATTCTGGCAGGGAGCTAACTATTGAAAGGGGAGCACCGACCGCGAGAAAAATCCAAGCTTCATAACCGTCAAGAACATGAAGGCGAACGGTATTTAAACAACGGGAAAAATCACAGCGCAAAAAAAGCTCGCATCGCTGCAAGCCTTAGTTTTGTTTGGGACAATAATGACCGCGGCGTCTAGTTAATTAAAAACTCCGAGAAAAACACATCACGAAAACCGTCGCTATTTTGAATTTTGCTCAACAGATCAGTTATCACTTGTTTGGTTTTCAAGCGTAAGGCTTCGCGCTGTTCCATACTTTGCAGGTCGGCACTTTTCATGCCGCTAAGCATCATTATCATTTCATGGCGCAGAACCGGCATATGCTTTTTAATGACTTCCAAATGATCGGCACCTTCCACCAGTAACTGCACGTTCAACATCAGGTATTTTTTTGGCTCGGCCAGATTGACGGTAAACTTGGGTTTCATCTCCAGATACTCTATGACCGGCCCGGCGCTTTCGTCGGCTTTTTTCTCGCCGGAGTTCGCCCAGGTCATCGCCGGCAACAGCATCAAACTGATCAACAAAATAAATGTTCGCACGGATTCCTCATATAATGTAGTGACTACACCAAAAGTATATTCCAATTTCGCCATTTGACACCATGAAACCACAAGCTATCGGCCCGGTCATGATCGACATCGAGGCCCACAGCCTCAGTGCGCTGGACAAAGAAAAAATCGCTCATCCCAATACCGGCGCCTTAATCCTATTTTCCCGAAACTACGACAATCCGCGACAAGTCGCTGACTTAATCAAACAGATCCGCGCTGCACGCAACGGTGACATCCTGATCGCCGTCGATCAGGAAGGCGGCCGCGTGCAACGCTTTCAAAATGGCTTTACCCGCCTGCCGGCCGCGGCTTTTTACGCCGAGCAACCTGAGTTGGCAGAAGCTGCCGGCTGGCTGATGGCCAGCGAACTGCTGGCCGTGGATGTGGATTTCAGCTTCGCGCCGGTATTGGATGTGGATTGCGGGGTTAGCGAGATCATCGGTAACCGCTCGTTTTCCCAAGACGCAAAATTAGCCGCAGAACTGGCCGGCGCATTTCGGCAAGGCATGCGCGGCGCCGGCATGGCTGCCACCGGCAAACACTTCCCTGGTCACGGCGCGGTGGCACTGGATTCGCATTTGACGCTACCCGTCGACGAACGCGATCTGGAAACCATCCGCCAACAAGATTTACTGCCGTTCAAACAATTGATAGCACAAGGCCTGGAGGCCATCATGCCGGCTCATGTGGTTTATCCGCAAGTAGACCGTTACCCGGCCGGCTTTTCCAGCTTCTGGCTACAGACCATTCTGCGCGGCGAACTGGGTTTCGATGGCGCCATATTCAGCGACGATCTGAGTATGGAAGGCGCGGCCAGCATAGGCGATTTCACCGAACGCGCCGGCTTAGCCCAACAGGCCGGCTGCGATATGCTGCTGGTTTGCAATAATTCGACAGCGGCGGAGCAAGTGCTGGATAAACTGCCCATCAGCCAAAACAGCAAACGCGAACAACGCCTGCAAGCGATGCGCGGCAAATGCCAGCTCGATAAAGACGCCTTAGCAAAAAGTGACAAATGGCAAACCATTTCCAAACAAATCACGGAGTTTTATGAAGCCCATGCTTGAAGAAATCGGCATTGTTAAACAGCAAGCACTGCTGCTCCACAGCGCCGAGGAAGTCGAAGCGGCATTGGATAGCATGGCGGCGGCGATCACCGACAAACTGCAAGACAGTAATCCCTTGGTGTTGTGCGTCATCAACGGCGGCATCATCGCTACCGGCAAGTTACTGCCGCGCCTGGACTTTCCGTTGAATCTGGACAGCGTCCACGCCAGCCGTTACCGCAACGCCACCTCGGGCAGCGATATACATTGGCTGTTCAAACCGACTACGCCATTGGCCGGCCGTACCGTGTTGGTAGTCGATGATATTCTCGACGAAGGCCATACCCTACAAGCGATAGTCGAATATTGCCGGGAAGAAGGCGCCAGCACCGTTTATACCGCTGCGCTGTTCGACAAAGATTTGCAAGTTACCAAGCCCATCGAGCCCGACTTTATCGGTCTCAAGGTCGCCAATCATTATTTGTTTGGTTACGGCATGGATTACAAGGGTTATCTTAGAAATGCGCCAGGCGTATTTGCCTGCAAGGAAGTACTATGACATTGGCTATCATTGGCGGCACCGGCCTCACCCAAATCGAAGCACTCACCATCACCGGTGAGGAACGCCTGACCACACCTTTCGGCGAGCCATCCTCGCCTTATTTGCTGGGTGAGCTAAATGGGAAGAAATTGGTGTTCCTGGCCAGACACGGCAATCCGCATCGAATCCCACCGCACAAGATCAACTACCGGGCTAATATCTGGGGATTAAAACAACTAGGCGTTACTGAGATTATCGGTGTAGCGGCGGTCGGCGGTATCGGCGCGAAAATGGCGCCGGCCGTTATTGCCATTCCGGATCAATTGATAGACTACAGCTACGGCCGCGAGCATACGTTTTTTGCCGAAGATCTGGAGCATGTCACGCATATCGATTTCACCGAGCCCTATACGCCTTCATTACGCGCCAGAATTATTCAAGCCGCGCAACAGGCAAACATTTCCCTCACCCCATCAGGCACTTACGGCTGCACCCAAGGGCCAAGGCTGGAAACGGTTGCCGAAATCAAACGTATGGCTAACGACGGTTGCGATTTGGTGGGCATGACGGGCATGCCGGAAGCCGCGTTGGCACGGGAATTGGGTTTGGCTTATGCCAACATCTCGGTGGTAGCCAATTGGGCGGCTGGTGTGGTGGAGGGCGAAATCACCATGGCCGAGATCGAGAAAAACTTGGAAGTTGGCATGACCAATGCCATCGCCTTGCTGAAAGCAACGGTATTATTCAACGACTAGCAGAAACAGAAACGGATTTTGACGGGGCCCGGATGCCCCACCAAAATCCGCGAATTTGGGAAACGTAGATTACATTTCCCGAACCTTTGCAAAGCGCTTATCTTTTCGTGCCACCGCTGTGAAGTACATCATTGCGGTAAGCTGAGTTGGCGGAGTCTTCGGCGATATTTTTTGCCGCAGTAGCATATTTATCATGCTCGGCATTTTTTACCATCAGTACGGCGCCAGCCGCCAATACGACAGCAATGACGATATAGAGCCAGAAATTATCTTTTTCTTGTACTTCACTCATTTTGTACCTTCCTTTTGTTGTTTGTGATGGTGGTGCTGAAAAAAATTTCAACGGGGCAAAAGATAACAAACGGAAGCTTATATTTTTTGATATACATCAAACTTTTTATGGTTGTTGAATTTTATGCCTAGTCGCCGCCTATTTCTAAAGCACTCCGGTATTTTGCTGACCGCGGCTTTATTGACCGGCAAATTCGCAAACGTCCTTGCCGAGAGGTTGGCAACGCATTTTGCCGCCGATGACTTCGTCGCCCTCTACTCGCAGCTTATCGATCAGCGAACGGTGATTGATAGCGATAAACTCAATTTGATCCTGCCCGAGATTGCCGAAGATGGCGCGGTGGTGCCGGTTAGCATTGCTAGCGAGCTGGACGACATCGAAAAACTGTATCTGTTCGCCGATAAAAATCCTACGCCGCTGCTAGCAGAATTCGAACTCACGCCGCTGATAGCGCCCTTCCTTAGCGCGCGGATTAAATTAGCCGAATCTTGCAATGTGATTTTGCTTGCCGAACACGGCGGCGAGTTACTGCGCACCAGCCGCTGGGTGAATGTGATGCGCGGCGGCTGCGGTACAGGTTGATATGGCTAACAGTATTAAAATCAGAAGTCAGCGGCGCGACGGTTACACGGAAGTTAAATTACTGATCACGCATCCGATGGAAAACGGCCGCAATCGCGACGCCAACGGCGAATTGATTCCGGCGCATTTTATCGAGCGGTTACTGGTTAAATTAAACGATCAACTAATCCTAACCACCAATATGGCCGGCAGCCTATCCAAAAATCCGTTTTTTACGTTTAGATTAAAAGCAGGAAATAGCGGCGATAGACTCAGTGCCGAATGGACTGACAATAGACAAAACCAAGATCACGCCGAGCACGTGCTCGACTGAAGCATA
This sequence comes from Methylomonas sp. Uni0009, assembly GCF_054188105.3. Taxonomy (NCBI): domain Bacteria; kingdom Pseudomonadati; phylum Pseudomonadota; class Gammaproteobacteria; order Methylococcales; family Methylococcaceae; genus Methylomonas; species Methylomonas sp. Uni0009. The sequence continues at coordinate 3,472,127 of NZ_JBTAFN010000001.1, read as the reverse complement.
GGCTAGTTAAGAATAATTTCGGCGGTCTGATTTCGGGCGCTGGCTACCAGAAAACTCAACGGCGATGCAGCAAATTGCCGTTCCAACTGCGCCAACAGCTCTGCCGCGCGCAGCGGATCGGCAACCGCGCAAAATCCGGTCGGCCCCCACGAAGTTTGACCTATCGCCACCGCGCCTTGCTCAGCCAGACTAGCCATCGCTGCCGCGACATCCGGACTGGTAAACACCCCACCCTGCACCGGCGCGAAGTGTTCGCCCACCGCCTGCTGCAACGCAGTAATCACTTCGCCGAATTTATTAAGATCGCCTTCAGCCAGCGCCGGCAAACCCTGCATCAATAGCAAGTAACATAAGCGCTCGGCCTGGGTTTGCGGAAACGGCGGCAATTGCTGAAAAGCGCTGACCTCCTGTTCGCCATGCAAACCTTGGCCGCGTTGATCAAACACCAAAATAAACCGCCAGTCTTCCGGCACCGCCATTTGCGCGATCATGGGCGGAGTTTTGGTGTCGGGTCCGCGACCGCCGTCAACCACCAAGCCGCCTGTTTCGAAGATACCAATACCAATACCGGAACGCGCGCCGCGATCAGAGAGTTGCGCTATTTCCCGCACCGACAACTTCAAACCGTAAAAAGCATTCAACGCCGCACCAACAGCCAGAGCCATTTGCGTACCGGACCCTAAGCCAATATGTTCAGGAATGGCATGGTCGATAGTGATATTAAGTGCATCGGAAACGCCCAGCAGCTGAGAAAATTGCCGGGTACATTTCAGAGCACGCTCGGCGGACGGACCGCTGACTTGCAGGGTATCCGCGGCAGTTATGGTGAGCTGGGTATTGATTTCGTTCAGCGCCAAACCGATGCTACCGAAATGCCGCCCCAAAGCCCCGCTCAAATCGATAAAGCCCATATGCAAGCGAGCCGGTGCTATGACCGTCACTGATTGGTACCGCGCTTTCACCACCTGGATTCCGTCAAATAATAAGGAGCCGGCATTATAGCGGATGATGTTGGCGGGCCGAGATAAAATCAGCCACTTGGTGTAGATCGGCCATGAGAAAATCGGCGTGTTCGGCAGCCCAGGTGTCCGCCGGCTGTAATGACGGCACGAAGACGCAAGACGCGCCAGCGGCCAGAGCAGCACTGACGCCTGTCGGCGAATCTTCCAGCACCAAACAGTCCTCGACCGGTTGTGTCAGCTCCGCGGCAGCGCGCAAAAAAATATCCGGGGCCGGCTTTGCCGCGGCGACCATATCGCCGGCAACGATATAAGAAAAAACATCCATCAATCCGGCCCAGGCCAGGCATTGTTGCGCCGCCGCCAGCGCGCTATTAGTGGCCAGACAGAACGGCAATTGGTACTGAGCCAATACCTCCAACACGGCAAAAAAACCGGGCTTTACGGCGATACCGTGTTGCTGCACATGTGCGAGCCAATAATCGCTACTTAAATGTTGAAACTTGTCCAGATTGAGGCCAACGCCACATTGCTCCTGCAAACGGTGCGCAACCGTCTTTCCTGAGCAACCGGACAAGCTATCCCAAAATTCAGCCGGCAGCGCAAAACCAAGCTCATCGGCCCCGGCCCGCCAAGCCTGAACATAAGTCGGTTCGCTATCCAAAACCAGACCGTCCATATCGAAAATAACCGCCCGCCAATGCCGATCTGTCACCGGATGACCTTAATAAACTCGCCTATGGCTTCCCGATTCGAACCGACTACTATGCGCTGCACACCATCTTGATCAACTTCCAACTGCCCGGCCACGCGAATCCGTTCGCCGATTTGTGCCTGGCCGTTGTAAGTGGCGGTAAAACACACCACGCTATCAACTTGGGGATGCTTGATAGCAAACCGAGCGGGATAATCGAAACTGAATTGGTCTTCACACACTTCGGCGTCGATAGTGATGAAGCCCAGTTTACGATAGCTTTTATCCTGTGCTTCCTGATCGGCAACCGCCAGCGACAAATCGAATTTACGCCCATTGATCATGCCCTTGTTGTATTTGCGCTGCTCGTGCCAGACATATTCGTCAAAGGCAAAATCGCTGGCTCGCCGCTGGTAAGCCTCCAACCAGTCTTCATCGTTTAATGCCTGGCAACGATCTTCGGCAATCAAGGCTTGGACGATATTGCGCGCACGATGAAACTCGCCACGCTCGTAACACACCAGATCAATATCGGAACTGTGTTTTTGCATACCCACCAGCAGCGAGCCGGTCACGCCGAATCGGCTAAGGTCCAAGCCATTGGACCGCAACAAACCACACAGTTTGTGCAAATCGGCCAATACCGGATCGCCGGGCTCCTCAGCCAACAATCTTTGCAATAATTTTTGAGGCTGATAATGCCGAACAATAGCGGCACTGGGCACGGCGTGTAAATGCGCGTCAAGCAGCGTCGAATAATGCAGGTACTGCGGGCAATATTGCTCAAGATGTTGGTTCGCCAGTGCGGTGTCGACCTTGCGCCAAACGCCCTCCACACAGAGGTAGCGCAGAAAACATAAGACCTTCCCATTTTCCTGGCCCTTAACAACGACCGCGAAAATCAATCCTTCCGCAGTTTCTATAAAATCTTTGGCTCGATACACGGTTTTAATTGAACTCCACCCGGTTACGGCCGCTTTGCTTGGCCTTGTACAAAGCGGCATCCGCCGCTTCCAACATCTCCAGCGCGGTTCTATATTGGCCAACATAGGTTGCCACACCCAAACTCAGGCTAACACACTGAGTCTCGGTGTCGCCGTAAACGATGTTTTTTTCAAAAACTTGCCGGCGAATATTTTCAGCAAGCTTAAGGGCATCTTGCAAAGCCGTATCGGGCAAGATCGCCACGAACTCCTCGCCACCGTAGCGACAAATGAGATCACTGCTACGCTCCAATTGCTCCGTGAGAACTTTCGCCACCGCAATCAAACAGCCATCGCCTTGCGGGTGCCCTAAGGTGTCGTTATATTTCTTAAAGTGATCGATATCGCAAATAATCAAAGACAACGGCGTTTTATTGCGACGGGACAGCGCAAACTGCATGGCAAGATTGCTATCGAAATGGCGGCGATTGCCCAAGCCGGTTAATTGATCGCGCAATGATAAACGCTCCAATTCCCGATTGGCGGCCTGCAATTCCCGCTGAGTGGTTTGCAGCTTTTGCCGCATCACATAAATCCGCTCCATCGCGATCACTGTCAATCGCAAACGGGTAGGATTCAGCGGCTTAGGCAGATAGGCATCGCCGCCGGCCAAAATACCGTTAACGAACGACTCATCATCGTCGCGCATCGTAAAAAAAATGATGGGAAACCAATCGGCCTTTTTTAGCTCGCGGATGGCTTTCGTGGCCTCGAAACCGCTCAGCAAGGGCATTTCCACATCCATCAAAATTAAATCCACGTCTTGGTCGGCGACATATTGCAAGGCTTCGGAACCGTTTTCCGCATAGGACACCGCATGCCCCATTTCTTTCAGGCATTCCGCAACCAGCTGCCTGATCACTTTACTATCATCGACCACCAATATTTTCATTGTTGTTTTAGTTGGCTTAAGCAGACTCTAGGATTCTAGCGTAATTAATTGAACTCACAGAAAACAATTGATAAAACCGAGTCAATCCCCTATCCTCGCCCGCTGGCTTTTCAGCCTACCAACAATCCGTTATTCCCCTCCAAACCTTAGGAGAAACCATGAAGATCGGTGTTCCAAAAGAAGTTCACGACGGCGAAAAGCGCGTCGCTACCACGCCCGAGGCCGCTGAAAAAATCATCAAACTAGGTTTTGAAGTACTGGTGGAAAGCGGCGCCGGCGACAATGCCAATATTTCCGATGACGCTTATCGTGCGGCAGGCGTACAAGTCGTCGCTTCGGCGCAGGAATTATGGCAAAACAGCGACATTATCATGAAAGTCCGGGCGCCCGAATTTCATCCGCAATTGAACATAGAAGAAGCCGATTTGCTGCGCGAAGGCCAGCAATTGATCAGCTTTATCTGGCCGGCGCAAAACGAAGCACTAATGCAAAAATTGGCCGCCAAAAAAGTCTCTGTGTTGGCCATGGACAGCGTGCCGCGTATGTCCCGCGCCCAAAAAATGGACGCCCTGAGTTCCATGGCCAATATCGCCGGTTATCGAGCCATCGTAGAAGCCGCGCAACATTTTGGCCGCTTCTTCACCGGTCAAATCACCGCTGCAGGCAAAATCCCGCCCGCCAAAGTGTTGGTGATTGGTGCTGGTGTAGCCGGTCTGGCTGCGATTGGTGCTGCGAAAGGTATGGGCGCCATTGTCCGCGCTTTCGATACCCGCCCTGAAGTGAAAGAACAAATTGAAAGTATGGACGCCGAGTTTTTGATGCTCGACTTTCAGGAAGACGGCTCCGGCACCGGCGGTTACGCCAAAACCATGTCCAAAGAATTTATCGAAGCCGAGATGGCTTTGTTTGCCCAGCAAGCGAAGGAAGTGGACATCATCGTCACCACGGCCTTGATCCCCGGTAAACCTGCGCCCGAATTGATTACCGCAGAGATGGTGGCGTCCATGAAACCCGGCAGCGTGATCGTGGATTTGGCCGCCGAACAAGGCGGTAACTGCGCCTTGACCGAGAAAAATCAGGTCGTGGTGAAACACGATGTCACCATCATCGGTTACACCAATTTGCCCAGCCGCTTGGCTAATCAATCCAGCCAGCTTTACGCCACCAATCTGCGGCATCTACTCACCGATCTCACGCCCGGCAAGGACGGCAATACCGTCATTAACATGGAAGACGAGGTGATACGCGGCGCGACAGTGATTAAGGAAGGCAATATCACCTGGCCTCCACCACCGCCCAAACTGTCCGCTGCCCCCAAACAAGCGGCAGCAGCCGAAGCCGCCGCCGCAGTGGAAACCAAATCTTTGGTACCTGAACCGATAAAGCAATGGTTGCCGATTGCCTTGGCTGCTCTGGTGTTCTTTGCGGTCGGCGCGACGGCACCTACGTCGTTTTTATCGCACTTCACGGTATTTGTACTGGCTTGTTTCGTCGGTTACCAAGTGATTTGGAATGTCTCACCGTCACTGCACACGCCCTTAATGAGCGTGACCAACGCCATCAGCGGCATTATTGTCATCGGTGCTCTGGTGCAGGTGTCCTCGCCTGACTCGATAATCGGTATTTTGTCGGCGGTGGCCATTCTGATCGCGTCCATCAATATTGCCGGCGGCTTCCTGGTGACGCGCCGCATGCTTGAAATGTTTAGAAAATAAGGAGAGCTACATGTCAAACGGTCTAGTTACGATGGCGTACATCGCAGCCTCGATTCTATTCATTCTCAGCCTCAGCGGCTTGAGCAAGCAGGACACAGCGCGGCGCGGCAATTATTACGGCATGACCGGGATGGCGATTGCGATTGCAGCCACGGTATTCGGCGGCAGTGTGACCGCCTACGTCATACTCACGATTGCCCTGCTGATCGGTGGATTTATCGGTACCAAAGCCGCCGCGAAAGTGGAAATGACACAAATGCCGGAGCTGGTGGCATTAATGCACAGCTTGGTCGGTATGGCAGCGGTATTAGTCGGTTACGCCAACGCCATGGATCACTCCAACAGTTTGGTCGGCGCCGAAAAAACCATCCACGAAGTGGAAACCTACATCGGTATATTTATTGGTGCGGTGACCTTTTCCGGTTCGGTGATCGCCTTCGGCAAGCTCTGCGGTCGCATCAGCGGCAAGCCGGTGTTGTTGCCAGCACGGCATTGGCTAAACCTGGCCATGCTGGTCGTTACCGTGATTTTGGGCGGCAGCTTTCTGAGCGCGGCAGAAAGCGGTGGCGGCATGCTGCCGTTGGCAATTATGACCATTATCGCCTTGGTATTTGGGGTACACATGGTGATGGCCATCGGCGGCGCGGATATGCCGGTGGTGGTATCGATGCTCAACAGCTATTCCGGTTGGGCGGCGGCCGCTACGGGTTTTATGCTCAGCAACGACTTGCTGATCGTCACCGGTGCGCTGGTCGGCTCCAGCGGGGCGATCTTAAGTTACATCATGTGCCGGGCGATGAATCGACACTTTCTCAGCGTGATTGCCGGCGGTTTCGGTAGCGCGGGTGGTGAAGCGGCAGAAGTGGTCGGTGAGGTACAACCCATTGAAGTGGAAGAAACAGCCCAATTATTGCTGGATGCCAAAGACATCGTGATCATTCCCGGCTATGGCATGGCCGTGGCGCAAGCACAGCACACGGTCAACGAAATCACCAAATTGCTGACCGGTCGCGGCAAAAAAGTTCGGTTTGCCATCCATCCAGTGGCTGGCCGCATGCCGGGGCATATGAACGTCTTGTTGGCAGAAGCGAAAGTGCCGTATGACATCGTGTTTGAAATGGATGAAATCAACGAAGACTTTCCGCATGTCGACGTCTCCATCGTCATTGGCGCCAACGACATCGTCAACCCCTCTGCTTTGGACGACCCCAACAGCCCGATAGCCGGCATGCCGGTGCTGGAATGCTGGAAAGGTGCTGCCACTATCGTCTTGAAACGCTCGATGGCATCGGGTTACGCCGGCGTCGGCAATCCCCTGTTCGTGCATGACAACACCCGTATGTTGTTCGGCGACGCTAATGATAAATTGCAGGGCTTGTTGAAGGCTTTGCAGGGGTGACCTAGTAATATGCCCTGATCGGTGACCGCCAACGAAGTTAATTGGCGGCCACCTCAAACGGGGCAGCCGCAAAGGACGAAGAATATCAGGCCTTTTTACGTTTCAGGCCCAGGAAACCCAGTAATCCGGTACCCATAAACCAGATCGCACCAGGCACTGGTACAGCGGCTGGCGTAATTGAAGTGACCAAATAAACGGTACTATTATCACTGCCCCATGCTCCTGCGCCATTGGTATTGATACTGTTATAGTACCAGACCCATTGCGCGCTGGAATCGATACCGGAGTGGAAGCCCCAGGGCGATATTCCATTGGCACCCTCTGCGACAATCGGGGATGCCGGATTCACCAGCGAATCTACATACATACTCCAACCGGTACCGCCAGTTGAAATAGTATTTGCGCCATTGCCGAATAAGTAGTCGTTATTCGACAGCGTAAAAGTACCCAATGCTGCACCCGGGCCACCTTGATTGGTGACTTTTAAAATCAGATAGGAAACAGACGTGGTGGTTAGGTTGTCGACCGAAGAATACGTGCTACCCCAATCGTTGCCGCTTAGAATAGCAGGGCTACTAATCGAGGTTGCGCTGGAGCTGACGTACGCTTCAAAGGCATTATCGGCAGTAAAAACGCTGGTCAGTAAAGTAGATGCTTGCGCGCCTGATATTGAACCAGCCAGGATAAGAGCCGAAGTCAGTTTTTTCATTTTTCAGATACCTTTAAGTTATGTGAGTAGCGTAAGGTTATCACTTGGTGGTTATCGATCATATTGCCCAAAAGCATTACGACCAAGCCTCCGGTAGTAATAAGCGCTAGTAGCCTAAACCCTGACTAAATAGAGCAGAGGCTGGTTTTGCCACAAGTTAAAAAGTTGGAGTGAATTTGTTTACCTTACCATCCATCTGGAACCTGATCATTACCACCCTCGTATTCATCTGGGTAGCCAAACGTGCCCAAACTTTGCTGGATAAGCAAGATTTGCCCCGTGGCACGACACGCAGTTTGCTGGTGTTTACCTTGGCCTCGCTGCTATCCTGGGGATCAGGCGAAGCTGTCGACTGGACCGAAGCGAAAATCCGGGGCAAGCCACAAATCGCCTCTCGGTCAACGGAAGAAGAGATTGCTCAGCTGTTAGAGGTTTTCAACCAAATGCAAACGGCAACCCAAACTAAATCATCAAGCTATTAACGAGACATTATGAAAAGACTGCTATTGGGATCAACGCTGGCCTTTTGTGCCCCCACCTATGCTGACAACTATTTATCGTTTAAAGCACCGAATAAAGCCGATGCGGAAACTTGGCTGAATGCCTTTACCGATGCTCAAGATATGACCCGAGACGGCATGGTGTTAAAAAGTAATTTAAAGCGGGAAGAACTCTCGGAATTGCTGAAATCGCTGCGGGCAAAAGCGGAAACCTTGTTCGGTGATGTCGTATCGCCGTTCGGTGATTGCACGAAATCGGTCGAGTCGGTCAATTGGTACTGGCAAACACAACTATCGCTCATTACCGATCCAACGAATGATACCGATAGCAAGGCGCTTAGCTTGGTTACCCTGGCCTGGGAAGGCGGCGAATATTATGCGATATGCTCACGCATGATCAGGGCTTTGCCGTAACGCTGACCCGAATTCTTCTAGCTTTAGTTAGGACTAGTTGAGACGAAAGCGATAAAGACCTGCCTTCCACGACCTTTAGCACCAAGGTCTGTTATTGCTCTGAAAGCGGCCTTGCTTCTGATCTATCACTTAAATCAGTCTGGTAGCATGGGCACCGCTATTTATCGGGGGGAATTGGCAAAAATATTTACGCCCTCATAACGGCAAAATGCTGAAGCGCCTGTCAGCCAGTCCGCGGCAAACATACGCGAAAGCACGTACCCTTCCCCAGTTCGCTCTTCACCTCTATTCGCCCATTGTGCTTTTTAACGATCCCATACGATAAAGACAGGCCCAGGCCTGTGCCCATGCCAACTGATTTGGTGGTAAAAAACGGATCGAAGATTTTTCCAAGCTGTTCGGGCTTGATGCCCTTGCCGGTGTCCTCCACCTCAACCCAAACATTTTGCTCGTCATACGCGGTGCGAATCGTAATTCGGCCGTGATCCTCGATGGCTTGCACGGCGTTGATCAAAAGGTTCATAAACACTTGGTTGAGCTGGGACGCGATGCAATTTATCTCGGGGATTCCGCCGTATTCCTTGACGACGTCGGCCTTGTACTTGATCTCGTTCCACACCACGTTAAGCGTACTGTCGAGACCAGCCTCAAGATTCGCCGATTGCTGTTCCAGTTCGCCGACGTGAGAGAAATCCTTCAGATCCTTAACGATGCGCCGCACTCGCTGCAGGCCGTCGAGGGATTCCGCCAGAAGATCGCCAATATCTTCGCGCAGATAGCCGATATTGATTTCCTGCTTCAGATGCGTGATATTTTGCAAGGCCTCATTTACCAACGACCCTTCAATCCGTTCGTAAGCCGCCAGCAGTGCCAGCATGCCATCGACATACTCTTGCAAGGTGCTCAAATTGGAGTTGACGAAGCCAATGGGATTATTGATTTCGTGAGCCACACCGGCCGCGAGCTGACCAATCGAAGCCATTTTTTCGGATTGCAGCAGTTGCATCTGGGTTTCTTCAAGCTGCCTGATCAGCTCCTCTTGACGTGCCTTCTCGGCCAGCAATTGCGTATTGGCCATTTGCAGGGATTCAGTGCGCTTTCGCACCTGTTCTTCGAGCTCGTCTCGGGAATCGCGCAATGCTTCCTCGGCCCGTTTGCGTTCGGTAATATCGTTAAAGCCGAAGACGCGGCCGATGATGTGCTCGCCTAGATATTGCGGCCGGGATCTACATTCGAAAATCCGGCCATCATTGAGGCTCAGAATATCTTCGGTTTCGCTGTTGCCGACGAGTTCCTGTAGGCGCATACGAAATATTTCCGGCTCGGCAACCAGCCCGGCAATAAACTCGAGAATATCCGCTTCCTCCCCCTCCAGCAGCAACTCGTCGGAAATGCCCCACATGCTGCTGAACTGGCGGTTCATGTTGGCGATCTTGCCATGCCAATCGATGACCAGAATGCCATTGCCTGTCGATTCCAACGTCGCCCGCAATTGAGACAATATTTGGGCCAGAGCATCCTCGGCCTTGTGCTCGTTCTGTACATCCCTGGCCTGCACCAGAATCAAAGGGCTTCCTTCGTGATCAATGACTTTGACGGATTTGGTCACCGTCAGCATCGAACCGTCGGCGCATTGGTAAAGTCCGTCCTGGGTCTCGATATCCTGGTATTGGCCGTTACGGACGTCCTCCCAATAAAACACGTCTTGCAATGAACTTTCGATGTTGGTGATCGGCATGGCCAGCAATTCGGCTTCCGAATAGCCCAGCATTTTCTCGACAATCTTGTTGGCAACGATGATCCGCAACTCACCGGGTTCAACCAACAACATCATATACCGGCTGTAATCAAGCATCAGATGTTCGAGGCTGATCATCCGGCTCGCTCCTGCCCAGGCGTATTCGGATCGAAATAGTAATTGACCCGTTTGCGCGGACTGAGATAGTTGTATATCTCCCGCGGGACCTGCGCCGGCCTGATCGCCTTTGCGATATTCGCATCCGCTTCGCACGCCGTGTCCACCAGAATCGCCTCATCCCTGGGAATATCGGCGTCGTAAATCAGCACCAGCGGTTTCATCGGCTTGGCGGTATTAACGGTAACCACCATGCCGATCACCCCATTGGAAAACTGCACAATGGTGCCGGGCGGATAAACCCCAAGACAACGGATAAAGACCTGGAGCAGTTTCTGATCGAATTTGTTGCGCAACTTGGCAAACATTGTCGACAGTGCCTCATGAGGTGTCAACGCATCGTTAATATTCACCGGATTGCACAATTCATCGTAGTGGTTGGCAATGACAACAATCCGGGAAAGCAAACCGATAGCCTCACCCTTTAGTTTATTAGGGTAGCCAGTCCCATCGAACCATTCGTGATGTTCGCGGATGATGGTCACTACAGCAGGCGTCAACCCCAGCCGCTGGCCGATTTCCGCGCCGTACTGGCAATGCATTTCAAACAAATGCCGCTCAGCCTGATTGAGCGGCTCCTTTTTCATCAGAATTTTTGTTGGAATTTCCTTGTGGCCAATATCGTGAAACAGTGCGCCTATGCCCAAGCTGCCGACCAGTTCTTGGGGCAACTGGATGTCGCGCGCCATCATTAGGGAAAGCATGGTGACATTCAAAGAGTGGTAATACATTTCCTCTGCACCCACTTTGCCGATCATGACATGTATAGCAAGTTCCGGTGCGCAAAGCAGCGAGTCGACAATTTGGTCCACCAATTGCCCAGCCTTGCGCACGGTTTCCGCCGGCATGGTAAACAGGCTTTTCTCAATGCCGTGTATCGTTTTAGCGGTATCGATAAAGGCATTTTCAATCCGCGCCGCCACCTCTCGCTGCTGCTGGATCCGCTCGACCAGCGCCAGTTTGGCTGCCAACGCCGGCGAAATATCCGGCTTGGCGGCAAGCTGTGGTTGCTCTACCTGCTGTGTTTTTTTAGGCAGCGGATTGACATCGCTGAGGGCCGGATCGTAACGAATCGATTTCAGCCCAAGACCCTGCAGGGTCTTGATCTGCGCCTCGTTTTTAATCTTGAAATGGCTGAACGAGAATGGGTGATCAAACCACTTGAGATCGAGGTGGATATACAACCCGACCCGAAGCTGATCCATGGTGATGTTGAGGTCATCTTGCATAGGGATTGGCAGTTCGATCAACTTTTGTCAGATGGAAAAATGTCGAATTCATACCGTCTCTACCCATACGCCGCCCCAGACCACTCCCGGTTTTGCGATCATCTTCATACGGAAGACGCTGCTTCAGTGAGTTTGACCGGAAGCGTAGGGGAAATAAGGAAAATAAGCAAACCAGGAGTCAAATCCAGTTGGACCCCATGCCAATCAAAAGCTTGGGAACTGAATAGCAAGTCATTCTCCTCATACCCCCTTAGCAATTGAGCCATGTGTTTCCCTTCTTCTGCATCCGGACGATGATCCATTAGAAGATAGCTAAGAGTGCCGGTGCTTGCGTTGGCAATTACCTGAAGGTGTTTAGCTTAGCGAGATCTTTTATCCCGTTCCAGTTCCAAATATTTATGCCGCAAATCGACATAATTGCCGCCTATCCATTGCCAAAATGTCGCCGCCGCTTCCGGATCAGTGCTGATTAACTTCACGGCTATCGCGCCGTTGCTGCTGATGTCGGTAATCTGTGCGTCAATATCAATGCTGGCTTTGGTTTTGACGACGCGCCTGTCGGTATCGACCCGAAAAGTCACCGGTTCGCCTACTTGAAACAGGATGTCGCGTTTTAAGCCGCCCAAAAACTTCAGGCTATACTCCGAAACCGATTGAAACGGCAACACGAACTCTGCATGCCAACGAAACGGCGGACACTGGATAGGCCCGGCGTTCTTGGGAAAGTGCACGGTATAGCCGTCATCGACTTTGGCTTTAACCACCCCCCGGGTATAAATTTCGTGGCAATTGGTCAGTACCGCATCGCCCGGCTCCAGACCGTATTTTGCAGCGTGTGCAGTCAGGCTGTTGAAAGCCAAGACAAATCCCAAAACGATTGTTTTCATGCTGCTCTCCTGATTATTATTGTTTACTTTCATCCCTAAACTTTCGGCTCGGCCAACCGGATACTGGAGATCAAATTCGTTCCCCAGCTTGGCGGTTGTACCCTCAGTCTGTATCCGCCACCAAGCGTTGTCAATATGTTGCCTACAATGCAGTTCAGCAGCAGGCGGATAACCCAATCCCATCTTTATCGCGGCTGCGGTGTGCTGGGTTGATATGGACCCAGCAGACTACGTACCAAGGTATTGGTTTCGTCTATATCCACAGTGATCATATGCCCGGTGTTAGTGCCTAGATAGGGCTGCATTGCTGCTGCCATATACGGGAACACCAGACGTAAGTCGTTACTGGAACCGTTACTTTGTACGCTGGTTTTCCATAACTGTTTGCGTTGCTGCTGTTGCAAATAGGCTTCTTTATCACAGGCTTCCAACACCAGATAGCGCCGGAACGTCGTGTAGGATTCGGTGCGTTGCGAATAGCCGCCGTAACCCCAACCAAAACCGGGATAATAGCCATTGTAAAATCGGGACATGCGGTACGGATAGTAATAACCCATGTCGTTCCACAATGGTACTTCGTAGCTATACTGGTGGACTTCGGGCGCACCGACGCCGTAACTTAAGAACATCACCAAATTGCTGTCCTGGATACTGTTAGCCTTGCTGTAACCGCGATTAGCCAGGACTTTTTCGATATAGGTTTTAAACTCGATAAACTGCAAATCCTGTTCGTTTGCGCCGGCATTGCCCGGCAATACGACGAATCGCATATTGCTTTGCGGAGCGCTTACGGCGACTAGCGAATCGATTTCCGTGCGGAATTGCAGCGGACGCGGTGTGGTGCTGCAAGCCGCCAGCAAGCCGGTCAACAGCAAAACCAACACCCGGTAACTTACACCTATCAATTTATTGCTCTGCATGATCACTCCCTGTTTCGTTCGTTGAACTATGCTCTTGCCATAAGCTTTGCGTGCGTTGCTGCAAGCGAATGTCGGCAAGTACCTTTTTATCGTGCAATTCCGCCTGATGGGTCAGTTGTTCTGTAAGTTGCTGACTTTCTGCAAGCCTTTGCCTAACCTGCTGGGTTTCCTGGGCCAGCAACTCCGCTTCCAGACGCATAGCCTTTAATTCGTTTTCATGGCGTAGCTGTTCGGCATACAAACGCTTCTCAAGTTCCAGTTGCTGGCTAAGCTGATCTTGTTTGTCTTCCAGCAAGCGCCGCTGTTTTTCCGCTTCCTGAGCCTGCATCTGCAATTCCAGCTCGGATACGCGGCGCAAATGTTCCAGTTGCAGGCGCTTTTCGTGTATTTCCTCCTCTTCCAGCAACCGCTGCTGCCGGGACAGCTCTCGGGTGCGTTCTTCATTCAACTCAAAAGTCTTTTTCAACACGTTCAGATAAACGCTGTCGCGGCCCAACTGCACGTTCGGAAATTCGTTAAAGCTGGCAGTAAGGCTACAGAGGGCTTGCGATTGAATATGCTGTTGCATCAACACTTGGTTAATAGCCAGCGCAATGCGTTTCTCGGTGTCAATTAGACCGGTTTGAATCCAGTTGCCATCAGCCAGCGTTTGCAGTTCAAGATTAACCACATCGTCGATAATGTCGGCATACAACTGCTTGATGTGTTGGTTAATCGTTGGCAGCATTTCGCTGTTTTTCAGCACATAAGCCAAGGTAGCCTGAAAGCGCAAATCCAGCGCCAAGTCCACCGTGCAAAAATCGTCGAACATACTCAGCTGCCGCCGGTATTGCCAGCTTTCTATCGTCAGCGGGTGAATGTGGTGATAGAAGCGCTTGACGAATTTCTTCGGACGTAAAAAAAGTTTTTTATACGGCCCGAGTTTTAGCTGCACCACTTGCCGGTCGGCGTCGAAACCAGCGATCCATTGCTCCGCCGAATCGGCAAGTGACTCTTCGAATAAATCGCCGCCTGCCAGCCAGATTTCCAATTCGCTGCCGGCGCTATTCATGGCTAACAACACCGGCTGCGGCAACCGCTTTTTGTTTAAGCGCGGCGATTTTGTCGGACATTTTTTCCGCAATCAGCGGGTAAAGATTCGGCGCAAACTCCACGGTTCTATCGTCCACTTTACGCAAGAAGCCGCGACTGAGCAGCAAGCCGACCACGAACATGCGCGACCAATCGGAATAGCGCCGGGCTTTTTCCAAGTCGGACTTTTCGATGACCATTTCCAGCTCGTCGTTTTCGTTAATCCGAAACTCGGTGAATTGCCGCAGGCATTCGAAAACCAGCTCTTCTTCCTGAATGGTTAAGGGTCCGGGTGCGGTAAATTCCAAACGATAAGACAGCAATACCGTGAAAAAATCCACCATCGCCGCGCAGGCAAATGCGAACCAGGAAAACCCGCGCCACATCGCGAACGATGGCTTAACTTCTTCGACAAACTGTTTATAGGTCATTAGCAAGGGCGCGTCGGGTAAAGTTAAGCCCATGCTGCTGGCCAGTTGATTCACGCCGAGTTGAATATCCTGATAATTCTTTAAAAATTGTGAATAAGTGGCTTCCTTGTCGTTAGTCACATCCAGTTCATTAAGGTTACTTTGCAGCAGCCTAATATTGCTGTCCAAGGTTTGAAAAGCTTGTTCCTGCTGTTGCAAGGCCTGCTTTTTTTCCTGATAAATTTGGTTGTAGTGACGCCAGAACGGCCCTTCTCCCACCTGATTTTTATAGCCGGGCCCGATCTGATTATGGGTTCCAAAATACGCCTGACTGGCATCCAGCGAAGCTTTTTCCAGATCCAGTTTTTGCTGGTGCAGCATCTGGCTTTTAACTTGCAGAATGCCGTCCACATAACTTTTGGTTTGCTGCCT
Organism: Methylomonas sp. Uni0009; assembly: GCF_054188105.3. NCBI lineage: Bacteria > Pseudomonadati > Pseudomonadota > Gammaproteobacteria > Methylococcales > Methylococcaceae > Methylomonas > Methylomonas sp. Uni0009. Next base: position 3,456,998 of record NZ_JBTAFN010000001.1, on the reverse strand, counting down.
TAACTCATTCAGCCGATTGATATGCAGGGTTTCCTGCTCGGATATTTCGTAAAACTTGAAATAGGAAAAAGTCACCGAAGCGGCAATCGCCACCGCTAGAGACGCTACCACAGTAAAGTAGCGCATGCGATTGGCTTTCCAATGGATGCCGGCCATTTCCAAAGAACAGATAACGATGATGGATTGAATGGCGACGGTAATCACCAACGCAATCCAGGGCGTAATGAAATGCGATAAACCGTAATAAGTGGTAAAGCCGGACGACAGGCTAAGCATCAGGACGATGGGTATCGTCCAGATACGCAACATGCTGACAAACAGGGTCTGAACGCGGTTAATAAAATAACCGAGTCCGGTAGAACGGATTTTGATGCTGGGATTTGTCATTATTATTTTTTTGCTCCAGCAGAATGCGGGATAAAACGGCGTCAGCTCATACTTAAAAGCGCTCGCCGGTGTCATGAACAATGGTCACCACGGCTTTCTCCACGCCCATCAGTGCCGTGCTCGCGCCGCCCGAGATGACCGGAGTTTCGACTAGCTCCACCGCCAAATCAAAATCCGAAGCTTACGGTTTTTGATCATGTCGGCAACCCTGGACATAGCGCCCAGGACTGCCTGACGATTTGCTGGGCCTTGACAAAAGGCCCTATTTAGCAAGCGCCCCGCTTTCTCCGCGACTTGAATCATAGCCACACCGATTCAGTCCATAACCGAGCCGCTGGGGTTTTGCGATGCCAACTTTGCCAGCACAGTCGCGGAGTTTTCCAACACGACTTTATGTAATTTCACTACCGGGGTATTGCCGATCAAGTGCATTACATCGCTGGCAACAGGCATTGAGTTACCCCTATTATTTCTCGATTTTAAACGCTAAAAACACCGGGCTGCCATTACGTTGTACCAAAAGTGCTATCGATTTTTCAACCGGTAATTTCGCGACGATAGAGTTAAACTCGGCGGCATCACGCACCACATTATTTTGAATGCGCAAAATAATATCTCCTGGCTGAATGCCGGCGTCCATTGCTATGCCTTTGTTAACTTTTTGTACTATTACGCCGTTTTTCTCAACCTGCGATTGCTGGCGTTGCTCGGTGGTTAAATCGGCAACAGCCAATCCCAGCCGATTCACAGCGACTTCAGGCGCAGCGGCGGGCGCGTTTGCCAAAGAGGACGGTTGCGCAGGCAACAAGCCAATTTTCACGCTAAGATCCTGCTTATCACCCTGGCGAATAATTTTAACCTTGGCTTTTTCGTCGATAGGCGTCATACCCACTCTAGGCGGCAATTCACCGGACGTTTCGATGACTTGGCCGTTAAACTCAACAATAATGTCGCCAATTTGAATCCCGGCTTTTTCGGCGGGTCCGCCGGGTATCACTTTTGAGACCAAGGCACCGTGCGGCCGGTCCATACCAAACGACTCCGCCAACTGCCGGGTTACATCCTGGATTTGTACACCCAACCAGCCCCGCGAGACTTTACCTTTACTTTTAATTTGGTCGACTACGTTCATCGCCACATCGATAGGTATGGCAAACGATAAGCCCATATAGCCACCGGAACGGCTGTAGATTTGCGAGTTTATTCCGACCACCTTGCCTTGCATATTGAATAAGGGGCCACCTGAATTGCCCGGATTGATGGCAACGTCGGTTTGAATGAAAGGCACATAATTGCCATCCGGCAGGCTCCGTCCCTTGGCGCTGACAATACCGGCGGTAACCGATTGATCGAAACCGAACGGGGTACCAATCGCCAACACCCACTCACCTACTTGCAATTGCTCCGGCGAGCCGACTTCCACTACCGGCAGGTCCTTAGCTTCTACTTTTAATAGGGCCACGTCGGTGCTTTCGTCGGAGCCGATCAGCTTGGCAATCAACTCCCGGCGATCTTTCAATTTAACGACAATCTCGGAGGCGTTGTTCACTACATGGTGATTGGTCAAGACGTATCCGTCTTTGGAAATCACAAACCCTGAGCCCAAGGAGTTGGTTTCTCGTGGTGAATTACCTCCACGCCCAGGGCCCTGGAAAAACCGCCGAAAAAACTCTTCCATTTCCGGCGGCATATCCTCAGGCATTTGCTGTTGATCGACGCTCGCTTGCGGATCTGCAGCCTTTTGGGTCGTACTGATGTTGACCACCGCATCCCCATTGGTTTTAACCATTTCGGTAAAATCGGGCAATTGCGCATAGCTTGCATCAATCGCCGTTAAAAATATCAAAACTCCATAAAACAGCTTATTAAGCATGTAATCTCCACTCATACATTTGATTTGTTACAAAAAGGACACGCTAACGTAGCGCTATGCCGTCAGCAATTAGCTCGACTGTTTTGGCGGGTACTTCACCCAATACGGTGAATTGGGTATCGCCAATCACCTTACTGAACGAATTGACAGAACCCAGGCTATGCAAACCATTCATACCTTGCGATTCTTTGGCTTCCAGATACACCGACACGGTAGAGAAACCGTCGCTAATCAATAAGTGATCTACGGCTTTCTGAGATTGCTGGATGGAATTGCGAATAAAAAATACCGGCTCAAACCCAGACGGCCAATTCTTCAATACGAATGTAGCGTTTTCAAACGGTTCGGCTTGAGCGGAGTGGATATGTTTAACATGAAAGCTGTTGTCGTCGACATTGCCGGTGTGGGGCTCGGCTAAGGAATCGGTCATTAAATCGGTGAAAACTACTTGCTCCACGATACTGCCGTCCAAATTGTAAACTTCGACTTTCAGCGGCAAAAAATGTTGGGTATCCACCCAGATTTTTCTCGGGTAGCGCAGCGCATCGGTAGGCTCGACACTGACGATTTGCGTCGGCAACATCGCAATGGATTCCTGACCCGACAAAACTAATTGATAATTTTTTTCCAGGTTAGCGGTGTTCTGCGGCAAATTGACGATAAACGAGCTATCCAACGGATGATGATTCACCACTTTTTGACTGGTTTCCTTAAATGTACAAGTCACTTCGTTGGATTTACGTGTCACTTCCCGCATCGGCGAATTCAAAGACGCCAAGCGCTCCTGTTCTACGCCGTTTTCAACACTATGCTGATATTTCATCGTATCGAGTTGACCGTTTTTCATGAAGATCACGGTACCCCGGTAGTTGAGGGTTTTCATCGCCCGGTTCATATTATCCAGCCATTGTCGGGCCGTAACTTGATCCTTATCGGCAAAAGCGCTTTGACAAACAACGCACAGCAAAAAAGCTTTTAAAACTCTCACGCGCTTATTCCTGCCGATAGCCCACCACCCGTGCGTAGGGTTGTCCCGCTTGCACGCTATTGACATACATCGCGTTGTCATGGGCTTCCAGATAATCCTTGAATCGAGCATGCATTTCCTCGGCTGATACGTCTTTACCCTGAGCCACCATCTCGACCGAACCGAGCGGGTTGTGCATTTGTTTATCCACTTTACTGCTGACCCACACGACGGCCAGTGCTACCGACGCGGCAATCGCCAACGCCGCTTTTTGCCAATTTACCGCCGACTTTTTTTGGGGTAAAAAGTAGGTAGGTTCCTGCCTAATCTGTTCGTGAATCTTGTCCACAAAATCGCTGGTAACGTGAGAATATTCGCCAGTCTTCATGACTTGACTGGCAATTTGATAGCGGCGCAACTTGTCTTTCAGCAAACCGTCGTTCTGCAAAGTTTTTAATAGCGACAGTGCTTGCTGACTATCCAGTTCGTCGTCTATCAGTTGAGAAAGTTTTTCGTTAAGTTGTTCTTGCATCGATACACCTTTAGTCGAGCAATGGGTTTAATTTTTGGTCTATGGCTTCGCGAGCCCTAAAAATCCGCGAGCGTACCGTCCCGATGGGGCAATCCATTGCTTCCGCAATTTCTTCGTAACTCATCCCTTCAAACTCCCTGAGCGTAATTGCAATCCGCATCTCTTCTGGTAACCTCTCGATAGCTGATTTAATGACCGCCACAATTTGTTCGTTCATCAACAAATTTTCCGGCGTTTCTATATCTTTTAGTTGTGGCGCGTTTTCTACTTGTTCGGCATCTTGAACATCGATTTCGTAGTCAAAATGACGGCGCGAACGCGACAACAAATAGTTTTTGGCGGTGTTAATCGCTATACGATACAACCAAGTGTAAAAGGCGCTGTCACCGCGAAAATCTCCCAAAGCCCGGTAAGCCTTGATAAAGGTATCCTGCGCCACATCTTGAGCTTCGCTCGGATCCTTGACGTACCGGTTCACCAAGTGGACGATCTTGTGCTGGTATTTGATCACCAAAAGATCGAAGGCGGATTTATCGCCTTGCTGCACGCGGCGCACCAACTCTTGATCCAGATCTTCGGTATTCGTTTCTTGTTCGTTCACTGCGCTATTTTGGTATTGAAGTGGACAGAATTAAACCTCATTAGTTCTGGCAACACAAAAAAAATTACCGCAGGATTAAAACCAGATATTATTCGAAAACGCTAAAACTATTCATCCGGCCGCAAAGTTGACCACACTGACAGCAAACCAACCTAACAATACCGCTGATTCCTATTATGACATCCTTATCGCCGGCAGCGGTGGCGCCGGACTGAGTCTTGCGTTGCATCTTGCCGACACCTATAAGGTGGCAGTGCTCGCCAAATTCGCACTGACCGAATGCAGCACTTATTACGCCCAAGGCGGTATCTCTGCCGTATTTGACGAAGAATACGATTCCATCGAATCGCATATAGAAGACACCTTGATCGCCGGCGCCGGCTTATGCGATCCGGAGATAGTCAGACTCACCGTCGCGCAGGGTCGACAAAGCATAGAGTGGCTACGTCAACAAGGCGTGAATTTTACCGAAGAGCGTAACGCCGACGGCGCCAAACAATTGCATTTAAATCGCGAAGGCGGCCATTCACATCGCCGAATTGTGCATACCGACGACGCCACCGGCAAAGCAGTCTCGCTGTCGTTGATCGAACGCGCCCAGGCACACCCGAATATCACCCTACTGGAATACCACAACGTCGTCGAACTGATCACCGCCACCAAGCTGGGGGCAAGCGAGCAACGCATATGTGGCGCCTATGTATTGGACAGCAAATCCGGCAGCATCAAATCGATTGCCGCCAAAGTGGTGGTGCTGGCGACCGGCGGCGCCAACAAGGTTTATCTGTATTCGACCAATCCGCACATTTCCAGCGGCGACGGCATTGCGTTGGCCTGGAGGGCCGGCTGCCGGATCAGCAACATGGAATTCATGCAATTTCATCCCACCTGCCTGTATCACCCGACCGCGCGTTCTTTTTTAATCAGCGAAGCGGTGCGCGGCGAAGGCGCACATTTGATCCTGCCCGACGGCGAGCGTTTCATGCGCCGTTACGACGAGCGCATGGAACTGGCGCCGCGCGACATTGTCGCCCGCGCCATCGATAGCGAAATTAAGAAACACGGTATCGAATGCGTCTACCTGGACATCAGCCACAAATCGCGAGAGTTCATCCAAAAGCACTTCCCCACTATTTATATGCAATGTCTGGAACTGGATATCGACATCAGTCAGCAACCGATCCCCGTGGTGCCGGCGGCGCATTATACCTGCGGTGGCGTATTAACCGACGCCAACGCCCGCACCGACATCCCCGGCTTGTATGCCATCGGCGAAGTCGCCTGCACCGGGCTGCACGGCGCCAACCGCATGGCCAGCAATTCTCTGTTGGAATGTTTGGTGTTCGCCGAGCAGGCCAATCAGGACATTCGCCGCAATTTCGCACAATTGCCGGAACCTCTGCCGCTGCCGGATTGGGACGAATCCAAAGTTGGGGACTCGGATGAGGAAGTGGTAATCGCTCACAATTGGGATGAATTACGCCGTTTCATGTGGGATTACGTCGGCATCGTTCGCACCAATAAACGCCTGGAACGCGCCATGAACCGCCTGGTGTTGCTGAAAGACGAAATCGCCGAATACTACGGCCAATTCCGCATCACCAGCGATTTGTTGGAACTGCGCAATCTGGTTATCGTCGCCGAGCTGATCATCCGCTGCGCGCAACAGCGCAAGGAAAGCCGGGGCCTGCATTACACCAAGGATTATCCGGATCTGGACAACAGCCAGCCACCGCAAAACACCGTGTTGACACCGGAAAAATCCGGCCGGAAAGCTCACTAATTGTCGTTATCAGGTTGTAAAAAACAAGAATGAAACGCGGGCCGGACGCGCTGTTCCGACCCGCATACATCAGATAGCCCGAACTATAATTCCAGCTTCGAATACACGCCAGCGACATTACCCTCTCCCGAGATGGCGCAATTTGTTACGCGCCAGCCAACCATTGATTGATCAGCTTTTATATAAGCCCACGACTGACATATTTCTGACATATTCGCTCACTAGAATCCCCCGCCATACTCCTTTTTCCAGGACACTGAGCGATGATCGATGCTGAACGCATTCTGCAAGAAACCTATCCCGACTTTAAATTTGGCAAAGACAATAAGCTGGTCGTACAAGCTTTAAAAAAACTGATCCACGAAGACGATTTCAACGACGTTATCCGTAAAAACCAACATCTACGCGGCTTCGCGTTTCTCGACAAACTACTGAATTATTTCAAGTTTAATTATCAAGTCAGCAACGATTGTTACAACAATATCCCCTCCGAAGGTCGCTTGCTGATCGTCGCCAATCACCCGATCGGCACATTGGATGGCTTAGCCCTGGTGAAATTGATTCGATCAGTAAGACCCGACGTGCGCATCGTCGCCAACCGGGTCTTGTCGCACATGGAGCCTTTGCAATCAATCTTCCTCCCGGTTGATGTGTTATCCGAGAAGAAAAAACTGAAAGACGTCTATAAAGTGATGCTGGATGCGCTGGAGCATGAAGAAGCGATCATTTTCTTTCCGGCCGGCGAAGTCTCGCGCATCACCCCTAAAGGCATCCGCGACGGTGCCTGGCAATCCGGTTTTATCAAGCTGGCCCGCAGGGCGCAATGTCCAATCCTGCCGATCTTTATCAAAGCCAAAAACTCCGCCTTGTTTTATAGCGCCTCGACGCTATACAAACCGCTGGGCACGATGCTACTAGTCAAGGAGATGTTCAACAAAAAGGGCCAGGAAATTAAATTCATGGTCGGCGCACCCGTACCTTACCAAGTTATTGCCGATAGCGAGGAAAGCAACAAACAGCTTAGTCAACGCTTTCGCAAGCACGTGCAAAACCTGGGCAGGAAAAACAAACCGGCGCTATTCGAAACCGTCGCTACCGTAGTGCATCCTTCCGACACCAAAGCGGTGAAGAAGGCCTTGTACCAATCGCGTCTGCTTGGCGAAACTCGCGACGGCAAAAAGATCTTTTTATACCAGTTTCAAGACGATTGCCCGGTGATGCGGGAGATCGCCCGCTTGCGCGAGCTAACCTTCAGAACCGTCGAGGAAGGCACGGGCCTGGCTTTGGATCTGGACAAATTCGATATTTACTACAGCCATATCGTGCTGTGGGACGACAACGATCTGGAAATCGTCGGCGCGTATCGAGTCGGCGAAGGCTCGGCGATTATGGCCAGCCACGGCGTGGACGGCTTTTATACGCAAACCCTGTTCGATTTGCATAGCGAATTTGAAGCTTATCTGCCCTACAGCATTGAATTGGGCCGCAGCTTTGTCCAACCGCGTTATTGGGGGCAACACAGCCTGGATTACCTTTGGTACGGCATCGGCGCGTATTTGCGCGAACGCCCGGACATCAAATACCTATTCGGTCCGGTTAGTATCAGCAACGCCTATCCACAGGCCGCCAAAGAACTGATTATCGGTTTTTATCAACAACAATTTGCCTCCGATTTACAGCACACCAAAGCCAGAACACCGTTCGTGATTTCGCAACAAGGCAAGGCATTTGCCGCCACCGAATTCAGCGCCGACTACTCCACCAGTTTCAAAATACTGAATAGCGAACTAAAAAAACTGGGCGTCAAAATCCCTACGCTTTATAAACAATACGTGGAATTATGCGTCGATAAAGGCTGCCATTTCGTCGCCTTCAATATCGACCCGGACTTTAACAATTGTATCGACGGCCTGATCATGGTGGAGGTCGATAAAATCGCACCCAAGAAAAGACAGCGCTACATTGAAAAATCACTGGCCGGGTAGATTGGCGCGAATTCATGGAAAATCGTTCATTCCCGGAGTTGGATCAGCTGGAAGCAATGATCCGGCAATTCGGCGACCGCGCCCATTGCGAGATAGTCGAGCAAATAAGCTACAAAGACACACAATTTCCCATCCATTGCCTCAGCCTGGGTTCAAACAGCCCGGACGTCCCGGTATTGGCTTTTTTCGGCGGCGTGCATGGCCTGGAGAAAATCGGCTCGGAAGTCATATTGGCCTACTTGCAAACCATCCTGCAATTATTGGATTGGGATCAAGAATTTAACGCTCGTTTGCAGCATTCGCGACTCGTATTTGTGCCCATCGTCAACCCGGTAGGCGTCTATCGGGGAACCCGTTGCAACGGCCATGGCGTGGATTTGATGCGTAATTCGCCCATCGAAAGTATGGGCAATACCCGGCTATACAGCGGCCAGCGTTTCAGCGCCAAACTGCCCTGGTATCGCGGCGATGAATCGAAAATGGAAAAGGAAGCCCAAGCCTTATGCCGAGTGGTGCATAAACATCTATTCGACGCGCCCTTGTCGATTGCTATCGATCTGCATTCGGGGTTTGGGATACACGATAGGTTATGGTTTCCCTATGCGTCCTGCCAGACGCCGTTTCCAGGCATCGCCGAAGCGTACGGCTTAAAACAACTGTTTGATCGCTGCTACCCGCATCATTTTTATAAAATAGAGCCCATGAGCCAGGAATACGTCATCAGCGGCGATTTATGGGATTATCTATATGACGACTTTATCGACCGGCACGGTAGACAGCGCGTGTTTCTGCCGTTGACGCTGGAGATGGGCTCTTGGCTGTGGCTGCGTAAAAGCCCGACGCATTTGTTTCAACGTCACGGCTTGTTTCACCCCTTGTTGCCGCATCGCCAACAGCGCATCATGCGTCGGCATCTGACCTTATTCGATTTCTTGTATCGCAGCCTGCTCTATCCGCAACAATGGGCGACATTGACCAGCCAACAGCAAGAACATAATCGGCAACAAGCAATGGATTTCTGGTATGCCTGAAGCAGCAGCCGGGCAACATTGGTTATTACTGCGCGGTCTGTGCCGAGAGGCTGCACATTGGGGAAATTTTCCGGATGTGTTGCGGCAGGCTTTTCCGGAATCGACCGTCACAACTATCGATTTGCCAGGCACCGGCCGATATTACCAAGAACCTAGCCCGGACAACATCGAAGCGATAACGGCAAAAGTCCGCGGCCAGGCTTTAGACTATGGCTTGCTGGCAAAGCCGGTAACGTTACTCGCACTATCGCTCGGCGGCATGGTAGCCTGGGAGTGGTTACAGCGCTATCCGCACGACATCGCCGCTGCCGCCCTGGTCAACACCAGCTTTGCAGGCTTAAGCCCGTTTTATCGGCGCATGCGTTGGCAGAGTTATCCGCAGTTTTTTCAGTTATTATTGGAAAGGGATTTGTATCACAGAGAACTGGCAATCCTTCAGCTGGTTAGTAACCGGCAAAATCTCTACGCGGAAACGGCCAAGGCCTGGACCGCCATACAGCAAGTTCGGCCTATCAGCCTTGCTAATGGAATCAGACAGCTAAAAGCAGCGGCACGCTATCGGCCTAGTCAGAAAAAACCCGAGACACCGTTGCTGATATTGAACGGCCGGGGCGACCGTCTAGTCGCACCGGCTTGTTCCGACGCCATTCATAGTAAATGGCAAATCGACATCTTCAAGCACCCGTGGGCGGGCCATGATCTATGTTTGGACGATGGAGCCTGGGTAGCAAACCGTTTAAAAGACTGGATAAACCAGGCTACGGTTTGAATCCGAAGATTATTTAATTTCGAACTCGGCTTTATTGCGACCTGAGGCCAGCAGTTCCTGCATCCATTTCGGTGCCAATCCACGGCCAGACCAAGTTAAGGACGCATCGTTAGGACTACGGTATCTAGCCGCAACTTTGCCGGTTTTTCTTTCGGATTTTTTTTCGCCGTCTTGAATATCGACCGTTACACCGATAGAAGCCGCTAATTCCTTAATTTGCGCAATAACTTCCTTACGTTTACTGGATTGTCTTTCTTTTAATGCTTTTTCGGCATTATCAATAACAGCCTGTAATTCGGCTTCGGATAGTTTATTAAAGTCAGTCATATTTTCCTCGTTAATCAAAAAACGCAAGCAATTCTATCACCCGGCGTTTATAAATAAAACTATTATTCAGGGTTAACTGAAAAATTGACCTCGGAATATACCTTACCTTTCTTATCCGTCAACTGTACTTGCCATTCGCCTTTATCTTTGGCAGACAAGATTTTACTAGACCATACCTTGGTTATTTTATCTTTCATATCCAATTGTTTTTGATGCACGATTTGACCGTTACGCGACCATTGATGAAACAAAGATCTACCCTTCATGTTTTTTATCTCACTAAAATAAAAAACTTCCCGGGATTGGTTAGGAATAACTCTCAGCGGCGACTTAATCGGTTCGCCGGGCTCATCATCCTTGGGTTCGGTATTTAAAGAGGCTCTGATAACCTTGCGGTCCAATATAATCGCCGCCGGCTTTTTAACACTGTCTATTTTTTTAACACTTTCTGAGTTAGCTGATGCCTGCTGTACTATCGCCGGCACTGGCTTTTCCAATAGCGCAGGCTCCTGCCGTTCAACCATTTCAACATCCGGTGTATTTAATTTTTGAACTTTTTCCGTGGTATCGATCTGAGTATCGGTATCTTCATCGCCGCCACCAAACCATGAAAATAATACTATTAGCATCAAAACTAACACCAGAACCGCAACCAGTATCCTGCGAATATGCCAAACCGTTACCGTTTGCGGCTCCGCGTTTATGCTTGGGTGTTTCCTATCATAATTAATTTTGATAACTACTTTATTATCAGCCATGTTTTTTCCCGATATTGAATCAACCATATGAAACTGGAATGACTTGATGCACTAGCCCGTTACAACACATTGTCCTTGGTAATATAACATTTTAGTTCTAACATAATCGGCTGAACTTGCCGAAAACCTGGATGTTTGCATGAGTAGCCTGCTTAAACAATTTGAAGAGTCCTCCTCATTGTACGGAGGCAACGCCCATTTCATCGAGTACTTGTACGAACAGTACTTGAGCAATCCGGAATCCATCAGCCCGAGCTGGCGACAGCGCTTCGACCACATTCGCAGTGGCGCCACCGAAGACACGCCGCACAGCGTGATTGTGGAACGCTTCGAAAAATTGGCGATTGCAGAACCAGGCAGACTGGCCAGAATGCAGGGCTTTACCGAGCAAAGCGTCAAGAAGCAATCAGCGGTAGCCCGTTTGATCAATCATTACCGGGTCAAGGGCCACCAGATAGCTTCCAACAACCCGCTTGGCCAATCGCAAAGCATTCCAGCCGACTTAGAACCCATATATTATGGTTTGACGGATGCGGACATGAGCACACTGTTCGACACCGGCGGTTTGTGCGGCGTTGATCGCTTGCCCTTAAAAGCCATTATTCAAACGCTTAACGAGATTTACTGCGGCAGCATCGGCAGCGAATACATGCACATCGTCGATGACGAGAAGAAGCGTTGGATCAAGGATAAACTGGAAGGCGCAAAACCGGATTTCAGCAGCCACCCGGAAAAACGCCAATGGCTTTTAAAGTTGCTGATCGCGGCCGAAGGCTTGGAGCGCTTCCTGCACCGCAAATATGTCGGCCAAAAACGCTTTTCGCTGGAAGGTGGTGAGTCTTTAATTCCGATACTGGACGAATTAATCCAACGCGCCGGCGAACACAAAGGCAAGGAAATCGTCATCGGCATGGCCCACCGCGGCCGGTTGAACGTACTCATTAATATATTGGGTAAAAGCCCGGCGGTATTGTTCGGCGAATTCGAGGGCACTCACACGTCCTCGCCCGGCGTATTGACCGGCGACGTCAAATACCACCAAGGCTTTTCGTCCAATATCGCCACACCGGGTGGCCCGATTCATTTGACGCTGGCCTTCAACCCCTCGCATTTGGAAATCATCAATCCGGTGGTGGAAGGTTCAGTAAAAGCCCGCCAAGATCGCCATGGCCCGGATGGTTTTGACGCAATTTTGCCGATATTAATTCACGGCGACGCCGCGTTTGCCGGCCAGGGTATTGTGATGGAAACCTTGAATATGTCGGAAACGCGGGCGTTTTCAACGGGCGGAACGGTACATATCGTCATTAATAACCAAATCGGCTTTACCACCAGCAACCCGTTCGACGCGCGCTCCACCCTGTATTGCACCGACGTTGCCAACATGATTCAGGCGCCGGTATTTCACGTCAACGGCGACGATCCGGAAGCGGTGATTTTCATCACGCAATTGGCATTGGATTACCGCAATACCTTTCATAAAGATGTGGTTATCGACTTGATTTGCTATCGCCGCCACGGCCACAACGAAGCCGACGAACCGGCGGCTACCCAGCCGATGATGTACAAATCCATCCGCGACCACCAAACGCCGCCGCAAATCTATGCTCAAAAATTAATGGCGGAAGGTGTCGTCACCGAAGACATGGTGCAGAAAATGGAGCAGGATTACCAACAACTGCTCAACGAGGGGCAACCGGTATCACGGCCGATTATCGAAAACAATGTTTACTCATACTCAGCGCGCTGGGTGCCTTATCAAAACAAACATTGGGACACGCCAGCTGATACCTCGATAAGCTTGGAGTATCTCCAATTCTGCAACCAACGCTTGCAAAGCTTGCCGGAGGGTTTTGAGTTGCACCCCAGAGTCGCCAAAGTCATGGATGACCGCAATAAAATGGCGGCCGGCGAAATCCCGATGGATTGGGGTTTCGCAGAAAATTTGGCTTATGCGTCGCTGCTACTGGAAAAATATGACATGCGATTGACCGGCCAGGACATCGGCCGCGGTACTTTCTCGCATCGCCATGCTATTTTGCTGAATCAGGCCAACGGTGAAAACTACATCCCGCTGAAACATTTGAGCGAAAATCAGGGCCGCGCCCAAATCTTTAACTCGCTGCTCTCGGAAGCCGGCGTCTTGGGTTTCGAATACGGCTACAGCTCCACCGAACCCAATAAATTGGTGATCTGGGAAGCGCAATTCGGTGATTTCGCCAACGGCGCGCAAGTGGTCATCGACCAATTCATTTCCTCCGGTGAAACCAAATGGGGCAAACTCAGCGGCTTGGTGATGCTGCTGCCGCACGGTTTTGAAGGCCAAGGCCCGGAACATTCCTCGGCTCGCCTGGAGCGCTATTTACAGTTGTGTGCCGACCACAATATCCAAGTCTGCGTACCCACCACCCCGGCGCAAATTTTTCATTTGCTGCGCCGGCAAATGTTACGCCAATATCGTAAGCCGCTGATCGTCATGAGCCCGAAAAGCCTGCTACGACACAAGCTGGCGGTATCGACACTCAGCGATTTAACCGACGGCGAATTTTTGAACGTGATAGGCGAACAAGACGATATCGATCCCTACCATGTCACACGCATAGTATTGTGCGCCGGCAAAGTCTATTTCGATTTGTTGGAGGCCCGCCGCCTGGATCAGGAGCAACTGCGCCATGTCGCGATTATTCGTATCGAGCAGCTCTACCCGTTTCCGAACGAACAATTCAAACGCGAAATCGACAAATATCCCAATGTCGAACATATTGTCTGGTGTCAGGAAGAGCCTAAAAACCAAGGCGCCTGGTACCAAAGCAAGCACCATTTTTTCGATTTGCTAGACAAGAATATCCCGATCAGTTATGCCGGCCGGGTCGCGTCGGCTTCTCCGGCGGTCGGCAATTACAAAACCCATCTCAATGAACAACGCGCCGTGGTAAACGCCGCGCTCTATGGCAGCAACGAAGGAAATACACATGAGCTTTGAAATACTGGTCCCCAGCCTTCCCGAATCCGTATCCGATGCCACCTTAGTCGCATGGCACAAACAGGCGGGCGAATGGGTAAACGAAGGCGACAATCTGGCTGATCTCGAAACCGACAAAGTCATCCTGGAAGTACCGGCCCCCAAATCCGGAACTCTGCTGGAACTGGTGGTACAAGACGGCGAAACCGTGGTCGGCGGCCAACTACTCGCCAAACTCGACGCCCAGCAAGCCAAACCGGCCCAGGTAACCGAAAAAACCGAAGAAGCCGTGCTTAGCCCTTCCGTTCGCAAACTGGTTGCCGAAAAGGATCTTGATCCGCAAGCCATCGCCGGCTCCGGCAAACATGGCAGGATTCTGAAAACCGACGTCTTGGATTTCTTAAACACGCAAGCGAAAGACGCGCCACCTGCTCCTACTCCCGCGCCGGCAGCGGAAACCCACTCGCCGTTGTCCGCCACAGCTGTCGCCAGCTTGAGACCGGAGCAGCGGGTGCCGATGACCCGCTTACGTGCCAAAGTGGCCGAACGCTTGCTGCAAGCCCAGCAAAACGCGGCGATGCTGACCACCTTCAACGAAGTCAATCTCAGTGCCGTCATCGATCTGCGCAATCACTACAAAGATCGTTTCGAAACCAAACACAGCATCAAGCTGGGCTTCATGTCGTTCTTCGTCAAGGCATCGATTGAAGGCTTAAAACGCTTCCCGGCCATTAACGCTTCCATTGACGGCAGCGACATCATTTACCACGGCTACTACGACATCGGCATCGCCGTGACTACACCGCGCGGCCTAATCGTGCCGATTTTGCGCGATGCTGACCAACTGGATTTCGCCGGCATCGAAAAAGGCATACACGATTTCGGCAATAAAGCCCGCAACGGCTCGATCAGCGTCGAAGACCTCAGCGGCGGCACCTTTACCATCACCAACGGCGGCATCTTCGGCTCCATGTTGTCCACGCCCATTCTGAATCCGCCGCAATGTGCAATTTTGGGTATGCACGCCATCAAGGACCGGCCGGTGGTGGAAAACGGAGAAATCGTGATTCGGCCTATCATGTACTTAGCCTTGTCCTACGACCATCGCTTGATAGACGGCAAGGAAGCGGTGCAATTTTTGGGTATCATCAAAGAGTGTCTGGAAGCGCCGGCACATTTATTACTAAATATCTAAGATACTGATCTATCACTCCCGCGCGAGCGGGAGTCCAACCTCCAGCCAACATCAATTTCATGCGCTACACCATTATTCCGGTCACCGCCTATCAACAAAACTGCACCTTACTGGTCTGCGAACAAACCAATAAAGCCGCTCTGGTCGACCCTGGCGGCGACCTTGATGTATTGCTGAAGGAAGTCAAAAAGCGAGGCGTGGAGCTGGAATCGATTCTGGTCACCCACGGCCATCTCGACCATGTTGGCGGCGTGGCGGAGTTGGCGGAAAAACTCTCGTTGCCGATCATCGGCCCGCAAATTGAAGATAACTTCTGGATCGAGGCCTTGGCGCAGCAATGCCGGATGTTCGGTTTTCCTGAATCGGTGAGTTTTACCCCACAGCGTTGGCTGAACGACGGCGATACGGTTAAGGTGGGTAATGAAGTGTTACTGGTAATTCATTGCCCCGGACACACACCTGGCCATGTGGTGTATTTCAGCGAGGACGAGCGCCTGGCGCTGGTCGGCGATGTACTATTCAAGGGCTCGATCGGTCGCACCGACTTTCCAAAAGGCGACCATCAAACTTTGATCGACTCGATTGAATTAAAACTCTGGCCCTTAGGAGAGGACGTGAAATTCATCCCCGGTCACGGCCCTATGTCTACTTTTGGCGCGGAAATGCGCAGCAATCCCTTTGTTGGAGCCTACCGCTAACCGAAAAAAACCAGCCCAAGGACAGGTTAAAACGGAGGAACTAGCATTCTGGATAAATAGCTGCCAGCGGATTTTATTGACAATGGTGGATGGGTAGGGGCGATAGCCGAAACCCATCGCATCAGTTTGAGGACACTTGATGGGTTTCGCTTCGCTCTACCCATCCTAAACATTGCAATGCCTCAACCCTGTTTTAGCGGTACGCCATCCAAGCCACTCGGCCGGGGCCCTGGTACCAAATCGCTCAAAACCGCCTTGTCCAAAGTCTGTAAAAACTGCTCGACAGCGCCGCCTAACAATCCTATCAGCCCGCACCCTTTCTCCAGCGCACAACTACCCTGCTTTTTGGGATTAAAACATTCTGCCATCTGAAAGTGCCCCTCCACTTCCCTTACCACATTGCCGACACTGATCTCCCGCGCCGGCCGCGACAAACAAATGCCGCCCCCTTTGCCGCGTACCGTCAGCACAAAACCTTTTACGCCCAGTTTGTGTACCACCTTGACCAAGTGGTTTCTGGAGATGCCGAAAAAATCGGCTAATTCAGTAATTGTTACCCGTTTTTCAGTGTTGATAGCCAGATAAATCAGTACGCGCAGCGCGTAATCGGTATGTGCAGTCAATTGCATGTCGGTGAATTTGGTAAAAGCCGTATTTGAAATAAATGTTAATGACGCTTACACTTGCCCGAAAGTTGCATTTTAAACGCATGTTATAAAACTGTCCGGCGGTAAAATTTAATGTTGATCGAACCCGTTGCCCTATCCGATTTTTTCCTGAGCTTTTTCAGTGCGGCGTTGATCATCTTGCTGGCTACCGTGTATGCGGCGTTGTATGCCTGGTCCAAGATCAGCGGCCGCCGTAAATTCGAGTTTGCCGCCTGGTTAATCTACGCTGCTTTGTTGATTTGCGTCGGCGTGTTCAGCTACGTCAATCATTTTAACGATTATTGGCTGCTGCTGTCCTTGTTAATGGTACTCGGCTACGGCTGGATGCCGCGTTTTATCTGGAAGTTGTGCGCCGCGACGCACGATGCAGATACTCACCACTCTCATCAATCTGGAGATCATCATGACTGAGCAAAGTCCGCCCCGCTGGGCGTCGGAAACATTCTGGAAAAAAACCGCGATCTGGGTGACCGGCGGGTCTTTTGTGCTGCTGGTTATTTTAAGCTTCGATTCGATGAAACAAATCAGTGCCGGCGGCCCGCGCGTGCCGGCTTATAGTGTGATAAACAAAGACATCAGCTACCGCTTCGACAAAGCCAAGCAGCGCTACCAACCCACCATAGGCGAGGACGCACCGTTGTTCGGCAAAACTTTGAGCGAAGAAGACGCCGAAAAACTGATCGATCACGGCAAAAAAACCGTACAAGCCAAGAACTGCATGAATTGCCACACCCTGCTCGGCAACGGCGCCTACTACGCGCCGGACTTGACCAAAGCCTGGCTGGACCAAGGCTGGGGGGCTAAAGAATCGCGCGAACAAATGATGGTGAATTTCCTGCTCGATCCGGAAAAAAATGCCCGCACCTACGGCTCCAACCGCAAGATGCCCAATCTGGACATCACACCACCCGAAGCGGAAGCCATCGTTGCTTTCCTGAAATGGATGTCGTCTATCGACACCAATGGCTTTCCGCATAATTTCATCGCGCTGGGCGAAGAGGAACAATAAATGACCTTACAAGCTTATCAAGAAAAAGCGGCGAACTGCTGGGCCGGTTGCAAGCAACGCCATACCGAGCTCATGACCAACCCCCATCTGAGCGGCGGCCAAAAACTGGCGGTACATTACTTTACCGTGGCGATGGTGTTGTTTATGGCGCAATTGCTGTTCGGCCTGTTGGCCGGTCTGCAATTCATCTTCCCCAGCTTTCTCTATGAAATCCTGGATTTCAACGTCAACCGCATGGTGCACATCAACGCCATGGTGGTATGGATGCTGTACGGTTTCCTCGGCTCGGTGTACTGGTTTCTGGAAGATGAAAGCGGCGTCGAAATCGTCGGCCTGAAATGGGGACAATTGGCGTTCTGGGTATTGACCGGCGCCGTCACCGTCGTGGTCTTGGTGTACTTGCTGATTCAAATCGGCAGCGGTACCGATACCTCACTCTGGTTGATCAACGAAGGCCGCGAGTATATCGAAGCACCACGCTGGGCCGACATTGGCATCGTCGTGGTGGTATTGACCTTTTTCTATAACGTCGCCGCCACTTTTGCCAAGGGCAAATGGTCGGGCATCGCCGGCGTGTTGACTTTGGATCTGGTCGCTCTGGCCGGTTTGTATTTAGCCGGCATGTTTTATGTGACCAATATTTCCGTCGATCAATACTGGTGGTGGTGGGTGATTCACTTGTGGGTGGAAGCCACCTGGGAAGTCTTGGTAGGCTGCATCATGGCCTGGAGCTTGATGAAGCTGCTGGGCGTGCGCCGCAATGTCGTACAAACCTGGCTATATATCGAAGTGGCCTTGATGTTCGGCTCCGGCATCTTGGGCCTGGGCCATCACTACTTCTGGATAGGCACACCGGAATACTGGTTTACCATCGGCGGCTTCTTCTCCGCGCTGGAACCGATTCCGCTGGTAGCAATGGTGGTGCATTCCATCTACGACGCCGGCGCGCATCGCTTCAAAAACAGCAACCACCCCGCCCTGGCCTGGATCATCGCTCACGCCTTCGGCAATTTTCTCGGTGCCGGCGTTTGGGGTTTCATGCACACCTTGCCGCAGATCAATCTCTACACTCATGGCACGCAATGGTCTGCTTCGCACGGTCATTTAGCGTTCTTCGGGGCTTATGCCACCATCAACATCGCCTTCTTCTATCTGGCCGCACAGCAAGCGCGCGGTAATGTCTGGATGGGCGGCGAGTTGGTCAATGGCTGGCGCTGGAAAACCGCAGCGGTACTATTAAACCTGGGCGTGATGGGTATGACGGTGGCGTTGTTGATCGCCGGCTACGAACAATCGTTTATCGAACGCGCGGTGGAAGGCTCAACTTGGGCCGGCTATTTTGCCGCACAAAATCATCCCTGGTTCATGCAAGCAATGGTCTGGCGCATGGTATTTGGCTTGATGACGGCGGCGGGCGGCGGTTTGTTGTTCTGGGATTTATTGGAAATCGGCAAGGGTGAGCAACGGCCCGCGGCAGTGATTGACAGCGAAGCAGTAGCCCAATAAATCAACGGTGTGCTTACCGCTTGGGCATCCACCGATTTTTCAAACGCTTAAGGCGAATACGCTGGCGTATTCGCCTTATAAAGGTTTTATCTCAAACCGGAGAACATTGCGAACAAGCGGTTGGCTTTGCAAATCTCTCACTGGCCTTCTTCGCTGCACTGGTCACGCTGCTGATCGAACCCAGATAATAAATCGCCTCTTTAGCCGGCAGCAAAGAGCAGCTGGATTTATGAATCAGGTGGTCGCCATTTTCCTGCGCGCTTATCTCAATAAAAAACTCTGCCATTGTCTGTTCCTCTTGATATAGGTTTTATAAATACAGGTCGAACCGCTTGAATGATCGAAACTCTGTAGGCCATCGAACATTCGGCCTGAGCGATGTTATGAAAACGACATGAATAACCGCTAATTCAGGCCATTTTGCGGCTCAGCTAACTGACAGCAAGAAATAAACCAGAACCACCGGTAGATTAGCCCTGCTCATTCCCCGTTAAGCGACACCTTGTTTGGGCATTTGTTAAACAACACAAACCCGACAAATAATAAGCTCGCTTACCGTCAACGCCACTCAATCGTAGGTAATCCGAGCATCTGTCGATATTCGCTCACTCGCAGACTGACCCACCGCCTTTCCTATATTTCAGCTCTATCTAAGTGACTGATTGTTGCATTGAAAATTTCTTCTACAATTTCTACTCAGCTTTCACGTTATTAATATAGGGGGAATGCTTATGCTGAATCGTTTTTCGATAGCCGCCAAACTTCAACTGATGTCTTGGTTTGCGTCGCTACTGCTGGCCGGCCTGGCTTTACTTGGCTATCACGCCTTAGATTATGTCGGCGATGCAGCTCACCGCATGGGGAAAAGTAAAGACATCCTAGCCGACATTCTACCGCCCCCCTTATTTCTGGTAGAAGCCCAGTTAATGGCCGAGCAGCTATACCACGACAAAGATAAAGACCCTAAGTATGCGCGGTTAAAAGAATTGAAAATCGAGTACGACACCCGCAATCGCTATTGGGAGTCCGCACAGGAGATTCCCGCCCAACTAAAACAAGCCATATTGGGCACGCAACGCGAACAAGCTGATCAGTGGTGGAAAGAATTGGAGGGGCGCTATATTCCAGCAATCAAGGAAGGTGACGTAAAAACAATGGATCTGGCTATGGAACGTCTGGATGAACAGTACGAACGGCATCGCGAAGCATTGGCAGAAACCGTCAAAATTTCCAACCGATATTCCAATGAGACCTTGGCAAACCTTAACCAAACCGTCGGTAGCACAACCTGGTATCTGGTCGGACTGGCCTTGTTGGGGGCAATCGCATTCGTGATAATGGCCTACGTGATTATCCAACAAATCCGCTACAGCCTTGATCAAGCGGAAAAAGTCACTGGGGCTATCGCCGCCGGCGACCTGACGGTAGTGATCCCCGATGCAGGCGACGATGAAATCGGACAACTTCTCAGAAAGTTAGCGCAGATGCGCAAGAACTTACACAATCTAATCTCCGATATGCACAACGGCGTATTCCAGCTTAATCGATATTCGGCGGACCTGCTAGAGGCCGCCGCGCAAGAATCGATTATCGCCAATAACGGTTACGAGGCAGCTTGCAGTATGGCGGCCACTATCGAACAGCTGTCGGTATCGCTCGAACAAGTCAACGGTAATGCGCTGGACGCCAAGCAGGTTGCATTCGAATCAGGACAGCGCGCGGAGTTATCCACCAAAGTGATTAGCTCCACCGCCATAGAGATGCAAAAAATTTCAGCCATTGTCGTAAATGCGGCTGACTACATTCGCAATCTGGAATCTATCAGCTCGGAAATAACCAGTATTGTCGACGTAATTCACGGTGTCGCCGAACAAACCAATCTGCTTGCTCTAAACGCCGCGATTGAGGCCGCCCGCGCCGGCGAGTACGGCCGAGGTTTTGCGGTGGTTGCAGACGAAGTCAGAACGCTTGCCGAACGCACCAGCACGTCCAGCGGTGAAATTAAATTGATGGTGGAAAAAATTCGTCAAGCCTCCAAAGCCGCTGTGCAGGCTATGGAAAGCGGGGTAACCGGCGTTGAATCCGGCGTAGCGCTGTCCAGCCAGGCTGGCCAATCGGTCAACGAAATTCTCGATGCCCAATACCGCGTGACTCTGTCGGTAGACGGGATTAGCGGCGCACTGGGCCAGCAATCGGCTGCTACACGCGATATGGCTAATCGGGTGGAACAGATCTCGCAAAATGCCAACTCGCTGGCTAAAACCGTAGAGAAAACCAAGCAGAGCGCAGAACAATTGGCACAACAGGCCGCGAGCCTCGATAAGTTGGCTGCACGCTTCAAATTATAAGCATTCAGCGCAGAATGCGGCTGCGTTACTCAGGCACAAACTTAACGATTTCCAGGCTTGGATCACCTGAGTTTACGGTAATGTCAGCACTCAAACCTTAAGCTGAATAATCTCACTTAGCCAATAATACCCGACCCAGAAGGCTGCCATTTTCGACAACCATCGCTGATTCAGCACCGCAACGCTCGATCAACCGCGTCAACTGCTGACCCAGCATTTCGTTCCGTTGCTGCTCGCTCAACAACACCTGCTTGATCTCCGCCATCACCGCCGCCAAGGCCTGCTGCAAACCTTTTTGCAAGCCTTTCAATGCTGCTTTATGCAAAGACGGCTGAATTTTTTTGTGCAGGAAAAACGGAATCAGCCAGCTCAAACCGATCAATAACACACTATGAATTGCAAAATCGGCACCCAAGTAAGCAGTAGCATCAGCGGCGCTATGGTAATAGCCGGAGAATACCTGATAACCGACGGCGCCCATCGCCGCCAGCGGTAAGACCGTTTCGCAAATCGCCGTCAATGTCAGCAGAAAACGCTGAGCACCGTTGCCGGGCTGCAATAAAGCCTGTCGACCGGCCAATTCAGTTTGAGCAGTCAGGTTTTTCTCGGTGTTATCGCGGATACCTTGCAACGCAACTTTCAAGGGTTTGCTGGGGATGTTGGCTTGTGCGGCTTGTAACACCAATTCGTCCAGCAAATCGTTCAGACGGTTCTGCGCCCAGTCGTCCCAAAGCTTGATGTCGGCTGGTTGGCCCAGGTTCTCCGCCCAGAATTGCGCGAGCTGTTTAATCGGCCAGGCCAAACCTTGCTGCAAGCTGGCTTCGGTATGCTGCCAAAGCGCCTCAAAATTTTGCTGACATTGTGCATAGTCTCGGCCGGAAAAATCGTCAGCCATTTGCTGCAAGGTCTGCTTTAAATGTTGGCGGCGCAATTGCTGGCTGCGCTGTTCCAGTTGCGCGACGCTGTGCTGTCCGGACAGTTGCCGCAACTGTTCCAACAATGCGGCGAATTCGTCGCCGTCCGGTTCGCTGCAACTGGTGCGAAAGATTAAGGGATCGGTGAAACCGGCCTTACCCAGCTGCTGTTTAAAATCGTCGTATTGCACCGGCTGACCACGATCCCACTGATTCATCACAAACAGCCAGGCGTGTTTCGCGCCTTCCGCCAGCAGCAATTGCCAGGCTTTGTTGTCGCGGTAGCGTTCCGGACTGACGACATACAGTAAAACGTCGATATGCGGCAGCCACTCCAATACCAAACGCTTGTTGCCGAGTTCGATGCTGTCGAAATCCGGCATATCAATCCAGACGATATGGCTATTGGCCGCATCGTTGTGCTGGCTGATCTTGATACTGTCCAGCGGCAAACCTGCCGGCAGTTTGTTAATCGCCAGGCTTTGGTGGTGATACAGAGTCACTTCCCGAGAGGTGGGCCTCTCGATGCCGGCCCGGGCAATCGCCTGCCCCGCCAAACGATTCAATAAGCTGCTTTTGCCGACGCCGGTACCACCCATGAACGCCACAATCAAAGGTCTGGTCTGCGGGTCGGTTTGACTCGCCGCAAATAGAGCTTCCGTACTGCGCGCATCTATTGTGGTCAATAATTGCGCCCGCTCCGCGCTCAATCGGGCTTCGGCTTGCGCGGCTACGGCCCATTGCTGGGCTTGGGTCAGCAATTCAGAGTAATCGTAAGCCATGTTTCTTCTCTTTCAGCGCCTGCTCCGCGGCGTGGCATTGTTGTTCGGAGATATTAAAACGGGTGGGCGACAGCACGCCTTGCGGCAACAAATACAGCCGCTGTTTCAGGCAGGTCTCAAACAACGCCGTCTTCACGGTATTGAGCTGATGCTGCTTTAATTCGGCTTCGACCTTATGCATATAGCTACCGATGGCGCTTTCCGCCAACAAGGAAGTCATGGTCAGCATCAAGGGCGTGAGCACCAAATCGTGGACGCCGATGCCACCGGCCTGAATAGCCAGCAATAAGGCGCCGGCATCGGTGGTAACCCGGGTGGCGCGCAGGCTATTCAGAATCATCGGCTGTTCTTGCAGCTTTACGTATAAACGTTGCGCCGAGGCTTCCACATCTTGTTGAAAATCGCTGTGATAGTCCATCACTGCTTGTCTGTAAATCTGTAATAAATCGCCGCGTTTTTGTCTCAGCGCCATCGCGGTTTCTTTCCACCAGCGGCTATCGGCCGGCTCGGTTTCGGTCTTTTCCAGCAAGCGGTCGGCGATCTGGATCAAGAGATGTTCGCCTAACTGATTCAGCACCCCGAGTTCCTGATTGGGATTGATAGGCGTGCCGCCGCCCCACGCGAATAATTTACGAAACGGCCAGGTCATGGCCCGCCGGGTCTTGCCTAGCGCTTTGGCGATGCCGGGGATTTCCAGCAAGGTGAGCAAATTTAATAAAGCGTTTTGGAAGGTTTCGTAATGATGCGGATGGTTGAGATAATCGCGCTGGTACTCCTTAACCGCTTGCGCCAACGCTTGATCGACCAGGGTTTGCCAATGATGCTGGGCATGGTGTTCGGCAAACACCGGTTCTAGCCAGTCCAGCCAATAGCGGCTGATTAATTGCTGCTGGCGGGCAACATGTTTGTGACGGGTGACTTTTTTCGCCAGTTCGTTAAAGGCATGCGAGGCCGATTGCGGCCAGTTCGGTGCCGCCGGGGCTTTTTGAAATAACAGGGGCACCAGAGTAGGTAAAGGATCGTGACGGGTTTGCAGCCACTTTTGCCGCAACGAATCCAAAATCACCTGCTCGCTACCCTCATTGAGTTTATTCACGCAAATCAGGGTTGGCTGCTGGAAAACCTCGATGGCTTTCATCATTTCCCACACCGATTGATCGGCGTATTTTTCTTTACTCACCACCAGAACCACGATATCGGCCAAGGCAATCGTGCGGATCACGCCTTCCCGATAGTCGGCGGCGTCTATCGAATCGAAATCAGGCGTATCCCAGCAGACGCAAGCCGGTAACAAGGCCGAGGCGCCGGGGCTAGGACTAAGCGAATAGCAGTCGTATCGTCCAGGACGCAATTCAGTTTGCTCCAAACGCTGAAAGCGGCCGAAATAATGCTGCATCCCGTCGCAATCCTCAGGCGTCAGACTGTGGCAAAAACCCTGGGCCTGCACCGTGTAACCGGCCAGCGGGCTCACACCGGCGGCGTTGGCATTTAACAGCAGATTGACCACAGAACTTTTACCGGCCTGCGTCGGCCCGATGACGGCGATTTGCAGCGGAAAACCGGGATTGTTGTCGAGCAGCTCGCCTTTGCGAATAAAGGCTTCGCCGTGTAACAATTGTTCTATACGCTGCTGATAATCCAGGTACTGGGGATTTTTTTTATCCAGCTGCTGTAGCACAGTTTGGTAACGCTGTTTGAGAAGTTGGATAAATTCCAGCATGTGGTAAGCTTGTGTTTTTAATTACCGAGTAATTTGGTTTGTTTGGTAACCCGCGTTGCAACCATTATAAATACAAAATTCGGGTTTGTTTATTTAGCCACTGGGGGGCTACATCATGAAAAAAGCGTCTACTGTTTTGGTTTTTTTAATCTGCGCATTTTTAGCCGGTTGCAATAAAAGCAACCAAATCAACGGCAGCAGTTTAAAAACGGTGAATCGATCAATCAGTCAAATCAAGGAAAAATTGCCGCTGGACCAACGCATCGAGTTTGAAGTGTCTTTCTGGACCTTACGCGATGAAATCCGCAATAACAAGGAGTTTTTGGACGCTATCGATGGCAAGACACCGGAACAATTGGTAGAAGCCGGTAAAGAACTGTTTGCCAAACGCAAAGCGGCCGGCAGCAAAGACTATGAGAAATACGACAACTGGGACCAAATGATTTCCCAATACTCGCAAGAACGTATCGACCAAAACCGCAAGAAAACCCCTGACCAACGTGACAAAAACCCACCGGCAAGAGTCGATTACAAAATGCACGCCATGTAAGTTACTTACGCACTGGGGCCGGCAGTTGTTTCTGTTCCACCAGAACCGCGACAAACTGACTGGCCTCGCTGATGGTTTTTTCCATCACCTCGATCAACCGCGAAATATCCACACCGATTTCCATAAATTCGTGCCGCAGTGCCGCGATGGCATGGGCATTTAAGTTGTGTTTTAAAAACAGCACCTGATCCTGAAACGCCGCCAACACCGGATGCATACGGGTTTCTGCGTTCTGTAAGGCTTTTAACAAGCGGGCATATTGCTGCCGGGATTTTTTAAGTTGTTGCTGGCTGCGCGCCTTCAAAGCCCGGTTGCTGTATAAAGCCAGCTCGGCTTCCCATTCGTTGAACAAGGCTTCGCTAATCTCTTCCACCGCCTGAATTCTTTGACTGACTTGGTCGGCCTTACCCTTGCAAAGGTCGTAGCGGCGTTTGAGTTGCTGATAGCGTTGTTCCAGTGAACTATCCTTCACGTTGACGATGCTTTTGAATTTATCCAGAGCATCAACGAACTGATCGCGGCTGTCCTTCAAACTCTCGCAAGCCTGCCCGACCTGCATAACGACGATGTCGCGTTTTTGATGGCCCAGTAAGGATTCCCGGCTTTGATAATAAGCCTTGCGCAAACGCTTATTCAGGATGGCTTTAATAAAATTAATCATGGTGGGACAGGAAACGGTCTTTATTCATTACGGTAATTTTGTAACTAGCCTGGGCGGTGGAATGTTGAAAAGCGGCATCCAGGATGCCTTGCTGCTGTAAGTCTGGCAAACTCAGGTGCTCAGGAATCGGCGCCGATTTCACGACAATTAGCTCATCAGCTTCTATAACGCCAGCCAACCAGGCCGCCAAACTATCCGAAGTAACGTCCCAACTGGCGGCGATATTGGCTTTATCCAATTGCTCAACTTGCGGCGACCAGATCACTATAGAATTGGCTTGCTCTGCGCAAGCTAATCTTGCCGCGTCAGCGATTACAGCAAATTCGGGCATCAGGCTATTCATCAACCAGGCCATTTGCTGCATCGCCAGAATTGCCATCCGGTGCGCCGCCACATCATCAAAACCCCACTGACTTTGCGCGATGCGCACTTGCTCGGCAAACGGCCCGCCGCCGGGCACAATAACAATCGGGCCGGCGCGATTGGCGATTGCCGCCAGGCAAGCCGGCAAGGCGGCTGTTTCCAGCAAGCTGCCGCCCAGCTTGATTACGCACGTCATACGCCAAACTGCTTGAGTAACTGCAATAAGGCGGCGGCCTTATCAAAACATTCCTGATACTCTTCGTCCAGCACCGAATCGTTGACGATACCGCCGCCCGCCCAAAAACGTATCGTGCCGTGATTGTGGACCAGCGTACGAATCGCGATATTGGTGTCCATATTGCCGTCGAAACCGATATAACCGATCGCCCCACAATAAATGCCGCGCCGATGCGGTTCCAATTCCTCGATGATTTCCATCGCCCGGATTTTCGGCGCGCCGGTAATCGAGCCGCCTGGAAAGCAACTGCGCAATAAATCGATGGCATGCTGGCCTTCCGCTAGCAACCCCGTCACGGTACTGACTAAGTGATGTACGGTGGTATAGCTTTCTACCGAGAATAAGCTCGGCACCCACACCGAACCCTTTTTGCAGCTCTTGCCCAAATCATTGCGGAGTAGATCGACGATCATGACATTCTCGGCCCTATCCTTGGTGCTGGACACCAAGTCTTCGATCTGTGCTTGATCGGCTTCCCAATCATTCCGGCGCGGTCGGGTACCTTTGATGGGTTTGGTTTCCACGGCGCCGTCGGTGACTTTTAAAAACCGCTCCGGCGACGAACTTAAGACCTGCACATCCGGAAAGTTCAGATAAGCGCTGAATGGCGCAGCGTTGATCTGCCGTAATATTTGATACGCTTGCCATGGCTGGCCTTGGCAAGGGCTTTCGAAGCGCTGGGTCAAATTGATTTGATAGCAATCACCCTCTTTCAAATAATGCTTGATACGCTGAAAAGCCGTGGTGTAAGCCTGTTTGTCCATATTGGCGCGCGGCACTTGCAGCACTTTAAATTCCGCCGTTTCCGCCGGTGTCGAAATCGTGCTGAATTCCGCGATTAGTCTTTGCTGCTCGCTTTCCGGTAAATCCACACTGACCAACCAGCTTTGCCGATGCTGATGATCGACAATCACCGCCCAGCGGTAAATGCCCACCGCCATCTCAGGCAGATTTTCAGAGTCGTCGGCCATCGCCGGTAACCGCTCAATGCGTCTGGCCAAATCATAAGCAAAATAACCAATGGCGCCGCCGTTGAACGGCAAACCGTCAACGCTGGCTAAGGACCTACCTAACTGTTGTTTCAACAACTCAAAAGGATCATCGGTACTTTCGCTAATCACGCCATCGCGTTCGATAAACGTCATATCACCGCGTGTTTGCAGGGTTACGACCGGGGCATAGGCGATAATATCGAACCTATCCTGGTGGCTGTGCGGCTGGGCGCTATCCAGAAATACCGCCCAAGGCTGCTGCGCCAGCGGGGCAAATAATGCTGAACTGTCTTGAAAATAAGGCAGCGACTGTTTGGTGGGTTTGGCTAAAGGCATTAAGAAGTGCTGTTAAGCGGCCGGAATGTGCCGCAAGGACATGATTTGCAATATGCCGATTTTACCGCAGCCGCAGACTTTAACCAAACCCGCCGGCAAGATAAGCCACGGCGGCGGCCGGCGCACAATCGGCGGCACCAATCTCATGGGTTTTAGCGGTTGACGGCAGCAAATCGGTAAAATCCAGATACTCGACACCCAGATCCGCAGCAATGTCCCGCGCAAGGAAGCGGCCAACACCGGCACCGATTAATTTTATCGCCGAGCCGGTTTCAGCCTTTTGCAATTGTCTGACACAAGCCTGGCTGATTTTCTGTGTTTGCTTGGTTTTGAGCTGCTCGGCAAATGCCAACCAGAGTGCAAGATCGCTCTCGCTAAATTCGTAACCGGTCAGCCGCGACAAGCGGCGGGCGCTAGCCAAAACCGACTTTTCCGCACCATCGGCGGTGTCGCTTTGATCGTGCGCTTCGTTCAAGTCACCGGTCAAACGATACGCATCGGCCATCGTCGCGAAATACTCGGCCATCAAACCCATTGACTGGCCATTGAATTCGGCATCTTGGGCAATCGCCATCACCGCCGTGCGGACAATACCGGTATACACCAACTCGCCGGAGACCAAGCGTTGATAGTCGGTAAAGCCTTGCACCTTAAGCTGGTGATTTTCGATCAACAAAATATCGGTCGTGGTGCTGCCTATATCCACAAATAAGGCGTTTGGCAGGCGCTTGGCCACCCACATCAGACTAGCCAACCAATTAACAGAAGCGATGTCCATGCAATCGGCCGGTTGAATCTGTGCTGCCGGCAAAAAGCCACGCAAGCCGGCAAATACCGATACCTGCTCGACATTGAAATGCTCGCAAACAGCCCGGACGATGGCGTTGACACCTTGCTCGCGACTGGTAAAGCAATCCACCAGTTCACCGGTCATCGTCACGGCATGCCGGCAATTTTGCAAATCGAATTGGCCGGCCAAATCGACCAAAGTGCCATGCAGATACTCTATCCCCTTCCATAATGGACAAGCCTGCTGAGCAAGGGCCTGGATATGTCCGGACTCATCCAGCAACGCCAACTTAACGTGCGCACCCCCAATGTCCCAACCTGCAATCTGTTTGTTCATTTTGCCTTTTTAATTGATATGGATTTGAACTGTTTCATTTCTATACGGCTGTAACACCGGTTCGGCATGGCGCAGGCGCAAAACCTGTTCGGCCACGTTGATCCCGGTCGCTTGGCGGATGCCGACGTAAGAACTGGTCAGACGCGGATTAATTTCCAACACCAGCGGACCTAGCTCGGCATTCTCAATAACATCAATCCCTACATAGCCCCACAAGCCAGGCAGCGCGTCGGCTATTTCGCTTACCAAATTTCGATAAAAGCTCAGCTTATCGGTTTGTAAATTCACTAAACAGCCTTGCAAACTAAATCGGCCTTGCTGCAAAGCAATTTGCTGGTGGTTATAGCAGATAAGCCAGGCTTGGCCATGCTTAAACAAACAAGACAAACTCGCAGCCTGTCCGTGAATATAAGGCTGTAACACATAGCGATGCGGATCGGTTAATTCGGCAATAGCGACCGGCAAATGCTCGGCATCGATTTGCAAACTATCAAGGCACCCGACGCCGTCCGCAATCTTGACGACCAGCTTATTCGCTAAACCGATACCCTCCGCCGTTTCGCTAAGCAGATGTGTTGCCACCGCCGGAATCATCCGTTTCTTCAAAGCTTGATAAGTCGCATACTTATTGGCGCATACGCTCAAGGTTGCAGGATTGGATAATAAAATTTCGACATTCGCGGCAATAGCCAGCTCGGCCAGGCGCTGCAATATACCGTCGCTTTCAGGTGCGATGGGCCAAAACAAATCAGCTTGTGTCAGTAAATCCCGCAACAGTGCAAAGATGTCGCAAGCGGCGCTTACCGTCACAATTTCGCCTGGCAACAGCATATCCGGTCTGGCGCAGCGCTCATCCAAAGGCACACATAGCTGAAGATTGTCCAGACACTTCAGTTCGGCGATTAAAGCCTGTAACATCAAGCTGCCTTCCGTCGCCAGCGAAGCAGGCAATGCCTGCCCGACCAAA
The DNA here is from genome assembly GCF_054188105.3 of Methylomonas sp. Uni0009. Classification (NCBI taxonomy): domain Bacteria; kingdom Pseudomonadati; phylum Pseudomonadota; class Gammaproteobacteria; order Methylococcales; family Methylococcaceae; genus Methylomonas; species Methylomonas sp. Uni0009. The sequence continues at coordinate 3,426,950 of NZ_JBTAFN010000001.1, read as the reverse complement.
CCGCCGCCGGTAATAAATTCAAATACCAGAACTCTCAATTCTAAAACTCGCTTGGCTTATGCAGATTATTCCAGTCATTGATTTGAAAGACGGCCTGGTGGTCCACGCTGTAGGAGGCGACCGCAGCCGCTATCACCCCGTACATCTCACCTCGTCAATATGCGACAGCAGCGAAATAAGCCAAGTCGTGTGGAGTTTATTAAAGCTGTATCCATTTCCAAAGTTTTATATCGCAGATCTCGACGCAATCGGCGGCCAAGGTAACCACGACGAGGCCATCAACAACTTGTTTAGCCAATATCCAAACAAGGAATTTTGGCTGGATAAGGGCAGCAACCATCAAGCCCTGACTATGACGACTCTCGCAAGTAACTGCAAGCCGGTCATTGGTACTGAATCACAACGACTACCCGTATCGTTAAAAAATACCGATCTGATCCTATCGCTGGATTTTAAACATAACCAAGTTTTGGGTCATCCAGGGTGGCTGGAAAGCCCTGAACTGTGGCCGGAAACAAATGTGGTGATGACCTTGGATTTGGTCGGCAGCAATCAGGGTCCGGACTTTGAGAAACTAAGCCAGCTTTGCAAGACTCATCCCTATAAACATTTTGTCGCGGCTGGCGGGGTTCGGGATGTAAACGATCTCATGCGCCTGAAAACTATCGGTATTGCCGCTGTGTTATTGGCCAGCGCCCTGCACAACGGCAATATCGACGCCACCACACTGGAAAAATTTTAGGCAAAAAAATACCCCGGCAAGCCGGGGTATCTTCGACAGCCTTTGAAACTAAAAACTTATACGTTGTTAGCAGCAAATGGGTGTTTTGCACCAGATTTAGCAGCAACGACTTCTTTAGCAGTTGGAGTGCCAGCAACCGCGCGAGCGATAGCTTCTTTGGTAGCTTTGTAGTTGAATTCTTCGATTTTTGCATCGTCTTCAGCCAACCAGTGGATGAAAACACCAACAGAAATGAACAAATCGTCAGCTTCGTCAGCAGGGATAGTGCCGTCTTCAACGGAATCAGCAACAGCCATAGCAACAGCGCGTTGAGCTGGTCCAAACATTTGAACAGCTTGTTTTGCACCTTTGATGGTTACTTTGTTGAACAGGATGGTTGCAGGTTTAACCAACAGGTTAGGAGCAACAACAGCCAACAGAGTAGAGAAACCGTCTTTGTTGTTTGTCAAAGCATTTGCGAAAGCAGTTTCAGCTGCTGAGCCGCGTGGGCCGATGATCAAATCGATGTGAGCAATTTCGTTGCCTTCACCAACCAAAGATTCGCCAACGCGCAAGTTATTGATTTTTGCCATTTTAAATTTATCCCCTAAAGATAAGATTGAACCAAAAAAATAGACACTTTCGTGTCTCAAGATTGTAGTTTCTGCTTAGTTCCCTCTATAACCCACCGGTTCCTTCACCGATAAGTTGTTCCAGAAGCACCACCAGTACTGTCGCTACAGTTATGTCAGCTGTTGTACCCGGATTGATCCTTTGTGCCTTAAAAGCTTTGTCCAGATCATACAATACTGGCAAAAGCTCTTCAGGCTCACCAGCTGTTTGCATCGCTCTCTCGAGCTTATGCATCTCAGCCTTGATCCACTCTGAATACAGCTCTCCATACTTCCGCTCAATATGACTATCGGGATATTGAGCCAACATTGCGGCAAAAACCGCTAACGCCGCCCAAGCACAATCGCCAGACAAAACGAAAGCACGATTATATCTTAAAACGCCGAAATCAAAAACGTCTTTAAAAATTGTTGCGTATTGCAACGCAATTCGGTCCTTGTCAGCGGCAAAAACCATGGCCTCGGTCAGCGTCACATCCGCCGGTTTTTGTACGTCGTGCTGTGCAGATTCGCCCAAACCTGCCGGCGCAGCTAAGGTGACAGCCTTGAAAACCCAATCTGCATCCTCACGGGTCGTATTTTCCAGCAATAGCCGTAAACCATCGCGCAAGTTTTCGCCCTTTTTTAAACCGGCAACCACTTGCAACAATGGCGCGCAAAGCAAAATAATACCGAGATTGGTATTGCAAGCCACCGCCTCGCGGGTTGCCTTGACTGCGTAATAAATCTTTTCACCCAAACTATATTGCGGATTGGTAATCGGCTCGCTGCTAACCCGAGCGCTGACACGAAAATCGTCAACGGTCATATCGTCGGCAGCACTATAAACACTAACATTTCCAGGCTTGAACGCTTGCAACTCGATTTCGCAAGCTTGTAGGTAAGCGTCCATCAATTGCTGCCTGTTCAACATACTTTTTCTGGCAGGCAATATCGATCAAGTAAATCAGCAACCAAACATTCGGCGATGTTAATATCGCAAACACTTTGCAAGCCTTTCCAGGCCGGCACACTGTTCACTTCGATAATCCGGTAACCACCATCGGCGTCCTGAATTAGATCCACCCCGGCATAATCCATGTTTAGCACAACAACGGCGGCAATCGCCAATCCTGCTAAAGCCGGTTCCAGTTCGATACATTCACAAGACGCGCCTCTAGCCACATTATTCAGCCAGGAAATGCCGCGCCGCCGCATGGCTGCAACGGCCCTACCGTTAATCACAAACACCCGCACATCGGAATAGCCATCACCGGCGCATTCGACAAAGCGCTGCAAATAATAAATACCGTGACTACTGGTTAGCCAGAGCAAATCGGTAGATTTTTCGATACGCCGAATGCCCTCGCCTTGCGAACCGAACAATGGCTTGCTGATTAGATAATAGCCGGCGCGCAACTGCTGTTCGGCAATCGCCAATGCTGCATCGCGATCCCGCAATACCCAAGTCATTGCCGTCGGCAAACCGCCATGTTGCAACAAAAAACTGGTCATGCCTTTATCGACGCTACGCTCGATAGCGCCGGCATCGTTATAAACCGGTATGCCCAGTATTTTTAAGCCGTGCAAAACATCCAGATAAAACACCACCTCTTCCAGCGAACCGCCGGGCACGCCGCGCACGAAAACCGCCGCCGGTAATTCTTGCTCAAAACCGGGAATAACAATCGGCAAATCCGAGACCGTTAACTGCAATTTGCAGGCAGTCAGCGAGACATATTCGGCGGCATAACCGCGCTCGGCAAAAGCCAAGCACAACTGCTTGCCGTGCCAACCCGGATCATCGGTAATTATTGCAATTCGGCGCAAGGGAATGTATGTCGAAAAAGTTAGCGATACAAGCTAACTGACCTTGCCCTGCAAGGCCTGTTAGCTGTCGAAGAGAGTTAGAGCGAATTAAGCGCCGAACGATAGATCGAGCAAGGCGTTGTCCAATTTACCGGCGCGGAAACTTTTGCCGGATTCGACTGCGGTGACGATGACGCTGGCCGGGCTAAACAACATCGCATCGACCTTGAAAAAATCGTATTCGTAGGCTTTGAAAATATCGGCAAATGGTTTGCCGTAATCTTTAGAGGTGGAGCTTGGCAATTCCTTGGCCAATTTTTCCGCCGCTTCGTCGCTGCCTTTGACGAACAAATGCACTTGGCCTGCGAACAAAATCGCGTCGTTGGTTCTACCCATCGCTTTTACGAAATTCGGATGCGGCGGGCAAATCGGCGCGCTGCCGGAACCATCGACGATGTTTTCCAACGGAAAGTGCAACGCATGGGCTTTGTGCATCGCCACTTCCAATACTCGCCCGACGACTTGCACCCCGCCGGCCAGACTGCTGGTGGGCGTGACGATGATGGTCAAATTGGCCGGCGACACGCCGCATGCCGCCGAGACTTTTTCGACGATTTCGATTGGCGGCAAGGCGTCGTTTTCTATGACCAGCGCGGTTTGCTCGGCACTATCACGATATTCCAGTTCTTTATAAAGCTCTTCCACCGGCTCTACTGCACCGTCTTTCAACTTAGTTGCCAGTGCCCGCGCGGGTCCGGAACCTAGGGCATAATATTTGCCGTGCGACAAACTCCAACCTGCATATTGACTACCCAGGCAAGACAGCACCGGATTGCTGGCGTGTACATTAATGGTCAGCGGCCAATGGCTGGTGTATGGACTTTGCGAGATCGTCGCGGTACCCAAGCCGCCCATGCAGATTTCGGTGATAATTCGGCCGGCTTCCAGACCGCCCGGCACCTTAATACCCGCATCGATAATGGTGCAGCCGTTTTCCAGCTTTTCGATACCCAACCGTAATTTATCCGCGTTATCCAACAGTTGTTGAACCAAGGGCTGGGAAAATTTATTGACGCTTGCCTGGTATTGCATGATGTTTAAAGACCTGTTTCCAATAGATTTGCAAGGATGCGTTGTTGGCGATGCAGATTATCCAGCACCTGCCCCGAGTTTTTTCCGGTGGCAATAATACTGCATATCGGCTCGCCTGTGGCAACAATTGCGCCGGGATTCGGCCTATCCGCAGTCCATGACGGCCATATCAGCCGCTCGAGGATCGTTACTGTTTTTTGCGCATAAACAATCTGATAAGCACTCGGCTCCGCCGATAATTCGACACGATTATCCCGGCTGTTTTGACAAGCCTGTAGATGTTTCAAGAGCAGTGATTTACCGTAAAGCTGGGCACTAGCGGAAATCCGCGCATTGATTTCCAACACGTAACATCTGCCGTCACACAGCATAAAATCCATGCTGTTTAAACCGCGCAATTCATAGGCATTGACAAGCTTATCCAACCAGTCGGCAATTTCAGTCTGAATCGACCTAGAAACCTTGGCACGACTGACAATCCCCGCAAACAGGAACGATTGCCCGCCCTCCGACTTTACCGTCCATTGCTCGTTAAAACCGATCAACTCAACCCCATCGCGACTCGCCGCAAACAATACAGACATCGAACGGCCTTCGATATAACGCTGCCAATAGCCGTCAACAAACTCCTCATTATGACAGCGCCTAATCCCCAAGCCGCCCTCGCCACGCCAAGGCTTTAACAACCAGTCAAAACCATCCTCAGGCTTCGTAAACACCACCGGCGGATGCCGAATGGACAACGTATCGAGTCGGGCAAAAAAATCACGCTTGTCCTGGACCCATTGAAAAATAGCCGCCGAGTTCCCGATAATGCGCCAATGCTTTTCCAGACAGCTCAAGGTTTCCGGGTAAGTTTCCAAACCACTGCCATATACCAATTCGGTCAAGCCATGAACCTCACGAACCGCAGCCAAAGTGACTTGAATATCATCCCAGGCCAATGACGGCACCTGATATGCCTGCTTTGCCATTTGCCGAGTATCGCTATCGGCGAAGCAATCGATAGCCACCACCTCGCATCCGGAATCGACACACATTTGCACCAACATCCTTGCCGATTTGGCAATCACTAACAAACACTTAGGTATTAAAGCAGATTGCATTCGGTTGCAGCATGAAAGTGGACCCGCAAAAAACGCTGGATTTTAAAATATTTTCTGTAATAATACGCGGCTGTTGGAGAGCTGGCTGAGCGGTCGAAAGCGGCGGTCTTGAAAACCGTTGAAGGTTTATCCCTTCCTGGGGTTCGAATCCCTAGCTCTCCGCCATTATTTATAGTTAAGGCCTTGATAAATAACAATTTATCAAGGCCTTAATTTTTTCTACCCTACTCTATACCCTACTTTTGATTCTAATAACTTTCACTGACTCCATGTCAGTCGGCGTTATTTGATACAGAATCATTATCTTCCATTTGTTGAATCTGCACATCATTTGAGCCAAGGCTAGAAAAATTATTAGCCCCCTGCCGAAACTAACTCATAGCTACGACATCAGCAAAAATTCAATCACAAGAAAGTCTTATTTTAGTCTTTTAACTCATTTGATTGGGCTCAATACGCATTTTTGTGTAGGGAGCTTTCAATGGCGATTAAACAATGCCTCGCTTGCGGCCAGTCTTTTCAACCACGGCCGCAAGTTCCACTGCAAACCTACTGTTCGGCGCCTTCGTGCCAGCAGCATCGTAAACGACAATGGCAACGCAACAAACTGCAGACAGACCCTGATTATCAAGAGAACCAACAACGGGCTCAAAAATCGTGGATAGAGCGTAATCCTGATTATTGGCGTCAATACCGTGAATCTCATCCAAAGTATGTCGATCGTAATCGGACTTTGCAACAAAAGCGCAACGTCAAAGCCAAGACTAATCCAATTGCAAACATGGACGCGTCAACTCCAGCGAAACTGCTGCCTTCCGGGATTTACAGACTAAGTTTGGTGACAGAAGCCAATATTGCAAAGATGGACGTTTGGACCGTAGAGATTACGGTACATGCTTGCGAATGTCAGCCATAAGCCAGTGTTGCAAATAGATGACTTGATCGGCAAACCAATCTGATTCTTATACCGTATTGTCAGTTCGCTCTTGGTAAACCCTGGATTTGACTGTCCCCGCTTAGAAGATAGCTCAGGTCCACCAGTGGCTTAGCGAGAGCCTAAATTTTCATGCGATCGGGGATCATCAGGTTTGATAAATCAAATTGAATCCAACGAAGAACAGCCAGAAACGTTCATCAAATTACGCGCGGTGGAATATGTGCGAATGTCGACTGAGCATCAGCAGTACTCCACTGAAAACCAGTCTGACAAAATCCGCGAATACGCCGCTCGTCATGATATTGAGATCATCCGAACCTACACCGATGCCGGAAAAAGCGGTTTGCGCATCGATGGCCGAGTTTCGCTACAACAGTTGTTGAAAGATGTTGAAAGTGGCTCTGCCGACTTTTCAATGATTTTGGTTTATGACGTTAGCCGCTGGGGACGATTCCAGGATGCTGATGAGAGCGCTTACTATGAATATCGGTGCCGGAAAGCTGGTATTCAAGTTACTTACTGTGCCGAACAGTTTGAAAATGACGGTTCACCTGTTTCCACCATTGTCAAAGGCGTTAAACGGGCTATGGCGGGTGAATACAGCCGAGAATTGTCGGCTAAGGTTTTCGCTGGGCAGTCTCGACTGATTGAGCTCGGTTTTCGTCAAGGTGGCCCTGCTGGATATGGCCTACGACGGGTATTACTCGATCAAAACGGTTCCATTAAAGCCGAACTGGACAGAGGCGAACATAAAAGCCTGCAAACCGACCGTGTCATCCTCATGCCTGGTCCCGAGGCGGAAATCCACACCGTCAATCTGATGTATCACTGGTTCATCGAGGATGGACTGGTCGAGTCCGAAATTGCCGAACGCTTGAACGGCATGGGAATACATACTGACCTGGATCGGCAGTGGACTCGCGCAACGGTGCAAGAGATCCTGACCAATGAAAAATACATTGGTAACAATATCTATAACCGCATTTCCTTCAAGCTCAAAAAGCTAAGAGTGGTTAATCCTTCTGATATGTGGATCAAAAAAGAAGGCGCATTCGAACCTATCGTGCCGCCTGAACTGTTTTACACCGCGCAAGGAATCATTCGAGCCAGAGTTCACCGATATACCGACAAGGAATTAATCGAGCGTCTGCGAGAACTTTACCAGCGCAGAGGATTTCTGTCGGGATTGATCATCAACGAATCCGAAGGCATGCCATCCACGTCCGTTTACGCGCATCGTTTCGGCAGCCTGGTGCGAGCCTACCAAATGGTCGGTTTCACGCCCGATCGGGACTATCGATATCTGGAGATCAACCAATTCCTCCGTCGTTTTCACCCAGAAACCGTCAATGAAACCGAACGTCAGATCATGGCATTAGGCGGCACCGTCAAACGCGACGCTGGCACGGATCTGCTGCAAGTCAATAATGAATTCAGTGTTTCCATAGTATTGGCGCGTTGCCAGAGTACCGAGAGTGGTCGTCATCATTGGAAGGTCCGGTTTGATACCAGCCTGGCTCCTGACATTACCGTGGCGGTTCGCCTTGATGAGACAAATCATGCCGCGCTCGATTACTACCTATTACCGCGACTGGATTTCGATCAACCGCGCATACGCCTTGCCGAACACAATCCCATAGAATTCGAAAGCTACCGCTTCGACAGTTTGGACTATCTGTACGGGATGGCGGAACACACGCGCTTTAGGAGAGCAGCATGACAGAAACAATCAAAACTGGCCAAATGCAAATGATCCCAATTGACTTGATTGATGTCCTCAATCCCAGAGAGAGAAACAAGCGAGTGTTCGAGGAGATCGTCACCAATATCCAAACAATCGGACTCAAAAAGCCAATCACTGTGACGCCGCGCTCCACCCCAGACGGGACTGACCGTTACCTTTTAGTGTGTGGCGAAGGTCGAATGAAGGCATTTCATGCTTTAGGTGAAGCAACAATTCCTGCTTTGGTTATTGAAGTCAGCGACGAAAATGCATTCATCATGAGCTTGACCGAAAATATCGCGCGACGCCACTATCGACCGTTAGAGTTATTGGCAGGTATTCAGCAACTTCACGGACAGGGATACGACAAAAAAGTCATCGCCCAAAAAACCGGACTCTGCGTCGAGTATGTCCACGGCATACTCACCTTACTGATGAAAGGCGAAGAACGTTTGTTGGTTGCCGTGGAAAAAGGCAAAATTCCATTGAATGCTGCCTTATCCATTGTCGGCGCGGGTGATGACGATCAAGCCATCCAGGCCGCCCTTCAGGAAGCTTACGAGACTGGAAAACTACGCGGAAAACAATTGATACAGGCGCGACGAGTTATCGAACGCCGACAAACGTTAGGACCATCGGTTGCCAAAGGTACGCCGCGAAAAGCGCAAGATGTCACGACGGCAAGTTTGGTCAGAGTCTACCAAAAGGAAGTCGACCGCCAAAAACTGGTCGTTAAAAAGGCCCAGTTGACTCAACAACGCTTGTTGTTTGTCGTCAGTGCCCTCCGAGAATTATTTGCCGATGAGAATTTCTCGACTCTTCTGCGCGCAGAGGGTTTGGACTCTCTGCCGAAATATCTCGCTGAACGCGTCTTGTCGGGAGGCCGCACGATATGACCAATATACCTCTCGGATTCAGTCTCGAACCGATTTCAGTGCCCGTAGATAAGATCCTACCTTCACGTAGAACGCCTACTGGCGTTACTACCTCGCGAAAATATTTGCAGATACGCACATCGATACAGGAAATTGGACTGATTGAGCCACTATCGGTCGGGCCTGCCGATACTAAAACCGATCAGCTCATTTTACTGGATGGCCACATCCGACTGATCGCTTTGCAGGAATTGGGCTATCTCGAGGTTCCCTGCCTGGTTGCTACTGATGACGAGAGTTACACGTATAACAGCCGCATTAACCGTTTGTCGACTATACAGGAACATCACATGATTCGCCGCGCCATCGAACGCGGCGTCACCCCAGAACGGTTGGCCAAGGCGCTGAGCGTTGATCCCCGCACCATTGAACGCAAAGCGGCATTATTGGAAGGCATATGCCCCGAGGCAGCAGAACTGTTGAAAGATCACCAATTTCCAACTGATCTGTCACGAGTATTGCGAAAAATGAAACCGACCCGCCAACTCGAATGCGTCGAACTCATGATATCAGCCAATACCATCACCATAAATTATGCTGAAGCACTATTGGTCGCCACCCCTTCGTCGATGCTGGTCGAAGGCAAAAAGCCCAAAAAGCTGAGTGGTCTGACTGCGGAGCAAATAGCCAAAATGGAGCGAGAAATGAGCAATCTTCAAGAACGATACAAAATGGTTGAGCAGACATACGGACAAGATGTCCTCAATTTGGTACTGGCTAAGGGCTACTTAGCCAAATTACTTGAAAATCCAGCAATAAAACGGTTTCTGCAGCAAAGGCAGCCGGAATTCTTGGCGGAATTCGACGCCATTGTTCAAACAGTATCACTGGATCAATGACGAGCCTTATTTGTTATTGAACTTAACGTTGCTCAAAATTCCTACATCGCCGCCATTTATCCACCACAATCCGCCAGCCGAATTGACTGCATCGTTGTTCTGACACTTGCAGCAATCGACAACTGGCACAGCGCACGAATCCACGCGTATCGCCGTGGTGAATTCGCAGAGTATCTTCGGCCAGTTGCAATGCGTAATGCAGGATGTCGGGGTTTGCCGCGCATTCGCTGAGAAACTCTTCGATGACCAATGAATCGGTTTCACCAATGGCGTTCAGATAGGCCATAAGTCTGGCTTGGTCTTGGGCGTTGAGCTTGTTAACGTTGCTTTGTCGGTATTCGCTATTTTGAAGTGTTACCGGTATTACTGGTGTTACCGTCAATTCTGGCGCGGGTTGTGGCGGTATTACCGATTCCGAGTCAGGTAACACCGGTGTTACCGCTACAACATTTTTACTTTGCGTTACGTGGCCTTGATCGTATTGTTGAGACGGCTCATCGGTCGCCTCCGTCAGATAATGTCGTATCACATCAGCCAACATGGTCGTCATCAAATTGAATCACGTAAAACCAGGCTGAGCCGCCGTGGACTTTGACCTGGGTGACATGCTTTTTGGGGTTGGGGCCGGATTTCAGGATGCCTTGACCGATCAGCAGTTTAACCGCCAATGCCAAATCGGCATGGCCAATCGCCTTTTTAAAACCGGCCGAGCTGAACAACCATTGCCGGCCTCGTTCGGTTTGGCGCCAATAACCGGAACGCTCGCCATGCAGTCGGTTGGGATCGTCGGTTTTGGTAAAACGGCTGTCACCATAGAGTTCGATGTACTGCCGCAACGCATTGGCCAATTGCTGAGGTTCCAGTTCACCGGTTCCACGCTGTTGGCGCCAATGTTTGAAGCAGATCAGCGCCGCTTCCATCGCTATGCGTTCCGGCCAGCCCGTAACACCATATTCGCTGGCCAATTCGCCAGCCAGACCAATCAAGGCAAAGCTGCGGGCGGCGCGGGCTTCCTGAGCCGATAAGGGACCGAAACACTGTTCGAAAATGCGTAAACACTGCTCCAGGTAGGCGGCAAAATCGCGTGGATCGCGGGTCAATCGTTCGAGAAAGGCGATACCGGCTGTGCCATATTGCTGCGATGTGTGCTGATGCAGTGCGCTGGCAAAGGCACGACCACTGTCATAGTCATGCAGATGGTCAAAGGCGCCATGCTGACCAAACACCTGCAACTGCAGAAAGCGCACCAATTCGCCGGCTTTGACCGGAATACCGGCCTTACTCAGATGCGCTTCAATCGAGTCTTCACCGTTGGACAGAATCGCTACCCGCCAATGCTGATGCAGCATGGCTTTACCATTGACCATGGCCCGTTGTTTGCCAACGCCATTGGCCAGTAGATACAGCGACTTGCTGACATCCTGGGCATCGGCTTTACTCATCTCATCCAGACACAGAAAACCATCATTAACCTGCACGGCGGCTGATTCCAGGCCATTCAAGGTTGCCGTCCAGGAACGCTGGAAACGTTTCGGTTCGCCCCAGACACTGGCAGCGGCTTGCATCCCGCTAGTCTTGCCCTGACTGGAAGGACCATAAATATGAATGGCCAGGCTGTCCAAATGGCATTTAGCCAGTAAAGGACCACAAAAGGCCAGCGAGACAACGAACAGCAAAAAAGGATTACCGGGACATAAATCCGCGACCTGTTGTTGCCAGGCGGACAAGGTACCAGCTGGCCGATAAAGACTACTGTGTATATTTCCCTCGGACTGCAGAATCACGGCATCACTTGAATCACCAATACTACGATCCGGCAGCACATAAACGTGATCAAACCAACCGGGTGTGGATGTGATCCAGACTGTTTGGTCAGGGTGTTGCTGACACAGATATTCCGCCAACCGGCTACGTTGCGCATAGTGAATATCTAGGCCTTGGTCGAACAAGGCTTTCTGCAGCTCATCGCCGCGGCCGGCGACTAAACGAAACGGCATGTTCCATTGTTTGAGTTGCCCCAGACGATCGCGAAATTCCAATAGCAAGCCAAACTCGCCACCCTGCCGGTTGCGGGCAATCGCTACCGCCTGCAACACGCCACAGATTCTGACATCGCGCAGCGCCGGCGGCTCCTTGGCAGACGATTTGCCGAGAAAATGGTAATACACACCGGCGGGCCAACTATGACTAGGACCGCAGGTATGTTCATACACTTGGTAACAAGGTCGACTGGAGGCGTCGGGGAAAAGGGCTGCCGCATCCTTCTCGGATTTGGCAGCACCGATGGATTGACGGGCTTGTTGGATCTCGGCTAAATCGGTGGACGACAACTGCGATGGCAAAAATCGGCCGATGGCGGTTACCAATCCACCTTCGGCCTCGTCATCCAATAACGATTTGGCGTCAACCTCAGCCATCGTTGTCCCCATTAAGGCGATAAACAACAATCTCCTCCCGCACTTGAACCCAACGCTCACCGACCGGTAAACAGGAGTCGTATTCAAATGCCGATTGACTGAAATCCACCCAACTAGGCAAGACGGCAACACATTCGGCACCATAGCCCAGCAGCACCTTGACCAGCACCAATACCTCATCGTGACCGGCAGTCTGATCAATTTGCCACTCGACGATAAGCATCTGGCCCAGCACCGGCCAACGATACTGGGCCGGTGCTGAGTCAGAAGGACAAACCAGTGCCCATACGGTGGGATTGGATTGCCAATGACGTGCGCGCTGCCAGGCACCACGACCGAAGCAAATCATAATCGGCCAGGGTGGCGACGTGGATTGCAGTCGGGCGATCAGCTCCTTGCCAAATGGCGGCAACGGCAGTCGTTGATCAGGCATTCGCGTTGCCGGTACATTGAGCGCCTAAACGTGCAATGAGCTCGGCAATATCCTCCACCCGCCAGGCCGTCATATTGGGACCCATTTTGATCGGCTTGGGAAAGATGCCTTTTTTGATGCCATCCCACCAGGATGATTTACTCATAGGCAGCAATCCAGAAATGGGCGGCTTGGCTTTTGGATCACCAATAATTTGTTTCAAACGTAGAAAACCAGTTTCCGGTAATTTACTCATGTCTATTAACCTCAGAATCATTTGAAAAAATGGGGCGATAGTCATTAATACAAGAGACCTATCCCCCTGCTCAGACCGTTGCCGGCCCAGTCTGCAATCCATTGGATTGCGTAATGTCGCGTCGGACAGAATATCCAAATCGAGTGGCGACTCGCTTGCAGCTGACGACGAATTTGCCGTCAGCTGCAAGATCGGAGAATTAATTTTGTCTGAAGCGATCTGAGGACGTATTTTTCATCAAAAATTTTGAACGCTGCGTACAATAAAAGTCTTATTTGACTTTTATTGTACGATCACGAAAAAAATTTCGATGAATACCGGCCAATGCCAGTTAAACGGGGTTCAACTCAATGGCAGCCATCCAGAAACGTCCTGGGGAATATTGTGAAGAGTAAATTTGAAAGGTCGTCTTCGAAATCGCGCTAATTATTGCGATTTCGATAATTGGCTAAAAATAGTTGCGCGGTGAACAGTTACTCAAGCAAATCCTTGCCCGCGTTGTGTTTCATGATGTCGTAAACCAGACTAAAGAACAGATCCATGTTTTGCGGGTCTTTCAAAATCACCCGCGCCAAATCGTTGTGTGATTTCATCGCATTGACGGTGGCTGCTTTGACCACCTCCGGCAAAGCCCCTTGCAGGGCCTGTTCCTTGGTATTGTGTTCCACCTGTTCCGCCACCCGGTGATTTTGCATCGCGATATCGACGATTTGCGCGGTGAAATGTCGCTGGCCAATATCATCAGAAATGTCGCCAAACAAATCATTCATACGGGCGATGATTTGGCGGATAAACTCCTTCTCGCGGTCGCTCGGTTCAGCTTCGTTGGCGGTAATGGGTTTCAGCGTATATTTGGCGCCTTCGTCTTTGATATCCTTAACCAGACGCATGCCAAAGTGGCTTAACAGCAGGCCACTCAAATCGATCTGTTCCGGCGAAACACCCTTAAGGCGCTTACTGAACAGCTTGGCAAAGGCGGCAAAGTTTTCCAGGTCCGCATCGGCCAGTTCGACAAGCTGTGCCACATAATTGTAGGTGCGTACAAACCGGGCAAGATCGGTTTTAAAGCGCATCAAACGCTCGCGTTGCTTGGCAAATTCGCTGCGTTGCGCCTCGGCATAGGCTTGTGCTTTCTCGTCTGCTGCGGCAATGGCTTTATCAATGGCAGCATCCCAGCTCTCGATAGCATCGCTGAGCATTTTCACTTGGCTGTTGAAAATATCCGTCGGCCGCTGGGTCGCGCTATACAGTTTTCGGTGCAACGTTTCGTCGGTTTCCTTACCCGGCAGCGCTTTGCCGCGCGCCATTTTGAACGCCTCCAGATCCCCAGCAACATAAATCCCGGCATCATCGAGAATATCCTGCATGTCGTAAATGACGTTGATGTCCTGCACGGCCTCCAGTTCGGCGCCGTCATCGTATTGTTTGAATGCATCCAGAATAGTCTGCGGCTCGTTCACGAAATCGATCACATAGGTTTCATCTTTGCCGGGATAGGTGCGATTCAAGCGTGACAAAGTCTGTACCGCTTCGACCCCGCTGACTTTTTTATCCAGATACATTGCTACCAGCTTTGGCTGGTTAAACCCGGTTTGAAATTTATTGGCGACAATCATCACCCGGTATTCGCTGCGCTCGAACTCATGACGCAGATCCGCACCCGCCCCCGGATTGAGGTTGTATTCGGAATATTCCTTGGCGTAATCGATACCCAACTCGCCCGACTCTAGATCGTCGCCCAGCGCTTTACCGTCCACTTTGCCGGAAAACGCCACCAAGGCCTTGATGTGCTCCAGCCGGTTTTTCTGGATGTATTTATCGAACGCCAGTTTATATTTCACCGCCTGCGGTCGACCACTGGTCACCACCATGGCCTTGGCTTCGCCGTTCAGCAGGCCGGCAAGGTTCTTAACGAAGTGCTCGATGATGAACTCCGCCTTTTGCGAAACAATGGTGGGATGCAACGATTTCCAGCGCGCCAAAGCACGCCGGGCAAACTTTTTATCGACGCGTTTATCGTTGACACTTTGGTCGCCCAAGCGCACGGCTTGCAGATACGGTGTGTAATTTTTCAACACATCCAGAATAAAGCCTTCTTCAATCGCTTGGCGTTGCGTGTAACGGTGGAACGACATTGGCTTGTTGTCGTCCGATACCGGTAAATCAGGGTTTTCCGGTCTGCCAAACAACGTAAACGTGCTGTGCTTGGGTGTCGCGGTAAAGGCAAAATGGCTGACGTTGGCTGGGCGAACTCGGGATTTTTGCATTTCCAGCAAAATCTCTTCGATGTTCATGTCTTCCAGCTTGTCTTTGCTGTCCAGCGCCAAAGCCGCGCGCAAGCCTTGTGCGGTGGAGCCGGTTTGCGAGGTGTGCGCCTCGTCGATGATCACTGCAAAATGCCGATCTTTCAGCGACTGCTCGGTGATAATGGCTTCCATGGCAAACGGAAAGGTCTGAATGGTCACCACGATGATCGGCACCCCTTGCTGCAAGGCCTCGGCCAGCCGATTGCTCTTGGATTTGCCGCCGCGCTGATTGGCGGCGATGGTTTCAATCACCCCAAACTGGTGGTCCAGTTGTTTTACCGCATCCTGCAACTGGGCATCCAGCACGGTGCGGTCGGTCACGATAATCACCGAGTTGAAATACGCCTTGCCATCCGGGTAACGCAGCTTGATTAAATCGTGCGCCGTCCAGGCAATCGTGCTGGTTTTGCCCGAGCCCGCCGAATGTTCACAGAGATATTGCTGGCCCGGGCCCAGCGCCTTGGCATCGGCGATCATCGCATTCACCGCTTCAAACTGGTGATAGCGCGGAAAGATCAGTGTCTCAGCCTTGTAAGGCATACCCAATTTGTCGACCTTGTCCTTGGTTTCGACGTAGACAAAACTATGAAAAATGCGCAGCCAGGCATCGCGCTGGCAGATTTCTTCCCAGAAATAAGCCACAGGATATTCGCCATCAGCACGGGCCTGATTGCCGGCATGGCCGTTGTTGCCTTTATTGAACGGCAGGAAGACACTTTTGTCGCCTTTCAGCTCGGTACACATGGCAATTTCGCTGTCGCTCATCGCAAAATGCACCACCGCCCCGCGTTTGAATGTCAGCAACGGCTCCTTGCGTTTACTTTGCGGGTCTTGCGGCAGGCGGTCGCGCTTGTACTGCCAAATCGCGTCTTCAATGGCTTGGGTAAAATCGGTTTTCAGCTCAACAGTAGCCACCGGAATGCCGTTGATAAAAAACACCAAATCAATCGCCCATTCCCGAGTCGGGCAATACTTCAACTGCCGCACGACGCGCAAAATGTTGGCACGATAAAGCTCGACGGCTTTGTGATTGCGTTGATCTTCAGCGGCTGGCTGACTCATGGCGATATGGCCGGCCCCCGCCAACTCAAAACCTTGCCGCAACACTTTCATAGTGCCGCCGGTTTTCGCCGACAGCGCTTTATCCAACCGCTCCAATACGGCTTTATCGGCATCGCCGCCGTTTAAACGGCTGAGTTTGTCCCAAGTCTGCGGCTGCGAAATCTTGATCCAGCTCAGCACATCTTCCGGATACAAGGCCCGCACCGGATCGTAATGACTGGTGTGGCCTTCCACCCAGCCGTTCTCGACCAGTTTGTTGACGATGTAAGTTTCCAAGTGGATTTCGTGATGGGCTGCCATGCTCTTTTCTGGATTGTTGTATTGTTGATTACCAACTTGTCATTCTGGGTAATTTTAGTTAAGCTTGCTTACAAGTGGATTGGGAGTACCCGATCGGCGTCTAGGCTTCGGTGAGTTCATCGGGGCCTTTCGCTTTTCTGGGGCCTAGGTTTTTCAAGGCGTTTCAAGGAAAGCATTTCAGTCCATACCCTCTGTAGCCAGTGCCGACACCTTGTCTGCCATTTTTGCTGTACAGTTTTTTCTCCAAAATTTCAAAGGCTCTGTTTGCCTGGTCAGGCCGAATGACATGCAGACCAATAGGCCTTGCGACCAGATCCGCCAATTGCAAGCCGGGTGAATTCGTTTTTTTATCGGCAAAAATGAGCTCAAACGGTAACCGATGCCCATGACTATTATGCCCATCGCATACGCGCCGAAACTCTAATTCCAGCTCATCGTCTTCTTTTTTACCCCGATTTTCGACCACAACATGAGTATTCAACTCGTGCTGATTTTTCTCCCTTAGAAAATAGAACAAGCGCTCAAGGCAGAATTTAAGTGCAATATGGTACGGATTGTCCGGGTTATGGTATTTTTCAGCCAAACGATTTTTATCAATCGCGACGCCGATAATTATGAAGTTGTGCTGTTCAATAATATTGCCCAACTCTTCCATAAAGGACTGTTTCCCTGCACGGTTACGAAAGTTAAAGCCATTTTCTTCTTTGCGAATATCGTGCTCATGTAAAACCAACATATCATGACCGAAATGGCTGAATTTAAACTGCGTGAGTGCAGGAATAATGGCTTCAGAATAATGTCGCTTATGAAATACGCAAAAAGCCAATACAAAAACTGGGTAATCAGGATTAATACTGGTTAGGCTGTGATCGCCGCTTTCATCCACATAAACGATGTAGTCACTCCATTGATTAAGCTCAGTCATGACATACAACCCATTCTGAGCAGTTTTCGATCAACGGGGTTTTTAAATATAATCCTTGACGGGCGGCCATAAGTGATCATCCCTGCCTTAATCCAAATCTTGATGCCAAATGCGCTCACAAATGGCGCGATAGAGATGCTGTCGGCTATCCACATCCTGTTTCTTGAAAGTTTCGTGGGCCTTGAAAGGCAAAGCCAGCTCATGTGTTAAACAGCTGAAATTTGGATTATTCACATAAGCCAATGGACACAGTGATTTCACCAACAAATTTTCTTTGATGTAGTGAAGGTGTTTGTCCTCGTAAGACAAGTCGCCGTAAGACTGATTGGTGCCACGCGGCAACAATACCAAATCGCCAATGCGGTTACGGTAGCTATTAAATTCATGCTCCTGAGCAAATTCATCGCTGTGACGGGTAAATTTATCGGCCCAGATATGTTCCACCTCAAACGGCTTACCTTTTTCCGGCTGATAGTAGGTGGCAAAGCTGGTACTCATCCCCGCCTGATGCTCTACCCAAGCCGTCATGCGTGACAGCAAAAACTTCACAAACCGATAGTTTTGACCATGTAAACGAAAATCATCCATACCTGCGAAGCTTTCCTGCATTTCCGCCAGTTTTTTGGACAAGACCTGCTTAAGTTCCGTCAGGTCTTTACCGCGAATCTCTTTGACCAGGCTATACATGGTGTAGCGAATGGAGCTGGCCGAAAACTTACGAAAATTCACCGAGCGGCGCACCACAAAAGTTTCAATATAACGGGCAACCGTATTGATCTTGGCGCAAACCGTTTCTTCACTATCACCCACATTCAGTGGTGCCAACATCAGTGGAAAGCTCAGCGTAGGCGCGATGCCCCAGTGATGAATATAAAAGACCTGCTCAAGCCTTGGATTTAAGGTTTTTTCAGCGTCAAGAATCTGGATGTAAGCCTTCAGGTAAAACTGAAATTCGGTATGCACAAACCGCTCAAAAGTCTTGCCGTTATCAACATCCAGTCCAACCTTAATCAAGTTATCTCGCACCCAGCTATGAAAACGGGTACCGATTTTCTCAAAATCCTCGTTTTTGGAACCGGCCTTACCGGGGCGAATGCTATCGGCGTATTGCGCCCGCAGCCAGGATTGGAAAAAGCGCTGATCTTCATCCTTTTCAAAAGCCTTCAAATCCATCATGGCGGTTTTCCACAGGTCATTGGCTTTCTGACGTTTATCGGCCTGGTCAAAACGCGACAGCACAAAGCCTTTAAGCATTTCCGACGGCGTTAAATTCAAACCGCGATCGTTCATGGTCTCGAAAATGGTGTACGCGTTCTCATCGGAATAGGCGATGATTTCCACCATGATGACGTTGTACTTCAACCAGTCGATAAAGAATGGAAACGCCGCGTTTTTCAGTTCGTCAGGAAAAGCCTCAGCAATATCCTGATAGCGCTCAGCCATATTACCGGTGGATTCATCATCGGTTTCGGTTCGTGAGTAACTGCCGGTATTGAACAAGGCTTCCAGACAAGGAATACGTTCTTCCACCGTGATATTGAATGACTTACTGCCGCGCAATTCGGAAAAAATCATCGGCTCGATCTTCTCGCTAAAGCCCAGCTCTTTTTGCAGGTTGTGCAGATAAATCAGAAACAGGGTTAACGAGGTCAATCGCTGTTGACCATCGATGATGCTGCGTTTGCCGTCCTTACTACTGACCACGAACGGACCAAGATAATAATTATTATAATTTTCGCCCTGTTCTCGCTTGTGGCCGGGCTCATACTCATTCAAAAAGGCAGAGGTCAAGTCCGTCACCAGCTCCTCAATATGTTTCTCGCCCCAACTGTATTCGCGCTGAAAATAATCGACGGTGTATTTCTGTTCGTTGAGCACATCAAACAGTTTGCGATGCTGCGCTTCGATTTTGTTTTCTAACTTGCTCACGCGGCTTCCTCCTTGAAATGGCGCACGTCGACTTTGCCAGTAACTGCGGCGCTGATTAGGGCGGTGCGGTGTTCCGCCAAATAATTCAATGACTGAGTAGTTTCGGAAATTATTGAATCATATTTGTTTTTGACTACATCTAAGTATTTGGCAATCTGTATTTGCTCCTCAATACTAGGGATTGCCATGTATGTATTAGAAAGCGATGGAATATTAAGATTGTAATTTCCAACAGATGTTCTGGATTGAAAGGTTAACGCTTGTCTAATTGAAAGAGAATTCATCGCCTGAATAAAGAAATTTGAGTTTATTTTTCTATCAGGCGTCAATTTAATCAAATAAGATGCAAACAAAAATTCTTCCTGAGAACTGAACAAAGCGCTTTGGCCTACAATTGCAGGATTACCATTAGTTCTAATGACTAAAACATCACCCTCCGCAACTAAGTATCGACTAGCTTCATTTTTGTCCAGGCTCGTATATTTCAAGTCATTAAAATTTACGGTTACCCCATCGATATTAGGAATTCTCAAGACAGGGTAACCATCGTCTGTTAAGTTACAGTCAACAGATGTTCCATACATGAAATTACTTGAAAGATATTTGATTTTTTTGACATCCCAATGTTCCGGCACATCACCAATCCACTCGATGCCGGAATTTTTCATTTCGACGTTGGGATTCAGGCCTTTGGTGACGACGTGGCTGATCAGTGCTTGGCGCTTTTCTTTCAACAGCTTGATGAAGGTTTGCTTTTCAGCAATCAGTTTGTCGATGCGAGCGGTTTCTCGGTCGAGAAAGTTGGCAATAGACTGTTGATCATCTTGAGGCGGCAAAGCCAATAACAGCTCACCAAATTCGTCGTAGGTAATCGTTTTTCCATCACGAATTCCTTCCGAAGTTGAGTTTAGCGCTTGAATAAATGGATTGCATTTCAGTGCGTATTTAAAATATATCGGTTCAACCCATATTTCTCTGAGTCTAAGAACCGTATATGCTGGGGAAATACAACCGTCATATTCGCTATATTCGATCCCACCTTCGAAGCTTCTTAAACTAATAACAAAGTCGTTCTTTCTAACCTTTTTGAAATTATCAGTTCCCTTCAAAGCGAGCATGACATTTGAATTGTTTAACTCGATCATGAGCTTTTGCGGGACAACTCCATATTTCTGACTTGCAGCAAGTTGTTCGTCCTCATCACTGGCACGTTCTTTTTCGTTAGAAAATATCCACTTCGCTCTGAGTACATTCCAAGAAGATGGCAAACAGTCAAACCATCTGCCATTGATTGACTGATAACTTGGATACTCCCTCATTACTCCGCCACCTCGTCTAGCAAAGCCTGAATCCGTGCCTCACAAGCTTTCAGATCGGTATCGATGTCGTGCAGGGCGCGCGGCGGGACGTATTGGTAGAAATAGCGATTGAAGTTGATTTCGTAGCCGACGATGCCGACCTCGCCGTCCTTGCTGTCGCGCACGCTGTAATCGATAAAGGCGTCCGGCACATGCGGCAGCACTTCGGCTTGGAAATAGGCTTCCACCGGGGTGCCGAACGGCACGCTTTCGCTGTCGTTGAGCGCGGTGTCGGCGATGACCTGACCTTTATCGTCCAGCACCGCTTCGGCGTTTTCGTCGCGTTCCATGAAGGCGGCAATGAAAGCCGTGGCCAGCGCCTTGCCGGTTTTGCCGAAGCCTTCGGCTTTGTTATGGGCGTTGACGATATCAAACGCCCATGAATACGGGTACTCGCCCGGATGGTCGCGGAAGAATTCGATCCAGGCGGTTTGCTGGCTTTCGTCGAGTTTTTCAAAGGCTTTTTGCACCAACAGGGTTTTCAGCTTGCTGTTATCGACCACCAGTTTGGCTTTCAACGGCCGCTTGATCGCCACTTTGCGGTAGGCAAAGTCGGTGGTATTGAAGATAAGGCTGCGCGGGCTGTCGGCAAACGCGGCGTATTCACGCACCACGTCGTCGATTTGCTCGTCACTCAGGTAACGGCGCTTGGTGCCTTCGGATTTGCGCATCGCGGACCAGGTGTCGCTGAGGTTGATCAACTGCACTTTGCCTTTGCGCGCGGCGGCTTTGTGGTTGGACAGTATCCAGACGTAGGTACCGATGCCGGTGTTGAAGAACATGTCGGTGGGCAAGGCGACGATGGCTTCCACCACATCTTGTTCCAGCAGCCAGCGGCGGATTTCGCTTTCGCCGGAACCGGCGTCGCCGGTAAACAGCGGCGAGCCGGACAAGACAATCCCGACCCGGCCGCCGCCGTGTTCCGGGCGTTCCATTTTGCTGACCAGGTGCAACAAAAACAGCATCGAACCGTCACTGACGCGCGGCAGACCGGGACCGAAGCGACCGGCATAGCCCAGTTGCTGATGTTCTTTCTCAACTGCGTCTTTGTCCTTGTCCCATTTGATGCCAAACGGCGGATTGGCCAGGCCGTAATGAAAACGGCGCTCGCGGTGTTTGTCGTTGGATAGCGTACTGCCCTGGGCGATGTTTTCCGATTTGTAGCCGCGAATCAGCATGGCGGTCAGCGCCATGGCGTGGGTTTTCGGGTCCAGCTCCTGACCGAACGGCACAATGGTGGCAGTGGAACCCAGCTGCTGAATCTGATCGATAGCGTCGCTGATAAAGCCCAGCAAGCCACAAGCCGGATCGTACACCGTGCGAATCACACCTTTGTCGGCAAACACGGCTTCGTCCGGCGCCAACACCAGTTTGGTGGCCAGCCGTACCACGTCTTTCGGGGTCATGAATTCCCCGGCTTTTTCGTTGATGCTGGCGGCGAACTGGCGAATCAGGTTTTCGTAGGCGTTGGACATCACCCGGTCTGATACCACCTCCGGATGCAGATCGATAGCGGCAAACTGCCGGGTCATGCGATACAGCAGCCGGGCTTTATCCAGTTCCAGCAAGGTGTTGACGAAACCAAACTCGTCAAAAATCACCCGCACGTTGGCGCTAAACTTGCTGACATAGTCTTCCAGATTGGCGCGGGTATTGGTTCCGCCCAGTGTGTCCAGGGTGTAGGGACTAATGTTGTAAAACGGCAGACCGGAAAATGACGGCAGGATCAGGTCCAGGTCGATGCCTGAGTCTTTCTCGTTTTGGTATTCCTTGAGTACCAGCGCTTTGGTTGGCTCTAGCACGCATTCCAGGCGGCGCAATAGCAGCAGCGGAATAATGATGCGGGCAAAGTCCGTGTGTTTGAAGTCGCCCCACAATTCGTCGGCGACCTTCCAGATAAAGCTGGACAGCGTGGCGCTGTCGCTGGTTTTAATATCTTGCATGGTTGAGTTCCAGTTGCCGTTCCAGGGCGTTAGAGTAAATCGGTGTTCAGGCCGGCGGCTTTCAGGCGTTGAGTGAGGTTGCGCATTTTGCTGAATTCGGCGCCGAAACTGGGTTTCAGGCCGACGCCTTCACAAAATTCTTTGGCGGTGACGGACTTGAGTTGATCTGCGTATTTGATCATTTGCAGGTGCATTTCCACGGTGTACTGATTGCGTGGCGCATCGTCCAGCGCGTTTTTGATTTGCTCGTAGATCTCTGATTCAGTCATCGGACCACCTGCAACGCCATTTTATAAAAATGCAAATTTATATAAATTTGCTTGGTGAAACAAGTATTAGTTTTGACGCGGCGTATCACGAGCCTTTGGAGGCTTTGCGAAACTGGGCTCAAGAGTCGGAGACGGTGGTTGGGGTAATGCTGGTATTTTTGCCAGTTGAAACGGATTATGCAACCACCTGTATTCGGCGCTACCATAGAACGAGCTTGGCTTATTCCGTCTCTAAATTTTAGATTTCCATCGACAATCAATCCCATGTCCACCAAATCCAGCATCGCCTGCGGGCCGAATTTCCATCTTTACCACGAAGCGTTTGAACAAGATGCCGTTTATCTGGAACTGGAGCAGGCATTTTTCGAAGCCTCACCCGATAAAATCACGGTGGCCATACCGGTTGTGGTTTGGGAAGTCATCCGCCAGTATGCCGGTGCCGATTTGTCCTGGGCCGCCAAATCCGATGAGGAGATTCAGCAATGGGTGGAACATGAAGTGGATGAACGGATTGCGTTGTGTCAGACAGCTACCGCTAATCGTGCATTTTTCCGGATGTGTGGGAATTTGACGTTCGGTTCTGTTGACGATCCTAGAGACATGCAACTCGAGCGAGGTCTGGCGTATTGTTTTGAAATGCGGAAAAAGCAACGTCAGTTGATTGTTCAGGTGAATGAGTTGATGAGCAATCAGCGTTGAGCCTAATTTCCGCTGAGGATTTCTGAAACAATTTCGTTTATAAGCGCATGGCTAACCAATTCACCAAGCAGGCACAACAACGCTGGCAGGCATTGCCGGAACATGACCGACAACTATTCTTAAGCACGGTTTGGTGCGGGCAATGTCGGGGTAACACCACCATGCTGGAACCAAGCTGTTCGACGGTACAAAACGACTTGTTGCTGGAGGGCAAGTGCCAGCATTGCGGCACTAAAGTCAGGCGCTTGATCGATTAGGCAATGGCATGAGCGAATATCAATATTACGAATTTCGGGCGGTAGACAAGCCGTTAACCCCGCAGCAGCAAGCAGAACTTCGTAGCCGCTCGTCGCGTGCCACCATCACAGCCACCAGTTTCATCAACGAATATCACTGGGGCAACCTGAAAGGCGATCCGCTGGACTGGATGCAGCGCTATTTCGACGCCCATATCTATTCTGCCAATTGGGGCAATTGCAGCCTGATGCTTCGGCTGCCGCTGTCGGCATTGGACAAAGAGTTGCTGGCTTCCTATACCAGAAAATCGGTTTGCGGCGCGCAATCTGATTTTTGCGAGGCGTTTTCGGCACAACATTTCAAAGATCACTGGGTGTTGAGCTGGGACTTTAACGACGAGTCCGGTGAGTTCGAACGCTTCTGGAGTCAGACGGACGGCCCCGGCTGGATGAGTAGTTTGTTGCCGTTGCGGGACGAATTGTTACGCGGCGATACCCGCCCGATGTACCTGGGATGGCTGGCTCGCGTTGGTAACGAAGAGTTGGGTGACGAGGACATCGAGCCGCCATTACCCGCCGGCTTGCAAACCTTAACGCCCGCGCAAACCGCTTTGACGGAATTTCTGCAGATCGACCCTGATTGGCTCGCGGCCGCCGCCAACGCCAGTCCGCCTCTGGCGGAACGCGATACGACAAATCCAGATATCGATCTTTGGCTTGCTACGCAATCGATGGAATCCATGCAGGCTACCGTGCGCTTGTTACTGGAAGGCCATGGTCAAGAAGCGGAACGAAGCGTGCGGCAAGCGTATCTGTTATGGCAGCGCGAACAGGCTCCAGGTCATCCCCAACCGCTCCAACGAACTGTTCAACAAATCGACGCCGGTCGAGAAGCCGCCAAAAGCAAACGTCTGGAAGCCGAACGCCAATACCGCGCCGTTCAAGAAACCAAACGCCAAGCGGAACGCAAACAACAGCTGGAGAAACTGGCCGTTATGTCGGATCAAGCCTGGGCAGCCATCGATAAAACCTTGCAGCGCGGATCAGGCCATGCCTATGACCAAGCTTTGCAAGCGCTGAAAGATCTCGCCGAAGCCATGAAGTTGGCTGGCAGAGAAGTCGAGTTTCAGCATGGCCTGATGAAGCTACTTGCCGCGCACGGCAACCGCGCAGCCTGGATGAAACGATTAGCCAAAGCCGGGTTTCCGGTTGGTGATATCAGATGAAGCCGGAAATCTGGCAGGATCAATTTTGGGGGATAGAGGTCGGCTCGCGACCCGTTGCAGACTATCGTACAATCTGATTCAATGACTGCTAGTTGATGTTTATCGGCCATTTATTGGTTCCGTTGATATACAGAAGAGAAATTCATGTGTCGATCAATAGCTTATCGTTTTACGAGTCATTTTTAGTAGATATTAGGAGTGTTTGCTCTTCTAACGGTGGCAGTTCTGGTGTGGTTATATGTACTGCGCCGAGCAACTGGTGATACCAACGGTGATTCACTTATTTGTGAGCGCTCCGATGGCTATCCAGCGGGTCAACTTGACCGTCAAAAGCTACTCTCCTATTGTCGCTACGCTTTCGCCGTCAAGTCACCCTTATCGTAGGGCTCCACAATTCGCCGTGCCGCCTGCCGCACCCAACAATTCCTAGGGAATAAACGCCGTGAAAGAGAACTACGCTGATTACTTCACGCGCATACAAGATGCCATCTCGACTGAAGCGAAGAAGCGTGTCAATTGGCCAATCTTCGAGCGCGACCGTACCACAGGCGACGAAAAACTAATTGATCTTTTCCTTGATTGCTTCGATCACCACACGCAATGGAGTGATCGCCAACCTGTTGACCATTTCACTCTTCTCACACGGAACGCTAGGCGCTACATCCCAAGAGACGAAATCTTGGTGCGCTTCATCGACAAGCACTATGTGCCGCCTGCAATTCTAAAGTCCCCATACACAGATGCCCCCTACAAGCCTGAGGACTTCATTTCATACGATAAGCTGTGCGCAGACATACAGTCAAACCCAATAACGGATAGTCCTGAGAACTCGGTAGAGTTAGGAAGCAACACCTACACATATATTGTTGGCGATGTTGGAGTAGGTAAATCCCTTTTTGTCATTTCCCTGTTTCGTCAAATTGCGTTTGCTGGAAAGAAGGTCCCATATCAGGTGCAAGATGAAGGGGGTTACATAGTCGTTCCTGTGTATGTCAATGTTGACGACAAGTTGGAAGACAATGGCAACCTTCGGCCCATTGATGACGCTTGGTTCGAAAAGAACATAATAGATCTGATCACAACGCGCCTTCGTTCCAATCCCACTCTTGAGACTATTAGCGAACTAGGGCGCTTCATCGACCCCGTTGATACCGGATTTGTCAACCGTATTCGCAAACTCACGCAACATTTAGCGCGTCGGAAATTGAGACTAGTGCTTCTAGTCGACAACGTCGATCGCTACCACTTCCACTATTCCAAGTATCGCTTCTCCACTAAATACAAGTACCTTCAGAGAGAGGCGGTAGTACGAAACCTCAAGTATCTTATCTCATGCCTTACCTCTCGAAATGAGTTGGGGTGGTGTGGTCTGTGTGTCGTAATTATCTGTCGCGACTATGTTCACGAGTACTTGCGTGCCGGTTGCAATGACCACAGCGAAAAAGACCGAGAATTTGGGCGTGCGCACAAGCTAGTACTTCAAGACGATCAAGAAGTGCTTCAGGCACGGCTACGACTCTTCGACGAAGCACTTAGTGTCATCCCACAGGAATGGATAGGAAAAACAAAAAATGCGTATCTGACCGCACTTCAATCGCTACTTGCCAATCAGGACGCAGGGGAACGGCTACGGCCCGAGATCGAATTGATACTTCGCCTTGGCAATCATGGGTATCGATCATTGGTCGAGTTCATCGACCGATTGGAGTTTGATCTTGCGGATACCGAGGTTTTCGAACGGTTGCTAATGCGCCAAAGCAAAAATCTACCAAGCCTGTACTTGCTCAATCTCAAACGACGATACTCTCAGCGCGTCGGTCACTTTCCCAATCTATTCTTAGTCGATGCCCGTGCTGCCGTGCCTGATGAGTTCGCCATGGCTCACCCAGAGCATCGTCCGACTTATTGGCTCAAGTACTTTATCCTTAAAGTTATTGCAAAGAATAAATCGCGCCGTATTGAACAGTTGCTGCGCTTGTTCTCCACTATTGGCGACTATGACGAAGACTTGGTTCGTTTGGTTGTCGGAAGCTTGTGTAGCACCAATGACTCACGTTGTATTGACGTAGATGCATCTGGAGAGATTTTAAGATCTGAACCAGACCTATACGTGACGCCCCGAGGTCACCAGCTTATTTCACGCTCGGATGCGTTCGGCGAGGCAAGAGTTGAATTTTGCTTCGAGTTTAACTATCTGCAGCTTGTGGTCGATGACTTGTGGCTATCTATTCCAAACGATTTGATAACATCAATCGCATCCGAATATGACTATGCATATCTAATCAAACGAGGCGATGAATACAGTAAATACGCCTCGCTCATGGTTACGACAAAGGCAAAGTCAGTCATTGCATTTGCCGCAATCTTGGCCAGTTCACTCCGCACTGAGATGAAGCATATGCCTAGACTACGCGAATACCTCAAGAAGAACGAGCTTCTCCCAGATATGAACAGAATTCAGGAAACTCTTTTGGATACCTGCACAGGGCTATATCGAAGAGTAAGTAAGAGTGACGATACAGAGATTGCTGAACTTAAGAAATACTTTGATCAGTGCGCGTCAAAGGCCGAATCACTTGACGCCTTCTTCGACAATGTGCAAAAGAAAGGGGTTACAGTTCTATGACAACCAGCATTGCAAACGAAACAACATCATTATTGCCACTTGCCTCAGCCTGCATCGGTTTCCTTGGGGCACTATTTTTATACTTTCTCAAAGAAAGAAACGACTTAAAGTCGCGCCGACGCGAGGCCATGTTCTTCCTTCTGTTTTTCACTAACACCCTCGAAAAAATGATTTCCGCGCGAGCGCTGCATAGACACTCCGGCAGCAATTTCGATGAGGCAATCCGCAAATTGGCCTCAGCTCGTCTTGACTACTACTCTTGGTCAGAAATATCAAAACTTGCTGACATCAATGCTGCGTGGATTGCCGGTGAGTACGATCAACTGGTACATACGGACGGCATTAAGTCTGAACTTCAAACAATGGCGGCTTCCTTTACGGAACGTGCCAATAAGTATTGAGAATTTACAAGCGCCGCCCAACCGGGCCTTGCGCACAAAACCGCGCAAGGCCGTTTACCTCGCTCGTTGAGCGACTGCTCTGAGACCATCACCTTCCATTGATTTGAAAAGCGTGATGGTCAGCTTATGGCCGAGACCCGCCGATGGCAGTTCATGTCTTATCCGGAAAATCCGGCATCACTTTATCGACTGCAGGTTCCCATTGCCAACATTGAATGCCATGGTCTCGATAGTACTGAAGCTTTTCCAGTTTGTGAGCTTGGTATTGGTCATCGTTAATCATGCCAAACACCTCCATGACCCATGGAGCCTGGCAGTCGTGTAACAGAAAATCCGGTAGGTAGAGTAGTTCGGCATCCAATTTCAACGGCTTGCTAAATCTGCGTTGTTCGGCAATCAGTTTGTCGGCCACCTGCAGTTCATAGGATGAGTCGACCGGAATGAATTGCCGGTTGGTACGGATCAGTCCAATGTCGCTGACGACAAAACTGGTTTTGCTACGAAATACCGTCGCAATCGCCAAAATGCGCCGGTCGGGTTTGCCGATTTCGCTGAATAACTGGCCAAAGCTGTTGGTCGCCTTTCCGGTCACGAGTCGCGGCAGCCACAGCGGGACGTTCAACAGTTTCAATTTTAGCCCAAGGGAGCCTTCTATCTTGGTGGATTTCCGGTACTCCATCATTTCACCGACCACGATGGCAGCTTGTTGTGGATCGTCTGTCCTGGTTTGCAGCGCGGACAGGTTGATGGCTTGGCTATGTTCCAGGCTCAGTTCCCAGAGGGTGATCACCAGGCGTTCCGCGACGGGTTGCTGCTTTTCCAGGGTGACGGTTTGCCCAGCTTTCGTTAGTGCTCGGGTAGATGCTGCAAACCGGCGTTCCGATTGCTGCGGCCGCCAGTCGTTCAGTTGGGCTTTCTGGATCAGGGCATGGAACAAGCCCACTAGCCCAGTTGATGCTCGACCCGGTTTAAGGCTGGGCGCCTTGCTTCGGGGGAGATTGGGGTTGTCTTCGGCAACCGGCTTGTCGTCGGTTTGCTGGGTTGTGAAGCTGGTGCGCGTCAGCTGAGTTTGCAGTTTCACGTTGACGGTATCGCCTTCGTACTGGATAGCTGGTTTCTGTTTGGCTGATGAGCCTGCCGTTTCCGGCGGTTCGTACAACAGACACCATTCGGCATGGTGGTGACTGGTGTCGGCTTTGCGGGCCAGGTAATATCGTTGACCACGAACTTTGATGACCAATTGCCGATTCCGTGTATCCGTCAGACACTGACAGCAAGGGCGTTCGGTGCTGCCATGATACCGGCGCAATATCTGTTGCGCCTTGGGATAGCTGCGATCAGTCAGCCACAGATAGTTGTAGGTTTCTCCATCCAGTAATAATTCACTCATGGCTGATCCTCCTTATGTTCGAATTTGGCAATACATAATGGTTTCGGCGGTTGCCCCGGCTTATCAGTCCATTCCCAAATAACGCACATCGCCAACCAATAGGCATGAGCGGTTTTCGGTGCCAGGTCGCGGTGCGCTCTCCAGAAGGCAATGACGTGGCGTTTGCCGATTTCATGCAGGTTGTGCGGCCGTTCAGTCTGTTCGATAAATTCCACGAACTTGATCATGCGGCCTAACTGCAAGCGGCGATGGGCTTTGGAACCCTGGCGAACATAGTGGTGGGCTAGAGCATGAATTTGTTTAACCAATATAGACACGCACCACCTCCAGACGCTCGTGGCCCAGTTCCTGCGATAGGATGCTGCGGGCGCGTTGATCCAGTTTTTCTGCTGCTGCAAGATCGATGTTGAGTTGGGTGGCCATATAGGCATGCCAGACTGATTTTGCAATGTCGGTATTGATCGGCGCCGGAACGCCGGTTAATGCTAGGTAACGCTGCTGGGCGTAATGATGGCGCTGGCCATGAAATTGGAATTGCTGTTTTTGCGCTTGGCGGTAGCAGTGGTCGCGAAAGTCGACATAGCGCAGATTGGCGGGAATCATCGATGGTCCGTCCTGCAGCTCGGCTGCTTTTTCCAATGCCGCCAATGCTTCCACTGACACCGGCACCTGGCGCCGTTTACCGCCTTTGGTGCCGCTGAAGACTGTGATGCGGTCTTCCCGTTGGGCTTGGCGAAGCGCTTTTTGCGCATCCAGCAAAGCCGATTCCTTGAAACGCAAACCCAATGTCCGTTGCAGTTTGAGCAATGCGGTAATGCGTTCGTCGTCGACGCTGACTTGCAGCTGGTCGTGCTGCGACTGTGACATGGCTTTGCTGGTTTCCGGAATGTAGCGCCGTTTCGGTATGCCACAATCCTTTGTCGGACTGACCGTTTGCCATTCGCCTTGGGTTGCAGACGTCATGATGCTGTTGACCGCCGAGACATACAGTTGCGCGGTCGAGGCTTTCATTTCATCGCGTTCCACTCGGCCTTTCAACGCTTGGCCGTAAGCCATTACGTGCTCGCGGTTAATGTCTTCCATGCGTTTAATGCCATGGGTTTGTTCCAGCCATTTGGCAAACACCGACCAGCGTTCGGCGAGTGTGCCGCGCGTGGCAAACGCTTTGCCGGATTGATGGGCGCAGGTTTTTCCGGCTCGGGTCAGGTTGCGACTGCCCAGGCCGAGATTGCGGCCGAGTTTGTTGCCGGGGTTTCCTTGCTGTTTGCAGTCACGTGTTTTTCTCGGCTTGGCATGATCAGCCAAAGCCGCGTTTGCCATATGGGCATCGTCCGCTTGATCTTGATGTATCGACTTTCGTTTCAATGGATTGGATTTAGTGGTTTGGGTTGGCATACGATTCTCCAAAAAATGGTTGGCAACAGACTCCCTTGTCCAAAGCGGACTGGGACTGACTTCATGGGCAATGCCATGCGCATCAGCCGTCGGCTTTGAACAAGGGAGCCGGGGTGGCCTTGTTAAAACAGTTTTTCTTTCGTCATGAGCGGGGGACCCCGGCTCCAACCCCACTTTGGTATACAAGGCCAAACTCATGACGATGAGTGTTGACGCACGGGTTGCCTACCCGGCGGAGGTGTATACCCAGTGTGAGGTGCGCGGCTTATGACTCGCTGCGCGGGCGAGTAATTGGTGTCGGTCGGTGACGAACTCGGGGTGCTGGCCAGACGGATTCAGCGTCCACCTGCGACGCTAAACTCGGCCCCTTACACGTTCGTGACAGACTGACCCGGCAAAACCCGCGACAAATACGCAGGTATCCGGTTGATTTACTTAATGGAAATGCTTAAAGCCTGTTCTGTTTCTGTTTTTTAGAAACTGCGAAACAGTGGGCTTGGGTGTGTGCCGGCAGACGTTATTGAAACGTCCGGGTTGAAATTGAAGGGAATCCAGATCCAATCCGCGTGACGAAATCGGCTGCCTACGCCGGCAAACGCGACTGCCGGTGGCACAGTCCGATCTGAAAACGGGACGACGGGATTCTTAAGAGAGTTTCAATCGCCTTACTCGGGTGGGCAGGCAGTCGCCTGACGCCGATCCAGAGGGGAGCGATTGATATAAAACCATAGCAAACGATTGCCACCACTGAACCGGTTAAACACCACTTCAGTTATCCATTTTGCGGAACCGGGGTTCCAGGCAAAATTTCTGCGCGCCTGCAAACGCGCAATGGCAACACCGCCTTTCGAAACTCTACTCGCGCGGTCTATTGGTTTGCGCCATTGAGGCGCTTTGGATTACTCAGCGATCGGCAGACGATCGTTGATGATTTTAAAACGAGCTTCACTATCGACAGCGACCGTGCCTTTCATCGAGGCGCATTTTCCCTGCCGACCCAGATAGAGCGTTTTCAACGCCCCATCTGCACCAAAAATATATTTAAGCGTGGACGCATGACCCTAAGGCCCAACGGACACAGTACATCCAACGGCGTTCCTCTGCCATCCCACTAGGGACTATGTAGCTGGTACTTCTTCGCTTTTTATACTGCCGAAGTGCAGTCTATGAAAATTTCGTCCCGAAAAGTTCTACGTGCGGGCTTATTTTGGGGTTGAAATTGAGCGACTGTCAAATAGTTTTTTCATTTTATTTCAATTACTTAAGAAACTAATTCAGGCAGGACGGTGTTGGATTTTATTGGACAATTCAGATTTAAAGATATGAATGACTTTCGCACCAACTGCCATTGAAAATCGGGGAATTAAAAACTGGGGTTACGCCAAAATCGATTTCGATAAGAGACAGACCTCGATGATCTGGAGGCTTATTTTATTTATAGACATCGTCTGCGAGTAATACCGGTAATACTGGGTAATCCGTCAACATATCCTTTGAAGCCTATACCAGACAGGGTGGTAACACCGGTAATACCAGTAATCTCATTTTCAACAGTTACAGGGCTTGAGTTTGCCCATAGTCGCAATGCTGGCTGCGTGATGTTTAAACAGGTCCTTTATAGCTCAATAAATGCTATATTTATGATCTATAAAATCACTTTGTATTAATCATGATCTGGAATTGGCAACTGGCGGGTTGGCCGCGCTTCACCTACAACGCGACGCAGCTGGACGATTTTGAAAAGCGCTTGTTGCTTGGCGCCGGTGTGTCATTCGGCGCGGTTAAGCATTTGTCTGAAGAAGACAGACGGCAGCTGACCATCGAGCTGATCAGCAATGAAGCCTTGAAAACATCAGCCATTGAAGGCGAATATCTCAACCGGGACAGCCTACAGTCTTCGATTTGCCGCCAATTCGGTTTAACCACCGATCATCGAAAAGTCCCGCCAGCCGAACAAGGTATCGCGGAGGTTATGGTCGATCTTTACCAGCACTTTGCCACGCCCATAACTCACGAGCAGTTGTATCGCTGGCATACCTGGATTACGGCTGGTCGTAGCGACCTAAAGGATGTCGGGCGGTATCGAACACACGACGACCCGATGCAAATTGTCTCCGGTCCCATTTATGCGCCCAAGGTCCATTTCGAGGCGCCGCCGTCCTGCCAAATGACGCCGGAAATGGATCGGTTCATTGATTGGTTTAATCGCACGGCACCTGATGGAAACACGCCCTTGCCGGCCTTACAGCGCGCGGGGATTGCGCATCTTTATTTTGTCAGCATTCATCCGTTCGAGGACGGCAACGGTCGCATGGGTCGCGCCATTGCCGAAAAGGCGTTGGCCCAATGTCTGGGGCAACCGACATTAATCGCTCTGGCATTTACCATCGAACGTCAACGCAATGCGTACTACACCGCGTTGGAGCTGGCTAACAAGCAGATCGACGTGACTGACTGGCTGGTTTATTTCGCCGAATTGGTGATGGCCGCTCAGGAATACACACATCAATGGATCGATTTCTTAATTCAAAAAACCAAAATCTACGACCGCGTACGCGGGCAACTGAATCCGCGACAGGAAAAAGCGTTGGCCAGAATGTTTCGGGAAGGTCCGGATGGCTTCACAGACGGATTGAGTGCGGACAAATATCGCAGCATCACAGGAGCACCGTCGGCAACGGCCACTCGTGATCTGCAGGATCTGGTCGCTCAGGGCGTATTGTTTAGAACGGGAGAACGCAAACATACGCGCTACTATTTGAACTTAACCGGAACACTACCTTAAAGCCTAATTACCCTGTTCGCAATATCTGGTCCAGTCGGCCATGAGCTGAGATCGCTTTTCCATCAAATCGCCTCGGCGATACGCGGCCTCTGCCTGATTTTTAATCGTGTGGGCTAATGCCATTTCAACTACTTCATTGGGATAATGGGTTGTTTCAGCGGCCCAATCCCTAAAACTAGATCGAAATCCATGAACCGTCAGTTCCGGGAGGCCCATGCGTTTTAATAGTTGCAGCATGGCCATATTCGACAAACCTCTTTTTAACCCAGGAAAAACAAATTCATTAGTTTTGAGTAGACCCATCTCCTGAACGATAGCTATTACGCGAGATGACAAGGGCACTCGATGGGGTTTGTTGGCTTTCATGCGTTCGACGGGAATTGTCCACGTCTGACTGCTAACATCTATTTCATCCCAAGTTGCGCCAATGGATTCATTGGTTCGGGCAGCGGTAAGGATCGTAAATTCCAGACATCGCGCGGCTATGCCTTGTTGATTTCTTAGTTTTACAATAAATTCCGATATATCAGTGTAAGGCAATGCGGCATGATGTTCGACATTTTGAACTTTGGATGGTTTAGGTAATATCTTGTCAAGATGACCACGCCATCGAGCTGGATTTTCACCCTCTCGATATTTGCTTACAGTCGCCCAATCCAGCACTGTCTCGATGCGACCTCGCAATCTGCTGGCCGTTTCATTTTTGGACGTCCAGATTCCTTCAAGACATTTAACAACCAGTGCCGTATCGACTTCTGCGACAGGGAGTTTGCCGATGGTTGGATATGCGTACTGTTCTAGGGTATTGGACCATTGCTGAGCATGCTTAGGATTTTTCCAGCCATGGCGATTAATATCAATGTAAGCGGCGGCGCATTCTGCAAATGTCATTGATTTGGCGACCGACAAGTGAAGTTCGCGTTCAATTTTCCGTTTTTCCACCAGAGGATTCAGACCTTGCTTGAGCAGCTTTCGGTATTCAGATGCTTGCTCCCGGGCTGCTTCCAGCGAAATATCGCCAAAACTACCCAGACCAATCTCGGTAGCCTTTTTATTCCTGACAAATTTGAAAATCCAGCTTTTTGAAAGTGTCGGACTAACCTGTAGGTAAAGACCACCACCATCACTGTGATAACCGGGAGTTTTGATCGTCACAACCTTGCGTGCGTTCAGCTTATTCAAAATTCGACTCATAAATCCTACCCTACTTCCTACCCTACTTTCGGCATCGGATTGGAGTATATTTTATCGAACCAAGCTGGACAATAAATTTGTAACTTATCGTTTTTTAACAAGAATTTAGGACGACAAAAAACAGTATCGGACTTTTGTTAGAAGGACTAGCTCTCCGCCATTATTACTTAAAACCTTGATAAATCAAGATTTTTTCAAGCAGAAAGCCTCAATTGACGACGTTTTTCACAAAACAATGTCACAATTGAGGCTTTTTTATGGGTAAAATTCCTTACCTGTTCAGACGTAAAAATGTCTTTTACTTCCGCCTAATCATCCCAACCGAGCATCAAAGTTAGCTCGATTTCAAACAAATTACGGTTAGCCTTCGAACTCAAGACAAAGAACAGGCAATCCCACACTCGTTAAAACTCGCTTCACACTTCAAAACATTCCTACAAGAACTTAAAGCAGGCAAGGCGTCTAAAATCAGCCGGCCTGAGCTGATAGCAAGCGTTAGCAATATCCAACAACAAACCACAGTTGAGACTGCTACGCCTTTCAAATGTCTTTTAGCAGCTGATTACGCTCGGATGCTTCTATCAGACTCTTGAAGCTTTCGACCGCGTCGATCAGCAGCGGCTGCTGATTTCTTTCCGGCAATTGGTTTTGCCCGCATTGCTCCAGTGCGTTGATCACAAAGCTGATGGTCAGGATATGAATGTCTACAGCCGGCAGATAGACCTCGTCGCTACCATCAGGTTCTTTCAGTTCGGCCAGCAGGTGGCTAAGCAGTAATTTCGCCAGCACTTCCTGAATGATCGCTATAGGTATGGCCAGCTTGCCGGCGATGTCGGCTGCGCTTAAGGGAGTCTGCAACTGGCTAAAGTTTTTGACTATCAAATGCATGACTTGTAAAGCCACCAGTTTTTTCAGCGCAAAGCTTAAATGTGCAAAGCGATTATTGTTTCGATAGGTTTGGTAGTTTTGGGTAAAAAACGCCATCTCGCAACCGAATAAAACGATCATCCAGCAGCTTTGCAGCCAAACCACAAACAAGGGTAGCGCCGCAAAACTGCCGTAAATGGCGTTATAACTCGACACGCCGATCTGCAAGCTTAAATACGCCCATTGCAACAAATGATAACTAACGCCCGTCACTACACCGGCGATAATGCCGGCGCGAACGTGTATTTTATGATTAGGCATAAAAATAAACGTAAAGGAAAACAAGGCAATCATCAGCAGCACCGGCGACAAACTCAGCGCTTTGACCACCAGCCAGCTGGCAAACGCCGGCAATTGCATGACGGTAATAAACCAAGTGATTTGCGTACTAACAAAGACGGTGATGCTGCTGGCGGCGATCAGCAACACCGGCGCCAACAACATCAGCGACAAATAGTCACTAAATTTGCGGCCCAACGACCGGCTCTTGCCGATTTTCCAGATGTAGTTGAAAGACTCTTCGATATTGCCTATCAAGCTGATCACGGTCCAAAACAGTACGACAATCCCTATCCCGGCCACCACTTCGCCCTTAGCGCTTTCCAGCAGGTTTTTGGCAAAACCGATTAGCTGCACCACCAACGTATCTCGCTCCGGCATGCGCTGCAACAGTTCTTGCTCCAGCATGCTTTCAAAGCCAAAGCCCTTGGCAATCCCGAACAACATGGCGATGACCGGTACTATCGACAAAATGCTGTACAAGGTTAAAGCGGAGGCACGTAGCTGACAAAGATCCAAACCGAAACTTTGCCAGGACAAAATAACGATTTTTAAATACTTGATCAGTTTTTCTTGAACATAAGGCAGATCTTGCTCGTGCAACAACCAAATATCGTCTCGGACAAATGTTACTAATTTGTGGTGCATGGCTGGACTTGGCGGGTGGCGGTAACTGGGAAGATAGAATCCGTTCTCCGCTGACAGTATAAATTGAAAAAGCCAAGTTGATGGCTATACATCTTCTACCGCAACAGGTTCGCCCCAGGCATTAGGCTTATGCAGACTTATTGCACATCGAACTGTAGATTCGCCAGCCTAGCATAGAGTCCGCTTTGTTTGCGCAAATCCTCGGGCGATCCGGTTTCGACGATGCATCCTTGATCCAACACCACGATGCGGCTGACCTTATTCACGGTGGCCAAACGGTGCGCGATAATCAGGGTGGTACGACCCTGCATGGCGGCATTTAAACCCCGTTGCACCAACACTTCCGATTCTGCATCCAGCGCGCTGGTCGCCTCGTCCAGCAACAACAGCGGTGCGTTTTTCAGAATGGCCCGAGCGATGGCGATGCGCTGTCTTTGCCCACCGGATAAACGTGTACCGCGCTCGCCGAGAAAAGTTTGGTAACCATCCGGCAAGCGATCGATGAACTCCGCTACTTGCGCCAATTGCCCGGCCGCGATAACTTCCTCATCGCTGACTTCGGGCCGGCCGTAACGAATATTTTCCAGCGCGGTGGTCGAGAAAATCACAGCATCCTGCGGCACAATGGCAATTTTGCCGCGCAGTTCCTGTAAGGATAGGTGACGAATATCCTGACCGTTAAGGCGAATGGTACCGTGCGTTACATCGTAAAAACGCAACAGCAATTGAAACAACGTAGTCTTGCCGGCGCCGGACGGACCGATAAAAGCGACGCTCTCCCCTGCCGATATACTTAAATCGATTCTATCCAGCGCGGCGGTTTGCAAGCGCGACGGGTAACTGAAGCTGACTTGCTGAAATTCAATCGCCGCTTTATCGCCATTTACCAAAGGCTGAGGTGTGGCAGCATCAATGATTGCCGGTTGGGCATATAGCAGTTCCAGCAAGCGCTCGGTTGCGCCGGTCGCCCGCATCACGTCACCCCATACTTCCGCTATGGTGCTGACCCCGCCGGACACCAGCGTGGCATATAGCACGAAAGAAGCCAGTTGCCCGCCGGTCATAACACCCGCGTTGACCTGGTTGGCACCTATCCACAATACGAAAATAATGGAACCCATCACGGCCGTGATGACAACAACCGTTAACGCGGAACGAAACCGGCTGCGACGGACAGCTGTCATAAAACTGATTTCGGCGCGCTCGCTAAAGCGTTTCGCTTCGCGGCGCTCCTGGTTATAGGCTTGGACGATAGGCACCGCATTGAGAATTTCGCCAGCCAGCGCAGAAGCATCGGCGATCTTATCCTGCGACTCCCGCGACAGCTTTTTTACTTTCCGGCCCATTGCCAAAATCGGCAAGGTCAGCAAGATCATTAAGCCCAATATCAATGAGAACAGATGCAGACTAGTCACCGCCAACATAATCATGCCGCCGATAAACTGGAATACGCTGCGTAAGCCCATGGAAATCGAACTGCCCACCACAGTCTGAATCAGCGTGGTATCGCCGGTCAGTCGTGACAAAACTTCCCCGGTTTGCAAGGTTTCGAAAAACTGCGGAGACTGCGCCAAAACCCGTTCGTAAACCGCGCTGCGCAAATCCGCGGTCACCCGTTCGCCAACCCAACTGACCGTGTAATAACGCGCGGCTATCGTCACCGCCCACAGGCAGGCTAAGGCAAATAGCGCCAGAAAATGTCCATCAATACTCAGCGCGCCTAACAACCCACCCTGCTCTGCCTGTCGCTGCCCAAATCCAAAATCAATCAGATCGCGGAACGCCAAAGGTACTAACAGAATCGTCGCCGAGCCGAGACACAATAGACAAAAGGCTACCAGCATTCTAGCGCGATAGGGACGGATAAACGGCCATAACGCCTTTAAGGTCGATATTTTTCGGGTGGGATCGGTTTGCTTAGAACGGGAGAAAGGCATATCAATACCTCGTGGAGAACCTTGGTGCGAAAATGCATCGCTTAAAAATAAAAAACCCGCTGAGCCTTACGGCTAGCGGGTTTTTAAATTTCTTTGGACTACCTAAGATAGGTAGGTGGTACGAGGGTCGGAACCGATATGAAATACAAGGCATTGTTTTATAAAAAATTATTTATATAACATTGCGCACGTATCACTATTCGTGTCACTCCTTCGAGTTTTGCCTACCAAAATCCAATCACCGCATGACGACTATAAAGGGGTGACGTTTTCCGCTTGAGGGCCTTTCGCTCCGGCGGTCACTTCCATCGTTACGCTCTGGCCTTCTCTCAGGGTTTTGCGGCCGCTACCTTGAATGACGCTAAAGTGAACAAACACATCTTTGCCACCATCTTGTTCAATGAAGCCGAAGCCCTTGTCATCGTTGAACCACTTAACTTTGCCTTGTACTAATGCTGCCATAAATTACTCTTAACTTTTAAAAAACCATTACTGGTATGTTGCCGGTTGTTTTCTATATCAACCGATATACTGATTATGCATCAATTAGGGCAAGTATGTCCCAAAAGAATAGCCGATAGCTCGCGCGGGCGCTATCAGTTCGTTTTAACCAGACGGCACATTCGAACAATATCGATTAAGGAACGCCAACGGGAAGGCATCGAAGCGGCCAAAGCCCAAGGCAAAAAGCTAGGCGCACCGGCCAAGCTGACAGCGGAACAAACCGCCGAAATCAAAGCACGGGTTGAACAGGGCGACGATAAAAGCAAACTGGCGAAGGAATACGGCATTAGCCGGCCAACGCTTTACAAGCTGATTGCCGCCTGAGTTTTCGACCGATCCAGCCAACATAAGCCGCGATCCATGCGGCTTCAAAAAATGTCGTCGCTACTGTCGGCTAAAACCCGTTGAATATGCAATAGCGGCAGATTGACCGATTCCGCAGTAACACAAACACGCCCGTGATTGCCAAGTAGATAAGGAATACCACACTGTCGCAACCAGT
Source organism: Methylomonas sp. Uni0009 (assembly GCF_054188105.3). Classification (NCBI taxonomy): domain Bacteria; kingdom Pseudomonadati; phylum Pseudomonadota; class Gammaproteobacteria; order Methylococcales; family Methylococcaceae; genus Methylomonas; species Methylomonas sp. Uni0009. Next base: position 3,387,251 of record NZ_JBTAFN010000001.1, on the reverse strand, counting down.
TGACCAAGGCTGTGCGGCGCTTAAATCCGCTCCATTCCATCAATTCCTCTTCTTGTATCAAGCTGGTTGTCATTTGATCCGCCTGGGCTATGTTAGATAATTCAAGTTAAATCATCCTATGTTCGGCAAAAGAATAGGGTTCACCGTCGCCAACGATGAAATGATCCAGAACCCGAACATCTATCATCCCTAGCGCCGCTTTCAACTTATCGGTTATTTGCCGATCTGCTTGGCTAGGTTCGTTTGTACCGCTCGGGTGGTTATGGGCGAATATGACCGCCGCTGCATTCAGCTGCAGACAGCGCTTGACTACTTCGCGCGGGTAAACGCTGGCGCCGGCAATCGTGCCCCGGAATAGTTCTTCATATTCAATAACGTGGTGCTGGTTGTCAAGGAACAAACAGACGAACACCTCATGCTCACGTTTACGCAGTTGGGTTTTAAGATAGGCTCGGGTTATATCGGGGCTAGTCAGCTGCGAGCCGCGCTCTACCCGTTGATTCAGCAGCAGGGTAGCCGCCTTGATGATTTGCTCTTCGGTCAATGCTCGGCTAGCGCGATACCTGCCGCGCTGATCCGCGACAAAGTAAGGTAGTTTGATAGGTGTGGTGTTGCTGGTTGTGGCGCTCATGGTTGCACCTTCATCAATTGGCCGCGTAGCGATACCGACAGCGCCAACAGCTCTTCGCAGTCGCATTGCAGGCCGACCACTGCGGAGCCGGTCAGCTCGCCGCGTTCGGCTTCCTTGATGGTCATGCCGTAGCTAAACGCCAGATTAGCAAAGGCCTGGTGTAAGGGTTGGGTAAAGGATTGTTGTTGCTCGATTCGAGCGGGATTTGATGCGCTAGGCATGGTAGCTTCTCCTATTCATAAACGAGTTAACCGCCGCCTTGCTTCCTACGGCATGGGCGACGGGCTTGAGTGGGGTAGGAAATACCGCGAATAGGAGCGGCCAGCCCGTAAAGGCTGCCCAAACAAGCCCGCCATAGCAACAGACACGGCAAGGCCGCGCCGAACAACGGGCATAAAAAAGCCACTGGCTAAGGTGGCGATTGTCGCCTATTCAAACGGGTTTCCTACGCCCGGCCAGTCTGCGGACTGACGACTACATTCTGATCCGGATTCGGCGGTGGTGTCAATGCTTTTCCTCCCCCGTGCCCGCAATGGTGCCGCCATGCGGGTGGCCAGTGCTACGGGTGGCAACAGCTAAGGCTTTCTTCTCCCCCCAGCCCCGATGATTGACGCCATAGGGGTGGCGGCGGTCTTTGGTGGGGTAGCTGGTAGGGGTGTGAGTAAGTCCAAGGCCTTGGCTTGCTTTATCCACATGGGCTTTTTCTATTTATAAAATCCCCCCAGCGAAAATTTAGCTAGGGCGACGCAAAGGGACAGCAAACCCCTAGACTTTTGACCCGCCCCTGGGGGGCATGACTGCGCATAAATTGGGCGGCTTCCGCCCGGCCATGCATCCAACGACGGCGGGCACTAAAAAAATATTCCTTCTATACCCTATACAAAAAATCTGGGGAATCTGGGGAGATAGCCCGCCAAGCCACGCGCGACGCGGCTTTCAAGCTCCCCAACCCCTCTAAAAATCTGGGGAATCTCCCCAGATTTATTTGGGGAGATGGCGCTTATCGGGTGAAATTGACGCGGTTTCCGATCCGGCCATGTCGATTTGTCCAGCTTGCCAGGGTTGGACGCTCCCCAGATTTTTGGGGAATCTCCCCAACCATTTTAAAAATCTGGGGAGCTTGAAAGCCTTATGTATCAAGGCTTACAGACTTATCTCCCCAGATTCCCCAGATTTTTTATACATACCCTTATATTTTTTTCAGCAACGGCACCGGCTAAATAATCAGCCGACCGCAGGCCCGCTACCCTATGGCGCACCAATAATGGGGAGCGGGGAACATATGAAAGGGCGGCTTACTTATACGGGGATATCCTCTACCCAGTAATCAGACGATAGAATCATGCAGCCGCAATCCGGCACTTCTCCAAATAAAATGGGATGTGGATGGCCGGCAGCCGTAAGATTGACCGCGCCATCGGCGATGAATGAAGGCTTGTTTTCCGGGCGCTCTTGCTGAGTTGCTGGCGTGTTTTTCTTTTTGCTGGTAATCAGGCTGGCGATGGAAGACAACGCTATCGATATAGCTATGTTAGCCAACGCAACCGCAATCTCAGCGGCCGCGACGGCCGCCCCAGCAGCTACACCCGCTTCGGTTAATGCCGTCGCGACTCCAGCCCATATCGCAGCATCAAAGCCATATTCACCTCTCGCGGTAGGCATAACCCAAAGCTCCTCGTCTGACCACGGGTCGAACGCATTATCACCCGTCACGAGTCTGGAGCGATCCTGGTCTTTTAGATCAATCAGCACCGCCACATAATGCCCGGCGTCGCACTCAGCTAAAAATCCATCGCGCTGTACACCTATCGCCCGCAACGCTTCAGCCGGGGTTTTAACGTCCAGCGTCCAGACGGGTTTGTATTTTTCCAAATCTCCAACAAGTCTTACTGTCTTCATGTGAATTCTCCTTCACGGTTAATGCCGAAATCATCGGCGAATATCAATTTTAAAATTTGGCTAAACCTTCCACGTTTGGCGGAAGGGGCTTAACCGGATTCAACAAGGCCGGCATCCAGAACCAGCACACGCACCGACCGGCCCGCAATAGTGCGCTTGATGGTTGGGCGTGGCTTACCGCCGCCGTCGTGCTCCATCTTTAACAACAAGCCCCGCTCAGCCATCCGACGCCATAGAGAACCGGCAGAAATCAGAAAGCTGTCGCCTTGATGGCGGGCGAACTCTTGGACGATCTTGAAGGCGGTGTTAGGCTCCATCCATACCTCGGCGGGCTGTGCATCCCTGGGTTCGGCATACCAGCCGCAACAATCGCCCATCGGCTTATACATGTCATCGCCGTTCAAATCCTTGCCGGAACTGCGCCAACCCCAGCTAAATGGCCGGGTAACGGGCGGCCCCTGCTTGATAACGGTGGCAATGTGACCATTGCCTGAGCTGAACGCGGCCCGTAACAATTGCAAGAATCGCTCGACTTCATCTTGTTCGGTTTGGTATGCGCCCTGTTCGCTGAATGCCTGCTTTAAGCAGTTCTCAAGCTCGGCCAACACCACGTTGGCCTGTTCGCTGGTCAGGGTGCCGGCGTCTTCCAGAAACTCCATAAAGGTTTCAGCACCGCCTAGCAGGTTGCTGTAAATCTCCGGTGCTCGCGGGTGACTGCTGGCGAAGCCGTCGCGAATCGCGGCGTTGCGTAGCTGTTCCACCACCTTAGGAAATTCGGCTTTCAATCGATCCATGCGCGGTGCCAGCCATTGCAGATAGGCAGACATCAGCCCTGGAAATCGTCCAGCCTGAGCGGCGTGCTGTAGTTTGCTGAGCGTGGGGTTATCAACGTCGGCGCGGCCTAATTCCAGTATCAACAATCGCCCTAATAACGATTGCCCACGGGGTAAATCCTCGGCGGTTACGATCATCATTGATCGATTGAACGGCGCGGCTTGCGCCTGCATATTGGCCGTGCGGCGACCCCGTCCGGCCCCGTTGCCTGTACCGCGAATAATCCGCTCGGCCATCGCGTGCTGCTTCTCGGCTTCGACACGGTTAACCGAAGGGCGGAAGTCGTCAATACAAAACACGCCGTCTTTGCTCTGATGGCTTTTGGCCTCGGCATCATTCGCACTATCGGACCAGTTCGCCGGAAAGCTGCGGGCGGTGAAATCGCCATAAAAGGCTTGAGCGATGGCGGCCAGGGCGGACTTACGAGAACCAGTCAAACCATGCAACCAGACGGCAAAATCGGTTTGCTGGCACTCGCCCAGCGGCGCCCGCGCCACCGCTGCCAACAAGGCCGCGCCGATATGCGGCCGGCTGGGTGCCACGTCCAACAACAGCATGGCATCGGCAACCGCCTGTTTCAAGTCATCGCCGGCCAACGCTGTCGGCAGCGCATAGCGGCCCATGTTGCCCGGACCTAAATCGACTTGAACGCCATCGATCAGTCCGGCGGCAGTCATAGCCCCTGATCCGGTCAAGTAGTGCCAGGCGCCGTCTATCTTTTTCCAACCGGTGAAGCGATAGACCACCCTGCGCGGTATATCGCCCGACAAGCGGCTGAATTGATGCACGGCGGCGCGGAGGTTGTCGCGTTTGGCCGTGCCGGGATAAACGAACACCCGAGAACCCCAAGCCTCGTTAGGCCAGCAGGCTTGCGATGAAAAGAACGACTTGGCCGGTACATCGACCGCCGGCAGCGGCAAACCATCACCGCGCCGGCCTTCGATTCGCAGAAAGGCCGCATCGTTTAAACCGTCTTCGGCGGTCACTTCCTCCTTGATTGAGCAGACAAAATCGCACAGCGGAAACTCCACAAAGCCGGACCCATCCGGCCCGGCCTTAACGGCGCGGGATTGATGAAACGCGCCATTTTTTATCAGGTACTCGCCGAACTTTTCCGGCGGGGTTGAGCGTCCACCACCACTACCTCCGCCACCGTTGCCGGTTGGCTTTTGGGTGCCGGCTTTCTTGGCGGTTGGCGGCTTCTTCGCACCGTTAACAACTTCCAGAATCGGCGGGGTTTTGGGCTTATCCGACATGGCTGCCACCGTTCAAAAAAATTTGATAGTCGTTGAAATCCGCGTCCGGTATCGGTGGCACGATGACCGAACCGCCCACCGCTGCGGCGGCCTCGTTGGCCTTGCTCAGTCCTGGATTGCCGGCGGTTTCGGTGTCGTTGTCGGCAGCAAACACAATCGTGGCGTTCGGCAACTTCTCACGCACGATTCGCCCAACCGCCAACAGATTGTTTGCCGTGAACGCCAGATAAGTCTTGATACGGGTTTTCTCATACAGCGTGGCCGCAGTGGCAAAGCCTTCGCAAATCAGCACGACGTCGGTTTTCGCCCCGATCCACCAGAACAGCCCAGCCAGACCACCGCCTGGCAAAAAGTCTTTATTGCGCGTGAACAATGGATGCTTATCGGGAAAAATCGCTTGCAGGCTGCGGAGGGCGCCGGTGTGGTCGAATAACGGTATCAGCAAGCTATTCGCAATCGATACCGTTTGCTTAGTGCCGGCGTCGTCGGTAACGGTGCGCTTCCAGGTGCCAACGCGGGCAGCATGGGGCTTGATTTGCTTTTCCAGCAAGTAAGGATGATCTAACGGCGCGGGTTCGGCTGCCGTCCAGGTGGCCAAAGCCCGTTTGGCTGCACGATCCATACGAGCTAATTCCTCGGCTTGGCGGCGCTTGCGCTCGCACTCGATCCGTTGGCGCTCGGCTTCGGATAGTGCGGTGGCTTGACCTTCAGCATTCAAAAAGAATGAACCCTTTTCGCCGGTCTTCCAGTTTTGGACGACACCACCTTTACCGTCAATAAAAATCTTAATCCTGCCCGCACCGTTTCCGGGTCTACCATCTTCGACATCAACCACTTGGAAGGTGTCGCGCTTGAAATACTTAGGCGGTAACAGCCCATAATCGGCCAGCGCAGTGCGGGCGGCGTCTTCGATATGCTGAAAGCTCATTGCGCACCGCCGGTTTCTTCGATTTGATGGCCACAATGCGGACACGCGACGGGCTCCAGCATTTCTATTTCCAACTCCAGAAACAGACAGCCAAGCGCGTCAATTAACTTGCGGCACTGGTTGCGCGATGAGCCGGGAATCTTCGCCGCTTCGGTTGCGATGGCTGACTTAATCCGGGATTCCGTGGCGGTTTCAGCCTCAGCCGCCGCAATGGCGAGGCGCATCTTGATAAGTTCGTCTTGAGGGGCTTTTTTGGCTGGCATTACGCACCCCCAATCTTATCGAGCAATGCCCGAATATCGTCTACCGGCCAGACACGGCAGCGCGGGGAAAGCAACGTTCCCGCCGGATACTTGCCATCTTTTACGCCATTGAGGAAGGTGCTTTTTGACACACCCAGCACTCCCAAGACCGATGGCAATCTAACGAAGCCTTCAGCCGGCAAAGGTGCTGGAGTATAAGTGATTTTATTCCGCTGTCTGCGGCGGTTTGCGGTTGGTGCGCGTTGCGCGTTGTCGGGTTTTGCTACCATTGCCAAGCCTCCTTTGGGCTTTGTTGAACAATGGCGCTATCCTAAGTGCGATATTTTCCCGAATTTCCCTACTGTGAGAAACGGGAAAAACTGTCGGGAAATTTTTTTAATTTCGGGAAACGCTGTCAGGAATTTTTTAACAACATTTCGCTTGACAGCTATTTGCCAGTAAGTTTTTTAAAGCTAGTGACCTTGTTATTTAGTGTTTTCAAAGCCATAAAACCACTAGAAGTTTTAGTTTCCCAAGAAAAGCCCGAGCACTTGGCCTCCGTCCAAACATCAATAATTACACCCCCGACGGCGGCTTGTCGGCGATATTTCTTTAACCTTCCCAAATAACGATTGCCGCCGGGCTTGCCTTCAGAAATCCAAGTTTCATACAGCCACTTGTCAATGTCTCTTCTTAACTTATCTTGAACCGAGGTTTCAATATTATCGTTTTGAATGTAAAGGGGTTTTTCCAATAACCTATCCATATCTGCGGACATAACCACCATTACACATTCGCTAAGCAAAACGGGATTGGGATAAATGTCGTCAACACCCCCCCCGCGTCGCTGATAATCGGCTAATTCTTCATAAGACGGATAATGGTATCCAGGCCTCTCAAGAAAAAAAACCTTATCCCCAACAGACCGACTCCAAATGCCTGTACTTTTATCAAGGCCATAAAAGGCTTTTTCTGTATTGTCAACATCCTCCAGCCCATTTACCGTGATAAGCAACTCTTCAGGCTCAATCAATGGCTCAACATTCAAAACCCCAGCCTCATATTGCAGCAAGCACCTCGGGAGTAGTTTTTTATATATTGAGGAATCTGAAGACTCATAATGGACTTTGCCTTTCCTGATAAAGCTCCGCACACGCCAGTTAGCTAGAAGAATGTAGATCGGAATCCTACTCGTTGCTCCAAAATGAAGAAGATCAGCTTCGCTAAGACCAAAGATATCCACTGAATCTTTTAAAGAATAATATTCGCGCTTAATCACAACGCCTCCTAAAGCGTTTGCCCTGATAGGAACCAAGCCAACCGGCAAGGAGACCGGCTTTCGCCCCGTCGGGCTAGGCTTGGTTATTCGGTTTAAACGACCCTGCGAAACGGGATCACATCCGCCCCCGCTTTCAGTCCGTCCAGATAATCCGCCCAGGCCTGCATCATGCGGCGGCGCTCGTCCAAGTATTGCGCGCGGTTATAGGCCGCCCTCACCTGATCCTTGGGCATGTGGCACAACTGCCGCTCGATTGCATCCGGCGACCAGCCTTGTTCATTGAGCAGCGTAGACGCGGTGGTTCTAAAACCGTGGGCGCTCATTACGTCCTTTTCATAGCCTAGTGTTTTCAACGCCGTGCGAACGGTACCGTCGGACATTGGCCGGCCGTCGCCACGGCTGGATGGGAACACGTACTGACCAACGCCGGTTAACGGTTTGATGGCTTCCAATATTGCCACCGCCTGGCGTGACAGCGGGACAATGTGTTGCACTTCGGTTTTGGTGACGAAGTAGCGCCATTCCATGGCCGCAAGATCAATATCTTTCCATTCCATCTGCCGAATCTCGCCAGGCCGCTGGAACAGGTAAGGCGATAGCCTGAGCGCGGTTTGCACAACAAAGGTACCTTGATAGTGAGTAATGTCCCGCAGTAATTGGCCGACTTCTTTGGGGTCAGTAATCGCGGCGTTATGAATGACTTTTTGCGCGGGTATTTGAGCGCCGACAGCTTGCGCCGGGTCGTAATCGGTGAAGCCGTGGGCGATGGCATAGGCAAAGGCGCCGCTGATGTCTGAGCGTACCCTATGCGCGGTTTCCAATTGGTTTTTGATAATCAACGGCCGCACGACGGCGAAAACATCCGGCGATTTAACCTCGCCAATCGGCATTTGGCCGACCGCCGGGAATACATACAGCTCAAAGCGGCGGAGTTTCTTTTGATGGGTGATGTCGCGGACGGTGTGAGCATTTGAGGCTAACCATTCGCGAGTTACATATTCGAAGCTGTTGATTAGTGGCAGACCAGCATCAAGGCGATTTTGAGCTTCGGTGGTTTGTTGGATGTCGGCCTTTTCCTGCTTGCGAATTTCGCCGGGGTCTATGCCATTGGCAATCTGCTCGCGGGCGGCCTCAGCTTTGCGCCTGGCGCTTTCGAGGGAGGTTTCGGGGTACGATCCAAAGCCAAGCCGATTCTGCTTACCCTTAAATCGATAGATGAACCGCCAAAGTTTTGAACCGTTGGCTTTGACCAACAACGTCAAGCATTCGCCGTCGTTGATGGTGTAGTCCTTGTCTTTAGGCTTAGCTGCCCTGTAGACCGTGTCTTTATTGAGATTCTTAGCCATCGAGTGACACCGAAAGTGATTCGCAGTGATACGTTTAGGCGTTACTTTAGCGCGTGTCACTAATCGTGTCACTGTTTGCGGTGTATGTCACTGCATTTTGTTGCACTTCTTTGGACAATAAAAAACCCGCTAAGCCTTATGGCTTGCGGGTTTCTGTATGTTCTTGCACTTCTCTAAATCTTTCTTTGGTACCGAGGGTCGGAATCGAACCGACACTCCTTTCGGAACCGGATTTTGAATCCGGCGCGTCTACCAGTTTCACCACCCCGGCAAAGAAAGCGTCATTATACTGATTTTTGCAGAAATGCCAAACTATTTTTTACGCTGCCAATATTACCGCTGCTTTCAGCTTTTTCATGGCGTTTTGTTCAAGCTGTCTGATACGCTCGGCCGACACTTGATAACGGTCCGCCAATTCGTGCAAAGTGGCTTTTTCTTCCACCAACCAGCGGCTAGCCAGAATATCGCGGCTTCTGTCGTCCAAGCCAGCCATGGCATCCATCAGCAATTCTTCCTTGCGGTCTTCCCAGTCGCTATTTTCCAGCAATAAAGCCGGATCGGCACCATGCTGTTCCAGATAAGCGATGGGTGCTTGCACATGATCTTCGCTGTCATCGCCCGTTGGCTCAAGTCCTATATCGCGACCGTCCAAACGCCGTTCCATTTCGTAAACCGTTTTGACGTCCACGTCCAGGTTCTCTGCTATCGCTTCCGCATCGTCTTGCGATAGATAGTTCAAGTCGTTTTTAAACTTACGCAGATTAAAAAACAGTTTGCGCTGCGCTTTAGTGGTAGCAACTTTAACGATGCGCCAGTTTTTAATCACATATTCGTGAATTTCCGCTTTGATCCAATGTACGGCAAACGACACCAAGCGCACACCCATGTCGGGGTCGAAACGCTTGACCGCTTTCATCAAGCCGATATTGCCTTCCTGTACAATGTCCGCCAACGGCAAACCGTAACCGGCATAGCCTCTGGCTACATGAGCCACGAAGCGCAAATTGGACATCACCAGCTCACGCGCAGCATTCAGGTCGCCTTCATCCCGGTAACGTAACGCCAAGTCCTGCTCCTGCTCGACGCTGAGTTTGGGCATTTGGGCGACTAAGTTCAAGTAAGAATCAAACGTCCCAACCGATAAATTGATCGGCAAAGCCAAGCTGTTGTTCATATCACCCTCGTTTCCGCGGAATAAATTAACGTTAACCGAATTCTAGCACTCGAAACACGAGAGTGCTAATAATTTAGTAAAAATCTTTTGATACAGATAGTTACACTGATTTTTGCTTCAATTTTGCTGTGTAAGCAGCTAGCGATGCCGCCTTTACGAATTCCGACCAAACTCGTTAAAATGCAGATTAAGTCAGAAATCTCCGCCTAACTCATCAAAACCACAGCCATTTACTCAAACATGTCAGCTTCCGATAGCCCCGTATCATCCAACTTTATTAGACACATCATTGCCGCCGATCTGGCCGCCAACAAAAACAACGGCAAAGTTGCCACCCGCTTTCCCCCCGAACCCAATGGCTATCTGCACATCGGCCACGCCAAATCGATTTGCCTGAATTTCACACTGGCCGCCGAGAACCAAGGCACTTGTAACTTGCGCTTTGACGACACCAATCCGGAAAAAGAAAGCGTCGAATATATGGAAGCCATCGAACGCGACGTGCAATGGTTAGGGTTTAAATGGGCCGGAAAATATCACGCTTCCGACTATTTCGAACAACTCTACGCTTACGCGGTGCAGTTGATTAAACAAGGCGATGCCTATGTCGACAGTTCGACCCCGGAACAAATGCGCGCGGACCGCGGCACCTTGACCGAACCCGGTAAAGAAAGCCCGGACCGTAGCCGCTCCATCCAAGAAAACCTGGATTTATTTACCCGCATGCGGGCCGGCGAATTTGCTGACGGCCAGTATGTGCTGCGCGCCAAAATCGATATGGCCTCGCCTAACATTAATATGCGCGACCCGACCATCTACCGCATTCGCCGTGTTCATCACCAACGTACCGGCGATGCCTGGTGTTTGTACCCCATGTACGACTACACCCATTGCATTTCCGATGCTTTGGAAGGCATCACCCACTCGATCTGCACCCTGGAATTTGAAGATCACCGCCCACTCTACGACTGGGTGCTGGACAAGTTGCAAACCCCTTGCCATCCACAGCAAATCGAATTCGCCCGCTTGCAATTGGAATACACCATCGTCAGCAAGCGTAAACTTCTGCAATTGGTCACCGAAAAGCACGTCAACGGCTGGGACGATCCCCGGATGCCGACTATTTCCGGCCTGCGCCGGGCCGGTTTTACCCCGGAAGCGATTCGCGATTTCTGCGAACGCATCGGCGTCACCAAAAACGATTCCTGGATCGAAATGGGCGTGCTGGAAAACTGCATCCGTGAAGACTTGAACGAACGCGCGCCCAGAGCGATGGCTGTGTTGAGACCGTTAAAAGTGGTGATCGGCAACTGGGAAGACGGTAAAACCGAAACTTATCAAATCGCCAACCATCCGCAAAAACCGGAAATGGGCAGCCGCGAAGTCAGCTTTTCCAAAACCATTTTGATCGAACAAGACGATTTCATGGAAAACCCGCCTAAAGACTTCAAGCGTTTGGTGCCAGGCGGCGAAGTGCGCTTGCGCGGCTCCTATGTGATCAAATGCGAGGAAGTGATTAAAGACGCAGCCGGTAATGTCATCGAACTGCGTTGCAGCTACGATCCGGCCACCTTAGGCAAAAACCCCGAAGGCCGCAAAGTAAAAGGCGTAATCCATTGGGTTTCTGAACAACACGCCCTGCCCGCCGAATTACGTTTATACGACAGGTTATTCAGCCACCCCAACCCGGACACGCTGGATAATTTCCTGGACGGCATCAATCCCAATTCGCTGGAAGTGTTGACTGATTGCCGGGTAGAAGCCAGTTTGGCAGCCGCCACGCCGGATACCCGTTATCAATTTGAGCGCACCGGGTATTTTTGCCTGGACTATGCCGACAGCACCGCGGAAAAATTGGTGTTTAACCGTACCGTGACCTTGCGCGACAGTTGGGCAAAGTAGCAAGGTAATTAACCATGGCCGCGCTGCAACCCTTAGTTAGCCATCTCGAAACCCAAACCGGCCAGTCTCTTAACAACCACCGCCTCAGCACTATCGGCGGTGGCGACATCAACAGCGCTTACCGGCTGCAAGCCGCCAATATCGACTGGTTCATCAAATTAAACCGGGCAAGCCTGGCAGAGATGTTTGTAGCGGAAGCGGCCGGTTTACGCGAGTTGGCCGACATCGGCGCGGTGCGCGTGCCCAAGGTGATTTGCTTTGGCGAATGTCAACAACACGCTTATCTGGTGTTGGAATTCATCGAATTGGGCGCGTTGCATAGCCGTAGCGCCAGCTTATTCGGCGAACAACTGGCCTTGCTGCACCAGCGACCGCAAGCCTATTTCGGCTGGCACATCGACAACACCATAGGCTCCACGCCACAGCACAATACTAGATACGACGATTGGGTCAGTTTTTGGCAGCAACAACGCCTGGGCAAACAATTACAGTTTGCCGCCGCCAACGGTTATCGCGGAGCGCTGCAGAGCCAAGGGGGAAAACTGCTGGAAAGAATTGGCGATTTTTTTAGCGATTACCGCCCTCACCCATCCTTGCTGCACGGCGACTTGTGGGGCGGCAATGCTGCCGCAGACAACCAAGGACAACCGATAATCTTCGACCCGGCTTGCTATTACGGAGACCGTGAAACCGATCTGGCCATGACCGAATTATTCGGCGGTTTCAGCCGCGATTTTTATGCGGCTTATCAAGCCGAATATCCGCTGGACCCCGGCTACAAAACCCGTAAAACCCTTTACAACCTTTACCATATCCTTAACCATCTTAATCTGTTCGGCAGCGGTTACTTGAACCAGGCCAACAGCATGATCGCTCAGTTATTGGCCGAATTGAACTAATCGCGCCCAGCGCCGAATGACCAACAGAAGCGATAGATTGACATAGCCAGTTGCAATTCCCCCTCCCCCATTTTCCCGGCTCATAAAAAGAATTTTTCCCGCATCAATCCAGGAATTTCCTCCTGGATAATAGCCGTCAACTTTAAGGCCGAAACATCAGCTTATATCCAGAGCCCCGTTTCGAAATTTATGACACCAATCCATTCCACCGCTGCCATGAGCAACACCCTAAAAATATTGTTAGTCGACGACCATGCCGTGGTACGCGCAGGATTTCGCATGCTGTTGTCGGTTAGTGGCAATGTCGAAGTCATCGCCGAAGCGGAACGCGGCGAACAAGCCATTCAGCTTTATGGCGACTCCAAGCCGGATCTGGTGGTCATGGATTTATCCATGCCGGGAATCGGCGGTCTGGAAGCCATTCGCCGGATCGTCGCGCGGGATGCTGATGCGCGGATTTTGGTATACAGCATCTATCACGAACAAGTTTACGTGCGGCGCGCCTTGGATGCCGGCGCGCAAGGGTACATCACTAAAAACATGGCACCGAATCTATTGTTGCCGGCGATAGAAAGCATTATGCAAGGTAAAGGTTATACGGAACCCGGCCTGCTTAAACCCGCGAACGAGCCTTCCGCCAATGTGCAGTATCAAGCGCTGATCGATGCATTCTCGCCGCGCGCGTTCGATATTTTCCGGCTACTGGCCCAAGGCCTGACGGTCTCGAAAATTTCCGTTCACCTGTGTTTGGGCAATAAAACCATCGCCAACTACGCGACGCAAATCAAGAAAAAACTGCAGGTGCAGACCACCACCGAATTGGCCCACATCGCCGTCAACCTAAACATACTCAATCAGTAAACCTTATCTAAAACCGCTCAGCGCAATACTCTGATCGAACCCAAGGTACCGGTTTCAACGGTCACGCTCAGCCGGGTAATTTTACTGACGCGGATCGCGTTCTTGGGTTGCGAGGGGTCGAAATTGAATTCATCGCCCTCGCGAACCATAAAAGTACCGACACCGCTGACTTCCAACAGAGCAATAAAGGCCTTGCCGGACGGATTCAATAAGCCGCGTAGTTTAAGGTTAGGCACCTTCATGGTTTCCTGATTTGGCATAAACCCATACGCACCGGCGGCGGTGCCGCCCTGCTCGCCAGCCGTTTCGTACATCAGTTCGCTGGGCGTGAACGGATCGCGCAACTGCTTCGGCGCCGCAGGCGTCAAAGGCAGCGGCGTGGCCGGCGCTTCCAGAGCCTGCGCGGCTAATGCCGCCATTGAAAAAACAAGGCCGGCAATCGGCTTGATTGAATTCGACAAACTCATTTAATGCCCCGATACCAAAGAGAATAAGGCTTGAAAGAATGCATAATAGACAAAGCCTACCATCAAGCCTATGACCAAAATCATCACCGGCTCGATCAGGGCCGACAGGCGCTTGATCGCAATTTCCAACAGCTTTTCGTAATAAAGCCCCAGTTCCTGTAACACCTCGTCCAGCGCCCCGGTCCCTTCGCCTACTGCAACCATCTGCACCACCAGCGGCGGAATGCGTGGATGATCGATGCTGCGCGCAATATCCCGCCCCTCTAAAATCTGGTTCGATGCGGCCAGCAACTGATCGACATAAACCCGGTTGCCCAGCAAATTAGCGGTAATTTTCAACGCTTCAAACACCGTCACACCGCTACGCAGCAGAATCGACAGCGCCCAGTTCATCTGTGCCATGGCACCGGTCACCAGCAACGAACCGATCACCGGCAGCCGCAGCAACAGCCGGTCTATCCACAAGCGGCCGTTACGGGTTTGATAAATCAATATCACCAGCAGCAGCAAAGCCGCCGCACCGCCGACCAGCCACAGGCCATGCTGGCGCACGAAGTCGGATATATCCACCAGCAACTGGGTAGACGGCGGCAAGGCTTTACCTTTGCCCATCAAAAACTTGCTGAATTTGGGGATGATTTTTACCACCATGAAAATGCCGACGCCGATTGCCGCCAGCACCACAATCGCCGGATAAATCATCGCGTTGATGGTCTGCGCCCGCAAAGCGGCTCTTTTATCCAGATGTATCGCCAACCTTTCCATGATTTGGTCCAAATCGCCCGTGGTTTCGCCGGCAACCACCAAATTGATCGCCATTTCCGGAAACACCGCCTTGTGCTTACTCATCGCCGACGACAGCGATTGGCCCACCCGAATGTCCTTCAGCATCAGGCGTAAAGTCAAATTCAAGCGCGGATTGGTCAATTGCGCCTGGGCCAGCTCCAGGGCCTGGGCCACCGGAAGGCCCGCCCGCAGCATAAAACTCATTTGCCTGAAAAAGAATATCAACGCCGTGTTCGTTACCGAACGTTGCGAGGCCAACCAGTCCGAGAAATTGGCCTGCCCGAAAAAACCGCTGCTGCCGCGTCCCTGCCGCAATGCCAAAACTCGCAAGCCGCGCTGGCGCAATTGTGATGCTGCATTACCCATATCGTCGGCTTGCAACCTGCCACCAATCTCGTTGCCACGCTCATCCAAGGCGGTGTAAACAAATTCGGCCATCTCAGTTTACCCCACGCATGCCGCGGGTTTTGTGGACCGCCACATCGCGTAACTCGTCCAGCGTAGTCATGCCCAGCAGCACTTTCCGGCAGCCGTCCTCCCACATAAAACTCAGCCGCTCGCCGGCACTGGCTTCCAAGGTTTCCTCATCGCTGCCGCGCGCTACCAAGCGGGCGAGCGTTTCATCCAGCCACAGCGTTTCAAACAATCCCAGCCGGCCGCGGAAACCACTGCCCTGGCAAATCACGCAACCGCCCGGTTCGTAAATCTGCACGGCGTCGTCGTCCCGCCCCAGTTCCGCCAGCTCGGCAGGCGTAGCCAAGCGTGGTTTGCGGCAATGTCCGCATAAGCGGCGCACCAAACGTTGGGCAATAACCGCCGCCACCGTGGAACCGATCAGGAACGATTCGCAACCGATGTCGATCAAGCGCGTGACGGCGCTCACCGCGTTGTTGGTGTGCAGCGTCGAAAACACCAAATGCCCGGTCATCGCCGCTTTTACGGCCACATCGGCGGTTTCCGGGTCACGGATCTCGCCCACCATCAGCACGTCCGGATCGTGGCGCAAAAACGAGCGCAGGGCATCGGCAAAACTGACTTTCGGCCCGGTCTGCAATTGAGAAACCCCGTGCATCACATATTCGATCGGGTTCTCCACGGTCATGATGTTGATGTCGGCGCGGTTGATTTCTTGGAGCGCGGCAAACAAGGTGGTCGATTTACCACTCCCGGTCGGACCGGTCAACAACACCATGCCATAGGGACGGTGAATCACCTTGCGAAACTGCTGTAAGTCTTCATCCATCATGCCCAGATCGGCCAGCGTCAAACCAAACGCCTCTTGGCCGAGCAGCCTTAGGGTAATCCGTTCGCCAAGCCGGGTCGGTGCAGTCGCCACCCGAATGTTAAAGCCCTTGTCGATGGGCCTGGGCAAATGATAAGAAAAACCGCCGTCCTGCGGCATACGCTGTTCGGCGATATCTAAGCCTGCCAGCACCTTGACCCGCGATACCAAAGCGGCAGCCGCGCCAGTGTTAGCAACCAAGGGAAAATCACGCAATTTGCCGTCCACCCGCAAGCGGACCCGCAGACCCTGCGCATCCGGCAGTAAGTGAATATCCGAGGCCCGATAAAAATAGGCTTCGCGGATGATACCGTCCAACATGGCTACCAAATCGGTATCGGTCTCCGCCGTCACAGCGCCGCTTTGTTCCGGCGCCGACTTTCCGGCCAAAGCCTGCTTAACCTTTAATTGCAATAAAGCCAGATCGGCCATTGCCAGCGGCAATAACTGACCCAGCAAGCGCTGCACCGAATCGATGCCGGCCCGATCACCCGGATCGCCGCAGATCAGCAAAACCTGCTCGCCATCACTAACCGGCAACAGCAACTTACGCTGCACCAGACTGGGCGGAATTTTTTTTAACAAGGTGTTTTCCACCTGTAAAGTATCCAGATCGACATACGGCATGCCGTATTGCTCGGCCACCGCCCGGTGCAACGCCGATAAGGGAAAGCGATAATGAGCCTGAACCATAGCCAGCAGACTTAAGCGTTGCCGACGGGCTTCCAGGCGCAGGCGTTCCAGTTGCGCGGCCTCCACCAAGCCGCAGCGCACACCGGCGTCCAAGAGATGTTCGTCATTGATAGCCATACGCTTACAGCGCCAAAATTACTTCGGCCAGCAGGGATTGCGGATAACCCGGCATCGCCAACACCGGCATGCGCTCGACACTGATACGCAGCACCGCCACTTGAAACGGCAGCCGGTCCAAATCGTGAATGAAGCGGTTCAAGGCCAGGTAGGAGCCCTCCACCTCCAGGCGCCGCAGCGGCCTTTCCAACAACGAACCCGGCGACATGCGCGCAACCCAACCGGCACTCAACGGCGGAATCACGGCAGCGATGGGCGCAGCGGCAGCGGCAGCGGCCGGCGTCACCGTCGCCGGTTTGTTTTTCCGGCTTTTCTTGGTGGTTGTCGGTGCCGCCGCAACCGGCGCGGCATTGTTGCTTACCGCCGCTTTGAAAACCTCGTTGGCGCGCACATGAATCTGCGCATCCCGCGCCACTTTGGAAATATTCACAATCAGAAACTGCGAGTCGTCCGGCGCCAGATGTTTTTCCACGCTGTCCGACTGCTCCTTGATAGCCGCCAGCAAACGCTCTTGTTCCGCTAATTGGCTCTTCAAACGCTCAATGTCCTCATCCGGCTCTTCCGGAATCTCGGCGGTACGCAGGCGTTTATCGGTGGCTTCCGCCGTTTGTTGCAATTGGCCGATTTCCCGGTTGGCCGGCACCCAGCGCAACCCGGCGTATCCGCCGATGACGATCACGCCGATAGCCAAGGCCGATAACCATTGTTCGCGCTTACTCAAAGAGGGTAGTTTCATGGGGGTTTGGATTGGATAAACGAATGATTTTGCCGTCCGGCTCGGCCAATTTGACCAGCCGCAAGGAAATACTGAAGCCGTTGCTCTGCAGCGGCCCTTTGCCAAAAGTCACTTTGGGCTCGCGAACCTGCAAATCCCAGCGGGCGGCGGCATCACCCACCCGTTTGATAAAGGTCTGCGCCGCGCTGTCGCTGAGCGCCCAGGCCTCCAGCACCAGGTTTTCCGCTTCGATGCGCTTGGCGTCGATAGGATTGGGCGGAGCCGTATTCGGCGCCGCGGCCGGTTTTAATGCCGACTTGTCCGGCTCATCCAAACGCTCGATCACCACCTCATTGTCAACCAGCGTTTGCAGCATACCCAACACACCTTTGACCAAATCCATGCGCTCCGGAATATCTTCGTCGTAGAAGCGGGCCAGATTTTCCAGGCGCGACTGTTCGGTGCGCAAACTCTTGATCTTGTCCTTGATCTGAGAGATTTCAGCCGCTTGGGCGTTGATGCGCTTAATAGCCTCATCGATACTTTGCCAGCTGGCGTCCACCTGCTGCTTGTAGCTCTCGACGCTACTTTTGCGCGCCCACAACGACAGCTCGGCCACGCCGACCAGCACCAATAGCAGCAGTACCAGCGCCGCGGCCCGTACCTCCAAGCGATCACGCAGTGCCGGCAATGGGCCGCCCAAGCGCACCCCCACGCAACGCTCAGCTTCGGCCAAACCCAGGGCGTGGTAAGCCGCGCCGGCCATGCCCGGCGAGACCTTATCGCCAACGACAGCATGGCTTAGCGGATGCAAGTCCAGTTCCAGCATGTGTTCCAAATTGGCGGCCAGCTCCGGTGCCGGCGGCCAACTAGCCAGCCAGACCGGCTCGCGCGGCGGCGCATGCAGCGCGTGATAGCTTTCCAGGCAAATATCCAGCGGCGCTTTGTGCAGATTCAAATAGTGGCGCAAGGCCGTAATCCCGCCAGCGGCTATGCGCGTGCTAAACCCCAGACCGGGTTGAGTCTCCAGCAGCACCGCGTGGGTTTCTGTCTGTGGCAGTAAGGCCGCGCTGCAACCGGTCAAGGGATACATGGTTTGCAATTTCAAACCCTGCCGCGCGAAAGCGTCCGACCAGCGCTGCAATAAACTTTGGTGCACGCAACTAATCAGCCAGTTAAAAGTACCGGGTATATCGTCCACCGCACTCTGCGCCGCCCAGCCGACTTCGATGGCCTCGTCGGCGGCTTTCAGCCACTCCTGCCCGGTCAAGCACGCATTGAGCTGGCTGCGTTTGATATACCCCAACTCCACCGCCAGATCGCCGAAACGCCGTAAGGAAAACTGCTCGGCCAACGCCAAACCGCCGCCGGCTCTGGATTTACCTTGCTGCAAATCCATCACCGCCCGCGCTTGTTCCTCGGTCATATAACCTTGGCCCACCAATAAATGCCCCACCGACCAGCGGGTGACGTGTTGCAACAACAGCGGCTCCGCTTCCCAGCGCGCCAGCTCCAACATCTGCAACAACGGCCGGGGTTTGCGGGGATTGACCGGTAACTCCACCAGCGTGGAAAACACCGCCGGCGACAACAGAATCGCCGAACCGCCGCCCTGCCAACCCTGGCTTTTTAGCGTAGTCAGCACATCGCTCAGGCCTTCGGCCATATCCACCTGCTCGGTTTTGGCCTGATACAGCAATTCCATATCCTGATCGGCACGGCGCAGCACGGCGGCGCGCAAGGAAAAACCGTCGGTCTCGCAGACCAATAACTGCGACGGGATAGCAAAAGGGATAAAACGGTTAAATTTCATGGATGCTTGGCATTTGAGATTGTTTAGCGGTTTCCGGACTGTGGCTTTTTCGGCGCTGCCGCTTAGCGCCCCGACGATCCTCGGTCATTGCCATTAAATTAGCAGCAGGTGATTCCCTCTCCCCCAGGGAGAGGGTTAGGGTGAGGGGAATAAATAAGGGAAAAAACGATATTTTGATCCCCTCATCCCAACCTTCTCCCGGAGGGAGAAGGAGCTTTTTCCTTAGCGTATTGGCAGTGACGGCCCGCACTGAAAGCACATGGCGAGACGGATTCGGACAAAGTGGACTCATGGAATGATCCAATTAAGGGCCAAATTCAGTGTCTGGCGGGGTGAGACGCTGAAACTGCGGATGTTGGCGATGTTTGGCTTCGGGTTGGGATTGGCTCCAGTGGTATCGCAATCGCCGTCGAAAATCACAAAATCGTCTGGGTCAACCGTCCCACCTTGGTAACAAACAATCGCATACCCGCGTTGTCCAATAGGCAAGAGTGGCGGCGTGCTCAACTTAAAGTTCTCGGTTTTTTGACCGCTCGCCGATACTGATAGGCTTGTCAAAACCAAGTAATCAGGCGTTCCCTCGTCCGAATCGACATAATCCGTCAAATCGGATAAATAAAGGCGCAACACTAAGTTGGCGTCTAACGCTGGCAATTTTGTCCCGCTTTGATTCTCAAACGTCACACTCACTGCCGCCTGTATTTGCACCTGCCAATCGGCGCTGACAATCAGTTGCGGCGCGGCCACGTCATCGGTGGCAACAGCTAAATCCATGCCTTCGCTAGCTAAACTGGCGGTCG
Source organism: Methylomonas sp. Uni0009 (assembly GCF_054188105.3). Classification (NCBI taxonomy): domain Bacteria; kingdom Pseudomonadati; phylum Pseudomonadota; class Gammaproteobacteria; order Methylococcales; family Methylococcaceae; genus Methylomonas; species Methylomonas sp. Uni0009. The sequence continues at coordinate 3,367,327 of NZ_JBTAFN010000001.1, read as the reverse complement.
CTGCGGTTACGCTGTAATCCCATCCTGAATCCAGCGCATCAGCGGCCGCATTTGCGCCCTCGTTGCCATAGCCGTCTCTAAATCGCAGGCCGCCGCCGGATTCCGGGATAACCTGTAAATAGGGGCCGCGCCAGCCTATGCCGACACCCGTGTTCTGATCCAAATACCATTCGCTAACGATTTCAGTGCCATCGCACGGCGATTTAAAGGTTTTCGGAACGGTGGCCGGAAGCACTTCATCACCGAGCCTCAATAACTCCGCCAAACATAAGGGCAAGCGCCCCATATCCGCCACAAAGCCGCTAAGCTCCGGCGCGCCGTTCACGGTGCGAGTCGGGTCGCCGACGATGGCTTTACGGATCAGTTCCATCCGGCGTTTGGTTTCGTCGTATTTGGCCTGGTCTTCCACGCCCTCGGTCAGCATCAAGCCGGTGGACGCCACCAGCGCCATCAAAAAAATCACCAACAGCATTTCCAACAGGGTAAAGCCGCGCTGTGGTCTCAAACTTTTCAAACCCGCAGCAGGTAGGGTGGATAAGCGCAGCGCATCCACCGGGATAGGTTTGCATGCGGTGGATGCGCTGCGCTTATCCACCCTACTCGCTGTGCCCAAAAGCTGGCATCGATTCCCACGGCGGAGCGTGATAGCCTGCGCTTTGGCGTTTTTGGCGATTTCGATCAATAAGTTCATCTCAACAAACACAGCACGGTATCGTCACCACCGCCGGCCAGCTGGCAAGTGCCGGGCGTTGGGTTATCGTCGGTTTTATCCGGACCCAGGCTGACCAGCCGGGCTTTGTCGGCGTCATCCAAATCCAGCATGAGGTAATTGGCTTGATAGGCATCGGTAATCACCCACAAATTATCGACACCGGCATAACTCATCAGAGCGCTTTTGCGTTGCAAATACGGGCCGTTCCAACCACGATGGGTGTCCGGATTCCAGCCGTTGCCGGAAGGATCGGCAAACAGCATCCAGAAATTGGCCGGCGATTCGCACCAGGCCAGTTTTGCGGCGTCGGTAGTGCCCGCTTCGGAAGGTAAATTGACTAAATCCGGGTTGATTTTGCCGGCGTTTGCCGGGTCCTCGCAGACATAAACCCCCTGCCCCGGCAAATCGTTGCTACCGCTATCGCGGCGAAACTGCAACAACGCATTGCGGATTTCCGCGATTTCAAACCGGGTAGCGTCTTGGCGGCCTTGATCCTGCACGCCTTCGTAAGCCAGCACCGCCATCCCAGCCACCACGGCCATCAGCGCAATCACCGCCAATAGTTCCAGCAGGGTAAAACCAGCTTGCGACCGAATTTTCACGGTTTTGGAACGCACGGCGGCAACATCGCGCCAGGCGACGGACCGTAACATCCCGCTAAAAACAAACAATAAACACCTCATTTACTTGCTTGTGAAAATTAAAAACTTAGCCAGCCCTCGTTTCCGATTCACTGGCATTAAGTTGGCGTCACGCCGGCATCGGCACCCAATCAAATATGTCTCAGTTAAAGTTGCTTGGCAGGCGCGCCGCTGCTGGTGACCACTTTTGCACCCAGCGTGGAGGCCAGCATCGGCAACATGAAATTAACCTTGGCACTGTCCGGGCCTTTAAGATGGAAAAGGTCGACAATAAACTTTGAGGCATCATTCGGATAAGCGGCCAAGGCCCGGCTCAGCGTGTTTTTGGATGCTTGCTGATCGCCGTTCAGGGCTTGCATCAGCGCCAGCCGGTACACTAAATTGTTGGCCGGCACAAAACGCACGGCAACATCCGCCAATACAGTCAGTTGCGGCCGCATCGCCAAATCATCGGGCTGACCGGTAAACGTAAAAATCATCGGCACATAAGGCTCGAGCAGCGGCGCTTGCGTCACCGCTTTTTGACAGACATCCACCAGATGATCGGAGCGTTGCTGAGAGGGTTGCGCCACCGTCGCTAACAACGCCAACTCCATGCGCAGATAGTGGGTTTCATGTACAACTGCCACGGACGCGGCGGCAGCAATGCAGAAGCCGGCTATGACAGTGCCGGTTTTTTTCCAGGCTATCGGCCGGCTCAACTCATCACCCAAGCCCAATACCATCGCGGCAACCCCTAAAAACGGCGCGTACCACAGCGGGTATTCCAACATGCTGTGAATGCCCAAAATGGCCGCCAACAACATCAGCCAAGTTTTAAACGCTTGCTGCGTTGTCCCCTCGCCCACGGCCAGCACCGGACGAATCCAGCGGCTGATAGCCAACAACAGCAGCAATACCGGTAATAAACCCAGTTCGGCCAACAAGTGCAAAATCAAGTTGTGCGCGTGTTCGATGTAGGTGGGGAGTGCCGGAATATATTGACCAGCTTGAAAGTACGCAGTATCGAATTGCCCGAACCCTTGGCCCAGCAAGGGCTGCTGCAAAAACAAGTGCCAGGCCACTTGCCAGATATGCCAGCGCGGCGACGCGCCGCTGGTTGGTTGTAGCATGCGTTCCGCCGAGCTCAGTTGCGCGTCCGGCAAAACACCCAGAGACCACAAACCCTGCAAGGCTAGATAGCCGAAAAGGCCTAAACCAATGGGTTTCAACCAGGCGGAACGGTAGCGCCAAGCGATGACAAAGATGGCTAGCCAATACAATAAAACGCTACGAGAAGGCGTCAGGCTCAAGCCCAGCATCAGGCTAAACCCGCAGAATGCAAATACCCACCGAGGTAGCCGACCAAGCGCATGCCAGTACAGTAAAGACACACTGCCCAAGGCCAAGAAATCGCCGTAGTTGTTGGCTTGGCCGACGCCGCCCCAGTCGCCGATTTCCCCGGATAACCGCCCGAATAGCTCACGCCAGGCCACCAGCGCGGCAGCCGTTACCAAACCACCAGCCAGCCAGCCGCCGACCCGTTCGCCACCAAACTGTTGCCGCAAATGAGCCATCAAAACCATCATCAGCGCAGCCCAAGCCAAATAAGCGATCCCCATATAGGCATGGGGTACGACGACTTGTGGCAACAATGTGGTTTGTAAAGCCAGATAGGCGGCCAGCGTTAAAGGCAACCACAGCGTGCGCGGCAGCTGCAAATGCTCGCTACGCCACAAGCCTGGCAATGCCGCCGCACAAGCCAGCAATCCGCCGGCTACCGCCAGCCATTCCAGATGAAAGGTGATTACCGGCTGTAAATGCCAGGGCGCCAGCCAAGGCAAAATCGGCAGCAAGCCTAATAGCAACAGGCTGAGCGGTGGAAGTTTGGAGAAGTAGAGCGATTTCATCGTTTGTTGTCGGTTTTGGTTGTGTTGCGCTTTTCGAAGCATGAGCGGCTCTTACGTCCTTGGGCATAAGCATTCGTCCTTCGGCCTTGCTCAGTATCCTCAAGGGCATTGAGGCGAACGGGATTACGGGCCGGAAAATAGGCCGCCATTCCGCCAGGGCTGCACTTCGAGCACTTACGACTAGCGAAATCCAGATTGCCGAGCGGTAAAACGCCGTCGCCATCCGGTGCCTCCGGACTCGGGCAATCTCTCCCGAGGTGGTGTTTAATAATTGGCTGTGACGCTTACACCCGGCAATGCCTAAAGGCTGCCATTTGCACTGCCAACCTGATCCAAATGCGACCGTCCGAAATGGCGATAGGCCCGGTACCTGCTAGCTCTAAACTCTGCAACAAAGCCCAGAGCTAGCAGGGATTCCCACGGCGGGCCGTGGGAACCGGCGTACCTAGCTAAACTTAGTTAGGATTTTGAGCGGCGATGTTTTCGTCGATCATACGGCCTTCGGTGTCAACCACCGCCAGCAGACGGGGTTTGGTGAACAACTCACCAGCAACGATGTTGTTATCCTCGGCCCCCCCATTCGCGCCATCTTGACCGACGTGGAACAAGGCGATGTAACGAGCATAAGTGGTTGCAGGATTGATGTTTTGGCTCACGAAAGTCGGCGCGGTCGAAATAGCCACAGAAGAATTGCTGGTGCTATGTGCGGCATCGTGACCAAAGCCCAGAGCAATTACCAAGTTGCATTGGTCGCTTTCCAGTGAGTCGTTGATGACGTTTTGACGATCACCGTCCGTAGCCGCCATAGCGGTACCGTCTAGCTTAGCGCCCAGTGCAACTGTGTTGACCTGACAAGCCGCAGTACCAAAGGTTGGCAGGATGGCGACGTTAGCTACGGCGGCCCAGTCGTTCTCTGCGGCGTCACCGTTATTGTTGGTGGCGCCTTCATTGTGTTGCAAGTTAGGTTCTACACCAGTCGTCGGTGTTGCAGTGGTCCGTTGCTGTATTTCCGTAATTCCAACTGCCGCCATCGCGGTGTTTAAAGCTTGACCAAACGGTGTGGCCGAAGTTGGTACCGCCCAGTTGGCAAAGCGCTGAGCAGTCCTTTCAGACAAGAAGCCAGGGCTGACACCACCAGTGGTTACCAAGTTATCCCATTGATCAGGGAAACGTTGAGTCACCGCGCGGTAGTTACGAATCGCGCCGTCAGCGGTAGAAGTGCTATTAGAAGCGGCAGTCGCTTGCGCGCTGTCGCCGATACCGTCATACGCCACCAATGCCGCAGTCGCCAACGTAGCGATCAGCGTGATAACCACCAACAGTTCCAATAAGGTGAAACCCGCTTGTCTGTGTTGCAGTCTTTTCAGTTGTTTGCCTTTCATACTGTTTTCTCAAATGTAAATGCCGCAACTGCCTCACGCAGCCTGTTGGTCATCTTATTTTTTGGTTTTTTGATGTGACCCCATCACACTCGTTTTGTTATGCGCATCCGTGCGCGGATTAGTCCTGAATTCTCTGTCTTCCTCGTGCCCACTGGGCAGAAAAAGATAGGGGATTATTTAGAAAATCTCCCCTGGCCCCTGTTTGCCAAAGAGGCGAATTAATAAGGCTAAAGCGGCCTCATTGCCAATCTCCCGCATAGCCATACGGACCGTGCCAACTGCAAGTATCAAGCTTGGCCCGGTAAGCTGCTGTCCACCACGAAACGGTATTGTTTGCCGCAGTGCAAAATCACTTCTTTTTGCTGACGCTTGAGAATTTTGACCTCGACGCGGATTTCGCCGAAGCCGTCGTGCTGCAATACCTCATCAAGCAATTCCATCAGCTTGCTTTTGACGGGTTGGGCTTGCATGTGCTTATGGTTTCTCATCATCTCTATTTCTCCCTCATTCAATTCAAGCGTGTTCATTGCGCGGGCAAGGCCAGTTTGTAACCACTATGGCGGGCCTGATTCAGCCAATATTCGGCTTTTTCCTGCTGCTCCAGATTGGGACTGGTGGCGTGCACCCGATACAGCATGTACTGGGCATGGGCGTGCCCCTGGCGGGCGGCGGATTCGAACCAGCGGGCCGCCAGTGTCATGTCCTGCGGACCGCCCAATCCCAGGTAATACAGTTCGCCCAGCAGGGCCTGGCTGTTTGCGTCGCTCGAGCCAGCGGCGCGATGGCACCAATCGAAGGCCTGGGCAAAATTGATCTTGCGCAATTTGTCGCCGTAGCGGTAGGCGTAGCAGTTTTCGGTGGCGATGTCGGCGGGAGTATCCAGGCCCATGTGGTTGGGCTGGCAGGCGGTGCAGGCCAGCAGGAACAGGCTCAGCAAACTCCAGACATAGAATTGGTTCGGTATCGGGAACGCGCGCCGAGTTTTTAAATTGTCGCGGCTCATTGATCCGACTCCCTCAGGCGCGGGGGCGCGCAAAACTCGCCGCAAACCGGTTCGTCGGGATTTTCCGGTTTAGGCACCGGCTTGGCTTGCATGGCGGTGTCCGGTGCGTAGCGGTGGTATTTTTCGGTAGGATCGTATTCTTCGTGGTGATCGTTGCCCTGGTTTAATACGTAAGGCGTAATTAACAACACCATTTCTGATTTACTGTCGGCGTCGGTAGTTTGTCTAAAAATGTTACCGAGCAGCGGTATGTCAGCAAGGTAGGGTACCTTACGTCTTTCACGAGAAAATCTGTCGCGAATCAAACCACCCACCGCGACGGTATAGCCGTGCCTGGCAAAAATTTCGCCTTCCATGCGGGCCGTAGTAACGGTGTCCACCGGTAATTCAACCACGACTCCACCCGTGCTATTTGTTACCGGAATGGATGCGGCTCTCTCGTTTAGTGTTGAGTTTTCCTGCCTGAGCTGGATGTGGATGGTACCGTCGGCATTGATGTGCGGGGTGACTTCCAGGGTGGTGCCGATTTCCTTTAACTCGGTTTCCGGGGTGGAAATGGTGCGGGTGGTATTCAGGTTATCGATGTTGTCGATGGAATAGCCACGCACCATGATGCGTTCCTCTCCTATGAACAGGTTAGCCGGGCGATGATTGGACGCCACCAGCATGGGATTGGAAACCACGTTGACGCGGTTGTTCTTCTCCAAAAATTCGATATTGGCCTTAACCTTATCACTAAGAAATTCGTAAACAAAACTGCCGCCGCCGGTCATGGCCGCTGCACCACCCATGATCAAAGGATTGAGGCTATCGCCTTGAATCTTGGTATTTTTGATTTCGAAGTTGAACAAAGAGCTAAAGTCTTCGCCAACCTTGACGTCGATAATCTTCATTTCCAGCATCACCTGGTTTTGCGGCTTGTCGAGCTGTTCGACCAGGCTGGAAATGGATTTAAGAATGGCATTGTCGCTGGTCTTGACGATCAATTGATTGTGTTCAGCGTTGATGGTGACGTATATCACTTTGTTGATGCCGGACACCTCAGACAGTTCGCCGGGATCGACACGTTTGCCGTCGGCGCCGAGTTCCGCGAGTTGTTCGACGCTTAAATCCTTGGGTACTTCTTCGCGAAAACCTTGTTGCAAGTTGCCGTAGCGACCACCGGCTGCGCCTTGATTGCCCATGCCGCCGGAAAAACGGTTGTTACGTCCGCCGTACATATTGCCGGCGCTGCCACCGCCAAAGCCGCCTTGAAATCCACCACCGAAACCGCCGCCAAAACCACCCATGCCGCCACCGAAGCCGGTATTGCCCATGCCGCGGTTATTGCCGAAACCGCCGCTACGGCCGTTGCCGCCACGCCCGTTCATGCTGCCCATGCCGCTCAACATCATCGCGTTGCCGTAAGACACTCGCACCCGATTTCCATACAGACTTTCGATAGCCATAGCCACCGCCATGACATTGGGGTTGCGCAATTGAAACACGCGCACATTGTCGTCTTGGCCCATCACCAGATCTTTGCTGTACTCTTCCTTGGTCATCAGTCTAAAGGTACCGGCATCGCCATTATCCTGGCGATACCAAAGATCGCTGATGCGGCAAATCGTGCGGATCGCGTCTTCCAAGCTGACTTTTTTTAAAAAAATAGTGACGTTCTTTTTGCCGGCTTCCGGCGTGGCGACGATATTGACGTTGGCGTCTTCAGACAGTACGCGGATGATGTCGGAGACCTGCGAGTTTTTGAACTCCAACTCCTGAATTTCGAAAGACTTAGCGGCAGCGCGCACGGTAAAGCCTGCCGACAAAAGCATGAGCATGCAAAACACCTTGACGCGCCTTAGTTTTACGATTTTCAATTACAGCCTCAGTAACTTGATAATTCATGTTTTGCACTTATCGAAAACTTTGGCGCGCCCGGACGTATTAGCCCCAAGCCGCTTGTCGTTTTCGTATCAGCAGGCTGTTTAAAATTTGAATATAAAGATGCTTCCGCCATGTTGGAAAAACCGCTGATCACGCTGTCCTTAGCCGAGCCCAAACCGCATGGATAAGTCGAAGCGTGCCCTCCATGGCTCTGGCTACCCCCATCCTGGCGGGAACGACGTTTTTTTGGGTCTGACAGAAGCATCTTTATATTCAAATCGCCATAGCACAAAATGGCGCGCATTGTATGTTGGTGAATTCCCAGTTGTCGTTAGGAGTAAATCCCGAAATATGTGCCAATAATTCCGGGCGTTAAGAATTTTGGCGGAATAATTTGCCGAAGCACTTAAGGACATCAAGCACCTGGCTTTTCGGGTTTAAGGATTTAGTGGGAAATAAGGCCCGGCAATTCTGAGTGCACCGAATTGCGAAGTTACTCGCCCCTCTTTGAAAAAGAGGGGCTGGGGGAGATTTTTTAAATAGACCCTAAGATTGGGAAGCTAAACGGGAGTGGAAAAGCTTAGCAGCCGATGTCAGCAGATTCGCTACCGCCCACAAACAGTCGATAGGCTGGATTACCGGTCTCATCCCGATAGGCAAGTCCTAAAACCGACAAACATTGTTCAAAACGCCCGCGTTGCTCACCGTCAATCTGCAAGCCTATCAACACTTTACCGAAGGCGGCGCCATGATTGCGGTAATGAAACAAACTGATATTCCACTGGCTACCCAGCGACAACAAAAACTTCAGCAGCGCGCCGGGACGCTCGGGAAACTGGATGCTGTAGACGCTCTCCTTCAACTCGAATGGCGCATGCCCTCCAACCATATAACGGATATGATCCTTGGCCAGTTCGTTGCCGGTCATATCGGTGACCGAAAAACCGTCTACGGTCAATTGCTCGATCAGATGCTGGCGGTCATTTTCCGCGCCGCTGCTGCTGATCCCTACAAACACTTGCGCCATGCGCGCGTCGAAATAGCGATAATTGAACTCGGTGATGCTGCGCTTGCCGATGACTTTGCAAAATCGCAAAAAACTGCCCGGCACTTCCGGTATTTCGACGGCCAGCAGAATTTCTCTATGCTCGCCTACCAGCGTGCGCTCGGCGACATAGCGCAAGCGGTCGAAATTGATATTGGCACCGCTGTCGATGGCAATCAGGGTGTGTTGTTGTAGATGGTGTTGTTCGGCGTATTTTTTCAAACCCGCCACCGCCAGGGCGCCGGCCGGCTCGGCGACCGAGCGGGTATCGTCAAAGATGTCTTTAATCGCCGCGCAAATCTCGTCGGTACTGACGGTGATGACCTGATCGACGTGCTCACGGGCGATGCGGAACGGTTCCTCGCCAACCTGCTTGACGGCCACGCCGTCGGCAAACAAACCGACCTGCTCCAATATCACCCGCTGGCCGGCTTTTAAAGCTTGATTCAAACAATCGGCGTCGTCGGGCTCCACTGCAATGACTTTAATATCCGGGCGCACGAATTTGACGTAAGCGGCGATACCGGCCACCAGTCCGCCACCGCCGACCGGAACGAATATCGCGTGAATATCGCCGTTGTGTTGGCGCAGAATTTCCATGCCTACTGTTCCCTGCCCGGCTATCACTTCCGGGTCGTCGTAAGGATGGATAAACGTCATGCCTTTTTCCGCGACCAATTCCATGGCATGGGCATAAGCATCGTCGTAGGAGTCGCCGTGCAGCACGATTTTCGCGCCGCGTGCCTTTACTGATTTGATCTTGATTTCCGGGGTGGTTTTCGGCATCACGATCAGGGCTTTGATGCCCAGTTTTTTGGCCGCCAAGGCCACACCTTGCGCATGATTGCCGGCCGACGCGGCGATGACGCCGTGCGCGGTTTGTTCCGGTGTCAGGGAGGCGATTTTGTTATAGGCACCGCGCAATTTAAACGAGAATACCGGCTGTAAATCTTCGCGTTTCAGATACACCTTGTTGTTGATTTTCTCCGACAGCGTAGCGGCAAAATCCAATGGGGTTTCCTCGGCAACGTCGTAGACTTTTGCCCGCAATATCTTTTCTATGTATGTCTGCATTATTGTCCTCGGCAACTGCTGGCGCACTTGCCGTCCATGCGTGGGTTCCGGGGTTGTTTAGGCGAGGCTGCCTGGAGCCGGTTCGGCGTAAAAACAGCTGAGAGATCAGCGTCAATCGGTTATTATCCCACACAATGACGGGTTAAACGCCGTGTCAGATTTATAAGAGCAATCCATCAGGACCATCACCATGACTCAAGACGAATTAAAAAAACAAGTCGCTCAGGCTGCGCTGCACTATTTGAAAAACGTACCCATCATCGGCATGGGTACCGGCTCCACCGTCACCCATTTAATTAATTTGTTGGCCGACTGCGATTTCAAAAGAGACATCGAAGGCGCTGTATCCAGCTCGGCGAAAACCACCGAACATTTGCAATCCATCGGCATTCGCGTCATCGAACTGAATCAATCCGGCGATCTGGACATTTACGTAGACGGCGCGGACGAAGTCACGCCGCATAAAAAAATGTTGAAAGGCGGCGGCGGCGCGTTGACCCGCGAGAAAATCATCGCCGGCGCCAGCAAAAAATTTGTCTGCATCGTTGACGAAAGCAAGTGCGTGGACGTGATGGGCAAGTTTCCGTTGCCCGTCGAAGTATTGCCCTTGTCGCGCAGCTTCGTGGCTCGCCAATTGGCTAAATTGGGCGGCCAACCTGAATTACGCATGAACAAAGATACCGGCGCCAGCTACATCACCGACAACGGTTGCGAGATTCTGGACGTGCATAATTTGAGCATCCTGGACCCTATCGAGTTGGAAAAAACCATCAACAATATCCCCGGCGTGATCACCAACGGTCTGTTTGCGATCCGCGACGCGGATGTGGTTTTGGTCGGTAAAGGCAGCGAAGTCATTACTTACTAAACAGCGTTACCCTTTATTGCGATAGGTTGTCCGGCGCGACGACCTCAGTCGCCGAAAAGCCGGCAGCGCCTTACCCGTAAAGCCTTGCCGGCTTTTCCCCATTAAATTTCTGGCTGCCCCAGCCTTAGAACTCTACAATATCCGCCCATCGCAGCCGCCGGCTGCTCTGCTTTATTGCCACATTTCTCAGAGTATTTTAGGAACTACCATGTCTGACATTGAAATTGCCCAACAGGCAAGCATGCGCCCGATTATTGATTTGGCCGGCGAAAAATTCGGCATTCCCGCCGCACATCTGGACCCTTACGGTCATTACAAAGCCAAGATTTCCCTGGAATATGTCAACAGCCTGACCGATAAAACCGACGGCAAACTGATTTTAGTCACCGCCATCAGCCCTACGCCGGCCGGCGAAGGTAAAACCACCACCACGGTAGGTCTAGGCGATGCCTTGAACAGGTTGGGTAAAAAAACCATTATCTGCCTGCGCGAACCTTCGCTGGGCCCTTGCTTCGGTGTAAAAGGCGGCGCGGCCGGCGGCGGTTACGCGCAAGTGGTGCCGATGGAAGACATCAATCTGCATTTTACCGGCGACTTTCACGCCATCGGTGTGGCGCACAATTTATTGTCGGCGTTGATTGATAACCATATCAATCACGGCAACAAACTGGACATCGACCCGCGCCGCATCCAATGGAAGCGGGTAATCGACATGAACGACCGGGCGTTGCGCAAAATCACCATAGGCCAAGGCGGGCCGGCCAACGGCTATTTGCGCGAAGACGGCTTCGACATCGTCGTCGCCTCGGAAGTGATGGCGATTCTGTGTCTGGCGACCAGCCGCGCCGATTTGAAAGAGCGTTTGGGCCGCATCGTCATAGGCTACAAATCCGACAAAGTCACGCCGGTTTACGCCAGCGATCTGAAAGCGCATGGCGCGATGGCGGCGATCTTAAAAGACGCGATCAAACCCAACCTGGTGCAAACCCTGGAAAACAATCTGGCGATTATTCATGGTGGCCCGTTTGCCAACATCGCCCACGGTTGCAACACCGTCACCGCCACCAAAACCGCGTTGAAGCTGGCCGATTATGCGGTCACCGAAGCCGGCTTTGGTGCCGACTTGGGCGCGGAAAAATTTCTGGACATCAAATGCCGGATGTCGGGTTTAAAGCCCTCGGCGGTGGTATTGGTCGCCACGGTACGCGCTTTGAAATTCCACGGCGGCGTGGCTAAAGACGATTTGAACCAGGAAAACCTGGCGGCACTGGAACAAGGTTTTGCCAATCTGGAGCGCCATCTGCATAACATTACCCAGCATTACGGCCTGCCCTGCGTGGTCAGTATCAATCATTTCACCTTCGACACCGACGCCGAAATTGCCTTGTTGCAGCAGAAATGCGAAGCGTTGGGCGTGAAATGCGTAGTCGCCAAGCACTGGGCCCACGGAGGTGCCGGCGCGGAACAGCTGGCTCAGGAGATACTGAACATCGTCGATCATCGCGAACCCGGCTTTAGCTACGTTTACGACAGCGAACTGCCGCTGTGGAATAAGATCGAAGCCATCGCCACCAAGCTATACGGCGCGGCAAACATCAGCGCCAGCCCGAAAATTCGCGCCGAGTTGAAGGCGCTGCAAGCCAACTACGGTCATTTCCCGGTCTGCATGGCGAAAACCCAAATGTCGTTTTCCACCAACCCCAATGCCAAGGGCGCGCCGTCCGACCATACGGTGGAAATCAATGAAGTACGTCTGGCTAACGGCGCCGGCTTCATCGTGGCGATTGCCGGTGACATGATGACGATGCCCGGCTTACCCAAAGTACCGGCCGCCGAGCGTATCGATATTAGCGACGACGGCGTGATCAGCGGTTTGTTCTAAATATCGCTAGGCAAATTGGGTCGATTGTTCGAATTTTTTGCAATGCAATCGGCCCGTTTCCTTCAACCTTACACGTAGCAGGTATAAGCACCCTGGACTATGCTTGAGCATATGAATAGTCGCCGGGAGTGGACATGCTTGACCTGAAAACCGTTAAATTCAGCCACAAAATAGCGGCCCTATCGCTGATACCCTTAGCAGGCTTACTGCTAATGGCCTCCTTCGTGGTCTACACCCATATTGTGGAGATGCAGTCAGCGGCAAAGATTATCTCCTTAGCCAACTTTTCCGTGTACGCCAGCGATCTGGTGCATGAATTACAAAAAGAACGCGGCTTGTCGGTCGGGCATTTGGGTAGTGGCGGCCAGAAATTTAAACAAGAACTGGAGCAACAACGCTTAGCCACCGACGAAAAACTGAAACAACTGAATGCTTTTCTCAAAGCATTCGACACCAAAGCCGCCGCCACCAATCTGGCGGCTGGTTTGGCTGCGGTAGACCGGCAAATCGACCAACTCGACGAGACTCGCCAGTCGGTCACCGCTTTAAGCGCCAGCGGCGAAGTTACCATCAATTACTATTCCAATCTAAATGCCGCCTATCTGGCCATCATCGCCCAGTTGCCGCAATTGAGCACCAATGTAGAAATCAATCACAAGCTGGATGCCTATGCCAATTTTCTGAAAGGCAAGGAGCAAGCGGGCGTGGAGCGGGCCGTGTTGGCGAACACTTTTGCCAAGGACGCTTTTGGCCCCGGCATGTATGAAAAACTGGTGACCCTGATCGCTTTTCAGAATACTTATCTGGATATTTTCGCCTCTGTCGCCCCCCAGCAGTACCTGGATTTTTTACAACACACGTTGCGCGGACAGTTTATTGACGAAACGGCGGCGATGCGCAGCAAAGCTCTGAGCAATGCCGATAAAGGCGGTTTTGGGGTAGACCCGGCCCACTGGTTTGCCATGCAAACCGGCAAGATCAATCTGTTGAAAGACGTGGAAAACTATATCGCCAAAGACACCATAGACTCGTCCAAGGCGATTGAAAACAGCGCCAGTCGCCGATTGTTGTTCAACGGCGTGTTTATTATTGTGGTAGCGGGGTTGTCTTTTTCGCTATTTTGGATACTGCGTAAGGACATAGCCGCTCAGTTGGGCGGAGAACCGTGGCAGGTCAATAATCTGGCGGTCAATATCGCCGCCGGGAAACTGGAACGGCGCGGCATGCCGCAAGCGGAGCAACATGTCGGCATTTTTGCCGCAATGTTGACCATGCAAAAACGTCTGGCCGATGTAATCGGCACTATCGGCAGCTGTTCGGCGCAAATCGCTCAAGCCTCTACTGAAGTCAATAATGCCGCGCAAACACTCAGTCAAAGCAGCTGCGAACAAGCGGCCAGTATCGAACAAACCAGCGCCGCACTGGAACAATTGACCGGGTCGGTGGAACACAACCACGAGAATGCCCAGACTACGGAAAAAATAGCGCTTACCGCCGCCGAATCGGCGCAAAGCGGTGAACAAGCGATCAGAGACACCGTGGAGGCGATGAACAAAATCGCCGAAAAAATCGGCCTAATCGAAGCGATTGCCTACCAAACCAACTTGCTGTCATTAAACGCTTCGATCGTCGCCGCCAAAGCGGGCGAACACGGCGCCGGTTTCTCGGTGGTAGCGACCGAGGTGCGAAAGTTGGCAACCCGCAGCCAGGATACCGCCAACGAAATCGGCGAACTAGCCAATACCGGCCTGGACATCGCCCTAAACGCCGGCCGTATCTTCAGCCAAATGCTGCCAAGCATTCAAAAAACCGCTACGCTTGTACAGGAAATAGCTACCGCATCCGACGAACAGGCTGCCGGCGTCCGGCAAATCAGTCAAGCGGTAGGACAGTTGGACACGGCGATTCAGCATAACGCGGCAGCTTCAGAGCAATTGGCCGCCACCGCGGAAGAGTTAAACGATCAAAGCCAAACGCTAATGCGGGAAGTCGGCTTTTTTAAGATGCAATAACACGAAAAGATATTACGGTAACTACATGAACCAATTCGTTTGGGAAAATCATTATCTGCTCGGAAACGAAAAGGTTGATCAACAACACAAAGAATTATTCCGTCTGGCAAACCGACTGCTAGCTTCGAAGGATATTCACGCGCTAACCGAGAACATCATGTTGCTGTACCACCATGTCAGGGAACATTTTCAAGCTGAAGAAGTCTTCATGAAGCAAAACGGTTATCCGGAATATCAACATCATGTGCAAACGCATAATCTGATGCTGGAAAAATTGGTGGAGTTTAGTAATGACATCAACCAGCAACAACTGGAGGCACTTGATGTGCCGGGCTTCATGCACGACTGGATTGCTCATATAGTGGCGGAAGACGCAGCGATTAATGCCTACTTCGCCAGCCAACAGGAGCAGAAATCCGGCAAGTCACTATATTGAACCAAAGAGTTCATTTAAATAACGAAGGGAGCCAATTATGAGCGAGTTTATCTGGCTAGATGACTACAAGATCGGCCACGCAACCGTGGACGCCCAACACCAGCACCTGTTCGAACTGGCCAACAAAATTGTTGAAGCCGGTAGCAGCGAGGCATTGACGCATTTGTTCATGCTGTTTTATCAGCATGTTCGTGAGCATTTCGAAGCGGAAGAACAGCTAATGAAACAATGCCGATACCCGGGTTATGTTCAACATATATCCGCTCATAATCAGATGCTGGAAAAGCTGAACGAAATTTCCGAAACAATTTTCGATAGACATTGGCAACCGGCTGCTATCAAAGCATTCGTCACCCGGTGGGTGTTGGTACACATACGAGAAGAGGATAGGCTAATGGGAGAATATATGCATACTCTCCCCGAGTATCGTTCGGACACGTGTCTTACAACCGAATGATGATACTAATACCTTTTGTTCGGTTAATCGACTTACTTTACTTAGTCAGCCACAGTGGCCAGCCGCTCCTGGGAGTGAGCCAAATCTCCAAGTAGCGACAATTCGTCAAGTGATAGAACGCGATTCATCGCCAACAGAATAACAAACACGTCGTCGACACGTGCCATAGCCTGAATAAAGTCGGTACGAATATCAGTACCAAAATCAGGAGCCGGCTGAATGTTGGCGGGCGGGATCTCTAAAATCTCCCTGACTTCGTCCACCAACATGCCTATCAATTGCGAACCGTCATTCGTTTCAACCGCCACCAAGACGATGCAACTGCGCTTACTGACTTCAGTGCAACGCCGGCTTAAACGTGCCGATAAATCGACAACCGGTACCACACTGCCGCGCAAATTGATCACTCCGTGAATATAGTCCGGCGTCAACGGTACCCGCGTCACGTTGGCAATCTCAATAATTTCCTTTACATCCAGAATACTGACTGCAAAACTTTCTGTCCCCACTAAAAAAGTCAGGTATTGGCCTACCTGTTCCTGAACCGCCACTGCCTGGCCGGTTTCTCTCCGAATCAGATTACTCATGGTCTGTTCTCCAGAGATTAAAAGCGCTCAAAGTCTTTGTCGTTAAAATTAATCGACCCATCCGCTAAAGCCGGAGCCGCTGGCTTAGCAGCATAGCTGGGACTTACCGGACCTCTATTTGGGCGAGGTGCAGGCGGAGTCGATCTGTAATTTTGCGCTCTGCTGTCCTCCTCCAATTTAAAGAAGGCCACGGCGTGCTGCAGTTGGGTCGCTTGGCCATTTAATTCTTCTGAGGTCGCTGCTAATTCTTCTGAACTGGCGGCGTTTTGCTGGGTAGCCTTATCCAATTGGCGCATGGCTTCGTTGATCTGATTGATGCCACTGGATTGTTCGATCGACGCGGCATTAATTTCTTGAACCAAATCGGCGGTTTTAGCGATATTAGGCACCACTGCGCTGATCAAACCACCGGCTTTCTCAGCTATCGCCACGCTATTAGTGGCCAATTCATTGATCTCTTCGGCGGTGACCCGACTACTTTCCGCCAACTTACGCACTTCTGCCGCTACCACCGCAAAACCTTTTCCGTGCTCACCGGCGGACGCGGCCTCGATGGCGGCGTTTAACGATAGCAGGTTTGTTTTGTAAGCAATGTCTTCGATTAAACCAATTTTTTTGGCGATGTGTTTCATGGCCGTTACCGTTTCGTTTACGGCATTACCGCCATCGCGGGCTTCGCTGGCAGATTTGGTGGCCATTTGTTCCGTGATATGCGCGTTTTCGGTATTTTGTTGTACCGACGAATTAAGTTGTTCAATCGACGAAGTCGTTTCTTCCACGCTTGCCGCTTGCTCGGTGGCCATTTGACTCATCGATTGCGCCGTGGCACTAACTTGCTGCGATGCGCTCAACAAGGCCTCTGAATTGGAACGCACTTCCTGCACCACTCTGACCAAATGTCCGCGCATGTCTTTCAAGGCGTTGGCAACCACGCCGATTTCGTCTTCACGATTGATATTAATGGCGGTACTAAATTCTCCTTGCGCAAGGGCGTCTACCACCCGTTGCAGTTCATTCAAGGGCAGAATAATGCCGCGAGTAATTACCCAGCCCAGAATCCCCGTGAATATCAAGATCGATGCACTGATCACATTCACTATAAAGGTTGCGCTTTCCTTTTCAGCCGCCGCTTCGTCAGCAGACTTTTTGCCCTCTTCAATGACATATTCTTGGAAACTATCGATTTTGCTGTTGAACTCCTCAGCGATTGGCGCACCCGCTGTCAGCACCGCTCGACTATCGGCATCATTATTTTTTCGAGAGACCTCGATAATTTTATCGATAGACAACCCATACTCCTTATAGGTTTTTGTCATTTCCTCGAACAACTTGCGGTCTTTGCCCTCGTCGACCGTTTTATCCACCAGTGCAAACGCCTTCTCAATACCGTCCTGCGCTTCTTTAATGGTCGCTTCGACTTTTGCCTTTTCAGCCATATCCTCGGTCAATACATGCCGATAGACCCTAACCCGCAAACGTCCGAGGCGCTGGCCGGCATCACCGAGGGCCGAGAGCGCCGGTACGGTCTTCAAATTAGCAAAATTTGTTTTTTCGTAGACACTGGTCATACTGCGTTGGCCTATCCAGGCAACAGCCGCCAAACCAATAATGGCCACCACGACCAGTAAAATCATTTTTCTTACCACGGTCATTTTCATTTTTTTATTCCTTATAAATTAAAGCCGGAACAGAGTGCCTTCAAGTAACGGGGAATTCTCCCGACAAAAGTGCAGCCTTTCACTGGCAAAAATAGAATCTACGGTCTTAAAGGGGACAGTTCACTGTTCATAAATCGGCACTTTTCGGTGCTTAAAACTGGTTGCCGAGTCAATCAGACCCTGCACATCTAAAATTAAAGCTACATTACCGTCGCCCAACACAGTAGCGCCGGTAATACCTTTAAGTTTTTCGAAAACCCTGCCCAAAGGCTTGATGACAGTTTGATGCTCGCCATGCAATTCATCGACAACAAACCCGGCTTTGCTTTGCCCGAATTTGACCACCACCACGCTCTCACGCTTCCTAGTGGTATCTTGGGAACCGTTCCGAAAGTAATCCGCTAAACGCAAATACGGTAAAACCTGGCCGCGTAAATTAATGTAATGCTGTAATTCATCAATCTCGCATTCGTTGGCATTCATCTCGATGCATTCGTCTACCATACTTAGAGGGATGATGTAGCGGTCCTGACCGGTACCGACCATAAAACCATCGATAATCGCCAGGGTCAGCGGTAAGCGTATGGAAATGGTGGTGCCCTCGCCTTCTACGCTGTCTATCTCGACGGAGCCGCGTAAGGCTTCGATATTTTTTTTCACCACATCCATGCCGACACCGCGCCCGGATAAATTGGTGGCTTGATCCTTGGTGCTAAGTCCGGCGGCGAATATCAGATTGTGAATGTCTTGTTGGGACAAATCGTGATCGGGTTTAATCAAACCGTTGGCTAGTGCTTTGGCGAGTATTCGCTCGCTGTTCAAACCAGCGCCGTCATCGGCGATTTGAATCACGATATGCCCGGATTCGTGGTAGGCATTGAGTTGCACCGTTCCTTGTGCCGGCTTACCAACGGCGAGCCGCTGCTCGGGACTTTCAATGCCGTGATCGAGGGCGTTGCGGATCAAATGCGTTAATGGATCGTTGATTTTTTCGACGACCGTTTTATCCAACTCGGTTTCGCCGCCACTGATAAAAAGTTCGATGTCTTTATTCAATTCTTTACTAACGTCGCGCACCACCCGTTTAAACCGGGAAAAGGTTTCGCCGATTTGCACCATGCGCAATTCCAATGCGGTATCGCGAATACTGCCGACTAAGGCATTCATGCTGGCGGCCACATCGCCGGCATCGCTGAGGCCATGCCGCTCAACGATCAAATTCATCGCCGCACTGGAAATCACCAGCTCACCGACCAAATTGATCAAATGGCCGAGTTTGGTGGCATCGACCCTAATGTAATTGGCTTCGCTTGCCAGTTTTTGTTTGGTCTGCTCCTGTTTTTTCAGCGCTTGATCGACCAATGGCTGCTGTACGACGTGTTGCTCGACCAGTATTTCGCCCAACGGTTTGCTGGGGGCTACCTGTTCCGCATCAACACTCGCCTGCTGGCGTTGCAAGGCATGATTGACATCGTTTTGAGTCAGGGCGCCGACCTGCACCAGCATATCGCCCAAGCGCTTAACATGATTGTCATCCTGAGCATTCAACAGATTTAGATATTCCTCTAGTTTGGAATTAGGCGGCAAAATTTTGATATCGCAATCGTCCGAGGCAAAATCAAATACCGCCTCTATCGTCTGTTTATTCGCATCACTCTGAAAAGCAATTTTGAAATGCAAATAGCAGCTTTCCGGGTCCATGTCGTCACCGACCGGCATTTCCGGGGCTACAGTAAGAATCTGTTTAATCTCACCCAAGGTGCGCAGATAGCGAATAAACGACAAGGGGTCCATGCCGTTTCTGAAGGCATCTTTCTGAAACTCTAGAGAAATTAGCCAGTTATCGTCCACCGATATTTCACCGCCGCCTTCAATTTCCAGCTGGACGCTATCGTCGCTTTGCTGCATGTCGGTCGTTTGCCGGCCGGTCAATTGCCGAATCAAACGCTCTCCGTCCGCCGCCAAGCTTGCCGGTAACTCGGCGTCTTTCTGTGTCAAACAATGTTCGATCAATTTAGCCGTGTGATCCTTGCTGTCCAACAAGACAGAAATCAATTCCGCGTCGATGCCGCGTTCGCCGTTACGCACTTTATCCAGGACCGACTCCGCTTCATGGGTAAAGCCGACAATGGCGTTAAAACCAAACAATCCGGAAGAGCCTTTGATGGTATGCATGGCCCTGAATAAACTGTTGATGGTTTCGCTATCGTCCGGTTTACTCTCCAGAGACAACAAAGCGTCTTCCATATCCGTTAACAACTCTTCAGCCTCTTGGGCGAAAACCGTTAAGGCCGCATCTAATTCGCTCATGATGTTTTCCAATCTGCGGAGATTACGATAGGGTCGCCGAAATGCTTACTCAGGTTAAGCAGCTCCAGCACTTCAACGACCGCCTCGCTATGCTGAATAAGACTAAAGCGGATATCGCGGCTGACGGCTTCCTGCTTCAGAAACATCAGCAGTTGCACACCGGCGCTATCGATTTCAGTGACATCGGCAAGATCGATTTGCACGTCTTTAGCCGAGCTTAGATACGGGGATAGTGCTTGTTTGTGTTCCAGCACCGAGTAGATGGTCAATTCACCCTGAATGGCTAGATGGGTGACACCCTTTTTTTGTTGTTTTAGGTGGATAGCCAAGGTTTTCTCCCCTTGTGCAATGGAGTTGTTTTTAAGGCAACACCAATTTGGACACCGCGTCGAGTAAAGTGGGGGCTTGAAACGGTTTGGTCAGCCAGGCTTTCGCGCCTGCCGCCTTGCCAGCCTGTTTTTTATCGTCGGCGGCTTCGGTAGTCAGCATCATCATCGGAGTGAATTTGTAAGCCGGGAGTTTTTTGGCTTCCGTCACAAAGGTTATGCCGTCCATATTTGGCATATTCACATCGGTAATGATCAAATTGATTTTTTGTCCGGTTAATTTACTCAGTGCATCCCTGCCGTCGCAGGCCTCAATCACATCGTAGCCGGCGCCCTTAAGGGCAATGCCGACAACCTGTCGAATGGATGCCGAGTCATCAACAATCATGATGGTTTTAGCCATTAGTCAATCCTTCATCAAATTTAGAAAAATGTAATCTCATCGTTGGCGGAAGTACTTTGGTGACTGACCGCCGCACTTGAAGAGTGATTCAACAACTCTTCCGGCATCGTGTAACTAAGCTCCATTCTCGACAATGTGGCGCCGACATCCAAGCTATTTGCTTGGCGCTCGCCGCTGCTGCGCGTGGCATCTACCGCAGTTTGCAGGCTGTTTAGATTATGTTCGACATGCGACAGCATTTGGCTGACCCGATCCTGAAACTGGAACGCCGTCAACACCGAGAAAATCTCGTCGCGAATTTGCGCGCTGTTGCCGCGTAACTGATCCGCATCGTTTCTGAACATATCCAAAGCCACCCGCAAATCGTCCAGAGCGGTGCGGATGGCGTGTTCGGCATCGCGGATCGCTTTGTCATCGGAAGAGCCGGATGCCTCGGACATTTTCAACGTCGAGGCCATGGCTTTGTTGATATCGGCAATGGCGTGGCTGATTTTTTCCCCGGTGGAAGACGAAAATCCGGCCAGTTTACGGACTTCGTCGGCAACAACCGCAAAACCCCGGCCATTTTCGCCTGCCCGGGCGGCTTCGATAGCCGCATTCAGCGCCAGTAAATTGATTTGTTCAGCGACCTTGCGCACTTCCTGCGCCATCGTGTCCAGTTGACCGGTATGTGCGGACAATTTACGAACCTCGTCGACTACCGCATGCTCAACGTCCTGGATTTCACTTAAAACTTTTAACACCGCCGTCAAAGCATCCCGGGTTTCGCCGAATAACACATCCACGCTACGACCTTGACGATTCTGCGCACCGCCGGAAATCAGTCTCTCCAATTGATTAACCATAGCGGCGAAACGGCTGGTCAGGACGGTGATTTCCTGTTCGGTATGCGTTCTGGATGTTTGTACTTGTCTGAGCAAAATGGGCACTACTTGCAGAAACAACCGCTCCAGCTCAATGGCGTATGCTTCAAGCTCTTGCAGTTTTAAATCTTCGTCGCCACGCCAGGCGTTATTAGCTTCATTCAGCGCGGTTTGCTGTTTATTGTACAAAGTAGACCCAATCAGGACGCCGGCAAAACCAAGCCCGGCAGTAGCTCCCAAGCTGATCAAACTGAAACCGGTTTGCACGCAAGCCAACAATCCACCTGTCACACCCAACCCCACCGTTAACAGATAAAAACCAAGTGGACCGGGGCTCTTGGCTACAGGATAAGGTTTTCGAAGCATGGGAATTCCGTCTGGGTTTTGGGTATGTTAAAGATAGTAGAGAGTTTTAAATTTGCATTCAACCCACTACCATCTTAGGTTTTTCGTTAATGTTAAGTTCTCAGCACTTCCTGTAATTATTTACTGACATAATTACGTCGCATATCCTTACTAACGGAGACGGTTTTATTACTATTGCCCCGATCACAACCGAAGAATTCGAACGCTTCAGACGTTTGATTTACGACCATGCCGGCATCGCTCTGACGCCGGAAAAGAAAGTCATGGTAGCCAGCCGGCTGGCCAAAAGGCTCGATTATTACCAGCTAGAACATTACGGGGAATACTACCAACTGGCTGTCAGTCCCGATTACCCCCATGAATTTCAAACGCTGGTCAACATTCTGACCACCAATGAAACGTATTTTTTTCGGGAGCCAAAGCACTTCGAATTTTTTCAACAGCACATTCTTAAGACCTGGCGCGGCGAGCATTTTAGGGTTTGGAGCGCGGCTAGTTCGACAGGAGAAGAAGCCTATACTCTGGCAATGGTATTAGCGGAGAACCTAGGCACGCGCAATTGGGAGATTTTCGGCTCCGATTTGAGCACGCGAGTGCTGGAAGTTGCCCGTCATGGCGTCTATCCACTGGATAGGCTGGACCATATGGACAAACGCCTATTGGAAAAATATTGTTTACGCGGCGTGCGCAGCCAGGAAGGTTTTTTTCGTGTGGACAACAAACTACGCAGCCGCGTCAAATTTGATCAGGTTAATTTGATGAGTTCACTGCCGCATACATTGGGGAGGTTCGACGTAATTTTTCTGCGTAATGTTCTAATCTATTTTGACCAAGACACCAAAAAGCAGGTCGTCGAACGACTGATTACCGCGCTAAAGCCTGGCGGACATTTCATCATCAGTCATTCGGAAAGCCTGCACCGGGTCACCGAACAGTTACAAATGCTGAAGCCTTCTATCTACCGGAAACCATGAAAATCCTGCCCTTCCGAGATACCCAGCGTATCGTCATCGATCCGGGCGAATTCTATGCCTCCCGCCAGCCGGAAGTCATTTCAACACTATTGGGCTCGTGCGTGGCTGCCTGCCTATATGACCCAATCAATCGGGTATTTGGCATGAATCATTTTTTGCTGGCTTATCGTTCCTACTCCAAAAACATGCCTATCATCGAATCCGAAGAGGGCCGTTACGGCATTTATGCGATGGAATTGCTGATCAACGAAATGATGAAACTGGGCGCCAACCGGCTCAATCTACAAGCCAAATGCTTCGGCGGCGGCAACGTATTAAAACTGCGAGAGGACAAAAACCGCAAGGAAACCGTGGGCGACGTGAATGTTTTATTCATCAAAGAGTTTTTAAAAAAAGAAAACATTCCTATGCTTAGTGCCTGTCTAGGCGGCAATATCGGCAGAAACGTCCATTTCGTCGGTACTGATTATTCGGTGTTTATCAAAAAAATCGACCACAATCAGCAACTGTCTCTTGAAAATGAAGAGCGCCGCTACTGGAAGAAAAATATCGACGAACATGAAAAATCCAGAAGCAGTGCCGAATTCTGGTAAATCATCCAAGACCATTAACAGGCAACACTATGACAGACACAAAAGTATTTATTGTCGACGACTCCGCCGTGGTCCGGCAGGTATTAACCGGATTGCTCGATAGCCTGCCTGGCGTCAAAGTGATCGGCGCCGCGCCGGATCCCATCTTTGCCCTGACCCGCATGGAAAAAGACTGGCCGGATGTCATCATCCTGGACATTGAAATGCCGCGCATGGACGGCATCACGTTCCTTAAGAAGCTAATGCACGAACATCCCACGCCGGTCGTGATCTGTTCGACGCTCACAGCCAAGGGCGCGGAAGTGACGATGCAGGCCATGAGTGCCGGTGCCGTCGACATCATCACCAAACCAACCGTCAACCTGAAGGGCTTTCTGCAAGATTCGAAAACCCTGCTGGCGGATGCGATTAAAGGTGCCTCACATGCCAGACTGCGAAAATCAGCGGCTCCAAGCGGCAAACCTCTGGATGGCAGCCCGAAATTAACCGCCGATGCCGTCATTTCCCCGACCAGCCTGATCTCGATGACGGAAACCACCGACCGCGTCGTCGCCATTGGCACATCAACCGGCGGCACCCAGGCTCTGGAATACGTATTGACGCGATTACCCCGTACCACGCCGGGTATCGTCATTGTTCAGCACATGCCGGAGGCATTTACCGCCGCGTTTGCCAAACGGCTGGACAGCCTGTGCCAAATTACAGTTAAAGAGGCCGAGCAAAACGACCGGGTCATTCCCGGTCTGGCTTTGATTGCGCCGGGCGGCAAACACATGCTGTTGCGCCGCAGCGGCGCCCAATACCGGGTGGAAATCAAGGATGGTCCCTTAGTCAGCCGCCATCGGCCGTCGGTGGATGTGTTGTTCCGCTCGGCCGCGCAAGCTGCCGGCAAAAACGTACTGGGCATAATCATGACCGGCATGGGCGACGACGGCGCCCACGGCATGAAGGAATTGCACGATACTGGCGCGCTGTGCGTCGCTCAAGACGAAGCCAGCTGCGTGGTTTACGGCATGCCCAAAGAAGCAGTGAAACTGGGCGGCACCGACGGCGAACTGCCGCTATCGGCTATCCCGAACTTGATCATGCAATCGCCGAATCGGGCAAAATTCTTGAAAGGTTAAAAGCGCGTTTTTATCTACAACCGGCGACAGCGATAACCGTAATAAGCGATATACAAGTAGCAAAGAGCAGGGATAAAAAAGGCGTGCTGTATACCGATACGATCAGCAAACGCCCCTTGCAGCAACGGTAAAATAGCCCCGCCGACGATGGCGGCGCAGAGTATGCCGGAGCCTTGGCCGGTATGCCTGCCCAAGCCGGTCAAAGCCAGCGAAAAGATGGTGGGAAACATGATGGAATTGCACAAACCCACCGCCAGAATAGTAAGCATAGCCAGTGTGCCGCTGCCCAACATCGTCGCCAACACCAAACCAGCCGCCGCCAAAGCGTTAAAGGCCAACACTTTGCCGGGATGGATTTTCTGCATCACCGCCGACCCAATAAACCGGCCGACCATCGCCCCGCCCCAGTAAAACGACACGTATTTGCCGGCCTCCTGCTCAGCCAAACCGGCTATATGCGGCTCGCCCAGAAAATTAACCAGAAAGCTGCCAATCGACACTTCACCGCCGACGTAAACAAAAATCGCCACCGCACCCAACAACAGATGCGAATAGTGCCAGGCGCTGCCATCCACTGCATTTGGGCCGGTTGCCTCGGCTTGCTGGTTAATCTTAGGCAACTTCAACATCGCAAACACTGCCGCCATGAAAAACAAGACTGCCGCGAGACATAAATACGGATTCTGCACCGCCGCCGCTTCCGCGGCCTGATACGCAGACAATTGCTCGGCGTCGAGCAGCTTTATTTCCTCGGCGCTTTTCACCGCATTCGACAAAATAAACAATGCGCCAAAATACGGCGCCAGCGTGGTACCCAAGGAGTTAAACGCCTGCGTCAAGGTTAAACGACTGGACGCAGTGTGCGGATCGCCCAACACCGTCACGTAAGGGTTGGCAGAAACCTGTAGCAAGGTAATCCCGGACGCCAATACAAAAAACGCCGCCAAAAATAAGGGATAGGAATGCAAACCCGCCGCCGGATAAAACAGCAAACAACCGCCACCGGCAATCGCCAAACCGACGATGATGCCGCCCTTGTAATCGATTTTTTCCACCAGATAGCCGCTGGGCACCGACATCAGAAAGTAAGCGGTAAAGAAACAA
The DNA here is from genome assembly GCF_054188105.3 of Methylomonas sp. Uni0009. Lineage (NCBI taxonomy): Bacteria > Pseudomonadati > Pseudomonadota > Gammaproteobacteria > Methylococcales > Methylococcaceae > Methylomonas > Methylomonas sp. Uni0009. The sequence continues at coordinate 3,341,752 of NZ_JBTAFN010000001.1, read as the reverse complement.
AACTGGATCAGCATCGCCTGGGTGTAACTCAGCGTAAACACCGCCTTCAAATGCGGGATCAGGATGTCGTTAAGACAGGTGATAAATCCCCAAATAAAAAATAGCGAAGTCAGAATAGCTAATGAGCCCGTATATGACTGTCTACCCAGGTGTTGTTGATCCTGCATGAGTTATTCCAGCTAAATTTTAGGGTTTGACGACCTGAAAACGTGCGGTCTCGTTACCGACCATCACCTCAAACTCGCCCGGCTCGACGATGCGCCGCATATCCACGCCGATGAAAGACATATCCCGCGGGGTTAAGATAAATTGCAAGGTCTGCTCCGCACCGGGTTTTAACTCGACTTTTTTAAACGCCTTTAGCTGCTTTAACGGCCGTGATACCGAGGCTGCGACATCGTGCAAATACACCATGACGGTTTCCTTACCGGTCAGCGCACCGGTATTTTTCACCTTAACCGTCACGTCGATATTCTCGCCCATGGCAATATTGTCTTTACTCAAGCGCAGGCCGCTGGTCTGAAATGTGGTGTAACTCAAACCGTGCCCAAACGGATACAAAGGCCGATATTGATTGCTCTCAAACGCCTCTATCGGCTTGTGATCGTACATCACAATATCGTTAACATCCAGCGGATAGGAAATCGGCAATTTGCCGCTGGGATTGGTGTCGCCGAATAAAATATCGGCCATCGCCGCCCCGCCTTCCATGCCGGGCAGAAAGCCCAACACCACCGCCTGCGCCTTGTTGGCAATTTCGGTAATGATGCGCGGCCGGCCGCCGAACGTGACTAAAACCACCGGCTTGCCGATTTCGAAGATCGCTCTGGCCAGTTGCAACTGTACCGGGTCCAAATGCAGGGATTCGATATTGCCTTCGGTTTCGGTATAGGTTTTTTCGCCCAGCGCCAAAATCACCACATCGTGTTGCCGGGCTTGCGTTACCGCCTGCTCGATATTGATTTCGTCGCTGAAATTTTTACCACCCACGTACGTCACTTTGCCCGTGGTCTTCTGCTGAATGGCTTGTAACAAAGTGGGCTTGTCTTTTGGATATAAATGTTCGGCAGCACCCTGCCAGGTGATGGTCCAGCCACCGTTCATCACGCTCAACAAGTTCGCTGTCGGCCCGGTGACTAGAATGCTGGCCTGCTTGCTAAAGGGCAGAATATGCTGGTCATTTTTCGCCAGAATGATGGCTTCCCGCGCCGCTTGCCGATTCGCGGCAACCGCGTCTTCCGTCAGAAAATTGCCTTCCACGGCCAGCGCCGGTTCGTGCCTGTCGAACAAGCCGCTTTGATACTTCACGCGCAAAATACGGGAGACCGCTTCGTCGATACGACTCATCGGCACTTCGCCGGTTTTAGCTAAATCCAGCAGCAAGTCGTAGAACGAATAATCGAACGGCACCATGCTCATATCGATACCGGCCATGACCGCCATCTTCACCGCTTCGCGCGGCGAGGCCGCCAGTTTGTCGCGGGTATATAAACGGCTGATGTCCGCCCAATCGGAGACGGTGAAGCCTTTAAAACCCATCTCGCCGCGCAAAATAGTGTTCAGGTAGTAATGATTGACGTGGCCGGGAATGCCGTCCACCTCGGCGGAATTGACCATCACCGTCGGCGCTCCGGCTTTCACGCCCGCTTCGAAGCCCGGCAGAAAATATTCGCGCAAGGCTCGTTCGCCTATCCAGGCCGGGGTGCGGTCCTTGCCGTTCAAGGGATAGCTGTAGCCGACGTAATGTTTCAAGCAAGTTGGCGCCTTGTCGGCGTCCGCAAAGTCGTCGCCGTGATGACCATGGATGTAGGCACTGCCCATGGTCACCGCCAAATGTACGTCCTCACCATAAGTTTCCCACAAGCGCGGCCACAACGGTTGCCGGCCGATGTCCATCACCGGCATGAAATTCCAATCCAAACCCGACGCCTTGACTTCCCGCGCGGTCACTTCGCCTTCCTTGAAAGCTAAATCCGGATTAAACGTCGCCGCCATGCTGATGGCTTGCGGAAACAGCACTGCGTTTTCGGTGTAAGTTGCACCATGAATCGCGTCGATACCGTACAGCACCGGAATTTTCAGCCGGCTTTTTGCCGCCACGTCGCGTATCGCTTGGGTCATCCGCCGCCATTTTTCGATGGGCTGAGTTTGGTTGTTCGGTGTGGTGGGCGTGTTGAGTATTGAACCGATATGCCGGTTCAAGATTGCGTCTTCCAGTTTGGCCTGATCGATAGGATTATCGGCTACCTCGCCATTCAAGACCGAAACCACGCTAAAGTCGATCTGCGTCATCTGTCCGACTTTTTCTTCCAGGCTCATTTGCGCCAGCAAGGCCTGAACCTGCATTTCAACATTGTCGTTTGTTTCTTCTGCACTCACGCCGGACTCCAAAGCCACGAATAGGGAAAGAATTAAGAAAGCTAATTTTGTTTTCAAGAGATTAATTTAAGGTTTGATTGATGCCCGCTCAATCGTTTTATCTACCTGCCGGCCTCACGGCAAAAATCCGATCAACGATAGCAAGGCATTCGTAGTTATCTGTAAAAATCGGCACATCATAGCCGGCGATAATTCGCTCATGTCAGCGGCAAGTGCCCATAAGAGACCCGGAATAGTTTATCCAGACCTGAAGATGCTGTCTCATATTTTAAGAGCAGCGGCGGCATAGAGACTGGCTTGGTGTTTTTCGTGGCAAATGCCACACCGGATGAACCATTCTCAGGATTGTCATTCCGGAAATAATTTAACCCGCGCATTCTCCAAAATCGCGGTCACGGCCGGATGCTTGAGTTTGCGGCGCATGGTGATGGCGTAAAAACGTTCATGCACCGACTCGATACGGCCGATGGCTTCCACGCCGTATTGGCTTTGGATTTCGGCTTCGACATTACTCGGTGCGACAAACAAACCCACGCCACCACTGCCAAAGGTTTTGATCAACGCGCTGTCTTCAATTTCGGCCTGGATAGCCGGGCTGATGCTTTCGGCGTCGAACCATTGATCCAGCGAGCGCCGCAACGAAGTATTGGCGGTGGGCAGCAGGAACGGTGCGCCACTCAAGCAGCGCGGGAAATTTTGCCTATAGGTCGCGGCCAAAGCCGGCGCGCCGAACACGGTAACCCCGCATTCGCCCAGCAGATGGTTAAACGCTTTGGCGCCACTGGTTGGTGTCAGCGGCGCATCGGACAAGACTATATCCATCCCTTGCATGACCATCTCACTCAAAAGCCGCTCGGTTTTGTCCTCGTAACACAGAATCTGCACCGACTCCGGTAAGCGAAAAGCCGGCGCCAGCAAGCGGTAAACCACCATTTTCGGTAACGCATCCGCCACGCCCACCACCAGACGCAGAGCCCTGCCGGTCGGTCGGCCTTTTAAGGTGTTACTTAACTCTCGGCCCAGCGAAAAGATTTCTTCCGCGTAATTAAATACCACCCGCCCGGTGTCGGTGAGCACCAGTTTACGGCCCTGTTTATAAAAAAGTTTTTCGCCGATTTGCTGTTCCAACACCGCTAATTGGCCGCTGATGGTCGGTTGCGCCAAATGCAGTTTCTCGCAAGCGCGAGTGATGCTTTCTTCACGCGCGACATTCCAGAAATAAAACAAATGTTGGTAGTTGATACGTTCCATAGCGCTCAATGTATAGGAATTTACGATGAATTAATTCTAAACATTCTATTTAACAATATAAAAATGCTGCGCTAGGCTATCACGCAACCCTAACCTACCCTGAGAACTGCACATGCAAAAGCTAAAAGCACTGCACAGCGAAGACATCGCGCCAAGTACCGGAGCCGCATTAGCGGAGTATGACAAGTCGGCGTTTGAATTGGATAACCTCGGCGCCAGCCAAATCCTCAGTGATCGCTTATCGGATGCTCACGGCGACGACAAAGAATTACGCAGTTCGATACGCCTGCTCGGTTCGATCTTGACTAAAGTGCTCACCGCCCAAGCCAAACCGGAGGTGGCCACCGCCGTCGCGCAGTTGCAACGCAAGTTTGCCAGCTTGCTCCGAGAGGGCAGCGCCAACCGCCGCCGCCAGTTTATGGAGATTCTGGAAGGCCTGGATGCGGAAGAAATAGGCGAAGTGGTGCGGGTGTTTAACGGCTATTTCAGCCTGCTCAATATCGCCGAAGAATCGCATAACCTAACGTTGCGCCGACAAAATCAGACCGGCCGCTATTGGCCCGGCTCGTTTCATGACACGCTGATTAAACTACGCGACAGCGGCGTCAGTGCCGATAAATTACAGGTGTTATTGGACGAAATGCTGTATTTGCCGGTGATGACCGCTCACCCCACCGAAGCCAAACGCCGCACAGTCAAAAGCGCGTTGCGCAATGTCTTCCTTAGCCAGGAGGCCTTGGACGATCCACGCCTACGCAGCCAGCAACGCAGCGAGGCCTTGGACAAACTGCAAGCACAGATTCAATTGCTGTTAAAAACCGACGAAGTGCGCGCCCGTAAACTGGGCGTAGCCGACGAAATCGACGCCGGTTTGTTTTATTTTTCGCTATCGCTATTTCAGGCTACCACCTTGGTTTACCGGAACTTGCAACGGGCGCTTAGCGATGTATTCGGCGCCGACGTTGCCGGCCAAATCCGCATCCCCAGCTTCCTGCGTTTTGGCTCATGGATAGGCGGCGACCGCGACGGCAATCCAAATGTCAAGCCGGAAACCACCGAACTGGCCTTGCGCATGCAGGCGCAAACCATCATGCAGGAATATTTGGCGCGCCTGGATCAATTGCGCGGCCAGTTGTCGCATTCTTATGGACTTTGTGACTTGACGCCGGAATTTATTGACAGCCTGCACGCCGACCGCGCCCTGCTGGGCGCGGCAGTCACGGACTTGGAAAAGCCTTATTTGCAGGAACCTTACCGGCACAAACTGATATTGATGAAATATCGCATGCAATCCACCTTGCAGCGCGTGCAACAACAGTTACAGGGCCAAGCGGAACAAGCCAATCGCCTTGCCTATGCCAGCGTGGCCGAGTTTTTACACGATCTGCGCTTGATTGATGCATCCTTGCGCAGCCACGGCGACGCCAATATCGCCGAGCTGGAATTAGCCGATCTGATCCGCTTGGCCGACGTGTTCGACTTTCACTTGATGCAACTCGACGTGCGGCAAGAATCGACTCGCCACAGCGAAGCAGTCGCGGAAATTCTGGCAACCGCATTGAACATTGACTACCTGGCGCTGGACGAAGCGCAACGCATAGCATTGTTAGCAGAGGCGATTGCCGCACCGGGTGGTTTGATGTTCGACGCCGCCGCGCTGACGCCGGCCAACCGCGAAACCCTGGAGTTGTTTACCGTGATGGCGAAAATGCGCCGGGAAATAGGCCCGAACTGCTTTGGTAAATACGTAATTTCCATGACCCACTCGGCCAGTCATGTCTTGGAAGTCTTGCTGCTGGCGGCGCAAGCCGGCCTGGTCGGCAAAATCGGCGGGCATTGGCATTGCCATATCGGCGTCAGCCCCTTGTTTGAAACCATCGACGATTTAAATCGCATCTCCGAGGTACTGACCCAGCTATTCGATACCGAGTGCTATCGGGAATTGTTGCGGGTCAGCGATGACCGCCAGGAAATCATGCTGGGCTATTCGGACTCCTGCAAAGACGGCGGCATCCTGGCGTCGGCCTGGGGCTTATCGCGCGCGCAACGGCAAATTATTGCAATCAGCGAGCGTTACGGTTTGAAATGCCGATTATTCCATGGCCGCGGCGGCACTGTCGGTCGCGGCGGCGGCCCGACTCACGAAGCGATTCTGGCCCAGCCGCCCGACACCGTGCGCGGCCAGATCAAATTTACCGAGCAAGGCGAAGTGCTGTTTTATCGGTATAACAATATGGAAACGGCGGTCTACGAATTAACCATGGGCGTTACCGGCTTGCTGAAAGCCAGCGTCAGCCTGGTGCAAGCCGTCCCGGCGGATCATGCGGAAGATCTGGCAGTGATGGACGAATTGGCGCGGATCGGCGAGCAAAGTTATCGCGACCTGACCGAGCGCACTCCCGGCTTTTTGGATTATTTCTACGAAGCCACCCCGGTCGGCGAAATTGGCGGCTTGAACATCGGTTCGCGGCCTTCGCACCGCAAAAAACTGGATCGCTCGAAAAACTCGGTGCGAGCGATAGCCTGGGTATTCGCCTGGGCGCAATCGCGGCAGACGTTTCCGGCTTGGTACGGCATCGGTTTCAGCCTGGCCAGCTGGTGCGCCGGCAAGCCGGAGCGCCTGGAAACCCTGCGGCGGATGTATCGCGACTGGCCGTTTTTCCGCAACCTGCTGAGTAACGCGCAAATGGCTTTGAGTAAATCCGACATGAACATCGCCCGCGAATACGCGCAATTGTGCAACGACCCGGAAACCGGCAAACGGGTTTACAACCTGATAGCCGGCGAGCATCAACGCTGCGTGGAGTGGATACTGGAGATAGCCAACACTGACCATTTGCTGGCGGAAAATCCGGCTTTGGCCGCCTCCCTGCACCGCCGCGATGCTTATCTGGGGCCGCTAAACTATATCCAGGTTTTTTTGATCCGGCGGCTGCGGGAAATGAATACCGAGAATCCCGCGGACAGTCCGTGGATGAAACCCTTGTTGCGCAGTATCAATGCGATTGCCGCAGGTATGCGTAATACCGGCTGATGTTATTAGCCCGGCCCTGAAATTCCGGCGTCCTGAACGGGTCGAAGGACGCGCCCCCCCCTGAAAAGGGGAAAGGGCTTTTCGGCAGACTCTAAAAGGGAGGAGAACCATGCAATACGCCTACGCATTGGCACACTGGTTTAGAGTAATCATCATTAACACCGGGCGCTGGCTGTTTGAAAACAAGCCTGCCATGGCAATCTTGACCCTGATATTTTTGTATAAATTTGGCGACACCTTGCTACCCTTTCTATGGCACATTGTGCACTTGGCCATTGAGGTGGTCGAGATGTTGTTCGAGCATTTTTTGGAACACGTGTTCGGGGTAACGCCCCGCCAAGCCGAATTCATCGTGTTCTGGTCCGGCCTAACGTTGCTCGGCACCGTCGTTTGGCGCTTGTCGTGCAAAGCTTACCTCGTGATCGCCCAGGGATGCGAAACTGCCTGGCTTAACTGGTGCGCCAAAGCCGGCCCGGCCAAATTACTTACCACATTAAAGGTTACACTTTTGCTGGGCATACTCGGCAAGACCATGCTGTTATTCGTTTAAACCGATAGGATTTCGTTACGTATGAGCATCAACGCCGGAAACAAGGAACACCCGCACAGAAAGCAGTCGACGCAAACCTTGCTGGGATTCTTATTCGACCTGCTGGAAATCCCCGGCCAAGCCCAAGGCATCCGCGAGCATTGGCTGGACTCAGTCAGTGACGACAGCCAGATAGCGCTGAGCCGCATCGGTGACCATTTGGGTTTGAATATGGAGAGCACGCTGCTTACGCCCATTGCAGCCGCCAACGCTTCATCCCCACATACGCCACTGCTCACCAGCCTCTCGGATGGCTGCGGCTGGCTAGTGTTGTGCGGATTTCGCGGCGGCAAAGTCAGAGTGGCCCTTGCTCAAGGCGAGGTGATCGAAGAGCGCTACGTCAAACCGACTGACATCGCCGCACTACTGGGCCGAAGCGACGCCGGCATCAGCGAGTGGCTTTTAGTGCAAGCCCAGGCGCCGCTGGAGAATGCCGTCAGCCAAGACCATCACAACCACATGCCGCCATTTAGCCGCTTGCTGGAGCTGTTACGCGCTGATCGCCACGATCTCTGGTTATTGTTGGGTTTGGCTTTGGGCTCCGGATTGTTGGCGCTGGCTTCGCCGGTGGCGGTGCAAGCGCTGGTCAATACCGTAGCGATGGGCGGTATGGGCCAACCTTTGATCGTATTGGCGACCATACTGTTTTTCTTTCTAAGCTTCGGCGGTGCGGTTTTTGTGCTGGAATCTTATCTAGTGGAGATCGTGCAGCGGCGGATTTTTGTACGGCTGGCCGCCGACTTGGCCTATCGCTTGCCCAGGGTGCGCAGCGATGCCTACGACAGTCAACACGGCGCGGAACTGGTCAATCGCTTTTTCGATGTATTGACCTTACAGAAAGCCGGCTCTGCACTGCTCTTGGACGGTTTGAGCACCGTGGTGCAAACTTGCGTCGGCTTAATCATGCTGGCTTTCTATCACCCCTTCCTGCTGGCCTTCGATGTGGTGTTGCTGTTATCTATCACGGCAATAATATTTTTGTTGGGCCGCGGCGCGGTCACCACGGCGATTCAGGAATCGATCAGCAAATATGCCTTGGTCGCCTGGTTGGAAAGCGTTGCCGGGAATATTCAAACCTTTAAATTCGGTAACGGTGCAGTAATGGCCGCCAACCGCACCGACCAACTCTCGCTGGACTATTTAACGGCCAAACGCCAGCATTACCGCGTGCTGCTGGGCCAAGTCATCGCCTCCGTGGCGCTGTACGCCATCGCCAGTACGGCCTTGTTGGCTATCGGCGGCTACTTGGTCATAGACGGCCATTTAACTTTGGGGCAATTGGTGGCGGCGGAACTGATCGTCTCGTCAGCTTTGCTAGCCTTGATCAAATTCGGCAAACACCTGGAAGGCTTTTACGACTTGATGGCCGGCACGGACAAGATCGGCCATTTGCTGGATTTGCCCTTAGAAGATTCGGCCGAGTTGGACGCAGAATTTAACGGTCCGGCGTCACTCACAATCAGCGGCTTAAAATTCGGCTTCGGCGCGCAGCGGCCATTATTCTCGGATTTTGCGCTGCACATTCAGCCTGGCGAAAAAGTCGCGATTTCAGGCGATCCCGGCAGCGGTAAAACCGCGCTGGTGTCGCTAATCAGCGGGATGCGGCAAGCACAAGCCGGCCGGATACAAATCAACGGCCAAACACTGGATGAATTGCGCCTGAGTACTTTGCGGCAAAACATCGCCGTCGTCAGCCGACTGGAGATTTTTCACGATAGCCTGCTGGAAAATATTAGGCTTGGCGATGCGAATCTGAGCGTTGCCGATGTCCAACGGGCCTTAGCCAAAGTCGGCTTAACCGACTTGGATTTGGATACCGTCATGAGTCCCGGCGGCTCGCCACTTGCCTACAGCCAAGCCATACAAGTCATGCTGGCAAGAGCCATCATCGCCCGGCCCACCTTGTTGATCGTGGATGGCATACTCGATGGCTTGGATAGCGGGTTACAGCAGCAGTTGGCATCAATACTATTGGCCGCAGACGCGCCCTGGACCCTATTGCTGCTGACCGGATCGAAAGAATTGGCCGCACTTTGCGGGCGCGAGATCACTTTGCCGGGAGCTGCCCATGACTGAGTTACATATTAGGCTGTCCGCGCTATCGGCGGCCCATACTCCTCGCCTGGTCAGCAGTTTAGCGCGCGCTTGCGTCTGGTTATTTCTGTTGACCCCTCCAGCCCTGCTGCTGACACCGTGGCAACAAAACATCAACGGTATCGGCCGGGTCTCCGCTTTTGCGCCGCTGGAACGCCAACAGAACTTGGATGCGCCGGTTTCCGGCCGTATCGTCAGTTGGCATGCTAAAGAAGGCGCCAAAGTGAAGGCCGGCGATTTGCTGATGGAAATCACCGACGTCGATCCGGAATTGCTGGAACGCTTACAACAACAACGCGCGGCAGCCGCCGCAAAATTGGCGGCCAAAGAAGACGAGCTGCGGGCCTATCGCCTGCAAATCGACAACTTGATTGCTACCCGCGATTTACAAGTGGCTACCGCGCAATACCGGCTGGATGTGGCACGGCAACGTGCGCGCTCCGCCAGTGAAGCCATTGCCTCCGCCCGTGCCACGCTGGAAACGGCCAGCGTGCAAACCCAGCGTCTGCAAAGATTGATCGGCGACGGCCTGGTATCCCAACGCGATTACGAAGTGGCACAACGCGACGGTATCGTCGCGCAACGCAGCTTAAACAGCGCCCAAGCCAGTCTGGAAGGCGCTTTGGCCGAACAACGCGCCGCCGAAGCCGAAATCGGCCGAATTCGCGCCGATGCCCAAGCCCGTATCGACTCGGCGACGGCCTCTGCCAACAAAACCCAAAGCGAACTGGAAGACAGCCGCAGCAGCCTGTTAAAGAGCGAAGTGGATGTTTCCCGCCAGCAATCCCAACAAATCAGAGCGCCGCGCGACAGCAGCATCCTCAGGCTGCTGGCCAATCCGCAGAGCGACATTGTCAGACAAGGTGATCCCTTGCTGGTGTTGGTGCCTGATATGGATGTGAAAGCCGTGGAACTGTGGGTAGACGGCAACGATGCCGTATTGATCACCCCAGGCCGGCATGCACGTCTGCAATTCGAAGGCTGGCCGGCCTTGCAATTCGCCGGCTGGCCCGAAGTAGCCGTCGGTACCTTCGGTGGCTTAGTAGCCTTCGTGGACTCCACTGACGACGGCAAGGGTAAATTCAGGGTGCTGATCGTGCCCGATCCCAACGACCGCCCCTGGCCGACAGAACGCTTCGCCCGCCAAGGCGTGAGAGTAAAAGGCTGGGTGTTGTTGAACCGGGTAACGATGGCTTACGAATTGTGGCGGCAACTGAATGCCTTTCCGCCGCAGATGACTATGGAAGCGCCTGCGACCGATTTGGTCAGGCAAAAACTGAAATAAGCGCTCATGAATCGTTTCGCATCCCGTCAACACCCATCAGGGGCTACGGCCAAACACTTGCAAGCCTGCCGGCGGCGTATCGGCGCACTCTTGCTGATACCTTTGCTGGTCAGTTGCGGACAATATCTCGACACCAGCCCCGACCGGAAACTGGTCAAGCGCGTGGAAGAACGCCTGAAACCTGATGAGGGTTTACCGCTACCGGCGATTTCGCAACTGCCGCCGCAAACTGTGGAGCAGGCCTTGCCCAAGTTTAAGGAAGGCCGGCCCAAGTCGGCGACTATCCTGCCGCCTCCCAGCGCGACGAAGCCGGAATTACCGAAGGCAGCACCGGAAGCGAGCAAGCAATTGTCCATCACTGCGGTGCGCAGTATGGCTTTGGAAAATAACCTGGATTTAAAAATCGCCCAGGCCGATCCAAAAATCGCCGCCACTTCAGTCAGCGAAGAGCAAGCCAAATTCGACGATTTGATCTTCGCCAAGGCCAAATACGGCAAGAAAAACACCCCGGCGCAAAATCTGGATGTCGTCAGCTTTACGCCGGTGGATCCCACTTCGCCGCTGAAAAATGAAATCGACAAACTCACCGCCGTGCCGCAGGAAACCGAGGTGCTGGATATGGAAGCCGGTATCGTGATTCCGTTGCGTACCGGCGCCAAAATTACCGTCAGTTCACCGTTCGACGGCAAACGGCAGTTTCGCGGTGTCGCTTCGGACCAGTATCAAAATGCGCTGCGGTTTTCCATCAGCCAGCCCTTACTGCGCGATGCCGGGATTTCCAATAACGTCGCCGGCATCCGCATCGCCCGTTACGAACAACAAGCCGTCGACGTAAAAACCCGTCTGCAGGCGATTCGGGTGTTGGCCATGGTTGAGCGCGCTTATTGGAGTCTGTATGTGGCTTGGGGCGAATTGGACGTGCGCCGCCAGCAATACGAAAACGCCTCCAACAATCTGAGCATGGTCAGGAAGCGCGTGGCGGAAGGCTTGACAGCCAACGTGGAAATCAACCGGGCCGAAATCGGCGTGGCCGAGCGGCTGGAGTCTTTGATCATCGCCGAAACCAGCCTGAAAACCCGCCAGCGCCAACTGAAATTGTTATTAAACGCGCCGGACCTGGATCTGGATTCACAAACGCTGCTGATTCCCGAGACCTCGCCGACCCTGCTGGAATTTAATCTGGACCGCGAGCAATTGGCGCAACGCGCGCTGGACGGCCGCCTGGAATTGCTGGAACTGGAATTAAAGCTGGCCGCTGACTTGACCAAAATCGACTACCTCAGCAATCAAACCCTGCCGATGTTCATGCTGGATTACAACTACGCCGCACTGGGCCGCGATACGGCGTCCTACGGTGGCGCTTTTGATCAGACCTTGAGCGGCAATTATTCGGATTGGTCGGTGGGCGTACGCATGGAGATCCCACTCAGCAACGAGCTGCGCCGCGCCCGTCTGGATCGGGCCGTGCAAGAACGCATGCAACGTCTGACCACGCAACAACTGCGCGAATTGAGCGTACGCCGGGAAATCTACGACTCGCTGGATCAAATGAGCCAGAACTGGCAGCGGATTTTAGCCACCCGGCAAAACGTGGTACTGGCCGGTTTGAATTACGACGCAGAACTGAAACAATTCAAAGAAGGCTTGCGGACCATGACCGAGGTACTGGAAACCCTGACCCGGCTCGGTGAAGCGCAATTACGCGAAGTGCGCGCCATCGGCGATTATCAAGTGTCGATGATAGATCTGGCGTTTGCTACCGGCACCTTGCTGGGACATAGCCGGGTGGATTTGGGCCTGAGCGCGAGTGCTCAGTAACAACGGCAGTGAGTCAATGTAAGCGATAAAAGCCGCGCGTTTATCGCTTACCGGTCTGATGTTGGAAAACGACGGTTAGTGATGGCAACCTGAACCGTGGATATGGCCGTGAGCCACTTCGTCGGCTGTGGCCGGTCTGACATCCATGACTTCCACGTCAAACGTCAAATCTTCACCGGCCAATGGATGGTTGCCGTCGATGGTAATATCGTCGCCGTCGATCTCCACGATGGTAATGATGCCCGGACCATGGCTGACATCGGCGTGAAATTGCATCCCGACTTCAATATCCATCCCGTCGAACATTTTCTTGGAAACAACTTGAATCATTTCTTCGGAGACTTCGCCGTAGGCTTGATCGGCAGCGATGGTGACGTTGAATTTATCGCCCGCTTGCTTGCCGTTTAAAGCGGCTTCCAAACCCGCAATGATGTTGCCCGCGCCATGCAAATACAACAAGGGTTCCTCGCCTCTGGAACTGTCCAGCTGCTCACCGTCTTGGTTGGTTAAGGTATAATGTATGGAAACAGCCGTTTTGTCTGTGATTTGCATATGCGTATTCGCTAGATGAAAAAAGCCGACATCATATAACCTTTTCCCCGAAAAAACATGTCACGCTGGCGACCGCCCCGCCCCAAATCTTCACCTTACATCACCGCCGAAGGCTATCGGACCCTGGAAACCGAGTTGAAACAGCTTTGGGAACGGCGCAAGCACGTAACCATAGCCCTGTCCGCCGCCGCTGCGGAAGGTGATCGTTCCGAGAACGCAGAATACATCTACCGCAAAAAAGAACTACGAGAAATCGACCGGCGTATTCATTATCTGCAAAAGCGCTTGCCGTCGTTGACTGTCGTGTCCGAGAAGCCGAGCAATCGCGATCAGGTATTTTTCGGTGCCTGGGTGACTTTGGAAACGATGGATGGAGAGGAAATCACCTACCGCATCGTCGGTGCCGACGAAATCGATACTACGGGTGGTTTGATCAGCCTGGACTCACCTCTGGCGAAAGCCTTATTGAAGAAGATGCTGGACGACGAAGTGACAATCCGCCATGCCGAGCAGGAAACGCGGTATTACATTACCGCGATCAAGTATTAAGATGAGTACGCAAGCCGCCTTTACCCGATTCAAGTGGTTCGTGATCATTCTGCTGCTGACCATCGTCGAAATAGGCCCCTTTCCGCTGATGGGTTTGACGCTACTGTATGTCATCGCGTTCCGCCCACGCTGGTTCAAGGCGTTGGTCGATCAGATCTATTCATGAGCTGCGCGCAATACCTGTTTGTCTACGGTACGCTGCGCAGAAACCCGGACGATCAAACTCAACACCCATTTCTAGACGATTGCGATTACATAGGCCCTGCGTTTATGCACGGCGATTTGTATGAAATCGATAATTATCCAGGCGCCGTAACCCGCGGCACAACGCAGATCAAAGGCGAACTGTACTTACTTGGCACCCCCGAACACACACTGTCTGTATTGGATATTTACGAAGAATGCGCCACGCATTTTCCGCAGCCGCATGAATACATCCGCCGCCAACTTTTAGTAAACCTGCCCGACGGACAAAGCGTTTGCGCTTGGACCTACCTATACAACCGTCCGACGACCGGTTTGCAGCGGATCTTAAGCGGCGACTATCTTCATCATCTCAAGGACAAAACATGATCAGCATTATCCAGCGCGTGACTCAAGCCAAAGTCACGGTCAACTGCAACGACATCGGCGTGATCGGCACCGGCATTATGGCGCTGGTGGCTGTCGAGAAAGCCGACACCCCCAAGCAAGCGGACCGCTTGCTGGAGCGGATTTTGAATTACCGCATCTTTGCGGACGCGGACGACAAAATGAATCTGAGTCTGCGCGATATTCAAGGCGGCCTGCTGCTGGTACCGCAATTTACCTTGGCGGCCAACACCGATACCGGCAACCGGCCCAGTTTTGCCTCGGCCGCGCCGCCGGCAATGGGCCGGGAATTATTCGCGTATTTGCAAAAGCGCGCGCTGGAGATTTACCCAAGCAGCCAGTTCGGCGAATTCGGCGCCGACATGAAAGTAGCGTTGATCAACGACGGCCCGGTGACTTTTACCTTACGTTGTCTGGAAAAGTAATTTTGCATACCGTTTGGATTCGGGAATCACTGCCTGACCGCTCACCCGGTCGAATTACCAACCCGCCCTTAAATATTATCGCTCCCGCAAAGGCGCAAGCTCAGCCGCTAGAGTGGATTCGCCGTAAGATGTAACGGCTCCCGCCTTCGCGGGCGTGACAAACCCAAGGAAATTGAGGAACGGCTTGGCAGTCACTGTCAGATAGGCGCGCTCGCCAATAAATTATTCTGTGTTAAATAACACAATTTTATTTGCCTAACGTGCACCTTACCCCTACAATTGCGCCTCCTTTATCACCCACAGAGAAATACTTATGAAAATTCAACATTTGCTAATCGCCTTAACCTTGCCGGCTTTGCTGACCCTGACAGGCTGCGAATCCGCAAAACCGGTCGAAGCAACTGCTGAGCCTGCGGTCGTGACGCCTGTAACCGCTGCACCGGCTGAAACTGCTGCCCCCGCGCCAGCGGCGGCACCCGCCATGTCTCCGGAACATTGCGCTAAACATAAAGCCGATGCCGCAGCGCACAATTGCGTTGAACATTGCGCCAAACACAAAGGTAAAAAAGGCAAAGCTTGCCTGAAACATTGTGCCGACAAAGCCGCAGCCGAACACGATTGCGCGAAACATTGCGCCGATCACCCAGGTGCTAAAGATAAAGTCTGCGCCCAACATTGCGCGCAAGATGCCCATGCCAGCGCCCACCAATGCGGTGCCGAGCATTGTGCCCATCACGAAGCCGCCGCTGCCGCCAATTGCAGCAGCCACCATTGCGCCCATCATCAAGGCGGCGCAGCCCATGATTGCAGTGCGGATCATTGCAAAAAGCACGGCGGCGACATGGCCGATTGCTGCGGCTCCGCGCATAAATGCGATAAATAATCTGTAACCTCAGATCCGATTGGGCCTCACTGCGGTGATGTAGTGACCGCAGTTAGGCCCAGTCAAACCAGTCCAGCCCGCTCGAAAAGCCCCCTACCGCCCTCTTCACTCGGCTAGATCCAGCCTCTTAACTCTCTCCCATTTATTCTTTAGCCGACGAGCGCATCTTTTAGATTGCCGAATCGTTTACATCTGCGCTAAATTCTCAAACTGTGCCACCTCAGGCGGCCGGACATTTTTATGCAGCAACAGAGGAACTTATGGCCGAATCCAATCAAAATCCCGCTATCGCCGCCGCGATCATTGGTGTCATCGGCTCGATCAGTGTCGCTATTATCTCTAACTGGGATAAATTGACTGGACAACAAAAGGCCGTAGAATCGCCGCCGGCACAGCAAACCGTGACGGCAATTTCTCCGCCGATTGCCCCGGCAAAACCGGCAGTAGTGGAGCCTGTGCCAGTCATCAACATCAGCGGCGACTGGTATAACCCCGCCGCGCCTACCGCAGGCGGCACCCACATCAACCAACAGAGCGACAGTTTTGAATTCCAGGGCTGGGGGATGTTGGCGCAAGGCGTGGGCTATACATCAAAAGGCAGTGGCAATCTGATCGGGCAAACCCTGACTTACGATTACACCGCACAATACCAAAACGGCTGGGTTTCGAAGGGCAATTGTACCGGCACGGTAACGCCGAACGGCGCGAAGATTACCGCAACCTGCACTGATACCATCATGGGTACCTACGTGTCGGCAGGCGTGCGGCAATAAGGCAGGACAAGGGGCAGACACAACCATCCCGGCAGTCTCCCCTTGAACTAAAACATCTAGCGAATGGCTAACAACGCTCTTAATACATCAACGCGGCTAATCATGCCGACAAACTGATCGTTTTGAAAAACCGGGAAACTCCTGGTCGGCGATTCCTGAAATTTGCTGGCGACATCCACCAGACTGGCATCGGCACTGACAAATTGCGGGTCTTTGCTCATGAACTCACCTACTTTTCCAGCCATGCTTTGGTTGTAAGCGGATTCGACAAACACCTTCATGCCGTCTTTTTCGGAAAATATCCCCACTAACTTACCGTGTTGGTCCACAACCGGCACGCTGGTTACTTTGTGGTCCAGCAAAATCTTAACAGCCTGAGAAATTTCGGTATCGGGGGTAACGGTAACGATTTTGGTCGACATGTAATCGACTACAGCTATTTTGGCTAGCATGGTGTACCTCCTGTTATTATTTTTTATTCTACGCTTGGACAGCCTCGGGACCGACCGGTTCGGCGGCCAGCTGACTTCTGTCCTATGCGATTATTATAAAAATTCCCCACACTAGCTAGCTTTATTATTCCAAAGCAGCAGCGACCGAAATACCGGGGGATTTCGGCGTCGGCCACCCATTCCGGGCTAACGGGTTAATGCTGAAGCCCCACCCGCAAACTCCTTGTAACGGCCATTTTCAGTAATGTAGGAATTTTCTGCCAGGCCGTTGGGATTTGCGTTCCCGGCCGTGCGGATACGACGACATTCAACGGCGGGCTTTGTAAGTTGCAAAATGACTATGCAACTCGCGTATCAGTCTAAACTTGTGAAACCGCACATTGACGTTTCTGCTGAAAATGGATACCGCTTATGCCTGATCGCCTTAGTAATCAGTCCGCACCTCAGGATTTTTCCTTACGCAAACTGTTGACCGTACTGACCGCCACGGTGGCTTTATTGCTGATAGTCGGCAATATGTTTGTGTGGCTTAGCCACGGCAAACTGGAAACAGCGGAAGCCGAAAAACAGCGTCTGATAAATGCGACGCTGGCATTTAAAAATGTTCGCTATCACGTCGTACAAATCCAGCAATTTCTCACCGATGCATCAGCGGTAGGCGAAGACGATTACAGCGATGCCTTGGCGGAAAAAAACGCCGCGCATGCGGAGTTGACGAGTTTACTGGCGATGATGCCGGACATGAGGCCAGCGATTCAAGACGCCGATAACGCCGTAAGTGCGCTTTATGCCACCGGCGAACGCATGGCGAACGCCTATTTTCAGCAAGGCCGTGAAGCCGGCAACCTGATCATGAAAGCGCCGGAAAATGGCTTCGACGCGGCTTCGGAAATTCTGGCCAACAAACTCAATCAGCTTGCCGGCAGCGTGGAACAGCAAGCCAACACCGCCTCACAGCAGCAAAATCAGATGCAGAGCCAGATGTTTACGGTCAGCGCCACGGTTGCCGGTCTGGCTTTACTATTGATCGTGTCAGCCAATATCTGGCTGACGCGAAAATTATTTAGCGTGTTGGGCGGCGAGCCCAGCTATGCGTCGAAAATTGCCGGCAGTATCGCCAAGGGCCAATTAGACATCAAAGTCGCCACTGAGAAAAACGATACCAACAGCCTATTGGCGACCATGAAGCTCATGGGCCAGGAACTAACCCGCCATATGCGCGAGATCAACGCGGTTAGCAAGCAAATCGGCCAATCTTCCTACCAAATATCCAATATTTCCGGCGGCATTTCCAATGCCAACCGCTCGGAACAAGCGAGATCGTCCGAGGTAAAAACCGCTACCGAACAATTACGTAGCACCACCGAAGAAGTCGAACGCTTTTCCGTTGAGATTCGCCACCGCACCCAGCAAACGCAAAACACGGCACATAAAGGCATTGTCGCCGTTAACGAAAATCTTGATGAAATGCGCAGGGTTGTGAAGGAAGTGGAAAACGCGGAAGCTAAAACCGTGGCGCTGCGCCAAGCTAATCGGCAAATTCAGGATATTACCATCACCATCCGCAACATCACCGAGCAAACCAATCTACTGGCCTTAAACGCGGCCATCGAAGCCGCCAGAGCCGGCGAATACGGCAGAGGCTTTGCGGTGGTAGCCGATGAAGTGCGGAAACTAGCGCAAAACGCTTCCGGCGCTACCGCCGAAATTGCCAGCATTATTGGCGAATTAACCAAAATCATCGAAGAAAATACTCTGGCGATGGGCTCCATCATCCAGACCACCAAACAGGGCATGGAAAAAGCCGAAACCACCAGTGTAGTCATCAACGAGATTGTGGGTCAGATAGCAGAAAATGCGGGTACGGCGCAGCAAATATCCCAGGTGTCCAAATATCAACTGGAGAACGTCAACCAATTGCAGACCCGAGTAGCAGCTTTATTCGACGCGCTGGGGCAGAACGAATCCAAAGTGCACATCACCCGGACCATCAGCGACGACCTTTACGTGGTGACCGAAAAAATGCGCACTATGCTGGAACACTTTAGCTTCGATGCGCAGTGGACGGCGACTCCCGCCGCCAACGAGAATCGTAAATTTCCGCGCAGCAGCCAATACTTGCTGGCCCATGTCGAAATCGCCGACTTGGTTCTCGACGGCGTCACTGCTGATTTCAGCATGTCCGGTGCCTGTTTGCGTCTGCCTGTGGAACTGCCCTGCCCGCTAAACAGCTCGATTGCTATTCAATTGCGTATTCCTTATGACAATATTCAGCAATATGAATCGCAACTACCGCTGGAACTGATGTGTAGCATCGTGTGGCACAAGCGTGTCGACGGCGAGCACCACTACGGGGTTAAATTCAACGAATTCATGCCGCCGGAAACCGCGCAGAGCTTAAAAGCCTGTTTTGCCTTTTTCAATCACTCCGCAACCTATTAACCACGGCTTGGAAATACTTGGCGCAAAAATTCAATCGAATTCGTTGCAGCATGGACATTTCCAATCCACATCCGCTGGCCGCGTCGGATGCACGTGATTCAGCAGTTTTTTCGAGCCGCCGAAATCATGATAGTTTTGGCAGACTTTTTCGAATGCGGCCTTGGGCGATGCGGCATAGCTAAACTTAAATTTGGGATACCTGCCGACATGCTGCTTCAAGCGGGCGTTTAGGTCGGTTTCCGAACGGCCGACGTATTTGACGACAAACTTATTGGTTTTTTGATTAATAATGCCCAAGGCATAATTACCTTCAGCGCTTTCGGTGATTAACTCGTTGATTTTGGCATTGCTCAAATCGTAAGCCCCTTGCATGTCAAGTGAAGCCATAGTTCCTCCAGTAGCGTCTCGCTATTCTTATAATCAAGTCGTAGGTCTGGCAAATATGCCTGATGACAGGATAATACTCTTATCTGGTCCAAGTATTACTTTAAATATTGCAAGTTCAGTCCGACGCCTTTGTAAGGCGCTGCAGACCGGACAGAATATAGCGCTTGGGATTAATGAATTTTACAGCCGCCCATAACCAGGAGCCGGGATGCAACGCTTGATATTGTCGGGATGTTTGATCAGTGTGGTTAGTTGGCTGCTGGCCTTCCCGGCGCACGGCACCGAATGGCAAGTCGGCCCGCAGCGCGCGCTTAAGCTGCCTAGCGCGGCTGCAAGACTGGCCAAAGACGGCGATGTCGTCAGCATTGATGCCGGACTCTATGAGGGCGACGTCGCCAGTTGGCCGCAGCAGCGCTTGACCATACGCGGACTGGCAGGCAGCGCTCACCTGGATGCGCTTGGCAATTCAGCGGAAGGCAAAGCGATCTGGGTACTAAAAGGTAATGACACGGTCGTTGAAAATATCGAACTTTCCGGGGCCAGCGCGCCGGCGCTGAACGGTGCCGGCATCCGCTTCGAAGGCACTCATCTGACTCTAAGAAACTGCCATTTCCATCACAACCAGATGGGCATCTTGACCGGCGTTAACCCTGACAGCGACATCCTGATCGAAAATTCGGAGTTTAACGACAACACCGTCGATTATCCGCGCTACGGTAAACTCGGCCATAACATCTACATTGGCAATATCCGCCGTTTTACCCTGCAAAATTCTTATATCCACGATGCCAGCACTGGCCATAACGTCAAATCGCGGGCCAGGGAAAACTATATTCTTTACAATCGCATCACGGACGAGCGTAACGGCTCCAGCTATTTGGTGGATTTACCGGATGGCGGTGCCGGCTATCTGATCGGAAATCTGTTTCATCAAAGTGAAAACACCGAAAATGCCGCAATGCTGGCTTTTGCCGCCGAACACAACCAAACCCAGCCGAATCAACAGCTTTATCTGGTCAACAATACCTTCGTCAACGATTACCCCGGCGGCTCGTTTCTGAATAATCACAGTATTGCCACTGCGATGTTAATCAACAATCTGTTGATAGGCGAAGCCACCGCCATGATTGGCCCAAACCAGGAAAACCACAACCTCAAAGCTAAGGCCAACGTGTTACTTGATCCGGCAAATTACGATTACCGCCTGAAACCTAATGCGCCGGCAATCGATCAGGGCATCTCCCCTGGATTCGCCGCCAACGGGATGCAGCTTAATCCGCAATTTGTCTATCGCCATCCGCGCGGCAGCGAAAAACGCCGCCAACAAGGACCGCTTGATGTGGGCGCCTACGAATTTATCGCCCAACAGCCCGATTAAACCTCAGCTGAACAAAGCCAAGGCCTTTTTCAACGTTGACCACACACCCCAACTGAGCGGGATCAGTACATAAAGCCAGAATACCGCCAACAGCCAGGGGCTGGAAGATTTGCCCGATTCGGAGTTATTCATAAAAGTGCCCTGCCTTGCTTAATGTTCGGCTTCGTCAGCCGGATAAATACCGTCCAGCTCATCGAAATCGCCGTGTTTCATATGATGTTTCTCATGCACCGGCCGGATCGATAGATTGGCAATAAAGCCCACCACCAATAATCCGGCCATGATGTACATGGTCACGTTGTAAGCATCGGCCTTAGCCACGCCCTGGCCGATTTGATATTCGCGGATGTAATTCACCAACACCGGCCCCAACACACCGGCGGTTGACCAAGCCGTCAACAATCGGCCATGGATACCGCCGACAAAACGGGTGCCGAAAATGTCCGCCAGATAAGCCGGAATTGTGGAAAAACCGCCGCCGTACATGCTCATGATCAAAGCGTACAGCAACACGAACAGCGCCATATTGCCGCTCATACCCATGGTAGGTATCGTAGAATACAAGCCAGCTCCGACCGCGAAAAAAATAAAATAGGTGTTTTTACGCCCGAGATAATCCGACGCCGACGACCAGAAAAACCGCCCGCCCATATTGAACAAACTCAGCAAACCGACGAACCCGGCCGCCGAAGCCGGCGTTACCGAGCCTTTAAACATCTCCTGTATCATCACCGAAGCTTGCCCCAGCACACCGATACCGGCCGTCACATTCAGACACAACACCAGCCACAGCAAATAAAATTGCGGGGTTTTTAAAGCTTGGTCGATATGCACGTGCTTATCGGTGATCATTTTGTTTTGCACCAGCGGCGGCGTCCATCCCGCAGGCTGCCAATCAGGCGGCGGGATGCGGATGGTCAATGCACCTATCAGCATCGAACAAAAATACAGGCCGCCCATCACCAAAAATGTTTGCACTACCCCAACCGATTCGGCCGATTTAAACTGGTCCATCAGCAACACGGACAAGGGCGCGCCTATCATCGCCCCGCCACCGAAACCCATGATAGCCATACCTGTCGCCATACCGCGCCGATCCGGAAACCATTTGATCAACGTCGATACCGGCGACACATAGCCCAAACCCAAACCAATACCGCCAATCACCCCATAACCCAGATAAATCAGCCAAATTTCGTGCAGGTGTACGCCCAAGGCCGAGATCAAAAAGCCGCCACCAAAACAGCAGGCCGCGACGAACATCGTCAGGCGTGGCCCGACTTTTTCCAGCCATTTGCCGCCGAACGCCGCCGACAACCCTAAAAACACAATCGCCAGACTGAATATCCAGCCCAGCGTCGTCAGCTTCCAATCCTCCGGCGCGGAGGTACCGATGCCTATTACCCGAGTCAATGGATCGTTGAACACACTGAACGCATAGGCTTGGCCGATGCACAGATGCACCGATAAAGCCGCCGGCGGCACTAACCAACGGCTATAGCCGGGCTGCGCGACGCTATGTTGTTTGGAAAAAAATCCCGACATACTTGATCCATTGTTTAACTAAATTTTCGATAGTGGCGTTTTACCGCAGCGCCGGCCCATGCGGCATTTTAGCATTGCCGGCCGGCAGGCTTTAAGTCCAATATCCGCGGACCTAAATCAGTACCAAGCCGGCGAAACAAGCCATATACCGCGAAACCGTCCATTTATCTAACATAGATTAATTAAAAAACTCAGCCCTTATGCCCTGCAACACCCGCCGTGTTGGGACTTCCGTTCCCGGCACACTAATTGCTGCCACCCAAAAGCCTTCTAACTTCTAAATACCTGATAAAAACAATGAAAAAAACCAAGTTACAGGATTTTCCAGTTGCCCAAACCGGCCACCTAGCAGGCGTCGCCGCCTTGCTGTTTTCGCTGCACGGCATCGCCCACGCCGCCGAGCCATCGCCGACCGAGGATCTAAAAACCAGCGAAACCAACAGCAAAACCAAAACGGCCAGAACCGCTAGCCAAAGCCAAACCAGCGACACCGCCACTACGCTGGATACAGTCACCGTAGCGGGAACGGCTCCCTTTAATCCACCCAACCAAAAACCGCAACTGGATAGCGAAGCCGCTACCGGCAGCCGCTTGGGCCTGACACCTCGCGAAACGCCGGCTTCGATCACGATTATTGAACGGGCGACTTTCGAAAAGCGCGGCGCGCAGACTACGCAGGAAGCCTTGGAAAAAGCTCCAGGCATACTCGTATCGTCGCAACCCGGCTCGGCTGGCTCGGTTTCGATGCGAGGTTTCACCGGTTCGCAAATTACGCAGTTGTTCAACGGCATTACCGTGCAATATGACGTCGTGGCCGCCCGCCCCATCGACAGTTGGCTAACTGATCGCGTCGAAGTCTTGGGCGGACCGTCCACATTTTTATACGGCCAAGGCGCTGTAGGCGGGTCGGTCAACTATGTTAGCAAAATCGCCCACCGAGGCCCGGATGAACATCACGGCTTAGTTTCGCTGGGTGAATACTTAAATCGCCGAGCTTCCTACGGTTTCAACGGCCAACTGGGTAATACCGATAATTGGCTGCAAGCCGACATCAGCTATTTGGGTTCCGAAGGCTATATCGACCACACGGAAGCCGATTCCGGCGTGATGTCGTTTTCCTTGTTAAGCGACATTACGTCCAAACTGTCGCACACCATCGCCTTCGAGCATCAGATGGAAGACCGCGATTCTTACTGGGGCACGCCGGTGCTGAATCCGGTCGTCAACGGTAGAATAGTCCCCTGGGGTACCGCCGGTTTAGGGCCCACCGAAGGCCAAATAGACCCCGGCACCCGCTTTAAAAACTATAACGCCAGTGGTTCGGTATTTGATCAGCAGGTGTTTTGGTTACGCGACATTGTCGACTATCAACTGTCCGATAACACCCAATTCAAAAACACCTTTTACTATTACAAAGCGGATCGCCAGTATTTAAACGTAGAAGGTTACGACTGGAACAGCACTAATACGCTGATTACCCGCAATAAATCGTTTGCGGTAAATCACGATCAGGCTTTGGTCGGCAACCGATTCGAAATCGTGCATAGCAGTAATTGGTTCAGCCTGCCTTCGAAAATTTCGGCCGGGGTCGACATTGCCTACAACAAGCAAACCCGCGCACCCAGCATGGAAAGCTCGACAGGCACCGTCAGTATCGTTAACCCATACAATTTCAGCACCGGCACCTACTACGACAACCCTCTGGCCACCGGGCCAATCTCCAACGCCCGCAACGAACTGTATACCGTCGCCGGTTATGCCGAAAACCGCCTGACTCTGGTGCCCGATTTAAACTTGATCACGGGCGTGCGGGTAGACGATATTCGTCTGGATGCGAAAAATCTACGCACTTCCTTTGTGCCTCCGACCGCCACCAGCCCCGCCGCTTTCGGCCGGCGCTGGACCGCAGTGACTTGGCGGGCAGCGTTGATGTACGACATCACCTCCACCTTCAACGTCTACGCACAATACAGCACCGCAGCCGATCCGCCGTCCGGCATTTTGACCACCGGCACCTTCGCCGCGCTGCAAGACTTCGATCTCACCACCGGTCGACAAGCAGAAGTAGGCACCAAATTCGACTTTTGGGACGGCAAAGGCTCGGCGACACTGGCAGGCTATTACATCGAACGGAAAAATCTATCGATAACCGATCCGACGGACCGAAATCGGCAGTTACCGATTGGCGCACAGTCCTCTGGCGGTGTAGAGGCCAATATCGGGGTACAACTCACCGACGAATGGAGCGTGCAAGGCAACATGGCCTACGTCGATGCCCAGTACGACAAATTCCTGGAAACCGTCGGCACCAGCACGGTCTCAAGAAAAGGCAATCGGCCGGCCAATGTCGCCAAATGGGTGGCTAATGCCTGGCTGACCTGGGATTTCGATGCCGACTGGCAATGGAATTTTGGCTCGCGCTACGTCGGCGACCGTTTCGTCGATACCGCCAACCTGATCAAAACCCCGGCTTATGCGGTATTCGATACCCAACTGTTCTGGAAATTTAATCCAAAAGCCACGGTCACCGCGCGGGTTAAAAACCTGTCCGACGAGCAATACGTCGAATGGGGTAGCGGCGGTAACGCCCCGTTATTTTTCGTCGCCGCACCGCGTACCTTCATGATGGAATTGAAAGTAGACTTTTAATGCTCAACGGGCTAAAGCGCAATCTATATCTGGTTCACCGTTGGCTGGGTATAGCCTTGTGCTGTTTCATGGCCATGTGGTTCGTATCCGGCGTCGTGATGATGTATGTCGGCTACCCCAAACTGACACCACAGGAAAAGCTGAGCGCCTTGCCTGGCTTGGCGGCTGAGCGCTGCCGCATCAACCTTGCACAAGCATTGGAAGCTAGTGCTCAAGCCAAAAGTCCCGATAGCGTGCGCTTGACCAGCGTGGCCGGCGCGCCGCGTTATGTATTTGCTTACGGCAAAACCCAAATCGCCGTGGATGCCGAAACCGGGAACCGTGTCGATCAGGTGACGCCGGCCCAGGCCTTAGCGTCAGCCGGCAGCTTTCTGGCGACGGCTGACGGCTATTATCTGGATCGCATCGACGAAGACGCCTGGACGCATTCCAAAGCGCTGGACGAACATCGGCCGCTGCACCGCGTGCAAATGGCCGACGAGCAAGCCACGCTGCTTTATATTTCCAACACTACCGGCGAAGTGGTGCGCGATGCCACTCGCCACGAACGCACCTGGAACTGGCTGGGCGCCTGGATTCATTGGCTATATCCGTTTCGCGGCGGCGCTTTGGATCGTTACGCGGCGGACATTGTCATTTACACCGCGCTGGCCGGTTCGGTATTAAGTTTGCTTGGCCTAATCGTTGGCATACTGCGTTGGCGTTTTCAGGGCCGTTACAAACATGGCACAAAAACCCCATACCGCGAGGCCTGGATGCGGTGGCATCACCTGCTGGGATTGGGCTTTGGCGTAATCGCCTTCACTTGGATACTCAGTGGCTTATTTTCGATGAATCCGTGGAAAATATTCGACTCCACCGCCGCCAAACCCAAGCTCCAGACCTACATGGGCGGAGACATTTCGCCGCAGTATTTCCCGTTGTCCGCAGCGGAAGCCTTGGCGCGTTTTCAAAATACCGGGTTTCAGCCGCGGGAAATCGAATGGCGCGTACTGAACGGCCAAGGTTTTTACATTGCTTTTGATGGTCAGGGCCGCAGCCGTATCCAGACGGCGCAGACTGATAGCCGGGTTTTCGAGAAATTCGAGTGGCCGGCCCTGCAAACCGCAGCCGAACGGCTCATGGCTCCGAATAAAATTGCCAGGCAAAGCGTGTTAAACGAATACGATTTTTACTACTACAGCCGCGCCGCGCATACCATGACCGGGCACATCGACAAACGTTTGCCTATCCTGCGTTTGGAATTTGCCGACGCCGACAGCACCTGGCTGCATCTCGACCCCTACACCGGTCACTTCAGTAAACTCGATGCCGGTAGGCGCGTCAGCCGCTGGCTATTTGCCTTTTTACACAGTTGGGACTGGCTGCCTTTACTGAACAATCGGCCGGTCTGGGATATTGTGTTGATAGTATTCAGCACCGGCGGCTTGTTGATTAGCGCGAGCGGTATCGTCATCGGCTGGCGGCGTGCGAAGCGCAAGCTGGCTATTCATTAAGCCAACCCACGCATACCGTCGTTTCCAAACAGACGGGAGCCACCCATCCCTTATCAGCTCTCCCCAAGCCTGATCGGCTTAGTCGATAACCGTTAGAAAACGTCAGCCAAAACGCTTATTCTGTCGGCACGTTTAACCTCGCTGGGTAGTCCCCTTCTACCGAAACGCCAAAATGCTACGGATACTAAAACCATGAACGACTCAAGAACCCGCTTGGACAGAATCAATACCCGGATTAGAAACCACCCGCTGCTGTCATTGTTGATTGCGGTCAGCACGCTGGTTATTGGCCTTTCGACGTTTACCAACGCCACCCGGAATCTAATAGATCTGTTAAGCGGCGCAGAACAGCGGCCGGCAATCAACGGATTATGGCAAGCCCAAGTCAGCTATGACTGGCCGAACGCTAATTATCAAGAGCGATTCGATTTCGCCGGTAGCGATACGCAGCTATATGGCAGCGCTACATTTACCGGCAGCCCAAACGGCATTTTGGAAGGCGAGATCGCCGGAGGCACCTTGCGTTTTATCACCAAAACCTCGGAATCGCTGGGATCAGGCCCCACACAACAGGCTATCCATCGGTATCAAGGCAAAATAGCCGGCGATGAAATTAAATTTGTGATGCAAACCGAAGGCGGTTATTCGGCACATGTGCCTGTTGAGTTTACCGCGAAGAGAACCGGCAATCCGGCGCTTCCGCCGGCAGCTAACTGATATTTGCGCAGAACAGCAAAGTGACAGGCTTCGCGCCGCTGCCCCTGGCCGCATTTCCAATTAGACAGCCTGATCCGGTGTTAGTGATCTAAAAATATGATCTGAGTTGATTGGCTCGCTCGCAAATTGAATGATTTGGCGAAATGCCACCATAACAGTTATGCGCTTTTTCAAGCCATACAGATTTCATTTCACTAAATCTGTACTTAAAAATTAGGCGAGTAACTGAATCTGTTTGGCTTTTTCCGAGGTTAGTAAAGTATTCACCGTCGACCAGACAACGCTGGCGGCCAAAAATACTTCCCTGCATCCATCCCGCCGATGCAGGGCATTTTTTACTAACATCCAGGAGAATTCCATGCCCGCAGTCACCTCACCGGCACATCAAAAAGGCGATTGTTTTGTCGATTTCGAAGAAAAAGTATTTGAAGACGTCAAAGCCGAGCCAGGCCAGAAAGCTTTGGTCAAATTCCATACCGTCGCTTTTGAAGGATCAATTGGCTTCGTCAATCTGCTACAAGCAACCCGTTTGCAACGCAAAGGCTTCGAAACCTCCATTCTGCTGTATGGTCCGGGAGTCACCTTAGGTCTGCAGCGTGGCTTTCCACGTTTGGGCGACGAGTCTTTTCCCGGTCACCAAAACTACGCCAATCAAATCGCTAAATTCATAGAGGAAGGTGGCAAAGTCTATGCCTGCCGCTTTGCACTGCAAGCCTTGTACGGCCATGGCGAGCCCAGTTTACTGCCGGGCATTCGCCCTATCAGCCCATTAGACGTGTTAGACATCGTGTTGCTGCACCAGCGCGACAACGCCTTCATTCTCGATACCTGGACTTTGTAAACCGTAACGCCGAACCCTTCATCGAGAGGGCGTCGTAAAAACCAAAATGTAGGTTGGGTTAGCGTAGCGTAACCCAACAAAATCAAATTGTTGGGCTTCATTGCATTCAGCCCAACCTACGTTTTGAGCTTGTTGATCATCCACAGGAGAAAAAAGTGACCAATCCCAACATCGTCAGAGCGGCGGCGGTACAGATTGCGCCGGTGTTAGAATCCGCCACCGCCACCGGCGACAAGGTTTGCCAGGCCATCAGCGACGCCGCCGCGAAAGGCGCGCAAATCGTGGTGTTTCCGGAAACCTTCGTGCCTTATTACCCCTACTTTTCCTTCGTGTTGCCACCGGTCGCCCAGGGCCGTGAACATCTGAAACTATACGATTACGCGCCGACGGTACCGGGACCGATT
Organism: Methylomonas sp. Uni0009; assembly: GCF_054188105.3. Taxonomy (NCBI): domain Bacteria; kingdom Pseudomonadati; phylum Pseudomonadota; class Gammaproteobacteria; order Methylococcales; family Methylococcaceae; genus Methylomonas; species Methylomonas sp. Uni0009. Next base: position 3,313,218 of record NZ_JBTAFN010000001.1, on the reverse strand, counting down.
ACCGACGCGGTCGCGGCGCAAGCCAAGGCGCACGGCATCGTGGTGGTATTGGGGGTCAACGAGCGCAACCACGGCAGTCTCTATAACACCCAACTGATTTTCGACGAAACCGGCCGTCTGGCATTGAAACGCCGCAAGATCACGCCGACCTACCACGAGCGCATGATCTGGGGTCAGGGCGATGCCTCGGGATTAAAAGTTGTGGAAACCGGCATCGGCCGCATCGGTGCGCTGGCCTGTTGGGAACATTACAACCCGCTGGCCCGCTACGCCTTGATGGCTCAGCACGAACAAATCCATTGCAGCCAGTTTCCCGGCTCCCTGGTCGGGCCCATTTTTGCCGAGCAAATTGAAGTAACGATTCGCCACCATGCGCTGGAATCCGGTTGCTTTGTCATCAACGCCACCGGCTGGCTCAACGATGAGCAGATCGACGCGGTCACTACCGAGCCAACCCTGCAAAAAGCCCTGCGCGGCGGTTGTTGCACGGCGATTATTTCCCCCGAAGGCCAGCATGTGGTCGAACCGTTGCGGGAAGGCGAAGGCATACTGATCGCCGATCTGGATATGAATTTAGTCACCAAACGTAAACGGATGATGGATTCGGTCGGCCATTACGCCCGGCCGGAACTACTTAGTTTGCGCATAGCCGACAGGCCGGCGGTACCGATGTTCAGCGACCTGCCAGCCGTTTCATCTCACCCCATCCAAGAGAGCGACCGCGATGATGCTATCAGCACAAACTAAAGCCGGCGTGGCAGAGCTGATCGCCGATCTGCAATCCTTAGGCTTACGCCTGGAAGGCAGCGAAGTCGGCATCACAGGACGGCGTGGCGGTGCCGGCCCTTCTGACCACAAAGCCGTTAACTTGTCGGGCCGAACTGTGATGATACCGATTGCCACGGTCTCGGCTTGCGAGTCGCCGTTCGTCGCCAGTCGGCCCGATGTCAACGGTATCAGCGAGATTCGCCGAGACGGCGCTGTGGTCAGTCATGTTCAATTCCCACGCCAACCGCGTTTTTATGATTTGCAGACGGCCGACGGCATTCCGTATTCACAGATCGCCACGCTGCATTCGGCGGATGTGTTAGCGACCACACTACTGCAATCCTGTATTCGCTACGGCAACCGCAAAACATCCTGCCAGTTCTGCGCCATCGGCCAGTCATTGGCGGCGGGCAAAACCATCTTGCGTAAAACGCCAGAACAACTGGCCGAGGTCGCGAAAGCCGCGGTCGAACTGGATCAGGTCAATCATATGGTCATGACCACCGGCACGCCGAATCTCACCGATAGAGGCGCGGCATTGCTCTGCGAAAGTGCCGAAGCCGTTAAGGCGGTCGTCGATCTGCCGATTCAAGGCCAATGCGAGCCGCCGGATGACGACATCTGGTTCGAGCGCATGAAAAATGCCGGCATAGACAGTTTGGGTATGCATTTGGAAGCGGTCATGCCGGCAGTGCGCGCCCGCATCATGCCCGGCAAAGCCGACGTGCCGCTGGATCGTTACATGGCTGCTTTCGATGCCGCAGTGGCGGTGTTCGGTCGCGGCCAGGTTAGTACCTATATCCTGGCGGGCTTGGGCGACACGCCGGAAGCGATTCTGTCGATTTCCGAACAGTTGATCGCCAAAGGCGTTTACCCCTTCGTGGTGCCGTTCGTGCCAATTAGCGGCACACCCTTGCAAAACCATCCGGCGCCGACGCCGGCCTTCATGGAGCAAATCCTGCCGACGCTCGGCGCAATGTTGAAGCAAGCGAACCTGCTATCCCAAGACATCAAAGCCGGCTGCGCCAAATGCGGCGCCTGCTCGGCATTGGCTAGCTACGAGGTGTGAGATGTGGAGTGACGATTTTAAACCCTATTTCGCCAACGAATACCTGATCAAGTTCGTCACCCAGGACTGGGAGCGCCAGCAGATGCTGGCCTTGCGCCAAGCCGTGTTCTGCGAGGAGCAAGGTATCTTCACCGGCGACGACCTGGACGACATCGACGCCGTCGCCACGCCCATCGTTGCCATCGCCTGCCTGGCCGGCATGCCGGATCGGGTGGTCGGCACCGTGCGCATTCACCAGGAAAAGCCCGGCGTCTGGTGGGGCTCGCGCTTGGCGGTCGATCAGGACTACCGCAAGCAAGGCAGCCTCGGCGCGGCCTTGATCAAGCTGGCGGTAACCAGTGCCCACGCCCAGGGCTGCAATACCTTTTTGGCGCAGGTGCAAGCCCGCAACCAATTGCTGTTCCGCCGTCTGCACTGGAAAACCTTGCAGGAAATCGCGGTGCACGGGCGGCCGCATTATTTGATGCAAGCAGACCTGGCTTGGTATCCGCCTTATGCCAACGGCGCTATCGGTTTTGTAACAACCAGTCGGATCGCGGCATGAGTTCATTGACTGAATTGACCAAGAGCATCCAACAAGGCTTGGGGCTGGCGCATAAGCGCGACATCGCCGAGGTGGTGGGAAGACTCTATGGTTCCCACGGTCTCCGTGGGAACCCAGCCCCGGACGCTCCGGCGTCCCGAACCGCGGAGCGGTTCAGCTTGCATTCCCACGCGGAGCGTGGGAACGATGTACCCGTGGGCGATGACTGCGCGGCCATCCCCGACGGCGACGGCTTCCTGTTGCTGGCAAGCGAAGGCTATTTGAATGACTTCGTCGCCAGCCAACCCTGGTTTGCCGGCTATTGCGGCGTGATGGTCAACGTCAGCGACATTTACGCGATGGGCGGCCGGCCAATCGCGGTGGTCGATGCGATCTGGAGCGAAGGTGCTGGCCAAGCCAAGCCGATACTGGAAGGCCTGGCCACTGCCGCGCAAGTTTACGGCGTACCGGTGGTTGGCGGCCACAGCAATTTGCGTAACGACCGCCCGCAATTATCGGTAGCTATCCTGGGTCGGGCGCAAAAACTGTTGAGCAGTTTCGCCGCCAAACCGGAACAACAACTGCTGGCAGCCATCGATTTGCGCGGCCATTTTCGCGAACCCTATTTGTGGTGGGACGCCAGCACCGGCGCGCCACCGGAACGTCTACGCCAAGATTTGGAAATCCTGCCAACACTGGCCGAAACCGGCCTATGCGATGCCGCCAAGGACATCAGCAATGCCGGCGTAATCGGCACCTTATTGATGCTGTTGGAGTGCTCCGGTTTGGGCGGCGTGATCGATATTAACGCCATACCGCGTCCAAGCCACATCGATTTGGCAAGATGGTTGCGCTGCTTTCCCAGCTACGGCTTCGTGCTGAGCGTCGATACCCATGACACCGGCGACGTGATCGAACTGTTTAGCCTGCGCGGCATCGCTTGCGCGGCCATCGGCAAGACTGACGACAGTGGCCGGTTGCGGCTTAAAGCCGGCGACGCAGAGCAACTGCTCTGGGATTTAAACAGCGAAGCCCTGATCGGCTGCGGCCCAAACCGGCAGGACTAGCCATGCCAAGACTACGCATTGCCATGCTGACCCATTCCGTTAACCCGCGCGGCGGCGTGGTGCATGCGATGCAATTGGCGGAGGCCTTGCAGGAGTTGGGACACGATGTGACCTTGATCGCCGCAGCGGAACCCGGCAAAAAATTCTTTCGCGCCGTACGCTGCCGGACAACCCTGATACCGCTAACCAGATTGAGCGGCGATTTGGTCGCCACCGTCGGCCAGCGCATCCAGGCTTATATCGATTACTTCAGCCAATCCGCTACCACCACATTCGATATTTACCACGCTCAGGATGCCATCAGCGGTTGCGCGATGGCCGAACTTAGCGAACGCGGCATCATCGATGGCTTTGTCCGCACCGTGCATCATCTGGATAGTTTCGACGACGTTTCGTTGATGACCTGGCAAAGTCGCTCGTTTGTGGCCGCCCAACGAGTCTTGTGCGTCAGCCGCGATTGGCAGGACAAGTTGCACAAGCAGCATCGGATTGCCGCCACCCAAGTCAATAACGGCGTTGATGTGCAACGCTATTCGCCCGTACCGCATGCCCATGACGAAACCCTGCGCCAATCGCTGGGTTTGTCGCGGGGCGGGCCGATTTTCCTGGCGGTTGGCGGCATCGAGGCACGCAAAAACACCTTGCGTATCTTCGCGGCATTCCGTGAGGTTTTGCAGCAGCGTCCCAATACGCAGTTGATCATCGTCGGCGGCGCCAGCCTATTAGACCACAGCGACTACCGCCAACAGTTCAACGCCGCTGTCGCCGAGAGCGCTATTCAGGAGGGCCACGGCCAACCATTGATCATCACCGGTCCATTGCCCGATGCCGACATGCCGAGTTTGTTTCGTCTGGCTGACGCACTGGTGTTTCCATCATTGACCGAAGGCTTTGGCCTAGTGGTGCTGGAGGCCATTCTCTCCGGCACGCCGGCTATCGTTTCGCTGCGGCCGCCGTTTACCGATTATTTGCAAGATCAGGACTGCATCTGGACTGATCCGGAAGATAGCGCCGCGATCTCGATTGCAATGAAAACCGCCATCGATGATTTTCCCAAGGCTCGCTTGCCAACAATCGCCCAGCGTTTAAGCAGCGAGTTTTCCTGGGTGCAGTCGGCCAATACCCATCTTGAAATTTACCGTTCACTCATCAACGCCCAAGGAACCCACTATGCCTGAAATGCGCTTCCGCGTCCGCTGGCCGGACCAAACCGAAAGCCTGTGTTATTCGCCGTCACTGGTGATCAAGGATTATTTCCAACCCGGACAAAGTTATCCCTTGCCGGCATTCGTCGAGTACAGCCGCGAAGCGTTGGAAATAGCCAGCGAAAGAGTACGGCAAAAATATGGCTACACCTGTTCCAGCGCGATGAGCCAACTGGCGGAAATCGAAGCCAAGGCCAGCCAATTTTTGGATAGCGACAACCCCATGGTCAGCGTGACCGAATTCATCGAATAAACCAACACACCCCCAATCAAATAGACGAGGACGCCATGAAAGAAAAATCAGAAAATACCCGCCTGCACTATGACACGATTATCGTCGGCGGCGGCCAGGCCGGTTTGTCCGTCAGTTACAATCTGCAAAAACACGGTATCAACCACATCATCTTCGAAAAAAACCGCATCGGCCATTCTTGGCGCAACGAGCGTTGGGACAGTTTTTGTTTGGTCACCCCCAACTGGCAATGCCAACTGCCGGACTTTCCTTATCAGGGCGACGATCCCAAAGGCTTTATGCTGAAAGACGAAATCGTCGATTACATCGAAGCATTTGCCAAAAAAGTCAATCCGCCGATCCTGGAAGGCGTGGCGGTAAATCGGGTCTGGCGTGGCGAGCAAGGCCAATTGCATGTCAGCACCTCGGTCGGCGAGTTTTCCGCCGATCATCTGGTGGTAGCAACCGGCGGCTACGACATTCCCATCGTGCCCGACTATGCCCACAGCCTGCCTAAACATATCACCCAGATTCATTCGGTCAATTACCGTAACCCCGAGCAACTGCCGGAAGGTGAAGTGCTGGTGGTGGGCACCGGCCAATCCGGCGTGCAGTTAATGGAAGACTTGCATTTGGCCGGCCGCAAGGTGCATCTGGCAGTTGGTAGCGCCCCGCGTTCGCCGCGTATGTATCGCGGCCGCGAGACCACGGAATGGTTGTTTGACCTGGGTTTTTATCAATTGACCATAGACCGCCATCCCCTGGGCGACGAAGCCAAACATAAAACCAATCACTATCTAACCGGGCGTAGCGGTGGTCACGAAATTGATTTGCGCCAGTTTGCCTTGGAAGGCGTGAAACTTTACGGCAGCATGACCAATATCAACGGCAGCCTATTGGAGTTTTTACCGGATTTGACCAAAAACCTGGACGATGCCGACGAAATCTACGTCAACATCCGCAATGACATCGACCGTTACATCGCCGAGCATAATATCGATGCTCCGGTAGAACCGCCGTTCCGCAAAGTCTGGGAACCCGAGTTCGACCCTACCCGCATCGACGCCGATGCCGAAAACATCACCAGTATCATCTGGGCAATCGGTTTCAGGCCGAACTACCGATGGATAGAGCTACCGGCCTTCGATGGTCGCGGTTTCCCGCAATACGATCACGGCGTCAGCAACGTGGAGGGTCTGTACTTTATCGGCTTGCCCTGGCTGCATACCTGGGGTTCCGGACGGTTCCTGGGGATTGCCGACGATGCTCAGTATTTGGCGGACGTGATTCAGAGCAAATTGGCGGTTAAGACAGTGGCTGAGCTTTAATAATCGGCCGTCGGTGTGACAAGGCAAGCGCAGGGTTGGCTTTATAATGCGGCTTCCTGATCGAACTAAAACGCGAGGATGCTCGGTGCAAATGCATGGCTTAACCTGGATAAAAACATGAAACACTTGTACGAAACCGTCGCGGATACGGTAATTGCGCATATCGAGCAGGGTGTTTACAAACCAGGCGAAAAACTGCCCGGCGTCAGGCGGTTGAGTCAGCAATTGCATGTCAGCATCTCAACGGCGTTGGAAGCCTATCGCCTGCTGGAAGACAGCGGCAGGATTCAGGCGCGCTTGCGTTCCGGTTACTATGTCAGCGGCTTTCGCCGGCAGGCGATTGTGGAACCGCAAGTTTCCGATGCGCCGGTGACACCAGCCAAGGTCACCGGCCAATCGCTGACCCGGCAGATTCTGCGTGCTGCCAAAGATCCTTATCAGATCAACCTAGGTTCGTCGGTACCGCACGCCGATTTCTTGCCCACGCATGCGCTGCAACAAGCCACCGGCAAGGTGGCTCGTTCTTTTGGTAAACGCTGTTTCGACGCCGACGAATTGCTGGGCAATCAGGAACTGCGTCGGCAAATCGCCAAACGCATGGTGGAACTGCAATGCGCCGATAGTCCGGACGACATTGTGGTGACCCACGGCGCGCGCGAAGCGGTCAGGCTGGCGTTAATGGCTATTTGCGAACCCGGCGACTTGATCGCTATCGAATCGCCGACCTTTTACGGCTTATTGCAAGTCATCGAATCCTGCGGCATGGAAGCGCTGGAGATCCCTACGCATCCGCGTGACGGTTTGTCGCTGGATGCGCTGCAAATGGCCATCGAGCAATGGCCGATCAAAGCCTGTTTGCTTGTCTCCAATTACAACAATCCGCTGGGTTCGTGCATGAGCGACGAGCGCAAGCAAGCCTTGGTGGCCTTGCTGGAACAACATCAGATTCCGCTGGTCGAGGATGACGTCTACGGCGACCTGGGCTTTGGCTTGCGGCGGCCTTCGGTCTGCAAAGCCTGGAGCCGAAACGGCCAGGTGTTGTATTGCAACTCCTTCGCCAAGACCCTGTCGCCAGGCTTGCGGGTGGGCTGGCTGGTGCCGGGCCGCTATATGGCACGGGTGGAAAACCTGAAATACATGCAGCATCAGGCCGTGCCAACCCTGAACCAATTGATAGTCGCGCAGATGTTGGAGCAAGGCGGTTACGACCGCTACCTGCGGCATGTGCGTCAGGACTATGCCCGCAACGTGGCGTTGGCGGTGAACGCGGTCAGCCTGTTATTCCCGGAAGGCACGCGAGTAACCCAGCCCGAAGGCGGTTTTGCCTTGTGGGTGGAACTGCCGGCCGGCGTCGATGCCATGGCACTGCACCGCCGGGCCAGCCAGGAAAATATCATCATCGCTCCCGGCCCCTTATTCTCGGCCACGCAAAAGAAATACGGCAATTTCATTCGCTTGAGTTGCGCCGTGCCTTGGAACGACAGGGTAGAAAAGGCGTTGAAGAAGTTGGGCGATATTGCTGGGGATTTGCTGGCACAAAATCCCCAGTGACTGCAGTTAATTTGATAACGTGGGTATAGTTGTCTTAGCTAATGAAATTGGATGTTGACCGCGACCGGCGGGTTTTTGCCGCTCGTAACCAATCCATTAGCGCTGCCACACAAACAGACTAGCGCCCTGCCATATCGGCTTTGCGTGCAATCATTTTGTCAGCCAAGGCCAGGGTACCGCCGCTGTCAAGAATGACTTGGCGGATTTTCTCGTCCGGAATCCGTAACACCACGTTTATGGCCTGCTTGATGTCGTCGGCGCTCATCTCGGCAAAGAGTTTGACGGCGTGCGGGTTATCGGTATCGCGGCGCAACAGCTCCAGTTCGTCGACGCAGGTACCGAATGCTTTGCCTTTCGGATCGCCCTGAGCCCGAAAGGCCAATGCGCCGCCCACATCCAATGTCAGCACTTTGCCACCGGCAACACCTTGGTTATCGCCATTGTAGCCGGCGACATCCCAGTTGGCGGTCCAGGCGTGCACACCGAACCAGTACCGTGCCTGTTTGCGTTCGCTGTCATTCAGATGAGCAATGCATTTTTTGGTGAGTTCGACCCATTCTGTCGCCACCTGGTCCGCCGCAATTGTTCTCACATAGGTCAAAGTGGGCGCTCCAGCCAGTTGATAGAGCTCGGCTGCGATCAGCTCATTGCGCGCATGCGCCGCAGATTCCAGTGTTTTCACGTAGTAGCGTCGACCGTTACTGTCCTGAAAAATGCCTGCTGGATTGCTACCCAATTGCCCGCCTATCCGTTGCAGGGTGGTGGTATCAATAGTCGGAGTATCGGCACACATCGTTATGCGCCGGCTTAAGGGATGGGTTTAGTGCGACGCACCAGCGCAAGCTGCGCCGGTGTTTCGATGGCGCCCTTACGCACGTGCCGAACGGCATTGATCGCTTCTTCGGCGTCCATGCCCAGTTCCACCAACAGCCGCGCCGCGATCATGCCCGCCCGACCCAAGCCGCCTTTGCAATGTACCAGCACATCTTGGCCGCTGCGCAACATCTCTCGGATCTCATGGCCTTGTGTGACCCACTGCTGTTCGAAAGCCAGAGTAGGCACGGAAAAGTCGGCAATCGGCAAATGGCGCCATTCGATGCCGCGTCGGCGAATTTCATGCCCGATCTGCGGCACCTTGAGGGCTTTAAGCTCTGCGGGTTCGACGAGTGTCAACACCAGTTTTGCCCCCCAGGCAGCGATGGCATCCAAATCGATACCGAGGTCGCGCTCCCAGGCCCCCGTGTAAGCAAAGTGGTCGTGCTTGCCGGGGCAGAAAGTAATGCCGATCCTTCCATGCGCAGGACTCGCACGCAGTTCTGCGATCTGCAGCGGATGTGTGTGGCTGGTCCGTACAGCTGTCATATTGCTATCCTGCCGGAATATTGAAGGGAGGAGTTTTTTAATTTTTAGAATTAAGTTGTCCGCATGCCGCTAATACATCATCACCTTTAGTGCCTCTTATTAAGGTCGGGATTCTAAAGGTATCTAAAATTGCCTTAAAATTTTCGACTTCAATCAGATCAGGACTCTCGTAACGTGAGCCAGGGAAAGCATTAAATGGAATTAAGTTTATATAAGCCCTTTTGCCTTGCAGTAACGCGCCCAATTTTTTAGCATCATCCGCAGTATCGTTTAAACCTTTTATCAGAATATACTCATAAGTAATAAATTGTTTCTTTTGCAAAGGTATGGCGTCAATATAAGTTAATACCTCAGCGAGCGGATATTTTTTATTAATCGGAATAAGTTCATTCCTTTTTTCAGTGAACGGTGAATGCAGCGATAAGGCCAAGTTCACGCCGGGCACTTCCTGGAGCCATCTTTTCAGTCCGGGAATATAACCGGCCGTTGAAATCGTAATCTTTTGCACGCCAATTGACGTACCACGTTGCGATAAAAAAATTTCACAGGCTTTTTTAACGGCGTCAAAGTTATGTAAAGGTTCGCCTTGCCCCATAAAAACAATATTTAAAATCCGCTCTTCTCCTGGCCTGTTGCTTGCCAACCAACGCCAAGCCTGCAGAAATTGTCCAACCATTTCACTGGTAGTCAAATTCCGCTTAAGCCCTTGTTCGCCGGTAAAACAAAAAGAGCAATTCATGGCGCAGCCAACCTGCGATGACAGGCAAATAGAATATTTGTTGTTAAACGGAATAAGGACAGTTTCGACTTTATGGTTGTCCTTGAGCTTAAACAGAAATTTTACTGTTCGATCTTTTGACGACTGTTGCACGGTATCGATTTCCGGCAAGGAAAAATCGAAATGTTTTTCAAAAAAAGCCAATGAGGATTTTGAAATATTATCTCGGCATTGCATGCTTTCTTTTTTCTTATAATGCCAATTAAATAGAATACCTGCTACCGATTGATTTAAATCATTCTGCTTTATAACGGCTTCTAAATCAGCATAATTCAAATCGTAAAAAGATTGTTTCAAAACTTCTCCTGGCAATGCCGACATTTTACCTATCCCTGCAGGCTTGAAAATTGGGTATTATTTTCCGAATGTACGCAGATCCGCAACGCCTCAATACCACACTCGCACCCCCACTACACCTCGTAAACTGTGTTGGTGCTCGCGGAGTGATTCTTCCTCAACATAGTCCATACCCAGATAAGGCGCAAATTCGCGTTCGATCTCGTAACGCAAGCGAAAGCCGGCTTCAAACTCGGTGATACCCGCCTTGACGCCGCGATTTTTTATATCTTCTGCCGCTACATTCACTTCCACCCGCGGTTGCAGAATCAGGCGTTGGGTCAAGAGCATTTCGTAACCCAGCGTCAATCGCCCCAGCACGTTGCCTTTCTCGTTAATGAACATCGCACTGTCCACTTCAATAAAATACGGCGCCAGCCCTTGAAAGCCGATCACCGCATCAAACGTGCGCTCCGGTTCTATCGCCCGCCGCGCACCGATTTGAAAGTCCCAAAACGTGTCGATATTGCGACTGTATAGGATCTGTAAATCGGCGCGGCCAAAGATGTTTTGATCGGCGGAATAATCGCCTTCTGATTTCAACCACAGTTTATTTTCGTCGGTGCCGGTCCAGTTTTGCACGTCCCATTTGAACAGATGCAAGTCTTGATTACCTTCGTATTCCAATCTGTCGGCCTTGAAATGATTAAAAATCATCGAGCTATCGTGCGCAGTAGCAACGGAACAGAATAAGGCCAAGCAAAGCCAGGGATTGCGCGCACTGAACAGGGTATTAGGGATATTCATGCTCAGCCCTTTCCACGATCAATTTACGAAACATGCCGGTGTCCATGTGATACAGCAAATGACAATGAAAGGCCCACTCGCCTTCCGCGTCTGCCGGCACATCGACGCTGACCGTCTGGCCGGGCTTGACGTTGATCACATGTTTTTTCGGGTTGTACATGCCGTTACCATTGTCCAGGTACTGCCAAAGGCCGTGGATATGGATGGGATGGTTCATCATGGTTTCGTTCACGTACGTAAAACGAATTCGCTCGCCAAATTTGACCCGAATCGGCTCCGCATCTGCAAACTTGGTGTCGTCGAACGACCAGATATAGCGCTGCATATTGCCGGTTAGCCTGAGTTTGATTTCCCTGTCCGGCGGCCCCATTAGCACGTGATTGGGTTGCGTGGCGATTAACTGGCTATAGCTCAACGGTTTGGCGGTATCGCTGGCATCAGCCACTGGCATTGTGTGGCCAGCATGTAGATTTGACTGCGCCTCGGCAGTGGCATGCTGATGCCCGCTGTGCTCCATCATGGTGGAATCTTGTGTAAGCGAGTGCTCTGCGTGCGAGTGGCCAACTTCCGCAGCGACCGCGGATTCATCCGGTACCTGATGAGCAGAATGGCCGGCATGCTCGCCTCCCATGTCCGCCAAGGTCAACAAAGTCATGGGTCGCAGGCTGGGCGGATCGGCGAGCAGATCGGCGCGCGGCGACAACGTCGCACTGGCATAACCACTGCGATCCATCGCTTCGGCAAAAATACTGTAAGCCTGTTCGGTTTGCGGCTGAACCAATACATCATAAGTTTCCGCCACGGCAATCCGAAACTCCTCCACATCAACCGGCTTGACCGCCTGTCCGTCTGCGGCAATCACCGTCATTTTCAGACCCGGCAGACGCACATCAAAATGCGTCATTGCCGAAGCGTTGATAAAGCGCAAACGCACTGTTTCGCCCGGCTTGAACAGATAGTGCGGTTTCGCTTCCGCGGTTTGGCCGTTGATCAAAAACCGGTAATTGGCGCCGGTCACGTCGGCCAGATCGGTAGGCTCCATACGCATTTCGCCCCAGGCCAGCCGATCAGCTACGGTTTCCCAAAAACCCAAGCGCTGAATATCGACGAAGAAATCGCCCACTGTGCGCTGCTGAAAATTGTAATAGTCGCTTTGCTTTTTTAAGCGGGCCATGGTCCGCTCCGGGTCAGCAAGCGGCCAATCGGACAGCATCACCACATAATCGCGATCCACCGTTTGCTGCTCCTGTTGCGGGGCGATGATCAGCGCGCCAAACAAGCCCTGTTGCTCCTGCATGCCGGAATGGCCGTGATACCAGTAGGTGCCGCTTTGCTTGACTTTAAATTGATAGGTAAAAGTCTGGCCCGGCTCAATGCCGTCGAAACTGATGCCCGGCACGCCGTCCATTTGATATGGCAGAATGATGCCGTGCCAGTGAATTGAAGTGGATTCTTTGAGTAGATTAGTAACCTCTAAGGTCACGTCCTCGCCTTCCCGCCAATGCAAGGTGGGCGCCGGCAAGGCAGCGTCCGCCAGCACGGCCTGCTGGGTTTCGCCGATTAGATTGATCGATTTTTTCGAGATCGACAAACGATAAACATCGGCCTGCGTCAAGCTGGGTAGCATATTTGCCAGCACCAGCCATGCAAGAGCATATCTATCGACCCGCACCTTAAATTTCCTGCGCTCCTCATGTCCTGGACAGCCGAAATCGATTGCTTCAAGGGCCGGATTAACAAGGTGGGAAAATACCCAATAACGCATAACACCTCTAAAAACCGGTTAACAGGTGTTTACTCTAACATTTTTAAAAGAATCGATACTTCTGAGCGGCAACACTGGGATTACGGACTTAGTCGTCCAGCACAAAGTCGCGCGAATCGCGCATACCTTCCAGAAAACTAAACAAGCGTTGCGGACTGATCAGACAGCCGGCCGCCGCTTTTCGGGGCATGATTTCTACTAATACGCCCTGTGCGGTCAGCTTGTTCAAGATTTGGTACATGAAAAAATCCAGCGTTTCCGCCACGCCTATCATGTTTTCCCATTCGCCGACCGCCGCCTCGTCGGCGTAACGCCGGTACGGCCAGACCGGCAAGGTTTCGTGGCCGTCCACCACCCGCAAGATCCATTGCCGGCTTTCCTTCAAGCCCCAGACTTCGTCCATTTCGACGATGCGATACATAAAATATTCCAACAGATCTTCGTCGCTCATGGATTGAGCCGCATCATATTCTTCTTGGTAGGGTTCGTAGCGCATAGTACCGATCCGGTAATGGAAAACCACTTTGCAGCAATAATCGCACCACGCTAATCGGCCACCATTTAGCCCGCCAAACTCGGCGAATTGTCGGGTTTGCGCACAAAAAAGCCCTATCGCCGCGCGTTGACTAAGCGATTGATTGTCGCGTAAACGACAAAACCTCAAGCAATTGCCGCACAGGGCGTATTTAGCAAAAAAGCCTAATCCGATAAGTTGTATAGTTGCGGGCCTTTAGCATAAACAAGTAAACCTATGAAATTACTGATACGCAATCTTCCCCGCACCACCACCGAAGCCGAATTGCGGGCCATGTTCGCGGCACACGGCAGCGTGCAGTCCTGTTCGCTGGTGATGGACAAAGACACTCACAGCTCGAAAGGTTTTGGCTTTGTAGAGATGCCCAAAGCCGGCGAAGCCAAGGCCGCCATCAAAACCCTGAATGGTCTGGAAATGGACGGCAACCGGATTCGCGTGAAAAAGGCCGAAACCAACGCTGGCGAAGCTGCCGATGACTAAAACCGGCAAGCAAGATCCATTGCATGGCATCACGCTGGAAAACCTGCTGAACCGTTTGGTAGAAAAATACGGCTGGGCAGAATTGGCCAGCCATATCGACATCAACTGCTTTGCCAAAGACCCCAGTATTAGTTCCAGTCTGAAGTTTTTGCGTAAAACGCCGTGGGCGAGGCAAAAGGTTGAGGCGCTTTATTTGCAGAGTTCGTGGACAAAAACTCAAGATTAGCGCGCTATGCGGATGCGGCCTTATTGGCCCAGGGCAACCAGACGTGCAAGTCTTTGTGGTTAAAAACGATTGCCGGCGACGCGACCATACTGATGGACCGGGAAACCTGGAAAGTATCCTGCTGTTAAAAACTGCTAACGCCGGCTCTCGGCACCGCCATCATCGCGAATAGCAGTCTGTAAATCGATCATGCTCTGCTGGCTTACCCGGATTACGCCCCGATACGGCCGGTCCAAATCCAGAATAATGAACACCATGACCACAATCAGCCAGACCATGATGTAAGTGACGAACGATGTGCGATGTCCGGCCAGACCGTTGGTATAACCCACCAATGCTCCGCTCATGACAAAGGTGATGTACAACAGGGCCAGCACCAACTCGGGTACATGCCGCTTCACCTCGGCATCGCGTTTGCCAAAATTATCGATCAAATCGTTCAAGGCGGGGATAAACAAACCGGTGGTCACCGGACTGGGTGCCTGTTCATTCACTTGCCGGGCGTAATCCCAAAGCTTCGTTTGCATGCGTCCGGCCTCCGCGATCAGCGCTTCCCTCTGCCCACGCTGAGTGAGATCGACAGTACCGGTTCTTACCCGCAAATCCAGGTAGTTGCGTATTAAGCTGCTGACTTCTGCACTGACCGGCTTCGGCAATAATTGCGCGCGCAAATAAGCCGTACCGATAGCATTGGCTTCGTCGACCACCGCCTCGCTACGACTATCGTAACGCTGTAAGGACAAGGAGAAGGTAAACCCCAGCAGCAATGCCAGAATGCCTAGTAAAGACCCGGAGATCGAATTGACATGGGCTTTGAAATTATCATCCACCTTAGGGTTAATTTTTAAACCCAAGCGATAACCCAGTTCGATAGTGAACGCCATGGATACCAGCAACACACAGGCGATCAGTAAACTATCGATGTCGTAAGTAATCTCGTTCATGATTTGAATTGGCAAAAGCAACTGACAGGAAATTTGGGCAAACTTGCCGTGGCTTGATTATGGAGGACAGGTGAAAATTTGTCATTCCGGCATCTGCCGGAAGCGCAAAGTCCTTCAGCTATTAATTCGGCCTTGTTTAACACGGGTACACCATTGGGGCTGAGTCTGTCGACGCCTGATCTGGCATATCTTTCGATAAGGCTCTCCTGAGCGCAGCCGAAGGACTCAGAGATTAAGGCCCAAGCCAAGCTCGGTAAGCAGCATCGCGAGTCCGCTGCCTGAGTTTAACCTGCCATTCAGTTGGACAACTGCTGTTGCTGGGCCTTGGCGTTGAAATGATCAATATCGGTAATCAACTCGCAGTGGCTTAAATCATTTTGCAATTGCGTGTAATAAAAATAAGCGCCGCTGCCGCCCAACCATACCTGGGTGGGCTCACTGCTGACCGAATCTATGATCAGCTGTAGTTCGTCAAGGGTCACTTGCTCCGGCGGCGTCTTGACCAAGCCCATGACTATGACGTCCGGCTTCAAATGCTGACAAGCCTCGATAATATCTTTGGCTGGCAGATCGGCACCCAAGTAGTAACAGTTGTATCCCTGGTTAGCTGCAATTAGGCAGCTCACCAATATGCCAAACTCGTGCGGATCGCCGCTCGGCGTGGCGAACAGCATGCCCGGATTGTTTTTTGAGTGGTGGTGCAAATTGTTGACCATGCTCAACACAATCCGCTTAATACAGCTGGAAAACATGTGTTCCTGGGCGATGTTCAACTTTCCGTCATGCCAAAGTTCGCCCACTGTTTGCAAGGCAGGCAACAAAATGTCTCTGGCGTAGTCCAAGGGCTCGGCAGCAATCAGAGCCTTCTTCAACAACTGTTCGCAGCGTTCGATTCTGTATTGTTTCAATGAGTCGATGATCTGCGCCAATAGCGGCGACTGTTCTTTCGCCGGTTGTACGCTGACTTGCTTCTGGAAGTCTTGTAGTTGCTGGTTGTCCAGGGTAGCCAGCTTGCCGATGGGATGGCCCTTTCGGGTCAGATTGACCAATAGCGTCAATTTTTCCAAATCCTGTTGCGAATAGAAACGCCGCCCGGTGCTGTTCCGCGCCGGCATGATGCAGGCGTAGCGACGTTCCCAGGCTCTTAGTGTTTCCGCTGTTAATCCGGTTAAGGAGGTAATCGCTTTAATTGAGTACATTGTTCAACTTTTGTATAGAAAATACTTTGACAAACATTCTACATTCTAGTAAGTTATTTGCCAACAACTTAAATAACCAAGTGAATTGATTATGTCCAACTTAGCCGCGTTGCCAATTGATAGCGAGATGGATTCGATAACAGAATCCCAACCTAACTCACTTGCCGTTCAAGTTGAACAGGCCAGGCAGAATCTGTTAGCGTTATTGCTTGAGAACAAGCAAACCAACGCCTTGATAATTAACAGGTTCTTGCATGATCTTGATTCGGGAGTGGACTCCTCGGATCTGATCTTAGCCAAGAACTCGGAAGACTATAAAAGGCTACTGCAATTACTGGTCAATACCGAGACAGCCAACAGATCCCATCAGCTTGCCTGGGGTGAGAATAACGGACAGGGCAAAGTTGTACAAGCCGAGAATGTTGTACAACTTATGGGTTCGGAGTTTGCCCAGCAATCCCTGATCGCCCGCTCAGTGAATCGCTTGTTGTACAGCCTGCACTTGCTACCGGTATTTTTGTTGGACAGTGCGGCGCAAGCAGAGAGCATATTGACCACGGACACCGAAGACGGCGCAGATTTCAAAAAACGCTTGGGCAAAGCCAAACGCGAATTAAGAAGCTTGCGCCAGGAAATGATCTCCGCCAACACCGGCTTGGTGGCGTTCGTGGCGCACAAGTACAAAACCAGTAACCTGAGCTTTGAAGATTTGATGCAGGAAGGCCTGGTCGGGCTAATCAAAGCAGTAGACAGATTCGACCCGGATCGCGGCATCTGCTTTTCCACTTACGCTATTTATTGGATCAGACAGGCCATATCCCGTCTGATCGTCAAACAAGAAAAAATTGTGCGTTTGCCGGTGGCTTTGGCCGAAAAAGCCGCCACCGTATTCGAAGCTATGCGCAGTTGTTACCTTAGATATGAGCGCTGGCCGAGCATCGCCGAACTAAAACTGGCTTGCGATTTATCCGAGCAAGAGATTAAAACCATCAGCAGCTACTATCAAGCCACGCATTCTTTGGATGCGTCTATAGGAGATGATGACGATAACCTGGAATTGATGGCAAAAATGCAGCAGCATCAATTCAGTCTGCCACTCGATGAACTAATTGATCAGGATCTGGCTCAATATGTCGACAAAGCAGTTGCTTCGCTACCTGAAAAACAGGCGGCGATTTTAACCATGCGTTTCGGTCTGCGCGATCACACGGAAATGACCTTGCAGGCAGTAGCGGATCAGCTGCATGTTACTCGGGAGAGAGTCAGGCAAATTCAAAATGAAGCTTTAAAAAAACTGAAACAACAATTTGGCTTTGACCTTATGCTATTTCTCGAACCCAAGGACGGCTAACAATAACAATCATTGACCCAGGTCAGGCTAACACTACAAGAGGAGTGATTATGTCATCAGAAAAACAAAACACCAGTAAGCAAACGCCGCAGTCCGACTGGAAGTTGGAATTGGATAAGCAGTGGAAGCACGTCTCTACCAAAGCGGGCGACTTCTTCAACGATCATAAGAGTATGTTTTCGTTAACCAACATCGCTGCAGCGGTGGGTGGCACGTTGACCGTCGTCTGGCTGGCCAGCGGGGTTTACATCGTGGACCAAGGCAATCGAGGCGTGGTAAGCCGCTTTGGCGCCTACACGGAAACTACTCTACCCGGGCCACACTGGCATATTCCGGCACCTATCGAAAGCGTCGCCAATGTCAACGTAGAGCAACAACGGTTTATCGAAGTGGGCTACACCGACGCCAGCAGAGTGAACAAATCATCTGTGATTCCGCAGGAATCGCTAATGCTGACCGCCGACGAAAACATCATTACCGTGCGTCTGGCTGTGCAGTATCAAATTAATAACGCTCGCGACTACTTATTTAACGTGAAAAACAACGAAAACACGTTAAAACAACTGACTGAAAGCGTGGAGCGGGCGGTGATTGGCCGCAACAATATGGACTTCGTGTTAACCGAAGGCCGTAGCCAAATCGTCGCCGAGATCAAAGAACAAATCCAGGAAGCCATGGATGCTTACAAAGCCGGCATCAGCATTGCCAGTGTCAATTTGCAGGATGCACAACCCCCCGAAGAAGTGCAAGGCGCATTTGAAGATGCGATCAGGGCTAGAGAAGACAAGCAACGTTTGATTAACGAAGCGGAAGCCTACGCTAACGAAGTGATTCCGAAAGCGCGCGGCGCGGCATCCCGGATTATTCAAGAAGCGGAAGCTTACGAAGCCGAAAAGGTAGCCAAAGCCAAAGGCGAAACCGAGCGTTTCGATCAATTACTGGTGGAATACGAAAAAAGCCCAGCCATCACCCGCAAGCGTTTGTACCTGGAAGCCAAAGAAAAGCTGTACAGCAGCACCAATAAAATCATGCTGAACGAAGACCAATCCAGCCCGATGATGTATATGCCCTTGCCGCAAACCATGACTCAACATGCGCAGCCCGCGGCCAGCCATACGGAACCGGAAGTTAGCGCAGAACCGCACAACGTTGACAAAAACGGCGTTCGCAAATCAACCGGCAACGAATTACGTCCTAGCAGGAGCAAACCATGAGCAGCAAAACCACCCAAGTTTTAATTCCGGCCGGTTTAACCCTGTGTGTACTGGCCTATATGTCGGTTTTTTACGTCAAAGAAAACGAAAAAGCCATTCTGTTTCGTCTCGGTGAGATGGTCACATCCGACTACACTCCCGGGCTACATTTTAAGACCCCTATCATCAATAACGTCAGCACATTTGATGCGCGTGTGCTGACCTTGGATGCCAAATCCGAGCGTTTTCTTACCTCCGAGAAGAAGAACGTTATTGTTGACTCATTCGTCAAATGGCGAATCGGTGATGTGGGTCTCTTTTACACCACGGTCGGCGGCGACGAGTTTCAAGCCAATCTACGCCTGGACCAAATCATGAAAGACGCTATGCGTAGCGAGTTTGGTGTACGGACCATCAAGCAATTGATCTCCGAAGACCGCAACGAACTAAGGCAAACCTTACTGGCTAAATTAGCGCCGGCCGCCGAAAAGTTCGGCATCGAATTGATCGACATCCGCGTTAAACGCATCGATTTGCCGCCGGAAGTCAGCAGCTCGGTGTACCAACGGATGCGCGCCGAACGCGAGCGGGTCGCCAGAGAATTCCGTTCTCAAGGTGCCGAAAGTGCCGAGCAAATCAGTGCGGAAGCCGATAAGCAAAAACACGTGATAGTTGCCAATGCCCAGCGCGATGCGGAAAGCATTCGCGGTCGCGGTGATGCGCAATCCGCGGAAATTTACGCAAAAAGCTACGGTAAAAACCCCGAGTTTTATGCGTTCTACCGCAGCTTGCAGGCATACCAAACCTCATTTGAAAAAACTCAGGATACTTTGGTGTTAAAACCAAACTCCGACTTTTTCAAATACTTCTCCAGCGAAAAGTAAGTTAGGAGACAGCTATCATGAAAAAAATGTTTATTTTTCTCTCCATCCTGATCGTAGCAGGGTTGGTGGTGTCGGCGGTGATGAACCGCAACATGCCGCAATACGATCCGCATTATGAAATTTCGTACTCCGACTTTATCGAAGACGTGCGTAACAAAGTGGTTACGGAAGTGGTGATAGACGGCAACTACGTTGACGGCCAACGCCAGAACGGCACGCGCTTTGCCACCTACAATCCCAACGACTCAAGAATGATCGACGAGTTGCTGGAATACGGCGTGAAAATCAAAGTTGAGAAGCCCCAACAACCCTCCACTTTGATGAACATCCTCATCTCTTGGGCGCCTACCCTGCTGCTGATCATGGTGCTGGTGTATTTCATGCGCAAGCAGGCCGCGATGGGCGGCCGCGACGGCCAGATGGGTTTTGGGAAAAGCCGAGCCAAGTTGATGGCTGAAGACCAGATCAAGGTGCGGTTTACCGACGTGGCCGGCGTGGAGGAAGCCAAGGAAGACGTCGTGGAAATGGTCGACTTCCTTAAAGATCCGGGCAAATACGAAGCATTAGGCGGCAAAATTCCGCGCGGCGTGCTGATGGTTGGCCCCCCCGGTACCGGTAAAACCTTGTTGGCTAGAGCGATTGCCGGCGAAGCAGGCGTGCCGTTCTTCTCCATCTCCGGTTCGGATTTCGTGGAAATGTTCGTCGGTGTCGGTGCCTCCAGGGTCAGAGACATGTTCGAACAAGCCAAAAAGCGCGCGCCCTGCATCATATTTATCGATGAGATCGACGCTGTGGGCCGGCAACGGGGCGGCAGCGGTATCGGCGGCGGTAACGACGAACGCGAACAAACGCTCAACCAATTGCTGGTGGAAATGGACGGTTTCAGCGGCAATGAAGGCATCATCGTCATCGCCGCGACCAACCGCGCTGACGTACTTGACAAGGCTTTGTTGAGACCGGGCCGTTTCGACAGGCAAGTTCAAGTTGGTTTACCTGACATCAAAGGCCGCGAGCAAATTTTGAGAGTGCACGGTGCCAAAGTCCCGCTGGCCGAAGACGTGAACATCAACGATCTGGCCCGCGGCACACCCGGATTTTCCGGTGCGGAGTTGGCCAACCTGATCAATGAAGGCGCTTTGTTTGCTGCTCGTAACAAAAAGCGCGTCGTCACAATGAACGATTTGGATAAAGCCCGCGACAAAATGATCATGGGTGTGGAAAAACGCACCATGGTCATGACCAAGGAAGACTTGTTGATGACGGCTTACCACGAAGCCGGCCACGCCATCGTCGGCCGCAACGTGCCTGAACATGATCCTGTCTACAAAGTCAGCATCATGCCGCGCGGCGGAGCTTTGGGCATCACCATGTTCTTGCCGGAGCGCGACCAGTACAGCGCTTCCAAGGACAAGTTGGAAAGCCAGATCGCCAGTTTGTTCGGTGGCCGGGTAGCGGAAGCCTTGATTTACGGTAAAAACAAAGTCACCACCGGCGCGTCCAACGACATCATGCGGGCCACGCAATTGGCTAGAAACATGGTCACCAAGTGGGGATTATCAGACCGTTTAGGCCCGATGGATTACGGCGACAGCGAAGGCGGCTATATGGGGCCGCAGTCCAAGCCAATGTCCGAAAAAATGGCCCAAACTATTGATGAAGAAGTTCGGGCGGTGATCGATGCTAACTACAACCGCGCCGAAGCTATTCTGAAAGAAAACATCGAAGTGTTGCACAACATGGCTCAAGCCTTAATGGATTGGGAAACCATCGATAAGTATCAGATTGACGAGCTACTACAAGGTAAAAAACTTGCACCACCGGAACCCGAAGTAGAAGAACCCAAATCGTTTGAAGAGATTGAAGACTCAATAAACGAAGAAACCGGTGGCCACCTGGATCAGGGACAAATATTGGCGTCCTAAAAGTCCTCCTCTATGTACCCTCCAAACGCTGTACTCCTGGAGGGTATCTTTTTTTCAGAGGTAGCAATATGCATACTCAATCGATAACCACAAAAACCATGAATTTCCTGCAATTGTTGTTGCAGATTAATTTTAATGTAGCGGTGATTTTATTATTGATCAGCGGTGCAGCCACCATATTCGGCAATACCCTGTTTTTTGAAGATAGCAGTGACTTGTACGGTCCATTGGCAAACAATATGCGGTTAATGATGTTTTATTTGTGCTTAATCCAAATCGCAGCGTACAGTTTTTATAAATTAAGCAACAGCCCGGAAGCATTGGCGGCGTTAGGGGTTTTTCTGCTGCTATTAATTGGCTCCCTGGAGTTTTACTGCTCGATTAATCAAATTGAAATCGACGAAAACTACCGGCAATTATTTATTTATTCGGGCTTATCGCACCTGCTTTATGGCGGCTGCGCGGCCATGCGCCACCAGCAAAACTAGAGATTGGTAATTTTCCGGTAGAAAGCGGGCTAGAATTAGACATAAAAAGCCGAAGCGCCTGACGGCGATTTAATTGCACAGATTTAAATACCGTTTTATTGGCTTTACGTGTCCAGAAAAATAATAACAACGCTGAGCAGAAAGCTCCGCGAGGGGGGAACATCAAATGCACATCAAATTTCCGTTTGACTCACACAAGCCCATTGCCGGCGAGGCCTGCATCGATATAGACAAACCTGTTGACGATGTTTTTCATTATGTTGGTGAAAATTTTTTTGAAAACTATCCGAAATGGGCTCTGGAAGTAGTCGATTTTGAACCGCTCGACGGCAAGGAAGTATTCATCGGCGCCAAGGCCAAGCAAATTCGTAACGACAACAACGGCGAAATAGAATCGGTTTTTGAAATTACTGAATATGAACCCAAATCCAAGCTGATCTTTCAAGGGTTGACCCAACCTTACAAACACAGCTATCTGCTCGAAGCCGTTCAGGAAGATCGCCGACCTACCCGCTTGACGTTTCGCTTTGAGTTTTTGGAGTTGGAGGTATTTATGCGGCCTTTTGAAAAATTAATTCGTTGCGCGATCGAAGACGGTGCGGAAAACACCGTCGAAAACATCAGGAATTTAATATTAGTAGAATGCAACTAGCATTTACAAACTCATAATTATTATAAAACCCGGAGTTTAACCATGGCTTTTATTGTTGAAAAAGATAGCGGACTGATTCCGCAAGTACTTTCCGCTATTTTGGACGAATGCGTCAACGGCGTCACGCTAGCCGACCCTGACATTGAAGACGCGCCTATTATCTATGCCAATAAGGCATTTGAACGTTTAACCGGATACAGCCATGACGAGATCATCGGCCACAACTGCCGGTTTTTACAAGGTGAAGACAGAGAGCAAGATGCGCGTTTTAAAATTGTGGAAGCCATGAAAAACCACGAAACAGTGGAAGTCACTTTAAGAAACTATAAAAAAGACGGCACTTTATTCCACAATCATTTGAAAATAACCCCGCTATTGGATAAGAAAAATAGAGTCATTTATTATCTGGGCGTGCAATACGACATTACCCAACAAATAAATGCCAATAACGAAATAAAGGAATTGACAAATTTATTAAACGCGATTCAAGGAAATTAAAAACCGTTCGATAAATAGCTCATTACTGGGGACTTCCATGAACACCACTGCAAATAGCCAAGGCGACAGTAGCCTGTTTTTTAACGAAGCCTTATTCGGCTTAGCGATACTGGCTTTCGTGCTGTTGCTGGTCATAGAGAAAACCAAACCTTATCGTCCATTCCAGGCAAAAACCTATAAAGAGTCGTTTGTCACCAATACTACGGCTTTCTTGGTCAACAATTTAATCTTAACCGCGCTTAGAGCCTCATCCTTATTTCTGGTAGCGCAACAATTCGCCAGTTACGGCTTATTAAGCGGCCTGAGTAATGGTCCGCTTAAATGGATTCTGGCGTTTGCTTTTTTTGATCTGGCCATTTACCTGTGGCATTACGCCAGCCATCGGTCTGAGTACTTATGGCGATTTCATAAAATCCACCATAGCGACAAATGCTTTAATGTTTCCACTGGTTTTAGGTTTCATGTTTTCGATTTATTTCTGGAAATAATTTACAAATGTATATTCGTGGTAGTAATCGGCGTGGATGCTTACCTAGTGCTTTCCATCGAAATTATCGAGTTATTTTTCATCTTTTTTCATCACGGCAACATCCGCGTCCCCAACGAAGCTGCGATTTCTCAAATCATTATCACCCCTTCCCTGCACCGCACTCACCATTCCACTTTGCGTTCGGAACATGACAGCAATTACGGCATAGTGCTGGCGATTTGGGATCGAATGTTTGGCACCCGCAAGGAACTGGTACCCGCCAATATAGGATTGGATTTGATTGAAGCCGAGAATTTTATTCAATTGTTTTCTCTGGCATTTATTACCGAACGTAAAATCCGTCAATTGATGGGCTGGATTCCGAAAGGCAAAAAGTAATGGAACTTCTTTGATAAGTTACCGGTAATCAAGCCATGATTATAAAAACAATAAAAAATATCCCCGGCAGTGAAATTACCGATCCGCTGGTTTTTCAGCAACGCCGCACCCTCATCAAAGCGATGGCGGCGATGATGCTGACCGGCACCAGCATCCGCACCGGCTGGGCCGACGACTCAAAACCACTTTGGAGCGCCGTACCCAAAAGCCCGTTCTCAGCGCCTGAGTTAGTGGTGACGCCGGCGGCAGCCGCAAAAAATTACAACAACTACTACGAATTTGCCTTTAACAAAGAAGACCCCGCCAGTCTGGCTCAAAGCCTGCGCATAGATCCCTGGTCCGTGGAGATCGGCGGTGAAGTGGAAAAACCCGGCACATACCAGTTGGAAGATATTCTGAGCCGGCACACCTTACAGGAATACATCTATCGTTTCCGGTGCGTCGAAGCCTGGTCCATGGTAGTACCCTGGGTGGGCTTTGCGCTGGGCGATTTGCTGAAAGCCGCCAAGCCTTTATCAAACGCCAAATTCGTAAAGCTCACCTCGATTCAACAACCGGACACCATGCCCAAGCAACGCGGCAAGGCCATGCTGGATTGGCCCTATGTCGAAGGTTTGCGTATCGACGAAGCCATGCATCCCTTGACCATACTGGCGGTGGGTATGTATGGCGACATTTTACCCAAGCAAAACGGCGCGCCGCTGCGTTTGGTAGTGCCCTGGAAATACGGCTTTAAAAGCATCAAGGCCGTCGTCAAAATAGAACTGCTGAGAAGACCGCCGATTAGCAGTTGGAACAAGTTTGCCCCCAACGAATACGGCTTTTACGCCAACGTCAATCCTGATGTACCGCATCCGCGTTGGAGCCAAAATAGCGAGCGATTATTGGGCAGCGGCTTTTTTACCCCGCGTCGGCAAACCGAATTATTCAATGGTTACGGGGAACAGGTCGCTCACCTGTATCGTGACATGGATTTGAGGCATTTTTTCTAATGATTATGCCAATTAATAATTTGCGGCCTTTAACCATCGCGGTTTCCATTATCCCGCTGCTTTGGATAGTGTTCGATATTGCCTTCGATAATCTGGGCCCAAATCAAATGCAGGCATTGCATATTCGTTTAGGCGATTGGGCCTTGCGATTTCTATGGATAACCTTAGCCATTACTCCCGTGCAAACTGTCACAAAATGGCGCGGCATGACCGAGTATCGGCAACTATTCGGTTTATTCGCTTTTTTTTACGCCAGCCTGCACGTCCTGGTTTATTTAGCGGTAGACCAGGTTTTTGCCTGGCGAATGATCGGTATCGATATTCTCGAAAGCTCGTATATCTGGTTTGGATTAATTGCCTATATCATTGTTTTTTCATTGGGGATTACCTCTTCCAAAGCATCCAAAAAACTCTTGGGCAAGAGCTGGAAAAAACTGCATCGATTTATTTATATCGCCGCCGGTGCGGCAATGATTCATTATTTCTGGCAGCTTAAAGGTAACCTTGCAGAGCCTTTATTCTATTTGCTCCTGATATTTATGCTGCTGGGTTTTCGCGCAGTAATCTGGATTAAAAACAAGCAATTAAGTCAAATGATGATTCCAAAAGGCCGCACTTCCATCGATACCGAAGCCGATTAAGCCAGCAATCCCATAGTCGGCGATGCAGTTGGTTGTCAGTAGTTTCCGGAGCAGAACTTATGAATACAAATTCGATTTTAATCAGCGGCGGCACCGGCTTCCTGGGCAGTGCACTGGCCAAACAGCTTATACAAAAAGGCTACGCAGTGTCGGTCCTGAGTCGTAGCCGCGAAAAAGTCGCCGCTACTTTCGGCAACAGCGTGCAAGCGGTCAGTTCCGTAGCCGATTTACCGGATGCCGCCACGTTTAAAGCGATAGTCAATTTAGCGGGGGCCGGCATTTTCGACCAACGCTGGACGGAGGCGCGCAAGCAGTTGCTGCGCGATAGCCGGATTAAACTGACCGAGCAGTTGGTGGCCTGGATAGCCTCCTCCGCGCAGCCCGCGCCTGTGCTGATAAGCGGTTCCGCTATCGGCATTTACGGCGATCAAGGCGATAAGTTTCTGACTGAAAGTAGCGCGAGCATTGCCGATTTTTCCCAGCAGTTGTGCGCGGATTGGGAATCGGCAGCCTTAGCGGCGGAAAAATTCGGCAGTCGGGTCTGCCTGATACGCACCGGCTTGGTGCTGGGTGATAATGGTGGCATACTGAAACGCATGTTGTTGCCGTTTCGCTTGGGATTAGGCGGCCGCATGGGAAATGGCAAGCAATGGATGTCCTGGATACATCTGCACGACTGGCTGGCTATCGTCGAAGCGATGCTAGATCAACCGGCAATGCGCGGCCCCTACAATGCCACAGCTCCAGAACCGGTCAGCAACCAACAATTCAGCGTCAGCCTAGCCAGCGTGCTTCAGCGGCCACTGCTCCTGCCGCTGCCGGAAGCGCCCCTTAAATTATTGCTGGGCGAAATGGCGGCGCTAGTCTTGGGCAGCCAGCGTGTTCTGCCGGAGCGGTTACTGGCCCAGGGCTTTGCATTTAAATATTCACAGCTGGATACCGCATTGCGCGATATTTTGCATAAACCCTAGATATAAAAACGGGCATTCTTATGTTGATCGACAGTCTTTCCCTGCTATTTGCCTTTACCTCGTTCGTCACCTGGTACGAAGCGCTGTTGGTCGCGCTGGCATTGGGCACGCTGGTATTTTATCTGACGCCCTCACCCGCCCAGGAATGGGAAGAACGCACGCCGGCCACGCTGTATTTTTACCTGCAATGGAGCTGGCTGGGTTATCTGCGCTTAAAAGATGCGTTTTACCCGTTTTTTATCCTGTACAACGCCGTATTGTTTTTCATCGACTACCGAATTAACGAAGGCAACTTCACCGTCGCCAGCTGGGTGACCATCCATATTATTATGGCGACGCCGCTGATTTACTGGACCGGCGCCGTGTGGCGTTGCTCGGACAAAGGCGCCAGCAGAGTTTGGGCCGCCGTGGCGCGCCTGATGACGGTAGCGGCATATTTCGATTTGCTGCTGCGCTGGGTGATTTATCAGTATTACCCCAATATTCTGTTTAATTGCCAACAAATGATTATTCATTGGGGCGACTGTTGAGCCGATGGCAAAAAAAACCTACAAAACCTCGCTGTTCATTTTCCGCCGCGATTTACGCCTGGAAGATAACACCGCTCTGAAC
Source organism: Methylomonas sp. Uni0009 (assembly GCF_054188105.3). Lineage (NCBI taxonomy): Bacteria > Pseudomonadati > Pseudomonadota > Gammaproteobacteria > Methylococcales > Methylococcaceae > Methylomonas > Methylomonas sp. Uni0009. The sequence continues at coordinate 3,286,031 of NZ_JBTAFN010000001.1, read as the reverse complement.
GCCGCACTAAACCAGTCCGGGCAAGTCATTGCCTGCTTTATCTTCGATCCCCGGCAAATCCAAACCCATCCTTACCAAAGCACGCCGGGCTTGCAATTCATGCTGGAGTCGCTGAGCGATTTGCAGCAACAACTGCAACAGCAAGGCGCCCTGCTGTACATTTTCAACGCTCAGCCGGCGCATCTGCTCCAGCCTTTGCAGCAGGACTTAGGCATCGAAGCGGTATTTGTCAATCGCGACTACAGCCCGTTCAGCCGGCAACGGGACAACGAGCTGCGCGAACAATGCGAAACACAGCATCTGGCTTTTCACAGCCAAGCCGATCTGCTACTGACCGAACCCGAGCAAGGTTTAAGAAGCAACGGCAAGCCTTATCAGGTATTCACCGCGTTTCATCGGCAAGCCCGGATCCAGCCGGTATCGGCTCCGCAAGGCTTGGCAGCGGGTAAACTATCGGCAAAAGCCTATGCCGGACACAAACCGGAAGTAATACAGCAGCTGCAGCAGCCGCACCAAAACGCCTTGCCCGGTGGCAGGCAAGCGGCATTGGCCCGATTAGCCATCATCGGCAACTGCAAAAACTACCTTGCCGTTCGCGATTTTCCGGCCATGGCCGCCACCAGCCAGCTCTCGGCCTATTTAAAATTCGGCTGTTGCTCGGTACGCGAGGCTTTTTACAGCATCCAAGCCGAGCTCGATCCCGACCACCCCTTGATCCGGCAGTTGTATTGGCGGGATTTTTTCACCCATATCGGCTTTCATTTTCCGCATGTATTCGGTCACGCCTTTGACAGGCGTTACGACGGCTTGCTGTGGCGCAACGGCCAAGAGGATTTCTGGGCTTGGGCCAACGGCCAAACCGGCTTTCCGATTGTGGACGCGGCCATGCGCGAATTGAACCGGACCGGCTGGATGCATAACCGCTTGCGGATGATAGTTGCATCGTTTTTGGTCAAGGATTTACACGTATCCTGGCGCTGGGGCGAACGCTATTTCGCGCAACGCTTGCTGGATTACGACCCTTGCGTCAACAACGGTAACTGGCAATGGGCTGCGTCCACCGGCTGCGACGCGCAACCGTATTTCCGGATATTCAATCCCTGGCTACAGCAGAAAAAGTTCGATCCGCAATGTGTGTATATCAAGACCTGGATTCCGGAGTTGCAACGCTTCCCGGCAGAAGTCATCCACAAATGGGAAAAGCATCCGCAAGCCGGCGACTACCCTCGGCCAAGAGTTGACCACGGCTTACAAAGCCAGCTAATCAAAGCCCAATTCAAAGCCCTGGGCAATACCCCGGCGCCAGCGGAGTAAACCATGCGTTATCTACCCATATTATTATTGAGCTTGCTATGCGCCTGCACCGACATCCCGGAAGGCGTGAAAGTGATAGACGGCTTCGAATTGAACCGCTATCTGGGCACCTGGTACGAAATCGCCCGCCTCGATCACAGCTTCGAGCGCGGCCTGACGGACATCAGCGCGGAATACAGCCTGCGCGATGACGGCGGCGTCAAAGTGTTAAACAGCGGCTACGACGCCGAGCAAGGCCAACGAAAAATCGCCGAAGGCAAAGCTTACTTCATCGACAAACCGGACATCGGTCGCCTGAAAGTGTCTTTCTTTGGACCGTTTTACGGGGCGTATAACATCATTGCATTGGATAAAACCACTTACAGCTATGTGATGATCGCCGGCCCGGATCGCGATTATTTATGGATACTGGCCCGCAGCCCGGAGTTGGAACCGAGCATCCAAAAAGATTTAATTGAACAAGCCAAAACCCTGGGTTTTGCCACTGACAAACTGATTTTTGACCAACACCCCAAGCAATAACAGGATTAAGTATGCAGAAAATTTCGGTGGGCATCAGCGCCTGTTTGTTAGGCCAAGAAGTGCGCTACGACGGCGCGCATAAATATCACAGCTACATCGAACGCACGCTGGGCCAATACTTCGAATTTAGAGCGTTCTGTCCGGAAGTCGAAGCCGGTTTGGGCATCCCCCGCCCCTGCGTACAGTTGCGGGAAACCCCGGACGGCATTCGTTGCGTCGGCGTGAAGGATCATAGTTTCGACGTGACGGAACGCTTGAAACAGGCCTCCGCCCGGCAACACGATTGGCTGGGCGGCTTGTGCGGCTACATTCTGAAAAAAGATTCGCCCAGCTGTGGCATGACCCGCGTCAAAATTTATAAAAACGACATCCCCGCGCGGCAAGGCACCGGCATTTTTGCCGACTATTTACAGCGCACTTTCCCTAGCCTGCCGGTGGAAGAAGAAGGCCGGCTGGGTGATCCGGGCCTGCGGGAAAACTTTATCCAGCGCGTGTTTGTGATGCGCCGCTGGCGCGACTTATGCGAGCAGGGTTTAACAGCGCATGGTTTGATTACCTTTCACAGCCGGCATAAATTGATCGCGATGAGCCACGAGCAAAACCAGGCCCGCGAGCTGGGAAGAATTATTGCCGGCGTCACTAACGCAGACATTGAAAACACCGCCGCTGCCTATATCGGAGCCTTGATGACTTGTCTGAAAATCGTCGCCACCCGCGGCAACCATGTCAATGTCTTGCAACACATCCAGGGCTATTTAAAGCACAAGCTGGACAGTGACGACAAACAGGAACTGGTGGAAACCATCGAAAACTATCGGATTGGTTTATTGCCGCTGATTGTGCCGCTCACCCTGCTCCGCCATCATTTCCGCAGAGAGCCGGATGACTTTATCGACAACTCCTATTACATGCTGCCGCATCCGGCGGAACTGTCGTTGCTGAACAGTATTTAGCGGCTACTTGAGTTGCTGCCGCTCGCGCTGATAGGCGTCGTAACTTTGCCGCCGTTCGCAATCGTTGGCCATGGCTTTTTGGCACTGCAATTGCCCGGCGTTCTGCAGCACATGATAACCAAGCCGCTGCGGCCAATCCGCACTGCAAGCGCTGCACAAGCCCAACACCCAGGGCACACAGCTTATGGCTTTGATTCTTCGCATAATCCCGCCTCCACGTCCTCTGTATAAAAGACCCCTAGTTTAATCCTTGCCGCAAAAACGGTGGTGCCTGTCAGCAAACAGTTATCGACGAGATATTGGAACTGCTGCCTCACCCAAGAGAGCTGTACCCCTAAATCATCTTTACAAGTTACCGGTTTTTGTTAAATTTTAATTTCAAGGTTGATCGTTTGAGATATTCGGAAGGTAGGTCTTAAAACCGGAATTAATAAAATCCTGTTGAAATTGTTCCGCACTCACGGGTCTGCTAAACATGTAACCCTGCAGCGAATCGCATTTTTGCTCAGTTAGAAAGGATAATTGACCCTTGGTTTCCACCCCTTCGACCACGACCGACAAGTTAAGCTCATGGGCCAGAGCGGTGATGGCCCTGACAAGGGTTTTACTGCCGTCGTCGCCAGGAAGATCAATCACAAAGGATCGATCTATTTTGACACTTTGTATCGGAAATCGGCGCAGGTAGGTCAAGCTGGAATAACCTGTACCAAAATCGTCGATGCTGAGCCGCACTCCAAGCCCTTGAAATTGATGCAATACCTGCAGAGTGTTCTCGGGATCCTGCATAATTGCCGATTCGGTGATTTCGAGTTCCAGGGCGCTGGGATTAAGGCCGGTTTCGGCCAAGGTTCGTTTTACTGTTTGAAACAGGTTGGTATCGAGGAATTGGCGCGCCGATACGTTCACGGCTACACCGCCGAACGGCCCATCATTTTCAATCCAGGTTTTAGCTTGTAAACAGGCCTCACGCAAGACCCAGGCACCAATAGGCACGATCAGTCCGGTTTCTTCCGCCACGGTAATGAAGCGGTCTGGATAAACCAAGCCCCATTCCGGATGCTGCCAACGCACCAGCGCTTCCGCGCTGACCACCACGCCGCTGCCGGTACAGACCTGAGGCTGATAATGCAGCCGTAATTCATCATGGGCTAAGGCATGCCTCAGACCCCGTTCCACCTTCATGCGTTCGATCGATTTTTCGGTCATTTCCAGGGTATAAAACTGAAAGTTGTTTTTACCACGGTCCTTGGCCAAATACATGGCCGTGTCGGCGTTCATTAACAGCGAATGGCTGTCTTTGCCGTCGTCTGGATGAATACTGATACCAATGCTGGCGGTGACCACAAGATCATTGCCTTCCAAGGTAAACGGCTGGGTGAGGATGTCCAGGGTCTTTTGGGCAATTCTGGCCACATCGTCGATTTGATTGATGTCACTCAACAACACGATAAACTCGTCACCGCCCAACCGAGCCAGAATATCGTTCGAGCGCACCGAGGCTCTCAGGCGGTCGCTGACGGCTTGCAGCAATAAATCGCCCAAGCGATGGCCCAGCGTATCGTTGATCAACTTGAAGCGATCCAAATCCAGATACATCACGGCCAATTTACGGTTATGTCTTTGACCGGTGGATAATGCTTGAGTAAGGCGGTTATGAAACTGGTCGCGATTCAGTAGCCCGGTCAAGGGGTCGTGATTGGCCAGATAGATCAATTGCTGTTCGGCGTATTTACGGTTGGAAATATTCTGAATTTGCACAATGAAATACTGCGGCTCGCCGCCGGCAGTGCGAACCAGCGAGGCGCTGATCATAGTCCAAATGGTCTTGCCGACCATTTTATGAAGGCACTCCACCTCAATCTGAAACGTCGGCAGTACATCGGTTACCAATTGCCGCAAGTAAAGGTTTATTACTTTATCATGATGGTCTGCATGCGTGAGTATTTGCAGATTGGAGCCCAACAACTCATCCCGCGTGTAACCAAAAATTTCACAGAGGGCATTATTGACTTGCAGGAAACTGCCGTCGAGGGCTATCAGCGCCATGCCGATGGCGGCCAGTTCGAATGAGCTATGGAAACGTTCTTCGCTTTCCCGCAGTAAATGTTCCATTTGCCGACGGGCGGTGATGTCCCGAAATACCATCACAGCACCCAACAAGGTTCCATCGTCATCGAGTATCGGGGCGGCGCCGTCGTCCACCGGAATTTCCAAGCCTGACTGACTAACGAACAAAGTGGGGCAGTCAATGCCGGTCACGGTCCGATTCTGTAATGTACTGAGGACCGGGTTTTCAATGACACTGCGGCTCGACTCAGCTATCAGCGTCATGAGTTCGCTGACCCGTTTACCTTTGGCCTGTTCCAGACTGTGTTCCGTTATCGTTTCGGCCACCGGATTCATGAATCGGATGACCCCTTCAGCGTCGGTGGCAATCACGGCGTCACTGATACAGTGCAGGGTTTTGCCAAACCACTGTTCGCTCTCCTTCAGCTTGCGTTCCAGCTGATACTTATACAACGCGACTTCGATGGAAGCATGCAGTTCATCCGGACGGAACGGCTTGATCAAATAGCCGTATGCGCCTGTGGCTTTCGCGCGCAACAAGGTAGCCGGGTCGCTATAAGCCGTCAGAAAAATCACGGGAATATGCAGAGACTCCGTGATGGCATGCGCCGCGCTGATGCCGTCCATCTCACCTTTCAACACAATATCCATCATGACTAAATCGGGCTTATGCTCATTGGCCAGCGTAATGGCTTGGCCTCCCGAAAAAGCAGTCGCGACCACCTCATAGCCGAAACCTTCCAACTGCCTACGAATATCCATGGCAATAATGCCTTCATCCTCGACGATCATAATTCTACTGGCTAACATGCGGAGCCCCTCCCGCTTAACAAGTTTTAGTAAAACGCAGAGTAAAGGTGGATCCGTTTGTCCGATCCAGGCTCATCTGTCCCATGAGTTGATTGGTCAAGGTATCAACCAATTGCAGACCCAGCGAGCTGCTTTTTTTGAAATCCATTTCGCTGGGAAGGCCGATGCCGTTATCGGAGATTATCAGGATGTATTCGCCTTGCTCCTGTGTGAAAGCAATGCCGATTTCGCCGCGCCGATCTCCGGGAAATGCGTACTTAATGGCATTGGACAGTAATTCGTTGATGATCAGGCCGCAGGGTATCGCGGTATCGACATCGAGAAACACATTGTCTATCTTCATGTTGAGCTTGAGCTTGTCGGAATATGCGCCGTAGCCGAACAGCAAATTGTCGGATAGGCTACGAATGTATTCGTTGAAATCTATCCTGGCCAAGTCTTTGGATTGATAAAGTTTTTCGTGTAACAAGGCCATGGCTTTGATGCGATCAGCACTTTGTTTGAGTAAATCGGCGGTCTCCGGACTCGTTACATTGCCGGCTTGGAGGTTGATCAGGCTGGACACCACCTGTAGGTTATTCTTGACCCGGTGATAGACCTCCTTAAGCAACATTTCTTTCTCGTTGAGGGTTTGTTTCAGCTTATCGTGGGCACTCTGGCGCTCGGTAATGTCAACGATGGAGCTGAGGACGATGATGCCGTTATCGTCATCGATCAGACCCAGGCCGATTTCGACCGGAAATTCGGTGCCGTCCTTGCGTAGCCCGTACAGATCGCGTCCGGCTCCCATCGGCCTCGAAACCGGATCGGCTAGGTAGGCCCGGCGGAAACCGACATGTCCGTCGCGAAATCGCTCGGGAATCAACATCTCCACCATTTGCCCGATCAGTTCGGTTCGCGCGTAACCGAAGGAGGCTTCCGTTTGCGCATTCACCATCACGATGGTGCCGGACTCATTCACCATCACGATGGCATTCGGCGCCGACTCCACCGCTTGCCGGAATCGTTGTTCCAGGCGCTTGCGCTCGGTAATGTCGACGATCGAACTGAGCACCAGGGTTTCTTCATGACTCTCGATCAGCCCCAGACCGATTTCGACCGGAAATTCGGTGCCGTCCTTGCGTAGCCCGTACAGATCGCGTCCGGCCCCCATAGGCCTCGAAACCGGATCGGCAAGATAGGCCCGGCGGAAACCGATATGTGCGCCGCGAAAACGTTCCGGAATCAACATCTCCACCCTCTGCCCGATCAGTTCGGTTCGCGCGTAACCGAATGATGCTTCCGTTTGCGCATTCACCATAACAATGGTGCCGGACTCATTCACCATCACGATGGCATTCGGCGCCGACTCCACTGCTTGCCGCAACCGCTCCTCACGTTGTTTATGTTCGGAAATATTGTCATGGATTACGATAAGCCGGGCTAAATTCTGGTCGGGAAACAGGATGACTTTCCCTGCAAACCATAGCTGACCGGAACCGGTGTAATAAGGATATTCAAGCGAAAAGCTGGATAAAGCGCCGTTCAAAACCGACCTAATACCCTCTGCGAACGCCTTTCCGCCTCTATCGTTGGTCAGCCCGGTGTCCAGCAGGGCCAGATAGTTTTGCCCGGGTTGAAGGCTGGCTTTATCCCCGGCGTATGCCTGATCGAAATCAAGCCAAGGCCTGCTGACTTTCAGAATATTGGCCGCTTCATCCATCACACAGTATTGTTTTGATAAGGAATCCAATATGGCGCCATTAAAATGTTCGGGGTTGTGCGCTGTATCTTGCCGGCCCAAGTCAGCCGGCAAGGCTTGGGCCGTGGGTTTTTCCAGGATGTCCGACCGGCTTTTTTCCTTCTGTCTGCGCGCCAAGGCTGCACCGACTTGGCCGGCAAGCATCTTGAGGCCATCAAGTTGATTGACGCTTAACGCTCGTTGCACAACGTCGAACACACAAAGTGCGCCTAATGCTTCACCGGTGGGAACAAGAATCGGGCTGCCTGCATAGAAACGGATATGCGGCTCGGACACCACGAGGGGATTGGCCGCGAAGCGACTGTCATGCTCGAGATGCGGTACAACCAACACATCCAGGTGTGATAGGGTTGGTGTACCGAATCCGCAGTCTCTGGGTTGTTCGTTGGCCGCTATGCCCTTTTTGGCTTTGAACCACTCGCGGTCACTATCGACCAGTGTGATCGCAGCAAAAGGCGTATCGCATATTAGTGCCGCCAGCCGGACAATGTCGTCAAAGTTTGATTCGGGGGGCGTGTCGAGGATGCAGCATTCGTGCAGCTTTTGTATCCGCAGAGTTTCAGCTTTCGATTCAAGCATAGTGAGTACCCCACCTCGGTTTAGACACTAGGGCTAATCATAATCTATAATTCAAAGTCAGGTGCTAATGTCAGTATGGTAAAAATAGTCTCCTGGGGAACGTGCGGGCAGTCCGCCGAATGGCATTCATTATCGGTTTTTGTGCTACAAAAAACTTTTATTTGCCAAAGTTACGCGGCTTATTTCATGATCATTAGATGAAAAATCCCGTTATCCGCGAATAAGCGAAATTGGCTGTCCCGGTCAGTTGGTTTTTTTCAGCAGTTGCTCCACTTCCGAAGCCGGCAACGGTCGGCTAAAGAAATAACCCTGAATTTCATCGCAGCCATTCCGCGCCAAAAAATCCTTCTGAGCCTGTGTTTCAACCCCTTCGGCTACCACTTTAAGTTTAAAGTTGTGCGCCATCGCAATAATGGTCAACACTAATGTAACATCGCCCTCTCCCAACGGAATATCGTTGATAAATGCCTTGTCTATTTTAAGATTATCGAAGGGAAATCGTTTTAAGTAGCTCAAACTTGAATAACCCGTACCAAAATCGTCCATGGAAATGCGAATGCCGATATTCTTTAGCCGGGTCAAAGTAATGGCTACATTATCCGGGTCTTGCATCACCGCGCCTTCGGTTATCTCCAAATCCAGAAAACTCGCGTCCAATCCACTTTGCCGTAAAACACGGGTAATAGTTTGATCAAACGTGGGACTATGCAACTGCTTGGGTGAAACATTGATCGCCATATTGATGGCGGGTAGTCCCGCCAACTGCCAAGCTTTAGCTTGCAAACAGGCCGTATGCAACACCCATTCGCCTATCGGCAAAATCAAGCCGGCATCTTCCGTCAATGGAATGAAGTGATCGGGGGGAATCAAGCCCTTTTCCGGATGGTTCCAGCGCAGCAAAGCCTCCATACCGCTAATTTGTTCACTATGCAAATCGAACTTGGGTTGATAATAGACGACAAATTGCTCCAATCGTAAAGCCTGGCGCAAGTCTTCCTCCAGCATCAAACGCTGCATAAGGCGTTGGTTAAACGCTTGAGTATAAAAACTAAAGCTATTCCTACCCTTATCCTTAGCGTCATACATGGCGGTATCCGCATGCTGAAGCAGGGTCTCTTTGTCCGCCCCGTCTGCAGGATAAAAACTGATGCCGATACTTACCGCCCCATGCAGGGTGTGCCCATTCAGCTGTAGAGGCTGCGAGATTTCGGTAATGATTCGCGCCGCGATCAAAGCAGCATCATCGGTTTTAGCGATGCTTGGACATACACAGACAAATTCATCGCCGCCATATCGCGCTACGCTATCGCAAGCTCGGACGCAATTCAGCAGTCGCCCGGCAATGATTTTTAGGAACTCATCCCCCACCGAATGTCCCATCGTGTCATTGATGACTTTAAAGTCATCGAGATCCATAAAAAACAGGCAGAATACTTTGTGCTCGCGTTGCGCGGTAGTGATGGCGTTATTTAGACGATCATTAAGAAGATTGCGATTGACCAGCCCGGTTAGATCATCATAGTTGGCTCGATATTCCAACTGTGCCTGGTTGGATTTGAATTCGGTAATATCGTCGACGATGGCGACAAAGTGCGTCACTTCATCATTGGCGTTTTTGATTGGCGCGATAGCCAGTTCATTCCAGAACAATGAGCCATCCTTGCGATAATTACGGATAACGGCATAGCCGGTTGTCTTCCGGCGAATTGCAATTCGGAGACTCTCCAAGCCAGGCTGATCATGATCCTCGCCCAGCAGAAACGAAAGGTTTCGGCCAAGTACTTCCGCTTTGTCGTAACCGGTAATGCGTTGAAACGCCGGGTTGGCATAAACCAGGGGATTGCCGGCTTGTCTGGCATCGGTAATGGTGATGCCATTGCGTGCGGCTTCAATGGCTTGATTGTGGAGCAACAGGGTTTTATTGGCTTGCGCCAGCTCTGCTGTACGTTGTTCGACTTTTTCTTCCAGATGTTCGTTGATGGCTTTCAGTGCATCGTTCTGTTGCCGGATGATAGCCGATAAGCGTTCCTGTTCTTCACGCAAACGTTTTTCTTGCAGTGCGTTATGAATCAATAGTTTTAATTCTTCGCCATTCCAAGGTTTCGTGCAATAACTGTAAATCCGGCCTTTGTTGACTGCTTGGATAGTCGATTCTAAATCGGCATAGCCTGTTAACAAGATACGCACGGTATCGGGCCATCGCTCAAATGCTTGAGCGAAAAATTCGGCGCCGTTCATTGTCGGCATCCGCATATCGCAAACAATTAAGTCAACCGTATGCTCGCGCAAAACCGTCAAGCCCTCCGCACCGCCCTCCGCAAGATAAAGCGTGTAATTTTCATGCCGAAACAGTCGATGCAAGGCTTTGAGCACATTGGTGTCATCATCGACAAACAGTAAAGCCGCCCGCCGATCGTTGGTCATTGGTGATGGCGGCAAATTCATAAGTCGACCGGCTGTTCTTTTTTTGGCAATACCACGCGAAAGGTGGTGCCTTCGCCGATCCGGCTGTCTACCTTAATTTCGCCCTGGTGCTTTTTAACGATGCTGTAGGAAACGGACAGTCCTAATCCCGTTCCTTTGCCCACCGGTTTGGTGGTAAAGAAAGGGTCGAAAATTTTATTGGCGTGCTCGGGCAAAATACCTTGCCCCGTATCGCTCACCTCAACCCAAAGGGTGCCGTTTTCGCTGCCGGTACGGATGGTGATCGTACCTTCCTTTTCAATGGCGTGGGCGGCGTTGACCAGCAAATTCATAAATACTTGATTCAACTGATGCGGCAAACACCAGGCACGCGGAATGTCCCCGTATACTTTGACGACACTGGCTTTGTATTTGATTTCGTTATTGACGATATTCAGTGTGCTATCCAAGCAGTCGTGCAAATTCGTCCATTGCCACTCGTCGGCACCGCCAGCATGCGAAAAATCCTTGAGATCCTGAACGATTTTTTTGACGCGCGACGCCCCCTCGTGAGACTCAACCAATAAATCGAGCACATCGGTTTTTAAAAACACCAGATCGATTTGCTGCTTGAAATCCTGAATTTGCCGAAGTTGTTCGCCGTCGGCGCATTCCCCCTCAGTTTTTTCATATTTTTCCACCAACGCCAGCAAATCTTCCACGTAGGTTTTCAATGAAGTGAGATTGGAGTTGATATAGCCGATAGGATTGTTGATTTCATGCGCGACACCCGCCGCCAATTGGCCGATGGAAGACATTTTTTCGGACTGTACCAATTGCTGCTGGACTTCTTGTATGGTGTCGAGGGCTGTCTGTAATTCCTGATTGCGCTGTTTCAGCAGGTCTTCGGCATTTTTATGCTGGGTAATATCCACAGTGATGCCGTCGATGCGTACCGGTGAGCCGGCATCATCGCAAACGGCGCACATGCGATGAAACAACCAACGAAGCCCGCCATCGGGGCGGTGAATACGATAGATTACTTTCTGGATACTGTTAGTCTTTAAATCGGCCAGACTGGCTTCCACCTGCTTTCTATCAATCGGGTCAATAATATTCAGCCATAACTGCGGATCATTTAAAAAATCCTCGACCGGCCGACCGGATACCTCAGTGGCGGCCTTGTTGAGATACAGCAATTTCATCGTGACCGGCTCCATCGACCAGACCACGCTATCCAGTGAATTTAAAATGTCGTTGAGGCGTTTTTCCGACTCATTCAAGCGTTTGTGAGCCTCTATTAATTGCTGGTTGGCATTGGCATAGCGTTGATTTGCGTTGGCAAGCTGCTGGATGCGCTTGCGTTGATCACCATGTAACCTAATGTTGTCGATCACGAGCGTGATCGGATTAACTAATTTTTGTCCGTGGTCTAAATCCGCTCCCGTGTAACTACACTCATCGTTAAAACTGTTGACCGATAATGCGCCAATCAAGCGCTGGCCTATCTGCAATGGCCAGCACATGGAGGCAACCGGTATGCGGGTTTTGGTTTTGGGTGGGTAGCGGAGAAAGCGCGAGTCTTTATTGATATCGCCCTTGATCAATAGCGCCTGCTGGTTGGCCAATACCCAAGCTATCACGCCGTTGCCATTGGGTATCGCGCTGCCGACACATTCCTCAGGCAAACCGAGCGCAGCGACTATGGTTAAACAGCTGCTGTCTTCGCCTTCATACAAGACTAATGAGCCGGTATCGGCTCTAAATCCCTCTACAATATGACGCAGTAATTTTTCGAATATCTTGTTTGTATCCTCTTCAAACGCATCGGATTGCCCTAATTGGTAGAGGTTATAAATCCAGTCCCATTGTTGCGATTCAGTTAATAACATAATGCTCCCGAATTTATAGACTGGCGACGACCTGATTGGCGAATTGTTGACTAGAATTAGCCCAGTCTATGGCTTGGTCAAGAGGAATGTTCAGCATCTCAAGTATCTGCACAATAGACTCCGGATACTCAAAAGCCTGGTCGTCGCGTTGTGTGACAAGTACCAGAAAATTGGCCATATGGATCATTAATTCTAACGATTTCCCTTCATCTTGCCCGCGTGGGATTTCGTGCTGTTCGATAGCATGCTGAATCGCCATCGGTAAATTCCAATGCTTTGCGACATTGCAGCCGATCTCCGCATGATCAAACCCCAAAACGTGCCGTTCCGCTTCAATTCTATTGAGATGTTGCCCCGTAGTAATACTGCTAAAATCGTCTGGAAATAACAAAACAATGGCCAGCAGCCCGATGTCATGCAGCAATCCCGCCGTAAAGGCAATATCCTGATCCATACCGGTATGAATCGCCAATTGTCGAGCACACTCCGCGACTGCCATGCTGTGATGCCAAAACTGTGAGTAATCGAAATCTTGGCGGTCCAACCGAAACAGGTTCATAAAACCAAGGCCTAACAACAGGTTTTTTACCCGGTTAAGCCCCAACACCACCACCGCTTCCTGCAAAGAACCAATTTCTCGAGACCTACCGTAAAAAGGCGAATTGGCGACGCGCAAAATCCGTACCGCCATGTGTGGGTCTTGACTAATTTTGTTGGCGAGATTGGACAAGTTTTGCTTGTCGGCCTTGAACTGCAAGGCATCCATGATTACAGTGGGTAAGGACGGCAAATCAGTCAGCAGGGTCGCTTGGGATTTCGTATTCATGTCGGCAAACTCCACTTCTGTACTTTTCTGAGACAGTCAAGGTTATGTCTTGACTGACGAAAGCGCCACTATAGTGCCTTTTGATTGACTAAGTTCACCCATTGGGCTTATCCACACGTACAGGGTCTTACTATTGCCTAAATCTAAGCAGCTGCCGTTAAATTCTGCCGCAGTTTCAGAATCCTTGGTTTGCTGTAATACATGCAATAAGGGGGCGGGCAAAACACTCTCTGCTTGCAGGCCAAGCAAGCATTCGTTGGGATAACGCTGGAATAGCGAGTCCGCAAGTCGATTGGAAGAGGCGATCATGTGTCGTTCATCAAGGCCAAGAATAGCCAACGGCAAATGCTCAAGTATTTCCTGAGATATTTCCAGCATTTTGATGTTATGTACGATTTCACGGGTTTTTTGCATCACTTGTTGTTCCAAACTTTGATTAAGTCTGGCAAGTAAATCGTTTGAATGTTGGAGCTCTCGAGTCAGCCGTTGATTTTCCTGTTCCATTTCATGATATTCAAACGCTTCGCGAACGTTCTTACGCAGCAACTCGTCATCCCACGGCTTAGTCATAAATCGGTAAATCGCCCCTTCATTGATGGCGCCAGTCACCGATTCAAGATCGGTAAAGCCGGATAACACCACCCGTACGGTTTTTGGATAGAGCTCTTTAACTTTGCGCAAAAATTCCACACCGCTCATCTTAGGCATACGCTGATCGGATATGATCAGGGCTATTTTATGATCGACAAGTAAATCAAGCGCTTCTTCCGCACCATTGGCAGTGAGTATGCTGTAGCCATCTCTGCGCAACGTACGTTTCAGCGCATTAATAATGTTCGGTTCGTCGTCGACCAATAGCAACGTTCTAGGGGGGTGAGTACTTTCTGCCATAGCCGTATATTTACGTTTTGTTGAGCTTGTCGTGGATTGTATCGGCAATACCCGTTTGGTCAAACGCTTCAAATGATCTGACATCTGAATTTATATAAGGATGGCTACAGACATTTGCTTTTGACAAAGGTGCAGGCAAGTATAGGGGCGATGCCAAGCCATTGGGGCTTGCCATCATGATCAACCTACCAAGCAATTGATCAGTATTTAACCGTCAACTCACCATGGTGCGATCTGACAAAAGCGGGAACCCAAGGGCGTCAAAATCCCCAACACTCGCCACCCCAAAAACAAGAAACTGTTCGAGCAGCGCCTCATTCCCTCTCTAACGCGGCGCAAGAGTCACCATCCCATAAACAATTACTGCCGGACTGAGTGGAAAATCGCTACAATGCGCCCGAGTTCTGCAAGTTTAGGCCGACACAGTGAACATGGAAACCGTGGAAAACCCCGAAAAATACGCCGCCTTTCTCAGCTTGTTAAAAAGGAAAGGTAAGCTCTCCGACAGCGATTTGAGTAAAGTCCGCCGCATGCAAAAATCGGCATTGGACGACTCCGTGCCGCAACTGCTGATCAAACTGGGTTTGTGTTCGGACAGCGACATCGCCGGCAGCTTCGCCGAAGCCAGCGGGATTGCTCGCGTAGGTCCGGCACAGTACCCGCCGCAAACGCCGCTGCCGGATAGTGTTTCGCAGCGTTTTTTAAAGCAATACCATGCCGTAGGTCTGGCGGCGGACGACGAACAGATCCAAGTCGCGGTGATGGACCCGGAAGATGACTATGTGACGCAAGCTTTACAACTTGCCATCGGCAAACCCATTAAATTGCAAATCGGCCAACTTTCGGAAATCGACGCCGCGCTGGAATTGCAATACGGCGAAGGCAAGTCGCAAATGGACAAGCTGATGGACAACCTGAATGTCGAGGAAGAAGGCAGCGAAGACCTTGAACATCTAAAAGATCTAGCCAGCGAAGCGCCCATCATCAAGATGGTGAACTTCATCCTACAAAAAGCCGTGGAAAGCCGCGCCTCGGACGTGCATATCGAACCGTTCGAGCAAAGCCTGAAAGTGCGCCTGCGTATCGACGGCGTGTTGCAAGACATCGACTCGCCGCCGGTCGCCTCGACCGCCGCCGTGCTGTCGCGGATCAAGATCATGGCCAAGCTCAATATCGCCGAGCGTCGCTTGCCACAGGACGGCCGCATCAAATTGCAAATGATAGGCAAGGAGCTGGATTTGCGGGTTTCCACCATTCCTACCCTGCACGGCGAAAGCGTGGTGATCCGCTTGCTGGACAAGGAAAACGCGGTATTGGATTTCGAAACCCTGGGCTTCGTCGGCAAACAGGCCGAGCGCTTTATTGAAGTACTGGCGCAACCGCACGGCATTTTGTTGATCACCGGCCCGACCGGTAGCGGTAAATCCACGTCGTTGTATGCCGCTTTAAAAACCCTGAATACCTCGGAACGCAAGATCATCACCGTCGAAGATCCGGTGGAATATCAGTTGGAAGGCATCAACCAGATTCAGGCCAAACCACAAATTGGTTTGACTTTTGCATCGGCCTTGCGCTCCATCGTCCGCCAAGACCCGGACGTGATCATGATCGGCGAGATGCGCGACCTGGAAACCGCAAAAATTGCCGTGCAATCGGCACTGACCGGTCACTTGGTGTTATCCACCCTGCACACCAACGACGCCGCCGCCGGCGTCACCCGCTTGCAGGACATGGGCCTGGAAGAATACCTGCTCAGCTCTACCATCAACGGCATTCTGGCCCAGCGCTTGGTGCGCCGCCTCTGTCCGCACTGCAAACAAGCCCACCCGGCCTCGGACACGCTGATCGAAGAAATGAAACTTAGACAGTGGCAACCTACCGGCGAAATCCTGCTGCACAAACCGGTCGGCTGTCCCACCTGTAACGGCATCGGCTATAAAGGCCGACTGGCGATCATCGAATTTTTGACGATGACCGACACGATCCGCAAGCAAATCATGAAACACGAAGAAGCTTTCGTGATCCAGCAAACCGCGATCCAGGAAGGCATGCAAACCATGTACGAAGACGGCGTCGGCAAAGCCTTGCAGGGTATCACCACCTTAGAAGAGGTATTAAGGGTAACGACCGAAGCTTGAGCTGTTTAATCGGCGCCCGACAACAAACTTTCGTTGATCTAAACCTAGAAAGGCTTTGAATAACAAAGCCAACATACCGCATAACAAATAGCGTCAAGTGGAATATGACTAAAACCCACTTTTTAATCAACATCATGGATTCAAGATGTGCCAATCGCCAGCCGAGTCTGCAAATAATCCAACGATAGCCAAACGACGTTCGCGCAGCGTCGGCGCCGATGCCTCTTTCGCTTTCTCGGCGTTGCTGATCGGATTTTTTTCAACTGCCGAAGCTGCCGTTTGTACCTGGCAAGGTGGTGATGATATTTGGTCTACGCCCGCTAACTGGTCATGTGCCGCAAGCCCCGGAGCGGCCGATGATGCGGCTATCAATGTCGGCCAAAATGTGGCTCTTGATATTTCGCCCACTGTGGCAAATTTCAGTATGGCGCATGCCGGGGCGACTTTGAGCGGTGCCGGCACATTATCCTCAACCAACGACTTTGATATGCAAGCCGGCACGGTCAGTGCGATATTGGGCGGTAGCGTCGGATTGACCAAAACTACTGCCGGCACCGTGACACTCAGCGGGGCGAATACCTACACCGGCAACACCCAAGTAAATGCCGGCACGTTAGCCTTGGGCGCCGGCGATGTGCTTGCCAATGCCTCGAGTCTGGTCGTCAACGGCGGCACTTTTGATTTGGGTGCGAACAACGACACTGTCGCCGGCGTGCAATTACTGTCCGGTTCGATTACCGGCACCGGCACTTTGACGTCTACCAGCACGTTTGATGTGCAAGCCGGCACGGTCAGTGCCAATTTGGGCGGCAGCGTGGGCTTGAACAAAACCACCGCAGGTACCGTGACCCTGAGCGGCGCCAATACCTACACCGGCAACACCCAAGTCAGCGCCGGCACGTTGGCCTTGGGTGCCAGTGACGCGCTTGCCAACACCTCCAGCTTGATCGTCAACGGCGGCACTTTCGATTTGGGTGCGAACAACGACACCGTCGCCGGCGTGCAATTACTGTCCGGTTCGATTACCGGCACCGGCACGTTAACATCAACCAGCGACTTTGATATGCAAGCCGGCACGGTCAGCGCGGCGTTGGGCGGCAGTGTGGGCTTGAGTAAAACCACCGCCGGCACCGTGACCCTGAGCGGGACGAATACCTACACCGGCAACACCCAAGTCAATGCCGGCACGTTTGCCTTGGGCGCCGGCGATGTGCTTGCCAATGCCTCGAGTCTGATCGTCAACGGCGGCACCTTTGATCTGGGCGCAAACAGCGACACCGTCGCCGGCGTGCAATTGCTGTCCGGTTCGATTACCGGCTCCGGCACTCTGACGTCGAACAGCACGTTTGATGTGCAATCCGGCACGGTCAGCGCCAAGCTAGGTGGCACCAATATCGGT
This sequence comes from Methylomonas sp. Uni0009, assembly GCF_054188105.3. Lineage (NCBI taxonomy): Bacteria > Pseudomonadati > Pseudomonadota > Gammaproteobacteria > Methylococcales > Methylococcaceae > Methylomonas > Methylomonas sp. Uni0009. The sequence continues at coordinate 3,268,496 of NZ_JBTAFN010000001.1, read as the reverse complement.
CTAAACAAAACCACCGCCGGCACCGTGACGCTGAGCGGCGCCAATACCTACACCGGCAACACCCAAGTCAGCGCCGGCACGTTGACCTTGGGCGCCAGCGATGTGCTTGCCAATACGTCCAGTCTGGTCGTCAACGGCGGCACTTTTGATTTGGGCGCAAACAACGACACCGTCGCCGGCGTGCAATTAACGTCCGGCTCGATTACAGGCACCGGCACGTTAACGTCAACCAGTGACTTTGATATGCAAGCCGGTACGGTCAGTGCCGCACTAGGCGGCAGCGTCGGATTGACCAAAACTACTGCCGGCACCGTGACCCTGAGCGGGACCAATACTTACACCGGCAACACCCAAGTCAACGCCGGCACGTTGGCCTTGGGCGCCGGCGATGTGCTTGCCAATGCCTCGAGTCTGATCGTCAACGGCGGCACTTTCGATTTGGGCGCGAACAACGACACCGTCGCCGGCGTGCAATTACTGTCCGGTTCGATTACCGGCTCCGGCACTCTGACGTCGAACAGCACGTTTGATGTGCAAGCCGGCACGGTCAGCGCGGCGTTGGGCGGCAGTGCGGGCTTGAGTAAAATCACCGCAGGAACCGTGACGCTGAGCGGGACCAATACTTACACCGGCAACACCCAAGTCAGCGCCGGCACGTTGGCCTTGGGCGCCAGCGATGTGCTTGCAAATGCCTCGAGTCTGGTCGTCAATGGCGGCACTTTCGCTCTAGGCAACCATAACGACACAGTAGATGGGGTGCAATTAACGTCCGGTTCGATTACCGGCTCCGGCACTCTGACGTCGAACAGCACGTTTGATGTGCAATCCGGCACGGTCAGTGCCGCACTAGGCGGCAGCGTCGGATTGACCAAAACTACTGCCGGCAGCGTGACACTGAGCGGGACGAATACCTACACCGGCAACACCCAAGTAAATGCCGGCACGTTGGCCTTGGGCGCCGGCGATGTGCTTGCCAATACGTCCAGTCTGGTCGTCAACGGCGGCACCTTTGATCTAGGCGCAAACAGCGACACCGTCGCTGGGGTGCAATTACTGTCCGGTTCGATTACCGGCTCCGGCACTCTGACGTCGAACAGCACGTTTGATGTGCAATCCGGCACGGTCAGCGCGGTATTGGGCGGCAGCGTCGGATTGACCAAAACTACTGCCGGCAGCGTGACCCTGAGCGGGACGAATACCTACACCGGCAACACCCAAGTCAGCGCCGGCACGTTGGCCTTGGGTGCCAGTGACGTGCTAGCCAACACCTCCAGCTTGATCGTCAACGGCGGCACATTCGCTCTAGGCAGCCATAACGACACAGTGGCAGGCGTACGACTGCTGTCGGGGTCTATCACCGGCGCCGGCACCTTGACTTCGAACAGTGCCTTTGATGTGCAATCAGGCACGGTCAGCGCCAATTTAGGCGGCAGCGTGGGCTTGAGTAAAACCACCGCCGGTAGCGTGACGCTAAGCGGCAGCAATACTTACACCGGCACCACCCAAGTCAGCGCCGGCACGTTGGCCTTGAGTGCCAGTGACGCGCTTGCCAATACATCCAGTCTGGTCGTCGACGGCGGTACCTTTGCTCTGGGCAGCCATAACGACACAGTGGCAGGCGTACGACTGCTGTCGGGGTCTATCACCGGCACCGGCACCTTGACCTCGAACAGTGCGTTCGATCTTCAATCCGGCACGGTCAGCGCCAATTTGGGTGGTGGCGTGGGTTTGAACAAAACCACTTCGGGTACGGTGACCTTGAGCGGCACTAACAGCTACACCGGTAACACACTGGTAGATGCCGGCGTATTGAATTTTACCGGCAACAATACCCACTCCGGCAATTTCACCGGCAACGGTACCTTGCAATTCGGCGCAGGCACGCAACAATTCAATGCCGGCACCAACCTTGGCACAGCCAATATCACTTTTAGCGGTGGGACCAATCTAGTCAACGCCGGCGTTGCGCTAACGGCCACCGATGCGGTGTTTAGCGGAGGGACAACTACTATCGCCGGCGATTATTCGGTAAGCAATTCCACGACGGTATCCGGCGGCACCGTCAATTTTTCGTCCGCGGCGACCAAGCAGCTCAATCTGGGTAGCACTTTTACCATAAACAACGGCACCGTCAATTTACAGCACACCAGCACCGAGGTGAGTCGTTACGTGCAGACTGGCGGCATATTATCGGGCCCTGGCGAATTAAGAGTGCAATCCGCAGTGCTTTCCGGGGGCGAGATGCGCGGCCCAGGTAGCTTGATTATCAGCGGCTCGGGAGGCTCCGCCAGCGACTTATTGCTGAACGGCAATTTCATCCTCAACAATCAATCGACGGTCATTAATTCCGGCAATGTGCGCGTGACCAGTAATGCCTCGTTTATCGGCAACGGCACTTACCGGCAAACCGCGGGCACTACCCGGGTAGACGGGGTTTGGAGCCAGGCTTTGACCGACATACAAGCCGGCAGCTTCGGCGGCAACGGCAGCGTCAGCGGTCCGGTCATCAACAATGGCACGGTCGGCATCGCCGGTTCGCACCTGACTTTGAACGGGCCGGTATCCGGCAGCGGTTCTTACGCCGGCATCGTGGACATAAACAACAGTTTCTCGCCGGGTCCGGGTGCCAATGGGCAAGGGATAGCGGCCATTGACGCCGCATCGGCTGATTTGATTTTCCGCCAATCCAGCAGCTTGAATTTGGAATTGGGTGGGGTAAACGGACAGTTGGTAACCGATTCGATTACTGCGCGCAGCATCGATATTCAAGGCGCAAAGCTTAACTTACAACGCTTGGCCAGCCAGCCTAACTTCTCGCCGCAACAGGCTTTTTCGCAGTCTGTGCTGTTGCAAACCACCAGCGGCAGCATCTCCGGAAATTTTAACCAAAGCATTACCTGTCCGGAAGGCTCCAGCGATATGTTTATATTTTCCAAGCAGGAAAAGCAGTTTTTGCTGACCATGGTGCCCAGATTGCCCAATCTGGTCCCCGCCGACGTGCAATCCTTGGCCAACGCCTTACAGCAAATAGACTGCAGTGCCTCAACCCCAACTAATCTGCAGAATCTATTGAACGGCTTGAAACCCTTTTTAGCAAACGGTAACGCCGATGCCAGCAAAGTAGACCAATTCATCAGCGCGTTGCGGCAAATCAGCCCTGGCCAAATCGCGGCGGAACAAACCGTATCGAACCAAATAGCCAAATTGCAGACCGGCAACATCACTCAGCGACTCGTCACCCTGAGGTCCGCAAGCGTCGGCGCCGGTTCCGCTTCAAGTTTCAAGTCGTCCCCCACGTTCAACACACCGGTAAGCAGTTCAATGGCTATCGGCAGCGCTCCGGGCGTTCTCAGCGCACCCAGCTCAGCCAACAATATCAGCTCACCGAATGCATCAAGCAGCATAAACACGCCTAGTAGTGCACCCAGTGCGCCCACCAGTTCAGCCAGTTCACCCAACACACCCAGTTCTAACGCTATCAACATTCAGGCTTCAACGCCGGAAAAAGACGGTCAATCCTCATCCAATGCCCCCTCCTCGGTCAGTATTTCCTTAAGCACGGATAACAACAACGACGGCACCGATCTTATCTCCGGCTTCAGCAATTTGGGCTTATTCATTAACGGCCAATTCGAATGGGCTGATAGAACCGCGACGCTAGCTCAACGCGGTTATGCGTCCACGATGTCCGCCGTCACTGCCGGTGCCGACTATCGCTTGAGCAAACGGCTACTCTTGGGTTTGTCTGCCGGCTACGGCAGCAGCACGGCCCTGATTTCCCAACAGGGCGGCAGCCAAAGCATAGACGGGTACACCTTATCAGCCTTCGGCTCGTTAAACCTGACCGATAACTGGTACGTTGATCTGGTCAACAACCTGACTTATAACCAATACGATTCCAAACGTGTCACACTTTATAACGACGCCAACGGCACAGCGATTAATGAAACGGCATCCAGCCAAACCGATGGCTGGCAAAATCGCACCAGCCTCAGTAGCGGTTACGACATAGCGGTAAAAGAATGGACATTCGGCCTTAGAGGCCGCACGGAATACGGTTACAACTTTGTCAACGGCCGCAAGGAACAAGGTGCCGGTTTAGGCATGAACATGATAGTCGGCGAGCTGGACAACGAGTCGTTGAGCAGCAGTATCGGCGCGATGGTCTCGCATGCGCTGAGCACACCGGTGGGCGTGCTGGTTTCGCAAGTGAATGTCGAGTGGGAGCATCAGTGGTTCAACAAAAACTCCTTGATTACCACCCGCTTCGTTGATTCGCCTAACAATGCCTTTACCACCAACAGTTTTAGCGTCGATAAGGACTACATCAATCTGCGCGCCGGTTTATCCGCCCAACTGCCGTTTGGCGGCTCGGCGTTCGTGCAATACGACACCACCTTCGGCCAGGAGTACGTTTCCCGCCACGCCTTTAATGTCGGGATACGCATGGAGTTTTGAGATACGCCCGCAACTACTTTATAGTGGCGAGCATGTTTTGCCGACGGAATTAGGCCTCGCCAGACCGAATCTGCGTGATGATTAACCCGGCCCTTAAATACCCGGTCACCTTTATGCCCTTGGCTATCGAAGCGCATATCCGTCTGGGCTTAGATGAACTCAATTTGATCGGAATATCCGTGATCAATAGGGCCGGGCTAGTAACATGAAATGTGATAGACATATACACGCCACACAACGGTTATCGAGTATCCATGTTTTGGCATTGCAAAAACATTGCCGAGTACCAAAGCGCAAACCCAGCTAAAAAGCAAACTAAACAAATACATGCCTTTATTCTCCTACAAAGCCGTCAACAGTCAGGGTGTCGCCGAAGAAGGTGTGCGTAATGCTGCAGACGAGCAGGCCTTGCTGCTGGAATTGCAAAACCAGGGCTTGATTCCCATCCGCATTGAGTTGGCAAAAGATAAGACTTTTCTGGGTTTCAAACTAAAGTCTGCTACCGTCAAACTGTCGCAAAAAGAAATCGGTATGCTGACCGGCGAATTGGCGACCTTGCTGGAATCGGGTTTGCCGCTGGATCGGTCGTTAACGATTCTGATGCAGTTGACCGAGGAAAATCCGAAACTGAATAAACTAGTCGGCGAAGTGCTGGAAAAGGTCAAAGCCGGCAAGGCACTCGCCGATGCGTTGGAAAGCCAGAGCGGGGTGTTTTCCAAATTTTATCTGAACATGATCCGCGCCGGGGAAATGGGCGGCAATCTGGGCGGCGTGTTGCTGCGCTTGTCGGAATACATGGAACGTTCGCAGGAACTGAAAGACACGGTCAGCACCGCGTTGATTTACCCGGCCATTTTGTTACTGATGTCGCTGGCCTCATTGTTCGTAATGCTGACCTTTGTAGTCCCGCAATTTAAGGAAATGTTCGATAGCGCCGGCCGAGCCTTGCCGGTGCCAACCCAGATAGTGATCGGCCTGGCCGAATTTTTACAAAGTTACTGGTGGGTGTTGCTGATTGTTATTGTCGGCAGCGTGCAAACTATAAAATTGCAGTTGGCCGATCCGGCCGGCAAGAAAGCCTGGGACGGCCGGCTACTGAAGTTTCCGTTGTTCGGCGACATCATCCTGACCATGGAAATAGCCAATTTCAGCCGTACCTTCGGCACGTTATTGGGCAACGGCGTGTCGATTTTGAAATCGCTGGGCATCGTCCGGGAAACCGTCGGCAATATAGTCTTGGCCGATCTGTTGGAGCATGCCGAAGCCCAGCTCAAGCAAGGCCGGACCATGTCGGACGCCTTGGCCCAGCAAAACCTGTTTCCCAAACTGGCGGTGCAAATGATTAAAATGGGCGAGGAAACCGGCAAGCTGGAGGAAATGCTGATGCGGGTAGCCACCATTTACGACAAGCAGCTAAAGACCACCATCCAGCGGATGCTGGCGCTGTTGGAACCGGCCTTAATCATTTCGCTGGGCTTGATGATAGGCGGCATCATCGTTTCCATCTTACTGGCTATTTTGAGCGTAAACGATCTGGCGGTTTAGGCGCATGGGCGAATGAATTCGCCGGTACCATCCATTTTTATAGAAGGAGTTTTGCAAATGAAACACATGTTACGCCGCCACGGCGGTTTTACCTTACTGGAATTATTGGTGGTATTGGGCATTATCGCCATGCTGGCCGGGATTGTCGGCCCGCAGGTGATGAAACATATGGGCGCCTCCAAAACCAAGGCCGCCAGAGTACAAATCGAGGATCTGGCGGCGTCGCTGGACATGTACAAACTGGACGAAGGCCGCTACCCCACCAGCCAACAAGGCTTGGCCGCGTTAGTGGAAAGACCGGCCGATGCCAAGCGCTGGAACGGCCCCTACCTGCGTAAGGACAAAATCCCGCAAGATCCTTGGAATCAGGATTATCACTACGTCTTCCCCGGCCAACACGGTAAGTTCGATTTGTTCAGCTATGGTGCCGATGAAAAAGAAGGCGGCGAAGGCGAAGATCAGGATATCAACAGCTGGGAATAAATGACCGCCCTGCCCGCCCGCCAACGCATGCAAGGCTTTACGCTGATCGAGCTGATCATCGTACTGCTGATCAGCGTGCTGGCTTTTGCGGTGGTCGGCAGCAATATCGGCTCCGGCAACCGCAGTACCAAGCTACAAGCCGTCGCCAGGGATATGGCGTCGGCTCTGCGTTACGCCCACGGCCAGGCACTGATGACGCAAAAGCCGGTCAGTGTCGCCATCGACCTGCAAGACAACAGTTACCGCATCAGTAACCACGACAAAACTTATCCGTTTGCCGAAGAGATTGACGTGTCCTTAGTGGTCGCGGAGGAAGAGTTTAGCGAGGGCGAACAAGGCCATATTCGGTTCTTTGGCGACGGCTCGTCCACCGGCGGCCGGATCACGCTGGAATGGGGCAATCAATTGCGCCGCATCGACGTTAACTGGATTACCGGCCAGGTCAGTATTTCCGATGCAGCGGCATAAAGGCTTTTCCCTGCTGGAAATTCTGGTCGCCTTTTCCATCATGGCGATAGCATTGACGATACTGCTGCGCATCTTCGGCACCGGTGTTAACAATGCGGTTATTTCCGAGGAATACACTATCGCGGTGCAAATTGCGGAATCGCTGATGGCCCGCACTGGGGTAGAGACAGAGCTGACAGTCGGTGAAAGCCAGGGCACGGAAGGCGATAAATACGACTGGCAAATCACGGTCAATCCGGCGACGCCCGTGCAATCCCGTGCCAGTCTGAAAGATACGGATCCCGATCAACAAAAGCCGGCACCGGTGCTGATGTCGGTGCGGGTAGTGGTGGCGTGGGGCGAGGACGAACAACCGCGTGCCGTGGAATTGCATACCTTAAAACTACAACAACCAGGTCCGGGCTAGTGTCGCAGCATTCATCGGTAAAAGGATTTACGCTGATCGAAATGCTGATAGCCATCAGCTTGCTGGGGATCATGGTGGTCTTGCTCTTCGCCAGTTTGCGGATAGCCGCGGAAAGCTGGAACAGCGGTGAAGCCAAAATCAGCGAAGTGAATAAAAAAGCCGTGGTTTACCAATTCTTCAAACGGCATTTGAGCAATACCAAACCCTTCCCTATCATCCAGGAAAACCAAGCACAAAACGCTCAACAACTGGCATCGCAAGAATTGCCGAAACTGGCTTTCGAAGGCTTGCCGCAAAGCATCAGCTTTGTCTCTGCGCTGCCGGCCGCGTCGGCGCGCAAGGGCTTACAAGTGTTTCATGTCGGCCTGGACCCGCAGCAGCCGTCGACCCTGAAAGTCGCATTAACCCCTTACCGGCAAACCGAATCGATACCGGCCGACGCCGAACCCGTCGTGTTATTGGAAAACTTACGGCATTTCAAAATCAGTTACTTTGGCGCATCGGCTGACAACGTTGACGGTAATGGTGCTTGGCTGGACGAATGGCAAGGACAAGCCACCGGCCAGTTACCCAAACTGGTAAAAGTCAGCATCGCACTAAACGACGACAGTTTTTGGCCGGACATGATATTTGCATTAAAAATCAACGGCCAGCCGAACGCAGAAGCGTTGCTCGGCGAGCAAAACCAGCAGCCCGGCATCGCGAATGAATAGCATGCTTTGTGCACAGGCAGCCCATCGGCAACGCGGTCTGGCGCTGGTAATCGTCATTTGGATTTTGACACTGCTAAGCCTGATGGCCGGCAGTTTTGCGTTAAGTATGCGCCGGGAAAGCAGCGTCGCCGGCGCGTTGAAAAACAATGCCCAAGCCCTAGCACTGGCGGAAACCGGTTTAAACATTGCCCAATTCATGCTGCAACAGGCCGATCCCGAGCGGCGTTGGCAGGCGGATGGCAGTATCTATCGAATACCGGGCAACGATAGCGAAATTCGGATCCGAATTATCGCCGAATCCGGCAAAGTCGATATCAACGCCGCGGAGGAACCTTTATTAAAGGCCTTGATTAGTTCGGTAAGCGACGACAAAAAGCTACAGCAGAATTTGTTGGATGCCCTGCTGGATTGGCGAGACGCCGACGATGATCCGCGTCCGCAAGGCGCCGAGAAAAAACAATATCGGCAGGCCGGGCTAGCTTATCAGCCCAGCAATCAACCTTTTCAATCCCTGGAGGAGTTGCAATTAGTGCTGGGGTTCAACGCCGAAATTTTCGAGCAGCTGCAACCGTGGATTACCATCTATTCCGGACAAGCGGAATTAAACTTGCAGAGGGCACCGTCGGAGTTACTGGAAATGGTTGGTGACAACCTGAAGGCACAGAATATTCATGATGTATACTTGGACAAACGCTTGTCTGAATCGGCTGCGGCAGACGATAGCACGGCCGATCAGACCGATCCGGCATTGGCGGATGAAGAGCAAACGTATACTATTATGGTACAAACCCTGCTGGAAGATCAGGCGACGGCCGCTATCGAAGCAGTGGTAAGAATCCAGAACCAAGACCCCAGCCAAGCGCCCTACCAAATCCTGGATTGGAAACAAGGTCAGCAAGTATTGGCCTTATTCGACTCGGCCAAGGAATCCCAGCTCATTACCGTTCAAGATGAATTTACAAACCAGCATTGATTTCGATCTGAAACGTTTCTTCCAGTGGTGGGGGCGAGAATTGGCGTTTTTGGTACCGAGTCGTCTCAGATCCTTGCTGACAGACCGTAGTGGCGCACTCGTAATCAGCGCCGCCGACGCGGATTTTCAAATCCGTTTTTACCGCGAGGCCGAACAGCAAACCCCGATGACATGGCGCTTGGACAGCAACCTCGCGGATGGTTATCAAACCTTGAAGGCCCAACATCCGGATTTTGAAAAAGCCGAATGTATCTTGCGCCTGGACCCTACACAGGCGCTAAAAAAAATCGTCTATTTACCCGCTGCGGCGCAAGAGAATCTGCAGCAAGTTGTCGGCTTTGAGTTGGACCGTTACACGCCGTTCAAGGCAGAGCAAGTCTATTTTGCCGCCATTCCGCTCGGTAAAACCGAGCATGGTCAAATTGAAGTATTACTGGTATTTACGCCTAAAACCTTACTGGACGAGCAACTGATCAAACTACAGGCTTTGGGGATACAGCCGGTACGGGTGGATTTTTGCCATGCCAGTACCGTCTGCCCTGCCGATGCGCCCGCTTACAATTTACTCCCGGAACGCTACCGGCCGCGCGGCAACGCCTTAGCTCAAGCCATGCATTGGCTGCTGAACAGCTTACTGTTACTGTTGTTTCTGGCAGTTTTGATTTGGCCGGTGTGGCAGGAAGGTCAAGCCGTCGATGTCTTGAAAAATCACATCAAAACGCTGGAAAAAGAAACCCGCGTAATAGAAGAACAACAGCACGAAATCGATGCCTTACGCCAGCAAACCCAACGTTTGATAGACATTAAAACCCAGTCTCCCGCTCTGGTTGCGGTATTGAATGAACTCAGCACCTTATTAAAAGATGACAGCTGGTTGACGCATTTTCAATTTGCCGACAAACGTCTGCAAATCCAGGGTCAATCGCCGGGCGCATCGTCTTTGATCGGTTTGTTGGAAAGTTCCGGATATTTCAGCAATGTCAGTTTCGTCTCCCCGTTGACCCAGGATAAAGCCACCGGGCGCGAGCGCTTTCAAATTAGTATGGATGTTAGCCCGCCACCCGCCGAGCCTGCTGAGGATACTGAGGCGACGACGACCAGCCAGCCTGCTCCAGCTGAATCCGAGGCAAATGGAGGGTCCGAGCAATGAATCAAGCGCGCTATCAGCGCTGGCTGGCACTGGCTTTACTCGGATTGGTGTTATTTACCGTGATATTTTTGGTACTGCTGCCTTTATTCAGCAGCTGGCTGGATTACCGCGAGCAAAAAAACGACCTGTTGTTTCGTTTGCAACGCCAACAAGCTATTGTCGCCCGCCGCGACAGCGTTGCCCAAAACCTGGAATCATTGAATCAACAATACCAACAGCAAGGCTATCTGAGCGACAGCGACACCGAAGCCTTGGCCTCAGCTGAGCTGCAAAACATCGTCAAGACCGCAGTAACGGAAGCCGGCGGCCAACTGACCAGCACGCAAGGTTTACCGGGCAAGGCCGAAGAGGATTTTGTGCGTATCGCGGTAAAAGTGCGCATGAGCGGCAGCATTGAAGCATTGCGCGCGGTGCTGCATAGTCTGGATACCAATATGCCCTTGCTGCTGGTCGATCAATTGGACATTTCCCCGGTACGCGGCGCGCGTAACCGCAGCACCAACAAAATGGACCCCAGTTCTCAGTTGAATGTCAGTTTTGAAGTGATCAGCTTTATGCGAGCCAAAGCCTCATGAATCAGAAACTGATCAGATTGCAATTACTGGGTTGCGGCACGCTGAGCCTGCTGTTGGCAGCGGAATGGATGTATAGTCAATATACCTTAAAGCAATTGCAAACACTGCTTGAGCCGCGCCCGCAAACCGAATCCCCGGCCGAGCAACTGCCCAATATCGCCGATAATAGCGGCTCTGCGGAAACCTACAGCGATATTGTCGATAGACCTTTGTTTGTGGAAGGCCGAAAGCCTGTCGCCGAAACCAATCCGACCGACAATTTGCAAACTCAAGATTCCGGACAAATCGACGATTGGGAGTTAATCGGCGTTTACGATAAAAATAACAAGCCGACCGCCTTGTTTAGAAAGCGCAACGAAGCCAAAAAGTTTTTAAAAATAACCGAAGAACAAAGCATATCCGGCTGGCTGCTGAAGCAAATACACGCCGACCATGTGCTGCTTCAGCAAGGCAGCCAGGAAAAATCGGTCGTATTGAGAAAGCCGCGTGCGCAAGTCAAGCCTCCGGTACCGGGCAAGCCAGCCGTACCGCCCAGACCGCCGCAGCCCAACGCCGTTGCCAAACCTATAGAACCAGTACCTAATGAAAATCCCGAGAACATCAATGACAACTAAAAAAATCAACATTCCTCCAATGTTGGCGTTGGCGCTGTCCATGACCGGCTGTGAATTTATCGGCCCGCAGTTGCATGAAAAACTGGCTATTGCCGATCACAAACCGGCTCAAGAAGATACTTTGTTGATTCCGGAACTGGCTAACGAGGCCAATAAAAACGCCGAAAATAGAATCACTAAAGTCGAAATGTACCCTAGCGGCGACGCAAGCATCGCCCCGCAAGCCGGCCACCAAGGCAGCGGCAAAACCAGTGGTAAGGGCGAATACAGTTTGAATTTCGATGACGCCGATCTGGGCGAAGTGGCGAAAGTAATACTCAGCGATATTCTGGGCCGGAACTACACTATCAGTCCGCAAGTGGTCGGCAAAGTAACCTTGCAAACTTCCAAACCCTTAAGCAAGGACGAGCTGATTCCAACGCTGGACATGCTGCTGAGCTTGAATAATGCCGCCCTGACCGAACAAGGCGGCATGTATCTGATTAAACCGTCCAATGAAGCCTTGTACAGCAGCTCAATCAGCTCGCTGTCCGGCGCCAAAATGCCCAATGGTTATCAGGTGCGGGTAATTCCGGTCAAAAATGTCGCGGCCTCGGAACTGGCGGAGATATTGAAACCGTTATTGCCGGAAAAATCCTTGCTGCATGTCGATCCGAACCGTAATCTGATATTGGTCGCCGGTTCCGGCGCGGAAATCTCCAGGGCGTTGGATGTGGTCAATACCTTTGATGTCGATATTTTAAAAGGCCGCTCCTTTGCTCTGTTTACACCGGCTAACGTCAGCGCCGGCAAAATCATTGAAGAGCTGGAGCAAATCTTCAACACCAAAAAATCCAAAGACGACGAAGCCAGCTTTTTCCGGTTTATCGAAATAGAAAGGCTTAACGCGGTATTAGCCGTCACCCATCAAGCCGGTTATCTGAAGGACATTGAAAACTGGGTATATAGGCTGGATCGCATTAACACAGCGGCAGCCGGCGGCGTGAATGTCTACCGGGCGCAACATGTCAGCGCCACCGATTTGGCCGAAACTTTAAGCAATATTTTCGGTAGCGGCGGTTCCGGCAAATCCAGCAAGGCTTCTATCGCCTCCGGCCGCAAATCATTATCGGCCACCAATAAAAAGTCGGATAGTTCATCAAGTAGCAGCGCAGGCAGCGCCAACCGGCAGCAGGATTCGATGAGCGATAGAACGCTCAGCGACCGAACCAAAGATAAAAGCGGCAGCGGCGCACTCAGCGGCAATTTAAGCGGCAATTCGGGCGGCAGCAATAACAACGATATGCCGAATGTAAAAATCATCGCCGACGAAGGCAATAACGCACTGATTATCGTCGCGACCGCCCAGGAATATGCAGTGATTGAGCGCGTGTTAAAACAGCTGGATGTGCTGCCTTTACAAGTGATGATCGATGCCACGATTGTGGAAGTTACGCTGAAAGACGATTTAAAGTATGGATTGCAATGGTATTTTAGCCACAATAACGGAGGAAATAACGATACAGCTGGAGGCTCTGCACAAGGCTTGAGTCTCACAAATGTTGCTAAAGATGCTATGAAGGCATTTGGCACAAGTGGTTTCTCCTACGCTTTTTCTAGCGGTTCAAAGGACATTCAAGCCGTACTAAATGCCAGTGCTGTCAATAATAACGTCAATGTCATCTCCTCGCCGTCCTTGATGGTATTGAACAACCAGGAAGCCACGATCAAAGTCGGCGATTCGGTGCCGATACGTTCGTCGGTTTCCAGCAATTTGAGCAGCAACAATTCCAATAACGGTATCGTGCAAACCAGTTCAATCCAAATGATCGATACCGGTGTGAATTTGTCGGTTAGGCCCAGGGTGAATGCCGGTGGATTGGTGCTGATGGACATATTACAAAGTGTTAATCAGGCTATTAAAACCACGACCAGCGACACCATCGACTCGCCCACCATTCAAAAAAGGGAAATCGAGAGCAGCGTTGCAGTACAAAGCGGTGAAACCATTGTTTTGGGCGGTTTGATCAAAGAAAACAACGATTATTTGCGCGACGGCGTGCCGCTACTGCACGAGATTCCCTTAATCGGGCCGCTTTTCGGCGGTACGACGCGGAACAAGGACAAAACCGAGCTGGTGGTGCTGCTCACCCCGCGCGTGATGAAAAGCCGCCAGGATGCTAGGGATATAACAGACGAGTTCAAACGTAAACTGTCCGGCATCTATTATCAAAAGCCTGTTGAAATCAATGTTGAAGTGGAAACGGTGCCATAGGCCCAAGCCTTTAGCCCGTATCTACCAAAAAACCGGACGATAAACATGAATCCAATCTCGCCGGACCGGCTGATTTCGTTTTGGTCGCTTGCCCAATTGGAAGCCAGCGTGGTGATTCTGATGAATATCGTCGGCGCTTTGTTTTTGGGCATGGTGGTGGGCTACGAACGCTCCTACCACGGCCGAGCAGCCGGCATGCGCACCTATGGTCTGGTGTGCATGGCTTCCGCGGCAGTAACGGTTATCGTCGGTTACCCGCAGTTCTGGTTTGGCGGCTTATTGCCGCTCACCACTACCGCCGACCCCACTCGGGTTATTCAAGGCATCGTGACAGGTATCGGTTTCTTGGGTGCCGGCGTAATCATGAAGGAAGGTCTGAACATCAGCGGCTTGACGACCGCCGCATCGATTTGGGCCTCTTCGGCGATTGGTATTTTATGCGGCGCCGGGTTTTATTTTGCGGCCATTTTGTTGGCTTTAATTGCGTCGGCGACGATGATCTGGGGCGGGCGAATCGAAGCAGCCTTACCTTCCCGTCATGCAGTGTCGGTGATTTTGCGTTTTCAAACCAGCTATCGACCTAATCAGACCGAGATTAACGATTTGGCAAATGCCTTGGGTTATCGATTGGCCGAAGGCTCGATTGCCGTTATCAGCAACAATAAACACGAAGAATGGCATCTGGTTTTTATTGCAACCGGTAATCATAAAATATCGATTCCTGCGATTGCGGAAAGCTTGGAACGCTGCGAATTTCTCAACGGTTATCAAGTCGCCTTTGCCCGAAACTGAGCGTCAGGAAGCAGTGAATCGATAAGATGCCCTGCTTCCTCATCGCTTTTCTCGGTTGAATTGCCGGGTTATTCCAATACGTTTTTCACACATTGTCTGGCGAACGTATTAATCGACAGCGTATCGCTTAAGTATTGGTTGAATAAACCGCTGATATCGACCGGGTTGAGATAGACATAAACGCCGCAGCCGGTTAGCGCGATAAATTGCTGACTCAGCGTTTCAACGAATAAAGTGCGTGTGTTGCTGAGTTGGGTGATTTCGTTGCTTGAGGTTTTCATGACATCCACCTAATTTGCTGGTTAAACCCAACAACCAAGCAGCATGATCCACGCCAAATCACTCATCGATTACGCTTCAATAGCCTGAGCGCAAACCGGAATCCGTCCAAGTACCTCAAAATCCTGCTTTTTCTAAAACAAAAGAAACCCAGACTGATTCTTTCCCGGGTTGATGCTTTGAAGGAAAACGCTCTCCTCATGAGCTAAGCATGGAAAACTGTGCACTGACCTGGCAATTTTGTCGCAAAAACTGCCAGAGTTGTCACAAAACCGGCATTTTCAATCCACTCTGTCACAGTCGTTTGGCAGGCATTATTTAAGCTGACAGACAAGTTTCTACCAATCTCACCCAATAGGTCGCGCCTAGAGGCAAAATATCATCGTTAAAATCGTAACTGGTGTTATGCAGGGCACAAGGACCGGCGCCATGACCAATACTGCGATGATCACCGGCGCCGTTGCCGATGAAACAGTAGCTGCCGGGTAACTTTTGCAGCATAAACGCAAAATCTTCGGCGCCCATCGTGGCTTTTTGCTCCAAAACATGCCGGTCGCCAACAATAGAGGCCATGACGCTACGGGACGTTTCGACTGCCTCAAGGTGATTAACCGTCGGCGGATAGCTACGTTTAAATTCAAAATCACATGCCATTCCATGTGCCAGACAAATATGCCGGGCTACTTCCTGCATACGGGTTTCGATCAAATCCAGTAATTGGTTGGAGAATGTGCGTACCGTACCAGCTAGCTCGCAGGTATCGGCAATAATATTGGTCGCCTCACCGGCATGTAACATCGTGACTGAAATCAAACCGTTATCCAAGGGATGGGCGCTGCGGGTTAAGATGGTTTGAAACGCCATAATCATTTGCGCGGCCACCGGCACCGGATCCAATCCCAAGTGCGGCAATGCCGCATGACAGCCTTTGCCGCGAATCAGGATGCGAAAAGTATTCAAGGATGCCATCACCGGTCCGGGACTCACCGCAAATTGCCCAGCCGGCAACTCCGGCCAATTGTGCATGCCATAAACCGCTTGCATCGGAAACAATTCAAACAGGCCATCCTTGATCATCTCATCGGCGCCGCCACCGCCCTCTTCCGCCGGTTGGAATATTAGATAGACAGTCCCGTCAAAATAACGCTGGGTTGCCAGATATTGCGCCGCAGCCAACAACATCGCGGTATGGCCATCATGCCCGCAGCCGTGCATTTTGCCTGGGTACCGCGAGGCATGTGCAAAGCTGTTTTGTTCATGCATCGGCAAGGCGTCCATATCGGCACGCAAGCCGATTGCCTTGTCGGAACTCCCTGCTTTGATGATCCCGACTACACCGGTTTTACCCAAGCCGCGATGAATAGGAATCCCCCATTCGGTCAGTTTAGCCGCGACCAAATCCGCGGTACGCATCTCTTCGAAGCACAACTCCGGATGGGCGTGTATATCGCGGCGCAATTGGCGAATACCGGCAATATTGGCGACAATTTCCGGTATCAGTAAGGCTGACGACAATTCAGCATCGAGTTTATTCATGGCAAGGCGGTGTGCGGTCTAAGCCGTATCGGTTTTGCGCAGCTTTTCCACGAGAGTGGTTCTGCGCATATTCAACAGTTTGGCGGCATGGGCGACAACGCCATTGCATTCTTCCAAAGCCTGACGAATCAGTTCGTTCTCGAGATCGGTCAAATATTCCTTAAGATCGATACCTTGTTCGGGTAAATGCACGGCCGCAACTGCACCGGGTGTCGGCATTGCCATCGCTTCACGCTCAGCCGGCCGCACAATGTGAATATCTTGCTCCGGCAATACAATCTGCACGCCTTCCGGTACTTCATAGCCCTGAAATTTTTCCGGTAAATCACTGACATCGACACTAGCATCCGGACTAATGATGGCTAAACGCTCGATCAAATTTGACAACTCGCGGACATTACCGGGCCAACTGTGTTGCATCAAGGTGGCGATTGCGCGAGGCGATAAACTGACGGTACCCCGGTTGGCGGCTTCCATGCGGGCAATCAGGTCGTTGATTAAATAAGGAATATCTTCGGCTCTTTCCCGCAAGGCTGGCACTTCGATCGGGAACACGTTCAGACGATAAAACAAATCCTCTCGAAAGCGCTTCTCGGCAATTTCCTGTTCGAGGTGACGATGCGTCGCGGCAATAATCCGCACATCGCAATGGATGGTTTTATTACTGCCGACACGTTCGAAAGTGCGTTCCTGCAATACTCTTAACAATTTAACCTGCATCGGCATCGGCATGTCGCCAATTTCATCCAAAAACAGCGTACCGCCTTCCGCCATTTCGAAACGACCTTGCCGCGAAGTCAACGCGCCGGTAAATGCACCCTTCTCGTGGCCGAACAATTCGCTTTCCAGCAGTTCACCGGGAATAGCCCCGCAATTGACCGGCACGAATGGCCTGTCTCGCCGCGCAGAGGCACGATGCAGCGCTTGCGCCACCACTTCCTTACCTGTGCCGGACTCGCCCAATATAAGTACGGTGGCGTCAGATTTGGCGACTTGATCGATCTGCGCACGGGTTTTTTGAATGGCTTTGCTTTTACCCGCCAGACCCTTATCAGGCAGCGACTTTTTACTGGCTTGCGCAGGCTGCGGCAAACTGTCCAATAGTTGGATCAATAGCGGGTAGACAGTCGGCCACTCCAAGGTTTTATTGACCATTTGCTGAATGGCGCTAACTACCTGCGGCCCACCGGCGTCCACCAGCAAAACCACAGGAATGTCGCCGACGCTTTCGGTGACCGTTTTGATCAAGCTGGCTTGCTTGTCTCCGCCGCAGCCGACAAATACCGCACCGAAGCTGTCATGATCTCTAAACGCCGCTTCAAAATCGCTACTGGCAACCGCCTCCACGCGATATTCCAAAAACCGGAGTATGCCTTCCACTTGCTGACTGCGGTGGGTGTTGTCATCAATGAGCAAAATTTCTGGCAAAGCCATGCGTATATTCTCTACAAACTACGTTGTTTTAAGGCGGAAGGGGGTTGCTGATTTTAAGTTAAGCATCGAATCCGGTTATTGTCAAAATGGCCCCATTTCAAGCTATTGCATAGTTTAGTTCATGTTATTTACATCGATTGACTAATCAGCCATCCCATTTTGCAGCTTGACAAATTTTCCACAACATAGAAACTAGCTCGATGTTTAACAACCAAGAGCCCCGTTGCCTTGAACGACATATCTTTGAGTATACTGTTCGGTATACTGGCAGCCTTACTGATTATTTCAGCTTTTTTTTCCGGCTCTGAAACCGCCTTGATGACGCTGAACCGTTATCGGTTGCAGCATTTGGTGAAAAAAAATCATAAGGGCGCGATTAAAGCCCATCAACTCTTAAAAAGGCCGGACCGTTTGCTGGGCCTGATCCTGCTGGGCAACAATTTTGTCAATATCCTGGCGTCGTCCTTAACAACCTTGATTGCCATCCGCGTGAGCGGAGATAACGCTATAGCCCCCGCTATCGGCCTGCTAACTTTCGGCATGCTGGTATTTTCCGAAGTAACCCCAAAAACCCTGGGCGCCCTCAAACCGGAGTTGCTGGCCTTACTATCCTCCTGGATTTACATTCCGTTATTAAAGATATTTTATCCCTTGGTATGGGTGATTAACGCTATATCCAGCCTGTTGTTATGGCCGTTCGGTATTAAAAGCTCGAGTAATACGGCTATCGAATCGCTGAATAAAGACGAGTTAAAAAGTATCGTTTCGGATGCCAATCATTTGCCGACGCGCTATCAAAACATGCTGTTGAGTATTTTAGATCTGGAATCCGCCAGCGTTACCGACATCATGACCCATCGCAATGAAATTATCGGTATCGATCTGGAAGAATCGGTCGAAGACATTATCAAACAACTTCAAAATAGCCCGCATACTCGCTTGCCGGTATACAAAAAAAATATAGACCGGGTGATAGGTTTTCTACATTTACGTACGATTTTGGCACAAATTAGCGACCCTGATTTCGATAAACACAATATCACCAATAGCCTGTCCAAGCCTTTTTTCATTCCGGCCAGCACCTCGATTCACAAGCAAATGCAAATCTTTAAGGCCGAAAAACTCCGTATCGGCTTGGTAGTAGACGAATATGGCGATGTACAGGGCTTAGTGACGTTGGATGATTTATTACAGGAAATCGTCGGTGAATTGGTCTCCGAAGAACCCGATATAAAAATGCAAAAAGACGGTAGCTATCTGGTGGATGCCGGCGTAACCATCCGCGAACTCAATCGCATCACGCATTGGGATTTGCCCACCGAAGGCCCGAAAACCTTGAATGGCTTGGTAATCGAATACATGGAAACCATTCCGGAACCGGGTACCAGCGTGAAACTGCATGGGCATATTATTGAAATAATTAAGCGCGATGAAAACGCGATCAAGCTGATTAAATTCAATCCCAAACGCTGACCAAAATTTATTTTAGGCAAAAAAAGGCGGTCATTAATAATAACCGCCTTAGAAGCAATAGGAAGAAATATAACGCAACTTTTAACTATCAAACCGAACGAAAAAGCTAGGTTAATGATAGTTGCGAAAATTTCAAATTCAAATGTGGCATATTGTCGCAGGCTACATTTGTGCTTTAAATGGGCCAGAGGTATTGCCATTCGCTCATCTCAACCAACCTTTCCTTTTAAAGAAAATAAACGGCAACAATACCGAGACAGTCATCAATCCGAGGGCAAAAGGATAGCCAAGCATCCACTGCAATTCCGGCATATTCTCAAAATTCATACCATAAATACTGGCAATCAAGGTGGGCGGCAACATAGCCACCGAAGCCACCGAGAAAATTTTGATCACTTTATTCTGATTGATGTTGATAAAACCGACCGTGGCATCCATCAGGAAGTTAATCTTATCGAACAAAAACGCAGTGTGGCTATTAAGCGACTCTATATCACGCAGAATTTGCTGCGCATCTTCCAACTGGGTGCTATTTAGCAATTTGCGGCGAATCAAAAACGACACGGCGCGCTGAGTGTCGAGCATATTCCGCCGGATTCGGCCGTTTAAATCCTCCTCTGCGGCAATATCGGTCAAAATATCCGCAGCTTCTTCGTCGCTAATATCCTGGCTCAAAACTTTTTTGCTGACAATTTCCAACTGCTCGTAAATATTCTCCAGCGCATCCGCGGAATACTCGGCTTCAGCGCCGTATAAATCCAGCAACATATCCTTACAATCGGAGACAAAGCCAGGCTGCGTGCGAGCCCGTAAACGCTGTAAACGAAACACGGGCAATTCTTCACTACGTACCGAAAACAACATGTCGCCGCGAAGTATGAAGGCGACAGGTACACTGCGCGATTTGCCTTCGCGATCCAGTAAAAAATCCGAATGTATATGAATTTCGTGCTGATCTTCTACGTAGAACCGGGCGCTGGCTTCCAAATCGGTCAAATCCAGGGGGTCCGGCAACTCCAGGCCATAATGTTGCCCGATAAGCAGCCGCTGCGCCTTGCTTGGCGCCAACAAATCGATCCAGATCGGCTTGATGGCGTACAAATCGTGGCGGCAGGTGATAGCGACCTTAGCGAGGCGACCTTCGACCAACTCGAATGCGCTCATTTGTCCCACGCCACAATGCGGTTCTCGGTCGCCGACCAATTCCTCGCGCAAGGTATCGGACAATTCCCAAAGCACATCGTCCTGTCTGGCTTCCTCGACCTGCTGCCAAACCAAGTTCGCATCTTCCAGGTCCAGAGCATGCAGAATTTGCCCAATTTCGATAGCAGACAGCCGCGCCAACAGACTACGCAGTTCCACCATGTGCTGCTTTTGTACCAAAGCAGTGATCAACTTGCGGCGCGGCATAGGCTGGTTATTCAGCATGCCTTCGACAAGCTTATGTTTTTTCAACAAATCGTTGATTGTTTGTAGCGACAAGAGCAACTCCGGAATAAAGCAAGCACCAAATTTTTTATTCGGCGGGTATAAAACGGCTAACTTTAAACCAAAACGCTGACAAAAAATCCTTCGCCGCTCTTCGTTGAACGGCGAACTTCAGTAAATTTAGACAAAAGCATTTAATTTTGATGACACATCAAACGTCAGATTTATGCAAACCATCTCTTCGAAATAGCCGGGAATTGCTATTCGGCAAATGATTTACACGATAAACAGTCGCCGAACTGCATATCTTGAGGCGAGCATTAGATACGACCGTATTGATCTTCGTAACGGACGATATCGTCTTCGCCTAGATAGCTGCCGGACTGGACTTCCACCATTTCCAATGGAATCACCCCCGGATTCTCCAGGCTGTGAATAACCCCCAAAGGGATATAAATCGATTCATTCTCGGTGACTAAAATTTTCTCACCGTTTTTATCCACCCAGGCAGTACCTTTGACAACTACCCAATGCTCTGCGCGGTGATGATGCTTTTGTACTGATAATTTGGCGCCGGGCTTCACGACAATACGCTTGGTTTGATGGCGCTCACCGGCATCGACCAAATCGTAATGTCCCCAAGGTCTGTAAACTTTACGATGCACGCTGGCTTCACTGCGTTTCAATTTTTTCAGTTGATCGACTACTTCCTTGACGTCTTGCACCCTATCTTTCGCGGCGATCATGACCGCATCGTCGGTTTCGACCACTACCAAATTATCCACACCGATCACCGCTACCAGTTTATTAGCCGAGTGAATATAGGAGTTGCAAGTATCCACCGTTAACACATCGCCTTTGATGGCGTTGCCGGCTGCATCTTTATCCGTTACGTCCCAAAGCGCGGACCAAGAACCGACGTCGTTCCATTCTGCATCCAAAGGAATAACCACTGCCTTATCGGTTTTCTCCATCACCGCATAATCGATGGAATCAGACGGACACGTCGAAAAAATCTGCTTATCCAAACGCACAAAATCCATATCCGGTTTTGCCGCCCGCAAGGCTTCTCTACACACTTCCAGCATTTCCGGATTGAATTTTTCCAGCTCACGCAAAAAGCAACCCGCTTTAAAAGCGAACATGCCGCTGTTCCAAAAATACTCGCCACTTTCCAGATAGCGCTGCGCGGTTTGCAAATCGGGCTTTTCAACAAATGCGGCAACTTTATAGGCTTCACCATGGCGGGTATCGCCGCGCTTGATGTAGCCATAGCCGGTTTCCGGCTCGGTTGCGACGATGCCAAACGTCACCAAAAGATCCTGTTTCGCCAACAGTTCGGCTTGAACCACCGCCCGATGGAAAGCGGCACGATTACCGACCACATGGTCAGCTGGCAAAATCAACAACACATCGTCTTCGGAGCGTGCACTTAATGCCGCCATCGCTACGGCCGGTGCGGTATTTTTACCGACAGGCTCCAAAATAATGGCAGCCGGTTTGATGCCGATTTCCCGCATTTGCTCTGCGAGCATAAACCGATGATCTTCATTACAAACCGCAATGGGCGCTTGTAAGCCGGCAACGCCATCAAGCCTTAAAATGGTTTCTTGAAGCATGGTGTTGCCGGACACCAAGGGCAAAAATTGCTTGGGATACTGACCACGAGACAAAGGCCATAGCCGAGTTCCTGAACCACCTGATAATACTACCGGGATCATAATGTCGTTTTCCTTACGGGCTGAATGAAAATGGGTTGGTCTAGTCTAACATTTAGGTAACTGCTGGGGTCAAGCCTTAGATTAGGCAATTTAACTCGCAAATTTGCCCCTTCGTTTTCATTGAATTGTCACAATAAGCTCAGCGCAGCCGTTTAATCACAACAAGCTACCGCGAGCTGTTTCAATTTTTGCCGGGCCAAATCGTAATCTCCATCCGGGGTTTCGGTATACATCACGACAAGCAATTCAGCGGATGCATCACCTGACAAACGTTTCAGCAATTGCCACCATTTCGCCAGATAGGCATTGGCGGTATTTTTGTTGCCAATCCGATACCAACGCTCAACCAACAAACTCCGATGCGTACTGTTTAGTACCGCTTCTTCAATATCGCCGCTTTTATCGGCCGCCCACTGCATGGCAATGACGTCGTCATGCAGCATCCGCCATATCGGGTGTTTTTGCGGCACCAGATAATTTTGCGAATTGACCAGTTCACCACCTTGGGTTTCATCGCCAAAATTGGCAAAATACATACCGACTATCGTTTGACCATCGCTTAAATAAACTTTGGCATCCGCCACCACGCCCTTAAAATTGGGCTCCCAACCCCAATCGGGCGCTGCAACCGGCTGCCAATCAGGCAAAGACGGACTGCTAAAGCGCTCGGGTACCTCGACGTGGGCGGCCTGCAGTGCGGATAGGCTTTGTGACGCAAACGGCCAAATGAAAACGCATAAAGCGCTTATCGTTAAAGCCGGCCAATAATGTTTGTAAATCGTTGCAGCATCAGCAAGGTTAGAGTCACCCGCCAAATCCGGGGTCGATGCGGCCGCTACCCCAGCATCCGAATCGTGCCAAAAAGAGCCAAAATAAAACAACGCAAACATGACGATCCCAAAAAACACCCAGCCGTAAACGATGTGATCGACACCCGCAGCCAGCTTCATGTTACTGAAGTGGCCTATCATCACAATCAAATAGGCGCGCAGACCGTTAGCTAAAATCGGCACCAAAAACGAGAGCGTAATGAAGATAGTCCGTTTCTTGTAGCTGCTGTAATTGAGATAGGCATAGACCGAACCCAGTGTTAGCGAAGAAATCAAATAACGCAAACCACTGCAACCCTCTACCACCGACCAGTTACCCGAGGTTAGCGTAAAAAACAAGCCTTCCCGGTAAACACTCATTCCGGTCAGCCGTATCAGCGTAACGACAAAGGTGGCGGTGTATTCCATTAAAGGCGGAATAAATGCTTCCCCGAATGGCACCATCAAAAATAAAAACACTATCGGAAATAACATTTGCGCGACGGTATGACTGCCAAGCACGGCCCAAAAACCACCGACCAAAACACCAACCACGGCCCATTGCTGAATCACCGCCACATGCACCAAATCCGCAATTAACCAGCCAAATCCGCTAACGATAATAAACAGCAAACCTAACGGGCTAAAAACCGGCCGTAAATCTCGATAGAGCTCCCGGCGCGACCAAATCAACCAAAGACTAACCGGGGCCACTAAAAAACCGTGCGTGAATGTGTCTGACCGCGACCAAATAGCGACAATTTCTGACCAGGTCTCAAAAAAAGCCGCTACTGAAACCAGGGTAACCAACACGACGCCCAGCAGCGGTTTACGCCAGTGTTCAGGCAGTCCTAAAGCTTTTAACATTCTAATTCCTCTGCTGTTTAGAGTTTTGTTATGGTTACTCAACTACGAACGCCCGCGTCGTCTATGTGCTACAGAGCCTAGACTCATCCCAATGTTTAGCGAATTGCTATTTACCGCTGTTATCATAAGCCTGCTGCTATGTCGACCACATCTAAAGTTTGCGCAGTGGTTTTCAGCTAGTTCACTAATCTCTGCTACGATAAAAGTTCAGTGCGTTGGTCGACCCAATATTCAGGCTTTTTAATTATTAAACAAAATCCATGGTAGTTCTGTTTTTTTTAGGTTTCTGGCTGGCCTGCCTTACCGGCTTATGGCTGTGGAAAAAAACCCTATTTGTCGCTACCTGGCGTGAGCCCTATTTTGCCGATACGCCGGTTTTAATTGAAAGCGACGACTGGGGTCCGGGTGGCGACTTCCACGCAGCGCGTTTAACAGAGCTGCTCTCCATGCTGGCCCAACATAAAGACGCTGTAAACCGCTCTGCGATACTTACCGCCGATATGGTGTTAGCCGTTCCGGATTTAGCAAAGATCGAATCCACGGGCCAGTACCACAGGCGCATGCTGGACAAAGACTTCCCGGCCATTTTTGCAGCACTGCAACAAGGCATACAACAAGACACTTTAGTGCCGCAACTGCATGGGATGGAACACCTGAACGGCAAGGCCTTCGCGGAATTATGCCGGCAACAAGACCCGCGCCTGGCAACCGCTCGCGCAACCAAGGATTGGTGGGACTGGGAAAAACTGGATTCGCCGCTACAAGGCCACTATGTAGACGGACGCAATTTACCTACCCAGGCAATTGACGCTGCGGAAGCCAATTCACTAGTCGCAAATGCCATGCAATGTTTTACCGGCATGTTCGGCTATCCCAGCCTCAGCACAGTCGCCCCGTGCTATTTATGGAACGATGAGATCGAACAAAGTTGGCAACAGCAAAATATCATCGCCATTCAAACTGCCGGCTACCGCTGTACCGGGCGCAATGAAACCGGACATTATTTTCAGGATCCTCCGCTGATACGGGTCGGCAATACCAATCGTTTCGCACAACTTTACCTCGTTCGCAACGTGATGTACGAACCTGTTGACGGCAAAAACACACCGACCAGCGCGTTTGCCGAAGCTGAAATGGCTTATCGCCAAGCCCTGCCTTTGAGTATTTCCACACATCGCTACAATTACACGCGCTCAGAGGACGAATGCCAACAAGCTATACGTGGGTTAGACCATCTTTTAGGGCAAATCAGGGCGAATTTGCCCAACGTTCGCTTCTTGGCGTCCCCGGAACTAGGCGAATTCTTGCAAAACAAAACCGACAATATCGTGAATCGTTTCAATCAGCGTCAATGGCCAGCAATTAGCTTAGCTGCGACGCACCGCAAAACCGGTGCATTTCTATACCGTCTATACTACAGACACAGAAAATTAGCGCTGATCGGTTATTGCACCGGATTAATTGTACCGGCGTGGTTGATCTGCAAAACCAGTTTATAACCATTCTAACGTATCGAAAATTTTGATTAGCCCAAAATGAAAATCAGCGCCGTCATTCCAGCGTATAACAGCGCGACATTCATTCGTGCCGCCATCGAAAGCATCCAGGCGCAAACCAGCAAAGTTGACGAAATCATCGTGGTGGATGATGGCTCCACGGACAACATCGAACAAGTCCTTAAGACGTTTGCCCATACCGTCATTTATCACAAACAAGCCAATCAAGGCCCGTCCGCCGCGCGCAATAAAGGCATAGAATTGGCTAGCGGTGATTGGATTGCATTTCTGGATGCCGATGATCAATGGACTGTGGACAAAACCACCAAGCAAATCCAAGCATTGCAAACCAATCCGGAACTCCACCTGATTGCCGGCGACATGACGGAAATCGACAACGACGACCAACTGCTAACCCAATCGGTGTTAGCCAAACATAAAATGTTGGACTATTTCCAACAGCTGGCCGGAAAACCAATTCCCAACGCCCTTGCTGCGTTAGTGAAAAAAAATTTTATACCGACGGGTACCGTTTTGGTGAAGCGCCAAACCTTGCTTGAAGCAGGCATGTTCAATACCGAGATTCGCTATGGAGAGGACTTGGAGTTGTGGGCAAAAATCGCCACATTTCACGCAGTAACGTGCCTTCCCGACATTTTGATGCTGCGCCGCCAGCACGGCAACAATGCCACGCAAGCCAGCGAAGGTATGTTAATAGACTTGACCAAGGTGACTGAGTCTATTCGGAACTTCGCCTCGCCCCAGCTAATTGCCCAAGGCGTTTCGCCAAATAGTTTAGTGGCAGAGGCGCAATGGACGCTTGGCTACTGGTATTTCAGCGGCGGCAATAATGCCAAAGCCAGAGAAGCCTTTAAAAAAAGCCTCTCCCAGGACTTCACACTTAACAATCTACTCTATCTGATTTTCAGTAACTTGCCAGCCAGCTTAATTTATGCGCTACGTGTCATTAAACAAAAATTCGCAAAATCCTGAGTATATGAGAATATTCCTTAACGCTTTCTACGCTGATATTGCCAAACTCTGATTTCATGTCTACCAACAACCTCCCAAAAAGAATTATCTATGTCGAAAACGGAATTGGTTATGGTGGCGCCATTATCTGTTTGAGGCATTTAGTCAGAAACCTTGATCGTGATCGCTTTCTACCTCTAGTTGTTACAGGACGCAACGGTCCGCAATATCGGGAGATTGCCGATGAAGCCTTATGGAAACACATCCCGGACCGTCATATAGACATCGTGGCGTGGCGTGCAAAAGCGGAATCGATTCAATGGTTAACGAAGGTGTCTCCCCTGCGGTTTTTCGTCAATCAACTGATAGCCAGAAGCGACGACTTATTTAATTTTTTACCGTTTTTTCTCGACTTGCTTTGGACTGCATGGCGTTTCAAAGCCGACTTGATCCATGCCAATAACGAGCCGCTTTGTAACAGAGCCGCACTCTTGGTAGCCAAGATTTTGCGTATCCCCAGTATTTGCCATGTCCGTGGCAACCCTGACGGACCGCATTCAGCGCGCTGGGCTTATTCCCTACCCGATCATTTTGTGTCCGTCTCCCATTGGGTTGCCAATAGCATGCGTGAAAAATTAGCCGTGCAGGACGAGAAAATTAGCGTGGTCTATGATGGCATCGCTTTGGATAAGCTGAACAACCAAGCAGGTGGCTCCTTATTTAGGCAACGATTCGATTTACCTGAAAATATCTTTATCGTAGGTTTAGTAGGCTTACTTATTCCTTGGAAAGGGCACCAACTATTTATCGACGCGGCTAAAATACTGCAAGACCAAATACCCCATTTGAAAATGCTGATTGTCGGTGGAACGCCAGACGATTGCATCCCTTACGAACGAGAGCTTAGAGAACGTGTAAGACTGGAATCGTTATCGGATACCGTCAACTTTATCGGCCACGTCAGCGACATGATAGAAGCCTACAAAGCGCTGGATATTGTGGTCTCAGCATCCACTAGCCCCGAACCATTAGGTACGGTCGTCATCGAAGCGATGGCGTTAGGCCGGCCATTGATCGTACCAAACCATGGCGGCGGCGCGGAGATGGTTGAAGATAATCAAACCGGACTATTATTTAACAGCGGTGACGCGGAAAGTTTGGCAGCGTCTATCCTTAAGTTTTACCGCTCCAGCGAGTTGATGAATCGGTTAGCCAGTAACGCTCGGGCCAAAGCATTAGCAACCTTCGACGTCCGGCAGCACACAGAAGCGATACAGTCCATATATCAAAAGTTTTTATAAAACAGTATTTGAGCAAATTCATGCCCCAGAAAAAAGTCAGACTACTTACATTGCTATTTATTGCCTGTATCCGGAATGCGGCAGCCGAGTTCCCGAAAACCGACGCCGATTACGCCTTCTTACCACCCTACTGCAAGGCTCGCGCATCCGATCAAAAATCGCCTGACTACCAAAGCTGGAACCGAAGGCTCGGCGACGACTTCATTCACATCCACCACTATTGCGCAGGCTTACACACCATGAATCTAGCCTTCAGAGCCCATGATGAGGCTGAAAAACAGGATAAATACCGCGGGGCAGTGGGCGATCTTCTGTATGTACCGGAGCATGCCTCACCCGCTTTTAAGTTAATGCCAAAAATATTTTACGATCTCGGTCAAGCCTACCAATTCATGGGTGAAATTGATGAAGCAATTGCCGCCAACTTAAAGAGTATTTCGCTTGATAAAAATAACTCTTTTCCTTATGCCGCCTTGAGCAGTTTGTATCAAAGAAAAAACATGAAAGCAGAAGCTAAAACCATTTTAGAAAAAGGCTTGGAACACAACCCCAACTCGAAAATATTGCTTAAACGCATGAAGAATTTCAAATAATCCCCATCTCTAATTAAAAGCTTAACCGCTACCGATTGGATTATTCAGTTAAAATAAATACCCATGTTACGAATCGCCAAAAACTTATATACCTACAGAGAGCTAATAGCCGCACTCACCTGGAAAAACATCGTTATCCGCTATAAGCAAGCATACCTCGGAATTTTATGGGCTGTATTAAAGCCTATTATGTTAATGCTGGTATTTACCTTGGTTAAGGGTTTTGTGGGCATAGAAACCGAGGGCTTACCTTATCCGCTTATTACGTTTGCAGCACTAATACCTTGGGTATTTTTTCAGGAATCAGTTTCTGAGGGCGTCAATAGCGTAACTTCGAATGCCAATTTGATCAAAAAAATATATTTCCCGCGTGAAGTGTTTCCATTAACCGCGATGGTTACCAAACTAGTGGAATTAGTTATCAGTTTTGCGATATTGGCGGCCATGATGATTTATTATCATGTCATGCCCACTCTGCATGCGGTCTGGATACCGGCTTTCGTGCTATACACGATGATAGTC
This sequence comes from Methylomonas sp. Uni0009, assembly GCF_054188105.3. Lineage (NCBI taxonomy): Bacteria > Pseudomonadati > Pseudomonadota > Gammaproteobacteria > Methylococcales > Methylococcaceae > Methylomonas > Methylomonas sp. Uni0009. Next base: position 3,239,634 of record NZ_JBTAFN010000001.1, on the reverse strand, counting down.
GCCTTAACAATCAGCTTCTTTGGCGCAGCGATGAATGTATACTACCGCGATATAGCTCAAGCAATACCAATAGCATTATCTTTATTGATGTACGGTTCCCCAGTCATCTATCCGTTGAGCTTGGTACAAAAGAAATTAGTTATCGAACAGGCAGCGGGCGAATGGTCCAATGATTTGTATTTTTTATACACACTTAATCCATTAGTGGGCATTATAGATGGATTTCAAAGTGTTTTAATTAAAGCAACAGAGCCCGATTTAAATGTAATTTATCCGGGGTTAATTTTGATTTTGGTAATACTACCGTTCAGCTATTGGTTTTTTAAGCGCGCGGAAAGTTGGTTCGCCGACGTCATATAAGATTCGGCAAAAAACTTCAAAATTACATCATTAATTAGCATATATGGCCATCATAGAAGTCAACCACCTCACCAAGGAATATCAACTCGGTCACCTTACCAGTTTGAAGGAAACCGCTTTAAACACCATGAGACGCCTCGCCTTCCAACCGGTTCACGAGCGCGAGCGTTTCAAAGCGCTTGACGATGTCAATTTTCACATCAATGAAGGTGAAGTGGTCGGTATCATCGGGCATAATGGCGCAGGTAAAAGCACTCTGCTCAAGCACTTGGCCAATATCAGCAAACCCACCAAGGGTGAAGTCATTGTTAAAGGCAGCGTAGCGCCGTTGATTGAAGTGGGCGCAGGTGTCAATCCGGAACTAACCGGCCGGGAAAATATTTATCTTAATGGCGCCATCCTAGGTATTCCCAAAAAAATCATTCAACAGAAATTGGATGAAATCATTGATTTCTCCGAGCTAGAACAATTTATTGACACACCGGTTAAACGTTATAGTTCTGGAATGACGGTAAAACTGGGATTTTCTATTGCTACTACAATGGATGCGGACATACTCATTGTTGACGAAGTACTGGCAGTCGGTGATTTGGCTTTTCAACGGAAGTGTTTTGATCGAATGGAAGATCTAATAAAACGGCAGAAAAAAACAGTTTTATTAGTTTCGCACAACATACGTCAAATACAACGCCTTTGCAGCAGAGTATTAATGCTGAACCACGGCAGAATTGATAAAGAAGGAAACCCTCAAGCAGTTTGCGACTATTTTTATCAAAAAAATGATCAAAAAATAAAAGAAAACATTGATACCAATAAGAAACAAATTGAAAGCAGTGGAGAAGTTATATTGTCTGAAATTTGCTTCATGGATGCCAATAATTCAATAACAGATTCTTTAATATACAATAAACCTCACACTATACTATTCAAAATTAACGTATTGCATGATCTTTATAATGTCACATTTGGCTTTGGCTTCCATACCACGGATTTTATTTATTTAACCACCCATAATAGTGAAGAACAGTTAAAAATTCCTAATCTAAAAACGGGCACTTACACTATACGGTGTAAAATTAAAGCCATGCCTTTGCTTCCAGGAGTATACTCGATGCGCTTTGGCATTACGTCAGGAGATGGCGTTAGAACCGTTTTTTATGGAGAGAACCTTAAGCACCTTCAAATAGAAGGTATAGTACCCATAACCATTAAAGACGGGTTTGTTGCACTTGATGCAGCATGGGAACTTTAAAAACCTACTACATCAGACCTTTATAATGAAAAAAAAACTTTCGTGCCGTATATGTAGCTCAACGGCAGATCATGAGGTTTTTATCGGACGAGAAATGATGTTCGGAACCCGAGAGGAATTTGAATACTTCCAATGCGCGGAGTGTGAGTGCTTACAAATAACCACCATCCCCGAGGACTTAAGCAGATTTTATCCTGACCAATATTATTCTTTTTTTACGTCACCCAAAGACCAGAGATCAAGATTAATTAGATTCTTAATAAAACAGAGGTTTAAAAACGCAATATTTGATAAAGGATACAAAATCAATAAAATATTGTCGAATTTTGTGAGTATGCCAGACTTACGAGTAGACGAAGTATTACCAATTCCCACGATACTACGCACTGCAGGCATATCAGACTTTAACGCTAGATTCTTAGATATAGGCTGTGGCAGTTGGTCCATATGGCTCGAAATGTTATACACCGCTGGCTTTAAAAATCTTTACGGCGCAGACCCATTTATAAAAAAATGCATAAACCATAATAGGATAACCATATTAAACAAGGAGCTCAAAGACATTAAGGGGAATTTTGATTTAATTACGATGCATCATTCGCTTGAACACATACCTAATCAGCAAGAGACTTTAGAATGTGCAAAGAACCTACTGACACCGAATGGTGTAATTCTCCTTAGAATACCCACAGTATCATCTTTTGCTTGGCACCACTATAAGACAAATTGGGTCGAGATGGATCCTCCTCGTCATTTATACCTTCACTCAAAAAGGAGTATAGAATTATTAGGACAACTAGCAGGACTACAGCTATATAAAACCATATCCGATACTCTTGACTTTGAGCTCTATGGTAGCGAACAATATTGCCGAGACATACCTCTCACAGATAAAAACTCATACTGGTCAAATCGTAATAGTACAATTTTTACTTCAAAGGAACTATTGGATTTCAAGAATATGGCCAAAAACATAAACGCCAATAACACAGCGGGTCGAATGTGCTTTTTCTTTAAGAAACGCTAAAAATCATGCCAAAAGTTAGCATTTGTATACCTACATTCAATGGGGAAAGCTATTTAAAAGACACTTTGTCAAGTGTTCTAGCCCAAACTTATAAAGACTTTGAAGTAATCGTTATAGATGATCATTCTAGTGACAATACTTGCAACATCGTAAAAAAGTTTATAGCAATCGACCCCCGCATATATTTGCATGTTAATGAACAAAATCAGGGATTGGTAGGAAACTGGAACAAATGTGTCGATATTGCTAAAGGAGAATGGATTAAATTTGTTTTTCAAGATGACTTACTGCATAGCGATTGTATTGAAAAAATGATGGCGTACGCTAACAAGTCAAATCAATTTATAGTGTGTCAAAGAAACGTAATTTATGACGAGCACGATACAAATAGTGCTGCCCTTGCACATACTATAAATGAACTACCTTATCTCAAATCAATATTTCCAAACGGCGGATATATAAATCCTGAGACAATCCGAAAAATATCATTAGAATATCCGGATAAAAACTACTTTGGCGAACCAACAGTAACACTACTCCATCGAGATTTATTTTCAAGATATGGAAAGTTTAACCCATTGCTAGCACAGCTATGTGACTACGAGTACTGGATCCGGATTGCTGCCAATGAAGGTTTGTTTATTGTTCCCCAAATATTGGCTAGTTTCCGCGTGCATAGTAACAGCACAACATCAAAAAACACTGACAATAAATTGTTTATCATGGAGTACTTGGATAGATTGGCCGTGCGTTACGAAATCCTATTTAATAAGCATTTTTACGAGCTTAGACGGCAAGCCAAAAAATCCAAGCCTGAAATAAATTTAAGACAAGAGTTTTATAATCTTATGAACGAAGCCGAGTGGTTTGCGAAAGAACATTCTCATTCTAAAAAAGACTCATCCTACCAACTATTAAAAGAGTTTGAACTTTTCATTTGTCAACACCCTCGCTTATACACAACTTTGTTTTTTTGGCGCCGAAAGATATACAAATGGCTGGAAAAGAACGTTTTATGGCGATTTAAACAGGCCCTTTAATCAAATATTTTTCCAAACGTATGAACACTCAAAGTCCTTTAGCGAGCGTTATTTTACCCGTATACAACGGAAAAAAATTCATCCGTGACGCGATCACCTCCATATTAACTCAGAGCCATATTAATTTGGAGCTACTGGTCGTAGATGATGGCTCTACCGATGAGAGTACCAGCATAATTAAAGAATTCTCAGAAAAAGACAATAGAATTCGCTTTTTTCAACAAAAAAACAGCGGAGTCGCTGGAGCGCGCAACCTAGCCCTTCGAGAGGCAAAAGGCGAATATATCGGATTTATTGATCAAGATGACATATGGCTAACTGATAAGCTTGAATCTCAGATCGCTTATTTTGAGAAAAATCCTGAAGCTGTTTTCCTTCACGGCAATATCGAATATATCGACGACAAACTTACCCCACTTGATAAAAGTCTCTATCCCTGGGAAACCAATGCATCCGGTCATTGCTTTGAGCGCTTGTTCGTTTGGAACGCTATTGCTATTCAGACCGTTTGTTTTAAACGAAAATGTATGGATACTGTTGGCTTTTTACGGGAGGATGTGCCAGGTGTTGACGATTACGATTATTGGCTTAGGTTTTCACGCTTTTTTTCTATAGATTATCTTGATAAAACCTTTGCTCTTTATCGTTTTCATGGTGAAAATGAAAGTCATAAATGGCACTTGCAAGATATAAAGCGTTCAAAAGTTTTGGAGGGAATTTTGCAGGATTTTCCGGAAATTTATCTAGAAATCGGCAAAAATAAAGTTAATAATCAGATTTCGGCGCTATATCGAGAAATAGCTTATGAATTTATCAGAAAATGCCACACCAAGGAAGCTCGCATTTATTCACTTAAAGCTTTATGTAAATCACCACTGATAATAGAGAATATTTTTGTTGTTCTTGTTAGCCTAATACCAAATAAAACTTTGTCTTCTTTGCGCTGGTATTTCTCTAAAGTCAATCGTCCGCATCAATGAACCTTAGGAAACAGGTAAGAAAAGTTTTATTCATTCAGCACGGTGCCACCGTGATGGGCGGCGTCGAGCGACTGTTGTTACAAATCTCGGACTCCTACCGTGACAGGGGTATTGAATCCATCGTGGTATTGCCCGAAGACGGGGAGCTAGTTACCCGTTTAAATGCTATCGGCATAAAAACCTATATTATCCCCAGCATTTTATTCCCTGGCTCAAACAACGCCGGCATCAATCTATACCTTGCAGGTACTATCGAACGAGCACAAGCGGTATTACAGATCATTAAAGACGAAGCAATCGATATAGTTCATACCAATACGGTCTACCCATTCGATGGCGCTTTAGCGGCAAAAATGGCCAATATTCCGCATATCTGGCATGTACATAGTAATTTCGATATCGATACCACTCCTACGCTGCTAAAGGCCTACAACTTATCCGATCAAGCGATTAGAGCGCTTTACGCCGCTCTTTGCGATACTTTGGTAGGGGTGAGTAGGCGTACTTTGAAATTTTTTGAAGGAGACCCCAGGATTTCCTCGCGTGTCATTTTGAACGCGCTCAAGATAGACGAGTTTGATCATAAAACCTTATCCCAAAGCGGCGAACCAAACTTACGCGATTTATTAAAAATTAATAGTAATGACCCGATAGTCGGCTTCGTTGGCAGGATATGCGATCAGAAAGATCCTTTAACATTTGTGCGAGCGGCCAAACTTATTTCCGAAAAAAATCCGGAGGCGCATTTTGTAATCATTGGCCCCCCAGATGATAAAACTCTAAAAAAGCTAGTCGAAGACGAAATTTACCGTTCTCGTAATCCAAGCCATTTCCATTTCCTAGGCGAAAGAGAGGACGTTCCTGCCCTGTTGCCGCAACTCAGCGTCATACTCATCACATCGATATTCGAGGGACTTGCCGGCGTCTGCCTTGAGGCCCTTGCAGCACGCTGTCCTACCGTGTCAACACGTTGTGGAGGTTCTGAGGACGTAATTGTGGATGGTGAAAACGGTTTTTTGGTCGATATAGGGGATTATGAAGCTATAGCGCAACAGGCTTTGAGAATTATTGAAAATCCTGAGCTCTCCAATAATTTAAAGATTTCCGGAAGAAAAATAGTTGAAAAAAACTTTTCCTGGGAATGCTTTATCGATAATTTTGTAGCTTTATATTCTGAATTACTGAAAAAAAATAATGATCGGCAAAAATCCGACCCGGCCTTGGAGCTCTGCTTTCATCTTATCGCGCAAATTGCTGCGCTAAACTTAAAGCTCGAAGCCCACAATTCCAGACTTATTGAATTGGAAGGTTTTTTTGAGCGACTGCAAAACAGTAATGTATACCGCATCACCAAGTATATTTATAAAATACTTGGCGGGCATGTAAGGTCATAAAAACCAATCATGCATATTAGGCCAAACGAAATGGTGCCGCCATCCATCAGCGTCATCATGGCCGTTTACAATACTCAACGGTATTTAACGGAAGCCATTCAGAGTATTCTGTCGCAATCTTTTACGGACTTTGAATTGGTGATCGTCGATGACGGCAGCACCGATGGCAGCCCGGAGATTTTGAAAGATCTCGCCCAACAAGATTCGCGTATCAAACTCGTCACTCAAGTCAATGCCGGCATAGGTGCAGCAACCCAAAGAGGCATGACCGAAAGCCAAGGTGAATATATTGCCATCATGGACTCCGACGATATTTCCTTCCCCGATCGATTAAAGCTACAGAAACAGTTCCTCGATCAGCATCCAGACATTGACGCGGTCGGTAGCCAATGGCGAATGTTGCACGCCGACGGTCGAGATATTGGTATCGATACGCACCCGCTTGATTCAGAGAGAATTTCGGTGTTGATGTACGCTTTTTTTTCGCTGCATCACCCGACCACGATGATTAGACGACACGCATTGGAAAAAGTGGGTGGCTACTCCGTAGACCGCAGTTGTCTGGTACCCGACTACGACGTATTTATGCGCATGCAATTGGCGGGATGCCGGTTCGCGAATCTGCCGGAAATTCTGTTCATCTGGCGCTTAAATCCAGCCAGTACTACACACCACAAAGCGCGAGCACAGTGTGCTTCGGTAGCGGAGGTTCGCGATGCGGGATTTAACCAACTGCTATTAGACGATCCTCGACGAGCTGCGGACACCTCAAAAACGGTTATTTGTACTTTTCCAACCGGCACATGGCAAGACGAAAGAATCAAACAACTATTACCCGAGCAGGGACCGTCATTGTTGTATCGCACCTGGCGGAATCTGCCAGACGCTACCTCGGGAGACCGTCTTAACAAGGCGCTGGTCTTGTGGCTGGAAAAGCCGGAGCTCTATTGCGAAACCTTGCGCGAACAATTACTCGTCAACGACAAGCCTTGGTTGGCGGCATTACTCAATGCCTACCGCGGCATCGAAAACCTAGACCCCGCCCTGAACGCCACTACGCTTGCGATTATCCACAGCAATCAGACAGCGGTAAGTTTATTCGTCACTTATAACCAAGCTGGCGAAGATTTCAATCAACGTCTGCAACAAGCCTTCGCCTTGAAGGCTCAGGCCAAGTTTTCGATAGAAATTATTGTAGTTTCGGTCAAACCAGAACTTAGCCTGAAACCTTTTATCCCGTTACTTGCCACTCATAATTGTATTTTCGATGAAAACGGCCTTGCGTGGCACACGGCATTGCATAGGGCTAAAGGTGCTTATTTTGCATATTTGGAAGACAATTTTAGATTCAATATCGATGTAATATTGAAAATCCTGGCAAGTCACATCCAGCACAAAACATCTATTTCATTTATGCCGGATACTCGCTACTTTAGCGAAGCATGCGATGAAAAAGGTCAACCGGCTCTAGACAATCACTTCCATCCAGTTTGGACACGTAGCACTCTACTTGGAAAAAATCGTGTGCAGTCTAGTCACTTTATTCATCATCGCTCTTTATTGAACAACTTAAAAGGCAATTTAGCAGAGCTGGGGGTGGCAACAGGGCGATACTTGGGTAGATACTTGGCAATTAGAAACGAATTTAACATTATCGATGGAGCTGTAAGCTATTTTATGCCAGGAATAATTTTAAACGCCAACCCATTGCCTTTATTTCAACAAACTGTTGGCGATTGGTATCTGGATTATGGGATGACAAACTTTCCTGATCTTGTATTCCATGAAAACTTGTCAAAATCTGAAATTGCACATTATGCTCAAACCCTTTCAACAGCTTGGCTCAACAAAAATTTATATATATACCAAGGTAATATATCGGTACTGGAAAGCTTCTACCTCAATCGTGTCAATTTAGCGATCAGGATACCATTATTTAGATATTTACTCGCACACAATAAGAAAACTTATTTACTCGCCCTCTGGCGGAAGAAGGATTATCTAAATGCAACTTTGGCTTTATTTTATTGTGTTTATCAGACCATAGCTGTTCGTTTGTTTTCTCCGTATAAAAAATGAAAACTCTACATATTTTCCATAATAGTGATTTAAAAAACGGGGTTGACAAAACCACCTGCACCTTGATGGTCGCATTAAAAAAACTAGGCGTTGAGCCTATCGCGGCGGCGCCCAAAATGGGTAATGTCACTGAATATTTACAGTCTCAAGCAATTCGTTACTGGCTAATCCCATATTCCTGCTGCGTAAGCCGAACAGAGCGGGCGCAATTTAAGTTTTACGGAGATTCTTTCGCGCAATTAGACAATTTAATTACGTTGATACGCCAGGAAAACCCGGACATTATTCATATTAACACCGGTCATTTACTGCATGCCGGTATTGCCGCCGCGCGTCAAAGAGTACCGGCCATTTGGCACATTCATGCACCGTTTGCGGAAGATTTATCCCGTTACGAATCCAGCATTGGCGCCGGCGGCTATATTCACCTTTTAAAACAATTGAGCAGCCGCATCATCGGCGTATCAGACGACGTTGCTAAATCGCTATCGCAATATTTACCCGCTGACCGAATAAAAACCCTCTATAACGGTATCGATATAGAGGAACTGTTTAATTCTGCCAAATCTTCTTCAACCGATATTCGCGCGGAATTGGGCCTTTCCGCAGACGCAAAACTGGTAATCGGCGTGGGCCGCATCTCTGCGCAAAAGGACTTTGCTGCCTTTGCCAGAGTAGCCGCCAAGGTCGTTACGTTTAAATCGGATTGTTATTTCCTTATCGCCGGCCCAAAACAGGAACCGGAAGCTGTACGCCTGTTGGAAGACGAATTAGAGCGTGGCCAATTAAGCAACAAGTTACATATACTCGGACCGCGAGATGACATTGCCGCCCTGCTGGCACAAAGCACTATATTTCTCTCCACGGCAATTTTTGAAGGCCAGGGCATTGCCGCTCTGGAGGCAATGGCTTTGGGTACGCCAGCGGTCGCGATGGCGTGTTCGGGTCTACGGGAGTGCATCGTTAACGAACACGACGGCATTTTGGTAGATCCGGGCGATGAAAATTCCGCCGCCACGGCCATTTTGCGCCTGCTGGACGACCCGGAATTTGCTCAAAAACTCACCGCTAACGCCCGTATCTCCGTCGCTGAAAAATTTTCCAGCCAAAAATACGCTAAGGAATTTTTGAACATCGCCAACGCTGCGCTGGCCTACGGCCCGGCAGCGATTTCTGATCAAGAACTTGATCTGCTATCGGGATTATTGGGACAAATCAATAATGCCCATCTGCGTTTGCTAGGCTTTGAACAGCAAACCTTAAATCAACGTATAAAAGGCATTCTCTGGGAATGGCGCCAACAGCTAAAGGCAATATTCCAGTAAAAGCTCGAATTGCCACAATTTGATTTAAAATAAATTTTGCACAATCAACGGCCTGATTCAGGCGAATCCAGTATGCGACAAACTACTGATATATCTCAAGCTAAACCACTCATTTCCGTGATTATGCCTTGCTATAACTCGGCACATATCATTGAAAAAACCATCGCCAATCTGTATCAACAAACCTTCAAGAATTTCGAATTGATAGTCGTTGACGACGGTTCATCGGATAACTCGCTAGAGGTTTTGCAGGTAATAACAACGCTGTATCAAAATATAATAGTTATTTCCCAACAGAATAAAGGACCCGGTCCTGCCCGAAATCGCGGATTGGAAGCCGCATTGGGAGAATTTATTGCCTTTCTGGACTCCGACGACAGTTGGCACCCTGAGTTTCTGGCAAAGCTTCATCATAAGCTTGAAGAAAAACCGGATAGCGTACTCGCATACTGCGGCTGGCAAAATATTGGTCTGAGCGCAGAAAAATCCCAACCTTATATTCCGCCTGATTACGAAGAAAATGATAAGTTTGCCGTTTTGTTGCGCAGTTGCCCTTGGCCAATTCACGCCGCATTGACGCGCAAATTTGCCATCGATCAAGTTGGAGGTTTTAACGAACACTGGCTAACCGCTGAAGATTTCGATATGTGGATCAGAATTGCAATGTTCGCCCATATTGTCCGCGTTCCTGAAGTATTGGCTTACTATCACCATCAACAAGGCGAACAAATTTCCAGCAACCGACTTAGGGCCATACTAAATCATTGGGGCGTGCAAAAAGGCTTGCTGCGAGACTTTCCCGTAATATCGCAAACGCTGGGTAAAGCTAAAACCGATCTTTTGACAAAAGGCCAGTTATTGCAAAGAGCTTATGAGTTTTATTGGAAAAACGATTTACCTAGCGCGCATCATTTATTTAGAAAAACCTTGGGTTTGGGGTATTTTGGTATGAAGGACTTAAAATATATGCTACCCAGTTTACTGCCTCTAGCGCTTTACCTGGTTCTAATAAAAAAAATACGGAGTTAATATTCCATCAGCCACGCTTATCACTTTAAAACCCACAAAGATTAATCGTGAGCCCAACATCCTTATTTCGCTTCCCATTCCAGGCTATGGGTACTCAATGCGAAATCCAATTAATTGCCACGGAGCATAAACAGGCCAAGCGTATTGCCGATATAGTAACAGCCGACGTGCAACGATTGGAGGGCTTGTATTCCCGGTATAAACCCGACAGCCTGCTTTCAAGCATCAATCAAGTCGCAGCCATGGGCGGCCGCATTACCGTGGATGAGGAAACGGCTGGCTTACTGAATTATGCTGCAACCTGTCATCAACAAAGCGACGGCCTGTTCGACATCACGTCCGGAATTTTACGGCAGGCTTGGCGTTTCGAGTCCGGCCAGTTGCCGGATGAACAACAAATAAACACACTATTGAAAAAAGTTGGCTGGGACAAACTACGCTGGCAGGCGCCGCTATTAGAGTTCCCATTGGCCGGCATGGAGCTGGATTTTGGCGGTATCGTCAAAGAATATGCCGTAGACCGGGCTGCGGGAATTGCGCGGAATGCCGGCGCTCGCCACGGCTTTATCAATCTGGGCGGCGACATCAAACTGATAGGCCCACGTCCGGACGGCACTGCCTGGCGAGTGGGTATCCATCACCCCCGCCAAAGGCAGACATTAGCAAGTACTTTGGCACTACATAACGGCGCAGTCGCCAGCAGTGGGGACTATGAGCGCTGCATTATCGTCAACGGCCAGCGCTACGGACACATCCTCAATCCGCAAACAGGCTGGCCGGTTCGGCATTTGGCATCTGTCAGTGTCGTCGGCGAATTCTGCGTAGTGGCCGGCAGCGCGTCAACCATCGCCATGCTCAAGGAAGAACAAGGCCCAAGTTGGCTGGAACAGTTGGCATTGCCGTACTTATGGATAGACGTACACGGCAATTCCGGAGGTTCGTTAGCCGTTGCAGACCCAGCAAGGCGCTGAGTTTTATCCGTTACCGATACGGTACCAATTCAATATGCCCAAAAATACGGCATATCCCTTGCCATTGCGGCATAAGCCTCAAAACCGGTACTTTGGCATCACCCATCACCCCGTACATGCCCCGTCAAACGGGAATTCATAATTGGCACACCTATTGCTTTATCTAAAAAAATAATAAAGCACTGTTTTGTTGCCTGCCCCATCCAAACAATTTCCGGGGCATCAATTAAAGCCCCCGACCCATTCAAGATTTTAAGGACGCGCTAAAAAACTCTCTCGCTGGATGAGGGATGGAGCGCTTTTTACCAGTCGTTAACAAGCTGCCACGGATGGCGGCGCCTTACGAATCGGCTAGCCGAGAGACCCGCAGACGTAAACACAAGAAAACATCAGCAACAAATAATGGAGCGGTAGTTATTACGCCATACCGCGATAGTGATGCTCGATAAGCCCAGCCGCGCGGAATAGCCGCAGAGCTCCCGCATTCGGACAATTTAGAGTAAATGTTTGATGGCTTGTCGCTCTTCTTTTAACTCTACTTCGTTTTGACGCAATCTTGCCAAGCTGAACTCGTTAAGATCCAAGCCCTTAACGATGCCGATCTGCCCATCCACCACCGTCACCGGGAAGGAATAAACCAATCCTTCCGCAACACCATAGCTACCGTCGGATGCGACCGCCATACTCACCCAGTCCCCCGGATCGGTACCGAAGGCCCAAACCCGCATATGCTCAATCGCCGCATGCGCCGCAGACGCCGCGCTGGACTGGCCGCGTACTTTGATAATTTCCGTACCTCGGTACTGCACAGTGGGGATAAATTCATCAACAAACCAGGATTGCTCGACCAAAGAGAATACATCCATGCCCTTGACCTTGGCATGATGTAAATCAGGATATTGAGTGCAGGAATGGTTACCCCAAACCGCCACGTTTTTCACGTCTCTGCTCAGCACCCCGCATTTCTCGGCTACCTGACTTATCGCACGTTTATGATCGAGCATGGTCATCGCCGTAAAACACTCCGGCGCTAAATCCGGAGCGTTATGAATAGCGATCAGAGCATTGGTATTGGCCGGGTTGCCAGTCACTAACACCTTGACATTCCGGTTGGCTACTTCATTCAGCGCCCGACCTTGGGTGATAAAAATCTGCGCGTTATCCAATAACAAATCGCTACGCAGCATCCCCGGTCCGCGCGGTTTTGCCCCTACCAAAAAGGCATAATCGACGTTATCGAATGCCACTTTCGGATCGTCGGTAATGATGATTTTGTTGATCAACGGAAACGCGCAATCGTTCAACTCCATCACCACGCCTTGTAACTGCTTCATAGCCGGTGGAATTTCCAATAGACGCAGCACGATAGGCTGATCCGGCCCCAGCAATTCGCCAGACGCCAAATGAAATAGCAAGGAGTAACTAATCTGACCAGCTGCACCTGTTACAGCAATATCCACGGGCGTTTTCATCTGCGTTCCTCTTTATTGATTGGATTCTTCCACACCCGACCCAACGGCAGGCTTTTCCAATATGACATAAAGTTTTTGAGCAAACAATCACTAATTCCTGCTTGCCAAAACCCGCTTGGATTCTGCGGCGAGGTAAATATTATTCTGTATAATGCCGGCGGCTAACCTTCTCCCACCGGGCCACCATTATTCATATCAGGTAGCTTAATGAAAAAATTGTTATTCCAGTTCGACACCGACACCCATCCCTCGGCTTTCGATACCGTAGTCGCTTACGACGGCGGCGCGGACCATGTCATTGGTTACGGCAACATTACCCCCGATAACGTCGGCGGCCTGGTCGACGGTACGATCTTCACTCGCGCCCCCAAAGACAAAAAAAACACGGCGATTTTTATCGGCGGCAGCAATATCGAGGCCGGCCAGCGTTTACTGATAGCGGTGCAAAAACATTTTTTCCCCGGGTTTCAAGTCTCGGTGATGCTGGACAGTAACGGCAGCAACACTACAGCCGCCGCCGCCGTCGCCAAACTGGGCAGCAGCGCAAGCCTGGCCGGCAAAAAAGCGGTGGTATTAGCTGGTACAGGTCCGGTCGGTCAACGTGCGGCGGCAATGATGGCGCTGGAAGGCGCGCATGTCAGTATCACGTCCCGACACATATTTAACGCGGAAAAAGCCTGCTTCGCGATGAAGGAGCGTTTCGGCGTAGATCTGACACCCATAGAAGCCGCCGATTACGACAGTCGCGCCGCCGCCATCCAAGACGCCAACGTCGTTTTAGCGACCGGTGCTGCCGGTGTCCAATTATTAAAGCCGGAACATTGGCAAAACAATCCAAATCTGCAATTGTTGGCGGACGCCAACGCCACGCCGCCTGTCGGCATTGGCGGCACGGACGTACTGGATAGAGGCGAACAGCGACACGGCAAAATCGTCTGGGGCGCCATCGGCTTCGGCGCGCTAAAACTAGCCTTACACCGCGCCTGTATCACCAAGCTATTTGAAAGCAATAAGCAGGTGTTCGACGCGGAAATCATCTTTGCACTCGCTAAAGCCATGGCTTAAGGTTCTGCCGGATCGATATGTCCGCAGTCCAGCCAAGTTATCGTGAACACGCAGCCGCCATTTTTCGCGCCGGCGTTGCGGCGGCTGATCCGTATCTTGCCGTAAAACGTTTTCTCAGAGCCGATAGCGAACTGCTGCATATCGGTTCGGAACAAACCGGCTACCGCAGCGGCGACTGGCGACGCATTCATTTAATTTCATTCGGTAAAGCTGCTTGCGCAATGGCCGATGCGGCACAAACAATAATTCCCGAGTCTTGGCTTGCCGCTAAAGGCATTGTCGTGACCAATTACGACAACATTGATGTCGTCGAAAACTGCCAGGTATTCGGCGCCGGCCATCCGCTACCGGACGCCGCTGGGTTGCATGCGGCAAAGACCATCACCACCCGCCTGAGCAACACGAATCCCGGCGAGTTGGTGTTAGTGTTGATTTCCGGCGGTGGCTCGGCATTGCTGCCCTACCCGGTCGCCGGCATCAATTTGGCGGATAAAATCGCCACCACCCGTCTATTAATGGCCTCCGGCGCAACCATCAATCAGATCAATTGCGTCCGTAAACATCTGTCTCAACTCAAAGGCGGCGGCTTAGCCAGGCTTGCCGCGCCCGCCGATTTGCATGCGCTGATACTATCCGACGTGCTGGATAACGATTTAAGCGCCATCGCCAGTGGCCCCACCGTGCCCGACGACACCACTTTCGTAGACGCGGTCGCAATATTGGAATCATTCGGCGTATGGCAGAAAACACCCTCCAGCGTGCAAAACCATTTACAACAAGGCCTTCAAGGCTTACAAATTGAAACGCCAAAAAGCGGTGATCCGACCTTCAGACAGACAAGCCAAAACCTGATTGGCAGCAATACCATTAGCGTTGACGCTGCAATCGACAAAGCATGCAAATTGGGCTATGACACCCAGCTTTACAGCAAACAGTTGTGCGGCGAAGCGCGCTTGGTTGCCGAGCAAATAGCACTGCATGCGCTATCCGCAACAGCCGGCATGACGCAACCGACAGCCGTCATCGCCGGCGGCGAAACCACTGTTACCTTAAAGGGCAATGGCAAGGGCGGCCGCAATCAGGAAATGGCTCTTGCCTTCGCCCTGGCCGCCGAAAAATACGCTCTGGATGGTGCGTGGACCTTTCTGAGCGCCGGTACTGATGGCCGCGACGGCCCTACCGACGCCGCCGGTGGCATCGTCGATGACGGCACTTTGCCACGCATCCGCGCCGCCGGACTCGACCCAGCGGCCCTGCTCGACGATAATGACTCATACCCTGCCTTGCAAGCGGCGAACGATTTACTGCTCAGCGGCGCAACCGGCACCAATGTCGCCGACCTGCAAGTCCTGCTGCTGCATCCCCACGAATAACCCGAACTTACTTTAGGAGACCCCATGTTTAGCGAATCGATGACCATCAAAGGCTTTGACGACGAACTATTTCAAGCGATGGAACAAGAACGCCAACGCCAGGAAGACCATATCGAACTGATCGCCTCGGAAAACTATGCCAGCCCCCGAGTTTTGGAAGCCCAGGGCACGGTGCTGACCAACAAATACGCCGAAGGCTATCCGGAAAAACGCTACTACGGCGGCTGCGAATACGTCGATGTCGTCGAGCAATTGGCGATCGACCGCGCCAAAGAATTGTTCGGCGCCGATTACGCCAACGTCCAGGCGCACTCCGGTTCGCAAGCCAATATGGCAGTGTTCATGTCCTTAATTCAACCGGGCGACACCATCCTAGGTTTGAGTTTGGCGGACGGCGGCCATTTAACCCACGGTGCCAAACCCAACTTCTCCGGCAAAATCTACAACGCAATACAGTACGGCTTGAACAAAGACACCGGCGAAATCGATTACGAACAAGTCGAAGCGTTGGCTTTGGAACATAAACCCAAATTGATCATCGCCGGCTTCTCGGCCTACTCGCGCATTTGGGACTGGCAACGTTTTCGCGACATTGCCGATAAAGTTGGCGCTTACTTCGTTGTAGACATGGCCCATGTCGCCGGCCTAGTCGCGGCGGGTTTATATCCCAATCCGGTGCCGATTGCGGACGTGGTCACCAGCACCACCCACAAATCCCTGCGTGGCCCACGCGGCGGCTTGATTTTGTGCAAAAGCAATCCGGACCTGGAAAAAAAGATCAACTCCAACATCTTCCCCGGCATCCAGGGTGGTCCGCTGATGCACGTGATCGCCGCCAAAGCCGTAGCCTTTAAAGAAGCGCTGACCCCGGAATTTAAAACCTACCAGCAACAAGTGGTGAAAAACGCCCAAGCCATGGCGGAGGTTTTTATCAAACGCGGTTTTGATGTGGTTTCCGGCGGCACCGACAACCACTTGATGCTGGTGTCTTTAATCCCCAAAGGCATCACCGGCAAAGCCGCCGACGCCGCATTAGGCCGGGCCCACATCACCGTCAACAAAAACGCCGTCCCCAACGACCCGCAATCGCCGTTCGTCACCAGTGGCATCCGCGTTGGCACCCCTGCCCCCACCTCGCGCGGCTTCAAGGAAGACGAAGTTCGCCAAGTGGCGGAATGGATGTGCGATGTGATGGATAACCTGGAGGACGAGAGTGTGATTGATGCGGTTAGGGAGAAGGTGCATTTGTTGTGTGCTAGGTTTCCGGTTTATTCAGCGGGATAATTTTGAGTTGCCTTATTTGAGTTGGATGATGTTGTGTCGCTAACGCGACGGGTTGTTTAGAGGTCGGGTCTCGGCCCGACAGCCGAGTAACTTTTCTTTGTTTGGCCAAAGAAAAGTCACCAAAAGAAACGCCACCCGGATGCCGCTTTGATCCTGCGCTCCTCGCTTTTGAACGGGGTTGCCGAAAGGGGCTTCCTGCCCCTTCGGCAACGCGATGCATCCCTGCATCGCCCCTAACGGGCTGAGCCGTTCAAAAGCTCCGGTGCTCGGCGCGGCATACGGGAATCAAAACCGTCTCGACCGTAAAAGATTTTGGGGATTGTTCAGAATTTTGATGTAGCTCCGAATAGCGCAGCGTATTCGGAGGAACGAGAAATTTAATTTACACATACGTCCGATTACGCTGTTCTAATTCGACCTACAAACTCTATATGCCTGCCATGGTGACGCTTTATAAAACGCCTGGGGCAAACAATTCCGTAGACGATTGCCGGTGCCGGTAAACCCAATAAGCTGATAATCGGTGCCATGATGCGTAGTTTGATTCATGTGGCATTCGGTGTCTTGAACCTTCGATTCGGCTCTTCGTTTGCTTTGACTTGGATAACAGTATCTACGAGCTGGCAGATTTGGCAGAAGTAAGGCTATTGAAATTCGGCATGTATGCCCTCAATCGTAGCCTCTGCAGTTGGCGGTAAGAGTAGCATCCACTTGCCATCATGTTTTTTGAGCTTTTGAACCACATCTTTGCTGACATCGCGCCCCTGTATACTCACTTTAAGGGAATACACTACATACGCCACGTCGCCTTTAAGCGATGTATCGAGTATATCTAAACGAGATGAACGCATCATCTGCACCAAATTAGGTTGCCCCCTGGCAATTACATCATTCAGGCGTTGATAAGCTTCCTTGTTAGTTAATCTTCGATAATCATTCATCGTTGATACGCCAAATAACGGTAGCAACTCTCTTTCCGCCTGCGAACTTTTCGGGCCTTTCAAGGCTGCATCAAAAGTGTTTCGAAAAGTTGAGAGCGCTTCAGGATGCATTAAATCTGTCATGAGGCGTGTGTTATACGCCCCTAAAGCCGTAGCATATTGATGCATGGCCTGATTGATCTCGGAGTTATCTGCCGCTGCTCCCCCACACACCAATACAGCTGTCAATAGCAAAACTGCCCTAATATTCATATTACCTCCATTGGTTTTTGAGCCTAACCGGTGATGAGATGATTTCAGCAAGTAGCCTGGATGAAGCGTAGCGGAATCCGGGTAATCTAAGCCATCAAAACCTCGATTTCGTTTCACTCCATCGAGGCTACATCATTTGTTCACTAACTACTTTTTAGTGACGGGACGGTTTTATCCCGTATGCCGCGCCGAGCACCGGAGCTTTTGGCGAGAAAGCCCGAAGGGGGGCGGCAGGGATGCCGCACGTTGGCGGAGGGGCAGGAAGCCCCTTCTGCCGACCCTCGGCAAAAGCGAGTAGCGCAGGAAATAAGCGGCATCCGGGTGGCCTTTTCTTTGGATACTTTTTTTTGGCCACGCACAAATTCGTCTGGAACGAATTTGAACAGCCGACAGGCTGGCCCGAAGGGCGAAAACCAAGGATGGTTTTCGTAGCGAAAGTATCTCAGCTGTCGGGCCGAGACCCGACGTTAAATCAAGCCGTCGCGATAGCGACACAACCATTTGAATCTCCTCTCCCCAACCCTATCCTGCTGGAGAAGGGGCAAACCACGAGGAAACTAGGGCATCACCAGAAACTAACGTTTAAATGTGATGAACCCTCTCCGGCACAATCAACCCATCCTCCATATAAAGCACATGATCCATTCGCCCAGCCAACTCAGGATCATGCGTCACCACCAAAAAACTCACCTGCAATTCCTGGTTTAACTCCAGCATCAGCTGATAAATCTGCTCGGCAGTTTTGCTGTCCAAATTACCGGTCGGCTCGTCGGCCAGGACGCATTTAGGCTGATTAATCAAAGCCCGGGCTACAGCAGCGCGTTGCCGCTCGCCACCGGACAATTCGCCGGGCTTATGCAGCATGCGATGCCCCAAGCCGACACGTTTAAGTAATTCAGCGGCTTGTTGTTGAGCGTGCTTGATCGATTGATTACCGATCAACAGCGGCATGGCGACGTTTTCCAGGATGGTAAATTCGCCCAACAAGTGGTGGAACTGATAAATAAAACCCAACGAGCGATTGCGTAGTTGGCTGAGTTTGCCGGCGCTAATCTTATGCAAATCGGCGCCATCCAGCATCACCGAACCGGAGCTGGGTTTTTCCAGCCCGCCTAGTAAATGCAGCAAGGTGCTTTTCCCGGAACCGGACGCGCCCATGATGGCAACGCGCTGGCCGGCTTGAATCGCCAAATCCACTCCACGCAAGACTTCGACGTTTAAATCGCCCTGCGCGTAACGCTTGGTTAACTGCTGGCATTGCAACACGATGGCATTACTCATAACGCAACACCTCGGCCGGATTGATCCGCGCCGCCTGCCAAGCTGGATACAGTGTCGCCAGCAAGGACAGTAAAAACGCCACAAAGGCTATCCAGTAGACATCGGTCCAGATCAGTTTTGACGGCACTTCGCTAATGTAATACACATCGGCGGCCATGAACTGCACGCCAAAGGCTTTTTCGATGGCCGGCACGATGGTTTCCACATTCAAAGCCAGCAACACGCCACCAACCGTGCCTAGTAAAGTACCTATGCTGCCAATGATGCAGCCCAAAACGATAAAAATCCCCATCACCGAACCGTTGGATAAACCCTGGGTTTTCAGAATGGCGATGTCGCCGCGCTTGTCGGTCACCACCATCACCAGCGTCGAGACGATGTTAAACGCCGCCACCGCGACGATCAGCAGCAAGATGATGAACATGGCCCGCTTTTCGGTTTGTACCGCGCGGAAAAAATTGCTGTGGGCTTTGGTCCAGTCGCTGACCCGAAACTCGTCGCCTAAGGTATCTGCCAAGCCTTGCGTGATGCGTGGCGCGTTGAATAAATCATCCAGCTTTAAACGCAAACCGGATACTGCCGACTCCAATCTGAACAATTTGCCGGCATCGTCGAGATGCATCAGCGCCATATTGCGGTCGTATTCGTACATACCGACTTTGAACACCCCCACCACGGTGAAGCGTTTCATGCGCGGCAGGATACCCGCGGGGGTGGAATTGATTTGCGGGGTTATGACTGTGACTTTGTCACCCATCATCACACCCAGGTAATTGGCCAACTCTGCGCCCAGGATGATACCAAACTCACCAGGGACTAAATCGTTCAGACTGCCGAACATCATTTTGTTGGCAACTTCCGACACTTTCGCTTCGTATTCGGGCAGCACACCTTGCAGCAAGGTGCCGCTAACTTGCCGGTCGGCGTTAACCATGACTTGACCGTGAATAAACGGTGCCGCGCCCTCTACATGCGGCATGCTGCGCGTACGCTGCTCCAAGGCTTGCCAATCGTCAAGCTGGCCGAAGCGACCGGTGATAGTACTGTGGGCGGTCATACCGAGAATGCGCTCGCGCAATTCTGCTTCGAAACCGTTCATTACCGACAGCACGGTAATCAAGGCGGTTACACCCAGGGCGATACCAAGCACGGAGGTTAAGGTGATGAACGAGATAAATTGAGTGCGTTTTTTGGCGCGGGTATAGCGTAACCCGATATACAGGATGAGAGGTTTAAACATGCTTAAGCTTTTTGGGGTTTACAAGCGGCGCAATAACCGTAAAGGTAAAGGCTGTGATCGGTAAGGGTGTAACCCAGTCTCAGGGCGATTTCCGATTGGCGTTTTTCAATGACTTCATCGGTAAATTCGTCGACTTTCCCGCATTTCATGCAAACTACATGATCGTGGTGACCGCCGCTATTCAGTTCGAATATAGAATTGCCGCCCTCGAAATGATGACGATTAACCAGACCGGCGGCTTCGAACTGTGTCAACACGCGGTAAACGGTGGCCAGACCGATTTCCTCGCCTTCGGCCAACAAGATTTTGTAGACCTTCTCGGCCGACAAATGCCTGTCGTCCTGCTGTTTTTCCAGAATCTCCAGAATTTTGATTCTGGGCAAGGTCACCTTTAAGCCCGCATTACGCAAATCCTGAGTTTCCACAAGCCCGCCTCCTTTAAACCGATAATCCGCAACATTGTATCGTTTTTTGCGCCGAGCCGCTGACAGAATTATGGGATAATGGCCCATCGTTTGCCGTCAGACTCCATTCACTCCTCATGAAAAAATCGACTTTTTTGCTAGCGGCCGTCACCAGTTTATCGATTAGCGCTTGCAGTACCATCCTCACAAACTTACCCGGCGTGTACACGCTGGATATTGAGCAAGGCAATATCATCGATCAAAGCATGATCAATCAGCTCCGGCCGAATATGACTAAACGCCAGGTGCTCTACATTATGGGTTCGCCAATGCTGTCCGATGCCTTCCACGAAAAACGCTGGGACTATTTATATTCTGAACAACCGAGCGGGGAAGATAGGGTGCAAAAGCGGGTGTCCTTATTTTTCAACGGCGACAATTTGATGGGCGTACAAGGCGACTTCAGACCCAGCTCTATGCCGGTCGTCAAGGAATCCACGGAAACCAGCGTCGACGTACCAAAACGTGATCTGGAACGCTCAATGTGGGAAAAAATCAGCGGTTTGTTCGGCAGCGACGAACCCGACACCTTTGCCCGCAGAAACAATCAAAATGCTCCCGAACCCAAAGAAGCTGCCAGTTCCGCCGAGAAAGGCAAAGAACTGGTGGAAGAAGACCCTGACAAAAAATAGGCTAAGTACCCAGAGGTTTTACAGCAGTAGTGCGCCGGCAATGGCAATAAAATTGTCGGCCGCCTGAATCAAGGCTGGCGCGGTTAAACTATGGATCCCGTAAACATCGCTGGCAGTACCAAAATCGTTGCGCACCTTTTGCAACAGCAACTCGAAATCGCCGTCGCCGGACAAGAGAATAATGCGATCAGCCCGCGCGGCATAATCCATTACATCCAAGGTGATTCCCACGTCCCAATCCCCCTTGCTGGTGCCGTCGCGGCGCTGAATATAGGGTTTTAGTTTGACGGTGAAACCGATATTTTTCAGGATTTGTTGAAAACCCTGCTGTTTGCTGTCGCCGCGATCGGTGGCATAAGCAATGGCAGCGACAACCTGTTTACCTGCGGTTGCCTGCTGCCAAAACGCACTGTAATTGAAATGTTTCTGGTAACGTTGCCGGGTGGTGTAGTAAATATTCTGAACGTCGACAAAAATCGCTACTTTTTCCATCCAGCGCTTACTTCAGAAAAGAACAGCAGTAATCGCTGGCAACACTCACCTTCATCGTGAATGCCGCATTGCCGGGAACATTAAAAGACTCGCCGCCTTTCACGGTTTGCCATTCATCGCTACCCGGCAACAGCACTTGCAGTTCGCCGGCCAGAATTTCCATCAACTCGGGTTCGGCCGTGTTAAAGGTATATTCGCCCGGCTGCATAAAACCCAAGGTTTTTGAAGAGCCATCGGCAAACTTAATGGTGCGGCTATTCACTTTGCCGTCGAAATAGACATTGGCCTGCTTGACGATGGTGACGTTATTGAATTCTGACATGATGCACATCTGTTACTAGTAAAAAAAGGAGCGCAATCATAGCAGATCGGCTTGTTTGCGAATAACAAAAAGCCTGGGGGCGGCGGGCTTGTCGTGGCTACTAAGTATAACTTCCGTTGTATAACAGGTCTGATCCAATAGCTGCGACCATGCCGCCAACTGCTCGGTCTCCAGTTCGCCGCCGGCGTGACCGGGATAGGCTAATACCGTGATCACGGCACGCGGCGCCAACAAAACGCATGCTGCATTTAAAGCGGCCAACGTCGAATCGATTTGGGTAATCACGGCTTTATCGGCCCCTGGCAAATAACCCAGATTAAACATCACCGCCCTCACCCGGCCATGCCATTGCTTGGGAACATGCAACAGCATATCGGCATGGCTGGCGAGACGTAGCGTCACCCGGCGCTGCAAATCATGCTGAAGTAATCGCTGAAAGCTTTTGATCAGCGCTTGCGGTTGAATATCAAAGCCAATCACATGCCCGCCGATTCCAATGCTCCGCGCCAGAAACACCGTATCGTGACCATTGCCCAGTGTCGCGTCGAGCGAAATATCGCCCGGTGCTACGTGAGAACCGACGATGTTATGAGCAATTTCAAGCAGGGAAATAGGTTTTGTCATAGCGGCGTATATCGCAGCCGGGGGGCAAGCCGGCGTGCTGTTGCAGGTAATCGGCAAACCGGGCAGCGTACCAGGGAATCGCCAAACTGCCCTTGGCGCCAAAGCCATTGAAAATATGCAGTTGCGGATATAAAGGATGTGTGCCGATAAACGGCTGTTTATCGCGTGTAGCCGGCCGGATTCCGGCCCGATGTTGATAAACATCAAGGGCTTGTTGTTCAGGGCAAACCGCACGTAAGCTCGCCAATAAAGCGGTTTTCGCTGCTTCGGTCGGCAGTTGATCTACTTGATCTGTTTCGAAAGTCGCACCGGTCTTAAAGCGCCCGGACTCCAATGGAATCAGCCAATGCCCGTAATTCAAAATCTGTTGTGGAATATCTCGCCTACTTTCGCATCCCAGTATTTCACCTTTTGCCAATTGAAAAGGTAGATACTTAAACCATGGATTGGTAAGCGCCTGATAACCTTCGCAGAAAACAATATGCCGCGGATATATTGCCTGCCAACGCAGCGCCGGCTCGAGATTAATTTCCTCGTATTGCAGAGTGTGTCGCCGATAACAGTGCTTTTTCCGTAAAAAATCACGCAACCGACTCAGCAAAGCCTCGGTCCGCAAATAGCCGGTCTGGCCTTGTTGTAATACACCGTAAGGCGCGTTGATTCTCTTGGGGGCCGCCGCCAACTTCGACAAATAACCACGATAATCCGCCTGACTCAAACGGCGTTCGGCAATTTCAAGCTCTTTGGCGGTGCGCAGAATTTTCAGCATTGGCATTTGCTGATAAAAGGCTTGTCCAAACTGTCTCTCAAGTTGCCGATAAGCATGCATTGCGGCCGGCAGCAGGTTTTCCACATCCACCTGCTTTACCAAGCGCTGCCCGGTAACCGGGTTGATTAAACCGGCCGCGACTTGCGAGGCGTTTTCGGCGCCATCATCCACCACCACGACGCGCAATTGCCGCTGCAATAACTCCCAAGCCAATAAACTGCCAGCCAAACCCTGACCGATCAGCAGTACATCGATTTGCACGGCAATTATTGGGCTTGCAAGGCCTCGCCTTTAAAAACAATGCCTTCCCAACCATCACGCATAAAGTGTCTGATATTTTGATGATCGTCGCCGGACGGGTTACCCAATACATCTTGGCGATAATAATCACCGAAGAGCGCCAGAGTTTGCTCGACAGTCAGTTTATGCAATTTGGCGAATGCAAAAATCTTGCAAGAGCCCTCATTACGACCCGCTTCGTTTACCAGAGGCTGTTGCAAGCCGTTACTAAATTCGGTGGGTTGGTATTGATAATGCTCGGCAATAAGCGCAATGACTTCCTGAAATTCGACCGCTTGCCCGGACTTAACACGTTGTAAAAAATCGTTCACTGTCACTGCCTTACTCCCAAAGTTTTATTAATTTTTGGTTAATTTACTGTTTGATTCGAACAAAACACAGTCATTCCCGGTTATAATCGCATGAAATGTCTAGGTGTTTCTCACCTAAGACTGCGTTTGGGATCGTCTTATTCTTGTTATATTCCGTTACTAAAATCCCGCCTTACTTTGGCGTTTGGCTCGAAAAGTGCGGTTTGCAACCTCAATAACATCATAAAGGAATACATTTTGAAACAGATAATTACTCTTTTCTCGTTTTGTCTGCTTTGCTCCTCCACTGCCCTGGCAGAACCGGAAACCCCGATCCCACCTGCACCGCCAATAGAGCCCATTAACAACACTACAATCAGCCCTGCACCTACGGTGACTATCGAGCAGACCAATTATGCGGCTTACCAACTATCGCCTGGTGATGCATTGGAAATCACAGTCTGGAAAGAAGAAGGCTTACAACAATTGCAAATCCTGATTTCCCCGGACGGCACGATTATTTTCCCCTTGATCGGCACCGTCGGTGCTGCCGGTAAAACCATTACCGAACTGAAAGACAATTTGACCAGCCGATTGGCCGATTACATATCCGACCCCTCGATTTCGGTTAAATTACTCAACAACCAGGGCAACTCGATCTTTGTGATCGGTAAAGTCAATAAGCCCGGACAAGTGTTTTCCGGCAGACGCCTCGATGTGCTGCAAGCCCTGAGTCTGGCCGGCGGCCTGACCGTGTTTGCCAAGGAAGGTTCGATTAGCATTATTCGCCGCACCGGCGATCAAGTTAAAGTGTTTCCTTTCGACTACAGCGATGTGATTGATGGCGAAGACCTGGAACAAAACATCCTGCTGGAACCGGGAGACACGGTTACCGTACCCTAAGCGGAATTAGATAGAAGCACTATCTATGAAGATAAAAACGGATTTTTTGCTACCTGCGTTGGTTTTATTCAGCACCGATGGCTATGCGCTGGATTTGCTGTTCAAACCGGAGTTTAGCTTTAAGGAGCGCTTTGACGATAATGTACGCATGCAGATTCATCCAAAGCATAGCAATTTTATCAGCACCCTTTCTCCAGGTGTGATGTTCGGTTATCTTGCCGACGACAATGAGTTGAATACTCGATTCAGATGGAACGAATTAATTTACAGTAGCGATTCGGCGCTGGATTTTTCCGAAAAACTGGTCAATCTTAACCACAAATACCAAAGCGAACGTTTCAAAACCGATCTTGCGGCAAGCTATGCGGAAGAATCCTCGATTAATAACCAACTTGACCCTACAGTAATCGACCCAACACAGATCAACGAAGCAGGTGGCGTGCAACTTCTCGTACCACGGAACACCAAATCAGTCTCCCCAACTGTCACTTATAACTTGAACGAGAAAAGCTCTCTACAATTGGGTTATAGCTACCAGGATGTGGCGTTTGACAGAGCGCAAAACCTGATAAATAACATTAATTACTCGGATTATAGTTTCCAGCAATATTCGGCAACGGCCAGCCATGCCTACACCGAACGCTTGTCATTTAACCTGACAGGTGCGTATTCGGTGTATGAATCGGCAAACGAGAGTCCAGGAATCGGTCTTTTCAAGACTTTTCCTGTACCATTGCGATTTTATCAAACCGCGCCAATAACAACAGGTTTCAGCCAAAAATCGACTACGTTCACTTACCAGGCGGGTGTGCAATATCTATTTGACGAGCAGACCCAATTAGCATTTTCAGCTGGGATTCGCGACACAACAACTGACAGCACTCAATTCACCAGCTCGTCAAACCCTGCGCCAGAGCTTAATAGTCGGTCTTCCTTATCCAAAAACACCATCGGCAACGTATTTTCGGCAAGCTTGGCTCGTAAAAGCGACTGGGGTGACTTTAGCTTAAGTGCCGGACAACAGCTCAACCCGGCCAGCACCGGTCAGCAACAAACCTCAACCACCTTTTCAGCCCGAGGCCGATACAATCTCACGGAGCGCTTATCCACCGGTATCAACGCCAATTACTTGCTATCTGAATCGATATCCACATTTAGTAACGATACCAGCAGAAGCAATAACCGCACATTTATTACCCTATCACCGAATGTTCAATGGCGCTGGACGCCGGAAATCAATTTGGATCTGTCTTATAGCTATCGCCAGCAAGTGTATGAATCAAACAACCAGACCATCACCGGCGACAGCGTACAACTACAATTCTCTTATCAACCGCAAATCAATCGTCAGGTGAAATAGCGTGGAAAATCAAGCCATCGACATCAAGGACTATCTAAAAATCATCAAACGACGTAGACGGTTTTTAGTTATTCCGTTTCTAATCATTGCGCTGATCAGCATCGTTTTGGCAGTGCTGTTACCGGCAGTTTACCGCTCTACTTCCACCATTCTGATCGAGGCGCAAGAAATCCCCGCCGAACTGGTGCATTCCACAGTGACCACCTTCGCCGACCAGCGGATTCAGATGATCAGCCAACGGATCATGACCCGACCGAATTTGACGGAAATCATCAAGAAATACGATCTCTATGCCGAGGAACGGCAAAAAAAGCCGGAAGAAGTCATTCTGGAAAAAATGCGTAAAAGCATCAAAGTCGAAACCATTAGTGCCGACGTCGCCAATAACAAAAGCGGCCCTGCCCAACAAGCTACGATAGCCTTTACGCTGACATTTGACGATAAATCACCCGCGCTCGCGCAAAAAGTCGCTAACGAATTGACTTCCTTGTTCCTGAAAGAAAACATCAAGTCACGCACAGAATCTGCGGAAAATGCAGCATTGTTTTTGAGTGAGGAATCCAAACGTCTTAAAGCCAAAATTCAGGAAATTCAACAAAACCTGGCTACGTTCAAGGAAAAGAACCTGAACCAACTGCCGCAAATCAGCGCCATGAACCAGCAAGAACTGACCTCTTTGAGTAATCAGTTATTGCAATTGGATAGCCAAGAACGAACGCTGCAGGATAGACGTTATTATCTTGAAGGCGAACTGGCGCAAATCGATCCCAACACCATGGCTACCAATGCCGTGGGCAATCGGGTGTTCGACATGAAAGACCGTTTGAAGGAACTACAATCGCAATATCCATCGGTGTTATCCAACCATTCTGCGAACCATCCCGATGTGATTAAAATCAAACGGGAAATCGACTCATTGCAAAAAGAAATCGGCTCCAACACCGATCTGAATGCGATGAACGGCGAACTAACCGACAGAAAAGCGGAATTGGCCTTGTTGTTGAAACAATATTCGGACAAACACCCGGACGTGGTGAAACTGCAAAAACAAATCAGCGCCTTGCAACAAAGCCTGGCTAGCGCGAAACAAAGCGACTACAGCAACTCCAGCATTCAACCGGATAACCCGGCCTATATCACCTTGAAATCGCAACTGGCTTCAGTGAATACCGAAATCGAATCGTTGAATTTCACTCGTAGTCGCGTACAGAGCAAAATGGAAGAGTTACGCTCAAGCCTACGCCAATCGCCATTGGTTGAAAAAGAATACATGGATTTGATCCAGGATCTGGACAATACCAATCTGCGCTACCGTGAAGTGAGTGCGCGAGAAATGGAAGCGCAAATCTCGCAGCAATTGGAAATGGAAAGAAAAGGCGAGCGTTTTACTTTAATCGACCCCCCCCAAGAACCATTACAACCGGTTAGCCCGAATCGAATTGCGATTATGGTACTGGGCATGGTGTTGGCGGTGGCAAGCGGCTTAGGAGCGGTGGCATTGACCGAAATGCTGGATTCGACCGTTAATAGCCCAAAAGCGGTCGCGGCGATTCTTGGTGTGGAACCTTTGGCGTCGATACCTTATTTCGAAAGCCAGAAGGAACATCAAGCACATAGAAACGAGCGACGGCTGTTATTGATAGGCATGGCAATAGCCGGCATTCTGGCTGTCATCGCATTTCATTTTATCGTCATGCCGCTAGATGTGTTTTGGTACAAATTACTACGTGTCGTGGGCAATTAATCATTTAAGGGAAAATTCATGAACCCCATTGAAAACCTCGTGGAAAAAAGTAATCCAGCCGCAGCCGGATTAGCCAATCAACCCGGCGACAAAGTCAGCATCGCTTACACCCAAACGCGGGTACACACTCCGGATCAAAACTTACTGAAGCAAAACCGGATTATTTCCGCGGCTTTACCTGGAAAATGGCTGGAATCCTACCGCATGCTACGCACCCGCTGCTTGCAGCAAATGGATGCGATGGAATGGAAGACCATGGCAATTACCAGCCCCAGCGAAGGTACCGGCAATAGCTTAACAGCCGCGAATTTAGCCATCAGCATGGCAATGGAACTTGACCGCACTGCCCTGCTGGTGGATGCCAATTTCCAAAATCCCAGCATTAATCAATTATTCGGCATTCAGTCGGGCGCGGGTCTTAGCGATTATTTATTGAACGACACCGAATTAAGCTCCATGCTGATTAATCCGGGCATCGAGCGTCTGGTAGTGCTGCCGGCCGGCAAACCTTTATTCAACTCAACTGAGATGTTGCGCTCACCGAAAATGGTACGACTGGTTAACGAACTGAAAAGCCGTTATCCCTCGCGTATCATTATTTTCGATATGCCGCCGATTTTGTCGCACGACGATACGCTGGGTTTTTCGCCTTATGTGGATTGCGTGTTGTTGGTGATCGACGAAGGCCATACCAAGACCGAGCAGTTGAAGCACGCAGCCTCTTTGTTAAAAGACACCAACGTACTGGGGACAGTATTCAATAAAGCCACCGACATTAAAATCGGCTATACCGGGGTTTAAGCCGGTTTGACGTGGCTACCTGCGGTAGCCACGTCCCTACATTTCCTATCAGAGTTTACTCAAAACATCCTTCGCTTCATTCAAGCCATCGAATTCCACTTTTTTATCGACCGCTTTTTGCAAATATTCGCGGGCTTTAACCGGATCGTTTTGCTTGAAATACACCATACCCAAATGATAATTGCTGATCGGCGATTGCGGATCGCGTTCAATCACTTTCAACAATATCTCTTTAGCCTTATCGTAATTGCTTTGTTTATAGGCAACCCAAGCAACCGTATCCATCATATTAGGATTATTGGTTTGCAATAAAGGCTCGGCCAATTTGGCTGCACGTTCCAAACTATCCGGACCGGCGGAAAAATCCGACAAGTAACTGGCCAGATTGTTAACTGCAACCACCGAATCCGGATGCAGTTTGTAAGACTCTTCGTAAAGCGCCAACACCTGCTCATGCTGACCGTCACGATGATACAAACGCGCCAAGTCGTCGACCAATTCCAATGCCCCTTTAGTTTTTTCAATCCCTTTTTTGTAGATATTGATGGCTTCGGCCTGGTTTTTTTGTGCCAACTCGATCAAGGCCAAGTTCCGATAAGGGCTATACCACTCCGGTTTGATATTCAAAGCCTTTGTGTAAGCTGCTTTTGCTTCGGCAAATTTCTGTTCGTTCAGATAAGCACCACCCAGCAAATTGTAAGCAACGAAATGATCGGGTTGCTGTTTAATGACTTGCTGCAATTTGCTAATAGCCTTATCCGACTGCTTCAATACCAAATAGCTTTTGACCATCTCGGTCAAAGGCTCAATCGCATCCGGCTTACGCGCCAAGGCCTGTTGAAAGGCTTCGGTGCTGGCTTCCAGCTTGCCTTCCGCCTGATAGCCCAAGCCGGACATGTAAAAGCCGGTGGCGTCTTTATCGGATAACTGTTGCACCTGTTTGGCAATCTCTTGCGCTTTATCCCAATGCTTTTGCGACAACTCCATTTTAAACAGCGCCTCCAAGCCTTTCAGACTTTTCGGATTGGCTTTCATCAGCGCTTCAAGCTGCTGCTTGGCTTGATCTTGGTGCCCGGCTTTCATATGCAAGCCAACCAAATCCAGCCGGGCGGTCTCATCGCCCGGTGCGACGGCCACCACTTTTTCCATGTTTTCTCTGGCCAGCTCTTCCTCGTTATTGCGCAGATGAGCCGCGGCCAGCATTTTCAACACACCGATATTGTTGGGTTGATCAACCAATACCGAGCGAAAATCGGCAATTGCGTCGGGAATTTTGCTTTCACCCAAAGCAAACTGACCGCGCAGCGTCAAAGCCTCGGCATCGCGCGGATTGTTATCCAACACTTCCTTGATCAAGGCCTTAGCCTCGTCGCCACGCTTGGTCATTGCATACAAAGCCGCTAATTTATTTCGTGCGGTGATGCCGCTGGGTCCCAATTTATCCTGATCGACGACTTCTTTCATGGTCGCTTCGGCCTTATCGACTTGCTTTTGGGCCAGCTGGATATTAGCCAGTTTGAATTTCAACTCATACGCTTGCGGCTTTTGCTCTATCATCGGTAGCAACTCGGCAATCGCCACTTCCGGACTGCGTTTTTCCAACAGAAAGTCGACCAAATAAGTCTTGGCGGTATCGTTGTCCGGCAATTTGCTGACCGCGTCGCGCAGAGTCGCTTCGGCTTTATCGACTTGTTTGGTACCGACTTGGAACAAGGCTAACGTACGGTAATGCTGTAATTGCTGCGGCTCCAGTTTGACAATTTCCAACAACATGGCCTCTGAATCGGCAATCTGATTGTTTTTAGCGTACAAACCGGCCAGCATGCTACGCAACGCAACATTATCCGGCTTCTTTTCAATAGTTTGCTTCAATAAAGTAATCGCTTCGCCAACTTTATCCAAACGCGCTTTAATAGAGGCCATCATCAAGGTCGCCGGCACATCGTCCGGGCTGTTTTTCAAGGCGCGCTCCACCGTCATAATCGCGCCATCGCTGTTATTTTTGGCTGCTTGGACGCCGGCGAACAACACCAAAGCTTCGACATTATCCGGTTCCTTCGCCAAAGCTTCACCGACCATTTTTTCCGCATCGTCTACCGCGCGATTTAATAACAGCAGCTGACCAACCCGCACCCGCGCCATCACGTGATTTTCATTGCCGGCAACCACGGTGCTGTATTCTTTAAAGGCATTTTCGATTTTGCCTTGTTTACTCAGGGCTTCCGCAATCTGGAAGTGAGTTTCCCAGTCCTTAGGATCGATTTGCAGCACGTTTTTATAGGCAAGCAACGCTTTCTCATAATCACCCGCTTGATATAGCTGTTTGCCTTCTTCCATGTATTTCGCTTTCCGTTCATCGGCGCCGTTACAGGCCACCAAGCCGGTCGATAACACAACAATGCCTAGATTTTTTAAAAAATTTTGTTTCGTTGTCATTAGTCTCTCGATAATTCGTGCATTTGATTATGTAGCCGCCATGATGGAGCGCCGCTTTTTGGGATTTTAACTTATTTACGCGACCAAGCCTTAAGGCTTTCGGTAAATCAGCGAGGGTCGAGGTGCGGCATGTTGCCGCACCTGAGTAGAGAAACTATTGGACGCCAGCCGGCGCTGTGCCGCTATCCGCAGCAGATTGTTTTTGATATTTACCGGCGCTCAACTTGTCCTGATATTCCTGGACGATAGTTTCCATTTCCACACTGTTGAATTGCAGCAAGGCTTCATTCTGCAACACACTAGCCAGTGCGCCTTTGTTTTCGTAGCGTTCCAGCAATTCCTTGGCGGCCTCGTAAAGTTTCACATTATGAATATCGCAAACCCCCAATTGCTGCTCGGTTGCTTGCTGCTTGGCAGTTAATGCCGTTAGTTGCGCTTGCAAATCGGCTTTAGCCTGACTCACTTCCTTATGCTTTTCCATCACATCGGAGAGTCTGGCATTACTTTTCTCCAAACGCTCGCGCACCTCACCGTTGGCATTTCGCTGTGCGGACAACTCGCTGCTGACTTGTTCCTTGGCCGCCACTGCCGCCGAATGCGCTTTTTTCAACTGCTCAAGCTCCTGTAACTCCTCGGCTAACTTGGCCGATTCAGCTTTTGCCGCATCGCGTTCGGCCGTCAGGCTTTTAACCATCGCTTGCAGCTTTAAAACAGCGCCATCGTTCTTGGCAGCCTCACGTGGCGCAGCCTGACTGGTGGACCAGCCGCTGCTAATAAGCACAAACAATACGGCCACTTTCGGAAATGTATTCATCGGCAACCTACCTAGAATTGCGTATTCACGTCGATCTGCAACACATCGATACCAAGAGGGGGTCCCGTGATGATATCGGCACTCAACCAGCGGCCGGTCAACCAAACGTTCTTCATCAAGCCATAGTTACCGCCGATGAACCAGCCCTTACTGTTGGTACCGCCGAGGTGGAAATCAGAATCGGTGAATGCATCCAATACCGCATCGCGCTCCACGTACTTATAGGCAGCAAACACATTCCAATGTCCGGCCACTTCGGCTCTTGGCCAACCGAAATCAGCCCTAAACTGCCAGGCGTTGGTTTTACCCTCAACCACTGTACCGTTCAGCATCCGGCTGACCGCGGCTTTATTAAAGCCGACGTTTTTAGCGTAGTCGCCGCTCAAGCGCAGATGGTAAGGGGCAAACAGAGTCATTTCATACGAAACATTGGCGTTGACGATATTGTAATCGGACGCCAAACCGACCATGCCCGGATTGGAAGCCAAAGCGCCGGTGCCTTCTCGACAAATCGACGCCAAGGTATTACCGCCCTGCATGAATTCCGGACGCGAAGCGGTGTTGCCGCGCGTATTGAGATCGCAAGTGCCTAAAACGCTGGTATTTTGCTTAGCTTCGACGTTGACGTAATCGAAATAAGCCAACGCGGCCTTTAAATTATCTTGATTGACAAAGCCCCAATCCACGCCGACTTGACCGCCGAACAACCATTTATCGCTGCTCAGCGCCGATTCCTGTAGTGGAAACGCCCCGGCTGTGGCAAAAACGGAATGCGTGTGGTCGTCGTTAGCCATCAAGCTGTCCGATCCGCCCAAACGGTGGCGCACGGTGCCGGCAAAACCTTCGAAAGATAAATCCGTATCCCACACCAATTCGCTACCGCCGGTAAACTCGCCACCGCCGGTATACCAGGGGTTCTTGATCCGGCCGCCCGACAAAGTCAGCCATTTAAACTTGTTATCGTCGACTGCATCGTATTGCAGATAAGCCCGGTCCACGGTGAAATCGTATTTTTGTCCGGTAAAGCCTAAAGACTGGTTAGTAGACACCGGGTCACGTTGATTACCCGTCGCCAAACGCACACCGGCTTTCATACCATCGGTAATCGCCGCATCAATGCCCAAGCGCAAGCGCTCGCGAAAATGCTGTCTGTCGGTAGTCGTATTCAAGAATTGATCCACACCCGCCGCGTTCAGACCGCCTCTTTCGTTAACCGCTTGCCAGTCAATATAAGAATTGGCGATGTTTTCCTTGGCCATCATCTCATGCTGAGAACGTAGACGAATATCGCCAGACAGCTTGAAACGCCTGGTCCACTCCGGCAACGCATTAGGCAAGCCCCACTGTTCGTTCTTGGCCTTTTGCATCACATCGCCGACCACTTCTTCACGCAGCTCACTGCGCACCTGCTGACGAATTTCGTCCTTCACAAAATCAGGCACATAAGCCACCCGCACTTCATCGGCCGGCACCGCTTCCTTGACACCGGCGGCCTTGGCTTCGGCCACTTGCTGGCCGGCTTCGACTTCGGCTTGTTTGATCATCTCGTTGGCAGCCTTGTCGGTAATCACGCCTTGCTTGACCAATTGCTTAATCAAATTAGTGGTGGTATTGCGCAGTTTCAGCAACTCTTCCTTTTCTCCGGCCTGCACGGTGCCGATCAGTCCTGATAGCGCCAGGGCCATCAGCTGTTTCTTATTCGCCATTGTTTTACCTGTGGATACTTAAATACGTGATGAAATTTTTAACTTGATCGGTTGCTGCATACCCGGTGGCGGCGCCTCCGCGACTCGATCGAATTTATTCAATAAGCGGCTGAGCAATTCGTCGATGTCCGCATCGTTGCTACCCTTGGCCAACTCCACCCGTTCTACCGAGCCGTCGGCTTTCAACCAGACCT
The DNA here is from genome assembly GCF_054188105.3 of Methylomonas sp. Uni0009. Lineage (NCBI taxonomy): Bacteria > Pseudomonadati > Pseudomonadota > Gammaproteobacteria > Methylococcales > Methylococcaceae > Methylomonas > Methylomonas sp. Uni0009. The sequence goes on along the minus strand of NZ_JBTAFN010000001.1, from coordinate 3,205,418 downwards.
TAACGATGGCGGTATAGCCCTTGCGGCGCAATTCTTCGTGGCTGCTGAGAATGTTCAGAATGCCGTTCTTGACCAAACCGCCGTACCAGGCAAACGGGTTGCCGGCCCCACCGCCGAACAGGCCGGTACCGCCCTTGCGGGCCGCCAGACCAAAACCGTCCGATCCGGCCGTGCCCTCGGCATCCAGACCCAGATCGCGCGGCGGTGCTTGTTCCGGTTCGGGTTCCGGCTCAGGCTCGGGTTCCGGATCGGGTTCCTTGATTTTTTCCTTGATCTCCGGCTCGGGCGGCTTCTCAACTTTCGGCGGTGGCGGCGGAGGGGGCGGCGGTTTAAACAGGGTAACCGGCTGAATTTTTTTCTCGTTTTTCGCCGGTTTTTTGTCGACGAACTCCATGATGATTTTAACGACGTAAAAAATCGCGATAGCGGCGATTACGGCAGCGATGACCATGGGAATATAAACCCGCCAATGTTTCTTCTTTGACATGTCGCAAGGCTTTATTTGGTCAGATTTTGGGTAACCAGACCAACCTGGGTAATTTCCAGTTTGCCGAGCAAAGCCAGAATATCGACGACACTTTGGTACTGGACGGTGGCGTCTCCCTTAACAACGACCGGCAATTCCGGGTTGGCGGCTTTGTATTGCATCAGTGTCGATTCCAGCTGTTCCATCGTCACCGGAAAGGTATCCAAAAATAACGTACCGTCCGCCGTCACCGTGATGGCCTTGGTTTGCGGCTTGGCCAAACTGGGCGTATTGCTGGCCTTAGGCAGATTGACCTGCACGCCTTGCACAGCCGCCGTGGTCATCAGAATAAACACCACCAGCAACACATAAGCCAAATCCAGCATCGGCGTGACGTTGATTTCGTCGTACGCCGCGTTTTCTTCTTGAACTTTCATTGAATTTTCTCGTGTTTTCGTAGGGTACGCAGCGCGTACCGGCAGACTTTGGCAAGGTACGCATTGCGTACCCTACGAATGTTTGATTAGCTATGCTGCTCGGCGAGTTTGGCGACGAATTCGTCAACGAACACATGCATGTCGGCAGTCACCGCTTTGATCATGCTGCCCAGGTAGTTGTAGGCAAACAGCGCCGGAATCGCTACGCCCAAGCCGGCAACGGTAGCTGCCAAGGCCGCGGCGATACCGGGCGCGATGGCGTTGACGTTGACTTCGCCGCTGGCGGCAATCGCCGCGAACGTGATCATGACCCCGACCACGGTGCCCAGCAGGCCTAGGAACGGTCCACCGGAAATCGCGATGGTCAACAACACCATTTGCGAATTGAGTTTTTGCAGTTCGCGTACCAGCACGCCGTCCATCGACGCCTTGACGGCGTTCAAGGCTTGCGCGGACAAGCCCTGTTCGGCCGCTTCGGCGCCCACGCTTTTGGCCAGACGTTTGTTCATTTCCTGCACACCAACGTGATAAATCCGGTAGATCGATGAACCGGCAAACGCCGCATGATTACCGGTCAAGGACAGCAGTAACGGCGATTCGTCATAATCTTCCTGGCCGTCTTCGTCCTGGTGATCCAGATTGCTGATATTTTTCGCGCCTAATTGACTAAAAGCCTCTTCGAATTTCTTGTTCTCACTGCGGGTACGGTTCAACACAATCGCCTTGCTGACAATCACCAAGGTACTGACGATAAACATCACACCCAAAATACCGATGATGACCCAGCCGTCCACGGTAACGTTATCCAGCGTCGACATTAGATAGGACTCGCCGCCCTCTTCGCTGTCGGGCGTACTGTCTTCGCCGTAATTCAACAACGCCGACGACTGGCCTTGCATCATGGCCGCGAATTGCAGGTAATTCTGGTCGCGAGCGACCTTGGCGATACCGAATTCGTCGATCGCCCCGACCAAGCCGCGCGAACCGTCCACAGCCGCGCCTATGCTCATATCGCCCAACAGCGACGGCACGCTGGCCGGCAAGATACCGACCGGTTTACCGTCCACATACAAGGTAAAACCGTCCTTATTCCCGGCGACCGACAAATACTGCCAAGTGGCCAAATTCAGATCGGCGGAACTGACCAACTGCTTGCGATTGACCTCCAAAACCGGGGTTTGACCTCTAACAGATAAAATCAGCCCATCGCGCGCGAATATCACCCCGTCGGTTTGGGCTTGATCAATTTTGACCCATGCCGAAACGGTCCAGCCAAATTCGACTGCCATTTGAATCGCAGGCGTTGCCGCAATGCGTATCGATTGACTACCGTTAAAACCGCCCGCTTCGCCGATGGCTCCACCTTCCACAACGGTTTGGGTAGCGGTGGCCGGTTGATTGGCGTAGGCCGTGGCGTCTTTCACCGGCCCGGCCTCGAAGTGATAGGCAACCGCCTGCGCCACATCGAATATCCCCGCAGATTCCTGAGCATCCACAGCCTTGGGGTTGCCGTAATACATCCAGAACATCGGCTCATCGGCCGTAGCAATGTCCTTGGGCAATTTCACCCAAATCAAAGCCATCTCGTTGACCGTATCGATTTTCTCTATGTAAAACTTCAGCGGCGTTTTGTCGTCGCCGGCCATGAAGCGCAAATCCTTGCCATTCTCGCCCAAATCGGCGAAGAAGCTGAAATTGCCGGTATGCAGTCGCACCAGCACCAAGCCCTCCGCTACCGGCGTCACGCCGCCCTGCTGCAATTGCTGGGCATCTATGGTTATTTTCTTTCTATAACCCCAATCGTCGTTCCACCAAGCTTGCGCCAGTCCGGGCATGGCTAACAGGGCCGCTACTAAAAACACAATCCGTTTCATGATCACTCTCAAATCAAAACATAAACTGGATTATCCCAACGTTTTTTTACATGATTATGACGAGCGGGAAAGAATCGAAAAAACGGGAAAAAATAGTATTAATCCGACCGATGTAGCGCAGGCCGACACGCCCACTGCCCGCTGCGAACACGGGCAATTCAGCCATTGTCAGCCTGAATGGTGACTAAGCGGGTTATTCACCAAAACCCAGAATATCCACGCTCAAGATACCCAAGGTGTTGGTCGCTGCCTTAGCCAGTTTTTCGGCTGCGTCCTTGCCGACGCTGCCGGTACTATCCAGCGATTTGCCGACCGCAGCCGCCACGTTGCTGACGCCGGTCAAACCGGCCGCGATGCTACCGGTCGCAGCGACCGGTACACCTACGGCAGAACCACCGATATCGATATTATCCGCGCCGACGATGGCTGTTGCCGCCAGCGTAATGTTATTGCCTCTGATACCCGCTTCACCGGCGTCGATGATACCGCGCGGTGCAAACAACAACACGTCCCCTGCTCCCACCGTTCTGATACCGCCACCTTGCAACACCGGCGATACTTCCAGTACCGGCATACCCGCCGCATCGTAACTGACTTTAAGCGGCGGAGCCGCCAATGCGGTTTGCGCGCTACGACCGGCATCGACATCGCCCTCAGTGGAACCGCCGGTAATATTGCCGTTACCCAAAGTCACCACGCGCTGAATGTTCACATCGATATCGTTGCGGGCCAGCAGATTGGCCTCCCCCTGCTTTTTCACGATCACACCCAACTCGTCATCTTCCTTTGCCAAACCAATATCGGCGGTCGCCAAACCCACGGTAATGCCGCCATTGGGAGTAAACAGATTGGCATCGCCGCCGTCCTTGGTTTGTATCGAACTCAAGAACAGCGAAATATTGCCCAGCTTGGGCCTGACCAGTTCGCGGGCGTCGTCTTTCTCGCGGTCGCTAGCACTGGCAAAGGTTTTACCCTGCCGTGCCAACTCCGCCTCGATCTTTTGCTGTAACGCGGCATTCAGACTGTTCAAGATATTGCTGGCACTGGTATCGGCGTTAACTACAATGCCGTTCGCAGCATCAATGCGGTAATCGCTATTGCCTGCCAACAAGGTAGTACCGGGGAACAGCGACTCGATGGTAGCCAGCAATTTTAGTTCGGCCAGATCCTGAGCCTGTTTGGTAGTGGCTTTGGCCAGCGTGCTTGCATTGGCTTTTACCTCCTGCAAAAACACGCTTTGCACGACGCTTAACAGCTTGCTGTCCAGGCGGGCCTTATCCACCGTGGAAAGCCCGCTAAATGCCAGTTTGGCGGAATCGACACTTAACGAAGAGTCGCCGGTGATGCTGCGCATTTCCTGCACGAACAAATTCAGGTAACGCTGATTTTCCAGGACGTATTTACCCGAGTTGAGCATAAACCCTTCGGCAAAGCCGTTGCTGTTCAGCGCACCGCCAGCCAAACCGGCAATCACGGTAATGTTGGCACCATCATCCGCCAGCGCGGCATTGGATTGATCGCCCGACGAAGTAATGCCGATGGACGATCCCAAATTCACATCCCGGCCCGCCAGCGCGGTTAGTTGACCGGGACCGGCCACGTCTATACCTTGATCGGCTTCGATGATATTGCCGGTATCGGGGTGAATATTAATCGTGTAACGAATATCCCGGCCGGCATTAAAGATACTGACAGCGTCGGCGTTGTTATGTTGAATATTGAACGTGGCGCGGACAATATCCTGACCGGCGCTAACCTCGGCGGGCTTGGCTAATACGAATACGATGTCATCGTCGATACGGCCGATGTTGCCGCTGTCGGTGCTAATCAACACCGGATTCGGGTCATTGGCGTGCAGAGGCGTGCTGGCATGTATCGCGGTGGGCGATTGCGGTTGCTGAATATCCAGAACCTTCAGCACATTGTCCAAGTCGGTTAAGGAAGACCCGACGAAAGGCAATGCGGCGCTAGGTAATGCCGCTGGTTCCGCATCGCTCAAAATAATCCGCGGATTACCCTTACCGGTTAAATTCTCAGCCGCAAATAACTCCAAGTCACCCTGCGCCGATGGGTACAAGGTGAAGCTCTTGTCCACGGCAATATTGCCGTTCAGTGCGTAGGCATGCAGGCCGGCGGGATAAACCAAAAAGCCTTCGGAAATATTGGTATTGGTGGCCTTCTTCAAACTGGCTATGTCGTTTTCCAGGCCAAGGTCGCCGGAAAGCGTGGTCAATGTCACCTTGCTGTCGGTACTGTAGCGGAAAAACCGATTCGACGAGCCATTGATCAAATCGACCGAATCCGGCAAGGTCACGAACATCGGATCGACAATCGCTTCTAGGGCCATGGACTTGCCGGCGACGACATTAAACTGCGCATCGCCCAAAGCCAGTATCGGATTCAGCCCTTTGTTGGTGCCGGCTTTCAGCGATCCGTGCGCATAAATATCCGCCGCCCCGCCATCCACATAAAACACGCCGCCGGCGATATCGCCACCTGCCTGCAATTGCAGATTACCGCCGCCGTTCACTTCGACCACATTGGTCTTGAACGTGATAACAGTGGCATCCGCCACCGGCGTATCCCGTTCACCTACCTGTTTACCGGTGGTAGGGATCATCACCGACAAGTCTTCGACATTTCCGCCCGCGCTGATGCGGACATTACCGCCGCCGAAAGCGGTTACGCTTTGCTGATGCTGACGAGAAAAGCCACTTGAGTCGCTGATACCCAAGGCCACGCCCCAGGCTGTCGGACGTTCCGAGTTGAATTCCGTACTGTGCTGATTACTGTTGGACCAATCGCCGGTGCGTACCAACGCATCGCTGAGCAATTGCGCACTAGGTTTGGCATCGATATCACGCCCGACCTGAATGCTGATATCGCCGCCATCCACGGGATATTCGGCATAGAACAGCGCGGCTAAATCCGGCCCGCCGCTACCCCAGCGTTTAGCGTCGTCGGCATCCGCGCGGCCCGCCGTGTAGATTGAAGAGCTTGCATTACCGTAGACCAAGTCGCGGGCCGCGCGAATATCAATATCGCCGGTGCCGGTCCGCACGCTGACATCATTGGCTAAACTGACGTCGCCGCTGCCGGCGCTGGTCAACAGACTGGCAGAGGCCAGCACTGTCATCGCATTGGCCGAATTCAAATCGGCGCCGCCGATCAGCTGGTAACTCCATGAAGCACCGGTTTGCAAATAATCGCTGACGTTGATCGCTCCAAAACTGGCGGAATTCAAAACGCCGGTGGAAAAGCCGTCGCTCAAATTGGCATTGATTAACAAATTGCCTTTCGCTCTAAGCGTTAACACCCCAACCAGATCGTTGTTCGCGCCATAACGCCAGGCTTCTCCGCTATCGAGTTTTCCCAAATCCCAGGTCTCGGCGATGGTCAAATTGCCGCTGCTGCGAACTTCTATGCCAGGGATAATGGTAAAGCCGGCGCCGAAGCGGCTGTTAGCAACATTGGCCGCCGCCAAATCGCTCATATAGGCCAGATTATCGTTATGCATCGCCTGTTGCTCGGCGGAGGCGATACGGCTGTTGTTATAAAGACGCGCGCCTTCAACGGTGACGTCGGTATCACCAACGATAGTACCGGCGGCGATGGCTTTGACATTAATGTCCGCCAGACTGTCGCCGTCGGTATCGTCGCGGTCGGCACGTAAATACACCTCGCCCGCTACGCCGGCTCCAGCCGCTGCAACGTTGATGCGCGCGCCGGGCTGGATGTCAATGCCGGCGCCATCGGCGGACGCATCGATAGACGACAAACTCACCTTGCCGCCGTTGCCGTTCGCCGCTTGCGCGTTCGCTAGAATCAGCGCCGAGCTATTCAGCGTCAGCAGATCTTCCGCCGCCAAAGTCACCGAACCGCCATTCGCACCCGCAGCATCCAAGGTGCCGGCAATGCTGATACTGCCGGTGTCGGCGCTCAGATTGATCGCATTAGCACTCACAGTTTGCCCAGCCTCAACCACAATGTCGCCGCTGCGGGTTCTCAGTTCGACAGCGCCGCTAAAACCAGCGGCGGTAAACACCGCATTTAAAGCACTAAAGCCGCCCGCACTCAAACTGCCGGTATCAACGGCGACCCGGCCACCGTTGGCCTTACCGACGCCATGAGCATCGATAAAACCGTTGAATTGCACCTGGCCGGTGCCGGCTTGCGCGGACAACAATCCGGCCAGTATCTCGGCGTTACTGGCGTTTAGCAGTAGCTTACTGCCTGCTTCGGCGCTGACATTGCCATGTTGAGAACTCAAACTGATTTTGCCGCCGGACAGATTCACCGGTTTGCTTAAACCCGCATACGCCACGGCACCGGATACATCAATCAAAGCATTCCCGCCTAAGGTCACATTACCCAGCAAAGCGTTCATGGACACGTTACCGGTTTGATACAACAAAGCCGTGTTCAAACCAATGCTATCGGCTTCCAACAGTAAATGCGCAGCTATGCCTTGGGTAGAAGCGGTTAGCACCTGGCTGCCACCCGTGAGCGACAAGTTATGACCGCTGGCACTGATGATGGTTTTAGCGCCGTTCTCGGCACTGACAAACGGCGTGTTCACGCTCAAGTCGGCCAATGCGGTTAAGGTGCTGTCACCTTTGCCCAACATACGCTCGCCGGCATTAACATTCACTGCGGCAAATCCCGACAGCTGGAATTTACCTTGGTCCAGCAGCAGCTGTTGCACATTGATATTCAATACCCCGCTGCCGTCGCCCGCCAAAACACTGCCCGTAGACTTGCTATTGGCAATACTCAGGGTTTTCGCACTCAAAGACAGAGTTTTCCCGGCATTGGCTTTGCCGGCCAGACCCAAGGCGTCGATACGTAAATCACCGAATTGGAAAGGCTGACCCAGCGCGTCAGTTTGCAATAACTCGCCGTACAAATTGACCATCCCCCGGCTGCTCAACACCAGCTCGTCAACGGCCAAGTGCGCGAGCTGAGTATTATCCAGCGACAGGCCAGTCGATACGCCGGCGGTTTCGCCGAGGTTGATAGTTTCCGCGCCGAGATACAAGGAACCGCCGGCCAGATTCAATTCGCCGGCCATTTTGGTCCGCCGTGTCGAGTCCAGCGCCACCGAGCCCGCGCCGGCCGAAATGACCGCGCCGGCATTTATAGTCAGATCGCCTTTCAAGCCCTTGGCGCCGGTTCGGTTGATCGTTGCCTGTTTGCCCGCCGATGCGCGCAGTAAGGCGCCGTCGCCGTTCAGCTCCAGCACTGTTTCGCCATCGGTATCCGCAACCGCGCCGTTGGCTTCGATTTTGGCACCCTGTTCAAGCGTGACGGTTTCGCTAGCAGCCAGCAAGGCCTCCGGTGCTTTCAAGGTCGTTTTTTGGGCTAGCGTCACCGACTTGGCGATGACATCCAGCTTGGTGTGGCCGGTCGCGGCATCAAAGCTTCTCACCGCCCCGAGCAACAAGCTATCCACTCTAAACTTATCCAGGTCGCTAACCAACAATTCAACATCGTCGGTTGCGGCGGTTGTGCCCAAGGCCAATTTATCCGCCACGATGTCGACCAAGCCGCCACGTCCGCCCTCGACTACATCGGCCACCACGGTGGGTAGCTCCAGACGGGTTTTGGCGTTTAGCACCAATTGCCCGGCATCTTGCGGCAGACGCGGAATCGCCAGTTCTTTATTTACCGCTCTATCCGCGAAAAACTGGTTGGCCGAGCTGATGTTGTATTCGCTGCGGGTTTTCGCGATGCTGCCGGCTTCGACGACAAACTCCGACCAATACTGATCACGGATGTCTGTTCCGGCAACGCTGCGGTAGCCGGTGACGACAGCTGCGCCATCGACCCGGGTTCTACTGGTACCGGGAATGGCATTGGCGCTGCCGGCGACCGGCGACACCAAAAATGCATCCGGCAATAAGGCGTAACGAGCCGGCAGTAAGGCGTAGTAGCCGGCGGCAAGGCCGCTACCGGCACCGATGTAAATGCTGTCGCCGGTTTTCAGGCCTGATTCGGGAAACGATTTCGGGTCGAACGGCGAATAACCGGACATACCCGGCACGACCGCAAAGCGCTGATCAGTATCAAGAACATCTACCGAACCGCCATCACCGGGAATAAATTCGAAGCCCAATAAATCGCCGCCGCCGGATAAATCCACCAAAGCACCGTCTTCCCGAAGGATTTGCGCGGCTTTAACGGTTATTTTCTTCTCGGGGCTTTCAAATACCCGCTTTTTATCCGTTTCAGCCGGTTTCAGATCGGGGTTGACCACGTTAAGATTGTTGCCGGTGCCGGCCAAGGGCAGCAGCCATTCCAGGCCGCCTTGCGTCACGCCCAACGGGATAATTTGCCCCTTGGCCGAAACCGACGTCATGCTGTCGGCGCCGAAGGTCACCGATTTTGTCGCATCCAAAACAATCTCGCCCAATGGCGCGGTGAGCACGCCGTTTTGGACGATATTCGGACCCTGCACGGTCAAACTGCCCAAGGCAGACAGCACCGGCGTTGCATGACCGCTTTTGTTGAAAGTCACCGTGCCGTTCGGATCGCCGGCAACCGCCAAGGTAAACTCGGTCAAGGAGGTGGGATAAACCTGCGCCGCAGTTAAATTAAGCTTGGAAAAGGTTTTAAATTCGCCGACAAAATCCAGTTCCTTACTGTCGATCCGTATCCCTTTCAGGCGAATATCGCCAGCGGCGGCAAGATCAACCGTATTAAAACCGGTCGTTACCGAGCCACCGACCAAATCGATTAAATCGGCATTAACCGCCAATCTGCCGTCGCCGTTGCTGGTATTTACTAGCGGTGCGCGATAGCTATCCGACCCCAAGGTCGCGGTGGTGGCACTGATTTGCACATTACCGGTATCGGCGGCGGTTTTCCGCTCCCAACCGAAATTGACTGCATCCAAAGCAACAGCGTTATCCAGTTGCAGATCGACATCGCCTGTAAAACGAATCTCACCCTTCTCTCCGGATACGGCCAGATCCAGAGAGCTAAAACCGCCCTCGCTAATCTGCTCGGCAGCCAGATAGCCAATGCCGGTCAGCCGATCACCGGGCGAATCTTTCTTGGGTAATGAATCGCCGGGTTTAGAAAAAACGGCGGAAAACGGTACATTGCGTTCCTGGGAGATTTTCAAAATGCGCGGCGCGCGCGGAAAGATTGAGTTTTCTACATCCGGATCGGCACGATTGTCTACGTTAAGAAACACCGACAGTTTGCCGCCGGAGGTGCCTGGCGCAACGCCGCCGGCGGCTTGCATATCGCCGTCCAGGAACGCGCCTTCGGCGGCGGTAATATTGATACTGCCGGCATGCGAACCTACTAGCGTAGCGGCAAAACTCGCGCCTATCGCGGCGGGACTATTAACCGGTAAATCCAGGATGTCTTGGCTACCGGAAACATTGATCAAAGAGCCGGCCTGGGAGGCAAAAAAGCCGCGTTGGGCATCGACAATTACCTTGCCGCCGTCGAACACCTTACCGATACGCCGGCCCAAGCCGTCGACGGTAATTTGACTGCTGCCGGACACATCGATGCGGGCAGTGCTGCCCAGCCAGATGCCTTGATTCTGCTGGTATTGCGGATCGACCTCACTTTGATCGGGAATAATATCCAGAGCCACGGTACCGCCATGTGCGACGATCCGGCCATCCAGCACCAGGGACGAATCGGACTCCAGCGTAACGCTGCTTAAATCGTCGGCGTTAATCGTTGCGGTAGCAGCCACCAGCAAATTGCTGTTGGCATTAATTCCGGCGGCATGATCGGCTCGCAAGGTCAATTTGCTGGGTGCGCGCAGTTCCGGCAACAAGGTCGTCAAATCCGAGAATGCCTCGATACCGTCAGCGTTAGCCTGCTCCAGATAGGTGTTATTTAGTACTCTGTTCTGTTGGCGCAGCTGGATATTGGCGCCGTCGTCCACCGTCAATCCGTTCAGATTTGCGCCGATATCGAACTCGGCAAAGCCGCCTTCGCCGAAAAACGTCGTAGCGATTTGCAAAGGCTGCACGCCGCCATCGCCTATGCTTGGCGTCTCTTCCCGGCGAATGGCTACCGCATTGGCTTTTACGGTAAAGCCGCCGCCTTGTTGCATGGCATAAGCGTGCATGACACCATCCAGCAACACGTTGGCGCCGGTCTTGTCTATCGCAGGTTCGGCGACCAACACAATACCACCCTCTTTAAAAGTATCACCCTCGCCGGTGTTTCTTTGCGCCTTACCGGCTTCCAGCCTGCGGTCTTCGTGCAACCAGGCCCCGGCGCTGATGTCGATCAAGCTGCCGGCCCGCAAATTCACGCCGCCGCCATTACCCATGGCCTTGGCAATAAAGGTACCGCCGTCTATGGCCACCGTCTTGCCGTCAAGATTTTCAGGCTGGGCGAAATCGTTAATCCATTCCCCGCGCAAATCTATTTTGGCGCCGGCAGCCAGGTTAATCTCGCCTTGCAATCCCGGCGCGTTGGTTTCGGCGGTTTGCAGTTTTACCGTGGCGCCGGCACCAACGATATTGCCGCGCACGTCAATCGCGCCGCCTTGTAACGTCAGATTACCGCCGGCCGCCAAGCGCAAAGTCGCATTCTCGGCAACGCTGATTTTACCGTTGGTTTTAAACACCGCAGTATGCACGCCGCCGTCGATGAGTTTGTTAGCATCCACGGCCAGAGCCATGGCCAAGCCGTCATTTCCGACCGGCAAGGCCTCGTCGATATCCAAATCAATGCTGTTTTGCACGCCAGCGGAAAAAATCAAGGCCTGTGCATTATTCAGCGTAAACGCGGTATCGACCGTCAGACGGCTGCCTTTGGCCTGCTCGGCCAGCGTCCGCTGCCGCCTGCCGTTAGTGGTTTTACCCAATAGCTCGCCGTCTAAAATCGCGTTGTTGGCTCGAATCATCAGGCTGCCGGCGTCCTGGCCTTCCACATAACCCGGTTCGAAACGCGCCAGCGTGAATGGACCGTCGATTTTCCAGACTTTGGTGATGCCCCATTTTTGATATTTTTTCACCACCTCACCGTAAATCGCCTCATAAGACACTAAAGGATCGGCTTCGCTAATATCGACCAAGCGGCCATTGGCTAGCAGTTTACTGGTGGTAATAAAGCCATCCAGATAAGTAATCTCGCCACCGGAAAAGTCCAGAACCGCACCTTTTTCCAAGATGACATCGCCTTCGGAGTTAAGCGCGATCTCGCCGCCGTTAACCATCCGTTCGGTGACCGTGCGGCCAATCCCCGCCGCGGTAGGCGCAATATCGGTTAGCGGCGTACCTTCTCGGATGTCCACCAGGACGGTCTTACCTTTTAATATCCCGGTCTTTTGCAGCGGCGCGTCTTTCAATTCAAAGTTGCGCAACTCCACTTCCAAGACATTGCTTTCCATGGTGCGGATGACTTTATCGGTACCGGAAACATCGATTTTCGCGCCGGCATCGATCAGGATCCGGCTATCGTTTTTTAGGCTGTTGTCGGCAACCGGATTTAACGGCGATTTGGTCGCGGTAATTGATACCTTGCCCGAAGGCGCGTTAATTTCCGACCCAGCCTGTAAATGCACCTTATCAGCCATAATCTCGACCCGAGATTGCGGCTGCACCTGACCGGGTACAGCGGTTTTCTCCACCAACACCTTGACGGTTTCGCCGGATTCCAGAGTTTGCGTTTCCTCAATGTATTCCACCTCGGGCAAAATCTCGGTAGTACTGCCCGCACCCAAAGTCACTTGTGCGGAACGCCCCAAACCATCGCCTTTATCTGTCGTGCGGGTGGTGGACTTGGCGGCTATTACTGTCTCGCCGCCTTCGGTCTTGGTGGTGAAACCCTCCCTAGCCAACAGACGGATAGTGCCGTTCACATTGGTGGAAGTCGTTGCCGACACCTTGCCGCTTTGTTTGACGGCAAAACCCATCAAGGTGACGTTACCGCGATTGGCGGCGATATTACCCAAGTTTTCCACCTTGCCGCCGGTTTCGACTTCCACCAGCAAGCCGCGCACATCGTTATTGCTTCTGTCATCGGCGGTAGGTGCTTCCTGTAAGTACACCTTGTCGGTCGCCGCCGCCATGATCACCTGGCCGCCGGGCGATTCCACATCGCCTTTGTTCATGATGCTCGGCGCAATCACCAGGATGCGGCCGCCCTCGCCGGACTTAATCCGCGCTCCGCTTTCCACTTTGATTTCGATGGGAACTTTTTGGCCGTTAGCATCCAGCTTAAAACTGCCGTCGGTATTTTTTTGATAATAATCGCCGGAACCGACAAAAGCGGCGCGACCATCCTTGGAGACAGTGCCGATGGTTTCTTTATCAAAGGTTTTTTCGAAACTGACATCCATCGTCGAAGCCACCAAACCGCGGGCATTGACCACGGAATCCCTACCGAACACGAAACCGTTTTTATTGACCAAATATATCTGGCCGTTGGCAGTCACCGAGCCCAAAATCTGGCTGGGATTTTTACTGGGATCGACGATTTTATTCAGCGCGATGGCGCTGGCGCTGGGCTGTTTGAACTCGACGGAACTGTCGGCACTGACGTTGAATTTATCCCAATTCAGAATAACCCGGTCGGTTTCCTGATTAATGGTCATATTATTGCCGATGACGGAACGACTGGCGCCACCCATGCTGGCCCAAACCGCGCTGGGCACCGGTAACTCGGCGCAGACCGGCGAGACAAAAGCGATCAGCATACTGCCGGCGACTGCCGACTTTACGCAAGCCGCAATAGGATTTAATCTGAAAAATACCGCGTCGCCATGCTGATGCTGTTGTCTATTAGTCATAATTTCGCCTGTGCCAATCCAAGAAACAACCGAATAAAATCAGTTGGCAACCCGGCCGTCTTGACTGACAAGACCCGCGGCTTTCCGCCCCCGCCTCGCAACGGGTTTAGCAATATTTAAATAAAATGGTAAAAATTATAAAAAATAACTTTTAACTACCTAAATAACCGTTTAATTCAGAACAAATACTAATTTAAAACAGCCGCATAATAACTGTACAAAAGTAGTATCAAGGCAATATAAAATATTACATATTTATTACATGAAATAGATTTGTAATAAATATGTAATATTATTAGGCGAAACCTATAATCTAAAATAATCGTATTGCCCGCAAAAGCGGCTGCCCAGGGAAATCCACAACCTGGATTCGCTGCGCGGTCTGCGGCTCCCGCATACGCGAGAATGACGAGTTTTTTAGAGGCCCTCTAGAGAGCCACTGATAGTGCCTTTTCCCTCAGCAGGCTGTCGTAAACACGCCTTGCCCGGAGGCAATACCGTTAATTCTTAAGGGTCCGCGTAGGGTGGATAAGCCTTGCGCATCCACCACGATTGCCGGATGCGCTTCGCTTATCCAGCCTACGATTCATTAACGCTGTTTTGACTGAATAATTAAGACAGGAGCGAATAACCCAAAGACACCAGTTAATTCGCTCCCGTCTTCCGCAACCATTCAGCCGCCGCGCCCTAAAATTGGGTAGCAATCCTAAAGTCCACCCTATTCTCGCCGCGCCGGACAGTGCCTTGGTCCAGAAGCGGAATGCCAAAATCAAACTCGCCTTGCACATGTTTAAACATATCGAAACGTAAACCCACGCCGGTGCTGGCCAGCGCCATTTCGTTAGCATTACCCGGCAAGGCATCGACAATCCAGCCTTTCCCGGCATCGACAAACACCAGCGCCCGCATTTTGTCGAACTCGTCCCATTCGTCCGGCACCAGCCGGGGGCTATACCATTCCAGCGAGGCGGTCACCCCGTCATCCGACAGCGCATTAGTTTCCAAATAACCGCGCACGGTTTGATAGCCACCCATAGAAAACTGCTCGTTACTGATCAACGGCGAATCGGTGATCTGTCCGGACATGCGCGCCGCCACTTCCATACCCCATGGCAAGTCATGCCGGTAATCCATACCGCCGCTCAGATAGATAAAATTGGATCGGGCTAAAAAGCGCTTGTCGGCAAACTGCTGCTCATCACTGCCCAAGCCGCGTATCGCAAAATTAACGCCCACATTGAACGACAGCAAAGACTCGGCATCGCGGTAATTGCCGCTGTACTGGGCCATGAACGGCAGATAACTGATAGGGGTTTTTAAGGTATCCGAACCTAATAAATTCAAATCTTCCTTAAAGTCTTTGTAATCAACGCCTAGCGTCGCAGTGTGGGTGTAATTATTTAGGGTCTTCAGCGGCGACACAAAACGCGCGCCGTAAATATCACCGCTACCAATCACCGATAAGGCGCCGGCGCTGGCAATTTGCGACGTTGACGATGAACTGACCGCGTATAAGGCCAGGCGCTTATCGTCATCAATGACCGGCAGCACATAACTGCCCACCAAAACCTCCACTTCGTCCGGATTTTCCGGCGAGGTTTGATACATAAACGAAGCGCTGTGAAATTTTTGCCAGAGATTGTCGTAACGCAGCGATACCAAGGTCCGTAAGCGGCTGGTGTTTTGCGTATTGTGGGAATTCACTTCCACCTTGCCGTGCAAAGGCAGTTCGTCTTTCACCTTTAGATCCACTTCCAGCGTGCCCGGCGTTTCACCGGCGCGCAACACCGGCACCACGGTTCTATCCTGGCTCTCGCCGGCCAACGTGGTCAATTGCTCCTGCATTTTTTGTAGATTGGGAACATTACCCTCTGCCAGCTCAGGTACTTTGGCTTTAATGGCCCCCAACGAGAAATAACGGGAATCGGTAACCCGCAAGCGCGACACCTTACCTTCCGTCACCTGTAAATACACGACGCCGCCGACCACGTTCTGTTCGGGAATATCCACGGAGACGGTTTGATAACCTTTACTACGATAAAGCTCTTCCAGTGCGGCACGGGCTTCCTCGACGGTATCGATGGTTTTTTTCGGCCCCAAAAACCGGTAAACCGTGCGTTCAACCAGTTTCCGGTCCAATAAGGTGCTGCCCTTCATCCGCAGCTCCAGTAAATCGAATTGATTGCCGGTTTCTTCCGCCTGGCCAAGCGCGCTGGCCATCAGCAACACAGCCGCGAGCCCGAACCGGACCGAGCCTAAAAACAAATGTTGTTTCATTTCACCCATCGCAAAAAAAGACAGCCTCCGCAAGCGAAGGCTGTTTGTATTCAATGCGCATCCTTGCGCGAACCTCCAGCTATTACACTAAAGGTTTGTTACATGCTGATTACATCGGCTTGCTGGTGTTGGTAGATGATTTGATAACCGGCACTTGGCAGTTGCTCAAAGAACCTGAGGCAGCATGCGAGTAAGGCATAACAGGTGCATTGACGTTCAAGGTGTCGGTGAAGTTGTTGCCGTTACCGATAGCCAGATAACCTGATTGACCGAATGGGTGAACAAAACCAATGTTCAACTCGGTAGCCAGAATGGTTGGTGAAGCCGCGTCGGCAGCGATTTTAGCGATGACGGTAGATTTATCCGCGCTGATACCTTTACGCCATTGGAAGGTTTGCTCAACCCAATCCATATACTTGCCTCTGAAGGCTTGTTCCAGAGTCGGTGCTACACCGTCCACTTTGATAAAGCGGTAATGCTTGGCGTGCGTGGCATTGTTTTCCAAGCTTTGGTGACCGATGGCCCAGCCTCTGTTACCGGCAGTGTTAACTGCGGTGTTGAACACGTCTGGATTAGTCGTAGTGATTTGTTTAGCCACCGCTTCGCCGTCGGCAAAGTCTTCCAGACACAACTCCATATCACCGGAACCGCTAACTTCATGCTTAACAGGACCCGCTAAATTAGAACCCGTCCAATCAGGTGACAAACCGGCAGTACTGCAAGGGTTGTTCAGGAATTTGACGTATTGTTGTGCGCCGGTACCGGAACCGTCGATACGTTTGCAAAAGTGCACTTTAGTATCGTTAGGGGTAACGTTTCTGACAGTGCCGTCGGAATCGGTGTAAGTCAAACCGGCAGTCAAGCTGGTTAAGGCCGTGCCGTTTACTTTAAACTCGGACCATCTTTTGATTTGACCGGAGATCAATTCAGCCACTTGTTGTTTGCTCAAGCTAGGCATACAGGCTTCGGTGTAATCGCCCGGTGCGCAGCTGCCGCCAAAACCGGCCAACAGGTTTTGCGCTCTTTGCAAAGCCACGTACAAGTTATCGGAAACCGGCACACCAAATACCAAGGCCGCCGCAGGCACCACGTTCAGAGCCGCGTCGGCAGCCACTGGATCAACCGCAGAAGCGTTTGAAGGTTTGTTTGGGCCAACAAACAATTTTGGCTCGACATCGGAAATACCGGCATCGGACAGCACGTTGGTCAGGTTAGCGCCGCTGGCGTTGCAAAACCAAGTGTTGGTCGCGCCTTGTTGCGTGCAGTTACCGTTGTCGATACGCATTGCCGCAATCGCCACGCCGTCGATCAGCGGGTTAACGCCTTGCGCAGAACCGCCGGCAGAACGTTTGTGGAACAGTACTTTAGCCGTGGTTGCCGCAGAACCGTTGACGGTCAGGCCGGGTACGTTAGTAGAGTTCAGTGTGCAGAAATAAGCACTATGGTTTTTACCTTCGGAACCCGCTGTACCGTTGTCTTTAAATACATCCAAAGTACCGGCATCGCACAAATTAACGAACAATGCCGCAAGGGCTTTGTCTTGCGCGCTAGCGCCGGACATGAAGATTTCGATATCCGGCGTGACGCTAGGCGCATGTGCGGATGCACCTTGCGAGAAACCTGCCAGAGAAGCCACTGCGATAGCAGCAGACAATAATTGCTTTTTCATTGTATATCTCTCAATTGATTGAATTTAAAGTTTGAGCCGACCCGTTCATGAAGGGGGAACCAGCAAAACAGAATCCGGCCGGCTCAAGACGTTTGCGGGATTAAACCGCCAGCGATTTACGGCGAGTGGCGCGCAGTACACCCATCAGACCGGCGCCGAACATCCAAACTGCGGCTGGCAGCGGCACAGCAGCAGGTGCAGCGGTGTAGGTCAATGAACCGACATTGCCGTTGATTGCAAAATTCCATGTACCTGGAAAAGTGACTAATTCGCCAGTGTCGAAGTCGCTATCATTGACTTTTTCATGAACAAAGGCCAAAGCGGTGCCCAATTGGCCTTGCCCGGTAAATGGCAATGCGGTTTGCAAATCATTACCGTAAACAGCAGTGTAGCCTTGTTGGCCGACTGTTTTGAAGGTGCTCAGGTTGTTGGCATTAGCATCTTGAGTTTGGATATAGCTGACCAAATCATTCCATTTACTCATGCTGTTGCTAATGTCTGCTGCGTTGGTATCGAAAGCAGCAGGTGCAGGAACTACTGAAGTTGTATAGAAACCATACTTAGCAGTATCTGAAGGGTCGTTCAGTAATCCATGTCCACCCGAAACACCCCAAGTAACGTTGTTGCCGGCAGTGTAAGCAGCAGCGAACGATTGGAAGTTGTTGTCGCTCAGTGTGAATGACAATGGTTGGCTGGGGTTAGCCAAAAATTGTTCAACAGTGATGCCCAAATCCAGCGTGTAAGAGTTTTGTGCTGTGTAGTTAACCAGGTTAAACAAAAACTCACTACCGTCTGCTGTTGCATCGCCGATAGCTTGGATACGCGCTTCCGCGGCGCCTGAAGCGGCCGCTGCCAATACTGCAACTGCCAACAATTTTTTAGACAATTTCATTTTTAAAACCTCATGTTTAAATTTCGATTAATGACATAAGGTGACAGCCCAGCCGTCTTGACCTGCAAGACCCGTGACTTTCCGTCCCCGCTTCACAACGAGTTTGGCTTTTACACGCTTTAGATTGCACTCGACACCATCTAACATCCTGACAGCGCCGCTTTGTTGCCCCCGCGACCATGTTCCGCCTAGCCTCCTCCCTATCCTCTTCCTTCGCCGCTCCTTGTTCGTGCCGTCCGTGTTCCCTAGTTGCTCCCGAATCTTTGCTGAACGGCCGTTCCTCAACCCCTCAACTTGGCGCGAATTATTCCAGAGCAATAGCGGCGTTTCGGTTACAGCATTGTTAAATTAACGTGACATGTAATACATCTGTATTACAAAGCCGGCCGCTAACACGAAAATTCAGCGGATGACCTAGGCGGGAGGGAGCGATGAAATCTAAGATTCTGTTTGCGGGGGTCGCATCAGTGCGATTCAGTTAAGGAAGAACCCCCTTCTCCCTCCGGGAGAAGCTTGGGATGCGGGAATCAAATAAAGCTATTTTCGGCGTAGCCTAGGTATTAGTGGCCGCTAGCTCTCGACGGCAAGGGCCTTGCTGACTATTGAGCAAGTTAGTTAAACCCAAAAAGTCCGTCATGCCGCCGGGATAAGGGCGTCCGGTGCCATGGATGGCAAGCTTCGAACTCTGCGTGCGCTGAACACGGCATTCCCCGACAAGCAAACGCCTTGCGACCGCTTCACCAATCGATTGGGAACACTGGGCTCCCGCCTGCGCGGGAGCGACGGACGTTAAAGGCCAGGCTAATATGAAGGCGGGCTAAACAACGCCCAACAAGACTTTGGCGTTAACGATACCGTCCGCATCGGCCGGTTTTTCCACATCGATTTGCAGCACTTGCAAGCGGTGTTTGGTTTCCAAAATTGTCAACCATGACATCAGTCGGTCGAAGGCCAGATTTTCCAGCCAGACGCTGACTTTGTCCTCGCCTTCCGGTGACAGATGTTTGATCGCCGGTTTTATATCCAGCTGTTGGCTGCTGAAATCGACTAACGCCAGCGGCGATTGATTACCGCCATCCACTGCCGGCGTATCAACCGCGGCTTGTTGCCGCAAAGCCGCCGCTTCGTTGCCGACTTGTTGTAAATAGCTATAGATTTGCTGTTGCGCCTGGATTTTTAGGTTCAGCAAGCGGCTTTGTTCAGCAATTGGTTGGTAAAACAGCAGGTATGCGCCATACACCAGTACGACCAATAAACCGCCCAGCGCCAGTACTCGCTCTCTGGGCGTTAATTCGGCAAAACGCTGCGCTATGTCATTTTTCGCGAATCTCAAGTTGCGCCTCCACGCCGTTTGCGCCGCTATCGGCGGATTGAAGTTTCACCTGCATGCTGGTTTGCAGTTGTTGTTTGAATTGCTCCAGCTGGCCTATGTCATCGGCAACTACATGCAACTGCAAACCGCCGTTCAGGAAATTGAGTTTTTTCAAATGCACGGCCGGCGTGTCTTTTAATACCAAGCCGGACCGGTAAAGCAAGCGCATGAAACCGCTACCGATGACATCGTGTTGTTTTCTGAGCTGCGCCAATTGTTGCTCGGCTTGGGCTTTGACATTGACGATGCGTTTCACCTCGGGAAAGCTTTGTTTGAACAGCGCTTGGGTTTTAGCTTCCCACTCGCTCAGCTCGGCTTGCTGTTGCCAGTAGGTATGCAATACGGCGTAGCTCTGCACCGCCAAAGCTGCACCCAAAATAATTGCTGCAGGCAGCCACTGTTGCCAGCGGCCTACCTTTCGACTGGTGACGGCATAGGCACCGCTCAACACATTCAGCTCTGCCGGTAACAATTCGACAGCGCTCGCCATGAATGGCAAAGGCCTTGTTATGACTGTTTCCAAACAGGTATTTGCCAAACCGTCAGGCAGCTTGCGGTCTTCGCTGGCTTTGCATATCAATAAAGTCTGAAAATCAGCACCTTCGGCACGGGCTTTTTCCAGCAGTTGCGGCAGAAATTGCGTATCCACGCCGCCGCCCAAATAAGCAGCGCTGCGCAAAATTGCGTTGCTTTCTTCGAGCAACAAAGTCGTTTGTCCAGGCTGATACGGCAGGCATAAGGTTTCCGGATACGCAGCTGCCAGCTCTAAACCGGCTTCGCGAAACGGAGTAAGCCGCGCCGCTAATGTGTCGTGCGTAATCGCCGCCACGGCGAGTTTATCCCGGTCCTGCTTTAACCAAACCAGATGATAATTTTCCACGTCCTCGGCCAGTAAATCTTCCAAGGCAAACGGCAAAGCCTTTTTCAGTTGCGCGGTGGTCTTAACGGCCAGCTCGATTTCCAATAACAACACCGAGGCAGCCGGCAATAACAGCAGTACAGACTTACCCTGCGCAACAGCTGCTAACTGGGCCATCGTGCCGGATGCCGACTGACTATCCGGCTCGGCAAGACTCAACCATTCCAGTTTATCGGCCGATTCGGAGATGAATCTGACCAGCAGTTTTTCAGCCATGCGCCAAGCCCTGGCGCTGCCGCTTCAAGACTTGCGCACCGCCGCTATCACGCTGCAATTGCGACTGAAACTGCAAATGGGTTTTGCCCATATCGATTTGCCCTTGTAGTAAAAAGTGTTGCGAACTGACCCCCAAGCCGTATTTACCGATGCCGGCATCGGCAACCGCTTCGTCCTTTAAAAACTCGGCGACTTTTTCGAAAGGCTTGCCTCTGGCTCTGAAGATGGATGCCGCCTGATCGGCGCTGATGTCGTCCGCCAAACAGCGCAGCACCATGGCGCTGGCGGTATTGATATTCAGCGGCGCGTAGCCTTCCACCACATACACATACGGCAATAATTTCGAATAAATCTCGCGCGTCATGCCTTGTACCAGCAATAACTCGCTGACATCTGCAAATTGCCGGTTCGCGGCGCGGTAGCCGGGCTTAGATCGGGTATAGGCGTCGTCTTCCGCACCGTGCGGATAGCTAGCGTCCATATCTGCGTCTATCCAATCCGTGATTGCCTGTACCAGCTCGGTTTTCAGTTTTAGCTGCGCCAGCAAGCGTTCCAAGCGTTTTACATCCGGCACGGATACTTTTCCCTCAACCAACAAGTTGTTCAGATTTATACGGCCTTGCAAATCCTCAATCTGTGCTTGCATCGTGCCGCCAGCCACCACGGTCATTGCCAGCGGTTTGGACCAGGTATCATCCACACCATCGACATCACCAACTTTCGCATCAGCGGCCAGCCTGCCAATCGCCCAGCTTTCCAAGCCATAGGCATATTCCCAGGCTTGCATGCTGCGCAGCTGATTTTCGGTGCGGCGAATATCCATCTGCCGCGCTCTGGACATGGACACGACCGCTACCGTGGCGATGGCCAGTATCAGCATCACCGTGATCAACGCTATGCCGTGCTGCGCCCGATCTAGCATCTTCATTCCCGCACCAGAAACAGCCGGCGCATGTCGCCCAGGCCGGCCAAGTTAAAATTAGCTTCCACCGCTTTGGGTAAGCCAGTGCCACCTGCCGGCCAATGCGTCGTCCAGTCGCTGCCGTAAAAGCGCAGTTCAAGCGCGCCAACATTCAGCAATTTTTTCCGACGAAATTGCGTCTGCTGGGTACGGTCCAACACGATCCAGACCTGCCTGTACAAACTGCCGTTTTCCAGTCGATAACTGACACGCTGCAGATCACTTCGCATCGACAACGCCGACCATTCCGGCACGCTGCGGGTTAAAGTCAATAATTCTTCACCATTCCCACCGGAAAAAGCCGGCTGTTCGCTACCCAATTCGTCCCGAATCGAGCGTGGCAAAGCCTGGGCTAAATCTTCGTTAAGCAAATACAGGGTTTGCTGCAACGCGGCGATGCTGTCCGAGCGTTTTTCCGTGCCCGCTCTGGCATCCAACACCGCGCTCAAGCCGGCGTAGGCCATGGCCGCCATGATCGCGAACACGGCCATCGCGATCAGGACTTCCAGCAAGGTAAAACCGCGACTGGCGCTATTGTTCATGGCTGGCCGGAACATAACTAAGCAAACCGGCGTACGGCGATTTATCCCCTTCCAAAAACACTTCTATCCGGTAATCCCAAAGCGTGCCGCCGAGACTCGGCGTCACACCGCGCTTGGCCTGCCAATACCAGCGCCGCCCGGCCATGGTTTCCCACCCGTCCTGGTTCTCCGGCTTTTCGGTATCCAGGCGCAATTGCACCGCACGATTAGCGGCTATCGTCGCGGCTATAGTTTTGTTTTCCAGATACCAAAGGTTCTTGGTATTGTCGGCGGTAATTTTGATCAAGCCGGCCATCAGAATGGCTAACAGCGCCAGCGCAATCAGCACTTCCAATAGAGTGAAACCGCCGTTGCCGGGGTATTTCATGGCTTAATGGCGACGCTGGAAATTGCCAAGCCCCCATCCGCCGTATTACTCAGCCAAAACCGGAGATCGCTTTTTGCTAAATCCAACGCAATTTGAAACACCGCAGAGGCCCCGTCCGGGGTAAAGACAATCTGCGGTTCCGGATGAACTTTGCCGCCGAACCGTTGATTCAGATACACCGGCTTTTCGTCCAAGCTTAAAGCCAAGGTCATGCCTGTTGGCAAATTCCTCTGTCTGAATAGCGCATCATTATTCTCCGGCTGCCACTTGCTTTGGGTAGGCGAGAGAAACCTATACCCTTGGCCGACCAACTCCAGACCTATGCTTTCGCCGCGTATCATCGCTTCCTGCTCGGCCAGCGCCAGCAATTTTGCCAGCCGATCAACTTCCAATTGTTGCTGCTTACTATGATCGGCATTGCCCATCGCCAGCATCGCCATGCTGCTCATCAAGCCGATTAAAACCATCGCAATTAACAGTTCTATCAGCGTAAAACCACGCGCGCTCAAGCCGGAATTTGGCCTTATTTTTGCGCCCAATTGGTGATGTCCGCGCCGGCTTCGCTGCCGCCTTCCACGCCGTCGGCGCCGAAGGAATACAAATCAAATTCGCCGTGCGCGCCGGGCTGCATATAAAAATACGCTTTGCCCCATGCGTCGACCGGCAGTTGATCCAGATAGCCGCCCTGCTTCCAATGCGCGCCGGCCGGCAGATTAGCGGGTTTATGTACCAAAGCTTCCAGGCCTTGGTCGGTGGTGGGGTAGCTGAAGTTATCCAGTCTGTATAAATCCAGCGCGGCGCTGATGGCTCTGATGTCTTGCAAGGTGCGCGTGGCACGGGCTTCGTCTGGTCTGCCCATGATTTTTGGGACGACGATGGACGCCAAGATGCCCAAAATCACCACCACGATCATCACTTCGATCAGGGTAAAGCCTTGCTGTTTTTTATTGCTCATAAGGGTTTAAAGTCGGATTGGTTTAAACAGGTCCCGGCCTGCGGGACAACGGGGAGAAGATTAGAAAGCCAACGTGACAGGCGTATGACAAAACCGCTATCTAATCAATTGGTTCATTTCAAATATCGGTAACAGAATGGCCAGCACGATGGTTAGCACCACCAGACCCATGAACAAAATCAAGGCCGGCTCGAACAAGCCCATGGTCAGTTCGGTGAGCGCCTGAATATCACGTTCCTGATCGTCGGCGGCGCTTTCCAGCATGCGCGGTAATTGGCCGCTGGCCTCGCCACTGGCCACCAGATGTATCGTCACCGGCGGGAAGAAACCGCTGGCTTCCAGCGCCTTGTTCAAACTCTGCCCTTCCCGCACGCGAATCGCGGTATGCGCCACCGCCTGCCGCATCGCCTCGTTCGCCAACACCTGGCTGGAGATTTTCAAGGCTTCCAGCAACTCCACGCCGCTATTGGTCAAAATCGCCAAGGTGCGGGTAAAACGCGCGGTGTTTAAACCCTTGGAAAAGCGGGCGGTGATCGGCATGGTCAACAACCAACGGTGAAACAGCATGCGCGGCCGCTCCCGGCGCAAAATCAGCTTGGCGGCAACCGATAAAGCCACACCAAAAGCCAGTAGCAGCATGCCATTGCTCTGCAAAAAATCGCTGCAACTAATTAAGGCCTGGGTAATAGCCGGCAGCTCGTGGCCCATTTTGTCGAACACGCCGGTGATTTCCGGCACCACGTAAGCCAACAAGCCGATAACCACCAATATCGATACCGAAGACAGAAGCACCGGATAAATCATCGCCATCTGCAACTTACGGTGCAGCTGGCCTTTGTCGCTGAGATAATCGGCCAACTTTTCCAAGACCTGATCCAGCTTGCCCGAGGATTCGCCGGCTTCGATAGTGGCGCGGTACAAGGGCGGAAAGGTACTGGGAAACGCCTGACAGGCCACGGCCAGGCTTTGGCCCTCTAGAATCCGGCTTCTGATCGCCAGCAAAATCCGTCTGGCTCTGGCCGATTCCAATTGCCGGGCGATAATGCCCAGCGCTTCGTCTATCGCCAAACCGGACTTTAATAAAGCGGCCAATTGCCGGGTAATATGCGCCAGCGCGCGCATGCCGATGTTTTGCGCCAATAAGGGCGACTGGCCGCTGCGTTCTTTTTTATGAACTTCCTGAATGTCCAGCAGGGTTAAATCATTGGCTTTCAATTGTTGGCGCGCGGTTTTGATGGTGTCGCTTTCCAGCGTGCCTTTAACCGACTTGCCCTTGCCGTTCAGCGCTTGATATTCGAAGACCGCCATGCCCAGTTAGTCCTTTAAGGTGATACGGATGGCTTCGTCGATACTGGTGTCGCCGTTCAGGACTTTTTCCAGCGCGCTTTGTTGAATGCTGCGCGAAGTCAGTCGGGCATGCCGTTCCAGTTCCTGGTCGCCGGCGCCGTCATGGATTAACTGCTGCATCGCGCTATCCAGCATGATCATTTCAAAGATCCCGGCCCGGCCCTTGTAACCGTGGTTATGACATTGCGGACAGCCTTGGGCTTGATACACCGTCACCCATTGCTCGGCATCGCCGCTATAACCCAACTTGGCTAAATCCCGTGCCGGCACCTGCTCCGGCTTTTTACAATGCGGACACAATTTGCGCAGCAGCCGTTGCGCGATCACGCCGACCAAGCTGGAGGCCAACAAGAACGGTTCTATGCCCATATCCCGCAGCCGGGTGATGGCGCCAACGGCGGTGTTGGTATGCAAAGTCGATAGCACCAAATGTCCGGTCAAGCTCGCTTGCACTGCAATTTCGGCGGTTTCCCGGTCGCGAATCTCGCCGACCATGACGATGTCCGGGTCCTGCCTTAAAATTGCGCGCAAGCCTTTGGCAAAGGTCATATCCACCTTGGCATTCACCTGAGTCTGACCGACGCCGTCCAGGTAATATTCGATAGGGTCTTCGACGGTGAGAATATTGCGGCTGCGTTGATTGAGCTGGTTTACCACCGCGTACAAACTGGTAGTTTTTCCGGAGCCGGTCGGCCCGGTCACTAAAATAATGCCGTGCGGGCGGGCGATCATTTGCTGAATACTGTTCAACTCGTAATCCGACATGCCGACTTGCTTCAGGCTTAACTGGTTGGCCTGCTTGTCCAGCAAGCGCAGTACCACCCGCTCGCCATGCCCGGACGGCAAGGTCGATACCCGCACATCCACGGTGCGGCCGCCGATGTTCAAGGAAATGCGGCCGTCCTGCGGTAAGCGTTTTTCGGCGATGTCCAGCTTGGCCATCACTTTCAGACGGGAAATCACCATAGGTGCAAATTCGCGTTGCGGCTCGATAATTTCCCGCAAGGTGCCGTCCACCCGAAACCGCACTACCATGCGTTTTTCGTAGGATTCGATGTGAATATCCGAGGCATTTTCCTTGATGGCTTCGGTAAGCAGTGCATTGATCAAACGGATGATGGGCGCTTCGTCCTCGCTTTCCAATAAGTCTTCCGGCTTGGGCAAATGCTGGGCCATCTCCGACAAATCCAGATTGTCCTGCATATCGGCCACCATCTGCTGGGCATGGCCGGTTTTGTGTTCGTAAACCGCCTGCAATAGGCGTTCGAATTCCTCCGCGCCGACCGCTTCAAAACTCGCCGGCCGATCCACAAAGCGGCGGATTTCCAACAAGGCCGTTACCGTGGCTTTGGGCTGGTAAACGATACGCGCCTGCTGCGCCGAACATTCCGCAACCAGCACGCCGTGGCGTTTAGCAAAACCGTAAGACGGCAGCCTGTTATCGGTCGGCGCTGGCACTGTTGGTTCAGCGCTGGCCATTGCCGCCAGCCTCACCGCGATTATCTTGCGCAGCCGCATTGTCGTCCGCTAAGTTATCCAGCAGAGGCTGTTTCTGCTCCGGCATCAACAACACGCCGTCTTCGTTAAACTCTTGCTGCTTGTCGCGAATGTAGTTGTATTTGTCGTGGGTCAAACCGCTGGATTTACCCGCGTCCCGGATGATTTGCGGCCGCAAAAACACCATCAGATTCTTTTTAGTGATAGTCGTGGAATTGGTTTGAAACAAATAACCCAGATAAGGAATATCGCCCAACAGCGGCACCTTATCCACCGTTTCGGTGATGTCGTCTTCGATCAAGCCGCCCAATACCAAGACCTTGCCGTCATCGACCAATACGCTGGTTTCGATCTTGCGTTTATTGGTCTGCAAGTCGGCGCCGGTAGTGCCTTGCACCACGCTGGAGACCTCTTGCGCGACTTTCAATTTAACCGCGTTGCCTTCGTTGATCTGCGGCAAGACTTTGAGTTTGATACCGATGTCTTCGCGCTGAATGGTCTGAAACGGCGTGCTCAGGCTGCCGCCGACCGACGGCGTGTATTGGCCGGTGGTTAACGGGATATTGCGGCCGACTATCATGCTAGCTTCTTCGTTATCCATCGTCACCAGCGACGGCGTGGATAACACGTTGACGTCGGTATCGCTGGCAAAGGCGGTCAGCAAGGCTTTTAGTTCGCTACCGGCTAGATAACCGATGCTCAGGCCCTTGCCGGCGGAGGTAATGAATTGCGACAAATTCAAAGAGTTGCCTTCGCCTTTTCTGCTGGCCGCAAACACACTGCCATCGTCCTTGGTTTGCCATTCGACGCCGATGTTCTGCGATTTGTCGTAACTGACTTCGGCAATGATCGCTTCGATATGCACTTGCGCGCGGCGCACATCCAACTGCCGGACCACTGATTTCAAGGTCAGCATTAAATCGTGCGGCGCGGTGATAATCAGCGCGTTGGCGGCTTCGTCGGCCCGAATATCAAAGTCCTTGGCGGTGGTGGCTTTGGTTTTGGCTTGATCTGCTTTTTCGTCTTTTAATGATCCTACCCCGGTCAGCGTTTCCACCAATTCCTTGGCTACCGCATAACGCATATAAATTACTTCGGTATTGCCGGCTTTTTCCATCGGCGTATCCAGGTTGGCGATTAAAGCGCGCATCTGCAAACGCATCTCCGGGTCGCCGCCCAGAATAATGGAATTGGAGCGTTCGTCGGCCACCATGGGCGGCGGGACAGCCGTGGTTTTACCGGCATTGTTGCTGGTAATCAGCGTGTTTAATGGCTGAATCAAATCGGCGGCGTTGGCATGCCGCAGATTGATAATTTCAATGTTTTGCAAATCGCTTTTATCGATTTGCTTGATCATCGCTGCCAAGCGCTTAACATTCGCGGCGGTATCGGACAGGATCACGGTGTTACTTTCCGGCACCGCGCCGATAAAGGCGTATTGCGGCATCAACGGCAACAGGGTCTGCACCAACTGCGCCGCATCCACGTGATGCACCTGCAACACCCGGGTCAGTTGCTCATCGCCGTTCTGCGGATTACCGCGTAACTCGCTTTCCTCGCCGTCTTGCTTGGCGGTGATGTTGGGAATAATCTTCACCACATTGCCGTTCGGAATCGCCGAGTAACCGTGCACCTTTAGTATGGACAGGAATACATCGTAGACTTGGGCGGACTTCATCGGCGTGGAAGTCACTACCGAGATATTGCCGGTGATGCGCGGGTCGATAATAAAGTTTTTACCGGTGACATCGGCCACCGTTTCAATCAGCGCCCGAATATCGACATCTTTCAGATTCAGCGAGAATTCGTCTTTTTCCGCCAACACCATCGGGCAGAATAGGGCCAGCAGCAAGCCGATCAACAAGCGTGTTTTCATTTGCAGTTTACAAGGGAGGGGTTATTCAGTGGCGGTTTGCGCGCGGACACTATCTTTTTTTAATAACAGGGATTCCCGGCGTTCGCCACGCTTTAACAACACCCGGTCGGCTTCGACAGAATGCAACACCGCGCCGCCGGGCAGTTCATCGCCCAGCCTATATTTCTTTTGCTGGCCGTCGTCGGTTTGGATGATGCCGCTGGCATTTTCCGGATTCTTGGATAAAAACAGGATACCCAGCAGTTTGAGTTGCGATTGCGTCTCCGCAACGGCGCCATCACCAGACACGCTATTCGGGCTTTGCCCGAACAAATGCCAAGTGCCGATTTCCGACAAATCCATGGGCGGATTTTGCGTGACCATTTCGGGTGAGATGGGCGCTGCGGACTCTGCCGGCATCTGGTCGACATCGGCCAACGCATCGGGCAGATTGGCATACAACACCGCAAGCAAATAAACCGTAGCCAGCGCTGTGGCAAGCCATGGCAAAGAAGCGCCGCCGCCCAATCCACACGCCGCTGATTTCCAATCGAAAGCAAATCTTGAATATCCCGCAAATTTCATCATGCTTGGATTATGCTGGGAAAACATGACTGTTTTATGACAAAGCCGACCTGGCCGATAGCCCTACATCCGCACCGGCAGCTGGCTTGCCGGCAGCCTTCAAGCGCTGATAAAGTCGGCCGAAAAACTGAACCCACCCACTTTAACTAAGCCCATGAATGGATTATCAACCCTGGTACAGGCCTTTGGCGGCGTAGCAAGCCGCATTGAGGGAATCGACAAATTAGCCGGCGATTTAAATCGCTGGTATTTGCAACAGCCGCCGGACCGCAACTTTCTGCATCCCTGCTTAATCGGCGGCAATCCGGCCCTGGTGTGTCAAGCCGGCCTGAGCCGCGACGCCGAAGCTGCTTTTGCCGAATTGGCAGCCATCGCCCAGCGCTACGGTATTTATTTAAAAGAAGACAGCCGGCAGCGCGACGATGCCACTATCCTGCATAACCGCCGCCGTGAAGTCAGTCTGGTGTTGAGTTTTTGCATAGGCATGCTGGGCTCTTCGCGCATCGTAAGCGCCAACGATTTGCAGCCGGTCAATGCCGTGCCGGCCGTCGCCAGCCAATTGGCCGAACCGGTCAACAGCATGCAGGCCAAGCTATCGGTCGATCAGAACGGCGCCGCGACGATACGCTTGCGCCTGCGTAAACCGCCCAGCGCAGCGGAAGTGATGGCGGCCTACAGTCAAAAGCAGGCCACGCTGAACAGCGATGCGCTGGCGAAAACGGAAATTGCCAATTTTCTAAGCACCATCTACCAGGCCGAGTCCGCCGATCCCTCTAATATCCGCGCGGATCTGGCGGTGATGGCCGACTACTTTTCACATTACCCGCAAGCCGTGAATTTGCTTAACGAACTGCGCGGTCAAAAACTCGTACTCAAATACCGGCAAAGCACTTGGCAAACCCAGGCTTTCGGCAACGAATTTGGCGTAGAGAGCGTGACGATTTATTTCGATACCCGCTTGGGTGCGCAATTGCTGAACGATCCTGGCTGCGACAGCACACCCGCCTGCAGCATCTCACCCGCCGACGCCTTACTGCATGAGTTGCTGCATGCCAAGTTAATGTTACTGGACAGCCAACATTTTATCGACGGCGGCGGCATGGCCCAGACTTTGTACCCTTTCGAGCACGAACGCGAAGTGATTCATCACGAAAACCGGCTTTACCAAGACATGAATCAATTGGACGGCCGCGCCCGGCCTTTAAGGCATAGACATAGCGGCGAGTTATTGCAAGTCTCTTGCCCGGCCTGCAACCCAATAAAGCAAGTTGCGTCAGGCGACCCAAGTCTGTAAAACTAACGAAATTTCGTGATAGACATAACAAAAACTACTCAACACAGGAGACACACCATGACGCCCATATCCAGCCGCAATGTTGCCGAAAAATGGCGGTTTGCCCGACTCGGCGGTTTCGATCAGGTTGAATTGCAGCGCGGTAGCGATTTGATTGGACTGCCTGAACTGGATCAGAAATTATGGGCGGCGCTGAGTTGCCCGACCCACGGCTTGTTCTTCGACAACCAAACATTGGCGCTACTGGATACGGATAACGACGGCCGCATCAGAGCGAACGAGGTCATCGAAGCGGTGCGTTGGGTGAGTAAAGTGCTGAAAAACCCAGCCGATTTGATCCAACAAAACACCACCCTGCCGCTGGCGGCGATTAACGATCAAGATGAAGAAGGTCAACAGCTACTGGCTTCCGCCATTGAGATCTTAAAAAACCTGGGCAAGGCGGATGCAAGCCAAATCACCACCGACGATCTGGCCGATATGACCAAGATTTTCGCCAACACCCAATTTAACGGCGACGGCATTATTCCGGTTAAAGCCGCCGGCGACGAGGCCGGCCAGCAAGCCATCACCGACATCATCGCCTGCTTGGGCGAAATTCAGGACCGCAGCGGCGAGCCGGGCATTAATCAGGAAAAAATCGAACAGTTTTTTAAAGACGCCGGCGCATACTTCGATTGGTGGCAACAGAGCGACGCCGAAGCCGTGCGGATTCGCAATCAAATCGCCGACACCGAAGCGGCGGCGGCCTTGCTGGCGCAAGTAAAACCCAAAATCGACGACTTTTTTACCCGCTGCCAATTGGCGGAATTCGACACCGGCGCGACCGAGTTGTTGAACCCAGCCGACAGCCGCTACGAGCAACTGGCCGGCATCGATTTATCCGCCGGCAGCGAAGAGCTGGCTAAATTGCCGCTGGCTGCCATCGCCGCCGGCGCTAACTTGCCGTTAAATGCCGGCTTGAATCCAGCTTGGCGGGCGGCGATAGACCAGTTAAAAACCCAGGTGCTGACACCGCTGCTGGGCACTTTGGATAGCTTGTCCGACGCACAATGGCAAAGCGTGGTCGGCCAATTCGCCGATTACCAGGCTTGGTTGCAGAAAAAACCTGCCAATGCCGTCGAAAGCTTGGGGCTGGAGCGCATCAAAACGCTGTTGCAAAGCGATACGCAAGCCAAATTGACCGGCTTGGTCGAACAGGATTTGGCTTTGGAACCGCACGCCAAAGCCATCGATTCTGTCGTGCGCTTGCTGCATTACTACCGTGATCTGTACACCTTATTAAACAACTTCGTGTCGTTTCGCGATTTTTACAGCCCGGAACCGCACGCTATTTTCCAAGCCGGCACCTTGTATCTGGACGGCAGAAGCTGCCAATTGTGCGTGAAAGTGGATGACGTGGACAGCCATAGCAAGTTGGCGGAACTGAGCAAAATCTTTCTGGCCTATTGCGTCTGCCGCCGCCAAGGCAGCAACGAAACCCTGACCATCGCCGCGGCCTTTACCGGCGGCGACAGCGACAATTTGCGCGTCGGCCGCAACGGCGTGTTTTACGACCGCAATGGCTTGGACTGGGATGCGACCATCGTCAAAATCATCGAAAACCCGATCAGCATCAAAGAAGCATTCTGGGCGCCTTATAAACGTGTCGCGCGGATGATTAACGAGCAATTGGAAAAAAGCGCGTCGGCCCGCGACAAAGCGGCCCACGAAAATACGTTTAAAGGCATTTCCGAAGCCGGCGCGAATGCCGGACAAGGCAAGGAACCGCCGGCCCCGTTCGACGTCGGCAAATTCGCCGGGATTTTCGCCGCCATCGGCTTGGCAATCGGCGCGATCGGTACTGCGCTGGCCACGGTGATGAGCAGCTTCATGGGCTTGGTTTGGTGGCAAATGCCGCTGGCCATCATCGGCGTGATGCTGGCGATTTCCGGCCCATCCATGTTTATCGCCTATTTGAAACTACGCCAACGCAATCTGGCACCGGTTCTGGACGCCTGCGGCTGGGCGGTGAATGCCAAAGCCTTTATCAACATCCCCTTCGGCCGCTTATTGACCGGTATCGCCAAATTACCGAAAGACGCGGAAATGCAAATGGTCGATCCATTCGGCGAAAAGCAAAGCCATTGGAAAAGCTACCTGTTTTTGCTGATCCTGCTGGCCGGCGCGGCCTACGCTTGGCATAAAGGCTATATCGGACCCAAGCAAGAAACGGAACAAGCGGCCCAGGTTGAGGAAAAAGCGGCGGTGGCTAAAGTTGAAGTGCCTGCTGCTCCAGCTAAACCTGCGGAACCGGCTAAGTAAGTATTTCCTTGTAGAAAGTTCGGAGCCGAGGCAATTACTTTATCAAGTAGTTGCCCCCGTTCCACCAATCTTATAGATGTGGGGTGGCGAAGCTCCCGCCACCTAATTAAGTTTCAATGGTGGATGACGCTTCTCTTATCCACCATTCAACCCAAAACACTTGTTAAATAATCGATCTACAGGCGCCCAGCAATGAAACCAAGCACACAGATGACATCTAAGGTCTATGCGGGAACAGGCCATTGCATCTACTGCCTCAAACAATTTTCAAAAGAACAACTTACGGATGAACACATTATTCCGTTAGCTCTAAATGGCACATTAATTATTCGCGATGCAGCTTGTGATTCATGCCGCGCAATATCAAACGAAAAATACGAAAACCCAGCCTTACAGGCTGACCTACTAGTTCCACGTCTGCTGCTTGGTTTAAAGCGGCGAAAAAAGAACCAGAAAAAACATATGCCCACGGCTAAATTGGGCAACCATTTGATGGATGAAGGGGGGAAGACATTCAATACACCATTGATGACTACCCTAAAACATTTGCTCTGGTTCATTTTTTGCCCCCAGGAAAGCTAGCGGGAGTGGTAATGAACAATGAATTGGAGTCATTACGTATTCAAATTGTAAACCTTAGAATAAATCCGATGCCTTCGACTGGAGTTACGCTTCGAACACCGTTCAACCATACAGCATTCTCTCTCACGCTAGCCAAAATAGGCTACTGTTATGCTATAGCTGAGCGAGGATACGACTCCTTTGAGTCAACTGAAATACGGGATTTATTATTGGGTTACCGCGACGATGTATATAACTTTGTTGGAAGCTATGGGATTTCAGAAAAACCAAAGATTAATCAGCTTCACTGGTTGTCGCTTGTCAAAATAGGAAAATACTTGGTAGCGCGAGTGCATCTATTTGCATCGTGTGGCATCACTCCTTACCAAGTAGTCCTGGGCGAGTCTAGATAAAAAGTCAGGGTAGGCACGGTTTTTGTGCCCACGCGGAATTAAAGCAATCGCGCGAAATGGTGGGCAGAAAAGCGTTGCCCACCCTTGTATGATGAATTTTAACAACCGATAGCCCAGAAAAACCGATTAAGCTGTGATTGTTCATTGGGAGGCCGTCCCACCCTGAGGACTGGTAGTTTACCAGAGCCTGTCGTGTAGATTGGCCCCCGCCCTATTCACCCATACCGTGGAGTATCCGAGGCTTAGAGCCTGCATACACAAGGAAGGTAGGTGCATGTGCAGGGTCGGGAACCGGTGAATAGTGTACTTCCCTTTAAACTGTATTTAAAAATGATGATGACGAACCGCTCGCTCAACACCCCCGCTGAATCTGTCCATCGCCTGTTTGCCGGCGTGGATGTCGGCGCCGACGAATTGGTTTTAGTGATCCGCAAGAACGGCAAGCCGTTCGACCCGCAAAAATATGCTAATACTCGTAGCGACCGTGCGCGTCTGGTGAATAAGTTGATCAAATTACCCGGCATCAAGGTCTGTCTGGAAGCCACCGGTATTTACCATTTCGATCTTGCTATTGCGCTACACGACGTCGGTGTACCTGTGATGGTGGTCAATCCCAAGGCTTCGCATCACTTCGCTAAGGTATTGATGAAAAACAGTAAAACCGACGCCGTCGATGCCAACACCTTGGCCGAATATGTCGAGCGCATGGATTTCGTCGCCTGGACTCGTCCTTCGAATCAAGCGCTGGCTTTGCGCGGCTATGCTCGCCGTATCGACGCGCTAACCGGTCAGAAGGCCGCCGCGAAAAATCATCTACATGCGCTGAGTGCGACCGAGGAAACGCCGAAGGCCCTACTACGCGATGCCAAATTGGCGATTAGTCAGCTGGAAAAACGCATCGATACGTTGGCTGGCGAGGCGCTGGCGTTGATCGACCAGCATCCGGAACTGCAACGAATATTCGACCTGTTGACCGGCATCAAAGGCATGGCCCAAACCAGCGCCATTGCCTTGATGGGCGAACTACTGCTATTGCCGCCCAACCTGTCGCATCGCGAATGGGTCAAGTTTGCCGGACTCGATCCCAAGGCCTTTGAGTCGGGCAAAAGCGTACACAAGAAAATGCGGCTATCCAAGGCCGGTAACCGGCATATTCGTTCGGCGTTGTATATGCCGGCCTTGAGTGCCAAACAGCACGATCCGCATGTGCGAGCGTATTTCCAGGATTTGATCGACAACGGCAAGAAACCTTTGCAAGCCGTCTGCGCCGTCATGCGTAAATTACTGCATGCGATCCATGGCATGTTGAAGCACGATCAGCCGTTCGATAACACACGGTTTTATGCCATCCCTGAATCCATCATCGCCGAGTAAAAAATGATGAAATTTGTTGCTTTTGAACAGAGTATCTACCGGCGGAATTACTGTTGGCTTTAGCCTTTCCTGTTAACGCAACACCACCAAATAAGGCGTAACGTTGACAATCTGCAGCTCCGGTACGGCGGCTTTTAAACTGGCGATGGCTTGATCCAGCGCGTCCAAGCGAAACAGGCCGCTAATGCGCTTGTCGGCCAGCGCGGTATTCAGCAACACGACGCGGCCGGGACGATATTGGTTGATTTGGGCAATGGCGTCGCTTAGCGGCAAGCCGTCGAATTGCAGATAGCCGGCCCGCCACAGCGCCATGCTGTCAGGTTGGCCGGCGCTTTTTAGGGCGATGCTGTTGGCGCCTATCGACGCGGACTGTCCCGCCGTCAGGCGTTCTTGGTGTTGCTGCCCCGCGTCTTGTATTTCAACTATCCCTTCGACCAGTTCCACCTCGGTATGCTCGGATTGTCGCTTTACGGCGAAGGCGGTGCCCACTGCCCGCACTTCGCTGCCGGCAGCCGCGACCACGAACGGCCGTTGCGGATTTTTAGCCACGTCAAAAAACGCTTCGCCGGCTAATAACTCCACCCGGCGCGTGCCGGCATCGAAGTGGATGGCCAGGGCCGTGGCGGTGTTAAGCATCACCCGCGAGCCGTCGGCCAAGGTCACGGTGCGTTGCTCGCCCTTACCGGTGAGATAGTCTGCCCGCCAGAATGCCGGCGGATACAGCGCGGTGAGCGTGACTGCCAGCATTACACAACAGGCTAAAGCCAAACGGAAGGATCGGTTAGGGTGGCGGGTTCTGGTATTGACCCGGACTTTAAAATCCCTGGGGCTGTCATTTCCGCGCCGACGGGAATCCAGCATGGCAATCGAACTTGCAGCCAGCACATCCGCTGCCTGCGCTTGCCTGCCACCTTGCCCTGGAGACTGTCGTAAAAGCTCGCTTTCTTCTCGGGACGACTGCATCGATACAGAAGATAGGGTAATGTCGGGATCGATTACCGAGAGGGTTGGAGCGAGGGAATCAAAATGCGTCAAAGCGTTAGTTTGCATCCCATCACCCTGCCCTCTCCCAGAGGGAGAGGGTTGTATTTTGGCTGTTAAGCTTCCCTCCCCGGGCAAGGGTTGCGCACCGGGAATAATGCGGCGGCCGCGCAGTTGTCCCAAACCGGCCCACAGCGCTTCGGCGCGTTGCCACGCTTGTTCGTGGGCGCTGTCGGCGGCGCGCCAGGCATTCAGCTCTTGCCGCGCGGACGTGGAAAAATCACCGGAATGCAATTGGCTTAACCAAGCGCAAGCCTGTTCCAGCAAACGCTCGGCATTATCCGACATCGGTTCGGTGGACATGGTTAATTCCTGGTTAAACGGTGGGGGAGATATATCATAGACGAGGCCGGAGGCCTAAACCACAGACGCTATTCGAATTCATCCAGGGTTTTAGCACATTGCAGCAATGCCCTTTTGATGTTCTCTTCGACGGTGCGAACCGAGATATTCAGGGTTTCGGCGATTTCGCGCTGCTTCAGGCCTTCGAAGCGGTTCAGGTAAAAAATGCGTTGGCACAACGGGGACAGGCTGCTCATGCCCTCGATCAGGCGGTCCAAATCCTCCTCGCCCAGCGCCACAGTTTCCGCGCAGCGCAGGTCTTCGGCTTCCGGCGGCGTATCGTCCGGCCATTCCACAATCGCGGCATGGCGCACGGTTTGACTGCGATAGTAATCAATCACCAGATTTTGCGCGGTACGGAACAGATAGGCTTTTAGATTGCCGACGCTACCCAAGTCCTCGCTGCGGCATAAGCGCACGAAGGCTTCCTGGCAAATGTCGGCGGCGGTTTCCCGGCAGCGTACACGCGAATACAGCACAGTCTCCAACTCGCCGTGGCAACTGACGTATAGCTCTTGGAGAGATTGATGGACTGGAAAAGACATTTGCCGACTTAAGGGTTTCGGTATCAGGGCTTAAACCGAAAGTAACCAGCAAATTTAAAGCCGGACTAGAAATATTTTGCGCAATCAAACAGCTAGAAAATTGGCAAGACGCCAAATCCGATAGTTTTTTATTAATCTATGTTAAATAAAGCTGGTCTAGCCCCCCGTTTCACACATATTTGCTACATCTAACCGACAGAGACGGCCCACCCACAGCCATGGTCCGACAGCTTAACATTCGTCAAACCCCTCGCCTCTTTCCCGGCTTTTCCGCGCGGCTTCCGCCAGCAATTCATCGATAAAATATCGACAGTAATTGGGTACGTACAGTTGTTTCAGGTAAGCAATCTTAGTTGTGGAACTGGGTATCAAGCCCGACAGGTCTAGAGCGACCAAATCGGCATCCTTGCTGGCTTCGTAAGCCGTACCGGCAATAATCCCCACGCCCATTCCCAAACGCACATAGGTTTTTATCACATCGGAATCGGCCGCCGCCAAGGTAATATCCAGTGGTAAATGGGCGTTATGAAAGGCTTTTTCTATCGTCGAGCGACCAGTAAAACCAGGGGTGTAAGTCAAAATCGGCTCAGCTGATAGCCGTTGCAGGCTTATTTCGCCTTCCGCCAGCCGGTGACCGAGTGGCACCACGGCGACGTGATGCCAGTGATAACAGGGCTTGACCACTAATTTGTCGTCTTCGTCCAGTTTTTCGGTGCAGATGGCGATGTCGGCTTGATGCCTATGTAACAAATTAATCAGATTATCCGGCGACGATTGCACCATATAGATTTTAATGCCCGGATATTTGCGCCTAAACCGGCCTATCGGTTCCGGCAGTAAATATTTAGCCTGCGTATGAGTAGTCGCTATCCGTAAGGTGCCGTTACTATTTTCCAGAAAGTCGTCGGCAATCAGTTGGATATTTTTTTTAGCCTGATTGATTAAATCTACTTCTTCCATGATCTTTTCGCCCAAGGGCGTCAGACCCGTCAGCTTTTTTCCCTGTCTGACGAACAGCGGCGAGCCCACTTCTATTTCAAACAACTGGAGTTGCCGACTGACCGCCGACTGCACCACGTGCATTTTTTCCGCGGCTTTGCTCAAGTTGCAATCGGTTTCCTGCAAAACTCGCAGCAATTCCAATTGATTAAGATTCATAGGTGTGCTCCTAAAAAAATTCCGGGATTCAAAGCAAAATTTTATTACTAACCTATACTGTAATTCGACGTTGCAATGACAATCGATTCTTTCGATATAAAAATCACATTATATCGTTTTAATTTAGAGGTTCCGTTCATTAACATGACAAATCGACCAGGTGATTTTGTCGGCTTTTGTTAGTGAGAGGCAAACCTCCTCCTAGCGACAGGGATGTTTTGATGGCGGGTTGCATAGACCCGCCATTTTTTTCGTCACCAGTCTAAGCACATCGGGGCAATCAAGCGATGATTATTAACCCCGCCACTAACTACCGTTCGCCTTAATGCCCTTGCGGGTACAGAACCTGCGGAATGCAAACCAGCCGGGGCTTCAACGAGCTCAGCCTTTATGCCCCTGAGGATACGAAAGGGATAACGGTGTGCAATATAGGACCGGGAAATCCTTTCCTGGGATGATGACGAGCGGTCGCCCCTTAAATTTCGCCGCTACCGCGAAAGCGGTCGCTCAGAGGCTGCGGACGAATTGGCTGATGGCAAAATAGTTTCGGAGTTACCCTAACCAGGGACAGTCCGTTTACGCTGCAACTCCGCCAGAGTCGTTTCCAGCGCATTGGCCAAACCTTCGGCCAGTACCATCGCTTCTTCGGCCTGATCCTTGGCGGCCACCTCGGCTTGCTGCGCCAAGTTCTGTATTTGCTGAATCTCGAAAATACCGGCAAAACCTTTCAAATTATGCGCCACAAATTTAATTGCGGCATAGTCGCGCTGCTGAGCGGCCAACCTTAGTTTATCGACGTTAGCCTGCTGCGCACCGTCCAGTGCGTTGTCTATCAATTTGTCTATAAATGCCTGACGACCGTCAAAACGCTGCTGTAAGGCCTCCCAATCGATCAAGCCTTCAGTCGCGACCGCCACCATAGCCTCATTTGCCGCTTCCGGAATTTCAATTACCTCGGCAGCACCCCCCTTTCCGCTGGCGTGATCAGACACCTTGCTGATGGACACATGCTGCCGCAACGCGCCAACCAGGGCGTTGGCATCGATGGGTTTGGTAACGCGATCCCGCATGCCCGTTTCCAGGCAGCGCTGCCGCTCTTCAGGCATGGCGTGAGCGGTCAAACCGATGATAGGTAAATCCGGCGCGATTTCCAGAATACGCCGCGCCGCCTGATATCCGTCCATCACCGGCATCTGAATATCCATCAGCACCGCGTCGAAACCGGCATAGCCAACTTCCTCCAAGCGATCCAGCGCCTGTTGACCGTTTTCCGCAAAAGTCACCTGCGCGCCTTCGTGGCTCAACAAATCCTCCAATACCAAGCGATTTAAAGCCACGTCTTCCGCAGCCAATATTCTCAAACCGCGCAAGCGCCCGCCATTGTCCTGATGATAATCCGCTGAATGCTCGACACCGGCATCCGTCGCCGGTAGCGGCACAGTCAAAGTGAATTTGCTACCTGTCCCCAACGTACTTTTGACGACAATATCGCCTCCCATCAAGTTGGCCAGATCCCGGCTAATTGCCAAACCTAAGCCGCTGCCGCCGAATTTACGGGTGGTAGAGTTATCCGCTTGCTGAAAAGCGGTAAACAGACGACCAATCTGCTCGGCGGTCATGCCGATACCGCTGTCCGTGACACTGATGTCCGTCATGTCTTTCTGCCAATAAATTTCCAGGCTGACATAGCCATGATTGGTAAACTTCACCGCATTTGACAATAAATTCACCAAAATCTGTCTTAAGCGCAAGGGGTCGCCAATCACCCATTCCGGCAAATCTTGGGGACGATGCACTATTAAATCGAGTTGCTTTTCCTTGGCACGCATATCCACCAGACTGATGGCATCCTGTATCAACGCATCCAGACGAAACGGATGCTCGTCTAAGGTCATCTTGCCGGCCTCTATTTTGGAGAAATCCAAGATGTCGTTGACCACACTGAGTAAATGCATGCCGGCATCATGAATACGGGCGCTGTTTTCCTGCATATTGCGCCCGGCATTGTCGCGCAGGTTCATTTTGGCCAGGCCGATAATGGCATTTAATGGGGTACGAATTTCATGACTCATATTGGCAAGAAACTCGCTTTTCATATGCACCAGGTGTTCGGCTTCCAAACGCGCGGCTTCGTGCGCTTGCTCTACCGCTTTGCGATGGCTAATGTCACGCATAACCCCAATGTAAGTGCTACCAAAATCGTCCATCAATTCGTTGACGCTCAACTCTATCGGCACCAGCAGCCCATCCTTACGCTTGCCTTCCACTTCGATTCGCCGGCCGATCATCACCCGTTCCTTGGTATTGTCCAGATGCCGGCGCAAATAACCGTCATGCTCGGAATAGTAAGGCTCCGGCATCAACATCTTCACATTTTGCCCCAATAACTCGTCTTCCTCATAGCCAAACAAATCGCTAATGGCGTCGTTAACCAGCAGCATGATGCCTTTGTTATCAATCAACACCACGGCATCGGACATGGTCCGCAGTACCGCCCTAGTCCTGGCTTCGCTGGTCATCAGTGCCGCTTTGGCACGTTTTTTTTCGCTGATGTCGCGCACCGTGGCTTGCAGCACAATTTCGTTGTCGATCTCCACCCGGCTGAGTTGCACTTCGGCGTAAAAGGTTTCGCCGGTTAAGCGTTGGTGCAACCATTCGAAGATCACCGAGCCTTCGGCGATGGCCTGCTCGAGCTTTTCATTGGCCAGCTCGGCGGATGATAGGCCGTTTGGTTGAAATTCCGGCGACAATGAGGCCGGGGTTTGCGCTAAAAACGCTTGTTCATCCCGGCAAGCAAAC
Source organism: Methylomonas sp. Uni0009 (assembly GCF_054188105.3). Classification (NCBI taxonomy): domain Bacteria; kingdom Pseudomonadati; phylum Pseudomonadota; class Gammaproteobacteria; order Methylococcales; family Methylococcaceae; genus Methylomonas; species Methylomonas sp. Uni0009. The sequence goes on along the minus strand of NZ_JBTAFN010000001.1, from coordinate 3,164,585 downwards.
AGATTGAGTGCCGCTGGGTTAACCGAGATAAAGCCACGGCTGGCACTGAGGGTCATCAGCGCATCCCGCGACGATTCGAACAGCGCCCGATGCCGCTGTTCGCTGGCTTGCAAAGTTTGTATGGCCTGTTTTTGCGCGGAAATGTCTCTGATAAAGGCGCTGAACTCGACAGCATTTGCCAATTTATTAGGGGTGATGGCCAATTCAATCGGAAACTCATGCCCGTCACGGTGCAGCGCCACCACTTCAATTCGCTGATTTAACACCGTTCCGCGCCCGGTATCCAAATAGCGCCGTATGCCTTGCTGATGAGCTTGTTGGTAACGCTCCGGAATAATCACATCATGCAACAAGCGGCCCAAGACTTCGGTGGCCGGCCAACCGAATATCTGTTCGGCCTGGCGATTCCAGCCATTGATAAAACCATCGGCATCCATCTGCACCAAAGCATCCAACGCGGTATCGACAATACTGCGGATGCGGATCTCGTCCTCGCGCCTCGCAGCCAACAGCGCCGCAAAGCCATCAGCCATCTCGTTAAAGCTCTCCGCAACCTGCCCGATTTCATCACGCAGGGTTAACGGCATTCTTTGCTGAAAATCGCCGCCGGCAAACGCTTTTGCCGTTTTCGCCAGCCTCTCCACGTATCGGCTCACTGCAAGATGCGCGCCAATCGCAAAGTAAATGATCAGCATAAATATAAAGCCGGGGATGCCGATACTCAGCGCTAGCGTGGTTTTCGCCACGCCAATTCTGGCCTCGATCAGTTGTTCGGCGGCAGGGATAAAACTGTCGTAAATTTCCGCATACGCTGTATCCAGCGCTAAGGTAACGGTGGAATGAAAGTATTCCGGATTGATGGAGAATTTTTCCTCCACAATATCGGCAATGACATGCTGAGTAATCAGCCTGGCTGCGTTGACAATATTTTCCCTGGTGGTGGCGAGTATTGGGTGCAATTCCGGTTTATAGCGTTTAAAATCATGAGTCGTTTCTTCAATGACCCTGATGCCGGATTCGATTCTGTCCTTAATCAGGTAAATTTCGATTTTTTCCTGAGCGCTAATCTGCTTTTTGGCCAGTATCCCAATGCCATACGCACGCAATTGCGCAACGCCTTCCAGGGCCTTTGGCATTTGCTCGGTTACCAGCATGATCAGATGGTAGGAATCCAGATTCGAGTCGGTGAACAACAAAGATTCCTCGCCAATCAGTTCTTCTAAATCCAATAACTTCTCGACCAAACGGCTGTGTAAGCGGTAGCTTTCTTCAATGCTTTGGTTGGCGGCGTTTTGCCGGAGTTGCTCCCAATCGTTTTTTATATCCGCGTATGCCGCAGCGGTCAACGAATCCGCCGCCAGCGTTGGCCCCAAAGCCGATAAGGCCGCAGCGACTTTGGCTTCCGATACGTCAAGTTTATCCCGCAAACTCTCTATGCCGCCGAGCACCGCCACGGTAATACCGCGATGCTGCTGCACAGATTGCATGGTCTGCGTAATATGCTTGATTTGTAACAGTCCCTGCAGCTCGCGCTCTGAATCCAATATCACCCGGTTCAGACTTTGATACAGAGCGTAAAACACCACGGCAACCGCCAGCAACGACAGAAAACCTATCACCACAAACTTCTTGCTGAAACTCAATCGATTCATCAGCGCCACGGCGGGCGAAAACAAAGCTTGCATAGGCAATCCTCGATGCGAATATTAGATCGGTAGCGATTCGGACGGGAGTTAGCGGCGATCTTGGGCCGATAACAGCAAGGCTTTTTGTTTTTCGACAATTTTGTTCAAACGTAAGGCCAGCCTGTTATCGTTCTCGAACAGGTTGTCCATTTGCGAAGTGAGTTCGTCCACGTAACCATGTAGCAAAAACTCCTGGCTATCGGTCAACCCCAAATGAATAAAGGCGCTTTCCATGTTCATTTTGTGCTGTTCGGCTAAATTCACCATCTGCGAGTGATTACTTTGTTGATTGGCCTCGATTTCGATCAATAAATCGGTCAACTCTCTCACGCCTTCCAGGCGGGCATTCGCTTCCTGTAGGCGTTGTTGTTCGCTGATCATGGCTTCGATACGGGCACCGGCACCTTCGGCAAGTATCGCCAGATGATCGCGCAATCGGCCAATCGCATCCGGATCGTCGGTATCCAGGCCGGTCACCAATAGCGTTACGTGCGGAAAATTAAACACCAAGCGATCACCAGCCTGATAAATCCGGCCCAACTTAGCCACGTAGGTAAGGATGGAGGCTTCGAGCGGCGTACAGATTGTTTCCGGACTAAAGTCGTATTCGTTCACGGTATCGGTCAATTTCACCAAACCGTTTAGATCGTATTGCTGCAAGGTCTCGATTAACAAACTACCCAATTGCTGAAACGTATTGCATTGAAACGATGAGCGTAAGAACTGCAACACCGTGCCGGTTTCGCCCAAACTGGACATAGCGGTAAATGCGGTTTTTTGCGCATAAGACAGTTGCGATTGCAGTTGCCGTTTTTGCTGCTCGGCTTCGATGGCCAAATCGACCTTGCGCAGAAGCACGTCTTTTTTGGCATTTTTCGGAATAAAATCGTTACCGCCGGCATCGAACGCGGTCAGTAAAATCTCCAGATCGTCGTGGGCAGACACAAACATGACCTGCACATCGTCATTGCCGTCAGCGCGAATCTGCCGACATACCTCGATACCGCTGAGGCCCGGCATTTCAATATCCAACAAAATCAGATTGGGGGCCAAATCCATGGCGGCCAAACATTCCTCGCCATTGGCAAACTCGTGGAGTTGATAGCCATGCCCCTGCAATTGGTCGGTTATGACCAAACGCAACAGAGCATCGTCATCCACTACAAAAATACAGAACGGTTTTTCGGGCATGATATTTCCTGGGTTGCTGGATTTGCGGGTGAGGCGATAGCGTGTGCCAAATAAGCATAGCGGTCCGGGCCAAAATTGCCCGACCGCTTACTTAAACCATCTTAACAGCCGCAGCGAACATTCATGCCGGCGGCCGGGCAGAACTGTGACGGCCGCATCGGTTGTGATAATAAGCTTGTGATAAGGCGCCAAAAATACCTGATCACCAGCGGGATTGGCGTATACAAGCGCGAATCAGGCGCCGTGCGCATTGGCAATAGCCAACGCCGCCCAATCGAAGGCCGGGCCTATATCCCATTTATCGCTACGAAAATTCACATGACTGGCGATACCGGAATAACTTTGGAAAAAATCCAGATCGCGTTCGAATTGCTTGGCTTTGGGAGGCAAGGTTTTCGGTATGGAGAATCGCCCGCATAAATCGTTCAGCAGCAAGCGAATCGCTCCTACCTGCTGCGCGGGAAAAGTAGCGAAATACTGCTCGCCCCGATAGCTGGTTTGCCTATATTTATCGGTTTGGGTTTTGTCGCAGTATTGAGTACCGAATAACTGGGTTTGGCCCCGACGCGGCGGCCACCAATTCAAGACTTCCGGATTATCCGCCGCCGGCCGCAATGGCCCGACATTGGCAATTTCTATCGCTATCGAGCGCTGATCCAGCCGGCCGTTAAATCCCTTCACCCCCAGATGATAAGCCCACTGCGTCGGATCGAACACTTCATAGACCGTGCCGTCGACATCCACCAGATAAGCTGCGGCGATATGTTGGGCATCGCCGATCCAGGTATCGAACGCCGACTTGGCAGACGAACCCGCCGTGAAGTGCAAAACAATCAGATCTTTTTTCGGCCGCTCGGGAAAAAACTGCCCAGCCGGCAAACGGAATCGGGAGCGATTGATCTGCAAACCTGCAGCCGTAGCGGCAGCTTGGTCAATGAGCAGCATAGTATCGGTGCTCGCCTCGTCTTCGTTCGGCGTTAGCAATATCCGCGGATTGGGCCGATCTGTGGCCCCCGCCCAGAAAAAACAATTGTCTTTATCCTGATACCAATAGCCGTTGCCGGACACCACATCACCCGCCGTAAAGCTGACAACCTCGACTTTACTGCCGGCATCCAAGACGCGCAGCACCGGTGCGCTGACAGACGCGCTACTGCGGAGATTTACTTTACTCAGCAAGCCGATTGGCTTGCCGGCCACTAAATTGGTTGCCGGATCCGGCACCGCAGTGGCAATCAGCTGGGCAATATCGACATTGGCAGCGGGACAGTTTACCGAGGCGCGAATCGCGCTATGCGACAACACATGATCCGCATCGACGCTAATCCGCCAGCGGTCGGCAATTTCCCTGATTAATTTCGAGCATGCCGCTAATTGCGTGGCCGTAGGCGGGCCAAGCACCGACACTTCTAAGGCAACACCAATCGAGAAAAAATTGGGATTGGTGTTGGGCCGCTGCTTGATAAATTCGGCAGCCGGATTGACCACCAAACCGGCATGAAATGCCGTGTCGGCTTCCTGGACGTATTGATGAATCTCACCGTTGTTGCCGATGGCATAATGCACAGACTGCAACGTGCCCGGCTTGTTGTAGCACATAGCGGCATTCGTCAAGCTGCCATCAGTCGTATGCAAAACTATAATTTCCGGCTTTAAACCTGCTGGGCGGGCGACCCGAAAATTACCCGGCGCGCAGCCTATCCATTGCTTATCCATACGGCCTCCTCAGCCCTGCGCCTTCATATCGCCACGTTCGCCTTGTAACGGATTAGGCGTTGGCGAAGTGTCGGGGTTTTGCGGATCGCCGCCCGACGCCTGCGTGGTTTGGCGAATAGCTTTCTGCTCATCATCCTTGCGAGCAAGGCCGGAGCGCAATTGCACCAGCTTACTCAAAGCGTTATACCAAAACGGCCCGCCCAGACTCAGTAGAAAAATCGACAAAATCAAACCGGGAATACTCACCAATTTCCAATGTTTGCACCAGTTTTCCCGGTCGACGGGCAGGCTGATCAAACCCTGTTCCGCTAGAAAATTCAGATAATACTTTTGCTTTTCCAGATCGAGGCCTTTTTTGGCTGTAACAGTCTCGTCAGCCGAGGTCTCGGTATCCTGCTCTCCGCTAGCTTTGGCAGCGGCTGGTTCAACTGCATCCTTTACTTGCGTATCTTCCGTTATCGAAGGGGCCAATGCCACAAAAGTCGCGCGCATTTGCTCGTCCATGGACAGCCGATTGATCAAATACACGGTGTCCAACTGCAACGCAATCGCTACCAGGGTGGCGCTGATCACGCTGACTACGCGGGTAGTAGCGATAAATCTGACACTGACCCGGTCAAGCAAATGGTCGAAATTCAAACAAATGTTCGCCAGAAAATCGCTGGATGCTTCTTGTAGCAAGGCATTGGCCTCGCGCACGTCGTGCGCCAGTTCCGGGTTGGATTTTTCAAATTCCAGCGCCAGCATCCGCGCATTTTTTAAGGTAGCGGCCGGATCTTCGATACCATTGTCGTGCAATACCGATTTCAACTTGTCCAGCAGATCGATTTGTCCGGCGACGATTTTCTCCAACTGCTGAAACTGTTGTTTTTTGGTTTCGGCCTTTTCTTTTTTGATCTTGGCAAGCAAAGCTTCAATATCCAGGCGCTTAAAAAACAGCGGATATTCCAGGAGTTTGCTTTCCAACGCTTCCGTGGCCTGGCCAACATTGATGGTTTTATTGGCTAGCCTGGCTTTGATCTGTTCAAATTCCGTTTTGATCGACACATCGTAGCCAGCCGCTAAATCCAGCAAAATCTTGATAAATTCTTCGCGATGGATCACTTCGCCGAACTGAAAAAATTGCAACCACGCTGGCAGTCGGCAGCGACAGCGGCCGCCGATAGTCCGTTGCGTCAGGGTTAAGGCGGCGATGGCCTCGGCCTCGGTTCGGGAAAAGCGGGCATCCAACAATTCCAGCAAGTCGGCCAAACCGGTGCGCAGATTGCGGCCGCGGCTGGCCAGTAAATTCAAAATGCCCTGACTGATTAAGGTCACCGCCATGCTGACGATCAACATCACCACCGATAAACCCAGTAACACGTCGAGTGACTTCAACATTATTCTTCTCCTTTGGAAGGCCGTTGCGGCCGAATGAATCTAACATTCCCGCAAAGGCGGCGTCCAGGATTTTGGCTCTGCCGATCCAGCAGCAGCACAAACTCAAATGCCAGTCTCCACAGCCAAACGCTCCATCAAATAACACAAACAGTCCTGGCGGATGACTCGTGCGTCCAGCGTTAGCATGGACGGCATTGTTTGCCGAGTGATTTGCACTTGGCCATCCGTAACAGTCAGGAATTGCTCCGTAACCGGCTTACCGTCGTTGTCTTTGGCAATCAAGGGCATCCTGGCGCAGTCGGTTGTGCCCAACACCGTACCGGCCGGAATCTCCGTGAAATTCAGACTTTCCAATTCCGGATCAAGAAGCAGATCGGCAGTGGCATCGCTAAAGCTATAACGGACATTTTCGGCAACAGTCACTTGCGCCACCGTGTGATAAATATCCACATCCTGCTTCGCGACTGGTTGGGCCGGAAATTCATGCAAGTGCAGGCAACTGTCCAGAAATTGAAAAGCATGTTCGGTACCGTGCGGCTGGCCGGGACGGCCGCATTCCAAGGTCACCGCCGGGCAAAACTCGGCAAAGGCGCTGGATTGGGTACCCTTGGGATGGGTGAAATACACCAGCAAACGGCCGAACAGCGCACCCAGATGCAGAAAATCCTTATCCAATTTGTTGATGCAGGCGTAATGCGGATTCAGGCCGGTATTGTTATGCACATCCACACTGGCAAACACCTTGCGTTCACGCATAATCTGGCAGATCTGCGCCGCCCAAACCGTCTCCGGCGACTCGGGTAGCGCTGTGCCGGGCCAGATGCGGTTGAAATCCGGCTGGCCATCCAGCCGTCTTAGGTTAAAACGCGCCGCCTGGGTATTACCGAAAAACAGCGTCAAGCCGCGCGGCAAGCTTTGGCCGTGATATTTTTGCAGCAGCTTTTGTACTGCCAGAAAGCCGGTGAATTCGTTGCCGTGCAGCAGCACCGAGACGAATAACGTTTCCGGGCGTTTGCCGGGGAGGTGGAATAGTGTTGGTTCGGCGATTAGGGTGTGTAGGTTATTAACCGAAATATCCAGCAAACCGTTTGGCAGGCTGTCGAATTGTTTGGGGATGCAATTGGCGCGTGAAATCTGTGGCATAACGAATTTAACTGATTTGCTTGGAGCGATTCTATCGTTATTTTCAGGCTGACATAAATGAAACCGGGAAAACCACCTATGCTTACCCGGCCACAGCCTTATTAACCCGGCCCTATTTATCTCTGGTGCCCCGTTAGGGCTGAGCTCGTCGAAGCCTGAGGTGGCTGGCCCTTCGTTAAACTCAGTATCCTCAGGGCAAAGGCGAATGGCATTTCCGATCTACGCACCCGCTACATTTCACTAAATTTACATCCCGAGGTCCTTATGGATAAAGACAATACAGACAAGACTACCTATGCGCCGTTCATTCTTCTGGACTCGGGAGAATACCGGTCTCTAATACTTTCCGACCAGGATATGGTTGAGAAATTGCATGTATTCGAAGAGCGGGCTGACGAAGGCTGGAATGGCAACGGTTACGACTGGAACTCAATTGCTCAAGTCATACTATTCGAACAACTGCCCGATTTACAAGATGAGCTCGATTTCGATCCGGAGGCGGGAATGTTTTCCGCACAAGGATCACGTTCCGCGCTGGAACGTCTCGGAAAAGCAATGTCATTGGCCTTTAACAACGAAGAGGTACTTCGAGATCTGCTGTCACGGGCTGAACTTGATTGATCGGTTGGCGTAGAACAGTTGTTTATCATTCCCACGCTCCAGCGAAGGAATGTAGCCCGCACCGCTCCAGCAGTGCACATCGGGACGCTGGAGCGTCGTGCAACCCTGTTCCCACGCCGGAGCGTGGGAACAATGAAACCCTCTCCAGCAGGAGAGGGAGCTTTTTCTTAACTTAATGGCAGTAACGACTGAGCACCGAAAAGATGATGTTGCAGTTATTCATATTCCCCATGCCGAAACCGTTTCTCCACTCCGTTGCCGCTGCAAATAAACCCGCGTCAGCTCCGCAAATTCGCCCGGATTTTCCTTGATAAACCGCCGCTGCCAGTGGCTGCCGGTCTGTTGATTGGCTAGGCGCTGGCGAATCACATCCAGATAATTCTCACAATCAGCAGTGCAGATGCCCAAAGCCTGCAAGCCCTGAACGGCACGCGGCACTAGCTCCTGCTCGATCAGCACCGCCAACCGTAGTTTATGTTCACCAAACCAGACGACATGGCTATCCAAACCGTGCCGCGCCGCTTGATAAAAATTATCCTTGGCCTGGGCGAAGGATAACTCCGCCCCGCCCGCTTGCCGTTCGTCGGCCAGATTTTTCACCAGTCCATAATAAAAGGCGGCGTTGGCAATCATGTCCAGTACGGTCGGCCCTGCGGCCGGCGTACGGTGTTCGATGCGGATATGCGGCGTGCCGTCGGCATCGAAACCCACCAGCGGCCGGTTCCAACGCCAGATCGTGCCGTTATGCAGGCGTAAGTGTTGAAACGCTTCCGGCGCATCGTCGAAATACTCCGGCAGCAGAACCGGAAAATGTTGCTGGTTCTCGACAAAGCATTCCAGAATCGAATGCCGGGCAAAATCGGAACCGAAACTCACCCGGTGCAAGGGCCCGTCGGCGGCCCCGGCATAGCCGCCGGTGGCGATGGCCTGTTCGAACAAGGGAATACGGGTTTCCGCCCAGATATCCTTACCAAACAAAAACGGCGCGTTGGCAGCCAATGCCACCATCGCCGCCGAAGCAATGATAGCCGCGTTGTAAACGTGATGGGCAATGTTCAAAGGACATTGGATATGCAATTGAAACGAGGTGGTGGCGGCCTCCAGCATCACATCGTGATGCTCTATTTTCAGATGTTCATGCCCGCATATATCCAGCACAATCGGCCGGCCTCGGCAGCGCAAAATCTGTTGATTCAAGGCCCGGTAGCGATTCATGTCCGACATATTGCCCAAATGCAGATCGCTTTGCTGCAAGGTTGGCAAGGTGCCTATCGCCAACAAATGCAAATCCCGTTGCCGGGCGTGCTGTTCGGCTTGCTGCCAGGTGTTTTGCAAATCCTGATGCATGCGACTGAATACGTCGCCGGTCAACGCCAGCGGCGGCGTGTTCAGTTCGATATTGAATTTGGCCAGTTCCGGACCGGCCATCGGGTGGGCAAAAGAGTGCAGATAGTCCTGATTCATCGGTGCCGGCCGCATGTTGTCGTCCAGCAGCCAAGCTTCGATTTCAAAACCAGCCACCGGCTCGGCTTCCGAACAAGCGCGGCTGTTAATCAGCCTGCCGAGCAGTTCGGTTTCTGCGGATAGACGCTCGCGGAAACTCTGAAAGTCGGCATCTTGATAGATTGCGGCATGAATTTCTTGACCCATGACATTTGCGCTCGTAGTCCGGCGGAATAGCGGGGAATAGTAAGACCATTGCAGCTAAAGCACGAATTTAATCCATTTATGCGAATTACATATCTGCCGTTATCTGGCTGATTAAATATCGGTAACAGCAATCTTTAACCACCGCTCCAACACATTACAAACATAGGTTTGTTCGTCGTCACTCAACTCCCTGCCCTGCGGAATTTTATGCCATTTTTCCAGGCATCCTCGACAGCAGCAGGCGGTGGCGTGTTGCGCGACGAATACCGGATGGCCGCGAAACGGGGTTTGTTTGCCGTCATTGCGCGGCTCGGCGGCGGCCAGGCGCTTTTCGACAAAGTCCCTGGCGTGGCTCAATACCGTTTCCAGGCCTTTGCTCTTTAGATAATCCCGGTCTTTGGCATTAAAACGAAACTGGCTGCGGAATCTGGATTTAGCCAAACCGGCGAATAGTTCATCCAAATCCCGCACGGCTTCAGGCTATCTCAACACACCGGCGGACGGCGTGTAACTGTCCAATACATGGATGTAATTGGCACGCTCATACGCGCTAGGGTCTATGGCGTGTTGCTGGCTGACGCTGCCTTTCAGTTGGTTGATGGAATCGTATTCGTGTTCGATCAGCCATTGTTCCAGCTCCGCGCGAATTTCGCTGAGTTTGCCCACACCTTGCGCCAACAACACGCTGCACAGATGCACCACGTCCGCGCCCGCCAGCAAGGCTTTGATCACATCCGCGCTATGGTGAAAACCACCGGTGACCGCCAAGGACAATTTCACGCGACCATATAGCAAGGCCGTCCAGCGGATACGCAGCAAGGCTTCGGCTTGCGAAGACAATTGCAGTTTCGGCACCACTTCCAGGGTTTCCAAATCAATATCCGGCTGATAAAACCGGTTGAATATCGCAATACCATCCGCACCGGCGGCTTCCAGGCGTTGGGCGAAATGAATCGGCGAGCTGAATTGCGGACCGAGTTTTAAGGTCAGCGGCACACTCACCCGGCTTTTCAACTCCCGCAAAATATCCAGATAGCGGTTTTCCACCATTTCGCTGCTTTCATCGGCATTAGCCGCCAGATGGTAGATATTCAGTTCCAGGGCGTCGGCCCCGGCTTGTTGCAAGGCTTGGCCGTATTCGATCCAGCCGCCCTGGGAAATGCCGTTCAGGCTGGCGATCACCGGAATATGCAAACTACTTTTCAAGCGTTGCAGATGTTCCAGATATTGTTCCTGGTAAGTCAAAATATGGTCCGGCACAGGATGAAAGGAATCGGCCTCGCCATAGCCTATGCCCTGCCCGTAAAAAAACCGCTCCATCTGTTGCTGTTCGGCTTCGATCTTTTCTTCAAACAAGGAAGACATGACGATGGCCGCCGCGCCGGCATCTTCCAGGCGGCGGGCGCTGTCCAAGTCCTTGCTCAGCGGCGATGCTGAAGGCACCAAAGGATGCGCCAGTTTCAGGCCCAAATAATTTGTCGTTAAATCAACCATGTTGGCTCTCCTGGGCAAGATCGGCTTTCAGTGCGGCTTTGGCTGCCGCGACACTGGTGGCATCGCTCCATTCCAGCGCGGCCAGTTGTTGATAGTAGCGGTAGCGGTTTTTAACGTCCTGCTGCGCCTGTTTCAAAAACGCTTCGGCATGGTCGGGATGACTTTGCCAGAGCATGCTGAAGCGGGTTTCGCTCATCACAAACTCGCGCAGCGGCACCGACGGTTCCGCAGAATCCAATTGCATCGGATTCTTGCCTTGCTGGATGCGGCCGGGATTGAATCTAAACAAAGGCCAATGCCCGCTTTTTACTGCCAGATTTTGCTGTCTATGGTTGTTGGACAAATCCACACCGTGGGCTATGCAAGGCGCGTAGGCGATGATGATGGACGGGCCATTGTGGGCTTCCGCTTCCAAGAAGGCGTTGAGGGTTTGTGTGTCCTTGCCGGCATAAGCCACATGAGCCACATAAACATTGCCATAGTCCAGCGCCAGCAGCGCCAGATCTTTTTTCGCGGTGGCCTTACCACCGGCCGCGAACTTGGCCACCGCACCCAGCGGTGTAGATTTGGAAGTCTGACCGCCGGTGTTGGAATACACTTCCGTATCCAACACCAGGATATTGACGTTACGGCCGCTAGCCAATACATGATCCAGACCGCCATAACCGATGTCATAAGCCCAACCGTCGCCGCCGATGATCCAGACGCTTTTCTTGCACAGATAATCCGCCAGGGGCAACAGGGCTTGCGCGGCTGCTTGCTTCAGCGAGGGTAAATGCTGTTTTAATTCGGCGACGCGTTGGCGTTGTTCGTAAAGGCCGGCTTCATCGGCTTGGTCGGCGTGTAAAATCGCATCGACCAATTCGCCGCCCAAGGTTTCCCGTAGCGATACCAGTAATTCGGCCGCATGCTCAGCTTGTTTATCGATTGCCACCCGCATGCCCAAACCGAACTCGGCGTTGTCCTCGAACAAGGAATTATTCCAGGCCGGCCCCCTTCCCTCGGGATTTTTGGTCCAGGGCGTGGTCGGCAAGTTGCCGCCGTATATCGACGAACAGCCGGTGGCATTGGCTACCACCATCCGGTCACCGAATAGTTGTGATGCCAGCTTCACATACGGGGTTTCGCCGCAACCGACACAGGCGCCGGAGAATTCGAACAAAGGCTGTAACACCATCGAGCCTTTGATGGTGTTGGTTTTTAATAAGCGGCGATCGTATTCCGGCAAGGACAAGAAGTAATCCCAGTTTTGACTTTCCGGTTCGCGCAGCGGCGCTTGCGGCCGCATGTTCAAGGCCTTGCGGCTGGCGTTGGATTTGTCGCGGATCGGACAAATGTCAACGCAAAGTCCGCAGCCGGTACAATCTTCCGGTGCCACCTGATAACTGATCGACAGGCCGGCAGGAAAATCTTTACCCAGCATCGCCGCGTGCTTGAAGGTTTCGGGCGCATTGCTCAAGGCTTCGCTGGGCACGATTTTGCTGCGGATCGCCGCGTGCGGACAAACCATCGGGCATTTGCCACACTGGGTGCACAAATCGGTTTCCCAGACCGGAATCTCCAGCGCCAGATTGCGTTTTTCGTAGGCAGCGGTGCCGGTCGGGAAGGTGCCATCTACAGGCATTGCACTGACCGGCAAGGCATCGCCACGGCCAGCGATGATTTCACCGGTGACGCGACGAATAAATTCGGGTGCGCTATCGGCAATCAACGCGGCAATATCGAAACCGCTGTCGGCTTGCTTGGGTAAGGGCACATGGCGTAAGCCAGCCAAAGTTTCGTCGATGGCTTTGAAGTTTAAATCGACAATGCGCTGGCCTTTTTTGCCATAGGTTTTTTCGACGGCATGTTTAATCGCGGCAATGGCTTGCTCCTGCGGCAACACCCCGGAAATCGCAAAAAAACAAGTCTGCATGATGGTGTTGATGCGTTTGCCCATACCGGATTTTTCCGCTACCGCGTTGCCGTCGATCAGATAAAAACGGATTTTCTTATCCAGCATTTGCTGCTGCATCTTGCGCGGCAATGTCTCCCAAACTTCATCAGGCGACGCAGGGCTGTTTAATAGAAACACCGCTTTGTCGGCAGCGTTGGCCAGCATGTCATAGCGTTCCAGAAATACGGTTTGATGACAGCCGATGAATTGGGCGTCGTTCTCACCGATCAAATAGGTGGAACGAATCGGCTTCGGCCCAAAGCGCAGATGCGACACGGTAATTGCCCCGGACTTTTTAGAGTCGTAAACAAAATAACCCTGGGCATATAAATCGGTTTCTTCGCCGATGATTTTGATGGTATTTTTGTTCGCGCCAACGGTGCCGTCGCTACCCAAACCGTAAAACATGGCTTGAAAGGTTTGATCGTGGGTATCGGTGCGGTAAGCGGGGTTCCAATCTAAGCTGGTGTGGCTGACGTCGTCGTTGATGCCGACCGTAAAGTGATTCTTCGGTCTGTCGTTTTTCAGTTCGTCGTAAACCGCCTTGATCATGCCCGGCGTGAATTCCTTGGACGATAAACCGTAGCGGCCGCCCACCACTTTGGGCAGGCTGGTAAATTTTTCGCCGTCGCTGAAGGCTTGGGCCACGGCGGCCAATACATCTTTGTACAAAGGCTCGCCGTCGGCACCCGGTTCCTTGGTGCGATCCAGTACCGCGATTTTTCGGCAACTGGCCGGCAAGGCGTCGATCAAATGCTGCGGTGAAAACGGCCGAAACAAGCGCACTTTCAACAAGCCCACCGCTTCGCCCTGGCGATTCAGATATTCCAGGGTCTCTTCCACCGCTTCGGCGCCGGAACCCATAATCACGATTACTCGCTCGGCTTGCGGCGACCCGACGTATTCGAACAAGCGGTATTGACGGCCAGTCAAACCGGCTAGCCGGTCCATGGTTTGTTGGGCAATCTCCGGGAGTGCAGCGTAGTAAGGATTAACCGACTCGCGACCCTGGAAATACACGTCCGGGTTTTGCGCGGTACCACGCAGCACCGGCTTATCCGGCGTCAAGGCCCGGCCGCGATGCTCGCTAACCCAGCTGTCATCTATCATCGCCCGAATGACGCTGTCGTCGATCTCGACAATTTTGGCGACCTCGTGTGAGGTGCGGAAGCCGTCGAAAAAATGCATGAACGGGATGCGGCTTTGCAAAGCCACGGCATGCGCGACCAGCGCCAAATCTTGCACTTCTTGCGGCGAGTTGGAACACAACATCGCGTAGCCCGTCATCCGCGCCGCCATCACGTCGCTATGATCGCCAAAGATCGACAAGCCCTGGCAAGCAAGTGAACGGGCGGCGATATGAAACACCGTCGGGCTCAGTTCGCCGGCGATTTTGTACATATTCGGCAGCATCAACAACAGGCCTTGCGAGGCAGTGAAGGTGGTGGCCAAGGTACCGGCTTGCAGCGCGCCATGAATGGTGCCGGCCGCGCCGGCTTCGCTTTGCAGTTCGACTACGCGAGGTACGGTACCCCAAAGATTGGGTTGATCGCGGGAGGCCCATTCGTCGGCCCATTCGCCCATCGCCGAGGACGGGGTAATCGGGTAAATTGCGATCACTTCATTGAGTTTATAAGCAATGCTGGCCGCAGCCTGATTGCCGTCGATGGTGAGGGTTTGCTTTTGCATGGGATAACCTTTTCAGGAAATAAAACGGGGGGCCGTCGGGCAAAGCCGACGGCTTTTTTATGATGCTCTAAGCATAGTCAAAAATTGCCTGACTAATTTTTAGTCAATTTAAAGATGTCCCAAACAGGACGGGCGATTGGCTGGTTTGCTCACGATTTGATCACAAGTTTATCCACAACTTCTGTGTATAACTGTACTTTTGGACAATGGCTGCCACCGATAACAATAGCCTAAAACCCATAGACTCAAGCTGATTATTCCTCCCCCAACGGCTTATCCGCCGCCTAACATTTGCAAATCCTGCGTTTATTCAGCCCAGTCGTCGCGCAGTACGATAGGCATCACTTGATCTTCGACTGCAATCACGGCCTTATTCAACACTACCAATTGTTTATCCTCGACAAACTGCACACCCAACATATAAAAAATCGGCCCCCAAAACGGGTTGATCATCAAGCCACCGAGTATGCTTTTCGCGCTACGTTTCAAATTTTTTAACGGGTTAAAAGCGACAGCCAGTGTTTGCTGGGGATGCTCGGCGAATACGTCGGTGATCGGCTTAAAAGTCTGTTTATCCCGGCTTTCCAGTTCATCCAAGGCAACCGAGAGCTTGCGAGCCATTTTGTAAAAATGCAGACGCGCCGCAGTCGCCGATACCGCGAAGGCAATCGCCATCAGCGGCAACAGAATACTGGGCGGCAACAAGGGAGCGAAAGCCGGCGCCAGCAATACCAAGCCATATCCCAACATGACGGTATCTTCCCCGCGCTCGACATCGCGGTCCAGATTTTTAACGATAGCAACCACTTGATTGCCGGACTGATCCAAATAACCTTTGTCTTGAGCCATATTCGTCTCCTTCAGGTTGAATGTGCAGGGTCTTGATTAGATGCCTGCGGTTAAAAAAAGTCAACTGCCAAACCGATACCAAATTGCATGCGCTACGGCCCGCCAACGCCCCACTTTGCTTGCAGATAATCGCGGCGCGTATCGAAAATACGCTGCAACTTATCGCCGATAAAGCCATGCAACAACTGACCCAACCAGCCGAAGGGCATCGTATAAAACACGATGTCTTCCAATACGATGCCCTCCTCGCAAGGTCTTAGACACACTTCATGGCTCCAGAATCCAAATGGACCAACCGCTTGTTGATAGACAAACCGGTTGGGCTTATCGCAGTGGCTGACTTCCGACAGCCAGGACATGGGCACCCCCAAAACCGCCTTCATCCGGTAACGGATCAATAAGCCAGGGTAAATATCCTCGGGCACCGGCGAAGTAATATCGACATGAAAAAACTCCGGCGTAATTTGATTTAAATAGTGCGGAGAGGAAAAGAACGCCCACGCCTGCTCCTGACTGAGCGCCAAGCGTTGCTGGCGGTGGATGTGGTAAATTTTCATGATACTGGCGGAAGACGATGCTGAGCTACTGCGATAGCCAGCAATCTACCGTAAAAATATTTTTGCGGTAGTGCTGCTTATGCACCGCAGTGACGCGGATACGAGAGCCCGGTCATCAGAACACCCGCAGGCGAGGCAAGATCCGGGTAAACCCAAACAAACCGAAGATTAGAGAGTCTTGCCGCTTTCTGCCTTGATTTCAGCAATTAAATCGCCGAGGTTTTCGCGTTGTCTCAGCACGAAATTTCGGCTTTCCACTGCGGTGCGACTACCCAGCACGATGATGTCCTTGCGGTGTTTATGCGCCAAATACCCGGCCAGCAAACCACCGGAGAATAAGGCAAGCGGATGGCGGATCAGTGCACGGGTGATGCTTTTGCTGGCGTGCGTCAACCCGGAAATCACGATACCCATCACGACACCTTTGACCAAAATCTCGCCATTGGTCGGCGGTGCCATTCTAACTTTCTTGCCTTTGCGCGCCGGCGATTTCTTAACTTTCTCGGTAACCGCCTGGTTTACTATTTTTGCTTGCGTCATATCCCTGTCTCCCAAAAAACCACACTCCGGATAACAGCATAATCCAAAACCCTTAAAACTGAACCCCGTTAACCGCCGCCGGCACTATTTACCGCTTTACTGACCAATTGTTGTTTAGCGCCCGGATTGGCGGCTTTGCTCAAAGCGGTTTGTAACAATTGATCTTGACCATAAATATCCGGGTAAAAGCGCGGTTTATCGTCAAGGCCCACAAACACAGTGGTATAAAAAAACAACACAGGTATCGATTTTTTCAGCGTGACCCGTTGAGTTTTGGGCCCGGCCATGGCTTGCTGTATCGTTTGTTGGTCCCATTCGGCTTGGTCGCCCAGCACAAATTCCGCCAGCTTTTCAGCCTCCGCCACTCTAACGCAGCCGTGACTGAGATCGCGGCGATCACGATTAAACGCGGCTTTGCCCGGCGTATCGTGCAAATACACATCGGCTTTGTTCGGAAAAATAAATTTCACCCGTCCCAAGGGGTTGCTGCTGCCGGGTCGCTGCCTGGCGCGGACCCGCCCGCTCTTGATTTCGTCGACGATGCTGTCCTGATTTTCCTCTTCATCGTCGTCGGCGTCACGTCCCACCAATTCTATATCCTGATTCGCCAGAAACTCTTCATCGCTCACTAACTTGGGCAGCATTTCCTTGTCCATAATACTTTTCGGGATATTCCAATACGGCATGAATTCCAGATATTTCATTTCTTCCCAGAGTACCGGCGTCTGATTTTGCTCGGCTTTGCCGACGATGACTTTCATCGTCAAAGGCTGTTGATCGTCACGGGAATTGAAAGCCCATAACTGAAACGCCGGAATATTCACAAATATCCTCGGCCCTTCCGGCAACTCAGGCATCCAACGCAAACGCTCCATGGCTAATTCAAGCATCGCAATTTTTTCGGCCGGCGTTTGATTCAATAAGGCCAGAGTTTGTTTACCGATCACCCCATCGGCTTTTAAGCCTTGTTGCTGCTGTAAGCGTTGCACTGCTTCCGTCGCGGCCGCATCGTAAAGTGTTTCCGTGTTGCCGGCACCAACAACGTCTTCCGCTTTCAGTACACCCAACTCCGCCAAACGCTGGCGTAACTCGGGCAATTGCGCGTCTTGCTCGCCTGGGCGCAACGATTTGGCAAAAAGCAGTTTTGGCTTCTGCGCCCCAGTATTTTGCTGACGATAAGCAGCCAACAAAGTCTTTAACTGCTGATATTGCTTGAATTTTGGCGCCAGCGCCGCCGGCAGTTCGGCAAGGGATTGTTGTTGGATATGTTGATTCAGCGATACGGCGACCTCGCTTGCCGATTTGGCGGCAAACTGTGGGGGATAATTGAAGTCGCGCGGATCAACCCGGCCAATATGCAGATCATGCGCGTAATGCACCAATGCTATCGACAAAGCCACGTCGTAAGAGACCAACTGCGTCGTTGCAGTGTGTGGCAGCGCAACGGCTTGTTGTATGTAGCCGCGCAAACGCTCAACTTCATAAACGTCCGGATTTAAACCATCGACTTTGGCATTGCTCAGCAAGCTCAAAGCGTCTTCGCGATTTTTCGCGGCTCGACCTTCCCCCAGCCAAATCAGCTGGTTGGCATTCATCTGATACAGCTGTTTTAGTGCGTCGCTATACTGCGAAAAATCCGCTTGCGACAGCAAAGGCTGCTGTTTGCCGGCTAGTAACGATTGTATGGCTTGCCCTACAGAAGGCTCCGGGCTCTGGCTGCTGGCGGATTGCGAAAAACCATACAACAGCATCAGTACCGTCAGCAGATACGGTGGAAAGTTGCGCCTGGTTGTTTGATTGGTGCGTGATACGGCTTGCTGGGTCATGATTTTTGCAAGTTCAAATTCGGACAAAGGTTGCCATATTGACAAAATACGGGCTCAAGTTCTAGTTTTGCCCGATAAAAAGGGCTTAATGCCATACAGTTCAGCGATCATTGCCGCACCCTAAAAAGTTACGGCTAAAGTGATGCTGCTATCGGCAAAATACCGTGCAGGCTCAAGTTTCACAAGTTTGGATCATGCTGTTCGGAACATGTCGATCAGCATGTACGCTAGCTAACAAAATAAGCTCAACCGCCTGTTTGTAAATGATTTTTGCCGATCTAGCAGGCATCTGTATAAGAATTTACCGATTAACGGACAGGCGTATCGCGCTAGAATAGCGGCGTAAATTCTGTTTCAGCACCCATCCGCGCCTATCGTTTTCATGCATCCCCATCCAGAACCCGAGCAAACACCTAACGCCAGACAGCTAAATAGCGATTGCCGCTGCTCATCACTAAATCGCACAGCGCTGCGTCGCGAACTGAACAGGCTGGACGAAAACGGCGATTTGTATCGGATGATTGCGGAGGAGCGGCCGAATTTATTTGCCGAGTCCGCGGTGTTTATCGATCAAGCTTGCCTGGACCAACAATTGGCAATCATCGCCGCGCTGGAACACGTAATTGCCTTGCCGGCGTATCAACAACAGGTACTTACATACGCACCGGACGCGGCGCGGTTTTTAGCCAAAGCCCATGGCGTATTTCTAGGCTACGACTTTCATTTGAGCGCCGACGGCCCAAAACTAATCGAAATCAATTCCAATGCCGGCGGCGCGATGATTAATGCGTTATTGATTCGCGCGCAAAACAGCTGTTGCGAAATCGCCGGCAACCAGCAGCCTGGCACACTTAAATTGCCTGGGCAGGATACTCAGCCAGCCGAAACCTTATTTATCGACATGTTTTACCGGGAGTGGCGCGCGGAGCGTGGCTTGGCGCCGCTGCGCAGCATTGCCATTGTCGATGAAGACCCACAAAATCAATACCTGTGGCCGGAGTTTCTGTTGTTTAAACAGTTGTTCGAACAACATAAAATCAAAACCGTAGTCTGCGACCCCAAGGCCTTGCGCTATGACGACGGCGCACTTTGGCACGGTGATCTGCAAATCGATCTGGTTTATAACCGCTTGACCGACTTTGGCTTGGAATCTCTAAAATGCCGGAGTTTACGAGAAGCCTATCTGGCCGATGCAGTCGTGCTGACGCCGCACCCCAGAAATCATGCGCTGTATGCCGACAAAAGAAATCTGGTCTGGCTGGGCAAAGACGACTTTCTGCGTACAATCGGCGTCGATGAGCGTACCCGAACACTATTGCGAGAAGGTATCGCCCACACGATGCTGGTTGATGCGCAGAATGCCGATCAGTTCTGGGCGGAACGTAAGCAGCTGTTTTTCAAACCCGCCAGAGGCTATGGCAGTAAAGCGGCGTATCGCGGCGATAAATTGACACGGCGCGTTTTCGAGGATATTTTGCAACACGATTATGTAGCGCAGACGCTGGTAAAACCCAGCGAACGGCATCTGGATGCCGGCGAGTTAAAACTGGATTTGCGCCACTATGTCTATCAAGGCCAAACCCAATTGCTCTGCGCCCGCCTCTACCAAGGCCAAACCACCAACTTTCGCACGCCGGGCGGCGGTTTCGCGCAAGTGGTAGTCATTCCGTAACGCATAGGAAAAAAATGGAACCCGGTAAAGCACTCATTACTATCGGCTCGGCCATCCTGGTGCTCGGCTTGGTTCTGAATTACGCCCCATGGTTGGTGAATTGGTTCGGCAAGCTGCCTGGGGATATTCGGATTCAGAATAAAAACTGCTTCGTGTTTATACCGATTACATCGATGATTGTGGTCAGCTTGCTGATCACATTGCTGGCCAACTTGTTTTTCCGAAAATAATCTTTCCGACAGCGAGAAAAAGACTATGAGCAAACTGGTGATATACAACCACGGCAAGGACAGTATTCCCTGGGGCGAAAAGCCATTGGCACTGGCGGAGGTCGCCAAACGCCAAGGGTTTGAATTTATCAGCCCGGATTATCAAGCCAGCAACGATCCGGACTGGCGCGTGCAACAGCTATTGGCGCTGGATGTATCGGGATATGAAACGATAGTGCTGGTGGGCTCCAGCATGGGCGCTTATGTTTCGACCGTCGCGGCGGAAATCATCAAGCCGAAGGGTTTGTTTTTGATTGCGCCGGCATTTTATTTGCCAGGCTATGCGCGTACCGAGTTTAAGCCTAGCACCGCCAACATTGAGGTCTTTCACGGCTGGCAAGATGATGTGGTACCACCGGAGAACGCCTGGCGCTTCTGCCGCGAACATCACGCGCGTCTGCATATATTGGATGCCGACCACCGCTTATTAAGCATATTGCCCGTAATGGCGACAGCGTTCGCAAGATTTCTCGGCGATTGTGCCGCTTAACACCCAGGGAAAATCCAATGAGCAATTACAAAAAATACCATTGCCAGGAATGCGAACACATTTACGACGAAGCCAAGGGCGACCCGGATAGCGGCATCGCGCCCGGCACCCGCTGGGAGGACATCCCCGACGACTGGGATTGTCCGATTTGCGGCGCGCCGAAAAGTTTTTTCAAGTTACTGGAATATTGAGCGCTCCGATCAGGCAATCTCAGTACATACCGTTACCGAGCAAAGCCCCGGCGGCGGCACCAATGCCGGCGGCAATCGGGTCGCCATTTCCGAGCTGATAGCCCATCGCACTACCGACCATCCCACCCAACAAACCTTGCGGCGAGCGTTGATCGTAGCCGTAATAAGCCGGTGGCGGAGGTGGCGCGTAATACTGGGGGGCCGGCACATATTCAACGACCGGGGCGGGTTGATAATAAACCACTTCTTCCCGGTACATCGGCCGATAATGCCCGTGATGATGGTGGCCATGATGATGCCCCCAATGCTCATGGTCGGCCAACGCAGCCGACGAAACCAATAAACCCAAAACGATGACTGTTGTTGTTTTTAACATCGCAAACCTCCTGTTAAACAATTATTTGCTTGCGATAAAGTTTGCCGTCCGTAGCTTAATTTTTGCTTATTGGCGATACAAACAGCAGCGCTGTTTTGGCGACTATCAACGATTCTTTTGCTCCACCCGCTTCAACAGGCCAAATAAATCACTGTTGGTAGACAGCACTATAGTGGCGTCGCGGTCTATTACTTTGCGGTAGGTTTCCATGCTCTTCAAAAATTTGTAAAACTCGGCGGACTCGGACTTTTGCCCGTATGCCTTAGCGTAAATTTCCGTGGCCTTGGCATCCGCTTCGCCTTGAATTTCCTGCACTCGCTTGTAGGCCGTCGATTCGATTTCGTTGATATCCCGGTCCCGATTACCGTTAATTCTGGCCGCCTCGCCTTCGCCTTCCGAGCGGAAGCGCTGGGCAATTTGCAAGCGCTCGCTGATCATCCGTTGGTGGATGCGCTCCAACACTTGATGGTTGTAATTGATGCGTTTAAAGCGCACATCCAGCAGTTCGATACCAAATTCCGCCAATTTCGGCGCTGCGGCATCGAACACATCTTTTTCGATTGCCGCCCGGCCCACCCGGATTGGCCGCAGCACCCCTATGGTGCCTTCGCCGGTCAACGGCCCTAAACTTTCGTCTTGCAAGGGTTTGCGATCTTTGTCAGAACGCACCACTTCGATCAATTCATGGCGGGCAATCGCGGTGCGGGTCTCGCTACCTAAAATATCTTCCAAACGCGATTGCGCGCTGCGTTCGTCGCGTAATCGCAAGTAATATTGCATGGGCTGGGTGATGCGCCAGCGCGCGAAAGTATCCACCTGCACATAAGTCTTATCTTTGGTAGACATCTCCACCATCGGCCCATCCCAGGCCAGATAACGCTTATCAAAGCTGTTAATTTGCTGGGTAAACGGAATTTTGAAATGCAAGCCGGGATCGGTGATCGGCTCGCCGACCGGTTTACCAAACTGGGTGATGATGACTTGCTCGGTTTGATCGACAGTAAACACCGATTGCCACAGCAAAAACCCCGAAACTACGATTAACAGCCAGGTTCTTATCGATAAATTCATTTCACTACTCCCGCTGCCTGACCGGGAAACGGCAACATCGGCAATATTTGCTGCACCGTGTCATCGACAATAATTTGCTGGCTGGCTTGCGGTAACACCTCGCCCATGGTTTCCAGATAAATCCGCGCACGAGTCACGTCCGGGGCTTTTAAATATTGTTCCAACACTTGATTGAAAGCGGTGACATCCCCTTCCGCTTCGTTAATTCGTTTAAAACGATAACCTTCGGCCGCGCGAACTTTCTGGTCCGCTTCACCACGTGCACGCGGCACGGCTTTGTTATATTCGCCATTAGCCAAATTGATGACATTCTCTCTATCTTGCTGAGCACGATTCACTTCATTGAACGAGGGCTGTACCGGCTCGGGTGGATTCACATTTTTGAGCTGTACCTGGTTAATTGACACCCCCAATTGATAGCGCTCGGCCAACAAGCGTGCTCGCGCCAGCACGGTTTCTTCAATTTCCTGTCGACCGATGGTGATGATTTCATCGACAGTGCGATCACCGACCACTTCCCGCATCACGGCTTCGGAAATATCCCGCAAAGTCACACCGGGGTCGCGGACCACAAATAGATATTTTTCCGGATCGGTGATCCGGTATTGCACGATCCACTCGACCAGCGCCGAGTTCAGATCACCGGTTACCATAGATTTTTCCAACGCGGGCTCGTCGCCAGTTTGATCCGGGTTGGTGAAACCTGCCGTGGCAAAGCCAAACTCCAGCTTCTGTTGCCGCTGAGTCGGCACGGTGATGACGCTATCCACGCCAAATGGCAGTTTGGCGTGCAAACCGGACGGGACTTTTTCGATGTATTCGCCAAAGCGCAACACAATCCCCTCTGACTCGGCGGGAATGGTATAAAACGACATGCTCGCGCCGACCAGCACCGTGACGATAATCAGGATCGACAATGGCGAAATCGGCAGCGAATCGGGCAGATTTTTAAAAATGGGATTGACGTCGTTCAAGGGCTGACTCCGTTAAGTCGGCGAAAAATCAAGATGCAAGGCATTGCCAGTCACCAGCACCGCCGAATTTAGTAAGCAAGCATGGACCCGCTCCACCCTTTCGTCAATTTGTATGCTATTCAAATCGCTATGGTGGACTCGATAACACTTTGCCGCAAAAACAGCTCAAATTGTTCGCTGGGCATCGGCTTAGCGAATAAATAGCCTTGAATCTCCTGACAGCCCTGTTCGCGCAAAAACTCCCGTTGTTCAACCGTTTCCACACCTTCGGCTATGGTCCGCAAACCCAGGCTGGCGGCCAAACTAATCACCGCATTGACAATGGCTTTATCTTCCGAATCAGTACTGATGTCGCGCACGAAAGATTGGTCTATCTTTAATTTGTATACTTTAAATTTTTTCAGATAACTCAGCGACGAATAACCGGTACCAAAGTCATCGATAGACATGCGTACTCCGCGCTCATGCAATTTATTCATCACCGCTATAGCCGCTTCTGGATTCTGCATCGACACGCCTTCGGTCAATTCCAATTCTAAATATTCGGGCGGCAAGCCCTCCTCTTCCAAAATACGCGACACCATCTCCGGCAAGGCCGGATGGCTAAATTGAGCAGCCGAGAGATTGACCGCCATGATCAAAGGCCCCAACCCCTGATCAAAGCAGGTTTTCGCTTGCCGCACCGCCGTTTGCAATACCCACTCGCCGATAGGCAAAATCAGTCCGCTATCTTCCGCCACCGGGATGAATTCGGCCGGCGAAACCATGCCAAACTCGGGATGCCGCCAGCGCAACAAAGCTTCCGCACCGATCACGCGCCCGCTATGAATGTCCGCCTGCGGTTGATAATAAACATGCAGTTGTTGACGGTCCAAGGCATGGCATAAGGCATTAACCAGTTGCAGATTACGCTGGGCGCGAGCTTGCATTTCCGGTGTAAAAAAGCGGTAACCGTGCCGGCCATCGGTTTTGACTCGGTACATGGCCACATCGGCGCTTTTAGACAGGCTTTCCAGGTCCTCGCCATCGTCCGGATACAAGGCTATGCCAATCGATGCGCTCATCGTCAAATCGAATTCCTCAATCCGGTAAGGTTCGGCTATCGCATCAAGAAGCTTCTGCGCGACATTCGCGGCCCCGCCGGCATCGGTGCCCGGCAACAAGAAAATAAATTCGTCGCCGCCCAAACGGGTCACGGTATCTTCTTCGCGCAACACGGCACAAAGCCGATTGGCTAACTCCACCAATAGCGCATCGCCGACGCTATGCCCCAAGGTATCGTTAATATTTTTGAAATGATCGAGATCAAGAAACATCAGAGCTAAGTGGCCGTTACTCCGTTTGGCCAAACTCAATGCATATTTCAAGTGATCGTCCAATTGACTGCGATTCGGCAAGCCGGTGAGCGAATCGTAATTGGCTAAGTAATAAATGTGCTCCTCCGCCTGCTTACGTTCGATAGCTAAGGCGACGAAATGCGCGACCATTTCCAGCAAGCGCAATTCATGTTTGCTGGGAACGGCAGGGTGACGATGATAAATCGCAAAGGTACCCAGCACTTTTTTACCGGCGGAGAGTACCGGCTCCGACCAGCATGCCGCCAAACCGGCCCGTTCTGCCAGCGGCAAAAAAGGCTGCCAAAAGGGATGCTCGGCCAGATTTTCCGCAATCGTTCTTTGCCCGGTGTACGCGGTGTTGCCGCACGACCCCGCTCCGGCACCAATTTTTAGCCCATCGATCGCCTGATTGTAGAAATCCGGAAGACTAGGTGCCGCGCCTAGCCGTAGACGTTCGTCATCATCCACAAGCAAAATCGAACAAACGCTACCAGCCAACATAATTTCCAGTTCGGTAACCGCATCATGCAAAATATCCGTCAACTGCAGGTTACCGTTGAGCCGTTCCAGCATAAACACCCGCAAACTTTCCATCTGCTGTGCTTGCTGGCGCTCGGCCTCACGCTCGAAGCCACCGATGGCATGATCGATGTCCATGGCCATTTCCAACAGCAGATTGCGCGCGGCATCGTCAAACACATTGATTTGATCGCCGTACAGCATAAACGCCCCAGCCGGCTTGCCGTTTCGATGCAAGGGTAAGGCCGCGGAAGCCTGCCAATCGAATTTTGCCCCACGCGCATGCCAGGCTATGGTGGCGGGGTCGTGTTGAAAATCCTGACACCAATATGGCTTGTCCTCTCTGACTGCGGTACCGGTTGGTCCGCACCCGGTCGGCAGGTTCTCGTCTATTGATATTTCAATGCCATCCAGATACTCGATGCCGATGCCATAACAGGCAACCGGTTTGATAGTTTGGCTGTTTTGGTCAAGCATGCCGATCCAGGCCATTTTCATGCCGCCAAATATCACGGCGTCGCGGCAGATTTGCGGGAATAATTCGGCTTCGCTGGTACAGCGAACGATGGCTTGGTTACATTGACTTAGCGCGGCATACAATTGCGTCAATCGCAGATTTCTTGCCTCGGCAGTGCGGCGCGCGGCTTCAACGCTTGCCAAACTGGCCCGCGTTTCCGCCAGCCAGCCCAACACGCTGTTGCGCATGCCCTTGCATACCGGAATATCGGCGGAAAAATCGCCGCTACCCAAACGCACGATCTGATCGTGCAATTCATCGACCGAGGCTCCCAATATTGCGTGTAAAGTCCGATACGCCCGCCAAAGCGTCAATAACAACATAACCCCGAACACCACAAACACCACCCGCAACCAAAAGGCAATACGCGCTCTGGCAACCACACTCTGTTGCGTGCGCAGGTCTATCAATTCGAAGGCGTCGATGATCGATTGCATGACTTTCGCTTTTGCTCGATGGTAAGTCGCATCGTGCAGCATTAGATTGACTTGATGCCATTTGCCGTCGGGCATTCCCTGATTCGAATCAACCATGTCCATCGCCGTGCGCTCTATTTGGATAAGTGCAGCGGAATCGGCCGTGGCTTCGGCCATTTTCGCCAGTTCCTGCTCGGAAAACCCGGCTTGCCGCATCAACTCCAGCAAGGCCACCGGCTGCGTGCTTGATTGCGGCGCCGGATGAGCATTGGCGATCACCAAGTCCCAATACATGTCGTGATAATTTTCGGGCCTGGGCAGTTTGCCGTCGCGAATGTCGATAATCTCTTGAAAATAGTGTTTATAAACCGGATCGCCGGTCGCGACATAACTGCGCGCCACATGCGAGAGATCGTTGGACGATTGCCTAAATTCATCGGCCAGCAAGTGTGACGCAAAGCGGATTTCGTTGGCGCGATCAATTTGCTTCTCGGCGCGCACGTAAACCGCGAATGCGATCACGAAAATCACAAACATGACCAGATTCAGCCACAAAATTCGAGAAAACCGGGAAAAGTAATACGGTCGCGTCATTTTGCTTATTCCGTTATTCAACTCCAAAATAGACACCAGCCGGCCAAAAACTTAAAAACAACCGGCCTAAAACCACGAGTAATATAAGTGAAATATAAGGTGAACCGTAACACTAAAGTTTTCCGGCTTTCGGTCCGGACGCCCGAACCATGGGGCTTATCTGTTGAAAATGGATGTCGGGCCTATCCAAACGAATCACTGCGATTACCTATTCACCATTGTGTAAGCGGCTTTCTGCGGCATACTGGCGATTATAATTAAACACAAAAACATTCGGTATTTCACCGTCGTAAGCCCCTTAAGGGAGATCATGCATGCAAAAATACACTCTTACATTCAGGCTCTTGGTCTTCATGCTGCTCGCCTTACCAACGTTTGCGATGACAGCAAACGCGGC
This sequence comes from Methylomonas sp. Uni0009, assembly GCF_054188105.3. Lineage (NCBI taxonomy): Bacteria > Pseudomonadati > Pseudomonadota > Gammaproteobacteria > Methylococcales > Methylococcaceae > Methylomonas > Methylomonas sp. Uni0009. The sequence continues at coordinate 3,137,485 of NZ_JBTAFN010000001.1, read as the reverse complement.
TCCGCTGCAAGTTGGCCAATCGGCACCGATATTTCAACTGCAAGCGCACGCTGGCGACCCAGTAAGTTTAGCCGCTCGGCGCGGGAAAGGTTGGACAGTCTTGTATTTTTATCCTAAAGCCGGTACACCCGGATGCACTGCGCAAGCTTGCGCTTTCCGCGACGCCATCGAACTGATCCGCAAACAAAATGCCGAGGTATACGGGATCAGTACGGATGACGTCCAGGATCTGTTGGCATTTCATCAGCAACACAAACTGACCTTCACCTTATTGTCTGACGCGGACGCCAAAGTCAGCGAAGCCTACGGCGTAAAAATGCCCATATTGAACATGGCCAAACGCTGGACCTTTATCGTCGATCCCGACTTAACCATACGCCGTATCGATGACGATGTAGACCCGGCCCTGGATGCCAAACGGGTCGCGGAAACGCTGAAGCAATTGCAGGCGAGCGGGAACTGATACAAAGCCAAGCGGATAAATATTCACCCAACCGGGAAACTCTTAGCGGGTTTGTAGTTCACAACCATCCTGCCCGCTTCAAACGCCAATACAAGGCCAAGCTGCACACTGCCACGCTACCCACTACCAAGGGATAGCTATAGGCCCAATCCAGTTCCGGCATATGCCGGAAGTTCATGCCGTACCAACTGAATACCATAGTCGGTATCGCTAAAATCGCCCCCCAACCGGCCAAGCGTTTGACCACTTCGTTTTGCCGCACGGTTTCGAAAGTCAGATGCACCTGCATCGCCGCCAGCAACATCTCGCGCATACCGTGGATAGCCTGATCAACGCGCTTGATGTGATCGGCTATGTCGCGGAAATATACTCTGACATCCTTATGTATCAGGCCAACATGAAAGCGCATCAACTCGTTGCAAATGTCGATGACCGGATTAATCGCCCCTTCCAAAAGCAATAATTCGCGCTTTAGCTCGTATAAGTCTTCCATGGTTTGCCGGCTGGGCCGGTATTGAAATATCGCGGATTCCAGCACATCGAAGCGGTCCTGCAAGCCGGCAATTGCCACCATGTAATTATCGACGATGAAATCCATAATCGAATACAAGGCAAAACCCGGCCCCTTGCTGAGTTGGTGCGGCATGGCCTGACAACGCTCACGCACCTTGCTCAAACTCTGCGACGCGCCATGGCGCACGGTGACTACAAAGCGCGGCCCCATAAAAATGTGCGTCTCGCCGAATTCCACTTTTTTCTCGATCAATTCCGCCGTGTGCAACACGATAAACAAGGAATCGCCGTATTCCTCGATCTTCGGCCGCTGGTGCGCGGCACAAGCGTCTTCAATCGCCAGATCGTGCAAACCAAACTCCTGCTGAATTTTTCTCAATATCTCGGCATTCGCCTCGCGTAGACCCAACCAGATAAAGGTATCGTCTTTCAGCAACACTTCGCTGATGTCTTCGATGGTAACGTCACCGATGCCCAGGCCTTTTTGATAGGCCACGCAGCGCATCACCATGTTTTTATCGATAGTTTCGCTCAAAATGTCTCCTGTTTATTTGGAAATGGTGATTTCCGGCGCACCTTTGCGCGCCAAATCGGTCATGGTCATTTGAAAAATCTGGCATAACAATCTAAAACCTTCCCGATTCCATTGATAGCCGGTTTCCGGCTCTAAGGCATAATAATAATCGCCGAAGCGCACGCTAATCTCGGTTGCTGATGGCTCGTCTTCATCGACCAATAAAGCCATGGTGTGCACCGGGTTCTCGCTCACCGAAGGCGTGCGAGGATGCTTGTCAACGGGGTACTCCGGATCATCATTTATCGCTTGTCCGATAAAATTCAACACGTTGTGAAAGCTGCGCAAGCGAAATACACCGTGCAGCGGCCACTCGCCACCAGGATAGCCTGCTCGAATATCGACGCTGACATCGTTCTCGGCGCCTTGATCGGCTTCTTCATGCAAACGCAAACGCTCTTCGTTGCTCAATGTTACGGGATCGTAATTGGTCAATAGGATTCGTCCGGTCACCCGCTTAGTTAAGGTCAGTTGCTTTTGGTCTGCGCTAAACTCAACTTTATAGTCTTTTTGCAAAGCAGCCAATTGCTCGGCGTTTAGCGATTCGGCAGGCAGACTCCAGCTGCGATTGAATATCAACGGTTCCACAAACAACTTATGGCTATCCTGAATGGACGACAAATGCAGCACAGCTTGGCGGAACAGCCTATAACCGTCACCATCCATGGGTTTGTTCAAGTACACGCCAGCCTGCTCGCCGCCGTTTAGCCGCAGCTCGCCAGCAAGCAGACGCAGCACCAAATCCACGTCCACGCCTTGCCGCAACAACATGGTCAGCTTGCTTTCCTGAAACGGTGTCAACAAGCGCCGGGTAAACTCTTCGCCTTCGATGGGTACGATACTGATCGTCGGATTTTCCGACATCGTCCCGCCAAATACCGGTGTCATCACCGAACCGACTTCACCGGTAAAAGCCGGCGTGGCGCCGGCATTGAATTGAAAATTAAACGTAGCGGCGATGTTCGAAACACCCGTGAAATGCATGGGTTGGTGCTGATGGGCCCGGCCGATGTTCAGCAACAACTGTTTCGACAAAATATCGGTGGCAACCTTGTCGTATTCGACAACTGCCCTGTCCAGCGCCAGCGGCGAAAAGCAGCCTTGCAAAGCACATAAAGCCAACACAGTCGTGTATCTGACGGCGAAAGGCGCGAGAGAATAGCAGCAATTCAAGCTCATCTTTTCTGTCCAAACCAAAAATGAGAGAGTGTGCCTGCTACGCCATCCAAAACGCAAGTAAGCTGATGGACACACCGCGACGCATACCGGAAATACTCCGAGTCGTTTTAAACTGCCGAACCTAATTCTGCTGATCGGATTACGAGCATGAAAATTCACCATCTAAGCCCCGAAGAAGCTCTGGACAGTTTAGGCTCCAGCATGGACGGCTTGGCCGATGCCGCCATTGAAGGCCGTTTACATGAATTTGGCTTCAACCGTATCGAGGAATCGAAAAAGACCTCGGCGTTGCTACTGTTTGCCCAAGAGTTTCTGCACTTTTTTGCCTTAATTTTATGGTTGGCAGCCGGCTTGGCGTTTTTCGCGGAATCCCGGCAACCCGGCGAGGGCATGGCCACTTTGGGCTATGCGGTGCTGGGCGTCATCGCGATCAACGGCTGTTTCTCATTCTGGCAACGGCATCAAGCCGAGCAGGCAATCGCCGCCTTACAAAAGCTGTTACCGCATCAAGTCAAAGTGATCCGCGACGGCGAGCTAAGCTTGGTGTTCGCCGACGAGTTGGTGCCGGGCGACCTGCTGGTATTGCAGGAAGGCGATAACGTGCCGGCCGATTGCCGGCTGCTGGAAGCATTTAATTTGCGGGTAAACAACGCCACCATCACCGGCGAGTCACTCCCCAAGGGCCGCGATGCGCAAGTGTCGGATGTCGAGGACATCAGCCAAAGCCGCAACATTCTGCTCGCCGGTACCTCGGTGGTAGCCGGCGAAGGCAAGGCACTGGTGTTTGCCACCGGCATGCATACCGAGTTCGGCAAGATTGCTCACACCCTAAAAACCACGATCAAAGGCCAATCGCCGCTGCAATTGCAAATCCGCCGCCTCAGCCGTTTTGTGGCTTTGCTGGCCCTGCTGTTGGGTGTGGTGTTTTTCTTTATCGGGCAAATCATCGGCCTTACGTTTTGGGAAAATTTCATGTTCGCAATCGGCATCATCGTCGCCAATGTCCCGGAAGGTCTGCTGCCCACCGTGACGCTGTCGCTGGCGATGGCTACCCAGCGCATGGCCAAGCGTAATGCCTTGATCCGTAACCTGCCCTCGGTGGAAACCTTGGGTTCGACCACGGTGATCTGCACCGACAAAACCGGTACGCTGACTCAAAACCGCATGGCGGTTAAGCAGCTGTTTCTGGACAATCAATATTGGCAACCCGAGCAATTGGGCAGCGATAGCCTGCAACATCACACCGCCTTTTTAGCCAACGCAGCTTTGTGCCATAGCCTGAAACACGTGGAAGGCAAAGGTTTGCTGGGCGACCCGATGGAAGTGGCGTTGGTGTCCATGACACATGAACAAGGCATGCGCATCGATTACCCGAAAATCGGCGAAGTGCCCTTCGATACCGACCGCAAACGCCTGTCGACTATTCACAATACACCACAAGGCAAAATGTTGTTTTGCAAAGGTGCGCTGGAAATGGTGCTGCCGCTGTGCCGGCACATTGTGATGCACGGTAACGTAGAACCTCTCGGTGACGCTGGTCGTCAACAGCTGTTAAACGCTCTAAAAACCCTGGCAGACCAAGGATTGCGCGTGCTGGCGTTTGCCTATCGGCCCCTATCGGACCCATTCGAAGCCGAGCCGGAACAAGCTTTGATCTTCAGCGGCCTGGTGGGCTTGGAAGATCCGCCGCGGCCGGAAGTCACGGATGCCATCGCGCAATGCCATATCGCCGGCATTAAAGTCATCATGATTACCGGCGACCATCCGCATACCGCCGTGGCGATTGCCCGGCAAATCGATTTGGTCAAAACCGAAAATCCCAAGGTGATTACCGGCGATAAACTGAAAAAACTCACGTCCAGCCAGTTGCAGGTGGCCTTGGATGCGCCGGAGATTATTTTCGCCAGGGTCCGCGCCGACCAGAAAATGCTGATCGTGGATGCCTTGCAGCGCAAGAAACATGTGGTCGCGGTGACAGGTGACGGCGTCAACGACGCACCGGCCTTGAAGAAAGCCGACATCGGCATTGCGATGGGCAAGGCCGGTACCGATGTCGCCAAGGAAGCGGCCGATATGATTTTGCTGGACGACAACTTTGCCAGCATCGTTGCCGCCATTGAGGAAGGCCGCGCGGTGTTCGACAATATCCGCAAATTCCTGACCTATATCCTCAGCTCCAACATCCCGGAACTGATCCCTTATCTAGCCTTTGTGTTGTGCAAAATTCCGCTGCCATTGACCATCATCCAGATTTTGGCGGTTGACTTGGGCACCGACATGCTGCCGGCTTTGGGCTTGGGCGTGGAAAAACCGGATGCATCCGCCATGAACAAACCGCCGCGCTCTTACAAGGAAACGCTGATCGACTGGCGCTTGCTGGCCAGGGCTTACGGCTTCCTAGGTCTGCTGGAAGCACTCGCGGCAATGGCTGCATTCTTTTTTGTGTTGCATCGCGGCGGCTGGGATTATGGCGAGATATTGTCCAGCCATCACCCGCTCTACCTGCAAGCCACTACCGCCTGCCTGACCGCAATCATCATGATGCAGATCGCGAATGTGTTTATCTGCAAACAGCGGCAACGCGGCCTGTTGGCCACATCATTTACGGATAATAAGCTGATCCTGTCCGGCATCGCTCTAGAAATTGCGTTGATTCTGACGATTGTCTACACACCGTGGGGCAACGCGCTGTTCGGCACCGCGCCGATAGACGCCAGCGTTTGGCTGTTTACCTTGCCTTTTGTGCTAGGAATGCTGCTGCTGGAAGAATTCAGAAAATGGTTGGTGCGGCGCTTCGCGCTTTTTCCTGTCCTGGTAAAACCGCTGAAACTGCGTAAGCGCTTACTGCGTCGTCACTAAGCAATCACGCCCACTAGGCTACCCATCCTTCCGCCTAAGCAGCGGCAGCGCGCCGATAAAACAGCGGAAAAGCGATAGGCGATTTCGGACAATCAAAACCTGACGTGCAGATGCAGGTCACACGGCGTTCAGATGCCGGTTAACAACGCCGATGCGGCTTTTTGATTGTCTTGATATAGCTTGAGCGCGTAGCTAGCCACCTGGTTTTGCAACTTTCCCTTGTTCAAGTCAGCAGCCGTTTGCGCATAGTCAGTGTCTTGAATACGGCTGCGGGTTTCGGCCAGATTCTGATAGCTGCTGCTCAGATTCGCCAGATTTGAATTCAAGCCTGCAGCAGTACTTGCCAAGTTACTCTGCTGATTCCCGACATTTTTAATCGCACTGTCTATGCTATCCAGCGCATTGGACGCATTTGCAGCGCTCGATACATCCAATCCCGACACACCCAGGGCGGTGCTGGATACATTACTGAGGCTTAAGCCAAGGGTATCTCCGGGATTGGGGCCGATTTGCAATTGACCGGAAAAACTGCCGTCCAACAGTTTTTGATCGTTGAACTGGGTGTTGCCGGCGATACCATCAATGCTTTTACCCAAGCCGTTGATCTCGTCCTGAAGGCTTTGCCGATCAGCGACCGACAGAGAGCCGTTTCCGGCTTGCACCGTCAATTCACGAATGCGTTGCAGGTTGTCGGTTACCTGAGTTAATGCGCTACCGGCTGTATCCGTAAGCGACAGACCCTTGCCGATATTGCCGATTGCTTGATTTTGACCTCCCAAACGACTGCTTATGGCATCGGCAATTGCCAACCCGGCAGGGTTGTCGGCGGCCGAATTGATCCGCTTCGCGGAGCTAAGGCGCTGGATACTGGTTTGGATCAGACTTTGGGATTTATCCAGGTTGGTGGTATTGATTGACGACAACATGATGTCACCTCGCTTACTGTTTTTTGACGACCTCTTGCTTATCTAACTGAACGGTAATCAGGCTAAGCAACGATGTCTATTGAACTCCCCACTGCTTTATTGTCATCAGCCGCAGAAGTTGTGGTTATACCCGCCAAGGTTTGCGAATAGGTAGACGGTCTTACCTCGGCGTTCTGAATAGTCTTAGTTAACTGCGCGCCTGCATCTTGAAAAGCGTTGGACAGATTCAGTCTTAAGTGTGCAGCGTCAGAGTTCACCTTGGCCTTACTAGCTTGGGAATCGAGCGCCTGGGCTTTGGCTGCATATTGGTCGGCTTGAGCTTGAACGGCATCCGCCTGTTTTCTCAAGGCTTGCGCCATTTGCTCGGCTTGGTCGGCATTTCTTTTGGCCGTCAGCGCGCTCAACTGTTGAAAGCCGGATTGATTAACACTGGAAACAGTTAGGGAAGACATAGCGTTCTAAACTCCCTGAATACACCGCAGGCTGGCGGCAGGTTTCGGAATGAACATGCAGTTTCACTCCAATACGACACCGTATTACTCCAGGTTCAGAGGAATGTCAAACACCAATTTCGGATATTGCCGGCACTCAGCGCAGCAAAGAAACCTCAGCCCGATAACGCCAACGATTGCCGACAATCTTTGCCAGCATTCGCTGCCCACTCCCGCTGACAAGCAGCTCGAAACTGACTAAAATGCAGGCGATTTTTCTGCTGAGCCGCCGGGAAACCCGGTTGCGATTAGTCCACCAACTACGCCCGCAATCCACATGAACCACGAAGTTATTGCCACTAGAGTAGAACATATCGCCATGGCGACTAGCATCATTGCCGGGCTATCGGCTGTCGCGGCGACAATAGCCACGCCGACCGGCCTAAGCGCTTTTGGCGTCTGGTTGGGGCTGGTCGATGAACCTTTGATAGTAACCGTCGCGCCTATTCTGGATAAATTAGCCACGGTATGCGGCACCATTTCCGGCATGACCTACTTTTATGCTGTCAGGAAAAAGCGGCAAACCGCTAAGCAATCTGTATCCGATCATTCCGCACCATCCGATTAGATCAAATTCGCTCAAACACCAAACCTCTGGATTGCCCCGAGGCGTTGCTTAGGGGCTGTTGCCGTTTTACATGGGTAGCCAAATGAAAGCGCAGGCCAAAGTGACAACGCCTTCAAAATTGCGTTTCAATTTGTCATATCGCGTCGCGATGGCTCTGAAATGTTTCAATCGCGCAAAGACATTTTCAACGAGGTGGCGATATTGGTAGAGGCTCCAATCCATTCCATCATTCCCGACTGTTGAATTTTGTTTTCGAGGAATGATGGGGACACTCCCTTTCTCGCGAATTTGAATCCGTAGAGGTTCACTGTCATAGCCTTTGTCAGCGACCGTGTAGTCAGCCAAAGGCAGTTTAGCCACTAATTCCGGCGCTTCTTTGCAGTCATGGACTTCACCACCGGTGATCGAGAAATGAATAGGCAGCCCACAGGCATCAACGGCCATATGGATTTTCGTGGTGTGACCCGCAACGGATTTCCCAATCGCGGCATCCTGTTCATGAGCCGCACCACTACTATGCTGATGCGCTTTCACGATACTGCCGTCAATAAAGGTCCATTCCAAATCCGGTGCCACAACCAGGCCTCGAAAGATGCCCATCAGTTTTTCTTGCAGTGACCACGCATTAAACCGTTTGTAGACTGCATTCCACTTACCAAACGTGGCAGGCAGGTCTCGCCAGGGGCAGCCGACTCGCATGCGATAAAAAATCCCTTCTACCGTTTGCCTGAGCGAAGGCTTGTCATAAATCCCCAGGCTTAACAGGATGGCTTTGAATTTATTCCAGTATGCATCCGTAAACATTTGTCGCGGCATAGCTCACTTGTCTGCTGATTGAAAAATCAATCAATGAGGCAGAGCCGTTCGATTTCAAGGCTATCGTTTCAAAATGGCAACAGCCCCTAGTACATCGTGGAAAAAAGGCCTTCTCCAATACGTTACCAAACAGTCAAAAGAGCTTGCCTGGATAAAGCCGCATAACGGGCTTTATCCAGGTCTTTACTCACCTTCTACGTCTGTGCTTACTCAGTTTATCGAGCTTGTTTGAAGCTTCTTCAAACGATTGCAGCATGTTGTCGAAGGCCTTGGTATCGGGAGTAGCGCCGACGGCAGGCTGAGTGGACGGTGAACCACTCTGTTCAGTCTTGTTCGTGGTGTCTAGGGATGGCTTGAGAACTTCCGAGCTGCCGGGCTTGGGTTCAGACGCAGCGTCAACGGTGGGATCAATATCGAGATCATAGTTCGCGCTGTCGCTTTTTCCGTCATTGACCAAATTGCGCCGATATTGCAGGAAGGATTCCCGAGTAAACACATAAGGGTCTAAAGCAGCCTCATTGATAAAGTTCAACGCCCCTTCGGCATTTGCCCGATCATTAATCCCCTCGAGAATACCGGTACCCGGCACGTAGGTACCTGGGTTGGCGGCTCTATCGAGGATGCCCGCGCCGCCATCGCGGATAGTGGTGGGCCCAAAAACCGGCAGCACCAAATACGCACCTTGCCCGACTCCCCACACGGCCAAAGTTTGCCCAAAATCTTCAACATTGTTTTTTAAACCGACTTCGCTGGCGACGTCTATTAATCCACCCACGCCGATGGTGGTATTGGTTAAAAAGCGTCCGGCGTCCGAAGCGCTCTGTTGGAATTTACCCTGAAGGACATCGTTGAGCACCACGTTAATACCCTTCAAGTTGGTGAAGAAATTATTGACGCCAGTTTCCATGAAATCAGGTGTAATAAATTTATAACCATCGGAAACCGGCTTAAAAAAATATTTGTCCAGTGTCATATTAAAACCGTACATGGACCGGTTAAATCCCTCGTACGGATCAGCATGGCCCGCTTCATTAACGGAAAGCTCGTCACGCTTTTCCGTACTCGCGCATCCGGGCAGCAGCAGTGCACTGGTCAATAAACACACTTCTATCAAAAGTGCCCGGTTCTTGCCTGGATGCAATTGGGTAAACATCGCTTAAAAATCCTGAAAGTAGTTTGTTTCTGGAAGCTTTAATTGTAGGGTTAAGACTTAAACCACTCCATATTAAAGAATCGATTCGCTATTATAGCTCTTGTCGTCGTCTCACTTTGCCTTTTTGCAGTGTTCCATGCTCTGCCTGAAAATTCCACCGCCAAGCTTTAAATCTACACAGCGTCCTGCATATTTGGCTAGACTAAACCTTTATATCATAGCAAACCAGGCGTATGCGGGAAGAACACAAATCCGAAGACAGAAAGCTGGACATCAACCAGATCGTGAAGTGGCTGGAAGAAGACGGCATGTTATCCGCCAAGGATGTCGAAAAATGCCGGCAATACGCAGCCGCCAAAATCAATCTCAACAAGCATCCGTTAAAGGTCTTAGCAGAGTGCGAACTCGCCGACCAAAGCCAGCTCGGCACGCCGTTGACGCAAGAAGACTTGACCCAATGGCTGGCGAAAAAGCTGGCTATGCCTTATTACTATTTCGACCCGCTAAAAATCGACGTACCTACGGTCACTGCCTTGTTCAGCAAGGCTTACGCCGGCAATTATAATATTTTGCCGATCAAGATCGACGCCGATGAAATCGTGGTAGCCACCGCCGAACCCTTCATCCGTGCCTGGCAACTCGACCTGGCGAAGATGCACCACGGCAAGATTCGCTGCGTGTTTGCCAATCCGGACGAGATCAAACGCTATCTGGACGAGTTTTATAACTTTTCCAAATCGCTGAAAGGCGCGCAAACCCACAATGATGGCCGCACTGCGGAAGGCCAGAACTTCGAACAGTTGGTCGAGCTGAGTAAAAGCGCCGATTTGGACGTGAACAATCAGCATGTGGTGAATCTGGTCAACTGGTTGCTGCAATATGCCTTCGACCAGCGCGCCAGCGATATTCACATCGAGCCGCGCCGTCAGCAAGGCAATGTGCGATTCAGGATCGACGGCATTCTGCACAAGGTTTATCAACTACCGATGCCGATTATGAATGCGGTCTTAAGCCGCTTGAAGATTCTAGGCCGGATGAATATCGCCGAGAAACGCCTGCCGCAAGACGGCCGGATCAAGACCCAAAATAGCAACGACAAAGAGATAGAACTAAGGCTTTCCACCATGCCGACTGCGTTTGGCGAGAAGCTGGTGATGCGAATTTTCGACCCGGAAGTGCTGCTGCGCGATTACGAGCAGTTGGGCTTTAATAAACAGGAGCTGGGGATTTGGAACCGGATGACCAGCCAGACCCACGGCATTATTCTGGTGACAGGCCCGACTGGCTCCGGCAAAACCACTACCTTATATTCCACGCTGAAGCGTTTGGCCACCTCGGAAATCAATCTATGCACCGTGGAAGACCCCATCGAGCAAATAGAGCCGGCTTTCAATCAAATGCAGACTCAGGCCAATATCGGCTTGGATTTCGCCAGTGGGATTCGCACCCTACTTCGGCAAGATCCCGACATTATTATGGTCGGGGAGATTCGCGATTTGGAGACGGCGGAAATGGCCGTGCAAGCTTCGCTGACCGGACATTTAGTGATTTCCACCCTCCATACCAATAGCGCACCAGCTGCGGTGACACGTTTGTTAAATCTTGGCTTGCCAGGCTATCTGATTCAGCAAACCATTTTGGGGGTAATGGCTCAACGCTTGATAAGGGTGCTATGTGGGCAATGCAAAACCGCGACAACCGTAGACCAAGCTCAGTGGCAGGCATTGGTGGCGCCGTTTAAAGTCGCTACCCCTAAACACATTTATAAAGCTGTTGGTTGCAAGACCTGCCGCAATACCGGCTTTGCCGGCCGTATCGGCATCTACGAAATTTTCGAAAACCAGCCGACCCTGCAAAAATTGATCGTGGAAGGCTGCGACACACTGTTGCTGCAACGCCAAGCGATCAGAGAAGGTATGCGCCCGTTGCGACTAAGTGGCGCGGAAAAAGTTGCCGCCGGCATTACCACCATTGAGGAAGTGTTGCGGGTGGCGCCGGAGCGGATAGATTTTTAAATCTGTCGACCAAATGCAAATTTATTGATCGCCTAGATTAGGATAAAGCCGAGAAGAGACAGCAGACTCCGGAAAAACCCGGCCTAAGCCGATGCCTTATTTCCCTGCTAAAACGATATAGGCCAATATAACCGCCCTATAGTAAGCCAGCTTAATCCTGGCGCTTTTTCCGATTTGCGTTGATGTTGCTCGCAACAGTCGTTGAAGCAAATAGTGCCGATGAAAGAATAAATTCGCCTGACATAAAACCGATCACGCCGGTGATAAAAGCCAAACCGTTCAAAATATCTTTTTGTAAGTCATTCATTTTTGTTACTCCGTAATAAACACGCTTACACTATAAGATAGATATAATTTATCAACAATGCCCTCTAATACATATTGTTTGTTTTACAAAAAGAAACAATAGCCGCGTTATCACGCTAAAACAAGCAATGGCAATGCACTTTAGTGGATCAGGAACGCTGAGGTTCCTGAATGCAATATCTCAAATTACCGAACGGTTTTGCCCTTAATATTCGGCATCATGGAAAACATTTTGCACGTCATCCAGGTCGTTCAACATATCCAAAAACTTTTCGAACATCACCACATCGCCGCCGCTGATAGGGGTAACACTTCTAGGCATAAACTGAATTTCATCCACTTCAAAATCGATCTCGCCCAACAAATCCGTCAAGGCCTGCTTGGCTTTCGCGTAGTCGGCATGAGGGGTAAACACGGTCAACTTGCCGTCCTCGTTTTCGATGTCGGACACATCCACATCCGCACTGAGCAGGGCTTCCAACACGGCATCCTCGTCGTTGTGTTTAAACGCCAGAATTGCCGAATGATCGAACATATGGCTGACAGCACCTTGCGTACCGATCTTGCATTTGGTTTTGGTAAAACACAGCCGTACATCGCCAAACGTGCGATTCGGATTGTCGGTCAAGCAATCGACAATCACCATACAACCGCCAGGTCCAAAGCCTTCATAGCGGGCAGGCGCAAAATCTTCCCCGCCGCCGCCCTTGGCTTTATCGATGGCTTTTTCGATGACATGCGTAGGCACTTGGTCTTTTTTGGCTCTATCGATCAACCCCCGCAAAGTCAAGTTGCCGGATGGATCGATACCACCGGATTTGGCGGCCATATAGATTTCCCGACCATATTTGCTGTAAACCTTGGCCTTGGCGTCAGCCGTCTTGGCCATGGAAACTTTACGGTTTTGATACGCTCTACCCATTCGACTTTTGCTCCCCGGATCGCTTGGCAAAAAAACCGCGATTCTACAGATAAGTATTTGCCGTGGGAATTTTTTGACCTGTATATGCCAGGTCGGGCTCTGCGAATGATGCTTGGACTCGCTCCAAAACTAATCGAGCAAGCTCTAAGGAGGCTCTTATCAAATCCGTCCTCAACTAGTTAATAACCCCCTAGGGTAACAAGCGTTCAAAGCTATCTAACGGTAAGGGTTTACTGTAGAGATAGCCTTGAAATGTATGGCAGCCATGGTTTTCCAGAAAACTACGTTGCTCTTCGGTTTCCACCCCTTCGGCTATCACGTCCAACCCCAAATTATTGGCCATGGCAATAATCGTTTGGACGATCACGGTATCGTCCGGATCGACAGAAATATCTCTTACAAAGCTTTGATCAATCTTCAATTGATCGATAGGCAGTTTTCTAAGATTAGATAACGAGGAATTCCCGGTGCCGAAATCATCCATTGAAAAACGCACGCCAATTTCCCTTAACGCATGCATTTTGCGGATGGTCTCATCAATATCGTCGAGCACCAGACTTTCAGTTAACTCCAACTTCAAGCGATTGGGATTGATATCGCTCTCTCGAATGATTTGCCGCACCACGTCGACGAAATCAGTTTGCCTAAACTGCCGCGCACTGACATTTGCAGCCAGTTGCAAATGTTGAGTATGTGTGCTGCTTTCCCAAATCTTCAGTTGTCGGCAAACGGTTTCCAGTACCCAACGCCCTATCGGCACAATCAAACCAATATCCTCGGCCAAAGGTATAAACTCAGCCGGTGAAATCAAGCCGCGTTCGGGATGTTGAAAACGGATTAAGACTTCAGCACCGATAATATCCAAACCCTGCGAGACTTGCGGCTGATAATACAGTTGGAATTGCTTATCCGCTAAAGCACCGTGTAAATCCGCCTCCAATTTGACCCGAGCATTGATACTGGCCTGCATCGCAGGGTCGAAGAAACGTATGGTATTCCGCCCGGCTTTTTTGGCCTGGTACATGGCAATATCGGCTTGTTTCAGCAAGCTTTCTATGTCCGAATCATGGTCGTTGAATAACACCGCGCCGATACTGGGCGAATTGCGATATTCGTGGTCGGCAAGCCGGTAGGTTTGCGTCAAGGCAGTAAGGATTTTATTCGCTATCACTTCGGTCTGCGCGCCGGCATCCAGCATTTCATCGCTCAGATCCGTCAACATCACCACAAATTCGTCCCCGCCCAGGCGCGAAACCGTGTCGCCTTCGCGCACGCAAGCCACCAAACGTTGTGCCACCAATTGCAACAATAAATCACCCATGTCGTGACCGAGGGTGTCGTTTAAGGTCTTGAAATTGTCCAAATCGATAAACAGGATGGCCCCCTCCCGCCCGCTACGCGCACTGGCAATCAGCGCTCGTTTCAAACGATCTTGCAGTAATCGGCGATTCGGCAAACCGGTCAACGGGTCATAAAACGCCAAGCGCTCAATTTCCTCGGCAGCGGCTTTAATCGAGGTAATATCTACAAACGTGGCCACATAATTTTTGATGCAACCCGTCGGGTCTTTCACCGTACTGACGGCCAAATGCATGGGAAACACCGCACCGTCCTTGCGTTTACTAGAAATCTCACCTTCCCAGACCCCTGAGTTATTGACCCTTTCCCACATCTCCTCGTAATAGACCAGACCCTGCAAATCCAATTCCAATACCCGCGGATTCTTGCCTACTACTTCCTCGCTGAGGTAACCGGTAATACGGGTAAACGCCTGGTTTACCCGCAGTATCAAGCGATTCTCGTCCAAAACCACGATGCCTTCCTGCGACTCGAAAGCGGTAGCGGCAATCCGCAGCTCCGCGTCCAATAACTGTTGCTGTCTCAGCGCGTGCTCCAACCGGCTTTTTTGTGCCAAGCCCTCGGGTAAGGTCATCGCCAACATCCGGGCAATATCAATTTGTACAGGCGACCAAGGTTCGCTGCGACCCCGCCATAATTCCGTCCACATTTCAAATGACTTACGCGGTGTCAGTTGGTAGTTTCCGCTTTTGTCCATCACCAAGCCTTTCTCGGCCTTGCCCGCCCAGCTTACGGTGCGCGGCTTTTCCTGTCTGAACCAAACTATGACATTGCGCATATCGCCGGGCAGCGGTGTGGTCAATATCCCTGAGGCTATTTCCTGGTATTTTTCTGCCGGTAAAAAATCATTGGCAAGATGATCAGAACTAAATATCTGGCCGCTGGCTTGTTTGCCCAGCCAGAGCAATAATGCCCCTAGATCTGCAGGTTTCAACACCTCGCCGTAAACATGCCGCTTACCTTCCACCACAGCTAATATCCCGGTTGCATCCAGCAACGCCATCAATGGCGGTAGTAACCTTTGCAAGACCCGTTGCTCGTGATCGGTAAAAATATAATTCAGCAACTCACCGATCACATGGTTAGCGCTGGCAACGCAGTTGTACTGCTCCAAGGCCTCAATCGAGGATAATTTCGACGACACCATCCGGCTTATAAACGTCACCGCTTCGCGTTGAGCAATCGACACACGTTTTGCCGTGAAGTGATGACAAGCTATCAATCCCCACAATCGGCCGTTTTGCAGCAAAGAAATCACCATTGAGCCCTGCACACCGATATTGCGCAAATACTGGATATGTATCGGCGACAGGCAACGCAACGCCGAGTAACTCATATCCAAGGGCCTTTCGGTTACGGGATTGAGGCCAGGTAAAATGGGCACCGGCTCGGCATCAATATCGGCAACCAAGCGTACCAGATTACTCGTGTAAAGGCGCCGCGCTTGTGGCGGAATGTCACTGGCCGGAAAGTGCAACCCAAGGTAGGATGGCGCATGATCCACGCTATTTTGGCTGATCACTTGACCGTTCCAATTAGAGTCAAACCGATAGATCATCACGCTATCGTAGCCGCTCATCCGCCGCACCAACAGCGCGACATCATCGAAATAGCGCGAGAAATCGCTATTCGCGTCGTATCTCAGCAATGATTCCTGCATTTCCATTAGCAATTCGGACAATCGCCCTTCCTGGTCGGCGTCGTGATCAGGCACGAGTTCCAGCACAAATAGCCCGTCACTCAAATAAGCATGGGCCTGTAGATCAAAAGGGCCCTGGCGCTGGGGAATGCTGAGTTTCCCGGCGGCAGTGTTTTTACTCTGCGCCGATTGAAACATTTGCTCGATTTGCCCGGCAATTTTTTCGCCGACCAACTCCTGAAGCGGTTTACCGTAAACATCGCCGGTCAATTCGCTGAAAAATTCGCTAATATTGGCGCTCGCCTGCAATACCGTGTAAGGACGATCAGCGCTTAAAACCAACAAGGCGCCATGCGGCTGAATCTGCCCGATTTGTTGAATGGGCTCTGCCGCGCACTTTTCCAGGGCTTGTTGCAACGCCTGTTGATCAATATCATCCATTAGACCGGGCGGAGAACGTGTAACTTACGAATAGGCATAATCATCCAGTACTTGAATAAAAAATTGAAAAGTTTGGCAGGCCGCGTGCTCGGCAGCCGAACGCTGGTCATCGTCACCGGCTAGGTTTTCCGCAAACCGCAGAAAATCTTGCCACATAGGCCCGGTGTTCTGACCATAACCGCGGAAAAAGCAAGCGCCGGCTTCGCCATTTAAACCGTGGTAGGCCTCAAGGCTACGCGAAATAAGCTGTCCACCCAACATCGATCCCTCTATCACGTATAAAACCCCGGTATATTCACCCATGCTGGCTACCTGCGGTGCCGGCAGGTTTTGCGCCATGTTGTATTCCCTAAGCGGGTCTATCCCCAAAAACGCCAGATCGCGGCAAATCCAAGGCAACTTAAGGCGTTGAGAATAGTCGAATTGACAGTCTTGAGAAGACTGAAAGGCAATTAACCGCTGTTCCAAAGCCTGATAGAGATGGTAGTAAGCGGACAGCAGCTTTCGGTATTTAGCCAGCGAATAGTCTGGTTGGGTGATTCCGACCAGCAAACTATGCTGATTTAACCGGTTGTGATAGTCATTGCTTGCTGCCTTCAAAGCCTCGCGGACTGCCAGCCGGGAATTGTGCGGATGTGTATCGGACGATTTCATTCGGAGCCCCGGCAAACCCAATTTAGTAAAAACGGCAGTAAACAGGAATATACCAACAATTCCGCGAAAGGCCAGGTGCATGCCTGATAGCCGGAGCGGCTACATTAACAGGCTGGGTCAGCACTTGGGCAAACGCCGACTCCAGGCCATAAATTCGTCTATCGGCACCGGCTTGCTGAACAAAAACCCCTGACAGGCGTGGCAGCCGTGCTGTTCCAGAAACAAGCGCTGCGCTTCGGTTTCGACGCCTTCGGCAATGACTTCTATCTCCAGATTGTGGGCCATGCCGATGATGGTTTGCACGATCACCGCATCGCTGGTTTTGATACCGATGTTATGCACAAAGGAGCGGTCTATTTTTAACTGGTCGAACGGCAACTGCGTCAGATAGGAAAACGACGAGTATCCGGTCCCAAAGTCGTCCAACGAAAAGCGCACGCCCATCTCTCGGAGCGCGTGCATTTTAGAGATGGTGTCGTTGATATTCTCAAGGACCAGACTTTCGGTCAGTTCCAGTTCCAGCAAGTCCGGGTTAACGCCATGGCTATCCAGCGTCCGCCGCACCTGCTCGACAAAATCCGCCGCTCTAAACTGGCGCGCACTGACATTAACGGCTAGCCGAAATTGCCGCGAACGCGCATGCTGCTCCCACTGCTTCAGTTGCGTGCAAGCGGCTTCCAACACGCATTGGCCAATCGGCAAAATCAAACTGGTTTTTTCCGCCAAGGCAATAAACTCCAACGGCGATACCAAGCCGCGTTGCGGATGCTGCCAACGCAACAGCGCCTCGGCGCCCACTACTTGGTGGTTTCGGTAGATCTGCGCTTGAAAATACAGCTTGAACTGATTTTGAGACAGCGCAAGGCGCAAATCTTTTTCCAAATCGGCGCGAGCAGTCGCCAGCGCCTGCATGCTCGGGTCGAAGAAACGCACAGCATTACGCCCGGCCATTTTGGCTTGATACATAGCAAGATCGGCGTGCCGGAGTAGCTCCTCCGCAAGCTCGTGATCACGGTACAAGCGAATGCCGATACTGGCCGAACAATGGAACTCATAGCCGTTTATGTCATAAGGATGAGCCAACGCATCCAGCAATTTTTCGCCGACTTGCTTGGTTTGCATGGCGGCAAGCTCGACATCGGCGCTCAAATCTGAGAGCAACACCAAAAACTCATCCCCACCCAGACGGCCGACGATGTCGCATTCGCGCACGCTAGTACGTAAGCGCCGCGCCACCTCTATCAATAATTGGTCACCGGCCTCATGGCCGCGCGTGTCGTTAAGCGTCTTGAAATTATCCAGGTCCAAGAACAGGATAGCGCCATACAAGCCGTTGCGGGCGCCGGCAACCAACTCCTGGCCCAAGCGGTCTTGCAGCAAACGCCGGTTAGGCAAATGGGTTAAAGGATCGTAATAGGCCAATCGGTGGATTTCCGCCACCGCGTCCTTGTTCTCGGTAATATCCGAAAATGTACCGACGTAATGGGTAATGCGGCCATCGGGCGCGACTACGGCGGCAATGGTCAGCCATTGCGCAACAATCAGGCCATTCTTATGCCGATTCCAGATTTCACCTTGCCAGTGGCCGGTTTCCTGTAATGAAGTCCACATGGCGGTAAAAAATCCCTTGTCGTGCCGACCGGAGTTGAGCATCTGCGGCGTTTGCCCCATTACTTCTTGCGCTTCGTAGCCGGTCAGCGCGGTAAAAGCTCGATTCACCCGCAGGATTATCGCGTCCGGGGAGGTGACGATCATCGCCGCCTGCGATTCGAAGGCGATGGCGCTGATACGCAGCATTTCTTCCGCCTGCTTACGCTCGCTGATGTCCCGAATAATCGCAATACCGCCAACAATCTTGCCGGCGCCGTCGCGGGACGGCGCGCAGCTCATGTCTATCACTATGCCGGCGGCATCCGGCGCCGGCCTGAAATTGCCTTCATAACTCACCTTTTCACCGTTCAACGCCTGATGCAAAGCGGCAAGTATTGAACCGTCGTTAAAACCCTTAATATCCAATCCGACCACGTTATCGACGCTATTCTGCAAAATAGCGGCAAACGGTTCGTTGCAATAAGTGACGATCAGGTCGGTGTCGTAATGAAAAATTCCGATGGGCGAATGTTTCAGCAACAAGCGATAGCGCTGCTCGCTGATACGCATGGCCTCTTCTCTTTCCGCGGCGTCGAGATGCAAGACAATATTCTCGGTGATGCTTCGATTGATACGACGCAAGCTGATCACCATGAAGCACAGGTATAAAAACCCTGCCACGCTCATCGCCACAAACAACCCATTGCCGGACATGAACAAGCGGACAATGATGGGCAGCAGCGAGCTCAAAGAAAATAGCACCGCACTAAGCAGATCGGCGGAAAAAGCCACCACGCCGCCGGCGGACAAGCCTGCCAGCATGAAAACCAAAAAGAGTTGGTGCTGCGAACTGTTGGTCGGGAACATTAGAAAACCGGCCGCTCCCCACACCAAGCCCACGGCAAGCACCCCAATCCGAAACCTTTTCATCCAGAACAGAGTGCTTTCGCCCACTTCCGGCGCGGCGGACCGATAAGCCTTGACCAGCAAAGTGCGGGAAACCGCCACCAACACGATCAGCGTCAACCAACTGAGCACCACATGAGCCGCAATCATGTCGCGCTGCATATAAGCCAGAATCGCCGCCAGTAGCGTACTGCTGATCAATGACACATTGCTTGCTGCAAACAGTTGTCGAAGCTGTGCCGCTTGAATTGCTGCTTGTTTGTTCGAGTTACTGATCACGTATGATTTAGCGGCCGGCTACTAACTAACGACTGAAATGGGTTTGAAACGACTAGCGAAGCACTCTGGATTGTACGCTAACCGGACTAACAGGCAATGCTGTTTTTGGCTGGCTGCTTTAACCGCGACCTAGCCACTGCCCTTACAATTTTGGTTTTATGATGCCCTACCCCCGACCATTTCCCGGAAAGTGCGAGAACCCATATTCCGAAATTTGCAATGCCAAAGATAAAGCAGCAATTGCAGCACCAGGCGCCGAAGCATAGTCTATCGCGCCGTTGGAACAGGACCGGCAGTGATTGAATACGTTGCCCTTTGCTGCTAGAAAGAAGCAATTTACGCCATCAACTATTTCACCCGGACTATTGAAACTTCCTAAACCACACCCAACTGTTAAAGAAACTTTGCAGCGATTTTGCAGTCTTTGCCCATGCCGGCGTTTAGCCGGGTTATATCTCACGATAGGAGTTATTGAATGAATTCACAGGAACGCAACCAGCTCAGCCAGTTTCTGAATCAACTGAACGAAGTAAAGCTCGCCCAAAAAGACGCCGAGGCCGAAGCCTTGATTAGAGATGCGGTGGCCAAACAACCCGATGCCGCTTATCTGCTGGTGCAACGCGCCTTGTTGCAGGATCAAGCTTTGACTGCGGCTAAAGCACAAATCGCCGAGTTGCAAAATCAATTGCAAGCCGGTGCAAGCCCACAACGTGGCGGGTTCCTGGGGAACGATCCGTGGGCTCAACCTGCCAACAATAGCGGAGCGGTGCCCGGTGCCGGTAATTATCAAATGCCGCGCGGCGCCGCTCCCGCGCAAGCGCCCGGCTTCTTCGGTGGTGGTGGCGGTAGTTTTTTAGGTAATGTCGCAACCACGGCAGCGGGCGTCGTCGCCGGTTCGTTTTTGTTCCAAGGCATCGAAAGTCTAATGGGTCATCACGGCTCCAGCGCCTGGGGCCAGCAAGCAATGGGCGAACACAGCGGCCTTCAGGAACAGACAGTAGTCAACAACTATTACGGCGACGATGCCATCCAGCAAGCCAACTTGGATAATAGTGACGATTTTTCACTTAGCGACGCAGACTACAGCGTGCCGGACGACAGCAACGATTCCGACTGGATTTGATTCACCTTGAGTTCTCCCTCTTTGGGCAGTCTTTGCACTGCCCTTTTTTTTGACTTTTCTCTGTGAGGGACCCTGGCACCACTGGGCACAAACTGAGGTGTTTGCGGCTTGCCACCAGCCTGGTATTAACCCGACGCAGAAAACCGTTCTCCCCATCGAAGAACACAGCAGCCACGGCTTTGACGGGCTCAGCCCAAACAGCATGCCCGTGACAACTAGGACCGGGTTAATAAGTTGACGATGAAAGGCATTTTTGCGCAAGGCAGCCAACTTGACCCAGTTTCGGCCAAATTGGCTGCCTCGCAAGCCAAGCTTAGCGCTTATCGAATCGATCCAGTTCCATCACTTTGGCCCAGGCATTGGCAAAATCCTGCACGAACTTTTCCTTGCCGTCTGCCGAGGCATAGACTTCCGATACTGCCCTTAACTCGGAGTGGGAACCGAAGATCAAATCCACTGGTGTGGCAGTCCATTTAACTTGATCGCTGGCCCGGTCCCGTCCTTCGTAAATGCCTTCAGTAGCTGACTTGGTCCATTTCGTGGACATATCGAGCAGATTAACGAAGAAATCGTTACTGAGCGTGCCCGGACGACTGGTGAACACCCCGTGTTTGGCATGGCCGGCGTTCGCATCCAAAGCCCGCATGCCGCCCACCAGCACCGTCATTTCCGGCACGCTCAAGGTCAGAAAATTCGCGCGTTCGACCAGCATTTCCGCAGGCGAATGCGCATTATCTTTGCCAAAGTAATTTCGGAAACCGTCAGCTTTGGGCTCCAGCACCGCGACAGAATTGACGTCGGTTTGCTCTTGCGCCGCATCCATCCGCCCCGGTTTGAACGGCACTTGCACCTTATAACCGGCTTTTTTGGCCGCCTCCTCCACCGCTGCCGAACCGCCCAGCACGATCACATCGGCCAGCGACACTTTTTTGCCGCCTTTCAAGGAGCGGTTGAATTCGGTTTGGACGGCTTCCAGTTTTGCCAGCACTTTGCCCAGTTCGGCGGGATCATTGACCTCCCAGTCTTTTTGCGGTGCTAACCGAATCCGCGCACCATTGGCTCCGCCGCGCATGTCGGTGCCACGGAACGTGACTGCCGAGGCCCAGGCCGTTTTCACCAACTCGGGAATCGTCAGATCCGCAGCCAAGATGGCTGATTTCAATTTGCCAACATCCTTGGCGTCAATCAATTTGTGATCAACTTTGGGAATAGGGTCCTGCCAGACGAAGTCTTCGGCCGGTACTTCCGCACCGATATAGCGGGCTTTGGGCCCCATGTCGCGGTGGGTCAGCTTGAACCAGGCCTTGGCGAAGGCCGCCTCGAATTCTTTTGGATTATCCAAAAAGCGTTTGGAAATTTTTTGGTAATCCGGGTCCATTTTCAAAGCAATATCGGTAGTAAACATGATCGGCGGATGGCGTTTGCTCTGGTCGTGTGCGTCCGGTACAAAGTTATCGCCTTTGCCGTCTTTAGGTATCCATTGCGTGGCACCGGCCGGACTTTTGCTTTGTTGCCACTCGAAGGTGTATAGCCAGGTCAGATAATCGTGGGTCCAGCGCGTAGGGTTGGTCGACCAAGCGCCTTCCAGGCCGCTACTGACGGTATCGACGCCGTTGCCGGCACCGCATTTATTCGCCCAGCCTAAGCCTTGCTCTTCAATGCCGGCCGCGGCGGGTTCTTTACCCACGCATTCGTCGGGTTTATGCGCACCGTGGGCCTTGCCGAAGGTATGGCCGCCGGCGATCAGCGCCACGGTTTCCTCGTCGTTCATCGCCATCCGGCCGAATGCTTCGCGGATATGTTTGGCGGCTGCCAATGGGTCAGGATTACCGCCAGGGCCTTCGGGGTTGACGTAAATCAAGCCCATTTGCACCGCCGCCAAGGGTTTCGCCAGCTCACCTTTACCGTCGTGGCGCTCATCGGCCAGAAATTTCTTTTCCGTGCCCCAATTGACCACTTCGGCCTCCCAATCATCGGCGCGGCCACCGGCAAACCCCAGAGTTTTGAAGCCCATATCTTCCAAGGCCACATTGCCCGCCAGCACCATCAGGTCGGCCCAGGACAGTTTGGCGCCGTACTTTTGTTTGACCGGCCACAACAGGCGGCGGGCTTTATCCAGATTGACATTGTCCGGCCAGCTGTTGAGCGGCTCGAAGCGTTGCTGACCACCGGACGCGCCGCCGCGACCATCGAAAATCCGATAGACGCCGGCACTATGCCAAGCCATGCGAATAAAAAACGGCCCGTAGTTGCCATAATCGGCCGGCCACCAGGGTTGTGAGGTATGTAGCACGCCGGCGATGTCTGCTTTCACGGCTTTCAAGTCCAGGGTTTTGAATTGCTCGGCATAATTAAAGGCCTTGCCCAAGGGATTGGATTCGGCGGCGTTCTGCCGCAACGGTTGCAGATTCAGTTGCTCCGGCCACCAGAAGCTGTTCATGGTCGGTTCCGGCTCGGCCTGCACCGGTGTGGCGGTCAATGCCGCTGATATGGCTAGTGCCAATGTGGATGCCAGGAAAATTTGTTTGCTTGTCATGGTGCACCTCTGTTCCTTGTTGTGATTTAAGATAAAAACCAGCCGTTGTTTTTTTTCGTTTTAAAGACCGCACGGGATTAACTGTAGCGGCATTTAGTTGTAACGGCGCCCTATCCCTTCAGAAAACGGGTTCGGTGGACATATTCAACGGGAGATTGGCCGCAAACTGAAATTGATTTCTTCGATGGACCGATAGGCCAAGTCAATAATAGGCGCTTCCAAGCTGGTATGATTCCGGTCCGGGTGCACTTTCGGAACACTTACCTCAACAGCGGATAACAGTCGATGAACTTGCGGGATTTAAGCTACCTAGTGGCCGTAGCGGAATTGAAAAACTTCAGCCAAGCGGCTGAGCATTGTTCGATTAGCCAGCCGACGTTGAGCACGCAGATCAAGAAACTTGAGGATTATTTAGGCGTGGATTTATTCCTGCGCGAAAAAAATGCGGTGGAAACCACCGACACTTGCCGGGAAATTTTACCGCTCGCCCGCCGTATACTTGACGATGCCCGCTCCATTCGCCAAATCGCCGCCCACGCCAGTGATCGGCACCGCAACATGTTGTCGTTGGGGGCTTTTCCTTCACTGGCAAGCTACGTATTGCCGGAATACGTATTTCGCATCAAGCAGCATTACCCCGAGCTGAAACTCCAACTGGTCGAGGAAAAAACCAACGCTCTTGTAGCCTTACTGCTCGACAAAAAGCTGGATGCTGCCTTGCTGGCCTTGCCTGTCGAACAGGCGAACCTGGAATCGCGAACCCTATTCGAAGACCCTTTCACCCTGGCGGTGTGCGCCGACCATCCACTTGCCGAGCAGGCGGAAATTGACCTGAACACGGTGGCCAAAGAAAATCTGCTGTTGCTGGACGAGGGCCATTGTTTGCGGGATCAGGCGCTAAAATTATGCCATCCGTCGCGCTTCGTGGAGCACGACTTCCGGGCATCCAGCCTGGAAACCTTGCGTTTCATGGTCAAAAACGGCGTCGGCGTGACGCTGATGCCTTCGGTCGCCGTGCAGCCGGACGATCATGACATTCGTTATATCACCATCCGCCAGCGGCCCAGCCGGCAAATCGCGCTGGTCTGGATCAAAAATCATCCCCGTAGCGAACTCCTGGAAACGCTGGCCGGACTACTGGCTTACAAACCGCTGCCCTAAAGCTGCAAAAAGCCGAAGCCACGCTATAAGCCTGACCAAGGGTGGCGACTTCCGCTGCCATTTGCAGTCATATTCTCAAATCATTTACCACAAACAAAACACCTCTATCGTCTTCCCAACCACCTTGGCCCTGCCAATTGCTTCCCGACAAATTCCCAAACCACCCACAGCAAAATACTTTTGCTTGACATATAGATGATAATCATTATCATTTGTATCCGACAGTCATCTCTCGTGCTGTCATTGCCGCACCTGCACAGCCTCCTAAGTTATCCAGTGTGCGGCAATTTAACTTATAACTTATGCAACCCGAGGTCATCATGTTTGAAGACAACTCTATCGGCGCGCCGAGAAGCCGCGATGTGGCGCAAATTCATGCCGCAACCTGCGTGTTAATGACCCAATTCATCAACGGCCACCACAACCCAAAGTTGGCGCATCTGATCGTACAGCAATTGGGCCGGTTACTGAGCCATCCGGAACTAGAACATAGTGCTTCCAGCCGGGACATGTATCTGCAATTGCTGGAACACTGGCAAACAGTCACCAACCTGTTATTAGAGCGAAAAACAGCTCGCCAGCAGTCGGTAGCAGCGCATTGAGCGGGTTTGGCATTTATTCGTCATCATTTTTAGTCCTATGAAAAATCCGTCCAACCCAGTGCGACTTAGCCCGTCAACCGCCGACACGCCGCCGGAAATACCGCAAGCCAGGCAGCGGGTGAATAGCCGTTTATTGTTCGGCACCCAAAACGAAATTGTCATCGAACATCAAGGCGACGAGTACCGTCTGCGCATTACCAGCAACGGCAAATTAATTTTGACCAAGTAAACCGTAATACCCGACAACACCAGCCAGCCAACCCCAGGGTAGCCAGCCAATCGTTTTCAGCTCAGTTAATCGAGAGGCCTGTATGTTACCGACCGCCAGTTTCCGCCAGCTTGCCTGCCTGGCCCCCATGCGCCTCGTAGCCAGCGAAGAGCCGTATAAATCGATAGCCACAATCCAAAAAGCCGAATATAACGAACGCGGCCTGGGCTTGCTAATCGCGCTCGGCCTGCATTTAGCCTGGTTCGGCCTAATGCCGAACAGCGAGAAACCGCAGCCCGTCACCCCGCCGCAACCTATCATGGTGCAATGGATCGGCGACACCCAAACGCAACAGGCACCGGCCAAACCACCGGTACAGCAAGCCCAACCAGCGCCGGAAAAAGCCGTCAACAAACCTAAAACGCCACCCAAACCGGTTAAAAAGCCGAACCTATTGTCGACCGCCGGCAGTGCGCCGACGGCAATCGCCGCGCCAGAGCCAACGCCGGAACCACCGCGCGCCGAACCTACACCAACGGCCACTGCGGCCGCGCCTGCCCCGGCACCCAGTTCCGCCAGTAACAGCGAAGCGTCGTCGGCGCCGATGACCTTGCCCAACCTGAACGCCGACTACTTGAACAACCCGGCCCCGGCCTATCCTAGCGCATCGCGGCAACTCGGCGAGCAAGGCAAGGTGTTGTTGCGGGTACTGGTCAATACCGACGGCGCGGTCGAACAAGTCACGCTACGTAAATCTAGCGGCTACGAGCGCCTGGATCAAGCCGCCCAGGAAACCGTGCAAAAATGGCGTTTCGTCCCCGCCCGCCGCGGCGAACAGGTGGTTTCCGCCTGGGTCGTGGTTCCCGTTTCATTCTCTCTCGAAGGATAAATCATGGCACTCAATCAAAGTCTCGACCATTTCCTGGCGCAAACCGACAGTGTCGGCGCCTTCCTATTCAGCTTGCTGATCATCATGTCGGTAGCCAGCTGGTATTTCATAGTCGTCAAGGCCTGGCACGCCATCCAGGTCCGCCATCGCGCCGAGCTGTTTTTACAAAAATTTTGGGCCAGCGACACCCTCACCGACGTCGCCAGCCACTTGCCCGACGGCACCCAAACCGACCCGTTCTCGAATCTGACCCGCCACGCCTTAGCCGCCTCGCAACATCATGCCCGCCACGGTAGCCATGGTTTGCAACAGGCGGGCTCGACTGCCGAGTTTCTGACCCGCTCGATGCGCAGGGTCATCGACGAAGAAACCGCGCAACTGGAGTGGGGCTTGACCGCACTAGCGTCCATCGCCAGCACCGCACCGTTTATCGGCTTGTTCGGCACGGTCTGGGGGGTTTACCACGCCCTGGTCAATATTGGTCAAGGCGGATTGGGCGGTTTGGATCAAATCGCCGGACCGGTCGGCGAAGCACTAATCATGACCGGTCTGGGCTTAGCGGTGGCGATACCGGCGGTACTGGCCTATAACGATTGCGTGCGCAGCAATCGCTTGTTGTTAGCCCGCTTGGACGGCTTCGCCCACGATTTGTTTGCGTTCCTGACCACCGGCGCCACCATCGCCAGCGCGCCAGCCGCCGCTATTGCCGGCGTTGAAATGGCCTTCGCCACTGGAGAACACTAATGGCATTCGGCGGCTTCGATCAAAACAAGGGCGGCGGCCACACCGTCGCCGAAATCAACATGATTCCGTTAATCGATGTGATGCTGGTGCTGCTGGTGATCTTCATGATCACCGCACCGCTGATGACGCATGCAGTGAAAATCGATCTGCCCAAAGCCAGCAGCGTACCGCAACAACCTAGCGACGACCCGGTGGCGCTGTCGGTGG
This sequence comes from Methylomonas sp. Uni0009, assembly GCF_054188105.3. Classification (NCBI taxonomy): domain Bacteria; kingdom Pseudomonadati; phylum Pseudomonadota; class Gammaproteobacteria; order Methylococcales; family Methylococcaceae; genus Methylomonas; species Methylomonas sp. Uni0009. The sequence goes on along the minus strand of NZ_JBTAFN010000001.1, from coordinate 3,110,362 downwards.
ATGGCGAAGGTAAATTGTTCTGGAACCAGGAGCAAATCGACCGTAGCGTCTTGAATCAGCGCCTGGCGGACATAGCCCAATCGCCGCAGCAGCCGGAACTGCATATCCGCGCCGATCAAAACGTACCGTACCACTTCGTCGCCGAAACGCTGGCGGATGCGGCCAAAGCCGGGGTCAGTAAAATCGGTTTCGTCTCGGAGCCGGAGAAAAAATAGCGTTTAAAACCCCGGCGCTTTGCCAACTTGCAAAGCAGGGGTCATGAAAAAAATTTGCCGGTTTTGGGATGTCTGGTAGATGGGCAAGGCAAGGATGCCGCCTTGTAATGGTAACGAAGTAAAGCCCCTGCCTGCCGGACATCCCAAAACCGGAAATAAAAACGTTACCCGTTTTCCGACGGGTAACCAACAAACCCGCCACCCAGCCTTTCCCGCCAGGTAGCCATGACTTTAACGACATTGCTAACCCGACGGAGCACGCATGCCCCAACCCAATTCACGCCGCCGGCACGAGCCGGCGGATTCCCGAGCACTGATGGCGGCACTGCCGCTGGCCGCCGCGCTGATCTGCCCGGCGCCGGCCGCGGCACAGGATACCGACAAGGATTCGTCGGCCGACAAGGATGTCACCCTACCCGTCGTCGAAGTCAAAGACCAAAGCACACGCCGCGACGTCGGCTTCGTGGCGACCACCTCCAGCGCCGCCAGCAAGACCGACACGCCGCTGCTGGAAACGCCGCATTCGATTTCGGTGGTCACCGACGACCAACTGGAAGCGCAAAACGTCGGCACTATCGCTGAAGCCCTGCGCTACACGCCGGGCGTGCAAAGCGAATCGTTCGGTTTCGAACCGCGCACCACTTATTTAAAAATGCGCGGCTTCGACGTGACCGAAACCGGCCTGTTTCAGGACGGCTTGAAGCTGGTCAATCCCGGTTTCGCCGTCAGTTACAACCTGGAGCCGTTCGGCGCCGAGCGCATCGAGATCCCGCGCGGCCCCGCCTCGGTGCTATACGGCCAAGCCGGCGCCGGCGGTCTGGTTAACTTCGTTTCGAAAAGGCCGATCTTCGGCGCCTTCGGCGGCGACATCAAATTCGAGGCCGGCAACTACGACCGCTTACAAGGCGAGCTGGACCTGCACGGTTCGCTGGACCGGGCCGGTACCTTGGCGGCCCGGCTGGTGGCTTTGGGCCGCGACAGCGAAACCCAAATCGACGCTATCGACGACAACCGAATTTATCTGGCTCCGTCTCTGACCTGGAAGCCGGATGAACGTACCACGCTGACCTTTTTAAGCCATTACCAGCAAGACCGAACCCAGCCCTCGCAACGCTATCCGGCGGCCGGGACCTTGTTCGGCAATCCGAACGGGCCACTGCCCAGCAACCGTTTCACCGGCGAACCGGGCGTCGATCGATATGATCGCGAACAGTTTTCGGTCGGTTACCTATTCGAACACCGCTTTAACGACACATTGGCGATTCGGCAAAATACCCGCTATTACGACAATACACTGGACGCGCGCAGCGTTTACACCGCGGCGCTATTGGCCGACCAACGCACCATCAGCCGCTACTACTACGAAATTGACGGCCGCGTGCAGGGATTTAGTCTGGACAACCAAGCCGAATTGAAATTGGCGACCGGACCTATTGCCCACACCTTGCTGGCCGGCCTGGACTTTCAACATACCGACGCGACCTATGTGTTGCCGTTCGGTAGCGCGCCTAATCTTGATCTGTACGCGCCGGTTTACGGCGCGGCGGTACCGGCCGCGTCGCCTTACCAAAACGATGTCTCGGTGCAAGACCAGATCGGCTTGTATTTGCAGGATCAAATTAAACTCACCGAGCAATGGCGGCTCACCTTGGGCGGCCGTTACGATCTGGCCGACAGCGCCACCACGGATCGTTTGGGCGGATCGGCCAGCGGCCAGCAGGATGAAAAGGCGACCGGCCGCGCCGGCTTGGTCTATCTTGCCGACAATGGCTTGGCGCCGTATTTCAGCTACGCCACCTCCTTCCTGCCGGCGCTCGGTCGCGACGCCCTGACCGGACAAACGTTCAAGCCGGAAACCGGCGAACAATACGAGTTCGGCGTCAAATATCAGCCCAGAAACCAGCGCAGTTTCGTCAGCCTGGCCTATTTCGACCTGACCCGCGACAACTACCTGACCACCGACCCAACCAGTTTCCAGAACGTGCAGAAAGGCAGCGCCCACTCGCGCGGCGTCGAATTGGAGGGCTTGGCGAGTCTGGATAACGGTCTGAATTTGACAGCCAGTTACAGTTATTTGGATGCCACCGTCACGAAGAGCTCGTTTGCCAGCGAAGTGGGCGAGCGCCTGGAGTACGTGCCGGACCACAAAGCCACGCTTTGGGCCGATTACACCGTAGCCAGCGGCCCGGCCAAGGGCTGGGGCATCGGCGGCGGCGCCCGTTACATCGGTACCTCGTACGGCAACAGCTATTACGGCCGCAACACCACCGAGGTGCCGAGTTACGTGTTGTTCGACGCCAGTCTGCATTACACCTGGAAGCAGATACAACTGGCCTTCAATCTGCAAAACGCGCTGGACAAGGAACATGTGACATCGGCCTTCGATTACGGCAGTCCGGCCGACGGCTTCGCCACTTACGGCATGCGCCGGGTGATCACCGGTTCGGTCAAGTACAGTTTCTAACGGTTGTTAAACATGTCCGCCAGATCGACGTTCAAAATTTGGTATTGGCTCCACCAATGGACCAGCCTGGTCTGCACGCTGTTCATGCTGCTGCTGTGCCTGACCGGTTTGCCGCTGATTTTTGCCGAGGAAATCGATCTGGCGTTGGGCCGTCACATCGCGGCGCCGGAACGGCCTGACGACCAGCGCCAAGCCGACGTGGACGCCATCGTTGCCGATGCCTTGGCCCGCCGGCCCGGCGACACCGTGCAATTTCTGGTCGGCGATGCCGACGAGCCGGCCTTGTGGTCGGTACGGCTCGGTAAAACCGCGGCCAGCGGCGACGTAAGCGCGTTTTATCTGTACGACGCCCGCAACGGCGAGTTTTTGCACGATGTACCGCTGGACAGCGGCTTTATCAACCTGATGTTTCGCTTGCACTACGACTTGTTCGCCGGCTTGCCCGGCAGCCTGCTACTCGGGGCGATGGGCGTGCTGCTATTGGCGTCGCTGGTCTCCGGCGCCGTGCTGTACCACTACCACATGGCTAAATTTCCATTCGGCAGCGTGCGCCGCGCCGGTTCGCGGCGTCTGGTCTGGCTGGATCTGCACAACCTGCTCGGTATCGCCACCCTGGTCTGGCTGGCCGTGGTCGGCTTGACCGGCATCGTCAACACCGTGGCCGAACCGATTTTTCAGCGTTGGCAGGACACCGAACTGGCGGCGATGCTGGCGCCTTACCAGGGCCAGGCACCAGTCAGCGGCCAAGGCCGGGCCGCCGCGGCATTGACGGCGGCCTTGCGCGCCGCGCCGGACATGGCTCTGAGCTTTATGGCCTTTCCCGGCAACGAGTTTGCCGGCCCGCGCCAGTTCGTCGCCTTCCTGCAAGGCAACACGCCGCTGACCAGCCAATTGCTGACGCCGGTTGTGATCGACGCCGCGTCCGGCGAGGTATTGGCGAAACGCGAACTGCCGGCTTACGTCAAAGCCTTGCTGCTGTCCAAACCGCTGCACTTCGGCAATTACGGCGGCCTGCCGCTGAAATGCCTGTGGCTGGTACTGGATTTGATCGCCATCGCAGTGCTGATCAGCGGCGTGTATTTATGGCTGGCCCGGCGCCGCTGGCGGCTTCCGGCGGTTGCCGGGGCGGCGGCCTGATGCGGACCGCCAGCCGACGTTCGGCCTGGCAAATCTGGCGCCTGCCGCTGGCGCTGGGTTTGGCCAGCGCGGCCGGTCTGGCGGCGGCATTGGTTGGCGACGGCGCGTGGGATGTTGCCTCGTGGGCCTTGTTGGGTTTGCCGGCGGCGGTTAGCGGCCTGGGATTGTTGCCGTCGAAGAGTAACTCCGGTGGTTGCGACAACGGACCGGTTGGGGACAAACGGGAGTGAGGGGATTGGTTTGGGGAATCTCCCCCCGCCCCTCTTTTGCAAAGAGGGGCATTAATAGCGCCAAATCCTGACTTTTTGGCATCGCCAAACACCGGAATTGGAAAAACGAAATTTCCGCGACGCGGAAGCACATACAAACGACTTAGTAACTATTCAGCGAAACGCACAAGCTACCGAATACCGATAGCCTGCTCCCTCTCCTCGCGGGAGAGGGTTCTGTTTTGGCTTTTACGGCACCCTTCACAAGAAAGGGAATGATGTGCTTCGCGCAGAATGGATACACGACTGATCGAATTATCCCGCCAGCCCTCCTAGCCATCGCGCCAGGCAGCCAGCAGTAACTACTGTATGCCATGGCAAATAAACCGACTGATTTAGTACCCACTCTGCACAACCGCCCCAAGGCGACCTGCTCCGGAATTCCAGGCGACTGCCGGCGCGCCCTGCTTGGCGCGCTGCTGTGTGTGCTGGCCGGCACAGCCTTGGCTGCCGAACCCGAGGAGCTTGAAATGCCCGAAGAACTGGAACTGGAAACCGTCACGGTCAAAGCTCAAGCCGACAAACCGGCCGCCGCACCGCCGGGCACCCAATCGACGATAGACGACAAAACATTGGAACAACGCATGGTCCGCAATATCAAAGACCTGATCCGCTACGAACCCGGCGTCAATGTCGGTAACGACCCGCAACGTTTCGGCGCCAGCGGCTTTACCATCCGCGGCCTGGGCGGCAACCGGGTGTTGATGCAAATCGACGGCGTGCGCCTGCCGGAAGCCTTTCGGATCGGCTCGTTTGCCAGCGCCAATCGTAATGCGGTGGACATGGATGCTTTAAAAGCCGTGGAAATCGTCCGTGGTTCGGGATCGGCCTATTACGGCGGCGACGCCATGGGCGGCACCGTCAACTTCGTCACCAAAGACCCGCGCGATTACTTGAACGTATTCGGCAAGGATTACTACACCGGCCTGAAACTGAACTACAACACTACCGACAACGGCTTCGTGCAAACCGCAACCTTGGCGGGTGCCTGGGGCGGCTGGGAAAGCATGGCGCTATTCACCCACAATCAAAGCAACGAAACCGATAACAAGGGCACGGCGGATTTTGCCGACGGCCGCCGCACCACACCCAGTCCGCAAGAAAACGGCAGCTACAATCTGCTGGCCAAACTGCTGTATCGCTTTAACGACGACAACGTGTTGCGCCTGACCGGCGAATGGCTGGACAGTCGAGCCGATATTGACGCCCTATACCTGCGCGGTGCCGGCATCAGCCTGCGCAACGTCAACAGCATGCTCACCACCGATACCCAATCGCGCTGGCGGCTGACGCTGGACCACACCCTGAAGCATCTGGATACGCCGCTGTTCGACGCTGGGTTGTGGAAGTTTTACACGCAAAAATCCGCTACCGGGCAAGTCACGTTGCAAGATCGCACCGCCAACGTGGACGGCAACACACTCACCGAGCGGATTTTCGATTTTGCCAACGACGACTTCGGCGGCGAACTGCAACTGGGAAAGAACTTTGTTTTAGGCGAGACCGCGCATGCACTGAAATACGGCGGCCAGATCAGTAAAAACGCCATAGTCCAACAACGCGACGGCAGCTACACCTGCGTCAGCGGCTCGGTTAACCCGCGCACCGGACGGCCCAATAACATTTGTCCCAAAGGCCGGATCAGCAAGACCGTGACGCCGGATGAGTTTCCGGTCCGCGACTTTCCGCTCTCCACCGTCACCAAGGCAGGCGCTTACCTCGAAGACCACATCGGCTTGTTCAACAAACGTATCGAGCTGATCCCCGGCGGCCGTTGGGAATATTTCCGCTTATTGCCCAAATCCGATTATTTATTCGAAAAAGCTTCGGCGGGCGCGGTTGCCGAAGGCGCCGATCCGGTTATGCCCATCATCATCGACGCCAACGCCTTTTTACCCAGATTCGGCGCCTTACTGCACCTCAACGAGATATTCACGGTGCACGGCCAGTATGCGCATGGCTTTCGCGGCCCCAACTTCAGCGAGAGCAATCTCGGTTTTACCAATATCACCGGCGGATACACCAACCTGCCCAATTACAACATTCAGCCGGAGACCAGCGTCGGCGCGGAAGTGGGTTTGCGCGGCCAGGGCGCTGCCGGGAGTTTCGACATAAGCCTGTTTCGTAACGATTACGACCACTTCATCTATAACGCGGTGATTTGCAACCCGGCGACCGCCGCCTGTCCGCCGTTGGGTTTTACCACCTATCAAAACATCAATAGCCCTGATCCGATCCGTATTCAGGGTATCGAAATCAAAAGCCGGTTTTATCTGGACTGGCTGGCGCCGTCGTTGTCGGGTGCCAGCCTGCTATTCAGCGGCTCCTTCACCGAAGGTTTGAATCTCAAGAGCCAACGCAGCGACGACGACGCCTTAAGGCAAATCAGCCCGATGAAAGCCGTCGTCGGCCTGCGCTACGACCAACCCAGCGGCGACTGGGGCACGGAATTAAACCTGACCTTGGTCGGCGCCAAACAAGCCAATACCGCCCCGGCTGACGCCCTATTTCTGCCCAGCGGTTACGGCGTCATCGATTTCAATGCCTACTACAACGCCGGCAAGCATCTCTCGTTCAATGTCGGGGTGTTCAACCTGCTGGATAAGAAATATATCGACTGGGAAGACATCAACACCCGCGCCGGCGATCCGCATACCACGCTAGGCAATTTCGCCGACGCCCGCTACTGGACCGACCGCTATTCGCGTCCCGGACGCAATCTCGGCGTCACCGTAAAACTGGCTTTTTGACGGAGAACAATCTTATGACCAAGGGATACAGGGCCAAGAAAGAGGCGCGGAAAAAACTGGAAACGCTATTCGACGAATTGCTGGAACACGAGGGCTTCGGCGAATTGCGGATGGAAATGCGCTTGTTAAAACGCGGGCAAAAGGAAGTGATCATCCATTGCGGCAAACAGTACCGCTACGTGCTGGACTTTCAGGTGCAAGGCACGCCGAACGGCAATCGCGATGGTAACGCACTTCCGGAATGCCGCGAGCCGCACTGAGTTTTAAATCTCCGCCACCGCAAAGGCCAAAGGCCAGCGCGGATAGCCGGCATGGGGCCGAAGCGGCGGACGCTATTTTGACGAAAGCAACGGATCGTCTTCGCGGTGAAGAGATGCGTCAATTTATTTACATAGGAAATCAACCATGAAAACTGCACAAAAACTGACCTTAATCGCCGGCCTGTTGGCCGTTTCCGGCAGCGCTTCGGCTGACTTGACCAATGGTCCGGACCCTTACGCCACCGGCTACGGCTTCGACACCCCAAGCGAAGCCGCCTGGGGCAACTGGAACCGGGGCGATGCCGGCACGCTGTATGCGGAATGGGACAGCTTCGTGGATGGCTCTTATCCCGGCATCCGCACCGCAGCCCCGGATGTGGGCAGCGCCGGCACCACCGACGCCAATATCGGCTGGAACGCCGGCACATTCGCGGCCGGATCGGGCAATTTGTACAGCTTCAGCGTCGTCGAGAATTTCACGGCCTCACTGAGCGGTGCTACCGACAACCAACCCTTAAGAGCAGCGTTGCAATTCGAAACCTGGGGCGTGCAAATGGACTACACCAGCCTGTTACTGAATGGCGTAGCCCCAAGCTTTACGACACAAACTTTCTACGATGGCAACTACGAAAGCTCATTCGGCCCGGTCGAGCTAGTGCAATACCTGGCTTATTGGGATTTATCCGGACCGGCTAGCAATTATTTGTTCTCGTTTGGCAGCGCCGAACATAGCTTGAGTTTGGGTCAAGTGGCTATCGACATCGGTCCCGCCGCCGATCCGGTAACCAGTGTGCCGCTGCCCGCGGCGGTATGGCTGTTCGGCGCCGGCTTCATGGGCTTGCTGGGTTTAAATCGTAAAAAAGGCCTGGCGGCATAAGCGCCGGCCTGTAAACGCTTTGCAGCCAGGCCGAGGGCCCGGCTGCAAAGTCCCTAAAGTGCGCTTCCCTGAACATTCGCAGCACATTCACTTAACGGAGCTCAGCGTAATGGCAAAATCCATGACTAAACAACCCTTATCGATTGCGGACACTTTGAAACAAGCGTGGCAAGACCTGCTCGCCGATCACCCGCATATGCGGATTCGCGATGCGGCGGCGACGTTGGGCGTCAGCGAAGCCGAACTGCTGGCAACCGACTGCGGCAACCGCGTCACCCGTTTGCGGGCACACTGGCCCGCGCTGCTGAGCGCGGTCGGCACACTGGGGCCGGTGATGGCCTTGACCCGCAACGCTTTCGCGGTGCATGAAAGCACCGGGCTCTACGAGGATATCCGCCCCTGCGGCGACGCCATTCTGGTAGCCGGACACCATATCGCATTATGTCTATCCATCAGTATTTGGCATTCGGGTTTCGCCGTGACCGAGGAAACCCATCTCGGCCCGCGCCACAGCCTGCAATTTTTCGACACGGGCGGCGAGGCCGTGCACAAAATCTATTTGACCGAACATGCCGATGCCGGCCTGTACCGGCGTTTGGTCGACATCTTTCGGGCCGACGATCAGTCGCCCAATCTGGAACCACCTACCGACGGCACCAAGCCGGCGTTTAGCGCCATCGCCTCATCACAGGATTTACCGGAACACTGGCGGCGCTTGCTGCTAGCCGACACGCCCGAGGCTGCCGTCACAGGCCGGATTGCCGCATCGGCACTACGCGAGCTCATGCGGCAACTGGCGGACCTGATGTTGCCGATACAAGTTCTAGTCGGCAATCCCGGCGCGATGCAACTGCACGACGGCCCGATTCAAAACCTGAAAATCACCGGGCCCTGGTTCAATGTTCTGGATCGGGATTTCAATCTGCACCTTAACGAAATGGCCGTGGCCGGCGCGGACATCGTCCAACTGAGGTACCGGCAACACGCATTAACCGGCCTGCTGGTGCGCGGCCAAAACCAGCAGACCATCGCCTCCGTCTTCGGCGGTTACGACGACACCAACGGCGAAAACGGATTTTGGCGCGACTTGCTCCGAGCCTCGGCGCTTGCTGGAGGTTCCTAGCCTTTTGCGTCGATACCCAACCCCATAAACCGATACTTTTATCGATAACGCCATATCAGGAAACCCGCATGAACCAGAAAACCATCGATCTCGAACAAGTCAGAGCAGCCTATACCGCGCTGCCGCAAACATTTTCCTCCGCGCTAATGGCCACGGTCAGCGCTTCCGGGGAGCCCGAAGCCAGTTACGCCGCCTACGTGAGGCACGACGGTCATTATTACGTGTATGTCAGCGAACTGTCGGCGCACACCCAAAACCTGTTGCACAACGGCCGGGTTTGTCTGTTGTTCGTCGAGGACGAAGACAAAGCCGCGCATTTGTTCGCCCGGCAACGGGTTACCTATCACTGCTCGGCCGGCGAAATCGACCGCGAGTCCGAAGCTTTCGCCTACATCATGGGCTTATTCGAGGAAAAATTCGGCGCGTTCATAAAACAGCTACAAAAAATGCAGGACTTTCATCTGTTTCGCATCCGTCCGCAACGCGGCAGTTTCGTGCAAGGTTTTGCCAAGGCATTTTCGATAGAAGGCGACGATTTGGGGCAAATCCGCCACGTCAATGACGTCGGGCATAAACAGCGGAAGGCCGAAGCGGAAGCCGATGCCCCGGCTTAATTGCAAAACCAGGTAATGCGCGGAGGCTAGGCATTCGGTAGGGATGCACTTGGTCGCGATTAGCGCCGACTTTTGATTTGTAGAGATCATCTAAAACCCGAACATGAAACAGACCACATCCCTAAGCCATAAACTTGCGCGAGCCGCATGTGCGGCCTTCCTCTGGCTAACCGCCGCCGCGCCGGCCCATGCCGCCGGTCCGAGCCGCATCGTCTCGGTCGGCGGCGCGTTGACCGAAATCGTCTATGCGCTAGGCGGCGCCGAGCGCCTGGTCGGCGTCGACAGCACCAGCCTGATGCCGGCCGAAGCCAAGACGCTGCCGCAAGTCGGTTATATGCGCACACTGTCGGCCGAAGGCGTGCTGTCGCTACGCCCCGACCTGCTGCTGGCCAGCGCCCACGCCGGGCCGCCGGCGGTGCTGGAGCAATTGCGCGCGGCCGGCGTGCGCATTGAAACGTTACCCGAAGACTATTCCGCCGCCGGCATTGCCGCCAAAATAGGCGCCGTTGCCGCCTTGCTGGAACAGCTCGAACGCGGCCGGGAACTGGCCGATCAAGTGCAAGCCGACTTCGATCGACTGGCGCAATGGCGCGCGCAAAGCCGTGAACACCCCAAAGTGCTGTTTTTGATGGCGGTCGCCCACGGCGCGCCGCTGGCCTCAGGTCGCGGCACCGCCGCCGACGTGGTGTTAACGCTGGCCGGCGCCGCCAACGCCGCCGGCGAACTGCAAGGCAACAAACCGATAGGCACGGAGGCAATGGTCGCCGCCGCGCCGGACGTGATTTTGTTGACCGACGTCGCCGCCAACGCCATCGGCGGTCTGGAGGCGTTCTACCGGCAACCCGGCATCGCCCACACCCCAGCCGGCCGGCAACGTAAAGTCTTTATCGTCGATACCCTGGCCTTGCTCGGCTTTGGCTTACACAGCGGTCAGGCGGTGCTGGAACTGGCCGAACGGCTGCACGGCGAACCGGCAGTTGCCGCCGACGCAGGGGCAGGCCGATGACCGTCCATGCCGCGATGGCGACGGCCGGACCGCGTCTTCGGCTAAAACCGACCTTGAGCCGCGCCGGCCTGTGCTGGATGCTGGCATTGCTGCTGGTCGCCGTAGCCTTGGCCGCTCTGGGCAGCGGCGCGGTCGCCATCTCGGCCGGCCAGGCCGTCGCCATCGTCGCCGACCGCTTCGGTATCGCCCTGCCCTGGCCGTTCGGCGCCGACCAGCAAGCGGTGTTGCTGGCGATCCGCGCGCCGCGCCTGGTGTTGGGTTTGCTGGTCGGCGGCGCCTTGGCCGCGTCCGGCGCGGCGATGCAGGGCTTGTTCCGCAATCCGCTGGCCGATCCGGCCTTGATCGGCGTTTCCAGCGGCGCGGCGCTGTCTGCGGTGGCGGTCATCGTGTTGCGCGACAGCCTGTTCGGCGCAATCGCCGGCGTATTCGGCGCCTATTTATTGCCGCTCGCGGCCATCGCCGGCGGTTTTGGGGTCAGTTGGCTGGTATACCGGCTGGCCGACAGCGGCGACCGGCTGGACGTGGCCTCGCTGTTGTTGTCGGGCATCGCCATCAACGCGCTGGCCGGCTCGGCCACCGGTTTGCTGGTCTATCTGGCCGACGACGACCAGTTGCGCAGCTTGACCTTCTGGAGCCTGGGCAGCCTGAACGGCGCCGGTTGGGACGGCGTTGCCATCGGCGCGCCGTTTTTACTCGCCAATCTGCTGCTGTTGCCGTGGCTGGCCGATGCCTTGAACGCCTTGTTGCTCGGCGAAGCCGAAGCCGGCCATCTGGGTTTTCCGGTCGAACGCATCAAAACCGGCGTGGTGGCCTTGGTAGCGCTCGGCGTCGGCGCGGCGGTGGCCTTGTCCGGCGTGATCGGCTTCGTCGGTCTGGTGGTGCCGCATCTATTGCGGCTGGCGTTGGGGCCGGACCACCGCTGGCTGTTGCCGGCGTCGGCGCTGCTCGGCGCCTTGCTGTTGATCTGTGCCGATTATCTGGCCCGCAGTTTGGCGGCGCCGGCCGAAATCCCGATCGGCATCGTCACCGGCCTGCTCGGCAGTCCGTTTTTTCTGTGGCTGCTGTTCCGCCAAAAACTAATGGGCCATTGACATGCTGCAAGCCATAGACCTGAGCCTGCGCGTCGGCGCGAAAACCTTGCTGGACGGCGTGACGCTGGCACTGCGCCCCGGCGAAGTACTGGCCGTGGCCGGCCCGAACGGCGCCGGCAAATCCAGCCTGCTGCGGGCCATCAGCGGCGAGCTGGCGCCGTTCGCCGGCCTGGTGACGATGAACGGCCGGCCGCTGGCGGAATGGCCGCCGCAACAGGCGGCCTTGCTGCGCGGCGTATTGCCGCAAAGTGCCGGGCTGGCATTCCGCTTCACGGTGCGCGACGTGGCCTTGATGGGCCGCAGCCCGCAACGCAAAACCCACAGCGCCGCGCGAAACCGGGCCATCGCCGAACACGCGCTGGCGATGACCGATACCGGCCATCTGGCCGAACGCATCTACACCACGCTGTCCGGCGGCGAACGCCAACGGGTGCAACTGGCGCGGGTGCTGGCGCAAATCTGGGAACCGCAAGACCCGCTGCACCGCTATTTATTGCTGGACGAACCCACCTCGGCGCTGGACCTGGCCCACCAGCACGCGGTGTTGGCCATCGCCCGCCGCTTCGCCGACCAACAACAGGCCGGGGTCCTGGCGGTATTGCACGACCTGAACCTGGCTGCGCTTTACGCCGACCGCATCGCCCTGCTGCACCAAGGCCGGCTCGCCGCCATCGGCACACCGGCGCAAACCCTGAACAGCGAGCTGATCCGGCAAGTGTTCGCTTACCCGGTCAGCATCGCCAGCCATCCGCAAATTCCGGCGGTGCCGTTGGTGATTCCGCGGCGGCAAGTGGCGCCAGGCGTTCAAGAGCGATGAGTTATTAGCCGGGCCCTCGAATACCGTTCGCCCTGAGCTTGTCGAAGGGCGCACCGACCTGGCTTAGCCGAGCTCGGCCCGAACGGAATACCCGTGCTCAATAGGGCCGGGTGAATCGTCAGCCATGCGGCAGGCATTCGATTACCCCGGAATACCCGGTTTAGCGGGTTCGGAGGAAGACGTTAACAACTCCGCCACGGAGGGCGGCACCTTACGATTCGATGCTGCAGATTCTTCGGCATGGCGATGGTGTTATTGGAGGTAAAATCGAATAAACTGGCAGCGGACACTAGCCCGGTTGCAATCGGTCGATCCAGTGGTTCAAAGACGCCGATTGCTCCGTTATCGGTCATTAGTTTCGGTTGCCGAATGGTATATCGACAGGAAAATTACATGCTGACCCATCAGTTATTGAAAATATTGAAAAAAATGAGTATTAGCTTGGCGATATACGGAAACCGCTTAACAACTGGTTAGGGAATAGAGATCGCAATGAAATGTATATTCTGTGGGTATAGTGGAAGCACAAAATCAGTTTCCCATATAGTTCCAGAATCTCTGGGTGGAAAACATTCACCTTCCGCAAATAGCGGTGTAACTTGCGATTCTTGTAACCAATATTTTGGCCAAAAAGTCGAATCAAAGGCTTTAAATAGCTTTCCTTTTATTGGGTTTAGAGTGCTTTCGGGAGTTCCGACCAAAAAAGGAAAAGTATCAAATTTTATGGGTACCGCAGGAAGAATATTTGGCACCGGAAAATTTGGAGTTGTAGCGCTTGAACCCCTAAACAAAGAAATTCAGTCAAAGGTTCTTTCTGGTGAGAAAACTCAGTTTAGAGTAATTGCTGAGGTCACAGAGCCTCTACCAGTCTGTAGATTGCTTATAAAAATGGGGCTGGAACAACTTGGTAGTCATTTTCATGAAGTCGCAATATCTGAACGAATGAATGCAGCTCGAGACTTCGCAAGAAGGCCAAAACGCGGAAGCAGTTGGTGGTTTATTTTAAGAAGTAATCCTGAAGAACTCTTTAATGAAAGTTCAGCAAAGTTTGAATCAGCAATTGAAATTGCAGAGCATCAAGGTATTTTAATGGCTACCCTAAAGCTGCCCGGCATCTCCACAATTACCCCGTTGGAAAGTGAAGTTATACCACCCAATAAAAGTGAATTGGCAGAGCCAGAGTACCGAATTATTTGGGCGCAATGTTGAACTGTGCCTAACAAAGCCATCAAACGGATGGTTTTTAAGTCCGGTAGATACTCTGTTCAAAAGCAACAAATTTCATCATTTTTTACTCGGCGATGATGGATTCAGGGATGGCATAAAACCGTGTGTTATCGAACGGCTGATCGTGCTTCAACATGCCATGGATCGCATGCAGTAATTTACGCATGACGGCGCAGACGGCTTGCAAAGGTTTCTTGCCGTTGTCGATCAAATCCTGGAAATACGCTCGCACATGCGGATCGTGCTGTTTGGCACTCAAGGCCGGCATATACAACGCCGAACGAATATGCCGGTTACCGGCCTTGGATAGCCGCATTTTCTTGTGTACGCTTTTGCCCGACTCAAAGGCCTTGGGATCGAGTCCGGCAAACTTGACCCATTCGCGATGCGACAGGTTGGGCGGCAATAGCAGTAGTTCGCCCATCAAGGCAATGGCGCTGGTTTGGGCCATGCCTTTGATGCCGGTCAACAGGTCGAATATTCGTTGCAGTTCCGGATGCTGGTCGATCAACGCCAGCGCCTCGCCAGCCAACGTATCGATGCGTTTTTCCAGCTGACTAATCGCCAATTTGGCATCGCGTAGTAGGGCCTTCGGCGTTTCCTCGGTCGCACTCAGCGCATGTAGATGATTTTTCGCGGCGGCCTTCTGACCGGTTAGCGCGTCGATACGGCGAGCATAGCCGCGCAAAGCCAGCGCTTGATTCGAAGGACGAGTCCAGGCGACGAAATCCATGCGCTCGACATATTCGGCCAAGGTGTTGGCATCGACGGCGTCGGTTTTACTGTTTTTCATCAATACCTTAGCGAAGTGATGCGAAGCCTTGGGATTGACCACCATCACAGGTACACCGACGTCGTGTAGCGCAATAGCAAGATCGAAATGGTAAATACCGGTGGCTTCCAGACAGACCTTGATGCCGGGTAATTTGATCAACTTATTCACCAGACGCGCACGGTCGCTACGAGTATTAGCATATTTTTGCGGGTCGAACGGCTTGCCGTTCTTGCGGATCACTAAAACCAATTCGTCGGCGCCGACATCCACGCCGGCAAACAGGCGATGGACAGATTCAGCGGGGGTGTTGAGCGAGCGGTTCGTCATCATCATTTTTAAATACAGTTTAAAGGGAAGTACACTATTCACCGGTTCCCGACCCTGCACATGCACCTACCTTCCTTGTGTATGCAGGCTCTAAGCCTCGGATACTCCACGGTATGGGTGAATAGGGCGGGGGCCAATCTACACGACAGGCTCTGGTAAACTACCAGTCCTCAGGGTGGGACGGCCTCCCAATGAACAATCACAGCTTAATCGGTTTTTCTGGGCTATCGGTTGTTAAAATTCATCATACAAGGGTGGGCACGGGGTTTTGTGCCCACGCGGATTTGAATGGTGGGCAATTTTGCCCACCCTACCTCTGCTCGCAACATGCGCTGGAGTAGGCTGCCGGTGAGCTTGCAAACCGCACCGTTCGCGAAACGGTAGAATTTACTCCTTGCGGTTCGTTACCTCACCGCTAGCCGCGAACCTCCGATCTTTTCACAGCAGGCCCGGCGCATACCCGCCGAAACCGGCAGCGACACGACGCTGCCAACCGTCGAAGTTAAAGCGCAAGCCGCAGGCGATCAGGTGCCTGGGACGAATGTTTAAATCTGCTCGGCTTCGATATACCTTTCGAGACGGGCAAATACAAGATTGGTTATTCAGTCGAAGCCTTGGCTGCTGCAAAACTAAGCAAACAAGACCTACCGCATAATATGAGTTGACACCAAGCGAGAACTTCCTTAAAGTCCACTCAGCCTTCGCGCAGAAGGCGTATTGCCAGCCATGTCTCCTGACTAGCCAGCCCTCACGGTGCTAATCAATTCATCCAGGGGACCTTATGACCATATCATTTTTTGCTAGCCGCCATTTCGTTTCCGGCTTTCTTACTAAAGCCGCAAAGTCCATCCAACAGCTGATTTTTAGCTCGACGTTATTAACCCAGCCCTTAAACACCGTTCGCCTCAATGCCCTGGAGGGTACTTTGCCTGTCGAAGGGCCAACCCGCTCACGCTTCGACGCGCTCAGCCCGAACTGGGCGCCAAGGATAAATAGGACCGGGTTAATAGCCTAAGCGGCCCAACGAAACGCTTCGCTGTCAAACATCGAAATTCGATAGGCAAGACGCATGTTCTCGACGAATCTTTATCGTGCGGAAGCCATGGCAGCGCAGACCGGACGCTTGGAAGGCGACATCCTGCTGGCGAGATCCTGGTCGTCGTGGCTGGTATTCACGATTGTGTTGACGCTGGTCGCCGCAACCGTTTTATTTATCAGCTTTGCGTCTTATACCAAACGAACAAACGCTACCGGCATGTTGGTCCCAAATGGCGGCGCGATTATTATTGCCACGCCCGCGCCAGGGCTTATTTCGGCCGTTCATGTTGAGGAAGGTCAAACGGTTCATGCCGGAGACACCTTGTTTACGTTAAGAGACGAACGCCATCTTTCTTCATTCACAAACCGGTCGGACGCCAGCGGAGCCCGATTCGCCGATCAGCTTGAAGCGGCACTGCTCGCGGAAGAAGAAGCCAATCTCCGGGAAAAGCGCCAATTAAGCACCCTGCAAGACAAAAATAATTCGGCACTATCCAGACAGTTGGCGGCAATACAAGTATCGATTGCCGACGCCAAACAACAGATAAATCAGCATCAGGAAAGATTGCTCCTGGCGGAGCAGCGCCTGAATAAGCATCGCGGTCTGGCGACATCCGGCTTTATTGCAAAAGATAAATTGGACGAGGAGCTGGACAACCTGACGCTATTGCGTGCCCAAGCATCGGATTTAAAGCGGGATTACGACGAACTCGAGCGAAAAAAATTGGAGCTGGAGGACGAAAAACGCATCGCACCGGAAAAAACCCAAATCAGCATCGCCAATATCGACCAAGACTTAAGCATACTCCGCCAAAAAATCCAGGAAACCCATATTCAAAGCCAATTGGCTATCGTCGCCCCGATTGACGGCATGGTCACCGGTATTAGCGTGCACCCCGGCCAAATTTCGGATAAGGATACCTTGGCAACCTTGCTTGGCGATGGTGCGGAACTGACCGCGCAATTGTACGTGACCACGCGCGGCATCGGCTTTGTCGAATCCGGCCAGAAAGTACGCTTGCGTTACCAAGCCTACCCTTATCAAAAGTTCGGCCAGTATTCCGGAACGGTCGCAACCGTCTCGAAAAATCCGGTTTCATCGAAGACCTTACCGAATTTATTCGCCAATTCCCCACCGGACGATTATTACCGCGTCACAGTAAAACTCGATTCGCAGTTTGCCTCGGTGTACGGCGAACCGAAACGGCTGGTATCCGGCATGATCGTGGAGGCGGATATCGAACAAGATACGCGGCGCTTAATCGAGTGGATGATCGAACCGCTTTACGGATTAACCAAATATAACTAGGGAACGCTATGTCACTGATTCATTTCGGCATCGATAGAACACAATTTTTCGACGCGCATTACCAAAGCCGGTGGTGGCTGAAGCGCCAAGTACTGTCCGAGAACAATTTAAACTGGAAGCATATCGACCAGGCGCTTTACGCCATGGAAAACGCCAATACGCAGATTAAATTATTTAAAGACGGACCGGTCGATCCGAGCCGCTATACCGAGCCCTATTGGGAACTGGGCGAACAACGCACACGTATCGTCAAAGACGTTTTGTACCGCTATTTAACGGACGGTGCGACCTTGGTATTAAACAAACTACAGCTCTACCTCCCGGAAATTAACGACTATTGCATGGACGTGGCGCAATTCGTCGGCGAAAAAACCAACGCCAATGCCTATGCGGCATTCGGCGGCGACGGTTCGTTTGGCAAACATTGGGATACTCACGATGTGTTCGCCTTGCAACTGATCGGACGCAAAAGATGGCGCCTCTATCAACCCACATTCGAATTGCCTTTAAACCATCAAACCAGCCTAAACCATAAAGCGGAATGCCCGGCGGAACCGGTGCTGGATACCGTATTGGTGGCCGGGGATTTGTTGTATATCCCAAGAGGCTGGTGGCACGAGGCCCTGCCTATCGCCGGCGACGAGACGTTTCATATCGCCATAGGCACCTTCCCGCCTAAATTATTGGACTATCTGCTTTGGCTATGCGGCAATCAACTGCCGGACCGCATTGAAAGCCGGGGGTCTATCAACCCTTATCTCAATACGACAGGTCTCATTGAAAGTTTTACTCCGCTATTACAAAGCACGCTAGCCGAACCGGAAAATCTCGATAATTTTTACATCGCTTTTACGGAACAGCAAAGAGTTAAATCGCGATTTAATATTGGCAGTTTGTCTCCGACCGGCATATCGGATAACACCGTCCTTCTGGGCAATAACATTCGAATAAACTCGTTCCTACCAATATCCAACGATCAGAAAACTTTATTAGCCAACGGCTTCAAGATAAATCTCGACACCGAAAGCGCCGATTTTCTTGCCGGCATCAGTTCAGCCGATAACTCGCCGGCTAATAAAAGTACCAAGCAATTGTCCGATAAGGAGAATCAACTGTTGAAACAATTATCGATACTCGACCTTATTGAGAGGTTTTAGATAATTCGATAAAAAATAATTTTATAATCTTTATTCAAGGAGATAAATATATGCGTGAATTAACTATTACGGAAATGGAGATTGTCAGCGGAGGGGTTGACTGGGATGAAGTTAGCGGTGGTTTAGCATTTGTAGGAACCGGCATCGCATTAGTTGCGGCTGCACCTGAAGTGGGCGCTGTAGTCGTTGCAACCGGGGCGGCGGCCGTAATCTTAGGTGGATTTGCCATAGGAGATGGCTTGGTTGAAGGCGGTGCTTTGAGTAGCGGTGGCGGGGAAGATGGCGATGGAAGCTAAACATCATTCACTCCCACATTTATCAACTTAACATGGCGTTATTGCGATATGAACGAGACACAGACTTATTTATTGGTTTTCGGCGTTATCCTTGTGATAATTACAACCATTATAGGAAAATCAAGATTTATTAAACCCAGCTCAGAAACAATAAGAAAGAGAGTGCTTTGGATTAGTTTATCAATTATTTATATCAACGCCTTGACTCATTTTACCATTAAACTTTTATCGTAAATATATTACCTAACCCCATAAAATCCGCCACACCAAAATGTTCGGCATTGCTTATAAGACTGGGCCTATTGATTATTTAAACTATCAGCACTGCGAACCATTATCGCAATCCACCTTGAATCAACAACAAAAGCATTGAGAATCGGTGGCCGGTAAAAACAAATATACCTATTAATTAAAAGATAAGGAGATAGAAATGCGTGAATTGACAATTCGTGAAATGTCTGTTGTCGGCGGAGGTATATCAGTCGGCGATCAAATCCAAGGCGGAACTGTTATCGCCACCGGGGGTGGCTTTACAGCTGCGCAAGCTGCTGCGGTTGGCAGTGTCATAGGTGTTGCTGTCGGTGTTGTAGGCGTTGGGCTGGGATCTTTTCTTCTGGCAGACGCCATGCTCAATGATGGAGCATTATTTGCACAAATTCAGCGAGAATTACATGGTGAAGATGGCGACGGTTAGTAAGTTTTGGAGGGTTACTTTACCGATTATTTATTGAGGATGGCGCAATGATTTATCTTTTTATTAGTTTATTTTTTTCTGCAATGGCCTCTGTTATCTCTCTTGAAATGGTGATTAAAAGTCAATTACGTAAAGACAAGGACGCTATGACAAGATTTCAGTTTTTACTTCATTTTCTGAATTCGATAGCTATTTGCTTAATTGCATGGTTTATATTAAAAAGTTGATAAAATAAAAAATGGCTTGCCAAAGCCATTTTTTATATCTGCCCTATATTAATTTTTTCTACCTAAACTCATCATGAAAAATCACCCATTTTTAATTTCAGTTACCTCGGCTTTTACCCTATTATCGGCACTTACGGTATTAGCATTCGTATTTCCAAAATCGACTGCAGATATCAGCTCTCATCTCCATGGCGAAGAAGCGGTTATCTTGTATATCGCCTTCTTTTTGATATTTATGGCAGGCGTTTTTTATTTTAAAAAAAACCAAGATAACATAGAAAGATTATTCTCAGGGAGACAAACTACCGAATTCGTGTATCGACGCGATATAACAACTTACTTAATGGCAGGATTTATTTGTGCCGGCGCGTCTTCAGAATTAGTTACCCAAGACAAAGCACTGCACGACAAGATTGTTACGGTCTCTGGAGTATTTTTATTACTGAGTATCATAGCTGTTATTTATCGAAGATTTTGGCCGTCAACAAAGCCATTTCGATAATACTTCCTCAGATATTGGTTAAAGCTTAATTCCCGCCTAACGAGTCGGATTGCCTATCAATATTCATCCGCATGAGATTTCAAATATGGCGCATCTCTGTTGTATTTATTGACGTGTATCTCTCTAAGTTTCGTTATTGCCGATCGATATTTAATTAACCTCGACTTATCCAACCCTAGAAAGGAATCTTACCCATGAACCCTACCCGCTCGACCTTAATCGCATGTTTAATACTAACGCTCGTCAACGTTGGTAGCGGGCACGCCACGGAAAATAATACAAATAGCGCCGCCGAGAAATACGGCGCGATCGAACGGCGATTCGAGAACGGTTTCCGGGCCGTGTTGGTTCCCGACACCAAGGCCGAGCAGACGGCTGTGACGCTGGTGTATTTTAGCGGTTCGCTCGCCGATCCCGAGGGAAAGTCGGGCCTCGCACATTTGCTGGAGCATTTGCTGTTTAACGCGCCGACGACGCCGGACAATCATTCGCTGGTCAGCGAGCTGGCGCGCCGCAACATTGCCTATAACGGCAATACCAATTTCGACCGCACTATCTACCACACGGCCTTTTCCAGCGACCAGCCCACGCTGAACTGGCTGCTGCAACAAGAAGCCTTGCGCATGCATAAACTGGCGATTACGGAAACGGATATTGCCAGGGAGTTACCCGTAGTATTGCGGGAAAAGGAGCTTGGCGATAGCAATCATCGGCAAAAATTAGCGCAACAAATACTGCCGGTTGTTACTCGCTTTGCCCCCTATGTACGCCCGCCGATAGGTAACGAAACCGAATTACGCGGTATCGCCATCGACGACGCCCAGGCTTTCTATCGGACACACTATCGTCCCGACAATGCGCTGTTGATCATTACCGGTCGATTTGACGTTGACGAAACCTGGAAGCAATTGGCAACTCATTTTGGTGAGATTAAATCGCCAAAAATTGGGCAGCCACCGGCATTCCAGGCGGCGTCCGGACAGGAGAGCGGCGACCCGCAAACGAGTTTTCGCGGCGACGACGATGTTGCTTCCGCGTCGTTATTTTATCCGTTACCCCATTCGTTCGATGCCAAGCATGTAGCGGCGATGGGCCTACTGAGCGGCTTGCTGGCCGGTTCACCCGCCAGTCGCTTACATGAGTCGCTGGTTAGCACCGGACAGGCAGCCTCTGTCTCGGCTATGCCCTTGCTATTGCGCAATGGGGGTGCATTCGAAGTAACCGCGCTGCCGCTGTCAGCCGATAACGAAGCGTTGGAACAACTCCAACACACCTTAGCAGAACAAGTGCATTCGCTGGGCGATACCGTGTTCACTGAAAAAGAACTGGAACGTACTAAAAACTTGATACGCAACGAAGCTTTACATGTGCAAACTCAAGCCGCCGCATTTGGCTACCGTTTGGCTGAATTTGCCTCCCTCGGCGACTGGCGGCTGTGGTTCGAGAGCATCGACGCGGCCCAAGAAATGTCATTGCCGGAGATTCAACAAACCGCCAAAACGCTTTTCCAGCAAGGTCTCCCGGTTGCCCAGTTGATGAGCAGTCGACATGCGACAAGTGTCACGGCGCGGAAAGAATCCCTCGTACCGCAAGCGACAAGCGCCGAACCATCCCCCGCGTCCACGCCTGCGCACCTGCCGGAAACCGTGACCCTGGCGGCTAACGATGCGACGGCGGCGGCTATAGATGCGCAAATCGAGCGCTTTAGCATTAACGAGTCGCTGGCGGTTGCGCTCTGGCCCAAGCCCATACCGACCGGTCGCGTGCAGGGTCAGTGGAATGTGCGTATGGGCACGGCGGACAGCATGCTTGGCAAACGTATGCTGGCGGACCTTACCGGCAGCCTGTTGGCGCACGGTTCGGCCAGTTTAGATCGACAACAACTGTTTGATCGCTTGGTGGGTTTGGATGCCCACTTGTCGATGACGCCGATGGAGGACCGCTTGGCGATTCGCTTCGATCTGCCCGCGAAATCGTTACCGGAATTTCTGGACGTTCTAATTGATGTTCTTCGTCATCCGGCACTGCCGGAGCAGGGATTCAAGGAAATCGGCAATCAATTGCGCGTCGCCTACCAAGGCCTGGGCACAAAACCGCAAGTCGTCGCAGAACAAGCCGTGACCGCACTCACCAGCCCATACCCTATCGGCGACATCCGCCGCGAGCCCGGCATGGAGGAAGCGCTCGCCGCGTTGGAGCGCATCGAATTGAACGATGTAAAAGCCTTCCACGCCGATTATTACGGCGCGAATGGGGAGTTGCTGCTGTCCGGTGAGTTTGATGCCAACGCGACGCGCCGGCAGTTGGAAAGCCTTTTAGGTCCCTGGCGCAGCAAGCAGGTCTACCAGCGGCCGCCCCTGCCTTACGCCGCATTGGCGCCCGGCCGGCATGTCATGACCGTAGCCGATGGCGCGCACGGCACTTACACGGCACAGCTTAGACAGCCGTTGCAAGCGGACGAGACGGACACCCTGGCTTTAATGCTGGCGAATGTCGCGTTGGGCGAGGATGCGCTTCAATCCCGCCTCGGTCGCCGCCTGCGTCAACAAGAAGGCATTTCCTACGGCGTGGCCAGCAAGATCAGCGCTTCCGCCTTCGAACCGCGCGCCACCCTGACCATCAGCGCGACCTATGCGCCGGCCCTGCGGCAACAACTCTCCAAAGCCGTGCACGAGGAACTGGCGCTGCTGGTTAAAGACGGCCTCAGCGCTACGGAATTCGACAGTGCAAAAGAGAACTGGCGCCATCGCAACGATCTGAGCAAGCTGGATCATGACAAGCTGTTCGGCAAGCTGAATCTGCTATTACGCTTACGGCGCGACATGCGCTACTACGCCGACATCAATGCCCGCGTTGAAACCTTGACGCTGGCCCAAGTGAATACGGCGATTGCCCGCCACATCAATCCCGATCAGTTGCTGGAAGTGTTTGTCGATACCAACAATGAAGCACCTTAAGCACTCGCACCATTCGTCGTACTTGCAAACCACCGCGGCCGAATGCGGCTTGGCCTGCGTAGGCTATGTCGCCGCCTGCCACGGTGCCGCACACAGCATGAGCGACTTACGCGCCAAGTATGCGGTGTCGCTACGCGGCTCCACGTTGATGGATTTGGTCGGTATCGGCGCGGCATTGGGATTTTCATGCAGACCGCTACGCCTGGAATTGGCGGAACTCGACCAACTCAGTCTCCCTTGTATTTTGCATTGGCAAATGAGCCATTTTGTCGTGCTAAAAAAAGTGGGGCGCGGCCGGGTGCTGGTCCACGACCCGGCCAAGGGCGAAAGGGAGCTGGCTATAGCCGAAGTCAACACCCTGTTTACCGGCGTGGCCTTGGAACTGACGCCTGCGCCGGCGTTCGAGCGTATTACGCCGAGGTCGCGTATTCCTCTCGCTAAACTGGTCGGTAAAGTCGACGGCCTGATCCGGAGCTTGACGCAAATCGCGGTATTGGCCGTTGCCATGCAATTATTCGCCTTGCTGACACCAATCGTTGCCCAATGGATAGTAGACGGTGCGATTGTGTCCGGCGACCGGGATTTCCTGTTGGTGTTAGCCTTGGCCTATGCCTTGATTGCCGTGATTAAAATCGTGTTGGAAGCCGTTAGAAGCTGGCTGGCCATCGTGCTGGCGACACAATTCAATCTGCAATGGGCCGGCCGCATTATCGGCCATTTGTTAAGGCTGCCCGTGCATTGGTTCGAACTACGGCATACCGGCGACATCGTATCCCGGTTTCAATCGATGCAAGCCATTCAACAGACGCTGACCGGCAAATTAGTCGAAGTAGTCCTGGACGGCGGATTCGGTTTAATTGTCCTGGCGGTGATGTTGTTGTACAGCCCCACACTAAGCGCTTTCGCCGTCGCCGCCGTATTGGCCTATCTGCTGATCCGCGTTTTGCCCCATGGAATCTATCATCGCTTAACCGATGAAGCACTGGCGCACGAGGCCAAGGCGCAAAGCCATTTTCTGGAAAGCATTCGCGCCGTGCACACCACAAAGTTGGCGGGTTTGGAAGAGCAGCGCCGGGCACGCTGGCTGAATTTGTTCGTCGCCGGCGTGAATAAACGCATCGGCGCGCAAAAAATGTCGCTGGGATTTTCGCTGGGCTATAGCGCGGTGTTTGCCGCCGAAGCCATCGCCGTGCTGGCGGTCGGCGCGACCATGGTCATGGACAACGCTTTGACCGTCGGCATGCTGATGGCGTTTATTTCTTACAAAGACGACTTTACATCGCGGATGCAACGGCTGATCGACAACCTGATGTCGATGCGCATGGTCAGCCTGCATGTGGAGCGTTTGTCCGATATTGTCTTGGCGGAAAAAGAACAGACTGACGGCTGCGCCGCAGACAAAGTCATCAACCGAAAGGATTTCAGCCCCACCATCGAGTTTAAAAACCTGGGCTTTCGCTACGGCGCGAATATGCCCTGGATATTTCGCAATTTGCATCTGTCCATCCAACCCGGCGAACACATCGCCATCGTCGGCGCGTCCGGATGCGGAAAAAGCACCTTGGTCAAACTCTGCTTGGGCCTGCTGGAACCGACCGAGGGTGTCATCGAAATCGACGGCATGCCTTTAAGCCAATTCGGATTGGCCAATTGGCGCCGGCTGGTGGGCGCGGTATTGCAGGAAGACCAGTTATTCTCCGGGAGCCTTCAGGAAAATATTTCCGGCTTCGACTTACAAACCAATTTCGAGCTGCTGAAACAAAGCGCTCAACTCGCCGGCATCGACGATGAAATCGAGGCTCTGCCCATGCGTTATCTGTCCCAGGTTGGCGATATGGGCAGCAGTTTTTCCGGCGGGCAAAAGCAACGGCTCATCATTGCGCGGGCGCTCTACAAAGTGCCGTCGGTACTGGTCCTGGACGAAGCGACCAGCCACTTGGATGTCGAAACAGAGCGGAAGGTGAATTTGGCAATCAATTCGTTAAGCATCACCCGCTTAACTATCGCCCATCGGCCGGAAACCATAGGCATGGCGGACAGAGTCGTGTCTCTGGATGCCAGCATACACAGCGAAAGCAGAATGGGTAGTTTCTGAAGGTTATTCCGCCATCCCGCTATCTTAGGCAAACCTCCGGGGAATTTTCCGGCAAGTGCGGTTTCGCTAATTGAGTCTGGTGCTGGATTTAACCACCGTAAAGCCGGCGCGTTTGCTTTTGTCTTTTTGACCGGCTCTGGCCTGGTGCGCGGCTTCGGCCATGGTGTCGGCAAAGCTCAGAAAATCCGCCACTTCCAGGCGCAATGACATGTTCTGCAGATGCAGGTGGACGACGCCGCATTCGCGGCAAATCAATACCTTGCTTAAGGCCGTCGCCGCCAAACATTCGTGGGTACAGGGTTTGTTGCTCATAGGTTTACTCCTTCAAAAATCGTCAGGGATTGGGTAAAAAACTTTTTAAGCGGACTAAAGCTCGGGATTTACTAAACCACGATTGAGCTTGGCTTTTGCCTGAGACAGGAACATTTTCCAAACGATTTGTTTCGACCCTAAATCAAGACATCGGAAATCCGTGGCATGGATTTCGCCTTTTTCGACCAACGCCGCCAAAACTTCCGGAGCGATTGCCAAGCGCACAGCCTCAGGTTCTCTAAATAAGGGGAATAATCTTTTCACGTCGCGGCAGCTGATTTTTAATCTGACTCAAATGATAATTATTCTCATTTGAAAAGTAAAGTATTTCTTCCTCCTTGAAATTTCAGCCATTAACTCGCCGTTGGTTTTGCAGCCTAAAGGCTAATTTCCGCAAGCCTTTAGGCTACCAAGCTCGCGAAACGGCTGGAATGCGCTCAAAGATTTAAGCCTATCCAAGCTTTGATTTCGAATTGGGAAACAGTCTGCACGCAAATTCCGGAGTTGACATTAGTCTCAAAAAAAATAAAATGAGAATCGTTATTATTTGAGAATGATCTTATTTCTTGGCTTTTTGGAGCCGCATATCTCGAATAGCGATCAATAACCGACGGACAATAACTGTCGGTTCGTAAAATCTTAGCCACCCAGCATTCCCAGCCAGGCAGCCAGCACTATTTATTCAGTTACGGGAATACTATGTCTGCAAACCATTCGACCACGAAAAAAACCACCCCTGCCAAGTGGCGCTTGGGGGCTTTATTGCCGCTGGGCGCGGCTCTGAGCGGGGCGGCATTCGCCGCTGACCCGGCCGCCGACGTAGCGGCCAACAATGATCAAGAAGTGGTTTTGGAAGACGTTAAGGTCAAAGCCAACCGCGAAAAACAGGCCATTCGCTTCAAAGCCGACACCTCGACCACCGGCAGCAAAACCGAGATGGCGCTGCGCGACATTCCGCAATCGGTCAGCGTGGTAAAAAAAGAACTGATCGAGTCGCAAAACGCCTTCAACCTGCGCGATGCCTTACGCAATGTCAGCGGCCTGACCATTGCCGCCGGCGAGGGCGGCCGTACCGGCGATTCCATTACCTTGCGCGGCTTCGCGGCCAGCTCCGACCAATATCTGGACGGGGTCAAAGACAACGGCCAGTACACTCGCGACACCTTTTTCATCGAAAGAGCCGAAGTGCTGAAAGGCGCATCGTCAATTTTATTCGGTCGCGGCGCCACCGGCGGCGTGATCAATCAAGTAGCAAAGAAGCCCACCGGTAAAACCGGGATTAACGGTAGCTTTACTTATGGCTTGTACGATTTCAAACGCACCGCCATCGACGCCGAAACCCAATATCAAGATTTATCGGCCCGGCTGAATGTAATGTACCAGGATGCCGACTCCTATCGCGACTACAACTACAGCAACCGTTGGGGTATCGCGCCTTCGTTCAAATGGGACATTAGCGCCGATACCGATTTGACGCTAAATCTGTTGCACCAGCAGGATGAAGGCGTGTTCGATTACGGCGTGCCTATGTATCGAGGCCGGCCGGCTGGCGTGCCTATCAACACCTTTTACGGCTTTACCGATAACCGGATGATGGACACCGATGTCAATGTGGCCACCGTGGCGTTAACCCACCGTTTCAACCAGGATTTCTCGGTTAAAAACACGGTCCGCTACGGCGATTACGAACGTAAATACCTGACCCATCTGTATTCCGGCGCGGCGGCCTATACCGGCGCCAATGCCGGCACCATCGCCCGTTCGCAAGCCTTGCGCCTGAATACCCAGGAAAACATCTACAACCAAACCGACTTTGTCTACAAAAAGCCCTTGTTCGGCTTTAACAATACCTTGATGTTCGGTAGCGAATTCGGTTGGGAAGAATACGATTACAAATCGAAAAACTCGACTGGCGTCAGCCGGGTGTCGATATTCAATCCGCGCCTTACCGCCAGTACCACCGGCTTGGCGTACGACTTCAGCGGCACGCTGGACACCAGCCGTCTGACCCAAGCCCAAACCTACGCGGGTTATGTGTTGGACCAATTCGAGATCAATCCGGAATGGAAATTACTGGCCGGCACCCGCTACGATGTGTTCGAGGCGCAACAGACAGATCGGATAGGCAGCGCCGACTTCAATAGCAGCGTCGATCAATGGAGCCCGCGCGGCGGCATCGTCTGGCAGCCCAGCAAAGCTCAGTCTTACTATTTCAGCTACGGCAAGTCGTTTAATCCGTCTGCGGAAAGCCTGAGTTTGTCGGCCAACAACGCCAACCTGCCACCGGAGCAGAATCATAACTATGAGATCGGCGGCAAATGGGAACTGTTCGACGGCAAATTATCGGCCACCGCCGCCCTGTTCCGCCTGGAAAAAACCAATGCCCGCACCACCTCGCCGCTGGATGCCAATCTGCAAATCCTCGCAGGCGAACAAAGTACGGACGGCTTCGAAGCCGGTCTGGCCGGCGAAGTGTTGCCGAAATGGGATGTATCGCTGACCTATGCGTATCTTGACTCGAAAATCAGCAAATCCACATCAACAGCCACCGGCTCGGTCAGCGGCTTAGTGAAATCGTTCGAGGGGATGACGGCCGTCAACGTGCCGGAACACAGCGGCGTAGCCTGGAGCACTTATCATCTAACAGACAACTGGGAGATCGGCGGCGGCGTGTACTACGCCAGCCACCGTTATGCCGACAGCGTCAACGAAGCGGTATTACCGGGTTACGCCCGCCTGGACGCAGTGGTGGCCTATCATCAAAAACATTACGACGTGCAACTCAACGTGTTCAACCTGACCGATACCGTCTACTACGAATCCGGACAAACCAACTCGGCCTTGCCGGGCACGCCGGTATCCGGGCAGTTGACGGTGAGCTTTAAATACTAAACTCGACGTGTGCGAACGGTTAAACAACATCCGCTATTGGTGAGATGGTTTAACCGTTCCGCCCAATCCGCAACCCCCTTATTTGCAATTGCCATAGCCCGCTTTTGGACCCCGACTCATGAACACCGCAACCGACTCATTATTGACGCCAGCCAACCGCCCGCCCAAGAAAACCAACGGCGGCTACTTGTTTTTACCGAAAAGTCTATCGCGCGGCGCCTTTCTGAAATGGCTGCGCCGCACCCATGCCTGGTTCGGGCTGTGGGGCGCGGCGTTGGGCTTGCTGTTCGGCTTTACCGGGATTTTAATGAATCATCGTGACATCTTGAAAATTCCGATTGGCCGCATGGAACAAAAAGAAATTCAGCTGGCCTTGCCGGAACCTCATCCCGCGGACCCAAAAGCAATGGCAACCTGGCTGGGTGAAACGCTGAGCATCGATACGTCCCACGCCAAAATCCGCAAGGAACCCGGTAAAACCGTGACCTGGAACAATCAGCCGGTTCAACAGCCGGCCTCCTGGCAGATCAACGTGCGCAATCCGCAAAAACTGTTGTCTGCCGACTATTGGGAGGGCAACGCCTTTGTCACGGTCAAGCAAGGCGAGGCCAACCTGTTGACCACTTTGAATAATCTGCATAAGGGCACCGGCATGGGCATGGGCTGGGTCTTATTGGTGGATACCTTGGCAGGCGGTTTAATCTTGCTGGCCTTGACCGGCACCTTGTTGTGGACCAGGCTGCACGGCAACCGTTTAGCCGCCGCCGGTTTGGGGCTGGGCTCCATGAGTCTGGCGGTGTTTTTTGCCTTGCAAGCCATCTCGGGTTAGACCATGTTGATCCAAATTCCGGAAGTTCTTTCCCCTGCCGAACTGCAACAGCTCGGCGATATGCTGGCCGACGCGCCTTGGGCGGATGGCCGCATCACTGCCGGCAGTCAGTCGGCACAGGTCAAAAACAATTGGCAACTGCCGGAGCAAACCGAGCAAAGTCAGGCGGCCCGTGCCATCCTGCTGAACGCCCTGAATCGCAATCCCCTGTTTCTGTCGGCTGCTCTGCCGAAAAAGATTTTCCCGCCGTTGTTCAATCGCTATGCTGGAGAACACAACACCTTCGGCAACCACATCGATAACGCTATCCGCCACTGCCCGATCAGCGGCGAACGGGTGCGTACCGATTTATCGGCGACGGTTTTTCTGGCGGAGCCTGACAGCTACGACGGCGGCGAACTGGTCATCGAAGACACCTACGGCGAACATGCCGTGAAACTCGCGGCTGGGGATATGGTGTTGTATCCCGGTTCCAGCCTGCATCGGGTGGAACCGGTGACGCGCGGCGCGCGGCTGGCTTCGTTCTTCTGGCTGGAAAGCATGGTGCGGGAAACCGAACGCCGCCGCCTGTTATTTGAAATGGATATGGCTATCCTGGAATTGCGCAACACCCAAGGCGACACCGCGCCGACCGTCAACCTGACCGGCTGTTACCACAACCTGCTGAGAATGTGGGCGGAGGTGTGAAACCCGCCTGATAGTTATTCCGGCTCCTATGTAGACCCAGTATCGTCATCCCTCGAAAGCGGTAACCTTAGCGCAGCCCTTTTGGCCCTGGGCGGCGCGGGGCCGCTGACATATCAGGGCCGGGGAACAACAAACTGCGTCAGCTTAAGTCCTCGTGCCACTGCCGTTGGCATACCGCTGAAAACTTTATCTTCATCCCGCCACCAACGGCCAACAGCGCATCCCCTCCTCCCCTATTTGCTTGGCCCTCACGCGCAGCACATTCCATCGCACCTGTCAGGGCAGAACGCTGTCAGTCGACAGATTGACCTATTGACCGGCCTTTTCTTGCGTTCACCATTTCCATTAAGGCGGGCAGCATGATACTTGCGGTCCGGAATGGCCAGCACCTTTATGCGCCTGACAAAGTAGAATGCATAAATGCTACAAAAACTTTGTGATAAATCGATGCTGCGCTACATTTGCAACTGAAGAATTAACCCGAGAGACACGCTGTCTCTTGCCATGCCCAATTTGCTACAGAATGAAAAATACCTTTTACCCCGTTTGGATAGGCGCGCTGTGCTTGGCTATTCATACGGAGATTGCTTCGGCCGATACCGATTTAACCGAGTTGAATTTAGAAGAACTGCTATCGGTAAAAATCACGTCCGTTTCCAAAAAAACCCAAGCGCTAGGCGATGCGGCGGCGGCGGTATTTGTCATCAGCAACGACGACATCAAACGCGCCGGCGCCACTAACATTCCCGATGCACTACGTTTGGCTCCCGGCATCGACGTCGGCCGCATCGACGCCAACAAATGGGCCGTCAGCTCACGCGGTTTTAATGGCCGGTTTTCCAATAAATTACTGGTGCTGATCGACGGTAGAAATATCTACACGCCGGCTTTCTCGGGTGTGTATTGGGAAATGCAAGATGTCATGCTGGAGGACGTGGAGCGCATCGAGGTGATTCGCGGCTCCGGCGCGGCACTGTGGGGAGCCAACGCCGTGAATGGCGTCATCAACATCATCACCAAACACGCCGCCGATACCCAAGGCGGCTTACTCAGCGCCGGCGGCGGTAGCGAGGAACGCGGATTCGGTGCATTCCGTTATGGCGGCAAACTAAACGAAAACACCAGCGGCCGCGCCTATCTCAAAGGTTTTGATCGTGACACGCTCAGCAGAGCCGACGGCCAGCCCGCCGGCGATGCCTGGAGCAAAATGCAAGGCGGCTTTCGCATAGACTCCGACTGGTCGGCCGCCGACTCCGCCACCGTGCAAGGCGATGTTTATCATAGCAATTTAAACCAGCAAATCGGATTAGCTATGTTCACCGCGCCTTATCGAGAAACGATTGCCGACCAGGTACAAGCCACCGGCGGTAATTTGCTGGGCCGACTACAACATCGCATTTCCGACACCTCAAATTACGCTCTACAACTCTACTTCGACAGCTATGACCGCAGAGAAAGTTTTATTGAAGAAGAGCGTTATACCGGCGACGTCGATTTTCAACACCGCTTTGCGCTAAACGACTGGAACGACATTATCTGGGGAGCGGGTTATCGGTATACCTATACCAAAGAAAACCAAGTGAAGCAGACCTTAGTTAATTTCACGCCACCTCAACGCGGCGAGAGTTATTTCAGTACCTTTCTCCAAGACCAATTAACCTTGGTGGACGAGCAGCTATGGCTGACACTGGGTTCCAAACTGGAGCATAACGATTACACCGGCATCGAAGTGCAACCCAGCGCACGCTTACTCTGGGGACCTGACCCCAATCACCGGCTGTGGGCGGCTATCTCCCGAGGCGTGCGCATTCCGTCGCGGGTGGATGCGCATATGGAGTTAATCGGCCAAGTGGTGCCGCCGCTGACCAGCCCCAACAGCACGCCCTTACCCCTGGCCCTCGCGGTAACCGGTTCCAACGCTTATCAATCCGAAGAGGTGTTGGCTTATGAAACCGGCTATCGATACACCCCCAGCAACAGCTTCTCCCTGGATGTATCGTTGTTTTATAACGATTATCAAAATCTGCGCTCCTATCATCCTGGAGCGACAGACCCGGCAAATGTACCGTTTTTTATCAAACAGCCTTTGATCATCGATAATACCGGCAAGGGCAAAACCTATGGCGTGGAAACTGCAATAGTTTGGAAGATGCTGGATTGGTGGCGCTGGGACCTCAGTTATAGCGTTTTGAAAACCGAACTATCCAGCAACCCGTATTACCAGGAAGCGGTGTCGCCGCAGCACAAAACCTCATTGCGGGCGATGCTCAATCCGACACCGGACGTTACCCTGGATGCCTGGCTGCGATATGTGGACAACGCCAGCGCCTTTACCCTAAGCGGGCCGGCATATATCAAAGCCTACACCACCCTGGATTTGCGTCTGGCCTGGAAGCTCAATCAAGCCGTCGAATTATCGCTGGTCGGCCAAAACCTGTTGGACAACCAACATCTGGAATACATTCAGGAAACTTTCACCCAGGCTGCCGAAGTGCAACGCGGCGTTTACGGCAAAGTGGTTTGGGAGTTTTAAGCCTCCGGTCTCGAACCGCTCGCTTAAGGCTTTAAAAATCGCAGCGTCATTCGATCACTTTCGCCAATCGCGGCGTATTTATCCCTATCCTTGCTGCCTTGGCTGAATGCCGGCGGCAAGCGCCACACGCCACCCTCGCGGTCTTTGTTGTCCAACGGGTTGGCGTTGATCTCGCTGGCAGCCTGCAATACAAAGCCAGCGGCACCGGCCCAGGCAATCAGCTGATTTTGGCCGATATAACCGGAGAAATCGTCGTTCGCCACATCGCCATTTGCCCGATGTTCGACCAGCCCCAGCGTACCGCCAGGTTTAAGCACGTCGAAAAAACCTTTGAACATCAACGCCACGCTATCCGCTTCCCGCCAGTTATGGACATTGCGAAACGTCAGCACCACATCCGCTGAAGCGGGTGCGCCAAACGTCGGCTTGGCTTCGTCATACAGCCGAATCTCCGGGCTGCCGTATAGGCTTGGTGCAGCACGCAATTTGCGCTCAAGCGCGTTGAGTTGCTTTGCATAATAATGCTTGGCGCTGTTCTTGACGGCACTCTCAGGGTTTATCACCGCGGCGATGTAATGGCCGTTTTCCCGGAGCAAAGGCGCCAGAATCTCCGCGTACCAACCATAACCCGGCGTAATTTCGATCACAGTCTGTTGCGGATTCACGCCGAAGAACGTCAGCGTTTGCAACGGATGCCGCCAGTTGTCGCGGGCGACGTTGGCAGGGTCGCGCCACTTGCCGGCAACCGCTGCTTCCAGTGTCAGCACCGGCCCCGCCCCCGTCGCTGTGGAATGTGCGTCCTCCGACGCAGGACAGGCAACCAGCGCGGCGATAACTGCGGTGGCAAGCAGTATTCGAATCACAGTCGCTTCAGCCCTCTTTGCATTCGGCTTATATTCAAGGCAATCCAAAAGACTACGGCTTTTTAATGCACAGTGCTTCAAAATCAGCCAACGGTATCGGCTTACTGAACAAGTAGCCCTGATATAACTGACAGCCTTGCCGTTCCAAGAATGTCAACTGCTCTTCGGTTTCAACGCCTTCGGCGATACTTTCGATACCCAAGTTATCGGCCATGCCGATGATGGTTTGCACAATCACCGCATCACTTTGGGATACCGTAATATTGCGCACGAAGGACTGATCGATCTTCAATTGGTCTATCGGTAACTTGGTCAGATAGTTCAGCGACGAATAGCCGGTGCCAAAATCGTCCATCGAAAAACGCACGCCAAAATCACGCAGTTGCTGCATCTTCACAATCGCATCGTCAATGTCATCCAGCACCAAACTCTCGGTGAGCTCAAGTTTCAGCCGATTGGGGCTCAAGTCGTAGCGCGCCAGGGCAAGCCGCACTTGCTCAACGAAATCATCCTGATGAAACTGCAGGGCGCTGACATTCACAGCAAGCTGTAACTCAGACTTAAGCGGATCGTTTTCCCAGGCTTTGAGCTGCGCACAAGCCGAGTCCATGACCCATTTACCAATCGGCAAGATCAAGCCAGTGTCCTCAGCCAATGGAATAAATTCCGCAGGCGAAACCAGGCCGCGCTCGGGATGGAGCCAACGTATCAAGACTTCTGCGCCAAGAATCTGACCGGCGCGGTTGACCTGCATCTGGTAATAAAGCACCAATTGCTGCTCGCTTAGCGCCACACGCAAATTGCTTTCCAATACCGCGCGGGTTTCCAAAGCGGCCTGCATCACCGGATCGTAAAACAGCAGCTTGTTACGGCCGCCGCGTTTGGCTTGGTAAAGCGCGGTATCGGTGTATTTCAGCAATTCCTCTGCCGTAATATGTTGGTTGCGAAACATGCAGATACCCATGCTGGCCGAGCAATGGTGATCGTATCCCTGCAACGAATAAGGCTGATTAATGGCAGAAAGAATTTTACCGGCCAGCATTTTGGTATGGGCAGACGCCCGGGTTTCGTCCGCACTTAGGCTGTTCAATATCATCACAAATTCGTCGCCGCCCAACCTGGCGACGGTATCGCCTTCGCGCACGCATTCTCGCAGACGTTGGGCAACCTCGATCAGCAGCAAGTCGCCAATTGTATGGCCTTTGGTGTCGTTGAGCGCTTTGAAGTTATCCAGGTCAATAAACAAGGCCGCGCCATGCTTATCATGCCGGGCATTGGTGACTATGGCTTGTTGCAGGCGGTCGTAAAGCAGACGGCGATTCGGCAGATTGGTTAACGGATCGTAAAACGCTAGGCGCTCGATCTCGGCTTCCGCCTGTTTTTGAGCCAACGCGCGGCTGAAATTTTCCAAGGCGAAGTTAATATCCATGGACATTTCGACCAACAGGTCCCGCGCCGCATCGTCGAAGGCGTTCGCCTCGTCGGCGTACAGTACGAATGCGCCGACCGCCTGGTCGTTTTTGAGTAAAGGCAACGCAGCCGACGCCGCCCAGCCGGCGCGCAAGCCTTGCTCTCGCCACGGCACGGTCATCGGATCGTTAATAAAATCCTGACACCAACAAGGGCGTTGTTCGCGGATTGCCACGCTGGCGGGACCGCGGCCGAAAGCACTGGCGGCATCCATGCACATATCGATAGTAGCCAACTCTTCCGCGCCTTCCCCAAAACTGGCGACCGGGCGTATCGAGCACTGATCGGCCGCAAACAAGCCAACCCAAGCCATTTTCATACCGCCAAACTCCACGGCAGCGCGGCAAATTTCCAGAAACAGTTCGGTTTCATCGGCACTGTGGACGATGGCTTTATTGCAATGACTCAAGGCCGCATAGAGCTGCATATGGCGTTGGACTTTCGCTTCTGCCGCTTTACGCTCGGTCACGTCGCGGGCAATGCCGAGCACGCCTATCGGTTTGCCGTCCTGATTCAATACCGGTGTCTTCAGAGTTTCGAACAAGCCGTAGTAACCGTTATCAGCGAAAGTCAGCCATTCTT
This sequence comes from Methylomonas sp. Uni0009, assembly GCF_054188105.3. Classification (NCBI taxonomy): domain Bacteria; kingdom Pseudomonadati; phylum Pseudomonadota; class Gammaproteobacteria; order Methylococcales; family Methylococcaceae; genus Methylomonas; species Methylomonas sp. Uni0009. Next base: position 3,074,967 of record NZ_JBTAFN010000001.1, on the reverse strand, counting down.
CGTTGGCGCAAACCTTGCCGGCGGCCAGAGCTTTGCGATCATGGTCCCGGAAAAAATCGGCCAGTTCCCTGGAGGTAAATTCGTAATCGGTCTTGCCGACGATGTCGGCTTCCTTGGCGCCGTATAAGCGTTCGAATTGCAGATTGCAACTGATATACACACCCTGCAGATCCTTTAACCAGACCAGATCGGGAATAGTCCGCAGCAAGGTGTGCATGAGGCTATGGGCCGCAACCAGATCGTTCAGACTGGCTCTGAGCTTTTTCTCGCTCTCCAGGAGCTGGTGGCTACGCTCTTCCACCAACTCTTCCAGATGATTGCGCAGCCGGTCGATTTCCAAATGTGTGCGCACGCGCGCCAGCAGCTCCTCACGTTGATACGGCTTGGTGACAAAGTCCACCGCGCCCAGCTCAAAGCCTTGGACTTTTTCGTCCGGGTCCGACAGCGCACTGATGAAAATAATCGGCACATGGCGGGTATCCGGATGCGCTTTGAGCAGACGGCAAACCTCAAAGCCGCCCATACCCGGCATCAAAATATCCAGCAACACCAAATCAGGCGGATTGGCAGTAGCAAAATTAACGGCCAGCTCACCGTTTATCGCCGAGCGCACCTCGTACCCTTCAGCCTTAAGCAGGTCCGACAGTAACTTCAAAGACGCCGAAGTGTCGTCAACGACCAGAATTTTGCCTGCATTTACCATGATGTTTTAGTGAGTTCCCAATACATTAAGAATAGTCGGATATTCATAAGCTTCGGCAAGCCGAGTCAATGCAGCGGCCACCCGCAGATCATAAGCCGCAATCTGTTGAATAATCCCGCCTATACGCTCACTGTCCAGATTATTCACCGCCAACTGCAAATCCTCGCGTAAATTCTGCGGCACGACCGACAGCATCTCCGGCGTCAAAATCACGTCCTCCGGCATCATTGCCGATGAGTCTGCATAAACATAGCGCACGCCCAAGAGCCGGCTCAGACAATCGTAAATTTCGTTGGCCCGGAAAGGCTTACAGATTAAGTCGTCCATGCCGGCCGCCATAATATCCGCCCGTTGCTCGGTGAAAGCCGACGCCGTGACCGCCACTATCTTCACCTGTTTGCCGCCCGGCAAGCTTCGAATGATTCTGGTCGCTTCCAAACCATCCATTACGGGCATCTGTCTATCCATCCAGATTAAGTGTGGTTGCCAACTTTGGAAACATACCACGCCCAACTCGCCGTTCTCGGCTACCTTAACCTGAAAGCCCACGGCCTCCATCAGATTCACCAGCAATAATCGATTCTCCAGCTGATCTTCGATTACCAGAATCCGATAATTATCCTGCCCCGGCATCAGCCCCAGCACCATGCGTTCTTCCAATCGGTACAAATCGGTAATATCGGCGGCCTGCGCCTGCTTCAGCGGCACATCAATGCGAAACAGCGAACCCTTTCCCGGTGAACTCTCCAGACTGATTGAGCCCTTCATTAATTGCACAAATTGGCGGGTGATGCTTAAGCCCAGCCCGGTACCTTTGTTGTTGGCCAGGTGTCCTATCTGCACAAACGGTTCGAAAATGTGCTTTTGGTCTTCAGCGGCAATCCCAGGACCGGAGTCCTCCACTTCAATCAACAGATGGGCGATGGCGTTGTTCTTGGTGGACAGGCGTATGACCACCCCGCCTTGCTGGGTAAATTTCAACGCATTGCCCACCAGATTGATCAATATCTGGCGCAAGCGGGCCTGGTCACCGATGATATAGCGCGGAAATGAGGAAGACTGATCGACGACTATTTGCAGATTTTTCTCGGCCGCGCGTACCTGCATCATCTTCATCACATCCAGCACCATTTCCCCCAAATCGAATGGCGCGTCTTCCAATTGGACCCGGCCCGCTTCTATCTTGGCCATTTCCAGCACGTCATTAATCAAATTCAGCAAGTGCTCGCCGCTACGATTGATAATTTCGACATTGGCGCGATCACCGTCTTGTAGCCGGGCATTTTTCAGCAGAATGGCGGAAAAGCCGAGAATCGCGTTCATCGGGGTGCGTAATTCGTGGCTCATGTTAGCCAGGAATACGCTCTTGGCTTTATTAGCCGCTTCGGCGGCGTCGCGAGCCAACAGCAATTCCGCCGTCCGTTGCTGCACAGTGTTTTCCAACTCGTTTCGGTAGCGCATCAGTTCGTTTTCTGCGCGTTTGCGATCAGTGATGTCGCGCGCAATTTTGGAAGCCCCGACAATTTCGCCTTTTGAATTTCGTAGCGGCGACACCGTTACCGAAACGTCAATCAATTGCCCATCCTTACGGCGGCGGATCGTCTCGTAATGCCTAATCGATTCTCCCCGCCTGACTCTATCCTGAATTTCCCGCTCCTCATTTTGGCATTCTCCGGGTATCAAAATAGCAATCGAATGACCGACGATCTCGTCGGCCCTATAGCCAAACATGCGTTCCGCACCCTTGTTCCAGCTGGTAATGACGCTATCGAGAGTTTTACCGATGATGGCATCTTCAGTGGATTCAATGATCGCGGCGTATTCCGACAACAATTTCTCGGCGTTCTTGCGTTCGCTAATATCCCGGCAAATTGCCAGATTGTATGTCTTGCCATCAAACTCAAAACAGTTACCGGTCACTTCCACAGGGAAAACCCGCCCATTACGTGTCCGGTGACTGGTTTCGAATTGCATTTGGCGACTCACGGACAACACCGGCCAAAATTTCTCCCACACGTCCGGCGACCAGCTGGGATCAATATCAAACACCCCCATTCCGCGGGTAAGCTCATCTCGACTATAGCCTAATCGGTTGGCGGCCCCCTGATTCGCATAAAGAAATTTCGGATCGTTCCCCGGCATCAGGAATATGGATTCCTTCACTTGATCCAGGGCATAAGTCAGCAATTGCAGTTGGTGCTGCGCCTGTTTCCGCTCGGTCAGATCATAAACCAAGCCAACGAACCCGCTAACGGCGCCGCCCTCTCCCTGTAAGGCCGTTATAGACAGATTGACCGGCACGCGCGTCCCGTCCTTGCAGATAAAAGTCCACTCGTTTTCTTCGCGTAGACCCCGTTGAGAATGCGCGGTAAACACTTCAAATCCCGGATTAATCAAGACACCCAGTTCTGCAGACAATGTCTGAGCACGCCGTTGGATCTCGGCTGCATCGTGCCAAAGTGCCGGGGTGTGTTGGCCTATCAACTCGTCGGCCGTATACCCCAACAAGCGCTCCGCGGCTAAATTGAAGCTGGTAACAGTGCCGTCGGCGGATGTAGAGACGATGGCATAGGCCGCGTTGTCCAAAATCGTACGATGAAAGGCGTTAAGCCGGGACAATGCCATTTCACGTTCTTCAACCGCTTCCAACATGGCGTTGAAGCTTCCCCCCAAGCGCGCCAATTCATCGGCGCCGACGACAGGAACCCGGTGCCGGTAGTCGGCGGACAGCCGAACCCGCTCCGCAGCGACGGTTAAGGAAGCAATCGGCTGAATGATAGTCCGCCGCAGCACCGCCAGTTGCCCTAAGGTAGCGGCCAACAGCACCAGCATACCGGCACCGAATAACCAGAGCAGCTGGTGAGTTTGCTGACTCAATTGCTCCAAACCCATCACGATGCGCAAGCGCCCGCCTTTGCCTAAACCCTGCAGTAACTTCGCGGTATCGTGGTTTAGATAAATGCCATCGGCTAAGGTTGGCATACTCCGCGGCGGCTCGGAGGCAGTGTGGTTGAGGCTGGCCAGCATCCGCCCATCATCTAAAAAAATATCCGCCTCTTGAATTTGCGGATTGGCGCGCAAGGTATCCAGCACTTCCTGAGCCCGCGTGGGATCTTCGAAAGCCACCGCAGCCTCTGTGCCCACAGCGACCAACTGCGCGTATGGCTCCATGATCTGCCGCACGCGCTGTTCCAGGGTCATACTGTGAAACAGCGCCAGCCCCGCCACAGCCAACACGAACGCCAACAGCGCCGCCCCCCAGAGCACTGCCGCAAGTCTGTTGTAAATAGTGGCTTGGATGGACATGACTTATCTCATTCGGCGCAGCTCGCCGTTTTCCAAAATCTCACTGGACACTTCCAACATTTTGGTCTGAATCGTCAAGGAAACCGCTCGGGCTTGATCGAGGTTGACGCTCATCCGCACCCTATCCGTCACTTCAAATCCTATGACTCCACCATCCGGCAAGAATTCCGGCTCGTCACTGACCGTCAGAACCGGTTGCTGTTTCAACACCGCCAGCGCCGTGCGCCGCTTTGCGGCATCCGCATAAGCCATGAAAACAATCTGACACGGCGGCAATTCCGCCAACGTAGCGGCGCGAACAATGACAAAACTACGGCCCTGCTCGGTTCGTCCGCGCAAGGTGGTTTCTAAAATATCGCCAAACGGATCGGGCCCCAAAACACCGATACACCAAGGCGCATTTCCGGCGGGAAGCGCCTGTTTCGGCCAGACCACGTAATGGGCAAAATTACGCAGAAAGGCCGCTTTTACTTTATAGGGGTTATCGACTATCACCTCCTGGCCGACTGCCAAACCCGGCAGCAACAACAGGGCAGCAAGCCAAAGGGCCGCCCTGGCATGGCGCCTCGGACATAGCTTATTGCCTGCACATTGATCGCAAGCCCCTGATGAATTAGCACTCAACACCGCACTCCTTGCGTAACACATCCGGCATAGCGCCCAACATCGGCAATGCCCAATGCTAACCGGCTTGCCGCTGCGAAACAGTACCGATAATCGGCTAGTGTCATAGTCTTAGCCCCGGTATCAAAACTTCACCGAAAAGTTGATCATCAACTCGCGGGGCCTGCTACGGCTGCTTTGCGAAGGCCGGTATTGTTCGTCCAGCAGGTTTTTGCCCATCAGATCCACGCTCATACTATGCCCTCCCACTTCCCAGGTATAACCGATGAGGGCGTTCAACAAGGCATAAGTTTGCCGCGAATTAACCGGGCTATCAGGTAACAGAGTCTGATCGAAGACCAGATTGACGCCGCCGCCCAGATGCAGGCCTCGCAACGCCTCAATGCTAAAGTCGTAACGTGTCCAAAGGTTGGCCAGATGCGGCGCGCTCATTTGCAGCGGCGCGTTGTGGAAGCGATTGACGTTCTTGTAGTTAGCCAGCCCCGCCGCATCGAGCGTGCCGGGGTCTTGGGCGAGGATGGCATGGTCCTGACCGCTGAATTCGGTGATCCTGGCATCCATATAGCTGTAGGACAGATACAGTTGCCAGTCGTCTGTCAGTTTAGCGGTGGCGTCCCATTCGATGCCTCGGGAACGCTGTTCACCGCTTTGCAGACCGTAAATGGTGATGCCGCCGGCGGAATTGGTCAACGCCATATCGTTGACGATGTTTTTATTTAAGATCTCGAAGTAAGTCAGCGTGCTGGACAAACGACCGTCAAACCAGTCCGCTTTAATGCCGACATCGTAACCCCAGCCCTCAGTCGGCCTAGGAATCGACGTGCTACCGTCCAGATTGTTGGCCGGAAAAGTACCCGGCACGAACGATTCCGCGTAGCTGGCGAACAACGACCATTCGGGTGCCAGCTTGAAGAGCAGCCCGTATTGGGGCGTGACCGCACTTGCGGTGGCGCCCTGTGCTTGGCCGGTCAGACGGTTTGTGTATTGGCTTTCTGTTGATGTCCAGCGCCAACCGGCCAACAGCAGCAAACGGTCATCGAAAAAACCGAAGGTAGAGCTGCCGTAGACCGATTTGTCGACGGCGTTCACGTTCTCGTCGGTGAGGCTGGTCGTCAGCCGGGATAAGGGTATCGCCGTATTCCGGTTCCAGGTGTTGGGATTGCCGAGATCCCACAAAGGCAAGGGCGAAGCGGTGGGATTGCTGCCCAAGGCCGGATCGTTGGGTGCCTGGCCGGCGGCGCGATGGAAGTTGCGGTCAATGTATTGACCGCCCAGCAGCAAGCGCAGACTGGCGAAGCCCAGGTCATACTTACCCACGCCTTGCAGTTCTATCGTGTCGTCACGGTTGCTGTAGGCTTGCTGCCTGACCCGGCGACCCTGCATCAACGTTGTGTTATTGCTCATGCCCAAGTTACCGGTAAACAGGGCATCGACATCGTATTCCAGATGCGAATAGCCGGTGCGCAGATTCCAATGTTCGTCGGCCTTAAAGTCTATCCAGGTACTGAGATTGTGGGTGTGGCTACGCCGATAGTCGCTGTAAGCCATGCTGTTCCAATTGTCGGGCAAACCCTGTACATCGACGCCGGAAAGGTTGGGGTCCGCGGCAGTGGGCAACACGCCGGCCTGCGTGTTGTAGCCGGGCTTTTGCATGAGTTGGGGCTCTTCTATTTTTTCGAAGTTTTCGTATTTTACCGAGACACTCAGGCGGTCGCTGGGTTGCCAAAGCAAAGAAGGCGAGATGTTCCAGGAATGCGCATCATAAGGCTCCCAGTAATGCATATCCTGATCATAAGAAGCCGCCAGCCGGTAGAACAGGCTTTTTGTAGCCGGTCCCGTTACGTCAACATCAAAACGGTACTCACCGTAGGAACCGTAACGCGCATCCGCAGCAGCGGCAAACCGGCGCTGCGGGTTTTTGGTGATGACATTGACGATACCGCCGGGCGCGACCTGACCGTACAGAAACGATGCCGGCCCCTTGACCACTTCAAGCCGCGAGATATTGGTGAAATCCAAAATGGACGGACCGTGGACGCCGTCGCGCAACGTGTGAATATTGCCGCCGGCCAGAGAACCCACTGCAAAGCCGCGAATGGCCAAGTTGGCGTTGCCTTCGTTGAAGTCGTTGCTGCGGTAAGTGACTCCCGGCGAATAGCGGGCTATGTCGAAAATATCGCGGGGTTTTTGATCCTTGATGAACGACTCGGTAAAGGCTTGGAGCGCAAACGGCAATTCGCTGATCGGTGCATCGAAACGGGAGCCGGACACCGAATTCGAAGCAAGGTATCCGCTATCAAGCTGGGAAGACACATCGAACGGCGACACCTTGACATTCACCAGCTCCAGCAGATCCATATCCGCCACATCCCTGGCGGCCTCATCGGCCTGTTCGGAAAGAGGGGTGTCGATAACAGCATCGTCAGCCGCTTTCAAATCAGTCGAAAACGTCCGGCCAGCCTGGGAATCGGCTTCGAAGTCGCCGCCGGGTTCCGCCGCCAGCGTTAATGGCTGGCGCAGCACACTAAACACAAAAACCAGTCCGATAGACCAGCCGACGCCAAATTGAGACCCACAGTCTTTCATTTTGCATCCCCCCAGTGAGATTTATTAACCCGGCCCTTAATCATTGCCCACACCAGCCTGGACTTCGACGAGCTCAGCCGGACGGCATACCCGCGACCAATAGGGCCGGGTTAATAACGCGAAGATCTAGTTATTTTTATGAAACCGCGGGACAACACCCGCCGTTCACTAAACAGCTTAGTTCAGTTGGTAACGGAGGGCAATTTCTACGAACGCGGGGATGGGGTTTCTCGCCAGCACCCGGCGAGAAGGAAGAAACGACGGCTGGATAGACTTGCCGCCGTCTATTTAGCCTGACTTAACACAGAGGCCAGGTTGACGCCCTTGGGACTGGAAATACACAAAATGATAGGCCCGACGCTGAGCATTGCCAGCTTGTTGACGGCACCGACAATGACGATCTGTTCGATCTCGCCCAAACCCAGCGAGGTTTCACCGTGCTGTGCAGCACGAATGGTTTCCTGAATAATCGCCCCGAACGCATCCATATTGGGCGCTTCCGCGGATTGGGCCAGAATCAGGCCGTCGTGGTAGGCTGCGCAAGCGCTTACGCCATTGATCTTGACCACTTTATCCACGACAGACTGCACGGCGTCAATGAATGCCGCACGCTTTAAGCGGGTGGCTTCACTGACATTGACGATGTCGGCCGCAGGTTGCCGGCGCGCGGCGAGATAATCGTCGGCGAGCGTATCCAACTGCGCCAACTGCGATTCAAACCAATGCATAGTTAAGCTCTAGACGGCGGTTAATTGGCCAGATAACTGGTAAACAATTTTTTCAATACCGGAATGGTTTCTTTTAATTCAAACCGCACCCGTCCTAACAACGCTTCCCGCTGGGTGACCAGAGCCAGAATAAAGCCCGCGTCTATCGGCGTCGATAAAATGTAGCCGTCGTTGTTTTCGCAGATCACCATATTGGTTAAATGATGGCCGACATGTTGCGCCGCTTTGGCCGCCGCGCCGAATACCACCTGCACCGAGGCGCCGATGGCGTCGGTGTTGATTTCAAAATCGCGGTGAATATGCGTGACAAAGCCGTCGCTATCGACAATGGCCGCTGCCGATACGCCCTGGATGTTCATCAGATTGCGCAAGATGGAATCGATTTCGTTGTTCTGAGATTTGCGCGGATCGAGAAATTGGACATTACTACTCATGTTGCTCTCCTGATGCTTTTAATAATTATCAACCTACAGTAAATCGACGCGGATTAAACACGTCTTGTCGCCCAGCGCGTTGCACTTGGTTTCGGTGGCCTTTACATTACGATTGAAAAAAGTTTTGACGATGCCGCCGACCATGCCGGCTTCGAAATGGCAAATAGGCGCCGACACATGATGAATACCGGCGCAGGACACGCATTCATCCACCCTTAACTCCAGCACGCCCGCGGACAAGTCCACTTTATCCGGCACCACCAAACCGATACTCAGCTGCCGGCACAGCAATTTGATTTTGCCGACATAGGTTTCCAGGTCTTTATCGATATTGGCGGCGGCAATTTGGCCCATCGCCAAACCCAAACTCTGGCCGGAATGATAAACCAGCGAAGGAGCACCCTGGCCTAATATGTCTTCTACGTTTGAACCCAAAGCCACCATGCGTAAGGCTTGAAACAAGCGAATGGGAATCAGCGGGCCCAGATCGTTGCGATTTTCGATATCGAACTCGCCGGAAATAATACCGTCGAGAATTTGCTGCTGGGCTATCTGATAGTCTGATTTACTGTTTTGTATCATAGCGTCTACCCTCTTCAATTCGGTTAATTATCCACACACTGCAATTCGACCCGACGATTTAAGGCCTGGCCCTCTTTGGAATCGTTCGGCGCCGCCGGATTTCTCATACCTTCCGATGCGGTGAAGATGGCTGTTGAGCCGATACCTTTGCCGACCAACAGTCTTTTAACGGCATTAGCCCGCGTCAAGCCCAACTGCACGTTGGCGGCATCGCTACCCAAATTGCAGGTATGCCCGGTTAGTTTGATCCGGTTTTGGCAGCTTCTAGCCGCGCTCAAAAGTTCGTTGCTGCTGTTCGCAGATTCCGGCGTTAATTTGCTGGAATCGAATTTGAAATACACGGTAAAAGACGACGTGCCAGAGGTTTGCGCCGCAGTATCCGGCGAGACTTTGGGAATACCCGCCGCGGTCGGCTCAGTAGGTAACTCAGGCATCGGGTCCGATGTTTGCGGATTGTCATTGCCGGATGCCGACTGTTGCGCGTCTTGCTTCGCAGCAATCGCTTGATCCGGTTTAGCCTCGGCAAGCAAGGCTGGAGCGGCTTCTGTTGAGGGCTGCGGCGCTTGGGTATCGGGGGTTGCCGGCTCAGGACCGGTAGCTGGTGCTGCCGGTTTACTCAAGTCTGCAGTCTGGCTAATGGCTGCCGGCTTTTGCGCTAAATCAGGCACTAAAACCGCCACCACGGCCAGCAAACCAATCACGCCAAGCAACCACGGCACATTGCTGCGCAAGGGTTTTTTAAAGGCTTTGTCTGATTTGCCTTGCGGATTGGCAGAACTCAGCCGCGCTTTGTCCGTAGACGGAATAATGCCATCCAGGCCGTCGTGATCGAGTGAACGAGGTTTTTTCATGGAATTCCCTTAAGTTCCGTTTGCCAAGCCTGCTGAATATTTGCAGGGACAGTATGAGCAGGCACCGACTTAAATTTGTTGGGCTATCATATGCAAGTTTCCCTGCAGAATCAAAATTGATGCTGGTTCAAATAATTAAATCTTAGAATTTGACACTGAACTAATTCAGTGAATCCTAAAACCAACTTGACCCAGTAATCGAAAACTTGCGAAGTTAATGATGATTCGCATCAACTTCGCTACACTTGATAATGACGATTACCAGGGAAGCAAGCCTGCTCAAGCAAGGATGATCAACATCCTGACATCGATTTCGAGAATCCGTTATGCCAGAAAATACCGCACCAAATTCGCCACAGACCAACACCAATACCGACCTGCCCAGCTGTAACCGTTGCCGAGACCTGGAAGAACTGGATTTCGATTTTAGTTTTGCCTATCAGCCCATCGTCAATTTTTTTGCCCGCACCGTTTTTGCCCACGAAGCGCTGGTGCGCGGTGTTAACGGCGAATCGGCCGCATCGATACTCGCCAAAGTCACCGATGCCAACCGCTATCGCTTCGACCAAAACTGCCGGATTAAAGCCGTGGAAGGCGCAGCGAGGTTGGGTATCCAGGAGTTTGTATCGATTAACTTCATGCCGAATGCGGTTTACCAACCCGAAGCCTGTATCCGCTCGACTTTTGAAGCCGCGCAACGCTACAACTTTTCCAAAGACCGCATCATTTTCGAAGTGATTGAAGGCGAGGATGTGTCCGACCGTCCGCATTTAATCAATATATTCACCGAATACCGGCGCTTTGGTTTTAAAACCGCTATCGACGACTTCGGCGCGGGCTACGCCGGCCTGAACCTACTCGCCGAGTTCCAGCCGGATGTGCTGAAACTGGATATGGATTTGGTGCGCGACATCAATCTCAGCAAACCCAAACAGGCGATAGTGGGAGGGGTTGTGCAAATCTGCCGCGAACTCGGCATCGAAGTGCTGGCGGAAGGCATCGAAACCAAGGCCGAACGGGATTTTCTGCTGGGCTGCGGCGTCACGCTGTTTCAAGGCTATCTATTCTGCAAACCCACATTTCAGGCTATCGGCCAAATCAATCCGGATGCCTGGTCTTAAGAGCAGGCCCGCTACCTTAAAACTTGACTGCCTGGCGCTTGGCACCCCAATCGCCGGGTAAAGGATTAAACACCCCGGCACAAGAACATCCGCAAAACCGGCAGTTGCCGGCGGCATCCAAATTCCAATCCGACAGTTCGTACCAGTCGCGGCCAATCAAAATTTTCCCGCAGCCGTGGCAATAAGTGCTCTCCGCCGATTTGTCGTGAACATTGCCGACATAGGCGTAACGCACGCCGTTTTTCAAGGCAATGCTGCGCGCCAGCAATAATGTGGCACGCGGCGTGTGCGGGGTATCAGTCATTTTCCAATCCGGATGAAACGCGGTGAAATGCATGGGCACATCCGGACCAAGATGCTCGACCACCCATTGGGTCATGGCTTCCAATTCCGTCTCGGAATCGTTGGCGCCGGGAATCAGCAACGTGGTCAACTCCAACCAGACCGGGGTTTCGTGTTTTAAATATTGCAGCGTTTCCAGCACCGCTTGCAGATGGCCACCGGTGATCTTGTGGTAAAAATCCTCGGAGAAGGCTTTTAAATCGACATTGGCCGCGTCCATGTAGCGGTAAAACTCCGCGCGCGGCTCGGCGCAGACATAGCCGGCGGTCACAGCCACGGACTTCAAACCCAGCTCCCGGCAGGCTTGTGCCGTATCGATGGCGTATTCGTGGAAAATCACCGGATCGTTGTAGGTATAGGCGACGCTGCTGCAAGCGTGCTCCAGTGCGGCTCGGGCTATTGCTTCCGGCTCGGCCCGGCTCATCAGCGTATCCATCTCCCGCGACTTGCTGATGTCCCAATTCTGGCAAAACTTGCAGGCTAAATTGCAGCCGGCGGTGCCGAACGAAAAAATCGGCGTACCGGGTAAAAAGTGATTCAAGGGTTTTTTCTCGATAGGGTCTATCGCAAAACCGCTGGAACGCCCGTAACTGGTCATCACGATCTGCGTATCCAGATTCTGCCGCACAAAACACAAGCCGCGTTGGCCTTCGTGCAATTTGCAAAAGCGCGGACACAAGTCGCACTGCACTTTGCCGTCCGCCAACACATGCCAATAACGGGTGGCTGCGGTATCCGCGCTGAGTAAAGTAGTCATGGCGATGCTCCTTGAACCCCAAGCATAAAATCGGGTCGTTATCGGCGAGAGTTAGCAGTAGAATAAACCCAAGATGGGCGGGGTATTCAATTTTTTGACGCGCCGCTATCCGCCCGGCCTCTGATCGTATTAAAACTTTAAAAAAGGATCAGCGCATGAATAGAAAACCCGCCGTAGCAGGACGGTTTTATCCTGCCCACCCCCAACAGCTCCATGACGCGGTATCCGGCTATTTGCAGGACGTACGCCCCACCGGCAAAGCGCCCAAAGCCATGATCGTGCCGCATGCCGGCTACGTTTATTCCGGGCCGATAGCCGCTACCGCTTACGCCCGTTTAAAGCCGGCCGCAGCCAGCATTACCCGCGTGGTATTGATCGGCCCTTCGCATCACGTGGCGTTTCGCGGCTTGGCAGTCAGCAGAACCCTGGCTTACACCACCCCGCTCGGCGATGTCGAGGTAGACAAGGCCGCTATCGAAGCCTTATTGAGTTTGCCGTTTGTGGAATACATCGAACAAGCCCACACGCTGGAACACAGCCTGGAAGTGCATCTGCCGTTTCTGCAATCGGTTTTACAGCAATTCACGCTGATCCCCATCGTGGCCGGCGACGCCAGTCCCGAACAAGTCAGCCAAACTCTGGAGCTGTTGTGGGGCGGCGATGAAACCTTGCTGGTGATCAGCTCCGATCTCAGCCATTATCACGACTACGACACCGCCAAACGCCTGGACCAAGCGACTAGCCGAATGATAGAGCAGTTGCAATACAACGAAATTTGCGGTGAGGCCGCCTGCGGTAAGGTGCCGGTCAACGGCTTGTTGAAGCTACTGAAACAAAAAGGCCTGTCTATTAAAACCATAGATCTGCGTAATTCCGGCGACACGGCCGGTAACAAACAGCAAGTGGTGGGATACGGTGCCTATGTCGTTGACTGAAACCTCGCAAAATCGCTTGCTGGCACTAGCCCGGCAATCCATAGCCCACGGCCTGCAAACCGGTCGGCCGTTACCGGTTGATTTGGATGCTTATCCAGAGGAATTACGCGAAATCCGCGCGACTTTCGTCACCCTGGAACGCCGTGGCCAATTGCGCGGCTGTATCGGCATGCTGGAAGCGGTAAGGCCTCTGGCGGAAGATGTAGCGGAAAATGCCTTTGCGGCAGCGTTCCGGGATCGGCGCTTTCCGCCATTAGCCGCTGGTGAAGTGGCCGATCTTGACTTACATATCTCCGTGCTTAGCCCCGCCGTAGCACTGACATTTTTGTCCGAAGCGGATCTGATCGCGCAACTGCGCCCCGGCATAGACGGCATCATTTTGCAGGAAAGCGCCCGGCGCGGCACCTTCCTGCCCTCGGTGTGGGAAGATTTACCCAACCCCACCGAGTTTTTACAACACTTAAAACAAAAGGCCGGCTTACCCGCCGCCTATTGGTCTGACAAGATACAAGCCTATCGTTATACCACCGAGATGTTCGGCTAGCAGTCAAGCGTTTTGTGCGCCGCCAACCCCTATAAATCCGGCCTTGGCGGCCTTTGATCTTGTTCCAAACCGACAACGAACATTATAATGGCGGCATTTTCGACTGATCCGGGCTCAGAGTTTCCTGCAACGTGCGTTTAGTTTGCGCGCGGAAATCGACATGCCAAAGCCGATCAACCCTCTTCTTCATTCCTAGTATCACTGATGAAAAATCAAAATTACAAACCTTGCGACCTGGTGATTTACGGCGCATTGGGTGACCTATCGAAACGAAAGTTACTAATTTCGTTGTATCGTCTGGAAAAATCCAATTTGCTGGAAGCCGATACCCGCATTATCGGCGTCGACCGTTTGGAGGAAACCAGCGAAGGCTTCGTCCAAATTGCCCATAACAGCCTGAAATCGTTCTTAAACAAAGAGATAAACCCGGAAATCTGGGAGCGGCTGTCGCAAAGATTATCGTACTTGAAAATCGACCTGACTCAACCGGAGCAATATCTGCAGTTGAATGCCGCAGTCGATCCGGAAAAGCGGGTGATGGTTAACTATTTTGCGGTAGCGCCGTTTCTATTCAAAAGTATCTGCCAGGGTTTGCAAAGCTGCGGCGTATTGACCGCCGAATCGCGGATGGTGATGGAAAAGCCCATCGGCCACGACTTGAAGTCTTCCAAGGAGATCAACGACGTCGTCGAAGAAGTCTTCCAGGAAGATCAGGTCTATCGTATCGACCACTACCTGGGCAAAGAGACGGTACTGAATCTGCTGGCCCTGCGTTTTGCCAACTCGATTTTCACTACCAACTGGAACCACAACACCATCGACCATATCCAGATTACGGTGGGTGAAGACATCGGCATCGAAGGCCGCTGGGAATACTTTGATAAAACCGGCCAGTTGCGCGACATGCTGCAAAATCACTTACTGCAAATTCTGACTTTCGTCGCGATGGAGCCGCCGGCCGATCTGGAAGCGGAAAGCATCCATATGGAAAAAATCAAGGTCTTGAAAGCCTTACGGCCAATTACCGCGCGCAATGTCGAGGAAAAAACCGTGCGCGGCCAATACACCGCCGGTTTCATTAAAGGCGCGGCGGTGCCGGGTTATCTGGAAGAGGAAGGCGCCAACAAGGAAAGCACCACCGAAAGCTTCGTGGCAATTAGGGTAGACATTGATAACTGGCGTTGGGCCGGCGTACCGTTTTATATGCGCACCGGCAAACGCATGCCCAATAAACGTACGGAAATCGTCGTCAACTTCAAACAATTGCCGCACAACATTTTCAAAGACAGCTTCCGCGACCTGCCGGCCAATAAACTGGTGATCCATTTGCAGCCCAACGAAGGCGTGGATGTGGTGATGTTGAACAAAGTGCCGGGCATAGACGGTAATATCAAATTGCAACAAACCAAGCTGGACTTGAGTTTTTCGGAAACCTTCAAGAAAAACAGTATTTTCGGCGGCTACGAAAAACTGATTCTGGAAGCCCTGCGCGGCAACACCACGCTGTTTTTAAGCCGCGAGGAAATCGAACAAGCCTGGGCCTGGGTCGATTCGATCCAAGACGCCTGGGCACAAAACCATAGCGCTCCAAAATCTTACCCGGCTGGCAGCTGGGGGCCGATTGCCTCCGTGGCATTATTGGCCCGCGACGGCCGCGCCTGGGAAGAGTAATCAATCTGTATCCATCACGAGAACAACGAACATGGTTAGAGAATTTTTTTTCGAACAACGTAACCACCTGTTTACCGCCTTGGTGGCCGAATGCCAGGATGTGTTATCCGAAGCCGTCAGCAAACACGGTCAAGCCACTTTATTGGTGTCGGGCGGCAGCACCCCTGCCCCGCTTTATGAAGCATTGTCCAAATCCGATTTGAATTGGAAAAAAATCAAGGTAGCGCTGGTGGACGAACGCTGGGTGGACAATCAACACAGCGCCAGCAACGAAGCTTTAATTCGCCGCAGCCTGCTGATCAACAACGCCAA
Source organism: Methylomonas sp. Uni0009 (assembly GCF_054188105.3). NCBI lineage: Bacteria > Pseudomonadati > Pseudomonadota > Gammaproteobacteria > Methylococcales > Methylococcaceae > Methylomonas > Methylomonas sp. Uni0009. The sequence goes on along the minus strand of NZ_JBTAFN010000001.1, from coordinate 3,059,471 downwards.
AAACGTTGAGTTTATCGGCATGAAAACCCCGGCTGCCAAGGCCAAACAAGGTCAGGCCGAGGCTGAAGGCCGCTACGCCAAACTGCCGCAGCCTTTCACGCTGAGCATCGTCGGCATGGGCCCAGACGGTCATACCGCTTCGCTGTTTCCGCACGCAGAAGGTCTGGCCAACGCATTGAGTGAGGACAATCAAAATCTGACCGCGGCCATCACCGCCATTCAAAGCGAAGTGACCGGCGCCAATACAGAACGCCTGACCCTGACCCGCAACGCTTTATTAAAGTCGGAACGCATCGTGATTTTGTTCACCGGCGAAGATAAGTTGGCAGTATTCAACAGCGCCCAAAAACCGGGCCCGGTAGAGGACATGCCGATTCGGGCCTTATTGAATCAGGAAGACGTGCCGGTGGAATTGTACTGGGCACCTTAGCCGCTTAAATGTAGGGTGGGTTAGACGCGCATAACCCGATCACTCTCGATTCCAAAACGCCGTTCGGCGCGTCGACACCACCCCATCTGCTGCCCTGGAGAGCTTATGCATCCTGTTTTAGAAAAAGTGACCGCCGACGTGGTGGAACGTAGCCGGGAAAGCCGTGCTGCTTATCTGGCCCGCATCGACGCCGCTATTGCCAACGGCCCACAACGCACCAATCTGCCTTGCGCCAATCTGGCCCACGGCTTTGCCGTCTGTTCGGCGGTTGAAAAAGACGCACTGTCGCATGCCGTCAAACCCAACGTCGGCATTATTTCCGCCTACAACGACATGCTGTCGGCACACGAACCGTATCAACATTATCCGGAACTGATTAAACAGGCCGTGCGCGAAGCCGGCGGCGTCGCCCAATTCGCCGGCGGCGTGCCGGCCATGTGCGACGGCGTAACGCAAGGCATGCCGGGCATGGAATTGTCGCTGTTCAGCCGCGACGTGATCGCGTTATCCACCGCTATCGGCTTGAGCCATAACATGTTCGACGCCGCCTTGTATTTGGGCGTCTGCGACAAAATCGTGCCCGGCTTGCTGATCGGCGCCTTGAGTTTCGGCCATTTGCCTGCGGTTTTTGTGCCCGCCGGGCCGATGACTACCGGCATCTCCAACAAGGAAAAATCCCGCACCCGGCAAAAATTCGCCGAAGGTAAAGTCGGGGAAAAAGAACTGCTGGAATCGGAATCCAAGGCCTACCACAGCCCCGGCACCTGCACCTTCTACGGCACCGCCAACAGCAATCAGATGATGGTGGAAATCATGGGCCTGCACTTGCCCGGCAGTTCTTTCGTCAACCCGTACACCCCGCTGCGCGACGAATTAACCAAAGCTGCTGCCAAACAGGTATTGAAATTCACCGCGCTGGGTGACGACTTCCGGCCGATTGCTCACGTCGTCAACGAAAAAGCCATCATCAACGCGATTATCGGCTTACTGGCGACGGGCGGCTCGACCAATCACACCATCCATTTGATCGCCATCGCCCGCGCGGCCGGCATTATCATCAACTGGGACGATTTCGATAATCTATCCAAAGCCATCCCGCTATTGACCAAGATTTATCCGAACGGCCCGGCCGACGTCAACCAGTTCCAAGCGGCAGGCGGCATGGGCTTGTTGATCCAGGAATTGCTCGAGCATGGTTTACTGCACGGCGACATTCTGACCATCGGCGACCAGCGCGGCATGGCGCAATACAGCCAAGTGCCGACGCTGAACGACGGCAAGCTAAGCTGGGAAGCAGGGCCGGCTGTGTCGCTGGATCCGGACGTGATTAGCAGTGTGGCACAACCTTTCGCTGCGGGCGGCGGTCTGCACGTGATGCACGGCAACCTGGGCCGCGGCGTCTCAAAAATTTCCGCCGTTGCGGAAAAACACCAGGTAGTTACCGCACCGGCAATGGTGTTCGACGACCAACTGGACGTGGTGGCTGCCTTCAAACGCGGCGAACTGGAAAAAGACGTGATCGTGGTGTTGCGCTTCCAGGGCCCAAAAGCCAACGGCATGCCGGAATTGCATAAATTGACGCCGGTATTGGGCGTATTGCAAGACCGCGGCTTTCATGTCGCCTTGGTCACGGACGGCCGCATGTCCGGCGCGTCCGGCAAGGTACCGTCGGCCATTCACATGTGGCCGGAATGCATAGACGGCGGCCCACTGGCCAAGGTCCGCGACGGCGACATCATTGCGCTGAACACCCAAACAGGGGAAGTCAACGTGCAGGTGGATCAAGCCGAATTCGATGCCCGCGTGCCGACTGCCAACAGCGCTACCGGCCATCATTTTGGTATGGGTCGCGAACTGTTTGGCGCAATGCGGGCAAACGCATCGACTTCGGAAACCGGAGCGACCAATCTGTTTTTCGTGGACTGAGATTCACACGCTTTAAGCAATGCCGTCTTAGTTTCACTTTGCCAAATCCGTCCTTCCACGGAAGGACGACTTTCTTGAAACCAGAATTAAGCAACATTGTGTCATCACCCCACAACGACAACGTTTACAGTAGGCAAGCACATGAAAGCAAATATCGGTTTAATCGGCTTGGCGGTCATGGGACAGAATTTGGTTCTGAACATGAACGACCACGGTTTCAAAGTGGCGGTGTATAACCGCACCGCCAGCAAAGTCGATGAGTTTCTCGACGGCCCGGCTAAAAACACCCAAGTCATCGGTACGCATTCTCTGGAACAACTGGTCAATAGCCTGGAGTCGCCGCGCAAGGTCATGTTGATGGTCAAAGCGGGTACTGTCGTGGATCAATATATCGACGACTTGCTGCCCTTGCTGTCAGCCGGCGACATCATCATCGACGGCGGCAATTCGCTGTTTACCGACACCAACCGCCGCACTCAATATTTGCAGGAAAAAGGCCTGCTCTACGTCGGCACCGGCGTATCCGGCGGCGAAGAAGGCGCCCGGCACGGCCCATCGATCATGCCCGGCGGCAATAAGGCGGCCTGGCCAGCGGTTAAGCCGATTTTTCAAGCCATCAGTGCTCATGTCGACGGCGACCCTTGCTGCGAATGGGTCGGCGATAACGGCGCCGGTCACTATGTAAAAATGGTGCATAACGGCATCGAGTACGGCGACATGCAGCTCATTTGCGAGGCTTATCAATTGCTGGCTGAAGGCTTGAACTTGAGCACCGACGAGATGCAGGCGATTTTTGCTGAGTGGAATCAAGGCGAATTAAGCTCGTATCTGATCGAAATCACCGCCAACATCCTGGCGTACAAAGAAGACAACGGCCAACCTTTACTGAACAGCATCCTGGATACCGCCGGCCAAAAAGGCACCGGCAAATGGACCGGCATCAATGCGCTGGACCTAGGTATCCCGCTCACCTTGATCGGCGAGTCGGTTTTTGCCCGTTGTCTGTCTGCACAAAAAGACGAGCGCATCCGCGCAGCCAAAGCCCTGCCGAAAACCAGCGCCAGCTTTAGCGGCGACAAAGCGGCGATGATTCAGGCTATCCGCCAAGCCCTGTATGCCTCGAAAATCATTTCTTATGCACAAGGCTTTCGACTGATGCGCGAAGCCGCCAAGGAATACAAACTGGCGCTGAATTACGGCGAGATTGCCTTGATGTGGCGCGGCGGCTGTATCATTCGTAGCCAATTTCTGAACGACATCAAACAGGCTTACCAGCAAAACCCCGATCTGGAAAACTTGCTGCTGGCCGATTTCTTCGTCGATGCCATGAAACAAGCCGAAGCGGGCTGGCGCCAAGCCGTGATACTGGGCATACAATTGGGCATTCCGACGCCGGCCTTCTCGTCTGCCTTGGCCTATTTCGACGGCTACCGCACCGAAAGACTGCCGGCCAATCTGCTGCAAGCACAAAGAGACTATTTCGGCGCGCACTCGTATGAACGTACCGACCGACCCAGAGGCGAGTTTTTTCATACCGACTGGACCGGACACGGCGGCAAAACCGCATCGACAACCTATACGGTTTAGGGTTTACCCCGAGACCGTTGTCGTTTTGTCAAACACGCACGCTTCACGGCGTGGGTTTTCCAAGCACCCTCACATTAGGAAAATAACAAATGACCGTATCAATAAAAGAAGTCATGACCACCTCCCCGGTAATGCCGGTGATGGTAATCAATCAACTGGAACAAGCCGTGCCTTTGGCCCGCGCGTTGGTGGAAGGTGGATTGAAAGTATTGGAAATCACCTTACGGACGCCCGTAGCACTGGACGCTATCCGCCGCATCAAAGCCGAAGTACAGGGCGCGATTGTCGGTGCCGGCACCATCATTAATACCCAAACCCTGAAAAACGCGATTGACGCCGGCGCGGAATTTATCGTCAGTCCAGGCGTCACCGACAGCTTGCTGGATGCGGCTCTAGCTTCCGGCGTGCCGATTTTGCCTGGCGTCATCACTCCCAGCGAAGTAATGCGCTTGATGGACAAGGGCATTACCGCGATGAAGTTTTTCCCGGCCGAAGCGGCGGGCGGCATCCCGATGCTGAAATCCATCGGCGGCCCGCTGCCGCAAGTGACCTTTTGCCCGACCGGCGGCGTCAATCCGAAAAACGCGGTGGAATATCTGGCGCTAAGTAATGTGGCCTGTGTCGGCGGCTCCTGGATGGCACCGTCCGAACTGGTCGATGCCGGCGATTGGGCGGAAATCACCCGCCGCGCCGCTGAAGCCTCCGCTTTGAAAAAATAAACCCATCGCTAGGTTTTTAAATCATCCAGTCGCGGGCATCGTTTGGCAAATCGGCTCATTGCAAATTCGGCGTATTATCATTTTCTCGGAAAAAAGGAGTAATTAACGATGCAAAACCATGCAAACGAACGCTATTGCACGATGACGATTGCCTTGCACTGGCTGACATTCATCGTGATGGCAGCCGGGTATGCCTGTATCGAGCTACGCGAGTTGTTCCCCAAAGGCAGCGACCCGCGTGAAACCATGAAAGCCTTGCATTTTATGCTGGGTTTATTGGTGTTAATGCTGCTGTTACCGAGACTGGGTTTCCGTCTGGCCAGCCCCACACCGGCCATATCGCCGGAACCGCCGGCCTGGCAACGGCAGGCGGCACGTCTGGTGCATCTATTGCTTTATGGATTGATGTTGGGAATGCCGATAGCCGGCTGGTTGGCATTAAGCGCGGCAGGTAAAACAATTCCATTCTTTGGCCTGGAGTTGCCGGCGCTGATCGCCGAAAACAAGGAACTGACCAAAACGATCAAAGAAATACACGAAACCGGCGGTGTGATTGGCTATTACCTGATTGGCTTACACGTCTCTGCGGTACTCTTTCATCATTACGTGCAGCGCGACAACACCTTAAGCCACATGCTGCCGGCGCTGAAAAAGCCAGACTGATGCTGTCCAGCCATTCCTGTCTACAGATCCGGGAAACGGCTGGTCACAACGTCATTACTCGATAAAATCGTAAATCTTATATTTGTCCACCAAGGGCCGCAGCACCTGTTGCGCCACGCGCAGATATTCCGGATTCTGTAAAAACGCCTCGTAAGCCTGCTGGCTTTCGTAAATGCCGGATACGGCCACATCATAGCTTTCATCTAACGCAGCATTCGCTCGTCCACGATTAATCGCCGCCGGTGTACCGACATCGTAAGCCAGCACGCCCGGCAATTTAGCCAAGCCTGCACTGTCTTGAATATATTGTTGCCGCAGTTTTTCATCACCCGCCTGTTTCAGCCAGACTATCACCACGTGGTGTACTTTGCGATTTTGCGCCTGCTGGTCTGGTTTGGCAGTATAGGCACAACCGGTTCCGCCGGCTGCCAGCAGCCCCGCCAGCGCGAGGACATAAAGACGTTTCATGGTGTTTTATTCTCCTGATACCTATAAATGAATAGCCAAAATACTCCGGCTACCGAGCATTTTACAGCCCGCGCAAGCGTTTGATCCGTTCTTCGGTATTGGGATGGCTGGATAAATAATCCAGCGCTTCAAGCGATTCTACGGGTTGTTTGGGTACTGTGGTTTGATGGGCGGCCTCCAGTTTTTCCAATATATCGGCCAGCCGACTGACCGGAATAGCGTTGGCGCGCAACAGTTCTGCGGCAAAAGCGTCGGCACGGCGTTCGAAATCGCGCGAATAGCGGGTTTGTAATAATACGGTCGGCGCGACGGCCAGCAGACTGCTGACATCGCCGATGTACCAAGCCATCGCCAAACCCACCACAGAAGCCTGAAGCATTTGCCGCAAAGCATGTTTTTCGTGGACATGGCCCATTTCGTGGGCCAGCACCGCCAAAATCTCTTGGTCGTTACTCGCCAAACTCACCAAGTCGTCGAGCAGCAGCACGCTGCCGCCAGGCAACGCAAAGGCGTTGGCGCCCAATGTCGAGCTAGCGCGAAATTCAATATGCGCGGGCCTATCCTCACCCGACGGCAAAGCCAAGCGCTGCCAGCCATCCTGAATAGTTTGCCGACGTTCGTCGGATAGTGTGCTGGGCTTCAATAAGGTTTGATCAAGGCTGGCGAAAAACTGCGTATCCATCCGTTCCAGCAAATAAATCGGCACTTGGTCCGCCGCCGCCCGCGCCGCATAAGGCAATCCAAACAAATACGCAACAACGAGCAGGCTCAGAGTTAACAGCAGCGCCGCCAACGCATACCACCAACTATTTTCCATACCCGTCACCGCGCTACTACCTGCATCCTGCAACATCTCGGCAAAGCCTTGCCGATCAGCGACTTCACAACGGCCGCCATCGGCGAACAAAATCAGGCGCGGCGTGCTGCCGAGCGGCGGCGGAATTTTCAGACTGGCTAAATCTTCGCGGCGGACAATGTCTCTGCCCTGCAACAATAATTTGTCACCCTCTAAGCAGAGGGTAACAGGGTGCGGCCTGGCTTGCCGCCCGTCGTAGTAAACGGCCGTAAGCAACATTTACAAGGCAATATCGAAATCAAACATCTCGGCCAATTCTTCACCGGCGGCGGAAGTATTGGTCTGCAAACCGGCCACAAACTCGTCTATGTTGCCGCGCGGTAATAATGCGACGCGCTCGATGCGATAGCGCGCCAAACGAATATCAGCAAACGGCTTGTACAGCCCCAAGGTCAGCAAAGTCAACAGGACGTTGCTAAACATAATACCCAGCATCTCCCGCGCTTGAAGCTGGGCCTGAAACCCGTGCGGACCCAATTGCGTGCTATTCCAGACTAAGTTCTGCAGACGCGCCGCGACATAGGGATAAGCCAGTAAAAATAAGGCCAAATAGGTGCCTATCGCGGCTACCAATACGCTCATCGCCACTAATTGCTCAGCCTCGACCGGAATCAGCTCCTTGCTACCCAGCAACATAACGCTGACCATCAGGCCGGCAAACACCAGCACACCTATGAATATCGTCATCAGATAGATGCGGTAGTAGGCGCCAATGCCGGCAAAGAATTTAAAAAACTCATTACCGTAAGTGCTGTTTTCCCGGGTGTAACGAGCCATGCGCTGTTGCGCCAGCGGCCACAGCAACCCCAGAGTCAACGCCGATAATACCGGCAATAGCAGAAAATTGAAGTACGCCGCGCCGGTGTTGCCATGAAACGCAAAACGTAAGCCTCGGTAACTGGTGTTATGCATTCTAAAGCGGAGCGAACGCATCAACAGCCAGGGCATCACCGATACGATCACCAGCAAAATTGCCAAGCCTGCAAGCTGATCGAATTCACCGACCAGGGTATAACCAGCAAACAATAGAAAAGCGACGATGCGTCCTTTCAAGATCGCCTTGGGATCGCCGTGGTAGTCAAAACCCGCACCGGCTAAGGTAGTGTGGCGGTAAAAATATTGGTTACGTTTGACTTTGGCCCAGGCTGAGTAAACGCCCAAGGTGACGATACTCAAGCAGACATTGACGATCCAAATCCGGAAATACTCGCCACCGCTGCCGCTGAATTGCAACTGCCGTGATTGATATTCTGTCATTTCCATCCTCATTTTAGGTTTTTCCGTTGCAAGCATAGTGCATCGCCGTTATCTAACAATAAAAACGGCCTGCAGATAACACACGCTAGTCAGGGGCCGGCTTTTGCAATCGCCGTAAAGCCTTTTATACTTCCTCGACAATAGCGGTGCAGCCCAGTCAGCCAGCGCTTGCGTGGGAACTTACCTTTCTATCTCTGCCGACCCGGTACAAAAATGAGAAAAAACCTACCCGTTACCCAACGTGAATTGATTTACTCAGCTTCGGCTACCATCACCTCCGGGACAGACCCCGCCGGCAAGATCAATTATGTTAACCAAGATTTTTTAAACACTAGCGGCTTTAGCGAGGCAGAGCTGTTAAACCAGAGCCATAACATCGTTCGCCATCCCGACATGCCGTCCGCCGCATTCGCCGATTTGTGGCAAACCGTGAAGAGCGGCCGGCCATGGATGGGAATTGTCAAAAATCGCTGTAAAAACGGCGACCATTACTGGGTGGATGCTTTTGTCACCCCGCGCTTCGAAAATAGCAAGATTGTCGGTTACGAATCGGTGCGGGTTAAACCCGACTTGACCTGCGTGGCCCGCGCCAATACTGTCTACGAAAAGCTGAACCACGGCAAAAATATCGATTCGCCTTTGAGCCGCATCGGTTTGTCCGGCAAACTGACCGGCGGTTTTGCAGTGATTCAATTAATCACCGCCATCAACCTTTATCTGAGCGAAACGTGCAGTTTTGGCGTAGCGACAGCAATCTTCGCCGGCCCCTTAGCGGTCGGTTATGCCTGGGTTTGGCTTGTATTACAACCTTTAAAAGACGCAGCGGCAGAAGCGCGCCGGGTGATCGACAATCCGGTGATGCAGCAGATTTACACCGCCGATGGCGGCGAAGTTGGACAATTACTGTTGGCGGTGAAGCTGTTAAAAGCCAAATCCCGAACCATCATACGCCGTCTAACTCAAGCCACAGAACCCCTGGCAGGCAAAGCCGATACGAGCTACCAGGCAGTCAGCCAAGTTAGCGTAGCGATGGATAGGCAACTGGCGGAAATCGAACAGATTGCCTCGGCGATACACCAAATGAGCGCCACCGTCAGCGAGGTCGCCCGCAGCGCCGCCAACGCCGCTCAAGCCGCCAATGATGTCAATCGGCAATCGCAAGAAACGCTTTCGCGGGTCAACAATACCATCCAAATGATAGACCGCTTAGTGGTCGCGGTCGGCCAAGCCGAAACAGTTATTAAAATTGTGGCCGATCACAGCAAGAGTATCGGCGGCGTACTTGATGTGATTCAAGGGATTGCCGAGCAAACCAACCTTTTGGCACTGAATGCCGCCATCGAAGCAGCGCGCGCCGGTGAGCAAGGCCGGGGATTTGCCGTCGTGGCCGACGAAGTCAGAACCTTGGCCGGACGCACGCAAAAATCCACGGAGGAAATCCATAAAATGATCGACGGCCTGCGCTCCGGCGTCAATAACGCCGTACAGGAAATGGCTAAAGTCAGGGAAATGGCGGCAACCGGCGCGGAACACGGAAAAAACTCCACCGAATCGCTGCAACAAACCACACTGTCGGTCAATATCATTAACGACATGATCGTGCAGATCGCCAGCGCCGCTGAACAGCAACATATTGTTTCCGAAGAAATTTCCAGAACGGTAGAAGCCGTCGGCAGCTTATCGCGACAAACCACAGAGCATGCGGTTCATGCCAGTACGGCCAGCGGCGGTGTCTCGGCACTCAGCAAAGAGCTGGATATGTTGGTTGAGCAATTCGACGACGTACCACGCTAAAAACGCACCGTGCCGAAGACTGGGGGCAATGATTTGTCAGCCCGAATGCACTCCTGCGCAAGCCGCCGCCAGAAAAGTTCAAAAACCTGAGCGGCGGTTTTTACCGAAGTGACAACGGATTGCGGATTACCGGCATTTACTCCGCAAGTTTCCATTTGATGTTACAGCCGATGCTGGGAATTTGTATCGTATCGACAGGCTTTCCCGCCAGTAAGTTATCCAGGGCATTGCGCAAATCTTCGCCGGTAACCGGCACATCGTTCTTCGGCGTGGCGCCATCCAGGCGGCCCCGATAAACGCAAGCCAAATCGGCATCGAACAGATAAATATCCGGGGTGCAGGCTGCCTGGTAGGCTTTGGCCACCGCCTGCGATTCGTCGTACAAATACGCGGCAAAAGGATGTCCCCAGTCTGCCATCATCTGCTGCATTTTATCCGGCGCATCCTGCGGATAGTTTTCGATGTCATTGGCACTGATCGCCACCGTCGAAATGCCTGAGGCCGCGTATTGCCGGGCAATGGCGATCAATTGCTCTTTGACGTGCAACACATACGGGCAGTGGTTGCAGATAAACAAAATCAAAGTGCCGCGTTCGCCTTTCAAGTCCTGCAAAGCATACTCGCGGCCGGTCACGGTGTCCGGCAAACAAAAGTCCGGGGCGATACTGCCCAGAGGCAGCATAGTGGAGGCTGTCGCGGCCATGGCTAATCCTGTTGAGTCAAAACAAGACTAGAATTATAAAACAGCCCGCCCCCGGAACTGCCGCGAAAATCGCCTTAACTTTCCCACTCGCCAGCGCATGATCGATATAAGCACCCGAACCGTTCCGCTTCAAAACGCTCCGCAACTGGACAGCTATGTGCTGACCGACAAACTCGGCGAAAGCCTGCAAGCCACGGTTTATAAGGGCTATCACAAACACGTGCCGGAATACCCGCTGGTGGTTAAATGCCTGAAATTATTGTCTAGTTGGGACGACCAATCCCGACATCTGCGGCAAAAAATCGAACGCCTGAAAGTATTGCACGACCCGCGCGTCTGCACGCCCTTGGCTTTGGAATCCAACGACGGCGATCAATTCATCGTCCAGCCTTGGTTCAACGGCCAACCGTTGAATGTATGGATCGCTCAACAACAAGCGGTGAATCTGAGCGATTTTTTTACATTGGCCTGCTCCTTGGCCGATACCCTGCAATCGGTGCACGATGCCGGCATTACCCATGGCGGCATCAAACCGCACAATATTCTGGTGCAATCCGGCAGCTTGAGTCTGCGCCTGACCGACTTCATCACGCCGCTGGACATCCGCGATGTCAGTCACTTTATCTACGATCCGGAATTTGTCCGCAACACCCTAGCCTATACCTCGCCGGAGCAAACCGGACGCATCAACTACCGGGTCGATTTCTCCACCGATTTGTATTCACTGGGTATCGTGTTTTACGAACTGCTGACGGGCCGACTGCCGTTTTTTTCCGACGATCCGCTGGAACTGATTCACTCGCATCTGGCCGAGGAAGCCATCAAAATCCACGACATCAGTCCGGGCATCCCCAACACCCTGAGCGAAATCATCGCCAAACTGATTTTGAAGCAACCGGAAAAACGTTATCAAAGTGCTTCCGGTTTGTTGGCCGATTTGCTGCGCTGCCAAAAAGAACACGAAACCACCGGCAGCGTATCGAATTTTGGCATAGGCCAACACGACCGCAGCCGCCGGGTGGTTTTCATCTCGAAAATGGTCGGCCGCCAAAGCGAAGCCGAGCTCATTCGTCAGGAATACAGCGAGGTGACCCAAGGCCGGTTTCGTTCGGTGCTTATTTCCGGCCTATCCGGCATCGGCAAAACCCGGCTGATTCAGGAACTCCAAAAACCACTGGTGAAAAATCGCGGTTATTTCAGCTCCGGCAAGTTCGATCAGTACCAAAAAAATATTCCCTACAGCTCGCTGATTCAGGCCTTGCGCAATCTGATACGCACCTTTCTGACCGAAAGCGACGCCCAAGTGCATGATTGGTCCGCAAAAATTCTCGACGCGCTGGACAATGCCGGCGGGGCAATCATCGACGTAGTGCCGGAGCTGGAATTCATCATCGGCCCGCAAGCCGAAGTACAGCCCTTGCCGCCGGTGGAAGCGCGTAACCGTTTCAACAATTTGTTCGGCCGCTTCCTGGCTTGCCTGGCCAGCGAGGACAACCCCTTGGTGTTATTCATCGACGATCTGCAATGGTGCGACAGCGCCACCTTCGATTTTTTGCAAAACCTGTTCGCCAATCACCGCGAACACCCCTATCTATTTTTTCTTGGCGCGTATCGGCATAACGAAGTCGATAGTGGTCATCCTTTGACCAAACTCATCCGTAGCGTGCGAGAAAACGCCGGGCCGCTGGCCGAGATCCATTTGACCGAACTCAGCGACGCCGATTGCCACGAAATGGTTGCTTACATTCTGGATTCGTCGCTGAACGCCACCGCCAATTTGGCCGACTTTATCGCCCATCTGACCGAAGGCAACCCCTTATTTGTCAGTGAAAGTCTGGCCTGGTTGTACAACGAAGGTTTACTCAGCATCGACGCCAATCAACACTGGCAATGGGATATGAACCGCATCCGCGACACGCAAATGCCGGCCAGCGTGGTGGAACTGTTCAGCGCCAAAGTGCGTAAATTGCCCAGCCGGACTTTGGATATTCTTTATCATTGCGCCTGTATGGGTAATCGCTTCACAGCAGAGGATGTCGGGCTGGTGCTGGACAAGCCCATTGAGCGACTGTTCGAGGACTTAAAACCGGTATTAAGCATGGGCCTGATACTGGAAAATAAAGCCGACCTGCAATTTGTCCATGACCGGGTACAGGAAGCGGTATTGCAGCAAGTTGCCGCCTCGGCGCGCCCCGGCATCCATTGGCGGATCGGCAATCGCTTGCTGTCGGCGGTGCCACCGGGTGCCGAGCTGGTCAGCCTGGACAATTTATTCACCATCGCCGCCCATCTCAATCAAGGTTGCCCGGATAATCTGGACGAAGAAACCGCCTACTGGCTGGTAAATATCAACTTCAATGCCGGCAATAAAGCCCTGGATGCTTTGGCCGGGGATGCCGCCAACGAATTTTTCCTGAAAGCCCATAATTATCTACCGCCAGATTGTTGGGAAACGGCCTACGCGCTGACGTTTCGGATTTATCAGCGCTTAGCAAAAACCGATTTGATGTGCGGCCGCTACGACAGCTCGGAAGCCTTGCTGAACCGGCTGATCGAGCATGCGGTCAGCGACCTGGATAAGGCCGAGGCGTTGGCCGATCAGACTACGTCACTGTCTTCATTCGGCAACTTTAAGCAAGCTATCGCCACGGCCAACCGTGGCTTGGCGTATTTCAACAAGTCCATTCCCGACGATCCCGAGCAAGCCCGACAACGCACGGAAAATCTGATGCTGATCATCGAACAGCAAGACGATGTCTGGCAAAAAATCCTGAACATGCCGTTTACCGAGCAGCGGCAAAGCAAAATCGAACTGGCTTTTTATAGCGAGTTGATTCCGGATTTGTACATGTGCGGTCTGGTGCCGCAGCTGTATTTATCCGCCGCCCAATCCACCCTGCACTGCCTGGAAGGCGGCATGGACGAATCGGTGATTTATTCGTTTTCCATCATGGGCCTCAATCTGGGCGAACAGGGCAAATTCGCGCAGGCGTTTCTCTATCAGGATTTGGCACACGATTTGTGCGCCAAATATCCCAATACCTTTGGCGCCACCCGCGGCATGAACGGCATCGTCTGGTGCAATATGCACTCGCGCAGCCACCCGGCCGATATTGTCGATTACGCGCACAAGGCCATTCAGTCCGGCAAGAACTGCGGCGATCTCTACAACGCCGGCCTGTCCTACGGCCCGCTGATGTGGAATCTATTGGCCCAGGGTAAAAACCTGCGCTGGGTCGAGGAAGCCGCCGATGAATGTCTGCAATTTTCCCGCAAAAACCAGTTGTCGTTTTCAATAGGTCTGGCCCAGGCGGTGCTGGCCGGCTGGGTATTACCGATGAAGCCCGATTACCGTCCGGTCGATATGCAAACCACGCTGGCGGAATGGCAGGCCAATAACTATGTGGCCGCTACCGGCAGTTACTTCGCATTACTGGGTTTTGCCCAATATTACCTGGGCGACTATGGTGCGGCGGCAGTATCGCTGAAAGCCGTGGAAAACTATTTGCACGGCTTAACCGACAATGTTTTGAAACGTCTTTGGTACGCCTTTCGGATCTTGAACTTGCTGCGCTCGGAAATGGATGCGGCGCGAATCGATGCCGAAATTGCGCCATTGCTTGCGCAACTGGAAGTGTGGGGGCAACTTGGTCCCTTGCTGAAACCCTACCTGATGTTTGTCCATGCCGAGCTTGCCAGACAGCAGGGCCAATACCGCGAAGCGCGCAATCTGTACATGGATGCCATTGCCTTGTCACTGGCGCAGAACTATGGCCTGCTGACCGGCCATATTTACGAAACGCTGGCTGATCTGTTGCTGAAGCAACACTTGGGCGACGCGGAACTGTATTACGGCGAAGCGCGCCGCCATTACCGCTTATGCCGTGCCGATGCGAAAAGCAACCAGCTGCAGGAACGTCATCAATACGTCAGTCCGGAGACCGGCGCCAGAATAGCCAAACCTCAGCCCGCTCCCACCACCTTACCTAGTCTGGACATCAGCTATCTGATGAAATCGGCGCTGGCGTTATCGGCAGAAATCGATCTGACCCAATTGATGCAAAAAATCATGGCCGTGGTGTTGGAAAGCTCCGCAGCCCAGCACGGTTATCTGTTGATCAAACAACAAGACGAATTATTGGTGGCCGCCGAGCAGCACGTCGGCAAAAAACGCACGATACACAAACACTATTACAGCTTGAACAAGGTGCGCGGCATCTGCCACGCCATCGTCAATTACGTGCAACGTACCCACGAAAAAGTCGTGCTGAGCGACGCCTGCAGCGAAGGCGAGTTTCAAAATGCGCCCGAGGTTGTGGCGTTTGGCTTACGCTCGGTATTGTGTTTGCCGGTGATCAAGCAAAGCGAATTAATCGGCTTGCTTTACCTGGAAAACCGGCTATCCGAAGGCGTATTCACCCCGGAGAAAATCAGCATGACCGAGCTGTTGACCGCCCAAGCGGCCATTTCGTTGGAAAACGCCCGCTTGCTGGAACAAACCCGCCAAGCTTACAAACAATTACAAGAAAACCAGGATCATATGCTGCAAATGGAAAAGCTGTCGGCACTGGGCACGCTGGTCGGCGGCGTGGCCCATGAGATCAACAATCCGCTGATGGGCGTGATGAACTTCGTCGAATTTGTCTCGGACCGCACGGAAGATGCCAAATCCAAGCAAATACTGGCGCAAGCCTTACAGCAAATTCAACGCATCAAAAACATTGTGTCGAATATGCTGGTGTTCATGCATCAAAAGACCACGCCAACCGGCAGTTGCTCGCTAGAGGAAGTTTTAGGCCAAACCTTGTTGTTGCTGGAAGGCGAATTGCGCAAAACCGCTATCCAAGTCCGTACCGAGATACCGGAAAACTTGCCCAAACTCGCCTGCACGGCGGAAAGCATGCAACAGATTCTGATCAATCTATTAATCAATGCCCGCGATGCGCTAAGCGGTATTGCCCAACCCGAAATAGAAATCAGCGTTCGTTGTGCCGAAAAAATGCTAGAGTTGAATATAAAAGACAATGGTCCCGGCATCCCCGACGAAGTACAAGGCCGCATGTTCGACCCTTTCTTTACCACCAAACCGCCCGGCCAAGGCACCGGCCTGGGTTTATCCGTCACCCGCCGCTTGATTCAAGATGCCGATGGCTCGATAGCCGTGGAAAGCCGCATTGGCGAAGGTTGCCGCATCCGGTTAAAATTCCCCCACATTTAGTATTTGTTAACGAATAGAGACACAGGCGATGGTAAACAACATTCTGGTGATTGACGACGACCCGGCGGTACGCGGCGCCTTCAAGCTGATTCTGGAAGAAGAAGGCTATCGTGTGCGCGAAGCCGAGAACGGTCTACAAGGTATCGCCATGGTGGAAGCCGATCGTCCCGACTTGATATTTCTGGACTTACGCATGCCCGGCATAGACGGCGTGGAGACCTTACGCCGCCTGAAGGCATTGGACACCAGCTTGAATGTCTATATCGTCACGGCCTTTGCCGCCGAATTTATGGACCAACTGAAAGACGCCCATGAAGAAGGCTTGCAATTCGAACTGGCCAGCAAACCCTTGTCGGCATCGCAAATCCGCAATATCGCCCAAGTGGTACACATCGCCAAAGTTCATGAAGAACGCCGGGCCAACCACCATAAGCTGGTTTTGACCTTATACGTGGTGTCGCTGAATCCGGAAACCCGCAGACTGGTCGAGCAAATCAGCGCGGTGCTGGCCGGCATATACGAGCCCGGCCATTGGGTATTCGACGTGGTCGAAGTGTTGGGCATGCCGGAAAAGGCGCTGGAAAAAGAAATCTTTGCTACGCCGATGCTGGTGCGCGACCTGCCGGAACCGGTGTTGAAACTGCTAGGCGATCTTTCGCGAATGTCGTCGGTGATGGCGGCCATCACTACCCAAAATGTTGGTACAGGTGTGCAGACAGTGATTGTTTGATGCCCGGTCGTAACCCCTAAATGCCACAAACACTCAAACAACTCAATCTGATCCTGGACACCATTACCGACGGCGTAATGGTGGTCGACCCGCAAGGCAGCGTTATTTATGCCAATCAAGCAGCAGAACAATTGCTGGAACGCGGCAGCCTGATCGGACATTCCCTGGCAATTCCGATTTCCGCCGACAAAATTCAATTTCAAGACATCAACCTGATTCGCCCCAGCGGCATAGCCTGGGCGGAACTGCGCTCCACGCCGCTGGAATGGGAAGGCGCGCCGGCCTATGTCATCGGGCTGCGCGACATCACGGCCCGTAAGCAAGCGGAAATCGCGTTGCAGGAAAGCGAACTACTTTTTCATACGCTATCGAAGATTGCCCCGGTCGGCATTTTTCGCACCAACGAAAAAGGTGAGTGCGATTACGTCAACCATCGCTGGTGCGAAATCACCGGCTTGCATTTTATTGATTCGCATGGTGACGGCTGGATAGCCGGTTTGCTTGCCGAAGACCGCGATTCGGTGATTGCCGAATGGCAGCGTTGCGTATCCGCCTTGCAGCCCTTCAATATGCAATACCGTTTTCAACTGGCGGACGGCAGTGTGCGCTGGGTGGTGGGGCGCGCCGAACCGGAACTGGACGAAACGGGCGGATTGTGCGGTTACGTCGGCACCATTACCGATATTTCCGACATCAAAGCCAATGAAGAGCGCTTGGGACAAGCCGCCGCCGTATTCGAAAGCACCCGAGAGGGCGTGATGATTACCGACGCCCAACGCCGAATTACGATGGTCAACAAGGCCTTTAGCAACATCACCGGTTACGATAATCGGGATGTGATCGGTCATAGCCCCAGCATCTTAAGTTCCGGCCGCCACAACGCCGATTTTTACCGGGAAATGTGGGCCAATATTGCCACTACGGATCATTGGCAAGGCGAAATCTGGAATCGCCGCAAGTCCGGCGAGGTGTATCCGGAATTGTTGAGCATCAGCACCGTGCGCGACGGCAAAGGCGAGATCAGCCACTACGTGGGTGTGTTTGCCGACATTTCCAAGCTGAAGGCTTCGGAAATGGAACTGGAATTCCTGGCCCACCACGACCCGCTGACAAAATTGCCCAACCGCATGCTGTTCCTGTCGCGCCTGCAACACAACATCGAAAAAGCCCGCCGTCAGGCCAACAAGATGGCAGTGTTGATGCTGGACTTGGACCGCTTCAAGGACGTTAACGATAGCTTCGGCCATTTGGCCGGCGACGATTTGCTGCAAATGGTCGCCGAACGCCTGACTACCCGGCTGCGTACCAGCGACACCATTTGCCGGCTCGGCGGTGACGAATTCGTGGTGTTGCTGGAGGAAGTCAACCAACCTGAAACCGTCGCTCATGTCGCCACGCAAATCATCAATGCCTTGAACCAAACTTGGCAACTACCCAGCGGCCATGAAGTACGCATCGGTGTCAGCGTCGGCATCGCCATGTTTCCCGAACACGGCGCTTCGCCGGACGAGTTGATCCAACAAGCCGATACGGCCTTGTATCAAGCCAAAAATGAGGGCAGGAACCGCTTCAAATATTTCTCGGAAGATTTGACCCGCGCCGCGCGGGAACGTATCGATATAGAAATCCGCCTGCGCCAAGCTATCGAGCAAGGCGAATTGCGGGTGTTTTTCCAACCGCAAATTTGCATCGAGAATGGCGCAATTATCGGTGCCGAAGCATTGGTCCGCTGGCAGACTGCCAGCGGCGAACTGATACCTCCGCTGCGCTTCATCCCGATTGCCGAGGAAACCGGTCTGATTACCAGTATCGGCAATTGGGTGTTGAGAGAAACCTGTCACCACGGCCAGCGCTGGCGGAAAGCCGGTTTTCCAGCCTTGCGTCTGGCGGTTAACCTATCGCCGCAACAGTTTTTGCATAGTGATATTAGCGATGTGGTCGCCAGGATTTTGGCAGAAACCGGTTTTCCGGCCGAGTGTCTGGAACTCGAACTCACTGAAAGCGCGTTGATGAAACGGGAAAAAGAAGCCATCGAAATTTTACACAAGCTACACGGGTTGGGTGTGCATCTGGCCATTGATGATTTCGGCACCGGTTATTCGTCG
The DNA here is from genome assembly GCF_054188105.3 of Methylomonas sp. Uni0009. Taxonomy (NCBI): domain Bacteria; kingdom Pseudomonadati; phylum Pseudomonadota; class Gammaproteobacteria; order Methylococcales; family Methylococcaceae; genus Methylomonas; species Methylomonas sp. Uni0009. The sequence goes on along the minus strand of NZ_JBTAFN010000001.1, from coordinate 3,041,015 downwards.
CTGGCTTATTTGAAACTATTTCCGCTGGATGTCTTAAAGATCGATAAAAGTTTTATTGAAGACATCCCCAAACACACTGACGATATGGAAATCACCGCGACGATTATCGCCATGGCTAAGACGCTACGCATGCGCGTGGTAGCGGAAGGCGTGGAAACCGCCGAGCAACTGGCTTTTCTGAAAAGCCGGCAATGCGATCTTTACCAAGGTTATCTGGTCAGCAAACCGCTACCGATAGCGGAATTCGAAAAGTTTCTGACCGACTACGCTCTTAACAAAAATCTTGAGCCGGTGGTGTCGGCTTGAAACAAGCGCCGGCAGCCCTAAAGTGTGCAATCAATCCACTGTTTTAGCCAAACGCCGGAAAAAAGTTATAATGCCGGTTTTTTAACCTCACCAAAAGGATCAAAAGATGGCTGACAATCTGATTGCACCTTCCATACTCTCCGCAGACTTCGCACGCTTGGGCGAAGAAGTTGTTAATGTCTTAAATGCGGGCGCAGACATTGTGCATTTCGATGTGATGGACAACCATTTTGTGCCCAATCTGACTATCGGTCCCTTGGTTTGCGAAGCGCTACGCAAGCATGGCGTTACCGCCCCAATCGACGTCCATTTGATGGTGGAACCGGTAGACCGCATCATCCCGGATTTCGCTAAAGCCGGCGCCAGCTACATTACTTTCCACCCGGAAGCATCCAGACACATTGATCGTTCACTGCAAATGATCAGAGACTTGGGTTGCAAATCCGGTCTGGTATTCAACCCAGGCACCCCGTTGCACTACCTGGAACACGTGCTGGACAAAGTCGATATGATTTTGCTGATGTCGGTCAACCCCGGATTCGGTGGTCAATCTTTCATTCCATCCGCGTTGGATAAATTGCGCCAAGCCAGAAAAATTATCGACGACAGCGGTTTGGATATCCGCCTGGAAATCGACGGCGGCGTAAACGTGGCTAATATTCGTGAAATCAAGGAAGCCGGTGCGGACACCTTCGTTGCAGGCTCGGCTATTTTCGGCAAACCGGATTATAAAAAAGTCATCGACGACATGCGCGCGGAATTAGCCGCAGCCAAATAAGTCTGAATTAAAGACGGCCGCTGCGGGATGTCCCGCAGCGGCCCCTTCCCCAAAGCATTCGCTAAATTCCTTAAAACGGAATTCTCGCTCCCAACTCGATAGTGTGATCGGTAATATAGGCCTGCCCTAAGCGGTATTCGTATCGTAAAAAGCCCGCCCGACCTTCCGGCAAACTCAATGCCAACGACGTACCGATATTAAAATAGTCGCGATCCGGCGTATCGGTTTTTACGCTGAATCTGCCGGCACCGGCAGCCGCCTGACTAAAGCGCGCCTGAATCAAACGGCTTTCGTCCAGATACTGATGCACCCATTCGAAACGCACGCCGGGTGACAACACACCCCAAGAGGTACTGATCGCGTTACTGGCTTGACCGCCGATAGTCGATGTCGCCGAATCGATAGATTGGCCGGCAAACTCCATGGCTAAACCGCCACCGCCGCTTTCCTGATAGCTATCCACTTCGGTTTTGCTGTAATCCAGCCTCACATAGGGATTAATCACAAAACTTTGCAGCGCAAAATCTTTACCAAACCCCAAACTAAAGCCGTACTGGTCGCCATTAGCGCTACTGGTAGCCGTATTATCGAATCCGGTATATTGGATGCGCCGATTGATATCGAAGGAATGCAGCGCATAGCTCATAATCCAGTCGATATAAAATGACTGCGGCAGGAAATAACTGCCATACGACGAAAACTCGTACGCATCGGTCGACATACTGCCGCTGTTTAAATTGTAATTGGTATCGGTAGAGCCGTAACCGAAGGCCGCACCCAACACCAATTCATCCATAAAACTGTAATCCAGACCGAAGGTAACCGCCTTTCTGTCGGCTTTGAAGCCCCGTTCGCTGCCGGTATTGGCTTTTTCGCCGACGTTGAATTGACCTTTCAGAAAGAAACCTAACGGGCTATCGCGAAACGGCTGTTCGTTTGGATCATCCCCAGCCGCCCCGCCCCGAGCCGCGCCTAGTGCTGTCATCAACGCCTTGCCGACCGGTATGGTTTCGCCGTTGACATTAATGGTGGAATAACCCAATAAGGAGGCGCTTTGCTGTTGGGAGTTGCGCAGATTAACGATGCGGCCATGCACCACGGAAAATTGCTTGTAACCAAAATCTACAGCCGCCGCACCTTGCGCCGCCACCGCATCCGGAATCACCGCATTCAGGTCGGCGTTGTTTATTTCATTGCAGCGGGCCAATAAATCACCACTCGCTCCCGAGCAAGCACTGGTTAAACCTTCGTAAATTGCTTGCTGATTAGGGGTAAAGGTCGGATCGGCGGTTAAGTTGGGCGTCGAGGTTATTGGCGTAGTGGGCGTAGTGGGCGTGGTGGGGGGCGGAGCGACGTCGTTGTCCGCAATGCTGGCAACTGCTGACGCGCCCGCCGACACCGAATCACCAGTACAGCTTGGCGTTACATTCTGAAGAGATAAGGTCACAGTTTCAGTGCTTTCTACCAATGCATCGTCGATAATATTGATGGATACCGGCGCACTATCGGTATGAGACCCGCCAAACAAAAAGGGAACGCTGAAAGAAAAGGTGCCGCTCGAAATATTGTAGTCACTGCCTGCGGTTGCACTGCCGCCGGCAGCGACGACGTCGCCGCTTATGGTGCAGCCGCCATAATCGCCGGAGCTGCTAGCCAGACTAACGTTAGCCTGGACAACACCATCCGCTTCGTTAAAGTTATAGGACCTGGAAGAAAAATCCAGAGTCCAAGCTTGTACTGAAAATGGCGCGAAAGATAAAGCGGCCGCCGCTGCCAGCAATACTTCCTTGGAACTCAATGCAAGGGGTCGAATTGCCCGGTTTAAGCACTGGCGCGAAGACATCGGCGGCATTGCCGTTAGTCCGCATAAACCTGATAACTTTTCTGAATGTAATATAGGTAGGATCATGAGAATTTAGCAGGTTAGATACAGCGTAATTAAAGAATAAAAACCTTGTATGCTAATTATGGCACTGAATACTATCGATGATTCCAAATCATTAGCAAACAGTCTGAATTCTATTATTGACTGCCATCATGAACATAGATAAATGCTAGCGCATAAATTCTTAAACCAGTTGTTTCAACAAAAGTTATTGCTAAACGCTGTAGACAAACTCCAACTTCAACCTTTTGTAAAGCAAATCCACTGCCATGGCTAGAGTCCTGTATTGCTGGGAATTAGGGGCCGGCTACGGTCACACTGCCGCATTTCTGCCCATAGCCCGACAACTTAAAAGTCTCGGGCACGAGGTTATATTCGCGCTTAAAGATTTGGAATACGCCGACACTTGGTTAGCTGCCGATCATTTTTGTTACCTACAAGCCCCGATACGCTGGCCTGACAGTCGTCCGCAAGCGCCAGCCTCCAGTTATCCGGGAATTCTACAAAACGCCGGCTTTACCGATGAAACTGCTCTGCTAACCCGAGCAAAAGCCTGGCAATCCCTTTATCGCCATGTAAGTCCTGACTTGATCGTATGCGACCACGCACCGACCGCGTTACTGGCTGCCCGCAAATTTGACACGCCTCGAGCGGGGTTCGGCACCGGCTTTTTTTCGCCGCCGCGCATCAGTCCGATGCCCAATATTCGCCCCTGGTTGCGCGTTAGCGATAAGGCCTTAAACATTATCGAAAGCCAAGTGTTAAACACGACTAACTCGGTTTTAGAGCGTTTGAATACACCACCATTAAGGATTTTGGCGGACTTGTTAGAGTTTACGGAAGATTTTATCTGCACGTTTCCGGAGCTGGACCATTATCGGCAATACCGTAACGCAAATTATTGGGGGCCGACCATTTTGCAGACGGACGGCACGGGGCCGATCTGGCCGAGCGTCGGAGCCGAAAAAATATTCGTCTATTTGCACCCGGAATATCCCGGCCTGGAAGTGTTGCTAAAACAGTTGCGCGCGTCACCTTGGTCGATATTGGCGCACATACCCGGCACAACACCTGTATTTATAGAAAAAAACAGCAGCGCCAATCTACACATTACTCCGCAGCCGGTAATCATCTCGACTGCTGCCAAACAATGCGATTTGGCTATTTGCCATGGCGGTATGGCGACATTGTCGGCATTTTTACTGTCTGGCAAACCCTTGCTGGCATTGCCTTTTCAGCTCGAACAACTGATCAGCGCTCAAAACCTCGCCGCTCTGGGCGCGGGCACTTACATCACGGCGGAAAGCAAAAACCCTAACTACAAGGCAGCCCTGACTGAGTTATTGCGTCATTCGAAACACACGCAGGCCGCCCAGCAGTTTGCGGAAAAGTACGCCGATTTCTCGCCCGCCCAGCAAGCTATCGATATTGCCAAGCGTTGCGAGATGTTGATGAAAAACGCTTACATCAACGGCAGCAACTGATCGAGAATCTTGCCGTTTGTTACAAAAACCTGCTTGGGAAACACGCCGGGATTACCTTTAAAATCGGTGACCGTCGCGCCCGCCTCTTTGGCGATCAACACACCCGCCGCGATGTCGTAAAGATTCAACTCCTGCTCCCAAAAGGCATCGACCTGGCCATCCGCAACCGTGCATAAATCCAGCGCGGCGGAACCCAGGCGCCGCTGACCGGTAGTGGCTTGTGCGATACGATTAAATCGCGGCAGGTTGTTGTCCTCCAAATACTGACGCAGGCACGCGAAACCGGTGGATACCATGCTGCTGGCCAAACTGGTTTCATCCGAAACCCTGATAGGTTTGCCGTTTTTCCAAGCGCCCTTACCTTTTTCCGCGCAGTAATAATCGTCCAAGGCCGGGCCGTAAACCGCGCCCATTCTCAATTCGCCGTCAATTTCCAAGGCTACACTAATGCCCCAAAAATACTGGCCTTTCGAGAATGAATGGGTACCGTCAATCGGATCAACGATCCAGCGGCTGGTTTGATTGGCGGTTTGACCGCTTTCCTCGCCCCAAAAACCGTACTCGGGACACTGCTCGCCGAGAGCTTGTTTCAGATAATTTTCCACCGCAACATCGGCATCGGTGACCAAGTCGCGCGCACTTTTTTTGTTGATCGCCAGAGAATCTAAGTCGTTGAAATATTGCATCGCCACATCGCCGGCGGCGCGAACGATGGTTTCTAAAGCTTCGAGAGTAATGGGCATGATTTTCCTGATTTTATAGGGATGCGGGCAACACGGCCATCCGCCCTGCCCGCAAAGAGAAGCCTGTAGTTTAAGCGCTAATGTTTACAGATTGTGGTAGCCGGTTTCTTCGTGCAACACAATATCCAGACCTTGCTGCTCTTCGTCTTCGCTGACGCGCAAACCGATGAACACGCCGATGAGTTTCAATAAAACGTAGCTGAACAAAGCGCTCCAGGCCGCCGTCACTAAAACCGCAAGCGTTTGCACGCCGACTTGCTGGGCAATAGTCACGCCGTTCAATCCCAAGCCGCCGAAACTTTCAGCAGCAAACACGCCGGTTAAAATCGAACCGACGCAGCCGCCGACGCCATGTACCGGAAACACGTCCAAGGAATCGTCGATTTTCAAACGGCGTTTGACGAATTGCGTGGCGTAAAAACACACGGCGCCAGCCACAATACCAATAACCAAACCACCCATGGGCCCGACAAATCCAGAGGCCGGCGTAATGGTGCCCAAGCCGGCGACCATCCCGGTGACGATACCTAAAACACTGGGCTTACTAAAACGCAGCCATTCAATGGTCATCCAGGTTAAAGCACCGGCGGCCGCGGCGATATGAGTCACGGCAATCGCCATCCCTGCACTGCCGTCGGCTTTTAACGCGCTACCACCGTTGAAGCCGAACCAGCCGAACCAGAGCATCCCGGCACCCGTAACCACCATGGTCATATTATGCGGCGGCATCGCCACCGTGGGAAAGCCTTTACGGCGCCCCAACACTAATGCCGCCACCAGAGATGCCACTCCGGCGTTGACGTGAATCACAATCCCGCCGGCGAAGTCCTTCGCACCCATCGCCGCCAGCCAGCCGTTGCCCCATATCCAATGGCAAATCGGCATATACACCACAATCAGCCAAAGTCCGCTAAACCACAGCATGGCTGAAAACTTCATCCGTTCGGCAAACGCGCCAACGATCAAGGCCGGGGTAATAATCGCAAAAGTCATTTGAAACATGAAAAACACGGTTTCCGGAATATCGCCGATCAAAGTTTGCGTGTTCATGTCCGGCAGAAAGATCTTGCTGCCGCTCCCCAAAAACGGCTGCCAACTGCCGCCATCGGCAAATACGAAGCTGTATACACCGGCCAGCCACAGTAGTGATACCAGACAGGTAATCGCAAAACATTGCATCAATACCGACAGCACGTTCTTGCTTCTGACCAAACCGCCATAAAACAGCGACAGGCCAGGAATGGTCATGAATAAAACCAGCGCGGTGGAGGTTAAAACCCAAGCGGTGTTGGCTTGGTTAATGCCTTCGGCCCAAGCCTGCTGCGGCAACATCAAGCTGTATGCCATTAGCATCAGCGTTCTTTTTATTGTTGTCATTGTCTTTCACTAGATGATGTGTGTTGTTATTTTTAAGCTGTCTATAAACAACAAAATCGCCCTGGTCTGCGAATTTCGCGCAGACCAGGGCGATTTTTGATGTTCTACTGCTTTTTGTTTTTTGTTGAAGACTTAGATAGCGTCTTCTCCGGTCTCGCCGGTTCTGATACGGATAATCTGTTCCAGGTTGGTCACAAAAATTTTACCGTCGCCAATTTTGCCGGTGTTTGCGGCTTTGACGATGGTTTCCACGGCTTGGTCGACAACGTGTTCCGCAACTGCAATTTCCAGCTTGACCTTAGGCAGAAAATCCACCACGTACTCAGCGCCGCGATATAACTCGGTATGGCCTTTTTGCCTGCCAAAGCCTTTTACTTCGGTCGCCGTTACACCAGCCACCCCGATCTCGGACAAGGCTTCCCTGACGTCGTCCAGCTTGAATGGTTTGATAATCGCTGTAATTAATTTCATGCTATCCCCAAATTCGAATGATTAAAAAGCTGTTTCGTCACTGTTGCCACCATAATAAATAATTCCGGTAGAACCTACAATTTACCCGAGCAAAAGCACCAAAGTAGTGCTTCATGATAACAAAAACGGGCAGCCATCGCCGACCACCCGTTTCTTTTCGCGTTAACCGCAGCTTTCAACCCTAAACGTGATAAGCGGTTTCGCCATGCTCGGTGACATCCAGACCTTCGCGTTCGGTCGCTTCGCTAACCCGCAGACCAAGAGCCACATCGGCAATTTTGAAGGCAATGAAGGACACCACGCCGGACCAAACGATGGCGATGCCTACACCCCAAGCTTGGCTGGCAAGCTGGGTAAGCACACTGTAGTCAGGCAAGGTTGCGTTGGTGACGTAGTCCCAGACGCCGGTACCACCCAAATCAGGGCTGGCAACCACAGCAGTACCCAAGGCGCCGATAATACCGCCCACCCCGTGCACACCAAACGCATCCAGCGAGTCGTCATAACTCATCGCGTGTTTCAAAAAGGTTACCGACCAGAAGCATACTGCGCCGACCACCAAGCCCAAACCGATAGCACCCATCGGCCCTGACCAGCCGCAAGCAGGCGTAATCGCAACTAAACCGGCAACCGCGCCTGAGGTAGCGCCCAACATGCTAGGTTTACCACGCACAGCCCATTCCGCACCCATCCAGGCCAGAGTTGCCGCCGCTGCCGCCAACAATGTGTTGACGAAAACCAATGCCGCCAGACCGTTGGCTTCCAGGTTGGAACCTGCATTAAAGCCAAACCAGCCTATCCATAACAAGGATGCGCCTATCATGTTCATCGTCACGCTGTGCGGCGCGATAAATTCTTTACCATAACCAATACGCTTGCCTATCATTAAACAACCGACCAAGCCGGCGATACCGGCGTTGATATGTACCACGGTGCCGCCGGCAAAATCCAAGGCGCCTTTTTGGAATAAAAAGCCCGCAGTCGCGCCTGCTGTTTCAGCTGCAGCGGCATCGGTATACGCATCGGGGCCTGCCCAGTACCAAACCATATGCGCCATCGGTAAGTAGCAAAAGCTAAACCAGATCACGGTAAACAACAGCACCGCTGAAAATTTAACCCGCTCGGCAAATGCGCCGATGATCAACGCGGGCGTGATGGCCGAGAAAGTCAGCTGGAACGCTACATAAATAAATTCAGGTACATAAGCCCCTTTGCTGAAAGTGGCCGCCATCGAATCCGGGGTAATACCCTTCAAAAATGCCTTGCTGAAACCGCCGAAGAAGGCGTTACCCTCGGTAAACGCGACGCTGTAGCCGAACGTCGCCCACATAATCGCCGTCAACGAGAAGATAACAAAGACTTGCATCAAGATAGACAGCATGTTTTTGGCTCGCACCATACCACCGTAGAACAAGGCCAAGCCAGGTATTACCATTAAAGCAACCAGTATGGTTGCAACTATCATCCAGGCGGTATCGCCTTTGTTAACGGTGGCTTGCACGGCCGGTGCCGCCACTTCTTCCGCAAACGCCATGCCCGAGAGTCCAAACAGCGCGAACAGCGCCATGCCTGTTAAATATTTCATTGTTGGTTTCCCCATCTTCATATTAAAGAGCTTCTTCGCCGGATTCGCCGGTTCTGATCCGAACCACCTGCTCCAGATCGGTTACAAAAATTTTGCCATCGCCGATCTTCCCGGTATTGGCTACTTTCACAATCGCTTCGACGGCTTGCTCAAGCAAAGCATCCGCAACCGCTACCTCGATTTTTGCTTTGGGTAAAAAATCCACCACATATTCGGCACCACGATACAGTTCCGTATGGCCCTTTTGCCGACCAAAGCCTTTTACTTCAGTAACCGTCACGCCAGATACACCGATATCCGACAACGCCTCACGCACGTCGTCTAGCTTAAACGGCTTAACCACCGCTGTTATCAGTTTCATAGTTCAACACCTCTTTGCTTGAGTTAATAAATTCCCGAAACAAGCAAAGCATGATGCATGCCACTATTTATTCCCCTGATTTTTAAAGCTTTATTAAACACATCCATTAAAAGGACAACAGAATCGCACCAAACCAGTGCAACGCTTTTTGGATTGCACCATTGCAACTCAATACCACCCTACAGGCCTTGATCTGCCAGTTTCAGTGGTTTGCTTTAAGAATAAATAGGGCTTTGTCGCAACATAGCAACACTGCATTACTTTGGTGCAACAAAAAGAATTTGCACCATTGCGAATCATGAACTAGTCTACATATGCCGCCTATCTTATTGATTTTTAATAAATCGAATATGGCCTAAAAACTGCTATAGAATCTTCAGTAGTCACTGAACCAAGGGGATAACCACCATGAGAAACAACACAACGTTAACAAAATCACACAGCCGCGCTTGCTTAGCCGGGTTAATGGTGATTTGCAGTGCCTCCGCTAGCGCGGACAGCTGGACAGAAGCATCCGGACTACTGGGTGCAGCGGGGATTGACCCAAACGCATCGAAATTCATGACCGATCATAATCTGAAGGTTGGCGGCTGGCTGAACAGTAGCGTCGGCGCCAACATGAATAGCAACGGTGACGGTTTTAACGGCCCAGTGACATTCAACGACCGTAGCGGTGAATTGCAACTCAACCAGTTGTATCTGTATTTGCAAAAAGCTATCAATGTGAACGGCGACTCTTTCGACATCGGCGGTCGCGTCGATGTGATGTACGGTACCGATGCCGCGTTTACACAAGCTTACGGTTCATTCGGATTCGACCCCGGCACCCTAGCGGACAGTGACCGTGGCAACTGGGATCTGAATTTGAGCGGACACGGGGAGCGCTTCTACGGCTTGGCATTACCACAAGCATACGCCGAGTTTAACCTCCCATTCGGTAATGGTATCGCAGTCAAAGCCGGGCACTTTTATACTCCAATCGGTTACGAAGTAGTTACCGCTCCCGATAACTTCTTCATCACCAAACCCTACACTATGCAATATGGCGAACCATTTACCCATACTGGCATACTCGCAACCTACGCTTTCAATCCGAATTGGACAGTAATGGGCGGTGCAGTTACCGGAAGCAACTCGGGCGGCTGGGACGGCAACTGGGACAGAGACCTGGGCAACTGGGCTTGGTTGGGCGGGGTAACCTGGACAAGCGACGACGCCGGCACATCTCTGGCTATTACTTCAACGGCTGGCGAACGCTCCGAAAACAGCAAAGACACATGGGCCATGTACAGCATCGTCGGCAAGCACAATTTCACCGACAAGTTGCATTATATCATTCAACACGATCACGGTTTTGCCAATAATATCTGGACCGGGAACGCAAGCCTTGCAGGGCTTCCAGACGGCAGGGAAGACGCCGAATGGTATGGCGTCAACCAATATTTGATTTATGACGTCAACGACAAAGTCTCAGCCGGTCTGCGTGCAGAATGGTTCCGTGATCATAACGGCATCCGAGTTCTCGGCCCTGGCCGTTGCTATGCTGCAGCAGGCACAGTCGGCGACAACTTCGCTTGTGGCAGCAACTACGGCGCTAACTATGTCCCGTTTCAAGAAGCCAGCGGATATTACGCCGTTACAGCCGGCTTGAGCTACAAACCGGCAAAATGGTTGAACTTGCGTCCAAACTTGCGTTACGACTTTACCGATAATGCTAAAGCGTTCGACAACGGTACACGCCACAACCAATTCTTGGTTACTGCGGACGTAGTCATCACTTTCTAAGTTGGTAGCCTAAGTAAATCATCGTTATAAAGCTGTACGCCTCCATTGCGTTGAAAGCCCTTTGGAGGCTCTGTTTGTTATAGCTCTTTACTACGTTTGATGATATTGTTAAATCGTTTAAGCTTCTCAACCAAAACAACTACAACCTACGGAGACCCTCACTAATGTCTGTTGATCACGTTCTGAAATTAATTCAAGAAAACGACGTTAAATTTGTCGACTTCCGCTTCTGCGACACTCGCGGTAAAGAACAACACGTTACTTTCCCAGCGCACACCATCGACGAAGACACCTTTGAAGAAGGTAACATGTTTGACGGTTCGTCCATCGCCGGCTGGAAACACATCAACGAATCGGACATGATTCTGATGCCGGACCCCAGCACCGCGGTTATCGATCCTTTCTTCGACGACAAAACCCTGATCTTGCGTTGCGATATTATCGAACCGAAAGACATGCAAGGTTACGCTCGTGACCCACGCTCTATCGCCAAACGCGCTGAAGCCTATTTGCAATCTACCGGTATCGCCGACACCGCGTTCTTCGGTCCTGAAAACGAATTCTTCATTTTTGACGACGTCCGCTGGAACACCAGCATGGGTGGCTGCTCCTACCAAATCGACTCAGAAGAAGCCGGCTGGAACTCAGAAAAAGTTTACGAAAACGGCAACATCGGTCACCGTCCAGGCGTTAAAGGTGGTTACTTCCCCGTACCGCCAGTCGATTCATTCCAAGACATGCGCTCTGCAATGTGCCTAGTTCTGGAAGAAATCGGCCAAACCGTTGAAGTACACCACCACGAAGTGGCAACTGCCGGTCAGTGCGAAATCGGTGTTAAATTCAATACTTTGGTTAAAAAAGCCGACGAAGTACTGGGCTTGAAATACGTGATTGCCAACATCGCGCACGCTTACGGCAAAACCGCAACCTTCATGCCTAAACCACTGGTTGGCGACAACGGCAGCGGCATGCACGTTCACCAATCTTTGGCTAAAGGCGGCGTCAACCTGTTCACCGGCAACCTGTATGGCGGTTTGTCAGAAACCGCGCTGTACTACATTGGCGGCATCATCAAACACGCCAAGGCATTGAACGCAATTACCAACCCTTCAACCAACAGCTACAAACGCCTGGTTCCTGGTTTTGAAGCGCCTGTGATGCTGGCTTACTCAGCACGTAACCGCTCTGCGTCTATCCGTATTCCTTACGTCACTAACCCTAAAGGCCGCCGTATCGAAGTACGTTTCCCAGACTCCACTGCTAACCCATACTTGGCGTTTTCTGCCATGTTAATGGCCGGTCTTGACGGTATCCAAAACAAAATTCACCCAGGTGAAGCGATGGATAAAGACTTGTACGACTTGCCGCCAGAAGAAGAAAAAGCGATTCCACAAGTGGCGTTCTCTTTGGACGAAGCCTTGGCAGCTCTGGATGCGGACCGCGAATTCTTGACTCGTGGCGGCGTATTCACCGACGACGTAATCGATGGCTACATCGCATTGAAACAAGAAGATGTGACTCGTCTGCGTATGAGCACTCACCCTGTTGAGCTGGATATGTACTACAGCCTATAAATAGTTAAGCCCGTTCTTAACGGGCCCGCACTATCCCAAAGCCCCGCAAGTCATCGGCTTCGCGGGGTTTTTTATGCCCTGGCGCGTACCTCACACACCTGCGCCGCTTTTTAGCTGCGTCGAAGAACAAGCTATTTGTCATCCTCCGGCAATTCAGGCGCCTTCCATGATCCGCGCTTATGGGCTTCCATCACGGTTTGCCACCCATTCTCCAGCTCCTTTTCCGTGATACCAAATTGCTGAAGAATGCCATTAAGGCCGGACGGCACGTCAAACGCTGGCTTGGCAATATTATTGGCACGCGGCACGCTCGTTGGAGAAGATGAAATTATTACGCTGCCATTAATAGGTTTGATGTCTCCTTTAGCACACCGCGCCTGATCGTCGGTATACAAGGTTTTTCCATCGACCACACATTTCATGGGTTCGGCCAACGCCTGACAAACCGGTAAAAATGCGAATATGCTAAAGCCCATTAAAAATAGTATTTTCACGGCCTAATTCCATTGGTTTAAAAGAAAGACATTCGCAGCTCGAACGCAAAGTGCGCCGGAAAAACCGACAGCCAATTTGTTTTCGCTCACAACCTTTACCGATAAGTCTAGCTTGGAATGCCCCTGCCCATTCGATTGGAGATGCTGTTTATAATCTCGCAGCGGAGGCACATTAATTGCTTTGCAACTGAAGGGAGCACAACTCCTTTATTCCAGACACCCTTTCCTCAGCACTATTTAGGCGACAATTATGGCTATCAGCGTCTTCGATATTTTTAAAATCGGCATCGGACCTTCCAGTTCTCATACTGTGGGGCCCATGCGGGCAGCAATGACGTTTGTCAATAATCTGGAACAGCGAGGCTTTATTGATGAGGTACAGCGCCTGCGCATCGAATTATTCGGTTCGCTTGGTGCGACAGGTAAAGGCCATGGCACCGACAAAGCGGTTTTACTTGGCCTGGAAGGCGAAGCACCTGACTTGATTGACCCCGCCATCATTCCACAACGCCTGGCCACAATCCGCGAATCCGGAGCAGTTAGGCTATTGCAACGATACCCGGTACCGTTCAACGAGAAAGCCGATTTGCTGTTTCAACGTAAAGTACTCCCCTATCACTCCAACGGCATGCGCTTTAGCGTATTCGGCGCAAACGGCGCCGAACTGCTGCAAAGCGATTACTATTCGGTAGGCGGCGGGTTTGTCGTGACCGACGCGGCAGCCGCAGCGGACAGGCTGAGCAATGACGACACCTGCCTACCCTATCCTTTCAAAACGGGTGCAGCGATACTAAAACTGTGCGCGACACATAACAAATCAATCAGCGATTTGATGCTGAGCAATGAAAAAGCGTGGCTGGGTGAAGAGGAAATCCGCCAGAAATTATTGAACATTTGGCAGGTGATGCAAGCCTGCGTCGAACGAGGCTTGCACGAAGAAGGGGTTATGCCGGGCGGCATGAAAGTCAGGCGCAGAGCGGCCAATCTCTACCGGCAGTTGAGCGGCGAAATTCCTCGGCAAACTCCCAGCATGCCGGTGGGAACCATGGAATGGGTAAACTTATTTGCACTTGCCGTCAGCGAGGAAAATGCTTCCGGCGGACGGGTCGTAACTGCACCCACCAACGGCGCTGCCGGCATCATCCCGGCGGTATTACATTATTACTGGCGCTTTTGCGATGGTGCGAATGAAGAAGGGGTGATTCGCTTCTTGTTGACAGCCGCCGCAATAGCGATTCTGTATAAAGAAAACGCCTCGCTATCCGGCGCCGAAGTCGGCTGTCAGGGCGAAGTCGGGGTCGCTTGCTCTATGGCTGCCGGCGCACTGGCCGAAGTATTGGGCGGCACGCCCGAGCAGGTGGAAAATGCCGCCGAAATTGGCATGGAGCATAACTTGGGCTTGACCTGCGACCCTGTTGGCGGTTTGGTGCAGGTGCCCTGCATCGAGCGTAACGCGATGGGGTCGGTAAAAGCTATCAACGCGGCGCGCATTGCCCTGCGCGGCGACGGCAAACATTTTGTATCGCTGGACAAGGTAATCAAAACCATGCGCGAAACCGGCGCCGACATGAAAACCAAATACAAGGAAACCTCACGCGGCGGTTTGGCGGTGAATCTGATTGAATGCTGACAACGGCTTAAACGCAATCTCAAGCTGTTTTATATGACCTCTTTCGCAAGAATCTCCAGCGGAGCGTCGCCCCTGCATGGTAAGGGGTAGCCAATCACATAAATGGTACGCTGCGAATAAAATTTTCTGCACGGATCGGCTTTGAGAACCTCCTGCATGAGGGAATCACGAGCTTTTAGGCGCCCGTTTTAAACGCTATTCACGCTATCCTTACAAATTACAGTTCGCCTTAATGCCTTTAGTCTATTGAAGGCCACACAAGCCCCGGCGTCGACGAGCACAGCCTGAACGGCATAAGCGTAATAAACAAGACCGGGTAAACAATAAAACTAGCCATGCGTCCGGAAGTCGGTCGTTTTTTCACCATCATCATAAATAGCTTGGCCCCTGCCCAGAATACCGTCCCGGCCGGAAGCCGCGAATGCCATGATCTGCTCAGCCGTTTCCTGCGGAACTTGCAATTGATTGAGGCTGTTTTGCAACAGTTCCAACACCACATCGTAGTTATCGTCAATGGGCTGTAATCTTAAAAAATGGGAATGTCCGGGGCAGAGCAGGGTCAGATGGGGTTTCTCGTCGCTACCGACTAGATCGCCCGTAACGAACATCTCCAAAAACGCAAAGTCTCGATTATTGACCAAACTGGGCTTGGCGTTCCCTCTGGCAAAAGCCGCCGCAAAATAATCATCAGCCAACTCGGCAAGTTTTTTAGGCTTGACCGGCTCTGCGCTGAGCAAAGCATTAACAAGTTGCTTCAGCGGTTTGGTTTGTTCTTCTATGGGCCTGGAGTAAAAATACCGGTTGATACGATAGTCATCGAGCATGTCGGCATAAAAAATGTCCACGATTTTGGACACCAGGTTCTCGTCAATTTTTGGCAATAGTTTATCTTTCATCGTTTTATCCCCCGTTTTTGTAGTTAACCAGCTTATTTGCTTAAGTCAAATACCGCATGAGTAGGTCCCTTTTGCGTCTATTAACCGCAGCACCAGAGTATAAGTCCGATCCGATAATATCCGCTTAAACGTTTTTCAAAAATCAGCGTCCGCCAGCTAGAGTCATAGCCTCTGAAAAAAAATTTTTAGCAAACAACATTAAGGTCCAATGTTAAGTCTCTGAAGATACGTAACATTGAAAAATCGCGCGACAGATGTCGTTTAAAAACCACTTGAAATCCTTGTTTAACATAGGAAAATCGCGCCCGAAGCGGGATTTTTTTAGACGCTGTTCACACTTTATTCGATCAAATGAGGAGGCATTATGAAAATTGCACTTGTCGCTATGGCCGGAGTCACTATCGGGGCGCTGATAGCTATTTCAGCTTTTCAATTATTGAAAGTCATTTTTCAAGAAATGTACAAAATGGCAGCTGAAGCTTGGTATAGCCCCGAACAACATTAAAGCGGCCCGTATACATCCTTGCGGACGGGTTAAGTAACAGGCGGAAACCAGCCCTTCGCTCGCCCCCCAGCTTTAGCCCATACTCAAAAAAAATGCCCCGCCGGTTTCCCGACGGGGCATTTTCTTTATCAACGTTGCTCTAACAGCCCGCTTTGTCTAGCACGCAAAGTGATAAGGTATTTGACCGAATTATCAGTCGTTACCACCAAATACGCCCAACAGTTGCAGTAAGCTGGTGAACAGGTTGTAGATGGACACGTACAATGACACGGTAGCTAAAATGTAGTTGGTTTCGCCGCCGTGGATGATTTCACTGGTTTGATACAAAATCATACCGGACATCAACAATACGAACATCGCGGAAACCGCCAACGACAGCGCGGGTACCGAGAACAGTAACGCAGCCAAACCCGCGAAGAACGCTACCAGAACGCCCACCATCAGGAAGCCGGCCATAAAACTAAAATCCTTGCGGGTGGTCAAGGCATAGCCTGACAAGCCAAGGAAAATCACGCCGGTACCGCCCAGTGCGGTTAAAATCAGTTCATGGCCGTTGCTGAACGCATGTATATACATGTTTAAAATCGGCCCCAAGGTCATCCCCATGAAACCGGTCAATGCAAACACAAACACCAAGCCCAAAGCACTGTTACTGAAACGGGTGGTTAAAAACAGCAGGCCGAAATAGCCTACCATGGTGATAATCAAGCCCGGATGCGGCAAATCCAGCGTCATGGCTACCGCAGCCATAGCGGCGCTGAACAGCAAAGTCATCGATAGCAATAAATAAGTATTCTTTAAAACCTTATTGGTCGCCAGTATGCCGGCTTCCGAACGAGCAGTTGCAGTATTTAAACGCATGATCAGTTATCCTCTCAAAGTTACAAGTAATGCTATGACCGCGCAACGGCCCTGGAGTTTCAAGGCATTGTCGGTACCGTCTGCTAGTATACCTAAAGAAATTGCACATACGAGGTTAAATAGGACATGAGCCCCACCCCCTACGAGTTAATCGGCGGCGAGAATGCGTTGCGCAGCCTGGTCGACAGATTCTACTTTTACATGGATATTCTGCCGGAAGCCCAGGGCATCCGGGCCATGCATGCCCCCAGCTTGGCAAGCGCCAAAGACAAATTATTTAAGTTCTTCTCCGGCTGGCTGGGCGGCCCCAATTTGTTTATCGAAGAATTCGGCCATCCCATGCTGCGCGCCAGACACTTTCCGTTTCAAATTGGCGAATCGGAGCGCGATCAATGGATGCTATGCATGAACAAAGCCTTGGATGAAATTGAGACAGACCCACGCCTGCGCGAAAACATCCGTACCGCCTTACAACAACTCGCGACGCATATGATCAATCAAGAAGCCACGGGAAGCTGAGCCAAATGTCATTATCCAAACAATTGTTAATCCTGATATCCGCGCTGTTTTTGATGATCTTCAGCGTCAATTTCGCATTGAGCGTCAACAACATCAAGGACTATCTGGAAGGCGAATCAAAAAACCATGCCCAAGATACGGCCACCTCGCTGGGTCTATCGCTTAGCCCTTACATGGTCGATAACCGCGATCCGGTGATTAAAACCATGATGAGCGCCATTTTTGATATGGGTTATTACAAGGAAATCAGGCTAGTCGACGCCGACAACAAAGAACTGGTAGCCCTGAGCAGCGATAAACGCATAGAAGGTGTGCCGGACTGGTTTACCGAACTGCTGCCCATGACATCGGCCACCGCCGAAAGCGAAATCAGCTCTGGCTGGAACATGAGCGGCGTGATCTACGTGACAGTCAACTCCGGCTATGCCTATTTAAAACTGTATGAGCAAGCCAAATCCGGATTTTATTATTCCCTGGCGGCATTTTTACTATCCATTGCCTTGTTAGCCTTGTTATTGCGCGTCACGCTGGCATCGCTAAGTAGAATCGATTTACTGGCTCAGCAGATCAGCGACGGCCATTTCGAAAGCATAGAAGCCTTGCCCTGGACCCGCGAAGTGCGCAACGTGGCGGCATCGATGAACACCATGTCGCATAAGATCAAAACTACGATAGCAGCGTTGCATGGCAAGCTGGATCAAATGGGCGCCAGCCTGTTACGCGATGACTTGACCGGGCTGTATAAAAAATCCGTGTTCGAAACCGACATGAAAAATTTGGCATTGGAAGACGCCGATGCTTTTGTAGTTTTGATTAAAATCGATAGCTTGGTCGATCTGGTCAAAGAGCGCGACAGCGACGTGATCGATCAATTCTTACAAGCGTTTGCCGCCATCCTGGGAAAAATCGCCGATCTGGCTGGAGCACAAGCCGGCAAAGCTTATCGATTCTACGGCGCCGAATTTGCACTCGTACTGAAGCTTGGGAATTCGGAACAATTGGAAGAGTTGATGAAAACCTTGAGCAACGAAGTAACCGAATTGGGCGAACGTTACCAAAAAACCGATTTGGCCCACATCGGCGTGGTTGCTTTCAATCCGCTGCTGACCACCGAAATTTTATTGGAAGCCGCCCACGAAGCTTATGAACAAGCGCATCTGATCGGCACTAACAGTTATTTCATCCGCACCGGCGATAATTTTGCGCGTGATATTGCCACCTGGAAGGACTTGGTCTTCGATTGCGTCGATAACGACGGTTACTCGGTTTGGTATATTGGCCAGATCGCCGCATTCAGTAGCGGCGAACTGTTGATGGAAGAGGCTTTCATTCAGGTACACGATAAACAGGGCGGCCTGGTGGCCATCGGTCCATTCATCTCGATTGCCGAAAAATTCGCCAAAATCGTCGATCTGGATAAAGGTGTGATACGCATCGCGCTAGATCATATTCAACACAATCACATCGAGCACGCCATCGCCGTCAACGTATCGACCCGCACTATCAAAAACAGCGATTTCCGGCTCTGGTTGGAAAAACTAATCAAACAAAATCCGGCGGAAGCCAAAAAGCTGGTATTCAGTTTGTCGGCTTATGCCGTCGTCAAGGATATAGGCGCCTATCAGGCCTTCATAGAGACTGTGCATGCTTGGGGCGCCCGGGTGATGATCAAGCGCTTCGAAACCCAATCCATGTCGGCGGAATTGGTCAAACGCCTGAAACCGGACTTTATCCGCCTGGCCCGCGACATCGGCAACGGCATCGACAGTTCCTCGCAAAAACACGCTTTTGTGCAAACCATGCAAGAAATTTCCACATTGCTGGATATTTCCATCTTGGCGGAAAACGTGCAATCGGATCAGGATTATCGCCGCTTAAAGGCGATAGGAATCGTCGGTGCCAGCCGTTAACAAGGGCGCACTCAACGCTGCCAAAATCGCTATTATCGCCTTCAGCCTGTGTTTCGGCATTGCGCTGGCAGCCGGCCTGTTAATCGATCAGAGTCTGCTGGATAGAGTCGAAAAAAAATACGGTGCGGCCGCCAAGCAACGTTTTGTGGACTGGCAAAGTTTGATCGAGAACGGCAAGAGCTGGCCTGAAGCAGAGAAATTGGAGCGGGTGAATAATTTTTTCAACGGTAACGTCGAGTTTGTTGACGATATTATCCTGTGGCAAAAAACCGATTACTGGGCGGCACCTACCGAGTTTCTGGCTAAAGGCGCCGGCGATTGCGAAGATTACTCCATCGCCAAATATTTTACTTTGGTAGAAATGGGCGTCGATGAAAGTAAATTGCGGATTACCTACGTCAAGGCTTTGGAACTGAATCAGGCGCACATGGTATTAACCTATTTCGACTCGCCGCGCGCGGTACCCTTGGTGCTGGACAATCTGAAGCCGAGCATAGTCCCGGCTACGCAGCGCAGCGACTTACAGCCCGTATACAGCTTTAACGGTACCGGCTTATGGCTTGCCAAAAGCAAAGGCTCCGGGCAACATGTCGGCGGTTCGGACCGCTTGAGCATGTGGACCGAACTTAAATTAAGAATGCTGGAATCGCCTTTTTGAACAAGCAAACCGCCCCCTTACCTTACAAGCTGCGCCGCAGCAGCCGGGCCAAAAACACACGCATCGTGGTAACCGCCGACAAAATAGAAGTGGTAGCCCCGCTCAAAGTGTCCGAACGGCACATTCAGGATTTTGTGCAAGCCCAAAAAGACTGGATAGAAGCCGCACTAAAGCGCGTCGCCGGCAGAGTGCAAACCGCCGCCCCCAAGCTAGCACCAAGCGAGTATCGGGATGGCGCGCATATACCCTACCAAGGCCGCCGCTTACCACTAAAAATCACCACCGGCAAAGCCAAAACGGTCCGCATCGAGTTGCTTAACGACGAGATGTTTTGGGTGAAATTACCGGTTGGGATTGCCGATGAACAATACTCCGCACTGATCCAGCAAGCGTTGACACGTTGGATGAAAAACCAGGCCAAACAGCATGTCCAGCAATGGGTTGATCTGCACGCGCCGCGCTTTGCCCTGTTTCCGCGCAGCATCCGCATCAAAACCCAAAAAAGTCGCTGGGGCAGCTGCGGTCCACAAAACGACATCAATATGAATTGGCTACTAATGCTGGCTCCGGCCGCCGTTTTGGAATACGTGGTAGTCCACGAACTTTGCCACATCAAACACAAAAATCATTCTCCGGCTTTTTGGCAATTGGTTGGCGAACACCTACCCGACTTTAAACAACGCCGGCTCTGGCTAAAACAGCACGGCGCCAGCGTGATGCAAGGTCTGTAATTTTGAAAAAATTGGGATTTTATATATTTGCGGCACTGTTTATCTTTGCGGGGCAATTTTTAGTCCATCAGGATTTGGTCAGCGGCACCCCGCCGCCCATAGTGCAAACCACGCTGACCGGCGAAAACCCTATGCCACGCATAAGTAAAGGGCCGGCTGTGTTGTATTTCTGGGCGGAATGGTGCGGGATATGCCGAAGTATGCAGGGCAGCGTCAGCAATGTACTGCGGGATTATCCGGGACTGACTATAGCGGTGCGCTCGGGCGACGACGGCACCTTACAGAACTATCTGAACGACAAACAACTGAACTGGCCGGTTGTGAACAACAACAGCGGCAATCTCGGTCAACGCTATGGGATTAGAGGCGTGCCGGCTGTATTTTTTATTAACGCCACCGGCGAGATTGTCTTTACGACAGTAGGCTATACGTCGGAATGGGGTATGCGTTTTAGACTTTGGCTGGCAGGATTGAGCTGAGTTTATCGAAGTAACAATCTCAATCAATGATCAGCGTGTTCAGCTAAATCACCCAAGGCCGCCAGCTCCCGCTCCAGCAGCTCGCTATCGCCCAGGTTGAGTTCCACCAATCGGCGTAAGTTGGAAATGCTATCTATGTCGATATGCACGCATTTAAAACCCACCCTGTTGGCATCGGCATGGGTTGCTGCCACTTCCATGCTGATACTGATTTCTTCGGATAAATCGAATTTCAAGTTATATAAAGTATCGGCCTGACCGGCTAAGGGCTGCTCACAATCCAACAGGCAACCGCGCAGGGACAGATCAATAATTTTGCAAGGATAGGTTTGACCCGAACCGGTTAACACAGCGCCCGTATGGTAAAAAATCCTGTGAAAACGGCGTTTATCATCGCTTTTTTCAAATGTCATACGCTTAATCCAAGAAAAATTGCATTGAGGTACTGTCAACGACAATCACATCGTTGCGCTGCAACTGTACGGTGCGGTCGCCTAAGGGCTC
The DNA here is from genome assembly GCF_054188105.3 of Methylomonas sp. Uni0009. NCBI lineage: Bacteria > Pseudomonadati > Pseudomonadota > Gammaproteobacteria > Methylococcales > Methylococcaceae > Methylomonas > Methylomonas sp. Uni0009. Next base: position 3,019,479 of record NZ_JBTAFN010000001.1, on the reverse strand, counting down.
ATCGTTAATCGCCAGCCCCTCATGCCCTTGCAAGGCGGAAAGGAAATAGCCGTCCTTGCGTCTGGCTATCACAATAACCCCTGCGCCTTCGTGGCCCAGGCGGGTCATGGCTTTCTTCAAGCGCAGAATTCGACCGATATGCATGCCGTTCAATACTTGCAAATTGGCTTCGGGGGATTTGACGGCATCTTCCAGCTTTTCATTTAAGGCCCGCACGTCTGCATCGCCAAAGTCGGCTGGCGTCGATACCAGGACTTTTTCCGAAAACTCATCGGTCGTGTGGTAGACGATATAGTGCTTGCCGATATTGATGATGTCGTTGTTTTGCAGACTCCATTCTTTGGTGTGCTGATCGTTGACCAACAGCGGAAATTTTTCGTTCAATTGCTTGAGAACACAAGTGCCGTCTTTAATCACGGCAACGGCATGCGCGGGCGCGACGGCAAGACTATCAACCACTAGGTCATTGGTTTCATCACGACCAATATGCACTACACCAGAATCAAAAACACCTGTATGGATTGCATTGTCTTTAAAATAAACGGTAAATTTCGCCATCTCTGTTGTTCAAGTAATCCCTGCGCCCGGCTAGTAGTATAGCCATTAAAGCCAAGCTTGCAGATTAATCAATAATTATTTTGATATTACATTATTTTTTAAATCCAAACCTATGATAGCCAAAGACTATTTGCATGCATCCAATACCTCTGCGGTGCCCGAATAAATAAAAATATACAGTCGCCAAGCGGCGCGCCATGTGGCAACATCCACGGTTAGACTTTCCCATCAATACATTAAGTCATCGATCATGAATCCAACTCAGCCCCATGCACCAAGCGAGCCCTTGATTTCGCAAGACATCTATATTGCCGGTGTCGACGAGGGTAACGGTAAATCCTTGATCATGTTGGCCATCATCGAAATGTTGTCCGGCTACGCCGACAATATCGGTTTTTTTCGGCCCATTATTCAAAGCGATACCGACAAAGACGATTTGATTCAATTCATTAGCCACCGCTATCAGCTCTCCACACCCTACGATGCCATGTATGGATGTACCAGCGCGGAAGCCAGGCAGCTCTTGGCAAACGAACAGTACGACGAACTGCTGAAAACCATTCTGGCTAAATACCGGGCCTTAAAGGCCCGTTGCGATCATGTGCTCTGCGTCGGCAGCGACTATCGACACGGCAACGCCATTTCCGAATTCGATTTCAACGCCGATGTCGCCAACAATTTGGGCTGCCTGATGATGCCGGTTATGCAGGGCGAAAATCGTAGCGACGAACAAATTTTAAATGGTTTGGCCAGCCTGAAACATTCCATGCACGAGCACGATTGCGAATCGCTGGCCACAGTCATCATCGGGGTCGCGCAAAATCAAATTGCCAGCCTGCGCCACAGCTTGAATCATTCCACTGAATTTCCGGTGTACGTGGTGCCCGCCGAATCGTCCCTGGAAAAACCTACCGTCGGCAATATTGCCAAGGTTATCGGCGCTAAAGTGTTTTCCGGCGAAAACGCCACCATGAGCCGCGAGGTGTACCACTACAAAGTGGCGGCCATGTTGGTGCCGGACTTTCTGGACTATGTGGAAACCGGCGACTTGATCATCACGCCTGGCGATAGATCGGACATCATCATGGCCAGCCTGATGGCCTACAACTCCAGTAACTATCCGCAAATCGCCGGCTTGATATTAACCGGCCACCAACAGCCTGCCCCGCAAGTGCAAAAATTGATCGATGGCCTGGGCGGCACACCGTTTGCGGTACTCGGCGTCGATTCCGACACCTTCACCACGGCTATGCAGGTCAGCCAGGTCACCGCCCGCCTGCATTCGCAAGATGACCGCAAGATCGCCACCGCGCTGGGACTAATCGAAAGTAACATGAATATGGTGGAACTGCGGCTGCGGCTGTGCAGCAAGGTTTCGCATAAAATCACGCCGCTGATGTTCGAGTACGATCTGTTGCAGCGCGCCAAAGCCAAGAAGCAGCATATCGTGCTACCGGAAGGCAATGAAGAGCGGATTCTGCGCGCGGCAGAGATTTTGCTGCTGCGCGATGTCGTGAAAATCACCCTACTGGGTAACGAAGCCGAGATCCGGCAAAAAATTCAGGCCATGGCTTTGAAGATGGACAATGTCAACATCATCGACCCGATTAAATCGGATCTGCGGCCCTTGTTCGCGGAAACCTATTACCAAGCCCGCAAGCATCGATGCATTGTTTACGATACTGCCTTCGACCTAATGGCCGATCCCAGCTATTTCGGCACCTTGATGATTCATCTTTCTTATGCCGACGGCATGGTCTCCGGCGCGGTGCATTCGACGCAACATACCATTCGTCCGGCCTTCGAAATCATCAAAACCAAACCGGGCGCGTCCATTGTTTCCAGCGTGTTTTTCATGTGCCTGGAAGATCGCGTATTGGTCTATGGCGATTGTGCGGTGATTCCCAACCCCAACGCTGCGCAATTGGCCGACATCGCGATCAACGCCGCCGAAACGGCACGCATGTTCAACATCGAGCCGCGCGTTGCCATGCTGTCCTACTCCACCGGTGAATCCGGCAAGGGCGAAGCGGTGGACAAAGTCAGAGACGCCGTCAAAATCGCTCAAAGTCTGCGTCCGGACCTACAGCTGGAAGGCCCGATGCAATACGATGCCGCCGTGGACGCCAGCGTTGCTAAAACCAAACTACCCGACAGCCAAGTTGCCGGCCGGGCCACAGTATTGATTTTTCCGGACCTGAATACCGGCAACAACACTTATAAAGCGGTACAGCGTTCCTCCGGCGCAATCGCTGTCGGCCCCATCCTGCAAGGCTTGAACAAACCGGTCAATGATTTGAGCCGCGGCTGCACCGTGACAGACATCGTCAACACCGTCGTCATCACCGCGATTCAAGCCCAAGAAGCCGACAAAACATGATATATAAAACGCTATCAAGCAGTTTGCTGTTTTGCCTTCTAAGCTTTAATTTACAGGCACAGACCCGCATCGCCATCCTGGATTTTGAATTGAAAGACCTGACACTGGCTCCCGGCGTCCCCGCCGAATTGCAAAGAACCGCGTCGATCAAACCGCTGCTGGAACAAGAATTAGCCCGCGCCGGCTATCTAATCGTAGCCATACCGCACCAGGCACAGCAAGCCGCCAATAGCGGCGTTGGCTATTTGTTCGACCATGCCGACGCCGCCGCGCAACTTGGCAAGCTATACCACGCCGACTACATTTTGGTGGGGCGGCTACACAAACCCAGCTTTTTATTCGCATATCTAATGGGGCGTTTGGTCAAGGTAGACAATGGTAGATTGGTCGGCGATTACATTGCCGAATCCAAAGGCCCCAACGCCAGCCTGACCATCAAAGCCGTGGAAAGCCTGACCACGAAAATCGACCATGATCTGGAGCGCCGCTACAGCCCACCGCCACCGGCGAAGCTTGTACATTAATCACCCCACCCTTTTACGATATTCATGAAAATCCTGGTGCTCAACGCCGGCAGTTCATCGGTTAAATACAGCTTATTCGAGATGTCTGATCGCTCGGTGCTGATCGCCGGTATCATCGAACGTATCGGCGAAGATGCCGCTAGCCATAGTTATGCGCTGGCGAATAATGACCGGACACGTGACGAAATCAATTGCCGCAACCATCAACAAGCCTTGCAATTGTTGTTCGAAACACTGGCTGCCTGCCGCGTTTTGACCGACCGCCGCGAACTGGCCGGCATTGGTCATCGGGTGGTGCATGGCGGCGAACATTTTCGTGAACCGGCCTTAATCGATGCGCAAGTGATGCAGCGCATTGCCGAAGTGATCCCATTGGCGCCGCTGCATAACCCTGCCAATCTTTTGGGCATTGAGGAAGCCATCCGGCAAATGGACGATACGCCGCAAGTGGCGGTATTCGACACGGCGTTTCATCAAACCCTGCCCGATTATGCCTATCGCTATGCCGTGCCCAACCATCTTTATACCGATCATGGCGTCAGACGTTACGGCTTCCACGGTACCTCGCACCGCTATGTTGCCGAGCAAGCCGCGCAGTATCTTAGCAAACCGTTGTCTGACACCAATCTGATCACTTTGCACCTTGGCAACGGTGCCAGCGTCACCGCCATCCAAAACGGTCGGAGTATCGATACCTCGATGGGTATGACGCCGCTGGAAGGTTTGATGATGGGCAGCCGCTGCGGCGACATCGATCCGGCCATCCATTTTTATCTAAGTCGCACGCTGAATTTGTCCAATGAGGCCATAGAAACCTTGTTAAACAAAGAAAGCGGCTGCAAAGGCGTTTGCGGCGAAAACGATATGCGGGCGATACACCGGATGGCGGAAGCCGGCGACGATCATGCCCGGCTGGCATTAGCGATGTACGCCTATCGCATCAAAAAATACATCGGCGCTTATTTTGCGGTGCTGGGCCGGGTCGATGCCTTGGTATTTACCGGCGGCATCGGCGAGAACGACGCTTGGCTGCGCGAACACGTCTGTCTGGAAATGCAAATCTTCGGTATTGCCTTGGACCCGGAAAGAAACCAAAAACCGGTGAAACCATGCGACAACATCAGCCCAGCCAACGCCGGCGTGGCGATATTGGTGATTGCCACGAACGAGGAACTGGAAATTGCCATCCAGGCCCAGCAATGCCTGGAACAAAAGCACGCCCTAAATTAGCCGGCCGTAGGCACAAACTACTAGGCGTTACCAACTCAGCCGGGAATAAGTATTTCATCCCGTAGCTCAAAGAAACATTTCCGTAACATTTCAACCCTATGATCTCGAAAGCGGTCCGCGCCGCCCTTCGGGATTGTTACTGTCAGCTTGTTGTTTTCACCACGCTTCGAACGCAAATCTTCAAATAGGCCGCAAAAAAACCAATGTGATAATATTGCATTCATGTGCGTTACAATATAACATCTTTGCACATCTTTACTGACAGCTTGTCTTACTCATGAAAAAAACCGCTGCCCTAATTTTAATGTTGCCATCGCCGGTTTTGCTGGCCGAAGAACTTGCGATTCAAGCACTAGACGAAATCATCGTCACGGCACCGCTGCAAGATAAAAAATCGGACAGTCCGGTACCGGTCACCGTGTTGAGCGACGACGATTTACGTATGAAGACCGGCCACAGCATCGGCGATACCTTAAAAAACGAATTGGGTATCAGCAGCCAATCTTTCGGCCCCGGCGTCGGCACCCCGGTGATACGCGGCCAGGCCGGCCCGAGGGTGAGAGTCTTGAGCAACGGTATCGGCAGCAATGATGTCTCGGCGATCAGCCCTGACCACGCCACCAGCGTCGAACCGCTGCTGGCGGAGCGCATCGAAGTCCTGCGCGGCCCGGCCACCCTACTCTACGGTAGCGGCGCGATGGGCGGCGTGGTTAACGTCATCGACAACCGTATCCCCGGTCGCCAGTTCGACAAGCTGGTAGGTGCGGCGCTCGAACAACGCTTCGATTCCACTTCCGATGAAACCAGCACCACGATGAAAGTCGAGGGCGGCAAGGACAACATTGCCTACCACCTGGACGGTTTTTACCGCCACCGCAACAATCTGGACATTGGCGGCAGCGGCATAGACACCGCTAAAGTGGCCATCACCGATCCCAGCTTGGCGATTGTCGACAACCCCAAAGGCTATCTAAACAACACCGGCGCCGAAGCCATCAGTGGCTCGGCCGGTTTATCTTGGATCGGCGCGCCCGGCTTTGCCGGCGTATCCATCAATAATATAAATAACAACTACGCCATCGCTCCGGACGGCACCGGCGACGAAACCGTCAGCATCGCGATGCGGCAAACCAAATACGACTTTAAGAGCGAATTGAACAACCCGTTCCGCTTCGCGAAAAGTCTACGCACCCGGCTGGGTTACACCGATTACCAACACACCGAAATTGCCAACGGCGAGCCCGGCGCCTATTACACCAACCAGTCTTACGAAGGCCGCATGGAAATGGCTCACCAGGACCTGGGACCGTTGCGCGGCGTGGTGGGTTTTCAAGCCCAAGCCAGCGACTTTAATGCGATCGAAAAACTCACCGGCGCCAGCATCGTCCCGCGTTCGGACATCAGCAGTTACGGTGTATTCGCCGTGGAATCGTTCGATATTGGCGCGGTGACCTATCAACTAGGCACCCGCGTCGAACAAACCGATATTCGCCCGGACGGTTTCGCCAATCTCAGCTACACCCCGGTCAGTGCTTCGGCATCCGCGGTATGGAAACTGGATAATCGCAACAGCCTGAATCTGGCAGTCACGCGCTCCTCGCGCGCCCCGCAAGTCCAGGAACTACTATCCGACGGCTACCATGATGCCACTCGCAGTTACGACAGAGGCGATCTGGGTTTAAGAGAAGAAACCTCCTACAACCTGGATCTGGGTTACCGCTTCAAAACCGACTGGTTGCGTGCCGAATTTGACTTATTCCACAACTGGGCCAGCGATTATATTTTTCAGCAACGCAGCGGCGAATTCGTCGATCAAGACGGCAATCCCTGCGTGGCGGATTGCGTGCCTTTGGTTACCAGCGGACAACACGACGCCATCTTCAAAGGCTATGAAGCCAAACTGATTATGCCCATGATGGAAAACCAGGTCGGCTTATTAGAGATGACCTTATTCAGCGACTACACCCGCGGCGAATTTCTAAACGGCAGCGACGTACCGCGCATGCCGCCTTTGCGCTACGGCCTACAACTGGATTTCAACCGGGACAAATTATCCACCTATTTGCGCTTTACCCGAGCCGAATCTCAGCCCCATGCCGGCGATTTCGAAACTTCCACCGCGGGCTATTTCTTGCTGAATGTCGGCGCCAACTATCAGGTCCGGGCCTATAAAGACGCCAAACTGATGGTGTTCGCCAAAGGTAACAACTTGCTGGATCAAAACATCCGCAACTCGACATCTTACTTGCGAAACTTTGCGCCGGAAGCCGGACGCGGCGCGGAAGTCGGCTTTAGAGTCAGTTATTAAAACGCTGAAACCGGCGCTGTTTTTTTCGACAGCGCCTTTTTTTGGCCAAGCAAAAGCTACAATATATCATCCAAAACACCATGACCCTCGCATCCGCACCAGCCAAACAACTCCCTGTCACCGTACTGTCCGGCTTCCTGGGTGCGGGTAAAACCACCTTGTTGAACCACATCCTCAACAATCGGGAGAATTTAAGAGTGGCCGTAATTGTCAACGACATGAGCGAGGTGAATATCGATGCGGCAACGGTCAAAAACCAAGTACAACTGAATCATGGCCAGGAAAAACTGGTCGAAATGAGCAACGGGTGCATTTGCTGCACGCTACGCGAGGACTTGCTGATCGAGGTCGGCAACTTGGCCAAGGATGGCCGCTTTGATTACTTGGTAATCGAATCCACCGGCATTGCCGAGCCTTTGCCGATTGCGGAAACCTTCACGTTTCGCGACGAACAGGGATTGAGTTTATCGGACATTGCCCGCCTGGATACGTTGGTGACCGTGGTGGACGCGGTCAACTTTATGCGCAATTACCTGGAAGCCTTGAGTTTAAAAGAAACCGGCGAATCACTCGGCGAAGACGACGCACGTAACGTCGCCGATTTGCTGGTCGATCAAATTGAATTTGCCAACGTCATTCTGATTTCCAAAATTGATCTGATCGCCAGCGACGAGCTTATCAACCTAAAAGCGGTGTTACACAGCCTCAACCCCGATGCGGAAATCCTCCCTATCGTGATGGGTCAGGTCGATTTAAGCAAAGTACTCGACACCGGCTTGTTCGATTTCGAAAAAGCCGAGCAAGCCCCAGGCTGGTTAAAAGAATTGCGTGGCGAACATAAACCGGAGACCGAGGAATACGGCATAAGCAGCTTCGTTTACAGCGCCCGGCGCCCGTTTCATCCGCAGCGTTTCTATGATCATCTGCACCACGGCGATTGGGATAACGGCACCTTGTTGCGTTCCAAAGGTTTTTTTTGGTTGGCATCGCGCCCGGATCACGCCGGCAGCTGGTCACAAGCGGGCGGCGTGATGCACCATGGTTTGGCGGGTCGCTGGTGGGCGACAGTACCGCGCCAGGAATGGCCGCAAGACTATCTGCTGGACATCCAGTCACAATGGGCCGAACCCTACGGCGACTGCCGCCAAGAACTGGTGTTTATCGGTCAAAACCTCAATGCCGACCAAGTGCGCCGCGAATTGGACGAGTGCCTGTTAACCGACGCCGAACTGGCAGCCGGCCCGGCAGTTTGGCGACACTATCAAGATGAATTTCCGCAGTGGTTTGCCGATGGCTAGCATCGACAGCTATCTGCATATCATCGGCATTGCATTGTTGCTTATTCTGGCCATTGTCTTGCCCTTGATTGACAGACCGCCCACCAAACGTGTGCTGTCAAAACTGTTTTTGACTGTGTTGGGGTTCATGCTGGCGCATTTTGCTACCCATGCCTTGCCGAACAAATTAGCCGGATTTATTTACAGTTCTCAGCACGAATACCACTCGCTCAAAGCCAAAACACCCCATCGCACATGACTATCGCTATCAGCACTATGGCCGGCGTCATTGCGGCCTGTCTCGCCGTCAGCCTTTGCTCGTTGTCCAGCTTATTTGCATTGTGGTTGAAACCCGACACCTTGCATCGGGTAGTACCGTATCTAGTCGCGCTGGCAGTCGGCGTACTCCTGGGCGATGCTTTTATTCATTTGATCCCCGATGCCATAGACCGCCACGGCAGTGTCAGCGATGTCTGCCTGACGGTATTAGTGGGTGTATTCGGTTTCTTTGTATTGGAAAAATTGGTGCGCTGGCGGCACGACCATAATGTCGACAGCACGCCAACCGGTGGTGAGGTCATGCCATTGGCTAAAATGAATCTGATCGGCGATGCCATGCACAACTTCGTCGACGGCATCTTGATTGCCGGCAGCTTTCTGGCCGATCCGGCACTGGGACTGACCACCACCTTGGCCATTATCGCCCACGAAGTCCCGCAGGAACTCGGGGATGTTGGCGCCCTGCTGCGCGGCGGCTATACACCCAAGCAAGCCGTACTCTACAACTTTTATTGCTCGCTGACCGTTTTGCCGGGCGCGATTTTTACCCTGTTACTCAGCCAGTTAGCCGAATCTTCCTTGTCGCTGCTGTTACCCATCGCTGCCGGCGGCTTTATTTATATCGCCGCCTCCGATCTGATTCCGGTATTACACGAACCATGCAGTTTTTCCAGCCTGAGCGGACAAACCGCCGCGTTTGGTTTCGGCATAGTCTTTATGCAATTCATCGTATTTTTCGAACAGTTCCTGATCGCTAGTTAAGGAGTTTTTGTGTTTGCTCGCATACCCTTTCGTCAATCATCCCTGTCGCCGTTAACCGGCCCCACATCCTTCCAGCCCGTTTCGTATCGGCCATCGACCCGCTCCGTCGTCTCCACAAACTTCGTGGATTTGACGCGCATCTACGAGGATGGCGTGAACTTTTGCTTAATAGAACGACCATTGCCCGCCACAATTGAAGGCTTTATCTATCAAGCCTTGAAGCTATTCGGCCCCTTGGAACTCAGTCAGCCCGTCAATCCATCCGAATTCAACTATACAAACCTGTGGCCCCAAACCCGGCAACTCGATGGCTATGACACATGGCTGGCAGACATCGAACTATTGACGACGGCGTTCTGCGAGCTATTCGAACTCAAGCAAGCCGGCTTGCGCCTAAGGACCTTGAAAACCGCCATGTGTCCGCGCTTTCATGTGGATAGAGTACCCGCACGGATGATTTGTAGCTACGGCGGCATCGGCACCGAATGGCTACCGGAATATGCGCTGGATCGACGAAAGCTGGGGATGGGCAGTGGCGGCCTGGATGATGCGCAGTCCGGTTTGATCGTCGACCAAACGGCGATTCGGCGGATGCCCGCCTATGCCGTGGGCCTGATGAAAGGCGAAGCCTGGGAAGGTAACGAAGGCCAGGGGTTTGTGCATCGATCACCTACGCCAACGGCGGTGCAGCCGCGGCGCTTGGTACTGACGCTGGATATGCTGTGAGGGCCGGCCATTGCTGATCAAATTAGCAGGCGGACACCTCTACGATCCCGCACAAAACCGGCAAGGTGAATCGCACGATCTATTTATCCGTGATGGCGTAATCACAGCCGACCCGGGCCCCGACGCCAAGTTCGATCAGGTATACGACGTATCCGGCCAGATTGTCATGGCCGGCGCGGTGGATATTCACAGCCATATTGCCGGCGGCAACGTCAACACCGCACGCCTATTGTTGCCTGAACAACACCGTAATCACATGGAACGGCGCTTGCGTCATCCCTTCAGCACGGCGAAATGGTCGACCACCGACACCGGCTACCGCTACGCGCGCATGGGCTACACCACGGTGGTCGAACCGGCCATGTTACCGGTCAATGCCTTGGACGTGCATTTGCAGATGGCCGATATTCCCATTATGGATACGGCCGCCCTGGCTATTCTGGGTAACGACGACTTGTTGTTGCGACTGATACGAGCCAAAGCCAGCCAAAACCAAATCAACGACTACGTAGCCTGGACTTTACACGCTACCCGCGCGCTGGGCTTGAAAGTCATCAACGCCGGTGGTGCCAACGCCTTTAAAAGCAATGCCCGCCAATTCGCTTTGGATGACATTGTCCCCGACTACGGCGTCAGCTCCCGGCAAATTCTGCAAACCTTGCAAACTGCCGTATGCCAACTAGGCGTGCCACACCCGGTACATGTGCATTGCAACAACTTGGGTATTCCAGGAAATATCGAAACCATCATAGACACCATGGCAGCCGCGCAAGGACTGCCTATGCATCTAGCCCACGTCCAGTTCTACGCCTATGGCAAGGACGGCAGCAAGGGCTTTTCCTCTGCAGCCGCGCAACTTCTGGAAGCGTTCAACCGCCATCCGAATATCACCATGGATGTCGGCCAGGTGCTGTTCGGCCAGACCGTGACCATTTCCGGCGATGTCATCGCTCAATACAGCCGCCACGCGGATGCCAGCCCCAATAAATGGGCAATGTGGGACGCCGAGTGTGAAGGTTCCGGCGGCGTGGTGCCTTACCGATACCGGGAAGCCAGTTTCGTCAACACCTTACAATGGGCCATCGGCTTGGAGCTTTTTTTGCTTGCAGAAGCCCCGGAGCGTTTATTCTTTACCACCGACCATCCGAACGGCGCACCGTTTACCGCCTACCCCGAATTGATCCGACTGTTGATGGACGCCGATTACCGCCAGGCCTATATGGCAGGCTTAAATCAAGAAGCGCTGGCGATGACCTTGTTGCCCAACCTCAAGCGCGAATTTACCTTAAACGAAATTGCCAGCATGACCCGCAGTGCTGCCGCAAAGTTATTGGGCTTGCATGATCGCGGTCATCTGGCGCCGGGGGCAATAGCCGACATTGCCGTCTACGACCCGGCGGGTATTGGCAGATGCGATCCGATCACCGGTGCATTTACCACCCATCCCCAAGCAAATATCGCTGCCATGTTCGCCAATGCCGCTCTAATGTTTAAACACGGTGAACTAGTGGTGCAAAACGGCGTGGTCGTGGCGCGGCCAAGCGGCCGAGCTCAAATGCTGCAACCCAATTACGATGCCCGCATCACGCGGACGGTGCAAGATCATTTCAACCGGTTCTACAGTTTGAAACTTAACAATTTCGCCATCAACGATGCCGACTTCGCAGAACGCCCCCGGTTTAGGGTGCACCGCTGATAAGCGGACGAACACAAAAATCCTGAATAATTCAGTTAAACTCATGCTCCCTATCGAAGACATTCAAGGCCGCCCTGACACACGGCGCATTGCCATCGACAAAGTCGGCATCAAAGACATTCTGCACCCGATCCGGGTCAAAGAGAAAAGTGGCGGCGAACAACGCACCGTTGCGCACTTTGCGATGTACGTCAATTTGCCGCACGACTTCAAAGGCACCCATATGTCCCGTTTTGTGGAAATCTTGAACGATCACGACCGGGAAATCAGCATTGCCTCATTTCCGGCGATGCTGCAGGACATGCTCGCCAAATTGGAGGCCGAATCCGGGTATATCGAGATGCGTTTTCCCTACTTCATCGATAAAGCAGCGCCGGTCAGTGGCGTCCGCAGCTTAATGGACTATCAAGTCAGTTTTATTGGCGAAATCGATAACGCCGGCTGTCGCATCAAAGTGAAGGTGATAGTGCCGGTCACCAGTCTGTGCCCTTGCTCCAAGGAAATTTCCGAACGCGGTGCCCATAATCAACGCTCACACGTCAGCGTGACTGTAGAGGCCAAGTCGTTTATCTGGCTTGAAGAACTGATCACGCTGGTAGAAGCCGAAGCCTCCTCGCAAATTTACGGCCTGTTAAAGCGCCCGGACGAAAAATACGTCACCGAATACGCCTACGACCACCCCAAATTTGTCGAAGACATGGTGCGCGATGTAGCCGCCCGCTTGAACGCAGAGCCACGGATCATCAGTTACAGCGTCGAATCGGAAAACTTCGAGTCTATCCATAATCACTCAGCTTATGCACTGATACAGCGTGTCAATTCCCCATCCTGACGGAGGCCCTATGAACGCCAACCCCAAACGTAACTACCCCGTACCGGTGACCATTCTCACCGGCTTTCTCGGTGCCGGCAAAACCACTTTGCTTAACCGAATTCTTAGCGAAGACCACGGCAAACGGATTGCGGTGATAGAAAACGAATTCGGCGAAGCCGGTATCGACAACGAGCTTTTGATGCAGGCCGACGAACAAATCGTGACCATGAATAACGGCTGTATTTGTTGTACCGTGCGCGGCGACTTGGTGCGTATCCTCGGCGAACTCAGCGATGGCCGCGAATCCGGAGAACTCCAATTTGAGCGGGTCATCATTGAAACCACCGGTTTGGCCGACCCGGCTCCGGTTGCCCAAACCTTTTTCATCGAGGAAAACATTGCCGAAAACTACCATCTGGACGCCATCATCACCGTCGTCGATGCCGTGCACGCCCACCACCAGCTAGCCGAACACCACGAAGCGCAAGAGCAAGTCGGCTTTGCTGATCGCATCCTACTATCCAAAACCGACCTCCAAGAACCGGAAATTGTTTTAGACCTGGAAACCCGCCTCCGGGCTATGAACCCCAGAGCGCCAATCAAACACGTGCATTTCGGCCAAACCGAACTGCAAGATATTCTGGATATTGACGGTTTTAACCTGGATGACATTTTGAAAATCGAACCGGATTTTCTGGAAGACGTCAGCCACGAGCACGAGGACGACATCCGTGCCTTGGTCTACCAAACCGACCGGCCTCTGGATGCCGCGCGGATTCTGGCATTCCTGAACATCATGATCCGCGACTACGGCAACGAGTTGCTCCGCTACAAAGGCATTCTCAACATCGCCGGCAGCGAACAAAAAGTGATTTATCAAGGTGTGCATATGCTGATGACCGAGACTTTCGGCAACCCTTGGCAAGCCGATGAAGCACGGGAATCGAGTATGGTGTTTATCGGTCGCGACTTACCCAAGGAGGATATTCTGGAGGCCTTGGCTTCTTGCCGGGTAGGCGTTTAGACAAAATCGCTGAATGGGTTTTTGGGCACTGGGCAGATGGCCAGTCACCAGTTGTCTTTGACGTTCCGGTTCAAAAAACAGGCATAATTCGCCTTTACAGATAACCGGTCCGAATAGGTAAATTAAATTTGTATTCGCTTGGACCTCGTAATCACAGCTTTTCATGAAGAAAGCGGCGACCACTTGAAAATGCCCGATCCAGACAAAATCCCTGTTTTTGTGCTCACCGGCTTCCTCGGCAGCGGCAAAACCACCTTGTTGAATCGATTTTTGGCTGACGGGGTAAAGACCGCTGTGGTGATAAACGAGTTCGGCGAAATACCGGTCGATCAGGATTTGTTGGCAAACCAAAATCTGCCGCTGACCGTGCTGTCCGGCGGGTGTCTATGCTGCAAGGTCAAAGGCGCGTTGGCGCCCACGTTAAAAAACCTGTGGATGACCTGGGAGCAAGCGGCAAGCAAGCCTTTCGCACGCATGATTATCGAAGCCAGCGGCATCGCCAGCCCGGAACCGATTCTGGATACTCTGTTGCGCGAGCGCTGGCTGGCCAGCCGTTATCATTTACAAAACGTCATCGCCACCCTGGCTATACCCTCGGCTGCAGCACAGCTGGACAGTTTTGCCGAAGCGCGGGCGCAGGTGGCTTGGGCCGATACTTTATTGCTGACCCATGCCGACGTAAGCAATGCCGACCAGCAAACCGCATTGGCAACCCGCTTGCAAGTTCTAGCGCCGGCCACGCCCAGACTGACGGCAGAAGACTTTCATGCACTTAGCCTGCTGACTAAAGCAGGCCCAAGCTTGCGCCGCTTGCCTCCTGCCGGCCCGTTACCGGTACATAACTTTCGCAGTATCTCGCTGCATCTGGAACAAATTCTGCCCTGGCAACACCTGCAAACCCTCCTCCAAGAGCTGCTTAACCGCCACCCACAAAACTTATTGCGCATCAAAGGCGTGGTTTATCTTGCCGAACAAACCGAACCGATGGTGATTCAGGCAGCCGGCACTCGACTGTACCCACCTACCCCATTAACCGCCAGAACAAGCGACGACGGCCGCAGCCGGCTGGTATTCATCATTCATGGCGAGCCAACGGCACTTGCTACCGATCTAAACAAGACTTTTGTTCCGCTGCTTAGCAGGAACGCTATCAAGCTGCATTAATTTATTAAGCCGAATGGTATTTTTAAGGGCCGGGGTGACAATGGCCCAGCGGGAATCCACGCAAACCCAGTATCCGGCGGCATTTTGTATTACCATAGCCCAGGGCATTAGCAAATTTATCCGGGAGGCGGCATATGCAAGGCGACAAACAAGTCATAGCTCACTTAAACGAATTGCTGGCAGGCGAACTGACCGCAATAGACCAGTATTTTATTCATTCCAGGATGTATGAAAACTGGGGCTTCAGCAAATTATACGAACGCATCAATCACGAGGTTCAAGACGAAACCAACCACGCCGATGCCTTGATCAAGCGAATTTTGTTTCTGGAAGGCACGCCGGATTTATCCAAACGCGAACCGCTGGCGGTCGGCACCAACGTGCCGGAGATGCTGAAAAACGATCTGGCGGTCGAATATAAAGTGGTTGCGGATTTGCGTAAAGTCATCGCCTATTGCGAAACCGTGCGCGATTACCAAACCCGAGAAATTCTGGAAGTGATGCTGGACGACACCGAGGAAGATCATGCACACTGGCTGGAAAAACAATTGGGATTGATCGACATGATTGGTTTGCCAAATTATCTGCAATCGCAAATGTCCTGACTCGGCACTTTGCACAGCAATAGCCGCGGTCGCTTTTAGTGACTGCGGCTTTTTTATGCCAGCCGCTACCGATTGACAGCCATAGTTTTAAAACCTCACTCAGCTTACAGCCTTACAAATCCGCAGCTTGTAAAAGCAATAAAGCGGCTTGATAGTCGAACGCTTCGATTTGCCTGGCAAAATCCGGATATGTAGCCCCCAATTTTGACCGCAGCAACACGGCGTATTCCCGCGCCAAACGGCTGGCTTGCGCATCGCCAATTGCCAAAAGACTTGCCAGTGCAGCTACGACTTGGCGCATATTTTCCGCGTCGATAATTTCCTCATCCGCGTCGCTGCTTGCCGGTTGAGAAGGTAAATCCAGAATAGCGCGAACCAAATGCGTCAATTCGCTATCGCACAACGCCGCCAACTCCATGCAGACCGCCAAATCGCTGCTTTCGGCTATCGCCCGGTCCAATTTAGCCGCCAAATCGGCAACCTGTTTGGCACCCAGCGTGCCGGCAACGCCTTTTAAGCAGTGACTGATGCGTTTTGCTTCGGCGGATTTGCCATCAACCAAGTAGGCCTGAACTTGTTTCAAGTCTTCATTGTGGGCATCGGCAAACATACTCAACAATCGTTGATATTTATCCACGTCGCCCTTCACTACAGCCAGGCCTTGCTTGGTGTCCAAGCCGCTGATGGCCAGCAAAGCCGGCGGCAGCGTATCGTCCGATGCCCCTGTTTTTGCCGAAAAGCGCCCTGCCTCCGCTTTATCGGGCCTCAGGGGACGCGGATCAGAACGCGGTGCCAACCAGCGCAACAAGGCCGCGTAAAGATCTTCCGGAATCACCGGTTTAGCGACAAAATCGTTCATACCCGCAGCGAGCGAAACATGCCGGTCTTCCTCGAACGCAGCGGCGGTCATGGCCAAAATCGGCAAGCCGGCAAAACTCGGCTGCGCACGTATCGCCCGCGTCGCCTCCAGACCGTCCATTTCCGGCATCTGTACATCCATCAACACCAGATCGTAGGCGTTCTCGCCGATTTTTTCGAGAGCGATTCGCCCGTTCTCGGCGGTATCCACTGCCAAACCCACGCCATGCAACAACTCCAGCGCCACTTCCCGATTGATCGGATTATCTTCCACTAAAAGCAAACGCGCGCCGGCGTAATCTCGGCGTAACGCCATTTCCGCGTCGACGGGCTTTTCACTGGGGTGTAAAGGCATGACGCCGTGCCCGCGTTGAACCAGGGCGGTAAACCAAAAGCAACTGCCTTCACCCAATACGCTATCGACGCCGGCATCGCCGCCCATCATATTCGCCAGGCGGCGGGTAATCGCCAATCCCAAGCCTGTCCCGCCATATTTGCGGGTGGTCGACACATCGGCCTGGGTGAAAGCCTGAAATAAACCGGCTTGTTGCTCCGCTTCGATACCGATTCCGGAATCGTTCACCTCGAAGCGCAGCAGCAAGCCCGCGGCGGTTTCCTCCTGCACCATCGCCCGCAACCGGATCGAACCGCGTTCGGTAAACTTCACGGCATTGGTGGCGTAGTTGAGCATGGCTTGGCGCAGACGCATCGGATCCCCGCGCAGCCATTGCGGAACGCCCTGCCCATCCACCTCTATGCTCAAGGCTTTGGCCCGCGCCTGATCGGCGATAATGGAACGAATGTGGTCCAATACCGCCGCCAGGGAAAAATCGGTTTGCTCCAGCTCCAGCCGGCCGGCTTCGATCTTCGATAAATCCAGCACGTCGTTAATAATCGACAATAGATGTTGGGCGGCGCTATCGATTTTGTCCAAACGCTCGCTTTGTTCCGGATTGGGACTGCTTTGCCGCAGCAAATAAGTCAAGCCGATGATGGCATTCATGGGGGTACGAATCTCGTGACTCATATTGGCCAAAAAGGCGCTCTTGGCTTGATTGGCGGCATCGGCCAACAGTTTCGCCGCTTCCAGTTCAGCCGTGCGGCTGGCCACTAAATCTTCCAGGTGGTGCCGATACTGATCCAGCTCCAGCGCCACACGTTTCTTCTCGGTGATGTCTTCCTGTACCGCAACAAAATGGGTTACGCTGCCGTCGGCCTGACGGATTGGCACGATGATGGCAAATTCCACATACTCGCTACCGTCCTTGCGTTTATTGATAAATTCGCCTTTCCAGGTCTGACCACAGCCCAGTGCGGTCCACAACGCCCGATAATTTTCCGGCGGGGTTTTTTTCGATTGCAATATGCGCGGATTACGGCCGATGACCTCGTCGCGCCGGTAGCCGCTCACCTGCAAAAACGCCTCGTTAACGTATTCGATATCGCCGTTCAGGTTGGTGATGATAATACTGGCCGGGCTTTGTTCCACCGCCTGCGCCAACTTACGCAGTTGCTGTTCGGTTTGTTTGCGCTCGCTAATATCCAGATTGACCCCAAACAGCATGATCGGTTTACCCGCGGCGTCATATTGCGCACGGCCCTTGCTGCTCAGCCATCGCGTTTCGCCGGATGGCAAAATATAGCGAAACTCCACCTCGAACGCCTCGCCACGCAAAATGCGGCTTTCCCACTGCGCATCAATCAAATGCTGATCGTCCGGATGCACTCTTGCGCGCCAGTCAGCGTTGAACCGCACACTGCCGGGTTCCAAGCCATATAGCCGCTCGCATTCCGGCGACCAATAACCGCGATCATTGACAATATCCCAATCCCAAATCCCGACATGCGCCCCCTCCTGCGCCAGCATTAAACGCCGTTCGCTCGCGCGCAAGGCTTCTGCGGCAGCTTCCGCGCGCTGGCGGGCCGCGATGGCATCTTCCATCAAATTTAAGGCCGCCAGTTGCGCCTGATGCTGCTCTAACAGGGCTTGCTCCTGGCTTTGCCGCAAGGCCTGCTCCGCGTCACGTCTTATCCTGCGTTGATCGCGTTCCTCGACAGCCCGGCGTATGGAGGGCACCAAGCGGACCGGATTGTCCTTGTACACGAAATCGACCATCCCCAGCCGTAACAACTCCATCGCGACTTCTTCGCCGACGCTGGCGGAGACCAGAATAACCGGCAAATCTTTACTGTGCGTTTGAATGAATTGCAAGGTATCGCGAATATCCATTCCCGGTACCGCGTAATCCGACAGCACCAAATCCCAGTCGTCTTGCAAAGCCAGCGCCAGCGCCGCGCGGCTATCTATCCGCCGGCATGCCACGCTTAGGCCGTTCTGCTGCAAGTGGTGCACCAGGGCCAGATAATCAGCCTGTAATTCTTCGATAATCAGTAATTTCAATTCAGGATTCATAGACCCATCACGATCATCACGGCGGCTAAGTAATACGCAAACCGGGCGCGTTTCATCCCGGAACATTCCCAACCGGGTTTGTGCCGGCCTGCTCTATAAACGCCAGCGGATAAGGACGTTCCTGTCCCAGTTGCCCGGACAGCTCGTTGATGGTTTGTTTCAATGCGATCATGTCCATTTCCCTGCCGACCATGGCCCGATTGAAGCGCTGCAGGGCCTCAGTTTGCTCGCGCAGAGCAACCTCGGCGGCTTTGCGCTCGCTAATATCTAAGGCATAGGCCACACGACTCAGTGATTTGCCGTCGCCGGATTTGATGACGGTAACATCCATCATCACCGGAAAACGGCTGCCGTCTTTGCGCTGATGTTCCGCCTCAAATACACCGTGACAGGTGGCGTCCAACATATTGATCCGTTGTTTGATCTGCTCGACCCAATCGGCCGGATAAACCGTCATG
The DNA here is from genome assembly GCF_054188105.3 of Methylomonas sp. Uni0009. Taxonomy (NCBI): domain Bacteria; kingdom Pseudomonadati; phylum Pseudomonadota; class Gammaproteobacteria; order Methylococcales; family Methylococcaceae; genus Methylomonas; species Methylomonas sp. Uni0009. Next base: position 3,000,403 of record NZ_JBTAFN010000001.1, on the reverse strand, counting down.
ACCGGTTTGCCGATCAATTCTTCTCGGGCATAACCACGCTCCTTAGCAAATACCGGATTCACAGCCAAGAACAAATTGCTCTGCGCGTCGGCAATGGCCAGTCCGAACTCGGCGTTTTCGAATGCTTGCGCCCAGAGCTTGAGTTCGTTTTCAGTATTTTTACGTTCGGTAATATCGATACAAACCCCAAATACCCTTTGCGACCGGCCCATATCATCGTAACTGGCTCCGCCCTTGCAATTTAGCCATCTGAAACGCCCCGGCTCCGCTTGCACCCGAAAATCAAAATCAAAAGTCCGATGCGCGGCAACCGCTGAATCTCGAAAATGCTCCAACTCGGCCAAATCGTCGGGATGCACGCGCTGGGAAAAAGCCGAGTAGTCCCCGGAAAAAGTGCCTGGCGCATAACCGAACATCGTCTCAAGTTCCGGAGTCCATTGCACTTTGTCGTTATCAATATGCCAATCCCAGATGCCGATATTGGCAGTACTTTGCGCCAGACGTAAGCGCTCCTCGCTTTCGACCAAGGCCATTTCCGCCAACTTGCGCTCGGTGATATTGGTGTGAGAAACCACCGCGCCGCCTTCCGCGAATCCCAGAGGCGTGACGACCATGGCAAACCAGCGCTGCTTCTGCGCGGAATGGCAGGCATATTCATACCTGAAGCGGGGAAGCCGGCCTTCCAGCACCGCCGACAATCCGTTGAATACGGCCTGCGACCCCTGCCGATAAGGACCCGATGCCTGCCGGCAAATCTGCAAATAATTGGTGCCTATGCTGCAAATATCAGCGGATTGCCCGCATGCCAGAGCATCATCCTCGGCAAACTGCTGCCAGGGTCGATTGACGGAGACAATCACACCATCACGGTTCAGCACGGCGATGTTGGCGCTCACCGAATCCAAAATAGCCCGCTTAAATTCTTCGCTTTCGCGCAGCGACGCATTCGCCGCTTCAAGCGCTTTGCGGGCCGCCAGCGCATCTTCCATCAAATTGAGTGCGGCTAGCCTGGCCTCGCGTTGCTTTTCCAGGGCCGCCCGCTGCGCCTCTTGCAGCGCAAGTTCGGCTTGTTTACGTGGGGTAACATCCTGCACGGTACCATGCAAAGCCACGATGTTAGCCTGCTCATCGCGGACCGCTTCGCCGCGGGCCACTACCCAGCGATGCAGTTCGCCATCGTTCTGCAATTCCACCTCGCATTCATAAGGCAAGCCGTCGCTACAAGCCTGAGCGACGGCAGCTTGCAAGCGCTGCCAGCTATCGGGCTTAAAATATCGCCCAACCTCGTCATAGCCGGCTGGCGGTAAATGAGGGGCGCGGCCGAATAAACTGTATATCTGCTCCGACCACTTCGATTCGCCGGTGCGCAAGTCCCATTCCCAACTACCCAAGGCGGCTAAACGCTGAGCGACTTTCAAAGCCATCTCGCTTTCATGTAGCGCCAGTAACGCTTGTTCACGCTGCTCTATGTTTTCCATGAGCAAGATAAAACACGCAGGGCTACCATCCGGCTTACGCGCCACGGAAGCACTTAATCTAATCCAGACAACACTGCCGTTCTTATGAATGAAACGCTTGTCTCCGGAAAAACTATCTATTTCACCTTCACCTGTCGGCATCTGCAACAAATCGCCAAAATCCTCCCAATAGGTAATGTCCGAAAAATTGCTGCTTAGCAATTCTTCCAGGCTATAACCCACTATCTCGCAAAATTGGCGGTTAGCCTTCAGCCAACGCCCGTCCTGTGCCAATAAACAAATGCCTATCGCCGCTTGTTCAAACGTAGTCTGAAATAAGGTTTGGCTAACCTGCAGTTGGTCGCGCGCGTCCAGCAATTGTTGCCAGTGAGCATTCTCGCGTTGCCGGGTCCGCAGCAGGAATTCGCTGAGCAGGCTGATTAAAACGCCATTGGCAATCAATAACGTCCATTGCACGACATCGTAAGGGCCGGTAATTGCCAAGCTGTGATACGGAGGCAGCAATTGGAAATTGCTGACCATCGCCGCCATCAATGTCGCCAATAATCCAGGCCCCAAGCCGCCGAACAAGGCACTCACGATCACCGGAAACAGAAATAACAGCAACATCGGGCGCTCGCCAAAGGATGCCGGCAAACTCAGGCGGATTGCCAGCGCGGCCAATACCAGGACCACCGCCGACACGTAGGCGAGTCTATGGCTGCTCCGGTAACGGGAAGGCACCAACGCGGAAAAGTCGCCCAATGGCAACTCGGGGATACTCATAAACGGTCTTCTTCCGCAGCCGATGTATCGCCGCCCATTAATCCGTCCGGTTTGAGAGGGTCCAAGCCGGATTCGGTGTGAACTTCAGCAAAATCATGACCAACAGCACTTTCGGGCTGGGTTGAGAGAAACGCCAATGCATAAGGGGGCCGGCGGTCAAGTTCAACAGACAGCTCATTGACCTGCTGCTTTAAATTAACCATGTCCAGCTCGCGGCCGACCATGGCCCGATTAAACCGCTCCAATTCATCATTCCGTGCTTTTAATTCCGCGGCCTGGAGATTAAGTTGGTCTTCGGCGGCTTTACGGGCGCTGACATCCAGAATAAAACCAATCACCGCCGGCCGGTTTTTGTAATCGAAGCTGCGGCCATGGACTTCAACGTCAATGCTTTGGCCGTTGTGGTGCAAGCCTTCGAAACAGTAGTTAAGGTCTTCAATCTCGCCATCAAGGCGTCGACGCAAATTTTCCAACACCATCTGCCTGTCTTGCGGACAGACCAGATCAGCCACAGTTTTGCCGTCGATAATATCCTCGGTCCGCTGATAGCCGAAGATCCTGGCAAACCCCGGATTCACGTAAACAAAGCGTGCATCTTGAATAATATAAATGCCGGCCAGTGACTGTTCCACCAAACCGCGAAAGCGCGCCTCGCTCTCGCGCAGCTTCAGCTCAGCCTGTTTACGTTCGGTAATGTCCCGCGAGATACCGAACACCCCGATGGTCTTACCGTTTGCATCACACAGCGGGCCTTTGGTGGTCAAGAAAGTTTTTGATCCGAATTGGGTGTCCAGCGTTTCTTCTTCCGTCAGCGTGATATTTTCCGCCATTACCCGGCGGCTAAACTCTTTCAAGTGCTCGGCCTGATACTGCGGAAATAGCGCGCTATCGTCCTGGCCGATGACTTCCTCGACCGGCTTGCCGACAAAATTAGCGGCGGCGGTATTAAACAAAATATACCGGCCGTCTAGGTCTTTGGCATAGATCGCATCCACGGACAAATCGGAGATTGCGGCTAATAAATCAAGCGCCCGCAAACGCTCCGCTTGCGCCTTCTGCACCGCCGTGGCCAAGGCCAGGCTCTGACTTTGCCGCAACAGATAAAAACCGGCGCAGACGATAAAAATGGTCAAACTACCGACACAAACAATCCAGACGACTTCACTTCTGGCTTTGATGTAGATTTCGACCTTATCCAACTTAGTCAGTAACAGCCAGTCGGTACCGCTAATCGCCTGTACCAGACCGATGACGGAGACATTACGGTAATCCTTGGCTTCCAGGATGTTGTCGAGGCTCACCGGACTTTGCAGCGCCTTGCCGGCCAACAAGTTGGGCGTGTTTAGCGGCAGACGCAGCGAAGCAGCCGCATCCGGGCGAAAACGCAGCGGATTCAGATAGTGAATCTCATCGCCGGCACGCCGAAACAACAAGGTTTCGCCGCTGCCGCTCGCCACAGGCCAACTCTCCAGAACCGGAAACAGCCACTCGCTGAGATCGATATGTAAAACAATCAGCGGCGCCGCTACCGGCTGCGCCGTCAGAGGCACCACCAAATCCAGCAGGACGCGCCCGCTATCATCTCTGTAAGGATTAACTAATTGGATTTGCCGCGATTTGGTCGACAACTCTGTAAGTTTTAGCAGCTCAGGCAACAGCGTGGCGGGAGCTTTCGCGGAACGCCATAAGCGTTCGCCATCGGGTCTAAGCAGACTGATAGCCGTGACGCCCCAGCTTTTGCGAAATTGTTCCAAACGGTTTTGCAGGCGTCCGGCACTTTGCTGATCCCCATCAATCTGCCAGCGGCGATACAAGTCGATGATAAATTCGCTGGTTTGGATAAAATCCGCGTCGCCGCGCCGTTCAGTCAGCCAGTCGCTGATTTGCCTGGACTTGAGGCCGGCGACCGCCTGAAGCCGGCCGAACTCTTCTTGGGTGTGTTGCTCGATCGTCAGCGCCGCGCTGGCAGCCATCAAAGCCAGGATGGCGACTATCAATAAGCCCAGCGACAACCAATGGCTACGCGGTGCCTGGGGAACGGTTTGCGGTTCGCTGTTTCGACCAAACCAGCGCCGCATCAAACCGTAGAGCAATAAAGAAGTCACCAATACATAAACCCAGCCTTTCAGCATGCTGGCTAGCGTCAGCTGGTCCGGATCTTTGAATACGTGGTGTACCAATTGATCCGATACCAAAATCCAGCTGGCGGCGAAGATGGCGTATACCAGTACGACGGCTAAGACGCTTTTGCGGCTGACCTGCGCTGAGTTTGATGGATCGTTATTCGACTGCATGGGCTTGCAAAGTCTAATTATTGGTCGAAGCCGTACAAAAAGGACACGCCGTTGACCACAGCCGTTACCGTGTTGCCGTTACCTTGATATTCCAGACGATCAAAGCTCATCAATCTGGCCATCGCGATACCGCGGCCATGCAAATCGAACACCCGTTCCGGGGAAAAATCCAGGAAGTCTTGACAATCGAAACCATCACCCTGGTCTTGAATGGTAAACACCAGCTTATCCGGCAGACGCTGGAAATGCACAGTAACAAAACGCCGGCTGAATTCCGGGAGTGCCAAACGTCTTTGAATTTCCTCCAGCCAGACTCCCGCCAGCATCAATTCGCCTTTTTCCGCATAAGAAACCCCCAGATTACCGTGCTCGACCGCATTGACCATCAACTCCTGCAAACCCTGGATGACGCGCTCCGGCTCCGGACAGGATTGGGCTAAACAATGACTCAACACCTTGGCTTCATCGAGATCGCGAAAACGAAATACGGCGGATTGCACTAGTGCCAAAGGACGCCCGGCGCGATTGGCTGTTTCGGACATTTCCTGCAACTCACGGCGTTGTTGCAGTGCGGCATTGATCACGGCGATCAAGATTTCCGGTTGAATCGGTTTGGTCAGATAGTAATAAGCCCCCTGACTAAGCCCTTCCTGGATGCTTCGTTTGTCGCTGCGGGCGGTCTGCAGAATCACTGGTATGGCAGCCAAGACCCGATCTCCCTTGATCAATCGCAGTAATTCCATACCGTTCATCCCCGGCAAGCCCCGGTCCAACAGCACCAGGTCGTAGCCCATCCGGTCGTGCTGCAATGTTTCCCAGGCAATGCAGCCATTTACGCAAACCGTCACCTGAAAGCCCTCGGCAGCGAGTAAATCCCGAATGATGATGGCGATGATTTCCTCGTCTTCAACCAACAATATACGAGCGTGTTGCGTCATGACTCATTTACTCCGGAATTGAATCGAGATGGCGTTGGGCAATAGCGCAGAATGAATCGAAATCGGCTAAAAATGCATCGGCTATGTCCGGATCAAAGTGGCGACCACGTCCCTCAGCAATAATAGTCTTGACTTCAGCAAAAGCCATGGGCTCTTTGTAAACTCGCCGGGAAATCAAGGCGTCGAATACATCCGCCAGCGCCATAATCCGCGCGGAAACCGGAATGGCATCGCCGGCCAACGCCTCCGGGTAGCCGCTGCCATCCCACTTTTCATGGTGCCAATGCGCGATTTCCTTCGCCAAAATCAGAAACTCCACCGAGCGCGTCGCATCGCGTTCGGCCATTTCTATCGCATCGCTGCCCAATTTGGCATGGGTCTTCATCACCGCCCATTCTTCGGGAGTGAGTTTGCCTGGCTTTTGCAGGATCGCGTCCGGTATCCCAACTTTGCCAATATCGTGTAGCGGCGCAGAGCGTGTCAGCAATTCGATGTAATGATCAGTCAATGTCGCGAAAAAGCGCGGATGGCTCAGCAATGCAAGCGCCAAATGCTGCACGTAACCTTGGGTGCGCAGGATGTGATTGCCGGTTTCCGGATCGCGAATTTCCGCCAGATGCGCCAAGGCGCGAATACTGACTTTTTGAATCAACTCGTTTTCGCTCATCCGTTTCGCTATTTCCATTTCCAAGTAGGTGTTTTCGTCGCGCAACCAATCTCTGGCCTGCTTTAACTCCAGCTGAGTGCGGATCCGCGCTAAAACGATGGGCGGCAGAATGGGTTTGGTAATGTAATCGACCGCGCCGACATCCAATCCATGCAGTTCGGACTCCATGCTGTCCATCGCCGTGACGAATATCACCGGAATCGTGCGCGTAATAGGATCGGCGCGCAGATGCTCGAAAACTTGGTAACCGTCCATGCCCGGCATCATCACGTCAAGCAAAATCAAGTCCGGATAAGGCTGATTGGCGGCCATCTGCAAGGCTCTTTGCCCGGAGGTAGCGACGCGCACGCGGTATTGCGGTTGCAGTAATTCGCTGATGACGGTGAGATTTTCCGGAGAATCATCGACTACCAAAATGGTTTTGCTTTTAGTATCCAACATACTTCTCCCGATAACGGCCGATTATTGTTGTTATGGCCTGAAGAAAATTCATCAATTTTGCTAGTTTACATAGTGAAATGAACAATATCCCGATAATAAACGGAATTACTAAACCTGAGGTATTTCGATAGAAAAGCTGCGGCAAGTGCCTCAAATTTATAACACAATCCGACACCAACAAGTTTTCTCAGGGGACAAAAGCCGCCACGCTCGCCTGTTGAACTCAAAACGACAACTCCACTGGCTTGCGGAACGAAAAGGACCGATAATTCCGCCTTTTTTCATTTGCCGGATTTGCATGGAATTCAAACTTAAAGCCACCGATGGTCACGCCCGCCGCGGTCAACTGACTTTTGCCCGCGGCGTGGTGGAAACCCCCATCTTCATGCCGGTCGGCACCTACGGCGCGGTAAAATCGCTAACCCCGGAAGATTTAAACGCGCTAGGTGCACAAATCATTCTCGGCAATACCTTTCATTTGCTGCTGCGACCCGGTATGGAGGTGATGAAAGCCCACGGCGATCTGCACGACTTCATGCGCTGGCAAAAGCCTATTCTGACCGACTCGGGCGGCTTTCAGGTATTCAGCCTGGGCGCGTTGCGAAAAATCAGCGAACAAGGCGTGACATTCAAATCGCCAGTCAACGGCAGCAAAATCTTCATGGGCCCGGAAGAATCGATGCAGGTGCAGCGCGATCTAGGGTCGGATATCGTGATGATTTTTGATGAATGTACCCCATACCCGGCCACCTATCAAGAAGCCGCTGACTCCATGCGCTTGTCCTTGCGTTGGGCTGAACGCAGCAAGCGCGCGCACCAAGGCAACTCCGCCGCCTTATTCGGCATCGTGCAAGGCGGTATGTATCCGCAATTGCGCGAAGAATCGATAGCCGGGTTGACCGAGATCGGCTTTGACGGCTATGCCATCGGCGGCCTGTCGGTCGGCGAACCCAAGCATGAAATGCTGGCCACGCTGGATGCGATTCATCTGAAAATGCCGGTGGACAAACCCCGTTACTTGATGGGCGTCGGCACCCCGGAAGATCTGGTGGAAGGTGTCAGGCGCGGTATCGATATGTTCGATTGCGTGATGCCAACCCGCAACGCCCGCAACGGCCATTTATTCACCCGCCACGGCGTGATCAAAATCCGCAACCAGCAATACCAATTTGATACGCGGCCCTTGGACGAAGAATGCAGTTGCTACACCTGCCGGAATTACTCGCGCTCTTATCTAAAGCACTTGGACAAGTGCAAGGAAATGCTGGGCTCCAGGCTCAACACCATCCACAATCTGCACTATTACTTGGAATTGATACAAGGTTTGCGGGACGCTATTGAAAATCAAACCTTCGATGCGTTTGCCGCCGCATTTTACGACCAACGCGACAGTCGCAGTCCAGTTTAATAACGTTTGTAAATTTTGAAAATCCGGCTGCTTGCGAGTAAAGCAGCCAGGATGTTTTATCAGTCCTGAGCGACTATTTGCCCCCCAACATCTCCAAAGCCAGTTCCGCCATATTTTTTGAGCCGCCACCATCGCCAAGCTGTTGTTTGACGGCCTGCAACTCAGAGAGACAGCGTTGGCGATAATCCCCGTCGCCCAACAGTTGCAGAATCTCCGCCGCCAAATTCTCTGCGGTCAATTGTTCTTGTATCAATTCCTTGACGATGGCCTTGCCGGCAATGATATTCGGCAGCCCGATAAATGGGATTTTTACCAAGCGCTTACCCAACCAGTAACTGAACGCCGCCAGCCGGTATACGATGACCATCGGCACGCCGAGTAAGGCAATTTCCAGCGAAGCGGTGCCGGACGTAGTCATCACCGCGTCGCAGCATTGGATGACATCATAAGGCTGCTGTTTGATCACCTTAACGGCTAGCGAAGTGTTTCCGAAATGCGCGGCCAATGCCGCATCGCTGATCGAATCGGCTTGCGGTAAGACAAACTGCAATTCCGGCCGCTGCGCGGCCAAACTAGCCGCGGCAGCCAGCATCACCGGCAGGATGCGTTTGATCTCGTTGCCTCGGCTGCCGGGGAGTATGCCGACGACAGGCCGATGGGGGTCCAGGCCGAACAACTCGAAATCCTCAGACCGACTGCGCTGCGGATGGACTTTATCGACGGAAGGATGGCCCACATAACGGACCGGTACGTTTTCGGCTTCGTAATATTGAGTTTCGAATGGAAAAATCACCGCCATCATGTCGATGGCCTTGCCGTAGGTCACTACCCTGCCCGGCCGCCAAGCCCAAACTTGTGGACTGACGTAAAACAACACCTTCACACCTTGGCTTTTTGCAAAGCGCGCCAGCTTGAGGTTGAACTCTTTGTAATCGACGCAAACCAGCAAATCCGGTTTTTCATCGCGAATGATCTGTTTCAGTAAATTCAATGCGCGGCGGATCTCGCCGTAGTGCTTCAGAATTTCCACCAAACCGATCACGCCGATGCCGGCCGAGTCGTAGCGCACGTCGATACCGGCCTGGCGCATTTTGCTGCCGCCCATGCCGATGCCGCGCACCGCAGGACAGCGCTGTTTCAATTCCAGAAACATATTGGCGGCGTGTTGGTCGCCGGAGGATTCGCCGGCGCTAAACAGCACCGTGTAGGCAGATTGATTGGTCATTTGGGAACAGTTGGTGGGCTGCGCGGTGCTTAGCCCACCCTACATTAATGCGTTTTGGAATTTACGCTTGGAAAACGCCGCGAATGACGCCGACAATTTGCTTGACGGTATCGTCGCTCAGATTAGAACAAATCGGTAAAGAGAAGCAACGCGCCGCGACTGACTCAGTAACCGGCAGGGAAAGGCCGGCGCACTCTTCTTTAAACACATTTTGTTGATGCAGCGGTACCGGATAGTAGACGGCACAACCAATCTTCTGCTCTTGCAAGGCTTTCATCACCTCGTCGCGGCGGTCGGACAACAAGGTGTATTGATGATAGACATGCACACCAATGCCGTCTTCATACGGCGTAGTCAAAGGCAAATCGGCCATCAGATCAGAATACAAGTGCGCGGCATGGCGGCGAGCTGAATTGTATTGATCGATGCGTTTTAACTTAGCGCGCAACACCACGGCCTGTAGCTCGTCCAGTCGGCTGTTGTAGCCTATCACGTCATGGTAATAGCGCACGTCCGAACCGTGATTGCGATATTGCTTGATCTTGGCCGCCGTCGCGTCGGAATCGGTCGTCACCAAGCCGCCGTCGCCGAAGCAGCCCAGGTTCTTGCTGGGAAAGAAACTAAAACCGGCTGCATTGCCGAAACTACCGGTTTGCTTGTTGTAAACGGTGGCGCCGAAGGATTGCGCGCAATCCTCGATCAGTTTCAAATCATGTTTTTCGCAAATGGCTTTGATGGCCGGCAAATCGGCAGGTTGGCCGAATAAATGCACCGGCATCACCGCCTTGGTTTTGGCTGTGATGGCTTTTTCGATATTTTCCGGGGTGATATTGAACGTGCCCGGATCGATGTCGACAAACACCGGTTTGGCGCCGACGTATTTGATTGCTTCTGCGGTGGCAATAAAAGTAAATGCGCTAGTAATGACTTCGTCGCCCGCGCCTATGCCTTCCGCCAATAAGGCTAAATGCAATGCATCGGTACCGGATGCGCAACCGATGGCATGTTTAACGCCCAGATACGCAGCGGCTTCTTTTTCAAAAGCCTGCACATTCGGCCCCAGGATAAACGCGCAATTGTTAAGGGTTTCGGTGAAACCGCCGACGATTTCATCTTGAATTTCCGCATACTGCGCTTGCAGATTGACCATGGGGATCATAGTGTCAGCCCTTTATCGATGGGTTAAAAATTTGGTGATTTCTATCGCGGTAGCCAAGGCTTTGCGGCCCGCTTCGCCGGGGACCAGCGGATTCTCGCCGGTCTTGATGCAATTGACAAAATGTTTAATCTCATCAAGCAAGGCATCGCCGCTTTCAAAGACCGATTCTTCGGTGACGATTTCCGGAATACCGGGGAACATTTCTTTATCGCCGGTTCTGTGTTTAATCAAAACCCGATTCTGAAAATCCACGGAAATATAGGAACAAGGACGGAACATGCGCATCTTGCGTTCCATTTTCATGCTGATGCGGCTGGCGGTGACATTGGCCACGCAACCGTTTTTAAAGGTGATGCGGGCATTGGCGATGTCGGTGCCTTGCGTCAGCACCGCCGTGCCGCTGGCATCGATTTTTTCCACTTCCGAATCGACCAGCGCCATGATGATGTCGATGTCGTGAATCATTAAATCCAACACCACGCTGACATCGTTGGCGCGCGGATTGAACGGCGACAAGCGATGCGACTCGATGAACAGAGGTTTGTCTTCCATTTTCTCCAAACCGCGTACGGCAGGGTTGAAGCGTTCCAAATGCCCGACCTGCAGAATAACGTTCTTTTCCTTGGCAATCGCGATCAGTTCATCGGCTTCTTCTACGGTAACGGTGATCGGCTTTTCCACCAGTACATGCGCACCGGCATTCAGAAAGTCTTTGGACACGCTGTGATGGTAGCTGGTGGGCACCACAACACTCACCGCATCGACTTTGCCGAGTAAATCATGGTAATTCGTCAACGCTTGAGCGCCGTTTTTTTCGGCCACTTGTTGCGCCGCCTCGGCATTGATGTCAACCACCGCCACCAACTCGCAATCCTTTAACGATGCGTATTTTTCCGCATGAAATTTTCCTAAATATCCGGCACCTATCACGGCACATTTCAGTTTATTCATAAACGACCTAAGCTTGATTCGCGGTTTCCCAGCCTTTGACAGACGCGCGCCGGGCATAAAACCGTTCATTGTAACATCAGATTCTGTGTTGAATAAGCCGCACCAGCATTCGCAAACGGATCGGCGAATGATTAACCCGGCCCATAGATACCATTCGCCTTTATGCCCTTGAGAGTACTGAGTCTATCGAAGGACAAATCACTCCAGGCTTTAACGAACTCAGTTCGAACGGGGCGCCTGGGATAAGTTGAGCCCGCTGGATAAGGCCAGCCCCATGCATCAACTTGAAATGCCGACAAAAGCAACTAACCTTGCCTCGATACGAAGATTCTGAAAAAAATGTAGTCCTAAGCTTACACACAGAGACAGATATGCATCCAAGAAACCAGCGAATAGCTATCGCCCTGCTCAGCCTGGCAGCCCACGCCAACGCGCATGCCACCGCAGCGGAAGACGAACATATCCGCCAGATTGTGCAAGGCGTGCTGAAGGAAAAGGACCAGAAAATCGAACAACTGGAAGCCCGTATCAAACAACTGGAACAAGAAAGAAGCGGCGCTGTAGCCGCAGCGCCAAGCCCAGCAGTCGCTAAGGCCGGCGAACCCGCCCCGGCACCGGTGAAAACGGCTGCGAACGGCAAACCTGAGCCAACCGTGGACACCAAACTCCAGGCCCTGGACAAAAAAATTGCTGCCTTAAAAGAAGCAGCCGAAGCCAACGGCCTGCAAATGAGCGGTTTTTTCGACATCAACGCCAAAACCGGCAACTCTACTGACCAGACCTTTAGCGTCGGCTCGGTGGAGTTGGATCTGGACTATGTACACGACGACCACTTCGGCGCCAGCTCGGCTTTAGTCTTGTGCGGCAACTCATCCAACGCCGACTATGGTGCGCCCGGTGCGGTATTTTGCGGTAACAGCGGCCCCGGCGCGCTGAGTGGCGGCAGCACAATGGCCGGTATCGCCGTCGCGCTGGTCGACTACCATATGTTTAATGATCGTATTCCGCCGCGCGGCCGGATTTTCAATAACAAAGGTCTGCACATCCAGGCCGGCCGTTTCGACTTACCCTTCGGCAACGATTACCAAAACTTCGCTAACAAGGACCGCATCACTGTTACCGCCCCGTTGACCACCTCCCGCATGCAGCTGGGCGGTTACAATGCCGATGGTATTCGTTCCTACGGTGCTTGGGATATATTCAACTACTCGGTATTCTGGACCGACGCACTGTACGCCAATGACGGCCATACCGTCGGCGGCCGGGTGGGCCTGGCTATGGGGCAAAATACCTACAAAATCCACAACGCCAATCCGGAAGGTATCGAAATCGGTGTCTCCCATCTGAGCGAGTTCGATGGCGAAAACCGCATCCGCAATACCGTTTACGGCGCTGACCTGAGTATCGGCTACGGCATGTGGCGTTTACAAAACGAATTCATGCTGCTGAACGCACATCAACAGGTGTTTTTGGAACAAGACGCGGATGGCAACCCACTGCCTGTCATCATCCCCGATCCAAACACCAGCCCGTTCGGCAAGGGCCACCAATTGGGCTACCACTCCACGCTGACCGTGGATTTGGAAAGCCTGAGCAAACAGCCTATTGTGGTGTTCGCCCGCTACAGCCGCTGGCAGCCTTCGCAAGACCTTGGCTTGGACTTTGATGGCAGCACCGTGGCGATCAATGATCTCTCCATGCTTAGTCTCGGGTTTAACTACAAATTCAGCGATCATTTACGGGTCAAATTTGAATACAACGATTCGCTGGGCACCGAAACCGCCGAGCGTTATTTCGACAGAAAACTGGGCATAGCCCAAATCGTCATGTCTTTTTAATCATGAACAAGCTCCTATACAAATGCTTATTGGCCGGCGGCACCGGCGCACTTTTGCTGTTGTTCGTCAGTGGCGCGCATACCGCCGACGACAATCCGCACCTCATTTCCAAGCAATCGCCGCAAGCGGGGTGTAGTAATTGCCATACCACGACGCCGGAAATCAAAGAGGACGGCATTTTACACAGCAAAAATATATCAGCGGATCAAACCACCTTTAGCAAGGACGGCGTGGCCATGTGCTCCTCGTGCCATAATCCCAACCAAGGCCACAAAGTGGGTTTGAATATCGACTTTCCGGTACCCGCCGACTTGCCGCTTAACGAGGAAAACGACATTACCTGTCTGACCTGCCACTACACGCACGGCAAGCTGGATAGCGACCGACCGCAAGCCAGCCACAGCTTCATGGATAAACTGATGAACGCCGAAAGACTGAAAAAAAGCTTTTTGCTCCGCCGTAACAACAGCGACGGCGAGCTCTGTTTAACTTGTCACAACGTCAACTAAGGTTTCTGAAAATGAACAATACCGTTACCAAACGTCGCCAAATTTTTATCAAAAAGGATTTTCAAGGCCGTTTCATCCTCGGCGCTTTTGCACTGATATTGCTGGCCGGATTATGTTCGGCCCTACTGATTTATTGGATGACCGGCGGCGATCTGCAAGCCCAATCCCAATCGGCGCACGCCAATATCGTTAATGCGGCGGAACGCCTCGGTGTATCGATTTTGATCGGCAACTTGGTGGCGATTTTAATTGCAGGCGGCATCGCCGTGAGCTCTGTGCTCTACGCCTCGCACAAAATCGCCGGGCCCTTATATCGCTTCGAAACACTCTGCCAAGAGGTCGGCGACGGCAAGCTTGATACCGTCACGCACTTGCGAGAAAACGATCAGCTACAGGATTTGGCGCTGTCGTTTTCGAATATGGTTGCCAAACTACGCAACCGCCGCGAGCATCGCGCACGCTTAATTGCCGAACTCAACCGGCAGATCGGTTTGTACGCCTTAAACAACGGCGACGCACTATCAGAAGCCCAACACCATGCCGTTGCGGCAATGGCGGCGTTGGTGACTGATTTAGAAAAACTTGAAAAATAATTACCCAAAAACCTCATGTTTAAAAATATCTCAATCAAATCTTCGCTGATCTTAATTGCTTCCGCTTTGGCATTTGCCAATCTGCTGTTTGTGTTGTCGCTGTGGCATGCATTTCAGTCCATAGACGACAACTTGCAAGCAGCAGCGCAAAAACAAAACACCTCGGACTATTTGTCTCATGTGCGTTTTCATGTCGTGCAGATTCAACAATTTCTGACCGACGTCGGCGCGACGCATGATGATGGCGGCTTTGCCGAAGCCAAAGAAAACCTGGACGCCGCATTGTTAAATCTGGACAAAGCCGAACAATCTCACCCGGCATTGCACGCGCAAGTCGAAACATTGAAACGGGAAATTCAAGTAATGCACGATGCCGGCGTAAAGATGGCTTGGGATTACATTAAGTTGGGCACCGAGGCAGGCACCGTTACCATGAAGGCGCCGGGCTCAGGTCTTGACGACACAGCTGCCACGCTGACCGAAGAATTAATCAGAATTACCGAGCAACTTGATCGGGAGCTAGCCCTCGCCAAACAACAATTAAGTTCGTCTTTGCACGATTACAGCCTATCGCGTATTGCTTTTTCCATCGTGTTGCTACTGTTTGTGACGGTCTGTTTGAGCATGCTTTATTTCAAAATAGAACCGCCATTGACCGAGCTGCAAAAATCGCTGTATCTGCTTAGACAGGGCGGCGGCGATTTGACCCGGCGCATTCCGCACGAAGGCAGTGACGAAGTCGGCATTATCGTCACCCAGTTCAACGAATTTTTAAGCGTGTTACACAGCCTGATGCGGCAAGTGGCGACGGAATCCAACCAGTTGAACACCGCCTCGAACCGCTTGAGCCAAATGTCCGAGCGGGTACAAGAGGATATTTTGAAACAGCAGATGGGCACGGATCAGGTCGCGGCAACGGTAACGGAACTATCCGCGACAGTGACGGAAGTGTCCAACAACACGGCTAACGCCGCGCAAACGGCGCAGAAAAGCAGCGTGGCGGCCAACCACGGCAAGGCGGTGGTGACCAATACGGTGCAATCGATTCATGCGCTGTCTAACAATATCGACAGGGCCAGCACCGTAATCGGTAATGTGGAGCAAAACTGCGTGAATGTCAGCTCGGTGCTGGATGTGATTCAGAGCATCGCCGATCAGACCAATTTATTGGCGCTCAATGCGGCGATAGAGGCGGCCAGAGCCGGCGAACAAGGCCGTGGTTTTGCGGTAGTGGCGGACGAAGTGCGCACACTGGCCAGCCGAACCCAGGATTCCACGCATGAAATTCAAGCGATGATAGAACGCTTGCAGCAAGGCTCGCGGGAAGCGGTGAAAGCCATGTCGGAAAGCCGAAATCAGGCTAAGGAGACCGTTGAAGTCATCGAAAGTACCGGCGAGTTGCTGGACAACATTTCCAGCATGGTGGCGCAAATTTCCACCATGAATACGCATATTTCCGACGCGGTGAAGGAACAAAAAATCGTCGTCGAGCACATTAATCAAAACATCAATTCGATTAATGACGTCACCATCAACAACTCGAAGGACGCCGAGCAAACCGCGGAAGAAGCCCATCATTTGCAAAAAATCGCCGGTAATTTACATACCACGATTTCCCAATTCAAACTATAAGCCACCCAGCGCGCTATTCGGTTTGTCTGCAAGCCAATAGCGCCTTACAACTCAAAAACCTCCGCCAAGGGCAAAATCAACTCCGGCAAACTCAATAGGGGCAAATCTTCCTCAACCCCAAAAACGTCGGCATTGGCATAGCGACCGTCTGCGCCCAGAAAAAAACGCTGCACATAATTTTCCAACGGGTCGATGACCACATATTCCCTCACGCCGGCACGCTCGTAGAGCGCTTTCTTTTCACGCATATCTTTCAGCGCCGTGCTGGGGGATAAAACCTCTACCACCAAATCCGGCGCCCCGTGTATGGCTTTTTCGCCAATCTTTTCCGGATTGCAGACCACTAACAAATCCGGTTGCACCACGTCATGCTCGGAGAGAATGACGTCCACAGGAGCGATGAAAGGCTTGCAGGGCTTACCTTTTAAAAATTGTTCCATCCGGCTAAAAACACGTCCAGCAACCGTCTGATGTTTGATGCTGGGTGCGGGACTCATATTGTAAGGAACGCCGTCGATTAACTCCCAGCGCTCGTCGTCCGGCCATCCCGTATAGTCGGCGATACTGAAGGTTTGTACCGACGCTTTAGGCACGCTATTCATTCTTCGCCCCTACTGAACATCCAGCTTAATCCAGCGCAAACGATTGGCGTTGCTGACGACCGTGACCGATGACATGGCCATGGCCGCGCCGGCAATCATTGGGTTGAGTAACAAGCCAAATAGCGGATACAGCAAACCGGCTGCAACCGGAATGCCGATGGTGTTATAAAAAAACGCACCCAACAGATTTTGCTTGATATTGGCCACCGTCAATGTCGACAGCGCCATCGCCTCGGACACCTTTAATAAGGAGCCTTGCAGCAACACAATGTCGGCGCTTTCGATAGCCACGTCGGTGCCGGTGCCAATCGCAAAACCGACATCCGCTTGCGCCAGGGCCGGCGCGTCGTTGATACCGTCACCGACCATGCCGACAATTTCGCCTTGCTGTTGCAAGGCTTTTACCACGGCGGCTTTGTCTTGTGGCAAGACTTGCGCTCGGACTTCGCTGATTCCGGCTTGCGCCGCTATCGCTTGCGCGGTGATCTCGTTGTCGCCCGTCACCATCAGCACGCGGATACCTTGCTTCCGTAATTGCCTCACCGCTGTGTCGGAATCGGGTTTAATCGGGTCTGCGACCGACACGATGCCAACCACCGAATTTTCGACGGCCAAAAACATTGGTGTCTGGCCTTTTGCCGCCAACTCGGCCATTTTATCGCGATGCTTGCTATCGTCGATGCCATGTTCCGCTAGCAACGCGGCATTACCGAACAAACATTGCCGATCCGCGATGCGGCCGGCGATACCGTGCCCGGCCACGGCCTGAAATTTTCTGACCTTCTCCAACTTAAGCTGTTTTTGTTCGGCAGCCGCCAGTATCGCTGCGGCCAAGGGATGTTCGGACCCCGATTCCAGACTGGCGGCATACTGCAACACCTGGGCTTCGTCGACATCGCCAAAAGCGATCACTTCAGCCAGACTGGGCTTACCGGCGGTGACGGTGCCGGTCTTATCCAGAATCAGGCAAGTCAGCTTGCCCGCGCTTTGCAAGGCTTCGCCCTTGCGGATCAATATACCGATTTGCGCGGCACGACCGACCGCGACCATCACCGAAATCGGCGTCGCCAAACCCAGCGCGCACGGGCAAGCGATTACCAATACCGTCATCGATGTGACAAACGCATAACCCAGAGCCGGGTCTGGGCCGATACTCAACCAAATTAAAAAAGTCAGTACCGATATGCCCACCACGGTGGGGACAAATACCGCGGAAATCTTGTCCGCCAGTTTGGCAATCGCCGGTTTGCTGTTCTGCGCTTGCCGCACACTTTGAATAATCTGCGCCAAAGCCGTATCACGGCCGATGCGGGTCGCGCTGAATAAAAAACTGCCTTGCTGATTAATCGTGCCGGCGGCGACACTGGCACCTTCGACTTTCTCAACCGGCATCGATTCGCCGGTGAGCATGGATTCGTCGATAGTCGAGTGGCCTTCCAGCACCACCCCGTCCACGGCGACTTTTTCGCCGGGTCTAACCCGTAAGATTTCGCCCAGACCGACTTGTTCGATAGGAATATCGATCTCCTGCCCTTCGCGCACCACGCGAGCGGTGCGGGGTTGCAAGCCAATCAATGCGCGTATCGCCGCCGAGGTTTTGCCCCGTGCGCGAGTTTCCAGCGCACTGCCCAGATTGATGAAGGCCAAAATCACCGCAGAGGCTTCGAAATAAGCATGCGCGGACAACGAAGGCAGCTGACTGGAATAATCGATGACAATACAGGAATACAACCACGCCGAACCGGTACCCAGCGCGATCAGGGTATCCATATTGGCTTGCTTAACGAGCAGCAATTTCAGCGCGCTGTGAAAAAAATGTCCGCCGGAATAAAACATCACCGCCAACGTCAGCAAGGCCACCTCGGACCAAAACACCGTGCCGGCGGCACTGCCCATGGCCGGAAACCAGTCCAGATGTGCGCCCAGCATCAAAGGCAGACCCAATGCGCCGGCCACGCCAGCTTTTCGCAGCAGGTCGCGATAACGCTCTTCTTCCTGCTTTTCCTCTTCACTCGGGTCTTCCAAGCCTTCCATCACCGCCGCATCGTAGCCGGCGGATTTTAAGGCCTGCTTCATGGCTTGATGATCGGGATCGCCGCCGACGGTAGCAGAGTGGTCGGCAAAATTGACGGTGACGGACGCAACCCCCGGCACCGATTGCAAGGCGGTTTCCACTGCGCTGACACAGCCGGCGCAACGCATGCCGAGTATGGAAAGGCGTATTTCCTGCTGCTGATTAGTCGATTGATCTAAAGTCATGACGATTCCCAAGCAATATCGTGTTGATCCGTAGGCAAACGCCGATGCGGTTTTATTCGACCTTGAAACCGGCGTCGATGATAACGTCTTCGATTTCGTCCAAGTCGGTTTGCGCCGGATCAAATTCAATCTCGACCCGTTTGTCTTTATGCGAAGCATGCACCGTCACCACACCGGCAATCGCCGATACTTTACTGACGATGCTGCTCTCGCAACCGCCGCATTTCATACCGCTTACTGTTAACGTTGCTGATTCGGACATGTTGATCTCCTTATGATTGAAATTAAGACTGGCCGGCCATTCTCGACTTAAACTGTTTGAACATGGTATAAGGCGCGACCTATTCGCATGATAGTGCAATGATCGGGAGCCCGTAAATAAATGACAGATTTTCTGATTGGCAGACAGCAAATTCTGGACCGCCATCTGGACACTTTCGCCTACGAGATTTTATTCAGGGGCAAAGATTTCGATCTCAGTTTGAAAGATGGTGCCGCCAACGCCACAAATCAAGTTATTACCGATACGCTGCTGGAAATCGGCCTGAACGAACTGGTCGGCCCCCACAAAGCCTTCATTAATTTCACCACGCAAAACATCCTAGACAAAACGCCGCTGCATCTGCCCAAAGAGCGTATCGTCATCGAAGTATTGGAAAGCGTTACTATCGATGACAACATTGTCGCCAACCTGAAAGAATTATCACAACTGGGCTATACCATCGCGCTGGACGACTTCGTCTTGTCCCCGGAGTGGCTGCCCTTGCTGGAGTTTGCCGATATTATCAAGCTGGATGTGATGGCCGACGGCCTGGACGGCACCCGGCAACTGATTGAACAGCTAAAACCCTATAAACTCAAATTGCTCGCGGAAAAAGTCGAAACGCATCAGGAGTTTGAAACCCTACGCGAATGGGGTTGCGAGCTGTTTCAAGGCTTTTTCTTCAGTAAACCCAATATTGTGGAAGGTAAACGGCTAGGCGTCAGCCAAACCGCCGCCATCCAATTACTGTCGGCCGTGAACAAGGCGGACGCCAGTTTTGCGGAAATCGGCAAGATTATCTCGCAAGACGTTGGGATGAGTTTTAAATTGCTACATTATTTAAATTCGGCGTTTTTCGGCTTGCCGCAAAAAATAGAATCCATTCAGCATGCCATAGCTTGCCTGGGACTGGTCGAGATCAAACGCTGGGTGAATATTCTGGCCTTATCTTCCATGTCCGGCAAACCGTCCTCGGTGCTGCAAAACGTGCTGATCCGCGCCAAAATGTGTGAATTAATAGCGCGAGAACTTAAAGACGATCAGGAACACTATTTTTTAATCGGCATGCTGTCGGGTTTGGACAGCCTGTTGGACATGCCGGCGAACAAAGTATTGGAACAATTGCCGCTGGCGGAAGATGTTGACGATGCCATTTTGAAATATCGCGGCAACGCTGGCGAAGCGTTACAATTCTGCATCGCCTACGAGCGCTGGGAGCCTGGCCTTGGCACCTTCCGCGGCATAAATCCCGAGTGTATCGCCAATATCTATCTGGAGAGCATAGACTGGTGGGCGACGCGCATTTTACCTTTCTTGGCCGCTTGAGCCATTTACCCCACCTACCGACATCATCATGAAACTGAGACTGACTTTATTCTGGCTAGGCTGTCTATTCGCGGCCCATCTTTACGCCACCGAACTAGGCGTGGTGACGGCAGAACAACTCATAAACATGCAGCAAAATCAGAATGCGCTGGTCGTGGATGTGCGTACCGCGCCGGAATGGCAAGCCACCGGCGTCATCGCCAACAGCCAAAAACTGGAATCCTTTGACGGCAACGGCTACTTCGACCAGGAAAAATGGCTGGCCAACTTGGAAAAACTGAAATCGTCGCCCGACCAACCAATCATTTTGGTTTGCCGTTCCGGGAATCGGAGCGGCAAGATCGGCCAAATCCTCACCGAACAGCTGGGTATGAAAAATGTCTATCATTTGTCTAACGGAATCCAGTCATGGATCAAAGACGGCCGCCCGGTTAAAGCCGATTGTTTGACTACCGCCTGTAAGTAACATGTCCCTGAACACGCTCAGTAACCAAACCATCGCGCTGGCCGGCATCGCCCAAGCCTGCTCCTTGGTGCATCAGCTTGCCGGCACCGGCACTTGTCCAAACGCCGCATTGGAAGCCAGCATCAGCAGTTTGCTGAAAATAGACGCGGACAGCGTGATTGATGTCTACGGCGGCTTGATCGGTATCGAACACGGCTTACAACAGCTCACGACCCAGCTCGGCAGCCGGGTGCTGGCCAGTCCGGAACAGGCCCGATACGCAGCACAGATTGTCTATTTGCAAAAACAGTTGAACAAACAGCCGGACATGCAAAAAACCATACAAGCCGGCGTCAGCAAGGCTCAAGCTCAAACCGAACATTTCGGCGTGCTGCATGAAAATGTGCTGGCCAATCTGGCCGATGTGTACCACAGCACCATCAGTACCCTGCAACCGCGGATCATGGTGCAAGGCGATCAGCAATATCTGGGCAACCAAAGTACTGTGAATAAAATACGCGCCTTACTGTTGGCTGGCATACGCGCCACTTTATTGTGGCGGCAATGCGGCGGCAGCCGTTGGAAGCTATTGTTCTTCCGCAAAAAAATCCAGGACGAAGCCCAGTTTTTACTCACCCAAATTTGACGCCAACATGCCGGAACTACCCGAGGTCGAGACCAGTCGGCGCGGCATAGCGCCGCATATTACCGGCAAAACCTTTAAAGCCGTGATTGTGCGTCACCCGCAGTTGCGTTGGCCGGTTCCTGAGTCCCTGACCACCGATTTGCCGGGCCAGCGTCTGGACGCTGTCGAGCGGCGCGGCAAATATTTATTACTCGGCACGGGGCGCGGCACGCTGATCCTGCATCTGGGCATGTCGGGGAATCTGCGCATCACCACACCCGAGCAAACGCTGCGCAAGCACGACCACATCGACTTCATTTTTGCCGACGATACGGTACTGCGCTTTAACGATCAGCGGCGCTTCGGCGCGGCCTTGTGGACTGCCGAAGATCCGATGTTGCATCCCTTGCTGGCCACGCTGGGGCCTGAACCGCTCTCCGCGGTATTCGACGCTAACTATTTGCGGCAGCGGGCGGCAAACCGCGCGGTGCCGATCAAATCATTGATTATGGACAGCCATGTCGTGGTGGGCGTGGGAAATATTTATGCCAGCGAAGCCTTGTTCTTAGCAGGCGTACAGCCGATGCGCTGCGCCGGAGAACTGGATACGCCGGCGTGCGAAGCGTTGGTGGCGGCGATCAAAACCGTATTGCAACAAGCCATCGATAAAGGGGGCACCACGTTGCGCGACTTTAGCAATGCCGAGGGCAAACCCGGTTATTTCAAACAATCCCTAAATGTGTACGGTCGCGGCGGACAAGCCTGCCTGCGCTGCGAGGAACCAATTCAGCAACTCAAAATAGGTCAACGAGCCAGCTACTATTGCGGCAATTGCCAACACTAAGCCCGTTAATGCCGCCAATCGAAAACGGCGGTTACGCGATTGCCGCAACCGTGGTAGCTCAGGCTGCTGCATAAAGTCTCCAGCATGATAATGCCGCGGCCGCAGTAAGCCTCATCACTCTTCCGCAAACCGATGCGCCGTCGCCAATCGAAGCCATTGCCGCTATCGACGACTTTAACGATCAAGCGGCCACCGTATTCGGTCGCATGATGGATAAACGATAAGCGGATTTTGCCGCGCTGTAGCTGTTGCAAGCGTTCGTCCTTCATCGCATAAAAGCGCATAAAGCCTTCCGGACTGCTCTTCAGAGCCGAATCCAAGCCCAGCACGCCATGGTCCAGCGCATTCGCGAACAATTCACTGACTATCATGAAAATATCCTGGCGATAATTCTGTAAACCCTGGATTTCCATGACGGTGTTGACCATGACCGGCACCGGATTGATCAGGCGCAAACTATCGATGTCAAATTCCAGTACCTGCTTCCAGGTCGTCGCGGCGGTCCGCTGCCGGGGAAGCCGGACTTCTCGCCGCCCCCAGGGCACGCTATCGACCGCACAGCTCAAAATAACCAGGGTATTGTCATCTTTCTGAATCGCACCGCCGGTGTGCGCTTCAAGGCTGGCCTGCAAATTTTTGATGGCGTCGGATTTACTTTGCCGGATAGCATTAAGAATGCGTTCCCCGCCGAAAAGCTCACCTTCAGCATTTTCCGCCTCAAAAATGCCATCCGTGAGCAGATATAAACGCTGATTCTCGCTTACCCGATGCAGTTGCTCTTCGATGTCAATCGAAGGCTGAATACCCAGCGGAATATTCAAAGAGCGTATCGCCAAAAAACTGTTGTCGGCATGATTGACTAAAAAATGCTCGGGTAGCCCGCAGGTAATGCTTTTCATCGACGACGACTCGGGATACAGCGCCACCACCGTCGCCGCCAAAAAGCGGTTGGCCGGCAACACCCGATACAGTTTGGCGTTAATTTCGGTAACGATTTCGTTAATATCGAAACCTTTCCGCGTCATGCCATAGAAAATATCCGCCAGCGGCGTAGCGGCTATCGATGCCGACAAACCGTGGCCGGTAAAATCGCCCAACAGCACATGCAAATGATTTTCCGGGGTTTTGGCAATCAACACCAAATCGCCGTTAAACAAGGCCATCGGCGACATCACCACTTCCACGGCTTCAGTTTCCAGAAAGTCGGCTTTTAACACGTCGTTGAACAGTTTGGCCGCGACTTCATGTTCCAGGTCGGAAGTCTGCCAATAATCGAGCAACAGCGTTTTTTGCGCGTGCTCGTGCTGATACAACATGCGCAGTTTTAACGACGACCGTATTTTTAACAGCAATAAATGCTGATTGACCGGTCGACAAATGACGGCGTCGATCTCAACCGCAGCGCAATGGTCCAGCAGCGTGTCGGTTAAATCATCGGCAATCAATATGATAGGCAGGTAGGAGTCGGCCGCATCGCGCATATCGGCTACCTGCCGCCAAGGCCAATCTCGACAGGCAATAATCAGTAAATCCACCGGCGCATTTGTCAGCAGCTCCATCACCTCTTCCACACTCGACGCCACCGCACAGCGAAAATCCTGCGCGCGCAGCACGCCTTGCAAACTATCTGCACTTGGCTTTGCTCCAGCATCCTCCAGCAAAACAACAGAGGTCTGAGCAGGCAGTGGAAATGAGTTCGGATGATTCATTCTGAAGAGTTTGCTCGCCGCTCGATGCACGCTTATTGATTTATAATTTGTGCTTCTTACACCATGCGACTGGCTATGACGATTTTATTTTTCTCGCTAAGAGGGGTACCCACGGACGAAGCGGACGATGTTCGGCAGTTACTGGCCGACAACGATATTGAATTTTACGAAACGTCAGCAGGCAACTGGGGCATTTCCATGCCGGCTATCTGGCTTTATCAACGCGATGACGTCGATAAAGCCAGACAATTATTCAACAAATACCAACAAGAACGCGCCCTAAACCAACGCGCACTGTACCGGCAATTGAAGGCGCAAGGCGAATACCAAGGCTTTTTCCGCCACAATCTGAACAAGCCCATCCGATTTCTCGGCTATAGCCTGCTCATAGTCCTGATTTTTTACGTCTCTTTGAAATGGTTGTTCGAGCTGGGCCTAGGCCTTTGAATTGTCGTTAGTTAGACTGCAATATCGTCAACATCCGTTGGGCGTGTTCCGCCACTTCTATACCCAGGTCGGTCAGATACCCGCCGTCATGCTGGGTAACCAAACCTTTGTCGAACAGACGTTGCGCCGCAGCAATCAATACCGGCTCAGCATTGCCATGCACCTTGACGCCTTCTTGTACGGACTCCAGATTGAACAAGGATAAAAATTTAATTTCCGCGACCAATTCTTCGGTTAAAAGCATGTGTTACACCCTTTGTAATAATTATTAATCTTCGCTGACCGTCGTAGTCAGCCAACTGTATACGCGCTTTACAAGCAAATCGTAATCTTGTTGATAGCCGTGATCCTCGCCATCCATTCTTATCTGCCGATACACCGGATTATCTTTACCGGCCATACGCCGTTGCCGGGCGCTATTGAGCACTGCCGGTAAATCAAACTCGGCATAGACATCCAAAAAAGGCAATTGCACTTTTTTAATCAAATCGAGGCTTTGCGCCTGTGTTGCAGTGGTTTGCGGCACGGGCAAACTAATCGATACCAGCGCCGTCACGTCATTGGGTTTATCGGCAAGCCTGGACGCGGCCATCAAAGCGCCCATGCCGTAGCCGACAATTGCGATATGTTTCGCACCGTTTTTCAGCAGATGCTCGACAGCCGCATCAATCCGTCCACGTGCTTCCTCGAACAGCGGGTAATAGTCTTCAGCCTGCGCGCCGCTTTCCCTGATAGGCATTTGTAAGGCAAGCGTCGCCCAATTATGCATCGGCAACGTGGTTCGCAAGCGATGAATCAAGGGCTTGGCATCGGGATGTTCGCCCATATCGTGCAGTACGATTGCCACTTGGCTGTTGTCGGTCTTTTCGGCTTCCGTAAAGAGCGCCAGAAAGGTCTTGTCGGCGGATTTCAACCAAGTCGCCTGCCCCACGGGCAATTGTTGCTGAATAGCCGCAGCAAAGTCCTGCTCTCTGCGGCTATCGGTCGCAAACACCGATGTCGAAACTAGCAATAATGCCGTAAATAACGACGCATTGCGCATAGCCAACACTAACCTTTGCTGTAAAAACCGCTAAAGGTATAACGCTCATGGATATGCCGCAACAGCACCATAATCACCGACGCCACCGGCAAGGCCAACAAGACGCCTAAAAACCCGAACAGCTGACCACCCGCCAGTACAGCAAACATCACTGCTACGGGATGTAAACCGATTTTGTTTCCGACCAACCACGGCGTCAACAGCATGCCTTCCATGCTCTGACCCACCGCAAAAACGATCAACACCGGCAGTAAATGCATCGCATCCTGAAATTGCAGCAAGGCCGCGATGCAGGCAAAGACGATACCGGTTATAGCGCCCATATACGGCACGAAACTGACCAAGCCGGCCAGCATGCCGATCACCAAGGCCAGTTCCAGATCCACCAACCATAAGCCGACGCTGTAAATCACGCCCAGCGCCAGCATCACGTAAAACTGGCCGCGCATGAACGCACCCAACACCACGTCGGCCTCGCCGGCCAATTTGGCGACAGTGCCGGCAACGCGGCGTGGAAACAAATCGTGGATTCGCGCCACTAAGTCGTCCCAATCGCGCAGTAAATAGAAGGTAATCACCGGAATCAAAACCAGATTCATCACCCAACCAACGATCACCGCACCGGAATGGGAGACCGATTGAATCAGGTTCTCGGCAACGCCGTCGCCGTCTTGCCAATGACTCTTGATCAGATTAATCAATTGATCTTCGCGCAACGGTCTAATCGTGCGTCCCAGATATTTTTGCAAAACCGGCACGACCGATTTGTTTATCCAGTTTAAATAAGACGGCAGTTTGTCGATGAATTCGCTGATTTGATATTCCAGGGCAGGAATGATGACGATCAGCAGCGCCGCTATCGAAAAAATGATGCCGGAAAACACCACCATGACCGCCAGCGTCCGATTTAAACGCCAACCACGGAATTGCAAAGTTTCCAGCCTATCCACAACAGGATCGCCTAGGTAAGCGAGAATGGCCGCAAACGCAAAAGGCATCAGCACCGGCGCCAACACATACAATAGGCCGCCGAAAGCCAGTATAAAAGCCAGTACAAACCATTTTTGCGAATCGTTCATCTCTACCATCATGCGACCTTATTGCTTGGATTGTTTACGGGCTTTCCAAACTTCCAGCACTATCGGCAAGATCGAAATCAGCACGATGCCTAACACCACTAACTCAAAGTTTTTCTTCACCAGCGGAATATTGCCGAAGAAATAGCCGGCAAACACGCAAATTAACACCCATGCCACTCCGCCGATAATGTTATACAAAATGAAAGTGCTGTAAGGCATTTTCCCTATCCCGGCCACGAACGGCGCAAAGGTGCGCACGATAGGCACAAAGCGCGCCAGTACGATAGTTTTGCCGCCGTAGGTATCGTAGAACGCCTGGGCGCGGTCAAGATGTTCGCGGTTTACCCAACTGAGCGAATAGGCGCGTTGACCAATGCTGCGGCCTATCCAATAGTTGACGGTATCGCCCAGCACCGCCGCAGCTCCCAAGACGCCGAGCAATATCGGCAAATTGAAAGCATCCATTGCCACGAAGGCACCGGCGGCAAACAACAGGGAGTCACCGGGCAAAAACGGCATCACTACGAAACCGGTCTCGACAAAAATCACTAAAAACAAAATGGCATAGGTCAGCGTACCGTAGTCGCTGATGATATTGGCCAAATGTTTATCGATGTGCAGCAGAATGTCGGTCAAATAGTGTAGCCAGTCCATGTTTTACTCGTTTGGTTGAAAAATCTCGGTCAATAATATCTGCTACTAATGACAACTTTTCGGCGCGCTAGAAGAAATAAGCCGCTACTGCCCCGCTTATCAGAGCAAGTGCCGCCGCCAGCAACCATACCCACAGTTTAGGCTTACCGGATTTTTGCTCGTAAGGCACGCCTTCGATGCGCGCATTCACTGCTTTCAATTTACCGCCCGTATCACGGGCGACTTCATAAAACAACACATCGCCGCGCACCGGACGGCGAGCCATGCCTTTTAAAGAGGAAATATGTACAAAAATATCTTTGTCGCCGTTATCCGGCTGAATAAAGCCAAAACCTCTATCGTCTTTCCAGGTTTTTAAAACACCTTTCAGGATGGTCGTATCCGCCATCTTTTCACCTCTAGTTAATTATTATTTTTGTGTATTTTGTCTGAAAAATCCCGAAAACATAAAACCCGGCCTGGGCGCTTTTGATCGATTACGCCGCCTGACTTTGCGATTCCCGGTAAACCTGGCATCCGCTACTACGATGCGTTAGCTGTTTTACCAGCCAACGTGCCTGGCAAACGGCAGACGGTATTGCCGGTTCTGTTTGGATGGTTAATTTGCGAAGAAGACGACGACCACACCCGGCGTCGATATTCATAAAAGCACTGACAAATCGGCTAACGAAATCTTTCACCGCTAACCGATCAATGGGAGACAAGGCGACGTTTCCAGCTATCGCGCAAAACGCCGCCTTTGATTAAAATTTCTTGTCAATCAAAACCTTATCATCGATAACCAGCTTCGACACGCCTCCCAATGCCAAATGCAGGGTGCAGGATGCGGTTTTGAAGTTAGAGTCTTTCTCGCCTACCCATTCCATCGTGACATAGGTCGTTTTATCGGTATCGGTTTTGGACGGGAAATACACTTGGGTACCGGTTTTGTTTTCGATCAATTTCGGACATTTTTGGTTAGCCATTTCCTGCATGGCTACCAACGTGCGGATTTGCGCAGCGGCCTCTTTTTCCTCGTTGGATTGATCCTTGCTGACACCCACCAAGATAAAACCGGCTACAAACACCCCCACCACAGCGATCATCAATTTCTGTGTTTCACCCATTGTTGCTCTCCTCTGTTTTGTAGTTATTTTTTCGGCGAATCCGAATTGTTACCCTTCGGATTCTATGCCAATCGACCGGTATCGGCAATGCGCCTGACAAAAGCCTTACTGCGGATCCACCTGCGCAATCCAATCGCCTAAATTATAGTAGTTGGTGATGCGCGCGACTTTACCGTCGCGAATATCGAAAAACGCGCCGGCCGGCAAACGATAAGTTTGGCCGTTGGCTTCCGGCAGACCTTCGTCGGTATTCAGATATTCGCCCAATACCACAAACTCCGCTGCGCCGCGGGTGCCGTCTTCGTTAGCCATGATCACCATATCCACCAACTGTTCTTTGTAGTGGTGATTCATTTTTTTCATGAACTCGCCGAAAGCGGCCTTGCCTTGCTCGCGGTCGCCCTGGTTGATGTCATGTACCACATCGTCGGTCAACAAGCTCAGAAAGGTATCCATGTCGCCGCTGTTGAATGCTTGATAGTACTGTTCGATAAGTTTTTTTGCTTGTTGCATAGTGGTATTGGTGCCTGGATTAAAAACCGGCAATTCTGCCAGAAGCCCGGTTTTTTTTCAGCTTAAAATTCCACGCCCTGCTCGGCTTTGATGCCTGCGGCAAAAGCGTGTTTGATTCGGGTCATCTCGGTGACCGTGTCGGCTGCTTCGATGACTTCCGGTGCCGCATTGCGGCCGGTCATCACCAAGTGTAGCCAGGTGGGTTTATCGTTTTTGATGAAATCGGCGATTTCCTGGCCGCTGATCCAACCATAGCCGCAGCAGTAATTGATTTCGTCGAGGATTACCAAATCAAACTCTTCGGAGAGAATTTTTTGTTTGGCAAACTCCCAAATTTCCCGGCTGGTTTTAATATCTTGTTCCGGATTCTTGGTATCCCAGGTAAAACCATCGCCCAAGGCATGCCACTCGATTTCTTCGAATCGCGTCGCCGCCCGTTGCTCGCCGGTTTGCCACTGGCCTTTGATGAATTGAATCACGCAGACCTTCATGCCCCACCCGGCGGCGCGGAATACCATGCCAAACGCACTTGAGGACTTCCCCTTACCTTCGCCGGTGTGTACCAGTACGACACCGTGCCTTCTATCTCTGGTTTTCATTAATTATGCTTCTCTGGCCGATTTAGCAGCCGCTCGTTCAAATTGGCCGGGCATTGTAACAACTTCGTAGCTGCTAAGAGACAGAAGCAGGAATGCCGTACCGCAACCGGTCAGGCGAAGGGCAAAGCCGCAGTGAAGAATACTTTTGCCGCGCCTGCTTAAAGGCAATGGCGTGTCGATCTAGCCTAGGCACGACTTGCGCCGTACGGAATAGCCCAACGTATGCAATCCGGCAACAAAAGTCCAAAACGCGGCAGGTAACGGCACGGGGGCGTAGCTAAAACCGCTGCCGCTCAGCAGCTGATAACGGCTATCGGCAATACCGAGATACACCAAACCGGTGTTCCCGAAATTAGCGGACGACTGGGTCAGAGTAGGTTTGAAATAGCTACTGGCACCCGCGCCGACTTCCAGAAAAGCATCCAGTGAAATCAAGTTATTGACTGGCACCGAAAATGTCGCCACGCCGGCACACGACGCCAGCCATGAACAACTGAAGCTGCGCGGTGTATAACCATTTTCCGTGAAAGAAATACTGTCACCCGTACTTAGTTGCACAGCACCGCTGGCGGCCGCGGTGCCGGACAGTGCTCCCGACACCAAATAAGTCAAAGTCAGATCGATATTTCGACCGCTGGGGCCCACCAACTTGAAGTTATCGGCAAATGACACCCTGCTGCTGGCACTGGCGACATTCGCGGCATAGGCTGTCGCACTGGCACTGGCACTGGCTTTCATTACGCCGGGAGTGACAAAACCGGCAGCGGCTGAGCGGTACGTCTCAACGTAACTACCCGGCCCACCCGCATTGGGTACTTGATACAACGCATCTACCGCAGACGATGAAGGGCTATTGATGTTGTTTAACACCTTGGAATCCGCATCGTAGGACTGACTGCCATAAGCGGCGTTCGCGCTAGCGATCACGGTCAAGGATGTGGTGTACGCAGCTGCTGTTGGTACATAAGCCAACACTGCACAAAGCGCCAGCAAAGACGAGAAGCGATTCATAAAAGTCCTCTAATTGATTAAAGTTGTTAAAAATGGCGGATGTCACAACTACCGGCCAAGCTCAAAACGAGTGCCGGAGCGCTTAAACGCTACTTGGGAAGTCAGAAAAGTTTCAGGTACCGGCCGCAGCAGCCCATTGCGGACGCATCGCTCCAATTAGCGCCAATAATACCGATCCGAATAGCCAAGCCGTGGCTGGCAACGGCACTTGAGAAATCCCTGAAACGTTTGCGTAAGCATGAGTGGTAACCCTAAAAAATATGCGCCCGGTGCTCGTGGTTGGCAAAGTGACCGATAAGGTACCTCCAGCGCTGTCCGGCAAACTGCCGACAAAATTGGCGTTAAGAAACAGATCTTTTCGGGCTAGCAGCGATTGGTTAGGGTCGCCGAAATCATTGACCACCAGCACTACGGACGCCGATGCCACATCACTCGGTTCGCTACCGGGTATCAAACTGATATTCATGCTGTAATCGACCGAGAAGGTCGTCACCCCGCTGCCGGAACCAGTAAAGCTACCGGTGCGGGACGACTCGGTAACGACAGCATCGCCAAACGCTGGATCGAGATCCTGGGAATAGCTATATAGGACGTTGGGATCAACATCAGCTCGCGAGGTAAGCGAGCGAATACCGCTACCCGTTTGCAGGCTGGTTAGCGGCGTCACCCAATCGGACGAATAGGTACCGGTGCCATACGGCGTGTCCAGGCGCGTGCCCACGCCAGAAGATTTGTCGTACCAAGCGATGCCGGCATTCACATTGGTTCCAGACGTCACTCGGAAACTCCCCCAGTCAACGCTAACCTCGGCAGTTGCGTTTGCACTCGCGACGGCATTTGTATTGAAGACCAGCAGATCGAGGATGGACAGGGTTAGTAATGCAGTTTTGACTTTCATAATATTTCCTTTGAAAAGGCGAAGCTTGGCTTCACCGGTCAGTTCGAATTTCTAAACGAACTGAAATCGGTAGCATAAATAAGGGGCTACTCACTTGGACCGATGGCCAGATAACTGCAAACTACATCGACATCGGTTTCCAAACCGGTTTCGGTATTGGCTGCCGAAATGGCTATCAGGTCTCGGCCACCAGCCGCACCACCCGGAACGTACTCGATAGACCAAGGAACAAACGTAGTACCGGCGTTTGGCATACCTTCGGCGGAATAGATACTAACGGTTACATCAGGTCTGGCCGAAAAAGGTGGCACACTGGCCCAAAGCAATCGGGTATGCGCGCCGCCCTCGCCTGGTGTCATGTTTTCCGTACCGCTGACGATTTGGGTGTTATTGATATTCAGAACTTGCTGGGTCATAGCTAATACTCCATCTTTTTGGTATTTAATTAAGTAACCATATAGATACCATTTAGATTTTTTTGCGTCAATCGTAAATTATTGGTTTTATTTCGGTACTATTTCACAGACTTTTTTCCTAAAACGGAGATTTCGTGTCCATCCTAGTATTAGCCAGCTATGTCCATGCTCATTGCCTGAACGTTGAGCGCTTGCCTTGTTCGGGCGAATCCTTGCAAGCAACCGGCATGATCGAGGAACACGGCGGCAAAGGCTTGAATGTTGGCATAGCCGCGCATAAGCTTGGCGCTGAGGTGGCAATGCTATTGCCGCTGGGAATGGACTCGGCGGCGGATGAAGTAATTGAGCTCATCAAGAACGCGGGCATGAACAGCCGCTGGCTGCTGAAAACAGGCCCGCAATCCGGTTTTGGCGTGGGCTTTATCAGCCCGACCGGCGAGAATTTTTTGGCAGTCTATCCGGGCGCCAACGCCCTGTTGAATAAGGAACATGTCGAACAGACCCTGGCCGCCCTTCCAGACCTAAATTTGATTTACGCCCAGTTTGAAATCCCGGAAACACCAATCCGCAAAGCGTTCGAGATTGCACGTCAGCGCGGCATCCGCACCATGTTAAATCCGTCACCCTGGCGGCAACCTGATCCCGGCTTATTAAAGCTGACCGATATTTTGGTGGTAAACGAAACCGAAGCCGCTGCATTATTCGGCCTAGGCAACAATGTGATTAGTCTGGCGCAGTGGCTGAGTAACTTATGCAAGTGGGCGGAAAAAATTGCCTGGTCCGGGGAATTGCTGGTGGTCACACTGGGTGAGGCGGGATGCGTGGCGTTAACGAAAGGCATGGTTCTTCACCAACCGGCTTGGCCAGTAGCCGCACTGGACGCCACCGGCGCCGGCGACGCGTTTAGCGCCGGCCTGGCGACTGCCTTGCTGAATAATCTGAGTTTAACCGAGGCTTTGAGCCTAGCCAGTGCCAGCGGTGCCTGGGTCGCCAAGCATCATGGCGTATTGAGGTGCTTGCCGACGCCAGCCGAGATCGACCACTTTATAAAAACCAATCCAATACCAAAATCAGTCTAGTTCGGCCGGATTTTCAGGTTAACCCGGTAGGTATAGGCGTCTCCGCGAAACGTGCCTTCGACATACTCCACGATCTGCCCGTTGTCGGCGTAGGTCTTGCGCTTCAACAACAAGCAAGGACCCGGCTGGTCAAAACCGAATACGCCGGCTTCCACATCATCACTGAGCACCGCTTCGATGGATTGTTCGGCGTGCACCAAGCCTAAGCCGCATTGGGCCTCAAGGTATTGATAGGCGGAGCCTTCGCCGTTCCAATCAGCCAAAGCCGGCGCTACCGTTAGATCGTACCAAGCCAGTTCCCGCGACAGCGGCATGCCATCGCCCAAGCGCACCCTTACCAAACGTAGAAATCGCGTAGACGCCGGACGATTAAAAATAGACGCGATAGTTCTATCGACGACAATCTTGTGCTCGAGAATTTGCGTAGACGGGATAACTCCCAACTCGCGCATTTCCTCGGTAAAACCTTTCAGTTTACCCATCTCCGGATTAATCCGCGAAGGTGGCGCCTTAACCGTGACGCC
The DNA here is from genome assembly GCF_054188105.3 of Methylomonas sp. Uni0009. NCBI lineage: Bacteria > Pseudomonadati > Pseudomonadota > Gammaproteobacteria > Methylococcales > Methylococcaceae > Methylomonas > Methylomonas sp. Uni0009. The sequence continues at coordinate 2,967,065 of NZ_JBTAFN010000001.1, read as the reverse complement.
GGCGCGACCATGAGTAGCAATACAATCCTGAGCCCGCAATTCTTCATAACAACGCCGCACCGTGGTGCGACTAAGATCCAGCGCTTCCGCCAAAGCTCGCTCGGATGGCAGACTAAAACCATCTCCGAGCTCGCCGGACTGAATCATATCGGTAATACGTCTTTGCAGTTGCTTGTAGACAGGCTCGGAAATCGCGGTATTCGGGCGAATCTTCTCAATGAAAGCACTGCTATCATTGGCGGCGGAAGTATCGGCTTTTATTTCGATATGGCTGGAAGCACTGGAAGACATTGTGGTTGACCCGGCATATTCATTTACGCAGCAGATTGTGAATCTTAAAGCCCAAGATAGCCGCTGCCAGCAAAAAGGTAATAGCGTTGGCTACTATGATAGCTATATTCACCAAATAGATACCATAAATCAACCACAGCAACACCCCCAACGTAAACATGCTGTACATGCCTAGTGACAAGGATTCGGTGTCGCGGGTTTTGAAGGTCTTAATTGCTTGAGGCAGAAAAGAAGCGGTCGTCAAGGTCGCCGCCAGATAACCGATTAGCTCGGGAATTAGGTTCATGTCGGAAGAATCAAACCAAGAAATGTTGCCAGCCAAAGTAGCTTAAGGCGACCAGCAATAATTGCGCGAAAGCCAACAGCCAGAAATAACCCACAAACATCATGATTTTAACCGGCGTTTCCTGGCTTTGTTTAGAGCTGACTAACCAGCCGCCGATGCCGGAAACGGCAGCGACGACCAGCAAGCCTATTATGATAATACTCATTGCAATCAGCGCGGCGGGGGTGCCAATACCTCGCGGGAGCCGTTGGTTTCCGGCATGCTGACCACGCCAGCGTTTTCCATGTCTTCGATAATCCGCGCCGCGCGGTTGTAACCGATTTTGAAACGGCGCTGCACGCTGGAGATAGACGCTTTGCGCGATTCGGTAACGAACGCCACCGCTTCGTCGTAAAGCGTATCGGATTCGCTATCTTCGCTGTCCAAACCGGCCACTTCGCCGCTATCGGTGCGCTCTTGAGTGATTTCGTCCAAATAATTGGTCGGACCGGTTTTCTTCAAGAACTCAACTACGCGATGCACCTCGTGGTCGTCCACAAACGCACCGTGGGCGCGCAACGGAATACTGGTGCCGGATGGCAGGAACAGCATATCGCCATTACCCAGTAGGGCTTCCGCACCGCCTTGGTCGATAATGGTCCGGGAGTCGATCCGTGACGATACCTGGAAGGAAATCCGGGTGGGCACGTTGGCTTTAATCAAACCGGTTAAGACATCCACTGATGGACGCTGGGTTGCCAACACCAAATGAATACCAGCGGCTCGGGCTTTTTGCGCCAGACGGGCAATCAGTTCTTCAACCTTTTTACCAACCACCATCATCATATCAGCCAACTCGTCGATAACGATGACGATGCTGGGCAGCGTATCCAACAGCGGATAATCTTCCAAGGCTACCGGCGTTTCCGGCCGGAATAAAGGATCGCGAATAGGTTGACCCGCGGCTTCCGCTTCTCTGACGGCCTGGTTATAACCGGCCAGATTCCGTACGCCCACTTTAGACATCAATTTATAGCGGCGCTCCATCTCCGCCACCGCCCAACGCAGGGCGTTTTGCGCATCCTTCATGTCGGTAACGACAGGCGTCAGCAAATGCGGAATGCCTTCGTACACTGACAATTCCAGCATCTTCGGGTCTATCATGATCATTCGCACATCTTCGGGCTTGGCTTTGTATAGCAAACTCAGAATCATGGTGTTGATCGCTACAGACTTACCGGAACCCGTGGTACCGGCCACCAGCGCATGCGGCATTTTGCCCAAATCGGCGACGACCGGCGTACCGGAAATATCCTTGCCCATCGCGATGCTGAGCTTGGATTTGGCGCGTTCGAATTCGTCCGATACCAGCAAATCGCGCAGCGAAACCATTTCCCGTTCTTGGTTCGGAATCTCCAGGCCGATGACCGATTTACCTTCGATAATCTCGACGATACGCACGCTGGTCACAGACAAACCGCGTGCCAAATCTTTGGCCAGGCTGCTGATGCGGCTGACTTTCACGCCGGCCGCCAAGCGTAATTCGAACCGGGTAATCACCGGCCCAGGCAATACCGCTTCCACTTCGGCGGCAATACCGTAATCCTGCAATACATCTTCGACTTGGCGGGAAATTTCTTCCAGCTCGGTTTTGGAATAGCGCTTCACCTTGATTTCACGCTTGTCCAGCAAAGACAAGGTTGGCAAGGCGTTGACATAGGCGCCGGGCTCCATATCGTCCACGGGTTTGCTGTCTTTTCTACGCAAGGGTCTAACCGCAGCAGCGGCAGAAGGTTGCGCGGTTTCCAGCACTTGAATCTGCGATTTTTTCGCGCGTTCTTCGGTTTTAGCTTCAGGTTGCTGATTACGCGATTTTTTGGCTTCTTTTGCTGGCTCAGGTCGCGCCGGTCTATCTGCGCGGTAACGCTCGGGCACCTCAACTGCCTGTCTGCCCACGACCGAACAGGCCGTCATCGCGCATTTGCCGATAAAGGCCATCATCGTCAGCCAGGACAAGCCGGTAAACAAGGTCACGCCGGTCATAAAAATGGCCAGTAACAACAAGGTAGAACCGGAGTTGCCTAACAGATGCACCAAGGCGTCGCCAATTTCCCGCCCCAGAATACCCCCCGGGCTTTCCGGCAAATCCATCTTGGTACGCAGAAAATGCAGGTGCAAAAACAGAATCGCCGAGCCGGACACTGTAGTGGCCAGAAAACCTGCCGAGCGCGACGCCAGCGCCCATTGCCCACCGGTCTGGCGGGAACCTTGAAACAGGATGTAGCCATACCAGAAAATCATGACCGGAATCAGGTAGGCCATCAACCCCAGAAAACTCAGTACAAAATCCGCCAGCCAGGCACCAAACAAACCGCAGGCGTTACTGATGGATTGATACGATGTGCTATGACTCCAACCCGGATCGTTGGAATTAAAAGTGACCAGGGCAATTAAAAAAAACAACGCACAACTCGAAAATCCCAGTAATGCGATTTCGCGATAGCCTCGCGAGGCTCTTTCTTCCACAACAGCAACCATAGTTGTCGGCTCACAATAAAAGCGTCACAAAACATGATTATAGATGATGTAAATCGATTTCACATTAGCTTTACCGGCCACGCCATTAAAAACCAGTTGGTAAATCGGTTTTATCGCGGGGGGAATGCCCTTATAATTTTGCTACCCTAACCCGCATGGAGACTCGACATAATGGCTGCCGCAAAACATTGCAAACTCTTAATCCTAGGTTCCGGCCCGGCCGGTTACACCGCAGCCGTTTACGCCGCGCGCGCTAACTTGAATCCGGTGATGATCACCGGCATGCAACAAGGCGGCCAATTGACCACCACCACTGAAGTGGACAACTGGCCCGGCGACGTGGAAGGCTTGCAAGGCCCGGATTTGATGGAACGGATGCGCTTACACGCCGAGCGCTTCAATACCGAAATCATTTTCGACCATATCCATACCGCCGATCTCTCGCAAAAACCGTTTACCTTGACCGGCGATGCCGGCGTCTATACCTGCGATGCGTTGATCATTGCCACCGGCGCTTCCGCAAAATATCTGGGTCTGCCATCCGAAGAAGCGTTCAAGGGTAAAGGCGTTTCTGCCTGCGCCACTTGCGACGGTTTCTTTTACCGCAACAAACCGGTCGCGGTGATTGGCGGCGGCAATACTGCTGTGGAAGAAGCCCTGTATTTGTCCAACATCGCTTCCGAGGTGATCGTAGTGCACCGGCGCGATAAATTCCGCTCCGAAAAAATCTTGTCGGACAAGCTGATCGAAAAATCAAAATCCGGCAACGTGCGTATCGAATGGAATCACGAGCTGGACGAAGTACTGGGTGACGACATGGGCGTTACCGGTCTGCGTATCAAGAGCACGCAGGACGGTAGCACCAAAGATTTGGACGTGCACGGCGTGTTTATCGCCATCGGCCACACTCCCAATACCGACATTTTTGCCGGCCAGATGGAGATGGACCACGGCTACATTGTCGTTAAAAGCGGTATCCACGGCAATGCCACGGCCACCAGTGTACCCGGCGTATTCGCGGCTGGCGACGTGATGGATTCACATTACAAACAAGCCATCACCTCGGCTGGCGCCGGCTGTATGGCCGCTTTGGACGTGGAAAAATATTTGGACGAATTGACCGGCTAGCTCTATGCGCTATTGGGGCGGTTAAAACCGCCCCAATACGCTTTCAATATATCCAAGGCAACAACCGCCAGGTCGATAAGCAAAAATCGGCATAAACCGCACCGAACTCAGCCAGCAACATCCGCTCTTCTATCTCAATGCGCCGGGTAAACGCCCAAACCGTCGGCCCTAGCAACATCGCCAACGCCAGAACATCACCCATCGCCACTCCGGCGGCAAACAAGGCTATCAACAAGCCGGTGTAGGCCGGATGCCGTAGCCAACGGTAAGGCCCTTCTTTGATTAATCTGTGTTCTTGCTGTATCAGCACGTTAGTTGTGAAAAATCGGCCCAATTTCATCACCGCCACGTAACGCAAATAAAGCCCCGAAGCAAACAACAGCATGGCCAACATTTGCCTAGGCAGATAATCAATCCTTATAGGCGCCAACGCCAGATTTTTAAACCACAATGCCAGCGCCAGACTTGCCAAAATACTGATCCACAAAATGCGCTGCGAACGCCGCTCCGTATTCACGACCGGCCCGGCTTGCAGCACAGTACGGCGGGCCAAAGCAATTTCCGCCGCTATCCAAACCAGGCAAAGCACTAGCCACAAAATCCGTACCGATGTCATTAATCGCCCTCCGGCGCAGTGTGCGTGAAATGACGGGTATGCCAGGATCCCCGCGCCTCGTGTAACATACCGCAATTTGCCGGCTGTTATGAAAAAGATCATCGAACTGAAACAGGTTTATAAGGACTATCCGCAAGCTGGCACGCTGCAAACTGTCTTGCACGACATCAATCTGGATATTTACCCCGGCGAATTTGTTGCTATCGTCGGCCCGTCCGGCAACGGCAAATCCACCCTTTTAAACTTACTCACCGGCATCGACCACCCCAGCCAAGGCCAAGTCAGCGTCAACGGCACCGAGCTGCAAACACTCAGTAACGAAAAACTCAGCATCTGGCGCGGCGCCAATGTCGGCATCGTGTTTCAGTTCTTCCAGTTATTGCCTACCTTAAATCTGCTGCAAAACATCGTACTGCCCATGGATTTTCTCGGCCGATTAAGCAAAAGCCAGCGCCGTGAGCGGGCCATGTATTTACTGGAACTGGTCGGATTGGCCGATGCTGCGGAGCGCTTGCCCAGCCAGGTTTCCGGCGGCCAACAACAACGGGCGGCGATTGCCCGCGCGCTGGCCAACGATCCCCCGCTGATCGTCGCCGACGAACCCACCGGCAATCTGGATGCGGCCACCGCCGATTCGGTGTTCGATTTGTTTGCGCATCTGCGCGACCAAGGCAAAACCTTGGTAATGGTCACCCATAACGAAACCCTGGCCGACGCCGCCAGCCGCAAACTGGAAATTCGTTCCGGACGAATCCACGCCGACAGCCAACCGGTAGGCAGCAGGTGAATACGCTGTGGCATAAAGTCTGGGCCGACTTATGGCTGACCAAAAGCCGCACTACCTTGGCGATTATCAGCATCGCCGTCGGCGTCTGTTGTGTCGGGACTTTATTCGGCATGATCGATTTACTGCTGAACAAAATGGATGCCGCGCATCGGCAATCGCAACCCTCGCATATCAATCTGATCTTGCGCAATGATGCCGATATTAGTTTGTTGGCGCAAATCAAAGCCATACCCGGCGTAGCCGGCGTCGATACCATGACGCCGCTGAGCGTACACTTCCGCAGACCGGGCGAGACCGACTGGCATCTGGGCACGCTGATTATTCGCCCCGATTATGAACACCAGCATTTCGATAAAACCGCGCTGCAATCCGGCGATTGGCCGAGTGCTGACCGGATTGTGATAGAAAACCTGTCCGCCCTGTCCAGCGGCATGCAAAGCGGCGACATAGAATTCGAAACCGCCCAAGGCCCGCAGACCTTGCCGATTGGCGGTATCGTCCGCCATCCCTTCGTTAAACCGCCCAAATTCGGCGGCCAAATACATTTTTTTGCCGGCACCGCGCAAGCTACCCAATTCGGGATTCCGGCACACAGTTTCCGGCAGTTGCTGGTGCAAATCGCCGAACCTTACAGCAGCGAATCCGCCCGCAACGTTGCCGGGCAAATTCGCAGCCTGCTGAGCGCGCAGCATATCGGCGTCAATGTCACCTTATTGCAAGACCCGGAACAACATTGGGGCCGGCCGTTTCTAGCCGGGATCAACGGTGTACTGCAAATCATGGCCTTGGTCTCGTTAGCCCTGGCTAGCGTATTAATTTTAAACACAGTATCGGCCCATATTACCCAGCAAACCGATCAGATCGGCGTGATGAAAGCGCTGGGCGCCAAGACCATCACGATTGCCAAACTGTATCTGCTGGAAATCCTATTTTTATCGTTGATGGCGATAGTTTTCGCCGTACCACCCGCCCTGGCTGCCGCTTATTTCAGTGCCTGCCGACTGCTGGCTTTATTCAATATCGACTGCGGCGCATTCGCCATTTCAGTGCCCGCCGTTAATTACATGCTACTCGGCGGCCTGCTGGCGCCCTTGCTGGCGGGTTTACCGCCGATTCTGCGCGGTGCGGGAATGACGGTACGTGCAGCAATCGCCAGTTACGGCGTGGGCGCCGATTTTGGCTACAACCGTTTCGATCTACTAATAGAAAAGTTCGGCGCGCGCTTTCTACCGACTTTATCCGCCGCAGCTTTAGGGAATTTGTTCCGCCGTAAAGCCAGGCTGGTCTTGACGCAAAGCGTATTGGTCTGCGCCGGCGTGATGTTTTTGGTGTTGACCAGCTTGATCGCCTCGCTGAATTTAACACTGGACCGGGAAATGGCCCGCAGCCGTTATACCGTGCGGCTGGGTTTTACCCAAGACCAATCCGAACAAACAATTCGCGATATTGCCGCAGCAGTAGCCGGCACGGAACAAATTGAATTCTGGCAACGATCCAGCATACAAATTGCCAAGGACGGCCTAGCGTTGCCGCAAAAAGGCAGCCTGGGTCTGCAGATGCTGGCATTGCCGGCCAACTCGACGATGTACCAACCGCTGATTGAATCCGGACGCTGGTTCCAAGCCAGCGACGCCGGCCAGCGCGTACTGGTGCTGAGTGCGGATACGGCCGCATTGAACGCTGTCCGAGCCGGCGACATGCTGGACGTCGCGCTAGGCGCCGATCACCAGAAATGGCAAGTGATAGGCATCTATCGTTGGTTGGCCGGCAATAGTTATGCAGTGGAACCGGTCTATGCGCCGTTGGAAACCCTACGGCAGATTACTCAAAACCGGAAAATGGCGTCGTTTGCACTGCTCGATGCGCCGGTCGCCGACCTACATCAGGAGGCCGACTACCTACGCAACTTGCAACAACAGTTTCAGGACCATGATGTACAACTGGATGTTTACACCACGCTTGCCAAACTGGAACAACGCCAGTTTACCCGCAACCAGTTCAAATCAGTGCTCAACACCCTGCTGGGCCTGGCCTGCATGATTGCAGCGGTCGGCGGTATCGGTTTATCAGGCACATTAGCCATTAGCGTATTGCAGCGCATTCGCGAAATTGGCGTGTTGCGCGCCATCGGCGCCCCGTCCAAAAAAATATTCCGCATGTTTTTACTGGAAGGCCTGCTGCATGGCGGCATGGCTTGGTTACTGAGTATTCCGCTCGCCTATCTGGCCGCCGAACCGCTAGCGAAACAACTCGGACGAACTATGCTTGGCATACAACTGGATTTCCGCTTCGACTGGTGGGCTGTTCTGTACTGGTTGATGATCATGTTAATCGTGGCCTGGATAGCCGCCTTCTGGCCGGCGCGCAAGGCAACCCGCCTGAACATTAGAGAATGTTTGGGACATTGAACAGCTGAGTATTGGGTTTTACCTAAATGAGCCGTGGCCATTTATTAATGATTACAAACGCTTTGCTTAACCGGATTAAATTTCTGTTACTGGGCTGTTGCGTGCTGGTCAGCTTTTCAGCGCTGGCCGACGCACCAGTGCGGATCGGTGTATTAGCCTATCGGCCCAAGCCGCAAACCCTGGAACAATGGCAAGCACTGAGTAAAGTCTTGCACCAGGCTATACCGGAGCGCGAATTCATCGTCGAAGCTTTGAACTACGACGAACTGGAGGCCGGTGTGGACAGTAGCCAATTGGACTTTGTGCTGACCAATCCCGGCCACTATGTCCATATCAGCTATCAACACGGCTTTTCAGCACCGCTGGCCACATTGCTCAGACACGAGGACGGCGGCTCTCAGGATAAGTTCGGCGGCGTCATCTTTGCGAAAGCCGAGCGTTTGGATCTCAACGCACTCGGCGACCTGCGCGGCAAAAAAATCGCCGCTACCAGTCAAGACTCCCTGGGCGGCTTTCAAATGCAAGCCTACGAAGCCGCCCAAGCTGGCATAGACATAGTCAAGGCATCCCAATTGGTCATCACAGGTATGCCGCACGATGCGGTAACGGAAGCGGTATTGTCCCGGCACGCCGATATAGGCTTTGTCCGCACCGGAGTTCTGGAGGATTTGGCCAAAAATGGCAAGCTCGATCTGCGGCAAATCAAAATCCTCAACGTCCAACCCTCTACTGAATTCAAGCTGCTATCGACTGCGCTTTATCCCGAGTGGCCGTTTTTAGCTATGCCCAACGTAGACCGCGCGCTGGCCAAAAAAGTCGCCGGCTGTTTGCTGCTGATGAGCCCCGACCTTATTCCGGGGATTGAAGGCTTTACCATCCCGGCCGATTACAATTCGGTGGAACAACTACTGCGGAACGTGCGTGCCAAGCCCTTCGACGCCGTTCCGTCATTCACGTTGACGGATATTTGGCAACGCTACCCGACACCGATACTGGCACTCAGCGCCGGTGTCATGCTGGTAGTGTTACTCAGCTTGAGTTTGTTCTGGGTAAACCGTTATCTCGCTGCGGAACGGCGCCGAGTCCGCGAACAGAATATTCGACTGGCGGATAGCGAATATCGCTGGAAATTTGCTCTGGAAGGCGCCGACGAAGGGGTATGGGATTGGGACATTGTCAGCGGCGAGGTGTTTTTCTCGCCGCGCTGGAAATCAATGGTGGGTTATCAACCCGAAGAATTCGCCAATAACTTCGATGCCTGGCGCGACAGCCTGCATCCGGACGATACCGACCGGGTACTGCAAACCCTGTCCGACTACTTCGACGGCAAGAATAAATTGTATTGGGTGGAGTTTCGCATGCGCTGCAAGGATGGACGCTATAAGTGGATACTCGCCAAGGGCATGGTGGTGGCGCACACGCCCGAAGGCAAACCGCAACGGATGTTGGGTACGCATGTCGATATCGACAAGCAAAAACAGATAGAACAAGAATTAAGGCAAAGCCACGACGCCTTGTTGCGTTCCAATGTCGATCTGGAACAGTTCGCTTACAGTGTCTCCCACGATATGCGCCAGCCTTTGCGCATGGTCTCCGGCCATTTGCAATTTTTGGAACGCAATCTCAGGGAATCACTGGATGAAGACGCGCGGCAAAATCTGAATTTTGCGCTGGAGGGTGCCAAACGGATGGATGCGATGATCGTCTCGCTGCTCGAGTATTCGCGCGTCGGCCGCAAGACTCAACAAAAATCCTGGATTGCCAGCGACGCGGTCCGCGACGAAGTGTTGCAATTCGTCGAACCCTTGGCAACACAATGCCAAGCCAACATCCGTTGCCAAGGCGACTGGCCTATCCTGTATGCCAGCCGCGACGAGCTCAGCCGCCTGCTGCAAAACCTGTTGGTTAACGCCCTGCACTACCGGCAAGAATACCAAGCTCCCATTATCGATGTTAACTCCGAGGTCATTGACGGCTGTTGGCGGCTCAGCGTGCGCGACAACGGCATCGGTATAGACCCCGGACAATTTGATAGGCTGTTTCAGTTCTTTAGCCGCCTGCAAGCCCGCACGCGCTTCGAAGGCACCGGTATGGGCCTGGCTTTGTGCCGGCGCATAATAGAACATCACAACGGCAAAATATGGGTGGATTCCGCCGGCGAAGGCCTGGGCTCCTGTTTTACGTTTGAAATTCCCTTGGGCTATACCCCCACAACCGACAGCCAGCCGACATGAATAAGCACCCTGAAACTTCGGTCGGCGCCCAGCCACGCTCAAGCCTGAGCAAACCGCGGTATTACAGCCACTGGCTGACGGTGGCAGTCCTGCTGATTACATTGCTCACCAGCTATCAGGCTTGGCGGATTGCGGTTGAAGACTTGGCACACGAACGCCAGCTCTATTTCGATTTCCGCGTCCGGCAATTGGTGCAAAGTATTGAGCAACGATTACAAACTTACGAGCAAATGTTATATGGCGCCCGGGGTTTGTTTGCCGCATCAGGACTGGTAGAACGCAGCGAATATAGGGAATATGTCTCCGCACTGAACCTTGACCAACGCTTTCCCGGCATCCAGGGCGTGGGCTTTTCGCTGTGGATACCGAAAACCGAGAAAGACCGGCATGTTGCCGAGATGCGCAAACAAGGCTTTGCCGATTACGACATCCATCCCGCCGGCGAGCGGGATTTTTATACATCGATAATTTATCTGGAACCTTTTTTAGGTCGCAATCTACGCGCCTTCAGTTTCGACATGTTCTCTGAGCCAACTCGAAACCGCGCGATGAGCTATGCCCGCGACAACAATAGCCTGGGCATCAGCGGCAAAGTAATCTTATTGCAGGAAACCGAACAAGACGTGCAAGCCGGCTTTTTAATGTACCTGCCAGTGTATAAAAAGGACGTGCCGCACGATACGCTGGAGCAACGCCGCGCCGATCTGCTGGGTTGGGTTTACGCACCATTCCGCACCAAGGACTTAATGGCCGGAATTGGCGGCGAACTAGAAAGCGATTTGGGATTGGAAATATTCGACGGAGAAACATTAAACGAAGAAAGCCGCATGTACGGCTCCGCACCGCCGGCAAACATTCAACCACTATTGACTTCCAAACAACAGATTGTGTTGGCTTGCCACCCGTGGACCTTATTGATTCATGCCGAACCGAATTTCCAAGCGCGTGTCGATCAAGACAAGCCATTCATTATCGCCGGCAACAGCGTAAGCCTGAGCCTGCTATTAAGTCTGTTGACTTGGCAATTGGTGAATAGCCGCAGCCGAGCAATGGTCCTGGCAGAAAACATGACCGCCGAATTGCGCGAGAGCGAAAGCCGGTTCCGGGCCATGGCGGACTCGGCGCCAGTGATGATTTGGCTCTCGGACTCAGCCAAGCGCTGTTACTGGTTCAACAAAGTCTGGTTAGACTTTACCGGGCGCAGTATTGAACAAGAACTAGATAATGGCTGGACAGAAACAGTGCATCCGGATGATCTGGAGTATTGTCTAAACTACTACACCGGACACTTTGAAAAACGCCTGCCTTTCAGCATGGAATATCGTATGAGACGCCACGATGGTGAATATCGCTGGTTGTTCGACACCGGTATTCCCCGTTACGACGACCACGGCGAATTCGTCGGTTATATCGGCTCTTGCATCGATATTACCGAGCGTAGACGAATCAGCATGGCTCTGGAATCCAGCAACGCCGACCTGAGCCGTTTCGCAGAAATTTCCGCCCATCATTTGATGGAGCCGACTCGCCGCTTCAGCAGTTTTACTCAACGCTTACGCAACTCATTGAAGGCGTATCCGGAGGCCTTGGGCGACGAAGACATTAATAGTAGCCTGGATTATCTGGAACACGACGCACAGCGTTTAATCGGTCTGGTACGTGACATTCAACTGTATGTGACGGCCGATCAAGCCCGCGACAAAATGACTCATGTGGACGCCAAAACCGCTGCCCAAGCGGCTATCCACGCTTTAGCGGACGCGATAGCGATTGCAGGCGCAAGTGTCAGCGTCGGCGAACTACCGCATGCCTATATCGATCTCCCCCGCATGGCCGAGCTATTTAGATTGCTTTTGGACAATGCACTCAAACACGGCCGGCCAGCCAATTCTGAACAACCCTTACGGATCGAAATTGGCGGCGTATCCGATCTGGACGTAAATCGTTATTATGTGCGCGATAACGGCGATGGGATAGATGCGGAATACCGGCAACGGGTCTTCGAAATTTTTGAGCGCCTGCATTATCGCGACAACGAGGCCGGCACCGGCATTGGTCTGTCGATAGCCCGCCGCATCGTCAGCAGTTGTCGCGGCAAAATTTGGATTGAAAGTACAGCGCAGAACGGTACGGCAGTGGTGTTCGAGCTACCCAATATAGAAGGAAATAAGCATGACGGATAAATCAACGCCGCTGTTCGATGTGTTGCTGGTGGAAGACGAACCCGCCGACGCCCATCTGGTGAAAATGAGTTTCAAGGAAAACCGGGTGCGTTGCAATCTGCATCATGTCTGGGACGGTGTCGAAGCGCTGGCGTTTTTACGGCGGCAAGGCGCCGACTATGCCGACGTGCCGCGCCCGGATTTGATCTTACTGGATCTGAATATGCCGCGCATGAACGGCCGCGAGTTTCTGGCTAAAATCAAGTCGGAACCGGACTTTTCCAGCATTCCGGCTATTGTCCTGACCACTTCCGATATTGAGCGCGACGTGGTCGCAACCTATCAACTAGGCGCCAATAGCTACATTACCAAACCGGTGGATGTCGAACAATTTATCGCGGCGGTTCGGCAAATCGAAGGCTATTGGTTCAATGTAGTGCGCTTACCAAGCAAGCAATAATTATGACCGAAGCGACAAATTGCTGCGTTTTATTAATCGAAGACGAACCGGGCGATGCCAGCCTGGTTCGTCAATATTTGCGCGCCTCGCCTACTCTGCGTTTTGAGTTGATCTGGCGCGAGAATTTGGCGGATGGCGAACAAATTATTGCCCAACAAAAAATCGACGTGGTGCTGGTGGATTTAAGCCTACCGGATTCGCGAGGCTTGGATACCGTCAGACGCATTCGCAAAGCGACCCGACTACTGCCGATTATCGTGCTGACCGGGCACGACGATACCGAGTTTTCTCTGAAGGCTCTGGACTGCGGCGCGCAGGATTATCTGATCAAATCCAGCATAGACACCGACAGCCTGGTCAGGGCAATACGCTACGCGTTGACGCGGATAAGCTTGGAAAAACGGCTTCACGAGTCCGAGCAACGGATGGGTATGGCCTTACAGAGCGCAAGCTTAGGCTTATGGGATTGGCATATTCCCAGCGGGAAAGTGATTTTCAACGACCTATGGGCCTCTATGCTGGGCTACACGCTTGACGAGGTGGGATCCGATATCGACATTTGGAAACGCTTGGTGCATCCGGATGATTGGCATTTAATCACAGCCTCTCTGGAGCCGCATTTGCGCGGCGAAACCGAGCTTTACTCTGCTGAACATCGCTTACTGCACAAGCAAGGCCATTGGGTTTGGGTACACGATACCGGCCGCGTGCTGGAGTGGGATTTTCAGGGCCAACCGATTCGCGCGGTCGGTATCCATCAGGATATCAGCTTGCGCAAGGCGTCGGAGTTGCGCGACCACTTGTTAATATCGGCCCTGGAAACGGTGGAACATGGTGTAGTGATTACCGACATAAATGCCAATATCGAATGGGCCAATAAAGCCTTTGAAACGCTGACCGGCTTTAGTCGCCAAGAAGCCACCGGCATGCGGCCCAACGAGCTGGTTAAATCCGGCAAGCAAGACCAGGCGTTTTATCAGGCTTTATGGGAGACCATACTAGCTGGAAATACCTGGCGCGGCGAAATCGTCAACCGGCGCAAAAATGGCGAACTGTATGACGAAGAACTGGTGATTTCCCCAGTCAAGGACCAGCAAGGCTGCATACGCCATTTCGTCGGCGTTAAACAGGATGTTAGCGAACGCAAAAGGATGCAAACCGAGCTGTGGGAATTGGCAACAACCGACGGTTTGACCGGTTTTTTAAATCGCCGGCACTTTATGGCCCGTCTGGAAAACGAATTTGCCAGAGTAAAGCGCAATAATCACCGGGTAGCGATATTAATGCTGGACCTGGATCATTTCAAGCAGATTAACGACGGCTACGGACACCCCACCGGCGACGCAATGTTGCAACACTTTGCCGGGATTATGCGCGCGGAATTACGCGAGATCGATGTCGTGGGCCGGATTGGCGGCGAGGAGTTCGCGATATTCATGCCTGAGACCGACGCCGAACCAGCCATGATAATTGCCGAACGCTTACGTAAAGTGCTGGCCGATACACCGTTGGTTATTGATAAGCATACAATTCCGATAACCGTGAGTATCGGAATTGCCTTAATGCATGCCGATAGCGGTACGGCGGATTGCGTATTGACCAAAGCTGATAAAGCGCTATACACCGCTAAGGAAAATGGCAGGAACTGCGTACGCGTCTGGCTTTAGCGGTCTAATGCCAAAACTGCAAAGCGCCTTTAAAGCGTGATGGGATAGAACACATTGGAAAAATCGACATAAATTTCCACGCTAGCGCCGCGGCGCCGATCCTGAATGCGTTTCTCGATAATCTCACTCGGCACCGGCACCCCATTGCGGCGCCGGTCATTTTTGACGTCGCGCTGTTTGTAAACTCGCACCAAAACCTCGCAACCGTTAAACAACAGGCCGTTCAGATTCTTAATAGCGCGAATACCGGCTTCATCGGAATTCACTGACACCAGGCCGTGATGCTCCAGCTGATTGCTGCGCTTGTCCCGAATCACCATCACGTCGACGGTTATCACGTGCTTGGCCTGTTCTATTAAATCTTCACTGACCGCCATCGCCACGTAAGAATACAACTCGTTGGGCCGGGTCGATGCCGGGATATTCCGAAAAAAAAGCAGCATAAAATCTAGCTAACAGTAGGCATACGAAATAAGCCAAAGGCGCGTGAACACTGCACTCCGGCGCGAATGGGTTTATGCCGGGCTAACCCCAAGCCATGCAAACGCCGCTTAAGTGTAGGCTTAAATTTAACCGGCTTATGCAAATCCTATTTTTTGTCTGCCTGGGGCTAAGCCTGCCCCAAGTCCGCCAAAATCTTATCCCGCACCAACTGCCCGGACAAGGTCACCATCGGCATGCCGCCGCCCGGATTGACGCTGCCGCCGACGAAATACAGATTGCTTAATTGCTTGCTGCGTTGCGGGGCCTTGAAGCCGAGATTTTTCCAACGGTCCGCCACCACGCCGTAAATCGAACCCAGATTGGAATAATACTTGGCCTGAATATCCAGCGGCGTCCAGTATTCCTCAGTAACAATATGCTGGCGTAAATCGGTGAGACCCATGCGCTCCAGTTTGGCTAACACCCGCTCGCGCAACGCCCAGTAATCGTCGGCCGTCAGCGGTTTGTCCGGGTTAATATGCGGGATGTGCGGCAGGATTTTGATAATCTCGCAACCGTCCGGCGCCTGGCTCGGATCGGTTTTGCACGGCGCGACCAAATAGATCGTTGGGTCGTCGGACAATTTGCCGCTACGAAACACCGCGTCGAAATGCTCGCGCGGATGATCGGAATAAAAGAAATTGTGATGCGCCAATTGCGGATACAACCGGTTCACACCCAAATGCAACACCAAGCCGGAACAGGTCGGCTCGAAGCGCTGCATTTTTTTCAGTTCCGCCGGTGAGTTATGCAGCAATTTGTCCATCGCCGGAATCACTTCCATATTCGATACCACGATGTCCGCCGCCAATACCTCGCCGCCTTGCAGTTTGATGCCGGTAGCCTTACCGGCCTGATACTGAATTTCCTCAACTTCGCTGTTCAAACGAATGGTTACACCCAACTCGATAGCCAGCTTTTCCATGGCTTGCGCCAAGCCGTACATGCCGCCCTTCACATACCACAAGCCGTATTCGTATTGAATGTAGGGCATCAGATTCATCAAAGCCGGCGAATCGTAAGGCGACGAGCCGACGTATTTGATGAAGTAATTCAGGATGTCGATCAGTTTGGGATGGGAAATAAAGCGTTTGACGCCCTGATCCATCGACCGAAATACGTCGAAATTCAAGGCGCGGATGGGGCCGTAAAACTTCAGCAATTCCCAGAAGGTATCCAAGCCCTTGGCAAAATAGCCGGCTTCGGTTTCCGTGCCCAGCTTTCTGGAATAGGCCATGAAGCTGGCGAATTCGGCAGCAGTATTCGGCCCCAATTTGTCCAGTTCACGGCGCTGATTTTCCGGGTCTTCACATAAATCAATGTGCGTGCCGTCTTCGAAGAAATTGCGCCAGTGTGGCTCGACTTTTTCGATGCCGACATAATCGGCCATGTTTTTACCGACTTTGGTAAACAGTGCTTCGAAGATATGCGGCATGGTCAGGATCGACGGTCCTAAATCAAAGGTAAAACCGTCTTTAGTCATGATGTTCAGCTTGCCGCCGACCTTGTCGTTCTTTTCGACCAACTCCACCGCGAAACCTTCACTAGCCAGCGAAATAGCCGCCGACAAACCACCCAGACCGGCGCCGATGACGACGACACGTTTATTGTTATTGTTTTGCTTCATCAGTAGTCCCGTTTCCATGACAACAGTAATTTTAGATTTTGCCAGCGCTGGGTTAAATCGAACGCTGAATATTCCCGAAAAGCTTGTAACGCCGGCCAGTTGCGCTTGATGCGTTGCCACAGCGAACCTTCGCCGTAGACAAAGTCCATATAGCCTTTGAAATCCTGGTAGCGCTGCTCCGAATACGGAAACCAGTTAGGTTCCTTGGGTAAATGGCTGCGGCTGGTCATGCCGGCCACCGGATAGGTAAAACTGCGCAAACCTTCCGCGCCGTGATAACGGCCAAAGCCGCTTTTTTTCACGCCGCCGAACGGCAAGCCGGGATGACCAATGTTCTTGATCACGTCGTTGACTGCCCAATTGCCCACTTGCAGCTGGCCGGCGACCCGCTCGGCTTTGGCTATGTCCTGGCTCCAGATACTGGCATTCAAACCAAACTCGCTGTCGTTAGCCAGACGGATGGCGTCGGCTTCGTCACTAAAGGCCATCACCGGCAGCAAGGGCCCAAAGCTTTCCTCGCGCATTACCCGCATGCCGTGATGGACATTCCATAGCACGACGGGTTTAAGGTAATTACCCTGCCGTTCCAGCGGCCCGGAGGCTTGCGCGCCTTGGGCAATGGCATCCTGGTAATGCGCCTCGACAACTGCAATTTGCCTTTCGCTGGTCATTGCACCCAAGTCGCCGTGCGGGCGGTGCCCGACCTGCAATTGCGAAACGCCCTGTTGCAACAAGCTTAAAAATTCATCGTGACAGTCCTGCTGGACATACAAACGCTCGACCGACACGCAGACCTGGCCGCTATTGCAGAACGCACCGTACAAAGCCGCATCGGCCGCGCGTTGCAATACCGCATCGTTGAATACCAGCATCGGGTCTTTGCCGCCCAATTCCAGCAACACCGGAATCGGATGCTGCGCGGCGCGCTGCATGACGGCTTTACCACCAGTCAGGCCTCCGGTAAAAAACACCAAATCCGGACCGGCGTCGATCAGCTGCGCCCCGGTCACACCGTCGCCAACCAACCATTGCACTAAACCTTCAGGTAAATCCAATTGCTTAAATAAAGCGAAAATCAGCTGACCGACCGGCAAGCTTAATTCGGAGGGTTTCAGAATCACCGCGTTGCCGGCAAACAATGCGGTCAGCATCGGCCCGACCGACAGTTGAAACGGATAATTCCACGGTGAAATGACCGCCACCACGCCGTAGGGCCGCCGCTCGATACCGGCAGTGGCGCCAGGAAAGGCAAACGGTGACGTGGGAATGCCTTGATAGACCAGGATATTGGCGGCGTGCTTTTGGTAATAGCGGGCCAAATCCAAAACCGGGTAAATCTCACCCAGCAAAGCTTCGGTACGAACTTTGCCCGTAGTCAGACTGATTTGCTCGCAAATCGCGTCCAATTCGGCCATCAATAAAGGCACCAGCTTGGCTAGAATTTTCGCCCTTTCGGCTACCGGCCGTTTGTCCCAGATTTGCGCCGCAGCACGCGCAGCAAGCATCTGCTGCTGAATCGCCGCTAAATCGCTAACCGGAAAGTCACCCAACACGCGGCCATCGACCGGTGAAACGGCCTGCATCGTCGCCATCACTTAGGCCTTGGCTTTTTTCAGCCAGGTACTTTGCTGGATTTCCTTGAAATGCACCCGGTGCTTGCGGGAAATCAGATTCGAGGAAATCCGCGCCGACTCGTAAATAGTCGGCAAACCGCTACCGGGATGGGTGCCGCCGCCAACCAGATAGCAGTTATCTAACTCTTCAAAGCGATTATGCGGCCGCCAGTACAGCATCTGGCTGAACTTGTGCGACAGGCTGAAGGTCGCGCCTTTATAAACGTGCTCCTCGCTTTCCCAGGTGCCGGGGGTGATGATCTTTTCACATTCGATATGCTCACGAAGATCGTTCAAACCCAGACGCGCGCCCAGCGTATCCAGCACTTGCTCGCGCACAGCGGCGCAATGAGCTTGCCAATCCACGCCACTGTCGTTATTCGGCATTGGCACCAGCACGTATAGCGCCGACTTGCCGGCCGGCGCCAGGCTGGCATCGCTGACCGAAGCGTTTTGCACGTAAAACGAAAAATCCTCGGTCAAAGTTTTATTGCTGAAAATATTACGGATATTGGTACGGTAATCCTTGGCAAATACGATGGTGTGGTGCGGCAAATCGTATTGTTTATCCAGGCCCAAATAGAGCATGAAGGTCGAGCAGGAATACTCGCGCTTTTGCAATTGCTGATGATCGTATTTGCGCAAGGTACCGGGCTCCAGTAAATGCGTCATAGCGTGGGCAAAATCGGCATTGACGATCACTTCGTCGCCGCGTACTTCCTCGCCGTTTTGCAGTCTCACACCCTTGGTCGCGCCGTCTTCGACGATCAAGGAGGAGATTTCGGCATTCAAATGAATCTCGCCGCCGGACTCGGTCACCACTTGCGCCATCGCCGTCGCAATCTTATTCAAACCGCCGGCCACATGGTAAATGCCATATTCATGCTCAAGGTACGGCAACATGGTAAACAGTGCCGGACACTCCCAGGGCGACATGCCCAGATACTTGGATTGGAAACAAAACGCCAGGCGCATTTTTTCCTTGTCAAAATACTGGCCCAGGTTGTTGAACACGCTTTTTGGAAAGGCAAGCCAAGGCAAGGCCTTGATCAAATCCAGCGAGAAGAACGAAGACCAATTCGAGTAATCGCGGGTAATGCACGGGTACAAACGATTGAAGCGGCTGCGCTCGTTATCCATGAAACGCTCGTAGCCGGCGCTGCCTTCATCGAATACCCGCTCCAGTTCGGCGCGCATGTTTTCCCGGTCGGAAAACACATTGATCTCGCGGTCGTCATACAACAGGCGGTACATCGGACTCAGCGGCATAAACTGCATATAGTCTTCGCTACGCCGGCCGCACAACTCAAACATTTCGTCCAAAACACCCTTCATCAGCAAAAAGGTCGGGCCGGTATCGAAGGTAAAACCATCCATGGTGATAGCCCGATTGCGGCCGCCGACATTGGGATGTTTATCGAAAATGGATACTTTAAAGCCGCGATGACTGAGTAACATGCCGGCGCACAAGCCGCCCGGGCCAGCGCCAACGATGATGATATGTTTTGAATCTGCCATGATATGAGATGAGCGGTGCTTGCCGAGTCGTTTTATAAAAGCGCTAATGTAACAGCAAAATGTCAAAAAGCGACCTATTCACCAACACCAAAGTAAAACCAAGCGCACTAGCAGACGCTACGCGAGCCCGGCAAACCCGATTTTATCTAAGGTTGTAGCCACCGAGAAATCAACGGCGATTCAATGGATAGCCTTTACGAATCGGCGCTTATTGTAGTGGTCTAATAATAATGGACACCGAGATAGGTTGATAAACTATCAATCTAGAAGGTGAACCTAATGAAACAAGAAAGACGAAGTTTTGATGCGGCGTTCAAGCTGCAAGTAGTGAAGATGATCCAGGAGCAAGGACTGACGGTGGCTCAGGTTTGCCAGGAACTCAAACTGGGTGAGACGGCGGTGCGTCGCTGGTTGAAGCAGGTGCAGGCGGAGCAATCCGGTCAGCCGGGTATGGGCAAGCCGTTAACCCCGGACCAGCAGCGGATTCGGCAGCTGGAACAGGAAAATCGGCAACTGCGTTCGGATAACGAACTGCTCAAAAAGGCTTCGGCCTTCTTTGCCAGAGAACTGCGATGAAACACCAAGTGATTCAGCAGCTAACAGCAGAGAAGGCCGTCACCGTACAACAGAGCTGCCAATTGCTGGGCGTCAGTCGATCTGGACTGTATGCGGCCCGACGGCGCGTTCGGCAGCCGCAAGCGCTTTGCGGCACGCGGGTTCGGCTGCGGAGCCTGTTTGACGCCACGGGTCAATGTTATGGCAGTCGCCGTCTGCGTAAAGAATTGGCGGGACAGGGCGTTGAGATCGGCCGCTATCGTGTGCGCAGCCTGATGAAGGAACTCCAGCTCAAGCCGATCTGGAAGCCCAAATTCGTGCATACCACCGACAGCAATCACAATCTGCCGGTGTACGAGAACGTGCTGGATCGCCAGTTTGAACAGACTGAGGCTAATCGTGCCTGGGTCTCGGACATCACGTATATTCGGACCCTGAGCGGCTGGCTGTATCTGGCGGTGGTGTTGGATCTGTATTCGCGCAAAATCGTGGGCTGGGCCATGGCGCCCAACATGCCGGCGGAGCTGGTTTGCACGGCCTTGCAGATTGCCATCGCCCAGCGCCGACCGCCGCCGGGCCTGATCGTGCATTCCGACCGGGGCAGCCAGTACGCCAGTCACGAATACCGGGATTTACTGGCACGCCATGGCTTTCAAGGCAGCATGAGTCGCAAGGGCAACTGTTGGGACAATGCGGTGATGGAGCGCTTCTTTCTCAATCTGAAAATGGAGCGCGTCTGGCGTCGCCAATATGCCAACCATACCGAAGCCAGCCGCGACGTGACCGACTATATCGTCAATTTCTACAACAGTCGGCGCTTGCATTCGTCACTGGGCTACCTGCCGCCCAATGGCTATGAAATGAAAATGGCAGATCAACAACCTATTTGGCTGTCCGAAAAAAGTTGACCACTACATATTGATTTGAACCGGAGGGGACTATAAGGATTGTTCTCGCGGCTAAAAGTGCATCGATTGGCAGAAGTTTTGCGCGATATTCATGCGAGCGCGGCATAATAGGCAGTATGAAAACACCGAAAAGACTTGAACCCCTAATCGATAGCGGCTTGATCGACGAGGTCATAGGCTCGCTGAAGAGCGGCAAGGAAGCCGCCGTGTATGTGGTGCGTTGCGGCGCGGAAATCTGCTGCGCCAAGGTTTATAAAGAAGCCGACCAACGCAGCTTTAAGAAAAGCGTGCTTTACCAGGAAGGCCGCAAAGTGCGCAATAGCCGCCGCGCCAGAGCCATGGAAAAAGGCAGTAGCTATGGCCGTAAAGAGCAGGAATCGGCTTGGCAAAATGCCGAGGTGACGGCTTTATACCGCTTGGCGGATGCCGGCGTGCGAGTACCTAAACCCTATAACTTTATTGACGGCGTTCTGTTGATGGAATTGGTCGCAGATGCCGACGGCCACCCGGCACCTAGGCTGAACGATCTGGAAATGCCGGCCGAGCTGGCCCGCGAATACCATGCGTTTCTGATTGGCCAGATCGTGCGCATGCTCTGCGATGGTCTGGTGCATGGCGATTTGTCGGAATACAACGTGCTGGTCGGCAGCGACGGGCCGGTGATTATCGATTTACCGCAAGCGGTGGACGCGGCCGGCAATAACAACGCCCGCGCGATGTTGGAGCGCGACGTTGCTAATATGGCCGCCTACTTCGGCCAGTTCGCGCCGGAATTGTTGACGACACACTTTGGTAAGGAAATGTGGAAGCTATACCAAAGCGGCGATTTGCACCCGGAAACTCAGCTGACCGGGCATTTCGCAGACAGTAATAAACCAGCCGATCTACGCAGTGTGATCCGCGAAATAGACGCCGCACGCGAAGACAACGAAGCCAAGCAGCGTTTTCTCCAAACTCCATAGCCCTGAGCCCTAAAAAAGAAAAAGCCGGTGTTACCCGGCTTTTTCTTACTGCTTGGCACCGCTGGCCTATCAGGCATAGGTGTCGATTTTGCTGCCTATTCTTGCATCATTATCGCCATCTGTGTCTTTCACAACCGCTTGCACGGGCGGCGTTGCTGCTTGCTGATTGGCTGCGGGCTGTTTCGCTTGGTTGGTGATAGGGAAATACGGTGTTGAACCTACTCCCGATACGGATGACATGATTTATCTCCTCTGGATTGAATAGTACCCGCCATGTTTCGGCTGGCATCCATTTATCGACCGGTTTTACCAAAGCTTTAAACGGGTGCGGCAAGCTAATTCAGCTCACCGCCATGCCCATAAATTCTCAGTCTTTCAGCAGCTGATCGCCTATCGGTAACTGCCGGATCCGCTGCCCGGTGGCGGCAAAAATCGCATTACACAGTGCCGGCGCAATCGGAGGCACGCCCGGTTCGCCAACCCCGCCCAGGGGCGTATCGAATTCGGCGGGCGGCAGCAGATGCACTTTGATTTCGCGTGGCGCGTCGTCGATGCGCGTGAGTTGATAAGCATGAAAATTGTCTTGCTGCACGGCGCCGTTTTTAAAACTGATTTCACCGAGCGTCGCCAAGCTGACACCGATGACACAAGCCCCCTCGATCTGCGCACGAATCCGCTCGGGATTGACTTGCGGCCCACAATCCACCGCCACATCGACCCTAGGAATGCTTAATTTGCCGGCTTCATCCACTACCACTTCCACAACGACAGCCACATAAGTCACAAAGCTGTAATGTGCAGCCAACCCCAAGCCTTGGCCTTTGGGCAACTGCCGGCCCCAGCCGGCTTCGCGAGTCACCGTTTCGATCACGCGGCGCAGACGGCCGGTATCGACCGGATAAAGCGCGGGCGATTCGCCATGATTCCAGGTGTCGTTTAGACTGGTCGGATCGATACGCCGCGCCGGGCCAATTAAGTCCAGCAGAAAATCCCGATGATCGCGTCCCGCCGCGGTCGCCATTTCCGCCACAAAGGACTGCACGGCAAACGCATGCGGAATATTGGATACCGAGCGAAACCAGCCGATACGGGTATGCGCGGCGGCCGGCGGATTTTCGATACGCAGATTGTCGATGGCAAACGGCACGTTAATCACCCCCATCCCCAATTCCACCGGCATCTGTTGCTTGCTGTCCGGTCCGAAAGTAGATGAAATGCTCGGTGCCGCAGTTCTGTGCAGCCAGGCTATCGGTTTGCCCTGCGCATCCAAACCCGCTTCCAAACGCTCCAAGGACACCGTGTGGAAATAGGCATGATGCAAATCGTCCTCGCGGGTCCAGGTGACTTTGACCGGTTTGCCTTGCATCGCTTGCGATAACAAAGCCGCTTCGATGACGTAATCGGGCTTGGATTTACGGCCAAATCCACCACCCAGCAGCGTAACATTCACCGTCACTTTGTCTTCCGGCAGTTTCAGCCATTTCGCGACCTTATCCCGGGTTAACTGCGGCGCCTGGGTACAAGTCCAAATTTCGCAATGGCCCTTGCTGATTCGGGCCGTCGCTGCCGGTGGTTCCATCGGTGCCTGGGCGAGATGCGGCAAATAATATTCCGCTTCCAGACGTTCGGCCGCGCCTTGCAAGGCAACATCGACATCACCTTGTTGGCGCACCACTTTGCCTGGTTGGCGGACTGCTGCTTCCAGTTCGGCTTTGTAAGCTAGAGAATCGTAGCTGGCGTGTTCGCCATTGTCCCACTCGATTTTTAAGGCGTTGCGGCCCTGAATAGCCGCCCAGGTGTTGCTGGCAATCACCGCGACGCCACCAAGCGGATTAAATTCGGCCGGCAGCGGACTGCTGGGCAGTTCCACGACTTTGACAACCCCCGGCACCTTCAGCGCGACACTGGCGTCATATTTTAAAACCTTGCCGCCCAATACCGGCGGTCGTGCCACGACGGCGTAGAGCAGGCCCTTCAGTTGGGTATCGATGCCATACATGGCACGTCCGGACACAATATCCCGGCCATCATAAATGCCTTGCCGGCCTTTACCGATGTAACGAAATTCCGCAGAATTCTTCAAACGCAAGCTATCGCGGTCTGGCACCGGCAATTTCGCCGCTGCTTTGGCCAATTCGCCGTAGCCCAAGGCTTTGCCGCTGGGGATGTGCAGTATCCGGTGCTGCTCGGCGCGGACTTCTGTTACCGGCACGCGCCAACGGGCTGCCGCCGCAGCTTCCAGCATTTGTCTGGCGGCCGCGCCGACCCGGCGCATCGGCATGAAAAAGTGGCGCATGCTGCGTGAACCGTCGGTGTCTTGATTGCCAAAGCGCTTTTCGTCGCCGGGCGCCTGCACCACATGCACCCTGGACCAGTCGGCTTCCAGCTCGTCAGCCACCACCATCGGCAAGCTGGTGCGTATGCCCTGCCCCATCTCGGAACGATGGCAGATGATATTGACCGCACCGTCGGCGGCGATAGCCACAAACACCAAAGGATTATCGACCCAACCGTGCGGCATTGCGTCGGCCCCGAACTTGCCGGCGGCTGCCGGTGCGGCGGCTTCGTCCGCTCTGAGCAAAGTAGGCAGACCGACGGCCAACACGAAGCCGCTCAAAGCAAACTGCTTGATAAAGGTCCGGCGGCTGACGTTGTCGATCAAATAATCGTCGTCGGTATCGCTTGGCTTGTTATTGGCTTGCAGAAATTCGGCTGAGTTTTTCATGATTGTACCTCCGGCAAACCGGCAGCCTGCTTGATCGCTGCGCGAATCCGCGGATAAGTGCCGCAACGGCATAAATTGCCGCTCATGGCTTTATCGATGTCGGCATCGCTGGGTTGCGGATGATTTTTGAGCAAAGCCGTAGCCGCCATCACTTGCCCCGCTTGACAATAACCGCATTGCGGCACGCCCAAATTCAACCAAGCGTCCTGGACTTTTTTACCGGTCTGATCCTGTTCTATCGCTTCGATAGTGACAATTTTTTTGCCCACCGCAGCCGAAATAGGCGTGACACAAGCGCGGGTCGGCTCGCCGTCGATATGCACCGTACAGGCGCCGCACACTGCCATACCGCAACCGTATTTGGTGCCGGTCAACCCTAATTGGTCGCGCAGCGCCCAAAGCAGTGGTGTGTCAGCGGGCAGATTTATCTTGCGGCTTTTACCGTTGATATTGAGCGTTGTCATGAGTTTTCTCGCTTCGGTCGGCGGTTGATAACGGCGCCGGCACATCCATCAGCAATATCGGCGCGATAGTTCGCAGCATGGTACACGGGCGGGATTGGGCAGTAAAGGCACTTGGCGTTGGAACAAACTAAAACGCTGGTACATGGCGTTTTAGTCATTTGCGGATAAAGAAACTACCAGGAATGATACTGATGACGGGCCTCTAGCTATCTCCCGACCTAGAGGCTTGCGTCACCAGCACCACCCATGATTTGCACCAATCTCCGACAAGCTTGCGATACAAGAAGTCAGAAAATTAGCTTTTACTACATATGGGAAATATGAGGCTGCCGACTATCTTGTCTGATTGCTCTCACGGAAAAATAAATTTTTCACTGCCAGCAACCTCATGAGCTCAGGTTACCGCGGGTAATTTCATAGTCAAGGTGACTTGGAAACAGAATTTATCGAAGGTAAAAATATTAGCGCTACTTGAAAAAACTCTTGTTTTACCGTCTTCAATAACAAGGTTTTCTGTCCTGAAGCGCCATCGCTCAGGTAACTTTCGATTTAGCAAATAAAGCCGCGCCGACAATACCGGCCTGGTTTAGAAATGCCGCCGGCTTCACCGGCGTTTTTATGCCTATCTGCTCTTTGAATTTATCAAATTTTTTACTCGCACCGCCGCCCAAAATGATCAGATCGGGCCAGAACAGTTTTTCCATCGTATTCAAATAAACGTTGAAGCGATTGCCCCAAGCTTTCCAACCCAAATCTTGTAGTTTACGGGCGGCATCGGATGCGTAACGCTCGGCCTCCAGCCCATTTTCCAGATACACATGACCCAGCTCCGTATTAGGTAGCAGACTGCCGTCGGTAAATAGCGCTGTTCCCAAACCGGTGCCGATGGTAATCAACAGAACCACGCCTTTTTGGTCGGCACCCTCGCCGAAATGCATTTCCGCAATACCTGCCGCGTCCGCATCGTTTAAGTTGTGACACTCGCAGTTAGTGGCTTCTGAAAACAATTTATCGATATTAGTGCCGATAAAGGCCTTGGAGATGTTGGCGGCCGTGCGCACAACGCCCTGTTGAATCGCTGCCGGGAAACCGCAGCCCATGGGTCCAGTCCAGCCAAAATGCAATACCAATTGCGCCAGCACTGCGGCTACCGCCTCCGGGGTTGCCGGCTGCGGCGTATCGATCCGGTGCCGTTCGGAGACCAGTTCGCCCGTTAAGGTATCGACAATCGCACCTTTGATACCCGAACCGCCAATATCCACACCAAGAATTTGCATAAAATATCCTGAAAGTTTGCCATGCAGATTAGACATTCTAGGCGAAGAGCAGCTAAGAGCTTAGAAAATTTTCCGTCAAAATGATCGGCAAACAAAGGTTGCAGCTATCGATTTCCGGTGTTGAGTAATTGATGAATCAGGTAACCGTGGTCAATTATTAGCCAATTTACGAGCGCCTGCTTAAATACAGCAACTTGCGCTAACTTTTACCAGCCTACCAACAAGCTTATCCACAGTTTTTGTGGAAAACCCCGATCAGCGCCGACAACACTAACACGCAAAAGCTGTTGCCAAAGCAATTACCGGATTATGTACCCGGATTTCTGTTATAAATGCCGCACAACAATAAAGATAACCAGGAGTACAAAATGATTACAGTGTCAATTTACCTTTTAACCATGTTTTTTGCCGGCTACGCGATTTACCACGTACGGAGCAAATAGCCCGTCATGTAGATAAAAAAAGCCTCTACCGAATACCACGATAGAGGCTATAGAGTGTGCAGTGCCGGAGTCACTGCTTACGAGGGAGGTCACACATAAAACATAAAGCACTAGCGGGTCCAACAAAAATCAAAGTACTGAAAATTCGCAGCAGCGAACGACAGCGTAGATATAACCAACTCATCCATCGAAAAGTTCCAAATACCCACAGTAAACTGAGGATAGGCAATACTGTTTTTCCTAAGCTTACCTGAAGCGTTTATCTGCTCTGCATCAAGCGTTTGCAGTGGCTCTAAACTACGGCTTCACTATAATCCCCTGTCGAAAATTTACAATTAGCCATTTATGTTATTCATAATTCCCTTTTCATAAACAATAAAACGGGAACTATCGCTGGAATAGCCTATCAACATCGTTTTTGTCCCTGCCGCCCAGAAAGCGGGAATGTGGCGAGATCACCCTACCTTTTTTTAGCATTCGCCCCCTTGCTTCCGCCACATCCGCTGGTAGATTGCGGAGTGCTAAATTTGTTGATTCCTGACACACGTTCCGTCCTCAGAGGGGTGCTTGATAGCCCGTAATCCCCTTCGATGCGAGTTTCTCGCCAACTGCGCGAGTCCCGCATCGTAAGGGGACTTTTTTGCGGAAGCGTATGTTGGATCCGGCTGCCAGCCTGATTATGACAAGCCTGCTAGCGCAAAACTTCCCGGAACAACCCCATGAATAATGAACACGTGTTCACGCTACTTTACGACAGCCACTGCCCCATTTGCCGAAGGGAAGTGACTTGGTTGCAGTCGCGAAACAAGCAAAACAAGCTGGGTTTGCAAGATATTCATGCCGAGGGGTTTAATCCGGCGGACTATGGTAAATCGCTGGACGAATTGATGGCGGAAATCCATGGCGTGGATGCCGATGGCCGC
This sequence comes from Methylomonas sp. Uni0009, assembly GCF_054188105.3. Taxonomy (NCBI): domain Bacteria; kingdom Pseudomonadati; phylum Pseudomonadota; class Gammaproteobacteria; order Methylococcales; family Methylococcaceae; genus Methylomonas; species Methylomonas sp. Uni0009. The sequence continues at coordinate 2,939,011 of NZ_JBTAFN010000001.1, read as the reverse complement.
CTAATCAAGGGCATGCCGGTATTTTACGCTGCTTACAGCGCTGTCGGCTTGGGATGGCTGATGGCTCTCACCCGCTGGCCTCTGCTAAAACCGCTGTTTGACCGTCTGTATGCAGGGTTTGCCCGGCACCGTTTACGCTTAGGTACTTTGTTTGGCGCCAAACCCTGCCAAGATGCCAGTTGCAGCATTCGCTCCGGTCATGGAAAAACATGACTCTATCTGACGAGACTCGCTTATATGAAAAACCCCTTAGCACTACTCGGCAGCCTGATTTTGACTGGATGTACGGTGATGGGCATTAGAAGCAGCGCAGAACCGCAATACCAATTGCTCTCGGAACAGGGAGACGTGCAAATCAGGCAATATCCATCCTTGCTGATTGCCGAAACCGTGATCGACGCCGATTATGCGCAAGCCGGCAATATCGGTTTCAATCGCTTGGCCGGCTATATTTTTGGTGGGAATCAGCAAAAGCAACAGATGGCCATGACCGCCCCGGTGTTTCGGGAAAATGCCGGCGAACACATCCCTATGACCGCGCCAGTGTTACAGCAGGCAGTCGATAATAAATGGACTATGGCTTTTGTGATGCCGGCCGGCTATAGCCTCGAAACCTTACCAACGCCAATCGATCCCCAAGTGACTATCAAAGCTTTACCCGCGAAAAAAGTCGCGGTGTTGCACTATTCCGGCAGTCTGACTTTGGAAAAAATTAACGAAAAAAGCAGCCTCCTGATGGCCTGGATCGAACAACAACAGCTCACTGCCTTATCTGCCGCGCGTTCGGCGGCCTATGATCCGCCTTGGACGCTACCAGCCCTGCGCCGCAACGAAATTCATATCGACATCGAATAAGGCTGTCCGGTGACGCATTTACTAGGGGCTGTTGCCATTTTGTCATAATCCCTTTGAAAATCGATTGGCGAGCCATATTGATTGAGTTTTCAATCAAACGATAACTAGCGAATGCCACGCCAACTGCTTACAGATACCCACTGGGAAAAGCTAAAAACGATTATGTTGAGTTTCAGCATTTACGACAAACCCGGTCTTCGGCAAACGGTCGAAGGGATTTTTTATCGCTTGCGTGTTGGCTGCCCTTGGCGAGACTTGCCCGTCGCTTTTGGCAAGTGGAATGCCGTGTACAAGCGCTTCAATGCCTGGTCACTGCAAGAAAAGCTGAGGGGTATCTTTCAAGCGCTAGTGATTGAGCCTGATTTGGAATGGCTATTTATTGATGGCAGCATTATTAAAGCCCATCAACACAGTAGCGGCGGCGCCCATGAAAACCCAACAGCCATCGGGAAATCGGTCGCAGGCAACACGACCAAAATCCATATGGCGGTTGATGCCGGTGGACTTCCCATCCAGTTCTCGATTACGGGGGGCGAAGTACATGACTGCAAAGAAGCGCCGGAATTTGTGGCCAAGCTCCCCCAGGCGGGCTACATGATTGCAGACAAAGGGTATGACAGCGAGCCGTTACGGATTCAAATTCGAGACCAAGGCACAGTCCCCATCATCCCAAGAAAACAAAATTCAATAGTCGGGAATGAGGAAATGGACTGGTGTCTCTATAAATATCGCCACCTCGTTGAAAACGTATTTGCGCGACTGAAACATTTTAGAGCTATTGCCACCCGATATGACAAACTAAAACGCAATTTTGAAGGTGCTATCGCCCTGGCTTGTGCATTTATATGGTTACCGATGTGAAACGGCAACAGCCCCTAGTGGTAGCGCACGGCAGCCGCCGGGAGGATTCCAATCTTGAGATTCGCGAGCTGATAGAACAACTGCGGCTGGCGCCTACCCGCTTCGCCGCAATAGACTATGCTTTTCTAGAAATCGCCGAACCGACTATTGCCCAAGGCTTACGCCAACAAATAGCCCACGGCGCGCGGCAGATTGTCGTGATGCCTTATTTCCTGTCGGCGGGACGCCACGTCAGCATCGATATTCCCGAACAAGTGCAAAGGATTCACGATATACATCCAAAAATCGACATACGCATTGCCAACCATTTGGGCGCGGCGGAGAAAATCCGCGAGATACTGATCGATCTGGCCAGTTTGACAATTTGAACACGGCTTTTGCACGTCAATTTCGCCGCAACGAACAAGCGTCAGATCAAGCTAACACGGGTTTCCTAACCTTAAACCACTAACCGTGATAGACTGCTGCCTGAAAGTTCATCTTCAATATGTAATTCCCTTAGTCCCCGGGCGGACATCGCGACAGCATTACTGCCGCACACAGATTTCTCCCCTTATTTTCCCCTTTGAGACCCTTAATGCCATTTTCCAATCTCGGTTTATCCGAGGCTTTAATTAAAGCAATCGCCGATTCCGGCTACACCACCCCTACCCCTATTCAAAATAAAGCCATACCCGCCGTATTAACCGGCCGCGATTTACTCGCCGCCGCACAAACCGGCACCGGCAAAACCGCCGGCTTTACCTTGCCGATATTGCAGCGCTTGGCGCAAACCAGCCATGGCCGCAATCGCCCAGTCCGCGCGCTGATTCTGACACCGACCCGCGAACTCGCCGCGCAAGTGGGCGAATCTGTTAATAAATACGGCGCGCATCAGCAACCGCGTTTAAAGTCGGAAGTAGTGTTCGGCGGCGTGAAGATCAATCCGCAAATGATGCGTTTACGCGGCGGTGTGGACATCTTGACTGCAACACCAGGTCGGCTATTGGACTTGGTCAGTCAAAACGCCGTCAAACTGGATAAGGTGGAAATGTTGGTGCTGGATGAAGCCGACCGCATGTTGGACATGGGCTTTATCAAAGACATCCGCAAAATTCTGGCGATGCTGCCGAAAAAACGCCAGAACCTGCTGTTTTCCGCGACTTTTTCCGCCGACATCCGCAAGCTAACCGGCGATTTGCTGGTCAACCCGGTCAAAATCGAAGTGGCTTTGGAAAACGCCGCTGCCGAGACCATTGAGCAGCGGGTTTATACGGTCAGTAAAACCGCCAAAACCGCGCTGTTAACCCATTTGGTCAAAACCAAAGATTGGCAACAAGTATTGGTGTTTACCAGCACCAAGCACGGCGCGAATAAACTCACCGAAAAGCTGAACACGGCCAATATCAAAGCCGCGGCGATACACGGCAACAAAAGCCAGGGCGCCAGAACCAGCGCTTTGGCCGGTTTCAAAGCCGGCGAGATTCGCGTATTGGTCGCCACTGATGTGGCAGCGCGCGGCATCGACATCGCCCAATTACCGCATGTGGTCAATTTCGAATTGCCGCGCTCTTCCGCCGATTATGTACACCGCATCGGCAGAACCGGCCGGGCCGGACAAAACGGTCAGGCAGTTTCGCTGGTATCGCAAGACGAATATCAGGCCTTGCGTCTGGTGGAAAAACTGATAGGCCTGCAAATTCCCCGCGAGCAGGTAGACGGCTTCGCGGCCGCTTAAGTTAAGTCAATCCCCGCTCGCCAGCCTGTCATGTGGTTGAGCGTGCAAAAACCTAGGATGCCTCGCTGTTCCGTCAGTCACTTTATCGACAGAACGGCGAGGCAGATTGGGCCGTATTTCATCGCAGTAAAATCATACCCGCACTTGCTTGTCGGCTTTTCGCTGGTAGATTCTTGCTCGCAGTGGATTAGTTTCAATATTTCCTAGTTAATGCTCCCGCCGGCTCGATCAAAGCAATACAGCGCATCGTTGCTGAGCCGGCGGGAGCACTTTTATCCCTAATCAACGCACCACTAGAGGTTTATTATGCCGTTCGCTCACCAACCACCGCCTCCCCGTCCCGGCTGGAATTATCAAAGCTATTTTTTAAATCAGTTGAACAAGCAAAAGCAGGCTAAGGAAGCCACACCCGGTTAATAGCGGTTTAAAATTTTACCGAGCACGGGTCACAGCCATTTGGCAGTTGCCAAACTTGCCGCGAAAACTTAATGGAAAATTGCCGCCTCGTGAAAACACGCCATGCAGGTTACAGGTATTTGAGCCAACGCCAATCAGGCTTGCGGGCTTTTAGGGCTTCAAAACTTCGACAAACCGGATACAGCGTTAGCACCACTAACACCCAAATGCCATAAACCACCGGCAAACCATAGCCGTAGTCTTGCGGCAGCTCCGGCACCCAAATACCGCCACCGATTATTGCTGATACAGGTCCGTCTGTGACCGTCGCCACCAATACTGCCAGACCATGAATCAGGTACAAGTGCAGCAGATAAAATAACAACGGATTCCTGCCGAATACTTGCAAAACACCGAAGCGTTCCGCGGACTTGCCCTCAGCCATCCCCAAAATCAGCAGCGCCGGTCCCAAAGTCATTAACAGATACAATAAGGACGGCGGGTATTTATGACAGTTGATAAACGACAATACGCTAAATACGGGGTCCGGATAGCTTTGCCATGGCTTGGGGTCACCGTAAACATTGCTGAAACGCAAAACCAAAAACAACCCTAACAGGCTTAGACCTAAAGTAAACAGCCGGCGCCGCGTGCGCCAGACATTGTCAATCAATAAGTTTCCAAAACCGAAGCCAACCGCCATCACCCCTATCCACGGAATCAACGGGTAATAAGGATTTAATAGCCAGCCGTCACCGAACGGCACATCGTCACCGGTATGCAGCACGGCCCATAAGGGACCAAAACCACCCAAGTCGGCAGGCTTGACTGCATCGAAGGCATTATGCCCGACGATCATGGCCGCACCGAAGGCTACACACCAAGCCAGCGGCAACTTCACCAGCCCGGCCAAGGCGATCATCGACCAAGCAATTGCCCATAACACACCGCCGTCAATATGCCGCAGATCGGCGCGAAAATTCCACGACCAGGCTTCCACGGTGCAGGTTAAAACCAACAGCAATAGGCCACGTTCCAGCAAAAACCGGCTCAACGGTGCATCCGCTCCCCGGCGACTCTGCCATAGATACGCGCTGGTACCGGCCAAAAACACGAACACCGGCGCGCAGAAATGCGTGATCCAACGGGTCAGAAACAAGGCCACTGAGGTCTTATCCAGATCGGTGGGACTAAAACGGCTGTCGCTGAAAAAATCGCGAGTGTGATCCAACGTCATCAATACCATGACCAGGCCGCGCAAGATGTCGATAGACGCCAAGCGTGTTGAAGATGAATTGCTATCCAAAATAATTTGCCCCAGATGATTGGCTTATCGAAAACGCGGAGGGTAAGATCGATGAACAAAAAACTCAAGGGAGAGATGCCATGAGCGAATCACGAATTGCTTGCGATTTGCACGACTATATCGAAATTGCCTGTCTATACGGCTATCGGGTTAGATTGACATTAAAGGATCAAAGAATCGTCGAGGGCCTGGCGCTGAATGTAGTGACCGAAGAAAGACGCGAATTTCTATTGGTAGAAGATAGCCCGACCGGGAAAATCGCGCTGGATCAACTGGCAAAACTGCAAGTAATCACACCGAACGCGCGATTTACCGAGGTAATTTTCTAAAGATAAGCAACAGCACTGGTTATACTGGCCGCTTTTATCCGTAAAACCACACGCCGTTCCATGTTAGAAATTTATTTAGACAGCGCCGATGTCGCCAGCATCAAAAACCTTTGCCCAGCTTTGCCCTTGGCGGGCGTTACTACCAATCCGTCGATTATGGCGGCGAACGGTATAGGCCTACAGGAATTGCTGCCCGCACTGACAGACATCATGGGCCCACAAACGCGGTTTCATGTGCAAGTGCTTAGTACCTCGGTTGACGGTATCATTGCGGAAGCGCATAAACTTCATGAATTGCCGTTCGACATTATCGTCAAAATACCCGCGCATACCGCTGGTTTGAGTGCTATCAAACAGCTGAAAAAAGCTAATATCCCGCTATTAGCCACTGCGATTTACAACGTGCAGCAAGGGATGCTTGCTGCGCTGCATGGCGCGGATTACTTGGCGCCTTATCTCAACCGCATCGACAATCAAGGCTTTGACGGCATTGCTGTCGTCAGCGATTTGCAGGCTTTAATAGACCGCTACCAATTGCCCAGCAAACTTTTGGTTGCCAGCTTCAAGAATGTCAATCAGGTGTTGCAGGTGTTAAAACTTGGCGTTGGCGCAGTCACTTTGCCGCTGGACATCGCCCAGCAAATCTTGACCACCCCAGCTACCGACACCGCCGTTGAGAAATTCAGCCACGACTGGCAATCGGCATTTGCCGATAAACTGTCTTTTGAAAGCTAAAGTAGAGGGAGGAGATGTAGGGAACTCTGAAAACAACCCCGCCCTTCTCCTGGTACCGCACATTACAAAGCTTTGGCAAGCTTTTCGCGTCAATTGTTGTCATAACAGGGTACAATTAGACTAACATTATATTGATTAGCTTTGCGGCCAGACTTGAGCGCAAAGCACACAATAAACACCCAATTCGAACCCTATTCGTGTAACCATGACAACTCAATCGCACGCCCTGAAAAATTCGCGCCATAGGTATGCCAGGTTAGCGTTGGCGGCCTGTATTTATTATGCGGGAACGGAGCAGGCATGGAGCGCAGATATGCCGGCTACAGTGCCGGAAACCAGTCTGCCTTCGATAAACAGCGTTCCTGAAGTCGTTAATCCTATCCCTGCCGACAACCCGATTGGCGCCATTCTGCTTAGCAAACGACATCCGCTATTGTTACGCGCCGACTTTAGCCGCGTTAGCGAACTTGTTAGCCAAATCTACCTGAGCACTCAATTTCAACCGATCTGGTTTACGGCAAATCGCTCGGAAAAAAACCTGAACGATTTATTGAGCATATTAAACAATGCATCCAATGATGCGTTGAATCCTGCCAATTATGATGTTGACCGCCTGAAACAGCTGATCAATGAACCAAATCCGGATAGTGCGGCCGTTGCGGGATACGATGTGGCTTTGACCGTATCTTTGGCGCGTTATCTACACGATTTGCGGCACGGCCAAGTAGATCCACGCGATGTTGAGTATCCGGTACACATCGCCCCCAAACCCGCTTTGGACTTGGCTGGCTTGTTGAAACAACACTTGGCAGCGCAAACATTGACCGAGGTAGTCGGTCAGTTTGAGCCTAAAACCAAACAATACCAACAACTCAAACAAATTTTCACCCGCTTGCAGCGGTTGGGAAATCAAACGGGGGCTCAGGAATTCAAGCCCGGCAAAATGCTACGTCCCGGCGATAAACATCCACATATCGTGCATTTGCGCCAACGGCTACGGGACATGGCCTTACTGGACAATAATAATGCCGCCGACAGTAAAACTTACGACAACGATTTGGTTGCCGCCGTCAAAAAGGTTCAGCAGCAACAAGGTTTAACGGCCGACGGCGTGATTGGTTCGGCCACTGCGGCATTATTCAATCAATCTTCGAGCGAAAAAATCGCCCAGATCGCGCTGGCCATGGAGCGCGCACGCTGGATTCCGGACACCACCGATGGGCCGATGATTGTGGTTAATATCCCAGCATTTGAGTTATGGGCGTTCAATTCAGTTGACGACCCCAACCCGCTGAACATGAAAGTAGTAGTCGGTAAGTCTCCGAGCAACCAAACGCCGGTACTATGGGAAGAAATGAAATATTTGGAGTTTATGCCTTACTGGAACATTCCAAAAACTATTTATGAAAAAGAAATTCTGCCAAAAGCAACCAATAACCAAGGCTATTTAGCCAGCCAGGAAATAGAACTGGTAAGACACCAAAACAGTGAAGAGAAAGGCGGTGGCAGTTATTTACGCGCGCGCCAGCGGCCTGGCAAGAAAAATCCGTTAGGACGGGTTAAGTTCGTATTTCCCAATACCGCCGATGTGTATTTACACGACACCCCAGGCCATGCCGCATTTAACCGCCCTCGTCGGGATTTAAGCCATGGTTGCGTGCGGGTATCGGCGCCGGAACAATTAGCCGAATTTGTTTTGGGTGATCAGGCCGGCTGGGACAAAGAATCCATCAAGCAAGCAATGTCGGCCCCTAAAACCCGCCACGTGACGCTAAAACGTGCCGTACCGGTACTGTTTTATTACGGCACGACATTTGTCGACCATCAAAACCAGTTACGTTTCTACCCGGACGTTTACGGCCAGGACGAACAACTGAAAAAGGCCTTGGACAAAATCCATGCGCCGACAACTGCTAGTTCGACAGCGAATAATCAATTAGTGATGAGCAAAAGCACGGACGTCGGCACTAATCCATAAACAGGAAAATCGAGCAGACATAAAAAAAGCGCCGCAAATGGCGCTTTTTTTATGAGCGAACGACTCTATAACTTCCAGGTTCTGAAGGTTCCGGTATCCAGGTGAATAAAGTTTGACTCAGGGTAATATCCGACTCCGCCACGATGCATAGCCAGCGCCGCACTATGAATACGCCGAAGATCGAAGCGCTCGATGCGAATATCCACAGCCCGACCGTGCATATGGAAGCTGTTATTCGCAACCCCGGAATTCTCGGCATGCAGTTTAGCGTTGGTCAATGGCGAACGATAACCGCAAATAACATCAAACGGTTGATTTAAACCCAAAATTTGTTTCAAATCGTGTAATTGATCCAGTAATTCCGGATCGATAGGATGCACATCGTCGGTGCGATAATCGCGCAACAAAAAGCTGATTTCATCCAACGCATCAGTAAGATAACGGCCTCTTTCAAAATACGTCAGGCTTAATTTGTCCCCAGTGTGCGGATTTTGAAACGCCAACGCCCGATGTGTCGCCAAGCGACCGTGATCAGCCAAGAACAACGAATCTTGGCTAGATTCCATGAATGACTCTCTTGGCGCCGGCTGAATAATAGAATGTACTCTACCGCCCTGATTACCATGACGATTGGCATGGTATGACGCCGTGTTTACGTGTTGCTTTTTGCCTGTGTAAATATCTCGCACACGAGACTCATGCAGGGAGTGGCGTTCCGCATGGGCGGTATGCAGGTGACCATGCTCGCCGGCAGCAGGTTTAAGGTTGTTGCCGCCAGCACTTTTGCTTAGTTTGGCAGGTTGACGAACAGCCTTGGTAGCCTGAATGACTCCATGTTTAGGCAAACGCACTGCGCTCCTTGCCGACTTCGCCAATCGATGGTTTTTATCCGCTTTTACCGCTACGCTTTTCGCAGCATGCACTACGCCGGGCATCGCAATAGATAAAACCGCACCAACAGCCAGACGCCCAAAGAAACTGCGTCGAGACAGCTCTACGTCGTCTTGCTTATTGTCTTGATTTTCTAAATTATGTCTCAGCATCCATAATCTCCTGATTAAACATCATTCGGATAGTGATGATTCCGAAGGCTAATGCCTATCGGTGTTTTGTAATTATAGCACTCTGTCACATTTCAAATTTGCTTTTGCCGACATTTTGCCACAAGGATTGCTTACACAGGAGAAGCTTGCAGACATTCAACCCACACTAAACTGCCAATCAATTCAGCTTGAAACCTCACTTTCTCCGCTTACTATTCGCGCTCTTAGAATTTTCCGGACAGCAATAAAAGCACCAGAAATAGCCTGACAACTGCGGACAAACCCAAACAATGTCACCGTTTTGATATGCGAAGCCAGCCAAGCCGCGCCCTATCGAAATAATCAGTTGCTGTCCGCAAAGTACTGTAAAAGCTGACTTGAAAATTAAGACGCTAAAACTTGCGAGGGACAAACTGCCCCCATAAAACGAAAACACCAGCTTTGTGACTCAGGCTTTTTTCTCGCCATTTTTTTAATAAAAACGCAAAATATTTTTAACTACGAACCGCGTATCACAGAAGCATTTTGCTAGAAAGCGTATGGTATCTCGACTGCAAATCATTGGAGAACGACATGGAAAAGCTCATTAAACCCCAAAATCAACTGACACTATCTCAGCAGCTCTGTCATTCCTTTTTTTCCCAAAAAGGCTACGACCCCTTCATAAACTTTCATTCGCACGATGGCTGCGCCATGTACGACTCTTATTTACGCCACCAAAGGAGTTTTGCATCCGGGATAACAGGTCAAAACTGCCAAATCAGCTTTGTGAGCAAATTTACCAAACTGGAGTAATACTCAACCGCGGACCTAAAAGTCGCAACCGATTACTCAAACCCGACAAACATCGCTGTCAAAAAACGGCCTGCGTCAGAGCCAATGGGCTTTCCAATATAGACATCCATTTAAAATCAATAACTTGCTTGGCGCAAACCGTTTTATCAACACACCTGGATAAGGGCGTCACACATTTCTGATACTCGGATTTTTTATCGCCCGTTGCCCGCATCCGCTTGGGCAGTAGCAACCTACCCTTCTCTACGTTATATTCATCGGTAAAAGCGATAGACGCTAACCTTTGATGCTACCCAATTTACTTGTGACTACTCTATTTCAGATCCCGGAAAATCATCCGCAACGGTTTATCTTGCACAACGAAGTCCATGCTAGGGCCTCGTCTATTCTCAGCTTGCCGGTCAGGGCCAGTTACTTGGCATTATCGCTAACAAGCGACGAGAAAATGCAAGAACGTCGGCATTTGAAAGCACTCTGCGAACGGTTTGGAACTGCACCGCCCGACCTGGATGCGGACCACTTTAGCGCCAGCTTCGATGCGTTTCAGATGAGTTGGGAGCAACACGGCGAATTCAGTACCTACAGCTTTTATGCCTACGACACCGCCGCGGAGCCGTTTGCAGACCCTGCTTTAAAAAAAGTCCCAGTCGATTGGTTATCGCAGATCAGCGGAAAAGTGATCGTTGCCGCTCATGCCAGCGTCGTCTCAGCAGCAGACGTTAATTACCAAGACGAAATGGATTTATCGCCACTAACCACCTACTTTGCCGGCAACCCGATCGTCGGCTCAAAAGTAACTGGCGGCGCGGCAGCCGTATTTACCGATTTTCGGATTCATGTCGATGGCTTTAGCCGATTTTTGGTGGTCAATCAAAACTTGAGAACCGCGCAGGCCGGACGCTTATTGCATCGTTTGTTCGATATCGAAGTTTACCGCGTGATGGCGCTGTTAGCGTTTCCTATCGCGCGCAAACTATATCCGGAATTAAAAAAGGCTGATCGGCAGTTGTATACCATCACCAATTCCATGACCCAGCCGGATAACGATGACGCCAAACTACTGGATGAGTTAACGGCGTTGGCGGCTGAAGTGGAGAACCATATTTCCACCCATCAATTTCGCTTTGCCGCAGCCAGCGCATATTACCAATTGGTCGGCCAACGCCTGGAAGACTTGCGCGAAGTGCGGATTCAGGGCATTCAAACCTTGGGCGAATTCATGAAACGACGTATGGAACCAGCGATGCATACCTGCAATTCCGTATCCCACCGCTTCACCCTGGTTTCCGAGCGCGTCAGCAATGCCAGCCAGTTGTTACGCACCAAAGTCGACATTATTATCGAGCGGCAAAACCAGGGCTTGCTATCGTCCATGGCCCTGCGCGCAAAAATGCAGTTGCGCATGCAACAAATGGTGGAAGGCATTTCGATGGTAGCTATCACCTATTATGCCGCGAGCCTAATCGGCAAAATCGCCGAAGCACTACACAGTTTAGGATGGCACGTAGACGCCGAGTTGGTGGAAGGCGCATCGATTCCGTTTATTTTGGTGATCATCGGCATAAGTACTAAGCGAATTCACAAGATCATTGCCAATACGACGGAATGAATACCATCCCATCATGGTGTGCGCCGTAAACCAGCCAAATATTGAACAGAACAAAGATGACATTTATTTATCAAAATCATGCCATTAGATGGTTTTAAGGATAGACTGATTAAGCCCGGCCGGACGACTTTCAGGCAGTCCGAACAATCCCCTCCAAATCTTCGTGGTTTTTTGTGCGCGGAGCATCGGCTACAATCGCCGGGCTTTCTTTAAACCGTGATTACAATTCGAGGAATCTATCAATGGCAGAGTATAGAAAATACAAATGCAAAACCTGCGGCCACATTTACGACGAGCAGTTGGGCGATCCACGCAACGGCGTCGCCCCCGGTACTCGTTGGGAAGACGTACCGGAAGATTGGGGCTGCCCTAAATGCGGCGCGGTAAAATCCATGTTTACTCTGGTACGCTAACAAGCGTCTAGTGCAGTCAATAAAAAGGGCGCAATTTGCGCCCTTTTTCGTCTGATTAATCTAATCGACGCTAAGCAAGTTTGTCCTTTATAAAACCGACTAGATTGCCGAACTCAACATTTTGGCTTTCTTTATCCATCCGTCCTTGATATTCGACGGTACCACTATCCAGGCCGCGGTCACCGATTACAATCCGGTGCGGAATGCCGATCAGCTCCATGTCCGAGAACATAAATCCCGCGCGAACCTTTCTGTCGTCCAGCAACACTTCGATGCCGGCATCGGTTAAATCCTTATAGATCTTCTCGACCGTATCGATCAAGCGATCCGACTTATGCATATTCATCGGGCAAATAGCCACTTGAAATGGCGCCAGCTCATTGGGCCAGATAATACCGCGCTCATCGTGGCCTTGTTCGATGGCCGCCGCAACCACCCGCGAGATACCAATCCCATAGCAGCCCATGATCATGATCTGGTTTTTACCGGCTTCGTTAATGATGGAGGCGTTCATCGCTTCACTGTATTTTGTACCCAGCTGGAAAATATGCCCCACCTCGATACCTCTAGCAATGGTAATTTGCCCTTTGCCGTCGGGACTCGGATCACCTTCAACCACCATGCGCAAATCTGCAATGTGCTCCGGCAGTTCTAAGTCGCGTTGCCAATTGACGCCTTGATAATGTTTGCCTGGAATATTCGCACCACATATGAAGTCACTCATAACTGTCACGCTGCGATCTGCAATTATTGGAATGTTTAGACCTATAGGCCCCAACGATCCCGCAAAATGTTCAAAATTTTCTCTTCTTGTATCTCTTCGGTTTTGTTCGCGATTTTGCCTTTGAATTTCTGTTTCACCAAAAATCAAAGTAGCTTCAGCTCGGCTAGTTTCGTTACCCGTTAAAATGTCTTGTAACTCTAACTCTGAAGGAAAAATCAGCGGTGTGCTTATGCCTAACTTATTCAATTTAACTTCGTTGGCCGTATGGTCACCTCGTAGTAATAGAGCTACATATCCACCTTCCTCCTTTTGGACAATTAAAGTTTTCAGAACTTGTCGTTCATCAACTTTGAAGAACCGACTGACATCCTCTATGCTGTGCTGATTTGGCGTATCAACCAACGTTTTGCTTTGGCTCGGCTCGATGCGTGTGCCTTCCGGCATTAAGGCTTCGGCTTTTTCGACATTCGCAGCGTAATCACTGGCGGTAGAAAAGGCGATCGCATCTTCGCCGGAGTCGGCTAATACGTGGAATTCATGGGAAACCGCACCGCCAATTGAGCCCGAGTCGGCTATCACGGCCCGGAATTTCAAACCAAAGCGGTTAAAAATATTGGTGTAGGCTTGATACATTACGTCGTAAGTCGCCTGTAACGATTCCTGATCGAGATGGAACGAGTAAGCATCTTTCATGATAAATTCGCGCGAGCGCATCACACCGAAACGCGGACGAATTTCATCACGGAATTTGCTCTGAATTTGGTAATACGTTACTGGCAGCTGTTTGTAGCTTTTCAACTCATGACGAGCGAGGTCAGTAATAATTTCCTCGTGCGTCGGGCCCAGACAAAATTCGCGGTCGTGGCGGTCTTTCAGCCGCGCCAATTCCGGTCCGTATTTTTCCCAACGACCGGTTTCTTGCCATAGCTCCGCAGGTTGCAAAGCCGGCATCAGTACTTCCAGACCGCCCGCTTTATTCATTTCCGCACGTACAATATGCTCCACTTTACGCAATACCCGCAAACCCAGTGGCAGCCAGGTGTAGACGCCCGCGGCAAGTTTACGGATCAAGCCGGCGCGTATCATGAGTTTGTGGCTGGCTATTTCGGCGTCGGCCGGTATTTCTTTGACGGTACTAAGAGGAAATTGGGAAGTGCGCATATTGGCCCTGAAGTTGTTTTATCAAAACCGCTATTTTAACGGCTAAACGCCAAAACCACGAATCAACGACACTATTTGAGTCTATCCTACTAACTTTTAGCATTGCTGTTGTTGATGAAATTTGGGAAACTTGACCTGATAGAAGCCCCAGAAAAAGGAAGTTATGATTAAAGTATTGCTGGTTGATGATCATGAGCTTGTCAGAAGCGGTATAGAAGCTTTGTTGGCAGCTGAAAAGGATATTGTGGTGGTCGCCGTCTGTAATTGTGGCGAGGAGGCTTTGCGGATTGTCGAACAAGAGCCGCCCGATGTCATTTTGATGGACATTAATATGCCCGGCATAGGCGGGTTTGAAGCGTGCCGGCGCATACTGCAATCGCAGCCATCGATTAAAATCATCGCCTTGTCGGTGCATAACGACGGCCCCATACCGCAACAGTTGCTGAAACTAGGTGTGGTCGGCTTTGTATCCAAGGCTTCGCCGGTCAGCGAAATGGTGGCGGCAATTAAATCGGTAATTTCCGGTAAGCGCTATTTGTGCCAGGACGTGGCCAGTAATTTGGCTTTTCAGTTTTTGCCTGGCGCGGATGTCTCGCCTTTTTTACAGCTTTCCCAGCGTGAGGCTGAAGTAGTACGTCTGATTTTGCGTGGCAGGAGCATTCAGGAAATGTCGGAGGCTTTGCAACTGAGCGACAAGACCATCAACACCTACCGCTATCGCTTGTATCGCAAATTGAATATAAAGAACGATGTGGAGTTGACCAGATTGGCAGTCAAATTTAATTATCTTGATGCCCTTTAAAAAACAGGGATGCGAGGCTGTTTGCCACACATCCCTAGAGTAGTCAGACCAAGGTGCGGGCTTTGGTAAAGGCTTCCCGAAAATCCAGAAAGACCGGTTTTTCCGCTTCCAGCATCATTTTCAACAATTCATGTTGCAACTGATATTTGACATTACCTATCGCCAGCGCACCGACACCGACCGCATTTGTCGCTTGATTCGCCAAGCTTAATGGTGCTGATAAATCATTTAACTCTACGCCTTCTATACCGGAAGGCGGTACGGCATTGACATCACCGGCTACTTTCAACTGCTTGGCTTGCGCCAGAACGGCCGCATTGATAACTCGAATACCGGCCTTTGCCGTGCAGAATACTAAGTCTGCATCGGCTATTAACGCGGCTTTTTCTTCGTCATTGCGGGCAACTCCGCCACTCATGGTGGCACCAAAACGCCGGTTATATTGTTTGGCCGCGTCTTTTGCGGAATCTATTGATAGATGATCCACCAAGATTGTTTCCGCGCCTTGCAACGACGCTATCACGCCGGTGGCGATGCCGACCGGACCGGTGCCGCCGAACACTACCGCTTTACTGCCCTTCAATTCCTTACCATGATGTTGTTTAAGCGCCTTTTCCACGCACGCCACCAAAGCTGCTGCGGTGGTGCAAGCACCGCTCGGATCGGCAAATACTGAAACCTCAAACGGCGGCACCATGGCCGGCTTGGTGGCTTGCAGCATGTCAATAGCCATGCCCATATCCCTGCCGCCGATAAAGATAGCGGTTTTCTTACTGGCCGACGGACTACGCGAAAAAATCGCATCTTGGGTCAAATTGTGAATGGTCTCCAATTTGACGTTGGAATACGGCATCAGCACATCAAAGCCTGCGTCGAGTGCCATGTTAATGTCAAACGGACTGTTGTTTGGCATCGGGTCGAACATGTGAAGTATGCTGCGTTTTGCCATTTTTACCTTACCCTCTGTGATAGGCAGACTTTGGGGAGCTTAGCTAATTACTTAGACGATTTGATGAATTCGCGAGCGACTTCAAAAGCGTGTTCGAAATGTAAGAATAGCGGTTGATCGCTTTCCAGCATTCTTTTCAGCAAACGACTTTGCGCTTGGTATTTGATGTTGCCTATCGCTAGCGCGCCTATACCTACCGCACCGCTGGTGGATCCGGCTAACGGTTTGCCGTTATCGAACGCATCCACACCGGCAATGCCGGCCGGCGGCACCGCATTGACATCAGCGGCTACTTTCAATTGCGCAGCTTGGGAGATTAATTCTGTGCTGAGCAATTCAATGCCGGCCGCACCCGTTGCAAAAACCACATCGGCGGTTTTCATGTATTCGGCCTTATCGGCGTCGGCGCCTGCCAGCACCGTAATTTTGCCGTCGCCAAATTCTTCGCTGCATAGCTCTGCGGTGCGCTCGGCTTTATCGAGTTGCCTGCCGATAATTCTGACTTTAGCGCCTGCTTGAGCTGCAATCACCGCAGCCGCTTGACCGACCGGACCGGTACCGCCCAGGGCGATCACGTTTTTACCTTCCAAGGTGGTGTCGAATTTTTCAGCCAGTTCTTTTTCAACTGCTGCGACCATACCGGCTGCCGTAGTGAATGCACCGCTAGGATCGGCGAATACCGATACTTCGAAAGGCGGGACCATGGAATTCTTGGCCATTTTCAACATATCCATTGCTTGCTTGGTCTCCCGGCCACCGATAAAGATGGCGGTGCGCAACAGACCTTTCGGGCTGCGCGAAAAAATAGCATCTTGGACCAAGCCCCTGACTTCGCTGGGTTCAACATTGATGTAGGGGATTGCTGAAATCCAGCCTGCGTCCATCGCCATATTGACGTCGAACGGGCTTAAGTTCTTGGCTGTAGTCAGCATGTGCAGGATAAAGGGTTTTTCCATGATGGCCTCTTATAATTTGATTAGCCGGTAAGTATAAAAGAAAAGGCAAGACGATAACAATTTTAGGCTAAATGCCGAATTGCGCATTATTTTAAGCGCGCCGGCACATGCGGCTCGATGGCGTGGTACATCAATTGATGCATCTTAGGGTTGCCAACAATGATGTTGCCGGACTGTAAGTATTTGTCGTTAAAGGAAAAATCTGTGGCGACACCACCAGCTTCCTGCACCAGCAATACGCCGGCGGCAATATCCCATTCCTTCACGCCGATTTCCCAGTACGCATCCAGACGACCGCAGGCCACATAAGCCATGTCCAGTGCGGCGGCTCCGGCGCGGCGGATACCTGCTGAGTCGGCACAAACGGCTTTAAACATGCCCAAATAGGGTTCGATATTTTCCATGGTTTTAAATGGAAAACCCGTGCCAATCAGGGCGCCGCGCATACTGCTTTGTTTGGTGACCCGGATTTTACGATTGTTCAACATAGCGCCGCCGCCACGTTCGGCAGTGAAGAGTTCGTCGCGGCTAGGGTCGTAAATCACACCCAACTCTAGTTTATTTTTGTTTTTTAGCGCTATAGACACGGCATATTGTGGAAAGCCGTGTAAAAAATTAGTGGTGCCATCCAAAGGGTCAATTATCCAGGTGTAGTCGTTACCTTTGTGTTCGCCGCTTTCTTCGGCGAGAATGCCATGGTCGGGAAACGCGGCGCGAATGACTTTGATAATTTCCTGCTCGGCGGCCCGGTCAACCTCGGAGGCGTAGTCATTACGGCTTTTTTGATCGATAGTGAGTTTCTCGATATTTTGTGAAGAGCGTTGGATTAGGTCGCCGGCGTTCCGCGCTGCGCGGACGGCAATATTAAGCATCGGATGCATAGATCGAATTGAAAATGAGCAGTTAGAAAACTCGGATAGGATAGCAAATTTTGCTAGAATCGCTGCTTTTTTAGCCGCAGAGGCCGGGCATTGCTATCACATTTTAAAGTGGTTTTAGTGGAGACTTCCCATCCCGGCAACATCGGTGCGGTGGCTAGAGCCATGAAAAATATGCAGATGGACCAACTGCGCTTGGTGTCTCCAAAAAGCTTTCCGCATGCCGATGCCACGGCCAGAGCGTCCGGGGCCGACGATGTGCTTAGATCGGCAACTGTCTTCGGTTCTTTACAAGATGCTATTGCCGATTGCCAGGTAGTATTGGGCTCCAGCGCACGCGATAGAACCATCAGCTGGCCAAGCTTGACTGCCAGGCAAACTGCCGAAAAATGGGTAGTTACATCACCGGAGCAAAATATCGCCTTGGTGTTCGGCCGGGAAAACTCCGGTTTAAAAAACCATGAATTGGACTTATGCCACTATTTGTTGCGGATTCCGTGCAACACAGAATATAGCTCGCTGAACTTGGCGGCCGCAGTGCAAGTTGTGTGCTACGAGCTATTCGTCGCATCCGGCCAGGAAATGGTCAGCAATGTGGGCGATATGGGTGAAGAACCTCTGGCGACGGCCGAACAGATGGAAGCCTTTTATGTGCATCTCCATCAGACCATGGCGGATATTGGTTTTCTGCACCCGGAGCGTTCTAAATCAATCATGCGTCGCTTGCGGCGCATCTTTAATCGGACCCAGCTTGATACCAAGGAGCTGGATATCCTGAGGGGCATACTGCGCTTCTCACAAAATCACAACGCCAAATAAACCCATGCTGGCCAGACTCAAAGAAGATATTAACTGCGTATTTGCCCGGGACCCGGCCGCGCAGTCGGCTTTTGAAGTGATAACCACCTACCCCGGCTTTCACGCCGTATTGATTCACCGTTGCAGCCACTGGTTATGGTTGCGTGGCTTTAGGTGGGCCGGTCGTTATGTATCGTTCTTGGGCCGGTGGCTAACCGGTATCGAAATTCATCCCGGCGCGCAAATCGGCCGGCGGTTCTTTATCGACCATGGCATGGGGGTGGTGATCGGTGAAACTGCCGTGATTGGGGACGATTGCACGCTATACCATGGCGTGACCTTGGGTGGCACCAGTTGGAACAAGGGTAAGCGCCACCCGACCCTGGGCAATGGCGTAGTAATAGGGGCTGGGGCCAAGGTGCTGGGACCGATTGAGGTCGGCGATGGCGCGAGAGTCGGTTCGAATTCGGTCGTAGTAAAATCGGTGCCAATGGGGGTGACGGTAGTTGGGATTCCCGCACATATCGTCGACCCAAAAGCCAAACAAGAAAAAGCCCGGCGCGATGCAATGGCACAGAAAATGGGTTTCGATGCATACGGCGCCACGGGTGATATGCCGGATCCTATCGCTAACGCTATCAATCTGATGCTTGACCATATCCATCAGCTCGACAAGCAAATAGCCGATATGCAACAGGTGCTAAACGATGCTGGCATCAATTGCCACCGCCAGGCCATGTCGGCTTTGGATGATTGTGAAATTAAGGACAAACAATAACTTATAGATGGCTTGGGCATTTCTCTTGGGCAGTCTTCAGAAAGCAAAAAAAGGTCTGCAAAATGAATATCAGAGCGTTGAAAAACCTCCTCAAGCCACTGGCCAACACGCCTTTTCACCCGCAGTGGTTGTTTACGCAAGGCATAAATAAAACTGCCGAGCATTTAAAATCAATTGGTAACGACAAGACCGTACTAGACATAGGCTGCTTTAACAAATGGCCTC
Organism: Methylomonas sp. Uni0009; assembly: GCF_054188105.3. Taxonomy (NCBI): domain Bacteria; kingdom Pseudomonadati; phylum Pseudomonadota; class Gammaproteobacteria; order Methylococcales; family Methylococcaceae; genus Methylomonas; species Methylomonas sp. Uni0009. The sequence goes on along the minus strand of NZ_JBTAFN010000001.1, from coordinate 2,919,703 downwards.
GTCAGTTATTACCAAAAAATTGCCACTACATAGGTCTGGACTATTTCGAGACAGCTACTGATTGGTATAGCTCGGTACCAGATGTTTTCGGTGATGCTTGTCATTTACCAATACAAACTTCGACAATCGATGTGGCACTGCTGTTAGACGTGTTGGAGCACTTACCCTCCGCCGAAGATGCTCTTTGTGAAATCAGTAGAGTGTTACGGCCTGGTGGCAGTTTGATAGTTCAAATACCGTTCTTGTATCCTTTACACGATGAACCCAGGGATTATTCGCGATTAACTCGCCATGGTTTTGCCGAACTTGCGGATAAACATGGTTTGGATATTGAGTGTTGTAATGCTCAAGGCCTGCCAATTGAAACAGCTGCGTTGCTGACGAATATCGCCATTACTAAAGTTGTATTCGGATGGATCGCTCAAAAAAAACCAGCCCTAATTTTTTCTATATTGGCACCCATCATCATTTTATTCATCAACTTGCTTGCTAAAGCAATTAGCAGCCTCGGCCAGCAAGATGACTTTATGCCCTACAGCTACCAACTCGTGGCAAAAAAACGATTCGGATAATGGTGTAACTCGCAAATTAGGATGTGAGAGGTTAGTCCACGGTAAATACTTGACCAAATTACTGGGTTTATTTATAGTCAGCATTATTTTCATTAGTTTGTAAGGGGTTTGAAATGCGGCTTACCACAAAAGGGCGTTACGCGGTCACCGCGATGCTGGATTTGGCTTTTCACAGTCAAGCCAACCCGGTTACTTTGACTGACATTGCGACTCGGCAGACCATCTCCTTGTCTTATCTTGAACAATTGTTTGCTCGTTTACGCAAGGCCGGCATGGTGAAAGGCGTTAGAGGGCCCGGCGGCGGTTACACACTTAGTCGTAGCGCCCGGGAAATTAATATTGCCGACATTATCGAAGCAGTCGACGAACCTGTCGATTCGACCAAATGCGGTGGCAAGGCCAATTGCCACAACGATGAGCCTTGCCTGACCCACGATTTGTGGATGGGCTTGAGCGAGCAAATTCGCGCTTACTTAAAAGAAATTAGTCTTGGACAATTACTGGAGCGCGATTTTGTCAGTGACGTGGCAAAAAGACAGAGCAAACAAGTCGAACATGTCATCGAAATGCAACCTCGGCAGGAAAAACGCATCGCGTAATGATCTATCTGGATCATAACGCCACCACCCGTTGTGACGAGCGAGTGGTGGAAGCCATGTTGCCTTATTTGCATGGCATGTACGGCAATCCGTCCAGTTTGTATAAGATTGGCCGCATAGCCCGTAGCGCCATCGACACCGCCAGGGAGCAAATATCGGGGCTGATAGATGCATCAGGAGCGCAGATTGTATTTACCAGTGGCGGGACTGAAGCAAATGCCTTGGCACTAGCCAACGCCCGTGACTGCGGACTAGCAATTTCTGCAATCGAACACCCCTCCATATTCGAAAACGCCGCATACTTCCGGCAGTGTTTTCGCGACTTGCAAACGCTTGAGGTGGATGGCGCTGGAAGAATGCCCTTACTCGCGCTGGACAAAGCAAATTGGCAAGCCGGCGACATGGCCTCGGTGATGTTAGCGAATAATGAAACCGGCGTTGTTCAAGACCTTGCAGCCATCGCCGAACGTTTGGCTGAGCGAGGTGTCAACCTGCATACCGACGCCGTCCAGGCCTTGGGTAAAATCTCATTTTCGTTCAAAAAGCTGGGCGTTAAATTGATGAGTTTATCCAGCCACAAAATATACGGTCCAAAAGGCTGCGGGGCGTTGGTCGTGGCAGAAGATTTTGTTCTAAAGCCTTGGCTACGCGGTGGCGATCAGCAGTATGGCTGGCGGGCCGGAACAGAAAATGTCGCGGCAATAGTGGGTTTTGGCAAAGCAGCCGAGTTGGCTAAGACAGAAATAGACGCAAGACAAGCTCGTACGCTGGCGCTGAGAATGCATTTGGAACAAGCTCTACGCACCATTCCGGGCTTGGTGATCTTTGCCGAACACGCCCCAAGATTACCGAATACCATGCAGTTTGGTATTTCCGGCATTAGCGGCGAAATGTTATTAATGCAGTTGGATCAGCGCAATATCGCGGTTTCCAGCGGCTCCGCCTGTTCAGCATCGTCCGGCGAAATCAGCCCGGTATTGACGGCTATGGGCGTGGAAGCCTCTTTGGCTAAATCGGCTATCCGCGTCAGTTTGGGTAAAGACAACCAAGAAACCGAAATCGATCAATTCGTCGATGTGTTAAAAACATTGATAGCAAATTAATTAGGAGAATGAGTAATGGCTATTACCGTGACCGAAAGTGCCGCCCGGCAAATCCAAAAACAGTTACAAAAGCGCGGCACAGGCTTAGGCTTGAGATTGGGCGTAAAAACTTCCGGATGCTCCGGCTATGCCTACGTGTTGGATTATGCCGATCAGGCCGAAGCCGATGAGGTGGTATTCGATCAACACGACGTAAAAGTGCTAGTAAAACAGGCTGATTTGGATAAATTGAGCGGCATTGAGCTGGATTATGCCAAGGAAGGTTTTAACGAGGCCTTTAAATTCAACAACCCCAATGTAAAAGGGACTTGCGGTTGCGGGGAGAGTTTTTCGGTTTAGCTTATAAAAACGCCGGCTTTGCAATCTCAATAAAGCCGGCGTCATCGGCACTTATTTCATATTAGCGCCGCAGTTTCCTTCCATTTTTTTGCCGTCAGCGGCTTTGTCGGCGGCTGGAGCAGCCGGTTTGTTACCAGCACACTTGCCTTCGGTAGCGGCTTTGCTATCAGTGCTTTTTTTCATCATGGACGCACCGCATTTGCCTTCGCCGCAAGAACCGTCCTTCATTTTATCGGCACCGGCTTCAGGTTTGGCTTCGGCAGTCAGCATATAGCCTGAGCTTAACTCAGACAACGCAAACGGATTGCTGTCAGCTTGAGCAAAATTGCCCGCCAGCGTTGGCAGCAGAGATGCGCCGATTGCAATGGCGAACGGGGTTTTGTTGATTTTCTTCATACTATCTCCTGTGGAAAAAACGAATTGTTCTAATAAGCGGTTTGCAACCGGAGCCCTGCATTTCCGGCAACTGGCCTGTTGTTAATATCACAAAAAAGCCTTGTAAAGTAAAGGCAGGAAGATTACGCCAATCGGCAGTATACTCTCGCCCGAAACGACTTATTTCCGCAACCTGCCTATACGCTATCCGGCACAACCATGACTTCGAAAACACCGATTGCCCAACTGGGAGCCGAGGTATTGCGGCAGCAGGCGCAGCCTGTTGACGACTTTGCCTGCCCGGAGTTCCATAAACTGATTGAAACCCTGCATGAGACTATGCTGGAGGCTAATGGTGTCGGCATAGCCGCCCCGCAGTTGGGTGCTTCCCGGCAAATTTTGATCATCGCTTCCCGGCCGACAGCCCGTTATCCCCATGCTCCGGAAATGCCGCCGATTCTGATGGTCAATCCAAGTTTTAAGATTGTCGATAACTCATTGCATAAAGACTGGGAAGGCTGTTTAAGCGTGCCGGGTATCCGGGCGCTAGTGCCGCGTTACCGGGCTATCGAAGTGCAATATCAAGATCGGCAAGGTGAAACCCACCGCTTGGCCTTGCAGGATTTTCCAGCCCGCGTCTTCCAACACGAGTTCGATCATCTATTGGGATTGGTCTATCTGGATAGGGTGGAAAATAACCAAGATATTATCGCCGAAACCGAATTTTTCAAACGTATCGCCGCATAGGAGTCGATTGGATGAAGTTTGTGTTGTTATTAGTGGGTCTATTGACTAGTTACAGCAGTATGGCTCTGCCGCCGCTGTCTTTCAGCCAAGTGGCGCCGGGCATCTATCTGCATATCTCAGCACATCATTGGCCGGATCGAGATAATCACGGCGAGATTGCCAATATCGGCTTTATTGTTGGTGAGCGCTGCGTAGCGGTGATCGATAGCGGCGGCAGTCCACAGCAGGGTGCCGCGTTGCGAAATACCATCAAGCAAGTGACCACCAAACCGGTTTGCTATGTGATCAACACCCATGTGCATCCCGACCATATCTACGGCAATATCGCTTTCAAGGAACCGGGCGTCCAGTTTGTCGGCCATTATAAGCTGGCGCGAGCCATGGCCACGCGCGGCGACCATTATCTCGGTCGCGCAGCGGAATTGCTGGATATTCACGTCAATCACGACAACATTATTCCGCCCGATATAGAGGTGAATGACAGCATGACCCTGAACATCGGTAATCGTGAACTGCTGCTGACCGCCCATCCCAGTGCGCATACCGATAACGATTTAAGCGTCTACGACAAGACCACCGATACTATGTGGCTAGCGGATCTGTTGTTTTTAGAGCATATCCCGGTGATAGACGGCAGCATCAAAGGCTGGTTGTCTGAGATGGAGCGCTTGGAGAAAAATCACTACAAACTGGTCGTCCCCGGTCACGGTCTTTTAGTTAAAGATTGGCCGGCAAGTCTGCAGCCGCAAAAAGCCTATTTGAACAGTCTGGCTACCGAAGTAAGGGCTATGATCAAACAGGGCAAAACCCTCGAGCAGGCCGTGAATACCGTCGGCTTGCCTGCTAAAAAAAATTGGCAGCTATTTGAACAATTCCACCGCAAAAACGTGACTATCGCATTTGCCGAGCTGGAATGGGAAGATTAAACAGAGGAGAGTAAAAGCATGCATAAACCTTACAACCTTATTTATCTGCTGGCTTTAATGATTTTGCCCGCGACCGCTGCTGCGGAAGGCGATGACATTACCTGGAACACGGTTTTGAAAAGCCAGTTTTTCGCCGGTAAAAATATCGACGAATCCAATGCGGTTATCGAATTGGATGCGCCTTATCGGGCGGAAGATCCGGCGATTGTACCGGTTAAAGTCACCAGCAAATTTGCACAAAGCAAAGACAAATACATCAAAAAAATCTGGCTGTTTGTCGATAAAAATCCGTTTCCATTTGTTGGTGAATTCGAGTTCTTTCCGGAGAGCGGTAAAGCCGATCTGGCTTTGCGAGTGCGCGTCAATACCTATAGCGACATTCGCGCGGTTGCCGAAACCAATGACGGCAAGTTCAGCATGACCAAAAAATTTGTCAAAGCCAGCGGCGGTTGCTCTGCGCCGATTGGTGCGGACCTGGATGAAGCCATGAAGCGGCTAGGCAAAGTTAAGTTTCGGCTTGACGACGGTATTCAAAGCGGCCAACCGGCTTTGACGCAATTGATGATCAGCCATCCCAACCTTACGGGCATGCAGATGGATCAAATGACCCGATTCATCCGAAAATCGCACTTTATCGATCAACTAAAAGTGACTTTTAACGACAAGCCCGTGCTTAACGCCAAAATCGATATTGCGATTAGCGCCGACCCTAATTTCCGCTTCTACTTTGTGCCGGATAAGGCCGGCGAGTTAAAAGCCGAATTTACCGATGTATCCTGTGAATCGCCCACCAGCCGAAACGTTTGCAATAAAGGCGGTAGCTACTCGCAAAGTTATACGGTAAGCCCTTAATGACCCGTTCGCCAATCAGAGGCATTTTGTTGGGATTGGGCATGCTGGTATTTGCCGGCGATGCGCTTGCGCTGCGCTGTGGACATAAACTGGTCCAGGTGGGTGATTATAAAGCCGAAGTCTTGGACAAATGCGGGGAACCGGATTCGGTCGAACAGCGCCGCGCAATCCGCGGCAGCCGCTTACGGCATCCCTACGGCGCGTTGGAGGTAGATCAATTTGAAGAGGTGCTGATCGAAGAATGGATTTACAACTTCGGGCCACGCAAGTTTCAGCAGTTGCTGGAGTTTGAAGATGGGGAGTTGAAAAAAATCAGCAATTTGAGTTACGGATACTAAATCGCAAGGTTTTCAGCCCTGACCCAACCTCAAAAAAGCCCCCGCCGAGAAGGCGGGGTTAGCAGGATTGCCACAGGAGAGCACATCTCACCGAGTTTTCGGTAAACCATCAAACTATCTTGCAGTCGCTACACACTACATACCGTGCTGAGCCGGGACGCTGAAACTGCCGAAATGCATCGGCGCACCGGGCATTAACAGATTCTCTTGCGCCGCCAGCCTGGGTTTTTGCCAATACCCAGCCGCAGCAGGCCGGCCCAGGAAATAACCTTGCAGCAATTTACCGCCGGCATCCAAGGCAATATCCAGTTGCACCTCGTTTTCAATGCCTTCGATAATCGCTTGCGCGCCCAGAGCCTGGATGATTTCGATTAATTTCGGCAACACCCGGCGGATCTTGGCATCGGTTTGCGCCTGATGGATGATGCTTAAATCCAATTTCACAAAGCTGGGCGATAAGCGCCACAAGCGGTCCAGATTGGAATGCCGGCTGCCGAAGTTATCGATAGCCACCTGGAAGCCGCGGTCGCGGTAATTGTCCACCGCTTCCAGCAACTGTTGATCGGCTTCCACCGCGTTTTCCATGATCTCCAGCACCACCCTGGTGGTCGGCACCGAATGCAGATGCAAAATGTGCTCGAACACCTTGCCGTGCGTATTCACGCTAACCAGCAATTTGGGGTGCACGTTTAAAAACAACAAGCCTTTGTCCGCCGGCAGATTCAGATAATTCAGCATGTGCAGGGTTCTAGCCACCCTATCCAGCTTCACCAATTTGCCCTGGTTGTCCGCCCAACTGAACGCAAAATCCGGACCCACGGCTTCCAAGCCGGTGGAGGTGCGCAGCAAGGCTTCGTAGCCAAGCAGTCCCTGGGATTTGCCGGCATCGAATATCGGTTGAAACTCGCTGCGCAATTTCAGGCCGATAAACCGGCTCAGTACTTCCTGTTGCTCGATTTCCAGTTTGAATTCGTCCAAATCCAGATACAAGGCCCGTTCCAAATCGTCACGGAGCAATTCGATGGTATTTTCCACCATGGCTACACCCTCCTCTGCCTAAACCTTCTTAGCGCCCGTAAATTTTGTCAAACACGCCGTTATCGTCGAAGTGTTCTTTTTGAATCAAACCCCAGCCACCCAATTGGCCTACGCTGACTAGTTCCAAGGTCGGGAATTGTTTGGCGTATTTAGCTGCGATGTCTTTGTCGGTGGGCCGGTAGAAATTTTTGGCGATAATCTCTTGGGCTTCTTTGGTGTAGAGATATTTCAGGTATTCGATCGCCAGATCCTGGTTACCATTCTTTTTCGCCACTGCTTCGATCACCGCGACCGGCGGTTCGGCCAGGATACTGAACGGCGGGGTGACGACTTCGAATTTATCGGCGCCGAATTCTTTGAGCACCAAATACGCTTCGTTTTCCCAGGTAATTAACACATCGCCGATTTCGCGTTCGGCAAAAGTAGTGGTGGAGCCGCGCGCACCAGAATCCAATACCGGTACGTTTTTAAACAGTTTCTCCACGAAAGCCTTGGCGGCGTCCTTGCTGCCGTTTTTCTTTTCCGCGAACGCCCAGGCCGCCAAGTAGTTGTAGCGGGCACCGCCGGAGGTTTTCGGGTTGGGGGTGACGACGGAGACGCCGTCTTTGATCAGATCGTCCCAATTTTTAATGGTTTTGGGATTGCCCTTGCGCACCAGGAACACGATAGTCGAGGTGTAAGGCAGGCTATTGTTGGGCAATTTGCTTTGCCAATCTTTAGGCAACAGATTGGCTTTCTCGTGGATTTGATCGATGTCGCCGGACAGGGCCAAGGTCACCACGTCGGCTTCCAGGCCGTCGATCACGGCGCGGGTTTGCTTGCCGCCGCCGCCGTGGGATTGCTGGACACTGACGTCTTCGCCGGTTTTGGTTTTCCAGTATTGGGTAAACAGTTGGTTATATTCTTTATACAACTCGCGGGTCGGGTCGTATGACACGTTCAGCAGGGTGCGTTCGGCCAGCGCATTGCCGCTGAGGGCCAGGGCGATGCCGAAGAGTAAGGGCTTGAAGGTATGGGTGAATCTCATGGGTGCTCCTGAAAAAAGTTATCGATCTGCTTGCGGCAAGCTGAATGTTGGTTGACCACGGGGCTTATGCTACGCAAAGCCGATAACCAACAAAAACGATATAATTAGAATTAAATATCTTATATTGAGATATAAAAATCCAAATACAGACCTAACCAACGCATGGCTAGGCTTGCCGTAAACAAAGGCTTTCAGGGAAATTTCGGAACATCAGCGAGTAAGGAGTTCGCTAGTTTTGGTGCGATACCAGACCGTAAAATAGCGGGAAGCCGAAGCTTCCCGCTGTTAACCAAGGTCAAACCGCAACTATCTTACGCCGCCCTACCGCCGCCAATCCGGCCAGCGCACTGCCGAATAACCAAACGGCGCCGGGAACCGGCACTTGCGAGACGGTGATGGTATTGCCAGCCAGAGAAAAATTCAGGGTATCGGAGCTCAAGGTGAGCCGATAGTCGCCATGATCGCGGGCGGGAAGCCCGGTCGGTAAGGTCAAGTTATCGTTAGTATTGATACCCGCGACGGCTTCACTGGTCGATAAGGTGTAATCGGCCACCAGATACAAATAATTGCCGGCCTGCAAGGTTACGTTAAATGCCGGATCGCGCAAGAAAAGCGAACCGTCCGCCGAACCGTCGGTGTTAGTCAAAATCGGCTGATTGCTGCTATCGGGGCAGTGATTGCCGTCGGAATCGTCGCAACGCGCCAACATATCGCCGGCATCCAGCAAGCCGTCATCGCGGTAGATATAAGTATCCGGATCCAGAAATGTAATTTCACCGTCGTTGTTCAGGTCTACTTCCTGGTAACCGGCGGTGGATGTTTGCTTTTGCGTAGCCTCATAAGCCAACACATCAACTTTGAATGTACCTCCACTCAGCATATTGATTTTCCAAGTGTCGTAAGTAGTACCGCCGCTTACTTTATAAATGGTGCCTGACACTTGCAGTGTATTTGCTTGGGCCTCGGCAAAGAGCGCACACCCCGCCAATCCGGCGACACCGATTGATTTTATTAGTTTATTCACGATTACAACCTTTATGTTGATTGAAGTTAAAGCGCGTAGGGATCTTGATTTTAGGAGCCTCTAAAAATTCGCCGTTCCCTCGTCTTTGAAAGCAGGTAGGCCGCGGCGTACTTAGTTTGCTAAGTCGCCTATAGAAACGAGTATGAATTATCGGAAGTCCTTCATCGTGTTAGCCGTTTCCACGCCTATGGCTAAGCACGGCGATCCCTATACAATATTCAGACCACAAAACATTTTTGTTTAAATACAGAAAGATACGTAGATGACCAGTATTAATGCGCGGTGAATTTTCCGTGAAATAACTTACGCACAAAGTTATTTGCCACAATTTATGCCCTTTGGGTATCTGCATAGGCATGACGGATTTTTTGGTTTAACTGAAGCCGCTTATTAACCCGGCCCTCAAATATCGTCGCTCCGGCCAACGCGGGAATAGCGGAACCCGGTATTTTAAGGGTCTACTGAATAAGCTGAAGAGAGGGTGCGCAGCCGCTGATGAAAACTGCTTGGGCAGAGGTTCCTTCAATCAGAAAACTTCGGTATTTCTCCGTTTCCCGCGCACCAGCCAGCCAAACCCGCCGAGTACGGAAAGAAACAGGGAAAACGCCCCCGGCAAAGGCACCGGTGCCGATTGCAGCGGGCTCATATACCAGGCCAACGCATAATCCCAACTGAACGGACTGGCTTCGCCGGATTTGACCCGCAATTCGTAGTCATGACCGGTGACCAATCTAAGCCACAGGTTCTCGCTGTTGTCGGCGCTGCTCGCCGAGAAAGCGGCGATGTTTTGCGCCGTGGCGTCGAATAACTCCAGATTCAGATCGTATAAAGTGGTTGTTAGATTCAGATCGTTCGATACCCCAAGGTTCCAAACCAAAGACGCCTGCAAATTCAAAGCCGTCGCGGCGGCGAATTTGTATGTCGCCAAACTATTACTAGCCAAGCCGCCGAACGCCGTATCGACATCAAATCCAGCCAAGCCGATGCCGTTTGCAGCACCGCCATCTTCCAGGCTATCTTGTTCGCCACCGGCGATGATTTGGTAACTATGCAAAATATTCAGTTGGCCGGCACCGAATCTATCGTCCAGGCCGTTCAGTGTTTGATGCCCGCTGCGGCGATAGTCGACGATGTTGTCCGTGGTTGCAGTATTCTGCGTCGCTCTGTCGGCACCCGCCAGCAACGCAGCTTTAACGGTTTCGGCGCGTTCAGCGTTGTAAACGGTTCCCACGCCCTCAATATTAATCGATCCCTGCGATAAATTAGCCCCACCCTTGTGGCCGGTCTCAACTAATAACGCGGCAGCAGCGGCTACTATGGGTGTGGCTCCGCTAGTGGTGGTTTGCGGCGCCACTAAATCGGGGCGCGTCCGCCCCGATATATATAACGAGTCGACCGCATCGGATCCTCTATCCTGCCTACCGTCCGTGCGCCCTACCGCAATTGCATTGTAAGTGCTGCCCAACAGCGGCGAGTCGCTGAGGCTATTGTGCATACCAACCACTTGGATGAATTGGTTGCGCTGCACCTGTCGATCAACCAAACGCAAAATCATCGCCGTTTCCGGAACGGTGTCGCCTTTGCCGACCCAGCTATGGTTGGCAATCCGACTGGCGTTGAAGGGAGCCAAGGCCGTTGGACTAATCAGACTATCGATCCAGGCGTTGGCATCATAACTGGCAATGTTGCCGATGCCGTTGGCAATGGAATCCTTACCGTAAAATCTGGCACCGACGCTGTCAGCATGTCCCGATGGTGCGGTACTGGCTTTTTTTCCCGGAAAACTGAACGTCTTACCGGCGAATTGGGTGTTACGAATATTCGGCGCATAGATGGGGTAATCCGAGTGATCCCGCGATTCGACTAATGACGCTTCGGCGTGAACCACATTGACACCAGCGCCGGTCGGCGTGTTTGCACCTAATTGCGTGAGCAAGGCTTGATAGCCGATGTCGGCTTTGTAATCAGCGGCGGCAGCGGATGTGAAAAACAACATCGGAAACAGATAAAACCCAGGCTTTTTAGTCATTGTTATCACCCTTTTAATCGCTTGAACTGCGGTCAACGCTATCCGGTCGTTCCGAAAATTACCGCGCAGCAAGCGGGATAAAACTGGCCGTCCGACTCGTGGCGATACCGGAATGAGGCGCCACACTGAGCGCATCTAACGTCCCAGCACTGGATATGCCGGTCAATCGCAACTATAGACCAGATACCAAGTCTTGCCGGATGCGCGTTGTTCGTTGATTTTGGTGATTACAGCATTCCGCAAGGGAAGGCTCTGAATGCCCGGTGTAGATTATTCCTAACCTTGGAAATTGCGGCGGCCGCATGAAGAATGGGACTCCCGCCTGCGCGGGAGCGACGATGTTTGACGGCCGAATTAATTAGCGATTAATGAATGCGAATCAGATAGCCGTCGGTTTTTTCACAACCGGGTTTGCTGTGGGCGGTAATACTCAAGCGCGCAAATCCACCTTCTATAGGTCTATCCACTTTGCCCTTTATCTCCAAGCGGCCGCTAGGTTGTTGGGTGATTTGCAGTTGCTTTGAGGTGAAATGGTATTTGGTTTCGCCGGCACTCACGTTAACCACCACCGATGTCGGTGTGGTGTTCGCGGAAGCCATCAACGAAAACTCGCTGAACGATTGCAAATATTTATTGGTTGCCGGCTGAAACTCCGAAAACACCGGTTTATCGCAGTGCTGAGAACTCTGGCTGCTGCCGTAGGCATGTGCCGCAGTGCCGCTCAAACTCAACAAAGTGGCGGCGGCAATTTTTAATAGCGTGATCATTATTTTCTCCGAGGCGTGGTTATAAGAATAGTTATGCCCTTAGCTTACCAATAAAACCGCACATTGCAGGTGTTCAATTCAATCAAGCAAACGCCAGCGCGCCCTTTACGGCTGGCACGCTTATGCATACTCAATTATAAACCCGGCCCTATTTCACACGGGTACACCGTTCGGACTGAGCGCTTCGAAGCCTTATGCCGCGCGTCCTTCGACACACTCAATCCGAACAATATTTAAGATCCGGGGCAATAAAAAGTGTGACGAAAAGCACACATATAGTTCTTATGAAAACAAATTAAGTTCTAATCAGAACCATAGTCTGATAGACTTTACCCACACTATCAATTGAAACGAAGCTCTCGAAACATAAGTTCGTTTTGATCCTGAAGTGCCGAGGCGCAAGCCGCTATCGATTTTTTTTCTGGTTTACCGAGGCTAACATCATGATGTCATGCAAAAAATTCATAACTTTCTCTATCGCAATCCCCCTTATCAGCGCGCTGAGTTTTCCGGTCTCCGCGGCGACTTTTAGCCACGAAGAAGTAAGAGCCGCTCTGGAAAGCACCATTTCCAAAGTCAAAGCGTCCATCTCCGCAGTAGAAAACGGGGCGGACAAGGAAACGGTAGCCGAACTGGTCAGCCATGCCAAGCAACAGCAAAAAGACATCGAGAACAACGATCTCGAAGTCAAACGCCAGCATGCCGGTAAACGCCTGAATACCGCATGGAAAGCAGCCCGCGGCGGCGATTTGCAATTGGCCGGCGAATCCTTGAAAGACGCTTTAAGTCGCTACGAGGAAATGCACACTCTTTATATTTCCAGCCATTAAGCCGCGTAAAACCGCCGGTTGAGCCACGCCTCAAAGGGCCGAGCGGCGCACAAAATCGGGGCGTTTTGTGTACAAATTGGACACAGGCTAGAGCATTGTAGGGCTCAAGCTGTATGTAAAGACTGCCATTTACGACCCGCATTGCGGATAACGCCGGCGCATTTGATGCGCGTGCGTCGGCCTTGGACCTATGGACCAAGCGTTTTCTTACCTCCGAAAAGACAAACGTGACAGTTAACTTGTTCGCCAGCTGGCGAAGCGGTGATGCGGGTCTTTTTTATATCGAATTAATGGCGCAAAAGTTGCTGATTTTTTTATGTCGAACCAGGGTTCTCTATTCTCGCCTGGTTCGATGCGGCAAACGTCCGTGCTCCAACCCAAGTCTTGCCGAAGCGTATCACTTGAACCTTGCATCCTAAACAGGAGATCGCAATCATGAAAAAGCTCTTCATCGCTCTATCCATAACCGTTGGCATTGCTATCGTGATGTTCGCGGTATTCAATCCCAGGCTGTCTTCCTACAATTCGCAAAACGACATTTCCTATTCCGATTTCATTAAGGATGTGCGCAGCAAATCCGTTGCCGAAGTAGTGATCGACGGCAGATCCATCGACGGCCGCCGCCATAACGGCACCCGCTTTGCCACTTACAACCCTGGTGATGCGCGGATCATAGACGATCTTTTGGAATATGACGTCAAGATCAAAGTCGAGCGGCCTGAGACGCAATCCACCCTGACGCAACTGTTATTCTCTTGGGCCCCCACTTTGCTGCTGATCGGGGTATTGATCTATTTCATGCGTAAGCAGCAACAGGGTGCCGGCGCGCAAAACGGCTTTGGTAAAAGTCGGGCCAAATTGATGACTGAAGATCAAGTTAAGATACGATTCAATGATGTGGCCGGCGCCGAGGAAGCCAAACAGGACGTGGCTGAAATGGTCGATTTCCTGAAAGATCCGGGCAAATACGAAGCTTTGGGGGGCAAAATTCCGCGCGGCGTGTTGATGGTGGGCCCTCCCGGTACCGGTAAAACCCTACTGGCTCGAGCGATTGCCGGCGAGGCTGGCGTACCGTTCTTTTCCATCTCGGGTTCCGACTTCGTGGAAATGTTCGTCGGTGTCGGCGCCTCCCGGGTAAGAGATATGTTTGAGCAAGCTAAAAAGCGCGCGCCCTGCATTATCTTTATCGATGAAATCGACGCCGTCGGTCGCCAGCGCAGTAGCGGCGGTAATATCGGCGGCGGCGAAGAACGCGAACAAACTCTTAACCAGTTATTAGTGGAAATGGACGGCTTCAGCGGCAACGAAGGGATTATCGTCATCGCCGCGACCAACCGGGTCGATGTGCTGGACAAAGCTTTGCTGAGGCCGGGCCGTTTTGATCGCCAAGTGCAAATCGGCTTGCCCGACATCAAAGGCCGCGAACAAATTCTCAAAGTCCACGCCACCCGCGTTCCCTTGGCGGACGATGTGAATATCACCGACCTGGCGCGCGGCACACCGGGTTTTTCTGGCGCCGAACTGGCCAATCTGATTAACGAAGGCGCCTTGTTCGCTGCCCGTAACAACCAACGGGAAGTGACGATGCACAACCTGGACAGCGCCCGCGACAAAGCCATCATGGGTGCCGAGAAACGCACCATGATCATGAGTCGCGAGGATTTGCTGATGACGGCCTACCATGAAGCCGGCCACGCCATCGTCGGCCGTTTGATGCCTGAGCACGACCCGGTTTACAAAGTCAGTATCATGCCGCGCGGCGGCGCGCTGGGCATTACCATGTTTCTGCCGGAACACGACCAATACAGTGCCTGCAAAGATAAACTGGAGGGCCAAATTTCCAGCCTGTTCGGCGGTCGGATTGCCGAGGCCTTAATTTACGGCAAAAACAAAGTCACCACCGGCGCCTCAAACGACATTCAGCGTGCTACTCAATTGGCCCGGAATATGGTGACCAAGTGGGGCTTATCTGATCGCCTGGGTCCCATGGATTGCGGCGACAACGACAGCGGATTTATGGGTTCAACCAAACCGATGTCCGAGCAAATGGCCCGCCTGATCGATCATGAAATCAGACAAACCCTGGCGAATAACTACAGACGCGCCGAAGCCATCCTGAAAACGCATATGGATATTCTGCACAATATGGCGCAAGCCTTGCTGGATTGGGAGACGCTGGACAAATATCAGATCGACGAGCTGATGCAGGGCCGCAAGATCGCACCACCCAAGGCAGCCCAGCCGGCAAAACGGCACTGCGACAACGGCAAATCGCCCAGACCGACCACTGAAACGGTAGCTCCTATCGGCAAAATACCGGCTTTGTCGTGATCTCAAGACCTGACAGCCCCTTCGCACAGCAAATTTCGGCAGATCCTCTCTCTCCCCGCCGGCCGGGGTTGGGCGAGGGATCAAAAAACCGAAATTTGACGTGCGACGACTTTATAAAACTTAACTGCATCAATGAACTGTTTCTCGCCGGCCCCAAATAAATGATAGAGTCGGGTTTAAACAATACAGCAATGACCAGAGGATTTTTTCCAAATTAGAGTGATTCGACAACCCAATAAACGCTTGAAAAAATTCGTTTCCAATTCGGCACTATCGGCTTACTTAGCGCCAAGCTATCGCAGCGCGGCGACTGCAACATTGACAGTGTTGACAGCCTGCAGCGTGCCGACGCCGCTACCGCATGCAGAAAACACTCCGCCAGTCCCCGCCCAGTCGGCTGTGTCTTGGCGCGCTTATCAAGCCCAAAACCGGCCGCCAGCACCTGATACATCCAGTCCCAGCGCTGTGGACGCCGGAATCGATATCCAACAAACCTACGATTTACCGGCCTTGGTGGATTTGGCTTTACGCACCCATCCGGAAACCCGGATTAGCTGGGAGGAAGCAAAAGCCGCTGCCGCGCGCCTGGAAAGAAATCGCAGTACCTGGTATCCAACGCTAACGGCAATGGCATTCGGCCAACATTTTACCAGCAGCTTTCCCATCCCCGGCAGCGCGCTGGTCAGCAACGGTTACGCGGCGTTCGCCAGTTTGGATTTGGCATGGACCTTATTCGATTTCGGGCGCCGGGAGGCACTGGTCGATGCCGGTACGGAGCGTCTGACCGCGGCTAATTTTGCCTTCGACCGTAAACACCAGGAAATTGCCTATCGGGTGGCCAGCAGTTTTTTTGCCTATCAGGCCGCCTTGGCCAAGGTGACGGCGGCGCAGCAAACGTTCGAGTCGGCCAAGACCAACGCCGACTCGGTGCAAGCTAAACTCAAACAAGGCCTAGCCACCAAGCCCGACTTGTTGCTGGCCTTGCAAGAGCAGGCAAAATCCAGTTATGACTTGCAAGATGCGCGTGGCTCGGTGACTCAGGCACGCGCCGATTTGACCAATAATTTGGGTATTTCGCCGGCATATAGCCTGCATCTGGTTGACCTGAGCCAGCTGCCCTTACCCGCCGAACTGGCGCAATCGGTGGAAAAAATCGTCGATCAGGCCTTGGAACAACGACCCGATTTGCTGGCGCGCCTCGCCGAATTGCGCGCCCGCGAAGCGGAGGTTAAAAAAGCCAGAGCGGAATTCTGGCCGAAAATATCGCTACGCGGCATGGTCGGCAATCAATACTGGGGTGACGTGCAGACCAAACCGAGCGGCGGAGAGAATTATTCCGCCAACGCCATGGTCGATACGGCCATGTTGAATGTGGAATGGACATTGTTCGACGGTTTTGAACGCAGCAATGCGGTGCGGGAAGCCGAGGCCAAAAGGTCGGCATCCCAAGCCCAGTTGGAGGCCTTGCGTCTGGAAATCATGCGCGACATCTGGAAAGCTTACGCCGACACCAAAACCGCGCTGGAAAAACGCGAGTTTGCCTTGGCGCTGTTGAAAGCCGCCGAAGAGTCCTACGCCGCCACCCAGGAATCCTATACACACGGCTTTTCGACGGTAATCGAACTGTTATCGGCGCAAAAAGATCTGGCGCGGGCCCGCTTTACCGAAATCGACAGTCGTGCGGGCTTATTGCGGTCCGCCGCGACACTGGTTTATGTGTCAGGCAAGCAAAACCAGGACGTGTCAAATGAGCCTTAAACGGCCGTCTTTCATGACCACACAGCCAGTAACCCCAAACCCATGCGCCGGGATGGTCTTGAGCATGAATGAGCTTACGGTTATCATCGAATCCTAATTAGAACAATTATTTTCACATTATGTCCTCCGACTCTACCTTTCCAACCGTTTTGCGCCAGTTACTCCGCACCCACCAGGCCTTTTTGTCTTATGCGGCCCGCCACGTTCACCGGCTCGAATTAACCTTGCCGCAATACGATGTCATCATCACGCTAGGCAAAACCGCCGGCATGCAGCCCAAGAAACTTGGCGAAGAAACCTTGATTACCAAAGGCACGCTCACCGGCGTAGTCAGCCGTTTGGAGGACAAGGGCCTAGTGGAAAGGTTGGCCTCAAAAAAAGACGGCCGCAGCCAGATCATCCGCCTGACCGATGCGGGCCGCGCCGTATACGAACAAACTTTTCCCGAGCATTTGGCCCATATCGGCCGCCTATTCGACGATTATGCGCCCGAGGACATCGAAAGACTGGAGGCGGATTTACAGCGGCTGCATGAAGCGGTCATCGCCGCTCGCGGCAATCATATCGAACAAGTCGATGATGAATTCTAACGAGTACCGAAATCTTTATACGTTTGAAGTGAAGCGCACAATGATCTCCGGGCCATTACTTAAGTGGGCCTCTAAAAATAAAAACACCTCCTTCTCCTCACGTAAGAAGGTTGGGATGAGGGAATTAAAATCAATTACTTACCCCCCTAGCCCTCTCCCTAAGGGCGAGGGAATGTTTAGAGGTTCCCTTAAAACGTTTTTCCCGGCGAGTCTCCCGATTTTCCTGACCGCGTGCGATCCGCTGCTCAGCGTGCAAGGTTCGTTCTGGCCAGCCTGGATCATCTGCATCCTCGGCGGGCTGGCGGCCAGCATGCTGCTGATGTGGCAATTGGTACACTATCGCCTGGCACCGCATTTGGGGCCACCGCTGCTGATCGCCCCCAGCCTGTGGGCTTTGTGCACCTTTAGCATCTGGCTGGTGTTTTATGCAGCATGAAAACGGCGGTGCCTGATGGAAAACAGTCAAAACGATAGTCAAGGGTTAAGCCTGAAAAATCGGATGTTGCTGGGTCGCCTCATTGGCATAGCCATCGTGCTGGGTGCGGTGGCGACCGGCTCGCTGGTTTGGCATATCAACTATCAAAATCCGCGCACCAACGATGCGATGGTGCGGGCCAACATCGTCGGCATCGCGCCGGAAGTCAGCGGCCGCATCGTGGAACTGCATGTACAAGACAATCAGTACGTCAAACAAGGCGACTTGCTGTATGTGATTAACCCGCAGCCTTATCAGGCCAGATTGGACAAAGCCAAGGCCGAATTGCTGCTGGCGGAAAAAGACGTGGATTCCCGGCGCGCCTCCAGCGGTTCCGCGGAAATGGCTATCGAACGCCTGGAACACCAGCGCGCTGCCGCCAGTGCCGAAGTGAAAAAAATCGAGGCGGAAGACGAATATCTGCATAACTATCTGGAACGGCTGGAACCGTTGGCGGATAAGCAATACGTCACCGCCGACCAGCTCAAACAGGCGCGCTCGCGTTATGCGGCTTCGCGCGCCGAACTGGCGGATGCGAAAGCTAAAGAACTGTCGGCTCGCAGTGCCATCGAGGAAGCCAAGAGCGATAGCCGGCGAGCGGTATCGTTAGTCGCCCAGGTCGGCGACGTCAATGCCCGTATCGAAGCCGCCAGAGCCCTGGTCACCGCCGCCGAGCTCGATCTGGAATACTGTTACGTGCGAGCGCCTTTCAATGCCTACGTCACCAATTTGAATACCCGCGAAGGCGAATACGCCAAGGCCGGTACGCAAATGTTCGCTTTGGTCGATGACCGCCAGTGGTATGTGATCGCCGACTTCAAGGAAACTTATTTGCAGTCGATCAAACCCGGCCAGGAAGCCGAGGTGTTTCTGGTTGCTTATCCGGGCAAGCGCTTTCGCGGCGTGGTGACCGGGATCGGCTGGGCCAATTCGCCCGACAATATCAAACAGCATGGCGTGTTGCCGGAGATAGATCGCACGCTGAACTGGGTCATTCTGGCTTCGCGTTTTCCGGTAAGAATCGAGATTAAACAGCATGACCCCGCGCATCCGCTCCGTATGGGCATGACCGCGTTTGTGACGGTACGGAAAGTCACTGCCGACGCAACCGGTACAGCTCTGCCGCCGTCATGACCCGAGGCGACAGCCGGACTGGTTCAAGCACACAGTCAAAACCCAACCGGCTTTGGTTTGGCACCAGCCTGGGGCAATTCCTAACCGCCGAACTCAAAGATACACCGGCACGGCGCGTCGCCGCCCTGCGTTTATTCGTCGTCACCCTGACAATCGCACTCGTCAGCCAAACCTTGCATATCCCACCGCTGGGGGCAATTTCCATCTTGATTTGCCTAAGCTACGACGCTTACGCCAACGCCGGCCAATCCCTGGCATTTGGTATACGCCAGCTCGGTTACCTGATAGTCACGACCTTGGTATCGGTATTGACCCTGATGCTGGCCGGCAACGACCCTTGGTTATTGTTGCCGCTGTCGTTCGTCATCTTGGCCTTGTCGCTGTTCCACGCCCGGCTGATCGCTTGGCCCACGGGCATCGCGTTATGGTATTCGGTGGCGGTGCTGTACAGCCCCAGCACGCCCGATGAAAATATTTACCATGCCTTATGGAACATCCCGATCATCGGCGTATTGGCGCTGGGAACCTGGACGGTCGTGCACCTGACCATCAAACCGCAAGACCCGCTGAAACTGTTAAAAGCCGAGATTGCCACGCAGTTGGCAGCGGTGGAATACATCCTCAGCGTCCGTCTGGCCGATGCCGGCGCGTATAGCCCCAGACCTGATGCCTCTATGCATGCCGCTGCCGGCAGCCTCGGCAAACTGCTGGGTTTGTTAGCCAACGCCGAATTGATCCATCCCGGTTTGCACGAACGCCACCAGATTTACCGGGCACTGCTGTTGGAAATTGACGGTCTGCGGCAGTTGGCGGATTGGCTGAATCAAGTGTTGGCCGCGGAATATCGAGCCCAGCCGCTGACGCCGGAAAAATTAAATGTTTATCGGGCCTTACAAACCGCCTGCGCCCATTTGCGACAAGGCCTGGCGGAATCACGCGATGTATCCGCAGACGTCACGGGCTTGTTAAACGAGGAAGTGTTGCAAGCTTATGCCCGAGAATCGAATCCTTCGCTATTAACCGCCTTGTGGCGGGCCTTGCAACGCATTGCCGGTTTGATGCAGGCTTTACATCAACCTTTGGATGCTGCGGACAGTAAGGACATCGACCAGGAATCCGACGATAAGCCTGAACATGGCTGGCTGCCGGCCTGGTTGGGTTACGAGTTTTGGGCCAGCCATGCCGACAGCGTGCAATTTGGTATCAAATTCTCACTGGGCGCGATCCTGTGCATGCTGATCGTGGAAAGCCTGGACTGGCCCGACATCAACACCGCGATTCCCACCTGTCTGGTCGCGGCGCAAACCAGTCTCGGCGCCGACTACCGGCTCTCGCTGTTGCGGGTGACGGGCGCTGCTGTCGGCGGCATTTGCGCTTATTTTTACGTATTGGTCTTTCAATCTCAGCTCGATACCGTGGTCGGCTTTGCTTTCGCCACAGCGCCGTTCTGGGCCTTGGCGGCCTGGATTACCGCCGGCAGCGAACGCATCGCCTACCTGGGCCGGCAGCTGGGGTTTTCGTTTGCGTTGTTTGTGCTGCACGATTTCGGTCAAGTCACCGATCTGTATCTGCCGCGCGACCGGGTCATCGGCATTTTGCTCGGACTGATCGTGATGGGCGTTATCGATTACGCGCTATGGCCGCGGCGCTCGACAGTGCTGGCGCGCCATCACAGCATTGCGGCGTTACGCACCCTTGCCAATTTCACCAGCCGCCTACCCGATGTCAGCCAGCTTTTTACTTACACCTTACCCTTACGGCTATCGGCGGAAAAACAGCTGGCCGCCGCGCAAGACTTATTGGCGCACGCGGTATTGGAACCGGATGCGCGCTTAGCCGAAAAAGTGCATGAACGAGCGGCGCTGCGGACTATTGTCAGGGACGCCGGCCATTTATCCGGTTTGTTACAAGTCCGCAAACGCTACCGTTTACTCAGCGGCCAGCGCTTCAGTCATTTTCCCGACGAATTGCAACAACTCAGCCGGGCCTTCGATGCCGCGCTGACAACCGCCCTGGAATATGCCGCCAGCCTCCTGCAAGGCGAACCAGTCGGCAAACCCGTCGAGCTTGCCGAGCACCAAGCACGTCTAAAGCAAAGTTATACCGAACATCATGGTATCGACAATCTGGCAGACGATTTGGCGGTGGAATGGCAGCTACGCTTTATGCTGGACGAGCAAATTGTGGCGCTGATAGCTCGCATCGAAACAGCAGTGCTGGCCGCCAACTCATATACGCAAAAGTCCGCGCCGTACCTTGATTTTCAATAAGACTACCCTACGAATCCACTATAGCCACTGGTCTCCCGCCCTGGCTGGAGCGACGATAAGTAAGCCGCAGCGATATACGCCAAGTTGCTCAAAATATGTTCATCTGAAAATCCAGACTCCGTTCCGCTAGCCAGACCAAAGCCACGGTGACGATGGAAGCGGAACCGGTTTTCATGACCAGCAGCGGATAATAGCGATAGCGGCTAAAGCCCACTATCAACGGCAAAACCGCGCCGACAATCGCCAACTGCCCTGCTTCCACGCCCAAATTAAAACCCAATAGCGGTAACAACCGCTGCGTATCCGGCAAACCCATATCTAGCAACACGCTGGCGATGCCCATGCCGTGGATCAAGCCGAAAGCAAAGGCAAACCAGGTACGGCGTTTTACCAACAGCGGATAAATATTATTCAGCGCCGCCAACGCCACCGACGCGGCAATCATCGATTCCACCCAGCGGGACGGCAGGGTAATGTAGTGCAACACGGTCAGACTCAGGGTCAGAGAATGCGCCAACGTAAAAGCGGTGACCACGCCCAGCACGTCGAAAAATACCGGTCTAAAGCCTGGTTTTGGCTGCCAAGCTCCCTGCTCCCACGCCAAAGCTGCCGGCAGCAACAGACTTAACAAAAATAGAATATGGTCAAAGCCGATCCAGATATGCCATAGCCCGGCGTAGCCGAATCGCGCCACGGTCCGCCACCCGGCATAATTTGCGTCCCGCACAAATTCGCTACGTTGCTGGTCAGGACTAAAGATCGCAGTGTCGGTTTTAGCGGCATGCTTGACGCTTATCAGCCCGCGATGCTGTGGGTCGAGATCGAAAAGCAAGCGATAGTCTATGGACAACGGCGCGGACGCAGACGGACAAATCGTCTGGAAATCTAATACGGCATAATGGCCATCGCTGTGTTCGTCCACTCGTAAATCTCCTGCATGCAGCGAACAGACTTGCTTAGCCGTCGTCATTTGCAAACGACTCAGCGCATAGGCATACACAACATCCCGACTATTTCGCAACTCGGCCCAGGTAATATTACCGTCGTCGTTGGCATCCAAACCCAAGGCATAATCCAGGTCGCGCAAGGCAATATCCCATTGCCCGGAGATTTGCTGCCCGTCAACCTGCACCGTCATGTAACTATCGCTGGCCTTATGGGCAAAAGCGCTAAAACTTGCTGTCAGCAGCAAGACCATGATCAAACCGGCCCAAATCATCACGTTCGAGCTTAATCTTTCAAAGCTTGGCGGGGCCGAACCTTCGACAAGCCTGCCTTGAGTGCAGCCTGGAGATTCAGGGCAAAAAGTATCTAAGAGGGCGATGAATTTCGCTGGCCCGTTCATATTCTGCCCCCGCCAATTTGCGCGAGCAGCGTTTGCAATCGGGCATCTTGCAATTTGGACTCGGTTAAAAAAGCCAGCAGCGGCTGCGGATTTTTGCCGGCCGCCAGCGCTGCTTCCAAGAAAATGCGCGCATCCCGCGGCTCGCGCTGCGCGTCCCAATTTTTTTGCGCCAGCGCCAGCGCCGATTCAGGCTGATTAAGCACATGCAATAAAAAGCGCGCCTCATCGCCTTGATGACTGCTATCGCCGCGCATGCGGCTGGCGGCAAAGCGAGCAGTCAGCGCATCTATATGCACAGCGGCAGTCGGCAGCCGCAGTGCTATTTCGGCTAAAGTCAGGCGCAGTAATAAGCCATCGGCGCGCGTATCGTTGGCTAATAATTCCACCACGTCTTGGAAACGATTCCGGTCCAATAAATAATCGGCATAGGTAGCCAACAGATAACCATTGCGGCGCGGTATTTGTAGCGCCTGCCGGTAATAACGGTCGGCCGCATCGGTATTGCCCATGCGCTCGGCCATTTCCGCCAGCGTGGTCAAGGCCCATTGTTGATCTGCCGGTGCGGGACTGTGCGCAGTGCTTACTGCGCGCGCCAACTGGCGATAAGCAGCGTCGAGCTGGCCGGAAACACTCAGAATGGAATTCAGGCAAACCTGGCTAATCAGCGGCTCAGCTAATTTCAGCAAAGGTATGCAACTGTTCAGCGCTTCGGCGTGTTGGCCTTGCACTTCCAAAATGGCCGCCCGCGTCAACCAGGCTTGTGCCAAATGCGGCTGACGCGCCAAAGCCCGATGCAAATAGTCCAGGGCCGCCGGAAATTCGTGGCGATTTTGAAACAAGGTCGCTCGCAACGTCAGCACTTCGGCTGTCGGCGGCGCTACCGCCAGCCAAGGCGTCAATGCGGCTTCCGCATAACCGAAATAGCGCGGATCCGATTCAGCGCGGCCCAGTTCTATATAGCGCCGGACTAAAGCTAAAGCCGGTTCCAAGTCATGGGGCTGAGCCGCGACTTGTTTGCGCAAGTCACGAATTTCCAGCCAACTGTTGCCCCTGGCCGGCAAGACTTCGACGATTTCGTCATCGGTTTTGGGTAAATAAGCTTGTGCCCCGGCGTCACTGAACACAGCAACAGACATTACCAAACCTAATGTAAGCCAGTGTTTCATCGGCTCCTCCTTTGGATGTTTACCAGACAGGGGGCGAGCACAGCCGCCCCCTGACCTCTGCTAATTATTTGGACAACTACCCACAGCTAAGGAAACAGCATCGAAACAACCGGATTCGCCAGGATCGACATGACGGCTTTGCCGACCACTATTGGCAAAGGCCACGTACGGAAATACTTCCTGATAGCTTCTGTCGTTGGTGTTAACGCCATCGGCGACCCGGTTATTCGGGAAGCTGTTGAATGCCGGATTCAACACCCCAACCACCGCTTGCGCGGCAATATCGGTCACATCATCGGACACCCGCCGCCCGTTCGGAAAGCCGGCGCTATCGCCCGCCAGAAATGCCATGCGTTTGCGGGCGCTGACAGGCGCGGGGCCGATGCCGGTGTTCAAGCGCAGCAAATCCGCCACTGGTCCACGTTGGGCTGAAGAACAGCCGGGGCAAATGGGCGCCGCATAAAACACCAAGGGGCCCAGATCAAAACTAGGATTGGCCGGATTTACCCTGGGCGGCGCCGGAATCGGCACCGCACCGCCGTATGCGGCGTTGACGACTCTGGCCAATAACGGATCCAACACATAACCGGCAAAACTAGCGTCGTCCTTGGGTTCGCTCATACTGAACCGGTCTTTGTCGCCGGTACCGATTAACACCTCATTGACCAAGGGATTACCCATGCGCTGAATCTGCACATAGGCATTGGCGAGTTTAGGCTTGCCGCCTGGTCTGTCTGCATACGCTTTGGTGCGCGGCCGCGAAGTGATGGCATAAGTGCCGATCACCGCCAAGGCCTCGCCGGCGCTATGTTGCTTGCCGTCTTGGGTGAGCATGGCGATAGGCAATTCGATAGCGATGGAATTAACGTTGTAACCGGCCACATCGTCCGACGCGAAGTTTTGGTTTTCCGCATCATTTTGGTTCTCGGCAAACACGCCCGGCACACCGGCGCCGGACGCGCCGGACCGGAAATTAAAGGTATCGAAAGTCGCGCCCAAATCGATGTAAAACGGATCGTCGACGGTACCGGCAAACACGCTAACCCCGCCGCCTAAATCGTAAATCCCTTGGCTGGCCAGATTTTGGTAGTTGGGCATGGTGCGCGGTCCGACGTTGGAGGGCACGGCATAGAGCTTTTGCTGATTGGTTAGATCGATGACTTGGCGATTGGCGCCCTTGCCCTTGATCAGCGTCACCGTATAACTCTGCCGCAAACCCAATCCTTCCGAGCCAGGGCCATCCAATGCGGTAATCGCCGGCGGCACGATCAAGCTGCCTGGCGCGACCGGAGCCGGCGAATTGGCCGGGGCGACAATGCCGGTGCCGGCACCGACAAAACCGGTAAACACGCTGGGCAAGCGGGTTTCGGTTTTAAACCTGAACTGCAAGGTAATGTCTTCATCTGCGTCGAAATTGTTATCCACCTTCATTTCATACAGAACTTCCGGATCGAACGGAAAATAATTCGGGCCGTTGCTGGGCTCCAGCAAGGGATCGACATTCAATATCATCGTTACCTTGCTGGGATCGTTATAGCTAACGAAAGCGTACCAATCGGTGATGTCGGCCTTGGTATCCAATGCGGTTAACGGTGCTTCGCGGTGATTGGCCGCATCAACGGGCGGTAGGCCGCCCATCAACAATAAAGCGCTGGCGAACATGGTCAGCGGCCAACGGCTGTAGTGGTGTAAGTCTTTCATAGTCTAATTCCTCATTAATTAAAGCCGCAGCTTCAAGCAGCTGCGTTAGGGAATACGCGGGAAATCGGCAAACGGATGCGGGTAAATAGAATTTATGCCAAGCGGACTGGGCTTGCCGCGTCGGCTCGCGCCGTGGATCTAGCCTTGCCCAGCCGGCCTCCAAGCAAAAACAAGCCTGACAAGCTCAGCAGCATCAGGGTGGGCGGTTCCGGCACACTGGCGATCTGAGCATTGGCGACATTCATAATGTGTAATTCCCAAGCTGCCGTGCGATTTGGTTCCACCGGATCACCATGGCTATCGGTTAACGAACCTTCGCAAAACCGGCCATTGGAACAACCGAAGGCCGCGGTAAATTGCGGATCGGCGTCCCGTAAAAACCCATCGACCAACGCGGTGCTGACCGAAAAGTTGTCGTATTGCGTCAAGGTCGCCAGGTAATTCCCGGCGACCAGATTGATGGCTAAATAACTGTCGAATTCGCCGTAATTGAAATTAACCCCGTTCGACAATTGGTTACCACCCAAGCCGCCGTCATCCTGCTCGGCCAGTTGGTTGCCTAAGCCGTCCCACAGCGTCAAAATCGGATCGAAACCGCCGCCCAGCCAGGACGAGGTAAACAAGGTTACCGTGCCCGGTGAACCGAGTGAAAAGGCAAAGCTCAACTTATCGTTATCGTTGGCAAAGTTGCCGTTAAAATCAAAGTCAGCGGCCTCAACCGCCGTGGCTGCTGCCAGGCAGGCGCCCAACAACGCAACCGGAAATAGCTTTTTCATCGTGGTTTCCTCTCAGTCTGTGGTTAGAAATGGCAAGCCGGCGACGGATTCCAGATGCGGATGGCGATACTCGGCATTCGCGCCGGCTTGCGATGACTGATACGCGGCAAACTCGGCAGTGGATGCAAAACAGGTAAAAAATATTGGTGGCAGTGTTTGTACAACGGGCTTGGTTCGTACTTGGCACATCAGCATCTTTCGATAGCGAACCACACGAGTCTTAACCTCTTGCAAAATCGGCCGCTTGACTGTTTGCCATAGGCAAACCGCTGTTTTATAGTGAGCCACCCCCACTCTCTGCGCCCCTTAGATGCGGCCACCAAATCTCGGCAAACCAAGAAAAGTCCCTATGCCTTATGTCGCTTGATTCACACTTTAAGCGTTATCCCCCACACCGCCGTGCATCCAAACCAACCGATGCAGCGTATAGCTTTTTAAAGGGACACGAGAGCGATGGCGGATAGCGATTTGAACGATGACGAGAACCGACAACCAACAACACCTGCCGACGAAGCCTTATTACGGGAATGGCTTGGCCGCGTCGTGGACCAGGATCAAGCCGCGTTGGGCAAGTTGTACGACACCTTGGTCGATCAGGTCTACGGTTTGGCGTTGCGGATCACCAGGCGGGCGCAGTGTGCTGAGGAAGTGGTACAAGATACGTTCTGGCAGATCTGGCGGCAGGCGCCGCGCTTCGATGCCGAACGCGGTTCGGTAAAAGCCTGGGTGATGACGATGGCTCGCAGCCGCGCATTGGACGCCTTGCGGCAGTTGGACGGCAATCTAAGCGAGCTGGAACCGGAGGCTCTGGTGTTGATTGAAGCCCCAGCCGACCAAATGCCGCCGGATTTACTATCAGCAGTGCAGCAAGGCCATCGCTTGCAAACGGCCCTGGCGGCTTTGGACCCATTGCCCCGGCAATTGCTGTCGTTGGCGTTTTTCCGGGGTTTGAGCCACGACGAAATCGCCGTTTGCAGCGGTTTGCCCTTGGGTACCGTCAAGTCGCATATCCGTCGGGCCCTACAGACGATGCAGCAATTTTTGACAGCCGATACCGGCGAGGTTAACTAAGCAATATGACAGACAAATTCCCGCCTTTGGATAGTGCAGACGCCACCGACTTGCAGCAACTCGAAATGCTGCTGGCAGACGGTTTGGCGCCGATTCCGGTTGCCGGCGCACGCCGCAATTCGTTACGCCAAGGCCTAATGAAGCAAGTCACGGCCAGCCTTGCCAAACAGGCCGGCTTACTCACCGTGCGCGCAGGACACGGCGTCTGGCAAGCCCTGAAAACCGGCATCCGTGTCAAACCACTCTGGGACGGCGGCCTGCAAGGCCATTCGGTGTTGATCGAATTCGCCCCCGGCGCCAGCCTGATAGCGCATCGGCACAACTGTCTGGAAGAAGGCATCGTCTTGCACGGCGATTTGCAAATGGGCGACTTGCGGCTAGGCCCCTTGGATTACCATGCAGCGCCGGCCGGCAGCCGGCACGGCGGGATAAGTTCGACGAATGGCGCCCTGGCCTATTTGCGCGGTACATCGCTGGGCGATAACCGCGAGGTATTGCGGGAAGTGTTGGGCGGTCTGCTGCCGTTTGGCAAGGCTGAGTCGTTTAGCGTGTTTACCAAGCAAATAGACGACTGGCAGGAAATAGCCCCCGGCGTCTGGAAAAAACCGCTGTGGCAGGACGGGGAACGCGAATCCAGCTTTTACCGCTTGGAGGCCGGCGCCAAATGCCCGGCACACGACCATCGTCTGGAAGAGGAATGCATGATGCTGGACGGCGATTTGTTTATCGACGACCTCTTGCTGCGCGCCGGCGACTACCAATTGGCGCCGGCCGGCAGCGCGCACCGCGAGGTCTATACCGACATTGGTGCGACGCTGTTCGTGCGCGGCGGCAGAGATTACTGAACGGTTTATCCGCGCCGGAATACCCTGGCGGCTTAGCCTTAGTTGATGTCTTGACTGTTTAAATAGTCTTCGTAATTACCGCTGAAATCGACGATGCCGTTCGGGGTCAGTTCGATGATACGGGTCGCCAGTGACGAGACAAACTCGCGGTCGTGGCTGACGAAAATCAAGGTGCCAGGATAATTTTCCAATGCCGCATTCAACGATTCGATAGATTCCATATCCAAGTGGTTGGTGGGTTCATCCAACACCATCACATTGTTTTTTTGCAGAATCAATTTGCCGAACAGCATCCGGCCCTGCTCACCACCGGAAATCACTTTCACGGATTTGTTGATTTCATCATTGGAAAACAGCAACCGCCCCAACGTGCCACGAATGGTTTGGTCGTCATCGGATTCCTTGCGCCATTGGCCCATCCATTCGATCAGCGGCATGTCTTCGGCAAAATCCTCGGCGTGATCCTGGGCAAAATAGCCGACGTCGGCATTCTCCGCCCATTTCACTTCGCCGCTGTCCGGCGTCAAATCGCCGACCAGGGTTTTTAATAAAGTCGATTTACCGATACCGTTAGGGCCGATCACCGCCACCCGCTCGCCGACCGCGATCATCATGTTCAAGTTTTTGAACAAGGGCTCCGCGCCGTAGCCTTTGGCCAAATCTTTAGCTTCCACCGCCAAACGGTACAGTTTTTTAGCTTGGTCGAAACGAATAAACGGATTGACTCGACTGGACGGCTTGACTTCGTCGAGCTTGATTTTCTCCAACTGCCGCGCCCTCGATGTAGCCTGCTTAGCCTTGGAAGCGTTCGCGGAAAAGCGCGCCACGAAGGTTTGCAGTTCCGCGATCTGGGCTTTTTTCTTAGCATTGCCGGCCAACAATTGCTCGCGTACCTGGGTCACAGCGGTCATGTAATCGTCGTAATTGCCCGGATACACCCGCAATTCGCCGTAATCCAGATCGGCCATGTGGGTGCAGACGCTGTTCAGGAAATGCCGGTCATGCGAGATGATCACCATCGTCGAATTGCGCTCGTTAAGGACGTTTTCCAGCCAACGGATGGTGTTGATGTCCAGGTTGTTGGTCGGCTCATCCAGCAGCATGATGTCGGGATTGGAGAACAAGGCTTGCGCCAACAACACCCGCAATTTCCAGCCCGGCGCCACCGCGCTCATTGGCCCGTTATGTTGTTCCAGCGGAATATCCAAACCCAGCAATAATTCACCGGCCCGGGCTTCGGCAGTGTAGCCGCCGAATTCGGCGAATACCGTTTCCAGATCGGCGGCGCGCATGTAATCGTCTTCGCTGGCCTCCATATTGGCGTAGATGGCGTCGCGCTCGGACATCGCAGCCCACATTTCGGCGTGGCCCATCATCACCACGTCCAGCACTCTTTGCTCTTCGTAGGCAAATTGGTTTTGGCGCAAGATACCCACGCGCTCGTTGGCGTCTATGCTGACGTTGCCCGAGGTGGGTTCCAAGTCGCCGCTAAGGATTTTCATGAAGGTAGACTTGCCGCAGCCGTTGGCGCCGATCAAGCCGTAACGGTTGCCGTTGCCGAATTTGACGGAAACGTTTTCAAACAGGGGCTTAGCCCCGAATTGCATGGTGATATTGGCGGTAGAAATCAAGAGAGTGTCCGAAGATTAAGAGTAAAAAGAGCGTCGCCGCCGCTTGAAGCTTGTGACGAAATAAATGAGTTGGCGCGAAAATCGGTTATTTTACCAGACTTTAATCGACGATCATTTACAGTAATGTGTCACTGACAATCCCCACATGAACACACCGCCCGCCACCACAGAACAAATTTACCCGATCTTGTATAGTTTCCGCCGCTGTCCCTATGCGATGCGGGCACGTTTGGCCATTGCCGTATCGGGAGTAAGCGTCGCGCTCAGAGAGATCGAACTCAGCAATAAACCCGAAGCCATGCTGGCCATTTCGCCGAAAGGCACGGTGCCGGTGCTGTTGTTGCCCGACGGCCGAGTCATCGAACAAAGTCTGGATATTATGCTGTGGGCCTTGGCGCAACACGATCCGCATGACTGGCTAAACCAAGCGCCGGAAGATACGCAGCGATTAATCGACTGGAACGACGGCGATTTCAAATACTATTTAGACCGTTACAAATACGCAGACCGCTATCCGGAACAAACACCAGCCGATTATCGTCAACAAGGCGAGGTGTTTTTAGCCGAGCTGGAAAGGCGCTTGCAGCGGCACAAATTCTTATGCGGCGAGTCTTTCAGCCTGGCAGATGCCGCCACGCTACCATTTATCCGCCAGTTTGCTGCAGTGGATAATGCGTGGTTTGAAAGTTCGCCGTATCCAGCCCTGCAACAATGGCTGGACACTTTTTTAAGGTCCAATCTGTTTGCAGCGGTTATGCGAAAATACCCGCCCTGGAAAACTGACGACCCGTTAGTCCTTTTCGGGTACGAGGCCGGCCTCGGCCCATTTCAATAGGTGCCCGACATGTTAAAAATTTACAGAAAAACCATCCGCATCGACGGCTCCGGCGCACATCCCCGCCTCGAGTCACCGCCGCAGAGCAAGCTATACAATCTGCTGAGCATTCCGGCAATGATCGCTGGCGCGATATTGGGCACAGTGGTGTTTTCGGCGTTTTTTGCCTTACTGCTGATTCCGGTAGCGATAATCGGCATCAGAGGCTGGTGGTTGCTGCGAAAACTTAAAAATGCGCGGGGCGACGAGCAAAGCCTGGAAGCCGAATATACAGTGGTCTCGGACACCTCAAAAAAATCCGATTCCGACTGAGGAATAACGCTCCGTTAACAACAAAAAAAGCCTCCACCTTGAGCAGGGTGGAGGCTGTGGAATGTGTAGCTTTACAACGAGGAGGTACTACGAAAAAACTTAAAATCGAACCGGTTTAGCCACTTGGATATTGCTAAACAGCGAAGCAGCGCCAAAAAACAGAGTGGAAAGAACAAACTGACCGGACAGGAAGCTGAACATACCGGTTGCAAAAAACAATCCGGTGACAATGTCTTTATACAGATTGCTTGACTGGTTCATTTTTTCCACCTTGACTGGGTTTCAGTCGATTCATTGAAGACGGTTTAACTATAAACCTTTGCTGTTTATTTACAATAAGGCATTTATTGCATTATTTGTTTCTTATTTTGAAACAAATTTAGTTGCACACCACCCTTCACCAGCCAAATTGAACCTCAACTCGGTTCAAACTTAAGCTACCGATATTGATGCAGGAGGATGTAGTCATGAGCCACCATTTAAATCTACTGCGCGCCATATTCCAGGATCCGCTTAGCGGTAACATCCATTGGCGGGAAATAGAATCGCTGTTGCATCACCTGGGCGCCAACCTGCAACCCAGCCATGGCGCGCGCTTTCGCGTGATACTGAATAATGTCGAAGGCGTGTTGCATCATCCACACCACAGCGGCATATGCACTAAACAGGAAGTCAAACATCTGCGCGAATATCTGGCAAGCGCCGGCGTCAGTCCTTCCGCGTATGAAGAACAGCGCAACAAACCACATTAGCCCAACGCCTGCCCTAAGGTTTTTAAGCATTTAACACGACCATGGTCCACAGCAAGGATTGAACAGAACGCCCGATGAAATGGATTACAAAAAGCGTATTGCTGGCGGTGTTGCTATTGCCTGTATTGTCGGGAATGGCGCTATGGCTGGCAATTGATGACAAGCCAAAATTACAAACCCGAGCCGACCTGACACCGGCACAAATTGCCCGCGGCAAATTGATTTTTCGGCAAAACGATCCGCGCCGTCTAAAATCCGGCGCGATCGCCCGAGTGGCACTGGATGAACAGGAATTGGACCTGGCGATCAATTATCTAGCCAATCAATACGCTAACGGCGTAGCGGGTTTACGGCTCTATCAAGGCCGCGCCCACATCGACGCCAGCTTGCCCTTACCTCGAAATCCTGTAGGCCAATATCTGAATTTGACGCTGGCGCTTAAGCAAACCAGTGACTTACCGGAAGTGGACCACCTGTCTTTGGGGCAACTCCGGCTGCCCGGCATGCTAGCCAAACCCTTGGTGAAATGGGCGCTCAACACCTTGCAACCGGCAGCGGATCGGCAAGCCTTCGCCGATATTGTCAAGCATGTGCTGTTTCAACCCCAGCGCCTGACGCTAACCTATCGTTGGCAAGCTGACTTGCCCGGCAAATTGCGCGGCGCCTTGCTAACGCCTGATGATCAGCAGCGTCTGCAGGCTTATCAGCGACATTTAGCGGAACTAAGCCGGACAGATAACAAAAGCCTCAGTCTCACTGATTTCAGCAAGCCACTGTTTCAGCTGGCCGCACAACGAAGCGCCAGCAACGACCCGATTCAGGAAAACCGGGCATTGATTCTGATATTGACACTTTATGCCAATCAACAGCGCCTGACGAAAATTCTCCCGGAATCCAGACTGTGGCCCCGCCCGATTTGGCGCCAAATAACGCTGAACGGCCGCGACGACCTAGCGAAACATTACCTGGTTTCGGCGATGCTGGCGGCCTATTCCGGCACCCCGTTGGCCGACGCGGTGGGTTTGTTTAAGGAAATAGAAGATTCGCGCGGCGGCAGCGGTTTTTCGTTTAACGACCTCGCCGCCGACCGGGCCGGCACGCGCATGGGCGAACAAGCTGTCGCCAGTCCGGCGCTGGCACGGAAAATCCAATCAATATTAGCCAACGCCGATGAAAATCAAATGATGCCGGCTACCGCCGATTTACCGGAATCGCTAAGCGAAGCCGAGTTTATCCGCCGTTTTGGCGGTACCGACGGCGAAGCGTACAAACAACTGATGCAAGACATAGAACGGCGTATCGCGGCCTTACCGGTGAACCGGGAATGATGGATGAGCGAAAATCTGGCTGGCCGGCGAAGCCCCCGCAAACGGTTGATGACTAACCCACGGCCACTTTTGCTCGCGCCAACAAGGCCGTAAACTCGTCGGCGGCCATCGGCTTGCCAAACAGATAACCCTGCGCCTCGTCGCAGTCGTTTCTTAACAAGTATTGCGCCTGCTGCTCGGTCTCCACGCCTTCCGCTATCACCTTGAATTTGAGGATCTTGGCGATGGAAATAATCACCATCACAATCGCGGCGGCGTCTGCGTCGTCGGGTATGTTCGCCACAAATGAGCGGTCGATTTTCAGCTTGTCGAAGGCAAACTGCTTGAGTTGGTTCAAACTGGAATAACCGGTGCCGAAATCGTCTATCGAAATTTGCAAGCCGGCTTCCCTGAGCTTGGCCAGGATAGCCCGCTTCCGTCCCGGATTGCGGATGAACAAACTTTCCGTCAACTCCAATTCCAGGTATTCGGCGGGCAAGCCGGTTTCATTGACGATGTCGATAACTTGCGCGACAAAGTCTTCCTGATCCAATTGCCGCGCCGAGACATTGACCGCCATCGTGAACGCCGGATAGCCGCTTTGCCGCCAAATTTGGCTCTGCCGGCACGCCTCGCCCAACACCCACGCACCTATCGCCTCGATCAGGCCGATTTCTTCGGCGACCGGAATGAATTGATCGGGCGGAATCAAGCCCAATTCAGGATGTCGCCAGCGGATCAGCGCCTCGGCGCCGACGATCCGCCCGGAATCCAGATCGATTTGCGGCTGGTAGTGAAGAAAAAATTCGTCGCGTTGCAGCGCCCGGCGTAAGTCGCTTTCCAGACGCAGCTTGGTCGACACGACAAATTCCATATTATCTTCATAAAAACAATAGGTATTGCCCTGCTCCTTGGCGCGATACATCGCGGTATCGGCGTGTTTGATCAGCAAACCGCTGTCGGCGCCGTCGGCGGGATACAGCGAAATGCCGATACTGGAGCTGACGTAAAACTCTTGCTCCATTAGCGCGAATGGCTGGGCGATGGCGATACGGATCTTGTCGGCGACGGCAGCAGCGACTTGCGGAGTGCTGATATTTTCCAACAGCAGCGTAAATTCGTCGCCGCCGAACCGGGACACCATATCTTCCCGCCGCACACAGCCTTGAATCCGCTCTGCCGCGGCTTTCAACAACTGGTCGCCGACATCGTGCCCCAAAGTGTCGTTAGTCAGTTTGAATCTATCCAAATCCAGAAACAGCACGGCATGCAGCTGATTTTGATCCGCGCTGACGGCGATCACCGAGTTCAGCCGGTCGATGAATTGCGTGCGATTGGCCAGATTGGTCAAGGGATCGTGGTAAGCCAGGCGATTCAAGGTCCGCTGCGTCAGGCTGGCTTCCAACAAATGCGCGATACGTTTACGCAGCACCGCGAAATGAATCGGCTTGGGAATGTAATCGTTAGCCCCTATCGAAAAAGCCAATTCCACAGAATGGTCGTTTTCCAAAGCGGTAATCATCAGTATCGGCACCTCCGCCCCATGGGGCAGCGCGCGAATTTTGCGGCAGGCCTCGAAACCGTCCATTTCCGGCATCATCGCGTCCATCAAGATCAAATCCGCCATTTGCCGCTGGCACAACGCCAGCGCCTGCCGGCCGGTGCCGGCCAAATCCACCCGGTAGCCATCTTTCTCCAAAACATCTTGCAAGGCAAACCGCATGGCTCTATCGTCGTCCGCCACCAGAATTCTGGGGCCGGCCTGCGGGACCGGGTCAGCAGCCGTTTCCGCGCCTATTTCCAAACTCAACAGTTGTTCGATGAACCGGTATTCGTCGCGCAATTGCTGCAGTAAGGCCTCGCCGTTTTCAATCTGCGCTTCAGCCGCCTGCTCTTCCAGTTGCCGGGCGATCAGCGCCAGCTTTTCTGCGCCCAGGTTGCGGCTGGCACCTTTCAGGCCATGGGCCGATTCACGCAATTGCGCGTGATTGTCCGTCGCCAGCGCCTGGGCGATTTGCTCGATTTGCGCCGGCGCGTCTTCCAGATAATAGCCCACCATCTTCACAAAACCCTGGCCGATTTCCTCGCGCAATTGCCGTAAAACCACGTGATCCAGCGCCTCCAGCGACGGCTCCGGCGAGAGCGGCTCGGCGGTCAGGTACGGCCTGCCCTCGAACCAACTCAGCAGTTTTTCCCGCAACGGCTTCAGCTTGATCGGTTTGGCCAGATAATCGTCCATCCCGGCCGCCAGACATAAATCGCTATCGCCTTGCTGAGCGTTGGCGGTCATCGCCACGATGGGCAGCCGGCCCACGGGTTCGGGCAGCAGCCTGATGCGTCGAGTCGCCTCAAAGCCGTCCATAGTCGGCATGTGGCAGTCCATTAGGATCAAATCGAAAGCCTGATGCTCCAGCCAGGACAAGGCCTCGACGCCGGAGCCGGCGATTTCGTAGCGGCAACCCAGCCGCTCCAGCATGCCCGCGGCCACCATTTGACTGGCACGGTTGTCTTCGACGATCAATATCCGCCGCCCGAGCACGACGCTTTGCTCGACCTCGGGCGCCAAGTCGGACGCGGGTTCCTGATAATCCTGACCGGCGGTTAATATGAAATCGTACAGTTTGGAAACCTGTACCGGTTTCGCCAACTGCGCGGCCACGTTTGGCAAGCGCGGCAGATTGACGGCATTAACGGGGTCGGACAGCAACACGATTTTGACATCGGCCAGCGCCGGATCGTCAACGATCATATCCACCCAAGTGGCATCGCCGGCATCTCTCAGATCGATGATGACAAAATGATACGCCTGGTCTTGATCATTGGCGGAACGCAACATATCCACGGCTTTGATGCCGTAGCCGCTATGCCGGTAGTGAATTTTCCAACGCGCCAGACTTTGCGCCAAAAACTGGCGCATTTTGTCGTTCTCGGTCACGACCAATATCCGCAGATTGGCGAAATAGGCTTGCCGAGCCTCAGAGATGCCCTCGGTACCGCGCGGCGGATTGAAGGGTACGGTAAACCAGAACGAACTACCTTGCCCTTCCCGGCTTTGGACGCCGATTTGCCCCCCCATCAGTTGCACCAACTGCCGGCAAATCGCCAATCCCAGGCCGGCGCCTTCGTAATGACGGGTCCTGGAGCCGTCGGCCTGGACAAAGGCATCAAAAATACTGGTTTGTGCCGCCTCGGGTATACCCATCCCGGTATCGGTCACGCAAAACCGCAACGGGATGGTATCGCTCTCCGCCGCTTCGGTGTGCACATCAATGGTGATGCCGCCTTGTTCGGTAAACTTCAGCGCATTGCCTACCAGATTAATCAGCACCTGCCGCACCCTGGACGCTTCGCCGTTCAACACCAGCGGTATATCGTCGGCTAGCGAGTAGGTGAGCTGCAGATTTTTTCGGTGCGCCTGCGCAGACATCAATTCCACGACTTCGTCCAAGGTTTCGTAAAGCACGAAGTCAACCGGCTGCCGCTTCATCATGCCGGATTCAATGCGCGAGAAATCCAGAATATCTTCGATTAACTTCAACAGTGCTTCGCCGGCGTTGCGGGCTACCATCGAGTATTCCAGTTGCTTCGGCGTCAACCCCATGTCCTGCAGCAACTCCAGCATACCCAGTACCGCATTCAGCGGCGTGCGCAGTTCGTGGCTGACATTGGCGGCAAACTCGCCCTTCAGGCGCGCCGATTCCAAAGCCGTGTCACGAGCCCGCTCCAACTGCTTTTCCCGGGTTTCCAACACCGCCATCATGGTGTTGAAGGCTTCACCCATTTCGATGATGTCGCGCGACCCGCTCAACCGGGCCCGCACGTTTTTCGCGCCGGCCGAGGCCTTACGCATCCTCAGCGCCAGTTGTTGAATCGGCAAAGTCAAGCGCCGCGACATCGCCAATAAAAACAGCAGAAACACCGTGGCCGAGCCGCTGGAGGCCATCAAAGTGGTCCAGCGAATTTTTTCTTTCATGACATTCAGCGATTGCTTGCCCATCACCAAGCGCACGTAGCCGACCAATTCCGGCGTCGGCGTTTGCGCCTCGAACGGTGACGCCTCTTGCTCCGCGGTGTTACGCGCGTATACCGGCGCGGCAAAATACCAGGCTTGTTCGTTCTCATGCACCAAGGCCAGGGATTCCGGCCAGCGCGCCGCGTCGGCAGCGGGCATGGCCGGTTCGCCGCGTTCGAATAAGGGCTCCAGGGCGTTGTTGTAAATGGCTACGCCGTGCACATCGGGAAACGCCAGGAAGCGTCGGGCCGGCTCCTCGGCGTTCTCCCGGCTGGCATACAGCAAAGCCAGCGTGCTCTGTGCCGCAAAGGCTTCCGTGGATTGAAGGCCTTGGGCGACCCATTTATCGCGGACGATGTAGTAAGACAGCGTGGAAATGCCGAATGCCGACAGTATCGAGATCACTACCAGACCGAAACAAAAGGTCACGGCCAGCTGTTGCAGGAAGCTCGCCCGCTTGAACCTGGGCCATCGCAAACGCTTCATTGCGTTTAAGGGACCGGGAAAACCATCGCGAATTCGCGGCGTGTCTGACTGGAAAAACGCAAACCCAGATGTTCCGCGGTGCGTAAATTAACGGCCACCAGCAAATCCCGCAGCAATTCGACCGATTCGAACTTGCCGCCCGCCTGTACTTGCTGGACGGCCAGACCGGCCAAACTGCGGCCCATGCTGAAATTGTCCGGGTATAAGGAAAATAATGCCCCTTTGCGCACATGGTCGAGATTGCTGGAAAACACCACGAAATTTTTCTCCCAGGCTTCGCGCAGTACTTCCGGTAACAAGGATTGCTCGTCCATGGCGGCGTTTTCGCGCGGCAGCCAGAGGGCAATGGAGTTGTCTTTAATCTCCAGCAAAATCTGCCGGAACTGATCCGAGGAATCGTGTAAATTGCCGGTCGGTTGCGCCACCAGCGTCAAGCCACGTTCCAGAGCCGCCCGTCCGGCACGCTCGATCTCCCAAGCGGTTTGCCGAGGATCGTAGATCACGGTAATTTTTTTCACCTCCGGCACCAATTTTTTCAAATGGTCGAACATCGCTTCCGGGGCCGGCGTCAGACTGATACCGGCCAAACCTTGCACTTCGTCCGGCCGGATCATGGTCGCCCCTATCACCACCGGAAATTGGGAAGATACCGATTTAGCGACCGCCAAACCGGCGCGGCCCAGAGTCACGACCACATCGATCCTGTCGCTTTTCAGGTCCTGAATCAATTTTTCGACCGACTTGTCGCGCTCACTCAGCAGGTAATGCCCAACCGGCTTACCCAGCTCCTGTTCCATACCGCGCGCGATCTCCATGAACACCGAGCGGTAGGGCTCGCGCACATCGGGATAAACGATGGCAACGGTCGGCGCTTGCGCCCAGGCGCCACCGCAAAAAGGCCACAGCAGACATAAGGCCAACCCCAGCTGAAAAAATAGTCTATAGAACAAAATGACTCCCGAACTACGGTGTAAGCAAGACCCAAGCAACGGCGCCTCGGCTAAAAATGAAGACTGATTTCGCCGTAAAAACTGCGCGGCGCCAACGGCAAATCGTTGGGAATGGCGGCCGGATTGCCGGCCAGACTGGGTTCCCGGGCACTGACATCAAACAGATTGCGCACCGAAAACGCCACTTCCAGATGCTTGGCCAAATTCTGCCGGCGTAGCGTCACATCCACCCAAGTATAATCCGCGACCGGCTTGCGGGTATCGCCGAAACTACGGTCGCGGCCCACTATCCATTTCGCTTGCGGACTGAGCTGCCAATCCGGCAAAAACTCCCAATTCAGACGCAGATAGACCTGATGGTGCGGCGCATACCCGCTATCACGATCCAGAGCCTGGTCGCGGCTACGTTGATAGGCGTAGTTGCCGATAATTTTCAAAGTGTCGGCGGCCTGCCATTCCGCTTCCAGTTCGGTGCCGTAGCCTTGCTGGACACCGGTATTTTGCGCCGTCGAAGTGGTGGCATTGGCATCCGGTACAAAACGGATGATGTCCTTCCACCAGAAGTTAAAGAAATTCAAACCCAGGCGCAGGCTGTCCGTCGGCCGATAGTCGAAGCCCAGCTCGACGTTTTCCATGGTTTCCGGGCGTAAGGCGGCATTGCCGAGTTGCGCCGGGTTGTTGATGATATACATTTCTTGAAACGACGGCGCCCGAAACGCCGAACCGTACATCAGTTTTGCCGTTAAATCGTAGCGGGCTTCCCAGATCAAGGCCGCGCGCGGATTGAAGGTATTGCCGAAGTCCGAATAGCGGTCGTAACGAGCACCGGCGGTCAAACTCCAGTCGTTGGCAAAATTCCATTGGTCTTGTAAAAACAGGTATGCCACTTTCCTATCCACTTCCGGAATGAAGGTCGCGGAGGTGCCGGAAACGTCGGTCAGCGGAATCCCCGGCAGCGACGGTATCGGCGCGCCGGTGGCGGGATCGATACCAAAATTCTGACTGACCCGTGCCTTGAACAGGCTGTCGTAATTAAAACCGATGCCGCTGCGTAACTGATGTCCCTGAAAACCGCCGTAAGCAAAGGTCTGGCTGATGCGGACATGGCGTTCCCACACCTCAGGGTTGCCGATGTAACCATTGGGAAACGTCACCGGCGCGCCGGCGCCGATCTGGCCGTTGGCGCCGATAGGCAAGGTAGTGCCGGCCGGAAATAGCGTCAGATTGCGCTCGATTTCCTGACTGGTTTCGAAATAGCTGGCTTGCGTCGTCAAATCCCAGTTTTCGATGTCGGCGTTATGGTAAGTGACGTCGGCGTTCCAACGGTCGCTGGCATAACGGTTGACCGGGTCCAGGGCTTGCGCGATACCGGAGCCGTTGCCGAAATCGCTGCGGTGTTGCAGCCCGCCGCGAAACCGCCAATGGCCGCGCGACAAATCCAATCGGGCGTCGAGATTGTCGCGCGACATGTTCAACGGCCCCGGCGCCAGCGAAGCGCGGGTCCCCAACAAGCTATCAAACTGGCTTTGTAGGTCGGCATCGACGTTGGCGTCCTGCCCGGCAGTCTTGTGGTATTCGAAAGCCAAGGCAACGTCAAAACCGGCCCATTCGCCGCCATGCAAGGCCCAGCCGTCATAGGTATCGAAGCTTCCGACCCGGCCGCCGACCTCAGTACCTTCAATGTCCTGTTTGGTTTTGGTGATGACGTTGATTACCCCGGCGAAGGCATCGGCACCGTATACCGCCGATCCCGGCCCGCGCACAATTTCGATACGGGCGATGTCGCGGATCGGCATGCCGCCCCACACCTCGCTGCGGCTGCCGGTATAGGAATTGGTGATCGGGATGCCGTTAATCATCATCAGCACTTGCTGATTGAACTGCGAATAAATGCCGCGAAACGTGTAAATCGGGTTATAGCCTATCGTGTTGCGTTCGACGTGCAGGCCGGGCACGCTTTCCAACGCTTCGTCTATGTCGGTGGCGCCTATTTGTTTGATGTCGTCGGCCGTGATAACGGTGGCAATCGACGGGGCTTTGGAAATCGGTTGTTTGTAACCGCTGGCGATACTGACCATATCCTCGGTGCCGTAGATTTGCGACAAAGCTCTTTCTTCCTCTTCCGTGGAAACCGGTTGCGCATGCGTGGACGCACTGATCAGGCAAGCGCAACAAGTGACAAACAGCGGGCGGACCAACATGGCTAACTCCAGTTTGGAATTCTAGTTATTTCGGAAGTTATGCATTAACACTGGGGCTAATTTTGCCGAAGGATACCAAGGAGCGGGCGATGTTTGTTAATTTTCAGCCTATCGATTAACTCAGATCAATTCTTCCAGGTTTTCCGGCACAGCCGAAAGGATAGCAGAGACAAGCAAATTCGGGCCGGCGATACCGATGGGCAGGCTAGCGAGTGTGGGGTGACCCGGCCCTGTTTGCCGCAGGCGCGGGGGACCGGCCACCCTCTTCCACCCGGCTGTTCCGGGCGCAGCTAACAGACTCGGCTTGATCGGTATTTGCGGATTGCCCGATTAACAAGGCCACGATAACCCCCGCCAATATGCAGGACACGCCCTTCCAGAACGCCGCCGGATTGCGTTCCAGCAATGCCGGACCGGTTTTGGTCAAAAACGCCGGATTGGGATGGCGTAAGTCAAAAATGAATTCGGATAAATCTTCGTAGCGCTTATACGGATCGGAATGCGCGGCCTTGCGAATCGCATCATCCACCCAGCTCGGAATATCCCGGTTGCGATACAAAGTAGCGTCGTAATTGAGTTTGTTTTGGGCGGCCCTGGATTTGCATTTGGCCACTTCCACGCCATAAGGCAATTTGCCGGTCAGCATTTGATAGGTAATCACCGCCAGGGAAAACTGCTCCGAGCGCACCGTGCCCGGCTCGCCGAGGAAATACTCGGGTGCGGTATATTGCGCGGTACCGAGAATAGCATTGCCGCCGATGGGTGCGCCCATCTCCATGACGCCGGCTACCCTAGTTGAACCAAAGTCGATGATTTTCACGGTGCCGGTGCTGTCGATCATTATGTTGTCCGGCCGCAAATCCTGATGCAGCATTTCCAGCCTATGAAAGCCGCGCAAGCCCTTGGCGATTTGTTCGATGATGCCGCGCACGGTTTCCAGGTCCGGTTGCGAATGATCGATCATCCATTGCTTCAGGGTCTGGCCGTCGATGAACTCGGTCGCCACATAAAGAAAATTACGTTTGCGCGTCTGGGCGCACGGCTGCAACACATGGGCGTTATTGATGCGCCGGGCAATCCAATCCTCCATCAGAAAGCGCTCCAGATACGCCGGATCGCCGCGCAAATCGATGGACGGGGTTTTAAGCACCACCTGCGCCTGGGTGTCGTTGTCCACCGCCAAGTAGATATGGCTGCGGCTGCTGGCGTGTAGCTGCCGGACGATGGTGTAGCCGTCGAATTCCATCCTGGCGTCCAACGGCGGTGGAAACGGCAAGTCGGTTAAAGACTGATACAACTCGTTGGCGCTGGGTAGCGGCAGTTGGTCGATACGCACAATCTGCACGGTCAGATTATCGCTGCTGCCATTTGCGTAGGCCGCCTCGACGATGGCTTTCGCCGCAACGTCCAGATCGTCGCCGGCTTGCAGGATAGTTTGGGTAACGAAGCGCGGGCTGACGTATTCGTAGACGCCGTCGGTCGCCAGCACAAAGATGTCGCCCAAGCTGACAGTCAGCGTTTGATAGTCGATTTCCAGATGCGAATCCATGCCCATGGCCCGGCTCAGGTAACTTTTTTCCTGAGACAGCCACAAACGGTGGTCGTGGGTCAGCTGTTCCAGTTCGTCGCCGCTTACCCGATAAATCCGCGTGTCGCCCACAGAAAACAGATGCGCGGTGGTGGATTTGATCACCAGCGCGCTCAAGGTGCAGACATAGCCGCGATCCATGTCATAGCAATCGCGGCTTTGCCGGGTTTGCGCATACAGCCAGGAATTGGTGGCCGTCAGCACCCGTTGCACCGACTTCTTCACCGACCAAGCTTCCGAGGTGCAAAAATAATCCGCCAAAAACCCGGTCACCGCCGCCTGACTGGCGATGTGGCTAACCTCGCTGCTGCTGATGCCGTCAGCTAAGGCTATAGCAATGCCTTTGGCGCTTAACTGCGGTTCCTTGGCGATATACATGCCATGAAAATCCTGATTTAGCGGTTTGCGGCCCTTGTCGGAAAATTGGCCGACGGTGATGCTTAGTTTCCCGGACATGACTTACAGCAAAACAGCCTCAGTAACTCTTGTAAGGCAGAAATTTCCCGCTCATGACGATTTTGACCCGGTCGCCTTTCGGATCGGGTTCACGCTGCAAATCCATACTAAAGTCGATGGCGCTCATGATGCCGTCGCCGAATTCTTCATGGATCAAAGCCTTAAACGTAGTGCCGTAGACATTCACCAGCTCGTAGAAACGGTAAATCAATGGATCGGTCGGCACAGCGCTGGGCAACGAACCTTTGTACGGCACCACTTGCAGTTGGGCGATAGCCGCGGGCGGCAGCTCCAGCAACGCACCAATGATCGCGGCTTGTTCGGCATTCAGGGTCATCTGCCCCAGCAATGCAGCGGTGGTCCACTCCTTACTTAACCCAATCGCTTCAGCCAGTTGTGCCCAGCTCAATTGCTTGGCCAGTTTTTGCGTAACGACCAATTCGGTCACTTCGTTGCGTGTCATGTTTAACTCCTTAGCTAGGTTAACAGCGAGAAAAAACCCCGTGCTCAGCGGCATCGGGGCCGGATCGCTTGGCGCTTAGTTGAAAGAGCGCTTCGGCGCAGTTTTGACATGCGTGGAATACAGCGTCAAACCGGTAAACGCCAAACCGCCGACCAGATTACCCAACACGGTGGGGATCTCGTTCCAGACAAAATAATCCATGATCGAAAAATTGCCGCCCATGATCAAACCTGAGGGAAACAAAAACATGTTCACCACCGAATGCTCGAAGGTCATGCCGAAGAACAGCATGATCGGCATCCACATTGCGATCACCTTACCGCTGACCGAGGTGGAAATCATCGCCCCGACCACGCCGGTGGATACCATCCAGTTACACAGCATGCCGCGGATAAAAATGGTCAGCCAGCCGGCAATGCCGTATTTGGCATAGCCCAGGGTTCGCGCTTCGCCGATGCCGGCCAGTTTTTTACCGACGGCGTCCGGTTCCACGGAGAAGCCATAAGTAAAGACCACCGACATCATCACCGCCACTGTCAACGCGCCGAGAAAATTGCCTAAAAACACCAAGCCCCAGTTTCTGAGCACGCCGCTCAACGTCACCCCGGCGCGCTTGTCCAACCAGGCCAGCGGCGTTAATACGAACACGCCGGTCAGCAAATCAAACCCCAATAAATACAACATGCAAAAACCGACCGGGAACAAAATCGCCCCAAAGATCGGCGAGTTGGTTTGCACGGTAATCGACACCGCAAATACCGCCGCCAAAGCCAGGATCGCCCCGGCCATGTAAGCGCGGATTAACGTGTCGCGGGTAGACATGAAAATTTTGGATTCACCGGCATCGACCATTTTTGTGACGAATTCCGAAGGGATCAGATAGGACATAACTCACCTTTAAATTGTGGGAACGACTTGAATGTCGGTGGTTATCAAGCACCGACATTCGTTTGATTAAGCCTGTATGCGCAAGCTAAAGCTCCCTTGGAAACGGCGTGTTTGTGGTCAGCGAAAGTCCTGAAGGGATAAAAGCAGGACAACGGCCGAGCAAACAGTATTGCGGGTTATAAAACCAGCAACGTTTCAACGCCGTTGTTGAAGGGAACCGAGGGTGCGCCATTGCACCGGGAAAATTGCAGCACGGATTGTGCCAGCGCTTTGAATGCAGCCCAACCAAGCTTTGCGCTGCCAACCTCAGCAAGCTAAATCAGCATCGCGCACCAAAACGGACTGCCACCGCACCAAAACAGGAAAACACCAATCTGAGACAAGCCCGAAGACAGATGCGAAGCCAATGCCAGCAATCAGCTTCCAGCAACCGGCCCCTTGCGGCTATTTTCAGCAAAAACACCGAGTAGCGGCTATGCTTCGCCGACGATTATCCAGCATCTAATTCCATCGCCCTATTTAGCCGAGCCCATGCCATCGTCGTCGCTTAATAAAAAACTGGTTCTTACTTACAGCGCTTGGAGACAACTACTTGCGCTACTGGGATTAGCGCTGGCCTTCCTAATGGCTTGGGCGGGATTTCTAAGTAACTTTTTCATCGTCGAAGTTATTTTTATTTTATTCGGCGCGTA
Organism: Methylomonas sp. Uni0009; assembly: GCF_054188105.3. Taxonomy (NCBI): domain Bacteria; kingdom Pseudomonadati; phylum Pseudomonadota; class Gammaproteobacteria; order Methylococcales; family Methylococcaceae; genus Methylomonas; species Methylomonas sp. Uni0009. The sequence goes on along the minus strand of NZ_JBTAFN010000001.1, from coordinate 2,875,102 downwards.
TGCTGCTTGGGCGCTGCTTGGCATCATCTCGACTCAATCGATTACGCTGTATCCCGACAAAATCGTCAAACACAGCTGGCTCGGCCAAACTACTATTCCAACCCATGCCTTGCTGGTGGCTGATAGCCAAGATCAAGGAAATGCGAAATCCTGGCGCTTTTTTCACGGCTCCAACAAAAACCAACGTGAGTCCATTCAAATAGCAGGCAATTTTTTGTCGGCGGAGCTGCGACTATGGGTGGATTCGTATCGACGTAACATCTATCGGCTCGGCAGCTTTTCCAGCAGCCCGCTGAGTAGCAACAGCGCTGTCTGCGTGGAGTTCGATAAAGCGGTGTCGTCCTTTCGTTTCATGGCCGTGCAGACCGGCGTCTATCTGCTGGTGTACGTGATTTATGCAACGATGCTGCACTGGCAATATCCGCTATTTGCCGGTTACGCGCCCCAATTGCCGGCCTGGCCGGTGCGCTTGTTGTTTGTTGCCATCGCCTTGGCGGCCTATCCGTTATTGCAAACGCTGGCCAAGCCGCCCATCGGCGTTTCGAACTATACGGTGCGCGTGGCGCTGGCCCAGCAACGAGCCTTCCGCTCCGCATTAATCGCCAATGGCGTGGCCTGGTTGGGCTTACCGCTGTTTCTGCTGTGCGGAAACAGGCTGGACTTTTATCTGCTGTTGTCGATAGGCGCGCTTTATCACTACGACTTCTATCCCCGGCTATCCACCTGGGAAAGCGTGTTGCAAGCCGCACCGGAAACCCGGCCGGTGCAAGCGGCAGTCCCTCGGCGTTCCATGCAGGTGTCACTGGCTTTGTTGGGCGGCTTATCGTTAGCCAATTATCACGCCAACCCCGACGATTTTCGGATCCGCCAACAAGATTGCGTCGACGACCAGGGCAACCCGATTGAATGCCGAAGCAGCGGTGGCCACGGCGGCGGCTCGAGCTCCCGTTATAGCGGCAATGGCAGCGCGGACAGCCATAGTTCGGTTAGACGCGGCGGCTTTGGCTTCTTCGGCGGTTCGCACAGTTCCTTCGGCGGCTAAGCATGCAACGGATCGAGATAAGGCCCCGCGCCGATTGGCAACAGCGGGTCGAAGCCGTGGGGATGAATTATCACACCCTGGACGGCGATGTTTATTGGGACGAATCGGCCTGCTACCGCTTCACGGCCAGCGAGATCGATACTCTCGATGATGCCACCGCCGAATTGCATACACTGTGTCTACAAGCCGTGCAAGCCATCATCGACCGCAATCTGTTCAACAAACTGCTAATTCCGGACTGGGTCGTGCCCTATATTGTCGACTCCTGGGAACGCCGCGAACCCAACGTTTACGGCCGCTTCGATCTGGCCTGGGACGGTATCGGCCAACCCAAACTGCTGGAATACAACGCCGACACACCCACCGCGCTACTGGAAGCGGCAGTAGTGCAATGGTTCTGGTTGCGGGATTGCAATCCGGATGCCGATCAATTCAATTCGATACACGAAAAACTGCTGGTCTTTTGGCAACTGTACCGGCAGCGCCAGCCCAGCCTGCATTTTGCCGGCGTTGATAGCAGCGACGAAGACAGCGGCAATCTGGAATATCTGCGCGATACCGCTGTACAAGCCGGCCTGCAAACCCAACGTCTGGCTATCGAACAAATCGGCTGGGACCCCAGCCGGCAACGCTTTGTCGATCTGCGCAATAACCCCATTGATGCGCTGTTCAAACTCTATCCCTGGGAATGGCTGTTGCAAGAAGAGTTTGGACCTTACCTGCCGCAAGCCCAACCGGCGATGCTGGAACCGCCCTGGAAAATACTGCTCAGTAACAAAGGCCTGTTGCCGATTTTGTGGGAGCTGTTTCCCGAGCACCCCAATTTGCTGGAGGCCAGCTTCGCCGATAAACCCTTGTTGGGCAATTACGTGCGCAAGCCGCTGTATTCCCGCGAAGGCGCCAATATTCAGATTCGCCACGGCGCCAGCCTCGTCGAAACCGGCGGCAGTTACGGCGGCGAGGCCTGCATTTATCAACGCTATACCCCGCTGCCCGAGTTTGCCGGCAATTTCCCGGTGATCGGCTCCTGGATCATCGCCGATCAACCGGCCGGCATCGGCATCCGGGAAGACAAAACCGAAATCACCGGCAACAATAGCCGCTTCATCCCGCATTATTTCGTCGAAAATTGACTATGGAATCGCTAGACCTCTCTCACATCCTGGCCGGCGCCAACGGCTTTTTTCTGCACTTCGTCGCGGCCGCCGCGCTAACCGGCGCGTTTGCTTTCTGTTATCTGTGGATTACGCCCTACGCGGAATTCAAACTGATCCGCGAGGGCAAAACCGCCCCGGCCGTGGCGTTTAGCGCGGCGCTGCTGGGCTTTGTATTGGCGCTGTCCGGAGCCGTCGCCAACAGCGTGTCGTTTATCGATATGTTGATCTGGGCCGGCATCGCTTTATTTTTGCAGGTGCTGGTGTTTGTTGGGCTGCGGCTGGCTTTCGCGGACCTGTGCAAACGCATCGCCGCCGACGAACTGGGGCCAGCCATCATGCTGGCAGGTTTTGCTTTGGCGGCGGGCTTGTTAAGCGCGGCTTGCATGACCTATTGACGCCGTGAATTCCAGCAAACGCATCTTAATCGTCGAAGACGAACCGGCGATTGCCGACACCTTGATTTATGTGCTGAATCAAAGCGGTTACCAAACCGAGCACGTCGGTTTGCTGCAAACTGCCTTGACCAGACTACAATCCGCCGAGTTCTCTTTGGCTATTCTCGATGTCGGCCTGCCGGACGGCAACGGTTTTGACTTGTGCCGACAGCTCCGCCGATTCTCGGATATTCCGGTGATTTTTCTGACCGCTCACGGCGACGAAATCGACCGCATCGTCGGTTTGGAAATCGGCGCCGACGACTATGTGACCAAGCCGTTTAGTCCGCGCGAAGTGGCGGCCAGAGTTGGCGTAATTCTGCGCCGACTTGGTACAGCGGATACTAATAAGCCAGCAGCGCCGCCTAACACCCAGTTTGATTTGGACAGCCAAGCCGGCCGCATCCGCTATTACGGACAATTGCTGGATTTGACCCGTTACGAATTTTTGTTGCTGAAACTATTCATCGAACACCCCGAGCGGATTTTCTCCCGCGAACAACTGCTGGAAAGAATCTGGCAAGACCCCGGCGATGTGTTCGACCGCACCGTCGATACCCACATCAAAACCCTGCGTGCCAAACTGCGCTCGGCCGCCGCCGATCAAGATCCGATACGCACTCATCGCGGCCTGGGTTATAGCTTGCAAAGCCGATGAAACTCTCGGTACGTTTATTTCTGGGCTACTTCCTGCTGGTGGCCGTAACCGGGCAACTGGTGTTAATGCTGGTGGTAAAACAAATCGGCCCAGGCGTGCGTACCGCGCTGGAAGCCAGCCTGGTCGATACCGCCAACCTGCTGGCCGAACTGGCCGCACCGGATTTACGGCAAGGCAGCATCGCCGACGGCCATTTCGCTCAAGCGGTCAAACGCTACAGCAAGCGGCCGGTATCGGCGAGTATTTTCGGGTTTCCGAAACAAAGCCTGGATTACCGGGTTTACGTCACCGACGCGGCCGGCATCGTCCGTTTCGACTCGGCGGGAACGGCAATCGGCGAAAACTACTCGCGCTGGAACGATGTTTATCTGACTCTGCAAGGCCAATACGGCGCGCGCTCCTCGCAGGCCAATCCCGGCGACAAGACCAGTTCGACCATGCATGTCGCGGCACCGGTGCGCGACGGCGATAAATTGATAGGTGTGGTCACCGTCGCCTACCCCACCGCCCTGCTGCAACCCATCGTCGACGCCAGCAAGAATGCCATACGACGCGGGGCCTTCTGGCTGTTCGGCGGCGCTATGCTATTCGGCGCGATATTCAACTGGCGCTTGACCCGCGCCATCGATTTACTGGTCGGATACGCCCGCAGCGTCGCGTCCGGCGGCAAAGCCAGCCCACCCAAATTGCGCAGCGTCGAACTCTCCACACTGGCGCACGCACTGGAAAGCATGCGCCAGGAATTGGAAGGCAAACAATACGTCGAACGATACGTACAAACCTTGACTCATGAAATGAAAAGCCCGTTGGCCGCCATTCGCGGCGCGGCGGAATTGCTGGAGGAACCGCTGCCGGATGCCGACCGCCGCCGCTTCGCCGGCAACGCCCGCGAACAAGCCGAACGCCTGGACCAGTTAATCGAACGGCTATTGGGACTGGCGGAGTTAGAGCAGCGTCAGCAATTATCGGATCCACAACTATTGGATTTAGGTGAGATTGTCAATAGCGTCCTGGCGGAAAAAGCCCCGCAATTGCTGCAACTGCATTTGCAAACCGCCGTGTCGCTAGACGAACCGCTACCAGTGCTGGCGGAAGAGTTTTTATTGCGGCAAGCCATCTCCAATTTATTGGATAACGCAATGGCCTTTGCGCCTGCCAAGTCCACAATCGAAATCGACGGCCACCACGACGACAAGCAAATCACCTTAAGCATCCGCGACCACGGTCCAGGTATCCCCGACTACGCGCTAGCGCGAGTGTTCGAACGCTTCTACTCACTACCGCGCCCCAACACTGGCCAAAAGAGCACCGGGTTAGGCTTGGCCTTCGTTAAGGAAGTGGCTTTGTTGCATGGCGGCGAGATCAAAGTCTGCAATGTCGCGGGCGGCGGGGCTGAGGCGGTGTTGAATTTGTCGGCAAGTGATTGAGAAACAGCGCAATCGACGACCGATTTACCTTTGTCTGATCATCATTCCAAACTCCTGAATTCTGACTACCAAATGGAAGAAAAATGAATACATCGACAATTGCAGCCATCAATTTCTATGTCCGTCAGCTAAAAGCCGCAATGGCAATAAAGAATATTCGTATCCTAAGATCAGACAAGCATGGCAAGCTGGCAAATATGATCCTTGGGGCATGGGTTTTGGGTTTGGCGACAATACCAACTCCGGCACTAGCTTGCAGTTGTTGGCATCCGCAGCCGGAAGAATATCTTCAAGCCAGTGCATTGATTTTTAAAGGCACGGTAGTGTCGACTGAGAAAGTCGTGCCGAATACGTTGGCGAACGAATACGATATTGCCACACTCCCAGAACAGTATTTCTCAAGACGAGCGAAATTCAGGCTGACGACCTCGTATAAAGGACCGGAGGTCATTGAGGTGGATATTGAGTACAGGCCAAGTGATGGAGTGAATTGCGGCTGGGGGTTTACGGTCGGTCAAGAAGTCACTGTGTTTGCTGGCGGCAATGTTCGGGATGGTTTCGGAACCGGCATGTGCAGCATGATTCCGTACGCATCTGCTATTGGCAATGGCGATACACGCTTTCAGGATGCGATTGAAGCTTATCGTAATAAAAGACATTCCTTGTGCATTACCAGGATTACGACGCAGCGGAGGCTGCGTTTAGTCGTTTACTCCAGCTTAGGCCCAAAGACCTGAAAGCTTTGGAGGGCCGTGCCGATGCTCGGTATAAACAAGCGCTATATGAGCTTGCTTTGTCAGACTATCAGTCTATCCAAAAGCTGGATAAACAGAATAATGCTGCTAGACATGGAAAAACTCTGGCATTGTTAAAACTTGGCAGAACTCAAGAACTTGGCGATGACAGGGACTTTAGCGGATACGAAAACAAGTCAGAACATCCGTCTTTTGTAGGCCTAAACCTGGTTGGTGCGAATTTTCGCGGAGCCAAGCTCAAGGGAATCGATTTTTCAAGCGCCGACTTAACAAACTCGGATTTTTCAGAAGCCGATATTCGTAACTGTAGTTTCATAGGGGCGAAACTCAGCCGTGCGAAATTCCGTAACCTGAAAAGCGCATATGAAACACAGTTCAATCACGCCGATCTTGAGCATACCGACTTTAGCGAAGCCGACTTGGTTTTAGCCAACTTCGACAACGCCATCCTTGATAATGCCAATTTTTCAGAAGCCAATATGGAACACGCCTCCTTTGAAGGTGCTTCAATCAAAAACGCGAAACTAAACGGTAAGAGTTTAATACAAGCCAAGCTTCGAAACCTACGATTCTTGAATCAAGATCTATCGGGCATGGACTTGAGAGGCGCTGATTTGCGTGGCTCGACATTCCGCAGCACTAATATCGACGGCACGGCTTTCGGAGTTGCGGCATCAAATATTAACAGCATCATGTCAGGGGAAATGACTAATCTACAAGGCGTAGACTTATCGGAAGCAAACCTTAGTCATGTTGATTGGGGTGTGGCTGTTATTGCTGATTGTCGCACCAAACTGCCTAGCAATTTAGATTTGACCAGTTTGCCGGTTTTTCCGGTTTGGACCAATTGCGAAGGAATGCCTCCGAAAACGAAATCACTTGGCGGGTATCCCTTTCGGAGAGGGCCGATAGTGCAAAATCTGAATGCACAGAACTCCTTCTTTGCAAATCAAGAGTTTTCGGGGTTCTGGTTCTGGCAATCCAATTTCGATAACAGTGATTTTTCTCATGCCACGCTGATCGGCTTGGATATTCAAGGTGGCAGCTACAATAAGGCTAACTTCGAGTACACCAATCTCACCAATGCCCATTTTACGGCAGTGAATTTTACCGAAGCTTCGTTTGCCCATGCCGATTTATCCAACGCAAAGCTGAGAGAGGTGGATTTTTCCTCGGCGAATCTGGAAGAAGCGAAGCTTACAGGCCTGTGTTTCGACGTTAAGAGTAAATGGCCGGAAGGATTCGATCCGCTTGCCGCTGGCGCTAAGTTGTGCGAATAAGCTGCCGTGACCTACAACTGAGCAAAAGCCATGCAGTTAACGCCTCAAGGAATCCAATTCATCAAACAAACGCGCGCGCGATGTCGGCTTAGATCCCCTCACAGCCCTTTAGGCCTGAGTGCGCGAAAGTGTCCCCTAACAATTTAGCTTCGATTTGTCACGCAACCACTATCGCCAACCCGCCCTAGACATCACTTGTTTCCAGCCAGCAACAATCCGGTCTTTAACGTATTTTTTCCGCATATTTGCAAAACCGGCGATCACTATCAATGGAAGACAATTACGCGATTTCCAGCCCAAAACACATTATCAATTACCTAACGGGAATCCCGCGGCGTCATTGCATTTTGTCCGCTCGCTATGCGGTTAATGATCAAGCGGTTTTAACCGCAATGGTACAAATTGACCTTAAGCACAATGCTTTGGCGATAGACGCTCGAAAAATTAATAACATTATGGTTTGCGAGCCAATTCTCATAAACCGCAAATAAGCAACGCAGAAAAATACCCAAAAAAAAACCTGGTATATGCTTTCCTCGCTGAGTCTAACTAGCAAGACCATGCGGCCGCACTAAAAACACCCCCACAAAGTCGGTTGCATTTTTTTTAGTTCACGAGGAGAGTGTTTAATGTCACTGGATTTCGAAAAGCTGACCGTATACGGCAAATCGTTTAGCGGGTTTACCCCCGATAAGGAAGCTTTGTTGCTAGAGGTTGGGTCGCAAATTAAGCCGTATCTGGCGGCGGTAACCGACGAATTTTATCAACAGTTGGCCACCATACCGGAAACGGCTTCGTTTCTGGAAGGACGAGTCGAGGGTTTGAAAAAAACCCACCGCCTATGGATGGAAGGGCTATTCACAGGCCCCTATGATAAAGACTTTACCGCACAGATGTTCAAGGTCGGTGATGTGCATGTCAAGGTTAAATTGCCTGTCGAATTCATGGCCGGAGCGATGACTTTGATCAATAACCGTCTTTTCACGCTGATAGTTGAAACCTTTGGTGACGATAAGCAATATTGCGCTCGGACGATTGCCGCAGTTAACTCGGTAACCGGCTTTTCATTGCTGGTGATGCAGCAATCCTATCAAGCCTCGAGCCTGGCGGAAGAACTGGAAAAGTTTTTGAAAATTTCCGGCATGAGCCGCACGTTATTCACCAATCTGGCCTTGGCCTACAGAGACAAATAAGGAGATCACTATGCGCGCGGATTTATTAATATCTGTTTTGACGGAATTGAATGGTTCATCGGCCGACATCGAAGCCAGTGGCGTGATATCGACTGATGGTTTAATGATGGCCTCGGTATTACCGGCTTCCATGGACGAAGACCGGGTAGGTGCGATGAGCGCCGCCATGTTGTCATTGGGTGACCGGACTGCGCAAGAGCTGGCGAGAGGCGAGTTGGAGCAAGTGCTGATCAAAGGCAAGGCCGGCTATGTGTTAATGACCTATGCCGGTTCTGAGGGTGTTCTCACCGTTTTAACCAAGTCATCGGCCAAATTGGGCTTGATATTTCTTGATGTTAAGCGAGCGGCGGTTCAGATCGCGGAGATGCTGTAAAGATTGAATTGGAGTGACGGGATTACGCCCGTCACCTCGTCTTACCACCGGTCAGACTGTTTTCCGCATCAGGCAGTCGATCCCCGCCTTCAAATACCTTTACCGCTCCCCGGCAGATGTCAATACCAAAGCTAGATAGATCAAGGTGCGCGCTATGCTTCCCTGACAACTTAGCCTGGCTTTGTCACATAGTCACTCACTCATTGCTCCAGCGTCACACCCACTAGACCTAAACGTCCCCGCCCTAAAAAGCTTAAGCCCCTCCTTATTTCCAACAAGGCAACAATCCGGTTTTTAACGTATATTTTCCGCATATTTGCAAAACCGATGATCACTAGCAATGGAAAACGACTACGCGATTTTTAGCCCGAAACAGATTGTCAATTATTTAACGGAGATCCAGCAGCGTAATTGCATTTTGTCGGCTCGCTATGGCGCGGATAATCAGGCGTTTTTAACTGCGATTGTGCAAATCGACCCTAAACACAATACCTTGGCGATAGACATTGCGCCCACCCAGGAATTGACGGACCGTTTGTTACTGAGCAAGCGCGCGCATTTCTTCACACAGGTGGATGGGATTGATGCGGCTTTTCAAGGGGTGAACATCAAACTGGCGCAAAGCACGCATGGTGCGGTACTGACCATGCCCTTGCCCGATAGGCTGTACTGGCGGCAACGGCGCAATTATTACCGGGTGAAAGTGCCGCAGTCGCATGCCGGCACGTATTGCCAATTCGGTTTTAAGCTAAGCGGTGCGGATGGCAAACAAACATCTGTCGTTAAAACCTTCAAACTGATGGATATTGGCTTGTGTGGACTGGCTTTATTGAATCCTGATCATAATTTGCAGCAGGAATTGCTTAGCACTGAAGCCGCTAGTGGCATGCTGTTTCTGCACGACAATGAACATCATCACGCCGACATCGGAATGCAGGCCAAATACAGCATCGACGTCAAAACCAATACGATAACCACCGCGCATCGCATAGGTTTTCAATTTACCGCCATTTCGCCGACTTTTGAGAGCAGTGTGCAGATCTACATGCAATCTATCGAACGGATGCTGAAAAACATCGAGAGTCATTGAATCGGCGCTAAACCGCCCGGTTTCCGTTAATCTCCAAGTTTAGCTAGGCTCAAACCAAAAACGGCAATACCTTATTTACCAAAAGGTCCTAGGTTTGCCATTCCACCCGTTTAGACAATAGGCAATATATCGTGTCAGTCATCAGGTTATTGCTACCCGCGCAAGGGTTTGCAGAAATTAGCCTTAATCCTAAAGAATTGGAAAACCAGGGCATTGCGGTCTTAACAATCGAGCCAAATACTCCGAAACCAATGAATTTTTTGGCTTTAGACGTCGTCCTGATCGATGGTGATACAGCGTTGCATGACAATCTGAGGCTGATAGATCAAATAAAAACCATTGCTCCATCCTGTAAGTTTACAGTCCTGTTTCGCCATTCCAGCGCCCACGCCCTGACCTATATGCAGGTTGGAGTGACCGGATTGCTGCGATGGTTTCCCGACGCGGCCAAGTTGGCTGAGATCATCCGCACGATTGTGCAGGGTGAATATTACCTGGACCAAGAGATTGCCCAATTGCTGGCCATGCGGCAAATCAAACAACAGTTAGAACCCTTTGCTTCTCTGAGCTCCCGCGAGTTTGATGTGTTTTGCCTGTTAGCCGAAGGTTGCTCATTGCAAACGATAGCCGCGCAACTCGGTATCAGCAGTAAAACGGTCTCCAATTGCCAAACTCAAATCAAGCTGAAACTGGCTATCGACAGTCGGGACACACTGACAAAATTTGCCAATAGCCATGGCTTGATTATGCATAAAGGCGTATGATTCCCGATATTCGGGAATTTTTCCTATTTTTGCGAGGTGGTTTATGAAAAAGTCAGTGTTAGCATTATCTGTATTAGCCGGTTTGGGCGTGTTATCCGCTAGTGCCTTAGCAGCCGATCAAGGCTTGGAAAATTGCATCCAGGCCGTCAAAAAAGAAAAGGCAGGCGAGCTGGTCAAACTGGAAAAGCTCAACGTAGCCGGTAAAGGCGCCTATGAACTGGAACTGCGCGACAACAACCGCCAGGAATGGGAATACATGTGCGATGCCGACAGCGGCAAGCTGACTGAAAAAGAAGCTGAAGTAGCCGACCCAAATAGCCAGGCATTCAAAAAGAATGTCAAAGTCACCGAGGAAGATGCCGCGGCAATTGCGTTAAAAGCCAACCCCGGCAAGATTGAGGAAGTCGAATACGAAGTGGAGGAAAACGGCGGCTCGTCTTACGAATTCGACATCGTGAATGACAAAGGCTTAGAAACCAAAATCGAAGTGGATGCCGCCAGCGGCAAAATCATCGAAACCGCCACCGAGGAATGGGAAATCGGCGAAGAGGTTGACGAAAAACGTTAATTCCGGGGCCAGCAACTTCACAACCCTGGCAGTTTTGGGGCTCTCACTATTAGAGCCCCAGCACCCGCCGCCGACAAATATACTATTTAGCGCCGGGTATAACGGTGTTTTACCCCAGCGGGGAAATAATCAGCATCCGCAAAACTATGTAAGCTAATCATCGGCAGTTGTTTCTCGGCTGGGGTGTAATTAGCAAACTCGCTGTTCAGGCGCAGCAGTTGCGTGCGGATGGCAACGGCTATCGTCGACGCCATCTCCGCTTCCGCCACCACGCCCGGCAATAATTCCACGGCAATATGCAGATGCTTATCGCCCTCCGCGTTTTCCGGGGTTTGCAGAACAAATTTCCCGGTCACCCAAGCCATGATCTCCGGCTGTTCCAGCCCTACCGTGACGTTTTCCGGATAGATATTGGCACCGTAAAACGACACAGTAAAATCCGCGCGGCCGAACACATACACAAAAGGCAATTGGCGAGCTTGATAACGCGCATCCAGGCCTAAATCCTCGACTGCATGCACACCGTGCTCGCGCAAAAAATCCCACATTTGCGCATAGCTCAACACCCCGCCCTTGTCGGCGATGTGATAGCGCAGCAGAGGTACGCTGTTCTCGCCGGAGACCACCAGCGTTCCCTCGTGTACTTCAAAGAATCGGCTATACGGATCGTATTGCACCAGGGTGGGCAGCCGCGATTCGCCGAACAAAGCTCGGGCCGCTTCCGGTCGTTGCGCCAGCCAACGGCGAATGGCAATGCTAAGCGGCGTTTCGTTACCCAGTACGCCACCATCAGCGGTACCGTATAACGATGCGGAATCGAAACAAACCGACTGCGAGCCGATACGCTCGGACAGCAAGCTGCGCCATTCCTCGCTAAACACCTCGCCGGCAAACACCAGTTTGGGTTTGAATTGCGCCCAGTCTATGCCCTCGGCGGCGCCGGCATTGATCACGTCCTTCACAAACGGCGGATACCCCAACAGCACGGTTTGCTCAAAGTGCGGCGCCAGTTCGCGCACCACCCGAAAAATCTCGGCTTTGTTATTGCCCGGCGTTGCCACCAGCAAGGGATAGCCCTTATGCGCCAGATGCCAGCAACAGGAGGTCGTGAACAGGCCGCCCACCCAATTGCCCAAGGCAAAACATACCACCGCCAAAGTAGTGCGTTTATCGGCCTGGAAACTGTCCTTGAACACCTGCTCGAAGCGCAGCGCCACATCCAACTCATATGCCGCCGAACGCGGCCAGAAAGTTGGCACGCCGGTCGAGCCTGACGACACCGCAACCCTATCCGCACCGATTAAACTACCGCCGAAGCAACGCGCCGGCAACGGGTAGGCTTGCATATAGTTAGCTTTGCTGATTAACGGCAGCTTTTGAAAATCCGCGTAATTATTAATCTGCACGGGATCGATTTGCTGGGCTTGCAAAAACTGCCGATAAGCGGGAACCTCTGCCGCGCAGCGCTGAAATAACGCCAGCATTTTTTGCTGCGGATTAAGCGCTTGATGCTTGTTAAGCAAGGTATCCAATGGCGTGGACAGAAAATACTGAAATGCTGCCGCAGAAGACGTCGTTGGTAAATAGCTCATCGCAAACCACCTGAAAAATGCTGGGAAAACACTAAAGGTATATTCTTGGGCTGAATGTCTGGTAAAAAGTTAACTCTGCACAACACCATGCCCATACCGATGCAAGCATTGAGATTAGACAAGTCATTATCCTACCGCAACGATATGCCGATACCCGAATTAGCTGCCGGCGAAGCTTTGATTGAACTGCGCCTGGCCGGCATTTGTGCCACCGACCTGGAACTGGTGAAGGGTTATGCCGGATTTTCCGGCATCCTCGGCCATGAATTTGTCGGCACGGTAAGCGCCGTTGCCGACGACAAACACCGCGACTGGCTGAACCGGCGAGTGGTCGGTTCCATCAATATCGGCTGCAACGTCTGCGAAGTGTGCCGACGCGACGGCCCCGCACATTGCTTGAATCGCAAAGTGCTGGGAATACGCGGCAAGGAGGGGGTATTTGCCGATTATTTCAGCCTGCCGGTTGCCAACTTGTACGCCGTCCCCGACGCAGTGACTGACGAAGCCGCCGTGTTTACCGAGCCGCTGGCCGCTGCGCGACGAGTAGTGAAACAAATAGCCGCACTACCCATCACCGACATCGCGGTGGTCGGCCCTGGGCGCTTGGGTTTGTTGATCGCCAAGGTGTTAAGTCTGGCCGGCTACCAAGTCACGGTGTTGGGCCGGTCGGCGGCATCCTTGGCATTACCTAAACAGTGGCAACTGGCGACCGGCTTGACTAACGAGATTCCAGACAACAGCTTCGGCTGCGTTGTCGACGCCAGCGGCCAAGCCTCAGGTTTTGCGCAGGCCTTACGCATCGTCAAACCGCGCGGCACCTTGGTATTAAAAAGCACCTTTGCAGCCAACGCGGCGCTGGATTTAAGCAAAGTGGTGGTTTACGAAATCAACATCATCGGCTCCCGCTGCGGCCACTTCGCAGACGCATTAGCGCTGCTGACAGAAAACAAGCTACCCGTGGAAACCATGATAGACGGCCAATACCCACTGAGCGATGGACTTGCCGCATTCGATCACGCCGCCCAAGCCGGCGTCAGAAAAATTCTGTTACAGCCTGCACTGCATTCAGATTATTAACCTGCTTGTACTCGCCAGCACCGCCAGCGAGCGCAAGCTTAGAAGGCGTTAAGACGCCAGCAGCATATTATCCAAAGTCTTTTTCGCCAGCGCCGCCTGCTCGGCAGGCACGGAGACTTGGTTGACCACATGCCCGGCCGCCAGATTTTCCAGCACCCAACACAGATGCTGCGGGTCAGTGCGGAACATCGTCGAGCACATGCTTAAAGTGGGCGCCATGAAATGCACGCTTTTGCCTTGTGCCTTGCATTCCTGATTCAGGCGATTAACCAGATTCAGCTCGGTCGCCACCAACCAACGGGTATTGGCTTCGGCTTCGCGGACGATTTTCAAAATCATTTCAGTGGAACCGATGTAATCGGATTTTTCGCACACTTCAAAACAGGCTTCCGGGTGAGATATGACGAGGGTTTCCGGGTATTTTTCCTTAAAATTGTCGATTTGCTCCGGCTGGAAGGCTTGATGTACGGAACAATGACCCTTCCAAAGAATAATCTTGGCATCGCGGATTTGCTGTTCGGTCAAACCGCCCTGCGGCTTATTGAAATCCCAGGTCACCATGTGTTCCAGCGGGATGCCCATCCGGTAGCCGGTGTTGCGGCCCAAATGCTGATCCGGGAAAAACAAAACTTTTTCGCGTTTGGCAAAGCTCCAGTTGAGGATTTTTTCGGCGTTGGAAGAGGTACAGACAATACCGTCATGCTGCCCGCAAAACGCTTTTAAATCGGCGGCGGAATTGATGTAAGTCACCGGGGTGACGATATTTTCCACATCAATCACTTTCGCCAACTCGTCCCAGCATTGTTGGACTTTGACCTTATTAGCCATGTCGGCCATCGAACAACCGGCCGCCAAATCCGGCAAAATCGCGATTTGCTCCGGCCGCGACAAAATATCCGCCACTTCCGCCATGAAATGCACGCCACAAAAGACGATGTATTCGGCTTCGGATTGTGCCGCTTCCCGCGACAATTTCAATGAGTCCCCGAATATATCCGCATGTTTGAATACTTCGTCGCGTTGGTAATGATGGCCCAGAATAATGCAGCGTTTGCCGAGTTTGGCTTTGGCGGCTTCTATGCGCGCGGCACATTCGGCATCATCGAGCAGGGCGTAATCATGTATGGGTAAGGCTGCAGTCATTTTTTAACCTGAAAACAAAAAGCGAGAATTTCGAAAACTTAGGCCCGGCTTTTTACAGCCGGCTCCATGGGTCATGCCGACAAAGCATGATTGAGTAAAGTGAGGCCAATCCAGCCAAAACCAAGGGTGGTGACGACAAAACTCAAAGCGGAATAGATCCGCCATATCGGCTTGGACCAAAAATCCGGATCGAATGCCGCCACCACAAACACGCCGGGATTGGTCAAGCCGCCGATCACGACCAACCAACAAGCGGTGACCGGCAACGGCACTTTTGTGCCGTAAAAGCCCAGGCAAAACAGCGCCATCAACGCAAAGTCCACATGCGCCCGAATCAGGGTTTTGTAGTCTTTTAAAAACTCGCCGTCTATGCCTTTGATCGGAAACCATTTGGCAAAAGTCATCAGCCATGCGGATAACAAAATGGCGAAGATCATCAAAACGGCGCCTATCAATAATATTTCCATGATTTTTTAGTCTGTGATTGTAAAAATTAGATTGAGGTCCACGCCATTTCATTCACCAGGCCCTTATATCTTCTGGTGTCGTCAATCCCGCCTGAGCGCAAACGACGATATTCGCGGGCGGAGAAGCGGGGCCCAAACCGGAAAGTGGGCGCGCTGTTCAATATAAAGCGTGCTGAAGCAAACTCATAGCCCCAGCACCGCTTTGGTTTTGTACATATTGTAAAACCACCGGCACAAACTGGCTGACCATGGACGGATTCATACCCAAAGATTGAAACGATCCGGCTAAATTCGCCAGACTGCCGAGTTGCCCGCCCATTAAGCCGCCCGCAGCGCCCAGCAACGATTGCGAGCCGGAATTGGAAACCTGTTGCGGTACCGAGGACAAATAGCGGTCCATGTCCGGTACGGCATTGCTCAATTGCGAAAAGTCACCGGGATTCATGCGTTGCTGCGCCACTGAAAAAATTGACCCCACGCCACCCAGCGCTTGCTGCGGGCTGATGCCCAATTGCCCAACCAGAATATCGATTAACCCTAGTTGGTTGGCCTGCCCCACCGCACCGGCGATAGAACCTGCTGCACCATAGACGGCTGGCGACCCGCCCAAGGCAAAAGTCTGATCTGACACCTGCTGTTGCACCGGTGCGCAAGCGCTGATGACCGCGAGAACACCGACTGCTGTAAAACCTTGCAAAACCTTCATTCTGTCGAACTCCTGAAAAACGCCGAAATACCGGACCAAGCCACATCATGGCCGCCCAAACCGGCACTGTAAATCGAAACCGGTCCAGGATACAACCTGGGCTCTTTTATCGCCGCAGGCGGACAGCCGCGGCGTCCTGTGCAAAGACGGCGTGTTATCTACCGATAACCGAGAAACTCCCCGCAAACATTGTGGGTAAAAATCGGCAATTCGCATGAATTCAGTATAATCCTGGCTTTAGCCACAAGAACAATAAAGGTAAAAATATGCTGAATATTCAAAAAACGCTCGAAGACTATTATCTTCGCTTGCAAGCCCATCCTAAATACCTGCATGTGATGACCCTACCACTGATGCAACGCTGGGGCGTGTTTATCGGCTTGTTTTTGCTCTCGCAAATCCTGGTATTCGGCAGCCTGTACCTTATTTTTGACAAAGTAGTGGTGATCGGCTTTCTGGCCAGCGTCCTGGCGGGATTGGCTACCGGCATCGGCGCCTTGCCGGCCTTGTTCTTTAAAAATATTTCCGACCGGTTATTCAACGGCTTGCTGGGCGCCGCAGCGGGCGTAATGCTGGCGGCCACCGCGTTTTCGCTACTGGTGCCCGGCTTGGATTACGGTGAGCAAATCTGGCCCGGCAAAGGCTTATGGATCGTATCGGCCGGCATGCTGATAGGCGCGCTGTTTTTACATTTTGCCGACAGCCGATTGCCGCATCTGCATTTTGATTCAGTCAGCGATCATTCCCTGGATTCGCTGCAAAAAATCTCTTTATTCATCATCGCCATTACCATCCACAACTTCCCGGAAGGCATGTCGGTCGGCGTCAGCTTTGGCTCCGGCGATATGAACAATGGCTTGGTGTTGTCTATTGCCATTGCCTTGCAAAATTTGCCGGAAGGCCTGGCTGTCGCCCTGCCCCTGGTCGGCCTGGGTTACAACAAATGGAAAGCCGTCGCCATCGCCACGTTGACAGGCTTGGTGGAACCGGTGGGCGGCCTATTGGGCATTACCATGGTCACGGTGTTTTCGTCGATATTGCCGATTGCCATGGGGTTTGCAGCCGGTGCGATGTTGTTCGTCATCAGCGAAGAAATCATCCCGGAGACGCACGCCAAAGGCCGCTCGCGCATCGCGACATTTTCATTAATGGCCGGTTTCATCATCATGATGATCCTGGACAAAATACTGACATAAACACCGCCTAAACCAAGTGCGCCACCCAAAAAGCAGCAGCTTTTTGGGTGTTTTATCTTCCGATCAAACTCCTCAGTGCCGAATGGAATACCTAACCGCATTCATCACCCAAATAAGCACCTTAAACTTTGCGGAATTGCTCGCGACCGGCGGCACCAGTTTTGCACTGATAGCCGCCGCAGAAATTGGCGATAAAAGCCAACTGGTATGCATGACCCTGGCCTCCAAGCACAGACCGACTCCGGTGTTATTAGGAGCGATTGCCGCGTTCGCGCTGCTGAACACTTTGGCGGTGGTTTTTGGTGCGGCGATTGCAAAATGGTTACCGGAATATCTGGTCGCGGCCACCGTCGCCCTGCTGTTTGCCGCATTCGGTCTGCATGCTTTGCTCAACCACGACGAAGACGATGACAACGAAGAAATCGTCGAGAAAAGTGGCCACGGCATTTTCTTTACGACCTTTTTATTAATCACCGTCGCCGAATTTGGCGATAAAACTCAATTGGCTGTCGTTGCATTCAGCAGTACCGCGCAACCGATTGCAGTGTGGCTGGGCTCAACGTTGGCGCTGGCGTTTACGTCCGCGCTGGGCGTGCTGGCTGGCCGCACCGTGTTGCAGAAAATCCCCTTGTCCTTGCTGCATAAAGCCAGCGGCGTGTTTTTCCTGATTTTATCGGCAGTTGCGGCTTATAAAGCCTACGAAAGCTTGCTGGCTGCGGGTTTGCTCTCCCAACTTTAACCAAATTCCAGACTTGCAGCGATTCATGGCATTTCCCAATTACCGCTGGCTAGACGTTGCGGCAATACTCGGCTTGGCGGGGCTATATTGCCTATTAGCCAAAATTGTACTGTCTTATTTCTCAGAGACCGGTAACATCACCCTGGTGTGGTTTTCCGGCGGATTGGGATTGGCCGCCTTATTGCTGAAAGGCCTTCGCTATTGGCCAGGCATATTTCTGGGCGCGTTCGCCGCCGGCTTGATGGTAGACGACTCGCTCCCACTGTCTTTTGCCATTGCAACGGGCAACACACTGGAATCGGTGACAGCCGCCTACCTGCTAAAACACCAACAGCGTTTTTCTTTAGACTTAACCGAGCCAGGCCACTTTATCTGGCTAACCCTGACCGGCTCCGCTTGCTCGTTGATCAGTGCAGGCATTGGCCCTTTGGCTTTACATCAGGCCGGCTTCATACCGCTAGCGGCTATGCCGCAAGCGATTTTACATTGGTGGATGGCGGATGCTTTCGGTATTGTCACGACTACGCCGATATTATTGGTTTGGCGAAATTGGCCAAAGCAATGGTTTGCTGAAAAGCGCGGCCTGGAAGCGTTGCTGCTGATCATTGTTGCCCTGTTCGCCGGCCAAGTAGTATTCCTCGAAGCTTTCCAGCCTGTCTTTGGCAAAATCGCCCGCGGTTACTGGATGTTTCTGTTTGCCATTTGGGCCGCCCTCCGTTTCAATCGTCATGGCGTGACCCTGATTTCCGGCTTGATTACCATCCAAGCGCTATTCGGTGCCGCACATCATCTAGGCTTTTTCGGCGACGATTTTGAGAAAAGCGAATTGCTGAATCTTTGGTTTTATATATTGGTACTGTCCTGGACCGGCACCACTTTGGCACTTACTCTGCACAAGCAGCAGCTGATTACCTCAGGACTGAGCGATAGCGAAAAACGTTTGAAGGCTATCATCGACTACTCGCCAGTACCCCAGGCCATTTACAACGCCGAAGGCAAGTTCACATTGCTAAATCCGGCTTTCAGCAAAGCTTTCGGTTACACCTTGGAAGACATTGAAACGCTTGACGAATGGTGGCCCAAAGCCTATCCCGACCCAGCCTACCGCCAGAACATTATGGAAACCTGGCTGGAGTTGACTGATAAATCCCGTCGCGTGCAAAGTTTCGAAACCCTCCAAGCGGAAATTCATTGCAAACACGGCGAACGGCGCACGGTGCTCGCCGGTTCGGTATCCCTGGGCGAATCGTATGTCGGAGACAATCTGGCCATTTTGTTCGATATTACCGAGCAACTAAAATCCGAAAAAGCGCTGACCGAATCCCATTTACTGTTGCAGACCATCCTGGAAACCTTACCAATCCGTGTATTCTGGAAAGACCTGAATTCTCGCTATTTGGGCTGTAACGCGCTATTTGCCGGCGATGCCGGACAATCCAGTTCCAGCGATTTAATCGGCAAGGACGACAGTCAACTGAATTGGCGAGATCAAGCCGCAAGTTACCAAGCAGATGATCGCCAGGTGATAACATCGGGGGTAGGCAAACTGGCGTATGAAGAACCCCAAACCACACCTGCCGGCAATACCATTTGGCTACGCACCTCGAAAATACCTTTGCGCAATTCCGATCATGCAATGATCGGCATTTTGGGGATCTACGAAGACATTACCGAAAACAAAGTTCGCGAAGACGCTTTAGCCCAATCGGTTTCCTTGCTAAAGGCTACGCTGGAAGCCACGGCCGACGGCATTTTGGTGGTCAGCCTGCAAGGTCAGATCGTTACTTACAATCAGCGTTTTTTTGAACTGTGGCAGCTGCCCAGCACGGCTGTTGGAGAAGATAAAGACGATATAAAACTTTTGCATTTAGCCGTTAAGCAGCTAAAAAATCCCGATGCGTTTTTCGACAAAGTTCAGGCTCTTTACAATCACCCCGCGGCAGAAAGCTACGATCTGATCGAGTTTACCGATGGCCGGATTTTTGAACGCTATTCCAAGCCACAAAGTATCGCCGACAAAATTGTCGGCCGCGTCTGGAGTTTTCGCGACATCAGTAATCAACATCGTACGGAACAAGCGCTGCAAAAGAAAGAATACTATCAACGCGCATTGCTGGATAACATTCCGCATGCGATTTGGCTAAAAGATACCGATAGCCGCCTGCTGGCCGTCAACCAGGAGTTCGCCAACGTATTTTCCGCCGTCAACCCGGAGGCGCTGGCGGGCAAAAACGATTTCGACATTGCCCCGCCGCAACTGGCCGAAAGCTACGTCGCCGATGACCGGCGCGTGATGGCTTTGCGAGACAAATTGATTGTCGAAGAGGAAATTGTCGATCGCGGCGTGCGCAAATGGTTCGAGACCTATAAAGCGCCTGTAATGGATGAGCAAGGTCAGTTACTGGGTACGGTTGGTTTTGCCCGCGACATCAGCGAGTTGCGCAAAACCGAAGAGAACCTGCGGCTGGCGGCCCTGGTTTATCACAACAGCAGTGAAGCGATGATAGTGGTGGATAGCGATAACACCATCCTCAGCGTCAACCCCGCATTTACCAAGATGACTGGGTATACGGAGGCTGAAGTTGTCGGTAAAAATCCCCATATTCTCAGTTCCGGCGAACATGATACGGGGTTTTACCGAGAATTATGGACCACGCTGCAAACGACCGGTGCGTGGCGCGGAGAAATAAAAAATCGCTGTAAGGATGGTCACTTGTTTGTCGAAGAGCTAGCCATCAACACCATTTATGATGCGGAAGGCAAGCCGCTACGCCGGGTCGCCCTGTTTTCCGACATCACTCAGCGTAAACAGTCCGAGGAACAAATTTGGCGACAAGCCAACTTCGACCCGCTCACCGGTCTGCCTAATCGGCGGATGTTCCGCGACCGCCTGGAACTGGAAATCAAAAAAGCCCACCGCATGGGCCAATTGTTTGCACTGTTGTTTATCGACCTGGACCGCTTCAAGGAAATCAACGATACGCTGGGCCACGATATGGGCGACAACTTACTGAAGGAAACCGCGCGGCGTTTACAGACCTGCGTGCGGGAGTCCGATACCGTGGCGCGCTTGGGGGGCGACGAATTCACAATTATCTTGAGCGAGTTGGACTGTATCGAAGTGTCCGAACCGATAGCTAAAAACCTGCTGCAAAAACTCAGTGCACCGTTTAGCTTGGACGGCGAACTGGCTTATGTCTCTGCGAGTATCGGCATCACGTTTTATCCAAACGACAGCACCGACTTAAGCCAATTACAAAAGAATGCCGATCAGGCCATGTACGCTGCTAAAAACCAGGGCCGTAACAACTACCATTTCTTTACCCAAGCCTTACAGGACGCGCTGGAAGCCCGCGCCGCAATGCTCGGCGACTTACGTACCGCGCTGGCCAATACGCAATTTTTGCTGTGCTATCAACCCATCGTCGACTTGCTGAGCGGCGAAGTGCATAAAGCGGAAGCCTTGCTGCGCTGGCATCACCCAAAACGTGGCTTGATTAACCCGGCAGAATTTATACCGCTAGCGGAAGAAACCGGTCTAATCAGAGAAATTGGCGATTGGGTATTCGAAACCGCGGCACGGCAAGTACAAACCTGGCGTACCACTATCAATCCCGAATTTCAAATCAGCGTCAACAAATCGCCGGTACAATTTCAAAGCCCCGAGCATGCCCCTCAAGACTGGTTCAACTATTTGAATCGACTGGGATTGTCTGGCCAAAGTATTGTGGTGGAAATCACCGAAGGCTTGCTGTTGGACGCCAATCTGTCTGTACACAATCATTTGATGGCGTTCCGCGACGCCGGCATGCAAGTCGCTATAGATGACTTCGGCACCGGGTATTCCGCATTGTCTTATCTGAAAAAATTCGACATTGATTATTTGAAAATAGACCAGTCGTTCGTGCGCAATTTAACGGAGGATTCGAACGACTTCGTACTTTGCGAAGCCATCATCGTGATGGCGCATAAATTGGGCTTGAAAGTCATAGCAGAAGGTGTGGAAACCGAGCAGCAACGCGATTTGCTGACCGCTATCGGCTGCGATTACGGTCAGGGTTATCTGTTTGCCAAACCGCTGCCGGCGGCAACATTTGAACAACAATTCGGTAAATCAGCATAGCGGACTCTCCCGCGCCCCGCCGCCGATGCAGTTATCTTTGTTATCGCACTCGCTGCCGCACAGGCGACAGCGCAGTAGCCGCAATGGCTGTTAATCGAGACACGGGCTTATACGGAAATGCCGGCCACCAAGATTTTGTAGCCGGGTTGATAAATCAGCAGTATCGCTGAGGTATGACAGGCCGCTGCATACTAAACAGGACTAATCACTACGCCATCCGACTGCAAACTCAAGGTCAAGTCACCGCGCAATAGGCCCTGCAACTCCCGGCCAGCCATGTTGTAACGCCAGCCGTGCAACAACAAGCAATCCTCATCGCCGGACAATAATTGTTCCAGATCCTTGCGGGTAGCCAAAATAATGGGATTCAGTGAGTTTTCCTCAGCACGGATCCTGACCACCGCGCTGAGTACATCCAATATCGCTTCATGCTGTTGAGTTTTCTTGCCGGCTTGATCCTTTTCGGCCAAGGGTTTGGGCGGACGTTGTTTGGCACTGTCGATCAATTCGCAAATCGTTTTGCCGTAACGATTGACGGTACGGTCGTTGATGTTGCGGATCTTGGCTAGATCGGCCAAGGTCACGGGTTGTAATTTGCCCAGTTCCAGCAGCAAATCGTCCTGCAACAACCAACTGCGCGGTTTGTTTTCTTGCTGGGCGGTACGTTCGCGCCATTCGGTAAGGCTTTGCATGATAGACAATTGCTTACCGGTCAGCTTGTTTTTGCCACGAATCTTCAACCAGGCATTTTCCGGCGAGAGTTGGTACAGCTCCGGATCGTTCAACAGCGCAAAATCACTCTCCAGCCAATTTGCACGCCCTAACTTATCCAATTGCTCGCACATGATTTTGTAAATCTTGCACAGGTAAATCACATCGTCGGCGGCATACTGAATTTGGTCCTGGCTCAAGGGCCGCTCCGACCAGTCGGTACGAGTATGCGCCTTGCTGAGATTGACGTTTAAAAAGCTGGATACCAGCATCGCATAACCCGGATTTTCCTGAAAACCCAGCAGCGGCGCGGCAATCTGCGTATCGAAAATCGGGCCCGGAATTTTGCCGGTAATCTGGTAAAAAATTTCCAGATCCTGCCGGCAGGAATGCAACACTTTGACAATATTGGGATTGTAAATCGCCTCTAACAGCGGCGTTAAATTGGCAATCGCTAACGGATCGACACAAGCCACCCAGCCCGGCGCGGCTATTTGCAGTAAACAAAACTTGGGGTAATAGGTTTTCTCGCGAAGAAATTCGGTATCCAGGGCGATCCAGGGCTCCTGGCTGATCAGTTGGCAAAGGCTATCGAGTTGATCCGGGCGGTTGATATATTGAATAGTCATAGTCGCTATGGCAATTAACAGGGCTTGCCGAAAAACGGCGTGACTGCGTATTTTACCCCGTCGGGGCGTGATTGACTGAAATATTCCGGCATTGGCCGACCCGATGCAAATCAGGAATTTTTCCTTTTTATTGCCGACAATGGAACCCCCGGCCCTGCTTGTTTACCATGCCGCTTTTGTTTTGTATTCTCAGGTAAATTTATGAAAAAAGTTGCGCTCAGCGTGCTGCCATTGTTCAGCATGCTGCCCTTAGCCGAAGCCATAGCCGCGGAAGTTGCGACCAATCTGGAGGAAGTGGAAGTTGTGGCGGTAACGCCTTTACAATTCGGCGGCGTCGATATCAATAAAATTCCGGCGAATGTGCAAACAGTGTCAGCCGAAAAATTGCAGGAAGCCCAAGCCCTGTCTCTGGCGGACTATATGAACCGCTATCTCGGCAGCGTCAACATCAACGATGCGCAAAACAACCCCCTGCAACCCGATGTGCAATACCGCGGCTTCAGCGCGTCCCCGCTGATGGGCTTGCCGCAAGGCCTGGCAACGTATGTCAACGGTATTCGTTTCAATGAACCGTTCGGCGATATGATCAACTGGGACTTAATCCCTAACGGCGCTATACAGAATATGAGCCTGCAACCGGCATCGAACCCGGCGTTTGGTTTGAATGCGCTGGGCGGCTCGATCAACATCAACACCAAGACCGGTTTCTCGGCACCCGGCCACAGTTTCGAAGCCCAAGGCGGCTCCTGGGACCGCCATTCCGAAGAACTCACCAGCGGTTGGAACAACGGCACCTGGGGCTATTTCCTTGATGCCAAGTATTTCAACGAAAAAGGCTGGCGCGCCCACTCCCCGAGCGAAGCCAAACAAGGCTTCGGCACCCTGAGTTGGCGCGGAGTCAAATCCGGCCTGGACTTAAGCATCGCCGGCAGCGACAACACCTTGCGCGGCAACGGCGCCCTTCCCCAGGAAATGCTGGCATTCGGCCGTGATCAAGTATTTACGCATCCCGACATTACCCGCAACCGGATGATGCTGGTGTCGCTGGCCGGCGATACCTGGCTGAACGACCACAATCAATTATCCGGTACGATGTACTACCGCCGGAATAAGATCGGCACCTATAACGGCGATGGTAGCGAATTTGGCGAATGTATTGATGAAGGCGCTGGCGAGGACAACTTTTTGTGCGCCGAATCCGGCGGCGAGTTGGACGATGAGGGCTTGTTCGATCTAGGCGGCAGTAATATAGCTGCCTCACCAGCGGTCGAGGGCGGCACCATCAACACTTCCAGCACGCTACAGCAATCGTTCGGCTTCGCCTTGCAAAACGCTTTCGACCACAAAATATTCGGCCGCAACAACCATCTGGTAGGCGGGGCCAGTTTCGACCACGGCAACGCCCGCTATCACGCCGACACCCAGCTGGGTTCGTTAACCGCTGATCGCGGGGTGTCCGGGGGCGGGGTATCGTTGCAAGACGCCCATGTCCGCCTGACTACCGAGACCGATCATTACGGTGTATTTTTGACCGACACCTATTCCTTGACCGACAAACTGGATCTGACCGTCTCCGGCCGTTACAACCAATCCCATATTAAACTGCGCGACCATGTCGGCGACGACCTGAACGGCTCGCACTCATTCGACCGCTTCAATCCGGCGGCGGGTCTGACCTACGCCTTCATGCCGGAATTGACCTTTTTCGGTAACTACAGCGAATCGTCGCGGGTGCCGACACCGATGGAGTTAAGCTGCGCCAACCCGGACGACCCTTGCCGTTTGCCGAATGCTTTCGTATCCGATCCGCCTCTCAAGCAAGTAGTCGCCAATACCTTCGAAACCGGGGTGCGCGGCCGGTTGAAAAACTTGCTGCCCGGCTACATGGACTGGAATTTGGCTTTATTCCGCACCATCAACAATAACGACATCATCTTCAAGAGCACCGGCGGTGTCGGCAGCAATGTCGGTTATTTCGACAATGTCGGCTCTACCTTACGCCAAGGTGTAGAAGTGGGATTGGCGGGTAATTTTTACGAGCGCTGGCGCTGGTCTAGCCATTACACCTATATCGATGCCAGCTTCGAAACGCCGTTTCTGGGCAGCAGCCCCAACAATCCGCTGGCGGATGGCGACGGCAATATCCAGGTACAGGCCGGCGACAAGCTACCCGGCATCCCAGCCCATCAGTTCAAGTTCAGCACCGAATTCGACATCGTCTCCGCCTGGACTCTGGGAATGGATATGAATTACAACAGCTCGCAATATCTGCGCGGCGACGAAGCCAATTTGACGGCCAAGCTGCCGGGATTCGTCGTATTTAATTTGCGTAGCGAATACCGCTTCAACAAAAACGTCGCGCTGTTCGGTAAAGTGAGCAATTTGTTCGACCGCCAATATGCCAATTTCGGCACCTGGGGCAATACCGGGGATGTACTTGACGGCGTGGGATTGCCAGGCGACCAACAAAGCCGCTTCGTTGGGGTCGGCGCACCGCGCGCCGCTTGGATAGGCATTCGCCTGACGATGTAGTCCAAACCTGGACGAGGAAAACGGCTGAAATTAGCCGTTTTCCTCGTCCAGCTGATTGTTGTTACGGGTTTGCCTGAATTTATTCGGTTTGATGCGTTTGATGTTGAGGCGATGCGGTCCTATGGACGCTTCGGTCAATAACTGAAAAATATCCGCCGGCATGCCGTCCGGTAACTCCACCAACGTATACGTATCGCGAATGTCGATCCTGCCAATGCGCTTTTTATCGACGCCGGACTCTTCGACCAATACCGCTTGAATATCGTCGCGACTGATTTGGTGCTGGCTGCCGACGGCCAGGCGATAACGTACCATTTTGCCGTTTGCATGCGAACCGCGACTGTGAGGTTGCGGTAGAGGAACCAACAACCTGGGCTGCTGAGTATGCGCGGGATACAGGTTTGGTTGGCTTAGGTAAACCAAGGCCGCGGCGCAAGTCAATAGGTCTATATCCAATTCGGCCGCGGTACGCTGAATCAGCTCCCGTTGCTGGGTCAGGTCTTCTTCGCTGACTATGCGCTGCAAGCGCCTTTTAAACTTATCTTCCTTACGACTTTCGGCAGAGAAAGCGTTCATAGGGCCTTACAATCTATCCAGATCGATTTCCACAAAAGCCTCGTCGCGCAAGCGCCGCAACCATAATTCGGTTTCTTCCTCGATTTTACGTTTACGGATTTCCTCGCGAATCTTGTCTTTTTTGAATTGCTCGCTGTTGTCCTGATTTTCGCGCCCCAAGACCTGGATCATGTGCCAACCGAACTGGGTTTGCACCGGCTGGCTAATCTCGTTAATCGCCAACTTGTTCATCGCTTCCTCAAAAGGCGGCACTAATGCACCCGGACCCACCCAATCCAGCGAACCGCCGTTAATCGCCGAGCCTTTGTCGTCGGAATGCGCGCGCGCCAAATTGGCAAAATCGTCGCCGTCATTGATCCGTTCTCTCAGCGCTATCAAACGCTTCTGCGCTTCGGCGTCGTCCACCAATTCATTGGTCTTGATCAGAATGTGCCTGACCTTGGTTTTGGTAACGATATGCTGTCCGGCACCCTCAGTTTCCAGCATTTTAATGATATGAAAACCGCTGGGACTGCGGATCGCTTCCGAGACATCGCCTTGATTCATCGTCGTCACGACTTCCGTGAACAGGGATGGAATCTGGCCGATGCTGCGCCAACCCAAGTCACCGCCCTTCAAGGCGTTATCGTCGTCGGAGACACTAACCGCAACTTGTTTGAAATCCTTGCCGCCGCGTAAATCGGCGATGACTTGATCGGCCTTGTCCTTAGCTTTTTGAATCGCGGAGGCCGAAGCCGCTTCCGACACCGCAATCAGAATATGCCCCAAATGATACTGGGAATTGCTCTGGCCGGCTTTGCTCTGCGTTTCCATGTAATGCAACACTTCGGCATCTGTAACTTTGACCCGCGAACCGATTTCCCGACCACGTAGCTGGTTGATGATGATTTCGTTGCGGAGATTATCTTCGAACGCTTTGTAGTCCATGCCTTGCTTGGCCAACTCGTTACGAAAACTTTCAACAGACAGGCCGTTCCGGCTGGCTATATCAGCAACTGAAGTGCTGAGCATTTCGTCGCTGACCTGTACGCCCGATTTAGCCGCCAGTTGCCGTTGCAACTTGTCGACCACCATGCGTTCCAACACCTGTTTGCGCAGCACATATTCGGGAGGCATCGTTACATTGTTACTCCGCAATTTACTGACGATGGCCCCAACTTCGTTATTCAGTTCGCGTTCCAGAATCACATCTTCTTCCACCACCGCCACTATCCGGTCCAACACCTGGGCCTGACCCGGAGCCATGTAAGCACACAGGAGCAAACAGAAAATCACTAACCAATTTTTTATCATGCGTTGCTTACTCAAAATAGCTGGCTTTGCGATAGCCTTTCAGGTTGGTTTGCAGGAAGGTATCGACATTGTCACCGAAGCTGGACAGACCTTTCAGTTCCAACTGTACGAAAAACGCCGTTTCCGGTTTGGTGCTAGGATCGATAAAGGCGATGGTATTGGCACCGTTGATAAAGCGCCTGCCCAGAATACGGAAGCGCCAGCAACAGTTTTCCCGCTCCACGCCAATGAAACTTTCCGTGGTTTTATCGAAATTCAAAGAGTACTGCCAGCGACCGAAGCCGTACCATTCGCCAAACAAAGGTAAGCGGAACGATACGTCGGTTTGCGAGATGGTTTGTAAGCTGTCCAAGGGGTTACGACGGTACCGATAGCCGAGGTTCACAATCTGGTTCGGTTGCATATTGTATTTTAACGCCACCTGACCGCGCGCGAAGCCGTTGGCTTCCGGATCCCACTGGGTACCGGTCATATACGACCAATGTTTACTGAATTGGCCACTCAGTTCTCCAACGAAATTGGAGGTATTACTGGTCTCAATCGGCTGGCCAGGCATCGTCACGGTTCTGTCCTGGAAATACATAATCTGTCCCAGACTGACTTTTAAAGGCTCCAAACCGGTATTGGAATCGATAAACCGCGAAACGGTGGCCAGCGTGATCTGATTGGCGTCCTGAATCCTGTCCCCACCAGCGAAACGGTTTTCCCGGAACAAGCTGTAAAAATTGGTATCGTACAGAGCGGTATCGAAGACCGGAATATTGCTTTGATCCTTGCGCGGGATATACAGGTAAAAGGCCTGCGGCTCCAAGGTGTGCAGATACTGCGAACCACCGAAATTAAGGTCTTTTTCGAAATTCATACCGCTGCTAACCGAGAAGATCGGCAAGGTCCGGCTAATAGTACTGGGCTGCCCGGCTAAGGTTTGGTTGCTCAATTGATACTGCGTGTATTGCCCTGTGATTCTCGGGATGAAATACCCGGCGCTACTTTCCAATGGCAAGCTGAGTGACGGGGCAATATTAATCCGCTGACCGTTAACCAGATCGGTGTGATAAAAATGGGTGAACTCGTTATTCATCGCCAGCGTAACCGGCAAACCTTCAAACGCATGCGCCACGTTGAAATTGACGCGAGGCAGCATATCGTAGGGCATCGCGGCATCGGGAATGGTTTTATCCACCGATTGATAATGATATGCCCCCACCGACAAACCTAGAGCGGTGCCGGCAACAGCCCCGCCGTAACTCAGTAATGCGGTACTGGGCAAATAACTGGTATTTTGGAAACCCAAGGCATTGTTCAAGTCGTTGAAATAGGTTTTGTCGGACACATAATTCAAATCCAACAAGGAATTTAAACCGGGTAGCAAACTGGTTTGATCCTTCCAGCTTGCCGAGTAACGGGCCTTGTTGACCAATTGATCGTTGGGCATATATTCCGCAGAAAACGTACCTCTGGATATATCGGTCAGATAGCGGAATTTATTACGTAATTGCTCGCCACGCTTGGTCATGTAACGCGGCGTGACGATATCGTCGAAGTTGGGGGCGATATTCCAATAAAACGGCACGGAAACGTCAAAACCGTTCCGCTGTGTGTTACCCCAAGTTGGCGCCAATAGGCCCGACAGGCGGCGATTGTCGGTAGGAAAGGAAATATAAGGCGTGTACAGCACCGGTACGCCTTTAAATTCCAGCCAGGCGTTTTTCGCTGAACCTTGTCCGCTGTCCCGGTTAATTTTCATCCGCGACGCATGCACAATCCAGTCCTGGTTGCCCGGCGCACAACTGGTAAACGCGGCATCGTTATAACGCGACAAGCCTTTACTCTCGCGATAAACCACTTCGGCATTGCCGCGAAACGGCGCCTCCGCGACGATAAATTGCGCCTTGCGCAAGCGTGCTTCGTCTTTACCCAGGCTCAACGAGGCGGTCTCGCTGGAAAAAGCCAGCTGGTCTTCGCTGTATAACACGCTACCTTGTGCGTCCAAGGTTTCGGCAACCGTATCGTAACTGGCCTTGTCGGCAACCAAATGCTGATCCGCGCGCACCATATCCACATTACCGGCAAAATTAAGCACTTCGCCGTCGAACACTTCCGAAAAATCGGCATTAATATCGGTAGTTGCTGCATCGCGGACCTCGGCGGAGGTGGCTCTGATTTTGCGCTTTTTAGCGCCCCACACTTCACAGCTTTGCCAAGGATCTTTATCAAACTCGGCCCGTAAGGTTTGAAAATCCCGCTCTTGTTTGCGATCAAAGGTCGGCGTAAGCCAAGACGAACCGGACTCATCACTGCCGCTGCCTTCGGCTACGACATGGGCCTCGCCTTTCGGATCGGCACCCACCAGATTACAGTTCCAACCGCTCTTATCATCACCGGTTTTGCAAGTCCAACCGGGCACTTTGCCGGTGTTGGCATTGGCTGTCTCGGTTTTGGGCTCGACTTTTTCCAGCACCGGTTTTTGATTTTCAGTGACTTTAACCCGCAACTTTTGTGGCTCGGCAACAGCTTTTTCCACCGCCTTTTCAACCACCTTAACTTTTTCCGGCTCCGATTCCGGTTTGATCGCTTGCTGAACCGGCGCAGGCACGACGGGAACAGGCGGCTGCGCGACTGTTTCCGGCTGGGTTTGGGCGGGCGGGGTGGGTTTAATCACTTGCGGCTGAGCAGTTGGCTCGTTGCCAGCAGGTGTTTGATTTAGACAAGTCCATTCGCCATTTTTGGTTTGCTCACAATTCCACGCCGCATTATTGGCAGCAGAGGCGACGCCCGTAAAAAACAATAATGCTGAAGAAATTGTATAAAACCGATAATTCATGTCTTGGCGAATGCGGCTAAATTGACTTAGCGGAATGGAAATCGAATAAAATGCTTGTCATCATTTTACCTTAGGTTGACCCGCAATTAATAAAAATGTACGTTTCCAGCTCAGACCGCCGCTTGGCGGAGCTTGTCGATTGGCTCAATAACGACGTCGCTCTCGATATACAACAAATCACCCCGGCTTCCAGCGACGCTAGCTTTAGGCGATATTTCCGAGTTGAGCACCGGGACGGCTGCCACATTGCCATGGATGCACCACCGGACAAGGAAAATACCGAACCGTTCGTACGCATCGCCGGATTGCTGAAACCGAGCGATATTCATATCCCGAATATCTATCAACAGAATAGCCGACAAGGTTTTCTGTTGCTGGAAGACTTAGGCTCCACAAGCTTTCTCGACCGCTTACAAACCGGCGATGCAGAACTGTTGTATCGACAAGCCATGGACAGCTTGTTCAAATTGCAAACCGGCGTAAATCCGCTCGATTGCGGCTTGCCGGTTTACGACAGCGCTCTGCTACTGCGGGAACTCGGTATTTTTTACGAATGGTTTTTGGAAAAACTATTGGGCATTACGATTCCCCATACGCTCGCGACATCTCTCAACGCTATCTTGATCGATTCGGCACTTGAACAGCCGCAAGTCTGCGTGCACCGCGACTTCCACTCGCGCAACCTGATGGTGCTGGAACACAACTCACCGGGCGTTATCGACTTTCAAGACGCCGTCGTCGGCCCTATCAGCTACGATTTGGTGTCGCTGCTGCGCGACTGTTACATCGCTTGGCCCGAACAGCAAGTCATCAGCTGGGCCCAGCAATATCATCAACGCCTGTTGTCAGCCGGACTGCTGAAAGCCGATTTCAATCAATTCAAACGCTGGTTCGATCTGATGGGCATGCAACGCCACCTGAAAGCCGTTGGTATTTTCGCCAGACTGCATCTGCGCGATGGAAAATCCGATTATTTGGCCGACATTCCACGCACCTTGGCTTATATCACCAGGGTTTGCGGGCTCTATCCCGAGTTAACCGAGATGCAGCGGTTTCTGCAAGAACAGGTGCTGCCGCGTGTCGAGGCATCTGCATGAAGGCAATGATTTTAGCGGCCGGGCGCGGCGAAAGAATGCGGCCCTTGACCGACCACACCCCCAAACCCTTATTGAAAGCCGCCGGTAAGGCGCTGATTGAATACACCCTGGAAAACCTGGCACACGCCGGCTTTACCGAAATCGTCATCAACATCGCCCATCTAGGCGCGCAGATTAAAGACTATTGTGGAGATGGTAAGCGCTGGAATGTTTCGATTGAGTATTCAGATGAAGGCGAAACCGCGCTGGAAACCGCCGGAGGCATTGCCAAGGCCCTGCCTTTACTGGGCAATGAGCCGTTCCTGGTGCTTAACGCCGACATTATTTGCGATTATCCCTTGGCCAACTTGCGAACCCAAGCCATTGATCTGGCTCATTTGGTGATGATCAATAATCCGCCGCATCACCCGGAAGGTGACTTTTCGCTGAATGCCGACGGTGTATTGTCGGAACAAGGTTTAAACAAACTCACCTTCAGCGGCATCGGCGTTTATCACCCCAAGTTGTTTGCCAACATCCCGGTCGCCCCGTTAAAACTGAGACCGGTGTTAAACCTTGCCATGCAACAACAGCGGATTAGCGGCGAGAAGTTTTCCGGCCTGTGGATGGACATAGGCACACCGGAACGCTTGGCAGAGCTGAGTGAGCATCATTCACGCCTCAGGGGCCGACATGCCGCGGATGGCATGTATTAGAAAGGTTTGACGACGGCCAGCAAAATTATGGCGACTAAAAACAATACCGGAATCTCGTTGATCCAGCGGAAATACACATGCGAATGCCGGTTGCGATCATGCTTGAAATCCAGCAGCCATTTGCCGCAAAACACATGGTAAACCACCAGCAAGCCCAACAAACCCAACTTTAGATGTAGCCAACCGCTGCCGGCATATAGCATCCAGGCATAATCGCCCAACATCCACACACCAAAGATAAAGGTACAAATCATGCCCGGCGTCATGATGCCGTAGTACAGTTTGCGTTCCATGACTTTGAAGCGCTCGTTGCTGATACTGTCGTCGCTCATTGCGTGATAAACAAATAACCTGGGCAAATAAAACAAGCCGGCAAACCAGGTCACCATAAAAATCAAATGTAAGGCTTTTAACCAGAGCATGAGGTTCCCGAGACTGACTAACGTAAAATTTCGGTGGTCACCGGCGCGGGCATGCCCGGTAACGCGGTGGGAGGCGCGACAATCAACACCCGATTACTGTTTTGTTGCGCTTGTCTTTCCAAAGCTGCCGCTTGACGTTGTTCCGCTTCAACTTGCTGCTGCTGAGCAATCGCACTTTGCTTTAGGGCATTTGTCGATTCGGTTTGGTTTTTCAGTATCGCATCGCGTCTTTCAGCTTCCAGTTTGGCGGCTTTGGCAGCTTCCTGTTCGTTTTGCAGGGCTTCCAGCTTGGCTTTGGCCGCTGCCTCTTGCGCTTCATTGGCTTGAATATCCAACTGCACGGTCTTATCGCTGGTTTGGCAAGGCTTGGCTTGATAAATGGTTTTGCCGTCCTTGCCGATACATTTAAATACTTCCGCGCTTGCCGAGTGATAACTCAGAACCATCGCCAGCATAATTAACACCCTCATCGCACACCTCGCCAAAACGCCATTTGCACGGGCCATAGTTTAGGGTAAAAATTCAGTCTGTTTTCAATAGTTAGGAAAAATCCTTGCGCCAAAATAGCTTATGTCGTTATCCGGCTAGTCAAATCGATTAGGTCCCCAGATCTTGCTCGGTCATCTCCGCCAACGCATCGCGATGTTCGCGGCGAATTAATATTAGGTTTCTGGCATACACAAAAGTACCGGGCAATTGACCCAGAATAATCACGGGATCCACTCGGTGAATACCGTAAGCCAATACGATGACCCCGCCCGACAAACTGAAATACCAAAAACTTACCGGAATCATGCTCTTCTGGTGCCGCTCGCTGTGTATCCATTGCACGATAAAACGCATCATGAACAAGGTCTGGCCCACCAAACCGATGCTGAGCCAAATGATGTCATTCGAGTCCATGATGGATAAGTGGTGCTGCCATTTATCCGCCAAATGCGTAAAAAAATAAACGATTCCATTTTCCATGTTAACGACTCCTAAAATACTCCGGAACAAACGGGTTGAACCAGCAACTAGCCACGCTGAATCTCGCTGACAATCGGCAGGCTATGGCGTTTTTTCAACCAAACCACGCCTAGCAAGTCGACGATGCCAACCAGCGCCCGATCCAAGGTTCCGTACTTCGATGTGCCAAAATTTCTCGGCCTATGATTTACTTTTACGGAAATGACATTCCCGCCCGCCATCCGGATTAACGCCGGCAAGAAACGGTGAATATGATCAAAATAAGGCAAGGCCAAAAACTTATCGCGCAGAAATAACTTCAAGCCGCAACCGGTATCCGGCGTGGCGTCATGCAAAATTGACTGCCGCACCGCATTGGCAAATTTAGAGGAAAACTTGCGCCAACCGGTATCGTTGCGCTTATGCCGAAAGCCGGCCAGCATCCACAATTGGCTGTCGTTTTGCTCGCGCCAGGCCGCGACCAGATGGGGTATATCGGCCGGATCGTTCTGGCCGTCGCCGTCCAAGGTGGCAATCCATGGGTAACGCGCCGCCGACACCCCGGTGTGCACTGCACGGCTTTGTCCGCAACTGCGTTGATGCGTCAGCACGCGCAGAGTCGGATATTGCTGCATTGCACCTTGCAGTTTTAGGCCGGTGTTATCGGTACTACCGTCGTCCACAAAAATCATTTCATAGGTTTCCCCATCGCCCAGCGCACGATGGATTTCCTCGATCAGCAATTCGACATTGTCCGTTTCATTGTGAACGGGGACTACTACGGAAATCTTCATATCTTGGTAAAAGTTGAAAAAGTTGTGAATTGTATCAAACGCTTATACACGGATAAGAATTTTGTACAGGTTTGAGTTATAGGGGCTTGACATCAGCAGCCTGCCCCGCGCGCCGAAATACCAGCCAATATTCCCGATGCGGCAGTAGATATACGACGTCGCTAGGCTGGTTTTTTTCCAGGGAAATCAAATAACCGTCCGCATGCTGTGCCGCCCAATCGGCAAGCCGTTCAGCAGATAAAACCAGCAGTGGCTGGATTAATCGCCCCAAGAAATTGAATTGCCCTTGGTAATTGCCAACATAGACATAAGGAATATGCTGATCGTTAAAGCTTTTCACTTTTAACGCAGCGGGTTGCAGGTCGTATGCCGGGCCGGCATAACGAAAGAAAAATATAAATCCGACAAAAATTGCCGCCACCAACGCAGTCGAGATTGCCGCAACCGACAACGTGCGCTTAATCCAAACCAATAGCGCCAACATCATGGCAATAGCCAACACACTCAAACCCCATGCCGGCTGCACAGTCTGAACCCAGTTCAATTTCGACAAACCCGGTACCTTGGGCAGATAAACTAAAAACACCCCGATTGCGCCGAACAGCAATGGCAGCAACCACTCGCCGCCCAATCTCGGCTTTTGGGTATTCGCCACCACCCTGGCTACCAACAACGCAAACGCCGGCAACATCGGAATCAAATAATGAATCTGCTTGCTGGGCAACAGCGAGAACACCACAAAGGTTGATACCAGCCACACCAGACAGAAACGTAGACCGCGATCATTAAAAAATCGGCTGCCGCGCAAAATGCCCCAGAAATGCGGCCAGAACAACCAGGGGAACAAAAACATCGGTAAAAAAGGCAGATACCAAAACAGCGAACGGGTATGGATTTTGGTGCTGACTGCGCGATCAGCGGTCTGATGCCACAATATCGCGTTGGCGTATTGCTCACCACCGGCAATGGCAGCCGGAATCGCCCAAACCAGGGCTATCGAAACTCCAATCAAGGCCGCGATCAACAAACCAGCACTCCAGCGACTGAACACAATCGAACGCGGAGCCCAAACAGCAACCAAAATTGCGGTAGGGATTAGATGCAAAAAAACCACAGGCCCTTTACTTAGAATACCGAACCCCACTGCTGCCGCAACCAGCACCCAACCCTTGCGCTCATCGCCTTGCACAACCTCCAGCAAGCCGAGCATTCCCAACAGCACCCAGCTAGTCAGCAGAATATCAAACATGATAGACGTGGCGAATAAGGTCCACAGCAAGGTTGCAATCAAGACCCACGGCGCAGCCATTGCTACCGCAGTTTGCTCCGGCCAAAGTTTTTCCGCCAATTTTCGCGTCAGCAACAGATTTGCCAAAGCAGCCAACGGCCCGACCAAACTCGGCCACCACTGATTAACGCCGAATATCCACCACCCGGCGTGAATCAGCCAAAATAATAAAGGCGGTTTATGGCTGTAGGTTTCGCCATTCAAATACGGCACCAGGAAGTCGCCGCGCAGCCACATCTCCCAAGCCACACTGAGATAGCGCGTTTCATCGATGGGAATGGTCGAGCGAAAATAAACGCTTGCGGACAACAGCAGCCAAAGCGGCAGGATGCCCCAGCGGTAAATCAGTTTATCGGGTATGGTCATTTTTCGAGAAAATATCGATTCGGGGCATGGGACATCCAAGCGACCAGAATCACGCCAGCGTTATGACAAAAGCTTAAGCCAATTTCATGCCAACACTATTACAGCCGACAAAGCCCGAGACATCTCAAGCCGACATCAAAAGGCCGAGAGGATCGGTTGAAACAAACCGTTAAGCGGGTTGAATTGCCCCACTCATCACAAGGGATCAGGCGGCCACTAAGCGCCATGGCAAACTCTCTCCAGCCCGTAATGGGGTAATAGTGTCATCGGTATTGGCATAGGCTTCCGGCACGATCCAGGCTTGTTTTTCCAACGTAACGCTCGCAGAGTTGCGCGGCAAACCATAAAAATCCGCACCATAAAAACTGGCGAAGCCTTCCAGCTTGTCCAGTGCGCCAACCTGTTCGAAAGCTTCGGCATACAATTCCAATGCCGCATGCGCGCTGTAACAACCGGCGCAACCGCAGCTATTTTCTTTCAAGCCGGTCAAATGCGGCGCGCTATCGGTACCAAGGAAAAATTTGGGATTACCGCTGGTAGCCGCTTTTATCAAGGCTTGGCGATGATGCTCGCGCTTTAAAATGGGCAAACAATAGTAATGCGGCCGGATACCGCCCGCCAAAATGGCATTGCGGTTATAGAGCAAATGCTGTGGGGTAATAGTCGCGGCGATATTCTCGGATACAGCTTCGACAAATTGCACCGCTTCCTGGGTCGTCAGATGCTCTACAACGATGCGTAGTGCCGGAAATTGCCGGGTGAGCTTGCTTAACTTGTTATCGATAAACAGTTTTTCGCGATCAAAAATATCGTATTCCGCATCCGTCACTTCACCGTGGATTAACAGCGGTACGCCGTGTTGCTCCATCGCCGCAAATAAAGGATAAGCCGCTTCAATGTCGGCGACACCGGCATCGGAATTGGTGGTTGCACCGGCCGGATATAGCTTGAAGGCATGAACATGCTCGGCATCGGCCACCTTTTTGATTTCCTCAACGGAGGTACTTGCCGTTAGATACAAAGTCATCAAAGGCTGAAACGTGGAGTCTGGCGGCAAAGCGGCCAAAATTTCCTGCCTGTAAAGCAAAGCCTGCGCGACCGTGGTGACCGGGGGTTTTAAATTCGGCATGATAATGGCGCGACCGAACTGCCTGGCAGTATGCCCGATCACCGTTTTTAAAATACTGCCGGTTCTGACGTGCAAATGCCAATCATCAGGTTGGCGAATGGTCAATTTATCCATAATCTCCGGGCGTTTTCATTTAAAATAGCTAGTTATTCTAACATTAAGGGCCTTGAAAATTTAAAACCCCGCCCTTAGTAAGCCGATTTAAACACTTTCAACTGGAGAAGCAGATGCCTATTTACGAATACCAATGCAATGCTTGCGGACATGAACACGAAGCCCTGCAAAAACTGGGTGCAGAGCCCTTAATCGTTTGCCCGGCCTGTAATGAAGCGGAATTAAAAAAGAAAATTTCCGCAGCGGGATTTCGTTTGAAAGGCGGCGGCTGGTACGAAACCGATTTTAAAAGCGGCAACAAGAAAAACGTCGCCGGCGAAAGCAAAGCCCCGGAAAAAGCCAGCAGTTGCAGCGGCTGCCCGAACCATAACCATTAGGAAACCCTTGGTAGCTGCCAGTTTTTGTAAAATGACTGGCACTTCCTAATTTTTACCTACCCCCGTATTTTGATTAACCCGAGAACAACTATGCGTAGCCACAAGTGTGGAGAATTGAACACCCAACATCTAGGTCAAACCGTTGCCCTGTGCGGCTGGGTTCATCGTCGCCGTGACCACGGCGGCGTTATTTTTATCGACTTGAGAGACCGCGCCGGCTTGGTGCAAGTGGTGTTCGATCCCGATATGGCCGAAAGCTTTGCGATTGCCGAACACGTGCGCAGTGAATATGTGCTGCGTATCGAAGGTATCGTCCGCGACCGGCCTGAAGGCACGCATAATCCCAATATGTCCACCGGCCAAATTGAAATATTAGGCAAGCACATAGAGGTACTCAACGAAGCGGAAACTCCGCCATTCCCGCTGGAAAGCGACATCGAAGTCAACGAAGAAACCCGCCTGCGTTTCCGTTACATCGACTTGCGCCGCACCGCGATGCAGCAAAAAATGAAAGTACGCCGCGATGTGACCCGCAACCTGCGCCAATATTTGGACGACCACGAATTTTTCGAAATCGAAACACCGTATCTGACCAAGGCTACGCCGGAAGGCGCGCGCGATTACATCGTACCCAGCCGTACCCACCAAAATTCGTTCTTTGCTTTACCGCAATCGCCGCAGCTCTACAAACAGTTGCTGATGATTGCCGGCATGGACCGTTATTATCAAGTCGTGCGTTGCTTCCGCGACGAGGATTTGCGAGCTGATCGCCAGCCGGAATTTACCCAGCTGGATATCGAAACCTCGTTCATGAATGAACAAGAGATCATGGCGGTGATGGAAGAAATGATCCGCCGCTTGTTCAAGGACATTATCGACGTGGATTTGGGCGACCAATTCCCGGTCATGAGTTATGCCGAAGCCATGAATCGTTACGGTTCGGACCGCCCGGACCTGCGTATCCCGCTGGAACTGGTAGACATTGCCGAAGAAATGAAAGGCGTGGATTTCAAAGTCTTCTCCGGCCCCGCCAACGATCCAAACGGCCG
This sequence comes from Methylomonas sp. Uni0009, assembly GCF_054188105.3. Taxonomy (NCBI): domain Bacteria; kingdom Pseudomonadati; phylum Pseudomonadota; class Gammaproteobacteria; order Methylococcales; family Methylococcaceae; genus Methylomonas; species Methylomonas sp. Uni0009. The sequence continues at coordinate 2,836,474 of NZ_JBTAFN010000001.1, read as the reverse complement.
CGTCGTGGCAATGAAATTGCCGGAAGGCGGCGACTTGAGCCGTAGCGTGATCGACGAACTCACCAAATTTGTCGGCATTTACGGCGCAAAAGGCTTGGCTTATATCAAAGTCAACGACTTGGCGGCCGGCGTCGAAGGCTTGCAGTCGCCTATCGTCAAATTCGCTCCGGCTGATGTCTGGGCCAAGGTAATGGAAAAAGTCGGCGCGCAGAACGGCGACCTGATTTTCTTTGGTGCCGACAAAGCCGGCATCGTCAACGAAGCCATGGGCGCTCTGCGCGTTAAGCTCGGCCTGGATCGCAATTTGTTGACCGGCCCCTGGAAACCGCTTTGGGTCGTGGACTTCCCGATGTTCGCCTGGGACGAAAAAGCCCAACGCTACACCGCAATTCACCATCCGTTTACCGCACCGAGCTGCTCGGTGGAAGAATTGGTCGCCAACCCCGGCACCGCGCTGTCTCGCGCTTATGACCTGGTGTTGAACGGCACCGAAGTCGGCGGCGGCTCGATCCGGATCAACCGCACTGCGATGCAACAAACCGTATTCGACATTCTGGGTATCGGCCACGAAGAAGCCCGCGAAAAATTCGGCTTCCTGCTGGATGCCTTGAAATACGGCGCGCCTCCGCATGGCGGTATCGCCTTTGGCTTGGACCGTCTGGTGATGTTAATGACCGGCGCCAGCTCGATCCGCGACGTCATAGCGTTCCCGAAAACCCAGACTGCCGCTTGCCCATTATTCAATGCGCCGGCATTGGTCAGCGAAGAACAATTGAAAGAATTGGGTATCAGACTGCGTACCCCTGCCGGCAAAACCGAAAAGCAGGATTAAGGTAAATCTGAGGGCGGACTGTCTTGTCCGCCCTTTGTTCTTGCTAAGCTTACCACCGGATACCTTGGGAAGCAGTCATCCAAGGTATTGATATACGTCAAAAAATCCCACCAAATACTCGTTGACTTTTTTTGCCAAATTGATAAGTTAATCACGTTATTTTTATTAAATAACAGATCCTGGTTGCGGATCTTCGCATGGCATAAGGATTACCGCCCAACACTCCGAATGAGGAGGGGGATGCTATGAATAAAATAACTCCACATCTACTTCGCGATTTGAACGCCACTCTTCCTGAGGGTGCAGAGTGCTATCTGTGCGGCGCAGTCAGAAGAGCGCTACACCATTACCGCAAGGGTCGCGAACCCGTGGCCTACCTAGACAAAGATCAAGCTCTGCCGGTGCTAGCCCATCGCCTTGGCCGCGGCCTTAGACGCTTTTTCGTAGACGACATACAAACAGCGCTAGATGCTGCAGACCATCCGGACCAGCAAAAAAGCTCGCTCAGCTGGCCCTACTAAACAAATCGATTAATCGTTTTTAGGGACACCTACCGACTACATCCCCCTTCGGCGAAGGGGGAGTTTTTTCAAGCCTTTCAACATTGAGCCTCAAACGCGGACCGGAAAAGCCAGCACATCACTGATAGACTCGCTGCCCAAAGCAATCATCAGCAGCCGATCCAAACCAATTGCTACCCCGCTGCAATCCGGCAAACCGAATTTCAATGCCTGCAAAAATGCTTCATCTTTGCTAACTACCGGCAAGTCATGGCTTAGCCGATAAGCAATTTCCTTATCAAAACGCGCCTCCTGTTCAACAGGATCGGCCAGCTCATAAAAGCCGTTGCCCAACTCCACACCGTTGATGAACACTTCAAAACGCTCACTGAGCCGAGAGTCATCGGCATGCAGACGCGCCAACGAAGACTGTATCGCCGGATAGCTATGTAGCAAATAAATCGTATCTTTATCCATCGTCCGCTGGACACAATGGCTAAAAATAAAATCCAGCCACAAGGCATGATCGTCGCCGCATAGGTCGACAGCCTCCGGAAGCGCATGCGCAGCCGCATAAGCCTGATAATCGCTGCTGCAAAATGCCAAGGGATCCAAGCCGGTGGCGTCCAAAAATAGTTGTTGGTAGCTGATTTGTTTGGTTGGCAATACCGCCTGAAAAGGTTGCAATAGCTGCAACATTAATTCGGCGACTTCCGCCATCAATTGCCGCAAATCGTAGCCAACCCGGTACCATTCCAAAATCGTGAATTCCGGATTGTGGTAGCGCCCGGCTTCGCCGTTCCTAAAGGCCTTGCAGATCTGATAAATACTGCCGCTGCCGGCGGCCAACAGCCGTTTCATCGCAAACTCAGGTGAGGTTTGCAGAAACAGGGTGGGTCGACTGGGGGGGAAGTTAAACTGACTGCTGAAAAAATCCAGCTGCGGATCGGTACCGGTGGCTGGGCACAATAGCGGCGTCTCGACTTCCAACACATCCCGTGCCTCGAAAAAACGCCGTATCGCTGCCAGCATTTGCGCGCGAGTGCGCAAATGTTCAATTGGGCAGCTAGGCTGCCAGCTTACCGTCACTCTTTAACGCGGGACACGTACTCGCCGGTACGGGTGTCGACTTTAATCACTTCGCCGATTTGCACAAACAAGGGTACGCGCACCACGGCACCGGATTCCAGGGTTGCCGGTTTGCCGCCGCCGCCAGATGTATCGCCCTTCAGACCGGGATCGGTTTCGGTGATGGCCAATTCTACAAAATTGGGCGGGGTAACCGATAACGGTGAGTCGTTCCACAAGGTCATCGTGCAGATGTCTTGCTCTTTCAGCCATTTAATGGCATCGGACACCGCATTTTTATCGGCTTGATACTGCTCAAATGTATCCGGCACCATGAAATGCCAGAATTCGCCATCGCTATACAGATACTGCATTTCTTTATCAACGACGTCCGCACCTTCGACGGTATCGCCGGATTTGAAGGTACGCTCGATCACCCGGCCGGTTTTCAGATTTCTGATCCTGACCCGATTAAACGCCTGCCCCTTACCCGGCTTCACAAACTCGTTTTCGATAATCGAACAAGGGTCGTTGTCCAGCATGATTTTCAAACCGCCCTTGAACTCGTTGGTGCTAAAAGTCGCCATTTTTTCCTCGTGAAACAAATAATAGTCGGACGATTATAATGGATAAGATTTTTAATCGGAAACTGGAGCAGCATTGAACACCCAAACCGCCGGCTGGCAACAAGCGCTGGCCGACGCATTTACCAGCGTCGAGGCCCTTTGTGACTATTTGAATATTTCAACAGACAGCATGGCATTGCTGCCGGATTTCAAAGCCTTTCCGCTCCGTGTGCCGCGCGGCTTTGCTGATTGCATGCGCCGCGGCGATCCAAATGACCCCTTGCTGAGACAAGTGCTGCCGACTCAGAACGAACTGATCGACTATCCGGGCTACAGCCATGATCCGGTAGGCGACCTTGGCGCGGTCGCCGAAGCAGGCATCATTCATAAATATTATGGCCGGGTATTGTTGATCAGCACCGGCGCTTGCGCAGTGCACTGCCGGTATTGTTTTCGGCGCAATTTCCCTTATGCGGAGTTGCAGTTGTCAACGCAAAAAATTCAACAAGCGCTTAGCTACATCATTAGCCATCCGGAAATCAGCGAAGTCATCCTCAGTGGCGGTGACCCCTTGCTGCTAAATGACGAAAAACTCGGCCAGCTGTTGGCACGGTTAGGTGACATTGAACATATCAAACGTATTCGCATTCATAGCCGAGTGCCCATCGTGTTACCGATGCGCATCACCCAACCACTGCTCAACTCTTTTTCCAGCCTGTCGCAACAAGTTGTGATGGTATTTCACGCCAATCATGCGAATGAGCTGAGTGCTGCCGTTGGAGCTATTTGCGGCGATTTACGCCGCCACGGCATCACTTTATTGAACCAAAGCGTTCTGCTAAAGGGAGTTAACGATGCCGGCCACACTCTCTGCGAACTGAGCGAAAAGCTATTTGATCTGGGGATTTTGCCTTACTACCTGCATTTGTTGGACCACGCCAGCGGCACCGGTCATTTTGAAGTATCCGAAATCGCCGCCCGGCAATTGCTCGAAGATATGCAAAGCCATCTACCCGGTTATCTGGTTCCCAAGCTGGTTAAAGAACAGGCCGGAGCAGCCTATAAAATCCCAATTTGCTGAGCACCGGACAGTTTTCCGGTGACACGGATTCACATTTACCGATACCCGGTCTAAGATTTTTCCCGTCCCTCCCGGCCAGATCCCCGACATCAGCAAACTATGACAGATAAACTCGCCAATACTGCCAATCAGATACGCCGGTTCGTGCTGGTCGCAGTGTGTTTACTGTTGATAGGTGAGATTACCGTTGTGCTCTATCAAAACATAAACGGCACGAGTGAGCTGACCAAAATACTGATAGTTTTGCTGCCCGGACTGGCTGTCTTGTTGATTTTTAGCGAACTGCTGTCAAATCGGCAACATTTATCCTCCGGACTGGCACCCATCGGCGACTTTTACGACCATCTCGCCCAATCCGCCATCGTGGTCGATAATCAGGGGATTATTCGCCATGCCAACCAGGCAGCCGCTTTGTCGGTGGGCAAGTCCCCGGCGGAATTAGCCGGACAAGCCATACACGCCTGGTTTCACCCGACCAGCCATGCTGAAACAGAGTGCCCCTTATGCCAACATATCATGGCCGGCAAGGCTATGCAGGCCAGCGACTTTGCCTTTCCAAATCAAACATGGCAGCAAATCTCGCTTACCCGCCTGTCCACGCAGAACACCAGCGAATTAATTCAGTTCCATATCGACATCACGCCGCGAAAACAAATTGAAGAACAATTGGCCCTGGTCATAGACGGCGCCCAGCTAGGCTACTGGGATTGGAATTATCTAAGCGGCGAACATTCAGTGAATCAACGTTGGCTGGACATGTTGGGACTAAGTCATGACGAATTGGATAACTATGTCAGCGACTGGGACAAACGCCTGCATCCGGACGACAGACAACGAGTGAAACAGTTCGTTGCCAAACATATAGCCTCCGACCGCCCCTATGTCGTGGAATTTCGCATGCGCCATAAACTCGGCCATTGGGTATGGATACAAGGTTCCGGCGCCGTTGTCGCGTACGATCCGGTCAGCGGTGGTCCAAGTCGGCTATGTGGCACGCACCAAGACATCAGCGTGCGGAAGCAGTCGGAGCATAATCTGCAACGCGCGTATCAAATTATCAGCCAGAGCGCGGCAGTGGTATTGAAATGGAATAATTCCGAAGGATTACCGATAGAATTCGCCACTGAGAACGCCCGCCAGCTATTCGGCTACAGCGTCGAACAATTGATTACCGGCAATCTGTTTTATCTCAACCTGATCCATCCCGACGATGTCGGGGTTTTCCTTCGCGAGATCGCCACCTGCCGCAACGATCCGGACTGTTCCGAAATAGCGCATCAACCCTATCGGATCGTCGCCCAAAACGGCGGCATAAAATGGGTGCAAGACCGCAAGATGGTAGTGCGCAACGAGCAAGGCAAGATTATCGACTATCAGGGTCTGGTGAGTGACATCACTCAGCAGCGTCAGCAATCCAGTGTGATTAGGAATATCGTCTCCAGCAACCTGCCGCAAAGTGCCACGTCGCTGCTGGATAATCTGACGCTATTGACCGCGGAAACCCTGGGAGCCGATTTTGCATTAATTGCCGAAACAACAGGCAATGGGCGTGCCCGTAGCCTATCGCTTTGCGCAAAAGGCAAAATTGTCGGTAACCGCGAATTCAGCCTGGATAACTCGCCTTGCCGCGAGGTGGCCGCGGGCTCTATTTGTTGTGTCGAACATAATGCAGCGGAACGATTCCCCGACGCCGACTGGCTGCGACGCCAACAAATTCAAGGCTATCTGGGCATTCCATTACACGACAAACAACAAAATAGTTTCGGATTTATCTCGGTATCCTACTGTCGGCCCATTCCCGATACTATCTTTGCCACAGACACCCTGAAATTATTCGCGTTGCAAATTACCGCCGAACTGGAACGCAGCCGCGCCATCAATGCCCTGCAAGACCAAAAACAGCGCTTACTGGATGCGCAAAGCATTTCCCATATCGGCGATTGGCATTGGCATTTGCCGGGCAATCACTTTAGCTGGTCGGACGAAATGTATCGGATCACCGCAACCAGTAAAGCTGTTTTTACTCCCACCTTTTCCAGCCTTTTAAGCACGCTGGTTCACCCGGACGACCAAAGTTTTTTCAAAACATCGATGCAAAACGCGATCAGTAGCGGCAGTCTCGATTTCAGACATCGGATAGTGCTCGGTAACGACCAAATTCGTCATGTCCACCAACGCGGACAAGTTATTCGCGACGTTAATGACAAACCCACTGGCGTTCAAGGCACCATGCAAGACATCACCGACCGACTGCAAACCGAGCAACGGCTTTTGGAAGCCAAGCAGCAGGCAGAACAGGCAACACGGGTAAAATCGGAATTTCTCGCCAATATGAGCCACGAAATCCGCACGCCGATGAATGCCATTATCGGCTTGGTTGAATTATGTCTGAACAGCAGCATCTCCGCCAAACAGCGCGACTACCTGGAAAGAGTGGAAACCGCGTCACGCTCGTTGATGACCATCATTGACGACATTCTGGACTTTTCCAAAATGGAAGCCGGAAAAATGCAACTGGAATCCGTACCCTTTCTATTGGAAGAAATGCTGGACAAGGTGTTTTCCACGATGTCGGAACTTTGCGCCAGCAAAGGCATAGCCTTGATTCGCCCACCTAAGACGCTAACTTTTCTCCCGGTGATCGGCGACCCGCAACGGCTAAGGCAAATTTTTATCAATCTGATCGGGAATGCGATCAAATTTACCGAACATGGAGAGGTAAGAGTCACGCTCACCGAACTTAAGCGCTCTGCGCAACAGACTTGTTTGCAGTTTAGTATCAGCGATACCGGCATCGGCATGAATGCAGAAAAACAAGCCAAACTATTCCAGGCGTTCAGCCAAGGCGACAGTAGCGTCACACGTCATTACGGCGGCACGGGCTTGGGCCTGATCATCTCCAAACAATTGGTTGAACAAATGGGCGGAACCATAAGCGTCGCCAGCCAAGAAAACCTGGGCTCGACATTTGCCTTTAGCGTCAAACTGGGCATTACCAGCCTTGCTTCGATACGCAACGCGCAATACCAACAAAAGCTCCCCCTCGATACGGGGAAATTGCAACATATCAGCGGCGCCCGAGTATTGCTGGTTGAAGACAACGAAGTGAATCGAATTGTGGCCATCGAGTTGCTGGAACAAGCACATTTGCAAGTCGACGTGGCCGAAAACGGCGAAATCGCCTTGGGCAAACTGCAACAAACCACTTACGACTGCGTGCTAATGGATGTGCAAATGCCGGTGATGGATGGCTATCAAACCACCAAACAACTACGAACACTCCCCGGCTGTCAAACCTTGCCGGTCATAGCGATGACCGCTAACGCGATGAGTAATGATCGCAACAAATGCTTTCAAGCCGATATGGACGATTTCATCAGCAAACCGATATTACCGGAAACGCTTTACGCCACGCTGGCAAAATGGATTAAACCGCGAGCCGACGGGATACCCCAGACCGATCCCAACAGCGAACAGTTGGAAAGCAATCCGCTTCCTTATCTGTATGGCATAGACACCTCGGCCGGCTTACAACATACGGCCGGGAATCTTGCCGTCTATCGAAAAGTGTTACTAAAATTTGCTGAAAACCATGCGGATACCATGAACGAAATCGGCCAAGCCTTCATACATAACCAGCACGACAAGGCCTATCAATTAGTCCATACTTTGAAAGGCTTAGTCGGCTCCCTCGGAGCGTTACAATTGCAAAGCCACTTAGTACGACTGGAAGAGTCGCTAATCGATTTCCGCGCCAATATTGCCGACGTCCCGTATATCGATAGTAATATTGCCGCCACCACACTGGAGATGAGCAAGGTTATCAGCAGTATCAACAGTAATTTGGCCAACAGCGAAAGCCACAGCGACGGTGAACTGCGCTACTCGACACTGGAAACTCGGCAACAGCTGGCCATATTGATTGATAAACTGCAAACCTTCGATTCCGACTCGGACCAGCAACTTGAGCGGATTATGCGCCATATCGATGATAAAGCTCTGCTGCAAATCTTATTGCCCATCAAAAAACAAATTGCCAATTACCAGTTTGTAGATGCCGCGCAAGCTCTCAACCACATACTGGAACATCGGATATAGGAAAATGGAAAGTAGAAACACGCATACCATTCTGGCCGTGGATGATAGCCCGGAAAATCTGGATCTTATCAAGAATATTCTCGAACCCCATTACACGGTAAAAGTAGCCGTGCATAGCGAACTGGCGTTACATATCGCCACCAGCCAGCTTCCCGATCTGATCCTACTGGACATCATGCTGGACGACATGGATGGTTATGAAATATGCCATCAGCTCAAGTCATCGGATAAAACCCGCAATATTCCGATTATTTTTCTGACCGCCAAACATTCGGAAGAAGATGAGGTGCACGGTTTTCGAATCGGCGGTAGCGACTACATCACCAAACCGTTTTCGCCATCGATTGTTTTAGCAAGAGTACGCACTCAAATACAGCTAAAAACTAAATCCGATTTATTGGAAAAACTGGCATCGTTGGATGGACTGACCGAGATACCCAACCGCAGAGCGTTTGACGCCGCCCTGGAACGCCAATGGAACCAGTCCAAACGCACCGGCATGCCGCTCTCGTTGTTAATTGCCGATATTGACAATTTCAAACAATTTAACGACTACTTTGGCCACCCTATGGGCGACGAGTGCCTGAAACGGGTGGCGCGTGCCTTGCAAACAATTACCCACAGACCCGAAGACTTGGTAGCCAGATTGGGCGGTGAAGAGTTCGCCATCCTGCTTCCCAACACCGACAGCATAGGCGCCCTGATGCGTGCCGAGCAGTACCGCGAAGCCATAGAGAATCTGAAAATACGGCACACACAGAACAATCCCAACAATTTCGTGACCATATCCCTCGGGGTTGCGACGCTACAGGCCCACACGTTCGACGACGTTGCCAGTTTATTGAAAGCAGCGGACGATGCGTTATATCAGGCCAAGCATCAAGGGCGGAATCGTATCTGCGCGAATAACTTGTCCAACGGCAGGTAGTTTAGAGATCTGCGCGTCGTTCCCGTTTCGGAAAGCGTCTATAATCCCCGCTAATACACTCGATACCTTATTACCTCGGCTTTTTGTTTATGCATCTTTACCTCGACTTTAATGCTTCCTATCTTGCCGCGTTTGTAATGGGTTTATTCAGCAGCCTGCATTGCATAGGCATGTGCGGCTCCATTATCGGTACCCTGACTTACAGCCTGAAACCCGAACTTCGTAACGATAAGCGCCGTCTGTTCGGCATCGTGCTCAATTACAACATCGGCCGGGTTCTCAGCTACGCGATGGCCGGTGCCTTGGTTGGCGTGCTAGAGGCCTTCTTAACTTTACCTTTTGCTCAAGGTCAAGCGCACAGATTTTTGCAACTCCTCTCCGCCGTGGTGATGGCGGGTGCAGGGCTTTACCTTGGCGGCTGGTTTCCGTACTTTGCCTATATAGAAAAAATGGGCGCGCGCTTCTGGAAACTGATCGAACCATTCGGCCGCCGATTGATTCCGGTACAAAACCGCACCCAAGCTTTATTGTTTGGTATGGTGTGGGGCTGGCTACCCTGTGGCCTGATTTATACGGCATTGGCACTAGCAGTTACCACGGGGAGCATTACCCACAGCGCGCTCACGATGTTAGCATTTGGATTGGGCACTTTACCTGCCGTAATGGGTGTCGGTATAATGACCTCATTACTGGCGAGGCTTTCGAAAATCCGGCACTTTAAACACGCGGTGGCAGCCTTGTTTATTATCTTTGCGCTATTGGCAGCCTTCCCATGGCTCTATCCGATGCGCGTTGAACACATCATGACGTTTTGAGAGGTTTTACAGTGGATAACTTCGATCCTATTATTGGACAATCTCCCGCAATCGAAGCATTGATTCGCAGCGCTCGTATCGTTGCGGCGACCGACGTTACCGTGCTGATCAAAGGCGAAACCGGCACGGGAAAAGAAGTACTGGCAACGGCCATTCAAAAGGATAGCCCGCGCGCAAATAAACCTTTCATTGCCTTAAATTGCGCAGCACTCCCTGAGGGTCTGGTTGAATCAGAAATATTCGGCCATAAGAAAGGCGCTTTTACCGGCGCAGTATCGGACAAGCAAGGTTTGTTTCAGGCAGCCGATGGCGGCACATTGTTTCTGGACGAAATCAATTCTTTACCCTTGGGAATCCAGGCGAAACTTTTGCGCTTTCTGGAGTCGGGAGAATGTTTACCCGTTGGCGGCACCAAACCCTACATGGTGAATGTGCGCGTGATTGCTGCCTCCAATGCCGACCTCACCAAGCTGATAGAAAACGGTCAATTTCGTCAGGACTTGTATTTCCGCTTAAATGTAGTGCCGCTGGAATTGCCGGCATTGCATCAGCGCACCGAAGATATAGAAATACTGGCGAAACACTTTTTCACACACTTCTCGGCCGCACATTCCCTGGAACCCCCTACTTTCAGTAGACAAGCCATAAAAACGCTGCGCAGCTACAAATGGCCGGGCAATGTACGTGAATTGCGCAATCTTTGCGAAAGACTAAGTATTCTGCTGGCGGGCAAAGTAATCGAGCCGGAAAATCTGCCCCACGAATTTAACCGCAGCGCAATAACAGTCAGCTCGGACTTTACTTTGCCGGAGTTGGGTCTACAACTAGATGCACTGGAAGCAGATATGATTCTGCAAGCTTTGAACAGAACCAAGGGCAATCGCAGCAAATCGGCGCGCTTATTGGGCATTTCCAGAGACACCTTGCTTTACCGGATTCAAAAGCACGGCTTGGCAACACACTAAGCCATACGGTTTACCGGGGGCTGCATGGTTCAGCCCCAACCTGCACTTAAACAGCTCGCCGCCTGACCCACTGCACAGTAACATTATCGCTTTTACCTTGAGCGCGTAATACCGCCATTTTTGCCATCTTCTGCAACTCCGGCTTTCCGCTGCGCTCTTGCGATAACGCCAACAATTCCTGTTCCTTTACAAACTCCCAAAAACCGTCGCTACAGAGCAGAAAGGTTTCGCCGCATTTCATCGGTGGGAAACAGGCAATATCCACCGCAGGCGTACTCAACACATTGATGCTTCGCGTGAGCTTATGCTGGTCGGGATGAACCCCCATCTCCCATTCGCTGATTTTTCCCTCGTTAAACAGTTGTTGGGGCACCGAATGATCTTTTGTACGCCATAGGACTTGCTCGGAATTGATCCGATAAACTCGCGAATCTCCGCAATGCGCCACTATCGCTCGCTCCTGGTCCAGATACAGAATTGCGCAGGTGGTGTGGGCATCGCTTGCAAACGGATCGTCGGCAAATAGTTCACTCATATTCCTAACAGCTTCCGCAATCCAAGCAGCCATGACCGTTTCTGCCTTCACTGAGGCTATATGAGCATGATATTTTTCCGCCAGAGCAATCAAGCTACGGCAAAAAAATTGTGACGCTTTTTCGCCGGAGTAATGTCCGCCTAATCCGTCAGCGACCACAAATAATGCGTAATCAGCGCACACCCGGTGCGCCATGCAATCCTGATTGACCTCGCGATTGCCTATCGAAGTTAATTGATAAAACTCGAGTTCGTTCTGCATTACATCAACCGTGTAAACGCGACTCCCGCATGACGCGCTTCATATCCCTGACCGCGCTACCCAAGCCGGAAAACAACGCTTGCGCAATCAAGGAATGACCAATATTTAGCTCAACAATCTGCTCAATCCGGCAAATAGCCTCCACATTGGCGATATTCAAGCCGTGGCCGGCATTCACTTGCAATCCTGCTTGGTGCGCGTAAGCCGCAGCCGTGCGGATTCGTTGCAATTCTTGCTCCCGCTCTAGTTTACTTGCAGCATCGGCATAGCGGCCGGTATGTAACTCCACCACCGGCGCCCCCACCTGAACCGCCGCATCGATTTGCCGACAATCCGGATCGATAAACAAGGAGACTTCTATATTCGCATCCGCCAATTGTTGGCAGGCAGAACGCATCTTATCCGCAGCGCCCGCCACATCCAGACCACCTTCAGTCGTCAATTCCTCTCGGCGCTCCGGTACCAAACAACAAGCTTGCGGCTCTACTTTAACCGCAAACGCCAACATGGCTTCTGTCACGGCCATCTCCAGATTCAACCGGGTGTGCAACATATCCTTTAACAAATAAATATCTCTGTCCTGAATATGCCGCCTGTCTTCGCGCAAATGCGCGGTAATACCGTCGGCACCGGCTTGCTCGGCGATCAGCGCAGCCTGCACAGGCTCGGGATAACGAGTACCTCTAGCCTGGCGCAAGGTCGCAACATGGTCGATGTTGACACCTAATAAGATGATTTGTTTTTCCATTGAATATGAGTCCGCAAGCGGATGAGAAAGAGGGATGAAAGACGGTCAATCCATCCTGACCTTTGTCTTTCGCCTATAAATACTTAATAATTTTTGCCAGGACATCCCTGCTTTTCAGCTGTCTGCCTTGCAAATGTCCATCCAGCATTTTTCTGAAGAGCAGCTTGGCTTCGAGCAGCGCGCGGCCTTCCAACGGAGCCCTTGCGGCCAATATTGACAAGGTTTCACCACCAATCAAACCTTCGTTATCCGCGACCATGCCGAAATCAGCTAAAAAATTGTAGCGCTGACCTATCTTGATGGGATTACCGTTAGCTTCCGAATCCATCGCAACGGCGTAGCCAGCTTCTTGCAATAAATCCAGTTCAAAATAACGCAGAGTCTGCTCGATACATTCACCAAGCAATAAACCACTCAAGCAGCGCTCGTAGCAGCTAAATATCTCGGGCTGGGGATCGTCTTTGTGCACGAATAGTTGCACCAGCTCGTTCACATAAAATCCGCAGTAAAGCGCCAAGCGCTCTAAAGGGTAGCTGTCGACGTATTCCACCTGGGACAGAATTTTTAGTTCGTTTTTATCGATAAACGACAGCCGCAAGGCACTGAAAGGCAATAATAATCCGGCTATTTTCGACTTTTCCTTACGCACACCCTTGGCAAGCATGGACATCACGCCAAAATCCCGCGTGAAAACCTCTAACAATACACTGGTTTCCCGGTATGGCCGATGCTGCAGAACAAAACCCGGCTGTAAATAAACGGCCAAGCCGCTCATTAATGGCCAAAATCGCTAAAACCTAAACTCTGTAAGGCGCGCTCGTTATCCGACCAACCCTTTTTCACTTTAACCCACAATTCCAGATAGACTTTTTGGGCGATCAATTTTTCAATATCGACTCGCGCTTCGCTACCGACTTTTTTAAGCATTTCGCCTTGTTTACCGATGACGATGCTTTTTTGGCTGTCCCGCTCTACCAAAATCGCCGCGTATATTTTGCAAAGCTCCGGAAACTCCTCGTAGCGTTCGATTTCCACGGTCAGTGCATAAGGTAATTCGTCACCCAAACGCCGGGTCAGTTTTTCGCGAATAATTTCAGCGGCAAAAAAGCGCTCCGGCCTGTCGGTGATTTGATCTTCCGGATAAATGAGCTCGGCCTCGGGCAGCAACGCCATAATGTGCTGTTCCAGCAGCTCAAGATTGGTATTTTTCAAGGCCGAAACCGGCACGATATGCTGAAACGGATATTTTTGCTGGGCCTCGGCGAAGAACTTCAGCACCGCATCCTTATCCTTGATTTTATCGACCTTGTTGATCGCCAAGATAACCGGCAGTCCGGCTTGCTCGAGTTTTTTGAAAATCTTCTCGTCGTAGTCGTGCCAATACAAGCCGTCCAACAACCAAATCACGACATCGACTCCCAGCAAGGTGCTGTCCGCAGTCTTATTCAGATAACGATTCAATACCTTTTTTTCGTCGCTGTGCATGCCCGGTGTGTCCATGAAGATGGCTTGACCAGCGGCTGTCGTCTTGATACCCAGAATTCGGTGCCGGGTAGTTTGCGGTTTTCTTGAGGTGATACTGAGTTTCTGACCCAGTAAATGATTCATCAGCGTCGATTTGCCGACATTGGGCCTACCGATTAAAGCAACATATCCGCAGTTCATTTATCCCTGGATTGTAAAAAATTTAACATATTTTCGGCAGCAGCCTGCTCGGCCTTTTTTCTGGAAATACCCACGCCGTTGCGCGTTTCCGGTGTTAATGCGATGGTGCATTTCACTTCAAAGGTTTGGGCATGATCCGCGCCGGACATGCTGACCAATTCGTAAATCGGCAAGGGTTTACGGCTGGCTTGCATCAACTCCTGCAAACGAGTTTTCGGGTCTTTGGTCCAATCGTCTACTTTCAGCGCGGCCAGCTTGTCATCGAATAATCGCAATATCCACTGCTGACAAACCTCAACGCCTTGGTCTTTCAGCAAGGCCCCCATGATGGCTTCCAACGCATCCGACAAAATCGAATCTCTACGGAAACCGCCGCTTTTCAGTTCGCCGGAACCGAGAATCAGATAATCACCGATATTGTGCTGCCTGGCCACTTCCGCCAGCGAATTCTGATTGACCAAACTGGCCCGCAGCCGACTTAAGGCGCCCTCTCCCGCCTCGGGGAACAGTTCGTATAGTTTTTGGGCGATCACGAAGCCCAGCACGGAATCGCCCAAATATTCGAGACGCTCGTTGTTTCTGGCCCCCATGCTGCGATGAGTCAAAGCCATCGTAAATAAGCTGGGATCGTTAAACCTTAAACCCAACTTGCCGGCAAGAATTTCAGGTTTCTTAATCACTTGTTGCCAGCTTCGAATCCCTCGTGGAACTCAACCAACACACTCAAATTCCCCATGATGGGTTCTACACGCTCATAGTCTATGTCAACCCGTACATAGCCGGGTTGCGCGACAATTTTGATATTGTCATTGGTGACGTGCTCTACATAATTCATATCAAAGCGTTTTTCCAAGCTACCCTTTATATCAGACTTAGTTTTAGTCACTATATCGGTAGTGTTTTCCACCGCTTTCAAGGCGTTTACCACCCGGCTATGATTGATGTAAATCGGCGCTATTTTTAGAATCAATAAGGTAAAAAAACCAATTAACGCCAAAATAAAGGCAATGGACAGAAAGGTTAAACCGCGTTGTTTTTTTAATGATGACGGCATAACACTACCCCCGAGAAAAATTAGAAATAAACCGACGACTGTTGAGAGTCCACCGCAATAAGCATTGTTTTTTCGGATTATCTTGCAGCAAACCGCTCAACGCAGCACTGTGCCTAGCCGGTCGAAAGCAATACCGTTATTTTGCCAGTCCCAATTCATCCAGATAAAAAAGGCTCTACCAACCAGATTAGCTTCCGGTACCGTACCCCAATAACGACTGTCATTACTGTTATCGCGGTTATCGCCCATGACGAAATACTGACCCTGCGGCACGACGAACACATCCTCTACGGACGAAGCCCCGTGACTTACCAGGATGGAATGCTCAACCCCCAACAAATCCTCTTCCAGCCGCTCGGCACCGCTCATATTGCTGCCCTGCCCGACGCCTTGATAACGCCCAAGCGACACTTGCTTGGCGGGTACGCCGTTGACGTAAAGCTTTTTGTCAAAGTAAGCGACGCGGTCGCCCGGCAAACCTATCACTCGTTTGATGTAATCGACTTCCGGCTGTTTCGGAAACCTGAACACCACGATATCGCCGCGCTTGGGCTCACCCATTTCTATAACCTTGGTGTTCAGCACCGGTAAGCGCACCCCATAACTGAATTTATTCACCAAAATAAAATCACCGACCAACAATGTCGGCATCATCGATCCCGAGGGAATCCGGAAAGGTTCGAACAGAAACGAGCGCAGCAACAATACGATCAACACTACCGGAAAAAACGAACGGGCATATTCGACCAGTAGCGGCTCGTTCTCAGTAGGATAAGGCAGATTGGCCCGCTTCAGATATAAGCTATAGCCACCCCAGACTACGCCGGTGACAAAACTGGCTACCACCAGAAAAAATGAAAAATCGTAATCCATAATTGATCGTTATTACTCTTTATTGACCTGCAACACCGCCAGGAAGGCTTCCTGTGGAATCTCGATACTACCCACCTGCTTCATGCGTTTCTTACCGGCTTTCTGTTTTTCCAGCAGCTTTTTCTTGCGGGTAATGTCTCCACCATAACATTTGGCTGTGACATTTTTGCGCATGGCTTTGACCGTAGAGCGGGCGATGACTTTTGCGCCAATGGCCGCCTGGATCGCCACTTCGTACATCTGCCGCGGAATCAGATCTTTCATCTTATCGACTAAATCTCGACCACGGTTCTGACTCAAATCCCGATGCACAATAATAGACAAGGCATCGACTTTGTCGCCGTTGATCAAAACGTCCAGCTTAACCAGCGGCGCAGGCTCGAAGCGCAAAAATTCGTAATCGAAAGACGCATAGCCGCGGCTGCAGGATTTCAAACGGTCAAAAAAGTCCAGTACCACTTCGCTCATCGGTAGTTCGTAGCTCAAGGAGACCTGGCTACCGGCGTATTGCATGTTTTTTTGGATACCGCGTTTTTCGATACACAGATTGATCACGTTACCCAAGTAGGCCTGCGGCACCAGAATATTGGCCTGAATAATCGGTTCGCGAATCTCGACAATGGTGCCGACGTCCGGCAGCTTAGCCGGATTGTCGACCATAACGACCTCGCCGCCATGGGTTTCCACTTCGTAAATAACAGTCGGCGCGGTGGTAATCAGATCGATGTTGTATTCGCGCTCCAGCCGTTCCTGGACGATCTCCATATGCAACATGCCTAGGAAGCCGCAACGAAAGCCAAAACCCAGCGCTTGCGAGGTTTCCGGCTCGTAATTGAGTGCCGAGTCGTTCAGGCGCAATTTATCCAACGCTTCGCGCATAGCGCCGAAATCGTCGGAACTGACCGGATACAAACCAGCAAACACCCGCGGCTGGACTTTTTCAAACCCCGGCAGTACTTCGCTGGCGGGATTGTCGGTAGCCGTAATGGTGTCTCCGACCGGCGCGCCGAAAATGTCCTTGATGCCGGCGACAATGAATCCCACCTCACCGGTGTTGAGTTGCTGCTTTTCCAATTGTTTGGGGGTATAAACGCCCAATTTATCAACCAGAAATGACTTTCCGGTCGACATGACGGTAATTTTTTGCTTTTTCCGCAAACTACCGTTGACGATGCGCACCAAGGACACCACGCCCAGATAGTTGTCGAACCAGGAATCGATGATTAAAGCCTGTAACGGCGCATTTTCATCACCCGCTGGCGGCGGAATCTTTTGAATCAGTTGATCCAGCACGGCTTCGACACCAATGCCGGTCTTCGCGCTGATCTTCAAAGCTTCATCGGCCGGAATGCCGATCACATTCTCGATTTCTTCCATCACCCGCTCGGGCTCAGCTGACGGCAAATCGATCTTGTTCAAGACCGGCACGACTTCCAAACCTTGTTCGATGGCGGTGTAGCAGTTAGCGACGCTTTGCGCTTCGACGCCTTGAGCCGCATCGACGACCAGCAAGGCGCCCTCGCAAGCCGCCAGCGAACGCGAAACTTCATAGGAAAAATCCACGTGGCCTGGCGTGTCGATAAAGTTCAGCTGATAGGTGACGCCGTCACTGGCCTTGTAATCCAGGGTGACGCTTTGCGCCTTGATGGTAATGCCGCGTTCCCGTTCCAGATCCATGGAATCGAGTACCTGCGCCTCCATTTCCCGGTCGCTTAAGCCGCCACAAATTTGAATGAATCGGTCTGCCAATGTCGATTTCCCGTGATCGATATGGGCAATGATGGAGAAATTTCTGATATTTTTTTGATCCACTTAGCTTCTAGTTAATTCGTTAGGTTTACAGAATAAATGCGGCGGCGGCCCTGCCCCCGCGAGGTACTGCTTTAGGCGGCCTTGGCCAGTATTTGTCTGAATTGCGCGACGGTTTCTGCAGTCAGCGGTTGCCGCTGGTTGTCCCAGACCACGCCGTCAAGTTCGTCGGCCAACGTATCGATGGTTTCCATGAAATCGTCGAATACCGCCAAGGGCGCATCGACCTCGCGCGGTTGCATAAAAAACACGATGCCAGGGCAATAAAAATCTTGTAGCCCGGTGTCCGGGAAAGTACCAGGGTCAACCATGCTGGCGACTGCGAAATCGACCATGCGATTGGCATCCACCCGCTCGAATACCCGCACACTGCCATAGCGCAAGCCCACACGTTCGAAAGCCTCGAACAGATCTTCGCCATTAAAGCCTTGATCCGCCCGAGCAACGATGCTGAACTCGATCAAAGCCGGCAATTCCAAACGCCGCGAATTAGCCAAGGTTGCGGCTTGTTTTTTCTCGACATCCTTGCGCAAAGCATCGGCAGAAGGTTTTGGGCTGGGCTTGATGGCTTGATCGTCTAACAGAGCATCTCCATCAACCAACTCGTTGCCTAACGCAAATACATCCATCTCATCGTCGTCTTCCTCGACCGAAAACTCGTCAACCACTCGGTCGTCGTAAGAGTCCTCGTCGTAATAATCGTCAGGGGTGCGTCTTTCTCGCAACGACTTGACGAAATGCCACAACACCATGCCGATCATCACCAGCACGCCGATCAAAATAATCACGACTCTTAATAATTCTTTATCCATTAGCTTTCTGCCATGCTCACTGCTTCATCAATATCAACCGCCACCATTCTGGATACTCCAGGCTCCTTCATGGTAACACCTGCCAGATGTTTTGCAATTTCCATTGTGACTTTGTTGTGCGAAATATACAAAAACTGTACGGTTGCCGACATGTCTTCCACCATCTGCGAAAAGCGCACGACATTAGCATCGTCGAGCGGCGCGTCCACTTCATCCAGCAAACAGAATGGCGCCGGATTCAGTTCAAAAATCGAGAACACCAGGGCCACCGCAGTCAGCGCCTTCTCTCCGCCGGACAACAAATGAATCGAGCTGTTGCGCTTGCCGGGCGGCCGGGCAATGATGTTGACGCCGGCTTCCAGCAAATCGTCTTCGGTGAGCTCCAGATAAGCCTGGCCACCGCCGAACAAACGCGGAAATTTTTCTTTCAAGCCACTATTGATCTTGTCGAAAGTCTCTTTAAAGCGTTGGCGGCTTTCCTTGTCGATCTTACTGATGGCCTGATCCAAAGTATTTAAGGCATCGACCAAATCGTCATGCTGCTCGTTTAAAAATTTCATCCGTTCGGATTGGGTTTTGAACTCTTCGATGGCAGTCAGATTGATGGATCCCAGCCGCTCGATTTGATCAGTCAGCTCGTCGACGGCATTTTTCCACTTCGTTTCGCTCGCGCCTTCGGTTAGATTAGTTAGAATAGCCTCCGGATCGGCATCAACCTCGGTCAATTGCTCCGCAATCGTTTGCTGTCGCACCCGGCTATCCTGTTGCTCGAAACGCACCTGATCCAAGGCTTCTTTTTGCTTTTCCAAGGAACGCTGAGTCTGTGAATATTGCTCGGCCAACTGACTGACCGTCTGCTCGCTAGCCTGCTGAGCCTGGCGCTCGGACTGCAGGTTGTCCTCGAATTCGGCTTTTCTCTCCAACAATTCTTCCAACTGCATTTTCTCGTCGTCCAGCGGCGCTAATGAAAAATGCAATTTGTTTTCCAGCTCGGCGATACGGTCAGCCGATTGCTGATGTTGCAATTGCAAACGCTCAATCTGTTTGGCGGTCAGCACTTCCGAAGACTTCAGCGATTCGATCTGCGCATGCAAGCGGTGCAAGTGCCGGCGCGCTTCATCGACCGAGGCATCGGTGTTTTGCTGTTGCGCTTGAATCTGTTGATTCAATTGCTCCAATTCGGTTTTCTTGTCGCCCAAATCGCCCAAGGCCTGCTCGGCGTCCTGCTTGATCATTTCCGCTTCGGAAATGCTTTCGGCATTTTCCGCCAGATGCAGGCTGATTTCTTCGATCTCGTGATCAAGCTGTTCCAGACGGCGCTTTTGCTGCTCGAAACGCGCCGACTGCGCGCTGTATTCGGCGCTCTTCGCGGAAAACTCGGCGCTGAGCAACTTTTCCTTTTGTTGATAGTGCTCGCGATTGCTTTCGGCGGCCTTCAACTCCTGTTCGGAGTTGGCCAATTGCTCTTCGTCTTCAGCAATCATCATTTGCAATTCGCTTTGCCGCTGCTTCAGTTCGCGTAATTCTTTTTCCCTATGCAATACCCCGGCCTTGCTGTCGCTGCCCCGGCTGATTTTGATCCAGTCCTTGCCCAACCAAGTCCCGTCGGCTAATACCACCGACTCATGCGCCTGCAAATTCATTTGCCGAGCTTGAGTCATTGTTTCCGCGCAATAGATTCCGCTTAACAGACTGGATAAATCCCAGCGACTGCGCAGCTTACTGGCCAAAGCCACTGGATCGGCACTCGCGCCAGCCAGATTTGCATGTGTCTCAAATACCACCAAGGACTGTTTGGTCAAATCCTGCAGCTCACCCAAAATTGAGTCCGCGCTATCCACACAGATCGCCTCTAGATAACTACCCAGTACGGTTTCCACGGCGGTTTCCCAGCCTTCTTCCGCATCGAGAAATTCGGCCAAGCGCGGTTGTTGCTCCAAGCCCACCTGCTCCAGCCAGACTCCCAACTCCTTTTTGTCCTTACCCATCGCATGCTGCTGCAACAATTCCAAGGAACTGATCTTACCGTTGACCTTCTGCAACTCGGCGCGATTGGCGTGCAGGCTGTCGTGAAGTTGTTTGATGGCCGGCCTTAGTTCGGCGATGCGTAGCAGCACGACTTCCAGTTGCTGCTGCAACTGTTCGCGTTCGGCTTCAATCAATTCGATACTGCTATCCAGGGTTTCTAATTCCAGTTGCAACTGTGTATCGGCCAAACCACCGCGCTCACCCTGTAATTTATCCAGTCGGGTCTGCAACTGCCGATTCTGGTTTTCCAGCTGCACCAGCTTGGTCCGCTGTACTTCGGCTTGTTCGCGGTAGCCGGCGTTTTCCGCCAAAAAAGCTTCCCACTGCTGCTGCCATTGCTGCTTTTGCAGATGCGCGTCTTGCTGAATGCCCAGCAAGTCTTCCTCACGCTCGCGGGCAACGATCATGGTTTCTTCAGCTTCCAGCAAGGTCTGACGGATTTCCTCCAATTGCTGCCGGTCCTGCTCGCATTCGGATTGCGCCTGCTCAGCTTGCAGTTTCAAGCGATTGATTTCGACCAGGGTTTCCTCGTGGCTTTTTTGGTTGTGCTTGATGGCCTGCTCCAGCCGACTGACTTCGGCGACCACCGCATAATATTCGGCTTGGGTACTATCCAAATGCTGCTGCTGGGCTTTTTGTTCACCGCGTTTAAGTTCCATGGCTTTTTCGGTATCGCGCAGCAACACGAACAAACGATTGTGCTCGGCGGCGATACTTTGCAGTTTTTCCTCCAGCTTCTGTGCGGAACGCTGAAAATTTTGCCAGCGCATCGCCAGCAACTCTTGTTTGTACTGGCGTTCCTGCTTTTTCAGTTCCGTGTATTTCTCGGCTTTCTCGGCCTGCTTGGCCAAATTCTTGATTTGCTTTTCGACTTCGTCGCGCAAATCGTTCAAGCGCTCGAGATTCTCGCGGGTATGGCGCATGCGGGTTTCAGTTTCCGAACGCCGTTCCTTATACTTCGATACACCGGCCGCCTCCTCGATATGCACCCGCAAATCTTCGGGCTTGGCTTCGACCATTCGGGAAATCGTGCCCTGTTCGATGATCGCATAGCTGCGCGAACCAAGACCGGTGCCCAAGAACAGATCGGTAATATCTTTACGCCGACATTTGGAGCCGTTGAGCATGAACAGCGATTGGCCGTCGCGGCTGACTTGGCGCTTGATGGAAATGGTGGCGTACTGCGAATACTCACCGCCGGCCTTGCCCTCGCTGTTGTCGAATACCAGTTCGACTGACGCCATACTGACCGGCTTGCGGCCCGACGAGCCATTGAAAATCACATCGGCCATATTACCGCCGCGCAAATGCTTAGCCGAGCTCTCGCCCATCACCCAACGTACCGCGTCGATGATATTGGATTTGCCGCAACCGTTCGGACCGACGATCGCAGTCAAATTGCCGTTGATCGGTATCGTGGTGGGATCGACAAAGGATTTGAAACCCGAAAGTTTGATTTTTTCCAGCTTCATGCCTGATTTATGACGCTCAAGACCGTTTACAAAGCCCGCTATTATCGTCGAAATGCCGTTTCGATTCGAATGGAATTTAAATCGGCTTAACACAGGGCCTCAAACCAAAAGCAGGATTTCGTCTCGAAAATCAATACTTAATCAGATTGCGGGTATCGCTTGACCAAGCCGACCTAAAAGTCAGACTGCCAAATCCAGCAACCGAAAACCGCCCGATATTGCAGTCGACGCCAGCTTTGCGCATACATTGGCATTGCCCACAAACATCCGCTCTTTACGCCTTTTTTACACGGCTAAAAATAAAATCCGCAGATAGCCAAAAGTTGCCGAAAACCAAGCAATTTTGCGGCATTTAATTAATCTCGTTAGCCGGAGAACGCATGCTGCGGATCATTTATCTGTTTGGATTGGTATCACTGATTTTTCCGGAACTCGTATCTGCCGAATCGGCGCCAGCAGCGCCACAGACCTTTCACCTTGACCTTACCCAACATTGGGTTGGCTACTTTTCGCTGGTCGTGATGATCGTTGCCTATATTTCGGCAATGCTCGAAGATGCAACCCATCTTCGCAAATCCAAACCGATGCTGCTGGCGGCGGCATTGATCTGGTTCGTCATCGTCCTGGCATATCAACAGCACGGCCACAGCTTACCGGCAACCACAGCATTTAAAGGTAACTTGCAGGCGTATATAGAATTGTTGCTGTTCATCATGGTTTCGATGACCTACTTGAATGCGATGGAGGACATGGGCATTTTTAATGCGCTGAAGATCTGGCTGGTCAGTAAAGACCTCAGCTATCGCCGACTATTTTGGATAACAGGATTTTTAGTTTTTCTCATTTCCTGTATCGTCAACGGCTTGACCGCTGGCTTGTTGATGGGCGCTGTCGTGGTAGCCGTTGGCAAAAACAGCCCGCGTTTTGTCTCGCTGGGCTGCTTGAACATCGTGATTGCCACGAATGCCGGCGGCACATTTAGCCCACTGGGCGGCATATCGACACTGTTTGTTTGGCAGCATGGCATCCTGGGGTTTACCGAGTTTTTTAAATTGTTCGTACCTTGCCTGGTCAATTTTCTAGTCCCGGCGGCAGCCATGCATTTTGCCTTGCCCAAAGACAAACCCATCGTCGACGCCGAGCAAATTTCGTTACCGCGCGGCGCCAAGCGCATCCTGTTCTTGTTCGGCGCCACCATCAGCTTGGCAGTTGGTTTTGACATGGCCTTGGGATTACCGGCGGCGGCCGGCATGATGGCAGGCCTATCCTTGTTGCAATTCTTTTATTTCTATCTCCAAAAATCCGATAAACCGAGCAGTCCGCAACAGTCGGAGTTTTCCCTATTTTTCGGCGGCGGCGACGTGAACTTGATGACTAACGAAGCCAAGCGCCTGGATATTTTCGATAAAGTGGGCCGACTGGAATGGGATACCTTACTGTTTTTCTACGGCGCGATGATGGGAATTGGCGGCTTGGGCTTTATCGGTTATCTTGATGCCATTTCTCAGGTGTTATACGGACAATTCAGCCCGACTCTGGCGAATGTGATGATCGGTTTATCGTCGGCATTCGTCGACAACGGTACGCTTATGTTTGCCGTGCTAACCATGCACCCGGATATTCCGCAAGGCCAATGGTTGTTGCTGACCTTGACCCTCGGTGTCGGCGGCAGCCTGCTGGCCATCGGCTCGGCCCCGGGCATCGGTTTGATGGGGCAAGCCAAGGGGCAATACACCTTTGCTAGCCACATGAAATGGTGCCCGGTCATCCTGTTGGCTTACTTCGCCAGTATCGGTACGCATATGCTGTTCAATGCCGGGTCTTTCTGACCGGTCGAATGGCTAACAACCGCACCCCACGCGCTAATATCGACGCCCCAATGACACTATCCGAAGCTTGGCTATCCCCGCAAAAGCGCGAGCGCTTCCTCGGCCATGCCTGGGGCGTCGCCGCCCCCTTCATTTGCACGTTGATCGATTGGCCTTTGCGCGATCTGTTGGGACCGGCCAGCATCCTGATGACTTATTTACTGGGCGTATTTCTGGTCGCCAGCCGCTACGGCCGTAGCGCATCCATCGTCGCATCGCTACTCAGCGCACCAACTTTTGCCTTTTATTTTGCCCGCCCCATATTCTCCTTTGCGATTAGCGACTTGGAAAATATCGTCGGCTTGGCGGTGATGATCATCGTCGCGAATGTCACCGGCAGTCTGCTTGAAAAATCGCGCATGCAAGCCGAGTTAGCCAAACAGCGTGAATCGCATACCAATGCGCTCTATCGATTGAGTCGCGACCTGGCGGCGGCACAGGATCATAACGCCGTAGCACGTATCGCGGCCGAACATATCGACAATGAATTTGGTACCGATTCGGTTCTGCTGATTGCCAATACCGAAAACGGCCTGCAAATTCAAACGAATCAAGCATTGCCCATTTCATTGCAAAGCCTCGACCATACCCTGGCACAGCAAGCCTTCGAGACAGGTGAAGCCAGACTTCAGCCCCTATTAAGCTATTACCCACTGCAAGGATCTAGCGCTGCGCAAGGAGTTCTAGCCGTCCTACAAACCGAAGCATTGGCTAGACAAACGCCGGAAGTAAACACCTTCTGCCATTTAATCGCGCAAACCTTGGAACGATTTCAACTCGCCGCGCAGGCCCGAGAGGCCAATCTGCAAGCCGAAACCGAAGCCTTGCGCAACGCCCTGTTAAGCTCCATATCCCATGACTTGCGCACGCCTTTGACCCGCATCATCGGCGCGGTCGGCACCGCTATCGAGAATGATGCCGGATTATCAGCCCCGGAACGCCAGGACCTGAATCAATCGGTATTGGAAGAAGCGCAACGCATGTCGGAGTTGACCGGCAAAATTCTGGACATGGCTCGCTTAAGTAGCGGTCAAATCATTTTGCACAGAAGCTGGAACACCATTGAGGAAATCGTCGGCAGTGCTCTGAACCGTTTGGATAGACAATTACAGGACAGACCGGTCCGCACCCTGCTGCCTGATAGCTTGCCGCTAGTTTGGATAGATGCGGTGCTGATAGAACAGGTGTTGGTCAATCTAATCGAAAACGCGGTTAAGTACACGTCGCCAGGCAGCCCGATTGACATTGAGGCCGTATCGCTGCGCGATCAATTCCGCTTAACCGTAGCGGATTACGGTCCGGGCATCGCCAAGAACCAACAAATTCGGATTTTCGAAAAGTTTTATCGTGGCACCACCGAAACCGGACAAAACGGGGTCGGACTGGGACTCGCATTGTGCAAGGCGATTATCGAGGCACATGGTGGGATGATTTATGTGAAAAACCGCATCGGTAAGGGCGCGGAGTTTCTTATCGAACTGCCGCTGCACGAACCGCCACCACTGGCCGAATCGGAAGCGCTTGGAGGCCTGGCATGACTACCGCGCCTTTAATTTTATTAATAGAAGACGACGCGCAAACCCGACGTTTTCTAAAAACCAGCCTCAGCCTTCGCGGCTGGTCCATGATCGAAACCGACTGCGGCAAATCCGGCCTGGCGATGCTGAGCAATGCCAATCCCGACTTGGTAATCTTGGATCTGGGCTTACCTGACATGGACGGGATCGCTGTGACCCGACGCTTGCGGCAATTGTCTGACCTGCCCATTCTGATATTGTCGGCGCGCAGCCAGGAACAAAACAAGATCTTGGCGCTGGATGCCGGGGCCGACGATTACTTGACCAAACCCTTTGGCAGCGGCGAATTGCATGCTCGGCTACAAGCTTTAATGCGCAGGGTTGCACGCAGCCTGAGCAATCAAGAGACTTTTGAAACCGGTCAGTTAAAAGTCGATCTGACGCGGCGCAAAGTATTTGTTGCCGATCACGAAGTGCGCATCACCCCTATCGAATTTAGGCTACTCGGCATTCTAATCCGTCATGCCGGGGTGGTCGTGACCCATCGCCAACTGCTTCAAGAGGTTTGGGGTGCGGAACACATACACGATCAACATTATCTGCGCATTTACATGGGGCAATTGCGCCACAAACTGGAAGTCAATCCGGCGCGGCCCCGTTATTTGCTGACCGAAGTGGGGGTGGGGTATCGCATGGCGGTTAACGATGACGATTAGAGTTTGACCCAGCCTGTAACAGCGGTTCTCTCTAAACTGTTGACTGCACCCGGTGCTGGCCTGTCGAGGTGGGAGTCCAAGATTCTAGGAATCTAAAAACTAATCGAGAAGCCTGTTACGGTGAATTCCTTTCGAAATGGCCGTGTCAGGTATTTGGTTCTGGAAAACCGCGTGGTTTTAACGGATTAGGAAGAAGCGAGCCAATCCATCAAGACTGGCTCTAGTCGTCTATGCCCAGGCCTAAAAAGGCCCGCAGCTAATTCAACAATGCGCCTAAGTTGTTAGGCCGCCGATTGGCGACAGCGGATTGCGCTTGACCGGGATTGTTTTGGATATCCGAGATCAACCTTCCAAGCACCTGTTGCGCCTGCTCAGGGCTATTGATTCTGGCCTGACTGTCACTATTTTGTCCGCTGGCAGCCTGCGCCAATTTCAAAGACTCCTGTGACAAACTAACCGTGTCACTTGGGCTGGGCTCGGGTCTCTCAGCCTGATTTTGCGAATTGGCCGCCTTTCTGCGTTCGGCTAACGCTTCAATCCCGCCGGCTTTTTGATCTTTGGATACACCTTGGCTAGCCAAGGAATTTGGGTTTGGGTATGTAGTGTTGATTTCCATCGTCGACTCCCCTGCAAGTTGGACTTACATCTTAACGGTTTTTACGATTCGCCTTAACGACTAGTTTACATCATTCGCCGTAAGTTGTTGACAATTCCACCCGTTAATTGTTTCGGCCGATTCAGGAGAACCAAAACCGAAACCACACACAACCGCCAACGCAAAAATAACAAGATAACTCATTGAGTTTAAATGCTTAATACGTTATCGCATCTTAGCTGGTAAAATATTGCCGGACTTAACCGGCGGACATCCCATTCGCCACTCCGGAATCCCTAACAACCCAAATCAAGTAATGACTACAAAACCCAGCGCAGACCTCACCACTTTCGAAAACCCCAGGCCGGCGCGCGACTTTACGATTCGCATCGACATCCCGGAATTTACCTGTTTGTGCCCGATGACCGGCCAGCCCGACTTTGCCAAATTGGTTCTGGAGTATGTACCCAATAAATTATGCGTGGAACTCAAGTCTTTGAAGCTGTATATGTGGACTTTCCGCGAGCGTGGCGCCTTTCATGAGGCTGTTACCAACGAAATTTTGGATCATATCGTCGCGGCAATTTCGCCCAATTTTATGCGCCTGCGCGCCGAATTCAATGTGCGTGGCGGCATTTACACCACGGTAATCGCCGAACATCGCGACCCAAGCTGGCAAGCGCCTGAACTGGTCAATCTGCCGTAAAGCAACGTGAGTGGCAGAACCTTCTACAACAGCGACATTGCCGTCGCCCTGCAATATGATGGCAAAAATGCGCCGAAAGTAACCGCCAAAGGCGAAGGTTTTACCGCTCAGCAAATTCTGGCCATCGCCGAAAAACACGGTGTTCCACTGCAAAACGAGCCAGAGCTGGCGCGAATTTTGGCGCAAGTCCCGCTCGGTGAGGAAATCCCCCAACAACTTTATATTGCCGTCGCCGAAGTCATCGCCTTTGCGTATTTCATCAGCGGCAAAACCCCTGATTCCGAATCATGAATTTAAAAGAAACGTTTACCGTGTTGCCGCAATACGCATTGCCGCATCACGCACTCTCCGGGGTGATGTCCAAACTGACTCACTGCCAAAACAAAGCCTGGAAAAACCTGTTTATCAAATCCATCGTGCAGTTGTACGGGGTAAATATGCAGGAAGCCAAGTTTCAAGAACTGGATCACTACGCCAGCTTTAATGATTTCTTTACCCGAGAATTAATAGACGGCGCCAGACAGATTGACTCCGCCGCCGACGCCATAGCCTGTCCGGCGGACGGTGCGGTCAGCCAAGCCGGATCGATCAGCAACGGCCGAATTTTTCAAGCCAAGGGCCACGACTACAGCGCCTTGGAATTACTGGGCGGTGACGCCGAACGGGCGCAGGCCTTTGAAGATGGCTCTTTCGCCACTATTTACTTATCACCCAAGGATTACCACCGCCTGCATATGCCGCTGACCGGCACTTTGAAAGAAATGGTACATATTCCCGGCCGCCTGTTTAGCGTGAATAACACTACCGTTGGCGCCGTGCCGAATCTGTTCGCGCGCAACGAGCGCGTAGCCTGTATTTTTGACACGGCCGCCGGTCCGATGGCTTTGATTCTGGTCGGCGCAATTTTCGTGTCCAGCGTCGAAACCGTCTGGCACGGCGTCGTCACGCCACCGAGCATCAGTGCTCCCAGGACTTGGCGCTATGAAAAAGACGCGCCGATTATTGAAAAAGGCATGGAAATGGGCAGATTCAATATGGGCTCGACGATTATCGTCCTGTTCGGTAAAGAAAAAATAGCTTGGAACGATGACTTCTCCAGCGGCAGAGCGGTACAACTGGGCGAGGCGATTGGCCGAACGCTAGCATAAACCGGACAAATTGACAGCGTAATGTGATAAGCACTGCTAGTGTGGCATAATGCGCGCCTGTCCGCCCGGCCGGACCATTAAAACGACGATAACAATAAGAGGATTACCATGAGTTTCTTGATTTCCGATGCGCTGGCCCAAACAGCGCCCTCCGCCGTACAACCCGGCTTTGAAGGCATGCTGTTCCCATTGGGTATTCTGATATTTTTCTATTTCCTGTTCATCCGCCCACAATCCAAGCGCAACAAGGAACAAAAACAAATGCTGGCTGCGTTGGGTAAAGGCGCCGAAGTGGTCACCACCGGCGGTATTTTGGGTAAAGTGGCCGAGCTGGACGACAACTTCGTCAAACTGGAAGTCTCTGACAACAGCTTTATTCAGGTCCAACGTCACGCCATCGCCAACATGATGCCTAAAGGTACCTACAAAACCTTGAACAGCAAAAAAACCAAAGAATAAGTTTGCTTTAACCCTGCGATATACCCCGCTTTTATTCGCAACAGCCTGGCTGTCACTGCTTTTAATGGAATAACCATGCAAAATCATTTCCCTGTCTGGAAAAACATCCTAGTAATTTTCGTGCTGTTAGTCGGTACGATTTACGCGCTGCCTAATCTTTATGGCAACGACCCGGCAGTGCAATTGGCTTCGTCTAGCCCGACGCCATTGCAGCAGTCTCAGGCTGACGCAGTCGCCGCCAGCATCAAAAACGCAGGTTTCACGTTGAAAAGCTTTGAATTTGCCGACGGCAAAATCCTGGCGCGGTTCAATAATACCGACGAGCAAATGAAAGCGGCAGACCTGTTGCGCGAACAAATGGCCGGTAAAGCGACAGTTGCCTTGAATTTAGCGCCCGCTACCCCTGCTTGGCTACGCGCTTTCGGTGCAAACCCTATGCATCTGGGCTTAGACTTGCGCGGCGGGGTGCACTTCCTGTTGGAAGTTGACATGGACTCCGCGCTGAAACAAGCCGAAGAACGCTACACCAACGACATTCGCTCGGCCTTCCGCGATGCAAAAGTTCGCTATCAATCCGTTTCGAAGGAAGCGGGCGGCATCAAAGTCGTGCTGCCTAACGAAGAATCCAGAGTTGCCGCCACAGAAGTACTCAATAAAGACTTCCGCGGTCTGGATTTAGTGGAAAGCGGTCCGAATGAATTTACGTTAAACATCCCCGAACGCAACCTGCGCGAAATCAAGAAATCGGCGCTGGGCCAAAACATTACCACGCTGCGCAACCGGGTCAACGAACTGGGTGTCGCCGAGCCTATCATTCAGCAACAAGGCGACAGCCGCATTGTCGTACAACTGCCCGGCGTGCAAGACACCACCCGCGCAAAAGAATTGTTAGGCACCACCGCCACACTGGAATACCGTTTGGTTGACGTGGAGCATGATGTGCAATCGGCCCTGGGCGGTCACGAACCTATCGGCAGCCGCTTATATAAAGACAAAAACGGCGCGCCGGTACTGTTGAAACGCGCGGTTATCGTTACGGGCGACCAAATCACCGATGCGTCATCGGGCTTGGATCAAGACGGCTCACCTGCGGTATTCATTACATTGGATGGCGTCGGTGCTAAGAAAATGGGCAAGATGACCCAGGAAAATATCGGCAAACCGATGGCTGTGGTGTTCATCGAATACAAATCCGAAACCCGGGTCGTTAACGGCGAGAAAGTCCAACATAAGGAAAAAGTCGAAAAAGTCATCAGCGTCGCCACCATTCGTGACAGTTTCAGCAAACGCTTCCAAACCACCGGCCTGGACAGCCCTGAAGAAGCCCGCACCTTGGCCTTATTACTCAGAGCGGGCGCTTTGGCTGCTCCGGTTGAAATCGTCGAAGAACGCACCGTCGGCCCCAGTTTGGGCCAGGAAAATATCGATCAAGGCATGATGTCGATTACCGCCGGCTTCCTGCTGGTCGTGTTTTTCATGGTCGCTTATTACCGCGCGTTCGGCTTGATCGCCAACTTTGCTTTGTTGTTCAACGTCGTACTGCTGATCTCCATCATGTCCGTGTTGCAAGCCACCCTGACCCTGCCAGGCATGGCCGGTATCGTCTTGACTGTGGGCATGGCGGTGGACGCCAACGTATTGATCAACGAACGGATCCGCGAGGAACTGCGTAATGGCTTGAGCCGGCAGGCCAGCATATACGTCGGTTACGAAAAAGCCTTTGCCACCATTCTCGACTCCAACGTTACCCACTTCATCGTCGCCGTATTGTTGTTCGGCTTTGGCACCGGCCCGGTTAAGGGTTTCGCGCTGGTCTTGATGATTGGGATTGCCACTTCGGTATTTACCGCGGTCACCGGCACCCGGATGTTGGTTAACTGGTTTTACGGCAACGATCACCGCAGCGATAAAATTTCCATTTAGCCAAAATTTGGTCTCGGCTCAGCACAAACCGGGCCGCTTCAACGGCTTCGGAAACACACTATTCGGCAGGGCGTTTTTCAACGTCCTGCCTGACACGCTATAATGCGCAATTAATTTTTCAATCAACATCCTCACTGGAGTTACACAATGGCAATCGAACGTACTTTCTCAATCATCAAGCCTGATGCAGTCGCTAAAAATGTGATTGGGGAAATTGTCAGCCGCTTCGAAAAAAACGGCCTGCGCATCGTCGCATCCAAAATGCTGCAACTGACCCAAGATCAAGCCGAAGGTTTTTACGCCGAGCATAAAGAACGTGGCTTTTTCAAAGATTTGGTCAGCTTCATGACTTCAGGCCCTGTCGTTGTCCAAGTGTTGGAAGGCGAAAATGCGGTATTGAAAAACCGCGAACTGATGGGTGCCACCAACCCGAAAGAAGCTGCGCCAGGCACGATCCGCGCCGACTTCGCGGTCAGCATCGACGAAAACGCCGTGCACGGCTCCGATGCGCCGGAATCTGCCGCGAGAGAAATCGCTTACTTCTTCTCTGCTAATGAACTCTGCGACCGTATCCGCTAAACCAGCATTGATTAATCTGCTGGATTTCGACAGAAAAGGCTTGCAAGCCTTTTTTGTCGAGCTCGGCGAAAAACCGTTTCGCGCCACCCAGGTGTTGAAATGGATTTATCAGGAAGGCATCTCGGATTTCGACGAGATGACCAACCTGAGCAAATCGCTACGCAGTCATTTAAAAGAACACTGCCAGATCAAAGTCCCGGAAATCGTCGCCGAACAATTGGCGTCCGACGGCACTTGCAAGTGGGCGGTGCAGATGCACTGCGGCAATCGGGTGGAGACCGTTTACATCCCGGAAGAACGCCGCGCCACCTTGTGCATCTCCTCGCAAGTGGGCTGCGCGTTGGCCTGCACCTTTTGCTCGACCGCCAAACAAGGCTTCAACCGCAACCTGTCCACCGCCGAAATCATCGGCCAGCTGTATCTGGCACAACAAAGACTAGGACCGGAACGCCGCATCACCAACGTGGTGATGATGGGCATGGGCGAACCCTTGCTGAACTTCGATAATGTCGTGGCGGCAATGAATTTAATGATGGACGACTTCGGTTATGGCTTGTCCAAACGCCGCGTCACGATCAGCACCTCCGGCATAGTGCCAGCCATGAAACGCCTGAACGAAGTTTGCGATGTCAGCGTGGCGGTCTCGCTGCACGCCCCCAACGACGCCTTGCGCGACCAAATCGTACCGATCAACGTCAAATATCCGCTGAAGGAATTGATGGAAGCCTGCCGCGAATACGCCAAGACCGGCCCGCGCAAGCATATTACGTTTGAATACGTGATGCTGGACGGCATCAACGACAGCCCTGAAGACGCGCGCACCTTAGTCAAGCTATTGAAAACCGTGCCGTCCAAGCTAAATCTGATTCCGTTCAATCCGTTTCCGCAATCGCCTTACCGTTGCTCCAGTAACGCCGCCATCCTGAAATTTCGGGATATTCTGCATAATGCCGGCATCGTCACCACCGTTCGCAAGACCCGCGGCGAGGACATTGATGCAGCCTGCGGGCAATTGGTCGGTCAAGTACAAGATAAAAGCCGCAGACATTTAAAACTGCAAGCACAAGGACTCTCGCATGGCCAATAGGCAAGCCGCTCGCGGATTAGTGCTGATGAGCCTATTGCTAGGCGCTTGCGGCCTGCTGCCGGACACCCGCGAGACGATGAGCAATGCCGAAAAAGCCAAGCTCAATCTACAAATGGGCGCGCGTTATCTGGACATGGGCATGCTCGACGTCGCCAAGGAAAAACTGGAAAACGCCGTACGGCTGGATTCCAGCAACCCGGAAACCCATAACGCCCTGGCCGTCTTCTATGAGCGCATCAAACAAACCGAAGCAGCCAGCGACAGCTATCAAACCGCCTTGAATAAAGATTCGGATAATTTCAGCATCAAGAATAACTATGGCCGCTTCTTGTGCGAGCAAGGCAAATTCGATAAAGGCATAGCCTTGCTGCAAGATTCGATGGCATCGCCAATGAACAACCGGCCCTGGTTTGCATTAACCAATCTGGGCGTTTGTTACGTTAAGCAGAACGACATGCAGCGCGCCGAAGAGTATTTTCGCCAAGCCTTGCAATCTCAGCCCGATTACTCGCCGGCCTTGCAGGAGATGCAACGCATCAGTTACCAGAATGGTCAGTTCATGTCGGCCAGGGCGTTTCTGGAGCGCTACCTGGGCGTCGCTAAACATACCCCGGAAACGCTGTGGATCGCGTTTCAAACCGAACGGGCGCTGGGTAACAGCAAAATATCCGAAGAATACCGCGAGCAATTGATTAGCTCTTTTCCTGCTTCCAAAGAAGCACAACAAGTCAAAACCGCGATCAGCAAATAATCCGGCAACAAACAAGATCATGGCAAAACAACAACAGGCTATCCAAGCCATCCGCGGCATGCACGACATCCTTCCTGAACAATCGCCTCTATGGCAATGGCTGGAAAGCCAGGCCAAACAGGTATTGAGCGCCTACGGCTATCAGGAAATCAGATTGCCTATCGTCGAAAAGACCGAACTGTTCAAGCGTTCGATCGGTGAAGTCACTGACATCGTCGAAAAAGAAATGTATACCTTCGACGACCGCAACGGCGATTCGTTAACCCTCCGCCCCGAAGGCACCGCCGGCTGTTTGCGCGCCTGCCTGGAACACGGTTTATTGCACAATCAAAGCCACCGTTTGTGGTATTACGGCCCCATGTTCCGCCACGAACGCCCACAGAAAGGCCGTTACCGGCAGTTCTACCAACTGGGTGTGGAAACCTACGGCATGCCCGGCCCGGACATCGACGCGGAAATCATCGCGCTGACCGACCGGCTCTGGAAGCAACTGGGCATCCGCGATAAAGTCGAGCTGCAAATCAATTCCCTGGGTACCAGCGAAGAACGTCTGGCTTATCGCGGCAAACTGGTCGAATATTTCCAACAACATCTGGCAGTTTTAGACGAAGACAGCTTGCGCCGCCTGGAAACCAATCCGCTACGCATCCTGGATAGTAAAAATCCGGATATGCAGGCTATGTTGCAACAGGCCCCGGTACTACTTGAGCATCTTGGAGAAGAAAGTCTGGCACATTTCAATAGCCTGAAAGCCACGCTGGACGATCTGGGTATTACCTACCAACTGAATACTCGCTTGGTGCGCGGCCTGGATTATTACGGCAAAACCGTATTCGAATGGGTCACCGAGCACTTAGGCTCGCAAGGCACCATCTGCGCTGGCGGCCGCTATGACGGATTGATCGAACAACTGGGCGGCAAGGCGAATCACGCCATCGGCTTTGCGATGGGCATGGAGCGCATCCTGGCGCTACTCGAGTTGCTGGATAATGTACCGGTCGCCAATACCACGGATGTCTACATGATTCGCGTCGGCACTAACGCAGAAGCCGTCGGCATGCGCTTAGCCGAACGTATCCGCGATGCGATTCCGGGCCTGAAATTGCAAGTCAATTGCGGCGGCGGCAGCTTCAAGAGCCAGTTTAAAAAAGCCGATAAGTCCGGTGCCGAGTACGCCATCATCATCGGCGACGACGAAGCCCACCGCGGCGAAGTGGCCTTGAAACCCTTGCGCATCGACGCTGAGCAAAGCACACACAATCACGACCAACTCCTGCAAACCCTGCAAGACTGGCACGGCCAATAATCCCTTATAACCTGATAATAGAAGAGAACTAGCGTGGCAATTTACGATACCGAAGAAGAACAGCTGGAACAGTTGAAAAAATGGTGGGAAGCCAATCAGACTTCATTGATCGCCGGTGTTGTCACCGCAATAGTATTGGTGAGCGGCTGGAATCTCTGGCAAAACCACCAACTGGAAAAACGCGCCCAAGCCTCGCAGATGTACCAACAATTGTTGGATAGCGCGGCCAAGGACAACAGCGAATCCACCGAAAAACTGGCGGAACGCTTGCCTATCGAATTTCCGGGCACCGCTTACGCCCACTATGCCGGCCTGCAATTGGCCAAAAGCAAAGTGCAAAAAGGCGATCTGGAAGGCGCTAAAGCGATTCTGGAAAAATCCATCAAAGAAGCCGACAGCGATGAATTAAGACATGTTGCCCGTCTACGCCTGATTCAACTGATGCTGGCTACCGGCCAATACGAACAAGGTTTGCAACTGATCGCCGCGGTCGATCCGGCTAAATCCGAAGGCTTTTCCGCCAGTTACGACGAATTGCAGGGCGACCTGTACGTCGCACTGGACCGCTTGGACGAAGCCCGTAGCGCGTACCAAAGCGCGATCAGAACCGGTCAAGCCACCCCGCTGACGCAGTTCAAGCTGGACGACGTCGCAACGCCTGGCAACGCTGCCACGGCGACTGCCAATTAAGCCCACGCCAACGGATACACGCTTTAGCATGTTAATCAGGAACATCAGATACCGCTCACTTCTCCCGCTGCTTGCCTGCCTGCCGATGCTAGCCGGCTGCGCGGGCTTGGATGCCGGACGCGACTTTATCTCGGGCTTAACGGAATATATCACCGGCGACGACGACAATGCCGATCCACCGGCCGCCTTGCAGGAATATACCCCGGAAGTACAGCTTGAGGTGCTGTGGAAGGAATCAATCGGTAATGGCGCGGATGAAAAATATCTGAAACTGATACCGGCAGTCGCCGAAGGCACTGTATACGTCGGCGACAACAAAGGCCATTTGCAGGCGCGTGGCGCCGGCAACGGTAGTCTGAGCTGGGAAAACAACACCGATTACAGCTTCTCAGCCGGTCCCGGATTGGGTGTCCACACTGTGGTGATGGGTACCAGTACCGGCGAAGTCATAGGTTTTGACAAAGCCAACGGCGAACAGCGCTGGAAAATCGATGTACCCAGCGAAGTATTGGCGGCTCCGGTGGTAAGTCACGGTATTGTCATCGTCCGTACCACCGACGGCAAAATCATCGGCCTCAAAGAAGATAATGGCGCGCAACTCTGGACCTTCGAACACAGCGTACCGGCCCTGAGCATCCGCGGCACCGGTGCGCCCATCATTGTCGACGACAACGTGATCGCCGGCTCGGCCAATGGCAAGCTGGAAGCCCTGCAATTGAAAGACGGCAAATCCATCTGGGAAGCCACTATCGCGATACCCAGCGGTCGGTCCGAAGTCGAACGCTTGGTCGATCTCGATGTCGATCCGGTCGCGGCACGCGGCGCCATTTATATTGCCGGCTTCACCGGCGGCGCATCTTCGGTATCCGAAGTGGACGGCGATGTGCTGTGGCGCAACGAAGCGGTGTCTTCCTACACCGGCCTGAGTCTGGATTACCGTTACCTTTATGTCAGCGATACCCAAAGCCATGTCTGGCAACTCGATCAACGTAGCGGCGCCTCGCTGTGGAAACAAAAAGACTTACACAACCGCCAATTGACGGCGGCGGTGGTTTATCAAAATTATGTCGTAGTCGGCGATTTCGAAGGTTATGTACATTGGCTGTCCAATAGCGACGGCCGCCAATTGGGCCGGATTCAGGTCAGTAAAGCGGCAATAGAAGCCAAGCCGGTAGTCGTGGACGATACGGTTTTCATTTACGCCAAAGACGGCACCCTGGCCGCTTTGAGAGCAAAATAAATTCATGTTACCTGTTATCGCCCTGGTGGGCCGCCCCAATGTGGGCAAATCTACGCTATTTAATTACTTGACGCGCAGTCGCGAAGCATTAGTTGCCGATTATCCCGGCCTGACCCGCGACCGCCAGTACGGTCGGGTCAAACGCGGCGAGCGCGACTGTCTGGTAGTCGATACCGGCGGTATCACAGACGAACAGGAAGGCATAGACGTCTTCGCCAAAAAGCAGGTGGAAATTGCGCTGCAGGAAGCCGACGTGGTGTTCTTCCTGGTCGACGCCCGCGACGGTTTGAACGCCACCGACGAAGCGATTGCCGATATGCTGCGCAAGCTGGGCAAACCGGTAGTGCTAGTGGTGAATAAAGTCGACGGCATCGACAGCAATACCGTGACCAACGATTTTTATAGCCTGGCACTCGGCGAACCCATCGGGATTGCCGCTACCCACGGCCGCAATGTCCACGACTTACTGGATCGTATTGACGAGTTATTGCCGGTAGTCGAGGACGAATTCGAAGAGCAGGATCCGGGTATCGCCATTGCCATCGTCGGCCGTCCTAACGTCGGCAAATCGACCTTAGTGAATCGGCTGCTCGGCGAAGAGCGCGTGGTGGTGTTCGACGAAGCCGGCACGACCCGCGACAGTATCTATATTCCGTTCGAACGCAACGGCCAGAAATTTACCTTAATCGATACCGCCGGTATGCGCCGCCGCTCCCGGGTATCGCTGACCGTGGAAAAATTCAGCATCATTAAATCGCTGCAAGCCATCGAAAAAGCCCATGTGGTGATTTATTTGATCGACGCCCGCGAGGGTGTCACCGATCAGGATGCGCACATTTTGGGCTTGGTGTTGGAAGCCGGCCGGGCTTTGATTATTGGTTTGAACAAATGGGACGGCCTGAACGCCGAACACCGCGATTTCGTGAAAAAGCAAATCGAGATCAAATTGTCGTTTTTGGATTTTGCCGAAAAGCATCCGATCTCCGCGCTGCACGGCAGCGGCGTCGGCAAGTTGTTCGACGTGGTGCATACCCTGTACGACTCGGCTATGACCGACATGTCAACGCCCTTGCTGACCCGGATTTTGACCGACGCGCTGGCCGCGCATCAGCCGCCGCTGGTCGGTGGTCGCCGCATCAAATTGAAGTACGCGCACCAGGGCGGCCGCAATCCACCGGTTGTCGTGATCCACGGCACCCAGACCGATGCCCTGCCCGGTGCGTACAAACGCTATTTGATGAATTATTTCCGCGATCAGTTGCGGCTGACAGGCACGCCGATACGCTTGGTATTCAAATCGCCGGAGAACCCGTTTCAAGGCCAGAAAAACCCGCTAAGCGACCGCCAGATGAAAAAACGCAAGCGCCTGATCGATTTCAGCAAACGCAAAAAATAAAAACACCCAGAGAGCAACACATGGCAACCATCACTTTCCAAGGCAAACCGATCAACACTATCGGCGATTTACCGGCGGTAGGTACGCAAGCGCCGGATTTTCAATTAACCAATCGTAAAATGCAGGACGTGGGTTTGGCTGAATTTGCCGGCAAACGTAAAGTGTTGAACATAGTCCCCAGCCTGGATACGCCGACCTGCGCTACCTCGACCCGCAAATTCAACGAAAAAGCCGCGCATTTGCATAATACCGTGGTGTTGGTGGTATCGGCTGACCTACCCTTCGCGCAAGTGCGGTTTTGTGAAGTCGAAGGCATCAAACACGTCGTGCCGCTCTCGACCTTCCGTTCCAGCTTCGCCCACGATTACGGCGTCGAGCTGTTGGACAGCATCCTGGCAGGCTTGACCGCCCGCGCTATCGTCATCATCGACGAAAACGATAAAGTGATCTACACCCAGTTGGTCAGCGAAATTGCGGACGAGCCTGACTACGTCAGCGCCTTGGCCGCCCTGCATTAACCGTGACACAGAGCGCCGAGTTCAGATTTTTCAACTCGGCGCGAAGCGACAAGCTAAAGTCTAATATTTTTCTAAATCTCCGGAATCATGAAGCCGTCGCTTGGCGTTCAGCCTGATCGTACATCGCGCCAAATAGCTGAATAACGACATAAATCATGGTTCTGGCAGTACGAACCGCATCAGGCTCCGCCGGGCTGTCGGCAACATAGGCGCTGATGGCATCATCCATGAATTTAACCAAGCCGGCTTGCGAATCGCTCTCGGTCAGGCGCTCGGTAAATCGATTCTGAAATTTGTCGCGAAATTTCGTATCCATCTTGTTGCCAGGCATGAATGCCTGCAATTCCGCATCGAGTAAGGCGGCCGTATTCTGTAACCATTCCATGTTCAATACCCTTTGGTCCGGCAAATCGCCGAAGGCATGCCGGAATACACAAATCACATCGAAACAAAGATCCATGAACAGATTTGCCAAATCTTTATCCTTGTCGGCAATCAAAGCCGAAAACACGCCAAAGATCGTTTGCGCCAACGCGCCCTGCTCGGCTTGGAATTGCTGAAGTATGCTGCGGCCGGCATTTTCATCCTGGCTTTTGGCGTATTGCAGGGCCTGATACAGCTCTCGGTCGGTTAATTCACGCATCGTCGGTTCTAACTAAGTTCGATAAATATCCAGGCGATATATTATCAAGCCCATGCCTGATAAAGGATATTTATAGTATATGGACCATTGAACCGGCCTTTAAATATCCTCGCCTTCCATGGTGAAAATCAGGCATTTTCAGAAATTTTCTTCAGTTAACCAGGGTATGGCCGCGTTGACGCATGCAGGTTTTAAATGCCCGTTTAAAGCTCTCGTTCGCTTTATAGCCTTCCCACAACCCCGCGGGGATAGCCAATATTGCACCACCGGCTGCGCCGGTGGCGGCGCTGCCGGCTATCGCACCGACTGCCGCGCCGCCCGCGGCACCGGTAACCGCACCGACACCGGCACCCATGCCGATTTCCTTGGTAATATCCGACGCTTGTTCCGCAAGAGACTTACACTCGACCATGTCGCGTTGCGTGGTTTGCGGCTGTTGGTCCAAGCGCGGGTCGATGATCGGATGCCAGCCACTCATGGATGCGCAGCCGCTGGTTAATGTGGCAAGTAGCAACATACTGCCGAAATATTTTTGTGTCATTTTTCCTCCAAAAGGCATGTTTAAATTGTTAGCTAAAATCTCATCATTGCTGGTTGAGATATTGAGCGACTGGTGCTGCGGAGGATTGCTCCGGCACGCATTAGAGTGGATAAAGTTGCGAGATATTGCTGCCGAAGGGTATGTACCATTCCTTAAAATCTATCGGCAGCTCGAGTAGGGGCGCGGTGATGCAGTGTTTTAAAAGACCGTCAATGGCAACATAGATGCCGCCGCCGATGTGTTTTTCGCCAAGCTGTTGATTTATAGCGGTATTCGAGTCGCACATAATCACTCCGTAAGTTGTTCACTTACGAAAAATTCTAAGTTTGGCGACTTAAAATCTACTTAAGCTTTGATTAGAATCCGGTTAAAACGCCGCCGGCTGCTCAGCACGCACGAATCGGCGTCATGTTCGGAAAGGCTTTGCAAAACCCGCTTAAACAGGCAGTATGTTCCAATGAAAACCCTCACCCAACTCCATGCAGATATCGACACGCGGGTAAAAATCATCCGCGACAACCAACCCGATTGGCTATGCCGCCAGGGTTGCGACGGCTGTTGCCGCAGGCTTGCCGCAGTACCCAAGATCACCGCGGACGAATGGCATTGTCTGCAACAAGGCCTGATGGCCTTACCGCCGGAGCAATTTCAGCAAATCAGTGGGGAGATAGCCGCTCTGGCCGGCCAAATAGCGCGCCCAGTCATCTGCCCGCTGCTGGACAAAGCCAATGGCGCTTGCCTGGTCTATGCACACCGCCCTATCGCTTGCCGAACTTACGGTTTTTATGTTCAGCGCGATCAGGGGCTGTACTGTAAAGACATCGAAGCGCGCGTAAGTGATGGTGCGCTGAGCGAAGTGGTGTGGGGCAACCATGACGGGATTGATCATCGGTTACTTGCTCTAGGCGAGTCGCGCGAATTGCCGGAGTGGTTTGCGGATTGGCAGCGGGATGCTGATTGAAGCGAAGCTATAGCCCCGACACGCAGAGGTTTGTTTTTGATAGTAAAAAGACCTAACACGCCGCTGAAAGAGTAGCAGTCGCCAGTCCGGAGAGCGGAGGCTCCGCGGCTCATACCGCTCAACGAACCGAGCCGACTCATTAAGCCCTATAGCGCGCCTGGGATGCCCGGAACAGACACGCCTCCGCCATCATTCAGCAGCTGGCGAATGATGGCTATCGTGATCAGGTATGCCTGGATTGCCGTGGTCCTCGGCTTGGGCATCGAACCATTCGTGCAGGGCCTGAACGAATTGAGGGTATTCGGTAGAAAAATGAATCTGTCCGCCGTTATCCAAAGCTTGATATTGAACTTTAATATCATCGACTTTTGCCTTTTTTAACTGAGCCAGCCCCGGCATTTCCGCACCATGCAAACGTTCCGTCGCCGCATAATTGCCCGCCTGGTATTGTTCCGCCCTTTTTTGCAAATGCCCCTGAATTAATTTGATTTGCGAGGCATTGTCCGCGGATTTGATCACCACATGCTGGACACCGCCGTGCACCGTTTTGGTAAAGGTTTGTACCGTCCCCTGCACCGCGTAAGGCACTATTGTCTGTAACTGTTCTTGATTGATGGGTTTGGCAGGCGCATGCTCAATAGCTTGCACGACGATCAGGCATTGTAAAATACCCAGTATTATCAATAGGTAGTGTTTCATGGCGATACTCCGAGTAGATTGACATTCATCCTGAACACTGAGTTTTTTATCCGGTCGATTAATACCTTTCGCTCCGGACCTGTTGGCGAAGCACCCTAATTGGCTTCGACAAACATAGCCGGAGCGGGAAGCCGGTAATCAATAGAGCCGGATTTGCCACTCAGTGATGCGCTGGCTCCGTTCTTCATACACAAAATACGTTTTAGCAAAATCCTCAAGCTTTCCATTGCAGGAATTGATCGAGGCGCTCGACGTTATCAGGTAAAAACACATGCACCTGGTTCCGGCCTTTTTCCTTGGCTCTGTAGCACGCGCTATCGGCGTTACTTAAAAACTCCCCGACATCCCGAACCGTACACGTCACCGCAGCCACTCCAATGCTGGCGCTCACGGTAAATTCAGCATCACCCCAGTTAAATTTGAAATTGCGCAGGCTATTGCATAGTTCATGGGCGATATTTCGCGCTTGATCAAGTGTGGTGTGTTCCAGCAACAACGCGAACTCGTCACCGCCCAATCGGGCCAGCGTGTCGCGTTGCCGCAGTTTGGAGGACAAAACGCTACTGATTCTACGCAGTAATTCATCCCCTGCCGCTTGTCCACAGGTATCGTTGACCTGCTTAAAATGATCCAGATCGAGATAACAAAGCGCATGGTGAAAATAGCCGGGGCGGGCGCTAGCCAATACCCTTGCCACCCGTTGTTCAAAAGCTGTCCGATTAACCAGCCCGGTCAAGGGGTCGTGACTGGCCTGATAGGCCAAACTCTGCCGTTTGGTTTGAGATGCCGACATATCCCAAAACACCAGTACCAAGCTATCGACAAATCCATCCAACGCGACCGGATAAAACGAATATTCGACCGGAAATGACCGGCCATCCTTGCGTTTAAAATTAGCGGTACTACGCTGAGCGATGATGTCGCGGGCCATATCAGGCAACTTGAGCGCTTCCAGCGCTAAGATCAAATCCCCGGCTATCATGGCAACGATGTCCTGTCCCAGCACGTCTATCTCGGCGTAACCCAAAACCTGCAACGCGGCCCGGTTAACGAAGCTGCAACGGCCATCCACATCAAGACCGACAATACCTTCGCCGGCAGAATCCAGCAGTAAGCGAAAGCGCCTCTCGCTGTTGCGAGCCTCGGTATTGGCGTGTTTGAGCTTTACCAAAGTGGTGTCAAGACTGGCATTGGCGGACTTGAGGATGGCGCATTGTTTTTCCAGTTGTTCCGTACGCTTAAATACCAACTCCTCCAAACGTTGCCGGTAATAGCTCAGCTCCTGTTCGGTTTCTTTGTCTTTGGTAATATCAATCAGGACACCTTGCAAAAACAAACTTTCGCCGGCTTCATTCCGCACTACGTTGGCTTCGTCGAGAAACCAGCGATGGCTTCCATCCTGTTTACGTAATCGGTATTCGCACCTCAGAGGCGCATGATGTTTATAGGTATAGGCATAGGCTTCTACCGCCACTGCCAGATCGTCCGGGTGCACCCGCTTCAGTATACCTTGCGGGTCATCAAGCCAATCTTGTTCGGGCAAGCCCAATTGAGCAATTTGCGGACTGACATATAACAGCTTTACCGGCGTTTCCAACGATGCGACATAAGTGATCACCGGCATTTGTTCCACCAAGGCCCGGTACTTAGCTTCCGCCTCACGCAATTGCGCCAGGGTTTCGGTTTTCTCCGCCAGCAGGTGCTGTCCCTGCAACTCTCGGCTGACTTCAGTGGACGATGCGGCGTCCGCGTTGCTGGCGCAGTTGTTAGAGTGGACCGTGACAAAGGCCGCATCATCGCATTCTATCGGCATCAGGATGGAGACATT
The DNA here is from genome assembly GCF_054188105.3 of Methylomonas sp. Uni0009. Taxonomy (NCBI): domain Bacteria; kingdom Pseudomonadati; phylum Pseudomonadota; class Gammaproteobacteria; order Methylococcales; family Methylococcaceae; genus Methylomonas; species Methylomonas sp. Uni0009. The sequence goes on along the minus strand of NZ_JBTAFN010000001.1, from coordinate 2,793,193 downwards.
CGCCTGCTCGACCGTTTCCACTTGATTGGCGATGTAGCCGGCATCCAGGATATCCGGTGATTGCCAATTCCCGCGCACTTGTTCGGGCTGGCGGTCTTCGGCGAGTTTAAGACCGTGATGACTGGGTTCTCCCTCGCAAAACGCCGCATCATGATCCCGAAACGCCGCCAGGGAGTGTTTGTTCGCCATCCGGCTGGCTGGATCGTGGTCTATAACAAGTGAGCAGCTATGGGCTTTGGCTGATGCAGTGTTCATAAAATCGCCCCCTACGGTGACTGGGTTTCAATAGCCGAACTGACCAGATAAAACCACGGGGCGATATTTCAGCGCCGGTAGACTTGATCAGCCAAATGCGTAGCGTCTCCTGAGATCTTTGGCATGTCCATAAGTGGTAATGGCGGTAATGGGTTTGGACAGCGGCGACGGATTGGCACTGACAGCAAGCAGCCGAGCAAACTCGTTTTTGATGATCGGGTAACACTCGCAACTTTGCGCTTCCAGGCCGGCGCGCTCCAGCACGCTGATTTGACCACGGCAATACCGAATTACCCCGGCTTGCTGTAATTTCCCGGCAACCTCGGTGATGCCTTCGCGGCGCACGCCCAACAGACTGGCGATGGATTGCTGCGTTATTGCGATCTCGCTCCCGCTCTGCCGGTCCAGGATCATCAACAGCCAACGCGAGAATTGTTGTTCAATGGAATGATGCCGCTTGCAAGCCGCTATTTGCGTCATATGCGTCAGTAGTGCCTGGGTATAGCGGAGTAACACACCTTGCAGCCCACTGTGCTGTCCGCCTATCCGCCCAATTTCCTCATCAACCAGACTCCTGCGCAAACGATAGGCGTAGCCCGGCATCACTACTAAGGCTTGATACGGTATGGATTCACCGCCCATGAACAGCGATATACCCAGCATGCCTTCGTTACCAATCAAAGCCAGTTCGCGGGAGGCTCCATTCTCAGCAAAGTAAAGCTCCGCTATCACGCCGGTCACAGGGAAGTAGACATAACGCAAAGACTCATCCGGTTCACAAAGCGCGTCGCCACACTCCATTTCAACCCGTTCCAGTAAACTTGAAACACGGGCATACTCGGGTTCAGGCAGCATAGCGAGAAGCTGGTTTTGTCTTGGATGGTCCAATTCACTCATCAGTTATTTCCGGATTGTTTGGCGAGGGGTAAATCAAGTATTCATATTGCTGAAACGGTAAAGCCATACCAACATAGCGCGTTTTAACACAGCCGCTATCCGCTAAAAATACGTACTGCTACTTAGATTGAAGATAAGTTTGACAGGGCTAATTTTTCGCCAGCATACTTCCGCGCGAACTGGGGCAAGAAGCCAACTCTAGGCATAGCTTTTCACAAACTAAGGCCGGCTATTTCGGCTTATGCCCGGGTTAAGATCCGGTTGCCGCCTCCCGCTGTTGCCGAAACAGGGCTTCTCGGCTAGCCACATCCGTATAACAGGGCTTGTGTTACAACCATCGAAAGAATGCCTGAAGCGGTCTAAATTCTGTCCAAAATAGAAGATGTCTCATGACTGACGAGCGCTGTAAGTCTGCACACCCTGACAATACTGTTCGACAAGAAGCTCAGAACAGACACCCAAACTCAAGCAAAACCAACTGTTCCCTGGATGCTCCGGAGAAAATTTTGCATGAGCAGCAAGTACGTCTGCTTGAATTAGAAACCCAAAATCAATCGCTGATTCAGGCGCGAGACCGCTTCCAGCATCTTTACGATTTCGCCCCGCACGCCTGCCTCACACTCAGCCCGGACCAGCGAATATCTACCATCAACTTTGCGGCCGCCGCCTTATTGGGTGGTGAGCGTCAACACTTAATTGGCCGTCATTTTTCAAGCTTGATTGCCGATCAAAGCCGCGACTTTTGGCAACGGCATTTATCGCAGATTCAGCAACGTAGCGAAATTCAGCCTTGCGAATTGCCAATGCTGCGTGACGATAACGCTGCATTTCCTGCCAGACTCGACTGCCTGATGCTCACCGGTCTCGCCGACCAGCCGGAACTGCACATTACCCTCACCGACCTCACTCGACAAACACAAGCAGAATCCTCGGTGCAGGAGCAAGGCCCGGCGCTGTGCGCGGCACTTATACAAGCCGCGCGGGATGCCATTGTCTGCATAGACGCAAAACACCGTGTCGTATTATGCAATCCCGCAGCCGGCAAGCTGTTCGGCTGCCGCGCGGATCAAGCCATTGGCAACGCGATCGAACACTTTATTCCGGCTGGTTTTCCGGCCATTTATTCAGCGCCAAAGCCAGAAGGCGATAGCGATCATCAGGCGAACGAACTTCGCACAGTGACCGGTGTGCGCGCTAACGGCGAAGAATTTCTAATGGAAGCTATCATTTCCGAGATAGACATTGGCGAGCAAACCTTGTATTCCCTTGTCCTGCGCGATGCAGACGGACGCAGCCCACTACCAGCCGAACATCATTTACAGGATCAGCTGTCCAAAGTGGCGGCTTCCGTACCCGGCGTTATTTGCTCTTTTCGTTTGGCTGCGGATGGCTCAGCCAGCATGCCTTATGCCAGTCAGGCGCTTGAATCTTTGTACGGACTGCCGCCCGCAGCGGTAGCCGAGGACTTTAGTCCGGTATTTGCCAGGGTGCATCCCGACGACATCAAACTGATCAACGAAACCATCAGCGAATCGGCGCGCAGCCTGACGCCTTGGCGCGACACCTTTCGCTACCAACACCCTAGTAAAGGCGAAATCTGGATAGAAGGTCATTCCATGCCGATGCGGGAACAGGGCGGCAGTATTTTGTGGCATGGCTATCTCCAAGATATTACCGCGCGAAAACAGGCTGAATCGGTCTATCGCGACCAGGATAGGGAACTACAACTGATCATGGATGCCACGCCGGCGCTGATCGCCTATTTGGATGTCGATTTTCGCTATGTACGGGTAAATGCGACATATGAACACTGGTTCGGCATCTCTCCGGAACAGGTTATCGGCCGCACCGTGCCGGAAATTCTGGGTGGCGCGGCCTGGGACATAGTCCGCCCTTATCTGGAGCGGGCTTTGGCGGGCGAGCCGGTTAGTTTTGACCAGCAAATTCCTTATGGCAACGGCAAACCCCGCTGGGTGCATGCGACCTATATTCCCAATGCCGATGAAGCCGGCAGGTTGAAAGGTATTGTGGTGCATGTGATCGACATCGAAGAGCGCAAACTGTCCGAGCAGAAAATTGCCCTATTGAACCAACGCTTGGAACGCCGTCTGGAGGAAATGCAGGTTATTTACAACACGGTACCCATTGGACTCGCCATCGCCAATGACAATAGCGGACAACATATCCGCGGAAATCGGGCGAATGAGCAGATGCTGGGCCTGCCCCCCACCTCGGAACTTTCACTATCGAGCCCAACCCCGCCGGCCATCACAGTATTGCAAAACGGCTATCCGCTGGCCGCTGAAGATCTGCCGATTCAGCGTGCTTGCCGGGGAGAAGTGGTGAGCGACGAGACGCTGGATATAGTCCGCCCGGACGGGAAAGTGATTACCGTGGTGTCCAATGCATCGCCCTTGCTGGACAATAATGGGCAGCCGCGCGGGGCCGTTGGCGCATTTTTGGACATTACACCGCTGAAAGTCGCTGATGACGCCCTGCGCCGTAACGAGGCTTTCGTACGCTGCGTTCTGAATTCGCTGCCCGCGCATGTGGCAGTACTGGATGATAGCGGCTTGGTGACGACGGTCAACGCGCCCTGGGATTGCTTTGCTATCGAGAACGGCGGTTCGTCCAGTCAATTGTCGGAGGGCGCCAACTACCTTGAAGTTTGCCGCCGCTCGTCGGCGGGAGGCGACCGGGACGCACAGAAGGCTTTGACCGGCCTTGAAAGCCTGATAGCGGGCCATCAACAGGAATTTATGATGGAATATCCCTGTCGAACCGCGCTGGGCGAGCTTTGGTTTATGATGCACGCCAAACGCATTACCCAAGGTTTCCAGGGCATGATTATTACCCATGTAGACATTACCGAACTGAAACGCACCCACGCGGAATTGCGGCATACCGAGACCCGCCTGGCACTGATCATCGACGAAGTGAACGCCGGTTATTGGGACTGGGATTTGGTCTCGCAAACCTTATTTCTCTCGCCGGAATGGAAACGGCAAATCGGTTTTGACGACCATGAGATGCAGAACCGCTGGGAGGAATGGGAATCTCGATTGCATCCGGATGATCGGGCATGGGTCCTGGCAAGCACCAAAAACTACCTGTCCGGGCATGTATCCGCTTACGAACTGGAATTCCGCTTACGCCACAAGAATGGCTCCTACCGCTGGATACATTCGCGCGGCAGCTTATTGAATGATAAAAATAATCGGCCTTATCGATTGCTGGGCATCAATTTCGACATCACCGACTATAAACTGACCCGGGAATTGAGCGAACGCCGAAATCGGATGGAACAGTCATTTCGAGTATCGTTGGCGACGCAGACGATAGCGGCGATTGCCCACGAATTAAACCAACCCCTGGCCGCTATTTCCTCTTATGCCGACGTGGCGTTGCGCCTCTACCAATCGGAAAAACCGGATTCCCAAAAACTCAACCATGTACTGGAAGCCTGTGTGCAACAAGCTCAGCGTGCCGGCGAAGTCATCAGACAATTATTTAGCCATTTGAATAAAACCGAGGCCGTCGGTGAACGGGTCGATATTAACTTTCTCGTGACAGAAGCCTGCGCGTTTATAAAAAACGACAAAACCCTAGACACTTTAAACATAGAACTGGACCTTGCCGCCGACTTACCGCAGACCACGGTCAATGCGCTGCAAATTCAAAAGGTGCTGGTCAATCTGATCATTAATGGTCTGGAAGCGATGCAGGAACACGGTAAGCTCGCCGAGGTATTGCGCATTACCACCGGCCGATACGCCGACGATCCTGATATGGCAGTAGTCTGTGTTTGTGACAGCGGCAAAGGCCTGACGGACGCCACTGCCCTGAAAATGCTGTTTCAACCCTTTTACTCGACTAAACCCGCGGGACTGGGAATGGGCTTGGCCATCAGCCGAGCCCTAATTCAGGCCCACGGCGGGAATATGTGGGCGGAACGGAATGTCGGCGACGGCCTTAGCCTGTTCTTTACCTTACCGTTTGCGAAATGAATACTCAGCCCTGCGTATTCGTGGTGGACGACGATGATGCAGTCCGCGACAGCTTGGGTTTGGTATTTGAAACCGCGGGCCTTGCGTATCAAACATTTGCCAGTGCCGAGTGCTTTCTCGAAAGCTATTCTCCGGAGCAGCCAGGCTGTCTGGTGCTGGATGTCAACATGCCGGGTCTGGATGGTCACGAACTGCAAGCCGAACTTATCCGCCGCCACATCCACCTTCCCATTATTTTCCTGACCGCCTATGGCGACATACCGATGACAGTGCGCGCGATGAAAGCGGGAGCTGTTGATTTTCTGACCAAACCGGTCAGCACCGAACTATTGCTCGACAGAGTACAGGCCGCGCTACAGCTTGAAGTCAACACTCACGCACAGGCCATAAAAGGGCAAGCGCAGTGTAATCGGCTAAGCGGGCTGACGTCACGCGAACTTGAGATTATGGGGATGGTGGTGGCTGGTCTAACCAACAAAGAAATAGCCAGGCGTTTGGGGATTAGTCACCGCACTGTTGAAATCCACCGCGCCAAGGTGATGGAGAAAACCGGCGCGCCGAATCTGCTGGAACTCGCCCGCATCTATGCGGCCTGCCGGCTTTGAGTGTCTCTAGCTCGTTACCCCGCCCTTCACTACCCTTGTTTCTATGCCGGCGGAAGGCCGATAGCCCCAAATGCACGTTATTAATAGAGCTGATGAATATTACTAATTTAACAAATCCTGTTTTTTGACTTACCGTATGCCGGCGTCAAGTAAAACCCCATATACAAGACCCGTTAGCAATACCAAATCCGAAAATAGGTGTAACGATGGCTAGAGAAAAACTGACTACTGCTCAAATAAATCTGCTGAATAAATGCCCTAAGGAATGGGCTGTCGTACCGGTTGGATCCACTAATAAAACATTGATTGCGCTGATGAAAAAAGGCTTGGTCGATTCGCGGCTATTAATCAATACATTGTTCCCTGAGCTGTCCAGGTGCGAATGGCGCATAGCGCCCTAGCCGCCAAAACAATAAAAAGCGCTTGCAGGCCTGCGTTGTCCGGCGAATAAGACATAGCCAATAATGTCTCCCGGATTTTTGGATCGCCGTCCAAATGCTGGTGATGACTGATCAACTTCCGCGGTTACCGGGAACTTTGTCCAGTAAAATGACATCCGAAAACTAAGTTTGATTGAGCATTTGGGCCGGTACATTTAAAATCCCTACCTAGATACTCAGATTTTCTTGAGAAGCTTATTATTTTGGTCGAATGTTATTTAGGTCGTATTTTTTTTACATCAATTCGCCGGTTGTCCTCTACAGCATGCGTGTATGCGGCGGCATAGGTCAGTGGTAGCCACTATGATGACTAGCGATGATTCGGCACGCCGCCGAGGGGCGCGCCGTCAGCAAGAACGCCGGACTAATCCGTTCGCCTTCAACTCAGCGGAGTGGATCGCTTTCGTTCAGCAACAATATGTGCTGTGGCCAAAACAAGACCGGCGGGTTTTGGATCGCCGGCGGGCCGAGCGCCGCGAGATTGATCGTCGCGCCGGACTGCGCGACGCGGAGCGAGAAATCCCGTTTCAACGCACTCGCTGGTTTTCCGCAGAGCACATCCTCGACGACGAGGAAAAGCAAATGATCCAAGCGTTATTCGCCGAAGAAGAGTAAGCGGCCCGGCGGCCGGCATCAACGCAACACGATGTCCGCCGGATGCCGCACCTGCACGGCAAAACGCTGTTTCGAGCGCCGCACCCACCCCCGCACTTCCACATCCTTACCCACATAGGTTTCCAGCGGCGGAAACAAGCCGGCCGATATTGGCTCGACACTGATGGATACCGCATCGGAGAATTGCAGGTAGCTGTGCTTCGCTGTGTTTTTGAGCGCGAGGATGCGTCCGGTTAAGCGCTTCCAACCCTGGTAATTACCCTCATCGAGCAGTTCCGCCGCCAGTGGCGCATAGGCCTGTTCACCCCAAATCCCTAGCCTGGCTTGCTCGGCACTGCGCTGAGCCGCCAACAAGCTGTCGAGATATTTGAAATTCGGCGGAAAAATATTCACCGTGGCCAATCCGCGTTTCACCAGTTCCAGATTGATATGCTCCTTGTCCTCGGTAAACACGTAGGCCAAAGTGCGCTGATATTTGTCCTGTTTTTCCACATCGCCTTGCAGGAATACCTTCTGATGCTCCAACTTTTGCTTCAACCAGGCCTTGGCCTGCTCGCCGCCGGCTTCTGCTGACTTGTTACGGCCGGCAACCTCCGGGGTATTGATCCCCAAAAAACGGACTTTCTGGCCGTCGCTTAATAAGATAGTATCGCCATCGAACACCTTTTCTACCCGATAAAAGGCGACGCCGGGATCGATGCTTAAGACTTTGGCGTTTTCATTGCCATGGTCGGCATAATGGCGACGACCTTGCGGATCGGTCCACTGATAGACTTCAGCGTTTACTAAAGCCGGCAATATCGCCAACAGCCAGAGACAGTGTTTAGTGCTTTTCTTCATTTTTTTCGATCACCATGACTAACCAACAGATTATCGCCGCTACGCAGGCCTGGCTAAAAACTTTTGTTATTGAATACAATATTTGCCCGTTTGCCCGCCGCGAACAGGAGAAAGGCAGTATTCGCTATCAAGTCGTGTCGAGCAACAGCATTGAGGATAGCCTGGAAGCGGTCATTGCCGAGTGCGAGCATCTCGATTCCGAGCCCGACACCGAAACCACCTTGCTGATATTTAATGAGGCGTTTGCCGACTTCGAAGATTTCCTGGATTTGCTGGCTATCGCGGAGCAATTGCTGATTGATCAAGGCTACGAAGGCATCTACCAATTGGCTAGTTTTCACCCGGACTATTGCTTTGCGCAAACGCCGACAAACGACCCCAGCAATTACACCAACCGTTCCCCCTACCCCATGCTGCATCTGATTCGCGAAAACAGCATCGAAAAAGCCGTCGCCAGCCATCCCGACCCGGAGGGTATTCCAGACCGAAATATTGCGCTGACCCGCGAATTGGGTCTGGAAAAATTGCGGGCGATTGTCAATGCCTGCTACCAACAGTAGCGAAAACCTTTACCCGTATGCGTTCGGTTTTCTCGTTTCAAGATTAGCCGAGTTCTGATATGGCAAGGCGGCGCAAAATAAGTCTTTCGAATTGTTGTTACGTCAGGATTGCATAGAGCCGTTCACGAGGGAACTCGACTCGCGCCGGTTTATGCGCGGCCATCTCAACGGCTCACTTTGAGTCCTCGGCTTTTTAGCAATTGCCGAATTTAGGTGATAATTTATAGCCGGGAGTGGGCACATGAAACAACGTTTTCCAAGAATATCGGCATTTGGGTTGGCAATCGCCGCTGGCTTGGTCGGTATCTTGGGATTTGTGGCGCTGATGGGCTTGAGCCTGCAGCAAGAGCGCGATAACCACATAGAACACGCGCGTATCGAAACAGCAAATATCGCTCTGGTTCTGGAGGGGCATGCGCTGGCCACCCTACAAAAAATCGATCTGATTCTGAAAGATATTCAGGGGCATATTCGACCCGAGGATATGCGCAGCAGCCAATTCGATAACGCCGTTGAAAACCATGCTATGCAAGCCTTACTGCAGGAAAAGGCCGACGATATTCAGCAAGCGGCGGTGATCGAGATCGGCGGAATCCAGATATTCAATACCAACGGCGATTGTATCTACAGTTCTATCGATGCTCAGCCAGCCATCAATGTCGCCGACAAAGAAAGCTTTCAATTTCATAGGGATCATCGCCAGACTGGCTTACACATTTCCCCGCCGGAAATATCGCGTACTCTGGGCATCTGGCATATCTCCCTGACCCGGCGTATCGATTTTCCCGACGGCGGCTTTGCCGGATACGTTAACGTCATCGTGCAATTGAGTTCGTTCGAAAGTTTTTACGCGACGTTGAACCTTGGCGAGCAAGGTGCGGTGTTACTCCGCGACGAACAGATGAGGCTTTGGGCACGCCATCCGCATCTGGAAGCCAATCTAGGCAAAACCATGCCTAACCACCCCCTGCACCAATACATCGCCCAGGGTATGACCCACGGCTCCTATCTACAGCCCGGCCCTGGCGATGGCGTCAAACGCCTCTATAGTTTTCGGCGGGTCGGCGATTATCCCTTGTACGTGTTGGCCGCCATCGCCGAACAGGATTATCTGGCCGAGTGGCGAAAACATTTGGTTTGGTACGGCACGGCCGGACTCGTCATCTTGATCGCTTCGTTAGTGTTGGCCTTGGTTGCGCGACACAGCCGCTTGAAATGGCAGAACAACGAAAGGAATTACCGCTACATCATCGAGAATGCACCGGTCGGCATTTTTCAGAGAAATTTTGAAGGTCAGTTTAGCTTTCTAAATCTCACTTTGGCACGCCAATTGGAATGCGACTCCGTCGATACCTTTCTGCAACGTTATGTTCCGGCCGAGAAGCTGTGGGCCGATCTCAATCAATTGAAGTTGTTTTATCAGTTGCTGCAGACAAATAAAGAGGTACGCGGCTTTGAAGCGCAAGCGGTGCTCATAACCGGGCAAACCAAATGGTTCTCGATGTCCGCCTACCTGGATGAAGAAAGCGGACAGATCAACGGTTTTACACTCGACATTACCGAACGCAAGCAAGTCGAAGAACAGCTCAAAACATCGGAAGAGCGTCTGCGTTTGACGATGGATGTGGCACAAATCGGCGTTTTCGATTGGGATGTCAAAAAAGACAGTTTCGAGGTGTCACCGATTTATTTCACGATGCTAGGCTACCAGGCGAAACCCGGTCCGGGTGATCGTAACGAATGGCTGGAGCGGCTCCATCCGGACGACAGGGCCGACATCGCCGAAAAAATTGGTGCCGTACTGTCGAAACGGGCCAATGCCTACAGTTACGAAGCCAGGATGCGCCATGCCAACGGCACCTATCGCTGGATAAGTGTTAAAGCGTTCTGCGTGCAGCGAGGCGAAGACGACATGGTCACCCGCATCCTGGGCATACGCATGGACATCACCGACCGCAAACGCTACGAAGTCGAATTGGAGCACTACAAAAATCATCTCGAACACTTGGTAAATGAGCGCACGACGGAGTTGTTGGACGCCAGAAAACAAGCCGACAATGCCAACCTGGCCAAATCCGATTTCTTGGCGAACATGAGCCACGAAATACGTACCCCGATGAACGCCATCATCGGCCTGACGCAACTGGCGCTGGATACCGAGCTGAACCAGAAGCAACGCGATTACCTCGGCAAGGTATTGAATTCGTCGCGAGCCTTGCTGGGTATTCTCAATGACATTCTCGATTACTCGAAAATCGAAGCCGGGCGCATAGACATCGAGGCCATCGAATTCAACTTGGAAGAAATACTACGGGCGACGGCAGACTTGTTCTCCCTACGTGCCGATGAAAAAGGCCTCGAGCTGTTCATCGATATGGCGTTAGATGTGCCCGATCAGCTGCTGGGCGACCCGCTCCGCCTCAGCCAGATCATTAACAACCTGGTCGGCAATGCCATTAAATTCACGCAACATGGCGAAGTCCACCTTCGCGTCGAGGCACAGGAAAGGACGGACGATGCCATACGCCTGCGTTTTGCGGTGAGAGATACCGGCATCGGCATCACGGCCGAACAAGCCGGTCAGCTGTTTCAGCCTTTCGCGCAGGCCGACGCCAGTATCACCCGCAAATTCGGCGGCACCGGCTTGGGGCTGACGATCTCGAAACGCCTGGTGGAATTGATGGAGGGAGAAATCACCCTGGAGAGCGAACCCGAATCCGGCAGTACCTTTGCCTTTACGGTTCGACTAGGCCTACCGGCCGGCATTTCGTCAAGCGTGCAGACACCGGGCCGGCGTTTGCAGGATTTACACCCCATGCGCACCCTGGTAGTCGACGATCAGGAAACCTCGCTGACGATACTGCGCTCGATTTTGGAAGCGTGGCAGTTCGAGGTGGCGACGGCCCGGTCGGGCGAAACAGGTTTGCGCTTGTTCACCGAAGCGGCGCGATCCGGCAAACCCTTCGAGCTGTTGTTATTGGATTGGAAAATGCCCGGCATGAACGGTCTGGAACTGGCCGAGACCATAGCCGATAGCGAGCATAACAGCCGGCCGCCAATATCCATCATGATCACGGCTTATGAGCACGAGGCGCTGGCCAAGTCGGCCGGCAACATTCGGGTGGATGCGATCATCGCCAAGCCGGTCACTCCCTCCAGCCTGCTCAACACCCTGGTTCAACTGCAACGAAACGAAACCAGCCAGCCTGTTCCCGTCGCCGAAGTTTTCAACGCCACCCGAACCACGCTAGCAGCCATCCGTAGCGCTCGGATCTTGCTGGTCGAGGATAATAAACTCAATCAACAGGTGGCACAGGAATTTCTCATTAAAGGCGGATTGGAGGTCACGACTGCCAACAATGGCCTGGAGGCCTTGGATTGGCTGGAGAAATCCAATTTCGATGCGGTGTTGATGGACCTGCATATGCCGGTGCTTGACGGCCTGGAGGCCGCCCGTAGGATTCGCCAATCGGCGGCGTTAAAGGAATTACCCATCATCGCGATGACCGCGGCGGCGATGAATCAGGATAAAGAGGCCTGCTTTGCGGCCGGCATGAATGACCACATCGCCAAACCTGTCGAACCGGAAGAACTTGCCAATGCATTGGCGAGGTGGATCAAACCCAAATCCGCTGCGGCGCAACAGGAAAAAGCTGTCGAGATTTGCCCGGATACCGAGGCAATTGCCAAACTCGAGAGCAATCTGCCAGGCGTGGCGGTGCAAGCGGCTTTGGCCCGACTGGGAGGCAACATCGCCCTTTACCGGCGCCTATTGCTGGCGTTTGCCGAGCAGCATCGGAACGCTGCAACGCTATTGCACCAACGGCTTGCCGATGGCGATTCGGAGCAACTGTTTTTACTCGCTCACAGCCTGAAAGGCGAGGCCGGCAATTTAGGCCTCGGCGCGCTTCAAGCCTCGGCCGACCGACTGTGCCGCATGCTCAAAGGCGGAGAGGAGAGGAATTTGACGGCGCAAACGGAACTACTTGCACAGGAATGCGAGGCGGCACTCCTGTTATTGAGTCAATCCTTAGAAGATGCTGACGATAGGCGGCTTGCCTTATCGGTTAATTCAGAAAAACAGTTTAAACATGCCAATCTGCTGCCCGACCTACAGAAATTGCTTCGCCAATTGAAAACTAAGAATCTGGATGCCCGGTATTCGGTCACCGATCTCGCCCACAAGATAGGCGATCATGAACTCGCCTTGGAATTTGCGGAAATTGCGCAAGCGACACAAGAATTGCGCTACGATGCAGCATTGATTGCATTAGAGAAACTCTTAGAGGGCAATAGCTGGACAGACCATGAATAGCCAAGATAAACGACCGAAAATACTGATCGTAGACGACTCCTTAAATAACATCGAGGTGTTGAGCAACATCTTGGGCAAGGGATACAGCACCCGCTTTGCCAGCGATGGCTCCGAGGCTTTGGCGCTGATCGGCCGCGACGCGCCGGACCTGATATTACTGGATGTCGTCATGCCGGGTATCGACGGCTTCGAGGTTTGTAAGCAACTTAAAGCCAACCTCGCGACTCGTGATATTCCGGTGATTTTTCTGACCAGCTTGGATAGCGCCGTGGACGAGGAGTGCGGTCTGTCACTGGGCGCCGAGGATTTTATTCACAAACCGGCATCCGCGCCGGTGGTGTTGGCCCGGGTCCGTAATCATCTGGCCCTGGCCACCACCAGGCGCGAGCTGAAACAGCATAACGACAATCTTGAGCAATTGGTGGCCGAGCGCACGGCAGAGTTGTTCCGCAAAGATCGGCAGCTGATCGCCGCGCAAAGCTCCATCATCGCGGCTTTTTGTGCCTTGGCGGAGGTCAGGGACAACGAGACCGGCAACCATATACGCCGTACCCAACGATACGTGCAGTTGTTGGCCGAACGGTTGCGCACCAATGCTCGCTATAGTCTCACCGATGGCGACATCGAACTGTTGTTTAAATCCGCGCCTCTGCACGACATCGGCAAGGTTGCCATTCCCGATGCGATACTGCTTAAGCCGGGAAAACTATCACCGGATGAATGGACGATTATGAAAACGCACTGCGCGGAGGGAAGGTCTGCCATCTTGTCGGCGGCGCGGGATTTTGGCGACAGCGACTGGTCATTTTTAAATTACGCGGTGGAGATCGCTTATTGCCACCATGAAAGGTGGGATGGCGCCGGTTATCCGCAAGGGCTTTCCGGAGAGCAAATCCCGCTGAGCGCCCGTTTGATGGCAGTCGCCGACGTTTACGACGCTCTGATCAGCAAACGGGTTTATAAAGAAGCGTATCCCCACGAAGAAGCGGTGCGGCTGATCGCTAAAGGCCGGGGAACGCACTTCGATCCGGATGTCACCGATGCCTTTTTGGCTATCGCCGAGGCATTCGATGAAACCGCTCAGCGCTACAAGGATGTCGGCGACGCCAAGCCTGCCATGGAAACCAAAGCGCATTCGCTATCAGCTAAATCCTGAAAGACATAGCAATGTTCATATTTCCGGCACAACAAACAACCTGGACGGAAAAACCCGATTAATGCCAACGTGCATCAAATAGCTTGCTTTCGTCCCCTATCCGCGGACAAAAACGGATTGGCTATATGGAAAACCGCGCAGATGGTCAATCTGGCTCATTCAGACCTAAAACCCCGCTAAGCCTTGGCCCGCAAGGGTATTCAAGTTTGAATGGCCTAATAACTTATGAGTAGTAATCAAAATCCTCTTTTTTCTCTATCTTGAAGCCCGGCTCGACATTGATTTCAATATCCTTGAGTTTGGTTTTTTCCGGGGCCGGCGTAGCGCGTACCTCCTCCATAAACGCCTTGAACCAAGGGGCATTAATCACGCCGGCCATATCGTCGTCTTGCAATATATTTTGTTCGTCGGGCAAACTGCCAAAGTCCCTGGCGGTTTGCAACGCAGCCAAGCAGGCATCGTTATCGCCGCGCAACGCATAAACGCAGGCCAAATTATAAGCCGCACTGCCTTTTTGAATAGCACAGGCCTTTTCGAAAAAATCTTCCGCCAACTCGTATAGATCGGGTTTGGCTGCTTCCGAGCTAATGCGAGCCAATTCCATAAACGCTACGCCGCCGTCTATCGCCGCCCCTAAATAGTTAGGCGAAATCAGCAAGCAAAAAGAAAACTTGGAAATGGCGTCTTCGTAAATTTCAATAGCGGCTTTCGGCTCCTGAGTCCGGGCCTCGTGCAATAAACCAAAACCCCAGTGATACAGCGCTTCGGAAACAATCAAATGGTCGGCGATGACATTAGCAAAGCCTTGATACGCACCCTTGTATAGTTGCTCGGCTTTGCTGCCTTCGCTTTTACGGGCCTGGGCAACTTGCTTGATCGCCGCGTCCAGGGTGGAACGCTTTTTAAATGAACTCAATAGCGACATCGATGAATCCTCACTTCTGTTTTATAAACCGGGTTACGATAAAATAGCTGGGCATACTACAACATCCCAACCGGAAAATGTTAATGAACGACTCTCTCCCCGATCTGGAAAAAGCCAAGGTGAATTTGGAAACCTCGTCCATTCCCTGGGCCGAGTTGCAACGATTTTTCGCGGCCGGCCTGGCAATCTCGGTTGCAAAGGATCTGGATCTGGTAGAAGTGGCTTATCAGTTCTCGCGCGACAACAAGGCGCAAGTTGAGCAATGGCTGGAAGCCGGCCTAATCGGTCATGTTTCGGATCGACAGGCCGGCGAATGGATCAGTGCCAACAGTTCGGTGTGGGCTGTGGTGGTCAGGCCCTGGGTGTTAGTTCAGGCAAATACTTGCGCGCCAGCCAGTAATCCACACTGACAAACCGGCCGCCGCCCAGGAAAAACAAAGCCAACAACATGACGAAATAGGTGGCGGCAAACTCTATCCCGTTATTCAGTATCACCAAGGCGCCGTTCTCGGTCAGCCATTGATAGTCGCCCTGCACCTGTAAAATTTCCTTGGCCCGCTCCAGTCGCTCAATCGCGCCTATCGTGCGCTCGGTGGCAAAAATGCCGCTACCGGCCGCAATGGCCAACCAGCCGTTTTGGAGATGCGCGCTGACCGCTGCGACCACCATGATGATCATCAATGGCAAAGTGATAGGCCGGGTGGCAAAACCTAACAGTAAAAACAAGGCGCCGACGATTTCAAATAGCGCGACCAGAAACACCAACACATACGGCGCCGGCAAACCCAAGCCCCATTCAGCATTACCAAACCACTCGGCCGTGTCGGAAAAATTGGCAAATTTTTTGGTACCCGCCATCCAAAATACCGGCGCCAAATACAGCCGCAGCAACAGCGGCGCCAAAAAGTCCACGCATTTAGCAGTATCGCAACTGCGTTGCGACAGTTGCATAATCCCCGGTAGCTTATCGATAACCACCGCCATTAACGCAGTAAAAGACGTATTATTCATTTTCATTCCCCTCCCCCAATTTTTTATTATGTACCCGCTTTTATGAACATTAGCAGTTCGTGCATTTTTACAGACATTCCAGCTCAGTTGCCAATAGAATTATGCCAAACCTTGTTTAGCAAGCCTACTATTCGCATTGAACGCATCGTTTCCAAGGGTCATTGCAGCCCCGAAAACGAGTGGTACGATCAAAATCAGGACGAGTGGGTAATATTGTTACAAGGCGAAGCCAGACTGACATTTGCCCAATCCGCACCAGTCGATCTTAAGCCCGGCGACTATCTGCTGATTCCAGCGCATTGCCGGCATAGGGTGGATTGGACCCATCCGGACATTGAGTCGATATGGCTGGCAATCCATATGTTCGCAGAGCCGGTCGCGGAATAAACCGGCATTCGGGGAGAGACGAATGCCGTGCCCATGACCGGTCACGACAAATCAAATTGATTTGCGGGGCTTGGCCGTTTGCGCACGCGGTTTGCGCGAATTCGGCGCTCGTTTAGCCGACTCCCCTGCCCGGCCATTATGCGGCCGTCTGGCCGCCGGCTTGTTCGGCTGAGCCGGTTTCGGCTGCGGCTTGCTATTGGTCACAGCCAAAGATACCCTCGGATAGCCGGTATCGTCGACTCGCGGAATCTGCCTTTTCAACAGTTTTTCGATGGCAGCCAACAAGTACGCCTCTTCCGGATCAACCAGCGAAATTGCCTGCCCTTCAGCGCCAGCTCGGCCGGTACGGCCGATACGATGCACATAATCTTCCGCAACTTGCGGCAAATCGAAGTTCACCACATGCGGTAATTGATCGATGTCCAGGCCGCGCGCGGCAATGTCGGTGGCAATCAACGCGGTAATGGAACCGCTTTTAAAATCTTCAAGCGCCCTCACCCTGGCCCCCTGGCTTTTATCTCCGTGCAAGGCCGCGCAACGGATGCCATCCTTGATCAACTGCTTGGCCAAACGATCCGCGCCATGCTTGGTGCGGACGAACACCAACACCTGCTGCCAATGGCCGTTGCCTATCAGGTAGGACAGCAATTCGCGTTTATATTCGCGCTGAATGCCGTAGACCAACTGCGAGACGGTATCGGCGGCGGCATTACGTTTTGCGACAGCGATTTCAACTGGATCGGTGAGTATTTGTTCGGCCAGCGCGCTAATTTCCGGGGCATAGGTCGCCGAGAACAGCAGGTTCTGGCGTTTATTGGGCAGCAAAGCGATGATTCGACGAATATCGCGGATAAAACCCATATCCAGCATTCGGTCGGCTTCATCGAGTACGAAATGCTCGACCTTCGACAAATCCAGATGTTGTTGCTGAATCAAATCCAGCAAACGGCCGGGCGTGGCGACGACAATATCGGTGCCGCGCTGGATCTTCTGAATCTGCGGGTTGATACTGACGCCGCCAAAAATCGCCTCGGCAAAAAAAGGTAAATGCTTGCCATAGGTTCTGACGCTTTCATAAACCTGCATCGCCAATTCGCGGGTCGGCGTTAAAATCAAGACCCGAACCGGACGCGGCTTCTGCGGAACCGGTTGTGCTTGCAACAGCTGCAGGAGAGGCAAGGTAAATCCGGCAGTTTTGCCGGTGCCGGTTTGCGCCCCGGCCAGCACATCGCGGCCTTGCAAAATGACCGGAATAGCCTGCGCCTGAATCGGTGTGGGAGTTTCATAGCCTTGTTCGGCAACCGCCTTAAGAAGCTGCTCGGACAAACCCAATTCTGAAAATAACATGCAATAACCTTATTTTATGCCCGCAATTAACGGGTGTATGAATAGAAAAGATATGGCATGATGGGCACGCCACAGTAGCAAAAACTGACTTTGCACCTACACTAAATCCTCAATAGCATTACCGCAATTCTTCAGCAGAGGCCACAACACATGAGTTTCGAAAAACGAATTCACCGTAGAGTAAAACCTAGAGGCCTGCAGGCCGGCATTATTTTCAATAGCAGAACACCCCGGGAAATTTCGCTGAATGCGGAAATTCTGGACATCAGCTATAGCGGCATCCGGGTTAAGCTTCAAGACCCCATCAGTCCCGATGTTGCCGGCAAAGTTAAAATCACCATGGTATTGCCTGAATCCGGAACGCCGTTCAGTGTACACGGCATTCTGAAACATCAACATGTCGATTCGGAATGCGGCTTACACTACGTAGACCACGTCGAAGGTTCTATCGACGATCTGATGTTTGAATGCGTGGAACTGGACGACACCACCGTGCTGATCAAAACCGCTTAATCGTCATCCCGGCACAAAACAGCACCTGCTCGCCGTAAATCGCTGTCGGCAAGTTAGCTGGTAATCACAAACCGCACCGCATCCAGCCGCAACTGAGTTTCCTGTATGCTTTCGTGCGAGAGCATGGTCGTCTCCTTGAGTTGCTCTATTTCCTGCTCCTTGATGCCGGGATTGATCTTTTTCAGCCGCACCAGTCGTTTGATTTCCCCGGTTAGCGTGGCTATCATCAGATTACTGCTTTCCGCTATCAACTTCTGCATTTGCGCGCCCACCAACTGCTCCGCGACTTTGATCATATCCTGAATATGCTGGCGTTGACTGTTCAAAAACTGGCTGATTTGCGCCTTATCAAAGCTATCGCCGGTCTCGACCAAGCTGTCGTGGCTAATAACAGCCGTTAGATCCTTTTTATTTTGATCGACCAAAACGCGCAGCGGCGTGTGCGGTAAAAATCGGCCGATTTGCAATTCGGCGGGCGCGCTGCATTCCGCAACAAACAACAACTCCAGCAGGAATTGACCGGCTTTCAGTTTTGGATGTTTGACCACGCTGACCGCGGCATTGCCGGTCTCGCTGGATAGCACCAAATCCATGGCCGACAACACCATAGGATGTTCGGCGGTCAAAAATTGCATGTCTTCCCTGGCCAACGCGATGTCTCGGTTGATCGTTACCGTCAGGCCGTCGTCCTGCAGCATCGGAAAATGGGCGATGCGCAGATTTTCGCTGGGCCAGAGGATATGACAATCGCGCGAATGGTCTTCAACATCGACGCCATAACAGTCGAACATCGCTTCCATAAACGGCCACAAACTACCGTCGCGTTCGCCGGCACTGATCTCTTCCACCAGGCGTGCGGCTTCTTGCGGGCGGCAAGAATTCAGTTCCAGCAGCAAATCGCGGCCTTTATGCAATTCCTCTTCAACTTGGCTGTTCAGAGCCTTGGTGCGGGCGATCAAAGCGTCTACTACCGCCACATCGCGGCTGAGCAATGCGCTGTCACGAGCATCGCCGAGCAACTTCAAGACTTGTGCGGCACCCGAACAATTATGCCGGAATGCGTCCAGACCCTCGTCGTACCAACGGAATAATACGTGCTGAGCACTATCGAGCAGATAAGGGATATGAATTTGAATCACATGCTTCTGGCCGATTCGATCCAGACGACCGATGCGCTGCTGCAACAAATCCGGATTTTCCGGCAAATCAAACAAAAACAGATGCCGCACGAATTGAAAATTGCGCCCTTCACTGCCGATCTCGGAACAAATCAACACTTGCGCGCGGCTCTCTTCATCGGCGAAAAATGCCGCCGCCCTATCCCGCTCGACGATACTCATGCCTTCATGAAACACTGCGGCGGTATGCCCGACGTGCTGCCGTAATAATTGCTCCAGCTGGATCGCGGTTTCCGCGCGTTTGCAGATTAATAAGGCCTTTTCGTCGCCCAAGGCCTTCAACTGCCCAACCAGCCAATGCAGATAAGGGCTGTTGGCTAAGTACGCCGTGTCCTCACCTTGCAGCGGATAAGCATGGCGTTGCCGGTCCGGAAAGCCCTGCACGGTTTGCCGTGAGTTTCTGAACAAAATCCGGCCGGTGCCATGATGATCGAGCAACAACTTGATCAACTCTTCCCGTGCATTCGCTTCGCTGTCGTTAACCTGTTGCAGCAGTTTGTCGACATTGTCCTGTTTTAATAAAACTTTCAATTGCTCCTGATGTTCGGCATCCAGCGCTTCGCCGGAAATCAGCAAATTCGCCAGTCTGGCTACCGGCTCAAACTGGCTTTCTTCGCGCAGGAATTCTTCAAAACGGTAAAAGCGATCCGGATCGAGCAAGCGCAAACGCGCAAAATGACTTTCCTTACCTAATTGCTCGGGCGTAGCGGTCAACAGAATCAGGCCGGGAGATGCCAATGCCAATTGCTCGACAAATAAATAGTCGGCACTGGGTGCGTCTTCGCTCCATTCCAGATGATGTGCTTCGTCAACTACCACCAGATCCCAACCTGCATCCAAAGCTTGTTGCTGGCGATGCGGAGAATCGGCAAAGAAGCGCTGGCTGCACAGCACTAATTGTTCGCTGAGAAACGGGTTCTCGTCGGGACTGGCAAAGCAACGGCTTTCGTCGAAAATGCTGAAACGCAGATTGAAGCGGCGCAGCATCTCCACCAACCATTGATGCAACAGGCTTTCCGGTACCAAAATCAACACCCGCTTGCTTAAGCCGTTAATCAAGCGATGCTGGATGATTAAACCGGCTTCGATGGTTTTACCCAAACCCACTTCGTCGGCCAGCATAATCCGCGGCAAGGCGCGACTGGCGGCTTGATGGGCGATATACAGCTGATGCGGAATCAGCGAAGCCCGTGCGCCCTTCAAACCTTTGGTCGCGGCTTGTTGGTGCTGTTGCTGGCGCCGCCAGGTTTCGTAGCGCAATAAAAACCAGGCCGTCGGGTCGAACTGGCCGGTAAATAAACGATCTTGCGGTTTGTTAAACTGAATATGATGGTTAAGCTCCATCTCGTCGATTTGCTGCAGCTGACCGTCTTCATCGATACCGATGTAAGTTAACAAGCCATTGTGTTGTTGCACCTGCTGCACGCTAATCTTGGCGTAATCCGCCGATTCGATCATGTCGCCCTCATTGAACTGCACCCGGGTCAACGGCGCGTTATCTCTGGCGTAAACCCGGCGGTCGCCGGTCGCTAAAAATAGCACGGTGACGCGGTTAAACTCGGTGTCTATGACCATACCCAAACCGAGTTCCGATTCGGTATTACTAATCCAGCGTTGGCCGGGAATAAACTCATTCATGTTTAGATTCTTGGAAATTTGATTCGACTTTAAAAGCGCCGTGTAAAGCGGCTGGGATGATATGAAAAGCCGATTAATTCATGATTAATTGGTCGAGGAAAAAACATCGAGAATTTCAGCAACGCTTGAAAACATGGTTAAATTTAGCAGAACACGCCTATTTTCAATGCACTAAAACTCATCATTTTCAGGAATGCCATGGCAAAGCCCGTCACCCCCTTGTTAGCCGCCGATATTTTGATCGAACTGATCGACCATCCCCAGCGTCCCTTCGTGTTGATAGAGCGAAAATATCCACCCTATGGCTGGGCAGTACCCGGCGGGTTTGTCGATGTCGGCGAAACGATTGAGCACGCGGCCATCCGCGAAGCTAAGGAAGAAACCTGTCTGGATGCACAACTAACCGTACTGCTGGGCCTTTACTCCAATCCACAACGCGACCCACGCAACCACACCGTCACCGCTGTCTACCTGGCGCAAGCGCATGGCACACCGATGGCGGCCGACGATGCTAAAAACTTTGGTTTATTCAACTTCGACAATCTGCCCAGCCTGCTGGCTTTCGATCACGCTCAGGTTATCGCGGATTACCGGCATTATAAACTGACTGGCGAGGTAACGCCTCTACGAATATAAGTCTTAGCTGATTCAGCGGCGTGCAGACAATGTTTAAGACCTGATCAGCCTTTCAGACCCAACACATCCTGCATATCGAACAGGCCGCTTTGTTTGTCCGCCAACCAAGCCGCGGCTCTTACCGCGCCATTGGCGAAGGTCATACGGCTGGTGGCTTTATGGGTAATTTCCACTCGTTCACCTTCATCGGCAAACATCACGGTATGCTCACCGACTATATCGCCGGCCCGGATAGTGGAAAAGCCGATGGTTTTGCGGTCGCGAGCGCCGGTATCGCCTTCGCGGCCATAGATGGCACAGTCTTTCAAATCGCGCCCCAAGGCTGCGGCAACTACCTCGCCCATCCGCAACGCGGTACCGGACGGCGCATCGACCTTGTGGCGGTGATGTGCCTCAATTACTTCGATGTCGGTGTAATCACCCATCACCTTGGCGGTCATTTCCAGCAACTTTAAGGACAGATTGACGCCGACGCTGAAATTGGGTGCGATGACTATTGCCACATCCTGGGCAGCCTCAGCAATCGCGGCTTTTTGCGCCTCGCTATAGCCGGTCGTCCCTATCACTATTTTTTTGCCGGCCTGCCGACAGATTTCGACGTAATCCATCGACGCATCGGGCCGGGTGAAGTCGATCAATACGTCAAATTTATTAGTCAGAGCAGCCAAGTCGTCGCAGACTTTAATACCTGCCGCTGACACACCGGCCAGTTCGCCGGCATCCTTGCCCAGTGCCAAGCTATCGGGGCGGGATACCGCTACCGTCAACTCAGCATTTTCCGCCGCCAGCGCGGCTTTGAGCAAGCACAGACCCATGCGCCCGGAAGCGCCCACTATCGCGATCCGCACCATGGCTTACCCTGTTAATTTGTCGAAGAAGTTTTTCACGCCATCCATCCAGCCATGCTCTTGCGGACTGTGGTGTTTGCCGCCGCCGGATAAGGATTCGCCCAACTTCTCGATCATGGCTTTTTGATCTTTGGTCAGATGTACCGGGGTTTCCAGTTGCACCTTGCACAACAAATCACCGACCGCGCCGCCCCTAACCGGCTTCACACCTTTGCCGCGCAAACGGAACATGCGTCCGGTTTGGGTTTCCGGCGGAATTTTCAACATGACCTTGCCGTCCAGCGTAGGTACTTCAAGTTCGCCACCCAAACAGGCCATCGGGAAACTGATCGGCACTTCGCAATACAAATTGGCACCGTCGCGGGTGAAGATAGGATGATCCTTGACCTGCACTTGTACATATAAGTCCCCGGCTGGTCCACCGTTCGCACCCGCCTCGCCCTCGCCGGCCAAACGAATCCGGTCGCCGGTATCCACGCCGGCCGGCACTTTGACGTTGAGGGTTTTGGTTTCCTGCACGCGGCCTTGACCATAGCATTTTGGACAAGGATCCTTGATCTGCTTGCCAGTACCGCGGCAGGTCGGACAGGTTTGTTGCACCGAGAAAAAGCCTTGTTGCATCCTGACTTGGCCGTGACCATGACAGGTGTTACAGGTGACCGGGCTGCTACCTTTTTTAGCGCCGCTGCCGTTACACTCGGTGCAAGCCACCAATACCGGTACCTTGACTGTGGCTTCGGTCCCGCCAACCGCTTCTTCCAGAGTCAGTTCCAGGTTGTAACGCAAATCGGCGCCGCGTTGCACACTGCTGCGCTGCTGCCGACCGCCACCGAAAATATCGCCGAACACATCCCCGAAGATATCGCTAAAGTTTTCCGCGCCACTGAAGCCGCCTCGACCACCACCCATCGAAGAATCGACGCCAGCATGGCCAAATTGATCATAAGCCGCGCGTTTTTTTGGGTCGGATAAAATCTCGTATGCTTCCTTAACCAGCTTGAATTTCTTCTCTGCTTCTTCCGGATTATCCTTGTTTCTGTCGGGATGAAATTTCATCGCCATCTTGCGATAGCTCTTCTTGATTTCGGCTTCGCTCGCGTTGCGATCCAGTTCCAGCAGTTTGTAAAAATCTTCTTTTGCGGCCATTTTAATTAGTGAGTTTTTATTACTTTTTATTGAACATTATTCAATCAGTTAAAACGTTCAGAGATATTTTCCAACAATCGTTTACCATGAATCACAGCGACGACGGTAATTTGCATTTCATCAATCTTATAAACCAGCCGATAGCTGTATACAAACCGTTCTCTGATATTTTTATCGCCAACTTCAGGCACAATTCTGCCTGTTTCCACTGCCGCTGGAATTCGCTTTGCAGTACCCAATACCTTACGGACAACCGAACGGGCATAAAACAAGGAATCCCTGGCTATATAGTCTCTAATAGAATTTAAATCTTCGATAGCTTCCGGAGACCAGCTTAATCTTCGAGCCATTTTTCAAACTGCTTTTCGACTTCGTCATGAGGGATAACGCCTTCGGTTTCTGCCCTAGTTATTCCCTGTTGGATTTTAGCGATGACATACAAATGGTATTGAATATCTTCATAACTGCTTTCTTCGGGCAGCCTATTCAATAATTCTTTGACTTCCGTAACAGCAGTTTGCATATCTACCTCGCAAAAACAAAAAAGTACGCGGTGCGTATCCTACGTCACTAAAAATATTAATACTTCGATTCATCCAACCTCGTGTAAATGCGTTCTCACCGAATCGATTTATACCAACCAATTTGGAATCAAGGTAGCTCCGATTAGCGATAGCGTAACGGACCTACGCAGGCTTCACTTTCGATTGTCGAGACGTCACAAAACCCTTCGTTCGCAACCGACAGTCAAAAAGGTACGCGGTGCGTACCCTACAAAACTACCAGAATAATTTCGGCCTTCGCTTCCCGCCCCTGACATTTGCCGTGAACATGAACGGGTTCGTGTTCATTGGCATAAAACATCACAATTAAACCGAAATATTCGTATAGTTTTGGCATTGCCGGTCTTGCCTGTATTTCTGCCGAATTCGGTTTATTCAATGTAGGATGGGCTGACGCCAGGAAGCCCATCGTTTGCAAAAGGTCCGCGGTGTGAGTACCCTACATGACTAATCTGACCTAAGAGGGCTTAATACGGCGCAATGCCCGTTGGTTATTGCGCCCTACCGGACTAGTCTGTCGACTCCAAAACATAACCTAACATTCCATCGGGTATATAAGGTCGTACGGCCTCGAAAACCAAGCGCTTTCCGTTGTGATAAATAGTGTATTTCCCAGGGGCTCTTACATTTGGCGAAATGACTCTCGCATCGTAATTATTCTGTTGCCAAGACTCCGGTCCACCCGGGCCAGTTATTGCAATCGGCGATTTCCTGGAAAAAATAAACTCACATTTTTCCAATCTTCCATTGATTTCAACTTCTGAATTCATTTCGTTAATATTCAGTTATATTGGTACACACATAAAGCGGAAGCTACTAAGCATTCCGCTTATGTTTACAACTTATGGCTTGACTGACAGCCATCCGCCCTACACCTTATTTCTTATCGTCCTTAACTTCTTCAAATTCCGCATCGACCACGTTGTGGTCATGCTCCGCGGCAGCTTCCGCCGCGCCTGCGGCATGACCGCCCTCAGCACCGCCTTCCGCACCTTTCTGTGCGTAAACGCGCTCCGCCAATTTGCCGGACAACTCGGTCAAGGCATGGGTTTTGGCTTCAATTGCATCTTTGTCGTCGGATTTGAGCACTGCTTGCAGGTCTTTGATCGCCGATTCGATGGCCGATTTTTCGTCGCCGGCTACTTGATCGCCCAGTTCTTTCAGCGACTTTTCGGTGGCGTGAATCATGCCTTCAGCGGAGTTACGCGCGGACACCAGTTCTTTCAGTTTGCGGTCTTCGTCCGCGTGCGCTTCGGCGTCCTTGATCATGCGTTCGACTTCGTCGTCCGACAAACCGCTGGAGGCTTTAATCACGATGGATTGTTTTTTGCCGGTAGCTTTGTCTTTCGCCGATACGTTCAAGATACCGTTGGCGTCGATGTCGAACGACACTTCGATTTGCGGAATGCCGCGCGGCGCTGGCGGAATATCCTGCAAGTCAAAACGACCCAAAGATTTATTACCCGCAGCAACTTCCCGCTCACCTTGCAACACGTGCACGGTGACCGCAGTTTGGTTGTCGTCCGCAGTCGAGAAGGTTTGCGAAGCATTGGTCGGGATCGTGGTGTTTTTCTCGATCAACTTGGTCATTACACCGCCCAGGGTTTCGATACCCAAAGACAGTGGCGTAACGTCCAGCAACAATACGTCTTTTACGTCGCCGCCCAATACGCCGGCTTGAATTGCCGCACCCAGAGCTACCGCTTCGTCAGGGTTAACGTCTTTGCGCGGCTCTTTACCAAACAACTCTTTAACGAAGGCTTGCACTTTCGGCATCCGGGTTTGACCGCCGACCAAGATCACGTCGTTGATTTTAGATGTCGAAATACCGGCATCTTTAATCGCTTGCAAGCAGGGACCTTTGGTTCTTTCGATCAGCTCGTCCACCAGCGATTCCAGTTTGGCGCGGGTCAGTTTCACATTCAAATGTTTCGGACCGGACGCATCGGCGGTGATGTACGGCAGATTGATGTCAGTTTGTTCAGCTGATGACAACTCAATTTTGGCTTTTTCCGCAGCTTCTTTCAGACGTTGCAGCGCCAATGGATCGTTGTGCAGATCGATGCCGCTATCGCGTTTAAATTCGCCAGCCAGGAAATCGATGATCCGCAAGTCAAAGTCCTCACCGCCCAGGAAAGTATCGCCGTTGGTGGCCAATACTTCGAACTGGTGTTCGCCTTCGATTTCGGCAATTTCGATGATGGAAATATCGAAAGTACCGCCGCCTAGGTCATAGACCGCAATGGTAGTGTCGCCTTTCGGTTTGTCCATACCGAACGCCAGCGCCGCCGCAGTCGGCTCGTTGATAATACGTTTCACATCAAGACCGGCGATACGGCCGGCGTCTTTAGTCGCTTGACGTTGCGAGTCGTTGAAGTACGCAGGCACGGTGATGACCGCTTCGGTGACTTCTTCGCCCAAAAACGCTTCCGCGTCTTTTTTCAGTTTCATCAGCACCCGTGATGATACTTCCGGCGGCGCCATTTTTTTACCGTGACATTCCACCCAGGCGTCACCGTTATTGGCTTCCATAATTTTATAAGGCACCATTTTGATGTCTTTTTGTACCGCGTCTTCTTTAAAACGGCGGCCGATCAAGCGTTTGATCGCGAACAAGGTATTTTCAGGGTTGGTCACCGCCTGACGCTTGGCGGACTGACCGACCAACACTTCGTTGTCGCCGGTGAAAGCGATGATGGAAGGCGTGGTGCGCGCGCCTTCGCTGTTTTCGATAACCCGCGCGGTGCCGTTTTCCAGGACTGCGACGCAGGAGTTGGTGGTTCCTAAATCGATGCCGATCATTTTGCCCATTGATATTCTCCAGACTTGAATTGGTAATAAATTAAAAAGTTGTTAGCGATATGCGGTTGATCGTCTTAATTTCAAGCCTGCTCATCGATTTTTGCGCTATCGGCTGGTTTGTCCTCGGCTTTCGCCACCACCACCATGGCAGGGCGCAATAAACGGCCGTTCAACACATAGCCTTTTTGGAAGACGTTTAATACGGTATTGGGTTGGGCGGTGGCACTTGGCTGCATGACCATCGCTTGGTGCAATTCCGGATTGAATGCTTGACCGATGGGGTCGACGGTTTCGATATTAAATTTGGCAAATACCGACTCGAATTGTTTGATGGTCAATTCACTGCCTTCGCGTAGTTTCACTATCTCCGGGCTATCGCCGGTTGCCGCTTGCAGGCCTAATTCCAAACTATCCAGAACACTCAGCAATTCTTTCGCAAATTTGGCCAGACCGTATTTGCGTTCGTCGTCCAAGTCTTTTTGCACGCGCTTTTTTAAATTTTCCATCTCGGCCATCGTGCGGATGGCTTTATCCAGATTCGCAGCAGCTTGTTGCTGAGCCTGCTCCAATTGTTCCTGCAAGGCTTCCACAGTGACTGGGGCGGCACCAGAGGCTTCGGTTGACTGTTCGTCGGCGTCGATTGGCTTGGTTTGTTCCAAAACTTCGGCGATCAAATCGCTATCCGATTGGGGTTCGTGGCTAGATTGCTGATGACTCATTACTTACTCCATGGTTCTAAATTTTTTAGTTGGCCTAACGATAGGGCCATTTATTTCGGATTCAAGGCCGCGCCCAATAATTTTGCCGTCACATCCACGAACGGAATCACTTTTTCATACGCCATTCGGGTGGGGCCGATCACGCCCAACACCCCCACCACTTCGTCATTCACTGAATAAGGCGCCGTCACCAGGCTGCAATGATCGAATGCGCTATAGCCGGACTCTTCACCGATAAAAATCTGCACGCCTTCGGCCTGTAGACACTGATCCAATAAATGAATGACGCCGCGCTTTTGGCTAAAAGCTTCGAACAACTGTTTGAGTCGTTCCATATCCGACAACTCGGAAAAGCCCATTAGATTGGTTTCGCCGCTCAACACATAGTCGTCGTTGGGTTGTTCGCTGAAGGTCAGCTGCGCCATGTTCACCGCGTCCATCATGCCTTGATTGACCTGCCGCTGATCGAGCTCCATCTCCCGCACCACCAAATCGCGAATTTTCGCCAAGCTGCGGCCGGAATAAACCGAATTCAAATAGTTGGCAGCCTGTTGTAATTCCGCAGGACTGAATTGCTTGTGGGTATGAATAATTTTATTGTGCACTTCCTGGTCGTCAGTGACGAAAATCACCAACACTCGGGTATTGGACATCGGCAGGAATTCGATATGCCGCAATGTGACGCTTTCTCGGCGCGGCAAAGTCACCACGCCGGCCATCCTCGTCACGTCTGACAGCAATTTAGAAGCCTTGCTCAACACGTCGCTGGCTTTATCCGCCTCGCCTTTCAGGCCATGTTGCAGTTGATCCAATTCGCTGGATGCCAGCGGCTTGACGGTTAACAAACTGTCGACAAATAAACGATAGCCGCTCACGGTCGGGACTCGGCCGGCGGATGTGTGCGGGGAATGGATCAAACCCATCTCTTCCAGATCCGCCATCACATTGCGAATGCTGGCGGGGCTCAGCTTTAACTGCGGATCTTTAGATAACAAACGCGAACCAACAGGCTGACCGTCCTGAATATAACGCTCAACCAAGGTTTTTAATAAATACAGCGATCTTTCGTTTAAATCTTGTCCGCCAGCCACGTCATCCCCCAAATTCCGTTAGCACTCGATATTGGTGAGTGCCAGACAGCAAAGCTATCAGCTGGGTTCGGCCTTGTCAACGGCTTGAACAGGTTATGAATAAACTAAGCGCAGCCAGCACAATCAAGGGCTGGGATTGAATATCCGAAGCCCCCGTGTCGTGGAGAACGGATCGATGGGCAGTTTGTTCAGGAATTACGATTTTTAGATGTATCTTCGATATTGCCCAACAACCGGCAATAAAAAACCCTGCAAGTCTGGGACTTGCAGGGTTCTAATTCGATCTAGCGTTTGCTTATCCGGACTGTATGGCAGGAACGCAAACGGCCAATAAACCGCAACCGCCAGTGGTCTCAAGCCCCCATTTGGGAGAAAGACAACACATAGTAGCTATAGTAGGCAACGACAAAAAACAACAATACATTCAATAACTTTTCTACTCTGCTGTATTGCTCTTGTTGATATTTTTTACCATTTTTTATTCTCATTTTGTCCTCCTGTCGCATGAGTCATCCAAAAATTCAAAACCGGTTAATTGATTGGCGGTAGCTGATTAACGGCTCATACTGTTGCCGATCCAGGCGCCGGCGGCGGCACCGATGCCGGCTCCCAACGGGTCGCCTCTACTCATCTCGTAACCCGCCGCACTGCCTAACGCGCCGCCTACCAAGCCCTGAGTGGAGCGTTGGTCGTAACTGTTGTAGCGCGGTGCGGGCGGCGGTGCCGGGACGTACTGCGTAACCCTCCCCGGTACATACACCCGCTCGACCTCGACGTACCGGTCATGGTGGTGATGTTTGTGATGACCTCGTCCATGCCCATCTGCCATCGCTAACGGCGAAACCAACAGACTAATTACAACGACACTTGCCACTCTAAACATAAATCCCCTTTATCGAGAATAATTTATCTATGAGTTGATTCTAGAGAGCAATGTTTAAGTCTTGATTAGGAAAAGATTAAGAACAGATGAAGACAACAAAGTCGGCGCTTACATTGCCAATTTTTGTGAACTGTGCACGCTAAGCGAGGGCTATAAACTGCCAACAGCCATTACTCCGGATCTTCGCTTTGCGAATATCCGGAGCAGATTGCACCTGGAGCGACAGTCACACACATTAAAAGCTGTAAGACACTTCCCCATAAACGGTGCGGCCGGCTTGTTGATAAAAAGAGGAATATTCCCGATCCAACAGATTATTCACCGAAAACGACAGATCGATATTTTTCGTCGCTTGATAAGCAATACGGGTATCGACCAGAAAATAAGGGTCGTAACTGCCGGGGACGCCGGCCCTTTGATCCAGATTTTGGTCGTTCGTATACTGCTGGCTGACATAGCGCCCAATAATGCCACCGCTCCACTGCTCATATTTGACATCCAAGCCGCCACTGAACATGGTCTCCGGCAACAACACCATCTGCTTGCCAACCGACAGTGGATTCGCCTCGTTCTTGGTAATTATCGAGTCGTTTAAGGTGTAGGTTCCCGTAAAATGCAGCCAGTCCCAATACAATTTCTGCCTTAATTTGGCCTCCACGCCTTCAACCTCCGCTTCACCCGCATTTTGCCGCTCCTGAAGTCGATTGGTTGCGCTTAATGTCGTATCTTTGCGGTAAATCAAATCAGAAATGTAGTGATGAAAATAAGTCGCGGCAATCGTTGTACCCTCAATAGGGGTGGCCTCTCCACCAACTTCCCATGAATACATGGTTTCCGGTTTTAAATTCGGCCCGGCTTGCGTCAAGGTAAAAACACTGCCGCTAGCCGTTTGCGATGTCGAATACAAATCCGAGTTGGTGGGTGGACGGAATGCCCAACCGGTTGAAGCAAACAGCTTGTAGCCATCCGCCGGCAACCAGGTCAAACTAAATTTGGGATTGAATTGCGACACGGAACGTTCGCTGTAAGTTTGCGTCAGGTTAGTGGTGGTACCCGTGGAAGTGACGGTAGCCTTTTGTACGATGGAACCGGAAGTTGACCAGTCGTCGTAACGCACGCCAAGATGAGCAATCAAGTTTTTACGCAACCAAATTTCGTCCTGAATAAAGGCGGAGTAAATACTCGACTCGCCCTTGCCATCGTAAACAGTATTCGTCACTGAGGACCAATCTTGCCAATTACTCAAGGCCAAACGTTTTTGACCTTCTAAATTATTGTGGTTAGCACCAAAACCGACCGTGACAAAGTTACGTTGATCCCACAAAAACGGGAAGCGCAATGCCACGTTACCGTCAATCCGTTGGCTAGGCGTAACGGTTAGCTGGCCTCTACCGCCGCTTAAGGTATCGTCGAACGCCGCACTGTTTGGGCTAGGCGAATAAGTCTCGTGATCCATGTATTGAAAATCAACATTCAATTTCACGTCATGCCCAAAATCATGTTTCAGGTGGGCAAAATAGCGGCGAGTGTCTTCTACTGACGGCAAAAAATGCAGAAATTGCTGCTCGTAGACATTCAGTCGCTGCCCATTTAGATTAAGGTTGTTGCTTTGTGCCAGGCCGGCCACGCTGGCGACTGAATTGACAGTGGGGTTTCCGGTAGCGATTGCTATTGGCGAGCCTCCGGCAGTGGTCAAATAACTGTTAAACGTCCCTGCGCTGGTTTCGCTGCGGCTCCAGCTCATCCCGCCATCAATCTCGGTGCTATCAGTCAAATCGTAATATAGATGCAAGGAAGCGGTGTTCTGCTCCCAAGGGCGATCCCCTTTATCACCTATGATGTAGGTCGAGCCACCTTGGGTGGTTGCGGTCGGAATGGCACCGAATACCGGTGTCGAGGCGTTTCTTAACGCGGTAGCCGTGTTCGCTCTGACTACCGCATTCGGTATCGCTGTAGCCGATGGCGTAAAGCTGGCCGGCGAAGCCGTCACGTAATCCGACACCGCCCAGTTATCGCTATCCATGTGGTTGAAGGTCACGGAAATCCCCACGCCGTTTTCAAAACGATCCCGGTAACGGCCTTTGATGCCCCATTGATCAACAGCCGCGCCACCGGCACCAAAGGACAGAAGCCCTTCGCGCTTAGTGGGGACTTTGGAGATCACATTCAGTACACCGCCCATCGCGCCACTACCGTACAGCGCTGAAAAGGGTCCAGGGACATATTCCACTTGCTGAGCGTCGTCCATATTCAGAATGTTCCAATCGACGCTGCCATTATTGGGCAGATTCACCGGCAAGCCGTCAACCAGGAACAGTGATCGATTGGTACCACTGACACCATGAAATGCTGAGGAACTTAAGCTGGAGCCTGGCATACTCGTACCATAAGCACTACCCCGCAAATATATCCCCGGCACGTCCTTCAACGCATCACCAATCCGTTGGGTCAGGCGGTTTTCGGTATTTTCGGTGGTGATGACACTGACATTGGCCGGCGCCATCGATGCACTGATTTCCGAGCGCGTGGCGGTCACCACCATCGTGCCCAGCGACTCATCGTTGCTGGCCGGATTGTCGGTCTTAGCGGTTTCGGCTGGCCCCACGGCGCTTTGATCGCTATCTTCTGCCAGGATTTGATTGCTGTAAGCCAAATTGGCCAGGGCCAACAGCGTTATTACGTGTAAACGAGACAAAGTTGATTCCTCCGGTAATGCACCTTTAAAAAACGGCGCTTCATGGTCATGTTAGATTTATTTTTAATTCTTCTTACATCAAGAACAGGCCCCTACTTGAATTTCCCCCCTGAGGCGCCACGCTACTATTCATATCGAGCCTACGTGAGCCCCCTAAAATCCCTGTGGCCATCATCCCAACGAAAACGGGGATGATGGCTGCCGAATTTCCTGAGTTACCGCCCTCGCTGTAACAAGGAGGCCAGGGTTTTTCCAGCCAAGCGCTAGGCTTTGTCCTTCCGCTGTTCCCAACTGCCGTGCCAATAACCGGCAACAAACAACAGCAAGATCGCAAAACTCAACCACCAGCTCTGCGCCGAACTCAAGGTTTGTTGCTGTTCAGTGCTTTCGCTGGCGGCTTTTTTCTCTTCCATCTCATAACCTTCCAGAGGCTTGGCGGCATCCGGCGCGGCTTGTGCTTGAGCCTGCGGTTGCTGAGCGGCTGGCGGCTGTTGAGATTGAGTAGGCTGCGGTGGCGTTTGAGCCGCTACGGGTGCCGGTGGCTGCGCTTGCGCACCGGGCGCGGCGGCTTTGGCGGCTTTGGCGGCTTTGGCCGCATCCTGTTGCTCGGCCAGCTTGGTGATCTCCGGGCTGCTGCAGGTGTCCTTGTTGCAGGCCACGCCGGCCTTGGCGATGACTTCCCGGTTAACCTGCTCCAGCTTGGCTTTCACCGCCGGATCGGCCTGCCAATAACCTTTGTTGATCGCTACCAGCATCCGATCCACCATGGCCTGATAAGCCAGCAAGTTGTCGGCTTGCTCGAACTTTTTCTGGATGTCGAGCTGGTATTTGTCCTCGACATAGGTCTCGTACATGGCTTGCCATTTTTCGGCGCCAACCGCTTCCGGCACCGTCACCTGCCAGCCCCACAGGTTTTCCGCGACCATATTGATGAAGCGGGCGCCGGCGTAACCTTCCTTCAACATCGACTCTATCCACTTCGGGTTCAGGTAGCGACTCTGCATCTCCCGCCCCTGATAACGCTCCAAACTCATGGTCTTGGCCGCAGTTGGGTCAGCCAGATCGGCGACCAACACTTCCGGGGTTTTGCCGTTCACTTGCCTTGCCGCCATCGCGGTACCGCCCAGATATTGGAAGAAGTCGTCACCGTCCAGTGTGGCGTAGACGTTGCTGGAGCGGCTGTGGATCACCGCATCGGTATCCTTCAACGACAATTTGAACAAGTCCACCGCCAGCGTCGCGTCCTTGCTGGCTGCTTCGCCCCAATGACCGCGGCCGTAGACGTGGTGCATGCGGTTAAAGAACACGTCGGCCAGTTGCTTTTCGTCGGTCCAGGTATTGGACAACGGAATCGCTCGGTCCAGATTGGTGCCGTAAGCGCCGGACGGCACGCTGAACAAGCGGGCCGAGGCCATGTCTAGCGCTTCCTCCGGCTTCAAGCCGCGCTTGACCAATTCGGCCTGGGTTTCCTGGATATGCCGGCGTAACGGATTATCCGGCTCGTCCTGGGCTTGGGCGGCGGTTTCGGCTTGATCCAGTAGTTTGATCACCGAGGCAAACAAATCCCGGTACAAGCCGGACGGGATGATGGTGACATCGACGCGAGGCCGGCCCAGTTTGTCGCGAGCAATCACGTCCACGCCCTGGGTACGGCCGCGTTCGTCCCAGTGCGGTTTGACGCCGAGAAGATGCATGATTTCGGCTTCCATCACGCCTTCATGGCGCGAGCTTTCCACGCCCCACAAATTGAACACCAAGCGCTCGGGATAGTGGCCGTGCTGCTTTTTAAAGTCGGCGACCACTTGCTCGGCTAGCCGCGCGCCTTCGTTGTAAACCGCTTCGCTGGGAATCCGCGACGGATCGAAACCGTACAAATCCTTACCGGTCGGCAAGGCGTCCGGGTTGCGCAACGGGTCGCCGCCACTGCCAGCGGGGATGTAGCGGCCGGCCAGCGCATCCATCAGCGCGTTCATTTCGGCGTTGGCGCTATCGGCAATCAGTTTGGCGGTAGCCTGGATTTTTTGCTTTAAAGCCTCGCCTTTCAATTTCGGATCGCGGGCGACGATGGCTTCGGCGAAACGCTGCCTGGCCGCTTCGTCCGGCGCTTTGCCAAAAGTATGCAAACCCATCGGCACTTTCTTTTCGCGGATTTCCTTTAAATAATGCTCCAGTTCTTCCAGTTGCTCCTCGTCTTCGGCTCGCTCCATTTTCAGGTCCTTCAACAAGCCGGCCTTGGCGGCGATTTGATTGATCTCGTCCAAACGAATCTTCGCCAGTTGCTCGCTTTTTTGCGCAGCGACATTGTAGTCGTCCAATAAGCCGGCCAGTTTGGCCAGCTCCGGATTCAAGTCGGCCTTGTCCAGCGGCGGCGTCATATGCGAAATGATGGTGGCCATCGCTCGGCGCTTGGCCTGCAAAGCTTCGCCGACGTCGTCCATGATGTAGGGGTAAATTTGCGGCACGTCGGCCATCAAAATTTCGCCGGGATCGGCGGCGGTGAATCCGACTTCCTTGCCGGACAGCCATTCGTGGGTGGCGTGAGTGCCCAGGTGGATCATCGCGTCGGCGCGGTAGCCTTTTTGCAACCACAGATAAAACGCTACGTATTGATGGTGCGGCGGCATGGTCACGTCGTGATACAGCTTTTTGACGTCCTGCTCCCAGCCGCGCGACGGTTGCGGTGCCAGCAGCAAGTTGCCGTATTGCAGCGCAGGCAGGATCAAAAAGTGTTTACCTTTAGTATCGGTCCAGGCGCCGATTTTGCTGTCTTCCGGTTTGCCCCAAGACTTGAGCATGGCGGCTTTAAAGGTTTCCGGCAACGTGGCGAACCATTTTTGGTAATCTTCGATCGGCAACAACACCGCGCGGCCGCTGGCGGCGGCTTCGGCAATCGCGCCCGGCTCCCAGTTACCCAGATTGATACCGTGGTTCTTCACGGCGGCTTTCAAGGCTGCGCCGTCTGTCGGCGCATCACCCAATTGGTAACCTTCCTGACGCATGCGCTGCATGATGTTCAACAGCGATTCAGGCAGCACGTTCAAATACGAGGCGCCGATGTTTTCCTTGCCGGGCGGGTAGTTGTAATACAGCAGCGCGACTTTTTTGTCGGCGTTGGCGGTATGCCGCAACTTCGCCCATTTATCCAGGCGGTCGGCATAACGGGAGATGCGTTCCGGAATCGGCGTTTCCCGGACGAAATCCTGGCCGGTGGCTTTATCGTGCACGCTTTCTTTGCTGGCGACTACGGTCGGGGCGATTTCGCCGGCAAATTCCGGCAAGGCCACTTGCCAAGCCCGTTCCATCACATCCAGGCCGGTGGCCGATTCGGTCCATTGCGCCTGGCTTTGGCTGTTCAAGGCGATGCCGTTCAATACCGGCACGCCCAAGCGGGTCAAGGTCGGCACGGTTTTGTCCGGGCTGGCACCGATTTTAAGAGCCAACGCGGCGATGGCTTCGACGCGGGATTTGCCGTTGCCGTCGACCAGCATTTTTTCCAGGGTTTTGTCGTAGGGATAACCGAACGCCGGCAACACGTTGTAGCCCTTGGCCTCCAGATTTTCGGCAAGAGTTTTTACCGTATCGGTCTGGCCGGACAGCGCCGAGGAACGGTAAAACAAAATGGCTATCCACGGTTGGCCTGCTTTGAAACCCGCGTAAGCTTTTTGATAGCTGTCGAAATCGGCAAACAGCTTATTACTGCGCACATCGAAGGCGCCGATCTCCGGTTGGGCTTGCGGCGGCGCAATGTCGGCCTGGACGTTTTTGAATTTGGCCAAGGCCAGCCGGATCATATTGGCGGCATTGTCGGCGCCGCCGGCCGACATATAGGCTTGCAGGTCCTTATCCAGTTGCAGGCCGTAATCGGCGAAATCGGCGTCGTAACTCAAACCCACCGCGTACAGCTTGCCGCCATGCGCGGCGATCTGTTTAAACACCTCGCCGCCCTCGCGCAGAATGCCGCGGCCGGTGATTTGCGCCAGCACCAGATTGGATTGTTGCAATTCGGCCTGATCGGCTTGCGCCAATTTGGAGCTGGAATACACCCGCAACTTGACGCCTTGCAACAGCGGATCATTTTGCAGTTTAGCGGTGGCGGCGACAGCGGTTTGTGAGTCCAGATCGCCGAGAATCAGGCTAAGGTTGAGCGGCGTTTCGGCGAAAGCGCTGCTTGCGGCCAGCCATAGCAGCAGAGCCGGCAGCCAAAGCCAGCACTTATTCCGGTACATAAACCACCTTACCGTCGTTCAAGCGGTACGCAGTACCTAATCGTTCGCCGGAACCGCTAAGTTTGCGGTCGGTGACTTTGGACACTTTGATTTGCGAGCCTTTCTTGCTGACGATTTCCATGGTGCCGTCGGCGTTTTCCTTGGTCATCGTCACGGTGGATTCCGGATTCATCAAATCCAGCATGTTGTAGGCCATGAATAAGGCCACCATCATGCTGACGATGAACACCACGCTGGCGTCGAACAGATTGGCGACGCCGGCAATCGGATCTTCCAGCGGCTCGCTGTTACGATGCAGACTAGAGCGTCTCAGATAGCGCATGGCCGTCCTCCTCGATTGTCAAATCCGGCGCGTCCAGAGTCCGGCTGGCGGCCAGCTCGGCTTGATGGCGCATAGCCGCGAAATCGGCGCGCAGCCATTGCTCGCGCACCAAAGCCACCAGATAGGTGATCACGCCGCAGCCCAAGCCGGTGACGGTGGCGGTAAACGCAGTGACCATGCTGCCAGCCATGCTGGGAATGTTGCCTTGCGCCAAGGCCGCCAGCGAAATCCCCATCGGAATCAAAGTACCCATCAAGCCCAGCGCTGGCCCCAATTTAATGACGAAACGCACCTGATCCAGTTTGATTAATTGCCGATGTTCGTGGGTTTGCAACAGCAACTCCAATTCCACATCCAGCGGCGCGGCATTGGCGCGTTGCTGGCGCCCCAGCGCGACGGCCAGATCGAGATTAAATAAGCGCACGGTACGCGATCCGGCCTGGCGCCGCTCGAGCCATTCCTGGGCCAGACGACCACAGGTGTAGATCGAATACGCTGCCAGCAAGGTGACGATCAGCAATACCGGCAAGTAGAGCGACGACGAGATCATGTAAAGAATTTGTTCTAGCGTATGGGTGAGTTCCACGGCCTTCCTCCTCTATAAAATTGTTGTTGTTTTATTAAAAAATCTATTTTTCTCAAGCACTTACCCAAAGCCCCATCACCGGTTTACCCAAACGACAGGCAATAGCAATCCGTGGCTCTTATGAACCGTTTTTTTGATAAGGATTGATCAGGCCAGCGGGAGCCGGCCTTGTGCCAGTTATTGCGGGTTAGCCTCCCGCCTTGGGCTTTCTTTACAGCATGGTTCTCTCCACCAACCAGAATGCGCCCATCAAACTGACCGCAATCGAACCGGCTTTCAAAAACTTCTCGGCCGTCTCTATCTTATTATTTAGCCACCAGATCATCGGCAACACGATAGCCGCGACGGCGATTTGCCCGGTTTCTATGCCCAAGTTGAACGACAATAAGGGCAACAAAATCCCGGTATCGCCGGACGAAATATCCATTTCCTGCAAAACCCCGGCAAACCCAAAACCGTGGATCAAGCCAAATCCGAAAGTCAGCCAATGCCGCCCTTTGGGATGGTCGCCGCGGATGATGTTTTCCATACCCACGTAGATAATCGTCGCGGCAATGAACGGCTCGACGAAACTACTCGGCAGTTCAATCAGGTTCAGCCCGGCGCAAGCCAGCGTGATGGAATGGGCGACGGTAAAAAACGTGATGATTTTCAAGGCCGGCCAAAAGCTGTGAGTGACCGCCAACAGTGCGAACAAAAACAGCAAATGATCGTAACCGGTGAGAATATGCTCGATACCCAGCTTAAAAAAATCGCCGAACGCCGCAAACGGAGCTTGGGGGGACTCCGCGGCCACGGCGTTGGCGATTGGTAAACTGATCTGATCGTCGTGTTTGCCCAGCATTTTTTCGCTGAGCGCTTTGCCGTTGGCGTCCCTGACCGTCAAATACTGCTGATGGCCGTCGGGCAGCAAAGCCAAAAACTTCGACTGTACCAACAAAGCGGTTTGCACAGCTCCCGGATAGTGCAGTTCCACCCGCGCATTATTTTGATCGTCAAAGCTGACCTGTCCTGGTTCGCTGGGCAGAGCATCATGGCTATCGATATTCACGCGCAGTTGCTCGGCCAATAGTTTGGCAATAGCCGGCTTGGCCGCTTCGCGCTCGGCTTCGGTCACCTCCGCGTCCAAATCGGCATCCATCGGCGCAAAGGCTTCGATGTCTTGTAAGGCAAAAGTCACCTTGGCATCGAGTTGCGCGGGGTTGATCGTTACATCCAGCGAACTTAGACCGGGTGGATGCGCATAAACCCCGGCGGATTGCAGCGTTAACAACACTGCAATCAAGCTGATAGCCCAGTGGGTTGAAGCAAATTTCATCAGGCTATCCTTAAAAATTGACCGTGATGGTGCCACGCACCATACGTGGCTCGACCGGATGTTTCATCAGGCCGGCGCCAGAAACGCCGTTTGGATAGTTATATTCATAGTTGTAGGCAATATCGTTGCTTTGTGAACCGAGAATATTGAAGATGTCGACCTCGAATTTGTATTGCTTTTGCTTATAACCCGCACCCAAGTTGACGATGTTGGTATCGCCGGCCCAAACCGCGCCGGATTCATCCAGCGGCACGCTGCCGAAGTGGCGGAAACGCAAGGTGCCGAACAGACCGTTGGGGGCTTCGATCAGGGCACCGGCACTAATGACCCGGCCCACGGAATTGGGGATGTACTTATTGGTCGCACCATCCGGTGCTTTGTTGAATTGCGCCGTGGTCAAGGCATAGTCGGCATCCAGCGTCAGCCATTCGGTGGGTTTGTAGTAATTGGTAAACTCGATACCGTAGCGTTGCGATTTACCATTCACTTCGGTCGTTCCGGCATCGCCGACGAACACCAGCTCCTCACTGGATTGCAACCACCACAAGGCAAAGGTGCTGTTCAAACCGGGGATGATATTGGTACGCGCGCCCACTTCGCCGCCGCGCGACCAGGCCGCCGGGCGGATGCGCGGACTAACCGCATTGCCATCGGGGTCAAACTCGGTGCCGGTGACCGGATGCACTTGCAGCGTGGTGCCGCGCGCATCGTTGGAGTGATAGCCGTAACCGATATTCGCGAAGTATTCGGTGTTGTACCAGGGACCGACCACCAGACTCAATTTCGGACTGATCATGGCTTTGCCGCGGCTGCCGGAGTTGGCGGCGTTGGTCTCGGCTGTGCCGCTGCCGCTGGCCAGCACTTCGACGTCATTGTTGATGAAATCGCCGCGCAAGCCGGCGATAGTGCGGACTTTATCGTGCCAATGGGTGGTGTTTTTGAAATAGGTACCCACGGTAGTCACCCCGACATTGCTCTTGCTGACGGTATTGACGATCTGCCGGGCTGTGGTTTCGTATAGACCTAAGTCCATGATCTGGTCATTACGAAATTGCAGACCAATGCTATTGTCCATTTCAAACCCGAACAGCTTGTTATAGCGGGTGTGTTCGAAATGGCCGCCGGTTTGCACGCGGCGTTCGGTTTGTAAAATCTGGTCACCGCCGTCGCCGCGGGTAAAGCCGCTGAAATTGGAGAACAAATTCAAATCGGTGTAGACCGCGTAGATATTCGCGTCGTTTTTCCAGTTGCCGCCCTGGTTCCAGAAGCTGGCCGAAGCGCTATAACGGTTGCTCTCGCCGCCGTCAGTCGGGTCCATGCTGCCGTACAGACCGATGGCACCGCTATCAATGGCCGCCTGCGGAATCTGATTGGTAGCGGTCCAGCTATTGGTGTAAGCCTTGCCGTTAATTGCCATCCCCCAATCGCCGCGATCCAGCGTGTAACGCAACTGGCCGTTGAATTTTTTCGAATCTTCCGGCACTTCCCAGACGCCGTTGTAGAGATTGAATTCGCCGGCATACAGCAAATCGCCGTCGCCAACTTTGCTGGAATTGGCCACCAGCGTTCGGTAGTAATCAAACGAACCAGCGGTAAATTTGGCGATGCCTTTATCCAACTTGTCCATACTGAACATTTTGGCGTAACCGGCGGCCGAGAAGTCCCCCACTTCCGCGTAATACGGGCCCTTGCCGTATTCCACTTTTTTCACCAACTCGGGAATGATGCTGTTGATGTCCATGTAACCTTGACCGTGGGCGTGGGTAGTCATGTTCATCGGGATGCCGTCGACATAAGTCGTGAAATCGGTACCGTGGTCCAGGTTAAAGCCGCGCAGGAAGTATTGGTTGGCCTTGCCGGAGCCGCTATGCTGGGTGGCGACGGCACCCGGCACCACTTCGACCAATTCGCCGTTACGCGAGAACGGCCGGTATTCGAATTGCTTCTGGCTGACTTCGCCTTGCGAGGCCGACGGCGCAATACCGATCAGATTCTTGCCGCGGCCGTCTTCTTCCACTTGCACCGCTTCCAGTTCTTCTGACTTAGCGGTTTTGACTTTCTTTGTGCTCTGTTGCGAGGTCTCTTGCGCCGTTTGTTCGACAGATTCCGCGTCGGCATTTGGTGCGGCGTTCAGATCCGCACAGGCCAGACCTAAAATAATTTCCAGGCCGATGACCAGGTGCTTCTTTTTGAAATAGGTATTGCAGGATTTCATCTCAGCTCCGGGAGGTATTTAGTAAAGGCGATGGGTGACGCGAAGCGCCGGCAGGGTGTTGCATAAGGTCTTCCTCGATGTGCGTTATTGTTTTAGTTGTTATTGTTTTTGGGGTATTGCCAGGACCGAAATCGGTCGAATTTTCTAAACCGCGCGCTATAAGCCGTTGAACACAGACAGCGCGAGAATGAAACGGGAGGGATAAACGTGCCGCGCAAAGCGCTGGCTCGGGGAGCGAAAACTGCTTGCTGGAAACCGCAGCCGCTAAAGCGTCTGGCTGTAATTCGTTTAATGATTGGGTAGAAAACTCGCCGGGGAGAGTGCTGGCGAAAGTCGGTTGAAGACGGGGAGCTTCAACTGTGGAAACCGGGGACTTGCGAAGAGTAAAAGAGGTGCTTACAACAAAGACATTCGGATAGGCAGGCGGCGATGTGCGACCGACGCCACTGCTGCGCAATTGCGTACCCGGCGTATGATTGATGTCTGGAAACAATTGCCTGAAGTGTAAGTTGCCCAGTGCTGCCAGACCATCGAAATCGACGATAGCCTTGAATAGCACCGACAGATTCTGCAGATAAGCGCTCAGTGAAGCACTAGGCCCAAGGGTTTGACCGTCCGTAGCGCACGCCTTTATCGCCGAATATCCGGCCGGACTACCCAACGCTTGACCGCCCGAAACCGCATCATCCAGCCCCATCGTAGCTAATTGCCGCTCACAAACAGACCGCTCGGCCAACGCTTCGGTATTGAATAAGTCCGTCCAGTTGCTCAACGCTGTTGAACTGGTACTCTGATTTAGCGTTGTAATGTTGCCGGTGTCGCTGACCATGGTGTCAGCGGCTTTGGCCAACGCCGCTTGCGAGAATAACAAAGTCAGCAAGCAGGTAGCGGTCAACACCACCAACTTAGCGACCAGTATCCCGGCGCCGTGCAGCAACAGCGTCGCCAGCATAAAGCCCAGTGTGTAAGACAACAAACTAGCCGATGTGGAAATTTCCTGGCCGTGGGCAAAGCCGTGGAAAAACGCGAAAAAGGCGACGATAAAGACGTTGACCTTAGCGCTGAAACGAATCTTGCGGGTAATCAGCACGGCAAACACCGCGCAGGACAATAGGATGATGCCTTCGACGCTGGGAATCGTCAGTCCTGCGGCGCCGGCCAATCCGCCCAAGCTCATCACGCCGACAAAGGCCAACGGCAACATCCAGATCGCTTGACCGCGTAATTGCGCAGCCCAGACCCCCACCGCCAACATGGTCAGCAGGTGATCCCAGCCCCCCAAGGGATGACTGAAACCATTGTTCCAACCGATATTGTCCAAACCGCCAAAAATATTGAGCAACGAAAATAACAACCCAAACGCCAAAGCCAGGCACGACGCGAGCCGTAAACGGCTGCGGGCTGACTCTGTTAGCTTGGTTTGAAACTGAAATTGCATGAGATTTATCTGGGTTTATCGGTCTTAAAGCTCGATCTATGCGCCATGTAGGACAAAACGGAAAACCATCATACGATAGAAGTCACATTTTTTAAAATTATGAAGATTTAACAAAATATCTTATTATCTTCGCCAATAAACTGCTCGTGCCGCTAACTCGGGCCTTCAAGTACGCGGATGAAAGTGGCTGTGAGTATGATCGTGGTGACCATGCTGGTGATGCGACATTGCCATTTTCACCGGCACCAAGTTTAGCGATGCGTGGCGCACCCCGGTTTCGGCGGACATTTTGTCTGCCAGCGACCGAATTCGTTGAGTCATGCCGCGCAGGAACAAGGTTTCCATGCAGTCGTCGTGATCGAGATGAACATGCATGGACGACACGACCAGGTCATGGGCGTCGTGTTGCAGGCTGGTTAGGCGTTCGGCTAAATTGCGTTCGTGATGATTGTAGACATAGGACAGCGTGGCGATGCTGTAGATGGCTTCATCCTTGCTTAGGCGCTTGGTTTCGATTTCCTTGCGCAATAAATCGCGTACGGCTTCGGAACGGTTGGAGTAGCCGCGCGCTGCAATCCATTGATCGAATTCGGCGGCCAAATCGTCGTTGAGAGAGATGGTAAAACGTTCCAAAGTCGGCTCCTGTCGTTATTGTTATGGGATCGCCGATTATAACGCA
This sequence comes from Methylomonas sp. Uni0009, assembly GCF_054188105.3. Taxonomy (NCBI): domain Bacteria; kingdom Pseudomonadati; phylum Pseudomonadota; class Gammaproteobacteria; order Methylococcales; family Methylococcaceae; genus Methylomonas; species Methylomonas sp. Uni0009. The sequence goes on along the minus strand of NZ_JBTAFN010000001.1, from coordinate 2,750,337 downwards.
AAGCCCTGATTCGCTGGCGTTTACGCCGATATAGATACCCGCCGCACTGCCGGCGCGATTAAAACAACAAGAGGCATTTTTCATGTCCACCGGACATTACATACACGACAACTTCAGCAAACTCGTCATTCGCAGCCAAGTCGGTATTGCCTTAACACTGCTGTTGATATTAACGGCGTCAGACTTTTGGTATCCGAGCGAGTATAGCCTGAAGGCCGGCGTGCATGGCGTGAGCGCTATCCTCGCTGTCGTGGTCGGCACCTATCTTACCCATCGCGCCATTCCGTTGATAAAAGGCATGCACGTCAGACTTGAATCGTTGCGCCACTGGCTGCTGGCCGCCACCCTGCTAAATCTGGCCGGCGCGATTAGCGGCAACTGGATCTATATGCGCTACCGCGGACAGGACGGTCCGCGCGACTGGATATTGGCTCATGTGCCGGCAATTCATAACGTGCTGATGGAATTCAAGGAATTCGTCTCGCTATTCCCGTTTCCGCTGATGCTATTGGCAACCGCGACACTGTACTACTACGGCCTATCGATCCAAATGCGCCGCGACCTGACCCGCTTCGTCGGCATCACAATCCTGGTGTCATGGAGTTTTCTGATGATCGGCTTCGTGGTTGGCTTGGTACTGGCCAAACTGCGCTTTGTTTGACGGTGACCCGCGTGATACATAATCAAAACCAAACCGATTCCAATAACGAGCCCCTCTATTCCGGGCCGGTGGTAGCGGCCAGCCTAGCCCTATTATTGGCATTTTTGACCTTGATGGTCAGCCACCATATTTCGCGATTGTCGCCCGGCCTGGACAAGTTAGTGCATAGCTTCGGCTATTGGATTCCGGGTTCGCAAGGCAAGGGTCCGGACGGCAGCATAGGCTCGTATACGGGCAAGGAAACCCTGGCTATCGGCGTCTGGTTATTAAGTTGGCTGGCATTTCATTTGCTCTGGCGCAAACAGGATTTGGATCTGACGACCTGGACCCGGGTTTTCGTCATTAGTCTGGCGGCGATAACCTTGGGCTTCTTTCACCCCTTATCCGATCCGCTGGTACTGTTCATCGCCGGTTTCTTCGGCCTGCCCTAAGGAAACTCCATGCGTAAGCTTTTAAATCCATTCATCCCGGTGTTGCTGGCATTGGCCAGCCCAATTAGCCTTGCCGAAGGCGTGCTGTTAAAGTCCGACCCCAAAAATAACGCCGAAGTGACCGGTTTCGACGGCACGGTGAAATTCTGGTTCAGTGGTAACGTCGGCGAGCGTTCACCTTCGGTCGTCGTCGTCGATGCCCAAGGCAAGCGGGTGGACAACGGCGATGCCCGCCTAGTCCTCGGCGAACGCCATCGGCTAACCGCCACCACCCAAACATTGCCGCCCGGCGATTACGCCACCCGCTACCGGGTGATTACCGAAGACGGGCTAATCGTCAGCGGGGTTTCCAAATTTTCCATCGTCGCCGAATCGGCGCCCGGGGAGGCCAAACCATGATTCGTATCAGCCGACTTTCCGCTGCTTTATTGTTGTTCACGACCGGCTTGCAACTGGCTATGGCATCGGTGCCGCTGGGCGGTAACCGCAAAGGCGCCAACGGCAGCTACGATCTTTACGGTTGCATGCTGACCAATGACTATTACGTGGTCAATTTTGCCGCCTACCAGATCGATCCTAATCGTGCCAAGGACGACAAATCCGTACCTCAGGCCGAATGCGTCGATCTGCCGCACGTCGGCAAAACTCAGATTGCTATCGATTTGCTGGATCTGGATGTACGCAAGAAGCCGGTGGCATTGAAAATACTACGCGAAGACGGCCAATCCATAGCCGAATTACCGATGGCCGTGGTTAAGCAAGGCGTATTGACGACGACAGTGGATTTTAAAACGCCGGGTAAATACCAAGCCGTGCTGTTCGTCAAGGACGACGACTTGCATACGCCACCGGAGATCAGCGCGCTTCACATGCCGCTGACCGTTGGCTTGCTTGTGGAACCAACGGCCACTAGCGGCAATAGCCTATGGATTTTGGTGGGGTTGCTGGGCGGATTGATAGCACTGGCGGCCTACTTAGTGCCGCGCTGGCTAAAGCCCAATCCAGCTCATACACCGCGTTAACCCCGATTTCGTCGCTCCGACCACAACGGGCCTGCCTGCCGTAACCACATGCTAGGGGCCGAACGAAAAGATGCCGGCGCGCCGCGTATGTCGCGACCGTCGGTAGTCAATACCCTGCTTTCACTCTGTCTTGCAAAGGAACCCCCTATGACACCAATCCGATTTAAATCGACCATACTGGCCGCTTGCGTGTTATCGCTAACCGCCTGTGCCTCCCATCACCACCACGATGAACAGCACGCCGACGCCGGTTTCGTACCAGGCCTGGGTGAAATCATGGCGCAAACCGCCACTCGCCACGCCAAATTATGGTTTGCCGGTCAGGCCGAAAACTGGGCACTGGCGGCCTATGAAATCGACGAACTGCACGAAGGGATGGAAGATGCCGGTAAGTACCACCCCACGCATAAGCAGATCAAACAAGCGATTCCGGAATTGATCGCCCAATATGTCGACCAGCCACTCACAGCGCTGGAACAAGCGATAAACGCCAAAAACAAAGCTGAGTTTATTGCCAATTACGATAAGCTCACCGCTGGTTGCAACGCCTGCCACCAAGCCACCGAATTTGGCTTTAACGTGGTTCAACGCCCCAGTCTCAACCCCTTTGCCAACCAGGCTTTCTAACCAACAGTAAAAGCAAACTTCTGCCGTCGCCGGAGTTGGCACACTCGAATAACAGTGGGAGGTATCGGCGTTTTTGACGTTTATTTTCGTGCCTATCCCGTGCAAAACGACCCGTTATTTCTTGACCGCGCTATTTTTTCCGGCCGCTTAAATTGTCCACGCCGGCCCAGTCGGCAGCGACTTCCGGTATTTTTCTTCCGCGCAAAAAAAAGGGCAGCCCAAGCTGCCCAAACTGCATACATGAAGTATTTGTGTTGTCAAAATGCCATTACTGGAATTTTGTCAGACCGGCAAAGCCTTCTCTGGCTTCTTTAAGTTCTTGTTCTGCTGCAGCAAAATCGGACTTTTTAGCCAATTCTCTGGCTTTTTTCAATTTCAAAACTACTTTGTCGCGTTCGAATTCGAATTTATAGTTGGCGCTAAGTTCGCTGGCGCTTTGCGACGCTTCCTTGATCAACGTGGCTATTTTTGTCGAATCAGCGGACGGAATCGCATCCAAAGCGGCTTGCATATGCGCATCCACTTCTTTCAACACCTCTGGCACAGTTTTATGGGCTTCTTTTGCATACGTTGCACCGGAAAAGCCCAGAATCGAAACCAGCAGAGTTGATGCGATAAAAATTTTCTTTAATGTCATGTGTTTCCTCTTAGTTAAAATGAAATGTAACGGGTAAAGCAAATTGTCCTGATCTGAGATTAAACGCTACTGAGCGGGCGACTCCTTTGGTTGAAATTATTTTCGAGTGCTTGGCGTGGCTATTTATTGAGGCATCCGGCCAGCCAGCTTAGCCAATGACATCAAGATACCCAGGTTTACGGCAACGCCGATTGCCAATAGACTTGAAGTCGCCAAAGCGAAGCCGGCCGTATAGCCAAGCGCTTCAACATCCAGCCAAATAGCCAAAGCGTGCACATAACCGTGAAACACCGCGACGGCAGCAATCAGCAGCAACGAAAAAACCCAGTGCAATTTGCGTCCCGACGCCAACAGCAAACCCAAAACCAGCACGCTCGCATACATCAGCGTTTCAGCGTGGGCAATCTCCAACGGGATCAGGGTCAAGCCGCCGCCCAGCAAAAGCATGGACAGGAACAACAGCGCCAGCCATAAAACCGATTTGCCGCTAGCTGTTCGGCATATCCACATACCCACCGCCAACATCGTCAGAATATGATCCGAACTGGAAAAAGGGTGGAATAGGCCGCTGAGGAAACCGATAGTATCGCCGGTCCAATGGAACGGGTGCGCCTGCGCAGCTGGCATGATCGCCAGCATTACAACTAAAAACCGTCGTAATAATTGTTGCTTCATGCTTCTGTCTCCGATAGCGGCAAGGTTGAGGAATTTTTATAGAAACGCCTCCATCGTAGCAGAAATAAGATGAATTAAAAATATTTCATAACCAAATTAAAATAAAAACCCTGCCTATCAAAACTCGTACTTAAACCCTGCCTGAACCAGACGCGGCATGCCGGACTGGATGCCACGCACCCGGTCGGTGATGTAGGTGTTGTCCAGCATGTTTTTCAGCGACACGAACAGGGTCAAGTCCTTGCGCAACTTGTAGGAGCTGGCGAAGTTGACCACCACGTAGTCGTTGATTTTGCCGTAGCTACCGCCCAAAGCCGCGCTGCTGGTCGGGCCGTTAGGATGGTCGGCGCCGCTGTCCAGATTCAGAAAATCGGCGTATTGCTCGCTGACGAAGGCTGCTTCCAAGTGGGCATCGAAACCGGTCGGATGCGAGTAGCCCAAGGTCGCGGTCAACAGGCTTTCCGGCGCATACGGCGCGCGCTTGCCGGGCGCGGAACCGAATACATTGCCGCCGGGGCAACTCGCCGGATAGGCGCCGCTGGACAGCGGCACACAGCGGAAGGCTTCGGTGGTCTCGGCGGTCGGCAGCCACATGTAGGCAATCTGCGCATACGGGTTGTGGGTCCAGTTGAATACATCGCCGAAATCGGCTCGTGCCATCAATTCGATACCTTCATACAAGGCCTTGCCTTGCGCCACCGGCACCGTGCCGCCGCCAACCGTACCCAGTACGGTTAAAGAATCGAAGTCGTTGTGGAAATAGGTCAGCTCGGTTTTGACGCCGCGCACCGGTCTGGCCCGGACGCCGAACTCGGTATTCCAACTGATCTCGGCGCCGACTTCGGCCGAGCCGCCGGTATCGTTGTAAACCGCGTCCTCCACTCGGGGCGGCGCGAAACCGCGGTGAATGCCGAAAAACAGCTCGGCGCTATCGATGGGTACATAAGTCATCGCGAACGACGGCAGGATTTCGGTCAGGCTGCTTTGGCCTTGCGTGCCGTTCAGCAAATTCTTGCGTTCATAGCTGACCGATTCGACGCGCACGCCCGGCGTGAAGGTCCAATCGTTCCAGATGAATTTGTTCTGCACAAAACCGGAATAGGCGTCGGCAAAGCGTTCGTTATTCTCGGTCAGTTGACCGTAATTGCCGCCGTTGGGATTGCTGGCGTCGCGTGCATCCGCGGTACTGCCGCGAACAAAGCGGCGATACTGATTCTCGAAATGCGCGCGGAAACCGGCATCCAATTGGCTTTCGATGCCGAACAAATCGTGTTTGGCATGCAAGGTCGGCGCCACGCCCCAGGTTTCGTAGTTACGCAAGCGGCCGGAATTGTAGTTGCACAGATCCATATCGATCGGAACACCGTTTTCCCGGTCTTGCACATATGTCGGAATGCCGCGGGAGACGCACTGGTTCTCGGTCGGAAATTCGTTTTGCTGCCGCCACCAGTTGCGCTCGTACGCCGACCAGTAAAAACTGGTTTCCAACGTCACGTCGTTATTAAAGCTGTGCTCGTAGGTGGCCGAGGTTGACCAGCGGTCGTTGGTAAAATTGGCGTTTTTGTCCGGATTGTAACGCGCGCCGAGATTGCGGTATTCGGCGTCGGTCAAACCGAAGGCCGCGCCTTGTTCGTCCTGGTGGTAGAAATCGCCGCGCAGCGTCAAGCGATTACGGGCGTCGAAGTCGATGATGCTTTTCAGATTGGCATCGTCCACCACGGCAAAGGTATTGTCGCGATTTTCCATGCCTTCCTTGTGGATGTAATCGACTACACCGCCGATGGCATCCAGGCCTTGCACGTTCTTGGCCATGCCACCGTAACGGGCGTGGCCGTTCAGGTAATCGCGGTTGCCACCGGTAAAGCTGACGAAACCGCCGGGCGCGGTCGGTACCTTGGGTGTCAAGTAATTGATCGCACCGTTGATGGTTTGCGGGCCGAATTGCGTCAAATCGGCACCCTTGTAAATCTCGATGCCGTCGTAGCGTTCGATCGGCGGATGGTAGTAGATGTCGTTGTCGCCGTAGGGCGCGAAGTTGAATGGGATTCCGTCTTCCAGGAACAACACCTTGGTGGAGCGGAACGGGTTTTGGCCGCGAAAGGCGATGTTCGGCCGCAGACCAAAGCCTTCCTCGTCGCGCACATAGACGCCGGGCGCCTTGCGCAAGGCTTCGTTGACGGTAAAGACTTGGTCGCGCTCCAAGGTTTGCTTGTCGATCACCGAGGTGGAACCGGAAAAGGTCGCGGCTTTCTCGACGCTTTCTTCGACTTCGACGCTAGTCAGCGTGTCGACGGCATTCTCGGCTGAAGGCGAATGGGCTTCGGGTTCGGCCGCCGCCACGCTCCCGGCCATCACACCCGCTAGCAAAGCCGGCAATAATCCATGTTGTTTGGGCATATGATTCACTTCGGATTGAATATTGATTAACAACGCATCCAAGCCCCGGCAGGCCGAAACTGAATACCGGGGCGCAATGTAACCAAGCCAACTGAATCGAAACTGAAAATCCCGGCGCTTTAAATCCGGTTTTAGCGATGCAACGGCAAACTCACCGTTACCAAAAAGCCGCCCAGAACCTTACTGCGGCCAAAATATATTGCGCCATGGTAGGTGTTGACGATGTCCGACACGATACCAAGACCCAGGCCATGGCCCTGCACCGACTCATCTAAGCGCCGGCCGCGTTGGGTCAGGTAGGCCAGATCTTCGTTTTGGCAACCGGGGCCGTCGTCGGCGACCCGAATCACTACCCCGCCTTCCAGCGCCAATTCGACATCAATCCGCTGCTTCGCCCATTTGCAGGCGTTATCCAGCAGATTGCCGAGGACTTCCATCAAGTCCTCCCGGTCGAAATGCAGCAGTTGTTTGGGTGCGGTGACTTGAATATCCAGCGGCTTGTCGGCGTAAATGGCGCGCAGAGTCTTTTTCAGGGCGATGATTTCGCTATGCGGGTTGAAAGCCGGCGCCGCCTGCTGGTCGCCGGCGATCCGCGCCCGTTTTAATTCGCGTTCGATGCAATGGCGGATAGCCTGGCTTTGCTCATCCAGGCGCGAACGCAAGTCAGGCCGGCCATCGAAATGCGGGTCTTCGCCGGTTCTTAGCAATAGCGCCATCGGCGATTTCAGCGCGTGCGCCAGATTGCCCATCGCGGTGCGCGACTGTTGCAAGCGGCGGACGACCAATTCCAGCAAATGGTTAATTTCCTCGACCAGCGGCAGGACTTCGGCCGGCACCTCGCTGCCGATATGTTGCCTGCCGCCGCCGGCGACCTGCTCCAATTCGGCACGCACCAAAACCAAAGGATGCAGCGCGCGCTGGATGTCCCAGCGCAGCAGGCCGATGGCGCTGAACAATATCAGCAAGGTCAAACCCAAATAGGCCAAACGAATGGCGGTGATGTCGTGGTCGACCGCCGACAGGTCTTCCGCCACGCTGATGTTGATGCGATGGCCGAAACGGACCGCGCCCAAGGTCAAGACCAACAGCGGCGTTTTCTCGGGCCCGGCCGCATGGTACAGCATCGATTGCTCCGGCCCGACGGCCTCGACCGCCAGCGGAAAATCCAGCAAGGAAGGCGACGGGTAAGCCAGGGCATCGACTTTGACCAGATAATAATGCCCGGACAGCCGGCGGTTGTAGACCGAACTGATATGGAAGCTATTGAAAGTGACTTGCTCGGCGTCGCTGTAGGCCAGGGAGTCCAGCAACGAGTAGCCGTCATCGGCCAGGCGGTTGGCCATTTGCTTTTCGGCGGCGCTGCGGATGATCCAGTCGGCAGCGATCCAGTGCAGAATGAATATCGCCCCCAGCACCGCGATCAGGCCGCGGCCCAGGCGCTTGCGTAAGGACATCACGGCTTGAGACCGAACAGATAGCCCTGGCCCCGCCGAGTATGAATCAAATCGGTGCCGACGATCTTGCGCAGACGTTTGACGTAGACTTCCAGCACGTTGCTGTCGGGTTCGGCCGATTCGCTGTAAACATGTTCGCCCAGTTGCGCCTTACTCAACACCTTGCCGGCATTCAACATGAAGTAGCGCAATAGCCTGAATTCGATGGCGGTTAGTGGTTGAGCTTCGCCGCCGTCAATCAGGGCGGTTTGTTCGTCTTCGTCCAGTTCGACGCCGAACAGTCTTAGTTTGGCTTGGTTGAAATGGTGCACTCGCTTCAACACCGCCTGCAAGCGGGCTAGCAATTCTTGAGGGTGGAAGGGCTTGCAGACATAGTCGTCGGCGCCGGCCTTGAAGCCGTCGACTTTTTCGTACCAGGCGTCGCGGGCGGTCAAGACAATCACCGGCATGTGGTTGCCGGCGGCGCGCCAGCATTTCAGTACTTCCAGTCCGGCCAGCTTGGGCAGGCCCAAGTCGAGAATCGCGGCATCGTAGGGCTCAGTCGCCCCCAGGAACTCGCCCTGCGCACCGTCGGTTGCGGTATCGACGACGTAGCCGGCGCCGCGCAAATCAGCCGCCAGCGGCAAAGCAAAGGCCGGATCGTCCTCGACCAGTAGCAGACGCATAAATGCGTGAGTTACATCGCGTGCATTTTGTAGTCGACGCGGGGGTAATCCTTTTTGTCGCGCGGATCGGCGCTGTCGGCGGTTTCTTGAGCGTTGCGTTGTTGCGCAGACTTAGCAATCATCTGCTCCCAATTCTCGTAACGGGCATATTCCTTGTCGCCTGCCGCTTTACGCTTCGTAAAATTTTCCTTGCCCAGATCGATCAACTCTTTTGAAGTCTTACCGTCGATGAGTTGCAAGAACTCATCGTTATTCTTGATTTGCTCGCGCAATAACCAATAGGAAACCTCAAACGGCATACGTTCGGCTTCCGGTAAATGTTCTTTGATGTAAAAAACCGACTTTTGCGCAGTCTGTAAACTCCGGGCATTGATCTGATTCGCCTTGCTGCAAGCACCCATCAAACATACCAGCGATGCAATTAACACAATAGCCAAAACTCTCACATTTCCTCCTAGTGACTACGCTGTAGCCCGTTCCCGTTCTCACGGACAAAAAATAAAGGACTCACTTTCGGACAAACCTAATCGGGCGCGAATTGTAGCATTATTAAGATAATTATTTTTTTAGTCTTACATCGAATAAAAATAGCGGGGTTAAGGTGGGATTTCTGTCGGAACTGCCCAGTCGGGCTTTACGGGATTGCCAACGACAACCCCGCAGGATAGGTAAGTATGACGCTCAAGGGTCAGAAAATCATAGGCAACTTTGCGAAAAATCCGCTCGGCGTTTACCTATCTCAACAATAGCTTTTCGCCATCTGGCTTAATGGCACCGCTTTAATCTTGCCGGCATGTCCAGCCGAACCGAATGCTTCGTAACGCGCCTGGCAAAGCGCCTGCATCGCATCTCTGGCGGCTTGGTAAATCTTGCGAGCATCCAATTCCGCGGCATGTTCCGGTTGGGCGACAAAGCGGCGAATCGCGCCGGTGGAGGCCATGCGCAAGTCGGTATCGATATTGACTTTGCGTACCCCGTATTTAATGCCTTCCACAATTTCCGCCACCGGCACGCCATAGGTTTCCGGAATATCGCCGCCGTGTTCGTTGATGACTTGCAGCCAGTCTTGCGGCACCGAACTGGAGCCGTGCATCACAAAATGCATATTCGGCAGACGCTGTTGCAAGGTTTTTAAGCGGCTGATTACCAACACTTCACCCGTCGGCGGCTTGCTAAATTTATACGCGCCATGACTGGTGCCTATGGCCACCGCCAACGCATCGATTTGGGTTTGCTTGACAAATTCCACCGCCTCGTCGGGGTCGGTCAGCAAGCGGCTGTGATCCGCATCTTGCTGATTTTCCAACGAACCCAGGCAACCGATCTCCCCTTCCACCGACACGCCGCAGGCATGCGCCATGTTCACCACGCGGCGGGTCACCTCGACGTTATAGGCAAAAGACGCCGGGGTTTTCATATCTTCCAGCAACGAACCGTCCATCATCACCGAACTAAATCCCGATTGAATAGCTTGGGCGCAAATGTCCGGCGATGGCGCGTGGTCGCGGTGCATCACCACCGGAATATGCGGATATTGCTCGACGGCGGCCAAGATCAAATGCCGCAGAAATACCTCGCCGGCATAGCGATTAGCGCCAGCAGAACCTTGCATGATTACCGGGCTGTCACAAGCATCGGCGGCCTGCATGATGGCCTGCACTTGCTCCATGTTGCTGATGTTGAAAGCCGGCACGGCAAAGCTGTGTTCGGCGGCATAATCCAAAAGTTGTCGTAAAGATATTAAAGCCACGCTTGGCTCTCCTTGGCGTTGTTTTATTAAGTTTTATCGGCTGATACGCCGGCCCGGACAAGTAGTTCTTGGACTCAGAAGCTCTCCGCGTCGCGGCGAATCAGCCGCTTGTTTAAAGCCTGCCGACTAATGCCCAGCAGGCCGGCGGCAACACCCTGATTGCCTTGGGCGCGTTGTAAAGCTTCGGCAATCAGTGACTCTTCGGCTTCCTTCAGAGTCGGCAAGCGCTCCGGGAAATTGCCGGACGATGCCAGATTCGCACTTGCCAAATCCCCTTCGCCAGAGCTTGGCATGTGCTCAGCAATAGCGTCTTTGAAGCTCTGCAAGGACAGTACCCCGCCCCGGCTACGAGCCACCGCATCGAAGGCCATGCCTTCGAGCTCGCGGATATTGCCGGGGAACGAGTAATTATGCAACCACTGAAACAACGCCGGCGGCACGCTGGGTGCAGGCTTGCCCAGGCTGTCGGCGGCTTTCTCCACAAAATGCAGCGTCAGTTGCGGCAGGTCTTCCCGGCGTTCGCGGAGCGGCGGCAGTTGGATATGATGGGTCCGCAAGCGAAAATATAAATCCTTGCGAAAACTGCCGAGTTCGACTTGCCGTCTGACATCGCAATGGGTCGCCACAATGATGCGCGCCCTGCTCTGCCGGGGCCGATCCGCACCTATCGGATAAAACGAACCATCCTGCAATAAACGCAACAATTTGACTTGCGAAGCGATGCTAAGGTCGCCGATTTCATCCAGAAACAACGTGCCCTCGCCGGAACTGGCCAGCAATCCGTCACGGGCCCGTTCCGCGCCGGTGAACGAGCCTTTGGCATGGCCGAACAACGTATCGGAAAACAAGGTATCGTCCAGGCCGGCGACATTGACCGCCACCAAATCACCCGCGCGCCCGGACAAGCGGTGCAAGGCACGGGCAATCAACTCTTTGCCGGCCCCGGTTTCGCCGGTGATCAACACCGGTTGCGGGGAGGCGGCAATAGCTTCGATGTAGCGGAAGATAGCAAACATGGCCGGGCTTTGCGTGACGATGTCGGCAAATGCGCTGGGCTCATGGGGGCTGTTGGTCAGCATCCGCTCTTTCAGCGACAAAAATTCCGCGCGCAACACCCGGCTTTCCACGGCCCGCCGCACCGCTGCCACCAGACAGCTATGCTCGACCGGCTTGAGTAAATAATCGCTGGCGCCGCTGCGCATGCACTCTACAGCAATCTGCAAATCGTTGGTGGCGGTCATCATGATCACCGGGATTTCCGGATACTCGGCGGCTATCTGCTCCAATAACGCCTTGCCGGACAGATGCGGCATGGTCAAATCCAGCACAATGACGCCGATGGGCCGGCTTGCCAGCAACGGCAATACCGCTCGGCTGTCGTCCAGCGTCAGCACCTCGGCAAAGCCGGCACTACGCAACACCAGACTAGCGCTGTGCAGCAATTGCGCTTCGTCGTCCACCAACAAGATAGGCAGCTTGCCCAGGTCTTTACATTGCATGATTGTCTGCCATCGCCGGCCCCGGATTGACCTGAAAAATAACCCGCGCACAGGTGCCTTGCCCCGGCTCGGATGAAAAACTTAAGCTACCACCCTGGGCGCGCAGCAATGAAGCGCTGATCGCCAAACCCAAGCCGGTGCCGCCATTAGCCTGTTTCGTGGTAAAGAACGGGTCGCAGAGTTGTTGGATATGTTCGGCGGCGATGCCGATGCCTTCATCTCGAACTTCCACACCCAACTGCCGGCCGTCATTCAAAAGTTTGGTGGTAACGCTAACAGATTTCTCCGGGTCCGGAAGCGCTTCCAAGGCATTAATCAACAGATTGACCAGCACCTGTTCCACCTGCTGCGGATTGCCGCGCAGCTCCGGCAAGCCCTCGGCAAAATCGGTTTTGAAATGCCGGGTTTTTTGGTCTATCAGATGCTTCAGTAAACCTAACGCCCGCTCCACCACCTCGTTAATCGCAAAAGATACCGGAGCCTCGCTGCTGGGCGGGCGGGCATAGTTTTTCAGTTCGGCGACAATACGTTCGATGCGTTTGGCGCCATCCCTGACATCGCGGATCAACACCGCCGCACTACCGCGCATTTCGCTGTAAGGCAAACCGCCCAAGGAAAATTCGCCGGCCGCTTGATAACGCTCTTCCAACACCTCCAGCGCATCGCTCCAAATATCGGCAAGTAAACCTGAATTAAACAAAATCAGTTGATTGGGGTTATTGATTTCATGCGCGACGCCGGACACCAAAGTACCCAAGGCAGTCATTTTGTTGGCCTGAATCAGTTGCAACTCTTGCTGGCGAGCCACCTGTTCCAGTTGCTTGCGCACGCTAATGTCGCGGATGATCGCGGTCGAATAGCGCTCGGCGCCGCGCGTCCAACGGGATAGCGACAACTCCACCGGAAACACACTGTTGTTCTGCCTTAACGCTTTCAATTCCCGCATCGGGCTATTGCGTCGATTTTCGCCTTGTGCTTCCTTAATTTGTGCGAAAAGGTCCTGCGCCGGGTGTGCCAGCAACTGCTGAAACGGCTGACCCAGCATCTGCTCTGCCGGAAAGCCAAACATCAGCTGTGCGCCCTGGTTCCAGGACACGATATTGCCTTGCATGTCCACGGAGACAATCGCTTCATGCGCCGAGTCGGTAATGGCGCGCAGTCTGGCTTCACTTTCCCGCAACCAGGATTCGGCTTGCAAGCGTTCGTTGGTTTCTTGTTGCAAATTGGCATGGGCCTTTCGCAAAGCCAGCGTGTTTGCCCTGAGCAGGACAAATTGATACAGCAAATACGCCAATAAGACGACGGCGACTAAATACAACGCCAAACGATAGATTTCGGCTTGTTGCTCCACGCTGCCGCTGTACTGGCGCAGGGCTTGTTGCAAATCATCAAGCCGGCTGACGATAGGCTGGGCGATGATCTGCCGCAAGAGCGTATCCACCTTCGGCGATACGTCAATGATCAGCCGGCCGTGGGCGATCAGCACCCGATAGTCGTCCGACTGCGCGGCCAGTCCGGCCAGCCGATCAAGCTCCTGCTGAATTTCCACGGCCAATTCCGGCTGCGGACTGTCCATGAAACTGAACATCAAGCGCCATAAATTGCCCAGCTTGGCGGCATCACCGGGCTTCGCAGCAGCGCGCAAAGTTTTGCCTATTTCGTCGAAGGACATCACCGAATTGCGCAACAAGGCGTTATCGGATTTTAAGTATTCGATCTGCCCCAAGCGTTCCTGCACTGTTGCCGTTAGCTGATCAGCCAATGTACCCATGAGCCTCTCCGCTTCAGCATTCGCCGGTTGCAATTCGGTTTGCAAACTCTGCGATAACCGCAGCAACTCCTGGCCGGCTTGGGTGAGGGCATCGTAGTTAGCCAGCAAGCCGGCGCGGGCCAGCAAAATATCGCGCATCAGTTCCGCATCGCGCAATTCGATGATACGCAACGTACTTTGCAGGCGGTTACGCCGCTCCAGTTCCGGGCTGGCGCTTTGCAGCCAGAGATAGGTCAGGGCCAGCAACAGACCGGCGACGATCAACCTGGGCCGCCAAGAAATCGCGGTCATGGCTTGGCTGCTTGGCTAGCAACCAAAGCCTTGCCGGCGTATTCCCCGGTCAATGTCTTTAGAAATTTGACGATAGCATCGCGCTGCTTCGCCGCCAGCCGCTTACCCAATTGATGCTCGGCCATCGTATCCACCGCCGCTTCCAGGGTAGCGGCGCGGCCATCGTGAAAATACGGCGCGGTGACGGCCACATTGCGCAGGCTTGGCACCCGAAACACGCCGCGGTCTCTGTCGTTGCCGGTGACGCTGTAACGGCCCTCGTCCACCGGCTCTTGCGGCCCTTGCGGTGCGCCGAATACGCCGAACTTCTGAAATAGATTGCCGCCGATATTGACGCCCTGATGGCAGGCCACGCAGCCCAAGGCCTTGAACAAATGAAAGCCTTCCTGTTCGTCAGTATCAAGTGCCGCGGTTTCACCGCGTAGAAAGCGGTCGAAGCGGGCATTGGGCGTGATCAAACTACGTTCGAAATGGCTCAAGGCGTCTACCACATTGGCTTTGGTCAAGCCGTCGGGGTAGATTCGGCTAAACGCATCGACATAATCCGACACCGCGCGCAAACGCTCGATCAACTCCGGCCACTTGGCGTTCATGATTTTCGGATTCAGCATGACTTTTTCGGTGTGGGCTTCCAGTGTGGTGACTACCCCATCCCAATTAAAAAAGTAGTTGAACGAGACATTGAACAAACTGGGAGTATTGCGCAGCCGCGACACCCCGTCCGCCGCTTCGGCGCGGACCTTGCCGTCCATGCCGCCGCTGTCTAGGGGATGACAACTGGCGCAAGAGCGCTGGCCTTGGTCGGAGAGTTTAGGATCATGAAATAAGCGTTGGCCCAACACCACGCGCGGGGCATCTAAAGCCACCGTGAGCGGTAAGGGCGCCAGCGGTTCCGGGGTTTGCGCCCGCGCGGCCATCGTTAAGGCCATCCCCATGCCAACCGCTAAAAAAAGCCCAGCCATACTTTTCTGCGTCATGTTTACGTGTGTCAAAGCGTGGTTTACGAATCCGGTCTTCATTCTATCCTCGATTGAAATCAGGGTAAGGCTAAATTTCGTACTGGATCAACGGCCTTTTCTTTGATTATCACGCTACATTTAAGCTTTCCGTTACCCCCCTGAGACAAAAGTTGCTGAATAAGCCACTCTGTTAACCGCCCTCCGCCGCTTAATGACCGGCATCGCAGCGCTTTCCAGCACCTTTGCTGCAACTTTCGTCGCACCCACCCGCCGGCACAAACAAGGAAAAACCAAATCCTAACTAAATGATTTTAAACATATATTTATAAAAAACTTTCTTGGCACGCTACTCGCATTGTTAGAGACAGAAGCTGCCAGCAGTTTCTTTATCCGAGACCAATTCTCAGCACTTTAACCCTTTTAGGAGTACCGACATGCAAAGCAAATTAATCCCCCTTTTGGCCGTTTCCACCTTGTTCGCCGCCAACGCCGACGCCGCAGCCTTCTCGTTCAGCACGGGCGGCCCGGATTACCGCATCGCCACCGGCGCGCAAGCCGGCGGCACCAGCCGGGAAATAGAATCAGCGGACGACTTTGTATTAACGCAACACACCCAATTAAACCAAGCCACGTTCACCGGTTTGCTCGCCAACGGCGCCACGCTGAGTGACATCGCCAATGTGAATGTGGAAATCTACCGGGTATTTGGTAAGGATTCCGTAAACCCGCCCTCCGGCCGCGTGCCTACCCGCGTCAACTCGCCTTCGGATGTGGCGTTTTTGGGCCGCGAATCGGCTGACAACTCCTTGAGCTACAGCGTCACATTACTAAACAGCAACGCCTTGGCCGGCAACTCGGTAATCAACGGCATTCATCCGCTGCCCAACCAAACCACCGGCGGCGAAGGCGCTGTTTCCGGACAGGAAGTCAGATTTGACATTAATTTTAACGACGCCATCTCCTTGGCAGCCGACCATTACTTTTTCGTGCCGCAGGTGGAATTGAAAAACGGCAATTTCCTCTGGTTGTCTGCCGCCAAACCCATCGTCGGTGGCAGCGGCCCGTTCACGCCGGATTTGCAATCCTGGATACGCGACGGCAACCTGGACCCGGACTGGCTGAGAATCGGCACCGACATCGTCGGCGGCACCACGTTTAACCAAGCCTTCTCGGTATCCGGCGTTGCCGCCGTACCGCTGCCCGCTGCCACCTGGCTGTTTCTAAGCGGCATCCTGGGCGTTATGGGCTTGGGTAAACGCAAACAAGCCAGCGTTTAAATCGTCCTGCACTCCTCTCCTACCTGCCATGCCGTTAGTAAGCAAGTTGTTGGCGGCATGGTTTTTTTAGGCCGGTAACTCAGCCTTTATTTACTTGCCGCCACGTAAAAAAGCCGGCACGGGGCCGGCTCTTCTAAGCTTAAGCGCTTACTGCGCGAAAAAACTGATTTCAGCGGGTGGCAACGGTTGCGGATTCAAACTGACCATGGATAGCTTGCTGACCGCGCCACTAAACAAGTCGGGCAGCGGACCAGGTTTTGGCCCTTTCCAGAAACCTGGGTAAGGCGTTCCGCACCAACCGCCGGCTACCTGTTGCAGTTCTTCCGTATTCAGAACCCTAAAATTTTGATTTACTTGCGTGTTCATTTGACTGGCTCCTTTGAAATATCAATAAATTCCCACCGCTAAAAAGGTGGTTCCAAACCGCGACTTGAACCGATCCGCCTTTAAGCGAAGCGCTCATCCGCATGCCGTTTTGGGCACACCAATTCAAATCGCTGATGCTCTTGGCCAGCTCCTCCCTTGTTGGCCGGAGCCAAATAGCAATGCCTATTGCCATCTGACCGGCGACGACCACTGATCGGTCGGGTCGCAAACCCTTGCTGTTTGCCGGCATAAGCACTTTACAAGCCGCCCGCCCCTACATCTGTGGCGAATTACCGGCAGCCGGAGGCAATAATCCACAGCTTCAGCAATAACGCGCCTTTATGTTTTGTTGGGGAATACGGCATGGTTCATGAGCAGCGCGCCGGGTGCCTTGTACACCGGCCACATCGGCTGCGCCCAGCACAGGCCGGCTCAGCGGACGATATAGCGACGGCCCATGGGTATAAACGCTCTGAAAAATGACTGAAGGCGGCTTTCTATTCAGGCGGTGAGCAATACATCACGACATGATGGCCCGCTCAACCATCCCATCCGCCAGCTTTTGCTGCAACTGATTAGCGGCGACGAGACGGGCTTTAAGTTGGTCGCAGAGGGCCATCAGTTCTTCGACTTTGGCGACTATGCGGTGTTGTTCTCGCAGTGGTGGAACTGCAATCACACAGCTCTTCAACTGCGTCATATTGATAGATGCGAGATTAGTAGTTTGTTTTGAAGCTGCTTGAAAATATGCTTTTGCTATCGAATTCATATACATCTCAATCCATAAGCTAGATAGATCTTTCGTTAATCGACGCATTCTGAAAATATGATTTTGATGAAGACAACTCTCTATTTCAGAATTCCAAATAGCTGTCCTTCCAACCTTATCCCAGTCACCACCCTCCGTTACGAGCAAATCGTCCTTGAGCAGTTGATACCGTCCTAGTTCAGATTGACGTATTTCTAAAGTTTTGATGCTATCAAGCACCAAATGACCTCTTTGAACATTTGCCACGCGCAAATAGGGCAGTTCAACCAAATCTACACCAGTTATTTTTCTACCGAGTGTCACTCCGCCATTTATGTCGAGAGCAACACCAAGTCTCAGCCATTCCCATTCCGCTGGTAATTCATACGGCTTTTCATCTTCAGCAATCGGCGGCAGAGGTTTATCTTTTTTTATCTTCCCTTCCGCAATCAACTTAGCTTTTTCAGCCTGAATCCGTTTAAGCAACTCGCTGGCCGGTTCGTCGTTTGGGTCTTGCGGTACCAGTTTGCCCATTACCGCCAGTTGCAGCAGGGTTTGCTTGAGGGCGTCGATGCTGGCTTCGGTGGTGAACAAGGTGTCGAAATGCGCGGCGATGCGCTGCCAGTTTTCGGCAAAAGATTCCGTTCGTACTGAGTCATGAGCCTGTCGAATGATCGAAGCATGAGCGGCATCTTTTGCTAATGGTCCTTCTACAAGCTCAGGACGAACGTTTGTGGAAGTGAGCGTGCCGAGCAAATGGCTGACCAGTTTTTCGTGGGCTTCAGCGGCGTTATTGTGCTGGCTTTCCAGTTGGTCACACAGCGCCATCAACTCATCGACTTTGGCGACGATGCGGTGTTGTTCGGCGACGGGTGGCAATGGAAATGGATGTGAAATAACTGTAGAGGTATTTAATTCAATTTGATTGGTCGTTCCCGAGGCGGCACTTTCTATCTTGGACTGGACGGAAGGACTTTGAATCCATCGCCATAAAAAAACACTCAAAAAGGAGATCGGTCTGATTACCGTCACATGAGAATCTGCAACGAGAATTTGCTTATGTTCCAACTCAGGGATAACACATGCGCGCCCGATAGTGCCTGTTCCGGTGGAATTCCATAAAACATCTCCCTCGCAAAGCATCCTTATAGCTTCGTATTTATGTATCGAGTCTGAATCGATAAATCGTGCTTGGGAAAGATCAAGCCCAGTCCACCTAACGCATTTTTGGGATATAACCGAATAGTCAGATTTACCGGTATAAACAGGACCTTTGCCGCGTTGAATGTAAGAACAAACTTCACCAAGCCTCACCCACTCCCACCCTTGCGGCAATTCAAACGGCTGCTGTTCATCAGAAATCCCCCCCGGCCCCCCTTTTGCAAAGGGGGGAGGATTTGAAGTTGACGTTGATGTCGTTGCTGTGACTGCCGTTGAATTTGATCCCCCTCTTTGCAAAAGGGGGGTTAGGGGGGATTTGCTGTTCTTGATCTTGCCTTCCGCAATCAACTTGGCCTTTTCCGCCTTTATCCGTTTCAGCAATTCACTGGCCGGCTCGTCGTTAGCATCTTGCGGCACCAGTTTGCCGCGCACGGCCAGTTCCAAAATCAGCTCGCGCAGTTTCTTGATGCCATAGACACTGGCCGCCGTGCCGGCCCCACGGCCCCGGCCTGACTTTTTAACGGTGTCGGCAGCGGTCCAGAGATCCAGGTGTTCGGTCAACAGTTGCTGAATGGCGCTCATACCTTTAAATATCCGCAAATCAGCCTGCATAGCCCCATGCTTTGAATTGCAGTTGAAGGTGAGGGTCATCCTTAAAGGCCTGGAAGTAAACGAATTCCGGAGCCAGATCTAAGCCATTCGGCCAGCTAATGGTGTCCAGTTCTTCATCCACTCTGAGTTTGGCAAACTCGGTTTTGTCTTGCAGCACCTTAAATACGCCAGCAGTGAGCGCAGAGGAGAGATCGGCCACGCCGGATTTGCCGTCATTGAACGTGACAGCGACCTTGTATTCGTCGAGATATTTAGCTTCATTAATATGCAGGAACATGGCGTTACTCCAAGGGTTCTATGGGTTTAGGTAATTGCGATTTGCGGCATAGCTCCCAGTCTTCCAACAATTCCGCCTGATGCAATTCATACCAATCCAATACGTGGCGCAAAGCGCGGCGTGGGAATTGGCCTTCTACTACGCCAGTATGAATGTTGACGGTAATTTCGTAATCGCCATATTTGGCGTGAAAGTGCGGTGGAGCATGGTCATTCCAGAACATGGAGATGACGACCCCCAGAAATCGACTAATGATCGGCATGGCTAATCTCGCTTTCCTGTAAATGCGGCAGTATGCATACCGGCATTTTCCAATATAGCCCGGTCGCGTTGCAATTCGGGTTGTCATTCTCTCCATGCCGTGGAGAGAATTGGGAATTCAAGATAAAACTGACGGAAATTCCAAAGATTTTGCGGTGAAAACCCCTTGCCGTATTCGGCGCTCAGTTTGTCTGATAATTGTTTTAGCGTTTGCTTGCCATATTCCGCACGGTGCGCACCGCCTTGTTCGTCGTCGATAATCAAGCGACCGATGTGCCAATAACTTTGCACCATGAGATCGTTGACAGTATGGCGTAGTTGTTGATGGGCGTGGTCGATGACCTGCCGGACTTGATCAAATAAAGGCTGAATATTCACCGGTGTATTCATCATGCCCTCCTGTCCGCTAACGCTTGTGCCAGTATATTTTTCAATTGCCCGCGCAAGGCGGCAATGTCGGCTTGCATGGTTTGGTATTGGGCCAGCAGTTGTTCGGGGTCGTGGATTTCCTGCTCGCCGACATGCGGGTTTTTGCAATCCAGGTTGTAGTTGCGGGCCTGGATGTCTGCCAGGCTGACTTGCCAGGCTTGCGGGTTTTCCACGCGCTGACTGAAACCATCCGCTTCACTGCCCCACCAGGCGGCCTCCGCCGCAAACTCTTCGATCTTCATCGGCTTGGTTTTGTTGTAGCTTTTGACGCCGGGCGGATAGGGGTGTTCGTAAAACCAGATGTTTTGGGTGGGCGTGCCTTTGCTGAAAAACAGCAAATTGGTTTTGATGCCGGTGTACGGCGCAAACACGCCGTTGGGCAGGCGGACGATGGTGTGCAGGTTGCATTCTGCCAGCAGTTTTTCCTTGATACGGGTTTTGATGCCTTCGCCAAACAGAAAACCGTCCGGCAATACCAGGGCGGCGCGGCCACCGGCTTTAAGCAGTTGCATGATCAGCACTAAAAACAGGTCGGCGGTTTCGCGAGTGCGGAAGCTGGCCGGAAAATTGGTTTCGATACCGTCTTCTTCCATGCCGCCAAACGGCGGGTTGGTGACGATGACATCGACACGGTCTTTGGGCGTCCAGCTGATGAGCGGCCTGGCCAGGGTGTTGTCGTGGCGGATATTGCTGGGGACATCCATGCCGTGCAGGATCATGTTGGTGGTGCAGAGCAAATGCGGCAGCGGCTTTTTCTCGATACCGAAGATGCTGGCTTGCAGTTGGGCTTCGTCATCGACGGTTTTCACGTCCTGTTTGCGGATGTGTTCGATGGCGCAGGACAGAAACCCGCCGGTGCCGCAGGCCGGGTCCATGACTTTTTCACCCAGGCGCGGGTTGACCATGCGCACCATGAACTCGGTGACGGCGCGCGGGGTGTAAAATTCGCCGGCATTGCCTGCGGACTGCAAATCGCGCAGCAATTGCTCGTACATATCGCCGAACAAATGCCGTTCCTGGGCTTTGTTGAAATCGACGCCTTCCTGAATTTTGTTGATGACTTGCCGGATCAGCTGGCCGGATTTCATGTAGTTGTAGGCGTCTTCAAACACCGAACGGATGACGTAGGCGCGCTGGTCGCCGCCCTTGGCCGGCAGTTGCTGCAAGGAGGGGAACAGCTCGTTATCCAGGAACGATTTCAGCGCATCGCCGGTCATGCCTTCGGCATTGGCCGCCCAGTTACGCCAGCGGTACGGCTCCGGCAACGGCGATTGATAGTTGTCTTGCAATATCTCCCATTCGGTTTCGCGGTCGTCAAAGATTTTTAAAAACAACATCCACACCAATTGACTGAGGCGCTGGGCGTCGCCATCGACACCCACATCTTTGCGCATGATGTCTTGGATGGATTTAATGGTGGCGGAAATGCTCATAAATGGGGGCTTATCATGTTTGTTAAGAGTGATATGCAAAGGGTGGGTGGGCAAGTTTTTCTGCCCACGCGAATCGACTACAAAAATTATAAAAGCCGGAGTTTACGCATACAGATGGGCTTCTAATTCTTGCAGCGCGGCCAGGTAGGCGGGCTTGCCGCCAAAGGCCGAGACCAGTTCACTGGCGGAACCCATGTTTTTGAACGGGTCCAGGGTGAGGATTTTGATGTCTTCAATGTTTTCTATGCCGGTGTCGGCGTATTTTTCCAACAGGGTTTCCAGTATCTGGCGCGCCTGCTCGCCGTATTTGGCAAAGTAGTTGCGCTTTTTGACTTGCTCGGCGCGCTCGCGACGAGTGAGCGGCGGTTGGTCAAAGGCGACGTGGCAGATGAGATCGAAGGCGTCGAAATCCTTACCCACTTCATCAGCCAGCGGCTCCAGCAACAGGCCGTGCTGTTCCAGCTCTTGCAGGATGGCGGCTTTGCGTTCGGCTTTGGTCCAGCGGCGCAGGAAATCATCGAGCGAGGCATAATCCTTGCGCACGGTGGAGCGCGTGTAATCCTTGAGCGATTCGGTGATCAGTTTGCCTTCCGGACCGTAATACTGAACCCGTTCGGCAATCACATAGACGCTGACATCGCCGAGCACGTATTTTACTCGTCCGCGCGGTTCGTCGCCGCCCTCGCCTGCTGTGGTATCGCCGGTATTTTCGGTAGTTTCTGAATCGGGATGATCGGTTTCAGCGCCGGGATTATCGTCCGGTGGGACGGGGGAAGCATCGCCTTCGGGCGCGTAAATCATCACCGGCTCGCCATCGAAATCCTGGTCGGCAAATAGCTCGGTGGCTTTTTTGAAGTCCATGATGGTGAACCAATATTTGTCGTAATCCTCGTTGATGCGGGTGCCGCGACCGATGATCTGCTTGAACTCGGTCATCGATTTAATATGTTGATCCAGCACCACCAGTTTGCATGTTTGCGCATCCACGCCGGTCGTCATCAGTTTGGAGGTGGTGGCGATGACCGGGTAACGCTGTTCGGGGTTGATGAAGTTATCCAGTTCGGCCTTGCCTTCGAGTTCATCGCCGGTAATGCGCATGACGTATTTGCGGCTTTCCTTGACCCGCTCCGGGTTCAGGTTAACCAAGGCTTGGCGCATGCGTTCGGCGTGGTCGATGTCATCGCAAAACACGATGGTTTTGGCGTAAGGATCGGTGGCAGTCAGAAATTCGGTGATTTTCTTGGCGACCAGTTCAGTGCGTTTTTCCAGTACCAGGATGCGATCCATATCGATCTGGTTATACACCCGATCTTCTATCAGTTGGCCATTTTTGTCGGTTTGACCTTTGCTGGGTCGCCAACCTTGCAGATCTTTGTCGATGTCGATGCGCACCACTTTGTAGGGCGCCAAAAAGCCATCTTCGATACCTTGTTTGAGGCTGTAGGTATAAACCGGTTCGCCGAAGTAAAAAATACTGGATACGTCTTTGGTTTCTTTGGGCGTGGCGGTTAAGCCGATATGGGTAGCCGAGGAAAAATAGGCCAGAATGTCGCGCCAGGCCGAGTCTTCTGCGGCGCTGCCACGATGGCATTCGTCGATGACAATCAAATCGAAAAAGTCGGGAGAGAATTGTTTGTAGATATTTTGCTCTTCTTCGCTGCCGGTGACGGCTTGATATAGAGACAGGTAAATCTCGTAACTTTTATCGACCTGCCTCTTGCTGATTTTGGTCATCGCCGCGGCAAACGGTTTGAAGTCGTTGTTTTTGGTTTGATCCACCAAGATATTACGGTCGGCTAAAAACAGGATGCGCTTTTTCGCGCCGGACTTCCATAGGCGCCAGATGATCTGGAATGCGGTGTAGGTTTTACCGGTGCCGGTCGCCATCACCAGCAAGATGCGCTGCTGTTGTTTTGCTACCGCTTCAACCGTGCGGTTGATGGCATTGGCTTGATAATAACGCGGCGAGCGACCGGTGCCGTCATCGTAGTACGGCATTTCCACAGTGTGACGAGCGGCGTCTGTCTCCAAACCTTTCCATCGGCAATAACGCTGCCACAGTTCGGCCGGCGACGGGAATGCGTCCAGCGCCAGCCATTGCTCAGTCTTGTCGGACAAGCCGGTGCGGTCATGCATCAGAAAGCCGTCGCCATTGGAACTGAATACGAACGGCACGCTGAGAGTTTCGGCATAGTGCAGCGCTTGCTGCATACCTGCACCCACGCTGAGGCTGTTGACCTTGGCCTCGATGACGGCCAGCGGCATATTCGCTTGATGGTAGAGGATGTAATCCGCGCGTTTTTGTTCACCGCGCGTATGCAGTTTGCCGCGCACGATAATGCGGCCTTTGGTGAAACCGACTTCTTCCCGAATCTGGCTGAGCAAATCCCAGCCGGCGGCCGTTAGGGCCGGCGTGATAAATTTGCTGCAGATGTCACGTTCGCTGAGGTTTTTTTTGTTATTCATTTCCGGGAAAAATCCTTGTAAACCTTTGAATAAGTCCTGACTCGCCGCTGATGAAAACATCCCTGTAACTAAAACTACAACCTCAAGTTTGGCTTAGTCTGAAGCGCTGAATATTATCTTAAAATCCCTACGACGTGCTGTGTGTGGCTGCGCGCTAGAGGCAGTGGCAAAGCATAGGCTATTCACATGGAAACAATCAACGGTTTTGCCAAGCCACGCAATTGCCTTCATCGCTCGCTTGGACGACTCTAACTTCGGCATTCTAAATTCACGCTTTCACGAATTATGGGCTTTAGAGCAACTGCGAGGTGCGATTAGCGCATTATCCACTGCTAAAAAGCTCGCTGTGTAGTATGGCCTTTGTGAAAACCCGGCAGAAAGTCTTGGTGGCCGCAAATTGGAAGATGATTTCAATGTGCTGCACGATATCGATACGTTTGATCCGTTTCTTGAGTCAATATGCGATGACTTACAGCCCGCCATGTAATCCGGCGGCCCTTTGAAATCGAGTGACTTAGAAATCGATGATTAGTGATTCATTACATCCCAAGAAGATTCCAATACCAAAGGGAGCGCCGACTTGTCAGCCACCCCATGGTGGTTATAATACACACCATGAATAGCAGGCAACTAATCAAGCTACTTGAAGATGATGGGTGGACGCTGCGTAGCGTTAAAGGCAGTCATCACATCTTTGTTCACCCGGTTAAGCCGGGGCATTTGACGGTGCCGCATCCAAAGAGCGATTTAGGCAAAGGGTTGGTAAACAAGCTGTTAAAACAAGCGGAGTTGAAGGTATGAGATTTTTTGTTGCGATAGAACCAGGTGATGAGGATCATGCTTTTGGCGTAGTGGTGCCCGATTTGCCGGGTTGCTTTTCGGCAGGCGACACCCTGGACGAGGCATTCGAAAACGCGAAAGAAGCCATTGATCTATGGTGCGAAACAGTTATCGAAGATGGTGCAATGATTCCACCCGGCAAAACGCTAGCGGAACACCAAGCAAACCCAGAATTTGCCGGATGGGTGTGGTCTATCGTAGAAGTGCCGGTAGAACGGTATTTAGGCCCAGCCGAGAAGATCAATATTACATTGCCTAAGCTGTTGCTGACTCGTATTGACGAATACGCCAAAGCTCATGGCGCTACCCGTTCCGGGTTCTTGGCTCAAGCCGCGCGGCAGGCGATGCGCTAAGTCTTACCCTTGTTTTCTGAACAGTATTACTTGAGTGCCGGCCTTCAAGCCATCGAGGTAATCAGCCCAGCTCTGCATCATCCGCCGCCGCTCTTCGAGGTATTGCGCTCGATTATAGGGGGCCCTTACCTGGTCACGTGGAGCGTGAGCCAATTGTCGTTCAATAGCATCGGGTGACCAACCTTGTTCATTTAGCAGGGTTGATGCCGTGGTTCTGAAGCCGTGTGCTGTCATTACGTCTGAATCATAACCTAACGATTTATGTGCTGTTCTGATAGTGTTATCCGACATTCGCCGTCCATCGCCCCGACTTGACGGAAAGACATACTGGCCGCCACCCGTGAGCGGTTGGACGGCTTCCAGTATGTCAATAGCTTGGTTTGATAGCGGCACGATATGATGAAAGTCTGTTTTAGACACATAGGGCCGCCATTCCCGCGCCACTAGGTCAACATCAGCCCAAAGCATTTGTCGGATTTCGCCGGGCCGTTGAAACATTAGAGGCGAAAGCCTGAATGCCGATTGAACTACAAAGGTGCCCTGATAGTTGCTTATATCCCTGAGCAATTGCGCTACAAGTTTTGGGTCGATGATTGCAGCTCGGTGTTCAACCCTTTGCGCAGGCATCTGTTTGGCGACGGATTGCGCCGGGTCGTAGTCGGTAAAGTTGTGGACAATCGCATAAGCAAAGATCGAACTGATTTCAGCGTGGAACCGGTGGGCCGTTTCAAGCTGCCGTTTATCAACATCGGCTTTAGCACTGCCAATATTTCAGACGATTTGACTTCCTTGATTGGCTTATTCCTTAACCGCCATTTTGTTACCTTTTTTCAGGCACTATAGGCTCGGTAGCAAAAAAGTAATATTTTTAGTTGTATATGTCGCTGGACAATAAAAAACCCGCGAGCCCAGAAGATTCGCGGGTTTTTGCACTTCTTTGCACTTGCGTGCATCTTCAAATGGTACCGACGGGCGGACTTGAACCGCCACGACTTGCGTCACCACCCCCTCAAGATGGCGTGTCTACCAATTTCACCACGTCGGCTTTAATTGTTGCTAACTTATTTTGCCGCTGGCTTTTCGACTTCTTTGATAGCCGGCGCTGCAGGCAAAGTCGCATCCTGGATCGGCAAGCTGCCGTCTGCCGGCATGCCTTGCGTTAATGGTACATCAGACTTAACGGGTTCAGCAGCAGGTGTCGAATCCAATATGACGTCGGTTTTTTTACCTTGATAGCCACTTAACACGGCCAGGCCTAAGCTGGTAATAAAAAACAAGGTGGCGAAAATAGCGGTGGTTCTGGACAAAAATGAGGCAGAACCTTGCGCGCCGAATACCGAACCGGATGCGCCGCCGCCAAAAGTCGCGCCGGCATCCGCGCCTTTTCCTTGTTGCATCAGGACCAAGCCAACGATGCCTATACCCAGGAAGATGTGAATAATTATTATAATTTGGTACAACATAAAGACCTTAATCGGATGAGACTAAACCGAATGGCAAATCTGCAGGAAGCCTTTTGCATCCAGCGATGCGCCACCCACCAAACCACCATCAATGTCAGGCATCGCAAACAAGCCTTTTGCGTTATCTGGCTTGACGCTTCCGCCGTATAAAATTTGTACTTTTTCCGCGATTACCGGATTTCTATCGGCAATCCGTTGGCGAATGTACTTGTGTACTTCTTGCGCTTGCTCGTCGGTCGCCACTTTACCGGTGCCGATAGCCCAAACAGGTTCGTAAGCAATCACGGCGGTTTCGAACGCTTCGATGCCTGCGGCGGCAATCACGGCGTCCAGTTGCTCGTCAACAACTCGGAAGGTTCTGTCTTGTTCACGCTCTTCCAGTGTTTCGCCCACGCAAAGTACCGGGACGACACCTTTGCTCAAGGCTTGGCAAAAACGTCTGGCAACCGACTCGTTGGTGTCGCCGTAGTAGCTGCGACGCTCGGAGTGACCAACCAATGCATATTTGCAGCCGACTTCGCTCAGCATTGCTGCTGATACTTCGCCGGTATAAGCACCGGATGCTTGGTCGGCAACATTTTGCGCGCCCAATGCGATGGGGGATGCCGCCAATACGCTACGAATATCTGACAAATAGACGAATGGAACACAAACCGCTACTTCTTGCTGAACATTACCAAGACCGTCAGCTAAAGCTTGAGCAAGTTTTTGCCCATCTTCCCGAGAGCCGTTCATTTTCCAGTTACCCATAATCAAAGACCGACGCATTACATCCTCCG
The DNA here is from genome assembly GCF_054188105.3 of Methylomonas sp. Uni0009. Taxonomy (NCBI): domain Bacteria; kingdom Pseudomonadati; phylum Pseudomonadota; class Gammaproteobacteria; order Methylococcales; family Methylococcaceae; genus Methylomonas; species Methylomonas sp. Uni0009. The sequence goes on along the minus strand of NZ_JBTAFN010000001.1, from coordinate 2,723,033 downwards.
AGCTAAATAAGACCGCATATAATATCGAGTTAAGCCTTTTAGTTCAAGCCGGAATAGCTTTCTTGACATCGGCGGCCAGTTGGTTGGCAAACTTGACCACCTCGTCTTGATCTACACCTTCCACCATCACTCGGATCAATGGCTCGGTGCCGGAGGATCGCAGCAACACTCTACCTCGTTCACCCAGTTTTTTCTCTACTGCGTCCACGGCTTTTTTGATGCTGTCGATCTCTTCGATTTTGACTTTTTTATCGGTTTTGACGTTAATCAGCACTTGCGGGTATTTGCTCATACCGGATTTAAGCTCATTCAGGCTTTTGCCAGTACGTTGCATTTCCGCCAACACTTGCAAGGCGGAAACAATACCGTCGCCCGTGGTGGTTTTATCCAGACAGATAATATGTCCGGAGCCTTCGCCACCGAGCATACCTTTGTGCTCAGATAACATTTCCATCACATAGCGGTCGCCTACTTTGGCGCGCAGCAGAGGCACGCCGACGGCTTTCAGCGCATGCTCCATGCCAAGGTTTGACATCAGTGTACCAATCACGGGCCCGAACAATTTGCCTTCTTCCAAGCGCGATTTAGCAATGATGTAAATCAACTCGTCGCCATCGACAATTTCACCTTTGTGATCGACCATGATAATCCGGTCGCCGTCGCCATCCAGCGCTATTCCCAGATCGGCGCGGAATTCCAGCACTTTGGCAGCCAGATTTTCCGGCTTGGTAGCACCGCATTCGTCGTTAATGTTCAAACCATCCGGGTCGGCGCCGATGGTGACAACTTCGGCTCCCACTTCGCTAAAAACATGCGGTGCGATGTGATAGGTCGCACCGTTGGCACAATCGATAACAATCCGCATGCCTTTAAAATCCAAATGCGGCGGTACCGTTGCCTTGCAAAACTCAATATAACGCCCGGCCGCATCGCTGACCCGTTTGGCTTTACCCAGTTTTGCCGATTCCACCGTAGTCATCGGCGCATCCAGATACTGTTCGATCTGGTGCTCCACGTCATCCGGCAATTTGGCGCCATCCACCGAGAAAAACTTGATACCGTTGTCATAGTACGGATTGTGAGAAGCACTGATGACAATGCCGGCTTTTGCTCTCAAAGTACGAGTCAAGTAGGCAATACCAGGCGTGGGCATAGGCCCCAATAAACGGGTATCCACACCCGCCGCCGACAACCCAGCTTCCAACGCTGATTCGAACATATAGCCGGAAATGCGCGTGTCCTTGCCCACCAACACGAAACCACTGCCTTCCTTGGCAAAGACTCTGCCTGTCGCCCAGCCCAGTTTTAGCATGAAGTCGGCAGTAATGGGGTACTCACCGACTTTGCCGCGGATACCGTCAGTGCCAAAATATTTTTTTGCCATACTCAAATTCTCTTAACTAAATCCCAAAAAAAAGAGAGGCCGGAGCCTCTCTCGCTTTTGCCGTTACAGCATCAGCCTTGCTCGGCTGCGCCTCCGATTGATGGGTCGGTATCTTTTTGATCCCAATGATCATTTTTGATGCCACCACTGGAAGACGGCGTATCGTCCTCCCAACCTTTCGGCTCTCTCACCGGTTTTCTTTCCATTAAATCATCGATCTGATATTTATCGATGGTTTCGTACTTCATCAAGGCATCTGCCATTGCATGCAGAATATCTTCGTTTTCTTTCAGAATCGTTTCCGCTCTTTCGTAATTTCTATCAATGATAGACCGGATTTCTTCATCAATGGTGTGTGAAGTCTCTTCCGCAACCGATTTATGCTGGGTGACTGAGCGGCCCAAGAAAATTTCGCCTTCTTCTTCGCTGTACGCCAAAGGACCAAGACGTTGCGACAAACCCCATTTGGTCACCATGTTTCTGGCCAGCTCGGTGGCACGTTCGATGTCGTTGGAAGCACCGGTGGACACTTGTTCCCAGCCAAAAATCAATTCCTCGGCAATCCGGCCACCGTACAAGCTGGAAATCATGCTATCGAGTTTACGTTTGCTAGCGCTATATTGATCGCGCTCAGGCAAGAACATGGTTACACCCAACGCACGGCCACGCGGCATGATGCTGACTTTGTAGACAGGATCGTGTTCAGGCACCAAGCGGCCGACGATAGCGTGACCGGCTTCGTGATACGCAGTCATTTTCTTTTCTTTCTCGTCCATCACCATGGAACGTCTTTCCGCCCCCATGATCAGTTTATCCTTGGCTTTTTCCAAGTCCACCATGCTGACTAAACGCTTGTTGTAGCGCGCGGCGAACAAGGCCGCTTCGTTAACCAAGTTGGCTAAGTCAGCACCGGAAAATCCTGGCGTACCTTGGGCGATATATTTGATTTTGACGTCATCCGCCGCAGGGACTTTTTTCAAATGCACATTAAGAATTTGTTCCCGGCCCCTCACGTCAGGCAACCCGACTACCACTTGACGGTCGAAACGGCCTGGACGTAACAACGCTTTATCCAACACGTCGGAACGGTTGGTTGCCGCGATAACGATAATACCTTCGTGACCTTCGAAGCCGTCCATCTCAACCAACAACTGGTTCAAGGTTTGTTCGCGCTCGTCGTTACCACCGCCCAAACCGGCACCACGTGAACGACCAACCGCATCGATCTCGTCGATGAAGATGATGCACGGTGCGTGTTTTTTAGCTTGTTCGAACATGTCGCGCACCCTGGAGGCACCAACACCGACGAACATTTCCACGAAGTCCGAACCGGAAATAGTGAAGAACGGCACTTTGGCTTCGCCGGCTATCGCTCTGGCCAACAAAGTTTTACCGGTACCCGGAGGGCCAACCATCAAGGCGCCGCGCGGCACTTTACCACCCAATTTCTGGTATTTTGACGGGTCTTTAAGGAAGTCGACCATTTCTTCGACCTCTTCCTTAGCCTCGTCGCAACCTGCCACGTCGGCAAACGTCACCTTATTTTGATCCTGATCCAGCATCCGCGCCTTACTTTTACCAAAGCCCATCGCACCGCCGCGACCACCCACGCCGCCGCCTTGCATTTGGCGCATGAAGAATACCCAAACCGCGATCAGCAACAAAATCGGACCGAATGACACGAAGATTTGCATCAGCATGGACGGCTCTTCGGGAGGCTGGACGGATATTTCCACACCATTAGCCAACAGATCGTCGATCAAATGCGGATCGTTAGGCATATAAGTTTTAAACTTATCGCCGGAGACCATTTTGCCTTTGACAGTATTATCGGAGATCGCAACCTGCTGAACTTGTCCAGCTTTGACAGCGTCGATCAATTGCGAGTACGAAAAAGTCGCGTCGCTACGAATCGCCCGCGACCCGAAACTGTTGAATACAGCCATCAACACTACGGCGATGACCACCCACAAAATTAAATTTTTAATCATATCGCTCAAGTTACGCGCTCCGGCCTGGAATGGCCTCAAAATTTAAAAACCGAGTAATTGTATCAGGACTACTCGCATCCCACCGCCATCATAGCCCTATGAACGGCGACTTTCGCAGTTTTATTTAAAACCCTTCGCCAAAATATACACTTCGTTACTTCTGGGCCGCGAAGCTTTCGGCTTCCTAATCACCACACTGCTGAACTGCTGACGCACTTGATTATAGTATTCATCAAATCCGGCGCCCTGAAACATCTTGATCAAAAACGTCCCACCCTTAGCCAATATATGTTGCGCGGCATCCAGAGCCAATTCGCCCAAGTAAATCGCCCGCGGCTGATCCATTTCCCGGCTACCACTCATATTGGGGGCCATATCCGACAATAACAAGTGAACCGGTTCGCCATCAAGCACTTTATATAGCTGCTCCAGCACATCGTCTTCCCGGAAATCACCTTGAATAAAATCGACGCCATCAATAGGATCGATGGCCAACAAATCCAGCGCAATCACCTTATTTTTTTTACCGACGATTTTGCTGACATATTCCGACCACCCGCCCGGCGCGGCGCCTAGGTCGACTATATTAATACCAGGTTTTATGATTTTGTCTTTTTCTTGGATTTCTATCAGCTTGAACACGGCACGAGAGCGGTAGCCCATGGCCTGCGCTTTCTTGACATACTCGTCTTGGAAATGTTCCTGCATCCACTGCTGGCTACTTTTGCTGCGTGCCATATTTTCTATTCGTGTAAAATTGCTGGGTTTTTAAAGTTTAAGGAAACAGAGTGAATCCTATTCAAAAGAAAAAGCTGAAAGCTGAAGCTCACCCGCTAAATCCAGTGGTGATTATCGGCCAGGCAGGTTTGACCGAAGCAGTTATCAAAGAAATTAATGTAGCGTTGGACGCTCACGAGCTGATCAAAGTCAAAATTCGCGCGGAAAGAGACGAGCGTGCGGCTATTAGAGAACAAATCTGCGCGCAAACCAAGGCTGAACTGGTGCAATCTATTGGTCAAATAGCCGTTATTTATCGTTTGAACCCCAAAAAATAAAGCCAATGGGGAGGCGTTCCTCCCCATTAACCAATCAGCTTAAATATATTGAACCGAGAGAATCTCGTATTCGATATTGCCGCCCGGCGCTTTTACCGTCACCACGTCTTCCACTTCTTTGCCAATTAATGCTCTGGCAATCGGCGAACCCACCGAAATGCGGCCTTCCTTGATGTTGGCTTCGTCTTCGCCGACGATCTGATAGGTCACTGTTTTGCCGGAATCGAGATCTTCGATTTCCACTGTCGCCCCGAACACGACCTTGCCGTTGGCTTCGGTTTTTGTCACATCAATGATATTGGCGTTGGATAACTTGCCTTCGATTTCAGCGATGCGGCCTTCGGCAAAGCTTTGCTGTTCGCGCGCCGCGTGGTACTCGGCATTTTCTTTTAAATCGCCGTGGGCGCGCGCCTCAGAGATGGCCTGAATGATGCGCGGTCTAACCACAGTTTTAAGTTCTTCCAATTCGGCGCGCAATTTATTGGCACCCACCACTGTCAGTGGAAATTTTTGCATTTACTGCTCCCCTTTTGAATTCAAATTCATCCGTTAAAATGTTTTATGCAAGTCTTGCAGGCAATTCACGTCGCCGGCATCGAGTTCGCCCAAGGCATAACACGCGGCACGCGCACCCGCCATCGTCGTGTAATAGGTCACTTTGCGCTGCAAGGCTTCGCGGCGCATGGTAAACGAATCAGCCACGGCTTTAACACCTTCGGTCGTGTTGACGATCAACTGCACCTCGCCGTTTTTAATCATATCCACGGTGTTGGGCCGGCCTTCGTTGACCTTGAAGATTTCCTTGCAAGGAATACCGGCTTCTTTCAATACCTTGGCAGTACCGCGAGTCGCCACAATCTCGTAATTTTTGTCGATCAGCATTTTAGCCAGTTCCGGCAGCTTAGGTTTGTCGGCATCACGGATACTGATCAACACCTTGCCGCTGTGGCTCAAATCCACACCACACGCACGCTGCGATTTGGCAAACGCTTCGCCGAAGGTCTTACCGACGCCCATCACTTCGCCGGTGGACTTCATTTCCGGGCCCAGCAAAGGATCGACGCCGGGGAACTTAATGAACGGGAATACCGCCTCTTTCACTGAGAAATATTCGGGAATACGCTCTTCGGTAATGCCCTGCTCTTGCAAGGATTTACCGACCATCACCCGCGCAGCGATTTTCGCCAGCGGATAACCGGTGGCTTTGGAGACAAACGGCGCGGTGCGCGAGGCGCGCGGATTGACTTCCAGCACATAGATGGTTTCGCCTTGAATCGCAAACTGAGTATTCATCAGACCGCGTACACCCAGCGCTTCGGCCATTTTCGCGACTTGTGCACGCAGCTGATCCTGCATATGTGCCGGCAAGTCATAAGGCGGCAACGAACACGCCGAGTCGCCGGAATGCACGCCGGCTTGCTCGATATGTTCCATCAACCCGCCGATCAACACTGTCTCGCCGTCGTAAATCGCATCGACGTCCATTTCCACCGCATCGTCCAGAAATCTATCCAGCAATACGGGCGAATCGTTGGAAACACTGACCGCTTCTTTCATGTAGCGGCGCAAGCCTTCTTCGTTGAACACGATCTCCATCGCCCGACCACCCAACACATAGGATGGGCGCACGACCAACGGATAACCGAGTTCGCGAGCCGAATTAACGGCTTGCTCGACCGAACGTGCAGTGGCATTGGGTGGTTGCAACAGATTCAAACGCTCCAACAATTTCTGGAAACGCTCACGGTCTTCAGCCAAGTCTATCGAATCGGGCGAAGTGCCGATAATCGGCGCACCAGCAGCTTCCAAGGCCCGGGCCAGTTTTAACGGCGTTTGCCCACCGTATTGGACGATGACACCCTTGGGTTTTTCCAATTCGATAATTTCCAACACATCTTCCAGCGTCAAGGGCTCGAAATACAGACGATCGGAAGTATCGAAGTCGGTAGAAACGGTTTCCGGGTTACAGTTGACCATGATGGTTTCGTAACCATCTTCGCGCAGCGCCAACGCGGCATGCACGCAGCAATAATCAAATTCGATACCTTGGCCGATCCGGTTCGGGCCACCGCCAAGGATGATGATTTTTTCCTTGTCGGACGGATTAGCCTCGCATTCCTGTTCGTAAGTCGAATACAGATAGGCGGTATCGGAAGCAAACTCCGCTGCGCAAGAATCGATGCGCTTGTAAACCGGGCGCACGCCTTTTTTGTGGCGGACGCTGCGCACTTCGGATTCCTTGGTTTCCAGTAATTTGGCCAGACGTCTGTCGGAAAAACCTTTGCGCTTCAGCCGCAATAATTCGCCCGGCTCCAGAGTTGCCAGGGTTTTGGTGGACAAGGTTTTTTCAGTATTAATCAGATCCTCGACCTGCGCCAGAAACCACGGATCAATTTTCGAGGCCTGATGAATCTCAGTAAAACTCAAACCACTACGGAATGCATCCGCCAAATACCAAAGGCGTTGCGGGCCAGGATAGCGTAATTCTTTCAGAATGGTGTCTTCGCTATTAGCATCGTTCAAATCGGCAATTTCATCCAGACCATCGACACCCACTTCCAAGCCACGCAAAGCTTTTTGCAAAGATTCCTGGAAGGTGCGGCCAATTGCCATCACCTCGCCGACCGACTTCATTTGCGTGGTCAGCCTGTCATTAGCTTGCGGGAATTTTTCGAAGGCAAAGCGCGGCACCTTGGTAACCACGTAATCGATGGACGGCTCGAACGACGCCGGCGTAGCACCGCCGGTGATTTCGTTACGCAACTCGTCCAGCGTATAGCCCACCGCCAATTTGGCCGCGACTTTGGCAATCGGGAAACCGGTGGCCTTGGAGGCCAACGCCGACGAACGCGAGACACGAGGATTCATTTCGATGACAATCAAGCGGCCGGTGTCGGGATTGATGGCAAACTGTACGTTGGAACCGCCGGTATCCACACCGATTTCCCGCAATACCGCCAAGGAAGCGTTACGCAGAATTTGATATTCCTTGTCGGTCAGAGTTTGCGCCGGGGCTACGGTGATCGAATCGCCGGTGTGCACGCCCATAGGATCGAAATTTTCGATCGAGCAGATAATGATGCAATTGTCTTTGGAATCCCGCACCACTTCCATTTCAAACTCTTTCCAGCCCAAAATGGATTCTTCGATCAATAGCTCGCTGGTCGGCGACAAATACAGGCCGCGCTCGCAAATCTCGATGAACTCTTCGCGGTTATAGGCAATACCGCCGCCGCTACCGCCCATCGTGAACGAGGGCCGAATCACGGTGGGATAACCCACTTCTTCCTGTGCGGCAAACGCTTCTTCCATGCTGTGTGCGACCTTGGCTCTGGACACTTCCAAACCAATGCGCGCCATCGCTTCATTGAACAGCGCGCGATCCTCGGCCATATTAATCGCTTCCTTGGTCGCGCCTATCATCTCCACGCCGTATTTTGCCAATACGCCGTGTTTGTCCAGCGCCAACGCGCAGTTCAACGCGGTCTGGCCGCCCATCGTCGGCAGGATGGCGTCGGGACGTTCTTTTTCGATGATTTTCTCAACGGTCTGCCAGTCGATAGGCTCGATGTAAATCGCGTCGGCCATATCCGGGTCGGTCATGATCGTCGCCGGATTGGAGTTGACCAGAATCACCCGGTATCCCTCTTCCCGTAGCGCTTTGCAAGCCTGGGTGCCGGAATAATCAAACTCGCAAGCCTGACCGATGACAATCGGTCCTGCGCCCAGTAATAAAATCGATTTTATGTCGGTTCTTTTTGGCATATCACTCTGTATAAAACTTAAGCGGAACGAGGCTGGTTCATCAAATCGATGAAATCGTCGAACAAGGACTCGACATCGTGCGGGCCGGGACTGGCTTCCGGATGCCCCTGAAAGCTGAAGGCCGGCACATCGGTGCGGGCGATGCCCTGCAAACTGCCGTCGAACAGCGATACGTAGGTGGCTTTCAGGTTGGCGGGCAAAGAGTCGGCGCTAGCGGCAAAACCGTGGTTTTGGCTGCTGATCATCACCCGGCCGGTTGCCAGTTCTTGCACCGGATGGTTGGCACCGTGATGGCCGAATTTCATTTTCTCGGTTTTCGCGCCGCTGGCTAAAGCCAATAACTGATGGCCCAAACAAATACCGAATACCGGCACTTTTTTGTCCAGGATGGTTTTGATCGCTTCGATGGCATAGGTGCAAGGCTCCGGATCGCCAGGACCGTTGGATAAAAACACGCCGTCGGGATTCATTGCTAACACTTCGGCGGCGGGCGTTTTGGCCGGAACGACCGTGACCTTGCAACCGCGGTTGGCCAACAAACGCAGGATATTGCGCTTGATACCGAAATCGTAAGCCACTACATGCTTGGTCAAATCAGGCGCTTGTTGATGACCTTCACCCAGCTTCCAGACGTTTTCGGTCCAGACATAGGCTTGCGCGGTAGTCACTTCCTTCGCCAGATCCATACCTTTCAAGCCTGGAAAGCCTTCAATGGCCTGTTTCGCAGCGTCTAAATCAACCGATTCGCCGGCCATGATGCAACCGCGTTGCGCGCCTTTGTCGCGTAGCAAGCGGGTTAATTTGCGGGTGTCGATGTCGGCAATTGCCACCACGTTGTGCTCGCGCAGATATTCGGGAAGGGTTTTCGCGTTACGCCAGCTGCTGGCCAGCAAAGGCAAATCCCGTATCACCAGGCCGCTGGCAAACACTTTGACAGATTCGTCGTCTTCAGGATTAGTACCGACATTGCCGATGTGCGGATACGTCAATGTGACGATTTGCCGTGCGTACGACGGATCGCTGAGAATTTCCTGATAGCCGGTCAATGCCGTGTTAAAAACCACTTCTCCCACGGAACAGCCGTCGGCACCTATCGAAATGCCGTGAAACACCGTCCCGTCTTCTAGTACCAGTAATGCAGGTTTGTTCAAGATTGGCCACCTTAGATGTAGAAAACGGGATAAATCTTGCGATTCATCCCGTTCCTGATAGATAAAAACTTAGGTGATTTTACGAAATTATGGCTGTTTGGTCATTAACAATTTTCTAACTTGGTGCGTCACCGAGATTCCACTGTTTCACAAAGGCACTGTATTTATTGCCAATTCCGCCTTATCCGAGCTGCCCGGGCGCCAGCAGCCACTGCACCGGGCTGTGTAAGGACAACAGGTTCAGTCAATGTTCGAATTTGCCGATTTCGGCTTGCAGTTTTTCTTGCTGCGCCGCCGTCAACAGCATAAACACGTCATGATCAAGCTTGGATTTTTCCAAGGCCATCTGCTGATGCATCGCCGCAGATTTCTCAAGCAACGCTTTGGCCTTTTCCTCATTGTAATCCGCGGAAAAGCTCAAAGCGTGCAATTCGGCTCGTAGCGCATGCTCGTCTTTAAATCGGGCCTGGCCGTCACCGAATCGGGTTTTCATTAAATTCTTGATATCGGCTTCCTGTTTTTCGCTGAGATCAAGATTTTTTAAAAATCTCGGCAAATGTTGCTCGCCGTCCGCTTCGCCAAACCTATGCATCGGCGGTTTGCCGCCGCCGTGGTGCCCGCCGTGCGGCGGCTCAGCCATTGCAGTTAGGGGTAACAAGCCAAGCACTAACACTAATTTTTTCATAACACTCTCCACAAAACGATGATAAATCCAAGGACAAAACTTGTTCAATTTCGTCGTAGCCAGTATTTCAAATCAGAGGTTAAGTGCTGTTAGTGCCGTGTAAAATCAGGTAAACCCTGCTGGTTGTCTACGGAAGCCGCGGCTATGATGATGAACACACAGCCAACGAGCGAGAACCATGCACAAAGTGTTAATTATCGATGACGATGTCGAACTGGCGGGATTATTCCGAGAGTATCTAACGCAGGAAGGTTTTAATGTGGACGTCAGCCATACCGGCGCCTCCGGACTGCAACATGCCCTATCCGGCGAATATCAATTAGTCATTTTGGACATCATGCTGCCGGATATCAAAGGCACCGAGATATTGACGCACATCCGCCTGGAAAGCCGGGTGCCGATACTGATGTTTACCGCCAAGGGCGATGACGTGGACCGCATCATTGGCTTGGAATCCGGCGCCGACGATTACGTCCCCAAGCCCTGCACGCCCAGAGAACTGGTTGCCAGAATTCGGGCTATTTTGCGCCGAACCCAGCCCGCCGCCAGTCTCTCGCCGGGACCGATTGTGGCCGGGCCGTTGAAACTGTGGCCGGAAAAACGCAAAGCTGCCTGGTTTGAACAAGACCTGGACCTAACCAGCACCGAGTTCAATTTGCTGGAAACTTTGGCCAGTCAGGTGGGCCGGGTCGTCAGCAAAAACGAGCTCTCCGAAAAAGCCCTGGGCAGGCCTCTGGCGCGTTTCGACCGTAGCATTGACGTCCATATGAGCAGCATCCGCCAGAAACTCGGCAACCAGCCGGACGGCCGCTCTTACATTCAGACCGTGCGCGGCCAAGGCTACCAGATGATTAAGGTATAAGATGGGCAGATTATTTTGGAAGTTTTTCTTCGCATTTTGGCTGGCTCTATTAACCGCGGGCATCGGTGTGGGTACAGCCGTCTGGCTCAGACACTCCGCGCAGCAAAACCAGTCCGCCAAGTCAGCCGATGTCGTCGATGTCAGACGCGCCTCGCTAGTCAAGCTGGCCGCCAGCACCCTGCCGCATGGCGGCGTCAAGGGCTTGCACGATTTTATTCAGACCTTGCAAAACACCCGTTTTCCACCGATATACGCGGTAGACGATACGGACCGCGAATTGTTGGGCAGACCCTTAGCGACAGAGGTATTGCAGCAGGCCAGAGCCTTACAGCGAAAAAACGCCTTCCCGGATGCCATCCAAATGATTGCGGCCGACGACGGCCATCGTTATCTACTTTTCGTACCCTTGCCGGAACACGGTTTTGGCAGCCTGTTCAGGCCGTCATTTCCGGGCAATCCCGAACTGCCTGCATTTGGCTTCGACGGCCCCCTTTTTGGAGACCGGCCGCCCCCGTCGAGCGGTAACCCGGAAGAGCACGGCCCTCGCCCGCGCCGCGAGCCGCCCACGCCGATTTTACCGATAATCTCCGGCAGCTTGGCTAGCCTGCTGTTCAGCGGACTGTTGGCCTGGTATTTCGCCAAACCCATTCGCAGCCTGCGCGACGCTTTAAGCGCTGTAGCTCAAGGCCGGCTAAATACCCGCATCGGCAATGCAATGGGTAGACGCAGCGACGAATTGGCGGACCTGGGTCGTGACTTTGACCATATGGCGCAACAAATCTGCTCGCTAATCAATGCTCAGCAACGTCTGCTGCACGATGTATCCCACGAACTTCGCTCACCGTTGGCGCGTATCCAAGCCGCTATCGGCCTAGCCCAACAACAACCGGAAAAATTGCCGGCCACGCTGGAACGCATCGAACGGGAATCGCAACGTATCAGCGATTTGGTCGGCGAACTATTGATGCTGTCCAAGCTGGAAGCGAGCGTTGCGCCAGGAAAACTAGATGCTATCAATCTCGACGACCTACTGGCCGACATTGTCGCCGACGTGCGTTTCGAGGCTGAACCGAAGCGTATCGCATTGAGGTATCTCAGCGATGTTGACGTGGAGGTCGAATGCCAAAGCGAACTATTACATCGCGCTATCGAAAACGTGCTGCGTAACGCCGTGCAGCACTGTCAAGCCGACGGCACGGTATTCATTGCCGCCGATTTTGATAGCGCTAATCGTCACTTAAGAATTCGGGTGGACGATGACGGCCCTGGGGTACCCGATCAGGATTTGACGGCCATTTTTCAGCCGTTTTTCCGCGGTGGTCAAGCGCAAAAACCGCACAGCACCGGCCTGGGACTCACCATCGCCCATCGAGCCGTCGATGCGCATGGCGGCAACATCAGCGCCGGCAACCGACCGGAAGGTGGTTTAAGTGTTCTGATTGAAATCCCGTTTCCAATACGGCACGCAAACGAGAGGTAAGTATGTTTAAACTCAAAAAGTGGCTGTCAGCCACGCTGATAGCTTTACTGTCGGCATGGACGCTAAGCGCGAGCGCCGACCCGTTTCATCATCACGGCGGCCGGCATTTTGGCGGACGCTTCCGTCCGGGTTTTGGCTTCTACTTCGGCGCTCCACTCTATCCCCGACCGTTTTACCCGTCCTATCCTTACTACCCGGCTTATCCGTATTACCCGCGGGAAATCATCACGGTGCCGGTGCAACCCCCGGTCTACATCGAGCGCGAGCGCAGCCAGCCTCAGAACGCCCCTTTAGCAGAAGGCTATTGGTATTACTGTAACGACCCGGCTGGCTACTATCCCTATGTAAAGGACTGTGCGAATGGCTGGCAACAAGTTGAGCCGACGCCGCAAAACTAGCAGGAGACCGCAAACATGAACAGTAAAAACCCAATAGCAGGAATCTGCGTGGCACTGGCCTTGAGCGGCTGCGCCCATATGCCTTCAGGCCCGAGTGTGATGGCGCTGCCCGGCACCGGCTTATCATTCGAACAATTTCGCCAAGACGACTACCAATGCCAGCAATACGCAGCCGGACAAGTGGGAGCCACACCGAATCAAGCCAGCACCGATAGCCAAATCGGCAGTGCCGCAGTCGGCACGGCAGTGGGGGCGGCCGCCGGCGCCGCTATTGGTGGGGGCGGCGGAGCGGCAATCGGCGCGGGCACCGGTTTGGTTGCAGGTACTATCGTCGGCAGTGGCGAATCAAGACGCTCCGGCTATGCCACCCAACAAGGTTACGACAATGCCTATGTGCAATGTATGTATGCCAAGGGCCACCGGGTGCCGGTATCCGGTCAGTTTTCTTACCAATCGCCGGCCCCGAAAACATCACAGCCTAGCATCCCGCCACCACCGCCCGGATTACCGCCACCACCTCCGTATCGGTGATAGTCAGGAAGGGCTTGCGTAACTAAAAACTCATCCGCAAGCCCGCTTCCAGAATATGGTCGGAAATATTGGTTTGGCCCAAGCGGGTTTCATAACGCACGAACCCTGAGCCGCCATTGGGCAAAGTAGCGCTGAGCGAACCACCGATATTGACATAATCGCGGTCGGGCTCGCCGGTTTGAATCGTAAAATTACCCTGCCCCGGCTCGGCCTGAGCCAAGCGCATATGAATCAGCCGGTTGTCGTTGAGGTATTGATGCTCCCATTCCACGCGCACGGCCGGCGTAAATACGCCCCATGACGTGCTGAGCGCATAACTGATTTGGGTACCGAAATTGCTGACGAAAGAATGATTGATTTGCTCGCCGGTGATGATGTCGAAACCGTTGCCGCTGTGCTCTTGGTATTGGGCGATAGTCATGCCCAGATACTCTAAACGCAGATAAGGGCCGATGGCCCACTCGTCCCAATTGAAGTCTTTGCCGCTGCTTAATGCAAAACCGTATTGATTGCCGGTGGTTGTCGATGCGGATTGGCCGGCGAATCCGGAAAAGGCGTATTGGCGGTTAAAGGCATAGTCATTACCGCCGTAATTTCCCACCCAATCCAGATAAATATCCTCGGGCAGATAATAGCTGCCGTATAGTGCGCCCAGATAAGTATCGCTGCTCATATTGCCGGCCGAATCGGCATATTGGGTGGAAGAATGCGTGTAGTTAAACGCGGCACCAACCACCAATTTGTCGCTTAGCCGATAATCCGCGCCGCCCGTTACGGTGCGCGCTTGCGAATCAAAGCCGCGATCCCACGCATCACCGCGCAGATTGGCAAAATTAAACCGGGTTTGTAAAAACACACCCAGCGGCGAATCACGGAACAGCTCGTCATCGCCCGCCGCGCCGCCTAGCCCCTGAGAGCCCACGGGGTTGGCGGATAATTGGATCCCGTTAAAATTCACCGACAAAGGCGCACCGCCGCCGCCTGCCCGTAAGCTCGCCAATCGGGTCAACGGGCCATCCATGCGCGTTGCGCCCAATTTCACCGGCCCGGCCATCTGGCTCGGCACCTGATCCGGCGTTAATGCGGCAACAGCGGTGGTTTGCTGTTCCGGACTGAGCGCTTGCAGTTGCAGACACCGGGTCGCCAAAATCCCGCTTGGGGTCGCGCAAGCCTCATTCAAGGCGGGCGCGAAAGTCTGCTGGTTAAAGGTTAATTCCGGTGAGGTGCTAGTCTCTGTTGTAAAAGGTTGCAGGCTCCAGGGGGCCAATTGGCCTCGACCGCCACCGAAACTGCGTATCGCTCCCAATAAGTATTGGTTTTCCGGCAGATTGGGATCGATGTAAATGTCGTAGTCGCTGCTAATGCTGCTTAATTGGTTCACGCCATCCGCCAATACCAGTCGACTGGCATACAATGCGGCGCCCGGCGTGCTATTGCCATCGACCAAGCTCAAACCGTTGCCGCTCGCTACCGTTACAGAACCCCAGGCAAAATTATTGACCGCACCGACGGTAGTCTGCCCCTGATCGCTACCCACCAAGCTCATCGCATGCTGCGTCGCGCTCGGGCCGCTGAAAACCAGATCGGCATTTGCGGTATTCCACAGGGTATTTTGCGTGCTGGCATTAATAAAATCGCCGGTTACGATGAAAACATCGCCGGCACCGCCCACCAAATAACCGCTGGCACCTATGGACAGATTGTTGAATTGGTTGATCGACGGGTCGCTCTCATAGCGGCCGTTATTCGTGAAGTTACCGGTAAACGCTACCGAGGTATTTACCGTTCTGAAAACACCGTCGTTACTGACATTGCCATCAAACCGATGCGTGTTGTTACCGGAAATATCGACGCGCCCTTGCCCGCTGTTATAGAAATCGCCGGTCCCGGTAATTAGGCCGGTTTGCGCCAGATTGAATTGGCCGGTATTGCTTATAGTGCCGGTATTGTTCAGCACGCCGTGATTGCTGAAAGTACCTTGGTTACTCAGTTGCCCGGCGTTGCCGAAATTTCCCTGATTGACCAGTGCGCCGGCGTTTGTCAGCGTATTGCCTGCTACATTGTCGATGCTGCCGCTATTGACCATCTGTCCGGCATTCTCGATTACACCTTGGTTGTTGATGGCGCCGAAATTGGCGAAAACGCCTGAGCCATGACTGAACGTGGCGCTGTTATTGACTAATGTGCCATAGTTGTTGAAATCGCCGCCGGTGTTGTAATAGTAACCGGGCAGAGTGCTGAAACTGTCATTCGCACTAATAGAACTAACGGCTATAGGTATGACAGTTACCTGAAAAGGCGCGAAACCGGATATGCCATTCTGGTCTTTCCCAAACCCGCCGGCAGTATTCGGTTGGTAAACATAGTCCAGCGTTGCGCCAAGACCGATAAAGTAAGTCCCCGGTGTTTTAGGAGCCGTGAGTTGGCCAGAAAACGATCCGCTCAGGCTACCGAAACCGGGACCGATCCCGCCGGAGTAAAACCCGGCCGAGCCAGCCTGTGCCGGGGCAATCCAAGCGGTATAAAGCTGGATAATGCAGCCTGGGCAGTAACTGGTGTCGCCTTCCTGAATACTGTAACCACCCGCCAAATTAACGGTGGCCCCCGAACCTACCGTTGCCGAATTTCCGGCAAAACTCCCCCTGTCTGCGCCGGCAAAGAACGGCTGAGTAATCGTGACATTACGCCCAATCACCGACCAGGACACATCGGATGACAACGCATCGGCTAGCGCAGACCCGGAGGCGCAAGCCAACAAGCCAATCCGTATCGGACCCTTTAATTTCATCACACTGTTAATTTGCTATGCGCTTGGATTGCGGGATTTGAAGAACTATGCACATAAGGTTAGCCGAATCATTCAACAAAACAACCGCATCGTTAGTTACTCTCAACGATGCGGAATATCAAATAATTTACAAGGACCCCAAATAAGCGGCCACCGCCTTGATGTCGTCTTCGCTAAGCGATTGTGCCAGAGCATTCATTTGCGGGGCCTTGCGCGCGCCTTTTTTGAAATCGGTTAGCTGTTTGGCTAAATATTGCGGATGCTGTCCGGCCAGTTTCGGCACCATACCCATACCTTGCGCATTGTTGCCGTGGCAACCCAGACACATAGCGGCTTTGTCTTTACCCTGCTTAACCAAATTGGCGTCGCTGCTACCGGCCGATTTGCCGTGCAAGCTGGCGTAATACGCAGAAATATTTTGAATGTCGGTGTCGCTCAAGCCTGAAGCCAAGGGCTTCATCACCTCGTTATCACGCTGACCGTTGCGGAATTTATTCAGCTGACTCTCGATATACACCGCGCTCTGCCCCGCCAGACTGGGCCACAACGGGCTGCTACTGACGCCGGCCGCACCGTGGCAACCTTGGCACGCAGCCGCTTTCGCCTTGCCTGCTTCGATATCCGCAGCATTGACGCCGGCGGCAAACAGCCCCAGCATGACGATATATCTCAATTTATGATATTTATTATTCATCGGAATCACCCTTGGTTGGCTTGTTGTACAATCCTGACCACATAATGCGCTATCAGGCTTCTGCATCATAGTCAGGCGACATTGACTAAGCAAACCTAAATCCCTTCAACCCACTCGAACCAAAGGAATAGGCCATGTCGTGGTTGCTATCGCTTTTTAATCAAGATTCCGTGCCGCACACACTACTAATTATTAGCTTGGTAGTGGCAAGCGGCCTGGTGTTGGGCAGAGTAGCGCTGGCCGGTATTCAACTGGGCATCGCCGGCGTGCTGTTTTCCGGACTGCTATTCGGGCATTTCCAACTGAGTATCAATCCGGAAGTGATGCATTTCTTGCGAGAATTCGGCTTGGTACTCTTCGTTTACGCGATTGGTTTGCAAGTCGGCCCCAGCTTTGTCAGCTCGTTTTTTCGTTACGGCTTGCGGCTGAACGGCATGGCCGCCGCGATTGTGCTATTGGGCGCATTAATTACGGTATTAATCAGCATTGTCGGCGAGATTCCGATGCCGGTAGCGGTAGGCCTGTTTTCCGGCGCCACCACCAATACCCCATCGCTGGCCGCCGCCCAGCAAGTACTGGGCGGGATTGCCGGCATCGACAGCGAAACCTTGAAAATGCCGGGCTTGGGCTATGCGGTGGCCTACCCATTCGGTATCGCCGGCATCATTCTGGCCATGCTACTAAACAAACGCTTGTTTAAAGTGGATATAGCCGACGAAGCCAAAAGCTTTGCCGACCAACAACAGCAAGACACCCATGTACCGATCTGGAAGGATTTGCGGGTGGAAAACCCAAATCTGAACGGTTTGACGCTGAGCCAAATTCCGTTTTTCGAAGGTATGAACGTGGTGATGACCCGGATTCTGCATAACGGTGCAGTCGATGTCGCCGGCCAGGAAAGCCGCCTGGCAATTGGCGACACCATCCGCCTGGTCGGCGAACGTGAACCTTTGGAACAACTGAAAATTCTGATCGGTCCGGAGTCGGATATCGATCTAAAACAAATTGCCACCAATTTGCAAAGCAGACGATTGGTAGTCACCAACAAATCCGCGATCAATCAAACCGTCGGCAATCTGTGCATGCTTTACGGCGTCACTATTTCCCGAATTCATCGGCCTGATGTCGAGTTCTCGCCCACCAGCAATGTGCATGTCCACTTCGGTGACGAGCTGAATGTGGTGGGTCATCAGGAAGCGTTAAACAGTATCGAAAAAGCCCTGGGTAACTCGCTGGAAGAACTCAATCATCCGCAGATCATGCCGATTTTTATCGGCATCTCGCTGGGAGTGTTGCTGGGCAGTGTGCCCATGTATTTACCCGGCATTCCCTCCGCGGTCAAACTGGGCATGGCCGGCGGGCCTTTGCTGGTGGCCATTATGCTCAGCCGGGTGGGTAACTGGGGCACGATGACCTGGCATTTACCGAAAAGCTCCAACATCATTTTAAAAGACATCGGCATTGTGTTGTTCCTGGCCTGCGTCGGTTTGCACTCCGGCGATCAATTCGTCGAGACACTGGTCAAAGGCGATGGTTTTTACTGGATGGCCTGCGCGGCGATGATCACTTTGCTGCCTCTGCTGATCGTCGCGGCCGTGGGCCGGATAGTTTATAAACTCAACTTTCTAACGCTTTGCGGCTTGCTGGCCGGCAGCATGACCGATCCACCCGCGTTGGCGTTCGCCAATAACCTCAGCCCGGCGGCGGCTGTGTCGATGGCCTATGCGACCGTATACCCGTTGGTCATGATTCTGCGGATCATTGCCGCGCAGCTGATTATATTGTTGGTGCATTAAATCCGACTCATTTACCGGATTGTCTGGTTCGGCGGCTAAAATCCCCGAGCCAGCTGAGGCGCGTACTGCGATGACATCGAGCTTAAACATCAACTACCAAAATCTGGCTCCCCGCGATGGCAAGTTATATCTTCTGCCAGCTTTCTACCCAACCGGCATTGCAGACAGTTATTTGCACAGCTTATTGCAAAACCTGGCCTGGCAAACCGAGCAAATCCATATTTTCGGGCGTTGGGTGCCTGTGCCGCGCTTGATGGCCTGGTACGGCGACCCAGGTGCCGACTACCGCTATTCCGGGGTTGATCACCAACCCTTGCCCTGGACCAGCGAGCTACAATCCATACGAAGCGACGTCGAAACCGTTTGCCAGCAGCCTTTCAATAGCGTTTTGGCGAATCTGTATCGCGACGGCCGGGACTCGATGGGCTGCCATGCCGATAATGAAAAAGAGTTGGGAGCGAATCCGCTGATCGCGTCGCTCAGTTTCGGCGAGACGCGCTTGCTGCGCTTTCGACACGCCCGCAGCTGCACGGTGCTGGATATCGAGCTAAGGCACGGCGATTTGCTGATCATGGCCGGCGAGTTGCAACACCATTGGCGCCACGAACTACCCAAAACTCGCCAACTAAAACAAGCGCGTATCAATCTGACTTTTCGGCGGATTGTGTCAACGCCCACTTCGCCCGCGCTATCCGCAGCGCGTTAACCTTTTCGACCAACAGCTGCCGGACAGTCTGATCAGCCGGTAGCTTGCTATTTACGCGAGTATTATCGCCATCCAGTTTCACCAGATAGTCTTCGTTTTCGGCAAATACACTAACCATATCCCGATTATCGCCGCGCCTATGAATGATGTATTTGGGTGAGGCTTTCGCGGCGCCGAACAATATTCCGTTCCAATCCGAATAACATTGCTTGCCTGCCGCCAAGCCCTGCAAAGTATTAAACACATCAATTTGTTGATATTGATTATTTTCCACGCCCACCGGCCGGTCGCTATCGACAATCACTAAAGGCACTTTGGCCGAAGCTTTATACTGGCCATATAACTCGACTTCGGCTTTTTTTAAGGGTGTCATCGAATGATGGTCGCCGACAATAATCAAGAGACCATTCTTGAAAAAGCCCTTATTTTTTAGTTCTTGATAAAACCGGCCTATTTGCTTATCGGTATAGGTAATGGCCGCAGATTCGGATTTTTCCTTAGTCTCCGGATTAATATAAGGATGATGACTGCTAACCGTTTTGATAAACAGCAAAAAATTATTTCTCTTATTTTTATCGATCCTGTCCAAAGCTCTTAAATATAAGGCCTCATCCGGCGCGGCCTCAAAATGAAACCGTTCCCATTTATCATACTCCGGCTGGTCG
The DNA here is from genome assembly GCF_054188105.3 of Methylomonas sp. Uni0009. Lineage (NCBI taxonomy): Bacteria > Pseudomonadati > Pseudomonadota > Gammaproteobacteria > Methylococcales > Methylococcaceae > Methylomonas > Methylomonas sp. Uni0009. The sequence continues at coordinate 2,703,082 of NZ_JBTAFN010000001.1, read as the reverse complement.
TGGCCTTCGACATAATCAAACCCCACACTTTTTGCCCAGACTCCGGTATTACCAAACTCCAAATCTGCAGTCGTTAAAAATTCGGTTTTATAACCGTGCTTTTTAAGAATATTGGGTAGGGAATCTTTTATATTATAAAAACTATAAAACGACGTACCGCCATCGTCGGTATAACTGGAGGGCGGATAGAGCGGCTGCAAGCCCGTCAGCAGCGCGACTTCGCCGTCTTCGGTGATAAAACCGTTGGCGTAAAAATTCTTGAACGCTTGATGTTGGCGAGCAATTTCATCCAGATTGGGCGTCCAATCGTGGATGCCGGAGAAATATCGGCTTTGATAAGCGGAAAGGGACTCCACCATCAAAATAATAGTATTCTTAGTGTCTACCGGTTGAGTTTGGCAGTCTATATGCTCTTGAAAACTAAAGTTATCGACATAGGCGGCGCTATACGGCGCAGCCTCGGATAATATGGTTAAGTTATAATCAATGACATTTTTATAAATCCAGGCATGGGCGTATTTTTCATTATCGGCAAACGCCGCGGCCAACGGTAAGCCAAGAATTAAGCAGATGGGCCACTTTTTGACATAAGGATTTACGGATTTAAACCTTACCCACGAAAAATATAAAGGTACAGCCAAGATTAATACGCTAAGCGCAAGCACACCAAAATCGCTTAACCCATAAATTTGCTGAATATATTTACTTGAATAATCGGCGTATTTTACCGCATCACCTAAAGCCAAATGGGTATTGAAATTAACGATAATGGCGTAATCGATAATATAAACCGCAAACAACAGCACAGCCGCCAAGCGTAATAATGCCGCCAGCCAACGCATCATAGTCGGCAGCAGCGATAAATACAGTAATATTAAAATACCGCCATAAATCACGGCATCGTTAAATAAAACCTGAGTAAATCCCAGCAAACGGGTACCGGTATAGTGATAAATGAAATTATCGACATACCAGCCTTTCAGCAGCAACGGCGCCACCAAAATAAGCAACCAAACAATCTTTCTCATGCTTGGGAAACCGCTGAAAATGGCGTTGGGATTAATCGCGCGTCAACTTCAGAAAATGAAAAATATCGACTTCAATCACGCCGAATGCAGTGATCCACAGCAGCGCATCGTAAGCATCCAGCCACTCTGACTGCATCAGCCAAGCCACGACCATACCGACTAAACCCGCAAATACAGCGAGAGTGATCAACCAAAACAGCTGCCGGTGTCGAGCAACCAAAGTCGGCCAGCGCACTTCCAACTCGAGCAGCACAATCAACCCAAACCAGAGCAGAGAGTTGAGCACATCCAACCATTCGTTATCGCGGACGTAGCTGCCGAATACCAAGGCAATCACCACAATCAAAACGTTCCTCACCGCATGCAAGGTCGTCTCATTAAACGGCGCGGCCTTGACAGTTTCCAGTTCGAACATCACCAATAAGATCACCCAAACCAGCGCATCAACCGCAGTGGTCAGCGTATCGACCGCTGCGTAAATACCGATATTCAGCGTCAACAAGGCCAGTATCGCCAGTTTGAATTTGGGGTAAGAAAGAAAAAACTCGGCGTTGGGCATAACGGTAAGATTAAGTGAGTCCGACGGCAAACGCCAAACTGCTCGTATAGCGATGGTTTGACGGAAAAGACATGAACCATGATGACAACCCGGCCGGGGCCATCATGGTCAACAGGAATTATTTAACGAAACAGGCTTTTTCCGCTTCGGCGTCAGCATCCTTCAGCTTGGTGCGCAAATCCTTGGATTGTTTAGGATCGCGAAAGGCCGCACCGGCTTCGCCTGGGGTTTTTTGCATCTGAGTAAAGGTTTTGGCTGACTCGTATTCTTCGAAACTGAGTTTTTCGGCGATTTTATCGATTTTGCAACCGCAGGCGTATTGACTGATATAGGTCAGGCCGCCGTGCTTGGCGACGCACTCCAGCACATATTCGACGCGGTCCCGGGTGGGATAGTCATTGACCAATGCCGCAGGCTCGGCTGCGGCGGCCTCCGGCTTTGAGTTTTCCTGGGTAGTGGCACAGCCGCTTAGCAGCGTTACAACAGCGAGAGTAGCGAAGAATGATTTTTTCATGATGCTCGGTTTTTATCGTTGTAGGGATAGTTATTGTTCGGCGGCGAAGTCGACAATCTGTTGCAACTGCGGGTTCATTTCCTTGGCGAATTTATTCAAGGCCGGGTTGTCGGTATCTTCAGGTAGCAGATGCGTTCTGACGATGGTTTTACCTGCGAATTGATAGGTCACCACATTACAGGGCATATAGCCAATTGCGTGCGGGGTGATTTCCAGCACGACCTTTGCCAGCGTCAAGTTGCAAAACTGTACGGTATCGTATTCCGGAAAATTCGTGGCTCCTCTGTCGCGGATTACCTTCCCCACCCGACTATGGCCGGTGATGCGAAAGTTGTGTTCGGCAATCGCTACTTCCAATTCCGCCAATACTTCGTCGTAGGGTTTGCTGGTTTCCACCTGATAATACGTCACTTCTTCGGTATGCTGAGACTGCGCGGCACAACTTGCAATCAACGGCAGGCTTGCGAAAATGACGGCTGTTTTAAACATCGGGAAAGCTTACCATCATGAGCGGGCAAAACAAAGTTAGCGGCGTGGTGCTGGCCGGCGGTATGGCCAGACGCATGCAGGAGCAAGACAAGGGCTTGATGTTGTGCAATAACCGGCCCTTGGTTAGTTACGCAATGGCAGCCATGATGCCACTGGTCGACGATTTGTTGATCAGCGCCAATCGTAATCAAGATCAGTACCGGCAATTCGCTTACCCGGTTATCAGCGATGCCGAACCAAGCTTTGACGGCCCGCTGGCCGGCATTCTGGCGGCGATGCAGGCCGCGCAACATGCGATATTACTGGTAGCGCCGTGCGATTCGCCGCTGGTTGCAAGCATGCATTTGCAACGCTTGCTCGACGCATTAATTAGCCAGGATGCGGACATCGCCGTGGCGTTTGACGGCGAACGCCTGCATCCGGTTTTCGCCGCACTGAAAACCAGCTTGCAAACTGATTTACAGAATTACTTGCGCAGCGGTGAGCGTAAGTTGCAAACCTGGTTTCACCGGCATTCGCTGGTCAACGTAGATTTCAGCGATAAGCCGCACATCTTCGTCAACATCAATACGCCGGCGGAATTGTCGGCGGTGGAGCAATCGTTAGCCGAAATCTTGCCTCAATAGCGAGTTGATATTAGCCGCTCAGTGCACCGCTTTTTCACTGCTGACGATTAAGAGCGCTTCTCCCGAGCGATTACCCAAAACCGTTGCATGCATACGCACCGGGATAATTTTCTGATCCTTGGTGATACGTTTGGTCTTAATACTTTTCACGCCGCCAGCAAGGATCAATTCCTGAATCAGTTGTTGGGTAATGCCCCTTTCATCGTCAGAGACGATCTCGGCAAACGTCATACTGGCGGCGTCCAAGCTATCCCAGCCGTATAAGATTTCGGCACCTTTATTCCAAGCGGTAATCTTCCCTGACACTTCAAACAGAATAATTGCTTCGTCGGTATCCATCACTATCGTGGCCAGCTTTTGCAAACAATTTAAACACTCCTGTTTTTCGACTTGATGCTGGTGAACGTAATCGCGCTCGGTTAACGCGATTAACTCCCTAGCCGAGTTCTCGGCCTGGAACATACAAGCCGACGCCGAAACGTGCACCACCTTACCGGATTTGCTCAGCCGCTTGGCCTGAAACGACGGCAAGGTGTTACCCACTTTCAGGTTGCTTAAACCTTGCTTGGCAAAATGCTTTTCGTCGTCCGGAATCAGATTGTAAAAATTCATCCCCAGCGCTTCATGCGCCGACCAGCCATACAGTTTCTCGGCGGCATGATTCCACGTCACGATGGTACCGTCCGGTTCGAGCAAGGTAATCGCATCGTTGGAAAACTGCACAAACTTGGCCAATCTCAGTGTTTCTTGCTCTTCACGCTTATGCAACTCCAATTGCGCGCTTTTCAGCTGATTGATGTCTACAAAAGTCAAAATAACGCCGGCATTGACTTTCGCAGAAACCACGTAGGGAATTACCCGCAATAGATACCAGGTGCCGTTTTCAAGTTGAATTTCCTGATCGAAACAGTTGTGTTGATCGTTGACACCTTTAACGACAGCGATGACATCCAGGTCTTTGATCGTATGCGTCAAGTGATAAAACGGCCGCCCGAGATCGGTTTCCAAAATATGGAATATCGACTGTAGTTTCGGAGTAAATCGCCTAATATCCAGATTCTCGTCTAAAAACAGAGTAGCGATATTGGTACTATTGAATAAGTTATCCAAATCGTTATTCAGCAAGGTCAACTCGACTATCTTGCCCTGGTGTTCGGCATTGACGGTATAAAGCTCTTCGTTGACCGATTGCAATTCCTCATTCGTACTCTGCAATTCCTCATTACTTGCCAATAATTCTTCGTTGGTGGCTTGCAATTCCTCGTTAGAGGTTTCTAACTCTTCCACCGTAGCTTGCAGGTTTTCGCGGGTAAACTGTAATTCTTGCTCCAGATCGATGATGCGTTGTTTAGCATCTAAATTGACATCGTAGACCAAGGTTTCCGTCTCGCTAAAACAAGAAGGATCCACCGTCTCCGTGATCATCGCCGCCACTAAGATTTCTTGGCCCTTCTTGCCCGGCAGGGGTTTAAATTGCAGTCTAAACGTCCGCAAACTGTCCTGCTCTCTGACCCGAATATTGGACAACACAATTTCGTTATTCGCTTTTAAGGCTTTTTGGATACCTGTGGAAATGGGTATGGATAAATCTTTTTTAACAATTTTACTGACATTACTCACCAGTTTGCCGCTGGGATAACTCAAATAATCTTTAGAATCGCCGAAAATATGGGATATTTCCATATTTTCATTAATTATCATCGTAAACGGCAAGACATCATTCGATATTGCCCTGATGAACCGGTCCAATACTCTTTCTTCCTGACCACTAAGCGCATTCGAGGAGCGCACCGAACTCGGATACGGCGCGTAAGTCATTAAAGCACTGGGGGACGCAGTAAAACCCAAGGATTTATATTTGCCTTTGGAGCGATATAGTTTTGATTTGGCACTTGCCACATCGAAATACTCACCCATATCGCCTATCGTTTCACTGGTACCCAGCACCAACAAGCCTTCCTTTACCAGAGAAAAGTTGAATAACTCCAATATTTTTTTCTGTAAAACAGGTTGCAAGTAAATCAACACGTTTCGACAGCTGAGAATATGAATATTGGTAAACGGTGGATCTTTAATCAGGTTATGCTGGGCAAACACCACCATTTCCCGAATTTTTTGACTGACCTGAAAATAATCTTCCCGGCGAATAAAGTATTTCGACAGGAGCTTGGGCGGAATATCTGCAATAATACTTTCCGGATATTTACCGTTACTGGCTTTCTCAATGGCTGTTAGATCGACATCGGTCGCAAAAATCTTCACGCGAAAATAATGTCCTGAATACTCCCGATATTCCGATAACAACATCGCCAAGGAATAAGCTTCCTCCCCGGTGGAACATGCGGTCACCCAAACTCGCAACTCATCTTCTTGCAATAACTTGACAACTTTTTTTAACCAATGCTCACGAATATCGTCAAATACGTGCTCGTCGCGAAAAAAACTGGTAACCCCTATCAACAACTCCTGAAATAACACTAAAACTTCATGAGGATTTGTTTGCAACAAGTTTAAATACTCGGATATATCTTTTAAGTGATTGATCGATATACGCCGTTCAATGCGTCTAACTACCGTATTGGGTTTATAAAAGGTAAAATCGATTTTGCACTTTTCTCTAAGGATTGAAAAAATCCGCGTGATGTCACTGTCGTCAGACGAGACGATATTTTTTTCCTGTAAGGTGGCATAGGGATGCTTAACAAACGCCAACAACTGACCGGGCATCTTCTCCGGCGGCAAACTAAAATCCGCCAAACCCGTAGCAAAAGCATTCTTGGGCATGCCGTCGAATTTGGCGGAATTTTCGTCTTGCACCATCACCATGCCGCCGAATTCTTTGATGGCACGAATACCGCGTGTGCCATCACTGCCGGTGCCGGACAAAATGATACCTACCGCCAGCTCTCTGGCGTCCTCGCTCAAGGAGCGCAAAAATATATCAATCGGCAGATTAATCCCTTTGCTGGGATCTTGCTCGGCCAGCAATAGCTGGTTGTGAAACACCGTGACGTTTTTCCGGGGCGGAATCAAGTAGACGGTGTTGCGCTCGATTTTCATACCGTCCTCAATGCGCTTTACCGGCATGGCGGTATGTTTGGACAATAGTTCAGCCATCAAACTTTTATACTGTGGTGACAAATGCTGAATCACCACAAACGACAAACCGCTATTCGCAGGCATATTCTTGAAAAATGCCTCAATAGCTTCCAAGCCTCCGGCCGAAGCACCTATCCCGACAATATACTGCGGCGGCACTTTTACAGTGTTTTCATTATCCATAAAACCATGTTATTTAATATCAATCGTTTAAATTAATAAAGCCTCTGGACAACATTACCGTTCACGCGGCGATAAAAAAATCAAGCCTTATTTGCGTCGGCGATCACGTCGCTAATATTTGTGATAGTCACGACTAATTTACGCGCTTTCAAATCAAACGATTCGCCTGCTGTATCGCTACCGTCATCCGCATTACCTTTAATCAAAGCAGGAAAAGCCAAGTTCTTATCGCCTTGCAAACGCAACTGCAAACTTTTATGGGCTGGCGCTTTGAAAAAAGCATCAAAACGGTGAATAAATATATTTTTATCTTCTTCGAAGATTAGCTTGGAAAAATGGGTTTTCTGCAATTTACTGGCTTTATAACCCAACATATCTGCAAACGTATGATTTGCTTGCTCTATAAAACCTTGATAATCCAGAGTGATAATACCGACCGGAACGCAATGGTAAGTAAAATTTAACTTATTATTTAGGCGGGATAACTCAAATTGCGCTTTTTGCAGTTCTTCATTCTGCATTTGCAATTCAATTTGGTAAACTTGTAAATCATAAAATAGACGCTGGATTTCTTCCGGCGTAATACTACTGATTTCTTGCGGCGTGAAATCTATAATTTTCTCCGCCATTTCTTTTAATTTAGCAGCATGAGAATCTAATGTCATAACAGTATTTCCTTATTAATTTATATTTATTTTTTGAAAAACTTAGTGGAAAATTCTAGTTCCCACTATTTCTACTCCCTATCGATTCGTCCACTTCTATCCTCTTCGGATTTTACCGATACCTTACCTGCAACTTATTGAATTAAAACCTGACGCAGCGCCCAGCACTGGGATTGTAATACAGAACAGATACTCGAGCGTTTGCTGCGTAGTGTTTGCCTGCCTTAATATCCCTAGTTTTTACTTGAACATTTATTTCAAGCGGTGAATTTTTTTGTTCCCGAATAAACAGATATCCGCGCAAATAAACCACCGCCTTTTCTGGTCAAACACAAGCAAGCTCAGCCTAGTTTTCCGCAAAATATCAGCACTGGCAAACACTACAATTAGTGGCGTTAATATCCGTCCGATCAAAGGTTGTGTCATTTACGCCGCATTATGCTAACGTAAATTTTTTTTTGCTTGGAACCACGATGAAACGATCCACTCTTGCCATCATTCTGACATGCTGTTCGTCGGGTATTTTTGTCCCATCAGCCTTTGCAATCACTACGCCGGCAGATCAGGATAAATTGCGCATTCATACCAGCATGCCTCGAAGAACCAGCGATTCGCTGTTTTCATACACGGCGGAATGGCGTATCGACGATGGGGAGCTATATCGTTCTACCGGCTTGAGCTTTCTGAATGCACACAAGTTTGATGATCCGACACAGGCTCACGCCGTCACCAAAAAACTACTTACATCAATGAAAGACGGCATGATTCAGCTCGATCCGAATTGGCGCGGCATCACTATTACCCAACCGCCGGAACAAGCAGAATTAATCATCGCCAACAAAACCGGCTATTCGTTGACCACGGTAACGGTTAGAGATTACAGCAACCAAGGCTTGCGTTTCGATCTTGCCGATAAAAATTTCAACGCCGACGGCGTGCAAGTGGCTTTTGATTTGGTGTTCAGCGCGGATGTCGAATATCTGGACGGCTTTTCCTCGAAAAAAGCCCTCACCGCCTCACAAGGCGAAATCGAGATTAAGATAGACGACCAAAAACCGATTCATATCAAAACCGACGGTAAAACCACTCGCGAACTCGAGCAAGAAATCGCCAAACAGTTGAGTGTCTCTCACCTTGCTGAAACACCGCTTTATCCTGGCATGGTCAGCAACGATACCCGCAACAACAAACCGTTCGATGGCAGCGAAGTGCAATTTTTAAATCTTGCCGCCAAATCGATTGCCATTGACATTACCGACCCCGCCTTGGGCGTACTCGCCAAGTTCAAATTCAAAGACGAAAATCATTCGGTGAAGGTCGTGGAACCGCGTTTCATGCTTGGCGCGTTGGCCTTGACGGTACTTTTAGCCATTGTCTATTTTCGGCGTAAAAACCAACAGAAATCGATATAGCAGATCTAATTTCCGGATGGCCGCCAGCGCGCGCGGCCACCCGGCCTAACGTTTAAATCAATGCCCGGAATGTTCAGGCTGCTTATCGGTGACGCTGGTTCGACGCAAAATGTAGCGATCAGCAAGTTTGCCGGTGAACCGGTTGCCGTTACCATCCAACTGAATCAACGCATCTTTTTCAACCAGATATTGCTGGGAAGTTGCGCCATTCTTTGGCGTCAAAACCAGAGTGTTGGCTTTTTCGCCAGGGGCAAACTTACCCTTTTCAGTAAACTCCCTTTCCGATTTCCCCAAAAATTGGGTCATCAGCAGATAACTGCCGTTTTTGTTCAAAGCCAGCGTGGTTTTCACGCCGATGCAGTCGGCACAGGGGGTTAGGCCATTATAAATCCCCGGCCAATCCATACTCTTGTGTTCGTGATGAGCATCCTTGTCGTCAGTCCCCGCCGTTTCGGCAAGTACTGGATTAAAAGCAGAAAAAGCAGCCATCACCAGAAAAATGACCAGATTTTTTTTTAATTTTGATCTAACTGTTCGCATATTTGCTCCTGAGCAAACCGTCGCTAATAATAATTTTTTGAGTACGTACCACGCTGGAAATCCTTTGTACACCGGAGTTCATTCACGAAAAGCCTGGCTAAGGAAAAATCTGCAGTAGACACCCCATGCCCACCGTTTGATTTCTATTCGTCGACCTAAGCGCATACAGTTGCTCATTTAAAGCCCCGCTTACAAAACCTCAGGATTCCAACTGCCTATTGTGGCATAGCTGCAAAGGATTGACTGATTTCAATCAACAAACATATTTAACGGAAGCAACAAAGCTTTAAAACGGAAATACCGATAGATTCAAACCGATCATCGCGACATTCATTACAAATCCGTAGTTAGCCATGGTTTTGCGGAGTTTCGACTTAAACATCGCCACGGCAGCCAACGCTAAGCCAACCAGATCCATCACGATAAAAGCCACCACTAAGAAGCGTAAGCCATCGCTGTTAGAGACGCCATCCGTAGCGGCATAGATCGGAAATAAAATAAATAACCAGATAACAAAGTTACAAGCTGCCAGCAACAACGCCGCATTAGAAAACCCAAGTAATCGAAATTTCACATGGCGGGGCGGCGTTTCTTGAAATTCGTTGATCGGTTGATTCATTGTGGCTACCACGGGTTAGTGATTCGACACGGACGCTTGCAAGCAGTTTTTCGGTGTTTCATGCCAGCGGATCCCGTTAACTTTTTTGGGGCAAACTAACGATTTGCACCAAATAGTGACACGACGACTTCGCCATTACCAGTTTTTTGGCTTTTTGGCTCACATCAGAGATTTCCAACCGCACAGGATTTCTAAATTTCCCGTCCTCCATGTCTTCCCCGCTCCGGTAAATACCGAGGCCGTTCTCGGCGCGCTTTCAGCCCACCCTCCTCTAACAATTAGTACCGCTGATTTATTGCTTTCGGTTAGCCCGGCGCTAAAGGTATGATTACCCTAGCAATCAGATGGTAAAGTCATCAGTAAGAATGACAAAGCCCCTGCTGTTCATGCCGTTGGTTGCCAACCTAATTCCTATCAAAACGCATACAAGAAGGAAGGATATGAACAATCTCTCAGAAGAAGAACGTCAAAAAATTTTGCAAAGCTCGCCGGTGGGCACTTGGGCGCTGATGTTGATAGTCGGCGGCGGCATGGTCGTAGCCTGGCTGTTGATGTACTACGGCATCTTTTTGCCTCGCGGCCATATCGGTTAAGGGGGAGACATGCATATCGATAAACTGGAAAAAAACTGGGCCGGTATCTCGTTGGGGATAGCCGGCCTGTTTGTGACCGTCATTTTAGGGTCGGCGTTTTTTCACGGCATTCACGCGCCGAGTAACGTCGAAACCATAGACTCCGCCAAACTGCATCTCTCAGCCGAGTTCGCCGAAGACAAGCTGGGTGTACAACATAATGCTAACGGTAGCGTCACCGTACGCATGGTGGCCGGGCGTTACGGCTTTTATCCGAAAGAACTCACCCTGCCCGCCGAAACCGAAATCACTTTTCGCTGGGTGAGTCTGGACGTAATCCACGGCGTGCATATGCCGATGACCAATATGAGCACGATGATCGTGCCCGGCTACGTTGCGCAGGTAAGCACCGCCTTTCATCACGCCGGCGAGTATCCCGTGCTGTGCAACGAATATTGCGGCATGGGCCACGCGCATATGTGGAGCAACATCAAAGTGGTGAGCAAGGCGCAATGGGAAGCGCTCAATAAACAAGGGGGAGCAAATCATGGATAACGCAGCGGAAAAAAAATTGGCGCTGACCCATTTCTGGGTGGCGTTTGGCTCGTTCGGGCTGGCGGCGGTGATGGGCCTGTATCAGGTCATCGAGCGTAGCGGCTTCTTCGGCTTTTTGGAATCGCGGGAAGTGTATTACGCCTCGGTCAGTACCCACGGGGTGTTAATGGGCTTTGTACTCACCACCTTTTTCATCATGGGCTTTGGCTATTATGTGGCCAACACCACCCTGAAACTACCGGTCTGGAATAAGACTTTTGCCTGGACCGGCTTCGGCGTGGCCCTGACTGGCGTAGTCTTGGCGGCATTACCGTTGCTGCTAGGCCAAGCTTCGGTGCTGTTTACCTTTTATCCGCCATTGATGGCGCATCCGCTGTTTTACATCGGAGCAACCTTATTGGTCGTCGGCTCCTGGTTTTGGTGCGTGTCGATGATTGTCATGTACATGCAATGGAAAAAGATCAATCCGGAGCAACCCGTACCATTGGCGATGTTCGCCACCACCGCGAACGCCATTTTATGGCTGTGGACCAGCGCCGGCGTAGCCGCCGAAGTGTTGTTCCAACTGATACCCTGGGCTTTGGGCTGGATCGATACCATCGATGCCGGCTTGGCGCGCACGCTGTTCGCCTGGACCCTGCATCCTATCGTTTATTTCTGGCTGATTCCCACCTACACGGCGTTTTATACCTTGGTACCCAAGCAAGCCGGCGGCTTTTTGTTTAGCGATGAGATGGCCCGGGCCGCATTCATCTTATTGGTGGTATTCAGCTTGCCGATCGGTTTTCATCATTTATACATGGACCCGGAACAAGGCCACGGCTGGAAAATCCTGCACGCGGTCGGTACCTTTGTCGTCACGCTGCCAACCTTCATCACCGGTTTTACCGTGATTGCCTCACTGGAAATCGCCGGTCGTTTGAACGGCGGCAAGGGCTTGTTCGGCTGGATTGCTGCCCTGCCCTGGAATAATCCCATGGTATTGGCCATCATTCTGGGCTTGTTGATGCTGATCTTCGGCGGCTTCGGCGGCTTGGTTAATGCCAGCTACGCGATGAACGCGATGGTGCACAACACCGCCTGGATTTCCGGACACTTCCATCTGATCTTCGGCGGCACCACTATCATCATGTACTTTGGCATTGCCTATTACTTCTGGCCGATTTTGACTGGCAAGCCGCTGTTCTGCCCGTCCATGGCCATTGCCCAGCTTTGGAGCTGGTTCATCGGCATGATTATCATGACCACACCTTGGCACATCTTGGGCTTGCTAGGCCAGCCACGCCGCATCGATAGCGTCAATTACAACAATCTGTTGACGATTTCCTGGGAACCCTACGAGGTCACGATGATTTTCGGCGGTTTGATCCTGGTCGTTTCGGCCGGCATGCTGGTTTACAACCTGTATAAAACCCATCTCGGCAGCGAAAGTTATCAGGGTGAAGTGGAATACGCCGAGCCGATTCACGCGGTCAGTAATCTGCCCGGCTATCTAAACAACTTCACCTTATGGAATATCGTGATCGGCGTGTTCATGCTGATCGCGTTCGGCTATCCGATCCTGCAATTCTTCTTGATGGAAACCTTTGGTTCAGGCAGATGGGGGGTCTGATCATGAAAAAACTCATTCTAAGCGCAGCATTATTGTTGCCCAGCGCGGCTTTTGCCCAGCCTTCCTCACAAGTCGCCTGGACTGCCGAACAGTTAAATTTCGTGAAAGCTGGCAATCCGCAAAAAGGCGAAGAACTGGCCAAGGCTTGCAGCGCCTGTCACGGCGAAAAAGGCATCAGTATCTCGGCGGCGTTCCCGTCGCTAGCCGGGCAATTGCCGACCTATTTGTACAAGCAATTGCAGGATTATGCCGACGGTAGCCGGGATAACGCGATGATGTCGGGCTTGGCCAAAACCCTGAGTAAACAGGACGCCGCCGATTTGGCAGCATGGTTCGGCTCGCAACCGCCAGCCTTCCAATCGAAAACGGTAATGGTCTATGAAAAAGCCGAAGCCTTGGTTAAAAACGGCAGCCGTGAGCGGGTGTTTCCACCTTGCGAAGTCTGCCATGGTGGCAACGGCAAGGGGCAAGCCGTCGATATTCCGGCCATCTCCGGCCAAAATGCCGATTACATCTCGGCCACACTGCATGCGTTTAAGGAAGGCTCTCGTCACAACGACATCTACAGCCGGATGCGCATCATCGCGCAAACCCTGACTGATGAAGAAGTCAGCGAACTGGGTTATTACTACCAAAATATCAAAAACTAATAATATGCTTGGCACGGGAGGCAAGGCTTTTGCCTCCCGTTTTAAACCTTGCGCTAAGCGATACCCTGCTCAATAACCCGGAAAACATCTATGTCTGATCGCAACCAAACACCTGTTAAATATGCGTACAAAGGCGCCAATCTGATCAGCTTCGGCCTCTCGATCAAATTGCTGTTCACCGGTTATCTAACGACGATAGCCGCCGGTTATTTGATGGCCTTAATCCAGATTTTGTTTACCCACGGCATGGCCGACGGCAAATTCGGTTTGTCGATGGACGATATTGTTTACAGCTACTATGGCGACCGCTCCGGTTCGGTGTTGGAATCCAAATTGAATGGATCGATGAAATACAACGCACCGGAACAGGAGCGTTTCAAAATCATTCAATGGGTCAGGGATGGCGGTGACGAAGCGGTTTATAACAAGGACATCAAACCCATCGTCGAGCAATTTTGCATAGGCTGTCATAGCGCCAATGCCGGTTCGTTGCCGGATTTCACCAAGTTTGAAAACTTAAAAAAGCTGACCGAATCAAACGAAGGCGCTACCTTTCAATCACTGACCCGCCTGTCGCATATCCATTTGTTTGGGATCAGTTTTATTTTTATGTTTGTCGGCATCATTTTCAGTTTTAGTACCGGTGTGCCTTGCAAATATAAATACCCCGCCATCGTGATGCCTTATTTGTTTCTACTGATAGACATCGCCTCGTGGTGGCTGACTAAACTCAATCCCCACTTCGCCTTGTTGGTGATTGTCGCCGGGGCCGGCTTGGGCGTTTCCTTTGCGTTTATGTGGACCGTATCCATGTATCAAATGTGGGTACTGGGAGGCATTTTGAAGCAATCCGACCGCCGCAATGCAATATTGCGCGATTAACTGCTGAGTTGATTGGTGGGGCGCCGGCAAATTTTTAGGCGCCCACTTGGCGATGACAGGCGGCGAATTTAATCGGTAAGTTGTTCCGCAGTCGCTAGAATTTTCGCTAAATCGTCATTCTGGCTGTCGAGTATTTCCAGACAAACCGCCTCGTCCAAGCCCAGCAAGTCCGGCACTTCCTCCGGACACACCTGGTTCGATGCATCGCCTATGCCTAAACGTCCCAACAGGCAATCGCTGTAAAACGTCAGCAGATTCAGTTGGTGGTTTTCGCCGCGATAGAAGGGGTTGTGATGGTGATAGACAATATCGGTAATCATGCGCGGCATCGACCACACATTCATCAGCCAGGCGCCGATTTCGGCATGATTAAGCCCGAAGGCAAAAGTTTCCAGATTGAAAATCGCCAGACTGGGATTGGCATTGATCAAGCCACTCAAATAACTGAATTCGTCAGGAAAAAGATGCCCCAGTAACGGGAAACCGATATTGTGCATCAAGCCTGATAAAAACAAGGCTTGCGGCTCAGGTCGCGTAGCGGCCGGCATAACGGCGGCCAACTGCGCCATCAAGCGGGTGCTGGCCAAGGCATGGGTCCAGAACATCCGCGTACCTATCTGCCCTTCCTTGGGCGATTTCAACGGTGCCAGCACCGCCAAACCCAAAGCCAAATCCAATACAAAATCAAACCCCAACACGCGAGTAATCGCATCATGCACGGTCGTGATCTGGCCGCGATAACCGTAGAGCGCAGAGCTGGCCCAACGGGTAATTTGCGCTGTCAATAACGGGTCGAGTTCGATGATGTCGGCTAATTTGCGCGCATCCGCGCTGGGATCGGCGATCAGATTCAATATGCGCAGCGCGCTGCCGGGCAAAGGCGGCAGCGCTTTAATCTGGGCGATAGTCTCGCGCATGTCGCGCGGCGGGGTCAAACCGTTGCGTTGCCGGCTGCCAACGTTATCAAGCGTCCAGTTTATCAGGTTGGATTCCATCATTGCCCCGCCACTTAATTTAGATTGAGTCGGTTAAGTTTACGGTACAGCGTTCGTTCACTGATATTCATTTCCGCCGCTATCAACTTGCGATTCCCCTGATACTTGCTGATCAAACTATTGATAAACTCCGCCTCGAATTGCGCCATGCTGTTAATTGGCGGGGAATATGCATCGCCACTTGCCTCACTGGCGGCGGCCGGATCCCCTACTGCTTGGCGCTGCATAAAATGTATGTCAGCTTCTTGAATGCTTTTATCCTGACACAAGCCGGCCGCCAATTGCAGACAGTTTCTCAGCTCGCGAATATTGCCGGGCCAAGCGTATTGGATAAGCTTGATTAAGGCCGATTGCGTCATTGTATAGCCGCTATCGGCCTCGGTGTTTAACTGCGCTAAAAAATGATCGATCAATAAGGGCAAGTCCTGTCTACGCTGCCTCAGTGGCGGCACTTCGACCGGAAACACCGATAAACGGTAGAACAAATCTTCGCGAAACCGGCCGGCTTTGACCATGTCCGCTAAATTTCTATGCGTAGCACATACCACTCTGACATTGGCTTTTTGCATCGCCGTGCCGCCTACCCGCCGAAATTGGCCGCTTTCCAGGGCGCGCAGCAGTTTGGGCTGTTGCGACAGCGGCAAATCGCCAATCTCGTCGAAGAACAGGGTGCCATTGTTAGCTAATTCGAATAAACCTTTTTTTGCAGATGTCGCGCCGGTAAACGCACCCTTTTCATGCCCGAACAATTCGCTTTCAAATAACTCTTCGCCCAGAATCGTACAATCGACAATCACAAAATTGCCATCCGCCTGCCGGGAATGGCTATGCACAAATTCCGCCGCCAATTCCTTACCGGTGCCGGTCTCACCCAGCAATAATACCGGTGCTTGCGTATCCGCTGCCTGTTGCAGCCGAGTTTTATATTGTCCAAACGCCGTCGACTTACCGATCATGGCCGGTGCCTCGTTGCCTTTTGCCGCGGATCTTTTCAACACGGTTAGCGTTTCGCCTAAATACAATGTGGCATCGGCATCCAGCAACGGAAAACCGCGCGCACTAAAAGAACGCTGGGAACTGGCATCGTTGGCGTCGGCAAAAATACCGGCGTAGGCTTCCAGAGTTTGAAATAAGCGCTGATGGCGGCAATTGCGGTTTTCGACGCAGCACGGTTGGCCGACCAAATTCTGCCGCATGACGCCAAAACTCTGTTCCCAAGCGCGATTCACTGCCACGATGCGTAAATCGGCGCCGATTATGATCAGCGGCAGATCATGAGTTTCCAGCAACGATTCCAGCGTAAAGGCACTGTGCGGCATAAATTCCTATCAATGTTTTCGGTGTTGTTAGCGCGTTAAAGGCCATTTAAACCCTTCAGCCCTTGGCATCGATGTTGCGCAATACCGCTAAGGATAACTCATTCATCACCAGGGAACATCTATCAAAGTTGGTCAACTGTCGTTATGACTACGCCTATGTTTTAACCCTAGGGCAAGCGAAGCAGCATAACTATAGACTCAGATGCGCCTACTGGGTGGGCCATCAAAACCGCGATGGCGAGAATAGGTGTCTCATTCATCCCACAAGGATCAGGTGTGCCGGTATGCGAGCCACCGCTAAAGACCGCAATCCAATGAAAAAAGGGAGGTTAAGAATTTCAGGAAGATGCAAAAGATGATGGGCAACAACGATATGACAATCGTTGGCATACTGCAGCGTCGGGGCTTACTAACCAAACGGGGCCGGCAATCGGCCCCGTAAAGTTTTTTTTGACTGGAGCGCCTATTTACATCTGCGATTGCAGATAGTTTTGAATGCCGACTTTTTCGATCAGGTCCATCTGGGTTTCCAACCAATCGACATGCTCTTCTTCGCTTTCCAGAATGTGTTCGAACAATTCCCTGCTGACGTAGTCGTTGATGCTTTCACAATAAGCTATCGCCTCTTTCAACAAAGGCAAGGCCAGATGTTCCAATTTAAGGTCGCATTCCAGCATTTCCTTGGGGTTCTCGCCTATCATCAAACGGCCGAGGCTTTGCAGATTGGGCAATCCTTCCAGAAACAAAATCCTTTCGATCAACTTATCGGCGTGTTTCATTTCGTCGATCGATTCGTGATATTCCTTTTCATTCAGCTTTTGAAAGCCCCAATTTTTGAACATCCGGGCATGCAAAAAATATTGATTGATGGCAGTTAATTCGTTTTCCAGTGCCTTATTTAAAAATTCGATTACTTTTTTATCGCCTTGCATGTCAAATCTCCTGGGTTTTTATGATTAGTTGGGCGTCATTCGCAGCCTGCAATAGCCGACATGCATTTTTTCTATCCAAAATTTGCGCAATGTCCTTGTTACATTTACCGCAATCGCCCCCGACGCCGAAACATTGCACCAACTGTTTCCGCGAACATAAGCCGCTGTCTATGGCAGCATCGAGCTGACTGTCGGTGACGGCTTTGCAAAGACACACGTACATGGGCTACGCCACCCGCCTGCGCTGAACTTGCGCCGGATCGGCGGTGATTTTACGATAAATCTCCACGCGGTCCCCTTCCTTAACCGATGCATCCAATTTGGCCAGTTTACCGAAAATCCCGACCTTTTGGCTCTCCAGATCGATCTCGGGATATTGCGTCAACACGCCGGACAATTCAATCACTTCGGCGATGGTACTGCCCTCCGGCACTTCCAGCCGCAACCAGAGTTGCCTGTCCGCCTGCGCATAACATACACCCACATTCATAGTTTACGCCCCTTCTTCCAAGACAACCGAATCAATAATGGTCGGTTCTGTAATTTTGGCCGCCGCTTTCCGGTCCAACAAGCGTTTCAATGCCACCATGAAACCCAGCATGATGAAGCCACCCGGCGGTAATGCCATCAACAAAAAACCTTTGTATTCCGGAATCAAAGTGGTTTCCAAAAACCGGAAACTTTCCCCCAACAACACAGACGCATTGGCGAACAAGGTGCCGGCCGAACTAATCTCCCGCATCGCCCCCAGTACCACCATCGCCGCAGTAAAGCCCACCCCCATCATCAAACCATCCCACATCGACGGCATCACCGGTTGCTTGGAAGCAAACGCTTCGGCTCGACCGAGAATGACGCAGTTGGTGACAATCAACGGGATAAACAGGCCCAGTACCTTATGTAACTCATGCATCCAGGCGTTTAGAAAAATATCCACCAAGGTCACCAACGCAGCAATCAGCAGCACGAAAATCGGGATGCGAATTTCAGACGGAATCAGATGCCGGCTCACCGATACCGCGGCATTGGATGCCACCATTACCACCATGGTCGCTAGGCCCATGCCCAAGCCATTGGTCGCGGTACCGGTGACAGCCAACAATGGACACAGTGCCAGGTTTTGCGTCAACACGACGTTATTGTCCCAAAGGCCGTCACGGGCAATTTTTCTATATTGTTCTGAAAACAGAATCGAAAGATTCATGATGGTATCTCCAAAAATCGTGAGCAGGTGTTGATGCCTTAGAAGATCGCGACGGTTTTCTTCCCGTATGCCGCGCCGAGCACCGAAGCGTTTGGCGAGACTAGCCCGCTAGGGGGGCGGCATGGATGCCGCTCGTTTTCGGAGGGGCTGGGAAGCCCCTTCCGAAAACCCTCGCCAAACGCTTCGGAGCGCAGGAGCAAAGCGGCATTCGGGCCGCCTTTCTTTTGGATACTTTTCTTTGGCGGAGCAAAGAAAAGTATCGCGGCTGTCGGTCCGCGAACCGACATGCAAACTAACCGTCGCGATAGCGACACCAAAAACACTATCAACTAGGCTGCAACAACTCCGCCTGATGCACCTTGTAAAACTCCAAGCCCCGCTTGATGGCCTGTACGACCTTGCGCGGCGTAATCGTCGCCCCACTAAACTGATCGAACACCCCGCCGTCTTTTTTTACCGCCCACTGCTCGACGGTCAGGTTATTCAAGGATTTGCCGTTGAAAGACAGCACCCACTTGGACTTGGTCACTTCAATCTTATCGCCCAATCCCGGTGTTTCGACATGAGCGATAACCCGCACGCCTAGGATTTCGCCTTTGCTGTCAATACCCATCACCAAACTGATCGGCCCGGCGTAGCCATCAGGTGCGACGAATTTAAAACAGACTGCGTTAACCAAACCGGCCTTTTTAGCCAGATACACTTCGGTTTGCTCCGCGCCCAGATTAGCATCGGCGGAAGACAGCAATACACTGTCTTTCAGCAAGTTGTTATCGTACAGCTCAGCCGGAACCACTTGCTCCAGGTTAGCTTGCAAATCTTCCTGCAAGCGCAACTCGATCACACCACGGGTCGCCAGATCGGCAACGCCCAATAAAATCGCCGCCAGCAACGCAAATCCCCCCAACACGCCGGCCTGATACTGTAATAGCGGCCGCAGTTGTTCCAAATTTCCTGGCTCCAGCCACACGGCCAGTTTTTGCCTAAAGTTACTCAAGATACGCAAGGCGTACTCTACATATCGGTTGGCTTTAGGAGGTAATTTAACGGGTTCGGAATTCATGACCAGTCTCAGGAATTGGAAATATCGAGTGGCTTGCCGTTTCGGTAGCGGCCATAAATTCTGGGACGAATGTAATGATCGATCAGCGGCGTAACCGAGTTCATCAATAAAATCGCAAAACCGGTGCCTTCCGGATAGCCGCCCCAAGAGCGGATCACGAAAATCAATAAACCACAGCCCGCACCGAAAATCACTTGGCCTAAAGGTGTGTTAGGCGACGTGACATAATCGGTGGCGATAAAGAACGCTACCAACATCACCGCGCCGGAATTCAAATGCACCCAGGGTCCAAGGTAATGCTGACTATCCCAAGCATGAAAAATCGTCGACAACAGAAGGATACTGAACAGCAACGAGACAGGGATGTGCCATTTGATGACCCCTTGGCGCATCAGCCAAATGCCGCCGGCCAGTAATAATAAAGACGAGGTTTCCCCCAAACTGCCGCGCTCCCAACCAAGAAACGCTAAAAATCCCGAATATTCGATCAAACTGCCGGGCAACAGCCGGTTTTGCGAAAACTCAGTCTTGACCCAACCCAACGTCGTGGCGCCGGTCACCGCATCCGGGTTTTCCAAACCGCTAAAGGTGATCGCTAAGCTATCGATCACGCCGGGCCCGGTGAACAGCGGCGATACGTTGGCCCAGGTAGTCATCTCGATGGGAAAGGAAATCAACAAAGCCACCCTGGCCAGCATGGCCGGATTGAACAGGTTTTGCCCCAAACCGCCGTAAACATGCTTGCCCAATACAATCGCCAGCGCCGAACCGACTACGCCTATCCACCATGGCGCCCAAGGCGGCAAAGTCATCGCCACTAATAAGCCGGTGACGATCGCCGAACCGTCGCGCAAATAAGGCATTGCCGCCACACCTTTCATCTTCAGGCACAAGCCTTCGAAAGCCATGGCGGACAGCACGGTCACCGCCAGCAAATACAAAGCCGGCCAGCCGAACAACAACACGCCACAGGCCGTAGCCGGTGCCAGGGCAATAATCACCAAACGCATGATTTGATCGACGCGGCGGGTGGCCGCCACGTGAGGCCCGCTAATCGGTTTATTACTCATACGGTTTCCTCTGCTGGCGCTGCTTGCGCCTGTTGTGCGGCAGCCAAACGGGCAGCTCTGGCTTCCTGAGCACGCAAAGCTTCCGCTTCGGCTTCCAATCTGGCCCGTTCCATCCGATTATTTCTATCTTCGACTAAACGCTTGGTTTGTTCGGCCTTGTGCTCGGCTTGTTGGCGTTTAACTAACTCGCCGGAAGCGAATTTAAAGTAATGCACCAAGGGTATATTCGACGGGCAGACATAAGAACAACTGCCGCAACTGATGCAGTCCTTTAGGCCCAAATCAACCGCTGAGTCCAGTTGGTTGGCTTTGATACGGCTGGCCATTTCCAAGGGCAACAAACCCACCGGGCAAGCGGTCACGCAACTGGAACAGCGAATACAAGGCTGTATAGCCGGCTCGTCGATGTCGGCATGCGATAAGGCCAGGATGCCGTTGCAGGCTTTCACCACCGGTACTTCGGCAATTGGCAAAGCGTCGCCCATCATCGGTCCGCCCATCACTAAGCGGGCCATTTTCGACTTTTCCAATCCGCAAAACGCCAATACTTCCGACATCAAGGTGCCGATGGGCACTTCCACATTTCTGGGTTTGGCAACGGCCGCGCCGGAGACCGTAACCACCCGGCTAATCAAGGGTTGTCCCAAGCAAATGGCTTGATAGACGGCAAACGCCGTGGCGACGTTGTGCACCACCACCCCAATGTCCGTGGCTCGCCCGTCGGCAGGAATTTCCTGGCCGGTTAAATAACGCAACATTTGCCTATCCCAACCCATCGGATAGCGGGTCGGCACTTGCGCCACCACGATATTGGGAAAATCCCGGGCGGCCGTTTGCATGGCCGCGAAAGCTTCGAGTTTATTATCTTCGATACCCACCATAGCCTTCGGGGCATCCATGCCGCGCAACATTAACCGGATGCCGGCAACGATTTGCTCCGCGCGCTCTTGCATCAAACGGTCATCGCAAGTCAGATAAGGCTCGCATTCGCCGGCATTAATCAGCAAGGTATGAATCTTGTTTTTGCGGCCTAAACTGAGTTTGACCGCCGACGGGAATACCGCACCGCCTAAACCCACCACACCGGCGGCGCCGACTCGTTGGCATATTTCTTCCGGTTCGAGTTGAAACGGGTCTGCCGGAACGATTAACTCGGCCCATTGTTCCTTACCGTCGCTTTCAATCACCACGGTGCGAATCGGCAAGGCTGACGGATGCGGTGCCGGAAAATCTTTGACGTCGGCAATAACGCCCGATGTTGGTGCATGCACAGGCGCCGAAATGGTGCCTTGGCTATAGGCCAGCAATTGGCCCTTCAGTACTTTCTCGCCGACCTTCACCACCGGCTCGGCAGGCTTGCCGACATGCTGTTGCACCGGAATGTACAATTTCTTAGGTATTGGAAAATCGGTAACAATGCTAAGCGGAGAGGTTTCTGATTTGTGCTCTTCGGCATGGATACCGCCGCGCAAACGGGGATTTTCGAACAAGGCGAACATAGGTGTCTCCGTCTCAAGCGGCCAGCGGTTTGGGCCAGCGCCAGTTGCGCAAGGTCACTTCCACAGGGTGCATTTGCAGACATTCGGTAGGACAGACTTCCACACATTTCTTGCAACCGATACAGGCATCCGCCACCACCGCGTGGATTTGTTTGGGTGCGCCGACGATGGCGTCTGTAGGACAAACCTTGAAGCAGCGGGTGCAACCGGTGCAGGTTTCTTCACTGACTCTGGCCACCATTGCTTCTTGGTCTTGGGTTTGGCTCAAATCGACATCGACACCCAGTAATTTGGCCAGTTGTTCCACCAGCGACGTACCGCCAGGCGGACATAATGTCACCGGCGCGGCACCGGATACCACGGCCTCGGCAGCCGGCCGGCAACCGGGAAAGCCGCATTGGCCGCATTGCGAACCGGGCATTAAGGCTTCAACTTTCTCGATTAACGGATCGGACTCCACCTTCAGATATTTGGCGGCAATCCCCAAAGCCACGCCCAGCAACAATCCCAGCGATGTCAAAATAACGATGGCAGATAAAACGTACATGATGTGCCTCTTATTTGCTGTAAAGCCCCGCGAATCCCATGAACGCCAGCGACAGGATGCCGGCGGTGATAAATGCGATGGGGGTGCCGGAAAAAAGCGCCGGTACAGCCATGAGCGCTAAGCGTTCACGCAGACCGGCGAAGAGCACCATCACCAGGGTAAAACCCATTGCCGAACCAAAGCCGAACAGCAGGCTTTGCACGAAATTGTATTTCTCTTGGATGTTAAGCAGCGCCACACCCAAAACCGCGCAATTAGTCGTAATCAGCGGTAAAAAAATCCCCAACACCTGATACATCACCGGGCTGGTTTTATGTATCACCATCTCGGTAAACTGTACTACCGCGGCGATCACCAAGATAAAACCCAGCACGCGCAGAAAACCGATATCGAACGGTATCAATAAACGATGCTCCAGCACCCAGCTGGCCGCGGACGCCAGTGTCAATACAAACGTTGTCGCCAAACCCATGCCCAATGCGGTGTCCAGCTTGTTGGAAACGCCCATGAATGGGCATAACCCCAAGAACTTGACCAACACGACATTGTTGACCAAGGCTGTACCCAATATCAGAAGTAAGTATTCGCTCATCGTTTTCGACCCGGTGTTTTGCAACAAGACAGCATCATTTATGCCAATGCTGCAAAAACGCCGTAACTCCCCATTTCAGTGCAAAGCCGCAAGATTTGCCGCCAACATCTCTGTCCTAAAAAACACAGAGCCGGAACAAGTACAGTTAAATTTGTCGTAAACCATACAAATAGCCTGGATTTTCCAACAGCAGCTGAGCGAAAACGCATTTGGCTCTCTAATTGCATGTATTTTTCCAACTTAAGCCCAGAAAAAACACGCGAGAACCATTTGCCATGACCAAATCCACCCCTGACTACCTGCAAGGCCAGATTGAGATTGAAACGGCCGATATACTATCGCCAGCCATCGGCCCTAGCGGGCAATCGCCAAGAAGCGGCAAAACCTCTAAAACACTGCCTTTCTCTTTGTTTGTTAAGGCGGTGGAGCAAGCGCCGGTGGCCATTTCGATCACCGATAAAAAAGCCAATATCCTTTACATCAACCAGGCCTTCACCGATGTAACCGGCTACAACGCCGCTGAAATTTTGGGCCAAAACGAATCAGCGCTGTCCGACAAGTCCACACCCAGACAGATTTATTATGATTTGTGGCACACCATTTCCCGTAAGCAGGTTTGGCACGGCCAATTGGTCAATCGGCAAAAAATGGGGCAACGCTATCTGGCTGATCTGACCATCGCGCCGATGCTGGACGACCGCGGCGCCATCAGTCATTACATTGGTATGCACCGCGATGTCACCCAGGCACACTACGCGGAACAACAAGTTAATAACCAAAAACAATTGATCGAATCGGTACTGAACGCTTCTCCGGTGGCGATGGTGGTGCTCGATTCGGACAAACGGGTCGTGCTCGACAATCAGATGTACAAGATGCTGATCAGCGAACTCGATAAGAAGGAACCCGCCCTGTTCTTTCTGGAGGCCCTGGAACATGACATGGGCGACTTGTGGGGCGACAACATCGACCGGCAACAAGGTTTCGCCAATCGCGAGGTGAGGATTGAAAGCGCGGGGCTTAAAGGCACGCGTTGGTTTTCCTGCTCCGGCAACTGGTTTATCGAAAACGATGTCTGCGCAGACAGCTTCTTCGCCAGACAATCCAAAGACTATCTACTGTTGACCATTAACGACATCAGCCCCTTGCGCCGGCAGCAGGAAAAGCTACAGATACAGACTTTGCGCACTATGTTGGCGGAAGAAGAACACATCCGCAGCATCCGCGAAACTTTGTTGGGTGCTATGCACCAGATTCGCCAGCCCTTGAACCAGATTCACGCGGCGATTCAAATCATGACGCAACGCAACGACGCCAACAATAGTCCGATCCGCGACCTATTGGGCCAAGTGCAAAAAATGGGGGAAGAAACGCTTGCCACCTTGCAGCGCTGTGTGCCGGAAATACCGGAGTCCGCGGTGGTGCCGGTGAATTTGAATCAGCTGCTGCACGAAGTGATGCTGCTGTATAGCACCAAATTTCTGGCAAACGGCATTGTGGTGGATTGGCTGCCCAACCCGGTGTTACCCAATATCCTCGGCTCCGAAAACAAGTTACGCATGTTGTTCAAGCAATTGATCGACAACGCGGTCAACGCAATGAATCGTGCTGGCAGCCAGGAACGCATCATCAAAATTAGCACGGCTATCGAGCATGATTGGGTTTGCGTGTCGATAGCCGATTCCGGCCCCGGCATACCTGCCAACCAACGGAGCAAAGTATTCGAACCGTTTTTTACCACCAATCAAAGCACCGCCGGCGTCCAGGCCGGCATGGGACTGGTCATGAGCAAGGAAATCGTCAATCAGCATAACGGCATGATAGAAATCGACCCGCAATACAAAAACGGCTGTAGTTTTAAAATTAGCTTTCCCTGTCAAAAAAACCTAGCGATGGTGAACATCCATGAGTGATCGTTTATTGCTGGTTGAATCCGAACTGGATACGCTATTTCTGGTCAGTCAATTGCTGAATAGCACGCATGACTTGCGCACCAAGCTTAAAGGCATCCTGGAGATTTTGCACAAGCGTAACGGCCTGCATTTCGGCATGATCACGCTGCGCGATGTCGATGACGACAGCATGAGCATTTGCGAGATCTACGGCGACGGCATAGACCGCTCGGTGCGTTACCAACCGGGCGAGGGACTGGTAGGCGCTATCCTCGACGAAGGCAGCACCATCGTCGTGGAACGCATCGCCGACGAACCGCGTTTCCTGAGTCGCTTAGGGGTTTATAACCCGGATTTACCGTTTATCGGCTCCCCGCTGGCCATCGAACAAGGCGAAGTGGTCGGCATTTTAGCCGCGCAGCCTTGTACTTCGACGTTTTTGGGCGAGCGCGCCCGCTTCATGGAAATGGTCGCCAACCTGATCGCCCAAAGCGTGAACATGCTGCGTGTAATGGAACGCAAGCAAAACGAACTAGCTAGCGAACGCGACTATTTAAAACAAACACTGGTCAAAAACTACCGCTTCGAAAACATCATCGGCCATTCCGAGCCGATGCTGAAAGTGTTCGACATCATCCGCCAGGTGGCCAAATGGCATACCACTGTGTTGATTCGCGGCGAATCCGGCACCGGTAAGGAAGTGGTGGCCAGCTCGATACACTTTAACTCAGCCTGCGCCAACGGCCCGTTTCTAAAATTGAACTGTGCAGCCTTGCCCGACACCTTGCTCGAATCGGAATTATTCGGCCATGAGAAAGGTGCATTCAGCGGCGCAATCGGCCAACGCAAGGGCCGCTTCGAACTGGCAGACAACGGCACGCTGTTTCTCGATGAAATCGGTGAGATCTCGGCGTCGTTTCAGGCCAAATTATTGCGCGTGCTGCAAGAAGGCGAATTCGAGCGGGTCGGCGGCGTCCGCACTTTAAAAGTGAATGTGCGCATCATTGCCGCCACCAACCGCAATCTGGAGCAGGAAGTGGCCGAAGGCAATTTCCGCGAAGATTTGTATTACCGCTTGAATGTGATGCCCATCAATATGCCGCCGCTGCGCGAGCGTATCGAAGACATTCCGGAACTGGCCAGTTTTCTCCTAAACCGTATCTCCCGCCAACAAGGCGGCCGGCCTTTGGAAATCAAGGAAAGTGCAATCCGGATTTTGATGAAACACGATTGGCCGGGTAACGTTCGCGAATTGGAAAACCGTTTGGAACGGGCGGCGATCATGAGCCAAGAAGGCATTATCGACCGCGACGTGATTGCCAGCACCGGCCTGGAAAACGAAATAGGCATCAGCCGCACCCCGCAATCGATCAAACACATTGATCTGCACGACGAAAACATGGACGAACGGGAGCGGGTGATTGCCGCGTTGGAGCAAAGCGGTTGGGTACAAGCCAAAGCCGCGCGCTTGCTGGATATGACGCCTAGGCAGATTGCTTATCGGATTCAGACCTTGAACATCAATGTTAAGCAGATTTAGAAAACCTGCCGCTCAAGTTAAGCTGAGAGGGGGCGATTGAAATTGCCCCGTCCTAAGGAAAGATTTAAAGCTTTTCCCTGACGATTTGGTAAATCTGCTCGGCGGCCTGTTCGCCTGCTTGCAGCAAAGTATCCAGCTCGGCGAGTTGAGCCTCGGCAAACGTCCTGTCCTTCAAACTCGCGGCGTTGATCTGTACATTCAGCGCGGCGCTTTTCAAGCCGGCGTAGCCCGCCATCACCGCCACCCCGGCATCGCTGATCACCCCTAGATTGCCGTGTTCGGCAGCCACCCGGCTCAACTCGATAGCCTTGGCGCAAGCTTTCGCGCATTCCAGCGGCACCAGGGTGGCTTCTCTGAGCACCGTTTGAATCTGTTCGGCGCGCACGGCTTTCTCGTCGTCAGTGCTTTTAGGTAAGCCATAACAGGCCATCAGTTTGTCAAATACATCGACATCGGCTTTGATCATGCCGATCAAGGTGCTGCGCAAGGCTTCCGACTCGGTCAGCAAGGCCTTCATCTGTTCTTCCACCGCCGCGTATTTGGGTTTGCCGATGGTCAAATTACAGACCATGCTGGTCAAGGCGGCGGCTTGCGCACCCATCACTGCCGCCGCGCTACCGCCGCCGGGCGTGGCTTGCTTGCCAGCTAGTTCGTCCAGGAATGTTTCTACCGATTTATCTTTGATTTCGTTCATTGACAGTCCTTAACTTTCGCGGCGCCAAATGGTGTTGCCGCCAGCCACATCCTCCAGCACAATGCCCTGCGCTTTCAATTGATCGCGAATTTGGTCGGCTTGCGCCCAGTCTTTGCTGGCTTTCGCGGTTTTTCTGGCGTCAATCAATTGCTCTATTTCCGTTTCACTCAGACCATCAGACGCTGCTCCACCCTTCAAAAAACTGTCCGGATCGTCCTGCAATATGCCCAAAATGGCCGCCAGTCGCTTTAATGTTGCCGCCAGCACGCTTTTTTCCTCAGCTTTGTTTAATTCGCGCGCTAAATCAAATAGAACAGCCAAAGCCACTGGTGTATTAAAGTCGTCATCCATCGCCTGTTCGAAACGCTGGCAGTAATCTGCATCGATAGCCACATCGATAATTTCGACACCTCTCAAGGCTGTATACAAACGAGTCAAAGCCACACCCGCCTCGTCGAGTTGCTCATCGGAATAATTCAGTGGACTACGATAATGGCTGGAGAGGATGAAGAAGCGGATCACTTCCGGGCGATATTGTTTCAACACCTCGCGCACGGTGAAAAAATTGCCCAACGATTTGGACATTTTTTCTTCGTTGACCCGCACGAAACCGTTATGCATCCAGTAATTCACAAAGGGTTCGCCGGTGGCGCCTTCCGACTGGGCAATCTCGTTTTCGTGATGCGGGAATTGCAAATCCATGCCGCCGCCATGAATATCAAAATGATTACCCAGGCAACAAGTCGACATGGCAGAGCATTCGATATGCCAGCCCGGTCTGCCCTGCCCCCACGGTGAATCCCAATAAGGTTCGCCGGGCTTGGCCATTTTCCACAGTACAAAATCCAGCGGATCGCGTTTGGCGGTATCGACATTCACCCGCTCACCGGCTTGTAAGTCTTCGATATTTTTACCGGACAGCTTGCCGTAGCCGTCAAAGCGGTTTACCGCATAAAACACGTCACCATTGCTACCGACGTAGGCAAACTCACGCTCGATTAATGTCGAAATCATCTTCACGATGTCGGCAATCGATTGCGTGGCTTTTGGTTCAATATCCGGCGGCAACACCGACAAAGCGCGCTCGTCTTCGTGCATCGCATCGATAAAGCGTTCGGTCAATGCGGTAAACGCCTCGCCATTCTCATTGGCGCGCTGAATAATCTTGTCGTCGATGTCGGTAATATTTCTGACGTAGGTAAGCTGATACCCGGCATGCCGCAAATAACGGGCGACCGTATCGAACACCACCATGACCCGCGCGTGGCCGATATGACAGTAGTCGTAAACCGTCATGCCACAGACATACATACCGACTTTGCCAAGCTGTTTGGGAATGAACTCTTGCTTACTTCGAGTTAAGGTGTTGTAGATTTTCAACATGTTGACCATAGGTGGATGTAGCGAAACATCTGGCAATCTATCAAGATTCCAGCTTCTCTTTCAAGATAAAAACACATAGAATTCGCGGCTTGCAGCGCGATTATGGAGCTATCAATGCGTACCACCCTGGTTTACCTGATGCTGTTTTTATTCTCAACCCTTTCATTTGCAACAGAAAATAAAATGTCCAATACACATAGCAAAGTCAAATTAACCACTTCCCTGGGCGACGTCGTCATTCAATTGGAAGACGAAAAAGCACCGGTTTCCGCCGCCAACTTTTTGGCCTATGTGAAACAGGGCTTTTATGCGGGTACCATTTTCCACCGGGTAATCCCAGGTTTTATGGCCCAAGGCGGCGGTTTCGATACCTCATTCAAACAAAAAGAAACTAATGCACCGATCAAGAACGAAGCCGACAATGGCCTGAAAAACAAACGCGGCACCTTGGCAATGGCCCGTACTAACGATCCGCATTCGGCAACCGCGCAATTTTTTATCAATTATAAAGACAATTCTTTTCTGGATCACACCAGCCCAAGCCCTAGCGGTTGGGGTTATGCAGTATTCGGAGAAGTGATCGAAGGCATGGATGTCGTCGATGCCATGGCCAAACAAGCCACCGGCAATCGCGGTCCGCATCAGGATGTACCGAAAACCGACATCGTTATCGAAAAAGCCGAAGTTATCGAATAATAATTAGCGGTTTCCGCCGGTAAGTGGGCGGAAACCGCTGTTGCTTAACGTGAAACAAGACGTACTCTTCATCTCCGACCTGCATCTGGCTTTGGAAAAACCGGAGATCACCCGGCGTTTCTTGGGCTTTTTGCAGCAGCGCGCCATTGAGGCAAAATCGCTGTATATCCTTGGCGATTTGTTCGACGCCTGGATCGGCGACGACGACAATACCCGACCTATCCCGTCCATCAAAAACGCTCTCAAACAACTTAGCGACGCCGGCACCGAGATTTTTCTACTACAGGGCAACCGCGATTTTTTGCTGGGTCAAGATTTCTGCCAGGAAACCGGTATCCGTTTGTTGGATGAATATGCGACTATCGAATTGAATGGTCAGCGAATTTTACTAACCCACGGCGATTTACTCTGCAGCGACGACTTGGCTTACCAGGCTTTTCGCAGCAAATCGCACAGCCCGGAATGGCAACAAAATGTGCTGTCCAAACCCTTATGGCTGCGGCTGATAGCGGCACGTTGGTATCGGTTGCGCAGCTATTACCATAAACGCGGCAAAACCCTGGATATTATGGATGTTAACCAGGATACGGTGGTCGAAAGCCTGCACAAGTATGGTTGCTGCACATTGATCCATGGACACACGCATCGACCGAAATTACACGAATTTATGCTGGATGACCGGCCGGCCAGACGCTACGTGTTGGCGGATTGGAAACCGGATGGCGCGGAGGTTTTGTGTTGGAAGAACAACGATTTTCAAACAGAATCGGTCTGATATAAGCATAAAAAAACCGGTAGCGATTTAACAGAAGGCCAGCGACCTGCGTTTTTTAATCTCAAACCCGCTGATACACCACTGCCACACACTACCGGGAATTGTCTTACTATCTCCGAAAAATAAGACTCAAAAGAAACCAACTAGTTCACTGGGTATATAATTTTAGTAGGTTAATGCCCACGCGCGTTTTTCCCGGTGGACATTAAGCGCTATCTAAGCCGGTGCCTGTCTATTACCAAAGTGTAAACAACGGTTAATTCACGACGACGCCCGCATTCATGCTAAGTTAGACTAAACTTTCCAAGCTCTACCAATTAAGGCCCCTTAACTCCTCCAGCCATGAAAAACCAAATACTTTATCTCTTGGCGCTATTTATCGGACTATGCACCATCGCCACCAGCCATGCCGATGAAGTTAACCTCCCCGACATTCTTGCCCGAGTCAAACCCGGAATAGTAGCCATCGGCACTTATATGCCAACACGAAACCCGCGTGCGGTATTCCTGGGCACCGGCTTCGCCGTTGCCGACGGCAGAAAAGTGGTTACCAACGCTCACGTAACCGCAAAAAAACTAGACGAAGAGCACCTCGAACGTTATGCGGTTTTTTATCGCCACGAGCAAAAAGAACAAATGCAAATTGCAGAACTGACCGTGACCGATGAAGATCACGATCTGGCATTGCTAAAGGTAGACGGCGGAGTTTTACCCGCACTGGAAATCGGTGACTCATTAATAGTGCGGGAGGGCGAGCAATATGCATTCACCGGTTACCCAATAGGCATGGTGCTGGGTTTGTATCCGGTCACGCACCGAAGCATTATTTCGGCTATTTCACCCAACGCCATACCGGCAATCGCCACTCGGCAGTTAAACGTCAACATGCTGAAACGACTACAGACGCCTTTCAATGTGTTCCAATTAGACGCCACCGCCTACCCCGGCAACAGCGGCAGCCCCTTGTACGACATCAATTCCGGAAAAGTTGTTGGTATCATTAACAAAGTCTTTGTACAGGGCAGCAAAGAAAATGCCATATCCAATCCCAGCGGCATCACCTATGCTATTCCCGCTGAACATATCAAGACGCTTCTAAAACAGAATATCGTCAAATAGTTATTATCCAGGAGTTAGCGGTAGCCTTCACATGATAAGAATTTTTCGACATTACATTTCCACCGCCTACCTTTGGTTGCTTATAGTGGAATCTTTGGTGTTTTATCTGGCTATGTATTGCGGCGCTGGCCTCAGATTTTTATATATAGCATCCTGGTATTCTCAATCCGAACTCGCTGCTTCAGCAGCGGTTTACGCAGTGGTGTTTATCGCCAGCTGTTCCGGTTTGGGCTTGTACCGCAAAACACTAGATAAAGAAGAATACAATATTCTCCAGCGCATCAGCTTCAGCTTTGCCGTTGCGGTTTTTATACTGGCGTTCATCTACTACATCATTCCCGATTTGATGCTGGCACGCAGCGTCCTGATTTCCGCAATTATTTTTTCTTTTGTGGGCTTGCTGTTAACACGTTATTTATTTTATCGCTTCGTCAATCTGGATAATTTAAAACGCAGGGTGTTAGTGGTGGGATGCGGGCAAAGAGCGGGCGAACTCAGCGTCGTTAATTCCAGCTATATTTATAGAGGATTTGAAATAGTCGGTTACATCACGCTGGAGGACGAACCAATAAGCGTACCCCATGCGATTGCGCTCAACGAAAAAATCAGGCTAACCGATATTGTCGAAGCCGCTAACGTCGATGAAATAGTCATCGCTGTCGATGATCGTAGAAAAAAACTACCCGTGGAGGAACTGCTGGACATCAAAATGTCCGGCGTGCAAATCATGGACTTGCAAACTTTCTATGAGAGAGAGCAACGGCTGGTTTTTCTGGAGGCGCTGAGTCCAAGCTGGCTGATGTTTTCCGATGGTTTTGTGAGTGGCGGTTTGCGCCCCATCGTCAAACGCAGCTTCGATATTTTAGCCAGTCTGCTGTTACTATCTGTCAGTTGGTGGCTAATGATCCTCACCATGTTGGCGATCTATATCGAAAGCGGCTTTGGTGCACCGGTTTTCTATCGGCAAAAACGTGTCGGCTATCGGGACATTCCGTTCGATGTCATTAAATTTCGCAGTATGCGTATCGACGCTGAAAAAAATGGCGCGCAATGGGCTAGCCAAACCGATGACCGCGTAACTCGCGTCGGCAAAGTGATTCGTAAATATCGGATAGACGAGCTGCCGCAACTGCTAAACGTACTAAAAGGCGATATGAGCTTTGTCGGCCCGCGCCCGGAGAGACCGGAATTCGTAAAAGGCTTCGAAGAGAATATTCCTTATTATAAAGAACGGCATAGGGTTAAACCCGGCATTACCGGATGGGCGCAACTATGTTACCCCTATGGCGCCAGCGAATACGATACCCGACAAAAACTGCAATTTGATTTGTATTACGTCAAAAACTACAGCCTATTTCTGGACTTGACGATAATGCTGAGCACGGTGGAGGTTATTTTGTGGGGTAAGGGAGCGAGATAAAAAAATATTTATAAAAACTTTAGTGATCAATAACTTACCATTAATCCTGCCACCCTATTAGGGAGAAGAAAAAATGAAAACTTCAATGCTACGATTTATTTTATTTACCTTAATATCGTTGCAACTCAGCAACTCAGCCTTGGCGGAGAACAACCGGAATCTTTATGTTTTCGGTGATAGCTTATCGGACACCGGCAACGTTTATATACAGACATCCGCCTCAGGACTTCCCATACCCGTCCCTCCCCAAAAGCGATATTTCAACGGTAGATTTTCGAACGGTCCAAATGCCGCTGAACAATTCTGGAAGTCACTCGGCAACTCGTCTAAAGTAAAGCCTATATTGGCGCTCTCTCCAGAAAAACTTACGCTGAAACCAAATAAAAACCTAGCCATAAGCTTTGCTTATGGTGGCTCTGAAACTAGTTTCGGCAATTCGGTACTAGGACAATTTAATGTGACCGGCCTACTAGGGCAAGTAGGCATGTTCAAGGTCATAAAAAATGACAGCTTTGTTGAAAACTCTTTGGCTTTTGTTTGGAGTGGAGCAAACGATTATCTCAATCAATTTGGCAAGGGAATCGTGATTCCTACAGAACAAGTTGTCGACAATATCAGCAAATCGATTCGTAACTTGTATGCTTCAGGGATTCGCCGTTTTCTAGTGCCCAATCTCCCTGACCTAAGTGAAGTACCGATTGCTAATTTCATAGCTTACCAAGACCCCGCAAATCCTCATCCGGAAATTCTCGACCTCCTTTCATTCCAAACTATCGATCACAACAACAGGCTAAGGATAGAATTGAGAGAACTTGCAAAGCTACCTAAAATCAAAATTTATAAAGTCGACATTTACTCCATAACCAAATCCTTGATCGTTAGAGATGATCAGGTTGTAGCAGGACCTGCGGCAGGATGTCTCTATAGTCCAGTATTGACTCAAGACAATTGTTCAATAGTGCCTTTCGATGCAGGAAACGGTTTGATATTTTGGGATGAAATCCATCCAACCACAGAGGTTCACAAAGTTTTCGCCGAAGCCATGCTAGATTCGATTAAAAACTAGCAGCCACCTAGATGCTGGGTTGGCTTTATTAGCCAAACCCAGCGCCCCCCAGTTTGTCTATAAGCCATAACGACCCGGGGCAATAATATTGTTTGGGTCGACAGCCTGCTTTAGAGAACGCAAAACATCAGGAACGGCATGTTCCTTAGCCGGCAAATCCATAGACTGGATACCGAGACGATAAGGCACAAAACCATGTTTTCGCCCCGTATCTAACAGTTCATGATAACAAGCTTGTGCCCTGGCAACCTCATCTGCGTCTTGCCTATCAAACAAAATTGGAATGGTACTATCCCAACAACGATCCGAAATACTAGTCAAGGTGATCAACGGCTCGATTCTATGTTTGATACAGATGGATTTCACCATTTCGACATATTGGCGAGTTAACTCAGGTTTCATGGGTAGAAGCGGCGAATACCAAATAAGCCCACAACCGTCCTTATCCGGATTCATCGAGGTACCATCAGTCGGCATGACACCTGACCGCCAGTAGGCCAGAGGCAAGGCAATCTCGCTTGGCTCTCCCGCAAACAATTGCATGGTTTTATTCAACGTCCCCAACACATTAACTAAATGTAAGTCGCGGATAACTGGCAAAGCCTGCGCGGCGCCATGCATGAATTTCACTAAACCCGGGGTAAAAAAAACAAGCCGTTTGGCGACAGGCTTTAATATTCTTCGAATCTCCCCTCTCGCCGCAGCAACAACTTTCTTATTGCCATAAATAGCACCCACACCGGTCCATTCCATGACCTGATTGCGCTTCATAAGCTGCTGCAGCACATCTTCCGGAATCAACCCATCCGAGCCCAAGCGGTCTTTTGGGTAAGGCTCCGACATCGACAATACCCGGTGTTTGTTCATCAGGTTGATAGAACCCGTCACCGTTCCCACCTCACGCAACACCTGCCGGACTTTTTCAACCGCCAACCCTAGATCGTCAGCTTTTTTTACACTGAAAAAAAACGCCTCAACTCGCTCCGGTTTTGGCGCCAAAGCAATCGTCATTTTGGTGACAATCCCAAAATTACTTTGCGAGAAAAGACCGTCCATGTAAGGCCCCATCCCCCATTTAAAAGCCTTATCAACCGCCTCGCCTCCCAAACCAGAGAGCATGGAAAGATAAATTTCTCCGTTGGGTAGCACGGCCTCAAGTCCCATTACCGCCCCAAAGTGATCAGCATACGGAGTGATGCCGTAGCCTCGCTCTAAGGCGTTTCCAACCAGACTACAATCAGGTCCAGCCCCGGTAACCGGAATCAGATACGGATGGTCATGCTGCTTTAAATAAGCATCAAGCTGGCGTTGGGTAACTCCGGGCTCGATA
The DNA here is from genome assembly GCF_054188105.3 of Methylomonas sp. Uni0009. Lineage (NCBI taxonomy): Bacteria > Pseudomonadati > Pseudomonadota > Gammaproteobacteria > Methylococcales > Methylococcaceae > Methylomonas > Methylomonas sp. Uni0009. Next base: position 2,667,941 of record NZ_JBTAFN010000001.1, on the reverse strand, counting down.
GTGAGCAAACCTGTTTCCTTATCAAAGTCCAGGATTTTATTCATCCGTGATAAATCAACCAACACGCAATGGTCCTGAGCTGGGTTTTTTGAGCCATAGCCCCAATTTCGCCCAGTGCTGTAGGGATAAAGAGATATTTGATGTTTATTAGCAATCCTGACAATCTGACAAACGGCTGATACATCCTCAGGTACGACAATTGCCGGAATGCTGCGACTAATTCCGACACAATTTGCAGCTATGAGACCCAATACATCTGGATTATTGACTACTCCATCAATACCGATTGCTTGCTGAAATTCGGTTAAAGCGGCAATTAAAGTGCGTGAATCCATTTTTATTCCCCTAACAACTGGTCAAGTAGAAATGAGTATAACAGCTTGCATAAGCACCTTGGGAGCTACTAGCACCATAACAAACGTCAGGTTTTTTTACAGCATACTGACTTGGAAGTTAATCGCACAAACACACCAAAATAAAACCACATAACAAACAATAGCTTATATAAAATATAACAAATGGCACAATACATGCTAAGTAGTGCTTGACTGAACACTAGGTCTTTTAAATTTTTCTGATACTTAAGGTGACTACTATGAAAACATCTACCAAACTGAAACTAATCGGCGCAGCAAGCTTGCTAGCCCTTAGCAGTGCAGCAAGCGCGTTGAGCGTTGACCATGTAAACTGGGATCCTGACTATCTAGATGCAGCAGACCACGACTTTTTGAGCGAATTTAAATTTACTCAGTGGTATTCAGCAACTGATACCGACCCAGTTCTTTACTCAAATGCTGTTGGGATTAATGATGTAACAGCTACGGTCACTGGCGTCGGCACTAGTGCCACAGGTTACTTCTTGCAAGGGGTTGGCGAAATCGACCGCGTTAACGGCGGATTTTCTTCCGGCCCTGCGTTTATGGATGCTGGTTACGAGCTAACATTTGCGTTCGGCGGTATTTCACTGCTTACAAACGGCACTTATGATCTTAGCGGTGCTTTCGCACGGATTTTTGTAAACGATACCGTTACTAACTATCAAACCCCAGCAGGCGGCGATGCCGAGGTTTTAGACGCTCAATCAGGCAGTGTATGGCTCGATTTAGCAATTGATTCACTTGTCTTCACTGGAAGCGGTAACGTTGAAGGCGGTAGTGTATCAGCACAACTTCGCGCTATTGGCGGCTCAGCCTATGCTTACTTTGACCCTAAAACTCTGGAATATAATTCCAGTGCCTTTTTTGACACAACGAACAATGCTAAAACTTCCAATGGCGGCAACGGTCAATTCAATGGCAACACAGTCTCAGTTCCTGAACCAACATCTTTGGCACTGTTAGGAATTGGTCTGTTAGGCTTAGCAGGACAACGTAGAAAATCAGCCTAACATTTGGCATTCTAGGCGAATTTGAAATTCGCCACTGTCGGAAAACCCCGGTTGAAAACTCATTCCACCGGGGTTTTTGTTTTTAATTCCGGTAGTCTTTTAAGCGAATCGCCCCCATTTTCTCGAAGACTCCAACCTTTGCGATAATGGAGTTCGAGGAGCCGCTATTTTGCCGAAAGATTTTTTCGAGCTTCCCTGCAGGAAAAAATCGGCAAAAACTACGCGACCGCATGCCCGCGGCGCCCCGATTCGTCCACGCCACCTCGTTCCGACCCAACAAGGAGTCGAAACATAGGCTCTCGCATGACTTAACGCCGTGTCGCGATGCCTTGCAGGTTTCGGAGTGCGATTTGGACATCATGAAGCGTCTGGATCAACTGCACCTGAAACACCCGTTCATGGGCCCTCGCCAGTTACGGGATCAGCTCAATCTGCAAGACATATCCTGATCGGCCGCAAGCGGGTGAAAACCTTGACCACGAAAATGGGCATCGAGGCGGTTTACTGCAAGCCTAACACCAGCAAGAAGACACCCGACCAAGAAGTCTATCCCTACTTGCTGCGCGACACAACCGTCGACCGTGCCAACGAATTGCCTCAAATTAAAAGTAACCCAAGGGTTCAGTAAAAACGGGTCGTTGCCTCACATTGTGTGTAACCGAAATCAAGCGGGTTACCACCATGGGAAAACACGAACGACGAGCCTATTTACACGCCATCCAAAAACGTTATCGACAAAGTGATAGGGCCACGAAACAAACGATCCTGAACGAGTTTTGCGAAGTCTGCGGCTACGCCCGTAAGTACGCGATTCGTTTGCTGAATCGAAAAGCCAAGCCAACCGCTTCGCCTAGCAAACGGCCCGGCCCCAAGCGGAAATATCAAGCCGAGGTGTTGCTGGAGCCATTGAAGCGCATCTGGTTCGCTAGCGATCAACTGTGCGGCAAGCGCCTGAAAGCAGCGATACCGATCTGGCTGCCGCACTACGAAGCGCAGTACGGCTCACTCTCCGATCAGGTTCGTGCCGACTTGCTAAAGGTTTCGGCGGCGACCTTGGATCGCTTGCTCAAACCCTTGCGCGTCCAGCACCCCAAAGGCTTGTCCGGCACCAAACCCGGGTCTCTGTTGAAAACCCAGATTCCCATCCGAACTCATTACTGGGACGAGACCCAGCCCGGTTTTGTCGAAGCCGATACTGTCGCTCACTGTGGCAATTCGCTGGCCGGCGATTTCGTCTGGAGCCTGACGATGACGGACATTGTCACCGGCTGGACCGAATGCCGGGCCACCTGGAATAAAGGCTCGCAAGGTATCCTGGAACAGATTCAGGCCATCGAGAACCTGTTGCCATTCCCTTTGAAAGGCTTCGATTGCGACAATGGTTCTGAATTTCTCAATCATCACCTGGTTCGCTATTTCACCGACCACCCGCAAAAGCCTGCGTTTACCCGCGCCAGGCCTTACAAAAAAAACGACAATGCTCACGTCGAGCAGAAAAACTGGACTCACGCCAGGCAATTATTCGGCTACGACCGGCTGGATAATGCCGCGCTGGTGCCGTTGATGAACGAGGTCTACAGCACGCTTTGGTGCCCTTTGCAGAATCATTTCTGCCCCAGTCTGAAACTTCAGAAAAAACACCGAGACGGCGCCAAAGTCGTGAAAAAATACCATGCCCCGCAAACCCCTTACCAACGGGTGATCAATCATCCTGGCATTCCGGAAACCACCAAACAGACTCTCCAGGAACATCATGCCAAACTCAATCCATTTGCTCTTAAGGCCGCCATTGAGCAACAATTGAAACTCATTTTTTCACAAGTCCAGGTTACCTCTAATGTGAGGCAACGACTCTGATACTTCGGTTACCTTTTTCTATGAGGCAATACGCCAATCAGACCTGGGCGCTGGATACGCCCAACATCCCAACGACCAAAGGATTCGCGTATTTAACGACAGTCGTCGACTGAGCCAGCCCCGAAGTCCTGGCTGCCAAGGCGTCGATAACTCTGGAAGCCTGCCATGCCGTGGAAGTTTTGGAAAAAGCTTTCAAACACTATGGCAGACTGAACATTCGTTAACACCAACCAAGGCAGCCAGTTAACCGCCAAGGCATTTATCGACGTGGTGAAAAGCCAAGGCTGCCAGCTTAGTATGGACGGCCGCAGGCCTGGCGAGATAATGTTTTGTCGAGCGACTATGGCGATCCGTCAAGTACGAGCGGATTTACCTACATGCTTACGATTCCGTCAGCCAAGCCCGTGCTTCATTCCTGGATTATTCCGAGTGGTATAACCACGGGCGACCACATTCCAGTTTGAAACAAAAAACGCCGCATTAGGCTTATAACGATGGGTTACCAACCCTCGCTGAAAATCTTGGAAACGGAGCATTAGCGAAGTGAAGATTTTTTAGTCCCCGATAGCCGTAGCGCCTTGCAGGTTTTCGCACAGAAGCGGAGAAAACCTGCAAGGCATCGCGACATGGCGTTAAGTCATGCGAGAGTCTGTGTTTCGCCCCCCCCTTGCTGGATCGGAACAAGGTGACGCGGACGAATCAGGGGGCAGCAGGCATAAGAAGTCGCGTAGCTTTTGCCGACTTTTTCCTGCTGGGAAGTTCGAAAAAATCTTTCGGCAAAAATAGCGACTCCCCGACAAGTTGGCCACCTAAACCATGACAGGGATTTCACTTCAAATCATCGATTTCCTGTTCAAAACCAAGGGATCACTTCTGGTAATACGTCGAAGGGGCAATCGGCAATATCTTACAGATCGGCTCGCCCCCATAAACGACGCGATGGTCGTCAATGAACGCTTTCATAGTTTGGACGAGCGGTCGAGCTCCGCATGTGCAAAATACGCCGACACCTCACCCAGAATCTCGTTGGCCAGGCGTAACTAGCGGACTTCGCACTCCAGAGCCTTGGTCTGCTCCGACTGGCTGTCGACCGGCCCTTTAGGTTTTACGCCAGCCGTTTGCGACAGCCGCAGCCAGCGACGTAAGGTCTCGGCTGCACAACCAGACTCGGCAGAAATCGATTGAATCGCCGCCCATTCGGACGGGTATTCGTCCTGATGATCTAGCAGCATGCAAACCGCTTGTTCTCGAATTTCCGATGAATAATGTTTAGTAGTTTTCTCTTTCAGTGCTCAATTCCCTCAGAGGTTAGAGCCTCCGAGACAACCGGGGCGGTTCACAACAACCCATCCAAACTTTTTCCATCAAAAGATATATCAAGATTTCTCAATGTTTTTTTAGGAGCAGTTATCTTAAATCTTGTTTAACAAAAAACCTAAACATCCGCCAAACCGAACCAAACCCCATTAATGCCAATAAGCTGTATACAAAATTCTTTATCGTCAAGTATTTTAAAATATATTGAAGTCGCCCAGTATCAACCTCTTCTTTTCTGGCGAAATTACGTTGAGAGAAGTCAAGTATAACCTTAGAATTTCTGCCAGAATCTTGATTTTTCCTATCACCAGCACCCTCAGGTTTAGCAGTTATCCCAATACTGCTCTTGAAAACTATCATAGCATTCAAATTCTCATCCACCCCGATAAACTGTTGTAATTTTCCCAACAAATTACTGCCACTTAAATCATACCCGACCATGCTCGCATATATCCTGCTGTCAAGGTCTTTGAGATCGTAATAGGTCCAAACTAATTTGCTATATATTCCTTCCCCAAGACTATCCCGTAGTTCGTCCAGGAGTTTTTTAGAGGAAAATACATCATCGGAGTAATTATAGCCAACCCTCCCCCAAACCAAATCGGCATCAGAAAAATCTGGAACAAAGAAGGAAAACTGCGCAGATTTATTAATGTTTTCCTGCTGTCGAAATATAGGTCGTGAGATCGAAGAATCGTCAACAGCCAATTCGTCTGGAGAAACCTTGGCCCTGATATTTTGGACAGCTATTTCATGACTATGAATTTTAGCAATATCTTTTTTAAGATCAACCGAACTTAGTATATCTTTAACTCCATCTGAAGCTGTTTGAGTCTTCTCTTTGTCGTCTTTCACGTTAACGCCATCTACGACAAGCTCAGCCTGAATACCCATCGCAACTACATTCGTAACGAATATGCTCAATAATGCCATCAGAATAAGTGCGAATGGAAAACTTCTAAATATCATGCAAGACTACCCAAGCACATAAATACGCATCAATTTAAAAAAAATAATAAAAACTAAAATAGCCATCTGAAAAACTAAAACACCACTAAGCACTTCGTTACATGGGCTTCGTTGAATATTTCGACGTAACCACATTACGAAAAATCATACACAGCGGGGCTTGAGCCGTAAAAACCAATAAAACCAGTCCAAAGTGCGCCACAAAAAAACGCGCCATTAATATATCGCCTGAAACTAAATGACTTCTATCAGCACTTAACAAAAATTGCATAGCCGAAAAAACAGCATCATACTTTAGAATAAACTGCTCCGTTCCCCAACTTAACAACTGATAGCCTAATGGAAAAGAAATTATAAATAAAAATCCGATAACAACAATGTGCCGATTATTATTAAAAACTGTTAAAAATAAAATTGACGAACCTAGCCAGCCGACCAGAAAAAAATAAATACCAATACAGATGACCGCGAAAGAATAGCCACTATTGATCATTAACTCTGTTAGATTGTCCGTCGCAGCTTCAATAACCACGATCCAATACCCAAACGGCAGTAACGATAATATCCAAAAGAAGCCTAAAACGAAAAGCCGCACCAACTGCCGAGTTGAAACCACCCAAAAAAGCGCCGCATGAGTGGCTGTCAATGCGATTAATGAATATACACCAAACAAACCTAAAAACCGAAACGCTAGCTCTAGCTCTGCGGGGATACTCAAAATTGGAGAGCCCAACACATCATGTATACTTTCAAGGGGAACAATAACCCTTACCAACATCCACGCTATCAGAGTATGTACCGCTAAAAAACGAGCATAAAAAAAAACTTCTCCCCTACCGTTTTTCAAAATATTCATCAAAGAGAATAGCGGATATGCAAAGCACCAATAAATCAATACAGCTATGCCTAAAGCACTGATGATTCGGTATTCTTTCGAAAATAACTCCCTCACATTGTAAGGCATAGCCTCAGAGCCACTGACAAATACCAGCACACCCAAAGTCACAAATACAGACCCCACTACCAGCAAAAATAGGGGAATCCCACTTGTATAGCTCGTAATATTTCTTGGACGACTCACGGAAGCCGAGCCTTCAGCAAAATTAGCCTGCCCCCTTGAAATCGCAAACAAAACCTCATTTCCCAGCTTGTTTTTAGGCTCCGGCAAAGCAGGTCTATTAAGTTGCAGCAGCTTGACCACCGAATAACCGAGATACCCTCCAAAAGATTCTAAAATAACATCTGTTATATCAACATTTTTATTTGGCAAAAACAATTGTGCAAATTCAATACTCAGAGCCGTCATCACTATTACAGCCAAAATAATGATACTTGCTTGATTACGGCTATTAAAATACTGAAAAGAATACCCTATCAAACCAAAAGGCATAAAAAATAAAATTTTATGAAAAACCTCTGTAATAGCCCTATATTCGGTACCATAATAATATGCATAAAAAGGCACTCTAAGAAACTTATCACTCCAAGTTGAAAATCTTATATAACCCCACTCAAAATCATAAGGGTACAAAAATACAAATCCTACAACCAATACCCATAAAAAATACGCTAAACACACATACAAAACAGTGAACCTATGATAACTTTTCAACTCACTAGCACTTCCGACCAAAGCAAGCCTATTTGAACCTAACGTTATTAATTGCACGCCAATAAAACCGCCCACCAACGCAAGCAAAATATCCGTAACATCGGTAACCCTGCTATATACAAACAGCTGAAAAAACTCAATTATAGTTGCCGAGAAAAAAACTCTTTTTAATAGATCAACTTTACTCAAAGGTTTAAGCTTATACCATAGCCATGGAATTGGCATCCATAATATGACGTCAGACAAGCAGTCATATATATCTCGAAAAGCTTCTCCCTTTAACCCATAAAATGGCAGTAGAATAACGCGCCCTTCATGCCATTTATGATAAAACTCAACAGGACTTAGGGTTAAATCCAGCGGCATGACGCTGTAAAAAAACATACACCCCAAATAGATTTGCAAATAGGGAACTGAATTGTTTTTATTTATTTGCCAATTTTCAAACCAATTGGCAAATCTTCCACCAAAAACCCACCACGCAAAAACACCAATGGCGGCTCCCAAAGTTTCGGCTATTATGTCGTTTAACGACACCGTTCTGGGAGGAAAAAATAACTGAGTAAATTCGATAGTCGAACAAAGCAAAAAACTGACTATCAATACAAAAACTGACGATACACACCTACCAACAAATTGTTGCTTTAGGGAAAGCGTACCCAGCCAAAGAAAGGCAAGCGGTATAAATAGCAGAATATTGGCAACCCAATCTGCTCTTGACGCAATACCCAGGGTCAAATATTCAATATTCTGAAAACGAAACCAAGCATCGCTTAACGAAATACTATTAAATTGCCATGGCACCAAACTGCCGTAAACGACAAAAATCGTATAAACAACACAAGCAATTAATAAGCTATTTTTCACAAAAAACTTGGCTCATTGATATTGGCTTTGAAAAGCCGCTACAAAATTGGTCAACTGCTGGTATGGAATATGATTAATACCTGCCGCAGCCTTACGGCCGCCACCCGAAAATAAGGCACATAACACATCGGCACCAACTTTATTATTTATCGGGGCTCTAACGCTAATTTGATAGCCTCCTCTTTGATTGTTGCTAACGATTGCATGAGCCCTATTCGGATATTGATTAGCCAGTTGATTTCCCCATACACCAGATACCCGCCTTGCCCACTTTTCATCAGGCAAAATAACTACCGAGATACTGTCGGTCTGATATTCAGCATCAACTTGCGCCGCTAGACTCATATCCTCGTTATAACCATTAAATAATTGCTGACAAATTTCCGCCTTATCCCGGATAAAGTCAAACGGCGATATAAAACCTTCCAGCTGCCTATAGAGCTCATCCGGAGCAAAATATAGATCATCGATACTCGCACCGTAAGCGTTGTAATTGATAGCGATTCCCAGTTGCTGTAGCTTAAGCAATTCTTGGGCCGTTAAATTAAGTAACTTAGCGGCTTCTCTTGCCGAAGCATCCAAATTATCGCCAAAAGCCCCTGTCACAGCCCATTCGGCAAAGCGTTGCTTCAAATAAATATTCATCAATAAACTTGTGCAAACGTTGGCATCAGTGCTTATTAAAGAGGTCAGACCTTGGTGAACTGGAATTTCACCTGAATAATGGTGATCCATGTAAAAAAAACTGACACCTTTATTAAGAAGCTCGCATAGCGGTACGCGATTCTTATCCAGAGAGATGTCGAGCACAACTGCTTGATCGCCTGCCTCAGCGCAAACTCGACTTAATAAACCAATGTCACGCTTGACCCCAGTAACAAGCACAGACTCCTTGGGAAAAGCCAATCGCAACTGTAGCAACGCACAAATACCATCTGCATCGCCATTAAATACGTCGATATTCACTTTACATTTCGCCTTTAGTAGAGGCGATAACACCGCGCTGCTCGAGCATGCTCATGACTTGGTCGACACAGGCTTCCAACTCATACGTTCCGGTACCTACTACCATCTCGGGGTTTTCCGGCACTTCATAAGGGGAAGATATGCCGGTGAATAGTTTAATATCGCCTTGCCGCGCTTTTTTATATAGACCTTTTACATCCCGCTGTTCACACACGGACAAATCGCAGTTGCAGTAAATTTCAATAAAATCGCCGTGCGGTACCAAATTTCGCGCATATTGCCGTTCAGCCCGGAAGGGCGAAATAAAGGCAGTTAACGCTATCGTACCGGCCTCCAGCATTAATTTGGCGACTTCGGCAATTCTACGGATATTCTCCTGCCGGTCTTGATGACTAAACCCCAGATCGCCACATAAGCCTTGGCGAACGTTATCGCCATCCAACACAAACGTTCGACACTTTAATTGGTACAACCGCTCCTCGACGGCATGAGCCAAAGTTGACTTGCCTGCCCCGGATAAACCGGTAAACCACAGAATGGCCGATTTGTGCCCGTTTAAAATCTCTCGGCGGCTACGTGTTACGGTGGCATGATGCCAAACAGTATTTGAGCTTTGTTTATCCATTGAATCTAACTCCATAATTGTTCGGCCAAGACTACTTCATCGCGGGCAAACGATGCAATCCTCTTCAACAAATCCGGAAATCTCGCCGATTGCTTACGCTTCTACTTCATCCGTGGATTTCGCGGCGATAATGGTCACAGGAGATTTAAACCCCAAATTAATACGCAATACTTGCTCCCAAATCAACGCCAACAACGATTTTCAAGAACTTTCTTTCAGCCATCGTTAATCCGCGCGTTTTCGGGTATCATTTGCCGCCTTTTTCGACTAGCTTGGCTTTTCATGCGAATTGGCCCTTACGAACTTCCCAACCCAGTATTACTAGCGCCGATGGCGGGCATTACAGACGCACCGTTTCGGCAAATCTGCAGCGAATTTGGAGCGGGCCTCACGGTGTCGGAAATGGTGATTTCAAATCGCAGCTTGCAGCACCACCCGCGCACCCTGAAAAAGCTCGATTACAACGGCGACATTAGCCTGCGCTCGGTGCAAATTTTGGGTACCGACCCTCGGCAAATGGCTGAAGCGGCCAAATTGAATCAGGACCGAGGCGCCCAGATTATCGACATTAACATGGGCTGCCCGGCAAAAAAAGTGTGCTCGGTGGCGGCGGGTTCAGCGCTAATGAAAAATGAGTCATTAGTGGCTAAAATTTTAGACGCGGTAATCAATGCCGTGGAAATCCCGGTAACCCTCAAGATTCGTACGGGCTGGGACTTAGCCAATAGAAACGCGCCAAGCATCGCCAAGATTGCTGAGAGCTGCGGCATTCAAGCGCTCACCATACACGGGCGCAGCCGAGCCTGTAAATTTTCCGGACATGCTGAGTACGACACCATCAAACAGGTCAAACAAAGTATCAGTATTCCGATTATCGCAAACGGCGATATCGATAGCCCCGCTAAAGCCAGTGAGGTATTGGCATATACGGGAGCCGACGCGGTGATGATAGGGCGAGCGGCGCAAGGCAAACCCTGGATATTTAACGACCTAGTCGCCCATCTCGGCAACACGACATATTCACCACTTTGCTTGACCGACATCAAAGCCGTTATCAACCGGCACCTGGAAAATTTATACAGTTTTTATGGCAACGACAGTGGTGTTAGAATCGCCCGCAAGCACATCGGCTGGTATTTCGATCATCTCGGCAATCTGCCTGCCGACCAAAAGACTGCAATTAACCAAGCCCAACACGCTGCGCGGCAACTCGCGCTCGTCAACGCCTCTTTCAATTTGCTGACACCACGAGCCGCCTAGATGGGAAAACATCTTACACATAAAGTCACCGGCAGCGAGCAAACGCTGTCTGACCATGTCCGTCATTGCGTCGAAGACTATTTCGCCCACCTAAACGGGCACGATTCCAGCGGTTTATACCATTTGGTTTTAGCAGAAGTGGAAAGACCCCTACTGGAAACCACGCTGAAACACTGCGATTACAATCAAAGCAAAGCCGCGATTATCCTCGGCCTCAGCCGCAGCACCTTACGCAAAAAGCTTGAACATTACGGCATAGGTTAATTTCCAACCCTTCTTTTTACCCTTTCTTGAGGTTTGCATGAATCCCACTTTGGGCATAAATAAAAAAGTGACCCGCGCATTGGTCAGCGTTTCCGACAAAGCCGGTATTCTGGAATTTTGCCGAGAACTCAGCCACCTAGGCATCGAGCTACTCTCCACCGGCGGCACGGCTAAACTGCTAGCCGACAATAATATTACGGTTACCGAAGTCTCCGACTACACCGGCTTCCCGGAAATGATGGACGGCCGCGTCAAAACCCTACATCCCAAAGTTCACGGCGGCATTCTAGGTCGGCGCGGCATTGATGACGCAGTGATGGCCGAGAACGGCATCAAAGCCATCGATATGGTAGTAGTCAACTTGTATCCCTTCGAACAAACCGTCGCAAAACCCGATTGCGACTTGGAAACCGCGATAGAAAACATTGACATTGGTGGCCCCAGCATGATCCGGGGCGCAGCCAAGAACCATAACGACGTGGCTATCGTTGTCGATCCGGTCGATTACCCGAAAATTTTGGCCGAGTTACAAGCGAATGCCGGCGCCCTAAGCCACGACACCCGTTTTAAATTGGCGCTAAAGAGCTTTGAGCAAACCGCGCGTTACGACACAATGATTGCCGCTTACCTCAGTAAAGTCGTCGATGGCGGCGATTTCCCGGAAACCCTAAATCTGCAATTCCACCGCCTACAGAGCATGCGTTACGGCGAAAATCCCCATCAAAACGCGGCTTTTTATAGTGAAAAAAATCCACCGACTGGCAGCATAGCCTCCGCCAAGCAATTGCAAGGCAAGGAACTGTCTTACAACAATATTGCCGACGCCGATGCGGCATTAGAATGTGTCAAAGCGTTTAACGACCAACCTGCCTGCGTGATCGTCAAACACGCCAATCCTTGCGGCGTTGCGGTAAGCGGTGACATTTTCGACGCCTACAATCTGGCGTACGCGACTGACCCGACCTCCGCATTTGGCGGCATTATCGCTTTCAACCGCGAATTGGACGAAAAGACTGCGGCGGAAATCGCAGGACGCCAGTTCGTCGAAGTGATCATCGCACCGGCCGTATCAGCGGGTGCGCAAGCGGCGTTGGCTAAAAAGCAGAACGTCCGGGTGCTGGAAACCGGCTATTGGACAAATACCCATGAATCAGCCTTAGATTTTAAACGCGTCGCAGGCGGCTTATTAGTTCAGGATAAGGATACCGGCAAGATCAGCGCTGCCGATTTGAAAGTAGTCAGCAAACGCGCACCAACTGAACAAGAATTGGCGGACCTATTATTCGTCTGGAAAGTCGCTAAATTTGTTAAATCCAATGCCATCGTTTACGGCAAAGACGGCCAAACCATTGGCATTGGCGCCGGACAAATGAGTCGAGTTTATTCGGCAAAAATCGCCGGCATTAAGGCCGCCGACGAAGGCTTAACGGTGCCTGGCTCGGTCATGGCCTCCGATGCCTTTTTTCCGTTCCGCGACGGCATCGACGCGGCCGCGGCGGCCGGCATAACGGCGGTAATTCATCCAGGCGGCTCGATGCGCGATGCAGAAGTGATTGCCGCCGCCGACGAACACAATATCGCGATGGTATTGACCGGCATGCGGCATTTCAGACACTAATACGGGACAACCTTATATGAATATTTTGATCGTAGGTAGTGGCGGCCGAGAACACGCCTTGGCCTGGAAAGTCAGGCAATCCGCAAAAGCCGGCAACGTCTACGTTGCGCCTGGTAACGCTGGTACTGCCCTGGAACACGGCATAAACAATGTAGATATTCAGGCCGACGATATCGAAGGTTTATTGAGTTTCGCTCAAGCCCGAGACATAGAGCTCACCATAATTGGACCGGAGGTACCCTTAGTCAAAGGCATCGTTGACCGATTTTCCGCCGCTGGTTTGAAGTGCTTCGGGCCGACTGCTCAAGCCGCGCAGTTGGAAGGCTCCAAATCCTTCTGTAAGGATTTTATGATCCGCCACGGCATCCCCACAGCCGCATACGAAAGTTTTACAGAAGTTGAACCGGCAATCGCTTATATTCGCGAAAATGGCGCACCCATCGTTGTCAAAGCCGATGGTTTGGCAGCCGGTAAAGGCGTAGTCGTCGCCCAATCCGAACAAGAGGCAATTGCCGCGGTTCAAGACATGTTAGCCGGCAATACGTTTGGCACGGCCGGGCACCGGGTGGTGATTGAAGAATTTTTGGATGGCGAAGAAGCCAGTTTTATCGTTATCGCCGACGGCTTGCATGCCTTGGCCATGGCCACCTCTCAAGATCACAAGGCCCGCGACAACGGCGATCAAGGCCCCAACACCGGCGGCATGGGGGCCTATTCTCCCGCACCTGTCGTGACACCGGAGATTCACCAGCGCGTCATGGATGAGGTAATTTTGCCCACTTTGCAAGGCATGCGTGAAGACGGTAACGAATATACCGGCTTTCTCTACGCCGGCCTAATGATAGGCAAGAACGGTAGTATCAAAGTGTTGGAATACAACTGCCGCTTTGGCGATCCGGAAACCCAACCGATCATGATGCGTTTAAAAAGCGATTTGGTTGAACTTTGTCTGGCGGCCATAGATAAACAACTTGATCATACGACCACCGAGTGGGACGAACGCCCTTCATTGGGTGTCGTACTCGCAGCCGGCGGCTATCCCGACGACTATGCCAAAGGCCATCCAATCAGCGGATTACCGGGCAATATTGGTGACGATTTTAAAGTGTTTCATGCCGGCACCAAACAAGTTGCAGGCCAAGTAGTCACCGCTGGAGGCCGAGTATTATGCGCGTGTGCATTGGGCGACAGCATCGCTCAAGCCCAGGAAAAAGCCTACGAGCTATGCAGACAAATCAACTGGCAGGATGTGTATTTCCGAACAGACATCGGTTTTAAAGCGATTAAAGAAACCGCTTAACAAGTAAGTTTGAGAGATTTCAGAATAAGCGAGGACGATGTAATCCGGTCCGTAGACCGAATTACATCGCTACAGGCAACTTAGGCGTCGCCTACACGCAGAACTTCAAGTTTGACTTTCGCCAAGCCTGCTTGGATAAAACCAAGCTCGCTGGCCGCCCTTTTGGACACATCAAGCAGCCGCTTATTGGCTTTATGAGCGCGGCTATTTATCCGCAACTCGACACTACGATTATTACTAAGATTAACGACACGCACCAAAGAACCAAACGGCAAGCTCGCGTGAGCCGCAGTTAATGCGTTTTTATCATAAAATTCACCGTTTGCTGTCCGCTGACCATGCATTTTGTCGCTGTAATACGATGCGACGCCGCTTTGTTCAAGGGAAAGAAAACCGTTCCTTTCTGTTTTCGCTAAACCTACAGAGCTAAAAGACGCTAGACTCGCTGAAAGCAATAATATTGCCGTCAATTTCGTTTTTCGCATCCTACCCTCCTTACGTTGAGTATTGACAGGAGGTTTGAGGTTATCCGAATAAAAACGCTTTGACAAGCTTTTTTCGTTAGCCTACAAATTTCACAATCTGTCAATAACTATTTTTCGCAAGCCAAATTTATCTACTCTCTAAGAAACACAAGGCCTCGCGGGCAAACCCCAACGCATAGAACAACACTTAAAAAAAGAAAAAAACCTGCTTAGTCACAGCAACCTTGGAGATGTAATACAAACAAATCAATGCGCCACCAAAAGCCAACCATCGCGAACGTCCCGATTGGCGAATCGCCACAATCCCCAAGCCAATGTAAACTATCAACATCAATAGCTTGGCTACAATCCAAGCAAATTCTGCTGACAACCAATCTCCTTGGAAAACCAAGGCAAATCCGGTCAACAAGACCAAACTCGCAATAACATGCGGACCAATTTTTAGCCATTTCTGCTCCAACAGGGCTGGCTTTAGCTCGGCAAGCACCACTCGCCCAATAAAGCTGACGACCAAAACTGCCACGAAAAGAAGATGTATGTGTTTAAGCATGAGTACCTCAAATTTAGCTAAAGATTATTTTCGAGCCGCCTCCATTCGAACAACACAACGCCGTAAGAACAAACAGACTGCCAGATTCAAATTCCAATCCTACCATGCAACCTGCACGATGGCCGAAGTTAACCATACCTCCTTTCTCTTCATCGCCCCGCAGAACACTCGACAAACGATAGGAATTTCCCGCAATATTTCTAAACTTGCCGCCGCAATGCAAGCTTCGGGCATACGGCATAAATGCATAGCAAACCGCGCCGAAACAGATACGCAGCAACAGCATCGCATCAAAACCGGATACTTTTCAGCCAAAAGAAAAGCCCATAATTAATTGATTTTATTAGAAAAATAAAACACCTATCAATCAAAACGAATAATCGCAAAAATATTGTTTTGACACAAAACAGTTTTGAGTGTAAAAAATGCACCGTCGACCAACAATAATACTAATTTCGACATACAACTCGAGTTGCCCCGTTTAGGGCTAATTATTACAACAACAAGATGAGGATTATAAAAATGGCTGAACAAGAAAAAGACAATACCTTTACTGTAGTTGCTGTTGTTACTGCAATTGCTATTGCTGGCGTCGTTTTGCTGAAAGCGGATGAAACCAAACATCTCAAATACAGCGGCGAAACTTCTGCCCAAGCTGAAGCCCAAGTTTTGGCAAAGCATAAAGATTTTAATAACGACGTTTTAAGCCAAGCGAAATAATTTTTGCTTAGCAATTTAGGCGCCAGCTGAAAATTCAGCTGGCGCCTTTTTTGTGCCTGCAAGTTTCTCACTCCATTTCTGATAGTTCGCTTTTTCAAGAACCCACGCTAATGTAGAATTGAGCCTTTATACCAATTTTATTTTAGCTACAGATGGACGTTATCCAACGCATTGCCGAAGAACTTTCAGTTAAGCCGCAACAAGTCGCCGCCGCAGCCGCCCTATTGGACGATGGCGCCACGGTGCCCTTCATAGCCCGCTATCGCAAAGAAGTCACCGGTGGCCTGGACGATACGCAATTGCGAAATCTTGAGGAAAGATTGATTTATTTGCGGGAACTTAACAGCCGCCGCGACTCAATTCTCGACACCATTCGCTCGCAAGGAAAGCTCACCCCGGAACTGGAACTAGCAATACTCGACGCCGACACCAAAACGCTTCTGGAAGACCTATACCTACCCTACAAGCCTAAACGCCGCACCAAAGCGCAAATTGCTCGCGAAGCCGGTCTTGAACCATTAGCCGACGCCATCCTGGATAATCGCGACCTAATCCCCGAACAAATCGCAGCTAGCTATATCGATGCTGAAAAAGGTATCGCGGATGTCGCGGCGGCCCTGGAGGGCGCCCGTCAGATCATCATGGAGCGTATTTCCGAAGATGCCGAACTACTTGCTGAATTGCGCGAACGTGTTTGGAATAAGGGGATCCTGCACGCTAGCGTCGTGACCAGCAAGGAAGCAGAGGCAGCCAAATTCAAGGATTATTTCGACTATAGCGAAGCGATCAATAAGATTCCGTCGCACCGTGCCTTGGCCTTGTTCCGCGGTCGTAACGAGGATTTACTGTCCTTAACCCTGAAACCGGCGGAACTGGATCAAGAAGAACATCAGTTATGTTCACAATTCGTTAGTCAACGCCTTCAAGTTAAAGACACAGAAAAACCCGCCGATGCCTGGTTGGCCGAAACCGCCCGCTTTGCCTGGAAAATCAAATTATTTACCCGTATCGATATGGATCTAAAGCTGAGACTGCGCGAAGCCGCCGAGCAAGAAGCCATTAGAGTGTTTGCCAGCAATTTGCGCGACTTGATGCTGGCGGCGCCAGCAGGTCCCAAAGCGACCATGGGCCTGGACCCCGGCATTCGCACAGGTGTCAAAGTTGCTGTGGTTGACGCAACCGGCAAGCTGTTGACCACAGAAACCATTTACCCACATCAACCTAAGAACCAGTGGGATCAATCGATAGCAGTTCTGGCTAAATTGATCAAGCAGCACCAAGTACAACTGGTGAGTATCGGTAACGGCACCGCTTCTCGGGAAACTGATCAATTGGTTGCAGACTTGATGAAGCAACATAAAGACCTTAATTTTCAAAAAATCACAGTTTCCGAAGCCGGCGCGTCGGTATATTCGGCATCGGAACTGGCTGCCAAGGAGTTTCCAGACCTCGACGTCTCATTACGCGGCGCAGTATCGATAGCCCGCCGGCTACAAGACCCACTGGCGGAACTGGTGAAAATCGATCCAAAATCGATAGGCGTTGGTCAATACCAACATGATGTTAACCAAGTGCAATTGGCTCGTATGCTAGATACCGTGGTAGAGGATTGCGTGAACGCGGTCGGCGTAGACGTAAACACAGCTTCGGTAGCTTTGCTGAAACAAGTATCCGGACTTAGCAGCAGCATCAGCGAAAACATCGTTGCGTTTCGCGATGCGAATGGCCCGTTTGCGAACCGCAATCAGCTGAAAAAAGTGCCGCGCCTAGGCGATAAAGCGTTCGAACAAGCCGCCGGCTTTCTCAGAGTCATGAACGGCGACAACCCGCTAGACGCATCTGCCGTACATCCAGAAGCCTACCCCGTGATCAATGCAATCCTAGATGATACGGGCAAATCAATCCGCGACTTGATCGGCCAAAGCCAGTTTTTACGCGGCCTGAATCCGGCAAACTATGCCAACGCCAATTTTGGCGTTCCCACCGTCTCGGATATTTTGCAGGAACTGGAAAAACCCGGCCGCGACCCGCGTCCGGAGTTTAAAAGCGTACAATTCAAGGATGGTGTTGAGAAAATTACCGATCTTGAACCCGGCATGACTTTAGACGGCGTCGTGACCAATGTCGCCAATTTCGGTGCTTTTGTGGACATCGGCGTACACCAAGACGGTTTGGTGCATATTTCACACCTGGCGGACGACTTTGTTAAAGATCCGCGTAGCGTCGTAAAAACCGGCGATATGGTAAAAGTACGTGTACTGGAAGTGGATGTAGCACGCCAGCGTATTTCTCTAAGCATGCGAAAAAACGTGGATGCCGGTGAGATTATTCCAAAAGAAAAACCGCAAAAAACTGCTCATAAACCCAAACAACAACCCGCGCTACAGAACAGCATGAGCAGTGCATTTGCCAAGGCGTTGAAAAAGTAAACAGTTCAGGGCTCTGCTATACTTTCGAGCGATTGTCGGTCGAAGCGGTAAATCCGACTCGACCAACAGATTCTCAAATCCATTCTCATATACAGGATCAGTTATGAATCGAAATACTCGCGCCCTGACCACTGTTTTATTCGCAGCTTTTCTAATGACCAGCTTGCCAAGCCTAGCGGAAGAGGCCGAAACCTATGGCGAAACCTTCGGGCGAAAACTGACTACCGGCCTCGCCAACATCACCACATCTTCCCTGGAAATACCGAAAAACATTATTTTAATCAATAATCAAAGCAATGTTATTTACGGCTTTATCGGCGGGACTTTTAAAGGGTTATTGAACATGGGAGGAAGAATCGGCGTCGGCGTGCTGGATTTGGTTTCCTCGCCAATCCCTACGCAGCCCATCGTCTATCCTTTATATGTTTGGGACAATTTCAACGCGGAAACCACCTACGGCAAAGCCTTCCGCCCCAGCAATTAATTACTTAATTTTGTGGTGGAGCATTCACCTACTCCACCGTCAGATCAAGCAACCATCTTCAACTCACTCATACCGTTGGCTTTTTTTACCAATTCAATCTGCGTTTTAATGCGCTTTTTTACCCCTTCGACGTGGGAAATTACACCGACCGTTTTCCCTTGAGTCTTCAAGCCTTCTAAGGCACTCATTGCCAGATACAGGGCTTCCGCATCTAAATTACCAAAGCCCTCATCCAGAAACAGTGAATCGATCGCCTTACCGTTGTTGGCAATCTCAGCTAGCGCCAAGGCCAAAGCCAAACTGACCACAAAGCTCTCCCCGCCAGACAAGGTTTTCGGCAATCGCCGTAGATTTTTTTGTTTGGTATCTTCAACCTCTAACGCCAAACCATTATCACTAGCCAAACTGCGAATATAGTAACGTCCGCTTAGTTTTTCCAAAATCCGGTTGGCTTGCGACAACAAATTATCCACCAACAACTGTTGAATACGCCGCCGGAAACCACCCTGCTCGTCGTTAATCAACTTCATTTCCGCTTCGGCTTGCGCGTGTATCACCCTTTGCTCAGCCAAAAGCGCCTGAAGGCTCTGATATTTTTCTTGATAAGCTGACTGTTTATCCAGCTTAGTTTCCAACGTAGCTACTTCTTGTTCGGCTATATCGATTTTCTGGGATAGCTGACGTTGCATTCCCAAAAGATCGGCTTCGTTTAAATTGGCCGGCATAACCGCCAATTCATTTTGTAAATCGGCTGACAGTTTAGCCAGTTCTTCGCCGATTGCTGCCAATTGCGTATTTTGCTGTTCCAGCTTTTGCTCAATTTCCGCCCGCCTATCGATCAGCTCTAAAGCCGACCGTAAACTATCGACATCAGCAAAAACGCCACCCGCAATTTTATTAGCTAGAACTCGCCGCATTGCATCTAGTTCGAGTTGCTGGGTGGCTATTTGCCGCTCCAATTCGACGATGAGTTTTTGCTTCTCCAGGATAACTAAATGCAAACCCAGCGATTCTTCCGTTTGCAAGCTAGTCAAAGCGTCAGCCGTCTGCTCCTGATAACTGGCTATTTTTGCTTGGCTGGCTTGCAGTCTATCTTGCAAGCTAGCAACTTCCTCCAGCAAGCCCTTCTGACGTAACTCGCGGATTTGGTAATCCTGGCGCCGAGTATTGAGCTTATCGAAGACTATATTTTCTTTGCCTTTTCCTGGTAACTTCTCACCCAATAAAGCCAACTGCTTTTCCAGTTTATCAACAAGCGCCTTTTGCTCCGCCGTACGACTAGCGAAAAGCTGTTCGGATTCGATGTATTCCTGAGGCCGATTACGCCAAGTGGCATCAAGTTGCTCCACCGACGCCGTTAATTTTTCTACCAAAGCGTGCTTGGCTTCTAGCTCGGCCGTCCACTTAGCCACATTACGCTGTAACTGCGCGTGATCATTGACCAGGTTTTTGATTTTCTCCAACTCCTGGGCTTCTGCGTCCCACAAGCGTTTTTGCAAAGACAAATTATTGATGTCCAGCTCCGCACTGACGGCGTTTAAACGGTTGCTCAAAACCAACCATTGCGAGCGCATTTGCTGCAATCTTTGCTGCCGAGCTGACAATTGACTACCTTGCTTTTTTGCCACTGCCAACTGCCCGGAGACACTATCGATAGCCGCTTTTAAGGCCTGCATCTTGCCGCGCTGATCGACTAAGGCTTTTTTAGAGTTGGTTTGGATTGGCGGTTTAGAAATATAGGGATGATCTAAGGAGCCACATAAAAAACACGGTTTACCATCAACCAACTTGCCGCGATCACCGCTAAATTTTTTCAGCAATGCCTCATTCAGCACGGCTTGCTCCAAGGCTTTGCCGATATTCTCTTCACGGTCCATCTCGTCTCGCAGGGCATCCAGCCTGGCTTGCAAGCGAGTCTCATCGGGCAGTTCCGGCGCTTTATTACGAGAGAACCAACTAAAAAAACTTTTTTTGGTAAATTTGGCATTAACCGCAGCCAGCGAGTGCAGTTCCTGAAAATCATTGACCCGTGTTTGCTGCTCTACCAGTAACTCCTTCAACTCCTCGAAACTTTTACCTTGCGCCAACTCCAGTAGGGTTTTACGTGCAGCTTCAATACGCTCATTCAAATCGGCAACCGCCGTTTTAGTATCGCGTAAAGCAGTCTGGTTTTTTTTCAGCGCCGCAGTCGTGTTTTTAGTCCAATTGGCTTGAGTCTTCTGCTTACCGGCCAACTCCACCAGTTCTGTCCGAAGATTACGTAACTGCACCACGTCGGGAAAGTCAGACTGCAAACTAGCATCCACCTGATGATCTTGCAACCAGCCGTCTATTTCCGCAAGACTGGCCTTTCTTTCGTCCAATTGCTGTTGCAGCTTCTGCACCAGTTCGGCTTCACGCGGCAACTCCAGCTTCAGATCACCCACTTTCAATTTCAGCGCATCAATAGCCTGTTTTTGCTCCTCTACGCTTTTACCGTTCAGGCTTGGGACGATTGCGTTACTGACATCTTCGCCAAGTTGGCGCTGTAGCGCATTCAGCTCCTGACGATAAGCATCCAAGGTCGCCTGACTCTGGACAATCTGTCCCTGCTTACCGTCCAATAAAATTACTTCTTCGCGAAACTGCGTCGCTTGCCGACAATCGGCAATTTTCTGTAAATCGTCTTGTAACAGCTTAATTTGCGCATCAACTTTCTTTGACTGTTCGAGAAGTTGTCTTTGGCGTCCTTCTAGTGAGTGAATGTTTTCGATTGTAAATAGTTGCTGTTGCAACTGTTTTTGTTGGTTTTTTAACTCAGCAACTTGATCCTTGAAATCCTGTAAGTCTTGCTCACCGGCTTGCAAGGCTTCCGGACTGAGTAAAGGAATCAGATCCATATCCTGTTGTAGTTGCGTTAAACGACTGAGCGATGTATGAAAGTTACCTTCAGTCCGCTGCCGATACTCAACATAGATCTGGGTACCGCTGATTTTTTCCAGAATGTCCATGCGCTCGCTATCCAGCGCATTTAGAAAAGCCGCAAAGTCGCCCTGCGGCAAAACCATGGATTTGCTGAATTTATGAAAGTCCATGCCCGTCAACTCGGCAATTTTGGTCCGTACTGTATTTGGTGTCCTGGCGAGTAACTCCGAATCATCGTTTAACTTAGTCAAGCTCATTTCCGGCTGTAAAACCTGATCTTGATTTGCGTCAGCAGGCCGTTTTACCTGCCATGAGGAACGAAACCTCTCGCCATCTAAAGCAAATTCAACCTGTGCGAAGCTATCGTTTGCCTGCTTTGTGATTACATGCTCGGCAGGCTTGTCGAAACGAAAAGTCTCACCGTATAGGCCTAGCGTGATGACATCGAGGATACTGGTTTTGCCTGAGCCGTTGGGGCCAGTGATAGCAAACACACCGCTGTCGGCGATAGGTCCTTGGTCGAAATCGACTCGGCCTTCGCCTTCCAGTGAATTGATATTTTTGAAGACTATATTGAGTATCCGCATAATCCCAGGCCTTGACGGCTGTTGATGGCAATTGACCAAATCCCGAATAGTATCATGCTAGTCCCTGCGAATCAGGATGATAAACTTAGCGAATATTCTATTGAATTTGGCTTGGGTGTGCTGATTAATATCCGACAGTAAAAGTTACGACTTTTAGGGTTGAGTGATAGATTTTTTGATAATGATCGCATCCCTGAGTTTTTTAAACTCCTTCGCGTCAGATCCGTTTGCTACACCTCTAGCTTCAGCTTCCCTGATCACTTGTTCGGCCTTATCGAACTCATTCAGCGTGATATATAAATAAGCCTTTTCAGCGTAAAAATACATTCTGTCGGGTGACAATGCGATGGCTTTGTCGACTTCTGCCATGGCAACGTCAGTCTGCCCTTGATTAAAGAAAACCTTAGCCTTGATTAAGTGCATTACAGGCTTGTCACTAAAATTAGACTGGGCCAAGGTAGCATCAATCCATTCCAACACATTAACCGCTATCGTTTTGCATTCGTAATCCCCATTGACCAAACACCTAGTCGCGGCGCGGATTGAGTCCATGGTTCGTAGTGGATGGGATTTATCAGAAATCCTATCCACTATTTCTTGGTGAACCAGCTCTTTTAGAGCCAACATATAGCGCGCATCTAACACCAATGGAGCATCATATTGGCTAGGCAAGACAATCTCTTTCGATTCATTATCCCTACTTTGCAAATAAATCAACCTATTAAGTTCATTAAACATTTCAACCAAAGTCGAAACTTCAAAGGTATTCAACTGTGACGCAATTAAATAATGCTGATATGTTTCTGGGTTGGGTCCTCGTTTAAGTTCAAGACTATTGGCATAGGCGCTGTTCGCTCGTACCGAAGCGGGGTGATTACGCACCTCAAAATAACTGAAGCTATCCAGATTGGACCAAATTGCCGCTCGGGTATGGGTAGCCAAGGCCAGGCTGATGACAATACAGGCGTAGAGTGCGTTGAGCAATCCATTGCCAATCCGCTTGCTAAGCAATTCATACAATATAGCCACCACGGCAATCGCGATACCAATGCTGGGTACATAATTACGATGCTCATAAATCAATTCCAGCGGAAAAATACTGGACTCCATACTCTGTCCGATGAAGAACCACAGAATTGCAAAATTGAAAAACCGTGTTCTTTTTCTACAGCTGTTATATATCGCAGCCATAATCAAGCAAACAATACCGACGATTGCTAACACCGTAGTTTGCGGCTGAAACAGACCTTTACTTAATGTAAAATCATCGTGCGCCAGACTGAGTTGGGTATTATCGGGATAGAGCAACAGCCCCAGATAATAGAACAACACCCTGGCTTCGGTCATCAGCCGTTCCGCCAAGGTAAAATTACGTGTCAGGTAACCACCTAGCACGTACTCAGGGTGACTGAGTAAATATGATACTCCGAGCAGCACTGGTAGTATCACCGTGACGGCATAATAGCAGTAAATTCTGCCTCGTACAGTAGAAGGAATAGCCGGCAACAAGGTTAATTCACAGACAAAAATAAGTAATGGCAATAATAAGGCATTTTCCTTGGTCAAGGCTCCCAATAACGTGCCCAACACACAGCCTGCTACCATCAACACGATTCCGGCCGGCTTATCCGCTTGCAACCTGCCTTTTAAAAACAATAAAAATCCGCCTAACATGAACAGACAGGACAAACTGCTCATCCGCTGTACCACATACAAAACCGAGGTCAATTGCATAGGATGCAATGCCCAGATCGATGCTGCTAGAAACGCCAGTTTTTGGGCGGGATAACTTGGAGCCGCAACGCTAACCAACAATCGACTAAGAAAAAACACCAGGAAGCTGTTGATGAAATGGATGCCGACATTGGTCAGCTTGAAAGCCACCGGATCAAAATGTTGGCCGGCATAATAGTAATTCAAAGCAAAAGAGAAACTTGCAATCGGCCGCTTGAACGGGCCACTGGTATTGGCGCTCCAGGCGGAAGCCAATTCTTGGCTATTCAGATGTTCCAGTAGAATCCCATTGTTATCAATAATATTAGGGTAATCGTCTGCCACAAACGGCCCATAACAGCCTGGGAAATATACAATCACTATCAAAACTGAAAGTAGTAATACTTTCAGAGCGCTGGATTCGCATAAAAGCTTAGCGAGAGCATTAAACCAAGTCATTGTTTTCACGTAAAAAATAAAATACTATCAAAACAAAAGGGGCCCTGAGGCCCCTTTAGCAATCAATTAAAACAAATCTTTATTTTGGTCTGTATTTGGCGTCCATAGTACCACCTGAAACTGTCCATTGCATCCCCGATCCCTGAGTGCATCGGCCAGAGTAAATCACCGTTCTTCCGGTTGGCACGGGCCCACCAAGAGTTCTATAGGTAATAGTGATTGTCGCAGTAGGATCGGTAGCAAAAGTTGGAGCGGTCATCTCAACCGAAGTGACATATTTACCTACAATGGCTGTACTGGTACTAAGACCAAAAGAACCGTTGGTCTGAGCACCCGCAGCCGTTCCATTAGCACCCATGCCCAGAGTACCCTCGCTACACGCAACACCACCTGCTGTTATGGCGGGCGACGCTAAACTCGGACCCTCAGAGACTTTGGATTTTATAGTGTAATCTTGATACGCCGGAATCGCGATAGCAGCCAGGATACCGATAATGGCGACCACGATCATTAACTCGATCAAGGTAAAACCTTGTTGTACTTTTTGCATTTGCTTATTCATAACCACCTTCTTTTTTATGATGAACGGAACTTAAAACTCTCAGACTTATTAACAATTAGCATGCCAATTATCTTCCGAACAGAATAAAACGATAAAATTAAGCTTTTTTCACATACATTTCAAAGCCTTACACAACGCTCTTACAAATAAAAAAGGCAATATTCCTGTAGCCACAACCTTATCAAAAAAGTAGTTTTTGTTCATAACTGACGTTTTTTGTCACTCTCTATAAATCGCTAGTTAATACGGGGATTGTTTGACTACAAACCCTTACCGGCAAACCAAAGCTCCAGCATCATCAACATCCAAACTAAATCGCCGTAATAGGCGGCATGCACGCTTTGATGCATCTCGATAGCATGATCCAAAAAGTCCGGTTTAAAAAACTCGCGCCGCTTCAAATCATTTATTGCGCCATAAGCCAGCTGCTTAAGCGGCTGATGGTCCTTCAGCCAAACGCCGAAAGGCAACCCAAAGCCATGCTTGGGCTTGTTGATAATCCGCTCCGGAAGGAAATCCGTCATAGCCTGCTTGTAAAACCAGCGCAGCTTTTGCCCTCGCAACTTGTCATTCGAAGGAATTCGGCAAGACAAGTCGAGAATGCGTCTATCCAACAAGGGGTAGCAGACTTCGACGCCTGCCATTTCGCACATTCTATTGACCTTGACCAAATCGTTATCGTGGAGCGTATTTTTCCAATCCAGATACAACATACGGTTCAAGGTACTAGCAGACTCCGGCCGCCAATAGTCTTCCCTAAACTGGCGTAAGGGCGCAGAAGTATCAATTTCCGCTAAAAAATCAGCTTGAAAAATGTCTGCCGCAGCATGCCTATGCAAAAAATTGTAGTCCTGTAAGCGGTCTGGCATCGCTGCGTTCGCTTGATCGATATAGCGTTTTGCCTTGAACGGTAGTTTTTGTTTGGCTATTACATCCGGCAAGTTATTTAATGTTGCTTCGAGGCCAGCGCTTAGGAATTTTGGCAGGCGATGATAACTCTCGAATAACATTTGCTTGGCATAGCGCTCGTTACCCGCAAAAATCTCGTCCCCCCCATCCCCCGCGAGCAAACGGTCAACACCATGATCCTTAGCCAACTTGGCGCAATAATACGCTGCCAAGGCCGACGCATTCCCAAACGGCTCATCGTAGTAAGCCGCTATTGCCGGCACGGCATTAACGGTATCCTCGGGAGTGACGTAATACTGGTGTTGCCGCGTATTGAAACGTTGCACTGCAATATTGGCGTACTCGATTTCATCATAGCCGTCAGCGTCAAAACCCATCGAAAAGGTTTTCGCCTTGCCTGGAAATACCTTTGCCAAGGCACCCGCCACACTGGAGCTATCCAGCCCACCACTCAGAAACG
The DNA here is from genome assembly GCF_054188105.3 of Methylomonas sp. Uni0009. Lineage (NCBI taxonomy): Bacteria > Pseudomonadati > Pseudomonadota > Gammaproteobacteria > Methylococcales > Methylococcaceae > Methylomonas > Methylomonas sp. Uni0009. The sequence continues at coordinate 2,641,637 of NZ_JBTAFN010000001.1, read as the reverse complement.
CACCGGTATTGTCTTCGGTATCGGCCATACTTCTAACCGCTTCGATCAACTGCTGCTGCAATTCCAGGCCGGCTTGCTGCAAATCGCAGGATTGCTCATGAAATACCGGTAGCCAGTAGCGTTTTAAGCTGATTCGTCCGTTGTGATAAACCAGGCATTGCCCGCCTTCCAGCTTTTTAACCTGCCGATAAATCGTTGTGGGGCTGGGACAATGGTTGAGATAGATGTAATCAAATACCGCTTGCGGCGCAATGCCGTTACTGACCTGAGGATGGCGCACTACAAAATCAGCACTTGAACCAAATATTAGGCCACCGGCAATTTCTGCGTAATAGATGTTACTGAGACCAATCGGATCGGTAGCCAACATCAGCAGCTGCTGATTGGTATCGATAAGCAGCAAGGTATCAGCTTCCGGCAAACCGACTAAAAAATCGACACCGCGACTTAAATAGGCATCCCACAAACTCTGAGAGCGACCTAATCGCGAACCGGACTGCGGGACGAGCAACAACACCCCATTACTGTCCGTCATATCGGTCGCAGCGGTTGAAAAGGCGTAGTTCTGACCATGCCGAACATTAAATGTTGAATCCGCCGCCGTCATTTGCCCCAGCAAAGCAATAGATTCATCTTTCTGGAGACCGCTCCCCATCCATCCTGCAAATTTTGTCATAGTGATCGATATAGTTATGCCTTGACGTGACTGATCACATAACGGAACTTTCCTGAACGTTCCTTGGGAATGTAATCGGTATATTCGATATTGATGGTAACGGCTGGTCCTAAACGTTTTTTAAATTCGTCGACGATTTTTTGTTCGTAAGCCGCTTGATATTTTAGGGTTTTAACAATTTGCACAGTGGTTTTATCCAAACTGTCTTGGGTGATTTTAAAGGAATCAACGCCTTCTAAATCTCGCAAGACATAAATCAATGCCAAGCCATGCAATACTGTTCCATCCTGAGCAACTACAAAATCGGTGGTTCGACCTTGAATCTCCTCCAGCACGGGTAATCCTCGCCCGCAGGCACAGACTTTATCCGACAATATTCCCATATCGCCAGTACGATACCGAATAAACGGAAAATCTCTGGTCGCCATATGCGTAACCACAATTTCACCGAGCTCTCCGTTAGGTAAAGGCTGGCCTTGTTTGTCTACAATCTCGACGACAATGTCCTCAGCGGTAATATGCATACTGCCTTCGGGACACTGATGCGCGATAAAACCGGCATCACGCCCGCCGTAACCATTCGCGACTGGACAAGCAAACACGCTTTCTATTTTTGTCCGCTGGTGATCATAAAGCCGTTCCGATGTCACGAAAGCCACTTTAATCCCCAAATTATGCAATGCCACGCCCCGCTTCTCAGCATGACTGGCAATGTGAGCCAACGCGGAAGGATAACCAAATAACATTTTCGGGCGAATCTGCTGGATTTGTCGAACAAAGCCGTCCAACTTTTCCGACGACATTTCGAACGCCGGAATCAAATGTGTACGCAACAATTTATCGCGCAACAGACGAATTTTATCTTGCGCCCCTAGTTCGATTGGAGATCCCCAAATTACTGCTTCCGGATCACCTATATCGACACCCCACCAACGGGTAGCCCGCCACTTTGCCGCGACATCGTGACTAACTCGGCGGCTACCGATGTAAAAAATCAATGGTTCTCCACTGGAGCCGCCAGTGTTGAAACGTGCGAGTCTTTGGGCATCATCCGCTTTCATTTCATCAAGATGCTGCCTGATTTCCGGCTTACTTAACAACGGTAGCTCGGCTAATTTTTTCACACTATCAAGGTTCGCCGGATCAAACCCCAAGTTAGCGAACAACTGCCTGTAGTAAGGCACATGAATTTGTACGTCTTGCAGAAACGCGCGTAAATGTTGCAATTGCAACTGCCTAATCTCGTCGGGTTTTAGCCACTGACTGCGCTCCATGCCGCGCCTAACTTTGACGGTACTATGCTTTTTTAAGGCTTCGTGAAGCGGAAAGATTACCGTTGAACAAAAAGACGTATAAAAGCTCATGACCTCACCAGTTTTTTAAATTCCGCCAACAAAATATCCACCCGCTTATCCCAAGAGTTATCAGCTGCATAATTTACAAGAGCTTGCCGGTCCCACTGCCGTTGCAAAGCATGATCAAGCGCCATTAACAATGCGTCAGCATCCCCAAACGGCACGATAGTACCCAATGTTTCATCAGCAACCACCTCGCGATTGCCGCCAACATCGGTGCTAATCACCGGCAAGCCGCAAGCCATAGCCTCCAAAAATACGTTGGCCCAGCCCTCGTTGGCAGTAGCCAGCACAAACAAATCGGCTGCCGATAATGGGCCGTGCAATTGTTCTGCAGGCAAAGCCCCAAGAAAACGCACATGTTGGCCAATATTCAGCGTTTCAACTTGTTGCTCCAAGCGACTGCGAATATCGCCTTCCGGACTAGCGCCTCCGACGATCAAGTATAGCAATCGCGGGTATTTTTCTATTAATGCCGGCAAAACTTCGATCACCCGGTGAAAGCCTTTTCTATCGACCAATCCGCCGACCGAAATCAGTACTTGGGCGTCTTCAGGAATTTGCCAATGCTGCCTTGCCTGTTTTTTATCAATAGGAAAAAATTTCGCGGTATCGATGCCGTTGCCCACCACCTGGATTTTCTGAGGGTCGGCGCCTAAATCCACTACGTGCCGCCTTAAAGAATCCGATACCGAAAATACTCGGGCGGCATCATTAAGAGCTTTTAATAATCGCTGGCGGCGACTGGGAATTTTAGACAACGGCACTTCTGTGCCGCGTAAAGTGATGGTGACCGGCACCTTAAACCATTTCCCGAGTAACGTGGCCGCATAACCGTCAGGGTATGCGAAGTGCGCATCGATCACATTAAATACGAAGCTCTTTTTTAATTGACGACAAATCAAAAAACTACAGATTGCCATAAAAAAGCCGTCCCAAGAACGTCCGATTCCGGGTATCGATAAAAAGCGCGGGAAATAGACAGAAATACCGTCTTGATTTTCGTACTTATCCGGTTGCGGCCGGTAATTCGGTTTAAACCATTGAATCAGGCTTTGCAGTGGAAACCAAGGTACCGGGGAAATGACAACTAAAGAACAATGACCGGCCACTTTGGACATACGCTCGCGAATAAAAACGCCAGCGTTAGGTCTGACACGACTGGGATACAAAGAACTGAAAACAATCAGCCTTGGCGAGTTATCGGCCATCGTTACCCGCCATTATCCTGCCGTAAACAGCCTGATAATGACTGACACTGCGCTGCCAATTACGCTCTTCTTCGACATAGCACCTACCGGCTCGCCGCACTTGCTCCCATTGATCTTGCTGATCGAGGACCGCCAACACCGTTTGCGCCAAAGCTGTCTTATCCCCCGCTTTGAAGAGATAGCCAGTTTCCCTGTCTCGAATTAACTCATGATGCCCACCGACATCCGAAGCCACCAACAAGCGGCCTTGCGCCATGGCTTCCAGCGGTTTTAAAGGTGTCACCAAATCGGTTAAGCGCATCGCCAAGCGCGGATAAACAAAGATATCGACCAGATTGTAATAGCGCTGCACTTGATCGTGAGCGACACGTCCGGGCAGAATGACGCAATCCTGTAAGCTCAGCGCCTCAATTTTCTGCAGGATTTGTTGCTGTTGCGGCCCACCGCCCACTAACAACAAACGCACATCAGGCTGCTGTTCGATAATGGCAGGCAATGCATCCAGCAATAGCAACAACCCCTCATAAGCATAAAAAGACCCGATAAAACCGAGCACAATTTTGCCGTTCAAACCCAACTCTACTTGCAAATCTGGCTCGGCGGCCTCGCCGTAGGTAAATTTATCGATATCGACGGCGTTGGGAATCACGGTAATTTTTTCCGCCGCGACTCCGCGGCCTATGATATCCCGGCGCAGACCTTCGCAAATAGTCGTCACCGCATCGGCACGCTTAAAAACATGTGTTTCCAATGCCTTAGTCAATCGGTAACGTAAACTACCTTCATGGGTGGTGCCGTGATCGACGGCCGCATCTTCCCAAAATGCCCGGCATTCGTAGACCAACGGCAATCCGTATTTTTTTGCTACTTTTAAGGCCGCAAGCCCGTTCAACGCGGGCGAATGGGCGTGCAGAATGTCCGGTTTGATCTGCGGAATAATTTCATCCAGCCGTTCCGCCAACGACTGTACGATGGCCCATTGATTTAAAACCGGCAATTTCGCCGCTAAACCTTGTGGGATAACAGATCGATAAAAGGTCAGCCCATCAACGGTTTCAATGGGAGCTTCCGCGACTTGATGTTTGGCGGATGTGACATGAAACGTCTCCCAACCCAGTTTGCGTTGTTGCTCGAGAATCGCACGAGTACGGAAGGTGTATCCGCTGTGCAACGGAATGGAGTGATCCAATATGTGTAATATCTTCATGTCAAGAACGGGTTAAGGAATATTCCTATTGGCAACTTGCCGGGTTCGACATGATTGCCATGGTTTATGTTGTTTTAGTATTGTCAGCCAGCCGAAACCACGCCTTTCTGATTAAATGCGGCACTAGTATATACAAGGGCATTTTTAACCAATGCGAGCGAAGAAACAACAGCCAACGAGCAAAGCCGGTCAGGCTATCCATGCAGCTAGAATGGTGTGGTTTTAGGGCTTGCGAGAAAAGATAGTCCATAACTCGGTTTTTTCCGCCTCCCGCGTAGATGGTAGAAGCCTCAATGACACTATCAGGAACCGGAGTTGCCAATATTTTGGTGGCATAACGGAGGGCGTAAAACAAGGGCTTACCCAATCCCAACATTTCCGCTCGATGATGCAGGTTTTCCCAAAAACGCAGATCGTTGCCACTAAATTCGCGTAGGAGCAAATCGATGTCGCTCAAATCGCGCAAACCATTTTCAAACTCCCCTCCCCAGAACAAATGGCTGGCACTATGGAGAACCATATCCTCGGGGGCCAAAACCCAATAATCGGTATCGGTTATCTTGACAGCGGCTTTTAGCAACAACTCAGCATCAGGATATAAATTGCAGGTTTGCGGAAGTATATTGTGGTGAATATCCAGCGAAGTCCCACGCTTAATATGCCTTAGCGGCGGCAATTCATGCATCCACTGCTCATAATAGCGCTGATCGTAATTATCCATCGATTCAGGAAGCCATCCATGCCATTTCAACGCATCTTTGACCTGTTTCAACTGAGTCTTCGGCACCAGTATATCAATATCGCTGAATACGCGTCCCAAACCAGCATTCAATCCGGATGCTGAATAAGCGGTGCCCTTCAACAAAATCAACCGAATATTCAAAAGCTTAAAGACCTGCAATAGGTTATGTAGCTCCCAATTGACGATACGCTTTTGAGACAACCAATAAGTCTCGGCTGATTCAAGATGATAATAAAAAGGCTGTGGAGGACTGAACAATCGAAATTTTTTCTGGAAAAATGCCAGTCTGGCCAATACTCCGGCGCTTCTTGCTTGCCTTAACAACAGCTCCCAATCGGCATTCGAGTCAGTACCATCCTTCGCCTTGACCATCAAGTATTCATTCAACAAATCAGGCATCATGCGACTCTCTAGCGTACATCATCCAATAATTGCACAAATAAATCAGACGCTTGGTTAAAATCGCCATCGTAAATAAAATCATACGCCTGACAGCTGTTTACCAGACCCACCATGGTCTCAAAACCCTGCGCACCTAGTACACTGTAATTGAATGAAAGGTCCGCCAGCCGCATGAACGCCTCGGCCTTTGGCACCGCAGATAAACTCAAGGATGATTCTGCTCGATACTTCGGAAATACAACCAAGCATGGCAGGGCGGTTTGGTCAGCTTTTGACACCGATTCGGAGGGCGGCTTCATCAGACAAACCGATCCTTTCAAAGTATCGTGAACAACAGGACTGAATTGGCAAAATGGAAAAGTATCCGCGATCACCGATATAGATTCGTTTTTCAAACTAACTGGACGCGGCACAGGAACAACATACCCGGTTGCTCGATTCACCAAAGTTAGTTCATCAGATAATAGTCGCCAACCGTTGTTGATTAATGCTGCACACAATGTGCTCTTACCCGACCCCGGCGCACCAGGTAAAATTAATGCTTTACCGTTTCGTTCCACCACGGCGGCGTGAACAATTAGAAACCGGTGTGAGTAACCGGATATACACCAATTCAACCCCCATTCAAAGAATGGAAATGCCTGCGCATAAGGTAAAGGCTTGAAGGGAATAAATTGATCAAAGGCAAATAGCACCTGTTTGCGAAAGAAACGTCTTACGCCCGCAGGCTGAATTAAGCGGATATAAAAGTCGCAAAAAGTATCTGGGGGTAATATCGGATAGGCAGAGTAAAGCTCAATGATACCCTGCTGAACTGACGGTATAGCAGAATGAATTCTAATTGAAAAAGGGCCAATCCTGATAACAAACTGCCCAGACGCTATCAAAGATGAAGTGGAATTAGGTCCGCGCAAAATATTTATATATTTTCAACAACTTGAATGCTCTGCAACACGCCTAACATGCCCGCTAAAGATTGCTGATCAATTCTCTGCAGACCTGCATCAATAGCCATATTTAGCAAGGTTGATTCACTAATCGGTGCTTGAGAATGCATAATTGTCAATAATATTAAGCTCGCCTCCTCATCTAGACGATGAGTTTCTCCACTACCGTGATGAAAAACTATGGCCTGCTTATCAAGCAATGCTATCTGAACAGGAAAACTTGAGGAAAGAGTCCAAGCCACAAATTAAAGAGGAACCAGACTTCTAAGTAACTCCTTAGCTCCATCAGAGTTAGAAATCAACAAACTTCCATCATAAAAAGTATTAGCGGAATTAATAGCTAAAAGGTAGAGCTTTTTGATCTCATCGGAATTCACATCAGGTATCAATCCATTTATACTGGCATTAAGATAATCAATGCTCGCAGCGCCTCTTAGATCGACACTAGGAGCAGAAAACAATGTTTGAAAAAATGTTGTTGCAGCTGCGGTCGAACCAAATACGGATGAAAAAGTCGTGGCATCATACGTTTCTGTGGTTGTACCACCGCCAGTAGTAGTTGAGGTCTTTGGAAAGTTAGCAACTATAAGCTCACACATTTTAATCTGGGCACTCGATGTAGCAGTCACTAAACTACCCGCACTTTCGCTAGTGTATTTGTAATATTTATAAGTAAGATTGGAGGTTGAATTCCCCGACCAAGATTTCTTAACTTGAAATGGATTGACCCTCGCTGAAATCCAGTCGTTGATATTTGGATGTGTGCCATATTGAGTATTTACATCAACGGTATCGACATTACCTCTCCAGGCTAACGCTGTATGTCCAGCTCTACAAACCGACATATCCTCGGAATGACTCGACACATTGCCTGATTGCACTCCTGAGATAGTACACTGATACACACTGCCTAAGGCGGTCTTGCTTGTGAGGGTCATTAAAACCGGCGCAATCACACCAGCTTTCGCGAAAGATCTTCTGGATTTATCAAGTGGTTTAGCAACGTGCTGGGATTCTTCTGCAGTACGTTTCTGTTCATCTATTCTGTTCATCTGGAACCCTCTTACATTAAACTTTGAATTGGTTCGCACTCTAGCAAAATACCTTGTATCTGTCTATTGCACACAGGTACAGATCCAGAATTTGAAAGTCGATCATTTAACTATTTCGAATAAACGCTTCAAACATCAGCAATGACCAAATCGACGCGCTGTAATCGCGCAGCCCGGACTGATGCTGAGTAACCAAATGATGCAAATAAGCGTCATCGAACCACCCTGTGCTTTTCAGAGTTTCCCCCAGCAAGGCCTGCTGCACTCGCCCCTTTAATGGCCCTCTAAACCAGTTACTTAATGGCACCGCAAAACCCATTTTGGGACGATAAAGAATATCATTAGGCAGATAAGGTTCCAATGCCTTCTTGAATAGATATTTACCTTCTCGCCCATGCAATTTTAAATCAGGTGGCAAGGTTGCCATCCATTCCACTAACTTGTGATCCAGCAACGGTACCCGGACTTCCAAGGCATGGGCCATACTAGCCCGATCAACCTTAGTCAGAATATCTCCAGCCAGGTAAGTTTTCAAATCCAAATATTGCACCATTGACAATGGATGATCAGGGGCTTGCTGACTATACCGACGGAATACTTCAATAGCTTGATAACCCTGCAACTCGCTCTTTAGACTATCGCTAAATAATTGGCTGCGCATGCCGTTGGAGAGCACCGAGACACTGTGAAAATAACCTGCCATCGAATCTCTACCAATAGACTCAAATGTTGTTTTTGCCCTTAATACCTTGGGCGCCCAATCCAGCTTCGGATATACCTTGCCTAAGGCAGAGAACAAAGGCATCCGCAACGCATCAGGCAATAATGCCCTCATCCTCTCTTCATAGGTGTGCCAGCGATAGCGCCTGTAACCAGCCAGATTCTCGTCGCCGCCGTCGCCAGATAACACCACGGTCACCTGCTTCTTGGCCAACTCGCAAACCCGGTAAGTAGGTAACGCAGAACTGTCGGCATAGGGCTCGTCATATAAACCGGACAACTGATCAATCAAACTAAAGTCTTCGGGATCGACTTGTTCGACTCTATGTGCAGTGTGATAGCGGTCCGCAACCTGAGCGGCGAATTGCGCTTCGTTAAATTTAGGATCGCCAAAGGAAATCGAACAAGTATTGACCGGATCTTTGGATAGTCCTGCCATCAATGCCACGACACCACTGGAATCGACGCCGCCAGACAGAAATGCCCCCAATGGCACATCAGCGACCATTCTAATTTTCACTGCCTCGCGCAAGCGCTCGATTAACTCTTCACCGGCCTCTGCTGCGTTGCCCGCAGAGGCCGTCTGAAATTTAACATCCCAATATTGTTTAGGTCGAAAACCGTTCTGTCCTCGTTTAATCGTTAAACAATATCCAGGCTCAAGCTTGTAAACACCTTTATATATGGTTTTTGGATCGGGAATATAGCCAAAGCCGAAATAGTCCTCTACCGCAGTAGGGTCAACATTTTTAGGCAGTAAAGGGTGTTGTTTTAATGCTTTCAGTTCGGAACCGAAAATGAACTGACCGTTACTTAATTCAGCATAAAACAGCGGTTTTACGCCGAGACGATCTCTAGCCAAAAATAAGGTCTGCCGCGGCCTATCCCAAATCCCAAATGCAAACATGCCGCGCAAGCGTTCCACGCAAGACTCACCCCACGCTTGCCAAGCATAGAGAATGACTTCTGTATCGCAATGCGTCCTGAAACTAAAGCCCAATGCCTCCAATTCTTCTCGCAATTCCGGAAAATTGTAGACCTCGCCGTTATAAGTCAACACCACATTGCCATCCTGACTATGCATGGGTTGTTGACCGCTGGACAAGTCAATAATGGACAGTCTGCGGTGTCCAAAACCCAAACCGGGCTCGGTATGCAAACCGCCTTCGTCTGGTCCCCGGTGGAACTGCGATTCGTTCATCCGCGACAACAATTTGCGGTCTATTTCACTAGCACCTGTAATATCGAAAATACCGACTATGCCGCACATATGAGTTCTCTCTGGATCATTTACTGTTTGTCATAAACCTGCCGATAGCGATTCACCATGCTATCGATTGAAAATTCCGCCTGAACCCGCCTCAGCGAAGCTGCGCCCCGTTGCTGCCGTTTGCTATCATCCAGCGCCAAATCACGCATCGCGAATGACAATCCCGCTACATCCTCTTTTTCTACCAGACATCCAGTCTTTCCATCCAACACCAACTCGGGGTTACCGCCTACACGAGTCGCTATAACCGGCAAACCGCTAGCCATCGCTTCCAATATGGTATTGGAAATACCTTCGGCTTTTGACGGCAATACAAAAATATCCAGACTACGCAGGATTTCGGCGATGTCGTTACGTTCGCCGGGCAACCAGGCTTTATCTGTAAGGCTGGCGGCACTCAATAACTCAAGCGCTTCGGCTCGCAAAGGCCCGTCACCAATCAAAAACAATCGGGTTATTTGGGCAAATTCTGGGGATTTTTGACAAGCATCGATAAACCCCCTAACCAGCGTCAATTGATCTTTCACGCCGTGCATGCGCCCGACCGTACCGATCACCAGCTTTTCATGCAAATTCAGTGAGCAACCGTCCGGTATTTGTCTACTTCCGGCACGAGGATAAAACGTTTTGGTATCGACACCGTTACAGATTCGCGTGATTTTATCTGAAGAAATGCCCACTCGATTCAGCAGATAATCCTGTAAATGCTGCGACAAAGGAATGAAGCGATGAATGATTAAACCTAAACCCCGCCTTAGCCATTGATATTTGACATTACTGCCATCCGGATCGAAGACATCCCAGCCATGCTCGCCATGTACGCGATAAGACACACCAGCTAACAACGCGCAAACCTGATATTCGATTGCCGCTAAATTACGGGTATGCACGATAGCGGGCTGCAATTGTTTCAACAAGCGATAGACTGTATAAAACGACGCCCAATCCTGCCCTGGGCGCTTATGCAACTGATGAACAACCACATCTTGCCGCTTGATACGTTGGCTGAATTCGGTACTATCCGCCAAACAGATAATGGCATGCCGGTAACTGTCTTCCGGTAGATTGTTGATGATATTGACCAGACCGTTCTCCAGACCGCCGATACCTAGCCGATAAATGATGTGCACGATTAAGGGCGGTAACGGCTTGGACATTTATGCAGACTCGCCCGCTATCAATCGGCACAAGCGTTGGCCGTTCTGCTCCCAACTGAAATCGCTTTCCACATAGCGGCGATTGATGTTAGCTGATTCGACCGGCTGACTCAAAAACCGTAAAACTTGGCAGGCAAAGTCTTCGGGAGCGTCAGTTATCGCCACCTGCAGATCCGCCCCACCAGGTATACCTTCCATAGCCGCCGTAGTAGCCACTATCGGCTTCGCCATCGCCATCGCTTCCAACACCTTGTTTTGAATCCCTCTGGCAATTCGCAAGGGTGCGACGACAACGTCAGCATAAGCTACATAGGGCCTGACATCATCAACCCTACCGGTCACAATGACGGCAGAGTCTTTATCCGCCAGTTGCGACACTTCTTTGGCAGGCTTGGAACCCACTATGTAAAAATGTATGTCGGGGACGCGGCTTTTAGTAATTGGCAATACCTGCTCGGCAAACCATTTGACCGCATCGACATTGGCCCAATAATCCATCGCTCCCGTGAAAACTATAGCCTGCTGCTTGGCCGGAAAGGGCGTTTGCCAAGACAAATCCGGATCGAAACTATCCGTATCCACACCGTTGTTCACAAAACCAATTTTGCGAACTGATTCTGGTGCCAAAGTTTTAAACAAACCTGCTTCTTGTTCGGATACGAATATTGTCGCATCAGCCCACGCTGCGATACGTCGCTCATAGGCCAAAAGCTTTTCGGCTTCACGCCGGTAAACCCAATTGGCTGGCCAGCGCTTGCTGAAGGCATATTGCTGCCATTTGTCGGAATCGACATCGACAAAATCGGCCACACAATACAAGTTGGTATATTTCTCCACGTATTGCGCCATCGGTGATGAAAAAATCATCGCCCGCTCAATACCCTGTTCGTTAATAGTCTTATCCACCCACCCTTGCAACCCACGGTTTCGGTAATACGGCAAACTTAAGGCTTCTCCACTCAACAAGCCTGCCAAACTTTTAATTTTACCGATCTTGGGATTTAATTCGATACAGCAAGTATCCGCACAGAAAGACTTTAAGGCGTCGAGATGCCGCCTGTCATCAGGATCATCGATAAAGGTCCCGAGAAATATCCGGTATTCGGCGGCTAACGCCTGCAAAAAATGAAATGAACGAATCTTATCACCCTTGTTGGGCGGATAAGGAATACGATGGACCAAGTAAAGTAATTTAGGCTTTTCCATTAGCCTAAGTCCTTGGCAAGCCAAGGGCCAATTAGCTGACTAAGCGGCAAAGGCAAACGCTTCCAAGCCGCAATAAACAAGCGGTATTTAGGATTTAGCGGATTGATTTCGGGTATTTGTTTGGCTTTAACCAGATCAACCTCGTAATAGAGCGGTTCCGGTTCAAAACCCCAGTGCTTTTTAAAGCGATAAGAGCCCGTGCCAACTTTACTGCGACCATAATCGAAAATCTTGCAGCCCTTTTCCACCGCACGCCGCATCACTTCCCAATACATGAAATCGTTGCCTTTCAAATCACGGGCTGCGTCGGTGCCGCCGCCGTAATACGGCAAAACCTCGTCCTTGAAATAAAAACTCATTACGCTGGCCACTAATTGACCTTCGTGCTCTATCGTGAGCACCTCGCAACTCTCACCAAATACATCCTGCAAAATTTGAAAATATCTTTTCGGAAATACCGGGGTGCCTAAATTCCGGACACTTGCGGAATAGGCGCGATACAAACGTTCGACATTATCGTCTATGACACTGGTAAGACCGGCTTTAATGCCGGCCCGCACCATTGCCCGCTGTTTACGCGGAATCGCATTCAGATTTTTTTCGACATCTGGGTCGAGTTCTTTTCTAAACGTGACATAGAGTTCTTTGTGCGGCCAATCCGGGTGATGCTGTTGTCGACTTCTCATCTCCAGACTATCCACGCCCAATTCCCTAGCCAGTTGTTGTGCTTTGCTTTGTAAGCATGCGAAGGCTTCATCATTGCTTGCGACAATTCCACCATAAACACAAAATGCGTTTGAAACCAAAGAATTACCAAACAACAAGCTATTGACATGAGTCAAGGGCAAAATACCGGTAATTTCGCCATCTTGCTCTGTGTAGTAATAATAGGTGTTATGTCCGAAAGCCTGCTTTATCACTTGCTGCCAAGCCGATAAATGAAAAAAGCTGCCATCGGCCGAAGCCATGACATAGTGATCCCAACGCTCTCTTTGGGAAGGCTCAAGTAATTTGATCATGACTGACTATGATGATGTGTCTGTTTGTTTGCTTAGAAACACGCTCTGCATGGTATCCCAAGCAAAATCAGCAAGTAAGCTGTTAAGGCGATTTTCCATTCGACCCAGATTCAGATAATGTCTAAAGCGGGTTTTAAATGACAGGTCATGCTGCCGCGGTTGCTCTGGATCTATTTCCCAAGGGTGAAAATAAAAAATGCCAGACTGGTTTTCGTATTTATTGAGGTGGAGATAAGCCCACTTTGAAAATTGATACGGATATAATCGAAAAAACCCGCCGCCACCACAGGGGATATTACGATTCAGAATTTTTAATGTAGTAATCGGAATTTCCAACAGTTTCGGCGCGTTGTCGGGCCGATAGGCGAAGCGAGGAGCTCCAGGCATACCGTATAAATCATGCTTGACCGGATAAATACTGGAACTGTAGTGAAAGCCTTCATCTTCAAGGACTTCTAAGGCCCAAAGATTTTTGGCGCCAATTGAATAACTAGCCGCCCGATAACCCACAATTGGCTTACCACCAATATCCTCAAGAATCTGCCGGCTAATTTTAAGGTCTTGGCGGAATTGCTCCGGTGTTTGTTCGGTTACCCGGGTATGCTGATAACCGTGCGACGCGAGTTCATGCCCTTCATCGACAATCCGCTTGACCAACTGCGGGTAACGCTCAGCCACCCAGCCCAAGGTAAAAAACGTTGCTTTTACTTGATGTTGAGCAAACAAATCCAAAATTCTATGGGTGTTCCGCTCTACCCGGTGCGGCAATCTATCCCACTGATTACGCTGAATATTCGCCTCGAAAGCCGAGACCTGAAAATAATCCTCGACATCGACTGTCATGGCATTAATCCGCACAGGCAAATTCATATTGCTTTACTCTGCCAATTCATAACGACGCAGAATTTCGTCGACGATGCGACCAGCGGCTTTGCCGTCCCAATATTCCGGGACTCGACCACTCTTACCGCCAGTGTGCAAAATATCATCAACACATTGCATGATTTTGGCCGGATCGGTTCCCACAATAGTATTCGTGCCCTCGGTGATCGTAATCGGCCTTTCGGTATTTTCCCGCAAAGTCACACAAGGCACACCCAATGCGGTGGTTTCTTCCTGTAAACCACCGGAATCAGTCAAAACCAATTGGGCAGCTTGCATCAAACCAAGCATTTCCAGATATGCCACCGGCGGCAACATAATCACTCGCTGTTGCGGCAATAATTGCAGCAAACCCGCTTCCGCAATTTTTTGCTGTGTGCGTGGGTGAACCGGGAATATCACAGGGAGTTTTTCACTAATATCACCCACTACCCGAACCAAGCGCTCCAGTGTTTCGGGGTCGTCAACATTAGAAGGTCGGTGTAATGTTAATAAGGCGTAAGCTTTTTCCGAAACAACCTGCTTAGAACCGTATCGCTGCAATGTTTCCGCCAAAGAAGAGGCTTGCTGGCAGTTAGCCAAAAGTGTGTCGATCATCACGTTCCCAGTAAAGCATATCCGCTGTTCTGCAATCCCCTCCCTTGTCAAATTATCCGCCGCCGCACGTTCCGTAGTGAATAGCAAGTCAGAGAGCTGGTCGGTCAAAATCCGGTTAATCTCTTCCGGCATTTGCCGATCATAACTTCTTAAACCGGCTTCAACATGAATCAGTGGGATGTTCTTTTTCACTGCGACCAACCCGCAGGCGATGGTGGAATTGACGTCGCCGACAACCAATACCGCAAAAGGCTTAACCTCATCCAAAACCGGCTCAAAGCGCAACATGACATTTGCAGTCTGCACGGCATGACTACCAGATCCGACCCCCAAATCTTTGTCCGGCTCCGGAATACCGAGCTGTTGGAAAAAAGTATCTTTCATGGCTTGGTCGTAATGCTGACCGGTATGCACCAGATAAGGTATTATCAAATGCCTAACCGCTTGCAACTGCCTAATAATGGGCGCCATTTTCATGAAATTAGGTCGCGCGCCAACCACGCAAACCAAGACTTTAGGGAACATTTTTTAATCCAGGGAGGTTGTTGTATCGCTATATACGGCATCCATATCCAATTGCAGCAGAATAGCTTTTCTAAGTAACGCTTTTTCTTTATTCAGACTGTTTCGAAGATTGGTGACAACTTCTTCTAGTCTGGCAATCCGATGCTCAAGAGATTCTGAGTCAACACCACTGAAACGATGTAAAGGCGGCATGGAATTCTCATACTCCTCGTCAGCGGCTTCGAGTAACATTTCTTCCTTAACCTCGACAATCACTTTGGTGACCGCCTGCTCATCCAGCAGCTTCAACTCCTCCAAATAACCGAACAATAGTAGACGATCACACAAGGAATTAATGCGCCTAGGAATACCCCCACTAAACTCATGAATCACCTCGAAAACACTGGGCGTAAACTCGGGAGTTCCCGTCCAGCCGGCAGTTTGCAACCTAAAAAGTATATATTCTTTAGTCTCTTCCAAATCCAACGGATCAAGTTGAAATGTGGATACAATCCGTTGTTTCAGCTGCTCCATATCCGCGGAGTATATAGTACGTTTCAATTCGGTTTGCCCAACCAGAAACACCTGAAAAACGGGATTGCCGTTAACATCCAAATTGGTAAGCATGCGCAACTCTTCCAAGGACTGTTTAGGCAAATTTTGTGCTTCATCTACGATTAACAATAATCGCCTTCCCTCTCTGGCTTTTTCAGCGATAAATTTTTCGAATCCCGATAATAAACTAGCTTTATCCGTTAGGGAAAATGAAAAACCAAATGTCGATGCAGCCATCCGCAAGGTGTCTTCGGGACCCACTTGAGAAGTCATCATCACACCAATTAACAATTTCTCCTTATTCAAATTTTTTATCAAACTCTTTACCAGCATAGTTTTACCTGTGCCAGGTGAGCCGATAACGAGCACAAAGCCTTCACCTTGCGTCAAGCCGTAATGCATATAAGCTAAAGCACGCTTATGCACGGAGCTCTGGAAAAAGAAATCTGGGTCTGCGCTTAACTGAAAAGGCTTTTGGGTGAGATTATAAAATCCGTCGTACATGTAGTTTCTATTTAGAATCGTACGTTAAAATTGGCTGTCGCCCTGTTTTCAACATAACCGTTAAATTGAGACGAATCAGATATTTGATTGATATGTCGAAACTCGAGCCGAGTATCCATTAATAAGGGCCTCCCAAGATTAATCGGAATCCCCCTACTAACCCCCAAAGCAACATCATATCGAGAATTGCTGGTCAACTCTCCGTCGGTGTGCTGCCAAGACGGCCGCAAATAAAGATCCATTCTAGAAGCAAATTGCCATTGCCAACTACCCGTAACACCATATGACATGTCTTCTCCAGAACGAACCTCATATGTTCTACGTTCGTTAAATACCGAAGCGGTATAACTGCTCTTGCCCGTTTGGTACGAGAAAGAAAGATTTCCACGTTTTCTAATAATCACGTCGTTGACCAAATCAAACGGATTGAAAACTAATTGAGTATTGTTAAAATTGGGGCCTCGAATTAAAGATGATCTTCCAGTCACGGGATCAGTAGGGCCCGGCGTGAGAAATCCCTGAGCAATTAAATCTTGAGTATTAACCACCTGAGTCAAACTACCCGATGCATCCCGAAGAAAAAAACCCTGCTCGGCAAACAATTGCTGCTGTGTAGTTGTCTCCTGGGAATAATTGAATGCAATAGTGGCCTGCTTAGCTCGATAATTAAAGTTTGCATCCCAGGAATCGCCAGTATTTAACCCAACATCTTTATTACGATACGTAATAGTCGAACTGAGATTTTCCGATGGATTAAATTGCAACGTAGCATGCTTGTTATTACCAATACCGACCTCAAGCGAATACCACTTGCTTGGCGTCCATTGACCACCTACAGTATAAAAAAAACCATTACTTATGCTGTTGGCCGAGGTCTGAAAATCGTTATTTTCAAACCCTGCTTGCCCGAAAAGGTTAAATTTGTTATTGATATAATACCGAGCATTACCTTGATATTGTTCAAATCGAACATCTTGACCGACAACCCTACTCTGTTCTTGCGACGAATAATTTAATCCCCAATTAATTCTATTAAAATAACTGCCGCTGGACAATCTAGCCTGGCGCGTAATAGTATCTGAATCAGACACTAAACTTGACAACTGCGGAGTGACCGCAGATCCATTTAAATTCTCAAAGGAAGACTTACTATAACCGACTTTAGCTAAACCCGTTGCAAACTGGCCAAAACGAGGCGTCCAATAGGGTGAAATACTAAATGTCTTTACTTCAGTCCGCCCTCCGTTCCCAGAAATATTATCAGTCGTAACAAACGAATTACTAATATTTTGCTGACTAATTGAGCTTGCAGTTTCCAGAAAAAGGGTGTTACGAACAGCTTGATACAAAGAATTCATATTAAGCTGATGATTTATATCTATAGCATCTCTACCACCCGCATTATAGAGACCTTGCATACGATAATTTAAATTGAAATTACTCCACGGAGAATTCCCATACAACGAAACTCCAGGACTAATCTCGGTTACAAAACCGCTCTTTTTGTTATTTTCAGAAAGCGCCAAATTATCAGAAAATATTTCACTCGCCGATAAACTCGGACTAAATCTCCAATCTAGCGCCATTGCGACGCTAGAATGTAAAACCATGCCAACACTTAAACCAGAAAGCAAGGTAGCTAGAGATAAACCGGAAAGACGATTACTGTCACAAATGTCCATATTTCCCATAACTATAATTGTGACCGTATATATCTATCTCTTTTCTTGTTTTGTTCAGAAGAGTCATAACAACATCGCAATTACTAAGCTTCGCAACCGACTCATTAACCACGCTCTGAGGGGTTACTTCCGCCGCAATCACCAGCACTACTTGCCCTACAAGTTCCGCAAGTATTTGGGCTTGAGTAGCAACTAACAACGGAGGTGAATCAAAAATCACAATTCGATCTTTGTATCGCCGACTCACTTCTTCCGCGAACAAATACATCCGTTGACTTGATAACAACTCTGTTGAGTATTTATGTCTTTTACCCGCTGTAATTAAACTAAGATTTGGAAGATCTGTTTTTAACAAAATATCTGAAAAAGTTACTTTATCATCTTCTAAATACTCTATTAAGCCTCGAGGGCTATTAATCCCTAATTGTTTTGATATACTTGGCTTTTCCACATCAGCATCTATAAGCAAAACTTTTTTATCTCTTTCGTTAGCAATACTCAAAGCCAAATTAATTGAAACAAATGTCTTACCTTCCCCAGGCAAACTACTGCAAATAAGAATTAAATTAGAACGATTAATTCCATTATTTTCTGCGCCCTGTATATTGTTTACCAAAGGCCTCTTAATAACTCTAAATTCTTCAGCTAGCTGAGATTTTGCGTTATTATTATCTATAAAACCGTTTTCCGCCAAACTAGCCCAATCAACAACAACCTGTTGTTCGGGCGAAAATGCCCCGGAAGATTCCCGCAACCCAGTCGATTCTAAATTGGCTTCACTGAAACCCCTATCAGGTTTAGCTGTGGTAGCCGACTCTTGACTATTATTTTCCACAACTAACCCTTGGCTCCCTGCCTTTTTCAGCGCATTCTCTATAATGCTCATATGTTTACCTGTTTAATACGACTTTACTTGAGTATCTCAAATATCATGATACCGATATAACCACTTAGCAATATTGCAAAAGTCGAAATAAGTAACCAGTCAATATTATTAGTCTGACTTATGCCTTGTGAGGTAAGAGACACACTACCTAAGGATGGTAGGCCGGTCACAATCCTTACTTGTCTCGTTGACATGAACACTGGACGTATAAAATAAACCAAAAACGCGACACCAAATCCCAAAATAACCCCAACCAAAAGCGCGAAAGAATAAAATAATTTTCTATTAGGTGAGCTAGGCTTGTTGGGCTTACTAGGGGGATCAGCAATTTTAAATTTCAAACGAGATGTCTGGTCATCAACGCGTTCGGTAATATGAGCCTGTTCACGCCGATCCAGCAACTCGGCGTACTTGCCGCTTATCGTTTCATAGTCCCGGTTAAGATTTTTCATTTCCGTTTCTATGGTCAATCTTTCATTCAAACCTTCTTCAAGCTTTGCTATCCTGTTTCGAATTGACTCAACCAAAGTTTGACTAGAAGCAACTTCAGCCTGAGCATTGTCAAACCCCATTTTTAACGCCTGAACATAGGGATTTGCCATTTTCTCTGCACCAATACTTTCGGAAAGCCCTGCCTGTATATCTCCATTGACTTGCGACTGACTCGTCTTAGCTTGGTTCTCTTGAGTTTTCAGCGTGTCAATCAACTTATCGATTTCAATTATTTCCGGATGGCGTTCGGTATATTTAAGCAACAATTCAGTGCGCTTATCTTTCAGAGATTCTATCCTTGCATTATCCGCAGATACTTCCTGAGTGGATGTCGGTAGACCCCAGTCTTCCTCAGACTCTTGGATTTCAGCAACCTGCTCCGCTAAAACATTTCGTCGAGAAATAGCTTGCTCTAGAGCCGTGTTGGCATCTAGATACTGCTCCTTCATTTTCTGCAAACTCTGAAATTGATCTGAGCCGTTAAGTAAATCAATGTTTGCGCGTTTAAATTCTTCTTTCGCTTTTTCAGCATCTTGCAGCCTAATCTCGTATTCTCGTATCTGCTGTTCGATGAAACGTTGCGCATCACTCGCGTCAGCCAATGCTTTGCCCTCTGTTTGTTCAGAAAACACTGTAAGAACAGCCTGGACCACACTCTTCGCAACTTCAGGATCTTGTGAGGTATAAGCAATATCGAATATATCTCCTCTGCCTCCTGCAATTGTTATGTCCTTCTTAAGTTTCTCAATCAATTCCGTAGCAGATCCTGAGCTATCCTGCGATCTACTTAGCTGAGATAGCGAAATAATTTTTTCAAGATTAGGTCTCGTAAACATTAGCTGCTGGATTATTCTGATCAGCGCAGATATATCAGGCTCTATAACCATACCTCTCATGAGAGGCCTAATCACTGTAGCTGAATCAATATGAACTTTGGCTTTCGATTCAAATTTATCAGGCATCATAAAAATGTACGCCCAAGCAGCTGAACAAACAACCAAAGCGAAAACGATGGCAAGGCGCTTGTACTTTAAAGTACCTTTCAAATAAAAATAAACTTCGGAAAGATCTTGCTGCATATTAACTAGCCGTTGTTTTCAATCTAGAATTAATGGACATACTACCTACAGAAAAAGTCTACCTTCTTACAAACACTTAAAAATACGCATCGGGAATAATCAAAATGTCCCCAGGCATCATCAAGACATTAGCTGACAAATCTGTATCATCAATAAGGTCGTCAATCCTTACGCCAAACGGCTTCAATTCTCCATTCACATCCCTGATAACACTGGCTCTATTACCATCAGCATATTGGTTCAGACCAATTTGAATAATAACATCCAATAGCGTCATTCCCCTCTCGTATGGAATGGATTTACCCTGGTAACGTCCTACGCCACCACCACCAGTTCCACCACTGGCTCCACCACCGCCACCGCCACCGCCAATTCTCCCAATGACCCTGATTTGCTGAGTGCTAATCCCTTTGAATCCGCTAACCATAACAACTACCTGTGGACTTTTTATATAAGTCGAAAGCACCTTCTCAATGTCCCGAGCAAGTTCAAATGGCGTTTTACCACTGGCCAACAATTCTTCTACTAAAGGAACAGTTATCTTTCCATCCGGACGCACTGGCGCTGATGTAGATAACTCTGGGTTGCCCCAAACAAAAATATTGACACTATCGCCAGGCCCTATCTGATAAGTATAGTCAGCAGTCTGTTGCATATCCTCAAGTAAAGGCTGGGAACACCCAACAATACTAGAAATAAGGGCAAATGCTATCAAACAATACAACAACTTTTTTTTAAATATCCGCATAATCATAATCTAAGTAGTTACCCAATTACCTGCTCAATTCTCTATTTCTTCAAGGATCTTTTTTGCGTTATCTTTACCGGAAAAATTTCGCTTCTGTTTTTCAGACAAACTAATAGATTGTTTAAGCTCACTTATCGCAGTCGCTTTATTACCAGCATTCATGTGCGCAACTCCTAAGTGATATCTAAACTCAGGCAGTTTAGGCTCTTTTAGAATCAAGGACTGTAATAACTTCAGCCCCTCCTCATTACTACCAGCTTTAATTAATGCCCAAGCGTATGTGTCTTGAAAATACGAATTCTCGGAATCTTTAAATACTTTTGCTAACTCCATTCCTTGACTAATCTCATCGTGACTGTTTGACTCTATCAATAACGAGGCCAAATTGTTAATAGCTAAGTTATTATCGGGATTCTTATCGAGTACTGCTTTATACACCCTGATTGCATTTTCCTTTTCGTTTAATTGTTCATACAAAGCAGCTAGAGCCATAGCTAACTGAGGATCATTTGGATTGACTTCCAATCCTCGCAAATACACATCTTTGGCTGAAGAAATATTTTTATTCATCATTGCCTCAACCCTTGCTAGAGCGAGATAAATCGATGCTGCTTTTGGAGTATGTTTAACCTGATCCGTCAGCAGCTTTTTGGTTTTTACATAATCATTATTTGCAATGTATATATCACTCAGCACGCCAACAGTATTTAATTGATCAGGATACTTTACATGGTGCTTTTCCAAATACGCAACAGCATTCTCTCTTTGCCCAAGAGCCTCGTAAGATCTGACTAAATTAATCAAAGAATTTAAATGATTAGGATACTGTTGTATCAACTTGTCATACAAGCTAATTGCCTCAGCATACTTACCTTTACCCTGTAAAACATTGGCTTGAAGATATATAGGCATCGCCTTATCTTTAGAAAAAAGTGCTAGCCGTTGAATAGACTCTTGGGCGCCATCCCACTTTTTCTCTAAAATATCCAACTCAGCCTTACTAGTAAGTAATAAAATGTCGTTTTGTTTTAGCGATAACGCCTTTTCAAGATATTGCCTAGCATTTTCATTTTGCCCGGCCTGTACGTAGTTACTATATACACGAGAAAAGGCAGCCAAATTTGCTGGATTAACTTCTAACGCCTGTTTAAAACTTTTCTCAGCCTGTTTCCGATCCTGTTTTATTAAATAAGCATCACCTAGCAAAGAATAAACGTCGTCTGCATTAGTTTTGTTCCATACAAGTTTATTAAGGAACTCAATAGCTTCATCCGTTTTATTTTGAGCCAGCAAAAAACGACCTTTAAGCAAATTTGCCTGAATCAATTCCGAATTAATACTAAGAATATCTTTTAAAGAGCTTTCTACAGCACTAAACTGCTTTTCCGTTAGCGCAATTTCCGCAAGAATGACTTGGGCTGACAAGCCTGCTTCGTTATTCTTTTCTAGCTGAACAACTTGTTCTAACCCTTCCTTACCAGTTTCAGCATATCCTGACGCAACCATCCATTTCGAGAGCTCTAACAACACCTTAGGTTGCCCTTGATGGCGGTTAAGCATAGCCTTGTACTCCGAAATCACTCGATCTTTAGCACGAGCATTTAAAAATTCGATCAAAACTATTTCAGGCTCGACTTTATCATTTGATTTTTCGACCATTTCCCTCAATAGTCTCTCCGCCTCCTCAAGCTTATCAGTCATCGAGTAAATGGAAGCCAAGCTCAGCTTAAAGTTACCGGCATCTGGGTATAACTGAATAAGCTCCTGATAACCCTTTATTACGCTATCTATGTTATTCAGCCCTGCATCCAGTTTTATCTTAAATAAGCGCAAAGGAAGGTTTGCGGGCTGTACTCCCAATGCCTTATTTACTGCCCCCAAAGCTTGATCTATTTCATTTTTTTCAGCAAATAAAGCAGCTTGCAATGACAAAGCCTCAACATTATCCGGGCTATCTTTTAAAACAAAATCAACTATTTCTGCTGCTTGATCTTTTTTCAACTGCTTAATATAAACCGATGCCTTGATCATTTTTGCATCAATATTGCTTGAGTCACTTGTCAAAACTGACTCCGCTTGCTCCAATGCTTTCTCCAGATCTCCAAAAACAATATCGAGCTTGCCTAGTTTTATTTTTGCGGAAGTCAAACTTGGCTCTAATTCTAAGGCCCTAATCAGGTTTTGCCGCATCGACTTGAAATTATTATTTTTTTCGTCCAATAGGGCCATATACAAATAGGTCTCACCAAACTTATCGCTGCTTTGACTGGCTGTCTTCAACTCAAGCAAGGCCTTATCAAATTCCCCTTTTTCAAAAAGCTCCTTACCTTTTTGTAAATGACTCCGAGCAGATTCCTCCGGCGAGGAACATGCCGCTGTTTGCAATAAAAACGTACATGCAAGAACTACGGAACTGATTATTTTTCTTTTCATCCTATTACCAAAACCCCAATATTTTATTTGACTACTTACTAATCGCCTAGAAATATATAATTACATTCGATCCCGCCATATTAATTAACAATATTTTCTTTTATCCAGGAATATAACTCTAGCAAATCGGGATGCATATTTTCTAAAACAGCCTGAGTAGTAATGAAATAAGGTGCTCGTATACCATGATAGTCAATATCCTTACCAACTCGTTGAAAATCTATACCTGACCGATGCATCAGCCGCGGCAAGAACGGCTCCATCATCGCAAACACATTTGTACGTCCATCAACCTCTGTTAGGACTGTTGCGGCAAAAAAACAAGCAACTGCTATTGACGAAAAAGTCCTCTGCTCTTGAGGCGAAAACTGTAAGCCGTTAATTTCACCGAAGCGGGTTAGAGTCTCGCCGGTACGTCTACGAAACGCCCCATCCACAGCTAATCTTGATATTTCGCATACTGTATTTCTTTGTAGCTTTAAATTATCTATAAGCTTGCTGTCTAAACTAGCTCCACAGTATTTTTCTAACGGCAATGGCTTATTCTGTCGTTCCCCGATAGCAGGAACCATTCTTACACAACCAGCAGGGATACCAGTTTGCAAATGCGTAATCAAACAGTGGCGGGAATATTGATCGTATTCGTCTACTTCAAGGCGATTAGCAAAACGTTCAACAGGTTCATATTTAAACTCTTCACAATAAACACGGTACCTTACTTGAAAAACAAATTCCTTCTGAGCATCGCTTTCAGCGAGCCCCACCTTGAAGTAACGGCTAAAACTTTCTGCCAGTGATAACTTAGGCCCCACATCCATCTTGCCCTCTCATTTTCACGAGCATCATCCAACTACAAATATTTATCGATGTCATGCGCTTTAATTCCCCACGCCAGTAAATGCTCTATTCGATCATTTGCCAATCCCAAACGATTAGACATAGCTTGAAACAAGCCCTTCAAAAATAAATAACCCTGCACCGGATGATCGTCCAAATAAACGCTCAACATATCACTACGAACTTCAAGTAGACACACATCAGTCAATGAAACAACAGAGGCCGTTCTCTCCCTGGGCTCGTACAAACAGACATCCCCAAATACCGCCCCAGCATCTAAATCACAGAGACCTGGACTTATTCTACGATTCCCATCCAGCTCTGCACCGCCCAACACTCTAACAACACCTTCTTCTATGAGAAATAATGTATTTCCTTGCTGGCCTTTTTTTACGATGGTCTCACCCGCATTTAGGCGATATCGTTTCCAGCCGGAACCGTCAGAGAATTGCGCATTAGCTAGTACGTCACTAAATAATTCTTTCATGTCAGCCTGAATCTGCAAAGTAATGATCCTGCCTACTGCTTATAAGGTCGTATAATGATTATACGTATTGAAAAAACACTTAAACATCGACGCTAAATGCAAAGCTACATTTATTACAGCTACTTAAGCGCAACCATCGCTTATGGTTTTTTACTTTTATACGCTTGCTTTAGGAAAAACTGGCATCTGCCTTTCATAATAGCAGTTTTGTGCTCGTTAGCATGGTGCACAAGCGTGATAATCGCCACAAAAAATAGCCATTTCTTCTTCGCTGACACGCTACCGTACGAAACTCTCCGGAATGCATCTTGGTTTCTTCAACTTGGAACGCTGCTGTCCAAACAAATATACAACGATCACAAGCAAATATTTAAGTCGAACGTTAGCGTAGTCGTTACCCTGATTCTAATGCTGGTTTTAGGTATCGAGATCTTCCCTGGCAGCCTAACCCTAATCCGAGAACATCTAAACGTCGATCCTCGTTTCACATCGCACGTTGTATCCGCTGTATTTGGCCTCATCCTGGTTGAGCAGCTTTATCGCAGCACCCCCCTGAAGCAAAGGTGGAATCTCAAATTTCTGTGTATAAGCCTTGGCTCGCTATTCGCATTCGATTTGCTCGTTTACAGCAAATCACTGCTATTCAACAGCCTGGACTTCGAGCTCTGGCAGTCACGAGGTGTCATTAACGCACTCATGACACCACTTTTAGCAGTCACATTGACCCGACTAAAGCTTAACAGCCAAAGTACGGAACTGACAACACCTCGCAAAACTATTTTTTACTCAACGATTCTCCTCGGTTGCGGCATCTATTTAATCCTTATGTCGTTTGCCGGTTTTTATATCAAACGCGCAAATACCGAATGGGGTGAGGCTGCACAAACTCTGTTTATTTTTCTCGCCATTCTCCTGCTGATTATCCCGTTTACATCTGGAAAAATACGAGCGATCTCCAAGGTGTATTTTAGTAAGCACTTTTTCCACTACAGCTACGATTACCGCGAAGAGTGGCTCAAAATCAGCAAATCATTGGCAAAACTTGAGTCGCTTGAGGAACTGAAAGGATTCATCATAACTACTTTAACGGACCTAGTAGAAAGCGCAGGAGGCGGTTTGTGGTTAAAAAACGATCAAGGCCATTTTTTTCTAGCTGCAGAACAAAACCTCAAACTCACTCCGCAAGAAATTGAATATCTCCACAACATCGGCGACCTGCCTCAATATTTAGCGAACAAGCAATGGGTCATCGATTTTTTCGAACTGGCTCATGCTCCGGAAGTATACGACGACATAGATCTATCGCCGTGGTGCTACGAAGATAGCCAAGTATGGCTGATAGTGCCGCTATTTCACCTAAACAAACTTGAAGCTTTTGTCGTGTTAACACAGGCGCGCGCGCCACGAAAGCTTGACTGGGAAGACCACGATCTTTTAAAAACTGTGGGAATGCAACTTGCCAACGCCCTCGCTCTCAACCGGACAAGTGAAGAACTCGCCAATAATCGTCAATTTGAAACTTATCACCGCCTTTCAGCATATTTGGTACATGACCTCAAAAATCTGGTGGCCCAGATCTCCTTGATAGTAAAAAACGCGGAAAAGCATAAACATAACCCGGACTTCTTCGACGATACCATAGACACACTAAATAATGTGGTCAAAAAAATGCACCATATTGTCGAACAGTTAAAACAAGGCGAGACCAACACAACCACAGCCAATACCTTCATCAATTTGGTGGAATTGGTTAAAAACATCGCGCAACAACATCTCGGCGCTCCGCCGTTGCAGATGGACACAACACTCAGCGAGTGCTTCGTGACGGCCGACAAAATCAAACTGACCAATATCTTGACGAATTTAGTTCAAAACGCCCAAGACGCCATAGCGACAAGCGATGGATGGGTTAAGCTTGAATTAACAAAAAACCAAGACTATGCTGTCATCAAAATTATCGATAACGGCATAGGTATGGACCAACAGTTCATTGCAGAACGCCTATTCAAGCCGTTCGATACGACAAAAGGCAACGCCGGAATGGGCATCGGCGCCTACGAAGCCCGAGATTACATTCTAAAGCAGTCCGGAAATATCCGGGTCGATAGCAATCCAGGCCGCGGCACTGCTTTCACCATCCAATTACCATTAGCTCAGCGAGTTTCCGCAAATCAAGGAAATAATGATCACTTCTAAAGTACTGTTAGTTATCGAGGACGACCTAGGCTTACAAAAACAACTGAAATGGGCCTTCGAGCAATACGAAGTAGTAATAGCAAGTAATAGAGACGAAGCAATAGCTGCACTTAGACGATATACGCCAAGCGTCGTTACCTTGGATCTTGGTTTACCGCCCGACCCCACCAACGCCACTGAAGGACTCGCCACTCTCAAGGAAATTCTCGCATTAGCACCGGCCACCAAGATAATCGTGGTAACCGGCAATGATGATCGCGCAAATGCGATTCATGCAGTAGCCTTAGGTGCTTATGACTTTTATCAAAAGCCGGTAGACCCGGACGTCTTGGGCCTGATTATAGAAAGAGCGTTTCAACTCGACGCATTGGAGCGCGACTACCAAATATTGCAGCAACAAAAGCCCCTGACCGGCGTGATCGCCACCAGTCCGCAAATGCAGGCGGTCATGCGGATGATTGAAAAAATTGCACCGACTCAAGCAACCGTTTTACTAATCGGCGAAAGCGGCACCGGTAAAGAGCTATTGGCAAAAGCCTTACATCGCCTGAGCACACGCGCCTCACAACCGTTTGTAGCGGTAAACTGTGCGGCCATACCAGAAACATTGTTAGAGAGTGAATTATTTGGCTACGAGAAAGGTGCATTCACCGGCGCAGTCGCGCAAACCAAAGGCAAAATCGAATATGCGCAGGGCGGCACATTCTTTTTAGACGAAATCGGCGACCTCCCTTTTGCCTTGCAAGCAAAATTGCTGCGATTTATCCAGGAACGGGTCATAGAACGGTTAGGGGGTAGAAAGGAAATTGCCGTGGATGTGCGCATTATATGTGCAACACATCGCCATTTACCCGACCTCATTGCGCAAGGTAATTTCCGGGGCGACTTATATTACAGGCTCAGTGAGATCGTCGTTGACATTCCCCCACTACGCGAACGCGAAGGCGACATTATTACGATAGCTAATGCTTTGCTACAGCGCTATTGCCGCGAAAACAACTCCAAAGAAAAACATTTTTCCCACGACGCCGCTCGTGCTCTTGAAGCTTATAACTGGCCTGGCAACATTCGGGAGATGGAGAACAAAATCAAACGTGCGGTCATTTTATCCGACAACAATTTCGTCACCGCCGAAGAGCTGGAAATTGGTACCGATAGCGACAAGTCTATGCCGCTGAATCTCAAATCGGTACGAGAAGCGGCAGAAACGATCGCCATCAAACGCGCACTGACCTACGCAGACAATAACATATCCGAAGCAGCTAAATTATTAGGTGTTACCAGGCCAACCTTGTACGGTTTATTTGAAAAATACGGACTGCAAGCTTTGCTGCGTAATCATACTGATGAACACCAGGATTGACATAGAAGGCCTACCAGCGAGAACGGTTGATAATTGCAGGCTAGGGTTTTACGCGGCGGATTTAAACGGATAAATCAGATTCTCGACACATAAGAAATAACGCCGATTTGCTTTACCTGGCGCCCCCTCATATCGACAGGAACGTCAGTTGCAATATCCGAATATAAGCGAAAATCGTGTCGGTAACCCTCAAACCATAAAGAGTTTTCCAGCACTTGCTTTGTATTTAAATAATACAGCAGACGTGCACTTTGACGACTAGCATCGCCCAGTTGCTGTATATCTAAGCCTTGTATCTTAATACTGTACGCCAGTGCCGGGTTGGCTAACATATACCAATGTCTAATGCCCTGCTGGACGGAATAAACCGCCGCAGCCCGATACAGTCCCCACATTATGTCTCTATTGATATTGCGGTAATCGTGCAGAAAACTAATTTTGCGATTTTCTTCAGCAACCTCTATAGCCGGGTTTCTGAAGGCAAAGCGCCTTGCTTCCTTAATAACGCATAGCCTGGAAATTTCAACGGAATTTTTGTATCTGCCGTTTGGTAACCGTTGATGTGAACTACTGCTTTCTTGAAACGGAAAAACGTGACCTTTGGGCATGACCATCCTCAGCCCGCCCAACCACTGCTGAGTATATTTATGCCTGACTAAAAAATGAACTGCGTTTTTATCCCATTCGTCGATTTCTTGCTGCGCCGGAAACCGCTCCGTATCGTCGAAGCCCATTTCATCGCAATAAACCCGGTATCTGAGTTGATAATGAATTTTTTTACTTTCCGGCGTATCAGCCAAAAATACCTCGAAACAATGATCGAAAGACTGCTTCTGTCGATTCAAGATACACCCCACCCTATAAACAAATATTCATAACAAGTTCAAATAGCTATAGCCGCTTTGTCTCGTTCCTCAGGTAAGGATGGTATAGCAAATCGAGTCAATTTCAAGCAAAATTGTAAAAAAAACCGACACTCACTGATTAGATTTTTTTAATTTCCTCGTTCTATCTAGCTCGCATTCCAACGTAAATCCAGCGTAAACGGATAGTCTTTATTGAACTCCTCACTCGGTAATTCCAACACGGTTTCGGTCGGCGTATGCCCGTGCTGCCAAAAACGACTAACCCTACGTCCTTCAGCCTCGTAAGCATTAACTGGCAGCGTGTCGTAGTTGCGGCCGCCGGGGTGAGAGACATGATACGTGCAACCGCCGATAGACCGACCGTTCCAGGTATCGACCAAATCAAATACCAGCGGAGCCTGGACACCGATAGAGGGATGCAAAGCCGACGGCGGGTTCCAAGCCCGATAACGGATACCCGCCACCAGCTCTCCTTGCTTGCCGGTGGCCTTTAACGGCACCCTGCGACCATTACAGGTTAAGGCATAGCGTTCACCCATCGCTCCAGTCAGCGACACCTGCAAGCGCTCCACCGAGGAGTCGACATAACGGGCGGTGCCGCTGCTGGTGATTTCTTCGCCTAACACGTGCCACGGCTCAATAGCCTGATACAGATCCAATTGCAGATCGTTAACCCGCAGACTACCGATTCTAGGAAACCGGAATTCCAAAAACGGCGCGAACCATTCCGTCTTGAATTCATAACCCGCAGCTTGCAGATCGCGCGCCACATCGTAAATATCGCTGGCAATGAAATGCGGCAACATAAACCGGTCATGCAATTGCGTCCCCCAGCGCACCAAAGGCTTCTTGTAGGGCTCGCGCCAAAACCAAGCTGCCAGGGTTCGCAGCAACAGCATTTGCATCAAACTCATTCGTGCGTGCGGCGGCATTTCGAACGCACGCAACTCCAGGAGCCCAAGCCGTCCAGCATCGGTACCCGGCGCATACAGTTTGTCGATACAAAACTCGCTACGATGCGTATTGCCGGTCATATCCACCAACAAATTGCGGAACAGCCTATCGACCAGCCACGGCGCGGCCACTTCGCCCTCCGGCATCTGTTGAAAGGCAATTTCCAGCTCATACAGACTGTCATTGCGCGCTTCGTCGACGCGCGGCGCCTGACTGGTTGGACCAATAAACAAGCCGGAAAACAAATAGGACAAGGCTGGGTGATGCTGCCAATACGTGACCAAGCTGCGCAACAAATCCGGTCGCCGCAAAATCGGACTATCGGCCGGCGTAATGCCACCCAAGGTCACATGATTACCGCCACCGGTCCCGGTATGCCGGCCATCCAGCATGAATTTCTCGGTGCCGAGCCGGGTCAACCGGGCCAACTCGTACAAAGTGGTGGTGTTATGCACCAGCTCTTTCCAACTGGCGGCCGGATGAATATTCACCTCTATCACGCCAGGATCGGGCGTCACCGGCAAACGGGTCAGACGCAAATCGTGCGGCGGCTGATACCCCTCTATTACCACAGGCATTTTCAAAGCCGCTGCCGTAGCTTCCACCGACGCGATAATGTCCAGGTAGTGTTCCAACTCGGTCGTGGGCGGCACAAATACAAATAAACGACCTTCACGGGCCTGAACCGACAAAGCGGTATGCGGTACCCATTCCGGATCGTGCGGCCTCTCATCATCGGCTGCGTCCATTTCGGTCGGATGTAGTCCCTGCTTGGCCATTTGACTGTAACGACGGCTAACTTCCGAATCAATATCGCCCAGAGGCTCCACCGGTTCGTACAGGCTACGTTCATGGGGGTGATCGCGCTTTTCGAACGGCACCCAAGGCAAACTGTTCAGAGGTAAACGCAAACCCATCGCCGAATCGCCAGGCACCAGGAACATCGCCCCACGCCGGAATTCCCAAGCACTGCTGTTCCAAGAGCCGGCCTGATAGCTCCAATGCAGCGGCAACACATAGCCGACCGGCGCGCCGAGATCCTCGCTGAGCAATTTGGCCAAGCGCTGACGCTCTAAGTCGTCTTTCAAATCGACTAGCAAAGGATCCAGGTTTTTCGGTACCAATCCCTCCTGTAACAGGTAGTAAAGAGGATCTTCGAAACCCGGCAGAATGAACTCGTCGGCCACGCCCAGCCGTTTGACCAAATCACGGATAAATGCATCCGCATGCTTGAGATCGAATCCATAATCACGGGTCTCATCCGCCAATAAGGCCGGATTCTTCCAAATCGGTTTGCCGTCCTTGCGCCAGAAACACGCCAACTGCCAGCGCGGCAACGGCTCGCCGGGATACCATTTGCCCTGGCCGAAATACAATAGCCCGCCCGGCGCAAAGCTGTCGCGCAAACGTCTGACCAATTTTCCGGCCAACTTGCGCTTTTCCTCGCCGTCAGCATCGGTATTCCATTCCGGCGCATCCATGTTATCGATGGACACAAAAGTCGGCTCGCCGCCCATGGTTAAGCGCACATCACCCGCTTTCAGCTCGGCATCAACCTTTTCGCCCAGACGCTCAATGTCTGCCCATTGCCTATCGGTATAAGGTTTGGTAACCCTGGGATCTTCATGGATGCGGCTGACACGATTGGAAAAATCGAAGGTAGTCTCGGCCTTGCCGATAAAGCCGCCGCTGACCGGCGCCGCGCTGACATAATCGGCAGTACAGGCTAAGGGAATGTGGCCCTCTCCGGCAAACAGTCCGGACGTCGGATCCATACCTATCCAGCCGGCGCCGGGAATATACACCTCGGCCCAGGCGTGCAGATCGGTGAAATCGTGATCGGTACCCGACGGCCCGTCCAGCGATTTCACATCCGCCACCAACTGCACCAAATATCCCGATACAAAGCGCGCTGCCAAACCCATGTGCCGCAATACCTGCACCAATAACCAACCGGAATCTCGACAGGAACCCAACTTTTTTTCCAGGGTTTCCTCGCAACTTTGCACGCCCGGCTCCATGCGGATTGCATAGTTGACGACCTGGTTCACGGCTTGATTGATGCCGACCAGAAAATCGACGATGCCTTGTTTATCCCGCTTCAAGCCGGCCAAAAAGCCTTTGAGCAAAGGCCCCTGCTCGCGAATTTCCAGGTACGGCGCCAGTTCTTTGGCCAATTGCTCAGGATAAGCAAACGGATAATATTCCGCGTATTCCTCCAGAAAAAAATCGAAGGGGTTGATCACCGTCATATCGGCAATCAGATCCACTTCTATCGAAAATTCGGTGGTTTTTTCCGGAAACACCAAGCGCGCCAGATAATTGCCAAACGGATCCTGCTGCCAGTTAATGAAGTGCTTATCCGGTTTGATGGTCAGTGAATAGGCACTGACCGCCGTCCGCGAATGTGAAGCCGGCCGCAGCCGCAGCACATGCGGCGTCAACTGGACCGGATGATCGTAGTGGTAACTGGTTTTGTGGTTAATCGCGACTCTGATACTCATGCTGACACCGGACTGGCTGCTTCACTCTCTGCCTGCAACAAGCGTAGATTTTCCTCTACCCCGGCCGCGTGCGTTAATTCAGCAACATTCTGCTTGGTGAAAAAACCATCGAAATTACCGAAACGCTGGACGTATTCCACGATCAACGACGAATGCTCGGAAGCACTGGAAAAAATCTGTTTCAAACCTTCCTCACGCGATCCGATCACATCCAGCAGAAAGTCCTTACCTCTGGCCCGGATAGCCTGCACTACATAATCGATATTGGCCTGGCCGTTGATCTCACCGTCCGCTACCTCCAAAGCCACATGATGCAAGCGCGGTCCATAGTTGCGTACAAAACTTTCGGTGGGCGACGGCAAGCCGACCAGGTGATTGACAAAATACGGATGATTGGCCGCGGTAAACACTTTGGCCGGACTAATGCGTTCCTCGGGATAATGGATGCTTTTGGTCACGTTGGTTGAAGAATTCTGATTGGCAATATCGTAGGACCCCCAATAGTAATAACTGGAGAGCGTCAAATATTCCAAAATCGCCACTTCCCGATTCTGGCTGTAAACCCGGGTAGCTAAATGATCGATGGGCCGGATAAGTTTATCCAGACCCAATTCTTCCTGAATTTCCTTAGCTTGCAGATAGCCGCGATTCACTTCGTCGAGAATGATGCTGTTTCCCAAGGCATATACTCTGATGTCCTCCGGCGGCCGCTCCCAGTATGCAACGATGTTATGGGTATACGGCGACGGTTTGACGATGGCCATATTGCCGGGCAATTCCAGTTTGCGGATTTGATCCTGATTGAAGAAACGGATTTCCCTGGCTTTTTGCTGCTCGACCACTTCGTGCAAATTGCTGACCCGGAAAATTTCGCCCATATAGCGCGAGTTAGGCTTGTGGGCACCAATCGGATACACCTCGTTCAGACTGCGGAAAATGTCAGCCCGACCGGGTGCACGCACTTCCCGCACCAACAAGTCCGGCGAATTCATATCAATCCGCAGCACGTGAGTCCAATGGCTCTCGGACTGTAAAGTGACCAAATAGTGGTAAGGCGTCATCAAGGCCAATTCGCTGACATAGGCCGCCGAACAGCCTGGCTCCACCGTCAACATTAACGCATCGATTTCGCGGATCATTTCGGTCAGGCCGGTTCGATCCCGGTTTTCCAGCAACTTGACCAGAAACTCGTCAAACCAGGGCGAATTGGCCTTGTCGCCCTGTTTGGGGTGGATCAGTGAATTTATCATCCGTTTTCCTCTAACTCTATTTGTCCGCCAGGCTGAATCGCCAAAATTTTGCTTAAACAGTCGGTGCAGCAATTACTTACAGCACTGTTTACGCAAGGACTTATTCCGGCCCATTAAGAAAGGCCCGCTGAATTTCAACGCCGAGCGCGTTGTTGCGCAAAATGAAATCCTGCAAAAACTGATGCAAGCCCGTCTTAAAAATGTCGGCCATCCGCCCATAATGCAGCCGCGCATGATTTTCGCCGGCCAAGCGCAGACACTCCCGGCCCCGCTGCCGACACAGTTGCTCCAGGATAGGCGCCAATTCGTCGTAGCAGGCATGCAAAGAACGCGGCATGTCGTCGCGTAAAACCAGTAACTCGGCCACTTTCCAGGGCTCGATGGTGTCTCTAAACACTTTTTGATAGGCCTCGAATGCAGACACCGAACGCAGCAAGGAACTCCATTCGTAATAATCGACCTGGCCCTCGGGAGCTTCCACGGCCGGCAACAGCAATTGATACTTGGCATCCAGGAGTCTAGCGGTATTGTCGGCCCGTTCGACAAAGCTGCCCAAACGCACAAACTTGTAACTGTCGTCGCGCAACATGGTGCCAAAGGTAACACCGCGAAACAGGTGCGAACGCGATTTCACCCAATCGCAAAATTCGCTGATCTCAGCTTCTCGTAAACCTTGTCGAATCCGTTGCCTAAGTTCCAACCATAAGGCATTGACGGTCTCCCACATTTCCGAAGACATCGCCACTCG
This sequence comes from Methylomonas sp. Uni0009, assembly GCF_054188105.3. Classification (NCBI taxonomy): domain Bacteria; kingdom Pseudomonadati; phylum Pseudomonadota; class Gammaproteobacteria; order Methylococcales; family Methylococcaceae; genus Methylomonas; species Methylomonas sp. Uni0009. The sequence continues at coordinate 2,607,106 of NZ_JBTAFN010000001.1, read as the reverse complement.
GACGGCACGCGCGTTTTCGCGCGCCGAGTTAAGAGCACTGACGATGCTGGACGGGTTACGCTCATCCAAAGCCATGAACTGAATCACATTGACCGCAGTGTAGCCGGAGTAGTTTTTCTCGAAAGCCTCGATATCGTCGGCAATCTGCACCGGGGGTTTCCAGCGTGCGGCTTCGTCGTAGGCGCTATTGGCGACCAGTGACATCCGATAAGTCACGTCCAGCACCCGCGCCATATTCTCGGCGCGCTCGATATAACGGGCCATCCAGTAAAGATGGTCGGCGGTGCGGCTTAGCATGTTGAGTCTCCGTGCAATACCCAAGTGTCCTTAGTGCCGCCGCCCTGCGAGGAGTTCACCACCAGTGAACCTTCCCGCATCGCTACTCGGCATAAGCCGCCCGGCACCAGCGTGGTGGTTTTGCCGGACAACACAAACGGTCGCAAGTCCACATGGCGCGGCGCCACCCCTTGTTCAACCAACGTCGGACAAGTCGACAAAGCCAGAGTCGGTTGGGCGATGTAATTGTCGGGTTCGGCCAAAATCCGCGCCCGAAAATCCTCTATCTGCTGTTTGGACGAGGTCGGCCCCACCAACATGCCATAACCGCCGGAACCCTGCACTTCCTTGACCACCAGCTCCTCCAGATGCTCTAACACATATTTCAAATCGTCGGGATTTTCCAGTTTATACGTGGGCACATTGGACAAAATAGGCTCCTCGCCCAGATAAAAACGCACCATCTCGGGTACGTAGGTGTAGGTGGCTTTGTCGTCTGCCACTCCCGTGCCAATCGCGTTAGCCAGCGTGACGCCCCCATTGCGATACACCGAGACCAAGCCCGGCACACCCAGCATCGAATCTTCACGAAACGCCAGCGGATCGAGAAAATCGTCGTCGATGCGCCGATAAATCACGTCAATGCGCTTTGGGCCTTCCGTGGTGCGCATGAACACTCCATTGTCCTTGCAAAACAAGTCCTGGCCCTCTACCAGTTCTATACCCATTTGCTGCGCCAGAAACGCATGTTCGAAATACGCACTGTTATAGGCGCCAGGAGTCAACAACACCACAGTCGGGTCATAAACCCCGGGCTGCGCCACCGCCCGCAAATTGTTCAATAGCACCTGCGGATAATGCTCGACCGGCGCTACCGCATAACGGCGAAACAGTTCCGGGAACAGACGCATCATCATCTTGCGGTCTTCCAGCATGTAGGAAACCCCGGACGGTGTGCGCAGATTGTCTTCCAGCACATAAAATTCGTTCTCGGCGGTACGTACGATGTCGACGCCGGCGATATGCGCATAAATCCCGCCCGGCACGTCCACGCCCTGCATTTCCGGCCGATACATCTCGTTTTCCAGAATGCTGGCGGGGACGATACCGGCTTTGATGATTTCCTGATCGTGATACAGATCGTTCAAAAACGCATTCAGCGCCGTGACCCGCTGAATCACGCCAGCCGACAATACCCGCCATTCCGTGGCGGCCAGAATCCGCGGCACCACATCAAACGGAATTAAGCGCTCGGCACCCGCCTCGTCGCCGTAGACATTAAAAGTAATACCCACCCGCCGAAACAGCATTTCCGCTTCTCGGGACTTTTGCATCAACTGGGCGTGATCGGTACTGCTCAACCACTCCGCGAAGGGTTGATACAGCCGCCGCACACTGCCGGTTGAGGTACGCATTTCATCGAAAAAAGTATTTATATTCATGACCATCTTTCAGCAATCCACATGCCAATCTTATTAATGTCTATTTATCAAAAAGTTAAATCGCCGCCACATCACCCAAACTGCTTTACGCACCACATCAGTGCGGCACACATCGGTAAGCGCCCTGAAAACGACCATAGCCGTTCACACGCCATTGTCATTTCCGCAGGCGTTGATTATTGTGATCGCTCTAAACCAGAAATTGCGGCGAGGCCAGACAGATGCAAACAGCTTTTTTCACGATATTCGGTGAAGTACTATTCGACAATTTTCCGGACGGCAGCCGAATCCTCGGTGGCGCACCGTTTAATGTCGCCTGGCATTTGCAAGCTTTGGGCCGGCCAGCCCAGTTTGTCAGCCGTGTAGGTGAAGATGACGCCGGCCGCGAGATCCTCGCGGCCATGCAAAGTACCGGTATGACGCGATCTGCCATGCAGATCGACGCTACGCATCCAACCGGCAGCGTAGCGGTCAGCATAACAGACGGGCAACCCAGCTACCGGATTCTGGACCAGCAAGCTTACGACTACATTGATGCCGAGGCGTTCCATCATGCCCACAAACAGGGCTTGCTCTATCATGGCAGCCTGGCTTTACGAAACCCGGTTTCCAGACAAACATTGCTTGATATGCAACAGAACTGGAGTGGCCCGGTGTTTCTGGATGTCAATCTGCGCGCGCCCTGGTGGCAAGCGGATGAGGTCTTGGGATGGATAGCCGGCGCGGATTGGTTAAAACTGAACGATGAAGAATTGGAATTATTGCTGCCTGACCAGCAGAGCATAGACACCAAGTTGCGCCTATTGCAGCAGACATATCATTTAAAAGGCGTGGTGCTTACGCGCGGCAGCCAAGGTGCGCTGGCGCTGAATTCATCTGGGGAGTTGTTCAGTATCGCCCCCGAAAGCCATATTAAAATAGTTGATACGGTCGGTGCCGGCGATGCGTTTGCAGCAGTTTTGTTATTGGGGATTGCCGAAAACTGGCCTATGCCCGTGATGCTAAAACGGGCGCAGGAGTTTGCGTCGGCGTTGGTAGGTCAGCGCGGCGCTACCGTCGCCGACCCAGCGTTTTATCAAGGATTTATTGAAGCCTGGCAATAGCAGAGGCGTAATGTCTTGTGCCTCTGCGGCACTAATCAAGACTGTTGTCTGGCAGGCACACCGTCTGACCAATCGTCAGACTGGGCGGAGAAAAACTTTTTAAATGTCGGCATGAAGCTGGCGGTGATCGGGATCGAATAAAAACAATACATGGCTGCCGCCTCGCCGGTACTGACGCCAAACAGCCATTGCGGCATGAACAAGGTCATCAACGCGCCAAAACAATGGTAGATGCCGATTCGCCAATTGTTTTTCCAGACAAACGCGCTGAAGGCCAGGGCAAACAGGGAGCCATGGGTTACCAGCAAACCAAAGGCGCTGGAGATCGCATAACCGATATGGTAAATGCCCATGAACAGACAGGAGTTCATCCGGCCGATGAAGTTAGGATCTATGTCAAACAGCTGCCAGTCGTTCGGCAAGCGGGTCAAAATTAAAAACAAACCGCTTAAAGAGCTGCCGAGAATAAACGCTTTCTTCAAAGCCTTAGGGTCCGACGAATACGTCGCCAAAGCCGGCATGATCGCAAAGGCTTGCAGACTGATATGTACCGACGATAGCTCACTCAGGAATAAGTTGGTGCCATAGCCGCATTGATCGGCCACCGGATACGCAAAATATTGAATAAACTCCATCAACGAGAAGTGAAAAATGGCGTAAGCCCTCGCCAGTTTCACCCAAAAGGTTTCGTCCTTATCCAGGAAAGTTACCGTGGAGGCAACGAGCCCCGCCACTCCCAGGCCCAAAGACATATTGGCACTAAAACACATGGTTAATCCGTCATTTAAATTTTTAGAAGCGGCGCGTACCTTGTCGCAGTCGCCGGTTTGATTTATGAGTGCCGGCCATTTTTGCCGGAAGGCAAAGATACACGTAGCGGCGTTTTATTGCAGCAATTTTGTGGGAATTAATCGCTAGCCGCCTGAATACGGCCGAACTAGTGCGGCCGATTGGCCAACTCAATCTGTTCTATCAACTGTTCGGCACCCTCCAACTCTCGATCATAAACATCGGTGCGATAAGCCTCGCCATTCAGCGTAACCGCGGATGCCGATACCAAACCGTCGGCTTTTTCTATGTTGATACGGGTTAATGTAGACAAGCCAGGCTGCAAGGGATTGGCCTTGAGTTCCGCTACATCCAGCGCGATACGCACCTGCAGGCGCTCGGCGATATGAATGAAATTGCCGGTAGCATTATCGGTCGGCAACACTGCAAAGATGCTACCGGTGCCTGGGTTGATGCCTTGCACCCGGCCGTGATAAACCCGGTCGTCGCCATACGCCGCGACGCGCACTTCCGCCGCCTGCCCCGGCCTGACCCCCGCGATCTGACTTTCCAGAAAGTTGGCTTCTATCCATAGATCGTTCAGCGGCACGATAGCCAGTAAGGGCGCACCAGCCTTCAGCGTATCGCCAACTTGTACCTTGCGTTTGGCCACGCAACCGGACACCGGCGCCATCAGATTCCGGCGTTGGTAATCCAGAAACGCCTGGCGCAAGCGGCTCTTGGCTTTTTCCACGGCCGGATGATTATCTATCCCCGAATCCAGCAATTGCGCCTCAATGCCGCTTTGTTCGGCGCGAATTTCTTTAATCGCCGCCTCCAGTTCGTGGCTTTTATCTTGGGCATTTTGTAGCTGTTGATCGGAAACCGCGCCATCCCTGGCCGCCGCGTTGAAGCGCGCCAGGTCGTGATTGACCTGTGCCAGTAAAGCTTGTTTCACCAAGGCCCGCTGCTTCAGCGTCTCGGCTTTGGCCTGCAAACTAACGATATTCCGCACCGCTTCCGCCAATTCGGCTTGCGTCTGCTGCAAGGCGATGCCGGCATACACACCATCCAGCCGCACCAAGACCTGGCCTTTTTGCACGCACTGCGTGTTTTCCGCCAGTACTTCGACCACGGTACCGTCAGTCTGCGTTTTCAGCGTAATTAAATGCCCTGCCACGAAGGCGTCGTCAGTGGCCACCCAGTCGCGATGCTCCAGCCACCAATACGCCAAATAAGCCAAACCGGCCAGCAGCAAAGCCAAGGTGACGCCTTGCAAGCGACGCCGGCGTTGGCGCAGAATTTCCCGAGGACGAATTTTTTTGGGCATGTTTGCGGTCATGGCTTTGCGGGTTTAGTGTCGCTGTAGCCGCCGCCCAGCGCCTTAATGATGTTGATCTCGGCTTTATGTCGCTCGCCCACCAGAGCCGCCAAGCGAAACTGTTGCTGGTAGACCTCCAATTTGGCCAGACTCGGCGCGGCACGATCAGACAAGCCATGACTGCGCAAACTATCGGCCAGCTTGTCAGCGGCTAATGCGTCCGCCAAGCTTTGCCGCTGTGCCGCCAAGCGCTCATCCAGCTCACGCCAACGGCTCAGCGCGTCGGCCACTTCCTGCACCGCATGCACCAAGCTGCGGTTATAGCGCTCGACGGCCGCATCGTAAGCCGATTGTTGATACTCCAGATTCGCGCGCAGCCGGCCGCCTTCGAAAATCGGAAACTCGATGGACGGCCCGACCGCGTAAGCCAGACTGGAACCTTGCAACAACACGTCGCTCAAGCTGACGCTGTGCAGACCAGTGAAGGCCACCAGATTGACGTCCGGATAAAACGCCGTCTCGGCCACCTTGATTTCCTCGGCCGCCGCCTCGGCATGCAGCCGCGCCGCGCTAATATCGGGACGATGCGCCAGTAAATGCAGCGGCAAATCCACCGGCAGGGTTAAGGCTTGCTCAAGCTGATCGGGTTCGATGACGATGCCAGCCCCCCAATCAGGCCCCTTCCCGGCCAGCGCCGCCAACAGATTTTTACCTATCGCCACGTCGGCGCACGCCGCAGCCAAACCTTGTTCGGCGTTAGCAAGGGCTATTCTGGCCTGCAATAGCGGTGCGTCGGCAACCAGACCAGTCGCCAGCCGCGTTTGTTCGAATCTCAACAAGGCCTGCCGCTCGGCGACGATGTGCTCGGCGATGCCTTGCTTTTCGCTGACAGCCAGCAGCTCGAAATATGCCTTGGCCACAGCAGACGCCAGTAACAGCCGCGCATCGGCCAATTCCGCCGCGGCCGCCAGCGAGCGGCCAACCGCGCCTTGCAGAGCCGCTGCATCGCGCCCCCAAAAGTCCAGGTGGTATCGCAAGATCAAGGGGTTGATCAGCATTTGCCGAAAGTTCTCGCCAGCCAGCTTGGCTTGCACGCTGTTCGCCGAAAAGCGCTGCGCCGAAAAACTGATATTGGCGTCAACTGTCGGATAAAGCTCGGCGGCCTGCGCATCGACCATCGCCTGCGACTGTCGCAACCGGGCTGCGGTAGCCTTCAAATCCGGATTATCGGCCAGCGCCGTGCTTATCAAGCGCTGCAATTCCGGGCTGGCGAAGCCGGTCCACCAATCCGGCGCCGGCCAGGCATCGCTGCTTGCGAAACTGCCGCGCGCATCAGCAACGGTGTTGGTCATGTCAGGCATGGGTAACAGACTGGCGCGCGTACTTTCTTCTCCACCGAACCGGGCGCAACTTGACGAAATACCCAACATTAACGCCAGTGCAATGAGTCGGCGTACAGACATCAGGCCTCCTCCGCGAGTAATTCCTGAGTTTCCCGGCGCAGTTCCTGCTCGACACTGACTTTCACCGGGGTGCGAGTCGGGTGCGCCAACCAGACCAACGCCGCCATGCCGACAAACACGCAACCGGCCATCCAGAACGCATCGTTCATGGCGTGTAACACCGCATCACGTCCGGCCAGCTTGGCATATTTGGTCAACGCCGCCGGCTCTGCAAATCCCAAGGCATTTAGCGTTGCCAAGGCAGGATGATCGGCCAATTCAAACGCGCCGTGATTTTCGGCAAAGCGGGTCAGATGCTGCGGCGCCCGCCGGTACAGCACGATGCCTTGCACCGCAATGCCGATTGCCCCGGCCGCTATCCGCAACAGATTAGCCAATTCCAGCGCCCGCCATTGCCGTTCGGCTGGCAGGCCGTGCAGCAGCAACGCAGTCATCGGCACAAAAAAGCTGCCCAGGCAGGCACCCTCCAGCAATTTCGGCCAGAACAATTGGGCAAACGAGTCCGGATCGTCGAAGCGACTCAGCCAAAAATAGGTGGCGGCAAATCCCAGCAAATTAGCACTCGCCAACAGCCGGGCATCGCAGCGTTTGACGATCTCGTGCAAGACGCTGGCCATCGGCTTGGCGCAGATAGCCATCGGCAGAAATACCAAACCGGCTTCCCACGACGAATAGCCGAACGCCAGTTGTAACTGCACGATGAGCAAGGACAGCAAGCCTTGAAAATACAGAAAACCGGTGAATAAAATGAACACGCCAATACTGAAATTGCGGTGGGCAAACAGGCGAATATCCAGAAATGGCCGACGCACTTGCAATTCCCACACCACCCAATAAATCAGCGTGGCGGCTATCAATGCGATCAAGCCTTTGATGTAAGCCGAATCGGTCCAGTCCCAATCGTTGCCCTGGTTCAACAAAGTCTGCAAAGCAAACACCAGCATCACCGACAAGATAAAACCCACGCTATCGAAGCGCTGCCAGGATCGCCGGTGACCGCGCCGATACAACAGCGCGCCGACGATACCGGCAATCGCCAATGCCGCCGGGATGTTGAGCCAAAACAGCCAGCGCCAACCCAAGTTATCGGCTATCCAACCACCCAAAGGCGGGCCGAAGGTGAACGGCGTCAACGTGAATAGGCTCCAGATACCGATACCTAGCGATTTACGCCTATCGGGATATTCCTTCAGCAACAAGGCCTGACCCAAGGGCAGCGTCAAGCCGCCGGCAAATCCCAGCACAATGCGGCCAGCCAGATAGCCATAAAAGGCAGTGCAATAGGCGCAGAGGAAAGAGGCCAAGGCAAACGCCAGGAAAGCCGCGACGAAGGGCCGGTATTCGCCGAAGCGCCGCGCCAACCAGCCGCCCACCGGAAACGCCAGCGCCAGCGCTATCATGTAATCAGTCTGGGTCCAGGTCGCAAAACTGGGTGGCACCCCCAAGCCGCCAGCCACTCTGGGCAGCATGGCGATGTACGCGCCGGCATTGAAGATCACCAACGCATGCCCAAATCCCAGACATAGGTTAAACAGCTTAAACCGCCAGCCGCGCAGACGCTTTTGATAGACGAGGCTCATCCGCTTATCGGCCCGGTCAACACGCTAAGATTCGTCAGCTTGAGGGGGTAGGCGCAGACCAATGTCACCCAAACTTTGCCGCAGCAACGGCACCGCCATATCGCTGATCAATTGTTTAAATGCGTCTCCGCCATTTTCCAGAGAGGCGAACGCCTGATCGTCAACCCTGAAACTTTCCGATAGTGTCCGAGCGATGACATGGCGCGATACGGGATCAATGAGCTTGATCATTAGCTGCAAAGACGTTTGCCCTTCAAAAATCCGATACCTGCCGATCCCGACCTCTATCACCGCGTCGTAGCGGCCCATCGCCGCATAATCGACTGGCGTGGTGTTCTGGCCATACCAGGCTTGAATGGCCTGATGCCAATGTTGCAAACTGGCATCACCCGCCGCCGGTAACTGATAATACTCGCGGCTCAATTCCCCTTTGCGATTTTCCGCCGCCAGTAGGCCAGGCAGCTTCTGCGCCGCCGCCTTGGCGGGCGTCCAACCCAAATCGGTATTTGCAGGGCTACCGGCAGCGCTTGGCGCCGCCTTGGTCATCGCGTCTACATCAACCGTTTGGCTGTCACTAACCATGCCCGCAATTTCGATACCGCCAGGGATTTGATAAAGCTCAGTAGGCAGTGCATAACCCATGGCCATGTTTTCGAAATGTCGATAAGCCGGATCGCGCCGTTCGATCAAATCCGGTATTACTTCAAGGGGCGGCGCTTGCACCGGCACAATCAAAAAACTGTGCAAACGGTCGATCTGCGACGCGGCGGGCTTAATGCTCGGCGCCGTGCATGCCGCCAGCAAACACGGCAAAGCCAATCCCAGCAGCATGTTTTTGTGGTTACCCCAAAGCCTGGTGAATAAACATATTGAAGTTTTCATGATTTCCTCCGCACCCAACAATGCCATCGAATCGATACATTACTCAGGAGGCACTATAAAAACCACGTTGATATAAGACAAGCGATATTTATTGGACTTTAATATCGATAAATGCAATATTAAACTGATGGACATCGACCAAATCAGAACCTTTTTAAGCGTCGCGGCCAACGGCAGTTTTCTGGAAGCGGCCAATCGTTTGTACGTAACGCAATCGACGGTCAGCACCCGTATCCAGCGCCTGGAAGCTTATCTGGGCGTGACGCTGTTTGTCCGCAATCGCTCCGGCGCCAGCCTGACTTTGCCGGGCCGGCGTTTTTTACCGCACGCCAAATCCTTGCTATTAACCCTGGAACAAGCCCGGCACGACATCGGTTTGCCCAGCCGGTTTCGCGGCAGTATCAGCATCGGCGCGCGGATTGCCTTGTGCGAAACCTTGTTGCCGGAATGGATCAGCGAGATACGGCGGGCCATGCCCGATATTTCCATCCGCAGCGACATCGGCTTCGAAGAAGACTTGATGCGTAGCCTGGTAGCGGGCGCGCTGGACATCGGCTTGATGTATACCCCCCAACACAGCCCCGGCCTGCAAATAGAACCTTTGTTCGATGAAACCCTGGTGCTGCTGACCACCGACCCCAGCCAGCCCTGGCCGAACGACGATTACATTTATGTCGATTGGGCGCCCGGATTTTATGCTCAGCACAGTAATAGCTACCCCAACCTGGAACGGCCGGCGCAGGTGGTCAATATCGGCTGGATGGCGGTACAACTGATTCTGGCGCAAGGCCGCGGCTCCAGTTTCCTGCCGGTGCGCCTGGCCGAACCGTTGCTACAAGCCGGCAAACTGTTTCCGGTCGCCGACAGCCCGCAATTCAAATTACCGGCCTACATGGTGTCGCAGCGCGATAACGATTCGGCGGTTTTACAGCAGGTGCTGGCGCAGATCCGCACCTTGGCGGCTCTGGAGCGGCAAAAGGTTTATGCGCTGCCCGCTCAATCCAAGGTGGCCGACGCGACATGAAATGCATCGGCATGGATGTCCTGCAAGGCCGCGCCATGCAAAAACGCCTGGCGCTTGGTCTGATGCACCATATCCGGATGGCCGCATAAATACAGCCGCCAACCTTTCAGACTAGGCAAACTCGCCATCGCCACGTCGTTGGCCCGGCCCCTGGCCACGCCATCAGGCGCATCGCCGCGTGAGATACAGGCGGTGTAATGGAAATTTGAGTATTGGTCGGCAAGCGCCTGCATTTCCTCGATCCAATACAAACCATCCATCTCGCGGCTGCCATGGAATAGATGAATATCGCCACTGTGACCGTGGTGCAAAGCTTCGCTGACAATCCCGGCCAATGGCGCCAAACCACTGCCGGTGCCAATCAGCAACAGATTTTTTTCCGGGGTAGTCGGCAGGTAATAACACAGCCCCTGCGGATCGGATACCTCGAGTTTGTCGCCTACCTGAAGTTCCTGGTGCACCCATTCGCTGAAGCGCCCGCCCGCCAAACGGCGGATATGAAAACTTAATTTATTGGCATGCAAGCGATTGTTGGCAATCGAATAACTACGGGTCAATCCGTCGGCGCGTTTCAGATTCACGAACTGGCCGGCGTAATAATCCATGGTTTCGCGGCACCGCAAAGTGAGTTGCAGCGTCTCCGCATTCAACAAACTTTTTTCAATTACCGTCGCTTCGGTGAAAAAATCGGCGGGCGGATTAATGCTGATAGACATATCCTGCTGCGGATAACACAGGCAGGCCAGGAAATGATTTTGATGCCGCAACACTTCTTTTAAACCGTCTTGCGCCGCCAGCGGCGGCGGGCCCTGCAAGCTGCGCACCATACAGCTTTGACAAGCGCCCTGCCGACAACCGTAGGGGATGTCGATGTTTTCGCGCAGACAGGCGTCCAGCACGGTTTCGCCAGACTCGCAAACAATTTCGCGGTCGTTCACTCTGAGTTTATGCAAGCTCATCCCCTACTCCGGCGCCTAGCGGTCCAACACGTCGTTACGGGTGCTTTCAGCAATCGCCGCGACTTGATTGATCAGCTCTTGAGGCACATTAAGCTCTTGCAAGGTAGCCGCCAGATTTTCGACCACCGCATCAAAATGTGAGTCATCCAAACCCAGTTTTTTAACCAGATGCGCATGGGCTTGACGCATATCGGCGCCGGAATAGTTATTCGGACCGCCGAAAGCCATGGTTAAAAAGGATTTTTGTTTGGCTGCCTGCTTGTCCATATCGGTGTTATCGAAAAAGCGGCTGATGCGGTGATCGCTCAGCACTTTGCGGTAAAAAATATCGACCGCCGCGTTAACGGCCGCTTCGCCGCCCAGTTGTTCGTAAAGTGTCGCTGTGGTTTCACTCATGATGGTCTGCCTTTAGTTGCCAATTAAAAAAATGCGGCTGTTTAAAGCCGAACGCAGAGTAAGCGAAAAAAACCACTTTTGCAATATTTTTATTATAAAAGTTATTTATATGCCAAAAATAGACTTACAGCGCTTTGCGTGATAGCTGATCCGGCGTAGAATGCCGCATCACTTATTTCCGACCACCCCACACGCCATGGTCAAACTTACCGGCTCGCGCCAAGAGCAAATCTTAAAATTATTGCTGTCCAGCACCTCCGGCATGAGTATCGACGAGCTGGCCGCCCAGTTGGAGATTTCCAGAAACGCCGTCAAACAACATCTCACCGGCCTGGAAAAAGATCAGTTGATTCAGGAAGCGGCGCTGAACAACACCGGCGGCCGGCCTTCGCGCAATTACACGCTGACCGAACAAGGCCGCAACCGCCTGCCCAAGCAATATCCTTGGTTTTGCAACTTGTTGCTGGGCGAGCTAAAAACCGAACTGGGCGAAGCCGCTTTAAGGCAAATGCTGTGGCGCATGGGCGTCAATCTGGCACAGTCGCTGGCCCCGCAATTCAGCGGCAAGGACCCGGCACAGAAACAAAGCGCGCTGCTGGAATTGATGCAATCGCTGGGTTATCACGCCGAAATGGACGCCGAACAAACACAGCCGACCATTAAAGCCGTTAACTGTGTTTATCACGATTTAGCGCAGCAGCACCCGGAACTATGCGAATTTGATCGCGCGCTGATGTCCACTTTATTGGATAGGCCCGTCGAGCAAACCGCTTGCATGGCCTTGCAGGATTGCGCCTGCAAATTCAAAATCTGCCATACCAGCGCTTAGGCGAACTTCCCAACTATTCCAAACAGTTGCCAAAATTTCCGGCTTTGGACTAAAGCGCCTTAGCACAATACGCGGGTTTTTCTACGCGGCGGCTCTCGGTGTTACAATGTTGTTTTCCAGAATGACTATTTTGAATCGCGACCATGAGCCAACCTTTCCGCACGACAACCAGCCTGTTTAGCGGGCTGCTGTTATTGTTAACCGCCTTCTCGCTGCAAGCCGCCAGCCCGATTTTCACCCCCGCCGCTCCCAGCGTCGCGGCCTCCAGTTACTTTTTGATGGACTTCGACAGCGGCCGGGTATTGGCCGAAAAAGACGCCGACAAGCGCGTATCGCCCGCCAGCTTGACCAAAATCATGACCGCCTACGTGGTGTTCCGCGAGCTGAAAGCCGGGCATTTGACGCTGGACGAAAAAGTCACGATCAGCCAGAACGCCTGGGAAACCGGCGGCTCAAAAATGTTCGTTGAGGTAAACAAACAAGTGGCGGTCGAAGACTTGTTGCAAGGCATGATCATTCAATCGGGCAACGATGCCAGCGTAGCCTTGGCTGAACACGTGGCCGGTAGCGAACAAACCTTCGCGACGATGATGAACGAACAAGCCAGCCGCTTGGGCATGGCCAACAGCAATTTCGAAAACGCCACCGGCCTGCCCAGCCCCAACCATTACAGCTCGGCACATGACCTGGCGACCTTAGCCCGCGCGGTGATCAAAGAGTTCCCGGAATACTATCGCTGGGACAAGCAAAAAGAATTTACCTACAACGGCATCACCCAACAAAACCGCAACCTGCTGCTGTGGCGCGATCCTTCGGTTGACGGTTTGAAAACCGGTTTTACCGACGATGCCGGCTATTGCATGGTGGCTTCCGCCAAACGGGAAGATATGCGTTTGATTTCGGTGGTAATGGGTACAGCCAGCGCCGGCGCGCGTTCCAACGAGAGCCAATCGCTGCTGAATTACGGTTTCCGCTTCTTCGAAACCCACCGTCTGTACGAAGGCAATAAGCCTTTGGGCGAAGCGCGGGTCAGAAAAGGCGTGACCTCCAAAGTCCCGGTCGGTTTACCGGAAGACCTGTATGTCACCGCTCCGCGCAAACACTTTAACGAACTGAAAGCCGAAACGCAGATCGACAAAGGCGTATTCGCGCCGTTGAACAAGGGCGACACGGTCGGCAACCTGAACATTTCGTTGGCTGGCGAATCCATCCTCAGCAAACCGCTGGTGGCTTTGGATGCTGTCGCCGAGGGCGGCATTTTCCGCCGTCTCTACGACGCAGCCATTGGCTTACTGGAAAAAGAATGACCGAGCAAGTCTATCTGAACGGCGCTTATCTGCCATTAGCCGACGCCAAAGTGTCGGTGCTGGATCGCGGTTTTTTATTCGGCGATGGCGTCTACGAAGTGATTCCGGCTTATAACGGCCGGCTGTTCAGACTGGAAGACCATATCGCCCGGCTCAACAACAGCCTGAACGGCATCCGTTTACCGTTGCCTCACAGCGTCGCGGACTGGGAAGCGATTTTCCGGCCGCTGCTGGCAGATGACCGCGATCAATACATTTACCTGCAAGTCACCCGCGGCTATGCGCCGAAACGCGATCACGGTTTCCCCGAACAAATCGTACCGACCATATTTGCAATGTCTGCGGACATCAAGCCGTTCGCCGGCCGAGTCGACGGCATCAAGGCGATTACGCTGGACGACATCCGTTGGCAGCTCTGCAACATCAAAGCCATTACATTGCTGGGCAACATTCTGCTTAGGCAGGAGGCGCTGGATCAAGGCTGCGCGGAAGCGATACTGGTGCGCAACGGTTATGTCGTCGAAGGCGCGGCCAGTAATCTGTTTGCGTTGCTGGACGGCGAATTGATTACGCCGCCGAAAAGCCACGAAATCCTGCCCGGCATTACCCGCGACGTGATTCTTGAATTGGCGGCCGCGCATAACATCCCTTATCAAGAAGACATCATCGCACTGGAAGCCCTGCACAACGCCAGCGAAATCTGGGTCACCAGTTCCACCCGCGAGATCGTGCCGGTCATCGAACTGGATAGCCAGCAAGTCGGTGACGGCAAACCCGGCCCCGCCTGGCAACGCATGCACGACTTACTGCAAGCCTATAAAAAATCACTGTCATGAGCGAAACCGAAAGCTTACTGGAATTTCCCTGCCAATTCCCTATCAAGGTGATGGGCAAACATAGCGACAATTTCGACGCCATCGTCGTGGAAATCGTCCGCCGCCATGTCCCGGACATTCTAGAAGGCGCGGTCACCACACGACCCAGCAAAGGCGGCAATTATCTGGCGGTGACGATCATGATCGAAGCCCATAGCCGCGAACAACTGGACGCCATCTACCTGGGCTTGACGGCCTGCCCTGATGTATTGATGGCGCTGTAAGCCGAACTGATGTCCAGTAAGGCGACGACTGTCCTTCGCGATCTGGGGACGCAAGACTATCTCGACGTCTGGCAAGCCATGCAGCAATTCACTGCCGAACGCGACGACAACACTGCCGATCAAATCTGGATCGTCGAGCATCCGCCGGTTTATACGCTAGGTTTAAACGGCAAGCGCGAACATTTTCTTAAAGCCAACGACATCGAAATCGTCGAAAGCGACCGCGGCGGCCAAGTGACTTATCACGGTCCCGGCCAGTTGGTGATTTACCTGTTGGCCGATTTGCGCCGTTTAAACAAAGGTCCCAGACAAATGGTGAATATTCTGGAAAACGCGGTGATAAACACCTTGCGGCAATACGGCATCGCCGCCCAAGCCGAGCCCAAGGCACCGGGCGTCTACGTCAATCAGCAAAAAATTGCTTCGCTGGGCCTGCGTATCAAGCGCGGTTGCTGTTACCATGGCCTGAGCATCAACAACGATATGAATTTGGCGCCGTTTGCAGACATCAATCCCTGCGGCTATGCCGGCTTGCAAGTCACGCAACTGGCCGATTTGGGGGTTAAGATCACTAATCAGGAACTAGCCGTGCCGGTCGTGCATCAGTTACTGCAAGCGATAGAAATCTGAAATAAGCAAATTCGACGAGCCTCGCTGGAAACAGCCAAGCTCGCGAAGACTCTAAAACCAACCCCAGTGCCCGGTGGCTATATGACCCTCAACGCCCCTTCCCGCTTCACCCCGGAAACTCATCAACGTAATGCCGACAAGCTGTCGCGGATTCCGGTAAAAGTGGAAAAGCCCGAACAAATCTTGCGCAAGCCGGACTGGATACGCATCAAATTGCCCAGCGGCGACCAAGTCAATCGCATCAAGCAATCATTGCGCGAACACCGCTTGCACACTGTCTGCGAAGAAGCCGCCTGCCCCAACTTGAGCGAATGCTTCAGCCACGGCACCGCCACCTTTATGATCATGGGCGATTTGTGCACGCGCCGCTGCCCGTTCTGCGACGTTGCCCACGGCAAACCGCAGCCTTTGGATGCGGAAGAACCGGCCAATCTGGCCGCGACCATCGCCGCAATGGCTTTGAAATACGTGGTGATCACATCCGTGAACCGCGACGACTTACGCGACGGCGGTGCCAGCCATTTTGCCGCTTGTATCGCGGCAGTGCGTAGCCAGTCGCCTAATACCACCATCGAAGTATTGGTGCCGGATTTTCGCGGCAGGATGGATACGGCGCTGGACATTCTGCAACAACAGCCGTGCGATGTGTTCAACCACAACTTGGAAACCGTGCCGCGCCTGTATCTGCAAGCCCGCCCCGGCGCCGATTACCATATTTCGCTCCAATTGCTGCAACAACACCGACAACGCTTACCCAATGTACCAACCAAATCCGGCTTGATGTTGGGCATAGGCGAGACCGAAGCGGAAGTGATTGACGTGATGAAAGACTTGCTGGCCCACGGCGTCAGCATGCTGACGTTGGGCCAGTATTTACAACCCAGCAAGGACCATTTGGCGGTACAGGAATACATTCATCCCGACCAATTTCAGCGCTATGCTGACATCGCCCGCGAATTGGGATTCAAACAGGTCGCCAGCGCGCCCTTGGTACGGTCTTCCTATCACGCCGATTTGCAGGCAGCGGGTGTTGGCAAATAGCAACACATCCCAAGCTATACAAACATCCCGATAGCGTTTGAGCTTTGTCGCATCATAGCCGTCAATCGCGCATGGATAAAGAATACGCAAGCAAGTAAATCCGGCCCGTAACTGATTCGCGGAGTGGTCTCAATTGCCAACCCGCAAGGGGCGACGTCGAACATTATATTTACTTCGGTACTCAGTGAAATCGGCTGAGCAGGTTCTTGATTTCCTCTAGCGCGTAAGCCGGCTGATTTAAGGTCATCGGTTTGTGGCTGAATAGCCGGCATCGGGCACATGGATATTAAGAGCCTAACTGCTTTTGCGTGAATAGAATAGGGGCTGTTGCCATTTTGAAACGATAGCCTTGAAATCGAACGGCTCTGCCTCATTGATTGATTTTTCAATCAGAAGACAAGTGAGCTATGCCGCGACAAATGTTTACGGATGCATACTGGAATAAATTCAAAGCCATCCTGTTAAGCCTGGGGATTTATGACAAGCCTTCGCTCAGGCAAACGGTAGAAGGGATTTTTTATCGCATGCGAGTCGGCTGCCCCTGGCGAGACCTGCCTGCCACGTTTGGTAAGTGGAATGCAGTCTACAAACGGTTTAATGCGTGGTCACTGCAAGAAAAACTGATGGGCATCTTTCGAGGCCTGGTTGTGGCACCGGATTTGGAATGGACCTTTATTGACGGCAGTATCGTGAAAGCGCATCAGCATAGTAGTGGTGCGGCTCATGAACAGGATGCCGCGATTGGGAAATCCGTTGCGGGTAACACCACGAAAATCCATATGGCCGTTGATGCCTGTGGGCTGCCTATTCATTTCTCGATCACCGGTGGTGAAGTCCATGACTGCAAAGAAGCGCCGGAATTAGTGGCTAAACTGCCTTTGGCTGACTACACGGTCGCTGACAAAGGCTATGACAGTGAACCTCTACGGATTCAAATTCGAGAGAAAGGGAGTGTCCCTATCATTCCTAGAAAACAAAATTCAATCGTCGGGAATGACGGAATGGATTGGTGCCTCTACCAATATCGCCACCTCGTTGAAAATGTCTTTGCGCGATTGAAACATTTCAGAGCCATCGCAACGCGATATGACAAATTGAAACGCAATTTTGAAGGCGTTGTCGCTTTGGCCTGCGCTTTTATTTGGTTACCCATGTAAAACGGCAACAGCCCCTACTATTTATAGGACTCTTCCCAGCCGATTATTAAAGACCGGATTAATAACAGTTGCTGCCGGACGCTGGTTTGTGCTGAACTACCGACGCGATTCGTGTGGATAAATTGCTTGGGGGGGTGGATGATCGACAAACCGGTGCGCGCGCAACTTCCCGCTAAATTGGTCGCGCCGACCTTACCCGCTGTGGTTTGCCGCCGACGCCTGTTCGAACAAATAGACCGCAGCTATTCCGACTACGGTTCGGCAGTCTGGCTGTTCGGGCCGGCCGGTTACGGTAAAACCACGTTAGCGGCTGATTATGCCGCCGCAAACACTCAACCCGTACTTTGGTACCGTTTCGACAGCGATGACCTGGACCCGGCCGTTTTTTTGGGGCATTTCCGCACTGCGGCAACCCGTTTGGGCCTGGTCTCCGCGACACCGGCGTTCGGCCCGGAATATTTGCCCGGCCTTGAAGCCTATGTCGGCGAGTTATTGCGCACGCTGTTGCCGCCCGAAGCCGCGCCAATGCTGCTGGTATTCGACGATTGCCACCAGGTGGTCGCTTCGGTTACTGGTGCGGATATTGGCCGCATTGGGCCGCATCGTCGGCGTGCAGCACCGAATACTGTGTCTGAGCCGCCACGAACCACCGCCCGGACTGGCTATTGCATTGCAGCCGCTCGGCATGCTCACGCCGGCGCAATTGGCGTTTGACCGCGACGAAGCCGGCCGACTGGCCGATCTAGCCGGATTCGACGGCGGCAACGACAGGCTCGACAAGCTGTTCGGCCAAAGCCGCGGCGCCAGCCGCTTTAGCCGTGGAATTACGGCAACGGCCACCCGAACATCCGACTCCGGCCAACGAGCAAGCAGATTTAGCGCAACGGGTGCAGGACGGTTTGGATGCCACCGTCTTGCAACAGTTGCTGGCCGTTGCCTGCGCAGAAACCGCAACCGAGCCGCTGGCGCACGATTTAGCAGACGACCCGGCCGTGTTGGCGACGTTGGCCCGACTGGCGGCCAACCATTATTTGGTCAACCGCATCGACACTGCCATCCCCAGTTACCAACTTCACCCTTTGCTGCGGGAATTTCTGCTGGCCCGCCACCGGGCCAACCTCGGACAGGACGATTACGCGGCATTTTTAAAACGCAGTGCCGGAGTGCTGGAACGCCACGGCGAGATTGGCCAGGCCTTCGAACTGTACCGCCAAGCCGGCGCCGGACTGGACCTGCAACGCCTGATTCTGGTCCATGCCAAAACCGAGTTGGGCGCCGGCAGAAGCCTGCAACTGCAGTCTTGGTTGCAGAGTTTACCGGACGACTTACCGGCTAACCCGTGGCTGGAGTTCTGGCGGGCCGCGGCCCAGTTGGCGTTAAATCCGCCGTTGGCCCAAACCTTGTTCGAACGGGCTCACGCCAGTTTCGGCGACGACCCCTTGGGCAAAGCGCTGAGCGCCGCCGGGGTACTGAGCGCGATGTTTTTCGTGATGGACGACTTTCGCGACGCGGCACGCTGGCTGAACGAACTGGCTGTGCTGGATTCAGTAATCGAAGCAGCCGACGATCCGGAGTTGGACGCCTGGATCCTGGGCTGCGGCAATATTCTGGTCCACTTCCCCGATTACCTAGAATTGGCCCGACGCTGGGCGCAGCGAGCATTAGCGCGCCTGCCGCACTGTCCACCGGGGCGCCAGGTGTTTTTGACCTCCTTCCTGTTGCAATACCACGTCTGGCGCGGCGATACGGAAGGTTCGCGCGCCTTTTTTGCCTTACTGGATCAGCAGATAGCCAACGACGAACCGCTGTACCGGATCAATCTATTGAATTGGCAAGCAGTGAACGCTTACCTATGCGCCGAGCACGCCGCCGCTTACGCAGCCACCGAGGCGGCCGCGCAATTGGCTACCGCTTACGGCTTGGCTTTTTATTTGCCGAACATTTACGGACAAGAAGCCTACACCGCGCTGTCGGCCAGGGACTGGGAGCGCTTTCGCTCGGCGTTGGCGCGCATGGAAGCCTGTATGCCGGAGAATCGGCGGGTGGATCAATCGTTCATGTTGCATTTGCGCTCCGGCCTGTCGCTGGCGGAACAGCGTTTTAGCCAAGCGCGCCAGGAAGCGGAACTGGCATTGTCGATTTGCCGCGAAATCAATTTACCGTCGGTGGCGGCCCTGGTTCAGCACGGTCTGGCGCAAATTTTGGCGGCGGCTGGCGATCTGGCCGAAGCCGCCCGGCATTTACAGCAATTGCAAAGCCATGCCGTTCGCGCGGACAAGCCCTTCATTCTGTTCATGGCCTTGCTGACCGAAGCCCAAGTCCTACTGGCCGGCGACGACGAAGCCGGCGGCCTGGCAGCGTTGGCCCGAGCGATGGCATTGGGCAAGCGCCAGCGCTATCTGAACGTGCACCCGTTCTGGCAGCCGGCAGTGATCGGCAGGTTATGTACCGTGGCGCTGGAGCGCGGTATCGAAGCCGACTATGTGCGTTGGTGGATAGTGCAACGCCAACTGCAACCGGACGGTAACGCCTGCGAAGAATGGCCGTGGCCGGTGAAAATCCGGACGCTGGGCCAGTTCAGGATCGACGGCCTCGAACCGGCGGCCCGCCGCAGGCAAAAAGACAACAAGCCATTGCAGTTGCTGCAGTGGTTGCTGGCGACCAATCCGGACGGCGTGCCTCAACAAACCCTGGCCGATGCGCTGTGGCCGGACTCGGACGCCGATGCCGCCCAGCACGCGCTGGAAGTGGCCTTGCAGCGCCTGCGCAAACTGCTGGGACGGAATGAGGCGGTGTTGTTGCAGGGCGGCACCCTGTCTTTGAATCGGGAATTGTGCTGGCTGGACATTTGGGTCGTCGACGAAGTCGCCAGACGATTTGCCGCCGACCCGAATCAGGCCGCAACCTTGGCGGATCGCCTGTTAAAAGTCTGGCGCGGCCCGTTTTTGCCCGGCCTGGAAGCGCCATTAGCGGCATCGAAACGGGAAAATCTCGCTGCCAAATTCATCCAAACTTTGGAAAAGCTTGGTTCCGAGCTGGAAGCCGCAGGCCGGAGAGCCGTGGCCATCGCCTGCTATACGCAAGCCGTCTCAATTGAACCGTTGGCGGAAAATCTGCAATACCGGCTGATCGATTGCCTGCTCGCCGAAGATAGGCGCGCCGAGGCCTTGCTAGCTTACCGCCGCTGTCGGCGCCACTATGCCGGCCACTATGGCATCGAACCCTCTCCCCGCTTAAAGTCCCTGGCCGTACTGATCACGGCACCAAACGTCGGTAAAGGCTAAACAATGTTCATAGCCTTAATGGACGGCATCGAGCTAATACTAAATAACTTCCGGTCACGCATTCGCCGATCATCCGCAAACAAATTCGGTCAATGTTGTGAGTTTTTTGTGAGGCCTGTTGCTTTAGGGTATCGACACGACCGTCGATAGGAGACCTAAACATGAACTTTCCCGCTAAGCCGATCACCTTGTTTTTATGCGTCAATCCGTTTTCGACGTTTGCCGCAGTAGTTTCGCCACCGCCTGTGCTTTCGTTGATCGCTTCCGACGTTTATGTCCAGTACGGCGGTCCCGGGGTCGCGAATACCTTGCAGCATCATCCCAGCGTATTGTCGATTGCAGTCGGCGGCTCTACGGCTTCCGCCGATTTCGGCAGCGCCATCTTTAAGGCCAGTTCTGCAGCTGCGGATACAGGCTCACAAACCACTTATGCCTACACCGGCATGACTGCAACATTCAAAAATACCGGCGCCGTCAATATCAGTTTTGCCGCCGGAGCGATTGATGCCGACATCGACGCGGTGTTCAGCCGCACAATCGGCAGCGAAGCGAGCGGCCAAGCCGCCACGGTACTGAGTTCCGCGTTGTCCGGCACTTACCCGGGCAATAATGTTCCCGGCGTTAGCGTGCTGTATCAATACGGTACTTCCAATAGCCCGTCATCGCCGTTTTTCGACTTTCATTTCAACCCCAATGCCGGTTTCACCGGCAGCGGTACGGCAGATGCGGACAAGTTGTCGGCCAATCTGGCCTTCCCGGCTTTCACGCTGAGACCGAACGACATTCTAACCGTGAATTATTCGCTGAATACCTGGGTCGTGGCCGGCGTCGGCTTGGGCACTCCCGGCAGTGGCTGGAGCGCGGCCAGCGATGCAACGCACACCGCGTCGATCAGCTTGCAATTGCCGGCGGGAACCTTGCTGAACTCGCCGATTGCGCTCGATTGGGTGAAAACGGCGCCTGTCCCGCTTCCACCAGCCATCGGCTTGATGCTTACCGGGTTGGCGGGCATATTCGGCTTCAACCGCCAGCGTTCGCACCAAGCCATGATTTTCCCGCTGGTCGAATCCATTAACCCAGGAATCCAATCATGAATCTAAACAAAGGTTATGCGCTATTCGGCATCGCGTTATTCGGCCTTACCACCGCTGTTCGCGCGGACCAGGCCATTTTGCAATATGGCGGCAACGATTACGGCAATCAGCGTCTTTTCGATCCCAATCCAGCTACTTTCGACGACGCCAACATTTAGGATGGCGTCATGTCGTCACGGCGGAATTCAGGGCTTCCGGTTATTCCGATTCGGTAACCAACTCGAACAACCGTTTCAGCCAAGGCTCCTTGCAATATCACTATCTAAGTTACTTAAGACCATTCAGATTAAACACCAGTCAGAGATACTTTAAAGCACGTCATAACATTTGGAGGATTATTATGTTGAAATTAGTACGATATATTGGCATATGCGCGCTTGCGACCAGCCAACTTG
This sequence comes from Methylomonas sp. Uni0009, assembly GCF_054188105.3. Lineage (NCBI taxonomy): Bacteria > Pseudomonadati > Pseudomonadota > Gammaproteobacteria > Methylococcales > Methylococcaceae > Methylomonas > Methylomonas sp. Uni0009. Next base: position 2,585,056 of record NZ_JBTAFN010000001.1, on the reverse strand, counting down.
CGACAGCGGCGACAGTGTTCGTTCAATACCCTGACCCCAGCGGTTCTGGGATCACGTCTGATCCTGCATTTGCCACGCAGACCGGCGCCGGCTTCTTTGCAGAGGCGGATCTGCTGAGTGCCGTATTCAAGGCAAGATCGGAATCCCCCGACGCTTCCTTTGCTTATGCTGGACTACAAGGTTTGACCTTTACCAATCCGCTGGGCAACGCGCCAATACTGCTGCCGGCCGGAGCGCTTGGTGTCAACATTACCGGCCAGTATACACTTGGCCCGCTGGTACCAAACTCGGGCGCCAGCGCGGGCATAACCGGTGTCCTTAGCATCAATGACGGCAGCTTGGCAAGAGTAGCCAGAGGCGATCATTTCGTCAATATTGGTCAGGCTAGTAATGGTTTCTCCTACCCTCCCACCAATACAACAACCCCAATTACGCAAAACGGGGGGACCGTCTTGTTTAATACGGCAACCTTGACCAACCTTGACATGACATTATTAATGCCAGCCATGACAATAGACCCTGGCGAAACCCTGGAAATCACGTTTTTGCTGCAAACGATACAAGGGGCCAATGGTGCCGGCGTCAAATCACTAGCCGATGCGTCGAACAGCGCAAAGTTGTTTTTCAATTTACCGGCTGGCGTCAGTTTGGTCGACAATGCTGGTGGTACTTTGACCTGGGTTAAGCCTGTGCCGTTACCGGGAGCTTTTTCGCTGTTCGGCATTGCACTGGCATCTGCGGCAGTGCGCCTGCGGCGTGCCGCCCCCCATTCGCACTAGCAGATTTTTCGCTCGTTCCCACGCTAGCGCGTGGGACGGCACTTGTGTATAACGCTAAGCACCCGAGCTTCGAACTACCCATTAAAAACGTATAAACACGGGATGTAAGCCTCTTCATCCCTGACCTTCTTCTCCCTTTTTATCATGCGGCTTCGGAGGCCGCGAGCGTTGACAATTCGCCATCCTACCTCCCCCAAAACACTGTAGAGGCGTAAAACCTTGCGTCTTCACGCATAAGCAGTAACACTACTTGTTTTTTAAAGCCATCCAAGCATATGAACTCATTCAGAACCTTTACTTTGGCAACCACTATCGCGTTGGGAACTGCACTGATAAGCGGCTGCTCGTTTTCCACCAGCTCCGAGAGTTCGTCCGACAGCATAGGCAGCTTGTCTGACAGCTCTGGCGGCATCTTCAAAAGCGCCTCCAGCCCGTTTACCTCCAGCTCCGACTCGTCGCGTAACAAACACGAAAAATACGAAACCGATGTGGCCGACTATACCGCTACCTTCGTGGTGTCCAGCAGCGGCACACTGGATAGTTTTCGCGGACATCTCAGCGAATTGGCCGAAAGTCATGAGATCACCAACTGGGAAACCGACCGGAATACTTACGTAGGCATCGGTCGCGGACTGGCCAAAGCCAAGCTCGGCAAACCGCAAATTTCGGCGTTTACCGAAAGTTTGAGCGATAACGAGCCCTGGAAGAAACAGGCCATTGAAGAAGGTTTGAAAAAATAATCCCGCAGGCAGTCGCCCACTTGGTCATGCCAGTTGCTGGCTTGAAATTCGCAAAGTGGGCACTGACGCTGGGCTGTTTACTTTGGGTAGCCGTTGCCGAAGCAGACCAAAGTCATCATTTCGAATTCCTGTACATAGACGCCAACGAAGGCAGCGCCAGCGGCGGCCATGCCGCCATTAAATTCGACCGGCAAGTCTTTCATTTTCAGCACATCGAACCTGGCCTGCTGCGTTTGTATCGCAACGATGCGGCGGCTTTTGAGTTTGCCTACGGCTTTCAGGAGAACCGAAACATATATGGTCACCGCATCGAAGTGTCTGAGGATTTTTTTCAAGCACTACGGGATACCTTTAGTCGCCGCCTGTTCATTCAACACCAGCAATTGTCGCTGTTACAAGCCCTGCACGACGACCAGGCACTGTTTGCAGGCTTGCAACATCTTGACTCTGCGCCGCCTATACCCATAAAAGGATTGGGTTATTTTTTGACGCAATATCGGGCGACGGAAGCGTTCCCTGTCGAGGCAGACAAACCCAGCAACAACAGCCAAGCACTACAACAATTGCGCGAAGCCATCGTTAACGAGTATGGCGAAGATTTTTTGCCGGCCAAGCGCCAGCAAGCTTGGCAAACCCTGCAAACCCTGAAACCTGAGTTAGCAGTTAACCCCGCTGAACCCACGGATACACGGTTTACCGCCACGAACAGCTCATTTGCCGAACGCTACCGCAATCAGTTGCTGAATCTGGCCGCGCTGGATGTGCTGCACGCCAGGCTATCCCCGCTTAGTGAAAGTTTGTTAGAAATTCCCGAGGCGACATACAAACTCAACACCGCGCAACGAGCCAAGCTACAAGATTTTCGGCGGCGTTTGTTTGCCGATTTAATGACCCTGATGCACAGCCAACGCAGCGACTGGGGTTATCCGCTGTTGGTGGGAATGGCCCGCTTGCATGCGCTAGACCATGCCGTCAGCTCGGGTTATCTGAGCGTACTGGACCGCAGCCGCCCCGACAGTGACGACCCACAAGCCACTATTATCGACAACGACAATTTGCCGGCAGCCCTGCAATACAGTCAAGAGCTATTTGCCGCGGCGTCCAAACAACTCGACAGCCCCATAGCGCTGGATGAGCTTGCTTACTCGGAACTTGAGCTAAGCGCGACGGCGCTAATGCAATTGCATAAGCCGCGCCATGATCAGCAGTCTTTGCAGCTGTTGCCATTGACAACCACGCCGTCGCGACCGGCAGCGGCGGAATTGATTGGTTTACCGCTGCCTACCAGCGAACTGGCAGATTTCCAAAACAGCGTTACGCAGCAAATCGAAACCTATCAAAGCCAATTGCAATCCTTATATGGCTATAACTTGCTTAGCCGCAATTGCGCCACCGAAATCTTCCGACTCATTAACCAGACGGTTGCGGAAATCTCGTCTACAGCCGAGGAAAGTACAAGCCAGGCGTCGCAGCGGCTGCTGGGCGGTTATGTTGATGAAGGCGGCTTGAACATGATTCCGTTTATCGCCTATGACCAGATAGAACGCGCCTATCGACTAAGCACCAGCTTCCAGCGTCAGCCCTACAGAGAACGGCAGCGTCAACGGCGTTACCGGCAAATGCCGCAATGGCAGGTGGATTTACAGGAATCCAATACCCTAAGTTCGAGGATTTATCAATGGAACGAGGATGACGCGGCGTTTTTATTCTTTACTCAAGATCAGCTATGGCCTCGGCCATTGCAGGGCGGCTTCAATCTGGCGATAGCCGGCGGCCAGGGCCTTTATGGTGTGTTCAGTTGGCCTTGGGATGATGGGGATAATCTACGCAAAGGCTTGAAAGGCCTTGTAGTCAGCCTGCCGGAACTGTTGTTTTTTAACATCCGTAAAGGCTCGTTTCCAGGATTGCTGCCGGAAGCAGGTCTATATTGGCCTGAGGCTTTTTAACTAGGCTAGCTTGCGGGTATAGCGACGGTGAGAGGTGGAGAGGAATAATTCGTTGGCGCTTTACCGGACTGCCCTCAGACCCTAGGCAATTTGCGGTGAAATTCTCGGGCATCAGGCTCGAACATCAATAAATCTGCCTTTACCACCTTCGTTATTTTGATCGGAGGCGTCTTTAGCAACCGGTTGGACTTGCTGAAACGCTTGTATGGGGCTGTTTGGCTGGGCCTTTTTGACTGTCGGAACATTGGCCCCGGCAGCACTATAAATTTGCGACGCGCCTGAATTAATTGACATGTATGACATTGGCTACCTCTTGTTCACGGGTTTAATGGCTACAACTCTACTTGAGAGGAGCCAATTTTATTCCAAGCCCTTTGTATGAGTTGCCTGTTGCCTCGCAGTTTTCGAGATAATTGCTATACCAGCTTCGAAGCATATACCTGAATTGCGCTAATTTGCCCGATATGCCGCATCAAACCGTTCTCGCGAGGCTTCAGACAGAAAAACACCGGTAGGCGTTCGCTAGTCAATCCACCCTATTTGTTAGTGTCAATGCGGCGGGTAAGCGCTGCTGCTTGGCTCAACGCTTGATGACCGGACTCACCGGCGCCACGTTCTGCGGTACAAAAGGCGGGGGAGTCGGCGTCGTGGTTGGAGCTGGCGTGGCAAAATCAAAGGTGGCGATACAGTTGACGCCGCCGATCAGTTCGTCGCTAGGGTTGGGTAAGGTCATGCGCACCGTAAAGCTGCCACTGGCCGGATCGATCAATTGGTCCACTTTGGTGACAGTAGCTCTCACGACTTTTTTGGCCGGCAGCTCAGGGCGTACTTCCACTTCCATGCCAGACTGAATCAGACCAAAATATTCAGTCGGCGCGATCAGCTCAACGCGCAACGGATTGACTTGCGCCAGCTTCATAATCGCGCGATCACTAACGGACTCGCCGGGCATCGCATAGCGATCTATCACAATACCGTCTATCGGACTTTTGATGGTTTTAACTTCCAGCTGCGCCTTGGCCATTTCCAATGCCAACATCGCCGACTTTTTACGTTCCTCTGCCTTTTTCAACTCGATTCCAGCCAACACCACTTCGGTCTCGACTTTGTCTTTCTCGATTTGCGAAATGACATTGGTGGTGGCTAAACTCCGATAACGGGTGCGGTTGCGCGTGGCGTACTCCAATTTCACTTTCTGATTGCGTACCTCGCTATTGGTCTCGGCATCGGCCTTGGCCTGGTTGAACTTGGCCCATTCCACCGAGGCTTCCAATTGGGCCAGCGGCTGGCCTTTGGCAACGTGATCACCCTTATCGACCAACAGCGCTGCGACAGTCCCCGCCACCGGGCTACTCAACTCGACGTACATTTCCGGCTTGACCATGCAATCCAGATTGGCGGCAAACACGGTGCCACTGAACAGGCCAGGACCGATTAATGCGCAAAAAAAATGGTGGCGTATGGGCATGTAAAAATCACTAATCGATTAGTTTGATTTGAAACGGTCTGATTTTTAACAAAATAGTAAATTTAAGGCCACAGCGTTTATTCAAACTTGCCGGAAAACGCCAAAATACGCGACAAATGCTTATCCTGTTTGCTGAGTTGCCTTCTGACGTTGCGCTGTTGCCGCTCGTTATAAATTTGCGGCAGACGTAATATCAGGTTTCCCAAAAACCCCGGCAAAGCTTGCTGATCTTTAGCCAGGCCGGCCATAGTCTTGAGAATAGCAGACGAATAAAACTCCCGTAGCGCCGTATCCTCCAGCGACAGTATCGCTTCGCAGCTACCCGGATCGCCTTGCCGGGCAGAGCGCCCGTATAGTTGCCGATCTATGCGCCGAGACTCGTTACAGTTCAACGCAATCACGTGCAAACCGCCCAACTCCGCCACGCCCAATCCCAGGGCTATATCGGTGCCACGGCCGGCCATATTCGTAGCTACCGTAATAGCGTGCAACTGCCCGGCTTGCGCGATGATCTCAGCCTCGTGTTGATCTTGTTCCGCATTCAACACCCGGTGAACCAAACCCGCCGCTTCCAGCCAAACACTGACCTCCAGCGACTCGGCAACCGAACCGGTGCCTATCAATACCGGCCTGCCTAGTGCGTGCAACTCGCGGACCCGTTGCAGAAACACGCCTTGCTTGGCTGCCTGCGTGGCATAAATCCGTTCGCTGAACAAAATCCGTTTCGATACTCTGTGCGTAGGCACTTTTACGCTATGCAAACCATAAACACGCTGCATTTCCGTCGCCACTTCCCGTACCGTGCCCGAAGTACCGGCCAGTTTGAGATAGCGGCTGAAAAAGCGCTGGTAACTGATCCGGGCCAGCGGCTCGCGTTGTTCGGAAATCAAGCAACCTTCCTTAGCTTCTATCATTTGTTGCAAGCCCTGCTCCCAAGACCGATCCTCCATCACCCGGCCGGTAAACTCGTCGATGATTTGCACCTTGTTATCTTTCAGGATGTATTGCTTGTTACGTTTGAAGCAATACTCGGCGATTAGCGCCTGCTTGACCATGGCTTCCCGCCAGCGCTTATTTTTCCAACTCGGTCCCAAGCCGATAATCATATCCGCAAGGGTATTTTCGCCTTGCGGCGTCAGTTCGACATCCCGAGTTTTCGGGTCCATGACAAAGTCGTCGTTAATGAACAACGATGAGGCCAGATACAAGGCATCACCGTAGGTTTCCGGAGACGCCTCATTCGGCCGGGTCTGGGTGATGATCAGCGGCGTTTTGGCTTCATCGATCAGTACGCTATCGGCTTCGTCAATGATGGCAAAGCATAAGCCGCGCATGATCAGAGCCTTGCTTTTCGGCTGTTTTATTTGCTGCTGAATCTGCTTGAATTGAAATTTTAACAAGCCCACATCCTCGCCCATCTCGATGCGGTCACGCAGATAATCAAAGGCAATTTGTTTATTCGTCGTATGGACGATGGGTTGTTGATACAGTTTTCGGCGCAGTTCAAGGTCCATACCGTCAACCACCGCACCGGACTTCAAGCCCAGGCGCAGATAAAGCGGTTTCAGAATCTCCGCATCGCGCGCCGCCAAGTAATCGTTGGCAGTAATCACATGCACCGGGATGCCTGCCAAGGCGGCGGTGCAGGCCGGCAAGGTCGCGGTCAGCGTTTTGCCTTCGCCGGTTTCCATTTCCGCCAGCATGCCGTTGATCATTAACCAGCCGCCAAACAATTGCACGTCAAAATGCCGTTTATTCAGCGTCCGACCGGCGGTTTCGCGAATCAGCGCGAAGGCTCTGATCATCAGCTCTTCTGTCAGACCATGCCGGTATAGATTTTCCCGCAGTTCCAGAATGGCAATGGTCAACTGTTGCTCATTGTAGTTGCTTAACGGGGCAGCAACTTTTTCAACTCGACTGACGATATAAGCCTGGCTGAAACGTTGGCAGTTCAGGCGTTTGTGGATTTTGTCGAAAAATGCCGCGGCGCCTTGTTCGAAATCAATTAGTCGACTTTCCGGCTTTTGCGGGTAGCTGCCAAAATATACCCCTGGACGCAACACCAACTCAGACATTGAACTGCCTCAAAAATACCTGGCGTACCCGGCGGTACAGCTGAGTCATAATCGATTCGCCGCCATGGTTGATCCGCACATAAGCGCGCATACCTATCGGCAGATTTTTCGGCGGCGAGAAGTCCAGATCGACCAAAAAGATTTTTTGCAGGGTTTGCATGTCTTGTTCGTTTTCCGTGTTCACGCGGATCTTGCCGCCGCCGGTGGTCGCCAGGGCCGGGCTGGGTAGCGTATTGGTCGCTTCCGGCGCCAGCCTGATAATCCGGGCCGGGTAGTCCCGATACGGATCACTCACCAGGCGCACATTGATTTCCGGACTGCCTTGCCTTAGCAGGCCAATATTGTCTTGCGTTACCACCATGCGGATGGTCGGCGGCTGTTCATCCAGAATGTAACCAATCAACTCCCCCTGACGCAAATAGCTACCGGTCAGATCGTCGACATCCGGCAACAGGATATAACCGGATTTAGCAGCGCTTATGATCATCGCGCTGGATTTATGATTCAAATGATCCAGTTCGGACTCCGCAACGCGCAACGATTCTTTCAAAATTTCCGCCTTTACCAAATCCGACTCTTTCTCCGCCCGATATTGGCTTTGCAACTCGGCCACTTTGGCGCGGGCGATCTTGGCTTTGGCTTCCAATGCGTCGTCATGCATGGTCAGCAACACATCCCCCTGATTCACAAACTGATTGGATTTCACCAACAGTTCGCCGATGAAACCCTCTTGCTCCACCTTGATCAACGCCTCATCGGGCAGCCACACCACACCTTCAGCCAGCGTGTAATTGGGAATCGGCAAAGCACCAAAAACCAGAACCACAAACAAGGCCACGCCTGCCGTGGTCAGCAGCGCCTTATCTCTCTTCCGACTCAGACTGGGGCTGGTAAACACAAAACGTATGGCTTTATACAGCGGAAACACCACCTGTAATGACGCCATCAACAGCGCAACGGCGATACCCAGTGAGAAAAATTTTTCGGTCAGATAAATACAGACAAACCACAACATCATCAGGCGGTAAGTCAGCGACGCCAAACTATAAATGACAAACCAAGCCGTTTCGCCCGGCGCAGAGGCCGGGGACACCGCCTGTTTCAAATCAAACAAATATCGCTGGGCCAAATAAGCCCAGATTTGGCTTGAACGCTGATACAAATTGGGAATGCTCAAGGCATCGGCCAGAATGTAATAGCCGTCGTACTTCAATAATGGGTTCCCGTTAAAAAACAACGATGAGACGCCGCCGGTCAGCAAGATGTCGAAGCCCACATCCTGGACAAATCCGGTCTCGGTGCTCAAAAACAAGAATAGGCCCAGCGCGGCCAGAAATCCTTCCACCAAAATGCCCGCGGCGCTGATCAACATCCGGTCGTACTTGTTACGCAGATGGTTGGCGGCGGAGACATTGACGTAAGGCACCGGCATGAACAATAAAAAATTGACGCCCATTTCATGCACTTCGCCGCCTTTCAACTTCATCGCAAAGCCATGCCCCAATTCATGCAGGATTTTGATCAGGGGATACAGCAAGAACATGATCAAAAAATTGTAGGGTGCCAAAGCGTTCAATTCAAAATGATGGCTGATTTCCGACCAATTAGCCCCAGCTTGCAGCGAAGCAATTGCAATGACTAGCAGCCAGACCACGCCGAACTTGACGCTGAACAGCCCCGCCACTTTAGACACATGTTTGCCGAGAAACTCGTCCGGATCCCACAGTGGCAATTTCAGCGATAGCGGATTCAACAGACGCTGATTGCTTTTCGCACTGCTCAACCGCGCCTGACGCTCGAACAATTCTTCGGTGTTGACCAAGGCTTCGGTTTGAATCAAATCGGCCTGATGTAATTGCCCCAGTAGTTGAATAAGGTCTTGTTGGCTGGGTGCATAGTCGCCCAGCTGCCGATTCAGGATGTCGGCAATCTCTTGTACGCTCAACTTGCCGTCCAATAGCCCGATGAACTGATAGGCCAGGCTATTAAAGCGCTGATGGCGGCCGGTATTAGGGTCTTCCAGGATGTACCAGATCAGGCCGCGGTACTCGTGGCGGTGAATCTCGATATGGCTATGCAATTTGGGTTTGAGCTTGGCGACTCGGTACCAGTGCGGACTGAACAGTTCGTTAGCCATGAGCAAACCTCAGCATCCGATTCACCAGGACCAAATCCACAAACGCAGCCAAGCCAGCATGTCGTGGCTCCAGATCCACAATAAACTAGCGCGCCCGGCCGCGATTTTGCCTATGCCCTCCATGCCCGGCCGTAATAGTTCGGGCGCATTTTCCAGGCTGGCTTCGACACGGAAGATGTTTTTGCCGCTATCGGTTTTGGCCACTGCGGTAATCTTTTGCACCTGTAGCGGAAAGGTCCGGCTGGGCATACTGGCCAACACCAAAGAGCCTTTTTGACCTGCCTGCACATAGGAAATCAGGCTTTCATCCACCTTCAGGATGATGCGGTAACCTTCCAACGGGGCAATTTTGAACAGGATTTCACCGCGTTCGACCGGTGAGCCAAGTTTCTGACTCAAATCGCCTTCAATCACCACCCCATCGAACGGCGCGGCCAGATTGATTTTCTGCAACTGCTGGCGGGTCAGCTCCATTTCCGCATCGGCCTGGTCGATTTGCGCGCTGATGACCCTGACTTTCACGAGATCACCACCGGACAGGGCTTCACGATATTCGCGACGGAATTTTTGCAGCTGTCCGTCCAGCTTGCTCAATTCCAGTTGTAATTCCGCATCGTCCAGGCTAGCCATCAATTCGCCTTGCCGCACCGTATCGCCGGCCCGTACCGCCGCCGATTGCAAAAATCCGGATATGGGCGCAGCGACTACCCGCTGAATTTTGCCTTCCAACACCGCGTTGGCGGTCACCCGAAAATCAGCGCGCCACACGGAGGTGACCAACAAGAACAACACCAAGCCCAGGGCGGTCAATTTCACTTTGAAGTGTTTGACGCCCATCAGTTCGGCCAGCCGCTGTTTAAGCTTGATGCCGATTTTTACCGACAACGCTTGTTCATCGAGTTTTTTTAGGGCCAGATAGGGCGAGATCAGTGCCAGGGCTTGTTGGCAAAGTAGAACGGTTTCCTTAGCAAAGGATTGTTCTTCGCTGCGTAGCAGGGTAACCGCGCCGATAAACTCACCGCCATGCAACATCGGCACGGTCAGCAATGATCCATAACCATACTTGCGGACGATTTCCTGATGAGCGCGCTGGATGCTGACCGATTTGACATCCGGAACCACCACCACGCTATCCTGCTCGATGGCTTCGTCCATCGCGTCGGCTATTTTTTGCAACAAATTGGCTTGCTGGTCGAATTGCGCATTGTTGGAAATCGCCACTACCGTACTGTAGTTGTCTTTATATTCGCCGATGGCAACCCGATCGCAACCCAGCATGCGCGTCAATTCGCTACCCAGGCTAATCAAAACCTCGCGGTAACTATTTTGCTCGAAACAAGCCGCCAGCAAACCGACTACCGAGCTGTAAAAATCGTCGTTCTGCTGCAAGTGACCTTGCGCCAAGCCCCACCACTCCACACTCTGCTCCAGCGTGGCAAAAACAGCCGCGCGACGATCAGCAACAGAGTGCTCAAGTTTGAGCGCAATCACGCCCAATAGTAACGAACCGTCAAATACCGGCAGACCGAAAAAGTCATATGGCCGTTGATCCGGCTTCGCCACATTAGGCATGTAACTGGGTTGATTTTTATCCAGTGTGAGTTTGCAAATAGCCGATAACTCGGCGGTATCGGCGAGGTTCTCCGGCCATTTCGCTAAGAGTCTCAGTGTTTTGCCATCCGCATCGCTCACCATCAATGCCGCAGCCTCAGTTTGCGGCACAATGCGGCAGACTATCTCCAGCCATTGTTGGGCAAATCTAACGCTCATAGCGGAAAACCTCCCGGACAGGCATTACTCTGAACCACACTCTGCGGGCACAACATCAGAAATATGTCATCGAGATGGTTGGCTATTTCCTGACTGACCAGGTCTTTCAAATTACTGGGGATGGCGGCAAATTGTTGCTGGCTATCCTTTAAGCCACTGAGCGCTTGGTTAAATTGTTCCGGCTCCGCAAACACTTGCTGCGCCAGATAAACCAGATAGGTTTCGTTGCGATAATGCGGATCGGTAAGTTCAGGATGCAGTTGGTGACCAATGATGTGCGAATATACCTCGGGTAAATGCCATAAACGCATCAGTTCAGAGCCCAACTGACAATAATCAAAGCCAAACAACAGCCGTTCCTGCTCGTCAATCGGCAAGCCCTGCTTCCGGCTTGCCAGCAATGCGTCCAGCGCCTGTTCCGGGGCTTTGACAAACATCGCCGCGTGGCCGATTTCCAATAACAACCCCAGTGCAAAAAAACGATGTCCAGCGGGTAGTCCGGCCAGTTTAGCCAGCGTACGGCAGGCGATGCCGCATTCGATGCCGTGCAACCAGAACTCCTTCAAGTCCATCACCGCGTCGGGAATATTGCAAAACGTGCGCATGCACAGGCTACTCAACAGCAAATCATGCAACTGAATGGTACCAATCAAGCTGATTGCATCGTAGAGATCGTAGGCTTTGCGGTTAAAACCAAAGAAGCGGCTGTTGGCCATGCGGATGATGCGGACGGTCAGTATGGCATCGGTTTGCAGCACAGCGACATAGTCGCGGATTCTGGCATCCGGCTTTTCTAATAACAGCCTGATTTTCAGATACACCTCGGGCATCGAAATTTTTTCGGCCAAATCGCAAAGGAATTGTTGTTCAGCTCTCATAGCGGCTTAATTGAACATGAGCTTTTCCATCTCAGTCGCGGCTTTTAAAGCTTGTTCGACAGTCTCTGCCAACTGTTCGGCATTGAGTTGCAAAATATCCCAAATGTCCGCGGATACGCTCTCCTCGATTGCGCGCATATGCCCGGATATGTACTTTTCGGCACAGGCCCGCACCAGATGCAGTAGTGCGGTTTCCCTGCGCTGATCCGGGGCAAGGTCAGGGGTGGGCTGATAATGCACAATGTCTTGAAAATGCGCCGGCAAACACCATTGCGCCATCAGTTTGGCACCGATCTCGCCATAATGCATACCCAACAGTTTTTGTTCAGCGATGTGCAGTAATTCCTGGTTATTCCGGGACAGTTCCATCGCGCGTTTCGCCAACTCAGGGTGCTTTGCGTAAAGCACCAGATGCCCTATTTCATACAACAAACCAATCACAAACAGGCGTTCGCTCTTGGGGAATTTTAGCTGGCTTGCCAACAACCGGGTCAACACCGCCGAGAACAAGCTGAACCGCCAAAAGGTTTTCAGCGGCATGATGTCATTGGGCAATTTTAACGAGGCAATCGCCGAGGTAGCCAGCACCAAGTCATGTAACTGCCCGATGCCCAGCATACTAACCGCGCGATTCAAGCTGTCGATCTTTCCCGGAAAACCAAAGAAAGCGCTGTTGGCAACTCTTAACACGGCTACGCTTAAGTTGGGATCGCTGGCCACAACTTCGACAAAGTGCTCGATATCCGAACGGGGATCGTCGATCAAATTTCTAACTTTCTGATATACCTCGGGCAAGGAAACCAAACCTTTGATTTCTTGCAAGGTATGTTCGATCAAATCTGCTTGCGAATTGATCTCGACAGGATCAAGCAAGGGCGTCCCTCCAAATTAGACAGTGTTTAAATCAAGCGGAAGTATAGAACGGAAACCGGAGCTATAGTAGGGAAACTACCGGTATTCCGTTCGGGCTGAGGTCGTCGAAACTCAAGCTGGTTTGCTCTTTGAGGGGTGATCGGTATTTAAGAGTGGGGCTAATAAAAGCCACAAGCGCTCCATTTTTTCCATATACCCTCCGACACTTAACCACTGCACATTTTGAGCAGGCTTATCTGTGTTCTATTACGGATTATTTGCTGCAATCACAGAATAATTAAAGCGAAGTCGCTAAACTCTAGCAGCATCTAAGGCATCCGATGCCAACGGCGTTCCATGCTCATCGGTCAAACTGCAACTTTCAACGCCCATGAATTCAAAGTCACATCTCAAGCACTACCACTCCAAACCGATTCTGGAAGAGTTGGAATCTCGACAGCTGTTCTCCGGCGGCATCGAGGGGCTTTTGACCGAACAACTCATGGCCCCCAACGCGACCTACGCCAACGCGACACCGCCCGCCGACACCCAACAGCCCCCCGCGCAAACCAGCACCAGCGAGACCAGCCGCAATGAAATCGTGTTTGTCGATACCCGCGTCCAGGGCTACGAATCGCTAATAAACGATATCAAAAGCAGCGACGTTTCCAACCGTAATCTGGAAATCATTACGCTGGACAGCAGCACCGACGGCATTCAACAAATCACGCAGATTCTGGCCGAGCGCGACAATCTGGACGCGGTGCATATCATCTCGCACGGCAGCGACGGCAGCCTGGATTTAGGCAACAGTCAACTCAATTTCGATACCTTGATTCAAAACCAGACCGACATCAGCGCCTGGGGAGATGCCTTCAATGCCAACGGCGATATTCTGATTTACGGCTGCAATGTCGCGGAAACGCAATTTGGGCAGAGTTTTGTCGAGTATCTGTCCGGGATCACCAATATCGACGTCGCGGCGTCGGAAGATACCACCGGCAGTGCGGATTTGGGAGGGGACTGGCTACTTGAATACCAAACCGGCGACGTCGAAACCGAAGTTGTAGTCAACGCGGCGGGTCAAAGCGAATGGACTGGCTTGATGGCGGTGACTGCCAATGGCACAGTGACATCCACCAGCAGCACCAGCACCAACCAACTGACGTGGTCGCATACGGTCAGTGCCGGCTTCGACCGGGTACTATTTGTCGAGATTGCCATTGATGACGGCAGCGCTGGGGTCAACAGCGTTAAATACGGTACCGCCGATCTCACCCGCGTAGGGCGCACAGCAGCCAATCACGCCGTCGAAATTTGGGCGTTGGTCAACCCCACAGCGGGAACCGATAACGTCGTTATATCATTTACCGGAAATACAGAAGCTGCTGCGGGTGCATCGACCTTTAACGGTGTTAACCAATCGATGCCCTACGGTACTTATGCTGGCAACACCGGCACCACCGGTTTGTTGGGGGGATCAGGCACGGTGAATGTCGCCAGTGCGACTGGCGATTTAGTTATCGACGTGCAGTATTGGAAAGCTATTTCAGCTGATACTTCGGGTACCGGGCAAACTTCGCAATGGAGCAGTTCTCCCCTATTGTCTACGGCAAAGGCAGGCTCTTCCGTGGCGGAAGGCGCGAGCTCAGTAACGATGAGCGGTTCAGCGTTACTTGCTGCCGATTGGTCGATAGGTGCGGTATCTATCAAAGCAAGTATAAACACCGCGCCTGTGAATACAGTACCCGCAGCACAAACAACGAATGAGGACACGGCCAAAGTGTTCTCATCGGCCAATGGCAATGCGATTACGATAACCGACGCTGATGCCGGCGGCGCAAACAACGAAATCACTCTGACGGTCACCAACGGCACGCTGACCTTGGGCGGCACCACCGGCTTGACCTTTGTAGCCGGCGACGGCACCGCCGACAACACGATGAGGTTTCGTGGCACTGCCAGCGCCATCAACACGGCGCTGAATGGCTTGAGTTTCATGCCCACTGCCGAATACAGCGGCAGCGCGACGCTGACGTTAGCCACCAAAGACTCGGTACTCCTGAGTTTGGATATCGATACCGGCCTCTTGGGCCGTTACGCTTTCGATAACACTAGCGCACTGGAGACCGATAGCAGTCCGGCGGCCGGTTCCACGGCCTCGGTCGTCAACGGCACGTCCGTCAATGACACTACCCGCGGCAATGTGCTGAGCTTGGCTGGCGACGGTTATGTGCAAACTACTGGGGTTTATGGCCAGCCATCCAGTGTCACCCTGGCGGCCTGGGTAAACTTGGCGTCCGCCGACACGGGGGGTGCAGAAGTCATTTCGCTGGGCGACAACGTGATATTACGCCTGGATGCCGGCGGCAAAATCAAAGGTAGTTATGTCGATAGCGGCACGTTCAGATTTACCGAAACGGCTACGACATTGGCCGGTACCGGCTGGCACCACGTTGCATACACCATCGACAGCGTAGCCCATACCCAAGCGGTTTATATAGACGGCGTTGCCGTGGTCTCTACCGCTTACACCACATCCATCGCTTACAGTCAGGGAACCAATAGTTTTATCGGCAAGCACGGAAACGGTGGTACTACCTACGATTTCAATGGCAAGATCGACGAAGCACGGATTTATAACCGCGCTTTAACTGGGGCGGAAATTGCCACACTCGCCGGAGACCTGACCTTAACAGACACCGATACGGTGGCTATCACAGTAACGGCAATCAACGATGCGCCGCTCATTTCCGCCATCGAAGCCACGACCCTGGCTTACACCGAGAACGGCGCTGCGACAGCGATTACCTCAGGCCTGGTACTTACTGACGTCGATAACGCTAATCTGAGCAGCGCCACGGTGCAGATCACCGGCAACTACGCCAGCGGGCAGGACGTACTGGCGTTTACCGATCAAAACGGCATCACCGGCAGTTGGAATGCGAGCACCGGCACACTGACCTTAACCGGCACGGCCAGCGTCGCCCAGTATCAAACTGCGCTGCGTTCTGTTACCTATCAAAACACCAGCGATGCGCCGTCCACCGCCAGCCGCACCGTGAGTTTCAGCGTGACCGACGGCACGACGGCAAGTAACATTGGAACGCGCAGCATCTCGGTCGCGGCGGTCAATGACGCGCCGGTCAACAGTCTACCCGCCAACAGTTACACCGCCGTCAATACCAGCAAAACCTTCTCCAGCGCGAATGGCAATGCCCTACAAATTGCCGACGCCGATGCAGCCTCCAGCAGTGTGCAAGTGACGCTCAGCATCAGCCAAGGTACATTGACGCTAGCCAGTACCTCGGGCCTGACCTTGGTCAGCGGCACCAACGGCAGCAGTAGCATGACTTATTCCGGCACAGTGTCGGCAATCAACACCGCACTGAATAATGGCCTGACCTTTACGCCCGCTAGCAACTACCGTGGCTTGGCTCAATTGACCCTGACCACCAGCGATCAAGGCAATACCGGTTCGGTTGGCACTTTAACCGATACCGACATTCTGGATGTGCATGTCGGCGCCATCGTTGTCACCAACACCTCGGATACCATCAGCGCTTCGGCTGATACCAGTTCGATCAGCGCATTGATCGCCAGCGATGGCGGCGATGGCATCTCGCTGCGGGAGGCGATTGCCGCCGCCAACAATACCGCCGGCACGGATTACATTTACTTCGGCATCAGCGGTTCGTCGGTGCATACTATCAATCTGACGGCACCCTTGACGATTACGAGTCAAGTCGTGCTGGATGCGACCAGCGACGACAGCTTCAGCGCCAACAAACCCGCAATTGTTTTGAACGGCGCCGGTAGTATTCAAGATGGCATCCAGCTCTACGGCGGCAGCGATGGCAGCACCATCCGCGGCCTGGTGATTCAAAACTTTACCGGCAGCGGCATCACTATCGCCGGCAGTAGCGGCAACACCATTGCCGGTAACTGGATAGGCCTTAATGCTGCCGGCACCGGCGCTGCCGGCAACGCAGTGGGTATCAGCATCTGGAATTCCGCCAATAACATCATCGGCGGCAGCTCGGCAGCGGATCGCAACGTAATCTCCGGCAATACCAGTCTTGGTATCGGCTTGAATACCGACAACGGCTCGACCACAGGCAACGTAATCAAGGGTAACTACATCGGCACCGATGCCTCCGGTGCGAATGCAGTCGGCAATGCCAATCAGGGTGTTTGGGTTAGTGCCGCCGGTAACAGCATCGGCGGAACGGTCGCCGGCGAAGGCAACGTCATCAGTGGCACCACGGCCTGGGTGGGCATTCAGTTGGAAGCACCTGCCAGCAACACCCTTGTCGCTGGCAACCTGATCGGTCTCAACGCCACCGGCAACGCCGCGCTGGCCAATGCCGGCGGCGGTATTTATGTGCAGTCGGCTAACAACACCATCGGCGGCACAACAGTCGCAGCACGTAACGTCATTTCCGGTAATAGCAGTTCGGGTATTACCTTGACCGGCGGCTCGGCAACCGGCAACGTCATTTCCGGTAACTATATTGGTACCGATATTTCCGGCATGATCGACTTGGGCAATGCCAATTCCGGTATTACTATCGAATCGTCCGGAAACACCATTGGCGGCACGGCAACCGGCGCCGGCAACCTGATCTCGGGCAACAATTACTCCGGCGTTTTTATCAATGGCGAAAGCGCCGACAACAATATTGTCCAAGGCAACACCATCGGTACCGACGTATCCGGCAATGCCAGTTTGGCAAACAGCTGGGACGGTGTTTCAGTAATCGACAGTGCAGACAATACCCTAATCGGCGGTACCACGGCAGCGACCCGCAACATCATCGCCGGAAATACCGAGGCGGGCGTCTATATCAGCGATAGCGGCACCACCGGCACTGTCGTCCAAGGCAACTACATTGGGGTTGGCACGGATGGCGTCACGGCGTTGGGCAACGGTATGCAAGGGGTTGCTATTGAAAATTCCGCCACCAGCAGTTTGATCGGCAGCACAACGGCCGGCGCCGGCAATATCATCGCCAACAACGACGTGGGCATAACGGCTGTGGGCACTGGCTCCAGCAACGTGTTTTTAGAGAACAGCATTTACGGCAACACCCGCCTAGGAATTGATTTGGGCGACAACGGCGCGACCGCCAACGACGCCGGCGATGTCGATAGCGGTCCCAATAGTCTGTTAAACACGATGGTGTTGACCCGGGCGGTCGTGAATGGTACGAATCTGACGTTTAGCGGCACCTACAACGGCGCGACTAACAGTTATTACCGCATCGAAGTTTTTTCGGATGCCACGGCCAGCGGCGAGGGACGAACCTTTCTGAATGCGTTGAACATGGCGGTCGGCAGTTCAGGTACCGTCAATATTCAATTTAATTTCTCCGATGCCCGCCTAGCGACTGGCCAGTACCTTACCATTACCGCGACCCGCACCGATTCCAGTTATTCGACCTTTTACGAAACCTCGGAGTTTTCCAATGCCATTGTCGCGGAAACGCCGAGCAGTGCGCCGGTCGGCCAAGATCACACGATTACGGTGACCGAGGATACCGCTTATACGTTTACCATTGCCGATTTTCCGTTCACCGACGCCGACGGCAACAATCTCAGTCAGGTCTGGATCGAATCGCTGCCAGGTTCCGGGACACTGTATTTGAACGGAGTTGCCGTGCAGGAGTTGGACGCCATCAGCGCCGCCGACATTCAATCGGGCAAGTTGACCTACACCCCGGCGGCTAACGCCAACGGCACGGCGCTAACCAGCTTTTTATTCAGTGTCGCCGACGATGGCAGCAGCTACGGCGGCGGACAAACCCTGGATAGCACGGCCAATACCCTGACCATCAACATTACCGCCGTTAATGATGCGCCGGCATTCAGCAACCTGAATGGTTCGCCTACCTTTATCGAAAACGGATCGGCGGTGGTGCTTGATGCCGACGTGACAATTTTTGACGCCGAGTTGTCCGGCACCGACAATTTTAACGGTTCCACCTTGACCCTGGCTCGCCACGGCGGCGCCAACTCTGAAGACGCCTTGGCGTTTGACGGCATCACCGTGACCGTCAGCGGCACCGACGTGTTTGTCAGCGGCGTGCAGGTCGGCACCTACAGCTTCACCGGCGGGCAGATGGAAATCACCTTTGGTGCTAACGCCACCAATGCCCGGGTCAACACCTTGATGCGCAACACTGTCTACTGGAACTGGAGCGAAACCCCGCCCTCCAGCGTGCAGATCGACTGGACCTTCAGCGATGTCAATGCCGTCGCTCAAGGTAGCGGCGGAGCGCTAACGGCAACCGGCAGCACGACGGTTAACATTACCTCAGTGAACGATGCGCCAGTTATTAACGTGGTTAGCGCTAGAACTACCAATGAAGACGTAGTAAAGCGTTTTTCGGCTTCGATTGGTAACGCCATAACCATCTCTGATGTTGATGCCGGCTCCTCGAATCTGGAGATGACGATTTCCGCTATCAACGGCACAGTCACTTTAGGCGGGTTGGTCGGATTGACATTTTCCGTTGGTGATGGAGCAGCGGATACCACAATGACGTTCCGTGGCACCCTAGCGGCCATCAACACTGCCCTGGATAACATCGATTACATGCCAGACCCCAACTACAGTGGGCCGGGCGGTATGCAATTTACGCTCAGTGATTTAGGTAATACCGGAACCGGTGGTGGCTTGGTAGCCACTGCGACCCAGGTAATCACAGTCAATCCGGTCAACGATGCGCCCGTGTTGACGTTCGCTTCCGGTAGCGTCAGTTATCCGGAAAACGCCGGCGCCGTGATATTGGCACCCAATGCGACCGTGACCGATGTTGACTTGACAGATTTTAATGGCGGCCAGTTGGTAGTATCGTTTAGCGCCAACGGCCAAGCAGAAGATCGTCTGGCGATCCGTAATCAAGGCACGGCCAGTGGACAAATCGGCGTGTCGGGTAGCAATGTCAGCTACGGTGGGGTCGTAATGGGTACTTTCACCGGCGGTACCGACGGCACGACACCTTTGGTCATCAGTTTTAACAGCAACGCCAGCGTGGCCGCTGCGCAGGCCTTGGGGCGTAACATTACTTATCAGAATGTCTCGGACGCCCCGTCAAATTTGGTGCGTACCTTACAAGGGTATCTGACTGATGGCGATGGCGGCACCAGCAATGTGGTGTCCGGCACACTCAGTATTATTGCCAGCAACGACGCGCCGGTTGTGACCAGTGCCAGTCTGACCTTGACCGAGGGCCAAACCGTCACCCTTTCGGCGGCGAACTTCGGCGTAACCGATCCGGATAACAACAGTTTCACCTACACGGTCAGCAATGTGTCCGGCGGTATTTTCCAGCTTACGACCAACCCCGGCTTCAGCATCAACAGTTTTACCAGCACGGAACTGTCTAACAATCAAGTGCAATTTGTTGACGATGGCAATGAAGTCGCGCCTAGTTTTAGCGTTGCCGTAAGTGATGGCTCGGCGAATTCGAATACTCTGGCAGCAACAATCAACTATACCGCCGCCAACGAAGCGCCAACGGACATTGCCGCGACCCGCTATCTCTCTGAGCAGAGCTATTTGACAAAATCGATGTATGACTTAACCCTCAATACCGGACATAGTGGCTACGGCATTGTCCTGGACGGGGTCAGCTACGCCCGTGGCTTGGGAACTCATCCCGCCGCTAGCGGCAACGGCTACGGTTATGTCGACTATGCGATCAATGGCGCCACATCGTTCAAGGCCACAATCGGCATCAACGATTACCAAACCGGCTCGTATGGCAAGGTGCAGTTTTACGTATATGTCGATGGTGTACAGACTTATAGCAGCCCTATTCTAAACTCCACCAGCACGCCTATCGACCTGAACATCGACGTGACCGGAGCCAGTACGTTAAGGCTTGCTATCGACAACGCCAATAACGGCAACGCTTTTGATCATGGTGTTTGGGCCAATGCGCGCCTGGAAGGCGGCACTGTTGCCTTGGCAAGTATCGCCGAGAATACCGCCATTGGCACGGTCGTAGGCTCGGTTGTGGGGGTTGATAACGATCTGCGGGAAAATTGGGGTTATGCGCTGATCAATGATGCAGGCGGACGTTTTGCGATAAACGCCAACACTGGCCAAATCACCGTTGCTAACGACAGTCTACTTAATTATGAAGCCGCGACCAGCCACGACATCATCATTCGTGCGACCGACACAGGCGGGCTCAGCGTCGATAAAACATTTACCATCTCGCTGGCTGATGTTAACGAGGTGCCGGTCATCAGCAGTGCGTCGCTGACCTTGAATGAAGGCGATACCGTTACTTTGTCATCGGCCAACTTCGGCGTCAGCGATCCCGACAATACCAGCTTCACCTACACGGTCAGTAGCGTCAGCGGCGGTTACTTCCAATTGAGCAGCGCGGCGGGTAACTCGATCACGCAATTCACCAGTGCCGATTTGAGTGGCGGTCTGGTGCAGTTCGTCGATGATGGCAACGAAGTGGCGCCGAGTTTCAGTATGACTGTCAGTGACGGTGCGTTGAATTCCAACACATTGGCCGCGACGATCCATTATACGGCCGTCAACGACAACACCCCGGCGATCAGCTCCGGCAGCAGCGCCAGCGTCAATGAGAACAGTCCGATCAACACCGTGGTCTACACCGCCACCGGCAGCGATGCCGACGGCAACCCGCTGACCTGGAGTCTGAGCGGCGCCGATGCCGCCTTATTGAACATCGACGCCAACAGCGGTGCCGTCACCCTCAAGGCCGCTGCCGATTACGAAAGCAAGTCCAGCTACAGTTTCGATGTCGTCGCCAGCGACGGCACCTTGAGCAATAGTCTGGCCGTGACCTTGGCGGTCGTCAATCTCAACGACAATCCGGTCTCGGCGGTCAGTGACAACAATGCCACCGCCAACAGTGTCGCCGAGAACGCCGTCAACGGCACCGTGGTGGGCATCACGGCGTTAGCGACCGATGCCGACACGGGGGCGACGATCAGCTACAGCCTGACGGACAACGCCGGCGGCCGTTTTGCCATCGACAGCAGCACCGGCGTGGTCACCGTCGCCGACGGCAGCCTGCTCGATTACGAGTCCGCCACCAGCCACAACATCACCGTGTTGGCGACCAGTTCGGACGGCTCGACTAACAGCCAAAGCTTTACAATCAATATAACCAACCTCAACGACAATGCCCCTGTGCTCAGTGCAACCAATTTGACCCAGAGCGAAGGCCAGACGGTGACTCTGAGCGCCGCAGATTTTGTCGTCAGCGATGCGGACAATAGTGATTTCACTTTTACCATCAGCGCACTGACCGGGGGTTACTTTCAACTAACAACGGCCCCCGGCATTGCTATCACCAGCTTTTCCAGCGCGCAACTCGTCGCCAATCAAGTGCAATTTGTCGACGACGCTAACGAGGCTCCGCCAAACTTCAACGCTACAGCCAGCGATGGCACACTTAATTCCAATACGCTGGCCGCGACCATCAACTACAGCTCGCTCAACGATGTGCCAGTCCTGACCAGTGCCAGCCTAACGTTGAATGAAGGCGAGACCGTCACCCTTGCGGCCGCCAACTTCGGCGTCACTGACCCCGACAACGCCAACTTCACCTATGCGCTCAGCAGTGTGAGTGGCGGGTATTTCCAACTCACTACCAATCCCGGTGTCAGCGTCACCAGTTTCAACAGCACCCAGCTGGCCTCCGGCCAGGTGCAGTTTGTCGATGACGGCAATGAAGTGGCGCCGCGTTTTGATGTCACTGTCAGCGACGGTAGCCTCAGTTCCAATACTTTATCCGCGGCGATCAACTACACCGGTATCAATGATGCACCGATCATCAATAATCTGGGCTTGACGGTAAGCGAGGGGGAAACGGTCACGCTCAGCGCAGCCCATTTTGGGATAACAGATCCGGATAGTGACAGTTTTACTTACACGGTCGGCGATGTAACGGGGGGGTATTTCCAATTGGCATCCCGTGCAGGATTACCGATCACCGGCTTTACCAGCGCCCAGCTGACCGCCAACCAAGTGCAATTCATCGACGACGGCAACAATGAATCGGCGCCGAGTTTTAGCCTCTCCGTCAACGACGGACTAGCGGGCTCCACCGCAATGGCCGCCAAGATTAACTATATTGCATCTAACGATACGACGAGTACTTTGCACGACATCATTAGGTATAATCCAAAAAATGGTTTGAATGATAAAAATCAGGGAGACGACGCTCAAACACATATTTCAGCAAGTCAGCACGTATCCACCGATCAATTTGCGGTCATTGTTGATTTACCCCCCCATGCCGATCAATTAACGCATGAATCACCTTCAGATAAGCAGGCAACAGGCAATCGATTTATCTTAGAATCCAACGCATGGATTGATAATGGAAATAGCCCACGCTTATCCGGACTGATGGACACTAATAAAAACGAAGAACCACGCAGGAACGAAACTAGCCGAAAATACCACTTTGAATCCAGAATTCCATCGGTCGATGAATACAGAATTGATAGCCAGACGACTTTAAGCGAGCAAGAAGAAGTGGAGTTTTGGAACAGATTGGAAAACATTCACAAGCAAATGAGCGACCCTACGGTCGTAGAGGACGCCAATCCGGTAAACATTAAAATCATTCTGGGGACCAGCGCCGGTCTGACTGCCGGATTTGTCAGCTGGATCTTGCGGGCTGGGTCGTTAATGGCCAGCTTTATGTCCACGGTGCCCTTACTGAAACGCTTTGATCCATTGCCTATAATGCGATCAGTCAAAAAATCAAGGCTGGCAAAAGACCATGAAGCCAAAGAGCTTGACTCAGTATCCTCCGGCTCTGGAGACACCCCGTGATGATCAGAAACTGTTTGCTTGAGTTTCGGTTTAATATTCCGGCATCGCATCATTTAAAATCATGGACGCCCTAAAAAAAGCGGTCGGAGTTTTATTGCCGGCAATGCGCATCAGCCTGGCTTTAGTAATGCTGAGTATCTGCTTACTGTTTGCAGCGGAAATGTTGGGTTTCATGCCGGATAGATCCAAGTTTATGCTGGAGTCGCGCAAACAAGTCAGCGAAGCACTAGCCATTCAATTTTCCACCATCGCCCCTGATCAAGACCCACACCGCATTGAGCGAATGCTCAATGCTTTGATCAAGAGAAGCCCGGACATTTTATCCGCCGGAATCCGCTTGCAAAACAATCAATTAATTTTTCAAGTCAACGATCACGTTAAAGAATGGGCCGATTACGATAGCCAAAAATCCACGTCCACGCATTTGGTGGTGCCTATTTTTCGCGACTCGGAAAAATGGGGGGATATTGAATTTAAATTCGCGCCAATAGCCGGAGAATCGGCCTCGGATTTTCTTGAACACCCCAGTTTTAAAATGGCGATATTCTTTTTGGTTGTCGGCTTTTTTATTTACTTGGCGTTCATGCTCAGAACCTTGAAAGTACTCGACCCCAGCGCCGTGATTCCCGAACGGGTCAACGCGGCTTTCGATACGCTGGCCGAGGGTGTCATCATCATTGATGAGCATGAGCAAATTGTCTTGGCCAATGATGCCTTTCTGAAAAAAATCGCCAGCCCTACGTCGGCTTTGCTGGGGAAAAAGGCCTCACAATTAGAATGGAAAAGCGCGGACGATTCGACCACCGACGTCTACCTGCCCTGGCAAACTGTTTTAAAAACCGGCAAAAGTTCGATTGGCGCGCATCTGAAACTGACTAGTCCTGACAATGACACATTTAAATTTGTGATCAACGCATCGCCCATTCTTTCTGGCAACGACGCCCCTCAAGGCGTGTTGATCACGCTGGATGACATCACCGAAATAGAAGAACGCAATACGAAGTTGCAAATCATGGTCAGCAAGTTGGAGGAAAGTCAGGCGCAAGTTAAAGAACAAAACAAGGAATTGCACTTTCTGGCCACCAGGGACTCTCTGACCGGCTGTTTGAATCGGCGAGCATTTAACGAACTGTTTGAAAAGGCGTTTGCCGATGCCCTGCAAAACAATTTGGAGCTGTGCTGCATTATGGTCGACATCGACCATTTCAAACGGGTTAACGATAATTACGGTCATGCCTCCGGTGACGTCATCATCAAATTGCTCGCCGAAATCTTAACCAACAACACCCGCAAAATTGATTTGGTTGGCCGCTACGGCGGCGAAGAGTTTTGCCTCGTGCTACCGGGTTTAAGCGTAGACGAAGCCATTACGGTGGCAGAGCGTATTCGCTTGCGCATCAAATCCGAATCGGTCGCCCGTTACGAAACCGGACCCTGGGTCACCGCCAGTTTGGGTGTCGCCAGTATCCTCGACCAACCGGAAGACCCGAGCGAATTGAACAAATTTGCCGATGAAGCGTTGTATGTTGCCAAGGAATCGGGCCGAAACCGCGTTGTGCGCTGGCAACTGCAAAACGAATTTGCGGAAAAAATTAAACCCGACCCACAGCCCGCCGAAAAAAATCTACCTGTACCTCAACCAGAGGCGGCTAAGGCTGCCGATGATTGTTCTCATCAATGACTGAATGTTGGTTTGAATGAAAGCGGCTCTCAAATGATGAATCGATACAGCACAGCAACAAATTTGGCTTGGAGCCGGTGAAAATCAAGTCACGCAAAAATCACGCAAGCCAAATTTCAGGCACAAAAAAAACCAGTTCTGACCTCTCAGTAACTGGTTGATTTGTATATCAATTTTATGGTGGGTCGTGTGCGATTCGAACGCACGACCATCGCATTAAAAGTGCATCACCAGCGAATTGAAACAACGTGGAGCTACAGTATATTCTTTTAATATCAATAGTTTCAAGTTGTTTAGGTTTGAGTGGATTGGACTCAGTTTGTTTGACTCGTGCGCCTAAATTTACGCCTTGCCTATGATGGAAAAATGGATTCGATTATTTTTCTATAATCCAAAATCATTCTTTTTTCTGGTACACCTCCCCCAAACCTGCAAGCGAAGAAGGTCATCCAAAATACCCTTAGCACCATCACTGAATTTGTAGTCGGATAGCTACAGATGAATCAACAGACTTCAAACGTTTGGTAATTTGCTCCATGAGGCTAATGATTTATCTCATAAATCACTTTAGTATTCTGTTTTGAAGTTTGGATTAGGCCGGTAAGGACGTTTCGATTCATAAAGAATCCAACCATCGCCGATATTTCGGCGAGTCGCACACATCAATTCTCCTAGGTCATTGTCGGTGAGTAGGTAGTGACAAATTCTCCCACTGTCATAATCCTCACCGGTATAGAACACAATGTCAGATAGGCTGGATTCAACGCCATCGGCTTCTGGAAAAGTATTTCTCCAATCAGGTTTAATAAATAAGTCGGCTCCACAAATCCCTTCATAAGAACAATGGACCTTGCCTCCCCAGTCAGAATAAGGGATATTCACTTGTTCCCTATCAGTACAGAGTGAGAAAGCAACCTGAGGGCTTCGGTTCAGTTGTTGGCTGCGTTTTAACTGTTCCTCGACCAAACTCCGCCATAACCAAAAATCGTCAAACGGACAGGCAACTGATTGAACTTTATCGCTAACAATCAATTCCTCTATAACTCGAAATAAAGCGGTTGATAAATGCGATTTTTCAGGAACACAATTTGTTATTCGGCAATCCCTTGAGATATTGGGTAGATAATCCTGATGATGAATGCCACGCTCCATTCGAGCGATTTCGCCTTGGATCAAAAAGTCATCTGACTGGTGCAATTGCGATTGGATGATGCGAATGGATGCGAGTAAATCGGCCACGTAAGATCGCCAACTTCCGGCATCCCAAAAGAAACGCCAAGTGGCGGAGGCTGGAGGAGTATCGTCACAATATAACCCAAAACAGGCGTCAAAATCGACCAAAGGCCAGTAACCTTTGCCCCATCGTTCTGATTCATATTCCTGATATGGAAGCCAGTCCTTTCGATTTTTCCCCTCAAATATTTCGGCTACATCGGGTTCAACCTCAATCGGGCGCACCCGGAGATAATGCAAAACATCGCCTATGCGGTTTATGGTGAGCAGCTCATAAACACGGTAGCCCAACACTGCTTCTTGAACGAGGACCAATAATGGTGCCGCATCCAGTTCCACTAAAAATCGCTGCTTCCTGTCAGCTCCGCTACCCCAGCGATAATAAATCCCAAGATCCAATTTTTTTGGTAATTGGCATTGCCGCAGTAAGGATGCGGTCAAAGATTGCATTTTAATGCCTCGTATCCATTGGTTTTCTAAATCGACTATTCTGCGGCGAAAGAAGCTCTGGCATGGAAAGCCAACTTTCGATGATTTTTGATCGCAACTGGCGTAAATTGCTACCCATCCATGATGCTAACGGCCAGTCAAAGATACTCTTGATACTGACTTTTCGTTGCTCCTTATCCCATGAGTCCCAATCAGGTTCAATGATCGGCCCCGGCTCGCTTGGAATCCTTGCGGCATCATCCGATTTAAGTAAGTATTCGATAGGAAAACTTTGTTTTTCAGGTTTAAAAGACCGGTTGCTCACTACACGCAGAAGACGTTGAATAACAGCTTCCGCTGCCTCGGCGTTTAAGTTCGTTATTGGCTAGCCGAAAAAGAATTAGAAATTTACAACAGACACCTACAGAAAAGTGTTTATCAAAAAATTATCTGTTGAAAAATAATCCACTGACTTTCAGTTTTGACCCTGCATTTAGCGATGGTCTATCAGGTCATCGCAAACCAGCTTTGCCGATCCAAAACACTTAGTGCTAGCTCGATTTGTCTAGGTGTGAATTGACGTTTGCGGTTATTCCAAGCATGGGTAGCCTGAATTACTTCCTGGACAGTATTGATTTGCTCGAATTTACGCAGCCAATGAACTGTAGCCAACAGCTCCAGGCCAAACGGCGATTCAAAGCCTTCCACAAGTTTGGACACCAAGTTAAAGCGCTCGCGGGTTTGCGGGAAGTCCTGTAAAAACGCTGTAGCTTCTTCTACTGCTCCCGGCACCAGTTGCAATTGCTTTTTAGGATCATCGCCGCCGTCGGCGTAGCCGGAAATAAAATGGCCTTCGACATCATTTAACACCTTGCCCAAATTTTCAGCATAAGGGCCATAATGCGCTTTGCGATAACGTAAACGCAACGGCTCACCGGCCTCCTGCATGAAATACATCAGCTTGTGCACTTCCAGCAATGAAACAGTCGGGTCAAGTAAACCCGCCAAATAGCGTTGCAACAACTCAATCAGAACGGCTCTGCCGGGGGTCATTTTGGGTGGAACTTTATTCCGCGCGATTACCTCGTTGGCGGGAGCGCCATTGGGTTGATAAATCAATACCCGAACATCCGGTAACGCGCTCATGGCCTGCTCGATTCGGGGTTTAACCTGTTGCCAATCCAGACCGCCCAGACCGCTACCCAACGGCGGAATGGCAATCGACTGAATATCGTTTTCACGAATGCAGGCCACCAGCGCATCAAGACCGGCTTCAATATCTTCCATGCGGCTGGCACCGCGCCAATGGCGTTTGGTCGGAAAATTGATGATGTAGCGCGGGTTGGCAAGCTGGCCGGTTTCGAACACGAACATCCGCCCCGGCTGAACTTGTTCTTTATCGCAAGCGGCGGCATAGGCTTTAAAGTTGTCCGGCCAGGCTTTTTTAAACTGCAAGGCAATGCCGCGCCCCATCACGCCGACGCAATTCACGGTGTTGACTATGGCTTCGACGTCCGCGCGTAAAATATCGCCTTGGGTTAATTCAATCATTGTGCTCTCTAGTAATACCAAGCGGTTTTTATCGTTACAGGTGGCTTGTGAGTTGCCGCTTGCACAATATTAGTCACCTGTCGATGAATTGGCACCGAAAATACGCCAATCGATTCAATTAAATGCCACGGAAAACTGCGCTCCATCAGAAATTCCGCCTGCTTGCCTTCCTTGCACTCCTTCCATTGGTTGGTTTGGATTGCCTTCCAATCCAGTTGATCCAGTTGGCGTAAATCGCAACGATCTTCAAAATAATAGGAACCGGCGTTCGACAAAGTAAACGCCCAGCGCCGTTGATTTGCAGTTGCCCATGCCACACTGGCCTGCAAGTCGGCCTGTAAATGCAAAATCGGCCCTTGCCCACCCTGATAGTCCAGCTCCGGGTGATTGGCTTGGCGAATGATAAACAACATGATGGAGCGAGGGCAAAAATAAAACGGCACACAATCGCCCACATGCAAATCCGGGTGGCTAGCCAGCCTCAATTCCTGCAAACGGCGTTGCTTGATGCTGTTCATGCCTATGGTGGTGCCACCCGTCTGGTTCGCCATCACCGCCGCATCGCATAACAGACCGCCCGCCGCAATGATCGAGGCCAATCGGTCCACGTGGACGATGTGATAAAGCTTGGGCTGGGCGGGAACGGTCATGGCCTTAGTCGGTTGCTACCGATTGCACGGTCACTTGGCCGTTCATTAGCATGGGGAGGAGCCAGTCACGGAGAGCCACTAGTTTTTCGTTTTCCTGCTCTAAAGTGTCCTGCCGAGCAAAAATAGCAGAAACTGCCGCTGTATATGTTTCAGATATATGTGTCGGTGGGAGAACAATCTTTACAGTTTTTAGAACGCTGCCAGATACTTCCTTGAAAGTCGAACCGGAAGCATACTGGGTTATTGCCTTCAAACTAAGGTTTACCGTGTAATAGATAAAGGCTGATGAATAGCCTTTATTGGGAATAAACGACTTAAAACCTTGATTGGTGGTCAGTTCATTACGGGCAATCGCCATATAGCCGATTGGTGCCCTTGAGCTTAATAAAACGGTCCCCTTTGGATACTTGTTAAGAGAAGCCGATTTAATTCCAGCCTCACTGACATCAGTTGCGCCTCGGGTTACAAACTTCTTTCCCTGATTACCCGACAAGTCGTTTGGCGTAATCCAAGGTGTACCATCTATACAAAAATTTTCAGCTTCTGTTGTCGTCGGCGTGCTCCCGCCGACAATCTGCCCGAGGTCTTCCAATGTTCCCTCAGTCCACCCCTCCGGTATTTCCCGTTTCAGGATTGGGTTATAGACCATTTTGCCGCCGGAGGATTTGTAGGGTTTGCCGTTGGCGGCGGGCTTGTTTTGGGCGAAGTCGAAGGGAAAGTCGAACTGCACAAACCAGTAGTCATACAAAGTCTTCGCCATCGCTTCCAGTTCGGCGTTGATGCGGTTGTTGAGTTCGATTTTGGCATCGATAGCACTCAGGACTGACGAAATTTTTGTTTGTTCTAATTCGTTTGGAAAATTGAACTCGATTTGTCTAAGCGTGACACCAGTTAAATGCTTTATTGTCGATCCGATAAAAAACTTATCAAGTTCTTTTAAGCGTCCAGCTAGAAGCATTCTGTAATACAAAAACTCAACGTTGTATCCAGGCTTAACTCTTAGCCTATGCAACGCTTTTTGTATTTTCATATTCGGTATTTGGTCTCTCCAAATAGCGCACCGCCCTGGTTCACCACCTTCGCAAATAATTAAATCCCCATTTCTAAGACCATATCTCTCGTCTTCATAATCTTCAAATCTCATTTGACTGAGATTGTTAAGAAAAAAACTCCCCCACCTAACATTTATATTCGCCAAATATGGCTTTAACTCACCTTTATTTTTTTCTTCATCCAGCATTTTTCCTAGGCATGTGTCCGAGATTTCTCCTAGAGATAGCCTTTCCCAGCTTCTCATAAGGAGAGCTCTGTAGGGTGGGCAAACAGCTTTTTCGTTTGCCCACGCGGTGTCAACGGTGGGCACGAAACAGCCGTGCCCACCCTACGATAGATAGGATGTGCTGAACAACGTGAAGCGCATCGGTCGCGATCGATGCGCCTCCTTGCGTCGGCACATCCTACAAGCCTAATCGTCGCCAGGTTTCCAATCAAAATATTACAGGCCCACCCGACATTTCTAGGCATTGAAATTCACCCCCGCCAACTGCTTCTTAATTTCCGCCTCCAAATCCCGCGACTGGCTAAACAGACTGTCCAAATTATCGTTAAACACCTTCATTTTTTCGGAAAACTCTTCCGGCGTAATATCGACATACTCAATCTTCACATCGAAATACTGCCCGGCGCTGAGCGAGTAATTCTTGGCGGCGATGTCGCGGTAGCTGACCACTACCGAAAAATCCTCTTGCTGCTGCTTGGCGTTGAACACATCGATGATGCGCTGCTCTTCGGCGGCAGTGAGCACGGTTTTCTGGTTTTTACCGTCCTTGATTTTCTCGCCCAGATTGGAGGCGTCGATCAACACCACTTTACCCAGATTCAGGGTGTCGATGAACAAAATGGAGACGTTGGTGCCGGTGGTGGCGAAGATGTTGCTGGGCATGGACACCACGCCGGCCAGCATTTGCTTGTCCACCAGATGCTCGCGAATGCCTTTGTCGATGCCGGCTTGGGCGGTAATAAAACCGGTCGGCACTACCACAGCCGCCTTGCCGCCGGGTTTCAGCGAGTAAATGATGTGTTGCAGGAACAACTGGTAGATTTCCATTTTGTCGGTGGCCTTGGCTTTAACCTTGGGGATACCGGCAAAAAAGCGTTCTTTATTGGCTTTGTTGTCCAAGTCGTCGCGGAAATCGCTGAAATCCATTTTGAATGGTGGATTGGAGACGATGTAATCAAAGCGTTTTAACTCGCTGCCGTCCTTGTGCGACGGGTGCAGCAAGGTGTTGCCCTGCACGACGTTGGGAATGGAATGCACCAGATTATTCAGGATCAGATTCAGCCGCAGCAGGTTTGAGGATTTTTGGGAAATGTCCTGGGTGTAAATGCTGCAGCGGTTTTCGCCAATGGCGTGGGCGACGTTCATTAACAAGGTGCCGGAACCGGCGGACGGGTCGTAAACGCTGACGTTTTTGACGATACCGCGCTCGTCTACCGGCACCAGAATGGCGGCCATGATGCGGGCCACGGCGTGCGGAGTGTAATACTCAGCGTATTTGCCGCCGCTGTTGCTGTTGTAGTCTTTGATCAGGTACTGAAAGATATTGGCGTAAAAGTCGAATTTTTGCGCAAAAATGCTCTCCAATTTGGAGTCCACGCGCTCAAGGCTGAAGGTCATTAGCTTGTTGATAATAGCTCGACAAAAGTCATCACGCTTGGATGTGTCGGAAATGTATTCGCTTAGCCTGTCGAAAAGCACTACCTTGGCACCACCATCAGTTTTGACGGCGAACACGTCATTGTTGGTGATGGCGATGTCCATCAATGTGTCGTCGAATAGCTTGGCAAAATCCGGCGAGTTTTGGTTTTTCGCTAGGTGGCTTATGAGGTGACTGGGTTTTAGGCGGGCGATATTAGGCCCCATCTGCAATTGCAGCATTTCAAACTCTTCATCACTGAGTACAGCCAAAGCTTCTTCCCACTTGTCTGCATTGGCAATGTTTTCATCAGTTTTTTTGGCTTCTAATGCAAATCTGTCATGGATGAGTTTATATAAGAAGGTCTGTGTGATGATTTTGAATTCGTTGCCGTCATTGCCAAGTCCATAGTTGGCACAGACACTTTTCAAGTTGTCGATAAGTTCTTGAGTATTTTGTTTGAATTCTAGTTCTACCACCCACGCGCTCCGGTATTAAATTCTTTCAGGTACTCCGCGACTACTAAGTGGTTGATGTAGTGGGAGGTATCAGGGTTGAGTTTGATTTGATGTTGTTTCATAAAGCGATTAATAACCAAGGGCATGGTGATACGCTTAAAAAAGTCTTCGTTATCCAGCATTTGGCTGTTTTGCAATACTTGCTTGTCGGCATCTTGCTTGACGCCGGTCAGCGCTTCAAAGATTTTACGTTCGGAATCCGAAATACCGCCGCGTTCAACCAGGCGTTTGTGCATCCGGGTGTATTTGGTATCGCCTTGGTACTTTTGTCGCAATTGGTTGTTCTGGCGGTTGAGTTCTTTAACGCGCTCGTGGATTTTGTTCAGGGTTTGGATATTGGCGTTCATTTCGTCCTGTGTTACTTCCGACAAGTTCTTTTTCTTGAATAGCCGTTCCAGTTCTTCTTTAAGGCTGATGAATTTGGGGTCTTGCTGATCAAAGTTGCTGGCCAGTGCTTCGCGGGTTTGGCGCAGGGTGTTTTTAAGTTTGTCTGCTAAGACCAGCTCTTCTTCGCCGATTTTGGTGAACTGAAAAATCACATCTTCCAGTGCGATATTGAGCAAATTGGTGCTGTTGGTGCCTTGTTCCAGGGTTTCTTTCAGGTTTAGCAAGTCCAGGCGGTTGCTGGTTTCCCGATACAGCCAGTTGAGTTTGTTGAAATCCAGTTGCTGCAAAAAATCGTATTCGCCTTGCAGGCGGATCAGGTTGTACAGGCTTTTGGCATCGGCCAGGGCTTTTTTCAGCGCCAGCACTTGTTCGCGGTCGTTGATCTGGTTGAGTTGCAGGGAAAACTCTTCGGCATTGTCCAGATTGAAGTGAAACAGCACCTCTTTAAGGTGTGCAATCTCGGCGTGAATTTCTTCGTGGCTTTTGAATAGCTTGGAATATTGTTCTAGTTCGTCGCCGAGTTCGCCTTGCAGCTCTTCGAAATAGCGGCGGTTGGTTTCGTCGAATTGCTTACTGATGTCGGCAAAATCCACCACATAGCCGTAGCGAAAGTTTTTGAAGGTTCGATTTACTCGAGTCAATGCCTGTAGCAAATTATG
The DNA here is from genome assembly GCF_054188105.3 of Methylomonas sp. Uni0009. Lineage (NCBI taxonomy): Bacteria > Pseudomonadati > Pseudomonadota > Gammaproteobacteria > Methylococcales > Methylococcaceae > Methylomonas > Methylomonas sp. Uni0009. The sequence goes on along the minus strand of NZ_JBTAFN010000001.1, from coordinate 2,551,767 downwards.
TCCGTCAAGCTTTCTGCCTAGGTACAGCTTTTTCAGGCGTTTGGCATCGAAGCCGGTCAATAGCATGTTGTAGACAAACAGGAAGTCGATCTTACCGGCTTTGAAGTCCTCCACCCAGGTTTTGCGCTCTTCTTTAGTACCGACATCGTGCAGAATCAAGGCTGCGCTGGTCACTTGGTTAGCAGCTTTTTTCCGGCTTTTATAATCAGCTTTGGGCTCGGCGGCTTGTTTGAATTCGATGAATTCGCCGTCGTTGGCGGCCTGCGGTGTTGGTACGGATGATTTAGCGTATTTGGCGGTGAATAGTTCAAATAATTGCTTGGCTTGTTCGGAACTGTCGCAAATCACCATGCCGCCAATTGCCGCATCATTCAATGCGCCGCGGCTTTTTTCAAAGTCGCTGACGATGTAATCCAGCATCGGCTCAACAAAGCTGGGGTGGGCGTAAACCTGGGTTTTGTTGAGGTCGCCTTGCTGAATCTGCAAGTCGGCCAAGGCTTTTTGCAGCGCCAGTTTGTAATTGGTGGCGATTTCCTCACGGATCAGGCGCAAGGTGTAGCCGTCGGCAATGGAGGCGTTGTAGTAGTACTTGTGGATGTAATCACCAAACAACAGGCGCGAGTTGTAATCGGTGCCAAGCAGAGGCGTACCGGTCAGGCCGATTTTGATGGCGTTGCGGTCGGACTCTTCAAGATTGGCCAGAAAGCTGCCTTTGGGGTTGTAGCTGCGATGTACTTCATCCAGAAAGTACACCCGCTGAATGCTGACATCGTAGTCCTGAGTCGAAACCACATTCGGGTCATCCTCGAACTTCTGGATATTGACCACGGTGATTTCCGGCTTGCCGGAATGGTTGTGGATGACCTGCGTGGCTTTGATGGCTTTAGTAAACGCTTCGCGAGTGTCGATGGTATGAACGATCAAACCGCGACTGCTGAACTCGGTTTTGGCTTGGGTGAGCAAATCCAGGCGGTCAACGATGAAATAGAACTTGGGGATGATCTGCTGTTTCTGAAAATAGTCGGTCAGAAAGCGCACGTTGTAATAAGCCAACGCGGTTTTGCCGCTGCCTTGGGTGTGCCAGATGATGCCTTTTTTGATGCCCTCGTTTAATTTGCGGGCTATGGCTTTGGTGGCGAATAGCTGCGGGTAGCGCATCACGTGCTTTTGCACGCCGTCGGTTTCGTGCACGTAGGCCAAAGCAAAACGCAAGATAAACGCCAAACGCTCACGACTGAGCAATGAGCTGCAAATCCGGTTGGTTGGGCGATTGGGGTCTTTGTTGGTGATGAATTCCGGGTTACTGCGGATCACTTCCAGATTGTTGTCTTTTAAAACGCTGAGCTCGGTTTGTTCGGTCAAAGGTTTAAGTAACGCCGTCAGATTAAGGACTTCTTCCTCACGAAAATAGTTGAACACCGGTTTGCAATAGGCCGGGCTAGCGTAAAACGCGCCCTGTATTGGCTGTACTTCGTCTTCGTCGTACTCCATGTTATTGGAGAACAGCATCAACTGGGTGATGTTGATGAAGCGTTTGAATTTAGGGTTTTGAAAGCGTTTATTGATGCGGTCACGTTCGGCGAGGATGCCTTCGCGGTTGTTGGGCTTTTTGACTTCAATAAACACCAGCGGCATACCGTTAATCAGCAGCGTGATGTCGGGGCGAAATTCTTCATCGCCGTTTTGGCAGGTCAGCTCGGTAACAACGTGAAACAGGTTGTTGTTGAAGTTTTCAAAATCAATCAGCTTAGTGCCAGAACGGTCGGTCAGCTTTTGGTAGAAGGCTTGACCCAGGTCGTCGTTATCCAGCGTCAGTTTGGTTTCTGCCAGCAAACGGCCAATGTCGGCTTGGTCGATGTCAGGATTGATCTTGGCGATGGCTTGGTGGAATAGCGCCGGGAAATTAGTGTCGATGTCCCAGTCTTGGCCTTTCAGCGATATATAGTCATAGCCGAGCCGAACAAGGTGTAGTATTGCCGGTATCTTGACGCGCGTGTCTTCTGTAAATTTCATGAATTCCTTTGAAAGTTATCGGCAAGCATTTAACGCCTGAGTTTCCAGTTCTTAATCTCCGGCAAAATATTTCAGACTGGACTAGACCGCCTATTTTGCCAAGGCTTTAAGTTTATTTCAGTCATTTTTAGCAACAAAAAAATTGGTAAACATTTACAACTATATAAGTTGTTGTAATCGTTGATTGGTCATGACCTTGACTACTGCTTTTGCAATGTCTTCAGCACTCTGGCCGGATAAATCTCGTGGCAGTTTCAAAAGCTGGAAAATCTCCCCTTGCCGATGCTGCTGCACCTCACCGTAGCTGTAAAACGTCGTTAAAACATTTTCGTGTCCCAGATTTTGGCTCCAAGACTTAAACTCCTCTGGGGTTTGGCAAAGTTTCTCACCAAGCGTTCCCAAGGTTTTACGGAAGCTGTGCGGGTTGAAGTAAGGCAAACCAGCCGCTTCAAACGCCTCGCGAAAAATGGAGCGAATCGGCGATGCGTTTTGCCAATGCTCTGGCTTTATACCGGAAGCCCTAAAAACACGATCCTCGCTATTAATCACATTGGTTTTCGGAAACAACGGATCATCATTGCCCCATAGCAATTCAGTTTTCAGGTAGTTAACCCAGTCGACCACGATTTGCTGAATCTCATCGCCGACGGGAAAGAAATAAGTGGTGAATGTTTTGCTGAACTTGGTTTTGACCTCACGAGCATCCTGGAAGATGCAATTTGCAATCAGATCGACATGTTTGAGTTTCATCGATGCAATCGCACTATCACGCGCACCGGTCAACAAAGTAAAAGCGATCAGCGCGCGGTTACGCTGCTCGATGACCGTGTTGTTGGGCGTAGATGCGATGACGTGCTTAATTTGTTCGATGGTCGGCACACGAGTTTGCCGTTTGGCCGTCGCAATCCGCACCTCTTTTTCGGATAGGTTGAAATATTCGGCCTCGGTATAGCTGATATGCGACTTGTAGCCCGGCTGCATGGTTAACCATTGGAAAAAGGTTTTCAACTGGCTAAGGGTCGAATTCATTGTCGATTTGCTCAGTGGCTTGCCGGTTTGCTGATTGATTTGTTTGGCCAGGTCGGCTTTGAAGGAAACCGCTTGCTGATAATGAAAAGCCTTGAATTCGCGATATTTTGTGTAGGTTTCAAAGCGACTGATGGCCTTGGCTACGGCATCGACTGAGCTTTCGTTTTGACGTTTGGCTTCTTTCAAAAAGATAAAGTATTTGCGCTTAATACGCTCGTTTTGGGCATTGTGTTTTATCATGGTTTTAACTCACTATTTGAAGTCACTGTTTACGAGGGGGTTATCGCTCTCGCTTATCCGCTGCATCTGGCCTTGATAGTCTTTCTTGTTCCAACGCGACAAATACTCGCTGCAAACCTCGCGGAAGGTTTTGTATCTGATGCGCTTGCCGGCCTGTATAAACAGCTCAGCGCCACCCATGCGCTCAATATCTTGCGGGGATAGTTGCAGCAACTCTTTTTTGGATAGCGCGTTAATGGCTTCCAGCTTGGCTTGATGATGGACAACGAATAAATCGACGCCCAGTTGTTTGAACAACTCCGCGCCGCCCAAGGTTTCGATGTCGGCATCGGACAGCGCCAGCAATTGCGCCTGATCCAAAAAGGGGACGGTTTTAATGCTGTGTTCGATTTGATCAGCCCAGGCTTGGGCAAGGGACTCGGCAGGGAAGGTTTTGTTTTTAACGATACCCTTCAGCGGACATCGGCGCGGAAATTACCGTTTGCTAGAGGTCTGATGTAAGCCATCATGCACCTCCAACGAAAACGCGAGGCACGCAGAAACACACGAAAGAATCGTGGCTAGAAAAAATATTTGGTTGGTTTGAATTTTTAGCCGCGGACTGGACTAAAAGGGACTGCTTTTGCTGGTTCATTACGCCACCTCATTGAACAACTTAATGCAGAGTGCGCCTAAATTTGCGCCTTGCTGCGGTTTGTTGCTTCAACTCGACGGGCAAGCCAGTTGATAAGCTATTGATTAGCTTGGTCATTCAGTGGTGGGTCGTGTGCGATTCGAACGCACGACCATCGCATTAAAAGTGCGGTGCTCTACCGGCTGAGCTAACGACCCCCTGAATGAGCCGCCCATTATACTCAGAAATATTAGTTTTGCAACGATTACTTGTAATAAATACAAAATAATATCTTCACTTCCTAAATAGTGCTGGTCGCCTACTCTTTTACCGGCCGTTTTTCCAGCTTTCTTTGCAAGGTTCTTCTGTGCATATTCAATGCTCTGGCGGCGGCTGAGATGTTACCGTCGTGCTGCATCAGCACCTTTTGCAAGTGCTCCCACTCCAAGCGCTTTACCGATAGCGGATTGTCACTGATGGCTACCGAGGCATCGCCTTCGTTCTTGTACAAAGCACTGACAATCTCATCAGCGTTGGCCGGCTTGGTCAGATAATGAATCGCGCCCAATTTGATAGCCTCCACAGCGGTGGCGATACTGGCGAAACCGGTCAGCATGACGATTTGGGTATTGTCATCTAAAGAAATCAATTTCTTGACCATTTCCAAACCGGAGTCAAAACCGATCCGCAAGTCGATTACCGCGTATTCAGGCTCGGTTTGTTCCGCCAGTTTCATTGCCGTATCGACATCATTGGCGACAGTCACTTGAAAATTACGCTTTTCCAGTGCCGGCTTCAACACCGAACAAAAGGTGACGTCATCATCGACAAGCAATAAATTGGGTTTATCCATAGGTAATTGATTCATGCATACTCTCCTTAGCTAAAAGCGGCAAACTGATTTCAACGCAAGCACCGCCCGACTCTAAATTACTGAACTGTATTTTACCGCCGAGTCGCTTGATAGTGGTATAAGTCAAAAACAAGCCAACTCCCATGCCTTGCTTATTGCTCTTGACCGGTTGGTGCCCGGCAAACTCGATAAATTCAGCCGGCAAGCCTGGACCGAAATCCCGGATTTTCAAGTTTAGCGTTGCTTCATCCCATTCCACATGAAACTCGATGCCCGCATCGACCGGCGATGCCTCGGCAGCGTTATTTAGGATATTAATGATGGAGTGAGTCACAGTACGTTCCGCAATCACGCGCGCTTCCATATCCACATTCGGCGAAATAAATAGCTTGAGCCTGGTGGCGGCTTTATGCGTGCGCCACTGGCCTAATACTTCATCGATATATTCGCTCACCAGCATCACCTTGCCGGATTCCGCCCGCATCTCGCCGGCGGAGGCCGACATCACCGACAAGGCTTGTTTGCAGCGATCAATCTGCTGTTGAACAATTACCAGTTTCTGATGCAGATCCGGATAGCGATGCGCCGACAGCTCTTCCGCCATCTCATGCGTCAAAATGGCGATCGTGCCCAGCGGCGTACCCATATCATGCGCGGCGCTGGCTGCCAAGGTGCCTAGGGACACCACGCGCTCGTCGCGTAGCGCACTCTCGCGGGCATCCGCTAAATTACGCTCCCGCTCTTTCAAGGTCTTGGACAGTTCGACCACAAAAAAAGCGACTAAGCCGGCGCTAAACACAAAACCAAACCACATACCGAATACATGCAGATTGAAATAACGCCTGTCGTTCATCAAATGCATTTGCAGGCTCATTTCCGGCGTCATCTCCGTCATCGCCGGATGGGCCATGTGCGGCTCGACAGCCGGCAAGGGTACGTTGTAGGCAATCAATACCGTATACACGCAGGAGGTAATGATCACCATATTCCAGGCATAAGCCTGCGGCAGCATGATGGCAGTTACAATCAAAGGCAGCAGAAACACCCAAATGATCGGGTTTGACGCGCCGCCGGTCAGATAAAGCAGATAGGCCAACGCCAACACGTCCATGCATATTTGCGAAAAAATCTCGTGCTCGGTAACTTCTTCCGGCGTCCTCAGCCGTAGCCAGGTGTAAAGATTAAGTATGGAAATCGCAAAAATCGCCAGCCACAGCTGGTTTTGCGGCAAATTAATACCCAGGCCGTTCACTGCAATAAACACCGCCACCGTAACGGCAAACAGCATCAAATTTCTAAGAATGTATAACCACCGCAGGTTTTCGCGAATGGATATTTCGGCTTTGGGCAGAATGTGTGAAAGCATAGAAACAACACTAAATTGAAGAACGCATCGCCGCTAGATACTACCGCCGCTTGCTTAAGAAGGTGGAAAGCCGACCAAACCTGGATGGCGGCCACCTAAGTATTCAATCGATTTTTGATAGCAACCTTCACTCCAACCGCTACATGCCATGGCAAATAAGGAATTAGGCTAGCCACTTAAAAGATCGAACGACAATCTACGAGCTAATCTTTTAGGAACAAGCGTCACGATCTGACGAATCATGTCCCGAAAAATAGTGCGGCATATCACGCACCAGCCAAACGCCAGCCGCCGTTTTTATCCACCCATCTCATGCTCAGCCAGTACCAAAACGTCATGGGCAGCATCATCGCAAACCATTCCCAATCGTCGATCAAAAATAATTTGGCAACCCAGCCGTTGCCATCGAAATAGAGCGGCCAAGGCACACAGTAAAGAGTAAAAACAATACTACTCCAGATCAACAGTAACGCGCCTTTGCGGGTTTCTATACTCGACAGGGCCAGGAACACCCACAACGGGGTTTTATCGGTTTTTTGCATACATCTCTCCACTGAAAAATCTCGTGCCAACCCAATTAGTGGCGCAACAACCTAACAATAAACGACTAGAAAAGAAAGAAATTCCTGAGCAAATCCACCAAAACAAACCTCACCACCAAACCCGGATCATTTACCAAAAATTGAACTGTGTTATATAAAGCACGCGCCTGTGCTATTTCGCTGAATTTCGCCCACCACTTACTCAAGCCAACCCAGGCAAAATACGCCGTAATATAATGAAATATATATATATTATTGAGTTGGCCCATTATTCGCTTCGACTAGTGTACTTGCTTCGTGGTTTGCTTTCCGAAAAGCGGTTAGTAGGTCTCTATCCCTGCCATGTCTGCCGCTGGCGGAATGAGCAAATCTCTGAAAGCAAGCTTTGCCACACCCGTCGTGAGGCGGGGCCGGAAAATCACGGTTCTTAAAAAACGATTTAAAGAAGGCCGGATTGCCCCCATGCGCGCCATGGGCGAGGGCAAAGTTTGGCTCGCTGCTGTTGGTCAAGTTTTGTCAGTTTCGCTGTTACCTTTAATTCCAATAACAAAGAGGACGATCATGATCTTTCATAAAACGGCTATAGCAGCTATTTTGACAACTGGCCTGGCGGCTGTTTCCAGTCAAGCATTCGCGCACTCTTACTACAACCTGACCGGCGCGGGCACAGTAGCCTCCGGTAACTCCGCCATCGGCTTCGGCATCGCCAACAGCATCAACGGTACAGACGGTGTATCTGCAAACTCCAACGGCACCAATAGAGTCGCCAACGGTACCAACGTTTATACAGTCGGCGACTTAAACGCGAACACCTTAATTCCGGGCACAGGTACCGCGGCTGAGACAGCCACAGAAGTAGCAGGCAACCTGCCCTATATGTGGTATTCAGGTCAGCATACAACCGCTGCCGGCTTCACCAAACGCGAGTTGCATACCGGCTCCAGCGCTACAGACAACGATGGCGCACTGACAGCAAACCTTATTAGCTCAAACCCTAGCTTCGGCACCAACACTATCGGTAGCTTGTGGAAAGCTTACTCGGACAAAAACGGCGGCACCAACGCCGCCACCTGGGGCACCATCATGACCGACCTACCGGCTGATGGCGACCATCCTTACTTGGCGGTAGCAGGCAATTCAGCTTCAACCGGCCTGGGACTGGACTACGGCTTGATTCATATTAGCTGCGGCGCAAACACAGCAAGCGCTAACTGCGCCAGCGCGGGCAATATCAAAACCACCATTACCGTGAAAAACGACGCGGATTACAGCCAATTTAACGGCTTATTGGACGTGGCCCTGTATCGCAATGTGGACAGCAGTTCCACATCTGACCGTAACGCGGCTGCCACAATCGGCGAAACGGGCCTGCAAGGCTCAAGCTTGGGCGAAGCTATCTGGACAGCCAGCATGAGCAGCACTTCCGACACCTTGTTCTACTCGTTTGTGTTCGATCAAGCCGAGTGGAATGCCACAGGCACACCAGGACTACACACCAATGGCTTTTATACCTTGGTGGTCGGCGCGCACGGTGGCGGCGCGCTCGATGGCGTAACCTACGACGTACTGGTTACCACTTCGGCAGTGCCTGTTCCAGGCGCAGTCTGGCTGTTCGGCAGCGCGATGGCCGGCTTGATCGGTTTCGGCCGCCGCAAACAACAACTAGCGGCTTAATTGCCCAACGGGATTGCCGCCAAACAACGGCAATCCCCTCACCAATCGCTGTTTAACAACAGGCTTTAGCTCATATATTTAATTCGATAGAGATCCAAAATGACTGCAAACTTAACCTTTAAGAAACTAGCATTAGCCGGCGCCATGGGCGCTTTAATGTCGATCAGCGGCATGGCTAGCGCTCACGTAACCTACAATTTGGCTTCCGGAGATCCCTTACCGGACGGTTCTGCCGCAGGCCCATGGTCGGCCGGCGATCCAGGATATATTGGCAATTTGCCCGCCACCTGGGTAGCGATGATCCACAATGACGGCGGCGTTGCCAACTCGCAAACCGCCAGCGGCCACGGCATAGGCATGGGCGCCAAAGCTTATAAAGACGGCGCGACAAACTGGGGGCATACCGCCGATTACGGTTTGTTTGAATTGCATGCCGATGCGGAAGTGACCATCACCGTATCGTCGGACGGCTCCAATCTGCGCCCGGCTTTTGGTTTGTGGAGCGGCTGGGATACCGCGGGTAGCAGCAGTCGTCATCAAGAATACCTGAACAACGGTGCTCTGAATCCCATGGCTGCCAGCCCACTTGGCACCACACTGGCTTTGGTTGACGCAAACGCCTGGGCCTTCGCAGCCACTCAAGGCACCACCGCCAGCGCGACGCTGACCCGTTTCCTGACTGCCGGTACTTACACACTGATTTTGGGTGGTTACGACGGCACGGTAGGCGGCGCCAATCTGGCCTATACCGCTACCATCTCCGCCGCCGCATCACCAGTACCCGTACCGGGTGCGGTTTGGCTGTTCGGTAGCGCGATGGCCGGCTTAGTCGGTTTCGGCAAACGCAAAACGACAGAAAACGTCTGAGACGTATCTATGTCACTTAAAGCTGATTTTTAACCCGGCGCCCTTAATTACCAGTGTGATCAAGGGCCAGGTTAATCAGCAAGAAATTGGATCGGTTTCGGTCAAGGATGACCGGGGGCACGGAAGCTCCACTTCTACATCCGCTAGAATCTAGCCTGCTTGATCAAAAAGCTTGAACAACCCTGCCCATTCGCTTCATTCGTAACCGAACGCATCGATATACGGTGCCAAAATCGGCAATACGGGTTCGTAAAACTTTTCATAGTGCTGCCAACGCGCCACCGAGCGCGAATAAATCGGCTGAGCGACGGCGGCAAAACTCGGCGTGGCAATATAACGGCCCTTAGCCTTTTCATGAAACGCGCTAACTTCGGCCACCCATTCCAAATCCAATAACGCAAACACCCGGCGAAAACTGTTTTCGAAATCGTTGACCGTGTCCTCGTAACGCAATTCCATATAACGCGGCTGCATCATCGGCTTTATGTAAAACCAAAGGTCCATCACGGCCGCATATTGCTTGGCCACGCCTTCCCAGCTCAGTAGATTGACTGTCACGCTAGACGGCTTAAACGCCTGCTGGAAGCAACTCAAACACACATCGCGCGGATCGCGTAGCGCAAAGATAATCCTGGCCTCCGGAAATAGGCTGCTAATCAGGCCAATATCGATACTGTTCAGCGCTACTTTATCGATAAAACATTTATTCAAGGCACCCGCGCCATATTCTTCGCTAACCCGCCGCCAATAGTAAGCGCGCAACTTTCGGACATCATCCAGACCAAGCTGGCGGAGGGCGGCCGGGATGTCTTCTCGCACACCGCTCAACCTTTGCAGCTCTTGGATCAAACCATGAATCAGATCATTTTCATCGGAGGTAAACACCTCGGGATGCGCCGCCAGCACTTGCTCGGTCAACGTCGTGCCGGACCTCAAAAAGCCCAGCAGAAACGTCGGGGCCGGCAAGTTATCGGCAAAGTCGCTGAGAGCCCATCGATGCAGTAACGCCTGATCAAAGCCCTGCTTGTTACGTTGAATCGCACGAAATACCTGTCCGGCGTCAAGTGAGCTGAGTTCAGGTAATTGCTTATACAAAGCCTTAGCTTGCTGGCAAGCCGCAAACGATGCATCGTATTCTTCCAATTTATCCAGCACGCCAACCAACTCCTGCCAGGCGCGTGCGGTCTGCTGCATATTGCGATTGGCGGCTATCACAGCCTGAAAGCGCTGCTTGGCTGCCGGCAAACGGTTTAAATGCGCTTCCAGCACCGCCAGCATATTATTGCAGGCCGGATCATCCGGACGTAACTCGCAAACCTTGCTGGCAAAAGGCAAAGCCTCTTCGAATCGATTAACCCTTGTCAAATACAGGGCGCGATTATTCAGCGCGGCAGGGTTCTCAGGTTCCAGTTTGACCGCCAATTCGGTTAATTTCAGCGCGGTATCCAGATCGCCCCAGTGATGCAATTGCTCGGCCAGTTCCAGCATAAAACGGATATTGCGGGTTTGCTGAGCGTCGATTTCCAGTTGAAGAGCGGCCTGCTGTAGATAGGCTAAGCCTTCCCGGCGCTGCTGCTGCCAACACAAAGCCTGTCCCAATCCGGCCAGTGCTTCTGCATGATTGGGTTGGATCGCTAACACTTGCCGAAACCCATGCAACGTACCCGCCATATCGCGCCGCGCCACGGCTTGCCAGGCTTGTTTTAAGGCGTCGTCCACACTGGGTTGAACCGGCCTCGCCGCCGCTTCGGCTTGCTTTAAACAACAGGCTTTATATTTTTTACCGCTGCCGCATGGGCACGGATCGTTACGGCCAATTTTAGCGTTGGCGGCTGCTGTATTTTTCATATCGTTCCCTGACGAAGTTTGGCATTGATTATGGGCAGCAATTATAAATCCGCCAGCACGGCCAGCGCTTCTTGAATGTTACTGACTGCATGGATTTGCAAGTTTTTCACCGGATCCTTGGGCTTGTTGCTCTTAGGAATAATCGCCTTTTTGAAACCGTGCTTGGCCGCCTCGTTGAGCCGGGCATGGCCGTTGGCGACCGGGCGAATTTCGCCGTTCAAGCCAACCTCGCCAAAAAATACCGTGTCGTAAGGAATAATGCGGTCGCGCAGGCTGGACACCACACCGACCATAATTGCCAGGTCGGTACTGGTTTCTGACACCTTGATGCCGCCGACTACGTTGGCGTAAATCTCGTCATTGCCGGTAAAAATCCCGCCGTGGCGCGACAACACCGCCAGCAACATGGCTAGCCGGTTTTGATCCAAACCCACCGCCAAACGGCGCGGATTGCCGTACTGGCTTTCCGTTACCAGAGCCTGAATCTCCACCAGCAAGGGCCGGGTGCCTTCCCACAGCACCGTCACCACGCTGCCCGGCGATGGCTTTTCGGCGCGAGATAAAAACATCGCCGACGGGTTTTTCACTTCCTTCAAGCCGCTGCTTTCCATCGCAAAAAAACCCAGTTCGCCGACGCTGCCGAAACGGTTTTTGTCGGCCCGCAATACTCTAAAGCGCGAATCGTCGGTGGACGACAACACCACTTGCGCATCGACGATATGGCTCAGCGTCATCGGCCCGGCCAGCGATTGGTCCTTGGTGACATGGCCGACCATAAAAAACGACACGCCGCTACGCTTGGCGTATTGGGTCAGGTAGCTGGCGGATTCGCGCACCTGCGACACGGAACCCGGCGCCGAATCCGAATCGGCGGTGTACATCACCTGAATCGAATCGATGATGACCACCTTGGGCTGTTCCTCGTCCAAGACTTGGCAAATCTGCTGTACCGAGGTTTCCGCTAGCATCTTGATGCCGGCGGTATTCAGTTGCAAACGATGCGCGCGCTCGGCGATTTGTTGCAGCGATTCCTCGCCGGACACATACAGCACCGGCAATTGCTGGGCGATATGGGCGATGGCTTGCAGCAGGATGGTACTTTTGCCCGCGCCCGGCGCGCCGCCGATCAACACCACGCTGCCGGTGACGATGCCACCGCCCAGCACCCGGTCGAACTCGGCCAGACCGGTGGAAATCCGCTCCGCTTGCGCGAGATTGACGTCCGACAACAACCGTACTTCGCTGCGACTGCCGGCATAACCGGAGTTATCGCGCGCGGTTTTGCCGCTACCCAACTTCACTTCCTTGATGCTGTTCCAGGCCCCGCACTGGTTGCACTGCCCGGACCAGCCGGGAAAATCGGCGCCGCATTCGGTGCAGACGTAGGCAGATTTTGATTTTTTAGCCATAGCGATAAAGATTTAACGATTTAGCCACAAGCCAGCCAAATCATAGCTGAGTTGTTGGTAGTGTTTGATGGCGAGCAGATATACGGCGTCAGTCGGCAAGTACAACAGCAAATAATCCTCTAAAACATATTCGCGGACCGCCGGGTAGCGGTCGGCGATTCGCCCGGTCGCGCTCAGCGCTTCGACCGAGTCCGGGTTATGGCGAGCAAATAACCGACCCATTTCCGGATAACGCTCGAGATTAGGGATAACGGAGTCCTCCAAACTATCAAGCAGCCGATCATAAGCCTGCGGAAAATTGTTTACTTGCCAATAGCCTTCTATGTCTTGCAAATTGGCGAGAAAGTTATCGGTAAAACGTACCTGCATGGGTCAGGTGGATACGGATTTAGCCCGGTCTTGCTTGATTTGCTTTAACGCTTCGCGGGCATCCTGGTGACGCCCTGCCTTGACATCGGCCAGTCCGCGTTCGATTTCATGCAGTAACAGTAAGTGGATATGCGCACGCTCCAGGCGATGGTAGTGATCTAAGCGTTCCGCGCCGATCAACGCGGCTACGCCTTCACCGTTTTTGGTAATGATTTTTTCCTTACCGGATTGTACCTCGCTCACCAAAGCGGATAACTGGGTCCGTGCTTCGGAAAACGGCACTATGTCGGCGGCGGCAATACTCATGACGACTCCTGAATGATTTGCTCAAAATTTCGCTCAATATTATGAGCTTTGGACTGATTTGCATAGCGAAACCTTCCGGTTTATCTCATCTTCGGCTGCCTATCTTTAACGCGCCAGCTTGACCACACATTTGGCGCTGTAGCGATTGGCTATGTGCCGGAGCTTACGAGTGATTAATTCTGCCTTGTCAGATTCTCGGTAGTGCTCGTCATTTCGGCAGGGATAGCCGAAATCCAGACACCACGGACGGATCGAAGCTTGCCATCCAGGCACTGGATGCCCCCATCCCGGCGGGCATGACGGCGTTGCTTAAATCTGACAAAGTAGAATTAATGGCCGGGCTTTTTAAATCTGTTTCTATCGAGCCGTTGCGGACTATGGCTCGATCTGATTCAATGGCAACAGTCTGGCCGTTACCGGTCATTATTTCTCCGCCGAATGATATACAGAAACTATCTAATTCCTTGTTATGCCCCTTAGGAATTTGCGCGAATGACAACTATAGATGAAGCGCTAATCAAAAAATTTGCGCAAATCCTTTGTGAACCTGCTCCTTCTGGACGTCAGAAAGAGCAGGTTGTACAGGACTTTCTTGAACAACACACAGAACTGATTCCGACCCCGAATCGCTTGAATCACCACCTTCATTTTCAATCCGTGGTATCCAAGTTTCCGCTTGGTACTGAACTGACTACAGACTACGTCTACATCACAAAAAGCTCTGACGCATGGAGAGTAACCCTTGTCGAGCTTGAGTCTCCGGATAAGCACATCTTTACCAGTGACACAAAGAAAACAAACACTTCGGCAGAGTTCAACGCAGCACTGAATCAGGTAAGAAGTTGGAAGCACTACCTTGATGAGAACAAAGCTGAAGTAATTCGTCGCCTTGACCCGCTGCTGCAACCTATAAACATGAGGCGGAACCCCATCGAGTTTCACTACCAACTTATCATCGGCAGATCCGAAGACAAGAACCTAAGTGTGGAACGGAAAAAACACTTTCGTGGGCTTATTGATGAAACTGGGATCGAGCTTTTAACCTTTGACCAACTGATTGACTGGTACAGAAACGATCTGCGCTATAAAAAGCTAGTGCTGCGCCTCACGGGTACGCAATACGCTTTCAAGCACATGCACTTCGAGCCGACACAAATTCTTTCGTATGTGGGGCCTGACCGCCTTTCCTTGTCCTCCTCCGAGTTTGAGCGCTTGAAGGCTGCCGGTTACGAAATGGATAAGTGGAACAAGGGTGATTTGCTCACCTATAACGTGAAATTAGCAGAATCAACGTGGAAGCAAGAGCAACAGGACGGCACGCTTTTCACTCTAGGTAAAGGTGCATAACATGGCGCTCAACCACGCTCCCTTCGGCCGCTGGACGCTGCGCCATAAAGCGGCGCAGCGCCGGTTAGCTCTACGTTAATCGTTCATTCAAAAATCCACCACGATAGATAGCGTTTGGTCGAAAACGTTATTCAGGAAGATATGAGTCGTCGTATACCTGAAATGTTTGTCAATAAAACACCCTAAACAAACGCTGAATCTGCCCAAACTCGTACAAATACGGCTGCGCCACATCGCGGTTGGCGGCGACCACGATCAAGTCGTGGGAGAACACCGAGGTGTTGTACCAATTGAAACTACCATCAATCACGATGTAATCGTCAATCACGCAATATTTGCTATGGATGGGCGAGTACGGCACCGGCAAGTCGTCTTGGCCATAGACCAATCCCACCCGAATCCCCGCATCGCGCAAACGTTGCACGGCCGGCAACAGCGGCCGGGCCAGTTCGTCAGCCATACTGCGCTCGACGCCGATTTTGCCTTGCCGGGCCAAGTGGCCGTTGAACAGCAGTTGCACATCAACGCCACGGTCGCGGGCCTGGATCAAGGCGTTAACGACGCTGTCGTGATGATCGCCCAGCAAATCGCCGATCAAAAACAAACACAACTTCAAGGAGCGGCGCGCTCTATGAATTTCCGCCAATATAGCGTGATGCGGCCGGTAAACCCTGCCATTAGCCATGGTGTGGCGGCCAAAGGTATATAACAAGTTGAATGGGCTGAGCGGGTCGACGCCATACTTTTGAATCACACCGCCGCGCTGGCTCTGGAAGATGTTGTCCAGCAAACGGCACACACCCTTGGAATGAAAACTCATCCCGGATTCCCAATTGGCCCACCAGCGATCAAAGGTGATGTTGAACGAGCCGATAATGCAATCCTCGTCGTTGAAGATTACGAACTTGGTGTGCATGTCCGGTTCCACTTCGATCAAGTGGTGTTTGGGCGTGCAAAACACGCCAACCAGTTCAATGCCGGAGCGTTTCAAGCGCGCGTAATTCTGACTATTGGTCAGCGTCATCTTCCGCCAATCGACGATGCATTGCACCCATACGCCCTGCTGGCTGGCGTGAATCAAGTGGTTAATAAAATCACCGTCGTCGATGCAATCCACGCTAACTTTAATGGTGCATAAGCGGTCGGGCTGGCTGTGTTTGGCCGCGATGACTTTATCGATATGATCGTGAATAAAGCGCTTGGGATGATAGGGGTGAAATTGCTGGCCCTTGGTAAATTTGGGCGTCAGTTGCAAGGAGTCGAAATGATGGTTGTACCAATCCACATCACTCTGCAATTGACCTGGATCCAGCTCGTAACTACGGAAATGGTTGGGCGTGGCCCAATGTTCGTTAATATGGCGTTGCTGCGGATGGTTATCGCGCAACTGGTCGCCGTCCATGAAAATATAATCATGGCGCGAGGCAATAGAATGCTCGCCCAAATGTACGATAAACGAAAACTTGATGCAGCTGATCTTGCCGAACTGCCCGGAATAAGGCATCACGTAAAAATCCCGCGTCGAGCGTTTATGCTTGTCCCATTCCACATCGTAGGCATCGGTGTCGACGATATACGTCTCGCAAATCGAATCCCGATAGACCTTCAGCACCACCTTCAAATTAGCGGCTATGCCGTGCGACAGATGAAAGTCTATCTTGCCCCAGCGAACGTCGAAGGTTTCCCGGAAATCGTTACCGCGTTGAAAACAACCACCGAGTTTGCCAAATACCGGTTTGGCGTAATGTTCTGCTACTTGCATATGGTGCTGCCTAATTAAACAAGCTTTATCTTAATTGTAAAATCGCCTGCGGGGACCTCAAAACATTAAAAACCTCCTTCTCCCTCAGGGAGAAGGTTGGGATGAGGGGATTAAAATCAATTGTTTACATCCCTCACCCTAACCCTCTCCCTGAGGGAGAGGGGATTTTTAGAGGTTTCCCCTTTGCAATTCAGTTTATAACGGCTCAAAGGTTAACAGATAGCCGCAATGATCCGATACCGGCCCGTAATCCTGCTCGGTGAACACGGTTCGCGCCGAGCTGGCCCGCAATCCACTATTCCTGTCCATGAAAATGTAATCGATTCGATAATCGTCGGCCAGATAATCCCGCCAATGCGCATCGTTCACCCGAAAAATTTGTTCGAACAACGCCGGGGCGTTGGCGGCGAGATATTGATCTTCGTATTGATGGCCGTCGACCACCAATTGATAACCCGTCGAACCGGCGGCGATATTGAAATCACCGCATAGCAAGGTGGCATCCACCTCGGCGCTGCGTTTATCGTTCGCCCACGCGGATAGCCGTTGAAATTGTTGCTGGAAGCCGTCTTCCCACCAACTTAAATGCGCGGAAAACACATCAAGGGTACCGATATAAGGCACCTTGATCCGCGCCGACACCACTTTACGGGAATGAATGCTGTAGGCGTCGTGGCTCTCCGATACGTAGCGGGCTTCTTGCTCTATAAAGGGATAGCGGCTAAGAATGGCCACGCCCTCGCGGAATTTATCGAACCCCAGGTGCGACCAATCCGTGTACAGATGAAACGGTTGCGGCAAGCGCTGGTTGATGATATTCGCAGAATTGGACGGCCAATCGCCGCGCCCGTCATTCCAATACTCGGCCACTTCCTGCAGGCAGACCACATCCGCGCCCAACTCGTCGATAGCGTTAGCAATTTGCCAAAACTTCCGGTCTTGGTCTTCCTCTTGATAACAATGCAGATTCAAAATCAACAGCCGCAGCGGCGTGCGGCTTAGCGCGTAATTTTGCCCGGCATTGTTATCCCACAGCCGTTGCTGCTTACTTTCACAGCAGATGCTGTATTGCAAACGAAAAGCACCCCCTACCCTGATCCGCCCGTTCCATACTTGAGCAAGATGCAAGCCGGCGTAGATGGCTTTATGGGCGGACTTTCTTTGCGCCTGGCGGCGGCAGCTGGTGGTATGAATGTGTTGCCAATCGTCGATAGTCCAATGGATCGTCACATGGTCTATTTCCAGCGCAGCGTCCACCGCCAGTTTGACCGGCACGGAATGTTGCCCGTCCTGAAGTTGTTCGGCGTGGCTTAATTGCAGCATGGCCGCGGCGTTGGTCAATCTAGCACCACTACCCGCGCCGCTGAAATAATCACCACCTTCGTTGTTGTCCCAATATTCGCTGCCGGCTGCTTGCAGACGCAAAGCAAAACGAATATCGCCGGGTATGTCGGCATGCGCCTGCGGCGGAAATAGGATGTCGGCCTGCCAATACTCCTGACCGTCTTCCGCCTTGCGGTTGAATAAGGCCGGCAAAACATGCCAGACGCCATCTTCGCCGGCCCAGAGCACGTCAACTTGCTTGTGATAATCCAGGTCGGCCACCCGCATCAAAAACTGCAAGGATTGCTGACAGGCGGCGGCTTTGCCGGTGACGTTATTGGCTACATACAACAATTGGATGTTATCCATAGCTCCCCCTGGAGGTTGGGTTAAGCAGTGCCCAAAACGGGCCTTTGTCTAGGCGGCATAATGGCGAAAATCGATGTCAGGAAAAATATCGTCCATGATTTCCAGCGCGGTCAGATAGCGTTCATCGATACGGTTTTTACGAATCGCATCGTGCAGATAATTAAAACGGGCCAAATGATCGGTGATGCGTTTACGCGCATAATCGATAGTGGTGCCGGCCTTCATGATAAACGGCCAATCCGAAGACTGCGCCAGCAACAATGATCGGGCGGCTTGATTTAAAGCCCGTTGCTGTAAATCACTCACAGTAAAACTGCGTAAATCGTTGGCCAGCTTTTCCATTTCGGCGGCGGCCTTGTGTAACAGGGGATAAATCCAGTCATTGCTTTCGTTCAGCCAGTAACTGGAATATCCGTGTTCGCCCCAACTGGAAGCGGCCGGCCTGGCCTGCACATGCTGCAACGGCAATTGTAAATAATCGCCGCAACTGAAGGTCTGCACGCCGTTTTCGCTGCTGGCCGCCAAGCGTAACACTTGTTCAAGCCATAAAGGCCCTTCGAACCACCAATGTCCGAATAGTTCAGCATCGTAAGGCGCGACGATAAGCGGCGCTTGCGGCATTTCCGCAGTCAGCGCGTCAATTTGCTGCTGACGGCGCCAGATAAAATCCTCGGCATTTTGTCTCGCCTTCAGCTTGGCCCGCTCCGGTTGGTACACCTGCTTGGTTTGCTTGGCGCCTGTAATCCGGTAGTACTTGATGCCGGTGTTGATCCGGGTTTCGCCGTCCAGAATATAAGGCGCGATATATTCCAAGGGCAAGTCAAAGCCGATGTCGCGATAGTATTCGCGATAATCACCATCCCCCGGATAGCCTTCCTCTGCGCTCCACACCTGCCGCGAGGATGCCGGATCGCGGCCGAACGCCGCCACGCCATTGCCGCAATCCAACGGCGCATACACACCATGGCGCGGCGGTTGGTCGGCATCCATGACTGCATGGCTATCGACGAAAAAATAAGTTATGCCTTCGGCTTTTAGCGCCTGTTCCAGGCCCGGATAGTAACCGCATTCCGGCAACCAAAATCCGCTGGGTGCAAAGCCGAATTGGCTTTTAAAACTGGCGATACCCACGCCGATTTGATTACGCACCGACACCGGACTGACATTTAGCAAGGGTAAAAAGCCATGGGTGGCTGCGGTGGTAATCAACTCCAGGCAGCCCGCGCTGTGATGCCGTTGAAACGCCGTCAGCAAATCACATTGATAGCGGTGCTGGTAGCGATGCAAGGCATCCTGAAACCACTGCATATACATCTGCGCCAGCGGCTCAAACTGCGGTAGCCTGCGGGTGCGTTCCAACTCCCGCTCCGCCAGCTCCAGCCGGCCTTGCAGATAATGCAGATAACGGTTTTGCAGCAAGGGATCGCGCAACATCGTCATCAACGTCGGCGACAAGGACAAGGTCAGCCGGTACGGCACTTGATCGACATGCAAACGTTCCAGCATCGCCAACAAGGGCAAATAGCATTCTGTAATGGCTTCGAACAACCAGTTTTCTTCAAAAAAACTGGCGTGTTCGGGATGATGCACATAGGGCAAATGGGCATGCAAAACGATGCTGAGATAGCCTTTGTTCATCGCGGAATTAGTTTTGTTGGCCGGACGCGGTTACGGCAAGCGCCGAAGACGCCTGTGAAGGCAGCATTATAAACTGCGCCATCGTCGGCGACAGCCTTTCCGTCATCGGCGGCACTTGCGGCGCGACTGCGGCAGCCTGCGAATACGCCAAGGGATTGAACTCCTGCTGAGCATTGAGCCGACCAATCGCCACCTGGTAAATCCCGGCGATGCAGGTGTCACCGCTGGGCAGCGTAATCTGCTGTTGGCTGCGTTCGGCGGCAACCGGCACATCGAACCAGGTTTTGGCCGATTCGGCCGGCAACGAGACCGCTTCGGGCGGCGCAGGATGACTGTATACGCGCAAGGTCAAAGGTTGGACAGCTGCAGGCGGTTCGGCAAGCGGCACAGACGCCTGAGCCGCTTCATCAAGCTGCCAATAGACATGGATATGTTCCGGATCGACCGGCAACGCCACCAGCTTGGCGCTTTCAACTTTGGCGGCAGCGCGTTGCAGGGGTGGAGCAAATTCGCGATTAATCTGCTGACTAATGCTTAACAACTCTTGCGGCGAGAAGCCGGTACTCGTCAACCGCGCCGCGCCCGCTCTAAACCGGCGCGGTGCAAAACCCCGGCTAATCTCCAGACTGATAGCCCGCATTTCCTCCGCAGAGAGCGGCATGCGGACTTGAGACGGTGAGGAGGAAAAGGCCATCGGCAATGTTAACGGGTCGGGTGACTAGGTTTTATCCTGTGGGTAGCGGACACTCCGCGACGTATCGCCGCAGCGACCAGGCTTAATAGACTCTAACCGTTGTCGATTATTTACGCAAGGCGTAGGCCCGCAGCCCTTATATGCAGTAAAATCAGGACTAATTCACAGTTTCTCGGTAAAGGGCATGCACAAACCATACAGTTTAAAGTCAGGGAGTCCCTATCCTCACGGCGCCCGGGTCAGCGAGGGCGGCGTCAACTTCTCCATCTCCAGCCGCCATGCGACGGACGTGGAACTGCTGTTATTTGCCGAATCCGACAGCATAAAACCTTTACAAGTCATACCCTTACAAAAAGAGAAAAACCATACGTTTTTCTCCTGGCACGTGTTTGTCGAAGAACTGCCGGTCGGCACCTGGTATGCGTGGCGCATCGACGGCCCCGCCAACACGCGCGAATCGGGCTTGCGGTTTGATCGCGAAAAATTATTGCTGGACCCGTGGGCGCGGGCGATCAGCGACAAATTATGGAACCGCGCCGCCGCCTGCAAGCCCGGTGATAATAGCCAACATGCCATGCGCGCGGTGGTGGTAGATGACCGTTACGACTGGGAAGGCGACACACCGCTGGCCATTCGCAGCGAAAAAGCCATTATTTACGAATTGCATGTCGGCGGCTTTACCCGCCACACCTCCGCCAAGGTTAAACACCCCGGCACCTTTATCGGCCTGATCGAAAAAATCCCTTACCTGAAAAAGCTGGGCATCACCCATGTCGAACTGCTGCCTATCATGGCCTTCGACGAGCAAGACGTGCCGCCGCATACCGCCGATCTGGGCTTGAAAAACTATTGGGGCTACAGCACGCACAGCTTCTTTAGCCCGCATCCCGGATACTGCGTCA
Source organism: Methylomonas sp. Uni0009 (assembly GCF_054188105.3). Taxonomy (NCBI): domain Bacteria; kingdom Pseudomonadati; phylum Pseudomonadota; class Gammaproteobacteria; order Methylococcales; family Methylococcaceae; genus Methylomonas; species Methylomonas sp. Uni0009. The sequence goes on along the minus strand of NZ_JBTAFN010000001.1, from coordinate 2,530,603 downwards.
CGCCGGAACAAGGCACGCATATCCGCGAATTCCGCGATCTGGTGAAAGCCTTGCACAAGGCCGGCATCGGCGTGATCATGGACGTGGTGTTCAATCACACCTCCGAAGCCGGCGCCGACGGTCCGGTGATCAATTTCAAAGGCATTACCGGCAACAGCTTTTATTTGACCGACAAGCACGACAAACGCATCTTTCACGACTATACCGGCTGCGGCAACACCGTGAACGCCAACCACCCGCTGGTCACCAACTTCATCATCAGCTGCCTGGAATACTGGGTGCGGGAAATGCATGTGGACGGCTTTAGATTCGACCTGGCCAGCGCGTTGGCGCGCGGCGAAGACGGCAGCGTACTGCAGGATCCGCCGCTGGTCTGGGGCATAGAACTATCCGAACAACTGGCCAAAACCAAGCTAATTGCGGAGGCCTGGGATGCCTCGGGACTATACCAAGTCGGCAACTTTCCCGGCTACCGCTGGGGCGAATGGAACGGCCGCTACCGCGACGTAATTCGCCGCTTCCTGCGCGGCGACACCGGCATCATCGCCGAAGTGGCCACCCGAATTTGCGGCAGTAGCGATCTCTATCAACATCAGCACCGCTTGCCGATCAGCGGCATTAACTTTGTCACCTGCCACGACGGTTTTACGTTAAAAGACTTGTTCAGCTACAACGAAAAACACAATACCGCCAACGGCGAAAACAATCGAGACGGTTGCAGTAATAATCTCAGCAGCAACTGCGGCGTGGAAGGCCCAACCCCCGACCCGGCCATAGTCAAACTGCGGCGGCAACAGGTGAAAAACGCCTTTACGGTTTTGCTGCTTAGCCATGGCGTACCGATGTTGCTGGCTGGCGACGAATTTCTGCACACCCAGCAAGGCAATAACAACTGTTATTGTCAGGATAACGAATTGAGCTGGCTGAATTGGGATAAAGCCAAGGACAATGCCGACGTGCTGCACTTTGTGCAGCAGATGATCCGTTTGCGCAAACGCCATCCGGCCTTGATGCGCCGAAACTTCCTCACCGGCCGAAAAATGGAAGATAAGGATATGGCCGACATCAGCTGGCATGGCCTGGAACTAGATCAACCGCCGCGTTGGGACGACCCGAACACGCGGATTCTGGCCTTTACGCTGGCGGCATTAGGCAAAGATGAACCCGACCTGCACGCAATAATGAACATGTCCGACAGCAAACACAACCTGCAGCTACCGGAGGTTGAGGGCAAGAGCTGGTGTCTGGCCGTGGATACCGCGCAAACATCGCCCAAAGACATTATCGAGCCGGCCGAGCAAAAAGCACTGAGCAGACCCTGGTATACCGTGGAGCCGCACTCCATTGTGGTGTTTGAAAACACCCATCAAACCGGTATCGAGGGTGGCGATAGCGTGGCCAAACGGTCCGCCAGTTTTTTCAGCAAATTGACCGGCATCAAGTTGCTCGACCAGCCAGCGACGGAGATCCCGACAAATTGACAAGATGATCGCGAGGTCGGCAGCATCCTAACAACGCACATAACCGCGATGGCTATCAGTTTTGCCATGATTACAGCCCGCCGGCTATCGCCGACCCATGAGCCATAATTTTCGTGCCAGGAAAAACTTTGCCTCCCAGTCCGAGGCCGGGATTACTCATAAACCAGTAAATTACTACCGCTTGGCCGGCTTATCCCCTACCCAGTTAGGATGTGGGACATACTTATGAACCTGTGCATCAAGTTCCGGGCTGTGATACATGTCCAGGCATTTGAGCAGGTTGAATTTCGCCCCAGCGTACCCTTCCACCGGAGTGCTGTAGTCTCGATGCAGATATTTCTCAACAAGCTGATCGGTTGCCGGATTCCCTTTATCGTCGTTGTAATACGTCCATTCCAAAAACGCGCTCTTGGTAATGTCAGCGTCCTCGCCTGCCGGCGAATCCTTGTAAGCGGTTGATAAGCAGGCGGCCAGCGCCCTGTCCTTATAATTTTCAGCGTTGCTACGTCGTGTGGCAGCGATGGAATCGGCGATAGCCGTCAGTGAATAGCAACATAGCCCGACCGCAACGCATGCGCGGATGGCTTTCATTTGAGCTCCAAGAAATTTGCCAGGCTGGCGCGGTATATCACGCCTGGCTCGTTGAAATAGCAGTGGTCATAACAAGCCGTTCCGTCGAATAGCGTTGCATGACCGCTAGCATCACTCCCGCCATGAACTTCAAAGAGAACAAACCCTTTTTACCCGGTAAAAATAGTTTCAATAGTCTCACCTTCCTTGGTTTTCTTCGCTGTCGCAGGGATGAACACAAAAGCTTGAATAGGGGGCAACCTTCCCCTCTAAGTCAGAACAGTTGTTGCATCAATCAAACACATCACCCCAATCCGGTGGTGGTGGAGCCTCTTCGGGCAGGGTCGCGTCAGAGTCAGCCGGTTTTGACTGCTCGGAATCGGTGTCGGCAAATTGTTCGTCAGTCTCCGCAGCCTGCTCGTCGGCAACCGGTTTTTCAGCCACTTTGGGTAAGCCGTCCAGATAACTATCCAGCAAAAGGCACAGGTTTTCGTAAAAACCGGCCACGGTCTGCTGCTGCATTTGCTGCTCTATAAACCCATACAAAAACTGCTTTTCCGCCGCAATCAGGGTGTCGCTGACAGCCTCCGCGGTTGGTTCGTCTAAGTGATGTTTACTGACCAAGGCCAATACCAACCTGTCGCCGCGCCGTTCCTGCCGGTCCTTAATGTCTTCCAGCAACTCTTCGATGCCGGCCAGCCGCCGACGTTTATGCCGCCGATTAACGACTAACACCGCGATCAAGCCGGTCAACAACACCAGCGATAGCTCTCCTAAGCCGATAAGCAACAGAGATTGCATCATTTCCCCAGCTCCGTAATGCTTTCACGCACACCGCGTTCGGCATCATGAAAAATTTGCAGCATCTTTTTACTGCTGTTTTCCAACTCTAAGGCGGTCTGATTGCCGCTAAACACTCGGGTATATTCGGCGGACATTTCGTCTATGGTTTTCATCGCGTTATCCAGTTGCCGCACCAGTTGTTGGTTAATCCGCTCCAAGCCGGCCAATTGATTCGCTTGGGGCGAATCCTGCGCCGCAGCAACCGGCGCATGCGTGCCCCGATTCGCCAGCAAATTCTGATATGGCTCGGTTAGCCGACCGATACGTTGCTCAATCTCACTCAACAACACCAATTCGCGTTTTAAAAACAAGCGAATAACCCCTTCAAACACAGCGCGTTCGGATGCATTGACTTCTTGCAACAATGGCTCAATCTCCGCTGTGGCCAACCCGCAGTTTTCTTCCAGAAATTGCTCCAACCAGCGACTTTTGACGATGGCCTGCTCTTCAAGCTCGGTAATGAAATGATCAATTTCGGCCATCTCCTTCCCTCGCCGGTTTCTCGAGATAAAAAACAGCACGATAACCAACAGCGTCAAAACCCCCAACGCCTCCGCCGCTAATATCACTACCACGGAATCGAATGGATTCATGACAATCTCTCCAGTAACTGCTGATGTTTATCTGCTTGGCTTTTTTTAAGGTATCGATAGGTAAAAAATCCCCCCACACCCAATATCAGATTGATGGCCAACATGATGCCGCCAACCAACAACCAATTGGTTTCCGGGGCGTCCGGCGGCGGATGTAGCTCATGCTCAGCCTGCTCATGCTTCCCGGCATCGGCTTCGTGATCGGTTTTTTCATGATCGGCTGATTCGTGATGCGCATCCGTATCTGCCACCGGTGCGGCAACCTCGACTTTCTCCGCAGGAGCGAACCAACTGTCGTCGATACTCAGCGGTTTGATTGCCGGCGTCAGCGGCTTGCCGGCATGATCTTTAGCCATCACATTAAAATTGACATGCGTGGTAGTCTGCGGCGGCAAACCGGCCAAATCCAGCAGCCAAACCCCGTTTTTATTTGTCAATGCGCGGGTTTCCGGCTCATGCCCGGTTTGGTTAATCACCGCATTGACGACCAAGCCGGCGGGATCGATCAGTTTGGCATCCGGTAACAGTTTTAGGGTGACTTGGCGTTGTGCTGCATCGACGTGCTTCTCGACCGTAATCGGCGTGGCAACCACTTCGATCTCATGAATAATTTCCCGCTTGAAGGTCTTGCCGTCCGCCACGATTTTCAGCAAATGCTTGCCCAAACTTAAATGCTCAGTCGTGTGCTGGTAAAAACCGGGTTCAGCAAGCACGGCCTGTATTTTTACCGGTGCATGCTGATCCTGGATCACTTCCAGGGTCAGCATGCCCAGGAAATCGGCGCGGGTTATCAGCTTATCCTTGTCGGTGAAATGCGCCTTAATCGGCAAGGTTTCGTTCTCGCCCAGAAAATTCGGAATGTTGCTGAGTTGCAATTTCAGGTCGGTGACGATCATGACTTGGTTGTCCGGATCGACTTCCGCTACCAGACGCCATTCACCGATCAAGGGTTGCTTGACGGTGATCAGGTCGTAAGCCTGGCTTTCCAGCCAGGACACGTTGGCGACCATGCTTTGTTTACTGATGCTTTTGCCGTCCGGTGCCACCAACTGCGTGGGCGCAGCATGCGGCTTTTTGAACACCAAGACAGAAAACTCTTGTATCCCGCTATCGACCTGGAATTTATTATCGGTCAGCGGCAAAGTCTCTTTCGGCGCGGCTTTTTGGGCCATTTTCAAAAACACTCGTTGCAATTGCTCGGCCGATTGCGCGGTTTCCGCCCAGCCGCCGGTCTCGAAAGCCAGTTTTTCCAACAATTCCTTATCGGCTTGCTCGGACAATGCCACGGTTTGTACGTTGATGTTTTGCTGCTGGAGCTTGGGGATCCACTCGCTGAGGATGCGCTCGCGGGAATCCCCGCTTTGCATAATGTCTTTGGAAATGTCCACAAACCCGTCGGTCAATAAAATCAGATGTTTCTTGCTGCCGCCCTTAAAGCCCTGGCTCAACACCGTCTGAATCGCGTCCTCAATGTGGGTATACAAGCCGCGAGAATGAATATTGCCGATGGCTTTGCCGGCTTGCTGTTTCCAGCTTGCATTGACAGCATCGGTAGCGGACAGCGGCGCGGTTTTTTCGGCGAATAACCAAAACGCGGCCTTGGCGCCGTCCGGCAACAAGTTGACTAACAAACGGCTGGCCTCAATGCGCAGATTGTCCGGATCGTTCTGTTTCATGCTGCCGGATACGTCTATCAACACCTGAATTTCGTCGGCGCCGGCAGCGGCAGGCACGGGTTGGCAGCGCGCAGAATCGACAGTAACCACCAACACACAGAACACCGTAAAAATAAACACCTTGAACATAAGTCCGCCGGTAAAAGTTTAGGCAACGGATAACAAATATAGTCCAAGCGCCTGACTATTCTGTTATTTTTTAATTCAGGCTGCGGCCGGCGTTACACTTTATAATGTTTTCACTATTTCAACCAAAGGAGAACTTATGTCTATCAAACGAATGGTCGATCTGGATTTGGCCGGCAAGCGCGTATTAATCCGCCAAGATTTGAATGTGCCGGTCAAAGACGGCAAAGTCACCAGCGACTTACGCATCCAAGCCAGCGTCCCTACCGTGGAAGCCGCATTGGCCGGCGGCGCGGCAGTGATTTTGATGTCGCACTTGGGCCGCCCCACCGAAGGCGAATACGACGAAGCCTCCAGCTTGAAACCCGTCGCCGAGCGCTTTTCGCAGTTGCTGGGTCAACCGGTGCGTTTGGTGAAAGATTGGCTGGAAGGCGTGGAAGTCAAACGCGGCGAAGTAGTGCTGTGCGAGAACGTGCGTTTCAATAAAGGCGAAAAGAAAAACAGCGCCGAACTAGGCCAGAAAATGGCCGCGCTATGCGACATTTTCGTGATGGACGCCTTTGGTACCGCGCACCGTGCCGAAGCCTCGACCCATGCGGTAGCGGAACACGCCGCCGTCGCTTGCGCCGGTCCGCTGTTGGCCGCCGAACTGGATGCACTCGGCAAAGCCCTGGAAACTCCTGCCCGTCCCTTGGTAGCTATCGTCGGTGGTTCCAAAGTATCTACCAAATTGACCGTGCTGGAATCCTTGTCGTCAAAAGTCGATCAATTGATCGTCGGCGGCGGTATCGCCAACACCTTTATCGCCGCTGCCGGTTACTCCGTTGGTAAATCCCTGTACGAAGCAGATTTAATCCCGGAAGCCAAACGCTTGATCGCGTCGGCAAAAGAACGCGGCGCGGATATTCCGGTACCGGTTGATGTGGTCTGCGCGAAAGAATTTTCCGAAAGCGCTGCGGCTACCGTGAAAAACGTCGCCGACGTGGAAGCTGACGACTTGATCCTGGACATCGGGCCAGAAACCAGCAAGCAATACGCCGAGATTCTGAAAACCGCCGGCACCATCGTCTGGAACGGCCCGGTTGGCGTATTCGAAATCGACCAATTCGGCGAAGGCACCAAATCGCTGTCGATGGCAATTGCCGAAAGCCCTGCGTTCTCAATCGCGGGCGGCGGCGACACATTAGCGGCGATAGACAAATACGGCATCGCCGACAAAGTGTCTTACACCTCAACCGGCGGCGGCGCGTTCCTGGAGTTCCTGGAAGGTAAAGAATTGCCGGCGGTCGCTATTCTGCAGACTCGCGCTTAACGCGTTAGCTTTGCAGGTTTAATCGACCCTGCCAGTCTCTTATTATCTGAAATTGGGTACCAGTTGATCCGCATGAAAAATTGTTGATCGACTGGTTGCAACCCGTTGCCTTCTATCACCCACAGTGATTCCATGGCTGTAATTCGATCTTTACCAGACAAAATCTTTTCGTCATCGATGATATACAGAAGGGACAATTATATGCATATCAATAAATTACTTCTTCAAAGAGTATTTTTGGTAAATAGACGAAAACCATCTCATAACTAACCATGTGATGAACGAATGAAACTCCTAGCGGAACCGTCTCGATTCATCCCGTTCCTAGGCATTATTGCGCTGATAGCAGTCGGAATACATACTTCATTTGAATGTACTTCTCGAGATCCAGCTGGCTCAGCTATAAAATGGATGATTGTCTATGTGTCGCCACTGTTGCTCGTTGCCCTCGCGGTCGCTGTAGGAAAAATAAAATCAGCTGCTTTATTTTCTGCCTACTTTGCGATTTCAGTAGGTGGTTATATTGAGTACGGCTATTATTTGTCAGGCGGCCCCAGCCAAATATTGATCTTGGTAATTAGTCTTGTCGCATACTGGATAAGTGGATTTATAGCACTGTTTTCTTTCGATGAATCCAAGCCATGAATTTTGTTGGCTTAGGCTTTCCACATAACTGGACGCTTAAGGGGACGCTGCTCGCCCCATAGCTCCAAGCCGACGCCCTCGATTCCGCTATCGCTGCATCGAGGCTCCGAACGCCAACACCCTTCAATTGCCGGCATGAGCTTGATGGCCGGCAGGATAGCAAGTAGCCTCGATGAAATCGAGGTTTCGAAGACCAACCCCCTTCAATTGCCGATTTGGGTTTGGTAGTCTGTAAGCCGACGTCCTCGATTCCGCTGACGCTGCATCGAGGCTACAATGGCCGGACTTCAATCGACGTAAGGAATGGCGATGGTGGCGTATCGGCGTAATTTCGTGGCGGGTGGCACCTACTTTTTTACGGTGACTTTGCGTGATCGTCGGGCACGTTTCCTGGTCGAACATATCGGCGATTTACGCCGGGCGTTTGCGCAAACCCGCGCCCGAAAACCCTTCGTGATTGAGGCTATGGTGGTATTGCCCGATCATTTGCATGCCATATGGCGTTTGCCGGAACACGATACCGATTATCCCGGACGCTGGAAGTCAATCAAGTCGCTGTTCACTCAAGCGCTGAACAGCCATGGTATCGATGTCGGCAAACGGCATGACGGCAGCGCATCCATCTGGCAACGCCGTTATTGGGAACATACCATTCGCGACGAACAGGATGGGTTGCATCACATCGATTACATTCACTTCAACCCGGTGAAGCACGGTTGGGCGCACCGCGTGCAAGATTGGCCGTTTTCATCGTTTCACCGTTATGTCCATCGCGGTTGGCTCCCTCTGAACTGGGCTGGCGAGAATGTTGCCGATCAGAGTTTCGGCGAACCGTAGCCTCGATGAAATCAATGCTCCGAACGCCAACACCCTTCAATTGCCGGCATAAGCTTGATGGCCGGCAGGATAGTTCGAACATCGCCTGACGCCCTACCCTAGCCCGACCGCTTCTGTTTCATCTTTCCGAATGCGCTATGGATGATGCCGTGTTTCGAAAATCACGATTCGACAGCAACAGCTTTGGGCGCCGTAAAGCGTTTCCAAACTGCCATGCCCAGATTTTTGAAATCGTCCAGATAGGTGTAAGCCACCGGAATCACCAATAAACTCAGCAAGGTGGACGTCACCAAACCGCCGATTACGGCGACGGCCATCGGGCTGCGAAAGGAGGAATCGGCGTTGCCCATGCCTATCGCAATCGGCAACATACCGGCACCCATCGCAATCGTGGTCATCACAATCGGCCGGGCTCGTTTATGGCAAGCATCCAATAGCGCATCTACCCGGCTCAAGCCCTGTTCGCGGCGAGCAATGATGGCGTAATCAACCAACAGGATGGAGTTTTTGGTGGCTATCCCCATCAGCATTACCAAACCAATTAAAGACGGCATCGAAAAGGCCTTGCCGGTCAACAGCAGCGCCACAAAGCCGCCGCCGAAGGACAACGGCAACGCCGCCAAAATGGTGATGGGTTGCAGGAAGTCTTTAAACAGCAACACCAGCACGATGAAGATGCACAACACGCCGGTCAGCATCGCCAAGCCAAAACTGGCGAACAGCTCCCCCATCATTTCCGCATCACCGATGTTGATGCGCTTCACGCCGGCCGGCAGGTTTTTAATGCTATCCAGATTTTCCACCGCAGCGGCAACGTCACCCAGCGGCTGGCCGGACAATTCGATTTCGAAATTGATATTCCGCGACCTGTCGTATCGATCAATCACCGCTGGACCGCTGGACAGTTCCAGTTTCGCCACCTGGCCGACCATCACAGCGCCGATGCCGGGCTTGGCGGACGGCACGGCCAAGCGTTCCAATACGCTCAAATCTTGCCGGCCTTCATCGGCGAGTTTGACGACCATCGGCACCTGGCGTTGCGCCAGATTGAGCTTGGATAAAGACCAATCGTAATCGCCCAAAGTGGCGATGCGCAGGGTTTCCGCTAGTGCCGTGGTGGTCACGCCCAGATCGGCGGCGCGGGCGAAGTCCGGCCTTACCGCAATTTCCGGCCGCACCAGCGCGGCGCTGGAGGCGATGCTGCCCAGGCCGGGAATGGTTCTGAGGTCGCGTTCCAGATTGCGGGCGGCGGCGCTCAAAGCCTGTGGATCGTCGCCGCTCAATACCAACACGTATTTTTCGCCGGAAGCGCCCAATCCCACTTTGGTGCGCACGCCGGGTAGTTTTTGCAGGGCCAGGCGGATATTTTGTTCAATGGCCTGTTTACGCACCGGCCGGTCCTGGCGATTGGCCAGGGTAATCGTCAGCGTAGCTTTGCGGACCTCGCCGGCGCCCTGGTTGCCGGCCATCGGATCGCTACCCGCCGAACCGCTGCCGATGGTGGTGTAAATCGTTTTTACATAGTCGATGTTGGCAATCAATTTTCTAGCCGCTTCGGCGGAAGCGCGCGTTTGCGCCAGACTCGAACCGGGCGGCAACTCTACGAATACCTGGGTTTGCGGATTATCGTCCGCCGGGATAAAGCCGGTCGGCAATAACGGAATCAAAAACAGCGAGCCGATAAAAAACGCCGCCGCGCCGCCCATCGTAGCCAGCCTATGATGCAGACACCAGCCCGCCAACTTCATATAAGTGCGCATCACCGCACCTTCCTTGGGCTCAGAATGGTCGAGGTCTTTCAGCATATACGCCGCCATCATCGGCGTCAGCATCCTGGCGACCACCAAGGACGCCATTATCGCCAGCGCCGCCGTCCAGCCGAATTGCTTGAAAAACCGCCCAGCCACACCGCTCATGAAGGCGGTCGGCAGAAATACCGCGACCAGCGCAAACGTGGTCGCCACTACAGCCAAGCCGATTTCGTCAGCGGCCTGCATCGCGGCTTGATACGGCGTTTTACCCATCCGCAGGTGGCGGACGATGTTTTCCACTTCGACGATGGCGTCGTCCACCAGAATACCGATCACCAAGGACAAGGCCAACAGCGTGATCACGTTGAGCGAAAAGCCCAAATAATCCATGCCCAGGAAGGCCGGAATCACCGACAGCGGCAACGCCACGGCCGAAATAAAAGTGGCCCGCCAATCGCGCAAGAACAGCCAGACCACCAAAACCGCCAGCAACGCGCCTTCGTAAAGCATGGTCATCGAGCCTTGAAATTCTTCCTCGACCGGCGTGACAAAGTTAAACGCTTCGGTGAATTCGATATCCGGATTGGCGACACGCAATTCTGCCAGCGCTTTTTGTACGCCAGCACCGACCTCCACTTCACTGGCACCCCGGCTACGGGTCACTTCAAAGCCCACTACCGGTTTGCCGTTCAGCAGCGCCAACGCGCGCGGTTCCGCTACCGAGTCGTCTACCTTGGCGACTTGATCGAGCCGAATATGGCGGCCATCGGCCAGTGAAAGCTGCAAGGGCCGTATTTCCTCGACCGAGGCCACGTTGGCCAAGGTCCGCACCGGTTGCTCGCCGCTACCCAAATCGATCCGGCCGCCGGCGCTCTCACGCTGGATTTGCCGCAATTGCCGGGAAATGTCCGACGCCGTGGCGCCCAAGGCTTGCAGCTTGACCGGGTCCAACGCTATCGTCACCTCCCGGCTGACGCCGCCCACCCGATTGACCGCACCCACGCCGCGTACCGCCAACAGGCGTTTGGCTACCGTATCTTCCACAAACCAGGACAGCGCTTCTTCATCGCGCTGCGCGGAGCTGACGGTTAAGGCCAAAATCGGCGAACCGGCCAAATCCAGCTTGGTGACAACCGGATCGCGCAGGTCACCCGGCAAATCGGCACGGACTTTGGACACCGCGGAACGCACATCGTCCAAGGCTTCCTGCACCGGTTTTTCCAGACGAAATTCGGCGGTAATCGTGGCGCTGCCATCTTGGACTTTGGAAGTGATATGTTTCAAACCCTGCAAGGTGGCGATGGCGTTTTCGATTTTCCGTGCCACCTCGGTTTCCAGTTGCGACGGCGAAGCACCGGGCAGCGAGGTCGAGACCGTGATGGTGGGCAAATCCAGATCAGGGAAGTTCTGGATTTTCATCGATTTAAAGCTGAGCAAACCGGCGAAACTGAGCAGCACGAACAACATCATCGCCGGAATGGGGTTACGGATACACCAGGCTGAGACGTTCATTGTGTCACCACCCGCACGCTATCGCCGTCGGCCAAAAACGAGGCACCGCCAGCCACCAACCGATCTTCGGCGGCCACGCCGGCTAAAATTTCCACCTGGTCGCCGTTTCTGCGGCCCAATTGCACTTTGACCTGCTTGACGCGCGCCCGGTCTTCGGTTTGTTCGGTCAACAAGAATACATAACTAAAGCCCTCCCGCAGCGACAGCGCCTCTTGCGGCACCGTTAGCGCCGTGGAACTGCCCAATTCAAATTCGCCGCGGGCGAACATACCGGCACGCAAACCGGTCTGCGCGGCATGAGGTAAGTCAACATAAACCAGGCCATTGCGGTTTTGCACATCCAGGGTAGGCGCCAGGAAACGCACTTCACCGTCGATACTGCCAACATTCGGGACCTCTACCCTCACCTTATCGCCCGGTTTCAGTTGCGTCATTTCGGCGGCGGTAAGCTCGCCGCGCCATTCCAGGCGGTTTTGCCGAATCAAGCGAAACAATTCCTGACCTTTCGTGGCGACCGCGCCCAAGGTGGCGCTGCGCGCGGAAATCACGCCGTCGTCGCTGGCCAATACCTTGGTGTATTTCAGGCGTAACAATTGTGCATCCAACTGCGCCTTGGCGGATTGCAGTTTGGCCTCCGCGGTTTTCGCGCCGGTCAGATACTGATCCACTTGTTGCGCGCTCAAAGCGCCGGATACCGAGACCTTGCGCGCCCGATCGGCGTTAAGCCGCGCTTCGGCCAGATTGGCTTCGGCTTCCGCCACGACGCCGCGGGCTTGCGCGACATCGGCCAATACGCTTTCGTCCGAAAAGGTGGCCAACACCTGGCCTTTTTTAACGGCTTCGCCGATTTGCACGTTAACCGCGCTCAGGCGCAAATCGCCGATTTCGGCGCCGATCACGGCTTCCTGCCAAGCCGAAATCGAACCGTTAGCCGTGAGGCTGAGCGGAATATCATGCGTCTGCGGACGGATCGCGGACACGCTGAGCGCCGGATTGGCAGCCGGTGCTTCGGTAGATGGCGTGGGCTGGCTGACGCGGCCGATCGCTACGCCAATGCCGATTAATAGTAGTAAGGCAGCGAATAGCGCGCCTATTTTTCCCTTGGTCATGAGTTTCCTCCGTTGAAGATGTCGTTTTGATTCGGATATAAATGCGTGTTGCCGATGGCTCTAAGTTTGGCTGGGCCTGCTGTCGCCGTGTCTGGATTCGGCGACTCGCCAGCATCGGTCCAGCCGCCGCCCGCCGCGCGATACAGCGCGATCCAGGCGCCGACCTGTTCCTGCTCCAGTTCTTCTAGCGCCAGTTCAGAGGCCAGCACGTTGCGGCGGGCAGTTTCCACATCCAGCAAATTACCCAGTCCGCTTTGGTAGAGCGTTTGCAGCGCCTGAAAGTTTGCCCGGTAACCGCTGACCGCCTCGCGGCCTTGCGGCAAGCGTTGGCGGCTGCTGTCCAGACGCACCAGGGCGTCTTCGACTTCCTTGACCGCCGTGCGCACCTTGGCGCGGAAACGGCTTTCCGCTGCTTGGTATTGCACCTTGGCGACTTCCACGTCGGCCGCGCGCTTGCCGGCGTCGAACAGTGGCAAGCTCAGCGTCGGCCCTATCGCCCAAGTCTGCGCCAGCATCAACGCCGCGCCGTTGATGTTTTGCAGGGTCGGAGTGATGTTGCCGGACAGGCTCAGTTTCGGAAATTGTTTGGCCCGTTGCACACCGATATTGGCGCTGGCCTCGGCGAGGTCGCGTTCGGCGGCCGCCACGTCGGGCCGTTGCAATAACACCTTGGCCGGTAAGGACGCGATTTCGAACGCCGGTGGGTTGGGCAGTTTCGCCGCCTGATCGGCCGAGCCGTTCAGTAACGACCGCAAGTCGGCTTCCGCGAGGCCGGTCATCGCCACCAGGCTTTTGATGGAACGTTCGCACTGGGCTTGTTGTTGCAGCAAGGTTCTGCTGCCTTCGGCGGCACTGGCGGTAGCCAAGGCTACATCGCCCGGTGAGCGGAACCCGCTCTGGCCGGCAGCCGCCGCTACCCGCGCCGATTCGCGGCGCGAATCGCTGTCGGTACGCAATAGTTGCACTTGCGCTTCGCAATAGCGGTAAGACAGGTAGGCATCGGCCACTTCCACCGCCACCGCGACTCTGGCGTCGTGCCAGGAGGCGTTGCGCGATTCCAGTTGGCTTTGGGCCGCTTCCTGCTGCCGGGCCAAACCGCCAAACAAGTCTATTTCCCAGCTGGATTGCAGTCCGGCCGAGAATTGGTTCCAGATGAACGGCGTGGCGCCAAACGAAGACGAGGAGCGTTTGGAGACGAACTCGGAATCCAATTTCGGCAGGATGGCCGCATCGGCGCCCACGAGATTTGCCCTAGCTTCTTCGATGCGCGCTCGGGCGTCGGCGACCGTGGCGCTCACCTGTTCGGCTGCGCTTAACAGGCGAATCAGAGCCGGGTCCTGAAAACGCTCCCACCAGCGCATCAGCTCGGCGGGGTCGCCTTGATGCGCCTGCTGCCGTTTCCCCGCATCCGCTTGCGGCGCTTGCCAGCTCGCAGGCGTCGGCAACGGTTCTGTTTGATAATCAGGGCCGACGGTCGTCAATAAACCGCCGGAGCCGCAGGCCGAAAGCAGCAAGGGGATCAGACTCAAGCCTAGCGGCCGCGAGATATTATTGTTCATGGTCGCCATCCCGAGCGCGGCGCGCGGCTTCGCCTTCGATCATGGCCAGTGCGTAGCCGGCCAGGCGTTCGGTCAGCACGTCGATGTTTTGTGGAGAATTTAAAATTTGCGGGGAAATCACCGAGATGACGTCTTGTCCCACATAGAAATGCACCGCCATGCCTATCATCGCGAAAACCAGCCGATGTAAGTCCTCATCAATGTGGCTCAATCCCAAATGTTCCTTGAGCAGCAACACCAAAGATTCATGCTGCGGTTTGATTTCAGCGTCGATTTCCTGCTGCCAGGCGCCGGTCGGCTCGATCATCTCCCGGAAGTGCAATTTCATCACGAGTCCCAGTTCCTCACCTTTTTTCAGCGGTTCCAGGAATTCGCTGAAAAACCGGGTCAACACTTCGGGCAACGGCAAGTCGGCATAGGCGGCGACATCGGAACCGCAAGGCGTGTCGCCCATCGATTCGAAGAACGCGGCGCGATATAGACCGGCCTTATCGCCGAAGTAGTAGCGAATGGCCGAAATATTGGCGCCAGCCGCGTCGCAGATTTCCCGCGTGGAAGCGGCCTTGTAGCCTTTTTCGGCAAACAGCCGCAATGCCGCCATGACCAGCCGGCTGCGGGCATCGTGAGTTTCGGTTTCGGAGTTTTCAGGTGCGACCATGCTGCCTCTGCGGAAGTGCTTGTTAGAAAAAAATCAATCGATTGATTTAAACAATATCAATCAATCGATTGATTGTCAATTTTTGGATTGTGTTTAAAGGACAACTTTCCCTCGATTCCTGCCGAAGAATGACTTCCATTGCAACTGATTTGCACAGAAAAATCAGGTCATATGCCACAGGTAATTGCGTTAAATGACATAGTTTTAAACGTAAGCCTCCACCTACAACCCCCCTCAACAACCTTACAGCCGAGCACTATTGGAATTGGACGGCTTTATGCGTTTATTGGCACACAGCTTGCGGCAGTTTCCGTCTTTCGTTCACAAAAATCCGGAGCTTACCGCTTGTCCGTCATCGCCATAAAGCACGATCAGATAGCCGAATTATTTCTGACTCATAAAGAAGCCATCGTCGATTTTTTGCTGCGCAAGGTAAAGTGCCCCGATGCCGCACAAGATCTGAGTCAGGAAACTTATTTGCGTTTGCTGGGCAAGGACAGTCTGACACACACCGACAATCTGCCCGGTTATCTGTTTCGTACCGCCGAACGCCTGTCGATAGACTTTATTCGCCACCATCAGCGCAGCGGTGCAAAAACCCAAGAATTGAACGACGAGCTGACTTGCCCGCTTATGCAACCGGAAGACTTTGCCATTCTTAGCCAACAATGCGAACGCCTGTTGCAGGCTATCGCCAGCCTGCCGCGGCAATGCCGGCATATTTTGCTGCTGCGCAAGATCGACGAACTCACTTATGCCCAAATCGCCGGAAAACTGGGTATTTCCGAGAAAACCGTGCAACGCCAGTTGGTCAAGGCCATGTTGCACTGCCATCACATGCTAATCGGCACGCAGCACTAAACCGGCCAATCGATGACGGCGCCCAAGCTTTCGCAATCGCAAAAAATTCTTCAGCAAGCTGCGACGTGGTTCGTGGAGTTACAGTCTGAATACTGTGATGAGCAGCGGCGTCAAGCATTCGCGCAATGGCTTCTGCAAAATCCAGCGCATCAGACCGCTTACGACGACATCGCCAGCCTTTGGGGCAATCTGGACGAGCTAAAAACCGCTGAGGTCGCCGGCTTGAATACCGCGCGCTCCGCAAGGCCCCGCGTCTGGCGAAACGGCAAAATGTTAACCGTTAGCCTGCTGCTTGCTACCGTGTTGACCGGCGCATGGCTGGACCTCAAGGCACCTAGCAGAGTTTACCAAACAGGCATAGGCGAACGGCAAACCGTGCAACTGGCCGACGGTTCCCAACTGCAATTGAATACCGATACACAACTGCGCGTACGTCTGTCCTGGTGGCGCCGCGAGATTGAGTTGCAGCAAGGCGAAGCCATGTTCAACGTCGCCCATCAGGCCTGGCACCCGTTTACCGTTCATACCGGCAATCTACAAATTAAAGACATCGGCACCGTGTTTAACGTGCGACATGATAATCACGGCACCGCCGTATCGGTCTTGGAAGGCGAAGTTGCCCTACATGCCGGCCGCAGCTGGTTTGGCGAAAATTTACCCGCCGGCTTCAGCCGCAAAATAGACGCCGGCGGCCACTGGCAAAAACCCGAAAAAACCAATACCAAGCAAGTGGCGGCGTGGATCAACGGCCAACTGTTGTTCGACCACACGCCGCTGACGGAAGTCGTCGCGGAATTGGAGCGTTATCACGCCGTGCGTTTTGCGTTTGCCGATCCTGCCTTGGCCAAGCAAACCCTGAGCGGCAGTTTCAATAGCGCCGATCTCAAGCCGTTTCTGCAGGCCCTGGAAAAAATCCTGCCTATCCGCGTGCAGCGCCAAAAACAAACCGTCGTGCTTTACAGCCGCTAACAAACAGGTGTTCGTGTTTGGGTTAAAAAAATATTCCCCAAACCTGTCCAGTTTGACCTGTCTGCTTCGTTAATGGGGTATGGCGAGTCAAAAAATATTGCCACCCACGACTAACAGGAGACGATCATGGATTGCAAACTTAACACCACACCCGCGAAAAAACCGCGCCGACAGGCGCCCCTGCTGGCGTTGGCCCTAGCCGCTTCAATCGACGCAAGCGCGGCAGGCAGCACCAGCGCAAGCATAGACCTTCCCGCTCAGCCGCTGGCAGCGACGCTGGAGAACTTGGCAAAGTCCACCAATACCAAATTGATCTATGCCGACTCGATGGTGCAAGGCTTGCAAGCCCAGCCGCTGAAGGGCAAATACACTGTACAACAGGCGCTAGAAAAAGTGTTAAGTCAGAATGGCTTACAGTACGAGCAAGTAGGCGAAGGCGTCATTGCGGTTAAAAAAGTCCCCGCGCCAAAACCACAAGCCGTTAAGGACGATTCGACTTTCGAGCTGGGTGCGGTCACAGTGAGTGATCAAACCGAGAGCATGAAATTAACCAGCAAGGACATTGCCACGTCAGTGGACATCATGTACGCCGATAAGATCGCCGACCAAAACGTATTAACGGCCTACGATTTGTTCCACCGCATGCCCGGCGTTCAAGTGACCCAATTCGGCCAAGGCATCACCACCGGCAAAATGTCGTTTCGCGGTTTCAATGGCGAAGGCCGGGTCAACGCGGTGAAATTGCTGATCGACGGCGTACCGAGCAACACCAACAGCGGCGACACCTATTTTATCGACTCGCTGTTTCCGCTGGACATCGAGTCCATCGAAGTGGTGCGCGGCACCAACGATGCCCGCTACGGCCTGCACTCCTTCGCCGGCAACATCAGCATGAACACCACCACCGGCGGCAACTACGCTAAGGCCCGGGCCAGTTTTGGCAGTTTCAATACCCACGACATCCAATCCGGTCTGGGCTATGAAAAAGACGGTTTCTCGCAGAACTATCAAATTTCCTACCGCGCCAGCGACGGCTACCGCGACCATAGCGACACCGACAAAAACAGCTTTTCCGGCAAATGGTTCTATACGCCGGACAACCAAAAATACAAAATAGGTTTGATCGCCCGCTGGAGCGAAGCCGGCGCCCAAGAACCCGGCTATATGACTTACCAGGAACAGTTACTCAATCAAACCCAAACCTTCACCCGAAACGCCACTGACGGCGGCAAACGCACGGTTGGCCAGGTCAGCACCCACTTGGACGTCAACCTCAGCCCGACCTTATTCTGGTCGTCCAAGGTCTACGGCACATTGTTCGACGACCAGCGTTATGTCACCTATGGCCCTGGCGCAGCACAGCAAGAACGCGACCGCGACGAAATTCAGTACGGCGCGATGACCTCGCTGACCTACCATCCGGTGGTTAGTTGGTTGGACGACTTTTCGCTGGAAACCGGCTTCGACTTCCAACAACAGGAAAACAAATATCTGCGTTATCTAACCGATAGCAGGGTTCGCCGTAGCAGCGGTTTGCGTAACGACGAAAAGTGGGATTTCTTGAACTACGGCGGCTACATCCAGGCGATCATCAAGCCTTTCAAATGGTTGAAACTGACGCCAGGTTACCGCGCCGACATCGTCGACGGCAGCTTCTTCAGCTATCGCCCCGGCTCAGCGTTCGGCTCCTACCCCCTTAACGACTACGGCACGATTTCGCAACCCAAAATAGGCGCGGTGATTACGCCGATAGAGGGCTACAGCCTTTACGGCAACTGGGGCCGCACCTTCCAGGTCGGCCTGGGCCAAGCCACCTTCATCGGCCGTAACCAAGCGAATATCGGCCCGTCGTTGAACGATGGCTGGGAAGTGGGTGTCAAGCTGAAACCGGTCGAGTGGGCCGAGGGCCGGGTCGCCTACTGGTCGCAAAATGCCAGCAACGAAATTAGCCGCGATCTGGCCAGCGTGGAGTCGAGCCAAATAGGCCCCACACTGCGTCAGGGCGTGGACATTGAAGTCAAGGTTTATCCAACCGATAAAGTCGGGGTTTGGGCCGCCTACTCGTTGCAGGAAGCTAAAGTCACCAATCCACCGGCGGTTTCGGCTGGCACGATGGAATACGTCGCCGGCAATCAGGTCGTCAATACCCCGAATTATTTGTTTTCGGCCGGTATCGACTACCAAATCCTGCCGCAACTGCGCTCTTCGCTGTGGACCAGCGGCCAAGGCGACTACTTTGTCGATCAAGCCAACCAACGCGGCCAATACGGCGAATACGCCCTACTCAACCTGGATTTAGGCTACCAGGTGACCAAGGAAGTGGAATTGCAATTTCAAGCTAAAAACCTGACCGACGTTCGCCGGGAATATGTTTGGTATTCCGAATCATTCGGTGCCACCGCCCAACCGTTCTTCTCGCCCGGCGACGGCATTGCCTTCTACGGCGCCGTCAACGTCAAGTTCGACTACTAAGCTCGTATCGCCATGAAATCGACGGCCAACAAGAAACAGGCTAGACGCCAATTCTGGCTGGCCGTACATTTATACCTCGGGCTGTCGTTGGGCTTGATCATCGCCCTGGTCGGCCTGACCGGCAGCCTTTTGGTGTTTTATATCGATCTGGACGAGTGGCTGAATCCACAGTTGATCATTTCCGAATCCAGCGCCCAGCGGCAAAGCTACGAGGATATTTTTCAAGCCCTACGTCGCGCGGAGCCTACGCGGCAACGCGGCTGGCGGCTGGAAATTCCCGACGATCCGCGGCGCGCCATCACCGCCCGCTACTATAAACCGCAAGAAACCGAGCATCACGGCTTTGCGCCGCTGATGCTGTCGGTCGATCCTTATACCGGTACGGTCCTCGCCAATCGTTTCTGGGGCGAATTTGCGATGACCTGGCTTTACGATTTGCATTACAAGCTGCTACTGGATAATCCCGGCAAAATTTTGATGGCCATCGTCGGCGGCTTGTTGCTGATGTCCTTGATCAGCGGCGTCTATCTGTGGTGGCCTCCACTACACAAATTAAAGAGCGCTTTGAGCCTAAAGCGCCATGCCAGCCGCGAACGCCTAAATTACGATTTACATAAACTGGCGGGCGTCTACAGCCTGATAGTGATGCTGGTATTGGCGATAACCGGGGTAGCCTTGGAGATTCCGCAATACGTTAACCCGATACTGGGTTATTTCTCGCCTTTGCAGGCATCGCCCGCGCCAAAATCCGCCATCAGCGAAAACAACCCAGCGCGCATCAGCCTGGATCAAGCCGTCGCGGTCGGCCAAGCCCGGTTTCCGCAGGCGCGCCTGTGTTGGATAGAGACACCGCACGACGCCAACGGCAGCTATCGCATCAATTTACGCCAGGCTGGCGAGCCCAGTCAGCGCTTTCCCAAAACCAATGTCTGGGTCGATCAATATTCCGGCCAGGTGTTGGCGGTCAGCAATCCGGACGAATTTGGCGGCTCCGACACAATCATCAACTGGCTGCATCCGCTACATACCGGAGAGGCGTTTGGCTTGACCGGGCAATTGCTGGTGTTGGTTGCCGGCTTGCTCTGCCCGCTGCTGTTCATCACCGGCGTCATACGCTGGCTGCAAAAACGCCGCGGCCGGCAACTGCGTCCTCGGCACCAGCAATCGGCAAAAAACTCGCCCCTACCGCCCGCCTTACAGAATCGATAAGCTCGTTATTGCCTAGTTGACAGCCAATCGCTCAACTTGTCTGTCAACGCCTAAGTATTTGCAGAAAATCCGCTCGACTCATCTAAAATCTGCATAATTACTTGATTTGTTTCGGTGCTGTCTGCTGCAAACAATCGCCGCCTAATTCTTAATTTTTTTGGCCCATAGCTCATGTCTCACAGTAATTCCGCCTCAGCCATCATTTATGCGTTCGCCGCTAATCTGGGTATCGCTTTGATCAAAACCGGCGCTGCAATCTGGACCGGTTCCGGCTCGCTGCTGGCGGAAGCCATTCATTCCTTTGCCGATTGCGGCAATCAGGTCTTGCTGTTTATCGGCATGAAACGCTCCGCGCGGGCGGCAACCCAACACCACCCGATGGGCTATGGCCGGGAAGCATATATCTGGTCGATGATGGTAGCGATTACGCTATTCTCGGTTGGCGGCTTGTTCTCGATCCACGAAGGTTGGTTGCGTTTTCACGAAGCGCACACCGTGGAAAACGCCGGTATGGCTTTGGCGATACTGGCTATCGCCGTGGTTTTGGAAGGTTTTTCGTTGCGCGCGGCCTTGGGGGCCATGGCAAGCGAACGCGGCGAACGAGGCATGTGGCAATGGTTTAAAGAAACGCAATCCAGCGAATTGATGGTGGTGATCGGCGAGGACTTGGCGGCGCTGCTTGGTCTGGTGATAGCCGCGGCGATGCTGGGCTTGACTATGCTTACCGGTAATTCAATGTACGACGCAGTGGGCTCGATGTTGATTGGTGCCTTATTGGTCGTCGTAGCGGTTTTAGTTGGCCGGGAAGTGCATTCTTTGCTGCTCGGTGAGGCCGATGCGGGGATTCGCGATGCCGTTCGCGGCTATCTGGAAAAGCAAGGCTGCGTCAACCGCGTACTGAATATTTGGGCTATTAGCCACGGCAGCCAAGTGATGCTGGCCATTAAAGCCGAATTGCCGGCGGATTTAAGCGTGGGGGAAGCTGTTGAATTAATTAACGGAATGGAAAAACAGATCAAAACCGACCATCCCCGCATTAATTGGGTCTTTTTCGAAATCGATAATTCTGATTAAATAATATAGTCAAATGTTTAGGCCACATATCTGGAGCAAAGTAATAACTTGAGCACCCTACCCAAAACCCGTTTAGCGTTACTTTCTCTAGCTTGCCTAATGCTGCAAAGCGCTCCTGCGTCCGCCAGATATGCGGCGATTGTGATCGACGCCGACACCGGCCGCGTGGTTCACGAAACCGAGTCCACGCAACGCTGGTATCCCGCGTCATTGACCAAAGTCATGACTATCTACTTAACGCTGTCGGCATTGGAAAATGGTCGCCTGCGACTGACCGACACCGTGTTCGCATCAAAACACGCCGCCTCGCAACCGCCTTCCAAACTAGGTTTGCGCACCGGCCAAAGTTTGACGGTGGAACAAGCCATCATGGCGGTCACCACCCGGTCCGCCAACGACGCGGCGGTCGTGCTGGCGGAAAAGCTGGGCGGTACGGAAAGCAATTTTGCGGCGATGATGACCCAGCAAGCGCGCACGCTGGGCATGTACAACAGCTCGTTCGAAAACGCCAGCGGCTTGCCGGACGACGGGCAAATCAGCAGCGCCCGCGACCTGGCCTTGTTATCTGCTGCTTTGATTCGCGATTTTCCGCAACACTATCATTATTTTTCGGCGACGGAATTTAACTACAAAGGCCGGGTAATGCCCAATACCAACCGCATCCTGAAAAGCTATCCGGATGCCGACGGCCTGAAAACCGGTTTTACCTGCGGCTCCGGCTACAACCTGATCGCCTCGGCCAAACGCAACGGCCACCGCTTGATAGGCGTGTTACTGGGCGCGCACAGTAGTGGCGAACGCTTCGAACAAATGGGTAATTTATTGGACATGGGCTTTGCCAATAGCGAAAAAGGCCTGTTCGGCGAGCATATTTCGCAATTGAAGGATTACAGCGCCCTGCCGCCACCGTTTCAATTGTCGTCCAACCGTTGTGCCGGCAGTGCGGAACAAATGGGTGCCGACTCCGGCAGTAGCCGTTATGAGCCGATTCGCATTAATGCGCCATACAACAGCCGCCGCGAAAAGCTCACGCAATTGGCGCAAGCCAAACCGCAAAGCCGCGGCAATGTTTGGACCGTCAGCATGGGAAGTTTCCCCAGAAAAATCGACGCCGATGTGAATCTGCAGCGTGCGCGTAATGCTCTCGGCCCGTTAGCTAAAACCGGGCGGGCCGGCATCGTCAAAACCAAAGTCAAAAACGCCACATCTTGGCGGGCGCAATGGACCGGCTTACAGCAAGACGACAGTCAGGATTTTTGTCGGCGCTTGCGCGCCAAACATATGGATTGCAGCGCCTCGCCGCAACCTCGAACCAGCTTGACAACAGCATCCAACCCAACGAAGCAGCTTCGCCGCGTCAGCCATCGCAAGTCGTAATTTATAAGTCAGTAATGGGGCGGACGCTCATCGACCGCCCCCGCTTGTCGCTCATCCAGCGCCAGGCTTTTGATCTTGTCGTGCAGCAACTTACAGGTTTCTTCCAGTTTGCCGATTTGCTTTTGCTGGTCCGCCACCACTTGGTTCAACGCCTGAATCAAATCTTCCTGATACGCTTGTTTGATCTCCAATTCGATGAATCTTTCTTCGCTCATGGCTCCCGCCGCTGACTGTGTAAATTTGCCATTCTAATCGAAAATCCCGACAGTTTTGCCGCATGCACTCGCACAGCTTCTATAAACTCGCTATCATTGATAAGTCATCAACATAGCGAGGATGCAACTATGGCAACTATTACAGATCCGGTCATTGGCCGCTGGTATAAAGACCTGGAAAGTAATCTTACCTTCAAGGTGGTAGCGATTGAAGGTAACGACGAATCGGTGGAAGTTCAGTTCGCCAACGGCGATCTGGGCGAATACGACAACGAATCCTGGTACGGCTCCACTATCGATTACATTGAAGACCCGGAAGACTGGAGCGCGCCGTTCGACGAGTTGGAAGCCGACGACCTGGGCTACACAGACCCCGATAGACACGCCCGCCCGGATGCGGAAGATTTGGACATTAGCGATTTGTTGGATTGAGATAATTTATGAGAATGACCCCGCAACAATTTCTGGACTGGGAATCCAAGAGTATCACCCTGCTGGCCATGTCCGGCGCCGGCAAAACCACCCTCTCCGCCAAGTTACCCAGGGATAAATGGTTTCATTATTCCGGCGACTACCGCATCGGTACCAAATACCTGGAAGAGCCGATTCTGGACAACATCAAGCAGCAAGCCATGGGCGTACCGTTTTTGCGCGATTTGCTGAAATCCGACTCGATCTACATCTGCAGCAATATCACCGTGGAAAACCTGGCACCGGTGTCCAGCTTTCTCGGCAAAATCGGCGATCCGGCCAAGGGAGGCTTGTCGCAAGCCGAATTCAAACGCCGCCAGGCGCTGCATCATCAAGCCGAAATCGCGGCGATGAACGACGTGCCGGACTTTATCCATAAGGCCGAAGACATCTACGGCTACAAACATTTCATCAACGACGCCGGTGGTAGCGTTTGCGAACTGGATTGTCCGGAAGTCCTGGAAAATCTGGCCAAACACACATTGATCGTCTACATCAAAATTCCGCCGGCTTTGGAACAGACCATCATCGACCGCGCCAAAAAAGATCCCAAACCCCTGTACTACCGCCCTGAATTCGTCGATGAAAAACTGGACCAATTCATGAGTGAGCGCGGTTACAGTTCTACCGATCAGATTCCACCGGACGAATTCGTCAGCTGGGTATTTCCGGAGTTGTTCAAAGCCAGGGTACCGCGCTACGAAGCGATTGCCGCCCAGTACGGCTACACCATCAGTGCCGACGAAACCGCCAAAGTTAATAATGAAGACGACTTTATCCGTCTGATTGCCGAGGCGATTGCCCGGCAACAATCTTGAGACCGTTCTTGTAATGCCGCTAGTTGCCCATACCGCTTTACCCACTTTTCAGCGCCTGCTCGGAGAAGGCGAAGAAATTCTCAGCCCGGATCGCGCCAGTCACCAATCGATTCGAGAACTGCACATCGGTTTGTTGAATATCATGCCGGACGCGGCACTGGAAGCCACGGAGCGCCAGTTTTTCCGCTTGGTCGGCGCCTGCAATCAAATCGCCCAGTTTCATGTGCATCCGTTTACGATTGAGGGCCTGGAAAGAAGTCCGCAAGCCCTGGCGCATATTCAGCAATATTACGAATCCTTCGAGCAAATCAAGCAAGACGGCCTGGATGCCTTGATTATCAGCGGTGCCAATGTCACCCACGACCATTTGCAGGAGGAAGATTTTTGGCGGCCGTTAACCGAAGTGTTCGAATGGGCCACGCAAAACGTCACCTCGGTACTGTGTTCGTGCCTGGCCACCCATGCCTTTATTCAGCATTGTTACGGTGTGGAGCGCACGCGCCTGCCGGCCAAGCGTTGGGGCGTGTTTTCCCATAAAGTGGTCGATAGGCAACATCCCCTGGTGGCGGAAATCAACACCCGCTTCGATGTGCCGCATTCGCGTTTTAACGAAGTGTTTCAGCGCGACATGGAAACACACGGACTGAAAGTCCTGGTGGCCAGCGAATCCGCCGGTGTGCATCTGGCCGTTAGTCCGGACGGATTTCGCGTCGTCTTCTTCCAGGGTCATCCGGAGTACGACGATATTAGCCTGCTCAAAGAATACAAGCGCGAAGTACTGCGTTATTACAACGGCGAGCGCGACGACTACCCACCCTACCCCGAGCATTATTTCGATAACGAAGTGCAACAGCTACTGGCCGAGTACACAGAACACGTGAAAGAAGCCAAGCTTGGTAACTGCCCACTGCAAGCCATGCCAGAGCAACAAATCATCGAGCACTTGGACATCACCTGGCGGGATTCCGCTAAAGCCGTGTTTAATAACTGGCTGGGGAAGGTTTATCAGATCACCAACGAAGACCGCCGATTGCCGTTCATGGACGGTATTAATCCTGATAATCCGCTGGATTTGTAATGCACGAAGGCTTTCTAAACCAAGCCATCGCACTAGCCTGCGATAACATCGACCAAGGTGGCGGGCCGTTCGGCGCGATTGTCGTTAGAGACGGCGAAATTATTGCCGCCAGCGGGAATCGGGTGACGCCGGATCTGGACCCGACCGCTCACGCCGAAATCGTCGCCATTCGGCTGGCTTGTCAAAAACTAGGCGATTTTCAATTAAGCGGTTGCACGCTCTACACGAGTTGCGAGCCTTGCCCGATGTGCTTGGGCGCCATCTATTGGGCAAGACTGCAAGCCGTTTACTTTGCTTGCGACCGTTTCGACGCCGCTAAAGCCGGGTTCGACGACGGTTTTATTTACACCGAAATCGACAAACCCGCCCTGCAACGCCGGATCGTCATGCAGCAACTCTCGCTCGACTCGGCCAATCGCCCCTTCCAAATGTGGCGGATCAAAACAGATAAAATTCGCTACTGAGCCGCCGCCGGCTGTTCCGCCGGTTTAGCGGTTGCCTCACCTTTAATTTTAATCAACCAGCCATCCTGACCCAAACAGCCGCTCTCCAATTTGCTTTCTGCGGATTTAGCGGTGACATGCACACGGGCAAATCCCGGCGTCAATGGCGGCAATTTCGCGGTCACAAAGTAAAAGTTCTTTTTATCCACTACATTGACTTTCATTTTTTCGCCACGCGCTTCGGCGGTCACGGTCAATGGATCGGCATTGTGGGAGATATGAAAAGAGATTTCCGTACCCGCATCGACCTCGGCTTTTTGTTCAGGCACAAAATCCCGGAATTTGGGCCTTTTACACTCTTTCAAGCGCTCTTCTTCTTCCGGCGATAAAGCCAGGGCCGCCGTTGAAAACACCATAGCACCCAGCAAGCACGCACCTCTCCAGCGATTTGACAATTTCATGACTAGCTACCCTCTTGTTGTTATTGTAATGTTGGAAACGCCGGTCAATGCGGCGCATCCTTTAAAATACCAGCACTTTGAACTTTAATCAGTTTTCTTGCTTTGTTCAATCTTTGCGCCTTTTACCCACCCGACTTGCGGTTTTAAACTTCTACCCCATCGCCGTCGAGAACATGTAAAATCGCCGCCTTTCCCTTTCTCATTCACAGACATGACGAACTTCAGAGGCACCACCATTCTTTCCGTCAGACGCGGCGATAAAGTCGTGATCGGCGGCGATGGCCAAGTCACCCTGGGCAACACCGTGATGAAGGGCAATGCCCGTAAAGTCAGACGCCTGTACCACGACAAAGTAATTGCCGGTTTCGCCGGCGCGACGGCCGATGCGTTTACCTTATTCGAACATTTCGAAGGCAAGCTGGAAAAACATCGCGGCAATCTGACCCGTGCCGCCGTGGAAATGGCCAAAGACTGGCGCACCGACCGCGCCCTGCGCAAGCTGGAAGCGTTATTGATCATTGCCGACAGTAAAACCTCGCTGGTGATTTCCGGCACCGGCGACGTCATCGAACCGGAATACGACTTTATCGCCATCGGCTCCGGCGGCGCGTTTGCGCAAAGCGCTGCGCGCGCCTTACTGGAAAATACCGAACTCAGCGCCCGCGAAATCGTCGAGAAATCGCTAGGCATTGCCGCCGATATTTGCATTTACACCAACCACAATCTGCGCATCGAAGAATTAGACGCCGAACCCCAACCGGCACAAGAGTAAAACCATGAGTCAAATGACCCCGAGAGAAATCGTCAGCGAACTGGACAAACACATCGTCGGCCAAGCCGCCGCCAAACGCTCCGTCGCAATAGCCCTGCGTAACCGCTGGCGCCGCAGCCAGGTTACCGCCGAGCTGCGCGATGAAATCACCCCGAAAAATATTCTAATGATAGGCCCCACCGGCGTCGGTAAAACCGAAATCGCCCGCCGTCTGGCTCGCTTGGCCAACGCGCCTTTCATCAAAATTGAAGCCACCAAATTTACCGAAGTGGGTTATGTCGGCCGCGACGTGGAATCGATTATTCGGGACTTGATCGATAGCGCCGTGAAAACCACCCGCATTTCGGCGATGGAACGTGTGCAAAACCGCGCCGCCGATGCCGCCGAAGAAAAAGTGCTGGATATTCTATTGCCGCGCGCCGAAGGCGGCATGCTCTCGGAATCCGAGGAATCCACCCGGCAGAAAATGCGCAAAAAACTGCGCGAAGGCGATTTGAACGATAAGGAAATTCAAGTAGACGTTGCCGCGCCGGCAATGGGTGTGGAAATCATGGCGCCGCCGGGCATGGAAGAAATGACCAGCCAGTTGCAAGGCATGTTCCAAAATCTGGGCAGTGGCCGCACCAAAACCCGCAAATTAAAAATTAAAGATGCCTTGAAACAGTTGCAGGAAGAAGAAGCCGGCAAACTGGTCAACGAAGAAGAAATCAAGCAAGCCGCGCTGGAAGCGGTTGAGCAACATGGCATCGTGTTTCTCGACGAAATCGACAAGATCTGCAAACGCGCGGAAATGGGCGGCGGCGAAGTGTCCCGCGAAGGCGTGCAGCGCGATTTATTGCCGTTAGTGGAAGGCAGCACCGTCACCACCAAATACGGCATGATCAAGACCGATCATATTCTGTTTATCGCCTCCGGCGCGTTTCATTTGACCAAGCCGTCGGACTTGATTCCGGAATTGCAAGGCCGCTTTCCAATCAGGGTCGAGCTGAACGCCTTGAGCGCGGACGATTTCGTGCGGATTTTGACCGAGCCCGACGCCTCGCTGACCGAGCAATATCAGGCACTCTTGAAAACCGAAGGCGTAGACGTACAATTTACCGCCGACGGCATTCAGCGCATTGCTGAACTGGGCTGGCAAGTCAACGAAAAAACCGAAAACATTGGCGCGCGCAGATTACATACGATTCTGGAAAAACTGCTGGAGGAAATTTCCTTCAATGCGCCGGACCTGGCCGAAAAATCCATTACCATCGATGCCGCTTACGTGGACTCGCACCTGATGGAACTGGCCGATGATGAAGACCTTAGCCGCTACATTTTGTAATTATGCGCGTCAAAATCACCCCCGCTCAGCGTGTGCCGACCGAAATCAAGCTGCACAAGGTTTCGGCGATCCTGGAAATTCATTTCGACGACGAGAGCATTTACGAGCTGCCCAGCGAATACCTGCGGGTGTTCACCCAGTCGGCGGAAGCGGTTGGCCATGGCCCCGGCCAGGAAACCCTGCAAATCGGCAAGGAAGACGTGACGATTACCGACATCCAGCCGGTGGGCAATTACGCCATCAAACTGGTGTTCAGCGACGGCCACGACACTGGCATTTACAGCTGGGATTTGCTGTATAAATTGGGTTCGGAGTTCCCGTTGCTTTGGTCACAGTATCTTGAAACCCTGAAAGCCGCCGGCCTCAGCCGCCGCTCGCCCATCCATAATTAAACGACATCATGACAAACGACAATACCACCCATTTTGGTTTCAAACAGGTTCCTAAACAGGAAAAAGTGGCGCTGGTGCGCGGCGTGTTCGACTCGGTCGCCAGCCAGTACGACGTCATGAACGATCTCATGTCGATGGGTATCCACCGCATCTGGAAACGAGTGGCCGTGCAACTGGCGAATGTTCGTGAAGGCGACAGCGTGCTGGACCTGGCGGGCGGCACCGGCGATTTGACCAAACTCTACGAAAAGCGCGTCGGCAAATCCGGCCAGGTGATACTGGCGGACATCAACGCCGCCATGCTGCGCACCGGCCGCGACCGGCTGATCGACCATGGTTTGAGCGGCAATATCCGCTACGCCCAAGTCAACGCCGAATGCCTGCCTTTTGCCGACAACACTTTTGATTGCGTGACCATCGGCTTTGGCTTGCGCAACGTCACCGACAAGGACGCCGCCTTACGCTCCATGTACCGCGTGTTAAAACCCGGTGGCCGCGTCATCGTCCTGGAATTTTCCCACCCTATCGACCCGATCACCGAAAAAGTCTACGACTTTTACTCCTTCAAACTACTGCCAAAAATCGGCGCCGTGGTGGCGAAGGACGAAGACAGCTACCGTTATCTGGCCGAATCGATCCGCATGCATCCCAAGCAGGACGAACTCAAGCAAATGATGGAAAACGCCGGCCTGGAGCGTTGCGAGTATTTCAACATGACGCAAGGTATCGTTGCCGTACACCGGGGCTATAAATTTTAAGCTCCCGTTCGCCGGTCGTGAAAGCGGAGAATTGCCAATGGCACTAAAACCAGCTCAGCATTACATCAGTGAAGCCGAATACTTGGCCGGCGAGATGATCAGCGACATCAAGCATGAATTGATCGACGGCGAAGTTTACGCAATGGCGGGCGCCAGCCGTAACCACAACCTGATCATTAGTAACACGGTCCAGAGGCTAACCAATCATCTGCAAAACAGTCCCTGCGCCACCTTTTCATCCGATTTAAAAATCAAAGCTGCGGCGAATTTTTTTTACCCCGATGTGATGGTGGTTTGCGCCGATGAAAACGGCGACGAGTACTACACCGAAAAACCGACCATTATCGTTGAAGTACTCTCCAAAGCCACGCGCCGCATCGACAAGACCGTCAAGCTCAATGCATACAAAGCCTTGCCCAGTTTGCAGGAGTACGTGTTGATCGAACAAGACCATGTCGAAGTGGAAGTATTCAAACGCTCGGCGAATTGGTCGTCCGCGCATTACTTCCTCGGCGACAGCCTCACCCTGGAATCAATAGACTTAACCGTGACAGTCAGCGATTTATACCAACGAGTCAATAACGAAGACATGCAAGAGTTTCTGCAACAACAGCAAGCACAGGCGAGTGATGTCGAGCAGCGTTAAGTCCTTATTAATCTCCGCGCTGGAAACCGCACTGAATCGTTATTTAGCGCTGGACGATCACATCGAACAGTATCTAACGCCCATGACCGGCAAAGTCATCGCCCTGCATGTGACGTCTTTCGACAGCAGCCTGTATCTTTGCCCTACCGCGCAAAGCATACAAATTCTGGAGAGCTATCCGGGCAGCGTGGACGCCACACTCAGCGGCTCGTTGTCGGCGTTGGGCTTGATGGGCCTTAGCGCCACACCCATGCGCTCGTTGTTTAAAGGCGAAGTCCGCATCGACGGCGATACCCAAGTCGCCCGCCGCTTGCAACGCCTCTTCGAAAAACTGGACATCAACCTGGAAAGCAAAATCGCCCGTTATACCGGCGACGCCTTTGCCCAACGCTTGGGCCAGTTGTTCCGCGACAGCCGCGACTGGACCCAGCACACCTTGACCACCTTTCGCTTGAACCTGGAAGAATTCCTGCAAGAAGAAACTCGCGAGCTGCCGGCCAAATCGGAAGCCGAGTTATTTTTCCGCGACATCGACACCTGCCGCAGCGACTGCGACCGCCTCGATGCCCGCCTCGACCGCCTGGAAAACTCGCTCCACTCAACATCCGCGCCTCAATAACAAGGACCTGCCCCGTGATTCGCCCGAAAATTCTGATGCGCCTCATCCATATCAACTGGGTGATGATGTTCCATGGCTTGGATGAAATTGTTTTAAAAACCCATTTATTTCGCCCCATCCGTTATATCGCGTTTTTATCGCCAAATTATTGGACCAGCAACTCCCGCGAACCGCGCGGCGCCCGCATCCGTAAAACCCTGGAAGACCTGGGGCCGATTTACGTCAAATTCGGCCAAACCCTGTCCACCCGCAAGGATTTACTGCCGGAAGACATCGCCGAAGAACTGGTCAAACTGCAAGATAAGGTGCCGCCGTTTTCCGCTGACACGGCCCGCAAAATCATCGAACAACAACTGGGGCAATCGATAGAAGAGGCCTTCGCAGAGTTCGATCCGCAACCACTGGCCTCGGCCTCGGTCGCACAAGTACACACCGCCACGCTGCACACCGGCGAAAAAGTCATCGTTAAAGTCTTGCGGCCGGACATCGAAGACAAAATTCATTCCGACGTCGGCTTGCTCTACGAACTGGCGCGACTGGCGGAGCGCTTCTGGAGCGATGCCCGCCGCCTGCGGGCGATGGAAATCGTTGCCGAGTTCGAAAAAACCATTCTCGATGAACTGGATCTGGTGCGGGAAGCCTCCAACGCCAGTGCCATCCGCGCCAATTTCAAGAACTCCGAGATGCTCTACATTCCGGAAATTCACTGGCCGCTGACCCGCCGCAAAGTCTTGGTGATGGAACGCATCTACGGCATTCCGGTCGGCGACATCGACGCCCTGCGCAAAGGCAATGCCGATTTCAAAAAACTGGCCGAGCGTGGCGTGGAAATCTTTTTCACCCAAGTCTTTCGGGATAATTTCTTCCACGCTGACATGCATCCGGGCAATATTTTCGTGCAATTGCCGGACAAATACTTGGCGGTGGATTTTGGCATCGTCGGTAGCCTGTCCAGCTCCGATCAGCGTTATCTGGCCGAAAATTTCCTGGCCTTCTTCAACCACGACTACCGGAAAGTGGCGCAAATGCACATCGAATCCGGCTGGGTGCCGGCGACGACACGAATCGAAGAATTCGAAGCGGCAATCCGTAGCGTCTGCGAACCGATTTTTGAAAAACCGCTGAAAGACATTTCCTTCGGCTTGTTACTGCTAAGACTGTTCCAAACCGCCCGCCGCTTCGACATGGTCGTACAGCCGCAACTGGTCTTACTGCAGAAAACCCTGCTGAACATCGAAGGCCTGGGCCGCCAGCTTTATCCCGATCTGGACTTATGGCAAACCGCCAAACCGTTCCTGGAAAACTGGTTCAAGGAGCGCGTCGGTCCAGGTAAAAAGATCAAGGAGCTGTTTGCCAAATTCCCGGAAATCACCGAGCAAATCCCGGAAGTCCCCGGCCTGGTATTCCAAGCCCTGCAAAGCGCCGCGCACATGCAGCAGCAACTTCAGCAGCAGCAAAAAGACATGCTGGAGCTACGCAAACAACTTAAACGCAATAATACCCGCACGTTGCGGGCTATTCTCAGTGCGGCGGTGTTGATTGCGGCGGCGATAGTGTTGCAGTCGCCGTTGTTGGGGGGGTAAGTTGCCGCTTATCCCTGCGGAAGCATCTGATGGGTAATTTGCAAGACAGGGACGATAGACAAAAGGAAATATGCATTAATAAACATATATTTATCGGGAGAATATATGATATGTGGTAGATATACAGTTAACCATCAAATTACTTGTTAGAGGCTAAACATCTCGTGTCGCATATCCCTCTCCCTTTTCTGAGCTTCGCTGCTGATATCTTGGCCGATACCAGCCGAGGCTTGAGTGGAAACGAAGTTGTGAAATCCTTTAACGCTTACGCTGTCGAGTACAACATCAATATTCCTCATGCGGCGTATCCGTTTGAGGCCCCAAACAAGCGAACGGCGCTGCTAGAAAATCTGAAGTGTTTCCCTCCCCCTCTTCAGTTCAAAATTATTAGAGAGTTGTGTGATCACCGAATCTTCTCCAACAAGCAATACGACGAGCTGAAATCACTAAAGGTAAAGCTAGTCTCCCAATTCGCGCACCTCGCACCAAAAGACGAATTTTCTAAGCTTAACGAGACACTCACCGAAGAAACGCGCCACTGGCTCGACAGCTTCCCTAATGCACTAGAGTTGTACTTGCAGGCAATTCAAAAATACAAACACGGAATCTTTAGCAGAAACTTGCTTGATGATCTCCGACTCAGTTTGGAACTATTGCTGAAATGTGTTTTTAAAAACGATAAGTCTCTCGAAAATCAGCTCGGCAATGTCGGTAGTTTCGTCAATGAGGCCGGAGGTTCGAAAGAATTCTCGAATATGTTCTCGAAGCTGATCGACTACTACGCGAAATACCAAAACACATACATCAAACACGATGACGCTGTGGTGGAGGAAGAAATCGAGTTCGTGTTTGAAATTTCATCATCTTTTATGCGCCACATAATTCGGCTTCATGCAAAGTCACCAAGCCTATAACATAGCGATCAACCTCCCTCCATTCGGTCGCTGGACGCTAAGAGGTAAAGGCGCGCAGCCCTTAGGGCGCATTAGCGACAGCGCAATGCGCCGAATGAACATCACATGGCGCAATAGCCGTTGGTTTTTATGCCCACCCGTTTAATAGGCTTTCGTGTTTGGTGTCGCTAACGCGACGGCTGATTTTAATGTCGGGTCTCGGCCCGACAGCCGAGATACCTTTCTTTGCTTGTCCAAAGAAAAGTATCCAAAAGAAAAGACACCCGGATGCCGCTTAGCTCACTCGGCACATCCCTGTGCCTCGCCCTTCGGGTGCAATGCATGCAAATCGGCTATCCTGCCGATTTGTCCTGCGCTCCTCGCTTTTGAACGGGGTTGCCGAAAGGGGCTTCCTGCCCCTTCGGCAACGCGCCGCATCCCTGCGGCGCCCCTAACGGGCTGAACCGTTCAAAAGCTCCGGTGCTCGGCGCGGCATACGGGGAGAAAACCATCCCGGTTATCGGTGGGCTTTCGAGAGACCGTAGGGCGCATTAGCTTTAGCGTAATGCGCCGAATGAATCGACACACGGCGCAATGCCCGTTGGTTATTGCGCCCTACGAGCTGTTCGAACACATGTTGGCAATCCCTTAATCACTCTGGGCGTGTGCTATCTCGCAAATGGTCCAAACGATGTTTCGCATACCCCTCGTTCCTCCGAATACGCTTCGCTATTCGCAGCTACGCCACTGATTTTTCACCGCGAGGAGAAACCCGGCTAGCCATTTTCGATGGCTTGGAAGACAGTCATAAGGAAATACATTCTATAAAACATAGGCTTATTGCAGCCAGATCGGATTCGTGCTAGATGTGCAGTTAACTATCTAATTCTTTGTTGGGCATCAAAATGGAAAATGTTTCAATGCACTCACAAGTCACAGCAATCGGATTTGTCGAAGCCGTTCGGCCTCATGCGGAAGATGATTTTTGGGGAGGAGAGGAAGCGTGTATTGCGCTGACGTCGGAATTTACTTTTGAGGCATTGCAAGGGATTTCTGATTTTTCCCATGTCGAAGTACTGTTTCTTTTCCATGAAGTCGAGCCATCAAAAATTGTCAAGGGCGCGCGCCACCCTCGGAACAATAGCGCGTGGCCAGCCGTAGGCATCTTCGCGCAACGTGGTAAGAATCGGCCAAACCGCATCGGCAGCACGATCTGCCGTGTGATTCGTGTGGAAGGAGCGAAGCTTTTCGTCGCTGAATTGGATGCCATCAATGGCACGCCAGTGCTCGACATCAAACCCGTCATGGCTGAGTTCCTGCCACGCCAGAAAGTTCATCAACCAGTCTGGTCACATGAACTAATGCGTGACTATTGGCTGCACAAGTAGTCCTCCAAGGCCTTATGGCGCATAGGCGTTAGCGGAATACGCCGGATGAATCGACACGCGGCGCAAGGCGTGTTGATTATTTCGCCCTACGAGCAAAATCCAAAAGAAACGTCAAAGCCCTTTAAGCTCGCGACGGGGTTTCCCCGTATGCCGCGCCGAGCACCGGGGCTTTTGGTGGGAATAGCCCGAAGGGGTGCGGCAGGGATGCCGCACGTTGGCGAAGGGGCAGGAAGCCCCTTTCGCCAACCCCCGCCAAAAGCTCTGGAGCGCAGGAAACAAGCGGCATCCGGGTGGCTTTTCTTTTGGTGACTTTTCTTTGGCCAAACAAAGAAAAGTTACTCGGCTGTCGGGCCGAGACCCGACATTAAAACAACCGTCGCGTTAGCGACACCTAAAGCCCCCCGCTCGCCTCGATACAGACTTTTAAGTGCAATTTCCCCCAGTTTGAATTAGCATCGTCCAACCATTTCCTTAAAGCCCCAGCACCTTGTATCAGCAATACTTCAATTTCAGCGAATTGCCTTTCTCGATCTCGCCTGACCCGCATTTCATGTTCATGAGCGAGCGGCATCAGGAAGGTTTGGCGCATTTGCTGTACGGCATTAATCAGGGCGGTGGCTTCGTCGCTTTGACGGGCGAAGTGGGCACCGGCAAGACTACGTTGTGCCATTGCTTGCTGCAGCAATTGCCCGAAAATGTGGATATTGCCTTGATTTTGAACCCTAAATTAACGGCACAGGAATTACTGGCGACAATCTGCGACGAATTGGGCATCAGCCATGCCGGTTTCGCGGCCAAACAGCTGATCGACGCCATCAATCAATACCTGCTGGCCGCTTATGCGCAAGGCCGGCGCACGGTATTGTTGATCGACGAAGCGCAGAACCTCAGCTTGGACGTATTGGAGCAAATTCGCCTGCTGACCAATCTGGAAACCAGCAAAGCCAAGCTGTTACAGATCATCTTGGTTGGGCAGCCGGAACTGAATGCGTTGCTGGCCCGCCAAGACTTGCGCCAGCTCAATCAACGTATCACCGCCCGCTATCATTTGCTGCCGTTGTCGCTGGACGAGACCCGTGCATATATCCGGCATCGCTTGCGGGTCTGCAAAGGCAAACATCGCCTGTTCAATCCTGCGGCCATCCGCAAGATTTACCACTATTCGCAAGGCGTGCCGCGCCTGATCAACATTCTGTGTGACCGGGCCTTGTTGGGCGCTTACGCCACTAATGCGCGGGAAATCAACCCGGCGATTATTCGCCGAGCTGCACAGGAAGTGTTAGGGTCGGTAACAGCCAAACGCCGCTGGTATGGCGCAACCGCCGCGATTTTGGCAGTCGGCGCTTGGGCGGGATCGCAGTTTTGGTCGCCGCCGATGCCCGTTGTTGAACCGGCCAAACCGGTTGTTACCCAACCGACCGTGCTGCCGGCGCCGCCCATCCCCGCCGCCAAGCCGGTCAGTTTTGCCGATCAGCTGGATCAGGCCGGCCTCAGCTTTGCCGAAGCCGTGACCGAGTCGCTAAAGACTTGGCATCTATCCGCCCCCGCAGGCCGCGCAGCGGATTGCACCGCGGTGGCCGCTCTGGGTTTGAATTGCTTATTCAGCAAAGCAAATTGGCAAGAACTCCTGAGCTTAAACCGGCCGGTGATTCTGGCTTTTTCCGACCCGAGTGGCGGCAAACGCTATGTATTGTTGACCGGCGTTGACCATGATTCGGCGATTATCCGTTTGAAGGACACCATCAACATCCCGCTAGCAGAGCTTTTAACCCTCTGGGACGGCAATTATTTGTTGCTGTGGCGGCCGCCGCATCCAGGGGTCACGGAAATCGCTCCCACGCAGCAATCCGCAGCAGTGCTCTGGCTGCGCGAACGGTTAAGTAAAATCACCGGCAAACCTGCCGGCGACATGGCTTCCCGAATTTTCGATGAAACGCTGAAAGCCGAGTTGTCTAGTTTCCAACGCCGGCAACATCTGACGCCCGACGGCATAGCCGGCGCCCGCACCCTGATCCATCTGGATAACCAAAGCGGCGCCTCTACTGCGCCTCATTTGGCAATCACCACTCGTTAGGCTTGTTGATATGTCTTACATCTTGAACGCATTGCGCAAATCCGAACGAGAACGCCAAGCCATGCAGCCCGACTCGGTGACCAGCCGCATCGCTATCGAGCAAACGCCGGAACGACACGGCCTGACTAAGATCATCGTGGCGCTGGTCCTGTTGAATTTGGCGATTCTGGTCTATTTTCTGGGCATCGCGCCGCAGGCACCCGCAGACAAAGTGCAGCCCCTGGCCAATATCGAAGAAGCGGCGCCGTTGATCGCGAAAGCAAATCCACAATTGCAGGCCGATAGTCCACCGAAACCGGCAAAGCTTGCCCCCACGCCCAAAACTGAGCCGCCTCGCAATCCGACGTCGGCAGCCGAGAAACTCGCCGCTAACACAAAACAAGCGGTTGAGCCGGTCGAGAGGGTTAAACCGGCCGTTGCGCCAGCGCAGCCGGTTAAGCCCTTACCGACGGTAACCACCGCAGCAGCGCCGGCTAGCAAGCCGACAGCCGAGATAGAACGACAATCTAAACTTGTTCCGCAACGCATCGAAGAACCCAGTGAACAAGCCGTAGCGAAAAAACCGGAGCCAGTCGCGCTAGCAAGTCCACAAAACGACTTGCCCACTTTACAAGACTTACCGCCGGAAGTGCGCCAGTCGTTGCCAGACCTACCGATTAATGTATTTAGCTATTCACCCACACCGGCGGAGCGTTTCGTGATGATAGACATGGTCAAATACGTACCCGGCCAGACGATCAAAGACCAGTTGGAACTGAAGGAAATAGTGGAGGACGGGATCATCGTCCGTTATCAGGGCCGGGTGTTCAAAATCAAACGCTAATAGCAGCTGGCGGAATGCCTAACGCCTTCCGCCCGGCCCATTGAACTGGGTTGCAGCCAAGCTCAAAAACTATATTTGGCTGAAAACTGCACCCGCTGTAACACGCCATCCCGACCATCGATCAACTCGCGCGTCGCATAAGTGTATTCCACGCCAAACATAGCCTGGCTGACCGGGCTCCACAGCAAATTGGCATGCACGGATTGCACCTGACGGCTCAGCACCGTATTTGCGTAACTGGGGTAATCCGCCTGCGCAAAACCATAGGTAACATTAGACCGCCATTGCTTATCCCACCAATGCTGATAAGACAACATGCCGCCGTAGGCATTGACCAGCTCGATAGCGCCATGTTGATCCAGCGCCGCGTCGGCGAAGGTGTTATTGGTGGACACATAGCGCCCGTCGCCTTTGCCGTAATGCGCCATAAAGCGCATATTATCTAAACCGAAGGTACTTATCCGTCCGGCCAAATTAACCCCGCCGCCCCACTCGGCTTGCCGATAACCCGTCGAGCCATTGCTATAGCGCAACTGCCTGCCGACCGCCGCCAAAGACACATTACCCCAATCCGGATTCAGGTTGAGCCTAGCCATCAAATCCGGATAACGATCAGCGTTGGGCGTCGTGTAATACCCCGCATCCAAATTGGGATTAGTGCTTTTACTGGAAGAAGGCTCCAGCGCACTATCGACCCACAAACGGCTGCGCGGCGCCTCCAATGCCACTTGCCACTCCATCGGCGTATCCAGCCAATTAAACGGCTCGCTCCAGCGCACCAAGGGATCGCGCAGGCTCGCGACAGCGCCAGCAGAGCCACCCACATCCAACGTATCCGGCAATGCGGATACGTTGAGAAAGGTGGTCCAGGTTTGTCCGGCCAGGAAATGACCGATGGAGCCGTAGGCGTGGCGCAAACGCGGCGTGTATGTGTACGTTGCCGGATCGCCGTAAAAGTCAAACTCGATATAGGTGTTGATGTCGCCCCAGTCAGTCGTCGGGGTAAACGATTTGAACCACAAGCGGCTTTCTTTGCCGTGAAAAGTAATTTGCCCACGTTCACCGGCCGCACCCACCGGAATTTGCGCCATCGCCAGTTGCTGATCGCCCAGCCTGTCACGCCCAGCGCTGACGCTGTTAAACAAGGTGTCCATTTTCACGAACCCGCCCAAACCCACCGAAGTGTCGGTACCGGGAATTTTAAACGTGCCTTTCACATCGCCAACCGTCACCGCCGGCTTCTCTTTGGCCTTATCGCTCACTGAAGCGGAACCGGTGCCGCCCGTCGCTACCGTTGTCGGTGACGCCGCCACCGCTTGCACCGTATTGCTGACCGGTGCCTTGCCGGCGGCAACTTGCTCGGCGCGGACATGCTGCAACTCCTGCTCCAGCTGTTCGATCCTGGCATTGGAACGCTCAACCTGACTCTGTAATTGAGTGACTTGCTGACTTAAGGCCTTCAGCAAAGCCTTGATGTCTTCGTCGGCAGCTTGCGCGGGATTTACCATCCAACAGCACAGCAACATGAGACATCGTTGTAGGAATTTGCTCATCTTCTAACCCCCCAGCTTTCTAAACAACGCATGACAAGAGGTACAGGTGGTGTTGATTTCATGCAGACTATCCGGAATGGCGTCTATATGATTTTGCTCGGCCAGATGCTGCAATTGACGCATCTCTTCGCGCAGCTTGCCGGCCAGGGCCAGAAACGTGGTTTGTTCGCCTGCGTTTAACTGCAAACCGGGCATACGGGCAATCATGATCTCGACAGTAGCCGCCAAATCCCGCGCTGCTTCGCCGATTTGCCTTGAATATTTACGGCGCTCCACGTCTAGTTGCTGTTCGGTCAT
Organism: Methylomonas sp. Uni0009; assembly: GCF_054188105.3. Taxonomy (NCBI): domain Bacteria; kingdom Pseudomonadati; phylum Pseudomonadota; class Gammaproteobacteria; order Methylococcales; family Methylococcaceae; genus Methylomonas; species Methylomonas sp. Uni0009. Next base: position 2,491,361 of record NZ_JBTAFN010000001.1, on the reverse strand, counting down.
AAACCGCTCCTGCATCAGGCTGTTCATCCGGTCCATCAATTCATGCAAGCGCTTGTCCCGCACCGCATGTAAGGCCGGCTGGCCGGTTTGGCTGCGCCCACCCTGCAAATACGCATACTGATTATTTTGGCTACAAGCGCTCAACATCAATAGTAGTGCGGATAGATACAGCGTTTTCATGTGTTGCGCTCCGGTTCGATCAATCTGAAAGATGCGGCGCTCAGCCGCATCCTGGCCTGGTTTAAGTTTACCCGATTCCTGTGTGGATATTTTTTCAGCCGCCATCTAGGGTAGCGTCTGCAGTTTAGGTATCATGCTGCTTCCGTTCTTCCGACAGGATCCCGCCTATGTCACTTTTCGATTCGCTGTCCCAGCACACGGTACTGTTGCCGGATGAACTGCGGACTTTGGCCTCCGACTTTTGCACCAAGCTCGACGAAAAGCTTAGCCAAGAGCAACGCCAGGTTTTCGACAACGAGGTATTTTGCGCTTCGGTATTAAAAGTCTGTGTTTGCAGTCAATTTATCAGCGAAAGCTGGCTGCGCCATCCCGATCTAATTCCGGAGCTGGTGACATCCACCGATCTATTCGCCCCGCTGCGCCGCGCCGATTATGCCGCCTCATTGCAAAAGAGCGGCAACGCCGACGGCGAACCTGCCCTAGCCAGGCAATTACGTATATTCCGCCGCCGGGAGATGATCAGAATCGCCTGGCGCGATCTGGCCGGCTGGTCCGATCTGGACGAAACGCTGTCGGATTTAACCGCCTTGGCCGAGGTCTGTATTCAAACCGCGCTGGATTTTTTATATCGGCAGGCTTGCGCGCGCTGGGGCACACCCACGCTGGCCGACGGCACGCCGTTTAACATCGTGGTGCTGGGGATGGGCAAACTCGGGGCCTGGGAATTGAATTATTCCTCCGACATCGACCTGATTTTTGCTTACGCCGAAGACGGCGTCCTCACCGAGAAAAAGGAAATCAGTTACGGCGAATTCTTCACCCGCATCTGCCGCTCGCTGGTAAAAATGCTGGACGAGATTACCGTGGACGGTTTTGTGTTCCGCACCGACGTGCGTTTGCGCCCGTTTGGCGACAGCGGCCCGTTGATCATGAATTTCGACGGCATGGAGCATTACTACCTGACCCAAGCCCGTGAATGGGAACGCTATGCCATGATCAAGGCCCGGCAAGTGGCCGGCGATTTCCATACCGGCAAACACCTGGCCGCATTAATCAAACCGTTTGTCTATCGCCGCTATCTGGATTACGGCGCGTTCGAGGAATTACGCTCGTTAAAATTCCAAATCGCCCAGGAGCTAAAACGCCGCGACCGCGCCGACAATGTCAAACTCGGCCCCGGCGGCATCCGCGAGGTAGAGTTCATCGGCCAAGCCTTTCAGTTGATTCGCGGCGGCCAGGACGTCGCCTTGCAGCAACGTGAAATCCAAACCATCCTCAGCGTTCTGGAAGAGCTGGGGTTGATGATGGTCGAGGATGTGGCCACCTTAAAATTTGCCTACCGGTTTTTACGGCGCGTGGAAAACCACATCCAGCAATACCAGGACAGACAAACCCACGACCTACCCGCTAACCCGCTGGTACAACAAATTCTGGCCTATTCACTGGACTTTGAGGATTGGAGCGCGTTCAAAGCCGAACTGGACCAGGTCCGCGAGTCGGTGCAGGATATTTTCGAGCAAGTGTTTTCGCTCAGCGAACAGGACAATAAACAGCAAAGCGCGCGCTTGATATGGGCCAGCCCCGCGGACAACGAACTGGCGCTGGAAGCACTGGCCGACTATGGCTTTGCCGATCCGCTGAACATCCAAAAAGCCCTCGTCGATTTTAAAGAATCGCACGCGATTAAACGCATGACCAGCAAGGGGGCCGGGGTGTTGGACCGGTTAATGCCGCAACTGATAGAACAAGTGGCAAACAGCGAAAAAAGCGATGCGACCTTGCTGCGGATTCTGGATTTATTCGAAGCCGTAGCCGGCCGCAACGTCTATCTAGCCTTGCTGGCCGAAAATCCGGACGCGCTGAATCAGCTGATCAAGCTGGCCGCAGCCAGTCCGTGGATTTGCGAATATCTGTCCCTGTATCCGATTCTGTTCGACGAACTGCTGGATACCCGTTCGCTGTACGACCCGCTGCAAAAACAGGCCTTGCGCGAGGACTTGCAGCGCGAACTGGCGCGCGTCGATACCCAGGACAGCGAACAACTGATGATTGCGCTGCGCCAGTTCAAGCATCTGAATGTGTTGCGGGTAGCCGCAGCCGACATCATGGGCGTGATACCGGTCATGATCGTCAGCGATTACCTGACCTGGACCGCCGAAGCCATTCTGGAGCAGGTGTTGCAATGCGCCTGGCAAATGCTGGTCAGCAAGCACGGCCACCCGCCCGGCACCGGCCCCGATCCGCAAAACTTTGCGATCATTGCCTTCGGTAAATTCGGCGGCATCGAACTGGGCTACGGCTCGGATCTGGATTTGGTATTTTTATATGCCTGCGCCGACGGCGACGCGCAAACCAACGGCGAAAAACCGATCAATGCCGGCCAGTTTTATTTACGTCTGGGCCAAAAAATCCGCCACATTCTGGATACCAAAATGCTGTCCGGCATCCTCTACGAAGCGGACTTACGCTTGCGGCCCAACGGCGATTCCGGCTTGCTGGTCACGCATATTGACCATTACGAAGCGTATTTAAAAAACGAAGCCTGGACCTGGGAACATCAAGCCTTGGTGCGCGGCCGTTTCGTGGCCGGCGACGAAAGTTTGAAACACAGCTACAAAGCCATCCGCGGCCGGATTTTAGCCTTACCGCGGGATCGCGAAGAACTGAAAACCCAGGTGCGGGAGATGCGTGAAAAAATGCGCGACAACCTGGCCCCCAAAGACCCGTCGATATTCGATCTAAAGCAAAGCCAGGGCGGCATCGCCGACATTGAGTTTATCGTCCAGTTCGGCGTCCTCGCAGAAACCGCGCAGCAGCCCAGTCTGGCAACTTACACCGACAACGTCCGCCTGTTGGAAGGTTTACAGCAGCACGGTTTTATCTCGCCAGCCGATGCCGCCTTGCTAAAACAAGCTTATTGCGCCTACCGCGATTACGGCCACCATCAGGTTTTGCAAGGCCTCAGCGCCACCGCGCACGGCGACGAATTTCAAGAACTGCGCAAGGAAGTGGAGCGGATTTGGCAGCAGTTTATGCTCTGATACTGAGCTAAAAAATGTAGGCGGCGAATTCCTCGCCCTAAACTCTAAGACTTGGAGAAATTTATGAAAGCTTGGTTACTGCTATGTTTGGCAGCGTTCTCGACCGCCCTGGCCGCCAACGGCAAGCCCGGCAAGTTTGATGGCTATGTGCTGGCCTTATCCTGGTCGCCCACCTATTGCGAGGAACAGCCCAAAGACCGCGAACAGTGCGGCAAGAAATTGGGTTTGGTGCTGCATGGCCTATGGCCGCAATACAACGTCGGCTATCCAAGCTTTTGCACCAAGGAAGCCTACGCACCTAGTCAAGCTCAAGCGTTTCCTGAGCTTTATCCGTCCGAATTTCTGTTCGAACACGAATGGGAAAAGCACGGCACCTGCTCTGGATTAACCCAAGCCGGTTATTTTCAATTATCGCAAGCACTGAAAAGCAAAGTCGCCATCCCGGAGGCCTACCAGCGGCCGCAAAAACCTTTCCGAACCACGGCGGACGGCTTGAAAAGCGCCTTTACCGAGGCCAACCCGTGGCTGAAGGAACAGGCCATCGCCCCATTCTGCAGCGGCGGCGGGCGGTTTTTCAAGGAAATGTTCGTGTGTCTGGATAAGGGCGGCGCGACCGCTAGTTGCAGCGCCGACGTGGTTAAAAGTGCGGCGAAATCTTGCGGGCAAAAGGATTTTTTGGTGCGGAATATTAAATAGCTGCGGGGGCTTTACAGCGATTTCTTGACGCTTGCCAGCCTCGCAACCGAGGGTTAACAGACCTAAACTTGTCATCCACTCTATCTAAACGGAGACGGCCATGCGTAGCGAAATTAATATCAGCCCCAAGGGCTTGCAAGTCAGAGCGATCGCCGGTACCTACGTGGTCTTGTTGGCATTTACCTGCCCGAAAGCCTATTGCAGCGGCTTAATCGGTTTCGGCATCCGCCGCGAAGACCATGAAAACGGCGAAATCACTTGGCTGCGCGGCTTAAAGCGCTTCGACCTGCCCGGCGACGACGGCTCTAGCGTCAGCAGCCGTCATCACCCGATCCAGAAATTCCATTGGGGTGACTACACCACCAAGCCTGGGCGCAGTTATACCTACACCGTCCATGCGCTGACCGGCAAACCGGGCGCATTAAATACTTTCGATTCGGTTGCGCTGCAAGTCAATTGCGAACAACCCGCCGCCATCGGCAGCAAAGGTCATGCGGTGCATTTCAATCGTAGCGCGGCCGCCAGCCAGGCTTTTGCCTCTCGCTTTCCGCACTTGCCGGCAGGTGAAATCGTGGATCAGAACGCGCGCCGCTGGCTGTCGCGCGGTCTGGAGGAGGCCCTGATTGCCTATATCGACGCAGCCCAAGCCAAACAAGGCTTACATTTATTTTTATACGAATTTGCCAAAGACGCATTTTTCGAGGCACTTAAACGCGCGAAGCAACGCAAGGTCAGGCTGGAGATTTTGTACGACGGCTTGCTGGACGCCAAAGGCGACGGCCCTTCACTCGACGCGCTGCCGCAGATCAAAAAATACGGTTTGAAAAGCGTCTGCAAAGCCCGCACCGGTGCCGGTTTGAATATCTCGCATAACAAATTTATGGTGTTGAGCAACGGCAAAGGCAAACCGCTGTCGGTGTGGACCGGCTCGACCAATTTCACCGATAGCGCGATTTACGGGCAATCCAACGTCGGCCACGTCATCAGTGATGCCACAGCCGCCAAACAATATTTCGAGTGGCATCAAACCGTCTGGAAAAACCCCAGCTTGCCCGGCGCCGACTCGCGGAAAGTCGCGATGGGTTTAACCCAACCGCCGACCACGACCGCGACGGGTTCGCATCTGGTACTAAGCCCACGCAAATCCACCGAAGCCATCAACGAATGCGCGGAATGGGTAACGGCAAGCAAACGCCTGATTTGCTTTACCGCGCCGTTTGCCATGCACGACGACCTGGAAGCGGCCCTGGCCGCAGCGCCTGCTCACGTCTTGGGCTTGTTGAACACCCGCAGCGTAGTCGGTCAAGCCTTGCACGACGCGCCCAACACCCAATTGGCGGCCAGTGCCGCTATAGATGAAAAATCCATTTTGGAGCAATGGCAAGGCCGGCTGCTGGCCGAATCCAAACATCATTCCGGTGTGCATGTGCATACCAAAATCCTGCTGGTAGATCCGCTTTCCGACAAGCCCTTGGTCGTCACCGGCTCGGCCAACTTCAGCACCAATTCCTGCCGTTACAACGACGAGAACCAGCTCTTCATCATCGGCGACACAGCGGTCGCCGACGTGTATTTGGGCGAGTTCATGCGTATGTTCGATCATTACTATTTTCGCGACTATGTCAGCTGGACCGCCAAACAAAAGAAAACCGATCCCAAAGCCGGCTTTCTGGACCCTACCGACCAATGGGCTTTGCGATTTTTCGACGGCGGCGAGCGCGAGGTGGCAAGGTTGGCGTTTTTTTAGTTGAGTTAGGCAAGTCCTTAGCGAACCAATTGTTTGGATTAAGTGGCATTCAATGGGCCTCTTTATCCTGAATACAGACGGGCGGTCAATTCCAGGGATTCAGCCTTTCTGATTGTGGGATAATGGAAACGCCGCCTTTGAGGCGGTTTTTAGACCAAGAATGAAGAGGAATCGCCGGTGGCGACAGAGAAAGAGTTGTTGAAGAAGTTTTTAGACCCGCTGAAGGTATGCAAGCGGTACAAACCAAAGTTTGGACAGGGAAATAAAGAAGAAGGCGTATCCCTTCCGCAGTTTCTTGACCTGTACGGGGCCGATCCGTTCTATGCGTGGTGCGGCCTGAATTCTGAACTGATGTATGCAGCCCACAAAGCCGCCGGCGGTATGACTTCGGTGTACCGGCAAATCGGCAAGGGGTGCGAGAACCTTTTTCGTGAAATCATCATTGATGCCACGGGCTACACGGACAGGAACAGCGCCACATGGTCCTACAAGACCAAGACGAGCGCAGGGAAAGACAAAACACTCTCGCTTGATGGTCGCCTCCAATTCGATGACATTACGAACGCTGCGGTGAAGGCACGGGTAAACGAGTGGGTTGCCGAATACTGCCGAATTCTTGGTGCGAAGATCCCCGACCACGGCGCGGTGTTCGAGGTTCGTCAGGGGTACAAGAGCAAGGATAGTAAACGGCAGAACGGCGATATCGACAACATCGCCGTAGCTTGGGCACAAGGCTACATGCCCGTGTTTGCCATCTTCTCCGGTCAGATTGACGGTGATTTGGTCCTTCGCTATCAAAACAGCCGAGGTGGAATTTTGGTCGGTCGTGCAGACGACGCATCGACCGCATCCCTGTTCGCCTTCTGCAAGGAGGTCTTGGGCTTTGATCTTGCCGACTTTTTCAAGCGCAACTCCCCCGCAATCCAGAAGGAAGTCCAAGAAGCGCTGGAAGCCTTATTGAATGCTTGAAGTCACGCGCCATTCCGTTAAGCAACGCTCGGACCTCACGTTTAAGCATAACAAGTCGCTCGGTCGCCACGGCTGGCTCCGGCTTACTCCGGCCTACTCTGTAAAGCTGGTGAAGGAGATAATCGCCAGATTCCCCCCCAATATTGCGATTCTTGATCCGTTCTCCGGGACTGCGACCACGACACTTACGGCGGCGGAGCATGGCAACTCTGCGCTTTCATTCGACATCAATCCGTTCTTGATCTGGCTTGGCAATGTAAAGTGTCGGTCATACTCGTCTGATCACTTGGCCTTAGTGCAAGACGGTGCGCAACAGGCTATCGCTCGGGTTCCCGCCTTGATGAAGAAGGACAATTGGACCCCCCGCCTGTTCAACATCGAGCGCTGGTGGTCAGCCGATACACTCCAAGCTCTAGCGGCACTTCGGACAGGGCTTGTCGAAGTGTTCGGCGAGCCGGAGAAAGATCGAGCGGACGGGCTGGCGTGGGTGGCCTTCTGTCGGTTGGTGATAGAGACTTCTGCAGCCGCCTTCAATCACGTGTCCATGTCATTTTCGTCGGAGACGATAGACCACGAAGTCGAGCATGTGACAGACCTGTATCTAGTCATTCTCGATGCCGTGCTTGCCTCTAGCGCTACCCAGCTACGCGGCCAGGGGGCGGTTGTTGCGGTGGATGCCCGCGCTATTCCAGAAATGGGGCGGCGCTTTAACCTTGTCGTCACCTCCCCCCCCTATCCGAATCGCATCAGCTATATTAGAGAACTTCGTCCGTACATGTATTGGATGAAGTTTCTTGAAGAAGCCCGAGAAGCGGGTGAGATGGATTGGAAGGCGATAGGCGGCACTTGGGGGATCGCTACAAGTCGCCTAAATGAATGGGGACCAAATGGCAAAGTGCTCCCGGAGGTTCTAACTGATGCGGTTGGACGCATCGCAAAGAGCGACGGCAAGAATGCTCAGCTCATGGCGACCTATGTGCTCAAGTACTTCTATGACATGCACCTGCATTTATCGTCGCTACCAAACGTACTGGAGCCGGGTGCAGAGCTTCATTACATTGTCGGCAATTCCAGCTTCTTCGGAAACATGGTTGATACCCCAGCGATTCTGACTGCCTCCCTGCTGATGCTTGGGTACGAAAACACTGATTCGATGGTCATACGGAAGCGGAACTGCAACAAGGCGCTTTTCGAGTATGACGTTACTGCTCGTTGGCCGGGGTAATTACATTTAGGATCAATTTGGGAGTATTCCTCCAACTCAAATTGCCTATTCAATGACAGCAAGCTGCGAGATGCCGGCCACAATCACTCGATTGTATGACCGCGACCGGCGGCAAAGGCCGTGTAATTAGCTTACAGGCTCAGCACTATACGACTGGAAAGGTCACAAACCTACCCCAGGGCCGTAGGGTGGATAAGCGAAGCGCCATCCACCTATTTGCGTTCCCATGGTGGATGGCGCTTCGCTTATCCACCCTACAATTTTTATTATTTGAATGGCCGATTTAAATTTTAAACCGACATTCAAGATAAATACCCGAACTTCCACTTTGGGTCGACTGCGTCTACTTCCCTACTTAATTGACGCTAACCAAAATCCGATACCTCATCTTTACCAAGCTTTACCTTCCCAGTATTGCCAAGCCCGATACCAAAGCATAAACTCCCTGCAGACTTGGCGGGCGGCTGGAGCTAGCGTTTCGGCATCCTGCCAAGCCATATCCTGCTATCTGCTGTCGAAGCCATCGCCACTACTGCCGGTCGGGAAACTATCCGTCATCCTCAAGTAGACATACATTATTGCCATGCTGCAATCGCTCGATTCCTCCCCAAACCGCCGGCGTCTGCGCTGGCTTGTCCTGTTTTTACTGGCTATCGCGGTCGCAGTTGGCGGCTGGTATTTTGCCAAGCAGCCCAAACACGCAAACCAGGACAAAGCCGACAGAGTGGAAGTAACTTTGGGCGATCTGGAAGAAAACGTCACCGCCCAAGGCAAGCTGGAGCCCAAGGAATACGTGGATGTCGGCGCCCAGGTCACCGGCCAGTTGCAAAAAATTTACGTCAAGATCGGCGATAACGTCGAAGCCGGCCAATTACTGGCCCAGATCGACCCGCGCATCTATGCGGCCCGCGTCGCCGCCGACGAAGCCAACATCAAAAACTTGCAAGCGCAACTGGCCGGCCAGCAAGCGCAAGTGGTATTCGCCCAGCAACAATACGACCGCAACCGCGAGTTATTGCAAAGCAAAGGCATCAGCGTCCAGGACTTTCAGAATAGCGAGTTCACCTTAAAAAACGCCAAGGCCACCGCCGAATCGTTGCAAGCCCAAATCGAACAGGTGCAATCGACTTTAAACGGCGACAAAACCAATCTGGGTTTTACCAAAATCTTTGCGTCGATGGACGGTACCATGGTCGATCAAAAAGCCCGCGAAGGCCAAACTCTGAACGCCAACCAAACCACGCCGACCATTTTGCAACTGGCCAAACTGGATACGATGACGGTCCGCGCCCAGGTGGCCGAGGCCGACGTGATGCGCTTGCGTTCCGACATGCCGGTGTATTTCACCACGCTGGGTTCCGGCGAACGGCGCTGGCAAGGCACGGTCCGGCAAATACTGCCAACGCCGGAAGTGATCAATAACGTGGTGTTGTACAACGTGCTAGTTGATGTCGATAACCGCGACCGGCAACTGATGACGGGCATGAGCACCCAGATGTTTTTCGTGTTGGGCAAAGCCGAACAAGTCCCGCTGATTCCTGTGAACGCATTGGGACCACGTCAACGCAAGGAAGATAAAGCCAGCGGCCATGCTTACCAAGTTAAAGTCCTTACCGAACAAGGCGTGCAAGACAAAATCGTCCAAATCGGCTTGAGAACCAGGCGCTTTGCGCAAGTGCTGGACGGCCTGGCCGTCGGCGACAAACTACAAATCAACACCGGCATGGACGACAAGGCCAAAAACCGCAAAAACAATCAAGGCTATCCCGGCGCAGGAGTGCCCAGACTATGAGCGCCCTGCCCCTGCTGCAACTTGAGCATATTCAGCGCTTTTACCCCAACGGCGACACCATCGTCCGGGCGCTGAACGACGTCTCGCTGAGCATTTGGCCCGGCGAATTTGTGGCGATCATCGGCCAGTCCGGCTCGGGCAAATCCACATTAATGAACCTGATCGGCTGCCTGGACAAAGCCGATGTCGGCAGCTACCAAGTGCTGGGGAAAAATGTCGCGGATTTAGACCCGGACCAACTGGCAGAGCTGCGCCGGGAAAGCTTTGGCTTTGTCTTCCAACGCTACAACCTGCTGAATACCGCAACCGCCGCCGAAAATGTGGAGATTCCGGCCTTATATGCCGGTCTGCCCAAACCCGAGCGCCAACAACGGGCCTTGCAATTGCTCGGCAAACTCGGTTTGGCCGAGCGCAGCGGCCACAAACCGATGCAACTATCCGGCGGCCAACAGCAACGGGTGGCCATCGCCCGCGCCTTGATGAACGATCCACCGGTCATCCTGGCCGACGAACCCACCGGCGCGCTGGACAGCCAAAGCGGCACCGAAGTGATGGCCTTGTTGAAAGCCTTGCATCAGGAAGGCCGCACCATTTTATTGATCACCCACGACGACAAAGTCGCTGCCCACGCCCAACGCATCATTCATATCGCCGACGGCAAAATCGTCAGTGACGGCACCGCCAATCAAAGCGGACAGCGATTGCCCCCTCCCCAGCACCGCGGCATCGGCGCGGCTGGTTTGCTGGCCGAACTGGGCGAAGCCGCCAAAACCGCTTTGCGCTCTTTGCGCGCCAACTTGTTTCGTACCGCCCTGACCTTGCTGGGCATTGTGATCGGCGTCGCCGCAGTGGTGACGATGCTGGCAGTCGGCCAGGGCAGCCAAGAAAAAGTGCTGGATCAGATGCGGACGATGGGCACCAATATCCTGTCTATCCGTCCCGGCCTGACCGGCTTTCGCGGTGGCGGCGACGTGGCGACACTCACTTTGGCCGACGCCGAGGCGATTGCCGAGCTGGATAATGTCGAATGGGCGTCGCCGGAACGCAGCAGTCGCTTGACGGTGCGTTACGGCGCCGTCGATTACGCCACCAGCGTGCAAGGCGTCGCGCCGAGCATGCCGATGGTGCGCGACTGGCCGGTCGGCAGCGGCGACTTCTTCGACGAACGCGACCAACGCCGTTATGCGCCGGTGATGGTGCTAGGCGAAACCGTGCGCAAACTGCTTTTTGTGGAAGGCGAAGACCCTATCGGCCGTTTTGTGATGATAGGCAATATTCCGTTTGAAGTGATCGGCGTGATGTCACCCAAAGGCGCCGATGCGATGGGCAGCGACCGGGACGACGGCGTGTTTGTGCCGATCAGTACCGGTTTGATTCGTTTATTTGGGCAGAAATATCTGGGCGGCATTACCGTCAAAGTCCGTGACTTGAACAAAATTGACGACACCCAACAAGCCATCAGCGACTTGTTGATCGCCCGCCACCAGACCGAGGATTTTCGCATCCGCAACATGGCCTCCATCATCGAATCGGCCACCGAAACCCAGAACACCTTTACCCTGATGCTGGGCATCGTCGCGGCGATTTCCTTGCTGGTGGGCGGCATCGGCGTGATGAACATCATGCTGGTCAGCGTCACCGAACGCACCCGCGAAATCGGCATCCGCATCGCCACCGGCGCCCGCCGCCGCGACATTCTGCTGCAATTCAATACCGAAGCGGCGGTGGTCTGCATCCTGGGCGGGCTGATGGGCGTATTGCTGGGCTTCGCTGCCGGTTATCTGCTGAAGTATTTCGAGATGGCGGTATTGTTCTCGCCGTTGCCGGCGATATTGGCCTTTTCCTGCGCCTTTGGCACCGGCTTGTTGTTCGGCTATTTACCGGCCCGCAAGGCCGCTCATTTGGACCCGGTCGTGGCCTTGGCGGCGGAATGAATAAAATGGTTAACCTTGACTTCAGGGACTTTCTAACAGCTCAAAAAGACTCCTTCTCCCTTCAGCACCCGTGGGGCATAAAGGAGAAGGCTGGGATGAGGGAATCCAATCAACAGCCTACATCACCATGGCTTCCAGGTTTCGTGGGAATGAAGACCCATGGCGATTCGAGAATACGTTTGATCAAGCCTGTGCGTTTGCTATTGGCCGGCACAGTACTGTTCGCGACCGGCTGCAATTTATTGACCGAATACCAAAGCCCCGTCGTGGAAACCCCTACGCAATGGCGGGAGGCCGAACAAGCCAACAGCGCCAACATCAATCCGCAATGGTGGCAGGCCTTTGCTAGCGAGCAATTGAACCGATTGATGACCGACGCGCTGGCTTATAACAACGACTTGAACGCCGCCCGGCAGCGTATCGAACAAGCCCGCGCGCAGGCCCGTATCGCCGGTGCCGGGCTATGGCCGGCAGCGACCCTGAACGGCGATTTTACCGATACCCGCAACAACGCCAGCGACACGCAAAAAACCAGCGGCCAGCTGGACATTGCTTACGAAGTGGATTTATGGGGCGCCAATCGGGCCCGGCGCGATGCCGGCAGCGCCCGGCTGCTCAGCCAGGTGTTCGCCCGCGATGCCTTGCAATTGGTAGTGATGGCCGATGTCGGCCAAGCCTATTTCAATTTGCTGGCCATCCAGGAGCGGCGGCAAATCGCCAGCGATTTTTTGAATACGGTCACCGCGATTTTGACCATCATCGAAGCCCGGCAGCGAGCCGGCGCCGCTTACGAACTGGAAGTGGCGCAGCAGCGCACCGCTCAAGCCAACGCCCGCGCCAACCTCGATTTACTGACGCAACAGCAAACCCTGGCGGAAAACACCCTGGCCATTTTGCTGGGCCATCCACCGCAACATCTGGTACTGGAACCGGCGCAATTCGCCGCACTGAGCGTACCGATCATCGCCGCCGAGCAGCCGGCCACATTGTTGCAACGTCGGCCCGACATCGGCCAATTGGAGATGGAATTGATCGCCGCCAACGCCGACATCGCCGTGGCCCGTGCGGCATTTTATCCCAAACTGCAACTCAGCCTGAGCAGCATATTATCCAATCCGCAACCGGCCGGCGTCGCGGCCAGTCTGGCGGCCGGCTTGACCCAGCCTTTGTTTCAGGGCGGCCGCCTGGAAGGCGCCTTGGGTAACGCCCTGGCAACCAATGCCGAATTGGTGGAAAACTACCGGAAAACCGTGTTGACCGCCTTCAAGGAAGTCGAAGACGCGGCCACCACCTACGCCAACTCCAGCCGCCGCCTGCAAGCCCTGCAACACGCCGCCGCCCAGGCCAAACTGGCCTACGACATCTCGCAAAACCGCTACCGGCTCGGAGCGGTCGATTACCAAGCCCTGCTGAACGCGCAAAGCAGCTACCTGACCACCGAAAACAGCCGGGTACAGGCCAGACTGGACGTGCTGGTTGCTCAGGTGCAGATGTATAAGGCGTTGGGGGGCGGTTGGGCGTTGAGTGAGCAGAATACCGATTTGTCCGACTTGGCGCCGGGGCCATGACGGAGGAATTCGGCGCCATGCCCGTTGATTCTTGTAACCAGGGTTTACGGATTAAAAGTCTTGACGGAATGACTTTGCCGTTAGGCTACTGCATAATCACAATACGTCAGGCGAAAAGAAAGGCACCGTACTGAGATTGACGTATTTGCCCTGGAGCTTAGGATGGGCTAAATTTTGTGTGTTTTTTGTTTTTATCAAGGTTCGGTGGCTCCGTTTGACTTTAGTTAATGGCGGGCCCCGTTACCTTAGCGTTGAGCGACCAGCCGATTTCTTTGCAAACAATGGACTACTACCGATGCCAGAACTAACAGACGCAGAACTCAGAGAAAGGGAACTCAGGCTTCAAGAACAGCAATTGGAGCTTGAACAAAAGAAGCTATATGTCGAATTTGCCAAATATGGTTTTGCAGGGACTCTGACTGCTTCGATTATTGGCTTGCTGGCAGTGGTTGGACTCGCAGCGCTGAATGCATTCACAGACGCTAAAATCGAAACTTGGGGCATAGTTGCCGTTGCAGTGATAGTCTTGCTCGGAGCAATAGCATTCGGCTACTTTTCATTGTGGGAGTTACCTAAGATAGCGGGACAGTTCAGCAAGACCAAAACTGGAATTTCCCTGGGCCCGGGTAACAAGGACAAGGACGGCTCGTAGAAAGATAACGTGCGCCAAATCCTAGCGAAAATAGGATGCAGCCGTCAGACACATCAATCGAGACCGTTGCGCCTCGCATGGCTCGGCACAACCTATTTTGGACTGTGGCTCCAGGACCGTAGCCACATTGGAATGCGGCGCAATGCCCGTTGGTTGTTTCGCCCTACGCGGGCTGAATATCACCTTTAGGCTTCCACAGAGGATCCAACAAAACCACAGCATTCCTGTTTTCGGTTTTAGAATCCCATTCCAATTTTCCACTCGTCCATATGCCGGTCACATGACATACATCGGTTAAATCGTAATATCCAAGTGCTAAATGTTTAGCCCTCATACGTCTGGCTGAACTTATTCCCCAAGCGTCCCAAAAATTTTCAGTCCTAATTGCGAAATTTAAGGCGCCACGTAGACGCACACTTGAATAAGCAATTACTGAACACTCCAAATTCTTTTCGAAAATAGATTTTGCAACCCACGATGACTTTTTATAATCGTCATCATCGCTGACTAGACATTCATATAAAAATGCGTCTGTAAGTAACAGAGATTTGGCCTCTTCATGGGAACACGCATTGATGATGGAACTTATCGAGTCGGATCTATTTCCACAAAGGAAACCCCTTCCGGTTCGTTGAATCTGCATAAGCTCTCCAATAGGGCACACGGTTACTTGCTTCCCTGGGCAAATTTCCAACTCTGACATCAGCACCGAAGATCGTTCTGCGCGGATTTCGTTTAGCGCAGTTTCTGGCCTATCCGCCACATACAAAATTGAAAATCCTTTCGGATTGGCCCTTCCAGCAGATGCGGGGATATTTTGTCTCCAAAGTAAATCTTGGGCATTATTTGGATATTCGTCTTCCCCAATTATTCTCGCTCGCCTATATCTCCATCCTGGCCCCCAATCGACTGTAAGAATTACGTGCTTATTGACAAGGTGAGAAATGAATTCGCGCTGCTGCGTTAGATCCATAGAATCAAAACTATTAATACCATCAACTAGCTCTGCAACAGGAATAGGGGGAAATTTGTGCGTAATAGGATGTAGCATAAAATCCAACATTTTCAGTATTGTAGAAGGTCGAAAGATGCAAAAGCCAATGGGCATTGCGCCGTATTTTAAAACTACTCAAAGCCATGCAGGGTACGCGCCGCGTACCTTATTCGAACTTGATTCATATCCAAAAACTGAAAGGTACGCGATGCGTACCCTACCATTCAATTAGCTCGTAGGGCGCATTAGCGATAGCGTAATGCGCCGCATGTTTGAAGGCCAACATACGGCGCAATGCGGCTGCGCCTATTGACGCCCTACAATTGGACTTGTAACACGAAAACCGTAAGGCACCCTATCCAACGGGCATTGTGCCGTATTTTAAAGTTACTCAAAGACATATAAATCTCCGTCAATTCCTGCCCAATCTAACGGATAGACGCCCCTTTCGACCCATCGGTGAAAAGTCGAGTATGGCCAGTCTTTTACTTGTGTTACCCAGCCATGTTTTACCGGGTTATGGTGGATGTAATCCAAATGCGCTTGAAAGTCAGCTTCATCCCGTATCAGGTGCTCCCAATAACGCCGTTGCCATATTCCGCGTTCTCCCCGCTTTATTCTTACGGTCGATCTCCGTTCGGTTTTGGGTATTGCCTTGGAAAATCCAATTTTTATCAGCCGTATTCGCGTAGCGTAGTCGATGTCGTTTTCCGGTAACTCTATTAAACAATGCATGTGCTCCGGCAATACCACCCAACCGTGAATTTTGAACGGGTGCTTAGTTTTAACCGTATTGATTGATTCTCGTAGCAGGTGAATATGTTGTATCAACAGATCGTTACCATTCCTTTGTAACAAATTGATGGTAAAAAAATAGGTACCGCCAGGGTGCCAAATTCTTCGGTAATCCATTTTTTATTTTCAATAGCAAGTTGATTCAATGCGGCGCAATGCCCGTTGGTTATTGCGCCCTACGTTGGACGCCCCAACACTTGTCGCCAGGCCGCATGTTCCTGAATAGTTGCCAATGCCGCTTGCAGCAAACCGGCACCCGGCTCGGTGCGATGCCAGGTGGAGGCGCCGGAGGGATGTGGCAGCGGGATGACGTCGGTATCGTGGCCGTGAAAATTCAGGCGGTGCAAACCGCCGATGACCTCGCTGAGTTTATCGACCGGTAGCATTTGTTGAATTGCCAGCTTGCCGACCGGAATGATTAACTTGGGCTGCAACAACTCGACTTCCGCTTGCAGCCAGGACGCGCATTGCTGGATTTCCTGCGGATTGGGTACGCGGTCGCCGCCCTTGGGGTTTTTCCCCGGAAAGCAGCGGCACACCGCCGCCATATAGACCCGCTCCCGAAAACTGGCTTCGTCCAAACCGATTTGGGCAAACCATTTAAACATCGTTTTACCCGCCGTCCAGGCAAACGGCCTGCCCAGCACACCTTCCTTGTCGCCGGGCGCCTGACCGATCAGCAGGATGGGCGACAGCACCGGCTTGCCGCTGACCACCGGGCGGATCATGGCCGGGCAGCGAGTACAGGCCAGCAAGGCCTGACGATGTTGCTCTAAAAGCTGCTGGCGGTCGCTAACGCTCAAAGCACCAGCTCGATGCCGACCGGGCAATGATCCGAGCCAAACACGTCCGGCAGAATGAACGCATCGCTAATTTGCCCAAGCAGCGCCTGACTGGTCAGCACATAATCAATCCGCCAACCGATGTTGTTGGCGCGAGCATTGGCGCGGTAGCTCCACCAGCTGTACGCGACGGTATCCGGGTGCAGATGGCGGAAACTGTCGATCAGCCCAGCTTCGACGAAGTTACTGAAGCCGTCGATCTCGACTTGGGTGTAGCCGGCGGATTTGTTGTAGTTGGCTTTGGGGCGGGCGATGTCGATGGCTTGATGGGCAACGTTGAAATCGCCGCAGGCAATCAGCGGTTTTTGGCTTTGCAGTTTCTGCATATAGGCCAGAAATTCTTTATCCCAGGTCTGCCGGTAATCCAGCCGCACCAGGCCGTCGCCGGAGTTGGGCACGTAGACATTCAATAAATAAAATTTTTCGAATTCCGCGACGATGATCCGGCCTTCCTGGTCGTGCTCGGCGATGCCCATGTCGTGCACTACCTGAATTGGCTCCTGCCGGCTTAATATCGCCACCCCGGAATAACCCTTGCGTTCCGCGGAGTTGGAGTACAGGTGATAGCCGTGTATATTTTCCAAAGCCTTGCTGACTTGCTCGTCTTGGGCCTTGGTTTCTTGCAGCAACACACACTCGGCATCGAGTTGGCCGAGCGTATCGGCAAAACCTTTATCTTGCACGGCGCGAATGCCGTTGACGTTCCAGGAGATGATTTTCATGTGGGGTTCCATTGGGATAGACCGAATTGACTGGGTATTTTACCGGCTTGCGCGCCGCAAAGGGGACGCGATATGAACAATTGGCGCCAGCGTAAACCCTGGTCGGCCGCGGACAACCTGCCGACAGAACAGTGCTTGCCCGCCACGTTGAGCTGGCCGCACCTGATGGCGCTGGGCGTGGGGGCGATTGTCGGCACCGGCATTTTGACCTTGATTGGGGTTGGCGCGGCCAAGGCCGGGCCGGGGGTGATCCTGGCGTTTGTGATTGCCGGGGCGATTTGCGCCTGCGCGGCCTTGGCTTATGCGGAGATGGCGACGCTGATGCCGGCCACCGGCGGCGCTTACACCTATGCCTATATCGTCATCGGCGAATGGGCGGCCTGGTTGGTGGGCTGGAGCTTGATTTTAGAATATTCGCTGGTGGTTAGTGCGGTAGCGGTGGGTTGGTCCGGTTACGCGGCGCCGCTGTTGCAGGAAGGCTTGGGCGTGCCGATGCAGTTGATGCAAGGCCCGGAACTCGGCGGGTTGATCAACCTGCCGGCGATTTTCATCATCCTGGTTGTCACCATGCTTTTGCTGATCGGCACAAAGGAAAGCGCCAGCGTCAATGCCTTGTTAGTGGTGGTCAAGCTCACCGCATTGCTGGTATTTATCGCGGTGGTGTTGCCGCTGTTCCAAGCCGAACATTTCCAACCTTTTATGCCGTTTGGTTTCATTAAAACCTTGGGCGCGGACGGCGTCGAGCGTGGCGTAATGGCTGCGGCGGCGATCATCTTTTTTGCCTTCTACGGCTTCGATGCGATTGCCACCGCGGCAGAAGAAACCCGTAACCCCGACCGCGATTTGGCGCTGGGTATCGTCGGTTCGATGCTGATCTGCGTGGCCATTTACGTCGTGGTGGCGGTGGCGGCACTGGGCGCCTTGGATTATCGGCGCTTCGCCGACAGCCCGGAGCCCCTGGCGCTGATTTTGCGCGAGTTGGGCAAACCTAACGCGGCACGCTGGCTGGCGGCATCGGCGGTGATCGCTTTGCCGACGGTCGTGCTGGCGTTTTTTTATGGGCAAAGCCGGATTTTCTTTGCGATGGCCCGTGACGGCTTGCTGCCGCGCGGCTTGGCCAAAGTGTCGCCACGCGGTACGCCGATTAACACCAGTTTGTTTACCGCCGTGATCGTCAGTCTCATCGCCGGCGTGTTTCCGCTGGCGGACATCGCCGCACTGGCCAATGCCGGCACGCTGCTGGCATTCTGTGTCGTGGCGGTTTGCATGTTGTTGCTCAGGCATCAACAGCCGGAAATGCCGCGGAAATTCTCGGCACCGTTTGTCTGGATCACCGGACCGGTGGCGATAATGGGCTGCCTGTATCTGTTTATCAGCCTGCCGAGCACTACGCAGCTGTATTTTCTGATCTGGAACCTGATCGGCTTTGCGGTTTATGGCCTGTACCGTTTGCGGCAGCCCGCGCCCCACGGCTGACGGGCCGGGTTTGGCTGCATTACATTTTCAGCTTACCGAGTTGCGCCTCGAATTCTTCCAGCGACATCGCCCCGCTCTTACCCTCCCGCTGATGGCCAGCGTCGAAGAAATAGGTTCTGGGTAATTCGCCATACCAGGCCGGGTCGATCTCGTAACGCAGTTTTTCCGGATTATCGGAGGCGAAAGCCCAATTCTCCAGCCCGCCGAGTTTATGGCTGTCGATGATACGTTTGATCTCCGGCAAGGCTTCCGCGTCGTCGGTGGCTAGCATGACGATTTTCAAAGCCGGATGTTTTTCGTGCAGTTTACCCAGTATGTCCATGTCCTTCAGGCAGGATGGGCAATCCACCGACCAGATTGCCAGCATTAGCGGCTTGTTGGCGTTTACCGCCAAAATCTGTTGATAGCTGCCGGGAGTGAAGGGTTTTATTTCGGGCTGTTCCGCCAAAACCACGCTACAGCCAATGAGATTTAAAGCTAGACCAACCAGAATGGTTCTTGTGTTCATAGTATCCTTATTAAATTAGCTGCCAGGGCCGAATTTGCCATCAAAAAACGGAACACCTTAGCGCCAGTCCAGACCACATTCAAGCCCAAACGGCAGAGGTAACGATAAAGTGGCTGTGGCCCAGGTTCAACTCAAGCAATGTAGTCATTTAACATAGTTTATTACTTTGCTTTTACCTACCGGCTGCTTTAACGAATCGTTTAATCTTTTTAAGCCACTCAATCTTGTGCAAACCAATACGCCTATCAAATTATTGAACTATCCGACTTTTTTTAAAGATCTCGCTTGTTTAAAAGTTTATGTCTCAGACATAACACCTTGGAATAGCAAGGCGTATCGCCCAAAAAAACCTAAAAAATCAGTTAAATAACACAGTTTATTAAATATAAAACGCAACTATTAATTTTTTATCAATAAAATCAAAGCCATTTAATCTTGGCCCCAATCTTGCCGGAAATTCGGAATATTTTTTATCCGGAAAACCTGTTAGCTATCAGCATGATCCAGCTCGGAAAATCGCTCAAATTGAGTAGATCAGAAGGCTAAAACAAACTTCGCAATAATCCAGAAATAATAATTACAACCGAGATCAAACGTGAAAAATCAATCAGAAACACTTGATAAATCAGCGTCTTATAGATTGCCGATGCGTTCTTTATTGTCTACAGCTGTTCTGCTGGCTATTACCAGCAATGTCGCCATCGCTGAAACACAGAAGAAAAGTACAGGCGACGCCACGAAACATACGGCAAAAAATGCAGAAGCTTCCAAGCCAACCGACCAGCCCACTGCTAACAATAGTCAAACAGCATCAAAACAAGTGTCGTCGGAAACGCCTGCTGTGGGCGGTAGCACCAAAGACGAAGTGATGGAAGAAATGGTGATCACCGGTGAAGTGGCGAAAGACTCACATTTCACCTCGCCATCAACCCGCCTATCACGCGCCGAAATTGAACGGCAAAATGCCCAAACCACGGAAGAAGCCGTCAAGTATCAACCGAGCTTGCAGATACGCCAGCGTTATATCGGCGACCCGAACGGCGTGTTAGGCATCCGCGGGGCCGACATGTTCTCGACGGCCAGAAACATGGTGTATGCCGATGGCTTACCGCTGCACAATCAATTGCAGGCTTCTTTTAACGGTGCGCCGCGCTGGTCGATGGTGGGCCCAAACGAAATCGACGCGGTTGACGTGGTTTACGGTCCTTTTTCCGCGGAATACAGCGGCAACTCCATCGGCGGGGTAGTGAACCTTAAAACCCACATGCCAATGAAAGAAGAGTACTACGCGGAAACCAGCTACTTTGTGCAGCCTTGGGAGAATATTGGCGCGGATGGCGGCACCTTTGACGGCAACCGGCAATATTTCTCGTACGGCAATCGTTTGGATAAATGGTCTGCGCTGCTTTCCTACAACCGCTTGGAAGCGGAAAGCCAGCCTATGAGTTACTTCATCGATAATACAGGTTTGCGCAATCCCAACGGCACGCAAACAGCGGTAAACGGCGCAGTACCGATTTTGGACACCCGCGGCACGCCTAGTTACATTTACGGCGACACCGGCCCCGAGTTGGTCAATACCGACCTGGTTAAACTTAAAGTGGGATACGACATCACCCCGGATTTGCAGGCCATCTTTACCGGCGCATTCGAGGAGCGCACTCGTAAATCCGAAAAGCCGCGTAATTACCTGACCACTGCAAACGGCAATGCCTACTATGGCGATAACAACAACGCTGCAAACAGCGTTCGTGATGCAGTCTTTGCTGGGCGGGCATTCAATGTTCAAAATAGCGGATTTGGTCCCTCAGACGACGAAAGGCAAACCATGCAAATCGGCATGCAGGTAAAAGGGGCTATTTCTGACACATGGGACATCGACACCACGTTTAGCTATCTTGATGTTATAAAAGATGATCGCCGATCCGCAAACTTCTCTCCCGATGACCCTATAAATGTAAGCAATGCAAGCAATGCGCAGGGTGGAAACGGGCGATTGCAAGTTTTTGACGACTTCAATTGGAAAAATTATGACTTGAAACTCAGCACGAGGGAGTTTTTAGGCTGGAAACCCTTGGAGTTTTTAGGTGGCTACCACTTCGATAACTACAATATGGATTTCAAGCAATTTGGTTATGTTAACTATTCGGCAAATCAGCTTGGCTCAGAACAGGTAGGTAGTCGTAATCGAGGCGAGGTGACGACCAACGCCATGTTCGGTCAGTTCGCCTACCACTTTGCGCCCGATTGGGATTTGACCTTGGGCGCACGTTACGAGTGGTGGCTGGCAAGCAGCGGTATAGGCGCTGGAGCGCCTTTGCCGGACCGCAGTGCCGATGCCATTTCACCCAAGGCTTCGCTGGGCTTTGAACCCTCAAACTGGAAGTTTCGGTACTCGTTTGGCCGTGCCTACCGGTTCCCGGTCATCGCCGAGATGTATCAAAATATTACAAACGCGACCAGCAGAACCACTGCCAACGCCGGCTTACAGCCCGAGGACGGCTGGCATCATAACTTCATGATCGAATACGGGCTGGATAACGGCTACGTAAGGGTCAATGTATTCCGGGATGATATACGCAACACGATCCAGCAAGTCCGCCGCGCGTCCGGCGCCTTTACTGATAATGCGTTTCAAAACATTCCTGCTACCAGCACCACCGGCGTAGAATTGGTATACGACCAAGCTCGCGTGCTTGATTCTGACTTCGATTTAAATTTTAACGCCACTTGGATGAATGCCATTGTCGAAGACGGCGGTCCAGACCTGAACTTCCAGGAAGCCAATGGCTCGTTTACCCGTTACAACCTGACCGGCAAAGAACGGATTCGCCTACCCGAATGGCGCTTTAACGCTTTAGCAACCTACCACATCAGTGAGGCTTGGGACACTTCGATGGCCGGCCGATATACCAGCGACTCTTACAACGATATTGATAACAAAGACCACGTCAACAATGTGTTCGGCTCGCAGGACGGTTTTTTCTTCCTGGACTTCAAAACCAGTTACCGCTTCAAATACGATTTGCTCGGTAAACCTGCCAAAAGCCGCATCTCATTCGGTATCAACAACCTGACGGACAAAACGGCTTATGTGTTCCATCCTTATCCACAAAGAACGTTCTTCCTTGAGGGCGCAATAAGTTTCTAAGTTCTAAGAAATTTTTTAACCCGGCCTTTACACATCGTTGCTCCCGCAAAAGCGGGAGCGCTGCAACTGCGCGAAACTCCTAAGCCGTCTAACGGCTTCCACCTTACAGGAAATTTAAGAGCCGGGTTAATAATCACCCAATCTGCAAGGCCATGGCGCTAGCACCAAGCCAAGCAAAATCCGCCCCAACCTCTTTACAACCCATTTGATTTTGCGGATCCTATCCCCACAGTATCCGACCTAGAAAACAGCCCATGACATCAAACCATCGCGTGCCCGCTACCAGTCGCGCCCGCCGCCGCTTTTTAAAACTGGCGGCTGCCGGCTTGGTCACCAGCAGCATGCCGGCGTCTGCACTGTTTCGCTTAACTAACCCATGCCTCGATCCGGCCGGTACGCCTGCTTCGGCCTTGGAAACCGCCGCTTGGCAAGGCATCGATCCGGCAGACTGGTGGGATTGCCACACGCACATCATCGGCTCCGGCGACGGCGGTAGCGGCATTACGCAAACGCCGGATATGCATGCCCCGCTCAAGCACCCGGTGCAAACCCTGCAACATTGGGCTTACGCCAATGCGGCTTGCATCCCTGACACGGACCAAGACACCGCCTTCGTCAAACGTTTACATGCCCTGATGGACACCATGCCCAAGGGCGCCAAGGCCATGTTGTATGCGTTTGACCGTGCGCATGGCGCCAGCGGCGACCCGGATCATGCCAATACCGCATTTTTTGTCCCCAACGAGTACGCTCAGCGTTTGGCGCAAGCCTATCCGCAGCGCTTCGAATGGGTAGCCAGCATTCATCCTTATCGCCCCGATTGCGCATCTGTACTGGAACAGGCCGCCGCCAACGGTGCGCGTGCCGTGAAATGGCTGCCGCCGGCAATGGGCATAGACCCGGCTTCGCCGCAATGCGACCGGTTTTATAAAGCGGCGGCACAATTGAACATCCCGATCATCACCCACGGCGGCGAAGAGAATGCGCTGCATGGCGCCGACCAACCTTTGTTCGGCAATCCGCTGCGTTTGCGGCGGGCGCTCGATGCCGGCGTCCGGGTGGTGATTGCCCATTGCGCGACATTGGGCAAGGATGTGGACGAAGACGGCCGGGAAGTGCGAAGTTTTGATTTGTTTGCCAAGTTGATCGCCGATAAACAGTGGCAGGACCGGCTATACGGTGACATTTCGGCGATTGTGTTACGCAACCGCGATATGGGCGTAATCAAAACCCTGCTGACGGAAACCAGCTGGCATAGCCGCTTGTTGTACGGCTCGGATTACCCGTTGACCGGCATTTTGCCGTTGATCTCGCCGTCGGCTTTTGCCGTAGCCGGCCTGCTGGCGGACGATGCCGTCGAACCGTTGCTGGCTCTACAGGAATATCACCCGTTTCGCTTCGATTTTGTGTTGAAACGCAGTTTGTCGTGGCAGGGTAAGCGTTTTGCCGACGGTGTATTTGCGACTCGACCTTTTTTTACGCGGAAAAGCCGCTAACCTATTTTAAGTCTGGCATGCCTTTCTCTCTGTGCCGGTGAAGCCCAAGGCCAACAGGCCGTAAAGGCCCAAATCAATAAAGCAGGCGCTAGCTCAAACGCAATACAGCGCAGCAATTGTTCAAGGTTTTAAGCCATGGCCCGCAGCAAATTCCCATAAAACAAAGCTTTGCCGGTTTGGCTTTGCATCCACAGTTGCTTGATTTCGAGTTGGCGTTTAGCAAAACAAGGGGCGGCAGCGCGGGCTAAATCCAGCAAGTCCACTTTGGGAGAATAGGTGTTCAGGACTAAAAACGCCCCCGGATTCATCAAGCCGCGCGCCGTTTCGATCAACTCGTCCAGCTGATTTTCCAGTTTCCATTTTTCGCCCTTGGCGCCCAAACCCCAGGCCGGCGGGTCCATGATGATGCTGTCGTAATGGTTGCCACGCTTGAGTTCGCGCTTGGCAAATTTCAAGGCATCTTCCAGTACCCATTGGATGTCGGTCAGCCCGCTACGCACCATGTTATCGTGGGTCCAATCCAGCATTTGCTTGACTGAATCCACATGCACCACTTCCGCGCCATTCGCCCTGGCCACCAGTGAGGCCGCACCAGTGTAAGCAAACAGGTTTAATAGTTTGTCGCCCGGTTTGACCCGCTCGGCGATGAACCGCCAGTTGGCTTGTTGTTCCGGAAACAAGCCCAGGTGTTTGAATTTGGTGAGTTTCAAGCCGAACTGCAATTGTTGATAAGCAATTTGCCAGTGTTCGACTGCCTGCGGCTTCAATTTTTTCCAGGTGCCTTGCGTGGATGACAGCTCTACAAACTCCCAATCCGCCCTGGCCTGCCAATCCGGCCACGACCAACCCGGCTGGAAATGCGCTTGAATCTCCGGGCGTATCGTCACCACGTCACCCCAGCGCTCCAGCTTCTTGCCGTCACCGGCATCCAGCAATTCATAGTCCGCCCAGCCAACGGCGTATTCACGCAGCGTATTTCCAGGAACGGCGACACTATTGCTGGCTTTGTGTTCAGGTGACTTGCGGCGAATTTGATTGTTGGGCATATTGCTGGCGGCGCACAGAATGGTTAATCGGCGGATTTTATGCCCGAATGCGGAAACAGGCCACCACAAACGGCGAATATCTGACGCTCAGCGGAAGTAAGCTGAATTTAGCGTCTACATGCCCGTTAACCTATTTGCACAGACAACATGGCAATCGCGCCCAACGTGGTTTTGTCCGTGAAAAAACCGACCTGTTCGCCGTCACCTTGCAAGCCCAGGATGTATAGGAGGGGCAGAAAATGTTCGTCCGTCGGGATGGCCAACGCCGCATCGCTTAATTCGCGGTATTTGACGACGGCGCTGTGATCGCCTGCGGCAATCAAGCGTTTAACCCGCTCGGCAAACGCGACGGCCCAGTCATGGGCCGTATCCCGCCAAATCGCCGCTTGCAAGTTGTGTACAATATTACCGCTGCCGACGATCAACACCCCCTCGTCTCGCAAGCAGCGTAAGGCTTTACCCAGTTGGTAATGCTGTTCCGGCGACTTTTTTGTATCCAGACTGAGTTGTAAAACCGGGATGTCCGCATCGGGAAACAGATGGCACAAAATCGACCAGCTGCCATGATCCAAACCCCAGTCCTGATCCAACTCAATCCCAGGCATCCGCGCCTTGATCCTCGCCGCCAATGCCGGACTGCCCGGCGCAGGATAGACAAAATCGAATAAGGCTCGTGGAAAGCCGTAAAAATCGTGGATGGTTCGTGGCTGCGACATCGCAGTAACCCGTGTGCCATCGGTTTGCCAATGGGCCGAGATGCCTAAAATCGCCTTGGGCCTGGGCAGATTTTCCCCCAGTTCCGCCCAGGCCCGACTGTATACGTTATCTTCAAGCGCATTCAACGGGCTGCCGTGACCGATGAATAAGGCCGGCATCCTCGGCAAGTTTTGGTTGTCGGGCTTGGCCGTATTCATCGTCTCTACTCCCATATGTTTACCTCTAAGCCGCGACGTTAAAACGACCGGATTGATAATCGTCTATCGCTTGCTCGATCTGCTCGCGAGTGTTCATCACAAACGGCCCGTGCTGAGCGATTGGTTCACGCAAAGGCTTGCCGGCCACCAGGATCAAACGACTGTCTTGCTTGGCCTGCAAAATCACCCCATCCGCCGCCGCGTCGTTGTTCAGCACCGCCATGCGTTGCGCAGCTACCGACCGTTCTGCCACCGCCACCTCGCCGCGATACACATAAAAAAACGCATTGTGACCGACGACCAAAGACTGACTGAAACTGGCGCCAGCGGGCAGATGCACATCCAGAAACAGCGGTTCGGTATCCGGCCGTTGAATTGCTCCCGCAACGCCATGGCTGCTGCCGGCAATCACCCGCACCTTGACGCCATTCGTCGTCAGCAATTCCGGAATCTGCTCGCTTTGCACATCTCGATAACCGGCCGGCTGCATTTTCTCGGCGGCAGGCAGATTGATCCACAATTGAAAGCCTTCCAGCATGCCGTCTTTTTGCTCCGGGATTTCCGAATGAATAATCCCGCGCCCCGCCGTCATCCATTGAATGCCGCCGGTTTCCAGCAAGCCTTGGTGGCCGGCGTTATCACTATGCCGCATCCGCCCGGTGATCAGGTAGGTCAAGGTCTCGAAGCCGCGATGCGGATGGTTGGGAAAGCCGGCGATGTAGTCGTTAGGCTTATCGCTGCCGAAGGCATCCAGCATCAAAAATGGATCGAGGCGTTGCTGCAAAGCTTGACCCAGCACGCGGGTCAATTTCACGCCGGCGCCATCCGACGTAGCATGACCAACCACAAGTTGTTCGATACTGCGAGAATGATTCACCGCATCGGTTTTAACTGTTTCTGCGTTCATCTTTCATCTCCCATATAAGGTTAACGATCAGGCCGCCAACGCGGCGATTTGGTTAGCAGCGGCTTGCAAGGCCAGTTGTTCGGCATCGTTGCCCATCGCCAAGCCTTCCGCGTAGATAAAGGTGACATCGGTCATGCCCAAAAATCCCAAGACGGTGCGCAAATAAGCGCTTTGGCTGTCGGTCTCGGTGCCGCTGTGCTTTCCGCCGGCGGTTTGAATCACATACACCTGTTTGTTTTTCAACAAGCCTTCCACGCCGTTTGCGGTGTATTGGAAGGTCACTCTGGCCCGTGCGATGGCGTCTATCCAGGCTTTTAATTGGGCCGGAATCCCGAAGTTATACATCGGCGCAGTCAACACCAGGATGTCGGCTTGTTGAATTTCGGCAATTAAGGCATCGTCCAGCGCCACCCGTTGCGCTTGCTCGGCGCTGCGTTGTTCAGCGGGCGTACTCAGCGCAATCAAAGCCGCTTCATCCAGTAAAGGATGCGGGGTTTTCGCCAAGTCGCGCACGGTCAATTGTGCAGTCGGCGCTTGCTGCCGTAAGCCGGCAACCAAGCTATCGGCCAAGCGGCTGGAATAGGCATTTTCGGCGCGGATGCTGGAGTTGATTTGTAGAATGTTCATTTAAGTCTCCCAAAGGTGTTGAAGTTGGGTTGACTATACGCCTGGATAATATTGGGCAGAAGACCGGAAAATGGATAACATTGTTCCACTGGAGGAACAATAATGCAGATAGAACCTAACGACCTGTGGCTATTCGCCAAAATTGCCGACGCCGGCAGTTTTTCTAAAGCCGGCGAATTGCTGGGCTTGCCCAAATCTACCCTGTCGCGACGCATCAGCAATCTGGAAAAACAGCTGGGCGAACGTTTGCTGCAACGCACCACCCGGCAACTGAATCTAACCGAATTTGGCTTGCGCTTGCTGCAACATGGCCGGCAAGTGGGCGAAGAAATCGAAGCGGCGATGGCCTTGGCGCAACACCGGCAAATCCAGCCCAGCGGTGTGCTGCGCATCTCTATGCCCAACGACTTTGCCAATCTGTTTCTGGCGCCCTTACTGGCCAAATTCAGCGATACCTACCCGGCCATTGCTTTGGAAATCGATCTATCCGCGCGGCGGGTGGATTTGCTTAGCGAGAGTATTGATTTGGCGATTCGGATGGGCGATCTGCCTGACGACGCCACCTTAACGGCCAAGCGCCTGAATCTGCAAACCTGGGGTTTGTATGCGTCCCAAGCCTATTTACATAAACGCGGCACACCTAAGCATCCTGAAGAATTATTAGCACACGATGCCCTAAGCCTGCTGGCCGGTAATAGGGAAGCGCCGGCCTGGCGTTTGACGAGGGGCGAACAACAATGGCTGGGCATGCCGCCGGTACGCATCCAAGCCAATTCGCCGGAATTACTGGTCAAACTGGCAATGCAGGACCAAGGCATCGTCGCCGCGCCGGATTCTTACGCCAGCACTTACATGCCCAATCAAGAGCTGGTGCGCGTGCTGCCGGAATGGTGTTTGCCTCAAACCACGGCTTGGTTGGTGTTCCCAGGTCGGCGTTTGATGCCGACCAAGACACGGGTGTTTATCGATTTCTTGGAAACGCATTTAAAAGACTTTACATGAGACGTAATCGGCAACTGGGGAAACGGCAAAAGCGCCTGGCCGCATAGCTTATTTGTTTGACTGAAATTACCTGTGCCTATAGAATCGCCGCCGCCTAACGCATGGCTAGGAAGCCTGTCATTTCAACAATTTAAGGAAAATTCATGTTTAGATCTTTGGCTATTTCACGCGGCATCCTTCTGTTAGGCGGCGTGCTGGCGATCAGTTCGGCACAAGCAACCGTGGTTGCCGGCTCGGATTTCATCAAGACTGCAACGACTCACTATATCATTGACAACGCCGCAAGCTCGGCTACATACCAACCGTCTTTCATATTGATCGGTCCTTATGGTGGCGAGGCTGCCGAGAATTTCGGACCGTTCAGCATCTCCGGTTCATTTGACGTCGAACGCTATCAAAGTACGACAAACAGCGAAACCACCAACAGAATTTTGTTTACCAACGCCCATGTCACGCTGAACGGCGCCACCCATAGTTTCGATTTTCCCAGCTTTTTTAGTGCCATGACTAGCGACACCGCATTTCAGACATTGGTGCTCCCCGATCTTTGCTCCAGTATTCCAGGTGGAGTCTGCGCAACAATGCCGAATCTAAACCCGTCTTCTTGGTCCGGAACATTGAGCAATCAATCGATAAGCATTGACGGCTTCGCGGCAGTCGATAACATAAAAGCGGGTTACAGTTATCACATACAGGCGTCCGTGGTCCCGTTGCCAGCAAGTGTCTGGCTATTTGCTTCAGCCCTGGGACTGGCCGGCATCACGCAAAGAAAACAGCGTGTCATAAAATAGTTCGTAAGGCATCGGATCCGCCGAGCGCAAGGCTTTGCATCTTGCTGGATTGATGCAAAGCCCGCGTGTCGCAGAGCCTATGAACGTGTTTCCCGCTAATGCCCAGCCGCAGCCAAGCGGGGTATGAAGACGGCTTCCTGCTCAAGCAATCGAGATTCCAAGGCCAAACCTTGTAATTCCACTTGGATATTGCGATCCGGTGCCGCTTGCAGGAAATCGCTCAGCGTTTCCAGAATATCGTGATCGATAAACAGGGCTTTGCCGCCGTCGATGATCAATTCGCTATCGTCGGCGATACCGGCAAGATAATTACGAAGCAAGGCTTTATTTAAAAAAGACACGTCCTTGTGCAGCCTCAGCAAGTAGTTGGGCCCATGCTGGGTTAAGGTAATAGCCGCATGGAAGTTGGCCCGCAAGACGAAAAAAATACCGCACACCATGCCGATCGCGATACCTTCCAACAAGTCGGTAAATAAAATCGCGAACACGGTAATCGCAAACGGCACAAATTGATTCAGACCTTTTTGGTAAAACTCCACAAACATGGCCGGCTTCGCCAGCTTGTAACCGGTTTGCAGCAAGATTGCCGCCAGACAGGCTAATGGGATCATGTTCAGAAAATGCGCGAAAAACAATACGCTGATCAATAACAACACCCCATGGAAAAAGCTGGATACCCGGGTTTGACCGCCGGCATTGATGTTAGCCGAGCTGCGCACAATCACGGCCGTGATCGGCAAGCCGCCTATCAAACCGCTGAGCAAATTGCCCAGGCCCTGAGCTTTCAATTCGCGATTGGTCGGCGAAACCCGTTTATGCGGATCGAGCTTATCCACCGCTTCGACGCTTAGCAGGGTCTCCAGGCTGGCGATGATGGCCAGGGTGAGCGCGATGCTGTATATCTTGGGATTGCCGAGATAGCTGAAATCCGGCAAGCGCAACTGGTTTACAAAATTGCTGGTGGAGCCCAGTTCCGGTAAAGACACCAGATACTTGACGTCGATAGACCATTCAGGTGCCGCAGCCAAGGCCCAGGCATTGAAAGACACGCCCCAAATCACCGCCAACAACGGCCCAGGAATCATCCGCAAGGCATTAAATTGTTTGATGAAAGCGCTTTCCCAAAAAATCAGGATCAATAAAGCCACGCCAGCCACCAGAGTCGCGCCGGGCGAAATGCCGTGCAGTGAGTGGGTAAACTCGATGAAGCTGGAACCGGCGGTATCCGGCATATAACTCTCGTCCGCCGCGTAGCCCTCATCGTAACCGGTGGCGTGCGGGGTTTGCTTGATGATCAGGATCATACCTATAGCCGCCAACATACCTTTGATCACCGCGGTAGGGAAAAACGCGGCAATCGCCCCGGCCCGAAGGAAACCGAACAGCATTTGGAAAATCCCGGCAAACATCAGACTCAACAAAAAAGCCTTGTAATTGCCCAAGGTTTCGATGGCGTTGAAGACGATGACCGTCAGGCCAGCCGCGGGGCCGGAGACACTGAGCTGCGAACCGCTGCACAAGGACACCACGATACCGCCGATCATGCCGGCGATAACCCCGGCGAATAAGGGCGCGCCGGACGCCAACGCCACCCCCAAACACAAGGGTAAGGCCACCAGAAATACCACGATACTGGCCGAGAAATCCTGACGAAAATATTTCAGGTAATCATTAAATTGCATTTTCATAGACGGTCTCCGTGCGGATAACTGGGAGCCTTAATGGGCGTATTGGTAGATGTTGTGAATCGGCGACGTGGCGTCGATGTGTATCAACTCATTCAACAAACCGTCGTGCAAACCGTATACCCAGCCGCGCAAACTGACTTTTTGGCCGGACTTCCAGGCCGATTGCACGATAGAGGTGTGGGCCAGACGTTGCACTTGTTCGATGACATTCCACTCGATCAATTTGTTGAGTTTGCGTTCGGGCTGCAAATTGTCCAGTTCGTCTTGGTGCAAGCGATATACTTCCTTAATGTGCGTCAACCACTTGTTGGCAATGGCCAAATCACCGCGTTGCTGGCGCAAAGCGGCTTCAACACCACCGCAGCCATAATGGCCGCAGACGATCACATGCTTGACCTTTAAGGCGTTAATCGCGTACTGCAGCACGCTTAAACCGTTAAAATCGGTGGTGATGACTTGATTGGCGATATTGCGGTGCACGAATATTTCGCCGGGTTGGGCATGAACGATGGTATCGACCGGCACGCGGCTGTCGGAACAGCCTATCCATAAAAACTCCGGATGTTGTTCCTTGGCCATATTGATGAAGTAATCGGGCTGTTTACCGGTCATGGCTTCTGACCAGGCTTTGTTTTCCAGCAGCAATTTGTTGGGAGTCTGCATAAACCCCTCCTCTTGTGTCGTTGCGATGTAAACGATGCGATTCTTAGGCGTCGCACTTAAGCAACCGATGTATTGGAAGATCGTATCGGCGCCGAACAAATAATATCGAATCGAAATTTTTATGCAAGCAATAACGTTTCGATTCGATATTTTTATCACTAATGATCATTAGCTTGAGGGGGTATACGCACCGCTTATGCAGACCTAAGCAGTGGTTCTGATACTGACTTATTTAAGACGCGAAAACTTAGAAGCCAAAAAGCTTACCAAGGCAATGCTGAGCCATCGTATTTAACAAAGCTGCCGCTATCGGCCAAGCTGAAATTGGCTATCACTTTACGCATGCCCGATACGCTTTCTTCAACGTCGATCAAGCCGTTCGGTCCGCCCATATCAGTTCTGACCCAACCCGGATGCAGAATCAATACGCCGATGGACGAAGGCCGCAAATCGATGGACAGGCTCTTCAAGGCCGCATTCAAACCGGCCTTGCTGGAGCGGTACAGGATGCTGCCGCCGCTGGTATTGTCGGTCATGCTACCCATCAAGCTGCTCAAGGCCACGATCAAGCGTTTGTCGCCGCGCTGCACCTGTGGCAGGAAGGCTTCGGCCAATTTAAGTGGCGCCATCACGTTGACCGCCAGCACGTTTGCCCAGGTTTGATAATCCAGTTGCCCGAAACCGCGACCGGCTTGATCGCCATAAACGCCGGCATTATTCAGCAAGACATCGATTTTGCGATCGGCTAGTTTGCTTGCCAACGCATCGATTTGGCTGAAATCCGCCACATCCAGCGTCTCGATTTGAATGTGCGAGTATTGTTTGGCAAGCGCCGCCAAATGTTCGGCCTGGTCCGGCTTGCGGCAGGCCGCGATGACCTGGTAATCGGCGGCGGCATATTGCCGGCAAAACTCCAGACCCAAGCCGCGATTGGCGCCGGTGATTAAAACAGTTTGCATCGTTACGTCTCCAAACGAGTGATTGAAAAATAAGGGGCTCGCTACCGCTTGCTGCAAGCCTAGCAGGTCCGCCAGTAAAATTGCCGATTGAACTATTCGTATTTAGCCATGCCTCACCGACACAGTTTTAGCATGAAATTCCCGGAGGCTACTATGCAAATGCAATCAGTTAAATCCAGCACTATCGACGTGATCGGCTACGACGAACAAACCCATAAATTACGGGTGTCGTTCAAAGACCGGCAAGCTCAGGATTTTTGCCACGTGCCCGAACACCTGTTTGCCGCATTTTTGAAAGCCCGCTCCAAAAACCGATTTTATAAGCGCCACTTACAGAACCTCTTTCCCTGCTAGAAACCAAACTTGAAGCGGCGGCAATTACTCCGGGCGCAATTGCCGATAAAGCCCAATCATGCGTTCGACGACAGCCTGATCGGAACCATACAACACGCCGGAATGGTTCATAAACGTCGAGCCGTTCGGATTTAATAGTAACGGTTTGCCGTGTATATCGCTGACCGGCGCGCCGGCTTCCTGGAACAAACAAGCGGTAGCCGCGTAATCCCACACACTACCGCCCCCCTTATCCTGCTTAGGAAATTTGAAATAACACGCCGGCGCCTCAGTCAGCGCTTGGCAGGCATTTAAGGCCGCGCCGCCTTGCAAACGCAGCTTGGCCCCGGCATAGCCCAACTCTACGGCTATATGCTGCAATGCGGCCTGCGTAGCGTGATACAGCGGATCTTGGGCAAAGCTTTTATCGGTAATGAACGTCAAGACTGGCGCAGGCGGTGCCGGCTTAAAAGCGTGTTGGTTTTGCCAAGCGCCTTGGCCTTTAATCGCCCGATAGAGCGTGTGAGTTAAGGGATCGTAAACGACGCCAATCAGCGCCTCTCCGGCGCGCGATACCAAGGCGATGGACACCGAATAACCCGGCACGTTTTCGATAAACGGCAAGGTGCCGTCTAAAGGATCGATACACCAGAAATAGTCGTGTTGCAGACGGGCGCCATCGTCGGGACTTTCTTCCGACAATAAAGCCAAATCGTATCTGGCGCAGATCGGCCGCAAGGTTTGCAGAATAATCTCCTGACTCAAATGATCGATTTCCGTCACTACCCGAGCAGCCAGACTGGCGCCGCCGTCTTTGCTGTTTACAACAACCGCAGTATGCGCAGACTTGGCAATCAATTGTCCGGCCTGCATCGCCGCGGAGATGGCACACTGGCCGAGTAAATACAGATCGTCCGCTGACAAGCGCATCGGTTCTCCTGGTAATTTTATAATTGGGCGATGACTTGCCGCGCCAGCCGTTCACTATAGCTGTTGGGGGACCAATAGCCGGGACTCCAACCTTTTAAAAAACGGTGAAAATCGGTCCAGGCTACTGGATAAAGTGCCCGCCAATCACGTTCGACCGCATCGGCATCGACGGGTTTTTGTTGACGCCGCAACGCCTGTTGCAAAGCCTGAAAATAAATATCCAGCAATTCGCTCTCCCGGCGCTGGCACTCGTCCTGGCCCAAACAGCTATCGATAAAATACGCGACATCCTTGATTCCGCAACCGCCGCCGACATATTGAAAATCCACTGCCGCGACCCGGCTGCCGTCCGCCGAAAAACAAAAATTGGCCAATTTGGCATCGCCGTGCACAAAGGTTTGATACGGCGTATCGCGCAGTTTTTGATCAATCATCGGCGCGGCATTTTTCAAGACAATATCCTGCAAGGCCTCCCATTCGTTGGGCCGGGTTTGCAGATGCCAATAAGTGCCGGTGGGCCACAAACCACTGGGTTTTTCACCGATAAACGTGGCATGGAAATTGGCCAGCCAATTTAAACATGTGCGTATCTCCCGTTCCCCGGCCCGCGAGCGGCGTTGCGGAAACCCCACCGGATGCAGGTCTTCCAAGACCATGACTATATCCTCACCGAACATTTCGAAAGCTAAACACGCCGGGACTCGGCAATCCGTGTCGCAACGTTTGGCCCAGCCTTGGTACCAAGCCGCCTCTATCTGATAAGAGCGGACTTTGCGCCGATGCGACAGGTCTTCATTGGAACCGGGCGTTTGCAGACTTTGTGCCGACAGTTTTACGTGTTTGACGATCACGCTAGCACTGTCGCAGCCGCTTAAGCCATAGCGCAAAATATAGCCGTAGCCGCTCCACAGACTTTGAATGGTTTCAAGTTGAAATGCATCATCGGCACCGGTCGCCTGAAGCACGAGATCGCGAATGGTATTTTGCATGGGTGGAGAGTGCCTTAAAAGATTGCTATTTTCCGGGAATACGCCGAACGAAAGCCAGGCTCGCGTGTCGGATTGCGGTATCGTTGGTATAGTTCATATCGTCGTATAGCCCATACATTAAACATCACCGCCATGATAGCAACCATGAATTTTGCATCCGATAACTGGGCCGGCGCTCATCCGACCATTTCCCAACGCTTGTTGGCTGCCTCCGCGGGCTTTTCAGCCCCCTATGGCGCCAGCGCGCTGGATCGCAAAATCGAGCAACAGTTTAACGAGCTATTCGAACGGGAAGTCGCAGTCTATTTCGTCAGCACCGGCACAGCAGCCAATTCGCTGGCGCTGGCAGCCGTCAACCGTCCGGGCGGCGTCTCGTTTTGCCATCGAGAAGCACACATGCTGGAAGACGAATGCGGCGCACCGGAGTTTTTCACGCATGGCGCACGGTTGGCGCCAGTGGACGGCGACAACGGCAAAATCGATCCGGAAAATCTGAAAGCGGAAATCGAGCGTTTCCCGCCTAATTTTGTGCATGCCGGCCAACCCATGGCCATTTCCATCACTCAGGCTACCGAGATCGGCACGCTTTATCAACCGGAGGAGATTGCCGCGATTGCCGACATTGCCCAAACTTACGGCTTACCCTTGCACATGGACGGCGCGCGCTTTGCCAATGCACTAGTCTCGCTGGGGTTAACGCCTGCGGAAATGAGCTGGAAGCTAGGGATAGATATTGTGTCTTTCGGGGCCACCAAAAATGGCTGCTGGTGCGCTGAAGCCTTGGTGTTTATGAATCCGGCACAGGCCAAAGATTTACCGTTTATCCGCAAGCGCGCCGCGCAGTTGGTATCTAAAAGCCGATTTATCGCCTGTCAGTTTGAAGCGTATTTAGACGACGGACTTTGGCTGAATCTCGCCTGCCACGCCAACGCGATGGCGGCGCGTTTGCAAAACGGCATTGCCCACTCAAAAAACGCCCGCCTGGCCTGGCATGCAGAAGCCAATGAGGTGTTTGCCGTGCTAGACCAAGCGCACGCGGACCTCTTGCAACAACAAGGGGCGGTGTTTTACCCCTGGAATCCGCCGCGCGCAAACCCTGGCCTGGTAGCCGACCAGGAAGTATTGGTGCGTTTGGTCACCAGTTTTGCGACGCAGGCGGAGCAAGTCGATGCCTTTATCGAGCGTTTGGGCTAAGGGCAGCCGATTTTGCAAAGCTATCACCCCAAACTACGCAAAGTTGCTATTGCACTGCTGACATTCTTTTTACTTTGCCTGGCCCTATGGTGGCAGCGTTCAGTTATGCTGGAGTTACTACTGCAACAGGCACTGAAACAAAGCGCGCTCAGCGCACCCTCGTTGTCGGGGCTGTCGTTTGATTCCAAGCAAGCCAAGCTGGCTGAAATCAGCTTCGGCCTCGCCACACCGACTGGCAACTTATCGGTTGCGATGCAGAATGTTTCTACCGATTACGATCTGGAAAAACGAACTATCAGCAACGTCAGCATCGGTCACGCCGCGCTAAAACTCAACTACCACCCTACCGACCAAGCTGCGACGCAGACATCGGAAAACAATTCCATCAGCTTACCGCTGGACCGATTGAGCATCGCGAAACTGGAAGTTGATGTAGATACGCCTTGGGGCTTGAGCAGCTTTGCTGGTCAAGCGGACGTCACACGAGGTGCGGCCGATGCCATCGATGCAAGGTTTCAGGATGCCCAACAATCCATTCACCTAGATATCGAACCCGGTTTTAGCGCCGCCAAACTCAAGGTCCAACGGCTGCCAGCTGGCAATATATTCGAACTAAATGCCAGCCAACTGGATGGTCCGGCCAAGCAAATTAAGCTGGAATCCGGCGCGCTGTCACTGATCGAGTGGCTTAACAACAGCCTATTGATACCACAAGCTTTGCGGGCAAAAACCCAGTCATACGATTTAGCCAAATTAAGCCCGCTACTAAGCGCCACGCAGCTCAGTGCAAGCGCCACTACGCCGGACAACTTTGCCACGCTGCAAGCTGAAGCCTTTCTGACAAAAGATAAACAGTCTCTGCTGGCTATGGATTTGTCGATGACGAACAAGCAAACAATCGATATGAACGGCCGCCTGGACATGGCCGCCAGCGAGGCATTCAATTTAATCAAGCCCTGGTTACCGGCCATGGCGGCCAGTTGGACGGTTGCCGGCGGCAAGGCACACGGAAATCTAAAACTGCATAGACCAGGCAATCAAGATGTTTCCGGAACGGCACAATTGATTATCGCCGATTTGACCTTGACGGCCGGCGCGGCGAAAATCGAGAACGGCAAGGTGGAACTGAACATTCCGGAGCTGGCGGATCGCGCCTTGGACTTGTCTGCCGAGATACCTACGCTGGGATTAGGTAAAGACTTAATAGCGCAAAATCTTAGTATCAAGGCCCGCTATCTCGATCAGGAACTGACACTAAGCCAAGCCAATCTGGCAATATTCGGCGGCATCATGGAATTGAAACCGGACAAAATACCGCTGGAGCAAACGCCGATACTGCTGACTTTACGACTGCATGCAGTCGATCTGTCGCAACTTTTAATAAGCCTGCATTATCCGAATATTTCCGGAACCGGCTCAATAGACGGCGAACTACCGTTGCAGTTGTCGGCGGGGGCCATAGATGTGCAAGACGGCAGCATCAGCGGCACACAGCCGGGTGTGTTACGCTATGTGGGACCGGCCGATAGTCAGAATATCGCCTTTAAGGCTCTCAAAAACCTGGTGTACCAGAATCTGCAAGCCAAGGTAAATTATCGCCCAAACGGCGACTATCACCTGGGCTTACGCCTGGAAGGCAATAACCCGGAAGTATTGTCCGGCCATCCGCTGGCGTTTAACTTGAATATCAGCGGTCAACTGCCCGAGTTGTTGCAAAAAGGGATTTTAGCCGGCGATTTGGAACGAACCATTCTGGAACAGGCTATCGCCAAACCGGCCGATGCTGGAGCATCGCCCAAGCCCCCAAGCGGGGATCAACCACCCAAACCGCCGCCGGCGGACCGGAGGAATCAATGAACTGGAAAGCTGCAAGTAGCGCGGCCATCTTGTGCGGCAGTATCTACCTAACGGGGTGTTCGCCCTCCGTCAGGTTGGAAGCGCCGGACAAACCGATTGAGATCAATATGAACGTCAAAATCGAACACGAAATCCGTCTGAAAGTGGAAAAAGACGTAGACGAATTGCTTTCCAGCCAAAAAGGCTTGTTTTAAAGGAGCGAGTGATGAAAAACAAAAATTTGCTATCAATTTTGGCGCCTTTGTTTCTGGGCTTATATCTGACCGCCCTACCGGTCAACGCCACCGATCTAGCCCAGGCAAAATCGGCTGGGTTGGTGGGTGAACAAATGAACGGTTTCTTGGGCCTAGTCAAGCCCGATGCATCGGCCGAGATAAAAGCACTAGTTGAAAGCATTAACGCCCAACGCCTGGCGGAATATCAACGCATAGCGGCTAAAAACGGCGTTGCTGTGGAGGAAGTGGGTCGACTGACCGCTCAGAAAGTGATAGGCCAAGCGGCACCGGGACAATTTGTAGAAACGGCTTCCGGCTGGACGCAGCGCTGACAGGCAAGAGCCTATAAGACAATACTGCACGGTATTCAAACGGCTCGAGATTTAGCCGGCAGCAAAGTAAAAATACCGTCATTTGTTCGCAGTGGCACTAATAAGTCAAATTTAGCTATCTCCCGACCTAAACCTGAACATCACCAGCACCACTCGGGAGAAGTTACCTTGCGATCCCACTTAGTCAAGGCGAGCACAACTCGTTAAAACCGCTGGCTGGACAAGCAATTAGCTCTCTAAAGCGTCAAGAATCAGACGATTCGGTCATTCGCTCACGCCGAGGAGAAACCAGGCACAATGCCCACAAAATCAATGTGCGACAAATTGTCACACTTTTTTGTGGACAGCAGTATTTTAATCCAATAGAATGCGCCCACTTTCAGCGAAACGCAGATGATTCGAAAGGATCATGACCGTTAAATGAGGGGGGGATAGGCGACCGTTAATCCGGTATAAGAACAACAATAAACGCAAGAAATTAACCTGCCGTACAACGGTAGGCGTCCAATCAATATAAAAAATAACACCGGACGAAGCCCACTTTACGTGGGCTTTTTTATGCCTGCCGTTCAGCTCACAAGCCCGCCACTTTTTTATCGTCTTCTTCCTGAAAATTCCTGTAGTTGATGGATATTTTCAAACCGGCAAAGCGGCCGGACATCTTGATCAATTCGGAGGTGGTTTTATCGAACATCAACCTGACTTCGCTCAAAGCCCTGTCCTCGTAGCCTTCTTCGATATCCTTGGCATCCAGCCGAAAATGGTAAAGATACACTTCCTGCTTTTCTTCATCGGTGATTTCCAGCGGCTCGCCCAATTGTTTGATCACCGTGGCTTTTTTTGGCAGCAACGCGGCTATTTTCTCCATTTGATCAGCCTTCGCTCTTAACTGTTTTTTCTCTTCGTTGATTTCCGCACCGCCCAGCGAGCGAAATGATGCCTCCAGAAACTCAGGCGGAGCGATTTGTAGGAATAGGTTGGAGAAAGTCCAATCGGTGATTTTATCTTCCTTGTTAAAGGCCAGATCCAGATAAAAACTGATTTCCGGCGCAATCAGCTTGCTGTCTTTGTCGATCTTACGAAACCAATAGCGCCAGCGTTTGCCGTCCCCGGTATGCTCTTCGCTACTGGCATGCAGCTTGGCCAGCGACACAAAATCTTCGCTGAGCAGTTTGGGTTGCTTAAAATGCACGGTGAAATCCTCTTTAGACGTCACCGCAAAATAACGATCAAACTCGTCCATTTGCAAATAAGTCTGGTAGGCGTGTAACCAGTGCAAACAACCTGTCATGCTACTGAGTAATACAAAAGCCAGAGACAGGCGAAAAAAACGGTTAATTTTAGTCATAGCACCCTCAGTGCCGGGTAGGCGAGTGATTATCGGTTTCTGCTGACGGATTGGTCAGCAGGTTCTCCACATCAACCTTGTCAAAGTGGTATTGCGCTCCGCAAAATTGGCAATCGACTTCGATGTCGTCGCGTTCCTGCAAAATCGCCTCCAACTCTGACCGCCCCAATGCGACTAAAGTGCCGCCGATTTTTTGCCGGGAGCAATTGCATTTAAATTCCACCGGCTCCGGGTCGTAAATCCTGACCTTTTCTTGATGAAATAAACGGTGCAATAAGTCCTCGCAATCCAGACTCAACAGTTCGTCGGCGGTAACGGTATTCGCCAATATTTCGATGCGTTCCCAGTCGGCTTTGTTCTGATTGCTACTCGGTAACTCCTGGATGAACAGGCCGGCCGCATGGGTTTGATTGGCAAACAGCCACAACCGGGTATCGAGTTGCTCGGACTGAGTGAAATAGGTTCTTAACACATCCGCCAGCGTTTCCGCCTCCACACCGACGATGCCTTGATACGGTTCGGCATTCTCCGATTCCACGGTCAATACCAATCGGCCGCCCTCACCTACCATGTCCAGCAAATTTGCGCCGGCAACAGTGGCCTCACTGCGCACCAAGCCTCTGATTTGCCGTTCATTGCTGGATTGCGCTACCAGGGCTTTCAAATCGCCGCCGCCCTGAATCTGCATGATCATCGCGCCTTTAAACTTGATGGTTGCCGACAACAACACCACCGCCGCCAAGGCTTGTCCCATTTGCGCATCGACGGCATCATTGACTAAATGTTGATATTGTTTGGCTTGCTGCCAACTTTGTTCCAGCCGCACCCATTCGCCACGAACTCCGTGTTCCTCGAAAATAAAGCGGCGTAAGCAATCTTGTTGTTTCATGATTTAGTGG
Source organism: Methylomonas sp. Uni0009 (assembly GCF_054188105.3). Lineage (NCBI taxonomy): Bacteria > Pseudomonadati > Pseudomonadota > Gammaproteobacteria > Methylococcales > Methylococcaceae > Methylomonas > Methylomonas sp. Uni0009. Next base: position 2,450,879 of record NZ_JBTAFN010000001.1, on the reverse strand, counting down.
AATCCTCTTGAATAAGCGGAGATTATAATCCGCACACCCTCATCATTCGACCTCGGGATGCACTCATGTCTTTTCTATTCAAAAAAACCGCCATGCCCAGCGCCGACCAAGCCTTACCAGGACGTCAGCAAGCCATAGACAGCGGCCTATTTCACGCCGTCAACGGACATCCTATCCATCCGCCATTTCCGGCGCATCTGCGACAAGCCGTGTTCGGCATGGGCTGTTTCTGGGGTGCCGAGCGTAAATTCTGGCAACAAGCCGGCGTATTCAGCACCGCAGTGGGCTATGCCGGCGGCTTTACGCCCAACCCTACTTATCAGGAAATTTGCACCGGCATGACCGGCCACGCCGAAGTGGTGTTGGTGGTGTTCGACCCGAGCGTAGTGTCTTACCAGGATTTATTGGCAATATTTTGGGAATCTCACAATCCCACCCAAGGCATGCGACAAGGCAACGATGTCGGCACCCAATACCGATCAGTCATCTATTGCCAGGACGACCAATATCAAGCGGCCTTGGCAAGCCAACAACAATACCAAGCGAAATTAACAGCCGCCGGCTTTCCAGCAATCACCACCGAAATCCGCAATGCTCCGACTTTTTATTATGCCGAGGAAGATCATCAACAGTATCTGGCTAAAAACCCGTCCGGTTACTGTGGCTTGGGCGGCCTGGGTGTCTGTTTTTCCATATAGCCGAATCGCCGAGAAATCCTAAGGCATTATAAGACTTGAGATTATTGTTTCCCCGCCATCCCGGGAGAGTTTTTCCGGTTGACTTTTAGGAAAAAATCCTTCAATTTACGCGCTTGGTGTGGCTCTCCCTCTGCGCTCGGTTATAGCCGAACAAGCCCTAAAGGGCAGTCATCCAAATAGAGCTTTAAAACTAATATTAGTCTTAACAACACAAAACCGTACTCTGTCTCATCAACAGATTACCAGGAGGAAACATATGAAGAAGCCTGTAAAAAACTGGCTGCTTGCTTCGACTGTAGCGACTTTACTTGCTGCACCAACTGTCTCTACCGCTAACAGCGATGTTGAAAAACTGACACAAGACCCAGCCAACTGGGCTACATGGGGCGGAGATTACGCCGGCACACGTTACAGCAAGCTGTCGCAAATCAACGCTCAAAACGTTAAAAACCTGCAACCAGCCTGGTCTTTTTCTACAGGTGTTTTGCGTGGTCATGAAGGCGGCCCTTTGGTTGTTAACGGCGTCATGTTCATCCACACTCCGTTCCCAAACACCGTTTACGCGATCGACCAAAAAACTAAAGCAGTCATCTGGGAATTTACCCCAACCATGGACGCTGACGTCACCATCCCAGTAATGTGCTGCGATACCGTTAACCGCGGTTTGGCTTACGGCGACGGCAAAATCTTCCTGCAACAATCAGACACCGTACTGACTGCACTGGATGCCAAAACCGGTAAGCGCGTATGGAGCGTACAAAACGGCGACCCTAAATTGGGTATGACCAACACCAACGCACCATTGGTTGTTAAAGATAAAGTCATTACCGGTATTTCCGGCGGTGAATTCGGTGTACGCGGCTTCTTGGCTGCTTACAATATCCGTACCGGCCAGCTGGAATGGAAAGGCTACAGTATGGGTCCGGATAAAGACACCCTGTTGAAACCAGGCAAATCCACCACTTGGCAAGACGGCAAAGTCACCCCTGTTGGCCCAGACTCAGGTACCAGCACCTGGAAAGGCGACCAATGGAAAATCGGCGGCGGCACTACCTGGGGTTGGTATTCTTACGATCCTAAACTGAACTTGGTTTACTACGGTTCAGGCAACCCATCGACCTGGAACCCAGTACAACGTCCTGGCGACAACAAATGGTCTATGTCATTGTGGGCACGTGACGCTGACACTGGTGAAGTTAAATGGGTTTATCAAATGACTCCACATGACGAATGGGACTATGACGGTATCAACGAAACCGTTCTGGTTGACCAAGAAGTCAAAGGCAAAATGCACAAAACCATCGTGCATTTCGACCGTAACGGCTTCGGTTATACCCTGGACCGCGAAACCGGCGAATTGTTGGTTGCTGAGAAATTCGACAAATCCGTCAACTGGGCGTCTCACGTCGACCTGAAATCAGGCCGTCCTGAAGTAGTTCCTGAGTTTTCTACAGAGCACAACGGTGAAGACGTTAACACTGTAGGCACCTGCCCTGCAGCGTTGGGTTCTAAAAACCAACAACCTGTTTCTTACTCTCCACAAACCGGCCTGTTCTACATTTCAGGCAACCATTTGTGCATGGAGTATGAACCCTTTGAAGTTTCATACACCGCAGGTCAACCTTATGTAGGTGCCACGCTGTCGATGATGCCTGCCGGCGCTGACGTGCTGACCGGTAAAAAAGACGGCACCACCAACTTGGGTCAGTTCACTGCGTATGACGCTAAAACCGGCAAAATCGCTTGGTCCAACAAAGAGCAATTCTCTGTATGGTCAGGTTCGGTTGCTACCGCTGGCGGCGTCGTATTCTACGGCACCCTGGAAGGCTACCTGAAAGCAGTTGATGCTAAAACCGGTAAAGAATTGTACAAATTCAAAACCCCATCAGGCATCATCGGCAACGTCAATACTTGGGAATTTGAAGGCAAACAATACGTTGGCGTTCTGTCAGGTATCGGCGGTTGGGCTGGTATCGGTATCGCTGCCGGTATCGACGACGGTACTTCTGCATCCAGCTCAGAAGGTTTGGGCGCGGTGGGTGCATACAGAAGCTTGAGCTCTTACACCAAATTGGGTGGTACACTGACTGTGTTCGCTCTGCCTAACTAAGATCTAACCCATTAGATTTCAGTAAAGCAAGCCTTGGCCGAGTAATCGGCCAAGGCTTTTTTACGTATAGACCCCAGCTAAAAGGAAACTGCGATGAAAATGTTCTCAACCGCCTCAAGACTGTTCATGACGGCGACCTTGGCGTTAGCCACTATTTCCGTGAACGCCCAAGATAAATTCCGGGTTTGCGCCGACCCGTTAAACCCGCCCTATTCGACCAAAGAACAAACCGGCTACGAAAACAAAATTGCCGCCCTATTTGCCGAACAGTTAGGGCAGGAACTGGAATATACCTGGCTACCGGAACGAATCGGCTTCATCCGCAACACACTGAAAGCCGAGAACGATAACGGCGAAGGCTTTAAATGCGATGTAGTGATGGGCGTGCCGGCCGGCTACGATCTTACCGATACCAGCAAACCCTACTTCCACTCGACTTATGTGCTGCTGATTGCCAAAGGCCGCGGCTGGGACGATATTAAAGACAGTGCACAACTAGCCAATCTCCCATTGGACAGACAGGAAAAACTGAAAATAGCGATGTTCGACCGCGGCCCAGGTACCGACTGGCTGCAAAAAAGCGGCTTGCTGGAGCAAGGGATTCCCTACCAAAGCATGACCGGAGACAGCGAACACAACACCGCCATGCAAATCGAAAAAGACTTACGTGCCAAGAAAATAGACATGGTGATACTTTGGGGACCAATGGCGGGTTATGTGCAATCACAAGCCCCCAAAGGCAGTTATATTGCTATACCTATGCAATCTTCACCGGGCTTAAAGTTTGATTTTTCAATAGCCATGGGCCTGCGCCAAGGCGACAACAAACGTAAGCAACAACTGGATGATTTGATCGACAAAAACCTGGATAAAATCCAGGCCATCATCGCAAGTTACGACATCGCTGTATTGCCGATCCCCGCAGAAACCGGCAAAAAAGACGACGATTGAAATGCCCTTTAAGAGCTAACGTCCAAACAATCTAACCAGATGCGCAAAATGTCCGGCTTTATCATCGGTTAATTGCGACCAATCGAACCGCCAGCGCCAATTTCCTTCGGTTGTGCCTGGCGTGTTCATTCTATCGGGTGATCCCAACTTCAGAATATCCTGCATCGGTATCACCGCCAGATTGGCAACCGAGCCTAACGCGGCATGAATCAAGGCACTGGGCATGGGCAGGCTAGACCAGCCGAGATAATCGTATATACGCTGTTTCTCGCCGTCATTAAGCCCTTCGAACCAGCCCAGCGTGGTATCGTTATCGTGGGTACCGGTGTAAACCACGCTATTTTTCTGATAATTGCAGGGCAAATAAGGATTGCGACTATCGTCGCCGAAAGCAAACTGCAAAATTTTCATGCCCGGCAAATCGAAATCGTCGCGCAAAGCTTCTACGTCTTCGGTAATAATCCCAAGATCTTCTGCCACCAAGGATAGCGAGGCAAATTGCTCCTGAATAGCCGCCAGCAATTCCGCACCCGGCGCTTTAACCCAACGCCCGTTGATAGCGGTATGCTCGCTGGCCGGAATCTCCCATGCCGCCTCTAAGCCGCGAAAATGATCGATTCGCAAAATATCGAACATTTCGTACTGGGATTTGATTCTATCTAACCACCATTTAAAATCGGTTTTCTGCAAATATTTCCAGTCATAGTGCGGGTTCCCCCAACGCTGACCGTTCTCAGAGAAATAATCGGGCGGCACGCCGGCCACGACATCCATTTCGCCCAAATCGTTAAGTTTGAAGACCGCCCGGTTCGCCCAAACATCGGCACTGTCGTACGATACAAAGATCGGAATATCGCCAAACATCAGTACGCCATGTTTGGCGGCGTAATCTTTCAACTCGTGCCATTGCCGGAAAAACACATACTGCTCGAATTTGATCGTTTCGATCACAGCCTTCAGTAACTGCTTTGATTCATTCAGTGCGCCCGGCTCGCGTTGCTTCAGTGCGTCCGGCCATTGATTCCAGCTTTTATGTCCAAACACATTACGTAAGGCGATAAACAAGGCAAAGTCGTCCAGCCAATCGGCTTTTTCCACGCAGAACTGCTTAAAATCGTGCTGCTGCTCGGCATCAGCCAAGCTTTGAAAACCATAGAACGCTTTCGTTACCAAACAACTTTTGGTGTATTCGGCGTTGGTATGGCAATCGCCGCAACGGTCGGTAGTTTGCAGCCAACCCTTATCGGCTAGCCATTGAATGTTAATCAGGGCAGGATTGCCGGCATGTGCCGACAAGCACTGGTAAGGTGAACCGTCGCCATGCGTCATGCCCAGCGGCAAGGTCTGCCAGACGGTAGCACCTATATCGTGCAGAAAATTAACAAAATTGAAGGCTTCCTTACCCAAATCACCACACTCTCCACGGCCCGGGAGCGATGTTATATGTAACAAAACACCTGCGCGGCGTTTATCCAAGAGAGCACCCATGTTGTTTGTTCCATTTTATTATATTTGAATACCGCGCCGCATTGCGCCGCCCATCGCTGGACTGCCGCAGCCTTGTGTAAACGACAAGGCCAGATAGGGCGGCGGCTCTTCGCCCAGTAAACGATATAGATTGCTCAAATTAAGCCGATATTGTTTTTCAAAATCGCTGACCGCTTCGCCGGGATTATAATCACCGAACCACCAAAACCAATCCGACCCCTCGCAGACGCCCAATTGCACCTGTGCGGCAGCCAATTGTTGCTCGGAGAGTTTGCCGTTGGCGACCGCTTTGTCGAAAGCGTTTTTGACATCAGCCAACATCTCCCAGCCGCAGTTCTTATCGGCATCGCCGATCCAAGTCGAAAACGTACCATACACCCAACTACCGGCCACCAATTTCGGCAAGGACCCAGACTGGGGAGCGGCACTATCCAGATAGTCAGAAAAAGTGGTTAATTCGATACGCGGATGTTCGCTAAGCCGCTTATACAGCGCACTAAGAAAATGATACCCGTTATCCGGAAAATATTCCCAGGCATTTTCGCCATCCATGATTATCGAAACCAGGGGCGTCTGTGGCTCATAATCGGCGATATTTTCCAAGTGCTGAATCAGATCGGCCACCGCATCATCAGCATGCCATTTTGAATATTCAAACCCGATTAAATCCGACAAGCCGTCGTCGCGAAAAAAACAGGCGATCTCCGCAGAACCCAACTTAAAGGGGCGATGCACAGCAACCGCATCGCCAAGCGCGCTGGCGCGTATGCTGTTATGCAAGACGTTACCACCACTGGCGGCCCATTTGAAACCAAAATCAGCTAACACTTCCAGGGTCCGCTGACTGATACTGCCCTCGGACGGCCAGCAGCCTTGCGGTTCGAAACCGAAAAAATGCCGAAAGGTCGCTAAGCCTTTTTGCAAATGCCAACGCACGCGCTCTTCACCACCGGGGTAATGACTAATACCCGGCAAGGTTACGCCAGGCATTGCCTCGCGGGCACTGTCTATCTCGAGCATCAACGGCATGATGGGGTGCGCATAAGGCGTCACCGACAGTTCGATGCGGCCTTTTCTAGCCAAAGCCTTATAGCGGTAGATAACTTTCGACAACAGATCGCGAATAATTTCAACAATCTCGATCCTGTCATGCAGACTAAAGCCGCTGCCTTTTTCGATTAAGCGTTTGACGCGGTTATCGTTGAGCTTGACCGTCTCGCCCATCCAGACCAAGTGATACCAGACCAAAATGTCGGAAATAAATTGCGCATTCAGGTAATTGACTGAGTCCTGGTGAGCTTCAATCCAGTCTGCCATATTGGTTAGCTTACGAAAAGCCGGATAGCGTTCGATCTGCCGCTCCCGGTTGGCTTTTCGGCAATCGCGTAACAACTTTAAGCGCTTTTCAGGATCTGCGGAAACCGAAGGTTCGACCAATGCAGCCAAAAGAGGGTCCTTGATGGCAATTCTATCGTGCAAATAGCCGTTGACTTGGTTGGAATAATCTTCGATCTGCTCCAATAGGATAGGGGCAAAATTCACCACCGCTTTAGCCCCCGGCACGGCCTCCAGATGCGCGACCATATCCACATAATCCTTGATCACATGCAGATAGGTCCACGGCAGCTTGAATTCCCCGCTCTGCATGTCGCGGTACTCAGGCTGGTGCATGTGCCAGCAGAGCACCAGCTTAAGCTTTTTATCGGACATAATTCCGTCTTTGTCCCAGCATATCGGATGTCACCAACACCACACCGCCCTCGCTGACGTGAAAACGTTTTTCGTCTTCCGCCCGGTCCTCGCCAATCACCGTACCTTCCGGTATTTGACAACCCTTTTCGATGATGGCTTTGGTAATCCGGCAATGTCTACCGACATTCACTTCGGGCAAAATCACTGAATCCTGCACCGAGCTGTATGAATTGACCCGCACCATAGAGAACAGTAAGGAGTGGCGCACCGTGGCGCCGGAAATTACGCAACCGCCGGAGACCATGGAGTCAATAGCCTGGCCGCGTCTATCGTCATCGTCAAACACAAATTTAGCCGGTGGCGTTTGCGCTTGATAGGTCCAGATCGGCCAGGTGTTGTCGTACAAATTCATATCGGGTTTGACACCGACCAATTCCATATTGGCCGCCCAATAGGCATCAATGGTTCCCACATCGCGCCAGTAGCTTTGCTGGCCGCTTTGCAAATCCAGGAACGGATAGGCGTTGACCCGGTATTTTTCGATCACCGACGGAATGATGTCCTTGCCAAAATCACGGCTGGAGCCTTTGGTATCGGCATCTTTGATCAATTGTTCGAACAAGAAGCCAGCATTGAAAATATAAATACCCATGGAAGCCAGCGCAGTGTTTTCGCGGCCGGGCATGACCGGCGGATTTTCGGGCTTTTCGACAAACGCCTTCACCCGGCGATTTTCATCCACATGCATCACGCCGAACGCTTTGGCGTCTTCCAGCGAGACTTCGATACAACCGATCGTCAGATCGGCCTTATTGGCAACGTGATCGGCCAGCATCACCGAATAATCCATCTTGTAAATATGATCGCCGGCCAATACCAATACAAACTCAGGATTACGGGCCCGCAGGATGTCGATGTTCTGATATATCGCATCGGCGGTGCCTTGGTACCAGGAATGTTCGTCATGCCGTTGTTGCGCGGGCATCAAGTCGACATATTCACCAAACTCGCCGCGCAAAAACCCCCAACCCTGTTGGATGTGGCGAATTAGCGAATCAGCCTTATACTGGGTAAGGATACCGATCTTGCGAATGTCGGAGTTGATACAATTGGATAAGGGAAAGTCGATGATACGGAATTTACCGCCAAACGGCACCGCCGGCTTGGCCCGCCAGTCGGTCATATCCTTCAGCCGCGATCCGCGTCCGCCAGCCAGAATTAACGCAATGGTGTTGCGGGTTAAATCATTGACCCGTCTCTCCGTTTGATGTGTATCGACGACTGACATGTGTATCCTCTTTCAATTAAATAAGCTTTACCGCCCAAAACCGGCTGCAACCGACATTTCACAGATTTCTCTACCTGCCACTTGCCGCGTAGAGCCATTATCGTTACTCTTCACGGAAAAGTAAAAACTCAAGCGATTTGATGCTGAAAAGTCGGTCATTACCAAAATTGCTATTCCTGCCAACCGATAACTAACTATAACTGAGGCATTGCAAAATGAACAAGCCAAGCAAAACCAACACGCTTGATTCAGAACTAATCAAACTCACCGAAGCAAAGCATCACGACCCTTTCGCCCTGCTAGGCCGTCATGGTCAAGGCCGCGATAACATCATCAGAGTGTATTTGCCCTACGCGGAAACCGTAAGAATCAACAGTCCCAAAGGCCCAGAATTCTCTCGTATTCCCGACACCGATTTTTTCGAATACCATCCGGGCAACGAAGCCATCCCCGAGCATTACCCATTATTTTGGACGGACAAGGACGGCTACGACCATCAACACTACGACCCATATTGCTTCGGCCCGGTGCTGCCGGAATTCGACCAACATTTGTTTGCCGAGGGTCGGCATTGGCATATTTACAAAAAGCTTGGCTCGCATCTGCACAGCGTTGCCGATATTCCCGGCGTACATTTTGCGGTTTGGGCGCCGAACGCACAGCGGGTCAGCGTGATCGGCGACTTCAATCGCTGGGACGGCCGCTGCCATCCGATGCGCAGCTTGGGCAGTAGCGGTATCTGGGAAATTTTCATTCCCGGCCTGTCTGCCGGCTGCTTGTACAAGTTTGAAATTCTGAATCGCCATACCGGCCAACTGCTAGTCAAAACCGATCCTTATGGCCAGCAATTCGAATTCCGTCCGCAAACCGCCGCGATAGTCACAGTAGAAGACAGCTATACATGGCAAGACGGTAGCTGGATGGACCACCGTCCGCAACACGACTGGCTGCATCAGCCAATGTCGATTTACGAGGTACACCTGGGCTCCTGGCGACGCGACCATCGCGGCAATTTCCTGAACTATCGGGAGATTGCCGAGCAATTGGTGGATTACGTCAAGGAACTGGGATTTACTCATATCGAGTTATTGCCGGTCACTGAACATCCGCTGGACATCTCCTGGGGCTACCAAACCACCGGCTATTTCGCGCCGACCAGCCGCCACGGCACGCCGGATGATTTCCGCTATTTTGTCGATCATTGCCATCAAAACGGTATCGGCGTGATTTTGGATTGGGTGCCCGCCCACTTTCCAAAAGACAACTTCGCTCTGGGCCGCTTCGACGGCACGCCGCTTTACGAACACGAAGACCCGCGCAAGGGCGAGCACCGCGATTGGGGCACGCTGATTTACAACTACAGCCGCAACGAAGTGAAAAACTTCCTGCTGTCCAGCGCTTTCTTCTGGCTGGAGGAATTCCATCTGGACGGCCTGCGGGTTGATGCGGTGGCCTCCATGTTGTACCTGGATTATTCCCGCGACGCCAACGACTGGATTCCGAACATGTACGGCGGCAACGAAAACCTGGAAGCCATCGACTTCCTGCGCCAGATGAATACGGTCACCCACGAGCAGCATCCCGGCACCGTGATCATGGCCGAGGAATCGACGTCCTGGCCGCAAGTCACTCGCCCCACCTGGACCGGTGGCTTGGGCTTCTCGATGAAGTGGAACATGGGCTGGATGCACGACATTCTGCATTACATGCAGGAACAACCGATCCACCGCTCCTACCATCACGATTCGCTGACTTTCGGCCTGCTTTACGCATTCACCGAAAACTTTGTGCTGCCGTTCTCGCACGACGAAGTGGTGCACGGCAAAGGCTCGATGTTGAATAAGATGCCGGGCGATGAATGGCAACGCTTTGCCAATTTGCGTCTGCTGTACACGATGATGTTTACCTATCCGGGTAAAAAATTGTTGTTCATGGGCTGCGAATTCGGTCAAGGTACCGAGTGGAGTTGCAACCGTACGCTTGATTGGTACGTATTGGATTACCCGCATCACAAAGGCCTGCAAACCCTGGTTAAAGACTTGAATAAACTCTATTCCAGCCATACCGCCCTGCACCGTTACGACTTTGATCATCACGGGTTTGAATGGATAGATTGCCACGACTATCAACAATCTATCATTAGTTATCGCCGCAAATCGGCGCATGAAGATTTGATCGTGATCCTGAACTTCACCCCGGTCCCGCGCGAAAGTTACCGGATCGGCGTACCTAATCCCGGCACCTATTACGAGATTTTCAATTCCGATTCTCAATATTACGACGGCAGCAACCTTGGGAATGGCTCGGTGTTGTCAGAACCGCAACCCTGGATGAACCAAGACCACTCCATTTCCGTCACCTTGCCGCCCCTGGCCGGTATTATTTTGAAAATGTAGTTTTAGCACCATGAAAAAAATTCTGTTCGCGAGCAGCGAAACCCACCCCTTGATCAAGACCGGCGGCCTGGCGGATGTCGCCGGCAGCCTGCCTCTGGCCCTGGCCGCGTTGGACCAGGACGTGCGCATCATCATGCCCAATTACCAGGGCATCAAGAACTGCGAGCCCGGCCGTTATCTGTGTACGGTGCGCGTCAACAATTGCGACGTCAATCTTTTGGAAACCCGCTTGCCGGACAGTGATGTCATCGTCTGGCTGGTGGATTATCCGCCGTTCTTTAATTTTCCGGGTAACCCATACCTTGATGAAGCCGGACGCCCTTGGCCGAACATTGGTGAGCGCTTTGCGCTGTTTTGCCGCATCATCGTCGAAGTGGCCACCAACCGGGCTTATTTAGACTGGCACGCCGACATTGTGCATTGCAACGATTGGCAAACCGGCTTGGTACCGGCACTGCTGTCATTGGAACCCAACCCGCCGGCGACGATTTTTACCATTCACAACATGGCCTACCAAGGACTGTTTCCCGGCAGCACCTACGCCCAGTTAAATCTGCCGGGGCAATTACTCCACCCGGACGGTCTGGAATTCCACGGCATGCTGTCCTTTATCAAGGGCGGGTTGAGCTATTCCGACCGTATTACCACGGTGAGCCCCACTTATGCCCAGGAAATCCAGACCCCTGAATTCGGTTACGGCTTGGAAGGCTTGTTGGCGCATAAACAAAGCCAGTTACGCGGCATTCTGAACGGCATTGATGTGTCGGTCTGGAATCCGGCGAACGACGCCTATATCGCAAAGCCTTTTAGCGTCGATACCCTAAAAGACAAGCAAATCAATAAAGCGGCACTCCAACAACAACTGGGCTTACCGCTGGAATCGGAAACTCCTTTGTTTGGTTTGATTGGCCGCTTGGTCGAGCAAAAAGGTATCGATCTGGTGCTGAGCTGTTTGCAAGAGATGACCACCCTACCCTTGCAATTTGCCTTACTGGGTAGCGGCGATAAAAGCATCGAATACCGCCTGCAGGAATTTGCCCGCTTATATCCGGAAAGAGTGTCCATCACCATAGGCTACGACGAACGCTTGGCGCATCAAATCGAAGCCGGCGCCGACATCTTCCTGATGCCGTCGCGCTTCGAACCTTGCGGCTTAAACCAAATGTATAGCCAATGCTACGGCACGATACCTATCGTCAGAAAAACTGGCGGCTTGGCAGACACGGTAGTCGATGCACTGCCGGAAAGCATTAGCAATGGCAGCGCCAGCGGCATCTCGTTTAACGATGCGTCGGCGGCCGCGCTGATAGAAGCCATCAAACGTAGCCTGGTGTTATTCCACAACCGACCGGTCTGGAAGAAAATTCAACGTAACGCGATGCTCAAGGATTTCTCCTGGCAAAACAGTGCGAATCAATATCTCGCGCTTTACAATGAAATTTAAACCCTGCTTGGCCGGCTTGATGTTGATAGCCGGCCTCGCACTTGCCGACGAATCGGTGATAGAAGTCATCCCCCTGATGAACCGTCCGGCCTCCGACGTACGCGCTTTACTGGCACCGCTGCTGGATGCCGATGATCGCGTCATCGAGAACGGCGCCAGTCTGATCGTTAAAACCAATCCCGCCAAACTCGGCGAAATCCGGGCCGTCATTCAAAAACTCGACGCCCGGCTCAGCAATTTAGTCATCAGCGTCTTGCAAACCAGTAGCAAAACCGCAGCCGAATTGAACGCAGAAGCGGCCATTGCCGCCACGCCGAATAGGATTCAGATGCGCGGCATGATGGGCAACAGCGAAGACTTGCGAAACCGGCAACAACACCAACAATTACGCACCCTGGAAGGCCAGGCGGCCCATATCAAAACCGGACAGGTCCGGCCGGTGCAAAATTACAGCGTATACGACTCGGGCTATGGTTACGGCTCCGCGGTGAGCAGCAATACCCAAATGATTGAAGCCAGCACCGGCTTCGCTGTTACGCCGCGCTTGGCCGGCAACCAGGTCACTCTCGATATAGAACCGTGGTCGGATAGCTTTCAGCGCAACGGCCACATTGAAACCCAATCCGCTCACACCACTTTACGCGCCAATCTCGGCGAATGGGTGGAAATTGCCGGCAACACCGACACTGAACAATCCGACAATCACGGCTTCAACAGTTTCAACCACAGCACCCGGCAAAACGTTTTACGGATTCTGATCAAAGTCGATCAAGCAGATTAATCCGGGCCCGCCTTAAACTACCTGCTAAACAATCCTACCCGACATCGTCACAGCATTATTTTCAGAATCTGTGCGCGGCAACATACTATCAATATCGTAATTGGCGGCAAGCGCATATTATTTGGTTATGATGGCCGGACAAATTCATACCAACAGCCATATGAACCTCATTGCCAAGCGTTCCGCGACCCTTCTTACCTGTCTGCTGACAATTATATGTTTGGCAACCTCCAGTAGGGTGTACGCCAGAGAATCGCTGCGGGTGCTGACATGGGACGGTTATGCGGACAAAGAAGTAGTCTCGGCATTCGAGCAACGGTTTGACGTCGCAATTGAGCTAACCTTGGTAACATCGGACGACGACCTTTGGCAGAAAATTAATAGCCGCAGCTATGACGTATTTGCCGTCAATACCGCGGAATTGCAGCGCTATATTGATCAAGGCCTAAGCAGACCGGTCACTATGGCGAATATCCCAAACCACGCCCGGCAATTACCGCGTTTCCAAAACTTACAAGCCATCCCCGGCCTGACTCGTGAGAACGATACCTACGCAGTTCCTTACACGTACTCGGAAATGGGGCTGATCTATAACCGCAAACTCATTAACACTCCCCCCCAATCCATGTCGGCTATGTGGGACCCTGCCTATCGGGGCCGAGTATTGGCTTTTAACGCCAGTAATCACAATTTTTCCTTGGTCGGCTTATTAAGGGGCGTATCCAATCCGTTCCGGATGCCAGATCCCGAGCTAAAACAGGCTGCTCGCGAGTTGGCCAAGTTACGCCGTAATGTGCTGACCTTTTACGCGACCGCGGAGGAAGCGACCAGACTGTTTGTCAAATATGAAATAGCCTTGATTTTCGGTAATTACGGCACCCAGCAACTGAAAGCTCTGCGCGAAGCCGGCGCAGACATTGGTTATGTGATTCCCCGCGAAGGTGCGCTGGCCTGGCTGGATTGCTGGGCCATCACCCAAAATAGCCGGAACCCCGAGTTGGCAGAAAAATGGATCAATTACACCTTGGAAAAAGCAGTCAGCGAAACGCTAACCCAGCAACACGGCTTGGCAAACACGATTACAGCGCCGGAGAACGACAGCCCCCAAAACCAACCCATCATTTGGCTGGAACCGATACTCAATCCGCTAGCGCGCAAAACGCTATGGGATAGAATCATTTCCGGCGAAGCGCCCGAGGCATTCTGAGTGCGCTCCAGCATAGGCATAAAATTGGGTTTCTGGCTGGCACTGCTAGGCACGTTATCGACAGGCCTGACCGGTTATTATGTTTACGACCGCAGCCGAGCCATGCTGGTGGGAACCGCCAAGGATAAGCTGCTCAACGACACCCAAGCCGTGGGAAACCGATTTGCGGATGCGTTGGCAGCTACCGCCAGCAACGTCAAGTTTCTAAGCAATTTGCCGGTCAGCGCCGACATGGTCTCGGCAACACCTGACGCAAAGTTGGACATACGTAAAAATCAATTGGCGGAGATTTTTGTCAGCTTGCTAAATGCCCATCCCGAATACAGTCAAATCCGTTTGATCGACACGCAGCATTACGGCAAGGAATTAGTCAGAGTCGATAGGGATCAAGACAACCTCAAAGTGATTGCCGACGCGCAGCTACAAGAGAAAAACCATTTTCCTTACGTATTCGAAACCGTGCCGCTGGCTGCGGAGCAATATTACGTTTCGGAAATCAATTTAAATCAGGAATTAGGCACTCACCTGGGATTTGGTAAACCCACACTGCGGATAGCGATGCCGATCAAGTCGGCCAACGCCACCATCGCAGTGATCGTCATCAATGTCGATTTACAAGGGCTATTCGAGCAAGTACGCGGCAATATTCCCGACGATATTGAATTGCTGCTCAGCAACGACAGAGGGGACTATTTAATTCACCCCGACGCGGCAAAAACCTTTGGATTTGAGAGCGGCCGCAGTTTCCTGATTCAGAATGACATCCCGAACGTAAAAGCGATTCTGGCTGGCAAACAAGCGCATTCGGTATTCGCGACCAGCGATACGCAAAGTTTGGCCGCTTCTTCACTCGCCGCTTTCGTAAAACTGCCGTTGGGCTCGGAAAGCAGCGGACGCTTCGCCATGCTGGGTTTATATACGCCGCTGAAAAACGTTTTGCAGGAAAGTAAAGCTCTGGGAGTGAGCGTTATCGAAATAACCTTGTTGTTCAGCCTGCTGGCAAGTGCAATTTCGCTAATGTTGGCGCGCGTCCTGGCAAAACCGCTCAATTCGATGACCACCGCCATCGGTCAATTCAAGCTGGGCACGCCGCTGACCGGGTTACCGACGCACCGTAACGACGAAATCGGCTATCTGGCGAATAGTTTCATGTCGATGACCGAACAATTAAACTCGCAAATAGCCGAGTTACATGCCTCCGAAGCTAAGTTGCATGCCATTCTCGACAACGCCCCCGTCGGCATTTGGTTGGCCGACCTTGATACGCGCTTTTTGTTTGTAAACCATACTTTTTGCGATGCCCTTGGCCTGCCGGAAACCCGTTTAATTGCCAACGAACCATTGGCCGAGTTGTTCGGCGCGGAGATCGCAGCCCGTTTTTTAAGTGCCGATCAAGCGTGTTTAGCGCAAACAAATCAAGCACATCAGTCCCTCGAGCAAATAAAATTTGCCGATGGCAAACGGCACACCATACAAATAACCCGCACGCCATTGCAAGACATCAACAAAGAGACGGTCGGCATCATCGGCATAGCCATGGATATTACTGACCGCCAACAAGCGGCCAATCGTGAGCGCGCCCATAATCATGTGCTGGAATTAGTATCCAAAGGCGCGGCACTGCCGGAGATCCTGCAAGCGGTGGTATTGGGTGTAGAGGCCCAAAATCCTGACTTAATTTGTTCGATATTGCTATTAAATAACGAAGGTAATCGCTTGTTCATAGGCTCTGCACCGCATCTACCCGACTTCTACAATTCTGCTGTAGACGGCCTTTACGTAGGCCCCGGTGTCGGCTCATGCGGTACGGCTGCGTATTTCGGCCAGCGAGTGATTGTCGAAGATATTCAAAACCATACTTATTGGGCGCCGTTTACCGAGCTTGCGGCTAGGGCCGGTTTAGGGTCGTGCTGGTCTGAACCGATACGTGGCGCGTCCGGCCAATTGTTGGGTACTTTTGGTATTTACCAGCGCCATCCTGCGGAGCCAGGAGCAGACGATATTCAGATGATTGAACAGGCCTCGCATTTGGCCGGCATTGCAATCGACCGCAGCCGCAGCAATGAAGAACTGCAATTGGCGTCCTTAGTCTATCAAAACAGCAGCGAAGCGATGGCCGTGACCGACGCACAAGGCATGATTATCAATGTCAATCCGGCTTTCACCGCTTTGACCGGCTACACATTGGACGAAGTCATCGGTAAAAACCATAACATTCTGAACTCGGCGCGGCAGGGCGAACAGTTTTATCAAGCCATGTGGCAAGCCATCAACAGTAGTGGTCACTGGAAAGGCGAAATTTGGAATCGTCGGAAGAACGGCGAGATATTTGCTGAGCAACTGACCATCAATACCATATTTAGCGCGGATGGCCTGCCGCAGCGGCGAGTTGCGTTATTTTCCGACATCACCCAAAAAAAGCAGTCCGAAGAACTGATCTGGACCCAAGCCAATTTCGATCCGCTCACCGGCCTGCCCAACCGCCGCATGTTTCATGACAGGCTGGATCAAGAAATCAAAAAGGCACATCGCACCGGCTTGCAGGTCGCTTTGATATTGCTTGATCTGGACCGTTTCAAGGAAGTTAACGATACGCTGGGTCACGATATGGGCGACTTATTGTTAAAAGATGCCTCGCAACGGCTGCTGCATTGCGTACGCGATTCCGATACTGTCGCCCGATTGGGCGGCGACGAATTCACAGTCATCCTCGGCGAACTTGATGATGCTGAGGATGCCGAACGGGTGGTCAAAAACATCCTGCAAAGACTCGCCGAACCTTTTCAGCTGAAAAGCAAAGTGGCCTACATCTCCGCCAGTATCGGCATCACCCTGTACCCGAAGGACGCGGAGAGAATCGATACCTTAATAAAAAACGCCGATCAGGCAATGTACGCAGCGAAACACCAGGGCCGTAATCGCTATTGTTATTTCACTCCGTCGATGCAGGAAGCCGCTCTAGCGCGCATGCTGATTGCCGACGATTTGCGCCATGCTTTGGAGGCCAACCAATTTGAAGTATATTACCAGCCGGTCGTGGAACTGGGATCCGGCGCCATCCATAAAGCCGAAGCGCTGATCCGCTGGCAACACCCGACACGGGGCATGGTCAGCCCCAGCGAATTTGTGCATATTGCCGAAGATATAGGCCTGATTGCCGAAATCGGTACTTGGGTATTTAAACAAGCGGCAGGACAGGTCAAACAATGGCGTGCCCGATACCATCCGGACTTTCAGATCAGCGTCAACAAGTCGCCGATGCAGTTTTACGACGACCAGTCCCACGGCACTTGGCTGGAATACTTGCAAACACTTGAGCTGCCGGGACAAAGCATCGTCGCGGAAATTACCGAGGGCTTGCTGCTGGACGCCAGTAATGTGGTGAAAGATCAATTACTGGCTTTTCGGGACGCAGGGATTCAAGTATCGCTGGACGATTTCGGCACCGGCTATTCGTCGCTGGCTTATCTGAAGAAATTCGATATCGATTATCTGAAAATAGATCAGTCTTTCGTCGGCAATTTGTCGCCGAATTCCAGCGACAAAATTCTCTGCGAAGCGATTATCGTCATGGCGCACAAGCTGGGGATGAAAGTCATCGCGGAAGGCATAGAAACCGAACAACAACGCCAGCTACTGCTGGAAGCGGAGTGCGACTATGGGCAGGGCTATTTATTCTCCAAAGCCCTGCCGGCCGATGCGTTCGAGGAACTGCTAATGCTTAATGCCTCAG
Organism: Methylomonas sp. Uni0009; assembly: GCF_054188105.3. Lineage (NCBI taxonomy): Bacteria > Pseudomonadati > Pseudomonadota > Gammaproteobacteria > Methylococcales > Methylococcaceae > Methylomonas > Methylomonas sp. Uni0009. The sequence goes on along the minus strand of NZ_JBTAFN010000001.1, from coordinate 2,433,091 downwards.
GCACCAGCGCACAGAACACAGTTATTTGATCTTCAATTTCAGTAAATGCACTCGCCGATTGTCGGCCCGCAATACCTCGAAACAGAAATCGTCCAGCTCCACCTTCTCGCCTTTCTTCGGAAAATGTTCTAGCCGCTGCACGATTAAACCGCCTAGCGTGTCGTATTCGTCGTCTTCCAATGCGGCGGAAAAATAATCGTTGAATTCTTCGATGGGTGTCAGCGCGCTGACGATAAATTCTTTCTCGCTACGCTGAGAAATAAATTCTTGTACTTCGTCGTCATCGTGTTCGTCTTCAATCTTGCCGACGATTTGCTCCAGGACGTCTTCAATCGTCACCAAGCCGGCGGCATTGCCGTATTCGTCGACGACGATGGCCATGTGGTTGCGCTCGGTGCGAAATTCTTTTAGTAACACATTTAAACGTTTGCTTTCCGGCACCACGTTGACCGGGCGCATCACATCCTCGACTTTCAGGGTTTTATCCTTTAAAGCATGAGCCAGTAAATCCTTGGCAAGCAAAACACCAACCACCTTGCTGCGGTCTTCTTCGATGACGGGAAAACGGGAATGAGCAAATTCGACCACTAACGGAAAGATGGTTTCCAGTTCCGCTTCCCTAGGAACGACGACCATTTGCGAACGGGGAATCATGATGTCTCTGACCCGCATCTCCGCCACATGCATCACACCTTCCATCATGGCCAGTGCGTCGGAGTCTAACAGATGTTTTTCTTGCGATTCTCTCAATATCTCCAGCAAGTCTTCCTGATCTTGCGGCTCCCCACTCAGAAAATGACCGATGCGCTCGATCAAACTCTTATGGGGTTGACTACTCGGGGGGTTACCATCGCTCATTGCTTTCCATCCTCCATATAAGGGTTTGCTATACCTAATTTGCTCAAAATCTCAATCTCTAATGCTTCCATTTGTTCGGCATCCTGATCCTCTATGTGGTCATACCCTAGCAAATGCAATACGCCGTGTATAGTGATATGCGCCCAATGGTGCTCGGGCGATTTGTTTTGCTGCGCAGCTTCCAGCCCTATCAGCGGTGCACAAATCACCAAATCGCCCAGCAAGTCCATGTCCATGCCCGCCGGGGCTTCAAAGGGAAAGCTCAGGATGTTAGTCGGTCCGTTTTTATGCCGATACTGCTGATTCAGCTCTGCGCTTTCCACATCGTCGACCAAACGAATCACCAACTCGCAGTCCGCATCATCCTCAAAGCTTGCTAGCCCGGCGTCCACCCATTGCTGAAACTGCTCGAGTTCGGGATGAGGTGCCGAAGTAGCAATTTGCATGTCGATATAATTCATAGACTACGCCGACGGCATGTGCTCTTTTTCGTAATGCTCGTAAGCGGCGACGATGCGCTGTACCAAAGGATGCCGGACCACATCGCGCACCCCGAAAAAGGTAAAACTGATACCGTCCACATCCTTCAACACTTTCAACACATGTTTCAGACCGGACATTTTTTCGTTGGGCAAATCGATTTGCGTAACATCGCCGGTAATGACGGCGGTGGAACCGAAACCGATCCGGGTCAGAAACATCTTGATTTGTTCCACCGTCGTGTTTTGCGCCTCATCCAGAATAATAAACGAGTCGTTCAAGGTTCTACCGCGCATGAAGGCTAAGGGCGCCACTTCGATGACATTTTTTTCCAGCAATTTTTCGACGCGCTCGAAGCCCAACATGTCGTATAGCGCATCGTACAAGGGCCGCAAATAGGGGTCGACTTTCTGGGCCATATCGCCAGGAAGGAAACCTAACTTCTCGCCCGCTTCCACCGCCGGCCGTACCAAAATAATCCGCCGCACGGTCTCGTTTTGCAACGCATCAACCGCACACGCGACCGCCAGATAGGTTTTACCGGTACCTGCGGGACCGACACCGAAATTAATGTCATGCGAAATGATCTTGCGCAAATAGTCCTGCTGATTAAAACCGCGACCCTTGATTACACCGCGCTTGGTTTTAATCGCCACCGGCTCCGATTTCACGCTCGGCGTAGCCTGTAGTAACTGGTCGATACTGGCATCCTGCAAACTCAAATGCACTTGCTCCGGGGTGATTTCTTCCCGCTCGGTCAATTCGAACAATTTCTGAATCACCGCGCAAGCCGCTTTGACCGCGGCATCGACACCCGTGACCTTGAAATGATTGCTGCGATTGGCGATCTCCACCTGTAAGCGTTGCTCGATTTGGCGGATATGCGCATCCAACTGTCCGCAAAAATTGGACAGGCGTTGCGCATCGGCGGGTAACAGGGTAATTTCTTGCGAAAAAAGGCTGGCGTTCAACACTAGGCGGTCTGCTGGATTTTTTCGATGGACGATTCCACCAGGCGACCCCGTAACGAATTGGGCAAGGCTTCGGCAATATACACGTCGACGAACTGCCCGATCAAGCGCGGATGCCCGGCAAAATTGACGGCGCGGTTATTTTCGGTACGGCCTGTCAGATGCAGTGGGTTTTTCTTGGAGATGCCCTCCACCAACACACTTTGCACGCTACCGATCATCGCTTCGGAAATAGCCATGAACATTTCGTTCAAGCGATCTTTCAGGCGCTTCAGGCGTTGTTCCTTAACCGCCATACTGACATCATCGGCAAAGTTGGCTGCCGGCGTACCAGGTCTGGCGCTGAAGATAAAACTGTAAGACAGGTCGTAACCGACTTCCTCGATCAAGGCCATGGTATCTTCAAAATCTTCTTCGGTTTCGCCGGGAAAACCGACGATAAAATCCGACGACAAACTGATGCCTGGCCGCACCGCTTTCATCTTGCGCATGATTTCCAGGTAATCTTCGCGTCTGTGACCACGCTTCATTTCCGCCAAAATGCGGTTGCTGCCGCTCTGCACGGGCAAATGCAAGTGATTGACCAGCTGCGGAATCTCGGCAAACGCTTCGATAATATCGTCAGTGAATTCTAAAGGATGCGATGTAGTGAAACGAATACGGTCTATACCATCGACAGCGGCAACGCAATGTAACAACAGTGCAAAACTAGCCACATCGCCGTCTTCCATCGCGCCGCGATAAGCATTAACGTTTTGGCCGAGCAGATTGATCTCGCGCACACCTTGCCTTGCGAGCGTTTCGATTTCGGCAATCACATCGTTGAGCGGCCGGCTGACTTCTTCTCCGCGGGTGTAAGGCACTACGCAATATGTACAGTACTTACTGCAACCTTCCATCACCGATACATAAGCCTTGGGCCCTTCCGCACGCGGTTCCGGTAAATTATCGAATTTTTCGATTTCGGGGAAAGAAATGTCGACTACATGCTTACCGCCACTACGTGCTTGGTTTAACAACTCAGGCAAGCGGTGCAGGGTTTGCGGACCAAACACAATGTCTACATACGGCGCGCGCTTTTGCAGGGCCGCACCTTCCTGGCTGGCTACGCAGCCACCAACACCAATAATCACGCCAGGACGTTTGTCTTTGATTTTTTTCCAGCGCCCCACGGCGGAAAATACCTTTTCCTGGGCTTTTTCGCGGATCGAACAAGTGTTTAGCAGCAGCACATCGGCTTGTTCCGGAATGTCGGTCAATTCCATGCCGTGCGATGCGATCAATACGTCCCGCATCTTATCGGAATCGTATTCGTTCATTTGACAGCCGTTAGTCTGTATATAAAGTTTTTGCGCCATGCTTGATGAGATACCTCAACTACTCTCACTAACAAAAAACCCCCGTCTCGCGACGGGGGCTCGTAATGGCCGGATTATAAACCCAATTTTCGGCAAATGCTTGTTTTATACGGCAATCCCCACTTGTAGGGCCTCGAACCAATCTAAGAAACGCTTCACATCATCGCCTTTGAACATCCGACCATGTTGCGGGGCCAGTATGTCGATATCCAACTTCCTGACCCGATCAATCCAGGCTCGTTTAGCTTGATTAGAGGGCATCCAACGCTGATGGAAAAAACGCATTTTATCGACGTGCATATCGAAGTTGTCCACAAATACTGGCGTTCCAGGCGCTTCCAAGGCTGCACCGACATCGCCGGACATCAGGATTTTGGCGTGTGGATCATAAATATGGAAATTAGCGGAGGCATGCAGATAGTGAGCGGGAACAATCTGCAATTCGGTAGTACCGAGATTGATGACTCCGCCATGGTCGGGAATCGGTACATATTCGATAGTTTCGCAGCCGAAGTGCCTTAAAAAACCTTCCCATAATGCTGAGGCATGCAGCTTGGCATTGGGCAGCGCTTGATCCCATAAACCCAAAGATGAAATGATGTCCGGATCTTGATGCGAGGCGAACAAATCAGTAATTTCCTCGACCGGCGCATGGTGTAATACCGCCGCCAGCATTGGCGCAAACAGCTCTATGCCGCCGGGATCGATCAAAAGGCAGCGATTGGCCGTCCTTACCATATATTGGTTGGTATCAATGATTTTCTCGGGCTTATGTGCATCGCGGCCAAACATTATCCATTGATAGGCGCCCTCATAAATTTTGGTCATTCTCATGCTAACTTTACCTCTTGGCCATACTGGGTTTGATGGGTGCGCTATTCGGCGACGTTTATAATCGTCAATGCACTCCGGCATTTATGTACTTTGTCGTTGATTATTTGCGCGGCGTTATCGACGCTTTCAGCGACCGCTTGCAGACTTTGCAGATACTCTCCCGCTTGTGAAGCCTCTATCCGGGAGTTGGCAGCAATCACCCGAGCCGCCCTAGCCGGATGCATCACATCAGCGAGCTTAATCAATAATTCCGAAACCTGAATAATAAACTCTCGATGACAAATCTGCGTTCTTAGTCTGACTTCCTGCAACGGGGTGGCTAAGGAATCGGCATATCTGGCTCCGACAGCCAACTGCCCCACTTTCTCGAAGCGTCTGCATGCTTCGGTCATGCGCTGTTCATTGACTGTCAGACGATAAAGATGGAATGCGTATTCGTTGATGTTATTGACCAATTCGATCGTATCCTTGGCCAATTCGTTTATGAAGTCCGTGATGGGCTGGAAGCCCTTGGCCTTTTCACCGGCGCGGAAAGCAATCGCTTTGGCATTGGCTGCCGCGAGAGAAATTTCCTTGGCCACTTCCATCACCGCGCTCAATTCGGCGGCTATGGAAGCCACGGCGACAAATTGGGACTTGGTTTGATTGACTTGCATACTGAAAGACCCTCAGATCGACGATAAATTTATTTATAGCTTAGCCGACAAATAAATCCCCGTGCTATTTGAGTTTCCAATAAATGCGCGTCAACCCCGGTTATTTAGGTCGATAATGAGTTGGATCGGTCACACCCAGATTTTGGAAACCGGCCGCCCGCAATCTGCAGGCATCGCACACACCGCAGGCTCTGCCTTTAATATCAGCGGAATAACAGGAAACCGTATCCGAGTAATTGACGCCCAGTTCTAAACCTTTTTGGATAATCTCGGCTTTGCTGAGTGCTATCAGCGGTGTGTGAATTTGAATTTTATGGCCTTCCACTCCCGCTTTGGTCCCCAGGTTTGCCATATCCTGAAAAGCTTTGATAAATTCCGGCCGGCAGTCTGGGTAACCGGAATAATCGACGGCGTTAACGCCGATGAATACGTCGTGAGCGTTCACCACTTCCGCCCAACCCAGGGCAAATGCCAGGAATATAGTATTTCTGGCAGGCACATACGTTACTGGAATACCGGCTTGCGGTGAAGTCGGCACATCGATCCGAGCGTCTGTCAACGCGGAACCGCCTATTGCGCTCAAGCCGAGATTGATAATCTTATGGTCGGCTACCTGGTAATGCTTGGCGATTCTCCGAGAAGCCTCCAATTCAGCATTGTGGCGCTGGCCGTAATCAAAACTTAGGGCGTAGCAAGTAAAACCTTGTTGTTTGGCAAGTGCCAAGACTGTTATTGAATCCAGACCGCCGGACAATAAAATGATGGCCGGCCTGGAACTGCTGTTATTTTCCACGCGCGTCGTTCCAAAGAAATTTATGTAATTGAATTTGAAACCGAACCTGCAGTTGGTCGGCCAAAATACGCTCAGCCAGCTCGGTCGGCGACATCACATCCATCACCGGCGAGAACAGTACTTGGCAATGTTCAACTAAGCGATACAACTCAAGTTGCTGCTTGGCCCATTGGTAATCGGCAGCATCGGCAATCACGAATTTGACTTGGTCGTGCGACGTTAAATACTGGATATTGTCATAGCGATTGCGCTCAAGCTCTCCGGAACTCGGCGTCTTCAAATCCATGACTTTACTGACCCGACTGTCAACCATCGACACATCCAAGGCACCACTGGTTTCCAGCGAAACCTGGTAACCAGCATCGAGCAGTCTAACCATTAAAGGGTTGCAGCCCGGTTGTGCTAAAGGTTCGCCGCCGGTTACCGTGACATACCGGGTGTTGTAACGGCCAACTTTCAGGAGAATCTCGTCGATGTTGAGTTTTTCGCCGCCAGTAAACGCATAAGCGGTATCGCAATAGGAACAGCGCAATGGACAGCCGGTCAAGCGAATAAAGACGGTGGGTAACCCCACCGTATTCGCTTCACCCTGCAGTGAATAGAATATTTCGGTAATACGTAGCGTTTGATCCATCCGCAGGCCGGATTATTGCGGCATTTGCGCCAGCTTTTTTTCCGCCAAATGCGCGGCAGTGGTGCCTGGATAGCTGGTCGTCACCCGCGTCAAATAATCGCGAGCTTTTGCGGTGTTTTGCAGATCGAATTCGATATAACCCAGTTTGAGTAAAGCATCCGGCACTTTAGAGCTATTGGGGTATTGACTGACCACCTTATTGAATGCGGCGCGCGCCGCATCGAATTCCCGATTGATCTTATACGCCTCTGCCAACCAATACTGCGAATTGTCGGCAAACTCACCCGCCGGAAAATCTTTCAGCAAATCCTGAAACATTTTGATGGCCTGGGCATTGTGGCCGTTACGCAAAGTGTCGTAAGCCGATTGATACCTTTCCTTTTCGTTGCCTTGTGCCGCCGTCGCGGTCGGCTTATTGTCCACTACCGACGCAGCCGGAGCGGGCGTCGCAGTTGCAACCGGTGCCGGAGTCGGTGCGACCGGGGCCGCTGGCGTAGTGGGTTGAGCCGCTGTAACCGGCGATTGTCCAGCCGCAGCAGTATCTGCAGGAACTGGCGCAGGCGTTTGACTCGGCGGCGTTTGCCCACCTGCGGTAAGCGCCTGCATCCGATCATCCAGATCGGAGTACATATTGCTTTGTTTTCTTTGCAAGTCGGCGATGGTCTGGGATTGCTCCTCGACCATGCCGCGCAATTGCTGCACTTCCGACTGTAACTGCTCCAATCTGCCCAATACCTCAAAAATAGCATTGTCAGTGGCGGCCGGCTGTGCATAAGCATTTCCAGCCGGGTAACCCGCACCGTTAGGCGCAGCACCAGCTCCGGCAGATAAGCCAAAGCCGAGACTCAGTATCAGAAGCGCACGCTTACTCATTGATAGCCAACTTCCACGCGGCGATTTTGTTGCCACGCCGACTCGTCATGACCGGAAACAGCGGGCTTTTCTTCACCGTAGCTCACCACTTCCAATTGGCCGGCAGTGACGCCTTGCGAGCGCATCATTCTTTCCACCGATTTGGCCCGTTGCTCACCCAACGCGATGTTGTATTCGCTGGAACCACGCTCGTCGGCATGACCGGATAGAATCACGTGCTGGTTTGGGTGTGAAGCCAAATAACGGGCATGCGCCGCAACAACAGGTACGTAGTCTTGTTTAACTTGGCTGCTATCCAATTCAAAATAAATCACTTGTTTGGACAACGGATTGTTAGGGTCGCTAAATTCAGGACCCAGGTTCGCGCCGGAACCGGAGCCAAAGCTGCTGCCATTGCCTGAACCGAATTGGCTGCCGGACATGGAACCGTCATTGTAACCGCTGGTAGACGCATCGGTTCCTTGGGTAGAATCTGCCAAACCTTCTTCTTCGGTTGAGCTACAGCCTGTTGTTACCAAAATCGCAGTCATGGCCAAAGCCAAATAGGTTTTGTTAAATCTCATCAATTTTCTCCAAATATTAAGTAAAACTCAGGTAGCGATAGTGTGAGGGCTATCGCGCTTGCAATCAAGGTGCCCAGGCCGGTTCACGGACCTCGCCACTCTCGAAGGCCAACTTCTGTTGCATCGCGCCATCGGTAGACACCACCGATAAGGCCGAGCGCCCGCCGCGATTCGCGGCAAACAAGACCATGCTGCCATTAGGCGCAAAACTGGGCGATTCGTCAAGATTACCCTCGGTTAGCACGTTCACAGTGCGCGAGGCCATGTCCATAACCGCAATCTTATAGCCACCGCCACTACCCGTTACCATCGCCAGGCTTCTGCCATCGGCGGAAAAACGGCCTCTGGCGTTATAGTCGCCTTGGAATGTAACCCGGCTAGCTTTGCCCCCCGAAGCTGGCATCAAATAAAGCTGCGGTTTGCCGCCTTGATCAGACGTAAACAAGATAGAGCTGCCATCCGGCGACCAGGTCGGCTCGGTATCGATAGATAAACTGTTGGTCAAGCGCGTCAAAGAGCGGCTACCCAAATTCAAAACGTAAATATCGGGGCTGCCGTCTTTCGAAAGCGTAACCGCCAGACGGCTACCGTCCGGTGAAAAAGCCGGCGCGCCGTTGATGCCGGGATATGACGAAACGCTTTCGCGTTGCCCTGTGGCTAGAGTTTGCACCCAGATTTCCGACCGTTTGGTATGGAAGGATACATAAGCAATTTTACTACCGTCAGGCGACCAAGCCGGCGCCATGATGGGTTCCGGAGATTCGGCAATCGTTCGCGGATTGTAGCCGTCGGCATCGGCCACTTGCAGCATGAACTGCTTGCCATTGCCGCGGCGCACGCTGGTGACATAGGCAATCCGGGTATTGAACGCACCCTTACGTCCGGTCAGTTTTTCGTAAATCAGATCACTGATGTGGTGCGCAGCGCGACGCAATTCGTTGGCGCCGGCAGTCAGACGGTAACCCATCAACAACTGGCCGTTATGCACATTAAACAAATGAAACTGGATGTTGTAGCTGCCCCCATTGCCGACCACCTGGCCTATCGCCATATAGTCTTGGCCCAGTACCTGCCAATCCTTGAAGTTAACCCGCTCGGGTTCGCTGGGCTTGGTCAGCATATCGTCCTCGGACAAGGTTTTGAAAAACCCGCTGCCACCCAAATCAGAACTGATCACATCGGACAATTTAACATTGCCGATAGAACCTTGTTGAGCAAACGGCACGATGGCGATAGGCACCGCAGTTTGCGAACCTTTGGTAATTTCTATGGTTAAACCGGCCGCCTGCGCCACTGTAAACATCCCAGCCAAAATGCCGCCGACTAACATTCTTGTGATTAACATCATTCTCTCGTTTCCGTTTTACTGATTATTCCGGTTTAAACACGAAGGTAAAAACTCTAAATTCCTGATTAAATAAATTTCTATCTTGCGGTACCGGCAAAGGCGAGGCTTTTCTCACTGCATTCTCCGCCGAACGGTCAAAAATCGGATCGCCGCTGCTACCAATCACCACCGCATCCATCACATCGCCGCTAGCCAGCAATTTTACCTGAATTGTGCATCTCAAGCCTTGCGTTGCGTTGATCGGCCGCGTCCAGGCGCCTTCGACTTTGCGCGCAATCATCTGTTTGGCAGAATCGACAGCCTGCTTATCCGATGCCGCTTTTGCCGCAGCCGCCGCGGCGGCTTCCGCAGCCTGCCTTTCTTTTTCCGCTTTTTCGGCCGCAGCAATCGCTGCTTGGCGTTCCTGTTCGGCCTTGGCTTTTGCTGCGGCTTCCGCTGCGAGCCTTTCTTTTTCGGCCTTCTCAGCTTTTTCTGCGGCCAGTTTGGCCTGACGTTCTTTTTCAGCCTTGGCTTTGGCTTTGGCTTCCGCTTCGGCAGCCTGGCGTTCTTTTTCGGCTTTTTCCGCCGCTAATTTGGCTTGGCGTTCTTTCTCCGCTTTCTCGGCAGCGAGCTGTTTATCTTTTTCCGCTTTGGCCCTAGCCTCGGCTTCTGCAGCTTGCTTGGCTTTTTCCGCATTAAGCGCGGCCTGTTTCTCCTTCTCGGCCTTGGCTTTTTCGTCAGCTAACTGCTTTTCCTTTTCCGCCTTTGCCTTGGCTTCCGCTTGCTTTGCTTGTTCCTGACGCTTGGCTTCTTCGTTCTTTTGCTCCTGCAGCTTTTTTTGCTGCTCCAGAGCTTTTTGTTCCTGCAACTTCTTTTCCTGCTCCAGCTTTTTGATTTCGGCTTCCTGCTGTTTCTCGCGCGCTTCCTCCGCCAGTTTTTGTTCCTTCAACTTGGCTTCGCGCTCCATTTCCTGTTGTTTTTGCTTTTCCAGCAATTTCTGTTTCTCTACTTCCCTTTGTTTTTCCGCCAACTCCTTCTGTTTTTCCAGTTCGGCTTGCTTCTGCTTTTCCGCTGCTTCCTTTTGTTTGTCCAGTTCGGCCTGTTTCTGCTTTTCCGCGGCTTCCTTGGCTTTTTTCTGTTCCAGAGCTTGCCGTTCCTTGGCCTCCTCTAACTTTTTTTCCTCATCCTTACGCTTCGCAGCGAGCTGTTCCTGCATCTTCTTTTCTTCTAATGCTTCCTGCTTGCGCTTTTCGGCGGCTTCCTGAATTTTTTGCTCTTCAAGCACACGTTGCTTTTTAGCTTGCTGCAACAACTGCTCTTCGGCTTTTCTGGCGTTTTCCAGTTGCTCTTGATGCTGTTTCTCGGCTTGTTGCTTGTTTGTTTCGTTCTGTTTTAAGCGCTCGGCTTCCGCATCGATTTCCGCGCCGTCCAATACAGTCGCTTCAATAATGTCCGCGGGCGGCGACATTTGCGCGTCGTCAGTCTCAGTGAGAAAACTGAAACTGAACAACAACACAATCAGAATATGTAGCGCTATCGCCTGCGCGAGCGAAGGTTTAAAACTTTTCATGGTGGTGTTTATTTGCTGTCAGGCGGCGGCGCGGTCATCAAGCCCACTTTTGGGGCGCCGGTTTTCTTCAGTTCCACCATCACTTTGACGATGCTGCCATAATCCACTTCATGGTCGCCACGCACGTAGAGCTGGGCTTTGGGATTATTTCTGAAAACCGCCGCTACTCTGGTTTTAACCGTATCGACATCGACAGGCGTATCGGCTTCTTCATCGCCGTTGCCAATATCGACGTATAAACTGCCGTCCTTTTTGATGGAAACGATCACCGGCACCTGATCTTGTAAATCCACAGACTCGGCCTCGGCTTGCGGCAACTCGACATCGACCCCGGTTTGCACCAGCGGCGCGGTAATCATGAATATCATCAATAGCACGAAGGTAACGTCGATATAAGGCACGACGTTAATTTCGGCCATTACTCCGCGTTTTTTGCGCGATCTGCGATTGCTGCCGCCTACATTCATTTGCTGTGCGCCTGTCTTTGCAGTAATACCACGAACTCGTCGACGAATAACTCGTAACGGCCGGCCAAGCGATCCAAACGGGTAGAGAAGCGGTTATAGGCAATTACCGCTGGAATCGCCGCGAACAAACCGATCGCGGTAGCAATTAACGCTTCGGAAATACCTGGAGCGACATTCGCCAAGGTAGCATTTTTAATTTCGCCCAAAGCGCGGAACGAGTTCATGATGCCCCAGACAGTGCCAAACAAACCGATATACGGACTGGTCGAACCGACTGTCGCCAAAAACGGCAAAGTCTCGTCCAACCTATCCAACTCGCGGGACAATTCGATACGCATGGCCCGTTGCGCACTTTCGACCTGGACAGAGGGTTCGACATCGCCTTTCTGGCGCATCCGTGCGAACTCGCGGTAGCCGGCTAGAAAGATTTTTTCGATACCTTCCGGCTCGAACCGGTCGCTGGACATCTTTTTATACAACTCGGCCAAACCGACGCCAGACCAAAACTCCTCTTCGAAATCGTCGGTAATGGCTATGGCCTGTTTCAATTCTTTCCGTTTGGAGAAGATGAAGGTCCAGGACGCAACCGATGCCGATAACAGAATGAACATAACAAACTGCACGACGATACTGGCTTCTTTGACCAGCGTCAGGATGGATAAATCGGTATTCATTAGTTTAAATGTTCCAAAATAGCAGAGGGAATAAGTTTGGGCTTCATGCTTTGCGCATCAAGACAGGCAATCCGGATTTCACCCGTGCATAAAGTATCTTGTTGCCGAGTGATTGCTTGTTCAAAGGTAAAATTAGTTTTTTTGTACTCAATAACTTTTGCACTAACGTCCAACAGTTCGTTGAAGCGGGCGGGTTTTAAATAGTCTACTTTCACGGAACGGACTACAAAAATCAGATTTTGTTCGGCTAGAAGATTATCTTGCTCAAAACCTACACTACGCAGCATTTCGGTTCTGGCCCGTTCAAAAAACTTCAAATAATTGGCGTAAAACACTACGCCGCCCGCATCGGTATCTTCGTAATACACCCGTACCGGCCAGTTAAATTCTTTCATTCGTCTCTTAACGAATTATTAAATATCAAAGATGTCATCGCTACCGATTTGCTGCCTAGGTGCGGGCAAGCCAAAATGACTATATGCCTTATGCGTGACCACTCGCCCCCTGGGGGTACGCATGATAAAACCTTGTTGCAACAAATAAGGTTCCAACACATCTTCAACCGTGCCACGTTCCTCACTGATTACCGCAGCCAGCGTATCCAGTCCAACCGGACCGCCTTGAAAATGTTCAATCATGGCTGTCAGTAATTTCCGATCCAGCATATCAAAGCCTTGTTGGTCTATTTTCAGCATATCCAAGGCTTGTTTGGCAATCTCGCGAGTCACCGTGCCGTTGCCTTTGACTTCGGCAAAATCGCGTACTCTACGTAAGAGTCGGTTGGCGATGCGCGGCGTGCCTCGCGAACGGCAGGCGATCTCGTCGGCACCGCCGCCGTCCATGCCGATATTCAATAGTTTTGCGGAGCGACTGACAATACTGGCCAGTTCCTCAACGGTGTAAAACTCAAGGCGTTGGACGATACCGAAACGGTCGCGTAAAGGCGATGTCAACAAACCGGCTCGGGTCGTCGCGCCTATCAGCGTAAATGGCGGCAAATCCAGCTTAATCGAGCGGGCTGCCGGGCCTTCGCCTATTATAATATCAATTTGGTAGTCTTCCATAGCCGGATACAGCACCTCTTCCACCGCCGGGCTGAGCCTATGGATTTCGTCGATGAATAACACATCATGGGCTTGCAGATTGGTCAACAAAGCGGCCAAGTCACCAGCTTTATCCAGCACCGGACCAGAGGTTTGGCGAATGTTGACATTCATCTCAGCAGCCACAATGTTGGCCAGCGTGGTTTTCCCCAAACCCGGCGGGCCGAAAATCAACACATGATCCAACGCTTCAGAACGTGTTACCGCCGCCTGGATAAAGATTTCCATCTGCTCGCGGAGTTCTTTTTGCCCGACATAGTCTTTCAAGCGCTTGGGGCGAATGGCTCGGTCCACTCGCTCTTCGTCATTATTACCGTGCGCAGTAACCAATCTGTCGCCTTCGATCATTTAACCGCACCGCGCAGCGCCAGACGAATAATGTCCTCGCAGCTTTTATCTTCCGTAGCAACCGCTTGCACCATCCGCGCCGCGTCCGCTGGCTTATAACCCAAAGCACACAACGCGCTAATCGCTTCTTGCTTGGGACTTGCTGCCGAACCGGGAAGTGAACTTGGGCTATCACTAGCTGACGTTAGTTTGTTTAGTTCCGGCAACCGGCCGCGCATTTCGATAATCAAGCGTTCGGCGGTTTTTTGGCCGACGCCCGGCAAGCGCACCAAACCTTTTACATCGTTATCATGGACGCAACGATAGAATTCTTCGGTACTTTGCCCGGACAGAACAGTCAACGCCAGCTTGGGGCCGACGCCATTGACTTTGATCAAGGTTCTGAACAGCATGCGTTCGCTTTCCGTGGCAAAACCGAACAGAATATGCGCATCCTCGCGAACCACGAGATGCGTATGTAGCTTAACCACTTCCCCCAATGCCGGCAGGTCGTAAAAGGTATTCATCGGCGCTTCGATTTCGTAACCGACACCGTGTACATCCAACAACAGTTGCGGAGGAGCTTTGTAAATCAATTTACCGCATAAAAAACCGATCATGAAATCGCCTTCTGCAAACGCATCGCGGTCTCCTGATAGTGGCTATGACACAGGCCAATCGCCAACGCATCGCTAGCATCGATCTGCATGTCGCCTTGAATGCTCAACAAAATTTTCACCATATGCTGCACTTGCTGCTTATCGGCATTGCCCTTGCCTACCAAGGCCTGTTTCACTTGCCTAGCAGCATATTCGAAAACCGGCAGATCTCGATTTAAGGTTGCGCAAATAGCCGCACCACGAGCCTGGCCCAGCTTCAAAGCCGAATCGGCATTCTTATGCATAAACACTTGCTCTATGGCCATTTGCTCAGGACGGTACAACTCAATCACCTGGCTAACACCATCAAAAATCTGCTTCAAGCGCTCGGGAAATTCGTCGGATTTGATACGAATGCAGCCGCTCGCTACGTAGCGAATACCGCGCGATGTCGACTCCACCACACCGTATCCGGTGATGCGCGAGCCGGGATCTATACCTAAAATTCTGGTCAACAGTGTATTGGTGCGAGTAATTTTGCGGTGTGATTAGGCATCGAGCGCAGTCATGATGTCATCGCTGATGTCGGCATTCGAGTAAACGTCTTGCACATCGTCCAGATCTTCCAAACGGTCGATCAGCTTCAGCATTTTTTCGGCGGATTCGCTATCCAATTCAGTCTTAACGTCGGCATGCATCGTCACTTCGGCGTTTTCCGGCTCGAAGCCCGCAGCAAGCATAGCTTCCTTGACGGTCATATAGTCTTCGGGGGTGGTAAACACATCGATAGAACCATCGTCGTTGGTGACCACATCCTCGGCCCCGGCTTCCATCGCGGCTTCCATCACTGCGTCTTCATCAACACCATTGGCGAAGCTGATAATACCGACCTTGCGAAACATATAAGCCACCGAACCGTCCGTGCCCAAGTTGCCGCCAGCCTTAGAGAAGGCGTGCCTGACATCGGCGACGGTACGATTGCGATTATCGGTCAAGCAATTCACCATCACCGCCGTGCCGCCAGGACCATAACCTTCGTAACGCACCTCTTCGTAAACCACGCCATCGACCGCGCCGATGGCCTTTTTGATGGTGTTGTCGATGGTATCGCGCTTCATGTTAGCACCAAGCGCTTTATCAATAGCGGTACGCAAACTCGGATTATTGGCGGGATCACCGCCACCCGATCCTTTTGCGGCCACGGTAATCTCGCGAATCAGTTTGGTAAAAATCTTGCCGCGTTTTGCGTCCTGCGCGCCTTTGCGATGCTTGATGTTAGCCCACTTACTATGCCCAGCCATTCTATCTCTCTGAATCTGCTAAAAATTTGGAAATTTTACCATCGTCCCGCCGGCTTATCGACCCTTGCTTACAATACTAGCGGCAATATAGCCGCTAACGAAGCATCCGAGACGTAGCTATCCGCTTGCTCTTCCACCAACGGCCTGCGGACTACACCGCCGAAACCGATCATATAGGCACCGGCCAATTTAGCTTCCAGATCGGTCTTGCCATCGCCTATCATGACCAGGGACGAATGATGCATCCTCAGTCGGCGACAAATCCTGGCTTTGCCGCCACTGACGGCCAACGGCGAGTGTCGGGCAAAATCCTGGTAATTACCGTCTTCGTCAAACAACACATCAACCGCATGCACATGCGCTTCCGGTATGCCCAGTTGCTCCGCCAAAGGTAGTATCGCCTGCCGCAAGCCGCCGCTAATGATGTGGATCAGCTTATTATTGGCTTGCAGGGTTTTAATTGTGTCGCTGACACCGTCAACCATTTCGGCAATATACAACTCGGCCAACCAGTCTATCGCGGCTTTATCGGGCTTGATCAAATCCAGTCGGTTCGCGTAGACATCCTCAAGGGCCAATTTGCCGTTCATAGCTGCATCGGTTAACGCCGCAACCTGTTCGAATAAACCGTTACGCCTAGCCAATTCATCGATACCTTCGACCCGGCTCAGCGTACTGTCGCAATCGAAACAAACAACTTCAAAACTCATAACTCGATCTGCCTTGCTGTGTGCACCGCAGGCACCTCACAAACCGATTTCAATACTTGTTCATTTAAGGGATCAGAGATGCTGATGACCATCATCGCCAATTGATGTTCGTCGGCGATACTGACTTGCATGCGGGTAATATTGATATTGGCAACGCCCAAGATCGAGCTAATCGCCGCAATCACGCCCGGCTTATCATCGTGGCGAGTGATCAGTAACGCGCCTTCCGGCACCACTTCAATTTCGAAATGATTGATACTGACCAAGCGTGGATGTTGATTTCCTAACAACGTTCCCGCCAGAGATACCGACTTATCGGCGCAGTGCCCGGTAATTTTGATTAGAGACTGATAGCCTTCCGATTCCTCGGTCTGCGACTCAATTAGCGTTATACCTTGGCGTTTGGCAATGTTCTCAACATTGACGCGGTTAACCGGCGTGGAAAGCTGCCCCCCCAACAAACCGACCATCGCCTCTGCGGAAATCGGCCGAATTTTTACCTCAGCAGCCTTTCCATAAACCGCAACTTCCAATTTTTGAATCGGTTGATCGATCAACCCTACTAAAACCTTACCGAGAATATTAGCAAGGTTCATAAATGGTTGAGCCTTGGATAGCTCTTCTGCCGACAACCTAGGGAGATTCAAAGCATTAACAGCTTCGCCGGTTTGCAAATATTTAACCGCCTGGCGGGCAATTTCGACACTCACCGCCACTTGCGCTTCTTTGGTCGAAGCACCCAAATGCGGCGTAAATACCACATTGTCCAATGTTAGCAGCGGCGAATCCTTGGGAGGTTCTTGCTCATAAACATCCAGCGCCGCGCCTGCGATGCGACTGTCTTTCAAGGCATCGTATAATGCCGATTCATCAACCAAGCCGCCGCGCGCGCAATTGATCAACCGAGCAGATTTTTTCATCATGGCCAATTGTTCCCGGCCGATAATGTTTTTGGTTTTTTCCAATAAAGGACAGTGCAGGGTCAAATAGTCGGCTTGTTTAACCAAAGTCTCCAAATCAACCATTTCCGCACCATGTATAGCAAAAACATCCGGCGCCACAAACGGATCATAAGCGATCACGCGCATTCCCAAACCATTGCCGCGTTGCGCGACTATTCGGCCGATAGTACCAAAACCCAGCACTGCCAGCGTTTTATGAGCAATTTCGGCGCCCATCAACTTAGAGCGCTCCCATTTGCCGTCTCTGACCGATTGATTGGCAAACGGTAGATTGCGACTCAAGGAAAACATATGCGCGATAGCGAGTTCCGCCGTCGTGGTGGCATTGGCATCAGGCGTATTCATTACGATAACGCCTTGTTCAGTAGCGGCATTTAAGTCAACATTATCGACCCCTATGCCAGCGCGCCCGACTATCTTCAGGCGAGTCGCCGCTTTTAAAACTTTAGCTGTCACCTGAGTATCGCTACGAATCAATAAGGCGTCGAACTCCGGAATAATCTCGCACAACTCGTCTTCATTTAAGCCGGTTTGGATATGTATCTGTATACCGTCCTGGACATTCAAGAAATTAATGCCGTCTTCCGCAAGCTTGTCTGAAATCAGTATCTTTTTCATCGCCATGACTGGATTATTGGATAAGGCCGGCATTTTAGCAGCTTTGCTATAATCGCCGTAATGCGCGTTCCCGACAAACAACCAAAGTCTATTACTTATGAGAATAAAATCGGCGCTTGGCGTCCTATCGGTGATCTGTTTACTTGGCGCAATCTCCTGGTGGCTGACTTACACCAAAAGTTTCGCCCCCAACGCCGTTTTTACAACATTGACAGGCGAACGACTGGCAATTGCTGAGCTAAAAGGCAAGCCCGTATTGATAACATTTTGGGCAACCGACTGCCCTAGCTGTCTTGAGGAAATTCCGGATTTGATCGCATTGCATCAACAAGGCCTGAAAATCATTGCTGTGGCGATGCCATACGACCCGCCTAGCCGCGTGCAAACATTAGCCAAAGAACGTCAGCTTCCTTATCAAGTTGCTCTTGATATAGATGGTAGTCTTGTACATGCTTTTGGTGATGTGCAATTGACCCCAACGATGTTTTTAATAGACAAACAGGGCGTGATCATCATGCACAAAATCGGCGCTTTCGATTTAGCATCTTTAAAAACACTTCTGACGCAATTATAGAAAACTACTTTGTAATTTAGCTATAGAGGTGTTGTCTGGTAACAGTAAATCCGCAAAAGAGAAGAGAGCAGCAGTAGGGGTGATTTTGGGTCAAAAAAAAGCCCTGCTATGGGTAAGCAGGGCTTTTGGTTTAAGAGCTTGGCGATGACCTACTTTCACATGGCAACCTGCCACACTATCATCGGCGCTAAGCGGTTTCACTTCCGAGTTCGGGATGGGATCGGGTGGTTCACGCTTGCTATGTTCACCAAGCAAACTGGTTTGGCTGTTTTGCAGCCGTCATGCACAGGTTTGAAGCGTATTTGCTTCCGGGCATTTGCCGTTTACCTGTCTTCATGGAAATCTGTATCGAGTGTGTCGTTTTCTTACGTTTATCAGCGTGTCAGTGACACCCAAACGCATTGGGTGTTATATGGTCAAGCCTCACGGGCAATTAGTACACGTTAGCTACGCCCATTACTGGACTTCCACACCGTGCCTATCAACGTCGTAGTCTCCGACGGCCCTTCAGGGGACTTAAAGTCCCAGTGAGATCTCATCTTGGGAGGGGCTTCCCGCTTAGATGCTTTCAGCGGTTATCCTGTCCGAACGTGGCTACCCGGCAATGCCATTGGCATGACAACCGGAACACCAGAGGTTCGTCCACTTCGGTCCTCTCGTACTAGAAGCAGCTTCCCTCAAATCTCAAACGCCCACGGCAGATAGGGACCGAACTGTCTCACGACGTTCTGAACCCAGCTCGCGTACCACTTTAAATGGCGAACAGCCATACCCTTGGGACCTGCTTCAGCCCCAGGATGTGATGAGCCGACATCGAGGTGCCAAACACCGCCGTCGATATGAACTCTTGGGCGGTATCAGCCTGTTATCCCCGGCGTACCTTTTATCCGTTGAGCGATGGCCCTTCCATACAGAACCACCGGATCACTAAGACCTACTTTCGTACCTGCTCGACTTGTCCGTCTCGCAGTCAAGCACCCTTATGCCTTTGCACTCATTGCCTGATTTCCGACCAGGCTGAGGGTACCTTCGTGCTCCTCCGTTACTCTTTAGGAGGAGACCGCCCCAGTCAAACTACCCACCAGACACTGTCCCTAACCCGGATAACGGGTCGAGGTTAGAACTCCAAACATACCAGGGTGGTATTTCAAGGTTGGCTCCACGAGAACTGGCGTTCCCGCTTCAAAGCCTCCCACCTATCCTACACAAGTAGGTTCAAAGTCCAGTGTCAAGCTATAGTAAAGGTGCACGGGGTCTTTCCGTCTAGCCGCGGGTACACTGCATCTTCACAGCGATTTCAATTTCACTGAGTCCCAGGTGGAGACAGTGTGGCCATCGTTACGCCATTCGTGCAGGTCGGAACTTACCCGACAAGGAATTTCGCTACCTTAGGACCGTTATAGTTACGGCCGCCGTTTACTGGGGCTTCGATCAAGAGCTTCTCCGAAGATAACCCCATCAATTAACCTTCCAGCACCGGGCAGGCGTCACACCCTATACGTCCACTTTCGTGTTTGCAGAGTGCTATGTTTTTGCTAAACAGTCGCAGCCACCGATTTTTTGCAACCCCCTTCCGCTCCAGTCGCGAGGACCTTCACGTAATGAGGGCATACCTTCTCCCGAAGTTACGGTATCATTTTGCCTAGTTCCTTCACCTGGGTTCTCTCAAGCGCCTTAGAATTTTCATCCCACCCACCTGTGTCGGTTTAGGGTACGGCCACTAGTAACCTGAAGCTTAGAGGTTTTTCCTGGAAGCAGGGCATCTATCACTTCGCTGTTCTTTCGAACCGCTCGTCATCACGTCTCGGCATAAAGCACCCCGGATTTGCCTAAGATGCATGCCTACCTGCTTAAACGGCCACTTCCAACCGACCGCTGATATAGCCTTCTCCGTCACCCCATCGCAGTTACTACTGGTACAGGAATATTAACCTGTTTTCCATCGACTACGCTTTTCAGCCTCGCCTTAGGTGCCGACTAACCCTGCGTCGATTAACGTTGCGCAGGAAACCTTGGGTTTTCGGCGAGGGGGTTTTTCACCCCCTTTATCGTTACTTATGTCAGCATTCGCACTTCCGATACCTCCAGCCGACTTCTCAATCGACCTTCGCAGGCGTACGGAACGCTCCTCTACCACTCACACTTACGTGTAAATCCGTAGCTTCGGTACTATGCTTAGCCCCGGTAAATCTTCCGCGCAGACCGACTCGACCAGTGAGCTATTACGCTTTCTTTAAAGGATGGCTGCTTCTAAGCCAACCTCCTGGCTGTCTGTGCCTTTCCACATCGTTTCCCACTGAGCATAGATTTGGGGACCTTAGCTGACGGTCTGGGCTGTTTCCCTTTTCACGACGGACCTTATCACCCGCCGTGTGTCTCCCGTGCTGGCACTTGCTGGTATTCGGAGTTTGCATCGGGTTGGTAAGTCGGGATGACCCCCTAGCCGAAACAGTGCTCTACCCCCAGCAGTGATACACGAGGCGCTACCTAAATAGCTTTCGAGGAGAACCAGCTATCTCCGAGCTTGATTAGCCTTTCACTCCGATCCACAGCTCATCCCCGTCTTTTTCAACAGACGTGGGTTCGGCCCTCCAGTTAGTATTACCCAACCTTCAGCCTGGCCATGGATAGATCGCCCGGTTTCGGGTCTACACCTTGCGACTAAACGCCCTATTAAGACTCGCTTTCGCTACGCCTCCCCTATTCGGTTAAGCTTGCCACAAAATGTAAGTCGCTGACCCATTATACAAAAGGTACGCAGTCACCCCACGAAGGGGCTCCCACTGCTTGTACGCATACGGTTTCAGGTTCTATTTCACTCCGCTCTCCGCGGTTCTTTTCGCCTTTCCCTCACGGTACTAGTTCACTATCGGTCAGTAAGGAGTATTTAGCCTTGGAGGATGGTCCCCCCATATTCAGTCAAAGTTTCACGTGCTCCGACCTACTCGATTTCACTAGAAAAAGGTTTTCGTGTACGGGGCTATCACCCTGTATCGCCGGACTTTCCAGACCGTTCCACTAACCTTATCCTAGCTTAAGGGCTAGTCCCCGTTCGCTCGCCACTACTTAGGGAATCTCGGTTGATTTCTTTTCCTCCGGGTACTTAGATGTTTCAGTTCTCCGGGTTCGCTTCAGTGAGCTATGTATTCACTCAAAGATGACGCGCTTATGCGCGCCGGGTTTCCCCATTCGGACATCTCTGGATCACAGCCGGTTTGCAGGCTCCCCAAAGCTTTTCGCATGCTACAACGTCCTTCATCGCCTCTTACTGCCTAGGCATTCACCGTATGCGCTTATTCACTTGACCATATAACCCGAATACGTCTGTACTTTGGTTATACTGTCAGCTGACATTTTCGCTGATTTTTCTGCTTGAGAACGACATGCCGTTTGTTTTCTGCCTTTCCCTTTCGAGAACGACGTCATTCAAACCGCAACTCGTTTTAGTGTTGATCATTGCTGATCATTACTATAGTTACAGATTTCCATATTGTTAAAGAGCTATCGGTACGAATACCAATGCTATAAAGTCTTTATCCGCTGCCGCTGATAAAACTGTATAGCGTTGATGTTCACCCACTATTTTTCTTACGTTTGACGAACTGGTTGACCCTCAGCGTTCAGCATGATGGTGGAGCCAGGGAGGATCGAACTCCCGACCTCCTGCGTGCAAGGCAGGCGCTCTCCCAGCTGAGCTATGGCCCCTAAAGCAGACTAAAGACCAAGACTCAAGCCGAAACGTGACTAGACACAGCGCCAGTTATTCTAACCAGGCGTGTGGTCTGATTGTGTTTCGCCTTATTGCTTTCGCCTTTTATGCGTTGGTGGGTCTGGGAGGAGTTGAACCTCCGACCTCACCCTTATCAGGGGTGCGCTCTAACCAACTGAGCTACAGACCCAGGTGCGTCTTTCAATCGAAATAATTTGTTGTGAGTACGTGTAACGGTGTGCCGTCTTTGTAAGGAGGTGATCCAGCCCCAGGTTCCCCTAGGGCTACCTTGTTACGACTTCACCCCAGTCATGAATCACAAAGTGGTAAGCGCCCTCCCGAAGGTTAAACTACCTACTTCTTTTGCAACCCACTCCCATGGTGTGACGGGCGGTGTGTACAAGGCCCGGGAACGTATTCACCGCGGCATTCTGATCCGCGATTACTAGCGATTCCGACTTCACGCAGTCGAGTTGCAGACTGCGATCCGGACTGGGACCGGCTTTTTGGGATTCGCTTACTCTCGCGAGTTCGCAGCCCTCTGTACCGGCCATTGTAGCACGTGTGTAGCCCTACCCATAAGGGCCATGATGACTTGACGTCGTCCCCACCTTCCTCCGGTTTATCACCGGCAGTCTCCCTAGAGTTCCCGGCATGACCCGCTGGCAACTAAGGATAAGGGTTGCGCTCGTTACGGGACTTAACCCAACATTTCACAACACGAGCTGACGACAGCCATGCAGCACCTGTCTCAGAGTTCCCGAAGGCACTCCGCTATCTCTAACAGATTCTCTGGATGTCAAGGGTAGGTAAGGTTCTTCGCGTTGCATCGAATTAAACCACATGCTCCACCGCTTGTGCGGGCCCCCGTCAATTCATTTGAGTTTTAGCCTTGCGGCCGTACTCCCCAGGCGGTCAACTTAATACGTTAGCTCCACTACTAAGTTCTTTAAGAACCCAACAGTTAGTTGACATCGTTTACGGCGTGGACTACCAGGGTATCTAATCCTGTTTGCTACCCACGCTTTCGTACCTCAGCGTCAGTTTTAGTCCAGGGAGCCGCCTTCGCCACTGGTGTTCCTTCAGATCTCTACGCATTTCACCGCTACACCTGAAATTCCACTCCCCTCTACTAAACTCTAGTTGCCCAGTATCAAATGCAGTTCCCAGGTTAAGCCCAGGGCTTTCACATCTGACTTAAACAACCGCCTACGCACGCTTTACGCCCAGTAATTCCGATTAACGCTTGCACCCTCCGTATTACCGCGGCTGCTGGCACGGAGTTAGCCGGTGCTTCTTGTATAGGTAATGTCAGTCTACCGGGTATTAACCGATAGGTATTCCTTCCTATTGAAAGTGCTTTACAACCCTCAGGCCTTCTTCACACACGCGGTATTGCTGGATCAGGCTTTCGCCCATTGTCCAATATTCCCCACTGCTGCCTCCCGTAGGAGTCTGGGCCGTGTCTCAGTCCCAGTGTGGCTGATCATCCTCTCAGACCAGCTACGGATCGTCGCCTTGGTAGGCCTTTACCCCACCAACTAGCTAATCCGACATAGGCTCATCTATTAGCGCCAGGCCCGAAGGTCCCCAGCTTTCCCCCGTAGGGCGTATGCGGTATTAGCGTGAGTTTCCCCACGTTGTCCCCCACTAATAGGCAGATTCCTATGCATTACTCACCCGTCCGCCACTCGTCAGCGCCCGAAGGCCTGCTACCGTTCGACTTGCATGTGTTAAGCATACCGCCAGCGTTCAATCTGAGCCATGATCAAACTCTTCAGTTTAATTTTTAACTGTTACTAAATAAGATTAGCAACCAATCTTGGCTCGACTACAGAACATCTTTTCTTGCGAATTGACGTGGTTTCTGTGTCGACTATTTTTAAACAGCACATAGTCGCTACACATACCCACACAAATTATTTCGATTTCGTTTGTTAAAGAGCCAGAGCATTTCGCCCTATTGAGCCGACATATTCTACAGCGTTTTCAGTGTTTGTCAAATTTATTTTTAAGTCGCTTCAAAAACAGAAACTAAAAAAACAAACCCGTCAATCAACAACTTCAAACCCGCCGAACTAAGTCGACCGCTTCACCGCTAAAACTTAAAAGCCAGAGCAGTGAAGAGCCGCTCATTCTAATCACCCAACATCCCCACGTCAAGAAATTATTTCTATTCGCGCAAACTTTCTTTTCCCTACTTGATAAACATGCCTCGCAGGCGCCGAAATTAAAGCTTTGGGATCCTCCAGTTTTTCACCATCAATCTTTACTGCACCTTGTTTGATCAAACGTAGCGCTTCAGAAGTACTTTCCACTAAACCAGCATTTTTCAATACATTAGCAATCGGCATTCCCTGCTCATCGACCTTTATTTGAACCTCTTCGATAACATCCGGTAAAGCTCCACGCTGAAACCGAGCCTCAAAACTTTCCAGAGCCGTTTTTGCAGCCTGCAACCCATGAAATCTACCAACAATCTCCTGCGCAAGCGCAACTTTGTAATTTCTTGGGTTCTCGCCACTCTCGCACGCAGCCCGCCAACTTTCTATTTCAGTCATTGGCTTAAAGCTCAACAATTTAAAATAACGCCACATGAGCTCGTCAGAAATCGACATGATCTTGCCGAACATCTCGTCAGGCGCGTCCGCAATGCCTATGTAGTTATTAAGTGACTTGGACATTTTCTGCACGCCATCAAGCCCTTCCAAAATCGGCATAGTCAACACGACCTGAGGTTTTTGCCCATAACCTTCCTGCAATTGCCTACCCATCAACAAGTTAAATTTCTGATCCGTACCACCCAGCTCAACATCCGCTTTCATGACCACCGAGTCATAGCCTTGTATTAAGGGGTACAAGAATTCGTGAATTGCAATCGGTTGACCACCCTTATATCGCTTACTGAAATCATCACGCTCCAGCATTCTCGCCACGGTATTTCTTGCCGCCAACTGGATTAGCTCAGCACTGGTCATCGCCCCCATCCATGCCGAATTGAACTTAACCTCAGTTTTATCGGGATCAAGAATTTTGAACACCTGCGCCTGATAGGTTTTCGCGTTTTCCGCCACTTCTTCACGACTCAACGGCTTACGAGTGACGTTTTTGCCAGTCGGATCACCTATCATCGCGGTAAAATCGCCGATCAAAAATTGCACGTTATGCCCGGCATCCTGAAATTGCTTCAGCTTATTAATCAGCACCGTGTGCCCCAGATGCAAATCAGGCGCGGTCGGGTCAAATCCGGCCTTGATTGTTAGCGGCCGATTTTCCTCCAATTTTTTGACCAAATCAGATTCCAGCAAAATTTCTTCAGCGCCGTAACGCAACTGAGCCAAGGTTTCTTGCAACAATTTATTCTCCAATTAGCCTTAAGTTTTGGCCGCGCATTATAAGTGATGGAATTGTAGGGAAGGATAAAAAATGGCCTTTTGTTGGCCTTATGCACCAAAATTCCCTACAATGAAACGCTCGACAAACAATGAAGTGTGATTACTGTGAAGAACAGAATACTCAAGTCGGTGCTTTTAGGCACCTGCACCGTTGTTGCCGCCAGCGCAAGTTACGGATTGATACCGCATAAAGGTTTTGAAGACGCAAAAACCTTGGAGCAAGACAGACTGATCTCGTCCAAGATCAACCAATACACCAAATACGTAGAACCTCCCGAAGCGCAACACCTCAACATCACCGAGGAACTTGAACACACCGTTAAATCCGGCGAGAACCTCTCCAGCATTTTTTCCGCACTCAATTTAAGCCGGGAAGATTTGCATAAAATCATCCACGCCAACCCTACGGGCAAACAATTCGCCGACGTCGAACCAGGTCAAGACGTCGTCGCTACGTTGAACGCTTCAGGCGAACTGGAACAGTTGACTTACAGCAAAAATCCGTTCGAAACATTGATAGCCACGCGGCATGACGACAATTTCGACGTGGAACTACTCAGTAAAAAAGTTGATTACCAAATTGCCAGCGCCAAAGGCTCTATCGATTCCTCACTGTTCGAAGACGGCAAGGAAGCAGGCCTGCCGGAAAAATTAATCCTGAAACTGGCGGACATCTTTGCCTGGGACATTGATTTTGCGCTGAATTTAAGAGATGGCGACCAATTTACCGTCGTCTATGAAAAGCTGTTTGTAGACGGCAAAGAATTCGACACCGGCGATATCCTGTCAGTTGAATTCGTCAACCAGGGCAAAACCTATACCGCCGTGCGCTTCGAAGACAACCAAGGCAACACCGGTTATTACACCCCGGACGGCAACGGCCTGCGCAAAGCCTTTCTGCAAACGCCGATGGATTTTGCCAAAATCAGCTCGCACTTTGATTTGCACCGCAAGCATCCCATCCTGAACACCATCCGCGCTCACAAAGGCGTCGATTATTCCGCAGCCATCGGCACACCAGTTAAAACCACCGGCGACGGCAAAATCGTCTTCCGCGGCGTGAAAAACGGCTACGGCAATGTAGTGGAAATCGAACACGGCCAAAAATACTCAACTTTGTACGCCCACCTGTCCGGTTTCAAATCCGGTCAAAAACTCGGTAGCGCCATCAAACAAGGCGACGTGATCGGTTATGTCGGCAAAACCGGCTTAGCTACCGGCCCGCATTTGCATTATGAATTCCGTATCGGTGGCATGCATGTCAACCCGGTTACCGCCAAAATACCTCACTCCATGCCTATGGACAAAGCCTTATTGGCCAAATTCAAAGCACAAACCCAGCCATTTTTGGCGCAACTGAAACAAGCCAAAGGCGACGCACTGGTTGCTCAAAACTAATACAGTGTCCGAGCTTTATATAGGCTTAATGTCAGGGACCAGCGTCGATGGTATCGATGCTGGTCTTGTGGATTTTAGCAACGGCAAAATACAACTTGTCGCATTCCATTACCAACCATTCCCCCCCGAACTCCGGCAAAAAATTCACAAGCTTAGTCAAGCGAATCAACCTGTTTTATTAACAGATTACGGCTCGCTGGATAGCCAGATCGGTCGTTTATTCGGCGAAACTGTGCTGACTTTATTAAGTAACGCTCAGATCCTAGCGAGCGCAATCAAAGCTGTCGGTAGTCACGGTCAAACCGTTTATCACGCCCCGGAGACTGCCAATGGCTTTTCTCTGCAAATCGGCGATCCGAATCGCATCGCCGAAATCACCGGCATCACCACCGTCGCCGATTTTCGCCGCCGCGACATTGCCGTCGGCGGCCAAGGCGCGCCGCTGGTTCCAGCCTTTCATCAAGCGGTTTTTGGCGACGCAGCACAAGCCAGAGTCATCGTCAATATTGGCGGCATCGCCAACATCACGGTGTTAAACGATAAACCGGTCATCGGCTTCGATACCGGCCCCGGCAATGGCTTAATGGACTGGTGGTGTCAAAAACATTGCAACCAGCCTTATGACCGTAACGGCGATTGGGCAGCAAAGGGCAAAGCCCACCTTGCCTTACTCGCAGCTTTAAGTGACGACGATTACTTCCGGCTAGCGCCACCGAAAAGCACTGGCAAGGAATATTTTTCGCCTGCATGGTTACAGCAAAAGCTCAGCTTATTTCCAGACCTTGAGCCCGAAGATATTCAAGCCACACTCTGTCAATTCAGCGCCGATACTATCGCCGATGCCATTCGCCAATATGCGCCAAATACCTTGCAAACCTTGATTTGCGGCGGCGGAGCACATAACGGCCAATTGATGAAGCTGTTACGGAAAAATTTGGATATGTCTGTAACGTCGACAGCGGAACGGGGAATCGACCCGGACCATGTCGAAGCGATTGCTTTTGCCTGGCTGGCACGGCAAACCCTGAACAATCTGCCGGGAAATCTATGCAGCGTCACGGGCGCAGCTACGCCCGTGGTATTAGGTGGGATTTATCCGGGTAAAAACGGCTTAAGCTGAGAAAGACGAGCCGCAACCGCAGGTAGTGGTCGCATTTGGATTGCGAATCACGAATTGCGCACCAGACAAGTCCTCCTTGTAATCGATTTCGGCACCGCTAAGATACTGAATACTCATCGAATCGATCAGCACTGTCACACCGTCTTTGAGGATTTGCGTATCGTCGTCATTCACCTCTTCGTCAAAGGTAAAACCATACTGAAATCCGGAACAGCCGCCACCGCTGATATAAACTCTGAGCTTAAGATTATCGTTACCCTCTTCCTGAATTAAACCCGCTACTTTTTGCGCTGCACTGTCGGTAAAAACAATAGGATCGGACATATAAAACTCTATAAGCAATTGAAAGATTGAGCGATTATGACTATACCCAGTAATTCAGTCAAGAATTATCCACTATATTTCCCTGGCTAGCGGTTAAAGCCCTAAAGGCGTAGCAACCAGGCAACTATTTGCGCTAAATTTAGCTGAAACTTAAACACACTGCGTTGCTTCGCCGAAAGCCCAAACGTGTCGATAGCTGAAGATTCCAGTTAAAACTGTCCGACAAGGAGACCAACCATGCTTATCACCTTCCTCAGACACGCTACCGCAGAAGTTGGTGGCTTATCGCTGCCCGACTCGGACAGAGCCTTAATCGATAAAGGCGAAAAGCAGGTAAAACGCATCGCTGCATTTTGTTTGGCCAACGGCTTAATTCCGGAATCAATTTATTGCAGCCCGCTGTTACGCGCCCAACAGACCGCAAGGATCCTCAACCAAAGCCTGCCTGGCAGCCCAGCCCCGCAAACCGTTAGTTGGTTGGCAATCGAAACAGCTACACCCACTATACTCACCGAACTTAGCAAACTCGCCCAGCGTGGCATAAGCGACGCATGGCTAGTCGGGCACGAACCGGACTTTTCGACTACCATTTCCCGGCTTCTGGGCACGACTCCCGACAACATTGTTATCAAAAAAGCCTCTCTGACTCGATTGGATACCGATTTTTCGGATCAAGCTTCGGCTAAGTTGCTGTGGAGCATCCCATGCGCATTGATGCACCAAGGTCAAACCTAACCAAACTCAAGCCCATCTAAGCAAAAATTTCTTCGTCCAACAGGTAACAGCCCGGATCCTCGGCCCAAAAATCGCCCGTCATTTGCTGCGCGCGAACCCGCGTATTACCGTTGCAGATGCTTTGATAATGGCATTCACCACAGCGTCCCTTCAGCGGCCGCGGCGACGCTTTCAATCCGGCCATCAACGGATCATTGACGTCCATCCAGATTTCGGAGAAAGGTCGTTTACGCACATTGCCCAAGCCGTAATGCCACCAAAACGTATCTGGATGGACATTACCGAGATTGTCAATATTGGCGACGTTGACGCCGGAGGCATTGCCGCCCCATTGCTGCAATTTCGCCTGAATATGCTCCGCTTGCTCCGGAAAACGGCGTTTGACCCAATGTAGAAAGTATACGGCGTCAGCGTCGTTGTTACCGGTTACCACTTCCCGATGCAGGCCTTGTTGCTCCCAGCTCAGGGATTTTTCAAACATGGCGTCCATCACCTTACGGGTCAATTGAAATTCGGCGTCGTCCTTGCGGTTCTTATTGCCACGACCGCCGTAGTTCAGATGCGACAGGTAGAATTTGTCTATGTCTTCGTCGTCCATCAATTGCAACAGACCTTCGAAATCGTGAGCGTTGTCTTGAGTTAGCGTAAACCTGACGCCGGCTTTGATGTTGTGTTCGCGGCATAAACGTATACCGGCCAACGACGCCTCGAACGAGCCTTGTTTCCGCCGGAATGAGTCATGAGTCTGACCAATGCCGTCCAGACTAACACCAATATATTGATAGTCGATGGCGGCGATTTGCTCGATGTTACTTTCGTCAATCAACGTACCGTTGCTGGACAAAGCCACATAAAACCCCATGTCGCGGGCACGTTGCGAAATCGCAAAAATGTCCGGGTGCAGCAGCGGCTCACCGCCGGACAAGATCAACACCGGCACTTTGAAGGCCTTCAAGTCGTCCATCACCGTGTAAATTTCCGGCGTGCTCAGTTCGCCAGGGAAATTAATGTCGGCGGAGGTGGTGTAGCAGTGCTTGCAGGTCAGATTGCAACGGCGAATCAAATTCCAGATCACCACCGGCCCGGCGGGTTTGCGCGGCGTAGTCAACGGGGTGGGATGCAGCAATTCGCGCATGTATTGGCTCAGTCTGAACATGCACTATCCTCCGATACGCAAACCGGTTTTTTTTAGAATTTTAGTGCTGTACAACACCTCGTGGTTGCGTGCTTGCGCACCCAATAGTTCGGCAATGATAGCCACTTGCTCGCCGGCATCCTGCTCGGTCTTGCCGTGCACCATGGCAAACAGGTTATAGGGCCACTCAGGCAAGTGCCGGGGACGCTGATAGCAATGACTGACAAAAGGCAGCATAGCCACTTTTTGTCCCAGTTCGTCGACATAGTCATCTTCGACATCCCACACTGTCATACCGTTAAAGCGGTAACCCAGTTTGTAATGATTGGGCACCGCAGCAATGCGGCGAACCACCCCGGTCTGTTGCATTTCGGCCAGGTGTAACATCACGGTTTGGGCGGACAAGCCCAATTGCTCGGCAACGGATTGGTAGGGCTCGCTGACCAAAGGCAAACCGGCCTGGGTGGCTTGGATAATTTTCCGGTCTATCTCATCAATGGACATCAGGCTTCCAATTGCAAACCAACATAGTATTCGCTGATCTTTGGCATGTTGAAGACTGGCAGACCAGTTCGACGCTCGATTTCCGCGATGACCTTTGCTACCTGTTCGGGTTGTTCGGTAGCCAGCACAAACCACATGTTCAGTGGATGATTGCGGGCATAGTTATGCGCCACTTCCGGGAAGCTATTGACGATTTCGGTTACTTCATCGAAGCGCGCCTCCGGTACTTTCAGGGCCGCCAAGGTCAAGGCGCCGCCCATTTGTTCGGCATGATACATAGGCCCAAAGCGCGACAAGACGCCTTCGGCCAGCATTTTTTGCAATCTTGAGAGTAACTCGGCTTCCACAAGCCCCAATTCCTCGGCAACTCGTTGATAGGGTGCTGCGCAAATCGGGAAGCCTTGTTGCAGGCGGTTGATAATGGCTTTGTCTATGGCGTCCATGTTTAGGCGAAGTGCATACCAAAAGACTGCTTGTTTTTAATCTCCTCAGTCCTGCTCTCTCCGGCAATAGAGGGAACGGCCCCATTGCCATTGGGGTGAGCATACAGAGCGCCACGCTGTTTAAAACAACGCCGGCTAAACAATACTTCGAATGGATACTCGCATAGGTTGCAGGCATGCCGCAGTTCAGCCCATTGTTCCAACACCACGTCCCGGGTCTTGCCATGAATCATGCAATACAGGTTATACGGCCAGATTTCGCCCTGGCGCGGGCGTTGATAACACAGATTCACACAAGCCTGCTGGCTGATCAAAGCGCCCACCCGAGCCACCCTGTCGTCTGCCACATCCATCACTATCATTGCATTGGCCCGGTAACCCAATTGGCGATGCTTGACCACCACGCCCCACCGCTTGATCAAACCTTGAGTCTTTAAGCGCGCCAAACGCTCAATCACCTCTTGTTCGGTAATCGCCAACTGCCCTGCTATCGCCGCATAGGGCCTCGCCGCAATCGGCAAACCGGTTTGCACGGCGGCAATCAGTTGATAATCGATCGCGTCAATCATGCAGATTTAGCTCAAATCCCAGGTTGATGAAATAGTCGGCCAGCATCGGCAGCAGCATCGCCGGATAGCCGGTTTGAGTTTCGATATCCGCAATCACAGATTTAAGATGAGCCTCACTGTCCGCAATCAATACAAACCACAAATTGAAGCGATTTTCGCGCTCATAGTTGTGATTGACTTCCGGATAAGCACTAACCAATTCGGCGACCCTCGCCAAATCAAATTCCGGCACCGCCATCGCCACCAGCGCGCTATTACCGATGCTATTGGGCGCGATAACCGGACCGATGCGGCTGATCATCTGCTGTTCGGATAAAGTTTGAAACGCATTTAACACCTCATCCTCGCTGACGCCAAGCTGTTCGGCAATGTCGCGGTAGGGGGTCGGGCTCAACGGAAAATCCTGTTGATAGTCGTTGAGCAAGCGTTTGTGCAAGGGTGCCAACATGTTACCAACCTATGCGATTGGCGCGATCAGTGAAGAAAATCCCACTGGGTTTTTGCGCCGGCAGGCGGGCGGTTTCGGCAAAGGTCTCAGTGTCATAAACCATCACCCGGTCCTCGTCGCGCACCGCCAGCCATACCGATTCGCCGCGCGGACTGAATTCCATGTGCAGCACGGCCTTGCCGGGCTGCAGTGTTTTAAGCACATTAAAATCTTTCAAATCGATCACTTGCACGGTTTGATTGTCCGGAAAGGCGAAATTCACCCAAACTTGCCGACCATCCGGCCGCGAGGTAACAAACACGGGCTGGCCAGCCACCGGAATACGCTTGACCAACTCCCATTCGCGGGTGTCGATCACCAACACCTCATGCAATCCCACTGCCGGCACCAGCAACCAGTCGCCGGCCACGGTCCAACCTTCCAGGTGCGGCATCTTATAGACCGGCATTTGTTCATCGTCTTTGCCGTAATCTTCGAGAATATGTTCGACACCTTTTTCCGGCTGCCACAAATCCAGCAAAGCCAAACCTTTTTCACCAAACAATCCAGCGCCATAGTAATGGCCATCCGGCGTCAATAAGGCGTCGTAAGGTTGTTTGCCGATGTCTTTAAATTTTTTCACGACGGGCTGACGCGGATTTTTAGCATCAATCAGCCAAATTTCGTTGCCTTCGAACAGACTGCAAACGAAGCGTTGACCCGGCGCGTCAACCAAACCGACGACTTTGGATAATTTGTTGTCTTCGCCGTAAATAGCTGGGATTTCGGCCAGTTGTTCCAGCGTCACCGCGTCGAACAGCTTAACGCCGCCGGGTGTGTAATTAGAAACCGCAATCACTTTGCCGTCCTGAGAAATCGCCCCGCCGATGCTGTTGCCGGCCTGGATGATGCGTTTATCGATTTTGTCTTGCAGCAAATCGATCTTGGTCAAACCGCCGTCACGGCCGAACACATAGGCGTAGCGCTGATCGCGGGAAAACACTATCGAAGCGTGAGACAAATCGCCCAAGCCTTGGATATGGCTCAACGAGGCGGGCTTCGTGGTATTGACAATCTGTATACTGCCGGTTTCGCGTTCAATCACTACGCCGAGATCGCCGGTGGCTCTGAGCTCCGCATGACCGGGTAGCGCAGACGACAACAGGAAAATCAGGAGACTCCGGGAATAAGAAAGTTTCATAGGGCGCGTGTTATTTAGCGTCGATCATTCAAGAAGTAAATCTGCCCATTAGGCGATTAGGCCTAGCTACTGCGAAAACAGCCTTCAGCGCGTTCTTAGTTGTTGAATCAGCCAAGCAGTTTCATCGACAGTCAAAAAACTCTTCCACGGCGGCATAGCCGTGCCTGCTCGACCGTTTTGAATCGCATCCGCCAACAGAGCGTCGCTTTTGCCAGCCAGCGCTTCCGGCATCAACGACGGTCCCAAGCCGCCTTTCGGCGGCAGGCCATGGCAGGAGCCGCAATCATGCTTGAGCATATTCAACAGCTCCTGCTGCCGTTGCGGATTGGGTTGTTCCGCAACGGCGCAGGTGGATAGCAAACCGATCAACACCCAGCAATAACGCATTGACTAGGGTTTAACGCTGCCGTAATACGCGGCGATGTCGTTGATTTCGGCATCGGTCAGCGAACCGGCGATCGCATTCATAATGTCGGATTTCCGAGTTTTGTCGCGATATTGTTTGATCGCGGTTTTCAAATACTCGGGATCGCGGCCGCCCAACGGTGGAAACGGCGCATCGGCACTGGGCATTCGGATGCCGTGACATTGCGCACACACCGCGCCCGCTTTAGCTTGACCGACATACAAACTGGTAGCCTGTGCGCTACCGGCGGCAAGCAACCCCGCCAGCAACGACACGATAAAATGAGTCATCTTCATTTTGATTGCTCCATTTCGTCGGGCGACAAGCCGCGGGTCATGTATTTAACCCGGCCGCGCGAGAAAATACCTGCGGGGCTTTCCATCGGTACGCTGGCGACTTTTTGCAAGGTGTTGGAATCGTACACCACCACTTCGTCGCCGTTGTAACCGGCACTGATATACAGGAATTTGCCATCGGCGCTATATTCCGGGAAGTAGGCGTGGCCGCCGACATCCAGGGTTCTAGCCACTTCCAGGGTTTTCTTGTCGATCAACTGTACAGTGCGGGCGCGTCTATCCTTGCTGATGATGTCAACCGCCACATAAGGGGCGTTGGCATGCGCAGCGGGCGATTCGGTGCCACCAGAAACCGGTACTTGTTTGACGACTTCCATTTTGTCCAGATCCCAAACGCTGACCACGGTTTTGTCGCAGTCGCCAAAGTTGGTGCCAAAGCCCAAGGTACGGCCATCCACTTTCACCGCCGAACCGCCGCCAACGTGCGGCACGCAGCCGGCCTCCAGTTTTTTGATGATTTCGCGTTTTTCCAGATCGATGGCAGCGACGATGCTGTCGTCGTAAGACGCGATCATCAGTTTTTTGCCGCCGTGAGTCAGGAAGGCGTCATGCAAATGTCGGCCTACGTTCTCGATCCGGGTGACAGGGAAACCTTCTTTGTTTAAATCGATGACCCAAACCTGGCCGGCATTTTCCAATGCAATCGCAAAAACGTCCGCGTATGGAGTACCGATAATCATGCCTGAGTCGGACGAAACGTGTTTACCATCCGGATCGGTGCCTTCCAGTTCGAAGGTTTTCAATGGTTCCAGGGTATCGGCATTCAGAATCACGGCGTTATGCGGTACGAAAGAACCGGCCATAATATATTTACCGTCGCGCGATACGCCCATGCCCGGGCCGTTCCAGCCGGTTTTGATGCTGCGCACCGCTTGCATGGAATACAAATCGACTTTAAAAATCTCGGCAGTATCGGTTTTTACATAAGCCCAGCGCGGGTTGGCCGGGTTGAAATCGATAATATGTGCGGCAGTACCGGTAGGTACTTCGCCGACTTTTTGATGGGTGGAGCTATTAATAAAGATGGCTTTGGAGCCTTCGCCACGACCGTATTTGCCGCGCGCCGCGACACCTATCAAGTTTTCAAATTTATCGTCGATTTGAAAAGTCGGCTTGGCCGGTAATGTACTTTCGTCTTTGACATAGACTTTCAGCGACTTTTTCATATCGTCGATAGTCCAGGCCGGATTAGGTTGTTTGGGTGTTTCTTGCAGGTGTTTAATGACGCCGCGAATTTGGTCGTCATCAAGCTTGCCGTAGAACGGCGGCATCAAAGTATCGAAGCTGCCAGCCATCACAATGGTGCGCAGTGCGGTGGGGCTGCGGCCTTTTAAAGTGGCGGAATTCAGCGCGGGCGCCAGATAACCGCCATGATCTGAACCGTGGCAGCTGGCGCAATT
The DNA here is from genome assembly GCF_054188105.3 of Methylomonas sp. Uni0009. NCBI lineage: Bacteria > Pseudomonadati > Pseudomonadota > Gammaproteobacteria > Methylococcales > Methylococcaceae > Methylomonas > Methylomonas sp. Uni0009. The sequence goes on along the minus strand of NZ_JBTAFN010000001.1, from coordinate 2,397,717 downwards.
GTCTTGATAGAGCTTATGGAAATCGTCGGATTTCGCCATTGCCAGTCCGGATGACAACAGCATGGCGATGGAACCCGCCAGTAGGGATTTATTGAGTATTTTTATAGTATTTTTCATTTAAAATTCCTGCCACCCGCAAGTTAAAAAAAGAGCCAACTTGGTGCATTAAACCATAAAAGACCAGGACGAACAGCCACCCGATTTAGCATGGTAAAATAACAACTTGTTGACTCCAGGCCGATGTTATAAAGTAAAGTTTCGATTCGCTATCAATTTACCCCTTAAACCATCGCCTTGTCAACTTTGTGGGTCACGATGAGAATGCAATTTATGCAACAAACTGATATTTACGAACTTATTGAGTGCATGACCACCTTGATCCGCTCCGAGGAACGGAAAAAGTGTACGGAACTGGGTTTGCAGCCGGTACACTTCCAAGTGCTCAATTACCTCTCGCGCTGCAATAAATATAGCAACACCCCAGCAGCTGTCGCCAATTATCTGGGCATGACTCGCGGCACCGTTTCGCAATCGCTAATTATTCTCGAGAAAAAGGGCTATATCGGTAAAACGCCGGATGCCAACGACAAGCGCGTGGTGCATTTGCAGTTGCTGGCGGACGGCGCAGCCATACTCAAACAAGCGCGACCGTCTGATTTATTCCACGGCGCCACGGCCATCCTGCAAAGCAGCGATTCACCGCCTTCAGACGCTAATGTGTTTCAGCAAGCCCTTACCGCGCTGCAAAAAGCAAATCAGTCGCAATCATTCGGCGTTTGCAAAACCTGCCGCAATTTCAGCGAAAAAGACGGCGGCTTTTTCTGCCAGCTAACCCAGGAAAAGCTCAGCACAGCCGATAGCGAGCAAATTTGCCAGGAACACAACCCTGTTTAACCGTCCGGCCAATGCACAGATAGACAATATACAAGTCTTGGCTCGGTTTACGCTGCGTCATTCACCGGTTCGATTTGGGAGTTAATATGTCTATACCTCGCATCGCCTTGACGCCCGGCGAACCGGCCGGCGTCGGCCCGGACTTATGCATACAATTGGCGCAGCAGGAACAAGCTTGCCAACTGATTGCTATTGCCGATCCGGAATTATTGCAGCAACGGGCCGAACAACTGGATTTGCCTCTAACAATTCAACTTTTCGACATTGATCACGCTGCCACAAAACAGTCAGCAGGGACCTTAACCGTACTGCCCATCAGCCTAAGCGAACCAGCCGTTTGCGGAAGACTCAATCCCATCAATAGCCGATACGTTCTGGAAACCATCCGCCAAGCCACCTTGGGCTGCATGAGCGGTGCATTTGCCGCAATGGTGACCGGCCCGGTCCACAAAGGCGTGATCAACGACGCAAACATTCCCTTCAGCGGCCACACCGAATTTATCGCCGAACTGACCAGCGGCACCCCAGTCATGATGCTGGCGACACCCGGCCTGCGCGTCGCTTTGGCGACCACGCATCTGCCGCTGTCAGAAGTAAGCGCCGCCATCACCTCGGACGCATTGGCGACCGTTATCCGGTTGCTGGACCGCGACCTGCGCCAACGCTTCAACATTACCGACCCGAAAATTTTGGTCTGCGGCCTTAATCCGCACGCGGGCGAAAGCGGCCATCTCGGCCGGGAAGAAATCGAGATTATCGAGCCGACGTTGGAGCGCCTGCGTTGCGAAGGCATTCACCTATACGGCCCGCTACCCGCCGACACCCTGTTTACACCCAAATACCTGGAAACCGCCGACGCCGTGTTAGCGATGTATCACGATCAAGGTCTACCGGTATTGAAATACAAAGGCTTCGGCCAGGCCGTGAATATCACGCTGGGTTTACCTATCGTCCGCACTTCGGTCGACCACGGCACAGCCCTGGAACTGGCCGGCACCGGCAAAGCCAATCTCGGCAGTTTGCGATTTGCGTTGCAGACTGCGCTGGATATGATTCCCCACTTATAAAATTAAAAATGACCCACACCGCCCGCAAACGTTTCGGCCAGAATTTTCTGCACGATCACAGCATCATCTACAACATCCTGGCCAGCGCCCATCCCGTCGCCGGTGAGCATTGGGTGGAAATCGGCCCCGGCCTGGGTGCGCTGACCCAGCCTTTGCTGGAATCGGGCACTAAACTCGATGTGGTCGAGCTGGACCGCGATTTGGTGAGCCGTCTGCAAAAACAGTTTGCCGGCCACATCAATTTAACCGTGCATAGCGCCGACGCTTTGAAGTTCGATTTTGCCGCGCTGGCACAAACCGGCGAGAAACTGCGCATCATCGGCAACCTGCCTTACAACATTTCCACACCACTAATGTTTCACCTACTGGAATCCACCGATTGCGTGGAAGATATGCTATTCATGCTGCAAAAAGAAGTGGTGGACCGCATTTGCGCCGAGCCCGGCAGCAAGGCATACGGCCGGTTGAGCGTGATGATGCAGTATTACTGTGAAACGGAATTGCTGTTCGACGTGCCACCGGAAAGTTTCGATCCAATTCCGCAAGTTATGTCGGCCATCGTCCGCCTGACCCCACACAGCCAACCGCCGGTCGACATTCCAGACCTAAAAAGCTTTAGCCAATTGGTGACCCAGGCTTTTTCGCAGCGCCGAAAAACCATCCGCAATTCGCTGAAAAACTTCATCTCCGAGCAGCAGATTATCGAGCTTGGCATCGACGCCAATTTACGTGCGGAGTCGATTAGCCTGGCCGAGTTCGCCCTGCTCAGCACTCACAGCCAAGCAAGCACCGCCAGTTAAGTTCGCAACTCCTCGCGCCGCCAGTTCAACAAGATTTGACGGCATTTACAGGACAAGTGCGATAAAATGCAGGATTTTTCCGCCAGGCTCACGAACTGATGCGCTTGAGCCGGCTCTCTTTATATAAGGCAACCAACCTGATTCATACACTGGAGTGATTGATATGCGCATTATCCTGTTAGGCAGCCCCGGCTCGGGCAAAGGCACCCAAGCCCAGTTCATCACGGAGAAGTTCGCGATTCCGCAAATTTCCACCGGCGACATGCTGCGCGCCGCCGTCCGCGAAGGCACCCCGCTGGGTATTGAAGCCAAAAAAATCATGGATGCCGGCGGCCTGGTTTCCGATGACATCATCTTGGGTTTGATTAAAGACCGCATCACTCAGGACGATTGCAAAAACGGCTTTTTGCTCGATGGATTTCCGCGCACGATTGCGCAAGCGGAAGGTCTGGCAAAAATGGGCGTAGAACTGGATTACGTCGTGGAAATTGCCGTCGATGACGAAGAGATCATCAAACGCATGAGCGGCAGGCGCGTACATATGGCCTCGGGCCGTACCTATCACGTGGTGTTCAATCCACCGAAACAGGAAGGCTTGGACGATGTTACAAACGAGCCTTTGATCCAACGCGACGACGATAAAGAAGAAACCGTTCGCAAGCGCTTAAGCGTGTATCACGAGCAAACCAAACCGCTGGTCGGCTTTTATTCCGCGCCCGGTCAAAACGTCAAATTCGCGTCGATTGCTGGTGTCGGTTCGGTGAGCGAAATCACCGACAAAGTGTTAGCGGTGTTGGCATAAAAACTTCGTAGGGTACGCAACACGTACCTTTTAGCTTTCGGTACGCGATACCCCAAGGGGCATAAATGCGTACACCACCTAAAAAGAGAAATCCAAATGGCAGGTAAAACCTTATACGACAAACTCTGGGACGACCACGTCGTCCATACCGAAGACGACGGCTCGTGCCTGATCTATATCGACCGGCAGTTGCTGCACGAAGTGACTTCACCGCAAGCTTTCGACGGCATGCGCATGTCCGGCCGCCAACCGTGGCGGGTCGCCCGCAATCTGGCCGTCGCCGACCATAACGTGCCGACCTCCGGCCGCGCGCAAGGCATCGCCGACCCGGTTTCCCGTCTGCAAGTGCAAACCCTGGAAAACAACTGCGCCGAGTTCGGCATCACCGAATTCGACATGGCCGACATCCGCCAAGGCATCGTGCACGTGGTCGGCCCGGAACAAGGCGCCACGCTGCCCGGCATGACCGTGGTCTGCGGCGACTCGCATACATCTACTCACGGCGCCTCGGCCGCGCTGGCCTTCGGTATCGGCACCTCGGAAGTGGAGCACGCACTGGCCACGCAAACGCTGGTGCAGAAAAAAGCTAAAAACATGCTGATTAAAGTCAACGGCAAAACCGGTCCGGGCGTCACCGCCAAAGACATCGTATTGGCGATCATCGGACAGATCGGCACCGCCGGCGGCACCGGTTACACCATCGAATTCGGTGGTGACGCGATTCGCGCGCTGAGCATGGAAGGCCGCATGACGGTCTGCAATATGGCTATCGAAGCCGGTGCCCGTGCCGGTTTGATTGGTTGCGACGAGAAAACCATCGAGTTTTACCAAGGCCGGCCCTATTCACCCAAAGGCGAGGACTGGAATATGGCGGTCCGTTACTGGGAAAAACTGCATTCCGACGCCGACGCCAAATTCGACAAAGTCATCGAATTCGACGCCGCCGCGATCAAACCGCAAGTCAGCTGGGGCACGTCGCCGGAAATGGTGTTGCCAGTCGATGCATCCATCCCCGATCCTGTTCAGGAAGCCGATCCGGTCAAGAAGCAAAGCATCGAACGCGCCCTGCAATACATGGGTTTAACAGCCGGCCAAAAAATCACCGACATCAAGCTGGATAAGGTGTTTATCGGTTCCTGCACCAACTCGCGCATCGAAGATTTGCGCGCCGCGGCTGCGGCGATCAAAGGCCGCAAAAAAGCTGCGTCGGTCAAACAAGTGTTGGTAGTGCCCGGCTCGGGTTTGATCAAACAACAAGCCGAAGCGGAAGGCCTGGACAAAATCTTCACCGCCGCCGACTTTGAGTGGCGCGAACCGGGTTGCTCGATGTGTCTAGCGATGAACGCCGACCGTCTGGATGCCGGCGAGCATTGCGCTTCGACCTCGAATCGTAATTTTGAAGGCCGTCAGGGTTACGGCGGCCGTACCCACTTGGTGAGTCCCGCCATGGCTGCCGCGGCTGCGATTGCCGGCCACTTTGTCAACGTCGCCGAGGAGGCTTAAATCATGCAGGCTTTTACCACTTTAACCGCCCTGGTGGTGCCGATGGACCGCGCCAATATCGACACCGACGCGATCATCCCCAAACAATTCTTGAAATCGATCCGTCGCGCCGGCTTCGGTCCGTATTTGTTCGACGAATGGCGTTATTTGGATCATGGCGAACCGGAAATGGATTGCACCAACCGACCGTTGAACAAGGATTTTGTTTTGAACCAACCGCAATACAAAGGGGCGCAGATTCTGCTGACCCGGGAAAACTTCGGTTGCGGTTCATCGCGCGAACACGCACCGTGGGCACTGGAAGACTACGGATTCCGCGTGATCATCGCGCCGAGCTTTGCCGACATTTTCTTCAACAACTGTTTTAAAAACGGCATTCTGCCGATTGTGTTGCCGGCGGAAACCGTGGACCTGTTGTTCAAGGAAGTTGTCGACGGTTACCAATTGACGGTCGATCTGCAAAGCCAAACCATTACCACACCAAGCGGACAAAACATTGCCTTTACTGTCGATGAAAACCGCCGCTACCGCTTGCTGAACGGCCTGGACGACATCGCACTTACCCTGCAACATGCCGACAAAATCAAGAGTTACGAAGCCGAGCGCGCCAAACGCGCACCGTGGTTGTTCAAAGACGCATAAGCGCCACTGAAAGGTAAAAAAATGCCCAAAAAAATAGCAGTCCTGGCCGGCGACGGCATCGGACCGGAAATTGTCGCCGAAGCGATCAAGGTCATGAGCTTTCTAAATACCGACATGAATCTCGGGTTGGTATTCGAAAACGCCTTGATTGGCGGTGCGGCTTATGACGCTTTCGGCACTCCCCTGCCGCAAACCACGCTGAATCTGTGCAAAAACGCTGATGCGGTGCTGCTGGGTGCGGTCGGCGGCCCTAAGTGGGAGCCGCTGGCCCATGCGGTACGTCCGGAACGCGGCTTATTGGGCATTCGCTCCGAGCTAAATCTGTTCTCTAACCTGCGTCCGGCGATTTTGTATCCGCAATTGGTCGACGCATCGACCTTGAAACCGGAAGTGGTGTCGGGCCTGGACCTCATGATCGTCCGCGAATTGACCGGCGGCATTTATTTCGGCCAGCCGCGCGGTGTGCATGTCGCCGAAAACGGCGAGAAAGTCGGCATCAATACCAAGATTTATAGCGAATCAGAAATCCGCCGCATCGCCCATTCCGCATTCAAGATTGCGCAAAAACGTCACAAAAAACTGTGCTCGGTCGATAAAGCCAATGTACTGGAAGTGACCGAACTATGGCGCAGCGTGATGACCGAAGTGGGTAAGGACTATCCGGACGTACAACTGAGTCATTTGTATGTCGATAATGCTGCGATGCAACTGGTACGGGCGCCGAAACAATTTGATGTGATCGTCACCAGTAATATGTTCGGCGACATTCTGTCCGACATCGCCGCAATGCTGACCGGCTCCATCGGCATGCTGCCGTCGGCTTCCCTGGATGCCAATGCCAAGGGCATGTATGAACCGATTCACGGTTCCGCGCCGGACATCGCCGGCCAGGGTATCGCCAATCCATTGGCGACCATTTTGTCGGTGGCGATGATGCTGCGTTATACATTTAACCAGCCGGAAGCCGCCGAGCGTATCGAACGCGCGGTGAACAGCGCATTGGATAGTAAAGTCAGAACCGCGGACATTTATTCGGAAGGCATGACCAAAGTCAGCACTTCCGGCATGGGCGATGCTGTTCTTAACGCCTTAAAAGGATAAGCAATATGTCTAAAACTTATGATGTAGCAGTCGTCGGCGCCACTGGCGCGGTCGGCGAAACCATGATTTCCATTTTGGAAGAACGCAATTTTCCGGTGGGCAAAGTCTATGCCTTAGCCAGCGAGCGCTCGGCCGGCAAACGTATCCCGTTTAAAGACGGCTCGTTGGTGGTGGAAGATTTGGCGACCTTCGATTTCTCGAAAGTGCAGATCGGCTTATTTTCTCCCGGCGCGTCAGTGTCTGCGGAGTATGCGCCCAAAGCCGCCGCGGCCGGCTGTGTGGTGATCGACAACACCTCGCAATTTCGCTACGACGACGACATTCCGCTGGTGGTGCCGGAAGTCAATCCGGAAAAAGTTGCCGACTACAAAAATCGCGGCATTATCGCCAACCCCAATTGCTCGACCATCCAGATGTTGGTGGCCCTGAAGCCTATCTACGATGCGGCAGGTATCAGCCGCATCAACGTTGCCACCTATCAAGCAGTGTCCGGCACCGGCAAGGAAGCGATTGAAGAATTGGCCACGCAAACTGCGAATTTGTTAAATGCCAAGCCGGTCGAGCCCAGCGTGTATCCAAAGCAAATTGCTTTCAACGTGTTGCCGCAAATCGATGTATTCATGGATAACGGCTACACCAAGGAAGAGATGAAAATGGTCTGGGAAACTCGAAAAATCCTCGGTGATGCCGATATTCTGGTCAACCCCACAGCGGTGCGGGTGCCTGTGTTTTTTGGACATTCGGAAGCCGTGCATATTGAGACTAAAACCAAGATTTCCGCTGAGCAGGTTCGCGAGCTGTTGGCGTCTGCCCCCGGGGTAACGTTGTTGGACGAACGTGAGAACGGCGGTTATCCAACGGCGGTGACGGAATCATCCGGCAACGACGATGTATTTGTCGGCAGAATCCGCGAAGATATTTCCCATCCGACTGGTATAGATCTATGGGTAGTGAGTGATAACGTCAGAAAAGGTGCTGCGCTTAACAGTGTGCAAATAGCCGAAGTGCTGGTAAAAAGCTACATCTAGTCTACGCTTAGCTCTGTGTTTTATAGTGGGTCAGTAAGTACCGAGGTATTACAAGTGAAGGAAAGCAATGTGAGCAATTTAACTAAAGCCTTAGCGGTTGTATCGTTACTGGCACCAGTCAGTGCCCAACCCTTAGGTATCGGCGAAATTGAATTACATTCTGCCCTAAACCAAAAACTCAATGCCGAAATCAGACTCAGCGTCGCGCCGGGCGAAAACCCGGCCGATGTCTCGGTAAAATTGGCCCCGCCGGAAAAATTTGACCAAGCCGGCGTAGTTTGGAATTATTTTCTGTCCAAGATCAAGTTGGAGCCGGTTGTGCAAGCAAACGGCTCCATCATCGTAAAAGTCTCCTCAAGGGAAGCGTTGACAGAGCCGTTTCTGGATTTCCTCTTGGAAGTCACTTGGCCGCAAGGCAGCATGATGCGCGAGTTCACATTGCTCATCGACCCACCGGCCGCTTATAACCAACCGGTCACGCCTGTCGTGGAAACCAGCGGTTACAGCGCCGAACCCATTGAGCCACTAGAGCGACCGGTCAAGAAAACTCGAACCGCACCAAAACGAGCAGTGCGAGCCGCCCCTGCCGACAACATTACGCCAGAAACACCCACTAGCGGCGAATTCGGCCCTATCCAAAAATCGGATACTTTATGGAGTATCGCCGCCCAAGTGGGCCAGGAAAAGAACATTCCGACCCAGAAAATGTTGACCGCTTTGTACAGAGCCAATCCGGACGCATTTAACAACGGCAATATCAATTCGCTGAAAGAAGGCGCCACCTTAAAGATTCCTGAGCCGGATGCAATTATGAATCCGGCGCAAAGACAAGCGCAAAATGAGCGAAAAGCCACCAATAAGCAGGTCAAACCGGAGACCGCACAAGCAGAAACCACCAAGAAAGCGCTTGAATTGGTAGCACCTACCGACGCGAAGGCCGCCGGCACGGGTTCAACAAAAACCGAACAAAATTCGGCTGCGACAGCTAATCCTGCTTTAAATAGCGCTGCCGATCAAGCCAGCGAAGGGAAAGACCTGGAATTACAAGCTCGCATCGAAAAGCTCGAGCAACAACTAGGCATGATGCAGCAATTGCTGGCCTTAAAAGATCAGCAACTAGCCACTTTACAAAACAATAAACCAGCAACGGCCGAGCCTAGCCCTCAGCCCGCGCAACCGGCACCTCAGCCACCCGTTGCCAGCCCCGAGGCCCCAGCTCCGGCAGTAATGCCGACTCCGACTCCACAGCCACCGGTTTCCGAACCTGCCGTCGTGACACCACCGGCACCCAAACCCGTTGTGCCACCCGCACCCAAAGTTACCCCACCGCCACCTCCACCGGTTGTTGCAGAAGACGAAGGCTTATTTAGCTCGGATGCTTATTACTGGGTTGCCGGCACCTTAGGCACTGGTATTTTGGGCTTGCTGGGTTGGTTGTTATGGCGCAAACGTAAAATCGACGAACGCACCAACACCGAAAGCATGTTCGCATCGGCCAGTCAAATTCGGCTGCCCGATTCTGAGAGCAGCCTTTCCGTGCCGATTATGGACATCAGCAGTACCGATGAATACGACGTCGGCACCGTAGGCGAAAGTTCGTTTATCAGCGACTTTACTCCTAGCGATTTCGATGCCTTCGACACCGATCAAAATGAAGTTGATCCGATCTCGGAAGCCGACGTGTACTTGGCGTATGGCCGCTATCAACAAGCGGAAGAACTGATCCGCCATGCAATAAGCGAACAGCCTAACCGCGACGAATGCAAACTGAAATTACTGGAAATCTATTACGCCAGTGAAAACAAAGACGGCTTTGCCGGTTATGCGCAAGAACTGGCCGACGCCGGCAAACAAGCCGATAAGCCATTCTGGAAAAAAGTCACCGACATGGCTAAAGAAATCGTCCCAGATTTAGCCTTGTTTGGCGGCAGTTTTGCCGCTACCACAGCGCCCATCAGCAAAGGCGATACTACTGTTAGCGCAGCGAGTTCCACCGCGGCCGATACGGAAATTATCGATTTGGATAAAGGCTTTGCGCAGCTCGACGACGATTTGTCGGATCTGAATATCGATAAAGATTTGGCACTCGAAGACAACGGACTGGATTTTGATTTGGGAAGTTTCGGCGGCAGCGCCAGGTCACCGCTTGAAAACGAGCAAGCCGATGCAAATATCGAAAGTATTGATTTCGATCAGCCACCGGTTTCTAAATCCGCGGCGAAGACTATCGAAACCACGGAAAGTAGTGCAGTTTCCAGCAACGATGACATAGAATCGTTCGACTTCGACTTTGCGCTAGATTCTGACTCGGAAAAAACTGAAGCGGATTCGGCTGCCTTGGCGCTTGAATCTTTGGATTTTGCCAGTTTTGCCGAAATTGCTGCGGATACTGAATCCGAAACGACTGACAACAAAGAGGAGATGGAAACAAAATCTCCTAACTCGATGGACGCTTTGGAAAGTTTCGATTTTAACTTCGATGTCGACAATGCAACTCCAGAAGCAACTGCGGATAAATCTAACGAGGATGCCGCAAAAGCCGAGATATCAACAGATATAGAATCATTCGACTTTAGTGATTTCGATGACATAAAAAAGACTGCTTCAGACCTTACGGACGGCAGCAAAGAAGCGTTAGCGGACGCAGACAGTTTCGATTTCGACTTCGAAAGCATCACCTCTAAAGCGCAAACTGACGATAGCCTAAGCATCGAACCTGAACTGAATTTAGAATCGCAGTTGAAACTGGAAACATTCGACTTTTCCGATTTCGACAATATCACCCCGAAATCAGCCCAATCTTCAGATCAGGTTTTGGAAACATCTGTGCAACCGAGCGGCGAGTTCGATTTCAACTTCGACTTTGACACGCCAATCATCAGCACTACAGACACCGACGAGTTTGAGTTGGGGGTTTCCGATTTGACCGATATGGACGAATTCGAAACCAAAATCGATTTGGCGAAAGCCTATATCGATATGGGCGACACCGAGGCGGCAAAATTGATAGCCGAGGATGTCTTGTCCAAAGGCTCAAAACAACAACAACAAGCCGCACAGGCTTTACTTGACGAACTTAAATAAGCATCGATTGCAGCAGCCGATTTCTCTAAATTGTTAGATCCCGCTTTTTGGAAAAATCGGTAGCGGCTCAGTTATTTCATAGGCCGTTTAGCACAAGCGTTTTATTCCCAAACTATCGCCGGCCTAATCAGAAACCGGCAACATCATTCACCCAGCCATGCTGATACGGCCGGGCATTTTCAGCACAATGCCAGTTTCCACAATAGTTTGCACTAGCGCGTAGCCTGCATTTGCAGACCAGCCGAGAGCAGCTTCCAACACCAAATTGATGCTATGCTGGCGCATTCCGCAATTTAGACGCCATCTGCCACATCAGACATGCCCAGCATCGTTATATCGACCCTCAACGCCCGATACATTCACACTGCTTTTGGCTTACGCTATCTCTACGCCAACATGGGCACGTTGCAAACAGACACGGCCTTATTAGAATTCGGCATCCAGCAGCGCCCAATCGAAATTGTCGAAAAACTACTGCAACAACAAGCGCGGATTATCGGCCTCGGCGTTTATATCTGGAATGTGGCGGAAATCAGCGCCGTGGTAGCCATCCTGAAACAAGTCGCACCAGAAATTATCATCGTACTTGGCGGGCCGGAAGTCAGTCATCCGCCCGATTTACCAAGCATTGCCGAATCGGCGGACTATGTCGTCACCGGTAACGGCGAATTAAGTTTTCCGCAATTATGCCGGCAGTTGCTGTCAGGATTTAAACCAACCGAAAAAATCGTGGCCGGCGAGATGGCCGCATTGGACACCCTGGCGTCGCCATATCCACACTATACCGACACCGACATCCGTCAACGGATTATCTACGTGGAAGCATCGCGCGGCTGTCCGTTCAAATGCGAATTTTGCCTGTCGTCGCTGGACACTACCGCCAAACCGTTCAACTTAAACGGCTTTTTGCGCGAAATGGAAACTCTATACCGGCGCGGTGCACGACACTTTAAGTTCATCGACCGCACCTTCAATCTAAAAGTAGACAACAGCGTTGCTATCCTTGAGTTTTTTTTGACTCGCTTGAGCGAAGATCTATATTTGCACTTTGAAGTGATACCGGACAATTTGCCTGAACGGCTGAAGCAGGCCATCAGCCAATTCCCGCCCGGAGTACTGCAATTTGAAGTGGGCGTACAAACCTTTGATCCTGCCATTCAAAATCTGATCAGCCGCAAACAGGATAACCAGAAGACTGAAGCCAATTTAAGCTGGCTCCGGCAGTATTCCAACGCTCATATCCATGCCGATTTAATTGCCGGCCTGCCTGGCGACACCCTTGCCGGCTTCGGTGCCAGTTTCGATAAATTGTTTGCGCTGAATCCGCAAGAAATTCAGGTCGGGATTTTAAAACGCCTGCGCGGCGCGCCAATCAACCGACACAATGACGGCTACCAGCTACGTTATGACCCGCAGCCACCCTACGCCATTCTCAGCACGCGAGATATAAGTTTTACTGACTTGCAACGTATTACGCGATTCGCCCGCTTTTGGGATTTGATCGGCAATTCCGGCCGGTTTGCCACGAGTTTGCCGCTCATTGTCGCCGAACAACCGTTTACCCGCTTTTTACAATTTAGCGATGCGCTATACGCCTTAACGGACAGTACCTGGCAAATTGCTTTGAAACGCTTATTCGAATTAACCTACTCGGTCATGACTGACACACTATTTGTACCGCCAGTCGAAGCGATGGCTGCGTTAGACGAGGACTATCTAAGGAGCGGCGAAAAAAGTCGGCCGGCGTTCTTACAACAAGCCGCAACAGTGTTCGCGACGAAGCGCGGTGTGGCGAATAAACGGCAAACTCAACACCTATAAACTTGCTTGAGCTTGAATAACATGAAGAGGGCATCAAAAAGTCATTGAGCTCAGTCATCCGCGCCCGGCAACGGTCGCACGGTTGCATAACCATCCCGATAACTAGGGTACAAAAAGCGGTAACCCAAGGCCTTGAGCCTGGTGTTGCGACAGCGTTTGTTTTGCGGGGCATCCGGAGCTACTGACAACGGTGAAGGCTGAGGACAAGCAAATTGTTCAGACAACCAATTCATCACCTCCCAAAGCGGGGCCGGCTCGTCGTCGGTCGCCAAGTAGCATGGCTCCAAGGCTACACCAGTGAGTTGTTTTTCCAGTAAAAATAACAACACCGCCACACAATCCTCCGAGTGAATGCGGTTGGTATAACTGGGCGGTTGCTGTTGGATGCCCTCCCCTCGCTCCGCTCGGCGTAATAACCAATCACGACCCGGTCCATAAATTCCGGAAAAACGCACGACGCAACTGCGGTCACTCGCAATCCACAAGCGTTTCTCCGCCGCAGCCAGCCAGCGGCTCGTGGCGCTAGCCGGTTCAGTGACACTGGTTTCATCGACCCATTCACCACTATTCTGTTCGTAAACACTGGTTGACGACACCATCAACCAACAAGGTGATGTTTCAGCTGCCGCAAAATGCGCTAACAAATTGCGCAAACCAACATCGTACAGCGCCTGATATTCCTCAGCCTGTCGGCTATCGGGAGCTACGATAAATATCACCGCATCAAAGCTGCTTGGTAAAGCAACCAATGACGAGGCCAATCTTACATCGGCAATAAAAATGGGAAACGGGGTCGAGGTAGCCGGCGCGCTGCGCTTCAACCCGGTTACCTGATGCCCCTGCTGGTGCAAGCGCAAAGCCACCGGATAGCCAATATCTCCACAACCGATCACTAGTATTTTCGCCATAGTATTTACCCAAGATAATCTGCACACCGCTTATTATGGCCTGCCGCAGCAAGATAAACGCTATAAAAACCGTGTCTCGAACGCATTCGAAAATGAGTGCGCTGATTTTAGTGCGTTGCCGGATTTGCTCACAACTTTGTGTAAGCACTTATGAACAAACCGGCCTCTGTTCAATAGGCATAAAAAAACCGGGTGGAGTACTGGACTCCAACCGGCCTAAAAGCCCAATGATAACTTGGGATTAAACGACCTGTTTACGACGACCTATATACAGAAAGCCCATCAATGCACTCGTCATAAACCATACAGAAGCAGGGAGAGGCACGCTAGTGACAGGATTTTGATTAGCGGCTGCTTTCAGATCAAATCCAAACAGAAAGCTTAAGTTGTTGGTAATCACGCCAGGTTTTACAAAGGACAACAAGAAGGTATTAGGAGCACTCAGCTCGTAATTACCGGCTTCACTAACCCAACCGCTTGCTGTCAACAGGCCCAATTTAAAAGGGCTAGCAGAGGCAAAGCTACCTACACCGTTAAAAGTGTACACAGGTGCATCAGCAGCCAGATCAGCGGTAGCAGCAAAGATACCGAAGGTGTCACTTGAAGTAAATGGGAATGCACTAGAGCCGAAGGAGATAAAATTACTATCGCCGTCAGTAGCTTCCCAAATGATGCCTGCTGAGCTTGCAGTCGAAACTGCAAACAGGCAAACAGCAAGCCAAAGTTTTAAAGATAAAAGCATTTTCATGGATTGTTCCCCATTTTCACTTACGTTAACAAACGGCTATCCTTTAGCCACCTTATACTCCGAAGCCGATATTGCATAACAACATCAGCTTTAGCAGAGTTCTGTCTGCTTACTACGAGTCTTCAACTCTCGTAAGCCGCTACTGCCGAACATTCGTTGATCGCAAGGCAATAGCTCAAAATGGTTAATCCCTGAAACAGAGATCAAGTTCAATAGATGAATTGATATATTCAAACGACTTTACTGAAACGGCGCTTTTTACAAAGGCATGGCAACCACTTGAATAACCTGGCTACATAGGGTGCATACCCCTCCGGCTTTCTCCCTAGACTTATCCCTATACCACGGCATAAACCACTGAATGCAAGCCCCGCTACCCAACACCAATCGCCCCCAACTCTACCGTGCAATATAATGCGCCACAATCCATTGTTAAGACAGAAACGCCCTTCACCTCTATGAGAGGTCGTGCACCTGTCGGACAAATCGGTTGTTCAAGACTAAAAACTGCAATTAGAAATTGGGTATGCCGAGATTCTACAGCCGGCAACTTAATCCTTTATTAACAAAATATTAAGTTTTGATTAAAGCCTTTAACGAACGATGCTTTGCTAGCTGGGCTACCACCCTGTAAGACCGACTATTGAAGTTCATCAGCGTGCCAAACTGGCATGAATCATGGCCGCTACAAGACTCATAATGAAGATAGCGGATGCGCAGAAAAATAAGCTCGCACGGGAAAACTATTTCAAAACGCCATCAGCGTTGAGCGCACATGGGAGTTGGATTTGCAAAAAACTATGCCTCATGTCCAGACTTTAAACCGGCGTTTGATGCAACGATTGCGAGAGCTTTGGTCAGCCAAAAGCAGTTCGTAACGGCTGTTATGGCGTCCCGGAGACGATTCGAACGTCCGACCTGTCCCTTAGGAGGGGACCGCTCTATCCTGCTGAGCTACCGGGACCTTGGAGGGTGATTTTACCACAGGCCAGAAGGCTAGGCTTTCTGTTTTCTAATCTCCACGCGCTCAAGTGAAGTGATGAAATAGGACAGCTTGGATTGGCTTTTTGCAGACAGATTTTCGAATAATCCGCCGATTTGCACTTTGGCTGATGCCGCCGATACCGGCTTTACAAAGCGTACGGACAGATCAAAATCCATAACATAATCTTCAAAGGTGATTTGGCAGTTTTTGACGGTATCGCCGCGCTGAACCCGCGCCCTATTAACGGGAACGGTAATCCCCGCTCCGCCTCTGGATAAATCGAACAGACTACCTCCAACCGAAATACCCGTGCGCTGCACAACGCCGGAAAACGGAATATCGATACTGCTAATTTCCAGACGCGGAGTGCGCCGCCGCTGGGGATAAAACACGCGATCAGGGAACGGGGCTTTGTAGTAATTGATTCCCCTTGAATGACCGACTTCGATTCCCGCCAGATTAAACGATAAATGGATACCCTTATGAAAGGTAGAGAGTTTCAGCGAGCGATTAAGCAACAGAAAATCGTTACCGTGTTTGGGCATCAGCTCGTCGAGGATAATGACCTTTTTATCCAGTTTGACTGCCAATATTGAAGAACTAAAGTCCTCGCCCTCAACCTGAACGGTACATAGCGGCGAACTATTTTCAATTTCCCCCAGTAATTTGGCAATCTTGTCAGATTCGGTAATAAAGTTGGGGTTCTCAAAACTCAATAGCTCGTCATCGTCATCGTGAGCGGGCTCCGTCGGCAACGGTTTTGAAAATAAATGCTTGAGTTTTCGCAGCATATGAGCGACCTATCTGGTTATTCGTCGCTCAGTCTACACCGAAATTAATGTATGCGAAAACAGCTCGTTGCGGGTGACGCCATCAGGCCCATAGGTAGCAGCTAACGGCGACTTGCCTCTTAAGATTTGCAGTGATCTTTGCGTATGTCGACTCAATAACGCAATGCTGGCACCGTTTTGTTCGTTAATTGTGCGACAGGTTTGAGAGAGCCTAACGATGTGATTCCAATAATTCCAGGATTCGGAAATATTGATACCGGCGGATTTAGCTTTGACCAGATAGGCTTTCATGCCATCGTTACTCACCACCAGTTGCTCGGTGGCGAGTACCTGCCCAAGTTGCTTGGTGAATTGCTCAAGCTGGGCAACCAGATCTTTTTTGTGGGTAGCGATTGCCGATATGGCATCCGCATCGGTTTTTTGTTTCAGGTTTGCGGCTTCGGCGTTCAGCAGCTCGTGCAAACTTTGCGTTGCTTTTAAACCGTTATTTAATAGTTTTTCGGTGATTTGATAAGTTTTCTCTATCATGACGTCATGTGCTATTGGTTAGTTGACCTTCAAATTGCAACATTTTCTCGGCAACGCGCTCGGCGTTGACTTGATAGCTGCCGTCCTGCAAAGCGGCTTTTATGGCCGCCACACGGTCTTCGTTCACCACGGGGGCGGTAGCGCTTGCAGCAGTTGCCGATTTAATGTCCAGAGCGGTCGCTGTGATGTTGACTGTGTCCGTGGAGGCGCCGCTGACGGGCTTCTCTTTAAGTTCGGCCGAGTCCTTAACCGCTGGTTTTGCCGGTAGCGGTGTGCTAACAGATTTGCTGGTGATAGGGTCGATAGCCATGACGGTATTCCTAAATTAGTTTTATCTGTAGCATTTAGCGGCATCATCATAAATTCCTTTAACGCTTTATCAAAAATAAACCGATACCTGACCGGAATCCACCACGGTGGCCTGGATTACCCGTTGCGAAGACAAGTTTTTTACATTGATTTTCTGACCTTTTGCGCCATCCGCCATCGCCGTGCCGACCGCGCTAATCAGCACTCCGGCCTTGCCCGATTGAATATTCACCCGCTCGCCCCGCTTGACCAACGTCAACTCGGTAACGTGCAGCTTACTCAACACACTGCCGGCGGGAATATTACGTACCGCCTGCTTATCAACGACATCATCCAACTCAGTCAGATAACCCTGTTGCAACAAGCCAATATCGCGAGTTTCCGTAGTCAAATACTCGGCACGAATCACATCATTGCGCTGTAATGAACGATTCAGGACCAGTACGTCTTTAAACGACCTTACCGATACCATGCTGTAAATCGTCCAGCCTCTTTCGCCTTGGCATCGCACCCCCACCGTATTCCTGCCAGGCTTTATTTCGCCGGATTGGGTAAATACTTGTAATGGTTGTTCGCACTGCGGCAATTGCAAACGCGGATCAATTTGCGCTCCGCCTATTTCGTACTTGCCGCCTGGAGCAAGATTGGTGCTGATGTATTGGTTAACCGCATCCTGGATTAACGGCACCGACTGCATCGGCCCCGCTAACGCTGTTTCGCAGACCAACAGCCAAATCACTCTCAAATTTTTGATCTTCATTGCAGTCGCCATTTTTTTGACTTTTGCAAGAATACAGCACGAAACATACCAGTAATTTTATAAAGTAAAAAAAAGTAAAGTGTCTATAATTGCAAGCAGTATATTTCAGGGGGTTTTATGGCCGGAGTCTTAGACGGAGTCGATCAGCGCACCAAACTAGCGGGGCACAACAGATTCGAACTCTTGTTGTTTAAACTTGTTAGTAAACAACGCTTTGGGATTAATGTTTTCAAAGTTCAGGAAGTGATTCAATGCCCGCCCTTAACGCAAATTCCCAATTCACATTCGGTGATTTGCGGCGTGGCCCACCTGCGCGGTAAAACCATTCCCGTACTCGATTTGTCGATGGCTATCGGCATGAGACCCTTGGTCCGCGACGCCGGCTGCTACGTCATCGTCACCGAATACAACCGTTCCATTCAAGGCTTTCTGGTCGGCTCGGTAGACCGGATCATTAATATCGGTTGGGAACAAGTAAAAGCCCCACCTACCGGCACCGGCAAAGAAAGCTATCTAACTGCAGTGACTGAAATCGACGGTGAGCTGATAGAGGTGATTGACGTCGAAAAAGTGATGAAAGAAGTCATCGGCGGCCGCGAAGAAGCTTCTGCAGAAATCATCGACATGGAAGTAACCAGCAAAAACGATCATATCTTGGTAGTGGACGATTCATCGGTGGCCAGGAACCAGGTTAAACGGGTCTGCCAGCAAATCGGCATCGAATGTACGCTGCTAAAAGACGGCCAAGAAGCCTGGGATCATTTAAACGCGCTGGTGGCCGACGGCATCGATATTCAGGACAAATACTCGATGATCATCTCCGATGTAGAAATGCCGCGCATGGACGGCTATACCCTAGCTACCAAAATCAAGGCCGACCCCAACATGAAAAAAATCTATTTGATTTTGCATACTTCATTAAGCGGCGTGTTTAACACATCAATGGTCCAAAAAGTCGGCGCTAACGAATTTCTGGCCAAATTTGACCCAGACTCGTTGATGAATTCCATTCAGCATCAGCTCAAACTTTATCATGCAGCCCATTCCTGACCGATACTCGAGACGCCGTCCAGCCGCAAAGCTTAGACATGTTGAACCAGGCTGAACCGGGTAGTCCGGCGGGTAAAATTATCGACATTTCCGCCGCGGAGTACCAAACCATACAACAATTCCTCAGCCAGAGCTGCGGCATCGAGTTGGGTGACAGCAAACAATACCTGGTAAAAAGCCGATTATTGCCCTTGATGGGCAAATTTGAATTCACAAGTTTCGCTGAGCTAGCCAACAGCCTGCAATCCGCGTCATTTTCCGCGCAAAAAATCAAAAGCGCCGTCATCGACGCGATGACCACCAATGAAACGTTCTGGTTTCGCGACGAACGGCAATTCGTCGAACTCAAAGACAAGGTCTTACCCGGCTTGTTAAACAGCAAAAACGGCAACGTAAGAGTTTGGTCCGCCGCCTGCTCATCCGGCCAAGAACCCTACTCGATAGGCATCTGCGCCCTGGAAGCCATCAGAGCCTCCAGCAAATCCCGCTCCGTGCAAATTATCGGCACGGACATCTCGGAAGCTATCCTCGAAGAAGCCAAGCGAGCGGTTTATTCGGAAGCCGCACTATCTCGCGGCCTGGATAGCGCGGCAAAAGCCCGGTATTTCCACAAAAATTACGACGGCTACTTACTTAGCCCGGAAGTCAGCCAACTCGTGCGTTTTCAACAATTCAACCTGCTCAAATCGTTCACTGCCTTGGGCCGTTTTGACCTGATCTTCTGTCGCAACGTCCTGATCTATTTCTCCGATCAAGTTAAACGCGACATCCTCTCCCGCATGGCTGACAGCCTGGAACCCGGCGGCTATCTGTTCCTCAGCAGTACCGAAGCGATGCCGACAGGCTTAAACAGCTTTGAATTGGTTCGTTCCGGCTTAACCAGCTACTTCAAAAAAATCGGTTAAGTCGCTCGTCAGTTTATTGACGACTTAACACAGCGGCAGCATTTTGCCGCCCCGCCCGAAGCACTGTTTTTTGACACTCTCGCCATCCCTAAAATCCGCTACACAAATGAAATAACAGCACATTTATTTTATGGCACATATACTGCTTTAAAGTTTAAAAAACCCAAAGGTGGCAATTATGGCTATTAATTTCGACAGTGCCTTAGGCATTCATCCGCAAGCATTAGCGTTGCGCGAAAAGCGCAGCGAAATTCTGGCATCAAACCTGGCCAACGCCGACACGCCCGATTACAAAGCCCGCGATCTGGACTTCAAGTCGGTGTTTCAACAAACCCTGGCCGGGGCAGGATCAGAGCTGAAACGCAGCCAGCAAGGCCATCTGTCTAGCCAGAATAATGTACTCGGCGCAGACCTGCTGTACCGCAATCCGCAACAAGCCTCGCTGGACGGCAATACCGTCGAATCGCACATCGAACAAGCCAAATACGCAGAAAACGCCGTGCAGTACGAAGCCAGCTTACGGTTTATCAACAACAAGTTTTCCGGCCTGATGTCGGCCATTAAAGGAGAATAACCATGTCTGCATTTCGCATCTTCGATGTCGCCGGCAGCGGTATGAACGCGCAAAACCTGAGACTCAATCTGGTCGCCAGCAATATTTCCAACGCCAACAGCGTCAGCAGCAGCATCGACCAGGTCTACAAATCCCGTCAACCGGTGTTTGCCGCCGAACTGAAAAATGCAATGGACAAGAACAGCACCGCCAGCGGCGTCAACGTGCTGGGCGTCGTCGAAAACCAAGCGCCGCCGGTGATGGAATATGCCCCCAATCATCCGTTGGCGGACGCGACCGGCTACATCTATAAATCCAACGTCAACACCGTGGAAGAAATGGCCAATATGATGTCCGCTTCCCGCTCCTACGAAAACAATGTAGAGGTGTTGAATACGGCTAAAAACCTGATTTTGCAAACCCTGAAAATGGGACAGTGAGGCATTTATGACCAGCGCAATAGACACCTTTAAAAGTCTCGGCTTGGCCACTACCAGCTCCGACACATCAAGCGGCGTAAAAAAACAAAGCTTGGGGCAAGACCAGTTTCTGAAACTGCTGACCACGCAAATGACGCATCAAGACCCGATGAAGCCCATGGACAACGGCGAATTTCTTGGCCAGATGGCGCAATTCAGCACCGTATCGGGTATTCAAGATCTACAGGCTTCGTTCAAAGAGTTTGCCAGCTCGCTCAGCTCAGACCAAGCCCTGCAAGCAGCCGGCTTGGTTGGCCGCCATGTTTCGGCACCCTCCAAGGAAGCTTTGCTGGGTGCCGGCGGCAGCGTCTCGGGCGATTTCGAAATGCCCAGCAGTTCGCCGAATGTCAGCGTGAAAATCATAGACCCGCAAACCGGCGCCATCATCAGAGAAATCGATATGGGCGCACAGTCGGCGGGCACTACCACCTTCGAATGGGACGGCAAAGACAGCAATAAACAATTTGCCGACCCCGGCGTCTACAAAATTCAAGCGGAAGCCAAAATTGACGGCGTCAATACGGTATTAGCCACCAATATTAAATCGCTAGTGAAAAGCGTGACGATGGGCAGCGGCAGCAACGGCCTGCAAGTCAATCTGGACGGCGTCGGCACCGTAAAATTCAGTCAAATTAAACAAATCTTGTGAAGGAGAAGGCATCATGGCTTTTACAACAGCATTAAGCGGCTTAAACGCCGCATCCAACAATCTGGCGGTGACCGGCAACAACATTGCCAACGCCAACACCGTAGGCTTTAAAAAGTCGCGGTCGGAATTTGCCGACGTTTACGCCTCCAGTCTGGGGGGAGTCAGCAACACCACGGCCGGCGCCGGCGTCAGAGTTGCCAACGTCGCCCAACAATTCAACCAAGGCAGCTTGTCGTTCACCGACAACAATCTGGATTTGGCGATCAGCGGCGAAGGCTTCTTTACCATGGCCAAAAGCCCAACAGAAACCAATGACATCACTTATACCCGGTCCGGCGAATTCAAACTGGACAAGGACGGCTATCTGGTTAACAACCAAGGCAAATCACTGATGGTTTATAAACCCAACGGCACTGCAGTCTCCGACGGCTTCAGCACCGGGGTGACGCAACCGGTGCAGATCAATACCCTCACCGGTTTACCCAGCGCCACCGACACTGTCTCTCTGGCGGTAAATCTCAACGCCAACGAAACCGTTCCCAGCGTAACTCCGTTCGACCCAACCAACAATAACTCCTACAACTCGCAAACCTCGGTGACTGTTTACGATTCGCTGGGGTCGCCGCATATTCTTTCCACCTATTATGTGAAAGGCGCCTCGACAGCCTCCACTACGAATTGGAGTGTGTATCATTTTATGGCCGAGCCAGCCACCCCAAACGCCCGAACCTCCATCAATGCCGGCACCTATGGCACGGCGGTCGCCGCCCCGGCCACGACCACCACTTTGCCGACGCCGGCCGTGATGACTTTTGATTCCTCCGGCAAATTACAATCCCCGGTGTCCGGACGCTTCGCCTTGAGTGATTACACCATACTGCCGGCGACCGGCGCGGCCCCTGTGAAGGTAGGCACCATGGACTTCTTCGGCTCCACCCAGGTTCAGGAAAAATTCAGCGTGAATACGATGACGCAAAACGGCTTACCGGCCGGACGCTTGACGGGCATTGATATTGACGACGAAGGGGTGATATTTGCCCGCTTCAGTAACGGCGGCTCACAGACCATGGGTAAAGTGGCATTGACCCGCTTCGCCAATACCAACGGCTTGGCCAAAATCGGTGACACCGCTTGGGGACAAAGCGCCAACTCCGGGGAACCGATTCCCGGTGAGGCCGGCGCGAATAACTTCGGCTTGATTCAGGCCGGCGCGTTGGAAAGCTCGAATGTCGAGTTATCCGCGCAACTGGTCAACCTGATCGTAGCCCAACAGCATTACCAGGCCAATGCGCAAACCATCACCACTGAAAACAGCATTATGCAAACCATACTGCAGATTCGGTAATTAATGGGGAATAACCATGGACCGTAGCCTATACATTGCGATGAACGGCGCCAAGCAGACCTTGCTGGCGCAAGGCGCCAACGCCAATAATCTGGCCAACGCCCAAACCACCGGCTTCAAGGCCGATTTCGAGCAATTTCGCGCGATGCCGGCTTTCGGTCCCGGTTATCCCTCACGGGTGTATTCGATGACCGAACGCCCGGGCACCAACATGGCCAGCGGCAGTATCCACACCACCGGCCGCGACCTGGATGTCGCCATCAACGGCCAAGGCTGGATCGCGGTGCGTAATGCCGAGGGCCAGGAGGCCTATACCCGAGCCGGCGATTTGCGCCTCACCCCGGAAGGCTTACTGCAAAACGGCGCAGGACTCTCGGTGCTTGGCGAAGGCGGCGAAGCGATCACGGTTCCGCCCGCCCAAAAACTGGAAATCGGCACCGACGGCACCATCTCCATCGTCCCGCAAGGCGTCAATGCCACCAATAGCGTGATTGTTGAACGGATCAAGCTGGTCAACCCCGATCCGGCCAATCTGGAAAAACGCGAAGACGGCTTGATGCACGCCAAGCAAGCCGGCGCCATACCGGCCGACGCCACTGTCACGCTGATTCAAGGCTCGCTGGAATCCAGTAACGTCAATGCTTTGGCGGCGATGGTGGAAATGATAGAGCTGTCTCGGAACTTCGAATTGCAATCCAAAGTCATGAAAAACATCGATGACACATCAGGCGCCAGCGCCAAACTGATGCAAGTGGCATAGTTTCTGCATTACTCCTGATAAGACAAAAAATTGTCAGATTAGGAGATTGTCATGACAGAACGAGCATTATGGGTCGCAAAATCCGGTTTGGATGCCCAACAAACCCGCATGGCGGTTATTTCCAATAACCTGGCCAACGTCAACACCACCGGCTTCAAGAAAGCCAGACCGATTTTCGCCGACTTGATGTATCAAAACGTCCGTCAAGCCGGCGCACAGTCTACCCAAAACACCCAATTACCCACCGGCTTACAGCTCGGCACCGGGGTGCGCACGGTAGCGACCGAAAAACTGCACACCCAAGGCAATATTCTACAAACCGGCAACTCGCTGGATATAGCGGTCAGCGGACGCGGGTTTATGCAGATTTTAATGCCCAACGGCGACATCAACTACACCCGTGACGGCTCGTTCAAAATGGATTCCACCGGCCAAGTGGTCACTTCCAACGGCATGCCTCTGGAACCGGCCATCACCATTCCGCAAGACGCGCTAAGCGTCACCATCGGCCAGGACGGCACGGTATCGGTCACCCAACCCGGCGCCGCGGCGGCCAATCAAGTAGGCCAAATTCAAATTGCCGACTTCATCAATACCGCCGGCTTGGAGCCGATTGGCGATAACCTGTTCCGGGAAACTGTCGCCAGCGGTGCGCCGATTATCGGCGCGCCCGGCGAAAACGAACTTGGCACCATTATTCAAGGTTCCTTGGAAACCTCAAACGTCAACGTCGTGGAAGAGCTGGTCAACATGATAGAAACCCAGCGTGCTTATGAGATGAACTCCAAAGCCATTTCCACCACCGACCAGATGTTGTCCTTTGTCACGCAACAACTTTAATTCAGGACAAAGCTCATGAATACATTCATCACACGGCAAGCAGGCGGCAAAATTTTGCTGGTAGCGGCAATCGCCTTGCTGGCAGGCTGCGATACCTTGCCAAAACGCGACCCCGACTTCGCCCCGGTACAACCCGCCGATCTGCGTCCGCCCCAACAAAGCAACGGCGCGATTTACCAGGCCGGCTACGACATGCGTTTATTCGAAGATCATGCCGCGCGCCGGGTCGGCGATATTTTGACGGTAACCTTCGACGAGAACACCAACGCCACCAAGCAAGCCAATTCCAAGGCCAGTAAAAACTCTGACATCAATATCAAAGGCTCCGCCCCAACTCTATTCGGCGTCGCCAGCGAGGCTTTGCTTGGACATGACCTGGCCTCATCGCTCGAATACAGTACCGACCGCAGCAGCGAAGGCAAAGGCGACTCCCGGCAAAGTAACCGGTTGACCGGCAGCATGAGCGTGACCGTGGTCGACGTGTTGCCCAACGGCAATCTGCGCGTGCGCGGCGAAAAACGTGTGACGCTGAACGACGGCAGCGAATATATCCGCCTGTCCGGCATCGTAAGGCCTATCGACATCAACGTCGCCAACACCCTGGCCTCCAGCAAAGTGGCCGACGCCACAATTATGTACACCGGCGACGGCGCCTTGGCCGACAGCAGCAAGCCCGGCTGGATCTCGCGAATTCTTTCCAGCCCCTTGTTTCCTTTCTAGCCGAGGCTGACGGAGAAATCTGATGAACAAAATACTCTTTTCAATCGCCTTGCTGCTCTTGGCAAATACCGCGCAAGCGGAACGCATCAAAGACATCGCCGCCATCGCCGGCGTGCGCACCAACCAATTAGTAGGCTATGGCCTAGTCACAGGCCTGGATAAAACCGGCGACAAAACCAAATTTACCGGCCAAAGCCTGCGCAGCATGATGGGCAAACTGGGCCTGACCTTGCCGCCGGATACCGATCCCAAAGCCAAAAACGTCGCATTGGTCAGCATTCACGCCGACCTGCCCGCTTTCGCCAAACCCGGTCAAAAAATTGACGTCACGGTGTCGTCGATAGGCGATGCCAAAAGTTTGCGCGGCGGCTCGCTGTTGATGAGCCCCTTACGCGGTGCCGACGGCAATGTGTATGCGGTGGCACAAGGGAATTTAGTGGTAGGCGGCCTTAGCGCCGGCGGCCAGGACGGCTCAAAAATTACAGTCAACAATCCGCTGGTGGGCCGGGTGCCCAACGGCGCCACGGTGGAACGCATCGTACCCAGTTCATTCGATCAAAGCGCTGACTTGGTGTTTAATTTGAACTCGTCCGATTTCACCACCGCGCAGCGCATGGCGGACTCGATCAACAAGGCTTTAGGCGCCGACACCGCGCAAGCCGTCGACGCCACTTCGGTCAGCGTCAGAGCGCCGGTTAACCCCAACCAACGGGTCGGCTTTGCCTCGGTTATCGAAAACCTGGAATTGGCTCCCGACGATGCGCCGGCCAAAGTGATCGTCAACTCCCGCACCGGCACCGTGATTATCAACAGCAAAGTCAGAGTACAACCAGCCGCCGTTTCTCATGGCAGCCTGACGGTGACGATCAGCGAAAACCAACAGGTCAACCAACCCAACCCCTTATCCGGCGGCAGTACCGTAGTCACACCGCAATCCAATGTCTCGGTCAAAGAAGACAAAAACCACATGTTTGTCTTCAACCCCGGCGTATCGCTGGACGAGATCGTCCAAGCGGTAAATGGCGTCGGCGCAGGCCCCAGCGACTTGGTGGCGATTTTGGAAGCATTGAAATCCGCCGGCGCGCTCAGAGCCGAGCTGATCGTGATTTAAACAACGTAACACAGCCGCCAATTGCATGATTTTTTGGAGATTCCCATGTTAAACGTAGACAGCGCTTCGGTTTATACCGACTTCAACGGCCTGGCGAAACTTAAACAAGGCGCCCGCGAGCAATCGCCCGAGGCGATCAAGGAAGTCGCCAAACAATTCGAGTCGGTATTTTTAGGCATGATCATGAAAAATATGCGTCAGGCTAAATTGTCCGAAGGCATTTTGGATAGCCAACAAACCCAGTTTTATCAAGACATGTACGACCAACAAATGTCCGTGCACCTGGCCGGCAAACCCGGCATCGGTTTTGCGGATTTAATTGCCCAACAATTGTCGCCCAAACAAAACAAAGACGAAGAACAAGACAAACAACTGTCCACTGGCGATTTCTTGAATCGCGCGGCCGGCACCGGCGCCAGCAGCACCCCCGACCATCATCAGTCGTTGCGAGCCGGCGAGGAAAGCGAAGAATCCCTGCCGCTGGATGCCTCCGGCTTGAGCAGCCTGGAACGGAGTTTGGCCCGCTTGGAACGTAGCCAGAATGCGCTAGCCGACCAATGGCAAACCCTGGATGACAAAGTCAGCAGCGAAAATGATCGGCCGCTAACCTCCAGAGACGAGTTCGTTAACCAATTGCGTCCGCATGCCGAACAAGCCGCGCGCAGCCTGGGAGTAGATCCCAATGTCTTGCTGGCTCAAGCGGCATTAGAAACCGGCTGGGGCCAAGGCATGGTGAAAAATCCCCAGGGCGACAACAGCTTTAACTTGTTCAATATCAAGGCCGACAGGTCCTGGCAAGGCAAACAAGCCAAAACTATGACGCTGGAATATGCCGGGGGTGTCGCCAAAAAAGAAATGGCCGGCTTCCGGGCTTACGATTCCTATAAAGAGAGCTTCGACGATTACGTGAACTTTATCAAAACCAATCCGCGTTACAGCGAAGCTTTGAAAAAAGCCGGCAACGCCGGACACTATTTACACGAGCTGCAACAAGCCGGTTATGCCACCGATCCGCGGTATGCCGAAAAAGTCATGACCATCTACCACAGCCAAACCGCGGCCCAGGTAGCAGCTCTAAAAAGCGCGGGATAGGAGGCGACCATGGCCATTGGCATTCTCGGAAACGCATTGTCGGGGCTGACGGCGTTCCAACGCTCGCTGGAAACCACCAGCAACAACATCAGCAACGCCAACACCGAAGGCTACAGCCGGCAGCGCGTCGAACTGGCTACACGTCCCGAGCAATTTACCGGCAACGGCTATATGGGTAACGGCGTCGAGGTTGCTAATATCACCCGCAGCTACGACCAGTTCATCAGCAATCAGGTCCGCTCCAGCACCGCGACGTTTCACGATATAGACAGTTTTTACACCTTGTCCTCGCAAATCGACAATATCACCGCCGACGAAACCACTGGTCTGGCGCCGGCCATGAAAAGCTTTTTCGATGCGATCGACAGCGTTGCCAACGATCCCAGCTCGGTGGCCGCCCGCCAGGTAATGCTGACCGAAGCCGAATCCCTAACGCAGCAGTTCAACACCATGAGCACCCGCTTCGGCGACTTGCGTAAGCGTGTCAACGATAACATCACCAGCTCGGTACAAGAGCTAAACGGCTTTGCCAAAACCCTGGCCGAATTGAATGTGAAAATCGTGTCGGACATCGGCCGCTCGTCCGGCAAGCAAATGCCCAACGAGTTGATGGATCAGCGCGATCTATTGCTGACTAAAATTGCCGAAAAAGCCGATGTTTCCTATGTCGCCCAAGCCGACGGCTCTTACAACGTGTTTATCGGCAAGGGCCAACCACTGGTCTTGGGCAGTGCGGCTTCGACGCTATCGGTAGTAGGCGACAGTAACGACGTCAATCAAAAGCTGATCATGCTGAATGGCCAGGATATTTCAAAACAGTTATCCGGCGGCGAAATCTCCGGCAATTTGCGCTTTAGAGATCAAGTACTGGACCCCGCGCAACAACAGCTGGGTTTGCTGGCAACCGGTTTGGCTACGGAATTTAACAATATTCATAAAGCCGGCTACGACATCAACGGCAACACCAATGTGGCGTTTTTTGATTTGAATTCGCCGACTCCGCAAGTGAAAGCCACCGTCAGCGACAGCACCTTGGTGGTTTCCAGCGCATTTGTTGCCCCAACATCAGCATCCGGCTTGGGCGCCGCTTACCGGCTTGATGTGACCGCAACGGTGCCGGCGGCCACTTTCAGCCTGACCAATTTAAGCGACAATACCACTACCACAGGCTTAAGCGCCGCTACTCTGGCGACCACCGCCGCCACTAACGGTTTTAGTATCAGTTTTAGCGGCGGCTCGTTGACCAGCGGAGATTCCTTCCAGATCAGCCCCAACTTTAATGCCGCCGCCAAAATCAAAGTGAACGCGGCCATCACCAATCCCAGACAAATTGCTGCCGCCAGCGCCACCGGCCTGCCCGGCGACAACAGCAATGCGCTGAAATTGGCTAACCTGGAAACCCAAGCAAAAATGTTCGGAGGTAAAGCCAGCTTTACCCAAGTGTATGGGCAAATGATCTCGGATGTGGGTTCGCAAACGCATGCCGCCTCGGTGGGTCGCACCGCGCAGGAAACCCTGCTAAAGCAAGCCACCAGCGCCAAGGAAAACGTATCCGGCGTCAACTTGGATGAAGAAGCGGCCAATCTCATCAATTTTCAAAATTCGTATCAGGCAGCAGCCAAAGCCGTGTCGGTGGCTAACTCACTGTTCGACACGCTGATCGGGGCATTTCGCTAGGAGATTATTATGCGCATTTCAACTTCATGGAATCATCAGCTCGGCCTTAACGCGATGTTGGATCAACAATCCAAACTCAGCGAGACTCAGCTAAAACTATCGTCCGGCAAGAAATACCTGAGCCCGGCCGAAAATGCGGTCGCCGCCACCAGTATGATCGACCTGAATCACAACATTAAGGAAAATGAGCAATACCAAGTCAACATCGGCGCGGCGCGGCAAAGGCTCGACCTGGAAGAATCCGGTCTGGATAATGCCGGCAGCGTGTTGCATAGAATCAGGGAATTGACCGTACAAGGCTTGAACGACAGTAACACCGCCACCAACCGCAAACAAATCGCGATGGAAATCGACGAGCTGAACAAGCAATTACTAAGCATCGCCAACACCAAAAATGCCAACGGCGAGTATATTTATTCCGGATACAAAACTGACCAGGCCGCATTTACCGACACCCCGGCTTACGCCTATCAGGGTGACGCCAACCAACGTAGTATCGCGATAGGCCCCAGCCGGCAAGTGACCGACGGCGACCCCGGCGAGTCGGTATTCGGCAGCATTCAAGTCGCGCCGCTGACAGCGGGCAGCATCAGCAACGTGTTTCAAGCAGTCGCGCAAATATCCGCCGATTTAAAAGCCAACACTCCCAACAAGAACTCCCTGAACGACATCGATACCGCTCTGGTGCGCTTCGATACGATACGCGCCTCGGCCGGCGCCCGCCTGAACGCATTGGACGACCAGGAAAATTTAAACGCCGACTACATTCTGGACAACAAATCCACCGCCTCGGACATCGGCGACCTGGACTATGCCGAAGCTTTGAGCAAATTCAATCTGCAACAAATATCGCTGCAAGCCGCGCAGCAAGCCTTTACCAAGGTGCAAAATCTGTCGTTGTTTAATTACATTTCGTAATTTTCTTGGCACCGGGATTATCCATCCCGGTGGGCACCTGTATGGTCTGTATTGCCTTCCGATGTTAAGATTCTTGGGGCTGAGCAAAATCAAGCAGCAAGACGATTTAGGTCAATTAAGTTGATTTAGTGACGGAAGGCATGAAATGGCAAAAACCATGAGTTGGCACCGCATCACCCTGTCCCGCCAGGAATACGAATCCGGTGAAATCTACGTGCTGTTAGGCGCTTTCCGAGCCGCCTACGTGGCGCGAAACGGCCCCGAGGGCATGGCGATGTTCGGCGGCTGGTCCGACGACGACACGGCCTTCCTGGTTTACACCACACCCAGATCGGTACGCCACATCACGCCAATCCTGGACGCCTACTCGGCCAAACAAAGCAAAACTCCTGACCCGTCCGGCCTGTCGTTGATATACGGCGACGAGTCGGGCTTCTCTTCCTTCGAGATGGGCTTTGAAGCCTGATGCTGCTGTTTCGGATCTTTGTGAATTGTCTTTAAACCTATCGCGAACCTGATTTTTCGGTAGGCGTTCTGGAGTGGCTTGATGGGCAAATTTCGTCTAATTTCAGACCTTTGAGGTTGATCTCTGAATGGCCGGTTTAAATCAAGTGATTTGGGTGTTAGCACTTTTTGTCAAACATAGTAACAACGGAATAATCGGCATCGTATCTTTCTTCTACAATTTCTATTTCAGATAATAAGTCTTCGTTTTTGATAGAATTATCTCTTCTTGAAATCAACCGTTTTTCAATTGAAGCATTATTTGTTAACAGCTCGTAGCGTTCATTGTCCAAAACTTTCACCGTACCTGTTAAAACGATAATTAAACCAAAGGTATGACTTCCTATTGGAGTTGTCATTAGAAAAATATTTGCAACATTTTTGTTGGGATCAAAGCCCTCACCGTCTACATTAAATTCAACCCTAAAAAGGTTAGGTGAAGCATTTATCAAACTTGCCATTTGACATATTTCTTTTTCATATTGATATATTTCAGAAAATGATATATCCACAACTTCTGATACCTCAAAATCCGAAAGCAATTTTACAGCACATTCAATGGTTTTTAGCTCTTTTGAAAAATCGAACCGTGCATCTGTACAACCTACTTTGAATTCTATACTTCCCCCTCCTTCAAAAACTAATTCAGCAAAAATATTTTTTCCTGAGGAGTTCAATAAATTAAGGAGTTTTAACGCATCTCTAAATTTTTTTACTTCTAGTCTAACTCCTTCTCCTAGGGAAAATGAATAATTTGCAGAACCAGTATATGGGTTTAAGGCCAAATCAAAAAAGTCACCTTCAATTCTAATTTTTTTTAGTTCATCAGGAACCAAAATATTAAATGGCGAGCTAAAATATTTCGATTTAAATGATACTCCAGGAGATAGCTTACTTTCTTTAAAACTAACTAAAACTTCCCCATTTGGTTCAAGATTCGGCATTTCTAGTCGACCACCAGTGTTCGCTATAAATGGCTTTTTAGAAACGATACCAAATCGAGTATGAGTTCCTTTAAATGTAGATAATCCCACATCATTTTCAATGCCCAAGGAAACATCTATAAGTTGCTTCAAATTATCTTCACCTTCTACTGTAAAGTGTATTTGTGCAAAACCATCTTCAAAGCCAGTAGACTTAAGATGTGTCATTTTATTTGATACATACTTTGATAAATTTGTACCAATATAATTGTTTAAAATACCCTTAAGACAGCTTCCATTAAGCACAGACATCTCATGCTCTTTACCATAGTGAATGGTCATTGTTCTTTTATTAAAATTATTTTCAACATCACTTTGTTCAATTTTGTGCAGATTTCTAAGTACTTTAGAAATTAATTCATTATCAACATGAACAATAAAAGCTCTTTTTGCGGAATCAGCACCATCAAACTCAATGAAAACAAAGAATGCAGGCATTTGAGCTGTGATTAATCGCCTTAAGTTTGATAATTTTATAGGAAGCTTTCTTTCTTGCTTATCAGTTGCTTTGACTTGAACTTTGCATTCAAACGCAGCTTTATGAAGCTCAATAGGATTTCTTTCAAGTTCCGAGTTGAAGGGAAATTCAACAAAAAAATCCCATTCTGTTTTATCTATTTTTGAACCATTTGAAATAAGTCCAGCATCAGCACACCAAAGAGTGAAAGTACTTTCTCCCATTAAGCCTACGTCTCTCATATTTTCCCTATTGTGCTAACTAGTGATTAGATAGTTCTGTATATCATCGGAACTTAGTAGGTATGACTGGTAAAACATCAAATTACGGCCATTGAATCAGATCAACCGATAGTCCGCAACCGATCGGTTTTACCCGCTTAATTCTGACCGAGCAACTTCCGCCATTTACACCTGCTATAGCGCTAACATTTCAAGTCGGATTGCGGTAGTTGATTAAGCGCAACTGCTGCCATTCAAACATCTGCGGTTCAAAAGGGTTTTGTTTGTTACAAACACAACAGATACCCACAGCATTTTTCATTTATTAATCAATCTCTTAGGAATTGGCGCGAAATATGAATTAAGCAAGCCGTGCACAAATCAATGCTATGTCCGGTTGCTCATCATTTTACGGTGCCTATGTCTGAAATCATCCCGTTTCCCGTTCCCAACCAACAACAAAAATCGGATCTTGATGCGGTTATCGATGCAGCGCTAAAGGCTATCCCGAGGCAAGACCGAGAAAAGCTCAGGTTTGAGTTGATCAAAACGATAGACAGCTACGATGCCTTTTTTTCTGAATGGGCTTTGAGCCTACCCGAGGATAGTAACGAAACTCTCAGAAAACAAATTTACGATATTGCCCATCAGGAACATGACCGAAAAATAGAAATGCTGAAAGACATTATGCGACTGAAGATTAAAGAGCTGGTTGCGGAATACCGACAACGAAAGTAGCGCGGTTTGTACCGAGCTCGTAAAAACCCACGGCTGGTGTGCCCTTCGACAGGCTCTGGTCGAACGGTATTTAAGCGCCGGATTTAAGTAAGGCACGGATTAACAACACCCAAGACCATCAGTTTTAAAACCTAGCCTTAGTCGTCCTTTGGCCCAAATATTCATTACGGAGTGTCATATGAATCAACTTGCCGATGTAAACAGTGTCGCGGAGCTTGAAGTCGATGCGAATAAGCTGATCGTGGCTTTTGCCAGTTCCGATGGGGAAATGATCAATCAGCATTTCGGTTCATCCTTGGGATTTCATGTCTACGCTATAGACGGCAGTTCCGCGACGCCTTTGGCGGCTAAGTCGTTTGGTAAGGAACAGCGTGACGGGAATGAAGAGAAATTAAAGCCTAAGCTGGCCTGGTTAACCGGCTGCGATATGGTTTATTGCGGCTCGGTTGGTGGCACAGCCACCAATGAATTAATCAAATTGGGCGCTCATCCGGTCATTGTTAAAGGCGGTCCCGACATTGAAGAAATCATTGCCGAGTTACAGCAAGACCTTACCGGTGCCATGTCACCGTTGCTGGAACGTATTTTTAAACAAAAATCCGGTAAAGATCAGAGCCGTTTTGCAGAGATGGCTGACGAAGAATGGGCTGAATAATCTGCCGGGCAATTTTGCCTTAATACCCTCCAACTCTACTACCCCTGTCCTTACATTTCCGGGTAGCGTCATCCCCGCAGCAGCGATGGTATGTGAAGGCCGGGCGAAAATAATCGCACGCTTGGGCCGGCGACCGACATTTGCGCCACCATCGCCAACGCTAAACCACCTTTTTCTAAACTCAGGGCATCCGGCCTGCGCCTCACGGTATTTGCCGCCGCCAGCCTTATGGCCGCTGGGCAATGCCGTTTGTGAAGGATTTAGGGCCAATTTTTAGGATACCGTTTCAACTATACTATGGAGTGATTTATTGCTTCTCGCACAAGGATGAAATTTAAAAATTTTTTATCGTTAAAGTCCCTGATCATTCTGGGCTTTGTCATTGCGGTGATTCCGCTGTTTCTGGCCGTGATGTACGCTGCTTTTGGCATGCGCGAGACCTCGGCGCTGGGCCGCACCGTCAACACGCATGTTTTCGAACAAACCAAAACCATCCGCCTGGTTTTACAAAAAGCCTCCGATATAGAGCGCAAGGCCAAACTGTTTGTGTTGCTGTCCGACCCGACGCTGCGCCAACCCTACGAACGGCAATCCTACGAAACCGTGCGGGCCTCGTTTAAACAGGCTTTGGGTGATTTACTAAAACTGCACGTCGATAACAAAATCGCACTGCTGGTCAATGAATTATCCGAAAAAGAAAACCTGATTTACCAGCAAATCATCGGCTCGGATGACGAGAATAATCTGGAATTACCGATAGACGAGGCTTTCCAGGGCTTGCGCGAATCTGCCGCCACCCTGTCGCGCGAGTTTGAAAACCACGTCGATCACGAATTCAACGAACTGCACCAATTGTCGGAATCGCTGGAGCATGGCCTGTTGGTCAAAGGCGCAGTATTACTGGCGATTTCGTTCGGTGTGATTGCCGTTCTGTTGGTCGTATTGTCGCGTTCGATGCGGCAACTTGATCTTTCGATCCGCCGTTTGGGCGCGGGCGAGCTGGCCGAACCGATTCTGGTGAACGGCCCGTCGGATTTACGTTACCTGGGCAACCGTTTGGAGTGGCTGCGCACTCGCTTACTGGAACTGGAAGTGTCCAAGCAACAATTTATGCAAAACGTCGCCCGCGAGATAGAACTGCCCTTGGCAAGCCTGCGTCAGGATGCCGAATTGCTGGCCGGCGAAACCGACTACGACCCCAACAGCAAGCGGCAAGCCACTGTTTTGCATTTATGCGCCAATATCGAAAAGTTAAGCGCCGTATCCGAGGAATTACTGCGCTACAGTCGGATCAATTCCCTGCCCGACATCAATCGCAAGGAAAGCGTAAACATCAAAGATTTGCTGGAAACCGTCGTTGACGATTTTCAACCGGTTTTAAGCAGTAAAGCCATCGCTATCCGCATGCTGGCAAGGCCGGTGGAAATTGCCGGCATTCCCGAACAATTGCGGGCAATCATCGAACAATTGCTGACCAATGCCGTGAAATTTTCGCCGGAAGGCGGTGAAATTCGCGTCATATTACGCGACGCCGGTACTTTGATGGAACTGGAAGTGGAAGACGAAGGCCCCGGTATCGCCATCGACGAACGCGATCATATCTTCGAGCCGTTTTATCGCGGCAAGGCCGGCGATACCGGCGACGGCCCCGGCCTGGGCTTGGCCATCGTCAAGGAATACGTCGCCAATCATCAAGGCAAAGTGGAAGTCATCGATGCCCGTCAAGACCAACAAGGAGCCCGCATCAGGGTTCAGATTCCGTTAACCGGGGAGAATTAAGCAACATGCAGGCACAATTCATGCGCGTATTGGCACTGATCGCATCATTGTTGGCAATCAGCGGCTGCGCCGAGATGGATTCCAGCGTCAAGGAACATTTTCCAACCGTTTACAGTGCGCCGGTGGTGCATTCGGACATAGACGAGTTGCTGGATTTTGGCAACAATCTGGCCAACATGACCACGGCGAGCCGCACCGAGACATGCCGGTCTTTGATGAAGCGCCAAAAAGACGAGCCCGAGATTGGCGTGTTACTGCATTTGATGGTAGGCCGCCTATTGTCAGATGCCTGTGGCGACATTCCCAAAATTCTCGATGAAATTGCCGGCATTCCGCCCGCAGGCCTGAGCGACGAACGGATGCGCCACCTGGTTGCCATTCACACCGAAGCATTAAAACGCATCAACAGCGCATCAAGAAAACTCGGCTCATTGGAACGCAAACACAAAACCGTGCAAAACGTGCTGGAAACGAAAGACGCCGCCGGCTCCAAGAAAGAAGAATCAAGACTGCTGCGCGAGAAACTGGAAGCCATCCGGTCGATGGAAAAGCAACTGGACGAGACTAGCGAAGGCAAATAGGGCCAATGTTTCGGTTTCGCTTGGCGATAGTCATTGTTGTTTCTTTCTGCTTTGTGTTGAGTTTGGGCATTGCCTTGTATTGGGGCGCCGACGAAGTAGCGCGCTATTTTCAACACAGCCAAACCGCCTACGAAACCTTCGACGATTACGAACAGCTTTCGCAGGAAGCTTATCGCCATTTCAAGCAACGCATGGACCGGCTGATCACCGCCAACCCCAATTCGGAAACCGGCGTGGAATCTTCCAAACGCCGTCTTTACGAGGCCATGCAAACCCTGCGCGACACCGCCGTCAAAGCGCCGGACACAGACAGCGCCAGCGAAGAATGGACCAATAAGCCCGCGGAATTGGAGAAAGTCGCCCATCTCACCGCTTTCCTGGAAGCCAGCGAATATCGCTTCGAAGAAGTGGAGCGGCTGCGCTTGCAAGGTAAGCTGACTACCGCCGTCCAGGCTTTAGCCAAGTTCACTGAAGAGGAAATCGACGGTAAATTCCAACCCCTGATCGACGCCGCCATCAACGCCGAACGGGAAAAAGCCCAAAAAGCCAAGCGCGAGTTGGAAATGTTGGTGGAAAAGTCGCGCTGGACGGCGATTCTGGCCTCGTTAACCGCGGCGTTATTCAGCTTGGTAGCCGGCATCATGTTGCTGCGCGCGTTTAAAAAACCTATCGAAGCGCTAATGAAAGGCACGGACGAAATCGCCTCCGGCAACCTGGATTACCGCATCGCTTTGGACAGCCGCGACGAATTTGCCTATCTGGCCAGCCACTTCAATCAAATGGCCAAGGAACTGGAAGTTCAACAAGATAAACTACGCGAAGGCCGCGCCGTGTTGGAAGAGCGAGTGACCGAGCGGACCTTTGAGCTTAATCTATTGAACGAAGAATTAAAGCGCATGGATAATGCCCGCCGTGAGTTTTTGGCGGACATCAGCCACGAACTGCGCACGCCGATCACGGTGATTCGCGGCGAAGCGGAAGTGACGTTGCGCGGCCAGGACCGCGATGCCGAAGAATACAAAGACGCATTGCAACGCATCGTCGAGCTGTCGATGCAGTTGGGTAAATACGTGAACGATTTACTGTTTCTGGCCCGCGCCGACACGGCCAATCTGCAATTCGAATGGAATAAAGTGGATTTGGCGGATTTGGTAGCCAGCAGCGTCGAGGATTTTCAAGTGATGGCGCAAGAATATTCGATTTCCGTCAGCCTGGACGCGCCGTCCGGGCCGCTATGGGTGCGCGGCGATAAGCAACGGTTACGGCAAGTGCTGTTCATTCTGGGCGAAAATGCCTGCCGCTATTCCAAACCGCTCGGGCATATCGCCGTGGCGTTATGGCGCGACGGTAAACAGGCCTGTTTCAGCCTGACCGATCAGGGCATAGGCATACCCTCCGAGGATCTGGATCGAATTTTCGAGCGCCACTTCCGCAGCAGCAATGCCCAGCATTCCCGAGACGACGGCTCCGGCCTGGGTTTGCCGATGGCCAAATCCATCCTGCAAGCCCACGGCGGGCAAATCGCGGTACGTAGCGTCGAAAACGCCGGATCGACATTTACGGTTACACTACCCCTGCTTACGGTAGCATAGGACGGATTTTCATATGAATGATAAATACATGACAACCAATACTCTGACGGGAATAGGCTATATGCGGGTACTGATGGTTGAAGACGACGAGCGTATCATCGATTTCGTGCAACGCGGCTTAAAAGCCGAGGGCTATGCCGTGGAGGTGGCCCGTAGCGGGCAAGAGGCCATTGCCTTGGGTACCGAAGGCAGCTTTCAGGTGATCATTCTAGACTTGGGCCTGCCGGACATGAACGGCCGGCAGATTTGCGAACGCTTGCGCAGCAACGGCATCGACACCCCGATTTTGATGCTGACCGCGCGCGATACCGTACAAGACAAAGTAGCCGGCCTGCGCTCCGGTGCCGACGACTATATGACCAAGCCGTTCGCCTTTGAAGAATTGCTGGCCCGTATCGAAGTTTTACTCAGGCGGCGCGGCGGCGAAGTGAAGCAGGACGACAAAGAATTGCGTATCGAAGACCTGGTACTTAATGGCGAAACTCACGAGGTAAGACGTGGCAATAACGTTATCGAGTTAACCCCCAAGGAGTTTGCCTTGCTGGAATGCTTTATGCGTATGCCGGGTAAAGTATTGAGCCGCACACGTATTCTGGAACAAGTCTGGGGCTATAGTGCCGATCCGCTGACCAATGTGGTGGATGTTTATATTCGCCAGCTGCGGCGGAAGATAGACGACGATTACGAGCTGAAATTGCTGAAAACCGTGCGCGGCTTTGGATACAAAATGGATGCATCTTGAGTTGGACGTGCGAAATTTTGTGTCTACGCACCGTTATCAACAGTCTGGTCGGCAGCCTACAAACCTTGGTAAGCTAGCTTACTGAACAAACCAGCGCCAACCCGGACATCACGCGCCTCCTATGCAACTCACCCTGCTCGACCCGGATCATCCGCACCAAGCCTTTCCGCCACTGCATAAGGCCTTGAAACAACCCAACGGCTTACTGGCCTTTGGCGGTTGCCTGTCGCCACAGCGCATCGTCAATGCCTACCGGCACGGGGTATTTCCCTGGTTCAATCCCGGCGAGCCTATTCTGTGGTGGTCGCCCGACCCGCGTTTGGTATTGTTTCCGGAACAACTGAATATTTCTCGCAGCCTGGCGAAAACCCTGCGCAAACAATTGTTTGAGATTCGTTACGACAGCGCCTTTCGTCAAGTAATCGATGCGTGTGCGGCGCCGCGTCGCGACGAAGGTGGCACCTGGATTACCGACGACATCCGCCAAGCCTATACCACACTACACCACCTGGGTATCGCACACAGCTGCGAAGCTTGGCAGGACGGCCAGTTGGTAGGCGGCCTGTACGGCATTGCCATCGGCCAGGTCTTTTTCGGCGAATCGATGTTCCATCGTAAAACCGATGCCTCCAAAGTGGTGTTTGTGCATCTGGTGCAGCA
Source organism: Methylomonas sp. Uni0009 (assembly GCF_054188105.3). NCBI lineage: Bacteria > Pseudomonadati > Pseudomonadota > Gammaproteobacteria > Methylococcales > Methylococcaceae > Methylomonas > Methylomonas sp. Uni0009. The sequence continues at coordinate 2,358,935 of NZ_JBTAFN010000001.1, read as the reverse complement.
GCTTAGCGCCTGGGGTTATCAAGTCATCGATTGCCAGGTCAGCAGCGAACACTTACTCAGCCTGGGGGCGGCGGAAATCCGCCGCAGCCGCTTCGTGGAGCTGCTGGACCGGCTCTGCGATCAAGCACCGACACCCGACGCTTGGCAAGCATGAACTCCATCCCGCTCTGGCTGGACAGCGGCCACGCCTGCGGCTATCTGGACGATCATCTGGCACGTTCCGGCTTCGTACATCCGTCGGTGAAAATGGATACGCCACTTTACTCGCAATTGATAGCCCAGGGCTTCCGGCGTAGTGGCAACCATGTCTACAAACCCTATTGCGAAGCCTGCCAGGCTTGCGTGCCGACGCGGCTGCCGGTGGCCTTATTCCAAGCTGACCGTAAACAAAAGCGCTGTATCAAGCGCAATGCGCAAACCCGGGTAGTCGTCAAAAACGCCGAGTTCGACCCGCGGCATTTCCGGCTTTATCAGCGTTATCTAAGTGCCCGTCACGACAAACCTGGTGAAGACACCGAAACCACGCCCGATGACTACATCAAATTCCTCGGCAGCAGCTGGTGCGACACGCTGTTTGTGGAGTTTTTAATCGGCGGCCAATTGGCGGCGGTCGCGGTGGTCGATGTGGTAGCCGACGGGCTATCGGCGGTATATACCTTTTTCGACCCGGATTTTGCCGACCATAGCCCCGGCGTTTACGCGGTATTGTGGCAAATCGAAACCGCCAAGCAAATGGGCCTGCCCTACGTTTATCTGGGCTACTGGATCAAAGACTGTCGTAAAATGCGCTACAAAATCGATTATCAACCGCTGTCCGGCCTAGTAAACGGCCAGTGGCAATTTATTTCAAATCAAACATTTAACGAGGATTAAGCCGTGCCGAAAGCCAACGAACTAAAACAGGGAACCGCCATCGAAATCAACGGCGAGCCGTATGTGGTGAAACACATCGACGTGCGCAACCCTACCTCGCGCGGCGCCACCACGCTATACAAAGTCCGTTTCACTCACATGAAAACCCGGCAAAAACTGGACGAAACCTTCAAAAGTGACGACATGCTGAAAGCCGCCGATTGTTCACGTTGCAACGTGCAGTTTTCCTACCAGGACGGCGACACCTACTATTTCATGAACAGCGAAACTTACGATCAATACGCGCTGGCGGCTGACGACCTGGAAGGCCAAACCCTATATCTGACCGACGGCCTGGAAGGCATCATCATGCTGTTGATGGACGACGCCGCGCTAGGTATCCAGTTACCAACCACCATTACGCTGCAAATCGTCGAAACCCCGCCATCCATGAAAGGCTCCAGCGCCACCAAACGCACCAAAACCGCCAAACTCAGTACCGGCCTGGAAGTACAAGTCCCCGAATATATAGAATCCGGCGAGATGATCAAGGTCAACACCGAAACCGGCGAGTTTTCGTCTAGGGCTTGAGGAGCAACTTAAGTAAATATCCCCCGGCAAAGCCGGGGGCTTTATGTTGTGAACCGCTCAAAGCGGTAAATAGGGTCGCTGACGCGGCCCTTTGTCATTAGCCACCAACAGGCGGCGACTCATTGCCAAAGGTTCATTTGTTCGATTCGTTGGTCTTCCTGTTCTTGATGCCGGATATATTCCCGTATCATCGTTTCGTCTCGACCCACTGTTGAAACAAAATACCCTCGCGCCCAGAAATGTTGACCGACAAAGTTACGCTTCTTTTCACCATAAACACGGGCCAAGTGAATCGCACTCTTCCCTTTGATGTAGCCAATAACCTGCGACACCGCATATTTCGGCGGAATCGATATCAACATATGCAAATGATCCGGCATCAAATGCCCTTCCAATATTCGGCTTTCTTTTTGACTTGCTAGCCTTCGGAACACCTCGCCCAAATGCTTGCGCAACGCCCTATACAGCGTTCGGCGACGGCACTTCGGAATAAACACAACGTGATATTTGCACTCCGTTTTGCAGGCTTGGACGAAATGCGGCGCAGTGCATGCCATTATCGCCAAACTTGCTCAACGCATGAATGTCATGGGGGCGCTGCTTTCATCGGGTCGACTACTGCTGGCCCATCTATGGCACAGCGTAAATGGTCTGTGGTTCTTTGGTTTCCTGATGGCTTTGATCGAACGCATCAGCAAACCCTTGATGGTGATTTTGGATAATGCATCCATTCACACCGCCAAAAAACTGAAACATTATTGGGATTTGTTGGAAGAGAAAGGCATGCGATTTTATTTCTTGCCACCTTATAGTCCGGAGCTCAACCGCATTGAATTACTGTGGCACAAAATGAAATATGAATGGTTGCCTTTCAAGACATTTACACCGGATGAACTGGAGCAAGCCATTGACGAAATTGGGCGCGAATTTGGCTCTCAATACATGTTGACTTTTTGCTAGGCACTTAACGTCCCCAGCGATATGGGGTTTTTATTGCTATCCAACTTTTTTCTGTAGGAAATCGTTAACCTGCAAATTTAGTAGCATTGAAAACTCCACTTTTCTGGCTAAAAAACTCTGACGAGCCAGCTCACCGATCCCGGCTTTTTCTTCCTGATTCATGTCTATCGCAGCGATAATCTGACTCTGAAGGTCGTTTTTATCAACAAAAAATCGCTGACTTAAACTCATGATTTCTTCGCGCGAATATTTTGCAAGTAAACCTTGCCCAGGAGGTACCAGCTCGTTCATTGGCGGTGCGTCCACGGTAATAATCAGGGCTTTAGTCGACATTGCTTCGTTTATGTAATGACCGAAGCCCTCGGTCTCGGAGGGACAAAGATGGATTCCGCACTTATTCATTAGCTGCCGTAAAGCAGTATCGGGTAAATCGCTTAGATAATTTATGTTATCGGCCTTGAAATTGTCTTTAAAGTAACTCTGGCTAGTTATTATATTCAGCATGGGCCAATTTGGATTTTTGACCCATAATTCGAGCAACATCCTTGTTCCTTTTAGGTGGCTGCGGCCGGCAACATGAATAAATTTTCTGAAATCTTTTTCAATCTGCGGCAGGTACATGTCTTCCGAAGAAAAGCCGATGTACCGGGAGTCGAGTCCGCGATTCTGAAATATTTTATGGGCATATTTGGTTTTGCACCAGATCTGATGACATTTTTCCAGATTTGCTATCGTTTCTTCCCTGACAAACTCCTGATTAGGGATAAAAATATTATTTTCGGATAGCTTTAGCCAAGCAGTCGGCAAAATCTGAAAATATATGAAAAGTCGATCACTTGCAGGAGTTAATAGATTGCAAGCTATTAAAAATCTTTTGTGAAGCGAATGTAAGTTTCTTTCGCGAGACACATTTACATTAACTTCGAACTTTTCGCCAAGGGTGGTTTTTACAATCTTAGCGTCATTTGTTAGTCCCCGTGTGCCGCCGGTTATTAATTCTATTGAAGCTATCATTCGCATGCTCAGACAAATTGTTTTAGATAAGCTGCACTAAAATTCAGCAGCCGTCCTATTCTATCCAAGCTCCTGGCCAAGGACAGATTAACATTATAATCCCCTCCAGAAAATCTGGTATAGCCTGCAACGGCGCTTTTCTCTTCAGATCGGCTTTGTTGCATAAATTGATTATAGTCCCCCATGGTGTAGGGAAATTCAATGTAAGCGAGCCGAAATGCCCAAACCACAAGCCAAAACCTATAGAACCACCAATTGGCGAGACTAAAACTGATCCTTGAAACAGCTTGTCTCAATGCTGTTTTGGGTTGATAAGAACATGGATTGGGTTTCGCCTGCTAGTGATAAACGAGGTCGGGCAAGGAAATTTTCCGACGCTACCATTCACTTTTACCTGATGGTTAAGAACCTATTCTGGTTGGCATTACGGCAAGTCACCGGCTTGGCGGAAAAAATTATTGAAGTTATCCTACCCGGATTGGCCGACGCCATATTACTCAACGCTGTGTTGTGACCAGCAGCGTTTGCTGGTGTGCACTGCCTATCGGGCTAATCCGAACGGCTTGCATTTACTGGTCGACAGCACAGGCTTGAAAATGCTGGGCGAAGGTGAGTGGAAAACACAAGAAACAAGGCGCCGAGTATCGTCGACAATGGCGTAAGGTTCATCTGGGAATCGACGCCGAAACACTGGAAATTCGAGCCTTTGAAGTCACGTGGAATCGTATCGGTGACGCACAAGTATTGGGATTCTTAACCAGATTCCTCAGGACGCACGGATCAACTCCGTCAGTGGTTATGGCACCTATGATACCAAGCGCGATCACGCTGCGATTGCCGAACGAAATGTATAGGTTAGGATCTGATGTTACGCAGCCCACGCTGAACTACGATATTCTGAGAGGATGAAAAAAGCAGAATTAGAGTTATACACGGATTATCTGAGCAATGCACAACGGCCGCCGTTCTGAGTGCCGCCGGGCCATCATGGGTAAGTGCGCCTAGCAAGCGTTCGACTTCGTTTTTGGTCAGTGTCTTCGGGAGTGAGGCTTGTTGCCAGTTGGCCGGAAAACTGGTGACGCCGATCAAATGATAGACGGCATCGCCCAGGGTGGCGCGATAGCGAAAATAACCGCGTAATGCCGAAACCGTAGCGCCGATACTAACCGCTTTATGACATCGCGTGCTTTGGCTGGCTATGAACTGGCGTATCTGGTTTGGCTTGATCGCATCAATCACCACGTCGCGATCGGCAAACTGTGCCAATAACAAACTGCAAACGATGGCAAGATACTGTTTACGTGTTCTGGCAGCGAGTCCACGCACGTTATACATGTGGTCATTGAATCGTCGAAGCTCCTCATCAACCGGCGTATGGCCTATCGATGGATCGGCGATGATGGCATTGGCGCGTAGGATTCTCAGTAAATGTCCCAGTGCCGCATGTCAGTCTTTGGAATCCGAGAATGCCGGTTTCTCGCAGCAACAGCTCGGCCGATGCTCATCCAGGAAACGCTGGATGAGCCTTTCGTCGATGGATTTGACATCAATATGGCTCTCGGTGAGCCAGTGAGCAAAATGCGTCAGTCCGGCAAGGTAGTTATCGATGGTATTGGATGCATAGTGGCAATCAAACAGATGCAGCATGAATGCATCAACGTGGGGTGCCAGTGTGCTATCCAGTAGACAACTAACGGCGTGATGGTCAACGTACAATATTATTTCCTGAGGTGGGTGAGATTCCACTTCAGGAAACAGGTAAAACTATCTCAAGCTACGGCTAAAGCATCTCGGCTCAAACCCAATCGCGCTCGGCCTCTCTGGCAATAAAGATCAACAAGCTACACATAGTTTGCAACTACACATAGGGGTCGATAACGATCATTTACTATCGATTCATAAACAAATCAAATAGCGCGCAATTGGCTTGACAAACAGGCCTCCGACTCGGGCTCTCAGACGCCGAGTACCAATCGGCTTTTTCGTTCTCTGAGAACGAGCTATTACCGCTGGAATTTCCGTTACTAATTCGCCAAAACCTATCGCTTTACGGTTGCAGAGGTCTTCTTCACCAGAACAAAACACTGCGTCATCGGCTATCAACAATACCCTGGATCAGTATATCCAGGAAAATATCCCGTTAGTACAACGCCCCCATTACGCCAGTCTATCGTTAAAATACTGAACATGCCGGGCGCGGCGGCAGGCCATCCGGCTGACCGTCGCAGATCATTCACCTTAATCCAAATACCTTATATGAACGCTGAGTCCCCCGTATTGGCCGCCCGCAACCTGGTTGTCGAGTACCGACAACACCGTGCGGTCGATAATTTAAATTTACACATCCCCAAGGGCTGCGTTTACGCGCTGCTGGGTGGCAATGGCGCCGGCAAGTCGACAACCATCAGCACGTTTTTGACCTTCAACCAGCCCAGTAGCGGACAGGTGCTGATCGAAGGCGAATCGCCGCACGCCAATCCCGATCTGGTGCGGACGAAACTGGCCTATTTACCGGAAAACGTCGCGCTGTACGAGGTAATGAGCGGCTTGGAAAATCTGACTTATTTCTGCGCGCTGGCGAATATTCGTTTGCATGACGAGCAAGCCCGTCGTTTGTTACTGGACAGCGGCCTGCAAGCGGATGCTCACGGTAAACGGGTGGCGGCGTATTCCAAAGGCATGCGGCAAAAAGTGGGCTTGGCGATTGCCTCGGCGAAACAGGCCAAAGCCATGTTGCTGGACGAGCCGACCTCCGGCCTGGACCCGAGCGCGGCCAACGACTTTGCCCAACGCATCCGCGCCGCCGCCGATCAAGGCATGGCGGTGTTGATGGCCACCCATGATTTGTTCAACGCCAAGCAAGTCGCCGACCGCATCGGCATCATGAAAAGCGGCCGACTGGTAGAAGAATTCGACGCCCACACCGTGCAACACGACGAACTGGAGCAAAAATATCTGGCGCATGCCCGGGGCTTGGCATGATCAAAACCATCATCCGCAAAGAATTTCTCGCCACACTGCGCGACGGCCGCTTGCTGACCTTGGGCATCGCCCTCTTGCTACTGTTTGTTGGTTTTTTCCTGGCATCAGCCTACGAATTGCAGCAATTGCGCGCGGAGAAACACCGCGTCGGCACCACCGCCAAGGAACAGTGGAATACGCAGAGCGTGAAAAATCCGCACTCCGCCGCGCATTACGGCATCTACGTGTTCAAGCCGGACACGCCGGTGGCGGCGCTGGATCCGGGCTTGCGACCTTATATCGGCCAGTCTTTATGGCTGGAACCGCATAAACGCAACCTCACTCGCTTCAGCCCGGCGGCGGATCAAGTGCTGGCCGGCCGTTTCGGTCAAGCCACGACCAGTTTCGTGCTGACTGCGCTGTTACCGCTGTTGATCGTGGCCTTGACCTTTAATGCGGTCAGCCAGGAGCGCGAATCCGGCACCTTGCGGATGTTGCACAGTGTGGGGGTGAACGCCGGCGAGTTGTTGTTCGGCAAATTGCTGGGCTTGTTAAGCGCATTTGCTCTGGTCTTGGCACCGGCGCTGTTGGTAGCAGCCGTGATACTGCTAGGCAACTTCGCGTTTACCCTGGATGACGTGCTGCGCCTGCTGGTGTTGCTGCTGCTGTTAAATCTGTACTACGGCATCTTCGCCGCAGTCGCCATCGCCGCTTCCGCGTCTTTTAGCACCAGCCGTACCACCTTGTTTTGCCTGCTGGGCTTTTGGCTAGCCAGCGTGTTTATCACCCCGCGCCTCGGCGCAGTGACTGCGGAAATGTTGGCACCCAACCCCAGCGCCAGCGAGTTTTGGCGTGAGATCAAGGACGACATTGACCACGGCCTGGACCACGACGGCGACCACGAGCAACGCGCCAAAGCCTTCGAAGCACAAGTGTTGACGCAGTACGGGGTGTCCCGCAAGGAAGATTTGCCGGTCGGTTTCGTGTCCTTAAATCGTCAGCACAACGATGCTTATTCCGTTAAGGTCCATGCCCTGCATTTCGACGCCTTGCGCGACAATTTTATTAAGCAACAACACTTGAGCCATCTGGGGTCCTGGCTGGGCCCGAGCCTAGCGCTACGGTCTTTATCCATGACCTTGGCCGGTATGGATTTGAGCCATCAACGGCATTTTGAAGACGCCGCCGAACAATATCGGCACTATTTTATCAACCTGACCGAAGACTGGGATCGCGAGCGTAGCCGCGGCACGGAGCGCAAGGCCACCGGCGCTGAGGCCGATTGGCGTAGCGTGGCGGACTTTAGCTATCAAGCCCCGGACATCGGCTTTGCCTTGCGCACCGCCGAGCTAGATCTACTAGTGCTATTGCTGTGGTTGGGTTTATCGGTGGGCTTATTGAGTCTTTCCGCTCGGAGGCTGGTGCCATGATGCAGTTAATCGCCATCGAATGGCTGCGTTTTAAACGCAACAGCTTAAATCTGTGGGTGACAGGTTTGTTTCTGCTGGTGATGCTGGCTAGCGCCGTTTGGTCGGGTTTGGCTGCGCGCGAATTCCGTCAACACGGCACCGCAGCCCCGCAGACCGTCAACGCGATGTCCAATCAAGCGGAGATGCATGACGCCCCGAAAGCGGCGGACCACACCCCCAAAGCCAATGCATTTGCCGCCAGCGCCGCCAGCGCCGCCGCGCCGCCTTTGCGGCTGCCGGCCCTGAGCGGTTTGGCCTTGAGCGTGCGGCAACTGGATTTTTTAAGTACCGGCATCAAAATCTCCACTCGCAGCCGCCACACCGACGGCCGTAACAGCGATCAGTTGTTCAACCCGATGCTGCATGAGTTGGGCATGCTGGATTTTGCCACCGTGTTCGCGCTACTAACGCCGCTGATGGTGATTGCCTTGAGCTACGGCCTGGTGCAGGAAGACCAGGAGAGCGGAGTCTGGCGTTTAGTCTGCACGCAAATGTCGGCACCCTGGCGCTTGGTGTGTGCGGCGTTGAGCGTGCGCTATGGCGTGGTGGTACTGGTGGTTTTCAACAGTTCGCTGTTGGCGCTATTGCTCGATCCCGAATTTAGCGCGGATACACTGGCTTATTGGCTGGTGTTCGCAGGCATATACACACTGGTGTGGTTTGGCATCGCCGGCTTGTTTCTGCTGCTGCCCTTCTCCTCAGGGGCGGCGGCCATCGGCATGCTTGGCGTCTGGTTGATACTGACCTTTGCCGGCCCGGCCTTGCTGACCTGGGCAGCCGACCAACATGCACCGATGCCTTCCCGGCTGGATAGCATCATCGCCATCCGCCAGTTCCAGGAGCAAAACAATCAACAACGCCAAGCGCTGCTGGCGCAGTGGTATAGCGATCATCCCGACCTGACGATGCCGCAAACGGGCAAAGAGTTACCGCGCGAAATCGCCGGTCTGCCGGCCGGATTGGTTCTGGATCAACAGATCAGACCGGTGATGTCCCGCTTCGACAGCGCCCGCCAGGCGCAATTCGAGTTTTTGGAAGCGTGGTCTTGGCTGTCGCCGGCGCTGGCAGCTGTGCAAATGGCCGATAGGCTGGCCGGCATCGATGCGCCGCGCTATGCCGAGTATATTAAGGCGGTGAATTACTTTGAAGATCAATGGCGCGACTATTTCGTCCCCAAGATCATGAGCGATAGCGCGTGGAGCGATGAACTTAGTCACGACCAACCGCGCTTTGCCTTTGCGCATCCGGTAAATCCGGCTGCGTGTCTAAGCTTGATTGCCGGACAAGCGGCTTTGGCGTTTCTGTTGTTGGCGGTACTCTTCGGCTCACGCCGGCGCTTTGCCAAAGCCTGACGACGCTATTTGGCTAAAAGACGTCCTGGACGACTCTAGTCGTCCGGGTCGGCTGCGCAAAGTTAAGCCACTATATTTCTGACGCATTGCCTGGCAAATACATTGATAGGCACGCTGCTGCTTAAATAGCGGTTGAACAATTCGTTAATCGTCAGCGGATTGAGGTATACATAAATGCCGCAACCGGTAATGGCGATAAACTGCCTGCTTAACGTTTCGATAAACACGATACGCAGGGTGCTGATTTCGTTGACTTCATTGCTTGTTTCCATGACGCTCTCCCGAATCTGCCGATTTGACTACTAAATGACCAGCATAAGTGACGCCAACTAACAAAAGCCTTTAAAAATCATGGCAGTAAGATTTTCCCAACCTTAGGCAACTTCTAAAAATTGACGCTGAGTTTAATTTATCGCAAACAGCGCTTGCCGTCGGTAGCCTATGCCACGTGGAATCAGTGAATTATTTCACCGGTGTCCACAATCCATCTTGGGCCTGCCAAACGCAGTCTCACGCCAAAATCAGGACTTCTGCGCAGCCGGTATTGCCGGAGAGCGCTTTATAGTACAATTTCCGTCAATTTTAAGCCGACGCGGCGCAGCAATAATCACTAAACAAAACAGGTTCAGATAATGGCAACGATGGATGATAGAGACGGGTTGATTTGGCTAGACGGAAAATGGGTTGATTGGCGCGATGCAAAAGTCCACGTCTTGACTCATACCCTGCATTACGGCTGTGGCGTCTTCGAAGGTTTGCGCGCTTATAAAACCGATGCCGGCACCGCGATTTTCAAACTGGCCGAGCATACCGACCGTCTGTTCCGCTCCGCGCATATCATGAACATGAAAATGCCGTTTTCCAAGGAAGAGATTAATCAGGCGCATCGCGACGCCGTCGCCAAAAACAATCTGGACAGCGCTTATATCCGCAGCATGGTGTTCTTCGGCTCCGAAGGCATGGGCTTGCGCGCCGATAACCTGAAAGTCCACGTCATGGTCGCGGCCTGGACTTGGGGCGCCTATCTGGGCGCGGAAAACATGGAAAAAGGCATCCGCATCCGGACCTCGTCGTACACCCGCAACCACGTCAACAGCACCATGTGCAAAGCCAAGGCCAACGGCAACTACATCAATTCCATCTTGGCCCTGCAAGAAGCCTTGTCCACCGGTTACGACGAAGCCTTGCTGCTGGACCACGAAGGTTTTTGCGCGGAAGGCAGCGGCGAAAACTTGTTCATCGTCCGTAATGGCAAAATTTACACGCCGGAAACTACCTCAGCCTTAGAAGGCATCACCCGCGATACCCTGATCACCATCGCCCGCGAACAAGGCTACGAAGTGATCGAAAAACGTATCACCCGCGACGAAGTGTATGTGGCAGACGAAGCATTCTTCACCGGCTCCGCCGCCGAAGTCACGCCGATTCGCCAATACGACAACCGCGACATCGGTTCCGGCAGCCGCGGCCCCGTCACCGAAAAACTGCAAGCCCTGTATTTCGACTACGTGCAAGGCCGCCGCGCCGACCATAAGGAATGGCTGACGCTCGTTTCTTAAGTGACGGAACAAGCTTATAAAATCCTGGTCGTCGGCCCGTCCTGGGTCGGCGACATGGTGATGGCGCAAAGCCTGTTCATCACCCTAAAGCAACAACATCCCGACTGCCTGATCGACGTGCTGGCCCCGGCGTGGTCCTTACCTCTATTGGAGCGTATGCCGGAAGTGCACAAAGGCCTGACGATGCCGTTGGGCCACGGACAGTTTGATTTGCGGGGGCGAATCCGCATAGGCCGGGAATTGCAAAGCCAGCATTACGATCAGGCGATTGTGCTGCCCAACTCGTGGAAATCGGCCGTTATCCCGTTCTTTGCGCATATCCCCAAACGCACCGGCTTTCTCGGCGAACTGCGCCGCGGCCTATTGAACGATGTGCACACCTTGGATAAGACTGTGCTGACCATGACCGTGCAACGTTTCGTGGCGCTGGGTTTGCCGAAAGAGGCGCCGCAGCCACCAACTTACCCGGTTCCGAAGCTGGCGATCACAATCGAGCAACAATTAAGCGTCTGCAAAAAATTCGAGATCACCGGCGCGGATTTAATCGAAATCCCCCACCCCAGCTCTCTGCTTGAGGGCTCGGAAGAGTTGCGCCCTATTGTCAGTAAAATCCTGGCCCTGTGTCCCGGCGCGGAATACGGTCCGGCCAAGCGCTGGCCGAGCCAGCATTACGCCGCCATAGCAAGGCAAATTGAAGAACAAGGCTGGCAAGTCTGGTTATTCGGTTCCGACAAAGACAAAGCCGTTGCGGAACAAATCAATGACCTATCGGGCGGCATTTGCCGTAACTTCGCCGGTATTACCTCGCTGGCGGATGCGGTGGACTTGTTGTCCTTGGCTGACGCGGTCGTCAGCAACGATTCCGGCCTGATGCACGTCGCTGCAGCACTGGATAAAAAACTGATCGCGGTTTATGGCTCTTCCGACCCCGGCTTTACCCCGCCGCTACATCCCGAGGCGAAGATTCTGGATTTAAACCTGGATTGTTCGCCGTGCTTTAAGCGTGAGTGTCCGTTGGGCCATACTCGCTGTTTGACGGAAATTAGGCCGGAACAGGTACTGGCGGCGTTGGAAGCCTGAGCGATGAAAATTGCCATCGTCAAATTGTCGGCTTTGGGCGACATCGTTCATGCGATGGCGGCCTTGCAATTCATCAAAGCCGCCTTACCGCTGGCGCAAATCGACTGGATAGTTGAAGAACGCTTCGTCGGCGTACTGGCCGACAATCCACACCTGGATAATATTTTGGGTGTGAATTTAAAAGCCCTGAAAACCGACAAATGGCGTGTCTTTGCCGAGATAAACAAAATACGTACTTATGCCGAGCAGGGTTATGACTTAGTGCTGGATGCTCAAGGTTTGATTAAGTCCGCAGTGGTCGCGCGCTTGCTGTCGGCCAATTGTGTGGGTTTCGATCATGACTCGATCCGGGAAAAATGGGCGGCTTTTTTTTACAGCCGGCATGTCGCCTACCCTTACGACGCCAACACCATTGATCGCAATGTCGCCGTGCTGACCCAGCCGCTGGGTCTAAATGTGACACCGGAGCAAATCCAGGCAAAGCAGCCATTTTTGTTTTTTCAGCCGCCGCAAACCGCCTTGGATGAATATTTTCTAGCCGATCAACCCAACATCATTCTGGTCATCGGCTCGACTTGGCCCAGCCGTAACTACCCATTAGAAAAATTTCTACAGGTCATCTTCGGCCTGGAAGCTAATTTTCTGATCAGTTGGGGCAACGAGAAGGAGCACTGGATGGCGCAATGGCTGGCAGAACGCAGCCTGGCGCGGGTATTACCGCAATTAAGCCTCAATGATTTGAAAGCGGCGCTGGCCAGAGCCGATTTAGTGATCGGTAACGATACCGGGCCGACGCATATGGCCTGGGGTTTAAACCGGCCGTCGATTACCTTGTTCGGGCCAACGCCGGTCAGTCGAATTTATCAAACCGCCATCAATAAAGCCTTGAAGTCGCCTTCACCGGTCAATCCGTTCAAGCTGGATAAAAACGATTTTTCGATTGCCGAAATCGACCCGCGTGCTGTCATAGCCCTGAGTAACGAGCTATTCGGCAAAACCCAACAACGCGCCTGAGTAAATGGCCGGCTAAGTTTTTTCCAGTTCGACAAACATTTTCAGTAACTCGACAATCGGTTCGTCACTAGCCAACACCCTGATTATCTTGGTCTGATTTTGCCGCTCATCGGCCAGATCAAGCAGGCGCTCATGAAACAGCAGTTGTTTCTGCGGATTGGTGATCACCTTCACTAACGGTTGCAAGGGCGATTGTGAGTTTTCCTGGACCACCACCGCCAATTCATCGGTCTGCAATTCGACGATGCAATTCACTGGGTAAGCAGAATCGCTTTCCTCGGCGCAGCTGCGCATCTCCGCAGCCGCAGGGCTGCCGAAATCGATTATGTCGGTTTCAGCGGGCTTATCCACGTCGATACCTTTGCCGGTATCGATAGAAACGGTTTGGCAATACTCTTTTAAAGTATTAATTTGTTTATCGGATGAAATCAGAAATTTAGTTCGAAAGAAAGGTGTATCTATCCATTTCCGATCAGTGCCGCAAACAAACATGCCTTTTCTGAGCTGGTTAATATTAATTTTTTTAACCATGTTGAAAAAATAATATCCAAGGCATGTTATTTACAGAACTAAAACCTTAGCCAACTACCGCATATTCTTTCGTAAACTTGCCGTCTTGATAATACTTGGCTAAATCGACACCACAATCCTGCGGCCGTATCACCTGTTTGACACCATAGCGTTTACCGCTTGCATCGGCGATATTCAAGGACAAATCGAGTATCTTCTCTTCAATAGGGTTTTTATTGCCATCTTGAATCAACAATATTTTTGGCTTAAGCCTATCGGCCTTATTTTGCTCGACTATTAAGCCGATTTCACCACTACTTAATTCCACTAAATTGCCCTGCGGATAAAATCCGATGCAATTGATAAATTGCGTCACATAATTAGCTTCAAATTGCTGTCCCATCCCTTTTACCAAAATTCCCAACGCCATAAGATGCGGCTTACCACGCTGATACACCCGGTCACTGGTGATGGCATCGTAGGTATCGACCACCGCTACCAGCTTGGTAAATATCGATAGCGTGGTTTTGTTCAAACCTCTGGGATAACCGGTACCGGCCAAATGTTCGTGATGATCGTAGGCAACGTCAACAGCGCCGGGATAGACATTACGGGCCGACATTAACACGTTGCGTCCGTAGAGCGTGTGCTTACGCATGATGTCCATTTCATAGTCTTCTAAAGAGCCGGGTTTATTAAGGATTTCCAGCGGCACTTTCATTTTACCGACATCGTGCATCAAGCCGCAAAAACCCACTTTATTCAGGTCTTCCATCGAAAAATTCAACTCCCGACCCAACAGAATAGACAATATGCAAACATTCATACTATGTTGCGCAGTATATTGATCCTGATCTTTAATTTGGGTCAGCAACAGCATCGTATCGGGGTTTTCCAATACCTTATCGACGCACTCGGAAACAGCTTGTTTAACCTCACTGACACTAAATTGATTCCCAAAACGAATATCGTCCATCACCGTTTTAATTAAATTACCGGTGCGTTGAAAGGTATTGGCGGTTTGGTTAAAAGATCGCGCAAAGCTCAGATGTTTACGCGCTTCGGTATTTCTGGTGGGAATCGCCCCGGAGAAGGACTTTTGGTATTTGACATCGATATAGACATAATCACAAATCGCCTGGATGGCTTGGATATCCGCATGACTTTCAATCACAATTCTATCCAATAAAAAAGGTGAATCCGCCGTCGGCGCTTCCAGACGGCTTACGCACATACCCACTCTCAGCTCATATACATGAATTCTGAGTATTCCATCCTCTTTATCTGCCATACCAATCCAATCGGGGATTTGTAGAAATCCAAAAAATTTGAAAAATAGCCGCCAAAACGGCATCAAGGAAAATTGTGTCCGACAGGCCTCGGACGCCAGTTAGCCAGCATACCTAGTTCACCCGATCTTGTCCGAACAAAAAGCCCGCAAACCGGCGGCGGATCACAAATCCAATTGGCTTTTTAGTATAGGCGAAGCAGATTTTATCGTGGCCTAATATCTCGGATTTGAGTGACACGCCTACAACCGATTTGCCAATCGCTTTCGGTTCAAGTCACCGCCTTTGGCGCCTTCGATTATTGACCCGACATAACCTCAAACTGAAGCCCAGCCTTTATAGCCGTTGGCAAATTAAGAATTGCTTGATTTTTGTATTGGTTTAAACTGGCAGCTCGCCGATATTGACTGTTTAGGCACCAGAGCAGACCAGCCAGCGCGGATCTTGAGCTCTAAAGCCTGAAAATGGGCTATCAATTAAGTCTTGAGCAATCAAAATTCCCACTGAAGTTAGCAGTCAGTAGCGACAACAACAAAACCAGACAGTCGTTTAATCGCCCTTGACCGAAGCGGACGTGCACAGACTCGGTCCGGGCGTTAAAAATTTTCTCGGCAGGGATCGCTGAGAAAATTTTCCGCAAAGCGGATTACAACAAAAACTATAACCTGCGGACTAAGCGCCAGGGAGAGAATCGTGATGTTTCCTTATCGCCATGATTTCCAGATCGTCGGAGACGACTTTTACCGTTCCCATCCAACGCCTTGGCCACGCCGTTTACGGCGCCGGACCCTATTTTTGCTGGTACTTCTGCCCTTGCTGCTGATTACCGAAACCTATGTCTTTCTCCAGCCGGCGGTTTTTGAAAGCCAAGCCTTGGTATTGACGACTGCGGCAACCGATATTGATCAAACGCATGCAGAGGCGGATCTGGAGCATGTCAACATTCAAAAGCAGGTCTTGCTCGGACAGCCGGTATTAGAAAAAACCGCCGAGACGCTAAAACAGCAGGATGGTATCGAGCATCCGAATATCAACCAGTTAAAAGAGCTGTTCCAGGTAAAACCGGTTGCGGACACCAATCTAGTGCAATTAGCGGCTGAAGGCAGTCATCCGCAATTCCTGCAAATGGCCTTAAATACCTGGATCAAAACCTACCAACAAATTCGCGCGGATTACATTGCCGAAATCACCGATAAAGCCAGTACCTCGATCAAATCGGAATTGACTCGCCTGGAACAACAAGTGCGCGACAAACGCCAGGACATTGAATCGTTCCGCTTGCAGCATGACATCCTCTCCCTGGAGAGCACCGATAACGAGGCCCACGCCCGCTTACAAGGTTTAAATAATTCCTTGAACGCCGCCTTGGAAGAAGAAGCGAAAGCCAAGGCCAAGCTGGACGCCATTCATGCCGCCGTCGCGGAAGGCAAAGCCGTGGTGCCGGAAGCCGATTCGCAAAGTCTGGCGGCGTTAACCCAGCAAGCCGAACGCCTACGCGAACGCCTGGAAGCGCAAAGAAGCCAATACACCGACGAATACATCGAATTTCACCCCAGCCTGCGCAATTTAAAAACCCAATTGGCCGAGCTGGATGAAAAAATTGCAAGCAAAGAACAAGCCGGCTCGAGCTATGCCACGCAAGAGGCCGAAAACGCCTACGGTGCGGCGCACCGCACCGTATTGACCATTCAAAAGCAAATGGCCGAGCATAAACAAAAAGCCGCCGAATACACCAATCAATTCGCCAAACACAAAGCCATGCAGGAAGAACTGCTTAAGTTGGAGGAATTATTGCAACAAACCAAACAACGTCTAGTGGAAATCGACGTCAAACAACGGCAAAGCAATCCGCAACTGGACGTCGTGGATTGGGCCTCGCTGCCCGATAAGCCGGTGAAACCCGATTACGGCCGGGACGCCGGCATCGCCGGCGCGGCCAGCCTGGCAATCGCGTTACTGGTGGTCTGGCTTAACGATTATTTGAACAAGGAGCCGACGCTGACCACGATAAATTCCGTCACCGAATTTCAAATCTACCAGCAAAGCGAGCCCAAGTTGGAGAACAATGCCGACAACCTCACGGTCGGGACGGAACGGCGTAACAGGCTGCGCCGCGCGGACGATCTCAAGCAATTACCGGACGAAACCACCGATTCATAGCTGCGGCTCGGCAACAATGCTAAAATCCGCCGCTCGATCAACTTCATTCAAACAGGAAACCCATGAGCCAAATTACCGTTGAACATAACCCCAGCGAAGAACGTTTAAAAGAGCTGGGCGTATCGAGCTGGCCGATCTGGGAAAAAGAAATTTCCAAATTCACCATCGATTTCGACGAAACCGAAACCGCTTATGTGTTGGAAGGCGAAATCATCGTCACTCCAGTGGGCGGCGAGCCGGTGCGGATTTTACCGGGCGACCTGGTGATGTTTCATGAAGGCCTGGACAGCCATTGGGAAGTGGTCAAGCCTTTGCGCAAACACTACCATTACGATTGATCGTCACGACAGCGGCAGACAATCCGAAAAAGGCATCTTCAAGATGCCTTTTTTAGTTGTGCCGCTAGACTCGGCTGGCCGGCATGACGCCGGCACCCACTTATTGTTATTCGCATGGCTATGAACCAGGATCAGGATTTTTCCGCATTAAAGCCGAGGTCGCGCTGGCACTGGGCGACCATTCTCCTATTAACTGTCGCGGCGGGCGGCTATTATTTGCACCATGCCGGCCAGCATCCGCGGGAAAACCAGGATGCGCACGCCAATCCCAACGAAAACATTCCCATCAGCGTCGCAGTCGCCTCAAGCTGGCAAGGCGATTTGCCGATTTACCTAAACGGCTTGGGCACCGTCACCCCACTGCACACCGTGACAGTGCGCTCGCGCGTCGATGGCGAACTGATCCGGGTGGCGTTTACCGAGGGCCAAGCGGTTAAACAAGGCGAACTGCTCGCCGAAATCGATCCCCGACCTTATCAAGTGGCCGTGCAACAAGCCGAAGGCCAATTGCTGCGCGACGAAGCGCTGCTAAAAAACGCCGAAATCGACCAAGCCCGCTATCAAACCTTGCTGGAGCAAGACTCCATCGCCGCCCAGCAAACCGCCACCCAAGCCGCGCTGGTCAAGCAATATCGCGGCAGCGTCGAAATCGACCGCGCCCAACTCGACAATGCCAAACTGCAACTCAGTTATTCCCGCATCACCGCGCCGGTATCCGGCCGCATCGGTTTGCGGCTGGTGGATCAAGGCAACATGGTCCGCGCCAGCGACGTCAGTGGACTGGCGGTCATCACCCAAATTCAGCCGATCTCGGTGGTATTCACGCTGCCGGAAGATGTGATACCCGAGGTGATGCGGCGCTGGCGTTCCGGCGAGACGCTGGTCATTGACGCCTACGACCGGGCCGGCCGGCAAAAACTAGCCAGCGGCAAGCTGCTGGCGGTGGACAACCAGATCGACGCCAGCACCGGCACACTGAAATTAAAAGCCCAATTTGATAACGAAGACCGCACCCTGTTCGCCAACCAGTTCGTCAATATCAAAATGCGTCTGGACACCTTGCGTGCCGCCACCTTAGTCCCCAGCTCCGCCATTCAGCACGGGGCCAATGGCGCATTCGTCTACGTGGTGAAGGACGACAACACCATCAGCGTAAAGCGGATAAAAGCCGGACCGGCTGACGGCGAAACGGTCGCGATTCCGGAAGGTCTGGGCGTGAACGAAAAGCTGGTGATCGATGGCGCCGACAAACTGCGCGAAGGCAGCCAAGTCAAGGTAATCGATAAAACCCAACCCACCGCCTCCGGCAAAACCGCCAACTAAACATGGCCGCCGCGCAAAACCCGCTTCCCGGCTTTAACCCGTCGCGACACTTTATCCTGCGTCCGGTCGCCACCTCCTTGCTGATGCTGGCCCTGCTGCTGGCCGGGGTTTTGACTTACCGCTTATTGCCGATCTCGGCGCTGCCGCAAGTCGATTACCCGACCATTCAAGTCACCACGCTCTATCCCGGCGCCAGCCCGGAAGTCACGACCTCGGCGATTACCGCGCCGCTGGAACGCCAGTTCGGGCAGATGCCCGGCCTGCGGCAAATGTCCTCGACCAGCTCCGGCGGCGCGTCCGTGGTGACGCTGCAATTCGATCTGGCCTTGGATCTGGACATTGCCGAACAAACCGTGCAAGCCGCCATCAACGCCGCCAATAACTTCCTGCCCAAAGACTTGCCGCTGCCGCCGATTTACAACAAGGTCAACCCAGCCGACACGCCGATTTTGACCTTGGCGGTCACATCCAAAAGCCTCGCCTTGCCTAAAGTCCAGGATTTGGTGGATACCCGTCTGGCACAGAAAATCGCCCAATTGCCCGGCGTCGGTCTGGTCAGCATCAGCGGCGGCCAACGGCCGGCAGTCAGAATCCAGGCCAACCACCAAGCCCTGGCCGCCTACGGTCTCAGCTTGGAAGACCTGCGCAACGCCATCGCCACCGCCAACGTCAACCAACCCAAAGGCATGTTCGACGGCCCGCAGCGCTCGGCCATCATCGACAATAACGACCAACTGCGCTCAGCGGCTGAATACCGCGACTTAGTGGTGGCGTATCGTAACGGGGCCCCGGTGCGGCTATCCGCGGTCGCCGAGGCGGTCGACGCCGCCGAAAACGTCAAACTGGCGGCCTGGGCTAACGACAACGCTGCGGTTATCGTCAATATCCAACGCCAACCCGGCGCCAATATCATCGAAGTAGTGGACCGCATCAACAAGTTGCTGCCGCAACTGCGGGCGACCTTGCCGGCCGCGGTCGAAGTGCTGCCCTTGACCGACCGCACCGTCACCATCCGCGCCTCGGTGCACGATGTGCAGTTCGAGTTACTGCTGGCCGTGGCGCTGGTGGTGATGGTGATTTTTCTATTTCTGCGCAACCTACCGGCAACCTTGATCCCGGCGGTCGCGGTGCCATTGTCGTTGGTCGGCACCTTTGCGGTGATGCACCTGGCCGGTTTTAGCATCAACAATCTGACCTTGATGGCGCTGACCATCGCCAGCGGCTTTGTGGTGGACGACGCCATCGTCGTCATCGAAAACATTTCCCGCTACCGCGAGCGCGGCGAGTCGCCCTTGCAGGCAGCCCTGAAAGGCTCGGAGCAAATCGGCTTCACCATCATCTCCTTGACCATCTCGCTGGTGGCGGTGCTGATTCCGCTGCTGTTCATGGGCGACGTGGTGGGCCGTTTGTTTCGCGAATTTGCCATCACCTTGGCGGTGGCGATTCTGATCTCGGCGGTAGTGTCGCTGACTTTGACGCCGATGATGTGTGCTAGGCTGCTACGGGCCAGTGCAGCCGGCCATGACTCACACGCCGGCTTCCTCGACAAAGTCATCGCCGCTTACGGCCGCAGTCTGGAATGGGTGCTTAAGCGCCAAGGCCTGACGCTACTGGTCGCTATCGCCACGCTGGCGTTGACCGTGTTGTTGTACATTGCCATGCCCAAGGGCCTGTTCCCGATCCAGGACACCGGCCTGATTCAAGGCATTACCGAGGCGCCGCCCAGCATTTCCTTCGCGGCGATGGCCGAACGCCAGCAAGCCATGGCCAGACAGATCCTGGCCGATCCGGCCGTGGCCAGCCTGTCGTCGTTTATAGGCGTGGACGGCAGTAATCCGACCTTGAACAGCGGCCGCTTTTTAATCAACCTGAAGCCGCAAGCCCAACGCGACAAGGCCAGCACAGTGATCGAACGCTTGCGGCCACGCCTAGCCGACGTGCCTGGCATCTCTGTCTATCTGCAACCGGTGCAGGACATGACCTTGGAAAACCGGGTCAGCCGCACCCAGTTTCAATTCAGCTTGCAGACCGTGGATTTATCCGAATTGAACCGCTGGAGCCAACGCCTGGTTGAGCGCATGCGCGCCCTGCCCGCTATCGCCGATGCCGCCAGCGACGTGCAGGACCAAGGCCTGCAAGCCTATATCGAAATCGATCGAGCCAGCGCCAGCCGGCTAGGCGTCAGCACCGCCGACATCGATAACGCTTTATACAATGCCTACGGCCAGCGCCTGGTCTCGACCATTTTCACCCAGTCCAATCAGTACCGGGTAGTGTTGGAAGTAGACCCCAAGCAGCAGAGCGGCCCGGAAGGCTTGCAGCAACTGCGGATTCCTTCCAGCAATGGCAGCCAAGTGCCGCTGTCGGCCCTGGCTAGTATTTCCGAACGGCAAACCGCGCTGGCTATCAACCATCTGGATCAGTTTCCCTCCGCGACCATTTCCTTCAACCTGCCCGCCGGCGCCGCCTTGGGCGACGCCATTCAAGCCATCGAGCAGGCCAAGCAGGACATCGGTTTACCTTTAGCGGTGCAAAGCGATTATCAGGGCGCGGCCTTGGCGTTTAACGCCTCGCTCGGCGGCACGCTGTGGCTGATCCTGGCCGCCATCGTCACGGTGTATATCGTGCTCGGCGTGCTCTACGAGAGTTATATTCATCCCATCACCATCCTGTCCACGCTGCCCTCGGCCGGGGTCGGCGCGCTGCTGGCCTTGCAGTTGTCCGGCCACGATTTGGGCATCATCGCGGTGATCGGCATCGTGCTGCTGATCGGCATCGTCAAAAAGAACGCGATCATGATGATAGACTTTGCACTTGAAGCCGAGCGCAAGCAAGGCCTGCCGCCGCGCGAGGCGATTTTCCAAGCCTGCCTGCTACGCTTTAGGCCGATTCTGATGACCACGCTGGCGGCATTGTTGGGCGCCCTGCCGTTGATGTTGGGCAGCGGCGTTGGCTCGGAATTACGCCATCCCTTAGGCATCAGTATGGTCGGCGGTTTATTGCTCAGCCAATTGCTGACCTTGTACACCACACCGGTGATTTACTTGAGCCTGGACCGGCTGGCCCGAAGCTTGCGCGGCGCGGCCGAATCGCCTTTAGCCGACAGCGGCGACCGCCAGCCGTGAACATATCGGCGCTGTTCATCTACCGCCCGGTTGCTACCACGCTGCTGACGCTCGGTGTGGCATTGGC
This sequence comes from Methylomonas sp. Uni0009, assembly GCF_054188105.3. Classification (NCBI taxonomy): domain Bacteria; kingdom Pseudomonadati; phylum Pseudomonadota; class Gammaproteobacteria; order Methylococcales; family Methylococcaceae; genus Methylomonas; species Methylomonas sp. Uni0009. The sequence continues at coordinate 2,337,271 of NZ_JBTAFN010000001.1, read as the reverse complement.
CGGCATCATAGCCTTCCTGCAACTGCCGGTCGCCCCCTTGCCGCAAGTGGACTTCCCGACTATTTCCGTGTCCGCCAACCTGCCCGGCGCCAGTCCGGAGACCATGGCCGCCACGGTCGCCACGCCGCTGGAACGGGCGTTGGGCCGTATCGCCGGCATCAGCGAAATGACCTCGGCCAGTTCGCTGGGTTCGACTCGGATCACCTTGCAGTTTGATTTAAATCGCGACATCGACGGCGCGGCCCGCGACGTGCAAGCCGCGATCAACGCCGCCAGCAGTTTGCTGCCCAGTAATCTGCCCAATCGGCCCAACTACCGCAAAGTCAATCCGGCCGATTCACCGATTCTGATTCTGGCGCTCACCTCCACCAGCCTCAGCCGCGGTCAAATGTACGACGCCGCGTCAACGATATTGGCACAGAAAATCAGCCAGTTGCCCGGCATCGGCCAGGTCAATGTCGGCGGCAGTTCCCTGCCGGCTGTCCGGGTGGAACTGAATCCCGGCGCGTTAGCACAATACGGCATCGGCCTGGATCAGGTCGCCCAAGCCATCAACGCCAGTAACGCCAATCGCCCCAAAGGCGCGCTGGAACACGGCGAGAGGCATTGGCAAATTCACGCCAACGATCAAGCCGAACACGCCGCCGATTACCTGCCCTTGATCGTCGCTTACCGCAACGGTGCGCCGGTGCGCATCGCCGATCTGGGGACCGCGGTGGATTCGGTGGAAGACTTGCGCAGTACCGGCCTGAAGAACGGCCAGCCAGCAGTGTTATTGATCATCAATAAACAACCCGGCGCCAATATTATCGACACCGTCGAACACGTCAAAGTCATGCTGCCGCAGTTGCGCGCGCTGTTGCCGGCAGCGATGGAATTGTCGATTGTCTCGGATCGTTCGCAAACCATCCGCGCCTCGGTCGATGAAGTCGAGCGCAGCCTGTTGATCGCGGTGGTGCTGGTGATCCTGGTAGTCTTGCTGTTTCTGCGCCGGCTGCGCTCCACGCTGATCCCGGTCGTAGCGGTGCCGGTATCGCTGATAGGTGCCTGCGCGGTGATGTATTTGTGCGATTACAGCCTGGATAATCTGTCGCTGATGGCTTTGACCATCGCCACCGGCTTTGTCGTGGATGACGCCATCGTGGTCTTGGAAAACACCAGCCGGCATATCGAAAACGGCGTGCCGCCGTTCCAGGCCGCGCTGCGCGGAGCCGGCGAGGTTGGCTTCACCGTGTTAGCGATGAGTTTGTCGCTGATCGCCGTCTTCACGCCGATATTATTGATGGGCGGCATCGTCGGCCGGCTGTTTCGGGAATTTGCCGTGACGCTGTCGGCGGCGGTGCTGGTGTCGCTGGTAGTGTCCTTGACCGTGACGCCGATGCTGTGCGCCCGCTGGCTGGAACCGGCGGAAAATCATACGCCCGGCAAGCTTTCGGCTTGGCTGGAAGCGCAGTTCCAGCGCTTGCAAAACGGCTACCGCCGCAGTTTAAGCTGGGCGCTGCACCATCCCAAATTGATGCTGACCGTGCTGCTGGCTTGCATTGGTTTGAACGTGTATTTGTACATCATCGTGCCGAAAGGGTTTTTCCCGGTGCAGGACAACGGCCGGCTCAGCGGCACCATCCAGGCCGATCAAAGCATTTCCTTCCAGGCCATGCAAAGCAAGCTGCATGATTTTGTCGATATTTTGCGGCAAGACCCGGCGGTAACCAATGTGGTGGGCTTCGCCGGCGGCATGCAAAACACCAACTCCGGTTTGATGTTTGCGGTACTCAAGCCGCCCGAGCAGCGTGACGCGCCAATGGCTGAAATCAGCCGGCGCATGCGGGAAAAGCTGGCCGACGAACCCGGCGCCAACCTGTTTTTGCAGCCGGTGCAGGATTTACGCATCGGCGGCCGCGGCTCGGCGGCGCTGTACGAGTTTGCCTTGCAATCCGAAGACTTGAACCTGTTACGCGAATGGACGCCCAAAATCGTCGCGGCATTGCGCAAGCGGCCGGAGCTGACCGATGTCAACACCAATCAGCAAGACAAGGGCCGGCAAATATCGCTGGTGGTGGATAGAGACAAAGCCGCCAGTTTGGGCGTCAGTCAGGCGGCTATCGATACCGCCTTGAACAACGCCTTTGGGCAACGCCAGGTGTCGGTGATCTATAAACCGTTGAACCAATACCGGGTGGTGCTGGAACTGGCACCGGAATACTGGCAAAACCCGCGCACGCTGCAACAGCTTTACGTCAGCAACAACACCGGCACCCAAATTCCGCTGGCGACGCTGGCTAGCTTCCAGACCAGCAACGCGCCGCTGACCGTCAACCATCAAGGCCAGTTCGCCGCCGCCACCGTGTCCTTTAATCTGATGCCCGGTACCTCGCTGTCCACCGCCACCCAATTCATCGAGCAAACCCTGCGAGACCTCGGCACGCCGGCTGCGGTGCGCGGCAGTTTTCAGGGCTCGGCCAAGGCTTTTCAGGAGTCGCTACGCAACCAACCCTGGTTGATCGCGGCGGCACTGCTGAGTATTTACATCGTGCTGGGCATGCTCTATGAAAGCTATATCCATCCGCTGACGATCTTGTCCACCCTGCCCTCGGCTGGGGTCGGCGCCTTGCTGGCCTTGCTGGCTTGCGATACCGAGTTCAGCATCATCGCCTTGATCGGCGTGATTTTGCTGATCGGCATTGTGAAGAAGAACGCGATCATGATGATCGATTTTGCCTTGGACGCCGAACGCCACAAAGGGCTGAGCGCCGAGGAAGCCATCTTCCAAGCCTGTTTGTTGCGGTTTCGGCCGATCATGATGACCACGCTGGCGGCGATGTTTGGCGCGTTGCCTTTGGCTTTGGGTTCGGGTTACGGCGCGGAGTTACGCCAGCCCTTGGGAATTTCCATTGTCGGCGGTTTGATTTTCAGTCAATTGCTGACCTTGTACACCACGCCGGTGGTGTATCTGTATCTGGATGGTGTCAGTGCCTGGGGCCGCCGCTGGTTTAGCTGGAACTAATCGCCGGCAGGTCTGCGCCACGCTTGGCAGCGTCGGCCTGCAACAAACTTAAAAATTCATCGCTAGGCACCGGCCGGCTGAATAAATAGCCTTGAAATAAGCCACAGTGATGTTGTTTCAATAGTTCTAGTTGCGCTGCGGTTTCCACGCCCTCGGCGATAGTTTCCATACCCAAGCCGTCGGCAAGTGCCAGAATCGCGCGGACGATAGCAGCGCTACTGTCGTCGCTTTCCAGCTGCCGGACAAACGATTGATCGATCTTCAGCACATCCAGCGGCAATTCTTTTAGGTAGGACAACGAGGAGAAACCGGTCCCGAAATCGTCCATGGACAGGGTCAGTCCCAGCGCTTTCAAATGATGCATGCGTTCGATGCAAGCCTTGATGTTGCCTATAGCCACCGATTCGGTGAGTTCCAGTTCTATGAAACTTGGGTCGGTGCCGGTTTTGCTCAACACCGCCGCGATTTTCTCGACCAATTCCGGGTGCTTAAAATCGACCGCGGAAAGATTGACAGAAATCCGCAAGGGCCCCAGGCCTTGGGCATGGCAAGCGTTTACCCACAAACAGGTTTGCTCCAAGACCCAATCGCTGATCTCCACGATTAAACTGGTCTGTTCGGCCAACGGAATGAATTTAGCCGGCGAAATCATGCCCAGCTCGGTGTGCCGCCAGCGGATCAAGGCTTCGGCGCCGACGATGCGGCCATCCCAATCGACCTTGGGTTGATAGAACACCAGTAGCTCGTTTCTGCCGATAGCACCGCGCAGTTCTTGTTCCAGCTTGATATTTTCCAATGCCGCCGCATTCAGCTCCGGCGAATAAAACCGGAAATTGGCGCGCCCCTCGCTCTTGGCGTGGTACATGGCGGCATCGGCATTTTTCAGTAAATCCGGCACGTTGTCGGCATCGTCGGGAAACAGTGCAATCCCGATACTGGTCGTCACGGTCATGGGCAATCCGGCCACCGTCACGGGTTGCTTCAGCGCAGCCAGAACTTTCTCGGCAACCGCGCTGACGAAGGCCGCCGGGTTATGCTGAGTATGCAATTCACCGATCACGATGACGAACTCGTCACCGCCCAGTCTGACAACCAGATCAGTCGCTCTAACGCAATTCAGAAAAATCCGCGCCGCTTGCCGCAACAATTCGTCGCCGGCCGCGTGTCCCAGGGAGTCGTTGACGTTTTTGAAGCGATCCAAGTCCATAAAAAACACGGCCAGCTGCGCGTCATCGCGCCGGGCCCGCGCAATTTCCTGCCCCAGCCTGTCATGCAGTACCAAGCGATTGGGCAAGCCAGTTAAGGAATCGTAATGCGCATGCTGGTATAGCTTCTCTTCCCAGGCGGCATTGGACAGCGCGACGGCGATGCGGTCGCCGAAACTAATTGCCGCGTTGCGCGATTCCGGTGGAATTTGCTTTGGCGCTTGATAACCCAAGCAAATCAGCGAAGCCAGTGCGCCGTTGACATGAACGGGAACCAGCAAATAGCGCCAAGCGCCGGACACGCCGAGCACCTGCAAATACTCGGACATCCGCTCGTCATTGTTAGCAATCTCCAGGGCGCCATTGTGCATGGCGCGCAAATCCGCTACATCCTGTTGGCTCAGAATCACCGGTTCGGCTAATTTTTCGGCATCGTGCCCGCTACGCCGAACCCGAATCTCGTCGGCGATACCGGTATCGGGATTGACCGCGGCGATGGAAATCAAATCGCAAAACAATATGCTGGGCAAGCGATTCAACGCCGTGTCGATAATGTCTTCGGCATTTAAGGCGGAGAGAATATTGCGGTCGATTTCCGCCATGGTGGCGAGAATATCGAACTGGCTACGCAGGCGGCGCGTCATTTCGTTGAACGAATCCGCCAACTCTTCAAATTCGTCATGGCTATCAATATCTACTCGACATTCCAAATTGCCGTCGGCAACCCGTTGGGTGCCTATTTTTAAGCGTTCGAGCGGCGTTAAATATTTAGCAATCAACCTACTGCTTAAATACACGACAATCAGCGCGGCCAGCAGAATCACCGGTGGGTAAATCGCGCTAAATTGCCGAATTGCCGCAAACGCCAACGATTCAGGCTGGCTTTGCACGACGATCAGGTCCGGCCCCAGAAACAGCGTCGCGACCGGCAATTTCCAATACGCGCCTAGATAAGCTTTACCATCCATTTGCCACGAAAAGCGGCCGCTATTGGCTTGCGCGACTTGCGCCCTAAGCTCGGGGGATGGTTCGAAATCTTGCTCCAGCGCGAACATCATCCGTACCGAATCCGCATCTATCACCCACAGCAGATTGTTGGGATCGATAGTTTCGGAATTCCATAACAAGTCGGGTTTCAATTCGGCCATCAGGATGCCGGCTTTCGGTGAGTTTTCGACCAGATTGATAGCCATCCATAAACGATTATCTTTAAGCCGCTGGCCACTCACCGGTTTAATCAGCGTTTTCCCGGCCACAATCCGCGCAAGCTCTTCCGCCGCCAGCGTCGGTATTGCCGTGTTGTCTCGGGATAATGTGGCGGGTTGGTCATCGGCGCGGAGTAATGCCAAACTGGTGAACTGGCCTTGCAACCATTGTTCGCCGGCCAGCGCCACAGATTTATCGTCCTTGTTAGATTTATGAATTTTCAAGGCCGCCAGCCGCAGGGAATTTTCGGCAAACAACAAGCGGCTGACCAGTCCGTAGGCGTACTCCTTACAGCCTCTCTGCAATGCCTTGGCAGTCTGCTCTTGCAATTGCTGCTTGACTTGCTGGAATGAAAGGATGCCCAATATAGCGATTGGGATCAGCGCGGCCAACACGAAAGAAAACAGAATGCGGCGGGCAACCTTGCTATGGCTAAAAGACAGCTTGCGCTCCATTGCTAAGGGGTTCTCTCAGAAATCTGCCGCCAAACCGACGAAACCGCCATCTCGGGCCAGGATAATATCGTCTAGACTATCATCCAGTCTGATTCGTTTCTTGGTAACGCCATCCTTGCCCAAACTATACAAATCGTATTTGGTGTTGATCGGGTTAAGCGCGCCGTCTCTGCGTACATCGCCTTGGGTACCCGGACCGCCCTCTATGATATTGAGATAGACATAGTCTCTACCCCAGGGGTCCTTGCCGTTGTTGGGCAGAGCAGAGGTAATGTCGCTAAGCGCATTCGGATAGTGAAATTCGCGGGTGTAATAGCGTTCGATTTCCGTCTGTATGGCTAAAAGGTAGCTAATCGCAAGGTCGTTCTTGCTTTTATCTATGTAACCGTTGTAGGCAGGTATGGCAATGGCGGTCAACACTGCCATGATGGCGACCGCCAACAGCATTTCCATCAGCGTAAATCCGTTTCCGATCAGGTTTTTTCTGTACATTGAATTCCAAGACGCCAGAAGAAAATTTGTAGCCATGGCTTGGCAAGCCGCGACAATCAAGACGATTTAGCCCACCAACAAACTGTGACGAGCCCATAATCAGGTTCCTCATTCTAGCAGAATTGCTCTAAACGTCCGGTTTGTTAACGTACCTTAGCGTTTGTCATTAGCAAATCCCTTTTGCAATACGCCCTGTTGATAATATTTTTTGATGTCGATGTTGTAATCCTGAGCTTTGACTATCCCCTTGATAGTTAGCACCTTGCCGTGTTCGTCCAGCAGCATATCCGCAAGATTGACGATTCTTTCCGGAATCCGCTGTTTCTGCGCATCAAGCAACATGATGACTTTGGGCCGTAGCTTCTGCAATTCGTTGACTTCCACCACAATCGCGATGTACCCGTTGGTCATCATGACGATACTGCCGGGCGGATAAACCCCCAGACATTCTATAAATTTGATCACCAAACGCTCATCCAGCTGAGAGCCGGCCATATTGGCCAGGATATTGGTCGCTTCCAGATGCGTCCGGCCTTTCTGATACACCCGGTCGCTGGTGATGGCATCGTACATATCCACGATGGTAACGATTCTGGTGAAGAGCGAAATCCCTCTTTCGCCGATACGCCGGGGATAACCTTTGCCGTCCAAGGTTTCGTGGTGAGAATAGGCCGTGTCTATCGCCCCTGGATACATTTGATCGCTGGACTTGAGCAGTTCGTAGCCCAGAGCGGCATGCGAGCGCATAATCGCCAGCTCCTCAGGTTCCAACTTGCCGGGCTTATTCAGAATATCCAAAGGCACCAACATTTTGCCCATGTCGTGCATCATCCCGCACAAGCCGACATTGTTGAGGTTGGCTACGGAAAAATTCAGGTAGCGGCCCAACACAATGGCTAAGGCGCAAACGTTCAAGCTATGTTGTGCGGTGTATTTGTCTTTGTTCTTGAGCTGGTTCAGCCACAAAAAAGCATCCGGCGAATGCAAAATACTGTTCACGCATTGCGCGACCGCTTCTTTGGCGGCTTGAGTGTCTATCCCTTCACCATTGGCGATGCGCTCCATAAAGTTGGATACCAACTGACCCACTTCTTTATGAACATGTTCGGCACGTGCAAACTCTTTCTCGAAAACGCTTAGCTTTGGCGGCGGCGGCGCACCAAAATCAATATTGCTCTCGCTGAGCAAACTGTCTTGAGTGGTTTTAGCCTGGACCGGGCGTTTTCTTTTGCGGGTGGCGTCGATATAGACGTACTGGCAAACATCTTTTACCGCGCGAATATCGGCTTCCGTTTCCAGTTCAAACCCTTGAAATAAGAACGGGCTCTCCAACCAAGGCCGGTCCAGTTCGATGACATACATGCCGACGGTCAACTGGCTAACCGGCGTGTAGATGCGCTGATTGACATCGAAGGAATCATCCTTCTTCGCCTGATTTTTCAGCTTGCGGCGAAAAGGCCACCAATTCTTAAAGAACATACCAAGACAATATCATTATTAAATTCAAGAAATACCGCATGCGTAACCATTCCCAGGTAAAAAATGTGGCTGCAAACCGCCACCTACAGGTCCCGTGATAAAACCGGATATACGCCTGCTTATGCCCGGCGCCCAAGATTGGCATCAATTATAGAGTGTGTAGGCGATTATTCACCGAAGTCGTCCGGGCAAAGCAGCAAACTCCCTTTATCGGCAAGCCAAATCAAGACACAGCGTGATCGCTAAAGGACCGGGGCCAAAATCCGCGGCGAATACGCACCTAGCCCCCGCTTCAAATAAAAACCCCGCGATTTATGTTGGTTAGATAACAGGCCTTACAAAGAATGTTGCTAATCCGACCATCGAAAAAGCTAGAAATATTATTTTTTATCCTTTATTTTCAATGACTTAAAACACATCAAAACTTTGGCACGGCCATTGCAATTATCAGGTTGTTATTAACAACACCTACTCAAGAGGAGAAGATCATGGCGAAATTACGTCAATGTGCTATTTACGGTAAAGGTGGTATCGGTAAATCTACCACCACGCAAAACCTGGTTGCTGGCTTGGCAGAGCTTGGCAAAAAAGTAATGATCGTCGGTTGCGACCCTAAAGCCGATTCTACTCGTTTGATCCTGCATGCAAAAGCGCAAAACTCTATCATGCAAATGGCAGCTGATGCCGGTAGCGTAGAAGATTTGGAACTGGAAGACGTATTGAAAGTGGGTTACCGCGACGTTAAATGCGTTGAATCAGGCGGTCCAGAGCCAGGTGTAGGTTGCGCCGGCCGTGGTGTTATCACCGCGATCAACTTCTTGGAAGAAGAAGGTGCTTATACCGACGACCTCGACTTCGTATTCTACGATGTATTGGGTGACGTTGTTTGCGGTGGTTTCGCGATGCCAATTCGTGAAAACAAAGCCCAAGAAATTTACATCGTATGCTCAGGCGAGATGATGGCTATGTATGCTGCCAACAACATCGCTAAAGGTATCGTGAAATATGCTAACTCAGGCGGCGTGCGTTTGGCCGGTTTGATCTGCAACAGCCGTAACACCGCTCGCGAAGACGAACTGATCATGCAATTGGCTGCCAGAATGGGCACACACATGATTCACTTCGTACCACGTGACAACGTTGTCCAACGTGCTGAAATCCGTCGTATGACAGTAATCGAGTACGAACCAACCGCGAAACAAGCACAAGAGTATCGCGACTTGGCGCAAAAAATCATCAACAACACCAACTTGGTGATCCCAACTCCAATCACTATGGACGAGTTGGAAGACTTGTTGATGGAATTCGGCGTCATGGAAGAAGTTGACGAAAGCGTTGTCGGTGTAACCGCCGCAGCCGAAGCTTAATCAGTATGTAGGTTGGGCCGGCTGTTAGCCTGTCCAACCTGCTTTCGCATAGTTCCTAACAAGTCTGTGGGGGATTACCCAGGACTACCAGGAGGATTTCATCATGGCAGCCATGACAAGAGAAGAGACCGAAGCGCTTATTCAAGAAGTGCTGGAAGTCTATCCCGAAAAAGCCAAAGCCGATCGCGCCAAACATTTGGCCATCAACGATCAAAGCTTGGAAAAATCAAACAAATGTATCACTTCCAACCGTAAATCCCTACCCGGCGTGATGACCATTCGTGGTTGCGCCTATGCGGGTTCCAAAGGGGTGGTTTGGGGTCCTATTAAGGACATGATCCATATTTCACACGGCCCGGTTGGCTGTGGTCAATATTCCCGTGCTGGTCGCCGTAACTACTATGTAGGTACTACAGGCGTCAACACCTTCGGTACCATGAACTTTACCTCGGACTTTACCGAGAAAGACATCGTATTCGGCGGTGATAAAAAACTGGCTAAATGTATCGACGAAATCGAAACTTTATTCCCGCTCAATAAAGGCATCTCCATTCAATCCGAGTGCCCAATCGGTTTGATCGGCGACGACATCGAAGCGGTTTCTAAAGTTAAAAACAAAGAGTACAACAAAACCATCGTGCCAGTACGTTGCGAAGGCTTCCGCGGTGTGTCTCAATCCTTGGGTCACCATATTGCTAACGACGCAATTCGCGACTGGGTATTGGAAAACCGCGACGGCGACGAAAGTTTCCCCACCACCCCTTACGACGTAGCCGTAATCGGCGACTACAACATTGGTGGTGACGCTTGGGCTTCACGTACCCTGTTGGAAGAAATGGGTCTGCGCGTGGTTGCTCAATGGTCTGGCGACGGTACCATTGCCGAGATCGAAAAAACCCCAAAAGTGAAACTGAACCTGATTCACTGCTACCGTTCGATGAACTACATCGCCCGCCACATGGAAGAAAAGTACAACATCCCTTGGATCGAGTACAACTTCTTTGGCCCGACTAAAATCGCCGAGTCTTTGCGCAGAATCGCCGCTCACTTCGATGACACTATCAAAGAAGGTGCTGAGCGCGTCATCGAACGCTACAAAGCCGAATACGATGCCGTCATCGCTAAATACAAACCACGCCTGGAAGGCAAACGGGTGATGTTGTACATCGGCGGTCTGCGTCCGCGCCACGTTATCGGCGCTTATGAAGATTTGGGCATGGAAGTGGTGGGTACCGGTTACGAGTTCGGTCACAACGACGACTACGACCGTACTATCAAAGAAATGGGCAACGCCACCTTGTTGTATGACGACGTCACCGGTTACGAATTCGAAGAGTTCGTGAAAAAAGTCCAACCTGACTTGGTCGGCTCAGGCATCAAGGAAAAATACATTTTCCAAAAAATGGGTGTGCCTTTCCGCCAAATGCACTCCTGGGATTACTCAGGCCCTTATCACGGCTACGACGGTTTCGCCATCTTCGCCCGCGATATGGACATGACCATCAACAACCCTTGCTGGAAAAGCTTCAAAGCGCCTTGGAAAACCGAAGCGACCGAGAGCGAACCTGTCAAAGCGGTTGCGTAATCCGTTGGGTGGGCATTGCCCATCTTAACTCCCGGAAAGGTGGGCAAACTGCCCACCCTACTAGGAGCCAAAATGTCGGTCGGGATTTCATTCCCGGCAAAATCCAATCAACGCCGGACCACAGATTAGTGGCGCGTTAGGAGATTATCATGAGCCAAAATGTCGATAAAATAGAACCCAGTTATCCTTTATTCAGAAATGACGAGTACAAGGAAAGCTTGGCCAACAAACGCGAACAGTACGAAGAACGTCATCCACAAGACACCATTGATGAAGTGTTCCAATGGACGACTACCAAGGAATATCAAGAACTGAACTTCCAACGTGAAGCGATCACGGTTAACCCTGCTAAAGCTTGCCAACCTTTGGGCGCGGTACTTTGCGCACTGGGTTTTGAAAAAACCATGCCTTATGTGCACGGTTCGCAAGGCTGCGTGGCTTATTTCCGTACTTACTTCAACCGTCATTTCAAAGAGCCTATCTCTTGCGTATCTGACTCGATGACAGAAGACGCGGCGGTATTCGGCGGTCAGAAAAACATGTTTGCCGGTTTGGAAAACGCGAAAGCCCTTTACAAACCCACCATGATCGCAGTATCAACCACCTGTATGGCGGAAGTTATCGGCGACGACTTGAACGCATTCATCAACAATGCCAAAAAAGAAGGCCACGTCGATCAAGACTACCCTGTACCATTTGCGCATACGCCTAGCTTCGTCGGTAGCCATACCACCGGTTGGGACAACATGTTCGAAGGCATTGCCCGCTACTTCACCCTTGAAAAAGGTATGTTGCCTGAAGGTAAATACGAAGTTGGCAGTAACAACAAAATCAACTTAGTCCCCGGCTTTGAAACCTATTTGGGCAACTTCCGCGTCATTCACCGGATGTTGAACGAAATGGGCGTTGACCACACTTTGTTGAGCGATCCTACCGAAGTACTGGATACGCCTGCTGATGGCCACTTCAACATGTATGCCGGTGGCACTACCATCGCCGAAGTTGCAGATGCGCCTAACGCGATCACTACCGTGTTGCTGCAACCTTGGCAGTTGGAAAAAACCAAAAAATTCGTTGAAACTAGCTGGAAACACGACGCGCCCAAACTGAACATCCCGATGGGCTTGGAATGGACCGACCAGTTCCTGATGAAAATTTCCGAACTGACCGGCAAACCGATTCCAAAATCGCTGGAAGTGGAACGAGGCCGTTATGTGGACATGATGACCGACTCGCACGCTTGGTTACACGGCAAAAAATTTGCCCTGTACGGCGACGCAGACTTTGCTTTGGGTATGACCAAATTCCTGCTGGAAATGGGCGCCGAGGTAACAGACGTGTTAGTCAACCACGCCAACAAACGCTACAAAAAAGCGGTTGAAGAAGTGTTGAAAGCCTCGCCTTACGGCCAAGAAGCGACGGTACATATCGGCAAAGATTTGTGGCACTTCCGTTCATTGATGTTCACCAACAAACCGGACTTCATGATCGGTAACTCCTACGGCAAATTTATCCAACGTGACACCTTCTACAAAGGCGAAGAGTTCGAAGTACCGTTGATCCGTATCGGCTTCCCCATCTTTGATCGTCACCACTTGCACCGTATGACCACATTGGGCTACGAAGGCGGCATGTACATGTTGACCACCATCGTTAACGCCTTGTTGGAGCAGTTGGACAAAGAAACCAAAGGTATGGGAACCACTGACTACAACTACGACTTGATTCGTTAAGCGTAGGGTGGGCACCGCCACGGTGCCCACCAGTCAATCATATCGTGTCGGGTTACAGCGCAGGCTTAACCCGACCTACACTTGTCTGGAGAATCCCAATGCCTAGCGTCATGCTCAGGAAACGCGAAGACGGCAAATTGCTGTTCTACATCGCTAAAAAAGACCTTGAAGAAACCATCGAATCCTTAGAATTTGACAGCGCCGATAAATGGGGCGGTGAAGTGGTTTTGGGTGACGGATCCAAATATTACTTTGATCCGCTGTCACCTCCGCCTAAAATCCCTACAACTTTGCAAGCTAAACGGTTATCGGAGGAATAAAGCCATGTCTCTGTATATTGTTGCCGAAGAATGCATTTCCTGCGGCGATTGCCTGCCGGTGTGCCCTACCGACTCCATCAAGGAAGGGGCAATTGTTTTTGAAATCAACAAAAAAACTTGCACGGAATGCAATGGCGATTACGACGAACCGCAATGCGTCAAGGTTTGCCCAATCGACAACTGCATTCTGCCTTTAGTGGCTTGACGCCATGAGCCAGTCTACCTTAACCCGGGAACTGGCACTGCGCATCGGGCTGGCGGCTCGCGCCCTGCCCGATACCCCTCCCAAACTGTTTATCTCCGTGCTCCGTGCCTGTATAGGCACAGCATTAAACGACAAAAACCTGGCCGAACTCGGCAAAGCCCAGTTCCAACAAGCCTTAAACAATTTCGGCATTGTGGCCAACGCCGACAGTATCCGTGAATCGTTGCGCATTCTGCAAAACAGCGAGGAACCCGCGCCGATAGCCGATCCCTGCCAGACAATTGCATCCGCCAGCTCGATCCGAATTGCCATCGGCAGCGACGATCCGCAGTTAATTAGCGGTCATTTTGGCTCGTGCCGGCAGTTTTTGATTTATCAGATTGCCGCGGACGACGCCCGGCTCGTCGATGTGCGCAGCATCGATAGCGACGCGCAACGGCAGCATGACGACAAGAATGTGTATCGCGCAGAACTGATCGCCGATTGCCGAGTGTTGTATATTGCTTCTATCGGCGGCCCGGCGGCGGCAAAACTTATCAAATACGGCATTCATCCGGTTAAAGCCGACCAGGGCGAAGCCATCACTCAAATTATCAAACAACTGCAAATCGTTTTAGCGCATGCCCCGCCGCCGTGGCTGGCTAAATCGATGGGCATCCAGCCCGTGCAGCGCGTTTGTTTCGAACAGGAATCCTAGCGATGATTAGTCCAGAGCAACTGCAAACCATAGCCGAGAAAATTAACGGCCAAGCCTTGAACGAAACCGTCGTCAGTGGACTGCGCGGCGAATACCCCGGCGTCCATTTCACCTATTGCATGGACGACGACCTGCCCAACAATGAACCGTTATTGGAAGGTGCGGGATTCAATCTGTACTTGGTCGATGGCCGCGAACATTGCTTACGCATTACCGATAATTACGAAAATGCCTCGGGCATTGTGATCGCCGAAGTTATTCCCGAATAAGACGATAATATGGCGGAACAAGACAGCCCTGTTACTCTGCCCGTCGCCGATTGCAGCCTCTGCCCGTTCCGGGGGAAAACCCTGCTGATGGGCCGGTGCATGCCCGGCGATACTTGCGTGTTCATCAATAGCGGCCGGCAAATCGACCGTTTCTTTCGGGTCAATCCGGCCTACGCCACGCTTTATTTGCAAGACCCGTTCTGGGAACGCCGGGCCATCGCCGTGCGCTACGCACCGCTAAAAGCCTTGTCGGCGCTGATCACCGACGAAGACGAAGTGGTGCGCCGCGCTGTCGCGTTTCGTCTGCCGGCCCAGCAGCTACAAGCCTTGATCGACGACCCGGACCGCGAAGTACGCATGACGGTCGCGGACCGTATCGATCCGGAACACCTGGAGTTGCTGGCTGACGACCCCGACTATATCGTGCGCTTGATGGTCGCCAAACGCCTACCGCCGGGCCGCTTGTTTCGTTTCATCAAAGACGAAGACTTACAAGTACGCAAGCGCGTTGCCGAACGGCTGCCGGAAGTCAGCCTGGGGCTGATGGCTAACGACCGTTCGCCGGATGTGCGGCGCATCGTCGCGGAACGCATGGCGCCGGAAGACGCAACCATGCTGTTAAACGACGAAGATTGGGTTGTGCGCTACACAGCGGCACTAAAGGTCGATCCCGCGCAACTCGCCGCTCTCGCCGAGGATCCGGAACCGGATGTCCGCGAACTGGTAAGGCAACGCTTACATTCAAACTCCACACCTGAAGCCGATCATGACTGAATCAAGACTCAATCTTGCCGGACAAGACATTACCGATTGCTGTAAAAAAATCATCCCCGGCCAAACCGACGATTTGCTGCTCAGCAAACTACAGGCGCTGATTCCCGACCACCCCATCCGCCTGGCTTTGACCGGTGATGAATGGTACCGGCTGGGCGGCGTGGTGGATATGGACGGCAAACGCATCGCCAACGATTTAATCGAATGGGTGGAACGCACCTATCTGGAATGCGGGCAAAACCTGCAAACCCTGATCGATTACACGCTGGAACAAAAACTGATCGCCACCAAACAGACCGGCAAAACCCTGTATTTTGTGGTACAGACCGGCACCAAAGCCGAAGATTTTACGCTGATCGAAATTGACAAGACTCACGAAGTCTCTGATCGAATGCTTGTCGACGAAAACAATCCACCCGACGATCTGGAAGAATTCATCGACCCGCTGCAACCCTTTTGCATCGAGAGCTTCGGCTTTGGGCATTCTCGGTACACCTACCGGCGCAAGACCGATGTCAAGCTGTTCATGGAAGTGATTAACGAGCGACACCCCGGCGAACATCCGGTACAACGCTTCATGGAAGACTGGAACCGCAGCAGCGCCGGCCAGAAGCACAGCATGTCCGAAGACTGGATCATCCGCCCCTACCGGCACACCGGCCGCTTCGGCGAACAAATCGTCAACGTGGAAATCGTCAACACCCACAAAAACAACCTGCCGCATCTGGAAGACTTTGCCGGCAAAAAAGGCAGCGCGTTAAGCAATGTATTGAGCCGTTTCGACCGTCAGGCCGGCTATCCGTTTGCCTGGTTTTTTTACATGGTCAAGGGTAAGTTGGTTTCGACCTATAGCGCCGAGTCGGTCTACAAGGATATTTCCGGGGATTTTGCTTATTTGCCGGAGCGGGATGAGGCGGTGTTGAGGGATTGGATTTCTACGCCGTATAACGTATGACTCTTGTTTGACGTAGGGTGAACACGGTTTTTTGTGCCGACGCGGTGATGGGGGTTATGTGTCGCTATCGCGACGGCTGAATTTAATGTCGGGTCTCGGCCCGACAGCCGAGATACTTTCTTTTGTGTGGCCAAAAGAAAGTATCCAAAGAAAAAGCCACCCGGATGCCGCTTATTCCCTACGCTCCTCGCTTTTGAACGGGGTTGCCGAAAGGGGCTTCCTGCCCCTTCGGCAACGTGCGGCATCCATGCCGCACCCCTTCGGGCTGATCCGTACAAAAGCTCCGGTGCTCGGCGCGGCATACGGGGCCAAAACCCTCTCGGGATTCAAAATATCATTGGAAAATCTGATTGAGAGCCGTGAATTTTTACAATGGAATACGTTTGCGATCCCTTAGCCTACTTCCAATACGGAAAGAACGGATCAATTTAGCAACTTCGTCCATTTCAGTACTGTTCTCAATTTTTGCAGCAAAACCCATTCGCCGTACTACAGCAGACAAGGAAAAAGTCCAATACAAACTCATTAGTGGATTTATAAATAATTCGCTACCGCTAGTTCGAGATGTCACTTGATGATCCCCAAATTCACCTTTTATCGCACTAGCAACCGAATTTGTAACAATAGAATGCCTAACACGCATATTTTGATTGAGGTAATCAACCAACTCCAGGTACCCTCTGCCCTCATACATATCCTTGGTTAAGGAAAAAGCTCCCAAATAGCCATCGTCCTTGATTAGCGTCGCGATATTCTCAAGACAGGCGTGGTGATTGACATCGTGGAAATGATCTATTCCAAAACCTACCACCGCCATCAAACTTTGTTTTACGGCTACGCCGCTAGCGGCAATCATCGAACATGCATCTTCAACAACCGTACCTATCCCCGGCTCATCCCCAAAAATCAGACTATCGGTGCCACCATCAACCAATACCAGCGTATCGATTTGATGACGCTCGACTATTTCGGCGTAAGCACTTCTCAACGGTAAGACGCCAATTTCATTCGAAAACGCATACATTGCCGACTCTTCTCCCCGAGACGACAACCACTCCAAAATGCACCTCTCTGGAAAATACGGCAAGTCGGCAGATTGTTTATTGACAAGAAAAGCGCCAGGGCAAATTTCTTCGCAATTCGTTAAGCCAAGCTCTGTAAAAGAGAGATTAGCCATCGTGACTTGCTTACCAAGGCGACGCAAATATAGGTAGATGGGGACACCACTGACAATATCAAATCCTCCGCCAACCCCAGCAATTAAAAAGCGTTGTCCATTTGCCAACGCATCGAAAAATGGAATGTTCACGTAAAACCTTTAGCTTAGTGATGTAAGGCCGTAAGTTGCAATGGGTAGGGCGTCAATAGGCGTAGCCGTATTGCGCCGTATGTTGGCTTTAAATCATTCGGCGCATTACGCTGTCGCTAATGCGCCCTACAAAATTTCATACAAAATAATCTGTCGAGTTCCGCGCGGGGTTTCTCCCGTATGCCGCGCCGAGCACCGGAGCTTTTATCGAGAATTGCCCGAAGGGGTGCGGCAGGGAGAGCCTGCCCCGCTTTTTCGGGCATGCCGCACGTCGGCGGAGGGGCTGGGAAGCCCCTTCTGCCGACCCTCGATAAAAGCTTCGGCGCGCAGGATCAAGCGGCATCCGGGTGGCTTTTCTTTGGATACTTTCTTTTGGCCAAGCAAAAGAAAGTATCTCGGCTGTCGGGCCGAGACCCGACATTAAATTAAGCCGTCGCGTTAGCGACACAAAAAACAAACCTCAATCACTAGCCGTCTTAAACCGAGCCGCCGCCCCCAACAAACCAGTAACAAAAAACGCCGTCCCCACCAACGTAAACCGCAAATTCAGCTTCTCAATCGCCAAATCGTCCGTCGCATACAGCATGAAAATCACCGCAATCCCACCCCAAGCCAGAAAACCCAACACAGCGGAGAGGATGGTTTTGCTCAGGGCTTCGGCTTCGCTGGCCGGCGCGTCCATCCGGTAGGCGACAAAACCGCAAATCAGCGCCGGCATAATCCCCCAGCGGGCGTGATCGAGGAAACTGTCCAGGAAATTAAAATCATCCCGGCGATAAAAGGTTAACTCCAGGATAAAGGTCGAGATGGTGGTACTGACCAGGAAGCAGACGAACATTATCGCCATGTAAAAGCCGTAATTATGTTCGGCGGGTTCCTGTTGGTGCCGGAATGCGACGCTCCGCAAAGCAAAAACCAGTGTAATGGGCACCACGTAAATGGCGATTGAATAGGCTATCCAGCGCAGGGTGGTATAGCTAAAATGCGGTAACGGTTTGTCCGGAAACAGAAACACGTTGTGCAACGCCACCGACACTTCCCGCCCCAAAATCACGCCAAACGCCGTCGCCGCGGCGAATATCAGCAGATATTTATAGGTGTGCTTCAAGCGCGCTTCGTGCACATTGCCGCCGAGTTTTCTGACCGTCTCCCACATGTCGTTTTCGCTGGGACTGCCGAATACCACCGCCGCCGCCAGCAATCGGCACAGCAGTCCGGTCAGTCGGTCCAAATCCTTCAGCAAGTTGACAGTCTTGGTGTAATGCGGCTCGGCTTCCTTCCAAATATTCACCTTTTCCGACATTGCATTATAGGAGATGCAAATCTCGCCCCATTTCAGCGAGGGTTCGCTAAACAGGCGACGATACGAAGATTGATCGGCATAGTGTTGGATTTGGTCGAACAGCAGGCTGTTATGCGCCCATTTGTATTCGACCGTGGCGCCGGATTTATCGAAATCGCCGGCGTCGATGCTTTGCACCAACAGACGATCAGCGATTTGGGCTTTTATCTTGTCGTCCGCCGCCGACAGCCGGGATTTGATCAGCGCGTTATACACTTCGACGGCTTTGGTCGGAATCGCAAAGGCGTCGTGAATGCTGTCCCGTAAAATCAACAACGGATTAAATGGGCTTTCCCAAGCGACGAAAAACAGCATGATGCCGGCAGCAATTAGCGGGAACAGTTTGTTACCATCCAGACCGTAGAGCAGATTCACCAGTTCACCGGCGCGTAAATGACTAACGATCAGCGTTACCAACGGCTCCAGCGGCAGCCATTGCCAAGTCAGCAATAAAAACAATCCAGCCATCAACGAGCAGTAAAGGACAATCCCACTCCAGTATGTACTGCGCCGGATAAAGTACTGCGGCAAGGTCGGTTCCGCTCCGAGCTGGATCCGGCGCTTTTGAAACGAGCGGTAAGCCAAAAACCCGGCGGCCAGAGTGCCGAGCAACAGAATCAGAAAATTGATCAAAAATTCGATGGTCATTGTTCCAACGTGGTTATGCAAAGTTTGGGAAAGCGGCCATGCCGGCTGACGGCCATTCTAAAGCAAAGCCTCGCGTTTTAGCGAAGGCAATTAGTCGAGCCGGTGGAATCGGTAGCAACAGGATTACCCTGCATCGCAGGTGTATGAACGGGGTTGGCGTGTCAGGCAGACAAGGCCAGCGAATCTTCCAGCGCGATTTCCAGCTCGGCCAGCATAATCTCCGACAGGCCGAGCCGACCGGCTTCCTCGCTGCTGGAGATCACCAGATCGGGCTGCGGCCGCGGCGCAATACCCAGTTTGTAGGCGACCATGTCGGCTACGCGCACCAACAGTTCCACTGTGCCGGTATGTTCGGTGGCCGGCTGATGATGGTTGGCGGCAACCGTACGATAGGTTTCCGGTAAATTCCATTCTTGCAGCAACCATGCGCCTTTGCTCTCGTGCTGGCGGATGATCAGTTCTCGCTGCAAATCGGCGGGTAAATTTAGATTGGGGTCCTTGGCCGCCAGATCTTCCAAGCAGCGCAGCAGCAACAGTTCACCAATGTCGTGAAACAGGCCGGCCATGAAGGCTTCTTCCGCTATCGTCTGGAACGACAAACGCTTGGCCAGCCATTCGGCGCCCAAGGCCACCGCAACGCTATGCTGCCAAAGTTTGACCATGTATTGCTGAGTGGCGGCATCTTTTGCCGCAAACAAGCCTTTCTGCGTAACCAAAGTGGCAATCTGGACGATGCGCGGCAAACCCAAGCGGACCAGAGCATCCTTGACGGTGTTGATTGATCCCAAGCCGGCATAGAATGACGAGTTGGCAACGCGCAAAATTTGGCTGGCTAAACTGGCGTCCATCGCCAATTGTTTGGCAATCGCGTCCAGCGAGCGATTTTCGTCTTGCAAGGCCAAACGCAGCTCGGTTACCGCCCGCGGAAATACCGGTAAGGCACTGGCTCCCGAGGTAATGGCCTCGTCTATCAATTCGGAAAGCGATTTTTCACTCATAAGATTGGATTGTATTATTGGCTCATCGACTGCCCAACAAGCGGCGCAGTTCGTATAAAGGGCGGGGTTTTCCAAAACGCGGCAGATTGCGGATCACTTCCTGTAGCGAGGTAGCACCGGCGGCGGCTTTCACCAAACCATCCTCTAGCAGGGTAACCAAGCCCGCCGTCTCCAAGCTCACCCGCCGGATTTCGTAGGAGGTTTTACGCTGCAATATCGCATCTTTGACCAATTCGTTCATCGACAATAGCTCGAACACGCATACCCGGCCGGAGTATCCGGTAAAACGGCACTTTTCGCAGCCCTTGCCCAACAAAAATTGAGCACCGGCAATGTCATCCGGCGTCACATTCAGCCGGCGCAGCAAAGCCGGATCGGGCTTGAACGGTTCGGCACAATGCCGGCACACTCGGCGCAACAGGCGCTGGGCGACTACCGAAACCACGGTCGAAGAAATCAGAAAGGCCTCGATTTCCATGTTCAGCAGCCGCAGTAGGCCGCCGATGCTGTCCTCGGTGTGAAATGTGGTCAACACTTTGTGGCCGGTCAGGGCCGCCTGGATTGCGGTATCCGCGGAAAACTTGTCGCGGATTTCACCGAGTACGATGATGTCCGGGTCCTGGCGCACGATGTGGCGCAGGGTTTCTTCGTAAGTCAGATTGATCTTCGGATTGATCGAACATTGCGCGACGCCGTCAATCACGTATTCGACCGGGTCTTCGGCGGTAACGATGCTGACTTCCGGGGCGTTCAGGTAATCCACTGCGCTATACAGCGTCGTGGTTTTACCCGAACCGGTCGGTCCGGTGATAATGACAACACCGGTCGGCACGTCCAGCGAATCTTGAACAAAGCGTTCCAGCATCAAGGGCGCCATGCCTACTTCGTGTATGTCCAGCAATTCTGTCTTGCGGTTCAATAGCCGCAAGACGATTTTTTCGCCGTTGATGGTACTGAAAAACGAAGCGCGCATGTCGATCACGCGATTGCTGCTGGCCTGTTCGAACATGACCCGACCGTCTTGATGCCGGCGCTTTTCGGCAATATCGGCGCCGGCCATCACTTTAATCCTACTAATCAAGGCCTGGGCAATTTCGACCGGAAAGTCCCGGTAGTGCACCATTACACCGTCGATCCGTTGCCGCACCCGGACCTTATGCTCCAGCGGTTCGATATGTATATCGCTGACTCCCTGGCGTATCGCGTCTTCAAAGATCCGGTTGGCAACCGCGACGGCCGACTGCTCGCCGACAGCTACTTTTTCGGCGCCGGTATTACGCTCGTAATTGAGCAGAAAACGCATGATCTGCGAATACCGCCCCACCGCCGGAATGATCTCGGCGCCCAAGACGTGCCGGGCCATCTCGATGGCGTTTTGATCCAGCGGGTCGCCGAAAGCCACCAATACGCCGTCCATTTGTTTTTCGATAGGCAAAAAACAATGCTTGTTGGCGGACTTCAACATCGGCCTGGTCATCAGCGTCTGATCGATCACAGCAGTACTTAAATCGATAACCGAAATGCCCATCAGGTCCGCCAAAACCTCGAGCATTTTCATTTCTGATATCAGATTACGTTCCACCAGAATTTCGCCCAGGCGTTTGCGTCCTGCTTTTTGCCGTTGCTCGGCCAGCGCTAAATCCAGGTCGGTGTTGGTGATGTACCCGAACTCCACCAGGAACAGGCCTAACTTGACTTTGACCGGGTGGTTACGAAACAACTCGACCAGTTGGTTGTGGGTGACATAACCCAGATCGCAAAGCACCAACAAAATCGGCTTTGGCGACTCCAGTTTGCCTTGCACCCGCAAGGCGTATTTCAGTTTTTCGGCATCGATCAGGCCCTGATCAACCAATAGGCCCAAGAAGTTTTCTGTGAAGCTTTTGCCGGAATCACCAGCGTTGCTGTTGCTTATGTTCATTGCCGCGTAATCGTCGTTGTCCAGCGGAGCGAAAAGAAAGGGGGCATGCTATCAACAGGTGTTGGAGGATGGATCATAGTCTATACAGCGCTAGCTAAACGAATTTTAAGCCGCGACTACAGTCGCCAGGCCTTACGCCACCCTGCGCGCCACCTACCAGCAGACTAACAACAAACACGAGGGGGTCTTCGAACGAAGACGAGAAACCGAGACAAGCAAAATCAAGAGATCTCCCGCCTGCGCCGTCTGATACTTTCGTCCTTGAACCGAAGGTTCAAGTGGAAACCAAATCCAGTCAATTAGGCTTCCTGAATAAACAGGCATGCGCACCATGAATGGCAAAAAGTTTCCGGGGTAAAAACAGGTTCAGGAAACACCCAGTACTGCTCGAACGCCGCAGGAGATTGGACTGATAGTCTACCGGATGATTTACGAATTTTCCAAAACGTTTTCTATTTTGCTGCGCAAATCGGCTAAGCGTTGACCAATATCCAAACTGCCGTTGGCTTCGTTCTTGCTGGATGCCGTCAAGTCGTGAGCCAAGTTCAAGGCGGCCAGCACGGCGATGCGGTCGGTGCTGCTGACTTTGCCGGTGTCACGGATTTTGCGCATCTGCCTGTCAAGTTCCCGGGCAGAGTTGATCAACCCCTCTTTTTCATCGGCGGCACAGGCGATTTTATATTCCTTATCCAGGATATTCAGTGAAACGGGCTGGACGGCTTTACTCACGAATCATGCTCCATAGCTTTCAAGCGGGCAATCATCGCTTCCACCCGGGTTTTGGCCAACGTGGTTTTTTCCAGCAGCTTGGCTTTTTCCTTAACTAAGGCATCCTGTTTAACTTTCAAGGACTTATTCTCGCTTTTGACTTGATTGAATTGGGCAATGAGCGTATCCAGTTTCGCTTCCAATGCTTCCAGTTCGGTTGATGGATCTTTTTCTGTTTGAGACATAGCAAGAGTATGGGCCGATATGACGTTATAATCATCGAAGATGGTTAAGAATGTTAGCATAAGCCATGTTATTAAACAGCTTTATATAGGAAACGCAGCCCAGATGACCTACCGTTCGGTTGAAGAAATTTTAGAGCAACATGACGCCGACATCGGCGCTGCCGAGGCGCACGGTATCGCCACCGGCATGCTCTGCGTCGAAATCCGCGCCGATGCGGAAAACTGGCTACGGGAACTCATTGACGACGAGCAACAGTTGATCGACGAAGACAAAGCGCTGCTGCATGGTGTGTTCGAAAGAACCCGAGTATTGCTGGAAAATCAAAACGACGATTTCGCCTTCGATTTGCTGATGCCGGACGACGACGATCCGCTCGACGAGCAAGTGGAAGCCTTGCGCTGTTGGTGCCAGGGCTTTTTGTTCGGCGTGGGTTATGCGCAAACCGGCGCCGACTGGCCGGGCGATACCGCTGAAGTGATGCGCGACATGATAGAGCTCACCAAAATCGACACCGACGTCGGCGATGAAGACGACGAAAATGCCTTGGTCGAACTCCGCGAATATGTGCGCGCCGCCGTGTTTACCGTGCGCGATCAATTTGCCGAACTCGGCCCATCGCAAACGCATTAATCTAAGTAGATCGACCATGAAACAAAGCGAATTCAAAAAACGCCGCGCCAGCCTGATGAAGCAAATCGGCAAGGGCAACATCGCCATCATTGCCAGCGCCCCGCAGCGCACCCGCAATCGCGACGTCCACTACCCGTTCCGTCAAGACAGCGACTTTTATTATCTGACCGGCTTTAACGAAGCCGAATCGATGGCCGTGTTCATCCCCGGCCGTGAGCAAGGCGAATATATTCTGTTCTGCCGCGAATTCGACGAGAAAAAAGCGCAATGGGAAGGCGCCCACGCCGGCCTGGAAGGCGCCACCAAACATTACGAAGCCGACGATTCGTTCCCGATAGACGATCTGGACGACATCCTGCCCGGCATGCTGGAAAACAAAAGCAAAGTGTTCTACCCGATGGGTAAGGACAGTGATCTGGACCACAAGCTGCTGGAGTGGATTAATCACATCCGCAAGCAGTCGCGTACCGGCGTCACCGCTCCGGGCGAACTGGTGTCGCTGGAACACATCGTCCACGAAATGCGCTTATTCAAAAGCGCGGAAGAACTAAAACTGATGCGCCGCGCCGGCGAAGTATCCGCCAAAGCCCATATTCGCGCCATGCAAGCCTGCAAACCCGGCTTGTACGAGTATCAAATCGAAGCCGAATTGATCCACGAATTTATTCAGGACGGCCTGCGTGCGGTGGCCTACCCGTCCATAGTCGCCGGCGGCAAAAACGCCTGCACGCTGCATTACGTGGAAAACAAGGACAAACTCAACAAAGGCGATTTGCTGCTGATCGACGCCGGCGTGGAATGCGACCATTACGCCGCAGACATCACCCGCACCTTTCCGGTGTCGGGCAAGTTCAGCGAACCGCAAAGGTTGTTATACCAATTGGTGCTGGATGCCCAAGCCGCGGCGCTGGCCGAAATCAAACCCGGCAATCCTTGGAATAAAGCTCATGACGCCTCGGTAGAAACCCTGACCAAAGGCCTAATCGAACTGGGCTTGTTAAAAGGCAAACCCAAAAAACTGATCAAAGACGAAAAATACAAACAGTTTTACATGCACCGCATCGGCCATTGGCTGGGCATGGACGTGCACGACGTCGGCGATTACAAGATCAAGGACGAATGGCGCTTGCTGGAACCGGGCATGGTGTTAACCGTGGAACCGGGCCTGTATGTGCCGGCCGACTGCGAAACGGTGGATAAACAATGGCGCGGCATCGGCATTCGCATCGAAGACGATGTGTTGGTGACGAAAGACGGCCATGAAATTCTCACCCACGGCGTACCGAAATCGATCGCCGACATCGAAGCGCTGATGGCGGGCTAAGCAATGCAACACGATTTCGACCTGATCATCGTCGGCGCCGGCCTGGCCGGTAACTGTCTGGCCCTGGCGCTGAAAAACAGCGGCTTGAAGATAGCCTTGGTCGAAGCCAATAGCCGCGAACAATTGCGCCACTCGCCGGCCGGCGACCGCGCGCTGGCCTTGGCCGCCGGCACGGTGGAGTTACTCAACGACTTGGGCGCCTGGCGCGGCGTGGCCGATAAAGCCACCGCCATCAAACACATCCACGTCTCGGATCGCGGTCATTTCGGCAAGACCCGCTTGGCAGCGGAAGATCAAGGTGTCGAAGCGTTGGGTTACGTCATCGTCGCCCGCGACATCGAACAGCATATGGCCGATCTGGTCGAGAAAACCGACACGGTTTGCTTATATCAAACTCGGGTAGCCGGCTTAATGTCCGGCCGCGATGCGGTCAACGTCAGTTTGAAACAGCATGACGGCAGCTCGCTAAATGTCAGCGCCCAATTGCTGATCGGTGCCGACGGCGGCAATTCCACGGTGCGCAAGCTGCTGGAAATTCCGCAGCAAGTCACCGAATACGGCCAGACCGCGCTGGTCACCACCGTACAATCGGCGCTGCCGCATCGCAATATTGCCTTCGAACGCTTCACCGAATTCGGCCCTTTGGCCTTGCTGCCGGTGGCCGGCAAACAATCGGCGGTGGTCTGGACGCGCACGCACGAGCAGGCCGAGACCCTGATTAACGTCAGCGACCGCGAATTTCTTGCCGAACTGCAAAACTGCTTCGGTTACCGCTTAGGCGAACTGAAATTAGCCGCGCCGCGCCGCGCCTTTCCGTTAAGCCTGATCCGCGCCGAAAGCATGGTCTCCGGCCGCACCGTCATTATCGGCAACGCCGTACATCAACTGCATCCGGTCGCCGGCCAAGGTTTTAATTTAGGGATACGCGATGTGGCCTTGCTGGCGGAAATGCTGATAGACCAACACGAACGCGATGGCGATTTGGGCGATGCCCGCCTGCTGAAAAACTACAGCCGGCAACGCCAACAAGACCACGGTAAAACCATCGGTTTTACCAATAGCTTGGTGAAACTGTTCTCCAACGACAACCTGCCGCTGGCCGCCGTCCGCAACGCCGGATTGACCATGCTGGACCACCTGCCGTTTGCGAAAAAACTACTGACGCGGCATGCGATGGGCTTGGCGGATAGGCTGCCAAAAATCGGCGAACGCAAATAAACCCAAACCACACCACCTCACGCAAAAAAACTTAGCCAAATCGCCGCCACAAGACTAGCTAAAGTCAAAGCAGCGGAGATAACTCGGGCAACGGGCCTAGGACGTGCAGCCGTCCATAGCAACAGCGTGCAATATGCAGAAGCCGGCAGTATGAAGCTCAGCAAAATCATCATTAACGCCCGCCCCGGCGCACACGCTTCGTTGCAGATTAATGTCCACTGCTTCCACAAGCCGACTCCCAAAGCGACTGCGAGAATGGCACCTGCCAGGTGCAACAACCATCTGAAACCGATTTGAACCTCCCGGAACAAAATGTCGCGCTTGATACCAACATGGAATGCGGCTTTCGCGTTTCGTGCGAATTGTAGCCGTAGGTCATATTGCCGCGGAAGCGGTTATGTGACATTCAATACTCGCTTCGGTGTATGTCAAGGAACGCTAACGCGCACCCTGACCTACGAGGCCCCATTTAACCCGGAGCCGCGTTTTCGCGGTGATCGGCTCGAACGGCTCGTTGGGCCGGTCTACCGACGATAAATTTGGATACTGTTGTGATTAGACTTTGCTGCAAGTCTGACCAACTATCTGGATCCGCAGACATATGGTGAAAATAGTAGGAGAACTCGCCATCTGTGAACAAATGCGTGCATTGAAGCTCGCTTCCCTCAAAGCAATGCACGAGCGTGTTCACTCTTCCGTCCGGGCCTAGACGGTAGTACTGAATTCGCGGCGAGTGCGATGATCGAGACAAGATCCGCTCTTTGATTAACCCCTTGTGTTGTCCGAGGGCTTCGATTTGGTTCACCCTCGAAGCCTTGTCGAGCCAGCCATCCAACTTGCTGTCGAAGCCAATGGTTATACCAACATAGTTGCACGGCGCCTCCCCGCATTGATATGACTTTTGCGGGGCAAACGTTGGCGAAAGCGCCGCGATAGCGATGTGCGTAGGAGATGTGAAACTAACCAGTGGCGCATACTCGCTTGGAATCGAAAACTGATACCCGCGAAATCGAAAATTCGATCCTGGCGCTCCTGGTGCTCCATACAGGCCCACTTTGCTCAAAAAGTGTCTGGCCGGCTCACAGTAAATCGGCGGCTCGCCGAAAACGCCTTCTATAAATTGGTTCTCCATATACGACCAATGATAAAGAACGGGCTGATCTGGGTTGCCGATGACCAGCACGGCGTGGTTTATAGTTCCGTTGCTTCTCATGTAGAGACCGGCCAGTTCGATCAAGCCTCTGATACTTTTGTACTCTGAGCCGCCAGTAGCGATCTGAATGCAGTAAGGAAATGTTGATGCCGTCTCCTCGGCGCTCGATTTCGCCGATTGCATCACATACAGGGAATAAGCGGCTAGTGCAGTAGCTGCCGCGGCAGCGATGATCAAAACGTTTCTGAACATCACTCTAGAATCCAATCTTCGAGCTAAGCCGCCCGCCGGGGCAGGGCTTAGGCATCACCGCAAGTCACCGGGTACGAGCGAATAAACCAAGGCATTGTGCGGCTTGCCTTGAAAGTAGAGACGGTTCCTCGCTTCGCATTCCAGTTTGGCACCGAGCGACTCAGCCACCCGTTGGCTTGCTTTGTTGTGAGTAAGCACGACAATTTCAAGGCGGGTCAGGCCCAGTTGACTGAATCCAAGTAGTGCCGAATGGTGTGCTGCGAACCTAGCGACTCCCTGACCAGTATGCCGCGAGCTCACCCAGTAACCGATATTGCCAATCCGGTAGGCTCGGTTGATGTGGTTGACGCCTGTCCCGCCAATCACTGCGCCTGAGACAGCATCGAAGATGCCCAAAGGATACTCGGCATCTGCTTCCCAGAGTTGCATGGTAGTCTTGATCCAGTTTTCCGCATCCAGCGGTGTATAGTCCTTAGAGCACCATGGCATCCAGTAAACGAGTTCATCAATAGACTCGCGGACGGCTGAATAGAAGGCCCCGGCATCTGAGAGCTCGAGCCTGCGAACGATGTATTTGGGAGCGTCGGACATTGTGATGCTTAACAAGTAATTCAAAGTTCCGTATATCACCCAAACACGTGCTTAGCAATAAGTCAGAATGAAGTGCAACGAAAACTGGAGTATTTCCAAAGAGCGCCTGGATTACGCTCCGCTTCATCCAGGCTACTTTGACTAACTCCTACGCCGCCTAAGCACCACCCAAACCCCACCGATCATCGGCCAAACCATCCCCGGTAACGGCACAGCGGCGACCGGGTTGATGGTGAGCGGCGCTGTGTTTGCCGACAAGCCGTCACCCCCGGCATCCGCCAGACCGTTAATCAGTAAATCAAGCTGACTGCTACCGCTGCTCAGCACATTGAAACGGATGATCGCCAACGTAAAGCTGTCGGCTTGCAGGGCTTGTAAATCGGCCGCGTCGTCCAAGGACGACTCGAACAGATTCAACACACCGGAAGCGAGCAAATCGGCGGCGGTACTGTTGCCACCCAAGTCAAACACATCCAGTTCGTCACCCAACACCGGATCGCCGAAAACCGCGCCGGCGAAGGCCAAACGTGTTGGGTCAAACTGAATATTAAAGTCATACGTTGCTAACGCAGCGCCGCCCAAACCGGAAATGTTCAAACCGATTTCAATGGCTTCGACGGTTTGGCTACGGGGCGTGAAATGTAAATCAATGGCCGCATCGGCCACACCGCTGGCGGCGAATAATGCTATACCGACCAGGCCGGCTTTTAGTTGTTTCATCATCGTTGTTAGTCCTATATTCGGCACCCTGGATTCCCGCGTGCGCGGGAATGACGGAGTAATTTCGGTGCGTGCGTCAGATTGGAGAAATCTGACTACCAGCCGCTTGAATCAAGCTCGTTTAAATCGCACAGCGCGAGCGCGTACACAGCAAAGTCAGCTTGCGCACATCCAACACATTGATCACACCGTTTTTATCCAGATCACGGGGATCGGCTATTCCGGTAGCCGGTTGGTTGCGTGCCGCAATGACCACGTTCAAATCCAGTTGATCGACATCGCGGTCGCCGTCCAGATCGCCTTTTACCGCGATGTTCTCGCAGCTATCCGGTAGATGATTCAAATTGGTATCGCCGCTGACCCGGTTTTGAATATCCAGCACATCCGATTTGCCGTTGTTGTTACAGTCCGGAAACACGTTCAGGTAATACACATCCTGCTCGCCGTGGTAGGTGGCGGTGTAAGCAATGTGCGCGCCGTTGGCGTCGGAGACTAACTGGGTGTAATCGCCCATTTTGTCGCCTTGCCGCTCTTCGCCGTTCACGATGTTATACGGCAGATGCGTATTGAACACCGGCGTGACCGCCTGATTTTTGCTCCAGGTTACGCCGCCGTCCCAGGAGTAGGCGTAGTAAAGCTGCGAATAGCGATACGGCGCGCTGCCGCTGCCGTTGCGGGTGTCGTACCACACCGCGTCGAGGCGGGAGTTGGCCGCCACGCCCAGCATCGGGAACCATTGGTAAGCGTTGGCGGCGGGTGGATCGTCATTCACCCGCACCGGCGCCGACCAGGTAACGCCGCCGTCGCTGCTGCGCACGAAATGAATATCCTGCGGATCGCCGCCGGTTTGCCAGGCATAGGGGGAGACATGCGCCAGCAGGTAAATATTGCCGCGCAACGGCCCGGCCGATTGATCGGCGGCAATTTGCACATCGCCGTCGCCACCCAAGGGATTGGGCAACTGCAAGCTCGGCGACAGGAACATCATGCTGTTGCCGCCCATATCAACCTTTTGCGCGGTAAAGGTGGGTGAAGCGGCGGGATCTTTGGCATCAACCGATTTCAGGAAATAGTGCCCGCTACGCACTATGCCCAAGGCACTGACGGACAAAATCGTTTCATCGACGCCGAATAGATAAACCTCGCCTTCCGCGCCGATGGTCAGCCGGCCAAAGCCAAAGTTTGCCACCGGCAATGCCGCATCCGGTTCTTGATAGCTGACACCGCCGTCCGTGGATCGGATGAAATATTTGGGGACATAATTTGGATCGGGGTTACTGTCGGCCGGCCGCCGCCAGGTGCTGTACATATACCCGTCGCTGGGACCGCCGGTTTTATCGATGGCCAGCCAGTTCTTGTCGCCTTTAAACTGATACACGGGCTCCGACCAAGTCACGCCGCCGTCGCCGGATTTAAACACCGAAGTGCTATCCGATACCGCCAAAGACTGGTAATAGAAATTGCCCAAGGCATCGACCTCCAACACCGGATCGGTGCGAGTTTGCAGCGGCAAGGCCGGCAGCATGCCGGTAGTCCAACTCGCGCCGCCGTCAAAGCTATAGGCATAGCCGCCGTGTTTGACGGCAGTGGGCGGTGAATCGAACTTACGCCAGCCCACGACAATATTGGCGGGATTTAGCGGATTCAAGGCCAGCGTCGGCTCGTTGCCTTTGTCGCCGGCGATGTTTTGCCCCTCCGCATCGACATTGACTTGATGGCTACGGTACTGTCCAAAGCTTATTACCGGGGAAGGCCCTGCCTGCGCGGCTGTCGTCAATGTCAAAACGATGCCTAAGCCTGCCGCGATTTTTACCAGCCTAACGTTACGGAAAAGGGGTGTACGCCATTCGCCAGGGGCAGTTAGCGGCCGAGTCAATCCTGCAACTTCATCCCGTTTCATCACACGATCTCTCTTTTAGAACGACCATTCATAACCAATCCCGCCAAGCCACTGGCAAACAGCCATACCGCCGTCGGCAAAGGCACCGCCGCCGGCGTTTCTCCCGACACCACGGTGGTTTGCAAGCTGAAAGTACCAATGCGCGTATCGCGCAAGCGAGCGTCGCGAGCGCCCAGATGATCGAAGCCCCACCCTAACCCAAGATTGCCGTTAAGGCTTAACGTATTCCCGACTATTGCGGTGGTGACATCAAACAACTCAAAACCGCCCGCATCGAAACCGATGTGATTGGTAATCACCCAGCCGGAACGCCCGGGCGTTGCCGCTTCAAGTGTAGGATCGTATTCCAAGGTCATATCGCCCAACAACACTCGATTGGTCGGTGGATCGACGTCCACTCTAAAACGCATGACACCGCCCAGACCGATACTACCGCTGGCAGTGCTGAACAAATTGCCGGGCTCGAACGCGAAAGTGGTATTTCTGTTCTGCCGCCCGCCCGGATTGACTATCGGACTCACCCCGTTGACACTAAATTGCAACCCGGTTGCCGGAATTTCATCGGCCACCGTATCGTACAAATCCGGCGTATTGCCGTCCCGCAGCTCAACAAAGGTTTTTGATGCCGCCGAAGCGTCGTAAAACTCTTCCAGATAAATAGAAGGCCGGCAGCAAATCGGAAAGTCCGCGGTGGGCGTGTCCGGATAATCGTTCACATCAAGGCTGGCGATTAGCACATCGCGGTTTAGGTTAAGGACCAGCGCACCGCCGCTGACTGTCGCGGCGTGGGCTTGGCTGATCGACAATACACCGAAAACGGCTAATAGCCAGGTGGATGATCGATGATTATTGATTTTCATAATGTCACACTCCTTGAAAGATATGGCCTACGGCCTATGCCGATAAAGCCCAAAAAGCCGCTAGCGAATAACCAGACCGCAGCGGGTAGCGGCACCGCCGATACCTGTCCGCAACCGGCATAGGCACCCGTGCCCAAACAGAAACTGCCGACATCGACCAGTTGCGCGCCTTGCAACATGCCGGCGTTTTCCGGCGACATCAGTAAATCGCCACTCAACTGCCAGTTTCCGGGGTTGCTAAAGCTCAGGCTCAGGTTGTTTAAGTCGTACACC
Source organism: Methylomonas sp. Uni0009 (assembly GCF_054188105.3). Lineage (NCBI taxonomy): Bacteria > Pseudomonadati > Pseudomonadota > Gammaproteobacteria > Methylococcales > Methylococcaceae > Methylomonas > Methylomonas sp. Uni0009. The sequence continues at coordinate 2,305,432 of NZ_JBTAFN010000001.1, read as the reverse complement.
GCCATCGTGAAATAAATGTTATTGGCCAGGTACCAACCGGTGCGGCCCAAAGTTTGCCGGTTGGCATCGTAAAACAGCGAAAAATCGCCGTTGACCAAGCCGGCTCCAGTCGGCGGCCAGTTCGGCGCATAAAAACCCTGCACGCCGGTCATGCCCACTTGTGCCCCGGCCACGCCGGCCAGCGTGCCGGTATCGATGGCAAAATCGGCTGATGTGGCTTTGACGTAACGCTGGCTGGCTTGCGGACTGGGATCGCTACCGATAGCCGTCAACTCGAACACCTGATTGAGTCCGGAAATCTCGGTGGTATTGAGTTGGCTAAGCAAATGGTCGCCGGTATTGGCCGGATTATCAGCATTGGACGTTGCCGTACTCCAAAACGTCGACAAGTAATAGCCCCCGGCATAAGGTGCCAGCGCATTCCGGTCCAGGTTCATCGTAAACGTACCGCCGGATGGCGCATTCAATGTCGCGGCGTCGGCGCTTGCCGAGGCCATTCCCATACCGATGGCTAGCATCGCCCGTACCACCAAAGCGGGATAGCCACAGTTTTTGTTGATCTTCATAAAATCCCTATCAGCGGATGGTCAGAATAAGCCCTCTCCCTGCCTAAATACACAAGCGGCCGTAGTCGACGGCATGCGGGCACGAAGAGGGATTTATTGCCGAAAGTCCGGGCCCGAAGCGAATCTTGGCGACCGCCCCAAGCCCAATTTGCGAGTTAGGCCGCGACCGAGGCTTTTCTACGACTTTTACCCAGCAAGCCCAGCAGCCCGCTGCCGAACATCCAGACCGCCGCCGGTACCGGTACCGCCGATGGCGCCGTGCTGGGCGCCAGGCTAAAAGTACCGACCACGGCATTGGTATTGGCTCCAACCAAACCGGCCCACAATCCGGTCCATTGCAAATCGCCGCTCAGTAGTAATTCGCCATTGCTGCTTAGCGACTCGGAGACGTTGGTCAGCTTCAAGAAATTTTGGTACCCAAAACCGGTATCGTAGGTTTTGATATTCCAGGTGCTTCCGGTTTTTACCAGGCTAAAGTCGTAGGGCGTCAAAATGCCGCTGCCGCCTTGGCTGGTCAACAACCAGGCGCCGCTCAGACCGATTTGACCGACCGAGGTATTGCCGGCGTCCATCGTCGTGGCTTGTTCGGTACGGCCATAGGGGCCGGCAGCCGGATAGCTGTTGGTCGTGGTGTTGGCGTTAACCGCAAACGACATCGCTGTGCTGGCGGTTGCCGATAGCGTCGTTCCGCCGGTGGTTGCGCCGGTGATACCCAGCAAATTGTCGCTGGCACCCCAATGTTTCGCGACAATCCAGCCATTCGGATAGCCACTGCCAACATTGACCGATGCCGCCGCAAAAGCGGCATTGTTGATGGTAATGGTGGCATCGCCGCTGACTTGTGCAGCGCTGGCTGTAGCAGGCGCCAAAACGGCGGTCAATGCGCTGAAGGCGAGCAGGCCGGCGCTTGCCCATTGAGTGCGGTTGTAGTGCAAGATTGTCATTTTTTATTCCTTAATAAATTACGGTTAAAGTTAATCTGCAAATCGCCAACCCGAATTTCGGGTCTTAAACTGGCAGGTAACCCGGCTGTCTTAATCTCCAAGACCCGTGGCTTTCCGGCTCCGTCTCGCGGCGGATGTGGCATGTTTGTCGCGATCCTTACGACATCACTCTAAATCCCTGAGTGAGGTGCTCCTGAAAAACTCCTGTGGCAAATAGTTAACGACGGCATCAGTACTTGATTGAAAAACTTAGAAACCCGGCGCGACCGGCTGCCGGTGCTACCCGACCCTCGAAATAGCCGTAGGGCTGAAAATAATCCTCATCGCTGAGATTCTTGACCGTGGCCGCCCATTTGAAACGCCCGGTTTCGTAAGCCAACGCCGCGTCGAAGCTGTGGTAGCCGGCGGTTTTAAAGCGATTGTTATTGGATAAATAAGCGCCGGCGCGGGCGTACACGCCGAAACCCAAGCTAAAACCTTGCAACTCATTCTGCTGAAAACGGTAATGCGCCCAGAGCCGCCCGGCATCTTCCGGGACTTGAGCCAAGCGATTGCCGGCAGCCACCCCGGCTTTGTCGTCCATGAAGCGGGCGTCGGTATGCGCATAGTTCGCCAGCACGCTGAAGCCCTCGACCGGTTGCCAGAGCAAATCCATTTCGATACCGCGCGAGCGTTGTTGCCCTGCGGCGACCGAACGCCGCAGGAAATCGCTGCTGTCGGTGACCGCGACCTGGCTGCGCTCGATTTGGTAGAGCGCCAGTTGGCCGCTGAATTCATTCGCAAAATTGAATTTCAGACCGGTTTCCAGATGATTCGACAATTCCGGCGCCGGCGTATCGACGAAATTGACAAACGGTTGGCCGCGCATGCCTTCGCTATGGGAAATAAACCAGGAAACCTCGTCGTTTAGGTCGATCACGCCGCCGAGGCGCGGCAACCATTTCAGCGTATCCGTTGTGACATTTACTCCAGTTTGCGCGTTATTAAAATCGATACCCACCTTGCCCAGCCTAAGACCGGACAGCCAATGCAAACGCCGGTACAGCGTGCTTTGCCACTGCAGGTAAGCGCCGTAAGTGAGGTTTTCGATGAACTGATTTTCCCGGCCCGGACCGGGTACGGCATAAGGGGAGTCAAATAGCGGTGCCCGCAGATCGACCGTACCTACGCCGAATCCTAAGGCGCCGAAATCGCCCTCGATAAAGCCGGCATCTTGCAAACGGCTGTAATCCGCGCCCAGTAACAAATTATTTTCGCTGGGACCCAGCTTAAATTTGCCCTGCAAATTGCCCAATACGCTGCGTTCATGCTGTTGTTGAAACAATTCGGCGTTCACTAATGCCCAGTGCGATGCCGGCAGCAAGGGCCGATCCGCGACCAGGCCATCGCTGCCGAACAGGGTCTGAATTTTCTCGTCGAATTTAGCCTGCGCATAGCGCGCCTTCAGGTTTAAGCGCCAGCTCCCGGTGAGCTGCCGGTCCAGCGTAGCCCATACCGCATCGGCATCCGAATGGCTATCGGGCAGATTGGCCGGCCCCGGGAACAGATCGGGCCGGGTAGCAAAATCGCCGGCAATGCTGCCGGTGGCGGGCAAGCCCTGGTACTCCGGTTGCTGCCAACGCGACAGTTTGGCTTGGATCGTCAAACGGGTTTGCTCGTTATCGGTCAGCGTCAGGGCCGGGTTAAGGTTAAAACGCTGCGTTTCGATTATGTCGATGTTATCTCTGGCGTTGGTATATTCGCCCGTCATGCGCAACAAAATATTGGCGTTTAGCGGTTGATTGACATCGAAAAACGGCTGATAAAAGCTGTGACTGCCGATTCTAAAACCCGCTTCGCCGAAGGCTTTGGCCTGCGGCAATTTGGCAAGCAGATTCACCACCCCACCCACCGGCGAGCCCGAACCGCCGCTGTAAAGCAAGGCGTTTGAACCCTTCAGCACTTCGATTCTTTCGATATTAATAGTGCTTTCCCGGTCACCGGGGTTGTAGTACTGGGTAAAGCCGTCCAGCAGTTGTTCGGAACGAAAGCCGCGAATCAATGTGCCTTCGATAACCGGACTATAGAGCGTATTGCGCGCCACTATGCCGCTGACATTGACTAAGGATTCGCTGAGGTTGATCGTTTGCTGGTCGTCTAACAAGGGGCGGTTAAGCGCGTGCACGGACTGCGGGATTTGCTTGATTGGCGTGTCGGTTCCGGTAGCGCTGGCAATATGCCTGACGGCATAGGTCCGCGCCTCGTCAAGCATCGGCTCGGTGGCGATTTCCGCACCGGCCTCCGCTGTTTTCGAGCCCACGACAGTCATGGCATCCAAGGTAACGGGGGGCGGCAGGCTAGACAGCTCTGTTGCCGCCGGACTGCGTTCCAAAGTCACCGTGTCGGTATCGATAAAACGGTAGGTAAAACCGCTACCATGCAGCAAGTGTGTCAACGCCTGCTCTGCCGACATGTCGCCGCGCAGTTCGGGACTGGCGAGCTCACGCAACATATCTGCTGAAAAAATCAATTCCAACTCGGCTTGCGCGGCAAATTGAATCAGCGCGTTATTCAAGGACTGGCCGCCGATATTGAAGTGGCGAACCACTTCCACAGCGACCGCCTGGCTGCTGCTCAATTGTCCGCCGGCCGCCACCAGCCCGATCAACACCCAGGTATCGACACCGACACGGTTGCCTTTCAGCGCATAGCACAGATATACGGCTGGCCGATGCCATACACCCACTGCCAGCGGGTAGCGAAAATCGTTAATCCGTGCTTTCAAGATCCGTCCTGTCCGAAAAATAATGTTTCTCAACATAGAAGTCGTTTCAGCACAAAAATCGATCACAAAAATTTCCTGATTGGCAAAAAATCGTCTCCATTCCGGCAAAACTGCGTTGAAAAAATCGCAGCGCTGCGCGCCTGAGGAAGTTTCCGGCGGAAGGACGACTTTTGCTTGAATGCGGGTAAATGGGGAACAGCCGTTGAAGGCTTGAGCCGGTGGGCTGGATTTTTCGACCCATATGCGCCAAACCGTTTTTGACATGCGCGCGCTGCCCGGAGTGGCTTACAGCACCCAAAAAATCAGCGATGCAGTAACACCCAGGGACCGATACGGGTTTCTTGCAAAGCAAGCGCTTTGCGCACCGAGGACAGTGCCTCATCGGGCGCATCCAGAGAAAACACCCCGGTTACCCGCAGATTTTTAAGTGCGGCATCCGCCAAAAATATCCGTCCCAATCGATAGCGCTCCAACTCGCTGATCAAGTCAGCTAAAGGTCTATCGTTGATCACCAGGCGATGCTGCCGCCAAGCGGACTGTTCCGCGCCCACGGCCCGCGGATGCGGCAGCGGCAGTCCGGGTTGATAGACCAAGCCCTGCCCCTGGGCGACGGTAACGTCACTGTCCTGACCCGCCATACTGACCGCTACGGCATGCTCCTGGACGCTCACCTCGGTAGGCCCGGTCGCGGTTTTATACACCTCAAACACCGTGCCCAAGGCGCGGACCGTCAAATCGTCGGCCACTACGTCGAAAGGCCGCCGGCTATCCTTTGCCACCGTAAATTGCACCTGGCCGTGGTGCAAGATGATACGTCTGGCCGCGGCGGTGAACGCTACCGAAACCGCGCTATTGGTGTTCAGCAGCAAACGGCTGCCGTCGCTGAGTTGAATCTCGCGAATTTCACCGGTTTGCGTGCGGTAGTCACTGAAATAATCGCTAAATAAGCGCGCTTGTTGCGGCATGATCAGACTAATCGCCAACAGCCACATCGCCGCGACGGCCAGCCCGGCCGCAAACCAGGGCCGGCGCGGCCTGGCCAACGGCCGGCGGCTGGCTGGTTTATCGGCCTGGCTCTTGATTACCATTCGCCCTGAGCCTGTCGGAGGGGGCATCTGCCTGAACGTCGAAGAGCTCGGCTCACACGGAATACCTCTGATAAATAGGGCTGGGTCAATAATCTGGTCAGCGGCAGCATTTTTTTCCGCAGCGTGTCGAGACGCGGGTTGCAGCGATTCGCTCGCACTGGACAAACTGCCTGCCAGCACCATATCGCTGAACAAAGCCTCAGCCTCGGTAAATGCCTGGGCATGCAATGGGTCGCGGCTCAACCAATCGGCGAAGGCTTCGAGTTCCGCATCGTCCAATCTGTCGTCGCGCAGACAAATCAACCAGGCGATGGCCTGATCTTGCAGACTGGTGTGAGCGGATTTGTCGGACGGCGCTGGCATGCAATCTCCCATTATGCAAGGCTGTTATTGATAAAGACGTGCGAGGCGCGAAAGCGATCATACCAAGTAAGGCAAGCGGCGGCAGTCAACGGCATCGGGATGAAGTGGGTTGCGGAAAAATAATGCGGGCTTGCTGTTTAATCGGCCAGTTGCCGGGCGCAATGCGCCATGGCTTGGGCCAGCAGCTTATTGACCAGGGACTTGGAAATCCCCAAACGTTCGGCGATTTGGGTATAGGTCAGGCCATCGACCCCATGCAGTAAAAACACTGTGCGGCAGGCTTGCGGCAACTCGCCCAGCGCATGCTGCAACGCGGCCAGACGTTGTTGGCCGATCAACACCTGTTCCGGCGGCGCGGCGTTACCGGGAAGGGTATCAACCAGCGCATCAATATCTTCGTCGGCACCGTAACGGTCCCTGACCATGGTCTTGCGCTGATGATCGATGGTCAGATTAATCGCAATCCGAAACGCCATGGCCCGTGCATTATCCGGCGGCGTTTTCTCGGCTATTTGCCGCAGTCCCAGGTAGGTGTCATGGGTTAATTCGGCGGCAATGTCCGGGCATTTCAAGCGCCCGGTTAAAAAGCGCAATAACTCATCGGCCAAGGACTCGGTCCAGAACGCGGAAATATCGGTCATTGGCTGTGCACTCATGCGTATCGGAAATATCCAAAGCTTCAATCAAAAACAGCAGCCGGCCGGCACCCCGCCAAAGCCTTACCACATAGCTGCGTCAGAGCGTTTGCAATTATCGAACCAAAGGCGAATATTGCCGGCAAGCCCCGCCCGGCGTCCTGCCCTGCTTTGCTCCTTAGTGGCAGGCCGCCCGCGAATGCGGCAAATAACCTGCGGCATAACCGGCAGATAACATAGTTTTATCGAGAATCGCCGCCAGACTCACCGACTTTGATTTTTAGCGCGCGCCAAGACTGTATAATCCCGGCAATCCCACATATTTATTCACTCAGCTTAACCATCCCCCAGTCATGCGCACCACCCATCTGTTTTTCTGCCTCATGTTCATCCTTGCCGTTCACGGCGCTATCGCCTGGAGCCTGAATCGCCCCCAGGACGCCGGTGTCGATGTGCCTTCGGGTAAATTGCGCAGTTTGTCGTTTGCGCCTTATCGCGAGGGGTTTAGCCCAATTGAAGAAAAGTTTCCGTTGCCCGAGCATATCGACGCCGACCTGGGCTTGATTGCCGATAAAACCCATACCATCCGTACTTACTCCATCCTCGGCGGTATGCAGCCGACGCCCGAATTTGCGCGCAAACACGGGGTGGAAATGATCCAAGGCGGCTGGCTGGGAGATGGGCATGCCAGCAATAAAAAGGAAATCACCGCGCTGATCGAAGCGGTCAACGCCCATCCGGACGTGATCAAACGAGTGCTGGTCGGTAACGAAGTGCTGCTACGGAAAGACATGGATGTAGACACGCTGATCGGCTATATCCGCCAGGTTAAACAGGCGGTGAAACAGCCGGTGTCGTATGCCGATGTCTGGTCTATCTACTTGAAATATCCGCAACTGATGCAGGAAGTCGACTTTATTACCGTACACATTCTGCCCTATTGGGAAGACGAGCCGGTGGCGATTGAGGAGGCGGCCGGACATGTGGAGAAGATCGTCCAACAAATCGAAGCCAAAGCCCACAGCATGGGCCTGAACAAGCCGATTCTAATCGGCGAATCCGGCTGGCCGGCCGCCGGCCGCCAGCGCGGCCGAGCGGTGCCCAGCGTGGTCAACGAAACCCGCTTCATCCGCAGCCTGATTGACGTAGTAAACCGGCACGGTTTGGATTACAACATCGTCGAAGCCTTTAACCAACCTTGGAAAAGCCATAACGAAGGCGTGGTCGGCGCCAATTGGGGATTGCTGACTATCAACCGCGAACCGGTATTTCCGCTGACCGGCCCGGTTTACGAAAATCCGGACTGGCTAGCGCATTTTGCCTGGGCGACGGGTTTGTGGCTGGTAATGGTTGCGGCCTACTTTAAAAAATTGGCCCATTTGCCTTGGCCGCGCCAGATTGTGTTTTTGACGCTGACCCAAGTATTTAGCGTTTGTCTGGTCACGCTGGCAAGTTTTGCGTGGTTTACCAGCTATAGCCTCTGGCAACAGGCTTACGCCCTCTTGATTATCGCCGCCAACGGCGTGTTGAGCGCTTTGCTGCTGCAACGCAGTTATGCGATTTTAGCCGAGCAATCCGTAGCGCCGACCCTGGCCCATCGTTTGAGAAATACCTATCTATTTTTCGGGATTTTAGCGCTGTACAAAACTTACAGCCTGGCGTTCAACGGTCGGTATCTAAGCTTTCCCGTCGAACAATTCGCGATTCCGGCCCTCGGCGTCTGCGGTTTGATCGTGTGCCTATGCCTGGCCCAGCGGCGCTTTTACCGGCAGATGCTGCGCTTTGACAGCCTATCCGGCGGGGATTCGCAAACGCCACGCGACCGCTTGCTGGCCTATTTTTTAAGCGCCGGCACATTCGCTGTGGTGATAGGCGAGACCCACGAGTTCATGGCGGCCTACGATTTCATCCAAGCGCATCCCAGCTTTAGTGAAGGTTTGCCGGTCGCGCTGGGGTATACGTTTTACAATCAGCAACTCGTCGCGTGGTTGCTGTGTATACTGGTGCTGTCGATCCCGTTCTGGCCTCTCCGCTCAGGCAACGCCAAGATTTAACCTGCAAGACCAAGTGGCTCAAGCGGCTGGTATCGGCATCTAACGGGCTGCGCTTGCCATCAACGCTGATTTTTCGATAATCAACACCAGGACCCTCATATGTGGCTGCGCACGAGTTGCGAAATAACCTTCGATGTCAGCATCGACACCCCTTTTATTTTGATGCTGCGGCCGCGTAGCGGCGCAAATCAATGGGTGGCGCGGGAGTCGTATACCTTGACACCGACGGTGCCGGTCTTCGAGTTTACCGACTACTACGGGAATCTCTGCCAGCGCCTGATTGCCCCACCCGGCGAGTTTGCCGTGCGCACCAGCGCCGATATTCACACCCATGAACATATCGACGTCTGCCCCGGCGCACCGTTTACCGAAGTGCAACATTTACCGGATAGTGTGCTGACCTATTTGACACCCACCCGCTATTGCGAATCCGACCGGTTTATCGACCTGGCCCAGGACATCGTCGCCGACGCCATCCCGGGCTATGACCAAGTCGCCACCGTGCACCGCTGGCTGCGCGAGAATATCCGCTTCAATCCGGATTCGCCGCATTTCCAGCTCTCGGCGGTTGAAACCAATCTGGCCGGCGAAGGCGTGTGCCGCGAACTGGCGCATTTGGGCATCGCCCTGTGCCGGGCTTTATGCATTCCGGCGCGAATGGTGGTCGGTTATTTATACGGTTTGCAGCCCATGGATTTTCACGCCTGGTTCGAGGCTTATGTGGATGGGCGCTGGTACACCTTCGATCCCACCCAAGCCGAGCCTTGCGGCGGCCGGGTCATCGTCGCTTACGGCCACGATGCGGCGGATGTGGCAATCTTTACCCAATTCGGCCCGGCGCTATATCCAACGCATATGGCCGCCAATGTTGAACACCTTCTCGGCCCGCCCGAATAAGCGCGGTCTGAGTTTAGCAACATCACGTAACAAGCAAAGACCCGGATTACCGGTATAATGCTGCTTCCGCTGTAATCAATGCTTTATCTATGAGTAATCTTGTCCTGGTCGCCTGCGCCTTGCTGCTGGTATGTCTCAACGGCTTCTTTGTCGCAGTCGAGTTCAGTTTAGTTAAATTGCGGCAAACCCGGATTAAAGCCATTGAACAAACCGAAGGTTGGCGAGGCAGGATACTTGCCAAAGTACACAGACAGCTCGATGCCTACTTATCCGCTTGCCAGCTCGGCATTACCCTCGCCTCCCTGGGTTTGGGCTGGATCGGCGAACCGGCTTTCGCCGACCTGTTAGTCCCGCTGTTTGCCAAAGCCGACATCACCTCTCCGGAAATCATCCACAATATCTCGTTTGGCTTTGCGTTTTGCACCATCTCCTTTCTGCATATCGTGGTGGGCGAACAAGCGCCCAAATCGCTGGCGATCCGCAATCCGGAAGGCATAGGTTTATGGAGCGCCGGACCGCTGTATGCGATGTATTGGTTGATGTATCCGGCGATTTGGTTGTTGAACGGCAGCGCCAATCTGGTGTTGCGCATAGCCGGCTTGAGCAACAGCCACAATCAAGACAGCCACTATTCCAACGACGAATTGAAACTGATTTTGCGCTCCAGCCGGGCCGGTGAAAACCTGACCAGCGACGAATGCAATGTGCTGGCCAAGGCTCTGGATTTCGGCAAGCTGGAAGTGTCGGATTTAATGCGGCCTATCCACGAAATCACCGCGCTGTATCAAGGGCAATCTCAGCAAGAAATGTTGGATACGGTTTACAACAGTTGCTTCAGCCGCTACCCGTATTTCGATGGCAACGGCATCGACGTCTTGGGCGTGATTCATTTGAAGGACTTATTTTTGGCGCAACAACACGGCCAGCAAATCGACGATTTGGAACCCTATTTACGGCCGATTCAACACATCTCCGCGCATATGCCGGCGCTGGAATTATTCCGCCGCTTTACCCAAGGCTCACCGCACTTTGCCGTCATCGGTCAGAAAGGCCACAAGCCACACGGCTTTATCACCTTGGACAATTTGCTGTCGGCCATGGTCGGTGAAATTCGCGACGAATTTCGGAAAACCGAAAGCGACTGGACCCGTCAGGACGACGGCAGCTTGCTGGGTAAAGGCAGCTTGCCGATTTTCTCGCTGGAACGGATTCTGGGCATCGACGTGGAAAACGAAGAGCTGGATCTGGACGATGTCGACTCGGTGGGCGGCATGATCCTTGCGCAATTGCGCGACATCCCCGATGCCGGCGAACGCATCGCCTTTAACGACTTTGAAATCGTCGTCAAGGAAATGAACGGCCCGCGCATCGAGTGGGTACAGGTTTATCCGAAGCAATAATGTGAAAAGCTCACAGTGTAGCTAGCGACTCAGCCACCCCTTGTAGCCGCAATTAGCGAAGCGTAATCGCGGGAATGATCAGTTGTAGTTGTATTGCTACCTCTCAGTTTGATTCTAATAGGAGCTTAGCTGTTGCTCTCACAGCCCATCCACCACGATAGCCCGTTCCCGTTTTTTTACGACAATTCGGCATTTTCCCAGGCGCAGTGCGCGGCGCTTGAGCGTTTATTTTTGCTGGATGCCGAGTGGCAACATCGGGATGGGGCGTTTTACCGGTGCTCGCTTAGAGACGTAACCGAGCACATTCCAGCGGCATTTCAAACCGAAGTGCTGGCTAGAATGCGCGAGATTACCGGATTGCCGCTGACGAATCGTCTGTTAGTCACGGCGCAACGCATGCTGCCTGGACAAGTGATTGGCAGACACAGCGACCGGCCGCTGGTGGGTTATGAGATTGCCCGGCTGGTTGTGCAACTGAATAAGCAATGGCAACCCGAGCATGGCGGGGTGCTGGAGTTATTCGCCTCGCAGGAGAGTGACGCGGTTTTTCGTGTCAATCCGGAATACAACAAAGCCTTCGGCTTTTTGCTGCATGCCGATTCATACCATGGCGTCACAGAGGCTATTCAGCCACGGCAAAGCCTGGTTTTCAATTTCTGGCATACGGCAAATACCCCCGAGCTTGCCGCGCACGTGCAAACCTTATTTGCCGACATGCATTTTTCCGAGCTGCCGGCGGCGCTCAATGCGGTGGCCTCGGCGGCAGAATCGCATCTGCCCGAGGAGACGACCTTTCATGCCGGCCTGGCGGCGCTGGCGTTGCATCGCTGGGGCTACGACGCGGCTAGCGTTATCACCGGCTACCAACACAGCGCCAGTCTTTCTACCTGCGACACCTACGATGCCGAGACCTATGCCGCCGTGCGACTGGCGGATTGGGTTGCGTGTTTGTATCGGGATTCGTTTGATCTGGCCCGCTGGCAAATCTTGCAACTCGAACTCAAAGGAATGGAAATGTTTACACGCCTGAAGCCTACATGGCAGCTTTGTCTGCCGGAATAGAGATGGTCTGGTAATGGAAAGTCTGCCGCCAATTCCGGTAACGGATTGTCGCAATCGACCCATTCCTGCCGGTCGCGTTTCTCCAAACCGGCCAGACAATCAAATCTAAAGTCTGCAAACTGGACTTCTATAAAGCGGACATTGGCCAGCCTGCACGCGCAGCGGATAAAAGCTTGTTTTGGCGCGATGATGAAAACTGATAGCATCTTCCTCATCTGATTGACTGATTATCTTGAACCATGAATTTACCTTGTCCTCTAAACGCACGGTGCCGCTAAAAATGCTGAAGCGGAACCTTTCGGAGATTCTTAGCGAAACTTTGCACCTGGTTATTGAGTTGGCAAAGGCGGATTTTGGCAACATTCAAATTGTTGATTCGAACGGTCACCTTAGAATATTTGTGCATCAGGGCTTTCCTGATTGGTGGATCGATTATTGGAATACGGTAAGTGCTGGACAGGGCGATTGCGGCACGTCGATTGCCTTGGGCGAGCGTGTGATCGTCGAAGATGTCGTACAAAGCCCAATATTTGTCGGCACTCCGGCCCTAGATATACAACTCAAAGCAGGTGTGCGCGCCGTGCAGTCAACACCGGTGCTCAACCAGGCAGGACAAGTCATCGCCATGCTTTCCACGCATTACCGTTCGCCGCATTGTCCCGATGCAAAGACGCAAGAAATGCTGGATCTATTTGCCGCAGTTGTGTCAGCGCTTATCGTACAGTTTCAGGGAGAGGTGCAGCCGGAAGCGGAAAATACTTTCCGCACAGTCGTTGAAGACCAGACCGAGGTCATTAGTCGTTTCTTACCGGACGGTACTTTCTTGTTCGTCAATGATGTCTACTGTCAATTGTTTGGAAAAACGCCCCAACAATTGATTGGACAACGCTGGCATCCAGTCGTTTATCCCGACGACTTGCCCATGATTGAGGCTAGACTGCGTGAGATGTCCCCGGAAAACCCAGTGGTGATCATTGAGAACCGGGTACTTGTGGCCAGTGGAGAAATCCGTTGGATGCAGTTCGTTAATCGAGGTTTTTTCGATGCTGCGGGTGTCCTCAAGAAAACTCAATCGGTCGGTCGCGACATCACCCGGCTCAAGCAAGTCGAATTAAGCCTGCAGGAAAGTGACGAAAGGCTGCATCGTGCCCAGGCGGTAGCGAAAATTGGCAGTTTTGGGATGAATAGTGACACTAAAACGTTCAGCATGACCCAAGAAACCGCCCGGTTGTTCGATCTTGACAATACCGGCGTTACCACCTTCGCAGAATGGTTCGCGCGAGTGCATCCCGACGACCAAGACAAAGTAGAAACGGCTTGGCTAGCTGCTTTACAAGGTGCCCCCTATGACCTGACTTACCGCATTGTGGTGCAAGGCCAGATTCGCTGGATTCGGGCTCATGCGGAATTGCAATTCGATGATAGCGGGCAATTGGTCAAAGCGGTCGGAACAGTGCAGGACATCACCGACATCAAGCAAGTCGAATTAAACCTGCGTGAGAGCGATGAACGTCTGGAACTGGCCCTGGAGGGATCGGGATTGGTGTTGTGGGATTGGCACATTCCTAAGCGCAAGGTCATAGCAGGCAATCGCTGGTTCGAATTGCTCGGCTACACCCCTGAGGAGTTGGGCAACGACGAAGAGGATTGGCTGAATTTGATCAATCCCCACGACCTTGAAGGCTTTAGGCAAAAGCTTGCAGCACATTTACAGGGTGAAACGGCCAACTTCGAAAGCGAACACCGTTTACGGCATAAGGCGGGTCATTGGGTTTGGGTCGAAGCCCGAGGCAAGGTTATTCGTCGGGATAAAGACACCAGCCCGCTGCGCATGGTCGGCACGATTTTGGATATTACCCAGCGCAAACGCCTGAATGAGGAAGGCTCGGAATTGCTGAAGCGATTCGAATCGCTGATACGCGAAAGCTTGTCGCCTTCGCCAGGCAGAATAGAAAAATCCAACCTTGCCGATAGCCTGACCAAGCGGCAACGGCAGATTGTCGGGATGATTGCCGCCGGGATGACCTCGGCGGAAATCGGCAACCGCCTCAATTTATCCAAGGCAACCGTCATTACGCACCGCCGAAATCTCATGGCAACACTTGATCTGCATAGCGCCGCCGAAGTGACGCGATTTGCCATTGATCATGATCTGCTGATTGGCAAATAGGAGGCCCAAGCCTGACGAACTTTACACAAACGCGGTAGAAAACTACTGCATCGTTGGGATTGTTTTATAAGTTCATTATTTTAGTATTGGCTTATTTTTGTAAGCCAACGATTACTAATAATGAGCAAACCAGCAATCGGCAAGGACTGCCCGCTTTCACGATACTTGAAAGAAGTGTCGATGTGTGACGTCTGCGATCTCAAAGCGCAGTTGGCAGGCGCATTATTGTACGCTTTAGACTACCCTCATTTTACCCCGCAGACATCTGACCTGGCATCTGTCACACGATTACTTGAGTCCATTGCAAAAGAAGGGCAAACCGGTCTTCTGTCCGAGGCAAGATCGAACTGTGTTAATTGTCCTCAATTAACACATTGCAATGTCGGGTCATTGCTTAAAGACAGCCTATCAAAGACTAACTCTGCTGGATTTTCTTTTCCAAATCAAAACCCGAATACCCAAAAGACCAGCCTATTTGCCAGTCTGGGAAATGCACTTTTGCTTACTACAACGGCGCTGTTAGCCGGATTGAGATGTCGGTGATTATGGGAAAGCTTAGCGCTCATTCACCGCTGGATACCCGTCGCGTTTTTCTCAAAGAAGGATGTTGAATGAGTAATGCGCTAAAGACCGAGAATGTATTGCAAGTGCTTGAACTGCATAAACTCGAATTGGAAATGCAGAATCATGCGTTGTGTCGGGCTTATGCGGATTTGGATAGTATTTACCGCAATTACGTACAGCTCTATGAGCTTGCTCCCGTCGCTTTTCTGACAATCGCCGAAAACGGTCGAATTCTCACTGCCAATTGCAGTGCTAGCGATTTATTCGGTATTGCACGAGTAACCTTGATTGACACGCCATTTACCCAGTATTTATGTCCTTCAGAGGCTGACCGCTGGCACCTGTTTTTTAATAACGCACGCAAACAAACTGTCGGTCAACACTGCGAGTTATCTCTGCTCTGCAACGATGGGAGGAATTTAATAGTATCGCTTGATTGCCGGAATGTGTTATCAGCTGATGCGCCCATCATGCTGCTGTGTTTGACTGACATCACCGAACGTATTAACCAGGAAGAAACCCGACGCGTTGCCGCCGCCGCATTTGAAAACGAAGACGGTATGATCGTGACTGACGCCGATAAAACCATCTTGCGTTTGAATAAAGCCTTTAGCCGCATTACTGGCTACAGCGCAAGCGAAGCGATTGGCAAAAAGCCGACGTTTTTGCATTCAGGCAAACACGATGCGGCGTTCTACCAACGTATGTGGTCAACCGTGGCAGAGAAAGGCTATTGGCAAGGCGAAATTTGGGACAAACATAAAAACGGCGCAATATTCCCCTTATCGTTGACAGTCACTGCTGTAATTGATGCAGACACCCAAACTATCCGTTATGTAGGGGCTTTCAGAGATATTTCCTCAGAAAAACAGATTGAAACCGCGTTGAATGAAAACCGTATCCGTCTGGAAACACAGGTGTCTGATGCGCAAAACGCACTATTGCATAGTACCAGAGAAATCAACGAGATTAATACGGCGCTCAAAGTTCTGCTGAAACAGCAGAGATCCGATAAAGAAGAAGCGCAAAACGCGCTTCTGCATGAAGTCGAGGCCACGGTATTACCTTTCCTGAAAAAATTAAAAGGCGCAAGCACGGGGCACCGTCAGTCCACCCGCTTGATCGATATTATAGAGAGCAACCTGATGAATCTTGTGGCGTCCTATGGACACGCCGAAACCTTTTCGTCTGCGCTCAAACACATGACGCCCACTCAAGTCCAGGTCGCCACTTTGATCAGGCACGGATTGCCTACAAAAATGATCGTATTGACCTTAAACATCGCACCCGGCACGATTAGCGTACATCGAAAACAAATCCGCAAGAAACTGGGTTTGGAGAATAAATCCGACAATTTGCAGGTTTATCTCAAATCATTGTCTGACTAATACGCATTAATCCTTCTGACAATTGCTTCTGAATGGGTAGTTTTTCTACCCATTTCATACCCCTAAATATCCCATTTTTAGACATGGCCTTTAGGACATCATCGGCGTAGAAAGCATATTAGTTTCTTATGAAATAGCGTGCTGGCACGTTCGAAATCCCGATAAACCGCGGCTTTATAACGGTGAGCGTTTTACATGATGCGGTATTGCAAATGAAGAAACTAGCAGCGATGGCGAACCACAAGGCCGCATCGCGGAAGCTGCCGAGTTGAGTATTAACTTGGTAAATACATTTAATGCAGTTTTTCGCTCTACGGAAGGTATCACATGAAAACTAAAATTATAAAAAATCCCCGGCAACTCTCACTAGCTCTACTATCCAGTGTGTTGACACTGTGGGGCGGTCAAGCGCTTGCCGATGATGGTGACCTCGTTAGAAAAAGCATGTCCCACGAAGCAACTCCCTCGGTTCAAGGATATGTCGACGAGGCCGAACACGCCTTCACCGGCATGATGAAATTCTATGTCAACGCCCAAAAATCCGACGGCACGGCGGCATTAGGCGAATATAAAAATGTCGATGGTTCACTGGTGACGACGCGCACCCTCGCTAAACCCTTGGTCAATGTCTACATCAACGGCCCTGTGGAAACTATTGATGGGCTAGGTTTCGTCGGTCACGGCAAGCGTGATGCCTTTGCATCGGTGAGTCTGGACGACGGCGTTACCTGGAAAAAAACCAATCTTTCCGAATCTTCTTCTGAAGTGTCTTCTGATGTTGTCCGCACCGACATCCCTCTTTTTGGTGAAACCGGCGCCTATCCCGGCGACGTCGTCAACGTCTTTCACAGCATCATGGGTAACAAAGTGTTGGTGGCTTGGCCCAGCCGTTATTGTTCAAGCGGTCAACCAAGCTATTCCCTCGATACGGCGGCACCAACGCCTGAACAAGCTGCCCGCCGCGCGGCCATTGCCACCCATCTGGGTATCGACCTAGCCAATGCTTCCAAGGATGACCTTTACCTAATCGACATGTACGGGGTCGGCGGCCAGCAAGGTTCTGTCGATTATGCCGAAGACAAATTCGAGCTGAATCACCCTGCCGGCGTGGTGCCATTCAACTGTTTGTGGACCGCGCGTGGCGAACTCAATAACGGTGACGATCCGCGGACCACAGACGTCGTCGAGAAAAGTTACATGCGCTGGTTCAAAGCCGAACGGCTGACTTCCGGCGTGCGTGATGTCAACCGCATTGAAACCGTTTGCGTTGCGGGTGCCGGTTGCGCCATTACCTGGCAAGAAGATCCCGAAGGCTTGCGTCCAGGTCAAGGTGAAGGTCCTGGGGAAGGCTGGAGCGGCGCGGTTGCCAACAGCCAAACCGACGTCTGGTATTCCTATATCGACGCGGAACATTTCGATGTGGTGCAGAACCCCACGGATGCAACGGGTGCAACGCCCATGACTTTCGCCGCTTATGAGGCAGCAGCTATCGGCGACATCACGCAAAAGCCTAAACCTTTTGTGCCTTTCGCCATGCCGATGCGTTTAACCGACAACGCCAAATGTAATACGACCAATCCTAAGCCTTACTGTAATGGTTCAGCTATTTCGGCGAATTTTCCTGATGTCAAAAATCCTTTGGCTTATGGTATGAAGGATATGTGCGCCGATACCATTGACATTCCAACAGGCAAGGATGATACGCCTACACCGGTCTGTGTGACCGCCAACGGTTTGGCCATGATCGGCAACACCGCTTCGACCCGTCCCCGCCTGGGCTTGTATGGCTATGATTCTAACGGCATGGTGAAAGACGCGGTGATCGACAATGCCTTTGCGGTCGTCGTGGCCGAGGAAGACAAGGGGCTTGGCGCATTTACCTTCGATGCGACAGGCAACCCTTGCACACAGGACGGGAACAGTGATCCGGATTGCTTTACCTTCGACGAAGGCAAGAATATCCGCTATTTCACCTTTGGTATGTCTCTGAAGGATACCGTCGGCGGCAAGACCCAGGACACCTTATTGGCCAACCTGACCCAAGCCGGCCATATGCTCAATCAACCTGAGGTGAACTGGCAAACCGGCGAGTTTTATCCAGTGAAAAACACCAGCGAGTTATGGGACTTCGGTGGATACAATTACAACATCTACAATACCGAAATCGCCCGTCGTGGTAGCTGGCTAGGTCAAGATATTTACAAGGTGCATAAGGACACCTCCAAGGCAGTCAACGGCCTGCTCGCCCTGCCCACCTGGAAACAAGGCATTATGAACCAGGGCGGTCCTGCCGATGTGATGTCACGTCGCATCGTGATTCCTGGTAAAAAAGGCGCCTGGTTACTCAGCGAACACGGTAATCCTTATGCATTCCGCAACATGGCTTGTAGCAAATGGGCGGAAACTGCAAACCCCTACTACCCTGGGGGCGTCTGCCTTGATCCGGCCATCAACCTGTCGGCTACCATCCCTGACACCTGCACCGATTCCGGAACGGGTACAACCGTCGCCTGCCCTTCGATCGATTTGACGCAAGGCACCAGCTTTGGTATTGGCAACACCAATCCGATCCTGCAAGGTCTCGTGCAGAATGAGAGCAATACCACCAAGGTTCTGTCCTGGCACCAATGTCCAGCTAGTTTTACCACGGTGAGCTCCACAGAAGGCAGCGTGTTGGTCAACTGCGACAACGACCTGCGAACTGACACCAGTTCGAAAAATGCTATCGGCACTCTGCGTGACCAATCCTGGTACAACCCACTGGATCTGGCCAAAGGCCACCGTGGCTTCCTGGATGGCGACTTTGTGATGATGCTATATGCCTGGTCACCCAACTGGCGCTTAAATCGCGTGGGTAACGACCGTTACGACCTTTACATCCGCCGCTCATTTGACGGCGCTACCAGCTGGACGACGTTGCCTAAAAACTTTACTACCTGGGATAACGCTAAGTACTCCGGTACCGGCACGGTTACCTGCGAAAGCTTCCGCAGCCTTGTCACTGGGGATGCTGATCCGACCGAACCCAAGGTGTGCAACAGTTATACGGCGGGGGCTGCCGAACAGGCTCGCAACGTGACTCAGATCAAGTCGATGAAAACCACCACGCTTGATCCACGCTTTGCCATTACCGGTTCGCCTCAGGGTGTTAGCAACACGACTAATCCGTTTGGCACGGCGGTTAATCCCTACGGTGAGGACGTAAGAGATCCATCGCGCTACTTTGTTGTCTACGAGACTGGCGACAACGATACCACTGCCGAGGGCGAACCAGAGCCGGATGACCTCTTTTACAGCCGAGCAGTGAAATTTGGCGATCATTACCAAGTATGGGCGGAAGAGACCGATACCAGCGTATGCTATCCATCCGACCCACATGGCAACGAAGTGCCGGCTGAACTGGTTGGGTCTGGTTTCTGCAATGAGTTCGATCAGTTCGACCAAGGTATCCAAGGCTTGCAAGCCAGCGAAGCCAGCCTGACGGCCAACCCTGGTGGCCAGTTTCTCTATGGTGTCTGGGCACAATGGGACGAATCGACTGGTACTGTCACCGAGTCCGATGCCATGGCGCGCAGGGTGTGGTGGATTGACGACTTCATTTCCTCTATCGATGCCTGGATATTTGGTCAAGGCAGTGGAGATGGTACACCCGCTAATTAGTAACCTCGCTATCGCACCTGCTCGGAATTTATTCCGGGCAGGTGCCCCATAAATTACCGGTCATATCGGCTATTCCCGCAGCACATTGCAAGGGCAATTGCCGGAAAGTAAGAACAAGAGGAGCCTAACCATGTCGTATAAAAACTTACCCATTTTGCGAAAACTGACCTTTTCGCTATTAACTACCGGATTACTGGTGACCATTCCAACCGCCCAGGCGCTCAACAGTTTTAGCAAGAACTGGGACAGCCTTTATCCAAACACTTTGACATCCACGGGCGATGCCGATTGTGCCGTCTGTCACGGCAGCAGTACCAGTAATCTTAACGCCTATGGCGCAGAACTCTGCCGTTCTTTTGATGGCACCGTGCCTGCTGATATAACGAACTATCTACTTTCCATAGAAGGCGTGAATTCGGACAGCGATTCTTCCGGATCAACCAATCTGCAAGAAATCGAAGCCAGCGCCCAGCCTGGTTGGACGACGGGTGCGAATAACCCGCTTTATGGTACCTTGGGTGCTAATTGTGTGGCCATTGGCACGTCAATTGGCGTACCTTCCAGCGTGCCCCTTCCCTACGATCCGCCGGCTAATGGCGATCCGGTTGCGGTCCCAGGCGGACCTTATTCGGGCTATGTGGATGTGCCTATTACTTTCGATGGTAGCGGATCCTATGACAGTGATGGCGGCGCGATTGCCAGCTACAGCTGGGATTTTGGCGACAGCACTACAGACACAGGTATGACCGCGCAACATACTTACAGCGTGGCGGGCACTTATAGTGTAAGCCTGACGGTGGTCGATGACGAAGGCGTTAGCAACAGCAATTCGACCACTGCCACGATTTCCGCAGGCGCGGTGCTTGATCTGGACATCGCCGCGCTAAAGGCGACTAAAACAACCACGCTCGGCAAAACCATCGCAATTCAGCTCTCGGTCGAGAATCCGGGCGCAGTCCTGGGGCAGGCTTTGGCTACCGTGGTGGGTGTACAGAATGGTGTGGAAGTGTATCGCCGCAGCTTGAATGTCTATGACAATAACAGCAAAGGCAGCACGAGCTTCAACTTCGAACCCTATAAAGCGGCTGCCAAAGGTATCATTACCTGGAATGCGACCATCAGCGACGTCGACCCAGATATTGATCAGGCGACTGTTACTACTGTTGTGAAATAGTAAACCTTTTGAAAAAGTTAAAGTTCCCCAGTTTTTGAAAGGCTAGAGTACACAACTACTGACAGTTAGGTATTTAATACCCTATTACTGGCGTCTGGCGCTCAACATGTAGTTGCCGCGTCTTCTGCCCAAACACCATAAAATTAGAATAGCTTAGGCGACCGATAGTTTGAGCTTACTTGCACTATCGGTCCGAATTGCTTTAGGAGTTGAAGCCATGAACCAAAATCATCCATACAAAATAGCATTGTTAATTTTCCTAACTGGTTTTTTAAGCGCCGTTTCGGCGGCACCGGGTGGCGGTGGACGGCAAGGCGGAGGCAATCAAGGCCGCGTATGGCAAACGCATCCAGACCCGCGCCGGGAAAACCAGCAACAACAAATGCAGGAGAGAAACCGCGAAATGCAGCAAGAACGCAATCAACAAGACGGATCATGGCAGTTACAAGAGCGTGAGCGCGAGCGCGAACAACATCAGCTACGTGAACATCAACTGCAAAATTAAAGTCAGTTCCGGATTGTGGCTATGTGTCGGTGACTCATACCTGGCAGATATTCATCGGTTTGTCTCGGTACTATCAGATAAGGGCTATTATCTCATCTCCTGGCGAAGGGGATTTAATCAGCGCTTCCCTAGGAGCCTGTCCGAGAACAAGTGAATTAAAATTTTTAACACAATATACAGCGTAAATTATTCAAATAAACCACTGTATATTGTGTTCAATTTTTATGATTCTGCATTCTCGGACAGGCTCCTAGGGAAGGCGGGTGGGTTTTAGTCTGGATAAGACAGTCATAGCATCAAATTGCTCGCCTAAATCCGGACACTCAAGTGGTTTTTGGATGCCTTAATTTTTGAAATTGGAAAGCGTCCTCGACCGGCGGGTTTTGGCCGATCCGTGGCACTCAAAATCTTGCTGAATTTGTATCGAAATGGATGGCGGTTTTTATCGGAATCCGCATCAACAAGCGAAGAATCAATCGCTACCGAGTTTCTTGACGATCTGCGGCTTAAAACAAAGATGGAGCAGTAGCAGATTTTGACAGCGGTTTATCAACCAAAAACCGGCCAGCAATGTGCTTAACGCCACTTCGGGCAAGTAACCCGTGTTATACGGAGCGGGAAGCCAAGCTTCGGCCAAACCCACCCCGAGCAGCATAAAAATCAACGGCACCAGATAGAGTAACAGCGACGTGAGCAGCAGTTGACCATCGTCTATCGCCACCATCACGTGGTCGCCGGCTTGCAGGTTTATGTCGCAATCGACTGGAAATTCGCGCTTGGGGAGCACTTTTGCCAGTGTCGCCGTGCCGCAGGATTGTTGTTGCAAACAGCCGCTGCAGGCATTGCTTTGCAGACTTTTGATCCAGGTACGGCCATCGCTAACGCGGGTAACGACGGCCGCTTCTTCGATCATGGCTAGCCTATCAAGCCCAGGCGGAGGAAATAGAATCCAGCCAAGCGCTGAGCCGGCCTTCGCTGAGTTCTTTCTGGTTGTCTTCGTCCAAGGCCAATCCGACAAATTGGTCGCCCAGCAAGGCTTTGGATTTTTTAAAAGTGTAACCTTCGCTGCTGGTCATGCCGACGATGGTGGCACCGGCGTCGGCAAAGGCGTCATATAAAAAGCCCAAGGCATCGACGAAATTGCCGGGATAACCTTCCTGGTCGCCCAAACCGTAGATCGCCACGGTTTTGCCGGAGAAATCGGCGCCCGCCAATGTGGGCAGAAATTCTTCCCAGCTCTCGTTATCGTGTCCGGCACTCATGCCCGGCAGTTCGCCCTCGCCGTAAGTCGGCGAACCGACGATCAAGACATCGTAGGCCAACAAATCGTCCACGGAGGCTTTATTGATATTGACCGGCTTGTCGGCCACATCGCCCAATTTCGTCGCAATGGTCTTGGCTACTTTGCGTGTGTTGCCGGTATCGGTACCGAAAAAAATGCCTACTTTTGCCATAGTGTTGTCTCCTTGTTAACTAGATCAGATTTGAATTTGCAGTAAGCCCGGATTTGCCGCCGGTTGCTGAGCGGCCCAAGCTTCAGGCGTATGTGTCTTTAGCGTGACGGCATGCAAACGGCCGGAAGCCAGCGGTGCACTCAATGTGGCCATTACGCCTTGATGTTGTTTGATCATGGGTTGATCGGCGAACAATTCGCTGACCACGGTGATGTTCAAATCGCAACCGGCGCCTTCGATGCCGATGGTCGCCCCCGGATAGGCCGCCAGAATCAAGGCTTCCACTTCGGAATGGGTAATGGTTTGACTGGCGTCCGCACTCTCGGCGGGCTGAACGGTCGCTTGCAACAGCGGCAACAAAGTCCCCTCCTTGTACATGGCCTCGACAATGTCGGCGCCACCGATCAGTTCGCCTTTGATGAACACTTGCGGGAAAGTGGGCCATTTGGAAATGGACGGCAGCTTTTCGCGGATGAACGGCGATTGCAAGACGTTGACATAAGCGTAAGGGATCTTGGTTTCGTTCAAGATGCCGACAGTCTTCGCGGAAAACCCGCATTCCGGAGCGCTAGGCACGCCCTTCATGTAAATAATCACCGGATTTTCGGCAAGTTGTTGCAAGATTTTTTCTTTAACGCTCATAGTAGGTTTCTCGATTAACTAAAACTTTTCAATGCAACGACCGGGCTTCAGCTTGTGCAGCCCGGCCGCCAAATTCACTCTCCGCCCGACAAGCGTTTCAAACCGTCACCGTCTGTGGGTTTGTCGCGCGGCACGACTTCAATTTCGGCTTCGCCGCGTATCACCTCGGCATTGACGATGCAGCGCTCGACGTCCGGTCTGGAGGGTAAATCGAACATGGTGCGGCGCAAAACGTGCTCCATGATGCCGCGCAAACCGCGGGCGCCGGTGTTGCGGGCGATGGCTTTTTCGGCGATTTCCACCAAGGCATCCTGGGTGAATTCCAGCTCCACATCATCGAAGGCAAACAGATGTTGGTATTGTTTAACCAAAGCGTTCTTCGGTTCGGTCAAGACTTGGATCAAGGCATCCACATCCAAGGGCTCTAACGGCGCCAACACGGGGAAGCGGCCGATAAATTCCGGGATCAAGCCGAAGCGTTTCAAATCGTCCGGCTGTGTGGCATTCAGCATCGCTTCCAGCGTCGGTTTGTCGTCCGGGTTGCTGACTTCGGCATGAAAACCGATAGCGGTTTTCGGTGGCAACAAACGTTTTTCCACGTGTTTTTCCAGGCCCGGAAACGCGCCGCCGGCTATGAACAGAATATTGCTGGTATCCACCATGACCGAATCATTACCGCTGTGATCCTTGCGCCGGCCCTTGGAAGGAACCTTGACATGCGAGCCCTCGACCAGCCGCAACAAGGCTTGCTGCACGCCTTCGCCGGACACATCGCGGGTACCGAACGCCTGTTCCGGGCTGCGGGCAATTTTGTCCACTTCGTCGATATACACCATACCCCATTCGGCTTTGCTTATTTGGCCGTCGGCCACATCCAGCAAGCGCACCAGGATATTTTCCACGTCGTCGCCGACATAACCGGCCTGGGTCAGCGTGGTGGCGTCAGCAACCGCAAACGGCACACCGACGATTTTCGCCAGCGTGCTAGCCAGCAAGGTTTTGCCGGTACCGGAAGGGCCTATCATCAGAATATTGGATTTACCGATTTCCACGCTGTTGTCGGACTCGCCCAAACCGCCGACTTTACGGCTGACGTTTTTCAAGCGCTTGTAGTGGTTGTATACCGCGACCGACAGAATTTCCTTAGCCAAATCCTGGCCGATCACATACTGATCCAGCATGGCTTTCATCTCGGCGGGCTTGGGCAAGGGGCCTTGCATATCGGCTAATTCTTTCTTCTTGCCCCAGCTGGATACCACCTGGCTGGCCAACATCACGCAGGCTTCGCAGATGTAGCCTTCCGTGCCGGCAATCATCGGCACGGCCGCCGACGCTTCGATACCGCAAAACGAACAATGTTTGGGTTCTTTTAACATGTTAGGCACTCCTGTTGACTGCGGGCAGACTGGCCAGCCACGTGCGCTGGCAATTTCTGCGGTAACGATCCTGCATGATCTGCTGAATCTTCGGTGTCGCTTTTTTCAGCGACATGGTTTCGGCCGGGATGATTTTCAGGCATTGAATCACATGAAAACCCATCTCGGTTTCCACCACATCACTGATGGCGTCTTCTTTCAAATTAAACAATACCGCATCCAGCTCCGGAAACAAGGTGCCTTTGGCCATCGTCCCCACTTCGCCGCCCTGCACTGCCGTGGGACATTCCGAATGCTTCAGCGCCAAATCGGCAAATTTATGCGGCTTACGTTTCAAGGTGCCGAGAATCTCATTAATCCGCCGCCACGCCGCCTCGCGGGTATTGTCTGGGTAATCCGGATTGATACTGATCAAGATATGTCTGGCCTGGCGCGTCTCGGGTTTATGAAATTTTTCCGGGTGCGAGTGGTAGAAAATGCCGATTTCCACCTCGTTAACCTTGGGTGCGCGGGCGGCCACTCTATCCATCACCGCATCGACTTTGCACTGCCGATACAAAGCCGCTTTCAGCATATCGACATCCAGGCTGTTGGCGTTCAATGCCGCTAAAAAAGCGTCTTCATCTTCAAAGCGGCCGCGCACTTCCTTGTAAGCGCGGTCCAGCTCTGTATCGGAAATAACCACGCCGGTGGCTTCGGCGGAGTTCAGGACTCGGCCTTCGATTTCGTATTCGTTTTTGGCTTGCACTTCCACCTGGCGCAGTTGCAGTTGCTCCAATTCGGCCGGCGCTTTCTGGAACAGGCTCAAGGCGGCGCGCAACAGGGTGTAAGGCTCTATCGACGTCTGGCTCATCATTATGCCTCCGGTTCTTTGAAGGTGGCCGGATCCGCCGGCTCCAATACACTTTCCGGCACCTGCATGGTTTTACCCGGAAAACGCACGTGGTAGAGCATGGGATCGCTGTCCCGCAATACTTTCAGGATTTCACCTTGGGTGCCGGCGGGGTAACTGCCCTCTTGGGTGGGGATGTCTATCGTGCACACCACCTGGTCGCGGAACTCGAAACGGCTTGGGTTCCAGGGCGCATCGGCCGGGATCAATTCTTCGGCCCGGCACCCTACCATGCGTCCCGCATCCAAAAAATGCACGGTGTAGATCACTTGATCTTGCAAGAAAGTGCCCACTTCAATCACGTTGCCGACACTACCCCGGCGCAGCAAAAAGTCGCCGACATCCATGCCCGGATACGTGCCATCATTGCGGACGTTACGTGTCAGCCTAACACGCTCGCCGAATTCGAAGCGCTCTTCATCGTAACGTTCGTCTATCATGTTTTAATATCCCCTAGGGAAACAAACACGGTTTGCGGCTCCATCATCTTAAAGACCTTAAATACTTTTTCGGTCTGTGCGTCGGAGTCCACGAAGTCGCTGTAAGCCCGATGCAACAGCTTTTTGTAGACTTCCCGTTGCGCATCTTCGTCTTCCGGCATGTTCTCGCCGGCTTGACTCAGATAATTGTGGAAGCGCTGCAGGATATGTAGCCGGTTGACGTGGACGACGGTAGTATCGTATTCCAGCTCGAAATACCGCAGAAAATCTTCCGCGGCTTCCAGCTCTTCCATATCTTCTTCTAAACTCATCGTCATTACCTCATCATCAGGTGATCAAGATTGGCAGGTTGTTCTCCCAATGCGTACACCACTAATAAAACCACCAGCATCACAGCTGTTTGGGCCAAAAATGGATCGGATTTTTGTTTCTTCATCATGGCGATCACCTTTAGGTTAATTGCGCGGAACAACAAACATCACTTATCGTTTGCATCTGATTAGTGGGCGATGCCTACCCGAAAACTTCCGGCATCCGGAAAATGCCTTCTGCCGCTTCTTGACGACGCACGACTAACTCAAGCAAACCTCGCGCGCCAATCCGGTCTTTGTCATCCAATGACACCAATTTTTCAAAAATCGCCTTGCTCAGTTCCAGGTTCTCCAAGCGCATATTCAAAAAGCCGATGGATTTCAACGTAAATAAATACAGCCTGATCCGGGTCAGCAAGTCTTTCGGCGCTTCGCTGATATGCGCTCTTTCCAATTGCCGCCAATCTTCCGGGAAATCGATGCCGGGCCGTATCAGCTCCAACGCTCTCTCGGAAATCAACAAAGCTTCGGCCAAGCGATGCTGGTAGTAATAAAATCGATTTAGCGACACCAGCACATTCAAGGATTCCGGCGCCCGCAAATAGGCTTGTAATAACGGCAGTTCCGCTTCGCCGCTGGCGTAAAGTTCGGAAGCGTATTGGATCAAATCCTCCACTTCCTGGCTGTCCGCCTTCTCGTAGTACAGATCCTTGGCGTCGAATTGCAACAGATCCATTTCCATCACTTGCCACCCGCCGCCTGCTTCAGGACCACCACTTCTTCGCCGTGGCAGACACCTTCCGCTTCGCAGCTGCCGCAGGTTTCTTCCGCTACCACAAAGCGTTTTTGATTGTTTTCCAATTCGTCCAAGCGGTCCACCAAGCAACTCAGCGCTTTGCCGACCGGGTCCGGCACTAAATGGTGATCGAGGTCGATACCGCGTGGATCCTGAATTTTTATTCCTTTTTGCTGGATAATCCGGCCGGGAATGCCGATGACGGTGCAGCATGGCGGCACGTCTTTAATCACCACCGAGTTGGCGCCGACCCGGACGTTATCGCCCAGATTGATCGCGCCGAGGATCTTGGCGCCGGCACCGATCAACACATTGTTACCTAGCGTCGGATGGCGTTTTTCCTTGTTCCAGGTGGTTCCGCCCAGCGTCACGCCGTGATACATGGTCACGTCGTTACCGATCTCAGCGGTTTCGCCGATCACCACGCCCGCTCCATGATCGATGAAAAAGCGTTTGCCTATCGTCGCGCCCGGATGAATATCGACGTTGGTCAACCAGCGTGCAAAGGCCGCCAATAACCGCGCCGTCAATTTCCAATCGGCGTGCCACAAGCGATGGGTGACTCGGTGCAGCAACACGGCATGCACGCCGGGGTAAGCCAGTAACACTTCCGGTAAGCCGCGTGCTGCCGGATCCCGGGCAAACACGCAAGCCACATCGTCGCGCCAGTCTTGCCAGAGTCCGGATGCAACGCTGGGATGCGACGGCGAGAAGAACATCATTTTGCCAAGCTCCAGGTGGTTTTACCTGGCATAGGCACGCCGGGCACCCGGAAGAACGAACCGGGGTAACGGTCATCCGGCAGTTCGTGCTGCGCCACAGTTTGCTGCGGCACGTCCACTTTTGCGGTGCTGGGCACGGCTGGTTTTTGACGATTGCTACTCATCTGACACCTCACTATAGGCTGTGTAAAAATTGATTCAAATCGGTAGATTGCGGTGCGCGTTTGTGCAAACTGACAAACTCGCGAATCAGCGGCAGCAGGCGGCCGGCCTGCCAGCGGTTAATTTGGATACCTAGTTGCTTGTAGGCGTGCATCACGCCTTGACTACCGGAATGTTTACCCAGCACCAACTGGTGGCTACGGCCGACCAAGGCAGGGTCGACACCTTGATAATTGTTAGGATCTTTCAGCAAGCCATCGACGTGGATGCCGGCTTCGTGGCTGAACACATCGCGACCGATCAAACTTTTGCGGCTGCCTATCGTGTCGCCGGAAGCGGTCGCCACCTGACGCGACAGGCCGGGGAAATTGCGCAAATCCACGCCGGTTTCAAAACCGTACAGTTGCTTCAAGCCTACAACCACTTCTTCCAGTGCTGCATTGCCGGCCCGTTCGCCCAAACCGTTGACGGTGGTATTGACGTGGGTAGCGCCGGCATATGCGGCGGCCAGAGTATTGGCGGTGGCCAAGCCCAGATCGTCGTGGGCGTGCATTTCGATGTCCATGTCGGTGACGACGCGCAGTTTGCGAATCGCTTCAAATACGCCGAACGGTTCCATGATGCCGACCGTATCGGCAAAGCGAATTCTTATCGCGCCGGCGCTTTGCGCAGCCTCGGCCATTTGCGCCAGAAAGTCGCTATCGGCGCGAGACGCATCTTCGGCCCCCACGCAAACCCGCATGCCGGCATCGACCGCGGTTTTCACACAGCGCTCGATGGTAGCCAACACCCAAGCCCGGCTTTGTTTCAGTTTATGTTGGATATGTTGATCGGACGCGGAAATCGATAAATCCACGGTGCCGACGCCCAAGCCCAGGCAGTGTTGCAAATCTTCTTCACGCATCCTGGACCATACCAATAAATTGCTGGGCAATTTCAATTGAGCAATGGCTTTGATTTCGTCGCGTTCCTGTACACCCATGGCCGGAATACCAATCTCCAACTCCGGCACACCCAGCGCGGACAACTGCTTGGCAATCGCCAACTTTTCTTCCAACGAGAACACCACGCCGGCCGACTGCTCGCCGTCGCGGAGCGTGGTGTCGTCGATAATGATGGTGCGGGGATCAGAAGTCATCGCCAAGCCTCATACTGCCGGTGTCTAAAACTGAGCAACCAGATTGGCTACTCCTTTGCTAGTGATTAAGCAATTCGCTTGCCAACTGCTAAATCTGCGGAATCCTTGGGCTTTACTGTGTGATTGGCAGACTATCGACAAGACAACCTCGCAACCGCAAAGGCAAATTGTCGCAAACCCGACAATGGTCTGTTCGCAGCCTGCGCCAGTGGTACGCAAATTCCACAATGCCCACCGTACTGGTAGTTAAAGTAAGCCGACACACATTTCTTATATTCAAAAAACTGGCCTCGAAAATATTTTGACTGATTATTTTTACTAGCTTACATTCTTGACTTGGAGGCCCGGCAGGTAGCGCCGGCGCCGCCTATTCAGCATGTTTCCGGATACATCACTTAGGAGGAACACGTATGACTTCACGTAAAAATGGTTGGGCTTGCATGTTTGGCCTGTTGGGTATTGTCACATTGGCACAACCGGCAGCAGCCGGCACCATCTTGTCACCGGTGGCGGTGATCAACAACACCATAGGCAACTATTCGGGTATTGCGGGATTTCCGGCCAAAACCGACGAAAAGCCTATGTTTAACCAATCCGGTCTATCCGCCGGTTTTAGCAGTGGCGCCACCGCGTTTGCCGATTATATGAACTTAAACCCAACACATATTGGTGCCGGCCCGGAAATCGGTAACGGCTGGATCAGCCCGGCGTATTGCCCGTGCACCGGTATTCTGGATTTCGATTTGGGGGCCATTTACAAGATACAGAAAATGGCTTTATGGAATATGGCCTCTAACAGCGGCGCCAACGTCGCGTCGATCAGTTTGTTCACATCGTTGGAAGCCGATTTTTCCACGTCCAATAAAGCCGGCGACTTCACCAACCCCGAAATGCCCAGCGATTTGGACCCCACACCACCCTACCCGGCAACGGTGTTCGACTTGATTGACAGCGAAGCGCGCTATGTGCGCTTACAAATCAACTCTTATTACGAAGCCTATCTGGTTTCGGAAATTGGCGAGATCGCCTTTGACGTAGCCGCACCGGCGGCCGTACCGATTCCGGCAGGTATTTGGTTGTTTGTTTCCGGATTTGCCGGCTGGGTTGGCAGCAGTAAAAAGGCTGGCCTGGCTGCTGCGGTTGCGCGAAACATCCTCTAACAGACTAAGGTATATCGAATTTGATGTCTGCGCTTGCGCACTACCGATGTCGGCATTTTTTACATCACTCAACGTTTTAAATGGCATTATCCTAATACCGCTCAATACCTGCTAACTCAACCTATTGAAGTTATTGGCAAAAACAAACAACATACAAAATGGAACGTATTTTGCTTTTAATCTCGGAATCAGGAACAGCGCCTACTGTTCTTGAGTTTCTGTCAATTGATAGGCGTATTTTTACGCCGTTTGAAGGGGTCGCCGATGTTATCCAAAAAGCTTTATCCGTTAATACTGATTACCGCCGCATTCAACGCACAAGCCGCGACGATTAACTTCGATGCGCTACAGCCGTTTGACAATTACGCCCCGGTTCCAGCAGGTTACGGTTCTACCGCGGACGTGGCGGTATCGTATTCCAGTCTAAACCTCAATGGCACAACGGCTTATAACGATGCTCTATTGTGGAATGCCGGTTATGCCACTTTAAACTCAGCGGCGTTTGCTCATACATCAGGCCTGCTTTTGAGCATTACGCTGACGGCAATCAATCCAAATCAGGGCGTCACCTTGGAAAGCTTCGACGTTGCTGCGTATCCAGGGCCGGGAAATTTCACTCGCAATGCGAGCGACTTGAGAGTGGTTGATGGTACCAACCCTACCAACATTTTTGTCGATTATGCACCTTATGCAGTACCCGGCGACGCACCTCATACTTTCACCCCTGGCGTTACTGCTCATTCGATCAGAATTATCCTAGGCACCGATTGGAACAACGGTATTAACAATATCAACTTCAATGTCGCCGCTGTGCCTGTACCCGGTGCGGTATGGCTTTTCGGCAGTGCGTTGGTTGGTTTGGGCCTTAACCGAAAAACCAGAAAGGTTTGAGCGAACTGCTCTGCCAAAATACAGAAAAGGCGGTTGAACAACCGCCTTTTTTGGTTCTGTGATCGGGGCTTAAGCCGACATTGGATGCCCTCCAATGCAATAAACGGCTCAGAACTATCTCAATTTGCTGGGGGTTAAACAGGTCTTCGCTACCGATTTAATCCAAGTTGCTGGCTTACAGCATTCAGCCTTCCGCCTCACAAACTGCTTTAAATTCTGCTATGCCGGCAGTCAAACGCGAGCGCAGAAAATTCAGTTGTCTTTGCAGTTCATCCTCAGCATCGCCAACATTCTTGAAAACCTGGACGACTTTTTGATCATTCAGCAAACTCGAATAGTGAACATCAACAAACTCAAGCACCTCGGCGTTGAATTCGGTGATGGAACTCAATGCAGCTTCCATCTTGGACAATACCGCGCGTAAATCAGCAAGCGTTTCAGCCATAACAATCCTCAGTGAAAATTTTTGGTGTCAACACAGGCTTAAACCGCGTTGACTCAAAATTCAAAACCAAACTGGCCGGATTGCGCCTGGCGTGATTGATCACCAGAGCAAACCCGACCAATCAATACACTCAATCAAGCATAAGTGGGTTGGAAAGCCTGTTCCGGGTCGGCAACCGGTTCGTTGTTGATGCTGTCCCAATACGGCGACAATTTCCGCAAAGTAGCGACGATGCTAGGCATCACCTTCAACACTTCGTCGACTTCGCTCATAGTGTTATAGCGCGAGAACGAAAAGCGGATGGTGCCGTGCGCGGCGGTGTAGGGAATGTCCATGGCCCGCATCACGTGCGACGGCTCCAGAGAACCCGATGTACAAGCCGAACCACTGGAAGCCGCGATACCGGCTTTATTCAACAGCATCAAAATCGCTTCGCCCTCGATATACTCGAACGCAATGTCCGTGGTATTGGGCAAGCGGTTGTTTAAATCACCGGTGATAAAACAGTGCGGCACGGCGGCTACGATGCCTTGCTCCAGCCGGTCGCGCATGGCTTTGACCTGCACGTTTTCGTATTCCATGTGCTCCATCGCCAATTCGCAGGCTTTACCCAAGCCGACAATCGACGCGGTGTTTTCAGTACCGGCTCGGCGGCCGCGCTCTTGATGTCCACCGCGCAAAAGCGGGCGAAAGCGTGTGCCACGCTTTAAGTACAACACCCCAATACCTTTCGGTGCGTGCAATTTGTGGCCGGAAATCGACAACATATCGATCTTGGTGTCTTGCAACATCATCGGAATCTTGCCGACCGCCTGTACAGCGTCAGTATGAAACATCACGCCGGCCGCGTTGGCCATTTCGGCCATTTCCACCACTGGAAAGATGGTGCCGGTCTCGTTGTTCGCCCACATCACCGAGACAATTGCTACTTCATCGGATAACAGATTTTTGTAGGCTTCCAGATTCAAGCGGCCGCATTTGTCCACCGGCATGCGGTGGATGGTGTAGCCCTCTTTCTCCAGGTTTTCGCACAAAGCCAAAATAGCCGGATGCTCCACCGAGGTAGTGATGATTTCCTTACGATTGGGCTGAGCCTTGATCGCCGACAAGATCGCCGTGGAATCGGACTCCGTGCCGCAGGAGGTGAAAATAATCTCGGAATCGTGCTCGGCACCGATCAACTCTTGCACCTGCGAGCGCGCTTTCTTGATGGCCTTGGCCACGCCGTCGGCGAAGCGATGGATAGACGATGGATTACCAAAGTACTCGGTAAAATACGGGATCATCACATCGACCACCGCGCTGTCCACCTTGGTGGTCGCGTTGTTATCCAGATAAATATCAGGCATGACTGGCCTCCTCTATCGTCACCAACTTGGGCATTTGCGAGGCCGGCACGACTTTAATGAATTCGCCCATCACTTCCATCAAGCGTTGCTGAATACCGGCAATGGTCATGGCGGACATTTGGCAGCCGTTGCAAGCGCCGGTCATGTTGACGTAAGCGGTTTTATCCACCACTTCCACCAATTCGACGTCGCCGCCGTCGGCCATCAATTGCGGCCGGAAGGACATGATCACTTCTTCGATTTTCTTGATGCGTTGCAGATTGGTCAGCGGACCTTTGGCAACCACAGGCTCGGGTTTGGCGACCGGCGCCGCATTCGGATCGAAAGTCTCGCCGCGCTCTTTCAGGACTTTTTCCAGGATCGCTTCGATGTCTTCGTGGCAGGCCGCGCAACCGCCGCCGGCTTTAGTGTAGTTGGTCACGTCTTCAACGGTGCGTAGTTTGTTTGCCCAGACCATTTCTTCGATCATCACCGCATCAATAGCAAAGCATTTGCAGACCAACGCGCCTTCTTCGTGATCGTCTTTCCATTCTTCACCGCGATAGTTAGCCACCGCCGCTTGCAAGGCTTCCCGGCCCATGACCGAGCAGTGCATTTTTTCCGGCGGCAGGCCGTCCAATTCGGCGGCGATGTCCTGGTTAGTGACTTTCAACGCTTCGTCTAAAGTCAGGCCTTTGATGATTTCGGTCAGCACCGAAGACGAGGCAATCGCCGAGCCGCAACCAAAGGTTTGAAAGCCTGCATCTTCGATCACTTCGGTGTCGTCATTGACTTTTAAAGTCAGCCGCAAAGCGTCGCCGCAGCTGATGGAACCCACTTCGCCAATCGCGTTGGCACCCGCCACCGCGCCGGCGTTTTTAGGGTTAAAGAAGTGATCTTTTACTTTATCTGAATAATCCCACATAGCTATTTCCTCGAATGCTTAAGAACAGGTTTTTGGTGTGCCGCCGCTTTCGCCGGTGGTAAATGATGATCCGCAGGCACAGCTTTTCACCGCGTTGGGATTGGTAAATTTGAAGCCGGACCCTTCCAGGCTGTCGACGAAATCGATGGACATGCCATTCAGGCTGGGCAAGCTTAGCGGGTCCACAAATACTTTGACCGCGCCGCAGTCGATGACGGTATCGTCCGCATTTTCTTTTGCTTCCAGTTTCATGCCATAAGACAAACCGGAACAACCGCCATCGGTCACTTCGATGCGCAGCCCACCGGTCGGCTTGTCGGAACTGCTGATAAAACGACCCACGGCTTGGATGGCGCTTTCGGTTAATGTAATCATCTTTAAGTCTCCTGAACGGTTTGGCATTGATCTTGTAAACAGTTAAAGCAACCTGCATGCCATACGCGAAAATTTCAGCTAAGACGCTGAAATTACTCAGCCAAAGGCAGCAGGCCAACCTTAATCGGCACGCCGTTTCACAACAAACCCGAGGTTTTTGTCGGCTTTACTACAAAACTCTCACAGGAGCACAGCATGAACGTAGAAGATTTGGATTTGGGCGACGTGGTATATGCCGCGCATACGATTATTGACGATGGCAGTATGCCGGACAGCGAAGAAGGCGAAGTGCTGGCGCAAGAAGGCGCCCGCGGCGTGATCGTGATGAAAGGCCATGTTGAAGAAGATCCTGGACTCACCGTGTTTTTAGTCCGCTTCGAAGACCAGGACCTAAATCTGGGCCGGCCGATTGGGTGCTGGACCGAGGACTTGGTCGTTCCGGAAAAAGAGTTGCTTACCCATTAACCGCATTTCGCCCTTATAAAATCGCCCGACAACCTATTCGCGCCGGTTCAATTTTAAAACTTGGCGCTGATACCGCCGGTAATGGTGGCGCCCGGCGCGATATACCCAATACCTTCATACTTATCGTTACCGATATTCATGAAGGTCATCCGGGCGGTAACATCCTTGACTAGGGTCTTGGCCACCCCTAAATCGTAGGTTGCGTAGCTTTTATACACGGCAGAGCCGCCCGGTGCGGTAGGTAAATTGGTCTCGGTAGAGTATCGGTCGCCGACGTAATTGAAAGCACCGAAAACCGAAAAGCCGTAAGGCAGGCTAACATCAGCCCGCAAACTACCTTGATCTTGCGGCACATTGGTAAGTTGCTTGCCGATCAAATTAGGATTCCTATCGTGCTTGGTGACAATCGAATCGTTCTTGGTATAACTCGCGTACAAAGTCAGGAAATCGCCTAGCTTCCACATCCCTTCGACCTCAATACCCTCGGCCCGAATGGCGCCGATATTAATTTTGTCGGTGGTGCCGACCGTCGCGCCGCTTCGTTGCACTGTGGCGATAAAATCCTCCGCGGTGGTGTTATAGATCGTGGTTTTGATATATCCCTGCCGGCCAAAGTAATAATCCAAGCCAATATCGCCGGAAACGGCTTTTTCGGGAGTCAAATACGGGTTACCGTAAGCCACGGTCGTCCCACCCCGCCTGCTATTGCCGTAGAGCTGAGAAACATCCGGGGTGTTAAACGACTGACCTATCGAGCCGCGCAGCACTAAATCATCGGTGAGCTTGTACGAAAACCCACCCTTAGGCGAGAACGAGTCCTCCGCATGATTACCCCATTGGCCTTGCCCAGGGAAACTGGTTTTGGTATCTCTGAATTGGCCGTCTGTCTGCCACAGATCCCAACGCCCGGCCAAGCTTACGTTCAACGGTCCATAATTGATTTCGTCTTGCAAAAATATGCCGCTCAATTGAATGCCGCCCTCGACAAGCTGTTCTCTGCCGCGTTCCGCGGGAAACTGGTTAGTCATGGTCATTTGACTGTCTGCATGTTGTCCGCCCACCGTCAATTTGTGATGGCTGCCTATGTAATGGCTATATTGCGCGCGAATACCGGCTTCCATATCGTCAAAATCGCCGCGATAGGAAATCAGACTGGCGGCCATCGTGCCGGGGCGGGCCACATCCGGACTGGTTGCATTGGCAGCGTTTGCACTATCGGCATCCATTCGGCCAATACGGCTGTATAAGACTACCGTGGCTTCAGAACGCTCCCCCAAATAGCGATAACGTGCCGAACCCAGGTATTGCTCTCTATCTTGGGCTATGTAATCAGGAATTCGATATAAGCCTGTTGCAACGTCGCTCAAATAGGAAAAACTCAGATCCAGCAGATTAGAGGCATCAAATTCGTGCGTAAATTTGGCGCCTACATTGGTTTTTCGCGTGCCGGTTTTATCGCGTTGCGATAAGGGAATCGAAGCCACACTCGTATCCGGACGCCACATGTTATAGCCGTCGCTTTCCAAATAACTGGTTGATACCGAACCGCCGCTGTGCTCGCCGCCGTAAGAGACGATACCTGCTTCACGGATAGTTTCCATGCTGCCGTATTCGCTATCCACTTTGCCTTTCACGCCGGGCGTAATCGCTTTAGAAATAACGTTTATTACACCACCCATCGCATGGTTGCCGTAAAGGGCCGAACCGGCGCCTCTGACAATTTCCACTCGATCCACGTCAATAGTGCCCAGTTGCGACCAATCCACCTGACTGTCGTAGGACACATTCATAGGCACATCGTCGATCAATACCAAGGTGCGGCCATTGCCCGGCAGGCCTCGGGTATAGGTCTGGGCAATCCGATTGGGAGACGAGGCATCCATGCGGCTGGCATACACACCCGGCACGCCCTTGAGTAATTGATCGACGGTTGTCGCGTTGGATTTTTCGATACGCTCCCTATCGATCACTGTCACCGTAGCCGATACATCGCGAATACTGCGTTCGGTTTTGGTTGCGGTAATCACCATTTCATCCAACTCATCAGGCGCTTTTTCCACAGCGGCCAAATTCAACGGCATGATCAAAGGTAATACCACAGCAATGTTTTTGGTGGTGGCACGAGCAGGTAACATCGATAACCTCAAAGTCCTTTAAAGTTTACGGAAGGGTCGGGATTGAGCACAAAAGCTCCTCAACGGCGCGCAGGCACGCGCCGGATTTTGTTAGTTCGTCATCGTGGGAAAAACGTTAGCTAGCGGCGGCTTTCAAACCGGTTC
Source organism: Methylomonas sp. Uni0009 (assembly GCF_054188105.3). Lineage (NCBI taxonomy): Bacteria > Pseudomonadati > Pseudomonadota > Gammaproteobacteria > Methylococcales > Methylococcaceae > Methylomonas > Methylomonas sp. Uni0009. The sequence continues at coordinate 2,268,397 of NZ_JBTAFN010000001.1, read as the reverse complement.
GACGGGCACGATTAGCTTTACGCTTTTTCAACCAATGGATCAGGCCGGTGACCATCATCACTAACGGCGCAAACCCCGCCACTAGTACCGCGATGCGCCCTGGAGTACCGAGAATCTCGCCGTTATGCAAAGGCAGTTGCAAATTGATAAAAGCGTTACCGGCGTTGAATTTTTTCGGGTCGCGCACCGCCAAAATCGCGCCGTCGTATTGATCGACCCAAAAGCTGGTAGAGCCTTTGCTGCGCAGTTCGTCGGACTGCCGAGCAGAGACCATGTAACTGCCGTTCTCACCGACCGGTAGGAAAATCCGTTGAATCTGAATCCCTGGATACGCGGCTTGAATATTGGCCTTGACTATCTCCGGTTGAATTACCGTGCCGCCATTTGCTGTTGATTTGATGCCGCGCGGCATGTCTTCGAGAGGTGAGAAAAAATTAACCGCCGGTTTAAACAACTGCGGCAGATTGAAATATACCCCGGAGAAGGCCACTGCCAACATGACTATAGCGGTATAGATACCGGTGGTTTTGTGCAGATCGAAATTAAAGCGCGTGGCGCTGGCGTTACGTTTAATCAGAAAAGCCTGCTTGATTTTGCCGAGTTTCGGCCACCACAAATAAATGCCGGTAACCGTCAATACCAAGGTCAGCAAGGAGGTAATCCCCATGACCAGCTTACCGAAATCACCCGCCAAAAGGCTGAAATGCAGGCGCAAAATAAATGTCATCAAGGCGTCGTTTCTATCCCGATCACCAAGCACCTGACCGGTGTACGGATTCACCATAACTTCGTGAAAGTGATGATTGTGGCCTTTGTGGCCCGGCATCGCCGCCGCTTGATAACGCACGATGAGCGCTTCACTCGGGTCCTCAGGCATCTGTAGATGGGAGGGTGGCTCTGGAATGGGCGAGACGCGGTTCGCGATTGCCACTAAATCCGCAATGGGTAACCAGCGTTCGCCAACGGCCACGCTCATCATGTCGGGATTCAGCCACTTATCCAGAGCATGCTCGTAAACCAGAAGGCTGCCGGTAACCCCGGCAATCACCAGTAGCGTACCCAACCACAAGGAAATATACAGATGCAATTTCAACAGACACTTGCGCAGAGTGATTTTCTTGAAAGCGGTTTTGAAATTGCCTAGAAAGGACCCCGACACTAATTTGTCGGACAATTTTTGTTCCGACACAAAAGGATAACTTGTGGACATTGCGACGCTCCCGAACCTTTTAACTACGCTGAATAAAATAGTGCTGTCTACCCAGCACCCCATCCGGACCAAAGCGCAAGCCGGATGCTTGCAAAACTATCGAACCCAACCAAGGCAAAAACAAGACCATCCAAAAAATATCTATAAAAAACAGTGCTTTATAAAATTTTTCAGCGCCAACAGCCACCCCTTACTATCGAAACTATGTTAATTAGCCGAGCGTCAGACGGGTATATAGTGGAAATCCACCAACACTTGCTTACCTTGAAGAACGCGAATATTTCTGTTGCGAGCCTGAGACTTTAAACCTCCGGACGGCAGCCCATATAATCGTGGGAGATCAGGCACGAAACATGCTGAACATTGCTAATTTTCAGAAAATACTCCGCTCCATCCACACAGCATTGAATGTATAGAGAGAACCCAATGAACAACCTTGCAGACGCTGTCATTAGCTACCACAACCGTACCAAACACCAATTAAACGCCTACGCCAAAGGCCCGGAGTCTTTGGATTGGGACGACCAGCCCAATCCGTTTCGGCGTTTTAGCGGTTGTGAAGCGGTAAAACTGCCGCCACCTGGTGCCGAACTAAGTTGTTTGTTCGCGGACTTGGACAAACCGGAACAGATAGCACCGCAGCCGTTAAACCGAACCAATCTGGGCCTGTTATTGGAATTGTCGTTCGGCTTGTCGGCCTGGAAACAATTTGGTCCGGACCGCTGGGCTTTGCGCTGCAATCCGTCCAGCGGCAATTTGCATCCCACGGAAGCGTATGTGCTTTGTACCGATCCGGAGCTATTGCCACCTGGCGTCTATCACTACGTCAGTCACGATCATCATCTGGAGCGGCGCAGCCGGTTTACTGCGGAAACGGCAGCTAAAGAGGTTTATATTGGCCTGTCCTCAATTCATTGGCGGGAAGCCTGGAAATACGGGGAACGGGCCTTTCGCTACTGCCAACACGACATCGGTCATGCACTGGCCGCGCTGAGTTATGCCGCCGCCTGCTTGGGTTGGTCGATAGAATTGCTGAGCGAGACTGCCGATGCCGACATCGCCGCCTGGCTGGGGCTGGATCGCAGCGAGGATTTTGTCGCGACCGAACACGAAACGCCGGATTTATTCTGCCGGCTGCATGCCAGCCAAACGGCGGGCGGCGAGTTTTCCACCGCACATTTAGCAACACTTAGCCAAAGCGCCGAATGGTTCGGGAAGGCCGAGCGCTTGAGCGGCAGGCATTTTTACCGTTGGCCGATTATCGATGAAGTCTCCGCCCAAGCCGTCAAGCCGACGACAGTTGCCGAACGTTTAACCCTGCCGAACCTGGATCTACCGGCGCCCAGCCACAACCTGCCTGCCAGCGTGTTGATTCGCCAACGCCGTAGCGCGCAGCACTTTAACGGCAAATCCCCGGAGCTGCCCTTGGCGGATTTTCACAGAATACTGGCCGCGCTGCTGCCCAACGCCAAACCGCCGTTTACTGCCTGGAATTGGCCGGCGCAAGTCAATATCGTCTTATTTGTGCATCGGGTGGCCGGCCTGGAACCGGGCTTATATGTGCTGCCGCGCACGGCGGATGCGGCGACGGAATTAAAACCGCTTTGTTCCGCCGATTACGAATGGCAGGCCGTCGAGGCACCGTTCGAATTTTATCGGCTGACGGCCGGCAGCGTCAGGCAAGCCGCAAAAACCCTGTCCTGCCACCAACCCATCGCCAGCGACAGCGCGTTTAGCTTAGGGATGTTGGCGCGCTTTGCCGACAATGTGGACGCCGAAGCCTGGCGCTATCGCCGGCTGTTCTGGGAAAGCGGCCTACTGGGGCAAATTTTATACCTGGAAGCGGAAGCCGCCGGCGTGCGCGGCACCGGCATCGGCTGTTTTTTTGACGATGCGGTACACGGTGTGTTGGGTTTAAAAGATAACGGCTGGCAAAGCCTGTATCATTTTACTATCGGCGAACCGCTGGACGACAGCCGGCTGCAAACCTTTCCGGCCTATGCGCATTTGAGCGAGTCGGCCGCCAGCGCCTGATTTGCTTGAGGTTTGGCACCTGAGTGACAATCGTTGAAATATTTACGCAACAATCCCGCCGACAATGTTTAAAATCATGGCTTTACCCAGCCAACCACTAAAGGCCCGCCATGAGTTTTAAATCCAGCTTGATCCGTTTCGTCATCAAATTGACCCCCAACGCGCTGATCATTTGGGGGGCGAACATCATCATGAAAGGCATCGCCGAGTTGACCCAGTTCAACTTCGATCTCGATGCCAGGAAAGTGTATGTGCAAACCCGGCTATACGGTGAGGAACACACCATAGAAGTGACCCTGGAAGATTTTGCAGTATTCAACGACGGCGAGTCCTACCGTTTCATCATTCACCACGCCAGCTCCGACCGGCCTTGGCTGAACAACATCCTGGCCAAGTTCACCGGCAAAGCCTGGAAAATTCCGACCCTGCCGTTGTTTGCCGCGCAATTGGAATTGGTTGCCGAAGTCTTTAGCGCCAAGCCGGTGGTATTGGAGCAAATCGATTGATAAGTCCGCGTTAGTCGCTTACTTACCAATGCAAAAGCTGGAAAAAATCTCGCCTAGTAGATCGTCGGAGGTAAATTCGCCGGTGATGGCGGATAAGCTGGTTTGCGCCTGGCGCAATTCTTCCGCAACCAGTTCGTGCGCTTGATGCAGCAATTGCTCGGCGGCGCGGTCCACGGCTTGCGCGGCAAGTTGCAAGGCCTGGATGTGGCGGGTTCTGGCGACAAATACGTTATCCACGCTTTCCGTAAAACCCATGCTTTGTTTCAGGTGTTGGCGCAGCAAATCCAGACCATGTTTATGTTTGATGGACAAATGGATTTCGGTGCTTTGCTGAGTTTCCATGACCCTGGGTTGACCGCCGATCAGATCGATTTTATTGAAAACTTTGGTGACCGCAATGTTGGCCGGCAGGCTGGCATCCAAGCTGGCGCTGTCCGGGTCGGTGCTGTCTATCAACAATAAAATCCGGTCGGCCTTGGCAATTTCCTGGCGAGCACGGCGGATACCTTCTTGTTCGACAGGGTTATCGCTGTCATGCAAGCCGGCGGTGTCGATGACATGCAAGGGCATGCCATCCAGTTGGATGCGTTCGCGTAATACGTCGCGGGTGGTGCCAGCGATGTCGGTGACAATCGCCGCGTCGTGACCGGCCAAGGCATTCAACAAGCTGGATTTGCCGGCGTTAGGTTTGCCGGCCAATACCACGGTCATGCCGTCGTGTAACAGCCGGCCTTGCTGGGCGGTTTTGCCGATGCCGGCAAGTTTGCTTTGCAAGCGTGCTATGCGCCCAGCCACCACGCCGTCGCCCAGGAAGTCGATTTCTTCATCGACAAAATCGATGGCCGCTTCGATAAACACCCGCAGCTCGATCAGTTCGTCTATCAGTTCGTTGATTTGTTCGGAAAACACGCCCTGCATGGATTGCTGCGCAGAGCGCACGGCTTGTTCGGTGCCGCTGCTGATCAGGTCGGCTATCGCTTCGGCTTGCGCCAGATCGATTTTGTTGTTTAGAAAAGCTCTTTGACTAAATTCGCCGGGGTTAGCCAAACGCGCACCCAATTCCAACACCCGTCGCAGCAGCATATCCAGCACCACACTGCCGCCGTGGCCTTGCAGCTCGATAACCTGTTCACCGGTAAACGAAGCCGGCGCGGCAAAATACAGCAGCAAGCCGCTGTCGATTACCCGGCCATCGGCATCAAGGAAGTGAACAAACTGGGCGTAGCGGGGTTTGGGAAGAGTTTTGCCGGTGAGGCTTTGGGCGATGCCGGACGCGGATGGCCCGGAGATGCGAATGACGCCGACGCCGCCGTTACCGGGCGGCGTGGCAATAGCGGCTATGGTGTCGCCGCCTAGCATTAAGGTACTACGCTATGCTTGTGCGCATCCTCTTCAAGCACGTGTTTAGTGATATACCACTGCTGGATGATCGACAAGCTGTTGTTGCAAATCCAGTACAGTACCAAACCGGACGGGAAGAACAGGAAGAACACGGTGAACACGATAGGGAACATTTTCATCACCTGGGCTTGCAGCGGATCGATAGGCGCCGGATTCAAGCTTTGCTGAATTTTCATGGTGATGCCGTACAAAATCGGCAGCAGATAGAACGGGTCTTGCGCCGACAAATCCTGAATCCACAGGGCGAAATCGGCCTGACGCACTTCGACGGTCTCAATCAATACCCAATACAAGGAGATGAATACCGGAATCTGCACCATAATCGGCAAGCAACCGCCCAAAGGATTGACCTTTTCTTTTTTGTACATCGCCATCATTTCGGTGTTGAATTTCTGGCGGTCTTCACCATAACGCTCTTGCAGTTCTTTCAGGCGCGGCTGAATCTTGCGCATTTTGGCCATCGACTGAAAGCTGGCTTTCGACAGTTTAAAGAACAAGGCCTTGATGACAAAGGTGACGCCCAGAATCGCCACGCCCCAATTTTCGACATAACCGTAGATTTGGTTAAGTAGCCAATAAATACCTTTGGCAATCGGCGTCAACCAGCTGTAATCGACGGTGAGTTCCAGACCTGGCGCCAAAGCTTCCATGATTGGCTGAATTTTCGGACCTGCAAACAACTGACTGCTAAACACGGCTTCGCCATTGGCTGGAACCGTCAAATCGGGGGATAAGGAACCGACCTGGAAACGGGAATCCTTCAGATCGTTGGTGTAAAACTGGGCGTCCTGATCGGCTGGTGGAATCCACGCCGCTGCAAAATAATGTTGGATCATGCCACTCCAACCGCCTTTGCTGTGCACGTTTTCCTTGGCTTTGACGTCGTACTTGTCATCCGCCATATCTTCAAATTTGATTTTTTGGAATTTGTCTTTTTCGGTGTAAACCACGCCGCCGGAGAATGTCCGAATAAAGCTGTTGTTGCTTTTGTCGCTGTACTGGGTTCTCACCAGTTGGTTGTACTGCTTGCCGGACCAGTCCTGAGCGGAATGGTTGCTGACCTTTTGCTCCAGACCAACGGCATAATTGCCGCGTTTGAAGGTGTATGTTTTGGTGACCGTCAATCCCTGTGGGTTAGTCCAGGTCAGGGGGATTCTCAGCTCGTCCTGCCCATCAAGCAACTGATATTCGGTTTTTTCGGCGGTGAACAGGCTTTTATGATCGGGGGCAGCCAAGGAATTGGCATTGGCAATCAGGCCGCTTTGGGCAAGGTACAAGCTGTCGGGATTGCTGTCGAACAACCGAATCGGATTTAGGTTTTTCTCCGGAGGCGTCATGCCGATCAGGGCATAAGCTTTGTCGACTACGGTGTTGATTTTCTCGTGCGGATATTTCAACAAATCCAGATTGCGTAATGTGCCGCCCTGAGGATCAATTTCCAGCTCGAAAACATCGGTTTTGACTTTGATAACATTTTCAGCAGCTACTTGGGCGACAGTCGGCACCGCAGCAGCTCGGGCATCTCCCGCCGTTTGTCCGGGGGACACTGTTGCTACATCGCCAGCCAATACGGGTTTATCAGAAACCAGGGCCTGCGGCTTGGGGCCGTAATCGATCTGCCACGATTCCCACAGCATGTAGGAGATCATCAACATCGCCATGACCAGTACAAATCTTATGTTATCCATTGTTATTTACTCAATTTTTCCGGAACAGGATCAATGCCACCCTCATGAAACGGGTGGCATTTTAATAAGCGTCGAAGCGTGAGGTAAGAGCCTTTGAAAGCACCATGAATCTGGATTGCCTCTAAGCCATAACTTGAACAGCTGGGATAAAAACGACATCTGGGTCCCAGCAAAGGACTTATGAAGTATTTGTAAACCTTGATCAGGGTTATGAGCAGGAATCGCATCGATCTACCAGTTTATGCCAATGCCTTTCCAATGACTTCCTCAATATCGGCGAGGCTGCATTTGCTGCATCACCTCTTGCCAAAACAACAATATCAATGCCGACGATATGTTGACGCTGTAATCTAAAACTTTCCCTGACAGCCCTTTTTATGCGGTTCCTTGCGACTGCTTTTTTTATAGTTTTTTTTGCGATCGCCAAACCCAGCCGCGGATGCGGCAGGATATTGTTCGTCGCCAACACCGTAAAATATTTATCTGTGGACTTTACGGGATTGGTAAATACTTTTTTATACTCAGCGGGCGTCCCTAGCCGATACTGATCGGGAAAGCCGAAATCTTCCGCCGACAATTAAACCGTCAGCGATGCGCGGCCTTTAGCTCTGCGCGCATTGATCACTTTGCGACCGCCCACAGTAGCCATTCTGGCACGAAAGCCGTGAGTTCTAGCGCGTTTGATTTTGCTGGGTTGATAAGTTCTTTTCATGTGCTGCTGCCTTTGGTGATAAAAACGGATAAAAAAGGCTGCGAATCATACGTGACAGGCTTGCCAGTGTCAATTTGACTTGTAAATTTCCAAAACAGTGCAAAATGGACTACTCTCTGGAACACTGTCAATGCATTCAGCATTAATGAAGGAGACTTGTCATGCATAAATTACCGCTTAAATCGATTTTAGCAACCAGCCTGTTAGTCGCCGGTTGCGCCACCACCACCGGCTGGACTCCCACGGTGGACACCTATAACGATCCCAATGCGTTCCGCTTGAATCAGGATATGCAGGAATGCGAGCAACTGGCTTCGCAGTCGTCCAGTACCGTTAAAGACACTGCCACCGGCGCAGCAGTTGGCGGCTTGATAGGCGCTGCGGGCGGCGCGGCCATTGGCGCGGTAGTCGGCAACCCCGGCACCGGTGCAGCCATTGGTGCAGCGGCCGGCGGTATCGGCGGCGGCGCTCAGCAAGGCATACAAGCCAACGACCGCTACAAAAATGCCTATCGCAACTGCCTGAGACAGCGCGGCCATAACGTCGTCAATTAATCTGCATTAGGCCGTCACTATTTTGGAGGCATTGGTTTCGTTTATCGGTGTTGCGATCATCATTGTGCTGGTATTCGATTACACCAACGGTTTTCATGATGCCTCCAATATCATTGCCAGCGTCATCGCCTCCCGCGCTATGACGCCGGTGCAGGCGGTTTTGGTGGTGGCAATCTTCGAATTCCTGGGGCCGCTGCTAGGCGGAACCGCCGTCGCCAACACAGTCGGCAACCTGGTGGATTTATCCTCCATTCCGAAAGCGGATGCGCTGTTAATCGTAGTCTCCGGACTTTTCGCCGCAGTATTCTGGAATTTATTTACTTGGTGGCGCGGCTTACCATCGTCGTCGTCTCACGCGCTGATGGGCGGCTTGATCGGCGCCACGCTAATCGGCATAGGCAGCAAACCCATAGATTGGGGATTCAACGCTTTAAGTGAAGGCCGCATACATGGCTTCAGTAAAATTCTACTGGCTTTATTGCTCTCGCCCGTCCTGGGCTTTCTGGTGGGCTTTATCATTCAGCGACTGACAATGTTCTTATTGCGGTCCGCAGCGCCAAGCATTAATCAGCAGCTTCGTAACGTCCAATGGCTGACCGCCGCCGCGCTGGCCTTTTCGCACGGCGCCAACGACGCACAAAAAAGCATGGGCGTGTTGACCTTGATTTTGTTGCTTAGCGGCGAAATCGACAGCTTTAAAGTGCCCGGCTGGGTCATGCTGTTTTGCGCCAGCGCAATGACAGCAGGCGTATTGACCGGCGGCTGGCGTATCGTGCGGACCTTGGGTTTTGCCATTTATAAAATCCGCCCAATCCACGCGCTAAACGCACAGCTGAGCGCATGCCTGACTATTTTCGGCAGCTCACTACTTGGCGCCCCGGTGTCCACGACGCATGTTGTAGCATCGGCCATCATGGGTATTGGTGCATCTGATCGCCCCAGAGCGGTACGCTGGGGAAAAGCCTTGGAAATTTTGCGAACCTGGCTGATCACCATCCCCGGCGCAGCCATGATCGCCTGCATCAGTTTTCTGATATTCGACTACTTTCTCAAATAGCCGCTGTAATCTTCATGTCATCTCCCAAGCTTTCACTGGCCTCCCGGCTGTTTCAGAGAATATTCCCGAAAACCGCCGACTTCTATCTATTGCTGCACCAACAGTGCCAGCAGGTGTGCGTCACCGTCGATAATCTGGCCCGTTTCATGGCCAGCGAATCAGTCGAAGCCGGCAAGATGTTGAAAGAAGACGAGCACGAAGCCGACCGAATCCGCATGCACAATCTGCACGAACTTAACAGCTCGTTTGCCACACCGATTGATCGCGAAGACATTTATCGCGCCATCGCCTCTATGGACAGCATCGTTACCTATTGCAAAAGCACGTATAACGAGATGGAAGCCCTGGAACTGAACCCCGACAGCCATTCGCAAGCGATGGTCATCGAGTTGCAAGTGGGCATCAAAGCACTGGAGCGCGGCTTCGCCGTATTAGGCAAAGACCCTGCTGAGGCCGAGCAACACGCCTTTGCCGCCCGCCACTCGGAGCGCCGCATCGAGAAGATGTACTGCAAGGCCATCGCCGATTTATTCCAAGGCGATGACTACTTGAATATGTTTAAACAACGCGAACTTTATCGGCATTTGTCCAATGCCGCCGACAAGGTTCATGCCACTGCGAATGTACTGGAAGACATCATCGTCAAACTGGGCTGAATAGTGCGGCAAGCCGTTTAAAATAGCCGGGTGCAGCCCGTTATTTTCAAGGGCAGAATGCGTCCGGCATCGCCCCCAAAAGCCCCAACATCCATGCTACAATCTGCCCCGGTTTAAATCCTGTTACTCAAAGAGGTTCACTTCGTGGCAAACATCACCAGCCGAAAATCCGCAATGACTCTTTTTTCATCATCAGCCTGCATAATGAGCCACTGCGCCAGGCTAGTTGTATACGAAAAAGGCGTGCCAGCGGAAGTTGAGTTTTTCGACCCGAATGACCCGCCGGAAGATCTGCTGGAACTGAACCCCAACGGTAATGCCCCGACTTTCGTGGAACGCGACTTAGTGCTGTACGACGCCCGCATCATCATGGAATATCTGGATGAACGCTTTCCGCACCCCGCCTTGCACCAAATGGACCCGGTCTCCCGCGCCAACGCCCGGATGCTGATCAAACGCATCGATCAGGAGTGGTATCCGCTGCTGGATGACGTGCTGGTCAACGGCGACAAAAAAGCCGCCAAGGCTAAAAAACAACTCCGGGAAAGCTTACTGGCTGCCGCACCGGTATTTGAAGCGACACCGTATTTTATGAGCGACGAGTACTCTCTGATCGATTGTGCGATGGCACCATTCTTGTGGCGACTTCCCAGCATCGGTATTGACATTGCCGGCCTAGGCAAAGGCATCACCGCCTACGCCAACCGACTTTTCTCCAGACGGGCTTTTCAAGAAAGCCTGAGCCGCGAAGAAAGAGACATGATGCAAGCCCCAAGCAAATGACCCCACTTAAACCCTATCTGATTCGCTCCATCTACGAATGGATCGTCGACAACGGCCTGACCCCCCATCTTTTGGTCAACGCCGACTACCCCGGCGTAACGCTGCCGGGCGACTTCGTGGAAGACGGCCGAATCGTACTGAATATGCGCCCGGAAGCCATTCAAGGTTTGGTGCTCGGCAATGAAGAAATCCAATTCAACGCCCGGTTTGCCGGCAAACCCATGCGCATTATCGCGCCGTGCAAAGCGGTGTTGGCCATCTATGCCAAAGAAAATGGCAAAGGTATGATTTTCGACCCGGAAGAGAATGAGGACGAAACCCCGCCGACACCGACAGAGCCCAAACCTCCGCAAAAACCACAACTAAGAGTGGTCAAATAACAAACGCATGCCGAAAAGAATGCCTCTGCGCCGAGGCATTCCCTTAACCCGCCTAAACAAGCCAGTTAAAAAAAGCCCCCTCCAGTTGCCGACAATTGGCACTGAAATCCAGCCAAACACCTGTACACCGTAAAGACACCGACTAAACTGTGCGATAGAATGCCGAGTCACTTCAATCCGGGGGGTAAACGATGTCGCACGATACTGCCAAGGTCTATAGCGAGACCGAAATCGCCGAACGTTTAGCACAGGAACTGCCGCACTGGTATTACGAAAACGGCTGGATCCGCCGCAAAATCAAAACCAGCGGCTGGAAAGCGACTTTAATGGTGGCCAACACCGTCGGCCACTTGGCGGAAAAAGCCTGGCATCACCCGGATTTAACCGTTTCGTACGCATTTGTGATCGTCAAGTTGGTCACGCATTCGGCAAAAGGCATCACCGATAAAGATTTTCTGTTAGCCCAAAAAATTGAGGACGTGTTGATGTGGGATGCGGCAGAAACTTCCGCCGGCATCCTGGAAGGCACGCCCGACGATCCACGATTCAAATATATTAAAAAAGATTGAGGACTTTCCATGACTGAAATAACCGAGGTACCCAGCCCTTTTTGCGGCATGGGTACCGACGACCTGAGCATACAGGTGGACGGCACAACCTTGAAAGTGACCGCAAACGGTTGCTCGGTTAATACACCGGCATTCGAACAAGCCATAGCGGACACCGTGCCGCGCATTGCCGGGCAGGCAGCGAGTTTGGAAGCGGCGACCACTAAAGCTGCGGAATTGCTACGAAACACCCATCAACCTGTGATCGGCGGCTGCGCCACCGACGTCAACGGCATGCGCGCATTGCTGGCTTTAGCCGACAAAAGCGGCGCGGTGGTCGATAACCTCAATTTTAATAACGCACGCCGCAATTTACTGGCTTTGCAGGACTCCGGCTGGATGAATACCACGTTAGCCGAACTGAAAAACCGTTGCGATTTATTGCTGGTGGTCGGCACCGATCTGGAGGCCTTTGCCCCGCGTTTTTTCGAGAAGTATGTGTGGAATGAGGAAGCCATGTTCCTCGACAACACGGCCAACCGGGAAATTATTTATCTGGGCAAAGCCCCCTCCGGAAACGCCTCGACATCGCCGTCCGGCCAAAAAGCCACCGTTCTAAATTGCGCGGACGCCGATTTACCAGAAGTAACACCCGCATTGTCGGCCCTGGTTAAAGGCCACTTGTTACACGCACAAAGTGTCGCCGGCATCGCCATTAGCGAACTACAGCTTATCGCCGACAAACTGAAGGCCGCACAGTATGGTGTCATTCTATGGGGTGCGGCGGCATTGGCATTCGATCAAGCTGAGCTAACCGTGCAAACGCTGTGCAATATCGTTAAAGACCTTAACCAAGCCGGCACCCGCTGCTCCGGTTTTCCGTTGGGCGGCAAGGAAGGCGACCAAACCGCCAACCAAGTCTGCGGCTGGACTACCGGCTACCCCGCGCGCGTCAATTTTGCCCGTGGCTACCCAGAGTACGATCCTTATCTTTACGACAGCCAAACACTGCTAAGTAACGGCGAAGCCGATGCCTTGCTGTGGGTTCAGGCGTTTAACAGCAGTGCACTGCCCCCAAAAACCCACTTACCGACTATCGTCATCGCCCGCTCCGGCATGAAGTTTGAGAAAGAACCGGATGTGTTTATTCCCGTGGGCACCCCCGGCATCGACCACTCCGGCCACGCTTACCGCCTGGACAATGTGGTGGCGATCCGCCTGAAAAAATTGCGCGACTCCGGCCTGCCCAGTACCGCCGAAGTCCTGACCGCTATCGAACAAGCACTTTAGGATCAAACACATGTTGATAAAACTTACAGGTGGAACCGTTTACGATCCGGCCAGCGGCATCGACGGACAACAGCAAGACATTTACGTGCAGGACGGCCGCATTATCGATGCGCCTAAAGACGGCAGACCGGTTGACAAAGAATACGACTTGCGCGGCAAAGTGGTGATGTCGGGCGCCATCGACATGCACACCCACATCGGCGGCGGCAAAGGCAATATCGCCCGCACCCTGTTGCCGGAAGATCATCGCCAGGACCCAGTACACCGCACATCGATTACCCGTTCCGGTAACGGCCACGCGATGCCCAGCACCTATGTTGCGGGCTATCGCTATGCGGAAATGGGCTACACCGCCTGCTTCGAACCGGCGGTTTTGCCGATCAACGCTCGCCAAGCACATATGGAAATGGGCGACACACCGATAGTCGACAAGGGCGGCTACGTGATGCTGGGCAGCGATGACTTTTTGCTGCGCATGATGACCGCCAACAAAGATCAAAAAGCCATCAATGATTACGTGGCCTGGACGCTGAACGCCGCCAAAGGCATCGGCATTAAGGTGGTCAATGCCGGCGGCATCAATGCGTTTAAATTCAACCAGCGCAAACTGGATTTGGACGAGAAGAACAGCCATTACGACGTCACGCCCCGTCAAATCTTGCAAACCTTAGCTAAAGCGGTGCAAGAACTCGGCATCACTCATCCTTTACATGTGCATGGCTGCAATTTAGGCGTACCGGGCAATCTGGAAACCACCTTAAATACCATCGAAGGTATCGACGGCTTGCCGATGCACTTGACGCATATTCAGTTCCATAGCTACGGTAAAGAAGGCGATTTCAAATTCTCCTCCGGTGCCGCGCAGATCGCCGAGGCAATCAATAGCAATCCGAACATCACCGCCGACGTCGGCCAAATCCTGTTCGGCCAAACTGTCACCGCGTCCGGCGACAACATGCGCCAGCATGCTAACCACCGCTTCGCCAGCCCGAATAAATGGGTGTGCATGGACATCGAATGCGACGCCGGCTGTGGCGTGGTGCCGTTTAAATACAAAGACCAAAACTTCGTCAATGCCTTACAGTGGGCCATCGGTTTAGAAATATTCCTGTTGGTCGAAGACCCTTGGCGAATCTTCCTGACCACCGACCACCCCAACGGCGCGCCGTTCACCAGCTATCCGCATCTGATCCGCCTATTGATGGACCGCAGCTTCCGGAACGACATGCTGGCGACCATCCATCCGGAAGCGCAAAAAATGACCACGCTAGCCTCGATCGAGCGCGAATACACGTTAAACGAAATCGCCATCATGACCCGCGCCGGCGCAGCCCGCATCATCGGCCTGAAAGACCGTGGCGCTTTGAGTGCAGGCAACTTCGCAGACATCACTGTCTACACCGAAAACGCTGACCGCCAGACTATGTTCACCAAACCCGATTACGTGTTCAAGGACGGCGAACTGGTCGTCAAAGACGGCGAAGTGGTGAAAGTTACCTGGGGCACGACCCACATCGTCAAACCGGACTACGATCTATCCATCGAAAAAGACCTCAAACCTTATTTCGACAAATACCTGACCATGAAACTCGGCAACTTTAAAATCAGCGACGACGAAATTAGCGAAGACGGGCGCGGCAGCTTGACGGCGCATCCGTTGCGAGGTGCAGCATGATCATTAATGGCGTAACCATAGACAAAACCTTCGCCGAAGCCTTTCCGATGAAGGCGACGCGGGCCATCATCACCGCGCAAAACGAAAAATGGGCGATGATTTCCGCGCAAGCGATGACCGGCTTCGCGACCTCTGTAATTGCTTGCGGCTGCGAGGCGGGCATCGAACGAGTGTTGAGCCCGAACGAAACGCCCGACGGACGGCCCGGCGTCGCCATCATGATTTACGCGATGGGCGGCAAAGGTCTGGCCAAACAATTAGAAACCCGCGCCGGCCAATGCGTATTGACCTCGCCAACCTCGGCACTATTTGCCGGCATCGAAGGCGGCAAGCCAATTCCGTTGGGTAAAAACCTGCGTTACTTCGGCGATGGCTTTCAAATTGCAAAAAAGATCGGCGGCAAGCGCTACTGGCGCGTACCAGTCATGGACGGCGAGTTTCTTACAGAAGCCACCACCGGCATGGTGGATGCGGTAGGCGGCGGCAACTTCCTGGTGCTAGCAGAATCGCAACCACAAGCTTTGGCAGCCTGCGAGGCGGCGATCGAGGAAATGCGCAAAATTCCGAATGTGATTATGCCCTTCCCCGGCGGCGTGGTGCGCTCGGGCTCCAAGGTTGGCTCAAAATACGCCTCATTGGGCGCATCAACAAACGATGCTTTTTGCCCGACTTTAAAAGGTGTGACCAAAACCGATTTGTCGCCGGAAATCGAATCGGTGATGGAGATCGTCATCGACGGCTTGAGCAAAGAAGACATCGACAAGGCTATGCGCGTGGGTATTCAAGCGGTTTGCGATCTGGGCGCGGCTAACGGCATCAAGCGTATCAGCGCCGGCAACTACGGCGGCAAATTGGGACCGTTCCACTTTCATTTGCAGGAGATCATGGCATGAGCGCGTTAACCTTTACCCTGAAACAGCCAACCGACCAGCGTATCGACATGTCGCCGCTGGTTTGTCAAAAGCTGCAAGGTTTGGACGTCGATGCGATTGCCGCCATCGAACTACAGAATGGCAAAAGCCGCCGCCGGGTCGACGAGCTGTTCTACATCACCGGCATGAACACCCAAGAAATCATTATCGCCTATAGCAATAACAAGCTGGACTTCATTGGCAAGGAATTGGACGGCGGCAGCATCAGCGTACAAGGCGATACCGGCGCTTATCTGGGCATGCAACTGAAATCTGGCACGATCAACGTCAGTGGCGATGCAGGCCTGTATGCTGCATGTGAAATGAAAAACGGCTTGATTCAAATCGAAGGCGATGCCGGCGATTTTCTGGGCGGGGCCCTACCCGGTAACAAGCAAGGCATGAAAGGCGGTACGGTGTTAGTGAAAGGTAATGTCGGCCAGCGTGCCGGTGACCATATGCGCCGAGGCCAGATTTTGATCGAAGGCAATGCCGGCGATTATTGCGGCTCTCGGATGCTGGCAGGCACTATCGCGGTTATGGGTAACACCGGCCGCTATCTGGGCTATGCGATGCGGCGCGGCACTTTGTTGCTATGGAATCAGCCGCAATTATCAGCGACCTTTAACGACTGCGGCTCCCACACACTGGCCTTCCTGCCCATACTGTTCGCATCGTTCAAATCCTTCAACTCCCGTTTTGCCGACAGTGGTGCGGCGTTTAACCGCGTGCAGCGTTACGGCGGCGATATGGCGGAAACCGGACGCGGCGAAGTGCTAGTCCGAATCTAACTCATGGCCGCGCAAACCCGTTACGGTTTGCGCGGCGCATCTCAAGTGAAACCGATACTCACCACCACAAATCACAACCGTAATGTCGCTGGCCTGAAATATGTTTACCCGGTCATCTCCCGCCGTGCGGGTGGTTTATCGATAGGTGTCAATTTCAATCCGAACAATGCCTGCAACTGGCGCTGTATTTACTGCCAAGTACCGCAGTTACAGCGCGGTAATGCGCCGGAAATGGATTTTGCCTTACTGGAGCAGGAACTGCGCTTCTTTTTAAATTACGTGCAACACGGCGATTTTTTTGAGCAATTTAACGTCGAAATCGATCACCGCGTTATCAAGGATATTGCCATTTCCGGCAACGGCGAACCGACCAGCTTGATAGATTTTGACAAAGCCGTGCATCTGATCGGCAAGATCGCCGCGGAATCCGGCGTATTTCCAGCCAGCAAATTTGTATTGATCAGCAATGGCAGTTTGATACACCAATCGACAGTACAAGCGGGCTTGGCGGAATTGAGCAGACACAACGGCGAATTATGGTTCAAGCTGGATAGCGCGACCGAACAGGGCCGCAAGTTGATCAACAGCACGGGCCAAAGTCAGCAAAAGTTATTGGAACGTCTAGAAATTGCCGCCAGCCTTTGTCCAACCAAACTACAAACCTGCATGTTGCATTATCGGCAAGCGTGGTCTGACAGCGAAAAACAGGCCTATTTAGGGCTTTTGCAGGAATTACGGTTTGGCCAGATTAAACTGCAAGAAATTATGCTTTACAGCGTGGCCAGGCAATCGTTTCAAATGGAAGCGGACGAACTGGAAAGAATGAGTGTTGAAGAAATGAATGCGTTTGCCGCTGACATCAAAGCGCTGGGCTATGATGTCAGCGTTAGCCATTAGGCCGTCACGTCGAGAAGAGATCCGAGCGTTTTTTCATGAACCTTGATCATTTTGGCACCAGCCGAAGTTTCAAGCTCAGCTTCTTTCAAGCTCAGCACCGGCTTGAATAAGTCAGCCGAACCGACATCTTTTGAACCGCCGACTTCCTGAGCTTGCACCGGCAAATTTGCAATCGTTTGCGCCGCGGTACTGGCTTTCTGCTGAGCATTACTGATCAGACTGGTTGCGCTATTCATTACATTGCTAATCATGGTACACCTCCTGCAAATCCAGATTGCATCATACCGCCCCGGTTATCGGCTTGCCAAGCGCGGAACTTTAACTTCTCAACAGCGTTTTGCATACCTAGTCACACTTACGTAACTATTTGTCTTTCTTGACTATTTTTACGTAGATATCTTTCAGAAATGGCAGGCCTTGGCTCTGAAATTTCGACCAGCCGTAAACACCGACTTGCTTCAGTAACTCAGCTAATTTTTTCGCCGCCGCCTCTCCGCCAACCTGCTTAAACTTGGCTTCTACTACTGTGCTCCACTGCACTCTAGGCTGACCGTCAGCATCCAGAAACACCCTATCAAACAACCACATTTCCGCGACGGACACCGTCCACATAAACGCAAACGACACCGCCATACCGCCGCCCGCCACAATCACCAGCCAGGCAAACATCGGGTTCAGCTTCGTCAACCACCACGACAAAATATCCACCAGCAAAAACATATAGGGCATACCGATCGCAATACATTTGTACTTGATGGTACTGGTTTCCGAAAAACTGAAAATCAAGCCGACAAACATGAAAATAAAACTGATGCCGAACAAGTGAATATGTGACACCCGCGTCAGCGAACTAAAGGTCGCGCCTTCGTCTTCCTTGGTCAATTCCTTCAACACTTTAAAATCGCTCAAATCCGGAACGGGTGCGTCTTTGTTGTGACACATCACACACCGTTCCTGAATGATTTTTTCGATACCATCGTCGATAAAATCGTCCTTGTCGGCACCATCGCGTACCCATTGGATAATGTCAAACCGTTCCTGTTCGGATGCATTCTCCTTCATGGACCCGTTCAGCTTGGTTTCCAGCACGGTTCCCGAACGGTTGCCGTAATAACTGTAAACAATGTCGTCAATCGACAGGCCAAACTTGCCGTCAGCCATACCATGAGTAAACAGAATTTGGATCAAAGCCATCAGATAGCCAACCGCCACGGTAGTCAAATAGCCGGTAAACAGCACTTTGACCGGGGTATCCATTTGTTTTAAAGAAGAAAATTCGCGTGCCATAGTCAGTTACGCCGGTTTGGAAGGGATGGCTGCATTATAGCTTGGTTATATTGTCCTCGACCGAAAAATCCATTTTGTAACAGGCATAAAAAAGGCCCTTGCAAGCAAGAGCCTTTTTACCCGTAACCGTTAACGCTTATCTGGGCAGGACGTTCGCGGCAGTCAAACCTTTAGGACCGGATTCGATATCGAACTGAACCGACTGGCCTGGAGACAAGGTTTTAAAACCTTCGCCCTTAATTACGGAATGATGCACAAACACATCTTCCTTGCCTTCGGAAGGCTCGATAAATCCAAACCCTTTGGTGTTGTTGAACCACTTTACAGTGCCTGTTGCCATTTCTAAAACTCCTACAAAATAAAACTAATGGTTACGCAGACCGACAATATTGACAACCGGACCTGCTGACTAGCAAAGGCCATAATCCCTCAACATCTGTTATCTGAGCGCGAGCATTGTACTTTGAATCATTTATCAAGGCTACCAACGATGTCCATCTCAAGCCACCAATCAGTAGCAATAATTTCACCCGAAAAATAGTGGAATTATCCACCAGCCCTCGCTTGAAAAGCGTTACGTAGCGCCCCATCTCTGCGGCAACACAATTTATATCCCAAATGAGGTACGCAGCATGCGAATGGATAAATTAACCAGTAAATTTCAACAGGCGCTCAGCGACGCGCAAAGCATGGCCCTAGGCAAGGACCACCAGTTCATCGAGCCGGTGCACGTGATGTTGGCGTTGATCGATCAGGAAGGCGGCAGTATCAAACCTTTACTGATGCAAGTTGGCATTCAGGTCAACGCCTTGCGTAATGAGTTAAGCAAGGAGATTGATCGTCTGGCCAGCGTCTCCGGCGCCGGCGGCGATGTGCAGATTTCCAACGAATTGTCGCGGATGTTGAATCTGACCGACAAACTGGCGCAGAAACGTAAAGATGCGTTCATCTCCAGCGAATTATTTTTGCTGGCAGCCCTGGAGGCCAGCGGCTCCTTACAAAAAATCCTCAAGCAAGCAGGCGTCACCGCTTCGGCCGTGGAAAAAGCCATCGAAAACATGCGCGGCGGCCAGAACGTCAACGATGCCAACGCCGAAGATCAACGCCAGGCCTTGAAAAAATACACCATCAACCTGACCGAACGTGCCGAACAAGGCAAGCTGGACCCGGTGATCGGTCGTGACGACGAAATCCGCCGCACCATCCAGGTCTTGCAACGCCGCACCAAAAACAACCCGGTGCTGATCGGCGAGCCGGGCGTCGGCAAAACTGCCATTGTCGAGGGTCTGGCGCAACGTATCGTTAACGGCGAAGTACCGGAAGGTATCAAAGGCAAGCAACTATTGTCGCTGGACATGGCGGCATTAATCGCCGGCGCCAAGTTTCGCGGCGAGTTTGAGGAGCGTCTGAAAGCCGTACTTAATGACGTTGCCAAACAAGAAGGCCAAATCATCTTGTTCATTGATGAGTTGCACACCATGGTCGGCGCCGGCAAGGCCGAAGGCGCGATGGACGCCGGCAACATGCTGAAACCCGCTCTAGCTCGCGGCGAACTGCATTGCGTCGGCGCCACGACGCTGGACGAATATAGGCAATACATCGAAAAAGACGCCGCGTTGGAACGCCGCTTTCAAAAAGTACTGGTCGACGAACCGAGCGTCGAAGACACCATCGCCATCTTGCGCGGCTTGAAAGAACGTTACGAAATCCACCACAGCGTCGACATCACCGACCCGGCCATCGTTGCCGCCGCCATGCTGTCGCACCGCTACATTTCCGATCGGCAATTGCCGGACAAAGCTATCGACTTGATCGACGAAGCCGCCAGCCGGATCCGGATGGAAATGGACTCCAAACCGGAATCGATGGATAAACTCGACAGGCGCTTGATTCAATTGAAAATCGAACGCGAGGCCATGAAAAACGAAAGCGACGCGGCCTCAAAAAAACGCCTGGAAATCCTGCAAGTGGAAATCGCCGACTTGGAAAAAGAATATTCCGATTTGGAAGAAATCTGGAAAGCCGAGAAAGCGGCATTGCAAGGCACTGCAACGATCAAGGAACGCCTGGAACATGCCCGCCTGGAACTGGAAGCGGCCCGCCGCAGCCAGGATTACGCGCGGATGTCCGAGCTGCAATACGGCGACATACCCAAACTGGAGAAAGAACTGGACTTGGCTTCGCAAGCAGAAATGCAGGAAACCACCCTGCTGCGCAGCAAGGTCACGGAAGAAGAAATCGCCGAAGTGGTTTCGAAATGGACCGGCATTCCGGTCTCGAAAATGATGGAAGGTGAGCGCGAAAAATTGCTGCGCATGGAAGAAGAGCTGGGCAAACGGGTAATCGGCCAAACCGAAGCCCTGAAAGCCGTCAGCAACGCGATCCGCCGCTCCCGCGCCGGCCTGTCGGACCCGAACCGCCCCAACGGGTCGTTCCTATTCTTGGGGCCAACAGGAGTCGGTAAGACCGAGCTGTGCAAGGCTTTGGCCGAATTCATGTTCGATACCGAGGAAGCAATGGTGCGCATCGACATGTCGGAGTTCATGGAGAAACATTCCGTGGCCCGTTTGATCGGCGCACCTCCCGGCTATGTCGGTTATGAAGAAGGCGGCTACCTAACTGAGGCCGTGCGCCGGAAACCCTACTCGGTCATCCTGCTTGACGAAATCGAGAAAGCCCATAACGATGTGTTTAACGTATTGCTGCAAGTGCTTGACGACGGCCGTTTGACGGATGGCCAGGGCCGGACTGTGGACTTTAAAAACACGGTGGTGGTGATGACGTCGAACTTGGGTTCCAGCGTGATCCAGGAACTGGCGGGCGAAGACAACTATGTCGAAATGAAAGATGCGGTGATGGAGATTGTAGCTCAGCATTTCCGACCGGAATTCATCAATCGGGTCGATGAAGCAGTGGTCTTCCATCCGCTCGGCCAGGGCCAAATCCGCGCCATCTGTAAAATTCAGATCGAATTGTTGCGCCGTCGTCTCCAGGAAAAAGACATTGGTCTGGAAGTCAGCGAAACCGCACTGGATCTACTCGGCGAAGCCGGTTTCGATCCGGTTTACGGCGCACGGCCTTTGAAACGGGCGATACAACGGCAATTGGAAAATCCGCTGGCTAATGAGATTTTGTCAGGACGCTTCATCCCTGGGGACTCGATCAAAATCGATGTCGCAAATGACGGATTGACATTTAGCCAATAAAAACGGCTTGGAATAAGCTGCCGGATTAGCAGTTTTCTAACCCGGCAGTCACCTGTACCAACGGCCGTATCACCCGAAATTCAAATCAGATAGAATGGACGCCGGAAGTGCATGGTTTATCGCCGCAATCCGGGATAAGCGACTATTAACGGCTCGTCACTTAATATAGGTCTCGAATCGGTAAAAGCCAACTTCCCCGGTCGATCAACGGCGTGGTCAGGTATTTATCGCCACGCTCTTATTTGAACCGTCGGTTTTGCTTAAGACATTTCCGCATGGGAACGGATATTGTCGACACATTATCAATTTAAGGCATCCCGCCATCATACTTATTCAAGGTTAAAGGAAAATGCGTTTGTCACACACTATAGCAACTACCAGTTTATTATTGGCTGCCGCCATCTCTCCAGCCCATGCAGCCTTGGTAGGGCCGGCCAGCGACTACAATATTTTCGTATTCGGCAACTTCATCAGCTAAAATTCCGATACAGAAGGCAACTTAGCTGCCGGCGGCAATATTACATTGGCCAACTATTCGGTGGCCTCGCAAATCAGTGGCAACGCAGCCCGTTTGGTCGTCAACGGCACGCTTACCGCCAACAACGGCGGTGTAGGCAACGGTCAGAACGGCAGCATCTATGCAGGCGGCACCCTGCTAAGCAGCTTTACCGCCAATGGCGGCGTCTTCGCGCAAACATTGGTGGATTTTTCCGGTGCGCAAACCCAATATCAAAATATCTCCAACGCCTGGAACGCTTTGACCGCCAACGGCAGTGTCGGTAACAATTACGGTACGCTGAATCTGACCGGCAACAATAGCGAACTCAATGTGTTTGACATAGACGGCGCCGAACTGACCGCCAGCAATACGATCAACATCAGCGCTCCAAGCAACTCCACCGTGTTGATCAATGTCAGCGGCACCGGCCAGATATTTCAAAACGGCCAAGTCAATCTTAACGGCATAGACGCCACACACGTCATCTACAATTTCTATGACGCAACGTCGTTAACGTTAGCGGGCAGCAAGAACCCTCAGGGCTCGATTCTAGCGCCCTGGGCCAACGTATTTGGCGGTTACGGACAATTGAACGGCCAATTGGTTGCTCAGTCGTTTAACGGCAATATCGAATTCCATAACCAGTTGTTCGCCAGCAATATTGCCGCAGTGCCCGTACCAGCGGCGATTTGGTTGTTTGGCTCAGCCGTAGGTATTTTGGGAATCAACGGCCGAAAAAAACTCGCGCGTTAAGTCTCCGCGTGACTCCCTCTAGCTATTCTGAGGGAGTCGCGCCTTTCCGTTCTTGTTGAAAAATCGTGGCATGCCCATCAATCGCTCAAATCTGAGCGTACATGGCCGCTATTCCTTCGCCCCGGCTCGAAGCAGCATATTCGCAATTTCCCGATGACCTCGGGTTCTCGCAAACTGTAGCGCATTGGCTGTCGGCTTGGCGCCGTTCGCCAATAGCAGTTCCACCATTTCCGTCCGCCCTCTACCGGCCGCCAACCCCAAAGCGGCACTATCGCCAGCGTTGATATCCATTCCCGCATCCAGAAATAATCGCACCGCCGCCATATCGCCCGCTCCAGCGGAGGCCGCGAATTGCTGTTCCGTGTATTCAACACCCATTTGCTGCAAATCTTTCCGGGCTTGTACCACGTCAACGGCGCATACAGAACCCACCTGAAGAACACTCAGCATCACGACGATACGTAAGACATCACACCGAACAATTTTGGATAATATTTCGTTCATCGACAAGCTCCTGAGGCCGCAAACTCATATGAATTAAACGCGAACGAGGCTCAAAGACATGGACTTTTTGCAGAGTTTGACAGCACTCGCTCAGACGTCCTCGCCTTGTTGCCATTAAATTTCGACGACCCGACCTTCCGCCGCCGATTGCAATGCGGCCACTATCGTTCTGCAATTATCCCGGGCATCGGCTAGGGACAACTGCGGCCCCTGACCACTCAACACGCAATTGCTGAAATGTTCAATCTCCAGACGGAAGTGATTGGAAGCCGGCAAGCGCTCTTCGGACTGGCGACCGTCCTCGGTCCACCAAGAAATCACCGGCACATCACCGGGCAATTGCCAAACCACATGACATTTGATACCCCCTTGGGTACCGATGATTTCGTATTCGCAGCGCCGAGCCCGTTCAAAGCTGAAATCGAAATGTGCGAATTTGCCTTCGCCGAAATCCAGCACGCCGCTAGTGGCGATGTCGGCGCCGCTTTCCACGTATTTGGACAACGCCATTACCCGGCAAGGGGATTGCTGAAAAAACATTCGCAGCGAATGAATTGCATAGCAGCCAATATCCCACATCGCACCACCACCATGCGAAACATCGTCGGCTAAACGATACATCCGGGCCGGACGCATCATGAACGAATAGCTGGCACGTACCGATCGAATTTCGCCTATCAGTCCGGAGCCGATCAACTCCAATACACGGGCATGTTGCGGATGGAAACGATACATAAAGCCTTCCATCACGGTCACCCCGTAACGGCGAGCCGCTGTTTCTATCGCATCAATATCGGCAACCGTCAGCGCCATCGGTTTTTCGCATAACACATGCTTGCGATGCTCGATGGCGCGTAAAGTCCATTCAGCGTGTTCATGATTCGCCATTGGCAAATAAATGGCTTGTACGTCATCGTCGTTGAGCAGAGAATCTAAATTGTCGTAACTCTGTATCTCAGGATGGCAGGGGGCATATTTAGCCAACGTTTGCGCCGCAGCCCCGGGACGGCGGCTGGCGATACCAATCAGTTCGGCATTGGATGCTTCGACTATTGCCGGCAATAAGCGTTCGTTGATGCGGGCCGCGCCGAGAATGCCCCAACGCAGTTTGGCTTGGTCTTGGTTATTCATGACAGTACCTTAGACTGATGAGCTGAAAGCTATCAGATTAGCAGCATGTCCACGCGCCGCAAGCAACTTATTCCAAATAAGTTGCTTGAAAGCTAACAACCTTTGATTATCGGAAAGATTAGGAACCAGAGCATCTGGTATCTGCGCGAGATAAAACCGCCGCGCATAAAAAAGGCCCAAGCAACATCTGTTGCATAGGCCTTGCTGATCTATCGACTTTGCGTCGAGATCAAGCCATTGCGCGCAGTCTGTCGTTTAGTCTGCTTTTGCTGCGAGCGGCTTTATTTTTGTGGATCAGGCCTTTGTTAACGGCCGAATCAATTACAGGAACAGCGGTTTTAAACGCGGCTTGAGCTTGCTCTTTATCGCCTGCTCTAACAGCGGCGATCACTTTTTTAACGAAAGTGCGTAAGTTGCTGCGCTGTCCGGCATTGCGAATACGGCTTTTCTCAGCCTGACGCGCTCTTTTTCTAGCTTGTGGTGAATTAGCCATAGTCTATCAGTTCTTTTGAGTTAATCTGGAACCGCGTATTATCATTTTGGATGCTATGATTGTCAAATTTTTAGTGTTCCCAAACTCAATCTGAGGCCTGCAGTGAGCAAGCAGCTGTTTAAATCCACCGCAATCGTTAGCAGTATGACCATGATTTCACGGATCATGGGTTTTGTAAGAGACATGCTATTTGCCAACATTTTTGGCGTTAACGCGGCAACCGATGCGTTTTTCGTGGCCTTCAGGATTCCAAACTTCCTGCGCCGCTTGTTCATGGAAGGCGCGTTCGCCCAAGCTTTTGTACCAGCTTTGTCCGATTATAACGAAAAAGACAGCGAGGAAGGTTTGCGACTGTTTATCGACCGCACCGCCGGCACCTTGGCAGTATTGTTGGTGTTATTCACAGTGGCGGGCGTCATTGCAGCGCCGTTGCTGATCCTGCTTTTTGCGCCCGGTTTTCTGTGGGAAGGCGACCAGTACGAACTGGCTGTGCAAATGCTGCGCATCACCTTCCCATATTTGTTCTTCGTTACGCTGGTTGCATTCTCCGGCGCGATTTTGAACGCACGTGGCAAATTCGCCATTCCGGCACTGACTCCGGTATTTCTGAACATTTGCATGATAGGCGCTGCAATCTGGATTTCGCCGTTAATGGCCGAACCGATTATGGCTTTAGCGTGGGGCGTATTTGGCGCCGGCGTAGTGCAACTGTTATTTCAAATCCCTGCACTGATAAGGCTCGGCTTGCTACCCAGGCCGCGTTGGGGCTACCAAGACCCGGCGGTGAAACGCATGCTCAAGCAGATGCTCCCCGCCATTTTTGGGGTCTCCGTGGTGCAAGTCAATTTACTGTTCGGCACTCTGGTAGCCTCATTTTTAACTTCGGGCAGCGTTTCTTGGCTGTACTACTCCGATAGGCTGGTGGAGTTTCCGCTCGGAATTTTGGGTGTGGCGCTGGCGACAGTCATTTTGCCGAGATTGTCCGAGAACCATGCCGCTGAAGATGCCCTGGCCTTTTCCAAAGCGTTGGACTGGGGCTTGAAACTGGTGTTACTGATCGGCTTACCGGCCACCCTGGGTTTGACACTGCTGGCTGAGCCTTTGTTATCGACGTTGTTTCAATATAATGAATTCGGCAGCGACGATGTGCGGATGGCAGGCAAAAGCCTGATGGCTTATGCGCTAGGCTTACTGGCCTTTATGTTGATCAAGATCTTGGTTCCAGGCTTCACTTCCCGCCTGGATACACAAACTCCAATGCGTTTTGGTATGCATTCCATCGTCGCGAATATCATATTGAGTGTGCTGCTGGCATTTCCCTTCGCTCATCTTGGCATCGCCCTGGCAACTACCTTGTCTGCATACCTAAACGCGCTCCTGCTTTTGTTTACGTTGTTAAAAACCCGAATTTACCAGCCTTGCGAGCAATGGCTAATATTCATAATACGGGTTGTGGTGGCCAACGCAGTGATGTCGGCGTTTTTATATTATTTTGTCGACGTGACGCTTTGGCTGAATTGGAGCGCATCACAACGAGGCCTGCACCTGGGGATAACAATCGGCTTGGCAATGTTGATTTATAGTTCGGCGCTGGTACTGTTAGGTATCCGCCCCCGGCATATCGGCTTGCAAAAATCCGTAACGACTTGAGATTCTCTGCGACGCCACCATTGTCATGTAGAATGCATCGCGAAAAGCGGTTTCCGTAACAATTCAACAGACTAATCAGTAAGCTATGAAAACAAAAACAATCGGTTTTATTGGTGGCGGCAATATGGCAACCAGTCTAATCAGCGGCTTGATTGCCAGCGGCCATTCACCGCAGCAGATATGGGTGTCGGATACCGCGCCCGCCACGTTGCAGGCTCACACCGATCAACTTCATGTCAATACTACCGCCAACAACGAGACAGTCATTAACGAAGTCGAAGTCGTGGTGCTGGCAGTTAAACCGCAAATATTGCGCGATGTTGCTTTGCAAATCGCTCCCAGCCTGAAACAAAAGAATGTGCTGGTCGTATCGATTGCCGCCGGCATTTCCCAACAAAGCCTGTCTAAGTGGCTGGGTAGCGAGGTCGCTATCGTGCGCTGCATGCCAAACACACCGGCACTGGTGCAAACCGGTGCAACCGCATTGCACGCCAACGCCAATGTTGATGACGAACAAAAAGATCTGGCCGAAAATATTTTACGTGCTGTCGGTTTGGCCCTGTGGGTCAACGACGAAAACCAACTTGACGCGGTGACCGCCGTCTCCGGCAGCGGACCGGCCTATTTCTTCCTGCTGATGGAAGCGATGGAAAAAGCCGCCCTGGAATTGGGCCTGGACGAACGCTCGGCTAGACTGCTGATTCAGCAAACCGCGCTGGGCGCCGCCAAAATTGCGCTGGAATCGGCCGAATCGCCCGCCCAATTGCGCGCCAGAGTTACCTCGCCGGGCGGCACCACTCAGCAAGCCATAGAAACATTTATACAAAACGGTTTTGTCGAACTGGTTGCCAAAGCCTTGCATGCCGCCAATGACCGTTCCATTGAAATGTCAAAACAACTAGGAGCCGACTAATGGGCAGCAATTACATGACCGACCCGATAGTGTTCCTGATAGACACCCTGTTTTCTTTGTATATTTTAGCGGTGGCATTACGCTTCTTGTTGCAATGGACCCAGGCCGATTTTTACAACCCGGTGTCGCAATTTCTGGTGAAAATCACCCACCCGCCGCTAAGGATCATGCGCCGTTTCATCCCGTCTATCGGCCGCATCGATAGCTCTTCTCTGGTACTGGCCTTGTTGCTGCAAATAGTCGCCAACTTCTCGATACTGGCTGTTAAAGGCTTGTCCGTGAGTTTTGTGGCATTGACGTTATTGTCGTTTACCGACTTGCTGAAAATGCTGATCGATATTTTCGTTTACGCCATTTTTGCCGGCGCCATCCTCAGTTGGTTCGCCCCCGGCAGCTACGGCTCCGCCTCATCGATTTTGTACAGTTTGACTGATCCGCTGCTGAACGTGTGTCGCAAGGTTTTACCTGACCTGGGCGGGATAGATTTATCGCCGCTGGTGGCGCTGGTATTGTTGCAACTGGCAAAAATGATGATTTTGCCGCCCTTGCATCAATTGGTCAGCCTACTGGGCTAGGCCTCTAGCCTGTATTACCATGCGACATGCCCCCTTCAAACGAACCTCATTTGTCGCTCTAGCCTTGCTATGTGCATTGGGTCAGCCGGCATATGCCAAAAAAATGTATCGTTGGGTGGATGAAAACGGTAACGTCTATTTCTCAGACCAAGTACCGCCGGATCAGGTAAAGCACAAACGGGAAACATTAAGCGAGAAAGCCCGTGTGCTCGATGTACTGGAAAAAGCCAAAACCGCCGAACAAATAGCCCAGCAAAAGCGGCTGGATGCGCTACGCAAGGAACAGGAAAAGATCATTGCCAGGCAAAACGCCAACGACAAAGTCCTGCTGAGCACTTTTCGTAACATTGATGATATGAATAAAGCCTTGAGCAATAAAATGGCGTCCTTCGATGCCGGGCAAAAAGTGATTGAAGGCAATATCGAACGCACTCAGCAGCAATTGCAGCAACAACAGCAACAAGCCGCCAATCTTGAGCGTGGCGGCAGCAAGATACCGCCGAAATTACTGGCGGATATTGCCGCCAGCAAACAACAGATAGAAGCGGGCAAACAAGAGCTTTTGCGTCACCAACAAGACAGACAAAACAGCGAAAAAGAATTCAAAGCCGACATAGCCCGCTTTCAATTCCTCACCCAAGCCAACAACAACGACGGAAAACCGCTTAACGGCGATAGTTTAGCGGCCAGTAACGCTAGCAACGAGTTAGGCCTGTTTGTTTGCCAGGACGCCGGGCAATGCGAAAAAGCCTGGAAAATCGCCGGCGAATTTGTCGCGACTCACTCCACCACCGGCCAAGACGTGGAAAGCGAGAAACTGATCATGCGCGCAGCACCACAAAAAGACGACGATTTAAGCTTGTCGGTATCGCTACTGGAGCGTAACAACACTTTGCAGATATTTCTGGATATTCGCTGCCGCCAATCCAGCCTGGGCAACGAATTATGTTCAGGAGCAAAGGCGCAAAGTATTCGCCAAGCCTTTGCACCATTCATTCAATCCAGCTTAGCGGCGCAACAATAAGGTACCGACACCCTGGTCGGTGAACAGCTCCAGCAACACCGCGTGCTCAACCCGCCCGTCGATGATATGCACACTGGTCACACCGCCCTTCAACGCATCAGTGCCGCAGCGGGTTTTCGGAATCATCCCCCCGGAAATCGTGCCATCGGCAATCAGATTATCAATATCGGTCAAGGTCAGACCGGTCAGCAAATTGCCCTGTCTGTCCATAATGCCGGGGATGTTGGTCAATAGCATCAGCTTTTCAGCTTTTAACACTTCGGCTACCTTGCCAGCCACCAAATCCGCATTGATATTATAGGAATGTCCGTCCTTACCCACGCCAATCGGCGCAATCACCGGAATAAAGTCGCTGTTACCCAACATTTCCACCACCGCCGGATCGATACTGCTGACTTCGCCGACGTGGCCGAGATCAATGATTTCCGGTGCATCATCCAGCGTCGCGCCGGCCTTGGTCATGTTGATTTTGCGGGCGTGGATGAAATTGCCGTCCTTACCGGTCAGACCTACCGCCTTGCCGCCCTGCATATTGATCATATTCACGATCTCTTTGTTTACCAGACCGCCCAACACCATTTCCACCACATCCATGGTTTCGCTGTCGGTTACGCGCATGCCGTCGATAAACTCCGAGGTTTTACCCAGGCGTTTTAACAAGTCGCCGATTTGCGGCCCGCCGCCATGCACGACGATAGGATTAATACCTACCAGCTTCATCAACACGATGTCGCGGGCGAAGCTGTGTTTCAACGCATCATCGACCATCGCGTTGCCGCCGAATTTAATCACAACGGTTTTACCCTTGAATTTTTGAATATACGGCAAGGCTTCGATAAGAACGTGGGCAATCTGGTGCGCGGTTTTTTCTTTCATAATCACTAACAATTAAAAAGGTAGTTTGATATCGGGTTTGATTTGCAGCATCAGCTGCCTGAATTGAGCTTGAATACGTTGCATCGCATCCTGGCTATCCGCTTCAAAACGCACGGTTAGAACCGGTGTGGTATTAGAGGCTCTGACCAGGCCCCAGCCGTCAGCGAATTCGACGCGCATGCCGTCGATATTGATGATCTTGCCGTCCTTAAACTTGGCCTGGCTGAATAGCTGTTCCACGAAGCGGATGCCTTCGCCTTCAGCCATCGGCACATGCAGCTCCGGTGTATTGATACTATCCGGCAGTTCGGCAAATACGTCGCTACTGCTACGCATATCAGCAGACAGTATTTCAATCAGCCGCGCCGCCGCATATAAGGCGTCGTCGAAACCAAACCAACGGTCGTTAAAGAAAATATGTCCACTCATCTCACCGGCCAGCGCCGCCGTGGTTTCCTTGAGTTTGGCTTTCATCAGCGAATGTCCGCTTTTCCACATCAACGGCCGACCGCCGCGTTTGACGATTTGATCGTGCAAATGCCGGGAGCATTTCACGTCGTAAATGATTTCCGCTCCCGGTTTATTGGCCAAGACATCGCGGGCATACAGCATCATTTGCCGATCCGGCCAAATAATTTTGCCGCCGGAATCGACCACGCCAATTCGGTCGCCGTCGCCGTCGAACGCTACGCCTATATCGGCCTCGTAATGCTTCACAGCCTTAATCAGATCGCCCAGATTTTCCGGCTTGCTGGGATCGGGATGATGATTGGGAAAATTGCCGTCAATCTCGCAATACAACTCGATCACTTCGCAACCCATCGTGCGCAACAGAATCGGTGCCAGTTGTCCGGCCGCACCGTTGCCGCAATCGACAGCCACTTTCATCGGTCTAACCAAATGCACATCGTCGGAAATCATGCCGATATATTCGTTGCTGAATAGACTATTCAGCTCGATGGAACCCGGCGTGCCTTCGCTAAAATCGCCGGCCTCAATGCGTTTTTTCAGTTGTTGAATCTTGTCACCGGATAAAGTTTCGCCGTTCAAAACCAGTTTCAGGCCGTTATAGTCGGCGGGATTATGGCTACCGGTAATCATCACACCGCTACGGCCTTCGCTGTGCTGGGTGACAAAATACAGCAGCGGCGTCGGTACCAAGCCAATGTTTAATACATCGCAACCTGCTTCGGTAATGCCTTTTGCCAACGCATCCGCCAAGCCGGGGCTGGATAGCCGGCCGTCCCTGCCCATCACAATAGTCTTGATATTTAGCTGCCTGGCTTCGCTGCCCAAAGCCCGGCCAATATTGCGCACCGTTTCCGGCGTCAAGCCGCGCCCGACAATGCCGCGAATATCATAAGTACGGAAAATATCGGCAAAAGACTCGCCTGCCGTCGGCGCAACGTTTGGCATCGCCACGGGTGCCGATTTCTCGGCGGGAGCAACCGCACTCAGCGGCGCCTGCTCGGCCACGCTGATAGGCGCCGTGCCCAAGCTGACCGGCACACTGGCATAGTGTTCGGCGGTTTTAGGCGACTCTTCGATAAAATCGATGTCGAACGACTCGTCGAAAAAGTCGTATTCGCCCAATTCGTCAGGAACTTTACTCGGGCTTTTTTCTTGCTCCAGGATGCGTTTAAACTGCGCCAAAGTCGAAATAATCGGCCGCATTTCATCGAGTTGCACCGGATAGTGACCAACCTGCTTACCGGTCATCATGTCCTTGGCAGCTTTTAAAATACTGCTTTGATCGTGGTGCAGATAATCGGCCAATTTACGATAACCGATAAAAAACGCCAAACAACCCAACAAAGCGGGGATCAAGATAATGCAGGAAAATAAAATGATGTCGTCGGTACTGGTGCCGCCACCTATGGAAAGCTCCAACGACCACCGGCTGTTAGTCAGCGGCATCACTTGCGGCTCCTCCGCCTTCAATTCCTGCATGCCGACACTAGCCAATACCGCCTGCTCTTGCTTGATCTCCACATAACCGTTGCCGACAGTAGTCTTGCTAATCAGCTGTTGCAATAAATCCGGCTTTAAACTAACCAAAATCACGCCGATTACCTGCTGGTTTTGACTGACCGCAGCCGTCATTGCCAAATGCCGATGCTCGCCCTCGCCTTGCACGAAGGGCTTTTGCTTGGCGGTCAGCGTGGCGCGCACCATTTCCAAATCGGCAAAGCCCATATTCGGCACTTGGCTAAGATCCGGCTCGCTGACCGTCGCCGGCAACAAGCGCACACGCAGCGCTTGTGGAATCGTATTCTGTAGCCTGGCAGCGACATTATCCAAGGTCGCTGGATTATGGCTATCGCTGGCAAGTGCCGCCACCACATCCGGCGCCTGCGCCAGACCGTCGATGACCCGCTGCAAGGTCTCAATCTGGCTGACAATGCTGACTGTCATGCCGCTGGCGATTGCAGTGGTACTGGTTTGCTGGGTTTCCCTGACCTGGGCCGCGGAAAACCAATAGGCGCCGCCACCGGCCAATAACACCATCAGCGCCGCGATGCCCGCTACTATGCTAAATATGCGTCCCATCCGTCGCGACTCCGCTTAGTGCCGGCCGCTGTGTCCAAAACCGCCGCTGCCGCGATGGCTTTCGTCGAAATCGGCGACGCACTCAAACTCGGCCTGCACCACCGGCACAAACACCATTTGCGCGATGCGTTCACCTATCTCGACGGTAAATGCGCTATTGCCACGATTCCAGCAGGAGATAAACACCTGCCCCTGGTAATCAGAATCGATCAAACCCACCAAATTACCCAGCACGATGCCGTGCTTGTGCCCCAGGCCCGAGCGCGGCAGCAATACCGCCGCAAAATGCGGATCGTCGATATGAATGGCTAGGCCGGTAGGTATCAGGGCCGTTTCGCCCGGCTGCAAGGTCAAGGCCTGATCCAGACAGGCGCGCAAATCCAGCCCCGCAGAGCCTTGGGTAGCGTAGGCGGGCAAAGCAATCTCCCGGCCCAGACGCGGATCAAGAATTTTTAACTGGATTTTTTTCATGCAATTTCTCGGCTATCAGTTTAAGCAGCTGTGCGGCTAAGGTATGTTTATCGGTCATCGGCAGGATTTGTTGACCACCCGACCAAAATACATGCAAGGCGTTGCGATCACTCTCGAAACCACCTTCAACCTGCCCAACCCAATTCGCGGCGATCAGGTCCAGGTGTTTGCTTTGCAGCTTGTGTTTGGCGTAATTTTCCAGATCGTCGGTTTCCGCGGCAAATCCCACAACCAAAGGTTTTGGTTGTAATTCAGCCACCGCGGCAATGATGTCCGGATTTTTTACCAAGGCTATATTGCTGGTGTCGCCAGCCTTTTTTATCTTGCTGTCAGCCAGCTGTTGCGGCCGGTAATCCGCTACCGCCGCCGCACCGATGTAAACATCTGCAATCCGGCTATGCATCATCACTGCATCATACATTTGCGAGGCGGTTTCCACTGGAATAAGTTTAGCGCCGGCCGGCACGGCTAAGCTGACCGGGCCACTGACCAGTGTCACGTTGGCACCGGCTGAGAGGGCGGCGACGGCCAAGGCATAACCCATTTTGCCCGAACTGCGGTTAGTGATGTACCGCACCGGATCAAGCGGCTCTCGCGTCGGTCCGGCACTGATGACTATGTTAATGCCCGACAGAAAACCGGGCTGTTCAGGCGTCAGCAGTTGCCGACAAATATCGGCCGGCTCGACCATGCGTCCCAAACCTTGCTCGCCGCAAGCCTGCTCACCAGCCGCCGGGCCGATGCATTGCACACCATGGCTTTGCAGCCTGGCAACATTCTCTTGGGTTACCGATTTACGCCACATTGCCTGGTTCATCGCCGGCGCGACCCATACTGGGCACTCGGCCGCAAGATACAAGGTAGACAGCAAATCATCCGCCAAACCATGCGCCATTTTCG
Source organism: Methylomonas sp. Uni0009 (assembly GCF_054188105.3). Classification (NCBI taxonomy): domain Bacteria; kingdom Pseudomonadati; phylum Pseudomonadota; class Gammaproteobacteria; order Methylococcales; family Methylococcaceae; genus Methylomonas; species Methylomonas sp. Uni0009. The sequence continues at coordinate 2,234,472 of NZ_JBTAFN010000001.1, read as the reverse complement.
CCAAGGTATCGGCGGTCGCCGGCGCAATCAGCAATAGGTCTGCCCAGCGTGCCAAATGGATATGGCTCATGGCCTGTTCCTGCTCGACATCCAGCAAATCGCTATGCACGGCATGGCCGCTCAAGGCCTGAAAAGTCAGGGGTGTGACAAACTGGCGGGCTGCGGCAGTCATCACCACGCGAACTTCATGGCCTTGCTTCCGCAACAAGCGCACCAGCTCCGCCGCTTTATAAGCCGCGATACCGCCGCAAACCCCCAACAAAATTCGCTTGTTAATGTTCATGCCCCAAAAAGATCAGTTCTTGGAATTATGGCAAACTCGACCTTTGATGTATAGGAACAGCTTATTTTGCAAGCAGTCCGCGCCGCCAAAGCTTAAACCTTAGATTCTAAAGTTGCCTTGCTGAAAACCGACCTCCTGCATTGAACCTTTTTGCCGCCACATGGAATACACCGCGAAATAAGTTTCGCCGACGAACCAGGCAAACAGCACGATCTAATGAGATTGGTGCGGCTTATTCATTAAAACCCTGAGCCTTATCCATACACAGAATAAAAAGGTAAAATCATGAAAATTACGCGCACTCCCCTCATCGCCCTCAGTTTAAGCGGGGCGCTTGTGCTACCTACCGCGCAAGCTGCCAATATTTCCTTAAGCAATAACACCTGGACGGCAAGCGGCGCAGCTGGGCTGATTTACGGGGACAATACGGTCAATAACTCACCGACTGGAAACGCTCAGTTCGGTTACGTGTCGACATCCGGCGGTGTTTATGGTGTTTCGCCTTTGGTTCTGAGGGATGAAGGACGCGGCACCGAGAACCAAACCAATGGCTCGAAAATTCAATCGAATGCTTTCAGTGCCAATGCGAATGACACGCTGACTTTGCAATTCAATTACATTTCAACCGATGGCCGTGGTTATGACGACTACGCCTGGGCGCGCTTGGTCAATGCGGATACCCACAACACTGCCGCCTGGTTGTTTACAGCCCGCAGCACCAATTCTGCTAACGGTAATGTCGTGCCCGGTAACGTGTTGAATCGTCAGGTAGATAACAACTTACCGGATGAGCTCGATGCGGTATTGAATGACGGTAACACCATTGGCTTTGCTGCGGCTGGCACAAGCTGGATACCGTTGGGTGGTTCAAGCGGCATTTGCTGGGATAACGCCAACACCTGCGGCCCGACCGGCTGGATTAAGTCCGCTTACTCGTTCACCGCAACCGGATCGTATTTTCTTGAGTTTGGGGTGATCAACTGGGGCGACGAAGCGTTTGATACCGCCCTTGCTTTTGATTTTGGCGGACTACAGCAAGTGAATTTCAGCGGTGTCACAATAGTGCCGCCACCCGCGACGGTGCCTCTACCTGGCGGCTTCCTGCTGATGTCTTTGGGCATGGGCTTAGTCAGCGCAATTTCTCGTAGGAGCAAATTTGCCGGCCAATCCTGAAAATTCTGCGGCAAGTCATCTCGATAAGAAATCAGGGGATGATTTTGTCTGCTCTGTACTAATGAAAACCGAGAGCCAAACCAGGCTCCGCGCCGGCAGATCCGCCACAACCACATCAAAAACAACAGTTTAAATCGCCGTAAAATCAACCCTGTGATATATTCGCGCCAGACTCACCTGCCCATATGGGCAATATAGCCTCAGCAAAACAGGCGGTATAGTGCGGCCAACCTTGAAGCAGTTCCGGTAAAGCTAACACCCTCAGCAGCCCCGGAACTATTTCAAGGTTTGCCAACATCCTGCGGGATGCAATGAAGCGCAATTGCACGGAAACTCGGCCATATGGGCGATCAAGCACTTGCAATGTATACGGTAGCTGGAAGCTTGGAGGATTGACGCTTCAATCCTTTTCCGGCCGGGTTTAGAAGAGCCTAGTCTCAGCAATACAGAACGAGAATTTTATGAACTTGAAACGCCAATCGCTACTTGCCCTGTGCTTGAGCCTCACCACCCAAATCGCTAATGCTCAGGACGTAGCGCCGGTTAATCTGGAACAAATCCGCAAGACCGCTGCCGATTTCGAACACGGCCGCACTGTCAAACAAGATTACCGTCAAGCATTTGATATGTACTGCAAAGCCGCGCTGCAAGGCGATGCCGAATCGGCTTACAGCATCGGATTTATGTATTTCAACGGCCGCGGCGTAACCCGTAGCATTTCGTTAGCCAGCCACTGGTTTAAGCAAGCTGCGGAATATGGCGACACGCATGCTCAGCAAATGCTAAGCCGCTTTGGCGATGTCACACAAAGTGAAGACCCCGCCTGCCAACCACAGGCTCCAGAACCCGAGGTTAAACTGGTCGCCGATCCCAACCCTAACCGCGAACGGGTAGAGGCTTGGGTAAAAGAAATTGCCCCCATTTACAGCATCGATCCGCAACTGATCATGGCAGTGATTCAGGCCGAATCGGCTTTCAACCCCAGCGCGCTGTCCGGTAAAAACGCCCAGGGCCTGATGCAACTTATTCCGGAAACCGCCGAGCGTTTTGGGGTAAAAGACAGCTGGAATCCGATCCAAAACATCAAAGGCGGCACGGCTTATCTACACTGGCTGTTAAGACATTTCGAAGGCAAAGTCGATTTGGTGCTGGCCGCTTATAACGCCGGCGAAGGCGCAGTAGAGCGCTATCAGGGCATCCCTCCCTATCAAGAAACTCGCAATTACGTTAAGCAAATTCTGGCAGCGTATCAGAAGCCGATCCATCCGGTACCGCCACAAGAATTGCAAAAAAACTTGGTTATCGAGCAAAAAACCTAAGTTACCGTCAATTCTCCCCAGTTATCCAAGCCTGGGAATACGGTATTTCGTAATATTGACGAAATACCGTCTGCACTTAGACCCCATATCCCGCATTATCCAGCCCCTCTTCCATTTTTTCATTCCTGCCAAACTCCTTCAACAACAGGCAGTTACCCAACAACAGCTTTAAAGCCCGCGCGTCTGGCACGAGAATTGATCCAGTTAAGCCAACAAACCTCGGTTAACGAGATTTCCGGCCACTCAATTCATATGGGTTATTGTCATGAAATTTGATAATTCGATCCTCTCTAGCGCAGTGTTGACTACCATCGATTCAGCCGCTGACTTAATGGAGGCGCTGTGATGGATAACCGAATCAGAGTCCAGCAACATAAATACACTGTTGTTTCACCCATCGTCGCCCAGCGCTGGCTTAACCAAACACCGGTATGCGAAAGCGACAGCGAATGCTGTCAATTGAATCAATCCCGAGCCGAGCTTGCCGCATTGGAACGCGCCCTGGCGATTAGTCAGCAACAGCTGGCCGACGCCCGCCGACAAATCGAGTCGCTGAACGCCACTCGCAAAACCTTGGAACAGCAGTTACTGGAAAGTAACGAGAATTACAGGCAAGCGCTGCATTGCGCACACCACGACGAGTTAACCGGCTTACCCAATCGAGTTTTATTGCTGGATAGACTGCAACAGGCCATGGCCCAAGCGGATCGTCAGAAACGGCCAGTCGCACTATTGTTTATCGATCTGGACGAATTCAAAAACATCAACGACGAACTCGGCCACGCGGCCGGCGACCAATTACTGAAAGAAGTTGCAGGACGCTTGTCGGCTTGTCTTCGCTACGGCGACACCGCTTGCCGTTACGGCGGCGACGAATTCTTGGTGTTGTTGGGTGAAGTCGATGCTGATCACAGCGTAGCGGCGGTGATAGAAAAAATTCAGTCCCATTTGGCCGAAACTTGCAGCATTGCGGGCAAGCCGGTTTCGATCAGTGCCAGCATAGGCGCGGCCATCTATCACCACGACGGCCAAAGCAGTCTTGACCTACTAAGCCGAGCCGATAGCGCGATGTACCGTGCGAAAAAACTGAAATTATCCCAAACGAACAGCTAACCAAAGTACAACGGATTAGCGACGGCTGCTATGCGAGGTTTTATAGCGGCCGACACTTTCCAGAATTTCCTGCCGCGCATCCTCGATGCCGCCCCAACCTTCCACGCAGACCCATTTGCCTTCCTCCAGGTCTTTGTAATGTTGGAAAAAGTGGGTGATCTTGGCCAACTTGTCCGGTTGCAAATCCTTGTAATCGTTGACGTGATTGTAAAACGGCGTCAAACGCGGCACAGGTACCGCCAACAGCTTGGGATCAGGGCCGGCTTCGTCTACCATTTTCAACACGCCTACCGGCCGGCAATTGATCACGCAACCGCTCAGCAAAGGTGCCGGCGTGATGATCATCACATCAACCGGATCGCCGTCCTCGGACAAGGTTTGCGGGATGTACCCATAATTGCAGGGATATTGCATGGCGGTGCCCATGAAACGGTCCACTGTCAGGGCGCCGGTATGTTTATCCACCTCGTATTTGACCGGATCGCTGAATGCGGGAATCTCGACCACCACATTTATTTCAAACGGAATATTGCCACCCGCAGCAACTTGCATGAATGACATCGAATCCTCTTTGAGTACGCTGGAAACGCTGTCATTATAGCCGCCGTTATTCAGCTATCGGGATTAAATCAAGTGTTAGGCAGTCTGCAGAAAATGACCAGCGCGTTGGCCGCGCCAGTGCAATACCGCTTGCCGGTCGGCGAGCAGGCAATCGAATTGAACCTGCTGTTGGGTAAAAAACTCACGCTACGTTACACCGGCCAAATCTTTTGTGTGCATTGCGCGAAAAAAACCAACAAAAGCTTCAATCAAGGCTATTGCTACCCGTGTTTCATCAAACTGGCGCAGTGCGATATGTGCATCATGAAGCCGGAAACCTGCCACTACGCCGCCGGCACCTGCCGCGAACCGAGTTGGGGCGAGGAGTTTTGCTTTCAACCGCATATCGTTTACCTAGCCAACTCATCAGGTATCAAAGTCGGCATCACCCGCCAATCGCAAACCCCAACCCGCTGGATCGACCAAGGCGCGGTGCAAGCCTTACCCATTTTTAAGGTCGCTTCCCGCCATCTGTCGGGTTTGATCGAAGTCACCTTGGCGCAACACGTCAGCTACAAAACCAGCTGGCAGCAAATGTTGAAAAACAACACCGCTCCCTTGGATTTGCCGGCCATCCGCGACGGCTTGCTCACCGAATGCGCCGAACAATTACAAAACATCGCCGTGCAATTTCCCTACAGTCCGCCGCAGCTGCTCAGCGATGCCCAACCGCTAACGCTCGACTATCCGGTGTTGCAATACCCCAGCAAGGTGAAATCGTTTAATTTCGATAAAGAGCCATTAGTGTCCGGCATTTTGGAAGGCATCAAAGGCCAGTATTTGATCTTCGACAGCGGCGTGATCAATATCCGCAAATATTCGGGGTACGAAGTGGAGATGGGGGTATAACTTTGATAAAGTGGGCTCGTTTTGGGCTTGCAATAATTTGTGGTAATCGGCACCTGAAATGTGTTCCGCCAACGTAAGGCCGGATAACCCGATTTGAAGTTTTCGGCTATAGCGTTTTAATCAATACACAACTTTACCTACAGGGAAAAAACATCATGAGGAAGTTATCAATTTTTGTATTTCTTATTTCTTTATTTAGTTTTAGTAGTATTTGTTCAGGAAGCACTTTTTCTTATTCTTTTTTCAAAAACGTCCCATCGATCTACGCGACAGACCATGACATAGAAAACTTAAATCCGCCATTTTCTGAAGTAACAATAACTGACGTATCTAGTAACTCTATTAACATAGATATCTCTCTGTCGAACCCAAATGGAATGTTTGAACAGTTATATTTTGAGTTTTTGCCTGAAATTGCTTACATAAAAAGACAGGATGCTTCAAACCCAACAGAGCCTAATTTTTTCTTATCTAGAGTAAGTTATTTCGATTCTGAAGATCCCTCTTCAACTTGGTATCTTGGCGTTACGCCATATTCTGGTGTTGCGTATAACATCAATCCTTGGAGTGCAAGCAGCATTATTTTTGGAATGCAATATGCCTACGCACAATCCGTGCGTCCGTCGTTTATGCAAATAGCTTTGCGGAATTTGCCCGATACTGTATCGGCTGTTGATTTAATTCCAGCTTACTTGACAGCAAAGGATGTGACCTGGGGAAAACTGGGAAATGGCCAAGGTCTTTTATTGGCATCGCCTGTTCCAATTCCATCAGCACTGTTTTTCTTTATTTCCGGCATAGCCGGTTTTCTGGCACTAAGAAAAAATTACCGGTAAGTCAATTAAGCCATTTTTATCCGCTCTTTGCAGAACATGGAAGAAACGAGCTCGCACCGATTAGTGATCGCCCATATCCGGATACTCGAGTTAAAAACTGAATAGCCCAAAAAAGCTCAATCATTAAGAATTAAGGAACCTTCGCACTTATTCCGTCCCCTGCTCGATGACCTGCACCCGCTGCGTGATCCCGCACAGCAAGGTGTAGGGGATGGTTTCGGCGTAGCGGGCGATTTCTTCGACCGGCAAGTCATCGCCCCATAAAGTGACCGGATCGCCGGGCTGTGCATCCGCTTGTTCGTTGAGATCCACGGTGATCATATCCATGGATACCCGGCCAATTAACGGCACCCGTTGGCCGTTTACCAACACCGGCGCGCCACTCTTGGTGTGGCGGTGGTAGCCGTCGCCGTAGCCGATGGAGATTACGCCCAGCCGAGTCGCGGTTTTGCATTGCCAAGTACCGCTGTAACCGACCGTTTCGCCGGCGGCGACATCCTTGACCGCGATCAGCCGTGAATGCAAACTCATCACCGGCTGCAAACCAAAGTCCGCACCGGTTTTACCGGCAAACGGCGAACAGCCATAGAGCATCAATCCCGGTCTCACCCAATCGCTACTGCGTTCCTGAGCGGTGCCGAAGCGGACATTCGGCCAGCCGATAATCCCGGCCGAATTGGCGATGCTGCACGCGCCGGGGTAGTCTTTTACCGCATCGTTGAACAAATCGATTTGCCGGCGGGTTTTATCGTCCAGCAAATCGTCGGCATTGGCAAAATGGGTGATCAGATTGATCGGTTGCTCGACCCGCACACAGCCCAGCAATTGCTGGTACGCAGCGTTGAAATCGGCACCTTTAAAGCCCAAACGATTCATGCCAGTATCCATTTTCAGCCAAACGCCAAGTCTGCCTTCGTCGGCGGTTTGCTGTTGCAAGATAGCGATTTGCTGGGGAGTGTGGATCACCGCCGCCAATTGATACTTCAACAGCTGATCCAATTCATCCACGCAAACAAAGCCCTGCAGCACGGTGATGGCTTGTTTAAATCCGGCTTGCCGCAGTCTGACGCCCTCGTCCACTCGCGCGACGGCAAAACCATCCGCCGCTTCCAAAGCGGTGGCTACCCGCGTCATGCCATGGCCGTAACCGTTGGCCTTGATCACCGCCATGATTTTTTTGTCCGGCGCGTAACGCTTCACTTGCACCAAGTTGTGGCGCACGGCTTCCAGATCCAGACGCACAAAAGCCGCAGGCGTCATTCGTAATCCTCGGGGCCGTTATAAACGCCGGCAAAGTTTTCGAAACGGGTGTATTGGCCCAGGAAAGTCAATCGCACCGTCCCCAAAGGTCCGTTCCGCTGCTTGCCGATAATCACTTCGGCGATGCCTTTGTCCGGGCTGTCTTCGTGGTAGACCTCATCGCGATAAACGAAGATGATCAAGTCGGCATCCTGCTCAATCGCCCCGGACTCGCGCAAGTCCGACATCACCGGCCGCTTGTTGGGGCGCTGCTCCAGATTCCGATTCAACTGCGACAGCGCGATCACCGGTACATTGAGCTCCTTGGCCAGCGCCTTCAAGCCCCTGGAAATATCGGAAATCTGCTGCACCCGGTTATCGCCGCTTGCAGGCGATTGCATCAACTGCAAATAGTCCAACACGATCAGGCCAAGCTGACCGTGCTCCCGAGTCAAACGGCGGGCGCGCGACCGCACTTCGGTCGGGGTCAAGGCCGGCGTGTCGTCGATGAACATCTTGGTTTCCGCCAGCAAGTTGATCGCCGAGGTCAAACGCGGCCAATCATCGTCGTCCAATTTGCCGGTACGGACTTTATGCTGGTCAATGCGGCCCAGCGACGACATCATCCGCATCGCCAAGGATTCGCCCGGCATCTCCATACTGAACACCGCCACCGGCATGCCGCTTTTCAGCGCGACGTTTTCGGCCATGTTCATCGCAATCGTGGTTTTACCCATCGACGGCCGGCCGGCGACGATGATCAAATCGGCGGGCTGCAAACCCGAGGTTTTTTCGTCCAGATCAGTGAAGCCGGTGCTGGCGCCGGTTATATCGCCGTCGAGTTCGTAGAGGGTTTCGATTTTATCAACGGCTTTTGCCAGCAAGGACTTGATCGAGCTAAACCCACCTTGCCCGCGCTGGCGTTGCTCGGCAATTTCGAAGACCTTGCGTTCGGCATTTTCCAACAAATCGGCGGTTTCCCGGCCCTCGGTGGTAAATGCCGAATCGGAAATCTCGGTACCGACATGGATGAGTTGCCGCAAAACCGAACGATCACGGACGATGTTGGCGTAGGCCACGATATTCGCGGCGCTGGGCGTATCTCGCGCCAGCGTACTTAAATAAGCCAAACCGCCCACATCCTGCAATTCGCCGGTCGTTTCCAGCACCTCGGACAAAGTCACCACGTCGAACGGGTCCTGCTTTTCGGCCAACTGGGCGATGGCACGGAAAATCAATCGATGGTCGCGGCGATAAAAGTCGGTCTCGACCACCTTGTCTGCCACCGAATCCCAGGTTTGGTTATCCAGCATTAAACCGCCCAGCACCGACTGCTCGGCCTGAATGGAATGCGGCGGCACTTTTAGGGATTCGACGGCTTGATCGGGAGTGAAATAGTAGTCTTCGGACATGGCGGAGAAGGGTTGTCAACAATAGCCGCGGATTATACCCGGCTATGCCCCTAGCGGCAGCGCCGAGCGCTTTGCCGAATGGCGGTAAATCAAACAAATCAACCCTAAATGTCATCAAGCCACAGAATTAACTCACTAGTTATCGATTGCGTAATTACCTTATATTTCGTACCATAAATTTTGGCGCCTATCCTGGCTTTTATCGGCTTGTTGCCGGCCATGGCGCTTCGCTCCATCCTCTTTTCTTACAATAATTCTAACTATTCGCCTGCCCTACCCGGCTAACCGACACCATAAACGGGTTGCGGCAAATTGTATTTCTTGACTCCCTAAAGGAGGATTCTATGAACGGAATTAAACGCAAAACTCTATCTGCCGTCGCATGCCTGCTGGCTTTACTCGGTTTGTTCAACCCTACAGCCCAAGCTGAAAACGGTAATGTGGTGTTATGGAACAAATTGGGCAGTGATGCTGAGATTGCGAATAGCGAAGTGGGGCCTGGAGGCCAAAAAACAGCTGGGCATTTCGCGCCAGGCCCTTTTGCTAATTTTGGTCAGTCTTTTGTGAATGACGTTGGGAACTCAAACGTGTTTGCCTTAACTTTTCCAGCCACATCCGTTGTGTCAAAAAGTAAGGGAACAATAGAATTCTGGGCAAAACTCAGTAATTTCCCAAGTAACTTTTTTGATGCAGTGACTATGATTTTTTACGTGCCTCCACCTAGTTTGCCGGTATTTCATTGGAGAATGGGGTTTGGGTCTAATAACGGCTGTGGTGGCTTCGGCTTTTACGGGACAGTAGGGGTCGCAACTAATAGCTTTTGTAGTGGGCTAGTGGATACTGCAACCCAATCCGGAACATTAGATAGCATTCTTGGTGACCGTTCAGCCTGGCACCATTATGCGATGGTATGGAATGAAACAGGTATTGCGCAATTTGGTGGACGTAAGCTTTATCTTTATCTTGATGGAAACCTTGTTACAACACAGCGCTACCATGATGCCTCACCATGGGGTGCCATACCTGATGGCTCACGCCTTGCTCTCGCCTACTTTTACAATATCTCAGGCGCTAGTGTTGCAATTGACAATTTAATTGTCTGGGACGATGTTAAAACTGATTTTTCTGACCGGTTTATAGAAAACCCTGTGGGTTGTGGAGTAGGTGAACTTCCTGAGTTGTTTGCATCTATCACCGCTAAATCGGGTACTCAAATTGAACGCCGTTGGACTATCACCCTATCAAACAAGAGCGGATGTATCGCCGAAAATACCCAGATCGATGACTTAACCCTTACGCAAACCTCCGGAGCCGCTTGTACCCCGGTTATTACAAGCCCCTTATCTTTTCCATTAGGCGTCGGCAACATCCAGGCAGGAGCTAAAGTGAGCGGCACCACCACAATCAATTTTAGCGGCTGCCCGAATAGCGCCAGATTTAAAGCTGTCATCCCGTTTAGCAGCAATAACGGCGAAGTAACCGGATCGAAAACCTTGACCAACCAATTCCGCTAGACCTTAATTAAGGAGATATTCTGATGATCAAACAACTTATCCTGTTAGCCAGTTTGCTGCTTATTCTTCCCAGCACCCAAGCAGCAACCTCGCTACAATTAGAGCCGACAAACGGCTTAATCGAAGGCGATGCGGGCGATACCGTGGGCTGGGGCTTCCTGCTCACCAACACGCAAAACTACCTCGTGGTGACAGGAGCGGAATTTCAGTCCTCTACCTCCCCAGGCGTATTCACGGACTTTATCAGCGCACCCGACAATTTCTTCGTTGTAGGCCCGGGCTTTGGCGCCAGCACCGTATGGGGGCAAACGTTCGATGCCGCCAGCCAAACCGGCGTCGGTAGTTTTAGAATTGCCGACAACGCCGCGCAAGGCACCGTCTTCGGCCAAATTGTACTGACTTACGATTTATTCACCCGCAGCCCGTTTAATCCCTCGTTCGATCCTGACACCGACACGCTGTCAAACGGTAATGTATTGACGGCAAATGCCTCGATCAAGATCACGACCGTGCCGTTACCTGCAGCCGCATGGCTGTTTGGCGCGGCACTGGCCGGATTGGGATTTATCGGACAACGCCGCATCTGAGAGAACTCAAAATAAACACCGCCTGCAAAATTGAGGCGGTGTTTTCGCAAAATATTCTCTGCCACCTCTGCAAGCAAATGAGCGGGCAATTCGCGGTTTGTGATGCCGCATTCAGCTCTGTTAGTTGTTCTTACTGCTCAACAGTCGACTCGGATGGAAGGTAACCCATACCGCACCTGAGCGATCCCGCTATCCAAGCACTCCGCCCCAACCGTCCGCCATGACAAAATTGTCATGGCACGAACGGACAATTAAACGACGTTACAACCCCAGATAAACTGATCACCAGATGATTTGCCGCACACATCCTGTTCTGCGTCCAATCACCTCCGATAAATTTCCATTCATTACTTCTGGGTACTTGCTATGAAAACGCTGTTTACTGCTTCCATCCTATTATCTTCGGCCCTATTCACTTCCTCCGCCTTTGCGTCAAATTGGTTTGAACACGAACATGAACACGACAATCAGCCAGAACACGGTAGCTGCGGCACTCAAGCGCCTTGCGATTTAGAAAAACTGAGCCTGACGTTATCAGGCGGCAGCAACGGCACGCTAATTTCGAAAGCCGACAACATTAGCAGTAACGATAGCTACACCCTTAACTTCAACTATCAGCTGGACACCACCTTTATCAACAGCGCTCTGCTGAAAATATGGTTGCGTGACGACTCAACATCGGCCGACGACTCCATCATCTTAAATGGCCTGTTAAAAGACAAAAACGAATACGCTCGTATAACCTCGATTAACGGCTCCAACGTTTCCACAAGCTGGACCGAAGTCGATGGCTACAAACAATATATCAGCTTGGATGTTAGCGATTTTCTTTCCAAAACCGGCTTCGCTTCATTGACGGCCGTATTGGGCGTGAAGGATTATGGTAGCAAAGATTATTTTTTCAAAGCTGCCGAGCTCTATGTTGAATATTGCCTCGACAACAATGGCGGAAGTGGCCCGATTACCTCAGTACCGGTGCCTGCCGCAGCTTGGCTGATGGGTTCCGGCTTACTCGGTCTGATAGGCTTCAATACCAGAAAACAACGCCAAGCGTAATCAGCCATTTAGCTCGCTGTCGCTAAAAGCCGGAGGCGTAAAGATGTCTCCGGCTTTTGTGTTTTCGGCTTCGAGCGAATATTTTAAAAGGCCCAGGCCTGGATGTCGCGGACAAGCATAGCCCTTTGGCCGCCGGTTTAATCCATCGAGTAATTGCCTTGCGCCAATTCGTAATAAAAGTCCGCATTCTCGATCAACTTGGCAACCACCTCGCCATCCAAAACCCCTTCCGCCACGCGCTGCCTGAGGTGCTGGATAATGTCAGCCAGTAACATGCCCTCGCGATATGGACGGGACTGGGCCAAGGCCTGAAAAATATCGGCCACACTGATAACCCTGCACTCCAACTCCAAAGACTTGCCGATGGTCTTGAACGGATATCCTTCGCCACGCAGATTTTCATGGTGCAAACCCGCCCATTGCGGAATTTTTGAGTCGGTAAACACTCTTTGCAAAATTCGGTACGTGTCATAACTGTGGCGCTGCATGCAGGCCCGCTCTTCGGCAGTTAAGCTGCCTGGCTTGTCTATGATGTCCTCGGAAACCCGCAATTTGCCAATGTCGTGCAATAAACCGGCAATTTCCACCTGCTCCAGATCGCAGCCGGTCACGCCCAAATCCAATGCCAATTGTCTGGAGATCTGCGCAACCCGTTCAGAATGCTGCTCGGTGTACGGGCTTTTCGCATCCACCACTCGCGAAAACAGCCGCGCCATTTCCCGAAGCGAGGGATAAGTCAAGTCTACCGTCGGCAAATCACGCCCCAATTCGCGTAAATCCTCATCCAGATAATCCGGGTCCATCGCCAGCCAAAACGCCTGACTTTTCGCCAGTTCCGCAAATGCAGCCAACAGCTCGGGCGCAAACAGCGATCCCGAATAACTCAGTAAGCGCTCCACTATTTTGGGCGCAGCCACCAGAATTTGCTCGCTGGCCAAATACGGGGCTTGCAACACGTCAATCCGATCAGCCAGAAATAACAGATTGGCACGCAGCTTTATCCGGGGCACCAGCGGCAATTCAACCAATTGCTCCCAGCGCGTGTGATGATAGCGGATCTCCTCCGCCAGATAGGCCAGCGGCGGGCAGGCTTGCAAGTATTCCGCACCGCGTAAACAATGCGCCTCCGCACCGTCCCACTCCAGCGATTCGGTCAAATGCCTATGCTCGCGAACCTTTGCCACCCCGCAATCGTGCAGCATACCGGCGTATAGAATGCTTAATCTATCAACAGCCGACCAATCGAGCTTGCCGGCAATGTGCCAAGCCATCATCGCGACCCGCTTACCGTGCTTCACTTCGTCGATACCGACTAAATCCAGCGCACAACTCAGGGAGATAATGGAGCGGTGCAAATCGATATGTTGGCTATCCATGAGGCTGAACTCCAGATTGAAGGTGTTAGTACGATGCTATCGCACTTTGAAAGGATCGGCAAAGTATCGGAAACATTCCCACTCACTCACCAAGACCACAAGCAGCAACTGCGCTCATTATTAAATGCCGCGCATGACAGCACCATGCCATCCTGCCAAATCTGTCGTAACATCTGCCCCGGCTGTCAGCAGCTCAGCTGAAAAAGCGCTACCAAATCACATTTAAATAATTGATTGGATTAATCTAAATTAAGTTGGCATCACTAATGCTTAGTTAGAGTGACGCACTATGCAACCCAATGGCTTGCACGCGAATCACTTATCTTTCAGCCACTGACAAAAAGGAATCGACATGAACGCTGTAATGCCGAAAATGCCCTTATCCGGATTAATCCTGATTTTAGCCTTCTTCACTCAAGCCGCCGAGTCGGCAACAGTGATCGATAATTTTGCCACCCGTCAGTCCACTACAAACACCGTCAATGGCCCAGTTAATGTATCCGGATCTGATCTAAGCAATTTGCAACGAACCTTAAATTCCAGCCCTACCCCTAGCGGTACCACCAGAATTTTTGTAGAAGACGGCTTGTTAACGGTCGGTAACAGCAGCAATTCAACCGGCACCGCTAGTATCTTTTACAACTTCGCTGCGGTCGATTTCACTACTTTCGCTAACGCGATATTGCTGACGACAGAATCTAGCGACGCCAGTTACCAAATTCAAATGATCGCCAACGGTACTTCGCTGCTAAGTTTTCAGAACTTGACCAGCGTTGCAATCGGTTCACCCAGCACTATTAGATTTGATTTTTCACAATTTTCGAATCCTGCGGCTTTCAAGAATCTAAACAGTCTGGAGCTGAAATTGCGCGGCACCCATGCCGCGTGGGACGCTGACTTCAGCCAATTATCAACGGTCCCGGAACCTTCCGTCACGGCGTTATTGATCATAGGCGCGTTGGGCATTGTCGGCGGCAAACGCCAAAAACTAGTAGCGGTTTAACGCCTACCGTCAAAATTTTCTGATTTCCAAACTTCAATTCTGCTCACGGATAACTCACATGAATGCTAAACATTTTCACAAAAACCTCGCACCTTTGCTTCTAAGCTTGGGCTTAGCGCTATCCGGCCAAAGCCAAGCAGGCATATTGACGCTTGATAATTTCAGCCATGCTCAAACCGCATTCGACGACGGCAGTAGCGCAGGCTCTACCAGCGATACAGTGTCTGCTCTTACCGGCACGGACCTGAGTAATGCCTCGAGGACCTTTATCGCTCAAGCCTCGGGAACCGCCTCAGCCAACACCACGGAAATCGTTTCCGGCGGCAACCAGCTGATCATATCGAATGATGGCCGTTCGGCCGGTGGCGCTTCCATTCTGTGGAATTTCGATCCGCTCGATTTAACCGCTCACGGCAACGGCATCCTGCTGGAGGTGTTGGCAATCGATCTGGGTGTCAACGTGGAAATGGTAGCCAACGGCAGCTCAAGTTCCGGTATCAAAACGTTTACCAGCAACAATAATTACTTGGTAAGTTTCAGCGACTTTACCAATCCTGCGGTATTTGCCAGCCTGCATAGTTTTCGCTTGAACTTCACCGGCCCGACAAAATGGGATGGACAGTTCAGACTATTAACCACCACAACCCCAGTTCCTGTGCCGGCAACCTTTGGCTTAATGGGTTCGGCATTATTGGGCTTCATCGCCGTGTCCCGCAAAAAATCGCTTTCCTGATTCTCAAAAAACCGACAACGCTCACCTCCGCGACTAGCGCGGAGGCGATCTTTTAAGCACCATTCCGTTCGAAAGTCACCGCAGAGCTTAGCCTTCTTTCTATCCGCATAGCCAGGAAAGCTGCGTATCAACATGGACCAATCCTGACCGACAAGGCACAATAGCCCGCTATTTCACCCCTTCTCGCCGCTCATGCTCGCACTTTTGGTCCGCTTTTCCATTCGTTATTCCGGCATCGTCGTGGCCCTGGCGCTACTGCTGTTCGTTTACGGCAGTTACCGTCTGGCTAACGCCGGTCTGGATATTTTTCCGGAATTTTCGCCCAAACAAGTCATCATCCAGACCGAAGCCCCCGGCCTGGCTGCCGAGCAAGTGGAAGTGCTGGTGACTCAGCAAATCGAAAAAAGCGTTGGCGGCTTAATTGGGCTGCAAACCTTACGCTCGCAATCGATTCAAGGTCTCTCCATCGTCACCGCCACCTTCAACGAAACTAGCGACGTATACCGCAACCGGCAATTGATCAGCGAACGGCTGGACGGCCTTAGTCAGCAACTGCCGCCTGGCGTGGGAATGCCGATTGCCGTACCCTTGTCTTCTTCGTCGGCAACAGTATTGACGATAGGCATCCGTTCGGACAGCAAAACCTTGATGGAACTGCGCGGCTTGGTGGATTGGAGCTTGGTGCCGCGGCTGCTGGCGGTGCCGGGTGTGGCCGATGTGAATGTATTCGGCGGCGACATTCAGCAACTACAAGTGCAGTTACAACCGGCAGCTTTACAGCGTTTCAATCTATCGATAGACGACATTGTCAACGCGGCGGCCGGCGCGGCGGAAATGAATGGCGCCGGCTTTATCGAAAACGCCAACCAACGCTTTACGCTGCAAATCAGCGGCCAGCCGGTCAATCCCGAGCAATTCAAGCAACTGATCGTCAAACGCCAGGAGGGTATGAATGTAACCTTGGGCGATGTCGCGCAGATCGGTTATGGGCCGGAACCGCCCATCGGCGCGGCGCAAATCATGGGTAAACCCGGCATCGTGATGATGGTGATCGGCCAGTACGGCGCCAATACCTTGTCGGTGTCGCGGCAGGTCGAGGCCGTGTTGGAAGAGTTTCAACCCATCTTCAAGCAACAGGCCGTGGATTTCTACTCGCATTTATTCCGGCCGGCCGATTACATCGAAACCTCGGTGCATAACCTGTCCGGGCATCTACTGATCGGCGGGCTGTTCGTACTGGTAGTGCTATATGTGTTCTTGTTCAATCTGCGTAGCGCCTTCATTGCCGCTACCGCCATTCCATTGTCGTTGCTGACCGCTGCGCTGGTGCTGCTGGAATCTGGCGTCAATCTGAATATCATGGTGTTGGGCGGGCTAGCGATTGCGCTGGGCGAGGTGGTGGACGACGCCATTATAGACACCGAAAACATCTTTAGACGCCTGCGCGAAAACCGCTTAAAAATCTTCCCGGATAGCGTGGAAACGGTGATTTATCAGGCTTCGCTGGAAGTTCGCAGTTCGGTGGTTTATGCCAGCTTCATCGTGGCTTTGGTGTTTGTGCCGCTGCTGACGCTGGACGGCGTCAGCGGCCGCTTGTTCGCGCCGCTGGGCGTGTCGTATATCCTGGCGATTTTGATGTCATTGCTGGTGGCGCTAACGCTGACACCGGCTCTATGCCATTTAATGTTTCGCAACAAGCTGCCGGACGACAGCGATCCACCCGTGTTGCGCCATCTTAAACCACTGTATGCCCAGCAATTACTCTGGGCTATCAAGCATTTCAAAACCGTGGCGATGATAGGCGCGCTTGCCTGCCTGATCGGCATAGCCGCCTTTCTAAGATTGGATCATAAATTTCTACCGGAATTGCGCGAGGGCCATTTCATCGTCCACACCGCCAGCGTACCGGGTACTTCGTTGCAAGAATCCATCCGCGTCGGCAACTTACTCACCGAGCAAATCATGGCAATCGACGGTGTGGAATCGGTATCGCAATGGGCCGGTCGTGCCGAACGCGGCGCCGACACTTACGGCAGCCACTACAGCGAATACGAAGTACGCTTAAAACCATCATCCGGCCAAGAACAACAGCAGATCCTGGAGCGTTTGCGCGAGGTTTTGGAACAATTCCCCGGCATCAATTACGAAGCCAACACCTTTTTAACTGAACGGGTCGATGAAACTATTTCCGGCTACACCGCGCCGGTGGTCGTCAATATTTACGGCAACGACCTGGCTGAGCTGGATCGTAAAGCCCAACAGCTCGCCGCACTGATCAATACGCTGCCCGGCGCGGAAGACGTGCAACTTCGCTCGCCGCCCGCCACCGCCATGCTGCAAGTCGAACTGAACCTGGAGCAGTTAAAATTTCGCGGCATCAGCCCGGCGCAAGTGATGACAGCCCTACAAACCGCTTACGAAGGCCGTATCGTCGGCAAGCATCTGCAAGGCAACCGGATTTTCAATGTGGCGGTAGCGCTGGCTCTGGAATGGCGCAGTCAGCCGGATTACCTGGCTCAGCTGCCCTTGAAAAACACGGAAGGCCAGCGGGTGCTACTGGGCGAAGTGGCCGAAATCCGCCACGGCGAAGGCCGCTACAACATCCTGCATCAAGGCGCACAGCGCATACAGACCGTTACTTGCAAGGTGGAAGATCGGGACATGGACGCCTTTATGATCGAATTGAAACAACGGGTGCAAAACGAGCTCAGCTGGCGCGACGGCAGTTACCCGGAGTTCATCGGCGCGGCGCTGGAACAAGCAAAGGCCCGTGAAACGTTGATCATCCACGCCCTGCTGGCCGGCGCCGGCGTGTTGATTTTCGTGTTCATCGCCTTGGGTAGCCTGCGGCACATGCTACTGACCTTGCTAAACCTGCCCTTTGCCCTATTGGGCGGCGTCGCCGCGGTAGTCATCACCGACGCCACGCTGTCGGTCGGTTCCTTCGTCGGCTTCATCACCTTGTTCGGCATCACCGTGCGGAACTGCATCATGCTGATCTCCCATTACCGGCATTTGATTGAACTGGAAGGCCAGATTTGGTCGACGGAGACCTTGATTCGCGGTGCCCAGGAACGCCTGCCGGCCATCCTGATGACCGCACTGGTCACCGCACTGGCCATGCTGCCGATTGCGATAGGCAGCGATAATCCGGGCCGGGAAATCATGGGGCCAATGGCAGCCATCATCATCGGCGGTTTGGCTTCGTCGACCATGCTGAATTTACTGCTGTTGCCGGCGATTTTGCAGCGTTATGGCCGGTTTGAGGTGGCGTTTGAGAAGCAGGTTTGACGACGACAGACAGGGAGAGACATTGGTCTCGCCCTGTCTGATCAACTAGCGAACCCGCCTCGCCAGTTGAACGATAGCTAAACCTACAACCTAACCGCGCTTGCTTGGCCTCAGAGCCAGCAGTCCGAGCAAACCGCTACCAAACAACCAAGCAGCGGCCGGGAGGGGCACTTGACCAACATCACCCGGTTTATCGGATGCCGCGATCACAAAATTATCCAGCGCTGCATAACCGCCTTGTAACTCATCGATTTGCAATATCACGTTGCCGTTGGTGTTCCCTGTCGCATCAAGCGCTATGATGTGGTTAGTCCAATCGAAAGTGTTCTTAAGTGCCGTTGCGGTTCCAGTCACATCCGCAAAACTTAACAATGTTCCCCCAGTTACGCCTGTACCGCCGCCGGGATTGTCAAAAAGCGAGAAACGAAACACTGGCGCAACGCCTCCCGAAGCTACAAAAGGGCCACCCCATCTATCCAAATCTATCGAGGACACATCCATCTGAAAATTCAGATATTTGTGTGTTCCAATATTAAAGGACAGACCTAAAAGATCGTTCTGGACGCTCGAAAGCATACTGATCGCATAGTTTCCCCCCCGCGCTTGCGGGTCGAGAAACCCGGTCCCCCAAGCCTGTGTGCCGCCAATTCGCAATGTTTCCACGGTAAAGGTTTGAGCGAACTGGAAACCGGCCGGCTGCCCACCATAAAGGGCGTTGATAGGATTAAAAATATTGACATCACCGCTATCGTTCACAAATGCGCCGGCATTGGGATTTTCGAAGTCTTGGGTATAAAGCGTGGTTGCGGCATAACCCTCGGAATAAGGGATACAAGCGAAAAACAGGCCTGACATTAATAGCTTTTTCATTCGTCCTCTTGCTTTCATAATTGCCTCGTTGAGTAAGATTTACTGACAATGTGTTTCAAAGTGATGAGTATTGCTGCCATTTTATGGAACTACCTGACGCTTTTGCGTTGAAACGGAAACAGCAAAACATTCTAACGCAAATCATCAACCGACATCGATCGCCAATTGTCTCCCGCACAGATTAACTGCTAGACGACATGGTCCGCAATTCAACCTTATCAACACTGCATATCATCCATGTGCGGCCGCCGCGATCACCACCTGCCCCAAGGCCAATCCACCGTCGTTCATCGGATAGCGTTGCGGCGATAACACGGTTTTGCCGTGTTGGCGCAATTGCTCGCAGACCGATTCCAGCAACAAGCGGTTTTGAAACACGCCGCCGCTCAAGACAATACAATCTGCGCCGGTTTGACGACTCAATCGATTCAGCACTTCGACCGTCCCGGCAGCCAGGGTATGATGGATACGAGCGGCTATGAGAGCCTTATCGGTGCAGCATGTCAGGTCGTCCAATACCGCTTTCCAGAGGTCTCGCCAACTTAATACCAGAAGGTCGCCGTTCAGCTTCATAGACCAGGTCGCCGGGTAAGCCTGTTCTTCATTAAATACCGGCGTCGCCAACACTTCCATGGCAATCGCCGCTTGGCCTTCGAAATGCACTTGCTCGGGATGTAAGTCCAAAGCAGCAGCAAAAGCATCAAACCAGCGCCCACAAGAACTGCTGAGCGGCGAGTTGAGTTTCTTATCAGTCATCGTATCCAGCGTTGCCAACGGCTTGCCTGCTAACAAGCGCATGATCTCCAAATCCGCATAGTCGCGTTGCAATACCGGCCAATCGAAATAATGCCGTAGTTGCGCATAAGTATTCCGCCAGGGTTCACGCATGGCCTGTGCGCCGCCGATTAAGGCAATAGACTGAAAATGCCCGAGCCGGGTGTAACGGCGATAATCGCCGAGCAAAAACTCGCCGCCCCATAACTCGCCATTATCGCCTAGCCCCAAACCGTCGAAGATTGCCGCCAATACCGGTGGCTCCTGCAGACCCACGCCATGTTCGGCCAAACAAGCCGCCAGGTGAGCATGATGATGCTGGATACTAACTAAATCGATGGATTCCGTAGCAGCCAAAGTCTGGCCATACTGAGTCGACAAATAACCTGGATGCTTATCGACAGCTATGCGCTTGGGTGTGAAATCATTCAATATTAGGTACAAGTCGATAGCGTGCCGGTAATCCTGCTGCACGGCGGCGTTTTCCAAATCGCCGATATGTTGGCTGACAAGCGCCTGGCCGTTTTTCAGCAAGCAAAAACTGTTTTTCAACTCGGCGCCCATCGCCAGAACCGGCGCGGCGGATTCGAAGCCCTTCGGCAATGTCAGCGCTTCCGGCGCGTAGCCGCGCGCGCGGCGTAATAGGCGGATGTCACCGGCCATCAGTCTCGCTACCGAATCGTCCAGACGATTGACGATGCCGCGGTCGTGGAACAACAGAAAGTCGGCGATGCCGACCAACTTTTCCCGGGCTTCGTCGTTGTCGATGCACTGCGGTTCGTCTGACACATTGCCGGAAGTCAGCACGATAGGGTTGTCCAATTCCGCCGTCAGTAGCGTGTGCAGCGGCGTGTATGGGAGCATGAAACCGAGTTTATCGTCGCCCGACGCGATGCCTTCCGCCAATTTTTTCCCAGTCGCTTGGAGCAGAACAATCGGCGCGGCCGTCGATTGCAGAGCGATCAGTTCGGCGTCGTTGATTGCCGCGTAGCGGCGTATCGTGTGGACGTCCCGCGCCATCAACGCAAACGGCTTGGCGTAACGGCGCTTGCGCCGGCGCAATTCTCCCACTGCCGTGGCATTGCCGGCGTCGCAAGCCAGATGAAAGCCACCCAAACCTTTGATGGCAACGATGTGGCCTTGACGAATCAGGTCCGCGATTTGGCGGATGACATCGTTCATCACGCCCGCGTTCATGACTCCCACGCCAAGCGAGGGACCGGAGGCTGCTTCCAACCACAACTTCGGCCCACACACCGGACAGCAGTTGGCCTGGGCATGAAAGCGCCGGTCTGTAGGATCGTCGTATTCGCGCTGGCATTCCGGGCACATCTCAAACGCCGCCATGCTGGTATGACAGCGGTCGTAAGGCACGCTGTCGACGATGGACAAGCGCGGCCCGCAGTGCGTGCAATTGGTGAATGGGTAGCGGTAGCGGCGGTTGCAGGGATCGGCTATGTCCGCCAAACAATCCGGGCAGGTGGCGGCGTCGGCGGCGATTGCTGTTTCGACGCGGCCGGATTGGCTGGCGACGATACGAAATTCGCTGTCCGCCGCTTCCCCTGCTAAATCAGTGATTTCCAAGGCATCCAAACCCGCCAGCGGCGGCAGCTGTTTGGGAATGGCTGCGGCGAAGCATTCCAGAGCGACCGCATTGCCATAGACATGAATCATCACGCCTTCGGCGTCGTTCCACACCGATCCCGCCAAACCAAACTCGCGCGCCAGATGCCAAATCGCCGGCCGAAAACCGACGCCCTGCACCACGCCGCGCGCGCGGATGGCCTTGCCGGGCATCAGCAGATGCGCGGCAGTTGTTCGCCGACCGGCCAATCGACGATACGCCGGCCGCCGAAAGCGGTGGTCATTTGCACGAAATGGTGCGGGTCGGCGATGACTTGGCCGATGATGGCCGCGTCGCGGCCCAAGGGATGCTGACGCATCGCCGCCAGCAAAGTCTCGGCGGCAGCGACGTCGCAAATGCACACCAGTTTGCCTTCGTTGGCGACATACAGCGGATCGAGGCCGAGGATTTCGCAAGCCGCCTTGACCTGAGCTTTGACCGGAATCGCCGCCTCGTCGATGACCATGCCGACGCCGGATTGGCCGGCCAGTTCGTTCAAGACCGTCGCCAAACCGCCGCGGGTCGGGTCGCGCAGACATCGAATCGCCGCCGGCGCCACGGCCACCATCTCGGCCACCAAACCGTGCAGCGCCGCCGAGTCGGAGACGATGCTGGTTTCAAATTGCAGATTCTCGCGGCTAGCCATGATAGCTACACCGTGGTCGCCGATGCTGCCGCTGAGCAGAATCGCGCAACCGGCTTCGGCGCTATCGCCGCTTATGTTCACCCCGTCCGGCACGATGCCGACGCCGGTGGTGGTAATGAACACCCCATCGCCCTTGCCGCGCTCCACCACCTTGGTGTCGCCGGTGACAATCGGCGTACCGGCGGCCTTGGCGGCAGCGGCCATGCTGATGACGATGCGTTCCAGGTCGGCCAACGGCAAGCCCTCTTCCAATATGAAGCCGGCGCTCAGGTAAAGCGGCTTGGCGCCGGACATCGCCACGTCGTTAAGCGTGCCATGCACCGCCAGCGAGCCGATGTCGCCGCCAGGGAAAAACAGTGGCGAAATCACATGGCCGTCGGTGCTGATCGCCAAGCGACCGGCCGGCACGTCGAACAAGGCCTGATCGTTCTGCCGGCGCAGCAAGTTGTTGTCGAAATGCTTGACGAACAATTCATTAATCAATTGCGCCATCGCCCGACCGCCACCGCCGTGGGTCAGATCGACTTGGCCGGATTTTAGATTGAGTGTATGGGAGTAGGACATGGGTTTGAGTTATTGAAGTTCGAGCGAATGGATTGGGTGTAGGGTACGCACCGCGTACCTATGAGGCCACGACAATTGGAACGCAAAAAAGGTATGCGGTGCATACCCTACTTGGCTAATCGAACCTACGAAGTCTTGGCTGAGGTAATCATACTTACCGAGTTTATCCTTCCAAAGTGGATTTAGTGGTTAAAAAAAGTTTTTTCATGGCCTTATAAAAAAAGATTAGGAATATGAAAAAAGGAAACGCCATTAACATATGTTTTGTGTAATCAAAATGCTGCTCGAACAAATCTCTTGTTTCCTCTATACCATGAAAGAAGCTTTGTCCATCCCAGGTATCTGGATTGTTAAATTCGTTTTTATGAATTGTGAAGTTTTCTTGGAGTGAGCCGTATATTGGATGAAACCAAAATTTACCAGTCGCACCTTGTATACCATTTTTTGGAAATCGTTCATATCTAGCACCTGGTAAGCCCCAATAAATCTCATGTTTACCGGAAGAGTTGACTACATAATAATTGGGAGGTGTGCATGAACCTCTTCTGCATTTTTCTTCCCCCTCTACGTATACAGTTCCCTCGTAAACAACAGCATCTTTAAGCTTAGGGAAGTTTACAAAATGACTATAAACCTTACATAAGAAAGGCTGAGCAGGAACGTATAAAATAAACCCCGAAAAAAGCCAGACAGTTAATATTAAAACTTTCTGTACCGTATTTATTATCCTATTCACGATACTATCTCCATAGGACACATAAGATGTGCTGAGCGCAAGCGAATCGATCGCGAACGACGCGCCCCACGTTGTTCGGCACATCCTACAATTTGGCTAATCCTTGCATCAAGCCTTTGCCTGCCAAGCTTGCGGACGGGCAGCATCAAACCGGCTCCGCGTGTAACTTAACACCCAATGCCCGAATAACCTTCAACACCGTGTCGAAGCGCGGTTTTGCACCGGGGGCCAACGCTTTGTACAAACTTTCGCGGCCCAGACCGGATTCCTTGGCGATCATGGCCATGCCTTTGGCTTTGGCGATATAGCCCAAGGCTCTTATAAGTTCGTCGCTATCGCCTTCTTCCAGCACTTGGTTAAGGTATTCGCTGACTGCTTCGTCGCTATCCAATAGCGTGATCATGTCGAAGGGCAGTAGTTGTTCACTCATGTTTTAAACCTCTTTAGCCAGTTTAATCGCGCGTTGAATATCAGACTGTTGGGTGGACTTATCGCCGCCCACCAACAAAATTATCATCATGCCGCCACGTATTGTGTAATAAACGCGGTAACCCGCTCCGAGATCGATGCGCATCTCGGAAACACCCTCGCCCACCGCTTTGGTGTCGCCAAGATTGCCAGCCTGCGCCCGGTCAATGCGGCGGTAGATTGCAGTTTTGGCGCGCAGGTCTTTTAATGACGCCAGCCATTTTGCAAACGATTCCGTTTGCTGCACAAAATAATTCACGGGCCAATTGTATCCATTTAGATACGCGCATTCAACCGCAACTCAAGCACGTTTGAAACATACCCAAAAGCCCTTCCATGACCAATGGTGTACAGGCAGTAGATGCTGAGCGACATATAGTCCTGCTTTTTTGAGTATAAAAGATCGCTTGCTTAACCGCACGATTAAGCACACCATTGACATCCTAAATTAACTGCGGGGAATAGCCATGTCGCAAATTAGCGCCAACGACTTAAAAACCAAAGGTATCGCTGCTATCGAGGCGGCGCTGGCCGAGGCACCGGAAGCGGTGGTGTCGGTACGCGGCAAGGAGCGTTTTGTGGTGATGGACATCGCCCATTACCATTATTTGCGCGAATGCGAACTGGATGCAGCGCTGGCGCAAACCCGCGCGGATTTGGCGGCCGGCCGCTTCACGCAGGAGTCTCCGGAAGCGCATTTGGCTCGGCTGGACACCCTGTAATGGCGTATGCCTTGGTTTTTACCGAGCAATACGACAAAAAAGCCGCACGCTTTATCAAACGCCATCCGGCACTCCGGCGACCGTATTTAAAGACCTTGCAGTTACTGGAAGTTAATCCGTTTCACCCGTCGCTCCGTTTGCATCCACCGCAAGGCAAGTTGGCTGGGCTGCATTCGGTTTCCATCAATTTGTCTTACCGCATTACCCTGGAATTATTGATCGAAGACGGCCGCATCATTCCCATCAATATTGGCAATCACGACGCGGTTTATTAAGCAAGCAGTTTGTTTGGTAAACAGTCGGCAAAGACTTTCCTCCATACCCCGCGACACTGCTTATCCCCACTCCAAAACCCTTAAGCGATTGCCTGGAATTTCCGGCTATGGTAGAAAACCCATGCCGATGCCTAAAATCATCCGCACCAGCGGTTAGGACGCTTGTCCGGACCGTAGTCTAAAAATAATAATTAACACGAGGTAACGTTCATGAAAACAAATCTACTCGCTATATTGACACTGGCAGCTGTTGCCATCACGCCTTCACTGGCCAGCGCCGATGCGGCGGCTACTTGCAAAGGTTGCCATAACGGCTCGGTCGCACCGGCCGTGGATGCCTTGAAAGCTAAATTCAAAACCGCCGACGAGTTGGTTGCTGGCGCCAAAGCGTCGACAAACCCCATGATGAAACCGATGCAGGGCGACGAAGCGAAACTGAAAGCGGCGGCAGCAGAAATCTATAAATAAGCCGCATCACTTAGTCCGCTAAACACGGGCCACCCAAGCGGGCGTTAAATAGCGCCCGCTTTTCCTAACGTTGCCTCACCCGCCCGTAACTCCAATACGCCGCACAAGCCCCTTCCGACGACACCATACACGAGCCCATCGGGTTTTCCGGGGTGCAGACCGTGCCCAGCAATTTACAATCTTGCGGTTTTTTGGCTCCGCGCAGGATGGCCGGACACTCGCAGCCCTTGACGTCGCTAGCTTGGATAGCCGGCATACGGAAGCGCTGTTCGGCGTCGAACTCAGCATATTCGGCTTTTAGTTTCAACGCGCTATGGGGGATCAACCCCAAACCGCGCCATTCAAAGTGCGGCCGTAACTCGAATATCTC
Organism: Methylomonas sp. Uni0009; assembly: GCF_054188105.3. Classification (NCBI taxonomy): domain Bacteria; kingdom Pseudomonadati; phylum Pseudomonadota; class Gammaproteobacteria; order Methylococcales; family Methylococcaceae; genus Methylomonas; species Methylomonas sp. Uni0009. The sequence goes on along the minus strand of NZ_JBTAFN010000001.1, from coordinate 2,208,571 downwards.
GGCCATCAAGGCTTGGGCTTTGACATTGCCGTCGCGGGTCACTGCCCGGCTGTATTCGTTTTCCACTGTATGCTGACCGGCATTGAGTTGGCGGATCAACATCAAGGCCGATTGCATCACGTCCAGCGGCTCGAAACCGGCGATGACGATGGGCTTGGCGTAATCCTGAGCAAAGGCTTCATAGGGTTTGCTGCCGATCACGCTGCTGACGTGCGACGGGCCGAGAAAGGCGTCGATTTGTACCGGCTCCGGCGCATCCAAAATGGCTTGCATCGCGGCCGGCGTCAGCACATGGTTACAAAACACTGAGAAATTAGTCAGTCCTTCGGCCTGTGCCTGTTTAATGGCAACGGCAGTCGGCGGCGTAGTGGTCTCAAAACCAATCGCAAAAAACACCACTTGCCGGTCCGGGTTATCCCGGGCGATTTTCAAGGCGTCTTGGGTGGAATAAACCATGCGAATATCGCCGCCGGCCGCCTTGGCTTTGAGCAGACTTTGTCTGCCGCCGCCCGGCACCCGCATCAGATCGGCATAAGTGCAGAGGATTACGTTGTGCTGTTCGACCAATTGAATCGCGTTGTCGATGCGTCCCGTTGGCAACACACACACCGGGCAACCGGGGCCGTGAATGAACTCGACATTGCTCGGCATTAAATCCTGCACGCCATAACGAAAAATCGCGTGGGTATGGCCGCCGCAAAACTCCATCAGCCGGTAATGGCGGTCCGGATTGACGGTTTGCGCAATGCTGTTAGCCAGTTGCTGGGCCAGATCGTGCTGACGGAATTCGTCGATGTATTTCATGAGGCGGTTAGACCGGCTTCCGCAAACAAGGCCAAAGTTTTCAGGGCCTCGTCCTCGTCGATTTTATTCAGCGCATAACCGACGTGGACCAGCACATAGTCGCCGACTTTCACATCATCGACCAAGGCCAGCGACACTTCCACTTTGACGTTGTCCACTGACGCCGTCGCCATCTGTGTTGAAAAATCAATGTCGGTAATTTGGGCAGGGAGGGCTAGGCACATAAGCTGATTGTTGATGTTGTAGATTAATTCGGCGCTTGCTTTAGCATCACTTTTTGCATGAGGGCTTCAGGTTGAGACCTTATTACCCAATTCTTTCCATCCAATAATCAGGTTTTCGATGCAAATGCGCTACTGCAATTACGATAACTTTTCCTTCATCAAGGCCGTACAAAACACCATACGGAAAACGTTTTATCAGGCAGCGTCTTATCTCATTGCCAATCAAAGTATAGGATTTTGGATACGCGGTAATTGCATCGAACTCGTGTAAAAACTGTAGACCTAGATTATTTTGCTGTATTTCATACCATTCAAAGGCCAGTTCGAGCTCGGCTTGCGCGGCTTCGAGAAATTCAACCTTCATTTATATTTCTGCATAACCGCTTCATAACTGACTGTTTTTAGCTTGCCATCTTTATAGCCTTGCCAACGTTTTTGCGCCTCGTCGCGCCAGACAGCATCGATTTCCGGATTCGGCGCATCCAGATCGGCAAGCAACATCTCTGCTAAACGCAATTTCTCCAATGGCATTAAGTGCCTGATTTGTTGGTAAATTTCTTGGCTAGCCGGCATATCCTTTCCTCGAAAATGAAGGTAAACGGTCAGAAAAAATCTTACCGCATAGTGATTTAAGCATACTCAATCCGCTGCAAAGCCATCTCCGCCCTCAGCCAGGTCAGCCAGTTGTCCATGCCTTCGCCGGTCTTGGCCGATAGCGACAAGACCTTGATGCGCGGGTTAACTTGTTTCGCGTACTGGATACATTGCGCGCTGTCGAAATCCAGATACGGCAGCAAATCGGTTTTGTTTAAGATCATCAAATCGGCGGCATGGAACATGTCCGGATATTTGATTGGTTTGTCCTCGCCTTCGGTGACCGACAGGATCACCACCTTGTGCGCTTCGCCCAAGTCAAACGCTGACGGGCACACCAGATTGCCGACGTTTTCAATGAACAGCAGACTATGCTCAGGCAAATTGAGACTTTCCAAGCCATGACCGACCCGATGCGCGTCCAAATGACAGCCCTTGCCGGTGTTGATTTGCAGCGCCGGCACGCCGGTGGCGCGAATGCGGTCGGCATCTCGCGCGGTTTGTTGGTCGCCTTCAATAACCGCGATGCTCAACTCGTCTTTCAAACGCAGAATGGTTTCAGTCAACAGCGTGGTCTTGCCGGAGCCGGGACTGGACACCAGATTCAAAGCCAGCATGCCGCGCTCGCTGAAATAGCGGCGGTTTTCGTCGGCATAACGATTGTTCTTGGCCAGAATATCCTGCTCGATCTGCACCATCCGCGCTTGGGTTAAACCCGGCGCGTGCGCGTGTTCCGCGCTGTGTTCGTGATGATGATGGCCATGCTCATGACCGTGGTGGTGATCATGAGCATGCTCGTGATCGTTTGATTCGTCGTGCGAGTGGGTATGGCCCTCGCCGCAGCCGCATACGCCGCACATTACTCTACCTCCAGTTCTTTAATTCGCATTTGATCGCCGTCGACGATCTGTAATTGATGACTACCGCAGTGCGGACATTCGTCGTATAACTGTCTCACCAGCACCTCGCAGCCGCAGGGCATGCACCATGCCACACCCGGCACGTCGATAATTTCCAAGCGGGCCTGATCGGCCAACGAGCCTTGCATCACCACTTCAAAACTAAACTGCATCGCCTCCGGCTCCACGCCCGACAAGGCGCCAATCTCCAACCACACGGTTTTGACCTTGGCAAATTGCTGGGCCTTGGCCTGCTGTTCGATAATCTGTAACACGCTCTCGCAGAGCGACATTTCGTGCATGATGGTTACCAGTCAATATTTGCCAGCCGTAGGGTACGCACAGCGTACCTGTCAAACTGTCGGATGGTAAGCGGTGCGTCCCCTACTGTTTTACGATGTCACCCGATAGGCCACGCAAGGGTCCACCGCATGAATTAACCATTCCGCTTGCTGCCGCAAATCATCGGCATCGGCCGCCTGCAAAGCCATTAAACCCTGTGCCAAGACACCGTCCGGATGAAAATTCCATTCGGTCGGAGCCACTATGCGGTAATCGTACACCCTGCCTTGGCGCAACTCCAGGCGATGAATCAATAAGCCGCGCGCGGCTTGGACTTGGGCCAGACCAAGGCCATCGCCGGCGGTCGCCGACATCATGCCAGCCATTGCTGTTATTTCCCGCGGGATTACAGCCACTTCCATTAACACGGCAACAAAGCGCAGCAACAAACCATTGCCGTAACGGCTACGCAAATCCGCGAGCAAGGGCGACGCTTGCTGACGACTCAATGGCGTCGTCTCAAAACAGCGACCCAGCCACTGTGGCGTCCGACAGAAGACCAATAGATCCGTGTTTTGCATCTGCCTGTTCAGTTCGGCCGGCTCCAATTCCGGCAAACCCACCACTAGGCTGTTCCCCAGCGCCGGCCATTCGCGTTGATATACAGCATTCAGTAGTTGCGCTGCCAATCCTGTATTTTTATCCAACCAGTCTCGCAAATGCGCTTCGTCGGAAATCGCCAGAAATCGGCCTAAGTCACCGCCGAAAATCGCGTGATCGATTAAGTCAGTCAGCTCGGCGCTCAAGCCGTTAAAACCCGACACATCAATCTGCAAGCGGCTATCCAAGCTAAACGCCTCGCCATCCGCAAACAAACAGGCTTTAAATTGCCTATCCAGTTTCAATAAGGCCGCCATAGCGGCTTTATCTGCGGACCTTCCCAATAAAGCCGGCCAGTCCAGCAATACCCGCCAAGCATGTTCACGCACGGTTTCCAGTTGCACCAAGCAATCCCGAGCGGCGTCGGCTTCCGGCTCGGCAGCCAACCCCAAGGCGGCGCGGCAAGCCAATAGTGAGGCGTAGGCCTGGGCATTGCCGCATAAAGAAAACAGCAGCGGCACCATGCTCAACGCCTGCTCCGGGGTTTTACCGACCAAGGCTCGCGCCGCCTCGGGCCGGCTTGAAGCTATCGTCACCGAATCGACCTGGCCGGCTTGATGCGTCAGTTCGATAGTAACCTCGCCCGCCGGCGTCACTTAAGGCCTTACCAAATTGCCGCGCAACAAATCACGGCGGCTGATCGCGCGCGGCGCAGGAGTGGCGAGCAAAGCTTGCAATGCGCTTTCCGCAGCCGCCACGGCCGCCGCCTGATCGGCAAATTGAAACATCGGCGAAAATAGCGAACATTGCGCATACCGACCCAGTTGCCGTTCATCAGCGACGACAAATTCGAAACTGCCGTACGGAAAAGCCTGGTCAAACTTGGTTCCTGGCGCTTGCGTCGGCCATTGGCTATCCGCGCCTGGCAGCAGCAACAGGTTCATAAACCAAGGCGTAATCAACACCCCCACCCAATCGGCGTGGTAGCGGTCAAAACCCAGCGCCCGCACCGCCAATACCGGATTCAGCACCGGCATGTCGCGCATCCGTTGGGCCAGGATGTCGTTAAACACCGCTTCCAGCGTTTGCCGAATCTGCTCACTGTCCTGGCAGTGCATGCTTAGTCGTCCAGCACCAAAAAACCTTGTTTGGGCGCGCCGCATTGCGGGCAAGTCCAATGGTCAGGCAAATCGGCAAAGGCCGTGCCGGGCGGCACTTGCCAGATGGCGTCGCCTTCGGCCGGATCGTAAACATGCCAGCAAATCTTGCATTCCAGCTTGGCCTCCGCCGGCAAGCGCGAGGCATCGCCGCCATAAGCCCCGGCGAAAAAGCCTTCGTTCACAAATACACCTGCAAAATTTCCTGCAAACGCTGGTGGCTGTCGGCGATGTCTTCCGCCGACGCGCAAGCTACGTTCGGCACCTCGCTGACTTCCAGGGTATTCAGGATTAACGTGTCTTGCGAATTAAAATACCGCACCCACCAGACATTGCGGGTGGCGGTAGCGTCGATCCGGCAGTTACCGTAACCGCGCGACAAAATCGTCACCGCACCTTTCCCCAGACGCTGTTCCAGTAAGGTCAAATCCTGCTCGGTTTGTGGCAGCAAACTCAGGTTGATGATATGCGCTTCGGCACCGGGTTGATACTCGGCGATTTTGGCATTCAACTCCGCCAGCAGCGGCGGCGCGTTCATCACGCCGTCCGGTAAGGCGCTCATGTCGGCGTCGATGTGTTTAGCTGCATCGGCGAATGCGGTTTGCAAGATGTCTTGAGGGATGATGCCGACTTCCAAGGTGTCAGTAACGATCTGTTTTTGCCCATCCAGACGCTGCGAACGCCAGACGCCGGCCAGCACCGATTCCTGAATCCGCAGGATTTGCGCGCCGTTACACAGCATGCTGACTTCGCCTTCGCCGAGCAGTTCGTCGACGAACTGGCGATTGGTTTGGTCTAGGCTTATCAAGTCTATGGTTTGGCTGTTTGCCGGGTACGCGGCTAAATCCTGTTCCAGTTGCTGCAAGGCGGTTTTGGCCTGCGCCAGATCGGCCGCATTCAAGTCCACCGAAATCGTCGGCATCCGATAGGTCGTCATTTCTTCCGGCATCGCCAGATAGTCGAGTTCGACGCCGTCTTCCTCGGCGGGTTGGCTGCCTTGGCCGAAAATTGGGAGGGATATGCTGGTCATGTTTTGGTTGTTTGTTGGTTTCGGGGTGTTTGTTTTATTGGTGTCGCTATCGCGAGGCTGGTTTTGCATGTCGGGTCTCGGCCCGACAGCCGAAATACTTTCTTTTGCGTGGCCAAAAGAAAGTATTCAAAGAAAAAGCCACCCGGTATTCCGCCTTAATCCTGCGCTTCTCGCTTTTGCCGAGGGTTTTCGGAAGGGCCATCCCTGGCCCTCCGAAAACGAGCGGCATCCCTGCCGCTCCCCTATCGGGCTATTCCCGCCAAAAGCTGCGATGCTCGGGGCGGAATAACGGGAATAAAACGTTCCGCTAACTAAAGAAATACAAATAAAGAGTGCACCTTCCGACCTTAAAACTCATAAACTAAGCTTTAAATCTTGAAGCCACCTCCATTTTATTTATTAGCAATCCAAGTGTTCTTTTCCCTCCATCCCAATCATGTCCGGAAATTAAATCTGCTATCCAAGTTACCCTTTGTTTTTCAGCTTCGGTTGTAGTTGAAAAATCCTTTACGGCTCGATATCTTTCTACAATATTATTATGCTCATATTTTTCGGAGTTGCTCGAAACGATATAAGCCTCCAATGCCATACCATAATTCGATTCCAATAAAGCTTTCCCGCCTGGCGCTTCAGATATCACTTCAACTACCAATTCCGGTTTTATATGGTCGCTCACAATCTGCTTATAAATATGTGGATTTTTAATTTTTTGGACAATCAAAAAACATAGAAATATTGGAAACAACTTTTGACTATTTGGAGTTGTCTTTATGCAAACATTTAAAAGTGAGCAGCAATGTTGCTGCTCACGTAGCGTTAGCCTGAATATTTCAAACAAATCAGAAAACATGCTGAGCGCCTGCTCCCCATCATATTTAATTGATGGTGACAGCCTTGAATTAAAATACTCATAAAATCCATAATTTTTAAATAATGATTTTACAAAAACATTTTTCTCTGGTGGAGGCAACAAGTAATCAAAATCTATGAATCTTCTTAAATACCCATTCGCATCGATCCCTGTCCCATAAACTGCCTTGATCGAATGGCTTAATTGATCTTTGTCTGCCCCTAGAACAAAAACTATGTTTTCAACATTGAAAAAATGCTTTGCTTTTTCCAAAAGTTCTATTGAAAAATTAGGCCTACAACGATCAAGCTCATCAATAATAAAAATTAATGGTTTTTTATCATTAGTAGCCGCAAAACTTGAAGCCAAATTTTTCAACGAATTTCTAAATGCTTTCAAGCTAACTTTTGACTTTTCATATTTTTCTAATTGCTCTTTGGCTACAGCTTCTGAGAGCGTGGAAATAGCCTGTTCTGTTACTTGATCCAGGTCGAGCGCTCCGGCAGTCAGAATCTTGGCAGCAACTGGAATGCTTTTTTTTAACAGTCCAACGCCTAGTTTTTTTGCCGTATCCAAATACTCATAGGCTTTTTCTCTATCACCATGCTCAGCCAATTTATCAATAGCAAAACCAATTTCCCCAATCAAAGACACTAGTGCGTCATCAGTAAAATCATTCTCCCAAGCATTGAAATAAATTGTAGGAATTTTATTGTCTTTTAAATGCTGCTCCCACATTCGCAAAAATGTTGTTTTTCCTTGTCCCCATGGTGCATCAATACAAATAACAAGAGATTTATCAGCAGATAGTACAAACTGCGTGAGTACTTCTGCACTCCCTTTTCGATTTAATTCATCATTTGCAAATGGGTTTCCTTCTATAATTTCTATATTCATTTAAAACTTACCTGTTATCGAACAATTTTTGGCTAAGTCTGTAGGCTCGGTAGAGCAACGCGAAACCCAGCGATATAGGCCATAGCTGGGTTTACACTGTCGCTCCAACCCAGCCTACCAAAAAATCTTTGCTGCGCACAATAACCGTTGGAGTGGACTGTTCCCGTTATTCCGCCCCGAGCATCGCAGCTTTTGGCGAGATTAGCCCGCAGGGGAGCGGCAGGGATGCCGCTCGTTTTCGGATGGGCTGGGAAGCCCCTTCCGAAAACCCTCGCCAAAAGCGACAAATTTGCCTGGAGCAAATTTGAACAGCCGATAGGCTAGCCCGGAGGGCGAAAACCATGGATGGTTTTCGTAAAAGCACAGGATTGAGGTGGAATGTCGGGTGGCCTTTTCTTTGGATACTTTCTTTTGGCCAAGCAAAAGAAAATATCTCGGCCGTCGGGCCGAGACCCGACTTCAAAACATCCGTCGCGATAGCGACACCTAAAACTCAAAACCCCTGAAACAAAAAATCCAACGCTGCCCCAATCTCAAACCGCTGCGCTTCCAACGACATAATCGGTGATTTCAAAATCCGAGCCGGAACAGCTGCCAATTTCGGCGTTTCCAACACACACTCAAGACCATCGACCACCACAATCGGGCTCAAATTAGTGGGTAACTTGACTGCCGGAAAGCGATCAAGCCGGCGCAGCGGTATGACGACTCGGCTGTCCAGAGAACTCAAGACATCGCTTTGCACATCTAGCAGATACGGTACGTCGTCAGACGTTGCACTGCTATTGCGGTAAACATCGAAACGCGCCATGTCAGAAAGACCGCCATTCGTCTAGCGGCAAACCGTCTTGCTCAATCGTTTGATTGTAGGCTGCGATAAACTCGGCATGCTCTTGCTGCCAACGCCTTTCTCTTTCGCCGCGCACTAACTCGCGCAGATGTCGGTCGCAGGCCTGCGAAATATTGATATTCAATGCCTTGGCCTCGGCCAGCACATCGGCAGACAAGGTGATATTGGTGGCTTTCTTTGAGGCGCTGTTCGTGACTGCCATGATGTTGTCTCCATGAATATGGCTTTAGCATGCGCATTGTACTCCAACATAAAGACTGTTGGAGTACTGCGCAATAGTGACACCAAATTGTTAAAGAGCCGGTGAGATTCCCTTCACCCTAGCGCTCTCCCAAGGGGAGAAGAAATCAGACCGCTGAATTACGCAACGCCTTAAAGCGCCGATAGCAAGCGACTTCAAAAACTAACTAAGCCTACCCAGCACCACAAACCTTACCCAGATCAAACCCCGGCGGCTGCCCCGGCTCGGAGGCCAAAATCCTGGCAAACTCCTGCCCGTATTCCGCCCAATCTTTGATCCCGGTAATCACGCCCAAATACTCGCCGCCGCGCAAAAACACCAAGGACGGCCAACTGGTAAATCTAAACCTAGCCTGTAACTCGCGTTCGATGGATTTATCGATCAGCGCACCGTGCAAGCGCCCGGCAAAGGCTTTTAACAGCTCCGGCAAAATCACGGCCAGATCGTGGCTTTCCGGGAACAGCAACGGATCGTTGGCAAAGAACAGCACCACGGTGTCGTGGCCGTAAATAAAGTTGTCGTAACTCTCGGCATCCAGCAGCGGCAGGCCGTGGCGGGTTTGCAATTGTTCCAGCAAGGGCGTGCTCATGTTCTTAAAAATTCCGGCAGTTCGGGTTCACGGTCGACTAGGTCGGCGAATAAATGATCGAAATTGGTTTCGCCTTGCATGGCTAAGCGCATGGCTTCTAAGGCATCGGCGATTTGTGCGGCGCGCTCTGCGGAGATGACTTCCCGGGCAGCATCTAGAAACACCAGCAACCAAGTGCCGGCGACTTGTTCGCCCACCAACATCATGTCAATCAGCGTGGTTTGGCCGCGATACTCGCAAAGTGCCGAATCGCCGCGCGGTTCTATGACTTGCATGGGGATGCCGATACACATCAGTATTTGCCCCGATAATCGACATCGACTTGCAGACTGGGCAGGTCAGAAGCCGGCGGCAGCTTCACCTCAAAAGCCGCGGATAACACGATACGTTCGTCACCCAACCGACAGGCTTGTTCGGGCGACGGCCGTTCTTGTTCGTAGCGTTGGATATTCAAGATCGGGTCGGCCAATGCTTGCGGTGTGTCCACGCACTCAGCAACGACGCCGAACCTTTGCAGATAAGACAGAGCCATCTCGATAGCCGGTTGAATTTGCGCTTTGACGGCGGGCCGCAGGCTGCCGCCGTAATCTTCTAGTTCTTCCGGCTGCACGCCAATCAGCAATAAATGCTGGGGATATTCACCCAGCATTTGCGCCAGCGCCAATACTTCCTGAAAACCGGTTTGATGCAGGCTCATTTTCTTGGCACCGAGGAAATTCGGCACCTCGTCATTTTCAACGCGCTTCATGGTGGCCGGTGGCAGACCATAATCGACCGCATCAAATACCACCAATACATCCGCCGCCTGGACATGCTCGATCAGATAGACGCCCTGCGTACCGCCGTCCACCACTTGCACGTTATCCGGAAAACGGTAGTGTTTTTGCAGATGTTCGATAACGCGCACGCCAAAGCCTTCGTCGGCCCAAAGCAGGTTGCCGATGCCGAGTAGCAGGATGTTGGCTGGAGTATTTGCCATAGCTCGCTCAGGCAAGCGTAGGGTGGGCACAATTAAGTGCCCACCGTTCTGTTCCGCGTGGGCACCAAAACAGTGCCCACCCTACGAATTTAATGCGCATCGTCCACCGGCTTGTCATCTTTAAAGGTCCGCCAGCCGGTCGCAATGGTGGACAGCATGCTCTGCCCGGATAATTTGTCCTCGCGCACCGCGACATAAATATGAATCAGCACGAAACAGACGATGAACCACATCACCAGATGGTGCCAGGTGTGCACGGTTTGACTGTCGCCGAACAGCGGCAGCAACCAACTACTGAACAGCGCATATTGCCAACTGCCCTGCCCCTCGCCTTCGCCATACAAGGCAAAGCCGGTGAAGATCATGAACAAGGAACCCCACACCAATACAAAATGCATCGCCAAGATTGCCAGCGGGTTGTGACCGATGTAGTGGCGCGGTGCTTTGGTCAAAAACGCATACCACAACAGTTCCTGCAAAACGCCGTCCCAAAAATGCGCTTGCAGCAAGGGCGGCAGAAAGATCTGCCGAGCATGTTCGTTGCCCGCATAGGCCCAGTACAAACGCCCCAGTAAACCGATCGCCAACACATAGCCCGCGGCAAAATGCGCGAAGCGAATATAGCCCATCAGAAAATGCTCGGAGGCTTCGCCGACCGTTGAAGATAATGGCGATGCGATCAAATAGCCGCTTACAGCCAGCACGGTGATCGCCAGCGCATTGATAGCATGCCAGAGTCGAACCGGCAGTTCGTAAACGTAAACCGGAGCGAGTGGTGCGCTCATTGCGGTCTCCGGCCCAATGCTTTGCTGCGAAGCCAAAGGCTACGCAGCAGTGCTGCCGCCGCTATCGATAAAACTGCTGTAAACAGATGCGGCAGCCAGGCCGAGTAAGCGGTCAGCATATGTTCCAGGCTGTGCGTCAAGGCATCGATGCCGGGGTGGCTGTGGGCTTCGGCTTGGCCGAAAACCAGTAACAAGGCGATGGATGGCAATATTTTGTTCATAAGCTCTCCCGGTAGGGTGGATAAGGCAAACGCATCCACCATGGAATTTGAAAAAGGCGGATGCGCTACGCTTATCCGCCCTACATTTTTATGGTTATCGGACTTTCACCCGTGTCAATTCCGTACCGTCCGGACTCATCACATGCGTTGAGCAAGCCAGACAAGGGTCGAAACTATGCAGCGTGCGCAAAATTTCCACCGGTTCGTCCGGCACCTCGACTTTAGTGTTCATCAACGAAGCCTCGAACGCACCGATATTGCCTTGCTCGTCGCGCGGCGAACCGTTCCAGGTGGTCGGCACCACGCATTGGTAGTTGGCGATCTTGGTGTCTTCGATTTTCAGCCAATGACCCAAAGCGCCCCGTGGGGCTTCGGTGAAACCGACGCCTTTGACGCTGCTCGGCCAGGTTTCAGGGTCCCAGCGTTCGACGTTGGCGGTCGCTAAATCGCCGGCTTTCAAATTGTTCATCAGCTTGTCCATGAAATAACGCATCTTGCCGGCGGCCCATTGCGCTTCCAGACCACGCGCGGCAGTTCTGCCCAAGGTGGAGAACAAGGCGCTGACAGGCACGTCCAGGGTTTTTAGAACAAAATTGATTTGCTCGGTTATTTCTTTGTTGCCTTGGGCATAGCCGATCACATAGCGCGCCAACGGACCCACTTCCATGGCATGGCCGCGCCAGCGTGGGGCTTTGATCCAGGAGTATTTAGCGCTTTCGTCCAGTTCCTGAATGTTGGTGCGGTCGCCCTTGGTTTTGGCGCCGATTTTGTAGTTCGGTTCGGTGATGCCGTCCCAGGGATGTAGGCCCAGCGCTTCGTCTGGATATTTGTACCAGGAGTGCGGCACGAATTCCTTAATTTGCTCGGGGTCGGTCAAATCGACTTCGTGGACTTTCGTCAGATCACCGTTGATGATCGCACCGCGCGGCATTAGCAAATTAGCGGCGGAATAATCGTTGGCCTTATCCGGAATATCGCCGTAAGACAGCATGCTGGCACCGGCCAGACCACCGCCATACATCCAGCCTTTGTAGAATTGAGCAATCGCCAGTAGATCCGGAATATAGACTTGGTCGATAAAAGTAATCGTGCGGTCAATAATCGACGAAATCAGGTTTAAGCGCTCCATATTGACCGCGCCGACCGCGCCAACGCCGTCCAGATTGATTGCGCACGGCACGCCGCCTACCAGCCAATTCGGATGCGGATCTTTGCCGCCGAAGATGGTGCGGATTTTCATGATGTCTTTTTGAAAATCCAGCGCTTCCAGATAATGCGTGACCGCCAGCAAATCGGCTTCCGGCGGCAGTAAATAGGCTGGATTGGTCCAGTAGCCGTTTTTGAACGGGCCGAGCTGGCCGGATTCGACAAACTTTTTCAAGCGATTTTGCGTATCGCGGAAATAACCGGGCGAGGATTTGGGATTGCTGGGCGAAATTTGCTGTTGCAAGGCCGAGGTTGCTACCGGGTCGGCGTTCAAGGCATTGACCGGATTCACCCAATCCAAGGCATGCAAATGATAAAAATGCACCAAGTGATCGTGAGACTGCAAACTTAACTGCATGATGTTGCGGATCGAGTTGGCGTTTTCCGGGATCTTGATTTTCAGCGCATCTTCGACCGCCCGCACCGAGGTCAAGGCGTGGGTGCCGGTGCAAACGCCGCAGATACGCTGTACGAAGGCCCAGGCGTCGCGCGGGTCGCGGCCTTTTAAAATTACTTCCAGCCCGCGCCACATGGTGCCGCTGGAAATGGCGTTACGGATGATGTTGTCGTCGTCGATATTGACTTCGCAGCGCATGTGGCCTTCGATGCGGGTCACCGGATCGACCACGACGCGACGGCCGGCATCGTTTAAATTAAAACCGTTGGGGGTGTTTCGAACTGTCATTATTGCTGCGCTCCTGGTTGTTTATCCCCGGCTTGTTTGGCGTTATTCAAAGCCGTCAAACCGGCATGCGCGGCGACGCCGGCACCGACAATCGCGGCGGCGGTGCCACCAACCATATCGGCGTTGGCTTCGATACCAAATTGACTGATGCCGGTTAGGCGGTCGTAAAAGCTGCCTTTATCCCAGAAACCGTCTTCGGAGCAGCCGATACAGCCGTGGCCGGATTGAATCGGAAACGAGGTGCCTTCGTTCCATTTCACCGTGGAGCAGGCGTTATAAGTGGTCGGCCCTTTGCAACCCATTTTGTACAGGCAGTGGCCTTGGCGGGCGGCTTCGTCATCCCATTGCTCGACAAACTGGCCGGCGTCGAAATGCGGCCTTCGATAGCATTTGTCGTGGATGCGCTGGCTGTAGAACATCTGCGGCCGGCCTTGTTTGTCCAGGGTTGGCAGTTTGTCGAACGTTAGTAGATAAGCCACCACAGCGGTCATCACTTCGGCAATCGGCGGACAACCAGGGACTTTAATAATGGGTTTGTCGGCCAAGCCGGGTACTTTGTGGACCGGCGTGGCGCGGGTTGGATTGGGTTTGGCGGCCTGTACGCAACCCCAGGACGCGCAGGAACCCCAAGAAATGATGGCTTTGCAACTCTCGGCGGCGTATTTCAGCTGATCAACGAAGGGCTTGCCGCCGATGATGCAATACATGCCATCTTCGGCCAGCGGCGGATTGCCTTCCACGGCCAGGATGTAGTTGCCTTTGTATTTTTCGACGATCTCGGTGACGATGGCTTCGGCGTTATGGCCGGCGGCGGCCATGATGGTGTCGTCATAATCCAAGGACAGCATCGACAAGATCACGTCTTTCGCTAAGGGATGGCCGGAACGGATGAAGGATTCCGAGCAGCAGGTGCATTCCAGACCGTGCAGCCACAACACCGGGATGCGCGGCTTGGTTTCCATCGCATGGGCAATTTTCGGCGCAAATGCTGGAGACAAGCCCAGCGAGGCAGCTGTTAAACTGCAAAATTTCAGAAAACTGCGGCGGGTGATGCCTTGTCGGCGCATCACATCGTAAAAGGTTTCGATCATGGATACTCCAGTCGTCGTTATGGCTAATCGAAGTGACTGGCTTGACGACACCACGCGAGTCTGGGCGTTGATTGTTGTTATCCAGTAGCTTCAACAGCAAGTTTTCAAAGCCGCCCCCGCAGCTGTTCCGACCGAGCTACTCCCGGACGGTTGAAAACGTTTGATTGTTATTATTCGAGTTGCAGCACCAACAGCCTTCCGCTACCGGCATTGCCCCGCTTACCCGGTGCAACATCCATGCCGGCCATAGGACAACGTTAAAACCTTTGCATTCGTAAGACTTTTAGGGTTTAACTCGGCTTAGCCTCTGTCTGCTAACCAACAAACTCAACAAAACCACACAACGATTGCCGGAAATACGACATACAGATAACTTTGAGAATGAAGCCTTCGAAAACCTATGCCGCATTTGGTTGACAGGCCAGAGCGTAGGCCACTAAAGTGAATAACCGTCCTCAAGACTGGATTAACCCAAAATAGTTAAGCAGAGACGGCACCGAAGTCCGTTCCACCGCATCGCCAGGAGATCTCTTATGAACCGCGTCATCTTGCTCATGTTACTGACGATTTTTAATCCCAATGCCCTGGCCGATTGGGACCCGGAACTGGAAGCGCAAGAACAAGCACAGCGGGAGGCCACGCAGCGCGCCGAACAAGCCAGAGAACGCGAGGCGCAAAAAATGGTCGACGAGGCCAACGCCAAAGGCAATCGGGAAATGATGGACAGCAAGCGCAAAAACCTCGGCGCAGCGGCCAAGGGTAAATCGGATGCGGAAGTGAATCGTTTGTACGACGCCAAGATCAAACAAACCACAGACGAGGCCAATCGCTTGGCTCAGGAAGCTCGCAGTGCGCTTAGCCAAGGCCAAGGCGCGGCGGCGGTAAAACAAGTGACCGGCAAAAGCCTGCAGGAATTGGAAAATATGTCCGATGAAGAAGCCGACGCCCTGTCTCGGGAATTGGAAAAGAAATACGGGCAATGAGGAAAGTGCCTCGCGCCCGCCGTTCGGATAAATAACCCCCTAGCTTAGAGATTCATCCGCCCACATTCCCTGCAAAGGAACTGCCGGCCCTGGCTTATTCGCCGTCTATTTCTTGTTCCAGCAAGGTCCGCAGACCGGCCGGCATTTCCAGGGTTTCCGGATCCCAGCCTTCCAGCTCCAGCACATCTTTCAGGCATTCTTCCATGATCAAATGGGCTTTCTGGGTAGCATCGGCAATGCGCTGATGTACTCTGGTTTGCACCTCGCTGCCGCTGCGCTCGGAGCAATTGGCCTGATAGTCGAACAGCTTGCGCAAGCTATCGATTTGTCCGCCAACCTGCGACGGACAGGAACACATATACAAAATGCCCTGAACGTTGATGCGTTTGAGTTGCTGATTGCTAAATTGGGTTTCCAGTTTCATGATGCGAGCTCTCGATTTTCTCGTTTATTATAATTATCGGGTTGGCGCCAACCCTGGCTCTAAATCTTTTCCGCCAAATAGGCCGCTAAGCTTCGACCGGCGGCATAGGCTATCAAGGCCAAGGCCAGTTATCAACTTTAGGCAGATTCGTTACGCGCCAAGAGGCGAATTTTAACAATCAATCCAAGATCAAGCCGGCGCTAAGCCACCGCTGATCAATTGCCGGGTACGGGCATAGGTTTCCTGAATGATTAAGGCATCGGTACTGGCCCGATGCCGCAACAAGGCCATATCCTGCATCACTTGCCGTTTGGTTTGGCTCCAGATATCCATCTGCGCTTCTTTTAATATCATTTCCAGGGCGCTGAGATAAAAACCCGGCTGTACGCCGCAGCGGAAGAACAAGCGAGATAACCATGGCTTATCGACCACCCAGCCATCGCTATACACCGTTTTACCGGCTAAAAAATCATTCAATTCGCTGGCCACCAGGGCGACGGGTTTTCCACAATTGATTAAGATCTCCCGACTGAGGCCATGCACGCGCTCAGCCTGCGCATCCCAGTGAGTCCAATCGCTGGCCGGCTTGATCAGCGCGCAATATTTTTGCCCGTTTCCCAATACCACGCCTACTTCGATGGGATAACTATCGAAGCCAAACCCGGAGGCTTCAAAATCGATGACATTCGGTCTGATGGTTTGCAACTGAGCATCCCTTTGCAAATCGTAAAACGTGTAAGCCTAGCCTAAATCGACGAATAAGATCGACGTAAACGGGCCGATTTAATTTTATAAAACCAGCGCAAAGCCAGTAACAAAACCAGTATGCCGCCGAACAGCAAGGGCCGGCTCAGATCTTTTTTGACCAGCCAAGCAAAATGCACCACGCCGGCCGCGGCAATCGGGTAAACCAAACGGTGCAAGCGTTTCCAGTTTTCGCCGCCGAGCCGGCGCTGCATGGCGTTGGTAGAGGTTACCGCCAGCAGAATCAGTAGCACAAACGCCGCAAAGCCCACGGTAATGTATGGGCGCTTCAGGATGTCCTTGGCTATAGCCGACCAATCGAAAAACTGGTCCAACACCAAATACGTCGAAAAATGCAGGCAAGCATAAAAAAATGCAAACAAGCCCAGCATCCGCCTGAGCCGGACCAGCCAATTTGCGCCGCTTAGCTGCCGCAGCGGCGTGACGCCGAGACTGATCAGCAAAAACGTCAAGGTCCAATAACCGGTATTGTGGGTGATTTTTTCGATGGGATTAGCACCCAATTGATCTTGCCAGGCCGCCGTCAGCAATAACCCCAGGGGCAGTAAAGCCGCCAAAAACACCAGCGGTTTTAGACGCCGCAGGTGACTATCGTCAAGCGTTTTCCAATTCACAATCAAAAATTTTTAGCCAAATCCATCCCGGCATACAAACTGGCTACTTGCTCGGCATAGCCATTGAACGGCAAGGTCGGCCGTTTTAGAAACTCGCCCAAGCGGCGCTCCTTGGCTTGGCTCCAGCGCGGATGATCGACTTCCGGGTTGACGTTGGCATAAAAGCCGTATTCGTTTGGACCCGCCTGCATCCAACTGGTGGTCGGCTGCTGCTTGAGCAAACGAATCTTGACGATGGATTTGGCGCTTTTGAAACCGTATTTCCACGGCACGACAATACGTACCGGCGCGCCGTTTTGATTAGGTAACACTTCGCCGTACAAACCAAAAGTCAGCAAAGCCAAGGGATGCATGGCTTCATCGATGCGCAGGCCTTCCCGATACGGCCACTCCAATACCGCCCGCCGTTGACCGGGCATTTGCTCGGGGTCGTGCAGGCTGACGAATTCCACATAACGCGCCTCGTTGGTCGGTTCCACTTGTTTCAGCAGCTCCGCTAAAGGATAACCCAACCAGGGAATCACCATCGACCAGGCCTCCACGCAACGCAGGCGATAAATGCGCTCCTGCATCGGTGCCAATTTCAGCAAATCTTCGATGGCAAATTGTTTGGGTTTGCGGACTTCGCCTTCTACACTCACCGTCCAGGGCCGGGTTTTAAGGCGGCCGGCCATTTTTGCCGGACCTTCCTTGCTGGTATCGAATTCGTAGAAATTATTGTATTGGCTGACGTCTTCCAGAGGCGTCAATTTATCGGTCAGGCCGTAAGCCTCGGAAAGACTACTGGTAAGTTTTTCCCCGCCAACCGCAGCTCCCGCCAACAACGCGGCAGAGCCGCCGAGTGCCAATTGCATAAAATGCCGGCGCTGGTAAAACAACTCGCGTGGCGTGATTTCGGAAACGGGAATTGCGGGGATGCCGGGAAGTTTCATGGGGACGCCTCTTAAAAAGTTTAGAACCACTCGACCGTAAACCGGGCCGGCAGTTCCGCTTGCGGCAAAATCAGGCCATGGGCTTTGCTATGATCATCCGCGCTCTATTTATGTGGCTTTTTCTTGCTGTCCGACTTTTTAGCTGTCGCCTTTTTTGTGGCCGTCTTTTTTGCGGACTTACTGAGCTTGGCGGCTTTTTTATGCGCGGATTGCTGCGGTTTTTCCTCCGCTGTCAGTTTCGCGGCGTCAGTTTGCGCAGACTGCTCTGCCAGGTCTGCACTATCCGGCGGTAAATCCGGCATCGGCAATGTGGCAGCGTCGTTGCCGTCATCAACGGCTGACCGGTCGCAGTCGGGTAAATCTTGGTCTTCAGACGAGCAAATGACTCGATAGATAATTTTCCGGTCGTCGTTTTTACCGGTTTTAGGCTCTAACGGCTTAACAACCGGCGCGGTGTCGTCCGAGATTGTGCCCAATAATTCGGCCGCGGCTGTTTCACTGTATGCCCAAACGCTAAAAAGCAAACTGAGGTGTATTAGGCGACTGACATCGCTCCTACGCAAACTAGCCATGGGGCTGCAATTGCTTTAAATGACGCTTGGCTTCGTCCCATAAGCCATCCAGTTCCGCCAATTCGCATTCGCGCAGCTCTCGGCCGGAGGCTTCCACTTGCTTTTCGATGTAATTGAAGCGGCGGGTGAATTTTTTAGTGGCTTCGCGCAAGGCGATTTCCGGGTTGACTTTCAGGTGCCGAGCCAGATTGACAACCACCAGCAGCAAATCGCCGATTTCTTCCTGGACATGCGCTTGATCGCCGGATTGCCAGGCTTCGTGGACTTCCTGCAGCTCTTCGCGCACTTTGTCGAATACCGGCTCGGTTTCCGGCCAATCGAAACCGTGGCTAGCGGCACGATTTTGGATTTTCTCGCACTGCACCAGGGCCGGCAGGCTTTGCGCGACGCCGGCCAACACACTTTCGGTGTGCTGCGCAGGCTGTTTCAAACGGCGTTCTTGCGCTTTGGCCTCGTCCCAGGCTTGCTGGCGCTGCTCATCGGTATCGAATTTAACCTCGGCAAACACATGCGGATGCCGACTCACCAGCTTTTCGCTAATTGCCGCCGCGACTTGCTCGAAATCGAACAAACCGCGCTCATCGGCAATTTGCGAGTGAAACACGACTTGCAGCAACAGGTCACCCAATTCGCCACGTAAATCGTCGAAATCGTTACGTTCGATGGCGTCGGCCACCTCGTAAGCTTCTTCGATGGTGTAGGGAATCAGGCTATGGAAATCCTGCTTGACGTCCCAGGCGCAACCCCTCTCCGGGTCGCGCAAGCGGACCATCAACGCCAGCAATTCCTGGGTTTTAGTCAAACTCAAAACGTCGAACCAAAGGTATCCTGATAGCGTTTTTTGAACTCCGCCATCGTGAAGGTGTGGTTCTGGGTGCCATTGTGCTCAATTTTGATCGCGCCCAACAGTGAAGCAATCCGCCCGGTAACATCCCAATCGTAATCGTTGATCAGACCATACAGCAGACCAGCCCGATAAGCGTCTCCGCAGCCGGTGGGGTCCAGCAGTTGTTTGGGCTTGGCGGGCGGAATATCGATCACTTCGCCGCGCGTGTATACCTTGGAACCGTTACCGCCCAAGGTGATGATCAAGGCGTCGACTTTTTCGGCAATTTGCTCCAACGTCAGGCCTGTGCGCTGCTGCATCAACTCCGACTCATAGTCGTTAAAGGTGGCGTAATTAGCCAGTTCCAGGAACGCCAACAATTCTTCGCCATCGAACATCGGCATGCCTTGGCCGGGATCGAAAATAAACGGAATGCCTTGCTCGGCGAATTGCTGGGCGTGCTCTTGCATGCCTTGCTTACCGTCCGGGGAGACGATACCAATGGTAATGCCCGAGTCGGCCGGCACGGTGTTTAAATGCGAAAAACTCATGGCACCGGGATGGAAAGCTGTGATTTGGTTATCGTCTACATCGGTGGTGATATAGGCTTGACCGGTGTAATGATCGTCCAGCACCTTGATATAACGGCTGGAGATGCCGCATTGGCTCAGCCATTGGGCGTAGGGTTCGAAATCGTGGCCGACGGTCGCCATGATGGACGGCTCTTCCTGCAACAG
This sequence comes from Methylomonas sp. Uni0009, assembly GCF_054188105.3. Lineage (NCBI taxonomy): Bacteria > Pseudomonadati > Pseudomonadota > Gammaproteobacteria > Methylococcales > Methylococcaceae > Methylomonas > Methylomonas sp. Uni0009. The sequence continues at coordinate 2,188,734 of NZ_JBTAFN010000001.1, read as the reverse complement.
TTTCAAGTTATACGCAATGTTGCCGGCGCAGCCGCCGTATTCGCGGCGCAAGGCCGGCACCAGGAAAGACACGTTAAGCATGTGAACTTTCTCTGGCAGGATGTGATGTTTAAATTTGTCGTGAAACACCATGATGGTGTCGTAGGCCATGGAGCCACAGATCAATGCACTCATTATTATCCTTGTTTGACGATTTTAGCCGCCCTAAGGTAACGGATGTTTGAAACAGGCACAAGACGAAAGCGACAAAATCAACCGCTCTCCTTGTCTTTATCCCTTACAAAAGAATCAACGCCCAGGTCACGCCGGCCCAAATCAAGGACAACATGACTGCCGCCGAACCTATATCCTTGGCGCGTCCGGATAGCTCGTGATGTTCGAAACCAACCCTGTCCACGACCGCTTCTACCGCGGAATTCAGCAACTCCACCAGCAACACCAAAACCACGCTGCCGATTAACAAGACTTTTTCGATAGCGGTTTGCCCCAACCAGATCGCCAGCGGCGTTGTGACCACGAACAAGGCCACTTCCTGGCGAAATGCTTCCTCATGCTGCCAGGTGGCTTTGAAACCGGCGACCGAAAAAAAGCAGGCGTTAATCAGCCGCTTAAGTCCCTTTGCATTTTGATTTGCCATTATTTATTCCTACTCCTCGATCAGGGTCCGATAACCATCGGCATCCATTAATTGTTCCAGTTCCGCCGGGTTATCGGCTTGGATGGCAAACAGCCAGGTTTGATACGCGCCGTCGTTTACCAACTCCGGCTCGTCCGTCACCGCTTCGTTGACTTCAACCACGCTGCCGCTGACCGGGCTGAACAAATCGGAAGCGGTTTTGACCGATTCCACCACAGCCAGTTGTTCGCCAGCCTTCACGACCCGACCCACATCCGGCAAGCCGATAAAAACTATGTCGCCCAATTCGGACTGCGCGAAGTCGGTGATACCGACGCGCACCAGATTGCCGTCTTCCAGCTTGGCCCATTCATGGGTTTGCGCATATTTCAAATTTTCAGGTGTTTCACTCATTTGCATTTCCCTCAAGCCGTCACAGTAATCCGAAAGGATAACCGGCTATTTTTTTAACACAACAAAAAATTACAGACGCCAGCCCAAACTTTATAATCCCGACTCTATGGGAAGCACTTACAACAAGTTCGGCCATTAAGACGTCAAACTACATTCAACAAAATTCATGCGCATAGCACTTTTCCTAGCAGGCTGGCTTGGCTTTGTTAGCCTGACTCCGACCGCCGCCAGGGCGGACGATGACAACGCCCCCACAAGCACCGACCGAACTAAACCGGCCGACGGCAACGCCGCCGGCGACGTGTTACAGCTGAACAGCGCCGCGCAAAAGCTAGCCGGCATTCAAACCCAAACACTGATAGCGGTTAAACAAACACCCGAATTTGCCGCTTACGGCACGGTGGTCAATCCGGAACCACTGCTGAGCATCCGCCAGCAATTCCTGGCCGCCAGCGCCCAGCAAGACAGCGCCCAAGCCCGTTACAGCGAAGCGGCGCAAAACCTGAACCGCACCCGCGACCTGCATCAACAGGACATCGTTTCCACCCGCCGCTTGCAGGAACAGCAAGCTATCTGGCAGGCGGACAAAGCCAATCTGGCTGCCAACAGCTATCAGCAGCAACTCATAGCAGCCAACAGCCGCCTAGTGTGGGGCGACACCCTGAGCAACTGGTTTACCCATGCTCAGGATAAAAACGCCATGCAACTGCTGGAACATCGCGCCCAGTTACTGCAAATCACCCTGCCCGCGAATAGCCGGCTCGATCCCGGCGTCAAACTTATTCATATCCACGAACGCGGCCAGCGCCAAGCTGCCTTGCCTGCCGAGCTGATTTCCGCCGCCCCGCAAGTGGATCCGGTATCGCAAGGTCCGCGTTATTTTTTCAAGTGTGCGGACTGCCAACTGCCGTTCGGCACCCACATCACCGCCTGGGTTCCGGAGGGCGGCCAAGCCAGTAGCGGCGTCAATATCCCGCAACCAGCCTTGGTCTGGCATCTGGGCCAAGCTTTTGTGTTTATCAAAACCGATGCCGAGCATTTCATTCGCCGGCCGCTCAAGCAATACAGCAGCACTAGCCAAGGTTATTTCGTGGCCGACGATTTGCGGCCCGGCGAAGAAATCGTCACCACTGGCGCGCAAACGCTGTTATCGCAGCAGTTGAAAGGACTGATACCCGACGAAGATAAAGATTAGCGCCGGCCTAGTGTTGTATCTGCAGCACCTGGACCGATTCCCACACCCGCTCAGTAAACTCCGCATCCATCGCCGGCATGCCATCCTGGAGCCACTGCACGATCACTTTAGCGATATTGGGATAGGTGACATGCACCGCATGCGGATTGTGCAGCCAGTCCTCGATCACCGCGTCATCCAAATCAAACATCGTATGGCCGTAGCCCAGTTGTTTTAATGCTTCGGCGTTGGAGATCTGCTCCATTTGCGCGTGCAGAGGCTTGACCAAAATCTTCTTGCCCAATTGCAAGGACTCGCTGGCCAATTCGAAGCCGGCATTGCTGATGATGCCGGCGCAATCGTACAAATCCCGCTGGAAACCTGCTCTGGACAGTTGCTTGCAAACGATGTGCGGATATTTCGACACCGCCGGTTCCGGCGAGTAAACATGAAACTCAAAATTTTCGAATGGGCACAGCAGCTTAACCACCACTTGCGGATCTTCGAAAGGCAAATACACCACAATCTTATTGGCTTGGGTATTTTGCGGAAACTCCGGGGTTTCGATAATCGGCGGCAAAATCGGTTGGCCGAAATGGTGCCAGTGCAGACCTATGCCGATGTCCGCCGGGGCAAAATACTTCATCACCTGCTCGGCAATCGGATCGCCGCCGGCCCGGGGAATTTTGTGTCCAAAGGCGTATTGATGGCCGATACCCAAGACTTTTTTCTTTTGCCGCTTTGCCGCCCAGGCTGTGACCGGCTCGAAATCGCTGATCACCAAATCGTAAGCACTTAAGTCCAGGCTGTTGATGTCTCTGATAAAACGGATCGGACTGGCATCCAACGCGGTCTTCACGTAGCTGACCTGGCCGTTGTGGGTGTTAAAGGTCAAGCCGGTTTTGACTTGGTAACCATTAAACACCTCCATATCGAAATATTTGTCCGCCGGCCGGCCGGTAAATTGGAAGGTCACATCAAAACCCGCCGCATACAGTTCTTTCGCCATCACTCGGGCGCGGGTGATATGACCATTGCCCGTGCCTTGCACGCCATAAAAAATTTTCATCATAAAATGTAATTGAGACTAAAAATTGCCGCGCCAACCCCCAAGACCACGCCCATCAGCGTGTCGGTGGGAAAATGCACGCCCAAAACCACTCTGGAAAAACCGACCAGCGCGGCCCAAACATAAAGAACCGGCAGCAACGCAGGCGCGAAATAGCCCACTAAGGTTGCCACCATGAATGCGGCCGAAGTATGTCCGGAGGGAAAACTGAATTGGTCCGATGGCGTAATCACGCTCTGGAAATCCTGCAGCGCTTGTTGCGGACGGTTGCGTTTAAAGCCTTTTTTTAGCAGCGTATAGACCGGTCTTTCGATTAGAAACGCTAATATCATGGCGCGTAACAACGCATCGTTGCTGCCTTGATCCCAATACAGCCAAGCCGCGAGAAGCACATACAGCAAACCGTCGGCGGTGCGGGAAATCATGCGGCAAAAGCGCACTAGGTAGGCATGAATGGCAACGCTGTTCAACCAGGTAAACATCGTCACGTCGTACTTATGAATGGAGTAAATCAGCTTCATGGTCTGGCCCTCGTTGTTTGCCGCGCGCGTCGACCGCGATCTTCACGCAGCAGTTGGAAATCGTCGATTTTCCGTTTCACTTTGATCCCTGATGACGAGGCCAGCTTAGAGATGCTTTGTGACAACAATATGAAGCTTTGTTTAAGCTTATGTGACAGGCCCATTTCGGCGATTGTTTGTTACAATTGCCGGCTGCGACGCGCTCGGCTGTTTGGCGCGTTCGAGACCGGCGATCTATAACAACACGGCAAAACCTTTTCGGTTTTAATCAGGGCACTATGCAACGTTTTTGCACTATAGGTTTTGTACTCGGCCTGATCTTGATGGTCTTCGGCGTGACCTACGCGCTACCCATAGCCACTTCGCTGTATTTCGAGGATGGCATGGTCGATCACTTTGTAAACGGCATGTCGCTGAATATAGGGATTGGCAGTCTGCTTTCCGGCGTGACCATGCGCTTTCGCGGCGATGTGAAAACCCGAGACGGCTACTTGCTGGTAGCTTCGTTCTGGGTATTGATGTCTTCCGCGGCCACATTGCCGCTGATTTGGGGCATACCCGGCCTGTCGTTCACGGACGCTTTTTTTGAATGCGTTTCCGGCTTTACCACCACCGGCGCCACGGTATTGGTCGGTCTGGACAATTTGGCACCGTCACTGAACCTCTGGCGACACGAGCTAAACTGGATAGGTGGATTGGGCATCATCGTCCTGGCCGTGGCGATTCTGCCTTTATTGGGCGTTGGGGGAATGCAGCTCTACAAAGCTGAAATTGCCGGCCCGGTTAAAGATAGCAAAATCACACCCCGCATCACCGAAACCGCCCGCCTACTGTGGCTTGTCTACGCCGGCGCCACCTTGGCTTGTATCCTGGCATTAAATTTGGCCGGCATGGGTTGGTTCGACGCCATTTGCCACTCATTTTCCACTCTCGGCCTGGGTGGGTTTTCGACGCATGACGCCAGCATCAGCTTTTACGATTCGGCAGCTATCGAACTGGTGCTAACTATTTTCATGTTGATCGCCGCGATGAATTTCGCGACACATTACACGGTACTGCATAATCGCAGCCTTAAGCCTTATTTGTCCGACCCGGAAGCGATACCGATGCTGGGTGTCATAGCCTGTAGTACCTTACTTTGCAGCAGCTATCTTTGGCATTTCGATATTTACCCGGATTTTTTCATTTCTCTGCGTCATGTTACTTTCAACCTGGTTTCTATCGCCACCGACTGCGGCTTCGCCAGCATCGATTACGACACATGGCCACCCTTTGTCCCTTGGTGGATGCTGTATTTAAGCTGCATCACAGCCTGCACCGGCTCAACCGGCGGTGGCATCAAAATGTTCAGAACCCTACTGCTGTGGAAACAGGCAGGACGGGAAATGTTCAGCCTGCTGCATCCCCGCGCAGTCAATCCCATTCGGATTGGCGACACGCCGATTGCCAACAAAATCATCTTTGCCGTTCTGGCGTTTATTTTTCTGTATTTCATCTCTATCGTGGTGATGACTTTCACCCTGATCTTTACCGGACTGGACCCGATTTCCGCCCTTAGCGCCGTAATCGCCTGTATTAATAACGCTGGCCCTGGTTTAAACCAGCTAGGCCCATCACATAGTTACGCCAGCCTCAGTGATTTCCAAACCTGGATTTGCGCAATAACCATGTTACTCGGCCGTCTGGAAGTCTTTACGCTAATCGTGCTTTTTACACCCACTTTCTGGAGAAAATAGTACAATTCGTCGCCTTATCGTCCGCAAGCCCTCTATAAAAACAACATAGACTTAGCGTGACCGGATCGCAACACTCACCACTTATCAGGAACATTGGCATGACTTCCGCTACACATATTGATTTTCTTAGTAAAAGAAAGCTGGCCTTTTACTTTTCCGGCACGCTGCTGTTAATTTCCATTGTTTCATTTTTCGTCAAGGGTCTGGATCTGGGCATAGACTTTACCGGCGGCAGCGTCTACGAATTGCATTACAACCAAGCCGCCGATCTGGACAAAATGCGCAGCACTCTGGAACAACAAGGCTTCGCCGATGCCAATCTGCAACATTTCGGCAGCGCGGCTGACGTGTTAATCCGCTTGAAGCCGGTAGAAAACATCAGCCAAAAAGAGCTTAGCGAAAAAGTGCTAAATGTCGCTAACAGCAGCCAAAGCCAACCCGGCGAACTGCGCCGCGTGGAATTCGTCGGCCCGCAAGTGGGCGATGACTTGGTCAACGATGGCGGCCTGGCCCTGTTCTTCGCTTTTGTCGGCATCATGTTTTACGTCAGCATTCGCTTTGAGTGGAAATTATCCTTGAGCGCGATCGCTGCCTTATTCCACGACAGTATCATCACGATGGGTTTTTTCTCGGTATTTGGCTGGGAATTCGACATGACCGTGTTGTCGGCGATTTTGGCGTTGATCGGTTATTCCATCAACGACACCATCGTGGTCTACGACCGGATTCGTGAAACCGTCCGCACCAGTCGCATCAAGGAATCGATTAACGACATCGTCAATACCGCGCTGAACGACACGCTGAGCCGGACCATTCTGACCTCGTTAACCGTCTTCTTAACACTGTTGGCCCTAGCTTTCCTCGGCGGCAAAACCATCCACGGCTTTGCGATTGCTATGCTGATCGGCGTCGTTAAAGGCACCTACTCGTCGATTTACATCGCCAGCTCACTCGCTTTGAGCCTGGGCTTGAGCCGCGACGACCTGATGCCGCCCGCCAAAGACAGCGTCGTCGACGACATGCCTTAACCCGAATTTTCATTTATCACTTCAAGCGAACGCTCACGGAATAACTTGATGACACAAAAGCTTAATACTCGCGACCTTACCCAACTCACCCTCGGCATTCCCGGATTTGCCTATAAAGACTTGTACGATGCCAAACGCCTGTCTGATTTGTTGACGGTATTCGATCAGTCGGTACAGCAACACGATGCCGCCTTGTTTGCGGAAATTACTGCTTACCGCACCTGCGGCGGCGAAGGCATGAAGCCCGAGGAAGTTTCCGAATTATTGGTAAGAATGGCACCGCTAGTCGGTACCTTCGTCGCGCGTTTATTCAATGTCAGCGATGTGCGCGACCAACAAATCGGCCATATTCGTGGCGAATTCGACGCAATATTTGTTTATCGCACCGAAATCGTCGGCAATTTGAACAAGCTTTTCAAAGGGCAAACCATTGAAGATTGGGATATTGCCGCACTGCGCAGCCAACTGAATGGCTTATTGACCGCTGCTGACAAACAGGATTTATTCCAGGCCGATCCGGAATTGGCGATTAGCCAAATCGGCGCCGATTTATGGCGCTTGTCGCAACAGGCTGACATTACGGATGCCGAGCTTGCCGCGTTCAAAGACCAATTGAGCGGCTACGACAGCCCTGCTGCGCTGGTAGCCGGCCTGCTGGACATCGTCCGTCGCTGGAGTTTTGCCGCCCAGCACGACCCGGAATTAAAAGCCTATGTCGCCAAATGGGTGAGTTTCAAGGTGCCGGAAAAAACCAATCTGGACAATCTGGTTGACCACGAAACCGTTGCACAAAACGGTTATGACGTCTGGGCTTGCGACGATCACCATCACCGTCGCCGCGACGGCTTTGCCTTGACCGACAAGCGCTTCAAACAACGTCAGGTGCTGTATGAAGTGGATCATTGCATTTACTGCCACGACCGCGATAACGATTCCTGCTCCAAAGGCATCAAGAACAAAAAAGACGGTACGTTCAAAACCAATCATTTGAGCGCACTGATGACCGGCTGCCCGCTGGAAGAAAAAATCTCCGAGATGCACGTGGTCAAACGCCAAGGCGACAATATCGGCGCGCTGGCGATGATCATCATCGACAATCCGATGTGCCCCGGCACCGGCCACCGGATATGCAACGATTGCATGCGCGGCTGTATTTACCAAAAAACCGAGTCGGTGAATATTCCGCAAATCGAAACCAATGTGCTGACAGACGTATTGTTCATGCCTTGGGGCTTTGAAATTTACAGCCTGTTGACCCGCTGGAACCCCCTGAACATCAAGCGCTCCACTGCACTGCCATACAATGGCAAAAATGTGCTGGTGGCCGGCATGGGTCCGGCCGGTTATACCTTGTCGCACTATTTGCTGAATGAAGGCTTTGGCGTGGTGGGTATCGATGCCTTGAAAATCGAGCCGCTGCCTCTACATCTGACCGGCGATCGCGACAACGTGCCTATGCCTATCATGGACTTCCAAGACCTTTACGAAGATCTGGATAAACGTGTGTTGCTCGGCTTCGGCGGCGTGGCCGAATACGGTATCACCGTGCGTTGGGACAAAAACTTTTTGAAAGTCATTTACCTGACTTTGCTACGCCGCAACGCTTTCAAATGCTACGGTGGCGTGCGTTTCGGCGGCACCATCACCATCGACGAAGCCTGGGAAATGGGTTTCGACCACATCGCCATTGCCAGCGGCGCCGGCAAGCCGACGGTGATCGACCTGAAAAACAACATGACCCGTGGCATCCGCAAGGCCTCAGACTTTTTGATGGGCCTGCAACTGACTGGCGCAGCCAAAGAATCCTCGCTGGCTAATCTACAAGTTCGGCTACCGGCCGGCGTCATCGGCGGCGGCTTGACCGCTATCGATACCACCACCGAATTACTGGCTTACTACCCCGGCCAAGTCAGCAAAATTCTGCATCGCTACGAAAAACTGGTGGCCAAATACGGCGAAGCGGCGGTGCGCAGCCGTTACGATGGTGAAGAACTGGAAATTCTGGAAGAGTTCCTGGCGCATGGCCGCGTCATCGAACAGGAGCGTGAACGCGCCGCCGCCGCTGGTGAAACACCTAACTTCCTGCCTTTCCTGAAACAATGGGGCGGCGTGACGCTGTTCTACCGCAAAGGCATCAAAGACTCACCCGCTTACCGCCAAAACCACGAAGAGATTCACGAAGCACTCTCTGAAGGCATTTACCTAGCCGAAGGCATGAGCCCATTGGAAGCGATCGAAGACCAATACGGCCATTTACAAGCCGTACGCTTTGAGAGACTGACCGAGCAAGACGGTAAATGGCGCAAAACCGATGAAGTGGAAGTGAAGCTGCGCGGCCTGTTCATCGCCGCCGGCACCGCACCCAACACGATCTACCAATCCGAGCATCCGCGCACTTTCGCGATGGAAGGCAAATTCTACAAACGTCACGAGCCCGACTGGTTGGACGGCAAAGCGCAACTGGCGCCGATGGCCGATGAAGCGCAAGTCAAAGTGGGCAAACCGGCACCGTTTACGTCTTATGTCAGCAACGGCCGCTACATCACTTTCTATGGCGACAACCATCCGGTTTATGCCGGCAACGTGGTAAAAGCCATGGCCAGCGCAAAAGACGGTTATCCGTATATCGTTAAACTGTTCGCCAACGAAATTGCTGGATTGGATGCCTCCCAGCAACCACAACGCGATGCCCAATTACGCGACCTGCAGGACAGACTGGATGCAACCTTCCTGGCACATGTCGTCGAAGTAAATCGTCTGACACCCACCATCATCGAAGTGGTCATCAAAGCGCCCGCGGCCGCCAAACATTTTGAGCCCGGCCAGTTTTACCGGGTGCAAAATTACGAATCACTGGCCCCTGTAGTCGAAGGCACCACACTGGCTGCCGAAGGCTTGGCTCTGACCGGTGCCTGGGTAGACAAGGAAAAAGGTCTGGTATCTTTAATTGCCCTGGAAATGGGCAGCTCCAGCCGCTTGTGCGCCACCTGGAAAGTCGGCGATCCGCTGGTATTGATGGGTGTAACAGGCGCCCCGACCGAAATTCCAACCGGTAAAACCGTTTTGCTGCTGGGCGGCGGTTTGGGTAACGCGGTATTGTTCTCAATCGGTAAAGCCATGCGCAATGCCGGCAACAAGGTGCTGTATTTCGCCGGTTACCGTAACAGTGAAGACTTGTTCAAGGTGCCGGAAATTGAAGAAGCGTCCGACGTGATTGTTTGGGCTGTAGACGACAGACCCGGCAACGAAGCGATTCCGGTCACTCGGCCACAGGATAAAACCTTTGTCGGCAATATCGTCGAAGCGATGGTGTCCTATGCCACCGGAAAATTAGGTGACACCAGCATTCGTCTGCAAGACGTGGATCACCTGATCGTTATCGGCTCGGATCGAATGATGGCAGCGGTAAAAGCCGCACGCTTTGCCGCTTTAAAACCGTACTTGAAGGAAGGCCACGAGGCGGTCGGCTCAATCAACTCGCCGATGCAATGCATGATGAAAGGCGTCTGCGCCCAATGCTTATGCAAACACGTGGATCCGGAAAGCGGCGAAGAAAGCTTTATGTATTCTTGTTACAACCAGGATCAGGCACTGGATTATGTGGATTTCCCGAATCTGGCAGCCCGTCTGCGGCAAAACACGGTACAGGAAAAACTGTCCTCACTCTGGCTGACGTATTTACTCGAAGCCCAATGATAACAAAATAGGCAGACTTTAAGCCTATCCCCGGTAGACTACAGACCTGATCCATATCGTCGCTCCCGCAAAGGCCGGAGACAAAAGGCTTTAACGAATTCCCGCCTCCGCGGGAGTGACGAATATATTGGATTTAATGGCAGGGTTAAGCATATAAAACCGAAGCATTCCTAGCGGAATATCCGGGCTTTAGCGATGCTAAACTACACTCGCTGTAAAGTTACAAACTTTGTACTATCGTGATAGCCAAACCCGTAGTTAAGCGGGCACGGCAAAAGCAGTCACGGTCGAGGAACTCACTCCCTACCGTGGCTGTCCAGCACCCAGTTATTGAAAGGAGTTCACCCGTGTTTTCGCGCATCCTTCTACTCATTTTACTCACCTGCTCACCACTAATAGCTTGGGCAGACGCAGAACAAGCAGCACAAGCCCTTAATCTGACTAAGCATTGGGTGGGTTATTTGGCTATCGGCATATTTGCCGTTGCCTATCTACTGGCAATGACCGAAGAGGTCACCGAATTAAACAAATCCAAACCCATGGTATTAGCCGCGAGCTTGATCTGGGCCTTTATCGCCGGCATTTACGTGAATAACGGCATGAGCGAGCAGGCCGGACACGCATTCCGTGCTTGTCTGGAAGGCTATGCGGAACTGTTTTTGTTCATCATGGTGTCGATGGCTTATCTCAACGCAATGGAAGATCGCGGCGTTTTCGATAATCTGCGGGTTTGGTTGCTCAGTAAAGGTTTCAGCTACAGAAAGCTGTTTTGGATTACCGGCATCATGTCGTTTTTCATGTCCTCAGTTTGCAACAACCTGACAACCGCACTGCTGATGGGTGCAGTGATTGCAGCCATGGGCAAAGACAATCGCAAATTCGTTACGTTGGCTTGCATCAACGTCGTGGTAGCCACGAATGCTGGCGGTTCGTTCAGCCCATTCGGCGACATCACCACACTATTGGTTTGGCAAAGCGGGGTTGTACCGTTCAAAGATTTCTACTCGCTTTTCATCCCGGCCATAGTCAATTTCGCACTGCCGGCGATAATCATGCATTTCTGGATACCCAAACAGCAACCTGCAGCAGTCGGTAAAGCCCCCAAAATGAAACGCGGCGCAATGACCATGATCGTGCTGTTTTTACTGACGATTATTACGGCGGTCTGCTTCGAAAACATGTTGAAACTGCCGCCCGCGGCCGGCATGCTGGCGGGCCTGACTTATCTAAAATTCCTGGGCTTTTATTTGCAAAAAACCGCTGATAAAGACAACGGCAAAATTAGCGATTTCGCTCATGTGTATAAATTATTTAACGTTGCGGTTCCCGACGCCAGGCCAAGCCAAAAATTCGACGTATTCAAAAGCGTCGCCACACTGGAATGGGACACCCTGCTGTTTTTTTACGGCGTCATGATCAGCGTCGGCGGCCTGAGTTTCATTGGTTATCTAACCATGGCATCGGATGTGTTATACGTCGGCATGGATCCCACCATCGCCAACATTGTGGTCGGCATCCTGTCGGCTTTCATTGATAACGGTACCATCATGTTTGCGGTACTCACCATGCATCCCGACATCTCGCAAGGCCAATGGCTGTTAGTCACATTAACCGCAGGCGTGGGCGGCAGCTTATTGGCAATCGGCTCGGCAGCAGGCGTAGGCTTGATGGGACAAATGAAAGGCCTTTACACCTTTAGCGCACACTTGAAATGGATGCCGGTCATTTTGATCGGTTTTTTCGGTAGCATTGCCACGCATTTCCTGATTAACGGTAGCTATTTTTGACGCGACAAGCTCTATTGGGCAGTCTTTTTCATGGCCTGCCCAATAGGCCAATTGCAAAATTCAGTATTTTTTTTGTTTTTTTGCGGCAATCAAATTTGCATTTGCAAGCGGCCAAAAGCGGATTTCAGTCAAGCCGACTCTCCATAAAAGCCTAAAAAAAATCACTTCATTTCAATATCTTAGCCCGCCAATAGCCACCCGCAACCTACGTTAGCCTGACATTTGCACCGCCCAAAGACAGCCGACAACCTATTGTCACAATCATTTAACAAGCAAAATCTAGCTAGTTTTTGTGGATACCCGCCAATTGCGATGTATAATGGAGGCGATTTAGCTCGGTATCGTTGTCGCTTTTCAAGTCTGCAATCGGATCAACAAACATTGTTTTCCACTACCTGCTTTATTCACCAACCCTAGTTACAAACCAGCGAATAGCACTTTATTAGCAAGAGAGATTTATGTCAGTTCAAGTAGAAGGCAAAGTAAAATGGTTCAATGACGAAAAAGGCTTCGGCTTCATTGAGCAAGAAGGCGGCAAAGATGTATTCGTACACTTCAGCGCCATCAACGGCAACGGCCGCAAAACCTTGAAAGAAGGCCAAAAAGTCACGATGGAAGTGACCAATGGTCAAAAAGGCCCACAAGCGGAAAACGTAACACCGCTGTAAATTGAACTGAAAAAGCCGCCTAACCAGCGGCTTTTTCGTTAGATCAGTTTACCCCACAAGTCATACTCGTCGGCTTCCTCGATTTCCACATCGACGAAATCGCCGACCTGCAAATGACTTGCGCCATCGATAAACACCTGGCCGTCAATTTCGGGTGCATCGCTTTTGCTGCGCGCCACCGCACCCTCCTCGACCACCTCATCGACCAACACCGTTTCGATCCGGCCAACCCGACGCTGCAAGCGTTCTGCGCTGATAGCCGCTTGATGTTCCATAAAGCGCGCCAAGCGTTCCTGTTTAAGCGCTTCCGGCACCGCATCGGGCAAATCGTTAGCCACCGCCCCCTTCACCGGCGAATAAGCAAAACAGCCCACCCTATCCATTTGCGCTTCGCTCAGGAATTGCAGCAACTCTTCAAAGTCTTGCTCGGTTTCACCGGGAAAACCAACAATAAAAGTACTGCGTATCGTCAAGTTCGGGCAAATCTTCCGCCAGGCGCGAATGCGCTCCAGATTATTTTCCGCTGCCGCCGGACGTTTCATCAGCTTTAAAATTCGGCTGTTGGCATGCTGAAACGGAATATCCAGATACGGCAGGATTTTGCCTTCCGCCATTAAAGGCACCACGTCATCGACATGCGGATACGGATAGACGTAATGCATCCGCGCCCAGATACCCAGCTCACCCAATGCTTCGGCCAAATCGTAAAACCGGGTTTGCATTTCCCGACCGCGCCAGCGCCGGCTTTCATACTTCAAATCCAAACCGTAAGCGCTGGTATCTTGCGAGACGATCAGCAATTCCTTAACACCGGCATCGGCCAGCCGCTCGGCTTCCAACATCACATCATCAATGGGCCTGCTGACCAAATCGCCGCGCATGGACGGGATAATGCAAAACGTACATCTATGATTGCAGCCTTCGGAAATCTTCAGATAGGCATAATGCTTGGGCGTTAGTTTGATACCTTGCGGCGGCACTAAATCTGTAAATGGATTATGCGCAGGCGGCAAGTATTCGTGCACCGCCGATACCACTTCGTCAGTCGCGTGGGCGCCGGTGATTTTTAAAACCTGCGGATGACGCGCCAAAATCTCATCCTGGCGCGCACCGAGACAACCGGTGACAATCACCTTGCCATTTTCCGCCAAGGCCTCGCCAATACTATCCAGCGACTCTTCAACCGCCGCATCGATAAAGCCGCAGGTATTGACGATCACCAAATCCGAATCCTTGTAGTTCGGCGAGACTTGATAGCCTTCGCTGCGCAGCCTGGTCAAAATTTGCTCGCTATCGACCAGGGCTTTTGGGCAACCTAAACTGATAAATCCAACACGGGGGTTACTCATGAAACTCTCTTGAAAACATTTTTATAAACAGGTGGGCGGCTTGGGCAAGCCGGCGATTTTACAGGCGTATTTCAGCGGCCCTTGCGGAAAGAGTTTTTGCAGATAGCGGCTATTGCCCTTGTCTTCGCCAAATTGTTTGCGGATAGCCGCTACAAACATCCGTGCATTGGGCAGGTGTTGGAATTTTTGATAGTAATCGCGAATGTACAGCAGGATTTCCCAATGCGCATCGCTAATCTCGATACCTTCTAGCCGGGCCAACTCGTCGGCCACCTCTCGATTCCATTGCCCAGCATCGCGCAAAAAGCCATCGTCGCTGGTTGGCAACGCAACACCGCCGACAATCAATTCCACGAATGAATTACCGGATTCCGCACGGTCAGTTCGACCAAGCCCGCATAATCAACTGCTTCCAAGCCTGACAACAAAAATTGCGGCTGGACGCCGTGAACCGATAACATCTCTTGCAAGGCATAAACCCGACACGACCGACTCAACAATTGCCGCAACAACGCATTACCGCCATGCCCGATCCGCGCGGCACACACTGCACCATCCATCAAGACAACATCGTCACCGCTGCCAATGCGCTCGATAAGCGCCGCTTGCAACGGCAATTGCGATAACAAATGCAGCATTATTCCACATGCGTCAGCTTCAAACCGACGATGCCGACGATGATTAACAGGATGGACGCTAAGCGGAACCAATCCGCCGATTCCTTAAACAAAAAAATCCCGATTATCGCGACACCTACCGCGCCCATGCCGGTCCACACCGCATAAGCCGTACCCAAAGGCAAGGTTCTGATAGCCAGCATTAACAGGTAAAAACTGCCCGCCCCCGATACGCCGGTCACTACGCTCGGCCATAGCTTGGTAAACCCGTCATTGTATTTAAGACTTATCGCAAACACGATTTCCGAGCAACCCGCGGCGAACAATAGCAACCAACCCATCAAAACTCCTTTCCTATGCACTATAATCTGCGGTATTTTACAGCAGTGCTCTCACCTATCCGCAATATTTAGTAATTTAATGGAAAAAGAATCCGACTATCTTGTTAGAAGCGCGAGGCTGATTTTTGGTCACTTGAGCGATCTAATCAAAAAGAAATGCATTATCTCCGCGCATTTTGGCGAACATAACCAATCATTTTTGACCACCATTATCGATCTCGATCAAAAAGCCAATCTGATTACACTGGATGTTGCGCCTACGGAATTACTGAATAAGCAGTTGCTAGGCTCAGCCAAAGTGCTGTTCCGCACCGAATACGAAGGCATTAAAGTTTCATTCCGCGGCAAAGCAATCAAAAAGTCGCAAAGCGACGGTCACCCGGTGTTTGCGATGCCTATCCCGGACGCCATTTTTTGGATGCAACGCCGCCAGTATTATCGCGTTAAAGTGCCTCTTTCTCATAAAAACAGCACCTGCGAACTCAACCTTGCCACAAAAAATGAAGCGGGCGAAGTCGATACGCAAGCCAAAGTGTTCAGCGTGGCAGACATCAGCATTTCCGGATTTTCGTTTTTAAATCCCGACACAAAAATTGCCGACCTTTTAACGCCGGATACCGTCATAGACGAATGCGCCTTGTATTTGCACGATGGCAGCAGGGCCCACGTGGGTTTTGTCATTAAAAGCGTGAACAATGTTCGAGCCAGCGCCACAACCTATCAACATCGCATAGGCTGCAAATTCACCCACATCCCACAGGTGTTCGAAAACAACCTCCAACGCTACATGCAGGAAATCGAATTACAGCAAAAGAATCTAAGCATTTAAATCCCAAAACAGCTGAGCATAGGTTTTAGGCCGCGAAATTGCGGCAAAAGCCCCCCCCAACGCCGGCCACTGACAAAGCGCGGATGCTTATTTCAAGCCTGACCTTACTAGTTATAATTGCGTGCTTCAAAAATCTGACTTAACGCCATGTCCTTACCAACAATCCCCGCAACTGCATTGCCGCAACAAGGCGCCACAATATACTGGAGTGGTCTGAGCGGCTGCGGCGACTCACTGACGCTGGCGCAAACGATTGCTCAGGAAAAGCGCCTGCTGGTGATTGTCACGCCGGATACGCAAACCGCGTTGCGTCTGGAACACGAGCTGGCATTTT
Organism: Methylomonas sp. Uni0009; assembly: GCF_054188105.3. Classification (NCBI taxonomy): domain Bacteria; kingdom Pseudomonadati; phylum Pseudomonadota; class Gammaproteobacteria; order Methylococcales; family Methylococcaceae; genus Methylomonas; species Methylomonas sp. Uni0009. Next base: position 2,172,555 of record NZ_JBTAFN010000001.1, on the reverse strand, counting down.
TCTTAGACAACAGCCTGCCGATTCTGCATTTTCCGGATTGGGAAACCCTGCCTTACGACGTATTCTCGCCATTACCGGAGATTATCTCCGAACGCTTGCGCACTCTGGCCTTGCTACCAGACACCAAGCGCGGCGCGCTGATTTTGTCGGTGGCGACGCTGATGCATCGTCTGGCCCCACGCGAGCATATCCTGGCGCACAGTTTTGCCATCGAAGTCGGCGGCACCTTGAGCCTGGAAGTCACACGAGCCAAACTGGAAGCGGTCGGCTATCAATGCGTCTCACAAGTCTATCAACACGGTGAATTTGCGGTGCGCGGCTCGATTTTGGATTTGTTTCCGATGGGATCCAAGCAACCGTACCGTATCGAATTGTTTGACGACGATGTGGAATCGATCCGCAGCTTCGACCCCGATACGCAAATGTCGCAAGACAAAATGCAGAAAGTCGAGCTGTTTCCGGCCCGCGAATTTCCGTTTACCGACGAAGCCATCAAACGCTTCCGTCAGGCCTTCCGCGAGCAATTCCCGGACGCCTCGCCCAAGAATAATCTTTATCTCGACGTTTCCAAGCAAATCGCCCCGGCCGGCATCGAATATTACCTGCCGCTGTTCGTCGAACGCACCGAATCGCTATTCGCCTATTTGCCCAAAACAGCGCTGTTCGTGCTGCCGGCCCACTTTGCCGAAAACGCCCAGCGCTTTTACAGTGAAGCCGACGAACGCTATCAACAACGCAAATACGACACTGATCGCCCTTTGTTGCCGCCAACGCGCCTGTTTTTGTCAGCGGAGGAAATCCAGCAACACACCGATAGCTTCAGTCGCGTAGTGCTGGATAACCAAGCAGAAACCGCCCACTCCTTCGACTGCAAGTTGCTGCCGGATGTCGCTATCGACAGCCGTTTGAAAGAACCCGCACAACGGTTGCGCCAGTTCATCGAAGGCTTCGACGGCAAGATCCTGTTCGTCGCCGAAACCGCCGGCCACCGCGAAGGCCTGATCGACAAACTAAAAAGCGTCAAACTCACTGCGAAACAAGTACAAAGCTGGCCAGAGTTTTTACAAACCGATCATTCACCGAGCATCGTCGTCGCGCCGATGGATCATGGGCTTTGGCTTGATGGAACCACGACCGCCATGGATGGTGGAAGTGCGGCAAATCGTCTGGAACGATTGCCGCCGCTAGCCATCATCACCGAAAGCCAGCTTAGCGGCGAAAAAGTCCAGCAACGCCGGCGCCGGCAAAAATCGGCGGCGCGGGCACTGGAAAACATTTTCAACAACCTCGACGAGCTGAGCATCGGCTCGCCGGTGGTGCATCAGGAACACGGCGTCGGTCGTTACCTGGGCTTACAAATTCTCAACGTCGGCGGCATCGACGCGGAGTTTTTGATGCTGGAATACGCCAATAACGACAAGATTTATGTGCCGGTATCGTCCTTGCACATGATCGGTCGTTACAGCGGTGTCAGCGCCGAAAACGCCCCGCTGCACCGCTTAGGCACCGACCAATGGAGCAAGGCCAAGAAAAAAGCCATGGAGCGCGCCCGCGACGTGGCCGCCGAGTTGCTGGACATCCACGCCAAACGCGCTGCCCGCGAAGGCTTTGCCTTTAACATCGATAACAGCGATTACAACGCCTTCGCCGCCGCCTTCCCGTTCGAGGAAACCCCGGATCAGCTCAGCGCCATCGAAGCCATCCTGCAGGACATGGCCGCCACCCAGCCCATGGATCGTGTGGTCTGCGGCGACGTCGGTTTCGGCAAAACCGAAGTCGCAATGCGCGCGGCCTTTGTGGCGGTACAAAGCGGCAAACAAGTCGCGGTGCTGGTGCCGACCACCCTGCTGGCCCAGCAGCATTACCAAAACTTCCGCGACCGCTTCGCCGACTGGCCGGTGCGCATCGAAGTCACCTCGCGCTTCGTCACGCCCAAACAGCAAAAAGCCATTGCAGACGACTTGGCCGACGGCAAAGTCGATATTGTCATCGGTACGCACAAGCTGTTATCCAAGGAAATGCGCTACAAAGCGCTGGGCTTGGTGATCATTGACGAAGAACACCGCTTTGGCGTCACCCAAAAAGAACATTTCAAAAAGCTGCGCCACGAGCTGGATTTGTTGACCCTGACCGCGACACCGATTCCGCGCACCTTGAACATGGCCATGGCCGGCCTGCGCGATATTTCCATCATCGCTACCCCGCCGCCGAACCGCCACGCTATCAAAACCTTCGTTACCGAATGGATAGACTCGCAAGTGCAGGAAGCCTGCCAACGGGAAATCAAACGTGGCGGCCAAGTGTTTTTCCTGCACAACGACGTAAAAAGCATGGAGAAAATGATGCGCGAGCTGAGCGAACTGGTGCCGGAAGCGCGGATTCAGATCGCCCACGGCCAAATGGCCGAGCGCGAGCTGGAGCAAATCATGCTGGATTTTTATCACCAGCGCTTTAACGTGCTGATTGCCAGCACCATCATCGAAAGCGGCATCGACATCCCCAGCGCCAACACCATCGTCATCAACCGCGCCGACAAGCTGGGTCTGGCTCAATTGCATCAGTTGCGCGGCCGGGTCGGCCGGTCGCATCACCGCGCTTATGCCTACTGCATCGTGCCGCCCAAATCCTTGATGACCAAGGACGCTATCAAACGCCTGGAAGCTTTCGAGACCTCCGGCGAACTGGGTGCCGGCTTCATGCTGTCCTCGCATGACATGGAAATCCGCGGTGCCGGCGAGTTGCTGGGCGACGAGCAAAGCGGCCAGATCCAGGAAATCGGTTTTACCCTATACACCGAGTTGCTGGAGCGCGCGGTGAAAGCCTTGAAATCCGGCAAACAACCGGAACTGGACGCGCCGCTGGATACCGGCCCGGAAGTGGATTTGCAAATTGCCGCGCTGATCCCGGAAGACTACTTGCCGGACATCCACGCCCGTCTGGTGTTATACAAACGCATCGCCAGCGCCGAAACCGAAGACGATTTGCGCAAGCTCAAAATCGAGATGATCGACCGCTTCGGTTTATTGCCGGATCAAGTCAAAGCCTTGTTCGCGATCACCGAATTAAAACAACAAGCCGCGCATCTGGGCATCCGCAAAATCGAAGCCCACGCCACCGGCGGCCGCATCGTGTTTACCGCCACCCCGCAAATCGATACCGGCGAGTTGATTTTGATGATTCAAAGCCAGTCGCAGGTGTACAAATTTGATGGCGCGGATAAGTTACGCTTCACCCAGACCTTTAAGGACATGGAGGATAAGGTGGCGTTTTTGGAGAAGTTATTGGTACGATTGGTACCTAAATCTTGATATTAATTTTGGGAGGGAATATGCCGCACTGCCAAACCGCCAAACAAGAAGCCATTGCCGCCATCAATCTATTGCCCGACACGGTAGATTTTGAAGAAATCGTGTATCGGCTCTACGTTCTGAACAAAATATATCAGGGACTAGAAGATATAGAGCAAGGCAAGGGCATTAGCAGCGAGACCTTGCTACGCGAAATCGAGCAATGGTAATTTGGACGCCTCGCGCCAGAACAGACCTCAAAGCCATCCATGATTACATCGCGCAGGATTCACCGCTTACCGCCAAACGCATCATCCAGAAATTGATACAAAAAACCGACAGCCTGCTGGCGTCTCCTTACCTCGGTAAAAAAGTGCCCGAGTTTGACCAAGAGGAATTACGGGAAATCGGCGTGCATTCTTGGAGAGTCATTTACCAAATTAGACATAACCAAGTCTATGTTGTCACGGTGGTTCATAAACGCCGCGATTTCAAAAATTCGGATTTAGCGATCACGTAAGCCGAACGAGGCAGCAATGATTCGAATCACACCATGAACACCATGACTTATAAAGGGTATACCGCCCGCATCGATTTTGACGACAGAGACAACTTGTTGGTTGGGCGCTTGCTGGGCATTCAAGATGTGATCGGCTTTCATGCTGATACCGTGACCGAATTGCGTAACGCTTTCGAGGAAGCGGTTGATGACTATCTGGAAACTTGCGCCCGCATCGGAAAATCGCCGGAAAAACCGGCCAGCGGCAAACTGATGCTGCGCATACCGCCCGAAATCCATGCGACAGCAATATTAACCACTAAAGCGAAAGGCAAAAGCCTGAATCAGTGGGCGGCGGAAGTGTTGAATGAAGCATCGCATGTTTAACATGATTAAGCCTTAGCAGGCTGGTGAAAAACTCGAAAAGCCAAGTAAGCTAAGGCATAGATGAGCGGCCAACTGTTAAAATAGGCTACCTAAATTTGGAGCCTTTCAATGCGCGGACACGATGCCATTCAAAACAGCTGGTTCAGCTATGTTAGCCTGGAAGACCTTATTCCCAAACAGCATCCGTTGCGTCGTTTACGGCTACTGGTTGATGGCGTATTGGCCTCGATGGATGCCGTCTTTGCCGAGCGTTACTCGCACACCGGCCGTCCCTCGATTGCCCCTGAAAAACTGCTGCGCGCCTTGCTGTTGCAAGTGCTGTACACCGTTCGCAGTGAGCGTCAGTTGATGGAACAACTGGACTACAACCTGTTGTTTCGCTGGTTTGTCGGTCTGGGCATCGACGACGCCGTGTGGGAACGCACAGTGTTCAGTGCCAACCGCGAACGCCTGCTGTCCGAAGCCCTGAGTCGCGAATTTTTTGAGCGGGTACTGGCCATAGCCGAATGGCAAAATCTGGTGTCCGACGAACACTTCAGTGTCGACGGTAGCCTCATTGAAGCCTGGGCCTCGCACAAAAGCTTCGTCAAAAAAGATGGTAGTGGTCCCGATAAACCCGCCGGCCGCAATCCCGAGATCGACTTCAGTGGCGAAAAGCGCAGCAACGCCACCCATCAAAGTACAACCGATCCCGAAGCCCGGCTTTACAAGAAAGGCGAATACACCGAGGCCAAACTGCGTTACATCACCCATGCCTTGTCCGAGAATCGCAACGGCCTGATTGTCGATGTCGAAACCACTCAAGCCACCGGCACCGCCGAAATCGAAGCCGCGCAAAAAATGATCAAACGCCGCGTGCCCCAAGGTGGCAGCGTCAGTGCCGACAAAGGCTATGACCAAGCGGCGTTCGTCAACGGACTCGAGTCCCGTGATATCAAAGCCCATGTGGCCCGCAAAAAGATTGGCAGTGCCGTCGACGGCCGCACCGCGCGCGGCAAAGGTTACGCCCAAAGTCTCAAGCGCCGCAAAATCGTCGAAGAAGCCTTTGGCTGGGTCAAAACGGTCGGCGGCCTGCGCAAAACCCGTCACATCGGCTTAGCCAAAGTCGCGGGTCAGGCCTTGTTTTGCTTTGCCGCCTACAACCTGACGCGCATGCTCAACCTATTGGTGTTCACGCCGAAACCGGCGTGGAGTGCACCCGCCTAGGGTGAAGTTCGCCTGAAAACCGTCCACAGACGGCTTCAGGCGAATAAAAAGCCCTTGAAATCGGGGCAAAACGCTTGAAACTCGATGTCATGACCGATTTCAACTCGAAAAAATCACGGCAACCGTGGGTAAGGGGAAATATCGGCGGGTTTTTCACCAGCCTGTTAGATCGGTCCTGCCAAGCGCCTTGGAAACTACCACAGGGGTTTTAGGTGGAACTAACACCTTCATTCCTCCGAATACGCTTCGCTAATCGGAGCTTGTATTATCCAAGCGTGCTTTTCAAAGGATAATAAACCATGAAAACACACCTGAGGGGCACCTCAGGTTTGGGTCGCTGGATGCCGTATCGGAGCTTGGATTTCGAAATCCCCGGCGTAGATCTTTGCAGCAGCGACCCACCCTCGATCAACGATCGAACAGTCTCTTCGGCCCGGTTTCCGGCAGCCTGCATTCACAAGGTAGATCATTTGAGGTTTTCATATCCCATTTTTATCTCGGTATCGATGTGGCCAAAGCCAAGCTGGATTGTGCATTACGCCTACCCAGCGGTAAGTTTCGCGCCAAAGTCATTCCCAATACTCTCGACGGCTTCGCGACGTTGTTGACGTGGTTGGCCGCTCAAAAGGCCCAATCGCCTCATGTCTGCATGGAAGCGACCGGCATTTATTGGGAAGACGTTGCTCAGCATCTGGCAACCGCTGGTTTCACCGTGAGCGTCGTCAATCCAGCACAAATTAAGGCCTATGGCGCTTCACGGCTCACCCGCAGCAAAACCGATACGGTCGATGCTAAACTCATCGCCGATTTCTGCGCCGAGCGCCAACCGCCTGCTTGGCAGCCCCGTAGCGAGGCGGAAGTCACACTGCGCGCACTAGTATTACGGCTGGACGCCTTACAAACCATGCGCACCCAGGAAAACAACCGCTTGCTAGTGGCGCGCGAGGCCGTGCGTGAGGACATTCAACAGCATCTGAATTGGCTGGATACTGCGATCCAACAATTGATCGACGCCATCAACGATCACATTGATCGCCATCCCGATCTCAAGCAACAGCGCGAACTGCTCGATAGCATTCCCGGCATTGGCGAGCGCACCAGCGCCATCATCCTCGCGTTCTACGCCGATACCTCGCGCTTCGCCAATAGTCGGCAGGCCGCCGCTTTTGCCGGACTCGATCCCCGGCAATACGAATCGGGCAGCAGCCTCAAGGGCAAGCCCAGGCTCTCCAAAATAGGCCATGCCTTCCTGCGCAAAGCACTCTATATGCCGGCCATGGTGACGCTTTATAAAACAGCCTGGGGTAAACAATTCCGTGGACGATTAGCCGGTGCTGGTAAACCGAATAAGCTGATTATCGGTGCCATGATGCGTAAATTGATTCATGTGGCATTCGGTGTCTTGAAATCCGCAAAACCCTTCGATTCGGCTATTCATCTGGCTTGACTTGGATAACAGTATCTACGCGGGCTGGCGAGTTGATTCTGATGATTCAAAGCCAGTCGTAGGTCTATAAATTCGATGACGCGGAAAAATTACGCTTTACCCAGGCCTTTAAGGACATGGAGGATAAGGTGGTATTTTTGGAGAAGTTGTTGGCAAGGTTGGGGGCGAAAGCTTAGAAATGCAGCTACGATTAGCGGTAGCGTAATCGTAGCCAAGAGCGCCAGCATTTTTCGGTAAAGCTGAAATGGGTCCCATCCGATTTCAGCGCGAAAAATTTGCTGGCAGTTCATGCCTTCGGCGGCCCCGATTCGTCCGCGTCACCTCGTTTCGGCCCAACAAGGGGTTCGAAACATTGGCTCTCGCATGACTTGACGCCGTGTCGCGATGCCTTGCAGGTTTTCTCCGCTTCGCTGCGAAAACCCGCCCGGCGCTACGGCTATCGGGGACTAAAAATCTTCACTTCGCTAACGCTCCGTTTCCAAGATTTTCAGCGTACGTGGTCTGATTCAGCCGACTCCTTATTCAGCGTTTGTAGCAAAGAGATATTGAAATGAGATGGGCTGTAGAGCTACAAAAAACTAGGGGCTGTTGCCGTTTTACATGGGTAACTAAATAAAAGCGCAGGCCAAAGCGACAACGCCTTCAAAATTGCGTTTCAATTTGTCATATCGCGTCGCGATGGCTCTGAAATGTTTCAGTCGCGCAAAGACATTTTCAACGAGGTGGCGATATTTGTAGAGGCACCAATCCATTCCGTCATTCCCGATGGTTGAATTCTGTTTTCTAGGAATGATGGGCACACTCCCTTTCTCTCGAATTTGAGTCCGTAAGGGTTCACTGTCATAACCTTTGTCAGCAACCGTGTAGTTAGCCAAAGGCAGTTTAGCCACTAATTTCGGTGCCTCTTTGCAGTCATGGACTTCACCACCGGTGACCGAGAAATGAATAGGCAGCCCGCAGGCATCAACGGCCATATGGATTTTCGTAGTGTTACCCGCGACTGATTTCCCAATCGCGGCATCCTGTTCATGGGCCGCGCCACTACTATGCTGATGCCCTTTCACGATACTGCCGTCAATAAAGGTCCATTCCAAATCCGGTTCCACAATCAGTCCCCGAAAGATGCCCATCAGTTTTTCTTGAAGCGACCAAGCATTGAATCGTTTGTAAACGGCATTCCACTTGCCAAACGTGGCAGGCAGGTCTCTCCAGGGACAGCCGACTCGCATGCGATAAAAAATCCCTTCTACCGTTTGCCGGAGCGATGGCTTGTCATAAATCCCTAGGCTTAACATGATGGCTTTGAGTTCATTCCAGTATTCATCCGTAAATAGCTGTCGGGGCATCGGTTGCTTGTCTTTTGATTGAAAAATCAATCTAATGAGGCAGAGCCGCTCAATTTCAAGGCTATTGTTTCAAAATGGCAACAGCCCCTAGTCTAGAGCAAAGAAACCTTGCGGACCTACTCGAAGGATTGGGGTTCTCTCTTTTGGATGATACGAAGTTTCCAGCATTCACTTCAGCAGATTTTGATAGCTGCGACAACGCCGAAGATGTCATTGAGAAAGCAAGGCATCTTCGCGACTCCTTCACTGGGCCCGCTCAAATCGATCCGGAGTTTAGACTAGGCGCAGTCATTGATAACACTGCCGTTCCCCCGCTACGCAGTTATTTCCTTGAAGTAGAATCCTTAACGCAGAAGATATCTTTGGGCGATATTGCGCTATCAGTGTCACCGCCAGCAAGACTATCTGCCGATGAGCTTGTTAGGTGGCAAACAGAACAAACGGAGCGACAATATCAAAACAAGTTAGAAAGCCAACGGGCAAAACTGGAACCAGCTTTTCTAAACTCAAAGGCGGCGAAGGTGCTTGAACTACTATCTATCGAGAATCCCACTGGAGATACGATTTGGAAGATTTATGAGCTAGCTGAAGGATATTCGGGGAACCGAGGCGATTTTCATACGCGGTTCGATATAACGAGCGGCCAATTTAATCGCTTTAAGGATGCCATCCATAATCCAACAGTTTCTGGAGGTTGGGCAAGACACGCTCGCGGCAGTAATCTGAATAGCAACAATCCAATGACAAAAGACGAAGCAATAGAATTCGTTCGCCAGATTGCTACCAGTTGGCTGGAAGGTATACGCGCATCAAGAAACTTTTAGAATAGGCAACCTATTGGATACCGCAAACAACGTACACCATATCGTTCGCGAACCTTGCGGCATATAAACTCACCGCGAAACACTCCCATCCGGCAACACAAATTTAATATCCAAACTCCGCAAATAGGTCTGCAAGCCGGCATCCTGTAGCGGAATCAGATGCGCCTCTTTATCAGATTCGTTGTAATGCGCGTGCCAATAACCGGGCGGAGTAATGAAGGCGGAATAGGGTTGCCAATCGACACGGGTGGGATTGACGATCTTACCGTTCGCCGAAATCTGCGGTCCTACCAGGGTGTAACAACCCGGCGCGCAATCCAGAATTAAATCCAAGGCCACCGATTGGTGTCTATGCGGCAATTGCACCGCGCCTTTGGGCAGCACGCCCAGCATCGCCCACAGCGTGTGCGTCACGGTCAGGGTTTGGTCCATGGCTTTGTTGGCCAGCAACACACTGATGCGGTTGCGATTCACCGTCTCCGCCGCTTTTTGCGCCGCGGCCAACTCGTGGAGCGAATCCGCTGCGGTATAAAGCGTCGGTTTAAAGCATTGCCTATCGGCTGTCACACCCAAGTAAGTCAACAGCGGCTGGTCGTGCACCAGGTAAAAAGCCGAATCGCTGGCAGCAAAATGTCGAATATCCTTGCCCACCGGCAGCACCACAAAATCACCGGTTTGCCAGGGGATAGTCAGATCGTCGAATTCAGTGCGGCCGTTGCCGTACATCACGTAAAACAGCAGTGAGGTGGCGTTGAAATCGGTCGCCAGCGACTCGCCGGCCAGAATTCTGACAAAGTTTGCGCACAGCGCCGGACTGGTGGCCGGACCGGGACAACGCAATTGCTCGCTGACATCCAGCGGGATAATCCGGGTGCCGCCGGTTTGATGCAATTCGCTGCCGAAATTGGCGAACGGCAATTTAGTGATAGCGCCGGAGCCAATTGGGTCAGCGGCTTGGGTATATTCAAAATAGCGGCCATTTTCCAGCAAGGGTTCAAGCGGGTTTTGCGGTTTGACAATGGTCATGGCGGCACCTTTCTAATGTATGCAATCTAGGTAAATAGCGTGATGGTTTAAATTGTACGCTCGCTGATGTGACAAAGTGGATTTGAAATGCACGGATTTTTTTTCGATCCTTAGTTCGAACGAAATACTTAGCACAAGGGTTCCACATTGCATCGGCAACCGTTAGAATCGTTTGTATATCCAAGGTAATTCCAAGATGGCTCTGGCAGAGAAATTAACATTAAGCGTAAAAGATTATTTGCAAGGCAAGGCGTCCGCGCAGATCAATCACTAAGTGACACGCCCTGCCGCGCTTACATTTCCGACATGAAAGTCAACGTCACCATTGCCAACACCTTCTTTTATCCTGACCTGCTGCTGGACATCGCTGATCAGGTATGATGCTCGGCATTTTGACCGCGCTCGTAACACAACGCAGAATCGCCAAACCCTGTTTCTTTTAACTTCTGACGTACCACTCACTGACATAACACCATGAAACTAGCAAAATCTTCCCGTTTTCCCGCCTGTCCCGGCCCTGTCGTTACCATCGTCCTGGATGGCGTAGGCATTTCGCCGCGCGAAGACGGCGACGCGGTTAAAGCCGCGCGCACCCCTAACCTGGACCGTTACATGGCCAGCTATCCGATGACCAAACTGCTGGCGCACGGCACCGCAGTGGGCATGCCCAGCGACGAAGACATGGGCAATAGCGAAGTCGGCCACAATGCCTTCGGCGCCGGCCGCGTGTTTGCCCAAGGCGCGAAACTGGTCGCCGAATCGATCAGCAGCGGCCATCTCTGGCAAGGTCAAGCCTGGCACGACGTGGTCGCCACCGCCAAGCAAGGCGGCACTTTGCATTTCCTGGGGCTGTTCTCCGACGGCAATGTACATTCGCACATTGACCATTTGAAAGCGATGATCGAGCAAGCCAAGCAAGAAGGCGTGGCTAAAGTACGAATCCATATTTTGCTGGATGGCCGCGACGTCGGCGAGACTTCTGCATTGGACTATGTCGATCCGTTCGAAGCGTATCTGGACGGCTTGCGCGGCGCGGATTTTGATGTGGCTATCGCCTCGGGCGGCGGCCGCATGCAAATCACGATGGACCGCTACGAAGCTGATTGGAGCATGGTCAAACGCGGCTGGGACATCCACGTGCTGGGTTTGGGCCGGCAATTTACCAGCGCCCACGAAGCCATCGAAACCTTCCGCAACGAAGCCAACGTCATCGACCAAGACTTACCTGGTTTCGTGATTGCCAAAGACGGTAAACCGCTGGGCACCATCGTTGACGGCGACGCGGTAGTGTTTTTCAACTTCCGTGGCGACCGCGCCATCGAAATTTCCCGCGCCTTTACCGAAGAACAATTCAACCCCTTCGAGCGCGGCTCGCTGCCGAAAGTCACGTACGCCGGCATGATGCAATACGACGGCGACACCAAATTGCCGCCACGCTTTCTGGTCGAGCCACCGACCATAGACCGGACCCTGGGCGAATATCTGGCCAAAAACGGCATCAGCCAATACGCCATCAGCGAAACCCAAAAATTCGGCCATGTGACCTATTTCTGGAACGGCAACCGCTCCGGCAAATTCGACGAAGCCTCCGAAACGTACGTGGAAATCCCCAGCGATGTAGTGCCTTTCGAACAACGGCCCTGGATGAAATGCGCCGAGATCACCGACACCCTGATCGACGCGGTGCGTAGCGGCAAATATAAGTACCTGCGGGTCAATTATGCCAACGGTGATATGGTCGGCCACACCGGCAATTTCGAGGCGGCGGTAACCGCGATGCAAGGCCTGGATCTGCAATTGGCACGTCTGATTCCGGTGATTTTGGAGATGAACGGCACGGCAATCATCACCGCCGACCACGGCAATGCCGACGAAATGTACGAGCTGGATAAAAAAGGCAATGTCACCCGCAATGCAGAGGGCCGCACCAAGGCCAAAACCTCGCACACCTTGAATCCGGTACCGTTCGTGTTGGTGTCCGGGGAAAATCCTGGCTACGCACTCCGCGACGATTTGCCGAAAGCCGGCTTGTCGAATGTGGCTGCGACTATTTTGAATCTGCTGGGTTTTGAAGCGCCGGAAGATTACGATCCTAGCTTGATCAAAGCCAGCTAAGCCGTAAAGCATTCTGAGCTGATGACACCGCCTTTCGGCTATACGCTGTTAGGCGGTTTTTATTGGCCGCTGGAAATTCGTTAAAAACCCCTGATGACCTAATTTGGAAAACTAATGGACTACCCCGAACGCATCGTCTGTTTAACCGACGAAACCACCGAGACCTTGTATTTGCTGGGCCAGCAAGCTCGTATCGTCGGCATCTCCGGCTATACGGTCAGACCGGCGCAGGCTCGCCAGGAAAAACCCAAGGTCTCGGCGTTTACCAGCGCCAAAATCGATAAAATCCTAGCGCTAGAGCCTGATCTGGTGCTGGGCTTTTCGAATTTGCAAGCTGAGATTGCGGCGGAGTTAATCCGTAACGGTATTGCTGTGCATGTGTTCAATCAACGCTCAGTCAACGGTATTTTGCAGATGATAGGCTTGCTGGGCGCGATGGTCGGCGTCCCGGAAAAAGCTGCTACGCTGGTGGCGCAGTACCGGCAACAACTGGAAACCACCCGCCTGCGCAGCCTAAGTTTTGCCAGACGTCCCAAGGTGTATTTTGAAGAATGGGATGAGCCGATGATTTCCGGTATCCGCTGGGTATCGGAGTTGATTGGCATCGCCGGCGGTGAGGACTGCTTTGCCGAATTGGCCACGGAACATTCCGCCAAACAGCGCATCATCGCCGATCCTCAGGAAGTGGTAAGGCGCGCGCCTGACATCATCATCGGCTCCTGGTGCGGTAAAAAATTCCGCCCGGATCACCTGGCTGCCCGCCCCGGTTGGGACAGCATTCCGGCCGTACAACAACAACGAGTCTACGAAATTAAATCTTGCGATATTTTACAGCCAGGACCGGCGGCACTTAGCGATGGTTTGGCCCAAATATGTCAGATCATCAATGATTGGCAGCAAGATTGTGCTTAGCCTAATAGGTGCTCAAATAAATCCAATAGCGCAGGCTATAGCTGTGAATTAATCCCGCCGGGCCGGATGGAATAGTTCATATCAAAACCCGCGCCTAAATCTTAATCTCCTCTTCGAAAGGGATTCTTCATGCCACCCCCCCCAGGGAGCTTGATCAATGATCATCATCGAAGAGGTATCACATGAAAACGCCAAAATTATTTTTCCTAAGCACTGTTTTGTTCGGCGCCAGCGCCATTGCCCATGCCCAGCCGACCGGTGGCGGCACCACACCTAAACCGGTATGTAAAACCTTCGATATTCCCACGATTATTTGTCCCGATGGCTGGACCATTGCCGACGATCTGAGCAACGGCACCAATAAATGTACGACCGGCTTTATCAAAAGAACCTTTTGCAAAAATGTTGCTGCGCGCAGTGGTTTTCAGGGTAACGTCGAAGTGATCAATACCGGCTCCAAGTTGTTTGAATTTGTGCAGCCAGTCGATGAATCAGGCGCACCTATAGCCATAGAAGCTGAATAGCTGATTGCCAGCCAAAACATGCATAAACCTGTATTGGGCTGCGTAGGTAGCCCAATACAGCGTCATAAAATCATACGGCAACTTCACTGTGACTATAAATAGCGCTGAGGATCGACCCCACACTTCGCGGGCACCTCAAACGAGGTAATCCGATCATTACAACCGGGTTTGGACAGATCGAAATCTGCGGGAGGTGTGTAGCAGCGCGTCCGGGCATTGAATACCACTCTCACCCGTGGATGCAGCAGGTTTTCATGATGTTGCTCAACTACGACGGCCAAATAACCGCTCTCCAGTCGTACTAAGGTGCCGACCGGATAGATGCCGATGCTGCGAATAAATTGATGCACCAGCGTCAGATTGAAATGATGGTCGCTCCATTCCAATAACTTTCTTAGCACTTCGGTGGGTTCGATGCCGGTGTGATAAACCCGCGTGGATGTCAATGCATCGTATACGTCCACTACCGCAGCCATCTGCCCGTAAAGGCTGATTTCATCGCCCTTCAGGCCTAGTGGATAACCACTGCCGTTGTAGCATTCGTGGTGTTCGGCTGCGACATTGAGCGTGATGGGTGAAATACCCGGCGTTTTCTCCAACACCTGACAGCCGTAGCGCACATGATTTTTCATAATCTCAAATTCGCTTTCCGTCAGTTTTCCAGGTTTGTTCAGAATGTTATTCGGCACCTGCATTTTGCCGATGTCGTGCAATAAACCACCCAGGCCGACCTGTTCGATAAGCTTGCGGTCTATATCCAAAGCTCTGCAAAAACTAATCAGCAAGGTGCCGACCGCCACGGAATGCTGAAAAGTATATTTATCAGCCTGCTTGATTCTGAGCAGACTGACTATGGCGTCCGGGTTACGGAAAATCGAATCGATGATATTGGAAACCACCGGCTCTACCTGCTCCAATTCGACCTGCTTACCCAAGCGGCAATCCTGAAGGACGTTGTGTACGATGCGGTTGGCTTCGCGGCAGACTTGCTTGGCTTTTACCCGTTCTTTTTCGACGCTAACCGGCGGCGGCACGCGCTTGAGCGTGCGCCCCAAGTGCTGCATATGTTCGTCAAGCTGCCGGTTTATGTCATGAACGGTTGGGGCTTCCGGCATATCCGGGCCGAGCGTGGTGTCTATGTAGACCTGGCAAATGCCGTAGGCGGCGATTTTTTCGATGTCTTGAGCGGATTCGATCAAAAAGCTGTTGCGCAAGAACGGGTGGTTTATCCACGGGCAGTTGATGTCGTGGATAAACATCTTGGGCTTCAGGTCGGCTACATCGATTTTTTTTATCATTGCGCATTTGCCCGGCGGATTGCGACTATGGCGGCATACCCGTTATGAATAGGACCGGGTTCGCTGTAAGTGTATCAGTAGTGATCGTGGTCAGAGCAGTAACCGATAAAGCCACTAGGGGCTGTTGCCGTTTCACATCGGTAACCATATAAATGCACAAGCCAGGGCGATAGCACCTTCAAAATTGCGTTTTAGTTTGTCATATCGGGTGGCAATAGCTCTAAAATGTTTCAGTCGCGCAAATACGTTTTCAACGAGGTGGCGATATTTATAGAGACACCAGTCCATTTCCTCATTCCCGACTATTGAATTTTGTTTTCTTGGGATGATGGGGACTGTGCCTTGGTCTCGAATTTGAATCCGTAACGGCTCGCTGTCATACCCTTTGTCTGCAATCATGTAGCCCGCCTGGGGGAGCTTGGCCACAAATTCCGGCGCTTCTTTGCAGTCATGTACTTCGCCCCCCGTAATCGAAAACTGGATGGGAAGTCCACCGGCATCAACCGCCATATGGATTTTGGTCGTGTTGCCTGCGACCGATTTCCCGATGGCTGTTGGATTTTCATGGGCGCCGCCGCTACTGTGTTGATGGGCTTTAATAGGGGCTGTTGCCATTTTGTCATAATCCCTTTGAAAATCGATTGGCGAGCCATATTGATTGAGTTTTCAATCAAACGATAACTAGCGAATGCCACGCCAACTGCTTACAGATACCCACTGGGAAAAGCTAAAAACGATTATGTTGAGTTTCAGCATTTACGACAAACCCGGTCTTCGGCAAACGGTCGAAGGGATTTTTTATCGCTTGCGTGTTGGCTGCCCTTGGCGAGACTTGCCCGTCGCTTTTGGCAAGTGGAATGCCGTGTACAAGCGCTTCAATGCCTGGTCACTGCAAGAAAAGCTGAGGGGTATCTTTCAAGCGCTAGTGATTGAGCCTGATTTGGAATGGCTATTTATTGATGGCAGCATTATTAAAGCCCATCAACACAGTAGCGGCGGCGCCCATGAAAATCCAACAGCCATCGGGAAATCGGTCGCAGGCAACACGACCAAAATCCATATGGCGGTTGATGCCGGTGGACTTCCCATCCAGTTCTCGATTACGGGGGGCGAAGTACATGACTGCAAAGAAGCGCCGGAATTTGTGGCCAAGCTCCCCCAGGCGGGCTACATGATTGCAGACAAAGGGTATGACAGCGAGCCGTTACGGATTCAAATTCGAGACCAAGGCACAGTCCCCATCATCCCAAGAAAACAAAATTCAATAGTCGGGAATGAGGAAATGGACTGGTGTCTCTATAAATATCGCCACCTCGTTGAAAACGTATTTGCGCGACTGAAACATTTTAGAGCTATTGCCACCCGATATGACAAACTAAAACGCAATTTTGAAGGTGCTATCGCCCTGGCTTGTGCATTTATATGGTTACCGATGTGAAACGGCAACAGCCCCTAATGCTGCCATCAATAAATAGCCATTCCAAATCAGGCTCAATCACTAGCGCTTGAAAGATACCCCTCAGCTTTTCTTGCAGTGACCAGGCATTGAAGCGCTTGTACGCGGCATTCCACTTGCCAAAAGCGACGGGCAAGTCTCGCCAAGGGCAGCCAACACGCAAGCGATAAAAAATCCCTTCGACCGTTTGCCGAAGACCGGGTTTGTCGTAAATGCTGAAACTCAACATAATCGTTTTTAGCTTTTCCCAGTGGGTATCTGTAAGCAGTTGGCGTGGCATTCGCTAGTTATCGTTTGATTGAAAACTCAATCAATATGGCTCGCCAATCGATTTTCAAAGGGATTATGACAAAATGGCAACAGCCCCTAAAACAATCCCTGAACGCTTATGAAGATTGTGCCGGGATCATCAAAAAACACACAAAAATTGGCAAGCGCCAGCCGCTGAGCTAACCTAGGCGATCCGGTTAACTGCAAATTTAGGGAATAGATAGAACCATGCTGCGTTACGACCGTTCTCGATACATCGCTTTAGGCCTGCCGGCTTTGCTGAATGCTTTGGCGCTACCCCTGTATGCGCATCAGATAACGACCAACGGGTCGTCCGACGAATATGCCGTGCCGTTCTATTTGATTATCGCCCTGGCATGCGGCTTATTCGGGGTATCCGCCATGATAAAACGCTGCCGCGACATCGGCTCTTCGGCATGGGGAATATTGCTCGGATTTTTGTTCGCGCCGCCACTAATGCTGTTGGTGGCTTTGGTATTAATATTCGCCCCCAGCAATCCGGCCGCCGACCAACTGGAAGCTCCGGCGTTGCGCCCTACCTTCGATATCTGGTTTACCGGCTTTCTGTTATTGGTGAGCCCGTGGATGCCTGTGCTATTAGTACGGGCTTTGTAAGCGCTTATTCCAATCAGCTGGTTTGAACCTGTTCAAGATTATCAACCACGCCCTTAGACGCGCCTAAAACCTTGGTTTCCGGGAAGATAAAATTCTTTTAGCCCGGCCCTTAATTATCTTCGCTCAATGGTAATCTTGGATTCCCGCTTTCGTGAGCATTACAGCGAAGTGACTATTTGGGCAATACTGGCGGAACGCCCGAAGGCGTCCGCCGTGAGTTGAGCTCATTTGGTATTTCTGGGATAGCTGTAAATAGCTTGACCATGGGCTTTATCAACATAAATCATATCTTTTTCCGCTACCACAACCGGCGCAAGCGGATTGGGATAACTGTGTATGCCGCGATTGTGCGCGGGATTGTCGTAAACCACTTCAGCAACCCAACTATTTAAAAAGCCGCCGGAGGCGATGCGATCACCCTGTGCTTGAACACTTGTCGAGACAAGAGCGGCAGTAAGGACGATAGCCAATTGGATGGTATTTAAGGTTTTCATGATAGGTCTCCTGGTAATAATGGTTATGAACCCGGCCCTATCTGTTTCTGCATCTCGTTCGATAAGAACGGTATGTCGGCCTGGGTTAATAAATCACTGGAACTCCGATTGAAACTTCAACCGATCCAGCTTGGAGACCATTGTGAACAAACTACTGGAGCAAATAAAATTGATTGTTTTTATGGCTTCAATAGATTTTACATATAGTGAATTCCTTGCCGGCTTGTCGAATAAAGCGGCAGTCTGAGTATCACCAGCAGGAATGATGGGCTTAGTTAATCAGCGCTGCAAAACGTGTCGATTACTTTACATTTCAGCGGCAAAACTGCGGATTTAGTGGGGAACGAACCAGGTTGACCAAGTTAAACCCATCGGCATATTGCCGATTTTTCATCTATTTCCAACGCATAATCAGTGAGTTGGCAGGATCATCTTCCGCTGAAATCCGGCGCCAAGATTAATGGCATCAAAATTGATAGGGTTCAGGCAATATGCCGGCTTTGCGCTGACCTTCTGGTCATGGCCGGAGATTTGTTCAGACCTGGCTTTGGAATTTAAATACCTATGACTACCTATGCCATCGGCAGCGTAAACGGCGATTACCGAGCACTGATGCAACGGCTGACCACCATCGGCTTTGACCCATTGGAAGATCGACTGTGGTTTGCCGGCAATCTTGTCAATCACGGGCCGGAATCTTTACAAGTACTGCGTTACGTGAAAAGCCTGGGCAAAGCAGCTGTTGTGGTATTGGGCAAACAAGAACTCCATCTCCTCAGCGTTGCGCTGGGCTATACGCCATTGGCCGCGGAAGATACCTTGGATGAAATTCTTAACGCCCCGGACCGGGACGAATTATTGAAATGGCTACGACTGCGTAGCCTGATTCATCACGATACCAAGCTTAATTTTACGCTGGTGCATGCCGGGATTCCCGGCGAATGGAGCTTTAGCCAGGCGCTGACTTTTGCGTATGAAGTGGAATCGGTTTTATCGGGAAGCAATTACGCGGCGTTTCTGGAAAACCGCAAGCAAGACCAGTCGCGCTGGCATGCCAAACTGCGCGGCTGGAAACGGCTGAATTTTATTGCCAATGCCTATACGCAAATGGCCTATTGCAATGAACAAGGCAAGCTGGATTTCAACGCAACGGGTCCAGCCGATGCTCAACCGAGCGGTTTAATGCCTTGGTATCGTGTCCCCAACCGGCTAACATCGCAATTGAACCTAGTTTTTGCCGATGACGCGCATTTTGCCGATAGTAATTGCGCCGGCTTCTATCCGCTGCCCGCGTTGTCGGCTTTGCGATTATCCACATCCGGCGCGATGATTGCGGCAATGTCTTAATGCGCTGTTGCTTGAACTCAGCCTGGGCGGCCATACGCTCATTTTTTAAAGCCCAGGGCTGTATCGGCCCCTGTCACATTAGTCAAATTTGCATCATCAAACTTGGCACTTCTAAAATCCGCGCCGGAAATGGTCGCGCCATCTAAATTCGCGCCGGACAAATCCGCCCAGATAAACTGACCGCCGCTCAAATTGGCATGGCGGAGCGATGTATTGCTCATCAGCGCGTAATTAAAATTAGCCTCGCTCAAATCCGCATTGTTCAGTATCGCATTGTTCATTTCCAGCTTATCGCGCAGTTGCCGCGGACTCGCCGAATTGGGACCTAAATTGGCCTGTTTTAATTTGGCGCCGGCGAAATTAACATTGTTCAGCGATCCGGTGACGCGACTGCGGCTCAGGTCCGCGCCGGATAAGTCGGCATAATCCATCAGCACGCCATATAAGCTGGCATAGGATAAATCGGCATTCTGCAAATTCGCATTACGCATCTGCGCAAGATTGAGATTGACACCTACCAATTTAGCTGCCGTTAGCTTTGCCCCGTCAAGATTGCTGGAAAACAGGTCGGCTTTATTGAAATCGATTCCGGATAAATCCAAACCCGACAGGTCTTTCTTGATCAAGTTCGGCTGCTGACTGCCGGCCTCGGCTATAATCGCGATAACGCCTTCTCGAGTGAGTTCCGCCGCAGCGCATGGCAATAGCCAAAAACCCAAACTGAAAGCTACCAATGTTCGGCAAACACCGGAATCGTATTGCATAACTACTCCTCAAAGCGGGTTAGACGGTCAAAAAATAACCGCCATCTTGCGAGTTTCAGTGCATCATAATCCAATAAATCAGGCTTTAGGCAAATTTTCCCGCCCTATAGAAGCGCTACTTCAGGCCAGCCATGATCAAGGGTTTTGACAAGTTATATATTTTTGGCAACACAACCACTAAAGGCTGTTTAGCGTGAACGCTTTCTATCATAAATTATTGATTTTGGGGCTGATACTAGCGCTGCCCGGTTTAGGCTGCTTCAGCTATTACACGCTTGAAGAAGCCGGCCCAAACACCGCGCTGCCGGCGTTGGCGATTATGATAGCGTATCCGGCCTTACTGATTTCCCTGACAACCCTCATCATGTTGCGAGTTTCGAAGAAGCCGTCCCGTCCAGGGGCTTGGCTGGCGGGAAGCTGTTTAATCGTTTCGGCGGCGATCCTGCTAATTGCCCGCCTATAGAACATAAAACTGCTTAACAAACACGCCGCCGATTAAATTTACTAGATACTTTCCAAAAAACATAAAGCAACTATAGTTGCCCAGACACGCGCCTCCACAACATCGCCAGGATCTTAACTATGGATTTTGTCATTTCGCCCGCAATCGCCCTGATGGATAGGCTGCGCTATCCCGCAAAATTTGCGCTGCTATTCAGCATCGTGCTGATCCCCATGCTGTTCATGGCCGGCACCTTGATCAGGCAATTTCAAACGGAAATCGACTCCTTGGCGCAAGAACGCCATGGCCTAAGTTACATCGCCGCCCTCAGAAAACCAATCGAACACATTCAGCAGCATCGGGGCATGACCAGCGCGTTTCGCAACGGCGCAACCCAATTTAAGGAACGCATCACGAGTAAACGCGAAGAAATCGACGGCTATTTTGCGGAACTGGAAAAAACCGACCGCGAGCTGCATGAGGCCTTGCAAACCGACAAGATGCTTTCCAAGCTCCGCCAACAGTGGAACGACATCAAAACACACTCCCAGGATCAAGAGTTAAGTGCAGTGATAACCGCTCATAACGTGTTGATTGCCGATGGTTTGAAGCTACTAAACCATATTTCGAACACGTCCGGCATCATCCTCGACCCCAAGCTGGATAGTTTTCATATGGGCTTCGTACTGACGGCCGATTTGCCCGAATTAATCGAAGTGATGGGGCAAACGCGGGCGCTGGCGTCCGGCATCGCCGCCAAAGGTAGTCACACACCGCAATCCTTGACCAAGCTGTTGATCTTAATGGCCAATATAGAAACCTATGCCCGAAAGGTGGATGAAGGCTTGGCCGTGGCGTTTGCGGAAAATCCCGAAGTGTCGCGAAACATGCGCGGCACCAATGAAAACTACCGAACAGCCTTGCAAACCATGCTCGGTTTATTACGCCAGCAATTGGTCGAAAGCGAAACCATTTCTGTTGGTAGCGATACAGTATTCGAAACCTCCACCCAAGCCATCACCCAGTCTTACCAGCTCTACACCGGACTGATAGCCGAACTCGACCTGCTTTTTCGCACCCGCAGCGCGGCGGCTGAACAGTTTTTACAATTTACGCTGGCCGGGCTAATCGGGGTGTTGTTGGTGGTCATTGTGCTATTGCTGGGCTTAACCAAGTCGGTCAATCGCAACATAACCGCAATTAACCTCGCAACTAAGCGCGTTGCCCAAAACGACCTGAGCGCGAGAATACATATTGATGCCAACGATGAAATGCGGGAGATTGCCGAAAACTTTAACGCCATGATAGAGACCAGTTCGGCTTTGCTGAAAGAAATCATTCATACCAGTGCCGAATTGCATACGTCGGCGCAAAAAGTCTACACAGTTGCCAACCAAAGTGCGACTCATCTCGACCGGCAACGCGAAGAAATCACCTCGGTTGCGACCGCTGTGAACCAGATGAGCGCGACCATCCAGGACGTTGCATCCACCACCAATACTGCGGCCCAAGCGGCCAGCACCGCTAACGAGCAAACAAAAAACGGTCAGAGCGTAGTGGCCAGCGCCACAATATCGATCAGCCAATTGGCTAAAGACATCGAAGGTGCTGCCAATGTGATTCAAAGTCTGGAAAAAAGCAGCGAATCCATAGGCTCTTTGGTGGATGTGATTAAAAGTATCGCCGAACAAACCAACTTATTGGCATTGAATGCCGCCATTGAAGCCGCCCGCGCCGGCGAACACGGCCGCGGTTTTGCGGTAGTGGCGGATGAAGTTCGCAGCCTGGCAAGCCGTACCCAAGAATCGACTGCCGTAATCGAAAATATGATAGGCGAATTACAGGCCGGATCGCGCAAAGCGGTCACCGTGATGCAGCAAAGCCGTACGCAAGCTAATGTAGGTGTGGAGAAATCTCGGGAGGCCATGCAATCCCTGGAAGCGATCAGCCAATCGGTGGAAACCATCGACGCGATGAACCTGCAAATTGCCAGCGCGGCCGAAGAGCAGACGGCTGTGACCGAGGAAATCAATCGGAATATCGTCCACATTACCAATTTATCGGAACACACCAGTAGCGGGGCTAATCAGACTACCGCCGAAGCCCGCCAGCTGAATCAGCTAGCGGAAAACTTACAAAAACTAACCACGCAATTCAAACTGAACATCTAGCAAGAGAAGCCGCTACCCGATTTGTGCAGGCACCCAGGTAGCGGAACCCATTCTATTTACCCAGCACTTCGCCTCTAACGCTTTCTACCAGTGCCGCGGCTTCCGCGATGAGTTCGGCAGGCACATTCAGCTCTTGCATAGTCGCGCCTAGATGCTCCATGACCGCGTCGAAATGGGAGTCGTTCAAACCCATTTTTACCAAGCGAGCGTGGCCGTCGCGCAAGGAACGTCCGGTGTAGTTGTTGGGACCGCCGAAAGCCACCGTCATAAAGGTTTTTAAATGCTCGGCTTGTTTAGCCATGTCGGTTCTTTCAAAAAAGCGGTTGATCCGAAAATCCCCCATCACTTTGCCGTAAAACACATCTACTGCGGCATTCACCGCCGCTTCGCCGCCGATGCGTTCATACAAAGTTGGTCCTTGCACTTCATTTGCTTCACTCATAATACCCCCTCGTTATAGTTTTTAATTTACGAGGCGTCTGTTAAATCGGCAAACTATTGATTTTTGACTGATTTAACGGCCTCGGCGGCGATAATACCCGATGATAGTTTCGTATCCAAACTATTTCACTGCCGCCAAAGACCTGACTGATTGTAAGTTATTGAATCTTTTCGATACCGCCCAAATAAGGCCGTAAAGCCTCCGGCACGGTGATGGAGCCGTCTTCGTTTTGATAATTTTCCATCACCGCTATTAAGGTGCGGCCGGCTGCCAAACCGGAACCGTTCAAGGTATGCACCAACTCCGGCTTGCCGGTTTCCGGATTGCGCCAGCGCGCTTGCAGACGCCGCGCCTGGAAATCCTTGAAGTTGCTGCAAGACGAAATCTCGCGGTATTTCTGCTGGCCCGGCAACCAGACTTCCAAATCGTAAGTTTTGGACGATGAAAAGCCAGTGTCGCCCGCGCACAGCAACACTTTGCGATACGGCAAATTCAACTTTTGCAAAATAGCTTCGGCGTGCGCAGTGAGTTCTTCATGAGCCTGCGCGGAGGTTTCCGGGGTGACGATTTGCACCAGCTCGACTTTTTCGAATTGATGCTGGCGTATCATGCCGCGCACGTCGCTGCCGTAGGCACCGGCTTCACTGCGAAAACACGGCGAATGGCAAACAAATTTCAGCGGCATTTGTTTGGCTTCGACGATCACATCGCGGACGATATTGGTGACCGGCACTTCGGCGGTCGGGATCAGGTAAAACGTCGGATCGTTTTTGACCGTGAACAGATCGGCTTCAAACTTGGGCAATTGGCCGGTACCGCGCAGGCTATCGGCATTGGCCAGGAACGGCACGTAGGTTTCCTGATAGCCGTGCTCGTTGATATGCGTATTCAACATCAACTGAATGATAGCGCGCTGCAAGGTCGCAAGCTTGCCGGCCAATACCACGAAACGGGCACTGGCGATTTTCGCGCCCAGCTCGAAATTCATGCCCAGCGGCTCACCCAAGTCGACGTGGTCTTTTGGAGTAAATGTAAATTGGCGCGGCTCGCCCCAGCGGCTCACTTCCTGGTTATCCGCATCGCTTTTACCGGCAGGTACTGCTTCATCGAGAATATTGGGGATGCCTTCCAATAGCACGCTCAATTGGTTTTGAATGTTGTTTAACTCGGATTCCGCTGCTTTCAGTTGATCGCCCAAATCCGCCACCTGATCCAGCAAGGGTTGCACATCTTCGCCCTTGGCTTTGGCTTGGCCGATGGCTTTGGAGCGGGTATTACGTTCGTTTTGCAACTCCTGGGTTTTGACCTGAACCTCTTTGCGCCGGTCCTCCAGAGCTTGATAAGCGGCGGCATCGAATTGAAAGCCGCGTCTTTGCAGCTGTTGCATAACCAGTTCCAGGTCGCTTCTAAATAAACGGGGGTCTAGCATGATGTTAAAGATCCTGAATTGAAAAAAGAGATAAAACGACGGCTATACCTGCTTGCCCAGCCACAAGCCGGTCCACAGTGCGGCGGCGCAAAACACGATGTTGCTTAGAAAAACGGTCAGCATCGCACCCATGTGCGATTCGAAGGAATGACCACTTTCCAGCAGGTAGAGAATCAAATATAAGCCGGACAGCGTGATGAATAAACCAATCAGAACGGTCACTAAAATGGCCCGGTATTCTATTGAAATGGACAGTTTGTGCATCAACACCGTGGCGACGATGCCGATCAAAAACGCGCCGATGCCATTAACCAGCGTCAATGCATAGGGAAACGGCCAGTCGAACACACGAATTGTGCCCTGCGAATAGAAAAACAAGCCTTTGCCTAGCGCCAAACCGGCCCATACCGCTAACAGGCAACCGAACACGCTGGCTACAATATTCAGACCGGCCTTGCTGAGTTGTCCCTGTTCCAGCAAATAAAAGGTTTCCAGAGAAAAGCTGGAAAAAGTGGTAAATCCACCCATCACGCCGACCAGAATCGCGGTGCGGTATTCCAAGGCAATCGTCAGACGTTGCAGAATCAACGCTTCGGTCATCAGCCCGATCAAAAATGAGCCGAGCAAATTGACCGTCAAGGTACCGTAAGGAAAGCCCCGGCCCAGCCACAGATATACGCCGCTGGAGGCCAGATAGCGCAACATGGAGCCTATGGCGCCGCCAAGAGCGACCGCGAACAATTGCAACATCAGAATTTAAAGAACGTTTCCCGGTAGTACCGTAATTCTTCGATGGACTCGATGATGTCGTCCAGCGCTTTGTGCGAGGCTTGTTTGTTAAAGCCATCCTTTAACTGCGGCGCCCAGCGCGCGGCTAGTTCCTTAACGGTGGAGACGTCCAGGTTGCGGTAATGGAAATAGGCTTCCAATTTGGGCATGTAGCGATAGAGAAAGCGCCTGTCCTGACAAATGCTGTTTCCACAGATCGGTGACGTTCTGGCCGGCACCCATTCTTGCAAAAACGCGATGGTTAGCGCTTCCGCTTCGGCCGCGTCGATTTTTGATTCCTTCACCCGCTGAATCAATCCGGACTGCCCATGGTGCTTCTGGTTCCAGTCGTCCATTGCCGCCAGCGCCGCGTCAGACTGATGCACCGCCATCACCGGCCCTTCGGCCAGGATTTGCAGATTTTTGTCGGTCACTACCGTGGCGATTTCGATGATCAGATCGTTATCAGGATCTAAGCCTGTCATTTCCAGATCGATCCAGATAAGATTGTCGGCATCTTGAGCCATTTTCATTCCATGGTATTAATAATGTTGCGGCAAATTGTAGCATTAGCTAATCTGTACCGCTAATTGTTAACCCCACCTACATAGGCTTGATGAACACGTTTACCGGCATTTTTTTAGCGGCTTTAGTCCTTTCCTACGGCATCCAATTTTGGCTGGCAATGCGCCAGAAATCCTACGTTTTACAGCATCGCGAGCAGGTGCCGACCGCCTTTCAAGACCGAGTGTCACTCAGCGCGCACCAAAAGGCTGCCGATTACACCATAGAGAAAAGCAAACTGGGCGACATCGACAGCGTGGTCGGCATGGTATTTCTGCTGGCGCTGACCTTGGGTGGCGGCATCAGCCTGGTGTTCGATTTCTGGTCAACCTTCGATTTGTCGCCACTGATGGCCAGCTTGTTGTCAATGGCCAGCATTTTTCTGCTGATGACTGTAATTGAAATCCCGTTTAGCCTTTACCAAACCTTTGTCATTGAGGAAAAATACGGCTTCAACAAAAGCAAACTGCCGCAGTTCGTGAAAGACCAACTAATGTCCATGGGCTTGACGCTGGCGATAGGTTTGCCGATTCTGGCTCTGATTCTATGGGTCATGGACAGTATCGGTAGCCTATGGTGGTTATATGCTTGGGCGATCATCATGAGTTTCTCTCTGTTGATGAGCTGGCTGTTTCCGACCTTGATCGCACCGCTGTTCAACAAATTCGAGCCGATGCAGGAAGGCTCTTTGAAGCAACGTATTCAAGGCCTATTGGAACGCTGCGGCTTCAGCAGCAACGGCATTTTCATTATGGACGGTTCACGCCGTTCCGGCCATGGCAACGCTTATTTCACCGGCCTGGGCAATAACAAGCGCATCGTGTTCTTCGATACGCTGGTCAATTCGCTGGACGAGGAAGAATTGGAAGCGGTTTTGGCACACGAGTTGGGCCATTTCAAATGCAAGCACACCATCAAGATGCTGGTGGCTTCGTCGGTGATGACCTTGATCAGCTTTGCGGTGCTAGGCTGGTTGATTACCCAGGACTGGTTTTTCGACGGTTTGGGGGTCACTACCCATTCCAACGCTGCCGCATTATTGCTATTTATGCTGGTATCGCCGGTCTTCACCACGTTTATGCAACCGATCAGCGCCTATTTTCAACGTAAATTCGAGTTCGAAGCCGACGACTTTGCGACCCGAAATGCCCAAGGCAGCAAAATGATCAGCGGTTTGGTGAAACTTTACGAAGAAAACGCCAGCACGCTGACCCCCGACCCCTTGTACTCCGCATTTCATTACAGCCATCCGCCCGCCGCGATCCGCATAGCGCATATCGAACAAAAGATGCAGTCCGCCTGATGGCAGACTTGCACCAAGGCTTGGTCGTCGCCCATCTCGGCAAGGGGATTGCTGTCGAGGTGAGCGACGATGCCGGTGTAACCGTCGAGCAGCTCGTGCTTTGCCAAACACTACGTAAACTGGACACTGTGGTGGTCGGCGACAGGGTGATGCTATCGATGTCCTCACCCGAGCAAGGCCGCATCGAGCAAATAATGCCCAGGCGCTCGGTGTTGCAACGCCCGAGCCGCGGCAACGACACCCGGCCGGTAGCGGCCAATCTGGATACCATTTTCATCGTCTTCGCCGCCGAACCGGAATGCGATTTTCTGCTGCTGGATCAATATCTGGCGATTTGCGAAAACTGCAATATCGATGCGGCGCTAGTACTCAATAAAATCGACTTGCCGCTATCACCCGCCGTCGAGGCAGAACTGGCTTATTATCAAAACTTGGGCTATAGCCTACATAGAGTCAGCGCCAAACAAGCGGTTGGTATTCAGGGTTTACAACAGGTTTTGGCACAGCAGACCAGCATGTTCGCCGGCCAATCCGGGGTTGGAAAATCGTCTTTGACGAATGCACTATTGCCGGACCGGAACCTAAGAACCAACACTGTATCGGAAATCACCCGCCACGGCCGCCATACCACCACGGCCGCGACGCTTTACCATTTACCGGGCGGCGGCGATTTAATCGACAGCCCCGGCGTGGCCATATTTGGCTTGGCCGGTTTGTCGGAAGGGCAACTGGCTTGGGGTTATAGAGAATTTCAGCCGCACATCGGCAAATGTCGCTTCAACGACTGCCGGCATGTCAATGACAAGGATTGTGCGGTGCGGCTGGCGGTAGAAGCGGGCCAAATTGCCGCAGAGCGCTACCAGCGCTTCTTAAAACTTAGAGAAAAGATGCCGCCGGGCAATCGCAACTAGTCCCTTCCAACACATGATTCTGCATTCCGGACCAGCTCAATCCCATCTTGCGTGCTACAGTAGGTTCGCGTAAATTATATTCTTTCGACTAAAGCACTAGCCAAGACCGCCGGAACCAATACATGGATACACACACAGTAGCTCGCCTTCCGGACGATAAAACTTGGCAAGTGCCGGGCTTCACGCGCGACCAGCACGGCAAGCCGCAAATCGAGCTCGACCCGGCAAGTCTTTATGCATATGGCCACCTGATACGCCTGACCGAAGAATTGGTGCTGGATCAATTTTCCCGCGGCCTCGTTTCAGGCACCACCCACACCTGCATCGGCCAGGAGCTCACCGCATTATCGGTGGTGCGCGCCTTGGACCATCCCGATGACGCCGTGCTTTCCAATCATCGCAATCACGGCCATTTCCTGTCGTATTCCGGAGACTTTGTCGGACTGGTTGGCGAAATTATGGGCCGGGAGGCCGGCGCTTGCGGCGGTTGGGGCGGCAGTCAACACCTGGTCCATCGTAATTTTCACAGTAACGGTGTGCAGGGCGGCATGCTGGGCATCGGCGCCGGCTTAGCGTTAGCGCGCAAGCTGCACGACAGCGCCGGAATCGTGGCCGCCATCATAGGCGACGGCACACTCGGCCAAGGCTTGGTTTACGAAGCCATGAATATGGCGTCGGTCTGGAACGCACCGTTGCTGGTCGTGGTCGAGAACAACGGTATTTCTCAGACTACCGTCAGTCGCGACAATCTGGGCGGCGACATCCAAGCCCGTGGCGCAGCATTCGGACTACCCACTTGGCGTCTTGCCGACGATGATCCTGAATTCTGCCGCAAAGTAGCGGAAGCCGTCAGCGCAGTGCGCGCGAGTCGCGGCCCCGGCTTCCTGGTAATCGATACCCGGCGGATGGGCCCGCACAGTAAAGGCGACGATCTGCGCGATCCAAACGAACTCGCAGAAATTCGCGCCCGAGATCCATTGGCCGCCTTGGCCAGGCAGTTGCCGGCAGATACGCTGGCAACTATCGAAGCCCGCAATCGCGAATTCGTGGAAACGGTACGCCAAGCGGCCAACGCGTCCCCGGAAGCCACGCTCGCCGAGACACCGACACACATCTTCTCCGCTCAACCTGAATACCCAGTGCCCAGTTATCCGCCAATCGCGGCGGGCAGCAACGTGCGGCAGGTTTTGAACACCGCCTTGCAATTCCTGCTCAAGTCCGATCAGCGCACGCTATTAATCGGCGAAGACCTGCACGACCCCTACGGCGGCGCCTTCAAAGTCACACAAGGCCTGTCCAGCGAATTTCCCGGTCGCGTCATTTCCACACCGATCAGCGAGGCAGGCATCACCGGCTCGTCTATTGGCTTGTCGCTTGACGGCTACTTGCCCATCGTGGAAATCATGTTCGCCGATTTCCTGTCGCTATGCCTGGATCAACTGCTGAACCATGCCGTGAAATTCCCAGGCATGTTTGCAGACACCTCCGTGCCTATAGTCATCCGCACACCTTGCGGCGGCCGGCGCGGCTACGGCCCCACCCACAGCCAAAGCCCGGAGCACCTGTTTACGTCTGTGCCAGGCCTGACCGTGGTTTACGGCAGTCATAGGCACAATGTCGCCGAACTGTTAATCGACGCGGTGCTGCGCTGGCACTACCCGGTGCTGTTTCTGGAACACAAACTGCTGTACGGCGAAAAAATGGACCCGGCGGATTATGTCGCGCTGCCGGCCACGGATGATGTGGCGACCCACTTGTTCCCTACCCTACGCCGGGGTGCGAATGAACCTGATGTAACGTTAGTAAGCTACGGCGGCATGCTGACAATGACCGAAGCCGTGGCGAACAGACTGGAAAGCGAAGAAGAGCTGGAAGTTGAAATCGTCTCGCCGTCGCTGCTGTCGCCGTTGCCGCGCGAATCGCTGATCAAGCATCTGGCAGCCCGAGAATGCGTGGTCGTGATCGAGGAATCTCACCACGACTTCGGTGTCAGCGCCGAAATCGCCGCCGCTTTGCTCGAATCAGGATTCAAGGGCCAGTTTCTACGCATCGGCACACCGCCCGTGCCCATCGCCTCCGCCCGCAGCCTGGAGCGCAGCATTATTCCCGACGAACAATCGATAATCGAGCAAATTCTCGACCTTTTTTAAAGGACCGCCATGCCCACTTTCCAAACCGTCCCCTGCGTGAACATCAACGACGAGTTCGTGGACGTCGTCAGCATCGACGTCAAGCAAGGCGAGTTCGTCACTAGCGGCGACGTGGTCGCCACCGTCGAAACCGACAAATCCATGATAGATGTGGTCGCCGAACAAGACGGCTACGTGCTGCGAGTCGACTGCGAACCGGGGCAAAAAATCCGTGTCGGCGCCGTGATGTTCTGGCTGGGTGAGACGCGCGACGAAGCGATCCCGGAAGAAACCAAGGACACTTCGTCAACAGCAAGCGCCGTGCGCCAACCCACGGCAAAAGCCAGAGCCATGCTTAAGGAACTGGACATCGACCCGTCCCGCGTCCCCGTCAGCGGCGAACGTCTGTCGGTAGCCGACATCGAGACTTGGTTGAGCAAGGGCGGTAAGCCCGGTAAAGCCGCCGCGACTACTCAAACGGTAAACCGCCGGGAAGATACACCTGCGGTTGCAGGAGACTTGCAGGAATTGTCGCCGGAATCGGCAGGCATGCTGCATACAGTTGCCTGGCATCGAGATTTTGCGGCCTCGGCCTATCTGGAAGTCGAATACGACCCCAAACCCTGGGAAGAACGCGCCGCCGCCTATGCGGCGGAACATAAGCTGATGCTCTCGCCCTTGCTGCCATTGATGGCCTTTCGTTTGGCGGAATTGGGCCGCGAACGCCCTATAATAAACTCCACGATAGTCAACGGTCAGCGCTTTCAATACACACCCGTCAATATCGGCTTTACCGTGCAGGCTGGCGCGATGCTTTACCTAACCGTGGTGCGCGACACGCAAGACATGGACGCAGCACAATTCATCAGCGCCCTCGGCGAGGTACAACGCCACGCCATGGCACACAAGCTGCCGCCGCAGGAAGCCACCGGCGCTACCCTATCGTTTTCGAGCATGGCACGTTGGAATGTCAGCCGCCACACCCCTATTCTACCGCCGCAAACAGCGCTGATTATTGCTCACGCCGCGCCGAAAAATTCCGATAAGGCCGTACTGGGTGCCACTTACGATCACCGCGTTCTCACGGGTTTCGACGTCGCACAGGTGTTGCTGGCGTTATCCCGTCCGGCATAACCACTCACATAAACCAGAGGCCACCGATAGATGAACCTAAATCCCGACGAGATTAAAGCCGCGATACGCGCCAAGGTAATAGAACTAGCCAAAGCGCTGGACATGGACGCCTCAGGCGTTACTGACGACGACATCCTGCCGGCCACCGGTGTGCTGGATTCCGGCGCCATTCTGGAACTTGTGGTCTGGTTTGAGGCCAGCTACGACTTTCGGATCAAACAGGAAGACATGAACATCGACAATCTCGGCTCGATTAATGCGATGACCGACTTTCTGCTGTCCAGCAAACAAGCGTAAGCCAAACAATCTACCGCAGCCTATTTGATGCAACCGCGCTGAAGGAATAATCATGGCCATGCCGACGCTGGAACCGATTCAAGACGGCGACCTGCTCGCTTTCTGCCAATTTCTCACGGAACACCTGAGCTCTGAGCGCAGTGCCGAGCAATGGGCGCAAGCTTTCCAGCAGAACTGGGGCGTAACCAAGCCCAACAACGGTTTTCTGATCCGCGACGAAGGCAAAATTGTCGCTGGCATCGGCGCGATTTATGCGGAGCGAATTATTCACGGTAAACCGGAACAATTCTGCAACATCACCAGCTGGTGCGTGCTGGAGGCCTTCCGCTCGCAAAGCATGCGGCTGGCGATGGCTGTCGTGTCGCAACCCGGCTTCCATTTCACCGACCTGACGCCGACGGAAGTGGTATCGAAGACGCTACAGTTCCTGAAGTTCAAGCCCATGAACGAACGCCACGCACTGTGGCCCAATCTTCCCTGGCCATTTGCCAGCCTTGGCGGCGTACGTGTAATTACCGATCACGATGCTATTGAACAGGCGCTTGCGCCCGCCGATGCCAAGGTATTCCATGACCACCGCCACCTGCCCTGGCTTAGACACTTGGCAGTTGGAAAACCAGGCGCGTATTGTCTCGTGACCTGGAAACCGAACAGATTAAAAGGCGTCCCCGGCGCGCTGGTGTTGGGATTCAGCGATCCCGAGCTGTTTTTGATTTACCGCAATAGCATCGGCTCACACCTGTTACAGAAAGGTTGTTTTTACACCCGAGTCGAGTCGCGCCTGCTGCCCCGGCTACCACTGCTCTGCCACGAACTGGCCGGCTACCGCAACAAAGTCTTTCGCAGCGACACCCTGGCTGAAGCCGACATCAGCAACTTTTATTCCGAGATCGTGGGGCTAAACCAGTGAGCGAACGAAAACTGATTCGTGTAGACAGCGAAACCCGCCCCATCTTGTCGGTAGTCATCCATACCGAGGAGGAGTTCGATTGGAACAAGCCGCACGACAGGCAGGCCACCGGCGTTAAGCATATGCGCCACATCGACCGGGCACAGAAGGTTTTCGATAGTTTTGGGATTGTGCCGAACTATGTGGTCGACTATCCGATTGCTTCGCAAGAAGAAGCTTTCGGTCCGCTGAAAGCCTACGCAGATTCGGGACGAGCACTGATTGGAGCGCATTTGCATCCCTGGGTGTCGCCACCGCACGATGAAGAACTGAACGCCCGCAACTCCTATCCCGGCAATTTGCCGCGCGCGCTGGAATATGAAAAACTCAGGATACTCACCGAGCAAATCAAAAGCTCGTTCGGCACCTCGCCGTTAACCTATCTCGCGGGCCGTTACGGCTTCGGTCCCAATACCGGCGAGATTCTCGAAGAACTGGGCTACGAGGTCGACATCAGCGTGGCCGCGTCTATTGATTACAGCGCCGACGGCGGCCCGGACTACTCCAGCTATACCAGTGACCCGTTTTGGTTTGGCAATCAGCGCCGCCTGCTTAGCTTGCCCGGCTCGGGCGGTTACGTGGGAACATTGCGGGCGGGTGGCACGCCTCTTTACCGGCAGCTGATGCATCCCTGGCTGCGCAAAGCCAAGATTTCGGGAGCAGTCGCCAGGCTGCGACTCCTAGAACGCATTAGGCTTTCCCCTGAAGATTACAGCGAGCCGGAGATGCGCCGCTTAACCAAATCCTTACTGGCCGACGGTGTGCGAATCTTTGTGTTCAGCTTTCATTCGCCGTCGGTGATGCCGGGCGGCACACCTTACGTGAACAGCGATGCGGACCTTGAACGGTTTCTGGAAAAATGCCGGCGCTACTTCGACTTTTTTATGCGGGAATTGGGTGGCGCGACCATGACCCCGCTGGAGATCAAGGACTGGCTGGAACGACATTGATGGAGCAGTTGCCCAAGCATAAAAAAGCCGCGAATTTCGCGGCTTTTTTATGCTTTTTATATCCGCGTTAACCCGGCGGCCAATGCATTTGCCTGCCGGCCAGTAGATGCATATGTAAGTGGTGCACAGTCTGTCCGCCGTCATCGTTACAGTTGAACACAGTTCGGTAACCGCTTTCCGCATAGCCTAGCTGACCGGCAATTTTAGCAGCAGTCTGTAACATCAATCCGCCCAGCAAGGCATCGTCCAGATCATTTAAATTAGCGACGTGGCGCTTAGGGATGATTAACACATGCATGGGCGCTTGCGGGTGTATATCCCTGAACGCCAGTAGTTGCTCGTCTTCGTAAACCACATCCGGCTTGATTTCACCGCTGCCCATCTTGCAAAACAAACAATCACTCATATGTCCTCCTAAAATTCGCGGCGGCCGTTAAAGGCGTGCGCCAAGGTGCCGCTGTCGATAAATTCCAGCTCGCCGCCCATCGGCACGCCGTGCGCGATGCGCGTGGCGCGGATATTGAGTTTGCCGGCGACTTCGCCGATGAAATGCGCGGTAGCCTGCCCTTCGACGGTAGAATTGGTCGCCAGGATGATTTCCTTGATCTGGCCGCTCGCCATGCGTTGCTCGAGCAACTCAAAGCCAAGCTGATCGGGACCGATACCGTCCAACGGCGACAAGCGGCCATGCAATACAAAGTATTTGCCCTTGAAGGTAGTGGCTTGATCGATCACCCAAACGTCGGCAGGACTTTCGACCACGCAGATCGTCTCCGCATCGCGCAGCGGATTAGCGCAAACTTCGCACAACTCGGCTTCGGTCAAAGTCCGGCATTCGCGGCAATGGCCGATTTCGTTGACGGCTTTTGCGAGCATTTTGCTTAATTGCATGCCGCCGTCACGGTTGCGCTGCAATAGATGGAAAGCCATGCGTTGCGCCGATTTAGGGCCCACGCCGGGCAGGCAGCACAGGCTTTGGATCAACTCTTTCAGCAGACCTTGGTTTTGCATGCTTAGAATGGCATTTGGAAACCGGGTGGGATCGGGATGCCGGCAGTAACATCGGCCATTTTTTCTTTTTTCATTTTACCGACTTTATGCACCGCGTCGTTGATCGCCGCCGCCACCAAGTCTTCCAACATATCCTTGTCGTCACCCACCAAAGACGGGTCGATACTGACCTTGCGGACCTCGCGTTTGCCGGTCATCACTATCGTCACCAAGCCTCCGCCGGACTCGCCTTGCACTTCCATCGCGCCCAATTCTTCCTGGGCTTTTTTAAGGTTGTCTTGCATTTTTTGGGCTTGTTGCATGATGCCCGCTAGCGCATTTTTCATCATTGTCTCTCCAATATTAATTCAGTGGCTCGATACTGCCAGGCATGATTCTAGCGCCAAACGTGTCTTTCAAAGCCTGCACATTTTCATCGCTATTAATGCTATCGACTGCCGCTTGCTGCCGATCTTCGCGCGCTTTTTGAATTTCCAGCGCCGGTGTCATTTGCTGCTCTACTTGCTTGCTTATCAACAGTTTTAAGGGTTTACCGTAATAATTTTGCAATGCTACCCTTAGGTTGTCCTCGGCTTTAGTCCCGACTTGCTGGAAGCTCGGATCGAGCAGCAAGCGGCAACTGCTGTCGTCGATCCCGTCCAACACGCAGTTATTCGCCAGTTCGCGGGTACGCCCGCTGATATTCAACGCGGCTATAATCTCGGTCCAATTGCTCGGTTTGACGACTTGTGAGACTGATAACGGACGCGGCTCTTCGATGGATTTGGCGCTGCTCTCCACAACCGCAACCGGCGCCGGCGTACTGGCAACCGACTTAACGACCGGCGATTTGGCCGGCTCAAGCGTTTGGGCTTCCGCAGTTTGCGGCCGGAAAGTCAGCATCCGCAGCATGACCATTTCAAAACCGCTACGCGGATCGGGCGCCAGCGGCAAATCGCGTTGGCCAAGCAAGCCAATCTGATAATACAGTTGCACGTCTTCGGGCAATAAAGTCTTGGCTAGAGTGTCCAATAATTGCTTATCAAATTCCTGATCGACGAAATCCGGCATTTGCTGTAACAACGCGACCCGATGCAATACCCGCAGCATCTGCTGCAAAATATCGGCGAAATCCGGCGTCAACTCGGCGACATCGGCGATTTTTGCCAGCAAGGCCCGCGCATCGCCTGCCGCCAAAGCCTGCAACATCTCGTCGATAGGTTGCTGAGCGACAGTACCAAGCATGCCGATCACCGCTTCCGCCGTGACGCTGCCGCTACCGTAAACGATGGCCTGATCCAGCAAGCTCAAGCCATCGCGCAAGCTGCCGTCAGCGGCTCTGCCCAACATTTTTAGCGCGGCAGGCTCGAAGGCAATTTGCTCCTGGCCCAAGATGAACTGCATTTGCGCGTCGATTTGCTCCGGCAGCAACCGTTTTAGATTAAATTGCAAACAGCGCGACAATACCGTGACCGGAATTTTATGCGGATCGGTGGTAGCCAGCAGAAATTTGACGTGCGGCGGCGGCTCTTCCAGGGTCTTTAACAAGGCGTTAAAGCTATGCCCGGACAGCATATGCACTTCGTCGATTAAGTAGACTTTGTAGCGGCCTTGATTGGGTGCGTACTGGGCATTGTCGAGCAGATCGCGGGTATCTTCGACTTTGGTGCGGGAGGCGGCATCGACTTCGATCAAGTCCATGAACCGGCCTTGCTCGAAATCTCGGCAAACCCGGCATTCGCCGCAAGGGTTGAAATCTTTTAGATCTTCACAGTTGATGGCTTTGGCGAGAATCCGCGCCACCGTGGTTTTGCCGACGCCACGGGTGCCGGTGAACAGATAGGCATGATGCAATCTATCATGCTGCAAGGCGTGCATTAACGATTGACTGACATGCTCCTGACCGACAAGCTGCTTGAAGTTGCTGGGACGCCATTTTCTGGCAAG
Organism: Methylomonas sp. Uni0009; assembly: GCF_054188105.3. Lineage (NCBI taxonomy): Bacteria > Pseudomonadati > Pseudomonadota > Gammaproteobacteria > Methylococcales > Methylococcaceae > Methylomonas > Methylomonas sp. Uni0009. The sequence continues at coordinate 2,136,291 of NZ_JBTAFN010000001.1, read as the reverse complement.
AACCTGATAAGCCATTAGCAACGCGGAAAGGCAAGAGTTGGGCGGCTACTGCGCCAGCCACATCCCGGCACACGAGTCCGCTGCTACCGTTGCTTCCTTCCGGACCTGGCGGGGTTTACAGCGTATCGTTGCGAGAGGACCGACACAGTAACCATAAAACATCAGCAAGACGCTGAAGAGTGGCGCATTATCCATAAAAGTTCATCGATAAGCAACTGTCTTGCCAAAAATTAAGTAAATAAATGGATAACACGCGCCGGACTACTGCATCGCCGGCACAGGCAAACGGCTGGCGATAGCATGACCGAACGAAGCGCCGAACTTGCCGGCCAAGCGGTCGATCAGGCGCTCTTGAGGAGTGAAGTTTACTTTCTCTTCAGTACCGAACTGGTCGCGGGCAACGCTATCGACGCTGCCGAAATCATCCGCCAATCCCAGCCTGACGCCTTCCGTGCCGGTCCAAATCAGCCCGGAGAACATCTCGGGCGCTTCGGTTTCCTTCAAACGCTTGCCGCGCCCTTCGCGCACCGCACCAATGAATTGTTGGTGTACTTGGTCGAGCAATGACTGCATATGCTTGCTTTCTTGCTGATTGACCGGCGAGAACGGATCGAGCATGGCTTTGTGTGCGCCGGCGGTTAACAAACGCCGCTCCACGCCCAGCTTGTCCAACACATCGGTAAAACCGAAGCCGTTCATGATGACGCCGATAGAGCCGATGATGCTGGCCTGATTCACGAATATCTTGTCGGTAGCCGAGGCGACATAATAACCGCCGGATGCGCACATATCGCCCACCACCGAATAAATCGGCAATTGCGGATGCTTGGCTTTCAAGCGCCTGATTTCATCGTAAATGTAAGCGGATTGCACCGGACTGCCGCCGGGTGAGTTGATATTGAGAATGATACCCTTGACGTTTTTATCCTTGGCCGCATCACGTAAGCCCTCGATCACCACATCAGCACTGGCGGCCTCACCTTCGACAATCTGCCCCAGCACATCAACGATAGCCACATGCTCGGAGGTGCCGGACTCGATATCCTCCTTGAATTTCGGATAAATCGCTATACCCAGCACAACGGCCAAATAAGCAAACGTCAGCAACTTGAAAAATATTCCCCAACGGCGCGCCGCTTTCTGTTCGTCGATTGCGGCAAACGCCAACTTCTCCAGCACCGACTTTTCCCAACCGGGGCTGTTTTCAGCAATATCTTCGGGAAGATCTTGTTTATTCTCCACCATTTGTCTCCTATATGATTCCGATTAAATCGGTGGGATAGTTCACACACAACAAGGGATTGTATTTTTGCAAGGTTGCCGCGCAATGCGCCCCGCAAGTGACACCGATTGACGCGACTTGGGCATTTAAAGCCATTTGCAAATCATGCACCGAGTCACCGACCATCAAGGTGCGCTGTTTATCCACACCCAGTTCGGTCATGATTTCATCCAGCATCAGCGGATTGGGCTTGGAAGCCGTTTGGTCCGCACAGCGCGTAGTACAAAACAAATCCGCCGCACCGGTCGCATTCATTGCCGCATGCAAACCCGCGCTTTTCTTGCCGGTCGCCACAGCCAAGCGATACCCTTGGTCACGAAACTGCTTCAACATTTCATGCACACCGGGAAACAAGTCGTCAGGACCGATTTGCTTGCTAAAAAAGGTTTCCGCGTAATCGGCAGCGATCTTTTGCCGGATCTCGGACTCTTCATTCGGAAACAGTTGCTTCATCGCATTTTCGATGCTCAAGCCGACGATGTCCCTGACCGCCTGCGCTTCCGGCACGGCACATTCACAACTCATCGCAGCTTGTTGGATGCAATGCACAATCCAGTCTACCGAATCCATTAAAGTACCGTCCCAATCGAAAATGATTAAATCAAAGCGGTTTTTCATGATTCAGCAATTCTTGTAAATCCTCGGGCAATGGCGCGGTAAAGTGCAGCAAGGCACCGCTGACGGGATGCGCAAACTGCAGTTGCTCGGCGTGTAAAAACAAACGCTTGTATCCGCGCTTTTTAAAGGCTTTATTCGTATCGTCATCGCCATAACGATCATCAGCCACAATCGGATGCCCCAGCCAAGCAGCATGTACCCTAATCTGATGGGTACGGCCTGTTTTAGGCGCGGCATGTACCAAGGTGACATCCTGAAACTGCTTCAGCCGCGTGAACAAGGTTTCGGCGGATTTGCCTGCCTGGCTGACCACTACCATCCGCTCGCCGCCCTGGGCGACGTTTTTCAATAAGGGCACCTCGACTAATTGTTTCTTGCGTTGGAACTGCCCAACCAATAAAGCCAAATAGGTCTTCTGGATACCATCGCCGCGAAAAAGTTCATGCAATAGCTTCAATACTGAACGCTTCTTGGCAATCAACAAGCAACCGGAGGTTTCCTTGTCCAGCCTATGCACCAATTCCAAAAACTTCTGTTGCGGCCGAATCTGTCTTAGTCCTTCGATCACGCCGGAACTGACGCCGCTACCGCCATGCACGGCAAAGCCGGCCGGCTTGTTCAGCACGATAAAGCCGTCGTCTTCGTAAAGAATGTGGTTTTCCAGGCTGAACTTCAAGGTGGGTTGGATGATGATTTCGTCTTTTTTTTCCGCGACTCTGACCGGCGGGATTCGCACAATATCGCCCAACTGTAACTTGTAACTAACGTCGATACGGCCTTTATTGACCCGCACTTCGCCCTTTCTGACCATGCGATAGATGCGAGTTTTGGGAACGCCTTTGAGATAAGTGATCAGAAAATTATCGAGCCTTTGTTCGCTGTTTGCCTCGGTAATTTCCAGCCATTGGACTTGCGGATTGGTCTGATTTTCTGCGGTATTCATGCGGCAAATAATAACAACATATCCGCCAGCCATGTTTAAAATTGCTGCTGTCAATAAACATTGCTATATTAGGCTAGTTTATCTTTGGATAGACTTTAGCTATAAAAATTTAAAGACCGGGGTTTCAGCGTTGTGTCTTCGCGCTGACCTAAAAGAATTTTTTCGGGTTTTATCGCTCAACCCATGATGAGCGAGCTGCATCCTTAGAATAGAGTTCGGTATAACAGACCTCCCACTTTTCAAGCGCCACCCTCGGCAATGCCGATAACCCGCTGCGACAATTACTACAACTAATTGCAGTTTTCCGTCAGTCTGGCCGCTCACTTAAGTACATATGGGGAAACACGCCGCCTTTATCCGCGACAACCAAACCTGTTTAAGCTCTAAGTAGGATACAAATTACAATAAGGATAATTTAATGAAAAGAATGCTTATCAACGCCACGCAGCCCGAAGAGCTGCGAGTGGCATTGGTAGATGGTCAGAAACTCTATGATTTCGACATCGAAGTTCCTTCAAAAGAACAAAAAAAATCCAACATTTATAAAGGTATCATCACTCGGGTAGAACCCAGCCTAGAAGCCGCCTTCGTTAATTACGGCGCCGAGAAACACGGTTTTCTACCGTTCAAGGAAATCGCCCCCGAGTACCGGACCGGCGACAGCGAAGAGGGTAAATCCTCTAAATCCAATATTCGCGAAGGCCAAGAAATCGTCGTTCAGATTGAAAAAGAAGAACGCGGCAACAAAGGCGCGGCGCTAACGACTTACATCAGTTTGGCCGGCACCTATTTGGTACTGATGCCGAATAACCCCAAAGCGGGCGGCATTTCCCGCCGCATTGAGGGCGACAACCGTAGTGAATTGCGCGAAACAATGGCCGCGCTGGAAATTCCGGACAGCATGGGCTTGATCATCCGCACCGCCGGCTCCGACAAAAACGTCGAAGAACTGCAATGGGACTTGAACTACCTGCTGCAACTGTGGGAAGCCATCGACCGCTCCAGCACCGAGCAAACCGCGCCCTTCCTGATTTTCCAGGAAAGCAACGTCATCATCCGCGCCCTGCGCGATCACTTGCGCGGCGACATCGACGAAATCCTGATCGACCAGGAAGGCGCTTTCAAACTGGTGCATAACTTCTTGAAGCAGGTGATGCCGCATAATCTGCACAAGGCCAAACTGTATCAGGACAGCGTGCCGCTATTCAGCCGCTACCAGATCGAAACCCAGATTGAAATGGCCTATCGCCGGGAAGTGTCATTGCCTTCCGGCGGCTCGATAGTCATCGATCACACCGAAGCCTTAACTTCTGTGGACATCAACTCGGCGCGCGCCACCAAAGGCAGCGACATCGAAGAGACTGCATTAAACACCAATCTGGAAGCCGCCGACGAAATCGCCCGCCAATTGCGTTTGCGCGATTTGGGCGGCTTATTCGTCATCGACTTCATCGACATGATGTCGAACAAAAACCAGCGCGAAGTGGAAAACCGTCTGCGCGATGCGTTGAAAATCGACCGCGCCCGCATCCAGACCGGCCGCATCTCGCGCTTTGGTTTGATGGAGATGTCCAGACAACGTCTGCGTCCCTCGCTGGGCGACTCCACACAACTGACCTGCCCGCGCTGCAAAGGCCAAGGCACGATTCGTAACGTGGAATCGGTCACGCTGGCTGTATTGCGTTTGATCGAGGAAGAAGCGATGAAAAAAGGCACCGAGCGCGTCATCGCCCATTTGCCTATCGATTGCGCCACCTTCCTGCTCAACGAAAAGCGCGCGGCGATTCAGGAAATCGAAACCAGACTGCAAGTCGGCATTATCGTGCTGCCGAGCAAACACCTGGAAACCCCGTCTTACGACATCGAACGCATCAAATCTGCAGGCGAAAGCAGCGAAGAAAAAGCCAGCCATTTGCATATCAAGGAAGAAGACATCACGGTACCGGAATTTGCCAAGCAGGCCGGCCCTAAAGCCGAAAAAGCCGCGATTAAGGAGTTTTTACCGGACTCCCCGGCCCCCGTACAAAACAAAAAGACCTCTGCCGGTCTGATTCAACGTTTCTGGCAGCGTCTGATCGGGAATAGCAAAGCCGCCGAAAACGGCGAAGCCTCTGAAAAAAGCAACGAAGACAAACCCAGATCCGGCAGAAACAATCGCCGGGACCGTGGTGATCGCGGCGACAGAGGAGAGAGGGGCGAGCGCTCAGCATCAGGCCGTAACAACAACCGCCGTAACAACAATCGCCGTCCGCCCAACAACCCGGCAAATACCGAAGCTACGGGCAGCGCTCCAGTCGAGCCAAAGCAAGCCGTGGTGATTGACCAGGAAAATACCGACGACGCGACTACAACCGCAAAAAGAGAAAACGGCAACGGTGGCCAAGAACGCAGCCGCCGCAGCCGCAGCCGCAGACGTGGCCCGCGCAACGGTGGCGAGAGACGCCCCGAGCAAAGCGCCGGTGGCGAAGCGGGCGAAAATAGCTCAACAGGCAATCAAGGCGGCGAACGTCCAACCCCAGCTCCAAGCTATTCCGAAAGCGGCGAAGCCAGCAGCCAGCCGCGCTCTTACGATAGAGAGTTCGCCGAGCGCAGCAACAATCGCCACAACGAAACACCTCAAGAACCTGTCAGCCGCAGCGCCAGCGAAGACTGATAAAAAAAGCCGGCCAACAGTTCTAGCTGTTGTCCGGCTTTCTCAAAGCGCTGACATCATCAGTCTTTAATCGATAAAGCGTCTCTTCAAATCCGCATACTCATCTATCCGGCGATCACGCAGAAACGGCCAGATGCGTCTGACATCTTCGCTGCGCTGCGAATCGAGCTCGGCAAATAACAACACATCTTGATTATCGTCGGCGCTGCTTAAAATCTCACCTTGCGGGCCGGCGATAAAGCTGTTTCCCCAAAACTGAATGCCCGGCGCTTGATCCGGCGCCGCTTCAAAACCGATACGATTGCAGGAAATCACCGGAATGCCGTTCGCCACCGCATGCGCACGTTGCACGGTAATCCAGGCATCGCATTGGCGTTGTTTCTCGACAGCGTCATCCTCGGGATTCCAGCCTATAGCGGTGGGATAAATCAACACATCAGCACCGGCCAACGCCATGAGCCTCGCCGCTTCCGGATACCATTGATCCCAGCAGATCAACACCCCCAACTTGCCTATCGACGTTTCTATTGGCGTAAAACCCAGGTCGCCAGGCGTGAAATAAAACTTCTCGTAAAATCCCGGATCGTCAGGGATATGCATTTTCCGGAAGGTGCCGGCGATGCTGCCGTCCTTATCGAACACCACCGCCGTGTTGTGGTACAAACCCGGCGCACGTTTCTCGAAAATGGTCGAGACGATCACTACCTTGTTGGCCTTGGCCACTTCGGCAAGCGTTTCGCAAGTCGGACCGGGAATCGGCTGCGCCAAATCAAAACAGCTGGTGTCTTCGCTTTGGCAAAAATAATGGTCCAGATGCAGTTCCGGCAGCACCACTAAGTCGGCATTTTGTTGGGCGGCTGTTTCGATTTGACTAATCGAATAAGCCAGATTGGTTTCCCGGCCGCGATTGCAAGGCTGCTGCACGGCGCAGGCGATAATCGATTTTTTCATGAGTCGGACAGATGCTTAGAAATTCAATTTAACAAATGCCGGCACCTGCATGCTGGCGCAATGCAAACTACCGTATTGATGCACCAGCGGCCGGCACGGGGTGGCGATAATTTCATGATTAGGGAAGCAGGTTTTCAGCCGTTCTAGCGCCACCGCATCCATCGCGTCTTCATAAACCGGCACCAATACTGCACCATTGATAATCAAGAAATTCGAATAATTGGCCGGCAATTGCTGGCCTTGTTCGTCAAAAATAGGCTTCGGCAAAGGCAGAGCCACCAAGCGGTAGGCTTCGCCGCTTTCCGTTTTGAAGGTTTTTAACTGCGCTTCCATATTTTTCAGACTTTGGAAATGCGGATCTGCGCTGTCTTCGCAAGCCGTGTAAGCAATCGTGTTGGCGTCGCAAAACCGCGCCAGTGTGTCGATGTGCGCATCGGTGTCGTCGCCGGCCAGATTGCTTTGCTCGACCCATAAAATCCGCTTCGCGCCCAAATAGTTTTGCAACTGCCCGGCAATCGCCGCTTCCGACAAGTCCGGATTGCGGTTGGGATTGAGCAGACAGTTTTTGGTGGTCATCACGGTGCCTTGACCGTCCGACTCCACGCTGCCGCCTTCCAACACTAAATCTAATGTTGCTGTCGGATGACCTTTAAAAATCGGATGCGCAAACAGCGCCAGATTCAAAGCATCGTCGGCCGCATGCGGATATTTTTTACCCCAGCCATTGAATCGAAAGTTAAGCAACTGCACGCTGGCTTTGGGATGCTCCCACTCCATCGTCAAAAACACCGTATCCCGCAGCCATATGTCGTTGTAATCGGCCTGCACCATATGAATTTTGTCGTTGTGGCCCAGTTGCGTCTGAATATGCTGCTGATGCTCGCCATCCTTGCAAATAATCACCAAGGGCTGAAACCGGCTGATAGTGGTGGCGACAAAATGATAGGTGTCTTCGACGGCGGACAGATTGGTAAAGTCGCCGCTGTGGTGCGGCCAAGCGATGATGACGGCTGATTGTGTTTCCCATTCTGCTGGAAAGCGAATCATGAAGTACTCCCTGGATAATGTGGCTTTGAGAAATAATGCCTTATTGTATCAATGCTGACCGGTTAGGCCTATTCCACGGAATTTTAATGTCATTGCGGCGTATGCCTGGATACAGAAGCAAGGTTGCAAGGGGATTGAGCTAACACCGAGAAACAGCCGAAGTGCTGTTCGCAAAGCAGGAAGGGAGAAATAACCGGAGATGGATGATGAGCCCGCCGGCGGGGGATTCGACAGCCTAAACTGTAGTTTCCAACCCGCCAGCCTACCGCCGATGCCGTTGACGAGGTCAGACTCGAGGTCTGTAGTCAGTCAGAAATCCCGAAATTTACCGTGAGGCCGCACTAACCAAGACATCTGCCATCATTTCAGCCAATTATGAACAAAATACGAAACCACGATTGCTCGAGGGATTCGACGCCACTATGCACTAATTTGAATCTTTCCGTACCCGCTCTTTACGTGGTAATTGCCCCTAACGTTCAATCCTCAGACAGGACACGCGTTGCCGCTCATTTGTTCCACTCGTCATCGACCGCTTGCGCAGTGTTAACACCGCAGTAGCGCTCTGCGTTTCATTCTGGCCTTACGGCCGATTTTTTCAAGCGGGAATATTGAATTTGCGGGAGTTATTGGCGCAATTTCAACAATTAAGGCATCAAGCTGGACGTTGAAAGTACCGCCGTATCCCTTAGACTTGATACCAATTAGAAACAAATTAGGCACGCTTACTAATAACCTTGGGACGCTATAAAGCGCTTAGCGCGGATTGAAAATCAGGCCTGGAAAGCGCGATGGCCTTACTGCGGCCCGTTGCGGTCTGCCGTTCGATCTGCTTCAATGACAAAAGCTTGGTGGCTAACTATCTCAGATGATAAAAGGACAGGAAAATCGTATGCCAATCAAGATATTTTCTGATAGAACTGGGTAGCGATGAGTAACAAGGGTAATGGCGAATGCTGGCGCTGTGCTTACAAACTACGGCAAACCGATTATGCGTACGAATCGAAATGCGCCGGCTGCCGCACAGCCACGCGCGTCTGCCGCAATTGTAGATTCTTTAGTAATAGCGCCCCGAACAAATGCAGTGAACCAAAGGCCAAATTGATTACCAACAAGCAACGCGCTAACAGATGCGAATATTTCGAGCCTTTGTGATTGCTATTCCACCCTAAACCAAGCCATTCATCGCAACTGAAAACCGCCACCAGCCGCGATCTAAACAAGGCAAATAAGCTGCCATTCAAAATAAAGGTGCGACGTACCCTACTTAAAGGAAATAAAAGCTTGGGTAATCACACTTTTCTCTCCGATTACCCAGCGCTAATCGGAGCTACGCGACTTACCTAAATGCATCCCACCAGCGCCTACACAGCAGATAGCAGGAGCAGAATTTTGACTGAAAATATCAATCAAGTACAAAAGACATACAACATCAGCAGCACTCTGGCCGATACGATCAGCAATTTGAATAAGGTCTACGGTGGTAATAGTGCCTTGATGAATGCAGTCAGCCAGATACAAAAGACATACGGCATCAGTAGCACTCTAGCCGATACGATCAGCAATTTGAATAAGGTCTATGGTGGTAACAGTGCCTTGATGAATGCAGTCAGCCAGATACAAAAGACATACGGCATCAGTAGCACTCTAGCCGATACGATCAGCAATTTGAATAAGGTCTACGGTGGTAATAGTGCCTTGATGAATGCAGTCAGCCAGATACAAAAGACATACGGCATCAGTAGCACTCTAGCCGATACGATCAGCAATTTGAATAAGGTCTATGGTGGTAACAGTGCCTTGATGAATGCAGTCAGCCAGATACAAAAGACATACGGCATCAGTAGCACTCTAGCCGATACGATCAGCAATTTGAATAAGGTCTACGGTGGTAACAGTGCCTTGATGAATGCAGTCAGCCAGATACAAAAGACATACGGCATCAGTAGCACTCTAGCCGATACGATCAGCAATTTGAATAAGGTCTACGGTGGTAACAGTGCCTTGATGAATGCAGTCAGCCAGATACAAAAGACATACGGCATCAGTAGCACTCTAGCCGATACGATCAGCAATTTGAATAAGGTCTATGGTGGTAACAATTCCCTGATAGATGCAATCTACCAGATGCAGGAAACTAGGGGCTGTTGCCGTTTCACATCGGTAACCATATAAATGCACAAGCCAGGGCGATAGCACCTTCAAAATTGCGTTTTAGTTTGTCATATCGGGTGGCAATAGCTCTAAAATGTTTCAGTCGCGCAAATACGTTTTCAACGAGGTGGCGATATTTATAGAGACACCAGTCCATTTCCTCATTCCCGACTATTGAATTTTGTTTTCTTGGGATGATGGGGACTGTGCCTTGGTCTCGAATTTGAATCCGTAACGGCTCGCTGTCATACCCTTTGTCTGCAATCATGTAGCCCGCCTGGGGGAGCTTGGCCACAAATTCCGGCGCTTCTTTGCAGTCATGTACTTCGCCCCCCGTAATCGAGAACTGGATGGGAAGTCCACCGGCATCAACCGCCATATGGATTTTGGTCGTGTTGCCTGCGACCGATTTCCCGATGGCTGTTGGATTTTCATGGGCGCCGCCGCTACTGTGTTGATGGGCTTTAATAATGCTGCCATCAATAAATAGCCATTCCAAATCAGGCTCAATCACTAGCGCTTGAAAGATACCCCTCAGCTTTTCTTGCAGTGACCAGGCATTGAAGCGCTTGTACACGGCATTCCACTTGCCAAAAGCGACGGGCAAGTCTCGCCAAGGGCAGCCAACACGCAAGCGATAAAAAATCCCTTCGACCGTTTGCCGAAGACCGGGTTTGTCGTAAATGCTGAAACTCAACATAATCGTTTTTAGCTTTTCCCAGTGGGTATCTGTAAGCAGTTGGCGTGGCATTCGCTAGTTATCGTTTGATTGAAAACTCAATCAATATGGCTCGCCAATCGATTTTCAAAGGGATTATGACAAAATGGCAACAGCCCCTATTAACTCTGATAGTGAATTCAACGAGGGCTGTTACGAAAATGATATTTACCAGACTCGACTTGAAGCCACTCTTGCTTCCATTTCTACTGAAGACAATGAATCAGCTGTTAGCCATTTCAAGCTACTTCCTAAATATATTCAAATTATATTATTGGGCTTTCTACTGCACATTGTGTACCCTTATATTGTTAGCATTTCTGCAAACCTTTTAACACCATATGTTGAAGAGATTATTAAGAAAGAATGGTCTGATAAGAAGAAATTGAGCCAACTAAAGAATACTGATATCAACAGCTTGACATGGATGTCAAGTGATTTGCGTTTTATATCTGCAGACAATGTCAAGCTAAGAAGCGCGCCTACCATTAAATCGGAGGTAGTTGAGTTACTAAGTCTTGGTCAAGTTGTTGTATTTATAGAAAAACAAAGGAATTGGACATTCGTGGTGGTTCATTTCGAAAATGGCGAAACAGCAAGCGGTTGGATATTTACCAGATATGTCGCAAGGTTCAAATATTAGTATCTAGGAGTGGGTTCCTACTTGGAATTGTTTTAGGCTGCAATGCGCTAGTTTGCGGTCGTTATTTGACTCAAATTATGTGGTAGGTATTGACCGTTGCCCATCCTTTTCAACCTAATACTCGACATCCTCCGGCTCCAATTCAAAACCTTCGCGTCTCACTAAACTCAACTCACCAACAACATCTTCCGCGCCTTAACCCCGTAGGCATCATCCGGCAAATCGGCTAGTTGCCGCAGCAATTGCGCGCCGGATTCCTGCTCGCCGTTTTGTTGCAAGGCCAAACCCAAATAGAACTGATATTTGCTGGACGCCCGCACAGCCTCGTTTATCGACTCCAGTTGTTCCAAAGCCGCCGCCGTATGCTGGCCGGATAACAAAACCACCGCCAAATCCAGGCGCGATTCGTCATCGTCCGGATTGTGTTCCAGCAAATGCTCGAACTGGGCGATGGCGACATCGCGGTTACCCAAACTCAGATTCACCAAGGCCAGATGCCGCAAGGCATTGCTGTCGTCCGGATTCAGCGCCAGCGCGGTTTCCAACGCATCGCGGGCGCTGCCCAGATCGTTACGTAGAAAACAGGTAATACCCAATTGCGCCCAGGCTTCTTGATGTTTGCTGTCTAATGCCAAAGCTTGTTGATAATGCTGTAAGGCTTCGGGCAACCGTTGCTGCGCGGCCACGGCGATGCCCAAGCGGGTATGCAGCTGCGGCGCGTTGGGTTGCAGCTTCAAGGCCCGGATCGCCGCATATTCGCCGCCCTGAAAGTCACCTAAAAGCACTCTAATCCTCGCCAGATTGTCCCAGGCCGTGACGTTATCCGGATCGCACGCCGTGGCCTGTTGCAGATGCGCCAGGCCCTCGTTGGCATGTCCGGTATTCACCAGCACCTGTCCGATATTGCAATGCGCCATCGCCATATTCGGTTTCAGACGCAGCGCGGTACGCAAATGCACCAAGGCCTCCGGCCACTCTTGTCGCTGAGCCAGCACAAAGCCCAGATTGTTATGCGCGCTGGCATTGTCAGCGTCCAATTCCAGCGCCGCCCGGTACAAACGCGCCGCCTCGACCAGATTGCCGGCCTGATGGGCGATTACCCCTTCTCTGAGCAGATCGTTAAGCACATTCATCAAGCTATCCTGGAAATCAAACCGTTCAATATGTCACCCGGCGAAATATCCGGCACCTCGAACTGCACATCGTCCAGCGACACATCGAAGGGTTGGCCTTCGTGATAATGCACCGGCAGGCTGATACCGAACTTATAATCAGAGCCGAACTGGTACGAAGCCAATTGCCAACGTTGGTCATAAACGCTAAAGCCCAGTGCGGTGACCGCTACGTAACCGGAAATATCGAAAGTAAAGCTGGGTTGAGCGGATACCGCTAGCTTGGCGGTCAAATCCAGACCGGTGGTCGGCGTCCAATCCACATGCACGCCTGCCTCCGCGGCACCTTCGATACCCAGTTTGCCGCCTATCTCCAGGCCGCCGGTGGCACTGGCGCCAGTGATGCCCAGACCGATACCGGCCCGCACCGCCAAGCGCAAGCCGGCATCGGCCGGCACTTTAAGATGAGCGTCGCCGGTAATTTTGGTGTTTTCTTCATGGTCCGGATTGTAGGTCAAACCGATTTTCAACTGATCCAGGCTGCCGGGGCCAATGCCTGCCGTTGCACTGAGATTGCCACCCACTTCTGCGACGATGCCCGGCACAATCGGTACTTGCGTGGCGACGGCAAACAGCGATTTGTTGATCTCCTTGCGCGGAAAGATCTCCAACGAACTGGGCAAACCCAATTCGCCGGACACGGTAATCTCGCCTTTCTCGTCCAATGTCAATCCAACGGTCGCTTTCAACCAAGGCGCGGCAGTGACATCGACCGTGCCACTGCCCCACACCTTGATCGGTTCGGCCTCGCCGCCACCGTCGCCGACCACGGCTTTGGCATTCAAATCGATATTACCGGCCAGCATGCTGCGTTTGTAATTGGCCGTGAGTTTGCCATTCAATAAGCCATCTTTATAATCCAGTTTGATTTTGGCGCTGGCGTCCAATCCGCTCAAATCGGGCTCAAGCTCACCGCCGCCGCCCAAAGACCAGACATCGCCCTTCCGATCAGCAGCAATGTTCAGCTTGCCTCCCTTGATGCGTGGAATGGTGTCGGACAGCGTCGCCTCGCCACCCAAGCTGATATTGCCGGTATCGTCAGCATGCGCAGACAGTTTGGCGCCTTTAAAACCGGGCACGGAAACCTCGGCATCGCCGGCAAAATCGATGGCTTTTTTGGCATCGTCGTAAGCTAGGGTAAAACTGGCTTTTTTGATGCCTTTCAACGCCCCCGGCTTCAGGCCCAGCGTACCCGAAGCTTTGATGCCTTTAGCGCTGTCATAATCGATGCGCCCCGCACCGGTGAACAGCTGTTTATCAAATTCCAATTGGCCGGCCATCGCAAAGCCTCCGGCGGTGGCACTGCCTTCCAAAGAACCTTTGGCTAGTTCGCCGATATGAAACTCCACCAAGCCGGCGGCGGCAATCGGCGTGGCCGCGCCGGCACTCAGCGTCAGCGAACTGCTATCCAATTGGATAGGCCCTTTCATATCGAATTCATCGGTAGAAAAGGTTTTCGAGAACACCAGATCGCCGCCCACCAACGCGACGTCGACAGTCGTGCCGACCAACAGCGGAATACCGTCGATGGTTAAGACGCCGCCGCCGACGATATTGGCGCTGGCATCCATATCGGCGTTATTCAGCGCAATCGGGCTCAAAGTCTTGGCTTTAAAGGCGTTGCGATAAGCCTCGGCTACCTGGCCGGGCGGAATATGGCATAGGGTCGGCGCACCGCTGCTGACAAAATTTAGTGTCGTGTTTTGTGCATCGACTTTTTTGGTTTTGGGCATGGTCAGCGTCACCGTACCGCTGCCGGCGGTGCGGTTGAAGGTTCCGCCAACCACCGACATGCCGCCCCAACTACCGGCGTCGAAGGTTTCGCTACCGGGATCGCCCTTTAACGCGCTGACAAACATCACCCCGGCGCCGGGACGTGGCAGCAGCCGCAATTTGTCGTTGGCAAACAGATCCGGCGCATTGGTTTTGGTAGCTTTCTCCAACGGCTTCAGATGTTCCATCTTCGTCACCCGGTCGGCCTGCCAACAGATGCCCGGATTGCCGCCAACGGCCCCCTCGAATTTAACTTCGTCGAAAATCAGCTTATCCTGATAGCTGGTTTTGATCGCGTCCAGTGCAGCCGACGCCGGATCTTTGGCTGCGGTAGCCGGTGCTGCGCCGCCTCCCGTGGCAGGGGCCGGAGCAGGCGCCGCGGCATTCGCAGTCGGTGCCGGTGCAGTTCCAGGAGCGGCCTTGCCCCGCCCTGGCAACGGTTTGGAGAGATTTTCCGGCAAGTCGCCACCACCTTCCACTTCGGGCGGGATGGCCGCGCGTATCGCCTTATCGATGGCGTTTTTAATCTTGCTACCCGAACTGCGATTGGCGCTGGCATCCAGCAGCTGGAAATTGTCCAGCTTGTCCGCATCGCCGCCCAATTGAAGCTCCAGAATATGATCGACATCGAACAGATGCGGCGCGCCCTGACTATTCCACCATGGCAGAATCGCCTGCTCGCGGATGTCGCTTTCGGAGCCGATCAGATAGCCTTGGCCGCCCCCCCCGGCTTTCAGCTTCAAGGCATATTGGGTGCTGGCACCGTTGGTATCCGGCAAAGTGTTGTCGCTGCCGAGGTAGGGTTTTAAATCCCAGCCGCCGGACGACGGTTTGATCTGCTTTTTCCAGTCGTCAATCTGGTTGGTGCGTTCGTCGGCTTGCGGCAATTTCCAATTGGTCAGTCCGCCGTATTTAGCGCTGAATTTTTCCTGCATGCCCGGTTTTTGCGGCAAAGTCAGCAGGGGCACATGCAATTCCCCACCCTTCAGTGTACCTTTACCGGCACTTTTGGCTCCGCCCGCCGCGGGAGCGGCAGCAGGAGCCGCCGGCGGTGCGCGCATCACACGTTGCACCCCGCCGCTTTGTTGCACCACATGACTCAACTCGTGCGCCAACAGTTCGCACCCGGCGTCGGCTTCCGGCGCAAACTCGCCGGGCGCGAAGTACACATCGTTACCAACGGTAAAGGCGCGAGCATTGAGTTGCTTGCACAAATCCGCCGCTTCGGCATCGTTATGAATGGTCACCCCGGCAAAATCCGCACCAAGCTGTTGCTCCATCTCGCGCCGGATATTTTCCGGCAACGGCGCCCCCTTACCCCGGCTTTCCTCGATCCGCGCCTCCACCGACTGCTCGACTGTGTTTGCCGACGCGGCTGATTCGGTATCTTCAGGCTGCTCTGCATTTTCGGCAGCAGCTCGATTCAGGCGGGTTTGGGCGACCGCTTGCTCTTCATCCGCCGGTTTGGATTTGCGTAACAAACGCGCGGCAGTCGTTTGTTGTTCGTCTGTTTTTTCGTGTCCTGCGGCCTTGCGAAATAACCGCGCGGCCTTGGGCTTTTCTTCTTCCTTGGTTTTACGACTCAGACGTTTGAGCTGATTTTCGTTTTTGTCCTCGGTTTCCACAGAGCGCTGCGCGGCTGGGTTTTTCTCTTCCTCATCCGGCTTTTTCGCCCTGCGCACCGGTTTTTGCTCCTCTTCCGGCTTGGCAGCATCCGCCACAGCCCGGTTCAGCCGCCGCAGCAAGCGCTGAGCACTCGGCACAGGCTTGCTGGAAATCATCTCCTTGTCTTCCTTCACCCCCGGCTGTTCGTCAGTTTTTTTGGCACGGCTGACTTCCTGCGCTACTTGGTCAGCTTCCTTTTCTTCTGGGTCATGCGGCTGACTGACCGCCATCTTGCGTTGCAGATATGCCGGCTTGCGCTGTTTTTTCTCTTCGTTGGGTTTGGGCGGCGCACTGGATTTGCGCTGCGGCTGCTTTTTGCGGAGTTTGGACGCCAGGGTTGCCATAAGCTAACTCCTTAACTGTTTTAACTGCGCCGGCGGATTGCGGCCCAGCTTTTGATATTCGCGCTGCAAAGCCGACAACAAAGGCTCGATGCCAATCGGCTGATCGGCCGGGCTACAGCCGGCAGCGGTCAGCACCACATTCCGGATCTGGCCGCCGCTGATGTCGCAATAGCTGGCCAGTGTCTTGCATAAATCGTCGCTTGGGCTACGTTGCCCGAAATGGCTGCGCCATAAATCCAGACGCTCCTGAAAGCCCGGCATTGGAAAATCCACAATTGCATCCAGGCGGCGGGTAAAGGCGTTGTCGATGCGCTCGCGGCTGTTGGTAGTCAGGATGGTGATGCCGGGGTGGTTTTCGATGCGGGTTAATAAAAAGTTGGTCAGCATATTGGCGTAACGCTCGCCGCTTTGCTGGGCGTCGGTGCGGCGACCAAATAACGAATCGGCTTCGTCGAACAGCAGGATGGCATCGGCAGCGGCGGCCAGATCCAGTAAAAGGCCCAGATTTTTCTCGGATTCGCCGACGTATTTGTTCATGATCGCCGCCAAGTCCACGCGGTACAGCGGTGCGCCCAGCGCGGTCGCGACATAACTGGCCGCCAGAGTTTTACCTGTGCCGCTGTCGCCGACGAATAAGGCCCGCAGGCCGGCATTTCGCGAGGCCTGCAAGGTTACGCCCAAGGCTTCCCACAACAATTCGCGGCTATGGGCGCGGGCGATGAAATCGTGCAGGTATTGTTCGACCAAGGGTGGAAACACCACTGCCTCGCGCTCGACCCGCCGCCGCACCGGCTCGGCCAATAGGCGTAAGCGCTCCGCGCCTAAGTCGCGACGGGCTTGGGCAATATGCTCGGCATTCAGCGTAGTGCGAGCCTGTTCGGCGCGCAGTACCGCATTGCGCGCCACCTTCTGAATCACCGGCCCGCTCAGCAAAGCGCTGCCGGCACGGCGAGCCAATTCCGGATCGGCGAGGTAACGCGCCCAAAGCTGGCGGCGCTCGGCTTCGTCGGGCACGCCCATTTCCAATTCCAACAAATCCTGGCCGGATACCGCATCGATCATACCCAGCACAATCACATGGGCGATATTGGGTTGTATCGCCGGCAACTGCCAGCTTTCGCCGGCCGCGACCTGCACCTTGATGACCGGCAGCCAGCCGGCCAGTTGGCAGGCCAGCGGTAAGGCCAGCTGCTGTTGCCACAAATCACTCGGCACTTCGATGGCCGTTAATCCCAACAAACCGGCCAGCTCGGCGGCCAAGGCCCGCCGGCCGCAACCGCTGTTGCCGCGTATCGCCAAGCCGCGCACTTCGCCTTTCGCCAATAAGGTCGCCAAATGCGGCAATTGTTTGCGGATACGTTGCGGCAGCAATTCCCGGTCAGTCAACGCAACCACTCGGCATCCCGGCCAAATCGTCGGCCGGCCGCACAATACCGACCACAAGGCCGGCTCGATGCGCAATGGCCGGAGCGACAGCGGCCCCGATCCTTCCAGTAATAACACCTGCTGTTGCACCAACGGCGTAGCATGCAAATCCAGCGCATCCAGTGTGCCGGCACCGAATAATTCGTCCAGCATCGTTAGCGCCAGATGCGCGGCGAGGCGGTTGCCGGGATTGGGCGCTTGCAATTCGCTGAGCGTCAGGGTCACCAGATAGTCGGTCTCGGCGCTGCCAACTACGGCCAACAAAAAGGCTTGCGGCAGATCGATCTGTTGTTCGCGCAACCAATGCCCAAATGGGCCGGGCAATGCATGCAACTGGGCGGCCGCGTGTTCGCGCATTTGTATCCAACTCGGCAGCACTTCCACGTTTAACAGCCGGGCGGCTTGTTGCCGCAATTGCTCGGACAGTTCGCTGTCGCCCGGCATCATCCGTTCCCAGAACTCGGCCAAACCAACACGCACCAAGGCCGCCAGCGGTTGGTACCGGCCAGGCGTTTGTAGATTTAGCGATTCGGCCAAGGGCTGCGGCGGCTTAGTCATAATGAAAACTCACGACTCGGCCCAGCCACGGCAACCAGCCCGGATTGATGTCCAACCCGGCCAGGCGCACGGGCAATCGGATCGCCGACATCGGCGCGTACAAATCGATATGGCTAGGGCTGTAGTGAATTTGCCCGGCAAGCGCCAACAACTCAGGCTGCCAAACGCCGGTCTTGCCATACCAGCGCTCGGCCAGACTCAACACCTGTGCGCGGGCCGGCAAAGGCGGCAATTGGACCAGTTCGGCGCTATCATCCAGACCCAATTGCAGCGCGATGAAATCGACCAGCGCATCGTCCTCGTTCAACTTTAATTCCTGCCCAAGCCGATACAACCAGGCCCAGCCGCTGGGCAAGATTTGGGCATGTTCCAGCATCAAGCAGCGCATTTCTGGCCGGTTGAGCATATTCAGTAAATACAGCAAGCCGCCTTGCTGGGTATGGAATCCAGCAAACTCAGGGCGTTCGCTGACTTGTGCGGAATGTAAAACCTGTTCAAGCTCCATAGCACGAACAGACGAATCGGCAAATGACCGGTCTACTTGAATACGATTTTGCAATGATCGTCCGCTCGTTGTGCCGTCAGGTCCAGCATCATAGTTACGCTCAGACAGCAAAGGCGTTTGGTTTTCCACACCGTTATCGGAATTTAATTTTGTATCACGCCCTACCTGCGCTGGCGTCTGGCCGACTTGTCTCACCGACGGTGCTTGGGGAAGGGCATTAGATGGTGCCGGATGAACCCTTGCCTGGGTCGCGTCATTCATCTGCGCTGACCTAAGCTGGCCACCAACATCCTTTTGCTTGGCTGGCAAAGGGAAGGCAAAACAGCTGGATAAAAACGCCAGCACGTTAGCCGGCTGCTGTTGCAACAATAGCGGGGCCGCTTCCCGACCGATCAGTAACAAGGCCAATTGATAGCGGCCATCGGTGACATTCAACTCTTGCAAAACCCCGCACCAATGCGCCAATAATTCTGGCCGCAAGGATATTTGCCCAGCCCAAGTGTGTGTTGCAGCTGCCGGCGGGTGTCGCCTTTCCGCCCTCTCAATTCCAGGATCAAGTAGTTCTGATATTTCCAACACAGTTGGCAACCGAAAACCATTCAGTCCAGCCATTTCCACCGCCAATTGCCGTCCATCGCTGTCGCTCAGACTCAACCAGACGGCAGCTAAACCACCCTGTTGCGCCAACCGCGCAGCAACCGACGGCAGCAAAGCTAGATTTTCCGACAATATGCCGGAGATGGCCCGCGATACCGGCAAATCAAACCAATGCGCCCAGCGTCGCCAATACCAGTTAAAGCCGGCGCGACCGCGCATTAAATCCGTCAGGAAGGCCGCTAACAACTCTGCCAAGCTGGCAAAGCGCATCACTTGGTCGGGATTATTGTTTGTATTTAAATGTTGTCGGGTTTGGTCGAGCAACTGCCTTGACAGTTGCCGCGCCGCGCCGCTGACTTGCAGGCGCCGGATAAAAACCCAGCTGTCCTGCCCGGCTTGCGGCCAATCTGCGCATTGCAAGGTATCGCGCAAATTATCCGCCGTGCGCTGCTGTCCGGCCCGGACGGTCAGACGGCGTATCGCAACGGTATCGGCGGCAAGCTTGGTCATATCGGCGCTTTACAAGCGCTGCTGCGTCAGCTTGTTCGCCACCACGCTAAAGCGGGTGTTGATCTTCACGCCGCTTTGCAACATATCGACGATAGTGACCTGCGTGCTCTGCGGACTGTGGTCCTCCACCGCCAATACCGCCACCACCCGCTGCTCGGTATCCAGCAATTGCAGCCGGGTGCCCGGCAACGGCGGCCGATTCAATTTGACCTGCAAACGCTCGCCGACAGCCGCCAGGCGCGGCGGCACATGCACATTCCCGCGGATGATTTCCTGCGGATCGCCCAACGAAGCATGAATCAGCACCGCCCGGATCATATTGCGCATCGCGCTACGGCTGGCGGCGGAGGCATCGCGGTCCAGCTGCCGAAACCACCAGGCGATCAATTCCGACACGGTGCGGGCGGCATTGAAATCGTCGGCTTCCGCCCTATCCATGCCCGGCCACCAGGACACATCCTCGACGCGAATCTGATCGTCCTCGGCCAGTTGCCCCCATTGCAAACGCAAGGAAGGCGGCAACAGGTTGAGTTTTTCCAGCAAACAAAACTGGCAATGCTCCAGCTGCTCGCGCAACTCGTGGGCGGGTTTGCGCAGCGGTCCGGCTGTGCCGGCCAGATCTTCCAAAGCCAACACTTTGGCGGCTGCGGCCTGAGTTTGCAAACTGCTGGCGGTAAAGGCCGGCAAACTAAAACTGGCCCACTGTTGCATGACGATCTGGGTTTGCAGGCGGGCCTGCAAGGTATCGGTATTGGCCGGCGTCAGCAAGCTGGCGGGCCTGGCCTTGAAGCGGGCCTGGCGCAATTGCCCCAGATAATCGAATTGCTGAAACGGCGGCAGCCTGGGTCGCAAGGGTTTTAAGCCGGCCCAGTCGTCCATCGGAATCTCGCAGATCGCCGCGAAAAACGGATCCAGCGCCACCGGCAAATCCACTTCCTCTTCCCAATCGCAGCCGGGGACGATGTCCCTACTGCTGCCGTAACGCAAAGCCAACGGATCGGCCAAGGCCGCGCTGACCGGCGTGCCGCGCACCCGAACGTAATACAAACCGCGCAAGGCCTTGGTCAGAATCCGGGTACGTTCCTTATTCAAAGCCCAAACCTGCCGCCAGTCTTCGTCCAGCAAACGCTGCGCGACGCCATAATCGCCCAGTTGTTCGACGCGGAATCTGTCCATACCTTCCAGAGTTTCCCGCGCTACCCGGATCAGGCCGGCCAATTTGTCGATCTGCGCCAGTTTATTGGCTTGTTCGCGTAATTTGCCTTGCAGTTTGCGTTCGATATTGTTGTAACGCGCCTCGAAAATCGCGATCCATTGCGTCAAAATCCGTCCGGCTTTGAACAAGGCATGGTAGCGATATTGGGTCTTTAACAGACTGGAGCGTTGCGGGTTGTTGGGCGCATTCTTATCGGCCAGATTATCCAGCACGGTCGGCGATTCCAGCTTGCCGCTGCGCTCGAACGGATTGGTGGCATTGGCGCCGGCCTGATCGTCTTCCACCACGCCGATTTTTTCCATCTGCTTGCGCAAGGTGGCGGCATCGGTGGGATCGAATAAATCGGTCAGCGTGGCCAGCAATTCCTTCATCCCGTAATAGGCTTTGGCATATTCGTTGATTTCCGGGCTGATATGATCGATCACGCCAAAGCGGTATTCCTTGGCTTCGAAGGCCGGCTTGCTGACCGCTTCCTTGGTAATGCGCGACAACATATCCAGGCGATTTTTGTTGATGCCCAATTCAAACGCCGAATAGGTTTGCGGCTTGCTGGTCAATAAAAACGCCGACTTGGACACTGACGATGTGGACGCCAGCGCGTTGCTCAATAAGTTGCTGCTCAAGGCGCTGCTGGCGGAGATTTTCGGCGCAGCCATCTGACTGATCGCGCTGTTGAATAAGCCGGCCGACGCGGTGGCAAACACGGCTTTCGGCGCATTGCTGACCACGCTTTCCGTGCTGACCGCTTTTTCGACGTTATTGGGAATATCGGTGGCATTCAGATTGGCATACGGCAACCAGCGCGCCACCTGCAAGCCGGTGCCGTCGCCGGCCACACCGCCGGCCAATGCGGCCAGCGCCACGGTTTGCGAATCCAGTTGCTGGCGTTGCAATAATAGAAAGTCGCGGGTTTTCTCGACCCGGCTGCGAATCGCCCGAATCTGGTTTTCGATGGCTTCCAGTTCCACTAGGGCTACCGCATATTGCACCACCAAGCCATCGTCGCTGGGCACGGCTATCGGTGGAGGATTGCCGCCTTCACCTAACCAATTGCTGTAAAAATTCGGCCGCGCCGGCACACCGTTGCTATAAGGATACGGCGTACCGGGATTTTGCGGATCTTGTTGTTCGCTGTTGGCGCGGGCGATGACTTTCTCAAAAATCGTCAAAGGCAAGGCCGGCGGCATTTCCGGTTTGGGTAAATCCAGATTTTTGAATTGCGCCGGATCGAGCACCGCATGTTCTATCACGCCTATACCGCCAGCCAGAGGCGGCGTATTGGACGGTTCGACAAAATACAGCGCATCGAATTGTTGGCGCCATTTGCGCCAAGCCTCGTAAGCCCGCATGTAAAACCGGAAAATATCGCTTTCCAGCACGCTGTCGGTTTGCGGAATGTCCAATAAATTAGGCCGATAATCCGGCTCGTTCACCGCCAACAGCAAGCGAATCTTATCGCCGGCCGGCTGGCGCAAATCGATTACCCGCCGGGCGACATGGCCATTTAACAATTCGATCACCGCTTCTTCCGGCACCGGCACCATGTCTATACCCAGATGACTTGGCAGCCAAAGTAGATTTGGTGTCGGCGTCGCAGGGTTTTGCAGCCAGTCCAACGGCAACTGACCAGCTGCCGGCAAAAAATCCAGATGTAAATTGTCTTGCAGGAACTGCGGCAACGGAATTCCAGCATTGGCCGGCAAACCAGCGGCCTGCATGACTCGACGCATCGCCGCGCCGCTTTGATTCAGCAAAACCCGATAACCGCTGTTCGGCACCGCTTCGTAGCGGCCGGCTTCTTGGGATAGCCAGGCGATGCGGTAGCTGGCATCCTCGTTGCTCACCACCGCCAACAAGGCCAGGGGAACGGCATGGCCCAACTTGGCCATGAAACCGGCATCGACCCGGTCAGCGGCGACCCAGTTTTCGATACGTTCGCGCGACCAAGTATTGACGGCGGCGTCGCTGATATTGATGCGTTGCAAGGCCAGACTGCCGGCCAATACTCGCTGAGTATCGCGGATCGGATCCAACTCGGTGCGCTGACACGGATCGACACCCGGCCCGTCGATTTCCCGGTCGCCGCGGGTCAGCATCAGATAATAAACACCGACCGCACTGGTGACCTGGTTGCGGATTAGGTAGGCGTCGATCAAATCCTGCCACTCGGCACGTAGCGGATAGTAAAGACCCAGCGCCTGGCCATTGGCGGCCAAAGCCAAGCCGGCACTGACACTAAAACCGGGTTCGGATACACCGTTCGGTCCCAATTGTAAATCCAGGCCATGGACGATACCGGCGGTTTTGCTCTGTAAAACAGTAGCCAGCCGCGCATCGGCATACGCCTGTTCGCGGTCGAACTCTTCCTCGCCCAGATGCCGGCCGGGAAACATGTGCACCCGCTGCAAGCTGCGGGAGCTGGCGATGGGGTTATGCAGCAGGATCATGGACATGATGGCTACTCCTTACTCTTCTTTCCATATCTGTTGGGGAAATTTTGTTTGCATAAACCTTCCCCGACCTGGAACAGCTTTTATTGTGTCGCTATCGCGACGGATGTTGTTGATGTCGGTTCTCGGACCGACAGCCGAGATACTTTTCTTTGCTTGTCCAAAGAAAAGTATCCAAAAGAAAAGACACCCGAATGCCGCTTATCCCCTGTGCTCCTCGCTTTTGAACGGGGTTGCCGAAAGGGGCTCCTGCCCCTTCGTCAACGCGATGCATCCATGCATCGCCCCTTCGGGCTGATCCGTTCAAAAGCTCCGGTGCTCGACGCGGCATACGGGATGAAAACCCGTCCCGAAACGAAGGCGTAGGGTGGGCAATTTTGCCCACCGTTGGCTGTGTACCTCCGCGTGGGCACTCAATCGTGCCCACCCTACAAAAACTTATCCTTCAGGAGCCTATCGTAAAAGTCCCCTCTCCCTCCGGGAGAGGGCTAGGGTGAGGGGATATAAAACCGCCAATTTCCACGTCCTCTTCAAAATATTGCAAAGTAACTAACCCCCATCACGGCAACAACACCGTCCATTGCCCGATTAAGCCGTTATCCAAACCCAAGGCCCCGCCGCCAGCAACAACCAATTCACTGGTCGATTGGTTAGCCGGTTTGGCGCGCAGGGCGGCCAAAAATGCTTCAAGATTGTTGGCGACGGCCAGTTGTTGCAGGGTTTGCCAGATTACCGCGTCGTATTGGCGCTCCACCAATAGCAAGATGCGTTGGCTGGTGGCGACCAATGCCGACTCACTGAAAGACTCCACCAAAGTGGCTAATGCCGCACGGCCAGCATCGTCGGTCGGAGCCCGCAGCTCGGCCAGCATCGGGTAATTCACCCGTTTCAAGAACACGTTGTCCTCGTCGTCGATCAAACCGCCGCCGTCGGCCGGACCACCCACCACTTCGGGCGGTGTCGGCAAGGACGTACCTAGCGCTAACACGATACCGCTGATCGAAGTCTCCGCCGCGCGACTGGGTCGGCGCACGTACAACGGCGCGTTACTGCCGAAACGGTCCCAGATGGCCTGCCAGGCCGCCTGGTCGGTATCCAGCGCATGCACCGGCCTGACCGGATACAGTTTCAAGCGCAGCAAATCCAGTTGCGGCAGCAGGCGTCTATTCGGATCAAAATTACGTTCCAGTTGCGCGGCGTAATGACCGTAATCCAGATTGGACAGCGGCACTAGCACCACGATGTCCACCGGCTCGCCGTTGCTTAAATCAATGGGCGGCAAAGCCAGGGATTCGGCGCGGATCTGTTCCACATCGGATTGCCGTAACGGCGCAATCGCGACCTGATAGTTTTCCGGGAAATAGCCCTGCCGACCGTTGACCGGATCGACCGCTTCCTTGGGCAAACTGCCGACCGGCGGCAGCAAGGAAAAATAATCGCTGGCATGAAAGTCGCCAGTCAGGCCGCCGCTACGGCGATTAACCAGAATGTCGGCCAGCAATGCTTCATATTGCCGCGCCAAATCGCTTTGCAAGGAATCGATGCCGGCTTCGGCGCGCAAGGGATGACGCAGCAATTGTGCGTCCAGCCATTGCGGCGCGCCTTCTTGAATGGCCACCAACCCCAAGGCCACGGCATCTTCCGGTAATAAACCGTGCAATTGATCGTCGCCAAGCAACTCCCGCATCAATCGGGCGCGGATCTGCAAAGGACTTTGCTGCGGAAGCGGAATCGGCAAGGGCACCAGACCCATTTGCACCGACTCGGTAATCATCGCGTATTGAAATCCCCGCTTGGCGCTCAAATCTTTCGGAAACACCTCGGCGATGTCGGTGCCGACATCGACATAGCGCAGCACTACCGCGTACAAACCCCGGTTCAGATTCGAGAAATTGCCCTCATTCAGGCCGCTGATCAAGGCCCGGTCGCGCATATTAACGATCAGCCGGCTACCCAGCTCCAGCACCCGTCCGGCCGGCGTCATTGCTAATCCCGGCTCCAGCGTCAGCAAGCCGGTGAAGCGGTCAAAGCTCAATGCCAAACCGGCGACGATGCCGCTACCCAGCACGCGGCCGAGTTCGCGCAAGCGCTGATCCAGATAGATTTGATCGCGAGTCAGGTCTTCGGCAGTCAGCAAGCGGCCGTCGAAATAGTGGCTGCGGGTCAGACGCGGGTCGATGTCGGCGACCTGGTCCAGCGCCAGTCCGGCGGCTATCGGATTGCCGAGAGGTTGAAATAGAATTTCGCTCATAGTCCCTCCATGATCAGGGCTGGCGCGCCAGCCAAGCCAATTGGCTGGCGGTGGCCAGGAACGGCCGCACCAAGTTGTTGATCGAGATTAATTGCGGGTTGACCAGAATGGCGTTGATGTCGGCGACGCTGATGCTAATCCTGGCCAGCAGCAAGCGGGCGCCCTCCTCCAACTCGTCTTGAAATTGTTGGGGATTCACGCCATCGCCATCCAGCGCGTGCAGCAAGCGGGCATGTAGCGCCAGTTGCGCACCGGCCTGAGAGTTATCGTTTTGCACTTGCTGCAACAAAGCTTGTTCGGCGGCCGACAACGCCGGCATCGCCGCCGGCAGCGCTTGATGGCAAGCCCAGGGTTGATAATCATCGTCTGCCGCTGGTGGCGGTAATTCCGGAAGCAATTCCAGACGCACGCTATCGGCGGTGCGGCTGGGTTGCACCGCGTCGGTACTGAGATTGAGCTTACGCGCCAGTACCGGCTGCATCGCCACCGGGCAGTCTTTTTGCCGCACGCAGATTTTCAGCCAGAGCAGATTATCGGCATCGCTATAACCTTCACGCAGATGACTTTCGGATTGCGCGGCCAGCCAGTCGCCGAGATTGATGCAGTAGGGTTCGTGAATCAGTACTTCGCGGCCCAGGCCGTCGATACCGATGCCCGGACTGACCAGCAAGCGCACCGTCAGATTGTCGGTATTGTTAGGATGCGTGGCCGGTGCCATGCTGACCACCATCCCCGCCAGCGTGCCGTATCCTTGCAGCCAGTATTGATGACGGGTCAAGCGGCGGCGGTGGTAGGCCTGTTCGTCGCGGGTCGCTTCCAGACCCAGCATCATCCCGGCCTCGTAAGCGACGCGGCGCAAGGGTTCCGACAGACTGGCGTCCTGTTCCAACGTGGTGAAATCGTCTAGGGTGTCCATGCGGCCTCCGTGTGTGGTGCCCAATAGGAAATGCCAAAATCTCGGTATCCGGCAGCATAAAACCCCTCGCCCTTCGGGAGAGGATAGGGTGAGGGGCTAAAAATAAATGCCGCGCGTTGATCGAGCCCCCTCACCCCAACCCTCTCCCGCGGGGAGAGGGAGCTTCTTCCCCTGCCGCTGATAGGGACCGGAATCAGACAAGCCGGTTGCGCCGAGCAAGTCGAAGGACTCAGTCCAAACGGAAGCACTTTGATAGACAGGGCCGGGTTGTTAACCAACCCAAGAAAACCGCTATGCCTGCGCATTGATATCCTCCGGTGAAAATGCCGCCGGGTTTTTCAAGATCCCTTCGCGGCCCAGATAAGTGTCGTCCAGCGTCACACGGCGGAACGGCGGCGCGGTATCGATGAAGGTATCCATGCCCAGCAACGGCGCAATACCCAGCACGAAGGGGTGTTCGGTTTCGATGATCCGGTATTGCAAATGCGCCGGTAGCTGTTCCGTCAAAATGTCTTCCACAGCAGTCCGCAAACTCACCGCCCGCCCGTGCAGCAAGATGCTGACTTGGTGCGCGTATTCCTCGAAAAACGCCTTGACCTGCGCCGCCTCGTCAACGGTCGCCAGCTCCGGCGCAAATAGCGCCAGAAATTGCCGGGCATCACTTTCCGACAGAATCAGGCTGTCGCCGACGATGCTGTTGCCGCTCATGCCGGTACCCAAGGTTAACGGGTGATCGCCGTCATCCATGTCTATGCCCAGTATCGTCGCCATGGTCCGCCGCAAGCGGAAATTCTCTAAAACCACGATTTCGCCGCGTTGCACGCCGCCGTCGCTGACGATGTCCAAAGCTAAATTTAACCCCGCGAGCGTACCTTTGTATTGTTGAATCAAGGTCAAGTCCCGTAGCCAGCGCCGCTGCCGGGCTTCCGGCCAGTGGCGTGGCAACTGGCCGCCTACGGCCTCAGCCAACCAAGGCAGATTAGCGGCAGGCGTCGCCTCCGGAGCAAGCAATTGCTCGCTGGCGGCAATCCGGCCTTCCAAGGGGGTCAACACGCCTTCGAAGGCTGCCAGCAAACGCTCTCGCACATCAGCGCCATTGGCCGGACCGACGGCTTGCGCAGGGCCGTAACTGAGCTCCTGCCGGTAAAATTCCGGAAAATAGGCTTCCTGGTAGGAAAAACGCGGGTAATACACCCTGATGGCGTGCAAGGCCGGGCTTTGCCGGCCGTCGCCGCGCAAAGTCACTTGGATTTGCAGATAGCGCCCGCGCAACTGCCGCACCCGACCGGAAGGCTGTTGCAACAAAATTTCGAACAGACCGCTAGTACCGGTTTGCTGGCCCGCCAAGCTTGCCGCGAACGGCAATTCGGACGGTAACGGGTTCCACAACGGCGCGGGTTGATCGATAGGCTTAGGCCGAACCGCCTGCCGGCTGGCAAATACCCGCACCGCAATCTGAATGTCGCAGCCGGGCGGTATGCAGGCATCCAGATACAGCCTGTGCCATTGCGTATCGACTTGGCCGGAATCCAGTTCGTGCAGCAAGGCCGTGCCTTCCAGAAAAAACTGCGGGCGGCGCAAGGCGTGTAATTCTCTGGGGCGCGGAGCTATCCCAGGAAAATCGGCATCGGCCTCGGCTTGATAACGCAACTGGCCGTCGGCGCTGCTGACAAAACGCGGCACGGCTTGCGACAACATTGGATAACGCTCGTGCAGCAAGCGGGCCTGGCCGGTGTTGGTTTCGCTATCCCAATGCAGCGTCAATACCGGGCAATCGCGTTGCGCGAAATTCAGATCATCCGCAGCGCGCGGTACCAAAGCCGCCAGCCGGCCGCTGTCCGGCAACGCCGAATCGGCAGCCAGAGCCAGATCGATAGCGAAAGGCAATTCCGGAGGACAGGCGTAGGCTTTGAATGGCGCGTCCGACAACGTCGACAAAGCTCGGGTCAGTATGGCCTGCCCACCGGCGCCGTCGTGGGCCAAGATATAGAGCTGCTGCAAATCGCAACACAGCGCCAGGGCCTGCAAGCCCTGGGGTAAGGCTTGCTGCCAAATTCGGTTTAAGGGATGCGGATTGGCCTGCTCGGGTTCGAAGCGCACCGGTTGCGGCGTGTACGGCAAGGGCAGTGGTTCACCGCTGCATAACATCAAACTGGAATTGCTGATTAACCAGGTGCGCCGCTCGGCGTCGATACACGCCCGTAGCGGCATTTGCGACGCCGCATCCTCACCCTCCGCATTGCCCCATGCACAGAAAGTTTGCCAACGCCGGGCCAAATGAAACAGCAGTAAACCATGCTGATTAACCCCGTCACTGAACGGCAACGCCAGTCTGCCGTCACCGGCCGGTTGCCCAAAGCCCGGCTTGCCGTTACTCGCGACCACCGCGAAAGCCATATCGGTAAACCGGCCCTGCGGCGCCGTGACATCCTGCAATTCGTTGTCCTGCAAGCTCAGATAGCCGCGACCGCTATTGAATTCGACGCGAGTACCGTCGTCGCTCAAACGCCCAATCTGATTAAAACTGTCCAAGGCCAGCGGCGCGCTGTTCTGCCAAGCCAGCAAAGCCGTCGCCGGATCGGAGGCCGGCAAACGCAAAACCTGGTTTTGTGCAAGTGTCAGCGCCTGCAAACCGGCATTCCAGTTCAAATGGCTGGAGCCCTGTTCGAAATCGGCCTGGCCTTTCAGTAAAAAATACGGGGTGTTGTTGACGTCCATCACTCGCCCTCAACAAATGTCCGGTATTACCGGTACAGCCACGCCCAGACTGTCGTCCGGGGTTTGGCCTTCCAGCAAACCAATACCGTCCGGCAAAGCCGGCGTGCCGGAACCGCTGTCGGCGCGCACTCCCAGCAGCTCGGGCAATTGGTATTTAGTCAGGCTAATCGGTTCATCGGCAGCGAACCTGCGCCAGCCATTACTGCCGCGTTGAAACAGGCTCAGGGCATTCACGGCCTGCACCCCGGCCACCCTTGCCGCTTGAGTCAATAATTCGTTGGCGAGCACCGCACCGCCCAAGGGCCACCCAGCACTGCGCGCGCCGCCGGGCGCCAGGGGCCAAAGATATTCCAGCAAAGTCTGCTGCACTTCGCGCAGGGTTTGTTGCTCGGTTTCAATGTCCCGCACCTGGACTTTCACACTGATGGCAATCGGCACAAACTCAGGGCTTAACACATACAGCTCGGTGCCGACCATGGTCCGCTGCAATAAATAGGCAAACACGTCCTTCAACAAGCCCTGATTGGGCTTGGGCGTGTGACCCAAAGCCGGTTCGGCCGGCGGCAGTACGAACACGCTGACCGCGCCCGGCACGCCGTCGCGCGCCGCGCGGATGCTGGCGCCGGGCAGAAAACCGACTAATACTTCGGCGCGGGCTACCGGATTGAGCGGATTGGCCTCGGTGATGATTTTAAAATCCTGCTGGGTCACCGCCCGATTGCGATGGGTCAGAAATTGCGGGATGCGTTTTTCGGCTTGTTCGACGGTCTCCGCATCCAAACCACCTTGCAAGGGCCATTCGTGACGAATTTTATAGCGAGAGCTGCCGTTGACCACTTCCTTGATGCTACCGGCGGGTAAATTGCCGGCGCTACCGCCACCAAACAGATATGCGGCGATACGAATCCGGCTACCCGACGGCGGCCGGCGTCCGGTCGTACCGTCACCAAAGTAGACATAGCCGGACTGCGGATTGAGCCGATACACTCTGGCATCTGCGGCTTGACCGGCCAGAAAGGCCACCTGTTGCCAACGCACCCAGGCGCCGTTTTCCTCGACATCTAGTTGCAAGGTAGCAGCCTCGATATTCTGATCCGGCAATACCACCACCTGATCGGGCTGACCAGTGCCCATGCCGACCAGCAAATCCTGCTGCAAACCTTGGGCAAGCACATCTACGGCGTTCAATCCCAGGTAGCCCAGTTGTAACGTGGGATGTTCCGGACAACGCAAGCGTAACCAAAAGGCCACCCGGCCGGCTTCGACCTGATCAGCCAATTCCGGCGGCCGGTCGCCGACACCGCTGAACATCGGATCGGTGGGCACAAAAGCCTGAAACAGCGCCGGATTTTTTGGCAAGCGCAAGCGCACCACACCGGTTTGCCGACCGCCTTTCGAGCTGTCGGCCAGCACGTCCAAGGGAAGATAAATCGTTTCGCCGACCTCGCCGGTGGATACCAGCTCCCAGATCAATTGGCGCGAATTCAGCTCGTTGATCGCGTCGCCGTCCAAATTGTCAGTGGGCGCGATGCCGATATTAAAAGCCATGCCGGCCAGATGGCTGCGCAGCAAAGCAATCTGGCCTTCCAGTTGCCGGGGGGCGATGCAGGCCAAGTAAAAGCTGCGATCCAGACTGCCGGTCAGATCCAGCACTTCCTTAACCGGCTCGAAGCGGCGCGGTTGAAACGGCTCGGCCCGTTGTCCGTTGCGCAAACCGTACTGCTCCTGCAAGTCCTGCAAGGTCAAACCCAGCGCGGCCAGATCGGCAGCCTCCAACTTCTGTTTGATCAATACTTGCAAGCTCAGGCAGGTAGGCTGCAATTCGCCAATCGCCGTCAAAATTTGTTTACCGGCCCGCAGCTGGCTGCCGTCCGCCAGCAATGCCGCCGGCAACACGCTGGTCGGCCCGGCGTCAACGCTGACGATGCCTTTGGCCGGCCGAGCGGCGCGCACCGGAATTTGCAACAAATTCAAAAATACCCGGCGCTGGCGCTCCGGAATTAAATTGGCGCGATACAAAATGGTTTCGGTCAGCCAGGCGAACAAGTCGACAAAGCTATGCAGCGGGTCGCCGGGGGCAATCTGCGTCAGTTCCGGCAAATGGCTCGCCAGCCGCGCCTTGGCCTCGGCAACCAGGTCGTCGAAGCGTCTGTCGTCTAAATTCGGTACCGGTAATGGCATAGCGGCCTCTCTTGCAGCCTCAAGCCGGCAGGCTCAGGTTTAGCGTGAATCCCAGTTCCGCCGGACGCTGACTGTTACGCAGCCGGTAGCGGATATTGATATGCACATCGGCGACGCTGGCCGGACTGGCCTGCACTTGCACTTCGTCGATTTCCACTCTAGGCTCCCAGGTCTCCAGCGATTTGCGCACCACAGCCGCAATCAAATGCCGGGTGGTTTCGTTATTGGGTTGATGTACGAAGTTTAATAAACCGGCACCGAAGTTTGGCCGTTGCAATCGCTCGCCGGGCCGGGTCAGCAGGATGTTAAGCATCACTTCGCGGATGCTCTGATCGTCGCGGGTCCAGCTCAGCCGCCCGTCGGAGTCGATATTCCCCAGGGGCCAACTCAAAATTTCCGGTACCGGCGTACGCATCTTCAATCCCCCTTAATCTTTGGAAACGGCAGGCAAATGCGCACCCACGGCAGCCAGAAAAATACGATATTCAGCAGCGAGATCATGATCATCAGCAAAATCATCGCCACCAGCGTAATCACCGGCAGGCTGAACGAACAAATCCATTGAATACCAAAATCCGGGCCGGCAGTGTCCTTGACAGTGTCTTCGCTGGCGCCTTTGTTCAATTTCAGCTTGTTCATCAAATCGAAGGTATCGGCCGGCGTAATCATCGCCGCACCTTTAGCCAGTCCGCGGCGCAGATCGGCCAACGACGGCATCTGGATCAGTGCCGGCCGGCTGGCATCCGGATCGAAGGGCGCGGCGACGCGGAACTGAATGCTGCGGGTGTCGGCATTGGCCCATTGAATCTGTTCTTGCCCCTGATCGTTTTTGGCGCGGACGAAGGCCACCACCTGATAGACATCGCCGGCATTTTGCGCGAACTTGGGCAGAGGGATTTCCTTGACCTTGCTCAGCGCCTGATCGCTGAGGCTCTGGCCCAACAAAACCCGGATTTCCTGGGCGTCGGCGGCCAGCAACAGTAGCGTCAGATTGAGATTGCCGACACCATTGGCATTCGGCAAGGCCGGTAATGCCCCTAATTTGTCCAAGCCGCCGACCGCATCGATCACTTGTTCTTGCAGAATTAGCCAACGCACCAGCGGGTTTTCGCCGCCCAAAGCAAAGCAGGCTTGCAGATAACTTAAAAAGGTTTGTTGCCGATACGGTGCGAACGAGCCCTGGCTGGTTTCGGTGTAGGCTTGGCCCTGCAAACCCGCCGGCAGTTTGGCTTCGTCGAACAGCCACAGTTGCTGCGCTTTATTTTCCAGCGCGGCATTCTCGATGATGCCGGCTTCGCCGAGGTGATAACGGTTGACCAGCATTCTCAGCAGTTCAAAAAAGCCTTTGCTGGGCAGGCCTTGCGCCAACGGCTTGCTGTGTTCGTTTAGCCAGGTTTGATTTAGCGGCTGCCGATAACCGAACGGCCACGGCAACATCGCTGCCGCGATGCTGGCGGTTTGCGCTTGATCGGTACTATCAAACGCCTGGCTAACATCACGCAGATAATAAAACCCGCCGAGCGGCAAATAACCGAACAACAGTGTGTGGGTTTTACGCTTGGCATCGCTGGTTTTTAACACATGCAAGGGATGTACTTCCTCGCCGCTATAGGCCGCCTGATCATCGCGTTTGTGCAGCACGCCGTTGGCGCACAGCCGGCGATGCAGATCAGGGTCGCGCAGCTCGCTAGGCACGTCCTGCCAGCCCAAAGCTTCGCCGTCTTCCAGCATCCAGGCCTGCTCGCGTCCGCCGCTCAGTCGGCGAATCACGAAACCCGCCGAACTGATTTTTTGCGGGTCCAGCGCCGGCTCGCCGAAGCGGTCGCAAACCACTTCGCAACTGACGATATGAAAAGCCCGATGCAAGGGCAGGCGCAGCACCGGCTGTTGGCCATGACGGCTGTGGCGCTCTTCCTGCTGCCAGGCGCTGAACTGCGGCAAATCGAACTGGCGACGCTGCATGTCCTGCTTGAAGCGATTAATAAACTCCGCATCCAGATAACGATGCAAGCCGCATTGTCCGCCCTCTTGATAAAACGGCGGTTTCAATTTAAGCGGATGCAAAGCGTGCTCTATTTTCATAATCCCTTACCAAATGTTGCCGGCACCCGGCGTGTAAGAACTGCCGACCACCGAGGTGGCGATCACCGTATCGGCCTGCACCACGCCGCTGAATTTGGACATGCTGGCATTCACCGTCACCATGCTGGCGTTGATGGTCACGGTGCTGGCATCTACCGTGACGCTGCCGCTGCTGCGCACCGCGATGCCTCTGCTGTTGAGGGTGACGCTTTGGTCGGAGCGCTCGATAACGATTTCCCCACCGCCGGCTTCGTCTATCGAAATCTTGTAACCGGAGCGGGTACGCAATTCCAGTTTCGGGCCGTTACCGTCGTCGAAATCCAACACCGTTTCCTGAGGGGTGCGGATTACGTAATGATCTTCTTGCGGGTCGGCCTCTGCCGGCACGCTGCTGCTACCGGCCCAAACACTGCCCAGCACCAGCGGCATTTCCGGAGTGATGAACGCCAACACCACGATTTCTTCGAGGCGCGGCACGAAACTAGCACCGTACCCCTGACCGGCGGACGGCGCGACGACGCCGGCCCATAATTCCATCTGCGTCGCCAGCAAGCGCACTTTGATACGGCCGCGGCTGTCCGGGTCGGCGTTGTCGGTGACTTGGCCAAGTTGCAAACTGTGCAGATTGCCTAAAGCAT
Source organism: Methylomonas sp. Uni0009 (assembly GCF_054188105.3). NCBI lineage: Bacteria > Pseudomonadati > Pseudomonadota > Gammaproteobacteria > Methylococcales > Methylococcaceae > Methylomonas > Methylomonas sp. Uni0009. The sequence continues at coordinate 2,102,281 of NZ_JBTAFN010000001.1, read as the reverse complement.
GGCTGTTCATGATTGCCACCCGCCTTTGTTGACTTTGAGATGGGTTTCAAAGCCGCTGTTGTTATCGAAACGATGCACGCAATGCACAATCTGGTAGCGGCCTTTCAGCCGAGGCGACACGCCGTCCAATTCCACTTCCCGGCCTGGTTTTAGGGTCGCCTCGCCTTGGCAGACAATCTCGCCTTGAATAAAGCGTTTGGCTTGGCGTTTGAACGCGGCCTTGGCGTAAGCTTCAGCTTCGCTGCTGGTGCCTGGAAACGGCTGCGGGACAATTTCCGGGCCGGGCCAGCTCAGGTTACCTAAAGCCGCCGCCGCACTGGTGCCGGTGGGCGCCGGCGTCATTGCGTCGGCCGTAAAATCCACCGGGTCGGCGCTCGCCAGGTTGTAGCCGTTGACTTGGCTGCTGAGCGGTTGATGATTTAAATCGGCGATTAAGCGCACTTTCAGGGCGCTGTCCTGGGCGCTGAGCTCGACCGGGTTGGTATCGGCCTCCTCGGCCTTGGCCCGTAGGGTATTGCCCTCCAAGCGCACGGCTATGTCAAAGCGATTGCCGATGCGCAGCAGAAAGGCCAAATCACTTTCGTTGAGTTGATGCCAGGTGGCGGTGATACTAGACAACGACGCATCGGTTTGCAGGCCCGCCTCGCCGGCGATGGCTTGTACCAAATCGTCCGGGCTTTGATCTTCAAAGCTGCGGTTATGCCGGCTGCGCGCCAATCTATGTAGTTTGTCCTGCAACAGCAGCGCGATGTTGGGTGCGCCTTCGCCGTAGCTTTCTTCAATGGCGGTAATCTCGCCGCTGAACAGCTGTTGCGGGGTGTCGCTGCCCATTTCGATCTCCACTCCGGCGCCCAGGGCAATGTCGTTCAAGGTAAAGTCAGGATCTTGCCCACCTTCCGGCCTACCCCAATTGGACAACTGCAATTCTGCATGCGCGCAGCCGTGCAAGGGCAAGTTGACTTGCATAGCCAGCAAGGCCTGTTGCAGGTCTGCGCGTTGCTCACCGTCGATTTTGATCGTTGGGCGGGAGCTGGTGAAGGCGGTTTCGGGCATAGTGTTGTAGTTTGTTTTCTTATTGTTTTAGTTGGTGTCGCTAACGCGACGATCTTTTTTAATGTCGGTTCTCGCACCGACAGGCGAGCTACTTTCGCTACGAAAACCGTCCTTGGTTTTCGCCCTGCGGGCCAGCCAGTCGGCTGTTCAAATTCGCTCCAGGCGAATTTGTGCTCCGCCAAAAGAAAGTATCCAAAGAAAAGGCGGCCCGGATGCCGCTTACCCCTGCGCTCCTCGCTTTTGAACGGGGTTGCCGAAAGGGGCTTCCTGCCCCTTCGGCAACGTGCGGCATCCATGCCGCACCCCTTCGGGCAAATCCGTTCAAAAGCTCCGGTGCTCGGCGCGGCATACGGGAAGGAAACCCTTCCGCAACTCAAAGCCTCCTAAAACCCTTTTACAAATCCCCTCTCCCTCCGGGAGAGGGCTAGGGTGAGGGGATTAAAATCTATGTTCTAAACTTTCTCCTCTCAATCAATCCTCAACCGCTCCTGCCTCTGCCTGATCAATTCCAGCATTTGCGCCAGCTCGATTTCCGCCGGAGCCAACGGTGTCTGCTGCGCGGCCGGTTGTTGCTCGGCGGCTTCGGTGACGCCGTCTTGCACGTCCAATATCACTTCGTCTATCAATATCGGCATTTGCAATTCCCACTCAATCGAAACCAACGCCGCTGTCGGCGGCGGCTTTTAATAAACTGCTTACCGATACGCCACTGCTTTTGCGAGCCGCCGTAGCTGAACCAGCTTGGTTAGCTGCGGCTGTTGATAAGGGTCTCCCACCGGTCGCGGCAGTTACCGATTGTCCGTTTTGCACGCCGCCAACGGTTTGCGCAGTATCGACTCTTAACGACACACTGCCTGTCTGAATGCTGGCTGCATTCAAGCTACCCTTTTTTCCAGTCGGGCTGAATGCACCTTCGATGCCGGTACCTAGACTGGCGGAATTGCCGAATTTAAACGCCGGACTTGCCGGCGGCACTGCTTGTGGCGCAGTTTTTGCCCCGCCGGCACTATTGGTCGAACCGCCGACAGAACTACCACCGACACTGACCGAAGCAGACAAGCTTGCCGAAACATTGGCGCTGATACCACCACTGATATTGACGCCAGCATTTAAGCCAAATCCCACGCCGCCACTAATCCCTACCGAAGCACTCAAGCTCAAGCTGGGCACCGCCACCACCGATAGCGACGGCATTCTCGGTGACTCTATGCCGTTAAACAGCGAAGTATCCCGCCAGTTACCGGCACCTTCGCCGCTGCCGCCTGGCACCGGTGCGGCATTCTGTGCGGAACCGCCTTGCGGGCCGGCTCCGGTCGAACTCAGGCTGGGGGTATCGCGGGCGGCTTGTTCGACGGCCCGGTTGCGAAATTGGTAACGGTCTTCGCTAAGCTTTAACGAGACGGTGGCGCGTAGCGGCCGGCCTTCCGGCGAGAAGAAATCCAGGGTTTCGTCAAAGCTTTGCACCAGACCTAAAAACTCGAACGCCCCCCATTGAAATAAACAGCGCTTTGGCGCCTTCATTTTTTTGCCGTCTTCTACCGGCTTAATAAAGGTATCGGCAATTTTCTTGGTCTCCAGCCGCACGTCCGAGCCTTGCTCGATAGCTTTCTTGGCGCTGCTGTTGCTGCCGGCACTGCTGGCGGTTTGCCCGCTACCCTGGCCCGCGCCGCCGGGCGCTTCGATATACGTGGTATCAAAAATCAATTCTATGGTCAGATTGGACGAGCTTTTATCGACGAACTGCGCCGAGCGGCTGTTGCCGTTGCGGGCGTTTTCTTTCAAGGTGTTAGACAGGCTGACTTTCAGGCTGGACGGGTTGAATTGCACGTCAATGGCGTTATCCAAATCGGGACTATCGTTGTCGCCGTTGACCGGAATCAGTTTGCCGCGTTCGATGGCTATCATGCCGCCCCCCTGCCTTGCGTGCTGGCCGGCGCCGGCCGCTGCAATTCCAGGCCTTGATGCACCAGCTGCAATTCTTCGATGGCTACCTGGCTGGCGGTGGCCGACAAATCCGGGCCTTTGAATTTGGTCGGCAACACCCCGCTGAGTTTCCAAACCAGCACCGCGTTATCGGTGACGTTGCCGCCGCTAACGCTGGGATTGCCGAACACGATAATCTCGCCGCTCAGGCGGTAGCCGTAGTTGGCTTGGCTGGTAGTGATGTCGAACCAGGACCACAAATCGTTGATGTCGGTGACGCCGCGTTTCAAAATAATCGGCGCGAATTTAGTCGGCCCGGAGCGGTGATGTTCGCCCCAATTGTGACCGCCCTCATTGATGACCCTAGGTTCCATCGTCGCTTCGAAGCCGGTCACTTCGCTGAAATAGCCGCTGCATAACAAGCTGCTCTGATCGCTGTTGTACAGATTGACCTTGAAACGAAACGCGACGAATTCGGTGACTTCAGCCATCGACCACCTCCGAGCGCCATTCGCCGTTCAGATTGGCGAAGGTCAGAAACAACTTGTCTATCGGAAACGCCGGCGCCAGCATGATCTCGTAGAGCATTGCGCCTTCCTGTGGAGTCGATTCTTGAATCGAAAAGGCTTGCTCGGCCGACGCACCGCGCAAGGCGCCCTGACTGTACAAACGTCGGAAAAACTGTTCCAGCAGCAAACGCGGGCGGGGGTCGCGGTAATCCAGATTAAAGATCAATTGCTCGCCCAAGGCCTGCAATTGCCGGCGCAAAAAACCCAGGAAACGCATCACTTCTGCGGAACGAAAGCCGTCGTATCGCTGGCTGTCGAACGGATAATCGGCGACCGGCAACGCCGGCACCACCAGGCGCTCGTCGTCGAGACTGAGTTGCGCGCCGCCGCTAAACGAGTTGCGATAGTTGAGCACGCTGATGCCGGGCTTATCGCGTAACAACAGGGTTTGAGCGATGGACAAGCGCGGATACGGCAAAGCGTCAGTGTTTAAGGGCCTGGCCGCCATCGAGCGCCAAGGGCCGTCGCGGCGCGCCGCTGCCGCCTGCTGGCCGGCGATCAAACCAACCGGGCTATGCAAGGCAAAGCGCGGCCCGCGTAAGTATGGAAACAAAAACTGCACATGCCGCAGCGCTTGTGCTCTATCCGGAAGTTGTTGATACCCCGAAAGTGCGCTTAAAGCCGCCGGGTCGAGCGCCGGGCTATCCAGCTCGCCGGAATACGCCAGCGGCAAGGTAAACAGACATTGCAGATCCGGCCGATGACTGCTGACAAATTGCAGCATGCCGCGCAACACCTGCGGCAATTGCCAAGGCGGCGGCATGTCGCTTAACTCGCCACTGTACCGCCGTTCGCGGTGATCGTCCTCGGTATTTAGCGTGCAAGGCAGAAACTGCGGATCGTTGTTTTCCAGACGTACCCTGGGAATATCCGGCAGGTGCGGCGGTATTTGCAGACGTTCCAAATCGGGAAAACTCACTACGCCCAAGGCCGGAATCACCAATACACAGGCCAAGCCTTGGAGAGTAGCAATATCGTGCAATTGCGTGTTGGCAGCGGGCAAAAAACTGGCTTGTCCCGCGCTTTCCGGTATCCGCACCACCCAAAGTTTTTCGCCGCCGTTGGCGAAAAAATCATCTACCGCCAGCCCCAGCCAGGCTTTGTTACCGGCCAACAGGCTGACATATTCGGTGGTGGCGGTAAGCGCATCCGGAAAAATGTCGTGAAACTCGGCGCTGGATTGCAAGGGTATCGGCAGATGGTAAAGTTCGCTGACAGCACCGGGGAGCAATAAGGCATCGACCGCCAAGCCGTAGCCGACCGCGCGCATGTCCGCCAGCGCCGCCGGCAATTGCTGCAGACGCTCAAGCCGGACCCTGCCCGGACAATGTCCAAGCATGGCGACCTCCAGCGCCGCAATCCGGCGTTCAACCGGCCGTGGCGTCAAGGCGATGCGCGCTCCCGCTAGCAATTCCATCAGCTATTGCTCCAGCTAGCTTTGGATAATGGTTTCTACAGAGAGCACCAGCTCTTCCATTGCGACGTCGCTGCCGCCCTTGGCAGTTAAGGTCGGCCCGGTCCATTTGATCGGCATGGCCCTGACCAGTTTCCAGGTGACGACGGCGCTGGCGCTGGTAGGATCTTCGCTTTTAAGCTTGATCACCACATCGCGCTTGGCGGTCACATCGCCGCCGCGAATTTGCTCCAGCCAGTTATAAATGTTGTCCGCGCCGATCACGCCGCGTTTCAGTGTCACGTCGCCGGCCTTGTTGATGGCCGGAATCTTGCGAACATAATTCACCGCTTCGTTGCCGTTACGGTATTCCGCCACCGTCACTTCGGCATTCAGCCCGGATACTTCTGAAAAGCCGCCCTGCACTTCGCCTTCGCTGCCGTCGCCCAGGTTGACCAGATAATTGAACACCCCATAGGGCGTTTCGCGATATGTAGCCATGGTTTATCTCCAGTCCAGAGTTCAGGCGTCGGCGGTTTTTTGGCCGATGCGGAAAATCACAAATTCGGCCGGTTTCAAGGCCGCCACGCCGATTTCGCAGACCAAGCGGCCGTTGTCCAGATCGTTTTGGGTCATCGTGCTGCGGTCGCAACGCACGAAATAAGCCGTCTTGGCGCTACCCAACAGCCGGCCGTTTACCCACTCGTTGTACAAAAAGCTTTCCACGGTCTGGCGAATGTTGTCCCACAATCGCTCGCCGTTGGGCTCGAACACCGCCCATTGCGTGGATTTGTCGATGGAACGCTCCAAGTACAAAAAGTACCGGCGGACGTTGACGTATTTCCATTCCGGATCGCTGGATAAGGTCCGACCGCCCCAAACCCGATGCCCGCGTCCCGGAAACGAGCGCAGACAGTTGATGCCGTTGGGGTTCAGTAACTCCTGCTGGAAGCGGTTGATTTCCTGGGCAAAGCGCAAAGCGCCGATGACCGGTTCATTGGCCGGCGGCTTATGTACGCCGCGCTGCACGTCGGTATTGGCATACACACCCGCTACAAAACCGGACGGCGGCACGTTGATAGTGCTGAGCAGGCCGCGCGGATCGGCAATGACCACCCAGGGGTAATAAAGCGCCAGTCTGGAATCGTCGAAGTTGGAACGAAACTCGCGCACTTCCGACAGCGCCATGCCGTCGCGGCTATCGACGATGCCGACCCGGTAACGCATTTTTAGACAGTGTTTTTGCACCTCCGCGACGATGGCTTGATGATTAGTGGCGTCAGCCGCCGCTGCCGGAGTCATCACGATGGACACATCCTCGATATTTTCCAAGGCCACGAAACCGCTGCTGCCGTTGACCTCGTCTTCCACGCCGCCGTATTGCACGGCCCCCGGCACGTTGCCGTCGCTGCCGCCGGACAGATTAATCAAATAACGCGGACCTTGAACCGACATGGGGCCGGGATTTAAGCCATCCGACTCGAACAAGCTGTACAAGGCTGCCACCACGTCGGCGCCGCTGATACCGGGGCTGAGGGTGCAACTGACCGGACTGGTCAATTGGTCGTAACGCTTGTCCGGCGTCACGGGCATTACGGCGCTGAGGCTGTTTTTTGCATCGGGGGCGCTGGAAATATCGCCGTAACTGTAAATTACCGGGCCGTCACGGCCGCCGGCATGTACGGCAATATCGAAGTTGCGCTGCACCACCACCGCCCGCACCGTATTCGGTGCAGCAGCCAAAGCCGCCAACGGCAAGGTGATGTCGGCATTGACGCCCACATTCAAACCGCCGCCGTCCAGCACAAACTCGCTACCGGCCGCATTTAACGTGCCGCGCAGCGCGGTCAGGGTGCCCCAATGCGCCGCGCCGGTATACACCGACAAGTTGGTTTCCGCGCTCAGGGTTAACACCGCCGACGTGCCGTTAGCCAAGGACCCGCTGCTGGGATTTTTCGCAAACACCCGTGTGTAGCTGACTGCAACGCCCGGACCGTTTACCAAACCGGCCGTCATCAATACGCCCTGACTGCCGTCGGCCTGGCCGTTGGGACGTAAGGCGGTACCGCCCGCTGCGACATCGTCGGCGGTGTCCAGTTCGCAGCGGTTATTGACGATGACGAAATGATCGCCTTCGCGGCGCACCAGGGCGCGGACATTTAAAGGAAAGCGTTCGTCGGGGAATTGCGCGGCGATACCGGCCGAGCGCACCGCATTGGTCAGGCCGATGGCATTCAGAAACACCACTTCGCCTTCGGCTGGCGCCGAGGTAGCCTCGGTTTTTAACAGATTTTCGCTATCGCGCCACAGAAGTTCCAGCGTGAAATCGCCCATTACTCCCGGAAAGCGGCTGCTGAAACTCAACACATTCGGCACGGACCGCGTCGACACCCCTGGGGCGTTTTGCGGAAAATTGCCGACCCGCGACACATAGAGTTGTTTGCCGCCGCCGTCGAAAAAGGCTTTCGCGGCAATCGCAGTATGGTTAAGCACCGACGCGCCGGCCAGCGTCAGATTTTGGATGTCGCCGTAGATGCGGGTGAATTCGCCAAAGCTAGTCACTACCTCGGGATTGCCCCGCAACGGCCCGAAACGGGTAGGACCGACCACCGCCGTGACACTGGTCCCCACCCCTTCGATCGATTTGGCGCGAAAGCTAACTTCTTCTACAAACACACCCGGTGCAAGATATTCAGGCATGCTCCCCTCCTTAATTTTTATGTGGACCAGCGTTTAAAGGACAAACTCAACTCATGGATGACTCAATTGGGTTGAACGGCAAGATGATCCCGATTAAAGGACCGGATTAAACTCAAATCGCCCGGCACCAAGGTCAGGGCTAGTGCGGCGGCAAAACTGTTAGCGTTAATAGCGCCGAGCAGCATCGGCTGCAAGTCGGCCGGGTCGACCGGTTGCGCAGCGCTGGCCGCAGCCGAGGCCGCAATGCTCAGTGTCGCGTTGTATTCGGTTACGCCTTCCGGTAAGGGCGGCAGGCGGTGCATCGCGATAATGAAATCGCCATTGGCGTCGGCTTGGGCACGGCAGATCAAATTGCCGCCGACGCCCAGATTGACCGTCAGCGTCAGCAATGCCCAGATAGCCGGCGCATTACTGCCGGTAAACCTCAGAGTGCCGCGCAAACCGCCGCCGCGGCCGAGCTTGGTACCGAAAGGGGTCGGATAAAGCACCAAGCTGTGTCCGGCGGCATTGCCGGCTTGAACTGCAAAACGGCGCGGGATATAGCGGCTTTGACTATCCGCCACCGAACCGGCGATGGTGTATGCCGCTTCAGCAGGCCGCAATTTATCCGCCTCATTAGGCGCGCCTTGCACCGTTTTACCGGCCGAGCGCCGCCACAAGGCTGTTTTGCCTGGCGTGTGTAACCATTGCAGATCGGCGGGGCGGGTATCGAGTTGCAACACAACGGCTTCACTGAGCCGCCGCATATCGGCTTCCTGTGCGGCACTACTGCCGTCCAACCAATAAATCACGTCGCTGGCGTAGAGGATATTGGTTTCCAGAACCTTGACGGCTTTCATACCGTGCCTCCTGGAAATACCCGCGTACTAACCGACGGACCTTCCGTACGCGGCCGACGCAGCCGCAGGCGCACGGTGCGCGCCACATAGGGTACGGTACTGGTGTAAGGCGATTTGAAGACATCCCAGATGCGCATCAAATCCTCGGTAGTCATCTCGTCCGGGGCGATATTCAGCACTTCGGCCTGGCCCCATTCGTCGTCGATGTCTTGAATATGCGAGATGTCGAGCTGACATTCGTTGGCGAGCTCGACCATGGCCCAACTCAAAAGATCGGCTTCGATGGTGGCGCTGGCAGCGTTGGCGATTAACAGGAAATGCAGATTGACCGGCAGTTCGGCTTGCGGAGCGTTTTGGTCGGAACCGCGCGGTGCGAAGGTGCGCTGCCGGCCGTGCGGATCGATAGTGATGCGATGCAGGTAAATACCCAGCAGATTGCCGGTGAGGATATTGGCAATGTCGGCGCTACCCAGCAGTTTTGCTTGGGCATTGGTGGGCTCGCTGCTCAGCTCGGCAGGTAATCTGCTGGTCAAGAACGATTCCAACGCCAACAACGCGCCGGTCACTCCCCGGTACGAAGCCATTTCTCCTCCCCCACTTGAGCGGTAGCATAGCCTAGTACATAGGTCTACTGTACGCAAGTCGATTTTGTGAAGCTATCCGCCGATAAAAATCGAAAAAAGCGATCTACAGCAAACTGGCCGGCTAAATTCCGTGCCTCAATCAAATAATGGTATTAATTTTTAGCAGAGCTTTTGGAAATTGCTGGTGCAGAAGTCATTAAAATCGGATTAAAAATGGAACACCATTTGGAAAATGGTAAGAGCTGGAACCAAAAGTACACGACCAAAGCAGCAGGAATAAAACAACTATCCCGAGCACGGCAAACCGGGTGAAGATAATCCCCACTACAAACCATTAGCCCCAGCCGAACCATGATCTCAGTGAGCCTACAATTTTTACTGGCCATTCTGTACGCCAATCTCGGCGAATGGCTGATGCACAAATTCATCTTGCATCGCTTAGGCAAACAGCCGGGCAGCATTTGGGCCTACCATTGGTTTGAACACCATGCGATCTGCGCTAAACACCAGATGCTGGATCCCGGCTATCGCCATTTGGACTTATCGACCTGGAATGCGCAAACCAAGGAGTTGGCGGTATTGGCCGCCATTGTCATGGCGCATCTGCCGCTAATTTGGTATCGGCCGATTTTCGTGATGGGTTTATACGGCTCGTTGACGCTTTATTACATTCTGCACCGCAAAGCCCATCTCGACCCTGACTGGGCTAAACAGCATTTACCCTGGCATTACCAACATCACACCCAGCCAGACTCCGGCAACTGGTGCGTCACCTGGCCGGGGTTTGATTATCTGCTGGGCAGTAGAAATAAATGATGCGCGCATACGCGAATAAAAAATTGCTTGGAGGTTTGAATGCTTGTGTCTGTGTTGGGTTGGGCTATCGGCCAGTTTGCGACATTCAACAAGCTAACAAACTAAGGTAATGAATGGCAGGATTGTGGTGAAAAGCTGACTCAGCTGCTGGATCTATTCAACAGAATCACGAGCGCTGGAGTGCTGTTCACATACCTACTAATCAACCATCACTACTACATCATTTCGGCTATAACATAGCGATTTAGTATCTTGAATATCCAGTACTTTCGTACTAGTACATTTTATAGAATACAAAAATGTAGAAGCTTCACTAGACTAATTGACGTTGGGATCGAAATTATACTGATACTTGCCATCTAAAATATCTGGAAAATATTGCGATGAAAGATGATTTTTGTTTATGGTTTGAACAGACTAAACAACGGTCAGTTGCCCTATCCGAAGCCTATAGAATTCGCCTGGCGTGGCTATGGTATGCAAATCTTTGCTTTGTCGTGCTACCTGCGGTTTCGTCGACTATAGCCGCGGTTTTGGCGGCCAAGGAAGAGCAATATCAAATTAGTGTTTTTTGCTATTCCATGCCGCTGGTTTCATTGCTCGCCGGACTTGCCGCCGTATTGACGGCCATTCATAAGGCATTGAAATGCGAAGAATATCAGGCAGAATGTTTACGGTTGAGTCAGGCTTACCAGAGTATCGCTGTCGCTGCGGATGCAGCCTTTTTCGGGCCTGCCGCCGAATATGCCGCCCAACATGAACGCCTTGCCAGCGAATTGCAGCGGCTGACCGCGGACGCGAAAGCGCAAGTCTCGACTAATTTCTATTCGCCCGATAATCCTAAGAGATAACCATGGCCAGCACTACTGAAAATAGTATCAGCGACCAACAATTATTTACTGACGCCATGGCTAGAATTAGCGCTTGGCGGCAAATTGAAGGGATTAAGGCGGATGGCAGCCGCGTGCCTCTCATCGAAGCGCCGCAAGAAGTTAAAGATGCCTATCTAGTGGCAATACGCGCTATCTCGAAACTAAAACCCGATGATACCGACCCCTGGATGTTGGGGAAGATTCAGCTGATTATCCGTAAGAGTACCCGCTATATTATTTATCTGGACCAGAATTTCGAAATTCAATGGTGGTGGACGAGTCCGCCGGCGGATTTAGATAATCTTACCTTGCTGCAAACCCATATTACCCAAATTGAAACCGACAGTAATTTCCTGATGGAGAAAGTCGGCAAACCTTGGCAATTTCCGAGTTTTTTTCGTAACACTCAAGCGGATGCAGACTCTGCAACGCTATCCTTGCCTTTTCAAGCGTCCAGCGAATTAATCGGTATTCGCGCGATGCTGGGAGAAGCGGCGGCGATTGCCATGAACGGCGGCAAACAGGAAGATTGGGGGCGGGTAATCGATGAAGCCCGAAAACAGGTCACGCTGGCGAAAGACCGAAGATGCCGGCCTTGGTTTATCTTTTGGTTTTTAGTGCCGGTCATCTTGGCTAATTTTTTGCCGCATTTCAGCTTTTCTTGTTGGCCGGATGTAACGGCCTTATGTCTGCAAAAATGGGGACAAGGCCACGCTCACGCCATGTTGGCATTAGGTGCCGGCACCATTGGTGCATTGGTGTCGGCGATTTCCAGGACCCAACAGATAGGGCTTGATCCGCGATCAGGGCAATTGGGTTTGTTCACGGAAGCCTTATCGCGCGCCATTCTCGGCGCCACCGCCGGAGCGCTGACTTCGCTTGCCATCGACGGACACCTGATTTTAGGCCAGGAGTTAGTCAATACCCCGGCGCTACGGTTTTTTCTGGCCTTTGCCGCCGGCTTTAGCGAACGGGTATTACCGGCTTTAATCGGCAAAGCAGAAACGACCATAACGGGTGAGGTTACAAAGAAAAGCTGATTGTTCTGCGCCAAAGAAGGTTTCCGCAAATACAAAAGGCCGGGCTTCAGCTTAATAGAGTCTAAATAAGATACTTCTCGCCGAAAGCAATTAAACTCCAAAAAAGGCAAAGTCAATGCGTCAGACATTTTCGAAATCGTATCGCTCGATTACTTGGTTTTTGGGTATGGCTTTGCTCGTGGCTTGTAATTGCGAGCAACAACAGCCGTTATTTCTTCCCGCGGCGATGATGGGGAAGGTAGAAGTTATTGCCTCCTGCAAGAAGGATTGTAAGCAGGACATCCTATCCCATGCCATTATGAAAGAAGGCCAAGGCGGGATTTCCTCCGGTGTATTACTGAAGCTCAAGGAAGACATTGAGGTGTACCGCTTATGGGATGGTGCCGATAAAGGCATCAACGAATACGGTGGCAGCAACCGCATCGGAGCCTGGTGGTCCGCCGAGCGGCCGTCGGGTAACGTCGACCACTATCGGGCGCAAAACGCCATTTGTAAAAAGTGGAACGAATTGCGTTGGGTCACCAAATGCAAACTCAAGCCCGGCACCTTGGTTGTTGTAGGCCCTACTCAGTCGGCAAGCTGTTCGGATCAGGAAAGCTATGCCGCCAATAACAGCTTGCAAGTTTATGTCGACAATACTTCAAGCCGCTATGTCGATTGCGGCAAGGTTGCCGATAATGACCATGCCGTCAATCCTGATGACCTGTTGCTGCCGGCTCCGGTCATTAAAGAAAAAACGCCGGATCAACCACCTCAAGCCAGACCGCTAAGCAAGCCCCGCAAAAAAAGCCGTTGATTGTAAAGGCGATAGTTTTCACCGGGGAGCAATAATGCAGCAAATAATGGCCTGTTATTAGACCAATAAACTCCCACCGCCGAGTAATGCAGGATAGAACAGTAATAATTCAAGCGCCATCAAATAATAAAAGGAGCAATTTATGTTAATCGTTTTTGTACATGGCTGGAGCGTCACCAATACCGATACTTACGGTGGCTTGCCGCTGGCCTTGCAATCCTCGGTCGCTGGACAGTTGAATATTCAAGTGCAACACTTGAGGTTGGCCAAATATGTCAGTTTCGCCGACGAAGTTAAAATCGACGACATTGCCCGCGGTATGCAGCATGCGGTCAATACTGAAGTGTTATCGAGGCTAAAACCAGGGGAGAAATTCGTTTGCATCACGCATTCGACCGGCGGTCCGGTGGTCAGGGATTGGCTGAGCCAGTATTACGAACACAAATTCCCACAATGCCCGATGAGCCACTTGATCATGCTGGCACCGGCTAACCACGGTTCGGCGCTGGCGCAACTTGGCAAAGGCAAACTGGCCAGAATGAAGTTTTTTACCGAAGGTGTCGAGCCGGGTATTGGTGTCTTAGACTGGTTGGAACTCGGCAGTGACCAAAGCTGGGCCTTAAACCGACAATGGCTGGAATACGACTGCACCGCCGATGGGCTATATGTTTTTACCTTGACGGGGCAGCGTATCGACCGCTCCTTTTACGACAATCTCAATTCTTACACCGGTGAGGCCGGCTCTGATGGCGTGGTGAGAGTAACGGCCGCCAACATGAATTACGGATTCCTTCGTCTGGCTCAGACCGACGGCGGTTTGGTGGTGGATAAACAGAGCCGCCCGGCAAAAACAGCATTGGGAATCTTGCCAGGACGCTCGCATTCCGGCGACAAGATAGGCATATTACGCAGCGTAAAAGCGACCGATAGCGCACAGACTCACCCCACTGTCGACGCGATTTTAAAGTGTTTGGCCGTTCAAGATTCGGCAAGCTATGCGGCGGCGGTGAAGGATTTCGACAAACTCACAGCACAAACTCAAAAAGACGAACGCATCGAAAAGATAAAAGAACTATTTTTAGTCGAACGCACGTTCAAGACCGGCAGATATTGCATGCTGGTATTCCGCTTGATTGATGATCGCGGTAATAACCTATCGGACTACGATGTGTTATTTACCGGCGGCCCCAACTATGACGAAAATCACCTGCCCGAGGGATTCTTCGTTGATAGGCAGCGTAATAGTAATAATCCGGGTAAATTAACCTATTATGTCGATTATGATATTTTGAATAAAGGTCTTAATAAAGATCCGAGTAAAGGCGAATTTGGCATCAAAATCGTCGTGAGACCGCAGTCGGGTTTTGCTTATTACACAGCCGCGGAATATAAGGGCACTTTCGACGCGCTGAAAAGCTATATTGAACCCAATCAAACCTTGATGATAGAAGTTCAAATGCGCAGACACGTTGGCGAAGGGGTATTCCAACTCACTGAAAAAACTGATCCGGAAAGTTTCAAAGACGTGAAGGTTGGTAAAGATATCTGATTTAACCACTGTACTTGTGATTCATGGTGAGGCCAATACTGGTTGTAATGACCAACAAAAGCCGGACACCTGTTTAGACAGCGTTTCTAAAAAATGCCCGCTCGAATTCGAGCGGGGAGTGCACTTAATGATATACCCAGATGACCGGCTGCTTGCTGTTGGCTGTAACCTTTTTCAAGAACCCGCCTGGTTGCATCTTGTTTGAATGCCAGCTTGTATTTGGCGCGCTTGCGTTTTTGTCGTTACTCATCGTTACCTCTACTGGCGGTATAAATTCTGCCTTTCGAGATATCCGGATTTATTAGACCCTTTCACACCAATCCAAACACCAACTCGTATCACAAGCTTTTCTTGAAGCGCTGTTGCAGCAATAACGCGGTTTTTGCTGCAACAGCGCTATGTCAATCCCTGCCATCGACTATTTTCTCGATGCTGTAGGCAGCATGTCGCTCAATCGTCATTTATTAAGTTTAATTTAAGGACCTGAGGAGATAGTAGCCGCCAACACAAACTGAAAACCGGAGAAATAATCATGAGACAGGCCACATCATTCGATGCCAATAATGCCCTTGCTCAAGTTAAGTACGCCATAAAAGATTTGATACACTCGGATTATGACGATAACGAAGACGATGTGATTTACACCGCCAATAAATTGAATGCTGTACTGCGTATGGTGCATGACAACCATCAGAGCTGGAACGATGAGGCGATTCGGGAATTTGTCATGCGCCAGCATGATCCATTGCGACATATCCCGGTTAAATCGGACAAACTCCATCACCGGGTGCGCCATATTCAGCAAGATATTATCGTTAAATTTTCCTGACTGTAAGGGCTACCCAGTAGGGACCAAAACCAGGCAGCGAATCTACAACCCCGGTATCCCCATCTGCTGAATCCGCATGGCGTTATCGCCTTCTTCATAGGCCAGCAGCTTGCCGTCCTTCTGATATAGCTTGAAAGCCAAGGCATAAGACAATACCCGGATCGGGTAGTCACGCGGCAGGGTTTGCAGGTAGGGTTGCATGGTCACAAAATCGGTAGCGCCGTATTGCTGCATGATAAAACGCAAGCCGCCGTTGCGCGGCCCGATGTTGTAAGCCAGCAGGCCTAAAAACAAATCGCCGTTCATTTCTTGCAGATAATGTTTAAAGGTAGCGGCGGCGACAAAGGCGTTATGCCTGGGATCGTTGACTTGCAACTCCTCCACATCCAGCTCGTCGGCGGCCTCGCGGGTAATGGCTTTGGGCACGGCGGTAATCTGAAACAAGCCTTTGCCGCCATCAAAACTGTCGCGTGGCATAAACGAGGACTCAGTCGCGGCGATGCCTTGCAGCAAATTGACATCGACATCAAAAGCCTTGGCCGCATCCTCGATTGCCGGATTGAAGGCATCGGCGCGCATCATCATTTTTTGCAACCCGCCTATGCCGTGGCGCCGATAAGCCGCGTAGACTTGATGCGCCAGGGTGACTTTTTCAGCCTCCTGCTTGCCGCCGACCAAGGTGCGAAAATGCGTAAAAACTTGGGTGTAGCCACCGTGCATCACAAACCAACCGATCGAAGCGGCCAGCACCACGGCCAAGGCGGCGGGTAAATAATCCAATCGGCCATGCAGCCAGCCGCGCAAGCGCGACCAAGCCAGCAACAGCGCCGCCGCCGCCAACATCAAGATCACCACGCCAATTGCGAACGGCAGCAAACTGGTAAAAAAACCGGGGCCGGATAGCCAACTGGCCGAGTAACCGAGTACAAACATCGTCGCCAATACTGCGGCGATCATCAGCGCCAAGCCTTCCACAACCATCAACCACCACTTTGGTTTGCGCAGAGATTTGGCTTTGCGGCGCGGTTTACCCGGCTTACGCCCCGCACCTGCTTTTGCCCGGCTAGGCGGGACCGCTTTAGCCAGCGATTTGGCAATAGGAATGGGCCGACTCATCAAGAACAGGGAAACTGGGTTGGAAATAATTTGGAAAATCTCCGACGGATAAGAGCTATACATCCGCCGCAAAGGCGCGCTGGCGTTTGGCGGTACAAAAGGTATATTCCTCTTTCAAACCATCGCCCAACCACTACTATAAAGCAGGTCCACAACCATGCACAACGCCTTCCGCCCGGCCTGGTGGCTGAATAGCCCGCATTTGCAGACGATCTACCCGGCGTTATTGCGGAGTATCTCGCCACCGGCCGGCATCCGCCGCGAACGGTTGGACACGCCTGACGGCGACTTTCTGGACATCGATTGGGTGGATAACGGCGACCGACCGCTGGTGATTCTGTTGCATGGTCTGGCCGGCAGCAGCCGTTCCGGTTATATCCAGGGCTTGCAACACAGTTTGCTGGCAGCCGGCTTTGCCAGCGTGGCGCTGAATTTTCGCGGGTGCAGCGGGGAAATGAACCGGCTGGCGCGCTGCTATCACTCCGGCGAAACCGAGGATATCGAGTTTTTTTACCAAACCTTACGCCAGCGTTTTCTGGACCGGGCTATGGCGGCGATAGGTTTTTCCCTGGGCGGCAACGTGTTATTAAAATGGCTGGGTGAACAAGGCGATAAGATTGGGTTATCGGCGGCAGTGGCGGTATCCGTGCCGTTGTTGTTAAACGAATGCGCCGACAAGCTTGATCGTGGTTTCTCAAAACTCTATCGCGACTATCTACTGCGCGAGTTGAAACAGTACATGCGCGTCAAGCTCAAGCATTTGCAAGGCATCGGCCAACACGAACAAGCCGAACGGATCGCAGAATTAGGCGATCTTTCCGGCATCAAATCGTTCTGGCAATACGACGACAAAGTCGTGGCCGGCCTGCACGGTTTTAAAGACGCCCACGATTACTACCACCGCAGCAGTTCCCGGCAATTTCTGAAGCATATCCGTATCCCAACTTTGATTTTGCAAGCTAAGGACGATCCGTTCATGACCGAACGAGTATTGCCGACCGCCGCGGAATTATCCGATCAGGTGCAACTGGAAGTGTGCGCCGGCGGCGGGCATGTGGGATTTGTGAGTGGAGGATTGTTCAGGCCGGCGTATTGGCTGGAGGCGCGGATTGGTGGATTTCTAAGGCAACACCTACCTTCGCTAACGGCAAGGTGAAATACTCTTGGCGAAGAAACCTGAAGCCGGCTCCGTACCTAAGGTTGCTTTCGTCGCTTGTTCCGATGATAGGTCAAGGCCATAGCGATACAAATTGACAGGCTATCCATGTCGACGTCTTCGGTTTCTTGAAAGACAATCGCCCGATTGCCTTCGTATTTAAACTGATGCGGAAAAAGCGTCCGAAAGGTTTCAACCAAATTCGTCGTACAGATGAAATACATGGCATATGGGTTAGGTTTCTCTTTCTTCCATGCCATTCTGATCGTACTGCCACATCCGGTTTCGGCGGTCATGTAAGCAGGCTCGCCCCACTTTAAAGTTTCCTCAAGCTGTCCGACACCCTCGCTAGCCGCCACAGCAAAGATCGCTTCGCGAAGCACCAGCATTTTCCGGCGAATTTCCGGAGGATAGCCGTCGAAGACTGCCTTGACGGTCGTATTTAGAAATTGCTTCATAAAGGGCAAAGACTCTCGGAATTGTTGGGTTAAATCAGCCCCAGCTCGTAGTATTTTCTACAGAAACAGCTATATCTGCCTATGCTGCCCGCCAACGCTAAAACTCATCCCCAGCCAAAGGCTCACGTTTTGGCACCTTCGCCAAAACAGCCTGAAAAGCGGCTTTGTCGGCTCGTTCGGCACGGGCCTGCAGGTAGTCTTCGGTGGCGATAGCCGAGACTTTTTCGGCAACGGCGCTGGCAATGAATTGATTGATCGATACGCCTTCCTTACTCGCCAGCTCCTTGATATGGCGGTGTATGGAGTCCGGCAATCTCAGACTTAGTGCACTCATGGTAAACGCTCCAGCAAGGTTTTTGGCGTGATGGCTTCGACGCCGAATTTTTCGATACGGGCAAAATCTTTTAAATTATGGGTAACAATGGTGTTTACTCGGGCAGCAACGGCCAACTCCAAGACTAAATCGTCTTTCGGGTCCGGCAAATAAGGTCGCCATAAAAAATACACCTTTTGATGACGACTAAATCCACACAGGTTATCCAGCACTATGTCTATTTCAGCATCGGTCAGTTGCAGCATGGAACGGTTGCGTTTCAAAACATCCTCATACTCGAACAAAAGCGGTGTCGATATGGCTGTTTGCAACTGCCCACCGGCTAAAAGCTCCAGCAATTTAAAGGATGCGCCGTTAGCGGAATACAATCCGGCGAACAGAACATTGGTATCCAGTATAATTTCATGCATACCACATACGGTATCATCATTATAATAGCTCAAACAAATTCTTTACTGCCTGTTCTCGTGTAAGCAACCTAGCCGAAAGGAGTTTTATGACAAACACCCATTCTCAAGTCCTATTCCTCTGCACCGGTAACTACTACCGCAGCCGGTTTGCCGAGTATTTGTTTAATCATCACGCGCCGGATTACGCGCTGCCGTGGCGGGCGTTTTCGCGTGGGCTGGCTATCGAGTTACTTAAGGACGATGCCGGGCCGCTTTCGCCGCATACCCGGCATGGCTTGGCATTGCGGGAGATTCCCATCGAGCCCGTCCGCGCGCCCATTGCCCTGACCGAGCAGGACTTGGCCACAGCCCGCCACATCATCGCCTTGAAGCAAACAGAGCATCAACCCTTGCTGCATAGCCGCTTCCCAAACTGGGTGGATCGCGTGGAATACTGGCAGGTAGACGATATAGAAGACGTCCATCCGAGCGAGGCCTTGCCGCAGATAGAAGCGGCGGTATTGGCTTTGCTGCGGCGCTTGGGCAAGCAATAGTCAGGCAAAAAACCGTCAGAGGAACTTACCCGCTCAACGCCGATCTTTTAGCAAGCGGTAATAACACAGCGCGGTGCTGTGTTACTATTTTCTTCCTTTATTTTTTCTGTTCGAATGTAATGGCGCCTAGCAAACCGTTGCAACTGATAGACCGCTTTGGCAGAGTGGTCAACTACCTGCGGGTATCAATCACCGACCGCTGCGATTTTCGCTGCGTTTACTGTATGGCCGAGGACATGACGTTTCTGCCGCGCAGCCATATTCTTAGCCTAGAGGAAATCCGCTTTATCTGCGAAACCTTCGTCGAACTAGGTGTCGGCAAAATCAGGATTACCGGCGGCGAACCGCTAGTGCGTAAAGGTGCGTTAGGCTTAATGCAAGACTTGGGGCGGGTGCCGGGTTTGAATGAACTGGTATTGACCAGCAACGGCTCGCATCTGGCCGAAATGGCCGATGACTTGAAAGCCGCCGGCGTGAAGCGCATCAACATCAGCCTGGATACTTTGGACCCGGTCAAATTCAGGGAGCTAACCCGAACCGGCGATTTGCAGCAAGTGCTGAAAGGCATAGAAAAAGCCCGAACAGCCGGCTTTCAGCGCATCAAACTCAACGCGGTGATACTAAAAAACCGCAACCACCAGGAAGTCTGCGATCTGGTGCAATTTGCCGTCGAGCGTGGCATAGACATCAGTTTTATCGAGGAAATGCCGCTGGGTGCGGTGGACAACCATCACCGCGGCGCCGCGTTTTATCCCAGCGATTTGATCCGGCAAGATTTGCAACAACGCTTTACCCTGGAAGCTGTAACCGACTCGACCGGCGGACCTTCGGCTTATTACCGGATAGCCGGCAGTAAAAGCAAAGTGGGTTTTATCTCGCCGCACAGCGCCAATTTCTGCGGTAGTTGCAACAGGGTGCGCCTGACCGCCGAGGGCCGTTTATTGCTCTGCTTGGGCAACGAACATTCGGTGGATCTGAAACAGGTTGTGAGAGACCACCCCGGCGACAAAGCGATGTTGAAACAAGCCATCGTCGAGGCCATGCAAATCAAACCGGAAAAACACGAATTCAATATTCACGAACAGCCGGTTATTTTGCGGCACATGAACGCCACCGGCGGCTGACAAACGGAGGACCTCATGTCGGATAACAAAGCCTATCACATCGTCGCCGAAGCCCGGCGCTACAAGGAAGAGCGGGAAAAAGGCTACCGCGAGCAAGCCTTAAAACTCTATCCCTGGATTTGCGGACGCTGCTCAAGGGAATTCGATCATAAAAACCTGCGCGAATTGACGGTCCACCACATCAATCACGATCACGACCACAATCCGCCCGACGGCAGCAATTGGGAGTTGCTGTGCCTGTATTGCCACGACAACGAACATCAACGTTTTGAAGAGCACGTGCGTTACGGCGGCAAAGCCACCTCGGAAGGCAAAGCGCCTGCCGCCACCTTCAATCCTTTCGCCGATTTGAAAAACCTGATGAAAAAAGACTGATGTCAGGCAAATGCGTGTGGGCGCTGAATAGCACCAACGAAGAACATTATCACGATCACGAATGGGGCGTACCGCTGCACGACGAGCAAAAGCTGTTCGAGTTTCTGGTGCTGGAAGGCGCACAAGCCGGCCTCAGTTGGCGAACCATTCTCGATAAACGCGAGGCTTACCGCTCTGCTTTCGATCATTTTGATCCGCTTAAGGTCGCCGCTTACGATCACAAAAAACTGGCGTCATTGCTGCAAAATCCCGGCATCGTCAAGAACCGCCTGAAAATTGAATCCGCGGTAAGCAACGCCCAGGCTTTTTTAAGGGTACAACAGGAATTCGGCGGTTTTGATCAGTACATTTGGCGCTTTGTGGATGGCGAAACCCGGCAAAATAGTTGGCTGAGCCATAGTCAAATACCGGCCTATTCCCCGGAATCGGCCAGCATGTGCAAAGACCTGCAAAAACGCGGCTTTAAATTCGTCGGCAAAACCATCTGCTATGCTTATATGCAGGCGGTGGGCATGGTCAACGACCACACCGTCGATTGCTTCCGCCACGCGCAACTGACATCTGCAAAAACACCATGAGTTCCGAACCACTAGCCGCCGATTACCGGACTTTAATTGCCAATAGCCAAAGCCTGATAATCGCTAGCAGTTCCGAGCTAGGGACAGCCGAAGTCAGTTATGCGCCATTTCTGGAATACCAAAATACTTATTACATCTACGTCAGCCAATTGGCCCGGCATACCGGCAATATGCTGCGCCAACGTCAAGCATCCATCATGTTTATCGAACCCGAGGCCGAAGCGGTCAATCCGTTTGCCAGACGCCGTTTGGTAATCGAATGTGAGGTTGGTGAAATCGCCAAAACCCACGCAGCATATACCCAGTTGTTAGATAAGCTGCAACAGCGGTTCGGCGAAACAGTCGCGGTTTTACGCTCCCTAGCGGATTTTCATTTACTGGCACTGACGCCTTTGCGCGGCCAATATGTCGCCGGCTTTGGCAAAGCATTTAGCATGGATGTCGAGAATGGCGTTCTGTTGCCCGCAACTCACTAAAGCGACTGCTTCGCCCAGCCTCGGTGAGAATCAGAGTCCGCCTGTTTAATCATGCCGACAGCTTTTAGATTTTTTCTGCTGAACAGCGCCTTGGCCCTGGCCTATTTTATCGGCGGCTATCTTGGGCATATGCTGGCGATGCAGCCCAGCCATGCCAGCCCAATCTGGCCGTCAGCGGGTATCGCTCTGGCCGCGCTGCTTGGTTATGGCCCCAAATTATTGCCGGGTCTGATCATCGGCAGCTTGGGCACGCAAATTTACGCTTTTGGCGATCTGGCCACCCCGGAAGATTGGTTTACACCGATTTGGGTAGGCGCCGCCGCCAGCGTCGGCGCCATCGCCCAGCCCTTACTCGGAGCGTCCCTGATCAACCGCTGGATTGGCAGACACAATCCGTTGATGGAAGATCGGCATGTCGTCTGGTTTTTCTTGCTGGCAATTGCCAGTTGCTTAATATCGGCTAGCGTCGGCACCAGTTTTCTGTACATTTTCGACACCATCGATGCGGAAGAAATCGGCCTGAACTGGTGTACCTGGTGGATAGGCGATGCAATAGGTACGGTGATCTTCGCGCCCCTGCTGCTGTTGTTTATCGGTACCCCGCGGCATATCTGGCGGCAACGGCAAAAATTCGTGGCCTATCCGTTATCGATTTCGCTATTGTTGGTGGTCATCGCCTTCGTCTACAGCCGCAATCTGGAAAATCAACGCCTCAATGGGCTATTCGACAACCAGATTAATCTGACCCATACCAACCTCCAGGAACATTTCAGCGACGATATTCTGAATAATCAGTTATTGAAAGCCTTGTTCGACAGCTCGGAATCGGTCAATCCCAACGAGTTCAGGCTATTTGCCCATACCATTTTCAGCAAACATCCCGAGCTGGAGGCACTGGAATGGATACCCAGAGTCAATGCCGAAGACCGTAGCGCATTCGAACAACAGACAGAAACCACCATTCACGAGCACAACCGCAATCAGCAATTGATACCGGCTGGTAAGCGGAATGTTTATTTACCCATTGCTTACGCCTTCGGCAACCAGCAAAACATTGGTTTCGACGTTGCCAGCAACCCACAACTATCATCGGCAATCCAAAAAGCGATTAATTCCGGCGAAACGGTGGTGACGGACGGCATGGTCTGCGACGACAAACAGCCCTGCTTCGCCATCTACTCCCCGATTTATCTCAAAGGAAAATCGCTAAACACCAGCGCCCAGCGTCAACAGTTTTTTGTCGGATTGGTCTCGAATGTTTTTAAGTTAAGCAACGAGATTCAGGAACTGTCCGGACGCTTACAAAGCACACGTTTGTCGGTAGCGATCTATGATCAAGACCAGCTGTTATACCGCAGCACTCCCGAAGGCATTGAATCGAAAACGCATTATTTACTTCCAAGCAAGCGGCAATCGCTGGCGGTCGCCGACCGGAATTGGACGCTTGAATATAAACCGCTGCCGGAGTTTTATACGCAACAAAATCCCTGGACGGTTTGGTGGCTGCTGTCCGGGAGCTTTTTGCTCTGCGGCCTGACCAGCTTCGGTTTAATGCTGATGAGCGGACGCACCGCCCGCATCGAAGATTTAGTGGCCCTAAAAACCCGCGATTTGCTGCGTAGCAACCAAGCGCTGAATACCGAGATCGAACGCCGTAAACAGCAGGAAAACGAACTCCGCATCGCCGCAACTACATTCCAGTCGCACGAGGCCATTATCGTCACCGATGCCAATGGGGCAATTTTGCGCGTCAACAATGCTTTTAACAAAATCACCGGTTATAGCGCGGAAGAAGTGATTGGCCGGCAACCGGATTTTCTGTCGTCGACCCATCAAGCTCCCGGATTTATTCAAACTTTGACCCAAGCCTTAGCCAAGGATAACCAATGGCAGGGGGAAATTTTTAATCGGCGCAAAAACGGCGACGTGTTTCCGGAATGGCTGACGGTGACCGGCGTGAGGGACGAACAGGATCGCCTGCTCAATTATGTGGCGATTTTTTCCGACATCAGCGAGAAAAAAGCCGCCGAGCGGGAAATCCATGAACTGGCATTTTACGACCCGCTGACCGGCTTGCCGAACCGACGTTTGCTGCTGGACCGCCTGAAACAGGAGATCGCTGCCGCCAAACGCCAAAGTTATTACGGTTCGCTGTTTTTTCTGGATTTGGACCACTTCAAAACCCTTAACGATTCGCGCGGCCATCAAGTAGGCGACGAATTGCTGATCCAGGTTGCCCAACGCCTCAAATCGATTATCCGCGACGAAGACACCGCTTGCCGGCTGGGTGGCGACGAATTTATCGTGATGGTGCCTGGCCGCTACTCGCAACTGTCGCAAGCGACCAGTCACGCGGCGATGCTGGCGGAAAAAATCCTGCACACCATCAATCAACCTTTCACGGTTCAGGGCAGCGAACATCACTTTTCCACCAGCATAGGCGTGACCCTGTTTCCCGAGGTGGCCGAACAGCCTGAAGCGGTCATCCAACAGGCGGATACTGCGATGTACCGGGCCAAGGAAAGCGGCCGTAACGGCATCAGTTTTTACCGTCCGTCGATGCAGGAAACGGCCGACCGCCGTTTAACCTTGGAAAAAGAGATTCGTCAGGCGCTGAAACAGCGGCAGTTTTTACTGCACTATCAGGCGCAGGTCGATCACCTCGGCAAAGTAATCAGCGCCGAAGCGCTAATCCGCTGGCAGCATCCGGAAAAGGGCATGATCTCCCCGGCGGAATTTATCCCCATTGCCGAAGATACCCAGCTGATTTTGCCGATAGGCGAATGGGTCATGCGCGAGGCCTGCCGGCAAATCAAGGTGTGGGACGCGCAGAACCTGCCTATTCATCATGTGGCGGTCAACGTCAGTTCCCGGCAATTCCGCCAGGCCGATTTTGTCGACCAAGTAAAACGCATTTTGATCGACGCCGAACTGCCGGCTGAGCGTCTGGTCATCGAACTGACCGAAGGCTGCGTGATCAGCGACATAGACGACACCGTGGAAAAAATGCGCGATTTGCAAACCCTGGGCGTAAAAACCTCCATCGACGATTTCGGTATCGGCTATTCCTCACTGTCTTATTTAAAAAAATTGCCCATCAGCCAATTAAAGATCGATCAGAGTTTCGTCCGCGACATCGCCAGCGACCCCAACGACGCGGTAATTGTGGAGACCATTATCAATATGGCTAAAAACTTAGGTTTACACGTGATTGCCGAGGGCGTGGAAAACCAGGAACAAATGATCTTCTTACGTGATAAAGGCTGCCTATCCTACCAAGGCTATTACACCGGCCGGCCGGTGGCCGCCGCCAGATTTGAGCGAGAAGACAGATTACTTCCCACTGCATCCTAGGCTGTTAAGCCACGGGAAATGTCTACGCCACAGCTTTTAATATTCCCGAATCGGTAAGCCCAGCGCTATCCGCATGCCTTGCCGAAAGGGTGATTTTGCGGCGGTAGCGCAGCTTGCTAATCAGCTTTTTTAACCTAGGCCGTGAATTCCTCCCTACCCCGCCATGCCGGAACCCCTGGTTACTCGTGTGGTCTAGTGGGCTCGGGCTTTTGGGAATATCGGTCAAACGGTTTGCCCTTAAACCTTGGACAACGCATTCCGCTCCAAACAAATCCGACAAACATTCTCGTATTGGGGGCGGCTGCGTTAAAATCGTTGCGTTAACCATCCGACTAGGGACTTTGCAGATGAATATAAAAACTTGCCTGTTTGCCATTGCCGCTTTATTGCCGCAATTTGCCAACGCCGATGAAAAACCCACTATCCGCATAGGCGCTATGGCCGCCGGCACCTTAAACTGGGAGCTAGCGGCGATGCGCAACCAAGGACTACTGGACAATGCAAAATTCAACGTGGAAAACATCGCGGTTGCCAATCAGCAAGCCGGTAAGGTTGCGCTACAAGCTGGCTCAGTCGATGTGATCGTCTCCGACTGGATCTGGACGTCCAGCATGCGCAGCACCGGCACCAATTTGAGTTTTTACCCTTTTTCCGACACTTCCGGCGTATTGCTGGTACCGGCCGATAGCCCGATCAAGTCACTGGCCGATTTAAAAGGTAAAAAACTGGGCATAGCCGGTGGCGAGCTGGATAAGAACTGGCTGCTGTTACAAGCGTTGGGACAGCAACAGCATGTGGACCTGAATACCGGCGTGGAAAAAATCTACGGCGCGCCACCATTACTGAGCCAGCAACTACTCGAAAAGCGCGTCGATGCCTTGCTGACCTTCTGGCAATTTGCCGCGCATTTGGAAGCGCAAGGCTATCGGGCGCTGTTGAGCGGCGAGGAAATCATCCGCCAACTCGGCATCAACGAAACAGTGCCCAGCATCGGCTATGTGTTCAAACAGGACTGGGCCGATCAACATAAAGCGGCGTTCAAACAATTCTTGAGTCTCGGCAAGCAAGCTCACGACACCCTGTGCAGTTCCGATGCGGAATGGCAGAAAATTTTGCCGCTCACCGACGCGGCCAGTCCGAAAGAACAACAAAAACTCCGGGAGCGTTACTGCCAAGGCCGCGTTGAACAATGGGGCGCCACTCAGCAAAGCGCCGCCGCAAAAATCTACGCCATGCTGCATCAACTCAGCAATAACAAGCTGACCGGCCAATCGGCGCAAATACAAGCGGGGACGTTCTGGTCGGCTGACTAATGTTGACGGGCACTTTTAAACTTAACCAGTCTGCCGTCACACTGCTATCGCTGTTAGCGCTGCTAGGCATCTGGCAGCTGGCGGCTGGCTTGGTCCACAGTCCAACATTACCCTATCCGCTCCAGGTCGCCCAGGTATTTTGGCAAGCAACTCAATCCGGCGAACTACCCTACCATTTAGGGGTTACGCTGCTGCGGCTGCTGGTCAGCTTCTCGATTGCGATGGTATTGGGCTGCGCGATAGGGGTGACGCTGGGTAACAACAAAACCCTGGATGCGTTCTTCGATCACTGGTTGGTAATCTTCCTGAACATTCCGGCGCTGGTCACCATCATCCTTTGCTACGTCTGGTTCGGATTGGCCGAATCGGCGGCGATTCTGGCCGTGGTCATCAATAAACTGCCGAATGTGATTGTCACCATCCGTGAAGGCACGCGGGCACTGGACAAGGATTTATTGGAAATGGCTGCAAGCTACCGTTTCGACCGCAGAAAAACCTTGGCGCATGTGATCTGGCCGCAATTGCATCCGTTCGTGATGGCGGCCACGCGCTCCGGTCTGGCGCTGATCTGGAAAATCATTTTAGTGGTGGAACTGCTAGGCCGCAGCAACGGGATGGGCTATCAACTGCATCTGTTTTTTCAATTGTTCGATGTCGCCAGCCTGCTGGCTTATACCTTTGCCTTTGTCGCGGTCATCCAAATGATCGAATGGCTGTTGCTGCGGCCGCTGGACCGCAAGGCCTTACGGTGGCGGCGGTGAACGATATTACCATCAGCATCCAGGATAAAACTTATCGCTCTGGGCATGCCGACGACCGCCAACACCAAGCGATTGCCGACTTACAACTCGGCGTGGGCCGCAACGAATTCGTCTGCCTGCTCGGCCCATCCGGCTGCGGTAAAACCACGTTGTTGAATATGATTGCCGGACTAGATAGTCACTATCAGGGCCAAATTCAAATAGGCCGCCAAGCTACAACTGCCAGAATTGGTTATGTGTTTCAGAACCCCAGATTACTGCCCTGGTATACCGTACGGCAGAATATCGAAGTGGTATTTGAGGAAACGCCGCCCGCCGCCTTGATCGATTCGTTATTGGCAGACATGCAACTGAGCGACGTGCAGCAGGTTTATCCGGAACGTTTGTCGCTGGGCATGCAGCGGCGAGTCGCCATCATCCGCGCCTTCGCCATTAATCCGGACATTCTGCTGATGGACGAACCCTTCGTCTCGCTGGATGCGCCTAGCGCCCGGCAGGTGAGAAATCTGCTGTATTCGCTATGGCAACAACGGCCGCATACGGTACTGTTCGTCAGCCACGACCTGCGCGAGGCGATTGCGCTGGCAGACCGCCTGATTTTTCTATCGCCGCCGCCGATGCGGATCATCAGCGATATTCCGGTCAACATTCCGCGCGAACGGCGTAACGACGAAGCGCAAATCGAAGCGTTTCGCGAGCATCTATTGAGCCAGTATCCGGCAATTACCGGGCTATTGTAAGGTGCGTGTCGTCGTCAAGACTTGTGAAGTCGAGGAGATCATCAAGAAATCCCGCTTCATCGGCATCATCAGCCCCTGCCAGACCGAGCGCGAAGCTTTGTTGTTATTAAAGGATTTGCATCAACGCTTCCCCGACGCCAGCCATATCGTTTACGCTTATCGCATCCAATCGCCGGACGGTCTGATCTGCCGTTTTCACGATGCCGGCGAACCCAGCGGCACCGCCGGTAAGCCGATCTTTCAGCATCTGGAAGGCAAGCAATTAATCAATCTGGTGGTGGCGGTGATTCGCTATTTTGGTGGGGTGAAGCTGGGCGCGGGCGGCTTGACCCGCGCCTACGGCAATGTCGCCAAGCAAGTCATAGAAGCTGCCGACATTGTCGAATACATTGAATTCGCCGAGCTGACATTGAATCTGGATTACCACCGACTACAAGCGCTGGAATACCAGTTAAAAAAACTGGACGGCAGCATTATCGGTCAGGATTTTTCCGATTCGGTAAGACTGACCGTCAAACTCCCCAAGAGCAATCTGTCCGAGCTTAGCGCATTCCTCGATTAAAACAGCTTATAGCAAGCCTAGATGACAACTTTATTTCAATATTGTTTCTAAAAAAGAAACAAGCAATCCACTATAGCCGGTATTGTAAATAAAAAAATAAAGCTTATATTGAAGTCGTCTTCATTGGTATCGACTGTATTCAGTCTAGGAGCAAAAATGAACAAATCGAACAATCTGTATAAAGACGTACTCACCGGCCTGTTTTTCACCACCGGCGTGTTTGGCTTCATGTCTGGCGAGTTCATCATCTCCACCATGCTATTCGGCGCTGCAACCATCGCCAGCAATCTGGATTTTAGCGACTCGTTTCGCGCTTAAGTTTTGTTGTACCTCCCTCGTTGTTAAGCAGTTAATCTGTTTATTTCAAGCCCGTCAGCCGCCTCCGTGGCAGGCGGGCTCTTTTTAAAAACCTCTTGTTTCCCGTATCGTTTCGTAAGCTTTCCTGATTTGCTGAGTCTTTTGCTTGACCATCTGCATCATTTCCTCGGGTAACCCCTTGGCCACCAATTTGTCCGGATGGTGCTGACTCATCAGGCGCCGATAGGCTTTTTTCACTTCAGCATCGTCCGCCGTCGCGGAGACGCCTAACACCGCATAAGCATCTTCCAGTTTTGACGAGCTGGATTTGGCCGCGTGAAACTGTTCACCCGACTGCTGAAAACGATGTTGCGCCTGTACTTGGCCTTTGATGATCTGATATTCGAAACGCGACAAGCCCAGTTGCGCGCAAATATCCAGTAACAGCTTTTCTTCCTTGGCATCGTAAACACCGTCGGCAAACGCCGCTTGAATCTGGATTTCCACGAACATCCGCACCAGGTTAGTCCGGCGATGACATTCCACGCGAAATTGCCGCAGTACTTCCGCCAATGGAAAATCGGTCTGCTTGCCTTGCTGAAACAGTTGAATCGCGGCTTCGCGCAGCTCGGCACTGAGTTCCATATTATCCATCACCCGTTTTGCCAGCCCGATTTCCTCGTTGGAAACCCGGCCATCCACCTTGGCGACGTGGCCCATCACCGCGAACGTCGCAGTGAAAAACGCCATTTGCACGCGCTGCTGGTCGCCGGGATTAAATGACTCGCCGGCCATCCCGTCCAGTCCGGCATCGAACTGATGCCCTACCGATGCGCCGAAAATGGCGCCCAACGGCCCGCCCAACATAAATCCAAACGCTCCACCCACCAACTTGCCCAGCCAACTCATGCGTTTCCTACCCTCAACAGGTTTAATGATAAAATTGCAGCCACTTTTCACTGACTCCACACACGTATTATGAATGCCCCCGCCGCACTTTACGAATCTTCCCTGCCGCATTTGAAATTGCTCGGCCGCGGCAAAGTCCGCGACATGTACGAAATCGACGATAAACATCTATTGATCGTCACCTCCGACCGGATGTCGGCGTTCGACGTGATCATGCCCGACCCGATTCCCGGTAAGGGCCGTGTGTTGACCAGGGTCAGTAATTTCTGGTTCGAAAAAATGCGCGATATTATTCCCAATCATTTAAACGACGACTTGACGCTGGAAGATGTAATTCCCGATCCGGCATTGCGCGCGCAAGTGGAAGGCCGGGCCATCATCGTCAAACGCCTGAAACCGCTGCCGGTGGAAGCTATCGTGCGCGGCTACCTGATTGGCTCGGGTTGGAAGGATTATCAAAACAGCGGCTCGGTGTGCGGTATCGAATTGCCGGCCGGCTTGCAACAGGCGCAACAATTGCCGCAGCCGATTTACACGCCGTCCAGCAAGGCCGAAATGGGCACCCATGACGAAAACATCAGCTTCGCCGATACGGTAGCGTTAATGGGAGAGGAACTGGCCGACAAAGTGCGCGACGCCAGTTTGCGGCTCTACACCACGGCCGCCGATTACGCCCGTGAGCGCGGCATCATCATCGCCGACACCAAATTCGAATTTGGCCTGGATGAAGACGGCGCATTGTACTTAATCGACGAAGCGTTGACCCCCGATTCCTCGCGCTTTTGGCCGGTCGAGCAATATCAAGTCGGCATCAGCCCGCCTAGCTTCGACAAACAATATCTACGAGATTACCTGGAAACCTTGGATTGGAATAAGACCGCGCCCGGTCCGAAATTGCCGGAAGAAGTCAGCAGAAAATGCGCGGAAAAATATCGGGAAGCCGAATTGAAACTGATTGGAAATTGAAACTATAATCCAGGCCGCCATCCCACGCCACTAGCGGGATGGCTTTGGATCACTAAAACCTAAATCGGCTTGAATTGATAACCCTGCGCGGTTTGCCAGGATAGAAAAACACTCTCACCATCGCTCAACAGAAAAGCATCGTCCGCGCTTTCCGCCGTTTTACCGACGACTTCGGGTTGCGACCAACTCAGTCCGCCATCATTAGACTTAATCAACTGCAACAGATTATGGCTGCCGTCGAATTCCGACCACACCACTACTACCTGCTCGCCCTTGGCAAACACGTTGGGATGTTTGGCGCCTTGATTGCCGAAATGGTAGGCCGACGAATACCTTAAACCGCCATCCTTGGAGTGGCCGTAAAACAAGCCTTGTTTATCAGCGGCTCCGCTGAACCATACCGAATGGTAAACCCCATTGTCGGCAATTGATAAGGCCGGGCCATGATGCGGACATGCATCGATTTTCCAGTTTTCTTGGCTGACGCGCTGCACCGCTCCAGGGGTGTGCCAATCCTTAAATTTAACCAGCGCATGATCGCGGATATTGCCTTCATAAACATGCCGCCACAGCACCACCGGCAAATTGTCGGCATCTATTTCCACACCCAATCGGCAGCATTCACAGCTATGCGGTGCCACGGTTTTGTTGGGATAGAAGCTTTTGCCGCCATTGTCCGACCAGGCGTAATACACGGCAGTACCTGCAAACTCTTGCTTAGCGGCCTTGGCTTTTTCCTTGTCGCGCGCATCCAGCCAAGCCACAAAAATCTCGCCATTCTTCCCCACCGCCAGCGCATCGAAGCGGTGGCCGATCACGTCCAGATTGTCATTGACCGTCACCGGCTTGGAAAAACTCTTGCCGCCGTCCGTCGAGCGACTGAAGCGAATGTTGCCAGTATGGCGTTTTTCCAAATTTTGGGTCCAGGTCAGGTAGATATTGCCTTGCGCATCGAGTTTGATTTTTGGCCGGTATTCACCGCGCGCAGCAATAGCTTCCGGCTCGGCGTTTACCGCAACCGGTGCGGAAAAGCTCCGACCTTTATCGGTAGACGATTGCACATAGATACGATCACGGACCACCCAAGCCAACCACAGCGCACCGCTATTGTCGAAAGTCGCGGTGACCGTCTCGGAACATCCAATTGCCGGACTGGTTTGCAGATCAGCGCACAATGCTTTTTGGTCGGTATGCTGTTCAAGCTTAGCTGCCTCAGCGCCTTGCTTACTTGTGATCGGCTCGTTGGCACATGCAGTCAAAATCAACGAGGCAACCATTGCCAAAGGGAGTTGAAATTTCATCATCGTCTTTTAGTAAGTGTCCGGAAAGTTACGAACATTTTTACCCGCTTGACCGGGCAAAATTAAACTATGTCATTTAACGCACAACCAGGATTAGATGAGCTCTACCCTATCCTGGTTGAATACATTTAATAACCGCTTAATAGTTAAATTTCAATTCTGCGATATAGGTGCGCTGCGGAAACACGTGGAACAGCCAATATTTTTCGTTGGTAATATTGTCGATACCTGCTGAAAGCGTCAGTTGCTTGGTCAGTTGATATTTGGCACGGGTATCCACAACGAAAAACGCGCTACCGGTGCCGGTATAAGTATCCGGATTGACGTCGCTGTTATCGATTTGCCCATATTGTTGACTGCTATAGCGTCCACTGATGGAGGACGTAAAATCTTTAGTCACATGATATGTGGCCGTGGCACTGGCGCGCCACTCCGGCACTCGGGGCTGATACTTGCCGACAGACGCAGGCAGAGCTGCATTTTTATCGATGCGCGAATTCGCCCAGGTCACGTTACCCGACAAGTCCAGGCCATCGATAACGACATTGCTGTGCTCGCCGGAAAACTCCCATCCGTAGGTGCTGATCTGGTCGATGTTCTGCGCATACGATAATGTCGAGTTAGTGACCGGACTGAAAGTCGTTTGACTGTAGATGGCAT
Organism: Methylomonas sp. Uni0009; assembly: GCF_054188105.3. Taxonomy (NCBI): domain Bacteria; kingdom Pseudomonadati; phylum Pseudomonadota; class Gammaproteobacteria; order Methylococcales; family Methylococcaceae; genus Methylomonas; species Methylomonas sp. Uni0009. The sequence goes on along the minus strand of NZ_JBTAFN010000001.1, from coordinate 2,069,895 downwards.
CGTAGACTTTTTCGTGGAATAAGCTCAAACGCAACGAACCTTCGCTCAGAAAATATTGCGCGGAAAGCTCGGAAGACAATGCCTCTTCAGGCTTTAGCGTTGGATTGGGATTCACAATATTTGAGGTGCCGCTGACGGTGATATTGGTACCCTGGAACAGTTCTGTCACCGTTGGGAAACGGTAAGCCTGAGCAATAGAGCTGGTAAATTTCCAGCTATCAGTCGGCTTCCAGGCCAGCGAGGCTTTTGGCGAAAATCTTAAATCGCTGCGGTTAGACTGATTGATCGTTCTGCCGTTTGAACCGGTGTTAGTGCCATCGAAGGCGTTCCAGTTCTCCAAACGTCCGCCCAAGGTCAGCGTCCAATCCGGATCAAATGTCCATGCGTCTTGAATCCAGACCGCGTTGGTTTCGGTCTTGCCTTGCGAATTGGTATTTAAGCGGACTGGTGCACCGTAGATCCAATTGGAGGTTACATATTGTTGGTTGTTTAATTCGTAAAGATCATGATGAAATCCAAAGCTGACATGATGCGGTCCCCATGCAGAATCCGGACGCCATATACCTTTAGCATCGACAGTGTGCCAACCGGTGTCGTTTAGGCTGGTAAGAGTTCCCGCACCACCCGCAGCCGCAAGATTGGGCGCAACCGTGGGCGCGCGTTGCTCATCCTGGCCATAATTGATCACACTGCCGGTCAATTCCCAATCGAAAATACCGCCGGTGTTCGATTTCAGCGCCATACCGTGCGACCAGTGCATCTGTTGGTAATCGTTCTCGGCAAACGTCGAACCCAGGCTGTAGTTTCGTCCGTTCATATTGATTATGCCGCTATTAACCGGCGCTCCGGTAGTGGCACTGCGCAAGTAGCTATTGAAGCCCCCGCTTTCGTCGTTTTGCCACAAACCCAATGTGTAGGAGGCTTTTAGCGTGGGCGTAATGTCGTAAGCCAGTTTCCACTTAAAATTATCCTGCACCGTATGTCTGATATTGCCTTCGCCTATGGCAAAGATTCTTTGGGAGCCGCTTCTATCGACATCGCCGACGGCGCCTGAAATACCGTTAGTATTCGGGCAGGCATTCGCACCAGTCGCGGGGCAGGGAGTAGGCAAGTACGTAAATGATATAGGCTGACTGTGCGCATCCAAATGACTGACGTCAAAGCGCCAGGAAAAGTCGCCGTGTCGGCTACCCAGATTGGCCGTGTACTGCTGGGAGTCGTAGACATCGGTATGGCCGTAAACATCGTATTCTTGCCAAGTAGACTGCACGCCGCCGCCAGCCTCGAATTTCTCAGGCATCCGCGTCGTAATATCAACGACACCGCCTATCGAGTTTCCGCCGTAGGCTGCGGAAAACGGTCCGTACATCACATCAACCCGCTCAATTTCTGACGGTGAGACCATATTCCAGCGCGGCGAACCGGTCATGCTGTTGTTATTGCCCAGCAACGACGATAGCAAAATGCCGTCCGCATAAATCAAGCTGCGCGCACTAGAACCGGTCCCGGAGGTGCGCATAGACACCGGCATTTCCTTGTCGCCGATATAACGTTTGCGCACCAGGATATTAGGCAAATACTTGATGGCATCCTCAGTGTTCATTACGTTGATGGTATCTTCCATCTTCTCGCGGGTAACGCTTTCGGTAACAGCAGGCAATTTGTATTTTTCGGTAGCCGTTTGCGTAGCGGCTTTTCCGCTTTCGGCGGTAACCGTCATTTCCGGCAATATTGCGGTTTGATTGCTACCAGTTTTGTTGTCTGTCTTGCCATCTTCGGTCGCCGAGACTCCCGGCAACACAGTGAGCAGCATCGCCCCCATTAAATAGGGCTTGGCGCTAAGTTTGATTTTTGCGTGTTTCATAGGTTTAAAAATTGCGAAGGTATGCGATTTGTTCTTGCTAAGGACTAATTGTCGGCAAAAGCGCTATTTAAAACACCAACGGTTTCTGGTGATCTCACACACTTTAAAACAGCCATTTGTAGATATAAGCAATTTATAACCCTAAATACAATTGTGCTTTTTTATCAATCAATTAATACAACGCATCATCAAATACGCCACCACAACCACCCATTTATGCGGCAAATGACTCACTAGAAATAAGTCATATAACACAGTTTATTTTATTCGCCGCCATATCCATTGTTTTGATGCTGACACTCAAAACAGCGACAACAGCTCAGGTAGCAACTGGAACCGGTCCTCGCCCGCTAAACAAAAAACCCTTGCCAGCTTTTCAGCCGACAAGGGTTTTCAGAGACCAAGCAAGCGGTATTTATTCGTCCGCGTCTAACTCATCGGCGGAGAGTTTTTTGCCTGGAAAATAATTAGGCGCAACGCTGATCAGAATCGTCAGCAGCGTGGCGACGTAAGGTACGGATTGCACCGCCAATACTGCCATCCACAACCTGCCGCTCAAGTTATCGAAATGCTCGATAGAGCGCATCGCCAGGATGCCGGCAAGCAACAAGGTTAGCAATAACAACTCCTGCCAAATGATCAACAACCCCGCCACCAACGGCCCTTGCTGCTCGTATTTTGGCGTGCGCATGAAGGGCTTGCCGGAGGTAAACAAACCTTGCAAGGTACCCCGTGCCACGGTATGGGTCAGCGATAACCCGGCCAGTGCCGCACCCAATGCATGCAACATTGAACAAGCCACCCGCGCCTTGTACAACCACAAACCGCGCAAGATTTTGAATGCAAACAGGCCTATGGTCGGCAAAAGGAAGGCGTTTACCGGCAGCTCACTGTGAATAGGATCCGACACGATCAGCGCGGTCAATATCAAGCTGGTACCGGTAAATAGCAGCGCCAACGCATCGGAAAACCAAGGCAGCCAACCCGCCACAAAGTAATAGCGCTGTGCCGAAGTAAGCGAAGATTTTTTGTTGGGCAAAAAATGCCGCCAATGCTTTTTGATGATCTGCATCGCGCCGTATACCCAGCGGAAACGCTGCGTCATATAGCCGGAGAAGGTATCCGGCATCAGGCCGCGACCAAAAGACTCCTTGCAGTACACCGAGTCGTAACCCGCTTCATACAAACGCAAGCCCAATTCGCTATCCTCGCAGATACACCATTCGCCCCACGGACCGACTTTGTCGAACGCCGACTTGCGGACCATGGTCATCGTGCCATGCTGAATGATGGCGTTGAATTCGTTACGCTGCACCATGCCGATATTAAAGAAGCCTGCATACTCCCAGTAGCAAATATCCTTGAACGTGCTTTGCCCAGAATCGCGATAATCCTGCGGCGACTGCACAAAGCCGACATTTTCCTGGTCGAAATACGGCACCATCGCTTTCAGCCAATCGGGGTTCAGAATGTAGTCGCTGTCGATGACCGCGATGATTTCGGCATCTTCAGCGGTATTGGTCAATGCGTAGTTGATCGCACCGGCCTTGTAACCGGGCCAATTATCCAAATGGAAGAAGCGGAATTTCGGGCCAAGGCGGTCGCAATCGTCACGCACCGGTTGCCAAACTGTCGGATCCTTGGTGTTGTTATCCATCACCAATACTTCGTAGTTCGGATAGTCGACCTTGGCCAGCGCATTCAGGGTCTTGCGCACCATTTCCGGTGGCTCGTTGTGGATCGGCAAGTGGATCGAAACCTTCGGATAACGGAAACCGGCCGGCGGCGTCAGCGGCTGGAAGGTACGGCGACCCTTGCGATGCCAGATGACTTCGGAAATCTCCAGGCTCTCGGTCAGCAACACCAAGATGGCCATGGCCTGCATCATCAGCAAAATCGCCCAGAACACAACCGAAAAACTAGTTTGGTATTGCGCGGCGGCAATCGATGCCGACCAAAACAATACCGACGCCGCCAAGTTGGCGACGATACCGAAGAAAAATTTACCCGGCAGCTTCAAGCTCTTACGGGTAAACAAGAAGGCCGCCATCAAGATAATACTGAGTACTGCAGCGCCACTAGCCCAGTTACGCCAGGTTGGATTGGCCAGTACGTCACCTTCCATCGGGAACTTAGGCTGACGATCAGCATTGAATAAGCCCCAGTAAGCACCGGCCGTACCTTCCAGCTTGATCTTCCACGGCTGGTCAAACGCTTCGACCACATAGTAAATAATGTTTTCGGCAGTCGCGCGATTCAGGAACTCACGCAAAAACTTGGCTTGATTCGCCAACGAAGCAGTGGCGGCTTTTTGCGGAGGACCGTCGGATGGCCAACCCACCTCGGTAATCACGATGGTTTTGTTGGGGTACAACTGCTGCAATTCGTAATAACGCTTGAACACATATTCGACTGCGTTATCGCCTTCCGCACCTTTGGGTAAATCGACCGGCACACCTTCCCAATAGGGCAGAATGTGCACAGCTATGTAATCGACTTCCGCCGCCAAGGCCGGGTTTGCTACCCATATATCCCAGGTTTCAGCTGTACTAACCGGTTTCCAGGTGCGTTTTTTTACTTCGCGAACGTACTCAATCAGTTCGTTGGCTTTGCCGGCCACTTCCGCCTTAACATCCGCCTCGATTTTCAGCTGCAAATCTTGTTCGCTCATCGAACCGGAAAATTCTTGACGGACTTTCTGTGCGATAGGTCCACTAACCTTGTTTCTATACCGTAACAACGATTCGTTACCCACCAGCGTGCGAACAATGGTTTTTGGATATTGATTGGTTAGGTTGATTAGGCTTTCGACTTCGCGCTGATTTTTATCCAGCCGTTTCTGCGTGTTCTCTAACTTTTTTTGCGGATCGTCCTCGGCGCTATCGTCATCAACCAAATCCACCCAACAGCCCATCGCCAGATTGATCGCATTCTTGGCTGTCAACTCAGGCACAACCTCCATACCCTCCAGCGCGGTGTAGGTTCTTATCGAATGGGCTTTACCGGACAATAACTCCAGATCGGATTGAATTTGTTCTCTGGTGGGAAATACGCCGTCGGCAGGATTGAAATCGCGCCCCTTGGGGTTAAAGGTCACCCCCATCATGGTATCGCTCCAGGATGGCAGTTTTAACGGATTATTGACGTAAGACCAGATACCCAGGTTGATGACAACCAGTAGCACCAAGGTGAAAAATGTGGCAATTTTGGCTTTCATTTCGACAGAAAGACTCCGCAATAGAGGGTTATTAGAATCAGTATTTTTTAATTTTCACGGCATTACGCAGCCATTCCGTCGGCAAATTTAAATGCGCTTGCTACGGTATCTGATTTCGACAGAGCGACTGGCGCGTGTCTAAGCGGGCCACGCATTCCTGTCAGGTAACAGATTTACCAACAAAACACAGCGGCATTTAGGAACCCGCCCAAGGGCAAACCCCGGCGACGCTCAAACCGGCAAAGAGCCGGTATTGAATGTCGCCACGCTTAGCTCAACCTTAAGCAGGTTGCGGGAAAACTTTTATTTCAATGAAAGGGTTTCTACGCGGCCTTTCATTTCAATATTCAGTTTGTCTTCTTTAGCCAGCCAACCGATCGCTCGCTGGACGTCGTTCTTACCCAAGCCGGTTTCGGTCGTGACTTTATTAACGCTAGCTTCGCCATGCGTATGCAAATATTGCCAGACTGCTCCAGCTGCTTCACCAATTGTATCCACCATTTCAACTCCTCATCATTTAAACAACAAAAAAAATCGGGGGGTTTTAGTCGTGCTATCCAGCCTTACGCAACACAAGCCGCGGCAAAAGCTAGTCAGCACAACTAACGCTCATCAGGCAGCACAATATTAAGTTCCAGGGTTTCCTGGTTTCCATCCTGTTCAAAATTAACGGTAATGGCATCCTGCCCGACATTGACATATTTACGGATCACCGCCAGCAATTCTTGCTGCAACTCGGGCAAATAGGACGGTTGATTTCTGGATGCACGCTCATGGGCGACCAGAATTTGCAATCTCTCCTTGGCCAGCGATGCCGTATTGGTTTTCGAGGATCTGAAATAATCTAAGAGACTCATCACTTGCTCCCGAATAGCTTACTGAATAAGCCTTTTTTCTCTTCCTCGATAAAACGATGTGGTTTGGTTTCGCCCAAATAACGCGCCACGATGTCTGCATAAGCCTGACCTGCATCGCTTTGCTCGTCGAGAATGACCGGTGTGCCTGAGTTTGACGCATTCAACACAGATTTGGACTCCGGGATAACGCCCAACAAATGTAGCGACAAAATTTCCTGTACATCGTCAACGCTGAGCATCTCGCCCAATTTCACCCGATCCGGCGAATAACGCGACAACAACAAATACTCCTTGATCGGCTCTTCGCCATTCTCGGCGCGGCGCGATTTGCTGGACAAGATACCCAGCATACGATCCGAATCCCTAACTGAGGAAACTTCCGGGTTGGTTACCACAAATGCATCATCAGCAAAGTACATGGCAAGTGTAGCACCGCGCTCTATTCCTGCCGGAGAGTCGCAAACGATGTATTTAAAGTCTTTAGACAACTCTTCCAGAATTTTGCCGACACCTTCCGTTGTTAAAGCATCTTTATCACGGGTTTGCGATGCCGGCAATATAAATAACTGGTCGCAACGCTTGTCCTTGATCAGGGCCTGATTTAGGGTGGCTTCGTTGTTGATCACATTGACCAAATCATAAACAACGCGACGCTCGCATCCCATGATCAAGTCGAGATTACGCAGCCCCACATCGAAATCGATCACAGCGGTTTTATGTCCGCGCTTCGCTAAGCCCATCGCGATAGCAGCGCTGGTTGTGGTCTTGCCCACACCACCTTTTCCCGATGTTACTACGATAATTCTGGCCAATGTTGTTCCTCCAAGAAAAGCTTAAATATCTTTGATAATCAGCGTCTGGTTATCCAGACTGATCTGTACGGGCTTGTGCGCGGGATACTTGCTCAAATCGTCGCTAAGCTGGTAAATGCCGGCTATCGAAATCAGTTCGGCTTGCAAATCCGAACAAAAAATACGGCTATTGACATTACCCAGCACGCCGGCAAGCGCTCGTCCGCGCAGGGATCCGTATATATGAATATTACCTTCCGCCATGATTTCCGCGCCGGCACTAACGGTTGCGGTGACGATCAAGTCGCCTTTGGCATAAACCCGCTGGCCCGAGCGTATCGGCTGTGTCACCAACTTATTTTCAATTGACTGATTAGCTTGCTTTTGCTCTTCCGCAGCAGGTGTCGGCAAGGTTTTTGCCGGTGCTTTATTGACTAAGGGCACATTGCTGCCGTGCAGGGAATGCTGGGGCAAATTCATAGCCAAAGCGTCGCCGTTCTGATGCTCGTTACCCCCGCGTACCCCTATCGGCATGAAGCCGTGCTGACGGACGATAGTGACTATTTCGGTGAAATCAATTGGCAGATTTTGAGCGTTAAGTTTTTGCAGATCGATCAGCAAGGGCGAGTTTTTAAAAAACTCGGGAGCTTGAACCACTTTTTCCTTGAGCTGCTGATCGATCAGAGAGATGTCGTTACTGGCTAGCAGCAACACCGGCACGGTCAGTGACGTGCTTTTAAACTCCAAAGCTATTTTTTGCGAAGTAGGTGCGCCGGTTGACATCGAGTTTGGAAAATCCGCTACTGAATGCCCGAAATACTATCATTTTCCGTGACAAAAAGCACAGTTCCTTACAGTAAAAACAAGGTTGCTAAGCCCAAAAAGGCCATGAATCCAACCACATCGGTAACTGTGGTCAGCAACACACCGCCAGCCAGCGCAGGGTCTACACCGATCTTATCCAACAACACCGGAATCGCCACGCCGGACAAAGCCGCGCACACTAAATTGATCATCATCGCCACGCCGAGCAACATACCGATATGCGGATTGTGGAACCACAGCCCAGCCACTACCGCCACCACAGCAGCCCAAACCAAGCCGTTTAGCAGGCCGACCGAGACCTCTTTAAACAATAAACTCACGGCGTTACCGGTGGTGACTTGTCGCAAGGCCAAGCCCCTGACAACCAGTGTCAAAGTCTGACTGCCGGCTATACCCCCCATAGACGCTACAATCGGCATCAATACCGCCAATGCGACGATCTGTTGAATAGTAGCCTCAAACAAATCGATGACTGAAGCCGCCAAGAAGGCGGTAAGCAAATTCACGCCCAACCATAATGCACGACGCTTGGCACTACTAAATACCGGCGCAAACATATCCTGCTCTTCGCTCAAGCCGGCCATGCTCATTAAGGAGTGATTGGCTTCTTCACGAATCAAACCCACGACATCGTCGATAGTGACGCGCCCCAAAACCTTACCGTCATTGGCTAACACGGGCGCGGACAGCAATTTTCGCCGCTCGAACAAACCAGCCACATCCCGACTAGGCATACCGTAGGGAATACCTGAGCTACGGGTATCCATAATCGACTCAACTTTGGTATGCGGGTCGTGGGTCAACAATTGATTAATCGGCAACAAGCCCTGAAACTGCTCTTTGCGATCCACCACGATTAGACTGTCTGTTGCAGTCGGCATATTACCGCGCAAGCGTAAATATCGCGTTACCACGTCCAGCGTTACATCGGCGCGAATGGTTAACACATCGTCAGACATCAAGCCGCCGGCGGTATGCTCGTCATAGCTAAGCGCCTTTTCGATGCGATTGCGGTTATGTACGCCGATAGATTCCATCACTTGCGACAGCAAAGGCTCAGGCAATACATGCAGCAGATCGACCATACCGTCATGGCCCATGGATTCAGTCGCGGCAATCAAATCTTTCCTGTCGGTAATTTTCAGCAAGCTGCTACCCACTTCGACATTTATCTCGACCAGAATTTCGCCGATCACGCTGGGCGGAATCAACGCCCACAGCTTGGCTCGCAGTTCCGGCTCCAATGACTCGAGAATATGCGCTGCTTCCGCCGGGTATAAGGAACGCACTAGGTTCCTAATCTCGATCAGAGAGTCTTTTGTCAGCACTTCGATGGCGCGATCTAAAAGATGCTCGGTATTTTCAAGCTTTGCTGCTGATGTCATGGGTAAAAACCAAGAAATTGGGCTAAGCAATTGCGTTAACGCAATTCCCGATGCCTGACGATAACGTTAGGAGTAATAGTTTGAAAGTGCTTACTCAATGCCTCGACCAGATAAACCGAACGATGTTGCCCGCCGGTACAGCCGATCGCTATGGTTAAATAACTGCGATTATCCGATTCGAAGCGCGGCGCCCAGCGACCGATGAAATAACCTATATCATGCAGAAACTCTTTGACGATCACTTCATTCTGCAAAAAATCGATGACCTCGGCGTGTTTACCGGTCAATCCTCGCAGTTCCGGCGCCCAATAGGGATTGGGCAAACTGCGGGCATCGAACACGAAGTCGGCATCCAACGGGATACCGTATTTAAAACCGAAAGACTGAAACAAAATCGACAAAGAACTTTTGCCTTTTTCGCCCAAACGGTTTTTCAGCAAATCCCGTAACTGATGATAGTGAGTGAAACTGGTATCTATAAGTATATCGGCTCGAGCTGCCAGGGGTCGCAGCATTTCCCGTTCGATTTCCAAAGCCTCGCGCAGCGGCCTACTTTCGGTGGTCAACGGATGGCGGCGGCGCGTTTCACTGTAGCGCTTCAGAATGATGTTCTCATCCGCTTCCATGAAAACCAGTTCGCAATCAATACCTTTGCTGCGAATAAAAGTCAGGCTATCCGGGAAATCGGCTAACTTCTGGTTACGGTTTCTGGCATCGATACCGATAGCGGTTTTACTATAGGTCGCCGGGTCTTTCAGCATGACATGATCGACAAAATCCTCAAGCAAGGTCACGGGAAGATTGTCGATACAGTAATAGCCGCAATCCTCCAAAGTATCCAACGCGATACTTTTACCCGATCCCGATAAGCCGCTGACGATGACTAGTTTCATATGCAAAACGATACAGAGCGAAAATCGCGTTCACCCTGTACCGCGCAAGCCCATAATTAACGATGGTTTTGATTTTTTTCTTTATGTTTGACGATTTGTCTGTCGAGTTTGTCGACCATGTTGTCGATAGCCGCGTACATATCTTCTTGTACGTCTTCGGCATACAGTTTGGCACCGCTGATTTGTACCGCCGCTTCGGCTTTTTGCTCCAATTTCTCAACGGTCAAAATGACGTGAACATCAACGACATTGTCGAAATGACGTTTGATTTTGCTGATTTTTTCATCCACGTAGGCTTTTAATGCTTCGGTGACTTCTACGTGATGACCTGTGATACTGACTTGCATGGAATACTCCTGTTTTTAAAAATTATTCTTCCAGATTGATCAAATATGCCTTTTCCGCTGGCTGGTTGAAGGAATGGACATCGCTTCCCGATATTTGGCAATGGTGCGGCGCGCGACATTAATGCCCTTCTCATTCAATAAGTCCGATATTTTACTATCGCTCAATGGCTTGGCCGGGTTTTCACTGCCGACCAACTCTTTTATCAGCGCCCGAATTGCGGTCGCCGAACACTCTCCCCCGCCATCGGTACTGACATGGCTGGAGAAAAAATATTTAAATTCGATCACACCGTGTGGAGTGTGCATGTATTTTTGCGTGGTGACCCTGGAGATGGTGGATTCGTGCAATTCCAATTCCTCGGCGATATCGCGCAATACCATCGGCTTCATCGCAATCGCGCCGTGCTCGAAAAAATCGCCTTGTTTTTCGACGATGCTTCTCGCCACTCTCAACAAAGTGTCGTTGCGGCTATGCAAACTTTTAATAAACCAGCGCGCTTCCTGCAGATGGTTTTTCATGCTGACATTGTCATGACTATTGTCGGCGCGTTTGATCATCCCAGAATAAAAAGGATTGACGCGCAATTTGGGCGCTATCTCCGGGTTCAGATTAACCAGCCACTGTCCGTTGACTTTGGCGACGAACACATCAGGCACCACATATTCGACATCAGAATCCTGCAAGCGAGCGCCAGGCTTGGGATCCAGGGTTCTGATTAACGCCAGCACCCCCTTTAATACATCCTCGGTCATCCCTATCCTCTTCATCAAGCGCGCTTGATCGCAACTGGCCAACAAATCCAAATGCCTGTGCACAAACTCCAAAGCCTCCGACCGATAAGGCGTCGTAGCCGGTAACTGTTGCAATTGCAAACCCAGGCAGTCAGCCAAATCCAACGCCGCCACACCGACGGGATCAAAGTTTTGCACCCTATGCAACACGGCCAGGACTTCATCCATTTCCAAGCCTTCCAGTTGATCCTGGAGTCCCTGAAAAATATCCGCCAATTCGCTGGTCACATAACCGTCATCGTTAATCGCGTCGATGATAGCGGTAGCTATCGCATAATCGCGGTCAGAAATCGGAATCAGCTCCAGCTGCCAAACCAGATGATCGCGTAAAGACTCGGATTTGCCGCGAAAGGCCTCGAATTCCGGACTATCGCCCTCATCGCCACCGCTGGGCAAAGAGCTTTCGTAGACATCGTCCCAACTGACATCGACCGGTAATTCGTCCGGCATATCGGTTTGCGAGCCTTCGCTGGTTTGCTGATCGGTGTTTTCGAGTTTTTTATCGCGAAACTCCAGATTAGGCAGCTCCTCTTCGTCGATCTCCAACATCATGTTGGATTCCAAGGCTTGCTGAATTTCCTGTTGTAAGTCCAAAGTCGACATCTGCAACAGCTTAATAGCCTGTTGCAATTGCGGCGTCATGGTCAGACTCTGACCGATACGGAGTTGTAGAGATTGCTTCATGACTATTCGAATTTCATAAACTAAATTTCTCGCCCAGATACACTCTACGCACCTCTTCGTTATCCACCAACTGGCGCGACTGGCCTTCGGCGATAACCTTCCCATTGTTCAAAATATAAGCGCGATCGCAAATCTCCAAAGTCTCCCGCACTTTGTGCTCGGTAATCAAAATCCCGATACCGCGATGCTTCAAGTGCGCAATGATTTTTTGCAACTCCAGCACCGAAATAGGATCGACGCCGGCAAACGGTTCGTCTAGCAGAATAAATTGCGGCTCACTAGCCAACGCCCTGGCGATTTCCACCCTGCGCCGCTCCCCACCTGACAAACCAAGCGCCACCTGATTACGTAAGTGGTTGATATTAAACTCTGTCAATAACTCATCGATCAACAACTCGATTTGCCCATCGGTCAAATCGACCCGAATCTGCAATACCGCGCGTAAATTATCGGCCACACTCAATTTACGAAAGACCGAAGCCTCTTGCGCCAGATAACCGATTCCCAAGCGCGCGCGCCGGTGCATCGGATGATGCGTGATGCGCTGCTCGTCAAAAAAAATCTCGCCGCTATCGGCTTTGACCAAGCCCACCATCATGTAAAAGCTGGTGGTTTTCCCGGCTCCGTTCGGACCCAACAAACCTACGACTTCCCCGGTGTCCACCCTCAGGCTGACCCCATCGACCACATTTCGATTGTTGTAGCGTTTAAACAGCTGTTCCGCAACCAATCGCGCCATTATTGCGCCTGCTTAGGCTTGGGTTTAATCACCGAGTGCACGCGCTTGCCGTCGGATTGCGCTTCACCAGCTTTCAGCAAGGAGTTCTTGGTATCGTACTCGATATACTCACTGGATTGTTTAGCATCGCCCTGCCAGACCGAGGCATTTTTCATAAATTTCAGCAAATTCTGGTCGGGGTAAAATTCGTTGATCAAGCCCTCCCCGTGCATTTCTTCCTTGCCCACCGCCGGCAACTGTTTGAATCGCGACGGTTTACCGGTAGCAATCAATTTGATAATCGCGCCATCTTTCAGATAAACCACCAATTTGTCGCCATCGATTCTGATCGTTCCCTGCGTAGCAACCACATTGCCGGTATAGGTGCTGATTTGCGCCTTTTCGTCGTAAACCGCATTATCCGAGTCGATATAGATGGGTTGTTCGGAATCCGACTCCAGACCAAACGCCATCCGCGCCGAGAATAACAGGCCTACACCGACCATTTTACTTAATTTCATAGCGACCTTTCACTTTGGACAACAATTTCAGGTGAATCGGACTAACAAAAGTCGCTTCCATTCCTACTCCCGCCGTTTTGTTGGGTGGGCTGATGATCTCCGTCCACGCCTGTGTCTCCGCATAATGGCTGGCGAGTTTTACTCGCAGATCCGATGTATTGATGGTCAGCGCCGAATTGGTTTTCGAGGCTTCCCGGTTGATATAAGCACTACCATTGAGTTGTAAATTATCACCATCCGCCGCCATCACGCCGCTTTCGGCCTTGATCAGCCAAGGCATCTGGTTGGGGTTATACAAAGTCATCACCGGCTTTTCCAGATGCGTGCTGCCGTCGGCTTTAAAGTGCTGCATTTTTTCCGCGGCCAATTCGCTTTTCGGCACACCGTCGATATTCATTTCCTTTTTGAAATAACCCAAGCTAAAAAAATCCGGGCTATTTTCGACAATTTTCATTTCGGCGTCACGCTGTTCATTCAGCTGTACCAGCCACCATGACAACAATGCGGCCAAGCCAACATAAATAAAAATCTGTAGATTTTTCAGTACGGTCATAAATAGGTTTGCAGTACGCCGTCAAAGCTATCCTGGACTTGCATGATTAAATCGCATACTTCCCGAACCGCGCCTAAACCGCCGGCTGTCTGTGTTTGCCAATGAGCATAATTCTTTAGCACGAAATTGGCATCTTGCACTGCCACCGCAAAACCCACTTGACGCATCACCGGCAAATCCAGAATGTCGTCGCCGATATACGCCACTTGTTCCGGCGTTAGAACCAGACGCTGCAAAATTTCCGCGAATGCCGCGCGCTTGTTCTCGTGACCTTGGTAGACAAGCTCGACTCCAAGACTCTGCATACGCAGCGCGACCGAATTGGATTTGCGGCCGGAAATTACCGCCACTTCTACACCAGTCTGACGCAACAATTTAATGCCATGCCCGTCGCGCGCGTGAAAACATTTATATTCTTTGCCGTTATCGTCGAAAAACAAACGACCGTCGGTCAACACGCCATCCACATCCAGAATCAACAGCTTTAGCCGCTTAACAGCACTCAGTAATTGGGGGCTTAAATCGAACATCACTCGTCACTCTCAGACTATGCCGGCCCGCAGCAAATCGTGCATATTCAACGCGCCCAACAATTTTTGTTGGCTGTCGACGACCAGCAGGGCATTGATTTTTTTACTTTCCATGATTTGCATGGCTTCCGCCGCCAACATATCCACATCGATCACTTTACAAGGCCCCGTCATGACTTCGGCGATATGTGTCGCATGCACATCCAGATTTTTTTCCAACATGCGCCGCAAATCACCGTCGGTAAATATCCCGACAACCCGGCCTTCGCCATCGACCACTGCGGTCATGCCCAGCTTCTTGCCGGTCATTTCCAACAAGGCATCGCTCACTAAAACGCTATCCGTCACCACCGGCACTTCACTGCCGCGGTGCATGATGTCGTTAACCTGTAACAACAAGCGTTTGCCCAAGCTACCGCCCGGATGCGACAAAGCAAAGTCGTCGCGGGTAAAACCCTTGGTTTCCAATAGTGACACGGCTAAGGCATCGCCCATGACCAATGCCGCCGTGGTGCTGGCAGTCGGCGCCAAACCCAACGGACAAGCCTCATGCTCGACAGCCACATTGATGTGTACGCTGGCAAACCGAGCCAACGCCGATTCCGGATTGCCTGTCAGCGCAATCAACGGCACACCTAACCGCTTAATGATAGGCAATATCGTCAGGATTTCTTCGGTTTCGCCGGAATTGGACAATGCCAGCACCACGTCCTGCCGGGTAATCATGCCAAGATCACCGTGACTGGCTTCTCCGGGGTGCACAAAGAAAGCCGGGGTACCGGTGCTGGCCAGCGTGGCGGCAATTTTACCGGCAATATGCCCGGATTTGCCCATACCGGTAACCACCACCCGGCCTTTACAGGCCAGCAGCAAACGGCAGGCACTAACAAATTGCTCATCGATGCGTGCAGCCAAGCCGGCAACCGCCTGCATTTCGGTCTGAATCACCGCCAACGCCAACGCCTGTATGTCTTGATCACAACCCACGGAAATTAACTCCACGCACCCAAACAAAAAGGAACCATTATTGCATGTTATTAACCGACTTTTCACCCCAAGTCATTGACTTATTCTCGGCCAGTCATAGAAAATAGCCTGTTCCCAATCCAAAAACTCTTTTGATTCCGGTAAATGGCCAATAGCGCAAGTCCTGAAGACAATATCGTTTCGATTAGCAACTTGAGCTTTTCCAGAGGCCCCAGGAAAATTTTCGACGCCGTCAGCCTGGAGATTCAGCGCGGCAAAGTCACGGCTATCATGGGCCCCAGTGGCACCGGCAAGACCACGCTATTGAAATTGATCGGTGGTCAGTTGACCCCGGATCGCGGCCAAATACACGTTGACGGGCAAAATGTTCACCGCCTGAAACCTCGCGAACTCTACGAATTGCGCAAACGCATGGGCATGCTGTTCCAAAGCGGCGCGCTGCTCACGGATATGAGCGTCTATGACAATGTGGCGTTTCCGATGCGCGAACACACCCACTTACCGGAATCGATGATTCGCACCTTGGTATTGATGAAACTGCACGCCGTCGGTTTGCGCGGTGCCCGCCATTTAATGCCCAACGAGTTGTCCGGCGGCATGGCCAGGCGGGTAGCTTTAGCGCGTGCCATCGCTCTGGATCCGCTAATGATCATGTACGACGAACCGTTTACCGGCCAAGACCCCATTTCCAAGGGCGCGCTGGTACACTTGATCAAGGCGCTGAACACCACTCTGGGCCTGACCAGCATCATCGTCTCGCACGACGTACAAGAAACCGCCGCCATCGCCGATTACATCTATGTCTTGTCGGGAGGCAAAATCATCGGCCAAGGCACCCCGCAAGAATTGCAACAATCCGATTCGGAGTGGGTGCAACAGTTTATGCACGGTGATGCCGACGGCCCTGTACACTTTCACTATTCGGCGCCTGATTACCTCGACGATCTGCTGGCGAGCAAATAACCACCTTGTATTCAACCATGTTTCAATTTCTGCAAAATCTGGGAAAAGCCACGCGCAGCAGCTTTGCCAAGCTCGGCCGCGCTTCGTTTTTTCTGAGCCACACGCTGACCGGCATCAGCGACGTGCTGCCACGCCCCAACCTGCTGATCAAGCAGGTGTATTCGGTAGGCGTTTTGTCGTTTCTAATCATCACTATCTCCGGCCTGTTCGTCGGCATGGTTTTAGGTTTACAAGGTTTTAATATTCTGTCCGACTTCGGCGCGGAGGAATCGCTGGGCGTGATGGTAGCTGCCTCCTTGGTTCGCGAGTTGGGCCCCGTGGTGTCAGCGCTATTGTTTGCCGGCCGGGCCGGCTCGGCATTGACCGCCGAAATCGGCTTGATGAAGGCCACCGAACAACTGTCAGGCATGGAAATGATGGCCGTAGACCCGATCAAACGCATCATTTCCCCGCGTTTTTTGGCAGGCTTTCTGTCCATGCCCTTGCTTGCCGCCTTGTTTAGCGCCATTGGCATCATGGGCGGCCATCTGGTCGGCGTGGGCATGCTTGGCGTTGACGACGGCGCATTTTGGGCACAAATGCAGGCCAGTATCGATTTTCAAGAAGATATTGTTAATGGCGTAATCAAGAGCGTGGTTTTCGGCTTCGTAGTGTCCTGGATTGCCTTGTTCGAAGGCTACGATGCCATCCCCACTTCAGAAGGCGTCAGCCGCGCCACCACCCGCACCGTGGTCAATTCGGCCTTCTCGGTACTGGCCCTCGATTTCATTTTAACCGCACTCATGTTTGGAGACATTTAACATGCAGCATTCCAAAACCCAGGATACTCTGGTCGGTTTTTTTGTCGCCAGCGGCATCGCCGCCTTGTTTTACATGGCGCTGCAAGTCAGTAATCTAGGCAGCTACAGCAGCGACGACAGCTACACGGTCATCGCCCATTTTCAAAACAGCGGCGGCCTGAAAGTCAAATCCCCTGTATCGGTTGCCGGCGTGCGCATCGGCCGGGTATCCGCAATCAGGCTGGACAAGGACAGCCACGAATCGGTCGTAGAAATGCGCATCGAATCGCAATACAACAATCTACCGAGCGATTCCGGCGTCAGTATTTATACCGCCGGCCTGCTGGGTGAACAGTACGTCAGCCTGGACCCCGGCTCTTCGGATGAATATTTAAAGGATAAAAGCACCATCGACATCACCAGTTCCGCCATCGTGCTGGAAGAAATGATAGGCAAATTCATGCTGAACAAAGCGGAAGGCAAATAATGTCCAAGCTGACATTAACCGAACAGTCGCCCGGCCACTTTACCGTGGAAGGCAGCCTGACTTTTGCCAGCATCGACAAACAAACCTTGCAATCCTTCAAGTTTCTGAAAGGCATGGACAGCATGTGCATCGATCTAGCCAAAGTCCAGACCACCGATAGCGCTGGCCTGGCCTTGATGATCGAATGGATCAGGCTCAGCCGGATGGGCCGGGTCAAGCTGTCCTTCAAGAACATTCCGGCTCAGCTGCTGGCATTGGCCAAACTCAGCGGCTTGGACGAAACCGAATATTTTGCAACCCACACGCATTAAGCTGCATTCCAATTTACAAACCAATAAAAATCCATGGATAAATTACTGATTACCGGCGGCCAACCGCTACACGGCGAACTGAGAATCTCCGGCGCCAAAAACGCCGCCCTGCCGATTCTGGCCGCTACTTTATTGTCCGATGTGCCGGTCAGCGTCGGCAACATTCCGCATTTGCACGACATTACTACTACCATGGAATTGTTGGGACAAATGGGCGTGGGACTGACCGTCGACGAAAAAATGAACATCGAAGTCGATACCAGCACCATTCACAAATACGAAGCGCCTTATGAGCTGGTGAAAACCATGCGCGCCTCGATTCTGGTATTGGGCCCCTTGCTGGCGCGTTTCGGCGAAGCGTATGTCTCGTTGCCCGGCGGTTGCGCCATCGGCACACGGCCTGTGGATATTCACATCGACTCGCTGCTCAAAATGGGCGCCGACATTACCGTCGAAGCCGGCTATATCCACGCCAAGGTCAAACGCTTGCAAGGCTGCCATCTGGTGCTGGATAAAGTCACCGTGACCGGCACAGAAAACATTCTAATGGCCGCCACACTGGCCGAAGGCGTGACCATCATCGAAAACGCCGCGAAAGAACCGGAAGTCACCGATTTGGCGCATTTTCTAAATAAAATGGGTGCCAAAATCACCGGCGTTGGCACCGATATTCTGACCGTGGAAGGCGTAGAAAGACTGGGTGTAGAAGGCTTGCATTACGACATCCTCCCGGACCGCATCGAAACCGGCACCTATCTGGTGGCAGGCGCAATTAGCCGCGGCCACGTCAAACTGAAAAACACCGATCCAAACACTTTGGATGCCGTACTGGTCAAATTAAAAGAAGCCGGTGCCGACATCACTTGCGGCGAAAACTGGATCGAGCTGAACATGCACGGCAAGCGTCCAAAAGCCGTGACCGTGCGCACTGCGCCCTATCCGGCGTTCCCGACCGATATGCAGGCACAATTTACCGCGCTGAATTCCGTCGCTGAAGGCGTGGGCTTAATCACCGAAACCGTATTCGAAAACCGCTTCATGCACGTACAGGAATTGCAACGCATGGGCGCGCAGATCAAGCTGGAATCCAACACCGCCATTTGTACCGGCAGCGGCCAACTAAAAGCCGCGCCGGTCATGGCTACCGACCTGCGGGCATCCGCCAGCTTGGTGCTGGCCGGTCTAGTTGCCGAAGGCGAAACTTTGGTAGATCGGATTTACCATATCGACCGTGGCTACGATCACATCGAAGAAAAATTGTCGCAACTGGGTGCTACCATTCGCCGCGTTCCTAACTAAATCACTCGCAAAACCATGTTGACCATTGCCGTATCCAAAGGCCGTATTTACGAAGAAGCCCTGCCATTTCTGGAACAAGCCGGCATCACGCCGATTGACGATCCGGACAAGAGCCGGAAACTGATTCTGCAAACCACCCGCCCCGACGTGCAGTTGGTCATCATCCGCGCCACCGACGTTCCCACCTTTGTGGAGTACGGCGCGGCGGATATGGGCATCGCCGGCAAGGACGTGTTGATGGAACACGGCGCGGAAAGTCTTTACGAACCTTTGGATTTAGGCATTGCCGGCTGCCGCTTGATGACCGCCGGCCCGGTTAATGCCCCGGAAGTGAAAGGCCGCTTGCGGGTCGCCACCAAATACGTCAAAACCGCACAGCGTTATTACGCCAACCTGGGGATACAAGCCGAAATCATCAAGCTCTACGGTTCGATGGAGTTAGCGCCGCTGGTCGGATTGGCCGATTGCATCGTCGATTTGGTCGATACCGGCAACACCCTAAAAGCCAACGGCCTGGAGCCACGGGAACTAATCGCCAACATCACCTCTCGACTAGTGGTGAATAAAGCAGCGATGAAAATGAAACATCAAGCCATTCAAGCGCTCATCGACCAGTTCGAAACCACGTTGGCCCAGAGGGCGTAATCATGACTGCGATCAAAATGCTCTGCCTAGATAGCGCGGCAATCGACTTTGACAAACAATTGCAAGCCCGTTTAGCCTGGGATGCCAGCGACGATCTGGAAATACACAAACGGGTTCTGGACATTATTGCCGACGTCAAAAAACGCGGCGACAAGGCCTTGCTGGAATACACCAACCGCTTCGACGGCACCAACTTTAAAACCGCCGGCGAACTGGAACTGGACAGATCAACGTTGCAACAGGCCTGGGATACTTTACCCAGCACCCAAGCCATTGCTTTGCAAACCGCCGCCGACCGCGTCCGTGCTTATGCCGAGCATCAGAAGCTGCAATCCTGGCAATACACCGAGCTAGACGGCACCGTACTGGGCCAAAAAGTCACCGCATTGGATAAAGCCGGCCTCTACGTACCGGGCGGCAAAGCCGCTTATCCGTCTTCGGTATTGATGAACGCGATTCCCGCCAAAGTCGCCGGCGTCGGCGAATTGATCATGGTCGTCCCCACCCCGCGCGGCGAAACCAATGCCTTGGTATTGGCAGCCGCGCATGTCGCCGGCGTGGATAGAGTATTCACCATCGGCGGCGCCCAAGCCGTGGCAGCCCTGGCTTACGGTACCGAAACCGTGCCGGCGGTGGATAAAATCGTCGGTCCCGGCAATATTTATGTGGCGACGGCCAAAAAACTGGTGTTCGGCCAAGTCGGCATCGACATGATCGCCGGCCCATCCGAGATTTTAATCATCTGCGACGGCCAGACCAACCCGGACTGGATCGCGATGGATATGTTCTCGCAAGCCGAACACGACGAAAACGCCCAGGCCATTTTAATCAGCGATGATGCCGCGTTTCTGCAGCAAGTGGAAGTCAGCATCAACAAATTGCTCCCAGACATGGAACGCGCCGACATCATCCGCGCATCCTTGACCGGTCGCGGCGCGTTCATCAAAGTCGCTAATTTGTCCGAAGCCGCGCAAGTCGCCAACCGCATCGCCCCGGAGCATCTAGAGTTGTCC
This sequence comes from Methylomonas sp. Uni0009, assembly GCF_054188105.3. Taxonomy (NCBI): domain Bacteria; kingdom Pseudomonadati; phylum Pseudomonadota; class Gammaproteobacteria; order Methylococcales; family Methylococcaceae; genus Methylomonas; species Methylomonas sp. Uni0009. Next base: position 2,049,434 of record NZ_JBTAFN010000001.1, on the reverse strand, counting down.
GTAGCGGAACCGGAAGCCTTGTGCGAGCAAATTCATAATGCCGGCGCCATCTTCATGGGCCGCTTCACCGCCGAAGCGCTGGGCGATTATTGCGCCGGACCGAACCATGTGCTGCCGACTTCCAGCACCGCCCGCTACTCATCGCCTTTAGGGGTTTACGATTTCCAAAAACGCAGCAGCTTGATCAATTGCTCAGCGGTGGGCGCGCAGAATTTGGGGAAAATTGCTTCTGTGTTGGCGCGCGGAGAGAGTTTGACCGCGCACGCGCGGTCGGCGGAGTTTAGGATTTAATTTGTGTTCCCTCTCCCCCAGGGACGACTGCAAGGATGCAGGAGTTAGGGCAACGCAAGGGGCAGTTGCCGAGAGAGCTAGGGTGAGGGAATTTTAAATTTGTGTCGCTAACGCGACGGATGGTTTTGAAGTCGGTTCTCGGACCGACAGCCGAGATACTTTCTTTTGCTTGGCCAAAAGAAAGTATCCAAAGAAAAGGCCACCCGACATTCCGCCTTAATCCTGCGCTTCTCGCTTTTGCCGAGGGTTTTCGGAAGGGGCTTCCTGCCCCTCCGAAAACGAGCGGCATCCTTGCCGCCCCCCTATCGGGCTTTTCTCGCCAAAAGCTGCGATGCTCGGGGCGAAATAACGGGAGAAAAACCAACCCGTAATTCGGCAAAACGCCAATATAAAAAATACCACTCTATAATGTGGGATCTGCCGACGCGAGGAGGCCTATCAACGCGATGCGCTTCCGTTTAGCACCCCCTAGGGCCTTAGATATATTAGTTTAACTCTTCTCCATTTTTGCCAAAGCGTCAAATGCGTCTATCAGAGCGGAAAAGAACTCAACGGACTCATGTACATCAGTAAGCGTGACGGTTGGTCTCAAATCACCATGAACTATCGTGTTTCTAACAGGCTGGTGAAAAACCCGCCGATATTTCCCCTTACCCACGATGTTCGTGATTTTTTCGAGTTGAAATCGGTCATGACATCGAGTTTCAAGCGTTTTGCCCCGGTTTCAAGGGCTTTTTATTCGCCTGAAGCCGTCTGTGGACGGTTTTCAGGCGAACTTCACCCTAGGCGGGTGCACTCCACGCCGGTTTCGGCGTGAACACCAATAGGTTGAGCATGCGCGTCAGGTTGTAGGCGGCAAAGCAAAACAAGGCCTGACCCGCGACTTTGGCTAAGCCGATGTGACGGGTTTTGCGCAGGCCGCCGACCGTTTTGACCCAGCCAAAGGCTTCTTCGACGATTTTGCGGCGCTTGAGACTTTGGGCGTAACCTTTGCCGCGCGCGGTGCGGCCGTCGACGGCACTGCCAATCTTTTTGCGGGCCACATGGGCTTTGATATCACGGGACTCGAGTCCGTTGACGAACGCCGGTTGGTCATAGCCTTTGTCGGCACCGACGCTGCCACCTTGGGGCACGCGGCGTTTGATCATTTTTTGCGCGGCTTCGATTTCGGCGGTGCCGGTGGCTTGAGTGGTTTCGACATCGACAATCAGGCCGTTGCGATTCTCGGACAAGGCATGGGTGATGTAACGCAGTTTGGCCTCGGTGTATTCGCCTTTCTTGTAAAGCCGGGCTTCGGGATCGGTTGTACTTTGATGGGTGGCGTTGCTGCGCTTTTCGCCACTGAAGTCGATCTCGGGATTGCGGCCGGCGGGTTTATCGGGACCACTACCATCTTTTTTGACGAAGCTTTTGTGCGAGGCCCAGGCTTCAATGAGGCTACCGTCGACACTGAAGTGTTCGTCGGACACCAGATTTTGCCATTCGGCTATGGCCAGTACCCGCTCAAAAAATTCGCGACTCAGGGCTTCGGACAGCAGGCGTTCGCGGTTGGCACTGAACACTGTGCGTTCCCACACGGCGTCGTCGATGCCCAGACCGACAAACCAGCGAAACAACAGGTTGTAGTCCAGTTGTTCCATCAACTGACGCTCACTGCGAACGGTGTACAGCACTTGCAACAGCAAGGCGCGCAGCAGTTTTTCAGGGGCAATCGAGGGACGGCCGGTGTGCGAGTAACGCTCGGCAAAGACGGCATCCATCGAGGCCAATACGCCATCAACCAGTAGCCGTAAACGACGCAACGGATGCTGTTTGGGAATACGGTCTTCCAGGCTAACATAGCTGAACCAGCTGTTTTGAATGGCATCGTGTCCGCGCATTGAAAGGCTCCAAATTTAGGTAGCCTATTTTAACAGTTAGCCGCTCATCTATGCCTTAGCTTACTTGGCTTTTCGAGTTTTTCACCAGCCTGCTAAGGTCAATTTGTCGCTCCAGCTCTTCTCGAGCCATTTTTGCCACCTTTCCTTTCTTTGTCTCCTTCATTCTTTTCTTGAGTTTCGCATTCTCACCTATAAGTTCTGAAAATGGCTCAGGGAGACAAAGGGATTTAAATAGCCCTTCCAAGCGAGTCGGAGTGCAGTTTCCAAGTAAAATTGTGAAAACGTCGCCGCTTATAGAAAATTCTGACTGATCTGAAAAGCAAAAACCAAGTTGAGATATCAGCCGCTGGAAATCAAATTTTTGTCCGTTGACATCGCCTTTTTTTAGAAATGATAGAACCCGTGCCGAGCAAACTATATGCTCAGTTCGAAGATCTTCATGAAGCTCAGAATATTTTGTGCAATCGCCACGCCTTGTGTCCACAACCACAGACGTGAAAACTCTAATATATTGTTCAAACACCCCATTCGCCTGAACGACTAGCGCCATATAAAGGGAGTTTGTGTCAGTATCTTTGTATTTAAGAGCCTCTTGCAGCTTTCCTTTTGCGATAGGGTCATGCGTGAAAGCTGAATATAACATCCCCGATTGGGATACAACTATATCGTTATAACTTTGTCGTATCCGAACTGTAGAAATTATTTCCTCCAGGTAATTCTCGGCAGTCGTTATTGCGCTATTAAGGCTAGCCATTATCCAGAATGTCCGAAATAACTTTATAGACTTTTAAAATTCGGTCTTTGATAGTGGCTGCAGTATTTCCGCGGCCGACCATAAGCGCGTAATGCTCGCTTTCTGGCAAGGCCAGATTTAAAACAGCATCCCGTATTAGATCTTTCTTTTCGAGTATTCTAGTCCTATTGGCTATATCTATATGCATCGACATTGCGACCATCTCTGCATCAAACAGGGGACGCGAGAGTTTTGATGATTTGCTCTTGCCACCGTCAGGTAGGCGGAACGCCATGTCTCCAAAGACTTCGATGCAAATGGACAGCGCTGCTCTGAAAGATTCTTTTAGCCGAGTCGCGTCGTCACTATTACAGTATCGATTTCGCTTCATCGTATTGTCGAGCATTGCTCTAACAGAGCCGGAAATCTTATCAGGGTCTCTAAATGCGAAATAGCGAAGGATAATCTCAACGTCAGTCATTCTTTTGTAGAGACCATCATTCTTAAGACTTTCACTAACCGTCCCGTCAATACGGGTGTTGTCCTTATGATTTGGTATATCCCACGCATTGGTGTAAAAGTCGTCTTTGGACAATTCTATAATTAGTTCGTTAAAAGGTCCTGAGTAAAGCGAATTGCGAAGCTCTTGTGCATTGAGGCGTTCGCCACCGGTATTTAGCCGCTCAAATACCTGTGCCCTCAGATCAAGGCTGTCTTCCTCGGTGGACGAACTATCTGACATCAGCGTAATGGCAGAAATCTTTGCTCGTTCCAATCCGCGACGAATTAGCGGAGGTAGTTTTGAATAAGTCCTCCCATTCAAAGCCTGCCAAATCTCTAAACCTTCCAGAGCAAATTGCCCGCTCATGAATTCAGCAACGGCGTTCAATCGCTGTTGCCCGTCCATGACCTCAAACTTTCCTAAGCTCTTCTCATACAAAAATATTGGCGGCACTGGAACATTCATTATGAAGCTCTCGATAAGCTTAGATTTCTTTTTGGTGTCCCAACGGAGGCGACGTTGATACTCTGGCCGCAGATTCCCCCAAACACGATCACCGTTAGTTCCTTGTATAAAGTCAATGATGTGCGACATGAATATGTCGTTTTTTTCTTGAACTACACGAAGGCGACCGGATTCGAAATGTTTCTCGATCGCTCGATCTGAGGCATCAGCAGGAACCACCATCGAACCAATAGCTCCAGATTCTAACTCGTCATCAATATCATCAAGTTCGTTCATTTTTCTCACTATGTGCCAATCATTACGTTAATCAATAAATCTTCAAAGGCCGTAAGGCGCAATCGTAGGGCGCCAATAGGCGTAGCCGTATTGCACCGTATGCTGGCCTTCAAACATTCGGCGCATGACGCTGTCGCTCATGCACCCTACAAAATCCGCAAATATTAGACGATTTCGAATTTTCGCGGCGGAGTTTTGCCCCGTTTGCCGCGCCGAGCACCGGAGCTTTTGGTGGGAATTGCCCGTAGGGGTGCGGCATGGATGCCGCACGTTGGCGAAGGGGCAGGAAGCCCCTTTCGCCAACCCCCGCCAAAAGCTTCGGAGCGCAGGGAATAAGCGGCATCCGGGTGGCGTTTCTTTTGGTGACTTTTCTTTGGCCAAGCACAAATTCGTCTGGAACGAATTTGAACAGCCGATAGGCTGGCCCGAAGGGCGAAAACCAAGGATGGTTTTCGTAGCGAAAGTTACTCGGCTGTCGGGCCGAGACCCGACTCCAAAACAACCCGTCGCGCCAGCGACACAACCACTTAACGATTCAGTCCATTACGCCCTTCGACTGAATGACCAAAATCCCGCCACCCCCACCCCAAATAACCAAAACGCCCCCGGTAAGACCGTAACTCGCAATCGTAGGGCGTCAATCGGCGCAGCCGAATTGCGCCGTATGCTGTCAGTCAAACATTCGGCGCATTACGCTAACACTAATGCGCCCTACAAAAACTTCGCAAATATTAAACGGTTTCAAATTTCGCGGCAGGGTTTTCTCCCTTATGCCGCGCCAAGCACCGGAGCTTTTGAACGGATTAGCCCGCAGGGGCGACGCATGGATGCGGCGCGTTGCCGAAGGGGCAGGAAGCCCCTTTCGGCAACCCCGTTCAAAAGCGAGGAGCGCAGGGAACAAGCGGCATCCGGGCTGCCTTTTCTTTGGATACTTTCTTTTGGCGGAGCAAAAGAAAGTACCTCGGCTGTCGGGCCGAGACCCGACTCCAAAACAAACCGTCGCGCCAGCGACACAACTACTTAACAATTGACCTTATTACCCCTTGCGAGTGAACGACCAAAACCCCGCAACCCCCACCCCAAATAACCAAAACGCCCCCGGTAGCGGCACCGTTTGCAACACTACATTATCCAGGCCGGCGGTTTCGATGATACCGTTGGTAAATTCGCCGTGAATGTACAACCCACTCAAATTGGACAGGACATTTTGAAAATCACTTTGACTGGCGAACACCCCGCCTGTGCTGCCCAGCCGCCATTCCGAGGAGGGCGCAAAAGTCAGACTGATATGAGTCCAGCTACTATCCGGCACGATATTCGGGTCGCGTTTCCAGAGTAGGCGTTGGCCGTTGCCAACTAACATGACGTCGGTGGTTTGCCAATTGACATCGCCATCGCGATACGTGAGATCGTAGGACAGCCCGGTAGCGCCGAGCTGCGAGCCCAAGAAAGCCGCGGGAGCGGAGAAGGTAAAATCGCCGCTGTCAGGGTCGGTGGCGGCCAGATAATTGCCGGGATTGCCACCACCTGATACATGACTGGGTTGGTATTGGCCGATGATCGAATAATTGTTCTGGCTGAAATCGGCAAAACTGACGATTTGCCAGTTCTCGCTGTCGACATCGAATGAACTGGACACGCTGGCGAGAACCGGCTGCGACGTCAACAATACGATAGCAACAGGTAACAACTGTTTTTTGTTCATGATGGGTACTCCCAAGGTAAAAGCCCGGCACGGGCAACGTGTTTGCTTCGCCACAAGGCTCAAGGCATTAGTGGAAATGGTCGTAATTTTTGTCGAGCCTCGTATCTCCGCCTTCAAATAGTCCAAGCATCAGGCTGTTATCAGGCGCAATAAGGCTTAAGGACCTTGCAAATATTAGACGATTTGTAATTTCCCGGCGGGGATTACTCCAGTATCCCGCAGTAAGTACTTATCTCAGCTTTTAAACGGACATACGAGACAAGGCCCGCCATTTTGTCGGCTAAATACAAATTAACTTCTAGCGAGCGCCCACAGCCGACAGGCTGCCATACAGAGCAAAAGAACATCAAAGGTTTTCGTGGAAAATGTCATTTGGCCGTCAGATCACGAACTGCCAATAAAATAGTTGCCACGCCAGCGGTGTATACCTAAATGTCCTTAGCAGCATCCTGCACCAAGCCGCTCAAGCGCCGAATCAGCTCCCCTCTGGCACTGGTCTTGCGCCAAACCATGCCTATGGTCCGGCTCGGCGCCGGCTCAGCGAATGGCAGATAACGTAGCCCCGGTTCGTCTCGCACCGCGATACGTGGCATGAAGGTGATGCCGGTACCGGCGCGAACCATTTGCCGCAAGGTTTCCAGGCTGGTGGCGCGAAGATCCTGTTCTTCGTCGGCGCCGATTGTTTGGCAGATTTGCAAGGCATGCCCACGCAGGCAATGGCCTTCGTCAAGCAACAGCAAATGTTCGCCGTTTAGATCGTCTGGCTCGACTTGCGGCTTGACCGCCAACGGATGACCGTCTGCGACCGCCAGTAGAAACTCGTCGTCGAACAAGGCCTGGCTTTCCAGGAAATCCTCGTAAATCGGCAGAGCCAGCAAAGCGCAATCCATCTGCCCGCTGCGAAGTTGCTGTAACAATTGCTCGGTTTTTTCCTCGACTAAAATCAGGCGGATGCGTGGCAAATCCTTTTTGATTAGCGGTACCAGTGGCGGAAACAAATAGGTCGCCAAGGTTGGAAACGCGCCGAAACGCAGGTTACCGGCCAACGGGTCCTGGGCTGTCGCAGCCAGTTCCTTGATATTGTCTTGCTCCTTCAAGATCCGTCTTGCCGACGCCACGATCTGCTCGCCTAGCTCGGTAGGCAACACCTTTTTATTGGTGCGCTCGAAAATCTGGATACCCAATTCATCTTCCAACTTTTTAATCTGGGTACTCAAAGTCGGCTGGCTGATGCAACAACGGTCGGCAGCCTGCACAAAACTGCGCAAGTCGGCAACGGCGATTAAATAATGTAAATCCCGCAGATTCATAGCCACCCCGTAAATAGCCAATAGCGATCGTTTAAATGATAACAATCGATTATAAGTCGATCATCGCGCAGAAACGCGCCTCGGCCGCCAAAGCCGCGACTTAAAATAAAGTCTAAGCAGTCCTTGGTTACCCGCACAAGCGGCATATAGTGGCTACAGCGGGTAGTCACATTTCCACAACCTCTGTAACTTTCCCACAAAATCTGTGGATAACTCTGTTGGCAACCCGTTAAAAAGCGCGCTAAGTTGTTGCTGTGCTTGGAGTGGTGTTAAATTGTCCAAAATTTATACACTTTCCATTTCTTTAGACAAACCGGGCTTCGACCGGCCCCAGCCAAGGATCACAGATGATAGATTGGAACCACACCTATGCGGCAATTTGGCGTCAGCGCCAGGCGTTTCTGCGTCCTGTTCGGCAAATCGATCCGATCCGGCTGGATCAACTGCTGGGCATAGAGCCGCAAAAGCAGCAAATGATAGATAACACGCTGCGTTTTCTGGCGGGACTGCCGGCGAATAATGCCTTGTTATGGGGCGCGCGCGGCACCGGTAAGTCCTCGCTGGTGAAAGCTTTGTTGAACGAGTATTTGCACGAAGGTTTACGAGTCATCGAAGTGGATAAACAAGATTTGCTGTATCTGCCGGAAATCGTCGACGACATCCGCGAACACAATCAGCGTTTTATTATTTATTGCGACGATTTATCGTTTGAGAACGGCGACGCTCTCTACAAGCCGCTGAAAAGTGTATTGGAAGGCTCTATTGAAATGCCGCCGGAGAATGTGCTGTTTTACGCCACGTCCAATCGCCGCCATTTGCTGCCGGAACATATGCGCGACAATCTGGATACGCTGCTGATTGACAACGAGGTGCATTATTCCGACACCATTGAGGAAAAAATCTCACTGTCCGACCGCTTCGGTTTGCGGCTGGCGTTTTACCCGCAGCATACTCAGACATACCTGGATATTGTCGACAGCTATTTCGTCGATTATCGCGGCAACCGCGAGGCTTTACACAAATCGGCGCTGGATTTTGCCCATCAGAATGCCGCCAAAAACGGCAGAACCGCGAAGCAATTTTTCAATGCCTTTAGTAATGACGAGCGTACCGAACAGCTGTAACTCCGTTCTAAACAAAGCGGCTCTCGGACTGGCGGGAGCCCGCTTAATACTTTGGCCCCCGATTTCGCAGGATTAACGGTATCGCGGAAATAATTACCAATAGAGCCGGCAATACTGTCTATTTAAAATCTTCGTCATCGAGAATAATCGAGCCGTCCTGCGCCCAATTCACTTGGGTGATACCCGGCTCCTCGGCTTCCAGCGCTTTAATAATCGCTTCTTTTTCATTCAGGAGTATTTGCTGCGCCCGCACCTGATCGGCCAAGGCCCGGTTTTCCAACAACATCCGTTTGTGCGCCAGACCGTTCTCGACCACATTGACAATTTCCAGATTGCTCCAGGGCTTGTTGATAAAGCGAAACACTTCCGCCTCATTGATGGCGTGCTGGGCGCCTTCCAGATCGGCAAAGCCGGTCAACACAATGCGCACAGCATCCGGCTGCATGCGCTTGAATAAAATCAAAAAATCGATACCGTTAATACCCGGCATTCGGTAATCGGAAATCACCAAATCAAAGCTATGTTCCTCAGCTAACAACAGCGCTTCCTCGCCGCTGGTTGCGGTAACGGGTTCGTACTGTTTCAGCAACCGCGTCAGCGCTTTCAGCACGTTCGGCTCGTCGTCGACGATGAGTATTTTAATATCTGCCTGGTTCATGATTTTGCACTAACAGTGGTCTATTGATGACATAGTCTGGCAGGTAAAACCCCTTCTGCAAGTTTGGTATTCAAAAACCGCCAGACGCACCGGACTATTCGGCAGACGCCGATTCCGGCGGCCGAATCGGCAGCCAGACTCGAAACCGGCTACCCTGCCCAGGCTGGCTGGTTACTTCGATTTTACCGCCATGCTTACGGACGATATTCTGCGAAACCGACAAGCCTAGCCCGGTGCCCTTGCCGACCGGCTTGGTGGTGAAGAACGGCTCAAACAAACGCGGCAGGTTCTCCGGGGCAATACCTTTGCCGTTATCGCGGATTTCCACCCAGACATTCGGCTCCGTGCAACCGGTACTAATATGAATATCGCCTTTGGTATCAATTGCGTGCGCGGCGTTAATCAGTAAATTCATAAACACCTGATTCAATTGCGAAGGCAGGCAATAAATCTCCGGTATCTCGCCGTATTGCTTGTGCACGGTGCAATGGTACTTCAGCTCGTTGTTGATAATATTCAGCGTGGAATCCAACCCTTTATGCAAATCGGCCAATTCCCAATCGTTTTTATCGGCATGCGCAAAATCCTTCAAATCCTGAATAATGTCACGCACCCGCGACAAACCTTCCATGGACTCAGCAATCAATTCCGGAATATCGCCGCGCAAATAGTCAAGCTGCTTGGTTTGTTTCAGCGTGCGCAAGTTTTGCAGCGCCTCCTCCGAAAAGTTTTTTTCGGCTAAAGCGGCGTTGTAAGCATCCATCACGCAAAAAACGTCGCACAAATAGCCGTTCAGCGTGTTCAAATTGGAATTGACGAAACCAATCGGATTATTGATTTCGTGGGCAATGCCGGCCGCCAGTTGCCCTATCGCCGCCAATTTTTCCGATTGTAATAGTTGCAAATGTACAGACTGATTCTCCTGATGCCGGCGTTGCACTTCGGCTTCCAGATAGGTATTTTGGTTTTTTAGCCAATCCCGGGCATGCTTCAGTTCCAGCTGGGTTTTGATTCTGGCCAATAGAATCGACAAATGACACGGCTTGTAAAGATAATCCACCGCACCCAGTGACAAACCCCGCTCTTCCTCCAGATCAGAAGTCAAGGCGGTCACGAATATCACGGGAATATCGCCGGTTTTGGGATCAGCTTTTAGCTGGCCGATGACTTCATACCCATCCATATCGGGCATCATCACATCCAACAAAATCAAATCCGGCTTTGGCGCACCACCCGCCAATTGCAACGCACGCTGCCCGTTGGTCGCTACCAAAATCTGGTAATACGGGGCGAGAAACTGCCCGAAAACCGACAGGTTGATAGACTCGTCATCGACTAACAGAATGGTGGCTTGGCGCTCTGTCGATTGTTTATCGGATTCCATCTAAATTCCGTTGGCTTAGGTGAACCATGATCTGGATTGACTGCAAGCGTCTCAGGCAAGCCGATTCCGGTCACGACCCGCTTTTTGGCGCATCGGCAAAGTTTACCCGATTGTTGATGACATTCCAGCATGAACAGTGTGCCGATAGCCTAAAGTGCCTTTTGGCACTGCTTATAACCGCATATCACGGAGTTTATGCCGTAAAACCCGATCTAATAAAGACAAATCGCTTACGCCACAAGATTGGATCAGCGAAACCACCAATACACACTAAAATAAAAGGGGAAAACCACTGGCTGTTTTGCCCATGCCGAATAGATCAAACCCCATCATGCCAGGCCTCAACGAAAGCGAAAGCGCAATTGCTACTACTCCTACAGGTTTCCATCGCCTATGACCACCATCCCTCCCGATACCGGACGGCCGCCCCCCCCAGCTGGCGATATGCTGGCAACGGTCGGCAGTAACGATCAGACGTTACGCATACTGCTCAAACCCGATCTGACGGTACGCCAAGCCCTCGACACTACCGCTTTGCGGGTACGCGCGGCCTGTGGCGGTTTGGGCACCTGTGGCGCGTGTCTGATTCAAACCGTCGACGGCGAATTTAACCCACCGACGCTGGCGGAACGGCAAAAGCTGCTTCCTGAAGATTTGGCTGGCGGCATACGCTTAGCCTGCCAGTTGCAGGCACGCAGCGACTGCACGCTTTATCTGGACAATCCGGCGCCGCATTCCGCCTGGAAAAGTCTGGACCCCACCCCGCTTTATCAAGCCCAGGGCAATCCAACCGTTTCCGAATATGTCTACGGGGTGGCGGTCGATCTGGGGACGACACACATCCGCCTGTCATTGTGGAATCGGCAATCCGGCCGACGCATCGGCACCCGCTACAGCATCAATCCACAAGTCGCGCATGGCGCGGACATTCTGACCCGGCTGGATGCCGAGCGCCTGGACGATCAAGATTGCCGACGCATAGGCCGGGAAGCGCGCGCGGCCATCATCGACGGCATACGCGACATTCTCAGCCGCGATATGGGCGAAATAACGCCGATACTGGCGGAACTGGGCAAAGTATTAATAGTGGGCAATACCGCGATGTTGACGCTGATTTGCGGCAATAGCGGCGACTGCCTCTACCAGCCCGAGAACTGGCAAAGCCCTATCGCCTGCCAGCCTGCCGATGCCGATGCCTGGCGGCAGACATGGCGCACACCGCATGCCGACATCGACATCGCCCAACCGCTGGCTGGTTTTATTGGTTCGGATTTACTGGCCGACCTGCTCGCTACCGGCATTACTGAACAATCGCAACCGATGCTGTTGGCCGACTTCGGCACTAATACCGAAATCGCCGTGTGGGACGGCAGCAACCTGTGGGTCAGTTCCGTGCCGGGCGGCCCCGCTTTCGAAGGCGTAGGCATGCGCAACGGTTTAACCGCAGAAGCCGGTGCAATTTGCAAAGTGTCGGCAAGCGGCTTACGGACGATAGGAGATGTCCAGGCGCGCGGCTACTGCGCCAGCGGCTTCATTGATGCCATTGCCTTGCTACTGGACCAAAAGCATCTGAAACCGTCCGGACGCTTCGCCGAACCGCTGTCCGAACAAGGCTTTTTATTGCAAGCCGACATTCCCAAAAGTGCCATTTTTGCGAGCGACATCGATATTTTCCAGCGTGCCAAGGCATCGACAGCCGCTGCCATGTCACAATTGATGTCGTACGCAGGCTTGGCAATAAGCGATTTGAATCGTCTGTGGATTTGCGGAAGTTTTGGTCAACATTTGGACCTAAACAGCGGGTTCCGAGTTGGCTTACTGCCTCCTATACCCCCCGAACGGGTCAGCCTGCTGGCCAATGCCAGTCTGGCCGGCTGCGAACAACTGCTGTTGAATCCGGCCGGGCCCAGTCTGTTAAACAATATTGTGCAACGGGCGCGCGTGGTCAATCTTGGCGGGGTTTTCGAATATGAAAACCGCTTTATCGACAATTTACGCTTGCAGCCCATGTCCATCGAGGAATTCGAATAATGCTCGACGCTTATATTCAATCCTATAACCAGGCGGTATTCGAAACCGATAAGCCGGCCGCCCTAGAGGTCGTCAATCACGCCTTAAACGACGGATTCAGCCCCGAGGATATCGTCTTCAAATTAGTCATCCCGGCCATCGAGTTGATGATGACCTTAATCGAAAAAGATCCGGACGCCAATCTGGCCCAGCATTTCATGACCGCGCAAATTGCGGCCGACGTCACCGAAAAAATGCTGGAAAAATTCAGTAAGCCGCCGGAAATGATAGGCCGGGTCGTCATCGGTGCCGCCTACGGCGACTTGCATTCCTTGGGCAAACGGATCGTTAGCGGCTGCTTGAAATCGCTGATGGTGGATGTGGTCGACCTGGGCACCAACGTCACTGCCGAAAAATTCGTCGATACCGCGGTAGCCGAGAACGCTCAAGTCATCGCGGTATCCGCGATGATGGTCCACACCGCCACCAGCGAAAAAGGCAGCCTGGGTGTGCGCAGTTTGTTACAAGAACGTGGTCTGGAACAACAAATCAAACTGGCGGTCGGCGGCGCTCCCTACCGTTTCGATCCGGAGTTGTACACCAAGGTCGGCGCGGATGCCTGGGCGCCGGATGGCGTCACCGCCGCTAAAGTCATCGTCGATCTGATTCGCGAGGTCAAGCCATGACACCTTTGGAAATCCTCACCGCGACGGCGACCGGCAACCCCGCGCCGCGCATTCCGGTTTTTTGCAATATGTCCGATCACGGCGCCCGAGAATTGGGTATGCCCGCCAAGCAATACTTCAGCAGGGGTGAATATGTGGCCGACGGCCAATTACGCCTGTTGCGGCGCTACGGCTACGACAACATCTGGAGTCTGCATTATGTTGGCAAGGAAGCGGAGTTGCTGGGTTGCCGGGAAATCCTGTTTGCCGACGACGGCGTTCCAAATGTCGCGGACTTCGTCATCAAAAACCTGGACGACATTGCCAAACTCGACATTCCCACCGACATTACACAGCATCCGGCCTGGCAATCGGTTGCCGACTGTCTAAAGATTTTGTGCTGCGAAGTCGGCACCACGCATCCGATTTGCGCCTACGTCACGGCCTCGACCACCTTGCCGGCCATCTTGATGGGTATGGATAAATGGATGGAGTTATTCCTGCTCGGCCCGTTTGATGTCCGCGACGAACTGCTGCGCAAATGCTCGGATTTCTGCCGGCAGGAAATCGCCGCCTTACGGGCATTGGGCGCCAATGTGTTGATTTACTCCACGCCGTTTGGCTCGCCGTATTTCGTCAGCCGCAAGCAAATTGAGCAAAAGGTGATGCCCTGGATGCGGCGGGACTTGCTGCCGGGCGGAAATGAGGACATCGTTTATTACTGCGGCATGGCGGGTTTTAACGATGTGATCGATTTGGTTTTCGATGAACTTCACATCAAAACTCACTACATCAGCCCACTTGCCGACTTAGCCGAAGCCAAACGCCTGATCGGTAATCGCGGCCTGACCTGCGGGGTGATCGACGATATTAAAATGATTCACTGGAGCGCCGAGCAAACCCGCGCCGAAGTGCAGCGTATTGTCGAAATCGGCAAAACCGGCGGCCATTTTTTGTTCGGTAACGGCGTCATGCCAATGGCCGTGCCCGAGGCCAACATTCGGACCATGGTCGATGCAGCATTCGAATACGGGAGACTGCCATGAAAACCTTCGCGATACATCCGGAAAATCAAACTCCGCTGACCATGGTGGGCTGCGGCATTTTGCGTAAGGAAGTGGACGGACTAATCGCGAAAAATCACTGGAACGTGCATACCCATTATCTGGATTCGGCCTTGCACAATTACCTGAATCGTTTGTCGACCGAGCTGAATCAGGCGCTGGAAGAACGCGAGAAACTCGGCGAAAAAACCGTGGTGTTTTACGGCGGCTGCCACCCGTTGATGGAAAAATATCTGGAGGGCCACCACACCTGCCGCACCCACGGCCAAAACTGTATCGTCATGCTGCTCGGCTACGAGTTATTCATGCAGGAACTGGAAAAGGGCGCGTATTTTTTACTGGAAGACTGGGCCTTGACCTGGGAACCCATGATCACCGCCTGCTTCGGCGCCAATATGACGGTGATCAGGGAGATATTTCACAGTAGTCATAAATATATTCTGGCGCTGCGTACCCCGTGTAACGGCGATTTCAGCGCCGCCGCCGAAACCGCTGCGCGCTTCGTGGATTTACCGCTGGCATGGATGGATGTCAGCCTGGAGCATTTGGAAACCGTTTTGGCCGATGCCATTCAACGCCGGCTTGCTGCGGAACAATGACCCAAGTGCCTTCCCATCAAGAGCTGCAGGACCAAATCAAGCAATTGGAAACCCGCGTCCGCAAGCTTTCGGAAGAAAAAGCCAATCTGTATCTGATCCTGCACATGCTGGAGTTGTTAAACCCCATCGCCGGCGTCGAAGGATTGTTAGAGAGCTTAATGACTGCTTTGTGCGGCAGTTTGGGCGGCAGCAATGTCGAAATTTATTATCTGGACGCGGGGGCAATCCATTACGCCAATTTAGCCGGCGAACGCCAAATTATTGATCATATCGACGATCCCTTAATCAACGAAGTTTTTCAGCAGCGCCGCTTTGTCGAACAAGCCACGGATTCTGAGCACACGCTACTGCGCGGCATGACGCCGGCTATTGCCTGCACCTGGGTCATGCCCTTGCAGGTGGGCAAAGAATTAATCGGTGCCATCAAAATGACCGACATGTTGGGCTCCGCGCAAATGCGCGATTATCTATCGCCATTTTTCTCGCACATGGCGCTGATTTTGAGCAATGAAATCAAAACCCGCATCGCGGAAAGCGCGAACCAGGCTAAAAGTAATTTCCTGGCGACCATGTCGCACGAAATCCGCACCCCATTGAACGGTATCTTGGGAATGGCGCAACTGCTGAGTCTACCTGACTGCGACCCAAGCAAGCATCAAGAATGCGCCCGCACTATCCTCGCATCCGGACAGACTCTATTAACCCTGTTAAACGATGTGTTGGATTTGTCTAAAATCGAGGCGAATAGGCTGGAGCTGGTTTACTCTGCCGCGCAGCCTCGGCAAATCATCACCGAAGTCCAGTCGCTGTTTGGGGAAAGCGCACATCAGAAAAACCTGCAAATCGAAACCGTCTGGCTCGGCCCCAGCGAGCAATGCTATCAACTGGATCAAATCAGAGTCAGGCAAATGCTGTCAAATCTGGTCAGCAATGCCATCAAATTTACTAATCAAGGCGCGATCAAAATCCAGGTAATAGAGTTGCGTCGGCAAGGTTCGCAAGCACAACTGGAATTTTCCGTGTCCGATCAAGGCATCGGCATTGCCGCCGACCAACAGAGCCTGCTTTTCAAACCCTTTACCCAAATCGACGCCAGTTCGACGCGGCGTTACGCCGGCACCGGCTTGGGCTTATCCATCGTGCAACGCTTTGCCGGGCTGATGCAGGGCGAAGCCGGCGTGGAGAGTAGTCCGGGCAGGGGTGCCCGGTTCTGGTTCAGAATTCGCTGCGACCTGGTTGACTGTCAACTGCATAACCACAATTCCGCACAACAGCGCCTACCCGTCCCGTGCGCCGAGCTGTATTCCGCAGCAGTCAATGCCGAACATTATCAAGCTGCGCCAGCCCATCCAGAGCAACCCGTCATGGCGGTAACCGACCCAATAAATGCAGAAGACATCGCCTTGCTCCACCACAACCAAGAATTACGGCCGCTAATGGACGAACTCGATAACTTATTGGCCAAGAACATGTTCCATGCCATTAATCACGTTAAAGCATTGCAAAATTTACTGCGCGCTAGTGCGCTAGAACCACGGTTTTCCGAAATAGCTCAGTCGGTTAACGAAATGAAATTCGACCAGGCACGCCAGCAGTTGCGGCAGCTTTATTCAGCCTTGGGTTGGAATGGAGTACAAACCGAATGAACAGCAAACAATTGAAAATTCTCGCCATCGACGACACTCCCGCCAACCTGGCCTTGTTGGGTTTGGCATTGCAGGACGATTACCAAATTCAAATCGCCACCTCCGGCGCTAAAGGCTTGGAACTGGCGCTGGATGAGCCGCCTGATCTGATTCTGCTCGACATCATGATGCCGGATATGGACGGCTACGAAACCTGTCGGCGGATCAAGGCCAGCCCGCTGTTAAAAGACATTCCGATTGTGTTCGTGACCGCTTTGAACGAAATTCAAGCCGAGGCCTTGGGCTTTTCTTTGGGCGCCGCGGACTATTTGACCAAACCCATCAGCATCGAAATCGCCCGCTTGCGGATTCGCAATCTGTTGCAACGCGAACAATTTCGTCAAGAGCTGCAACGCCGCGAGGCTGGGCAACGCCTGGCGGCCAGTGTATTTGCCCACACTCACGACAGCGTCGTCATTACCGACAGCGAGAACCGCATCATTGATGTCAACGCGGCTTTTAGTCGAATTACCGGCTACGCGCGCGAGGAAGTGCTGGGTAAAAATCCCAGTATTCTCAAATCCGGCCGACAATCCGCGGAATTTTACAAAGCCATATGGCAAGCACTGAACGCACACGATCATTGGAGTGGCGAACTCTGGAACCGCAATAAAAAAGGCGAGGTTTTTGCTGCGCTGACCTCGATTTCGGTAGTGCGGGACGACGACGGCAAAATTCATCATTACATCGGTTTGTCGGCCGACATTACCCCGCTGAAGAACCATGAATACGATCTGGAACGCATCGCCCATTTTGATCCGCTGACCGGCATCCCCAACCGGGTATTACTGGCAGACCGCCTAGCCCAAGCGCTGGCCCACACACACCGCGCCGGCAACCATATGGCGGTATGCTATCTGGATCTGGACGGTTTTAAGCCGGTCAACGACCAATTCGGCCACGAAGCGGGGGATCAGTTACTGATAGAAATTTCCCTACGCATCCGCGACTGCCTCAGAGCCGGCGATACCGTCGCCCGCATCGGCGGCGACGAATTTGTGCTGCTCTTGCTGGACTTTAACGACACCCGCGAATGCGAGGCGGTATTGGAGCGCATGCTCTGCAAAGTCGCGGAACCGTTGAGCATAGATGATAACCAGGTCTGCGTATCGGCCAGCGTGGGCCTTACCCTATACCCTGATGACCTGGCAAGCGCGGACACGCTGCTGCGGCATGCCGACCAAGCCATGTATGTCGCCAAACAGCGCGGGAAAAATCGCTACCACCTGTTTGATCAGGAACTGGACAGAATAGCGCTGGTCCGCGGCGAGACCTTAACGCAAATCGAATCCGCGCTGCTCAATAACCAGTTCGAATTGTATTTCCAACCCAAGGTCAATATGCGCCTGGGTAAAGTGCTGGGTGCGGAGGCTTTGATTCGCTGGAGGCATCCCGAGCGCGGCTTATTGTCGCCTGCGGCGTTTTTACCCGACATAGAAGGCACCGAACTGGTCATCGCCCTGGGCAATTGGGTATTGGCCCGCGCCCTGGACCACCTGCAAACGTGGCAAGACATGGGCTTGAACATTGCCATCAGCATCAATATCGCCCCGCGCCACTTACTGCACCAGGATTTCGTCGACACCTTGAAAACCGGCTTTGCCGCGCATCCGCAATTACGCCCGCGTTGCCTGGAACTGGAGATATTGGAAACAGCCGCACTGGAAGACATTGGCCGCGTCACCGCCGTAATGAAGGAATGCCAAAAACTGGGCGTCGGCTTTGCGTTGGACGATTTCGGCACCGGCTATTCGTCACTGACCTACCTTAAAGCCTTGCCGGCCGACACCTTAAAAATCGACCAATCCTTTATTCGCGACATTCTCGGCGACCCGGAAGATCTGGCCATCGTCGCCGGCATCATCAATCTCACCGCCGCCTTTCATCGGCAAGTAATAGCCGAAGGCGTCGAAACCGATGAACATGGCTTGCTATTGCTAAAACTGGGCTGCGATAACGCCCAGGGCTACGGCATTGCGCGGCCGATGCCTGCTGCAGATTTGCCCGCCTGGATCAGCCACTGGCATCCTAATCGAGAGTGGTTGGAAAAATCACATCCCCAAGCCGGAGCCGCCGAAAAGTAACTATGGCTGATGACCACCATGATGCATAGCATGTCCGCCGGGCACCGCATGGCGGGCGTGGTCGCTGAGTTGGGCATCGAAGTAGCTGTGCACTGCTTCTATCAACTGTTTATCTTCACTCAAATACTCGATCTCGGCACCGTTCGGCAATTCCCGATAGGCAAAACTGACTTTCCCGGCTGCCGACGCCAAGGCGTTTAGCCCCGGCATGTCATCCCCATGAATGCGTCGCGGCCCTGAAAAATCGCCAGCCGCAAAATGTGTAGCCAGTTGCGACAGATGACTGCGCACTAAGCCAATTTGTTGGCTGTCAGCGGCATCCTTAGCGATCACTTGTTGAATACCGCCGGTATCAGTCTTATTGAAAATATGCAGGGTTTTTTCCAGTGCAAACGGCATGACATGGCTGCCGCGCTCTTGCACTTCGTCTAAGCGCGATGGATCGACAGGTGGAATGGCCAGGACAATAGGAGCCGTTAACACCAACGCCGCAATCAGTAATGATTTGTTCATTTTAGTCTTCCTTTATCTGTAACTGCCGGTTCAGGTATCGTCACTTGGCTTGCGAATGATCACGGTCGACAAGGCCAACAATAAAATGCCGCCGGACACCAGCAAAATTCCCATATCGGCCTGATGATGGGCTTGAATATCCGCGATCAACAATCTAGCCAGCGCGGTGATGGCAATGTAAATCAGACAACGCACTGGCATTAGGTTGGTTTTGAAATAGATGCCGACCATCGCACCCAGCTCTAAATAGATAAACAACAGCAAAATGTCACCAATGGTGGCGTGACCTTGCAGCATCATGCCGCCGTAAGCCACCACCGCCGACCAGACAATACTGGCACCAATGACAAACAAGGCCAAATAATGAAATATTTCGATCAGCAAATTGCCTATTTCGTCCGCCAGCAATTTGGCCTGCTCGTTCAATTGTCTGAAACGCTGAATATCCAACACTTTACCTCACTGAACGGGCTGAGTATGCGCAGGCATCGCTGTGGGCATCTGGCCTGCCTGGATAATTTTTAAACCGCGCTGCGCCATCATCACGCCCATCGCGATCACCAATATTGCGGAAACCTTTACCAGCTGGCGCATGAAAACCTGCGACAACAAGCTGGCGAAGAACCCAAATCCGAGCAATGGCACTAACGTACCGAGACCAAACCAGAACAGCATCGACGCGCCCTGTAGCGGGTCGCCGCTGCCGGCGGCCATCACATACATGGCTTGTAACGGTCCACAACCCAACAAAAAACCGGTCAACAAGCCGGTACGCAAAGCACTGCGCGGTTTGCGCAATTCATCTGCAAGCTGGCGATTGACGGCCTTAGGCATGCGCAAGGTAAAGCGGCGCAAGACCGCAAAGACGTTGAGCATCTTCAGCCCGTACAGCAACAAAAACACGCTCGCCGCCAACGCCAGTCCGCCGCGCATCGGCGGGGTAATCGCAATGGTGGCGCCCAACAAGCCAAATCCGGCACCGAGTGCGCTGTAGGACAAGGTTTTGCCGACTGCGTAACGTAAATGCGCCAGCAGCTGGCGGGACTTGGCTTGACGAGGATCGGTGTAACCCACCACAAAACCGCCGCACATACCGATACAATGAAAACCGGTGAGAAAACCGATGCCCAGCAATACCGCTTGATCCATGTGCGGCGACATTTGCTGCATTACGCCGGGCATCAAACTCTTGCCCCAGAACGTCACGCCGCCGACCGCCAGCAATAACAACAGAAAAATCAACAGGCCTTTTAACTTGCCAGCGGCAGGCCGCGGCGTCAGTGCCACGCCATAGCCCTTGGCGCGAATGGCTTGGTATATCGCCGCTTCGTCGGCAAGCTTGTCGTCGAATTGCACATCCACCGTCGCTCGCACATAGCTGACATCCAGGGTTGTCACACCCGGTAAATCGGCCAGCGCTTGACGAATGACGTCTTCGCAACCAGGGCAATGCATGCCTTCGACTGTTAAATGCCTGTTGATTATCGTCATATCCCGCTCCCTGACAATTGGCGCTTTCCGGTTAGACCACCAGGAAATCGCGCATCATGCCCATATCTTCATGCTCCAGGTTATGGCAGTGGTACATGAACAAACCTTTAAAATCCTGGAAGGGCTTGATGATTTTGACCCGCTCGCCCGGCATCACCAACACCGTGTCTTTCCAGCCGCCTTCGATAAAACCCTCTTTAACCGTGGCGTAATCTGCGCTTTCGTTATTGGCGATAGTTCGGCTCAGGATTTGAAAATATTGGCCGTGCAAATGAATCGGATGGGCCATGGACATCATCATACCCATTCCGCCTCCCATACCGCTCATACCGCTCATACCGCTCATACCGCCCATGCCGCCCATCTGATGCCCACCGGCTTCTGCGTTCTCGCCGCCGTGGCGCATGCCCATCATACCCATGCGCCGGTGCTCACCTTCGCCCTGGTTGTTATCACCATGCCGCATATCACCCATCATGCCCATACCGCCCATTTTGTGGGAACCGGCATCGGCCTTCTCGGCACTGCTGTGCTCGCCACCGGCTTTATCGCCGTGTCCGCCACCGCCATGCGCATGAAAAATTTCCAGCAATTGCACGGTATTTACGGGAATGCGCTCGCTCGGCAAAATATCGTTATAAGCATAAGGCCGGCCATTTAAAACCATGCGCATCGGCCCTTCCGAAATAGCGATGGGCACCGGTTTACCGGGATTGGCTGTGTCGTTTACGCTGTAATGGTTAATTTTCGCCAGGCTGTTAGGTAATTTCGGACTATCACTTTGCTGCCGGGTGACTTTCACCGTAAAAATCGGATAGTCGCTACCCACCGGTATGGCGCTAGCATGCATACCCATGCCGCCACCCATACGGCCATGATCGCCTTGACCACCGCCCATCATCCGTTCGGCCATGCCCGGCAATACGCCGGAAAAAGAACGGCTGCGCAACACCAACTGAGAGCCAACTTTACGCCCGCTGAAATCCGCCCAAATATCCAAACGCTCGCCGGGGGCCAGCATCACGTAAGGTTTATTGACCGGTGCTTCCAACAAACCGCCATCGGTGCCGATGACGGTGATAGGCGATTTGTCGTCCCAAGCCAGTTTGTAGATGCGCGCCGTTGAGCCGTTGAGGACGCGGAAACGATACGCTCGACTGGCGACGTCGAGCTGAAAATTGGCCAGACCGTTCACTAAAATCCGGTCGCCGTAAAAACCCATCATTCTGTCGTGCATGGCATGCACATATTGCAATTGATTATTCGCGTCGAACTTGCGGTCCTGAATCACGATCGGCACTTCGTATTCGCCGCCGGGCAGTTCCAGGCGCCGTTCTTCCTCGTCGTTAACCAAAATCGCACCCGCCAAACCGTGATAAACCTGCTTGGCTGTGGTGTTGTGCGGATGCGGATGGTAAATATTCATGCTGGCACGATTAAGCATTTCAAATTCGTACACAAACACTTGGCCGCTGTCTATCGTGTACAGCGGATGCCCGTCCACTTCCGCAGGTACATGCAAACCATGCCAGTGGGTAATACTCGGTTCGTTAAGCTGATTATGCAGATTGATTCTGATCTTTTGGCCCTTTTCGAAGCGCAGTATCGGCCCCAAATAAGAGCCGGGAATTTCCGCTAAAGTCTGCGCCGGTCCCTTCACCAACTTGGCAAAATATTGCTGCACGCGCGTGGGCTGGCCGGGCAAAATAGCCACCGCGTTTGGTTTGCAGATCAAATCCAATTCCACGTCCGGGTGAAAATTGGCCGAGGCTTTGCGCGGCGGCATCGTCGGCATCTCGGCCATGTTTTCCATCGCTCTCAGCCATGCGGGCGCCGCAGCCCACGCCATTAATCCCGCTCCACTTTGTGCAAAAAAGCGCCGACGTGACGTATTGATTGAATAAGACATATACCCTCCTCAAACGATTTTTTATAGTTATACGCCAGGCGGTTGGCACCGGATGGCGGAATCAACGGCGTAGCACAACCGTCAATATTAGTCTAGCCTAATTCAAAGGTGATGGCGGGGCGACATTGGCAACGCTTCTCTGCGCGGCGTATGGCTATGAATGCGGTTGCCTATCAAACCGAGCGCCAACAAGGCGGCCAATCCTGCCAAGCCTCGTCGCCAGGCACGTTCGTCATCCTGCCACAGCTCTAACGATGCCAATAGTTGCCAGCTCAGCGCGTTAAACAATACATAAACCGCCACCAGTATCACGAACCAACCAAACCCGCGGCGTAACGCCGTCGCGCTGATGAAGTTGGATAACCAGCCACCCAGAAAACTGCCCATTACCGCACCCGCCGTCACCAGCGCCATCAAGGGAATATCCAGTTGGGCGTGATTCGCGTAGCCGCTCAAGCCGGCGCTGGCGTTCATGACAATAACCAGTAAAGACGTACCGATAGCCGCCGGCATCGGCAAACCCACCAGCAAGGTCAATGCCGGCACGATCAAAAATCCGCCACCGACCCCAACCAAGCCGGTCAGCCCGCCGACCAAAACCCCGTCGAACAACAATCGCAATACCGGTGTTTGTAAAGGACACATCGGTAGCGCCTGCTCAACAGCCGGCTGGCTTGGCGCTTTCTTGAAAATCATCGCCAGACCCGTCAACAATGTAATCGCGCCAAAAAACACCATGAGCCATTCCCCGGAAAAATGGCCGGCCAAGCGGCCACCGCCAAATGCGCCGAGCATCCCGGCCAAACCGAATACCAGCGCACTTTTCCAGCAGACATGGCCGCGCCGAGCATGCGGGATCAACGCCATCAGGCTGGAGACACCCACCACCACAAATGAGGTGACGATCGCGGTCTTGGGCGGTACATGCAGCACGTAAACCAGCATCGGCACCGTCAAAATCGAACCGCCGCCGCCCAACAAGCCCAACAGCAGGCCGATACAGATTGCCAAGATTAGCGTCAGGATCATCGGCTAACTCCGCCTATTCGGCAGGCGTCCCACAGGACTGATTGGCCGGCAGCGCCTGATCGATGAACTTGGGATACGCCAGCTTCAATTCGCTCATGATGCCGATAAACTCGGCGCGAGTGCGCCCCTGGCCCAAACGGGTGTTTTTTGCCATTTCCTGTTTGATGGTAGACACGGTATTACCCTGGTAATCATGCCCCGGATACACCAGCGTATCAGGCGGTAATGTGAATAACTTGCCGGTGATGCTGTCATACAGCTGGCCGGCATCGCCTTGCTGGAAATCAGTGCGCCCGCTACCGCCGATCAACAAGGCATCGCCGGTAAACACCCGATCAGCCATCACATAACTGACGCAACCGCTGGTATGGCCGGGGGTATGCCGCACCTGAATATCCAGATCGCCCACTTGCAATAACACCCCGTCGGTGACCAGCAAATCCGCACAGAGCGCGCCAGCATCCCGATGTACCACACTCTTGCTGCCAAGCTTTTCCCGCAACAATCCAGCGCCGGTAATGTGGTCGGCGTGCACATGGGTTTCGAATGTGTAAATCAGCTTGAGGTTCAGGCTTTGCAGCAAATCGATATAAATCGGCAGCTCCGAAGCCACCGGATCGATCAGACAGGCGCGACGGCTGCGTTCGCATCCCAACAAATAACTGTAGGTGGAGGTTTCTGTTTCGAAGAGTTGTCTGAAAATCATGACCCGCCTCATTAAGCGCAAAGTAAAAAGAATATAAGTGCTGTATATCAATACTCGTGCCAGTTTACCGGCAGTATTTATATCCGCACGGCCCACAAATCCAGCGCTATCCAGCATGGGATAAATAGATATATACCTTTGTTTTAATTGATTATTTTAGTTTTCTTACCTTAAAGAATTAAGTCGATAGGTTTGATGAAGCGGTCTGGCGCCGGCCACGCCTGGCGTTTCAATATGAAATATTGAAACGATGCTGATACACTTGAAACATCACTGAAACAAAACGAGCTTGAACGCATGGCATCTTCTTCCCCCCTATTCAAACGCTGGCTCGGCCAAATCGGCGCCGATCAAGTCGTAGAAGTGTTGACCGATTTATTCGAAAGCGGCGCAGCCTTTATCGTAGACAGCAATAGCGACATTTTGCTGTGGAGCAAAGGCGCCGAACAATTGTTCGGCCTGAACGCAACCGAGACCGTAGGCAAGCCTTGCAAAACCGCACTGAATTGCGACAGCGGCAACGATCCCTGCAATCTGGCCGAACTCGGCATCGTCAAGTCGCAAGCAGTGCGGATACATCGCCCGGATGGCCGGACGCTGAATTGCTATCGAACCGCGCGCGCCTTCTACGACAACAACGGCGGCTTCGCCGGGGCGATTGAATTTCTGCAACCACAAAGCGACATAGCGCCCGAGCAAAAACCGGACGACAGCGACAGCTTTCACGGCATTCTGTCGCGCGACCCGGCCATGAAAGAGGCCATCAAAATCATCCGCAACGTCGCCGAAACCGAAGCCACCGTGTTAATCCGCGGCGAATCCGGCACCGGTAAAGAGATGGTGGCGCATGCCTTGCACCTGGAAAGCCCACGGCACTATCAGCCGTTTTTGGCGATCAACTGCGCGGCCTTGACCCCCAGCCTGTTGGAAAGCGAATTGTTCGGCCACGTCAAAGGCGCATTTACCGGCGCGGTGCGTAATCATGCCGGCTTGTTTCAACGTGCCAACGGCGGTACTTTATTTTTGGACGAAATAGCGGAGTTGCCACTAGAGCTGCAAGCCAAGTTGCTGCGGGTGATACAGGAACGTAATTTCACCCCGGTGGGCGGCGATAGCGCGGTCAGCGTGGATGTGCGGATTATTGCCGCCACGCATAGATCGTTGCGCGAAGAGGTTAAGGCCGGGCGGTTTCGAGAAGATTTGATGTATCGCTTACGAGTGGTGCCGATCTTTCTGCCACCGCTACGCGAACGTCGCCAGGACATCAGCCTGTTGCTGCAACACCTGATAGACCGGCATAACACCCAAGGCCATCGCCATATCGACCGCATCGCGCCGGAAGCGATGCGCCTGTTGCTGGATTACCGCTGGCCGGGTAATGTCCGGGAACTGAATAATGTCGTCGAATACGCCTATGCGGTAGGCCGCGGCAGTGAGCTCGGTATAGGCGATTTGCCACCCGAGTTTCGTGAGCCGCTTAGACCGGCAGCAACGCTTGACCAAAACTCTGCCCCGCGTCCAAAAAGTCAAAACGAAGCGGAATTGATCCGCGAAGCCTTGGAAAATAACCCGGACAATCTGGAACAGGCCGCGCAATTTGCAGGGATGAGCCGGGCGACTTTTTGGCGGAAACGGCGGAAGTATGGGCTATAGGCTCGCTCAATTGGCAGGTTAATCACGTCAACGCCGCGCAAATATCGTATTGACGTCCCATTGATTGCGTTTTATGGTGTAGCTCCAGTCATCAATGGGACTCTATTCATGCAAGCACCCACTCTAAAACAGGAAGCGCTGGAATCGATTGACCGTTTGCCTGACAACGCAGACATGGACGAAATCATGTATCAGCTGTACGTCGTCGACAAGTTACGCAAAAGCCGCAAAGCTATCGCTGAAGACCAATTCATTCACCACGAAGAGTTAAAGCGCGAAATCGAACAATGGTGATTGTTTGGTCAAAACCCGCACGCGAAGACCTCCACTCGATACATCAATTTATTGCTCGTGATTCCAAACTCTACGCAAACCGCGTAACGCAAGACATTCTCGCTAAAGTCGATGTACTGGCGATCATGCCAAAGCTGGGTAGGACAGTCTCCGAAATTGGCGAGGAAAATGTGCGCGAAATCGGCGTATATTCATACCGGATACTTTACGAAATAATCGGCGAAACCTTATATATCCATGGTGTGATTCATAAGCGGCGAGACTTCAAACAGGAATATCTGCAACGGGAATAAGCATTGAATGGCTAAACGCAGACTGCTAATGCCGCCCCACCATCAACTCGATTTCCTCGACGATTTCTTCCTGGCGCAGCCGGTTGCGTTGCCGTTGTAATTCTTCGCCGCCGCGCTCCAGATGCCGCAACGCGGTTTCCATCTGCATCAGCCGCATGTGGTTTTCGACACGAATCGAGCGTAACAATAAGGCCAGCAAGGTATGAAACAGATAATGTTCGGCAACGCCTTGAGCCACTTCCGCTGCCGGCGCGAAAGTCAACGGCGGGTTTGGCCGGGCGTGGCTGGCAACATTCGCCAGAGGCCAAAGGCGTTGGCTGCGCGCCCCTTGTTCGTCACGAATACAAGCTATCAACCCAAATTCGACGCCGCGCAGCTCTGCCACCGCCGCCAGAATACTATCTATCGCTGCCAGCGCATCCAGACCGCCTTCGGCACCGCGCAGCCGTTGCAATGCGGCGTGCTCCTCAACCATTGGGTGCAGGCGTTCGCCAAGCAGAATCAGAGGGCACTGCTGATCGGCATTTTGCCGCCAGTAACGGATCACGTCTTCGTTAAAGCTGCCGCAAAAGCCGCGCACGGAACCGAATAACAGCCAAATGTCTTTCGCGGGCGCGCTTAAAGCCGGCTCCGGCAAGCTGTCGGCCAAATCGGCCAAGGCCGTTTCCAGCGATTGCACAACTTGTTGCTGCGCGGCTTCGCGCTTACCCACTTTCCGCAGCTCGGCCAAGGCAAAACTGCGCATGGCGCCGAGAATGCCGGACAAATCGTCGAACAAGACTAAGCGCGCCTCGACTTCCCGGCGCTGGCTCATGCTTTATCCGCCAAGAGTTGCCGCAACACTGACAACCATTGTTTTTTCGGCGAATCCAAAGTCAACGCATCCGGCAATTTTGCCAGTAACCCGGCCAATACGCCGGCCGCCTGTTCCGGTTTGAGGTTTTCCAGTAAACCCTCGCCATAGGCCAGCAACCAGGCCAGATGCGCGCGTTCGGACAAAGGTTGCAAACGGTCCTGTTTCAATATTTCCCGCAGCAAACGGCCGCGTTGCAGTTTTTCCTCGACACCGGCTTCCAAACGGGTGCCGAAGCGGGCGAACAACTCCAGCTCCAGAAACAGCAAATAATCCAAGCGGATATGCGCGGAAGCGGTTTTGATGGCCGGATGCTGAGCCTTGCCGCCGATGCGCGACACCGAACGGCCGATGTCGATGGCCGGCAGCATGCCTGCCGCGAACAGCTTGCTCTCCAGATAAATCTGGCCATCGGTGATCGAAATCAAGTTAGTGGGGATATACGCCGACAGCTCGCCCTGGCGGGTTTCGATAATCGGCAAGGCGGTCATGCTGCCGCCGCCATAGGCTGGCGACAATACGGTGGAGCGCTCCAGCAGCCGGGAATGCAGATAAAAAATATCGCCCGGATAGGCTTCCCGGCCTGGTGGCCGTTGCAATAGCAGCGATAGCTCGCGATAGGACTGAGCGTGGCGCGTCAAATCGTCATAGACCACCAAGGTGTCGCGGCCCATGCGCATCCAGTGCTCGGCAATCGCGCAGCCGGCAAACGGCGCCAGATAGCGAAAACCCGGTAAAGCGTTGGCTTCGGCGACCACCACCACAGTATAGGCCAGCGCGTCGGCCTGACGTAGCGCTTCTAGGGTACCGGCGACGGAAGAACGCGGCTGGCCGATCAACACCATCACGCACAATACATTGCGGCCGCGTTGATTCAGAACCGCATCCAGAGCCAGCGCACTTTTGCCAATGCCGTCGTCGCCGATGATCAACTGGCGCTGGCCCTTACCGATGGGAATCAGCGTATCGACGATCTTACAGCCGGTGTATAAAGGTTCGGAGACGAAATCGCGCTCGATGATGGGCGGCGCGGCAGCTTCCAGTGAGCGAAACTGGCGCAATTCCGGCGGCGGTAAACCGTCCAGCGGACTGCCGAGCGGATCAACCACCCGTCCCATTAAAGTATCGCCAACGCCAATTTCCAGCTTACGCCCAATGTGTTGCACCGCCATGCCGGCGGTGACGCCACGGTTTTGCGACAACAGAATCGCTCCCAACACTTCCCGGCCCAACTGAAACACCAAGCCGGTGCTGCCGTCGTCGAAACCGATCAGTTCGTCCAGCCGCGCCGTGGGCAAGCCGCGGATCCAGGCGATGCCATCGCCGATGCCGGCCACGCAGCCGCGCTCAGATAAGCGCAAGCCGAATTGGTAGGGTTTAACCGACTCAACCATGATTGGCTTGGCGCCGGAAAAACGCCAGTTCGTCGGCCAGATTGGCGTGCAATTGGCATTCGCCGACTATGGCGCGCAACCCGGCAATCAAGGCCGAGTCTTCCTTGAAGGTGATTTGCAAGGTTTGTCCGGCAGCAGTCGACAAGGCCTCCGTCACTCGCGCTTGATCGGCTTCGCTCAACGGGTGCGCGCTAAGCACTTCGACCGCAGAAGCGGCAATCAACATAGCAGCGGCTTTGCGTAGCGCCGCTAGCTCGCTGTCCGGCATATCAAGCAGGTCCTGCAGAAAGACCTCGACGATGCGCTGCGTCAATTGCGGCGAAGCCAGCCGTTGCAACATAGCCGCAGCTTGCCCGTAAGCCGCGCCCGCAGCTTCCCTTATCAAAGCGGCTTCCCGTGCCGCAATCAGCGTCTGGTTGCGGACGCGCAATTTAGCTTCTTCATCGGCTAGGGTTTGTTTCAGATTCTCCATTGCAGTATTGCGCAACTGAGTTAACTCTTCGTCTAGTTGGCGGCGACTGGTCTCCTGTTCTTGATTCCAAGCGGCTAAGCGTTGTTCGTATTGTTGACGCAGGGCTTCCGCTTGGTTGCGCAATTTTGCGGCCTGCTCGGTTTCGTCTTTGATGCGCTGCTGCCGGGCATCGAGCATGGCCAGCACCGGCCGGTACAGAAAGCGTTGCAGTATCCACACCAGGACTAGAAAGTTGAGGATTTCCAGGATAAAGGTTGTCCAGTCGAATTGCATCATGGATGGGTAACCCGTTTTGTTGGATATGAACTTGCGGCGTTGTTCCGAAAATACCGCCGATCTTTTGTTTATCCGCTATCTTAAACCCCGCAATGGTTTCGATGTCTGAAAATTTAGCCTGCGCAGTTTGCCGCTTAGGCACGTCTTGAGGCTCGAATACTTACGGCTTAGAATACGGCCCGCCTTTCCAGGCTAGAGCAGATTAGATGGAAAGTCCGAACCCACTTAGCATTTCTTTACCCTATGACCTCTTTGCAAGAACATCTGTCACACCCAAAGTATCGTCCGGATATTGACGGCTTGAGAGCCATTGCCGTGCTCTCGGTTATCGCCTTTCATGCCTTTCCCAGCAGTTTGCAAGGCGGCTTTATAGGTGTAGACATCTTCTTTGTGATTTCTGGCTATCTGATTTCGACCATCATTTTTCAGAACCTGGAAAAGGGTACTTTCAGCTTCACCGAATTTTATGCCCGCCGGGTTAAACGTATATTTCCGGCACTGATTCTGGTGTTAGTAGCCTGTTACGTCTTCGGTTGGTTCGCGCTGTTTGCCGACGAGTACAAGCAGTTGAGCAAGCATATTGCCGCAGGCGCAGGATTCGTTTCCAACATTGTGCTGTGGAGCGAGGCCGGCTATTTCGACAACTCCGGCGAGACTAAACCCTTGCTGCATCTCTGGAGTTTAGGCATTGAGGAACAGTTTTACATCGTCTGGCCCTTGTTGCTTTGGTTTGCCTGGGAGCGGAACTTCAATCTGTTGACCATTACGGTTCTGATTGCCATCGTCTCTTTCGGCCTGAATATCACAGGCGTCATCGCCCATCCTGTCGCGACGTTTTACTCTCCGCAAACCCGGTTTTGGGAGCTGTTATGCGGTAGTTTGCTGGCCTGGATGACGCTCTACAAGAAAGACTCGTTCTCTACTATCAAGCTGAAGCTCGACGGTTGGCTGGCAGGCGCGGTTTATCGAAACTCTCACGCCGCCGACGGCAAAACACTGGCCAACGCGCTTTCTATTCTGGGCATGCTGCTGCTGGCCTTCGGTTTTTTCATCATCAATAAAGAACTCAATTTCCCTGGCCGTTGGGCGGTGATCCCGATGTTGGCTGCAGTCATGATCATATCGGCCGGGCCGAATGCCTGGGTTAATCGCATCGTCTTATCCCACCCGCTGGCGGTCTGGTTCGGCTTGATCAGTTTTCCGTTGTATTTGTGGCACTGGCCCCTGCTGTCTTTTGCGCAAATCATCGAGACCGACGTACCTAGCATGAATATTCGAGCCATTGCGGTGTTGCTGGCCGTGGCATTGGCTTGGCTGACCTACAGACTGGTGGAAAAACCAATACGTTTGGGTAGCCACAGCAGAGCCAAGACCGCGATACTGCTGCTACTGATGCTGGGTATCGGCTATGTCGGTTACGCTTCATATTCTCGGGACGGACTGGGTTTTCGTAAAGCCGATGCGCAGACCAAAACCAAAATGTATGCCGACGTAAACGGCACAGTGCTCTACAACACACCGGAGGACTGGGTCGATGAGCGCTGTAAGACGGTATTGGAAGGGGCCAGTTACAATTATTTGATGTGCCGCTTTACCACCGCCACCCCAAAAATGCTGGTGGTCGGCGATAGTCACGCCGCGCAATTTGTCTACGACTCCATTTCCAAGGGCTCGAACGATCTGGCATTGGTAGGTGTCAATGGCTGCCTGCCATTCATCGATCTGGTGAGCATTAATCCGACGGAAGAATTTGCCGAAAAATCGACAAGATGCCGGGTAGTGGTTCCTATCGTGCTAAAGCTGCTGAAGGAATTCCCATCCATTCAGCGCGTAGTGTTTGCGACCAGAGGCGCGATGTACATAGAAGGTTTTGGCTTCGGCAACACTGATTCTAAAAACCTGTATCGGATTGTTAGAAGCCCGGATGATGTGTTGACGGAAAATTACAATCAATTTGTTTCCGGCTATGTCGCAACCATCAATGAGATTTTAAAGCTGGGCAAAGTGGTGGTTTTTATTGAAGACGTACCGGAGATTGGTATAAGCGCTAAAAACTGTGTGGACGAGCGCCCACTGCGTATTACAGACAAAGCGCTGCCCGAGTGCGATGTGTCCAGAAAGTCTTTTGAAGAACGCAATATAAACTACAGACGAGCGGTCGATGCTATCAATGCCGCCACGCATAAGCGGATTAAGATTTTTCCCGCCTACGAATATTTATGCGATGAATCGACTTGCAGCGGCATGCACGATGACATGTCTTATTTTTACGATGACGATCATCTTTCCATGCGCGGCAGTAAATTTATTTTCGACAAATTTACTGAATGGTTGGACAAAGAGTCCAAGTAAACGATTGGAGCAATCTGCGTTGAGTTATTTTAAAAAATACTCAAGCAGAGGATTTCTAAACAACACAATCAGGGCCACCACCAAACAATAAATCGCCAAGGACTCTATCATCGCTAAACCGATGAACAAGGTCCGGGTGATGGTCTTCTCGGCTTCCGGCTGGCGAGCAAGAGCTTCTAGCGCGGCGGCGATGGCTTTGCCCATTGCCAGAGCCGGCAGCATCGTGCCTAGGGCGATCACCAGCCCGGCCACGCCGGTGGAAATCATGCTGAATAAATGGATGTCATTCATGACTATTCCTCGGGAATGGCGGATGTATCGGATTCGCCAGGTTCCAACGCACCAGCGATGTAAATCAGCGCCAGCATACCAAAGATATAGGCCTGCACCACCGCTTCGATTACATGCAGCATCAATAACGGCACCGGCACCAGAAAGCCGGCAATCAACAATACCAGCAAGGCCGCCATTTCCAGACTCATGATGTTGCCGAACAGGCGGATGGCCAAAGCCAGGGTGCGGGTAAATTCGCTGATGATGTGAAACGGTAACAGGATGATACTGGGTTCGGCGTAATGGCGAAAATGCTGACGCCAGCCGCGATCACGGATCCCGAACCAGTGAGTAGACCCGAACACCAGAACCGCCAAGGCGGCGGTAGCGGACAAGTCGCGGGTGGGCGCATGCAGTTCCGGAATTAATCCCACCAGATTAGCCACCAACACAAACAGCCACAAGCTGGCCACGAACGGCAACACCCGCCGCACTGAAGCCGCCGGTAAGACTTCGGCAATCGCGCCTTCTATCGCCACGACCACGGCTTCGAGCAAATTTCGCAATGAAGATGGCTGACGGCTGAAGCGCAGCAACAAGATTAACACCACAAAACCCAGCATCACGCCCCAGGTAGTCACGACCGTGTTACTGATCGGCAGTGGACCGAGTTGAAAAACAGTATCGGCTGCCGACTCGGCGTTATTCATGTCCGCACCTCGAATTAAACAAACAGAACAGCAATCTAGGTTGAGCAGAGCACAGCGAAGCCCAACAAAATATAAATGTTGGGCTTCATTGCGTTCAGCCTAGCCTACCCTTTACGACAGCCTCGCTGGAATAAGCTTTAAGCACTGATTTATTCAACAGCCAAGTATTGACCGGGGGCCAACGGACTTTCGTAGCGGACGCCTTCCCGGAAAAACTGCTCGGGATTGGAAGCAATTTCGCGGGCGGCCAGGAATTGCGCATAGTAGTTACGGGAGGCGAAACCGAAGGCCGGACCGTCATAGGTATCTACGATACGCACGAAGTCACTGCCGACTTGGTTTTGGGCACGCTTCATCCCGCCGATGCCGTGGTTGTATGAAGTTACCGCCGCCGGCCAATCACCAAGCTTACCGTAAGCGTAACTCAGATACCGGGCCGCGCCGTTGGCGGACACGAAAGGATCGTAACGTTGATCGACGCGATCACCGCCGGGCATGAAGGTTTTGGCGGCAGCCTTGGTAAATTGCCACATGCCGACCGCTCCGGCGGAGGATTTGGCGGATGGTTGAAACGAAGACTCTACGTGCGGCAGATAGGCCAAGTCTTCAGGCAAGCCGGCATCGCGGAAGGTTTTTCTAAACTGCAAATCATAGCGGCCGCTGATCTCCAAGCCGCGTTTAAAACGCTCGCGAGTGCCGCGCTGCGAACGCAGTCTGTCGCTAAGGCCAGGCAACACGCTATTTAGCGATCTGCCGTTACTTTCCAGCTTGGCGATCAATTGCCGGTCGTTGGCGTTCAAGGCCGCGCCATAACGCACTTTACTTTCCAATTCCGCCAATTGGGCTTTCCAATACTCGCGGCGCTGGCTGATCATGTCTTTTTGTTCTGCCGTCAGGCCTTCCGCAACGTAGCCCGGTAAGGTCATCACTTCGTAGACGACATCCAAATAACGGTCGTCATGAAAAGCCACTTCGGAACGCTGCCAGACCGCATAGGTTTTTCGCCAGAAATCCACGGCCGGCTCCAACGCTGCCGGTTTTGGGAACGTCCCCGTATAAAATGCTGGTTTATACAGCGTCGGTTGCGGTTGATAAGACGGTCGCTGTTGGACGATATTCGGCCTTACCGACGCCATTTTCTCTCGCTTTACCGGCGAACTGCTGGTGCAAGCATTTAATAAAAATAAGGCTAATAAGGGAAGAGCTAAACGCAGCAAGGGTGGTTTCATTTTAGTCTGGTTATTGAGTGCAACGTTGATCGATGTAAAGTTTGCTACGCCGAAGAGCCGTAAGATATTCCTCGTGTATTTTCAATAAATAATAGCGCTCATTTCGAATTTTCGTGAAGAATAAATCCGAAAAAAATCAGCTTTTTTCCTGCAAAAATCGAAAAACGTTATAAGCGCCAAGCACAATACCCAACACGATCAAACTGACAGTCCAGCGCACCGAATAACCGGTAGCCAATGTATCCAACCACCGCCCCAAATACGCACCTGCGACGATAGGCGCTACAAACAGTAAACCCAGGGTGCCGCCATAAAACAGCATGCCAACCCAAGTCGCCGGGCGTCGGGTTTTATCTTCCAAGCGACGCAGATCGCGACGAGTGTGTTCGATTAATTTGTTGCGAAAACTCATGGCACTATTCCCGCTGATCCGCGACTACTCAATTCGGCTAGGCGCCGCACCAAAGAATGTTCAATTTCCGACAACGTCGCCCGCGCGGTATGTACTTCTGAATCGGCCAGGGCCATTTCTGCGGCGAGTCGTTCGCAGATGCTGTCGCGGTCTTTGCCGAGAAAATAGCGTACCGTCGTCACGGTCAGTTGATTGTCGGCAAAGCGCAGCACACCGCTGGGCAAGGCCAAATAATGCCAGACATCGGCTTGATCGCAGAAACGGGCCAGCCCGTATCTCAACAAAGCCACGCAGTGAATATGCCCCGCCAAAATCCCGAAACTGCCGTCGGCATCGGCACCGATAAACTGGGTAACGGTATCGAAATGCTCGGCGCCACGACTATCCAGCAAAGTTAACGCAAACCCGTTCATGCCGACATTGCCCCTTTCATATAGCAATCGGCTTCGCTGAGCTGGTCATATTGGCCGCCCATAAATGCTTCGCAGTCGGTGATGGTTTGCGCCAGCGGCACGCGCACGCCCGGCATGCCGGTGTGATCGGCTACGGTGGTAAACGGTTGGGTCAGATAGCGTTGCAAGCGGCGCGCCCGTTCGACGATTCGGCGATCCTCTTGCGAGAGCTCTTCGATACCGAGCATGGCGATAATATCTTCCAATTCCCGATAGCGCGACAAATGCTCGCGCACGGCACGAGCCACCTGATAGTGCCGGTCGCCCAGGATATGGTGATCCATGATCCGGCTGCTGGATCGCAAAGGATCTATGGCCGGATAAATGCCTTTGGCGGCCTGTTGCCGCGACAAGATGACCACGCTATCCAGATGCCCAAGGATGGTAGCCACTGCCGGATCAGACATGTCGTCGGCCGGCACATACACAGCCTGCACCGAGGTAATGGAGCCCGATTTGGTGGAGACGATACGTTCTTCCAGCGATGCAACTTCGGTCAGCAAAGTGGGTTGATAGCCGACCGTGGCCGGCATCCGCCCCAGCAAACCGGAAATTTCACTGCCGGCCTGCACGAAGCGAAAAATATTGTCCATCAGAAACAACACTTCGGTATCCAGCGTGTCGCGCAAATACTCGGCATACGCCAAAGCGGTGTAACCGACATGAAAGCGCACACCGGGTGACTCGTCCATTTGCCCGTAGACCAGCAGTGCTTTGGGTAATACGCCGGCATCGGCCATTTCATGCCAGAGTTCGTGGCCTTCGCGCATGCGTTCGCCAACGCCGGCGTAAACCGATACACCTTGCATCGCCACACTCACCGCGTGCATGAACTCCATCATCAGCACGGTTTTGCCGACGCCGGCACCGCCGAACAAGCCGGTTTTACCGCCACGCACGAACGGGCAAAGCAGGTCGATGACCTTGATGCCGGTTTCCAAGATTTGCGAAGCCGGCAGCGTATCGGACAGTAAGGGCGGAGAGGAGAGAATATTGCGGAAATTAATGTTAGGTAAAGGCTGGCCGCCATCAAGCGGGTCGCCGAACACATTGAGCATGCGCCCCAAACAACCGGGATCGACCGGCACATTTAAAGCGTCGCCACGATCAAACACCGGCATGCCGCGAAATAAGCCCGAAACCGAATGCAAAGCAATCGCCCGAATCAGCGTAGGCTCCAGATGCTGAAACACGACCAGCACATAGCGACCGCCACCGTTCACAACATCAAGCGCCTGACCGATTGGCGGCAGATATTCGCAACGCACATCGACCACCGGCCCCTGCGCGGCCTCAATCCGGCCCACCTGCTTCATCTCGCCTGTCATAGCAACTTGCTCCGACGCATAATCCCCCTAAAGCACTTGGATTAGCATATTTTTAAAATTCTTGCGCCCCATAGCGAAAAAAGCTTGCTACGGAATCGTCAGTGCTTGGATAATCGCATTAGATATTTCGCATATTTGCACTATGTCGCAAGCACCGATTAGCGCTGGTACACGGGGTTAGTTCAGGAACTTTGGACTTTATCACATTGCCCTAACAACGGAGTGTTGAAAAATGCCGGCGTTCCAACAGAAGGCAAGAAATATTCCGTTTATCCTCAGTAGCGATTTTTACGGGAAAGAGGGGGAAACATGAAACCAAAGGCAACGCAGTTAAGCTTTTGCTCAAGGTGCGGGGATGAAATTCCGCCAGACGAATTGCAATTTCTGCCAAATGCTTCGCTATGCGCTTTTTGCTACAACATGCAGCTGGAATATCGGGATATCCATCACTCAGGCGTTAAAATATCCAAAACCGTCTTAACCTTAGTGCCGCAAACCCCAAAGACTCAAGACAGCAACGCGGCCTAACCGCTTCAATCCGGTAGCAAAACCCTTAAACGCTGGTAGCCACCGGACTTAAACCCCCTATCATCGCTAAACTTTATAAAAAGCATCCTGTAACGGTATACGGGTTGCCTACTGTTTTATGTTTTTATAACCCTCTTCACTTTCACGCATGATTTTTTGGCCTTCCTCAACCAGATTGCGGCCTTCGTCAATCTTTATCTGACCCTCACGTTGCATCACTTGTCCGCGTTCGACCATTTGCTTACCTTCCTGCCAACGGCTACCCAACTGCGCAATGCCCTGACTATCCCGCAACATTTGTTCACCGGACAGAATTTTGTCCGCCTGCTTGGTCGGGGCGGCTGGCTCGCTAGCACAACCGGCGACCAGTAAAGTTAACAGAAGAACGGAAGTATTCGGTCTAACTCTGCGCATAAATATGTCCTCTTTTGATGCACTGGAAATGATGGAGAGAAATATTGCAAAACACCATGGTATCTGGCAATCATTTTTTCAAGTTGGTATGGCGTTTTGGTCTAATCGCCGCGTGAGGGTTTAGCTGACCACAGGGTCCATACCCCATAAACAATTAGCGCGAATACCAACCAGCTACTGACCAAAGGGCCCACCACGCCGTCGTAATAGGTGTTGACCAGAAACAGCGAATCCGCTTGCAAATTGACATTGAACAAATCTCTGCTCACTTTAATCTGCCAGACCCACGCGGCGTGACAACCGATACATAGACCCAGGCTTTGCGGCACCCGACTTCTGAGGATTGCTAAAAATAAGCCAACCACAAATAAAGCCAGCAAGGCGCTAATTATCTGGGGATTCAACCAGTTGGCAAAGGCTTCCGCCATTAATTTTAAACCACTGCCCGGCGTTAAATCGGCGTAAGCCAGTTGCGACTTACTTTTTAAAAAATGTAGCGCCGCATAATAGATTGAGCTAATTGTCACGGCTGCCATCATTGACATTTTCCGGCCTAAAGCCCCCAGCAGCAGGCCGCGAAATAGCATTTCTTCGCCGACCGCAATCAGCATCGCAAAAAACAAACCCAATCCGATTTTTTCAGCTATTTTGCCCACCGTCCAATGCCGGGTATCGTCCCAGATATGAACATCCAGCCAATACAGCGTCAACAGCACCGGCAGCAAGGTCAATAAGCCCAAGGCCAGACCTTGGCGCATTTGTTTGAAAAATATCGCTTTGGGCGCAAATCCCAAATCCGCCCAACTGAATTGCAGATAGTTCTTTAACGGAAAAATACTCAGCAGCAACAGCACCAAGGTAATTTTGCTGATAACTTTTGCCAACGGCAAAATATCGCCGGCAAGCCACAGCAAACCGAAACCCAGCAGGCTCGCAATCGTGGCGGCAATGACCAATATAAGCAACGGCAGCAACGCATAGACAATCCAGCGGATCAACGAAAATCTCCCCATAAGGTTTGCACAGCGGTCAATGCCGATAACACCGCAGTCTCGGTACGCAAGATCCGGGCACCCATTCGCACCGGAACGAATCCCGCCGCCTTGGCAGCTTGTCGTTCTTGCTCGCTAAATCCGCCTTCCGGTCCGGAGAGCAAGGTAACACAGGGATTTTCCGGCTTTAGGTCCGCCAGGGATTGCTCGGCATAGGGATCGAGAAAGACTCTTAAGCCTTGCTGGCTGGCAACCCAATCAGCTAAATTCGTTATCTCGCCAATTGGCGGACAATAAGTTCTTCCGGATTGTTCGGCCGCGTGCTGGACAATATGCTGCCAATGCTGCAAGCGTTGCTGTTTTTTATCGTCGTTGAATTTGATCACGCAACGCTCGGTTGCCAACGGCGTTAAGCAGGTGACACCCAGTTCGACGGCTTTTTGTACCGCCCAGTCCATCCGGTCGCCGCGAGAAATACCCAAACCCAGATTGATCGCCAACGATGATTCGACATTGCGCTCAACAAATTGCTCGATTTCTACCCGCACGATCTTACGACTGACCTCAGAAAAACGCCCCAGATATTCTCCGCCGTGGCCGTTAAACAGCACGATGTTCTGATCCTCCTTTAAGCGCAGCACACTGCGCACGTAATGCGCAGCATCGTCATCTAATTCGATGCGCCCACCCGCATTGAGCGGCTCAGCAACATATAAACGCGACACTCGCATTAGTCCTGCACCGCCAATTGGATACCTTGCCAGGCCACGTCTGCCATCAGTTGTATCTCCTGCTCATTGATCACATAAGGCGGCATGAAATAAATCACATTCCCCAAGGGCCGCAGCAACACTCC
This sequence comes from Methylomonas sp. Uni0009, assembly GCF_054188105.3. Taxonomy (NCBI): domain Bacteria; kingdom Pseudomonadati; phylum Pseudomonadota; class Gammaproteobacteria; order Methylococcales; family Methylococcaceae; genus Methylomonas; species Methylomonas sp. Uni0009. The sequence goes on along the minus strand of NZ_JBTAFN010000001.1, from coordinate 2,010,570 downwards.
CCGACTCAAAGCATAGCGATAAACGGCCAATCCGCGCCGTTGCTGCCAAGGATAGGCCTCGCGCGTATGCTTATTTTTGACCAATTCGATTGCTACGATCATGCCGGTTTGCCGTACTTCGGCGACGTTGGGATGCTCCTTAAATCGCTCTACGGCTTTAGTCATTAACTCCGCCAAATACCGATTATTAGCGATCACATTTTGCTGCTCAAATATCCCCAGCGTCGCCAAAGCCGCCCGGCAGCCCAATGCGTTGCCGGTGTAGCTATGCGAGTGTAAAAAGGCAGTAAGATTTTGATAATCATCGTAAAAAGCTTGATAGACCTGATTACTGGTCAAGACCGCAGACAAGGGTAAATAACCGCCGGTCAGGCCTTTGGATAGACAGATAAAATCCGGGCTGATTGCCGCTTGCTCACAAGCAAACAAGGTGCCGGTACGGCCAAAGCCCACTGCAATTTCGTCGGCAATTAGATGTACCTGGTATTTATCGCAGGCTTCACGTAGCAATTTTAGGTACACCGGATGATACATGCGCATACAGCCGGCACATTGCACCAAAGGCTCGATAATTACCGCACAAACCTCATCAGCGTGTCGCGCCAAGGCTTGCTCCATGGCCGCGAAACGGCGGGTGGAATAGGCTTCCCAACTTTCGCCATCTTCGCGATAGTAGCAATCGGGTCCAGCTACCGTGATCACATCCATCAACAACGGCGCGTAGGTGTCCTTGTATAAAGCCACGTTGCCAACCGCCAAAGCCCCCAGGGTTTCGCCGTGATAGCTGTTTTCCAGTGTGATGAATTTGGTTTTCTGAGTTTGCCCGAGATTACGCCAATAATGAAAGCTCATCTTTAACGCGATTTCGACCGCCGATGAACCGTTATCCGCGTAAAAACATTTATCCAAACCCGGCGGTGTGATTTCCACCAGCTTTTCCGCCAGTGTTAACGCCGCCTCATGGGTAAACCCACCGAGGATGACATGCTCAAGCGTTTCAAGCTGCTCTCGTAGCGCTTGATTGATAATGGGATTGGCGTGACCGAATAGATTTACCCACCAGGAACTTATTGCGTCCAGATAGCGGTTACCGTCGAAATCTTCCAGCCAGACGCCTTGGCCCGATTTAATCGGAATCAACGGCAACGCATCCGCCGCAGATGCCCGAGCATCGTGGTCTTTCATCTGACTACACGGGTGCCAGAGCACGGCAAGATCGCGCTGAGCGATAGTTTGATTATTCATAGCTTGCATAAAAAAGGGGCTTGCGCCCCCTTTCCGGTTAGATTGATCTAAGCCTTAATAACGATAATGATCCGGTTTGTAAGGACCTTCCACCGGTACATTAATATACGCCGCCTGTTCTTTCGTCAATTCGGTTAGTTTTACGCCGATTTGCGCCAAATGCGAACGCGCGACTTTCTCATCAAGTTTCTTCGGCAATACGTAAACTTTGTTTTCATAGCTGGATGCGTTGGTCCAAAGCTCGATCTGCGCCAATACTTGGTTACAAAACGAGTTGGACATAACGAAGCTAGGATGGCCGGTGGCGCAGCCCAAATTCACCAGACGACCTTCTGCCAACACGATAATGCGCTTGCCGTCAGGGAAAATGACATGATCGACCTGCGGCTTGATGTTTTCCCAGGTGTAGTGGCGTAAGGACGCAATATCGATTTCCGAATCGAAATGGCCGATATTGCAGACGATAGCCTGATCACGCATCGCTTTCATGTGATCGTGAGTAATGACTCCGACGTTGCCCGTAGCCGTAACAAAGATGTTGGCAATAGGCGCTGCTTCGTCCATTGTTACTACACGATAACCTTCCATTGCTGCCTGCAATGCGCAGATCGGATCAATTTCTGTAATCAGAACAGTTGCACCCAATCCACGTAGAGATTGCGCACAACCTTTACCCACATCGCCATAACCGCAGACCACGGCAATTTTGCCGGCTACCATTACGTCGGTGGCACGTTTGATACCGTCGACCAAAGACTCGCGGCAACCGTAAAGGTTATCGAATTTGGATTTGGTGACCGAATCGTTAACGTTAAACGCCGGTACTTTCAGAGTGCCTTTCGCCACCATTTCGGTCAGACGCAACACACCAGTGGTGGTTTCTTCGGACAAGCCTTTCACATCCGCCATCAATTCGGGGAAGTTATTGTGCATCATGGTGGTCAGGTCCCCACCATCGTCCAGAATCATATTCGGACGCCAACCGTCAGGGCCAAGAATGGTTTGTTCGATACACCATTCCGCTTCCGCCTCGGTCTCGCCTTTCCAGGCAAAAACAGGGATTCCGGCAGCGGCTATCGCAGCCGCTGCATGATCCTGAGTGGAGAAAATATTGCAGGAGGACCAGCGGACTTCCGCACCCAATGCCGTCAGTGTTTCGATTAATACCGCAGTTTGAATGGTCATATGCAAACAACCGGCGATACGCGCGCCCTTCAGTGGCTGTTGAGAGCCGAATTCGGCGCGCAAAGCCATCAAACCCGGCATTTCGGTTTCGGCGATATTAATTTCTTTACGACCCCATTCAGCTAGGGCTAAATCGGCAACTTTGTAATCGGCTTGGCTCATAATGTTTTCCTGATCCGGATTAAATGCCCGCAGCATCTTTCAATGCTTCGGCTTTGTCGGTTTTTTCCCAGCTGAAGCTGGCTTCGTTACGACCAAAATGGCCGTAAGAGGCAGTTGGACGATAAATCGGTTTTAATAAATCCAATTGGGCAATCAAGCCTTTCGGCCGCAAATCGAAGTGCTCGCGCACGATTTGCACCAAGCGTTCTTCTTCGATTTTGCCAGTACCGAAGGTTTCGATGCTGATGGAAGTAGGCTCAGCGACGCCGATCGCGTAGGAGACCTGAATTTCGCAACGCTCTGCCAAGCCGGCGGCAACGATATTTTTTGCCACATAGCGCCCCATATAGGCCGCGGATCTATCCACTTTTGACGGATCTTTACCGGAAAACGCGCCGCCACCATGGCGAGCCATGCCACCGTAGGTATCGACGATGATTTTACGGCCGGTCAAGCCGCAGTCACCCACGGGACCGCCGATGATGAACTGGCCGGTAGGATTGATGAAATACTTAGTATCTTTGTGCAGCCACTCTTTCGGCAAGGTCGGCAGGATGATTTCATCCATTACCGCTTCTTCCAGTTGTTTGCCACCTATTTCCGGGGAGTGCTGGGTAGATAGAACGACCGCATCAATGGCGACCGGCTTGTTGTTTTCGTAACGGAAAGTCACCTGGCTTTTTGCATCCGGACGCAGCCATGTCAGGGTTTTATTCTTCCGCACCAAGGCTTGTCTCTCAACCAAACGATGCGCGTAGGTAATAGGGGCCGGCATTAACACGTCGGTTTCGTTGCTGGCATATCCAAACATTAAACCTTGGTCGCCGGCACCTTGTTCGTGATTTTCCGATTCATCAACACCCATAGCGATGTCGGCTGACTGTTTACCAATGGCATTCAATACCGCGCAGCTATTACCGTCAAAGCCGATTTCGCCGTTGTCGTAACCAATCTCGCAAACTACTTTTCTGACCAACTCTTCGGTATCCACCCAAGCATTGGTGGTAATTTCGCCGGCCAAAACCACCATACCGGTCTTGACCAGTGTTTCGCAGGCTACCCTGGAACGAGGGTCTTGAGCCAGCAAGGCATCAACGACAGCATCTGAAATTTGGTCCGCAACTTTGTCCGGATGACCTTCCGAAACAGACTCTGAGGTAAAAAGGTAGTTTTTATTCACGGTTACACCCTCGCCAAAATTAAAACTTGCGCATATAAAAAAAGGCCGCGCAAACGGCCTGTTATCTGTGGTGGGCCCTGTAGGACTTGAACCTACGACCTGCCGATTATGAGTCGGAAGCTCTAACCAACTGAGCTAAGGGCCCTTAATTATCTAGCCTAAGAACACTGAAAACGCCTTACTCGCCGTCAAGAAAACATCTTAACTGCTCTGATCTGGAAGGATGCCTTAGTTTCCGTAGCGCTTTCGCTTCGATCTGACGAATCCGCTCACGGGTCACGTCAAACTGTTTGCCAACCTCTTCCAGTGTATGGTCGGTATTCATGTTGATACCGAAACGCATCCGGAGCACCTTGGCCTCTCTAGCTGTTAAGCCCGCCAATACATTTTGAGTGGACTCGCGAAGGCCGGCGATTGTAGCAGACTCTACCGGCGAAAGCATCTTGGAATCTTCAATAAAATCACCCAAATGCGAATCTTCGTCGTCACCAATCGGTGTTTCCATTGAAATCGGCTCTTTGGCAATCTTCAACACTTTGCGAATTTTGTCCTCGGGCATTTCCATACGCTCAGCCAATTCTTCCGGCGTAGCCTCGCGACCCAGCTCCTGCAAAATCTGTCTGGAGACGCGATTCAGCTTGTTAATGGTTTCGATCATGTGCACCGGAATACGAATAGTTCTGGCCTGATCAGCGATGGAACGGGTAATCGCCTGACGGATCCACCATGTTGCGTAGGTAGAAAATTTGTAACCGCGTCGATATTCAAATTTATCGACAGCCTTCATCAGACCAATATTGCCTTCCTGAATCAAATCCAGAAACTGCAAACCGCGATTGGTGTATTTTTTGGCAATAGAAATAACCAAGCGCAAATTAGCTTCGATCATTTCCTTTTTAGCGCGCCTGGCTTTAGCTTCCCCTAAGGAGATGCTACGACAAATACTTTTCAGAACAGCAATGCTCAAGCCGTAGCGAGACTCGATATCGGCCAATCGCTGCTGTGCCGCCCTAATATTCTCACGGTGACTACTGAAAACCTCAGAAAAATTAGGCCTTGCAGCGATAAATTGATCCAACCACTCAAGGTTAGCCTCATTCTCGGCAAACGCATTGATAAAGTCCTTACGCGGCATTTTTGCTTTCTTGACGCAAACATCCAGTATGAAACGCTCTTCTTCGCGAATAGCTGAAATCAACTCTTCAGAAATGGACACCATTTTTTTCAAATACTGCGGCGTCCATTTAAACTCGCAAAATATTTCGTCTATCGCATCAAACAGTTTTTCGGTTTTATCATGGCCGTAACCATGTTTTTTAACCGAGGTCGTCGCGGCTTTTAAAGCTTTTCTGAGCAACTCGACTTTTTGCTTAACCTCTTCGTAATCAACGGTTTTGCTCTCTTCTTCAGCATCCTCAGCAGGCTCTTCAATCTCGATACCGCTGACGTCAATATCCTCAACCTCAGTGAGATCGACAAAACCCAACACCAAATCGTTGAGTCGTACGCCGGAGTCTTCAACCTGAACGGAATCAAATGCTTCGATAAAAGTCTCGACAATAAACCCGGATCGGGCAATGGCCCCCACTACTTGGCGTTGCCCTTCCTCAATCCGTTTCGCAATTTTTAATTCTTCCTCGCGAGTCAATAACTCAACCGAACCCATTTCACGCATATATAAGCGCACGGGATCGGTGGTTCGGCCGAACTCGCTATCGACAGACGCCAAGGCTGCGACTTCAGCCACTTCCTCGTCGTCATCTGCAGTAACGACGGCATCTGAGGTTATCAGCGAGTCATCGTCATCCGGCGCCACCTCATAAACCTGAATCCCCATATCATTGATCATGCCGATAATATCGTCGATTTGCTCGGGATCGATAATATCGCTAGGCAAATGGTCGTTGACTTCCGCATAAGTCAAATAACCCTGCGCCTTGCCTTTTGCTATCAGTTGTTTCAGTTGGGATTGCTGTTGTTCTTGATTCATTCTTTACTCACAATACGTTTTCAGCACCAAGCGCCGCAGAACAGGAAATTATAACGGCAAAAATTAATGCGGTCACCTAGGCCTTATCCCTTAAAAGCTTCCGCAGTATCTCTTTTTCTTCAATCATTAAGCCTTCTCGACCCTCCTTTTCGATCAATCGGGTTAGCATAGCTTCCTTGGCCTGTTTACAAAGCTGTCGCAACGCACCGCAAAACTCGGACTCTTCCCCGCCCACCGGTACATCGAGATCTAAACTAGCTAAAGCTTTTACAGCTTTTTCCTGGGATGTTCCTCGGAAAGACTCCAACAAGATGGCGCTATTTTCCGGCTTTTCAAGGGCAATCCGTTGCAACACCTCTCTTAATAACTCCACTCCGGCAAAACTCAAATCATCGAGAATAACTCCCTCACGCTCAATCAAGCTTACAAAATGCGGGTGTTGAAGCAACAACCCTAATACCTTGCGAGCCAAACTGATTCTTGGCGAAGAGATGCCCTTTTTGCCAGCATAAAATTTAGACTTAAGTCTAGTCTGATTTTCGACAACATCCACGGCAATTCGGGAACCCGACAACTCTTGCAAACGGGCAAACATCATTTCCCTAAAAAACCCGGCAGGAACCTTTTCCAGCAAAGGCGTTGCTGTCGCTAGCAACTGAGACCGCCCCTCAACGGTTGTCAATTCCAATTGCCCGACAATATTCTCGAAAAAGTAATCAGACAAGACCTGCGCATTAGCAATTCGTTCCATAAATGCGGATGAATTTTCAGAACGCAACAGAGAATCCGGATCTTGACCCTGTGGCAATAGCATTATTTTGATTTGCCTGCCATCACGCAAACAAGGCAAAGCAGCATCGGCAGCCTTCCAGGCCGCCTGCCTGCCGGCATTGTCACCATCGAAACAGAACACCAATTCAGAGGTGAATCGGAACAATAAATCGATTTGCGCTTTGGAAGTTGCAGTACCCAGCGCAGCGACCGCATTGGAAATACCAAACTGAGCCAGGGCAATCACGTCCATATAACCCTCTACCACCAGTATCCGACCAGGCTTACTATTCTTTTCTAAAAGTTCACAAAGCCCATAAAGCTCCTTACTTTTAGAAAAAACCGCAGTCTCCGGCGAATTCAGGTATTTTGGCAAAGAATCATCCAATACTCGGCCGCCAAACCCTATTACTCGTTTCCGCTTGTCTCGAATCGGAAACATCAATCTCCCACGAAAGCGGTCGTAAACCTTGCCGTCATCCCTGACTACCAGCATACCAGCCTCGATCAAATCCGCTTGATCGAAACGCCCCAACAGGGCGTCCCACTTATTTGGCGCATACCCCAGAGAAAAATCCCGCGCCACCTCACCACTGACCCCCCGGGCTTTCAAATAATCTACAGCGATCCGACCCTCGGCATTTCCGCGCAATTGCTCGGCGTAAAACCCAGCAACTCCCGCCAACAGCTCGTAAATGTGCGACACAGTTTTTTTATCCGGCCGCCCAGATTCGCCATCGATCAACTCCCTAGGCACATCCACGCCGGCAAAGGCTGCCAAATCCTCGACCGCCTCAACAAAACCCAGATGGTTAAATTCCATCAAAAAGCCGATTGCATTACCACTGGCTCCGCAACCGAAGCAATGATATATCTGCCGACCGCGATTGACTGAAAAGCTGGGAGTTTTTTCGGTATGGAACGGGCAGCGCGCCGTAAAATTGCTGCCGGACTTTTTAAGAGGGACGCGCGAATCGATTAGATCGACAATATCGACCCGCACCAAAAGATCATCTATGAACTGACGAGGTATCCTGCCGGACATCTTACCGACAAGATATTAAGCGATAAAACAGGCCTTGATTCTCGCACTGACATTCGCCATGTCAGCTCTACCTTGCATTTGCGGCTTAAGCAAAGCCATCACACCACCCATGTCTTTTACCGATGTGGCGCCCACTTTAGCGATAGCGTCGGCGACCATGCCATCGATTTCAGCATCACTGAGCGGTTGTGGTAGAAAATCTTGAATAACCAGCACTTCAGCTTCCTCGATTTCGGCCAAATCGTTGCGACTAGCGTCTCGGAACTGCTTGATGGACTCGCGCCGCTGCTTCAGCATTTTATCGAGCACAAGGATGATTCGCTCATCACTTAGCTCGATACGCTCGTCGACTTCAACCTGCTTGATAGCAGCCAAAATCATGCGGATTACACCCAGCCTGCCTTTTTCGCCGCCTTTCATCGCGGCTTTCATATCGTCCGTGATACGCTTTTTTAACGCATCCATGGTCTGCCTTAAATTTGTGGACGACCACGACGCAGATTTTTCAGCGCATACCTTTCACGAGCCAACTTTTTCAAATGACGCTTAACTGCCGCAGCACCTTTGCGTTTACGCTCGGTGGTTGGCTTCTCATAAAACTCGCGGCGGCGTACTTCAGCCAATACACCGGCTTTTTCGCACGCACGTTTGAAGCGACGAATCGCGATGTCAAAATGTTCGTTCTCTTTAACTTTAACTGATGGCATTATCAATAATCCGATTTATGTTAGTATCTTTTGACGCTATCGGCGATAGCAAGCCCGCCGAAAACGGCCGATTATACTCATAAAATTCTTTAATTCAAAAACTAATGTATGTTTTAGGCATAGAAAGCTCTTGCGACGAAACGGCTGTCGCCGTCTACCAGCCCAGTAAGGGCTTAATTGCGCACACCCTATACAGCCAAATTGCCACGCACGCCGAGTATGGCGGCGTCGTTCCTGAGCTAGCCTCAAGAGACCATATCCGCAAATTGGTTCCGCTGATCAAAACGCTATTAAAAGAAGCCAAATTAACCGCCAACGACATCGACGGCATTGCCTATACCGCCGGCCCCGGCTTAATGGGATCGCTACTAGTCGGCGCCGCCACAGCTCAAAGCTTAGCCTGGACCTGGCAAATACCTGCTATTGCCGTGCATCATATGGAAGGCCATTTATTAGCACCGATGCTGGAGGATAATCCGCCCGCCCACCCGTTCGTCGCATTACTCATTTCAGGCGGCCATACCCTGCTTATCGAAGTCCGCGCGATTGGCGAATACCATTTACTTGGCGAATCACTGGACGATGCCGCGGGCGAAGCCTTCGACAAAACCGCAAAGCTATTAGGCCTGGACTATCCCGGCGGCCCGAAATTGGCTGAGTTAGCGCGCAATGGTCAAAATCGCTTCAAATTCCCCAGACCGATGACCGACAGACCAGGATTGGAATTTAGCTTTAGCGGCCTGAAAACCTTCACAATGAACGCATTGCATGCCACCGAGCAAACCGAGCAGGACAAAGCCGATATCGCTTTCGCATTTCAACAGGCCGTCGCGGAAACATTAAGCATCAAATGCAAACGGGCGTTACAACAGACGCAGTTGAAAACATTAATCGTAGCCGGTGGCGTGAGCGCCAACCACGAAATTCGGAGACAATTACAACAGATGGCCGCCAAAGAAGGGGCCGAAATACGCTTTCCTCGCCCGGAATTTTGCACTGACAACGGCGCGATGATTGCCTATGCAGGATGTCAGCGCTTAATGGCGGGGCAAACCCAAAACCTGGAAATTTTCGCCCGTCCGCGCTGGCCGATGGAGCAGCTAATCAGCCTTTGATCAAGACTCTTGCCCAGCCAATAAGCGCTGAATATTGCTTTTATGCCGCCACAGCAAAATCAGAGAAATAACGGTAAAGGTAATAATCAATTTGACATCGCCAACAATCAGCCAAACATACAGAGGAGTTAATGTTGCCGCCACCAAAGCAGCCAACGACGAAATTTTGCCTATTTTGTAAACAACAAACCAGGTGGCAGCAACCACCAAACCCAACAACCAAGCGACACCGAGTGTCACGCCCAGCGATGTTGCCACACCTTTGCCACCTTTAAATTCAAAAAAAATCGGATAAAGGTGCCCCAAAAAAGCGGCAAACACGACCAAGGAAAGAACCAGAGTATCGACCGCCAACGCCTTCGCCAACAACACCGGTAATAGCCCTTTCAAAGCGTCACCGAGCAAAGTAATCGCCGCAGCCTTTTTACCGCCGATACGCATAACATTGGTTGCCCCCGGATTACCGGAACCGTTTTCCCGAGGATCCGCCAAGCCCATCATCTTACAGACGATAATCGCACTAGACACCGAGCCAGTTAAGTAAGCCAAAGGCACCAACAACCAATCCATAATTTAATCAACCTCTCGTCAATACTTGTACAGCGGCGCTATTTACTCGATACTGCCGCCTCTTCAAGAAATATAATAACCGGAAAGCAACGATGGACATCATCTTTTTAGGCGGGCTTGAAATCGATACTGTGATAGGTATTTACGAATGGGAAAGGAAGATTAAACAAAAAATCATCCTGGACATTGAAATGGGCTTTGACATCCAAAAAGCCGCCGCCAGCGACGATATTGCCCACACACTGGACTATAAAGCCGTTTCGGATCGCGTTGTCAGCTTTGTCGAGCACAGCGAATTTTATTTAGTGGAAAAGCTGATAGAAGAAATTGCCGGCATTTTACGCAGCGAATTTGCGATTCCCTGGGTAAAAATCACCCTAAACAAGAAAGGCGCGATTAGCCGTGCTCGCGACGTCGGCATCATCATCGAACGCGGCGAAAGATAGTCATGCCTACCGGATATATCAGCATCGGCAGCAATATAGATAAGGAAATTCACATTCCAGCCAGCCTGCTCACGCTACGCGAATTGTTCGGAGAGCTGACCATTTCCAGTATCTTCGAAAGCGAGCCGGTAGGCTTTGTCGGCGACAGCTTTCATAACCTCGTCGTGCAATTCGAGTCGGCGTTATCCGCGAAAGAAGTCGCCAAATTGCTGAAGCAAATTGAACTGGACCACGGCCGTAGCAGGGAAAGTCAAAAATTCTCTGCCCGAACTCTGGATTTGGACTTGATTTTATACGGCGACCAAATCATCAGTGACGGCAGACTGCAAATTCCGCGCGATGAAATAGAACACTATGCCTTCGTGCTGGAACCTTTGGCGGAAATTGCACCAAACGCTACACACCCGATAAGCAAGCGTTGTTACAAAGATCTGTGGCACGATTTCGACAAACACGATTTACGCCAAACCAAACTCGAGAAATAACGCTCTGTAAACTTCAGCGAAACAGTGTCCGTCCACCATCTACCGTCAGCACTTGGCCGGTAATATAATCGGCGCTGCCAACCAAAAACCTTACTGCTTTGGCAATATCGCCTGCTTCGCCGCGACGCTGCAAGGCCACTTTTTTTAAGATTTCCACCCGCTCCGCTTCATCTACATCTTGCTCCGGCCATAAAATAGCGCCCGGAGCCACCGCGTTAACGCGGACTTCCGGCGCCATTTCCCTTGCCAATATCCGCGTCATTGCCACCAAACCGGCTTTAGCCATGCTGTAAACCGGAAAGCCCGGCAAACCTGTCTCGGCGTGAATATCGGCGATATTGACTACACAGCCGTGTTTAACTTTTAGTGACGACCACAACGCTTGCGACAAAAAAAACGGCGCTTTCAGATTACTAGCCATGGCCAAATCCCAGTCCTGTTCCGTGACTTGCCCAAAAGGCACGGATTGAAACAAGGACGCATTATTCACCAAAACATCGACACCATCCCACTGAGCTACTGCATTTTCGGCCAACTTCTGGATGCTGCTAAACACCGATAAATCGCCGCTTAATACCCGTGCCGATTCGGCTCGCACGGCATTCAACTCGGCAGCTAAACCTAAAGCGTCTGCATCGGAGCGGTTGTAATGCAAAATCACATTACAACCCTCACCGTGCAGTAAGCGGGCACACGCCGCACCAATGCGTCTTGCCGCACCGGTTATCAGCACATTTTTGGGCATTTATTGCCCAGCGGCCGGCAAACTGGCGATCAATTTTTTTCTAATCAGATAGCAAGCTGCCAATGCGACGAATACGGGTAATTGGGTAAGTAAAAACTCAGTCACCGAATGCTTGGTTACCATGCCGGCCAATGGCACCACAATCAGCATTTTAGATAACCACCAAGTCAGCCAATACCCTATCAGACCGATCACAGACCAATTAATTAACGGGCCGCCATGATTTTTCGCCGCCATATAAAACCAAACCAAGGTCAAAATACCGCATAACTTAGCCAGAAATAACATCTTCTCCCCCATTGTATTGTTGTTAATATGCAAACCAAACCGTAACGCAATGTAAACCAATCCCGGCAGAAAGATCAAATCAATACCGTCAGACCCTTTATAGCTTGTGCTTCAAACTTGCAGGCTTAAAACATATAATCGCAGCCATCCTAAAACAAGAACATGAGGAACACCCATGCACGCACGTCTTTTTGCCATCGCATTGCTGACTATCGGTTTCGGCAATTCTGCTTGGTCGCAATCCACACCCAGCCACGGCGGCCACGGCGGAGCGAGCGGCGTAGAGGGCAGCGGGTGCATCAACGCTAAAATTAGCCGCTACACGCCGGAACATTTAGCCACAGTCAAACCGGGCTCGGAGTTTTCATTCGCGGTTTCCGGCAGCAATGGCCCGGGCCACATTCACGTGAGCATTAAACAGCAACCTGTCTCGGTTCAAGTTGAAGACAAGGACACCTTCTACTTGGTAAAAGGTAAACTGCCTGAGGACCTTAAAAACACGGTCGTGAGGATCTCGGTGAAAGCTAAAGCAAAAGTCAGTAAATGCGATGCTGACGGCGGCTGGTTACTGAAAGTTTCCGAGTAATCTAAGGCGGGAGTATCGAGAAGATACATTCAAATAGATCAATTGAAATCCCATTCGAACAAAGTCCACTTATTGATATTGGTGTTTTCGTCCAAATCATTTTTTTTCACATCCATCTGCTCGTCGCCGTTGGTATCCAGCATGTAGTAAGCAGGGCCAACCTGGGGCTGAATTTTCACCATGTATAGCTTGCCGTTGCGGCGAAACTCCTGAATAGTATCTTTGCCTTTACGAATAATGGTAATGTCGGGCTCCATCTCTTCCCCTGACTGCACCGGAGCCGGTAAATCAGGCGGTTCCGGAACTGGCGCCAATTCGTTGGCATCAGGGCCTGCGGCAAAAGCAACGATCGGCAAAAACAGCATCAAGCTAAAACCCAATAAACGAGACATCAAGATCCCTGCAAAAAATTTGAATGTGGGTAGTCATGATAATACAGATTCGGTAAAGCCGTATAAATCCATGGTTTGCCGGCTCCCATCGACACACTAAAACCAGCAGGCATAAAAAAACCGGCACTTCCAAAAGGAAGTGCCGGCTTCTTCAGGCAGGCACTAAGCCTGTTTACGTAAGTATTTCTCTACCCCAGTAGTTCTAGCGACGACCTCATCCTTGGACTGCAAGGCTTGCTTTGCCATGTAACGCGCCACACCCGACACGCCAGGAGCATCCTTTGCTAATGCATCTTGTTTAGACATGTATCTGGCTACACCAGTGAGTTCTTTCGAATCTTTATCCAACAACTCATGTTTAGTGACATACCGGCTAACCGAACTCAATTCAGCAACCGGTTTTTGCGCCAATATTTGCTTGGCTAAATACTTGCTGACACCAGTAGGCGGCGGCAGTTGTCTGGTCAATATTGCTTGCTTGGCAAGGTAACGGGCAACCCCGGTTAAAGGCTCTGCCTGGCTTTGCAATTGCAACTGTTTCGCCAAATATTTGGCAACACCGGTTGGCTTTGGCGCTTGCTGGGCAGACGCAGCCTGCCTAGCAAGATAACGCTCTACAGCGGAACCCTCAAATGCCAATTCCTCGGCCAATTCTTGCTGAGCATTTTGTTCTTGATTCAACTGAGCCTCCGCTTTTTCCTGTTGCGCTAGCGCTTCCGCTGCAACATATCGGGCAATCAAAGCCGCAGCAGCCGCTTTTCTATCCGCCGCCGCCTGCTCCGCCAAAAATTTAGCAACGCCGGTCAAAGGTGCCTGCTCTTTCAATAAGCGCTCCTGTTGAGCGACATACTTAGCCACACCGGTTACTAGTGGCGCATCTTTCGCCAACAAAGCTTGCTTGGTGACGTATTTGCTCACACCAGTTGCGATTGGCGCGTCTTTTGCCAAGACATCTTGTTTCAACACATACTTGGCAACGCCGGTAACCGATGGCGTCGAACCGCTCTGCATATTTTGCCGAATGACGTATTTAGCAACATTGGTCACCGCATGGTCTTCGCGATCATTTTTGGTAATGTATTTAGAAACCCCAGTCACCGGCGCTTCTTTAGACAAAATCGACTGCTTGATCAGGTATTTGGCAACTCGAGTAACCGGATTTTCCGCTTGTTGCGTCAGATATTTATCGACACCCGTCGCAACCGGCACGCTTTCGGTCACCTCTTCAACAAGCTCTTCTACTACTTCGGCAACTTCTTCAATTTCTTCTTCTACTGTTTCCTCGACAACCGGATCCACGACAGCCGCCTCTTCGACGGCTTGCCGGGCTTTTTCCAATTGCGCTTGCAAGGCTAGATATTTCGCCACCCCGGTCAACGGCTGACCGTTTTCGTCGAGCTCCGGCTTTGGCGGCTCAAGTTTTTGCAGATAACGGGCTACACCGGTCAATTGCGCGTCTTCGCTGTCGACACGAGAATAAGCTTCCGACCGACTATCACTACTGCTCGAATTGTCGAACAAAAAGCCGAATAAGCTATTCATCAAACTGTTTGTTGCCATTTGAGAATACTCCTGAATGTAATAATTGTTATGTGTCTAGACGACGAGTTCATCAAATTCACGGTATAGCCTAAAAATACTAGGAACCCGCCGCGCTGAATAATACTTTAGGCTGAAAACTGGCTGCCGGGTACTTGGCATCAACTTCTGAGGTCGGCTCCTGCTTTGCTTCGGCGCAAGGCGCACTAGCATTACTGGTAGCGGCGACCGGAGAACTGGCCTTGGCTACCTCCGCAATAGCAGGATCTCTGTAGAGAACCTTAGGTTGAAAATCCGCGGCAGGATATTCCTGGGCACTGACAGCAGCCGATGCAGCAAACAGCAAGCCCGTTAAAAACTTCTTAATCAATTGCGTGTTTATCATGATTCCACCTTACTCTATTGATTAAAGACGGGCCTGCCGGCAAACTCGTCACCGACAGGCCTTTCACTTAGCGCCTATTAAAGCACAGCTTCCACATTAGCGACGACATTGTCCACGGTAAAGCCGAACTCTTTGAAGAGCTGACCTGCCGGGGCCGATTCGCCGAAACGGTCCAATCCTACGACTCTACCCGCGCTGCCGGCGTATTTCCACCAGCTGTCGGTTACTCCCGCTTCTACTACCACGCGCTGGGTCACGCTTGGCGGCAATACGCTGTCTTTGTAAGCTTGATCTTGCGCTTCGAAGACGTTGGTAGACGGTAGTGACACCACGCGGATTTTTTTGCCTTTCGCGCTCAATGCGTCAGCGGCTTTCAACGCCAATTCCACTTCAGAGCCGGTGGCAATGATGATCGCGTCCGGCGCGCCATCGCTGTCTTTCAGGATGTAGCCCCCTTTGCTGATCGCGTCAATTTGTGCGGCAGTACGGGGCACGTGCGGCAGGTTTTGACGAGAGAAGATCAGGGTGCTCGGTCCGTCTTGACGTTCGATGGCGGCTTTCCAGCACACGGCCGACTCGACGGCGTCGCAAGGACGCCAGACGTGCATGTTGGGGATCATGCGCAGGGTGGCGGTTTGTTCGACCGGTTGGTGGGTCGGGCCGTCTTCGCCCAGACCGATGGAGTCGTGGGTGTAAACGAAGATGGTCGGGATTTTCATCAATGCGGCCATACGCAAGGCGTTACGGGCGTATTCCGAGAACATCAGGAAGGTGGCGCCGTAAGGTTTGAATCCGCCGTGCAAGGTAATGCCGTTCATGATGGCGGACATACCAAATTCACGCACACCGTAGTAGGCGTAGTTGCCATCGAAGCCCGGTTGGTTGACGTCTTTACAGCCGGACCACAGGGTCAGGTTGGAGCCCGCCAAGTCGGCAGAGCCGCCCAGTAATTCGGGCAACAAGGGGCCAAAACCGTTGAGGGTGTTTTGTGAGGCTTTGCGGCTGGCGATGGTTTCGCCTTTGGCATCCACCGCAGCGATAAACGCTTTGGATTTTTCAGCCCAATCGGCAGGCAGTTGGTTTTTGATCACGCGACGTTCAAATTCGGCCGCGAGTTCAGGATGTGCGGCTTTGTAAGCGGCAAATTTGGCGTTCCAGGCGCTTTCCAGCGTGGCGCCTTTGGCGTTGGCATCCCAACCGGCTTTGATGTCAGCAGGAATGTCGAACGGCGCATGCGGCCAACCCAGGTTTTCACGGGTCAAGGCAATTTCAGCTTCACCTAAGGCTGCACCATGGCATTCTTCTTTGCCTTGTTTGTTCGGCGAACCGAAGCCGATGGTGGTTTGGCAGCAGATGATAGAAGGCTTGTCGGTGACTTTTTTGGCTTCTTCAATCGCGGCTTTGACGGCGTCGGGGTTGTGGCCGTCGACTTTAGGAATGACATGCCAGCCGTAGGCTTCAAAGCGTTTCGGAGTGTCGTCGAGGAACCAGCCGGCAACGTTGCCATGACCACGGACTTCGCCGTCGATGGAGATGTTGTTGTCGTCGTAGAAGGCGATCAGTTTACCCAGTTTCATGGAGCCGGCCAGGGAGCAGGCTTCGTGGGAGATACCTTCCATCAAGCAACCGTCACCCAGGAATACGTAGGTGTGGTGGTCGACGATGTCGTGACCGGGACGGTTGAATTGGCCGGCCAGGGTGCGTTCGGCTAAAGCGAAACCGACGGCATTGGTGATGCCTTGTCCCAAGGGCCCTGTGGTGGTTTCCACACCTTCGGTGTAACCGTATTCAGGGTGTCCTGGGGTTTGCGAGTGCAGTTGGCGGAACTGTTTCAGTTCTTCGATCGGCAGGTTGTAGCCAGCCAAGTGCAGCAAGGAATAAATCAGCATGGAGCCGTGACCGTTGGACAGGATGAAGCGGTCGCGGTTGGGCCATTTGGGGTTGCTGGGGTTGTGTTGCAGAAAATCATTCCACAATACTTCTGCGATGTCGGCCATCCCCATCGGGGCTCCGGGGTGACCGGAGTTGGCTTTCTGTACGGCGTCCATGCTAAGTGCGCGGATGGCGTTCGCTAAGTCTCGGCGCGAAGGCATGTTTAATTCTCCTTTGAATCTGGTAGTGCGAGCCGGCTCGTGATCGGCCGTGCCCGGTAAAAACTGGGGGTTATAACGAACGAAAGGACGAGTGGCGCTAACCACCCGTCCTTATATTTCCTAACAAATAGGAATTGACAAAGCTGGTTTATGCAGCAGCAGCGTCAACCAGTTCGCGGATTTCGCGAGCAGCTGTTGCTGGGCATGGTGCGCCATAGATAGCAGCACCAACCACGATGATGTTAGCGCCAGCTTCAACGACTTGTTGAACAGTCGCTTGTTTGATACCGCCAGCAACAGAAATACGTACGCCCAAGCCCAAACGAGCGATGTCGTTCAAGTCGCCAAATGGGGTTTGGCCTGCCGCTTGTGCATCCAAACCGGTGTGAATACCGACGATTTGCGCGCCCAATTTAACAGACTCTCTCGCGCACTCGGCTTTGTCAGCCACGTTGATCAAGTCGATTTGGGTTTCGGCAGCGTGTTTTTTTGCTGCTTTGATAACGCCAGCGATAGTAGCCAAACCGGATACGCCCAACACGGTGCAGATGTCTGCGCCTGCAGCGTAGAAAGCGCCTGCTTCGTACTCGCCTGCGTCCATGGTTTTCAGGTCAACCAACAACAATTTGTCTGGGTAACGTTGTCTCAGTTCTTTAACCAGGTTGATACCGTTGTATTTAATGCAAGGAGTGCCGATTTCAAAAATATCGACATAAGGCGCTACTTTATCAGCCAATTCGACAGTTTGGTTGAAATCCAGTGAATCCAACGCCATTTGAATTAATGGTCTTGCCATATTTATGTGCTCCGATTGTTATAGTTACAGTTATTGTTTTAAGACCCACCCCCCAACCAAACACCATTTTCAGGTCTTTAAGTCGAGAGCGCCGCAAGCCTTTGTCGATGGGCATTTTTCGCGAGTGCGGCAACTCTAAATCAGAATAAGGCACCCTGTCAATTGAAGACCGACTATTTACCCGGCAAAAACCCTGTATTTAGTCGAGACCGATAAAAACTTAACCGCCCAGACCCGTCCAAGGCTTGAATAGCCCTGTCGCGTCCACCCCAAACATATCCAGAATTCGCCCCACCCCCTCATCAACCATTGCCCGCACGGAATCGGTCTTGTTGTAAAAAGCCGGCATCGGCGGATAGATAACCCCGCCCATTTCCGTAACGCTGGCCATATTGCGGATATGCGCCAAATTTAACGGGGTCTCGCGGGGCACCAGCACCGTTTTGCGGCGCTCTTTCAACGCCACGTCCGCCGCTCTGGAAATCAAGTTATCGCCAAACCCATGCGCTACCGCCGCCAGCGTCTTCATCGAACACGGCGCAATCACCACGCCTTCGGTCTTGAAAGAGCCGCTGGCAATACAGGAAGCAATATCGTTTATGCCATGCGTAACATCCGCCAGTTCATACAAAGCAGCCCGATCCATATCTAGTTCGTATTTCAGGTTAACCAAACCGGCGGACGATACCACCAGATGCGTTTCCCATTCGTCTTGCTCTCGCAATATTTGCAGCATCCTGACGCCGTAAATAGCCCCGGTTGCGCCGGTCATGCCGATGACCAGTCGTTTTTTATTGCTCATAATGCCCTTGTCTACGCTAAAAGCCTGGCCATCTCATCGGTCGCGGATACTAACGCATCGATCATTTCGTCGCCCCGCGCAATGTGGCCGGCATTTGGCAGCACTAGGTAACGAGATTGCGGCAACGCTTGATGCAGGCGCCAACCGGCTTCTATAGGACAGGTCAAATCGTTTCTGCCGTGAATGATGATAGTTGGTATCGACTGAAACGCCGCACAGTTTTCCAGGATTTGATTTTCGCGGATGAAATAATCATGGATGGCATAAGACAATTCCATTTTTACTTGCCGTAGCATTTGCTCGCTAACCGACTCCATACTCTCCAAATAGTCATTTCCCAGAGCCACTTGTCCGCTCCAGGCCTGCCATTGTTGAGCAGCACGTTTAGCTACATCCTGATCGGCACCAAAAATCGCCTCCACCAATCGCTCCAGGACATTCGCATCCGGCAAATTGGGCAAAGCATCCAGCAAGATCTGCCAGCGTTCGGGGTAGATTTTATTGACGCCGTTACCCAGAAACCACTCCATATCGGCCTGCCTCGCTAAAAACACTCCGCGCAAAATCATTGCTAATACCTGTTGCGGATACTGCTGCGCATAAAGCAAAGCCAAGGTGCCGCCCCAGGAACCGCCGAATAACAACCACTTTTCGATGCGTAACTGTTGGCGGATGCGCTCCATATCGGCCAGCAAATCCTGAGTGGTATTGCCTTGCAATTCACCAAACGGCTCGGATAATCCGCAGCCACGCTGGTCCATCAGGATAATGTGGTAGCGCTCGGGATCGAAAAACCGCCGATGATCCGGCTTGGTGCCGGAACACGGCCCGCCATGCAAAAAAATCGCCGGAATACCGGCCGGATTGCCGGATTGCTCGACATAGACGCGATGCTCGCTATCAGTTTCCAGAAAAAAGGTATGGAACGGCGCAATATCCGGATAGAGGGTTTTCATTGTTTTCATCCATAAAAAAAGGGAAGGCTGTGACACCTTCCCTTTTGCGTGCTAACTAAGGGTCAACTTAGAATTTGAAACCCACGTAACCGCCAGCATTGAAACCGTCGGTTGGTGTGCCGTCGAGGCTGCTGGTTGCATAGTGGTAACGCACGTCAGTACCCAGAACAATGCCTCTGTAGAGGTCATATTCTGCACCGGCGCCGAAGTTCATGCCGGCGTTCAACACGGAAACCGCGTTGGATGGAACACCCAGGATGTTGATATCCAAACCAACAGGGATAATCCATGGACGCAGTTTGCTGTCATGCATGAATTTGATTTTTGGTGAGGCGTTGATTCTCAGGCGGGCATCGGTTGATGTCGGTGACCCAGCATTAATTGCCACAGCACCGGTTCCACCAACCGCTACTGGCACAACAGCAGTACCATTTGTGATTGTGTTTGTGCCTGTGCCGTATTGAGCATATTCAATACCCAACTCGATAGCGAAAGACGTATCATCCATCAAGCCGAACAAGTCGTTATTGACATTGAAGTCGAACGCACCACCAAAGTAAAAGCCGTCGTTATTTGAGTTATTGGACAACAACGAACCTTTTTCATTTAAGGCACCGCCACGATCTTGATCCAGAGAAGCCCAACCGCCACGAACCGCTACCAAGTTATCTTTTGCAGACGCTTGCGCAGGAGTTGATTTAACAGACGCCATCCATTGATCCAACTCTTGCACTTTCGCGTTAGCGGCAGTGGAGCTGGCGGATGAAGATTTAACGCGACTCAATTCCGCTTGCATGGCTTGCATTTGCTCGGCCATTTGTTGCATTTGTGCTTCCAGAGCTTCGGTTTTTCTGGCAGCAGCGTCAGCGACGCGCTCAGCACTTGAACCCGCTGCTTGGACTTGTGGGGCAATGAATGCTCCAGCCATTGTTAAAGACGCTGCGGCAACACCCAGCGCTAATTTGCTTTTAGTAAAACTCATTGTTGTTCCCCCCAAGGGTAATTATTGTTAAGACTGAATAGCTTTAAAGCAACACAGGATTTCTTCACGTGGGCAATAATAGCAGCAAAACACTAGCCTTACAAGTTTTAAGTCTATTTTTTTTACTCAAAAAATTTGTTTTATATCAATAAGATACAAATACTTTGTAAACTATAATCCATATTTGTCAAAAATTAACAACAGCCATTTGCTTTTTCACACACCCATGGACAATCGGCAAACCCTATCAAAATAAGCCGCCTTCGTGTTACCTTAAAAAAGCCTTCTTACACCCGTTTTCCTCGGCATTTGCATGACCACACACCTGGATATTCTGATCATCGGCGGCGGTATCAGCGGCCTATTAGCCGCTCGCGAACTGCGCCTGGCCGGCCGCGACGTCACCATCCTCGACAAATCCAAACCGGGCCAGGAATCCTCATGGGCCGGCGGCGGCATTTTGTTGCCGATTTATCCCTGGCGCCAAGCCGCAGCGATCTCTGATTTGGCGGTCAACAGCTTAAAAAAATACCCGGCCTTAAGCCGGGACCTGCTCGCCGCGACCGGTATCGACCCTGAATGGTATGACTGCGGCATGCTGATCTGCAAAAACCCGGACTACGCACAAGCCATAGAATGGTGCGAGCATTACTGCATCGACTACCAGCCGGCAGCAACGTCATTGACCGAGCCGTTTACCAGCGATCTCGACCAACCGCTATGGCTGCCAGGAATTGCCCAAGCCCGTAACCCCAGATTGTTAAAATCACTCCACGCTTACTTAATACAATCCGGCGCGAAATTTCTGGATAGTACCGAAATTCGCAAGATCGGCATCGCCAACCACCGAGTTGAACGCATTGACACCAACAACGGCACCTACTCCGCTCGGCACCTGATCGTCAGCGCCGGCGCCTGGACCACCGATTTAATGCGGGATTTATTGCCGGATTGGCCGGTAGACCTGCAAATCAAGCCGGTCAGAGGGCAGATGCTGCTGTTCGACGCCACACCAACAACCTTGCCTTATATGGTGCTGGATGGCGATCAATATTTGATCCCGCGCCGCGATGGCAAAATCCTGGCGGGCAGCACCGTGGAGCAAGCCGGCTTTCACAAAGTCACCACCGAAGACGCCAAACAACAGCTTTACCAATTCGCCACCGAATTACTGCCGACCTTGAAAAACTATCCGGTTTGCCATCATTGGGCCGGTTTGCGTCCCGGCAGCCCGCAAGGCATACCTACGGTTGGACAACATCCCGAAATTGAGAATCTCAGCATCAACGCCGGCCATTTTAGAAATGGTTTGGTGATGGGGCCCGCTTCCGCAAAGCTGTTGGCGGACCTGATTCTGCAGCGCCCCACCGAAATTGACCCGACCCCGTATTCGCTAACTCGAGCAACCGCGCCATGAACCTTTATCCCTTGCTACGCCCTCTACTGTTCTCCCTGAACCCGGAAACCGCGCATCATGTCACGCTGGATTTGTTAAAACTGGCCCAGCACAGCGGCTTGTCGGTTTTGAGCAAACCCAAAGTCAGCGACAAGCCGGTCGAAGTAATGGGCTTGAACTTTAAAAACCCGCTGGGACTAGCGGCCGGTCTGGACAAAAACGGCGACTACATCGACGCATTGGCCGATCTGGGTTTTGGCTTTATCGAAATCGGCACCGTCACGCCGCGCCCGCAACCCGGCAACCCCAAACCGCGCCTGTTCCGTTTGCCGGAACACCAGGCCATCATCAACCGGATGGGCTTTAACAACCAGGGTATCGATCATTTATTGGCGCAAGTCGGCACCTGCCGGTATCGCGGCATTTTGGGCATCAATATTGGTAAGAACGCCAATACGCCTTTGGAAAACGCGACTGAAGATTATTTGATCGGTCTAAGGAAAAGTTACGCAGCGGCGAGCTATATCACCATCAACATTTCCTCGCCCAACACCAAGAATTTGCGCCAACTGCAGCAAGGCGACGAGATCAAGCAATTGCTCAGTGCTTTGAAGGAAGAACAACTGAAATTGCAAGCGGCGCAGGGCAAATACACGCCCATCGCGGTAAAAATCGCGCCGGATTTAACGGATGAAGAAATCAGCCACATCGCGGCATTGCTGGGGAAATTTGGCATGGACGGAGTGATTGCCACCAACACCACCATCGCCCGCGATAAAATCCAGGGCCATATCCATGCCAATGAAGCCGGCGGCTTGAGCGGCGCCCCGGTTAAAGACAGTTCGACTCGGGTCGTGAAAGGTTTGGCAGCGGAATTGAACGGCAAACTGCCGATTATCGCGGCCGGCGGCATATTGAGCGGCACAGACGCCCAGGAAAAACTCGCCGCAGGCGCCAGTCTGGTGCAAATTTATAGCGGCTTGATCTATAAAGGCCCGGCTTTGATCGAAGAGATACTGAGCACTATCTGATAAGCCAAAAGGTACGCGGTGCGTACCCTACCAAGCTGCGTTGAGTCCGACTTAATTTCTAATCTTGTACCCGGTCTTAAATACCCACCAGACAAAAATCAAACACACGGTCAGAAAGCCAAAGGTCATGCCTATGCTCATCGCCACATCCACGTCGGCCATGCCGTAAAAGCTCCAGCGAAAGCCGCTGATCAAATACACCACCGGATTGAACAAGGTAACTTTCTGCCACAAGGGCGGCAGCATATTGATGGAATAGAACGCGCCGCCCAAGAAAGTTAGCGGCGTCACAACTAACATCGGCACCACCTGCAGCTTCTGAAAACTGTCGGCCCACAGGCCGATAATGAAACCGAACAGGCTGAAGGTCACGGCCGTCAGTAACAAAAAGCCTATCATCCACAGCGGATGGGCGATCTGGTAAGGCACGAAAATCCGGGCCGTACCCAGAATCAGCAGCCCCAACAGCACCGACTTGGTCGCCGCCGCGCCCACATAACCCAGCAGCACTTCGATCCAAGACACCGGCGCCGACAGCAGTTCGTAAATCGTGCCTGCCCACTTCGGCATATAGATGCCGAACGAAGCGTTGGAGATGCTTTCGTTGAGCAGATTCAGCATCACCAATCCGGGGATGATGAAGGCACCGTAGCTGACGCTATCGATGTCGCCCATCCGTGAACCGATGGCTTTGCCGAAGACGATGAAATACAGCGAGGTGGTCAGCACTGGCGCGGCGATGCTTTGCGCCAGCGTGCGAAAGGTGCGGGCCATTTCGAAGCGGTAAATGGCGCGAATGCCGTATATGTTCATGATTGCACCCCTTGTGATTGGTGAACCAGGCTGACGAAAATGTCTTCCAACGAGCTTTCGCTGGAGCTAAGGTCTTTGAAATCGATCCCGTGTTCGCTCAGCCGGCGCAGTAGCTCGGCAATACCGGTCTCCTCTTCCTGGGTATCGAAGCTGTAGACCAAGCGTTCGCCGTCTGCTGTCAGCGTCAACGCCCAGGCGTCAAGCTCGGCCGGAATCTCGGACATGGGCTGGCGCAAAGTCAACGTCAGCTGCTTCTTGCCGAGCTTGCGCATCAGCACGGCTTTGTCTTCCACGATGATCAATTCGCCCTTGTTGATGACGCCAATCCGGTCCGCCATGTCTTCGGCTTCCTCGATGTAATGGGTAGTCAAAATGATGGTGGTGCCGTTGGCCCGCAGTTCGCGCACCATGCGCCACATGTCGTGGCGCAGTTCCACATCGACACCGGCGCTCGGCTCATCCAAAAACAATATCGTCGGCTCATGTGCCAGGGCTTTGGCGATCAGGACCCGGCGTTTCATACCACCGGACAGCGACATGATTTTCGCGTCGCGCTTGTCCCACAACGATAAATCCCGCAGCACTTTTTCCACATAGTCAGGGTTGGGCGGCTTGCCGAACAGCCCGCGGCTGAAATTGACCGTGGCCCACACCGACTCGAAGGCGTCTGTGTGCAATTCCTGTGGCACCAAGCCGATGGCGGCGCGCACGGCGCGGTAGTCTCGGACGGTGTCGTGGCCGTCGGCGATGATGGTGCCGGCACTGGCGTTGACGATGCCACAGATGACGCCGATTAACGTGGTTTTGCCGGCGCCATTGGCGCCGAGCAAAGCAAATATCTCACCGCGCTTTATGTCCAGGTTGATGTTTTTCAATGCCTGGAAACCACCGGCGTAGGTCTTGCTGACCCCGCGTATGGAAATAATAGGGTCGTTATTCATGGACAATACGCGGTTAAGGGTTGCCGATAAGGTTTCGTCATGTGGTTTCCTGTATGCAAAATGATATGACTTTCGTTGATTTTGCTATTGCTTGTCGCGGCTAACGATCAATTTATTGTCGATCCCGCTCACCGATGAATCAACTATCCAGCCGCCACCAAACGCCCGGTACAACGACACCATCGCCACCCCGACTGCCGTTTCGGCTTTGGCGCGTTCGTCGCTGACAGACAGCTTGCTGCGTTGGGCATCCAAAACAGCCAAATAATTCCCTGCGCCGCGACTATACAAGGTATCGACCAGCCGGTAGGCTTTTTCCGCCGAGGCTTCCGCTTCGGTCAGTTTTCCTAAGCTATCGTTCGCGGAACGGTGCGCGACGAAGGCGTTTTCGACATCTTCCAAAGCCAGCAAAAAAGTCTTCTCGTAATTAGCCGCAACTTGCTCCAGCCGCGCATCGGCGGCGGTAATCTGGGCGCGGATGCGTCCGGCATTGAAGATGGGTGCGGAAAGACCCGAGCCCAGCGCGTAAACGCTATCGGCCAGACTCGGAAAACCGCCGACCGCAATCGCGCCTAGACCGCCACTCGCCGACAAAACTATCTTGGGATAAAGATCGGCCCGCGCCGAACCCAGGCTGGCCGCCGCCGCGCTGACTTCGGTTTGCGCCAGACGCAAATCGGGCCGTTGTGCCAGTAAATCAGCCGGTAGCAGGTGCGGCATGGCCGGCGCTTGCTTCGGCAACGGGCCGGCGGCGGCCAGCCGCGTTCCCAGGTTTTCCGGCGGCTCGCCCAGCAATACGCCTAAGCGATGGATCAGGTTTTGCTCGGCGTTGGTCATTCCCGGCAGCGTCGCTTCCGTACCCTGCAACAGCGTTTGCTGACGGGCAAGGTCAGCCTCGTTAGCCAGCCCGGCTTTAACAAATACCTGTACCGTCCGCAAGCGTTCGCGCTGCAAGGCGATATTGTTTTGCAGAATGCCGGTGCGTTGCTGCACGCCGCGCAGCTCCAGATAATTGGTCGCCACCTGGGCCAGCAAACCGACTTGCGCCGCATGCAAGCCTTCCTGGCTGCCTTGGGCTTGCGCGGCGGCGGCTTCCGCTTCCAATTGCCGGCCGCCGAACAAGTCGATTTCCCAGCGCGCCGCCAGTCCGCCGCTGACGGCGTCGGCGGTCGGCGTAATCAATTTGATGCCTTGCCCGCTCGGCACGCCGACGATACGGTCGATACGTTTTTCCCTGCCGCCGGAGACTGAGAAATCGAGGCTGGGATACATCGCCGCTTCGGCAACGGTGACCATCGCGTTGGCTTCGCGAACGCGAGCGGAAGCGATCTTCAAATCGTGGTTAGCGCTTAAGGCCTTGTCTATCAATTCATTCAGCAAGGGGTCGTTGAAACCTTGCCACCACGTCTTTAGATCAACCGCTTCGGTGGTTTGAGCATTGGGCGCGTGTTGCCAGTTTGCCGGGCTATTCAGCGCTACTTGGTCGCCGACGCGGGTTGGCGTACAGGCGATTAGGCTGACCAGTAATAGAAGGGGCAGCGCTGCTAAATATCGTTTATTCATCGTAAAACTCCGTGGGTGCCGCGTAGGGTACGCACTGCGTACCCTACAGCTATTTTTTCTCCCCTCTTTGAAAAAGAGGGGCTGGGGGAGATTTTTTTAATAAATCCCCCTCGATCCCCCTTTTTCAAAGGGGGAAGAATTGTTGGCTTGATGAAAAGCCATTAGGTGAGGGCTTTATGACCTTCGTTCGCACGCTCCACCCTAAACCAAGCCGCATACAGCGCAGGCAGGAAGAACACCGTCAACGCGGTCGCCACCGTCAGCCCGCCCATGATGGCGATGGCCTGCGGGCCGAAGAAATCGTTGCGCGACAGCGGTATCATCGCCAGAATGGCCGCTGCGGCGGTCAGCATGATTGGCCGGAAACGCCGCACCGTCGATTCGACGATGGCCGACCAGGTGTCGAGGCCCGATTTTTCATCCTGATCGATCTGATCCACCAAAATCACCGAGTTGCGCATGATCATGCCGGCCAGCGCCAGGATGCCGAGCAAGGCCACGAAGCCGAACGGCGCCCGGAACAGCAGCAAGCCGAAGGCGGCGCCGATCACGCCCAGCGGCGCGGTGCTGAACACCAGGAATGTCCTGGACAGGTTATGCAACTGCATCATCAACAAGATCAGCGTGACGATCAGCACCAGCGGAATCCAGATCAGAATCGACTTTTGCGCATTCACCGCGTCTTCCTTGGAACCGCCGGTTTCGATGAAATAACCGGCCGGCAGGCTGTCCTGGATCGGTTTAAGTTTCGGGACGATTTCCGCCGCGACGTCCGGGGCCATCTTGCCGTCGGCCACGTCGGCGCGCACCGAGATGGTCGGGAAGCGGTTGCGCCGCCAGCGCACGCCGTCCTCGAACACGGTCTCGAACTTGACGAACTGCGACAGCGCTACCGCCTTGCCATTGGCGGTGCGAACCGCGACATCCGGCAATTCGTCGGCAGCGGTGCGCAATTCAGGGCTGGCCCGCCAGACGATGTCGATCAATTTATCCTGCTCGCGCAATTGCCCGACCGGGATGCCGGTGTAATGCGCCTGCAAGGCTTGCGACAGGCTGGCCGTCGACACGCCGAGGGCGCGGGCCTTGTCCTGATCCAACATCAATCGGAACGACGGCATGCGGTCATGCCAGTCGTCGTTGACGTCCACGGTGCCGGGATGGTTGCGCACGACCTCAGCCACCCGCTCGGCGATGCCGCGCACGATATTGGGGTTTTCGCCGAGCACCCGGAACGCCAGCGGATAATCCATAGGCGGCCCGACATTCAGGCGCTTCACCCGGCCCCTGACATTCGGGAAATCCGTCTCCAGAATCTGCCGGACGCGCTGCATCACCCGTTCGCGGGCCTGGTTATCCTTGGTCATCACCACCAATTCGGCCAGATTGGTATTCGCCAATTGCTGCACAATCAACATGAAAAACCTCGGTGTGCCACTGCCGACATAGCTGGCGACGTGTTCCACGTCTTCGTCCTTAGCCAGCAAAGCCTCCATGCGCTTGGCGGCGGCTTCGGTTTGCTCGAAGGCACTGCCCTCCGGCAACCACAGGTTGACGATGACTTCCGGCCGATTGGACAGCGGGAAGAACTGTTCGGGAACGTGGGTTAACGCCACGACACCGAGACCGAACAAGGCCAGCGTGGCGACAATGACTTTGTTGCGGTGCGCCACGCAGGCATCCACCCAACGCCGCAATCGGTTGTAGAACGGCGTATCGAACAGGTCGTGGATAGGGCCTTCGGCGTTGGCATGCACCTTGAGGATCAGAAATCCCAAATACGGGGTGAACACCACCGCGCCTATCCAGGACAATATCAGCGATATGCCGACCACCTGAAAAATCGCCACGGTATATTCGCCGGCCGAGGATTGCGCCAGCCCCACCGGCAGGAAACCGGCGATGGTGATCAAGGTACCGGTCAGCATCGGGAAAGCCGTGGCAGTATAGGCATAGGTCGCGGCACGCATTCGGTCCCAACCTTCCTCCAGCTTGCGGGCCATCATCTCGACGGCAATCATCGCATCGTCCACCAGCAGGCCCAGCGCCAGAATCAACGCGCCCAAGGAAATACGTTGCAGATCGATGCCGCACAGCAGCATGACCAGCAAGGTAGCGGCCAGCACCAGCGGCACGGTCAGCGCCACCACGGAACCGGTGCGCCAACCCAGGCTCAAGAAGCTGACCACCAACACGGTGGCCAGAGCTTCGAAAAAAGTGCCGCCGAATTCAGACATTTGCGTTTTTACGACATGCCCTTGATTGGCGACCGGCTCCACATCCATACCCAACGGTAACTCGCTTGCCATACCGGCAAGCGTGTCATCCAAGGCGTGCTCCAGGTCGATCACATTGCCTTTCTTGTTCATCGTCACGCCGAGACCAAGAGCTGGCTTGCCGTTGAAACGCATCTTGAATTCGGCGGGATCAATATAGCCGCGCGTCACCTGGGCAAAATCCTTGACCTTGAAGGTGCGATTGGCGATGCGTACCGCCATATTGGCGACGCTGTCTTCCGAGTCGAACGAGCCGGTCAGGCGTATCGGCAGATTGCGTTGCGCGGAATATACCGTGCCGGCCGGGGCCATGCCGTTCTGTGCCTGCAAAGCCTGAGCAACCGCCGCCGTGTCCAAGCCCAGTTCGGCCAGCTTCTTGTCGGAAAACTCGACGAAAATCTTTTCGTCCTGCACGCCGATCAGATCGACTTTCTCGACATCCTTGACCCGCAACAGCTGTTGGCGAACCGAATCGGCCGCCAGTTTGAGGTCGGCATAATTAAAGCCGTCGCCAGAGAAGGCATAGAGCAGACTATAGGTATCGCCGAACTCGTCGTTGAAAAACGGCCCGATGCTGCCGGGCGGCAGCGTCATGCGGATGTCATCGACTTTTTTGCGCACTTGATACCAAAGCTCGGGAATCTCCTTGGGTGGCGTATCTTCGCGCGGGGTGACGAAAATCACCGATTCGCCGGGTTTGGAGTAACTGCGCAGATAATCCAGGTTAGGCAATTCCTGAATTTTCTTTTCCAACCTATCGGTCAACTGCTGCTCGACTTCCAAAGCGGTAGCGCCGGGATAGAGGGTCTTGACCACCATGATACGGAAGGTGAACGGCGGATCTTCCTGCTGGCCCAGCGTGTAATAAGCAAATATCCCACCAAGCATCACCAATACCAGCATGAAGCCGGTGAAGGAACGGTGGTTTAGCACCCATTCGCTGAGGTTGAATGCTTTCATAGCTGTTCCTTGGATAGAGGTTCCTGGCCACCGTGATTGTTAGGCAATCCCGGTTGTTCCGGCAAGCGGACAGCCTGGCCCTCGGCCAGGCGCTGCACGCCGGCGCTGACCAGCAATTGGCCGGGAGTTACTCCATCGACGGCAATGCGTTCGCCGGGCTGCGTCTCGCCCAACTTAACTGGCACGGCTTTGACGGTGGCGGCCTGCTCATCGATCAACCACACGGCGGGATGATCGGGTTGGTTTTGCGGGGTATAGACGGCGGACAGCGGGATGGCGATACCGGAAGCGGTGTTCGCCGTTATATGAACGGTCGCCGTCATGCCCAATTGCGCGGCGTCCAGACCTTCTAGCAAGCTGGCCTTGACGCGATAGGTGCGGCTGGCCGGATCGGCGGCCGAGGCGATCTCGCGGATTCTGGCCTTGAGCGGCCGATCATCGTCTAACCACAACGACACATTAACTTCTTGTTGGCGCTGGATTTCCGCCAGTCTATGCTCGGGCACGTCGAAATGGATTTCCTTTTCGTCGAGCTGGGCCAACGTCACCACTGCCTGACCCGCCGCCAACACTTGCCCGGCCTCGACAGCCAAGGCCGTGACCACGCCGTCGCGGTCGGCATGCAATTCGGTATAGCTCTGTTGGTTATGCGCCTCGGCCAATTGCGCTGCCAGCGCCGCCGTCCGCTCCCGCGCCGTGGTATAGGCGGTTTCGTGCCGTTCGAACTCCGGCGGGCTGATGACTTGCTGGGCCAGCAGTTCGCGGTATCTCACCAGATCGTCGCGTAGAAAAGCGCTGTCGGCCTGAGCGGCAACCAGCTGAGCCTTAATGGCCTGCACGGCGAGGCGGTAATCGTTGCCATCCAGTATCGCCAGCAGTTGGCCTTTGTGCACTGGGTCGCCGACGTCGACTTTGCGCTCCAGCAGTTTACCGCCCACCCGGAAGGATAAGGGCGTCTCGAATCTTGCCCTGACTTCCCCGGCAAAGCTTCTGGCGCCGGCGACGGCGTTTTGCTCGATGCGAAACACCTTCACCGGGCGGACAACCGATTGTGTGGGTTTGTCCTGGTCGCTGCAGCTGGCATTCATCATAAGCGGCAACAGCCCAGCCAGCAGCCAGCCTTTGTTGGTGAAGCGGAATTGCGGCCGGTCAGGGGCAATCGGTGTAAACGGCGTATTTGGTTTCGGCATGTGGCTGCCTCCTTCGGTAAAAGGTTGAGTGATATTCGAAATAATCATTCGCTGCTGTTATTGATCAGGATCTCGGCGGCCAACTTGGCATCGACGGCTGCAGGGGAATTACGCTGCAATGGTTCGGCAAAGCAATGGCCATCAATTAGCCTCTCGCCCGAAAATCAATAATGTCGATGACGCCGAGGCATAGAGCTGGTCTTCTGCATCAATCAGACGGGCTTCGGCAAAAGCGACTCGCTTACCTAACGACAAAACCCTGCCTTCCGCTCTTACCAAGCCCGTGTGCTTGGTCATGGCCTGATGATAGGCAATTTTCAATTCCAAGGTGGTATAGGCCTGCTTTCCGGTTAGTCTGGAATGAACGGCACAGCCGCAGGCGGAATCCAGCAAAGTGGCCGCATAGCCGCCGTGAACGGTGCCCAGGGGGTTATAAGCATGTTCGCCAGGCTTGCCGGCAAACACGGCTTTGCCTAGATCGACTTCCACCAGCTCGAAATCCAGCGACATCAACATTCCCGGCTTACGCTCGGAGGCCATCAGGGCGCGCAACTGGTTTAAGCCATTGAGCCCGGCGCCGGTTTCTGTCACAAGACTCATATCGCTACCGTTCCTTCTCGGACATGCTTACCCACTGTCATGGCATTCTTAGATGAATAGATCATGTGCTTATCTTCCAATCATTCAGACTATCGGCAGCTGGTTAAACTGGCGCAAGCTCTTGTCCACCAAGGCTTCCGGCATGAAACGGCGCAGAACGCGCACTTGGGTTGCCTGTTTTCCGGCGGTATAGCGCCTTTTGGGAGCCACGGCAGTCGCGGCTTTCAACACCGTGTCGGCGACCACCTGCGGAGCGTCGCCCGCATTCACGCCGTTGCGCATGACCACTTCCATACCGGCACGCACCGAGTCGTAGACGGCCAGCGGTTGATCGGGCTTGGTTAGACTGGCTTCGAACGCGGTGCGGGTATATCCCGGTTCAACCAGGACCACCCGGATGCCGAAGCTGCGCAGTTCGTGGTCCAGCGATTCGGAATAGCCTTCGACCGCATGCTTGGTCGCGGCATACAGCGCGTTGTAAGGCGCTGGGATAAAACCAAGGGCGGAGCTGATATTGACGATTCTGCCTTTACCTTGGCTGCGCATGGCCGGCAACACGGCATTGGTCACGCGAGTAATGCCAAAGACGTTGACGTCAAACAAAGCCTGGGCTTGCGCGGTGGACGATTCTTCCGCGCCTCCTAGCAAGCCGACGCCGGCATTGTTGACCAGCAGATCGATGCGTCCGGCCTGTTTCAAGACCTCGGCTACCGTGTCGTTTACCGAGGCTTCGTCGCTGACGTCGCAGCTCAGCATCGTGATGCCGTCGACGCTTGCCGCTGCCTTGCGGCTGGTGCCGAATACGCGGTAACCCGCGCGTTGCAGGGCCTTGGCCGTTACCAACCCAATGCCGGAGGATGCACCGGTGATCAAGGCTACGGCTTGGTCTTTATTATTCATATCAAGTCTCCCGTGAGGTGGATTGTCTATCGCTTAAGTGTTACTATCATTTTGAAATCAATGTTACTATCAATTTAATATTAAGTCACTACTAAAAACGTATGAACGATAAAAATATTTGTGCTGATCCTTGCCCTATCGCGCGCAGCCTGGCTTTTCTCGGCGACGCCTGGAGTCTATTGATTCTGCGGGACGCGCATTTTGGCCTGACGCGCTTCGACCAGTTTCGGAAAAGCCTGGGTATCGCGCCGACGATGTTGACCCGGCGCTTGGCGACGCTGACAGAGGAAGGTATCTTGGAAAAGCGGCTTTACTCGGAGCGTCCGCCGCGCGAGGAGTATGTGTTGACGGCCGCCGGCCGCGATTTTCTGCCGGTGTTGATCATGATAGGTGCATGGGGTAGCCAACACCGTAGTGGCGGCAAACTGGTGTATATCGAGGACGCCGAAACCGGGCAGGCAATTAAACCGGTGGCCATCGACGAGGTGACGGGTGCAAAGATCGGTTCACGGCCGATTCGCTTTGTGTTGCCGGATGGTGGCTAATCTTTGGCCCATTTCTGCGTATAGACCAACCGCATGTCAAGAGCCGGATTCAGCCAAACACTGCATGGTACTATTCGATCACGACACCGTTTGTTTTATAGAGGATGCAATGACCAGCTATTTCTACGGAGCCTGTCGCCAGTGTTTACAGAGACATAAACAAAGTTCCGCATGATTACGTTGTATCAATTTCCCAGAGCCTGGAACATCCCCAATCCAGGCCAGTTTTGCGTAAAGCTGGAAACTTATCTGCGCATGGCCGGCATCGAGTATCGGATCGCTGAAACCCTGCCGCTTTATGCCCCATTGGGCAAACTACCTTTTATAGAAGACAACGGCCAAAAGCTTGCCGATAGCCGGATGATTATTCGCTATCTGCAACAGCATTACGGCGACAGCCTGGATGGGCATCTGTCGGCCGAGCAAAATGCGCAAGCTCTGGCCTGGCAACGCTTATTGGAAGAACATTTGTATTGGGTGTGCATGTATAGCCGCTGGCAATACGGAGCGGAGAATTGGCAGATCAATAAGCAGGCGATCTTTCAAGGTTTGTCCCAACCCATGATGGACATAGTTGCCGCAATCTATAAGCGGCGGATTCGGGGACAACTACGCGGCCATGGCATTGGCCGACTAGCCGCTGCCGACATTTTCGAATTAGGTCGGCGCGATGTGGCGGCTCTTGCCGCCGCGCTTCACGGCAAGGCGTTTTTGTTGGGAGACCGGCCCAGCAGCGTCGATGCTTCGACCTTCGGCTTATTGATCAATCTATTGGCCTGCCCGGTCAGTTCGCCCGTCAAGGATTACGCCTTAACGCAATCCGCTTTAGTCGATTATTGTCGGCGCATTCAAGACCGCTATTTTCCCGAACTGGGTGAACCGAAGTTTGGGGAATGATGGTCCAGCATGGCGCAAGCGGCGCGAATTTCATCCCTTAGCCAGCGGTTGGCAAGGTCCTGGTCTTGCAGCGGATGCCAGACCAGGACCGTATCGTAATGCGGTAAATCCAGCGGCAAGGGCACCCATTGCAATGGCAAGTTCCGGACGAATTGCTCGGCCGTTCGTTTGGGAAAAGCCATGACCATGTCCGTTTGTGCCACGATCAACGATGCGGACAGAAAATGCGACACGGTCAGCGCCACTCGCCGCTCGCGGCCGTGTTCCGCCAACCAGGCGTCCACTTGGCCCATGCCGGCCCCGGTTCTGGATAGCAGAATATGCGGCAAGTCGATATAGTCTTCCAGCGTCAATACCGTATTCACGCGCGGGTGACCGATGCGGGCCACGCAGACCATGAAATCGTCGAACAGGCGTTCGCAATGTAGATGCTTGGGTGGATTCAACATCACCTCAAAACCCAGTATCAGGTCTATCTCGCTTTGCTCCAAGGCATTAATAGGAAAGCGGCGGCTGGTACGTTTGAAATGAATATCCACGCCGGGCGCCTGGCGGGCGATGCGCGGCGCCAGTATCGGCAAGAGCAAGGCTTCCACGTAATCCGTTGCCGCAATGGTAAAAGCGCGCCGGCAGGTGGCGGGATCGAACGGCGCCGGCGCGCGAATCAAGCTTTCCACCTCTTTAAGTACCGCTGTTACGGGAGCCACCAGGGACAGGGCGCGTTGCGTCGGAGTCATACCCTCCGGGGTTTTCACCAGCAAGGGGTCTTCCAATTGTTGCCGCAAGCGTTGCAGCACGTGGCTCATTGCCGATTGGCTAATGAACATTTTTTCCGCGGCCCTCGACACGTTGCGTTCCTTCATCAGCAGATCGAAGGCGATCAATAGATTCAAATCAAACGTTCTTAAGTCGGCCATGGCTGGGTTTCCGGAATGTAAACGCAGGCTATGTTACCGAAAATGCCTGGGGCGTTTGGCATCAATTATTTTCATAGGCGCATGAATACAAAGCATTTTACCGTTTGCCTCCTCAGGCATAGATTTACCGCCGACGCAGCCGCCGGCGCTTAGATCCCCCCAAGGAATTTGCAAGTCAACGCGGTGGCGTCGCCTCACTCTCAATCGTGCATCAAGCCTCAGTTTTTGGCGGGATGCTGATTAAGAACAACAAGGCGGTCAGTGGATCACCAAAACTTACTCAATTATCAGGAGAATCATCATGCCTTTGTGGAAAGTCTACCATCCCAGCGGAGCCTTCAGCGCAGAAGACAAACAGGAACTGGCTGAACAAATCACCAGCGTCTATGCGGCGGTGCCAATCCCAAGATTTTACGCCGTCGTTATTTTCGAAGAAGTGGTTAAAGGCAATTGTTTTGTCGGTGGCGTGCGGAATGACAAGTTTATTCGCTTTAAGGTTGACCAAATCGCCCGGACATTGCCGGGGCCAATCATACGAGAATGGTGGATGCGAACGCTTGACGACGTGATTGCGCCTTTTGTCAAAGAGCGTGGTTTCGATTGGGAGATTTCAATTGACGAAACTCCGTTCGATCTTTGGTCGCTGCAGGGCGAATTGCCGCCGCCTTTCGAGTCGATAGCGGAAAAACGCTGGGTCGAGGAAAACAAGGCTAGCCCTTACACATACCCAGAAAAACTCCCCGCAGGCCACTTTTTACTGACCCCTGGCGTAACGGGTTGATTGACTATTAACCCGGCCCTAATTATCACGGGTATTCCGTTCGGGCTGAGCGGAAGCCCTGGCTGGATTGCCTCTCGACAGTGCAAACAGGATTTAAGGGCCGGGTTAATAATGCCGAAGTCGTCTGAGACGCTTAGACTTATATAGCGGCTGAACAGACAACCCACCGGGCATTTACTCGCCCGCAATCGCCATCTGTTCCAGCAAAATCGAGCCCACCCGGATATTGCCGCGCAAATCCACATCGTTGCCGATGGCGACGATGTTGCGCAGCATGGACTTTAAATTTCCGGCAATCGTGATTTCCTGTACCGGGTATTGAATAACGCCGTTTTCCACCCAAAACCCCGAGGCGCCGCGCGAATAGTCGCCGGTCACCCGGTTCACGCCCTGCCCCATCAATTCGGTGACCAGCAAACCGGTATCCAGCAATTTCAGCATGCCGGCAAAATCGTTGCTGCCGGGTTCGACGGTCAAGTTGTGCACGCCGCCGGCATTGCCGGTGGTTTGCATGCCCAACTTGCGGGCCGAGTAGGTGCTGAGCACGTACGATCTTAAAATACCGTCGCTGACAATATCCCTGGCCTTAGTCGCGACACCTTCCGAGTCGTAACTGGCGCTGCCCAGCGCGCCGCGCAGGAAGGGTTGCTCATGAATGCGCACGAAATCCGGCAAAATTTGCGTATCCAGCGTATCCAGCAAAAACGAAGATTTGCGATATAAACTGCCGCCGCTGATCGCACCGATCAACGCCCCGATCAAACCGGACGCCATTTCCGATGCAAACAATACCGGACACTGCCTCGTACTCAGACTACGGGCGTTCAAGCGAGCTATGGTGCGTTGCGCGGTTTTTTCGCCGACTTGTCTAGCCGATTCCAGAGCTGCCGCATCACGCGCCACGCTGTACCAATAATCGCGCTGCATCGCGTCGCCGCTGCCGGCCAGCACCGAGCAACTTAGAGAATGCCGGCTGGATTGGTAACCTTGCAAAAAGCCCAGCGAATTACCGAATACCCGCGTGCCTTGATGCGTATTCACCGACGCGCCTTCGGAATTGCTAATCGCTTTATCGTAGCCGCGGGCGATGTTTTCGCATTCGATGGCGATATTGATGGCTTGCTCGGCGTTAATATCCCAGGGGTGGTTCAGCTCCAGATCCGGAAACTCGGTTGCCAATAACTCGGCATCCGGCAAGCCGGAATAGGCATCGTCGCTGGCGTAACGGGCGATACTACAGGCTGCCTTGACGGTTTCTTTTAGCGAATCGCTGGAAATATCGTTGGTACTGGCCGAGCCCTTTTTCTGGCCGAAATAGACGGTAACCCCGATGCCTTGATCGCAGTGATACTCGACGGTTTCCACTTCCCCTAGCCGCGCCGACACCGACAGCCCGTTGTCTACGCTGAACGCCGCTTCGGCACCACTGGCTCCTTGTTGTTTGGCTTCGTCCAATAACTGTTGAACGACATTTTTTAAGCGATTAATTTCTTCCTGATTTTGCACGGTAAGTCTCTTAGAATTCGATTGCAGGTGTGGGCCGAGCGGCCCGGGGCATTAAACGCTGGTACCGCCGACGGTTAGACCATCGATTTTCAAGGTGGGCTGACCGACGCCAACCGGCACACTTTGCCCGTCTTTGCCGCAAGTGCCGACGCCGCTATCCAGGGCCATGTCGTTGCCGACCATCGATACTTTGGTCAGAACGTCCGGACCATTACCAATTAGCGTGGCACCTTTCACTGGGCGGGTAATTTTGCCGTCTTCGATCAAGTAGGCTTCGCTGGTGGAAAATACAAATTTGCCGGAGGTAATATCCACTTGGCCGCCGCCAAAGTTACGGGCGTACAAGCCTTTCTTAACGGAACGGATAATTTCTTCCGGATCGCTCTGCCCCGGCAGCATATAGGTATTGGTCATGCGCGGCATCGGCAAGTGCGCATACGATTCCCGGCGGCCGTTGCCGGTGGGTTTGACGCCCATCAAGCGCGCATTGAGCTTGTCTTGCATATAGCCTTTTAAAATACCTTTTTCGATGAGCACGGTGTTTTCGGTGGGCGTGCCTTCGTCGTCGATATTCAAGGAGCCGCGCCGGCCAACCAGCGTACCGTCGTCGACTACGGTGCATAAATCAGAAGCCACCCGCTCGCCGACTCTACCACTAAACGCCGAAGTGCCTTTGCGGTTGAAATCGCCTTCCAAACCGTGACCGATCGCTTCGTGCAACAAAATCCCCGGCCAGCCCGGCCCCAACACCACGGTCATATTGCCGGCCGGTGCTTCCTGGGCCTGCAAATTAACCTGGGCCAAACGCACCGCTTCGCGGCCGTATTCGAAAGCCCGATCATTTTCCAGAAAAAAGCTGTAATCGCTGCGCCCGCCGCCGCCCATGCTGCCCTGCTCGCGGCGACCGTTTTCGACCATAATCACCGTCACGTTCATCCGCACCAAGGGCCGCACATCGGCCGCCAACGAGCCATCCTGATTGGCAATCAACACGCTGTCATAAGCCGCAATCAAGCTGACCATCACTTCTTCGATCCGGCTGTCCAACTTGCGGGTTTCGCTATCGACACGTTTTAGTAAGTCGATTTTTGCCTGATCGTCCAGAGACTTTAAGGGATTGACCGGTTGGTATAACTGCGGCCAACTCTTGGCGACTTCGATCTGGCGCCGCGCCTGCTGACCGTGTCTGACAATGGCTTTGACGTTATTGGCGGCCTCCAGCAGAATCGGCAATTCGATGCGGTCGCTGTAAGCAAAGCCGGTCTTATCGCCGCTCACCACGCGCACCCCGGCGCCGTGTTCTATGGAATGACTACCTTCCTTGATGATGCCGCCCTCCATGGACCAGGACTCGAAATGACTGGACTGAAAATAAATATCGGCCGCGTCGACCGGCGCACTGAGCAGCGCCGCCATCACTCGGTCTACGTCCTGGGTTTGCAGGCCGTTGCCGGCCAGAATGGATTGGGTAACTTGTTCTAGTAATGGCATAAGAAAATTAAAAATAAAACGGTTTCGTCAACGGTGCACGCCATCACATCACGAAAAATGACGCGATATAAGCAACAGCCACGGCAGTAAAAGCGATAGTCACCTTGTCCCTTATCGTCAGCGACAGCCAATACAACTCTAATTCGGTCTTCCGCCGTACCCAGGTATTCAAAAGCATTTGCTTAAAAGAGGCCCAAAGCCGGGGAACTAATTTCGAAAGTCGATAAAAACCGAACCACGCAATGGTGACCAAAATATAAAACGTCACCACCTGGCTGCCGTGGCGGTCAGACTCGAATAGATACTCGATGATTTCACCGACATCCAAAACGTGGAACACCAATTCGACGGCTTCTTCAATACCCAATTCGACATACTCGAAGGCCACATGAAATCCTTCGAACACCAGATGCATCAATTCACCCAGCAGCTCCAGCGTCACATCGTACATGACGATAGCGAGTACCACAAAACCGACGATGATCAAGTCGAGATTCTTTCTAATCATGGCTAATTCCTTACTGCGCTCGCCACTGTCGCTTCGGGCACCTGCCACTCTACCCGCCAATGCCCCCGGCCATCCGCCAACGCTGGATTCAAGTAAGGCAACAAGGCTTCGGCTTGACTATCCAGTTGCCACGGCGGATTGATGAATAACATGCCGGAACCGGTCATGCCACGCCCCGGTCCGTCATCGGCTATACAATGCTCGATGCGCAGCTGGCGAGGAATGCCGCTTTGCTCAAGTTGCCGCATGAAGTTTTCAGTGGCCGTGCGGTCGATGACCGGATACCACAGCGCATAAACACCGGTAGCGAAGTGTTTATATGCGGTCGTCAGCGCTGCGATGATTTTTTTGTATTCGTCGCGCATTTCGTAACTGGGATCGATCAGAATCAAGCCGCGCTTTTGGATGGGCGGCAACTTCTTGCTCAAGGTCTGCAAGCCGTCTTCCTTGGAGACGCTGACCTGCTTGTCGCCGGCGAACAATTGTTGAAGGGCTTCGACATCGCTACTGTGCAATTCCGACAATACCAAGCGGTCTTGTTGCCTGACCAAACGCTTGACCAATTGCGGCGAGCCGGGATAGCGCACCAGTTGCCGTCCGGTGTTTTCCGCACGTACTGCGGATAGATAATCTTTTAATTCCGGCGGCGCGTCCTGGCTATCCCAAAGTTTGGCGATGCCTTGCTGGTATTCGCCGGTTTTTTGGGCAAACTCGGATTTAAAAGAATATTTACCGGCTCCGGCGTGGGTATCGATGTAAACAAACGGTTTGTCTTTCTGTTTCAAGGCGTTGATCGCCAGCGTCAGCAGACTGTGCTTTAAAACATCGGCAAAATTGCCGGCGTGGAAGCCGTGGCGGTAACTAAGCATGCTGTTCACCCATTATTATTGTTATTCCATTCCGTTCAATTTCAGCTTAATTTGGCTCTGAACATAAAAAACACCGCACCCAGCAAACATAGCCCGGCCCAGAGATAATCCAGTTTCAACGGTTCTTTCATGTAATACACCGAGAACGGTACAAAGACGCTCAGCGCTATCACTTCCTGCATAATTTTCAGTTGGGCAACACTGCACTGCGTGTATCCGATACGATTGGCGGGCACTTGTAACAGATATTCGAATAGGGCGATGCCCCAACTGACGAATGCGGCCAGCAACCAAGGTTTGTTATTCAATTCCTTTAGATGTGCGTACCAGGCAAAGGTCATAAAGACGTTGCTGCAAATCAATAAGCCGGCGGAGACCAGGATGGCATTCATGCTGATTCAATTGTTAGTTGCTGATAGCGTTGTTTGTAATCGTTGACGGCTTGGGCCCGCAATTTGCGGATAGCGATACCAATCTGCTCGCCTTGCAAGCCTTTCAGCAAAGCCACCGAGGTATCGACAGCGGTGGCCGCCAATGCCGCCGAGCGAATGTAGTCGGCTTGCGGGTAGGG
Organism: Methylomonas sp. Uni0009; assembly: GCF_054188105.3. Taxonomy (NCBI): domain Bacteria; kingdom Pseudomonadati; phylum Pseudomonadota; class Gammaproteobacteria; order Methylococcales; family Methylococcaceae; genus Methylomonas; species Methylomonas sp. Uni0009. Next base: position 1,970,353 of record NZ_JBTAFN010000001.1, on the reverse strand, counting down.
CCGGTCTTCGAATCCGGTCCGGCCGCGCGCGTCGGCTTCGCACGCCTGGAGAAATTCAGCCAAATGGCTATCGAGCTTGAATGCGCCCAGGGTTTGCAACATATCGGTCAAGGTATCCGCCCGCAATTCCAAAGCCCGGTGGCAATGGGTGTGGTATTGCATGACCTGCGCACAGAGCGATTTAAAATGATTCGGCACCCGCAATCTTTGGCACAGTTTGGCAAGCACCGGCAAACCTTTTTGCTCATGCCCATGATGGCTGGGCCAATGCTGGCTGGGGGTCAAGGCCTTACCTAGATCATGTAACAAGGCCGCTAGGCGTACCTCTGGCTTTTCGGAAAGCCGCGCCGCCTGCTCCAGCACCATCAAGGCATGCACGCCGGTATCGATTTCCGGATGATATTTCTCCGGTTGCGGTACGCCGAATAAAGCGTCGAGCTCGGGAAAAACCACTCGCAATGCGCCACAGTCTTTCAGCACCTGGAAAAACGCCACCGGCGTCCGTTCCAATAAGGCTTTGTGCAATTCGGCCCACACCCGCTCGGCAACCAGAAAATCCGCTTCGCCGGCCACCACCATCTTGCGCATCAATTCCAGCGTTTCCTCGGCGACAGTAAAGCCCAAATGGGCATAACGGGCAGCGAAACGGGCCACACGCAAGATCCGCACCGGGTCTTCACTAAAAGCGGGTGACACATGCCGCAAGATGCGGTTTTCCAAATCGCGCCGTCCATGAAACGGATCAATCAATTCGCCGTCATCCGTCATTGCCATCGCATTGACGGTTAAATCCCGCCGCAATAAATCCTCTTCCAGCGTCACATCCGGTGAGGCATGCACCGCAAATCCCTTGTAACCCGGGGCCGTTTTACGCTCGGTACGCGCCAAGGCATATTCTTCGTGATCGATAGGATGCAAAAATACCGGAAAGTCTTTGCCCACCGGCCGAAAACCGGCGGCCAGCATACTGTCCGCAGTCTCACCTACCACCAGCCAGTCACGCTCCTTAACCGGAAAATCCAGCAAACGGTCGCGAACTGCGCCGCCGACCAGATACGTTTTCATGCCTTAGCCACTCGCCTACTTAATGGATCAAAAGACACAGTATAAATGAGTCGCTAACATAGTGCTTTGCTTATTCCCCAGCCATTAATCATCATGACGGAAATTTTTTTAGCCAGCCTTTTGCTGGGCATTCTAGCCGGCGTCGCCGCCGGTTTGTTCGGTATAGGCGGCGGCGCATTGATTGTGCCGGTGCTGGTGTGGGCGTTCCAAGCTCAGCGCTTTGATCCCGAGCAAATCATGCTGATCGCCGTGGCCACATCTTTAGCAACCGCAATATTTACTTCGCTGGCCTCTGTGCGTACTCACCACAAACTTGGGAACATCGACTGGCATCGGGCAAAACATTTAGCCCCGAGCATGCTGCTGGGCGCCGTTGGCGGTGCCGTATTGGCCGAATATATCAGCGCCGACTCACTCCGTTGGTTTTTTGTTGCGTATCTAATATATACCAGCGTACAAATGGCTATACCCAAGCCCAACAAAGCGTCATCACACCCAGCCAAATTCTCCCTGGATTACCCGATGGGTCTGTTGATCGGCGTACTATCAGCCATTTTAGGCATCGGCGGCGGCACCATGACCGTACCTTATCTGGCGAGCAACGGCCTGCCGATGAAAAACGCGGTCGCCACCTCCAGCACCTGCGCAATCCCTATTGCCCTGGCGGCTGCGACCAGTTACGCGGTATTGGGTTGGCAAGATAGTCATTTACCTGTTGGCAGTTTCGGCTATCTGTACCTGCCCGCCTTCGCCGGCATAGTCTTAACCAGCATATTTACCGCACCGTTAGGCGCCAAATTGGCGCACAGTTTGCCGGCGCAAAAATTGAAGCGTTACTTTGCGATTGTGCTGTTGGCACTTGCGCTGAAAATGGCCTGGTAAGGCCGGGAACTTAAGCGCAGAGACATCGCTCCAAGTGCTGTTAGTTCCGGTTTGATTGCTCTGTTGCGCAAAGAAAAACTTCATCGTATACTTCGGCGCAGCTTTCTCGATCAAGCTATCGCACACAACAACAAAACCTCTGGAGGGTATATAAATGAAATGGGAAACACCAGCTTACAATGACATGCGTTTCGGTTTTGAAGTTACCATGTACATCTACAACCGTTAATCCTTAGGGATGACGATAAAAAAGGGGCATTTTCCTGCCCCTTTTTTTTGCCTGGCGTTTTTTAATCCCGTATCATGCGGCGCTCATTCATCATTCCCCTTAGGCAAACATGAAGATTAGAGTTCTCGGCGCCGGCGCCGGCGGCGGCTTTCCGCAATGGAACTGCAACTGCGACAATTGCCGACGCCTGCGTAATGGCCAATTCAACGGCAAAGCCCGCACCCAGTCATCAATCGCGATCAGTACCGACAACCGCAACTGGCTGCTGTTTAACACCTCGCCGGACATTCGCGCCCAATTGGAGGCGTTTCCCGCCATTCAGCCTAAAGAAGGCATCCGCGATACCGGTATCAAGGCCGTGCTCTTGATCGACAGCCAGATCGACCATACCACCGGCATGCTGATGCTGCGCGAAGGCAAACCGTTGAACGTGTATTGTACCGAGATGGTCAGGCAGGATTTGACTAGCGGTTTTCCGCTATTCAACATGTTGAAAGACTATTGCACCGTCAATCACCATCCGATTGCCTGCGACGAAACCCCGTTCGAGATTCCCGGCATTGATGACATCCGCATTTATGCCCACGCCCTGAAAAGCAAGGCACCGCCCTATTCGCCGCACCGCCACGATCCGCACGACGGCGACAACATCGGCGTCATCGTCGAGCAAATTTCCACCGGTAAAAAACTGTATTACTCACCCGGCCTCGGTGAGATCGAGCCTCACGTCCTGCAAGCGATGCTGAACGTTGACTGTCTAATGGTAGACGGTACCTTCTGGACCGATGACGAAATGGTGACACGCGGCATTAGCCAAAAACGTGCTCGCGACATTGGCCACTTGCCGCAGTCCGGGCCTGGCGGCATGATTGAAGTATTGAATGGCGTGGCGAACGCTCGCAAGATTTTGATTCATATCAACAACACCAACCCGATTCTCGACGAAGATTCGCCGGAGCGTAAAACCCTGGATGCCAACGGCATCGAAGTGGCTTACGACGGACTGGAAATTGACTTATAAAAAGGTGTGACATGACTGCAGATAATCAACCGTGGAGCCGCGAAGAATTCGAAGCCAAATTGCGTGGGATGGAAAAGTTCTACCACATCCATCATCCGATGCACACGCTGATGAATGAAGGCAAACTGACCAAGCAACAATTGCAAGGCTGGGTAGCCAACCGCTTTTATTACCAGGTGATGATTCCGATCAAGGACGCCAATATCATGGCCAACTGTCCTGATCGAGAAACCCGCGCCAAATGGGTTCAACGCATACTCGACCACGACGGCCATCCCGGCGACCCGGGTGGCATCGAAGCCTGGATACGTTTAGGCATCGCGGTTGGCCTGAGCCGCGAAGAAATTACTTCGCTGGAACACGTGCTGCCCGGCGTACGTTTTGCCGTGGACGCTTACGTCAATTTCGCCCGCCGCGCCGAGTGGCATGAAGCCGCCAGTTCCTCTCTAACGGAACTATTCGCCCCCAAAATTCATCAACAGCGCTTGGACAACTGGCCCGACGTCTATCCTTGGGTAGAACAAGAGGGTTACACTTACTTCCGCAAACGCCTGACCGAAGCCCGCCGCGATGTGGAACACGGCTTGGAACTGACGCTAGACTGGTACAAAACCCGCGAACAGCAGGAACGCATGGTGCAAATTCTGAAATTTAAACTGGATGTATTGTGGAGCATGGCCGATGCGATGTATCTGGCTTATGTCGCCGACATGCCGCCGTATTTCAATATCGAAAAATAACCATGCAAACCGCCGAGCGACTTCATTTTAGTGCCGAGGATTATCTGGCTTGGGAAGCAACCCAGGCCGAGAAGCACGAGTTCGTCGCCGGCGAAGTGTTTGCGATGACGGGAGCTCGACAGGATCATGTCGTCGTCAGCCTGAATATCGCATCCGCCTTGAAACAACGCTTACGCGGCACGTTTTGCCGGCCTTATATCGCAGATTTGAAATTGAAAGTCGAAGCAGCCGAAGCGTTTTTCTATCCTGATGTGATGGTATCCTGCCATCCTGGCGATCTAGGCAACCAGCAATATATTTCCAACCCAACGCTGATCGTCGAAGTTCTATCCGACTCGACCGCTGCTTACGACCGCGGCGGCAAATTCGCCGCCTACCGCAAACTCGCGTCGCTACAGGAATACCTGATCGTCGACATCGACGCGCGCCGCGTCGAGTGCTTCCGCCGCACAGCCGAAAACGATTGGCTACTGCACGATTACATAGGCGACGTCGATTGCCAACTACACAGTTTGAGCCTCAGCCTGCCGCTCGCGGAAATTTTTGAAGACATCGAAACGACCTGATTCTCCAGGCGTTTGCTTAAACACCGGAACCCCATGACCATCGCCCCAGACCAACTTATCCAATTCTCGCCCCTGCACAGGCTGCAATGGGAAGAAGCCCAGCAAAAATATGTGATTCTCTATCCCGAAGGCATGGTCGAGTTAAACCAAAGTTCGGCAGAAATCCTCAAGCTATGCGACGGTAGCCGGCTGCTGGCACAAATCGTCAGCGAACTGGAGGAGAAATTCGCCACCTCCGGCCTGACCAACGACATCACTAATTTTTTGAACGTAGCATTGCAAAATGGCTGGATCAGACAAGCTTAATATCACCCCACCGCGCTGGCTGCTGGCGGAACTGAGCTACAAGTGCCCGCTGCAATGCCCTTATTGCTCCAACCCCTTGGATTACGCTAAATATCCGAACGAATTAAGTACCGAGGATTGGAAGCGCGTATTAAGCCAAGCGCGCAAAATGGGTGCGGTACAGCTAGGCTTTTCCGGCGGCGAACCGCTAACCCGCCAGGACTTGACAGAATTGGTAGCATACGCGCGCGAACTGGGTTATTACTCCAACCTGATCACTTCGGGTTATGGCTTGAGCGAAGAAAAAATCGTCGAATTGAAACAAGCCGGTTTGGACCATATCCAGATCAGTATTCAGGCCAGCACCCAGGAACTGAACGACCACATCGCCGGCACTTCGACTTATCAGCATAAGCAAGAAGTGGCAAAGCTGATCAAGAAACACGGCTATCCAATGGTGCTGTGTGTGGTGATCCACCGCGAAAATATTCACCAAATGCCGGAAATTTTGCAGATGGCCGAAAACCTCGGCGCCGATTATCTGGAACTGGCCAACACCCAATATTACGGCTGGGCGCATTTGAATCGAGACGCCTTGCTGCCCACCCGCGAGCAGTTTCAGGAAGCGGAAAAAATTGCCCAGGCTTATAAAGAAAAAGTAGCCGGCAAAATGAAAATTTATTACGTGGTGCCAGACTACTACGAAGACCGGCCAAAAGCCTGCATGAACGGTTGGGGCACGACGTTTTTGACCATCGCCCCGGACGGTACCGCGTTGCCCTGCCATTCGGCTCGCGAATTGCCCGGCCTAGATTGCCCGAACGTCAAGGATTTCAGCATCGAAGAAATCTGGAATGAGTCGAAAACCTTCAACTTCTTCCGCGGCACCGAGTGGATGCAGGAGCCTTGCCGCAGCTGCGACGAGAAGCTTAAAGACTTCGGCGGTTGCCGCTGCCAGGCCTTCTTGTTCAATGGCGACATGTACAGTACTGACCCGGTATGCAGCAAATCGCCGGAGCGACACAGAATTGACGCCGCGATTGATTCGGCGCGCGAACTCGCCTTGTCCGACCGGGAAAAGCCGCTGATATTCCGCAACAGCAAAAACTCCAAACAATTTTAAACGCCTATCCCAGCCGGCGGATCATCTGAGCCGCCGGCTGACTCTTCACTCCTGCCCGACAGCAGTCTCCGGCTGCTCTGTTTGACCGCCATCCTGAAACTGCATCTTATGCAATTTGGCATACGCCCCATCGCGAGCCAACAGTTCGCGATGCGAACCTTGTTCGACAATCCGGCCTTTGTCCATTACCAAGATCACGTCCGCACTCTCGATGGTGGACAAGCGATGCGCCACCACCAAAGTCGTGCGGCCTTGCATCACCCGATTTAATGCCGCCTGAATATAGCGCTCCGATTCGGTATCCAGCGCTGAGGTGGCTTCATCCAGAATCAAAATCGGCGCATCTTTTAACAAAGCTCGCGCCAAGGCCAAGCGCTGGCGTTGGCCGCCGGACAGTTTCACGCCGTTCTCACCGATTTCGGTTTCCAATCCTTGCGGCATTTTGCTGATAAAGTCCATCGCATAGGCATCGACCGCGGCCTGCTCTATCTGCTCTCTGGCCGCGCCTTGTAACGCGCCATAGGCGATATTATTCGCGACGGAAGCGTTGAACAAGGTGACATTCTGCGTGACCAAGGCAATCTGTCGGCGCAAACTGTCCAAGCGGTAACGCTTTAACGGCACGCCATCAATCAAAATCTCGCCCTGCTCGTAGTCATAAAAACGTGGCAACAGGTTAATCATCGTGCTTTTGCCGCCACCTGAAGCACCCACCAAAGCTACGGTCTGGCCGGGTTCAATTGTCACATTAATATTATTCAATGCCGGGGTTTCGCTGCCGGGATAGCTAAAACTGAGATTTTTGAATTCGATGCGGCCTTGACTGCGCTCAACCTGATAGTCGCCACCATCGATTTCCGCCGGCTCGTCCAATACTTCGAACAAAGACTCCGCCGCCGCGATACCGCGCAAGATCTCGGAATTGGCATCGCTCAATTGCCGAATCGGCTTGGGCAACAAGAATGCCGCGGTAAAAAAGCCGACAAATTCACCCGGGCTGGACGATTTCATCATGATCAAGGCCAGATACATCATGCCGGCCAAGGCAAAAGAAATGACCAGTTGCATCAACGGATTATTTAGCGATACGGTCATGATCAGCTTGCGATGTTGACCACGATTTTCCAGACTGGCTTTCTTAAAGCGTTGCCGCTCGTAATCTTCCCCGCCGAAACTTTTTACGATACGGTTTCCGGAGACCATCTCCGAAGTGATGTGCGTCAAATCACCGACCGTGTCTTGCATATTGCGGCTCAGCCGTTTTAAACGTTTGCCGACATAACGCACCATGATCGCTACCACCGGTGCTATCGCCAAAAACACCAAGGAGAGCTGCCAGTTGGTATAAGCCAGATAACCCAGCAAGCCCACCGCAGTAAAACCTTCGCGCACGAAAGAACGAATCGAATCGGACGTCGCCCGCGTGACTTCGCCGATATTATTGGTAATCCGCGAAATCATGTAGCCGCTGTTATGCGCATCGAAATATTGCACCGACAAGCGGGTGTACTGATTAAAAATCTCGCAACGCAGCTTGTGAATCAAATTGCCGGAAATTCGCGCCAGGTAATAATTACCCAAAAACGAGCCTATGCCGCGTACCAGAAACAACACCACGAAGGCCAGCGGCAGATATTGAATATCTCCCCGATCCGGCGCCCCAAAGCTGTCGATGATGCGCTGAATAATCATGACCACCGCCGGCTCGGTCGCGGCATAGATCGCAAAACCGATGGCAGTTACCAAAAATAAACGCCAATACGGCAACACAAACGCAAGTAAGCGTTTGTACACCTGGCTGTCCGTCATGGTTTTGCGCGAATTTTGTAACGTGTTCAATACTGTTTACCTTTAAAATGTACAGCCATGTTGATCAGCCAGCGTTCCATGCCCAACCAAAAACCGCTCAATATACAACCTAAACGCATTTTGGTGATAACCCTGCGTTATCTAGGCGATACGCTGCTGGTTACCCCACTCATCTCGTCGCTGAAGCAAGCCTATCCGGACGCTGACATTGACGTTCTACTGCCTTCCAGCAACGCCGGTATGCTGGAAGGCAATCCCGACATCCGGCGCTTATTAACCGTAGCGGGCAAGCCTGGCGGCTTGGCATTCGGCAAATTGTTATTCAGCCTATTTCGGCGTTACGATTTAGCCATTTCCACGCAAGCTGGCGACCGGCCAACTTTGTGCGCAGCGATAGCCGGGAAAATCAGCATCGGCTTTGTGCCTGGCGATGCTACTAAGGCTTGGTGGAAAAAAGCGCTACTCAAGCGCTGGCTGGTATTTAGCAGCGATTACGGTCACGCCGTCTTGGAAAACTTGCGCTTCTGCAAGTTACTGGGAATAGCGCCTTGCTATCGCCTGACTCCGCCGCAAAGCTCGACGCCGATACCCAGCATAACTGATCCCTACGTCGTTCTACATATTATGCCGCAATGGCGCTATAAACAGTGGCACGCCGAGGGCTGGTGCGAGCTCATCGCCTTTTTAGACCGGCAAGGTTTTAAAGTCGTATTAACCGGCAGCGGCAATCCCGCCGAGTTGGCAGCCTTGCGAGAAATACAGCAACAACTGCCAACAGATGTCATCAATCTTGCCGGTCATCTGTCGCTGGCGCAATTGTCCGCCTTGATTGGCAAAGCCGCATTCTTCGTCGGCCCAGACACCGGCATCACCCACTTGGCGGCGGCCACCGGCACACTGACTTTTGCCTTATTCGGTCCCACCGATCCGGAAAAATGGGCACCCTGGCCGTGCGGATACGGCGAAGATAAAACGCCATTCGCGTCTCGTGGTGCAAGCCAAGTAAATAACGTGTATCTGCTGCAAGGCCAAACCGAACAAAACTGCCTACCCTGCCAACTGGAAGGTTGCGACCGGCACCGTGAGAGCTACAGCGCCTGCCTTGATCAGTTATCCAGTGGCCGGGTGATCGACGTGATCGCGCAAACATTGCAAGCCAAACGGCCATAACGATGATGTTATTTTCCACAAAACCGTCGATAATCGCCGCTTTTTTCAGCAGCCTAACTACAATTTCGCATGATGCAATCGCCTAGCCTTGACCGCATTTTGGTTTTGAATGTCAAAGCGTTCAGTCAACGCCGTATGTTCATGGAACAACAACTACGCGATTTCGGGATGTCGGCGGAATTTATTTTCGACTGGGATATAGGCGATTTGACAGACAGCGTGGTGGCCGAGTATTTCCGTGACGACCATCATCTGACTACGGCTCAGCAATCCTGCGCATTAAAGCATGTGGCAGCCTTACAGAGAATTGCGGACGGTAATGGCCAAGGATTCTGTTTGGTACTGGAAGACGATGCCGTGTTCAGTAAGGATATTCAGCTCGGTTTGCAACGCGCGCTCAGTCAGAGCGGGCAATTTCCCGACAACAAAGTCATCTACGTCGGCTCCGGCGGTAATTTTTTTACGCCCAAGAGTCAGCGCAAACCGGATCAATACCTGTATCTCGGGCATCGCGGTCGCTTTGCCGATTCCTATCTTATTGATTCCAGCACCGCCCGCCAGAGACTAGACTGGATTAAAACTAACAAAATAGCCGAACCGATTGACAATCAGTTCGAAAAAATCGACAAACAGCTCGGCATTCAAATGATTTGGCTGGAAGATCCTGTCATCGAACAAGGCAGTAAAAACGGCCTGTTCAAAAGTGCTTTGGAAGCCGATCCGCCCATCTGGCTGAAAGGACTGTTTTTCCGCTGGGAAAAACTCAAGCGTAAATACATTTATCAGTTATGGCGCTAAGGCTACAAAATATGCTTGCATCCCCCCTGACATCCGAGACATCGCTCAACATCTGTCGCTGCCTCACTATTGCCGCTGCTATCGCCGCCCCCGTTTCCACGGCGGTTGCCAGCATAGCCAGCGTGGCGTTGCTGATATTCTGGCTACTTTCCGGCCAGGCAGTGCAGACCCTTAAGTTATCCTGGCAACAGCCTGTCGGAAAAATGATCGTGCTTTTCTTTGCCTGGTTAATCATCGGCACGCTTTACGCCGAAACAGACTGGCACAGCAAATTGGAAACCTTATCCAGCTGGAAAAAACTACTTTACGTGTTTCTGCTACTCGGTGTTTTTCAGCAATCGCAGTGGCAAAAACGTTTTGTCTACAGCTATTTTGTCGCCATGGTGGTGGCTGGCATGATTGCGATGCCGCTTTGGGCGTTGGATCTTATCGTTAGAGACGGCCGGGAAGCCGGTATTTTCATGACCAATCACGCCACCCAGAGCACTGCTTTTGTGGCGGCCCTGCTATGCGCTATCTTCCTGGTGCAGGAACCGCTAACCCCTCGTTGGAAATGTGCCGTGTGGGCGGGAATTGCCATATTTTTATTCAATATTTTCTTCATCAGTACCGGTAGGAGTGGCTATTTGGCCGTACCCATCGCCGCGGTTTTTGCATTGGGCTCGATATATGGCTACAGCAAACTACCACAAATTATTGGGATAGCCGCCATCGTGCTGGTGGCCTTTGGCCTGAGCTCCAACACCTTGCAAGACCGATTCAGACTGGCCTGGGACGAACAATCAAGCTATCAAAGCAGCCAGGATTTAACATCGGTAGGCATTCGGGTGGTCTTTTACAAAAACACCGTGGAACTCATCGAGAAAGCGCCTTGGTTTGGCTATGGCACGTCATCGTTCAAGCCGACCTACAGTAATTATGCCTTGGCCAAAAGCCAGGGATGGCAAGGCACCAGCACTAGCGACCCGCATAATCAATACCTGTTTATTTGGCTGGAAAACGGCTTGGTCGGCTTGCTGTTGTTCTTTGCTTATATTGTCGTCGCATTGCGCCAGGGCATGAATAACAAGCCCTACGGGCCGATTGCCGCCAGTTTTTTGGTGGCAATTTGTGCTTCAAGCCTGTTCAACTCGCATTTCAAAACTTTTGCTGAAGGCTATTTGCTGGCGTTTTTTCTCGGTGCCTTACTCAGTCATCCTGCCGACTCCACCCTTCGTCAGGCCAATGCTTAGCGTTATCGTCATCACCAAAAACGAGGCGCAACATATCGGCCGCTGCCTGGCATCGGTTGCTTGGGCCGATGAAATCATTGTTCTCGACTCGGGTAGTAGCGATGAGACTGTCGCGATTTGCCGACAATTTACCAACAAAGTCTTCATCACCGACTGGCCCGGGTTTGGCCCGCAAAAACAGCGGGCCTTGGATAAGGCGCGCGGCGACTGGGTGCTATCTATCGACGCCGACGAAGAAATCGGGCCGGCGTTAAAAGCCGAAATCCTGCAAGCCATGCAGCAAAACGAGGTGCAGGGCTTCGAAATCCCCCGCTTATCCAGCTACTGCGGCAAGCCAATCAAGCATGGCGGCTGGTGGCCGGATTACGTGCTTAGGCTGTTTCGCCGCGATGTCGGACGCTTCAGCAGCGAAGTCGTGCATGAGCGTATTGAGGTTAAAGGGGTTATCGGTCGGCTCAAAAACCCGCTTTGGCACGAAGCCTTCGTCGATCCCGCCGAGGTGCTGCATAAGATCAACGCTTATTCTTCGCTGGGTGCCGAGAAAATGTTCAATCACGGTAAGCGGGCCAGCTTGGGCAAAGCCATCGGCAAGGGCCTGTGGACCTTCATCCGCACTTACTTCGTCCAGGCAGCCATTCTGGATGGCTCGGAAGGCTTAATGTTGGCCATATCCAACGCCGAGGGCAGTTATTACAAATACCTGAAACTACGCGAGCTTTGCAGTAAAACAGCCAGCAAATGAACAGCTTGATTTCTGTCATCGTCACCACCTATAACTGGCCGGACGCGCTTTCCGCCTGTTTACTCGCCCTGATGGCTCAACAAGATCGCCGGTTTGAAATCATCATCGCCGATGACGGTTCCGGTACTGCAACGCAGGAATTGATCAAAGGCTTTATCGAAACCAGCGAAATTCCATTGCGGCACGTTTGGCATGAGGATAAGGGATTTCGGGCCGGCACTATCCGTAACAAAGCGGTTGCCGCAAGTCGCGGCGATTATCTGCTGTTTATGGACGGCGATTGCGTCGCGCTACCGGATTTTATTAGAAATCATCGACAATTGGCCGAAACCGGTTATTTCGTTCCGGGCAACCGGCTGTTATTGAACGAAGCTTACACATCACTGGTATTAGGGCAAAAAATACCCCTGCACAAACAGTCACTTGGCTTTTTTTTATGGCAACGGCTGCAAGGCCGCATTAACCGTTTGTTGCCTTTACTGTACTTACCGCTGCACAGCTGGCGTTATCGGCAACCGCAGAATTGGCAAAAAGCCATGACTTGCAATCTGGCGGTCTGGAAAGACGATTTTCTGGCAACAAATGGTTTTGATGAAGTCTTCGAAGGCTGGGGATATGAAGATTCGGACTTAGTGATCCGCCTGATTCATCAAGGCGTCAAACGGAAAGAAGGCCGCTTTGCGGTACCGGTATTACATCTTTGGCACCGGCATAACGATAGAAGTCAACACGATGAAAATTACCGGCGTTTGTTACAGAGGGTAGCGGATATATCGATAACTCGTGCGGAACGGGGCGTGGACCAGTATCTGGAAACGACCAGCGCCTAACCCAAACCGGAACGTTTGCCGCCGCCATGCAAACGCATTAATAACACCGCTTCATCACGGGTCAAGCCGCAATCCCGGACCAGCGCCTCAATGCCAACCCCGCTGCGGATTTTTTGGATGACATCTTCATAGCCACCTGCGGGGATAGGTTCAGCGGGCGCCACGTCAGCAACGGTTTGCCGTTGCGTGTTGACTTGATCGACAATGCTATTCAATCGCGAGTCGTTCGCCGCCAGCCGCCGATCAACAGCCACAGCGGCAGAGCAAAGGCCGGCCACATCCTCGTTGCTACGCTGCACCCGCTCTTCAAGACGCTGAAATTGTTGTTTTAGTGTTTGCTGCTGGCGCAACAGCCGAACTAACACCGCTAGCATAAATACGACTACCCCCGCCAAAACCAGCACTAAATATTCGCTCATCACACTATTTCGTCAACATGCTCGGCAGGCTGTTTATTGTCTTTGTTTGGGTCGGGTTTGGTCTGCGGTTGTTTTTGCGGCTGGCGCTTTTCACGCTCTTCGCGCTCAACCTTGTATATCGTGTGTACTGGGGAAAAAGGCGTGATCGGTGTTATTTCGGTCATGTTGCACCTCGCATGCCTAGTCAGGCAATCAAAACATATCCAGCTCGGCTTTTTCGTCGTCGCTGAGGAATTTATTCAAATCCACCAGAATTAACAACTGATTGTCGCGACTGGTGACACCTTGAATGTATTTTGAGCTTTCTTCATTGCCGACGTTAGGCGCGGTTTCAATCTCGGAAGCGCGCATTTCCACGACTTCGGCGACGCTATCAACCAAAATGCCGATGATATGCCGGTCGGTTTCGATGATCACTACCCGTGACGCATCATCGGTGTCTTTGGACGGTAAGCCGAAACGGTTACGGGTATCGATGACCGTCACCACATTACCGCGTAAATTGATAATCCCCAATACATAGGACGGCGCACCGGGCACCGGGGCAATTTCGGTAATCCGCAACACCTCTTGCACTTGCATGACATTGATGCCGTACTTTTCGTCGCCTAGACAAAAAGTCACCCATTGCATGATAGGGTCGCCTTGTTTTTTATCTTCGCTCATTTTGCTTTATCCAGATGCTGTTTAACTATTTTTTCTATGCGGTACCAGCTGTTTAACATCGATAATCGCTGTCAACTCGTCTATTACCGTACCGATTAACCATGGTTTTTTTTGTCTGGCCGTTCGCCATCTGACCCCATCGGGCTTTACTTTACCGATGGAGAGAATTTCATCACACACCAAACCCCATTTTTTATCCTGGGTGATTAAAATGCGCTCGAACGGATACTCCTCACTATCCGGTTGCAGGCCTCGGCTTTTGCCAAAAATCAGCTGCCGGGTATCAAGCACGCCGATACGGCTATCATGCTCGTCCAGCAAACCCAAGAACCAAGAGGGTTGTCCGGGAATTTTCGTGGGTTTGCGGTCGATTTTTATCGTTCTCGACAACTCGATCAGCGGCGTTGCCAATATCAGCTTATCAACCTTAAAAAACAAAGCCTGAAACTCGTACTGCGACCAATCCGGCATGATAGACAGTGCCTGTAGTTTAGCCGGGATTTCCGGCTCTACAAGCTTGGGTTGTCGGTTCCTGACCAGTGCTTTGGAGCTTGCTTTTGGAATGCCGGTCACGACCGGAGCAGGATCCGGCAATTTGATAGGCTCCTCAACAACAAGCTGTTCCAGCGATATTGCCGACTTTACGTTAACAGCTTCCTCAGCCTCGGGCACCTCATCCAATAGCGTCTGCAGATACACATCAAGCGCTAACTGTTGATCAACGATACTGGGGGGTGGTTTTGCCTGAGTCATTTATGCGGTGCCAAGTTTTTGTCTGGACTCTTATCAAGCAATAACAGTTCCAACAATTCGGCATAGGCTTCGGCCGCACGCGCGCTTTTGTCGTACAGGGGTAAGGGAATACCGGCCTGGCTGGCATCCCGCACTTTAGTATCCACCGGGACGACCGAACTCCAGGCATTGTCCGGATACTGTTGATGTAAGGCCGCTAAGCTGTCGCGAGCCGCCTTGGTGCGTTTATCAAACATGGTCGGCACGATAGTGAATTTAGGCGGTGTTTTCCGGGAATGAAAAACCATTTTTATGGTATGCACCATTCTATCCAGACCTTTTAGGGCCAGGAATTCGGCTAAAACCGGAATCACTAAATGATCGCAGGCCGCCAGCGCATTGATCATTAACACCCCCAACATCGGCGGGCTATCGATAATCACATAGTCATATTGGTCGGCCACTTTGTGCAATGCGGTAGCAACCACCAAGCCCATCCCGCCGATTGCGGCGACCTGCCTATCCAAGGTGGCTATAGCGGTGGATGCGGGCAAGACATCGATACCGTCGAAGTCTGTTTTGGCGATATAGACCTGGGGATCGACGTTTTTCTTTTTCTCGCTGGCGTCGAGAAATAAATTGTAAACGCCAAGCTCGATCTCATCCGGATTCATCTTGAAATAGCTGGTCAACGAACCATGCGGATCTAAATCGACCAGCAAAGTCCTGAACCCCCAGGACGACAACAAGCCACCCAGTGTCACCACGGTAGTCGTTTTACCGACGCCGCCTTTTTGATTGGAAACTGACCATATTTTCATAACTGAGCCGGCGCTTCCGGCGTCTTTTCAACTGCGGTTTCAGGTGGCGAGCTGGGCTGTGACGGCGCCAAATTCAGCACTTTCGCGCGTTCGTCGTCAGTCATGCCGTAACGAGCAAAGGCTTGCGACATCAGCACCAATACAACTCGCCGATTTTTAAAACGCCCCTCCTCGTCTTTGTTATCGGCGATCGGATGAAATTCTCCATAGCCCACCGCCGATAATCGTGTCGCCGGAATATTGTTTTTTACCAATTCCTTGACAACACTGGTTGCCCTGGCTGAGGACAAGTCCCAATTGGATGGATAAAAGCCGGTGGAAATCGGTACGTTGTCGGTGTATCCCTCGACATTGATCACATTGGGTACGTCGCGCACGGCCTCTGCAACTTTCTGCAACACCGGAACAGCCTTGCTGGAGAGCTCGGCCTTACCGCTGGCAAACAGTAACTCGCTATTCATTTCCAGTTCCACCCAGAAATCGTGCTGTTTGATACCCACCAACTGGCTTTCCACAAAAGGCTGCAAGGCTCGTTGAAACTCCTGCGACACTTCATCCAGCCGGCGTTTTTCCTGCATGATTTCTTCGCTCAGCTCTCTTTCCTCGGCCGTCATCAAATTTGGCAATTCAATCGGCTGGATCGTGGTGGGAATCGTGCCAACCTGAATCGGCTCTGCTTCTTTTTGAATCTTCTCGTTGTGAAACAGAGCCTGGTCCAGCGATTCGGAGAATGTTTCGTACTTACCCTTATTTACCGAGGAAATCGAATACATCACCACAAAAAACGCAAACAGCAAGGTCACGAAATCCGCGTAAGACACCATCCAGCGGTCGTGATTATCGGCCTGTTGCAATGGTCTACGTTTGCGCCGACTCATAAGGCCTCCCTTATTTTTCCAATAAAAAACCGGATAATTTCAACTCGATATTACGCGGGTTTTCGCCCTCGGCTATCGACGAAATGCCTTCTATCACCATTTCCCTGGCTTGCGATGCTTCGAAAATCAGACTCTTCAGCTTATTGGCGATAGGAATAAACAACAGATTGGCCAAGCCGACACCGTAAATAGTCGCCACGAAAGCTGTCGCGATGCCGCTGCCCAATAACTCCGGCTTGGCGAGGTTCTGCATCACATGAATCAAGCCTATTACCGCGCCGATAATGCCGATAGTAGGCGCATACCCACCCATCGCCTCAAAAACCCTAGCCGCCTGGGTATCCAAATGCTCCTTTGTCGTTAGCTCAACCTCAAGGCAATCGCGTATCACTTCCGGCTCGTTGCCATCGACCAGCAACTGCAAACCTTTTTTGGCAAAACTGTCTTTTTCGGTTTCGATAACCGATTCCAAGCCCAGCAAGCCTTCCTTACGGGCCAGAGAGCTCCAGCGCACAATCTTGTCGATTTGCTTTTTGAGCTGCAAATTTTGCGGCACAAAAATCCAACTCAAAATACGTAAGCTGCGCAGAAATACCTTGGGCGGAAATTGCAACAGTGTCGCTCCCAGCGTACCACCCACCACAATAATGAAGGCATGAAAATTGATCAGGGACCCGAGTTCTCCTCCGCCCATTAGGTTACCGCCGATAATCGCGGCAAAGCCTATCAACACACCCAAAATACTGAGAATATCCATCAATGTAATTTTTTAAATTGGTTGGCAATCTCTTCCAGAGAATAAATATGATCCGCCAGACCGGCTTCTGCGATGGCTTTCGGCATGCCGTAGATAGTACTTGTAGCCTCGTCCTGCGCCCAGATTTGCGCGCCGCGCTGCCTTAACTTCATAGCGCCAGCCTTGCCGTCTGCGCCCATGCCGGTCAACACCACCGCCAACACATGCCCGGCGAATACCTCGGCAAGCGAGTCAAAAGTAATATCTACACAGGGACTATAAATTTCCCCATTTTGCTTGGCCCGCAACACAATCCGCCGCTCACCGGCTACTTGCTTAACTTGCATCTGCATTGCACCTGGCCCCAATAACGCGGTCCCCGGCTGCAATACGTCACCATCCCGCGCCTCCCTGACATTAATATTGCAAAGCAAATTCAAGCGTTCGGCAAAGCTTTTGGTGAAATTAGGCGGCATGTGTTGCACCAGCAATATGGGTATCGAACACTCAGCCGGAATTTTGCTCAGCACGTATTGCATGGCGACCGGCCCGCCGGTCGAGGCGGCAACCACCAAAAGCTCGATTTTGCTGCTGGTTGCAGTTTTGGGCCACGCGGACGCAGCGCGTATCGGCTTAACTACGGGGTTTTCGGCGGTTGAGCTCTGATGTTCTTCTTGATTCACGCGCGGCAGAGGTCGTGGGGAAGACATTCTAGTAGCCTGAGAAGCCACCATTCTCACTCTATATCTCAGTAAGTAGCGGGCCGTTTCACGATTAGCATCGATGTCTTCCAACTGCTTGGGCAAAAAGTCGATAGCGCCGGCATTCAACGCATCCAGAGTGGCTTGAGCGCCGACTTGCGTCATTGCCGAAAACATTAGTATCGGACAAGGCCGGGTGCCCATGATTTTTTTGACTGCCGTGATACCATCCATGATTGGCATCTCCACATCCATGGTGATAACGTCCGGCTGCAGACTTGCCGCAAGTTCTATGGCTTCGCGACCGTCGTGAGCGACGCCTATCACTTTAAACTCTTGATCCTCTTCTAAAATTTCCCGAATTCTTTTACAGATAAAACTGGAGTCGTCGACGATCAGCACCCGAATGGTCATATTGCCGCGTCACATCGCATACTTCTTCATCAGGCCAGGCACATCGAGTATCAGCGCTATCTTGCCGTCACCGGTGATGGTTGCTCCCGCCAATCCTTCCAATCCATGTAACTTGGCACCCAGCGCTTTAATCACCACTTCTTCCTGACCGATTAATTGATCCACCACGAACCCGACATGCCTGCCGCCAGCGTTCACCACCACCACATGATTGGTCGGCTGCGTTTCGCCTGTGAAATAAGAACCTCTAACCAGCCACTCACTTAAATAAAACAGCGGCAAGGCCTTGTTTCTGACCATTACCACCAATTGACCATCTACCTTATTGGTTTTGCTCAAATCCAGATCGAGTATCTCCAAAACGCTGGCCAAGGGTAACGCGAAAGCCTGCCCGCGCAACTTCACCATAAGGGTCGGCATAATAGCCAAAGTCAACGGCACCTTGATTATAATGGTGCTGCCCTTGCCTTCCACCGAATCAATTTCCACCACGCCGTTCATTTGCGCGATCCGTGTTTTCACCACGTCCATGCCGACACCACGACCGGACACGTCGGAAATTTCAGTTTTGGTGGAAAATCCGGGCAGAAAAATTAGGTTGTAACACTCTTTATCGTCAAGACGGGCGGCGCTTTCTTCATCCATCAAGCCTTTTTCCACCACTTTGGCGCGCAGTATGTCGGGGTTCATGCCCTTGCCGTCGTCTTTGATGGACAACTGAATATGATCGCCTTCCTGAGACGCTTTCAATATCACCACGCCTTCCCGAGGTTTGCCGTTGGCTTCGCGCTCATCCGGCGATTCGATTCCGTGATCTACCGCATTCCTGACCAAATGCACTAAAGGATCCGCCAGAGCCTCGACCAGATTTTTGTCGAGATCGGTTTCTTCACCCACCAACTCCAGCCTGATTTCTTTTTTCAGACTTCTAGCCAAATCGCGTACCACACGCGGAAAACGCCCGAAGACTTTTTTGATTGGCTGCATCCGGGTTTTCATGACCGCCAATTGTAAATCGGCAGTCACCACGTCCAAATTGGATATCGCTTTGGACAACTGCTCTCCGGCTTCAGCATTGGCTTTAAGCGTCTGGAAACGGTTACGCACCAGAACCAGCTCGCCGACCATGTTCATAATATCGTCCAAAATCTGGGTATCTACCCTGACGGTGGTATCGGCTTGGGGTGTGGCGGCTTTACTCTTGTCGGAAACGGAATCTACTACCGACGCTACTTTGCCTAAGCTATTTTCCGGCTCCACATCGACGGACGGTTTCGCGACCGGCTCAGGTTTAGCCGCCACGAACGGTTTCTCGACAGGCAACTCTACATTTTTAATTGGTGGGTTTTTTTCACCCGCAGCCGGCTCATCAATCTTGCCCAAATTGGCAGCATCGAACTTACCTTTGCCGTGCAAAGCATCGAGGACCTTATCGAACTCCTCGTCGGTAATATCGCCGGAATCGGCGGCGGGCACAGACGGCTCGGTTTTTACAGAAAACTTACCTTTGCCATGCAACTCGTCCAGCAGATTTTCAAACTCGTCTTCACTGATTTCGTCATCCGCCGTCGGCACTGCCGATTGCGCTGCGATGTTCGCGGTGGGAGAACCGCCCTTACCATGCAGCGCATCCAGCAAATCTTCGAATTCCTGCTCGGTAATTTCATCGCCATCTTCCGAGGCGGATTCGCTGGCCAATAACTCCTCTGGATCGAGCATTGCATCATAGTCTTGCGCTGCGGATTCTTGAGGGGATAGCGGCGGGGTGGATTCGGAGGTTTCGTTGATGACAGCGGCTTCAACCGCTATCTCAGCAGGCGCGGCAGCTTCGGCCGGCCCCGCGTAAGATTTCAAGCGTTTCAAAAGACCTTGATCCGCCGATTTTGGGGTATTGCCCGAACGGACTTGCCCGAACATCTCGTTGACGATGTCCACGACTTGCAAAATCACGTCCATCAAATCCGGCGTGACTTGGCGATCACCCTGTCTGAGCACGTTAAAAACGTCTTCGGCGTTGTGACAGACATCGACTAAGGCGCTAATAGCCAAAAAACCGGCGCCGCCCTTTATGGTGTGGAACCCGCGAAATATGGAATTCAGAAGATCGAGATCGCCAGGCGATTGCTCCAGTTCCACCAGCTGCTCACCCAGAGAATCGAGAATCTCCCCGGCTTCGACCAGGAAGTCTTGCAATATTTCGTCGTCCAGATCGATCGCCATGTTGTTTTCCTCAGAAACCTAGACTAGACAGTAAGTCATCAACATCGACCTGACTGGTGGCCACATCACCGGCTCTGTCATCTACTCCGGGGACAACCGGTCCGGGCACTTCGGGCTGCAACGCGGCACCGCTGCTTGACGTAATTTTACGACTGGAAATTTTGATCAGATTCACCATGCTGCCTTCAAGATCCTGCACCAAATCGATAACCCGGCGGATAATCTGCCCGGTAATATCTTGAAACCCTTGCGCCATCAATATATCGCTTAGGCCCGCCTGGATTTTCTCCAGAGACACTTGCGACTGCTCAAAATACTGACTGAGATCGGCGCTCATGGCCTTAAACTCGTCGAACGGCATTTCCCGATCCAAAAAGCGATTCCATTGCGCCGACAATTGTTTAACCTGCCCGTTTAGCTCATCTGATACCGGCAACAACTCTTCAACGGCGGTTAAGGTTTGATCTGCGGCTTGCTCCGTCATCGCGATCACATAATGCAGACGCTCCTTGGCATCCGGTATATCGTGCTCAGCCATGGCTGCTATTTTTGAGTCGACGGAAAAACTCACCATAGTGTCGTGCAATTGGCGAGTTAGGCGGCCAATTTCTTTAAACAATTGTGTTTCTCTTAATCCGGCTACTTGATCAAGAATTTCATCGGCAGCCGCTTCGTCGCACTTTTCTAATGCTGCGACCAAATCTCGGGCCAAACTCAGCAGGTCAGTATTCATGGTAATCTCCCTGTGCTTCAGCCGTCGATGCGTTCAAAAATCTTTTCGATTTTCTCTTTAAGCGTAGCAGCCGTAAAAGGCTTGATGACATAACCATTTACACCGGCCTGTGCAGCCATAATGATTTGCTCGCGCTTGGCTTCAGCTGTGACCATCAACACCGGCAGATTGGCCAAACTGGGAGTAGACCTGACGGCCTTCAATAAATCGATGCCGGTCATGCCCGGCATATTCCAGTCAGTAATCAAAAAATCGATACCGCCTTTTTCCAGAATAGGCAGTGCTGTTTTACCGTCGTCCGCTTCCACGGTGTTGGTAAAACCCAGATCTTTCAACAGGTTTTTTACTATTCTCCGCATTGTCGAAAAGTCATCGACAACCAGAATACGCATATTTTTATCCAAGGATAATCTCCACCCAGATTACTTTATTGTTAAGAAACCGCTAAATTGTGACCAATAATTGCGAAAAATTCCTGCAATAACCACACATTAGCTGCACTTTTCATTATCTTTCCCTTCCACCCAATCCGCAAGTCTAGCGCGTAAGCGCAACATCGCCTGACTACAAATTTGGCTAACCCGCGATTCGCTGACATCAAGCACCTTGCCTATCTCACGCAAATTCAGCTCTTCGTCGTAATACAGCGATATGACTAAGCGCTCCCGTTCCGGTAATTCCGAGATGGCCTTGGCTAGGGCTTTTTGAAAATTCTGTTGGATCAGCACATCTTCCGGCTGCTGATTGCCGTGCACATCATCTATAACACTGTCTTCGCCTTGCACCAATTCTTCGACGCTAAAGGTCTTACAAGACACCGCGTCCTGCAAAATATGATGGTATTCAGTCAGATCGATACCCATATGTCCGGCCACTTCGGTATCCTTGGCATCACGTCCCAGTTGATTCTCAACCTCGCGTATCGCCTCCGCCACCATCCGGGCTTTCTTATGCACCGAACGCGGCGTCCAATCCGAACGGCGCAGTTCGTCCAACATGGCCCCGCGAATCCGGATACCGGCATAGGTATCGAAACTGGCACCCTGCCCAGCATCATAATGTTTCAGCGCTTCCAGCAAGCCCAGCATGCCGGATTGAATCAAATCATCGAGCTGCACCGTATCGGGCAGTCGTCCCATTAAGTGGTAGGCAATGCGTTTTACCAGCGGCGCATGCTGAATGACTAAGGCATCAACATTTCCAGCCTGCACAGCAGCATACATTGCCGCTCCACTCATGCAACATCCTCTTTCGCGCTGTACTGAATCATCCGTTCGACAAAAAACTCCAGGTAGCCGCCCGCTTTGGGCTTGATCGGCCAGCTGTCGATTTTTCGCGCCAAATTCTTAATCGCCAGCGCCGCCTTACTTTGCGGGAATGCTTCCACCACTGGCGTTTGTTTTTGCACGGATTTTTTCAAATATTCGTCCTGCGGCACCGCGCCGACAAACTGCAAGGCCACATCCAAATAACGGTCGGTTACCTTACTCAGCTTATTGAACAAGGCCTGTCCATGCTCAGCCGACTGCACCATATTCGTAATGATATGAAAGCTATTCAACCCGTAATCTCTATTCAACAGCTTGATATACGCATAAGCATCAGCCAACGAGGTGGGTTCGTCGCAAACCACCACGATTATTTCTTGGCAAGCCCGGGCAAAATTCACCACGCTTGCCGAAATACCGGCAGCGGTATCGACGATCAACACATCCAACTCTCGGTCGATTTCGCTAAAAGCCCTTATCACGCCGGCTTGCTCGATACTCGACAAATCGGACATCCGCTGAATACCCGACGACGCCGGAATGATTTTCAGCCCCGAAGGTCCGGTCATCATGATTTCCTTCAAGCTTTTTTCGCCGCTCAATACATGCGACAAATTGAATTCGGGAAACATGCCCAGCAAAATATCGACATTAGCCAAGCCCATATCGGCATCGAGTATCGCCACCCGCCTACCCATTTTAGACAGCGCCACGCCGATATTGACGGAAAGATTGGTTTTGCCAACCCCGCCCTTGCCACTTGTTACCGCGATTACTCGCACCGGTTTCATATGTCTCATTTGTCTAATTCCAGCTGCCTGATCGAATGACTTATGCATGGCTTTCCGCCAGCCAGTCTTCAACATTCACATCGTCGCCATAGCCATGGTCCTGATCGACACTTTCCATACACTGCCGAATCAAAGCATCGGCATCGGGCAAGTAAATATCTTCCGGAACCTGCTGACCGTCAGTGATAAATGACAATGGCATACGCCGCTCGATAATCGCCGACAACGCGGTACCTTTGCTAACTGCCTCATCAAACTTGGTTAGTATAGTCGCTTGTGGTTCGAGTATTCGGAACGCATCCATAATTTCCAGCATTGCTTTGTATTGCGTGGTGGCGGACATCACCAGATAAGAGCGTATAGGCAAATCGCCGTGTTGCAAGGTTTTCAGCTGCTCGGCCAAACGCATATCGCGCTGACTCATGCCGGCGGTGTCGATCAAAATCAGGCGTTTATCGGAAAAACTATTGATATGCCTGCGCAACTCTTCCGCATCGCCCGCCACTCTGACCGGTACATCCAGAATTCTGCCGTAAGTGTTGATTTGCTCGTGCGCACCGATCCGATAATTATCGGTGGTAATCAACGCAATCTGCCGAGAACCATGTTTTAAAATAAACTGCGCGGCCAATTTAGCGACTGTCGTAGTTTTACCGACCCCGGTGGAGCCAACCAATGCGGCGATACCGCCTTGATCCAACAGGTTGTCGTCGGCTATCGGCACCAGTCTGGCCAACATTTCCTGGGCTTTGCCGATGGCCAAATCGAATTGCTTGTGGCTACCCAACCGGTTGGCTATCTTGCCTGCCAAGTTTTTCGAGAAGCCACACTCCAACATCCGATCGCGCAAATCATCGTGTAAAGGTAGCCCGTGTTGCGGTATTTGCATGACGATATTCGACAGCTTGCTGTCCAACATCGTCCGCAGTTCTTTCATTTCCGCGCGCATTTCGTCGAGGAATTTATCGCCGTTGTGCGCTTGCACCGGCCGTGGCTCGGTCAACGGTTTGATTTTGGGATCGGCACTTGCCCAGGCTGGTTTTTCAATTTTTTCAACTTGGCGAACTTTTTCGGCGATTTTCTGCGCGTTGTTATGCCCAACCTGCAATTTTTCGGCATAACCGACGTATTGATCCAGGTTGCGACGGATCGGATTTTCCGGAATGCTGCCTTCCGCGCCGCGTTTTCTGGCGCTACTTAAAACATGCAGCGATTTCTTTTCGGCTTCGAGATCGGGCAAATCGACTTTTTTAACTTCATTGGGCGGTGATTTTTCGTCTTCGCGTTGCTTGAGATTTTTATGAATGACCTGTTCGTCAAAGTCGCGGGCCGCCACGATTTCCACGCCGCCATCCACAGAACGGTTGGACATAATCACTGCATCGGCGCCCAATTCTTCTTTGACCATGCGCATGGCCTGCCGTATGTCTGCTGCAAAAAAGCGTTTAATTTTCATCGCGCAACCTCTGTTTTATTGTCCCCGCTGTCCTACTGTGGAAACCACCCTGATCTGCCGATCTTGCGGGATTTCATTATAGGCCAGCACATGTAAGCCGGATATCGAATGACGAACGAAGCGAGCCAACCAAGGACGAATATAAGAAGACACCAACAACACCGCAGTCTGCCCTTCCATTTCCATCCTTTGCGCACTTTCCTCCAGGGATTTGTGCATCTGCTCGGCTAGACCGGGTTCTAAACCGGCACCACCTTCGCCCGCCGTCTGCAATGATCTATGCAATATCTGTTCCAATCCTGGATCAAGGGTAATAACCGGAATCTCTGTCTGTACTCCATTGATTTCATGGACAATTGAGCGCCCCAAGGCCGCCCGCACCGCCGAGGTCAAGATGTCCGGATCTTGACTCTTCACCCCGTACTCCGCCAAAGTTTCGGCGATGGTTCGTAAATCGCGAATTGAAACCCGCTCTTGCAGCAGATTTTGCAGAACCTTGACCAAAATACCCAAGGGCAAGGTTTTCGGCACCAGATCCTCGACCAGCTTTGGTGCCACTTTGGACAAATTATCCAGCAACTGCTGCGCCTCCTCGTAACCGAACAATTCATGCGCATTGCTTTGCAGAATATGACTGAGATGCGTGGCCACCACGGTGCTGGGATCGACAACCGTGTAACCCAGAGTTTGCGCTTGGTCTTTTTGATTGGCGTCGATCCAGATCGCATCCAAACCAAACGCCGGATCCTTACAAGGCGCGCCTTGCAAAGTACCGAACACCCGGCCGGGATTAATCGCCATTTCTTTCTCGGGCATGATATTGGCTTCGCCGACGCTCACCCCCATCAAGGAAATCCGGTATTCGGTAGGTGACAAATCCAGGTTATCCCGGATGTGCACCGACGGAATCAGAAAGCCCAGTTCTTGCGATAACTTCTTGCGCACACCCTTGATGCGCATCATCAATTGGCCGCCTTGATTTCTATCCACCAGCGGAATCAAGCGGTACCCCACTTCCAGACCAATGGCATCGACCGGCATTACATCGTCCCAGCCTAATTCCTTGATTTCGGTCTTGGCTAGTTGCGGCGGCGAAACGATGCGCTCCATTTCCAGGGCTTTTTCTTCCTCCAACTTGCGGCGTCTATCAATCAAATAGGCCCCACCGACCAATGTCAGTGCTAACAGGATGAACACCAAATTCGGCATGCCGGGGATGATACCCAGGATACCCATCACCGCCGCAGTGACCAACAAAGTACGCGGATCTTCGAACAGCTGTGAACTTAACTGTTTACCAATATCCTGCTTGCTGCCGCGAACCCGCGTCACCACCATCGCCGCGGCCACCGACAACAACAGCGACGGAATCTGCGCCACCAAACCGTCACCGATGGTCAGCAAGACATAAATATTGGCGGCGTCGGCAAAGCTCATGCCGTGCTGCCCCACACCTATCGCCAAGCCGCCTATCATATTCACAAACAAAATGATGATGCCGGCTACCGCGTCGCCACGCACGAATTTACTGGCACCATCCATGGAACCGTAAAAATCGGCTTCGGCGGCCACTTCTTCGCGGCGGGCACGCGCTTCATCTTGGTTGATCAACCCCGAATTCAAATCGGCATCGATAGCCATCTGCTTGCCCGGCATCGCATCCAAGGTAAAACGGGCGCTCACTTCCGCGACCCGTCCGGCACCTTTGGTGACCACCATAAAATTGATGAC
The DNA here is from genome assembly GCF_054188105.3 of Methylomonas sp. Uni0009. Classification (NCBI taxonomy): domain Bacteria; kingdom Pseudomonadati; phylum Pseudomonadota; class Gammaproteobacteria; order Methylococcales; family Methylococcaceae; genus Methylomonas; species Methylomonas sp. Uni0009. The sequence continues at coordinate 1,944,295 of NZ_JBTAFN010000001.1, read as the reverse complement.
CACTAAAATCGCAAACACCACGATACCCACCGCAAAATTGCCACCGATGACGAACGAACCGAAAGCTTCGATGACTTTGCCGGCGGCATCTCCGCCCTCATGGCCGCGAATCAATACGACCCGGGTGGACGCCACGTTCAGGGATAGCCGCAACAAGGTTGCGACCAGAATGACGGTAGGAAATGAGGCAAACTCCAGCGGCTTGAGGGTGTAAATCACCACCAACAAGATGATCAGCGAAAACGCGATATTGAAGGTAAAAAACAGATCCAGCACAAACGGCGGCAGCGGCAAAATCAACAACGCCAGCAACATCACGATCAATAGTGGCGCGCCCAAGCCCAAGCCGGTCAGCGCCTTAAGTGAGTTGAGTATTTTCGTAAAATCCATAATTCAGCTCGATACCGGGCTATTGCTTAAAGTCGTCGGGTACTTGCACATCGGTAGGCGGAACCGGTTTGTTCCAGCCGTATTGCGTCGAAGCCCGTAATTGAAAAACATAGGCCAATACTTGAGCGACGGCTAAGAATAAGCCGCGAGGTATTTCCTGATTCAGGTCGGTGGAATAGTATAAAGCTCTTGCTAGCGAAGGCGCTGCGACCAAGGGTACTTGCGAGACCATTGCCAGCTGGCGGATCTGTGCGGCAACTAAATCCGTGCCTTTGGCAACCAGCAAAGGTGCACCATTGCCGTTCTGATCGTATTTTAAGGCTACCGCGAAATGGGTAGGATTGGTGACGATGACGTCGGCACTAGGCACCGCATCCATCATCCGCCGCTGCGCGGCCTCCATCTGCATGCGGCGGATTTTGCCTTTAACTTCCGGATTACCCTCTTGATCCTTAGCCTCGTCCCGAACTTCCTGCTTGGTCATTTTCAGTTGGCGCTGGTGATTCCATAACTGATAAGGGGCATCCAGCATTACCAACAATAAAAAGGTAGCACTCAAAATCACTAAACAGAAGGAAATAATATCGCCGACATGATGGATGGCTTGATCGAGCGGCAAGCGGCTCAAGCCCATGAAATCATCGAAATACAGTTTGAACAAATTCCAGGAGACAATCGCAACCAGTATGGTTTTGATGATGGCCTTGACCAATTCGACCAAGCCTTGAATTCCGATGATTTTTTTTATCCCGGTCAGCGGATTGAGCTTGGAAAACTTCATTTCGAAGGCTTCGCTGGTAAAGTTCCATCCACCCAACATCATAGCCGCCGCCAAATCCGCAACCACCAATACCACCAAAAACGGCAGGATTACCCACAAACCTTCGGCAAACGCTGCCTTCAGATAAATCAGCGGAGTCGCCGGATCGAACACAGCCTCCCGCGACAACTGCAAGGGATGCTTCATCATCTCCAGCATGCTGCGCCACATGCCTTGCCCGAAATAGAAAAACAGCGCCGAACTGGTAATCAACGTTACAAAAGTGTTGAGTTCCTTGGAACGGGGAATCTGGCCTTTTTTACGCGACTCGCTAAGTCGCTTGCCGGTGGGGTCTTCGGTTTTATCTTGACCGGAATCTTCCGCCATTTATTGCAACCTCAATAATGCATGGACCAGCGCGAAGCCGTTGTGCAGCATATCGCTAAAACCTTCCAGCATGGTCGGCAGGCCAATCCAGATTAAGCCCATACCCAGCATGATGGTGATAGGGAAGCCGACGCCGAATATCTGTAGCTGCGGCGCGGCTTTTGACGCCACACCGAAGCTGATGTTGACGAATAACAAGGTCGCCATCACAGGCATAGCCAGTAGCAGGCCGTCAGCAAATATCAGACTGCTCCAACTGATTACTCGCCACACATCGCTCTTATCCATACCCATACTACCAACCGGTAATGTATGGAAGCTTTGCGCCAACATCTCGATCAGCAACAAATGGCCATCCACCGCGAGAAATAACAAGCTGCCGCTAATCACAAATAATTGAGCGATCACCGGCACCTGCACCCCAGTTGCCGGATCGACCATGGATGCAAAGCCCAAACCCATGCTGTAAGCGATAGTCTGTCCGGCAAACAACATGATGGAAAACACCATTTGCAGGATGAAGCCTGTGGTCAGCCCCAAGGCGACTTGCTGTACCGCCACCATAAACCCTTGGTAGCCAAATATTTCAATATCCGGCATCGCCGGCAAAGTTGGCATAATGACCCAGGTAATCAATAGGCTGGCGATCAATCTTACTTTGGCCGGCACCGCTTTAACGCTAAAAACCGGCACGGTGATGAACATGGAACTGATGCGAAAGAATGGCCAGACAAACGAAGCAAGATACCTCAGTAACTCGTCTTCGCCGAAGTTCATCCTATTAGCGTGGGGATATCGCGCATCAAATCTTGGAAATAATCAATGAGCATTTGTAACATGCCGGGACCGGCTATCATCAACACGGCGATAATAGTCGCCAGCTTGGGGATAAAGGTCAGAGTCTGTTCTTGAATCGAAGTCGCCGCCTGAAACATGGACACCAGCAAACCGACAACCAAGGAGGCAATCAGGATAGGACCCATTAATTTCAGGGAAATCAATACGGTGTCCTGGGCTATTGCCGAGATGGTTTCCGGTGTCATCATCGGCTTGGCCTATACGTAAAAGCTGGCTGCCAGCATTTCCATCACCATGGTCCAACCGTCCGCCAGCACAAACAACATAATCTTGAACGGCAACGACACGATCATCGGTGACAGCATCATCATACCCATAGACATCAATACACTGGCTACCACTAGATCGATGACCAGAAACGGCAGAAAAATTAGAAAGCCTATCTGAAACGCGGTTTTCAATTCGCTAGTCACATAAGCCGGCACCAACAAGGAAAACGGCACATCTTCCGGTTTGTCAATTTGTTCACGGCCAGAGATACGTACAAAGGTATCCAAATCCGCCTCGCGGGTTTGCTTGAGCATGAACTGCTTGAATGGCTCGGAGGCATTTTGTAAGGCAGTCACTGCGTCAATTTTTTCTTCCATGTACGGCTGCACGGCGGTTTCGTTAACTTTTTCCAACACCGGCATCATAATGAAAATAGTTAGAAATAGAGATAGCCCCAATAACACTTGGTTACTTGGCGCTTGTGCGGCACCTATGGCTTGGCGTAGCAAGCCCAGTACGATCATGATACGAGTAAACGAAGTCATCGATAACAACAATGCCGGCAATAAGGTCAGCATAGTCATCAACGCTAAAATCTGGATGGTAACCGTATAGGTTTCGCCGCCTTTAGGGTTACTGGTAACGGTAATAGCATCTATGCCTACTGCGGCGTAAACAGCTTCCGGTAAAAACAGTAAGCCTATTATCAGGCAGGAAAAAATCAACTTAATCATAGTGCTTACCTTGCATGACCTGCAGCAATTTCTTGGCAAATACGCTGGTTTCCTGCCCGTCTGCGCTATTCATAAACAAGCGCTGGTCGCCTTCAAGCTCAAGCAGTTTATCGATACGCCCGCTACTAACGCCTAACAGTAGCTGTTTTTCACCGACTTTAACCAACACCAATTTTTCACGCATACCCAATGACAATCCGGCCAGCACTGCCAACTGACTTTTACCGACAAAGGCCAAACTGCCGCTTTTACGTAATAGCCACACCGACAGAAAAAATAGCGCCAACACCAATAGCAACGCCAACAGCCATTGTGCGACATCCCCGGAAGTCACCACTTTGGCGGTCTGCCTGGGCAACGTAGCCGCTTCGTCAGCCCATGCAACAGGTGCAATCAATACCGAAATAATTTGGGTAGTCAGGCGAGATACAGACATCAGCCGAGCTTTCTGACTCGTTCCGACGGACTGATAATGTCGGTCAGCCGAATACCAAACTTGTCGTTAACCACCACAACTTCGCCGTGAGCAACTAAAGTACCATTCACCAATACATCCATCGGTTCGCCGGCAAAACGATCCAGCTCTACAACCGAGCCCTGGTTTAGCTGCAATAAATTGCGGATATTAATTTTGGTTCGACCGATCTCCAGCGACACGGTCACCGGCACATCGAGAATGACGTCCAGCTTGACTTCATCGCTGCTGGGACCGTTATTTCTGGATTTTTGCTCGCTAAACTCGGGAAACTCCGCTGCGGCAAAACCTTGCTGAGAGCTCTTTGCGGCGTTTGCTTGTTCCTTCAGTGCATCGCCCCAATCAGCTTCAGCATCAGCTTGCTCGTTCATCGCTGCAGCCCAGTCGTCACCGATTTCGTCGTTTTCACTCATGCTTATCCTTCCCTGCTGTCAAATATTATCCAGCGTCATTTTTTCTGTAATTTCGATGGCGTAGTTACCATCGGAAAGCCCTAATTTGCCCCGAAAAACCGGCACATCCTCAACTTCGAGTAATACGGTTTCCGGCATTTCTATAGGAATCACATCGCCTTTTTTAAGCTCAATCACTTCGCTGATAGACATTTCTTTTTCTATCAGTTTACTGTTGACGACCACTTCGCTACGCATAATTTCAACTCTTAGCGAATCTTGCCAACGGCCATCCACCTCACCCCGGTCGCTGGTTACCGCATCCAGCAATTCTCTGATAGGTTCAATCATGGAGTAAGGCATTGCAATATTGATATCGCCACCGCCGCCCTCCAACTCCACATGGATAGTGGAAATCACCACGATTTCCGAGGGACTGACAATGTTGGCGAACTGAGGATTGACTTCTGAATTGATGTATTCAAAGTCAATATCCATCACGGGTTTCCAGGCTTCGGCTAAATCCTTGAAAATCATGTCGATAATCAGCCGAATAATGCGCATTTCGGTCGGCGTGAATTCCCTGCCCTCAACCTTGTTATAAAACTGACCGCCACCGCCGAAAAAGTTATCGACAGCGGTAAACACCAATCGCGGCTCCATCACGATCAATGCCCGCCCGCGTAAAGGCGACATCCGAATCACATTCAAATTAGTCGGTACGAATAAGCCCTGAATGAATTCAGAAAACTTCTGTACTTGAATCCCGGAAACAGATATTTCCGCAGCACGCCTTAAAAAGTTAAATAACGCTATCCGAAAATGGCGAGCGAAGCGCTCGTTGACCATTTCCAAGGTGGGCATCCGCCCCCGAACAATCCGTTCCTGACTGTTAAAATCATAGACTCTCGCTGTGCCTCGACTGTAGTCTTCATCAGCCCCTGTATCGACGTCGCCGTCGTCCACGCCATGCAGTAGCGCATCGATTTCGTCTTGTGATAATAGATCGGCGGTTGACATTTATTGCATTACAAATTCAGTGAAGTACACATCTTTAACGGTGTTTTTACCGGCCATTTTTTCCAAAACTTTACCAATTTCGGCTTGCATCATGGCTTTTAACTCTTGTTTTCCTTCCAAGGTTTTCGCCTTTTCCGCACCCACCGCACTGATGGCCATCAACAAATTGTTGCGTATCATCGGCTCATGCTTTTTCATCGCATCCTTACTCGCCTCACCTTTCATCAGTATTGTCAGGGATATTCTGATCACTTTTGCGCCGGAGCCGGCGGGAAAATTAACCAATAACGGGCTTGGTAAATCATAATAAACATCAGGCTCAGCGACTTTTTCGTGGCCGGCCTCTTCTTCATGCGCTGCTTCATCCTTGTGCTCCGCCTTGTCGTGCTTGGCATCGCCTTCTTCTTTATGCTCGGCGTCAGCCGGCTTATTCAGAAAGAAATAAGCCCCACCTCCCGCGCCAGCCAAAACCAAGACAACCGCGACGATTATTATGATTATTTTCTTGGAAGACTTCTTACCTTCTTCTTTCCCATGGGCTTCTGCCATTTTCCACCTTTTAAATTTTTACAGCACAATACGCGCCAAAATATTCAAGCTCAATCAGACCACTGTACGAAAATCAGCTGGATTTGATCATACAAGAAAAAACATCGTTTTAGAATAATAGTATAGCCGTCACTGGAAAGCAGTTAGGCAAAAAGCGGAGCTCAGGTATGCACAAAATACCTGGAGGAATTGTAGCTGTTAAGTCAAATTTTTGACTCAGCTTGTGGATGTTTTGCAGAAAGAACTGCAAAGACCTCACGGCCTTTGCAGCTTTATCAAGATATTACAGCGAATTAACTGCGTTTAATTCTTGGAAGGCTTGCTCTAAACGAGTCACCATGCCAACTTGCCCGGCACGTTGCCAAACACGTGGGTCATAGTATTTTTTGTTCGGTTTATCGGCACCTTCCGGGTTACCGATTTGACTTTGCAAATAGCCTTCGTTCTTTTTGTAAAACTCCATCACACCGGCCCAGCTAGCCCATTGAGTATCGGTATCGATGTTCATTTTGACAACACCGTAACTGATGGATTCTTTGATCTCTTCAGGAGAAGAACCTGAACCACCGTGGAAAACGAAGTTCAATGTGTTATGCGGCAAACCGAATTTCTCGGAAACAAATTTTTGAGAATTGTCCAGAATTTTCGGCGTCAATTTAACGTTACCTGGAGAGTAAACGCCATGAACGTTACCGAACGATGCGGCGATAGTGAATCTGTGACTGATTTTGCTCAGTTGCTCGTAAGCGTAAGCAACGTCTTCAGGTTGGGTATACAGCGCAGAATGATCCATACCGCTGTTGTCGACACCGTCTTCCTCACCACCGGTACAACCCAGTTCGATTTCCAGAGTCATACCCATTTTGGACATGCGCTCCAAATACTTACCGCAGATTTCAATGTTTTCTTGCAAACTTTCTTCGGAAAGATCCAGCATGTGCGAGCTGAACAAAGGCTTGCCGGTTGCAGCGAAGAATTTTTCACCTTCATCCAGCATGCCGTCTACCCATGGCAGCAATTTTTTTGCCGCGTGATCTGTATGCAAAATAACAGGTACGCCATACAGTTCCGCCATGCGGTGAACATGGTGAGCACCGGAAATGGCGCCAACGATAGAGCAACCTTGGCCTTCCAGTTTCAGACCTTTACCAGCAACGAATGCGGCGCCGCCATTAGAAAATTGAATGACGACAGGTGACTTGGCTTTTGCTGCCGCTTCCAATACCGAGTTAATGGTATCGGTGCTGATGACGTTTACAGCCGGCAACGCAAAATTATTTTCTTTGCAGATAGCAAAGATTTTTTGTACATCTTCACCGGTGACAACACCCGGCTTAACAACATCAAATATTTTTTGTGGCATAAATTTTATCCTGTTAATAACAAATCAAGGCCGCGTACTCGATTCGGCGGCCTTGCAAATCTTAAACAACCGAGTGCCTGCACTCGGCGGCTAGACCAAGATTAGGCTTCCAAGGCAGCCAAACGGTCCGACAACAATTTTTCCAGTGCTTCCAGCGCTTTGGCGAAACCATCGATACCTTCGGCCAATTTTTCTTTAGCCATCCGGTTTTCTTCATGCATGCGGTCAAAAGTGGCTTTGTCGACTGAAATTTTTTCGATTGAAGCTGTTGCTGCTTTGGCAGGATCCAGTTTGCGCGGCAAGTCACCCTCAACGGATTGCAACTCTGCCAATAAAGACGGCGCGATGGTCAACAAATCGCAGCCCGCCAATTCGGTGATCTCGCCGATGTTACGGAAGCTGGCGCCCATGACTTCGGTTTTGTAGCCGAATTTTTTGTAGTAGTTATAGACTTCGGTCACTGACAATACACCTGGATCTTCAGCAGGCGCATAAGAATCACGGCCTGTGTCTTTTTTATACCAGTCTAAGATACGGCCAACGAATGGTGAAATCAGTGTGATACCGTTTTCCGCACAAGCAATCGCTTGGTGCAAACCGAACAACAATGTCAGGTTGGTGTGAATACCTTCTTTTTCCAATACGGCGGCAGCTTGAATGCCTTCCCAGGTAGCAGCGATTTTAATTAAAACGCGCTCTTTGGAAATGCCTGCAGCTTCGTATTGAGCGATCAAGTCGCGACCTTTAGCGATGGTGGCTTCGGTATCGTAAGACAAACGCGCATCGACTTCAGTCGATACACGACCTTCGACGATTTCCAGAATTTTCAAGCCAAAAGACACGGCCAAACGATCAAATGCCAGGGTCACAACTTCTGCAGCCGAAGCAGCGGCACCCAATGTTGCTCTTGCACCTTTCAAAGTATCGTCAACAATTCCTTGATATTGCGGCATTTGTGCAGCAGCGGTGATCAAAGAGGGATTGGTGGTTGCATCGCGCGGTTTGAAAGTTTCGATCGCTTGAATATCACCGGTATCGGCGACAACCACAGTTATTTCACGGAGTTGTTCGAGTAAATTTTTTGCCATAGGATTATCCTCAGATGTGTTGTTAATTTTTCCCCCTCGTTTGAACCGAGCTTTACAAGCAAAAGATGTTCAGCAATTCTTGCAGGAGATTGATTTGCAAAAGAGTCCCTGGTGATGAAACTCTATTTTTAGCTATATTGATAAGACTGAATCGCCACTTGGCATATATTCAAAGCCGAAACACACGCTTTAAAACATACGAAGTGGCGATCATTTAAATCTACCGGTTCAGAGTTAACGCTTAACCCTTAAGTTCCAGCAATCAGCATCAGGAATCAGATGCTATTAAGCTTTATCACGTAAATACTTTTCCACGCCAGTCGCTTTCGCAGCGGCAGCTTCCCGATCTCTTACGATTTGCTTTGCCATGTATTTGGCAACACCGGTAGCAGGATTGGAATCTTGTTTTTCCAAGTATTTGGCAACGCCGGTTTTATTCGCACCCATTTTTTCCAGATACTTTTCAACGCCGGTTGCGCCAGATGCAACTTGGTAATCATCAGCTGAAGAACCTTTGGCACTTTTAGGCGATTTTTTGTTGTAGATAAAAAATCCGGCTACAGCCAACAAAATTAAACCAATGTAGGAAAAATCAGAGGACGCAGCCTTTTCTGTTTGTATCACATCTACCGCTGCTTCCGCAGAAGTTGTGGAGGCAGATGACGAGCTTGACGATTTAGCCGCAGTTGGTGCTGCAGAGCTGTGCTTGTAGTCAGCATCGCTGTATAACACTTTAGGTTGAAAATTCGTCGCTGGGAAAGCTGGATCCGCTTCAACTTCTTTTACAGCTGGTTTCGCTGCAGGTGCTGTGGCAGCCGCAGGGGCAGCTTTGCTGTCGTTATATTCAGGATTGGTATAAAGCACCTTTGGCTGATAATCAGCCGCCGGATAATCCGATCCCGCCATAGCTAAGGAACTGGTCAGCATTAGAGCTGCCATCACGCCTTTCGTTAATTCATTTCTTTTCACGTCTATCACCTATGCTGTTAGAAACGTGAGGCTTCGATCATTTAATCCAAACCTCACCTAAGTTTACAAAATTAAAGAACGGCTTCCACATTAGCGACGACATTGTCCACGGTAAAGCCGAACTCTTTGAAGAGCTGACCTGCCGGGGCCGATTCGCCGAAACGGTCCAATCCTACGACTCTACCCGCGCTGCCGGCGTATTTCCACCAGCTGTCGGTTACTCCCGCTTCTACTACCACGCGCTGGGTAACGCTTGGCGGCAATACGCTGTCTTTATACGCCTGGTCTTGCGCTTCGAAGACGTTGGTAGACGGTAGTGACACCACGCGGATTTTTTTGCCTTTCGCGCTCAATGCGTCAGCGGCTTTCAACGCCAATTCCACTTCAGAGCCGGTGGCAATGATGATCGCGTCCGGCGCGCCATCGCTGTCTTTCAGGATGTAGCCCCCTTTGCTGATCGCGTCAATTTGTGCGGCAGTACGGGGCACGTGCGGCAGGTTTTGACGAGAGAAGATCAGGGTGCTCGGTCCGTCTTGACGTTCGATGGCGGCTTTCCAGCACACGGCCGACTCGACGGCGTCGCAAGGACGCCAGACGTGCATGTTGGGGATCATGCGCAGGGTGGCGGTTTGTTCGACCGGTTGGTGGGTCGGGCCGTCTTCGCCCAGACCGATGGAGTCGTGGGTGTAAACGAAGATGGTCGGGATTTTCATCAATGCGGCCATACGCAAGGCGTTACGGGCGTATTCCGAGAACATCAGGAAGGTGGCGCCGTAAGGTTTGAATCCGCCGTGCAAGGTAATGCCGTTCATGATGGCGGACATACCAAATTCACGCACACCGTAGTAGGCGTAGTTGCCATCGAAGCCCGGTTGGTTGACGTCTTTACAGCCGGACCACAGGGTCAGGTTGGAGCCCGCCAAGTCGGCAGAGCCGCCCAGTAATTCGGGCAACAAGGGGCCAAAACCGTTGAGGGTGTTTTGTGAGGCTTTGCGGCTGGCGATGGTTTCGCCTTTGGCATCCACCGCAGCGATAAACGCTTTGGATTTTTCAGCCCAATCGGCAGGCAGCTGGTTTTTGATCACGCGACGTTCGAATTCGGCCGCGAGTTCAGGGTGTGCGGCTTTGTAGGCCGCAAATTTGTCGTTCCAGGCGCTTTCCAGTTTGGCGCCTTTGGCATTGGCGTCCCAACCGGCTTTGATGTCGGCAGGAATTTCAAAAGGCGCGTGCGGCCAGCCCAGCTTTTCGCGGGTCAAGGCAATTTCGGCTTCACCTAAAGCGGCACCGTGGCATTCTTCTTTACCTTGTTTGTTCGGCGAACCGAAACCGATGATGGTTTGGCAGCAGATGATAGAAGGCTTGTCGGTGACTTTTTTAGCTGCTTCAATCGCGGCTTTGACGGCGTCAGGGTTGTGGCCATCCACTTTAGGAATGACATGCCAGCCGTAGGCTTCGAAGCGTTTCGGGGTGTCGTCGAGGAACCAGCCGGCAACGTTGCCATGACCACGGACTTCGCCATCGATGGAGATGTTGTTGTCGTCGTAGAAGGCGATCAGTTTGCCCAGTTTCATGGAGCCGGCCAGGGAGCAGGCTTCGTGGGAGATACCTTCCATCAAGCAGCCATCACCCAGGAACACGTAAGTGTGGTGGTCGACGATGTCGTGGCCCGGACGGTTGAATTGGCCGGCCAGGGTGCGTTCGGCTAAAGCGAAACCGACGGCATTGGTGATGCCTTGTCCCAAAGGACCGGTGGTGGTTTCGACACCTTCGGTGTAACCGTATTCAGGGTGTCCTGGGGTTTGCGAGTGCAGTTGGCGGAACTGTTTCAGTTCTTCGATCGGCAGGTTGTAGCCGGCCAAGTGCAGCAAGGAATAAATCAGCATGGAGCCGTGACCGTTGGACAGGATGAAGCGGTCGCGGTTGGGCCATTTGGGGTTGCTGGGGTTGTGTTGCAGAAAATCATTCCACAATACTTCTGCGATGTCGGCCATCCCCATCGGGGCACCGGGGTGCCCGGAGTTGGCTTTCTGTACGGCGTCCATGCTAAGTGCGCGGATGGCGTTCGCTAAGTCTCGGCGCGAAGGCATGTTGGTCTCCTTTTTATTTTGTTATTTTAGTTGCGACATTCGATTACTCAAACATCACTCTGGCTGAGGCTGGTAAATACAAGGAAGACCAAAACCACACTCTCGTTCATTCAGACTGCTGGAATCGGTATCGCCTTGACACCCGAATGTAATGTAAAAAACCTGTGACCGAAATACTCCGGCCACAGGTTTACACGCTAAGTTATTCCAAATTGGCGTGTCTTGATCTCATTTCTTCTTCTGCAATACCTTTGTCATGGATTACATGCGAAATTGTCGCTTCCAGGAAAAACAAGGTAGATAATTCAAACACAGTACCCATAGGCATGCCTTTGACTTTACCGTATTGTTCTGATCTGCCGATTTGCAAAGTGACATCAGCCATGTCGCCAATCGTTGAATCGTCCTTAGCCGAAATCAACACAATCTTTGCGCCGACTTCTTTGGCTTTTTTGGTAAAGGCAATCAACTGCTCGGTTTCACCGGAGCCGGAAATAATGATCAACAAATCGCCAGCTTTGATGCTTGGCGTAACAATTTCACCAACAACGCTGACGTCGTAGCCGCCATGCATTAAACGCATGGCAAAGAAATTGCCAACCAGCTTTGAACGGCCAGCGCCAGATATAAAAATACGCTTAGCCTGATCCAACATGTCCACCAAGGTTTTGTCATGCGAATCGGGTGTCGCTTCCAGAATCCCTGAGATTTTGTCAATAATTAACTGCTGATGCATGACTTATACCGCCGCCGCATCAACCAATTCACGGATTTCACGAGCTGCTTCAGCAGGTGAAGGAGCACCGTAGATAGCTGCACCAACAACGATGATGTTAGCGCCAGCTTCAACGACTTGTTGTACAGTCGCTTGTTTGATACCGCCGGCAACAGAGATACGCACATTCAAGCCCAAACGAGCGATGTCGTTCAGATCGGTAAACGGTGTGTGACCGGCTGCTTGCGCGTCCAGACCAGTGTGAATACCAACGATTTGCGCGCCCAATTTGACAGACTCTCTCGCGCAATCGGCTTTGTCGGCCACGTTGATCAAGTCGATTTGAGTTTCAGCGCCGTGTTTTTTTGCAGCTTTGATAACGCCAGCGATAGTGGCCAAACCGGATACGCCCAATACAGTGCAGATGTCCGCACCAGCAGCATAGAAAGCGCCCGCTTCGTATTCGCCTGCGTCCATGGTTTTCAGGTCAACCAACAACAGTTTGTCTGGGTAACGTTGTCTCAGTTCTTTAACCAGGTTGATACCGTTGTATTTAATGCAAGGGGTGCCGATTTCAAAAATATCGACATAGGGTGCTACTTGATCTGCCAACGCAACGGTTTGGTTGAAATCCAGTGAATCCAACGCCATTTGAATTAATGGTCTTGCCATGTGATGTGCTCCGAAAGTTTTAATTTTTAGTAATAGCCGATTCTTGCAAATTGCCACAACCCGCTAGGCTTGTCACGTACGTGTGATGCATTTGTAACTGTAAGGTAGAAATGGGATATATGTCAATGCTTAGCAACTGCGCGCAGCCTACAGGTTATGCGAACAAATTGTTACTAGACAAGTCCGCGGCGTAAGCTTAGGCTGAACAAAACCGCAGGCAAACCGAGCAAAATTCAATTTCAATTTTAGGATTCATCGCTTAGGAGCTGATAAATCTGGATATTTTTTTGGCTAATTGTCTATCCTCGCCACAATAACACAACATCCTTTAGCCTGATCACCAGCTTTCGACACCCAAATCGCAGCATTTTGCCTGCCATCGAAAAGAAAAAAAAGTCATAGCTCGATCTCACAACAACCGGAGAGGAACAGCTTGAAACGTCTCTTTTTTGCCTTATGGCCGGAACAAAACGCCAGGCAACAATGCGCGGCTTTAATCAGCCAACTAAACCGAACCGGAAAACCTGTTAAGGAAGCAAACTTACATGTCACCGTGTTGTTTTTAGGGAGAATTTCTGCAGAACAACAGGCCATAATCACCAGGGAGGCAGGAAAACTGCCAACACCGCTGATAACGTTAAGTTTTGACCGCCTGAGTTTCTGGAAAAAACCTGCCGTGCTATGCCTGACCGCCAGCCAATTCGCTCAAAGCGTGTCGACATTAAACGAAAACTTGGCCCGCATAGCCAAACAACAAGGCATACCCGTCGAAAACAGACTATTCAAGCCGCATGTCACTTTACTTAAAAAGGCTAGTTCGGCAATCGATTTCGATTTCGCCCCCATACTTTGGCAATCAATAGGATTCTGCTTGGTAGAATCCTGCTCAGGTCCGGATGGCGTTGAATATCGAATTATTCAACGCTGGCCGGCAATTTAGCCCCCCAAAACAGGAGACTGATCATGCCCTTTTTAAAATTGAACACCAACTCAGTGCTCGATACCGAACTGAAATCAAAATTGTTAGGCGAACTGTCGCAATTGGTGTCCAAAGAGACCGGCAAACCGGAGCGCTACGTCATGATTAGCATTGAGCAAAACGACGCCATGCTGTTTGCCGGCAGCACTGCCCCCTTGGCATATCTGGAATGCAAGAGCATTGGCCTGAGCAGTAGCCAAGCCAAAAACTTGTCTGCATCGATATGCCAATTGCTCAATACCCGGCTTTCAATCCCTCAGGATCGGATTTATATCGAATTCAGTAACTGTCCGGCTGATTTTTGGGGTTGGAACGGCTCGACGTTTGGCTAAACGACCTGGACGTCAAATAAATACGAACGCGCATTTCAGACAAGACAGATTTAATGAGTTGGCGCGCTAAGCCCAAGCACGCCAACTCAGTCGCCTTATTTTGGTTTTTTTGGTTCTTGGGGCTTTTCCGGTTTCTCTGGCTTCGCGATTTTTTCAGCAGCAGCGGGAGCAGAATCCCCAAACAGAATATTCTTCTCATTCTGTTGGACGGTTTTCTCTCCAATTCCAGACACATTTTCCAGATCTTTCAATGTCTTAAAATCGCCATGTTCCTTACGGTATTGAACCACCGCCTCGGCCTTCTTCGGGCCTATCCCGGTCAAGGCCTTGGAAATGGTTTCGGCATCGGCTTGGTTGATATTGATTGGTTCAGCAAATACGGCAAAAGAATACAGCATAAAAAGTACAAATAACTTTTTCATGGATTTTCTCCGATTGGATTTTAGGGCTGCCTGGACTAATCAGCACACACTTAATCAGCTGACTTTTCAAGCTAGCCAATCTTAGCCTGTTCTTTAAATTTTACAATTCAAAAACAAAAATCCACTGATTAATCGGCGCTAGCCACAATCACAGCCCGAACCGGCGCCGGCAAGCCTTCACAAGTTAAATCCGGAGAATGCGGATCCAAAAATTCCGCCAAAGAATGAAACCGCATCCATTCGGTACTGCGCTGCTCCTCGACAGAAGTTTTGGAAACATCCGCTAGGCGAATATTTTTAAACCCGCAGCGGCGCATCCATAACATCAAAGCTGCGCAGCTTGGCAAAAACCACACATTGCGCATTTGCGCATAACGCCCCTCAGGCACCAAGACATGCTGCGCGTCCCCTTCAACAACCAGAGTCTCCAAAATCAATTCACCGCCAGCCCGCAAACAGCCCCTTAATTCCAGCAAATGATCGATGGGTGAGCGGCGGTGATACAACACCCCCATCGAAAACACCGTATCGAATAGCCCCATATTGGGCGGCACATCTTCTATACCCAGCGGCAACACATAAATCGACGCCTCACCGTACAGCTTTCGGATAGCCTGGAACTGCATTACGCTGAGCAATGTCGGATCAATGCCAACCACCAATCGCGCTCCCGCACCGAGCATGCGCCAACAATGATAGCCGTTGCCGCAACCAACATCCAAAACCAAGCGATTTCGTAGCGGTGCGATCTGGTCTTTCACCCTGTCCCATTTCCAATCCGAACGCCATTCGGTATCGATGTCAATGTCGAAGATCCGATAAGGTCCTTTTCGCCAAGGATGCAACTGCATCAACTGTTCGCGCAAACCGGCCCGCATCTCATCGGAAATATCCTCTGCCTGACCTACTCTGACACTCTCCAACAAATCGACACTGGACGGCATCAAACCCGGCAAATCGTCTACTACCTGTTGCCAGCGTTTCAGATCGCCATGCGACGAATCCGCAAAAGCCGCCGCCAATTGCTCAGGCAAACGGTTTACCCAAACTTCGTCGCCGGACGCCGCCAATGCTTGATAAAGACCTTCGTATAGCGTCATTTCAATGCAATCATCGAAGCGAAGTTGAAATACTGAAACCAAACTTCCGCGCTGGCGAAACCCGCCAACTTCAAGCGCTGTTGATGCGCGGCAAAGGTTTCAGGAATCAACACATTCTCCAAAGCACTGCGCTTTTGGCTGATTTCCAGCTCGCTATAGCCTTGGGCTTTTTTAAATAAATGATGCATATCAATCTGCAAAGCCTGCTGTTGAGCATCGTCGAACGCCAGTTTTTCGGACAAAATCAAAATCCCGCCCGGCAACAAGCCACGATAAATCTTGGCCAAAAAAGCCTGCCGATCAGCTAACGGAATAAACTGCAACGTAAAATTCAGCACGACCACCGAAGCATTGCTAATCGCAATGTCGCGAATATCGGCACATAAAATTTCTAACTCGGCCCCACCGGAAGCAACCGCCAGATTTTGCCTGCATTGCTCGACCATTGCAGCCGAACAATCCACAGCAACGATTCGGCAATTCTTAGTGGTGATTTGCTGATGCATAGCCAAGGTTGCAGCCCCCAACGAGCAGCCCAAGTCGTAGCAAACGCTGTCTTCCTTGGCAAAACGTGCCGCCAATAAACCGATCGCCGAGATAATAGTGTTGTAACCGGGAACAGAGCGCTGGATCATGTCGGGAAAGACTTTGACGACAGTTTCGTCGAAAGCAAATGCGTTGATTTCGCCCAGCGGACTGGCGTACAGAGAGTCTTTAGCGGATTGCATACTGATGGTCATTCCCGGCTGCCCCTAAACGGCACAACCGGGAACAATAAGAGAGGGAAAAACTTATGAATTATTTTTGCTGTTTAATGCTTCGGTATTGCGCTTGGCTAATTGGTTGATGACCTCTTGCAACGAACCGGTGCGCTCCACTTCGTTTTTGAAGCTGGTACGATAGTTGGTCACCAAACTGACGCCTTCGATCATGATGTCATAGGCTTTCCATTGGCCTTTGACGTTCAGCATCCGATAGTTAACAGCGATAGGCTGCAAACCGGGTTGCAGCACTTCGGTTTTAATCAGGACTTTTCTTTCGTCTTCTTCCGGGGTAATCGGCAAAAACCGCACGGACCAATCTTTAAATTCAAAGAAAGCTCGGGAATAGGTCCTGATCAACAACACTTGAAACTCCTTTTTAAAGCTCTCCTTTTCCGCCGGCGAAGCATCCTTCCACATTTTCCCCAACACCAGGGAAGAAATCAGATCGAAATCCACATTCGGATAAATGACTTCCTGGACGAAGGCATTGATTTTTTGGAAATCATGCGGAAAGGCAGGATCCTGTAAGCGTTGCTTCAACTTGTTGGACGCATCCTCAATGGTGCGTTGCGGCTCGCTCAAATCGGCCGCGCTAGCGGGCAAGGACAAAAACATTCCGGCAAACAAGCTAAAAACCACAACAAATATAAAATGCATATGACGTTTGATATTCATAAAAACCATCTCAAAAAGGTATCGCCGGCTAATTTCAACCGCCTTCATTCGATACACTGCTAAAATAAAGGCCGAAGCACTAACCCGGCTCCAGATTCCAGCCAGCCCATCGGGCCAGCGAGTACCCTATTATATTACTATGGAAGAGATGTCACACCCTAACGACTTTTTCCCGGCCACCCGGATGCGTCGCATGCGTTATCAGGCCTTTTCAAGGCGGCTGATGCGGGAAAATCGCTTAAGCAGCGACGACTTAATCTGCCCGCTATTTGTTATCGAGGGCAATAACAAACAAGAAGCCGTCACTTCCATGCCGGGCGTCAACCGATTATCCATCGACCTGGTGCTGCGCGAAGCCGAAACCTTATTAAATCTGGGCGTACCCGCCATTGCCCTATTCCCGGTAACGGATCCGAACAAAAAATCGTTAAGTGCGGAAGAAGCTTACAACCCTGACGGCTTGGCACAACGCTGCGTTCGGGCCTTGAAAGGCGCCCTACCGGAGCTCGGGATCATCACCGACGTCGCCTTAGACCCTTTTACCTCGCACGGTCAGGATGGATTGCTGAATGATCAAGGTTATGTCGTCAACGACGAAACCGTCGAAGTCCTTTGCAAACAGGCCTTGTCGCATGCCGAAGCCGGCGCCGACATCGTCGCCCCTTCCGACATGATGGACGGCCGCATCGGTGCGATCAGAGCCGTGTTGGAATCTCATGGCCATACCAACACCCGAATATTGGCCTATTCCGCCAAATACGCCTCCAGTTTCTATGGCCCTTTCCGCGATGCGGTCGGCTCGGCCGGTAATCTGGGCGGCGGGAATAAATACAGTTATCAAATGGACCCGGCCAATTCCGATGAAGCCTTGCGGGAAATTGCGCTGGATTTACGCGAAGGCGCCGATATGATCATGGTCAAACCCGGCATGCCCTATCTGGACATCATCCGCCGCGCCAAGGACCAATTCGGTGTACCGACCTTTGCTTATCAGGTCAGCGGCGAATATGCGATGCTGAAAGCCGCGTCGCAAAACGGCTGGCTGGACGAACAACAGGTGGTGATGGAATCCCTACTGGCATTTAAGAGAGCCGGCTGCGACGCGATACTGACTTATTACGCTAAATCCGCTGCCCAGTGGCTAAAACAACCATAACAACCAGACAAACGGACCCGGCATGAACCAAGACATCGATTCTGATGACAGTCATTCGACTGACGATCCGCCCCAACAGCGCCGACGTTACTTCGGCCTGGAACAGGCGGTATTTATTCTGCTGGTCGTTTTATCGCTGACCGGCATCGCTATTACCGAATTCAACCCGCACGACGGCTATGGTTATTGGCTATTCATGGTGATCGTGTTTGGCATGCTGTCGATTTTCGTCTCCTGGCTACAAACCCGAACCAACGACAACGACTTTGGCGACATCGTCAAGGCCCAAGGGCTGCATTGGCTGCATACGCTGGTTGTGGTGATAGCCGCCGCATTGCTTAACAAATCCGAGCAGTTATCCGACAGAAGCGCCAGCCTGGTTATCTTGCTGATCCTGGCCTTAGCCACCCTGCTGGATGGCATCCGCATCGGCTGGCAATACAGCCTACTCGGTTTTTTCCTGGCAACCTGCGCGCTGATCGTGGCTTATTTCGAGAACTTTATGCCCATCAGTATAGGGCTGGGAGTGCTGGTGATAGCCTGCACTTTCCTCTGGGAATATTGGCGCAGCAAATACAGTACCGATGATGAAAATTGATAATTACGCGGTATTCGGCCAACCGATCAGCCACAGTAAATCACCGCGTATCCATAAATTATTTGCCGAACAAACCGGTCAACTGATGGACTATAGGGCCCAAGAGGTGCCTGCGGAAACTTTTGCCGCGGCTACCAGCCGTTTTTTTGCCGATGGCGGCAAAGGCCTGAATTGCACCGTCCCGCTCAAGGAACTGGCCTGGCAATATGCCGACCAACTGACGGAACGCGCTCGTCAAGCAAAAGCCGTCAACACCTTATTCCGCCAAGCGGACGACATCATTTTGGGCGACAACACCGACGGCATCGGCTTGCTTAACGACTTAACCATAAACCATGGCATCACACTGAAGGATGCCGAGATTTTGATTCTAGGGGCTGGAGGAGCCACACGCGGCATCGTCCCTCCCCTACTGGAACAGCAGCCGTCGGGATTGGTCATCGTCAATCGCAATGTGAGCAAAGCCCACGCAATTGCCGAGGATTTCGCGGCACTAGGCGCGGTGCATGCTTGCGATTACGCTAATCTTAAAGATCGCCAATTTGATTTGATCATCAACGCCACGTCGGCCAGCCTCAGCGGCGATTTACCACCTTTGCCGGCCGCACTATTGAAAGCCGGCGGCAGTTGCTACGACTTGGCTTACGCCAACCAAGCCACCGCATTTGTGACATGGGGCTTGGCGAATAAGGCCGCGCACAGCCTGGACGGCTTGGGCATGTTGGTAGAGCAGGCCGCCGAAGCGTTCTTTATTTGGCGAGGCGTGCGTCCACAAACCTCGCCGGTGATTGGCCTGCTAAACGCCGAAAGAGCATTAAACAACACGAACGGATGAAATTATTGACCGGGGCGATGTCCATGGTAACAATCTCCCCAAACCGCCCGCCATTAACGTTTACTGGAATACTATGAGTGGAATTAGAGCTTTTTTTGAAAAATCCCATGCTAAAGGCAAACCGCAGCGCGGAGGGCAACGCATTACGCCGGAAACTCTAAAACAGTTATTCCCCATCAGGAATTTAAGCGACGAGATATTACAAACTTTCGCCACTGAAAATCACGTCGAAACCCTGGCAGCCGGCAACACCTTGTTCAGCGTCAATCAACAGGCGACTTGCGCAATGTATTTGTTGCGCGGCACGGTGATTTTGGCCGATCACAACGGCAAAAGCTATGAAATATCGGCAGGCAGCGCACAAGCGAAATTCCCGATATGCAGCGGTATTAAGCACACCGCCACCGCCACCGCAAAAACCGAGATAGACCTGTTGCGGGTATCCCTGAAAATCATGCTGACGCCCAGCCGCCAAGACCACGGCAAATTATCTATTCCGGAAGAATTGCATCACAACCGGCTATTGAGCTTATTCGTCGAACATTTCGAAAATAACGACCACGAGATAGAAATCCCCTCATTACCCGAAGTGGCGATCAATTTGCGCAAAGCCATCCAAAAAGATGTCAACATCGACGAAGCCGTCAAAATCATCCAACTGGACCCTGCCATCTCCGCGAAATTGATCGAAGTCGCCAATTGCCCGTTATATCTGACCAACGTACCAGCGAAAAACTGCAAAGACGCTGTCGTGCGTATCGGCTTGAATGCCACGCGCAACCTGGTAACGGCGCTGAGTATGAAGCAGATTTTCAAAAGCAAATCGCCGCTGATTAAAAATCATTTGGAAGATCTGTGGAAGCAAAGCCTTTATCTGTCCGGCCTGTGCCATGTGCTGGCCAGCCACAGCATGCAGCAAAATCCTGAGAATGCCTTACTGGCCGGATTGGTCTGCGACATCGGCGTGATTCCCTTTCTGAGCTTTACCGCCAACTTACCACCCGAATACCATAACGACGCCGAAATCATGGAAGCCATGCCCATCATCAAAGGCCCGGTCGGCGCAGTGGTGTTGAAAGAATGGGATTTTGCCGAAGAATTCATCGACGTGGCCAAGTCGTCCAGCGACTGGTTTCAAAACAGCGGCGATACCTTGACGGTGACCGATATAGTAGTCCTGTCCAGACTCCATGCCTTGATCGGCAAAAAAGCCACCGCCGATCTGCCGGCGATTACCGCCATCCCCGCCGCGGCCAAATTGAAAAACTTCTCTTTGTCTCCGGAAAATACGCTGGCAATCTTGCACGATGCCAAAACTAAAATTCACGAAGCATTGAGCATCTTTTCGTCCTAGCCGCATGATCTGGAAATTTTTAAAAAAATCACCGGACAAAACGCCGACAGAGAGCAGCCCCCCCGCAGCAACCGTCAACCAATTGCCCTTGAGCTACCTGCAAAAGCTCATCCCGCTGGGGGACTTGCCGGCGGCAGACTTGTTGGCAATACCGGTGACCATGCGGAACTTCAACCCCGGCGACATCATATTTAACCGCGGCGCCGAGGCCGAACAATTAAGCTATCTGTACACCGGCAACGTCTATCTGGAAGCGAATAATGGCGCCGGTTATACGGTCGAAGCCGATACTTTTAAAGCCTGTTATCCGCTGGCAACATCCGGCGAACACGCGTTCAGCGCGATTGCCAAATCACCGACCCAAATCATCTACATGCCGCTGTCCAACTTGCAGCACAGCAGCAAACCCGTCAACAATCCGCTGATCCACCCGGAGAGCATTCCGCCCAAGCTGCGACACAGCTTTTTTTTCGACAGCTTTTGCGATGCGTTCAGAGCCGACAATCTGCATGTTCCCAGCCTACCGGATGTTGCCTTGCGTTTGCGCAGCGCCTTGCAAAAAGACATCAGCATCGCCGATGCGGTCAAAATTTTAAACCTGGACCCGGTTATATCCTCCAAATTGATTCAGGTGGCCAATAGCCCGATCTACCGCGGCAGCAACCCGATCACCAGTAGCCATGATGCCGTGAACCGGCTGGGGTTTAAAACCACGCAAAACCTGGTGACCAGCATCAGCCTGCACCAGTTGTTCAGAAGCCGCAACCGGCAATTGAACAACATTATTCAGACACTTTGGAAACAAAGCATCCAGATTGCCAGCCTCAGCCACACCTTGGCCGGACTAACCCGAAAAGTGAACGCCGACGAAGCCTTACTGGCCGGGTTAATTCACAATATTGGTGCTTTACCTATCGTCACCTTTGCCGAAAGCCTTGATATTTCAAAGTATACCGAAGAAGAATTACAGGCCAGCATCGCCTGTCTGCAAGGTTTGTTAGGCACCTATATTTTGAAAAAATGGCATTTCCCCGATAGTTTTCAGCAAATTCCCGTCAATACCACAAATTGGTACTTTGACGACGGCCAGGGCCTGCAACTCTATGACGTTGTGCTGTTAGCTAAATTTCACAGCCAACTCGGCGGCACCAATACCCAGAAACTGCCGCCACTCAACACCTTGCCTGCCTTTCAAAAACTGGACGATAGCGCACTGACGCCGGATATGTCTCTGAAGGCATTACAGGATGCAAAACAACAAATTGCCGAGGCCATCAACTTTTTCAGGACATAAGATGAATTGGTTTTCCAAGCTACTGGAAAAAAACACCACCGCCAACAAACCAAGCCGGAAAGCCTTGCCGTCTGGCGCAGAACCCCGGAGTAGCCTACCAACCGACAACTCAGTATCCAAACCCAGCAGCACTCATCAGCAAGCGCTTAGCGTCGCACAGCTGAAAAAATTCGCACCCTTACGCGATCTTGATGACGCCGCCTTAAGCTCATTACCGCATCTCAGCTTGGCCTACGCCAAAGGGGCAATTCTTTTTACCCTGGGGCAACCGACCAACAGCGTACTGTATTTGTTGGCAGGACAACTATCGATGCAACCGGATAGCGATAGCCGTTATCAAATCGACGCCGATTCCACGCTAGCCAATCTGCCGCTGAACAGCGGTAGCCGTTGCGGCGCTACCGCCACGGCGCTCAGCGATGTGCGTATTTTGGAAATCCCTATCCAACTCAACCGTTTATGGACAGATAAAAGTCAGGAAAGCGCCAATTGCGTGGAACTGCTCGATATTCAACTGCCGGAGCCGATCAACGGCAGCCGCTTTTTCAACAGCTTCGCCCAAGCCTATCGGGAAAACAAACTGCGCCTGCCTTCCTTACCGGATGTCGCCCTGAAACTAAAAGATGCGGTGCAAAAAGACATCGGCATCCGCGGGGCCGCAGAGATTATTCAGCTGGACCCGCCTATCGTGGCGAAATTAATCCAGGTGGCGAACAGCCCCTTATATGCCACGGAAATACCGATCAACAATTGCCATGACGCGGTAGCTCGCATCGGCCTGAATGCGACGCGGAATTTGGTGATGGGCATCAGCATGAAACAATTATTCAGTTGCACCGACCCGGAACTCATGAAAGGCATGCAGGCCTTATGGAAAAACAGCCTGTATGTCTCAAGTTTAAGCTTTGTCTTAGCCCAGGAGTGCAGCAACATCAACCCGGAAGACGCCCTGCTGGGCGGTTTGATTGCCGACATCGGCGCGATTCCCTTACTGCATTTTGCTGAACAATTTCCCGACGGCGGCCCCAGCTTTCAGGAACTAAAAACCGCGCTGCCCTATTTACGCGGCCCGGTCGGTGTGCTGATGCTGCACACGTTGGGTTTTCCCGAACAACTGGGCAACATTCCGCATCAAGCAGAAAACTGGCTGTACGACAGCGGCCCTGAACTAACGATGACCGACATCGTCATCCTCGCCAAATTGCACAGCTATTTCGGTTCCGGCAATGCCCGAGATCTGCCTTATATCAACTCGATTCCGTCTTACAGCAAACTAAATCACGGTAAACTCAACCCTGATTTTTCCTTGATGGTGTTGAAAAAAGCCCAAAATCGGGTCAACGCCGCCATGCATTTATTATCCTAATTTTCCCGATATTCATATCAGACTGGCTACCGACATGACCAATCCTTTGCTCGAAAACACCGAACTACCGCAATTTTCTAAAATCCTGCCCGAACACGTGGAGCCGGCCATCAGCCAGCTACTCACCGAAGCCCGGCAAACCATAGACCGGCAACTGCAAGCCGGCGGACCTTACACCTGGCAAAATCTGATCGAACCGATCGAAGCCGCCGAAGACCGCTTGAACAAGGCTTGGTCGCCGGTCAGCCATATGAATTCGGTAGTCAACAGCGAAGCGATGCGTGATGCCTACAATGCCTGCCTCGGCAAACTCAGCGAATACGCCACAGAAACCGGCCAAAACCGCGCCTTGTACGAGGCCTACCAAGCCATACGCGACAGCGCGGACTTTGCCAAGCTCGACCGCGCCCAACAAAAAATCGTCAACAACGCCCTGCGCGACTTTCATTTGTCCGGCGTGGATTTACCGCCCGAACAACAGGCGCGTTATAAAGAGATCAACCAGCAATTATCGAAACTAGCCAGTCAATACGAAGAACATTTACTGGACGCCACCAACGCCTGGCACAAACAGATTACCCATCTCGACGATTTGGCCGGCCTGCCGGAATCGGCTCTGGCCCAAGCCAAACAAGCCGCCGAAGCGGAAGGCAAGGATGGCTGGTTGATCAACCTGCAATTCCCGTCGTATCTGGCGGTGATGACCTACGCTGACAACCGCGAACTGCGCCGCGAACATTATGAGGCATTCTGCACCCGAGCCTCCGATCAAGGCCCGCATGCCGGGCAATGGGACAATTCCGAATTGATGGAACAAATCCTGGCGTTGCGCCACGAGAAAGCCCAATTGCTGGGCTTTAACAACTACGCCGAATATTCGCTGGCTACTAAAATGGCCAAATCCACCGACGACGTGGTGAAGTTTCTGGAAGATTTGGCCGACAAATCCTGGCGCCAAGCCCGCCGGGATTTGACTGAATTGAAAGAGTTTGCTGCCGCCGAGCACGGCCTAAACGACTTGCAAGCCTGGGACATCGGTTATTACTCGGAAAAAATGCGCCAGCACTTCTACCAATTGTCGCAAGAAGAAGTGAAAGCCTATTTCCCCGACAACAAAGTTGTGCCCGGCCTGTTTGCCATCGTCGAGAAACTCTATGGCCTGCAAATCAGCGAAATCAAAGACTTCGACACCTGGCACCCCGACGCCCGCTTTTATCAAATCCTGGATAAACACGGCCAATTGCGCGGCCGCTTCTTCCTGGACTTATACGCCCGCGCCAAAAAGCGCGGCGGCGCCTGGATGGACGACTGCGTCTGCCGTAAAAAAGTCGGCGATGCACTACAAACACCGGTGGCGTATTTAACCTGCAACTTTACCCCGCCGACTGGCAACGACCCGGCCTTGCTGACCCACGACGAAGTGGAAACGCTGTTTCACGAATTCGGCCACGGTCTGCATCACATGTTGACCCAGATCGATCACCTCGGTGTCTCGGGCATCAACGGCGTCGAGTGGGATGCGGTAGAACTGCCCAGCCAATTCATGGAAAACTGGTGCTGGGAAAAAGAAGCGCTGGGCTTAATCTCCGGTCATTATCAAACCGGTGAACCGCTGCCCGATACGTTGTACGACAAAATGTTGGCGGCAAAAAACTTCCAAGCCGGCATGATGATGGTGCGGCAACTGGAATTCAGTCTATTCGATTTCAAGATGCATCGGGATTACGCTCCGGCCAAGGGCGGACAAATTTATACCATCCTCAAACAGGTGCGTGACCAGGTAGCCGTGGTCAAGGTACCGGAATTCAACCGTTTCGCCCATAGCTTCTCGCATATTTTCGCTGGTGGTTACGCCGCCGGTTATTACAGTTACAAATGGGCGGAAGTGTTGTCGGCGGACGCATTTTCCTTGTTCGAAGAGAAAGGCATTTTCGACCGCGATACAGGTGAGTCTTTCCTGCACAACATCCTGGAGCAAGGCGGCAGCAGCGATGCGATGACCTTATTCAAAAACTTCCGCGGCCGAGAACCCAATATCGACGCCCTGCTCAGACATAACGGTATCGCCGCGTAAATGTTTCCTGGATTGCCTTGATGCTCGTCATCAAGGCAATCGAGTTTTTCAGGAGCGAAAATGAAAAACTGCCCGCAATGCGGCCAGCCCAGGTTGGGCGAGGCATTTAAATGTCCGAGTTGCGACGTGTTTTATTCCCAGCTCGACGAATTGCTGTACGCAGAACAGCAAAAGCAGGAAAGCCTGACGCTAAAAGGTACGCTTAAACGCATTCGCGCCGCCGAAGACCGCCCACAAGCCCTGAGAGCTGCGTTGAAAACCCTGTGGTTCAACACGCCCTTAAAAACCAAGATCGTGATTTGGACCTTAATCGCGTTCGTGTTTGTGCTGGTGGTGCCGGTTTTTTAATTGCTTAAACCGCTCAGGGACTAAAAGCTAACCCATAGCCCCTATCGTTATTCCCCACTTAATCTTCTTTAGGTGCTGCGGGTGCGGGTTCCGTTGGCGTATTGGTCACGGTTAGACTATTGGCATCCAGCTTCAGTAACACCGCATTGTTCTGATGAGCCTTCAACTCGGTCAAAGTGCGCCAGCCGGCATTATCCAATTTACGAAAAGCCGCAAAAAACCCTAATACCCGGGTATCCGCAGCCGGCTCGATCCGCAAGGATTTGTTCTCGCCGGGCTTTATCACCAACTCTTGTTTGCGTACCAGATCGGAGGCCAAAGTAGCCTGCTCTTTATCGAATATGGCAAAAAAATCGGCACCGTTAAAACCACTTTTCTCCCGCAATTCGTAAATTCTTAACACCACCGGCGAGGCTTTACCGTCGGCGTCGGGGTTAATTGAGGCGGTGCTGTTTAGCGTTAGCTCAACGACTGTTGGCGGTGGCGGAGCCGGTTGCTCAGGCACCTCTGCGCACGCAGCCAACAACGAGGCAAAAAAAACTGGCAGTAATCTGGCTAACAACATACGACTATCCCTTTAAAAATTAGTTAACGCCATTCTGCCATAGGCACACAGTCACAGTACAAGGATTCATTTCCGGTAATTACTCGCCCGGCGTCGGCTAGTTTTTCAACTTGGTTAGATGCGGTTGCGCTGGCTCAAGAGCGGCGTAGCGGTATTGCGTCGTGCCATTCGGCGTTTCGGCGCGAATCAGGCGTTTGTCGCTATAGTATTGGTAGCGGCTGACAATGAGGCCGGCCTTGCCGCGCTTTTCTTAAATCACATGCCCGCCGAAAGAGGGCTAAGCCGTCTAATTCAGGACTTCACAGCGAATCAGTGCATTTCCAGGCTTACGATTGCGCTGAAGTAACAGTATCTACGCAGGCTTTATTAGTTACCACTGCAAATCATAGGCTATTGTGGGCTTAATATTGGAAGTTACCCTATTCATACTTGCACCATTCACTAGTCTATAAATGCATCATTTTCTAAATAGAAAAAAACAGCCTCTATAAATTCCTGCAATGTTGCATTTGGCACATGCTCAACCTTAAGTAAAATAATATCACTGAAATTTGGAGACTCAAGCCAGGAGTAATACCCCCGCCCTGCAAGTTGACTGGGAATAAGCCCACCGCTTTCTTTGGAATAATCTTCAACTTCGTCACTTGAAATAACAACAAACTCAGCCGCGACAATATTATCTTTATTGATCTTTGGCTTGGTATAGATCCTACCCGCCATGGGAAGCTCGTTAATTTCATTTTTTAAAGTTTCAAATCCTAAATAGCTTTTTAACATAACCACTCCTCTAAATAATTTTCTACTTGCAATCGGTGACGCCGCCCCATTTGTTTCGCCCCCTTCCAACGGGATGATATATCTTGCAGTACTTGGCATGGTCCGCCTTACCAACAAGCTGTCAAGAGCCAGATTCATCACCATGATGCCAAGTCATTCTAGGAAGTAAATCACCATTGAATGCGCCGCTGGCTTTAGGAGAGATGGTTCGGGCGTTAGTGGTAGATGTTGCGGCTAGCTTGGGTTATGTCTTGTTCGTGTAGTGCCAAGGGCCGGAAGCTCCCAGGCTCGAACAGGTAGTTGCGACTGCGCAGGCTGTCGGTTTCCGCCAGCAGGAGCGGACCGTTGTATTGAAGCGGGTTTCGCCTTACGCGGTGCGTTTGGTGATGCACCGCTCCACGGAGTCGTAGCGGTATTCGCCGATTCCTTAACGCGCTATTCTTCGATCAGGTTATCGGCCGTAAGCGGGAGAAGCGTTTTGAATCAACACTTGGCAACACGTCACCGCGAACGATTACGCTAACAGTATCTACACTGGATGTTCAGCCCCGTACCCCGGAAATACTTTTTTCTTTAAAAAATCGTCATCCTTACCGGTATCAAAAAAATGAAGCAAGCGATCTCTAACATGTACATCACCCCAAATATTCGTCAACTCATATTTCTCTATAATTTCCTTATCGGCTGGAAGCGATAGATCTTCTTGCACCACTCGCCCCTCAGTGGTGCAGATATTCCCTTCCGTACCAATATCGATAAGATTCCCTCCCTTGAAGGGGTAACCTCCATCAAAATTAAGCTTAGCATCAATCCAGTAGGGTTCACAGGGCGCGAAGCTCGGCTTAACATCTTTATCGGAAACTTTTTTGTCAACCAAATTATGTAATACGATATTTCCAATAAACAACGTAAATATTGGATCGACTTGATTTAAATCAATATTATGCCAATTACCGTCGCGACTAGTAATATTGAAAAATCGCATGGCAGCTCGACCCAACATTTGCCCCAACGTGTAAAGGTCCTCGCGAAGCTTAAGGCTGACAACATTATTATGTTTCCACACGACTCTTTTGGTCATTTCTCGATCTCATTGTTTCCGGGTCGGGTGGCGAATTGAATGGCCTTACCGCGTTTTTCTTCGCTCAGGTTACCGCAAGGCTTTGCTGATTCAGGACTTCGTTAAGAATCAGCTTCCCTGCATACGATTACACTAAAACTAATAGAGCCTATGCGGGCTAAGATTTTCGCAGAAATGTCTCTGGCTCATCTCTTACTGCCACAATAACGTTCCGGACAACATCTTCAACGCCAGAACTATCCTTTTTATATTTATTAAGTACAAAAACCACACCTTTAGCAACGTATGGCAGCACATACGACACTTTATCCACAAAATCTACAATTTCTTTATATGGAATATAAATAACAAATTCAGCCGCCGGCTTTTTTCGCACCAAAGTCGGCCCTTTTATATTAAGCTCATCGGTCTTACGAGTTGCGGAAATAATAAATACTAATTTGAAATCAGAATTCTTAAATATTGTATTAAAGTGTGAAATTTCCTTTCCAAGAGCATCTAGCTCTTCTCGCAATCTTTTAAGCAACAAGCTCGGCAAATCAAAGTCCGCATTTAATTCCACATATATTTGACCAAACTCAATATTCATCATCACCCGCAATTTCCTTTGGGTTTAAAGCTTCTTTGATTACCTTTCGGCACCGAGCCGTATTTTCCAAGTGCTCTTCTAATTTTGCCGTCTCAGCCGCCTTTGCTTCTGACGTTGAAGCATCCCCCTTCTCAATCACCTTGCTTTTCACGTTTTCCCTTCCAAACTGATCGGCAAGTTTTCGGTCTTGCTGGTATAGGCGTATGGGTAGGCCACTGGATTATGTAACCTTATTAAAATCAGCTTTTTCTTACCAGAAAACTCTACTTTGAAATCCTAGGGGCTGTTGCCGTTTCACATCGGTAACCATATAAATGCACAAGCCAGGGCGATAGCACCTTCAAAATTGCGTTTTAGTTTGTCATATCGGGTGGCAATAGCTCTAAAATGTTTCAGTCGCGCAAATACGTTTTCAACGAGGTGGCGATATTTATAGAGACACCAGTCCATTTCCTCATTCCCGACTATTGAATTTTGTTTTCTTGGGATGATGGGGACTGTGCCTTGGTCTCGAATTTGAATCCGTAACGGCTCGCTGTCATACCCTTTGTCTGCAATCATGTAGCCCGCCTGGGGGAGCTTGGCCACAAATTCCGGCGCTTCTTTGCAGTCATGTACTTCGCCCCCCGTAATCGAGAACTGGATGGGAAGTCCACCGGCATCAACCGCCATATGGATTTTGGTCGTGTTGCCTGCGACCGATTTCCCGATGGCTGTTGGG
Source organism: Methylomonas sp. Uni0009 (assembly GCF_054188105.3). Taxonomy (NCBI): domain Bacteria; kingdom Pseudomonadati; phylum Pseudomonadota; class Gammaproteobacteria; order Methylococcales; family Methylococcaceae; genus Methylomonas; species Methylomonas sp. Uni0009. The sequence goes on along the minus strand of NZ_JBTAFN010000001.1, from coordinate 1,914,596 downwards.
TTTTCATGGGCGCCGCCGCTACTGTGTTGATGGGCTTTAATAATGCTGCCATCAATAAATAGCCATTCCAAATCAGGCTCAATCACTAGCGCTTGAAAGATACCCCTCAGCTTTTCTTGCAGTGACCAGGCATTGAAGCGCTTGTACACGGCATTCCACTTGCCAAAAGCGACGGGCAAGTCTCGCCAAGGGCAGCCAACACGCAAACGATAAAAAATCCCTTCGACCGTTTGCCGAAGACCGGGTTTGTCGTAAATGCTGAAACTCAACATAATCGTTTTTAGCTTTTCCCAGTGGGTATCTGTAAGCAGTTGGCGTGGCATTCGCTAGTTATCGTTTGATTGAAAACTCAATCAATATGGCTCGCCAATCGATTTTCAAAGGGATTATGACAAAATGGCAACAGCCCCTACTTTTTTTCAGGGCTACTACCATACCTTACCGCGTTTTCTTCGATCAGGTAGCCGGCCATAAGCGAGCGAAGCTTTTTGATTCAGGATTTGGCGATATTTCCTGTGTACGATTACGCTAATTATACCTACACAGGCTATTCGGGATATTCCGATTTACGGATACGGCGCCATTTCCAATATACGCTGCAAGACTTCATTTATACCAGAGCTATCCTCACTATATTTGTCAAAAATACTTACTAATCCACATCGAAGGTTTTCGACAATATAAGAAAACTCATCATAAGAACTATCGAATTTTTTATAAGGAATATGTAATACAAAATCAACGCGCTTATATCGATTAAAAAATGTAGGCCCCATGACTAAAGGCTTATATTTTTCGCGCGTTGCCGAAATAACAATACCAAGCTCAAAATCTTGTCCTTTGAACTTTTCCTTAAAATAAGTTATTTCCTTATCCAACGAGTTTAATCCTTTACGCAACTCTTTCATAACAAAACTGGGTATTTTATAACTGACATCAACTTCAGGATAAACTTGACATGTAGATATATTCATTTCGTCAACAACCCTTGTTTTTGTTGGCTTAAAGCTTTTTATTACCTTCCGGTGTATTACCAGTCTGATCAAAATACTCTTTTAATTTCTTAGTCTCCACGGCTTTCGCCTCTTTTGTCGTAGACATACTTTTATCAATAACCCTACCGACCACCTTGGAATCGGGGTTTTGCTTCCCCAATTTTAAAACTTGCTGATGCAACCTCGTAGGGAGGCCAGAGCTTTGCGTTAGCGATTTGGCCCAACGCGGACAAAGCTTTCTGATTCTGGAATTGGCGACGAATCAGTACGTCTCCCTGGATAAGACTAATATACGGCTAATTTTGCCTAAGCGGCCTAATCTTCAAATTCGTCAGTTTCGACAAGCTGGTTTACAAACAATTGAAAAGACACGCCTAACTTCTTTTTTGCCTTCTCATGATTTTGTTCGTCATTCAGCGCTTCATCCCATCTGTCAACCGCATAAAAGTAAACTTCGCCAGATGTATCGATGCAAAAGTAATTTCCCCCATGATCAATGGCAAACGGGATCAATCCTTTGGGCATTACATTCTTTGCAACCATCAGTAAATAACTATCTTCCAAAGTCCGCTCGGTTCCAACCGGGAATTTCATAGGCAAAAATTTTTTAACCCATAAAGAACGGCCATCCTCCAAAATCCAAAAACTATTTGAAGGTATACCCCCATTATGTATTAAATAATGATTGACCAATTCTTCCGGCAAAACGAGATCCAACTGTTGCTGAATATCTCCAATATCTTCCAGAGATAAATTCGCTCCACAATTCGAAAAAATCATTCTTAGCACCCCCAATAATTCTCAAAATGCGATTCTGAGCATTTCTTTTACATCGCGATCTCCCTTAGGACTGTATTTTGGTAATTTATTGGCCTCATTCTCAGTGATCGATTCTTCATTACCAAAAACATCAATCTTTTTCCATGAATTAGTAGCGCCATAACAAAAATAGGCATTGTCAGACGTAGGCATCTGAAATCCATCTTGTTGAGCAACAATACGCCAATCCCCTCCAACTTCTTATCGAACAAACCATACGAATCAAGAATAATAGGTGAATTAACCCGCTTCAAGTGCCTAATTATTTCCTCGCTCAATTCTGTTGAACGCAGAATTTCATCAAAAACCTCCGCTAAATGACCAAAGTCTATCTTTATTAAAATCCGCCCAATCCCATACCGATTATCATCAACCTGAAACATAAATATGTCGCCAGACTTAATATATCGAAGCATCGTTCTTGGCTTCGCCCCCCACCCCCTAATTTTTATTTCGCTCACCTGCAATCTCCTTTCTGTGTTTTCATTTCTGCTTGATAATTGATTGTCGAGTTGCGATCACGACTAATACTGTATGGTCAAATGAATTTACTTTCTCCCCATATTCATCGACGATGGCGGCCGTAAGCGGGCGAGACTTTTTGATTCAAGATTTGGTGACACGTTCAAGCATACGCTTGGGCTAACATACCTAAGCTCCCCGCCTTCGGCGTTCATTCCTGATTAAATACATTCAAAAATCTTTGAAAGCATCATTGTAAAATAAAATGTGAACGCTTCCACCAACTCATCTATCCTTGGTTTTTCTATTTGTTGTGCAGCATTAAACACAATATCTTCTATCGTTGCTATATCCAACGTTTCGCACCACTCTTTGTCTTCAATCCATGCGTGGATGAGCTCATCGCTTGGCTCCGCGTCTTTATCGAAAACAATCAAAACTCCCCGGCTTTTCGCTGTCCACGGCACTGGTTCTAGAAAAAGCCAACCTTTGAATCTACCTGGATCGGTCAACACTTCTTCAAGCGATACTGTTTCAACTTTCATATGGATTCTCCTTTACCATTTATTTTTAAGCCATTTAAATCCACCTTCTTGATTCGGGCTATTGATGGCTTCGACATCGGCCAGGGCCAGATTGCCGTAAGCGCGGTAGCGGGCGGACCAGACGATTCTGCCATCGGTATCGGTCTGCTCCCTGGGCGTGCCGAGATGGTCCAGGTGGTAGGTGGTGCTGGGTTTGGGTGTTGTCTTGTTCCTGCGGAGCCAAGAGCCGGACACTGCCGGGTTCGGATAGATAGATGCGACTGCGCGGCTGTCGGTTTCCGCAAGCAGGCGCGGGCTGTCGTAGAGGTATTCGCTGATTCTTTGCGGCGTTTCGGCGCGAACCCGGCCGTTGTCGCTATCTCATTAGTAGCGGGTGACAATGTGGCCGGCCTTGCCGCGTTTTTCTTCGTTCCGCTTGCCTCTCAGGCGAGGAAAAAACTATCTGATTTAAGATTAGGGGCTGTTGCCGTTATAGATTGGCGTTGCCGAATAATCAACGACTCGGTCACCTTCGACAGCAGCTCTTATTTGCCCTTCAAATCCACGCATCGCTGGAGTATTGGTCCAATTCTTCTGCAATGTAACCAAATTTTTCGTTATATCACCAGAGCATCCTAGTTGCTTGCCTAACAAATATCCGCAAGCCTCATTAACAGCAGTTCCATTAACCATACATACTCAGGCTAAATCGCGTTAAGCCATCAATGACTTTATCTCGGCTTTAGTATGACTGTAATGTTTTTTGTCTGGATAGAAATCTACGCTTATCAAAGACTTCGTTTTTAGAATAGGGTTAATATCGCCATCCTTCAAATTCCAAAATCGTAGCGACTTGATCCGCTCCATACTTGCAACGAATGAAATAGAATCCAGGTCCGATAAAAATAAATTTTCAATAGAATTATTATTTGATAGGAAAGAAAAGTCATTCAAAAGCTTGCATTTTTCCACATGCAGAGTCGCCAAACTGTTTAATTTGCCCAAGGAGGAAATATCATTCAACTTGGAACAATGATCAATTTTCACATCAACTAGACTTGTAAGCTTCTCGATACCAGACATCGACTCGACGCTTCCTCCGCTTAATCGCAATTCTTTCAAAGAATTAAGCCCTTCGAGAAAAGAGCAATCCTTGGCACTCAACGAGGTTATCAGCAGGTGTATTAAGTTCTTTAGGGAAGAAAATCCGGAAAGGTCCGCGTTATATTTCATGTACAGCACTATCAACTGGGATAACCTTGAGAAATCCGGCTTTATTTTCTTATCCTGAAACGACAACTTGCTCAAGTTTTCCATAGTGTATATCGCATCAATGTTCGCCTTTAAAACCTTAAAGTTATCTGCTATCGATAATGAACATATGGATTTATTTCCTAAAAGTGGTGTTAAATCCAAATCGCAGCCACCTCCATTTTGCTCGTTCAACTCCAGTATTCTAATGGCCGTGTAATTATTCTGCTCCGCAAAAGACACCCCATCGTTAATATATCGGGGATCAATCTCCAATTCATTTATATTCTCGTTGAAACAAAACTTCTTCGCATTCATTATTAACAGTCTCCGGATTTTTTGTACTTGCGATCTAATGCATCTACAGGCGCGAGCTGTCGTATTGAAAGCGGGTTTCGCCTTGTGTGGTGTGCTTGGCGATGCGCCGGCCCAGGGTGTCGTGCGATATTCGCTGACGCCGTTTGGCGTTTCGGCGCGGACTAGGCGGTTGTCGCTATTTGCCAACTCGCGTTCATGCATACGATTACACTAACAGTATCTACGCGGGTTAATCACACCTTCATCGCTAGATTGCCTTTTCGAACATCTCTTTGACCTCGCCATATCCTCTTGGGCTGTATTTAGATAATAAAGCCGCTTCCAAATCAGCCATAGACTCCTTGTTTCCAAAAACATCGACCCTTATCCATGAATTTGGATGCCCATATACAAAATATACGTTATCTGTATCACCCATGCAGAATTCACTATCATGGGCAACAATCTGCCAATCTCCTTCTAAGCGCTTATCGAATAAACTGTACGTATCCAATACTACTGGAGTTCCCAGCCGACTCACGCTACTAAGTAACTCGGGCGTAACGGTTGGTGACGTTAAAATAGAATCAAATATCTCCGCAACGTGCCCAAGACTTACCTTTGTCAAAATCCTACCAACCCCAAAAGACTCATCATTAATTTTAAAAACAAATATATCGCCTGGCTTAATAAAACGAAGCATAGTGCGTGGCTTTGAGTTCCAAGGCCTTATATTAACTATACTCATCAAAAATCTCCTACCTGCATAGCGAGATACTCGGCCTGTGTCTAGCAGTTATCGAGGCCCCCATAGATTTAAGCAGCATTACCCAGCCGCAACACGCTGATACTAATCGTACGTACTTAGGCTGAGCGCGTTGCCGAGCTTTTCTTCGATCCGCCTGCCCCTTGTGCGATGACTAATTCTTCTGAATTACGGCATTGCTCGCCACTAGTCAACACTTCCATTTATCATGAAAAATAAGGACAATATAAAGTTAGAAAAACGCCCAACAATACACTAAACCATTACCAAAACATACAATCATGGAATATGTTAACGACTTAACATCTGGCTCATCACCTAAAATAAAAAAAGCCGCACAAAATATAATAAAAAAAAGATTAACTGGGTACTGCTCCTATTTATTAGAAGCCCTAACCAAAGAAATTGAAAAACCAAAAGCGTGGCAAACGCAATGCCACCTGATCAGAGCCATTGGAATAGGTAGCTGTAGTGAAGCACTGCCTTTTCTTAAGAAACTAATAGAAAGGAATTATGAAAACACGATCCTATATCGGGATTTAGCGTTTTCTATATTTCTGTTAGAAAACACTCATTTGGACAAATTAGATTTGAGCTTTCTTTTTGAATCTATCGAGAAAGAAAATGATTTGCAAATAGGCGGCGCCTGCTCAGCCATTTTGTACAAGAAAATAGTTCCAAAAGAAACCGATATTCAAAATATCGTTTCAGGAATTTCAAAATTTACGGAAGATGAAGGCAAAAAAATCACACCTCGCTGTTATATTGCGGCGATTGCGCATCTTTGGCCAAAAAATGAGGTTAAAGACTTTTTAGAGTCTTGCAAAGAATCAAATTGGCCTGGACTGGTCGAAATTGCTCAAGATGCATTAGAAGGGAAAGAGCCTAGAATACAGCTTGTTTGAGAAACCTATTAATTCTATCCAAATTTATCATCTAATGCGTAATTTGGATTAAATTGCTCTACCAATCCTTTCGGTAACTTTATTCACAAAAACACTATACCCTAAAAATCAAGGGCAATCACCTCAAAAAATCACCTATCAATGCCGGATAGTGAAATCAGTTTTTAGCGACCGAAATTTTGAAAAAATTCTTTTATACAACCCTCGTATCGAGACGTTGTGAATCCTACTATATTAGGATTATTCAGACTATTTAGCGTTTCCAAGTTGAATACGAACAATACCGCCTACTGGTAACATATCAACACCTGATTGGAATAATCTCAGCGCGCCATCTGTATATCTATGACTATTCATTAGCGACGTTTCTCCGCTTTGTGGATTTATTGCGACGGCACCACACTTGGTTTTTTTCTTAATGATTGTGGCAAATTCTTTCCATTTCGATAACGAAACTTCGTCGTCAGTTTTGCATGACAACCATGATCGTTTGAGCCCGTCTTTCGTCAACTGTCCAATATCGAGAACTAACGCATTTGGGTTCTGGATTACAAAGTCGTAGCGACTTACACAATTTAAGTCGACTGGATAATGTGTAAAACCCAAGCTGATTTCGCCTGCATTTTCAAATGCGAGACTTCTACCATCCCAAGCGTCGGCGCGAAAAGGCGTTCCCCCCATTGACGTTATATTTAAACCTTCCACAGACCTTATTGCCATAACCATGTCGTTAACTTCTTCCGGTAACGCATGGAACTGTATTGATAAGCTTCCCATATACCACCTAATCGTATGGAACAAAATTGGTTGGAATCCCTGCTTTATCGGTTAAATCTTTCATCGCGTCTATCTTTCGAGAAACGAGGCTAACGCTACTCGCTGATACCTTGCTGCGTTTCGGCGCGAATCAGACAGGTGTCGCTATCGTATCGGTAGCGTGCGACAATTTGGCCGGCCTTACCGCGCTTTTCTTCGATCAGGTTGCCGGGCCAGAAGCAGGATACGCTTTTTGACTTAAAACTTGGCGACAAATCAAAAAACTTCCCTATGTATAATTACGCTGGCGCTGGCGGTATCTCCCCCGGCTGGGGTCTATGCCGATTTATGCAACAAAACTGCCGGCACAGCTAAAAAAGCTCATTAACCCATTTTTTCTCGTGTACAGAAAATATTTCTTTCTTGTCTATAAGCCACTCTCCCCTTATCACTTTTATTCGGTAGCGACAATCAAATTTAAACCCAGCACCTTGTTTTGTATATATAAGAATGGTTTTATTATCAACGACATCGCATTTAATAATAGATTCAGTACTGGGATCGAAAACAGGCGGACTTGAGGCATTAACCGCTGCTTCCCGGCCATACTTACGTTCTTTTTAATTAAAAATATGTCATAAATACGAGTTAAATCTTGTTTCGCTAAATACTTATGCTTTTCAAAATCTTGAGTCAATAATTCGTAATATTTTATATCCCAGCCACACATGGCTTCCATGAAATTAATTAATTGCTTAACCGCTTGCACACACAAATCATCATTCATTTCGTGCTTACCTATTATTTTATTACCAACAGAATAAAATATCTTACAGCCAATACGAGCTGACGCTGCCCCACCATTCGCATATCTTTCGCCCCAGAAAATGCCTACTGATTCCTTAAAGAAAAAACCACCCTAAAAAATCATTAAAATCTTTCCATTGAGGCATTAATATACCTACTAAAAAATCCTCAATTTTTTTTACCGATCTCTAAATATAAAACCTCCCTTGTTTTTCTATTATAAAAAAAACACCTCCCCCTTCAAAACCATCTAGAGGTATATATTCCATCGGCAAACCAAGAGCATTGTGAGTTCTTTGTAAGCATATATCGTAACTTGAATTTGTTACGAACCAGCATATTTGATAAATTTCTCCATATTTTCTACTGAAAGTTGGCCCGTCCTCCACATGAAGATAAAATTCTGCAAACTGACTATCAAGATCAATGTCTAGTTCATTTAATGCCAACGAATGTTCTTCAGCAATATCCTCATACCACTAGCCATTAGCTTTAAAATAATTTATTACTTTATTCGACAACATATTATCCACAGCGTTTTAACATTTTTCTTCGCTCCTGCTCGGTTTTAGCTCTCTCGCGCCAAAAGGTTTGTCGATAGCGTCGACATCGGCCAGTGCCAGATTGCCATAGGGGTGGTAGCGGGCGGAACAGAGAATTATGCCATCGGTATCGGTCAGCTCCCTGGGCATGCCGAGATGATCCAGATGATAATGACAGGTGTTACGGCTATTTAGCCAGCCGGAATCATTGTTCGAAATAAAACTCTTTCGGACTCAGAGTTCAAACGAGTAATTACCACAATATTGTCATTTTCAATTAGCACATCTTTAAATTTGTATTGAAAGGCAATTTCATCAGACGGAGTAGTCAAAATTAATTCACTGAAAAGATCAATACCTTTTTTTGAAACATTAAGCCTCAATGTGAATTCATCCAGAGTTAAAGCGCAATCAAGACGACACTTTATATCATGATCTTTAAATGTTTTTTCTTAAATATCAATTCGTTACGATAGCCATCTTGCTTCATTTCTTCAAGCCAGGACAATAACTCATCAATTGGTATTTCGTATTTAGCAGCACATTTTTTCAGCCCCTCTTTCAATAACACGCTGTAATAATCCCCTAATTCACTTCGCTTTATTTATCTAAACTCTTCCATATTAAAAGGAATATAAACCGCCAATACAGATGAAGAGTTAATGTGCATTTCTTGAGGCTGGGATTTCCCAATCACACAAATTCTATTGAAACCATCAGCGTGAAATTTAAGCACAGCTAATCGTCGCTCAAGATAATTACAAAGGTGTCTGGTCTGATCTTTAACTATCAGCAAATCTTGCTCTCTGTTAGCAAACTCTACTAAATCAGGGTAAAGAAATATATTTTTTAAAATCATGGTATTTGGAAACTTTACGGATCAATTGCTCCACAAAAACTATGGGCCGTCGTATTGAAAGTAAATTTGCCTCACTCGGTGTGTTTTCCGATGCGCCGGCCCAGGGCGTCATAACGGTATTGGGCGGCGCCATTCGGCGTTTCGGGCGGTTGTCGCTATCTCATTGGTAGCGCGTGGCATGTGGTGGGCCTTGCCGCGGTTTTCTTCGATCAGGTTGCCGGTCTGGCGTGAACGAAGCGTTCTGATTTAAGACTTGGCAACACTTCCCTGCGTACGATTACGCTGACGCTAATCGTATCTACGCAGGCTGATTTGTCCAATATAGCTGATTAATTCACGAAAAATTAAAAAAACATCATTTCCATTATAAAAAATAAAAGCCATTAATAACTCACTGTCGGAAACATTAGGCTTTTGAGAAATGGCAGTATCAATCACGTCTTGAATAAGCTCCTCTCGGCAAAGAAGCTGCAAATTATTGCTATAAACGAATCCCGAATATACTTCTTCATCATTATTTGTAATTTCTGGATAACTATCTATATAACATACCGTGTCGAGTGTTGGATCGTCTATATCATCAGGACAATAGACACAATAAGAGGTTTTGCGCTCCTGTTTATTCTTAACCATCTCGATTATATCCAAGAACTTCATCGGTTCACGAAGATTCATTTCTAAATCCTTACCTACGCGGGCTGGATTCAGCAAAGAGTTTTGACATTTCTTTAATATGGTCAATTTATTAATTCCCCAGATATATGATCCAAAAACAGAGTTAAATTCGTCCCGGCTCTTGATTTTTTCACCTTGCTGATTTTCAATTTTTAAATTTCCAAAAATTATCGAGCCCTTATAACACGAATGAAATATTAGCGGAAATGAAAATAAGACATTTTTAGCGATTGTTGAAAAATAGCCAGGCTCACCTAAAGTTCCTAAAAAACTCTTCCAAGCACGTTAATAAAGCACTTCAAGTCCACTTCCGCGTTAACTAAAAAACCGTTTGCCTACCCATATTGTATTAATTTTAAAAATTTAATTGTATCAGCCTTTATTGCGCAATCATACTTGCAAGATTCGACATAATAACTATATGGTTCCAAAAATACTTTATGCGAGAAATTTTTTCTTTTGTTAATCGACAACAAAGTATGATGCCCAAAAGCCCCTTTAAATTCTTTAATGCGCTTGCTTATTTTTGTATCGTCATAGATCTTATCGTTTATTACTAATTGTATGCTACCCATGCTTTTGAGGCTGAATTCAATATCAGCATCGTAGGTATATTCATCCTGATCCTAAATTACCCAGTAGCAGTTTATATCTTCAAAAGAGGAGGCAAAGTAAGAATTAAATAATCGACAATTTTCATCCTCATAGAATTTCATAATTTGCAACCTTTATATTTGTTTGTATTTCTGACCTCGCATCTCTCAAAGGTGTAACGCTCAGTGCAACAATAAAATTAGAGAACGTGGATATTATCGACTTCGACAGCCAGTAATCCTTCATCGGTATAACTTAAGGTGCATTCAAGACTCAAATCCGACCGCCCCTCCCGTTCCGTCCAGAGATCAAAGCGAACAGACCATTTTCTTGGCGAAACCCCAACCACCTCTATCAAATCCAATTGATCAAACGCATCAGAGGGAGGCATAACCAACTTATGTCCATATTCGGATATCGCTTCTGAAATCAAATTCGCGGTAAGCCGCTCACCATGTGTATAACGCTCAATAGCCACAAAATCACCGGTTACCAGCCATTCAACTACCTGTTTAACCGTGATCACAATTCGTTGAAAAATAGAATCCATATTATCTGATCCCGGGTATTCGTATGCAGCGCTCCTCCAAGAGCGCTAAAGATTACGCCCTAATTCTGATTTCCTTCGTTCCTTTTTCTCTCCATTCAAATTCCACTTCTCCTTTGTTGCTTACATGTAATGGAATTAACAGGCCTTTACATTCATCAAGCGTTTTTAACGAGCCGTTCGCTGCATTAATTAAATGCAGTTTCATTGACTCAAGATTAGAAGATACTTCAGCTAGCGCAACATACCCATCATCAATACTCCAAACGATGTTTTCAGCAATTAGACTGGGCGTCGCCTCTGTCTGAAATCCCACAAATTTTGGCCTAAAATACATCGGACCGAAGTGTATTTCACCCGCAAAAAAAAGTTCAATAGCCAATTTTCCATTATTAGAAAATATCGTTAGGTCAGCCATAGTTACCTTGGTAATGAATGAGTTGAAACAACCTTCTGTTTCAATATATCTTCAAAGTTTAAAATCTGAATCTCGCGACCTCCTCCGCCCCCTCCTGGAAAGTTTTGTGGCCCAGCTATGCCTGATTGATACCTCGTTCCTGGGGCCAATTGTATTTCAGAATAATTAGTTGCATCATTCCAATCTGGATGCACCGCCAATTCTTTCCTTACATAAGCTTGATTTGGATGAGGCTCTAAGTTACCCAACCTCCGGTTGCTCGTCCTTGACCATGCGCGCGATAGACAGTCATTCCATCAGGTCCAACTACATTACTCTCTAATGGTGTACCAGGCATACATGGGTTAGAGTTCTTAGGTGCCGGCAGTAGTTTTGCTGGATCAGTTATTGGTGCACAATCCTTCCCAGTCAACCCCAACGGATCAACCCAATTCACCGGATTCGGCGCATATTGCTAGCCGTTGACTCCGCCTTCCAACCCTATCGAATCCTGATGAATAAACCGCCCTGCATTAGGATCGTAATACCGGTTCAAGTTGTAGTGCAAACCGGTTTCTTGGTCGTAATACTGGCCTTGAAAGCGTAGCGGGTTGTCGATGGCTTCGACGTCCGCCAGGGCCAGGTTGCCGTAGGCGCGGTAGCGGGCGGACCAGACTATTTTACCTTCGCTGTCGGTCAACTCCCGAGGCGTGCCGAGATGGTCCAGATGGTAGGTGGTGCCGCTGGCTTGGGTGTTGTCTTGTTCGCACAATGCCAAGGGCCGGAAGCTGCCGGGCTCAAACAGGCAGGTGCGGCTACGCTGGCTATCGGTTTCCGCCAGCCGGCGCGGGCCATCGTATTGAAAGCGGGTTTCGCCTTGCGCGGTGTGTTTGGCGATGCACCGGCCCAGGGCGTCGTAGCGGTATTGCGTCGTGCCATTCGGCGTTTCGGCGCGGACCAGACGGTCCTCGCTATCGTATTGATAGCGGGTGACGATGTGATCGGCCTTGCCGCGGTTTTCTGGGTAATCACGCAAATGAGGACGAAGCGTTCCGAATCAGGGTTTGACTACGAATTAACTCCTTATTACCACATACGATTCCGCTAATCAGTGCGCACTATCCCCTAATGCCCCCAAAAACTTAGAAAACTTATCCCAAAACTCGGCATCAAACACACTGTCAGTCTCAAGACCTAGTTCTTTGCCCAAATCAAAGTATTCACGAATATCGCCCACCCAATCCATTCATCCTAATGTCATCAGATCAATAAACAAGCCTTCGAATGCCATTTCGTATTCATCATGATCCAGGTAATGCAATACTGCGTCGATTGATTTTAAATCAAGATTTGGCTTGTTCGCGTCCAGCAAACGCCGAAGCAAGTTGTTCGCCCTTAAAAATATTTCTTGCCCGTTCATAGTTATGGTGGATTGGGAATAACATTTGTTGGGTAAGCGGCGGAAATCTGCGCACCGTATTTCAACCCCATCCAAAATGCCTATCGCATATGGGGAATCATATTTCCCTATCCCCATCGCCGATTTGGGATCTGTTGCGACATCTGACACTTCCTTCAGAATTGTCTCATCGTTCCATGACGGCGGAAATTCTGTATTCCCGGACTTACCTGCGCCAGCTCTGTGCAGGTTTAAGATACGCTCTTTTCTATCACGGTATACGTTGGGATTCGTTACCTCAATGGTTTCATACTATATGCCTTGATCAGTTATCTCCACGTCCGAACATTTGAGCTTTAACTTGACCCAATCACCTTTCTTAAGATCAGACTTTCCAGATTCAATCATAATTATGCAATCCTGAGATAATCGATAACAAGCCATACCATCGTCTTCAATGGATTCTATAGTTCCATTCATAATCACAGAGGAGCCCTCTAACATTAACCGATATTCATGATCATGATCATGATCATGATCTGACCCGCCCAGCCGCACCTGATCTATAGATTTCTCTATATCAATTTCAACATCGTATTGATAGGTCTTAGAAGGTGCTTCCGAGCTCGCCCAGGTGGCCATGCCATTTCCTAAGCTAGAACAGAAGAAAATAACTGTATTGCCATCTGATTTTTTAATATCAGTTATTGTAATTTTCACTTGGGGTTTCTCTATAGCACATTCTCCACTTTATCCGGGCGCCATGTTTCCTGGTGATAGTGGAGTTTATTTGGCTTACTATTCATTTCATATTCACCGAGCCTTGTATTATCTACTTGAGTTTTCAACATATAGCTTTTTGCAATATAAGTCAGTCGTCATAAAGAGCGGCTATAAACTCATCAAAGGAGCCGCATACATATATCTTCTCGGCTGTATCTGCGGTGAAAAGATAAACACGTTCATAGTCATCATCCAGCAGTGATATGTAAAATATGTTGCCACCAGCATCATTGGCGAAAGGCACAAAGCAACCAACGGGCTCAGGTCCCCGCATATCCCGAACTAACCTCTCGATAGGTAGGATTCCATATTTAATAGGGATAAATCCATCAATTGAAAATACGTGTTTGCTTCCCTTCACATAATTCGAATCCGGAAATCCTCCGTTGTTTCTCAAATAGTGAGCCTTCAATGAAGTAGGCAGTTTTCTTGAAAAGCTTGATTCAAGCTTAGAAAACTCTTCTTCAGTAATGGCTCTTTCAGTGTCGCTCAATCGCTTCATCTATATAACCACTATCCTCGATAAGGAAATGTATGTTTTTCGCCTTCATTGATAATCGTCGCTTCCGTCTTGTAATTCTAGCGGATCCTGATGGATCAACCTTCCCGCATTAGGATGCTTAATACCGATTCAGATTTTAATGCAAATCGGTTTCTTAGTCGAAATACTGGCCTTGAAAACGTAGCGAGTTGAACCAGTAAGCGGGCGAAGCTTTTTGATTCAATTTGGAGATACATCCTTTCGTACAATTGCGCCTTTAATCGTGCACAGATTTTACAAATTGCACATTTTCGTTATGCGCCATATTTTCTAATTGTGAAAGGACAGTTGAAAAATCTAATTGGCGACCATCCATTTTTATTTCAATACCTCCGTCGGTTTGTAGCCTTATTTGAGCGATTTTTTTCTAATTCAAAAAACAAAATATTCCCCTCAATTGATATTTTAGTAATTCCACCATAATGCGATCTTGACTGATCATCAACTTGAATATGCATTTTATCCATCCCCATTTTCTTGTCTTGCTCGTTATATTTATTTGATTGTTGAATAAGCACAAACCGAGAAGGATCAAGCTCATCATTAGAAAACACAACCATGGTCATATAACCATCGTCTGACGACGACGTATTGCCTCATAGAAAAAGGTAACCGAAGTATCAGAGTCGTTGCCTCACATTAGAGGTAACCTGGACTTGTGAAAAAATGAGTTTCAATTGTTGCTCAATGGCGGCCTTAAGAGCAAATGGATTGAGTTTGGCATGATGTTCCTGGAGAGTCTGTTTGGTGGTTTCCGGAATGTCAGGATGATTGATCACCCGTTGGTAAGGGGTTTGCGGGGCATGGTATTTTTTCACGACTTTGGCGCCGTCTCGGTGTTTTTCTGAAGTTTCAGACTGGGGCAGAAATGATTCTGCAAAGGGCACCAAAGCGTGCTGTAGACCGCGTTCATCAACGGCACCAGCGCGGCATTATCCAGCCGGTCGTAGCCGAATAATTGCCTGGCGTGAGTCCAGTTTTTCTGCTCGACGTGGGCATTGTCGTTTTTCTTGTAAGGCCTGGAGCGGGTAAACGCCGGCTTTTGCGGGTGGTCGGTGAAATAGCGAACCAGGTGATGATTGAGAAATTCAGAACCATTGTCGCAATCGAAGCCTTTCAAAGGGAATGGCAACAGGTTCTCGATGGCCTGAATCTGTTCCAGGATACCTTGCGAGCCTTTATTCCAGGTGGCCCGGCATTCGGTCCAGCCGGTGACAATGTCCGTCATCGTCAGGCTCCAGACGAAATCTCCGGCCAGCGAATTGCCACAGTGAGCGACAGTATCGGCTTCGACAAAACCGGGCTGGGTCTCGTCCCAGTAATGAGTTCGGATGGGAATCTGGGTTTTCAACAGAGACCCGGGTTTGGTGCCGGACAAGCCTTTGGGGTGCTGGACGCGCAAGGGTTTGAGCAAGCGATCCAAGGTCGCCGCCGAAACCTTTAGCAAGTCGGCACGAACCTGATCGGAGAGTGAGCCGTACTGCGCTTCGTAGTGCGGTAGCCAGATCGGTATCGCTGCTTTCAGGCGCTTGCCGCACAGTTGATCGCTAGCGAACCAGATGCGCTTCAATGGCTCCAGCAACACCTCGGCTTGATATTTCCGCTTGGGGCCGGGCCGTTTGCTAGGCGAAGCGGTTGGCTTGGCTTTTCGATTCAGCAAACGAATCGCGTACTTACGGGCGTAGCCGCAGACTTCGCAAAACTCGTTCAGGATCGTTTGTTTCGTGGCCCTATCACTTTGTCGATAACGTTTTTGGATGGCGTGTAAATAGGCTCGTCGTTCGTGTTTTCCCATGGTGGTAACCCGCTTGATTTCGGTTACACACAATGTGAGGCAACGACCCGTTTTTAATGACCCCTTGGGTTACTTTTAATTTGAGGCAATTCGGACGAAAATACGTAATTCGCGCAAAAACTATAAACCATAGTATCCTCCAGCATTAATATCCAAGGCCAAATTATCTCAGGTGCGGCAGCGCTGACGATCAGTTTCCACCAGCAGGCTGCGGACTAGGCGGTGTCGCTATCGTACTGGTAGCGGGTGACGATTTGACCGGCTTTGCCGAGTTTTCATTCGATCAGGTTGCCGACCGGACGTGCACAAGGCTTTGCGGATGCAGGATTTCGCTACGAATCAGAATGCTTCCATGCGTATGATTTCGCTCTCGCTCATCGTACCTACACGAGTTAGCGCCAACTGGCTTGTTCATATTGTAGTGGTCAACTTTTTTCGGACAGCCAAATAGGTTGTTGATCTGCCATTTTCATTTCATAGCCATTGGGCGGCAGGTAGCCCAGTGACGAATGCAAGCGCCGACTGTTGTAGAAATTGACGATATAGTCGGTCACGTCGCGGCTGGCTTCGGTATGGTTGGCATATTGGCGACGCCAGACGCGCTCCATTTTCAGATTGAGAAAGAAGCGCTCCATCACCGCATTGTCCCAACAGTTGCCCTTGCGACTCATGCTGCCTTGAAAGCCATGGCGTGCCAGTAAATCCCGGTATTCGTGACTGGCGTACTGGCTGCCCCGGTCGGAATGCACGATCAGGCCCGGCGGCGGTCGGCGCTGGGCGATGGCAATCTGCAAGGCCGTGCAAACCAGCTCCGCCGGCATGTTGGGCGCCATGGCCCAGCCCACGATTTTGCGCGAATACAGATCCAACACCACCGCCAGATACAGCCAGCCGCTCAGGGTCCGAATATACGTGATGTCCGAGACCCAGGCACGATTAGCCTCAGTCTGTTCAAACTGGCGATCCAGCACGTTCTCGTACACCGGCAGATTGTGATTGCTGTCGGTGGTATGCACGAATTTGGGCTTCCAGATCGGCTTGAGCTGGAGTTCCTTCATCAGGCTGCGCACACGATAGCGGCCGATCTCAACGCCCTGTCCCGCCAATTCTTTACGCAGACGGCGACTGCCATAACATTGACCCGTGGCGTCAAACAGGCTCCGCAGCCGAACCCGCGTGCCGCAAAGCGCTTGCGGCTGCCGAACGCGCCGTCGGGCCGCATACAGTCCAGATCGACTGACGCCCAGCAATTGGCAGCTCTGTTGTACGGTGACGGCCTTCTCTGCTGTTAGCTGCTGAATCACTTGGTGTTTCATCGCAGTTCTCTGGCAAAGAAGGCCGAAGCCTTTTTGAGCAGTTCGTTATCCGAACGCAGTTGCCGATTTTCCTGTTCCAGCTGCCGAATCCGCTGCTGGTCCGGGGTTAACGGCTTGCCCATACCCGGCTGACCGGATTGCTCCGCCTGCACCTGCTTCAACCAGCGACGCACCGCCGTCTCACCCAGTTTGAGTTCCTGGCAAACCTGAGCCACCGTCAGTCCTTGCTCCTGGATCATCTTCACTACTTGCAGCTTGAACGCCGCATCAAAACTTCGTCTTTCTTGTTTCATTAGGTTCACCTTCTAGATTGATAGTTTATCAACCTATCTCGGTGTCCATTATTATTAGACCACTACATATTGGTTGATGGGCTTATGGGTGATCAGGTATAAATAAACTTCTTACCGAAGCATCACGAGTCGGACTGTAGAAGGGAAGAAGGCTCGCTTCACTGTCTGATATGGCAGATTCATTTCCTAAAACATCAATTTTCTTCCATGCGTTAGGATGTCCATAGACGAACGATACATTGTCGGTATCGCTCATCCGAAACCCATCATGATAGGCAATAATCTGCCAATCACCTTCCAGACGCCTGTCAAATAAGCTGTAGGAGTCTACGATAATCGGCGAACCTAGACGTTTTGCTTGCCCAATCAATTCAGTTGTAACGGACGGAGATTTTAGGACTTTGTCAAATATCTCTACAACGTGCCCAATATCTACTTTTGCTAAAACTCTACCAAACCCAAAGTTTCCCTCATAAAGCTTAAACACAAAAATATCACCGCACGTAATAAAACGTAACATTGTGCGAGACTTTGGTCCCCACTCTTTGACATTAGATAATTTCATCCGCAGTTACCTCCATTTAGCGCTCTCATCTTTGCCTTTGGTAGGCGGCGCCGGCTTGGGTGTTGTCTTGTTCGTGCAGCGCCAAGGGCCGGAAGCTGCCGGGTTCAAACAGGTAGGTGCGGCTACGCTGGCTATCGGTTTCTGCGAGCAGGCGCGGGCCGTCGTATTGAAAGCGGGTTTCGCCTTGCGCGGTGTGTTTGGCGATACGCCGGCCCAGGGCGTCGTAACGGTATTGCGTCGTGCCATTCGGCGTTTCGGCGCGGATCAGGCGGTTGTCACTATCGTATGGTAGCGAATGAGATTTGGCCGGCCTTAATTTGGCCCGCTGTTCCGAGCGTTTCTTCGCTCAGGTTGCTGTCCCGGAATAATTGGCTAGTTGATTTGCTGCTTCAACTCTTTGTAATGCCCGAACCAATACATAAAGTTATCTCGATTCACGCCATCTTTTCCTGTCCAAAAATCCACGGGGTATTTCCAATCCGAACTACGTGTCTTTCTAGGAGCCAAACTTATATTCACATATCTATGCAACAGTCCTTCGTGACTTGGTGTTTGCAAAACGCCACAATAGCCAAGTGTTTCGAGGAGAACTTTTATCTGCTCCTTGGTCGCTTTAAAAGATAGAATATTTTTTAATTGCTTTTGAAGAGTTGAAATTGTAGTTAATTGATCTGTCCGTCTGATTGTCTGCAAAATGCTTCCAAATATTTCGAAATCCAAAGTATTTGGATATACATCAGACAACTTTTGATGCTGCAAAAGAAAAAAACTAATCTCAGCTGGACTTCCAGAAAATAATCCGCCACAAAAAAAGCGCAAATTGTTAAGCGCGGAAAGATCTACAACCCTTTGCTTTGGATAGGAGCACAATTTGCAATAGTGCCCATCCAGCATGTCAAATTGGTGATGAGGAAATGTCTGCATGATCGCATATGCCGCCAATCCACTCCGATAATCAAGTCTGTTGCTACTAAGACTAGCCAAAAAAAGATTAGTAAAATGTTCCTTGCGGCAATCGGAAAAAATCTCAAAGCAAGCCCTGACGGCTTTGTCATGGTCAATATTCTCCTTATCGAACATTAGTCCTTTATCCTTTGCATATATGAAATCAGCTTGCAAAGTATCTTCCGGGCGAGTCACATTATACTTGCGCAATATATGGAGCGCTTTTTCATCTACCTCATTCATACAACTACTTCCCACATTCGGTCTTTATTGGTTTAAGGTCGCTCACGCGATTAACTCCATTTTCTTTTAGATGTGTGTCTGCCGTGTCCATTCTAACAGGCTGGTGAAAAACTCGAAAAGCCAAGTAAGCTAAGGCATAGATGAGCGGCCAACTGTTAAAATAGGCTACCTAAATTTGGAGCCTTTCAATGCGCGGACACGATGCCATTCAAAACAGCTGGTTCAGCTATGTTAGCCTGGAAGACCGTATTCCCAAACAGCATCCGTTGCGTCGTTTACGGCTACTGGTTGATGGCGTATTGGCCTCAATGGATGCCGTCTTTGCCGAGCGTTACTCGCACACAGGCCGTCCCTCGATTGCCCCTGAAAAACTGCTGCGCGCCTTGCTGTTGCAAGTGCTGTACACCGTTCGCAGTGAGCGTCAGTTGATGGAACAACTGGACTACAACCTGTTGTTTCGCTGGTTTGTCGGTCTGGGCATCGACGACGCCGTGTGGGAACGCACAGTGTTCAGTGCCAACCGCGAACGCCTGCTGTCCGAAGCCCTGAGTCGCGAATTTTTTGAGCGGGTACTGGCCATAGCCGAATGGCAAAATCTGGTGTCCGACGAACACTTCAGTGTCGACGGTAGCCTCATTGAAGCCTGGGCCTCGCACAAAAGCTTCGTCAAAAAAGATGGTAGTGGTCCCGATAAACCCGCCGGCCGCAATCCCGAGATCGACTTCAGTGGCGAAAAGCGCAGCAACGCCACCCATCAAAGTACAACCGATCCCGAAGCCCGGCTTTACAAGAAAGGCGAATACACCGAGGCCAAACTGCGTTACATCACCCATGCCTTGTCCGAGAATCGCAACGGCCTGATTGTCGATGTCGAAACCACTCAAGCCACCGGCACCGCCGAAATCGAAGCCGCGCAAAAAATGATCAAACGCCGCGTGCCCCAAGGTGGCAGCGTCAGTGCCGACAAAGGCTATGACCAAGCGGCGTTCGTCAACGGACTCGAGTCCCGTGATATCAAAGCCCATGTGGCCCGCAAAAAGATTGGCAGTGCCGTCGACGGCCGCACCGCGCGCGGCAAAGGTTACGCCCAAAGTCTCAAGCGCCGCAAAATCGTCGAAGAAGCCTTTGGCTGGGTCAAAACGGTCGGCGGCCTGCGCAAAACCCGTCACATCGGCTTAGCCAAAGTCGCGGGTCAGGCCTTGTTTTGCTTTGCCGCCTACAACCTGACGCGCATGCTCAACCTATTGGTGTTCACGCCGAAACCGGCGTGGAGTGCACCCGCCTAGGGTGAAGTTCGCCTGAAAACCGTCCACAGACGGCTTCAGGCGAATAAAAAGCCCTTGAAACCGGGGCAAAACGCTTGAAACTCGATGTCATGACCGATTTCAACTCGAAAAAATCACGAACATCGTGGGTAAGGGGAAATATCGGCGGGTTTTTCACCAGCCTGCTAAGGCGGCCTTGCACCGAGTTTTGTTTAACTTCAGATATGCCATTAATTTTATTACCCCTCACATTCGAGCTTCCTCGGCCTAATAATTCATTTTCTGCGATACCACGTTGCTCAATGCCTCTAACCGTATCATAAGGCGTTCCATTTGGCGTAACCTGTGATATTTTGTCTCCTGCGCCAAATCTCATCCCATCCGCGCCTTTGGTTCTGGAATGACGCCCCATCACATCTGCCAGAGTCTCATTATCAGAGGCACGGCCATGGTAATAAACTTCTCCATTAGGGGCTGTTGCCGTTTCACATCGGTAACCATATAAATGCACAAGCCAGGGCGATAGCACCTTCAAAATTGCGTTTTAGTTTGTCATATCGGGTGGCAATAGCTCTAAAATGTTTCAGTCGCGCAAATACGTTTTCAACGAGGTGGCGATATTTATAGAGACACCAGTCCATTTCCTCATTCCCGACTATTGAATTTTGTTTTCTTGGGATGATGGGGACTGTGCCTTGGTCTCGAATTTGAATCCGTAACGGCTCGCTGTCATACCCTTTGTCTGCAATCATGTAGCCCGCCTGGGGGAGCTTGGCCACAAATTCCGGCGCTTCTTTGCAGTCATGTACTTCGCCCCCCGTAATCGAGAACTGGATGGGAAGTCCACCGGCATCAACCGCCATATGGATTTTGGTCGTGTTGCCTGCGACCGATTTCCCGATGGCTGTTGGATTTTCATGGGCGCCGCCGCTACTGTGTTGATGGGCTTTAATAATGCTGCCATCAATAAATAGCCATTCCAAATCAGGCTCAATCACTAGCGCTTGAAAGATACCCCTCAGCTTTTCTTGCAGTGACCAGGCATTGAAGCGCTTGTACACGGCATTCCACTTGCCAAAAGCGACGGGCAAGTCTCGCCAAGGGCAGCCAACACGCAAGCGATAAAAAATCCCTTCGACCGTTTGCCGAAGACCGGGTTTGTCGTAAATGCTGAAACTCAACATAATCGTTTTTAGCTTTTCCCAGTGGGTATCTGTAAGCAGTTGGCGTGGCATTCGCTAGTTATCGTTTGATTGAAAACTCAATCAATATGGCTCGCCAATCGATTTTCAAAGGGATTATGACAAAATGGCAACAGCCCCTAGCGTTTGTTAAAAATAATTCCAATCTAAACCCAAAGGATCAATCCAATTAAGCGGATTTTGCACATATTGGTATAGGTTATTCCCACCTTCCAACCCAATCGGATCCTGATGAATAAACCGCCCGGCATTCGGATCGTAATATCGGTTCAGGTTGTAATGCAAACCGGTTTCTTGGTCGTAATACTGGCCCTGGAAACGTAGCGGGTTGTCGATGGCTTCGACGTCGGCCAGGGCCAGGTTGCCGTGGGCGCGGTAGCGGGCGGACCAGACGATTTTGCCTTGGCTGTCGGTCAGCTCCCGAGGCGTGCCGAGATGGTCCAGGTGGTAGTGGTAGGTGGTGCCGTTGGCTTGAGTGTTGTCTTGTTCGTGCAATGCCAAGGGCCGGAAGCTGCCGGGTTCGAATAGGTAGGTGCGGTTGCGCTGGCTGTCGATTTCCGCCAGCAGGCGCGGGCCGTCGTATTGAAAGCGGGTTGCGCCTTGTGCGGTGTGCTTAGCGATGCGCCGGCCCAGGGTATCGTAACGGTATTCGCTGATTCCTTGCGGCGTTTCGGCGCGAATCAGGCGGTTGTCGCTATCGTATTGGTAGCGGGTGACGATGTGGCCGGCCTTGCCTCGTTTTTCTTCGATCAGGTTACCGGCAGTAAGCGAGCGAAGCTTTTTGATTCAAGACTTTGAGGCGAATCACTACGTTTCCATGCATTCGATTGGGCTTACTCTAACGTAGCTGCGCAGACTTAAGAAAGACTCTTCCAAAATCCCTCGATCCTTCTGTAAGGCATGCCTCGATCCTCAAGCGCTGGTAATCTATGTACTTTTATCTGTTTACTTATAGTCCCGTCGTGATCCTGTTTTATCAAATTCCCAACAGTGTTGATCCATTGGCTGATACTTCCAATTATATTAAGGTTGATTCCAGATTTTGCCTCAATGGCAGAAGCAGCTTCTTCCAAGGTTGAAACATAGTAGTCCCCGTCTCCAAGCGAGCTTCCAACTATAATTAAGTCACGTAACGTATTGGGAAGGTAACCACGCCCACAACGTTGAGCTTCCATTACATGATCGAAAAATATTCCAAACGTTATCGGTTCACAAACAACTTTAATTTGATTCTTGAAATCCCGGATATCAACATCCGCTGAAACGCCATATTTCAGTGGTTTGTAAACCCCTCTAACAAGTAAAGGAGTCGCATATGAAAATGTTATTGTCGGCGAAGACACCAATAGATTATGAAAAAAGAAGGTCGGCTTATACGCCTTTGGATCACGAGTTGTATCCAAGCAAATTCCTGAGAGGACCCCACCATTTCGCTGGATAAGGAATTGATCCTTCCATTTCTGGTACAGCGGAAAATACGCGCTCCACTCTTCTAACAATTCTCGCTTTTCTTTTGTAGTTGCCATTGTTATGGGTTGATTTCAGTTTGCCTAGTGACATTTGGCAGATTATTTAGATTCCGATTCAGCTGTCTGGTAGGAATCCCTCTGCCAGGATTGATGGTAAATTTATAGTCAAATACGTCCCCTGTGACTGGATCATAGACATCAGGACGCTAACTACCTGGCGTGCCCCCTAGGTACTTGAACGCCACCAAGGTATGATTGCTCGGTGACTAAATTCTGCCTTTGTCCGGTCATCCGCTGATAACGATTCATAAGTTTTTCAGCGTAGGTGTGTTTGTGCGTTCCCGCTACTGCACCGGTACCACCAACTTTCTGTTCAGATCTTCGAGCTATCTCAGTGATAAATTGTTCATCACTATAATTCGAATACCCTCCAGCATTAGCCCCTCCTGCGCAATCTTTTCCTGTCAGTCCCAACGGATCAATCCGTTTCACCGGATTCGGCGCATACCGGTAAACGTTAGCCCCACCTTCTAAACCTATCGGATCCTGATGAATAAACCGCCCCGCGTTAGGATCGTAATATCGATTCAGGTTGCAATGCAAACCGGTTTCTTGGTCGTAATACTGGCCTTGAAAACTTAGCGGGTTGTCGATTTCCTCAATATCTGCCAGGGCCAGGTTGCCGTAGGCGCTGTAGCGGGCGGACCAGAGGATTCCGCCATCGGTATCGGTCAGCTCCCTGGGCGTACCGAGATGGTCCAGATGGTAGTGGTAGGTGGTTCCGCTGGCTTGGGTGCTGTCCTGCTCGTGCAGTGCCAAGGGCCGGAAGCTGCCGGGTTCGAATAAATAGGTGCGGCTGCGCTGGTAGTCGGATTCCGCCAGCAGGCGCGGGCCGTCGTATTGAAAGCGGGTTTCGCCTTGCGCGGTGAGTTTGACGATGCGCCGACCCAGGGCGTCGTAGCGGTATTGGGCGGTGCCTTGCGGCGTTTCGGCGCGGACCAAGCGGTTATCGCTATCGTACTGGTAGCGGGTGACGATGTGGCCGGCCTTGCCGCGTTTTTCTTCGATCAGGTTGCCGCACGGGCGAGGAAGAAACTATCTGATTTGGGATTTGGCGACGCTTCCTTGCTTACGATTACGCTGACACTAATCGTACCTACGCGGGCTGATACTCGTATAAATTTGGTGGGAGCCCTCCTATGCGTGATATTAGAATTGCTGGTGAAGTTTCGTCACACAAAAAACAGTCCTTGTCGAAAGCCTCCACACCAAGCGAACGCAAGTAGGAACCTAACATCTCTATCGTAAAACGTTCTTTCAGAGACTTACGCGAATACGCAGAAATATCTTCGAAATCAAACGGCTCACCACTCTGTCCAAACTTCCACTTACCACCATCATTAGCCGCAAAAATAGTTCTGCGGGCTGTTCCATCTTCGTTGTAGACCTCCAAAATTGACGCGCCGAAATAACCGCGACTTTCAGGAAGCACTATACTCGGCATGGTATGCCGCTGAGCGACCACACGTAGCGCTGGCCGTCTACATCTGCCAGCAAGTACAGCCATTGGTCCAGCAGCATCGGTTCCGCGCCATCCATTGTCAAAAAATACCGTCCAACCAGACTTCGACGTCATGAACAAAAATCTCGTCGCAACCGGGGAAGTAAATGGTAAAAGTGATCGAAAAGCAACATCGACTCCCCCAACTATATCGCCAATTTCCAGACGACTATTCAAGGGCTGCAAAATAGGCTGCTGCCATTCAATAAACTCATCAACAACCTGGTTTAACGGCATATCAATCAGTCCACACGACGAGGTGATGGGTTCCAAATGTCTATTCGCAATCATATGTTTAATTTTGGGTTCTAAGCTCAACTGAACCAGATGGGTCGTTGGCTCGTATTCTCACTTCGTGAGCCGGACCGCGTGTAGAACT
Organism: Methylomonas sp. Uni0009; assembly: GCF_054188105.3. Classification (NCBI taxonomy): domain Bacteria; kingdom Pseudomonadati; phylum Pseudomonadota; class Gammaproteobacteria; order Methylococcales; family Methylococcaceae; genus Methylomonas; species Methylomonas sp. Uni0009. The sequence continues at coordinate 1,889,644 of NZ_JBTAFN010000001.1, read as the reverse complement.
GGATGTATCGAACTCAATATATTCGCGCTGACCAGCAGGACTAGTTTCTTGAACATCAGGACGATTTGTTCCAACACGCACGCCTTCCGCATTTACTTGCTGCTGATTGACGCGAATATCTCTATAGCCTGCCTGCTGCATTCTTTGCACTTCAGCTTGCGCGGCGGCATTTTGAGTAGGACTTCTGCCAATCGGCCTATTAGTTGGTAAAGCTGCGGGTGGTGTCGGGTTAACATTTACGTCCTGAGGTAACCTTCCCCCGCTACAGTCTTTCCCGGTCAATCCCAACGGATCAACCCAATTCACCGGATTAGGCGCATACCGGTAAACGTTACTTCCGCCTTCCAGCCCAATCGGATCCTGATGAATAAACCGTCCGGCATTCGGATCGTAATAGCGATTCAGGTTGTAATGCAAACCGGTTTCTTGGTCGTAATACTGGCCTTGGAAACGCAGCGGGTTGTCGATGGCTTCGACGTCGGCCAGGGCCAGGTTGCCGTAGGCGCGGTAGCGGGCGGACCAGACGATTCCGCCATTGGTATCGGTCAGTTCCCTAGGCCTACCGAGATGATCCAGGTGGTAGTGGTAGGTGGTGCCGTTGGCTTGGGTGTTGTGTTGTTCGTGCAGCGCCAAGGGCCGGAAGCTGCCGGGTTCGAATAGGTAGGTACGGCTACGCTGGCTATCGGTTTCTGCGAGCAGGCGCGGGCCGTCGTATTGAAAGCGGATTCGCCTTGCGCGGTGTGCTTGGCGATGCGCCGGCCCAGGGCGTCGTAGCGGTATTGCGTCGTGCCATTCGGCGTTTCGGCACGGACCAGGCGGTTGTCGCTATCGTATTGGTAACGGGTGACGGTTGACGATTTGGCCGGCCTTGCCGCGTTTTTCTTCGATCAGACCGTGGACGAGGCTTTCTGATTCAGGACATCACTGCAATCAGCGCTTCCATGCGTACGATTACGCTGACGCTAACAGTATCTACGCAGGCTATATTTTCAGAACCATACACCGCATCGCATCAGGTACATGGAATACCGACGCAATTACATTGTTAGCAAAATCAGGTTTGGGGGAATTTAGGTTGGGGGGCGACCGCATGGATGCATGAGTAGGGGCAATACCGGGGGCGATTGCCGAGACGACAGGAATCCCAACACGACGACATTCGAGCCACCGGCGACTATCAAAACCACGACCGTCAGCCCACAAAATCACCATCCAACAGGCAAGGCCGAACCCGCCAAAATGTTGGGGTTCGTTACCTCACCCCAACCTACAACTCTCACGTCGTAACACACGTCGAAATGCGTAAACTGGTTTGACAAGGCATTACGATTATGACGATACCATTTCTGATCGACAAAAGCCTACTGCAACAACCTTTGTACCTTCAATTAACTGAATCGGAACACCGTCGGTAAGATGGCCATAGTCGATCCGTGGATGGTAGATAAGTTCTATAGACACGACGACAAACTCTCCAAACATCGCCCCACTAGGCACCTCATTGATTCGAACCGCTAAATCTTCAGCAACTAAGCCAGTTCGCAAGTACGGAGCGTAACCGCTGCCGACAGGCATCGATATCCGCCCCCCTTCGCTATAAGGCTTGAACCTGACTTCAACTAAAACGTAAGGTTTTTTTGAGTTGTAGCTTGTAGCGCTCATTTTGGAAGGATATTTACTGTGTTAAACCATTCATAAAACTCGGGGCGCTCGTAAACATCAATACCGATGGCTTCCCCCCTCAGGATCAACGTGTTGATACATTTCACCAAGTTTTTCGGTTGGAACATCAATAAAAGTCTTAGTGTATTCCCGCTCAGGATTTGCCTTAATAAACTCGTCAACACTAGCTTCATCAAAGGCAAAACGTTTGAAAGTAGAATTCGGATGGATATTGTAATCACCATATTTCTTTACATCAGCCAATTCCTCTGGTTCGACCGCCCGCCACAATCTTGTCGTAGAACTTGAACAATCTTTACCAGTTAACCCCAACGGATCAATCCAATTTACCGGATCCTGTGTATAACGATAAACGTTGGCCCCACCTTCTAAACTAATCGGATCCTGATGAATAAACCGCCCGGCATTCGGATCGTAATACCGGTTCAGGTTGTAATGCAAACCGGTTTCTTGGTCGTAATACTGGCCTTGGAAACGTAGCGGGTTTGGGATTTGGCGACGTTTCCCAGCGTACGATTACGCTGACGCTAATCTTGCCTAAGCGGGCTGCGTAAAAATCGCGGGTCTATGCGTTCGTTGAGCCCAAGGCACTCCCTATCATAGTAATAGACAGTGTCATAATTAACGCTGATGTCTGCTGAAACGACTATTACCTGAAAGCCAGCATCGGTGTTAAATTGGATGCTGATACTAGGTGACTCAACCGCATATTTATCAACTATATGCTTAGAAACACTATCTTCAGCACATGAAATTATATCGCCACCAGAAGGGTTAGAGCCCCAAGACATCGGCCCTTGAAAGTAACGGAGCCCGAGAAAGTCTATTTCTATTAAATGGTAATAGCACAAATCAGTGCTTCCCACTATCTTAAGCTGTCCCTCTTCCAGGCTTAGAACTTCAAAGTCTAGCCAATGCTCAGAGGAAAATTTTCTATTTATTTCAAGTAAGTTGTCACTATAATCGGCCATAATGCTGCTAAGGAATAGGTGTCAGAGGAATTGGAATATGAGTTGCAGATGCGGCTACGTTTGCTGCGGGATTCACTGGCGCAGTTTTGAGAAAACTGGTGGGATACCAGTTCCCGGCGGCATCGCCATACTCCCACCCAGATCCTTGCCCGTTGGCGTTTAAGCCCTGTGAACGTCTAGCTACCCGATAGGTCGTGCCGGTAGCGGAGTTGCTTCCCGGTGGAGCCTTAGAATCTGGCCCATGTATCCTAACTTCATAATCATATCCGTTCTCAGACCATTTTTCTTTGAACCCAGATGGATATTGATCACCAGATTTATAACCTTGGCGTTTAAGCGCTACGTCCAGATGCTGCTTGCATGTCAATCCGAAAGGATCCACCCAATCGATTGGATTCGGAGCATATTGGTATAGGTTATTCCCACCTTCCAACCCAATCAGATCCTGATGAATAAACCTTCCGGCATTTGGATCGTAATACCGGTTCAGGTTGTAATGCAAACCGGTTTCTTGGTCGTAATACTGACCTTGAAAGCGTAGCGGGTTGTCGATGGCTTCGACATCCGCCAGAGCCAGGTTGCCGTAAGCGCGGTAGCGGGCGGACCAGACGATTCTGCCATCGGTATCGGTCAGCTCCCTGGGCGTGCCGAGATGGTCCAGGTGGTAGTGGTAGGTGCTTCCGCTAGCTTGGGTGTGGTCCTGCTCGTGCAGCGCCAAGGGCCGGAAGCTGCCGGGTTCGAATAGGTAGGTGCGGCTGCGCTGGCTATCGGTTTCCGCCAGCAGGCGTGGGCCGTCGTATTGAAAGCGGGTTTCACCTTGCGCGGTGTGCTTGGCGATGCGTCGGCCTAGGGCGTCGTAGCGGTATTGCGTCGTGCCATTCGGCGTTTCGGCGCGAATCAGGCGGTTGTCGCTATCGTACTGGTAGCGGGTGACGCTGTGGCCGGCCTTGCCGCGTTTTTCTTCGATCAGGTTGCCGGCGACGTCGTAGCTGTAGTGGCGGTCGCCCATCATCAGCAAGCGGTCGCCTTCGACGCGGCCGGTTTCGGCGCTGGCGCCCAGCAGGTTGCCGGCCGGGTCGTGGACGAAGCTTTCCGGGCTGAGGCCTTCGCTGCGGATCAGGCGGGCGGCGGGATCGTAGTGGTATTGGCTGCGGCCCTGGCGCAGGTCGTCCAGTTCGCGGAGTTTTCCGGCCGTATCGTAGCTGTACTGGCGACCGATCAGCGGCGCCTGGCCCTTGCCGGCGACACGTTGCCGCAACAGGCGGCCCAGCGGATCGTAGTCGTAGTCGGTGTTGAGTGGGCCTTGACTGCGGCCGATTTCCCGGCCCAGATCGTCGTAGCGGTGGCTGGTGAGGGTTTGGCCGTCGAATTCGATGCTGTCCAGGTAGCGCTCGCCGAAACGGTAGTCGATGCGGTGCCGGTCCGGGGTTTCGGTGTGGATGCGCCGGCCCAGCAGGTCGTATTTGTGGCGGACGATGGCGCCGTTCTGGTTTTCCTGGTTGATCTGGCCCAGGGCGTTGTAACCCAAAAGCACCAGGCTGTCGGCATTTTTGGCTAGTTGCAAGCGGCCCAGCGGATCGTAGCCGTATTGGCTCAGACTGCCGTCGGCGGCGTGTTTTTTCATTAAGCGGCCGAGACGGTCGCGTTCGAAGCGAGTGACGCTCCAATCGCCGTCGGCGCCGGGTTGCAGATAGGCTTCCAGCGCGCCGGCGGCGTTGTAGCGGTAGCGTTGGATGCGGCCGTCGAAGCCGATTTCTTCGATGAGGTTTTCGTCGCGGTCGTAGTTGAGGCTGTAGGTTTCGCCTTTGGGGTTGATCAGGCCGATCAGGTTGCGTTCGCTGTCGTAGCGATAACGCATTTCGTGGCCCAGCGGATCGATGCGGGCGGTGGGTTGGGACAGGCCGTCGTCGTAGCGGTATTCGGTGGTGTGGCCCAGGCCATCGATGTAATGGGTCAATAAACCGGCGGCGTTGTAGCGCAGTTGCACGGTGCTGCCGTCCGCGTGTTGCACTGCGATAACGCGGCCGGCCGCGTCGTAGCCGTAACGGGTGGTGCGTTTGTCTTGATCGACGATGGCGACGATACGATCATCATCGTCGTATTGGTAGCGGGTCTTGATGCCCTCAAAGCCGATCTCGCCGACCAGGCGCAACTGTTCGTCCCACAACAGTGAGCGGGTGCGGCCCAGTGCATCGGTGATACGCACCGGCACGCCTTGGGCGTTGTATTGGTAGTGGGTGACCGCGCCGTTGGCGGCGACGGTTTCCTCCAGACGGCCGCCTGCGTCGTAGCGGCGCAGCCAACGCTGATCCAAGGCATCGGACACGCCGACCAAACGGCCTTCCTGGTCGTAGCTAAAGCGAGGCTAAGTCCTGCGGACGCCAGTCATTAGAAGTAGTGGCATCGTTGCACAAGCATTTCGCTTATTGAATTTCACATCCTATGCAAATGGGGATGTGCAATATTTTGAATATATTAATGGCCTCGGCACATCAGCTATTCCGTCAAAATATTTCGCAGGCATGTTAGGCGTTAAGTTATGGGGTATCAGGTATAAATAAACTTCTTACCGAAGCATCACGGGTCGGACTGTAGAAGGGAAGAAGGCTCGCTTCACTGTCTGATATGGCAGATTCATTTCCTAAAACATCAATTTTCTTCCATGCGTTAGGATGTCCATAGACGAACGATACATTGTCGGTATCGCTCATCCGAAACCCATCATGATGGGCAATAATCTGCCAATCACCTTCCAGACGCCTGTCAAATAAGCTGTAGGAATCTAAGATAATCGGCGAACCTAAGCGCTTTGCTTGCTCAATCAATTCAGTTGTAACGGATGGAGATTTTAGAACTTTGTCAAATACCTCAACAACGTGCCCAATATCTACTTTTGCTAAAACTCTACCAAATCCAAACTTCCCCTCATAAAGTTTAAACACAAAAATATCACCGCACTTAATAAAACGTAACATTGTACGAGGCTTTGATCCCCACTCTTTGACATTAGATAATTTCATCCGCAGTCACCTCCATTTAGCGCTTTCATCTTTGCCTTATAATTATTTTCAAAGTCGGCCTGTCGAGTTGGATCACGGGTCGTATTCTCATGATCGAATGAGTTGACTTTATTACCTCGATTCGTGCCTGATATTTCTTCTCCAATCCTACCGGTCTTTGTTTCATATTGCTCCATATAAGCTTGTTCATAACCTCGCGCTTGCCCATAAGTTACATTTCTGTCCAAAGGACGTAAAGTTGCTCCATCAGTTAAACGTCCAGAATCCAAATGCTCTCCTCCTCTCCTGGTGAGATCGTTAGAAATTCCTACGTAATATGGTTTATCCGCTCCTTTGTCGAACAGCCCGTACACACTATAGCCAGACGTGCTTTCGTGAACCCATCCAAGTGGATCAATCCAATTCACTGGATTTGGGACATATTGGTAAAGATTGCAGCCTCCGGCCAACCCAATCGGATCCTGATGAATAAACCTTCCGGCATTTGGATCGTAATACCGGTTCAGGTTGTAATGCAAACCGGTTTCTTGGTCGTAATACTGACCTTGAAAGCGTAGCGGGTTGTCGATGGCTTCGACATCCGCCAGAGCCAGGTTGCCGTAAGCGCGGTAGCGGGCGGACCAGACGATTCTGCCATCGGTATCGGTCAGCTCCCTGGGCGTGCCGAGATGGTCCAGGTGGTAGTGGTAGGTGCTTCCGCTAGCTTGGGTGTGGTCCTGCTCGTGCAGCGCCAAGGGCCGGAAGCTGCCGGGTTCGAATAGGTAGGTGCGGCTGCGCTGGCTATCGGTTTCCGCCAGCAGGCGTGGGCCGTCGTATTGAAAGCGGGTTTCACCTTGCGCGGTGTGCTTGGCGATGCGTCGGCCTAGGGCGTCGTAGCGGTATTGCGTCGTGCCATTCGGCGTTTCGGCGCGAATCAGGCGGTTGTCGCTATCGTACTGGTAGCGGGTGACGCTGTGGCCGGCCTTGCCGCGTTTTTCTTCGATCAGGTTGCCGGCGACGTCGTAGCTGTAGTGGCGGTCGCCCATCATCAGCAAGCGGTCGCCTTCGACGCGGCCGGTTTCGGCGCTGGCGCCCAGCAGGTTGCCGGCCGGGTCGTGGACGAAGCTTTCCGGGCTGAGGCCTTCGCTGCGGATCAGGCGGGCGGCGGGATCGTAGTGGTATTGGCTGCGGCCCTGGCGCAGGTCGTCCAGTTCGCGGAGTTTTCCGGCCGTATCGTAGCTGTACTGGCGACCGATCAGCGGCGCCTGGCCCTTGCCGGCGACACGTTGCCGCAACAGGCGGCCCAGCGGATCGTAGTCGTAGTCGGTGTTGAGTGGGCCTTGACTGCGGCCGATTTCCCGGCCCAGATCGTCGTAGCGGTGGCTGGTGAGGGTTTGGCCGTCGAATTCGATGCTGTCCAGGTAGCGCTCGCCGAAACGGTAGTCGATGCGGTGCCGGTCCGGGGTTTCGGTGTGGATGCGCCGGCCCAGCAGGTCGTATTTGTGGCGGACGATGGCGCCGTTCTGGTTTTCCTGGTTGATCTGGCCCAGGGCGTTGTAACCCAAAAGCACCAGGCTGTCGGCATTTTTGGCTAGTTGCAAGCGGCCCAGCGGATCGTAGCCGTATTGGCTCAGACTGCCGTCGGCGGCGTGTTTTTTCATTAAGCGGCCGAGACGGTCGCGTTCGAAGCGAGTGACGCTCCAATCGCCGTCGGCGCCGGGTTGCAGATAGGCTTCCAGCGCGCCGGCGGCGTTGTAGCGGTAGCGTTGGATGCGGCCGTCGAAGCCGATTTCTTCGATGAGGTTTTCGTCGCGGTCGTAGTTGAGGCTGTAGGTTTCGCCTTTGGGGTTGATCAGGCCGATCAGGTTGCGTTCGCTGTCGTAGCGATAACGCATTTCGTGGCCCAGCGGATCGATGCGGGCGGTGGGTTGGGACAGGCCGTCGTCGTAGCGGTATTCGGTGGTGTGGCCCAGGCCATCGATGTAATGGGTCAATAAACCGGCGGCGTTGTAGCGCAGTTGCACGGTGCTGCCGTCCGCGTGTTGCACTGCGATAACGCGGCCGGCCGCGTCGTAGCCGTAACGGGTGGTGCGTTTGTCTTGATCGACGATGGCGACGATACGATCATCATCGTCGTATTGGTAGCGGGTCTTGATGCCCTCAAAGCCGATCTCGCCGACCAGGCGCAACTGTTCGTCCCACAACAGCGAGCGGGTGCGGCCCAGTGCATCGGTGATACGCACCGGCACGCCTTGGGCGTTGTATTGGTAGTGGGTGACCGCGCCGTTGGCGGCGACGGTTTCTTCCAGGCGGCCGCTGGCGTCGTAGCGGCGCAGCCAACGCTGATCCAAGGCATCGATCAGTTCGACCGGACGGCCTTGTTTGTCGTATTTGACGCGCTGACTAAAACCCAGCGCATCGGAGACGCCGATCAGACGGCCTTCGTTATCGTAGTTAAAGCGGGTGACGCCGCCGTCCGGCGCCACGGTTTGCGCCAGTTGGTTATCGGCATTGTAACTGTGGCGGGTTTCCCGACCTTCCGGGCTACGCTCGGAAAGCAACAGGCCTTGCGGATCGTGCCGATAAATCGCGACGCCGCCGCGCGAGTCGATGGCATGACTGACGCCGTCCGGCAACCATTCGAAGCGGTAGTCGTAAACGCCGTTATCGCCCCAGTTGTGCAAGCATTTGCCTTGCGGCGTGTCTTGATCCCATTCGAAATAAAAGTTAAAGCCGCTGGCCAGGGTGCGGCGGGCGACGACATGATTGCGGTAGGCGTAGGTTTCGCCTTGATCGAGCCGGTCGCGAGCACCGATTAAATCGCCTTCTTCGCTATAAAGATAATTTACCAGCGGCTGGCCGGCCGCTTCGAATCCGTTTCCGCTGCGCTTGCCGGGACGAATGGCGACGACGCGCCGGCCTTGCCGTTCCAGCAGTAAATGCTTATTCCAACTGGCGGAGATGCGCTCGACGTCGCCGTTGGCGTCGCGGTGAAAATACAGGCTTTGGCCCTGGCTGTTGTGCCAGGCCCGCAGAGGGCAACGGCCAGACCGACCGGTGAAGGTTCTTGCTAAGCCGCTAGGATCGACGATGCGATACTGGCCGTTTTCCCGATACAAGCGCAGTTGTTCGGATATATTAATGCTATGAGCGCCCGGCTTCGGTAACGGCAATTCGACACGCTGGCCGTCGGCATTACAAAAGGTGACGGCCTCGCCGATCTCCAGCCATTCGTCCAGCGGCGTCAGCCACCCGTAACCCAGTTGCCGGTCGATGTCGGACTGGCCGCTTCGATAGAAACGCCGCCATTCCAAAGGCAGCGGTCCGTCCCAGGTAAAATCCACCTTTTCCAGCATTTCCTCGCCGGTCACCATGCTGATTGGGCAGCCTTTAGTGACGCATTGGCTGCCAACCGGTTCGGCGGGTTTACTGGAAGTTGCGGGACCTGCAGCTTCTCCCTCCGCCGCCGCACCCGCGCGAGCCGGCGCTTTACCGGATGCCGATTTGCCGGTTGCTTGCGATGGCGTTACTGCTTCCGAGGCGGCTCCCGATTCGCGGGCCAAACCTTTTTTTCCGCGTAAAGAACGCACTTTTGCCAACAGCGCGACGAAGGCCGCAACACCGATCACCGCGATGGCTTCCGCCAGATGCGTGGCAGCTTCGTCTAGATCTTGTTCGCTTCCGGCAGTGGCGGTGATCGCCAAAAATTCGCCCAGGTCGCGGGCGACGCCGAATACCGCGAGCCCGAACATCAGGATGCCGCCGACCAGCATCAGAATATCGACGATTTCGCCAACGCCAAACACGTGGGCGCCAGCCCAAATAACCAATGTTGCGGCCATGATCGCCAAGCTTTCCGGACTGAGCAGCGCCTCAAACTCGCGGCGCATACTGCCGGGCAGTTTGGGTGCGGTTAAACGCAAGGCTTCGGAAAATTTGCGCTCCAGCGTCCAGCTCCCCACCGTTTCCACCGGTATCGGCATAGGCATATTAGGTGCGGGAGCCGATTGGACCGCGCTAGTACTGGCAGTTGCGGGTGGCGGTGGAGGCATCGGCGCTGCGACTTTCGCTTTATCACCCTTCAGCAGATAAAACCAGGTGTCTTTACCGACGATACCGTCCGCGTTAATGCCGACACTTTGTTGATACTGGCGCACGGCATTCGCGGTAGCCTGAGCAAACCGCCCATCAAGGACCAAGTTTGGCGATGGACTAATACAGGCGTTAAGTAAGCCTTGCAACTGCCGAACCTCGGCACCTTGCGAGCCCGGCTTTAATGTCGGTAAACCGCTACGAGTCGCTACTATGCGCGGTGCTGCCTTGGCCGGTTGGCCGGGTAATACGCCTATGGGTGTCGGCCGTGGCGTAGCATCGCGGATCGTCGTGCCGGCATCGATGTTGCGCGGCCGGATCTCGGAGCCCGTTGGCCTGGGATCTTTCCATCCGGCCATCTATACCTCCATCCAGGCACACGCTGTAGTCTGGATGGACGCATTGTCGTCGCGACCCAGCTCGACGCCGGCCCGGCGTCCCTTATCCCTGTAATATTCCAGCATTATCCTTACTCTATCCGGTTGGTTTCGCGCGGCGGAAAAATGATCATCAGTTGATCATCACCATCCCGCCTTTAAGGGTCAGCATGCCATCGCCACTCACCGTGGTCTGCAAGCCCTTCAATTCGGCCTGGGTGTCTGCCTGGATTTTAACGGTCATGCCTTTGATCGTGACGCCACTATTGTCGATTTTGATGCTGTTGGAGCCCACTTTAAGCTCTATGGACTGCCCGGCTTCTTCGGAAATGCTGCCGGCGTTGACTTTGACGGTCCGGTTCCCTTGGGTGACGGTCAAACTGTCGTTGCCTTTGTCGATTTCCACGGTGTGATTGCCGGTCTTGACCGTCAATTTGTCGTTGCCTTGGTCCAGCGTGATGGTGCGGTGATTGTAGATGTCCACGGTTTGGTCGCCGGCATCTTTTTTCTCAAAGCCGATTTTTTGCACGTCGTTGTTTTCAACAATGCGCGTAAAGTTTTTCTCGGCGTGCATGTAGAGCTCTTCGCTACCTTTCTTGTCTTCGAAGCGAATTTCGTTGAAATTTTCAGCGGCCCCATTTGGCGTGCTGCGGGTTTTAATCCCGCTTTGGGTTTTGTTGGCATCTAAGCTATAAGGCGGCATTTGTTGGGCGTTATACACGCGCCCGGTGATGATGGGGTTATCCGGATTGCCTTCCAGAAAATCGACGATCACTTCCTGGCCGACGCGCGGAATAAACATCGACCCCCAGTTATTGCCGGCCCAAATCTGCGCAACCCGCACCCAAAATGAGCTATTTTCATTTTTTGTGCCAAGCCGATCCCAGTGAAATTGCACCTTAACCCGGCCATATTGATCGGTCAGGATTTCGTCGCCGCTGCCGCCGACGACTATGGCGGTTTGCACACCCTGCACTACCGGCACACGGGTACGCCGCGGCGGACGGTAGGCGTATTCGGTACTAATAACGGAATAGGTACATTGAAACTCGTCCATGCCGCCCGCTTCGGCGATACCGTAGTCGTTGTTTTGGATCTGGAATTGGGTGGATACCGTCAGATATTCACGGTTTTGATCGGCACGCGGAAATTCCGACAAGGTGAATTTTTGTCCTACCGCCAGCGTGCGCACATTGCCGAGCGCAACGGTTTGCTCGTGCTCCGCGCGTAGCTCTTCCATGCGCAGGCGTGAGTATCGCTCACCCTCGCTGTCTACTTTGAACTCCCCCGGATAGTCGTAGACGGTTTTGCTGGCTTGAGCATGTTCGCCAGGCAAATCTTTGACTTTGTCCAAAGGCGCGGTTGTCGCCTCGAAATCGAAATCCTTTAAGCGGTAACTGCCGGAACGAATTTGCCGTCCAAGCCGCCATTCATAAAAATGCTCCTCGTCGCGCCCGCCCTGGTTTGCGGCAGGGTAGTATTTGACCGTGGCCGGTGTCGCTGCCGCCAACTTGGTAATGTCGTCGCACAACACCAGCGAATGAATGCTGTCGGTATGCGTGAAGTAATAGTAGATACCTTCTTCTTCGAGCAGCCGGCTAATAAAATTGAAGTCGGTCTCCCGATACTGCACGCAAAAATCGCGGGGCTGGTAGGTGGTGGAAAACTTTGTCGTTACGTCGGTATAACCATGCTCGGCGAGGACAGCCTTGACCATGTCCGGTACATTTTTGGTCGCCGGCGCCGGCGATAAAACGCGACAGTTACTGGCTTGCGTCAGTAACCAAACTTTCGGATGCACAATAGCTCGGTAGAAATACAGGTCGCCGAGCATACCGAATTGGTTAATCTGCGTGACAATGCCGTTGAACGGGCGTAGCGCACCGTTATCCAGTTGCAATTTGACGGTAATGCTGGTGCCCAAGACCGTTTGCAGATCAATATCGCCGTTCTCGCTCAGCAATTCCAACTCGTACTCGAACAAACTGCTCAATTGTTCTTTACCAGTCATCCGATACAGCACAAAGGTATCCGCACCGGCGGCTGTCACCACCGAAGCGGTGCGAGATTCTTGAGAAAGTGGCATGGTGAAATCCTAACGCTAAAACGATAATTTTGAGATAAAGCCGGCGTCAGCCACCGATCAGTACCGTAGGGTAACCGAGAATAATGGTGCCGCCATGGGCGCACATATCACCCATCCTGGCGGCCGGCATGTTGGCTATCATCACGGTTGCCGACCCTTTTGCGATGGTATCTGGCGGCCCAACACAGACCAACATATCAGTCGCGCGCGCCGCAGGCATATTGCCTATCATGACGGTCGGCGCACCGGGGCCGCTGATCGGTCCGCCGACATGCGGGACCGGTCCCGTAAACATCGGGCAAACATGCATATCTGTTAATCGTGCGGCCGGCTGTCCCATCGCAATCTCCTTAAGCCGCCTGCCAAAGTCGGCCGTTACCGCCGTTGGCAATATCAATAGCCTGATCGATAAAAAATTGGTATTTCTCATAGGCCTTTTCCGGCTGAGTCAATACCGCCGCCAACATTACCGCACCGGCCACCGCCTTGGCCGTCAGATTATCCGCAGGAGGAACCGATGGTGCGTCTTCCGGCGCCATACTGCCATCACTCCAAAACGCGGCCATGGCTGCCCATGCGGCAGGGTTTTCGAAGGATGCGCTGTGAGCGGCAGCGTTGGCGGCCCGGCGATTAGGCTCGGTTGGCTTAAATACCCACAACTCTGCAGCATCGAGCGCTTTAACGACTTCAGGGGGTGTTTGCGGGCTCACCACACTGCGCGCAGAAAGGCAGGCCCACCAGGTCGCTTCGCGCTTGGGTAACGCTCTGGCCATAAAACGCACGGCATCGGGATAAAGTTGCTGTTCGAGCAATTTATTCAAAAAATCAACCGGCGCAGGGTCCGCAAGTAGGCCTGCAGTTGCTTGCTGATCCAGTTGAATATCCTGGCAAATCGCCGAGGCTTTAGGTATCGATACTTTAGTTAATGACACTGCGCCAGCCATGTATTCCCCACTTTCCGTTCACCTTTCAAATATAAATCGAAAAACCGTTCAGCTTATTATGCCGTTTATCTCACTACGCAGACTCATCATCGTCACTCCATTCTTTTTCATATCCGGCGTTAACCAGATAAGATCTTAGTGTGTTCATGATGTACTCATCATAGGCTTGAAGATCGCGATGACCAGCGGCATCAAACCCTTGCTCAGCATCTTTAACCGACTCGTCGACCATCTGCCAGAAAAACGCCGTCAGCAGTTTGGCCTCGTGGGCGTTTTTTACATATCCTTTGTCAATAATCTCGATGATGCCATTTGCTTGTAGTTTATGAGCATAGTGCATGAGTATTTCTTTTTCCTCAGGATACTTGTAGGCAATCATTTCAAGAACCTTTCCACATGCGGATATACTGCCATTCTATCGGCAATCATCAATAGTTTTGCCGCTAAGGCGTCGATGGTCATACGCTCGGTAACTGTTAACAAATAGTGCTGATTATCCCGAGTATCTTGTACAAACTTGAGCCCAGCCGGCAATTCAAAGCTCGCCAATAACCAATTAATATCAATTGGCTTATCTTTATTCCATTTACGTTTTAATTTGATCTGATCTTTTAAATGATTCCATCCAGCCGAAAATGAAAGCCCCATTTGTTCATGCGGTTCCACCCAGTTTTTGCACGGCGAAAAAAGATAATCTTTTTCTCGTATACCTTCAATCATAGCTCCTTGACTTTGATCCAAATACAAAGTCGGATGCTGTCCGGCAACAATAGGCCGAGCCCGAAACTCCCCCAGCCCCTTAATATATTCCCGCAAATCATTGACTGAATTTAAATGTGTCATCTTTACTTACAGAGATTATCATTGTGAAGTACCCCAGACTTTTTTAAATTGTCAAAATAGGCGAAAGCTATCGTAGCTCAGAATAGCGTTAACGTATTCTAAGGAATGACTCCTAGAATACGTTTCACTACTCGGACCTTCAGTTCTTAGAACCCCTTAGCCATTACTCCCGATAAGCGGGAATCTTGGATTCTTACGGTTTTCTTGCATAGAGTGATAATGACCTGGATAACTAAATATGGACGGCGCAGGCCACAATTACGAAAATACATTCCCCAGAATTGTGTCTTTATATACGCTGCAAGCGTTACCGCTATCTCTATTTACAAATTTAATCCCAATTCCACGTAGCCTTATTGAAATTTAGGAACTTCCCCGTATCCAATTCGACACCGGCGTTAATCCCAGATTTTGTCGCCAAATTCGAGCCAACACCTGGGACAAATTGCTTTAGCTTGGGGTCGTAAACTTGAGTTGCACTGGCGCGTAGGCTTAGGTCTCGACAGCAACACCAGATAATTTCATGTCCAGCCAAGTCCTTAACAATATCCTTGAGTTTCTTCGCTGCGGTAACTCGATAGACTCTGCAATTGGCAGAATCCGGATTCTGAGCCAACGCAGCATCAGTTGGTCCGATATATTCTGCATCATCGGGATACAGCGTCATATTCTGGCAGCTACGATACTCACCTACGATGTTTGTTGGGCTACCTTTAAAGGTTCCATTGACAATTTTATAAACATCGCTCGAAAGCATGAGCTTTGCATTCTCAGTATAAAACTTAACGGTTGTTCCTTTTGGCAGATCAAAGTATCCATCCGACACAGTCCAACCACCATGCCCTGTCATAAAATATTTCATTTTCAACTCCCCTATTTTTTATTGAGCAAATAGTTTAATGATCTAAAAGCTTCAATCATTTGTAACAAACCCAGCGACAAGGACTGAGCAACGGATAGGCATCCGATGTGTCAGACACTGGAACCTAAAGCAGATTTTTCACACAATATCAACGCGCTCTATTCGACTATAAATTAACAAGTCGTCCAAATAGCTCACCTGAGTTTGAGCCCCCCGGTGCTAGGTTATTAACCGACACTAATCTCGATTTTGGGTCTAGCGTTACCAGCCTGCCAATTGACCCATCTAATTTTAATGCTGCCTGCTTCCCTACACCCTGAGCCAATACTCGGAATTGCACATATTTTGCATCCTAACTTACTTTTAACAAATAGTCTTTCAACCACTTACCAAACAAATACGCCGTAAAAAATAGCCCATCTAAATAATTCAAAAATCACTCTTCCGTATTATTAAATACCCAAAAAACAAGCCAAACCATCATCAAATCAATTCTTCATATCAACTTTAAACGCGCATTTAAAATCAATTTTTTATGGCCTATATTTTCTTGTAAAAATTGATTTCACTCCAGACTCTCTAAACAAACTTTTACTCTGTTTTCCGACAGCCCGTATTAATTCACCAGCAACCACTCTTTAGGCATGAAAATACAATCAAATAACCAACTCGCAACCGAGTATTCGAACCTAATCTAAAAAGCGATAGTTAAATTTCAAACAAGTTTTTGCCAATTCGCAACATCAACCGACGACTCAGCCATCACAGTTACTATCCGATGATTCGTCCCCTGACCGACAATAATTACTATGCTAAGCCTGTCTAATTCGGCAATAGATTTACTCCCCCCATTTCCTAGTATCACTTCATAAGCCTTAACAAAACTGGGTAACGGACTTACGAAATGAAACCTGCTATCAGGATACGTAACATGCTTATAGTAGGTCGGCGACGGCGAACTTTTAAGCGCTAACGATACAAGTTGCTGCTCGTCTTCCTCTTTCTGATCCTCCCAAAAAATCTGCGGAGTCATAATAGGCACCTTGACAATCTCCTCGGTGGAAGTGCCATGCCACCCCTTCTTTATAACAACCTCTTCCTTTTCCCCTGTCTTAACTGAACGAGTTACTTTTTTTTGAAAAAACGTAACTCGTGCAGCTCCAGTTTTATGAGCCATCGCCAAAGTCTTAGAACGATGTTTGCCGTCTTTATGACCTGCGAAATAACCTGCCAAAGCGGACGCCACATCCATATTAATACCGCTCACCGCCGCTTCCGCAATGCTCTTACTGACCGCCATGATTTTATCCTCTACTTAAAATTGAACATTCGGAAAACTACAACGAGCCCCTTAAACTTTGTCATCTATGGCCCCGAGTGGAGCATCAGACCAACTTAAGGTGTCAGGAAAACCCATACCCAAACTCACCGTCCTCAACCTTCACATGCACTCTTTGGATAGGCGTACCCTCCATCATTCGGGTCAAGAACTCCTCGCTAATCTTCGGCAACACGGTATTGGTCAAGATCGCGTCTATCATCCGCCCGCCGCTTTCCAATTCAGTACAACGGCTGGCAATCAGTTTGATGACTTCGTCGTCGTAACTGAACGGGACTTTGTGCGATTCTTCGACGCGCTTTTTGATTCGGCCCAATTGCAACCGGGCGATTGCGCCTATCATTTCGTCGTTGAGAGGGTAGTAAGGAATAACGACTAAACGTCCAAGCAAGGCTGGCGGAAATACTTTTAACAACGGTTCCCGCAAAGCTTTGGCAATGCCTTCCGGCTCCGGCATTAAATCCGGGTCTTTGCACAAGTTGGCAATCAGGTCTGTGCCGGCGTTGGTGGTCAACAAAATCAAGGTATTTTTGAAATCGATAACCCGGCCTTCGCCGTCTTCCATCCAGCCTTTGTCGAACACCTGGAAGAATATCTCGTGCACATCGGGGTGGGCTTTTTCCACTTCGTCCAGCAATACCACGCTGTAGGGGCGGCGCCTTACCGCTTCAGTCAACACGCCGCCTTCGCCGTAACCGACATAGCCCGGAGGCGCGCCTTTCAGGGTGGAAACGGTATGCGCTTCCTGGTATTCGCTCATGTTGATGGTGATGACGTTTTGCTCGCCGCCATATAAGGTTTCGGCTAGCGCCAACGCGGTTTCTGTCTTACCCACACCGGAAGTACCGGCCAGCATGAATACGCCGATGGGCTTGTTCGGATTATCCAGGCCTGCGCGCGAGGTCTGGATGCGCTTGGCTATCATCTCCAGTGCGTGGCGTTGGCCGATGATGCGCTGCTCCAGCAAATCCGGCAGCTTCAGTACCGTTTCGATTTCATTTTTGACCATCCGGCCAACCGGAATGCCGGTCCAATCTTGCACAACAGCGCCTACAGCCTGCTGATCGACGGTTGGCAAAATTAGCGGCGACTCGCCTTGTTGTGCGTGGAGTTGAGCCTGCAAGGCTTTCAATTCGGTCAGCCAGGCGTCGCGATCGTTGGCTTCGCTACCAGTATCGCCTTCCGCCGGTTCGGCTGTATCGACAGCGTGTCCAGCCGATCTGAGTTTGCCGCGCAATTCCAAAATCTTGCCGACCAATTCCTTCTCGGCATTCCAACGCTCTTCCAAACCAGCCAGCCGCTCCTGTTCGGCAGCCAATTTTTCGTTAGCTACTTGCTCCCGCGCAGCCACTTCGACACCGACGGCTTTTTCCCGGCCGATAATCGCCAACTCAGTTTCCAAGGCTTCTATGCGTTTACGGCAGTCGTCCACTTCGGCGGGCACCGCGTGTTGGCTGATGCCGACCCGGGCACAGGCGGTGTCTAATAAGCTGACAGCCTTATCTGGTAATTGCCGGGCCGGGATATAGCGATGGGATAATTTGACGGCCGCTTCCAGCGCTTCATCCAGAATCAACACCTGGTGATGTTTTTCCTGCACCGAGACCACGCCGCGCATCATGCCGATGGCTTTTGCTTCGCTCGGCTCCAGCACTTGCACGACCTGAAAACGTCGGGTCAAGGCCGGGTCTTTTTCGATATGTTTTTTGTATTCCGCCCAGGTAGTGGCCGCGACGGTGCGCAATTGGCCGCGTGCCAGCGCCGGTTTTAATAGATTGGCGGCATCGCCGGTACCTGCCGCGCCGCCCGCACCCACCAAGGTATGGGCTTCGTCGATAAACAGAATGATGGGTTTTGGCGAGGCTTGCACTTCTTCGATGACTTGCCGCAGGCGGTTTTCGAATTCGCCTTTCATACTGGCACCGGCCTGTAACAAGCCAACATCCAAGGTCCGCAAGCTCACATCGCGTAATGAAGGGGGCACGTCGCCGGCGACAATTTTCAAAGCAAAACCCTCAACTACCGCCGTTTTGCCGACACCGGCCTCGCCGGTCAGAATCGGATTGTTCTGCCGGCGGCGCATCAGAATATCGATGACCTGCCGAATCTCTTCCTCACGGCCCACGATAGGATCTATTTTGCCGTTACGCGCCTGCTCGGTCAGGTCAACGGTAAATTGTTTCAGCGCCTCCTGCTTGCCCATCGCTGCCGGTGCAATCGCACCGCTGGCTTCGCCGGGCGTAGCGCCAACCAGCGAACCATCATTGGCAACCAATCCGTCTTCCGGTGAACCGGACACAATCTTCGGCAACTCGTCGGAAACCGTATCCGGTTTGAGTTTTTCGAACTCTTTGGAAATTCCCAGCAACTCGTTGCGCAAGGATTTGGTTTTCAACATACCGACCAATAAATGGCCGCTGCGCACCTGAGACTCACCGAACAACAATGTGCCGAAGACCCAGCCGCGTTCGACACTATCCTCGATATGCGGCGAAAAATCGGAAATAGCCGTAGAACCGCGCGGCAAGCGGTCCAGCGCGTTAGTCACGTCCTTGGCAATCACCGAGGCATCCAAACCGTAATGCTTCACCAAGCGGTGCAAATCGGAGTCTTGCAGTTGTAGCAGTTGGCTTAACCAATGCACCAACTCGACATAGGGGTTGCCTCTTAGTTTGCAAAACACCGTCGCACCCTCGACGGCTTTGTAACAAACCTTGTTCAATTTCCCAAACAACTTGACTCGGCTAATTTCCGCCATGGTGTTTATTCCTCGCTAAAGTTTAAGTGTGGTTCAGCAGGCAGCATCAGCCTGTATAAACGGATTAAGCGTTAAATCATCGGCATCGCCTGCACCGCGGCGCGGTCCCAACCAAGTACTCCAACCCAATTGCGCATCGCCGTTCATACTATTCGCGCCGGTCGTTTCGGGTTTTCCTAAGGCCAGCTCTTCCGGTACTTCGGCTTTTTCCAAAATCAATTGTGCGTCCCAGACCATTTCGTCGCCGACATAATTGCGGACGATGGCCACCAACTTGGGCAATAACGCCCCGCCCGGCAGCAAGGCCAAATATAGGCTACGGCGCAACGGCCCGATAACGACACGAAACTTATGCTGGCAACCCCAAACGCTAGCGCCGATCACAACAGAGCTCCCCAGAGAACAGGTGTCTTTGCTCCAGCCCAAACGAGTTTGCTCACGGGGTTGAATGTCCATCCATTCGCCAACAAATTCGGCGACGCGGACCGGCACTTTAAAAATATCCGAGACAATGGCCTGTAAACCCCCTGGATGTTTGGTCTGCGCGGCAAAATGCCCGGCATAAAACAATTTGCCTCGGTCGGTCAGTGCGTCCCGGTTCTGAAACGGCGCCCCGGAAATACCCAGCATGGCTCCCACGTAAAAACCAAAGCGGTCTGTATCCGGCCGGTCGTAATGCACTTCCGGGCGGGCATTGGCCCAGGCCCGGTAAAACAAACTAATCATGCGATGATGAAAGACATCGGCAAAACGGGCGAAGGTCGGATCGTGATGGTGGCGCTGCCGCTCTCGGGCATACTCGGTCAAATGCAGCGGCAGCGGGCCGTTGGGACCGAACAAACCCATAAAATTCACCGCCAATCTCGGTTTACCCAGCCCCGTCCCGCCCGGCGAATAGTAATCTACAGCGGTAGCGGGAAATTCCAGTTCCGGCTCCTGGGAAAAACGCACGGCATCGTCAGCCGCTTTTACACTGGTCCCGAAACGAGGCTTATCGCTATTCAGACATTCGATTAAACGCACCGCCTCGAAAAAATCGAAGCGCGACGCATCCTTCGTCAATTCACCGATTAAATCGTGTGGCGACATCCCATCCTCGCAGGCCAACGCGCCACTTCACCGCGGTCGCTGGTACGTATCACCGTCTCGACGAAAGAATTGATCGATACATACCGAGCGAAAAACCGCTCCAATACCGTTGCCAGCAGAAAATAGCCGCCACCTTCAAACGCCGACTCGTCCAGCATGACGGTAATTTCCAAGCCGCGCCCAAACACCATCGGCCCCTTTGCATCGATGCGTCTGACCACATTTTTTGAAGCCACGGAAAGCACGCCCTCAACCTGTTTCTTGATGGCCGGTTCGCGCTGGTCGGCATACAGGCCCAACAATTCACGCAATGCCGCCGCACCGCTCTTGGCATCGGTATCCAGCAGCGACAGATAGTTCAGCGACAAATGATTGATCAGGCGCCACACGGTATCCGCCTCATACGCAGCCGGCAGCGGCCGGGTCGGGCCGGCGATACAACGCACCGATTTCACCGGCGCACTAACTTGCAAGGTAAAATCGGTATCACCTTGGCCTACCGGCATCACCAGCGGCAAATCACGATTGGTACATAAGGTATCCAGCCCCAATTGCGCCAACTTGCCGGAATACGGCGCCTGGGCCGCATCGACCAAGGACACAAAAACTTCGCTGCCGATATAACTGGAACGCACTCCCTTGCGACGTTGATTTGACGACAGCACGCGATTCACTCGCCGTAAGCTGAAAAACGCAGTTTCCCCGGCGTGCTGGTAGGACGCTTTAGAGCCGTAAAAAGGCAGAAAGGCCTGTTCGCTCTCCTGATCGGCACCGAAACCGGTGGCTTCATTGACGCTATGCACTTCATAATCCATTGGCCTACTGCGATCCACCACGATGTGATATTCAGACTGCCGCTGGTCGATATGGATCCGGTCGGCACGTTTAGGGAACAAATTGATAGCCGGCACGCAGAACAAGGCCAAATTGTTCTGATCCAACACATTAATCAGTTGCGGTTCGCTGCGGTCGAACAGCACGAACAACTCAATCTGTTCACTGTCACAGTTACTTGCTAGCTCTCCCAGTCCACCGAGTTCGACAAACAGGTAACGGTCCGGGAATGCGAAATATTCCTGCAATATTCGATAACCGTCGAACGAGCGCGGCGTCTGTCTGAGTAAAGCCTCGTCCGGTTCGAACCCCAGACCGCGTACCCCCCCAGCAGACAGCGTGCGAATTTCCGTCGAGACCCCGTTATGGAAACTGCCGACGATGCCGCTTACATTTGCCAACAGTTGTTCGTACAAGCGATACGGGATATTGCCGACACCGCGCAGAAACAACGGCAGCCGGTCCAGGGCAATTTCGTTGAACTTTAAACCGCCCACACTATTCAAGACGATACGTAAGGCCGCTTTGACCGGTCCGCGAAAATGTTTGGCCGTCAAGCCGCGACTGGACACGGCAGCCAGACTCGGCAGATATTCAATTTGGCCTATCTGCAACGGTAACAGTTGCAAGTCTTGCGCAGTACGGTACTCGCAGGCGGTTTGTTCGCCTCTGGCGATCTGGCTGCGCAACACGGTATCCTTGGCTATCGTGATCCCGTCTGCCAGAGCCGCTTCGGCAAAATCGGGTTTCATCTCCACCACCGTCATTGATGGCGTAGCCGACAAATAGTGCGGATAGATAATCTGCAATAATTGCTGGGTAAAGCTGGGAAACTCGGAATCGACCTTCAATTGCACTCGAGCCGCCATAAAAGCGAAGCCTTCGAATAAGCGCTCTACGTACGGGTCGGAACATTCGAAAGTATCCAAACCCAAGCGATTGGCTATTTTCGGAAACTCTGCGGCAAACTCCGCGCCTACTTCACGGACGTATTGCAACTCGCGGTTATAGTATTTAAGCAGCCGGGGATCCATGGTTAACCGTCCAGTTCCTTGACGCTGATTTCGCCGGTTTCCAGATCCAGATCGCTGCGAATGTATAAATGTATCGGCAACGGCTGCGCCCACAAATCGCCTTCGATACGAAACGACAGCGCCTTGTGATTCATTTGATCATCGGCTTTTGCCAATTCTACCGACAGCGAGTCCGCCAAGATTCTCGGCTCGAAATCGTTAATTGCCTGTCTAACTTTGCGTTCGATCTTTTTAACGTCAATCCCGGTCAGCGATACGCCGGACAAGACCGGTGTCCCGTAATTCAATACGGAACGAGCCACAAACGGATAGTCGGTCAAATTGACCATGCTCTCGAACGCTGCGGTATTCAGCAGCCAGCTTAAATCGCGCAATACGCTTTGCCGCAACTGGCGCAGAGACATGACACGTTGCTCGCGGGTTTCCGCGCGTTTATCGGGAGCTTCGTCGGTCAACCGATCCAGCAAGGACGGTTGGAGACGTTCCGCGTGCAGTAAATCGGCCATTATTCCAGCCCTGCCGGCGCATTGAATTCAATAGTACGGACATCTAACAGCGCGTAATCGTCGACGTCGGTAGCCAATAGGCGCTGTCCCTTGCCATGCATTAAACCGTCTGCGACTTCATTCCATTCGGTTAAACGGGACAGGCGGATGCGAGCGTCCGAGTCGGCTTCCGAACCCGGATAACGGCAAGGTATCAAGCCGCTGGCTTCGCCGCCATTGATCCAGGTAAATTGCGCCGGTATCCATACCAAATCGCGTAAATCGGTGGGTTTTTCCAGCTGTATCTTGCTGATCTGCATAAACGGCACCCAGTAGTAGCGGCCATTGACGACGGCCTCCAACACCGGTCCCAAACGGCTATCAGCGTCTGCTAGCCATTCAAACGGCGTACCGTCCAACGCTCCAGCGGTAGCCGGCGCCTGCTGTAAGGCATCAGTTCGTAATGCCACGGCCTGCTGAAAATCGCCGCTGTTTTCCCGTATTAGCGCTTCTAACAGTAAAGCCAGCCATGCTGGCGGCTCGCCAAAAATCAGCGGCGTTTTGCGTGCGGCAAACACGTCCTTACGTAAGGCTTCACAGAGTAAAACTTGTTCGTAGGTACTAACCATCAACAAGGTGGAGGCATCCAAGTCGCGCAACACATTAAGTTGATTTAGCGCCTTATCCCACAGGCCCTGCACGCAATACAGCTGAAACAGCAGGATCCGCGATTTAGGATCGGCCGGATTTTGCCTGATGTACTGCTGGGTTTGCTGCAATGCCGCATCCAGCTCGCCTTCGGCGATAAGACGTGAAACGTCCTGCATACGATTCTCCGATGAGTGCAAAAATAACCCCAGTGGTGTTGGTTCCACCGGGGTCGGCGATTACACGGTTTCGTTTTTCATCAAGTTCCAACCTTTGAATGCGCCGGCGGCTGGTGCTTCGCCTTCGCCGAAAGTGTTGTACTTCATTTTAACTTCGTTGAAGTTGATGGATATGCTCTCGTGAGGGCGGTCACCGCCGCTGGATTGGCTGTAGCCGCTGATGATAGCGTCGGCCAGTTCGATTTCCAGATACACTTGACCCTTGGCATCCGCGCCGCCGGTTTGGATGAAATGGAATGTTGCTGTACCCAAGCTTTTGCCGCAGATGGACTGCATCCACAGGTCGACGGACGCGATGTCCATGCTTTTAGTCAGGGTGACTTCGGAAAACGAAGGATTGCTGGTATCGCGGTCTTTGCCGACGCCGCTGGTCGAAATGGCACGACCTACGCCCATTTGCAAACTGTCTACGGTAATCCAGTCCGTATGGCTGGCTACGGTGCTATCGCCTTTAATTTCGGTCGCGAATTTTAATAAGATCATAGTGCTCTCCTTTCGAAGTTAGTGATAAAAATACAAACGGGCATCCACCCACAGATTTACAGCTCCGGCAAGCCGGGATATAAAACGACTAACCGCCACTGCCGGGAATTTCGTATTGCTGCCCCGGCAAATAGCGTACTTCCTAGCCTTATTCAACGAATAGGACTTAACCTTTTTGCGACGGTAATTTAGATGTCAGTCGCAAGGAAACCGTCAACCCTTCCAACTGATAGTGCGGTCTAAGGAAAAACTTAGATTGATAATATCCAGGATTACCCTCGACTTCCTCGACCACCACTTCCGCACCGGCCAATGGCCGACGCGCTTTGTCTTTTTCGGTGGCCACTGCTGGATTGGTCAACACGTATTGGCTGATCCAGGTGTTCAACCACGCCTGCATGTCTTGGCGCTCCTTGAACGATCCGATTTTGTCTCGAACGATGCATTTCAGATAGTGCGCAAACCGGCAGGTAGCAAACAAATACGGCAGGCGCGCAGCCAAGTTGGCGTTGGCGGTGGCATCCGGATCGGTGTATTCCGCAGGTTTTTGCAGCGATTGCGCGCCGATGAATGCGGCGAAATCGGTATTTTTTTTGTGCAACAAGGGCATGAAACCGCTTTTGGCCAATTCCGCTTCACGGCGGTCGGTAATGGCGATCTCGGTCGGGCACTTCATGTCGACGCCGCCTTCGTCGGTCGGAAACGAATGCACCGGTAATCCTTCCACTGCGCCACCGGATTCAATACCGCGAATCTGCGAACACCAACCGTAATATTTGAACGAGCGATTGATGTTGACTGCCATCGCGTAAGCAGCGTTAGACCACGTATATTTACTGCTATCAGCGCCCGAGGTGTCTTCCTCGAAATCAAACTCTTCGACCGGATCGGTTTTCGAGCCATAAGGTAAACGGCTCAGGAAGCGCGGCATAGCCAAACCGAGGTAACGGGAATCTTCGGACTCGCGCAACGAGCGCCAAGCCGCGTATTCCGGCGTTTGAAAAATTTTGGTCAAATCACGCGGATTGGCCAATTCGGACCAACTTTCCATTTGCAGCACCGATGGCGCCACGCCGGAAATGAACGGGGTATGCGCGGAGGCACTGATTTTTGCCATCTCGCCCAACAATTCCACATCTTGCGGACTGTGATCGAAATGGTAGTCGCCCACCAAGCAACCGAAGGGTTCGCCGCCAAAGGTGCCGTATTCTTCTTCGTACAGTTTTTTGAACAGCGGGCTTTGGTCCCAGGCGGTACCTTTGAATTTTTTCAGGGTTTTACCCAACTCGTTTTTGGTGATATTCAACACGCGAATTTTCAACATTTCGTCGGTTTCGGTGTTGTTGACCAAGTAATGCAAGCCGCGCCAGGCACCTTCCAGTTTTTGAAAATCGGGATGGTGTATGACGAGATTTAATTGTTCGGTGATTTTCTGATCCAGGCTGGCGATAATCGACTGGATCGTTTTTATGGCATCGTCGGATACTTTGGAAACATCCTGCAACGCATATTGCGCCAGCGTTGTTACTGCGGTATTGACCTGATTGGCTGCCTCGGTGCCTGGTTTGAACTCCTTGGACAATAATGCGGAAAAATCGTCCAACTCCAGGGTTTGTGTTGCGCCTTGTCCGCCTTGGGTTTCTAATTCGGCCATGGCTTACTCCCCTTTTCCTTCAGCGGCATCACCGCCTGCTTCCGCCGGTTTCGCTGACGCCGCCAAGGTTTGTAGCAACGCGGGGTCGTTAACTAACTTCGCGATTAATTCCTCCGCGCCGGTTTTACCGTCCATATAGGTAATCAAGTTGGACAACTGGGTTCTGGCTTCCAAGACTTTATCCAAGCCCGCCACTTTTTTGGCAACCGCTGCGGGAGAAAAGTCATCCATACTTTCAAAGGTGATATCGACATTCAAATTACCTTCGCCGGTCAAGGTATTGGGAACTTGGAATGCGACCCGTGGTTTCATCGATTTCAATCGATCATTGAAATTGTCGACATCGATTTCCAACAATTTGCGATCCGCCACTGGTGCTAAAGGTTCGGCTGGTTTACCCGACAAATCCGACATGACGCCCATCACGAACGGCAACTGCACCTTTTTTTCGGAACCGTAGAGTTCAACATCGTATTCAATCTGTACCCGGGGTGCCCGGTTTCGTTGTATAAACTTCTGACTACTTTCAGCCATTGTATTCTCCGCTTGACATTAAGAAGGACTACCAAAAATCAGTTTCTAACTTGGGTCGGGACCCTTTATCGCACTTATTTGGGAAAGCGCATCCGGCATTAAGTTTTGGACGATTTCCAAGAAATCTGCAGTTGCCAGATGCTTGGCCCGACGCAACAAAATGGGCACGGGGCTAGACGGCTCGTAGTCCGCATAATATTTACAAAGCGCATCCAACGTTCTCACCACATCTTGGCGCGACTCAATGGCGCCGCTCACCGCTTTGGATTTAACGGGCTTTACCTCATCACCCGCCTCAGCGCTGCTGCCATCGTCGCTTGCCTCAGTCTCGGCGTCGCTGGACAACCGCGACCCCGCGTAATGATCGAAATCATCCCTGACTTCCTTCAGTAAAGCTTTCAACGGCGTCAATACCGCGCCTTGGCTGGCTCCGACTTTTTCGTTGACGAAAGCATCGATCCGCTCGACGATCTTGATACTGTCGACCAAGGCCTGATAATTATCAGCTAACGCCGCGTCATCCATATCCAGAAAAGCCGCATTGATGGCGCCGTTGTCTGGCTTTGCCAGGCCCTTGGGCACTTCCAGCCGGTCGGTTGCGTACTGAATGTCACGCAAACAAAACCTGCCGATGGCTTTCGACTCGACCAGCACCGCCAAACTAAGAGGCCTGATTATCAGGTCGAAGCTGGCAAGCTCTTCCAAAATATTGATTCGCGACGTCGGATCCATGCCGTCGTCGGGATCGAGTTGAGGGTGTATGGAATCCCAATAACGGGTCAAGGACTCTTCCAGAAAGCTCAGTCCATCGCGAAAACCTCTCCAACCTTCAACATTGATCAGTGTCCGGATCAAGTACAAAATGACTTGCAAATCCTTGGAACGCTGCAATAACGCCAAAGCCTCCTTGTAGACCTCGCGCCAGTTAGGCGGCAACGCCTTCTCGCCAGAAAACTGATTTTCCGGGGTCCCTAAGATATTGGTGTCCAATGCCACCCTGGCATTGTCATACTCAAGGTTATCACCACAAGGCTGCTCCGCCGAAACAGGTTCTAGTAATCCGGACAAATCCGCCATTTTTAAGCCTCTATGGTAATCCAATTGTTAACATCAACCGATTGAAAAGCGGTAACGAAACCTTGTGCCTTGCGCCCCGTTTCTTACAATCGACCCAATTCTATAGTGCCCCGGACTTGTTACGCCTGTATTAAGCCCAAAACCAATTCGCATTAGTCTAGTCGGTTTTTCATGTCACGCTTTAAACTAAAAAACCCTAAATGTCGCGGAATCTTATACCTATCAAGTTGCATTTGCTCATCAATAGATAAGGCATCGGGATCATTTAACATGCCAACTCATGAACCCTACGCCTACAAAACCGTAAGACATTGATATAACATAATTAAAAATTCAAACGGCGTGCTAAATCACAACATGCACACACCATTGCAGCGCCAAGTCGGCACGATATTTCGTAACGGATACGATATTCGGTACTTGCGGTGCCTGGCTACCGCGAGGGGAAATACCGTTTTCCATTCAAAAAATCCGTCCATTGTTTCGTGGTGCAAAAGCCTCTCGCGTTCTAGCGTCGCCGAATGCTCACATCGGCTGCTTCACATCTTGGGTCTATCTGTACTAAGCGCACGTTGACAGCCATTCCCCAAAGACACTACCGACCACAGCCGTCCATCTGAGAATCTACGCGCTTATAAGATTGTTGAAGCGTATTTCTTCCAAAAGATACCGAGACCTAAGACATCCTGATTTCGGCTTAACCACTAAATTCGGCGACTAACACGGTAATATTATCTCGACCGCTTCTGCTCAAGGCTTGGTTAATCAGGGCTTCGGCGGCCGACTGGCAACTGCCTGAGCCCATCAATTCCGCAATTTCGGCTTCCGATAATTCTTTATCCAAGCCGTCGCTACAGAGCAGATAACGATCACCGCCGGCAGCCTGAAAGCGCAGCACATCCAACGCCAGCGTCAATTGCCCACCCACCGCGCGGGTAATCACATTCGCTCCCACTTGCTGGGCCGCCACTTCCCGGGTCATCACACCGGAATCCATCAATTCGTCGATCAAGGTATGGTCGCGGGTAATCTGCGTAAACTCGCCTTGGCGTAATTGGTATAAACGGCTATCTCCCGCCCAAATGGCGGCGCACTGGTCACCCTTGGCCAGCAAGGCGACTACCGTGGTTCCGACAATACTGCCTTGCTGAATGCCCGAAGCAAAACGGCATAAATCGTCGTTAATCTTATGTAATTTGCGGGAAACGGCTTCGACCTGATTATCCAGGTTTTCGGTAAATTCCAAGGTCGATAAAGAATCCACCACCAAGCGGCTGGCAACATCGCCGGATTGATGCCCCCCCATGCCATCAGCAACCACCCACAGCCCCAGTGACGGGCAATCGAGCAAAGCATCCTCATTGTGCTTACGCTTATTGCCGACCACCGTAACCCCGTAGGAAGCCCACTTTGTCGAGTTCGGAAGCGTTATGTCCTGGCTCGCCGTTGCGCCTACCGCAGAGGCGCTCGGCTCTCTCTCGATTTTTTTGACGCTTTGGTCTTGGCGATAGCTCTGCACCTGCCAAGATCTGCCAGCCTGCGGCATACCCTGCAAAAAACTCGCGTAAGCATCGATAGGCGGCAAGCCTTCGCAAATCAGCAGATTGGGGCGATTCGACTGGCCGCCTTCACTTGCCCAAATGCTGTAACCCGGCATAAAGCAATCCAACAAACGCTGACTCAAGTGCGGAAACACTACATCCGTCTGATCCAGGCCCTCCAAATCGAAACGAAATGCGAGCTTGCCGTTGGATGCCGTTAATCCGCCGCTAGAATCAGCTTGAAAATACTGCGGTGTCAGGCTGTCAGCAGAACCGATTTCCATCAGCCCCTTATCAAACTGATCCAGATCGCAGGAGTCGTTCAACACCGATAGCGCAGCGTCTTCCAATTGTGCAAACCATGCCGATTCCGGCGAAAACAATGACAACAAAGACTCCGCACTGACGGCTTGCGCCAACGTCAACGGATAATAGCGACCGACCCTATCCACACTGGGCATCATGACACCGGCCCAAGCACTCGCACCGCACACACCAGGTCTCAAAGCAAAGCGCCAAAGCGGGCTAACCAAAAACAAGGATAACCAACTCTCTCCTAATGTTTCCTGACTGGAACGCATCGACGCCTGTAACCACTGGTCCCATGGCTCGATAAAGTGCCTGGGCAGCCGCCGACTGACAAAATCGCCAAGGCCCGGCACTTTTCCGAAAAAGCCGACGCTCAACCCATCCATAGAACTCATAGTGACTCCGGACAACGAAAGCTTTGATATTCGCTGATGCCAAATGGATTATTGACACTGGCCGCGCGCAACTCAAATTTCGCGGTATAACCTTCCAGTTGTACGGTCAAATTAAAGCGGTCCGGCAGGCCAGTGGGTTGGATGTTGAATTCGTCGAACATCCTGAACAATGCCCAGGCCCCTTCCTTAGATTTGCTGACTTGTTTGCCGTCCAAACCTTCGAACACCACTCTGACCCCGGCACTATTATTGGTGCCGGGCCACTGAAACTTGGTGAGTTGCTCAGGACCGTGGCGGTAAACCAACTCCTGGCCTTCGACATTTAATCTGAAGGTGCTGACTTTGTCGTCCAAGGCCAAGGGTTTTAACTCGAATTGCACTTGCGGCACCGCGCCGCCGCCGGGAAAAAATGCGTCACGAATTTTCGATGCAATCTGAAACTGGCGAATACTGGCTGCCGATAAGCCTAAAGCCTTATCAGAACTAAGCTCCTGCCACTGCACCGCTGCGGTATCGACAAATGCCTTGAGGTTAGCGTTAAAAAACTGATCGACAATCCCGTTAGCGGCAAAAACTTTGCCGAAATCAGCCATCAACACGTCCTGCTGAGTATTTTTTGCAAACGGATAACGGCCGGCCAAAGCGCTTTTGCAGGGCATCGTCACCGCGGTTTTCAACATTTCGTTGAGTTGCCCTTTCGCGCCGGTTTTGATTTGTTGCCCGCCCGTGCTAGTCAACGCATTCAGCGAGGCTGCAACCGGACCGGGCAAACGGGCAAATTCCATTTTGGCTGCTTGCAGAGGGTCAACACCGCCGCCGGCAAATCGCGCCGCTTCGGTAGACAAGGCTTGACCGCCACTATTGGGTGCCGAGCCAATCTGCATCAGATAATCGTGCAGATTTTTGATACTCGCCATCGTCGCATTGATCGGAGCCGGCCTGTCGGCAGCGCCCCGCACTTGCATATTGTAAGGTTCGAAGTAAGTTTCCAAAGCCTTGACCGGGTCCACACCGCCGTCGCTTTGTTTAGCCATCGCCAGCAGTTTTTGGGTAGCAGCCTCCGGAACCGCCAAGGCCCCGCTGGTGGATTTTGCCAACGCATCGGCCAATTCGGACGAGAGTTTGCTTAACGCAGTATTTTTTTCGACCAACTCCAACAAAAGCTTCAATGGCGAATCGGGGCGCGACAGCAGATCCAGCGTATCTACCAGCTGATTATTGCTGGGCTGCGGGCGGAACTTTACCGCCGTCAGCACGCTATCCCAGGTCTTTTGGTAATCTCCCAAATACAGGCGTTTGAAATCGCTATATAAACGATCAATTTCGACAGGCGTACTTGCGCCGTTTACGCCAAGTACCCAATTTTGTTCGCTGGCTTCCTTGACGTAAACCATGCCTTTTTTCAGAAACAACTCCGTATAACCGTAACTGCTAAACAAGCCGGGGACCACCAATGTATCCAATTCCTTGCCGTTCGCGGTAAACACTCGGCCGCCATTCGGCGCTAATTGTCCGGCAACCGAAATGTCGTGGCTGCGATCAAACAGCGCCTCACTTTTAAAACGGCTATAAAGTTGATTGACCAGAGGAATTTGCGTCAATTTATTACGCACTGCGTCGACAAAACTGTTATCGATAGCAGCTGGATCCAAATTCAAAGCCAACAAATTATCCAGATGTAACTGTAATTTGGCTTGGGTCTCCGGGTCGGTGGCGAACATTTGCTCCCAATCCAATTTCACCCAAGGCTGTGCAACCTTGGCATCCATCCGTTGCGGCTCGCCGAACATCAGATAAACACGCAATAATTGGTAAAGTACATCCAGATTTTTGCCTTCATCGCTTTGCATCCGCTCTTTCAAGCGCAGCGTAATCAAGGCTTGAAAATTTTCACGAAGCAAGCGCTGATAGGCAATATCGATGGCTGAATCGATTTTGTCGCCTTGGTATAAACCAAAACCGCTGCTCCAGCCGGTTTGTGCATACACGTCTTTGGCGGCTTGTAAGGCATTAAGCTTGGGCAACAAGGCCAAAAAACCGGAGCGCGAATCGGTGGGAACAAGATTACTGGCTCGGTAAATTTCTACCTGTTTTTCGACATCGGCAATCGCCGACTTATTCGTGGCAAAACTGACCATCCACACCACTACCGCTATCGCCACAAGCGCAAAGGTGGCGGCAAAGCCGGCGAGGTTCATCAAACGAAAACGCCGCTCGACCTTTGGATCCAAGCCAACCAATTCGGCTTCTGGAAACACCACTTGTTTCAAAAGCTTAGTCAGAAAGTAGCTTTTACCGCGCCCGCTCATTAACGGTGTTGCTTGCCTTTCCAATCTAAAGCTTGAGGCCAACGCCGCCATCACTCTATCTATCGGCGTACCCTCTTGGGTGCCGCTGCTGAAATAAACGCCGCGCAACAGGAAAGGCTCTTCGTAGCGATTGGTGGCAAATCCGGCATCCAAAAATCCGGTTGCCACCGATTTGAACAGCATCATTTGTTGAGGAAAATCGAAAATAGCCGTACGCCGCTGCACATCGCGCTCTTCCTGGATACGCTTCAAACGGCGTTGTACCAACCTCTCGGTCAATTCGTCATAGGCCTTTTCGAATTGCACCAAGTGAGCGGCCAGATCTTCTTTATCGTTGTCGGCACGAATAAACGTCTCACCCCACACCTGGCTACGCTCGTCTTCGGTTAAATTGGCGAAAAAATCGCTAAATCCCGCCACGAGGTCCACTTTCGTGAACAGCACGTAGACCGGCAATTGCACACCCAGTTGCGCATTAAGTTCCGTAATCCGCCGCCTGATTGCTGCGGCATGTTGGCGTAATTCTTCCTCGGTCTGCTGAATTAAATCACTGACACTCACCGCCACAAATACCCCGTTCAGAGGGCGGCGTGGTCGATATTTTTTTAACAGCTGCAAGAAACCGTGCCAGGCGGTAGCATCCACTTCTTGATGGCTATCTTGGGTGGTATAGCGACCGGCAGTATCCAATAACACCGCTTCGTCAGCGAACCACCAATCACAATCTCGCGTGCCGCTGACACCTTTTACCGAATGCTTGCCCAAGCGTTCGGCCAAGGGAAAATGTAATCCGGAATTGATTAATGCTGTGGTTTTGCCGGAGCCCGGCGCGCCGATAATGGCGTACCAAGGTAATTCGTAAAGATACTGCTTCCGACCGTGTTGTTTAGCACTGGTAGTTTTCAGTAAAGCCAAAGCCTCATCGAAGCCGCGATTCAGCACATCCAGCTCGGCCGCCGAGGCCGATTGCGCATCGTTTGCATCAGTGCCGCCAGCCAAATCGGCCATCAAACGTTGCTCGCGTTTGCGCGATAACAGCCACGCGACCAAGCGGTAAAGCAACCAACATCCGAATATGACGCTTATCGTTATAATCCGGCTTAAATCGGTTTCCAACGGCACACTGCCGGCAATTGCGATTAAAGGCCCGACAAACCAAATCAGTACCGACAAAATCACGATACCGATCAGTTCAAGCACCCACTTTGTTTTAAAAAAACTGATTATCCGTTCCACGCGGTATTCTCACTTAATCAAGATGTCGACGCGCCGATTTAGGGCTCGATGTTCGGGAGTGTCATTGGGCGCCAAAGGCTCACCATCGGCCCGACCTTCTGCTCTGGCCGCACCTTTTAGTTGGGCGGACGCAGTCAAAATTGCCAAGACGTTTTTAGCGCGTGCCGCAGACAAATGCCAATTGGACGGAAAGCGGGCCGACACAATGGGCTTGTCGTCGGTATGCCCGGTTACCAAAATCGAGTCTTGTTCATTCTCGAGTTCTTTGGCGATTTTTTTCAACATCGGTAAAAACTCCGGTTTAACTTGATCGCTACCGGAGGGGAAGGAATTACGAACGCGAATGATGCTATCGTCGACCACTTCGACCATATTCTGGGCAATTTCATCGCGTAATAACGGTTTAAAGCGTTCCAATCTGTTGGCGATAACCGGTGCAGACGGAGTGATCGTAGCAGCCGTTGCCATTTGTACCGGCTCCTTGGCCAATTTCAGTAGCTCCCGATAGGCAGGATCGGATGCCGAATTAATAAAAAATGCAAAACCCAGATAACAAAGCAGCAACAGGCCACCTGCTACGCTGGCGAACACCCATAAGGGCACTTGCGTTATCAACGAGCTATTTCCGCTTTTTTGCCCTTGCCAACGTGGCGACAGCTCCGTTGGAAAATCCCCTCTTACTCGCTGGATTAATTGGTACAACTCAAGCCGTTGTTTTTCCAATTCGTTGGCGCCATTGGCCATGACCCGATATTTGCCTTCGAATCCAAAACTTAACAACACATAGCAAAGCTCGATGAGCGGCAAATTTTGCGCGGGCTGTTTCACCAGATGTTCGAGTATTTGGAAGAAGCGTTCACCGCCCCAGGCTTCTTTATGAAATAGGATAAGCAGGCTTTGATGCCCCCAATTACTCTGTGAGCCCCAAGGCGTGTTTTGGATAATTTCATCCAGAAAAGTACATAAATCGTAGCTCGCCATACGCATGGTTTCTTGCTGAAACCCTGCATTCAAGCCACGGTTCTCGAATTCTCTGACTTCTTTAGCCAACTTTTGCTTTAGTTCATCAACCCCGGAATAGCTAACGGTTGTTCTGAGCCTAGCCGCCAAGGACAGAATGCCGGCTGATAAAGTCAATAATGAACCGCTATCCGCTCCGGAAAGCACACTGAGCGACGGAATGTTGATATTTGAGGTCGGCTGCTGGGGCGGCGGAGATGGCGGTATTTGTGTTACTGATGGCTGCTGCGGCATTCGTCCACCTGGCGAAGGCCGCAACACTGTTTTGTCGTCATCGCCGAAAGGTCCTTGTTGCACCATGTCATCACCCTTTTTTTATTGCCCAGAATTCCAACTCCAATCCCGGAAAATTACCGCCAATATGAAAGGCAAAACCGCCGGAATCCATCATCTTCTTCCAGTATGGGCTTTGCTTATCCAATTCGAAATAAGAGCATCCAGCGTGGTATGGCAATTGCCTTGGGGCAACGGGCAAAGGATGAATTGAAATACCGGGCAGAGCAGCAGTGACCAATTGCGTGATCTCTTCCACCGGGCCAATTTTCACCTGCGGTGGGAAATGCGTGCGCAACATCTCCGAAGATACTTGCGCACTGGCAGCCAATACGTAGATTGCCTGCTCCAATAATTTCACATCGGGGCGACCCGAGTAATAAACCGACTGGCTATGTTTGGTTAACGGAATTTGAATCGCATTTTGTTCAAGCACCATGCTTAACAGGCGCCGTAGCTCATCAATTAACGGGATAAAGCAAATACGCAAGTCGTCATGCCTATATTCGGGCAACACTGCGGGTCGCTTATTTTGACGGTAGAAGGTTGCTAGATCTCCCATCAACTGCAGGCCCAAGGAAAACAAAGTTTCCGGATGTAGCAGCGCATCCCCCGCCAAATGTGCTAGCAAGGGTTCGTAACGATTGATGGTTTGCAGCAACATAAAGTCTGCAACCTCTGCGACGCCTGCACCATGAGACGTTCCCGCCACGCGGGCTGCCAACGCCTCCCCTCTGGTATGCAACAGACCTTGCAACTCCCGGACGAAGCCGTTCAAAATACTAGTGGCTGAAGACTGCAGCACCACGGGAATGTATTTCTCATCCAGTACGACTGTTTTGTCGGCGCGCACCTCAACGATATTGGCGACCCCTAAGCACAGATAGCCTGATCTTTCTTGGTTGCCAAGCATAAGTCTTGGACGAATACTGCCTATTTGCACGGGATAACGTGCGTCGTACCCCGCGTTGTTGTCTCTGACATCCCTATGAGTGATGCGGTATCTCGCCAATCCATCGGGGTTATTGTCGCTATCAACTTCAACAGAGTCAGGACGACTCAGCGGCAATGCTAAATACACTACTTCATTGGCGATGTCTTCAGAGACATCAAGTGGTAGCGGCAGCTCGTCCTCGTTTGGCAAATGGAATGGGGTACCATCCTGGAAAATCCCTCTAGCAGCTGCCAGAGTGATTTTTCCTATCGCCAATTGCCCTGCATCTAGTTTTAGCGACGAAAATCCCCAATCATAAGCCCTGATTCCATAGCAACGACCATCAATACGACTTTCAAGATAACGATCATGTTGTTGAAAGTGCTGAGGTCTAAGGAACATGCCTTCTGACCAAACAATCCGGTTATTGATTGACATACTCTATTCGGTACCGTTTATTATTTATTAACAATGACTTATGAAATTTTCGCTACCACTTCAATTGAGTTGCAAACTTTCACCGCCTCGCAAATAGACGCATCTGCTTTTCATAAGCTTCAGCGAACTCTTCTCCAAAAAATCCTTCAATTGCTTGTGTTTTCAGTTCCGGATATTTTTCGCAAAAAAGCTCCCAACACTTGGCTTTTCGCTGAAAAACAATCCCTTCGCCCAACACCTTTTCGAAGGTGTCTGGGTCGAAACGATGCAAAATTTCCCCTAGTGCAGCCTGAATACCTGCCGTCATCGCCAATTGATGAAACTTAACATCCCTAAACGCTTCAGTTACCGCATCATTTGAATTTATAAACGCTGGATTATTCGGTGCGAGCATCAGCTTCAGCACGCTTTCCACATCTGGGTTGAATTTTAGCGGGTTATTGTCAAATGAGCGGATTGTGGTGACGGAAACTCGAAATTCACTTTTCATTTCTGCGCGTGCGCGTAAAACATCCATCAAGCCTTCGATCAAATTTCGGAATAACACACCGGTCGCTTTCATCGCCTCCGGCCACTGCTCTTCCATCAAAAACGATTGATCTTTTATTCCCGCACCATCCAGAAACATCTTCATGAGCGTCGCATCACCCGATTTAGACCTGACAAATGGTTCCGTATTGGGTGCTAGCGTAATCTCTACACTGGCTTGCGAAGCCGCCTGCCCATCTTCACGCTCAATATTAGGCGTATTTTGGAATACGTCTTTAGAATCTAACGCTATGCTCGAAGGAATAGGCTCGGATAAATTTATTGCTTCCAAACTCGGGAACTCTAACCCGGAAGACTCGCCGAGGGGTGCATCCAACGCACCTAAGGAATCTAAGCCTTTTAAGAATTCGGCAATATCTTTACCATCTCTCTGGGGAGGTAGCACCTCAGGCGCGGTAAAGCTATCGTGAAAAGGGGAAGCAGGAGGACGCTCTCCAAAGGGAGAACTCGCTACGTCGTGCGGAATCGAGAAATTCAGAGGTTCGTTGACTATTGACTGTTGATCATTTTGAAACGGTTGGGCAAATGGTGAAGGCAAAATACTCTCGACGCTAATGGGTGAAGCTGGTGATATTTCGGCTGATGGCAGCTCTACAATAATCTCATATTCTCCGATCCGCAAAATTTCACTATCTAATAATCTTGCTTGTGCATCGTTTATATTCAGTCCGGCATTTGATAAATATGTACCATTTTTACTTGTGTCTTTTATTAAGTAACCACCGTCCTCATAAATGATTTCAGCATGGTGGCCTGATACAAAGTTTTCCGCATCAGGCAATACCAAGGTATTTCCTGCTTTTCTGCCTATTGTTCCGCCTAACTGACCGAATTCGGCACTCAATTCAGTAGGTAGTGGTAAACCTTTGTAAGAAAGTACTTTTAAGATAATTGGCACGATTGTCGTCCTACCGTTAGCATTAGTTAAATAGCTTAGCAACTTACGTCAGCTTTTATCTAAAAACTTAGTCATTTTATAGCAGTCTAATCTTATCAAATGACGCTATTCTCAATCAGAAGAACAGTCATCGCAGATTGTTGGTTGTCGAAATTATAGTTATGCGATGGATGAAAAACTCCTGCTTTAGTAGCTTCTAAAATATGTCGCCTTTCAAACGCGAGGAATGCAAACTGAATCCGCCGACTTTGCCACTTTAATCTCATTGTAGGAACGCATTTCTATACAAAGAGGTTCCTCTCGTTACTTAATATCCCGGCGAGTTGAGCCGAGATATTACTGGATCAGATTATCTTATGACCTTAAGAAGCTCCCAAACATCAAAGTAAGTAATTTACAGCTCTGTAAGATTAAGGATAACAACGGCGGTGACGCATTAAGCTAGCGGCAGTTTCGGTAACGTTTCGGGCCATTAGTTACCTTTCTGATGTCGTCGCTTTGGGAGTCTCTGATTAATTCGTAACATCGAATTTCAGCGTAAATTAAATCAATGATGGGCACCTAGTTGTCTTGCAAAACCGAAGTAATCAGAGGTTCTTTGCAACATAAACTCCTTTTTAATTCATTTTTTCCTGAATATACCAACAACCCTCCTAAGACTCGCCTTGCTCATATTTGGGTTTGCATTTCACTTTTGAGTAATAACCAAAATAGCTTTCGTTAAAACGTCATCCTATTTTGTATTTTTTAACTTTTCCTCTCCGCCAGTCACTAAACCAGACATACATTCGACTACGCTTTCGACATAATTTGAATGTGCTTCTGCAAGCTCTTTGGCTGCACCGAAACTTTCTCGTAATTCGATTAATGTTTTTTGTGGATCCGTTGACTTATTAATATCCAACATTTTCGCGTAATTTTTATATGCTTTACGCCTTTCAGGATCTAATATGAATAACCCTGGCATAGCATTCGACGAAGTATCGACGACACATTTTGTCATTAATTCCGGCTCAATTCCGTAGTCCTTAATATCTTTATCTTGCTTCATCTGTTCCAATACTACGGACTGATATTCTTCTTTTTCCGAGCAACCGCTCAGCACTAAAACCCCCAAAATTACTAGCACTTTTTTCATTTTTAACATTTTCCTGCGGTTTCCGAGCATATTACCTAAAAAAAACCCCCGCTATCTTTCAATAGCGAGGGCTTTCAATTTCTTCCTAAGTATTTCGACTTAGGAAACTTTCACTATTAGATGAAAGTTGGGATCAGAGGAGCATCAACTGTTACCAATTGACGGTTACCTTTTTCATCCCAGAAGAACAACAGACCTGCGAAGCGGCTGTCTGGATCGTAGATCAAGTCAGCTAAGCGATATACTTCCCAAGCAGCGTCAGAAGCAGTAACTTCGACAGTGCGTGTTTCGCCTGGAGCCAGAGGGCTGTTATCGCTAACAGTTAAGCCTTCTTCAGCCAGCAAATCGTCTGGGTAAGCAGTATCATCTTCATGAACCGCTGGATCTAAGAAACGTACACCTGCTGTGTTGAACTCACCCAAACGAACAGCTGAATCACCGTTGTTTGTAATGGTCAAAGTCATTTGCATTGCACGACCTGGAACACGGTATGTGGCATCATCAACTTTAACTGAAACGTTAGCTTCAGGCATTTGATAAGTTTTCATACCACGCAACAAACCAGCTTGCAAAGGAGTAGTTACAGGGTATTTTTCGTTGGTAGCGCCCATAGAAGCAGCAACGATAACCAAAGTACCTACGCCGAACAGCATACCGATTTTTTTGTCGCCAGCTGAGATCAGAGAATCTGCTTTGCCAGTGCTAACAGCGATATGACGTGGAACGAACAATGGGCGTTTGATCCAGAACAACAACCATGCGAACGCGATTGCGAACCATACTGCGTGCCAGAAATAAACGTTGTCCAGAGCGTAGTTTTCCAAGTTGATTGTTTGACCAGTCAATGTTGTGACTGGGTTAACAAACTCGCTCATAGAACCAGTAATGGTTACCCATTTGCCTGGGCCGATGATAGGACCACCGCCTTGTACGTTCATCATTGAGTGAACGTGCCAGTCGCCTGGACGACGAGCTTTCAGCAGAACTTTAAACTCGTAAACTTCGCCCAATTCCAAAGACACTGAACGAGGAACCAATTGACCGCCGATCCAAGAACCTGCACGGATAAATACAGGACCAGGGATACCAACGTTCAAAAATGAAACTTCTGGTTTATCAACAGTTTCTGGCCAGCCTGCGAATACCAGGAATTTACCAGAAATTGTCATAGTTTCATTAACAGGCACTTCTTCTTTTGACCAGTTCAGGTCAAACCAGTGAATCGTCCGCATACGCATGAACGCAGCCTGTGATTTTTCACCGTGAGCAGATGCTGTTGGAGCATAGAACATCGCTGCTGTCATTGCGACCAACAGTGCGACAAAGGACAGTTTTGCAACTTTGTCTTTTATTATTTTCATATTTCCTCCTCTATCACTAGAGAATTTTAATTAAGACTTTCTGGTAGCTATCTAGAACCACCAGGTTCATTTTCTTACTATTCTTCTAATTAAGACGCGTCGTCAGCGATGAAGTCGGTTTTAGCGAACCATCTGCCGAAGAAGTGCCACAAGAAGTAAATAATGATAGAAACGAATCCAGAGAAGAACGCTGATACTGGAGCAACGTCTTTACCGAAAGTTCTTAATGTACCTTTCTCTACCATACGGATGTACTCAGGTGTACCGGTACGAACATAGTGGTAACCTTGCAAGTCAGCCAAAGTCATCATCATGCCGTTGTACTCTACAGGCACGTGCAATGGAGCGATAACAGGCCAGTTACCTGGGTAGAACAACAAGCCGTAAGCCAAACCACCTAATACAGCAGTCAGAGTCATGCTGTTACCCATCATCAGGATAACGTCAAGAACGATCGCACCTGGCAACAGGTTAGATGGGAAGCAAATGTTTACTGGGAAGTATGTCCAGCCCCAGAAGTTCATGTAACGGTTGATCCACTCACCAATCATCAGAGCAACAACAGACAAAGTTGCGCCAATTGGTAAACGGTATCTCCACCACAAGCATGCTTGAACAGCCGCAGGGAACGTAATAGAAACGATAGGAGCTACGGTTACCCATAGACGTCTATCTTTCCAGTCGGTCCAGAAATCCCAGTCACCGCCAGTCAACATATAGTGAATGTGGTAACCGCCCAGAACCGCTGTGAACAGTGTAAAAAGAATCATCCAGTCAAACGTACGGGAAACTTGAACCGCTTCCGCACGTGAACGTACAGCTGATTGAGATGCGCTCATTAGCTTACCTCCTAAAGAATTAAAATTATATTTTTTTCACTTCTCTTTATCCTACCGCCACTTAAACAAAGCAGCGGCAGGAAAGGAGATAGTATTTTTACTTTTAAAGATAAGCTATTAAGCCAGATCTTTTTTCAGCAATTTTGCAATTGCCATTACTTCGGTGTTCACAACACCCATTATAGCCAGAGCAGCCCAGCCAAAGAATACGAAACCGTAGTGCAATGGAGCAACGAACAACTCTTCCATAAACCAGAATGTGTGACCCCACTCGTTCAAACCTACGTTAGGCAGGATCATGAATGGACCGATAACCGCAATCAGATACATCAAGTGCAGACCTTCGTGGTATGTAGGCAATCTTGTTTTTGCATACATGAAAGAAGCTGAACCAGTGATGATGTAGATTGGGTATGACAGATAGAACTCAATGATGTGACTTGGAGTAAAGTCAGTATCACGAACGATAGTTTGGTGCCATGTACCGTCTTGCTCTGTGAAGTAAGAAGCACCCCAGTAGATAGCCCAGCCGTAGCAAACCAACCATGTCCAGTGTGTAAAGTGTCTTCTCAACTCTTCACGTGGAGTGATTGACATAACTTTACGGTCACGAGTTTTCCAGATATAGCCATTGATACCAGCAAACAACAGTACTTCGATAACGATCTCGATATACAGCATGTTCATCCAGT
Organism: Methylomonas sp. Uni0009; assembly: GCF_054188105.3. Classification (NCBI taxonomy): domain Bacteria; kingdom Pseudomonadati; phylum Pseudomonadota; class Gammaproteobacteria; order Methylococcales; family Methylococcaceae; genus Methylomonas; species Methylomonas sp. Uni0009. Next base: position 1,848,681 of record NZ_JBTAFN010000001.1, on the reverse strand, counting down.
ATGTTTCAAACTCTGGAGCAAATGAGTCTAAGCCAGCTGACCAGCCGTAAACACCTTCGTACCAACGAATGAAAGAATAAAAAACCAAGTACAGGGTGATACCTGCCCACAGGTTTTTTTGATTTAAAAGCGGTGCTTCCGCAGCATCAGCCTTAACTGATTCAGTTGTAGCAGCCATTTCTACCTCCTAAAAGATTATCTAAATCCCCGATCGAATCGGGAGTTCTTTGTTTTTCCATGTTATTAGCCTTCATTTCGAAGACACCCCGGTCCCTTGAGGTGCGTGGCAGTCTACCACTTGCCAAATCCTTGTCAAGATAAATTAAGCTAATTTAGCTGGGTGCGCGCTGTCACCCATTTGCAATTTTACTGTTAACAAAACTCGAACACCTATTTAAGCGACGTTTCGATAAAATTCCCGTTCGAATTCAATTAGGATAGATAGGTTACCAAATACTGTGCATGTGATAAGTCGCAGCCTAATTGATTGGATCCAAACTCCGCCATCTATCGCCTCGCATTTTTTCTTACCCCCCACTTGTGTTTCAGGCACCAAAAAAACATCTAGCTCAAAACGTAGCGATCCAGTAAAAATTCACACCCAAGTAGTTTAATAAACCTTCACTTTGCGAAATGGATGAAACAGAATGACGGCATTATGAAGCTGTATTCAAACTGCAATTAGGGAAAACGATTCAGGAGCAACGGCTGAACGGTGACCCAGATTTGCCTGGACCTCTAGCAGAATGAGAAGATAGGGGGCGATGGGGCAAGCAGGTGTAAGCCGAGCAATCGGACCAACCACGAATCAGCAATTGCGGACGGATAATAAATTACTAAAATAGATCTCGGCTTCTTATGCATTGTAGCGGCCGCCGACAGCAAGAATAGCCTACCACTGTAAGATGTTGCACAGCGCGACAACTACCAATCACGCCGAGACTATCCGAGACGCAACCAACTATATCGTCAATTTCTAGAACAACCAGACTTGCATTCGTTATAGGATTAACTGCTCCCTTAGTGCCTCTAAGAAAAAAGGTGCCCGAAGGATCAAAGTTATATCCTCACATTAGATCTAACCTGAGCTTTTGAAAAAATCAGTTTCAAAAATTGCTCAAAGGCGAGCTAGTAACGGGATTGCGCTTGACGTGATGCTCCCAAAGATGCTGTTGGATGGATTCCGGAATGTCGAGTTGATCGCGGATGCGCTTGTAAGGCCGTTGCGGGGCGTAGTATTTTTATTGATTTTGACTCCGTCGTGGCGTTTTTCTCTGTAGTGGTTGAGGACAGGGTGTCGAGGTTGGTCGGTAAGATAGCGAACCGAGTGATGATTGAGAAATTCAGAACCATTGCTCGAGTCCGGGTATCGCAATCGAAGCCCTTCAACGAGAACAGCTACAAACCGGATCTACTCCAGAACGCCTTGAGAGCTCTTATTCCAAGTGCCCTTACTTCGGTCCAGCCAGCTAAAAACCCAGTCATGGCTAAGGTCCAGACGAAATCCCAGGCCACCAAATTGCCGCAGTGAGCAACCGTACCGACCTCTACTAAGCTTGGCGGAGCTTCGTCCAAATGATGATTGCGAATGGGATTTTGAGCTGTTAACAGCTAGCCAGGCTTAGTGCCGGACAAACCCTTGGGATGTAGGACGCGCAAATGATTGAGTAAGCGCCCAGGATCACCGCCTTCAAGCGCCTGCCGCACGGTTGACGCTGTTGAACCCGATGCACTTCAACGGCCCTGGCAACACCTCGGCTTGATATTTTCGCTTGGGTCCAGGCCGTTTGGCTGGCGAAGCGGCTGTTTGGCATTTCGATTCAGCAAACGAACGACGCGAAACCGTGGAAACGAAGCATAATCAATCGCAGGCTGAATAGCCCCCCGGAAGCCTCAGGCCGGGCGGGTTTTCGCAGCAAAATGGAAAAAACCTGCATGGCATTGCGACACCACGTCAAGTCATGCGAGAGTCACCCCCAACCTCGTGCTGGGTCGCAACGAGGTGACGTGGACAAAATCGGAGCACTGAAGGCATAAACGGTCGCGTCATTTTTGCCGATTTTTCTAACAATATGCCTGAAAAAATCTGTCGGCAAAATAGCGATTCTCCTGTAGCGTTTCCTTTAATTGGCGCACAGAACCAAGACTGCAGACCTATAGCTTTGCGGTCACGCTCGCCAGCATATTATTAAGCTCACCTTTATTAAAGAGATCGATGACGATGTCGCAGCCGCCGACTAATTCGCCGTTGATATACAGTTGGGGATAGGTAGGCCAGTGCGAGTATTCTTTTAAGGCTTCACGCACTTCAGGGTCTTCGAAGATATTGATGTGGGCATAATCCGCATTGCAAGCCTGCAAGACTTGCACCACCCGGCTGGAAAATCCACACTGAGGGAAGTCCGGGGTGCCTTTCATGTACAAGACCACAGGATGGCTGGCTAATTGGGCTTGGATTCTGTCTATTGCACTCATGCGTTTTCTCGTTAAACATTGATGAGAGGGGATTCTAACAACCCCGTCCGCAAAAGAGAAGGGAGCAGCAGTAAGGGGTGATTTGGGGTCAAAAAAAAAAGCCCTGCTATGGGTAAGCAGGGCTTTTGGTTTAAGAGCTTGGCGATGACCTACTTTCACATGGCAACCTGCCACACTATCATCGGCGCTAAGCGGTTTCACTTCCGAGTTCGGGATGGGATCGGGTGGTTCACGCTTGCTATGTTCACCAAGCAAACTGGTTTGGCTGCTTTTAGTCAGCCGTCATAAACAGGTTATAAGCTTTTGCTTTTAGGAAAATACCTTTGGGTGATGCGTTCGCATTTAACTTAGGTTGTTCCCCGTCCTGTTTTTCATGGAAATCTGTATCGAGTGTGTCGTTTTCTTACGTTTATCAGCGTGCCAGTGACACCCAAACGCATTGGGTGTTATATGGTCAAGCCTCACGGGCAATTAGTACACGTTAGCTACGCCCATTACTGGACTTCCACACCGTGCCTATCAACGTCGTAGTCTCCGACGGCCCTTCAGGGGACTTAAAGTCCCAGTGAGATCTCATCTTGGGAGGGGCTTCCCGCTTAGATGCTTTCAGCGGTTATCCTGTCCGAACGTGGCTACCCGGCAATGCCATTGGCATGACAACCGGAACACCAGAGGTTCGTCCACTTCGGTCCTCTCGTACTAGAAGCAGCTTCCCTCAAATCTCAAACGCCCACGGCAGATAGGGACCGAACTGTCTCACGACGTTCTGAACCCAGCTCGCGTACCACTTTAAATGGCGAACAGCCATACCCTTGGGACCTGCTTCAGCCCCAGGATGTGATGAGCCGACATCGAGGTGCCAAACACCGCCGTCGATATGAACTCTTGGGCGGTATCAGCCTGTTATCCCCGGCGTACCTTTTATCCGTTGAGCGATGGCCCTTCCATACAGAACCACCGGATCACTAAGACCTACTTTCGTACCTGCTCGACTTGTCCGTCTCGCAGTCAAGCACCCTTATGCCTTTGCACTCATTGCCTGATTTCCGACCAGGCTGAGGGTACCTTCGTGCTCCTCCGTTACTCTTTAGGAGGAGACCGCCCCAGTCAAACTACCCACCAGACACTGTCCCTAATCCAGATAATGGATCGAGGTTAGAACTCCAAACATACCAGGGTGGTATTTCAAGGTTGGCTCCACGAGAACTGGCGTTCCCGCTTCAAAGCCTCCCACCTATCCTACACAAGTAGGTTCAAAGTCCAGTGTCAAGCTATAGTAAAGGTGCACGGGGTCTTTCCGTCTAGCCGCGGGTACACTGCATCTTCACAGCGATTTCAATTTCACTGAGTCCCAGGTGGAGACAGTGTGGCCATCGTTACGCCATTCGTGCAGGTCGGAACTTACCCGACAAGGAATTTCGCTACCTTAGGACCGTTATAGTTACGGCCGCCGTTTACTGGGGCTTCGATCAAGAGCTTCTCCGAAGATAACCCCATCAATTAACCTTCCAGCACCGGGCAGGCGTCACACCCTATACGTCCACTTTCGTGTTTGCAGAGTGCTATGTTTTTGCTAAACAGTCGCAGCCACCGATTTTTTGCAACCCCCTTCCGCTCCAGTCGCGAGGACCTTCACGTAATGAGGGCATACCTTCTCCCGAAGTTACGGTATCATTTTGCCTAGTTCCTTCACCTGGGTTCTCTCAAGCGCCTTAGAATTTTCATCCCACCCACCTGTGTCGGTTTAGGGTACGGCCACTAGTAACCTGAAGCTTAGAGGTTTTTCCTGGAAGCAGGGCATCTATCACTTCGCTGTTCTTTCGAACCGCTCGTCATCACGTCTCGGCATAGAGCACCCCGGATTTGCCTAAGATGCATGCCTACCTGCTTAAACGGCCACTTCCAACCGACCGCTGATATAGCCTTCTCCGTCACCCCATCGCAGTTACTACTGGTACAGGAATATTAACCTGTTTTCCATCGACTACGCTTTTCAGCCTCGCCTTAGGTGCCGACTAACCCTGCGTCGATTAACGTTGCGCAGGAAACCTTGGGTTTTCGGCGAGGGGGTTTTTCACCCCCTTTATCGTTACTTATGTCAGCATTCGCACTTCCGATACCTCCAGCCGACTTCTCAATCGACCTTCGCAGGCGTACGGAACGCTCCTCTACCACTCACACTTACGTGTAAATCCGTAGCTTCGGTACTATGCTTAGCCCCGGTAAATCTTCCGCGCAGACCGACTCGACCAGTGAGCTATTACGCTTTCTTTAAAGGATGGCTGCTTCTAAGCCAACCTCCTGGCTGTCTGTGCCTTTCCACATCGTTTCCCACTGAGCATAGATTTGGGGACCTTAGCTGACGGTCTGGGCTGTTTCCCTTTTCACGACGGACCTTATCACCCGCCGTGTGTCTCCCGTGCTGGCACTTGCTGGTATTCGGAGTTTGCATCGGGTTGGTAAGTCGGGATGACCCCCTAGCCGAAACAGTGCTCTACCCCCAGCAGTGATACACGAGGCGCTACCTAAATAGCTTTCGAGGAGAACCAGCTATCTCCGAGCTTGATTAGCCTTTCACTCCGATCCACAGCTCATCCCCGTCTTTTTCAACAGACGTGGGTTCGGCCCTCCAGTTAGTATTACCCAACCTTCAGCCTGGCCATGGATAGATCGCCCGGTTTCGGGTCTACACCTTGCGACTAAACGCCCTATTAAGACTCGCTTTCGCTACGCCTCCCCTATTCGGTTAAGCTTGCCACAAAATGTAAGTCGCTGACCCATTATACAAAAGGTACGCAGTCACCCCACGAAGGGGCTCCCACTGCTTGTACGCATACGGTTTCAGGTTCTATTTCACTCCGCTCTCCGCGGTTCTTTTCGCCTTTCCCTCACGGTACTAGTTCACTATCGGTCAGTAAGGAGTATTTAGCCTTGGAGGATGGTCCCCCCATATTCAGTCAAAGTTTCACGTGCTCCGACCTACTCGATTTCACTAGAAAAAGGTTTTCGTGTACGGGGCTATCACCCTGTATCGCCGGACTTTCCAGACCGTTCCACTAACCTTATCCTAGCTTAAGGGCTAGTCCCCGTTCGCTCGCCACTACTTAGGGAATCTCGGTTGATTTCTTTTCCTCCGGGTACTTAGATGTTTCAGTTCTCCGGGTTCGCTTCAGTGAGCTATGTATTCACTCAAAGATGACGCGCTTATGCGCGCCGGGTTTCCCCATTCGGACATCTCTGGATCACAGCCGGTTTGCAGGCTCCCCAAAGCTTTTCGCATGCTACAACGTCCTTCATCGCCTCTTACTGCCTAGGCATTCACCGTATGCGCTTATTCACTTGACCATATAACCCGAATACGTCTGTACTTTGGTTATACTGTCAGCTGACATTTTCGCTGATTTTTCTGCTTGAGAACGACATGCCGTTTGTTTTCTGCCTTTCCCTTTCGAGAACGACGTCATTCAAACCGCAACTCGTTTTAGTGTTGATCATTGCTGATCATTACTATAGTTACAGATTTCCATATTGTTAAAGAGCTATCGGTACGAATACCAATGCTATAAAGTCTTTATCCGCTGCCGCTGATAAAACTGTATAGCGTTGATGTTCACCCACTATTTTTCTTACGTTTGACGAACTGGTTGACCCTCAGCGTTCAGCATGATGGTGGAGCCAGGGAGGATCGAACTCCCGACCTCCTGCGTGCAAGGCAGGCGCTCTCCCAGCTGAGCTATGGCCCCTAAAGCAGACTAAAGACCAAGACTCAAGCCGAAACGTGACTAGACACAGCGCCAGTTATTCTAACCAGGCGTGTGGTCTGATTGTGTTTCGCCTTATTGCTTTCGCCTTTTATGCGTTGGTGGGTCTGGGAGGAGTTGAACCTCCGACCTCACCCTTATCAGGGGTGCGCTCTAACCAACTGAGCTACAGACCCAGGTGCGTCTTTCAATCGAAATAATTTGTTGTGAGTACGTGTAACGGTGTGCCGTCTTTGTAAGGAGGTGATCCAGCCCCAGGTTCCCCTAGGGCTACCTTGTTACGACTTCACCCCAGTCATGAATCACAAAGTGGTAAGCGCCCTCCCGAAGGTTAAACTACCTACTTCTTTTGCAACCCACTCCCATGGTGTGACGGGCGGTGTGTACAAGGCCCGGGAACGTATTCACCGCGGCATTCTGATCCGCGATTACTAGCGATTCCGACTTCACGCAGTCGAGTTGCAGACTGCGATCCGGACTGGGACCGGCTTTTTGGGATTCGCTTACTCTCGCGAGTTCGCAGCCCTCTGTACCGGCCATTGTAGCACGTGTGTAGCCCTACCCATAAGGGCCATGATGACTTGACGTCGTCCCCACCTTCCTCCGGTTTATCACCGGCAGTCTCCCTAGAGTTCCCGGCATGACCCGCTGGCAACTAAGGATAAGGGTTGCGCTCGTTACGGGACTTAACCCAACATTTCACAACACGAGCTGACGACAGCCATGCAGCACCTGTCTCAGAGTTCCCGAAGGCACTCCGCTATCTCTAACAGATTCTCTGGATGTCAAGGGTAGGTAAGGTTCTTCGCGTTGCATCGAATTAAACCACATGCTCCACCGCTTGTGCGGGCCCCCGTCAATTCATTTGAGTTTTAGCCTTGCGGCCGTACTCCCCAGGCGGTCAACTTAATACGTTAGCTCCACTACTAAGTTCTTTAAGAACCCAACAGTTAGTTGACATCGTTTACGGCGTGGACTACCAGGGTATCTAATCCTGTTTGCTACCCACGCTTTCGTACCTCAGCGTCAGTTTTAGTCCAGGGAGCCGCCTTCGCCACTGGTGTTCCTTCAGATCTCTACGCATTTCACCGCTACACCTGAAATTCCACTCCCCTCTACTAAACTCTAGTTGCCCAGTATCAAATGCAGTTCCCAGGTTAAGCCCAGGGCTTTCACATCTGACTTAAACAACCGCCTACGCACGCTTTACGCCCAGTAATTCCGATTAACGCTTGCACCCTCCGTATTACCGCGGCTGCTGGCACGGAGTTAGCCGGTGCTTCTTGTATAGGTAATGTCAGTCTACCGGGTATTAACCGATAGGTATTCCTTCCTATTGAAAGTGCTTTACAACCCTCAGGCCTTCTTCACACACGCGGTATTGCTGGATCAGGCTTTCGCCCATTGTCCAATATTCCCCACTGCTGCCTCCCGTAGGAGTCTGGGCCGTGTCTCAGTCCCAGTGTGGCTGATCATCCTCTCAGACCAGCTACGGATCGTCGCCTTGGTAGGCCTTTACCCCACCAACTAGCTAATCCGACATAGGCTCATCTATTAGCGCCAGGCCCGAAGGTCCCCAGCTTTCCCCCGTAGGGCGTATGCGGTATTAGCGTGAGTTTCCCCACGTTGTCCCCCACTAATAGGCAGATTCCTATGCATTACTCACCCGTCCGCCACTCGTCAGCGCCCGAAGGCCTGCTACCGTTCGACTTGCATGTGTTAAGCATACCGCCAGCGTTCAATCTGAGCCATGATCAAACTCTTCAGTTTAATTTTTAACTGTTACTAAATAAGATTAGCAACCAATCTTGGCTCGACTACAGAACATCTTTTCTTGCGAATTGACGTGGTTTCTGTGTCGACTATTTTTAAACAGCACATAGTCGCTACACATACCCACACAAATTATTTCGATTTCGTTTGTTAAAGAGCCAGAGCATTTCGCCCTATTGAGCCGACATATTCTACAGCGTTTTCAGTGTTTGTCAAATTTATTTTTAAGTCGCTTCAAAAACAGAAACTAAAAAAACAAACCCGTCAATCAACAACCTCAAACCCGCCGAACTAAGTCGACCGCTTCACCGCTAAAACTTAAAAGCCAGAGCAGTGAAGAGCCGCTCATTCTAATCACCCAACATCCTCGCGTCAAGAAATTTTTTATTCAACAGCCTTCAACCCTTGCGCGAGCGCGGATGTGCTTGATCATAAACAGCCGCTAAATGTTGAAAATCCAGGTGCGTGTATATCTGAGTAGTCGATATATTGCTATGCCCTAACAACTCTTGCACAGCCCTAATATCTTTACTGGCTTCAAGCAAATGGCTTGCGAACGAATGCCTTAACATATGAGGATGAAGGTGCTCGGCTATTCCGTTTTTTTTGCCCCAACGATCCAATCTAAGTTGCACGCTTCTTTGAGATAATCGAAGCCCCTTCAGGGAAACAAACACTGCCTGCCACTCCCCCTCAGGCCGACTTGCCAGCCAAACCTTAAGCGCATCAAGTGCTTTACTACCAACCGGCAATTGCCTTTGCTTGCCGCCTTTACCAAACCGCACCCTCAAAAAGCCTTCGCTAAGATTGATGTCAGACAAATCAAGCATTACCAACTCGCTCAGTCGCAACCCAGATGAGTAAAACAATTCAAACATCGCCAAATCGCGGATTTCCAAAATCGAATCCGGCGTCGCATTTAACATCCCCACAACCTGATCGACATCCAAAACATGTGGCAACCTTTTTGAAACTTTGGGCGCTTGCACATGCTGGGCAGGGTTATGCTCCACTTGCTTGGCTTTGAGTAAAAATCGATAAAAACTGCGTAAAGCAGCGAGTTCGCGCTGAATCGTCTTGCTACCGATACCGTTTTTATGACGCCCGGCAATATAATTCCGTACATCACGATCCTGAACTTGCTGCCAAAACATGAGCTCTTGCCTAGAGCAAAAACTTTGAAAACGTTTTAAATCCCTTTGGTAGTTTGTTGACGTATGATCTGCAACGCGCTTTTCCGAAACCAAATAGCGAAAATACCGCAGCAATGCCTCATCCGCTTCGGCATGCATGACAATCAATCCGTTTGGTGTAGCAATGATATAAGACGAGTCCCGATAATTTCACTCATTTGAGTAAGAAATATGCTGCCCATACTATAGTGAAAGCGCGACTCATCGCGACTGCCGATCGCCAACAACCCATCAAGCTGCGTAAACACCATAGGAATGATCGCACACGAGCGAACTTCCGCGGCCACGTCGCCAAACAAAAACCTCGCTTGCGCTAAGGTCGGCCGACCGCATTTCGGCTGGTTTGTGGTTAATTCATTGGAAAAATGCTTCAAGTTAGCATCATCAGCCCCAACGAATAAATTACTGATAGGCGATAGCGGTTGCTCTTTAATGATTTTAATGGCCACGAAGTCAGTGAAAAAACACTCAGCCAACACCTCACTTAAATTTGCTACCGCATCCTCCAGGGAATTTGCTTCCAGCATGGCCAGAGTCAACTCATGCATGCGATTGAAAGAAGCGTCATTTTCCCGGGCAATATCGATCAACGCGGTCAATTGATTTTCTTGCTCCTGATGCTTCGCCCGAAAAATTTCAAGTTGCTTGGATATTAGCGATATTGCATTACCACTGGGATGCGGGATGTGCATCTTCTCCAGCAAATCCAAATGATTTTGGAAAAACTCGGGATGTTCTTGCAGATAGGCCTTAACGAGGGCTTCGGTCAATAAGACTTTTGGTTCACTGCTCATAACTTTATTTGTCCTTCGAATACCGTAGTCGCTGCTCCCGTCATCATGACAGGATGGCCACTACCAAGCCAGCTAACGATTAATTCCCCGCCAGGCAGCTGAACCTGAACATCCTGCTCCAACAAACCTTGCTCGATACCGGCCACAACAGCAGCGCAAGCCCCGCTGCCACAAGCCAGCGTTTCGGCTGCGCCACGCTCGTAAACTCGCAACTTGATTTGTCGACGATTAACAATTTGCATGAAACCAATATTAGCTCGCTCCGGAAACAGCTCATGACTCTCCAACCTAGCGCCGATAGATGAAACGGGCGCGCTGATTACATCATCAACCAGGATAACCGCATGAGGATTCCCCATAGAAACAGCTGCGAATGCAACTTCTGTGTCCGCCAAAGTCACTTTATATAACGTGGACTGTTCGGAAACCTTTAGCGGTATTTGCTCAGGCTCAAGCGCAGGAACTCCCATGTCAACGGTGATCAAACCGCCCGCATCGAATCGAAGCGTCAGTTGTCTCGCATCGGTATCAACAGTAATTTCGTCCTTATTACTTAAGCCTTTGTCGCGCACAAAGCGTGCGAAGCAACGCGCACCGTTTCCACATTGCGCAACCTCGCTACCGTCAGCATTGAAAATCCGGTATTTAAACTCGGCGTTATCGCTAACCGGCTTTTCCACCAATAACAATTGATCGCAGCCCACGCCAAAATGGCGATCCGCCAAAAATCGAATCTGTGATGTCGTCAATTGTATTGGCTGGTTTATAGCGTCGATCACGACAAAATCATTGCCCAAGCCCTGCATTTTGGTGAAAAAAATCATCATCGCTACTCAGGTAGAAGCTGCTCGCCAACCCATAGTTGCTCCAGAGTTTCTCGGGATCGAATAAGATGCGTTTTATCGCCATCCACCATTACCTCCGCCGCTCGTGGCCTCGAGTTATAGTTTGAACTCATCGTAAACCCGTAGGCTCCCGCTGAACGAACCGCCAATAAATCGCCTTGTTTCAATTTTAACGACCGCGCTTTGCCCAGAAAGTCACCCGTCTCGCAAACCGGCCCCACGATGTCCCAATCCAACTCGGACTGATCGCTTTCAGTGTTCGCCGGAATGATTGCCTGCCACGCCCCGTATAAAGCCGGCCGGACCAGATCATTCATGGCCGCATCGACAATGGCAAAGTTTTTATTCTCTGTTGGCTTAAGGTACTCCACTCTGGTTAACAATATTCCCGCATTGCCGACGATGGCGCGCCCCGGCTCCAATAGAATTTCAAAGCTCCGTCCCGCTAAACGCTGCAGCAGAGCTGCAATATATTCAGAAGGTTGCGGCGGATGCTCATCGCGATAACAAATACCCAGCCCGCCCCCTAAATCGAGGTGGTGCAATTCAATACCTTCCTCTTGCAGTTCATCGACTAACGCCAACACCCTATCCAGCGCATCCAAAAACGGCACTGTTTCAGTTAGTTGGGAGCCAATATGGCAATCGATACCGACTATTTGGATATTCGGCATCTGCGCGGCACGCCGATACTCATGAATGGCTTGCTTGATATCGATCCCGAATTTATTTTCTTTCAAGCCGGTGGAAATATAGGGATGCGTCTTGGCGTCAACATCAGGATTGACCCGGAAAGACACGGGAGCAATAACACCCAGCTCACCGGCTAATCGGTTGATCCGATCAAGTTCGCCGCTGACTTCAACATTAAAACAGCGTATACCTATTTTCAGCGCCGCTAAGATTTCGTCCTCGCGTTTACCGACACCGGAAAACACAATTTTGTCAGGACTGCCGCCCGCAGCTAGCACGCGCTGCATTTCGCCAAGCGACACGATGTCGAACCCAGACCCAAGTCGCGCCAGCACGTTGAGAATCGCAATATTTGAATTGGCTTTTACCGCATAACAAATAAGGTGCGGGTGCCCGGCAAAGCCTTGATCGAAGGCTTGCCAATGCCTCTCCAAGGTCGCGCGCGAATAGACATAGCAGGGAGTACCGTAGTTTTCGGCAATTTTGTCAACAGGAATGCTTTCGGCAAACAGCTCGTGTTGCCGATAATTAAAAAAATCCATGGCTTATTTATCTTGTTTCGGTACGTAAATTGGCGGCGGGCTATCCGGCATATATAAGGGCCCGGTTTGACCGCAGGCTTGCAGCAACAGAGCCCAAAGAACTAGAGTTAAAATTTTGTTTGTCGTCATGTTCGTAACGATTATCGGGTGAGTGCGGAATATAGCATAGCCGACAGCTTAAAAGAACGAACGCAAGACAGCTAACCAATCTCGGCAAGCCACAAAAAAAGGGGCATGAAGCCCCTTTTTGTCGCTAGGCCAGACGAAGACTCACTTTATCGTCATCGACTCTTTCACCACTTTAGGCGTAATAAACACCAACAACTCTTTTTTGGTATCGTTTTTTACACTTTTCTTGAACATCCAGCCAATCACCGGCAAATCCGACACCCAAGGCACAGTATTGTAAGATTCCTGAACAGTCGACTCATAGATGCCGCCCAACACTACCGTCTCGCCATCTTCAACTTGAACTTTGGTTTTCAACTGCCGGGTATCGATAGGTACCGTTGCGTTACCGCCTGTAGCCAAAGGTGTTCCCGGCGAATCTTTTTTGATGTCGAGCAGCATGATAACACTGCCGCTTGGCGTAATCTGCGGCGTGACATTCAGCTCCAACACCGCATCGACCAGCTCCGTCACCGGACCAGTCGCCTGGCTTTGGGTTTGATACGGAATCTGCACACCTTGTTTGATTGAAGCTTGCACCATGTCGCTAGTCATTACCCGCGGATTGGACACCAACTCGCCTTTACCATCGTCTTGCAATGCACTGATCTCAAGGTTCAAAAGATAATCCGCTCCGCGTGCCAAGGTCAAGGCCAAAGCACCTCCGCTGGAAGCTGCCAATGCAGATCCCAAATCCGACAGAATTTGCGAATTTTCGCTGGTTTCCGCACCACTGGCCGTCATTCCGTATTGCGTTCCGCTATTTACGTCGGCTTTATGAGCCACCCCAAATTTGGTACCCAAGTTCTGCGCAAACGAAGTATCCGCTATGACGATTCGCGATTCGATCAACACTTGGCGCACAGGCACGTCCAATAGTTTGATCATTCTGCGTACATCTTCCATAGCCTTTGCCGTATCCTTGACAATCAGCGTATTGGTTCTGGCATCGACAATCGCCGTACCGCGTGGCGATAGCAATCGCATACTTGCTGGACCGCCACCTTGGCTATTCTGGCCGGAACCGGCCTGTTGCGACGCGACGGAACTCCCGCTACCACCGCCGCAACCACCACCTCCGCCACTGCTTGCACCTGCACCGGACTGACCACCTTGCGAGCTATTCCCCACCCCCATTAATACACCGCAAATCTCCCCTGCTTTTGCGTAATTGATCTGAATATTTTCGGTTTTTAACGGTTCCAACTCTTCGAATATTTTTTTCGAATCCAGCTCCTCCTGCTCGATTTTCATGATCTCAGCAACCGGCGCCACCATCACCACATTGCCGTTCTGTCTTTTTGCCAAGCCTTTGGATTTTAAAATCAACTCCAAAGCCTGATCCCAAGGTACATCGTTTAATCTAAGCGTGACATTGCCCGCCACCGAATCAGCAGCAATGATATTCAGCTCGGTAAAGTCGGCCAGAATTTGCAACACCGAACGCACTTCGATATCTTGAAAATTCAATGACAACTTATTGCCGATATACGGGAATTTTTCTTTTTGCTGCGCTTCTTTTTCCGCCGGTGTCAACGGCCGAAACTCAACCGTCAATAAATTATCGGACTGATAGGACGAGTAATCGTAATTACCATTGTTGGGTGTTATGACAATGTTGACGCTATCGCCTCTGGGAGAGGCTTCGATTTTTTGTACAGGTGTCGCAAAATCGGATACGTCAAAACTTTTAACTAAAGACTCCGGCAACTTGGTGTTTAGGAAACTTAAAACCACTTTACCGGCATTTTGTTTAGCGTCGACTACAGTATTTGCCGCTGATAAACCCAGCAACAAACGCCCCTCACCGTTTGGCCCGCGTCGAAAATCAATACTTTTTATGTTTTGTTCCGGCAAAAATTTACTAATCACCGAATCCTTCGCGACAGGCGCTTGCTGTACGGCTCGGTTTACCGCAGCAACGGTCCCGCTGGACTTCAACACCACATAAAATTTATTGCCCTCGATTTTGGTTTCGTAAGGCACTTTTTCTACCAAATTGATAATAACCCGAGTCCGCCCCGAAGCCTCAACCACATATACCGTGCCTGCAGCACCTTGATTGATCGGAAAGCTTTTTTTTGCCAGATTACTTTTTACGCCGGCAAAGTCCAATGCGATTCTGGAAGGGTTATCGGTCTGGAAGATTTTCGGCTCCACTATCGGACCATCCATTTCCAGTTGCACTTGCACTTGGTTTCCGGCCAAGGTGGAAAACTCTAAGTTGTTTATCGCTCCATCATCGGCGTGCACCAGCGCAACATGCACAAAACAACTCAGCAACACTGAACACCAGAAACCGAAGCCGGCCACTTTCCATCCGTTTTTATTTTGTTTAATACTCATTTCTATAACCCTTTTTCATCGGCCAATGCTAGTGAAGACTGTTGTTCGCGCCAAGTGCCCGGTTTATCAGGTACGATTTCCATTAGCTCTATTTTGTCGTCAAGAATACGCAGTATCTTGCCGTAATTTTGCCCCATGTGATGCCCAACCTGTACGCGGTGGATAGTCCCATCTCTAGCTCTTACCAAACCCCAATAGCCTTTGTCGTTACGTAGCGTTCCAACCATGCGCAGACTGTCCAGAGGGTAGGCTTCCAACTCTTCCTTCCGGCGTTCTATATCAGGTCTAATACCGTTGATACCGGAGACGTCGACATTGCTATCGTCATCTTTTCTTTCAATTGACCTAAACGGATCCCTCAATCCATCGGGCTTGAATATAAACGATTCAACCACTTTAATTTCAGGCAAGGGTTCGATAGCGGCCTTGGGACGAGCTTTTACCTCTTCAATATATTTGGTCAAATCGCTGACATCGTCGCCACCGCATCCGACCATCCCAACCAAAAGCAAACTTAACATCGGCAGGGTCGGAAAAACTTTCACACCGACGCACCTCATTGCCCTCTCCTTTTCTTAGCAGCCGGTCCGCCAGCGGCTTGCGCTGTTTCGCCCTCGTTATAGGTTTTTATTGTTGCCGTCATGCTCATACCATCTTTGCCTTCTTTACCCATCGGCGTCATGACCACATCGTGCACCGTCACAATCCGGGGTAGGGAAGCCAAACCGCTGACAAATAATCCCAGCTCTTCATACTTCCCGACGACATGGATACCAATTGGTAATTCAGAATAAAACTCTCTGTTAATTTCGGTACTGGGTTGGAACAATTTAAACTCTAGGCCACTTGCCAATCCGGTTTGGGAAATATCAACCAACAAGCTGGCAACTTCAGCTTTGGTAGGCATCTGCTTCAACATCTCACCTAGCGACGCTTCGATTTGATCCAGCTGATCGCGGTAATCCTGGAGATTGACAGCCTTTTTCTGCTTAACTTCAAACGCACTTTTCAAACTCTCTTCTTGTTTTTCAAGCACATCCAATTCATCCAACTGCGGCACCGTCACAAAGTAAACGCCAGCCGCCGCTGTTAATACCGCAAACATAAGAATGACGATGATTTTTAGTGGCGTTGGCCAGCTGCCCGCCGAATTAATGTCCCAATTGATTTCAGACAAATTCATTTGACGGCTCCTGGTTGAGGCTTATCGACCTTCTTACCTTGCTTGGCAGTTAGGGTGAAGTCATTCATCTGCCCATCCTTCTTACCCTCGCCCTTGATAACATTCAGTACCGAGGTATTCATCCACGGCGAGTTATCGATAGCCCGCATATAAGCGGACACCCCCGCATTCGATTCCGCCTTCCCATCCAGCGTCAAAACCGCTCCTGCCTGGGCAAACTTCGTCAGGTAAATACCATCCGGCGTGGTTTTGGCCAATTCATCGAATAAATGCACCACCTCGGGACGGCTTTCCTGCAACTTTTGGATGACTTCAATTTTGGTCAATAACCGGTTTTTCTTATCTTCGATTTCTTTGATTTCTTGAATTCGCTTATCCAAGATGGCTATTTCGTTTTGTAGTAGCGTGTTTCTGCGGGTCTGATACTCTTTGATCCCTTCGATATACATATAGACCACGACCAAAATCAGTGCTGTCACCAAAATACCGGCACCAATACCCGCCACAAAATCCTGCTGCTTTTTTTTACGCAGCTCTTCTCGCCAGGGGAGTAAATTAATTCTTGCCATTAATCGAAACTCCTTAGCGCTAAACCGCACGCTATCATCATCGCAGGCGTATCGTTGCTCAGACTTTGCGGTTTGACCCGATTAGAAAGCGCCATATTGATAAATGGATTGGCAATGTAAGACGGGATGCCGAGGTCGCGTTCCACCAATTTGTCCAAACCCGCGATTGACGCGCAACCACCGGCAAGTACCAAGGCATCGACGCCGCGATTGGCGCTAGAGGAAACAAAGAATTGCAACGATCTGGCGATTTGCTGCAACATGGCTTTTTTGAAGGGCTCCAGCACATCCGTGACGTAATTATCCGGCAGGCCGCCGTGCTTCTTGGC
This sequence comes from Methylomonas sp. Uni0009, assembly GCF_054188105.3. Lineage (NCBI taxonomy): Bacteria > Pseudomonadati > Pseudomonadota > Gammaproteobacteria > Methylococcales > Methylococcaceae > Methylomonas > Methylomonas sp. Uni0009. Next base: position 1,832,010 of record NZ_JBTAFN010000001.1, on the reverse strand, counting down.
CAGACCGGCTTCTTCATACGACAGGCCATAGCGGCGCTGAATCTCTTCAGTTAGCTGTTTTCCGCCAAAGCCCTGCTCCCGGGTATAAACAGTTTTACCTTCATGCAGAATGTTCAGAGAGGTCATGGTGGCGCCAATGTCGGCAATCGCAACAGTCATATTGCCGGCACCTTCCGGTAACTGATCCGCCAACAACGAAAACGCATTTTCCATTGCAAAAGCTTCCACATCGACGACGACAGCCTTAAGGCCGGCATAGGCCAGTGCTGCCACCCTGTCTTCAATGTTTTCCCGCCGAGAAGCCGCCAGCAACACATCAACCATATCCGGGTTATTTTTGGTGATGCCCTGAACTTCGAAATCGAGATTAACCTCGTCCAGCGAATAAGGAATGTATTGATCCGCTTCCACCATGATCTGCTCCTCCATGTCCCTATCAGACAAGGAGGCGGGCATCGAAATGATTTTGGTCATCACCGAGGAACCGGCAACCGCAACGCTCGCCTGCTTTGCCCGAGTACCGGATTGCTTGACCGCCGCTTTTATTACCGCGCCGATTTGCTCTATATTGGTGATGTTCTTATCGACTATCGCATCTTGAGGTAAGGGCGCCACCGAGTAACTTTCTACCCGGTAACGAGCACCGACCCGGCTCAATTCCAACAATTTAACCGCAGCTGTACTAATATCCACACCCAGCACAGCCGACGGATTCCTGCTCAACCAGCTCATGAATGAACCCTTTTTAGATCGAATATGATTGAATTTGGCTCAAGCATGCTCAGACGAGGTGCAGAACCCACATGGGTCAGAAGTATAGTAGGTTTTTTTAATTTCATCCTCTTAGATAAACCACTTTATAAGTAACTTTAGGTTGTTCCTATTATCAAAAGGGTTTATTTTGACCGGCAATTTGTATTTTAGCAGTGCGTTTGAATTTCAGTGCCCATTAAGAAAGCTCCCAAACCCAAGTCTCTGATCAAGACACTTTTTAAGTGGCTGGCCTTCTTCTTTTTCGCTTTTATCGGCACATTTCTGATCGCCACTTATTTTTTCCTAATCGAACTCGATAAGGAACTGCCGGACATCGACCAGTTACAACATGTTCAATATCAAATGCCGTTGAACATCTACAGCCAAGACAAGCTATTGATAGCTCAGTTTGGCGAGAAGCGCCGAATCCCGATCAACATTGAGCAAGTACCGCCGCAATTGATCAAGGCGTTTATCGCTGCGGAAGACGACCGCTTTTACAAACACAACGGCGTGGATTTCAAAGGCCTGCTGCGAGCGTTAAGCCAATTAGCCCTCACCGGCAAAAAGCGCCAAGGCGGCAGTACCATCACTATGCAAGTTGCCCGCAATTTTCTGCTGAGTAACGAAAGAACTTATTTGCGTAAGCTCAAAGAAATCATTCTTGCCCTGAAAATAGAGCGGCAATATTCCAAAGATCAGATTATGGATCTTTATTTGAACAAAATTTATATGGGCCAACGCGCCTATGGCGTCGCAGCGGCCGCGCAAACCTATTATGGTAAAGATATTTCCGAGCTAGCCCTTCACCAGCAAGCGATGATTGCCGGTTTACCAAAAGCACCATCCATTTACAATCCGATCACCAATCCTCAGCGTGCCATAGAGCGGCGGAATTACGTGTTACGCCGAATGCTGGATTTAAACTATATAAGCCAGCGCGATTACGAAATTGCTGTACAAACATTAGATAACGCGGAGATCCAGCCGATAAATGTCGAGCTACAATCGCCATACATCGCGGAAATGGTTAGGCAAGAAGTTATGTCCAAGTATGGCGAGACAGCCTATACCTTGGGTTTGAAAATTTTCACCACCGTCCCTAGTCAATTTCAGTTAGCAGCAGAAGACGCTTTGCAAAAAACCTTGCATGAATATGACGAGCGCCACGGCTATCGCGGTTTTCCACATAAGAATTTACAAAAAAAGGGGATTCAAATTGAGGACACTGTTATTGGAGATACCCGGCAAGCCTTAGTAACAGCAGCAACTGATTCCGGTGTGGTCGCAACATTCTATGACCATACGCAGATCGACATAAGCTGGAAAAATATTGAATGGGCAAGACCGTACCCGGAAAAAAATATCGGCACCGGCAAAGCTTTTCTCAAACCCAACGACATCATCTGGGTCAGGCAGTTAGAAAATAACGAATGGGCACTCACGCAAATTCCGAGTGCTGAAGCTGCTTTTGTAGCGCTTAATCCCAACAATGGCGCGATTTTAGCTTTATGCGGCGGCTTTGATTTTTATCACAGCAAATATAACAGGGCTACGCAGTCCAAACGCCAACCGGGCTCGGGATTCAAGCCTGTTATTTATACTGCTGCCTTGGAGAAAGGCTTCACCGCGGCCAGCATCATTAACGACGCCCCCATCGTAATCGAGGACCCTTCGCAAGAAAACGACTGGCGTCCGGAAAACTATAGCCGCCGCTTTCTGGGGCCGACATCATTGCGGGTTGCGCTCCGGGAATCGATCAATCTGGTCTCAGTGCGATTGCTGCAGGAAATCGGAATACCTCAGGCAATCGATACAGCCATGCGCTTTGGTTTCGATAAAGAACAATTGCCCGGCACGCTGTCTCTGGCTTTGGGTAGCGGCTATGCATCACCGTTGCGTATGGCGTCGGCCTACGCGGTCTTTGCCAATGGCGGTTTTTTGGTAAAACCCTACCTCATCGAACGCATCGAAGATCACAAAGGTAACCTGTTGTTCCAAGCCAACCCACCCCTGGCGTGTGCCGATTGCCCAGACCAAGACCCACCGTCACCAAACCGCGCGCCGCGCGCTATTTCAGCAAAAATTAATTTCCTGGCAAACAGCCTGCTGAGAGATGTTGTACAGCGCGGCACGGCAACTCAGGCCAAACAATTGGGCCGTAACGATTTGGCGGGTAAAACAGGCACCACCAACGAACAGAGAGACGCTTGGTTTAACGGTTTTGCTACCGATATAGTGGCATCTGCATGGATAGGCTTCGATAATTCATTACCACTTGGACATGGTGAGACTGGTGGCAAAGCCGCCTTACCGATGTGGATTAAATTCATGAAAGCCGTACAACAAAACTTCCCGGAAAAACCATTAACGCAACCAGCTGGGATAGTCCAGGCTTACATCAACCCAGCAGACGGGTTATTGCTAGATCAAGAAGCGAGAGGAGGCATTTGGGAATATTTCAGTGAAGAAACCGTACCAACGGCAAAATCGGCACCAAAAGCTGAAGAACCCGAAGAGGATGAATTATTTGCAGAAGAAGCGTTATTTTAAAACACTTCGCATAACTGGGAAGAATCTGGCCGCCAGTTGACCGACGGCCGAACAAGACTTCTCGAAAACTATTATTTTCCGAATTTTTTGCGGAATTTATCAACACGACCCGACGTATCAACGACGCGCTGTTTACCGGTATAAAACGGATGGCAAGAAGAACACACCTCAATGTGTAAATCAGAAGCCAGCACAGAACCGGTTTGAAAAGTATTGCCGCACCCGCAAGTAACGGTAATTTGTTTATATTCTGGATGTATTTCTGGTTTCATAGCGCTCACATACCCGTTCCGGGCTACATACTTGATAGAGAACTGCTTATGATACGATCTCGACAGGCAATCTGCAACACAAAAAACAGTGCTAAACACTACCTTAGCGCCTCAGACCATCACCGCTAATCACCAGTCCGCATCAATAACATATTAAAACCCCAGCAGGCAGTGCCGGATTGAACCGGCATCACGAACAGGCGCTCAGAACAGGATAGCGCTTTTGAAAGCCTACTAAACATTTCGTGTAATTTGCTATCAAATTAGGCGCTATCAATACTTTGATCACAAGGACTATCGCTTGATGTTCTGCACGCGCCAAAGCAGCAGCAATATCAGCAGCGGCGGCACCGCGGTTAGGCCAGTAGCCACAAATGCAGTAGCATAGGCTCCGGGTAACCCGTATATGGGCGTGAGCGTTTCGACCGCAACCCCGGAGAATCCTTTCAGGAATTTGCCAAGCAAGGCGTAGGTTGACGACAGCATGGCGTACTGAGTGGCGGTGTAGCCCAAACTGGTCAGGCTCGACATATAAATTACCAAGGCGACGCCCGCGAAGGACTGGGCAAAAGCGTCGAGCGTCATGACTGCGGCGAAAATCGCTGTGTCTGCATTGACGCTGAGTAAGGCGAATGCCGCCGTGCCACCCCCCTCGAACACAAGCCCCGCGATCAGCGTTGGTAACAGGCCGAATCGCACGGCACTGAGACCCGCCGAGGCAATACCGAAAAAGGTTGCAACCAGCCCGAATGAGCCGCGCACCCAGGCCACCGTGTCCTTGGAAAGCCCGAGATCATGATAATACGGGTTGTACATTGGCCCCATCACGAAATCAGGCAGGCGATAGAGCGCCACCATCAGCAGCATAAGGAGTCCTGCAACCTTGTGATTGACGAAAAAGTCGATAAACGGGCCGATGATCGCATCGGCAAGGCCGCGCAAGGTCCATAGCGGAGACTTCTGGCGCCGCGCCACATCAGCGCGGGTTGGCTCAGAGGCACATAGGGTTGCTACGGTGCAAAGTGCCATCAATACCGCCATGGCAACATACGACATGCTCCACCCGACACGGGCCGCCGCAGCAATGATTAAGGCGTCAGTAATAATGAGAGCGATACGGTATCCGACCTGCGCTGCCGAAGTCATCAACCCCGCGTCGGCGTCGTCGGACGCGGATTCGATTCGCCAAGCGTCGATGGCGATGTCCTGCGTAGCTGACGCGAAGGCCGTCAACAACGCGAAGGCACCAATAGCCACCAGCCCGCCTGCCGTCCCAACAGTGGCCATGCCCAGCAGCCCGACGGCGATCAATATCTGGCACAGCAGCATCCAGCCGCGACGACGCCCCAGACGGCCCAGCAGCGGCACATCGATATGATCCACCAGCGGCGACCAGTACACCTTAAAGGCGTACGCAAAGCCAACCCAGGACATGAAGCCGATGGCAACCAGGCTCGTGCCATCGTCCCGCAGCCAGTAGCCGAAGGTATTGGCTGTCAGCAAGAAGGGTAGGCCCGAGGCAAAGCCCAGCGTCAACATGACGGCCACCTTGGGCTGCTTGAGTTCATGCAACACTTCCAAAGCGGAGCGCTTGCGGCGCACAACGGGGGTTGATTGGATTGTTGGCGACGGCTTATCAGCCGAATTAGGGGGGACGGGCGTCGGTGTGCTCATGCAGGAATAGTACTTTAATCGAGTAAGGCCCTACGCCCACCAGAGTAAAAGAGCCTATAACCAACAGATAATCCTGTCCATCGGCCAGCCAAACCGATACAGGCGAAGAAACCAACTAGAAAGGAAGTCCGGCTGAAACCGAGAAATACCACACTCAGAACACGCCACTGCGTAAAAGTAGAGAAAGCGCTACGCCAACTATCAATAGTCTTTGTCACGCGCTTTCCCATACTTTATTGCAGTTTTATCAAAAATCGACGAATTAACCGTTGATCAGATAGTGGGTAACGATACTCGCCGCATAGCCTGCAGCAATAACCGGCGTCCATTTCAAGTGACTGAAGAAGGTGTATTTGTGATTGGATTGCCCCATCAACGCAACGCCTGCCGCAGAACCCACCGAGAACAATGAACCACCCACACCGGCAGTCAATGTCACCAACAACCATTGATACAAATCCATATCCAGATTCATATTCAGTACCGCGAACATCACCGGGATGTTATCAACTATTGCTGAAATAATACCGACCAGGATGTTGGCGGTGGTTTGACCCAAGCCGTCGTACATCGCGCCGGACAACAACTCCAGGTAACCGATATAACCCAAGCCGCCTACCGCGAAGACCACACCAAAGAAGAACAGCAACGTATCCCATTCAGCTTCCTTTACGCGATCAAATACATCAAGATGTACAGCATCAGCCGATGCGAAGCGCATTTTTATGTAGTAGATAAATAACATCAATATGGACAAACCTGCCATCATGCCCATGAATGGTGGCAAATGCAGAAATTGTTTGAAGCTGACGGCCAAACCAATGGTAACGCCGAACAAACCGCAAACCACCCAACCACCGGGCTTCAATTCAACAGCGGCCTCGTTAGTTGCTTTCGGCTGACCACTTGGAATCGCTTGCGCCATGAAGAAGGCGGGCACGACGAAATTGACGACAGAGGGAATGAACAACTTGAAGAAATCGAAAAACTCAGCATAACCAGCTTGCCATACCATCAAGGTCGTGATGTCACCGAATGGGCAAAAGGCACCACCGGCATTTGCCGCGATCACCAAGTTGACGAAACCGATAGAAACGAATTTTTCGTTATCCGCGCCCACCGCCATCACCACGGCACCAACCAGCAGAGCAGAAGTCAGGTTATCAGCTACCGAAGACAGGAAGAAGGTAATGATGCCGGTTATCCAGAACAATTGCTTGTAGCCAAATTGTTTACGAATCAACCAGGAGCGAAGCGCTTCAAACACATTACGTTCCGCCATAGTGTTGATATAGGTCATCGCCACCAGCAAGAACAACATCAACTCTGCGTACTCTTTCAAATCATGTTCGAAAGCTTTATGCAGTTCTTCACCGGAAACACCGGCCTCTTGAGCCAATATCGCCACATGCCCCCAAATGACGGAAGCGGCAAAGATAACCGGCTTGGATTTACGCAAATGCGTAAACTCTTCTGCCATCACGAAACCATACGCCACCAAAAAGATCAGAACGGTATAAATACCCCGCTCGGTTCCGGTTAAGCCCAGGTTATGAAACTCTTCAGCCATGGCGATTTCCGGCAAAAACAGCAAGCCGGCCAAAATTAACAGTAAGCGCAACAAGATAGCCCCCTTTATCCTCTATGTTTTAGTCATTATTGAAAGCGGAAAAAACTAACCGGGCATGTTATCACCATACAATATTCTTTGTCATTTAATCCCGGCCAGTATATTATTCAGATACCTAGCAAAATAGTATGTAAACCAAGCATCGCCCTTAAATGTATCAATATAACAAGCAAGATCAAACACTTATCGAAGAGCGCGTTAGCGAGTTTCGCGGACAAACCCAACGTTTTTTAAACGGCGAACTCGGCCCGGACCAATTTAGAGCCTTGCGACTGATGAATGGTTTGTACGTGCAAACCCATGCGCCGATGCTCCGTGTCGCAGTACCTTACGGACTGCTTTCGTCCAAGCAATTACGCAAACTGGCATCGGTAGCTCGCGACTATGATCGCGGTTATTGCCATTTCACCACCCGCCAAAACGTGCAATACAACTGGCCGGAACTTAGTCGAGTTCCCGACCTGCTTGCCGAACTTGCGACGGTGCAAATGCACGCCATTCAAACCAGCGGCAACTGCCTGAGAAATACCACCTCAGACCCCTTAGCGGGCATTTGCAAAGACGAGATCGAAGATCCGCGACCCTACTGCGAAATCATTAGACAGTGGACGACACTGCATCCGGAATTTGCTTATCTGCCGCGCAAATTCAAGATCGCCGTTAGCGGTGCGGCGCATGACCGCGCCGCCGTGCAATTCCACGACATCGGCGTCTACATCGTCAAAAACGATGCAGGCGAAATTGGCTTCAGAATTTTGGCCGGCGGCGGCCTGGGCAGAACTCCCATCATTGGTCAAACCGTTAGACCTTTTCTTGAAAAACAACATCTATTGTCGTATTTGGAAGCGATCTTACGGATCTACAACCTATTCGGCAGGCGCGACAACAAATATAAAGCGCGCATTAAAATTCTGGTCAAGGAAACAGGATTGGAGAAGTTTACCGCCATGGTCGAAAAGGAATGGCTGCGCATTAAGGAAGATATGATCCTGAGCAATGAACGCATTGAGGAAATTAAAGCGCAATTTTTACCTCCCGCTTACGATCCTAGCGCTGCGGATGACAACGCCCTGACGGAGCATTTGGTCGGCAACGCCGATTTTGCGAAGTGGTTCAAATATAATACCGTCGAACACAAAATCACCGGCTATCGCGGTGTCTACGTTTCACTAAAAGCCCCGGATTCTCCTCCTGGCGACATGACTGATAAACAGCTTGAAGCGGTAGCCGATTTGGCTGACCAATTCAGCTTTGGCGAAATTAGAAGTACGCATAGACAAAATTTGGTCTTGGCTGACGTGAAACAAGCCGACCTGTTGACAGTATGGCAGCAACTAAACGCCCTCAAATTGGCTACACCCAACATCGGCTCCGTCACCGACATGATCTGTTGCCCGGGCCTGGATTTTTGCTCGCTGGCCAATGCCGGCTCTATTGGCGTAGCAAAGGAACTCAACGAAGCATTGGATAATTTGGATTACATACACGACATCGGCGACATCAAAATTAATATGTCTGGCTGCATGAACGGCTGCGCCCATCAAAGTGTCGGCCACATCGGCATTCTGGGCGTGGATAAACATGGTGAGGAGTGGTATCAAATCACCTTGGGCGGCTCTTCTGAAAACGAAGCAGCAATAGGCGAACGCCTGGGACCATCAGTTCCCAAAGACCAAATCACCTCGACCATCACAACGATATTAGACGTTTACATCAAGCAACGCCTGGAAGACGAAGCATTTTTAGAGACCGTCAAGCGTGTTGGCCTGGAACCATTCAAAGAAAGAGTTTATGCAAATCATTAAAGATCGACAGTTGGTAGAAAACACCTGGACTTTTATTGCCGACGACAATCCGTTACCAGAAAATGGTGACATTACAGTCACATTAGTGCGTTGGCTGACAGATAAAGAACAACTAATCAAACGCTCCAGCCAAACCGGCGTTCGGCTCATTCCCAGCGATCAAATTGAACCGCTGACTAACGACTTAAGCAAAATTGGCGTGATCGAGCTTAATTTTCCGATATTCGGCGATGGCAGGCTTTTTTCGCAAGCACGCTTACTAAGGAGCCGCGACGGCTATCAAGGGGAAATTAGAGCCGTCGGCGATTATCTGCCTGATCAGGTATTTTATTTGGCGCGGGTGGGCGTGAATGCGTTTGAGTTTTCCGACCCAAACCATATCCAAGAGGCCCTGGCAGCCATGAACAATTTCTCGGTACGCTATCAGGCATCGACAAACTAAGCCAAAACCGGCAAATTGTCTTTAAATACCTGACAAGAAACAAAAGCCACACAATAAAAAACCCGCTTGACGAATATCGTCAAGCGGGTTTTTCTTTGCCCTATATCTGAGCTACTTTTTCATAATGCTGATACCTTTCAGCAGATTCAACGCTTCATGCAAAGGATAGTCTCGAATTTCCGCTTCTGAAGATTCGTTGGTATCGCCATCTTTTTCAGAAGGGTCTTTCGCATCATCTTTATCCTCTTCTTCGGACTTTTTCTCCGGCTTCGCGTTACCGTTAGTCAAGTGGTGCGTCAGATCAGCTTCTTTAATCGACTCTATCTTGGCTTTTTCCAATGATTCCAGCTTAACTCTCGCCAAAGTCACATCAGGCTCGATGCCTTGCGCCTGAATTGAGCGACCGGAAGGCGTAAAGTACCGGGCTGTGGTCAATTTCACCGCGGCACCGTTGCTGGTCGGCAGAATGGTTTGCACCGAACCCTTCCCGAAAGACTTTTCACCCATGATGATGGCTCGTTTGTGATCCTGCAACGCACCAGCAACAATTTCGGATGCCGATGCCGAACCGCCATTAATCAACACCACAATCGGCGCACCATTAATAATATCATCCGGTGTTGCACTAAAACGCATTTCTGAGTTTTTGATTCTGCCTTCGGTGTAAACGATCAAACCGGACTCGATAAACGCATCACTGACATCAACAGCAGCATTCAATACACCGCCGGGGTTGTTGCGCAAATCCAGCACAATACCTTTCAGCGGGCCTTCGTTTTCTTTTTTCAGCTCGTCGACCGCATCCAACAAACCTTGACCGGTACCGGATTGAAAACTACTGATCCTCAAGTAACCGTAATTTTTTTCCAGCAGTTTGTTTTTAACACTTTTGACTTTGATAATGTCGCGGGTCAAGGTAAATTTAAGTGGCGCTTCTTCGCCTTCTCGAACCACAGTCAACACGATGTCGCTACCTGGCTCGCCACGCATAATTTTCACTGCGTCGGCCAGAGTCATGCCTTTAACCGGCTTGTCATCCAGACGCACGATCAAATCGCCCGCCTTGATGCCGGCGCGCTGAGCGGGCGTATCATCAATCGGCGAAACGACTTTAACAAAGCCATTTTCCATACCCACCTCAATACCCAAACCGCCGAACTGACCAGTGGTGCCTTCTTGCAACTCTTTATATTCTTCGCTAGCCAAATAAGCCGAGTGCGGATCAAGGCCGGACAACATACCGCGAATCGCATCTTCCAACAGTTTTTTGTCGGATACGGGTTCGACATAGTCCTGTTTGATACGCCCGAATATCTCGGTAAATGTCCGCAACTCATCAAACGGCAAAGCCTGTAAATCATCTACCTTGGTCGAAACAGGTGCTTCCTTTTCCGCCAGGACACTGCTGCACAAACTCAGCGTCGCACCCAAAATAAACCCGACCAATAAAATCACTATATTTCTGTTTTTTAGCATGTGTTTTAAAACTCCAACAACCTGTTCCTGTAAATGATTAACCCTTGCCCGGCTTACGGCACCATTGCTCGGGATCTATGGGCCGACCTTGTTTCCTAATGCCGAAGTACAATGCCGCATCAGCACGCCCCCCGCTACGCCCAACCGAAGCCAATATCTCACCGGCTCTAACATGCTCTCCCACGCTTTTATGCAAGCTTTGATTGAATGCATACAAACTCATATAACCCTTACCGTGATCAACAATGATAATCAAACCATAACCCCGCAACCAATCGGCGTAAACAACTCTCCCGGCATTGACCGCATGAATATCGGCACCTTCGCGAGCGCTAATCACCACGCCGTCCCAGGTTGTTTCGTAGCGGCGACTGCCGAAACGATCGGTTATCGCCCCTTGCACCGGCCAAGGCAGCTTTCCTTGCAACTCGGAAAAAGAAAGACCCGCCGGTTCGCGAACAGGATTGACTTCGGATTTTTTTGGCGGCTCGGGTTGTTCGACAGGCTTTTCGTGCTTATCAAGCACGCGCTCCGGTGCAACCGCTGGTTCATTATCATCAGTTTTCTGCAATGATGCTACCAAGGCTTGCAATTTTTTCTCGTCACGCATCAAGCCAGCCAGCAGGGCACTTTTCGACGCATAGTCTTGCTGAATGTCGGCAAGCAAGGCTTCTCGCTGTTTTTTCAGCGTCTGCATCGCCTCGGTTTCTTGTTGTTTCTTGTCGAGAGACACTTGCAATAACTGAGTTTCCGTGTCTTTTTGGGCTTCCAACTGCCGCAAAACCTTGAAATCCTCAGCCATGGCCTGAAGCTTTTGTAAGCGGGCCTTACTAATGTAATCGTAGTAAACCAACATGCGACTCGATAACGCCGGATTACGTTGGTTAAGGATAACTTTCAGCCCTTCCTTATCGCCACCCATTGCATAAACCGACTTAATCAGCCCCTCAAGCTCCTTCTCCTGACTACGCATGTCTTTTTGCGTGGCAACGCTTTTATTCCGAACTTCCTGCAATGCCTGTTCTTGCTGCCTGATTTCAGCTTTGATAGCTCGCAGACTATTCGCAAGCTCCCCGTATTGCCGCTCCAGCTTTTGCAACTGCTCTAACAACCGAGACTTTTCAACCCCCAGGCTTTTGACGTCATCGCCAACTTGCTGGATTTGCGATTGCACTTCTACCAAGCTACGGGCATTTACGGGATCGCCCTTAGCCGGCAATGCGCAGACAATCGCAATCCAAGCGGTCAAAAAATATCGGTAAACATGCATCGATTAGGCAACCGGCAATAACCGTCCAATCATTGACGCGGAGAGCAGCAATAATGGCTTTGCTGGACTGACCATGTGTTACAGACTCCAAACATTAGTTTTGCGGGCGTTAAGGCAGATAAAATTTGGCCTAGTCAAAAAACGAGCCAACCCAAGCAGCCCCGAGCTATTTTCCTAAGCCTCTAGCCGAGGGTATTGAACAATAAAGCCCACTCTGTTAGATTTGCTCACCTTTTATTGCTTTAGCGCAAGCAATTAAACCCACTTGCGCCGTAGCGACATTATACCAGTACAAGGATGTCGTCATAGTTCGAAAAGTACCATTGTTCGCTCACTGTTCTTAACCTTAGCCTCGATCATCGTTATTAAATGGAAGACAAAAACGATACCATCCACTACGACGACAGCGATATTAACCGGGCGGCACGCTGTTTGAAAGCAATGTCCCATCCGTTGCGCCTAAAAATCCTGTGCGTACTGGGTAATAACTCGATCAGCGTGCAAGACATCGTTGAGCAAGTTGGCACGAGTCAAAGCAATATTTCCCAGCACTTAGCAATACTGCGAGACAAGGGCATTCTCGATTACAAAAAAGAAGCCAATCGGGTTTACTACTTTATCGACGATGAGCGCGTAATACACCTGATTCAAATGATGCGCAGCGTTTTTTGCGGCACGTAAACAGCATTCAATAACCACTAAAATAAACCCACGCGATGGACCAATATATAGAATTTGCCACCAATCACTATTTGCTAGCATTCTCGCTGGTATGCGTTATTTTTTTGCTAATCCAGGATTTGCTCGCGAACTCATTCAATAAGTACGAAAGCATTTCTCCGTTGATTGCAGTCACCAAAATGAACAGTGACGATGTCGTTGTGCTTGACGTGCGAGAAACCAACGAATTCGCCAAAAGCCACATCGAAAACGCGATCAACATTCCCTTAGGCAAAGTAGAAGAACAACTGGGCTCTCTGGAAAAGCATAAAAATCATCCTATGATCGTGACCTGCCAGACTGGTGCCCGCTCGGTAGCCGCTTGCAAAACACTGACCAAAGCCGGATTTGAGCATGTATTCAATATGACGGGCGGCATGCAATCCTGGGAAGATAACAAGCTCCCCATCAAAGTCAGCAGTAAAAACTAAAGATTAATCAACCAACCTTAACAAGTAATCATCATGGCCGAAATCAACGCATCCAGCGAAAAGCAGTTCGCGATTCAAAAGATATATACCAAAGACATTTCTTTTGAAACCCCCAATGCTCCAAAAATATTCACGCAAAAGTGGGAACCCGCGCTGGATCTTAATCTCGGCACGCACGTTCAACCCATCGAAAACTCGATGTACGAAGTATCGCTGACATTAACTGTCACCGTAAAAATTGCAGACACAACGGCCTATTTAGTTGAAGTCAATCAATCCGGAATTTTTTCAATAGCCGGTTTCAGCGAACAAGAAATGGGACCAATGCTAGGCAGCTTTTGCCCCAACGTCTTGTTCCCTTATGCGAGAGAGGTCATTTCCGACCTAGTGAATAAAGGCGGTTTTCCACAGTTAATCTTGGCTCCGGTCAATTTCGACGCATTGTATATGCAGCACCTGCAACAAGCGCAAACCCAACAGGAACCTGAAGCTAAAACGCTAAATTAAGCGGAATGCCACCATCTATCAGTATACTTGGTGCCGGCTCATGGGGAACAGCTTTAGCGGTACAGGCAGCCAGAAATGGCTGCAATACCCTGTTGTGGGGCCATAATCCCAAACACATAGCCACATTAAAGCAAACCGGCGAAAATGCACGCTATTTACCCGGCGTCCATTTTCCAGAAAACCTGCAATTCACCGACAATCTTGCGGAAGCCGTGGGGTTCAGCGCGGTATTGCTTATTTCGGTCCCCAGCCACGCCTTTAGAGACTTATTAGCGCAAATCAAACCCACGCTCAGTGAAAGCTCCCGCATCGCATGGGCCACCAAGGGTTTCGATTCCCAAAACGGCGCCTTGTTAAGCGAGGTGGCGACGCAAATACTGGGGGCGAATATCGAATGCGCCGCACTCTCCGGCCCCACATTTGCCCAAGAAGTAGCTGCCGACCTACCAACCGCACTCACCATCGCCTCTAACTCGGAAGGCTTCGCCACCCAACTTAGCGAACGATTGCACAACCAACGATTTAGGATCTACACCAGCAACGATATTATTGGCGTTCAGGTAGGCGGAGCCTGCAAAAATGTTTTGGCAATCGCGGCAGGCATAGCCGACGGCCTTGGCTTTGGCGCTAACACACGGGCAGCACTAATCACTCGCGGTCTAACGGAAATCATGAGACTAGGCATCAAGCTTGGCGGCCAAGCCGACACTTTTATGGGCCTAGCCGGTCTGGGCGACCTGATTTTGACTTGTACCGACAATCAATCCAGAAACCGCCGCTTTGGCTTGGCATTAGGCCAAGGCAAAGACCAAAGGTACGCATTAAGCGAAATCAATCAGGAAGTCGAAGGCGTATCCGCAGCCCGAGAAGCGCACCGTTTATCGCAAAAATACGGTGTCGAAATGCCAATCACCGAACAAGTTTACAAAGTCTTATTCGAACAACTCTCCCCCAAACAAGCCGTCCAAAACCTGCTGACACGCGATCAAAAGCCGGAAAGTTTGTAAATCTCGTCTGAAATAGCCCAACGAACTCAATCTAAGGGCTCTACCACTATTTATCCCAAACCACAGCCGCCAATCTTTTGCTCAGAAAAACCAGCCTTACCGCTAACCGTCCAAACAGCTTGCTACAGCAAACCGCGTGCAAAAAGTGAGAATTAGCACCTAATAATTGCAATTCACATCAAAAACCATCATTAACTTTTTGATACAAATCATTTTTACTCGAAACCCTCGCATATACCGCCTAATACGCACCAATCCTGCGTAAGTCCTTGTAGAAAAAGAAAGAATTTAATTTAAATGCCTCTTGACTAAGCACCCGTTGAAAACTATAGTGGTGCAAAAGTGATGTAAAGTGGTCAAAAATGGATTTTTTTGGAATTTTTGAGGTTCATCTTGTTTCGAGGCATAAGTTCAATCAGTTTGGATGCGAAAGGGCGCATTGCAATTCCTACCCGCTATCGGGAGGAGTTACAGGAGTCCTGCGACCGCCAAATGGTTGTGACCGTTGCAGTTGACGACAAATGCGTCGGCGAACCGGGTTGCCTATGGCTATACCCGTTACCGGAATGGGAAAAGCTCGAACAAACCATCAGCAAACTGCCGACATTAAACAAAATGGCCGGCAAGCTGCGGCGTTTTGTGATCGGCAATGCCTCGGAATGCGAAATGGACAGCCAAGGCCGCCTGCTGCTGCCGGAAACCCTCAGAGAGTTTGCCGGCATGGAAAAGCACATCATGCTGGTTGGTCAGCTCAACAAATTTGAAATATGGAATGAAGCTGCTTGGAAGGCCAAAGAACAGGAATGGATGGACGGTAACGACACAGAGGGCCTTGAAGAACTTGGCTCGCTGTCGTTTTGACGGAGATGACCGCCCATCAGACGGTTTTGTACGAAGAGGCCCTAGAGCAACTCAACATAAAACCGGACGGTATTTATCTGGACTGCACGTTCGGGCGTGGCGGGCACAGCAGCGGCATTCTGAAATTACTGAATAGCACCGGCAGATTACTGGCGCTTGACAGAGACATGGACGCCATCGCTAGCGACGAAGCCAAACGCCTATCGGAAGACAGCCGTTTTAGTTTAAATCACGCCAGCTTTGCAGACCTGAGTACCGTCATTGAACAGCACAGCTATACGGGCAAAATCGACGGCATTCTGATGGATTTGGGCGTATCGTCCCCGCAACTAGACAATGCGGAACGCGGGTTCAGTTTTTTACGCGATGGTCCTTTAGACATGCGTATGGATAGCAATTACGGCTTATCGGCAGCGGATTATTTGGCGCGAGTCGAGGAAAAAGAATTGGTTCGCGTGCTGTTTGAATATGGCGAAGAGCGTTTTGCCAGACGGATTGCCAACGCGGTTGTCAGCCAACGCCAACAGCAGCCGCTGCAGACAACTCTGCAATTGGCAAAATTGATCGAAAATAGCGTGCCGTTTCGAGATAAACACAAACATCCTGCCACCCGCAGCTTCCAGGCGATCAGGATAGAGATTAACCAAGAACTCGAACAGATTAAAACCGGATTGAAACAAGCTGTGGAGGTATTGGCGCCAGGTGGACGTTTAGTCGTGATCGCTTTCCACTCATTGGAAGACCGCATCGTCAAGCGCTTCATTCGCGACCAAGCAGGCCCGAAAACCAATCCCGGCAAGCTGCCGATTAAAGAGCAGGACATAGAACAAGGCCAGTTACGCAAAATAGGCAAGTCGATAAGGGCACAACAACAGGAATTGCAACAAAACCCACGCGCACGTAGCGCGGTCATGCGAGTTGGGGAGAAACGTTGATGGCGATTGCAAGAAATATCCTGCTGACACTGTTGGTGGCGATGCTGATGATCTCCGGCATTGCCGTGATCTACAGCAAATACCAATCGCGACTGCTGTTTATCGACATTCAGAAAAAAGAAAAAGAGCTCGACGACTACGAAGTGGAATGGGGTCGGCTACAACTGGAATTGACGACGCTCACCGAAGAAAACCGGGTTGAAATCGAAGCAAGGACACGGCTGATGCTGACTTTGCCGGCCCAAGACAAAATTATTTATATAAAGCCGTAAATGCGAATTGCCACCGGTGCGGGCACGATACCGCGCCACAATACAGATTTTGTGATCCGGCGCAGATTGCTGCTTTCGGTGATGTTGTTGGCCATGTTGGCCTTGGTGGGCCGCGCGGTATACCTGCAAATTCTCGATAAAGAATTCCTGCAGGACAAAGGCGATATGCAGCACGTCGGCGTGGTGTCGGTTTCGGCTTATCGCGGGCAGATTAAGGATAGGAACGGCGAACCGCTGGCGATCAGCACTCCGGTGCAGTCAATTTGGGTCAACCCGCGGCAACTGCGAGATGCGGAACAGGACAAATTAACACCGATGGCGAAAATCCTCGGTTTTCCGGAAAAGGAACTGCGTTCGCTGTTAAAAAAGGAAAAAGACGCCAATAAGCGTTTCGTCTATTTGCGCAGGCAGATTAACCCGGATATAGCCGAAAAGGTCAAAGCGCTGGAAATTACCGGTGTGTATTTCGAGCGGGAGTTCAAGCGTTACTATCCAGCCGGCGCGGTATCGGGCCATTTATTGGGCTTTACCAATATCGACGACATCGGCCAGGAAGGCATAGAGCACGGCTACGAGCACATTCTACGCGGCCAGCCCGGCAAAAAGCGCGTGATCAAGGACGGCAAGGGGCAGATCATCAAGGACGTAGAAAATATTGAGGAAGCCATCCCGGGCCGCGACCTGGTGTTGACTATCGACGAGCGCC
The DNA here is from genome assembly GCF_054188105.3 of Methylomonas sp. Uni0009. NCBI lineage: Bacteria > Pseudomonadati > Pseudomonadota > Gammaproteobacteria > Methylococcales > Methylococcaceae > Methylomonas > Methylomonas sp. Uni0009. The sequence goes on along the minus strand of NZ_JBTAFN010000001.1, from coordinate 1,814,696 downwards.
TGCAATACCTGGCTTATCGGGAATTGCAGAACGCAATGATCCAGAACAAAGCGCATTCGGCATCCTTGGTGGTACTGGATGCCAAGAACGGTGATGTATTGGCGACGGTCAGCCAACCGGCTTTCAATCCCAACAACCGTAAGGAATTGAGCAGTAACCGCTATCGGAATCGGGCCATGGTGGATAGCTTCGAACCCGGCTCGACGGTCAAACCCTTCGTGGTAGCGGCGGCGCTGGATGGTGGCTATATCAAACCCAACGTGTTGATAGAAACCCATGGTGTCTATCACTTGGGTCGCAACGTCGTTAAGGACGTGCATAACTACGGCACAATGGATTTGACCCACGTACTGCAAAAATCCAGCAATATCGCGGTCACGCAAATCGCGATGAGCATGCCGCCGGAGTATTTTTGGGGCGTATACAGCAGGCTGGGGTTCGGCACCTCCGCCGGTGTTGGTTTTCCGGGAGAAGCCAGCGGCTCTTTGCTGGATTATCAGGGCTGGCACGAATTCGACCAGGCGATTTTATCGTTCGGTTACGGGGTTTCCACCTCGATTTTACAATTGGCCAGAGCGTATACCGCTTTGGCGGACGACGGCATCATTCATTCCGTGACTTTACTCAAGCGCGATGAAGATCCCGATGCCCAACGGATTTTCAAACCCGAAACCGCCAGAAAGGTCAGGGAAATGCTGGAGCACGTGATCAGCAAAGAAGGTACGGCATACCAGGCCAGAGTCGAAGGTTACCGGGTAGCAGGTAAAACCGGCACCGTGAAAAAAGCCGCAGCCGGCGGTTACAGCGAAGACAAATATTTATCGGTATTTGTGGGCATGGCCCCGGCCAGCAATCCGCGTTTCATTATCGCGATTGTGGTGGACGAACCTACCACCGGCCAATATTACGGTGGCCTGGTGGCGGCACCGGCTTTCTCGAAAGTGATGGCGGGCGCATTACGAGTATACGGCGTTGAGCCGGACGGCATGGACAACATGCATTTATTGTTGAGCAAACAATGAAGCTAGCCCAATTGCTACACGGAATGACCGTAAATCCGCCGGATTTGGCAATCAGCGGATTGTGTTTGGACAGCCGAAACATCCAAGCCGGCGACGCATTCATTGCGTTGAACGGTGCCGTCCAGCATGGTATTGCGCATGCGGAACAAGCTGTTGCCAACGGCGCGGTCGCGGTAATTTACGATCCAAGCGGCGCGGAGACGCAGATCGTCAGCAAAGTAACAGTACCAAGCGTGGCTATAACCGATTTAGCGCAAAAGTTGGGCGAAATCGCCGCAAGATTTTACGGCAACCCGTCGCAACTATTGGATGTGATCGGTGTAACAGGCACCAATGGCAAGACCACCTGCAGCCAATTAATCGCGCAAGCTTTGCCGGCTTGCGGCGTGATAGGCACGCTGGGTTGGGGCGATGTCGGCAATTTGCAGCCGACCGCCAACACCACGCCGGATGCATTGGCCGTGCAGCGGATGCTGAACGAATTCGTAAAGCAGGATAAGCGTAACGCGGCCATGGAAGTCTCCTCGCACGGTTTACACCAAGGCCGGGTTAACGGGGTTAGCTTTAAAGGCGCGGTTTTTACCAATTTGAGCCGGGACCACCTGGATTATCACGGCAGCATGGCGGAATACCTGCAAGCCAAACTGGCCTTGTTTAAAACGCCTGGCCTGCAGTTTGCCGTGGTCAACCTGGACGACGCCAGCAGCGCCGAGGTATTGCAAAGCCTGCCGGACGCCGTGCAAAGCTGGACCTATAGCGCGACCGGCCAACGCGGAACTGCTAAGGAAGCCGTAAGTGCCGAGCAAGTAAAACATAGCGCTGCCGGCATCGAATTCGATGTGATATGGCGCGAGCAAAGACGCCGGGCAACGACAACGCTGGTTGGCGGCTTTAACCTGGATAACGTGCTAGCCGTGCTTTGTGTATTGCTGGCGACCGGCAGCGAATTCGACGCCGCCGTCGCGCAACTGGCCAAATTAAACGCCATTGCCGGCCGTATGGAAAAATTCGGCGGCAACGGCAAACCCACGGTATTCGTGGATTATGCCCATAGCCCGGATGCTTTGGAAAAAGTACTTAAAGCAGTAAAAGGCGCGCACCATCTGCGAGTGGTATTCGGTTGCGGCGGCGACCGCGATAAAGGCAAGCGTCCGGAAATGGGCCTGATTGCCGAAACCTGGGCGGATCAAGTCATCGTCACCGACGACAATCCGCGCAGCGAAGCATCGGCAGCGATTATTAAAGATATTTTGAGCGGCTGCCAAAGCCAAAAAATAACGGTCATTAACGATAGAACCACGGCCATAAACACAGTGATACGACAAGCAGACCCAGACGATTGCGTGGTGATAGCCGGCAAGGGCCACGAGGACTACCAAGAAATCGGCGGCGTAAAGCAGCCGTTCAGCGATAGCGCTGTCGTCAAGCAAGCACTGGCGGCGTGGAGCAAACCATGAAGCTGCAACTCAGCGAAATAGCCCAAGCCGTCAACGGCAAGCTAATCGGGGAAGACAAAGAAATTCGCGCCACCGGCATCGATACCCGCACCTTACAAGCCGGCGCGCTGTACATCGCAATAAAAGGCAAAAACTTCGACGGCCACAGCTTTATCGATAAAGCCGAGCAAGCCGGTGCGGCAGCGCTGTTACTCGAGCGAGCCGCGCCATCCGCTTTACCGCAAATCATCGTCGCCGATACGCATTTGGCGTTGGCGGAATTGGCTGGATACTGGCGCAAAACCTTGTCGGTCAAAGTAGCCGGCGTCACCGGCAGCAACGGCAAAACCACCGTCAAGGAAATGATTGCGGCGATTTTCGCCACCCAAGGCCACACCCTATCGACCCAAGGCAATCTGAACAACGACATCGGCGTGCCGCTGACACTGCTCAAACTGGATGACTCTCATCGCTACGCAGTCATTGAAATGGGCGCCAATCATCCCGGTGAAATTGCCTATACCAGCCGCTATGCGCAAGCCGATGTCAGCGTCATCACCAATATTGGCGCCGCCCATATCGAAGGTTTCGGCAGCATCGAAGGCGTGGCTAAAACCAAAAGCGAAATCGTCAAAAGCCTCGGTGAGGGCGGCGTGGCGGTATTAAATCGCGATGACGCTTTTTACGATTTCTTGCTGACCATGGCCGGCAACCGTCGCAGCGTATCTTTCGGCTTGCACCCCGCAGCCGACGTTACTGCGTTAAATATTGCCACAGCCTTAGATTCGCACGGCTTTAACACCTATTTCGAATTAAAAACGGCGACCGACAGTTTACCAATCCGCCTGCATCTGGCCGGCACCCACAATGTGAAAAACGCTTTGGCCGCAGCGGCAGTAGCACTGCAATTCGGCATCAGCCTGTCAGACATTAAACAAGGCCTGGAACAACTCCAACCGGTCACCGGCCGCATGCAACCTTTATTAGGCCGCAAGGGCAACATCGTCATCGACGACACCTACAACGCCAATCCCAACTCCTTGAAAGCCGCGTTGGACGTACTGACCGATTGCGGCAGCGAAGCGTGGGTAGCATTGGGCGCTTTCGGCGAACTCGGCCCGGACAGCCCGGCGATACACCGGGAAATGGGCGAATTAATCAAAGCAAAATCAGTGAAGCGTTTGTTCGCGACCGGCGCATTGGCAAAACATGCCGTTGAAGCCTTTGGCGACGGCGGCCAGTTTTTCGACGATCAGGAACAATTAATAGACACACTGACAACAGCTGTCACAGGTAAGGAAACCCTATTGGTTAAAGGCTCGCGCGCCCAGAAAATGGAAAACGTGGTGGCGGCGATGGTCAACAATTTCAGAGCAGCCTAATGTTACTTTTACTCGCGGATTATTTAAGCAATATCGACAGCGGCTTCAGGGTGCTACATTACCTGACCTTTCGCGCCATCTTGGGCGTGCTGACCGCGCTCATTATTTCCCTGATGGTCGGCCCGGCCATGATCGAAAAATTGACTCGCAAAAAAATCGGCCAAAGCGTGCGCGACGACGGCCCGCAAAGCCATTTTTCCAAATCCGGCACACCAACCATGGGCGGCGCGATGATTCTGTTCGCCGTAGCGATCAGCACCCTGCTCTGCGCGGATTTGAGCAATCGTTATGTCTGGGTGGTGTTGCTGGTAACACTGGCACATGGCGTAATCGGCTTTATCGACGACTATAAAAAAGTCCTGCTCGGCAATAGCGACGGCCTATCCGCCCGCGCCAAATATTTCTGGCAATCGCTGGTGGCACTGAGCGCCGCCTTATACTTATACAACACCGCTCAAGTAGCGGCGGAAACCCAATTCATCGTGCCGTTTTTCAAAAACGTCACCGTCGACATCGGCTGGGGCTACGTCGTACTGACCTATTTCGTCATCGTCGGCTCCAGCAATGCCGTCAACTTGACTGACGGCCTGGATGGCCTGGCCATCATGCCGACCGTGATGATCGCCGCCGCCTTGGCGATTTTTGCGTATTTATCCGGCCACGTTAATTTCTCGCAATACCTGGCTATCCCGCACATCCCCAAAGCCGGCGAGTTGGTGGTGTTCTGCGCGGCCCTGGTCGGTTCCGGCCTGGGCTTTTTGTGGTTCAACACTTATCCTGCCATGGTGTTCATGGGCGATGTCGGCGCACTGGCCCTGGGTGCTGCGCTGGGCATCGTCGCGGTGTTGGTTAGACAAGAAATCGTTTTGGTGATCATGGGCGGTATTTTCGTGATGGAAACCATCTCGGTGATTATCCAGGTTGCCTCCTTCAAAACCCGTAAAAAGCGGGTGTTTCTGATGGCGCCGATTCACCATCATTACGAATTGAAAGGCTGGCCGGAGCCACGCATCATCGTGCGTTTCTGGATTATCTCGGTCATCTTGGTGTTGATCGGTCTGGCCACTTTGAAACTGAGATAAGCATGAACACCACCGCCCTAGTCAGTAATCTGGAAACCCATTTCAACTTAAATCCGGATAACGCTCGCCTATTGATCGTCGGTCTAGGCGCTACCGGCTATTCGGCTGCTCAATTTTTGCAAAAGACCCCGATTAAATTCGCCGTAATCGATAGCCGGAAAAATCCGCCGCTAATCGATAATTTGCGCGAACAAATGCCGGACGTACCGGTATTTTCCGGCGGTTTCGACCAGTCCGCACTAGATGTCGCCACTCATTTGCTGGTCAGTCCTGGCGTATCTTTACACGAAGCGGCCATCCAAAAGGCCGTACAGGCGGGCGTTACCGTACTCAGCGACATCGACTTATTCGCTTGCGCCACTGATAAACCGGCTATCGCCATCACCGGCTCCAACGGTAAAAGCACGGTTACCACCATGCTGGGCGAAATGGCTAACGCCGCCGGCGTCAAAACCGCCATCGGCGGCAACCTCGGCACACCGGCGCTGGATTTGCTGCAACAAGACGCCGAACTTTACGTATTGGAACTGTCCAGCTTCCAATTGGAGCGCACCACCGCTTTAAACGCCAAAGTCGCCACAGTATTAAACGTCAGTCCGGACCATCTGGATCGCCATGACGGCATGGCCGGTTATGCGGCGGAAAAGCAGCGGGTGTTTCGGGGTGACGGCGTGATGATCTTGAATGCCGACGACCCGATGGTCATGGCCATGCGCGATCCCGCCCGGCAAACATTGACTTTTTCCACCCAAACTCAAGCCGATTTTTATCTGCGTCGCGGCGAAATCGATACTTTAATGCAAGGCGAACAAGCCCTGATGGCAGCCAGTAAATTGCGCCTGGAAGGCAGCCACAACATCGCCAATGCGTTGGCGGCGCTGGCCCTGGGCACGGCTGCCGGCCTAAGCATCACCAAAATGTGCGATGCGCTTAGAAAATTCAAAGGCCTGCCGCATCGCATGCAAAAAGTCGCGGAAAAAGGCGGCATTAATTGGGTTAACGATTCCAAAGCCACCAACATCGGTGCGTGTATCGCCGCGCTAAACGGCTACGAGCATAAAGTTGTTTTAATTGCCGGCGGCGAAACTAAAGGTGCGGACATGAGCGAATTAGTGCCTGCCGTCACCGAAAAAACCAAGGCCGTGGTCCTGATAGGCAAAGATGCACCATTGATCGCACAAGCTTTGAATAACTGTGTGCCTGTCCATTTCGCCGGCAACATGAAAGAAGCGGTCACCATCGCCGCCAGTTTGGCCAGCGAAGGCGACAGCGTGCTGCTGTCACCGGCCTGCGCCAGCCTGGATCAATACCGCAGCTATGTTGACCGCGGCAATAAGTTCGCCGAAGCCGTGATGAGTCTGCCCTTATGTTGAAACCGACGCCCAAGCCCCGCGCGCAAAACCGCCTGCACGTCGACCCGGTGTTGATGTTGGCGTGCTTCAGCCTGCTGGGCATCGGTTTTATGCTGGTCACCTCGTCCTCTTTGCATTTGGGCGTCAAAATGGCCGACGACATTTCGCACTATCCCTTCAAGCAACTCATTCATATTGCTTTTGGCTTGGGCTTTTCCGCGATCATTTTGAACATACCGATGCAAAGCTGGGAAAGAATGGGCCAAACCCTGTTCATCGCCGGCCTGGCCTTGCTGCTGGTGGTATTGATTCCCGGTGTAGGCATCAGGGTTAACGGCAGTATCCGCTGGCTATCGATTCTGGGTTTGCGGATCCAGGTATCGGAAGTCGTGAAATTCATTTCGGTGATTTATATGGCCGGTTACGTCACCCGTCATGCCGACCACGTCCGCCGTTCCGCATTCGGCTTGGTCAAGCCGTTGATGCTGTTTTCGGTGGCTTGCGTACTGTTATTGCTTGAGCCCGACTTCGGCTCGGCGGTGGTGATTCTGATCATTGCTATGGGCATGATGTTTCTCGGCGGCGCCCGTATTTCTCAATTCATTATTTTATTGGGCCTGGTCGCCAGTTTGGCGGTGATCTTGGTCATTGAGTCGCCCTATCGACTGGCGCGGGTCACCAGCTTCATGGACCCGTGGGCCGATGCCAGAGATACCGGCTTTCAGCTCACCCAGGCCTTGATTTCTTTCGGTCGCGGCGAATTTTTCGGCGTTGGCTTGGGCAACGGTCTGCAAAAACTGTTTTACCTGCCGGAAGCGCATACCGACTTTTTGTTCTCCGTATTGGGTGAAGAACTCGGCCTGCTCGGCGTGCTGCTGATCATCGGCCTATTCGCCGCCCTGGTCGTGCGCGCCTTTGCGATTGGCGAGCAAGCCGAGCAAGCCGGTCTAAAATTTTCCGCCTTGGCGGCTTACGGCTTAGGTATCTGGTTTGGCTTCCAATCCTTCGTGAATATGGGCGTCAACATGGGCATGCTGCCCACCAAAGGTTTGACCTTGCCGCTGATGAGCTACGGTGGCGGCAGTATGATCGTGATGTGCGGCGCAATGGCCGTATTGTTTCGGATTCACTACGAAGTGACCGAACACAATAAAAGCAATGTGAAGGGGAAACACGCATGAGCGGCCGCATCGTGATCATGGCGGGCGGCACCGGCGGACACGTGTTTCCGGCACTAGCGGTCGCCCAGGAAATGCGAACACGCGGCTGGCAAGTCAGCTGGCTTGGCACCGAGAAAGGCTTAGAAAGCCGCGTGGTGCCCGCCAACAACATAGACATCGACTGGCTGGCGGTAGCCGGCATGCGCGGCAAGGGCTTGCTGTCCAAACTCGGCGCCGGTTTTAAATTGATCCAAGCCTGCCTGCAAGCACGGCGCATACTGAAGCAACGCCAACCTAACGTGGTATTGGGCATGGGCGGTTTTGTGGCCGGACCGGGCGGATTGATGGCGAAATGGCTGGGCATCCCACTGGTAATACACGAACAAAACCGGGTCCCCGGCACCACCAACCGCTTGTTAGTAAAGCTCGCTGCCAGCAAAGTCTTGGAAGCGTTTCCGGACAGCTTCGCCAAGTCGGTACACGCCGTCTGCACCGGCAATCCATTAAGGGATGCGTTCATTGATCTGCCGGAAAAATCCGAATGGCACCCGCAAGCCGGACGCAATTTAAGGGTTTTGATCCTGGGCGGCAGCCAGGGCGCCAAAGTCCTGAACGACACTGTGCCAGAAGCATTGGCCGGATTGAGCAATCTGGAGGTAAAGCACCAGACCGGCAGCGCGATGCAAGCCGAAGTGGCCGAGCGCTACCGCAAGCTGGATCTGAATGCCGAAGCCCTGGCCTTTATCGAGGATATGGCCGGCGCCTATCAATGGGCTGATTTGATTATTTGCCGGGCCGGCGCAATGACGGTCAGCGAAGTAGCGGCCTGCGGTTTGCCGGCGATTTTTGTGCCCTTGCTGCACGCCATCGACGATCATCAAACCGCCAATGCCAAATATTTAAGCGAAGCCGGTGCAGCCATCTTGCTGCCGCAACCCGAATTAAACGCGGACAATCTGCGTAAAACCCTAGAACAAGCCATGACATCATTAACTTCCATGAGCCGGGCCGCCAAAGCCAAGGCTAGACTCGCCGCCACTCAGACCGTAGCGGATATTTGCGTTGCGGAGGCCGCCGTATGAACCGCCCCCACATCGAAAACCAAGCACTGGGCGACATCGACAAAATCCACTTCGTCGGCATCGGCGGCACCGGCATGAGCGGTATCGCCGAAGTGCTATCCAACTTGGGCTATAGCGTGTCCGGCTCCGATATTAAAGGCTCGGCGGTTACCGACCGCCTGCAAGCGATGGGCGTGAAAGTCTATTTTGGCCATCACGCCGACAATGTGACTGATGTCGATGTGGTCGTCACCTCCACCGCTGTCGATAGAACCAACCCGGAAATCGTCACCGCCTACGAAAACCGCATCCCGGTAATTCCGCGCGCGGAAATGTTGGCGGAATTGATGCGTTTCAGATTTGGCATTGCCGTCGCCGGTACCCACGGCAAAACCACCACCACCAGCCTGACCACGATGATGCTGGCCGAAGGTGGCCTGGACCCCACTTTTGTGATCGGCGGCCGCTTAAACAGCGCCGGCGCCAACGCCAAACTGGGTTTGGGTAAATATTTGGTTGCCGAAGCCGACGAAAGCGATGCGTCGTTCTTATTCCTGCAGCCAATGATGGCCATTGTCACCAACATCGACCAAGACCATATGGAGACCTATGGCGGCAGCTACAGCAAACTCAAGGACACTTTCCTGAAATTCCTGCATCAATTGCCGTTCTACGGTTTGGCGGTGATGTGCATAGACGACCCCGGCGTCTGCGCGATATTGCCGAACATATCCAAGCCGGTGAAAACCTACGGCGTCAACGAAGACGCGGACGTTCGGGCGATAGACATCAAACAGGACGGCTTGCGCACCCATTTCACCGTGCTGCGCTGGGGCGGATTGCCGCCGCTGCAAGTCACGCTGAACCTGCCTGGCTGGCACAACATGCTGAACGCCTTGGCGGCCACGACTATCGCCACCGCGCTGGGCGTGGACGATGCCGCCATTATCAAAAGTCTGGCGGAATTCAAAGGTGTGGGCAGGCGTTTTCAAATCAACGGCGACGTGGATTTCCAAGGCGGCAAGCTGACCTTGGTTGACGATTATGGCCACCATCCGCGCGAATTGGCCGCCACGCTGGAAGCCTTGCGCCAAGCCTGGCCGAGCCGCCGTAAAGTCGTGGTGTTTCAACCGCACCGCTACACCCGCACCCGCGACTTGTTCGAAGATTTCGTGGAAGTATTGTCCAGCGTCGACGTACTGATTTTGCTGGACGTGTATTCAGCCGGCGAAGCGCCGATCACCGGTGCTGATGGCAAAGCCTTGAGCCGCTCAATTCGCGTGCGCGGCCAGGTTGACCCGGTATTCGTGCAAAACCGTGAAGACTTGGCGACCATCCTGGCCGGCATCGTCGAAAAAGACGACGTGATATTGACGATGGGCGCCGGTAACGTCGGCCAGATCGCTGCCGAATTGCCGCAACAATTGGCCGAGGCCCTAAAGTGATGGTGGCTAGAGGCACTTTATTAAATAACGAGCCACTGGCGAAATACACCAGCTGGCGGGTCGGAGGTCCGGCCCAGCACCTGTACATCCCGGAAAACAAGGCCGATCTGATCGAATTTATCGCCAGCCTGCCGGCCGGCGAACCGCTGTACTGGATGGGTTTGGGTAGCAATTTATTGGTGCGCGACGGCGGCATTCGCGGCACTGTGATCAACACCCGCGGCCGACTGAAGGAAATGTATCTGGCCGATTCCGAACGGGTTTACGTGGAAGCCGGCGTACCTTGCGCCCATGTCGCCCGCTTTTGCGCGGATTTAGGCCTGACCGGCGCCGAATTTCTGGCCGGCATTCCCGGCACGATGGGCGGCGCGCTGAAAATGAATGCCGGAGCGTTTGGCGGTGAAACCTGGAGCATTGTGGAACGAGTGGAAATGATCAACCCACGTGGTGAAGTCATTCTGCGCGACCATCACGAATTTGAAGTGGCCTACCGCTCAGTCAAAGGACTGGCCGACGAATGGTTTTTGTCTGCTCAGTTAAAGTTGAGCAAAGGCAACAGCGAAGCCAGCCAACAACATATTAAAGCGCTGTTGGAAAAACGTAACGCCTCGCAACCGACCAACAAGCCGACTTGCGGTTCAGTATTCAAGAACCCGCCCGGCGATTACGCGGCGCGTTTGATCGAAGCCTGCGGCCTGAAAGGCTTTGCCATCGGCGGCGCGGTGGTGTCGGAAAAGCACGCCAATTTTATCGAAAATCGCGGCAACGCCAGCTCGGAAGACATAGAAGCCTTGATCGAACATATTCAAACCCAAGTACAAACGCAATTCGGCATCAGTCTGCAAACTGAAGTCTGCCGGGTAGGTGAAAAAGCATGAAGCCATTACGCATCAAAAATGCCGCCGATTTCGGCAAAGTCGCCGTGCTGTTGGGCGGCTCCGCTGCCGAGCGCGAAATATCCTTGAACAGCGGCAATGCGGTGTATCAAGCCTTGAAAGCACAAGGCATCGACGCCGTCGCGATAGACGTGACCGCCAGCCCCATTGATGCCTTGGCGAGTGTTAAAGCCGACAGAGTGTTCAACGTCATCCACGGCCGCGGCGGCGAAGACGGTGTGTTGCAAGCAGTATTGCAAGTCATGGGCTTGCCCTACACCGGTTCCGGCGTCATGGCGTCAGCATTGAGCATGGACAAATTGCGCACCAAGCTGTGCTGGCAAGGTTTGGGCTTGAGCACGCCGCTTTGGTTTGTGTTGAAAAGTGCTGCCGATATTGACGCCTGCGTCGCCAAATTGGGTTTTCCGGTGATCGTCAAGCCGGCACAGGAAGGCTCCAGCATTGGCATGAGCAAAGCCACTAATCGCGATGAACTGGCGGCCGCTTTAGAACTTGCCAGCCAATTTCGTTGCGACGTTTATGCAGAACAATGGGTACAAGGCCAGGAATTCACCGTAGGAGTGTTGGACGGCGAAGCGCTGCCGGCTATCCGTTTGGAAACACCGAATACCTTTTACGATTTCGACGCCAAGTACCGGGCCAATACCACGAAATACCATTGTCCCTGCGGCTTGAGCGCGGAGCGCGAACAACAATTGCAAGCCTTGGCGGTACAAGCCTGCCAGGCCTTGAACGTAAAAGGCTGGGCGAGGGTGGATGTGTTTATCGACAGCAATGGCCAATCGCAACTGATCGAAGTAAATACCGTACCTGGCATGACCGACCACAGTTTGGTGCCGATGGCGGCGAAAGCGGTCGGCATCAGTTTCGAGGAATTAGTCTGGCGGATTTTGGAAACCAGCATGGCGGGTGCAGGTGAGCCGGTTTAGTGTGATTTTAATGACCGCGCTGTTGATCGGCGGCGGCTGGTGGGCTTGGCAGCAATTCGGCGCCAGCGCACTGAGCAGCAAGCCGATCCGCTACGTCAAGATTGAAGGCGCGTTCCAATACACCAGCAAAGATCGGCTGAAAGAAGTATTGGCGCCGCAAATGAAACAGGGCTATTACCAGGCCGACATGAACGCGATTCATCAAGCGATCAAAGCGCTGCCCTTGGTGGATAAGGTTGACGTAAAGCGGGTGTGGCCGGATGCGGTGCATATCAAAATCACCGAGCAAAAGCCGGTGGTACGCTGGGGCAAATCGGCGCTGCTGAACAAACAAGGCGATTTATTGGTGCCGGACAATATCGACGAATTTAAAAATTTACCGCTGATTACCGGCCCGGACGGCCAGGAAAAGAAGCTGCTGGAGATCATGAAAGGCGTCTACATCGTGCTGAAGGATAAATCGATGCAGCTAGCGGAATTTCATGTCAACGAACGGCGAGCCTGGCGGATTAAGTTAGCCAGCGGCATGGAAATGCAATTGGGCAGAAAAGCGCCGCTGGAAAATATGCAACGCTTTTTAAAAACCATGGATTTGTTGGGAGAGGAACAGCTGGCGCAAATAGCCAGCGTGGATACCCGATACCCGAACGGCTTTGCAGTGACCTGGAAACCGGAAGTCACCAACATCGATTGGAAAGCAATCGTGGAAAAAAATAAAAACCTGATTTAAACGCTTACTGAGCATAAACAATGGCCAAAAAGACAGATCGAAATTTATTAGTGGGGCTGGATATAGGCACGTCGAAAGTCGCTGCCATCGTTGGTGAATACCGCGGTGGCGACGAGATCGAAGTGATCGGAATCGGCACCGCGCCGTCCAAGGGCTTGAAAAAAGGCATCGTGGTCAATCTGGAATCGACCGTGCATTCCATTCAGCGGGCGATTGAGGAAGCCGAATTGATGGCGGGTTGCCAGATCAAATCGGTGTTTGCGGGTATCGCCGGCAGCCATATTAAAAGCCTGAATTCACACGGCATCGTGGCGATCAAGGAAAAGGAAGTGACCCAACACGACATCGATAGAGTGATCGATTCGGCGCGGGCAGTGGCGATTCCGGCCGATCAGAAAATCCTGCACATCCTGCCGCAGGAGTTTGTGATCGACCAGCAGGAAGGCATCAAGGAGCCGATCGGCATGTCCGGTATCCGTCTGGAAGCCAAGGTGCATATGGTCACCAGCAGCGTCAGTGCCGAACAGAACATCGTCAAATGCATCCGCAAATGCGGGCTGGATGTGGACGACATCGTTTTGGAGCAACTGGCCTCCTGCGCGGCGGTATTGACTGACGATGAAAAAGATCTGGGCGTCTGCCTGATAGACATCGGCGGCGGCACCACCGATATTGCGATTTTCTCGGAAGGCGCGATCAAGCACACGGCGGTGATTCCCATTGCCGGTGATCAGGTCACCAACGACATCGCCGTGGCGTTGCGCACACCGACCAAAAACGCGGAGGAAATCAAACGCCAATATGCTTGCGCGTTGACGCAATTGGCGGACCCGCAACAAACCATCGCGGTGCCCAGCATCGGCGACCGCGAGCCGCGCAAGATCTCGGCGCAGAATCTGGCTGAGATCGTCGAGCCGCGTTATGAAGAATTGATGTTGTTGGTACAAGCAGAGTTAAGAAGAAGTGGCTATGAAGATTTAATTGCCGCCGGCATGGTGATTACCGGCGGCAGTTCGCAAGTGAGGGGATTGGTCGAATTGGCGGAGGAAATATTCCATATGCCGGTTCGCATGGGGGTACCGCTGCATGTATCCGGATTGACCGATGTAGCGGAAAACCCGATTTATTCGACCGCGGTGGGTTTGTTGCTGTACGGCAAGGATCATCACGGCCGGGCGTTAGGCATGAACGATGATGGCGCGGATCTGTTGTCAAAAATCAAAAGCTGGTTTCAAGGAAATTTTTAATTTTTTGTCTGGAGGGTGTGAAAATGAAATATGAATTATTGGATAGTAGCGGCACCGCGGTTATCAAAGTCATCGGCGTGGGTGGCGGTGGCGGCAACGCGGTTAACCACATGGTGGAAGACGGTATCGACGGCGTGCAGTTTATCTGCGCCAACACCGATGCCCAAGCCCTGCGGGAAATGAACGTAGAGTCCATCGTGCAATTGGGTGTTGAACTCACCAAAGGCCTGGGAGCAGGCACTCGCCCTGAAGTCGGCAGAGCGGCGGCTGAAGAAAATCGCGACCGCATCCGCGAAGTCATTGCCGGCGCCGACATGGTGTTTCTGACCGCCGGCATGGGCGGCGGTACCGGTACCGGTGCCATCGCGGTATTTGCCGAAGTGGCGAAAGAGCTGGGCGTGTTGACAGTCGCTGTCGTATCCAAACCTTTTGATTTTGAAGGTTCCAAGAAAAAAGGCGTGGCCGATGCCGGTTTACGCGAACTGGAAAAACTGGTCGATTCCTTGATCATCATTCCTAACCAAAAACTGCTGCCGACTTTGGGCAACAATAAATCGCTGGTAGAAGCATTCCGCGCCGCTAACGACGTGTTGCGCGACGCGGTACAAGGTATCACCGAGCTGATTACTCACCCTGGCTTGATGAACGTCGACTTTGCCGACGTGAAAACCGTGATGTCCAATATGGGCAGCGCCATCATGGGCACCGGCGTCGCCAGCGGCGAAAATCGCGCCCGTTTAGCGGCGGAAAAAGCCATTGCCTGCCCATTGTTGGACGACAACAATCTGCAAGGCGCGCGCGGCATTTTGGTGAACGTCACCTCCAACGGCGACTTGGGCTTGAACGAGTTCGACGAAATCGGCAGCATCATGCACGCCTTCGCTTCCGAAGACGCCGACATGAAAATCGGTATGGCAGTTAATCCAGCCATGGGCCAGGAAATTAAAGTCACCGTCGTCGCCACCGGTATGGGTGAAAAAGCCAAGCAAGCGGCTTCGCCTATCAGTCTGGTGAAAAAAGTCGCGGCCGGCGAGATCAATTACGATCAATTGGACAAACCGACCATCGTCCGCCAGCAAAAACAGGAATCGACTCGGGAATCCCGCTTCGGCGCGCAACCTAGAAACGACGTCGATTTGGATTACTTGGATGTACCGGCTTTCTTGAGACGTCAAGCAGACTAAGGTCCGCTTGCGACGAGTCCTTATGAGGCTGCACAACCAAGTTCGGGGGGAGCTATCGCATAATCTGTGATAGACTCCCCGGCTTTGTTTTACCTATTTGTCGGCATTTCATGATTAAACAGCGTACTTTAAAAAACACCATCAGAGCCACCGGCGTTGGTTTGCATACCGGCGATAAAGTGTATCTGACCCTGCACCCCTCCGAGCCCGATACCGGCATCCGTTTTCGCCGCGTGGATTTGGAAACTCCGGTGATGATAGCCGCGCGCCCTGAAAATGTCGGCGAAACCAAGCTGTCCACGACTTTGGTCCGCGACGGCGTTAAGGTGTCCACCGTCGAACATTTGCTGTCGGCTTTGGCCGGTTTGGGAATAGACAATGCGATTGTCGATGTCAGCGCAGCCGAAGTGCCTATCATGGATGGCAGTGCCGGACCGTTTGTGTTTCTGTTGCAATCGGCCGGCGTGGTCGAACAGGACGTACCCAAACAATATATCCGTATCAAGCGCGCAATCCGCGTGGAAGACGGCGACAAGTGGGCCGCGTTCGAACCGTTCGAGGGTTTTAAAGTTACCTTTACCATCGATTTCGAACATCCGGCGTTTTCCGAGCATTTGAAAACAGCGGTGATGGATTTCTCTTCGACGACCTTCGTTAAAGAAGTCAGCCGGGCCCGCACTTTCGGTTTTATGAAAGACATAGAGTTTTTACGCGAGAACAATCTGGCGCTTGGCGGCAGTCTGGATAACGCCATCGTGGTGGACGACGATAAAGTGTTGAACGAAGACGGCCTGCGTTACGCGGACGAATTCGTGAAACACAAAATTCTCGACGCCATCGGCGACTTGTATTTGTTGGGTTACAGCCTGATTGGCGAATACCAGGGTTTTAAATCCGGCCACGCGCTGAACAACAAGTTGCTGCTAAGCCTGATGAACGACAAAGACGCCTGGGAAATGGTGACTTTCGAAAATGCCGAGGACGCACCGATTTCCTTTATGCATTCCGCGCAAACATCGGCACGCGCGACGGGCTAATCCCGCATCACACAGATATTAAGCTGTGCCGTGGCCGTTCAACTTGATCGGCCACAATCCTGCCAAAACCTACTAATCTTCCCGCAAGCGTTTCGCCAACGTAGCACCCAAACGCGCCAAAGCCGCCGCCAAAACATCCTGCTGGTCCGCCTGCTTAATCTGCTGTGCGATCAAACCGACATTTTCCGCTGACGGCAAGCGCGGTGTGCGTTTTGGCCGAATCGGCTCGCCTGTCGGCGGCACAATCCGTACTTGCAAGCGGACAATATAGGGATGCCCCGCACCATGCAATTTGTCTAAAATCGCTCGATTGAAAAACCGAATTTGCGATGCCCAGCTGGCCGAATCGCAGTACAACAGTATCTGCGCACCTGACGCCACGCAATGTTGAGCATGCGGAGCAATCTCAGCCGGTAACGCCGTCCTGACAATGGTCAGCAAGGCCTGTTGCGCGTTAATTTTGGCCACACACAGATTCAACTGCTTGTTGTCAAAATCCAGCGCGGTCTTAAACACATTTTTGCGATAACGAGTCATTGCAAATTCATTTGCTCTGAGCCGACTTTTGGATATTCCAGAATCAGGCCCTGTTGATCGTTTTTAATAATATGCCAGCCATTTGCCACTATTTGCCGTTCATCAACGGCTGACAAAGGCAAATTTTCAGATTCGACACCGAATCGGCCCGGAAATAAACCGACGCGAATTGGTCGGCTGCCGGCTTGCTGTTTTATGTCACTGACAGCTTCGAGCACTGACATATACCCATCACCTGCGGACATGAATGCTCGCATTTCACCACCCTTTGTCCCTGCGGCAATGGCTTCAATCTGGCGGACTCGTGCGCCGCACTCTATCCGAAACACATGCGCCCAGTTCGATACCAAGTAAGTATCTGCCTGATTGCCGCACAAATAGGCTTTTCCAATTGAAAATGCCTGCGCCAATTTCGGGTAGTCGTTATCGCTGTTGCGGAAACTCTCCGAATTGACCGCATAGCTAGCATGGAAAAACACCAAGCAAACAGAAATCGCCAATTTGGCCTGCTTCCAGGCAATAATAGCGGACTGCCTGCCATGATCAGCCAACAGCGCAAACATTCCAGCCCATAAAAAAGGCGAATATTGCAGGGTGTGGCGAAGATTAATCACCTCGCCCCATTGATAGCGGGTACGGGCAGCAACGACCACACAGGACCCCATTACCAGATAAATAGTTGAAATAGCCAAGGCTTTTTTCCCGAAAGTCGGTAGATTGGAGCAACGGTATTTATAAGCCACGTAGGCAGCGGCGATAATCAAAACCCCGAATCCCAGTAAACCAGGCAGCGACCAAGCCACATACCGGGCACATTCGCTACAAGCCGTTGCATCCTTTAGCAAAGCCTCGATATAGGTGCGTAAATTCTCGACAAAACCTATCGTGCTTGGCCCCATCACATAGGGATTCAGCGACCCAAACATCACTATATTTCTGAGCAGCAGCGGCGCTACGACCACGGCCATGCCAAACATCGCCGCGACAGCGCGCAGCAAAACAACGCGCCGTTCCCCAGCGGCACTGCTTAACCAGCAATAACAAAAATATAAAATAACGCTAGCCAGCAGCGCTAAATGCGCATTTCTGATTGCGTAAGCCATACCGGCAAGCAAACCAGCGAAGATAAAGCCGACGATGGATCGCGAGTTAAGCGTCAACCCAATAACAGCCACCGCTAACCATAAACCGAATACATCGGTCAGCCCCATCAGCGAATGCTTGAGCACACCGGGTGATAACGCTGCTAATCCGGCCAGCAGCAAAGCATAAAGTGGTCCAAGGCTCTGCCGAAAACTGAAAAATAATAACCACGGCAATGTAATGGCGGAAAAATGCGCCAAACCTATCGTGGCATCTTTCGCATCGATACCGAAACTGGAAACGGCCGCCAGAACGACAGCAAAACCCACGGGAAACAAACGATTCTCGACCTGATCCTGATCTCCCGGCGCCAAGCCATACGGAGTAATCAGCAAGCTGCCTGAATTGAGAAAATTTCTGGCTTGTTCGATATAGCTGGCGCTGTCAGGCGTAAACGGAAAACTCGGCGACCGGTAGTGCATATGCACCATCATCACTAGCGATATCGCCGACAGAATGCATAATTGATGTAAAAGAGCTCTGAGTTGCCAAGTCATACTTATTAGTTATCTCGTAACAGGGTCATGAATTGGCTACCAGCCAAACGCCCTCGCAAATCAGCAAAATGCCCAAGACGCGGAAAGCAGTGACAGTCTCGCCGAGCAGCATGCCGATCAGCACGGTTAATGCGAAACCCAGGCCTACCAAGGGATAGGCTTTACTGACATCCCAGGATGCCAAAACCTTCAACCAAACTATGGCGCCGACACCGTATAATGTAAACCCGGCAAACACAAATTTGTTGGTAAATACGATCCAAGGCAGGCGTGGTGTCAGCGGCCCGGCCATCGCCTGCTTGACATCCACACTGGACATGCCAAGTTTCAACATAAACTGCGCGGCGACAGACAGGACGATGCTAAAAATAGCGATCAGTAGAATTTGCATGGCTTATTCCCAATGTGAAAAATGAGCGGCTAATGTGGCGAACAGCATCAAGAGCACTGTGATCCGGCTACCGAAGTCACGCACCGCAAACACCAGCGGGTCATCGTGCATTTCGCCGCGAGCGGTTTTTATCCACAGGCGTGCTAACCAATAAATCAGGCCTATCGCCACAAACCATAATAGCTGCGGATTTAGGTAACGTATCTGGGTCTCCGCCGAGGTAATAAATAAACCAAACACCACCACCGCGCACAACGCGGAACTGACACCCAAGGGCCAGAGCACTACCAGATCCACCGCCCGATAATCGCGGCCGTGTGTGGTTTCCCGGCCTTTTTGTTGCAAAGCGACCAGTTCGGAACAACGCTTGACTAAAGCCAGACTGAAAAAGATAAACACCGAAAAAGCCAACAGCCAGGAACTGGTCGCTACCGACGCGGCCACGGAACCGGCAATAATCCTGAGCGTATACAGCAGAGATAGCACCATTACATCGATCAATACATAAGATTTCAATAGCCATGTATAAGTAGTGGTGACGAATAAATACAGCAGCAACATACCCAAAAATGCCTGCGACACGGCGAGCGCTAACATCAGGCCGCTCAGCAATAGCCCGCAAGCGGCTGCCAGACCTTTCAGAATGGGCAATTCGGCGCTGGCAAACGGCCTAAATTTCTTACGCGGATGATTACGGTCGCTGTCCAGGTCCCACAAATCGTTACCCATATATGTGGCGGACGCGGCCAAAGAAAACCCGAAGAAGCTCATTACAACGGTACCCAACTTATCCAAATCATCAAACGAAAAAGCCGTTAGCAGCGGCACGAATATCAACAGGTTTTTCAGCCATTGGTGCACCCGCAGCGCGCGTAACCACAACCGGATTTGATTCAGGTTGGCGGTAAATTCCTGCTCTATAGGTGTATGTTCCCGCACGAATTTCGCGACCGGCTTTGAGGTATTAACCAGGATTGCGGCATGTGCGGCTCGCCAAATCGGCAAATCGGCCTTGCTGTCACCCGCATAGACAAAATTCGGCCCCACTGCCTCGCGGATGGCCTCCAGCTTGTTGACACCTTTAAGATTATGGTTCTCATCGCTGCCTAACACTTTATCGAACAAATCCAGATGCTTGGCAACCGCATCGGCTATATCGGTATGTGCTGCGGTGGCGAGCACCAACTGCCTGCCCTTCCGTTTTTCCGCGCGCAAATACTCCAGCAAATCAGTCCGATAAGGCAAACTCTCGACATCAAGCGACGATGCTTGCGCCACGCGCGCTTTAAACGCCGCTCGCCCCTTCGCTAACCAAAACGGTAATTTGAATATAGCGTGCGGCTGCCGTTTACAGACCTGTAATACCGATTCGACCAAGGTGTCGGTGGGCGTCAGCGTGCCATCCAAATCAACGACAAGCGCGGCTAGCGAAGTTTCTGTCATGTTATGTTTCTTTTAGAGTGATTGGTGCAACGCTGAAAAAATCGAAAATATCTGGCTGATCGAAGGCATTGTAATGTAACAGCAATTCCGCAAGCTACGTTTAACTGGGCCCGCGCGGCCACCCACAACCTCCCTTGGCTGCGTCCCGCTTAATCCCCAGAAAATTCCAAGTACAATCCGGGCAGCATTTTTCTCGTTGAGTCTGTCTGTGACCCTGTTACTATCAACGACAATACGGTCCTGCCAAGCGGATTATCCGAATCAACAATGACAATATTGCGGAGGTTTTAATGACAAACTTATCGATCAAAACATTTCTAGCGCTATTTCTGGCGAGTCAAAGCATAGCCCATGCCGCCGATCTCACCCGCGCCCAAGTCGAGCAAATGCTGGCCAAGGCCGACAAGCAACACCCCGCCGACCTGCGCCGTAAGGATCTAACCGACCTGGACTTGTCGAATCTGGATTTTCGCAATGCCGACTTATGGGGCGCCGACCTGCGACGCTCCAATCTGAATAAAAGCAATCTGCAAGGCCTGACGCTGGATTTGACGGTGATGACCAATATCAAGCTGAGCGCCGCTAATCTAGCCAACACCAGCATCTTCGGCGTCAGCCTGATGCACGCCGACCTGAGCAACGCCGATATGAGCGGCAGCCGGGTAGTGGCGATCATGGATGGCGCGAATTTAAGCCACGCCAATCTCAGCAATGTGCAATGGGCGGCGGACATGAAGAATCAATCGATGGGCCTGATGCGCGCCAGCTTGAAAGGCGCCAATTTAACCGGCGCCAATCTCAGCAACGCCCAGCTTGGCCGGGCCATGTTAAAACACGCCAAATTAAATAACACCAATTTACAAAACGCCGACCTGTATTCCGCCGAAATGGACGGCGCCAATCTGACCGGCGCCAATCTGACCAATGCCAATTTCTCGCAAGCCAAACTGCACGACGCGATTTTCACCGAGGCGGTCACTACCGGCACCCGCTTTGACGGCGCCCAAAACCTGCCCGATTCCGTAAAGCCCACCTCTTCCAAATAATCGAGACGACTTCATGCAAATCCCCAAGCAATTACTGCAACGCAAATCCGTCGAGGCCTTGACCGATGTTCAGCACGGCTTAAAGCAAACACTGACGGCCAAAGACTTGACCATCCTGGGCATAGGCGCGGTGATCGGCGCCGGCATCTTCGTCTTGACCGGCATCGCCGCCGCTAAATATGCCGGTCCTGCCATTGTAGTATCGTTCATTCTGGCCGGCATCGCCTGCGGCCTGGCGGCCATGTGTTACAGCGAACTGGCGGCGATGATTCCGGTTTCCGGCAGTGCCTACAGTTACGCTTACGCGACGATGGGCGAATTGATGGCCTGGATCATAGGCTGGGATTTAATCCTGGAGTACGCTCTGGCCAGCAGCACGGTGGCAATAGGCTGGGCCGGTTATCTCACCAGCTTTCTGGAAAATTTTGGCGTACATTTACCCACTTATCTCACCACGGCCTATCTGGCCAACCCCGCGGCCGGCTTCATCAATCTACCGGCGGTAGCAATCATTTTATTGCTGACCGGCCTGCTGGTAATCGGCATCCGCCAATCGGCGATCTTCAATTTCGTCATGGTGTTAATCAAACTGTCGGTAATTGTCGTCTTCATCATCGCCGGCTCCCAACACATCGAAACCGGGGAAAATTGGTCCAACTTCATGCCTTTCGGCTTCGGTGGCGTATTGACCGGGGCCGGGGTAATTTTCTTTGCGTACATAGGCTTCGACGCCGTTTCCACCGCCGCCCAGGAAGCCATCAACCCGCAGCGCGACGTACCTATCGGCATCATAGGTTCGCTGGCAGTCTGCACCTTGCTTTACATTCTGGTGGCAGGCGTATTGACCGGCATCATTTCCTACACCGAACTCAACGTCCCGGCACCCATTGCGCTGGCGGTCGACCATGTCGGCATGGGCTGGCTGTCACCGATCATTAAAATAGCCGCCATCGCCGGCTTGACTTCGGTGATGTTGGTGCTGTTGATGGGGCAGAGCCGGATTTTCTTCTCAATGGCCAAGGATCAATTGTTACCGCCGCTATTCGCGCAGGTGCATCCGAAATACCAAACACCGCATTTATCGACCATACTGGTCGGCGTCGCAGTCTCCTTACTCGCCGGCTTCATGCCTATCGAGAAGCTTGGCGAGCTAGTCAGTATCGGTACTTTGTTTGCCTTCGTGCTGGTCTGCGGCGGTGTCTGGATCTTGCGGAACAGCCATCCGGAAATGGAACGCCACTTCAAATGCCCGGCCGTGCCTTACGTGCCGATTGGCGGGATTTTGGTGTGTTTGAGTTTGATGGCGGGCTTGCCGATTGATACGTGGATTCGGTTATTCGTTTGGCTGGTGATTGGGTTTTTGATTTATTTTGGGTATGGGGTGAAGCATAGTCAGCTGCGGTCTTCCTAACTTTTTTAGGCTGACTCGCTTACAACTGGTACGTTCGCCCTGAGTTGGTCGAAGGGCTAATTGTGATGTGTCGCTGGCGCGACGGCTGGTTTTAATATCGGGTCTCGGCCCGACAGCCGAGATACTCTCGCTACGAAAACGATCCCTGGTTTTCGCCCTTCGTGCCAGCCTATCGGCTGTTCAAATTCGCTCCAGGCGAATTTGTGCTTGTCCAAAAGAAAGTATCCAAAGAAAAGGCCACCCGGACGCCGCTTATTCCCTGCGCTCCTCGCTTTTGAACGGGGTCGCCGAAAGGGGCTTCCTGCCCCTTTCGGCAACGCAATCCATCCCTGCAGCGCCCCTAACGGGCTGATCCGTTCAAAAACTCCGGTGCTCTGCGCGGCATACGGGAGAAAAACCACCCTGTGTGGTGGGCAATTTTGCCCACCATTTGGCTTTCACCCCGCGTGGGCACTAAATCGTGCCCACGCTACTGGGCTACGCCTATTGACGCCCTACATGCACCCTATGCACGTGAAGAAAGCCGGAAAACAGTCATTCATTGCTTGAATCGACGAATTAATTACTTGGTTTTCTTGAAGATGTAGCGAGCAGCGACCAAAACAACAATTACGACTATCGCTAAAGCTAGTCCAGCAAACAGAAGCGACTTTTGTGGACTGATGTCAAATTCAGAGATAGATAGCACAACAAGAGTCGTTGCCACTCCGAGTCCCATGGTGGACATAGCAATGCCAGACCATAATTCATGACGATCCGCACATTGCTCACAATAAATATACCTTCCGCCTCTGTGGTGACAAATGACTCGATATTTCGTCATCGAGACAGGGGTTCCGCATGAATAACATTCCTGTCGAATATTTCTAGCCTTTCCGCGTAAGTCGCGGAATATATGTATAAGCAATGCCAATATAACTGGCGAGATCAGAATGATAAAAAAGATAAAAAATCCCATAATGCAAATAGTCTAGGTGAAACGCAAGGCCGTAAGGCGCAATTCGTAGGGCGTCAATAGGCTCAGCCGCATTGCGCCGTATATCGGCCTTAAATCATTCGGCGCATTACGCTATCGCTAATGCGCCCTACAAAACTGATGTTACCGCTGGCGCGGATAGTCTGGATTCCCACGCGGCGCGTGGAAACGAGAGAAAACTTCGTAAACAATAAGCTGCGATTTGGGGCGGGGGTCTCCCGTATGCCGCGCCGAGCACCGGAGCTTTCGGCGGGAATAGCCCGAAGGGGTGCGGCAGGGATGCCGCACGTTGACGAAGGGGCAGGAAGCCCCTTTCGTCAACCCCCGGCGAAAGTTTCGGAGCGCAGGGAATAAGCGACATCCGGGTGGCCTTTTCTTTGGATACTTTCTTTTGGCCAAGCAAAAGAAAGTATCGCGGTTGTCGGTCCGCGAACCGACATTAAATAAACCGTCGCGCCAGCGACACAAATTCACCATCTGTTCCGACAGAACAAAACCATCAATCCGAATTAATTCGACACTTATCGTAAACAAACTCAGGATCAAGATCAGCCCCAGACTCCCATTCAATCGTATCAAATGCCACCGATACTTTTTCGAAACAGCTGTAGTCTCTAATACGTTTGAAAATGCCGAAATCCAAATAAGGTTTCATATCCAACGTGCCGGTTTCGCCATTATTGAAGGCAATATCCAACACATAATCATCTCTAGGCGCAACCGCTATTACCGAAGGATACATATGACATCTCCTATTACTGTAATGGCTGTATTTTGAAAGGCTCCTCGCCATTCATAACTAAATCCCAATCTTGCATAAGCTCTTCTTGGTGTAATTCCGCCCACGCCAAAGCAAGTTTTAATTGCTTTCTTGGTAAATTACCTTCCAATAACTCGCTAGTCCGTATATCGACTGTCGCTTTGTATTCAGCATAATAAACGTGAAAGTGTGGCGGAGGATGCTCGCCAGGTGCAAAGTACATACGAATGATGATGCCGTAAAATACCGAGATGGTAGGCAAAACGAACTCCTTACCCCAACACCAAAAACAATTTACCGCCCAATCGCGTAATACTGCAACCCAAACTGCTTAACCAACCTAGGCTCATACATATTCCGCCCATCGAATATCACCTTGTCTTTCAACAAACGGCCCAAGTCATCGAAATCCGGGCTGCGGAACTGCTTCCATTCGGTGACGATGATCAATGCATCCACGTCGCTTAGAGTGTCCGCCTGCTTGGCGCAGTACACCAATCCGGCTTTATCGCCGTAGATACGGTGCGCTTCTTCCATTGCTTCCGGGTCGTAGGCTCGCACTGTGGCACCGGCATCAATCAAGGCTTCCAGCAATACCCGGCTGGGTGCTTCGCGCATGTCGTCGGTGTTGGGTTTAAACGCCAGGCCCCACAACGCAAAGGTTTTGCCTTTCACGCCATTTGGGTAATGGGTGGAGATTTTCTCGAATAAGCGGTGCTTTTGCCGGTCATTGACGTTTTCCACCGCGCTGAGCAATTCGGCTTGATAGCCGTAATCGCGGGCGGTGCGTTCCAGGGCTTTCACGTCTTTTGGAAAGCAGGAGCCGCCGTAGCCGCAGCCGGGATAGATAAAGCTGTAACCGATGCGGCTGTCGGAACCAATGCCGTGGCGGACGTTTTCGATGTCGGCACCCAGTCTTTCCGCCAGATTGGCCAGCTCGTTCATAAAGCTGATTTTGGTCGCCAGCATGGCGTTGGCAGCGTATTTAGTCAGCTCGGCGGAACGGATGTCCATCGTGATCACCCGCTCCCGGCTGCGGTTGAACGGCGCGTACAGCGCTTTCAGCAATTCGGCAGTTCTGGGGTTGTCGGTGCCGATGATGATACGGTCCGGCTTCATGAAATCGTCCAACGCCGAGCCTTCTTTCAAAAACTCGGGATTGGAGACGACGTCAAACTCCAATTCCTGACTGCGCTCGGCCAATACATCCTTGATGGCCTGTTTGACCTTGTCGGCAGTGCCGACCGGCACGGTAGATTTATCGACGACGATTTTGTAATCGCTCATGTGTTCGGCGATGCTTTTCGCCACCGCCAACACGTATTTCAAATCGGCTGAGCCGTCTTCGTCCGGCGGCGTACCCACCGCGATGAATTGAAACAAACCAAAGTCCACGGCTTCTTTCACGTCGGTGGTAAAGCTCAAGCGACCGGCAGCGACATTGTCCTTGACCATTTCGTCCAAACCCGGCTCGTAAATCGGAATGACCCCTTGTTTGAGTTGGTCTATTTTGCGCTGATCGACATCCATGCACAGCACTTGATTACCCACTTCTGCCAAACAGGCGCCCGTCACCAAACCTACATATCCACTGCCAAACACCGTAATTTTCATCGTTACACCTTGTAAACTAATTGGAAGATCGTTTCTGTTTTAATCGATACAACGCGGAAATATCCTCGTCGCCATAACCTTTAGCCATCAGCTTGGCATAATCGGCCAGCGTGGTGACGGTTAACGGACAACCGACGCCGGCATGTTGCGCCATATGTTGCGCAATTTTTAAGTCTTTGTGATGAAGCGCCAGTTTAAATCCTGGCGGAAATTGGTGTTGCGTCATGCTCTTGCCGCGATGCTCCAGAAACCAGTTACCCGCCGCACCGCCGCTGACGACCTCAATGACTTTGTCCATCGGCAAACCTTGCGCTTCCGCAAACGCCAAAGCTTCGGTCACCGCTTGGTTAATCCCCGCACACATAATCTGGTTCACTGCCTTGCAGGCTTGCCCGGCACCGACATCGCCCAGGTGTTCGATACGTGCGGTCATGGCCGCCAAAACCGGCCGAACCTGCTCCAAGGTTTGCGCGCTGCCGCCGACCATCATGGCCAACGTGCCTTTGTTGGCGCCTTCCACGCCGCCGGATACCGGTGCATCGAGGAAAGCCGCATGCTTTTCCGCAAGTTTTTGCGCCGCGACGGTAGCCGTTTCACTGCTGACCGTGGACATATCCACCACCACACTACCAGGGCGAACGGTTTTAGCGACTGCATCCACCACCATCAATACGTCTTTATCCGCCGACACACAAATCAACACGACATCGACTTGACCGGCCAGTTGTTCGATAGTCTCGCAAGCCTGGATTTGCAATTCCGCCGCCAATGCCTCGGCTTTACTAAAGGTCCGATTGTAAACCGCGGTTAAGTGGCAGGCCTTGGCAAGATTACGCGCCATGCCTAGGCCCATTGCCCCCAATCCGATCAAGCCTACCCGCATGTTATATCCCCCGAAATATGGTCTGGACCATTATAGCGTCTTAGTTGGGTACTAACAGACCGTGCGGGCGATTATAACGCTCCGTGTTTTTGTAATAACGCGACAACATTTTCCGCCAAAAGCCGATACCCCCTATCATTAGGATGGACCGTATCCGACTTAAGCTCGTTATTTGCCAGAATCTTAGGCAAACTATCCAGATCGCTCGGCACGCCTTCAGATGCAGCCAGCTCTTCATAAATTTTCGCGCTATGTAAAAACACGATCCCAAACGCCGGCACACCGAAGATCACTACCGGGATATTGCGTTGCCTGGCTTCGGCTATCATGGCTTTCAGATTATCGCGGGTTTGCTCCGCCGCGATTTGTTGCAAAATATCGTTGCCGCCGTGTATCAAAATTAATAGATCGGGCCTGTATTCATCCAGCAATGCCGGTAAGCGCTGCCGGCCTGCACTGCTGATTTCTCCAGGAACACCTTCATTAATGACCTCGCGGCCGGTCAGTTGCGTGAGTATGCTGGGGTAATCATGCTGGGCCGAAGCACCGGTTCCATAAGTCAAGCTATCGCCAAAGGCCAGAATGACGGCGTTATCCGGCAGCTTGCTTAAGGCTGGCTTTGGTTTATTACAAGCCATACCACCGAATAGCAATGCCACAACCATCAGAACTATTTTCATGCTCGCCCTCGATCCTTTAAGCGCCTGGGGCGCAGCACCCTTATCTATCCTTCTATCGCCTTAGCTATTTTTCCAGGTAGGTATAAGCATTCAGTCCGGCCAACAGCTCCTGCTCGAAAGCCTGCTTTTGCGCAGCCGTTAATCCGCTGACACCCAACTTTTGCCGGTAGGCGGTTTTTAACGCTTCGGTATTGATATGCACATAATCCAGCAGTTCGCTGACATCCTCGCCTTCCATGAAGTCACCGAAACGATAGCTGTCTCCCTCCAGTTCGATATTGATCGAATGCGTGTCGCCGAATAGATTGTGCATATCACCCAAAATTTCCTGATACGCGCCGACCATGAAAAAGCCGATCAGATAGTCCTGATCTTCGGCAATGCTATGCAGCGGCATGGTGTTGGCGATGTTCTGATGATCGACGTATTGATCGATACGGCCATCGGAATCGCAGGTTAAGTCTTGCAGGACCGCACGCCGGTTGGGTTGCTGCTGCAGATTATGAATGGGCATAATCGGGAAAATCTGATCGATACCCCAAATGTCCGGCATCGATTGAAACAAGGAGAAATTGCAGAACACCTTGTCCGCCAGTTTTTCATCCAGCTCCTGCAAAATTTCGCGGTGATGGTGATTATCCAGGTTCAACTTGCGCTGAATTTGCTGACACAAACTGACATAGTGCTTTTCGGCTTCGGCCAGTTCGGTCAGCGACAAATCGCCTTGCACGAACTGGGCGCGGGCTTCGGCCATGTTGAATTGGGCATTGTGATAAGCCTCGGCGATATTTTGCCCGCTGATGGTCACCGCCGTCGCCGCACCTTGCAGGCTTTCAACTTCGGTAACATTAGTAATCAACACCGCATGATGCGCGGTGATGGCACGACCGGATTCGGTGATGATATTGGGCTGCGGCAGACCGTGCTGCTGAGCCACGTCCGCAAAGGCGCGGACGATGTTTTCCGCGTACTCGTTGACGCTGTAGTTGATCGAACATTCCCTCCGCGAACCGCTGCCGTCGTAGTCCACACCCAAACCGCCACCGGCATCGACCGTGGTAATGTTGGCACCCAATTGATGCAATTGCAGGTAAAACTGGCCGGCTTCTTTTAAGGCCAGTTTGATGTCGTGGATATTGGCGATTTGCGAGCCCATATGAAAGTGCATCAGTTGCAAACAATTCAACATATTCAATTGCTGCAAACGGGCAATCAGTTGCAACACTTCACTGGCATGCAAGCCAAACTTGGATTTCTCGCCGCCGCTGTTCTGCCATTTGCCGGCGCTGATGGTCGATAAACGCACCCGCAAACCGATCAACGGTGTGACTTGTAGCTTAGCGGCTTCTTCGATGATCATCTCCAGCTCGGAGGGCTTTTCGATGACGATGAATACCGACAAGCCCATTAACTGGCCCATCAAAGCCATGCGGATATAAGCCCGGTCCTTGTAACCGTTGCAGACGATGGTACCGCCAGGTTTGGCCAGTCCTAAAATCGCCAATAACTCCGGTTTGCTGCCGGCTTCCAGGCCGATATGCTCGGCGGCAACAATGCTTTCCACCACATTGCCTTGCTGATTAACCTTGATCGGATAGACCGGCGTGTAATGGCCGCTGTAATGGTTCGCGGCTCTGGCTTGGTCGAAGGCCTGCTGCAGCTGACGGATGCGGTCGCACAAAATATCGGTAAACCGCACCAGCACCGGGAAGTTCAAGCCCTTGCCCCGCAAGGCCTGGGCAATGTCGAACAGATCGATTTCGGTCGCGCAATCGGCTTGCGGCTTCACGCAGACATGGCCCTGGTCGTTAATTGAAAAATAACCGTTACCCCATTGCTGGATAGCGTAAAGCTGCTTGGATTGTTCAATCGACCAGGGTTGTGTCGGCACGCGCGGTATCCTAACTGTCATAAAGAGGTAGAAATTCTAAAGTATAATGATGAACGTTATATGACTTTTTACAGGACTTTCCCATGCTCGACGATCAATGGTTTAGCGAAGCCCAAGAGCCTTCCGGTTCGGCCTTCTCGTTAAAAATCAAACGCAAACTGCACGAGGAGCAATCCGAATTTCAGTTTCTGGAAATCTACGAAACCGAACAGTTCGGCAATCTGATGGTAATCGACGGCTGCACCATGGTCTCGACTCGGGATAATTTCTTTTATCACGAGATGATCAGCCACCCGGTGTTGTTCACCCATCCCAACCCGAAAAATGTGTTGATCATCGGCGGCGGCGACTGCGGTACTTTACGGGAAGTGCTGAAGCATCCTGGCGTCGAAAAAGCCGTGCAAATCGACATCGACGAGCGCGTCACCCGCTTGGCGGAAATCTATTTCCCGGAACTGTGCGAATCCAACAACGATCCGCGCGCCGACCTGAAATTCATCGACGGTATTAAATGGGTGAAAGAGGCCGCGCCGAATAGCGTGGACATCATCATCGTCGACAGCACCGATCCGGTCGGCCCGGCCGAGGGCTTGTTCTGCGCTGATTTTTACAAGGATTGCTATAAAGCTTTAAGCGAGAACGGCATCGTGGTGCAACAAAGCGAATCAGCCCTGCTGCATATGAAAATTCTCAAGGAAATGCGCGAGGAAATGAAAGCGGGGGGATTTGCAAACTTCCAAACGGTCTTCTTCCCGCAATGCATTTATCCATCAGGCTGGTGGAGCGCAACGATGGCCAGCAAAACCGATTTGTCGAAGTTCCGCGAGCAGGACGCGGTCAACAAGGGTTTTGAGACTGTTTATTACAACAGCGACATCCACAAAGCCAGTCTGGCAATGCCGGAGTTTTTCAAAAAAGCCTTCGCTTAACCATTGCTCGAGCCGAAGCCACGCGCTTCGGCTCTGCTGAGCAGTTCTTAGCGCGCCACGCTGAACATGGCCTCAAATCGTTTGGCCACGTGCTCACATCCCTTGCTAGCTATCCGGCTATCTGCGACACTGAGGCCTTGTAGGAGGTTTCTTACAGCGCGCCTGACTGGCAAGATAGTCTCGCAACTGCCCGAGTAACGCCCCAAAAGCATATTTCATTACCTAAGCCAGGAGATGATTAGGACTCGCCCGATGACCACGCCTCCCGACAAAACTCAGTTAATCTTGTCCAACACCTTGATCGGCAAATTATCCGAAAACAGTCGTGACACTTCGGAGCTTGAGCCGTATTTGGTGGTGTTATCCGGTAGCGATCAAGGCAAGCAATACAAATTGCACCATCATCAGCATGTGTTGGGCCGCGAACCGGCCGTGGATATTCTGATTCCCGATCCTAAGGTCTCCCGGCGCCACGGCCGGCTCTGGGTACAAAACCGGCATATCCTGCTGGAAGACTTAAACTCCACCAACGGCACCTACGTCAACGGCAAGCGGGTCGCAAAACATAAACTCGAATTACTCGACAGAATCCTATTGGGCGACACTTACTTAAAAATCGATTACAAACGCGCCAACGAAGCTAAATCCGAACAGGCGCTATACGCGGCGGCGAATCTGGATGCGATGACCAACATTCTGAACCGCAACGCCTTCATGCTGCGCGCGCAACAGGAATTGTCTTTTTGTAAACGCAACGAAACCCGATTAACGGTGATGATGTGCGACGCCGACCATTTCAAGCGCACCAACGACAATTTCGGCCATCTCGCCGGCGATCAGGTCCTTAAAGAACTGGCGAAAATCCTGAATGCGGAAATGCGCCAGGAGGATTTCCTGGCCCGCTACGGCGGCGAAGAATTCATCATGTTGTTGCGTGACATTTCCAGCGATGCCGCAACCACCTTGGCGGAGCGCATCAGACTGACGGTGATGCAACATACGTTTCAATACCAAAGCCAGCCCATACCTACCACCCTGTCGATTGGCGTCTGCTCGTGCCGAATAATGGCCGACACCTCCCTGGAAGCCATTATTCAAGCAGCCGACGACGCCCTTTACCGCGCCAAGAAAAACGGCCGAAATCGCGTAGAAATCGACGCCCGATAACTTTAGCTTGCCAGCCGGCCAATACAAACACCTGGCTTCATAAGGTATTTGCATTTATCCGCGCCGTGCGTTACTGTCCAACTTCCAGTGTTTTCGGCGTTCTGCTGCTATGCTTAGGCATGCTACGTAGAATTAAATTTGTAACACCACGGGAGTATCTAACATGAATAAAAATAAATTCCTCACCACCTGTTTGCTGTCAGGTGCATTATTGGCCAGCCAAATGGCAAATGCGGACGAAAACCATCCGGGTTATCTGGCAGGTTTCACTTCCAGAGTTAGCCAAGGCTTTGCTAACACCACCTTCAGTTTTATTGAAATCCCTAAAAACGTGGTCAACATCACTCACGACCAAAACATTCTGCTGGGTTCAAGTTGGGGTCTGCTGCGTGGCGTAGCTCACACCGTCAGCCGCACTGTAATAGGCGTAGCGGAGCTGATTGCCTCGCCGATTCCCACCGATGAATTTATCTCTCCGCCCTACGTCTGGGATCGTTTTAGCGAAGATACCCGTTACTTCGGTCTGCATTACCCCGGCTACTGGACTCATTTCGGCCCGCTGGATCACGGCTATACCGACACGCTGGATCATGGCAAGTAACGCGGACGATACCGCTCGATATTGAGGATAAGATCATGACAAAAAAATACGTATACATCCCGCTTGCCGTTATGGCTTTGTCGCTGGCCGCCTGTTCCACGCCGAAAAAGGATGTGGCCGGGCTCAGCGCTGAGATTGATGCTGCATCCAAAGGTCATTACGGCCAAGCTTTGCTCCATGCTTCAGCAGCTGAACAGGACTTGAAAACCGCCAATCATGTGTTGAAACATTGGCAAAACGATTATTACTGGAACATCGACGAGAGTCTGAAAGCGCAAGAGGCCGCAAAATCGGCCGCGGCACACGTTTTGGCCTCGGAAAAAGAGTATTGCCAATGGCTGACAGAAGCCCATTCGCAAAACCACCATCACGTGGAAACCATTCACGAAACCGTGGCCTACTTTAAAACCGGCAGCCATGTGCCGTTTAAAACCAAGGAAGACACCATCAGCCATATCGGTCACTTTTTACACGACCACCCGGATGCAACAGCGACTGTCACTGCTTCCACCGACACAGTGGGTAAACCTGCGGCTAACCAAGCCTTATCGGAAAGAAGGGCTAAATCCGTTACCGAACTGCTGATTAAAAACGGTGCCAGAGCCTCGCAACTGGTCTCCAAAGCTATCGGCGAAGCGGGTGGCCCCGATAACACGGCGGATCAGAATCACCGGGTTGCCGTGGTTATTTCCGCACATCCCGACTATCTCGACTGCCCTAAATTTAAGTAAGCCCAACCCACCCTGCTCGCGCCAGCGGCAGGGTAATTGGCGGCAGAGATTCAATAACACGGTTATCGAATCTCTGCCCCATCTTAAATCTCGTCTGCCTGCTGTTTCTGCCGATCCGCGCTTTCAAAAATTTGTTTTTCCGCATCCCTGGCCTGATCCATGGGTTGCTTGATTGCATCAGCCAGCGGCTGCTGCACCACTGGCGGATTCGCCTTGTCTGGCGGCGAAGAATCGCAAGCCGGCAAACCGCCAGCTATTAGTAAAAAGATCAAAGCGTTTTTCATGGCTTTACCGAATCGGCGACGTCAAAGGTTAAGGGCAAAAACTCAATCATTGCGGTGCTCGCGAGGACGGCGCAAAACCTGCTTTATCGCCTGCTCCACCGCCAGATCGACAGCACCGGCCATCTCCTGATATTGCTGCTCGCTGACATTAATACCCTTATCGATGGTGTTCCGCACATAACACGGCGGTAATTGGTTCAGCGCCAGACAAGCCACGTCTTCCTGAAACGCTTGACTGAAAGGCTCGTCGGCCTGCTCAGCAAGCTTCCAAAGCCGATCTATCACCAATCGCTCGTAATAATTACTAATATTCAGCATAAAGGCCTCTTAAAAAACATTGGCTACCAATGCTGATAAGCATAGCCCAGAATCCGACTTGGCCGAATCCATTCGCCAGGCTGACAGAGGCCCTGATTATTCTCATTTTTTACGGCGGGCATAGCTCATTCCGCCCGCAACGCTTCCAGCGGGTTCAATCTAGCGGCCTTGATGGCCGGCACCACACCGGCCGCAATGCCGATAAATAGGGAAATTGCAAAAGCGGCAACGATGTAATTCCAGGCCAATTGCACCGGTAATGCCGGCACGAAAGCAGCGGCGAGCTTTACCAGTGCCACGCCCAATAAAACACCACCGGAACCGCCGACCAGACTCAACAACATCGCTTCGCCGAGAAACAGCTTAAACACCATGCCACGCTCGGCACCAATAGCCCGCAACAAACCAATCTCCGATACTCGTTCCGACACGGCGATGGTCATGATGGTGAGAATACCGACCGAGCCCACCAGTAACGAGATACTACCCAGCGCCGCCACCGCCAAGGTCAATACACTCAATACCGAATCCATTTTTTCCAGCATCTGGTTTTGGGTAACTATCGTAAAATCCTCGGCACCGTGCCGCGCTATCAAGCGGCGTTTGATGGCTTGCTCCACCGTTTCCGCGCTGGTCTCACTGCTGTATAGCAAATCGATTTCCATCAAACTCTGCCGATCAAACATCTCCATGGCCTTGCCGCTGGCAACGAACACCGTATCGTCCAGGTCAAAACCCAACATTTGTCCTTTGGCCTGCATCACGCCGATTACCCGAAACCGGTCGCTACCGATGCGAATCCGTTGCCCCAGAGGGTTGGTATTGCCGAATAATTCCGTGCGCATCTTACTGCCCAACACCGCGAACGCTCGCGGATTATCCAAACCATCGTCGGGTAAAAAGCGGCCGCTATCGACTTTCAATTGCCATACTTGCGGCAAGGCGGCGCCGACGCCAAACACATTGGCCCGGCGCTGTTTGTTGCCGGCCTCAATCCGGGCATTGCCCTGTACCATGGGCATGGCGGCCAACACGTGATCGAGATTTTCCAGACTGGCCGCATCGGCCGTGGACAAAGGCCGCACCGTGCTGATGGTCGCACCGGACATGCCAAACGTGGTGGTTTTTCCGGGATAAACCGCGATCAGATGCGTGCCGAACTGGGTAAATTCCGCTAACACGAAACTATGAATGCCCCGGCCGATGGAGGTCAAAATCACCACAGCGGCGATGCCGATGATCAGGCCCAAGGCGGTCAACAACGAGCGCTGCTTATGGCTGCTGATGCTGCGTAACGCCAGTTTGGCTAAATCCAGCCAGATCATCTTAGCGCCTCGCCAAAGCCGCGACCGGGTCGAGTCGCGCAGCCTTGCGAGCCGGCAACACCCCAAAAACCAGCCCCGTCACTAAAGCGACGGCCAAGGCCGACACTCTGGCCCAAATCGGTAGAGCAACCGGAAAATTCGGATACAACCACTGCAAGATCAAAATACCGAACTGACCGAGTACGCTGCCGACCAGCGCGCCGGCCAGCGACAACAAGGCCGCTTCGCATAAAAACCAGCGTTGCAGTTGGCTTTGCGTGGCGCCCAAGGCTTTCAGCAAGCCAATTTCGGCAGTGCGTTGGCTGACGCTGACCAGCATCACATTCATCACCAACACCCCGGCCACCGCCAGACTGACCGCGGCAATACCGGCCACGGTAAAAGTCAACGCGGTGAGGATTTTATCGAAGGTATTCACCACGCTATCCTGGGTAATCACCGTCACATCGTCCTCGCCTTCGTGGCGCAGCTTGATGATAGTGCGGACCTCGTCGACGGCCTTATACATGGCTGCTTCAGAGTAGGCTTCAATTAAAATCCGAAACAATGAATGGCTGTCGAACAAGGCTTGCGCGGAAGCCACCGGTACGATGACTAGTTCATCAAAGCCGGTGCCTATCGATTGACCTTCCTTGGCTAACACGCCAATCACTCGAAACCGCCGATCATTGATGCGCAGCCATTGCCCTACCGCTTGTTGATGGGCAAACAATTCCTCGCTGATTTTTTTGCCGATCACACACACCGAGACTTCTTTATCGGCGTCGGCCTCCGGCAGAAACTGGCCTTGAGCCATGGTGAGATGCCGCACGCGCAGCAAGGCATGCGTGGAGCCCATGATATTGGTTTCCCGCTCCAGACCGCCAACCGATACCGGCGCGGAGCCGATACTGACCGGGGCAATCGCCGCGACGTGCTTGCTGCGGAATAAGGCAGCGGCATCGTCCAGCGTCAAATCGCGCGGGGTTTCGCCGAACAGGGGCGGGTGGCCGCCGGTGGTTTCGGTGCGGCCGGGCAGGACGATGACCAGATGGGTACCCAACGATTCGAATTCGTGGACCACATAATTGCGAGCGCTGTCGCCCAATGCAGTCAACACGTTCACGGCAGCCACACCTATGCTCATCGCCAAAATAATCAGTGCGGCGCGCAGGGGTTGAGTCTGGATGGCTTTGCCGGCCTGAAGAAGTAAGTCTTTACTGAGCATGGCGATTGGGTAACAAGCTTAGCCGGCAGTTTAGCCGGAACCGCCAACAAATACCCAGCTAAAACGCACGCACTCCATAGACCTCGGGGTTAGAGCCTTGAACTTTGGTTTTCCAGAGGCTGAGCAGAGCCACTATAGAACCGGGACCGATCAATTTCCGAAGTAATTGATTATCAGCTTGCCGCCGGACATCACCAAATCAGGGTATTCCAACAACTTAAGCTTTTGCGTCGGATCACCTTTTACCGCGATCAGATCGGCCGGCGCGCCGGGTAATAAGGAGCCAAGCAAGGGCGTATTCAGGTATTGGCCCGCTTTGGAGGTTGCGGTCCGCATCACATCCAACGGCGCCATACCAGCCAGATGTTGTAAGTACAGTAATTCCTGCCCATCTATGCCCCAGGGAATGTCGGGATGGGCGATTTCCGCGCCATATAAAAACTCCGCGCCCAACTCGGCCAAGCGCCTGACATTGCTGCTCAGGCCCGGACATTTCGACAAAGTATCGATGGTGCCGACGATTCTGACCTGTTGCGCCGCGGCCCGCTGCAATTGCGCGTCCGGCAATCTGTCGCAGGGCGCGTGGGCCCATTCATCGACACCGGCATCCAGGGCCAATTGTGCGCCTTTGGGCTCGGCAAGATGCGCCGCCACCCGGCGGCCGACTAGATGCGCTTCGTCGACAATGGCCGCCAACACCGCCGGCGCTAACATCGGCCAGCTATGTGGTTTATCGTGCGCTTTGCTGCGTGGGTCTTGGGAATGAGCGTGCGTGTGTCCGCCAGACCAAGGCGCGCCCGCTTCGCCGCCGGGCTCCAGCGCCACTTTAATCACTACCGCGCCGCCTGCCACCAGTTTACGCACCGCTTGCCGCGCCTGCTGCTCATCGGCTACCGGCATGGCAATGTCAGTTTCGCCCAGGTTAGGGATCGGATAGCCTGCCGGCGCGGTGATAATCGGCCCGGACGTCATCAGTCTTAAGCTGCCGTCGCCGCCGTAAGGCTGATGCAGCGGCCCGCCGACATCACGCACTGTGGTGATGCCATGGCGCAGCACGGTATCAGTCGGCACGTGTTGGTAGCTCAGATGGGCATGTAACTCGATGAAACCGGGCAACAGTGTGGCATCGCCTAGCTCAAGCCGGGGCGCATCGCTATCGTTAAACGCTTCCCGGCTGTCTATCCTGGCGACCTTCCCGTCGCTTATCAGCACCGCAGCATCGCTTCTGAGCGTATAGCCATCGAAAACCCGCGCTGCCGCGATGAGCAAATGTTGGTCTTGGGCGCAGGCGACGCTGCCCGGCAACGTCAACAGCAAAACCAAGAGTAATCGGTAGCAGTGCTTGAAACTAGATTGAGATTTCATGGCTATTTCAAAAAAGCAGCGCCGGCGAAAACCGGCGCTGTCGAGTGGATATGGATTAAATCGCCTAGAAGCTGGCGGCAATACCGATTTGCCCCCAAATACCCGGCATTTGATAACCAGGGCGATAGACATAGCGTTTATCAAACAAGTTTTCCACGCTGACAAACACTTCGCCTTTTTTGCCTAACTCGGCAATAGGATAGGCCAGCCGGGTATTCGCCACAGTAAAGGCTTCGACACGTTGGTTATTCACCTCGGCGACATTCCGGGCGCGATTCAACGCCCAAGTTCTTGATTGGTATTGCAGATCGAAAGAAAAGCGCAGCGGACCGATGGGGCCGTTGATGCCGGCGGTCACCGCTTGTTCCGGGGTGTAGGGCAAATTCGGGATGCTGGGGTTGAGTAGCGTCAATCCGGCAAATAGACTCCAGTCGGCGATCAAGTCTTGTTTTACCGACGCTTCCAAGCCACGCATCCAGTACGAGCCGTAATTGATATAAGCACCCTGGGTTAAGTCGAACACGTAGCGATTCTTGACGTTATCGATGAAAAAGCTCAGATCGATTTGCGTACTTTTGAACGGCGAAGCTTTCAAACCCACTTCAGCATGATCGACGTTTTCCGGCGACAAGTTTTGCCAGCCGTCGGCTGAAAAATTCGGTAAAAAGCCGCCGGAAAATAGATTTAACGGCACGTTCGACAAGGCGCCCGAGTTAGCCGCCGCGTCAATACCGGGATAGTTGACACCGTTTGAGACGTTACCGAACACGGTTAAATCGTCGGAGACAAATGACAAACCGGCGTGCGGCGAGGCTTTGGACTGGTAATGGCTATGGTCGTAAAAGCGCACACCAAGGGACGGGACCATCACCCACTCTTTGCTCAGCACCAGATCGTGACTCAAGGCCAGGTAAGGACTGGTGAGCCTGAAAGTGGGTGTGGCAAATTGATACACTTGATTGCCGGTTTGCGTGCCCAGGTTAGTCACTTTACCGTTCAGCCACTCGTTATCTATCCCAGCCGTTAAGGTGCCGCCCTGCCAGGGCGAAAACTGTTCTTTCCAGCGAAAGCCGTCCATGCTGTATTGGCTGAGCAGATTCGAGCGGTTGTCAGCGAAGCCGGTGAAGTAGGTATTTTGACTCAACCAATTACCGTCGCCGCCGTTATGGTAGAGAGTAAATTTGCCCTGCCAATCGCCGTGCGCGTGGCTGACGCTGGCCGCTACCATACCCGCAACCGTATCGTACTCGCCGATAGGCGGCGTGACCCCATATTGTCCGGGGTCGCCCGCTCGGTTATCCGCGTAGAGAAACGTCACGTCCGAACGCCATTGCGGATTTAACTGATAGCCGGCTTTTCCCATCACATTGCGTAATTCGCCATAGCCATTTTGGCGATGGCCGTCTGATTTGGCGTAGCCTTGTGCCAACGAGAAATCGAAATCACCGTACTTGCCTTGCACATCGGCTTGCTCGGTAATCGTGCCGAAAAAGCCGCCGGACAACCGGCCGCTACCGTGCAAACCGTCCTCCGCCGCAGCCTTGGTTTGCAGGTTGATCGAACCGAAATTGTTGCCGTTGATAGCCGGCTGCGGGCCCTTGTAAACCGTAATCGATTGCATGCCGTTGACGGGCAACAAATCCAGCAAAGGATGGTTCCAGGTAGCCATATACATAGGAATATCGTCGATATAGGTCTTGATCTCGCTACCTGGTCGGCCGGCACCCTGACCACGAATCGCCACCGCGCCGCCCTGGTCGCCGCCGAACGCACCGACGGGGTTGTATCGCGAGATCTGCACGCCCGGCGTTCTTTTCAGGACCGACGCCAGATCCAATGCATTTTGGTCGCGGATTTGTTCTTCAGTGACGACCGCAGATACGCCGGAGAACTCGTCCACATGATTTTCTTCGATAACAGGGTTGGCGACTACCTCGGTGGAATCGAGCTGGTCAGTCTTTTCCTCTGCCAGGACGGCGGTACCGGCTTGCAGTAGCGCAAAAAAAACCAGCAAGGATTTGGGTAAATTCAGTAAGGGCAGCACGGCGTATTTCATGATCATTCCAGTCAACATTCGGCAAAAATAAAACCCTATCCACCGAACATTTATCGCTGAATGTTCGAATATGGAAAGCGTTTATCACAATGCTGATTTTAACGAATCACTCGCAACCGCCTGAGTTACTTTCATATGCTAAAAGTAATATTTTTTATGCTATAAGTAGCAGCTGGAAATATCCGAATTTTCGACTACTTCATCCAAAAAAACTCAGCGGCCCATTTAGCAACCATTAATTAAGCCAAATAACATAGTTTAAATAAAAATTGCTTATTAGTACCAACATAGGGATTGCCATGACGAAGAAAACGGCGGGACGCTGGCGCATCAAAAACGACGAATTGCAATCCCGCCAGCAAGGCAACTGCCTGACTGAGTATCTGCCGGATGACATAGGCAAAGGCTACTCGACATTATTTCCGCTCGACCCAGACTTGAACTATATCGAAACCCATTATCAGCCCAGTCAGGATTTAGCCATTCTGACCCGAATGGATCAGCACAACCCTCGCCTGGTGGTGACTTTGGGCATGCAAGGGCAATCGAGATTCGTTGATGCGCAGGGCCAGGAAATTACTTTTAATGAAGGCTATACGTCGATAACCGCATTCAGCTCCAGTATTGGCGAACGCCAATATCAAGCCAATAATCCAATGGCCCAAGTGCGGTTTTCGATGAGTAAATCTTGGTTGAGTCGATACTTCGGCGAAAATACCGCAACGCGATTTTTTAATAAGAACGGCATTAGTTTAATAAGTTATAAACCCATTTCAAATACGGCATTAATAGCCACGCGACAGCTATTAAATTGCGACCCGAATAATCCGGCAAGACATGTATTTATGCACGGCCAAGCCCTGTCGATATTAGCCGCGGAAATGACTCATCTATGGCAAGATAATCGAAAGACATCGCCGGTATTTTCAAAAAAAGACCAAGTCATTGCCCAAGCTGCGCATAACATTCTGTTAAATGAATATAAAAACCCGCCATCGGTTGCCGAATTATCCAAACGTGTCGGCACCAATCAATTTAAATTAAAACAATTGTTTCATCACTTTTTTAATACGACGCCGTATGGCTTATTATTAGATATTCGCATGAAAACCGCCTATCAGTTATTAGAATCCAGCCGCTGTCAAATCGATGTTGCCGCCGCCTATGTCGGCTACAATCACGCCAGCAATTTCAGCACTGCTTTTAGCAAATATTTCGGAATATCCCCCCGCAGTATCGCCAAAAACCACACATCCAAACCTTAAGAGGTTAATATACCTGCGACGCTGACCAAATCCGTGCGTCGGTAGCCGGCGCAATGATGTGCATTTTGGAGTCGCAAGCCGTCAGGCCGAACCGATACGGCCCTATCCTCAACCTATTCGCCCTTACCGACGCTCTTAAGCCAAGCCACCAGTGCCCGCCGACACTAATCAGCCGCAAACCATCCAAACTCCCACGCCTATCTTGCCGCTGCCTAACAGCCGCCTCGGTCTGAGTTATATGCTGGTCGCTTGTGTCTTGTTTTCGGTCATGAACGCCGGCGCATACGCCATCGGCCTATTCGATACCGGCTTGCCGCCCAGCATGATCAGCTTTATCCGCATCCTGGCCAATTTCTTGATCCTGACAATTCCGGCGCTGATCGGCGGCCGACTTCTCGGCCTGTTCGGCGACGCCCGCCCCTCGCTGTGGTTGCGCGGCTTGTTCGGCAGCACGGCCTTGATGCTGTCGTTTGCGGCCATCGTCCGCATCGGTCCCGGCGAAAGCGCTTTTCTGACCGCCAGCAGCGGTGTGTTCGTAATGCTGTTGGGGCCGTTGGTACTGGGCCAGAAAAA
Organism: Methylomonas sp. Uni0009; assembly: GCF_054188105.3. Taxonomy (NCBI): domain Bacteria; kingdom Pseudomonadati; phylum Pseudomonadota; class Gammaproteobacteria; order Methylococcales; family Methylococcaceae; genus Methylomonas; species Methylomonas sp. Uni0009. Next base: position 1,773,640 of record NZ_JBTAFN010000001.1, on the reverse strand, counting down.
CTCGCTGCTGGTTTGGCTGGCGATTATTGGGTCGTTTTGCGGAGTATCTTTGCTATTTGACCTGCACAATAGCCATAACCTGTTTGGTCAAGCCATGGCGTTGCTGGCCGGTCTGCTGTCGGCGCTGGCATATTTGATGGTGGCGCGCGCCGGGCGCAGTAATACGCCGCAAACGGTGATTTTCTATTTTTGTCTGGTCGGCTTGGTGTTACACGGCTTTTATTTTGCGCGCTTTGGCTATCGCCTACCTGGTTCGCCGGAAAGCTGGGGCTTATTACTCTTGGTAGGTCTGTCGGGCAGCGGCGCGCAACATTACATGACCCGGGCTTATCAAGCGGCGCCAGCAGCCTTGGTGAGCTCCATAGGGTATTTGGCCCCGCTATTAAGCCTAGCCTGGAGCGTCTTGCTATTCGAACAAATTCCCGGCCAAACCGCCCTGATCGGCACTACGCTGATTTTGGTGTTTGGGGTGATGTTGCCGTTTCTGCGTTAAGCCAAACTGGCTAAACGCCTGTTCTTCAGATACCGGGTTGCTTGCAACGCCTGACCAAAGGTATGTCATTGCTGAATTGGCAGTCGCTTTCGAGACCAGATTTTAAGCGGCAACCTTGCAATAAGAAGGAACCCAACTGCGGGCGACCATGTAGTCCGGCAATTGATTAAAATCAAACGCTTCGCCGTGAGCGATCATTTGCTTGACATCGAATAATTCGCCCACTTCCGGAATGTCCTGATAAAACAGTATGTAAAACGGCTTAACCAGATAGCGGGCAATCTTAATGCCCAACGGCCCGATGAAATTACGGCGTTGCCCGACGTGCGCGACTTCGTCGATGGTGATTTCGTCCAGCAAGGCTTTCAGACGATCTCTAACTTCCGGCTCGTCGGCCAATAACTCGTCGAATAAGGGATACAAATGACAATAGAAGCTGACGCCCATTAACTCGGTGACGAAGGCCGGCGTATCCATCAATACCCCCGGCAACTTCGGAAATTGTTCGTAGATCATTTCCTTAAACGGGGTCAACGGTTCCCATATCACCCGCTCTAATCCGCAGGTTTTCAGCATTTCGTCGAACAAACGCCAATGGCAAAACTCTTCGGCCAGATGCACTCGGGAAATTTTGTCTTCCACGCTATGCGAATTAGCCATATCCGGCACCACATCCCAAGCGCCTTTGATACCTACCCACTCGTGGCGCGCGAATTTATAAATACCGCAGAGTAATAAGGTCAGCCTGTCCAAGGATTTTGGATCGTCCACCATCTTCACATAATTACGATAAAATGCTTCCGGGTCCGCTAAGGGCTTGTGCAAGCGCACCGGATTATTTTGAAAATAAGCCAATCGCTCGCGCTTTTTAGCCAAATCCCGGTCCGCTTCCAATAACTCACCGCCATGTTGTTGGGTAAACAGCCAATAATCAGCAAAATTTTCTTGCCGTTGCACGTCGCTGGCTGGCGTAAAAATAGAACGATATTTGAGCTGAGTCACAAAAAACTTCCCAATCTGTGGCTGAAAACACAGATTCTAACGAATTAATGACTTAGAGGTGGATTTTAAAGTTTTTCCGTCGTGATCGTTCGATTCCCGCTGCATTCCCAACCACATCAACGCATCGTCACGATTATTAAAAATCCGATAAACCCAATCGGCATCCCGCGGCATTGACAACATAACTTGGGTGGTTAGCTGACTAATATGGGTATACACCACAAATGCCGCCGCTTTAATACCCAGCAAAGTACCCATAGCAGTTTGCGAGGCAAAGTCATAGTGATAGGCGTTTACTTTGTGCACCAGCAGCAGATAGGGCCTCTGCAAATGCGCCACGATCCAAGCATGATATTCGTCGACAAGCGCCAAGTTGAGTTCCACTCCCTCATCGACAATAAACTCCGCCAAGTCCTCATCCAGCTTGATGGCATTACAAAAACTTAATCTATATCGCTCCATCATCCCTCCTCAGCCTACTGGCGTGTCAACTCTGTTGACAGTATCGCACAACCAGGAAAACTCTAACGACAAAGTTATCGCCGCCAAGCTTTTTTAGCACCGTTCTAAATGAAAAACTAAACCGCGCCGTCCGCCAAACGGCCGTCCACAATGCGCAACTGCCGCTTGGCTCTGCCGCCGATATTTTGATCGTGAGTGATGATGATTAAAGTCACGCCTTGCTGATTTAAATTCTCCAACAACTCGATGATGTCCTGTCCAGACTTGCTGTCCAGATTGCCGGTCGGCTCGTCGGCCAGCAAAATACCGGGTTGCATGATCATCGCCCTGGCAATGGCAATGCGCTGCAACTGGCCGCCGGACAATTGATTGGGCTTATGCTCGGCACGATCCAGTAAACTCACGGACGCTAGCGCCTGTAACACCCGCTGCTTGCGCTGCTTACTATCAACCCCGGCCAGAATCATCGGCATTTCGATGTTTTCCGCTGCGGTGAGCCTGGGGATCAAATGAAAAAATTGAAACACAAAGCCGATATTGTCGCGTCGAATCCGCGCCAGCTCGTCATCGCTTTGCCGGGTGACATCGGTGCCGTTTAATAAGTATTGGCCGGCCGAGGGCTGATCAAGCAGCGCGACAATGTTTAACAGCGTCGATTTGCCCGATCCTGACGGCCCCATCACCGACACATATTCGCCGGGCCCGATAGACAGGTCTATCCCGTTCAAAGCCTGTACGGTCTGCTCGCCGACCTGAAATACCCGGCGAATGCCACTGAGCTGAATCATGGCTTGACACTGACCGTTACGCCGGCCGCCACGCCTTCCTTGCCAACCGACGTCACTACTTGATCGCCCGCTTTCAGCCCGGACAGTACTTCCGTAAAACTCCAGTTGGATAAACCGGGCTGGAAGCTCTGTTCATGCAACACATGGTCTGCGTCTATCAACAATACGCGATGATTCTCCAGAATCGCCTCGGCCGGCAAACGCAGCGTGCGCTCTTTTTGACTGAGCAACACTTCAATGTCGGCGCTGTAACCCGGCAACAGCTCCGCCAGATCTTTGGGATCGCGCAAGGTCACTTCCACTTCCACCGTGCGCGCCTGTTTTTCCTTTTCCAACACGTAGGGCGCGACGCGGGTGACAATGCCGGAACAACGCTTATCCGGAAACGCATCCAGCGACACACAAGCACTCATGCCGGTCTTGATGCTGGCTGCGTCCACTTCATCGATAGGCGCGGAAACGGTCAAACAGCTGACATCCAGCAAGTCAATGGGCGGCAAGGTTGGAATCCCCGGCGGCGACGGTGTAACAAATTCGCCCAACTCGGCATTCACTTCCGCCACCGTGCCGTCAAACGGCGCTTTCACCAAGGTACGCAGCACCGCCGCTTCCGCCACGCCCAATTGCGCCTCTGCCACCTCAATGGCTTGCAGCGCGGCCCGGCATGCCGCGCGCTGCGACTTGCCGCCCGTCACTGATTTATCGACTTGCTCCACAGACACCACGTTTTTGTGTTTTTGCAATTGCGTCATCCTGGCCGCTTCCCGCTCCGCGCCACCGGCCAATTGGCAAGCTTGTTCTGCGCTGGCTCGGCTGGCATTGATCTGGGCTTTTTGCAGTTCAACCTGAGCTTTTAAGTCCTGGTTCCAAACCTCCAATAACACCTGACCCTGCTTGACTTTGTCGCCCTCCTTAACCCGCAGCTGCGCCACTTGCCCGCCGGTTGCCGGCGCCAGATAGGCCCGCCGACACGCTTTGACCGTACCCACCCGGGTATTCGCTACCGTCGCCCGCACCTCGCCTTCCACCACAGTGTAAGCCTCCACTGCCACCGGCTGCGGGCGGCGGCTATAGAGAAATAGTGCGGTGACAGCTATAAGCAAGGCGGCAACAATCAGCGTTTTACTTTTCATGGCGCGAGAGGGCGGATGCGTTGTACAAATTGGGATTCCACTTTTCTGAGCTTTGCTTTGGTTGGCGATAACCGGGGCGAAGTCCTCGTTGCATTTTCTAGTTCGCCACGTGACCACCCTACATTTTGTGGGTAGTAATCGCCAGTAGGGCTTGCTGGTAATGCCGGTAACGCTGGCGGCCGGCCTGTTTGCACGCTTCGCTGTTGTCCAATATTTCCAGGATACGCTCGGTCGGGGCGGTGGTCGGCGGGTACAAACTGGATAGGTTGACGACAATTTTCTGCCAGCCCTCAGGAATGTTTTCGCCACCAATTAGGATGGTGCCGGTAAATGCCGGGATTTCTCCGCGATAGGTTTGGTGCGGAATAAAACTGCCGGCCCGGAAGGTCCACAAGGCTTTATCGATTTGCTCGGCTTGCTCCGCCGAGTCGGTCAGCACATAGGGAAAATGGCCGCTACGGTAGATTTTCTCGATCAGCTTGCAGGCGAAATCCTGGCGTTGTTGCTGGTCATGGGTCGCCAGCACGTAGAAGCTGACTTCGGGGAGGGATGGCGAATGACTGGGGTCGGTCATGTCGTTTTAAGCCTGCGGAAAGTGCAGGGGCTTTCGCGACACCGGATCACCGCGAAAGCCTCTGTTACGCTCGGCCTTAAGCCGAGGCGCGGTTTAGCAAATACTGGCTTACCAGCGGGACCGGCCGGCCGGTTGCGCCTTTGTTGGCGCCGGTGCGCCAAGCGGTGCCGGCGATGTCGATATGCGCCCAGCGGTATTCTTCGGCAAATTTGGATAAAAATACCGCTGCCGTGATGCTGCCGCCGTCCGGGCCGCCGATGTTGGCCAGATCGGCGAAGTTGGATTTTAGTTGCTCCTGATATTCTTCCCAGATCGGCATGCGCCACACCAAGTCGCAGGCGGCATCGCCGGCGCTCAGCAAATCGTTGCAGAGTTTGTCGTCGTTGCCGAACAAGCCGCTCGGTACCCGGCCCAAGGCGACGATACAGGCGCCGGTCAAGGTCGCCATATCAATGACCACATCCGGGTTATATTTCTTTGCGTAGGTGAGCGTGTCGCACAAAATCAAGCGGCCTTCAGCGTCGGTGTTCAGGATTTCGATGGTTTTGCCGGACATGCTGGTCCAGATGTCGCCGGGTTTGTTGGCCGCGCCATCCGGCAGATTTTCCGAGGCCGGAATCAAGCCGACGATGTTCAGTTTCAGATTCAACAATGTCGCCATGCGCACCAGACCTAACACGCTGGCGCCACCGCACATGTCGTATTTCATTTCGTCCATGCCCAGGCCGGGTTTCAAGGAAATGCCGCCGGCATCGAAAGTTAGACCCTTACCGATCAAGACAATGGGTTTGGCGTTGCTGTCGCCGCCTTGGTAATCCAGACAAATCAATTTAGCAGGCTGACGGCTGCCGCGCGATACCGACAGAAAGGAGCCCATGCCCAAGGCTTCCATGTCGCTTTCTTCCAAAATCTCGCAGGTGAGTTTGTCGTGCTCGCCGGCCAGAGCCAGGGCTTGTTCGGCCAGATGCGTGGGCGTGCAGATATTGCCGGGCAGGTCGGCCAAGTGTTTGGCCAATTCCATGCCTTTAGCGATAGCGATGCCTTGTTGTAGGCCGGTTTCAGCCAAGGCTTTTTGGCTGTCGTCGGCGACAACGGCTAAGCGTTGCATCGGGTTTTTGTCGTCGACTTTTTTGGTGGCGCTGTATTGGTACAAGCCGTCGTTAAATACTTCCACCACTTGGCGGGCTTTCCATTGGCTATCCGCACCGTTGACGTCTATATCCAGCAGTGCGCAGCTGGCGGCGCTGACTTTGCTGTCCTTGACGATTTTGATCGCAGCCGCCAAGGCTTTACGGTATTGCTTGCGCGTGACCTTGCCGCGCTCGCCAAACCCGAGCAGCACGATGCGGGCGATATTGCCGTCGGGCAGGTTATTGATCAATAAGGTTTCGGCGTTTTTGCCCCTGATGTCGCCGCGGCCGATTAATTTGCTCAACAAACCGCCGAATTGGCTGTCCAGTTGGGTTGCCGCCGGGCTGAGTTGTTGATTTTCGTAGATTCCGACCAGCAGACAGTCGCTTTGCAGTTTGTCTAAGGGTGAGCTTTCTATAGAATAGTCCATGAGAGTAGTCTGTAAGTATCTGGGATTGAGGGTTTGCGCCGGATGCAGCGGTCTGTGGTTCGATTATACCTTAGAAATTAGGAGTGAGTTGTTGAGCATTGAGCGAGGATTACCCAGCGCGGGCCGGCCTTTCCGGCTATTGACGGTGCTGGATAAAATGATAATCAAGGAGCTGTTTCACACCGTCACCGCCGTGTTGGTCGTGTTGGTGGTGATCATCGTCAGCCGCAAATTTATCAAGGTATTGGCGCAGGCCATCGAAGGCAATATCGCCAACGATACGGTGATGACCTTATTGGGTTTGAAAATCGTCGTCGCCACGACCACCTTCCTGCCCGCCGCGCTGTTTATGGCGGTGTTGATGGTATTGGGCCGCATGTACCGCGAGCAGGAGATGGCGGCAATTTCCTCGGCCGGCGGCAGCGTGTTTACCATTTATCGGGCGATATTCATGCTGGTCATACCATTAAGTCTGGCGGGTATGGCGCTATCCATGCTGGCTTCGCCGTGGGCGGAGGCCAAAACCGAGCAGTTGATGCATCAGGATAAACAAAATGCCGATATTCGCGGCATCGCTGCCGGCCGCTTCAGCGAGTACAGCGACGGCGAGTTGATTTTTTACACCGAAAACGTCGATGACGAAGGCCGCATGCACAAGGTGTTCGTGCAAAACAAACAAGGCGACAAAGCCGGCGTGGTAAACGCCGAATACGGTTGGTTGAAAAACTTGCCCGGCGGCTTGTATCTGGTGTTGGAAAATGGCGAACGGATTCAAGGCGTACCGGGTAACAAGAACTTCACCCTTGAGACATTTAAAGAATATGCCGTGCTGATCGAAAAAAAGGTCACCATTTTGAATTTGGGCCGTGAGGCTACTACTACCGAGAATTTATGGCTGTCCCCGGAACTGCGCGATGTCGCCGAGTTGCAGGATCGTTTCAGCACGCCGTTAGGGGTTATTTTATTGGCTTTTCTGGCAGTGCCCTTAGCTAAGCTGTCGCCGCGCGGCGGAATATACGGCAGTATGCTGGTAGCTTTTGGGATTTATTTCGTTTACGGCAATTTGCAGCGGGTCAACCACAGTTGGGTAATCAGCGGGGCGCTGCCGTCCTGGCTGGGCTATTTCTGGGTGGACGCCTTGTTACTGGTCTTGGGTTTGTTAATGTTGATGCGTTTGTACGGCTGGCAATGGTTGTCGCAAAGTCTTAAGGAGAAGCTGTCATGATCAACGTATTGACCATTTACATCATTAAAGAAGTCGTCAAGGGCTCCTTGATTGCGGTGATATTGTTATTGACGCTGTTCAATCTGTTCAGCTTCAGCGACGAGTTAAAAGATTTGGGGCAAGGCGGTTACGGCTTGAAACAGATTTTATGGTTTTTGACCTTAACCTCACCACGGGTATTTTACGAATTGGTACCGTCGGCGGCGTTGCTGGGTAGCTTGTTCGTCGTGGGCTCGATGGCGAATAACCGCGAGATTGTGGCGATGCGCGGCGCCGGTTTATCCATTGCCTGGATTATCAGAACCATTATGCTGGCAGGCTTGCTGTTGGTAAGCGTTGCCGTACTGGTGGGCGAGTTCGTCGCGCCGTCTTGCGAACGCGCCGCGCAAGTGCTGAAAACCACGGCGCTGCACGACGGCGTGGTGATGCGCTCGCAATACGGGATGTGGCTGAGAGAAGGCAATAGCTTTATCAACGTCCGCAAAATTCTCGACGATGGCTCGCTGGCCGATGTACGCATTTACGATGTCGACGATGCACATAAACTCGCCCGCATCACTCAGGCCGAACATGCGCAGTTTTTAGGCGACAAACAATGGCGCTTGGAAAGCGTCAAACAATCCGAAATCAATCGGCAGCAAATTTATGCCGGCACTCAAGCAGAACAAAACTGGAAATCCAGCATCGACTCGGATTTGCTGAAAGTGGCTGTCGTTAAATCCGACAACCTGTCGCTTTACGATTTGTTCATGTACATCGACTTCCTGAAGCAGAACAATCAAAAGTCGCAAAGTTACGAGTTGGCATTTTGGAGCCGTTTAATCAACCCGTTTGTGACCTTTGTGATGTTGATGGTGTCGGCGCCGTTTGTGATTGGCATCGGTCGCGGCACCAGCACCGGCGCGCGGATCATGATGGGCATCGTGATCGGGATGACATTTAACATTTTCGACAAGATTGCCGGCCATGTCGGTTTGGTTTACGACATGAATCCGATGTTGATGGCGATGTTGCCGAGTGCTTTGGTGTTTTTAGGCGCGCTGATCGCGGTTAAGCGGGTCAGCTAGGCGGCATAGTTGCCTCTCCACGGAACGGAAAACCCTTGCTTCCGTTCCGTGGAGCGTTATGACGGCGGTTATTTGCGCGTCATGAACAAATAAAGAAACTTACATTTCAAAATCGCATCTTTTTCGTCCATTTCCACCACCGCGCAATCTTCGTATTTTTCCCGGCCAGGTGTGACTTGCTTTTTTATCACGCCGTCGGCCACGCTATATTTGATTGGGATGGTCATTTCCCCGATGCCGCTACGCGCATCTTCACCGGTGGTTATCAAGGTACCGTCTTTTTGAAATTCCCAAGTGACGTGCAAGGGCTTCTTTTCGCGGTCGAGAGCCAGGGCTTCGTGAGTGACCTGCCATTTACCCAGTAATTTGGAGTTATCCGCCAGTTTGACTTCGGCATTGGCGGTGCCGGCGGCAACGGCGGCAAACAGGGAGAAAAGTATTGTTATTGTTTTCATCGTATATTCCCGGCTGGTAGGTTGATCGAGCCTGGAATATAGCATATCCGCTTTTGCCGTCAGCGCTTTTCTTCCTGAAAAACCAGCCGGGTTTTTGACAGGTAATCGTGCCAGCATTGGCCGTTTCTATCGAATAGACACCAGAAAAACCCTAGCCCCAAGCAAGCCCAGGATAATAAACCGCCAACGAAGCGGACGCTGGCTTGCTGCCAATTGGGAGAGCGACCATCCAAGGCGCTGACTTTAACTTTCCAGGCGCGCAAACCCAGGGTCTGGCCGCCGTGGGTCCAAAACCAGCCATAGAAAACAAAGCTGATGCCGAGCAGATAAAGTGGATAAAAAAACTGATCGCTGGCAAATGCTTGGCCGGCGTTAAAAGGCAGAGCGATGGCCGTGGCGAAAAACCATATCGCCAGCAGTAAGAAAGCATCGTAACCAGCAGCCGCCAGCCGACGCAAAAAACCCGGAGGGGACGGTAAATCCACGCCGGGTTTTGGGGTGCTTGCTTTAGCGGATTGTCGCAATTATTTGTCGAAAATCGCTAGTTTTTGCCCCATGTACATGCTCATGCCCACCAGCGCGCCGATCATGACGATGGAAAATAAAAAGGGCGGTCTATGGAAAACCAATAATGCGAAATCGGCGACGAATAGACTAGTAAATACAGGCTGGTCTACAAAACCCAGTAAAATTTTTTTAAACATACGCTCCACTCTCCGATATAAATTCCCCGTCACCGGCCTAAGGGCGACAAGTACAGCCAATTTTTATGTTATTACACCAAAATATTCGGCGAATGGCGAAATTCTACATTTAACCCAAGGGAATGTAAAAGAATGTGCTGGATTGAGCTTAAATCTGGCGAGGTGTTATGATAAGACCGCTAGGACGTTCGCGCCCGAAGCCTCGAAAAAGCTGGCACACGTCATTCTAAATTAAGGGATAAAGTCATTTTTAGTTTCTTCAAAAAAATCTTTTCACCGGATGAGCAAATTGCCGAACCGGTTAATGAATCGGCGGGGTCGAGTGCCGTGAAGATTTATCCGCGTTCAGAGCATTGCATTTCTCGTGCACAAATCAGCGAAAACGCCCTGAAAGTGCTGCAACGCTTGAAAAAGGCCGATTACGAGGCCTATTTGGTGGGCGGCTGCGTCAGGGATTTGCTGCTGGGGCGGGAGCCTAAGGATTTCGACGTGGCCACTAACGCCAGCCCGGAGCAAATCAAGCAAGTATTTCGTAATTGCCGAATTATTGGCCGGCGCTTTCGACTGGCGCATGTGTTTTTCGGCCGCGAAATTATCGAGGTGGCGACGTTTCGCGGTTCCGAATCCGAAGAATCTGACCAGCAAGTCGTGCATGAAGACGGCCGGTTATTGCGCGATAACGTGTTCGGCACACTGGAACAGGATGTCTGGCGCCGAGATTTCACCGTCAACGCTCTTTATTACAACATCCGCGATTTTTCCGTGGTGGATTATACCGGCGGCATGCAGGATCACGCGGCGGCGGTCATGCGTCTCATCGGCGACCCGGAAGTACGCTATAGAGAAGACCCGGTGCGGATGCTGCGCGCCATCCGTTTTGCCGTGAAGCTGGGTTTTACGTTGCATCCGGATACCGAAAAACCGATTTACGCCCAAGCCGATTTATTGAAGAGCATCCCCTCGGCGCGTCTTTACGATGAAGTCATTAAATTGTTTTTGTCCGGTTACGGTCTGCAATCCTTCGAGATGCTCAGACATTACGGTTTGTTTGCGATTTTGTTTCCGGATACCGACCGCTGCCTCGCCAGCGAAGACCACGATTTTCCGCGCTTGTTCTTGATCCGGGCCTTGGAAAATTCCGACACCCGCTTCAACGACGGCAAAACCCTGACACCTTATTTTTTACTGGCTGCCTTGTTGTGGGAACCGCTGCAATTGGCTGCGCAAAGACGCATCGCCCACGGCGAAAACGAAACGCTGGCCTATCAGAACGCCGCCAACGAAGTGCTGACCCGGCAAATCAAGGTCACCGCGCTACCACGCCACATCACCCAATCGATGCGCGAAGTGTGGTTTTTGCAGAACAAGTTCTCCAGAACGGTTGGGCCAAGGCCTTATCGTTTGCTGGAGCAGCCTAAATTCAGAGCGGCGTACGACTTTTTGCGGCTACGCGCGGAAACCGGCGGCGCCGATCCGGAACTGGTCGAATGGTGGACACGTTTTCAGGAAGCCGACGATGCGGAGCGGGAAAGAATGACCGCGCCGCCAAAATCCGGCGGCGGCAAACCCCGTAACCGGAAAACCGGTCGTTACCGTTCTCGAGGCAAACCCGCCCCCGTCGGCAATGACGCTAGCTAAGTCAGCTGTCGAGGCCTATATAGGCTTGGGCAGCAATCTCGAAGACTCTGTCGATCATGTCAATCGGGCCAGACAGGAAATCGCGGCCTTGCCGGGTGTGGCTGAAATAGCTTTCTCCCCCTTGTACCGCAGCTTGCCGGTTGGGCCGCAAGATCAGCCCGATTATGTGAATGCGGTGCTGCGAATTTCGACCGAGCTGGAACCTTTGGTTTTGCTCAGACAATTACAGCAAATCGAAAACCGGCATGGCCGGCTGCGCAACGTGCGTTGGGGAGCCAGAACCCTGGATTTGGATGTATTGCTTTACGCACAACAGAGCATCAATGAACCGGACCTGATTGTGCCGCATCCGGAGTTGTCCAAGCGCGCCTTTGTGCTGTACCCCTTGGCTGATGTGGCAAGCAGCGATTTGAAGATTCCGGGCCTGGATTCATTGTCGCAACTCTTGGCGGCTTGTCCGCCCGACGGCTTGCGGAAAATAACAGTATGAACTTATATGCCGATGCCTTAAAGGCGCTGACGATCAGTGATCTGGCGGCAATGAAACGTGCCGGCGAAAAAATCAGCTGCCTAACGGCTTACGATGCCAGCTTCAGTGCGCTGTTGGACAGAGCAGGTATCGACGTGCTGCTGATCGGCGATTCGTTGGGCATGGTGATACAAGGACACGGCAGCACCTTGCCGGTCACACTGAGCGATATGGTGTATCACAGCCGTAGCGTGGCAATGGCCAGGAAGCGAGCTTTTGTGGTTACCGATTTACCGTTTGCCAGTTATGCCACGCCGGAGCAGGCCTTACCGAATGCGGCAAGCTTGATGCAGGCAGGCGGCGCGCAAATGGTTAAACTGGAAGGCGCCAAGCTCGACGTCATTCGCTTTCTGGTGGATCAAGGCATTCCGGTCTGCGGCCATCTAGGTCTGTTACCGCAATCCGTAAATCGCTTAGGCGGTTATAAAGTGCAGGGTCGTGAAGAACAGCAAGCCAAACAAATTTTGGCGGATGCGGAAAAAATCGAACAAGCCGGCGCAAGCCTTTTAGTGCTGGAATGCGTGCCGGCGCAACTGGCCGCCGAAATAAGTCAGCGCCTGAGTATTCCGACCATAGGCATCGGCGCTGGTGTTGATTGCGATGGCCAGGTGTTGGTGCTGTACGATATGTTGAATATCAGCACCGGCAAGCGACCACGCTTTTCTAAAAACTTCATGGCCGATGCCTCCAGCATAGAAGAGGCGGTACGCCACTATCATCAAGCGGTTAAATCCGCGCAATTTCCAGCGTCCGAACACAGTTATTGAGCATATGCAGATAGTCACTACCGTCGCCGCCTTGCGAGAGGTAATCCGGCAATGGCGGCAAGCCGGCCATGATATCGGTTTCGTGCCGACCATGGGCAATCTGCATGCCGGGCATATCAAATTGCTTAGCACGGCCAAGCAACAGGCCGATAAAGTGGTGGTCAGTATTTTCGTCAATCCCACACAGTTTGGGCCGAACGAAGATTTTGCCAGTTACCCGCGCACCGAGCAGCAGGATCAGGAAAAGCTGATAGCAAACGGCGCCGATTTGCTGTTCTTGCCGGCGGTGACGGAAATGTATCCGCAAGCCACGCAAACCGGCATTTCAGTCAGCGGCTTGTCGGCCCTGCATTGCGGTGCCAGCCGGCCCGGACACTTTGACGGCGTAGCCTTGGTTGTTTGTAAGCTGTTGAACATGGTCCAGCCCGACCTGTTGTTGTTGGGCGAAAAGGATTTTCAACAACTGACGCTGATTCGGCAAATGGTCGCCGATCTGAATATACCTGTCACGGTTCAAGGCGTGGCAACGGTTAGGGAGGACGATGGCTTGGCGATGAGTTCCCGCAACGGCTATCTGACCGACCAACAAAGACAGCACGCGCCCAAGCTCTATCAAGCCTTGATCGCTGCACGCGACGAGATTTTAGCGGGACATGTCGATTATCCAGCTGTGGCGGAACGGCAGCGCCAAAATCTGCAGCAAGCCGGTTTTGCCGTCGACTATTTCAGCATTTGCCGTAGCAAGGATTTATTGCCCGCCAGCACCAGCGACGCTAATCTGCTGATTTTGGCTGCTGCCAAGCTGGGCACTACACGCCTGATCGATAACCTGTATTTTTCTAAAATAAACAACTGACTGCATTGGTTTTTACCTTTGAAAGCTAATGCTTAAATTTGATAGCAGAGTCAATTTCAGGCATAATCGCCGGCCCTAGTATTCGACCTTGTTTACCATGAACATAAACATGCTTAAAGCTAAGTTACACCGTGCGCGGGTAACGCATTCCGAGCTGGATTACGAAGGATCGTGTGCTATAGACGGTAAAATTTTGGATTTTTCCGGTATCAGGGAGTACGAGCAAATCCATATTTACAATATTAACAATGGTCAACGCTTTACCACCTATGCGATTCGCGCCGAAGAAGATTCCGGCGTATTTTCGATTAACGGTGCAGCTGCAAGGTTGGCGTGCCCTGGCGATTTGATTATCGTTTGTGCGTTCGCCAGCTTAGATGAGAAGGAACTGACGAACTACAAGCCGACTTTGGTGTATTTCGACGGCAACAATCGTATTAGCCATTCCAGTCATTCCATTCCTGTTCAGGCCGCCTGATTTAAACATCCGCCGGCGAACGCAATCGCCGGCGGATGTTTGCATTTTTAAGCCTCAGATACATCTATCTCACTGACCTTCTCGGTCAGGGTGATGCTTTGTTCGATTGCCACCAATACTTTTTGCATGCCGATGCGTTTGTTGGCGTTGATTAAGATTGGCGATTTGATCGAGCCTTTAATGGTCGGCTTGCCATTATCCTGCTCGTTGTCTTTGTGCAGCAGAATTAATATCACCAGTTCGTCGCCCGGCTCTAGTTGCAGCAGCGCTTCTTCGGGGTCGGTTACCGTAAAATTATAATTGATGTTGAAGTGCGACGGATGAGCCGCGGAAAAAGTCAGCTCCGCGTTATCGACCGATTGCAGCCAATAGACAATCTCACTGCCTTCCTGATGAAATAATTTAAAGCGGGTCTGATCTTCAAAACCGGGTAGGCCGCGCGGAAAATTGATGATAGTGTCCGGATTGATGTCTTGGTTGCCTAACAATTTCGATTGAATTTCCATGATCCCGCCCGTATTCGTTGAAGTCTAAGTTAACAGCATTAATCAATGCACCAATGTATAGCACGGAAAGGGGTATTTGCAATGCCGATTGTGGGCGACCTGCTCGGACACTCTTGCTTTATCATGCCCGACTCCCTACAATTGCGCGCTTCTTTCAGGTGTTTGCGCCGTTTTCTCGGCCAAGCTTAAACAGGAAGTCGGTGCGGCGGTTTTAACCGCCCATGCCGGCGCTGCCCCCGCAACGGTAGATAAGTAAAGAGCTGCGTTTTTGCCACTGTGCGCTTTGCATGGGAAGGTCGCAGATCAGGCGTCAAGCCACTTATAAGCCCGGAGACTGGCCCGGAAGATCATTCGAGACAGCGGAGGGCTGTTGACGGAATGGTCTGAGTCCATGCCTAGCCTGCCTCCGTCTTTTTCGTTTTCCGTTTTTCCTCTGTCCTTTTTCACCCGGATGCGCGGCGGGCGCAGAGGACAATATGCAAACAATTCTATACAGATCTTTATTGCTGGCGAGTACGCCTTTTACAGTGTGGGCAGCAACCGGCGATGAGGCTATCAACCTTGCCGAAACAGTCGTGACGGCTACCCGAACCGAGACTCGGCAGAACGAATTAGCCACGGCGATGACGGTTTATAATCGTCAGGACATCGAGAAACTTCAGGTTAGAACCCTTCCTGAGTTACTAAAAGGCACGCCGGGCGTTGATATGGTGCAAAGCGGCGGTTACGGTAAGGATACCAATGTCTATCTGCGCGGCACTAACTCCGATCATGTACTGGTTTTAATCGACGGCATCAAGGCCGGCTCGGTGACCACCGGCACCAGCGCATTTCAGTTTATTCCTATCGATCAAATCGAACGGGTGGAAATCACTCGAGGCCCGCAGTCCAGCCTGTATGGCTCGGAAGCGATCGGCGGGGTGATTCAGATATTTACTCGCAAGGGCGGCACCAGTGAACGGCCGAACATTGCGCTGGAAGCCGGCGGAGGCTCATACGACACCTATAACGGCTCGGCGGCCGTCAACGGTAAATGGGGCAAGGCTTGGTATAGCTTGAGCGCCGCTCAACTCGGTAGCCAGGGCATCAATGCGCTGAGTGGTGTCAGCGTCGCGAGCGGCTATAATCCGGACCGCGACGGCTATAACAACACCAGTCTGAATGCCAAAGCCGGTTACCGCTTCAACAACGGCGCGGAACTGGAAGCATTTTTCCTGCGAGCCGAAGGCGAAACCGAGATCGACAATTCCATCAGTAGCACCACTGAGTTTGTCAATCAGACGCTGGGAGCCACAGCCAGCGCAAATTTCAGCGATAGGTGGAAATCCACTTTGCGGGTGGGACAAAGCATGGACGATGCCGATCAGTTTCGGCATAACGGTCGGTTTACCAGTCGTTTCAACACCACACGCTGGAACGCCAGCTGGCTGAACGAACTGGCCTTGCATAAGGATCACCAATTGACAGTGGGTGCCGATTACCGCTTCGACGAAGTCGACAGCACCACACGCTATGTCGAAACCTCGCGTTACGATGTCGGAGTGTTCGCTGATTTGCACAGCCGGATTTTCGACAAGCATTTTTTGAACGCTTCCTTGCGGTGGGACGAAAACCAGGCTTTCGGCGATAGTGTCACCGGCAATTTCGGCTGGCGGTTTAATTGGGATTACGGTATCAGCGCTTTTGCCAGTTTCGGCAATGCGTTTAAGGCGCCGACCTTTAACCAGTTATACTTCCCAGGCTTCGGCAACCCCGGCTTGCGTCCGGAAAAGTCCACCAGCTTCGAAGCCGGTTTTGCCGGCCATCACGATTGGGCCAATTGGGAGCTGCGCGCGTATCACACCAATATCGAGGATTTGATTGTATTTAGCGGCACGCCGTCCACCGCCAGAAATATCGGCAAGGCGCAGATAGACGGCATAGAAGCCGAAGTGTCCACGCAAATTCTCGGCTGGAACAACAAACTAAGCATGAACCTGATGACACCGAAGGACAGGCAGACTAATTTGCGCCTGCCGCGTCGAGTGACGGAAAGCTTGTCCTATGATGTCTCGCGCTCGTTCGGTGACATTGATATTGGTGCCTCCGTGCTGGCTCAGGGCGAACGATTCGACGACGCCGCGAACCGGGTCCGTCTAGGCAGCTTTATGACCGCCGATCTGCGTACCACTTATCGCATCGACAAAAATTGGATGTTAAGCGCCAAACTGAATAATATGTTCGACAAACGCTATCAAACGGTTAACACCTATAACAGCTTCGGCAGAAATTTCTATTTTTCGATCCACTACAATTACTAAACCTTTTTTGGAGAACCCTATGAGTTTGAATCAAACCTTGGCTGTTAAACCCGGCGCGGTCGCGTTGATGGCGTTGATGGCGGCCACCCGTTTTCACCATTTCGGCACCCCGTTCGCATTGCCGGACGCTTCATTGGCGGTGTTTTTTTTCGCCGGCTTGTGGCTAGGCGGACGCTATTTGTTCGCCTTATTGCTGGCGGAAGCGGTGCTGATTGATTACTTGGCGATCACTAAACTTGGTGTCAGCGATTTTTGCGTGTCCAAAGCCTACGTATTTCTGGTCGGCTCTTACGGCGCGATGTGGTTGGGTGGCAAATGGTGCCGACAATTCACTGGGTTGTCGATAGCCAACGCCGCGCAACGCCTGATGGCTCTAGTAGCAGCTACATCCATCGCGTTTCTGTTTTCCAACGGCAGTTTTTACTGGCTATCCGGACGCTATCCCAACGGCTCATTCGCGCAATATATTGAGCGCGTTGCGATGTATTATCCGCCTTATATGACATCCACCTTGATCTATGGTGTGGTCATTTTTGGCTTGGTAACTGTCGTAAAATCCTTACTGGCCGCCAAAACCACTCGCGAAGCCCTCTAACAGCATTCCAGAATCCAGCGCGGCGATTTTCATCGCCGCGCTGATCAGGACTATGTCGGCAAGCATGCCCTTCCGCTCTTCCAGTTTTGCAACACCTGTTTATCCAACGTAAATCATGATTCTCACCCTCAGCATTTTGTTGGCTGTAACCATCGATTTTTGGCTGGGCGAGCCGCGCAATACTTATCACCCGCTAGTGATGTTCGGCAAATGGGCTAGCGCTATAGAAATGCGGCTGTTAAACAACGAGCAATCGGTTTTTCGTCAACGAGTCAGCGGCTTTTTGGCGGTGGCAATAGTCTTAATTCCCTGTCTGCTCTGGTTGCGGCTTGTACCGAGTTGGCCACCGCTGCAAACTACAATCGATGTACTGGTTTTGTATTTTTGCATCGCAGCCCGTAGCTTGCAGCAACATGCGCTGGCCGTTCATTCGGCCTTGGCGGATAGCGATTTACCGTTAGCGCGGCAACAGGTGGGTAAAATCGTCAGCCGTCAGACCGAAGCGATGACCGAGGCCGACGTACGCCGTGCAACTATCGAATCGGTGCTGGAAAACGGTGCCGACGCGGTGTTTGCGCCCTTGTTCTGGTTCGTCGTATTGGGGCCGTTCGGCGCCTTGCTCTACCGCTTCAGCAATACCCTGGATGCCATGTGGGGCTATAAAAATCAACGCTATTTATATTTCGGCTGGGCCGCCGCGCGCTTCGACGACCTGCTGAATTGGTTGCCGGCACGCTTGACGGCCTTGAGCTATGCCCTGCTCGGCAACACCACACAGGCTATCAAGTCCTGGCGGACGCAAGCCCATCTACTGGACAGCCCTAACGCCGGACCGGTGATGACAGCTGGCGGCGGCGCACTGCAGCTGCAGCTGGGCGGGCCGGCTTGTTATCACGGCCAACTGAAACAAAAACCCTGGTTCGGCGGCCCACAACTACCGGAAAACGGCGATATTGAACGCGCCAGCGCATTGATGTACCGGGCTCTACTGTTATGGCTAGTCGTGATCGGCGCGGGAGACTTCCTTGCTTGAACATGGCGGCCGCTTGCGACAAGCCGCGAGCCAATATGGCATTCCTTTGGCCGACTGGTTGGATTTATCCACCGGCATCAACCCTAACGGCTGGCCGGTGCCTGCCATTCCTGCCGAATGCTGGCAACGCCTACCGGAAGATGATGACGACTTATTAGCAGCAGCGCGGGTCTACTATCAAAACGATTCCTTGCTGGCGGTGGCCGGCTCGCAAGCGGCAATTCAAGCGTTACCTTTGTTACGGCCGAAATCACGAGTGGGCTTGCTGCACCCTGCCTATGCCGAGCATGCCGGCAGTTGGCAAAAAGCTGGGCATCAAGTTGTCAGAGTCGAAGCGGAGGCAATAGACGAACGGCTGGATGAGTTGGATGTGTTGATTTTGGTCAATCCCAATAATCCCACTGGCCGGCTATGGAACCGGCAACAGCTATTGAATTGGCATGAAAGTCTTAGCCGGCGTGGCGGCTGGCTACTAGTCGACGAAGCGTTTATCGATAGTTTGCCCGCCGAATACAGTCTGGCACCACTACCTGTGCGGCCGGGTTTGATAATATTACGGTCTGTCGGTAAGTTTTTTGGTTTGGCCGGCATCCGTTGCGGCTTCGTGATTACCCAGTCGGACTTATTGGCGAAACTTGCTGAGCGGCTTGGGCCCTGGGCTATCAGCCATCCAGGCCGTTATGTCGCTGCACTGGCCTTGGCTGATCGAAGCTGGCAATCCGCCGCTGCTGCATCGTTAGCGAAGCAGGGGCAACGACTACAGCAGCTATTGACCGACAGCGGTTGGCCACCCAGCGGTGGATGCGATTTATTTCAATGGGTGAAGTGCGTGCAGGCAGCTAAGCTGCACGATTTATTGGCTGGGCAGGGTATTCTGACCCGCTTGTTTCAGGAGCCGGCCAGTGTGCGTTTCGGCTTACCGAAGGACGAGTCAGCCTGGCAACGCTTGGCACAGGCGCTGACTCATCCTGATATTAGGCAATTAAGCTGGTTTGCGCATCCGCAAACCTAATCCGGCGATAACGCTTGCAAATAGCCACGCCGCGCCAGGTAACGGCACGGGGGTAAACACGTGAGTGTCGACAATGTCACTGGCGGTAATGACACCAGCGCCACGAAAATCTTCGCTGTCGCCTAATTTTCGGTTAACTTCAAAAACCAAAAACTTCAAATTATCGGCAAATGCTAAGCCAAACAGGCTGGGCAGTTTAGTCGGATCAAGGTCTACCCCGCCCAGTAATAGCTGATCAAAAAAACCTGTCACCGAAAATTCCGCACCGGATACCAACAGGCCACTGTCATCGTATTGGTTGCTAGCCGATTCCATATGAAGGGTCAGGATGTCATAAGTGCCCGGCATTACTTGGGTACTGGTAAACCCCTGACTGTTTATCTGAGCTTCGCTGACGGTGGCGTTGTCGACGATATTTAGCACAGCGTGGTCGTTATCGATCGCCAACGCTTGTCCGTTAGCTAACATGGAAAGCGGAGCGCTTAGCGAGTAGCCCAAACGTAAACTGGCGGATTCGCTGCCTGACGCCGGAAAAACGTCGCTGGAGCTCGGTGACAAAGCATCGACCGTTACTTGTCCTGAAAAATTGCCGGTGCTGAAATTGACGAAATCGCCTGAAAAAGTAAATTCAAGAGCCGCAGTCGCGTTAGCCGAATACAAAAACGTCGCTAATAGGGCAGTTAGTATTTTCATGGTTTGTCCTTAAAGTAAATTTAGTGGTGCGACTTCTTATACTTAGCAGCAAGACTAAGTGGAGGCGCAGGGGATACCAATATTTTTGTGAGCGAGTTCAATCTCTGGACCGATTATCGCGGCAGCCGGTCGATACCGTCAACCCTTGATTTTCCTGGGCAAGCGTTAGCTTGCTGCAAACCCGGTGCCGAATTGGGCCGCTGAGAGTTGGGCTAACTAAAAAAGCTTGTCCAAAATCGACATCACGATTTCCACGGCAATCAGCCAGATAATGATCCACTCCAAGGCCGAGGAATGCTGGTGTTTTTGTTCATCTGCCAGCATTTCCAGCAGCTCGTGTATCGTCTCAAGCTTTTTTGACAATACGTCGGTGCGTTGCTGAATTTCCAGGTAATTGGCCGCCATTGAATAAATATGCTGGTATTCGGGATGTTCCCAAAAAAATTCCGGGGTATCCAGCAGATCGTAATTAAGGATGATGTCGCTCTTGGTAAGAAACAACTGGCCGCGGATCATCGCCATGGTTTTGCGATTGAGCTTGATTTTGCCTTCCCGCGCCAGCGACTGCGGCAAATGGCTGGTGGCGCGGATGGTGTCGATGGCGTGGCCTTCGAACGCCGCTAATTTGATCGATTGCGCCATCGCGTGCGAAAGCGCCAACAGCACTTTGAAGTCGGCAGATTGCAATTCGATATGATCGTGCTGAATCCGGTCCTGCTCGCAACCTATTTCATAGCTGAAATTGTCTTCCTGCGGTTCCGCGTCGGGTTTGATTGCATAATCCAGCAATAAATCCTGCAAGGCGCGGCGGTCGTCGAGATTCAGGTTCCAGCACACCATCACGCCATAGGCAAACACAATCGCGCAGCCGGTTTTGTAATCGACCACCAAAGCGTTTCTAAATAGTTGCGCGCGGGTGGTATCCAGCAGTTTTTCCCGCAATTGCGCGAATTCGAACGATTGCGCCAGGCACACCGTCAAGCAGCGTTTAATGGGTCTGTCGTCTGTCATGTCCGTATTTTCTCAGGTCGGTTTCGGCATTAGTTTGTAACACCGACAGGCAAAACGGTTAAAATAGCCAATTAATCCATCTACTGAAAGCGTATTGCTGAGCGTCATGCCAACTAACTATAACACCGATGATTTAAGAATTTGTGAAACCAAGGATGTGGTGGCGCCGATTCAGGTTCATGAAGAAATCCCGATGACCGAGCAGGCCGCAGCCACCATTCTGCATGCCAGGGAAGCGATTCACAACATTCTGACCGGTGCCGACGACAGATTGCTGGTGATTATCGGTCCTTGCTCCATCCACGATCCGGCAGCGGCAGTGGAATATGCAGGGCGCTTGAAACTGATCATGGACGAGTTGAAAGACGACCTGGTGATCGTGATGCGGGTTTACTTCGAAAAGCCGCGAACCACGGTAGGTTGGAAAGGCTTGATCAACGATCCGGATTTAAATTCCAGCTTCAACATCAACAAAGGCCTACGGATGGCCCGTCAAGTATTGTTGGATGTGAATAATCTTGGTGTGCCGGCCGCCACCGAGTATCTGGACTTGATCACACCGCAATACGTCTCGGACTTGATTTCCTGGGGCGCCATCGGTGCCAGAACCACCGAAAGCCAGGTGCACCGGGAATTGGCGTCCGGCTTGTCTTGCCCGGTCGGCTTCAAAAACGCCACTGATGGCGGCATTCAAATCGCGATTGACGCGATCAATGCCGCGATGAGTCCGCACCACTTCCTGTCGCTCACCAAAGAAGGCCGCTCGGCGATTTTCTCGACGCGCGGCAACGAAGATGCCCACATCATTCTGCGCGGCGGCAACAGCCGCCCGAACTATGACGAAGTCAGTGTCGATCAAGTGGCCGAGGGGCTGGAGAAGGCCGGTTTGCGGCCGAACATCATGATCGATTTCAGCCACGCCAACAGCCTGAAAAAATACCAGCGGCAAATGCTGGTGTCCGAGGACGTGGCCAGCCAAATTCGCGGCGGCGACAACCGCATCATTGGCGCAATGGTGGAAAGCCACCTAGTAGGCGGCCGTCAGGATGTCGAAGAAGGTAAACCGCTGACTTACGGCCAAAGCATCACCGACGCCTGCCTGGGTTGGGACGATAGCGCCGAATTGTTACATCATCTGGCCGGCGCCGTGGAACGCCGCCGCGCCGCCAAAACACACAAGGTTTAACGCATGAAAATACAGGTCAATGGCGATCATCGCGAGTATGGCGAAAACGCCACCGTTGCCGACGTAATTACCGATTTGGGCTTGACCGGCAAACGCATCGCCGTGGAATTGAACAAAGAAATCCTGCCGTTTACCCAACACGACAGCCAACGCTTGCAAGCTGACGATAGATTGGAAATCGTACAGGCTATCGGCGGCGGCGAAGACGATTATTTCACGCTGGCCGGCAAACAATACCGCTCGCGTTTGTTGGTCGGTAGCGGCAAATACAAGGATCTGGAAGAAACCCGCCTGGCTACCGAAGCCAGCGGCGCCGAGATTATCACGGTGGCGATTCGCCGCACCAATATCGGCCAGAATCCCGGTGAACCGAGCTTGCTGGACGTGATCTCCCCGGACAAATACACGATTTTGCCCAACACCGCCGGGTGTTACACTGCCGAAGATGCGGTGCGCACCTGTCGTTTGGCGCGCGAGTTATTGGGTGGTCATAAATTGGTCAAATTGGAAGTATTGGCCGATCAACTGACCTTGTTTCCCGATGTAGCCCAAACCTACATAGCCGCCGAATTGCTGGTCAAAGAGGGGTTTGACGTGATGGTCTACACCAATGACGACCCGATTGCCGCCAAGCGCCTGGAAGAAATTGGCTGCGTGGCGGTAATGCCTTTGGCGGCGCCGATCGGTTCCGGCTTGGGTATCCGCAACCCCTACAACATTTTGACCATCGTCGAAAACGCCAAAGTGCCGATCCTGGTCGATGCCGGCGTCGGCACTGCGTCCGATGCAGCGATGGCGATGGAACTGGGCTGCGACGGCGTGTTGATGAACACCGCGATAGCCGCTGCGAAAAATCCTGTATTGATGGCTTCGGCGATGAAAAAAGGCATCGAAGCCGGCCGCGAAGCTTTCCTGGCCGGACGCATGCCGCGCAAGCGCTTTGCTTCGGCCTCTTCGCCGATTGATGGGTTGTTTCTGTAATGGGGACTCTGTGGAACTATCAGAGCAGTTGGTAATAAAACTTCTGATTTTAGCGATTACTCTTGGGGTCTATTTTTTATTAAAAACTATAATCCCCAATTTGGAATTCGAGAGTTTGCACAAGAAAGTAATACTGATAGTTGCAGTAACTTCAATTGGATTTTTTATCTTTGTAACTTTTAAATACGGAATGTAGGTTGGGTTAACAACCGATAGGGCGTGACCCAAGATTTCAACCCAAACATGTTGAGAACGTAGATTGGGCTAGCCCAATAGGGCGTAACCCAACAAACCGAAGCCACTGCCAAAAGACATACTCTGTAGAATTTGAGTTGATACGCTTAAAATCCTTATCATGACCGCCCAGCCCGACACCGAAAACGACGTAGTTTGCTACTGCAGCGGCACCACCGAGCAGCAAATCAAACAACTACTTGACGAGGGCGTCACCGATCCGGAACGAATCTCCCGCATTACCGGCGCGGCATCCGGCTGCGGTGGCTGCGAATTCGAATTTCAGCAGCTAATCTCCGAGTACGGTCAAAAAACTTAAGACAATGGCCTGCTGTGACGATCCTACCGAGCCGAAAAAAAATTGATCGCCGCGACTTGATTCGTTGCCAAGAACGATATGACGAACTAGTGCGGGACCTCTTCACCGAGGACCCGGAACGGGTCATTTTCAAATTGCTAAGCGATACTAGCGGCTATCTGACTGAACTGGCTGCATTAAACGCCCACCACGCTTCGGCCAGGCTCCGAGCAATCAATTTATTAGAAAAATCCAGTTCGTCGGTACTAGAACGAATCATTAACAAGGAGCCGGATTCGGTGTTTGGTCAGGCCGCAAAGGCTAGGATGGAGCAATGTGGCGCTTAACGAAGCCAGCTGCATCTGCCGCAATTTGTGTCCATCGCCATCGCCTAATAATATCTTGACGTTACTATCCTATCATTCAGGCCAGCAAGAAATTTTTCCATGACCGAACCCCAAAAAATCGACCCCGCCCGCATCAAAAGCTTCATCCGCCGCCAAGGCCGCGCGACTGCCGGCCAAAAGCAAGCACTGGAAAGCCATTGGGATAAATATTGCCTGTCGCCGCAGCATGATTTTGATCTGGAGCAAGCCTTCGGCCGGCAAGCGCCGTTGATTGTCGAGATCGGTTTCGGCAACGGCGACAGCCTGGCGGCGATGGCTGAGGCCAATCCGGATTTGAATTATCTGGGGATTGAAGTGCACCGCCCCGGCGTCGGCCATTTGATGATGTTGCTGGAGCAGCGCGGCATTAACAACGTGCGGATTTACCACCACGACGCGATCGAGATTCTGGAGCAAAAAATTGCCGACCATAGCTTGGCCGGCGTGCATCTGTTTTTCCCCGACCCTTGGCAAAAGCGCCGCCATCACAAGCGCCGCATCGTCCGTCCCAGTTTCGTGGAATTGCTGAACAAAAAATTGCTGGCCGGCGGCTATTTTCACGCCGCCACCGATTGGGAGCATTACGCCAAGGATATGCTGGGGATTTTATCGGCCGGCACCGGTTTGCAAAACACCAGTGCCAGCAAAGATTTCTGCGAACGGCCGATTTATCGGCCGTTAACCAAGTTCGAAAACCGTGGTTTGGGTTTGGGTCACGGGGTTTGGGATTTGATTTTTCGGAAGGTTTAAACGGGTCGAGACGCGATAAGCCGTTCGCTGAGCGGAGCCGAAGCGCTTGCCGACTCCGCTCAACCTGCGGCTTTCACCACATCAAATCGTCCGGAATCTGAAACTCGGCATACGGATCGTCGGCGGCCGCCAGATCCTGCGTGGCTTCGTTCAACACCACAATACTACCCGCATCCCGCGCCTGCACTTTGCGAGCGACCTCCGCAGGCACGATCTCATAATGTCCGTCTACTGTGGCGATACCGGCCCGACCATTGATCAAGGCCTCCCGCACTTTTTCAGCCACGTATAGGGTTTTGACTTTGTTGTCGTCGGTGAAGTTGTAAGCCAAGCCGTTCGGATCCAGCGCGATACGGTTCATTTCGACGATTTGCTTGATTTGCGCGCCCAAGGCCTTTTGTTCTTCTGCCAGCTTGCGTTGCCGATTCAGTTCGCGGTCGCGCTCTACTTGTTGCTGGCGCAGTTGTTCCGCACTCAGCTTCACCTCATCGATGGTCTCGACGCCATTATTGCGTTCCAATTTGGTTTGTTTACGCTTCTCGGCTTTGACTTGTTTGAGCTTGGCGTCGTTGCTCAGACCGGATTTAAGCAGTTGTTCTTGCAGGGATAGATTTTGCGGTTTTTTCATGGCTAGACAATGGTTTAGCAAGGTTAAAATTCGCGGTCAGCATAGCATAAAGCGTTACTGGCCCAGCATCTTGCCGGTAGCGTATTGCCACCAGCTTAGCGGCTTGGTCAGCGGCACCTCGCAGCGGTCGTAACCTTGGTATTCGATGCCGCGGAAGATGTCCTCGCGTAGCCATTGATAAGCGGCCGGCGCGCTTTGTTGCAAACGTTCCGGAATTAGAATGTATTGCGCCACCAGTTCGGCCAACTTTTCCTGGGTGGTGCCGTCGTAACGGCCTTCATTGACTTCGCCTAAAGCTTCAAAGGCCTCGAACCATTTCGAAGGCCACAACGCCAATTTTGCCTCAGCGATGATTTTCATGATGTCTTCGTCGTTGGAAATCTTGTGGTATTTGTAGAAAAAATACAGATCGTCCTGGCCATTCCAGAAATGGAAATTATCGATGGTGTGGGCGATTTCATGCACGACGATAGGCAGCCGAAAATCCACCAAATACTGCACGCCGATGTCCCGGTAAGTGCCGCCTTCCTTGCCCTTGTCGAAGGCCTTGACGGTAAACACGATCAGGTTTTGACCGCTGAACACCTGTGCCACGGTCTGCGAGCGAAAGCCTATGCCCGGCACCAGCGTCAACGGATGAGTATGATCCTGCCAGATGCTGTTTTTGTAGTCTTCCTGAAACGCATCGCGAATCAGTTCCTGCATCACCGTGGGCTTGTCGGCAATTTCCTGTTCCAGATTATCTACCGGCTTGGCTTTGCTGATACTTTGCCGCAAAAAGGCCGGGATTTTGCGAATGGCTTTTTCGAACAGACGCAGATGATCTACGTTGAAGCGCCGCACTTCGTAGCGATAGTCATCGCTGTGTTTGACCACGGTTTTGGTGTCGTAGAACAAGGCTAAAGCCCGCCAGGCGGCTTCGCGGTCGTCCCAATATTTTTCCAATACGCAGAGTTCGCCGGCGATATTGTTGGCGCAATCTTCGCGGTAATCGGCCAAGTCGTCGAGATAATCCTGGTTTTTATGATCGGTCAGCACCGCCACCGCTTGTTTGCGCAAGCCCGGGTGGCCCGCTTCATAAAAGCGGATGATGTCAGCTAGGGCCGCAGTAGGGGTAAAGTGTTGCTGGCTGGTAGCGCAGACCAGTTCAGTGTTCTGCGACAACGTGAAAAAGCGGTTTTGAAACAGCGGTACCGGCTCGGCTGCGTATCCAAAGCCGGTATTTAACAGCAGCCAGCCTAAGCAAGCAGGCCGCAAAAAGGTCAAACGGCGCAAGTTTTATTTATCCAGGCCCATGGCGTCCCACACTTTTTGAATGGCGCCTTCATCCTTGTAATTGGCTTGCGGTGCGCCGGCTGGATAATTTAAGGTATAAATCCGTTCGGCGTCGGCGGCCAACTCGTCCATCCCCAACTGCCGATAGCCGTCCTGCATGATTTGCAAGGCAAACGGCACCGCCGGGGTGCGTTGATATTCCTTGATGATGTAATTAGCCCGGTTAACAGCGGCGACATAGGCTTTACGGCGCATGTAAAAGTCGGCGACATGAACTTCGTACATAGCCATATTGTTGCGGAGTGCGATCATCCGCAGTTTGGCATCGGCAACATATTGGCTATTGGGATAGCGGCGGATCAATTCCTGGAAATTATCGTAAGAATCTTTGGCCGGACCGGGATCGCGTTGCGAAGAGTCCGTGGGCAGAAAGCGGTCTATAAAGCCGATGCCGCGGTTGTAATTGATCAGGCCCTTCAGATAATAGGCATAATCGACATTGGGGTTACGTGGATGGATTTTAATGAAGCGGTCAGCGGCGGCTAAGCCCGCTTCCGGATCGTCGTTTTTATAGTAAGCGTAAGCAACATTTAATTGGGCCTGAGCCGCATAGTCGCCGAACGGATAACGCGATTCCAGCGCTTCGTAAAGAGTCACCGCTTTTTGATAGTTTTTATTGTCCAGCGCTTCCTTGGCTTTTTCATGGAACATTTTATCGTCCCAACCGGCGTATTCTTCATCTTTATTATTAGCCGAAGAATCCTTGCTCATAAAGGCATCCAGGGTCTCGCAGCCTTGCAGCGTCCAAGCCAGACAGGCGATAAAAACGGTTTTTACTAAAACTAATCGCATACGTTTATCAACACGTTGTAATATTGCGGGTTTTTTGCAGCTTTTGGCGGCATTCTGGCCGCGAGTATAACTTAAAAACGACTATGACGATATTGACGGCAAGGGTTCCCGAGGAACTGGCGGGTATGCGACTGGACCAGTGTCTGGCCGAAGTGTTTCCGGATTATTCGCGCAGCAAACTGCAAACCTGGATCAAAGCCGGCCGGGTATTGGTGGATGGTGAGGTTATGAAAGGCCGCGAGAAATTGGACGGCGGCGAAGAAATCGAGCTGGATGCCGAAGCCGAGCGCGTGATCGAATACGCGCCTCAGGAAATCCCGCTAGACATTGTTTATGAAGACGATTCTTTACTCATCGTTAACAAACCGGCCGGTTTGGTCGTGCATCCTGCGGTCGGCAACTGGGATGGCACCTTGGTTAATGCCTTGCTCAATCACACCCCCAATCTGGATACCCTGCCCCGCGCCGGCATAGTGCACCGCATCGACAAGGATACCAGCGGTTTATTGATGATCGCCAAAACCTTGCAGGCTCATAACAGTCTGGTCGAGCAGCTCCAGGCTCGCAGCATCCATCGTGAATATCTGGCGCTGGTAAAAGGCTGGATGACGGCTGGCGGCACCGTCGACGAACCTATCGGCCGCCATCCGGTGGACCGTAAACGTAATGCCGTAGTAAAGCGCGGCGGTAAAGAAGCGATTACCCATTACCGGCTGGAACAACGCTTTAAGCGCCATACGCTGATTCGCGTCAAGCTGGAAACCGGCCGCACGCATCAGATTAGAGTGCATATGTCGCACATTAATTATCCACTGGTCGGCGATCAAGTCTACGGCGGCCGCTTCCAAATGCCGGCTGACTGTAATCCCGCGTTGGCAGAGGCCTTACGCAATTTTAAGCGCCAAGCCCTGCATGCCGCGAAATTGGGTTTGGAGCATCCGGAAACCGGCGAATACTGCGAATGGGAACAACCCATCCCCGAAGACATGCAAAATCTGTTGAAATTATTGGCCGAAAATGAATTGGATCAAGCCTGATTGGCCGCTGCCGGCGCATGTACACGCCGCAGTCACCTTGCGCACCGGCGGAGTCAGTACCGGCCCTTACGCCAGTTTGAATCCGGCCAGCCACGTCAACGACGACCCGCAGCACGTCAAAACCAACCGCTACATCATTAAGGACATGCTGCAACTGCCGTCCGAACCGGTCTGGCTGCAACAAGTGCACGGGACGCGCGTGGTGAACGCCGACGAAACCGAGGGCCAGGAGGAAGCCGACGCCAGCTTTGCCGATCAACCCGGCACGGTATGCGCGATATTGACGGCGGATTGTCTGCCAGTGCTGTTCTGTGGAGACGATGGCGAAGTGGTCGCCGCCGCCCACGCCGGCTGGCGCGGTTTGCAGGCCGGTATCATCGCCGAAACCCTGTATGCGATGAGTTGTCAGGATGTGCATGTTTGGCTGGGGCCGGCGATAGGCCCGGATAATTTCGAAGTGGGTGACGAGGTGCGGGACGCTTTTATTCAAGACAACCCGATTACCGCCGTCGCATTTCGCGCGCGACAGCCTGGCAAATGGCTGGCGGATATTTACCGGCTGGCGCGTATTAAACTGGCGGAACTGGGTGTGGAACACGTTTATGGCGGTGACCTATGCACCGTCGCCGATCCGCAACGTTTTTACTCGTATCGCCGTGACGGCGCGAATACTGGCCGCATGGCCAGTTTGATCTGGAGAGACTAATTTGACTGTATTGTTGTCGATTATCTTGTTTACCGCGCTGGGTGGCGTGCTTAGTGTTCTGGCTGCTGCGGTGTTTTTATTACTGCCAGAACACAAACAAAAGCATGTACTGCCGCACGGCATCAGTTTTGCAATTGGCGCGTTGTTGACCGGCGCGTTTTGCGGATTGATCCCACACGCATTCGAGGAAGTGCCGGTCGAGGATATGTCCACACTCTCGGCTACGATTTTAGCAGGCATCCTATTGTTTTTTGTATTGGAAAAACTCCTGGTCTGGCGCCATTGCCATTCTCACGCTTGCGAAGCCCACGGCGAAGAATCGCACGATGACCATCACCACGAACACGGCCATACGCATGCAATCCAAGCGGCCGGCCACCGCCCCGCCGGGATGTTTATTATCCTCGGCGACAGCATCCATAATTTTGTCGATGGCGTGTTAATCGGCGCAGCGTTTTTAACCGACGTGCAACTGGGTATCGTCACCAGCTTGGCGGTGGCCGCGCACGAAATCCCGCAAGAAGTCGGTGACTTCGCGATTTTGCTGCATAGCGGTTACAAGCGCGGAGAGGCCTTGTTTTACAACATTCTTGCCAGCTTGAGCACGGTGGTTGGCGGCGTATTGGCGTATTTCAGTCTTGGCGACCTACATCACATCTTGCCCTACTTTTTAACCCTAGCGGCTTCCAGTTTTATTTATATTGCGGTGGCCGATTTAATCCCGTCTTTGCATCAGAAGACCGATATTAAAACTTCATTACAACAGATTGGTTTTATTTTGGCTGGGGTGGTGTTGATTTTGGTGATGCAAGGCATAGCGCATCGGTTTGAAGGGAAAATTGACGGGGATAGAGTCGAGCAAACTGGTATCGTTTGATCCAGTCTTTATAAGGTCACAAGTCAACTGTCTCTTCGCCATGCGAACGAAATTTAGGTCGCCGGCGCCGCGACTCAGTAATCATAAGCGTCATCTCGCAATCGGCGGCTAATTTGATAGATGTTTTCGGTATCGAATACATTCGTGTAAGCGGCGGCTTGCCCTTCATGCTTGATATTGCAACGCCGTTCGCCTTTACGCTTTTCCAGTATGTCTGTCGATACCGGCTGCTGCGTTAAGCGTCTGTCGTTTTTGTGCGAACGTATAAAATATTCTCTGACCTCGACGATTTTATTTTTGAAGCGCTTGCCATGCAGTTTTTTGATTGCGAGCTTACCGGCTTTGTCATCGTCAATAAAAATACGGCCATGAAACGACAACACATTGGTCTTGATATTTTTAAGACAAAAGATGTCGGTTTTTAGAATATTGCCAAGCTTGAAGGGAAGTAACAGGCAAAACCTGAGGGCGGGGGCGACAAAGTCTCCCAACTCGCTTTCTTGCGTAATCGACGGGATGTTTTTAATAATCAATATCATAAAGACACTCTGGTAGTACTTAGCTGTATCCCAAGGCTGGTTAATACGGTTTGGGCCAACGCTCACTACCCTCGATACGTAAACCATGAAAACAAGCTACCGGACTGCCGCTAAGTTGATTGGCTTGGGCCCTCTTGCTTACCCTATATAGCGTCAACCAGTTGTTTTACTTTAGTGCTGGAAACATAGTTCACGTTGCGGATAAATACAACTAACGCAACCTTTCCCTTTGGAAAGACCACTTACACCGTTTTGCGATGTCTTGCCGACTCCCCCCCAGGCTGTTTGAAACGCGATGGTTTTGGTCACCGCACCGGAAAGCTTGACTAATCGGCCTCCCTTCTCCTCTGCCGAAGCCATCCTTTGTCCCATCGATTAGAGCAAAAACGAAACTAATGGTTCCAAACCCGCGTTCCAATCCTTCCGGCGAAATGTTTGAGATATTTCCGCTGGCGATTTGGGATTGCGTATAGGCGAGGCGTGTTTCGGCAACACACTACCATTCAATCAATTCGTCCCGCAAAGCTGCACTGCCGCGAAAAATAAAATAAATTTTTTTGCTGCTTATAATCCTTTGATAGTAGAAGCGACTTGAATAACTAATTGATTTTCCATAGAACGTATTCTGTTATTTGTCTCAGGGCTATACAGGCTATCCGTTTCAATTTATATACAAATTAGTGGGTATTTAATAAGTCTTGCAAAGCCCATTTTAATGGGTGTAAGGTTCGATACGACGGCATGAAAAAACAAATTTAAGACTACAAAATTGCAACGGCTTGTGTAAAAAAGCAGCGGTATTGTAGTTAATTAGCAACGAATATTTGCCGGGGCTAAATATTATCTTTGTTCTATGTCGCGTTTAAAAATGACAGCGTAACAACCTAGCTGCGCGTCTATAAAAATAATGTCCTCACCATGAGATTAGTTATGTCCAAATTTCCAATCGATCTTGGCGCTTATCAGCGCATCAACTTAGATCCAAAAAACCCAACTTTAACCGATGCACAACGTGCCAGCCTGAAAGCCAACATTCAGTTGTGCCGTGATGCTATTGTCTATTTCACAGCCAACGGCGCAGCCCGTGGTGTGGGCGGCCATACCGGCGGTCCATACGATACCGTGCCGGAAGTCATGATCATGGATGCGCTGTTCCACAGCTCCAATGATTTTGTACCCATCTTTTTTGACGAAGCCGGCCACCGCGTCGCCACCCAGTATTTGATGTCCACCCTGAACGGCGATTTGCCGGCCGAACGCTTGATCGAATACCGCGCCGCGCATTCGCATTTGCCAGGCCATCCTGAATTGGATTTCACCCCCGGCGTGAAATTCAGCTCCGGCCGCTTGGGCCACATGTGGCCGTATGTCAACGGCGTAGCCATTGCCAACCCGGCCAAAACTGTGTTCTGTCTGGGCTCAGACGGCTCGCAGCAGGAAGGTAACGATGCCGAAGCGGCCCGTCTGGCTGTGGCGCAAGGCCTGAACGTTAAACTGATCATCGACGACAACAACGTCACCATCGCCGGCCACCCATCCGAGTACTTAAAAGGCTGCAGCACTGCCAAAACCTTAGCTGGTCAAGGCGTCACCGTATTGGAAGGCGACGGCGAAGATCTGGACGATTTGTACAAACGCATCATCACCGCCATTAACACCCCTGGCCCGGTTGCGGTTATCAACCACAGACCAATGTGTCCAGGCATTGTCGGTCTGGAAGGCTCGACCCACGGCCATGACGTCGTGTCGGTGAAAGTGGCGTTGGAATACTTGGAATCACATGGTCAACAAGCCGCTGCCGATGCACTGCGCGAAGTCAAAGCACCGAAGAACGACGCGGTATTTTTGGGTTCCAGCGACAAATGGGACGCCAACCGCAACGTCTTCGGCGATGCGTGCGTGGAAGTGTTGGGCCGTTTGAGCGAAGCGGAACGGGTTGCCAAAGTGCGGGTAGTGGATAGCGATTTGGAAGGCTCTTGCGGTCTGTTCAAAATCCATAAAGCTTTCCCGGAAGTGTTTATCTCCTCCGGCATCATGGAACGTGGTAACTTCTCCGCGGCAGCCGGTTTTGGCATGGAAGCAGGCAAACAAGGTATTTTCGGCACCTTCAGCGCATTCTTGGAAATGCTGATGTCGGAAATCACCATGGCCCGGTTGAACAAATCCAACGTGCTCAGCCACTTCTCGCATTCCGGTATCGACGACATGGCCGACAACACCTGCCATTTCGGTTTGAACAATATGTTCGCCGACAACGGTTTGAGCGACGGCTATGAGACCAAGCTGTATTTCCCGGCAGATCCTTTGCAAATGAAAGCTTGCGTGGAAAAAGTCTTCTTCGATCCGGGCTTGCGTTTCATCTTCTCCACTCGTTCCAAAGTGCCAACCATTCTGGACAGCAACGGCAACGAGTTTTTCGGTGGCGACTATAAATTCGTGCCCGGCAAAGACGAAGTCATTCGCGAAGGCACGGCCGGTTATATCGTCAGCTTCGGTGAAGCCTTGTACAGGGCGCTGGATGCAGTCGAGCGCCTGAAACAACAAGGCGTGGATGTAGGCTTGATCAACAAACCGACCTTGAACGTCATCGATGAAGACATGCTGGCCAAAATCGGTAAGTCACCGAAAGTGCTGGTGGTTGAGTCCTTCAACCGTAAAACCGGTTTGGGTAGCCGCATGGGCACATGGTTGTTGGAACGCGGTTACACACCAAAATACAACTATATTGCCACGCATAAAGAAGGTTGCGGCGGCCTGTGGGAGCAATTCCCGCATCAAGGTATTGACCCGGCTGGCATCATGGCCAGCTTTTTAAAGGGTTAAGCCTCCCTCTCGACCTGGGGCGCAGGGAAGCGCCCATATTTTTCGGCTGGGGTTTGGGAGCAACAGCCATTTGTAATCAGCAATTGCCATCAGGCAATTTCGCAGTAAAACACTCAGCTCTCACCGGGACCGAGCCATGCCGACATTCCTTGTTTCCAAACAGCCGGACGCTAGGCATGCGGTGCTTGCCTATCCAATTACGGAGCAATCGCACTCAAGTTAAAGATTTCAATCAGTCCCGACAAACAAAAACCGGATTCAAACCATTTCGACCGATTAATACAGTCCTACGCCAGGTAAACCATGCAAAAACGAATTATCGGTGACAGTCGGCCCAACAAAGCCAGCTCAATGACAGAGCAGTTAAATCTGGAAGCGCTTGCTGACGTTGAAGTGTCATCCGAGGATAGGGAGCACACTATCGAAGCCGCGCTACTGCCTGGTTTTAGCGGCGGGTGGCGAGCGGGAATGCCGGGATCGCAAGTTATCCGCTTACTGTTTAAGCAGGCCCAGCCTGTGCAATGTATTCAACTGGATTTTTTGGAATCGACTATCGCCAGAACACAGGAATACATCCTGCGTATTTCTGCTGATAGCGGACAGTCGTTTCGCGAAATCGTCCGCCAACAATGGAATTTTAATCCGCAAGGCTGCACGGCGGAATCGGAACAACACGTTGTCGACTTGCCTGCGGTAAGTATTATCGAACTACATATCACTCCGGATATTAACAACTCAAGCGCGTTTGCTTCGCTTGAAACAATGCGTGTATTTTGAGTTTTCACCGGTAATTTTTAGGTTTGAAAAAAGCCTTGGGAAAACTTGATACACCCTATAAAACCTATTCGGCCAGCAGTTTATTTTTTCTAAAGATTTAACCATGTCAGCGCCTACACACAATATCCATCAATTAACCAAAAATACTATTGCTTTAATTCTTGCCGGCGGACGCGGCTCGCGCTTAATGAATATGACGGATTGGCGCGCCAAGCCTGCGGTACCTTTTGGCGGCAAGTTTCGAATTATCGATTTTCCGTTATCCAATTGCGTGAATTCCGGTATCCGTAAAATCGGCGTGATGACGCAATACAAAGCCGATTCGTTGATCCGGCATATTCAGAAAGGCTGGGGATTCATGCGCGGCGAATTTGGCGAATACGTCGACATCATGCCGGCACAACAACGGATAGACGAGACTTCCTGGTACAAAGGTACTGCCGACGCCGTGTTGCAGAATATCGATATTCTGCGGGCCCGCCGACCGGATCATATTTTAATCCTAGCCGGCGACCATATTTATAAAATGGATTACGCGGCCATGTTAATCGACCACGTCGAAAAAAACGCCGACCTAACCATAGGTTGTTTGGAAGTATCGTTAAAAGACGCCTCCGCTTTTGGCGTAATGGACGTGGATGCAAATCGCCGCGTTCGAGCGTTTGTCGAAAAACCCGCCAACCCACCCGTGATGCCGGGTAGAACCAATACCGCGTTGGCCTCAATGGGTATTTATATCTTTAACGCCGATTTTTTATGGGAGCAATTAATTAAAGATTCTCTCACTGAAAATTCTACCAACGACTTTGGCAAAGATATTATTCCCGCCGTCATTGACGATCATATTGTTAATGCCTATCCCTTTTTGGATTTACAAAGCGGCCAGCAAAGTTATTGGCGCGATGTCGGGACCATAGACGCCTATTGGGCTTCCAATTTGGAGTTAATAGGCGTCAAGCCGGATTTGAATTTATACGATGCGTCCTGGCCGATATGGACCTATCAGGAACAAACACCGCCGGCCAAATTTGTGTTCGACGACAACGGCCGGCGCGGTCTGGCCGTAGATTCGATGATTGCCGGCGGCTCAATTATTTCCGGCGCAACCATTCAGCATTCCATGGTGTTTTCCAATGTCACCGTAAACGAGTCAGCGCTTATCAAAGACAGCATTCTGTTGCCGCAAGTCTGCATAGGCCAAAATTGCCGAATTACCAAAGCCATCGTTGAAAAAGGTTGCGAGGTGCCGGCAGGCACGGTGATTGGCGAGAATCTTGACGACGACAAAAACAGATTTTATGTCAGCGAGGGCGGGGTAGTGCTGGTAACTGCCGAAATGTTGGGGCAAAAACTACATTACGTCAGGTAATTAAGTATGCAAACGCCCGTTTATCCGATTGAATGATAACGGGCGCCTGAGTGCCTTAGCCGCCAAATAATTGATGATCGATTAAATCGCATAGGCAATGCGAGATCAACAAATGCACTTCCTGAATGCGGGCGGTGGAATAAGACGGTACGCGGATTTCAATATCGGCTTCGTTCAACGCGCCAGCCAGCACACCGCCGTCTTTACCGCTTAGCGCGATGACCGTCATATCGCGGTCATGCGCCACTTTCACGGCTTTAATGATATTGCCGGAGTTACCGCTACTGGTGTAGACCAGCAAGATGTCGCCAGCCTGCCCCAGCGCGCGCAACTGCTTCGCAAAGATTTCGTCGTAATGGTAGTCGTTGGCGATAGAGGTGATGGTTGAGGTATCGGTGCTCAAGGCAATCGCCGGCAACGCGGGACGTTCGCGTTCAAAACGGTTGAGCATTTCCGAAGAAAAATGCTGGGCATCGCCCGCCGAACCGCCGTTGCCGCAAGTCAGCACTTTTTTGTCGTTCACCAAAGCCTCGACGATTTTTTGCGAGGCGAACTCAATCAGCTCGCACAAGCTGGCCATCGCATCCTGTTTGGTTTGAATGCTATCGGAAAAGTGGGCGATGATGCGGTCTTGTAAACTCATAATACTCAGGTTTGAAAAGCGTTTTTAATCCAGTCCAGGCGGTTGTTGCCGGATACAGCAACTACGTCGAAACGAATCGAGAGCTGGCTCAGGTTGTTGATTATGACATAGTGTTGGGTAGCGGCGACGATGCGCGCCTGTTTTTGCCGGGTGACACTGGCCACTGCGCCGCCAAATTGCTCGGATTTGCGAAAGCGTACTTCCACAATCACCAGCGCCGAACCGTCCTTCATCACCAGATCCAGCTCACCCATTTTGCAGCGGAAGTTGCTGCACACCCATTCCAAGCCTTGCTTTTGCAAATAAGCCAAGGCTAGTTGTTCGGCGCTATCGCCCTTTTGCAAATGTAGCGGCTTGGTTTTGCCGAATAACATGCTATTCGATAAAGCCGGAGGCGACCGGCACGCCGCCTTTGAACTGAGCACAGACCAGTTTGCGGGTAATGCGGTTTTCACCGTTCAACGACAGTCGGCCGGTAGCACCAGCGTAAGACGCCCCGGTCAGCTGCGGTAATTGGCCGATGATGTTATAAGCATCTATGCCCAACGCGACTAATTTAACCTGGCTGTCGCTGAGACCTTGCCAGGTATTCTGCACGGCTTGCTGGCTAAGTGCGCCGGTGTAAGCGTCGCCGAATACCCAAGGAAGATCGCAGAAATTAATCTTGCCCAACTCGCTATCCCGCACCGGATTTTGCCGGCCGCTGTAGATATTCGGCATCGCATAAATCGACAACTCGCTGCTTTGCGAGTACTTGAGTTGCGGCGCCAACTCTCTGGCCAATTCCGGGCTGGCGCTAACGAATAAGGCCAAGGGTTGCTTCTGGCCATTCGCGCTGACGCTGGTGCTGAGCAAGGTTTTTACAATAGCTGCGAAATCGTGTTGTTTCGGGTCGTAGCTTTCCACCCCAACCACCACGCCGCCGACTGCTTGCCAAGCCGACATTAGATAATGGCGCACCCGCTCACCTTGCGTGGTATTCGGCGTCAGCAATACGGCATTCTGTTGGCCATCGCGCTTGGCTTTTTGTACCAATTGCTCCGCGTCGTCTATCGGGCTGAGGCCGAATTGATAGAGATTGGTTTTGCTGAGATTTTCCACATGATTCAGCGCCAACACCGGCACGCTTAATTCGGTGGATTGCGCCAAACTTTGGATTTGTTCCTTCACCAAGGGGCCTATCACCTGTTTCGCGCCGTCACTAACGGCTTGCTTATATATAGTGGCTATATCGTCTTTTTCGCTATCGTAATACTTTAGCGGCATTTGCGGCGCGGCGCTGGCAGCCAGGCGGTGGGCTACCGTCAACCCTTCCTTGATGGCTTTAGCCGCGCTGGCGTAAGAGCCCGAGCCAGGCAGCAACACGGCAATGGTTGCACCCGGAGTAGGTGGTTGCGCAGCTTGCTCCGGTTCTTGAACGGTTTGCTGACTGACAGGCGGCGGATTCAGATAGGCTTGCAGGTAATCGGCGTTGGCCGGATGGCCGGGAAACATTTGCCGCCATTGCAGGATTTGACCGGCTGTATCGAAACCCGCCACATTGCGTTGCTTCAGAATTTTAGCCAAGGCCATCCAGCCGCTCAGTTCGTCAACGATGGGTGACGGACCGCTAAGGGTTTCCAGCGGCAACACGCTAAGCGCATCCAGGATGGCGATAATGTTTTGCTTTTGCTGCTCGGGTTTTTGCAACAGTCGGCCCAGTTTCAGGCGCGCTCTAACGCTGGGCACAACATCGCCCAACAAAGCATGCACAAAGGCCACGGATTGGTAATAAGCAATTTGATCGGCGTCGGCCAGTATGGCGGGCCGCACACCCTCCAGCTTTTTCAAGGCTTGTTCCGCATCGCCCATGCTCAACGCTACTTGAGCTTGGAGCAATTTGTATTTGCTGAACAACTCCGGCGGCAACTGTTCGGCGTTGATTTTATCCAGGGCTTTTTGCGCGGCCTGACTATCGCCGGCTTGCAGGCGGGTGTCGGCGTCCAGCAAATGCAAGCTGGCTTGATTGTCGGCCATCCGGTAACTGCGCGGTGGCTCGGCCGGCTTGGCTTTGCGGGCACTGGTTTGCGGGCGCACTTCCAGCTGGGTCTTGTTTTTGACCGGTTGCTCACTGCACGCAGCCAGTAGCAACAGGCCGAAAAACCAGCGGTTTAATACACGACGCGGCATAATGGCGGCAAATTTGCGATGAGACATAGCACGGGGACCGAAGAATAAATGTACGGAAAATTATACGTGGTTGCCACGCCAATCGGTAATCTGGCCGATTTCAGTTTTCGGGCGGTGGACATATTGAAACAAGTGGACTTGATCGCCGCCGAAGATACCCGCCACGTCAAGATGTTGCTGCAACATTACGGCATCAATAAGCCGCTGCAATCGCTACATCAACATAACGAAGAACACGCTTCGCAAGGCCTGATCGATAAAATCCGCGAAGGATTATCGGTGGCACTGGTATCCGATGCCGGCACGCCGATGATCAGCGATCCCGGCTTTCCTCTGGTCAAATTGGCCAGACAGCAAGGCGTGGATGTGTGTCCGATACCCGGCGCCTGCGCGCTGATCGCCGCCTTGTCGGTGGCGGGTTTACCGACCAGCCGTTTCAGTTTCGAAGGCTTTTTGCCACGCACCGGCTCGGCGCGGAGCAGCTTTTTCGAACACAAGTTAGCTGACTGCTCGACTTGGGCCTTTTACGAATCCAGCCATCGCATCCAGGCTGCGTTGGAAGATATGCTGACGGTATTTCCGGCTAATCACCAAATTGTCGTTGCTCGGGAGCTCACGAAATTGCATGAAACGATTGTCGGCGACGAACTGGCCAAGGTGTTGGAGAAAGTGCAGACCGACGAAAACATGCGCAAGGGCGAATTCGTGGTATTGGTAGCCGGCCGCGAAGCTGGTGAGCAAGACGATGAATTAACCGACGAACAACGGCGGATTTTGGGTATATTGCTGGCGGAATGTTCTACCAAAACCGCCGCGGCACTGGCTGCGGAAATTACCGGCCAGCGCAAAAAAACCTTGTATCAGGCGGCGCTGGCGATGCAGGACAAGCAAGGCCGCTAAGTTCCAGCAATCTTCCGCCCCTCAAACCCGGACATCGATACCGTTCGCCGGTACGCTGGCCGACTCCAATAACTTTAAGGCGTTTTGGCCTTGTTGTTCCTGCATCTCCTTGGCTTTTACCAGCATCGCAACTTCGACTTGTTGCGCGGTTTTTTGGGTGGACATTTGTGTCGCCAGCGCGGCGACGGAAGAGACGGAATCAAGCATGGCATGGCCTCGTCGGGTTGGTTTTGGAAAGCGGTTGCCGTAACGGCTAAAAAGGTTATCGAACCGCAAGCCGATAACTTTAGGCTATCGATAAAAATAACTGCTTACCTGCGTTCTGCCTGCGCCTTGGGGCATACACTATAATGTCCTGCGGCATCAGCTATGCGGCCCCCTTCAAAATCGAACGGCGTCCGAATGGTTTATAACGACTTAGCGCTCCGGCGCATCGCAACCAATATGAGCCAGCCCCGGAAAACCTTGGCATAATTTTCTGAAAACTGCGTTTGGCAGGGTATCCTGGCAGCATTAAGGCAAACCGATTAAAGAGTTTTATGACATATAAAGGCAACATTCTCGCCGTTGACGACACCCCTGCCTCCTTAAAGTTGTTAACGGATATTCTGAAGGACGAAGGCTACGAAGTCCGTTCTGCTATTAGCGGCGAATTAGCCTTAAATTCCGCTTTCAAACACCCGCCGGAACTGGTGCTGTTGGATATTCGCATGCCGGAGATGGATGGCTTCGAAGTTTGCCGGCAACTCAAAGCTAACCCGAATACATGCGATGTGCCGGTTATCTTCGTCAGCGCGATCATGGATACCGACGAAAAAGTGCGCGGCTTTGACTTGGGTGCAGTGGATTTCGTCACCAAGCCCTATC
This sequence comes from Methylomonas sp. Uni0009, assembly GCF_054188105.3. NCBI lineage: Bacteria > Pseudomonadati > Pseudomonadota > Gammaproteobacteria > Methylococcales > Methylococcaceae > Methylomonas > Methylomonas sp. Uni0009. The sequence goes on along the minus strand of NZ_JBTAFN010000001.1, from coordinate 1,733,461 downwards.
AGCGCGATGAATTGCTGGTTAGGGTGCGTACTCATTTGGAGTTTGACCGCCTGCGCAACCATCTGGAAGAACAGGTGGAAGAGCGAACCCGTAAACTGATGGAAAGCGAGAGAAATTTGCGCGCCGGCATGCTGGATTTCGTGACCGCGATTGCGGCCACTATCGAAGCACGCGATCCCTACACCGCCGGCCATCAACGCCGCGTCGCCCACCTCGCCACGGCTATCGCCCGCGGCTTGCAATTGCCGGAAGAGCGGATAGAGGGGCTGACGTTGGCGAGCGTAGTACACGATATTGGCAAAATTCGAATCCCCGCCGAAATACTGTGCAAGCCCGGTCGGTTGGACGATTTGGAGTTCAGCCTGATCAAGCGGCACGCCGAAACCGGCTACGACATCCTCAAATCCATCAACTTCCCTTGGCCTATCGCGCAAATCGTCTTGCAACATCACGAACGCCCCAACGGCAGTGGCTACCCGTGCGGCCTAAAGAAGGGTGAGATATTGCTGGAAGCGGAGATTCTGGCAGTTGCCGATGTGGTGGAAGCGATGAAGTCTCATCGCCCTTACCGCGCCGGTTTAGGCCTGGATGCAGCACTGCAGGAGATTTCCGACAATCGCGGTGTGCTGTATAACGCCGAAGTAGTCGAGATTTGTTTAAAGCTCTTTCGGGAACGGGATTACTGCCTGCCCGCTTGAGCGGCTCCTTAGAATTCCGCTAAAAATAACTTACCGAAATGACTATTCCCGGCAAACCGTTCGTACTCGACTGGCCTGGATGTCTGAGCAATTGCCGAGAGCGCAGTCGAAGCATGAACGGTTAAGGGCTATGAAGGCCCGGATTTCCCCGGCGATCCTTCGACAAGCACGGGAAAGTTCCGCTAATCCGCGCTAGAAAAGTTACTTAACCCTATCCTTAGGTGTTTTGCAGCGCGTTTAAGGAATACGATGGGACCTTTTGCCCGCGCACACTTACGGGCCGCCAATACACCACAACAGTCTTGTGAGTTCAGCTATGCCAGGTCAGCTTGATTTTCCAAACAATGTCTCGAGGCGGCTGATTGCCGGGGCGGTAATCCTTAACCTGTTGGTTATCGCCACCGTGGGGTTTGCGCTATATCGCAGCTTCGACAAATATCAACAGCGCGCCGAAATCACGACGCAGAACCTGGCCAAGGTTATCGCGCAAAACTTAGATAGCCTTATCGAAAAGGTCGACTTAGGCGTGTTGGTGGCCGTGGAGGAAATCCAGCGGCAACAGGCTTTGGGGAGCGTTGACGCCGAGGCGCTGTCGGTTTTTATGCAGCGCTTACAAGCGCGTTTGCCATGGGTTATCGGACTTAGAGCTACCGACGCGCAAGGTTGGCTAGCCTATGGCGTGGATGTACCCAAAGATAAGCCGCTCAGCATGGCGGATCGGCTCTATTTTTCTAGTTTGCGGGATAATCCGGCGCTTGGGCTATTTATCAACAAACCGGTGATGTCTCATATCAATAAGGTTTGGGTGCTAAATTTTGCGCGCCGCCTTAACCACGCCGACGGCAGTTTTGCCGGCGTGGTTTTTGCCAATGTTTCACTGGATAACTTGAGTAAAGCGATTTCCAGCGTTGATATTGGCAGTCGCGGGGCGATTAACCTGAGAGATGCCGATATGGGCTTGATCGTTCGCTATCCCGCCCATGCCGAACCCGGCAACATGATTGGCGATAAAACCATTTCGCCGGAATTTCGCCGGATGCTCGCATCCGGACACATCTCGGGTGTCTTTCACACGCCTTTCAGCTTCGACAATACCGCCAGGGTGGTATCTTTTCGCAAACTGGACACCTACCCGTTATGGGTCAGCGTCGGCCTGGCTCGGGACGACTTTCTGGCGGAGTGGTGGAATGAAGTCCTGGAAATGGCCGGACTGGTCCTGCTGTTTGCTTTGATTTCGGCTAGCAGCGCCCGGTTCATCATCGGTGCGTGGCGAAAGCAATTGCTGGTTGCAGCCAAGTTGGCGGCCGAAGAGGAAAAGTTCCATACCGTCGCGGACTACACCTTCGACTGGGAATATTGGGAAGGCGACGATCAGCAGATTTTGTATATGACGCCTTCCAGCTTGCGGGTTACCGGTTATGCGGCCGAGGAGTTTATGACCGATGCCGGGTTATTGCCGCGCATCATACATGCCGACGACCGGCACTTAATGACCGATCATCGCCACGATGTCGAGCATTTACGCCTCGCTGAAGTAGACTTTCGCATTGTCCGCCGCGATGGTGAAATACGCTGGATCTCGCATTGTTGCCAGGCCGTGTTCGGGGCGGACAATAACTACCGAGGCCGGCGCATCACTAACCGCGACATTACAGAACGCCATCTATTCGCCACCGAAATCAATCGGCTGGCGCAAGCGGCGGATCAGAATCCGACCGGCATCCAGATTACCGACCTGCAGGGCGTATTGACCTATACCAACCACGCTTATACGCGGATTACCGGGTATACGTTCGGCGAGGCTTACAAAATGACGCCTCGCGCATTATTGTCCAGTGAAATAACTGCCGATACGTACCAAGCCTGCCAAGCACAATTGGCAGCAGGCAAATTATGGAAATCCTCGCTGACCAATCGCCACAAAAACGGCGAGTTGCGCTGGGAACAGATCACCGCCTCACCGATTTACGACGAAGCTTATCAGGTTTGCAATTATCTATATTTACGCACGGACATCACCGAAGCCAAGCAAACGGAAGCGGCCTTATATAAGCTCAATCGCGAATTGCGCGCGATCAGTAATTGCAATCAGGCCTTGCTGCGACATGACAACGAACCAAGCCTGCTTAAAGAAATTTGCCGTATCGTCTGCGATGAAGCCGAATATCGCATGGCTTGGGTCGGCTACTTGGAAAACGGCCCTCCCAAAACAATACGCCCGGTGGCCTGGGCCGGTTTTGAAAACGGCTATCTGGCCGTCACCGATCACAGTGGCGGGGATGCAGCGGGCGCCCACAGTCCCGCTGCCGCCGCCATTTGCAGCGGCGAAAAAGTCTATGTTCAGGATGTCTGCACCGATGCGTTGATGGCTTTGGCACGAGACGCAGCGTTAGCGCGCGGCTATCGCTCGGTTATTGCCTTGCCTTTGGCCGATCAGAACGCGGATATTTTCGGTGCGCTGACGATTTATTCCGCAGAACCCAATGCGATTACGGCAACGGAGATTCGTTTGCTAGAGGAGCTGGCCGGAGATTTGGCCTTTGGCATTTCCGTGCTCCGCGATAAGGCTGAGCGCTTACGCACGGAAGAGCATTTACGCGACTCGGAGGAGCGCTTGCGGTTGACGTTGGAAGCCGCGCAGGTCGGCGTTTGGGACTGGGATGTAAAAAACGACCAATGGTACGCTTCGCCCACCTATTACACGATGCTCGGCTATCCAGTTCGGACCGGCATGGCTGATCGGCGCGCATGGTTCGAAAGCGTTCATCCGGATGATCAAGCGGAAGTCAGCGACAAAATGAGCGGCGTGTTGTCCAGGGATTTCACGGAATATCAATATCAAGCGCGCATGCGCCACGCCGACGGCTGTTATCGTTGGCAATATGTGTGCGGTTTCGGTATTCAGCGCGATTCGGACGGTAAGGTCATACGCATGTTGGGTATTCGTATGGACATCCATGATCGCAAGCAAAACGAGGAAGAATTACGGCGCTATAAAGAACACCTCGAAGATGAAATCCAGCAACGTACCGCCGACTTGATAATAGCGCGCGATGCGGCAGAAGCGGCCAATAGGGCCAAGAGCGTATTCCTGGCCAATATGAGCCACGAATTGCGTACCCCGCTGAACGCTATTCTTGGGTTCTCGAAATTGATGCGGAAAAATCCCCAACTGTCGGACGAGCAAAGGCAAAACCTGGATATTATCAATCGCAGCGGCGAGCATCTGTTGATGTTGATTAACGATGTATTGGAAATGGCTAAAATCGAAGTAGGCCGACTACACCTGGAAAACGCGCCTTTCGATTTGGGCAATATGGTGCGCGATATTACCGACATGATGAGCGTCCGCGCCACCGAAAAAGGCCTTAGGTTGCTGATCGACCAAGCATCGCAATTTCCGCGCTTCATTGTTGGAGACGAAGCCCGCTTGCGGCAAGTGCTGATTAATTTGGTGGGCAATGCCATTAAATTTACGCAGCAAGGCGGTGTTACCTTACGCCTAGGCACTCGCAAAAATCGCATTTCGCATCTACAGATTGAGGTCGAAGATTCCGGTGTGGGGATCCCGCTGGCCGATCAGCAACGTATATTCGAACCATTCGTACAGCTAGGCGAGCAAAGGGATAGCCAAGGCACCGGCTTGGGATTGACCATTACCCGCCAGTTTGTGGAATTGATGGGCGGTACGCTTACCTTGGAAAGCCACCCGAATCAAGGCGCTTTATTTAGAATAGATCTGCCGCTCGCGGAGGTGAATCAGGCGGATATTACCGGCCCCAGTGTCGACAAAGCGGAAGCCGGTGCCGTCATCGGCTTAGAGGAAGGGCAAAGCGACTACCGCATATTAATCGTTGAAGATCAGCTCGAAAATCAGTTATTGCTGGCAAAATTGATGGAATCGGTCGGATTCTCCTGCAAAGTGGCCGGCAACGGCGCGGAGGGCATATCGCTATTTCAAACCTGGCAACCGCAATTTATCTGGATGGATAGGCAAATGCCGGTAATGGACGGCTTGGAAGCCACGAAAAGAATCCGGGAGTTGCCTGGCGGGCGGGAGGTCGTCATTGTTGCCGTCACAGCCTCGGCATTCCTGGAGCAGCGCGGCGAGCTTCTGGAAGCCGGTATGAACGATTTTGTGCGCAAGCCTTATCGCTTCAACGAAATCTACGAATGTCTGGCCAAGCACTTGGGGGTGCGTTATGTTTACGGGGGTGTTCCAGAACAAACCCCGCCAATCGCGCCATTAACGCCGGACATGTTAGCCGGCTTGCCGGCATCGGCACGGGAGGAATTGAAAAATGCACTGGAAAGCCTGGAGCCGGAACGTATAGCAAATGCCATAGTTCTGGCAACGGCGCAGGATCCTCAATTGCGCAAAACCCTGGCCTATCTGGCTGATAACTTTGACTATCCGGCCATTCTGAAGGCTTTGCCCAGCTGATTTTATCGTTCGCCGTTTTGAGTTGCACTGTTCCGGCACGTACGATTTGGCGACCGCCAAACCGATACTACGTCCGGCGTGCTGACTGGCATTCGCTTGGATCGATGGCGATGCTGAATGCTTTTAATTGCAGGCTGTCGAAAGGCCAATTCAGTTGCTTTTGGCTTGGGGCATGCCACAACACCGGAATCAACAAACCATACGCCCCCTGCCATTGCTCATTGTCCATAATGTCCCGGCTGGTAAAATCCAGCCCGGCGGCTACCAGTAACGCTTCCGCCTCTTCGCACAAATGGCAGCCTTCGGTGCCGAACAGGATAAAATCAGCCACGGTTGAATCGATCAATGATTCAAATGCGCAGCCAACCAACGTTCGGCTACTTCGATCTTCAGGCCTTTACGCCGCGCGTAGTCTTCTAACTGGTCCTGATCGATCTTGCCGACATTGAAATACTGCGAATCCGGATGCGAGAAATACCAGCCGCTGACCGCTGCGGTCGGATACATCGCAAAGTTTTCGGTCAGTTCTATCGTCGTATTTTCCGTCACGTTGAGCAATTCAAACAGCTTGGCCTTTTCAGTGTGGTCCGGGCAAGCCGGATAGCCGGGAGCCGGACGGATGCCTTGATAGGCCTCTTCGATCAATGCGTGATTGTCGTAATTTTCCTCTTCGGCATAGCCCCAGTATTCGCGGCGTACGGCTTGATGCATGTATTCCGCAAACGCTTCGGCCAGCCGGTCGGCCAGAGCTTTCAGCATGATGGCGCTGTAGTCGTCGTGATCTTTTTCGAACTCGGCCAGTTTGGTTTCGATGCCGATACCGGAGGTCACCGCGAAACCTCCCAGATAGTCGGCAATGCCGCTACCGACCGGCGCGATGAAATCGGATAGGCAGTAATTGGGTCGGCCCGGCGCCTTGACGTTTTGCTGGCGCAAATGGTGCAGCGTTTCGCGTGGTTGGCTGCGGGTGTCGTCGGTATACAGCACGATGTCGTCGCCGTCGCTGTTGGCCGGGAAGAAGCCTATGACGGCCTTGGCTGTCAACCATTGCTCGCGAATCAGGTGTTTCAGCATCTCCTGAGCGTCTTCGAATAGCTTGGTGGCTTCGACGCCAACCACGTGATCGCTAAGAATGGCCGGATAGCTGCCGGACAATTCCCAAGTCTGGAAGAACGGCGTCCAGTCGATGTACCAAACCAGCGTATCCAGCGGGAAATTATCGACTACCTTGGTGCCGAGGAACTTAGGTTTAACCGGCTGATGGCTGGCGTAATTGAATTTGTTCTGCCGGGCTTTTTCCAGATTATGTTGTGGATTCTTAGCGTGTCGCCCCTTGTGACGCTCGCGCACCACTTCATACTCGGCACGGGTTTTTTCCACGAAATCGGCTTTTAAATCGTCGCTGAGCAGGGCGCTGACCACGCCGACACTGCGCGATGCATCGGTGACATAGACGGTCGGCGACTGATAGTGCGGTTCAATTTTTACCGCGGTATGCGCGCGCGAAGTCGTCGCGCCGCCTATCATCAATGGAATCGTGAACCCTTGCCGCTGCATTTCCTTGGCGACATGCACCATTTCATCCAGCGACGGCGTGATCAAGCCGCTTAGGCCGATCACATCGACATTTTGCTCGCGGGCAGTTTTCAGAATCGTCTCGGCCGGCACCATCACGCCCAAATCGATGACTTCATAATTATTGCATTGCAGTACCACGCCGACGATGTTTTTGCCAATGTCGTGCACATCGCCCTTCACAGTGGCCATCAGCACTTTGCCGTTGGTTTGCCGCTCGCTGCCGTCTATTTCGGCGTCCATGAACGGCATCAGATAGGCCACGGCTTTTTTCATGACCCGCGCCGATTTCACCACTTGCGGCAAAAACATTTTGCCTTCGCCGAACAAGTCGCCGACCACGTTCATACCGTCCATCAACGGCCCTTCGATGACGTGTAACGGTTTTTCTGCTTCCAGCCTTGCCGCTTCGGTATCTTCTTCAATGTAATCGGCAATGCCTTTCACTAACGCATGTTCCAGGCGTTTAGTGACCGGCCATTCACGCCATTCCAAGGTTTCCTGTTTCGCTGTCTGGCCGCTACCACGATATTTTTCGGCAATTTCCAGCAGCTTTTCAGTGCCTTCCGGGGTGCGATTCAAAATCACGTCTTCGACGGCATTGCGCAGTTCTTCCGGAATATCGGCGTAAATCGCCAACTGCCCGGCGTTGACGATGCCCATGTCCATGCCTGCGTGGACGGCATGGTACAGAAATACCGCGTGGATCGCTTCGCGCACCGGATTGTTGCCGCGGAACGAGAACGACACGTTCGATACGCCTCCGGAAATTAAAGCGTGCGGCAGAGTCTGCTTGATGATGCGGGTGGCTTCGATGAAATCGACGCCATAGTTGTTGTGCTCTTCGATGCCGGTGGCAACCGCGAAAATGTTGGGGTCGAAGATGATGTCTTCCGGCGGGAAGCCGACCTGTTCGGTGAGTATCTTATAGGCGCGGGTGCAGATTTCCACTTTGCGCGCCATCGTATCCGCTTGGCCCTGTTCGTCGAACGCCATCACGATCACAGCCGCTCCATAGCGGCGCACCAGCTTGGCGTGTTCGATAAATTTTTCTTCGCCTTCCTTGATCGAGATCGAGTTGACGACGCCCTTGCCCTGGATGCATTTCAGGCCGGCTTCCAGAATCTCCCATTTCGAAGAGTCCAGCATGATCGGTACTTTGGCAATATCCGGCTCGGCCGCCAACAGATTCAAAAAGCGCACCATCGCGGCTTTAGAATCCAGCATGCCTTCGTCCATGTTGATGTCGATAATCTGCGCGCCGTTTTCGACCTGTTGCTTGGCAACTTCCAGGGCTTCTTCGTAACGTTCTTCGACGATCATTTTCTTGAAGATCGCCGAACCGGTAACGTTGGTACGTTCGCCGACGTTCACGAACAGCGTTTCCGGACCGATGCTCATCGCTTCCAGGCCGGCCAGGTGGCAGCGTTTTTCCAACTCGGGAATCTTACGCGGCTGATATTTTTCCAGCGCGGCAACGATGGCGCGTATCGTGTCCGGCGAGGTGCCGCAGCAACCGCCGATGATATTCAAATAGCCGCTCGCCGCCCAGTCTGCCAGCTCGGCGGCCATCATTTCCGGCGTTTCGTCGTATTCGCCAAATTCGTTGGGCAGGCCAGCGTTCGGGTGGGCGGAAACGTAGGTGTCGGCGATATTGGAAAGTTCTTCGATGTATTGGCGCAGTTCCTGCGCACCGAGCGCGCAGTTGAAGCCGATCGAGATGGGTTGCACGTGTTTCAACGAATACCAGAATGCGGCGGCGGTCTGGCCGGATAGCGTACGGCCGGAGGCGTCGGTAATCGTGCCGGAGATCATCACCGGCAGTTTGTAACCTAGTTTGTCGAAAGTCTGTTCGACCGCGAAAATCGCCGCTTTGGCGTTCAGCGTATCGAACACCGTTTCGATCAGGATGATGTCGGCTCCACCGTCGATTAAGCCCTGAGTGGCTTCGCTGTAGGCGCTTACCAAATCATCGAACGTGATGTTACGGAAGCCGGGATCGTTGACATCCGGCGACATTGATGACGTGCGATTGGTGGGGCCCAAGACGCCGGCGACAAAACGCGGCTTGTCCGGCGTTAACGCGCTGACTTCGTTGGCCGCCTGTTTAGCGACGCGGGCCGAAGCTACGTTGATCTCGTAAGCAAGGTCTTCCATCCGATAATCGGCCATCGCGATACGGGTGGAATTGAAGGTATTGGTTTCCAGAATATCCGAGCCGGCATCCAGATAGGCGCGATGAATCGCCTTGATTACCTCGGGCTGGGTAATCGATAATAAATCGTTGTTGCCCTTAAGATCGACAGGCCAGTCGGCAAAGCGTACGCCGCGATAATCCTTCTCCTCCAGTTTGTAGCTCTGAATCATGGTGCCCATCGCACCGTCCAGAAACAAAATCCGTTGAGATAATAACTGGTGTAATCTTTGTGTGCTGTTCATACTGCCTGAGGGTCGTAAGGGTGAATATCGGTGGGCTAGTCCGCTTTATTATCAAACCAAATTTTGAGGGAAATCATGTCTAAACCCAGTCTATTGCATGTCATAAAAAGCGTGTTTGCCGCCGTGATCGGCGTGCAAAGCAATAAGAATAGAGCGCTTGATTTTCAGCATGGCTCTTTGCCTGCCTATATTGTCGTCGGGCTGATTGCGACTGTGCTGTTTATTTTAACGATAGTCAGCATCGTATCCGCAGTTACCGGCGGCTGAGGAATTTCGACGGTAACGAAGCCCAAGCGGCCTTGGGCTTCGGAGCCAGCCAAGTTGGTTAGTTGCTGGAGGTTTTGAAGCTGTTTTTGATGCTGACAAACAACTCTTTGATACCGCTGAACAGGTTGGCTGGTGTCAACGCTTGTTTCAAAATAAACTGACAGCGAATCAGAGCGACAGCCAACACACCGGCAAACGGCGGTAGTAATTCGAAGAAAACCGGCATGAACCAGCCGCCGGCGCCTTCCTGGGTTTTTCTATCGCCGACGCTGGTCAAGTCGCGATCATATTCGCCGCCGACATCTTTACCGTCTAAGCCGTCGATGATCATAATGTTGATGTTGTAGAACAACACCTGAATGACCAAGAACACTATGGCACAGCCGGCAACCCACATCAGCACATTACCCGTTTTGGCTTTTATCAGGGTTTGATATACCCAGATTGCCGTCAAAATCATTATTACGCCACCAATCATCTCTATTCCCCTTGTTGAAACTGTTTTTATAATTCTCAAAATTCAGGTTGAGAAAGCATACTACCATAATCCACCTGGATGGCAATTGCGGTCGGATGTTTCCGCGATAGCCATGAATCGCTTGACTTTGAAGGTGGCTAAAGTAACATATGAAGCTCGACCGCCAAAGACATGGCAAATTTTATAACAACTAACTAAAGGTAGGAGGCACCCATGGGAGCGATCTTAGATTTAACAGAAATGCTGAAAGAACCGTCGGGCATGATTGGAGCGGTAGTTATCATCGCTGCAGGATACTTCTTTGTAAAATGGGTTTTTGCTGAGCCTAAAGACGAAGAGTAAGCTACACCCCCTCGCTTACAAAGCTTTTCTGGAAAAAGCGGCTACGGATAGATCCCGTAGCCGCTTTTTTTTTGCCTGACGCATACCATTTTCAAATCCCTTATAATCTGTGGACTTTTAGCCTGCCGACCCGCCATGTACAAACTGTTAGTTCAGAAAGTCAATGCTCTTTATTCTAAAAAAGTACCCGCTACCGGCGTAGGCCTTTTCAGGCTTTTGTTTGGGGTGGTGACACTACAGGAAGTTTTTTTTCTGCTGTATTTCAACCATTTGATATTCGACCCCATCCCATTCATGGATGTCGAATTTCCGATGATTCCGTTCTTCCTTTGGCTATGGGCCGCGGTGGCGTTTTGTCTGGCCATCGGTTACCGCTGCCAGGCGGCCAGTGTTGCTAACTACATTTTTTGGCTGCTATTCGTTAATTTCACGCCTATGCAGCGCGATTTCGACGGCGGCTTCGATTTGTTCATGATTGGCGCCAATTTCTTTCTGATCTTCATGCCTATGGACCAAGCCTTTTCTATTGATGGCCTTAGGAAAAAATTTCTGCGCCCCTTCACGCATTATTCTCAATACCAAGCTCCGGAAGTGTCTGCACTGACTTATTATCTACCGGTCGCGATTTGTCTGGGCTTTTTGTATTTCGATTCCGCGATACACAAGATGTTTGCCGAGCATTGGCGCAACGGCTTGGGTGCTTGGTTGCCGTCTTCGATTCCGTATTACATGTCCGCGCTGGATTTGTCCTGGCTGCTGAATATCGAGATTTTGCAAAAAATCATCGGCTACACCATCATCGCATTCCAGTTTACTTTCCTGTTGTTTTTTCATCGCCGCCAGTTCAGATGGCTGTACTTTCTGATCGGGATTTCCTTGCATTTGGGCATTACCCTGTCCTTCAATATTTACCCGTTCGGAATGGGAATGCTGATTTTCTACGCATTGGTGATGCCATTTGCCTGGTATAGAAAAATCGGGGTACTTCTACGGATCAAACAACCACTATTAACGGTGTTTTACGACCAACAATGCCCATTGTGCAATCGTACGGTTTTGACACTGAATCATTTCGACATTTTGCACGGTGTTGATTTCAAGCCCGCACAAGTGTTTGCAATCGATTATCCAGCTCTAGCCGAATTGGGCGAAAAGCAACTGCTGACCGATTTGTACGCGGTGGATGGCGATGGACTGGTTTATTCCGGCGTTGATACTTACGCGCAAATTTTAATCTCGATGCGCTACACCGCGATGATAGGTTGGGCCATGAAACTGCCGCTGCTTTATCAGTGGATATGCGGGCGCTACCGGGCGATTGCCGATTCGCGCACGCGATTGGCATGCGATGTGAGCTGTCTGCCGGCATCAGCTGAAAACCTGCCGCCGAGTTTGTACGAGCGAATTTTCGAAGCGGAGCATGCCTTACCGGCCAGAAGTCGCGTACACAAAATCAGCAAAGTGTTGCTGGTGTTGATCTTGTTTCAGTTCAACAGCAGCTTTCACTATGGTTTGCTGTACCGCCTGCATGTCGATACCCGCCAGTCGCCGATAACCAGCATGCTGGCGGATATGAGCAACGCGGTCTTAATGATGTCTCACACGTTTTTGGGCATCACCCCCCACGCGCTGTATCTTCACGACCATTTCGAAGGCTATGACCGTTTACTGGCTATTACCTATTTGGATGCCAACGGCGAAGAGCAATGGTTACCGTTTGTTAATCGGCAAGGCCGCCTGTTGGCGCCGAATTGGGGGCGGGTGCATTCCATGTGGGCCAACATTGCGGTAACCCCAAATATCGACGAGCTCCGCTTGAAAAAATTCATCATGAAAGTCACGGCGTTCTGGGGAAAAAAAAGTGGTTTAGAGCTCGATAGCACGCAATTTATCGTCAAAATGAAGAGAATTCGAGCACCGTTTGTGTGGGAAAAAGATCTCAGGAACAGCAACTTGGCCGGAGAATGGCAAGCAATAGGCTCCGCACAATGGACTGGAAAGGACATAAAGATCAACCTGCCGAAAGACATCGATATTTTGTAAACATCTAGGGTATTGCATACTCGGTTTTGTCATGCTATAAATTTTGCGTGCTTGAATTTGAGTACACACAAAAATAAAAACCTTTAAATCGGAGGATGTTATGAAAAAAGTATTTTCTGTCTTGGCTATGGTAATGATGATTGTAAGCTTGAGCGGTTGCATGGACGACCCAGACCAAGGCAACCCAAAACCAAAAGGCTATGGCTCACCTAACCAACAAGGTTCAGGGGTTAAATAATCCTAGCCCTGGCAGGATATTCCTTCCTGAGTAAGGCCCACCCTGTGGGCCTTATATCCCGATTTCTTTTCCTCCAAACAGATTTAGTTTGCGCCAAACTGGTTCGGCATGTTTAAATCTCGCTGTGCTTAATTTTTTGTTTAGATTCAGCACACGCAAAAATATAAAAAACTTTTATTTGGAGGATGTTATGAAAAAAGTATTATCTCTTTTAGCTATGACCCTGATGATTGCTGGCCTGAGCGGTTGCATGGACGATCCAGATGCATCAAAACAAAAAGTTTCTAGCTCTACTTCTGTAGCGCTTTAATCTTTAAGCTTGAAGAAAAAGGCCCGCGAATGCGGGCCTTTTTTTTGCAGCTTAAATTTTAGCTCCCCAATTCGAATTACCCTGCTATTCGTTCTGCATCGATTTGCAACATCGCTTTATTAATCCAGGCTTCGGCCTCTGCGTTAATATCCTTCGATTTTTTATCAATGCTACTGATAACCGGCCCAATTTTGACCTTAATCACGCCCGGATATTTCAAAAAACTGTTACGCGGCCAATATTCTCCTGCATTGTGCGCCAGCGGAATCACCGGAAAACCGGATTTTTGCGCCAGCATTGCACCGCCCGCATTAAATTTTTTATGCGCTCCCGGCGCCACTCGGGTTCCCTCCGGAAACACCACCACGAACAAACCTTCCTGCAAACGCTGAATCCCTTGATCGATCAACATTTTTAGCGCTTCTTTCTGATTTTGCCGATCTATGGCGATGGGTTTTAATGTCGCCAGCGCCCAGCCGCCAAACGGGATTTGCAGCAACGATTTTTTCAAAACCGCGGTTTGCGGGAAAATAAATTGCCGCAAAGCCACCGTTTCCCAGGCCGACTGATGTTTGCTGAGAATAATCGCCGCGCTATCGCGAGGAATGTTTTCCAGCCCTTCCACTTCATAACTTAGCCCGCAACATAACTTCAGCATAAACAGCAGGCAATTGATCCAAACATCGGCGATTTTATAGCGCATCGGAAACGGCAGAAAAAATCCGCCCAAAATCGCCACCCCGACAATCAGTGTCGAGAATACTATGTAAATGAACAACAATGTAGAGCCCAAATAGACTCTAAAATCAGCTTGTCGAGACGATGTGCGTGGCTGCGTCATAAAGATTATCGAAAATAGGAACGTTACGTTGTGGATTATTAAGGGCAGTTTTTTCGCCTTTCCCGGTTTTGACCAGAATAGGTTTGGCACCGGCCGATTCCGCGGCCTGAATATCGCGCAAGGAGTCGCCAATCGCATAAGTCCGGCTCAAATCAGCTTGCGTATCGGCGGCAAAGCGTCGAAACAGTCCGTCCAGAGGTTTGCGGCAGTCACAAGTGTCGTTTGGGCCGTGAGGGCAAAAATAAATGGCTTCTATGTGTCCGTCGGCCTGGGACGCCAATTGCCGCATTTTGGCATGTATCGCCGCCAGCGTTGCCAAATCGAATAAGCCCCTGGCAATCCCCGACTGATTCGTAATCACCACGACTTTGTAGCCATGTCGATTTAACAGCGCAATGGCTTCCAGGCTGCCGGCCAGCGGCAGCCATTCTTCCGGTGATTTGATAAAATCGTCGGAATCGACATTGATGGTGCCGTCCCGATCCAGAATAACGTAACGCTCGGTCACGATTGCAGTTTGGAAATATCGGCGATTTTCAGGAATTGATTGGACAATTTGGCCAGCAATGCCAAACGACTGTTGCGTAAAACTTCGTCGTCGGTATTCACCATCACATTATCGAAAAACGCATCGACGCTATCGCGTAACTGCGCCAGCCGGCTCAGGGCCAGCGGATAATTCTGTTCGGCCAACAACGGCAAAATGTCGGCTTCCGATTGCTCGGCGGCTGCCAACAAGTTTTTCTCGGCGGCTTCTACCAAAGTACCAATGCTCTCCGTAGGCGCTTGATCCGATTTTTTCAGGATGTTGATAATACGTTTGTTCGCCGCCGCCAGACTTTCCGCTTCCGGCAAGGCTCTAAAACCTTGCACAGCGCGAATACGCAGCATGAAATCCAACGGACTAGTCGGATTAACCGCCAATACCGCTTCGAACTCGTGGCTGGTATAGCCTTGATCCAGACAATAGCCTTTTAGACGGTCAAACAGAAAACCTATCACTTTTTGCCGGATTTCGGCTTTATTAAAGTCGTGACTGAACTGATCCAGCGCAGCATCCAGCAGTTCGACGACATCCAATGCAATACCGTTTTCGATCAGCACCCGCAAAATGCCCAGCGTGGCTCGACGCAAGGCGTATGGGTCTTTGTCGCCGGTTGGAATCAAGCCTGCGCTGAAAATACCGGCCAGGGTGTCGATTTTTTCCGCCAGCGCCAACGCCTGGCCGATTTGACCGCTCGGTGTCGCGCCGCCGGACTGCTTGGGGTAATAATGTTCTTCCAAGGCTAAAGCCACGTCGGCATGTTCGCCGTCCGCAGCGGCGTAATAACGACCCATCGTGCCTTGCAGATTGGCGAATTCGCCGACCATATTGGTCATCAAATCGGTTTTGGCCAACAGTGCGGCTCGTCTTGCAAGCTCCACTTCGGCGCCCAATTTTTCGGCAACCAAAGCCGCAAGCTTGGCTACACGCTCGGTTTTATCGAACAAGGTACCCAGGTCTTTTTGGAAGACGATGCTTTTCAAGCTGTCGACCCGATCAGCCAGCGATTGTTTTCTATCCTGTTTCCAGAAAAACTCCGCGTCGACCAGACGTGGCAACACCACGCGCTCATTGCCTTGCCGGATGGAATCGGGGTTGGAGCTTTCGATATTGGCGAAGGTAATGAAATGCGGCAGCAATCGGCCTGCAGCATTTTTAACCGGAAAATATTTCTGGTTGGCCTGCATGGTGGTGATCAACACCTCCTGCGGCAATTCCAGAAAACGCGCATCGAAATTACCCACGACCGGCACCGGCCATTCGTTTAATGCCGCCACTTCTTCCAGCAAATCGTCTTCGATATGGGCAATACCGCCAACATTGCTGGCCGCTTGATTGGCAGCATCGCGGATGATGGTCATGCGTTCTTCGAAATCGGCCAGCACCTTGCCATGCTGTTTGAGGATGTCCAGATATTCGTGTGGACTACCGATGCTCAAATCCAGTGGTGAATGAAAGCGGTGACCACGGGTGACGCGGCCGGTCGTGCGGCCGAGAATATCGGTAATCAGAATTTCAGAACCCAACAGCAAAACCGCCCAATGTACCGGCCGGGCAAATTCGGCATCGAAACTTCCCCAGCGCATACGTTTAGCAATCGGTAAATTGGCCAGACTTTTGCGGATAATGTCAGGGATCAACTCGGCAGTGGCTTGGCCTTTCACCGCTTGTTTGAAGATCAACCATGAACCCTTGTCGGTTTCCAGCTTCTCCAAATCCTCAAAAGACGCACCGCAACTGGCGGCAAAACCCAGCGCGGCCTTGCTAGGTGAACCGTCGGGACCGTAAGCCGCCTGAATGGCCGGACCGCGCTTTTCAACAACTTTATCAGCCTGAAAGGTTTGCAGATCGTCTATCAATACCGCCAAGCGGCGCGGCGTGGCATAGGCACGGCCTTGGCCGTAGCTCAAACCGGCCTCTTGCAAGCCGGCCAAAATATTGTCCAGCAAGGCCTGACTGAGTTTTTTTAAGGACTTCGGCGGTAACTCCTCGCAGCCCAGTTCGAACAATAAATGATTGGTCTCGGTCATGTCACGCTCCCTGTCTGGCGAGAATCGGAAAGCCTAGCGCTTCCCGGCGGTTGTAATAGGCTTCGGCGACCGACTTGGCCATGTTGCGTACCCGTAAGATGTAGCGTTGCCGCTCGGTAACTGAAATGGCGTGGCGAGCATCGAGTAGATTAAAGGAGTGGGAGGCTTTTAAGACCATTTCGTAAGCCGGCAGCGGCAGGTTTTTCTCCAGCAGCATCAGGCATTCACGCTCGTAGGTATCGAAGCATTGGAACAAGAATTCGACATTGGCGTGCTCGAAGTTGAACTCGGACATCTCGACTTCGTTTTGGTGGAACACGTCGCCATAGGTGACCACGCCTTGCGGACCGCGGGTCCAGACCAAATCGTAGACGCTTTCGACGCCTTGTAGATACATCGCAATCCGTTCCAGGCCGTAAGTAATTTCACCGCTTACCGGCCGACATTCCAGGCCGCCGACTTGTTGAAAGTAGGTAAATTGGGTGACTTCCATGCCGTTCAACCACACTTCCCAACCCAAGCCCCAAGCACCTAGCGTTGGCGACTCCCAGTTGTCTTCCACAAAACGGATGTCGTGTTCCAGCAAATCCAGGCCCAGATGCCGCAATGATCCCAGGTACAACTCCTGAATATTGTCCGGCGACGGCTTCATGATTACCTGAAACTGATAATAATGCTGCAAGCGGTTGGGATTTTCCCCGAAACGGCCGTCTGTCGGGCGCCGCGAAGGTTGCACGTAAGCGCTGTTCCAAGGCTCCGGACCGATGGCGCGCAAGAAAGTGGCTGGGTGGAAAGTGCCGGCACCGACTTCCTGATCCAAAGGCTGCAACAACACACAACCCTGATTCGACCAGTATTCCTGTAAGGTCAGAATCAGGCCCTGAAAAGTAGAGACATCGTTTTTGCTAATCGACACGTCGGGAGCCACTTGATAGATAAAAAATGAGTTTATTGTACCTGAAAAGTACTCGCTAGACAGGCGCCAAGGGGGCTTTAAAGAATCCCGCTCAAGCCTGCTAACATCGCTCCAGGCAAGCGGAATCTGTGCGCTCTGGATCCCCACTAGCGTCCTCACAAGCCGGAATGCCATACCGACTTACTCAACCGCCAATAATAGTAGTTTTCCGTTGCAAGACATTCAGCCAATATTCCTTCTCCGCCAATAACCGGTTAAGATCAGCCCCAGAAAATAATAACTATAAAAAAATAAGAGGGTGGATTATGCAAAACCCCAGCCGGAATCTTCCGGGTTACAGGCCGCTAAAACGCCTGCGTACTGCACTGGCTATTGCCCAAGGCGCCGGACTGTTGTCGACCTTGTTGCAAGAGCTGGAAATCACCGTCTCGCACGACCAGACCAAGCGAGTCACTTACATGACCGGCTTGTACTCGCGCATTCATCGCGAAATGTTTAGCGATTGGAAGGAGCAGCCCACCGTCACCCACCGCCCCGGCACGATGCCGGATGCCGATAAACGCAAACAGTTTCGCGTCGCCATTGAGCGCTTGGTGTTGGATGGGGACAGCAATGCCGATACGGCGATTTTCGATAACAATGGCTTTGTGATTCATAGCGAGGACATCGCCGAGCGACTGGCCAGCTTTTATCATTCCTTACGGATCATTCGGCCTTATGGCTACGGCAATCGGATGACGCTGGATTTTTTCATTACCGCGCTGGGTAACCTGCCGGCCTTCAAGGCCGTCTACGAACAAGGCATCGATTTTCGCCGCCTAACTGCCGAAGACGCTTTGGTGCTGCACGATCATAATAGTCAACACCGGGCGCTGAGCCGCGCCTTTACGCACGCCCTTGATCCCAGGCGGATTAAAAGCCTGCACAACCAAGCCAACCGCTACGGCAAATGGCCGGAGAACAAACGCTTTCTATTAGGGATTCCGTTTCTGTCGCATACCACCAGCGACGGCATCGAATGCCTGATCACCGTGACGGGCGGTTTGGTGCCGCTAAGTAGCATTAGCGCCGAACAACTGATCGCCGGCCAGCATTTTGCCGACAACCCTTTGAGCGTGTCCGAGCACATCATCGGCTATTTGCCGGGCACCGAAGATTTGCGCGCCCCCGGCAAATTCGAGATCGATGCCATCCCGATTCGTGAAGACGGCGTTGCGCCGCTGTTTTGCTTGGACGTGAATATGCTCACCGGCTTGCGCTCCCCCAGCCAAGCCGAATTGATGGATTTACTGAAGCAGTGCGCCGGCGAGCAAGCCAATCTATTTTTATTGGCGGACAACGAAGCCTTAAAACAAAAAATGCTGGTCGCCGCCCGTAACGAAGTGCGCTTACGGCGCACCGTGGAAATTGCCTACGAGCGTTTAGCCAAGATCACCCGCATTTTGATCGCGGCCAGGGACGCGATTTTTGCCGGTAAAACCCCGGTGGACCAACCGCATTTTCTGATGAGCATGGGCGGCGCCGGTGCAGGCAAAACAGCGGTCGAGGAAATCGCCACGGCGCTGTGCGGCGACAATTTTGTGATCGCCTCCCTGGACGAATTTAGAAAGCTCAGCGATTTGTACCGCTTGCTGACCGCCGCCAATCACCATAGCGACGACTACGTGTACGTCGAACCGTTCGCCAACCGGCTGCGCGACCTGGTAGCGCAACGGGCGCGCGAACAGCGGATCAATATTCTGTACGACGGCACCGGCATTCCCTATCATCCGCGCTATTCGACCGCCATCAAACACTTCCAGGCCGCCGGCTTTCGCACCCAGATTGCCGCCGTCGATGCATTTCTGGTGAAGCCGGTCGGGCGGGAACTGGAGTTATCGCGCTCCGGCGTGATCGGCAGTGTCAAATCGCGCTTTGAAGCGACAGGTCGCGCCTTGCCCTGGGTGGTCACCATCGATAAACACATTCGTTCGCCGCAAGAGTTTCTAAATGCCCTTGAAGACACAGCGCTGGCAAAAATTTCGCTGTTTGCCAACGATGGTGAGCGGGATAAGCATTATTTGGTGGCGGAAAGTGTCTTGCTTAGCGATGCCGAACTGGAGCAATTGCAACAGCAACAGTTGGCCGGCCACTTGGTCGGGCATCTACTTGAGTTTATCCGCCGGCATCCAGATTCGGTATTGAAAAGCCTGGCCGGCGATTGCGAAACCCGATTGACCGCGCTGATCGCCCGGAACCCGGACTTGAGCGAAGACAACGTCGGCTATTTAATCTACAAAGGCAGCGAAGGCAACCGGGTATTACTGGTTTACCATCTGCGGCGCTTGATCGATTTTGTGGAAAAACGCCAGCTCAACCCCAACGCCTCCGGCGAGGACGGCCTGCTTCACAAACCGGTGGCGCTGGCGTTTCATGTCGATCCGAATGCGAAAGACGCTTGGATTACCCGTTTGCAGGGGACGCTGGAATAATTTAATCCGTGGTTACTGCCCTTTTGGGAGGGTTGTGAGTCAATTTCTGAGTCTATAGAATAAGGCATCGAATTTAAAATCATGAGAGCCTTGCAATGAAATCGTTCCTTTTAAGCAAATCGTTTGTAGCTGCCGGAGTATTGCTGATATCCAGCACCCAAGTTTTTGCGTCACCCATAAGCCTGGGTTTTACGCGTGTTACCAGTAATAGTAGCCAAAACGTGGCGAGCCAATTAAGCGTTGAGGTATTCAATCAAGCCGATGCTTTTTCAATTTTGAATCAGAGTATCGGCGCCAATGACGTGATATTCACCTTTAAAAATGCGGTTGGCACTGCTTCCAATATTGCCGAAATCTATTTTGATGACAGCAATTTTCTGCTGTCTCAATATGCTCCTTTTCTACAGCTTGGTGGCACTACCGATTTCGGAAATACCTTGAACCCAAGTGATCTGCCAGCCGGCAACACACTGGCTAACCCTTTTGTTGCAACTTCCGGTTTTGGTGCCGATGTTAATCCAGGCAATCCCAATAAAGGGATCAACGCCAGTAACGATTTGTTGGGTATTCGCATAGCCTTGCAGACTGGCGTTAGCTTTTTGGACCTTGGGCGCGGTTTGCAAGACGACTTGTTGCGTATCGGCTTACATGTCAGATCAATTGGTGCGGATGGAAAAAGCGATTCTTTTGTTAGCAGCGGTGATACGGCTGGTGGCGGCGGCTTAGGTTCTCCGGTTCCCCTGCCTGCAGCGGCCTGGATGTTCTTGAGCGGTTTGGTTGGCTTTTTGGGCTTGCAACGCCGTCGGACTTCAGTTTAATTCCGATCACGGAATATCCGGCGAATAGCAGGCGCTTATCGGCTACCCGCCTTTTGCCATTTATCGCTTGACTAAGAATATCCCTCGCTCCAGACGGAACGAGGGATTTTTTTTGCGCCAAAAAATCTGTTCTGTCTACGTTATGCGGAACAACCGGCAGTTAGATTTGCCGTTAGCCTATTTGCTTGCTACATTTCCAGCACTGATTACATCCCATAGCCCGATGGAGGCCTGGATGCGGAAACCTCACTTGTTCGATGCCCGCCGGCTGGGCGGCATTACCGCCGTGCTGTTGGCTTTATCGACTCAAGGCGCCGCGGCGCCTAGCGACGATCCCGATATTCTGGCCCGACGCGGCCAACAACATCCAGTCCCTACCGGGCCGGCCACAGCGCCAACACTGACACTAAGCAAGCCGGCTGGCGGTTGGACCAGCGGTCTGCAGATCACGGTAGCCGGCACCTGTTCCGACCCAGCCGCCGATCCGATAGTCGTCAATATCAACGGCGTCCGTTACTACGTGCGCAATGCCAATGGCAGTTTCTCCCGCGCTTTTCCGGCCGCCAAGGGCAAAAATACCGTCATCGCCGAATGCGCCAACAGCGCCGGCGTCGCCAAAGCCTCAACTACCGTCGATGCGGTGATTGCTTCGATAGGCCTGAAAGTGGTGTTGACCAGCGACAGCGACGGTGTCTACACCGATTTGCATATCTACGAGCCGGACAACAGCCATGTGTATTGGGCCGACACTAATTCCAACAGCGGCGGTATCTTTTTCCTAAACCAAAACGGCGACAACTTCGACCAGGCCGGCTACGGCCCCTATTTATATGTACATCCGGCCCCGCCGCTCGGTGTGTTCCGCATCGACACCAACTACTGGCCGGGCGGCGCAGTGCAACATACGCTGGCAAATCTCGACATCATCCTTGACGAAGGCTTACCCAGCGAAAGTCGGCGCCGCGTGCAAAAACCGCTAGCCCGACCCGGCGAAACCAAAACCCTGGCTTATGTGGTGATCCAAGGCAACCGCCAGCCGGCGAAAATCTATGTGCCGGGGCAGGATGCCGAGCGAGACATGCCGATAGAAGTAAAGGAATACATCAAACACGAGCCCAAGCGCGAAGGCGAAGCAGAGGACAGTGCGGAAGAATTGGGCTACCTGCCGCCGCAAGACGCCGACGCGCTACGCCAAGTCGTCACCGATGTTGCCCTGCTACAAGCCCGTAAACTCAGCCCACTCTGGGAACCCAAACAGCGCGATTGCGCCGGTCTGGTACGTTTTGCTTACCGCACCGCTTTGGAACCGCGCGACGCCAAACGCACCGCCAAGCTTGGGGTACCAGCCAAGCTGATGCTGCCGCCCTTGTCCGAACAGGCCCGTAAAGCCATCCCCGACTATCCGCAAATCTGGCAAACCGGTCTCAACAACGGTCAAGCGCGCTACGGCCATTTTGCCGACGCTGAAACTCTAATCGGCTACAACTTTCGCTTGAAATCCCGCGATCTGGCAACAGCAAAAAGCGGCGATTTGCTGGTATACCAAAAGCCATTAATTAATGACGAACCCTACCACCTGATGCTATTCGCCGCCGGCCATCCGCAGAATCTGGTGGTGTACCACAACGGCGCACAGGGCGGCGACGCCCAGGTGCGCGTGGTCAGCGTCGCCGAGTTATTGCAATCGCCCGATCCGGTGTGGGTCCCCCGCCCGGAAAACCCTTATTTCCTTGGAGTGTACGAATGGAACCGCTTAGCCCCGCAAAACGCCTGACCGCGATAGCTTCGGCTGCGGTGCTGACCGTTACCAGCGCGGTGGTCGGCTATCAGGATTATGCCCGACAACCCTTAAGCCGCTTGATGCGTAGCGGGCTGCCGTTACTGGACTTGACTGTGAAATTGCGCGATGCCGCCAATCAGGATTTGGACGCCAGTACGTCGTTGGTCGGCAGCAACGATGTAGTGCCGGCTGGCGACGATCACTGTCCCGCCTTGACTGGCGGCGATGTCGGCTCGGGCACCACCATGGATGTCACGGTACAGCGTCCCGCCGACTGCCCAAAACAGGCGACCTGGTATGTGAAAAAACATCCGGTGGCCTTTACCCTTAACTTCAATCAGGGCGAAGCGTTTTTAAACTGGTGGGATGCGCAGCCACAAGTGCAAAGCTTGCTCGGCAATCGCTTCGTACAAGGTTTGTTTTTTGGGTTATTGCAAAGCCTGAAAGTCAAAGCCGAGCAACTCAATCTGGAAGGCCTGCAAGGCGAGTTTCTGACGCAACTGCTGCGCGACGCTGTCACCGCCAATGCTGAGCTGCATTACGACATGGCCCATGCCAGCCAGGGTTGGGTGATCAGTTATTCGCGTAGCGATAGCCAGTTTGCCGATCAAGCCATGCCGGCCTTGGCCGGCGTGTTGGCCAGCAGTGGTTACCGCCTCAACAAACTGCCGGAACCGATCCTGGAAACCCGCATCGGTTTGCAAAAGCTGTTTTTCACCCAATTCCGCGAGCGGATTTATCTGGCGCAAAGTCTGGAAGCGTTATTGAACGTGATCGACAGCATCGCCCCGCAAAGCCGCCGCAGCGATGCGCCGCTGAGTTTGACCTTACGTAGCGAAGCTTTTATCGATAATTTGCTGCCGGTGCTGACCGGCTCGCCGACGTATCCGCTGCAATGGGATTTTGCGTTGAAAGACGGTCAACTGGGTACGTTGAATCTGCCAGCGGCGGCTTGGCAAAGCCAATTGCACGGGCAATTATTCGAAGGCGTTTTAGCCAGCATCCCGCATGACGCTTTTGCCGGCATCGCCACCAGCCTAGCGTTATCGCCGGATTTAACCGCAGAAGACTGGCAAACACTGGCTGCAAACGGCCCGTCGACCAACCCGCCTGACCCCGAACCGGCTGGTGTAGGCTTGGTTTGGGATTTCACCGCCGACAGCCCGACCGGCGCGGTCGGCATCATCGTCGCCAATCCCCAGCAACCGCAAGCCAGCGCCGTTTATGCGCAATATCTGAAAAATCCGGATTTGGGCGCGGAATGTGCCGGCGGCAGTTTGTTCCTGGCCGCGAGTTCGGAAAGTCTGTTGACCCGGATGAAGGATGCTTGCAACAAACAGTCCTTGAGCCCATTGGATTGGCAACGCGGCATCGAAAAACAACGCTGGCAAGCAGCGCAACTAACCGCTTTTGTTAATCCTGGCGCCGCGGTACGAGAACTATTCCTAGCAGGCGGTGCGGGTAACGCGCAGGAAGCCAACGAGTTTGCCCCGCGCTGGCAGCAAGACTATGAAGCCGCCAAAGCCGCGATGCGGCAGGAGGGGGATAAGTTGTTTTACGGTTTGCCGATTTTGAGTTATGCGGGGAGGGTTGAGGGAGGTTCTGGTGCTGCTTTGGAAGGTAGGTTGGTAGCTCAAGAAGGTGGGAAATGATTATTTTGAATTCGCTTTTTGGTTTGTTATTGGTGGTGGTTGGGATTTCCTTTGTCGTTGCCACTGGCTTTTTGAATGCTGACGACTCAACTCCCTCTCCTGATGGAGAGGGTTGGGGTGAGGCGATTCAAAACTTGGTTTCATTTTCTCTCTTAGAAGGTGTCGCTAGCGCGACGGTTTATTTAATGTCGGTTCTCGGACCGACAGCCGAGGTACTTTCTTTTGCTTGGCCAAAAGAAAGTACCCAAAGAAAAAGCCACCCGGATGCCGCTTTGATCCTGCGCGCAAAAGCTTTTGCCGAGGGTTTTCGGAAGGGGCTTCCCAGCCCCTCCGAAAACGAGCGGCATCCCTGCCGCTCCCCTATCGGGCTGATCTCGGCAAAAGCTTCGGTGCTCGGCGCGGCATACGGGACAAAACCACTGGCTGCCATGCGTTTTCAAGAAAAAATTGAATGCCAATTGTTATAAAGCCAAAAACCGATGGGAGCGATAGCGTAGACGCATAACCAAGCGGCTTCTAAAAATGAAGGAAAAAACGATGGGCTGCTCACCCGAACGAAATATAAAAACAAAATGCCGGGCCACAGAAAACAAATAGTCGCTAACACATCTGTTTTTAAGCTAAATATTTGCGGAAGACCAATCCATAAAATGAGAAAACCGAAAATTAGATAAATAGCTGAAAAACCAATAACGACCCAACCTTGCGGAGTTGACAGTAATGGGCCGCGAAGAAAATCAGTTATCGGGCTATGCAGGTGGTCCATAAATCTTTTCTATATTTCAACAGGAAATCCAATGTTAGTTCAGTTTGCTGATGTAAGTGCCAGATTTCTGTCCCGTATGCCGCGCCGAGCACCGGAGGCTTGGAACGGATCAGCCCGGCAGGGGCGATGCAGGGATGCATCGCGTTTTCCGCAGGGGCTGGGAAGCCCCTTCGGAAAACCCCGTTCCAAGCCTTCGGCGCGCAGGAAACAAGCGACATCCGGGTCGCCTTTTCTTTGGATACTTTCTTTTGGCGATGCAAAAGAAAGTATCTCGGCTGTCGGTCCGAGAACCGACGCCAAAACATCCGTCGCGACAGCGACACCAATTCCAAACAGTCTGTTAGCAATCATCAGTCAGCTAATTTTACTAACGGCATTACTGGTACCGATAAGCGCAACCGCCGGCAGCCCATTTTATTTAACCGCCGAACGCAGCTTCACCAACACCGAAACCCCCAACATACGCCTGGACTACACCCTCACCGACCAGCCCATGCTAATCCGGGTGCTGAAAGCCAATAATCTGGAAACCTTCCTGGATGGCCAGTTCAACGTCAGCCGCAGTTACGAGCAGCCGGTTAGCGAGCTTAATCCCGGCCATTACTTCGCCAAGGGTCTGAACAATGCGCAATCGCCCTTGAAGCTGCTGCGCGGCATGCTGGATGTGGAGTTTCGCAAGTCTTTAAAAGAATCCAACTTCAGCGGCTCGGTGCTGACTGTCACCGAAAAACCGTTGGTGTCGGTGCCGCAGCAGGTTTTAGTCGCGCCGCCGAAAGGGTTTAGCGTCGTGAAGGAAAACTATCTGGATCTACTGCGCAACGGCCAGCAAACCCATGATTTGGGTTGGTGGTTTAACGAAGACACCTGGAGCGAGCATCGTTATAAAGTTCGGCAGATTGCGCTTGATCCGTTGCCGGACGGCATCTATTTGCTGCAAGCGGTGCAAGGCAAGAACGAAGCGCAGTGCCTAATTCAGGTCAGCAGTCTGGCGGTGCAGGTCAAGCAATCCAGCGAGCAGTTGTTGGTGCGGGCCATGAATCGCGACTTGCAACCGTTGGCTGGTGCCAAAGTCAGTTATCGCGACGGTCGCGGCCGTTGGCAAACCTTACCGGCCAGTACCAACGCCGCCGGCGAGCTGAGCTTTAATAATCCCGACGGCGTGTTGGACGGCAAATTGCTGGTACGTGTCGATGCGCCGGCTGCCAAACCCGGCGATGCGGCACGCACCGCGTTGACCGCCACAGACTTTTTGCCGACGCAAGCCAAGGACGACGCGGTATTCGTGATGACCGACCGGCCGATCTTCAAGCCCGGCGAGACTTTTTATTACAAAGGTATCGTGCGCAATTTGCAGGACGGCCAGTTGCGGATTCCGGCCTTTCAATCCAAGCAAACCGATGTGTCGCTGATTCGCGCCGACGGCAACGCCACCGGTTTGCAAGGCCAAACCCAGCTTACCGATTTCGGTTCGTTTTCCGGCAGTTTCGATCTCGATCCCAGTCAGACGCCTGGTTTGTATCGCTTGCTAGCGGAAATCGACCATAAAGCTTATGGCGGCGAGTTCCGGGTGCGCGATTACATTAAACCCACGTTTTACCTGGAATGGCTGGATCGGAGTCCGGTGGTGCAAGCAGGTCAACCGTTTAAACTAAAATTCCGCGCCAAACGCTACAGCGGCGGTGTACCGCAGAACGTCAAATTCGAAGTGTTTCTGTACCGGAAAAAGTTCGAAGCCCCGCAATTTGTGACCGAAGCTGGCGCGGGTTTAGCTGCCGGTAACGATTATTTCGGCCAGGTGAAATCCGCCGCGCCGTTGACCCAGCCCCAACGCTTGTACAGCTCCATCGAAGAACGTCAGGCCGTCGATGCCAGCAATCCTTGGGAAACCGCCGCCAAGCTGGATGAAAGCGGCGACGGCAGTTTTGAATTCACCGTGCCCGCCTCGGACAAAGAAACGCCTGATCAGGAATGGATTTATTCCTTGATGGTGCGCGCCCAAGATGCGGCCGGCGGCAATGCGATTTTGACCGACAGCATTTACGCCACCTTGTCTGAGGCGCAGCCGGCTGTGCGTTTTAATAAAACCGTCGCGGCTGTCGGCGATCAGGATTTGCAATTGCTGTTGCAATCCAGCTATGCCGACGGCAAGCCGGCTGCCAAGGCCGGCGGCGTGGTCGATGTGATGCTGGAACAGCCCGGTAGCAGCAAACGCAGCCTGGTGAAACTGGATTTCGCGACCGACGAGCGCGGTCAGCAAAAACTGACCATCCCGGCCTTGAAAGAATTTGGCCGGCTCACCGCCGTCGCCCGTTTGGAAAGCCTGGATGGCCGCAATTTAAACCATCCGGCCAGTTCTCAACCCAGCACCTTGATCGTCGCCGGCAGCGGTGGCGAAGCGGTGGCTGATAATCCGGAACTGGAACTGTACACGCCCACCACCATCCTCAGCCCCGGCGAACAAGCCAAGGTGTTTGCCTTGTTGCCCAAGGCCTGGGGCAAGAACGAAAGCGGCGCGATTTGGGAAACCGTGGCCGGCGCGCGTTTGTTCGATAGCCGCAGCGCGTCAGCTCAAGGCCGCAGCCGCTGGTTTGAAGTGACCGCCAAGCCAGAATATGGCACCGGCTTTTACCACACCGTGACCGTGCCGGTAGCTGGCGGCAAGTACAAGGAACAAACCCTGGGCTTTAGAATCGTACCCTGGGAAAAGCGTTTGCAGATCACCATCGAGCCGGAAAAAGCCGAAACCGAGCCGCTGAAACCCACCCAAATCAAGCTGCAAGTCAAACGCGCGGATGGCAGTCCGGCGGCGAATACCGAAGTCGCGGTGTCCATTGTCGACCGCGCCGTGTATGCGGTGCAAGCCGAATTCCGGCCCGGCATTTTCGACTTTTTCTATCCGCTGCAACGCAGCAATTTAGCGACTTTCTATTCCGACGATCTGCAAGGCTACGGTTACGCGGATTTGCTGCGTAAACCGAATTTCTCGCTCAGCGCCTTGAAGAGCCAAAGCAAGTTGGCGAAAAAAGCCATGCGCGACACAGCCGGCTGGTTTCCGCACGTGATTACCGACGCCAAAGGTAATGCGACGATTGATGTAGACATGCCGGCCAACATCACCGAATGGCTGGTCACGGCGGTTGCCAGCGACAAGGACGGCCGCATCGGCGAAACCACCGGCCAATTCCGTAGCATCACCGATGTGGCGGTGGACATGGTCGGCCCGCAATTCTTGCGGCAAGGCGACGAAGTGGACGTAGCGGTGAAACTGACCAATCACTTGGCCCAGCCGGTGAAACTGGCCGGTAGCATCAGTTTGCCGGACAGCTTGCCTTTGCAAAACGGCGAGACTTCTCCCCAAGCCGAATTGGCTGCGAAAGCCGAGCAATTGTGGCCGTTACGCTTGAGCGCCAACGCCCGGCAAGGTACACCGGCGCTTAAGGTGGCGTTGACTGCGCCGGCCGGCGTGCGGGTGGGCGGTGCCGAGGAATTCGAGATTCCATTAAAAGCCGCCGCGCTGCCACAGGTGTTTAGCAGCGTTCAGCAGGACAATCTGCTGCGTACCGACTTGCCCGCGCAGGCCGAACCTCGGCAAGTGACGGTGCGAGTCAATTCCGGCCTGCTGGGTGCCGCGCTGCAAGCAGCGGCCATGCTGGTGCAATACCCTTACGGTTGCACCGAGCAACTGGCGCACAGCACCGTACCGAATCTGGTGTTAATCGATTTGATCGAACGCGCCGGCCTGAAACCCGAGCAATTGGGCCCGCTGGAAAAGACTTTGCAACACGCCAAACAGAACGCGGCGCTGGGCATTCGTAAACTGATTCAAAACCAGAAAACCGATGGCGGTTTTGCCTTGTGGTCAAGCGATAGCGAAGCCAGCGTGCCAGTGACCTTGATTGCGATGCAAGCCTTAAAATACGCTAACGACTTGCAAGTGGAAGGCGTGAATAACGCCTATTTCAAGGGTATGGACTGGCTGAACAATCATACCGAGGGCAATACGATAGCAAATGGCTTTGTGTTGAGCGGCTTCGCGACGGTTGGCTATGCCTACAACGCGCCTTGGCAACAGCAGGCCGATTTTGTCGAAAAAGTGCTTGCCAATTCTAAGGCTGGAGCCGACGAGTTGGTCGCCGCGTTGCGCATCGTCAAGGCTTACGAGAATCAAAACTGGCACAGTTTCAACCACCAGTTCAAAGACCGGCCGCAGCTGAAAAACGATTTAGTCAAACGCTTACAACTTGCGCTGGATGCGTTTGACCCGGCGGGTTATCAGCATCAGCGCGGCGAGTTGTATAACAGTTTGGGCTTTGGCTTTGGCGTACCCAGCCTGATCTCTGCCGGCCTGGGCGCGTTAAATGAAGCGCAGGCGCTGCCGCCTGCACTGGAAACCAAGCTGAAACGCTTGCTGTTGCAAACTCAGAAAAACGGCTATTGGCAATCGACATACGATACCGCGCAGGTGATCTTCAACAGCCGGGAATTGTTAACTAAGGAAGCGGCGGCTGCGGCCAAGCAGAATGCCCGAACCATCACCGCTACAACCAAAAACGGTTTTGAGTTGGGCAAATTGGAACGCATCCCCGGCGGCTATCTGACCAATTTCAACCAGTTTGGCGATAGCCCCGACTTGAGCGAACTTCATCTGGCCGAGCTGAATGCCGACGAAATCGCCAGTGCCACTATCGCTGTCGAGGTGCCGTATCCAGCCGTCGCCGCCCGCGCCGCCGGTCTGGAGGTACAACGCTGCTTCCGCCGCATCACCGCCAAAGGCAGCGAGTTGATCAATATGAGCCAGGCTTTGCAAACCGGCGATGTGGTGGTCAGCGAAGTGCGGGTAAAGCGCAACGCCGACGCCGGCCGGCCGGTACCCGGCAGCGAGTATGTGGTCATCGACGACGGCATCCCCAGCTTGGCGGAAGGCCAGGAAAACGACGAAACCTATTTGGCCGACGCCAAAATCCAAGCCAAGGACGACAGCTATTGGGCCAGCATCAAGGAAACCCAACGCTACCCGGACCGCATCATCCGCGTCGCCAAGCTCCAAACCGGCGGCGAATTGACCTTGTATCAAGTTTGGCGAGTCGCCAGAGCCGGTAGTGCGTCGATCCCCCCTGCTAGCGGGTTTGATATGTATAACGAGGCGGTGCAAGGGAATAGTTTGGCGGGGAGGGTGAGTGTTCAGTAGTCTTGTTCGGCGGAACGGCTTTGGTTTTGCGCGTTAAGGTTACGGGTTGGGCGCCCCCAAAGCTTAACTGCGTCCTCGTCGTTGCTGTACGCAAATATACCGGTACGGCACGGATAATCTGAAAAAGTGGAATTGCCTTAAAAAACTTAACTATATCACCCAAAGAAAATTGAAAATCTCTTTTCAGTTCTTCCTAAAAAAGGTAGATATTCATGAATTCCAAATACAAAAAAAAGCGCCGCTTAGGCGCTGCCTTTGCCATTGCGAGCATCGCGTCAACAGGGCTGGCCTCTACTAGGGTTTAGGTCAGCGCCACCGGTATCAATGATAGCGGTAACGTGGTCGGTTATTAGACAATTCGCAGCAATTACAGGTATGGCTTCAGACCATTCGCTTAATACTTGCACCATACTCGACCATCCTAGCGCTTGCTTGCATTATTAAGCGCTAAATTTCGCCCTTCTCGACCACCGGCATGATCCAGTAATGGATACCGGACCCGGCAAATTCGGACTTCAATTTTTCCAGCAAGGCAGAAATAGCCATTTTCTCGGCGTAAATCTGAAAGCGCGCGGTTTGCTGATCGGCGTCATCGGCTTCGGTGAGAAATTTGGTGATTTTGTGTTCGCCGGTATCACTATTAAGCAGTTCTTCCTCAAAGCTGGTCAGGCACTCCATCATCGGCCCCTCCATGACAGGCGGCACGATAAATGAAATGGAGAACTGTTGATGATGCACGGTTCGAAAAAAATCATCTTCACTGTTAAAACGATCAGACGCATTTTTGATCACTTGCAGATACTTACCGCGCCTGCGATCACCCTTGCGCTTTTCGATAATATCCGCAGACACAGGCATCTGATTTTGGCGGGGGTCGTTGTACCAACTGCGATGATAATAAGGCCTAACCACCACCATTCTGCCGTTAAACCGCCGATTTTTTAAACCTTTAACAACTCTTTGCACGGAAAGCTCAGAATCCAGCGTTACCACACCGTGATATTCGATAGTGCCTATGCGGGTATCCTGTAAGGCCAGAATCTGCACATCGACTATACGGCCGGATTTTCTGAACAAGCCGCGTTTCAAAGCAGGGGCCACAAATTCGGAAATTTCAGTATGCCTGGTATTAGCAGGAATGCGACGCAAAAAGATATTCATAGGGCTATGTGTGGCAAGGAAAATAGCTCATTCAAAAATGTTTAACCGCTGTTCGTCCGAACTGTAGCATCCCCAGTCGCTTTCTGCATGCTTTATGCTTAGATGATGCCTTGTTCGATAGCCGGTACCAGCCAATAATGCAGGCCGGAACCGGTAAAATCCGCCTTTAGCTTAGTCAATAATGCAGAAATGTTTTGTCTTTCGACATACATTTGAAAACGAATTTTGCGTTGATGTCCGGCAACCTGCTCTGCCAGCGACAAACCCTGCTGATTGTGATCGTGAACATTGGCCGGAAAACTGGTGAAACCCTGCGACCATTCCAATGACAGCAAACAATCGACCAGCGCTTCCTCCAGACTGGGAGGCGCATTGACAGTTAATAAAAACGCTTCGTGACTCATCAGCAACGCTCCGGGTGGCGGCCAAACAGTTGGTAAAGTATCGGCAGCAAAATCAGTGTTAACAAGGTTGATGACAATAGACCGCCGGTAACCACAATAGCCAATGGCCGTTGAATTTCCGAGCCGGGGCCCGACGCAAACAATAACGGAATCAAGCCGAAGGCGGCGATGCTGGCCGTCATCAGTACCGGCCGCAACCGCCGCCCTGAACCGATAATCACCACCCGCGACAATTCCATACCGGTCGCGCACAGCTGATTAAAATAGCTGACCATCACCACCCCATTCAATACCGCAATGCCGAGCAGAGCGATGAAACCCACTGAAGCCGGCACCGACAGATATTCACCGGACAACCACAGCGCGAACACCCCACCTATCATGGCCAGCGGGATATTGGACAGCACCAGCACCGCCTGCCGCACCGAGCCGAAGGTGGAAAACAGCAACAAAAATATCAAACCTAAAGATAATGGAATCACTAGAGAAAGACGCGCTGAAGCGCGTTGTTGATTTTCAAACTGACCGCCGAACGCCACATGAAAACCGCTGGGTAATTGAACACGCTCGGCCACTGCCTTGCGCGCCTCGTCAACAAAACCAACCAAATCGCGGCCCTCAACATTACAGCGGATTACCACGAAGCGCTGACCCTTTTCCCGGTCTATCGACACCACGCCTTCCACCGCTTGAATTTTCGCCACTGCGGTAATCGGCACATGATCGCCATTCGGCAAACTGATTTGTAAATTCTCGAAGTTGGCGGTGTTACTGTCGCCGCGCAGCAACAAAGGCGTGCGTTTCACCCCCTCTTGGACAATACCCAGTTGCACGCCTTCAATCTGCGCGCGCAACATATCTTCTATGATATTGCTATCCAACCCGAACCGGCCGGCAGCTTCTCTATCAATGCTCAACTGCAGAAACTGCATGCCTTCATTTTTACGGGTAAATACATCACTGGCACCGGGGATGGTCTTCAGCACCGCTTCGATTTGCTCGGCTTTATGATTTAAAGTATCCAGCTCGGGGCCGAATAATTTGATCGCCACGTCACCGCGCGTTCCCGTTAGCATCTCCGAAACCCGCATCTCGATAGGCTGAGTAAAACCAAAGGCTATGCCCGGGGTGTGATCCATAATCTTGCGGATTTCTTCGATCAACTCTTCCTTGGTTTCCATCCGCCATTCCGCTTTAGGTTTCAGGATCAGAAACGTGTCGGTATCGTTCAAGCTCATCGGGTCCAGGCCCAATTCGTCGGTACCCACCCTGGACACCACGGTCTGCACTTCCGGGATATGCTCGAGGATGTTTTTCTGCACCCGGCCATCCAAGGCCACCGAATCCAGCAAGGTAATAGACGGCAATTTTTCCAACTGCACGATGATGTCACCTTCATCCATCGTCGGCATGAAAGTACTGCCGATCTGGGTGAAGACCAATACGCTTGCCGCCAACATCGCACCAGCACCGATAAAGACTTTTTTGCTGTTAGTCAGGCACCAGGCCAGAATAGGCTGATACCAATGCAACAGTTTGCGCGGCAACCATGGCTCCTCATGCGACACCTGTTTTAGCAACAGCGATGCCAGTACCGGAATCACCGTCAATGACAAAATCAAGGAGCCCGTTAAGGCAAACACGATAGTCATCGCCACCGGCCCGAACAACTTGCCTTCCAGTCCCTGCAAGGTCAGCAGCGGTAAGAACACGATGACAATGATCAAGATGCCCGACGTCACCGGCACCGCTACTTCGCGGGTAGCGCGATAAATCAGATGCAGGCGCGGCAACCTCTCGGCCTTTTGATGATCGGCCAGTTGCGTAATCACGTTTTCCACGACCACCACCGCACCATCCACCAACATCCCGATGGCGATAGCCAGACCGCCCAGACTCATCAAGTTGGCGGACATACCGAAAGCGTGCATCAGGATGAAGGTCACCAGCGCCGCCAACGGCAAAGCCAATGCGACGGTCAAAGCCGCGCGCAAATCACCTAAAAACAGAATCAGCAGCACCACTACCAAAACAATGGCTTCCAGCAGGGCTTTGGAAACGGTGTTCACCGCCTTGCCCACCAACACCCCCCGGTTGTAGAACACATTCAGGCGCACGCCTTCCGGCAAGCTTGGTTGCAATTCCGCCATCTTGCTTTCCAGTTGCTCGATAGTTTGCCGAGCATTGGCGCCGCGCAAACTGAGCACGACCGCTGTCACGGCTTCACCGTCACCGTCCTTGCTGACCGCGCCATAACGTGTCAACGCGCCGATTCTGACCTCGGCTATATCGTCCACTCGTGTCGGCAGGCCTTCGTGTTGCGCCACCACAATGGCTTTCACATCCTGCTCATTCTTGATACGGCCTTCGGCGCGCACAATCAACGCTTCCTCGCCTTCGCTCAACCGACCGGCACCGTCGTTGCGGTTATTATTTTGCAAAGCCGCTTTTAATTGCTCGGTATCGATATTGCGAGACGCCATGCGAATATTGTCGGGCACCACTTCAAAGCTGCGTACCAGCCCGCCCAGCGCATTCACATCCGCCACGCCGCTGACGGTACGCAGAGCAGGGCGGATGGTCCAATCCAGTAATTCTCGCCGTTGCATCAGCGTTAAATCGCCACCCTCGATGGCGAACATGAACATCTCCCCCAGCGGCGTGGTCATCGGCGCGATACCGCCCTGCACACCCTCCGGCAAATTACTCCACAAAGCGTTCAAGCGTTCCGCGACTTGTTGCCTGGCCCAATAAATATCGGTGCCTTCTTCAAAGTCCAGCGTAATATCGGTAATGGCATATTTAGCCAGCGAGCGCAGCATGGTTTGATGCGGAATGCCCAGTAACTCAACTTCAATTGGCGCGGTAATTCTGGCTTCCACTTCTTCCGGCGTCATGCCGTTGGCCTTGACGATGATCTTGACCTGCGTCGGCGATACCTCGGGAAAGGCATCGATAGGAATGTGTTTAACGGCATAATAGCCGCCGCCCACCAGCAACAATACGCCGAGTAAAATCAGTAGCCGCTGGGTCAACGCAAAGCGAATTAACCCCGCCATTACTCGTCGCCTCCCAAACCTAACCAATTGGCTTTCAAGGCCACCGCGCCTTTTATGGCGATTTGCTCGTTGCCGGACAACGGTCCGCTAATCAAGGAATTGGATTCTTGTTTACCGGTAATAGTCACTTCGGTCACCACAAAACCGTCTTGATTGCGCACAAACACATAGGCGTGCCCTTCGTTCTGCGCAATGGCGGTATTGGGTACGACGAAGCCGGTCTCTGCGCTATTTTGCATGATCTGCACATTGACGTTCTGTCCCACGCGCAAGCCCTCGGCTTTGCCGTCAATCACCGCCCTGGCCAATACCGTCTGATTGTCGCGGTTGACGCTTTGGCCCAGCAGACTAATTTTGGCAGTGGTCTCGCTGCCTTTCAGCCGCACCGAATCGCCTAACCTGATGCCGCTCAAGCGCTCCTGCGGAATATTGATTTCCAGCCACAGTTCAGACAAATCGGCAATCCGATACAGCGGTGCCTGCACATCCAAGCGGGCGCCCAAATTGGCCACACGCTCCAATACCACCCCATCGATGGGTGCGCGAATAGTCAAACGGTTGTCCAGCTTATGGCTTTGCCCCAAACTTTTAATCTCGGCGGCCGACATGCCAGCCAACAATAACAACTGCCGCGCCTCGTCGGCCTTGGCCGATTTGCTGCTGTGCAGCATTTGGGTTTCCTGCCAGCGCCGCTGCGCAATTACACCTTCCTGCAATAATTTTTGATCGCGATTGCGCTCTTGGCCGGATAAATTCAGTTCACTGGTAGCGGTTAAAAATGCTTGCTGTAATCCGACCAGTTCCGGGCTGTGCAACTGCGCCAATAGTTGGCCTTTATGGATCTTGTCGCCGATATTGACCGGCAATTGGGTAACCAGGCCGGGCTGGCTGCTACTGATCAATACCTCCCGATCTGCCGGCACCACCACTTTGCCCGGCGCGTAAAACAACGGAATCTGCTGGCTGGCGGTAAGCGGCGCGACTTTTATATCCAAATTGTCGATCTGCTGCTGGGTAATTTTAATCTGGGTATCTTGAGCAAACGCGCTTAAGGCCTGAGTCAAAAACAGGCCGAAGATTAACCGCCTCATGGCTGTACGCCGACAGCTTGGTTGTAGAAAGCAATGTTGCGCTGTAATTTAACCTCCTGCAATTTGGCGTTGCGAATCGCTTCCAGACTACGGGCCTGGATTTTTAAGAGGTCCAGCAGGTTGATTTCGCCGGCCGAGAAGCTGATTTCGGTCATTTTCAGATGGGTTTCGGCGATTTGTTTCAACTCGTTGGCGATTGCCAGTTCCGCCCGCGTTACTTCCAGGGCATGCTCGGCTTCGTGCAGATTTTTCTCCAACTGCCGGTAAAGGTGCTCGCGTTGGGCTTTGGCATTGTTCAGTTCCAGATTAACTTTGGCGATTTCCGGCGCGTTATAGGCCTCGCCGCCGAATAGCATCACCACACCGACGCCGACGCTCTCAATGTCTTGCCCGCTGCGGCCATCCCGCTGGCTTTTCGCACCTACACTGAGTTTGGGTTGATTGATAGGATCAGTGGTTTTGGTCCATTCAATTTCCGCCTGTTTCCGGTCGATGATGGCGTTGATAGCTTCCAGCATCGGATGGTTGCCGCTCACCGAGGTAATGTCGCTTAGTTTTTCCTGATAATTGCCCGGCACCCGCGACAAGGTAGTCAAGCTGGCATAGGCTTTACGGCTATGCATCACTTCCGCTTCGGCTTGGGTGACCAACCCTCGGTTTTGCAGATATTCACCCTTGGCCAGCAACAAATCCGCACGTGGCAAATCGCCCAATTCCACCCGGCGCTCGACTTTCTTCATCAATTGCTCGGAAATCGACAAGGCATTTTGCGCTTGTTGCAAACCGATATTGGCGATTTCCATATTCCACAAAGCGTCTCTGATCAAGCGCGTGACTTCCAGCTTAACCGCCGCCGATTGCTTTTGCGCGGCAACGCCGGCCCGTTCCGCTACCGCCTGACCGGCATCGCGTTGCCCCCATTTCCAAGTCGTGATTTCGACTTGAGCAGAGGCCTCACGCGAACCCAGGTCGTCGGCAATTCGGTCATCCATGTAATTCAATCCAACAGCCGTAGAACCGGCCACCCAAGCGTCACTGCGTTCGGCCAAGGCATTGGCTTCCTGGGCCAAGGCTTCGCCGACCAGACGATCCGGGTATTTTTCCACGGTTATTTCGACTAATTGCGACAAACTTAGCGACGGATCGGTTTCGATAGGATCCATGTGTTCGACAATCAAATTCTCCGAAAACATTTCGCCGCGAGTCGCCGCCAAACTCTCTCCGACAGGATTCATTTCGGCAAGGCAAGGCGCCGTAACCAGCAGTAATACAGGTAAACCGCATTTTAGATAACGGTATCCATTCATGGAGCACTCCAAAGCAGTAATTGAATAGAACTAGCAGCCAAACGCCTAACGGGCTTTTGGCCAATTTTGGGGACGAGGGGCTGCCAGGTGTTGACCCAGCCTGCTTCGACAGCGAAGCCAGCCCCTTTCAGAGCGGCGGCGCGCGGGATGGATTGTGACTAAGTACGGGGTCGGGCGCGAACAGCGGTATGTGCGGAGAAAACTTAACGAGTTGGATTTGCCGCGTAACCGCCAAATAGGCAACCACGCTGACCAGCAGATAGAAAACCGGCGCCAGCCTGTCCAGCCATTGCTGCTGTTTAATCGCAGAGCCCAGATTGACAATACTATTTTGAATTTGCAGATCGTGATCGACAGCCATCAAGGCGGTTTCGCCATCATGATCGATATGCAGCACTTCGAATTCGTGCAGATGCAGGCCGCCCTGCATGGCATCTCTACCGATATGGGCATGCACCAGCGGCGCTGCCACTTGCAAAAGCAGCAAAAACATAACTAGAAATTGACGCAAATATGCAACCATTTATGTTTTCAGAATGTCTGTGGGGTGTCGTTAATCGGTAGACGGCGGTTGTATAGGACCATGCGAAAGGCTATTCTACTTGAATTACGCGATTTTACCCCGAATATCGGCATACATTTATTCACTTTAGGCAAACACCTATGAACAGAAAGATCGGTACCTTGGCAACATTATTCATTGCACTGGCCTTACTGCTAGGCAGTGTCCAGGAAGCGCAGGCTAAACGCATGGGCGGCGGCAAGTCTTTCGGTAGCAAGCCGAGCTACAGCACACCGTTTCAACGCTCTACCTCTCCCACTGGAGCCAGCAGCCAGCCGACCCGCTCGGCCAGCCAGCAACAAGCGGCTGCACAAAATCAAACAGCCAGACAAAACTGGGCTGGTCGCGGCGGCCTGATGGGCATGCTGGGCGGCTTGGCTTTAGGCGGGTTATTGGGCTCATTGTTCTTCGGCGGCGCCTTCGAAAACATCAATCTGATGGACATGCTGCTGTTTGCCGGCGTCGCTTATCTGCTGTATCGCTTGTTTGCGGCCAGATCACGTCAGCAACCCGCCGCGCCGGCCGGTTATGGGCCCGCGCACTCGCAACCAGCGGAATCGCAAAACTATTATCGCGAGAACCAGCAACCGGCAGCCGGCGGTTCCGGTTTCGATACCGATGTGCTGTTCAAAAAAGGCAGAACAGCAGGATCAGGCAGCAATGACTATCAACAAGCCGCTAGTTTCGATGCAACCAACTTGCCGGCCGGGTTCGATCAGCGCGCGTTTTTAAGCGGTGCGGAAAGTGCCTACCGCTACCTGCAAGCAGCTTGGGATAGACGCGACTTGGCGGAAATCCGCGGCTTAACTACCGACAAGGTGTTTGTAGAAATTCAAGAGCAGCTACGTGCATCCAATGATATTAATAAAACCGATGTCCTGAAACTGAGCGCCGAATTAATGGATGTCCGCGAAGCCGGCACCGAACTCGAAGCGGTGGTCTTGTTCGACGCGCTAATCAGCGAAGACGGTGGCAAGGCAGAAGCCATTAAAGAAGTATGGCATTTCGTCAAACCCATCAACAGCAATCAAACCCGCTGGTTCCTAGACGGCATTCAGCAATTTGCAGAATAATCCGGCATGTCGGCGGACAGCACTCAAGTCAGGCAGCGCTACGATAGGCTTGCACCTTATTTCGATGGTCTGGAAGGCTTTCTGGAAGGCTTGCTGTTCCGCCGTTTACGTAAAAAACTCTGGTCGCAGGCTAGCGGCGCCCACATTTTGGAAGTTGGGGTAGGAACGGGGAAAAACTTCCCGTTCTATCCTGATGACGCCCGAATTACCGCTATCGATTTCAGCCCGAACATGCTGGAAATGGCCCGCCGCAAACAACAGCGTAAACAGATTGCGGTCGATCTGGCTTTGATGGACGTGCAAGCGCTGGATTATGCCGATAACAGTTTCGACACGGTCATCGCCAGTTTTGTGTTTTGTTCGGTACCGAAACCCAGAAAAGGCCTGAAAGAGCTCTATCGCGTTTGCAAACCCGGCGGTCAAGTGCTGCTGTTGGAACACGTTTTAAGCTCCAACAAAGCTTTGGCGATGATGATGAATTTATTCAATCCGCTGATTTTGAATACTTTTGGCGCCAATATTAACCGACAGACGTTAAAAAGCGTACAAGCTTGCCCGTTCCAAAAAATATTCGTCGATCCCGCCAGCAGCGACATGATCAAACTGATCCGCGCCATCAAATAAACCCTTCGTCGCAGCGCCGTTAATTGGGGTTGTTTTTACTATTCAATCGCCGGCGTCTACAATGCGCGCGTGCTTAATCGGGCGTAAAAGACGGAAGTTATGGCAAACAAGTTAAAATTGACGGGCAACACTCAGCGCTTGACGCTTTTCTGTATTGCCCTGCAAGCAGCTGCCCCAGCCGGGGCGGACGACACCCTATCCCATTTAAAGGCCTTATCTCTCCAAGAGCTGAGTGCGACCACCGTTTCCATCGCCTCGAAAAATCAACAACCTATCAGCGAAACCCCATCGGCGGTATTCGTCATCAGCCACGAAGAAATCAGGCGCTCCGGGATGCAGTCCATTCCGGAACTGCTTCGCAAAGTGCCCGGCCTGGAAGTCGCGCGGGTGGATGGCAATCAGTGGGCGATCAGTAGCCGTGGCTTTAACGGGATAAATGCCAACAAGCTGTTGGTGATGATGGACGGCCGCACCGTTTACGACCCACTGAACTCCGGCGTTTACTGGAACGAGCAAGACTACCCGCTGGAAGACATCGATCGGATCGAGGTGATTCGCGGCCCCGGTGCAACGTTGTGGGGCTCCAACGCCGTCAATGGCGTCATCAACATCGTTACTCGTTCCGCGCAGGAATCACAAGGCGTATTGCTGTCAGGCGGCACCAGCAAGGAAGAGCCCGGATTCGGCACCTTTCGTTATGGCGGCCGACTCAGTCCGGATTTTAATTATCGCGTCTACGGCAAATACAATCATCGCGAGGATTTTCATTTCGGTAACGGCGAAAAAGCCAACGACAGCCTGGACATGGGCCGCGCCGGTTTTCGCAACGACTGGACCCCGGACGCCCGCAAAAACCTGATCGTGCAGGGCGATTATTTCAATGGCGGCATGCAGCAATCGCTGAATAGTCTCGACCCGGCATCGCCCATTAGCCCCGACAGCACCAAAAAATATGGCGGTAACCTGCTGTTACGTTGGCAACAAACCCTGGAAAACGATAGCCGCCTACAAATCCGCAGTTATTTCGATCATGCCGTCCGCAACCAAAGCCGACTGGATTATCGGCGCAGCACCTTCGACCTGGATCTGCAGCATGATTTCCGTTGGCAGGCTCATCACGTAACGTGGGGGGCCGGTTATCGCTTCAATAGCGATCAACTTCAGCAAAAACAGGCGTTGTTACACTTCGATCCATCCGAGCGCGATGTGCACTTGTTCAACGTCTTTGCTCAGGACGAATGGCGGTTTCTGGCAGACGAACTGCGTTTGATATACGGCAGTAAAGTCGAGCATAACGATTTTACCGGTTTTGAGATCCAGCCTTCCGCCCGACTATTGTGGGTACCCAATCAGCAACACAGCCTGTGGGGCGCGGTGTCCAGAGCAGTTCGCGTACCGGCCAGGGCCGACCACGACGTCAATGTCTTATTCAACGTAGGCCCCGGAACCACAGCCAACGTCTTGGGCGACGATAATTTTGACTCGGAGAGCGCAGTCACTTACGAATTGGGCTACCGCTTTTTTCCGAACGACATCTTTAACCTGGATACAACGCTGTTTTATAGCGATTACGGCCGACTAAGCACCACCGAACCGCAAACACCGCTGGTAAACGGCGATAACATCACTATCCCGTTTCTGATTGCCAACAAGGCAAACGGTGAAGCCTACGGCTGGGAAACCGCATTGAATTGGCGGATGTCCGAACGCTGGCGCGTGCAAGGTAGTTACAGTCTGTTTGCAATTGCCTTGCACCAGCGCGACGGCAGCCTGGATAGCGCAGCAACAGTTGCTGAAGGCAATAGCGCCCGCAACCGTTTCAACCTCAGTTCCTACTTCAATCTGCCGTATCAATTGGAATTTGATGCGCATTGGTATTACACCGACCACCTAATCAATCAGGTGCCGGCCTATCATCGGCTGGATCTGCGCTTGGGCTGGCAGCCGAATCTGCATTTTGAATTGGCTGTCGGCGCGCAGAATTTGCTGGACAACCGGCACCTGGAATTCAGCCCCAATATAGATAACGCGGTGATCAGTAGCGAAGTTGAACGCAATTATTACCTTAAAGCCACGGTACGCTACTAGATGCGGCGTCCAAGCCTACGCAAAGTTGTGACACGCACCGGCGCGGTTGCGCGGCGGTGCCTGTTAATGCTGTTGTTGGCCTGTTTACCGCCGCTGCAATCATCGGGCACAGCGGGTGAACCGCGCTTTAACGAGACGGAACTTAAAGCGGCGTACTTATATAACTTTGCCTATTTCGTTACTTGGCCGACCACCCACAAGGAATTTTTGTTTTGCAGTTACGCCAATTCGCCGGTCACCGGCGTACTGGCCAAGCTGATCGAAGGTGAGCGGGTAAACGATCTACCGATGCAGATGGTTATCGACCCAATACCCGAACAATTGCACGAATGCCAGGTGATTTATATTCCGGCACAACAGGAAAGAATTCTCGCGGCGACCCTGGAGTTTGTCAGGCCCTTTCCGGTGTTGACGGTCAGCGATATTACCGATTTCGAACACCGGGGCGGCATGATCCGACTGGCTAACGACGGCCTCCGTGTTCAACCGGTCATACAACTGAAAAATGTAACGCGAATAGGTTTGACGATTAGTTCCAAGCTATTGCGCAGTTCGCGGCTAATTGAGTAGCTGCCGGCAGCAATTTCCGGGCAATTTTGAACATGGCTTGATGAGTTACTGAACTCGCCACTGCACAAGGATCTGCATCGGCGCCGTCGAATGATTTTGAAACTGGTGAGCAGCACCCCCAAGTATCTAAATCAGTAAAGCAGGGTAAAGGATTAACCGTTACCCTAAATCAAATTGACCTTATCGCTAGCGAGCCGAATTAACAGTACGCTCCAATTCTTCGCGGCTAAGATGAC
Source organism: Methylomonas sp. Uni0009 (assembly GCF_054188105.3). Taxonomy (NCBI): domain Bacteria; kingdom Pseudomonadati; phylum Pseudomonadota; class Gammaproteobacteria; order Methylococcales; family Methylococcaceae; genus Methylomonas; species Methylomonas sp. Uni0009. The sequence continues at coordinate 1,691,446 of NZ_JBTAFN010000001.1, read as the reverse complement.
GCACATCCTTGCCTTTCACCATGTATATCACCTGCTCGCAGACATTGCAGGAGTGGTCGCCAATCCGTTCCAGCGCGCGCGCAGCCCATAACATATCCAGAGCTCGGGTGATGTTACGCGGGTTTTCCATCATCTGCGTGATCAACTGCCGGGTGATGCTGGTGTATTCGCGATCAACCTTGGCGTCCTGCTCGGTGATGGCAATCACTTCCTCGACATCGTTGCGGGCATAAGCATCCAAAGCACCGTTCAGCATGTCCTTGACCAGATTCAGCAGATGTTCGATTTCGTAGTACTTGTCTTGATAATAATCGGCACCTTCCAGACGCATGGTCATTTTGGCGATACGCGCGGCTTCGTCGCCAATCCGCTCCAGGTCGGTGATGATTTTGATGGTGGCGATCAACATGCGTAAATCAAAAGCCGCCGGCTGACGTTTGGCCATGATTTCGGTGCATTCGTGGTCGATGTCTTTTTCCATCTCGTTGACATACTGATCCTGCAGCACCACTTTTTCGGCATTTTCCATGTCGTTACCCATGAAAGCCTTGGTCGCCAGATCGACTTGCTGTTCCACCAGACCGCCCATGGTCAGCACCTTGTTGCGAATATCTTCCATCTCCTCGTTGAATTGGCGGGAAATGTGCGATTTGATTTTGCTGTTATCCATTGTTTACCTCCTAGCCGTACCTGCCGGTAATGTAATCTTCAGTTTGTTTTTTTGCCGGATTGGTAAACAACTCGCTGGTTTCACCAAATTCGATTAATTCGCCCATGTACATAAAAGCGGTGAAATCGGATACCCGCGCCGCCTGTTGCATATTGTGGGTAACGATCACTATCGTATATTTTTCTTTCAATTCGTTAATCAATTCTTCAATTTTTAGCGTCGAGATCGGGTCCAGCGCCGAGGCAGGTTCGTCCAGCAGAATCACTTCCGGCTCGATAGCAATGGCGCGGGCGATGACCAGCCGCTGTTGCTGCCCCCCCGACATGCCCAAGGCATTATCGTTCAAGCGGTCTTTCATCTCGTCCCATAACGCGGCGCCGCGCAGGGATTTTTCCACCACTTCGTCGAGTATGCGCCGGTCATTAATACCCTGAATCCGCAGCCCGTACGCCACGTTTTCGTAAATGGTCTTCGGAAACGGATTGGGTTTTTGAAACACCATGCCCACGCGCCGGCGCAAAGCCGCGACGTTTACCGATTTATCGTAAATATCCTCGCCATCCAGCAGAATCTTGCCTTTGATGCTGACGCCGTCGACCAGATCATTCATCCGGTTGATGCAGCGTAATAAGGTGGATTTACCGCAGCCGCTGGGACCGATATAGGCCGTCACTTTCTTACGCGGCATTTCCATGTTCACGCCATGCAAGGCCTGCTTCTGGCCGTAAAACAAATCCAGATTTTCAACTTTGATGCAGGTTTCCAATTGCTCAACGCTCTTTCTGTCTTCCCTTTTCAACGCGCTAATGTCAATGGCGTGGGTATTCTTTTGGGCTGTTGTCATGATATAGGGTCCAGTCTTCCGGATGGATATGCGAATTTAATTTTCCAGGGCGCGGTATTTTTCCCGCAAATTGTTACGTATCGAGATAGCGAACATATTCAGACCGATAATAACCATCACCAGTAACAGCGACGTCGCGTAAACCAAAGGTCTGGCCGCTTCGACATTCGGGCTCTGGAAGCCGACGTCGTAAATATGAAATCCCAAATGCATAAACTTTCTGTCCAGATGCAGATAAGGAAAGTTGCCGTCCAAAGGCAAGGTCGGCGCCAATTTCACCACACCAACCAGCATCAAGGGAGCCACTTCACCGGCGGCGCGCGCCACCGCTAGAATCAAGCCGGTCATGATCGCCGGGCTAGCCATCGGCAATACCGTGCGCCACAGCGTTTCGGCTTTGGTTGCCCCCAGCGCCAAACTGCCTTCACGTATCGATTTGGGTATCCGCGACAAACCTTCCTCGGTAGCGACGATCACCACCGGCAAGGTCATCAAAGCCAGCGTCAGCGAAGCCCATAATAAGCCCGGCGTACCGAACACCGGTGCCGGGGCCGCTTCCGGGAAAAACAGGCGGTCGATGTTGCCGCCGATGATATACACGAAAAAACCCAAGCCAAACACGCCGTAAACGATGGACGGCACGCCGGCCAAGTTATTGACGGCAATGCGGATCACTCGGGTGATAAAGCCTTGCTTGGCATATTCGCGCAGATAAACCGCGGCGATCACGCCGAACGGCGTGACGACGACCGCCATCAGCATTACCATCAACACGGTACCGAAAATAGCCGGAAAGATACCGCCCTCGGTGTTGGCTTCACGCGGCTCATCGCTAACAAACGTGGCGAAATTACCGACATATTCGATACATTTGTCCAGCACGCTCATCGTGTTGGGGCGGGTCATTTTCACCACCCGATTCAAGGGCAGGCTAATTTCTTTTTGTCCGGCTTCCGCCACCACCAAGCTGTAGCGTTTGCTTTCCTTGCTCAACTTGCCGATTTGTTGCTGGATGGCTTGGTATTGTTTTTCGTATGTCTGCTTTTGCGCGGCAAATTCCTGCTTGGCCGCATCGTTCCAGGCATTTTTCAGTTCCAGCGCGCGCTGCTTCAAGCGCAAGCGCTCCAATTCATAGTTGATCGCCCCGACTTCGTGGTCTTGTAAACTATCGATGTCGTCGTGCTGCTCCAACACTGTCGCCAGTTTTTGTTGCGCCACCTGCCAGGCCTGCTCGCCTTGCGCAATCACCGCGCCGTCTTCCTTAACCGCCAACAAGCGGCCGTAGAAATTGCCCCACTCACGGCGTTCGACCATGATCAAATCATCCGGCGTGGATTGGCTGTGAATATATTGCTGCTGAATCCAGCGAAAATCGCTACCGAGAATATCGCGGTTACCGGTTTTTACCAGATGCTGCACCAGGTATTCGCCGTTATCCAGCAACTCATGGCCGGCAGCCCTGGCTTGCGCGGCCGGTAATAGGGAGGTGGCCACGGCTTCACCGATAATGGAACTCTCCGGGCCATCGCGATCTTGATAGCGATATTCGATAATGTCGGCCGGCCAAAAATGCCCCAAGCCCCGCACCGCAATCAGCAGCAGCAAGCCCACCACCAATATCAGATTCAAACTGACCGCGCCGGCGGTCATCCATATCCAGGGCGAACCGCTCTTAAACCATGCTTTAATCATAATGAGCTGTATTTTTGTCTTAGATTCTGCCGAATGACTTCAGCTAGCGTGTTGACTACAAACGTGAACATAAACAGCACCAAAGCCGCCAGGAACAGCACGCGATAGTGGGTGCTGTTGACTTCCGATTCCGGCATTTCCACCGCGATGTTAGCCGACAGTGTGCGCAGACCCTGGAAAATACTCAAATCCATAACAGCGGTATTACCGGTGGCCATCAACACGATCATCGTCTCCCCAACCGCGCGGCCGAAACCGATCATGATCGCCGAAAAAATACCGGGGCTGGCTGTCAGCAATACCACCTTGGTCATGGTTTGCCAGGGCGTAGCCCCCAGCGCCAACGAGCCGGTGGTCAAATGCTTGGGCACACTGAAAATCGCGTCTTCGGCGATGGAGAAAATCATCGGAATGACCGCAAAACCCATAGCCAAACCAACGACCAAGGTGTTGCGCTGGTCGTAACCAATACCAAATTCCTCGCGCATCCAGGTGCGCAGATCGCCTTTAAAACATAAGGCTTCGATAGTCGGACTTAACTGAAAAGCCAGCCAGGCGCCGAATATCACCACCGGAATCAACACCACCGCATCCCAACCGTCGGGGATTTTGTGGCGGGTTTGTTCCGGTACGAATTGCCAGAAATAGGCAAAAATCATCACGGACAGCGGCACAACCATCAATAAGGCAAAAATCCCGGTGAGATTAGCTTCCACGAAAGGTGCCAGCCACAAGCCGGCTAAAAAGCCCAAAATCACGGTCGGCAAGGCGCCCATGATTTCCACGCCCGGTTTCACGTACTGGCGCACGCTGGGCGCCATAAAGTAACCGGTATAAATCGCCCCAAACAGCGCCAGCGGCACACCCATCAGCATCGCGTAAAACGAGGCTTTTAAGGTGCCGAACACCAGCGGCGTCAAGCTCATTTTCGGTTCGAAATCGTTACTGGCCGCCGAGGATTGCCAGATGTAATCGGGTTTTGGATAACTTTCGTACCAGACTTTGTTCCATAACGAGCTCCACGATACTTCCGGATGTTCGTTTTCGATAGTCCAATGATTGATTTTGCCGTCTTCGGTTTGCAGTAACATGGCATTGGCGCGCGGCGATAAGGTGACGGAAACAGGTTTTCCGCCAGCGATTTTTTCCTTGATCAATTCCCGCTCGGCGGTGGAACTGTAAATGCCGATCTCGCCGTTGGCGTCAGCCGCCAACATACCTTTGCGGCGCTGTTCCGGATTGATGGTAATAATCGGCGCGTCGGATACTTTAAACGCCCGCAGCTTTTCGATGCTGAAATGGTTTTGCTGGTCGCGGACCATTGACCATTGGGCCATCACGCCGCTGGTGTCGCCGATCAGTAGAGAAATATCGCCGTTCAAAAACTCCATGCTGCTGATTTGCACGCCTTGGTTTAGCACATTAAGTTTATGTTTGATCTCGGGTTTGCTCTTGTCGAGAATATCGACGACAGTCAAATCCCCGGCACGGCTGGCCAGGTAAAGGTTACGCAACTCTTTATCCAACAGGATGAAATCCACGTCATCCGCGGCCATCTCGACCACGGAGTCGGTGGCTTCCCAAGTGCCTTCATCGTCGAACAGCGATTCTTTCTTACTGAGACTGCTCAGCACCATGCGGTTATCAGCGGTTTTAGCCAGCAAAGTGCTGTTTTTATCGCCCAACTTCACCGCCAACTTGGTTAGCGCCTGGCCTTGCTTATCCACCACCAGCGGTTCGGCCCCTAAGGGATATTGAATAGCAGGGGTAATGACCCGCTTGCCTCCGGGATAAGACAATTTGTAATCATGCTTGACGACCACGGCACGGCCATCGGATAAACCAAAGGCGATTACCCCTTTATCGACACCGCCATGCGCGTAACTGGTGATTTGTACTTGCTCGGGGATAGGTAGGGCATCCACGCGAATCAGTTGACCCGTGGCAACGCTAAAAAATATCGCTTTGCCGGTGTCGGTAAACCGCACCGCCACTTCGTTCTGTTCTTCCATCGACAGGAAAACGGTATTGCCCAGCACCTGCTCGGGCACGTCGTAACGGCCGACCACTTCCGCGTGGGAGGGCATCAGTATCGGGAAAACCACATACAGCAAATAGAAAAAGATTAACACCACCGCCAGGATAATACTCAACCCGCCGGCTACGACGCCACGAGCCACCATTTTGTCCTTTACTAGCCGCCAACGCTGATAGCGCTCACTGGTCGCCGTCTGAAACAGCGTGGCTTTCGCTTGAGTGGAATGGACTTCAGTCATAACTAGGTATCGTGAGTTAACAAAAAGCGGCGCCGAACAATCGCAACGCCTTCAGAGACAAAAAAGCCGATAAAACTACAGAATTATCGGCTTGATAGTATACAAGATCATCCACCATTACTTGGCGAGAGGGGCAATGACATTGTTGGTATTAGCCAATCCCTTGCTGCATCCATGCAGAATTGTCCCTTTATCAGGCATCCTTGGCTGATGTAATTACTGAATCAGAGTCAGAGCTTTTTCGACTGCCTTGGCTGGCAGCGGAATGTAGCCGTCTTTGATCACAACTTGTTGGCCGGTTTTGGACAACACCATTTTGATGAACTCTTTTTCCATGGGGGCCAGCGGCTCGTTAGGTTTTTTGTTCACGTAAACATACAAGAAACGCGATAAGGGATAAGCACCAGAAGTGGCATTTTCCGGGCTAGCCTCAACAAATGGCTGGCCGTCTTTCAAGGCAAGAGGCACGGCTTTTACGCCCGAGGTGGAATAACCGATACCGGAATAACCGATGCCGTTTGCCGACGTCGTAACCGATTGCACGACCGACGCGGAACCGGGCTGTTCGTTGACGTTACTTTTGAAATCACCTTTGCACAAGGCTTCATCTTTGAAGAAACCGTATGTTCCGGACACTGAGTTACGGCCATACAGCTGAATAGGTTTGTTTGCCCATCCGCCCGTCAGGCCGGCTTGACCCCAGGTGGTGATGTCAGTGGCATAACCGCATTTACGGGTTGAAGACAAAATCGCATCCACTTGCGGAAGGCTCAAGCCTTTAACCGGATTGTCCTTGTTGACGAAAACCGCCAGCGCATCGATAGCAACCGGAATCGCAGTGGGTTTGTATCCGTATTTGCTTTCGAAATCGTCGATTTCGTTGTCTTTCATTTTCCGACTCATCGGACCCAGGTTAGCGGTACCTTCGGTCAAAGCCGGCGGCGCGGTTGAAGAACCGGCTGCTTGAATCTGAATGTTGACGTTGGGATAAATCTTGCCGAATTCTTCGGCCCACAAGGTCATCAAGTTAGCTAAAGTATCCGAGCCAACGCTGGAGATATTGCCGGACACGCCGCTGGCTGCCGCGTATTCGGGCAAAGCGGGGTCCAAAGTCGCCGGAGCCGCCACAGCTTCGCCGCCGACTAAAGCGGCCGATGCAAAACCAAATCCTAAAACCAGCGATTTCAGCTTGAATGTATTTTTCATATATTTTCTCGAAATGTTTAAAACTTAAGATTCATATTGCCAACCTAGCGTGACAATAGTATGAAGCAAATGTGACAGTTTTATGACAACGCACCTAATCCTGAGCGGCCGCGCAAATCCAGCACGCCACTAAAGCCAGGCCGGACGTTTTCCAACTTTAAAAAACTGTAACTGAAATCAACGGCTTGATCATTTTCAACGTCCTCTCTGGCAAGCTCCCGCCATTGCCTGGCATCAATCTCCGGAAAAAAGGTGTCACCCTCGAAGGTTTTATGGATTTCGGTCAGATACAAATAATCGGCATACGCCAGCATGGCTTCATATAAGGTGGCGCCGCCAATCACGAATAGCTCCGGGCTATCGGCATAGCATTGCAACACGCTATCGATGTCGCCAAACACCCGGCAACCGGGCTGTTGATAACTCGGGTCGCGGCTGATAATGATATTCTCCCGTCCCGGTAAGGGCCGACCGATGGCCTCAAACGTTTTACGCCCCATCAATATCGGCGCGCCCATGGTGATTTGTTTGAAGCGTTTCAAGTCGGCCGAGAGATGCCAGGGCATTTGGCCGTTCAGGCCAATGGCGCGATTACCGGCCATCGCCACGATCAGTGATATTTTCATGCGGAGTGTTTAAGATGGGCTTTGTGAGCAAAACATCATACTAGAAACCATCGTTTATGAAGAAAAACATCCTGCTGATATTTACCGGCGGCACCATCGGTTCGCAGCTCAGCGGCGACACCATCAATACCGACGGCAGCGCCGGTTTTAAGTTATTGCAACGTTTTGCGGAACACGACGCCAAGCCGGATTCGGTAAGCTTCAAAACCTTGCAACCCTTGCAGATTCTCAGCGAAAACCTGCATCCCAGCCACTGGCCCCAGATCATCGCTGCGATTGAAGCCGAGGACTTAAGCCAATTCGCCGGCATCATCGTCACCCACGGTACCGACAGCCTGGCCTTTAGTGCTGCCGCACTAAGCCTGTATTTCAATGGATTGTCGATTCCGCTGCTGCTGGTTTCCAGCGATTTGCCGCTGAAAAACCCGCAAGCCAACGGCGTGGCGAACTTTCTGTGTGCGGTGGAATTTATCCGCCAAATTGGTCTGGCCGGCGTGTTTGTGCCTTATCGCAATCCAGGCCAAGCGACGCTGATTCATCTCGGCAGTCGACTATCGTCCTGCCTGCCCTTAAGTAGCGATTTTATCAGCGTGCAGTCGCAGGCCTGGATGCGCTTCGAGAACGGATGCTTCTACTCTCTGCAAAATTTGGCGCCCGCCGCGCGCTCGCCGATTGCGCTTAAACCCGATTTTTCCAAACGAATATTGTTGATCAGACCTTACCCAGGCCTGGATTACGCTGCTTACAATCTCGATAAGATCGATGCAGTACTGCACGACCTCTACCACTCCGGGACGGCTTGCGCCTCTGCCGCAGCAGGAGAGCAATACAGCCTGGTGGAATTCGTCAAACGCTGCACCGGGCAAGGCATCAAAATTTATCTGGCACCGGCGCTATATTCGGAAAGCGCATACGCCTCGACTCGCGAGTTACTGGATGAGGGCGCGGAAATGATCTGGAATACGTCGTTGGAAGCGGCTTACGCTAAATTGTTATTGGCTTACGGCAATTTCGATACGCCGCAGGCAATTTCTGGGTATTTGGCACAGAACTTGGCCCACGAGCAACTGGGTAATTAGAGGGGGACTTTAGTGCGTCGAGCCTGATGGCTAAACTATAGCGAGGAGCGGATTGCCTAAAGGCAATCCGCTTAATAGTTGGGAGCTATGGCTTGGCTGGCGCGGGTGCTGGCGGCTTTTTAACCAAAACTTTGGCATCCGGCCCCATCGACACAGAATAGTCGGTGGAAGAAATCACGTTCTGACTGGCGATGTCCACAACCCTTAGCGACACATAGACATTGTTGTAGCCAGGAGCAAACGATCCTACGACGACCGCTTTAGCCCCGACGTTATTTAAAGCTTCCTTGGTTTTATCAGGCAGTTGCAGGATACCGGCTTCGTTTTTAGCAAAAATTTCGGTAGGCAGTTCCATACCCATCACCCGGTAACCGGAACGATGAAAGGCCGAGGAAATTTGATCGGAGACAATTCGGCCAAACGCCAGTGTTTGCTCCAGTTCTCCGAGATTAACCAGCGAATTGATAACCACCAGACTACCTCTGGGCAAAGGCTCGCGCAAATCGAGAAGGAGCTGATCGACAGCCTCGTAGCTTACCTCGACCAAATCGTCATCTTTGACTTCGCTAGCCCGAAAACCCCGGCTACAACCGCTCAGCATGATCAGCGCCAAAGCCATCAGCGCCATCGTCTTTTTGTTAACCATAAGACCTCTCCTCTCGTAATTGTTGAAGTTATCAGAGCTTAAAACAGCAAGCCAGTCAATCTAATTTACTACCGCAGTATACACAGCATTGCGCTGGAGAATTGCTTGAACAATGCCAGGCAAATCCCTGGATTTTTTTGAACGCTTATTGACCGCTTTCGGTAACAATCACACCGATGCCGTTTTTCTGTAGCAATTCCTTAATCGTGGAAACGCTGGCGGGATTATCGTAGGGACCGACCTTAACCCGATGCCAGATAACATTGCCGACCTTAGCTTTCTCAACCCGGGATTCTATGCCGAGCGATGCCAGCTTAGCCTTATGGCGCTCGGCTTCTGACGCTTCCCGGAAGGAACCGGCCTGCATAATGTATTTGGCCGCCTTGGTTTTGCCGACTAGCTGCTCGCGCACCCGTGTTTTGATTTCGTAGTCGGGCACCACGACTTCCGCCTGTGGCAGTATGGTATAAAAATCGTAACGCGGTTCTTCCGGCTCCGCTGGTTGCGGCGGCTCCGCCGGCTTTTCCGGCTCAACGGCCGCGGCTTGAGTTTGCGGTTTGACCGGTAATTCCTGCTTTAACTTTTCCACTACTTGCGGGATCTCCGCTTCCGACTTGCCTGCCACCAACTCCGGCACCATTTTGCGGATCATGTTCAAAAACACCCCAAAAGCTACAATCAGCGCGATGACCAGCAACCAGCGCCAAGGTGGGACCGAGGACTTTTTCGGCTTTCTGCGACTGTTGGTGTAACTGGGGCTTTGAACGCGGTGCTTATAGTCTCTGGCCATTACATCGCTTCGGGTGCATTGATTTTCAATAGGGATAGGGCATTGACCAATACCTGTTTCACGGCACAAATCAAATTGATGCGTGCGTTGCAGAGCTTATCGTCGTCCACCAGAAACTGGTGCGCGTTGTAATAACTGTGGAACTGATTGGCCAGTTCACGCAAGTAATGAATCAATTGATGAGGTTCGTAATTCACAGCAGCACGTTCCAAAGTTTCCGGGTACTTGGAAAGTGTAGTCAGTAACGCGGCTTCCTGCTCTTCGGTCAACAGATTCAGATGCTCCATACCTAACTGCGGATTGCGTTGCCGGCCTTTTTCGTCGAGCTGGCGCAACACGCTGCACACCCTGGCATGCGCATACTGCACATAATAAACCGGATTTTCGTTGCTTCTGGAAGTGGCCAATTTCAAGTCGAAATCCATATGTTGTTCGGATTTACGCATCACATAAAAAAAGCGGCACGCATCTCTACCCACTTCGCTGCGCAGTTGCCTTAGGGTGACAAATTCGCCGGAGCGGGTCGACATCTGTACTTTTTCGTCGCCGCGATACAAGATCGCAAATTGCACCAGCAATACTTTCAGTTTGGATTCGTCGGCGCCCAAGGCTTGCATCGCCGCTTTTACGCGCGGAATATAGCCATGGTGGTCGGCCCCCCAGATATTGACGATTTGATCGAAGCCCCGATCCAATTTGTGCATGTGGTAGGCAATATCGGAGGCAAAATAGGTGGTCTGGCCGTTGTCGCGCACCACGACTCTGTCTTTTTCGTCGCCCAGGCGACTGGAGGCAAACCAAGTAGCACCTTCCTGCTGATAAAGATAGCCGGCCGCATCCAGACGCTGCAAAGCCTGTTCAACAGAATGATCGTCCATCAGCGAACGCTCGGAAAACCACTGTTGATAACTCACGCCGAATTCAGCCAAGTCGTCTTTGATGTCGTCCAGAATTTCGTCCAGACCGGCTTGAAATACCTCTTTATAAGCGTCGCCGAGCAAGGCTTTGGCTCGGTCGATCAACGCATCGATGTGTTTTTCCTTATCGCCGCCTTGCGGTTCGTCGGCGGGCAAATCCGCCATCACTAGCGCGGCAGCTCTGCGGTAGGCGTCGCCGGCTTTCTTATGCAAATTCGCGGAAATATCTCGGACATACTCGCCGCGATAGCCATTGCTAGGGAAAGGCAGAACTTCGCCACAGGCTTCCAGATACCGCAACCAGACGCTGGTGGCGAGAATATCCATCTGCCGGCCGGCATCGTTCACATAGTATTCGCGTTCGACTTCAAAACCGGCTGCCGCCAGCAAATCCGCCACCGCAGAACCATAAGCTGCGCCGCGGCCGTGGCCGACATGTAAAGGCCCGGTGGGATTAGCGGAAACGAATTCGACTTGCACTCGCTTGCCAACGCCGATCTTGCTCAAACCGTATTCCGACCCGATATCCAGTATCTGTTTGACGACCTGAAATTGGCTATCGGGATTGATGAAGAAATTGATAAATCCGGGGCCGGCGATATCAACCTTGGTGATCAGCGCATCGCTCGGCAGTGCCGCGACGATTTTTTCGGCCAGCTGTCTAGGATTAAGTTTGGCCGGCTTGGCCAGCAACATCGCCAGGTTGGTGGCGAAATCGCCGTGTTGCGCATCGCGGGTGCGCTCCAAATTGATTTGCGCAATAAAATCGTTTTCGAGAATACCTTGAGTTTTAAGGGCTGTAACGGCTTGTTGTAACAGGGATTCCAGCTTTTGTTTCATCGCGTTGAAAAATGGGGATTTATCGGAAAATACCCTGCATTATCCATGAAAAACAAATTATTGGCTAGGACGCTCGCCGAACAGCGCCGTGCCGATCCGCACCAGCGTTGAGCCTTCGGCAACCGCTGCCTGTAAATCGCCACTCATGCCAAACGAAAAAGTATCGAGATCGTGGCGATCAAGTTGCCGCACTGCCTGATAGAGCCGCCGATACGGCAGGCATTGCGCCTGATAATCCTGCTGCGGCTCCGGAATCGCCATCACCCCGCGTAAACGCAAATTGGGCAGCTTACCGACTTGTTCGATCAGTACCGGCAAATCCGCCAATTCAATGCCGGATTTGCTCGCTTCATCGCTGATATTGACCTGCAAGCAGATATTCAAAGGCGGCAAATAGTCCGGACGCTGCTCGCTGAGGCGTTCGGCTATTTTTAGGCGATCAACGCTGTGCACCCAGGCAAAGTGCTGGGCAATAGGCTTGGTTTTATTGGATTGAATCGGCCCAATGAAATGCCAGCTGATATTGAATGCCGCCAATTCCTGCTGTTTTTTCAGGGCTTCCTGTAAATAATTTTCGCCGAAATGGCGCTGACCGAAACGGTAGGCTGCGGCAATATCGGCGGCGGGCTTGGTCTTGCTGACCGCCAATAACTGCACACTCCCCGGTGAACGCTGCGCATCGATTTCGGCCTGACGGAGTTGCTTGCGTACCGAGGCGAAACGCTGAGCGATACTATTCACGATCCTCAGCCGCCGACTCTTTTTTGGCGAACAATCGCGAAAACAGCAATCCGGATTCAAACAACAACCACATCGGCACCGCTAACAGAGTTTGCGACAAAGCGTCGGGCGGCGTCAAAAACATCGCGATGACAAACACCCCAACGATGACATACGGCCTTTTTTCAGACAGCGTTTCCGGGGTGATGATGCCGGTCCAGACCAATACGATAGTGAAAATCGGAATTTCGAACGATAAGCCGAAGGCAAAAAACATTGCCAATACAAAATCCAGATAAGTGGCTATATCAGTCATCACCGCCACGCCGGCCGGCGCCGCCGATGTGAGATAGCCGAATACCAGAGGAAATACCAAAAAATAGGCGAAGGCCGCACCACTATAAAACAACAGCGTACTAGCCAATAACAGTGGCGCCACCATCAGTTTTTCATGGCGATATAAGCCGGGCGCCACAAAACCCCAGAACTGGTAAAGAATGAAGGGAATGGAAACGAACACCGCCACTACAAACGCAAGCTTGAACGGCGTGAAAAACGGCGAGGCCACATCAATGGCGATCATCGTGCTGTTTTTCGGCATGTGCACTAACAGTGGCTCGGCCAGATAGGCGTAAATCTCGTTGGCGTAGCTTGCGGTACCAACAAATACCAGCAGCACGCATAACACGACCTTTAATAGGCGGTCGCGCAGCTCGACTAAATGGCTAAAAAATGACTGCTCGTTATCCAGCGGCGCTTGGCTTGTCATCGTCCTGATTGATTTCTGTCGCTGCCTGAGCATTGAAGTTAATATCGTCGAGAGCTGACTGAGTATCCTGCACCACTTTCTGCAATTCGCCGGCTATGGACTGTTGCTGGATTAACTGGCGCATTTCCTCAGCGTGCAATTCCTGTTTAATTTCCGCCTTAGCAGTGGCCAACACAGTACGGGCTTTTCCTACCCAAAACCCAGCCAAGCGGGCCGCTTTCGGCAATTTTTCCGGGCCGAGCACCAATAGCGCCACCAACCCCACCATCAACAATTCTGAAAAGCCGACGTCGAACATATCGCAGACTAAGCTCGGTCTTTTTCTTTATTAGTGACTTCGCCTTCCAAAGGCTCCTCTTCCTTGCTTGCAATCGCCTTATCTTCGCTACCTTCCTTAACGGCAGAACGAAAGCCCTTAATCGCTTCGCCAAGATCGGCGCCGATATTTTTCAGGCGCTTGGTGCCAAACACCAAGATCACGATAACCAAAACCACTAATAAATGAGGGATGCTTAAACCCATTGTTCACTCCTTAATTTTTACTATCAGGAAATATCGCGCTGCGCTTTTTCCTGTAAACCGGACAATCCGAAGCGCCTTTGCAACTCACTGATCACATGTTCCGGCCCGAGTTCCTGATGCGCCAACATCACCATGCAATGAAACCAAAGATCGGCAGTTTCATACACAATTTTATCCTTATCGCCGTCTTTGGCGGCAATCACCGTCTCGGTAGCCTCTTCGCCGATTTTTTTCAAAATATGATCCAAGCCCTTGGCGTATAAACTGGCTACGTAGGACTGATCGGCGGTTTGCAACTTGCGCTGCTCAAGAACCTCGGCCAATTGCTGTAAAACTTCGCTCATTAGCTTTTGTTTGGATTGAAAATTGCAAAATCATAGCACGTTGCCGAAGCAGCCAAAAAAAATCTATCGGCAAAAAAAAGCCTCCCTATGCTTGCGCAGAGGAAGGCAAAAAAACCAGCGGAGTGCTTAGAAGGAGGTTCCGCTCGTTATTACAACACCAGGAGGTAGTTACAAATTCTTGGATCAGCTATTCAGCAGCGCCTTAGTCGACATATTGCTAAATATGGAGGTGACAGCGAACAGCACAGTAGAGATGACGAACAAGCCGGAAATAAAGCTCCAAACACCGACAATAAAAAGAGCGCCGATTAAGATGTCTTTTTTAAAGTCGTTCATTGTGCTCAAATTCTCTATTTTTAAATCTTGCGCTTGACAAGACTTCATGTGCTTGCTCTTCAGTTGCAGCGCACTATACAGGATAGAAAAAAGTTTACAATTAGGCTTTTACTAAATAAATTGTATACAATTTAGAAACAATAAAAATGTCAACGCTTTTTGGTGAATTTTTTACTTTCCAGGAGATACCATGGACAAACTAACCAGCATGAATGTCTTTGTCCGCGTCGCCAAAGCCGGCAGCTTTGCCGGAGCCGCCAAAGATCTCGATATTTCCAGAGCAATGGCTACCAAACATATTATGCAGTTGGAAAGCGAACTGAACACACGCTTATTCAATCGCACAACCCGCAGCTTAAGCCTGACGGAAGCCGGCGAGGCTTACCTGGAGCGCTGCCAGCAAGTCCTACTGGACGTGGCCGAGATGGAATCGGCGATCACTCACCTGCAAACAGAGCCACGTGGCACACTGAAAATTCTGGCACCGCCAGTCATCGGCGCCAGCCATATTTCGCCGGGCTTGACCGAATATCTAAAAAACTACCCTGACCTATCGGTGGAAATGGTGCTGAAAGGCGGACAAGTCGATTTAATCGATGAGGGCGTCGATCTGGCTATTTATTTGGGACAACTCAACGATACCAGCCTGGTGGCCCGAAAACTGGCCAGCTCGTCGCTGGTCGTATGCGCCTCTCCGGAATATCTCAAAGCACACGGTACGCCACAAGACCCCGAAGACCTGGAAGACCACAGCTGCTTGATCAACTGGGCGATCCCACCCCGTAACAAGTGGCGATTCAAGGGCATACTCGGCGAACGCACCGTTACTGTCACAGGCCGGATGCAGGCCAACATGGCCGATCCGATCCGCAACGCTGCGGTGAATGGCTTAGGCCTGATCATGTTGCCGCGCTACATCGTCGGTCGCGACATCGAACAAGGCCGTTTACAAGTGGTCATGGAGCAATACGGTATCGCGCCGCTGGAGATTTATGCGGTTTACCCACACCGCAAATATTTATCCGCCAAAGTCCGTTCGTTTCTGGAGTTTATTCAAGCCTGGCTACCGCATAGAATCGGCATGAACCCATGACCGATCTACAAAGCAAGTGGGACGCCATTTATCGAGATTCCACCGCCGCACCTGCGCCAGCCGAGGTGTTGGCGCGGCATCAGTATTTGCTACCCAAGCAAGGCAAAGCGCTGGAATTGGCCTGCGGCATCGGCGGCAACGCGATATTACTGGCCGGATCCGGACTGGCCGTCGATGCTTGGGATATTTCCTCGGTCGGCCTGGGAATATTGCAACAACAGGCTGCCGAAAAAGGCCTTTCCATCGCCACTCGGCAATGCCATATCTACGCCGAAACACTTACAAATCAAACTTTCGACGTGATTGTCATCAGTCGTTTTCTTGACCGAACCCTGTGTAATGCGATAATGGCAGCCTTGAAACCGGGCGGCCTGCTGTTTTATCAAACATTTACCCGCAACAAACTTGACCAACAAGGCCCCAGCAATCCCGATTATTTACTGGAAAACAACGAATTATTGCGGCTGTTCTGCCCCTTAAGTGTGGTTTTTTACCAAGAATACGCAAAACTCGGCGATGTGCGATTCGGCAATAGAAACGAAGCCTGTTTTATCGGGCAAAAATAAAGCGGTAAATTAATGATAGAAAATCTCGACCCCAAACAATCCTGGGCGGTATTACAAAGCAATCCGGCAGCGGTACTGATCGATGTCAGGACAGCCATTGAGCACAGCTTTGTCGGCCACCCGCCGCAAGCCATTCATGTGGCCTGGAAAGAATTTCCCGGCATGCAGTTAAATACGGGTTTTGTGGAGCAAGTACAACAGCACGCCCCAGATAAAGCCGCGCCGATACTGCTCTTATGCCGCAGCGGACAACGCTCTGTAGACGCCGCCAAAGCCCTGGAAGCGGCAGGTTATCAGCATCTGATCAACATTCTGGAAGGCTTCGAAGGCCCGCTGGATGAAAACAAACACCGCGGCAATACCGGTGGCTGGCGTTTTCACGGCTTGCCTTGGCAACAAAGTTAATCCCTCAGCCAACCGGTCCGCGCCCGCGCGCGAACCAAAACTAAATCCCGCTGGGCGGCTTGTCCGTTCGGCCTATCTGTTCCTTAAAAATCATCTAGTAAATTATTGTGATAGAAAAACTCAGAAACATCGCGATCATCGCCCACGTCGACCACGGCAAAACCACCCTGGTTGACCAACTTTTACAGCAATCCGGCACCTTCGACGCGCACACCAAAGTCGACGAACGGGTGATGGACTCCAACGCGCTGGAAAAAGAACGCGGCATTACCATTCTGGCGAAAAACACCGCGATCGACTGGAACGGCTATCACATCAACATCGTCGACACCCCAGGACACGCCGACTTCGGCGGCGAAGTTGAACGGGTTTTATCGATGGTGGATTCAGTTTTATTGTTAGTTGACGCGGTCGACGGCCCGATGCCGCAAACCCGCTTTGTTACCAAAAAAGCCTTTGCCTTGGGTTTAAAACCGATTGTGGTGATCAATAAAGTAGACCGTCCCGGCGCGCGCCCTGATTGGGTCGTCGACCAAACTTTTGACTTGTTCGATAACCTCGGCGCCACCGATGAGCAATTGGATTTCCCGATTGTGTATGCCTCGGCGTTAAATGGTTTCGCCGGCCTGGAAGCCGACGTATCCGGCGGCGATATGACTCCGCTGTTTCAAACTATTGTCGATAAAGTATCGCCGCCGCCGGTTGATGTGGACGCACCGTTCCAAATGCAAGTCATCAGTCTGGATTACAACTCCTACGTCGGCGTAATCGGCATCGGCCGTATCAAGCAAGGCAAAGTCTCGCGCAACATGCCATTGACCATTATCGATAACGAAGGCAAAACCCGTAGTGGCCGCATGCTGAAACTGTATGGTTTCCATGGCTTGGAGCGCGTTGAAGTGGAAACCGCGCAAGCCGGCGACATCATTGCCTTCTGCGGTATCGAGAATCTGAAAATCTCGGAAACCTTGTGCGACCCTAACAATGTAGTTGCCTTGCCGCCGCTATCGGTCGATGAACCGACCGTGAGCATGACCTTTCAGGTCAACAATTCGCCGTTTGCCGGTAGAGAAGGTAAATTCATTACCACTCGCCAAATTTACGACCGCTTACAAAAAGAGTTACAGCACAACGTGGCTCTGCGTGTTGAAACCACCGACGATCCGGATAAATTTAAAGTGTCCGGTCGTGGCGAGTTGCACTTGTCGGTATTGATCGAGAACATGCGCCGCGAAGGTTTCGAGCTGGGCGTTTCGCGCCCGCAAGTGATCATCAAAGAAATTGACGGCATCAAACAAGAACCGTTTGAAAATGTCACAATTGAAGTGGAAGAGCAGCACCAAGGCACCATCATGGAAAAATTGGGTGACCGTAAAGGCGACCTGAAAGATATGGTACCTGATGGTAAAGGCCGTATCCGCTTGGAATATGTCGTGCCTTCCCGTGGTCTATTGGGCTTCCAGACCGAGTTCCTGACCGCAACCTCCGGATCGGGCCTGTTCTATCACGTATTCGACCATTATGGCCCTGTGAAAGAAGGCGCGGTCGGTAATCGTGTGCGTGGCGTGTTGATTTCCATGGCCAAAGGTAAAGCGGTCGATTATTCACTGTATCCGCTGCAAGCTCGCGGTGAGTTGCTGGTGGTTAATGGCGATGAAATCTACGAAGGTCAATTGGTCGGTATCCATTCTCGCGGTAACGATTTAGTGGTTAACCCGACCAAGCCCAAACCTTTAACCAACATTCGCGCGGCGGGATCTGACGACAGCTTGACCTGCGCCAAAATTCAAAAAATGACGCTGGAACAAGCTTTGGAATTTATCAGCGATGACGAGTTGGTCGAAGTGACACCTAAATCAATTCGTCTACGTAAAATCTTATTGACTGAAAACGAACGCAAACGCGCGCCGAAATAGGCAAACAAAAAAAGCCGTGCTCGTCGCAAAGACGAGCACGGCTTTTTTATTCAGAAAACCAGATTGGGCTTATTGCAATACGAATTTTAAGCCTATCACCAGCAGTAAAGTCGCTAACACCGGACGCAAAAAATATTCGGGAATCTTCGCACTTAGATGACTGCCGACCCAAATACCCGGCACCGACCCCAGCAGCAAGCTAATCAGTAAATCCAGATCGAAATTCCCCAGGCTCAAATGTCCCAAACCGGCCACGGCGGTCAAAGGTATCGCATGTGCCAAATCGGTGCCGACAATTTTCAAGGTCGTCATTCTTGGATAAAGAAATAGCAAAGCAACGGTTCCCAAAGCTCCGGCACCAACCGACGACAATGTCACCAACACCCCCAGCACCGCACCAGTAAAAACCGTTGCAACTTTTTCCCAGCGCGGTGAAAATCGGCCACTATTTCCCTGGTTGCTGTGTTCGTCATCAATCTCCGCACTCTTGGACGCTTTGCGTAACAGAATACTGCGAACCAGCAAGGCCAGAGCGGTCAGCAACAAAGCAACACCCAAGGTAAAGGTAATTGCACCGGTCACTTCCTTGCCAACCTCCATCAGATTTTTCAACACATAAAGTGTTACACCTGCAAAAGGCAAGCTACCCAACGCCAACCAGCCGACGATTTTCCAATCTACCGAACCGTGCTTACCGTGATGAACAAACACCCCGGCGGTTTTCGTAATCGACGCATACAGTAAATCCGTGCCTACCGCGACGGCCGGTTTAAAGCCAAACAAAAACACCAGAAGCGGTGTCATCAACGAACCGCCGCCAACCCCGGTAACACCCACCAACATACCCACGGCAAAACCGGATGCCGTATACATTAAATTCATAGACAATCACCTTAAACTTCATAATATTCGATAAGTGACTTCATTATGCCAGCGCAATCACTCAGCTTATTAATGATTAAATTGCATATGTATATTTAATTTTTAGATATTTATCGGTCTGAGCGCACAATCGCTCAACACCTAAATGACTGAGTCCGACTCCATCTTTTAGTAAACTGACGAGTATTCACTAAAATCCAACTTTAGGGGGATTTATGGTTAAGCAAGCGATAATTTTGGTATTTGGCTGGCTTTTGTCAGGCACGGCCTTCGGCGATCAAGATGACTGGGTCTACACGCCACGTCAGCAACCGCAGCAACGACAATACCGGCAGCAACCCGAGCAGCGGCAATACAATCGCCGAGACGATTACAGCAATGACTATGAACAGGATCGTGATCGTGATCGTGATCGTGATTTTCAAGACTATCAAAGAAATCAAGGCAATCAAGGTTTTCAGGGCTATCGAGGCGGCTATCGCGGCTACGTTCCTCAGCCTCCGACCGGCTATCAGGCTCCCGCCGACTATTATGGGTTACCGCCAGTAAGGGGTTTTGTCTACCCACCGCAACCTCAGCAAATGCCGGGATTCGAGAATCACCAACGCGGACGCTGGTAACTGTAAAACTAACTATTGATCTTTAGCATGAAAAAGGGCATCAGGCTTTCGACATCTCTTCACTCAGATTGACCTTACGATACTGAGCGTTTTTGTCGGGAATTCGATAAATTGTCGGACAGTTGGCAAGCGTTCCCGAAGATAGAGCTTTTTGCGGGTTTTGAGATAGCGATGAAAGGGCTGGGTTTGCATTTACAAGGAAACTCTTAACACATTGATTGCACTGGCGGCCCGACAAACTTACCACGAACGGAATCAATAACATATGCTTCTCCTTGAGCCTGCCGGAAGACTTACTCGAAGCGGCCTTAAGTTTTAAAAACAAACAGTTATTGCCGAATTTTGGCACCGGCGGAAATTGGTCATGATTTTGCTTGGCGGTTAATGCCTGTCCAAATCAAATCGACTAAGGGGAATAAAATGTTTGAACACAAAAATCTTGACGGCACATGGAACCGCGTTGTTTCAACAAACGATGCGTATCTGAGTGGTGATATTCTGGAAACGCGGGATATGGTCGGCACCGAACCCGAGAAAATCGCGCGTATGCAATTTGCTGTGATCGGCCAGCGCCTGGTCGAGCGTTGCCTGCCGCCGGAAGCCTTGAGTGAAACTTGGGAGCAGGATGCCGGCAAGCTGCCTTGGTGGGATTCGGTAAAAAACCCGCCGCATATGGGTATTATCGCCGACTTCAACAGCCACAACGGCGGTTTGCATCGTATTCCTTTCGACGCCAATCATAACGTCGTTGGCTTTGCCAGTGATGGCGAGGAAATCGTTCTCGGTAAAGGCGTGTACACAGTCACCCGCAAAAGCGATGGCAAAGAGTTGAGCGCTGCATCGCAAAGTGAGCTGCGCGCGTTGTATTTCGCATAAGCGGTGGATTGATCGGCACTGGACCCGGTTAACCCGGTTTTATTAACCCGGCCCTCAAACATCGTTGCTCCCGCTTAAGCGGGAGCCCCGTTTTCTCACTCCCGCTCACCGGTATGCTAAGTTTTAGGTAATAATCGGCGCTAGCTGAGAATGCTACGAGTTTTTTCGCTGAACGCAGATTGTCGGAACGGAACATGGGCATACAGGATCGCGACTACTACCGGGAAAAATATCAACCAGGGTCTAATATTGCCGGCCCTGATGTGGTCGCTCATCGGACGACGCAGCGGGATCGCGGAAAATCCGGTCACAGCGGCATTCGCTATCTTTTGTTTCCGGTCTTAACCATTGCCGCCCTGTGGTACGGCGCCGATGCCTTTTTGAGGTTCCAACAGTCCAAAAGGCAGACGGAGATACCGCTTCCGGCGGCTATGGCTCCGCAAGCCCAACCACAATCTAATCTGATTACTCCCAAAGCCGGCGGCGTGGTTTTAAAAACCGACCCGCAAGGCCATTTTCGCGGTACGGTGTTAGTCAATAATGTGCCTATGCCTTTTCTAATCGACACCGGAGCGACCAAAACCGTGATTCCGAGCAGTATGGCAATCCAAGCCAGTTTGCCCTTCGGCGGCGTGGTGCAATCCAATACTGCTGGCGGCAAAGTAGCGGATCGCGCGACTCAAATCACAAGCTTGGTTCTGGGTAGTGCTGTCATTAAAAATCTTGATGCGCACATCAACGACCACCTGGATGAAGTGTTGATTGGCATGAATACTTTAAAATATTTCCAGATCACGCAAACCGGCAATACGCTGACTTTGTTAGCCAATAACCAAGCCGGCATCAGACCGGCCAGCCAATACGTGGACAGCCTGGAGAACTTGGCCGCCAATCAATCTGCCAAAAAGCCCACGACCATCAAAAAAACCGTGCATTGCGATGAACGCCAGGTTTGCACAACAACCTATAGCGATCATTAATGCCGGCCATTAGCAGCAGTTTTTATGCTTACCTATCGCGCTTGCGTTGGATCAAGCGTTGGGGTTTGAAGCGCAACGCCCATGAAGAAAATGTCATGGAGCATAGCTGGGAAGTGGCGGTGATTGCCCACACGCTGGCCTTAATCAAAAATCGCTATTTTGACGGCCAACTCGATGCCAATGCGGTCGCCACCGCCGCGTTGTATCATGATGTAACCGAAGTGATTACCGGCGATTTGCCGACGCCGATCAAATACCACTCGCCAGCGATTCTGGGTGCTTACAAGCAAATCGAACAACAGGCCGAAACCGAGCTGTTGAACTTGTTGCCGGGCGCATTGCGCGAGGATTTTCGCTCGTTTATTCAACACGAAAACCTGCCGGATGTTCATCAGCACATCATCAAAGCAGCCGACAAGATTTCCGCTTATCTAAAATGCCAGGCCGAACTCAAAGCCGGCAACACCGAGTTTGAAATGGCCGCCGCGCAGTTGGCTCAGAATATTCATGAATTGCAACAGCCGGAAGTAGTGTTTTTTATGCAGGCGTTTGCGCCGAGTTGCGGCTTGACGCTGGATGGCTTAATGCAAAAAAGCGATGCCGAAAAAGGCCGGACTCTATAATCCGCGCACCAATAGTTTTAACTGATTTTTAAATTCGCTTTTCAACCGATAAAGCTGCGCGGGCCTATGCGCGCCGGCTGTTTCGGTTTGCCCTTCTACTGTTTCCAGCACCCCCAGTTCCTCCATTTTTCGTCGAAAACTGACTTTGTTCAGGGTCTCGCCTAAGCAAGCCTCGTACATTTTCTGCAATCTCGGCAAGCTAAAGGTTTCACCGGCCAAGTAACAAGGCAAGGAGGAATACTGCGACTTGTTACGAATCCGCTCCACCGCCGCGGCAATGATGTCGTTATGGTCAAACGGTAGGCGCCGCAAGGCATCCACTGCACAAATAGTCAGGCCGGGATGGTTTGCGGACAAGATCAAATCGGCATCGACCAAAGCAAAATACACCACCGAGATTGACCAGCCGCGTGGGTCCCGCGCTGCGCCGGCAAAGGTTTTCAGTTGCTCTAAATAGGGCGGCAGCAAACCGGTTTTTTGTTGCAGGATGCGTACCGCGGCGTCCAGGCAATCCCTATCGTCTTGCGCGTGAATATACCCGCCGGGCAAGGCTTCCTGGTTTGCGTAAGGTTCTTTGTCGCGTTTGGACAGCGTAACGCACAAGCGATCTTCTTGGATGATCAGCAAGACAATATCAACAGTTGAAATAATGGGTTCGAGCATAGCAATATTGAGTTGGGCTACTTGAGGCATCTTAGTTAGTAAAGAATTATAACTATACCTGCATAAAAAATAGCGCACGATAAATTTTTGTTAGTTGCATTATGTAACTAACAGGGTTAAGCTAAGCCCATCTCAACTATCGTCGCAGGTTAAAGCTCATGGCAAATACTCAATTACTGATCATTGATGCGCAAAACGACTTTTGCGATAACACCCCCGAAGGCTATGCTCCGGCCCTGCCCGTGCCGGGCGCCTATCAGGATTGCCTGAGACTGGCGCAGTTGATTGAACAAGCCGGACTTGCCATTGCCGGCGTTATCGCCACGCTCGATACCCATCACATGATCGATCTGGCACACAACAGCTCTTGGCTAACTGCAGAGGGTGTAGCCCCACCCCCATTTTCCCGGGTGACTGCCGCTGACTTTTTAGCAGGCCGTTATCGCCTGGCCGTCACACCGGTGTCACCGGAGCAAAACGATTATGTTCTAAACTACCTGCAACAACTGGAGCAGATGCAGCGGCCTTTTATCCTTTGGCCGCCGCATTGTTTAATCGGGACACCGGGACACAAGCTTAACCCCGAGTTGGCGCAAGCCTTAAGCCATTGGGAAACGCGAACCTGCAAACCCGTTACGCTGGCGCAAAAAGGCGAAAACATTTGGACGGAAAGCTTTTCCGCACTAAAAGCCGTCATCCCGGACCCTGCCGATCAGGCCACGCAGTTGAATCGAGCACTACTGGAAATACTCGCTGAGTCGGATCGTTTATTAATCGCCGGCCAAGCCAGCAGCCATTGCGTCAAGGAGACGATCAGCGACATCTTGCAGTTCGGCGCCGCCGAGCTAAAACGCAAGCTAGTGATCCTGACGGACTGCATGAGTCCTATCAGTGGATTCGAAGCGGCGGTCGAACAATTTTTTACCGAACTGCGCGCACAAGGCATTCGTTTGGCAACCAGCGCCGAAATGGCTTTGGAACTGGTCCCCGAAAATAACCCATACTAAGGAATGCACATGACTCCCATCGTCAAAAGCCTGCTCGAAAACGATTTGTACAAATTTCCGATGTGGCAAACCATGCTGCATAAGCGCCCGGAAGCCAGCGCCGAATACGACTTTATCTGCCGGAGTACGCCGGAATACCCGCTGGCCGACTTGCTGGCTGATGTCAAACAAGAGCTGGACCACCTTTGTTCGCTGCAATTTGCCGACGACGAGTTGGTCTATTTAGCCAAACTACGTTACTTAAAACCCGATTTCATCGAGTTCCTGTCCTTGTTTCGGTTTAGAAGCAAATACATCAAGGCATTTGCGGAAGGCGACACCCTGAGAATTCAAGCCCAGGGTCCGCAAGTGCATGTGATGAATTTCGAGATATTTTGTTTGTACATCGTCTCGGAACTGTATTTTCGCCGCTTCGATCAAGCGGCGCTGCTGGCGGAAGGCAGACGCCGCTTGCAGGCAAAATTAGCTACCCTTAAAGCCTTTGCCGAGCAACCCGCAAAAACCCATGCCTTCGAGATTTTCGATTTTGGTTTACGGCGGCGCGCCTGGAGTAGCTGGCAAGAAGAAGTGGTGCGGACCTTTCAAACCGAAGTGCCCGGCTTGTTTAAAGGCACATCCAACGTCTATTTGGCCAAAAAATTTGGTTTAACGCCGATCGGCACCATGGCGCATGAATATCTGCAATCCTACCAAGCCCACGTGGTGCGGCTGCGCGAGTTTCAACGTATGGCCTTGGAAGATTGGGCGCAGGAGTTTCGCGGCGATTTGGGTGTGGCGTTGACCGACACCATTGGGATGGATGCATTTTTGCGCGATTTTGATTTGTATTTTGCCAAGTTGTTTGACGGCCTGCGGCATGACTCCGGCGATCCGGTGATTTGGGGCGAAAAAGCCATCGGCCATTATCAAAAACTACGCATCAATCCGCATGGCAAACGCTTGGTGTTCTCGGATGGACTGGATATTCCCAAGGCAATCAGTCTTTATCAGCACTTTGGTGATCGCATTCAGTTGGGCTTTGGGATCGGCACAAATTTAACCAACGATCTTGGCGGCCCCAAGCCTTTGAATATTGTGATGAAGCTGGTGCGCTGCAACGGCGACCCGGTGGCGAAATTGTCCGACGCCCCCGGCAAAACTTTATGCAATGACCAAACCTTTATCGCCTACTTGCGGCAGATTTTTAATCACTACGCCTAAATTCTGCATAGGAATTGTTATGTCTACTTGTCCCTTAACCGTCGCCATCGCCCAAATCAATCCTATGGTCGGCGATTTTGCCGGCAACTTGGCGATTGCCAAAGATGCTTATCGCCAAGCCGGCGCGCAGCAGGCGCAATTGTTAGTGTTCCCGGAGTTGTCCTTGTGCGGGTATTACCCCGGCGACCTGTTAAACGAATCGACCTTTATTCGCAAAGCCTACGAAGCGTTGGCAGAGCTGACTGCTTTTTCAACGCAGTTTCCGGACCTCGTTGCGATTGTCGGCACGCCGATAAGAGCAAACGGCCCCGGTAAGCCGCTGTATAACGCGCTGATCGCCATCCGTAACGGCGAGACTATTGCGGAATATCACAAGCAACTGTTGCCCACCTACAATATTTTCGATGAGCGCCGTCATTTCGAGCCGGGTCAACAGGGCGCGGTGAGTATAGATGTCGGCGGTTATAAAGTAGGGCTGATGATTTGCGAGGACGG
The DNA here is from genome assembly GCF_054188105.3 of Methylomonas sp. Uni0009. Classification (NCBI taxonomy): domain Bacteria; kingdom Pseudomonadati; phylum Pseudomonadota; class Gammaproteobacteria; order Methylococcales; family Methylococcaceae; genus Methylomonas; species Methylomonas sp. Uni0009. The sequence goes on along the minus strand of NZ_JBTAFN010000001.1, from coordinate 1,665,843 downwards.
TTGGAATGATGACGCCGACGATTATCCGGTTAATCCTTACGAAGCACTTGCCCGGATGCGCCCGGACTTGGTGGTCAGCATCAATGCCAGCCCGTCCAATATCGGCAAACGCGCGCAACGCCAACAAGTGATTTGCGGCGCCGCCCGCCGGCATGGCTTGCCGATACTGTATGTCAATCAAGTCGGCGGACAAGACAGCATTGTGTTTGACGGGGCTTCCTTTGCCGTGAATGCCGATGGTGAGATTGCGCGCGAATGGCCGGCTTTCCAAACGGTGATAGATACGCTGCGTTTTACAGAAGGCGGATTTCAAACCATTGCGCAATCGGCCCAGCCCCAAATTGATAATGATCAGGAATTCATTCTGCAACATATCCTGCTGGGCTTACGCGATTATGTGCGGCGCTGCGGCTTTAAGCGAGTCGTGGTGGGTTCGTCGGGCGGTATTGATTCGGCGTTGACGATTGCGATTGCCGCCGAGGCCTTGGGACCGGAAAATGTCATCGCCATCACGATGCCGTCGGCATTTTCCAGTAGCGGGTCGGTAAGCGACTCGCAGTTACTGTGCGAGGCTTTGGGGGTAACGCTTTACAGCTATCCGATCAAGGCGCTGGTCAATGATTTTGGGGGGCAATTTCAAAGCAGCTTTAACGATGAATTGCGCGGCTTGAGCCTGGAAAATCTGCAAGCCCGCCTACGCGGTACCATCCTGATGGCGTACTCCAACCACTCCGGCGCGATGGTCCTCACTACCGGTAACAAAAGCGAAATATCGGTGGGTTATTGCACCTTGTACGGCGACACCAACGGCGGCTTGGGCCTGATTGGTGACTTGTACAAAACTGAGGTGTACCGGCTATCCGCTTACATTAACCAACGCGCCAATCGCGAGATTATTCCCGCGGCGATTTTAACCAAACCGCCTTCCGCCGAATTGGCGCCCGATCAAAAAGACACCGATAGCTTGCCGCCTTACGAGGTGTTGGATGAAATCTTGAAACTGCTGATCGAAGGCAAGCAGTTGGCTGAGCGGGAATATCAACAAGCCCAGGAGTTTGTGACTGGCTATCGAGCCAGCGCCGCCGGCGAAGCGGTGTACCAACGCATCGTCGGCATGATAGCCCGCAACGAATACAAACGCCGACAAGCACCGCCCATCATTCGGGTGCGACCCAAAGCGTTCGGCGCCGGCCGGCAAATGCCGATAGCGGCCAAGCATTAAGGCTAGAGCGATGACTAAATACCAAAAAGCCATTGTGATTGGCCGTTACCAAATTTATCACAAGGGGCACGAGCAACTAACCCGCCGGGCCTTGGAGATTGCTGACGAGGTGCTGGTGATTGTCGGTTCGTCCTTTCAGTCCAGAAATATCCGCAATCCGTTTAAATGGACCGAGCGGGCGGCCATGATCACCGCCACGCTGCAGGAGAGCGAGCAAACCCGCCTGACATTTTTACCGGTGCGGGATTATTACGACGATACGCTGTGGAATGCCGATGTCAGGCGGCAAGTTGGAGCATGTGTGGCGGACGGCGAACGGGTTGCGTTGGTCGGCTTTAACAAGGACGAGTCCACGTACTACCTGGATAATTTTCCGGATTGGGCGATGGAAGCGATAGAGTCCGAGCTGGATATTGATGCTACGGCGCTGCGCCACCAGCTGTTTGCGGCGGAAAGCGCGGAGACCGCGTTGACAAACATCGCCAGGCGGATTTCTGTGCCGGTGCGGGATTTTTTAAATGATTGGGCAAAGAATCCCGAGTACGCGGTATTAAAAGCGGAATACGCCAAAATCGATGCAGAGAATCAAGTCTATGCTGGTATTCCTTGGGATATTATTGCCACCACCGTCGATGCGGTAGTCACTGTCAACGATCATGTATTGCTGGGTAAGCGCAAACATTATCCCGGCAAAGGCTTGTGGGCTATCCCCGGCGGCTTTCTGGAGAAACGCGAATCCTTGCTGCAAGGCGCGATCCGCGAATTGAAGGAAGAAACCAGCCTGAACCTGCCGGATGCCGCTTTGCGAGACTGCCTGCAACAGGTTAAAGTGTTTTCCCACCCCAGAAGATCGTGCCGTGGCCGCGTCATCACGCATGCGCATCACTTTGCTTTGGCAACTCCTTGGCTTGATGGGTCTCGGCCGGAGATAAAAGCAGCGGACGATCTTGAAAGCGTGGCCTGGATACCGATCACGCAGCTGCCGGCACTGGAAGAAGCGCTGTTTGAAGACCATTTCGCTATCTTGTGCAACTTCCTGTCATTTCAAACTAAGTAGGACGATGCACGTTATTTAAGCTTAACAGGGCAGAGGGAATAGCCAGGGAAACTTATCCATGAAACCCGAAGATTTACCAAAACTGGTCAGCGTTACTATGCCTTACGGCAAATACAAGGGCCGCGTTATCGCCGATTTGCCCGGCCACTACCTCAATTGGTTCGCGCGCGAGGGATTTCCTGCCGGTGAATTAGGCCGGCTATTGGCATTGATGCAGGAAATGGATCACAACGGCCTAAAACTTTTGCTCGAGCCGCTCAGACAAATAAAGTCCTGACTATTAAGCTGGTCCTTAATATGACTGGTCTTTATTTGCCCGGTATCAGACGGCTGTTTTTTAGGCAAAAAAATTCCGACACGAGGCCGGATTAAGGGAGGAAGTTATTGCGCTGAACATCTCTGCAATGGTGAGTATAGTATCAGTGTTTCCTAATGCCTGGAATGCGACATAATGTCACGCGGCAACTGGCTGAAACGCAGTTTAGTGATGCCCGTGGTGACCAAAATGTCCGTGACCGTGATGCCCGCCATAGCCCCTATGGCCTCCGTATCCCCACCCACCGCGAAACATTGGCACAGGGACCGGCACAACAGGCGCCGAATAGCCGTAACTATAGCTACCGTAACCATACGGCGTATATGTCGCGGGATAAGACTCCGCATAGGGTGCGTAAGCCACACAACCGCTCAACATCGTCAGACTCAAAAACATCAGGGCAAGGCGTATTCGCGTGTTCACGACTACCAACCTTGCCGTATATTCCGATCACACCGCGGTGCTGGGATGGGTTGTTGATAGACAAACCCTCTCACTGGCGGCAACCCGTAATAATCTGCCGGTGCCTGGTAATAGCCGACTGCGGGCGGCGGCACGTATGCGCGGTAATACGGATTGTTATAGTGATACCCGTAGTGCTCGCGTTGGTAACTATGATGATGTCTGCCACCCCAGCCGCCGTCATGCGCAAATGTTGCGCTCGAAAATAGCAAGATGGTTGCCAATAGTGTGGTAAGCCTGAACATAAATCCTCCTTATCCGGGATCTTCAGTTGCGGCTCATTGTTCACCCGCAGGCTTAAACATCTCTTAACTGACGACAATTCTTAATAAGACTTTTCCGCGCACGGTATGAACGGTGCCGCCTGATTGCATATTTCCATAAAATACCTGGCTGGATGGTATGGTGTAAGGTAAAACAGCTAACAATTGCATTTAACATGGAGACGATATGAGCAACCTGTTTGAGCCCATCAAAGTGGGGGACATCAATTTACCTAACCGCATCGTGCTGGCACCTTTGACACGCTGCCGAGCCAGCGCCGGCCGGGTGCCTAACGAGTTGATGGCCGAATACTACGCACAGCGAGCGGATGCCGGGCTGATTTTAAGCGAAGCCACCAGCGTGTCCGCGCAAGGTGTGGGCTATCCGAACACGCCCGGCATTTGGTCGGATGAGCAAGTGGCGGGCTGGACTAAGGTAACCCAAGCAGTACATGCAGCGGGCGGACGAATTTTCCTGCAACTCTGGCACGTCGGCCGGGTGTCGCATCCGGACTACCTAAACGGCGAGTTGCCCGTCGCGCCCAGTGCGATTGCGCCCTTGGGGCATGTCAGCTTGCTCCGTCCGATGCGGGATTACGTGACACCCCGAGCCTTGGACATTAGCGAAATCCCCGGGATTGTCGAGACTTACCGTAAAGGCGCGGAAAACGCCAAACTTGCCGGTTTTGACGGGGTGGAAATTCACGGCGCCAATGGCTATCTGTTAGACCAATTTTTGCAGGACAGCACCAATAAAAGAACCGATGCTTACGGCGGTTCGGTGGAAAACCGCGCCCGTCTGATGCTGGAAGTGACGGATGCGGCTATTTCGGTATGGGGACCGGGTCGCGTGGGTGTGCATCTTGCGCCCAGAGGCGACTCGCATACGATGGGTGATTCCGATCCCTTAAATACCTTTGGCTATCTAGCCGAGCAATTGGGCAAACGCGGCATTGCGTTCATTTTTACCCGAGAATCGCTCGGAGAAAACCGTATCAGCCCGGCGTTGAAAAAGCGGTTCGGCGGGGTGTTGATTGCCAACGAAGGCTTTAATAGAGAAACCGCGCAGCAAGTCATTGCAGCCGGCGAAGCGGATGCCGTTTCGTTTGGCAAGGACTATATTGCCAATCCCGATTTAGTCCGGCGTCTGCAACTAAATGTGGCCCTTAACCCCTATCATGCTGAAACCTTTTATGGGGCCGCGGGGCAGGATCCGAGAATTGGCTATACCGATTACCCGCGTTTGGTCGCGGACGTGGGCTAAAAAAATAGTGTGGTTCCCGCGCAAACGGGAACCAAACATGTTACCCACCAGTGGCTTGCGCGGCTTGCAGAGAGATATTAATCGCCACCCGGAACTTCAGACAACGCCATATCCTGCAATAATTCCAGCCAAATCTGGCGATATTTTGGACATCCGGCTTGGTAAAAACAGTTGGCCAAGACGCGCCAACCGGCCATGCTGGGTTTCTTCAGTCAACACGTCGTAGCTGTTCGCGCTCAGCCGGAATGGTGCCTGGACTAACCAGGCTCAAACCCACTCCGGTTACACCGCCATGCAAGAGCTCACCCCACAATATTCGAACTTATCCGCGATTATTCCGGGTCGTCTTGAAAACCGGAACACAGCGGTATAGCGGGCATGCATGCTTGGGAAGAGCCGCGTTTGTATCCCGCTCTGTAGCCGCCCTTCCCATCGATAAACCCTATCAGCCATAGCAAAAGTTACCCCGGTAGTAATAACTCACACCCCACCAGGGATGGCGGATGCTGAAATCCAGATAGAACTCGTCTTCTGAAACAGCACGTTCGCTGATGCTGGCCGAACCTAGCAATAAGTAATCCGGAATATTCAGGCGTAGCGACCCGCATTGCCAGAAATGGCCGTTACTGCGATACAGCAACTCGCCGTTTTCGACGCTGACGTGCAAGCGTAAACCAAAACCAAAGCCTATGAGTTCGACCAACTCGTGGTCAGCCGCATAACTCATCCTGGAACTAAAGCAATCAGTTTTACCATCGGCGTAAGTCATCGTCCTATGCCACTGCAATAGTTCGCCGTCGGCGGTCTTGTCCACTTCGGCTTGTGCCGCCTGCCCGCGCCACAGTAACAAGCCGCCGAACAAATGAATCAGCCAAATCAAAGGAAACAGGTAAATTGGATAGCCTATTTCCATCGTTCCCGTTAGCCGGCTTTGTTGGCAGTCGCTGATTCGATAATGTCTTTGAATCACTTCCGGCAATTGTTGCCAGTCGTCGCCCAACACTTTTTGCATTAATGACACAGACATGGCTTAGCTCCAGAGTGAATTATGAAACACCATCAAGGTGGTGATGCCTATCATGCCGAAGAAGGCCGGCACGCCCAACCATAGCCAAATCTTGGAATAATAGTGGTAAAGGTACGGCAAAGCCCGGCCTTGGGCCAGTGACTCGGTGGCGATGTCGCGCATGCGGATCTGCAAAATCACCACCGGCAACCAGCACAGCCCGGTGATTAAATACAGCACCACTGTCCACCACAGCCAGCCGTCGCCGAACGAAGCCGACAATTGATCGGCCAATAACACGCCGGTTAGCGGTTGGATAATCACGGTCGGCGTGGTGAACCACCAATCGGCCAACACTACATGTTTACTGGTCGTGGCGATTGCCGCGTGATCGCCGCTTTTATCGGCCATCACTTTGTAAAACACCGTGCCGGAACCCAAGCCAAACAGGACGATGGCGCTGAGGATATGGATCAATTTTAACGATAAATACATCATGACTGCTCTCCTTCCATTACTCTAAACATCAACAAGCACATTAAAAACGGCAGGTTTTTCAGTAGCGGGCCGAACGGGTGGAATACAAATTCCGGTAAACATGCGGCCACTATCAGGCTATAGCCGAGGACGACCCAGAACTGCCAAAGCATGAGCTGACTAATCCTAAACTGCGCCAAGGTCGCCAATCCCAAGCCCATATCCATGGCTGCCAAGCCGTATAAGGCTATTGGCGCGCCCACGCCGGTGATGCCGAGTGGTGCCAATAGCTGATAACTCAGTTGATGCGGGTAGAAAAACAGCGAGGTGATGCCGCTCCATAGCCAGACGAAGGCAATCACGTATCGCAACAAAGGCTTGAGAAAATACAAACCCGCATGCCAACGCTCGGCTGGGCTGGCCGGTTGAACAAACCATTGCTCGTTCACGTTGATGGGCGCTCGTTCCAAAAACTGGGTGAGCGGCGCTGGATCCGCGCAATTGCCGCGATTCAGCATCGCCAGGTTGTCTTTACTGACAATCGGCTCGTTCAGCCATTTGCCCATACCCGCCATGCTCAGAGCAAATTGGTAAGATACGGAGCAAGTTCTGGCTGTTGGTTTGCCCAGTCGCCGCCTAAGCCCTTGCAGCCAGTCCGCATAACTTATCGGACTGGTGCCGACCAGAGCCAAGGTCTTACGACCGGAGACAGCCGGCTCGAGACAACGACAGACGGTGGCGGCCACATCGGCAATATGAATGGGTTGCAAAAGCTGGCGACCACCATCCGGCAGCAAATGCACGGGTAATGCCGCCAACGCATGAAACAAGCCGCTACTTTGCCCGCCGTGACCATAAACCAGCGACGGTTGCAGTACAAACCAGTCCAGGGCCAATTCACGTAAGGCATCGTCGGCGGCTTTTTTGCTGAGGTGGTAATTTGATTCGGCGCCCGCGTCGGCACCCAAAGCCGAAACTTGCACGATCTTTTTTACCCCGGCGCACGCACCGGCCTGAAACAAGGCTATCGGTGCTTGACTATGCAACTGGGCAAAGCTTTGGTTGTTGTTCTCGGCAATAATGCCCACGCAATTGACGATTGCGTCGATAGCTCGCAGATGGGGCAGCCAGGAGTCGATCATGCCGGCCTGGGCAAAATCCAATTTTAATCGGGTCAGGTTTGGATGATCGATGAGTAGGCGTTCGGGGTGGCGGCAACAGGCCGTGACCTGGTGACCCTGTCGCAGCAACTCGTGTAATACGGCGCTGCCGATAAAACCGGTCGCGCCGGTTAATAGGATGTTCATGGTTTTGCTCCAAATGTTGAGAGGCAGGAGCAGATTAACGACCACGAAACGGCCGAACTTCCGAATTGATAGGACAGGAATAGAAATAATTTACGCGAGATATAACCCGATAAACTTCAAAGTGTTACGGATTTACAAAATGATAAAACTGGAGTTTTTTGTTTAGCCGGCGTGTGTTTTTCGATATTGCCCCGGCGCGACGCCGACGATGTCGCGAAACGCCGCGTAGAAATTGGATTGGGTGCTAAAACCCACCGTCATGCCTATCGACAATACCGACGCATTGGGTTCCGCCAATAGCAATTTTTTAGCAGCGGCGATGCGTTGTTCGCGAATGTAGCGGGAAAAACCTTGTTGAAATTCGGTATTGATCAGTTCGGATAATTGGTGCTGGCTCAAATTCAGTTGCTCGGCCAGCAAACCTAGGTTCAGGGTTTCCAGTGCATATAGTTTGTCCTGTGTCATCAAGGCGTCAAGCTTGGACAGCACCGCCTGTCTGTCGACATTATTAAGCGTGGACCCGGCATAGGCCGCCCGTACCGCCTCGGAAACGTCGGCCGTAATGTTCGGGAAGCGCAACAAGGTTAATGTCACCGCAAAAAACGCCAGCCCGATCAGTATGCTGTAGCTGCTGATGAAGTCGGTCTGGTTCAATAACGGCCAGATAAAGCCCAGTAGCAACACCCCAACGGCAATCGCAAACAGGGTTCCCAAAGCCAACAGTTCCAGACGAAAGCGCCGCCGCTGTCCGCGCAAGCCGTAGACAATTTTAGCCAGCCACGCCAGATAGCCGCTGCCCACTAAAAACGCACCCGGCAAAGCCAGCTGATAAGGCAGCATCCAACCGCACAGTATCGGCGCGGCGTGCCAGGCATCGGCCCAGCGGTAATTCACCTCGGCAATCAACAACTGCCGGCTATAGAAATAAAAACTGGGAGCGATGCCGTATAGCAATATCAGATAAAGCGGCGAATGCACCCCATCGAATCGATTCAATAACCAGCTCACATGCAGGCTTTGGACAACCGCCAAACTCGTAACCAATACAAATCCCGCCAATCTCGGCACGCAACGCAGCGATTCCTGGCGCTGTAAAAGATTGCCGACGATCAGCAACAAGGCCGCGCCTAGCGAAAAGCCGATGCACAACAGAGGAGCTATTTGCATGAAAAAATAAGGCCTCGACAAGAGCAGCTACGTGTAGACGGCATTCCGAAAGGTTCGCGATGGGGTTTAAATTAGCTATACATGTAGAAGGAGAACGGCCGCGCCATCAATTGCAATGGCTTTGGTTATCCTTGGCAGGCCGACAGATATTCCAACAGATCGTCGGCCAAATGCGGCATATTGGAGGCTTGATATTCGTGATGCCTAGCCTTGTCGATCATAGTGGCGAGCTGCTGTAAATCGGCCGTCCATAATATAGGCGTTTGCTCGGCGAGCCGCGTCAAAAATTGCGCCTGATGATTGTCTGCCCCCTTGGGATTGGCGACCGCCACGAATCTTTTTTCCTTGATCAACAATTCCAGAGTACTACCCGTGCCGCCGTGACAAACGATCAGCGACGCTTGTTCGATCAAGGCGTCGAGATTTTTTTGAAACTTAAAATACTCGCAATGCTTGGGAATATAACTGCCATGGCCGATTTGGCAGATCACTTTTTCATCGAAAAATTGCGCGGCCGCCAATTCGTCGACCGTTTGAATCAAATCGTCAAACGTCAAGGTGGTGCCCACGGTGACCAAAATCATAGGATGGTTCCTTTATAGATGGATTTATCGACCTCGCTTAATAACTCCGGCCATTGCACATAAAATTTATTCGCCAAGCCAAAATAGGCGATAAGCTGGCTGGTTTTTGACGGATTATTAACCCTGGTAATGCTTTCAACAAAGACCGTTTTAATACCTTTGAGTCTTGCCGCGATAAACAGCGGAATAGCCATCGACGAACCCAGGACTATTATCGCAAAAGGCTTTTCTTTATCTATGATTTTATAACTGGAATAAAGCGATTTAAAAAAAGAAGCTATTTTAGAAAACTGGTTTTTTTCCAGGCTGAAGTTAGTCACTGCCGGAATGGTATATACATCGGTACAATTTGGAAATTTTTCCGCAATGGGCGTGCTTAATATTTTACTATCGGAAGGGATAATGGCAATAAAATCGTAGTGTTGGCTTAATGTTTTCAGCAGACAAATACTTTCAAAATAAAACCCGCCTCCGCCGATGCCAAGGGCAATCTTTGAGGGTTTTTGCGCCGATGTATGCTCTGTCATGGTTTGCCTACGTCAATAGTGAAGAACGCTTATGCGCCTGTTTTTTATGCCGATCCGCAGATTGAATCATATGCTATTTTTCCGCCAGCGGCGATAAACTCAACAGAAAGCCGGTGTTTCGGGGGCAAATTTGTATGCCCTTGCTTGTAACAAAACCAGGAAGCCTACGCCTTTTACTAAAAACGTAAACATCAATATGGCGGGCTTATTCCGTTATCACCGGTATCTTCCCTATCCGGCTTTGCCACTCTTTCGGCGCGGTCGCATGAATCGACTCGCCGCAACTATCCACCGCTACCGTCACCGGCATATCCTCCACCACAAACTCGTGAATCGCTTCCATTCCCAGCTCGGGAAAAGCCACGACCCGTGCCTGTTTGATGGCCTTGGATACCAAATAAGCCGCGCCGCCGACCGCGATTAAATACACTGATTTATGCTTGGCAATGGCCTCAATCGCTTTTGGGCCGCGTTCGGATTTGCCTATCATGCCTAGCAAGCCGGTTTTTTCCAGTACCGTGTCGGTGAAACTGTCCATCCGAGTGGCGGTAGTGGGGCCGGCCGGGCCGACCACTTCATCGCGCACCGCATCGACCGGGCCGACGTAGTAGATGAATTTATCTTTTAAATCGACACCTTCCGGTAAGGACTCGCCTTTGTTCAACAGATCGACGATGCGCTTGTGGGCGGCGTCGCGGCCGGTTAACAAGGTGCCGCTCAGCAGCAAGGTTTCGCCGGGCTTCCAGTCGGCAACGTCTTGCTTGGTCAAGCCATCGATATTGACCCGGCGGGCGCTGCTGGCGGATTGGGTAATCTCCGGCCAGTCCGACAGTTTGGGCGGTGTCAGAATGGCCGGGCCGGAGCCGTCCAACACGAAATGCGCATGGCGGGTGGCAGCGCAGTTTGGGATCATCGCCACCGGCTTGTTGGCGGCGTGAGTTGGGTAATCCAGAATTTTCACGTCCAGCACCGTAGTCAGGCCACCCAAGCCTTGTGCGCCGATGCCCAGCGCGTTGACTTTGTCGTACAGTTCCAGACGCAGTTCTTCAATAGCATTCGATGGCCCGCGGGCGATCAGTTCCTGAATGTCGATCGAGCCCATGCAAGCCTGTTTAGCCAAAATCATGGCTTTTTCCGCGGTGCCACCGATACCGATGCCCAAAATACCGGGCGGACACCAGCCGGCGCCCATGGTCGGCACGGTTTTCATCACCCAGTCGACGATGCTGTCGGCCGGATTCAGCATCACGAATTTGGACTTGGCTTCCGAACCGCCGCCTTTCGCTGCCACTTCCACGTCCACTTTGTCGCCAGGCACCAATTCCATATGCACCACCGCCGGGGTATTGTCCTTGGTATTGATGCGCTTGCCGGCCGGATCGGCCAGGATGGACGCCCGCAACACGTTGTCCGGATGCAGATAAGCCTGGCGCACACCTTCGTTAACCATCTCGGTCACGCTCAATGCCGCATCCCAGCGCACGTCCATACCAATTTTTAAAAAAACCGTAACAATACCGGTATCCTGGCAAATCGGCCGGCGGCCCTCGGCGCACATCCGCGAATTGATGAGAATTTGCGCCATTGCATCTTTCGCCGCCGGGCTTTCCTCTTTTTGGTAAGCCACATACAAGGCGTCGATGAAATCCTTGGGATGGTAATAGGAAATGAACTGCAAGGCATCGGCGATGCTTTGGATGAAATCGGCTTGGCGAATGGTGGTCATGGTGGTCGTCGGGCTATGAAGGAGAATTGGAAATTTATCACGAACCGCTGCCGTCCTGAATCAAAAACTGGTCGCCCAAGCCGTCGGTATTGAAATATAAAACGACAACTTGGAAGTCAGGATGATTTCATCATCCACCCCAGCACTGCGGGTGCTAAATTGCCGAGTTCGCTGATTTACCCATCAACCCCGGCGCATTGTTGGCTAAGGATGCAAGATTAATAATCGGCACAGCCTGACCATTCTCAAAGGATACGAACTCGGAAAAATGCTCGGACCTTGTAATAGGGTTGTCACGGCGCATCGACGCCTTCACTTTAACAATGTCAGACACCTCATCAATGCCGATAGCCAGGTAATTGGCATCATGTTTGGCGAGCAAGACTAGGCGTCTTTGCAGGTCGACAACCAATTCAATCGTTGAGTCGAAAATATTCAAAAGCTCCATTAACGTGCCGTGTTTAGCCTGATTCAAAGCCGACAAGGCTTCATCGACACGGCCGGTTTCCGCCATATTCAGCAATTTATCGGCTAGTTCATGTATGGCGGCGTGCGGCCTTTCGAAACAAGACAACAGCAAATGCAGTCTTTTGTGCCGGGGTGTGTAAGCGTAATACCACTTACCGAATGCGCATTCTCTGGGGTTTCTGGCCTTGCTGAAGGTGCCGTGGTTGCGGACCGAGTATTCCAGCTCGGCAATCCATTCCAGGTGATCCTTTCTGCGAATTTCCAAAAAAGACTTTAATTCCTCGTATTCAAAGTATTTCGACTTGATATCCAACAAATCCCAAAGCGACACATAAGGAAAAACCTCGCCATCGACACCGTAGAAGGGATCGGAGTTCTGCCCGCTGTAGGGATAAACCGGGGAAATGGGCACAATCCGTTTGACGCTGGATAGCGGTAGGCAAAAATATTTTTCGCCTATAAGAAAAAGTAACAGTTCCATGCTTGCTCCTCCCACCCGATGAACCGGTGGGCTTCGTTAATTTCCCAATAATTTGCAGGTCCTCTGCTTTCGAACGACATTGCGGCGAAGGCCTTTATAGATGCTGAGCCGCCCAATCGGTGGGACTTGCCGCCCCATCGGGTTAGCAAAGCTAGTGCCTTTTATCGTTGGTTAACCGTCGGCATAAGCAAATGCAACCAGAGTCTAACCTAATTCGCCATAGTCTAACATCCAAAGCAAGTATAGATTAGCACGCTCTAATATTTTGTGGGGATCCTTGCGTAGCGGAGAGCGATGTTCAGACCGCTACGCATGCAGGATAAAGCATGGCCGCTGCAAGGCAATAACTCCAACATTAGCAATAGCGTAATGCGCCGAATGATTTAAGGCCAACATACGGCACGACACGGCAACGCCTATTGACGCCCTACCAATTGCGCCTTGGCCTTGGATTATATCCACCTGAATCCGGTTAAATGCGGTTATGTTGATTTACCGGAGCATTGGCGTTATTCAAGTGCTTGGATTTATGCCGGGTAGGATGGATTATTGCCGGTCTATCGGGATTGGTTTTAGCTCACCGCAGCGCGGTTGGTTTGCATTCCCACGCGGCGCGTGGGAACGAGATGAACAACAGACGGCGCAATACGGCTATCGTCTATTGACGCCCTACTAATTACACCTTGAATCCGGTTAAATGCGGTTATGTTGGTTTACCGGAGCATTGGCGTTCTTCAATTGCCTGGAATTATGCCGGGTAGGATGGATTATTGCCGGTCTATCGGGATTGGTTTTAGCTCACCGCAGCGCGGTTGGTTTGCATTCCCACGCGGCGCGTGGGAACGAGATGATTATGCTTCGCTAATCATACCTACAGAGGTGCTGTGAAATCGGGATGGTTTTGTTCCCGTATGCTGCGCCGAGCACCGGAGCTTTTGAACGGAACAGCCTGCTAGGGGCGCCGCAGGGATGCGGCGCGTTGCCGAAGGGGCAGGAAGCCCCTTTCGGCAACCCCGGTCAAAAGCGAGGAGCGCAGGGAATAAGCAGCATCCGGGTCGCTTTTTCTTTGGATACTTTCTTTTGGCGATGCAAAAGAAAGTATCTCGGCTGTCGGGCCGAGACCCGACTTCTAAACCAGCCGTCGCGTTAGCGACACCAAAAATGAAAGCCTATTGACCGCGTGGGAACGATAGAAATTACTGCATGCGATTCATGGCATGCTAAAGCACGACCAGCCGTTCGATAACACGCGGTTTTATGCCATTCCTGAATCCATCATCGCTGAGTAAAAGATGATGAAATTTGTTGCTTTTGAACAGAGTATCTACATGGCTGCGCTTCCAGCTTTTCGATGTGACCGTGGGACAAGGCTTTATGCCTGGAGGCGTTCGCCTTCACTTTCGTACCGTCCAGCGCAATTTGCCCCAGTGTCACCAACTTCATCGCTTGGGACAGGCTGAGGACCTGGACGAACAGATCTTCCAGCTCGATCAGGAAGGTTTTGCGGAAATGGGCCAGCGTATCGTGGTCGGGATGCGTATCCGCGGACAGGAAACGGAACGCCACCGAATCGTAGGTCGCTCGTTCGATCTTACGGCTGGAAAACACGCCGGTGGCGTAACCGTACACCAGGAGCGCCAGCAACACCGAGGGATGATAGGCCGCACTGCCGCGTCCCTGGTAACGGCTGGTTAATTGGCTCAGATCCAGTTGCTCGATGACTTCGACAACAAAACGGGCCAGATGAGCCTCCGGCAGCCATTCGTCCACCGAAGGCGGTAGCACGTAAAGTTGATGGCGGTTGACGGGAATGAATCGACTCATCACAGGCTCCGTATATCTGATCTTTTGACCGTCCTTATTTTACCAAACCGATGTCGCGGTTAGATCTACTGCGCTAAAGTCCGACAGGCTCCTAGGGATGCATTTCCACGCTGGAGCGTGGGAACGATAAAATTAACTGTCTTTTGCCCCGATTTCCTTGATAACTTCATCTTTGGCTTCCGTTATTAACGTATCGATGTCCACATAAAGCGGTATCAGTGCAACTGCCACACAGCGCAACGCGTGCCAGGTAGCCAGGAATGATACGACAAGCGGAGCGAGCACCGGGCTACGGAAGAGAACTTGCCCGTCTTGGGAAATAGCTAGGGCAAACAGAACAAACCCACACGTAGCTACGAATAAAAAAACCGAGAGCTTCATTACTTGGAGTGTGTAAAACACATGAGTTTTGTTGTCTCCTGTCACGAAGTGCAGACGCACCAACTGTTTGGTGGCAGGGCCAACAAAATGCATCAGAAGCTTTTTAAGCGCGGCAACAAGAGATTGATTTACGACAGGCACGAACACTCGGTTAAAAGCCCAGATAATAATGGCTGATAAAAGACCTCCGATTACACCGAGCAAGATAATGCCGGGTATGGTGTTTTTCAGCCACTCTGAAACTGTTGCAATATCCATGTATGTCTCTTTGTTGTGACAGCTAACAAGCAATTATATTGTTCCCGTATATCTTCCATATACCTTGGACATTCGGAAATGAGTTATGACCCCGCCCTCTCAATCATCCCCTCAGCCTGCTTAGCAAACGCCTTCAAATCGCCTTTCTTGACCGTAGCGCGCGGGATCACGATCGCCGCATCGATATCCACATAGATGTACACATAGTCTTTATGTTTCTCCACCCGCAACATGTCTTTCCAGGGGGTTTTGCTTTTGCCGCCGGGGGCGCGTTCTTGCAGGAATTCCGGCTCGATGCTCAGCCAATGAATACCGAATAAAGCCTTTTTTTCCGCTTCGGTGTATTTGTTGAAAAACTGGCGGCGCATGTCCATTTTCATGATAAACGGCGAGGCGAACGACCAAGCCAGCGCCAGGATGGTGATGTAGGCGGTGGTGGTCATGTCCACGTAATACACGTAATAAAACAAGGCGATAGCCATCATCACGCCGGGGGCGAAGATGCGGTTTTGGCGGATTTTCTTCTGCATTTCCGGGTCTTTTTTCAGCCTTTCCTCATTAAAGTGGACCAGGTCTTCTTCGCGGAATTCGTATTCGATTTCTAACATGTGTATCGCTCAGTGGAGTTGTGGGTTAATGCATTTTCATTTTGGCGTGGGTACTGCGCCGGAACAGATTGGATAAGGTCAACATCGCGGTGCGGAAGTAGCCGTGGATGGCGACTTGGTGCATTTTGTACAAGGACAAATACACGCCATAGGCAATCAAGCCGCCGACGCTGACCGTGCCCATCAAGCTACCCATCAAGCTGCCAACGGTGCTGAATTTACCCAGCGACACCAGCGAGCCATAATCGCGATAAACAAACTTCGCAGCCGGTTTGCCTTTCAAGCGGTTGATGATGGTTTTGGCCACGGTAGAGGCCATTTGGTGGGCGGACTGGGCGCGCGGTGGCACGTTGCCGCCGTGGCCGACCCATTCGCAAGCGGCGCAATCGCCGATAGCAAAAATGTCGGGGTCGCTGGTTTGCAAAGTTTGATCGACCACTAATTGATTGATGTGATTGGACTCCAAACCATCCAGGTCTTTCATCCAATCCGGGGCTTTGATGCCGGCGGCCCAGACTTTTAAGTCCGCATCGAATACTTCGCCATCGTAAGTGTGTACTTCGGTTTCGGTCACTTCCGTGACCTTGCGACCCAGCTTTAACTGGATGCCTAGCTTAATCAATTGCTCCTGGGTGGCTTGTGACAGCCGTGGCGGCAGGGCTGGCAACAATTTAGTCGCGGCTTCAATGATGGTAATGTTGACGTCTATCGAACCTTCAAGCCCGTAGGTGGCCAGCAATTTGGTCACTTCGTGCAACTCGGCTGACAATTCCACGCCCGTGGCGCCGGCGCCGATAATGACAATCGACAGCGGCTTGTCACGTTGATGGCTCTGGTTGGCGTAGGACTGGATGTAATAGGTTTCCACCAGTTGTTTTTGAAAGCGGAAGGCTTCCTTGGTGGTATCGATAAACCGGCAATATTTATCCACGCCCTTGATGCCGAAGGTGTTGCTGACACTGCCGACCGCCATCACCAGCGTGTCGTACTTGAAGCGGCGTTGCGGAATGATCTCTTCGCCTCTCTTGTTGGTAATCGCGCTGACGATAATTTCTTTATTGGCCCGATCCAAACCTTCCATTCTGCCGAACAAGAAGCGGAAGTGATTGCTGTGCGCTTGGGCCAAGTATTCGATTTCCTCCGCTTCTGCTAAGGTGCCGGACGCCACTTCGTGCAGCAAAGGTTTCCAGATATGGGTGGACGCGGCATCCAGCAATGTAATTTGCGCCTTGCCGGCTTTGCCGAGTTTTTGCCCCAATTCGGTGGCCAACTCCAACCCCGCCGCGCCGCCGCCAACAATCAAGATTTTATGTAATTCACCCGCCATGTATCTTTCCCCCTCAAGTGGCGTTTGCCGCGTCGGCAAACAAAGAAATCGCTATCCCGGCCCTAGTTGTCTATTTCCTGATGCCGGCATTATAACCAAACCGGTCAGGGCTGACCGATTTTGACGGGATGAACTCGCGCCGGCAACGGTCGGCTACTCGGAAGACGGGAAAGGCGCTGATAAAGCAAACGGATTTTAAGGGGAGCTTTAAATTATGCTTAGATTATTGCCAGCGCATGCGCGCCCAATAAATTACGCCCTGTGGAGTTATCGAATGTCGCGAAACCAACTAATCCAGGCGCTTGCCCATCCAGGTTTTTTATTGATTTTACTCAGCCTGCTGGCGGGTTGCGCATCCGAGCCGCCGCAGCCTTCCATGCCGGCCCGGTTGCCGGCGTACCAAAACAACGCCGCTTACAACAAGCCTTACACCGTCAAAGGCATCACGTATTACCCTTTGGCATCGGGAAATGGTTACCGGGAAACCGGCTTGGCTTCCTGGTACGGCGCGGAATCGGGCAATCGTACCGCCGACGGCAGTCGTTTTGATCCGCAAGGCTTTTCGGCGGCGCATAAAACTTTGCCGATTCCGTCAAAAGTGCGGGTTACCAATTTACGCAATGGCCGTTATGTGGATGTGCTGATTAATGATAGAGGTCCGTTCAGCCCGAATCGGTTGATCGATTTATCGCAAGGCGCGGCCAAGCAAATCGGCATCAGCGGCTTGACGGAGGTAGAGGTAAGTTATCTGGCAGCGCCGTCCGGCGCGGAATGAAGTCGCAAACCCGCTCAAGCCTTTACAAAACAACAGGAACGGGTTTGCCAGCTTTTAATGTGCTGCTATTGAATTAGACAATGGCGGTGGATTTCACTGTTACCGCAAAACGCCGCTTGCTGTTGCCGGCTAACTTGAACATTACAAACACCGAACCAAACAGCCAAAACGCGCCAGGGAGCGGTACGACTTGCACGGGTTCATTGATTGCATCGGGAGCGAAATCGGAGATTTGTCCAAAACCCGCAGGCAGAGCCCCGTCGCGCGGCCAGAGATTCCAGGTGTAGCTCGATTTGGCAAGACCATTCGAGGGCAGCAAGCTCGCGGCAATGTCGGCAATCAACTGGTTGTCTTTAATTTTGGCGGTCCCCGCGGCGAAAGCGGTAGTGGAAGAAGTCGGAGCCAACAGGCTTACCAAACCGCTGCCATCCATATTGAAGCGTACGACCGAATCGAACAGTACTTGCGGCAAGCCGTTTGCGGTAAACCGCCCGCTGCCGGCGCCCCGGTCGAAGCCCCAAATGTAGAAACCGGACGGCGAGCCGCCGAGGTTACCGGCAAAGGTACTTTCGAAATGAAAAAGATCGCTGGCCGGATTGTAAGTAACCGAGGCACTGATCACATCCAGATCGCCGGTCTTACTGCCGAAATAAGTTGCCAGATAATCGCCGGCGGCATCATGCACGGCACTGGCATTCGCTGGCGCCGCACCGATTAACAAAACGGCGGCAATTACTGTTTTAGCAATGTTTAATCTCATACTTCTATCCTCTGTCGATAAGATCATTAAGGTACAGCTAACCGGCGGCAAGCCTCAGGTTGGCTGCGATTTTTGTTCCATGGGAACCTTTGCTGTTGCGTCGGCATTTTGACCAACTGCCTAGCGCGAATGCGACCCTGCCTTGAGGCAACTTAGGGGACTTGCTCAAAGCGAACTGCATTCCGAGGTTAATTCCGCCAAGTAGTTGCCAAGTTCAATGCGTTTGAAATTTATTTTTCGGATAATTGGTAGAGGGATAATTTCAGCAATGCGCTGACAACAACTATCGAGTAGGTCAAAACGGTAATTTGCCGGGAGCGTTATTAACCCGGCCCTTAAATAGCATTCGCCTCAATGCCTTTGCCCGGTCAATAAACGCCACCGATGCCGTAAACTCGTTTAGCGGTGCAGCACGATCAAATAATCACCAAACCGCGTTGAGCGCAGTTGCAGAGAGGTTTCCAAGGCCGCCAGCACCGATAAGGCTTGGTCGGTACGAAACACACCATTGACGCGACGTTGGGCCAGTTCAGGATCGTTGATCAGCAAAAAGCCGCGATGATAGCGATTCAGCTCGGTAAGCACTTCGCCCAGGGGCCGGTTTTCGAACACCAGTTTGCCGCGTTGCCAGGCGGTAACGGCCTGGCTATCGATGTGTTGCAAATTGCCCATTCCCGATTCGGCGCTATAGGCTATTTGCTGACCTTCGGCAACCACGGTGTGCAGCGTTTTGCCGTCGGCTTGTTGCAAGTCCACCGCCACGCTGTGTTCCGTGACACTGACTTCGGTTTTATCGTGATGCAGCCGCACGTTAAAGGCCGTACCCAGCGCGGTGACACTGCCGTGCTCAGTATTTACCCGAAACGGCCTGGCTTTGTCGGGGCTGACTTCAAACCAGGCTTCGCCTTGTAGCAGGGTCAATTGCCGCTGTGCGCCGTCGATATGTACTTCCAATGCGCTGTTGCTATTCAGATGCACCGTCGAGCCGTCGCTAAGATGCACGTCGCGCCGCTCGCCGAAGCCGGTATGAAAATCGGCGCGCAATATGAGCCATAGCGGATTGAACAACCACAAGGCCAGGCAGCCCCCGGCTAAGGCAGGCAGCGCCCACTGCCATCGCCAAGCAAACTGCTTGGGTTTGCTGGCGGCCGGAATCGTTATTTTCGGTGCGATAGCGTCCAGCGCTCCCCATAACTCGCGTAATTGCTCGTAAGCCTGACGATGCAAGGGATCGGCAGCCAACCAGCGGGTAAATTCGGCGTGCTCATTAGGGCTAAGTTTGCCGCTATCCAGCCTGACCCACCAGTCGCGGGCAGCGGCTTTAATCTCGGCAGAGATTTTCATTGCCTATGTCCGTTTACAGCCGACAGGCGGCAATGCATCCTGCTGCGTAGCGGTGAGCGATAAAGGCTGAAGTTTTTCATCGGGCGCAATTCAGGGTTGGTGGCTCGCCATTATAGGACGCATAACCCTGTGAAAACAGGAGCGAATCAGCTAAAAATCGTCGTGTTCTTGCAAGGCGGCCAAGGCATTGCGTAGATGCTTTTCCACCATATTGCGGGATATGCCTAGGCGCTGGGCGATTTCGGCGTGGCTCAGTTCCTCGAACTTGCGCAGTACGAAAACCGTCCGGCATTTGCCGGGGAGTCTATCTATCGCCGCGACCAAGCGGTCCAAGCGCTCGCGCGCCAGACTGATTTGCTCCGGATCGATACCATCGCTAACCTGCAAGGCCGCGTCGCCGGTATCGTCATGCTCTACATGTTGATTGCGAGTATTGCGGCGGCGTTCGTAATCGGTGGCCAGATTGGCGGCGATGCGATGCAGCAAGGCGCGCGGGTTGTCGGCCTGCTGCCACAAATTGCCGGTAAACATGCGCTGGTAGGTCTCCTGCACGATGTCGGCGGCGGTATCCAGGCAGCCGCAGCGTCTAAACATCACCCGGCGTAATTCCTCGTCGTAAGCCTCAATCAGGCGGGAGATGTGGAGAGCGTTGCTCATGGTTAGGATATGCGGATTTTGGTGTCGTTAATTGGGCGAACAACCAAGATTCATGCCAGAGCACTAAAATAGCGGTATTTAGGGCATTTGGCGGCAAATTGCCCGGGATTACCGGAGCAACACGCTACAAATAATGCGGTATATGACCTAATTGGAAAAGTTATTTAACATAGTTAATTTCTATCCAGCGCAGTTGGAGCCGATAGCTTATTAACCCGGCAGTATTTTATCTCGGGTAATCCGTCCGGGCTGAGCTCGTCTGAGCCCAGGTGAGTGCGTCCATCGACAGGCTGAGTTCGCTCAAGAGCATAAGGCGAACGGTTTTTAATAGCCCTGTCATAACACTAGAAGCAGCACCGCAACGAACTCCGCATTTAAAATACTGTAATCAAATGCCTCCGCCAATGTAACCATCCGCTGACATTCCTTTGCAAAATCCCAGGCAGGCCAAGTTGCAACCGTGTCGGAAATAAGACAAAAACCTGCACGGGAATATAGCTTTTAACGCTAACTGACTGACAGGCAACTAAGTTATGGTGTTATCCACAAAAGCTGTGGATAACCTTGGGGATAAAAAGTTTTTTCGCTCTCTAAATGCCTAATTTTTGGGGCCTTTGCTTAAATTGACTCAATTTTAGACAACAGTTTATACAATTTAAAATCAATAACTTACATGCAATATACGAAGATTAGAGCCCAGGACCAGGCAGTCTTTGGCCGCCGACAGTGTCAAGTAGTTTTTTGTGCATAATTAAAATTAATCTCTTGCATTTTTGCCTAAATAATCTAACCGTTTTCCACCTGAAACCATTCTAAATGTGCCTGGGAGCATTCATCTTATTGTCATTAAATACCCAACAATTGCCGTATCGGACACAGGCTGTTATTCAATGGCTTTGACCAACGTCAATGTCGTCAAAAATCGTGAATGGCTGGTTAATTTGGCGGACCTTTACCGGCCACCAAGGAAATGATTTGGACAAACCCTCAACTTAAGGCCTTTTCGCAACGTGCAGCATAAACAGCCCAGTTGCGAAACATTCAATATTCAAGAAAAGAAGCTGCCGGCATCGACATGACCCAGCCTATACCTGCTAAGACCGGGGTGCGCCAATGATGGGTTGTTAGGCGAATGACGGACGTTTGCCTGTAAGAACCGACATAGGTTAAGCCGCGTTTTATTAACTTTAATTCGGCATAGCGACCAAGACTGCTCATTCATCGCAAAAAAAAACCGGTAGTCAAAACAATTGACTACCGGCTTGGGAGAAACAATGAATAAGCTATTGCGCGGAGCAAATTTTCACACCCCGCGCTTGCGTTGACCGGAAGTCATTTTCAAAGTTCCATTTTAATTTGAAGCTATTACTCCCACTCTATCGTCGCGGGCGGCTTGCCGGAGATGTCGTAGGTGACGCGGGAAATGCCCGGCACCTCGTTGATGATGCGACGTGAGATCAAATCCAGGAAATCGTAAGGCAGATGCGCCCAGCGCGCGGTCATGAAATCTATGGTTTCGACAGCGCGGATCGCGATCACATAGTCGTATTTTCGGCCGTCGCCCATCACACCCACCGATTTAACCGGCAGGAATACCGCAAAGGCTTGGCTGACTTTGTGGTAAAGGCCGTGGCGATACAGTTCTTCTATAAAAATTGCATCGGCCTGGCGCAATAAGTCCGCATATTGCTTTTTAACTTCGCCGAGGATGCGTACACCCAGGCCGGGGCCGGGGAACGGGTGGCGGTGGATCATGTCAGCCGGCAAGCCCAGCTCCAAGCCCAGTTTACGTACTTCGTCCTTGAACAGTTCTCGCAAGGGTTCGACCAGTTTCAACTTCATGTTTTCCGGCAGGCCGCCGACGTTGTGATGCGATTTGATCAGATGCGCCTTGCCGCTTTTCGCGCCCGCTGATTCGATAACGTCCGGGTAAATGGTGCCTTGCGCCAGCCATTTGGCGTCGGTGAGTTTGCCGGCCTCTTCGTCGAAGATTTCCACGAACAGGCCACCGATGATTTTGCGCTTTTGTTCGGGGTCGTTAACGCCGGCAAGTGCCGCCATGTAACGGGCTTCGGCATCGACACGGATTACCTTGATACCCATATGTTGGGCGAACATCGCCATCACCTGATCGCCTTCGTGCAAGCGTAGCAAACCGGTGTCGACAAATACACAGGTGAGTTGTTCACCGATGGCGCGATGTAGCAAGGCGGCGACTACCGAAGAATCGACACCGCCCGATAGGCCCAGAATGACTTGATCGCTGCCGACTTTTTCGCGGACTGCGGATATGCTGTCTTCAATGATATTGCTGGCATTCCACAACGCTTGGCAGCCGCAAATTTCCAACACAAACCGACTCAATATCCGGCCACCCTGCTTGGTGTGGGTCACTTCCGGATGAAATTGCAGCGCGTAGAAGTGTTTGTCCTCGTCGGCGATACCGGCTATTGGCGCGCCGTCGGAGCTGGCGATCAATTTAAAACCGGTTGGTAATTCAACGACACGGTCGCCGTGACTCATCCACACATCCAATAAGCCGAAACCTTCCGGTGAAGCGTGATCTTCGATGTTCAACAACAATTTGGAATGGCCGCGAGCGCGAATCTGCGCGTAGCCGAATTCGCGGTGATCGGACGATTCTACTTTGCCGCCCAACTGCTCGGCCATGGTTTGCATGCCGTAGCAAATACCCAAGACCGGCACGCCCAACTCAAAAACAATTTGCGGCGCGCGCGGGGTGTCGCTGCTGGTCACGGTTTCCGGCCCGCCGGAGAGGATGATGCCGTTGGGTGCGAAGTTTTTGACTTCATCGGCGCTGCAATCGCAGGAGTAAATTTCGCAATACACACCAATTTCACGGATGCGGCGGGCGATCAATTGCGTGTACTGCGAACCGAAATCGAGAATCAGGATCTTGTCGGAATGGATGTTGGCGGCGTGGGATGACATGACGGGAAACCTTTCAAAAATGTGGGGTGGGCCGACTAGCGTACCCACCGGAAAATCTAAGTGACGAGCGTACTATAAGCCCCGATACAATTGGTCAAGCAGGCTTTTATTGTTATCGAAACCTTTGACGTCCCGACTTTCGAATAGCGAACGACTCATGCGTTTGATAAACCGCAAATAAGGGGCCGCGCGCATGTAATGCCGTAAATTGGTGTGGCCGCGTACAATCGCGGAGATTCGTTCGGCATTTTCTGGGATTCCCCAACCCATAGCTTGGTCGGCCGGGTGTTCGGCTTTTTTGAAAAACAGCGTGACATTGCCGCCGTCTTCGGAAAACACATGTCTTTCCTCAATTAAACCGGCTTTTTCACCCATGCGCCGCAGTGTCGCCAAATTGAAATTGTACAGATGCGCCTCATGAAAAGTGCTGCTCGGCGATTGGCAAGTGGCCTCGATATTCGGTACTTCCACTACTAACACGCCGTCGGCTTTCAACAGGCTGCGCAACTTGCCCAATACAAAAAACGGGTCTTCGGTGTGTTCCAGTACATGCCAAATGGTGATCACATCAAAACTGTTTTCTGCAAACTGTGCATCTTGAATAAAGCCGAACTGTAAATTCAGATCGTATTGCGCAGCGGAATATTGGCCGTAACCCTTGTTCGGTTCGATGCCGTGCAAATCGTGGCCCAGCGATTTGATTAAATAAGCAAACTCACCGCCGCCGGTGCCCACATCCAGTAGGGTTTGCGGTTTATGCAATAAGTGCTGGATTTTTTCATGCCTGGTCAGCGCAACTCGCCCGGCACGCAAGATGTGTTTGGCTTTGGGGGCATAGGTGTTTTTGTATGCCAGCCGATAATCTTCTTCGTAAAACTGCCGAGGATCGTGCGGAAACGGATCGCTCCAGACCAGTCCGCAGTCCTTGCAGATGACGCTACGTAACTCTGCGCCGCTGCGGCTGCGCATGGATAACACGGCAACGTGGTTGCCGCCGCAAAGATTGCATGGAGTTGAAGACGTTTCGGACATTAAGCTATTTCTGTGATTTGTGTTCGATTAAAGCGGGTCGACGCGAAAGCGCAGACCCGAGAGCAACAGCCTGAGGGCCGGTTTTAGTTCATATGGTAATTCGGCGCTTCCTTGGTAATCGTCACGTCATGCACATGGCTTTCGCGCATGCCGGCACTGGTGACACGCACAAACTGGGCATTGTCATGCATCGCCGCAATCGTGCTGTTGCCGGTATAACCCATGCTGGAGCGGATGCCGCCCAACAACTGATGCACAATCGCCAACACGCTGCCTTTATAGGGCACCCGGCCTTCAATACCTTCCGGCACCAATTTTTCGACTTGCTCGGTATCTTCCTGGAAATAGCGGTCACTGGAACCCTGCTGCTGCGACATCGCACCCAAAGAGCCCATGCCGCGATAAGATTTGTAGGATCGGCCTTGGAACAGTTCCACTTCACCCGGCGCTTCTTCAGTACCCGCGAACAAGCCACCCAACATCACCGCATGCGCTCCGGCCGCCAAGGCTTTGGCAACGTCGCCGGAATAGCGGATGCCGCCGTCGGCAATCAGAGGTACGCCTGTTCCTCTTAACGCATCTGCGACATTGCTAACGGCAGTGATTTGCGGCACGCCGACACCGGCGACAATCCGCGTGGTACAGATAGAGCCCGGACCGATACCCACTTTGACGCCATCAGCGCCCGCTTCGACCAATGCCAAGGCGGCCGCAGCGGTGGCGATATTGCCGCCGATCACCTGGACTTGCGGGAAGTTTTGTTTTACCCAGCGCACTTTATCCAGCACGCCTTGCGAATGACCGTGAGCGGTATCGACGATGATGACATCGACACCAGCTTCCACCAACGCGCCAACCCGTTCGCCGGTATCGGCACCGGTGCCAACCGCCGCACCGACGATCAGTCTTTCCTGTTCGTCCTTGCAGGCTTGCGGGTTGTCTTTGGCTTTTTGAATGTCTTTGACGGTGATCATGCCGCGCAAATGAAAGGCATCGTTGACGACCAGCACTTTCTCGATGCGGTGCTTGTGCAGCAAGTCTATGACTTCTTTATGCTTAAACGACTCATGGACCGTCACCAGCTTGTCTTTCGGCGTCATGATGGAACGGATGGATTCGTCCAACCGAGTTTCGAAGCGCAGATCGCGACTGGTGACGATGCCGACCAATTCTTCGCCATCCACCACCGGAACGCCGGAGATGTTTTTAGCGCGGGTTAATTCCATTACCTCGCGAACCGTCACGTTGGGAGAGACGGTAATCGGGTCTTTGATCACGCCGCTTTCGTATTTTTTAACCCTTCTGACTTCCGCTGCCTGCTGCTCGACAGTCATGTTTTTATGGATGATACCGATGCCGCCTTCCTGAGCAATCGCAATAGCCAGGCGGGCTTCGGTCACTGTATCCATTGCCGCGGACACTAGCGGGATGTTCAGCTTAATTTTTCGAGTCAGCTGGGTTTTTAGTTCGACTTCGCGCGGCAGTACGCTGGAGTGGGCGGGCACCAATAAAACATCGTCAAAGGTGAGAGCTTCTTGAATGATTTGCATAATCACACCGGGTGGCTAATCGTAAATAAGCCAGCCATTGTACAACTTAACCTGCAATCCGAAAAATCGGAAATAGTCAATGGTATTTAGGTCCGTGCTGGTTTTCGCTCGAGAGTGCCGCCGCAATCGCTAAATATTCGCTGGTATTGGGCTTATGCAGGAAAACTCCCAGTACGCCCATCGCACTGAAAATATACAAGGTGTTAAATCCATCGCCGAGAAAGAACATCGCGAAGCCGAACAAACTTACGAGTTCGATCAGAAACTGCGTGACAATTATCGTAGACAAATAGCGCTGCTTAGCGGTTTTCGGTCCCGGCATGGTTTGATTCAGACGCAGCAGGATGTGCCGCAGCAGTTTAGTAACAGGAAACAACAAAATCGCTAAGCCGTAGAGCACACTCCTGATCAGCACTCGTTGCGCTTCGTCAACGCCTAGTTGCAATTCGCTGGCCCAGAAATGGCAAGCCAGGTTGTAGCCCAGTATCGTTAGCAACGCGCCTGCACAGATAAGCCAGTGCGGACGCAAATCTTCGGCTGATGGCTGGGTTTGAACGGACATCGATAACTCCTAACGAGCGCGGTTGCGGTAGTCGCGGAGGATAACAACAAACGCCACAAAGTCATAAACGGCATGAATCACCATGGGCACCAGCAGATTGCGTTCACCGCCATAATCCAGCATAACCCCCATATACAAGCCCATCAACATCGCTAAAACCGCGTAAAGCGGCGTGACCGCATGCACCAAGGCAAACAGCACATTGCTAACCCACAAGCCTACACTCGCACCCCAGCCATTTTCCAGCCAAGGCTGTAAAAAACCGCGAAACAGCGCTTCTTCGGCAAAGCCGGCAATCGCAGCCAGTATCAGCAAATCGGTCCAATGCCGATATGCCAGCCTGGCGCCCAAGGTTTCCAGCAGTAAATCGCGAATCTTTTGGATGGGCGGATAGCTAAGCTGTTGCATCGCAAAAAACAATACCAGTAGCGGCCCGGTTGCGAATAAGCCAATCCCTAATGCTGCCTCGGAAAACGCCAGATTGGCAAACGGATCGAGGTCGGCAAGCCAGCCCAAAGCCAGCGCCAATACCGCTAAAGAACCCTCGAAATAACAGGCAATTCTGAAAAAAGCGTTTGAAGCGGCGGGCTGGTTTTCCATGATGTTGGGCATTAGGCAAACGGGGACTGAAAATTCTAAACAAAAACCATTAGAATTGGCAGCATTAGCGATCACAGGTCATCATCATGCAATGTTTTATCTATAAAAGCCTGAAAAAAGACGAACTCTATTTATATCTGGACAAAAAGGACGACTTTTCCGCGGTGCCGGAAGCCTTGTTCAAAAGCCTTGGCCGCTTAACATTTGTGATGGAGTTGCAGTTGAGCCCGGATCGCAAATTAGCCAGGGAAAATCCGGAAAAAGTCATTGCCAGCCTGCAAAGCAAAGGCTTTTTCGTGCAATTACCACCGACTTTGATCAGTGCCATGCCGGCGTCGCTGGACAAGCAACTGCACTGAAATCGGGCGCGCCATATTGGTATATCCGTGCTAACATGGTCACAAAAAATCTTTATCGGAAAGCACGGTTTTTGCTCACTTATTTAGTCAGACCAGGATACGCACCACATGTCAGATAATCCATTAGCTTACGAAGACGCAAAGTCTAAGGGCATACTTTGGGGTTTTGGTTCGCTGTTAGGCGTTGTTCTGATTGTCATGCTGGTGTTAGGCGAATGGTGGAGCCGCGAACCCGAGCAATTCAGCGTTCAGGACGAAGCGATCGAACGAATGAATGTCACGCATACCGATCAGATGCCGATTGGGTATGTGTATGCCAATACCCTAGCGCATATCGCCGACGTCATACTGTTCAAATCCGGCGGTTACCTGTCCAACGACGTGGCGCCTCCCGGTCTGTTTTGCGATAACATTCAAAACTTCGAGTATGGCGCACTGGTCATGTTGCGCGACGGCACCACCGCATTACGTAACCATTTCGCCCGCGACCAATCGCAATCTGCGGAAGACCCTGATTTGGCAAAAGCCGAACCTTATTTTTACTACGAACGCAATTCCTGGGCCTTGCCGTCCACCGAGTCGGAATATGTAAAGGGTATCGAAGCACTGCATGCTTATATGGTTCGCTTGCAAAACCCGTCTTCCACTTCAAAAGCCGCGCAGTTTCACTCCAGAGCCGATAATCTTTGGCAATATACCGAGGTTGTCATCAAGCGGTTGGGTGGTCTCTCGACCCGCTTGGCGGCCAGTACCGACAAATTTTCCGGCGCAACCCACGGCGATCCATCCAATCCTATCGACATCAATATGCCAACCATCGGCCAAACGCCTTGGATGGAAATCGATAACGTATTCTACGAAGCGCGTGGTTCTTGCTGGGCGTTATTGCACATTCTGAAAGCCATCAAGCACGATTTTTCCGACATTTTGCTGGATAAGCGGGCGATGAATACCTTGGATAATATGATCCAGGCCCTGGAAAACGCCTTGTCTCCCACCTTAAGCCCGGTAGTATTAAACGGCGATGGCTTCGGCATTTTCGCCAACTATTCGCTGGCAATGGCTAACTACATCGCTCGCGCCAATGCAGCTGCGCTGGACTTGCGGGACGTGATGAACAGAGGTTAATGCCATCATGCAGGAACAAATTAACGAAAACCTGAAAAAAATCGAGACCTGGAAACGCATCATTTTCATGCTGGTGTTCGCGGCCATCGACAGCTTGGTTAAACTGTTGTTGTGGCTGGTAATCTTGCTGCAGGTCGGTTCCGTGCTGTTTACCGGCGATGCTAATGCCAACATCCTTAACTTCGGCCGTAGCCTGTCCACTTACCATTATCATATTCTGCTGTTTTTGACGTTCAACACCGAGCAACTGCCGTTCCCGTTTTCCGATTGGAACGAAACCGCCAAACTGGAATTGCTCGGCAAGCAGTAAACCTCAATGGAAGCATCGCCGCGCAAAATCATCCACATCGACATGGATGCATTTTATGCGGCGGTTGAACAACGCGACCATCCCCACTATCGAAATAAACCCATCATTGTCGGCGGCAAGCCCGATTCGCGCGGCGTAGTCGCCACCTGTAGTTACGAGGCCCGCCAGTTTGGCGTACGTTCGGCCATGCCTTCCGCGCATGCTTACCGACTCTGCCCGCAAGCTATTTTCGTTAAGCCGCGTTTTGATGTTTACCGGGAAGCGTCCGAGACTATCCGTGGGATTTTCGCTCGTTACTGTGAACGTTTCGAACCCTTGTCGCTGGACGAAGCCTATCTGGATGTTAGTGATAGCGAACTATACCAAGGCTCCGCGACCTTGCTGGCCAAGCACATCAAGCAGGAGATACGCCGACAAACCGAGTTAGTGGCATCCGCCGGCATTTCCTACAATAAATTTCTCGCAAAAATCGCCTCGGATCTGGGCAAACCGGACGGCTTGTATCTGATTACGCCCGAACAAGGTCCGGAGTTTGTGGAAAATCTGGCTATCGGCAAGTTTCATGGCATCGGCCGCGCTACCGAACAGAAAATGTACGACTTGGGCATCGTGACCGGCAAGGATCTAAAGCAACTGCCATTGGCGGAATTGCAACGGCATTTCGGCAAAGCCGGCCAACATTATTACAATATCGCCCGGGGTATTGATCCGCGCCAGGTCAATGCCAATCGAGCTCGCAAATCGGTGGGTATCGAAACCACGTTCGACCACGATATAGCCGACTTGACCACCATTCTGCGCTATTTGCAGGATTTGCTGGAAAAAGCCCTAGTCAGATTGGCGGAAAAACAGCTGACGGCCTATACGCTAACTGTGAAAATCAAATATCAAAACTTTGTGCAAATTACCCGAGGACGCACCTTGGCGGAACCGATCAGCGATAGCCCGAACACTAGACTGCTATTGACCGAATTACTGAAAAATACCGGCATCGGCACCTCCAAAGTTCGATTACTGGGTGTGACCTTATCCGGGTTGGAAAATGGCGATAAGCGCTTGGGTCAGTATAGGCAGATGGATTTGTTCGACCTGGGTTGAAGCGGATTTGCCATAATACGAGGCTATCATCGGGGTAGTTCCTTTCTTCAAGATAGTGACTTTTCACGACAGTCTTAATCGGGGTGGGGGATTGTTCGGCTCAACAAGCTTTGAACCCACCGGAAATACTTCGGTTTCAACATTGCGGTTTCAAATATTGTCAAACTTAATGTCATTGGCTCGAAAAATTAGCGCGGTGGCGGAAATGCGGCAGGCCGAATGGATTTTTATCTGCGGATTCCTTATCCATCTCGGCATCATGTATCCGGGATTCATGTGCTATGACGCGGTCAATCAAATCCTTGAGGCTCGCGAAGGCGTCTATTCCGATTGGCATCCGCCGTTAATGGCTATTATCTGGCGCTTCACCGACAACATCGCACCAGGCCCTGCGGGCATGCTGTTTCTGCAACTTGGGTTGGTGTGGACCGGCGCCTACCTGAGCTTTCAAGCCTTTTTTAAGCCCTATGGCGGCAAGGCCTTAGCGGCATTACTTGGCGCGATAATATTTTTGCCGCCGTTGTTCGGTATCAGCGGCGCGATTTTGAAAGACATGCTGATGTGGGGCGCGCTATTCACGGCTTTCGGCATCGCGGGACAGATAAAAAATCATGACGAACAAATCCCGCGCATTGCATTTGTATTATTCGCGCTGACAATTTTGGTTTTATGGTTAGCCATCCTGATCAGACACAATGCATTGTTCGCCACAATCCCCATACTCAGCTTTGCCTTATATCGCTTATATCCCAAAAACAGCCTACTGGGCTTGATCCGCACAGCCGTTCCCGGCGCGGCGCTTGCGCTTGTTTTATTTATGACCACCGGAGCGATAAACAACCGGCTTGCCGACAGGCATACCTATCCCTGGGTCGCCAACGCCTCATTTGATATTGCCGGTGTCATCAAACGGCTTGAAGATAAAAGCAGGCAACAAGCTATTTTCGATCAATTGGCTGGTAGCCTAAATTCAACAGGTTCTGTCGAGCCTTTGCTAAAAGCCTATACGCCGATGTATTGGCGGGAGGTTTTCCGCACCAAGCCGCCCACCTTGCAGCTGCCAAAAAATTCGATGGAATCGCAGATCCATGGCTTTGAAAGTATCTCCGACCAGCAACGGCAAATGCTGCATACGCTGTGGATAAACACCATACTCGCAGAACCGGTTTTATGGGCGCGTCACCGCCTGGCTGTATCGAAATATGTCCTGGGCTTGGTGCCGGATAACAGCTGGAGCCCGGTGATAATGGCTAAAGATTTTCCCAGCGACTTAGAGCACTTCTATGGATCTCATCCAAAAGCGACCAAATTACAGGAGTGGCTGGAGGCGGGTATGTCGAAGTATGGCGAATACTGGTTTTTTCAACCCTGGCCTTATTTCGTGCTGACAATTTGTCTATTTTTTGCCGCTGCTTTTCGTGGCGTGACGGCCAACATCGAAGTCATTTGCCTAACTTCCAGCGCCATCCTGCATGAGCTGGGCTTGATGCTGGCAGCCCCATCGCCCGATTTTCGTTACTCACACTACATGGTTTTTTGCAGCTTGCTTAGCTTGCTGTTGCTGGCGCGTCCCTGGTTGACAAAAGCCAAATAATAATTCGGCGTTTTGCAGTTTGAGTATGCCATCCCAAACCGTATCTGTTCCAAATTTACAGTCAATCGCCAATTTCTTTAAGATTATGCCAGTAGAGAATTGCGGTTTCTGGAAGTGATGAATTGTCACAATCGACCAGTTGTTGTCTGTCGACCAATCTGATTCAATGGCGGCAATTTAATCATACCCGGTCACAATTACCTGTTACAGGTGATATACGTAAATCAATTGCATATGATCGGACGCTTCGGCTATCGGCTCAAAACCGCGTTGGACGAACTAAAATAACTCAGGCAATCAACGTGACGACAGGCTTTAATTGGAATTCCTTTGAAACCACTATTGAACGAAGGATTCGGTCTTTAGAGTGGATTCTTGATCAAGCGTATCCTACTCATCCACAACAACCAAAGCACTTTATTAGGATGCTCCACACAAACAGGCTAATTGAAGAGAGTGAGTGCGCAATAAATGAGAATATCGTGACTGTTTCGGGTCAGGAGTTGCGTTATTGGTTTCGCCCTTACTGCCAACCGGGATCACAACCATTTGACTCCTGCAGATTGGATGGACTTTTTGGCTTCATGCGCATAGTAATCTGGCCGCGCATGGTTAAAGAGTGGTCTCTAGAGCGCCTAATTCTTGAACCGAAGCTTGATGAGAAAAGTAGGTCCATGGTGGAAACGTACCTACAACTACAGGCGAGGGCAAAAGAAATGGCGAACAGAGAGATTGAGTCACTTCTTAAAGGCAAAAGTGTTCATCTTCAAGTAGTCAAAGCAATAACTTCGCTAGACATTGCTTCCGTTAGCGCTTTTGCAGATAAGATAACGGTAGAGACAGTTGGGATAGGGCGTGAGGATCTATTGTCGCTTGTTGATGCGGTTAATCGAAGGGACGAGGAACTAATTGCATCAAAGCGAAGATCGTTTACGTTCCGTGTGCTTTATCAAGCGCGAATGAACGACCGTTCTCAAGATCCCTTAATAGAGCCACTTACTTATGGCACCGGTGAATTTCAAAGAAAAATGTCCGAACATTCCAAAGCCCTTACGATCGTAGCAGAAAGGCATTTCGCAGAATCTTTTAGGAAATTCTGCCAATGCGATGCCGTTAAGAAGATCGAAAGTGAAGTGTTTGGACAATATAGATCAGTTCACTCACAGGACTTTTCGAAACGTGTCGAAGAACTGGTATCAACTGTTTGCCATTAGTGAACAATTTATGATCTATACCAGCCATTGACAAAGACACCTCGAACGGCAGAAGTTGGCCGATTCAAGGCGTTCAATATCTGGACCGGGCATTAAAATGCATAGCCGGTTAGCAATATACAGCAAGTAGCCTCGATGGAATCGAGGATTCGAATGCCAACACCCTTAAAATTTGCCGAGGTTAGTCTGGTGACAGATGGTCGACACCCTCGATTCCGCTAACGCTGCATCGAGGCTACGCAAGACCAGCGCCGGTCGTACAATCATAATCACTATCAGGCAGCTATGCATTCCACTGGGGTCAATGAAGCCAAAATGCGATGGTCAGCTAATGGCCTATCCAAGGCTCTCAATATCTGGATCGGGCTAACAAATGCATAGCCGGTTAGCGATATACGGCGAGCGGACGGCGAATAGCCTGTCTATAATATGCAAATTGATGATTTTATTGCCGATAAATCCGATGTCCATCTGTCTATCTTACCGCCGCGCTTTATTACTGCTGGTTCAGATAGTGGCGGTTGCCATGCTGAGTCAGCTTACCGGCTGCGCCAACAAAGAAAAAGCGCCGCTGACGGTATTACCCGCTCCCGAAGGCGGCAACCGGATTGCAGCGAATGATGCGCTGCAATTGCAAGGCGCGCCTTATGTTTACGGAGGGGAATCGCCCAGCCAGGGTTTTGATTGCAGCGGTTTGGTTTATTACGTCTATAACCGTCAGGGGGTGCGTCTGCCGCGCGATACCCAATCCTTAGCCAGACAATTGCCGGCTGTGCAGCCCGAGCAAAAACAACCGGGCGATTTGTTGTTTTTCACCACCGAGCGGCCGTTTTCGCATGTGGGGATTTATATTGGCGGTGAGCAGTTCGTGCATGCACCGAGTAGCCGGACCGGGCAGGTGATGGTTTCCGACTTAAGACAGCCATATTGGCGGGAACGCTTTATCGGGGTGCGCCGTCCTGTGGCGCGTTATTCCTTGTCGCTGAACGACAGCGATTACAGCGGCTGCCGTCTGAATTAATCCAGCCAGCGCACCACCGCATCGCGCTGTTGCCGGGTCTTCGGCCGCGCTGGCGGATTTTTCCGGTATCCAAACGCCACCATATACGCCGCGGACCAGTGTTCTAAATTTACGTCGGCATCTTCCGCCAAGATCCGCTCCACTTCCACACGCTCAAAACCTTCTATCGGACAGGAATCGATCCCGATCAGCGCCGCCGCCGTCATCATATTGGCTAGCGGCAGATAGGTTTGCCGGGTGGCCCAATCGGTCAGCGTACGTTCGGAACCCAGTAAATCAAAATCGCTGCGCTGAAACTTCTCGATCAAGCCGCTACGCAGGCTGATGATGTCTTCCGGAAACTGCTGTACCTCGCGCATGATGTGTTGCAGATAGGCACTGTCGTAGCGCATGAAATAGCTTTTCCGCACCAGCGTCAACACCACATGGCTGGCGGTAGGCAACTGCTTTTGCCCGCCCCAGGTAACAGTCCGCAGTTTTTCCCGTAATTCCGAATTTTGTACGACCAAAAACTGCCAAGGCTCCAGCCCAAACGAACTGGGCGAGAGTCTGGCAACTTCCAAAATAAAGTCGAAATCCGCGCCGGCAATTTTACGTTCGGCGTCGAATTCCTTACAGGCATGACGAAATTGAAATGCGTCGAGAATATCCTGTTTGCTGATGCTCATGTTACAAGCTGTCGCCTACTTCGCGGTGATAGAACGGCCATTTCTTCACATGCAAATGTTTTCTGATCGGCGTTTTGATCACCGATACGCAGAGTGCAATCGAGAACAGACACCATACCGCGCAATACTCGTTCGGATCGTTGGTGGTGACGTCAGAAATCCAGGGTCCGATCAAGTAGTGGAACCCTACAAAGCGCCAGGAACCGTAAATGATAGGCAGATAAAACGCCGCCAGGATGTACGAAAACGCATGCAAGCCCCAATTAAAGCCAAACAACCAAGTCACGGGTTGCGACATCAAGCCGTTCAAAGGCATTTGCCAGGCAATGTGCCACTCACCGGACACCGAGCAGGTTTGTACACCGCAAAAGCCTTCAGTACCGGGCACGCAGTCGCCGGCCCAGGCGAACGGATACATCTTGATCAGCATCGCCAACGAACTGATGGCACATAAGGTATAAACCGTGGTTCTAATCTTTAATTTGACGCTTTCCGGAATGAAGTACATCGCCACCATATTTACGAAAAACGGTTGGAAAGCGATATGCAGATAACCGAGCAGGGTGAGCACCTGATTATTGGGGTTATCGCACAGATTGATATACACATACGTTGCCGCCTGTAGCAGTTCCATCAGGGCAAAATAAGTTAACGGAATCCATAGCTCCTTGGATTCGCCTTTGTAAGCCACGTAAACGGCGGTCGTTAAACCTGCGGCAGCCAGAACGCCTGACGCTTCTCCACTCCAACACATTGAAAAATACCTTCTTTATTTTAGTTATAGGCATAGACATCTAGTTTGTTAGCGTGCCATCCAACGGCGCTTAAGTTACTGATTTAGATGTCTATGGGTTTTGCTACGGTCCGTCGTAAAGGGCGGGAATTATTACATAAACCGGACTAAATCGCCGGATTTTGGCGGACAGGCTAGTACAAGTCCACCGGATCGACATCCAGCGACCAACGTACCTTTTTGGCTTCCTTCAACGCATAAATGGCGGGCAACAAATTGTCCAGCAACTGATGCAATTCTTTGCGCTGCGGACTCTGCAACAGCAACTGGTAACGAAATAAGCCTGCGCGTCTAGCCATCGGCGCCGTCACCGGCCCCAGAACCTGCACTTTGCCGGGATTGAGCTCGCTGATTTTCCGGCAAACCGCCTGTAAAAACTGTTGCGGTTCCTCGGCCTTACTGGCTTGCACCCGCAGCAGGGCCTGATGACCGAACGGTGGCAAGCCGGCCTGCCGCCGCTCCTGGAGGGCACTTTGCGCGAAAGCCCGATAACCTTTGCTTAGCAAAGTCTCCAGCAAGGGATGTTGCGGATGCCGGGTTTGCAATACCACCTTGCCGGGTTGATCGGCCCGCCCGGCCCGGCCGGCGACCTGCACGATCAATTGCGCCAGTCTTTCGCTACCGTGGTAATCAATACTGAACAGGCCGCTGTCTATATCCAAAATGGCGACTAGCGTCACCCCTGGAAAATGGTGGCCCTTGGCGAGCATTTGCGTCCCGAGAATAATATTGACCCCGCCATCGTGAATCTGCTCCAGATATTGTTCCAGCGAACCTTTGCGTTGTGTGGTGTCCCGGTCCAATCGCACCACCACCTTGTCCGGAAACAAGCTTGCCAGGGTCTGTTCGATACGTTCGGTACCCAATCCCAGCGCCTGCAATTCGCCGGTTTTACAAGCCGGGCACTGCTTGAGCAAAGATTGTTCGCTGCCGCAGTGATGGCAGCGCAGCAAGCGGTCGGCAGCGTGAATCACCAAATTGGCATCGCAGCGCCGACAGCGCGAGACCCAGCCGCAGCCATGGCAAATCTGCACCGGCGCATAGCCGCGGCGATTGAGAAAAATCAGCGCTTGTTGTTTTTTGGCCAGCGTAGCTTGGATTTCCGCCAGCAGCGGTTCAGACAGGCCGGCTTGCATTCTTTTATTGCGAATATCCAATAACTGAAAGCTCGGTGCCGTGGCATTGCCGGCCCGATTGGGCAAATGCAGTAATTGGTAGCGGTGCTGGGCGACGTTCGCCATGCTCTCCAGCGACGGCGTCGCCGAACCCAACAACACCGGGATACCCAAACCCTTGGCCCTGGCAATGGCGACGTCCCGCGCGGAAAAGCGAAAACCTTCCTGTTGTTTGAACGAGCTGTCGTGCTCTTCATCGAGAATGATCAGGCCGGGGCGCGGCATTGGTGTGAACAGCGCGGAACGGGTGCCGAGCATGATGGCGGCATGGCCTTGTTGCATGCTCAGCCAGGCATGCAAACGCTGGTTATCGGTTAACTTGGAATGCGTGGACACCAGGTTCACGGCAAAACGCTTTAGAAAACGTTGCTCCAATTGCGGCGTCAGGCTGATCTCCGGCAGTAAAACCAGCACCTGTTTGCCCTGCGCCAACACCTCGGCGATGATCTGCATATACACTTCGGTTTTGCCGCTACCGGTCACGCCTTCCAGCAAGGATACGGCAAAGTGGCCCAGATTGGCGATGACCGCATCGATAGCCGCCTGCTGGTCGGGGTTGGCCGGTAACGCGGTCTTAGTGACGGCTAATCCGCCGCCCGGAGCGGATTCGTGCGCCGTGACCAAGCCCTTGTCGAGCAAGGCTTTCAACGCCGGCTTGTAGGCGCTAAGCGCGGCAGCCGTCATCGCACTCCCGGTGGCCTGCAACAAAGCCAATAGCGCTTGTTGCTTGGGTGCGCGGCGTAATTGTTCCGGGGAAACCAGCCGACCCTGCGGGCTGAGGCCGAAACAGGGTTGGTGTTGCAGTAAAGCCGGCCGGCCTTGGCGCAAGGCCACCGGAAACGCCGCTGCCAGCACTTCACCAATCGGGTGGTGATAATAGCGGCTGGCCCAGCGTAATAACTGGATGTCGGTGTCCGCCAATAGCGGCTGGGTATCCAGAACGGCGGTAGCCGGTTTGAGTTTATCCATCCGGACGCTGGAATTGTCCGCGACGGCCAGCAAAATCCCTACCTGCTGGCGCTTACCGAAAGGCACCAACACTCTAACACCTGCTTGCAATTCCGACACATTAACGCCGAATGGCGGCAAATAATCGAATAAGCGGTCCAGCGGAACTGGCACGGCAACTTTCAAAATTAAATTGCCGGAAGTATCACAGTTAGGCATGTCTCGTGATGTTTTTTTGATATTAGATCGCTAAGTGGTTAACAGGATTGAGGAATCTGAGTTACCCACAAAAGCTGTGGATAACTCTGTGGATAGGCTTTTGAGAGAATCGCTTAGTGTCGGTTTTTATTACACATTTGTTAAATTGTGCAAATTTAAGCCAGCTGATTTGCCAATTATAAATCAATGACTTACGTAAAAAATTAATCTGTGTTAAATATCGCAGGCACTATCGCGATGCTACGCAAGCTATGCCCCGTTTTTGTGCATAACCTGTTGCGGAGCTGTGTCGATTCGACGCGGTAACTGCTGCAGTTGCAACAATTGGGTGCCGCGAAAAAATCAGGGAGCTAACACCGGCGACTTTTGACATAGCTGAACCAATTTGCGAATCCCGAAGCTAGACGGCATCGGCATCGTTAAAAAATTGCAGGCATGCCCATCCCGCCAACAACAAAAACGCGAACAAGGTCCAGGCCGGAATACTCAGGCCCAGCAAGGTCCAATCGACTTTCGCGCATTCGCCGGTGCCGGTCAGCATCAATTTGATCGTATCCGCCAGCGGGAAATGTTGAAACACGTATTCCAGCCCCGGACTGCATTCCGGCACCTCTTCGGGCGGCAGATGTTGCAACCAGACATGGCGGGCCGAGACGCTGGCGCCGATCAGCGCGGCAGCGGCACTGCACAGCGCATAAACTTTGCGACCGCGATTATGCAAACCAGCGATTAAAAAAATCACGCCTGTCGCCAAAATGGCCAAGCGCTGCGAAATACACAGCGGGCAAGGTTCCAACTCTTCGACAAATTGCAAATAAGCACCGACCGCCAACAGCCCAGCGCAAGCGGCAAAGCCCAGGAAAAAACAAATACGTGGATTAAATTTTAAAAAATTCATTTTCTATGTCTTGGATTAATACGGAAGCTGCAAAACTTCGGTTTAGGGCAAAAGCTGGCTCAAACCCTGTTCATGCCAAAGGAGAAACAAAACCGTCCGGCTTGACTGCGAGCACTGAACATTGGATACCGTTAAGGATGACTTCGGCAGTGTTGCCGATGATCAAACCTTTGATGCCGGTACGCGCCACCGTTCCCATCACCAGTAAATTGACGTCCAATCTTGCCGCCAAAGCCGGAATATCGTCCCGCGCACTCCCTCTGACCAAGTGCAGCCTCGGCGATAAGTAATTGTAAGCCTCATCGCCTATCCAATGCCGTAATTTAGCAGCCAAGCCATCGAGCCCGGCCTGATAGCGGGCTCTTTCGGCTTCAATCTGCATTTCGACGGTTTTACTCGGAATTTCGCCTGCCCACGCGCTCAACATCGAGTCCCAAACGTGTACCAGATGCAGTTCGGCGAAATCGGCGAGCGCTACGGAACTGGCGAGCTCCAAAATTCTGCGGTTCAATCCTTCGTCCGCTCCGTCCGCGGACCACGGATCGAAATCGACGGCGGCCATGATTTTGGCATAATTGTTCGTTTCTTCAGACCGCATCAACCAGACCGGACGCGGGCATTTGCGTAACAAATGCATGTCCGTACTGCCGAACAAATGGTCATGGATACCATGGTCGCCGGCGGCCAATTTAATGACCAAATCATGGTCGCCATCCAGGGTCTGACGCACAATTTCGATAAACGGGCTGCCAACCCGGATTTGCACATCAACGGGGTTCACGCTGCTGTAGCCAAGCAGTAAGGCTTCCAGCTTCTGGCGCTCCTGCTCGCGCAGCTGATTGTCGATTTGCTCCGGCGTATAAAGCTCAAGCAAAGCGCCCAGACGCGGTTGTTCGACGACCTGTAAAAACGTCAATCTGGCTTGATTGTTTGCCGCCAACGCGATCACCCGCTCGATAGCCTGCCGCTGGTCGACGGCAAATTCGGCGACATACAGGATGTTTTTGAATCGGTTCATAGCCATGGTGTTGAGATCGTATAAATAGCCGAAATGCTTAGATTCCGGCTATATTGTCCGGGCAATCGAAAGCCACTTTGGCGGCGGATGCGCGTCCAGTACCAAAAAACTCCGTTTTCAGCGGGGCCATGCGATTACACTCCGGCCTCAGACTTTACCGCGTCACGGCAAGTGAGGCAATCGCCGCTGTTTATCGGCACGGCACAAATCGACGTGGGAAGTAAGACACGATTTGCTTGGACCGAACATGCCGGCTCAAGCTTGCAAGACCGCTCATTTGCCCATACATCTTAACTACCGTAAATTCCTGATCACAGAGAATCGCCCATGCCCTCCATCGAATTGGTCAGTCTAGTTAGCGCCAGCCTGCTATTAATCAGCGTGTTTTCCAGCAAACTGGCCAGCAAAGTGGGCATTCCTTCGCTGCTGTTTTTTCTCTTGACCGGCTGGCTGATCGGCGAGTTCGGCGGACCGGAACTACATAGCCCGGAAATTGCAAAATTTATCGGCGATTTTGCATTGATTTTTATTTTATTTACCGGCGGCCTGGACTCGCATTGGCCCAATATTCGCCCGGTGTTATGGCAGGGGTTATGCCTTTCCACACTGGGCGTGTTTATCACGATGCTGCTGTTAGGCAGCTTTGCTTGGTTTATCCTCGGCTCATTCAGCACCTTTTCGCTGGGCGTTCATGGCATTACGCTGACTCAAGGCCTGTTGCTGGCCGCTATTGTCTCTTCCACGGATGCTGCCGCGGTGTTTTCCGTGCTGCGCTCCAGTCACATTGTTTTGAAGGGCAAGTTGCAACCTTTGCTTGAGTTGGAATCCAGCAGCAACGATCCGATGGCCGTGCTACTGACTGTTACCTTGCTGAATTATGCGACCGGGGCCGAATCGGCTTTTCTGGAAGGCGGCATGTTTTTGGTTATGCAACTGTTGATCGGTGTGGCCGTGGGTTATGGCGGCGGGCGTTTCATGGTCTGGTTGCTGAATCACATGGGCTTAAGCTCGGCCGGCTTGTATGCCATAGCCTCCATAGCATTGGTGTTGCTGACGTATAGCGGCGCTACGTTTATGCATGGCAATGGCTTTTTGGCCGTTTACGTGGCCGGCATTGTGGCCGGAAACCGGGAAGTTACCCACCACCACTACATCAATGCCTTCCATGACAGCTTCGCCTGGCTGATGCAGATCATTATGTTTTTAACCTTGGGCATGCTGTCGGTACCCTATCGCGCCGAATTGTCGTCCTTGGCCAGTGTGGCCGTGGCGATTAGTTTGTTTCTGATGTTTGTAGCACGCCCGGTCAGCGTCTTCATCAGTTTGCTGTGGGCCAAGATCAGTTTTAAGGAAAAGCTGCTGGTTTCCTGGGTGGGTTTGCGCGGTTCCGTACCTATCGTACTGGCAACTTTTCCGTTGGCGGCCGGCATCAAAGAGGCCGGAGAGATTTTTGTCCTGATCAGTTTTATTGTGGTGATGTCGGTGTTGATTCAGGGCTTTTCGCTAGCGGCTTTGGCGCGTTGGCTGGGATTGGCAGAGAAAAAATAAAATCGGCAGGGCGCAGTCCAAGTGCCGGCTAGATTTTACAAAACTCATTTTCGACGTCTTTTTTAAATGCTCTAATTTCCCGCGAGGGCCCCAAAATCACCAATATATCGCCAACACTCAAACGGCGATCAAATTCTTCCGCCACAAAATGCAGGCGTTCGCTGACTTGTTTATTGACGATGCCGATCAGTATCAAATTGTACTGCGAACTTAAATGCAGCTGGCTGACGTGGGCATTCTCCAGATAGCTGTTTTCCGGAATCGCCACCTCGGCCAGATGCAAATCGTGTCTGCCGAATACAGTGTGATCGAAAATATCATTGATATCCGGCCGCTTCAGCATATCGTGAATTTTGCGCCCGCAGATTTCATACGGGTCGATAATCTTGTTGGCGCCCGCCGCTATCAGTTTTTCCGCCGACTCCGGACTATCGACAATCGCCACGATATTCAACGCCTTATCCAGTGCCCGCGCTGATAGCGTCAGAAATACATTTTCCGAATCCGTGTCGAAAAAGCAAAACAGCGTATCGATATGCGCACCAATGCCGATCAGCTTCAAATCGTCGTCGCTACGGAAATCGATATTCGCGGTTTCGAAGCCGTTTTCCCGCGCCAGCGCCGCTTTGGCCGGATCGTGATCGATCACGGTGATTTGATATAGCTCTTTGTCCAGCCGGCTAATGGCCTCGAACGACAGCCGGTTGTAACCGAATACGGCGATGTTTTTCATTTGGGCTGCCTGCTGAATAAACGGCGTTGTTCCACCTGATCGCGAAAATGATCGATACCGTACTTACGGCCCAATAACACCAGCATGTCGCCGTGCCGCAGGATAAAGTCCACTTCCGGATTGAAATAAAAATGTTGCTGATTCACCTGGTATTTATTCTTGTGTTTCAGATGAATCGGATTGTCGCTGATCACTCCCAACAAGGTGAGCTTACGCTGCTGCAAATCCAGTTGGCCGATTTTTTGATTATCCAGCGGCGACTTTTCGCTGACCAATACCGACTCCATCACCGTCTCGGTTTGATTATGCAAAATGCCGGAGATGGCCTCGAAAGCAACGGGCTGAC
The DNA here is from genome assembly GCF_054188105.3 of Methylomonas sp. Uni0009. Lineage (NCBI taxonomy): Bacteria > Pseudomonadati > Pseudomonadota > Gammaproteobacteria > Methylococcales > Methylococcaceae > Methylomonas > Methylomonas sp. Uni0009. The sequence goes on along the minus strand of NZ_JBTAFN010000001.1, from coordinate 1,623,816 downwards.
CGACAAATTCCGCCGCCAGCAATCCGGCAATCTCAAACGGCCTGATGACGTTATCAGCACCGGCCTGGTAGAGCTTATTGACGTTGTCATGCCGATTGGCGCGGGAAATTATGCGCAGGTTTTTATTTAAATGCCGGCTGGTTAAGGTCACATAGACGTTAATCACATCGTCGCCGGTGATGCACAGAATGGCGCTGGCACCGCGGCAAATACCGGCGTTGATCAACACTTCATTGTTACTGGCATCGCTTTCTATCGCCAGATAACCGCGTTTCTTGGCCAAATCAATCCGCGCCGGCACTCTATCGATGATTAAAAATTTTTGTCTGTCGTTGTCTAAATGCCGGGCAATCTCTTGCCCTACCCGGCCAAAACCGCAAATGATGATGAAATTGTCATAGCGGTCCAGTTCGGCGTAGGTTCTGGATTCACGAACCGACAACATTTTCTCGCTGAAGGCGGCAATCAGGATGGACGTGAAGAACGACAACACGCCCAAGCTGGCCAGTATCAAAAAAATTGTCACCCAGCGGCCGCCTGTGGTTTGCGGGGTAATGTCGCCAAAACCCACCGTCGCCAAAGTCACGATGGTCCAATAAAAGGCGTCGAATAAATTATGGATGCCGCTATCGGTAGCTTGATACTCGAACATGTAAATCGACACGCTGGCGATAAACACCAAAAAGCAGGTGAAGATCAACAAGGTCATCAATTCGAAGCGTTTGCTCGCCAAAGCGTCGGCGAACAATTTGGCGCTATTGGAATAGCGGAATAGTTTGAATAGCCGGAAAATGATGAAGATACGCAGGATCGCCAACGGCCGGTAGCTGGGCAAAATGGCCAGAATATCGATAATCGCAAACGGCGAGGTGATGTACTCAATATCCCTGACGAAGGCTTTGCGAAACACCCCGAGCAGATTGAAATCCAGATTCAAATACAGCGCTTTCTCGTATTCCTCAATGATGACTTTATAGGTGTCCGAGTAAATCCAACCCCTGATCAGATATTCGATGATGAATATCATCAAAATCGCCAGCTCGAAATAACCGCCCATCTTGCTGTCTTCGTGCTCTATATCGTAAATCAGAAAAATCACGCTCAAAATCAGCAAGCCGATCATCGTCGCGTCGAAATATTTCTTTTTGCGGCTATGGCTGTTTTCTAACAGATCGTAAAAAAACAGCTTGGCTCTGCGATACCCGTCGGCGGATTTGAGGTAATAAGCGCAATAAACGATGAGTTTGGCTAGCATGTGGGGTTATTTCTTAAATTCGATCACTTTGCTGGAGGGGTTTAAATTGATTTCGTCGATGACGCAATGCGGGCCGGCTTGCAGGATATAAGACACCGCGTCGGCAATGTCCTCCGCCAGCAAGGCTTGGCCGGACTGTTTGCCGGGCGCGAACGACAATGCATCAAAAAACGCGGTATCGACCATGCCCGGATTAACCAAGGACACCCGCACCGAACTTTTACCGCACTCGTCACGCAAGGCCTGGCTGAAGCCGCGTAAGGCAAATTTGCTGGCGCAATAGATGCTGCCGTTGCGGCTGCCTTTTAACGCGGCTTCCGAACCGATATACACCAGGTTGGCATGGGCTTTTTGCTTCAGTTTCGGTAACAACGCCCGCGTCAGATAGGCTTGGGCGGTAAAGTTGACGGTCATCAGCGTCTCGATTTGCGCGTAGGAAAACTGTTCCAAACCGCCAAATTGGCCGTAACCGGCGGCAAATACCACCGCATCCAAGGCCGGGAAATCGCTTTGCAGTTGCTTGGCAAACGGCGGCACGTCAGCCAATTGCGCTAGATCCAGCTCGCGGCCGATAAACTGGGGGTGATGTTTGGAAAACTTCCGGCAGTCGCGCGATGTGCCAATCACTTGATGACCTTGCGCCAGCAATTGCCGGGCAATCGCCCGACCGATGCCGGAACTGGCGCCGGTCACCAATACCGTGCGCTTTACAGTGTGCATGGAAAATAGGCGCTGTGCGGGATATATTCCAGCAGCATTTGCGCGCAATCGGCCATCATCGCCTGTTCCAGATCGGCGCGGTAAGACACCATGCCGGACGCGGTTTGCAGCGGGCTGGCGAACAATCTTTCATCCGGATATAGCTTATGCATTTTTTTGAAATATTGCTCAGGCAAGCGAAACACCCCCAAGCTGACCGAATGTAGGGCCTGGGCATCGATTACCGCAAAGACTTGCTCGAACAAGGTCCGGTATTGCTGCCGATAGTCGTGCTGATAAATCAATGGGTCGAAACGCAAACCAATTTGCCAACCTTGTTGCTGTAATTTAGCGGCGGCTTCGATGCGCTTGGCTACGTTTGGCGCCTTGGCTTCCACTTTATCGGCCACCGCATCCGGCGACAGGCTGAAAGCCACCACGCAACGCGGCACCACCTCGCGATTCAACAGGCTTCTGATTTGCGTACTCTTGGTACGCAATTCCAGCCAGGCATTAGGCAAGTCAGCAAACACCGGCAAAAACTGTTCAGCAAAGTCGGTGACCGGCTCAAAAGCCAGGCTGTCGCAATCGTAGCCCGAGAAAAAATACACATCCTGATCCGGCGTTTGCAGACAGGTCTGGCGAATCTGTTCCTGAAAGTCCTCGTAATTCACAAACAGCACATAATTGGCCGACTGGTACATGCCCTGCAAAAAGCAATAGCGGCAGTCGTACAAGCAATTCAGCATGTGCGAAAAATAATAATTGCGCTGGCCGCCGATACCGTAACCGGCCGGCGCGGGCAACACGAACTTTTGGTACTTTTCCGCCAGAATCAGGGCCGGATGTTGCTTTTGTAAGCGAAAGTTTTGCGCCTTGGGATTGAACACCTCGCCGTATCGCTCGCAAACCACTGTCCGTGCTTGCGGAAAACGCCGCCGAATCGTCGCTACGCGCGGGTGCTGCTCGATAGCGGATTCGATGTATAGCGTGTCTATCATGGTGGCTGAATGCGGCAAAAGGCGGGAGAGCATTATAAATGATTGCCGGCGACGGGGCGCCAGCTTACGCCCGATAAAACTGCAAATCCGCGCGTTGCGGCCACTTGTCGCAACTGCCCGGCGCAAATGGTCCGTTGCCGGCATGCTAAATCCGTTATGATGGCGCCTGAAAAACAATAACGTTTTTCAATTGGACCCAGTAGGAAAAAAGATACTTCCCATCAGCATGGATTTGCTTCAAGCCTTTTGCCGGCTATATGGCAAAGGGTGCTGTACCGGTGCTACTTCACGACGAACTTAGACCTATAAGTTGCCGGTGCAAAAAATCTATTCTGTGATGACGTGTTTTTTAGGGCATTGGACCTATTAACCATCACACGAAAACTATCTAATGAAATTATTTACAAAAGCAGTGTTAACGCTGTCATTGGCAGCATCTTTGAGTCTGGTCAACGTTTGTGCCTTTGCTGCTGAAGAAGCGCCAGTTGCAGCAGCACAATCAGGCGCCGCAGGCATTATCGCTCACATCGAAAAAGCGCTGGTTGAAGTCAGCAAAAGCGATTTCTCCGCTGCGCAGATTCATCTGAAAGCCGCCAGAACCAGTTCCGAAGCGATTGCCGGCAACTCCGAAGCCGCGAAAAAAGCTCACGCCTCTTTGATGCAAGGACAGATCCAGTCTAAAGCCGGTAACGTAGCTAAAGCCACTGAAGAATTGACCAAGACTATCGAACTGTATAAAGCGCTGTAAGGCTTGAACAGGGCTGGGCTGTTATGTCGGTCCAGCCTAATTCAGGGGCAAACCATAGCCCCTACATCCCAAAATAGGCATAGCCGCTCACAGCTATAACGCCGATTCCGACAATCTTGATCTTATCCACCAGCGCTTGCTCGCCCCAAAAATAAAGACAACTGGCTTTTTTGCGGCACCAGAAGGCTATAAAGCTATTGCCGGCCCGCCGACAATTCCGGGGAATAATGCGCCAAATGAAGTACAAGCCAACCAGGCCTAGCGTACACAGAATGTAAAAAACGATGACTTGGGTAGTATGCGTATCGGTATGGAATGCATGTTCTATGACATGGTCCAGATTGTATTCGGCGTACTCAAACATCAAGTGCGCCACATGCAAAACCACTTCGAAAACATGATGGATCAGGCCCATCAGCAGCCCGAATGCGGCATCCGGCATTGCCAGAATTAATAAGGCCAGGCTTAACAGCAGGCCGTTCACGGCCCGCTGTTGTGTTTTGGTTTTGTCGATATGCTTGTTTAACAGCGCCGTGTCTTCAGGCGTCAAATTGACGAATTGGGCGCCGATTAAATACGGATAACGGTCGTTTTCGTAAGGGTTGCTGGGCTTGCAATACACCACCTTACAGCAGGTCATGATTGCGGTCATATTGGATAACAGCAATATTCGCAGCATTAGATAATCGCCGGCTTGCAGCGGCTCTTGTGCAGTAAAAGCGATACCGCTGGCGCTGATATTGACGTTGAGCGTGTCGTTTTCCCTGCTTTGCGAATCGGGTAGCGCTTGAGGCGAGACGGTATCGGGCGGATTGCTGTTGCCGAGTAAATCATGGAAATTTTCCGGCGCTTGCATTTGTCCATCATGATCAAGCTTGCGATAGAACAGATTGGCTTGCTCGTGGATGCGAAAAGCCACTCTGCGATTCAATTTCTTGCCGTTTACCTTAGCCATATTCATCAAACCCTAAAAATCGCCTGTTACGTAGTGTCGATGATAGTCCAAGACCGCAAACTCTCAATCTGCATAAAAATAGCCCTGACGCAGACTGGCTGCGATTGCTCAGGTGTCGTCTTTACTGACCCACTGTTTTACGGCAGGCGCCTGGTAACTGACATAGCGGTCCAGCAACAAATTTGGGTCGGACTCGACCATTAACATGCCGCGGTGATGCGGTTTGACGAATTGCTCCGCCGCGACGTGGTCCAGAAAATTAATCAAGGCATCGTAATAGCCCGCCACGTTTAATACGCCGCAGGGTTTTTGATGAAAGCCAAGCTGCGCCCAGGTCCAAATCTCGAATAACTCTTCAAGCGTGCCGATGCCGCCGGGTAGCGCGATAAAGCCGTCCGCCAGTTCGGCCATCAGCATTTTTCGCTCGTGCATGGATTGGGTGACGTGCAATTCGGTGAGGTTGGGATGGGCGACCTCCTTGTGCGCCAAGGCTTTGGGTATAACGCCAATGGCTTGGCCGCCGAGCTTTAACACCTGATCCGCCACCGTGCCCATGATGCCGATGCCGGCGCCGCCATAAATCAAGCGGATGTTGCGGCTGACCAGGGCTTGGGCCAGCGCCTGCGCGGCCTCGCCATACGCATCAAGCCGGCCGGGACTGGAGCCGCAATAGATGCAAATGCTGTTTATCGTTGTCATGTCGGATATGCCGGAGAATTAGGGTGGCTTATATTCGGTGGAAAACCATGACGCGGCAAGACGAAATTTACTGCCGCCCCATGCACGGGCAACAGCCGGCATGGTCGCTCAGCGGTGGTTACTGATAGAATTAGGCTTTTTAGTCAGACAGCCATCATGCGCCTAATCAGGGGTTTAAATCATCTTGAGCCGTTACGCGACGGCTGCGTGTTGACCATAGGCAACTTCGACGGTCTGCATCTTGGGCACAAGTTGGTCATCGAAAAGCTGGCCGAGCATGGCCGGCGGTTGAATTTGCCAACGGTGGCAATGGTCTTTGAACCTCAACCGTTGGAGTATTTCCTCGGCGACCACGCACCGTCCAGACTGACCCGGTTGCGCGAAAAAACCATTCAGTTTGCTAAATTACCGGTCGATGAATTGCTGGTTTTACCCTTTAACCGCAGCCTGGCCGATTGCGATGCGGAGCATTTCATTCGCGACATTTTGGTCGAGCGCTTGCGCGTCAAGCATTTGGTGGTCGGGGACGATTTTCACTTTGGTAAGGCGCGGCGCGGCAATTTTGCGCTGTTGCAGCATCGCGGTCAGGAGTATGGTTTTGCGGTGGAAGATAGCCATTCTTTCGAGCTGGCCGGTTTGCGAGTCAGCAGCACGCTGATTCGCGATGCCCTGGGCGAAGGCCAATTGGCGCAGGCCACGCTGATGCTGGGCCGGGATTATTCGGTCTGCGGCCGGGTGGCGCACGGCGACAAGCGCGGCAGGGAGTTGGGCTTTCCTACGGCCAATGTCAGAATGTTTAGAAAGAATACCCCCGTCGTCGGCGTATTCGCGGTGACGATGACCGGCTTGAATGGCAACGAGTACCAAGGGGTCGCCAATGTCGGCACCCGCCCCACCTTCGACGGTGGCGCTAAAGTGGTCTTGGAAACGCATTTATTCAACTTCAATCAAGACATTTATGGGCATTACGTGGAAGTGCATTTTAAAAAGAAGCTGCGCGACGAAATCCGTTTTGCCTCGCTGAGCGAATTGAAACTGCAAATCAGCCGGGATGTCGAACAGGCTCAGCAGTTTTTCAGTGAAACATTGGACATGAAATGATTAACTCCGCAAACTTCCCGGCATCGCCTTGTGTCCGTAACTGTTGTCTGAACGACGACGATATTTGCTTGGGCTGTTACCGCTCACTGGATGAAATCCGCCTGTGGTCTAGCGCGGATACGCAGACTCGCGAACTGTTTTTGCAGCAGGCTGCCGAGCGGCGTAGCAAGATTTTGCAGGCCACTCGGTTGAGGTCTGCTTATGTCGAACAGTTGCCGAAAGCTTAAGCGCTACGCCGCCTTTGTAATATCGGCCTGACATCCAGCCAAGCCGCAATGCCTATATACGTAGACAAGCCCAGGCTACCGGCCAGCCAGACATTCACCTGATAGCTATCCAACACGTAGCGGTTGGCAAAATATAGCGCCAAACCCAATGCAAAATAACCGGTGATCTTGAAGAGCGGATAGCTCACCGGATAATAGTGCCGGCCCAAAGCCCAAGAGCAAACCACCATAAACAAATAACAAGCCAGCGTTGCCCACGCCGAGCCGACATAGCCCCAAACCGGTATCCAGCAGATATTCAAAACAATCGTCAGACCTGCTCCGGCCAGCGATACCCAGGCGCCCAAGCCGGTGCGGTCGCTCAGTTTGTACCAGACTGACAGATTGACATAGATCCCCAGCAGCAAATTAGCCATCAGTAATATCGGCACCACCTCCAGGCCCACTCGATACTCCTCGCCGATAAAATATTTGAACAGGTCGATGAACAGCATCACCACTAAAAAAATAAACACTCCGGCAATCACAAAATACTGCATCACTAGTGCATAAGCGCGTTTGGCGTCGGCACGACCGGCATAGGAAAAGAAAAACGGTTCGCCGGCGTAGCGAAAGGCCTGCACGAACAAACTCATCAAAATCGACAGCTTGTAGCAGGCGCCGTAAATGCCCAGCATCTTCAGGTTGGTGGGTAAATCGTAAGGCAGCAAGACTTTCAGAATCGCCCTATCCAGCATTTCGTTGACCATGCCGGCAAAGCCGATGATGACCATGGGCAGCGAGTAACGCAGCATGGGCCTGAGCACGCGCGGGTCGAGCTGGAAGCGCACCGCGCGAAATTGCGGCAGTAACAGCAGCAGCTTGCAAACACTGGCGGCCAGATTGGCTAAAAATATGTAACCCACGCCCAGTTTAGGGTCGTAATAAGCGGCCAGCTCGCTATCCGGCCATAAAGTATTCAGCTTCGGCCAGACCAGCAAAAACAAAAGATTCAAGCCGATGGCGATGAATATCTCGGTCATTTTGATGCCGGCGAAACGCCAGGCCCGGTTCTCGGCGCGCAATCGGGCAAACGGCAGTGCCGACAGGGCATCCAGCGCCAGAATCCAACCGAACCACAGCAAATACTCCGGATGTCGCGGATATTGCAGCCAGTCGGCCAATGGCTGTTGCCAATAGTAGATTGCCGCGATGAAGCCGAGATTGGCGATCAGCAAAAAGCTTAAAGCGCCGCGGTAAACCTCATCGCCGCTAAACTCCGGCCGCTGCCGAAAGCGGAAATAACCGGTCTCCAAACCTAGCACCAACAACACCGCAAAAAATCCGGCATAGGCGTAAAACTCGGAGACCACGCCGTATTCGCCGGCGCTGAAGGTGTAGGTGTACAGCGGCACCAGCAGATAATTCAAAAAACGGCCGACGATGCTGCTGAGACCGTAGATGGCGGTTTGGGAGACGAGTTGGCGTAGTGAGCTCAAATGCGCTTAAGTCCAAAGAATGATGGGACCTCCGGGTGAGGCCTAAGGTAGCCATATTGTAAGGTAGTTGCCGGCTTACCGCTCTATACGACACAGCCAGCTGCCCGGGCTACGTTTATTCTGCGCAGGCTAAACTTTGCTCGATCAGGACTTTCGCTGCGGCGGCGGCGGTGCGCATTGCCCCGGATTCTCGGCGTCTCTGTTCGCTAACCATGGCCCCGGAAATCAGCATTGCCAATTGTTGGGACAGTGCTTCCGGATCCCGCGCGCCGGCTTGTCGGGCTAAATCTGTCAATACTTGTTGAAAGGTGTCGGAAAACTCGGCGGCGGCCCGTTGAACAGGATTGGCGGCCTCGGCAAATTCGGCAGCGGCATTGATAAACGGGCAGCCACGAAACTCCGGGCTGGATGATAATTCATCGAATACCGCAAACACCGCCAGCAACTTTTGCTTGGGTTCGCTGGCGCGCTGTTCCATACCGATAAGGATACGATTCAGCATGGCCTCCCGGCTTTTGCTTAGATGCGCCAAGACTAGATCGTCTTTTGACGGAAAGTACTTATACAGACTCATTTTGGTGGTGCCGGCGGCTTTTACTATTGCATCGACACCGGTGGCCTTGATGCCTTGGCTGTAAAACAACGCAGAGGCAGTTTGCAAAATGTGATCTTGGAGATTACGGGCCATAATTTAAGTACCTGGAAAAAACAGCTTGCAACTATACAGACCGGTATGTATTATTTCAATAGACTGACCGGTCTGTTATAGCGCAGTCTTTAATTCAACTACTGGAGATTATTCGATGATTACTTTGTACGGCGTGGCAATCAGCAACTATTACAACAAAGTCAAATTTGCGTTGATGGAAAAGGATATAGCATTCATCGAAGAGTTTACCCCACCCAGCCAGAGCGAAGAATTGTTACTGCGTTCGCCGTTGGGAAAAGTCCCGTTCATCAAAACCAACGACGGTTATCTATCCGAATCGCAAGCGATACTGGAGTATCTGGAAGATGCATTTCCGGAACATCCGCTGTATCCGGCCGATGCTTATGAGCGCGGCAAATGCCGGGAGTTTATCCAACATCTTGAATTGAACGTCGAACTGATTGCGCGCCGCCTGTATGGGGAGTTTCTGTTCGGCAACACCGTATCGGCAGAAACCAAGGACGAAGTCAGAGCCAAGCTCGATACCGGGTTAAAGGGCTTAGCCAAACTGCTGAAATTATCGCCCTATGCCCTGGGCGACCGTTTTAGTACGGCAGACATCGTGGCTTGGCCGCATCTGCAATTGGTGGGCTTTGCCACCCAAAAAATCTACGGGGAGAATTTGGTGAATACGCATATTCCGGGCATTGAAGCTTATATACAACTAATCGAAAGTCGCCCGCACGCGCAAATAGTGGGTGCCGACCGGGCAAAGGCGTTAGAAGCCTTTTTTCGGAATAAATAGTCCCCGCTCTGCTATTCCTCAGGTGATTTAGCACAAGACCCTCTTATCACTTTCTGGCATTAAGCCGTCGGCGTAATGATGCCGGCGGCCACTCCATAGTGATTTGCGTATTCCGATCAAATCAGTCAAGGCGGACCGACCGAGTGGAGTCCCTGCTGTGCTAGGGCTTCGGCGCCTGCTATTCAGGACATTTACGCATAGACCAATTCAGAATTAATTGTCTATACTTCGCTTCCTAACGGCTATCACAATTTGTTTTCGAACATTTAGCGGGAGCCAAGCTCCGCAACCTTCAATTTAGGAATTTACTCATGCGACTATTAGCCACTGAACCCGCCAGTATTGCGAAAATTTTGGATGCCAGTATCAAACTTTACTCGGCCTGCTTCAGCAGACTATGGGGCATTCTTTCAATACTTGCCGTGCTGTATATCGCCATGGGTTTGCTGACTGCGACTTTGCAGCCCGATCCGGCCGCACCACAGACTGCGGCGCTGGAATTATTGTCTGAGAACCTGTTACTGATATTAGCGTTTGTCATTGTTTTCTCCTTGGTGTCTTTCGTGCTCTATGCCGCCCTTATTTACCGCTTGGATAATCTGACCAATGAACGGGAAGACAGTTTTTCCGAAGCGATAACGGCCGGATTCAGAGCCTTTCCCTCTATGTTCCTCGCCGCGTTCCTGTACATGGTTGTGATAATCGTGGGCTATATCCTGCTACTGATACCGGGCTTGATCTTGACCTTATCGCTGATGTTTTATCTCTATTTCATCGTCATCGACGGCCTTGGCGGCTATAGAGCTCTTAGAGCCAGCCACTCTTTGGTTTGGGGACATTGGTGGCGGACTGCGACAATCTTTACCGTACCGATGATCATCTGGATGGCAGTGATGTTTGCGCTGGGGTTTTTGATGGCTTTTCTGGCGCCGGCAGACAATCAAGTCTTGATGCAGATTTTGATGAATTTATTGTCGGTGTTTTTCATGCCCTATTTTTTCGCGCTGGGTTACGTGCAGTTTCACGACTTAAAGTTGCGTAAATCGGGCAGCGACCTTGCCTCTCGCCTAGGCAGATAATGCGGTTTGCTGCTTTACTGCTGTTGTGTCTGGCCGGCTCATCCCAGGCGCAAGACAACAGCTTACAAGCCTGCCTGAACCTTGCCCGGCAACAATCCGGGCAACAGCTAGATATAAAAAAACACTGTCCGGCTCTGTTCAAGGAATTGGCAAACCAGGGCCTGCTGACCAGTTTCGATCCACCATTAACTGCCGACGTTAGCGCCACGCAACTGGCGCTTTTAGCCGACAGCCTGAATAATTCTGGGACCATCCGCCAGGAAGGCCTGACGCTATTGTTAGCTGAAATTTTGATCACGCCAACCGACGACTCGCAAGCGAATTGGTGGCAAGCCGTCCTGAACTGGCTGAATAGCCTCAAGCCGGCGGACCATGAAGACCAATACCAGCAGTTGCAGCGCTGGCTGGCGGCCTTGAAGCCATCGCAACAAGCGGCAGAGATTATCATCTACGTGTCGATTGCCTTATTGCTGGCACTATCGGCCTGGCTGGTGATTAGCGAGTTGTATCAGGCCGGGGTTTTTCGCAAATTTTCCGGCAAGCGCCAGCCCGTCACTCCCGCCGGTAAGCTGGCTGAAACGCAATCATCGGCTTCGCATCCGGCGATTAAGACCTTAACACCGCAAGAGCAAATCGGCGCATTGCTGGCGCAACTGATAAACGCACTAATCCAGCGCCAACTGCTTCCGGCCGACCCCAGCCTGACCCATCGGCAACTCGTTAGTCATTTTCAACAACAAGCCCGACAAGCGGATTCGGCATTTTCCCGTTTGGTCCGCCAAGCCGAACCCTTGCTTTACGGCCATCGCCCTGTTGATGCGGACTTGGTCGGCAATTACCGGCGCGAGGTGCAGGCGCTATTGGGCAATTTGCGCTCATGAAAGAACGCCTGATTACCCTTCTAACCGCACTGGCGGCATTGGCGCTGGTGATTTTGTTGTTGTCGCCGCGCCATCCCGATGCGCAAAAGCCGCTATCGCTACCGACCAGCGAAGACCGCGGAGCAGATGGTCTGAAAGGGCTTTTTACCTGGCTACAACGCGAAGGACTGAATGTCGTCAGTTTTCGCAAACGCTACAGCGATCTGCATAAGGACAAAACCCTTCCGGAGCGCGGCAATGTGCTGATTGCCAGCATGCCAGCTTCCAAAGAAATCCGAGAAACGGAGTGGCCGGCGCTGGCGGACTGGCTGGAGCAAGGCAACACGCTGATCGTTCTAGGCGCCGTGTATCAACACCCGGGCTGGGCCGCTGCCGAGAATTGCTTTTGCGATGTTAAGGAACTTTTGTCACGCTACGACTGGATCCTGGATTCCGCAGATCAACAAGACGAGCCAAACACCCCGGAAACACAGACGGATAAAACCCTGCAAAGTACCCTAAACACCCTACAAAACAGCCTCAAAGGCGCTCTCCCTCAAGACAGCCAATTGCTTGCTCAATCCTCGCACCCTCTGCTGCAGGGCGTCACCAGCCTACAGACCCAAACCTCGGCAGACTTGTTAAAAGCCGCATGGACGCTGAGCGGCAGCGAACCTGAGAATCTCTCGCTGCGCTTGCTGTCCGAGCGCGATAGCCATCTCACCACCGCCTGGTGGATGAATGCCGGCGCCGGCCGGATCGTGTTGCTGCTGACCCCGGATTTGTTTAGTAACCAGCGGTTGGGGCAAGCAGACAACGCCCGGTTTATCGGCAATTTGCTCAAGCAATCGCTGGCGCCGGCAGGCCGATTGTTGTTCGACGATTACCATTTCGGCTTGTCCGAACTGTACGATCCCGAGCACTTTTTTAAAGACCAACGGCTACATCAAACCTTGTGGTGCTTTGGCATATTCTGGCTGCTTTACGTGGCCGGCTACACCAGCCGCCTGGCGCCGGTGCGCCAAGCCGGCAGTCAACTATCCACCCGGGACTTCATCAAGGTTAACGCCGAATTTTTCGCGCGCCGCCTGAACCAGCCTGTATTGGCCGAGGCCCTGGTCAAGCATCTGCTGGCGGATATTCATGCTCGGCGGGGAATGCGCAGCGAAGCGGAAGTCTGGCTTTGGCTGGAACAGCATAGCCGGGTAAGCAACGATCAGATCACACTACTAAAACGGGCGTTAGCCAAACAACGTCTTTCATTACTGCGTTTATCCAACACTATTACTTACATCAGGACAGTCACGCTATGAGCAACAACGCAGCGCAAAATTTGAATCTCCACCTGCGGCAACAAATAGGCAAGGTGGTATTCGGCATGGATGAGGTGCTGCACGGCTTGGTCGTCGCCTGGATTGCCGACGGCCATGTGCTGCTGGAAGGTGCGCCGGGCCTGGGGAAAACCCTGTTGGCCAAATCACTGGCGCAATTGATGAGCGGCAGTTTCGGGCGCATCCAAGGCACCGCCGATCTGATGCCGTCCGATATTACCGGCCTGCATATCTTCAACACCGAGGCTAACAGTTTCGAATTCGTCCCCGGCCCCTTGTTTAACGAAGTGGTGCTGGTTGATGAAATCAACCGCGCCGGCCCCAAGACCCAATCGGCATTGTTGCAAGCAATGGAAGAAAAACTGGTGACGCTGGATAGAAAAACCTATCCGCTAGCAGAAAACTTTTTTCTGATTGCCGCTCAAAACCCCTTCGATTTCGAGGGCGTTTATCCCTTGCTGGAATCGCAACTGGATCGCTTTTTGGTGCGTCTGGACATTAACTATCCGCAACTGCCGGCGGAGGTGGCGGTGCTCAGGCACTACGATAAACCGGGCGGCGGGCACAGCACGGCGTTGCAACAAATCCAAGCCCTGCCGGAAACGCTGCTGCGGCAAGCGCGCCAAGAGGCCGCCGCTGTTCACGTTGAAGACTGTTTGTACCATTATGCCATCATGCTGGCGGAAGCCAGCCGTAACCATCCGCGTTTAAGCCTGGGCCTGTCGACCCGCGGCGCACTTGCCGTGATGCGCTGCGCACGGGTGGAAGCGGTGCTGGACGGCCGCGATTTCCTGATCCCCGATGACATCAAAGCGGTCGCGCCGCTGGTAGTCGGGCATCGTTTACTGCTCAGTTCCGAAGCCATGCTGGAAGGTTACTCCGCCATCCAAATCTACCGGGAAATCGAAAATCAGGTCGCCGTTCCCCGCAGTGCGGAAGCGAAATAATGTCAATATCGCGTTTGACACTGCTGCTGGCCGGCTTGATTATTCTGCTAGCCATCATCGGAATCTGGAGTGGCGAGCCGCTGCAAGGTTTCTGGCGATGGCCGGCGGCCTTGCTGATAACGCTGATGGCTTGGGAACGCTTCAGGTTGACGGACAATATCGAGTTGCACAGGCAAGTTCCGCCCACTTTGGCACTGGGCGAGTCAGTCGACTACAGCATTCAAGTCTGCAACCGGGCCGGTTCCAAGGTCCGCTTCGAAACCCAAAGCGACTACCCTGCCGCCATTGTCGGCGACAACTCGCTGCAGCGTTGGCTACTGGGCGCGCATGAAACCCAAAGCCGGCAGTTTTCGATTACGCCCACCCGCTTGGGCGGCACCTCCTTGGGCAGTTTGTATGTAAAACAGCTGGGCGCGTTCGGCTTGTGCTGGTGGACGCGGCGGATAGACGACGACATCGCCATGCGGATAGAACCCGCCCGGCTGAACAACTTTGTAGACCTGTCCGGCATGCAGCAGCTTGGTAGCCGCGGCAGTGCCCAGGCTCGCAGTAGCGGCGTCGAGTTTTTGGATTTAAGCGAGTATCGGCGCGGCGATTCCTTGCGCAGCATAGACTGGAAGGCCACGGCCCGGCGCGGCAAGCCCATGGTGCGGCATTTCGAGCGCGAACATTTGCTGGAAATTGCGGTGCTGATCGATTGCGGCTTGAGCAGCCGCCTGCAAAGCGAACACATGGACCGCTTGCATCATTACATCAACGTCGCCGCCAAATTGACGGAATTTGCCAGCTACCAAGGCGACCGGATCGCCTGTCTGGCCTACGCCCAACAAACCGTCGATAAAACGCCGATGGCCGGCGGCATGAACTCGGTCCGGGCCATACGTCAGCTATTGAGCCGGCTCACAGTCTTTAACGAGAACGCCAATGCCCTGAATGCCGCACTGGAGGTCAAGCAACTGCTGAAACGGCGCGGTCTGGTAATTTTTCTGACCGAACTGGAACAGCCGGAAGCCGCTTTGCAGTTGGTTCAAGCCGGGAAATTACTTTCCGCCAAACATCAAGTCCTGGTCGCCACACTGGATGAACCGGCGATTGGCGATGATCTGAAACAAAGCGGGCGCTATTGGCAGGACCCTTATCGGAAATTCGCCATTCTCGAATACCTGCGCGGCCGCGAGTTGACCCGCAAGCGTTTACAGGGCAGCGGCGTAGCGGTAACCAGCGCCACCGCACAGAATCTGGACCGGCAGATACTGGCTTATTACCGGAACAAGCGCGACACCATCGCGGCAGCCTGATGCTAAATACCCGGTACCAACCTGTGTAAACAACTGACCTGTTTTTAATAAGATGATGAATAACACCCTGAATAAACCCGGTTCGTTCCAGGATTATCTGCACATACAATCGGCAGACGGTATGGATTACCAGTTGGAAATTGCCGGAATGGGCGCACGTACCTATGCCTTCGTCATCGATTGGCATATACGGCTGTTGTTGGCGATCAGTTGGGTTGCGATCTGCGGCGTGGCGTTTTTTAACTGGGAAGAACTGCGCAACGTGTTTAAACCGGGACATCCCGGCTATACCGGCCTGATTTTAATCTTGCCGACCCTGCTGATATATTTTTTGTATCACCCGGTGCTGGAAATCCTGATGGCCGGACGAACGCCGGGCAAGCGCATGACCGGGGTTCGCCTGGTGGATTTACAAGGGCATACCCCCGGCATCGGCGCGCTGTTGTTGCGCAATGTGTTTCGCCTGATCGACTCGCTACCCGGCTTTTATTTTCTTGGCCTGGTGGTTGTCGCCTTCACCGGCAAACACCAGCGGATCGGCGATTTGGCGGCGGGCTTGGTATTGGTGTATGACAACGTCGACAAGACCCATTCCTTGCAGCAAATTTCCACGTTAACCCTGCATTCCCGTTTAAGCGGCGACGATCAGACCCTGCTGCTGGATCTGTTGAAACGCTGGGACGAACTGGCCTCCGAACGCCGGATCTTGTTCGCCACACAATTTTTAAGCCGAATCGGCCGCGACATTCCTGAAGCAAGTGGCAAACAGACGCAAGAACAGGCCTTAAAACGGGCTCTGAAAAGCTTGTTAAGCAACTCCTGAGTCGGCGATGCAGCAGTTAAACAACCCATCTCAAGCGCTGTCCCATTGGTTAAATGCCCGGAAAAGCCAATGGGAAAGCCTGGAAAACACTCTTAAACTGACGGCTAGCCGCCGCGACCAGGAAATCAGTGATGCCCGCCAGCTGTTGTCAGGCTATCGCGCCCTGTTGAGCGATTTGTCCTTGTCGCGCCGGGTAAACGGCAAAGCCATGATTACCCGTTACCTGGAAAACCTGTTCTTAAAAGCCCACGAAGAAATCTACCGTCCCGCCAATCATCCTTTGGCGCGTTTGATCGATTTATATCATTGGGAAATACCGCGGCTGATGCGGGAATTGAAAACCGCAATCTTCAGCGCCTTTGCGCTGTTCGCGCTGGGTATTGCCGGCGGCTGGTGGCTGATTGGCAGCTATCCCGATTTGATCGGTCTGCTGGCCTCGCCGAAGATGATAGACCACGTTCAGAAAGGCGAATTATGGACCGACGGCCTGCTCAACGTCGCGCCGTCCCCGGTATTGTCGCTTAGCATTGCCGCCAACAACATCACGGTGACACTCTTCGCTTTTGGCTTGGGGGCGTTCTACGGCGTCGGCACCCTCTACATCATCGGCTTCAACGGTTTCATGCTGGGAGGAATCTTTGCCTTTACCGCCGCTTACCAGTTGGACGGGCGGTTGTTTGCCTTCATCATTGGCCATGGCGTGGTCGAATTGAGCGTCATCATCATCGCCGGGGCGATGGGCTTGCAACTCGGCGAAGCCCTGATACGGCCCGGCGCCCGCAATCGACTGCAAGCGTTTCAGGAAACCAGCATCAGTGCCGGCAAAATACTGCTTGCGGTAACTCCGTTTCTGATTTTCGCCGGTTTGATCGAAGGCTTTGTCTCTCCCGATCAAGCCTTCAATTTGCCACAAAGAGCGGTAATCGGCTGCTGCAGCGGCATGATATTCTGGCTGATATTGTTGTTTGGCGTGCCGGGAAAATCCAGACAGCCGTGACAGTACTTCGCAGCTATTCGGTATAGACTAATACTGCTTAAGGTATTGCCTTGCTGATAATAGCGATAGCTTGGTTGTCGAAACGATAGGTGGAGAGGACGAGGTAGAGGCTTGCTGCTTTTTAAGCTAGGCTAGCGCCAGTCTTGTATTGAAAAGCGCGAGAAATCAGTCTGGCAAAAGCGGCGCGGACGGGCCTGTGAGGACGCCGGCCCGCGCCTTTTAAGGCTTAAGCTTCGTAATTGGCGCTGGCGAATTCCCAGTTAACCAATGCCCAGAACGCTTCCAGATATTTAGGGCGCAGATTGCGGAAATCGATGTAATAAGCGTGTTCCCAAACATCGCAAGTTAACAACGGCGTTTGGCCGGCGGTCAACGGGCAACCGGCGTTGCTGGTGCTAACCAGTTCCAAGCCGCCTTTGTCGTTTTTCACCAGCCACGCCCAGCCAGAGCCGAAAGTGGTGACCGCGCATTTGGTGAATTCTTCTTTGAATTTCTCGAAAGAACCGAAAGTTCTGTCAATGGCATTTGCCAAACCACCGGTAGGTGCGCCGCCGCCGTTGGGAGACAGGCTGTTCCAATAAAAGGTGTGGTTCCAAATTTGCGCTGCGTTGTTGAATACGCCGCCAGAGGATTTTTTCACGATCTCTTCCAGGGACAAGCCTTCAAACTCGGTGCCGGGAACCAGATTATTCAGGTTGGTAACATAAGTTTGGTGATGTTTGCCGTAGTGAAATTCGATCGTTTCTGCGGAAATGTGCGGCGCCAATGCGTCTTTTGCGTACGGTAATGCAGGTAATTCAAAAGCCATCTTTATTCTCCAGATTGATTGAACAGCAGCAGTGATTAGGCGCGGGCTTACCGCCCAAACCTAATTACCCAGCATTATAATAAAGAATTATTGCTTAACACTACCTAATCTAAGGAAAACAACGATGGCACTTGAGGTTGAACATAAGTTTTTACTGGCAAACGACGACTGGCGCGGCGAAATTGATCATTCCGTACACTACAAACAGGGCTATTTAAGCAGCAGCCCGCTCAGTTCGGTGCGCGTGCGAATTTCCGACAAGCAGGCTTGGCTGAATATCAAAAGCGCCACTATCGGCAGCCATCGTCAGGAGTTTGAGTATGAAATCCCGTTGAATGACGCCAACAGTATTCTCGACGAGCTATGCCATAAGCCGTTAGTGGAAAAAATCCGTCATTTTGTCTATCGCGACCGGCATGTTTGGGAAATTGACGAATTCATGGGCGATAACCAAGGTTTGATTGTCGCTGAAATCGAATTGTCGGCAGTAGGAGAGGCCTTTGTTAGGCCGGACTGGGTCGGCATGGAAGTTACCGACGATATACGCTATTACAACAATAATCTCTGCAAGCATCCGTTCAAGGATTGGGATAAATAAGCGGCAATAAGCCAGATAGGCGATAAAAGTTGCCGTTTTCTGAGGTTTGCGGCGTTTGTTGCAAAACTGGGACAAGATATTTGCAGAGTCGCTACAGCGCTACAAATGCATACCTAGCCTTCCTCACTAAAGCCTGGCGCATAGCGAATTTTTGCGACAGGCAATACTTTGTTAAAACAATAATTTAAAGGACGTATTGAAATCCAAAATGCAATGCTCTATATTGAATGTATGAGCAAAGCTACTTTTGTTGTTTTATTGATACTTTTTGCCGGTCCGCTGCATGCATCGGAGCTGGCAACCGCTATCGCCCGTTTGGAAAGCGAGTGGGCCAGCGTTTATTATCAAAGCGACGAAACCCGGCAAAGACAAACTTATCCGCAATTGCTGGAAACTGCCGCCGAATTAACCAAACGCTACCCAAACGCCGCAGAGCCGAAAATCTGGCAAGCGACGATTATCGCCACCAATGCGGCGTTTCAATCTTCGTTGAGCGCCTTATCCAGCCTGCAAACCGCCAAGACGCTCTTGGAAGAAGCCATTGCTCAAAATCCCAATGCGCTGGATGGCGCGGCCTATGTCACGCTGGGCACGCTGTATTACATGGTGCCTGGCTGGCCGGTATCTTTTGGGGATAATCAGCTTGCGGAGCAAATGTTGAAAGCCAGCTTGAAAATCAACCCCAACGGTATCGACGCCAATTACTTCTACGCCGATTATTTGCTGCAACAGGATCGCAGCGCGGAAGCTGAGGAATATTTGCACAAGGCCGTCCAGGCCCCGCTGCGCAAACAGCAAGTATTTGCCGATACCCAGTTGCAAAACGAAGCCAAAATGGCGCTGGCACACACCCAGCAACGTAAATCCAACGCCGGCAAAAATAAATTTCAATCGTTGTTCACTTCCGCGACAGCCGACTAAATCCGCCTGGCCCGTTTGCCTTTGGCTGTAGAATAACCCTACTTTCAAAACAGGCCACGACTGGCATTTATGAAAAAAACCATTTTCGGACTGTCCTCGGTATTTTTTTTACTGTTTTGTACGTCCAGCACCGCTGGCACATCCGCAGCAAACCAGCCGCTGGAACCAGTAGCGCTACAATTGAAATGGTTTCACCAATTCCAATTTGCCGGTTATTACGCAGCTATCGAGCAAGGCTATTATGCCGAGGAAGGCTTGCAGGTAGAGATACGCGAGCGCAATCCTGACCAAGACTACGTAGAACAGGTCGCATCCGGGGGAGCCGAATACGGCATCGGCGATTCCGGCATCATTGCCCAGTATGCCAACGGCAAGCCCATAGCGGCTCTAGCCGCCCTATTTCAGCACGATGCGCTGGTGCTGTTCAGCAAACAAGCTTCCGGCATCGTCAGCCCTTATGAAATGGCCGGCAAGCGCATCATGTACGATGTGGTCGGCGAGAATAATGCCCAGATTCGCGCCTTACTCGCCGAAGCCAATCTAAACGAAAGCCGCTATCAAAAAGTTGCCGAGACCTTTAACAACGCCGACTTTATCGCGGATAAAGTCGATGTGATGTCCGGCTATATCACCGACCGGCCATTCAGCTTTCGCGCCGCCGGTATCAAATTCAACATTATCAATCCGCAAAATTACGGTATCGACTTTTACGGCGACTTGCTTTTCACCAGCCGCAAAGAGCTACAGCAACATCCCGGCCGCGCCGAGCGCTTCCTCCGGGCCAGCCTCAAAGGCTGGGAATATGCGCTGTCTCATCCCGATTTGCTGATAGAGCTGATCCAACACCAATACCCAAGCAAACTTAGTCCTGAGCAACTGCGCTTTGAAGCCGAGGAAACCCGTAAGCTGATCATGCCGGACTACATCCCGCTAGGCCAGATAGAGACTGCCCGCTTACGCAGGGTAGCCGACATTTATGCCAACCTGAAATTAGCACGTCCTATAAGCGACGGCCAACTCAATGAGTTTGTCTACGGCGGCAGACAATCCACCAATTTGCAATTGAACGACGCGGAACGGCAGTGGCTGGCTGAACATCCTGAAATTCGGGTGGGCATAGACAGGAATTTTCCACCATACGAATGGCTGGACGCAGCTGGCGCGCATCAAGGCATGATTGCCGAACACCTCAAGTTAATCGAGCAGAGATTGGGCGTGAAGTTCGTGCTGATCATGGACAAATCCTGGCAGGAGGTGCTGGACATGGCCAAACGCGGCGAACTGGACATGCTCGCCGGGGCGAGCAAAACCCCTGACCGAGAGCAGTACCTGAGTTTTACCCAACCCTATATCAGTACGCCTACGGTGATCATCGGTGACAAAAACGGTGGTTATATCAATTCCCTGCCACTACTGACGGGGAGACGAGTCGCCATCGAACAAGGGTATTTTGTGCAGGAATTGCTGAGCAGAGACTACCCTGGGATACAGTTGCTGACCGCCCCCTCGGTGCAAGAAGCGCTTAATCTGCTGGCCGAAGGCAAAGTGGCCGCATACGTCGGCGATGCGGCCTCCGCCAGTTACGCAATCAAACAACAAGGCTTATTGAATCTGCAAATTGCCGGCCAACCAGGCTACCTCAACGAAACCCGGATGGCCGCACTCACATCTCAGCCGCACTTGCGGTCGCTACTGGAGAAAGCTCTGTCCAGTATCAGCCAAGCCGAACACGATGCCATTATTAACCGCTGGATGGCTTTGAAGGTCGAGCAAGGCATTCAACTGGACGCGCTATTGCGATCCGCCGCCGTTGCGCTGCTGGCCCTGTTGTTTTTCGTCTATTGGGTGTTCAGGCTGCGTAAGGAAATCAAGGCTCGCAAACGTAGCGAGGCCGACCTGGCGCGGCTTTACACCAATATGTCGCTGGGCTTTGCGCTACATCAGGTAATACGCGACGACAGCGGCAAAATCGTCGATTATCGCTATCTGGATATTAACCCGGCCTTTGAAAAAATGACCGGCATTGCCCGCGAAAACTGGATAGGCAAAACCGTGAAGCAGGTGTTGCCAAACACCGAGGGAGCCTGGATCGCCAGTTTTGACGGGCTGGATACCAGTGGCGAGCCGCAACATTTTGAAAACTGCGTGACCGATCTGGGCCGCTGGTATGCCATCGATAGCTATAAAGCCGGCCCCGACCGTTTCGTCGTGTTAGTCCAGGATATTACCGAGCGCAAACAGACCGAACTGGCACTAAAAGAGAGCGAAGAACGCTTTCGGATCAGCCAAATCTATGGCGGCGTCGGTATTTGGGAAGCAGATTTGTTGAAAAACCGCCAGTTCTGGTCGGAAATCGTCACAACTGAATTGGGTTTTCCGCATAAGCCACTCAATACCTGGAATGATTTCCTGGAAGTGGTTTGTCCGGAGGATAGGCCTTTAATTTTGGAAGCGACCCGCGAGCACCTTGAACGCGGCGCCAATTACGATGTGGAGTACCGTATCCAAACCCCTAACGGCGAAAAGCGCTGGATGCGCTCGGTGGGTCAGGTCGAGCGGGACGGTAACGGCAAACCGGTGCGGATGCGCGGGATTGTCCATGATGTTAGTAAACGCAAAGCGGCCGAGGAAAAACTGCGGCTGTCGGCGCGGGTCTTTTCGGACGCCCACGAAGGCATCATCATTACCGACCTCAACGCCTGTATCATCGATGTCAACGCCGCCTTCACGGACATCACCGGCTACAGCCGCGAGGAAGCATTGGGACAAAATCCCAGCTTTCTGAAATCCGGCCGGCAAGCGCCGGAGTTTTACGAAGCCATGTGGGCGATCATAAACCAGACAGGGCATTGGCAAGGCGAAGTCTGGAATCGGCGGAAAAATGGGGATTTGTATGCCGAACTGTTAACGGTTTCGGCTTTGCGCGATGACGCCGGCAATATCATCAATTATCTGGGCTTGTTCTCGGACATCACCGAGAGTAAACAACAGCAGCAGGCGCTGGAAGTGCTGGCGCATTTCGATCCGCTCACCCAATTGCCCAATCGCGCCCTATTTGCCGACCGCTTTGCCCAGGCTATCGCCCACAGCAAACGCGCCGAATCGCTATTGGCGGTGTGTTATCTGGATTTGGACGGATTCAAGCAGGTTAACGATAACTTCGGCCACGAAACCGGCGACCAGTTGTTGGTGGAAGTAGCCAAACGCATCAAGTTAAAGCTGCGCGAAGGCGATACGGTTTGCCGGCTGGGCGGCGACGAATTTGCGTTGTTATTTGAAAATTTGCAATCGGTGCAGCAATGCGAAGATGCCTTGACCCGCATTCATCAGGCCATGGCCGAACCGTTCGAGTTGGAAAACCGCCATGTACGGATTGCCGCCAGTAGCGGCGTGACCATCTATCCGCTGGATTTGGAAGATCCGGATATTCTGTTGCGCCACGCCGACCAAGCCATGTATCAGGCCAAATTGGATGGCCGCAACCGCTATCGGATTTACGATCATTTGCCCGGACAATCGAGCAGTATCAATCATCGTCTCAGCCGTTTGGAGCAAGCCTTGGCCGAAGTCGGCCAGGCGCTGATGGATAACCAGTTTTGCATGTATTACCAGCCCAGAGTCAATATCAAGACAGGTGAAGTGGTCGGCGCAGAAGCACTGATCCGCTGGCACCATCCGCAACGCGGCGTGTTGCCGCCGGCCGAATTTCTGCCCATAGTGGAAAACACTACCTTGGAAATTGACCTGAGCAACTGGGTGCTACGGCAAGCCTTTAAACAATTGCAGGTCTGGCACGATCTCGGCCTGAATCTACAAGTGAGCGTAAACATATCCCCGCGCCATCTGCAATGGCCGGATTTCATCAAAACCCTGGAAACCTTACTAACGGAATACCCGCAAATTCCTTCCTGGCAATTGGAATTGGAAGTGCTGGAGAGTAGCGTACTGGAGGATTTGATCTCGGTGGGGGAGACGCTGAAACAATGCTTTCACGACCTGGGCGTACCCTGTGCGCTCGACGATTTCGGCACCGGTTATTCGTCGCTGGCGCATTTGCGGCATTTGACCATCAATACGGTAAAGATCGATCAGAGTTTTGTCCGCAACATGATAGACGACCCGGATGACATGGCCATCGTCGAAAGTGTGATTGCGCTGGCTAAAGCCTTCAAACGCGAAGCGGTGGCCGAAGGCGTGGAAGATATAGAACACGGGATTTTTCTGATCGATTTGGGGTGCAGCATCGCCCAAGGCTCCGCCATCGCCGAAGCGATGCCGGCTGACGCGGTGTTGGCTTGGGTCAACAGCTATCGCAACCCTCAGGCCTGGACCGATTGCGCCAGACTTTCGCTGACTAATTGGCAAAACCAATTGGAATTACTAAAACTTCAGCAGCAGTATTGGTTGCGCCGTCTGGAACAATGTCTGCATCCCCCAACCGGCAGCAGTGCACGCTGGCCTATCCTGAACTCGAAAAAATCGCATCTGGGTAGATGGCTGGAACGGCTCAAACACGAACGCGGCATTGATGCGCGTTTACTGGAACAACTGGAGCGGGCCCAAGCCCGCCAACAAATCCTGGCGGAACAACTCCAACGTCATCGGCTGGACGGCAGAAACGGCGACAGCGCAGATTTTAGCCAACTACGCGAGGCCAATCTGCAAATAGTGCAGTTACTGGAGCGCCTAGAACCCGCGGCCTAAGCCTGTTCTGATCACCCCCAGCAAGCTGCCGATACAAAGTCAGGCGGATTTTGAACCCGTTAGACCAGCTACAATCCACCTGACGAAACAAACACTTGACGGGCCACTCCAATTGCTTAAGGGCAAAGCCACAAGCCTCGCGCGAATCGCTTATTAGCCTGCACGCGAGGCTTTCAGGTTTGGGGTTGCGCCCATTTGGTTTAGCCGAATCGCTTTTTACCTGGCCCGCAACGTTATCGTGGCTTGCGGTTAAAGCAATTTGCCATTGTCGAACACTGTTTCTGCTTGCGCGCTTGCCCGGGCAGCTTTGCGATTGAAGCAATTTGCCTTGCACGAACGGCTAAATGGCTGGCGCGCAAGGTTGAGTAGGTTTGAGTTTGAACCAAGTTGGGGTAGCCGAATAGCTTTTTGCCTCGCGCGCAAAGCTATATTGGCTGGCAATTAAAGGGATTTGCTATGGACGAGAACTGTTTTAGCTTGTGCACTTACTTAGGCCAGTTTGCGATTGCAGCTATTCGCCTTGCGAGCATGGCATTTTGGCTTGCCGGCATTCCACATTGCTCGGCGCTTAAGGCTAAAAGGCATGAGGGAGGGCAAAAAGCCTGGCGTGAGTAGCGTTGAAGCTCAGCGGTATAGCGTAGAGGTCGGCCGTCCCCCGCGGCCGGTTGCAAACGCCGCCGTCAAACTTAGCCGGCGGCTGGTTCCACTTTGTTCTTGGCGCCACGATTGAATCGCACCGCCATCGCTTGCCGCAGCGTTTCCAAGGCCGCGCCTTTGCCGGCGATTTTTAAAGAAGCGTAGGCGTCCAGGCAAAAGCTATAAATGTCGCTGCCCAGCGCCATGTCGGTATCGTCGCCGCGCGCCTGCAAATCCCGCAGCCGATGCAAGCGCGGCCGGAGTTGATCCAGACTGGTCATGTCGGCTTGCGCCTCAGGCATGTTCAGATTGGGCGGAATCGCCTGAGCATTTTGAGCCGCCAGCAGCATAGTCTGCCGGCAGAACGCTTCGGTCTTATCGCCCATCTTCAAAATATTGCGACGCTGGTCGGGCGATAGCGATACGAAGCCGGCGAAATGGGTTTCCAAGGTATTCAAAGCCGCGTCGATCTCAGCCAGCGCGGCGTCTGTGAACGTTAAAGATAACAAATTCTGACTCATCTCAATCTCCTGCAAAGTTGCCGAATACGCGAACCGGCAGCGCCAGTCCGCAGAGAAAAAGCGTAGGCTATTTTTCTAAAAAGGAGTGATTTTATATGTTAGAAATGGGCGTTTTTGATTTGGTCAATTTACTAGCCTGGATGAAGCGAAGCGGCCAAAACCACCGGACGAATACAATAGTTCCAATGGTAATTGCCTAGCCGAAAACAGGCGCAGCGTGCGGCGAGTTTACGAACCTCACCAATCGCGAACGATGCGCTTCATGCTGTTCAGCACATCCTGCGGCCCTGCCTATCAGTAATATTAGTTTAATATCTACATAAACTTTAATAGCAACCATTTATGCTAAAAAGGTTTAAATATAGTTTGCCCACCACCCTTTATTCTTGAGTAGAATTCTATAGCGTATTTATCTGTCATTCCTGCTACAAAATCACAGATTAATCGTTTTTGTTCATCAGTATTCTTTAAGCGCATATATGCCAAGCGGTAATCAGGTGGTAATAGTAAGTGACCATCATCAGAATCGATGGCTTCAAAAATTGTTTTTACAATTTCATAGCCCCTATATTCAACAACCTTCAGTCTTGAAGACATAATTACAATTTCAAAGTTAAGGTGTTTTAATACTTCAACTGTTCTTCTTATCTCATCATTAAGCTTAACACTAGTAAGACATGGAGCTTTATCATTGAAATCAATCTCTATACCCTCAACAAACTCATTAACAAGTCCAGATGTGTATGATGTTCTTATATAACCATTATCATTGAGAAAAGATGACGCCAAGTAGGCTCTAAGAACTTCTTCACTTGATTCTTCTTCGATTTTAGGATGTAGTAGATCTCCAAATAAATAATTAAGTTCTGAATATATTTCTTCAGTCGTAATTTGAACACTCTTCTTTACCTTAGTTAAAACACGATCATATAATTCAGGATTAGTAATTACATCGGACAATATACTTAAAGGACTAATAAAACCGCCTTTTAATCCGTCTTCAAGATCATATGTAGAATAGGCAATATCATCTGCTATGTCCATTATGTAACATTCGACACATTTGAAATCACTCTTTCCAATACCGGGGGAAACGGCGTTTCGAATCCTTCCAACCAGATCGGCATCGGAGCAATAGTAACCCTTTACAAGTTCAGATGCTTTATTTCTACGCAAAGGAATTTTCTTATCATATTTAAGTATAGATGCCAGTGATCGATATGTGAGATGTAATCCGAGCCTTTGATCAATCCCTTCTTTGTCAATTAATTCATTAGAACCGCTTTTGGTTCTTTTTTTCTCCAGTTTAGCGAGTATATGTAATGTTTGCGCGTTACCCTCAAATCCTCCATGCGATTTCATGCAGTCATCAAGTGCTTTTTCACCATTATGACCAAATGGTGGGTGACCTAAATCGTGAGCGAGACCAGCGAATTCAACCAAATCTGTATCAATATTGTTCTCTTTGAAATATTCATGCTCGGTGTTAAGTTTATTGGCAATCGTCTTTGCGATTTGCGCTACTTCAAGCGAGTGAGTAAGTCTATTGCGAAAAAAATCAGACTCATGCCCTGGAAATAACTGAGTTTTGCCTTGCAAACGTCGGAAAGCTGGACTGTGAATTAACCGCGCATAGTCGTGCCGAAAATCAGACCTATAAGCAACCTTATGATTTTCTTCTGAGTTTTCTATTACTTCGCGTTGATAATCTGAGTCTTTATAAAGTTGAATCATAACTTCAAAGAAATAAAAAAGGCCAAACATATGATTGGCCTTTCTGAATAAAAATTAATTTAATATGAGCCAGCAT
The DNA here is from genome assembly GCF_054188105.3 of Methylomonas sp. Uni0009. Taxonomy (NCBI): domain Bacteria; kingdom Pseudomonadati; phylum Pseudomonadota; class Gammaproteobacteria; order Methylococcales; family Methylococcaceae; genus Methylomonas; species Methylomonas sp. Uni0009. The sequence continues at coordinate 1,596,866 of NZ_JBTAFN010000001.1, read as the reverse complement.
CAAGCGCCTTGCAAGAAACCTAAATAACACACGCCGGTTATTACTAAATCAATAACCATGATGTCTGTTATTTGGCGCAAACCTTTGCTTTCGCTTGCTTAGTAGCTTCTGGCTTGATTCCGTTACTACTTTTAATAGCGTCCCTAAACATAGCAAGCTGACTGTAGGCTAACTGATTAGCCTGACGTAACGCAGGATATGATGCAGTACCTGTTCTCATGATTTCTCTCCAGTTAATTTATTTTTAGCTACAACTAATACATTAGGGAAGATTGCGAGCGACAAGTATAGCATCTGGACATTTGTATAAATATACAAAAAGAGGTCTTTCTCGAAAGAATGAGAAAGATTTTAGGAATTTCCGATGCAGGTATTGTAATCAAAGATAGCCCCACTTTTCTGGAAGGGCGCTCCAAGTTCATTTCTGCCATTCCAAAAGGAAGTGTTGAATTGAGCTTCGGACCGATCTATCATCCCATCATCACGTAATTCCAAACAAAAACGAGCCGATCACAGCCAACAAAAAAGGGCTTGCCGAACCCAAGCCCGACAAACCCTCAAATTCCAACCTTAATCCCTCGGAATCCGTTCCGCCAATTCAGCCGCTATTCCACCGTAACCGATTTTGCGAGGTTCCGTGGTTGGTCGACATCGGTACCTTTCAGCACGGCGACGTGGTAGGACAACAGTTGTAGCGGGATGGTGTAGATAATCGGCGAGATAGCGTTGGCGACGCTGGGCATTTTGACGATTTGCACGTTCTCGTCGGCGGCATCGCTTTCGGCCAAGTCCTCGTCCATGAACACGATCAACTGTCCGCCGCGGGCGCTGACTTCCTGGATATTGGATTTCAGCTTTTCCAGCAGATTGTTGTTGGGCGCCACCGTGACCACCGGCATTTCGGCGTCGATCAGGGCCAACGGGCCGTGTTTCAATTCGCCGGCCGGATAGGCTTCGGCGTGAATATAGGAAATCTCCTTAAGCTTCAACGCGCCTTCCATCGCGATCGGGTAATGGGTACCACGGCCGAGGAACAGCGCGTTGTGCTTGTCGGCGAAGCGCTGCGACAACAGTTCGATGGCATTGTCCAGCTTCAGCACTTTTTCGATGTTGCCGGGCAGGGCGAACAGTTGCGAGACGATGTGTTCCTCCTGGTCGGCGCTTAGCTCGAAGCGGCGGCCGACTGCAATGATCAGCATCAACAAGGCCACCAACTGGGTGGTGAAGGCCTTGGTCGAAGCAACGCCGATTTCCGGGCCGGCGCGGGTCATCAATACCAGATCGGATTCGCGCACCAGCGAGCTTTCCGGCGCGTTACAGATCACCAACGAGTGTTTGACGCCGAGCTTTTTGGCTTCCTGCAATGCGGCCAGCGTGTCGGCGGTTTCGCCGGACTGGGAAATGGTGACTACTAATGTATCCGGCGCCACCACCGGGTTGCGGTAGCGAAATTCGCTGGCAATTTCGATCGAGCTGGGCACGCGGGCGTATTTTTCGAACCAGTAGCGAGCGACCAGTCCGGCGTGGTAACTGGTACCGCAGGCCAGGATCAGCACCGATTTGATCTGGTCGAACACTTCGCCGGCGTTGTGGCCAAAGGCGTTGTCCTGCAGGCGGTTGTCGATGAAGCGGCCTTCCAGGGTTTCCGACACCGCCCAGGCTTGCTCGTAGATTTCTTTGAGCATGTAGTGGCGGTATTTGCCTTTGTCGACCGAGTCGGCTTTTAGTTGGCTTTCGATAACCGGACGTACGACGCGGCGGCCTGCTTCGTCGAAAATGGTGACGCCGTTGATGGTCAATTCGGCCACATCGCCGTCTTCCAGGAAGATGAAGCGCTGGGTAACCGGCAGCAAGGCGGCAATGTCGGAGGCGATGAAATATTCGCCGATGCCGATACCGATGACCAGCGGGCTGCCTTTACGGCAGGCAACCAATAAATCCGGTTGTTCGCTGTCGATGACGCCCAAGGCATAAGCACCGCGCAGGCTTTTGACGGTTTTGGTGACGGCGTCGAGCAGGCTGTCGGCGTCTTTCAGTTCCTCGGCAACCTTGTGCACGATGACTTCGGTGTCAGTCTCGGAGGTGAAGACGTAGCCGTTTTCCTGTAATGCAGTGCGTAAATGATCGTGGTTTTCAATGATGCCATTATGTACCACCGCGACACGGTCCTTGCTGACGTGGGGGTGGGCATTGCGGGTGCTGGGCTTGCCGTGAGTAGCCCAGCGGGTATGGGCGATGCCGATGCGGCCTTCGATCGGGTCGGCGGAAATCAAAGCTTCCAAGCCTTTAACCTTGCCCAACTCGCGCTTGCGGAATATTTCTCCGCTATTGACAACAGCCAAGCCGGCAGAGTCGTAGCCCCGGTATTCCAGACGCTTCAAACCCTCTATCAATATCGGTACCACATTGCGTTGGGCAACGCCCGCGACTATCCCACACATACTATTTCTCCGACTGACTAGGAGCTAACGAGTGCGGAGAATTGTCGGGAACAATCTCCGCCAGTTTGACCGGACGCTGCCAGTTAGGCACGCTAAGCTGCTTACTCCGGCTAAGGGTTAATTGACTTTCCGGCGTATCGCGGGTAATCGTCGAACCGGCGCCGATTGTCGCGTTTTTTCCGACCGTTACCGGTGCCACCAATTGGGTATCGGAACCGATAAACGCGCCGTCTTCGATGATGGTTTTAAATTTATTCACACCGTCGTAATTGCAAGTAATGGTGCCGGCGCCGATATTGACCTTGCTACCCACTTCGCTATCGCCAATATAGCTTAAATGGTTAATTTTGCTGCCGGTGGCGACAGTGGATTTTTTGATTTCCACAAAATTGCCGATATGCACATGGTCGGCCAGCTCGGTTTGCGGCCGCAGCCGGGCGAACGGGCCTATGCGGCTGCCGGCGCCGACCGAGGCGTCCTCGATCACGCTGTTAGCGAGAATTTCGACATCGTTGGCGATGCTGGCGTTTTTAATCAGACAATTGGGACCGATTTTTACATTGGAGCCGATGCGATTAACACCTTCGAAAATCACGTTGATGTCCACATCAATATCCTGACCCAGTTCGGCAAAACTGCCTCTGACATCCACCCGAGCCGGATCGCGCAATGTCACGCCTTTTTCCATCAGCGCTTGCGCCTGTTCCAGTTGATACACGCGCTCTAGATGCGCCAATTGGCTACGATTGTTTACACCCAGCACTTCTTCCTGGCTGCCGGCTTGAGTGGTTTCAACGGTAAGGCCATCTTCCACGGCCATTTCGATAATATCGGTCAAATAGTATTCATTTTGCGCATTGTTATTGCTCAGCCTGGATAACCATTGCTTCAACTGGCTGCCTTTGCAGGCCAGGATGCCGGTATTGCCTTCGCTGATTTGTAATTCCACTTCGTTGGCGTCTTTTTGCTCAACTATTTTGACAACGGCATGATCTTTATCGCGGACTATGCGGCCGTAGCCGGTGGGGTCGTCCAGGTTAACCGTCAGCAATGCCAAGGACGTCAAGCTGACTTTGTGCAATAAGGTTTGGATGGTTTTGGCCTTTAATAAAGGTACATCGCCGTATAGAATCAATACGGTGTCCGGATCGTCGACGTGGTGAATGGCTTGCTGTACCGCGTGCCCAGTGCCTAGTTGCTGTTTTTGCTCTATCCAGGTAGCGTCCAAGCTACTCAAAGCTTGTTTGACAGTCTCGCCGCCGTGGCCGTAGATGATAAAAATCTGATTATTTTCCAGCGAAAGACTGGTTTCGTAGACATGCTGCAACAACGCTTTATTGGCGATTTCGTGAAGTACTTTAGGCCGCGACGAACGCATTCTGGTGCCTTGGCCGGCCGCCAAGATGATGGTTTTAATCGACATTGCTATTCCTTAAAACAAAAAAAGCCCGATAACGTTGCGTCATCGGGCTTATATTTTTACGCGATAAATGGTTTACGCACCACGTTTTCTTAATCTTTCCAAGGTTCTTAATTGGTTTACAGCTTGCGCCAATTCGGCTTGCGCAATCGCGTAATCGTATTTACCCGATTTATCGCTGAGCATTTCTTCCGCTCTGGCTTTGGCTTGTAACGCCGCCGCTTCGTCGATGTCTTTTGCTCTGATCGCGGTATCCGCCAAAACGGTTACCAAATGCGGCTGCACTTCCAGAAAGCCACCGGACACGTAAAACGCTTGATAGTCCTTATCGCTCAGCTTAACCCGCACTTCACCGGGCTTGAGCTTGGTAATTAACGGCGCATGGCGCGGCGCAATGCCTACATCACCCATTTCCGCCGGCGCAAAGACCATTTCAGCCAAGCCGGAAAAAATTTCCTGCTCCGCGCTGACGATGTCCACATGAATTGTCATTGCCATGTTAAAACTCTCCTATGAGGTGGTTTACATGCCTTTGGCTTTTTCAATGGCTTCGTCGATTGTGCCGACCATGTAGAAAGCTTGCTCGGGAAGACTGTCGTATTCGCCGCTGATAATGCCTTTGAAACCGGCAATGGTATCTTTCAGGGACACGTATTTACCTGGAGAACCGGTGAAAACTTCGGCAACGAAGAACGGCTGAGACAAGAAACGTTGGATTTTACGCGCTCTGGATACGGTCAGTTTGTCGTCTTCCGACAATTCGTCCATACCCAAGATGGCGATAATATCGCGCAGTTCTTTGTAGCGTTGCAAAATACCTTGTACCGAACGGGCAACTTCGTAATGTTCCTGACCGATAACCAAAGGATCAAGCTGACGGCTGCTGGAATCCAGCGGATCAATAGCCGGATAAATACCCAACTCGGCGATTTGGCGCGACAATACCACGGTCGCGTCCAAGTGAGCGAAGGTAGTAGCAGGCGACGGGTCGGTCAAGTCGTCCGCTGGTACGTATACCGCTTGGATAGAAGTGATAGAACCGGTTTTGGTGGAGGTAATCCGCTCCTGCAGTACACCCATCTCTTCAGCCAGTGTAGGCTGATAACCTACCGCGGAAGGCATACGGCCCAGCAGCGCCGATACTTCGGTACCCGCCAAAGTGTAACGATAAATGTTGTCAACGAAGAACAGTACGTCACGACCTTCGTCGCGGAAAAACTCCGCCATGGTCAAACCGGTCAGCGCGACGCGCAAACGGTTGCCAGGTGGCTCATTCATTTGACCGTAAACCAGTGATACTTTGTCGATAACGTTGGAGTCGGTCATCTCGTGATAGAAGTCATTACCTTCACGAGTACGTTCACCTACACCGGCAAATACCGAGAAACCGCTGTGCTCGATCGCGATGTTACGGATCAGTTCCATCATGTTAACGGTTTTACCTACGCCGGCGCCACCGAACAGACCGACTTTACCGCCTTTTGCGAACGGGCAGACCAAGTCGATAACTTTGATACCGGTTTCCAACAATTCGTTGGCTGGCGCTTGTTCGTCGTAAGAAGGGGCATCACGGTGGATAGTCCACTTCTCTTTCTCACCGATAGGCCCTTTTTCATCGATCGCCTCACCGAGAACATTCATGATGCGTCCCAGAGTTGCTTGACCGACCGGTACCTTGATCGCTTCGCCAGAGTTGCTGACTTCAACACCGCGGCTCAAACCATCGGTGGAACCCATCGCAATGGTCCGGACTACGCCGTCGCCCAATTGCTGCTGAACTTCCAAAACCAGACCGCCTTTAACATTTAACGCATCATATACTTTCGGCAGGTTATCGCGTGGAAACTCCACGTCTACGACCGCACCGATGATCTGAACGATTTTACCCAAACTCATTATGTCGTCCTCTTTTAAAATCTCTAAACTTGTCTTGATGCACTAAACAGCGGCAGCGCCGGCCACGATTTCGGAAATCTCTTGCGTAATTGCCGCCTGTCTGGCTTTGTTATAAACCAGTTGCAATTCTTTAATGATATTCCCGGCGTTATCGGATGCGCTTTTCATTGCCACCATTCGGGCAGCCTGCTCGCAGGCGTTGTTTTCCACTAAACCTTGGAAAACCGCGGATTCCACATATCGGATCAATAAACTGTCCAATACTTCTTTAGCATCAGGTTCGTATAAGTAATCCCAGCGGCCTTTGGACTCGTCGCCCAAATCACCCACGGCAACCGGCAACAATTTCTGCACAACCGGTTTTTGTGTCATGGTGTTCACAAAGTCATTACTAATCAAAAATAACTCGTCAATTTCACCGGCGGCGAACGCATCCAGCATGATTTTGATCGTGCCAATAATTTCGCTCTGATGTGGCGTATCGCCCAATTTCGAGACTTGTCCGATCAGGTTAGCTTTGATCATGCTGAAAAAACCGGCCGCTTTGCTACCGATGGTGCAGACGTCTACTTCGATCTGGCGGCTTTGCCATTGCTGCATTTCGCCTAAAACTTTTCGAAACAAGTTGGCATTCAGACCACCGCACAAACCTCTATCGGAGCTCACTACGATGATGCCGATGCGCTTCACTTCGCGTTCGATCAAAAAAGGATGCTTGTATTCGGGATTGGCATAAGCCAGATGTTTGATTATCTGGCCTATCTTCTTCGCGTAAGGCCGGGTGGCCTGCATTCTGTCTTTGGTTTTACGCATCTTGCTCGCTGCCACCATTTCCATGGCCCGAGTAATCTTCTGAGTATTCTTAATACTCGCGATCTTGGTACGTATCTCTTTGCCAACAGCCATGTGCGGACCCTTTACCAGCTACCGGTTTTGACGAAACGCTCAATGGCATTGTGGATGCCTTTTTGAATGTCGTCGTTGTAGTCGCCTTTCTCGTTGATTTTAGCCATCAAAGCAGATTCGTCGGCATGCATGAAGTCCAGCAAGGCCGCTTCGAAATCGCGGACTTTTTTAACTTCCAGACCATCCAGGAATCCAGCGTTAGCCGCGTACAAAGAAACACTCATATCCGCAACCGACATCGGCGCGTATTGATTTTGTTTCATCAGCTCGGTAACCCGTTGGCCGCGTTCGATTTGCTTGCGTGTGCTTTCGTCCAAATCGGAAGCGAACTGCGCAAAAGCCGCCAATTCGCGGAACTGCGCCAAATCCAGACGAATACCGCCGCCCAGCTTTTTGATGATCTTGGTTTGTGCCGCGCCGCCAACCCGAGATACTGACAGACCGGCGTTAACCGCAGGACGAATACCCGAATTGAACAGACCGGTTTCCAGGAAGATCTGGCCGTCGGTGATGGAGATTACGTTGGTCGGTACGAAAGCCGATACGTCGCCGCCTTGGGTTTCGATAATCGGCAATGCAGTTAATGAACCGGTTTTGCCTTTTACTTTTCCGTTGGTCAGTTTTTCGACTTCAACCGCGTTAATACGCGCAGCGCGTTCCAGCAAACGTGAGTGGATGTAAAACACGTCACCAGGGTAGGCTTCACGACCTGGCGGACGACGCAACAGCAAGGAAATTTGGCGATACGCCCAAGCTTGCTTGGTCAAATCGTCATAAATGATCAGCGCATCTTCACCAATGTCGCGGAAATATTCGCCCATTGAGCAACCGGTGTAGGGTGCAATAAATTGCAGCGCTGCCGATTCAGAAGCCGAAGCCACCACGATGATAGTGTGCTCCATCGCACCATGCTCTTCCAGTTTGCGAACCACGTTGGCAATAGAAGAACGTTTTTGGCCGATAGCGACATAGATACATTTGATGCCGGTGCCTTTTTGATTGATGATCGCATCAATCGCAATGGCTGTTTTACCTGTTTGTCTGTCACCGATGATCAACTCACGTTGGCCGCGTCCAACCGGAATCATCGAGTCAATCGCTTTCAAACCAATTTGCACCGGTTGATCGACCGATTGTCTGGCGATAACGCCTGGAGCAATTTTTTCGATAGGTGAACTTAATTTGGTTTCGATGGCACCTTTGCCGTCGATAGGGTTACCCAAGGCATCGACCACGCGGCCCAGCAGTGCTTCACCCACCGGCACTTCTAAAATTCTACCGGTACATTTAACAGTATCGCCTTCGGTGATGTGTTGATAAGCACCGAGCATTACCACACCGACCGAGTCTCTTTCCAGGTTCAAAGCCATGCCGTAAGAGCCGCCAGGGAATTCCAGCATTTCGCCTTGCATTGCTTCCGACAGACCGTGAACCCGAACAATACCGTCGGTGACACTGACTACGGTGCCTTCGGTATGTGCCTCAACATGGGCGTCGAAGTTCTCGATCTTCTTTTTGATCAGATCACTTATTTCTGATGGATTTAATTGCATTTTATTTTCCCGCTCTAACTCTTAAAGTCTTTTAGCTAATTGATGAAGCTGGCCTTTGATAGAACCGTCGATGACTTTGTCGCCCGCTTTAGCGAGGATGCCCCCAATTAACGATTTATCGACAGAAACGGATGCATTGACCTTTTTATGCAAAAGCTTTTCCAGCATGGCGACATACTTGCCTTGCTCGGCTTTTGTCAGAGAATACGCGCTGTATAAATCCACATTGGCGTAGCCTTCATCGTCCGCTTTGTACTGCTCGAACATCACCGAAATTTGCGGCAGTAGGGGCAGCTTGTCATTTTCTATCAACACTTTCAGAAGATTCTTGGCTTCGTCATGTATTTGATCCTGGCAAATATCCAGAATCAGCTGTGCTGTATGCTGTTTGCCAACCCGAGGATTTTTGACAATGGCAGCCAATGCCTCATCCTGGATGACCAAAGACAAAAACGTCAACGAATCGGACCATTGTTTGGACGACCCCGTTTCCTTGGCACGCTTGAAAGCTGCTTCCGCGTAAGGTCTTGCTAATGTCGATAACTCAGCCATTGCTTAACCCAATTGATCCGCTGCTTTGCTGAGAATGTCTTGATGCTTGGCTTTGTCGATTTCTTCTTTCAAAATCTGTTCAGCGGCACGCAAAGCCAGTGAGGATACTTCCTTGCGCAAGCTCTCTTTGGCTTGCAGCATTTCCTGCTCTATCTGGGCTTTTGCTGCTTCAAGCAAACGCTCGCCTTCTTTTTTGGCTTGATCTTTCGACTCTTCAACCAGCTGATTGGCGCGTTTTTGCGCTGCACTGACGATTTCCGCCGATTGTTCTTTTGCTTCCTTCAGCAGGCTCTTGGCTTTTTTCTCGGCCAATTTAATCTCTTCCTGGCCCTTCTCGGCCGCGGCCAAACCTTCGGAAATTTTGGTTTTGCGCTCTTCCAGAGCGGCAATGATCGGTGGCCAGACATACTTCATGGTAAACCAAACCAGAAGTGTGAAAGTTATCATCTGCCCGATCAGAGTAGCATTGATGCTCATTGATGCTTTCCTCGTAATGCCGTTGTCATTCTATCGGTATGCGAATAAGGCTTAGCTTATTCAAATGAATCCGATAATTGCTAATTAACCTGCAACAGATTGAACGGCTGAAAGGAATGGGTTTGCGAAGGTCAACATCAGAGCCAGACCAACACCGATCATGGTTACCGCGTCAAGCAAACCGGCGATGATGAACATTTTGACCTGCAACATTGGAACCAACTCAGGTTGACGAGCAGCGCCTTCCAGGAATTTACCGCCCAACAGACCGAAGCCGATAGCAGTACCGATTGCGCCCAAGCCCAAAATGATGCCAACTGCGATAACGGTGAAGCCTTGTACGTTGGCAATTAATGATGCGAGTTCCATAGTGTCTCCTAAATATTGATATGAAAGTTGAAAATAAAACTATTAATGATCTTCGTGCGCCAAGCTCAAATACACAATGGTTAACACCATGAATATGAAGGCTTGCAGGGTAATAACCAGGATGTGAAATACCGCCCAAGGAAAACCCAGCAATGGCTGAACGATAGGTGGCAGCAAAGCGATCAGGATAAATACCAGCTCACCGGCATATAAGTTACCGAATAACCGCAGGCCCAGCGAGATAGGTTTCGCCAATTCTTCAACTGTTTTCAGCAGCAGATTGAACGGCATCATTTTCGGGCCGAAAGGTGTGCAAGTCATTTCCTTGGCAAACCCCATCAAGCCTTTAACCTTGATGCTGTAAAAGAAGATCAGGAAAAATACGCTGATAGACAAGGCAAAGGTACCGTTCAAATCGGTACTCGGCACAACGCGCATATATTCCATGCCCATCAAGCTACCGATCATCGGCAGCAAATCCACCGGCAACATGTCCATGGCATTCCACATGAACACCCAGCAGAAAATCGTTAACGACAACGGCGCAATTAAAGGACTACGGCCATGAAAACTGTCCTTAACTTGGGTATCTACGAATTCGACCAAGGTCTCCGCAATATTTTGCGCCAAGCCAGGCACGCCGGATGTCGCTCTTTCCGCCACCGTTTTGAAGAACAGAATGAACAATCCGCCTAAAAATGCGGAGAAAAACAAGGTATCCAGATGCAATGTCCAAAATCCCTCACCCACCGACAACGGTGTCAAGTGATGGACTATATAACCGGTTGCGCCACCTTCAGTACTCATTTGTCCTCGCTAAAAAACTAATCACGCCACCAAAACAGCGCAAACCAAAAAACCGACAACACTGCGATGTAACCCACCATCAGCGTTAAGAAATCAACAGAGGGAATCTGTAAAACGATAGAAAACAGGGCTACCGTCAAAATTAACTTAACCGTTTCGCCTGCATAAAATGCATTAACGATACCCTGCGCGCCCAAATCCTTGGCCAGATAGATTTTGTAGGCAAAATACAGATTGGGCAATAAAGCCACAAACCCTCCGAATAATGGAGACACTGCACTTTTCCAACCGCCTATCAATAAAAATCCCGACGCCACTAATGCAGCCATCAGGACTTGTCCAAAAACTACTTTTCTGACAGTAGAAAAATCATTTCTAGCTGTCATGTACTTCCCCTTTCGTCTTGAGCTGGGCGATTATATCCAGCCAGCACGTCTAAAGCAAGGTAAGCACATTCAGCAAGAAGCAATCAGCGTCGCCACCTTGTTGATTTGGCAAGACTATCCCAACGAGCCCACTGTCCACACCTAGCCACTACAGACGTATTCCAAACGCTCAATCCCAACGCTTACGGCAATACGCATGCCATTTCGTAACATATTGATTTTCTGCAATGTTACCCAAAACGGCATTGTAGCAAATCCGACAAAGCACCGAACCATGGCCGAAATACGACATTTGCCAGCCCCGAAGCACTCAATTGATTTTCTTTATGATGCCTTCCAGCTCTTCCAAACTGGTGTAAGTAAAAATCAATTTACCTTTGCCGCTGCTCTGATGATTGATTTCCACCTTGGCACCGGTTCGCTCACTCAGATCGCGTTGCAAACGCAAGGTATCCGGATCTATTTTTTTTACTACCGCAGGCTTATCTTCATGCTGTTCGCGCACCAGCTTTTCTACCGCTCTGACGGTCAAGCCTTGTTTCACAGCTTTGTTGGCAATTTCTACTTGTTTGGCTTCGTCCAACCCCAGCAAGGCGCGGGCATGCCCCATTTCCAGCAAACCCTTCCCCAACATGCCTTTCACTTCGCCGGCCAACTCCAGCAGACGCAATAAATTAGTGATCGTAGTGCGCGACTTGCCTACCGCCGTGGCAATCTGCTGATGGGTAAGTTCGAATTCGTCCTGTAAACGGTGCAAGGCCTCGGCTTCTTCCAGCGCATTCAAATCCTCGCGCTGAATGTTTTCAATCAAGGCTATCGCCATCACTGAACGATCATCCAGGTCCTTGATCAATACCGGCACATCTTGCAGCTCGGCTAACTGCGCCGCCCGCCAACGGCGCTCGCCGGCGATGATTTCGTATTTTTCGCTATCTATTTTGCGGACGATGATAGGCTGGATGATGCCTTGCGCGGCAATCGAATCGGATAACTCCTTCAGCTTCTCCGGATCCATATCCTTGCGCGGCTGATACTTGCCGCGCTGCAAAAACTCGATGGGCAAACTTTGCGTGTCTTGAGATTTTCCCGGCACCGGCGCGCTCACGTCGCCCAGCAACTCGCTCAAACCTCGCCCTAAACCGCGTTTTTTTTGCATCATTTTTTTGCCGCTTTTTCTTTTCTGATCATTTCACCCGCCAACGCGATGTATGCCATCGCGCCGCGTGAAGCTTTATCGTAAGCCAACACCGGCACGCCATGGCTAGGTGCCTCAGCCAGACGAATGTTTCTGGGGATAGTAGTCCTAAAGACTTTGTCACCGAAATATTCGATTAACTGGTCGGAAACATCCTTACCCAAGCGGCTACGGCTATCCACCATGGTTCGCAATATGCCTTCCAGATACAAACCGGGATTCACACTATCGCGGATACTGCGTAAGGTCGACATTAATGACGACAGACCTTCCAGCGAATAATATTCGCACTGCATCGGAATCAACACACTGTTGGCGGCGACCATCGCGTTTAGGGTCAGCATATTTAGGGACGGAGGACAGTCGATCAAGATGTAGTCGTACTGATCTTTTATAGCCAATAAAGCGTCTGCCAGGCGCCGTTCACGATGCTGTGCGCTCATCAATTGCACTTCGGCAGCGGTTAAATCGGCATTGCCGGGGATCAAATCAAACCCCAGTTGCTTGTTTTTCACGACAATCTCGGAAACCGGCACTTCTTCCAGCAACAGCTCGCAGCTGGAATATTCGATTTCTTCCTTATTCACGCCACAACCCATCGCCGCATTGCCTTGCGGGTCCAGATCGATTAACAACACCTTGCGCTTGGTTGCCGCCAAAGCCGCCGCCAGATTGACGCTAGTGGTGGTTTTGCCGACGCCGCCTTTTTGGTTGGTAATCGCGATAATCTTAGCCATGCTTGGGTTTCTCCAGTCGAATCAGGCAGCGTTCGGCGTCTATGCCGGGCACCGTCAGCGAAATCACGCTGTATGTTGCGGCCAAGTCTATCAGCTCTTGCTCGGGCTGCTGACCTTTCATCGCCAGCAGCACACCATCCTCCGCCAACAAATGCCCGGTGAGTTGCAGAATGTCGGGCATGCTGGCAAACGCCCGGCAAAGCACCGTGGAAAATAATTCTGCCGGCTCCAGCAGTTCAACTCGGCTATGCACGACCTCGACATTTTTCAGCTTTAACTCAAGTACGGCCTGCTGAACGAAGCGGGTTTTTTTGGAATTAGAGTCAACTAAGGTGAAATGACAATCCGGCCGGCAAATCGCCAGAGGAATGCCCGGCAAGCCGGCACCTGTACCGATGTCGGCAACACGCGAACCATGAAGATACGGCAGAATCGCCAAACTATCCAGAATGTGTAGACTGACCATCTCCAGCGGATCGCGCACCGCCGTTAGGTTATAGGCTTTGTTCCACTTGACGATTAATTTGACGAAATTGAGCAGCGCGTCGATTCGCTCGCCACCAATCTCCAGCGACAAGGCCCTTAAGCCTTGCTCCAGTTTTTCGCGACAGACGTCCATCAAGCGCTTTTCTTTTTCAAATGCACCAACAACAACGAAATCGCCGCCGGGGTAATACCCGGAATCCGCGAGGCCTGACCCAAGGTTTCCGGCCTTTGTTTTTTGAGCTTTTCGCTGACCTCATTGGACAGCCCAGAGACCAAGCTGTAATCGACGTTTTCGGGTAATTTCAAATGTTCGTAGCGCTGAGTCCGGTTAATTTCGGTTTGCTGCCTGTCGATATAGCCGGCGTATTTGGCTTGAATTGCCACCTGTTCGGCCACTTGCTCATCGACTTCGGCTTCATCGCTGAAACGCAGCAGATTCTCGACATCCACTTCCGGCCGGCGCAGCATTTCCATCAGGCTGGCTTCTTTCAGCAACTTTTTGCCCCACAATTGCTCGGCCAGTGCGGCTTCATCAGATTCGGTGCGTATCCATTTTTTGGCCAGCTTGCCTTGTAGATTGGCGATGGCTTCACGCTTTTCTTCAAAGCGCTGCCAGCGGGTATCGTCAACCAAGCCCAGCTCGCGGCCTTGTTCAGTCAAACGCAGATCTGCATTGTCTTCGCGCAGTTGCAAACGATATTCGGCGCGACTGGTAAACATCCTGTACGGCTCGGCGGTGCCGCGCGTGATCAAATCATCGATCATTACGCCGATGTAGGCTTCGTCACGGCCAGGACACCAACTTTCCAGGCCTTTGGCCAGACGCGCCGCATTCAAACCGGCGATCAAGCCTTGGGCAGCAGCTTCTTCGTAGCCAGTGGTGCCATTGATTTGGCCGGCGAAGAACAGTGCGTTCATATGCTTGGTTTCCAGCGAGGTTTTCAAATCGCGCGGATCGAAAAAATCGTATTCGATGGCATAACCGGGACGGACGATTTCGGCATTTTCAAAACCGAGCATGGTCCTGATAAACCGATACTGAATATCGAACGGCAAGCTGGTGGAAATGCCGTTCGGGTAAACTTCATTGGTCGTCAAGCCTTCCGGTTCGACGAAAATCTGGTGTGAATCGCGGTCGGCAAAACGCACTACCTTATCTTCAATGGACGGACAGTAACGTGGCCCCACGCCTTCGATAATGCCGGAATACATTGGCGACCGATCCAGACCGGAGCGAATGATGTCGTGGGTTTCTTGATTGGTGCGGGTGATATGGCAGCAAATTTGCCGCGGATGCTGTTCGCGGCTACCCATGAAGGAAAATACCGGCAGCGGCGTGTCGCCGTGCTGTTCCTGCAACTTGCTGTAATCGATGGTTCGGCCGTCGATACGCGCCGGGGTACCGGTTTTCAAACGGCCAATACGAAACGGCAGCTCCCGCAAACGCTCGGCCAAGGCAATCGATGCGGCATCCCCAGCCCGACCGCCGCTGTAATTTTCCAAGCCTATGTGGATACGGCCAGCCAAGAAAGTACCGGCGGTCAACACCACCGCTCTGGCGTTGAACTCCAGCCCCATCTGGGTTTTGACACCGGTCACCCGGTCGCCCTGCACGATCAGATCGGATACGGTTTGTTGAAACAGCGCCAGATTGGGCTGATTTTCCAGCGCTGTGCGCACCGCTTGCTTGTAAAGCATCCGGTCCGCCTGCGCCCGGGTCGCCCGTACCGCCGGGCCTTTGCTGGCATTCAAGATACGGAACTGGATGCCGCCTTTATCGATGGCCTGCGCCATAATGCCGCCCAGCGCATCCACCTCCTTGACCAGATGACCCTTACCAATCCCGCCGATGGCCGGGTTGCAACTCATCTGCCCTAGGGTCTCAATGTTTTGCGATAACAACAGAGTTTGCGCCCCAGAACGGGCAGCAGCCAAGGCTGCCTCGGTACCGGCATGGCCACCACCCACTACTATCACATCAAAGTCTTTCTGGAATTTCACAGGCAATCTATGTTCAAATAAAACGTTATTTTAATAGCTTGCGGAGAAAAAAGCATGAGAAAACAAAACCCCAACAAGGACTTGCAAGACAAGCCCAATAAAAACCCGGTGGCGAAATTCGCCCATCAGTTCAACAAAGCGCAGGTTTTCGCCGACAAAACCCGCTATCGCCGCAAAGCCAAACACGCTGGCCTGGAGCCTTTCGTAATCGTTGCCAACTCAGCAATTACGAAAGGCTCCAGGCCAGTGGCCATCGCTTCTGCTGCCAAGCAGAAGCGGGCACTTGCCGCTTAATGCCGCAGATTGAGGACTCCCACAGCAGTGAAAGCAAGCATAGAAGATAAAGTTCAAACCCGAATTCCCACCAAACACGGCGAATTCATCCTGCACTACTACAGCAACAGCCTCGACAAAAAAGAACACGTCGCCTTCGTAAAAGGCGAGGTAGCAGGCAAGGAAGACGTGCCGGTCCGCATCCATTCCGAGTGCTTTACCGGCGATGTGCTGGGCTCACGGCGTTGCGACTGCGGCGAACAGCTGGACATGGCGCTGGATCTTATCAATACCGCCGGTTGCGGCGTACTGATTTATCTACGTCAGGAAGGCCGCGGCATCGGCTTGCTGAAAAAACTTCAGGCGTATAACCTGCAAGACCAGGGCCTGGATACCGTGGATGCCAATATCAAGCTAGGTCATTTGGCCGACGAACGCCAATACGACATTGCCGCGCTGATTTTGAATAGCTTGCAAGTCCGCTCTATCGAATTGATCACCAACAATCCATTGAAAATCGACGAACTGACCAAGTTGGGCATCAAGGTGAACAACCGCATCGCCATCGAAACCCGCATTCATCAAGACAATCTTGAATATCTGAAAACCAAAGCCGAACGCATGAGCCACATGCTGTCGATGCCTAACAGCAAATAACCCGCATCATGCTTGAACAATTGAAATTGCCGGTCTCGGCCCTAAAGCTGGCGATTGACTTGCCCAGTGCCGTGCCAAGCGCACAACACAACGTCATCCTCGGCCAAACGCGCGCTCAATCCGCTTTAGCGTTTGGCATTGCGATGAAGGCGCCGGGCTACAACATCTTCGTGATGGGCGACCCCGGCACCGGCCGCCTGTCCATGGTCAGCCATTATTTAAGCACCTATGCCGAACAACAAGAATCGCCGCTGTCTTATGCCTACGTCGATAACTTCGAGAATCAGCGCGAGCCGGTGGCTATCGAACTGCCATCCGGGGAAGGGCATGCTTTTGCCAAGGACATCGAAAAGCTGATCGACGACGTGCTGGCCACCTTTCCCGCCGCCTTCGAAAGCCCGAGTTACCAACAAAAAAAGACGGCGATAGAGCGCCGCTTTAACCAGCGTTACAACGCCGCCATCGACCTGGTCGACGCCAAAGCCCGGGAGATGAGCGTAGCGCTATATCGTGACAGCGACACCATCACTTTTCTACCAATCCGCAACGATAAAGCACTGGACGAAGATCAGTTCACCCTGCTGCCGCAGGCCGAACGGGATGCCTTCCATCAGCACACCGAAGAATTGGAAGAATTTCTCGGCGATGTCTTATTGGAACTGCCGCAATGGCGCCGGACATTGGTGGAGGAAATTCGCCAACTTGATAACGACACCATCAAGCAAGCCTTGGAACCCTTGCTGGCCGAATTGAACGAAAAATATCAGAACGTCGACGATGTCATCACCTACTTGGCGGAAATCGAAAAAAGCCTGAGCAACACCATCGGCGAATTGCTGATGCCCAGCCGCAGCCAGGACAGCCGAGAGATCATCGCCAAACGCGCGGCTTTGATCGAGCAATACCTGCCCAACATCCTGGTGGATTGCAAACACGATGGCAACGGCGCACCGGTGATTTACGAGCCGCATCCGATCTATCAGAACCTGTTCGGCCGCATCGAGTACATCAGCGACCAAGGCACGCTGGTGACCAGTTACCGGCGCATTTGCCCCGGCTCCTTACATCGCGCCAACGGCGGTTATCTGATCCTGGACGCGGAAAAAGTCCTGACCTATCCCTTCGTCTGGGAAGGCCTGAAACGCGCACTGCAAGCCGGCCGCATCGAAATCGAGTCGCCATATTCCGAGCTGGGCATTAACACCATCACGCTTAAACCCGGCGTCATCCCGCTCAATGTCAAAGTCATCCTGGTCGGCTCGCGCGATATTTACTATTTACTGGAAGAGCTGGATAGCGAATTCAACGAAATGTTCCGGGTGCTGGCCGACTTTGATGACCACATCAAACGCAGCCCGGACAACGTTAGCCAGTTTGTGACCTTGCTAAAACGCCACGCCGCCGACTCCGGCGCCAAAGCCTTGACCGATGGCGCCTTGCTGCGCTTGATCGAATACAGCTGCCGCTTAGCCGAAAACCAGCAACGCCTGTCCGCTCACGTGAACAGCTGCCTGGAAATCATCGCCGAAGCCAATTTGTTGGCCGGCCAAACCAACGCGGCCAACATCGGTAAGGCCGAGATCGAACTGGCACTATCGGCGCGTGAGCAACGCAACGGCCGCATCGCCGAAGCGATTCTGGAAGAAATGCTGGAAGGCACCATTCTGATCGACACTGACGGTGAAGCCATCGGTAAAGTTAACGGCCTGACCGTGATGGACATCGGCGGCAGCAGCTTCGGCGCGCCGGCGCGGATTACCGCTACCGTGCATCCGGGCTCCCGAGGCATTGTCGATATCGAACGCGAAGTGGAACTGGGGCAACCCATCCATTCCAAAGGCGTGATGATTTTGAGCGGCTATCTCGGCCATTGCTATGCCCAGCAATTTCCGTTGGCCATCTCTGCCAGCATTGCCATGGAGCAGTCTTACGGCCACATCGACGGCGATAGCGCCTCGCTGGCCGAGCTGTGCTGCCTGATTTCCGCACTGACGCGCACGCCGATTCAACAAGGCTTTGCCATGACCGGCTCGATCAACCAGTACGGCGAAGTGCAAGCCATCGGCGGCGTCAACGAGAAAATAGAAGGCTTTTTCGAACTGTGCGCGGCGCGCGGTTTGACCGGCAAACAAGCCGTGATCATTCCGGCATCGAACAAACGCAATTTGATGCTGAAACAGCAAGTGGTGGATGCCGTCGAGCAAGGCCTATTTGCCATTTACACCGTATCCAGCGTCGATGAAGCCTTGAGCCTGCTCACCGGACAAGAAGCCGGCACTATCAATGCGGAAGGCCAGTACCCGGAAGGCAGCGTCAATTTCAAAGCCGTCGCCCGTTTAAAGGAAATTTCCGATATGTCGGTGGACGAGGATAAGGAAACCGAGACCGGGGCATAACGCCGTGTCGCTCGGCTCATCAACCAAGATTGCAGCAAGATACAACCCGTGCAGTCGGTGGCAACCGATTGAAAATGCTCACTACAGCTGAGACATGCGTGAGGGCTAGATCTTAAAAACGCGGGCTTCAATAAACCTGGTTAGCCTTAATCGAAGACATTCGGATAAGGCTAACCAAGCAGCTTAGAATACAAAAAAGTTATCGCAAGCTAGGCCATATCGCGCTTGCGATTCAGCCATGACAGGCCGAACAGGGCCGCACCAAAAGCAAGCGGCATTTTTGCCCGTATGCTTTTGTGATTCGTTTAACATATATTTGAAAAATCGCAAAAATAAATTATCGATACTCACTGTGTGGGCAAAATGGGGATTGGCCGCTAAACTTTGTTTCGAAACGCTATTTTCTATCACAGCAGACTGTCTATGAGGCCAGGGCTACTAAAATGTTTGTATTATCCGTAGCCTCAAGGAGATTTGGCGTTGAAATCCAATTCCGACTATAAAGCCAGCATCCTCATCGCCGACGATGTGAAACTGATGCGGGACATCCTCCGCACATATCTGCAATCTGCCGGTTACGAAGTTCAATCCGCCGAGGACGGGCTCGAAGCCTGGCAGATGTTGAACAGCAGCGAAAAGCCGTTTGACATTGTGGTTACCGACCGCAACATGCCGCAGATGGATGGAATGGCCTTATTGGCCAAGATCAAAGCTGACCCGCGCTTTAGCGATCTGCCGGTTATTTTCCAGACCGGTGAATCATCGCGGGAGTCGATCGTGGAAGGCATTCAAGCCGGGGTTTACCATTACCTCACCAAGCCCTACGACGAAAAAATTTTACTGGCTTTCGTAGCGGCAGCGCTGGAAGACAGCCGCCGCCACAAGACTTTGAGAACCCGGATTAGCAACAAAAAGGTGGCGCTGGGTTTATTGAGAAAAGCGGAGTTTTCTTTCCGGACCTTGAGCGAGGTCAATGGCTTGACCGCACTGCTGACCGGGTTGTCATGCAACCCGGAAAAGGTCGCCACCGGGCTTTCCGAATTGCTGCTCAACGCAGTCGAGCATGGCAATCTGGGCATTAGTTATCAAGAAAAAACCGAATTGGTAGGTCAAGGTTGTTGGCGGGAAGAAATCGAGCGCCGACTGGGTTTGCCCGAATATAAAAACAAATTCGTGCAGGTTAAAATCGTTAGAACACCCACTCAGACCATCTTTACCATCAAAGACCAGGGCAAAGGCTTCGATCCATCTCCTTACCTGGATTTCTCCCCGGAACGCGCCTCCGATCTGCATGGCCGCGGCATAGCCTTGTCGCGAATGCTGAGTTTCGACTCACTGGAATACCTTGGAAACGGCAATCAAGTCATTGCCACCGTTAATTTACCGACCTAGGTTCTGCGCTTAAACAAGCTGGCTTACAGGCACTTTTCCAGTAACTCCAAAGACAAATCCGCCACTTTTGGTGTCCACATCTCGGGATTTATCGGAAACGCTTTGCTGATGCCGGTACGCCGATAGCCGCGCCGTTCGTAAAACGCCATCAGCTCGGCCCGACAAGGGATCACCGCCATCACCAAATGATTAACTCCCCAAGTTTGCACGGCCTCTGCTTCCGCCGCCGCCAACAAACGCTTGCCAATCCCCAAACCTTGCATAGCCGGCGCGACCGCCAACATGCCGATATGCCCCTGTTGATCGACTTTTTGTAAATGCACCGAACCTAACAAATCTCCCTGCCGCCGACACTGCAAAATCATAGACCCCGCACCGGAGATTAAGTCCAGAATATCCGCCGCATCGGTGCGTCGGCCATCCAGCAAATCGGCTTCGGTGGTCCAACCCTGCCGGCTGGATTCGCCGCGATACGCCGCATTGATAAACTCCGCCAATTGCTCGGCATCAGCCGGTTTGGCTCTGGTAAATGTCAGTTCCAACATGATTAACCTCAAAAAAACTCGCTGCTTCGGCAAGCTACCTTACGCACAAACAAAACCTTGCCGAAGCAGAAAAAATCCCCGCCTTGCTGCTAAGGTTTATGGGCAATAACCTACGTTCTTCTTCCCCCACCAAGCCTGGAGCCCCAACATGAAGCCATGCCCAAAGTGTCATCGGGATGTGCTGCCCGCGGAGGAAACCTGCCCGCACTGCGGCATCGTCTTTGCCAAATATTACAAATACCACGGCGATACAAACTCCCCGGCGGCGGAACGCCCACAAGTTGTCATTACTCTTGAAGCCCCCGCAGACACCCTATTTGGCGACGACGCCTACCGGGACAACGAAGCCATTTTTATCGGCCGCTGCCTATTATTACCAGGATTTTTGCTGTGGAGCTGGTTGCTGATTACGCCGGGTCTGGCCAGCAATGCGGTCGGCGCATCGTTTCTGCATTTGGTCAACCTGCCGTTTCACGAAGCTGGCCATGTGATTTTCCGGCCGTTCGGGCAATTTATCACCTCGCTGGGCGGCACCCTCGGCCAAATTCTGATGCCGACGATTTGCATGTTGACCTTGCTGCTAAAAACCCGCGATCCGTTCGGCGCCGGCTTGTGTTTATGGTGGGTGGGCGAGAACTTCTTGGACATTGCCCCATATATCAACGACGCCCGCGCCGGGCAACTGCCCTTGCTGGGCGGCAATTTCGGCCATTCCGCCCCTTACGGTTTTCACGATTGGGAATATTTACTGACCGAATCCGGCCTATTGGCCCAGGATCATGCGCTGGCTAAACTCGCGCAGTTACTCGGTGCAATGTTGATGATAGCGGCGCTGATCAGCTGCGGTTACGTGTTGTTCAAACAGCGACAAAAACTGACTGGCTCAAAACCCGATTAACGGGAAACAATTTAGCCCAACCACGCTTTCACTTTGGCCTTAACCTGCGCTTTTACCTGCCGCGACCAACGGTAAATCTCGGTATCGACAATCTTGGCATGCGCCCATTGCAGCCAACCCATCACGGTGTGATAAACAAAAGCGATAAGTCCGAAGGTCAGCAACTGCGGCTTGGTCAATTTAAACACCCGCGACACCAGCAAGGTACCGAGCAACTTGGCGAACACTTCCAATAAAATGCCTTGCAACAACAGGCCATGTACTATCAAAGACAGCGCAGCCAGATTCAGCGGAGTGACGATCAATACCGGAATCGTAAATGCCAGCAAAGCCATGGCCGGCGAAGTTTGAGCCAACCAACGCTCAACACTTTCCAGCCTCAGCAGTAGCGCCAGATAGTGCCCACAAGCCGACAGGAAATCCCACAACCATTCCTCGATGATCAGCAGGATGGCCAGCAGCGTAAGCAGGAGTTTTTTCACGATTATTTCCCGATAGTTGGACTCGGACACTATAACCAAGCGCACTTGCGCTTGTCGTCAATTTATTAATCCGGCCCGCTTTATCGCTGGTATGCCCTTCGACAAGCTCAGTACCCTCAAGGGCATAAAGGCGAATGGTATTCAGGACCGGGTAATAGCCGGAATGCGTAGCTTAGCGGCAATCCGCTAACAGCCTAAGCAACACTATGATTTGATTCCGCTTGCGCCGACAACTGGGCAATCATCTCGGCAAATCGGCGCAAGGTTTCATTGTCAGCTTGCAACATTTGTAACAGACTGAGCATGCCACGCGCTTCTTGCCAATCCTGTCGGCCCAAATTTTCGTACAGCGTCCGATACAACTGTTGGATCAAGAAGCCATGTAACAGCTTGGCTGCCGGCGTTTGCTTGAAACTCAAGGAGCGCAGCACCGCCGGCACCGCGATAGCCAAGCGTCCGGCCCGCGTAGTTTGTAATGCGACGCCTAGCCACTGCTCGGCCAAGCGTTGGCTTCGAAAGATGTGCTGCAACTCCGCACCGCAACGCGGGCACGCCGTGGCCGCACCGAGCCGGGCATTGCAGGCCGGGCAGCGAGGTATCACGATTCCAGGTAATAAATGATGTCGTTCAAGCGCTCGACCGGCTGTTTCAGACCGGCCTCGTCACCGCTTTCCAGACACGTCGAGATAGCTTCGATCAGATCGACCATGTCTTCCTTGTCTTCGGCGGAGACGGTTTCGAACAAGGATTCGGCTTTCTTGATCGCTTGACGCGCGGCCGCCACGGCCGGGCTTTCCGGCGACAACCCCGCTTCGCCGGCGGTTTCGCCGAACAAACCGTCGATACGCCGTTTAGCGCCACTCAGTTCCCCGCTATCGAAGCGGGAAATCGCGTTACTGATGGTGATGGCTTTTTCCTTGCCGGAGGCTTTCTCCCGAGCCGAAACATGCAAGATGCCGTTCAAATCCAGGTCCAGCGTCAAGGTGATGACGTTGCCGGCCGGCACGTCCAACAAACCTTCGACCAAAAACTCGCCGATTTCGACGTTGTTCAGCGCATCCGGGTCCTCGCCTTGAAAAATCCGCACGTTCACTTCGCGCTGATTGTCGTGATAGGTCTCGAAAGCTTCGGACTTGCGCACCGGCAACACGCTGTTTTTATGTACGATGGGCACGTACTGATACGGATAGGGCATGCCGTCCAGATAGCCTACCGCACAAGTGCCGAAGCTGTATGGCGTCACGTCGACCAAGACCGTACCGATGTCCTCGCCGTTAATCATCGCCGCCTGCATTGCCGCCCCCATCGCCACGCACAGGTCGGGATCGACTTCGCCGTGCGGCTCGAAACCGAATTCGTCGAACAAACGCTCGCGTATGCACGGTGTGCGCGTCGAACCGCCGACCAGGATGATTTCGTCGATGTCGGAGGCGATCAATTTTGCGCCCTTCAGCGCGATGTGGGTCGCGTCCAGCGTGGCGTTGATATGGTCGGCGATCAGGTCTTCGTATTCCGCACGCGCCAATTCCATCGTCAAATGCAGCGGCGTGCCTTGGCGTTCCAGCAAATATTCTTCCTCTATCGTCGCAAACGGCTCGTCGGACAAGCGCAGTTTCGCCTGTTCCGCCGCCCGCACGATGCGCGCCATCGCCTTGCCGTGCGGCTCGACTTCGATCCCGTACTGCTCGCGGATATGCGCCAGGATGCGATCGACGATCAGTTGGTCGAAATCGTCGCCGCCCAGGTGATTGTCGCCATGGCTGGCCAGCACCTCGACGACGCCGCTCTGCACGTTGACCACCGACACGTCGAAGGTACCGCCGCCCAGGTCGTAAACCAGCATGCGTTTGGCATCGAGCTGGCCGGCACCGTAAACCAGCGCGGCGGCGGTCGGCTCGTTGATCATCCGCACCACCTCCAGCCCTGCGATTTCCCCGGCTTCGCGGGTGGCCTGGCGCTGGGCGTCGGAAAAATAGGCCGGTACGGTAATCACCGCCTTGACGATAGGCCGGCCGACATAGGCTTCGGCAATCGCCTTCAAACGCTTCAGGATGATCGCGGAGACTTCCTGCGGCGTGTAAGCCTGACCGGCCATCGTGACTCGCGTATCCTGACCCATCAAACGCTTGATCGACTTGACGGTGCGCTCCGGATATATCAGGTATTGATTGCGGGCGCTGGCGCCGACCAATATCTCGCCGTTATCGTCTAGCCCGACGAAAGACGGCAAAATCTTGCTGCCGTTGTCGGCGATCACCGTGACCTCGCCGTTTTCGACAATCGCCACTTCCGAGTTCGTGGTCCCTAGATCGATGCCGATGATGATGTCGTTCATATGTGTTCCCTGAATGCTTAAAGTTTATTGACTTTGACTTCCGCCAATCGCAACACTTGATCTTCGAGTAAAAATCCCTTGCGCAGTTCTTCCAGCACGACGGCGTTTACCTGCGAGGGATCGGAGCCGATCGCGACCGTCGTCATGGTCCGCGCGTCGAAGGGCTGGCCGACGCAATCGATGGCAAACACCCGCCGGCGTTGCAGCATCTGTTCCAAGCGCTTCAATGTAATTTCCTGGCCTTCGCCGACGCTGGCGATGAAGCGCACGTCCTGTGGTTTGGAATGCCGGAACAAGCCATCGACCGGCCGATACTGCCGCACGGCCCGATAGCCGGCATCGAGCCGGTCGTAAATATCCAGCCATTCCAGCAGCAGGGCTCGCTCGTCCTCCCGGCGTTGTTGCTGCAGGCGTTCGTTGGCTTTCGCCAGTTCGTCCACCAAGGCTTGATTGTCGGCTTTCAGCGTGGAAACCGCCTCGCTCAAACTATCCAGCGTGGCTTTAAATTGCCGCGACTCGGCTTTGACTTCGGTTTTCAAGCCGGCCAAATCGCTGAATAAGGCGGTCAAATCCGGTTGGTCGATTGCGGTCAGATGGGCGAAGTCGGTTTCCTGTAGATAGTGCTGCAAGGCTGTCAGCAACTCGTCTTGCGGGGTGTCTGTCGTCATGATGGCGTTTTAGTCAATTGAGCGAGCGATTTTTCGATGGTCAGCGTGCTCGCCAGCTTTAGGAAATCGTCCGCAGGCATAGTCTCGCCAGTAGCCGATTGGCCGAAGGCTTGCGCCAGCAACGTGTCGAATTCGACACGCGGCATAGCAAACAATGCATGGCGCAGCCGACTGTCTTGGTCTTTAATCGCTTCGAAAGCCTCCTGGATTTCGCGAAAGCGCGCGGGATCGCGGTCGGGCGGATTGTCCTTGACCCGCTGTAAATAGGCTTGTTTGATGTCGGCGTCGCTAGTTTGTTCGGGCACGCCCAGAATGTCATACGGTGAAATCATAAGCACTTAATTAAAAGGCAGCGAATACTGCGGTGAGTCGTGGTTGAAGCGGGCGACGATGTCGTCGAAACCGACGCCGATCTCGAGTTTCAGCTCCTCTGCGGCGGCGTATACCGTCACACACCATAGGAAGTCTTGATTCATGAACAAGATCGCCAGGTTTTGCTCATCGCGGCCATTGCCGTATTGATGCATGATTTGGGCGACGAACTGCTCTGGACCGCGCTTGCGCACCAGCTCCTCGATTTTCTTTTCGATACGCTTGAACACGGCGTCCGGAACGTGGCCGAACAAATCTTCAATCGGATCGTCGCTAAACGGCGGCTGGTCGAAGTCGTCCGCTTCATCCTGCATCGGCAAATACTCAGGCACGCCTCTGGCCCGTTCGAGCAGGCGCGCGATCAACCCGGCGGTCCTGTTGTCGTTATCCGCCCGCGCATCTGCCAACCCGATTTCCAAGCGGTATAAGCTCATTAAGTCTAAATGGCTGGCATCGCCTTGGCATTCGGCCAGCGTCCGGTAATACATCAAGGCCGGCGTATGTCGGCGAGCCTGAGCCATTTTGGCGCAGTGCTTCAATAGCTCGAAATGACCGACGCTTTCCAAAGCTTGGCACCAGGCAAGCAGCAGCGCTTCATGGTCCAGTAGCCATTCCACCGACTTTTTCAGCGGCGCTTTGACTTTGTCCAAGGCTTTCAGCACCAGGCTGTTATCGTCCAATTGCTCGTCGTAATAATTCAGCAAGCCGATCAGCCGCTGCAATTGCGGGGCGGACAGCAGATAGTCCTTAAACGCCGGCAGCGCGCGGCTAAGCCCCTGTGTCGGCAGTTCCAGCA
This sequence comes from Methylomonas sp. Uni0009, assembly GCF_054188105.3. NCBI lineage: Bacteria > Pseudomonadati > Pseudomonadota > Gammaproteobacteria > Methylococcales > Methylococcaceae > Methylomonas > Methylomonas sp. Uni0009. The sequence continues at coordinate 1,570,826 of NZ_JBTAFN010000001.1, read as the reverse complement.
ATCCGGCTTCGATCTGCGCTTGCACATGCATATTAACCGGATCGTCATAAAGGCTTGCCAGCGTATCGGCGATGCGTTGCAAGCCTTGGGCTTTGTCCTCGGCATGCCACAGATAAAATCCGCGCAACAACTCGGCTTGGCGGCGCAGGCTTTTATCGATGGTTAATTGTTCGGCCGCTTGAATTTCCTTTTCCACCAAATGAAATTTTTCGGCTTTCACCAAGCGGCGGGCATGGGCCATGTGATTGGCAAACAATAGCTGTTTAGCCAAGGTATTGACCGGGTCTATCTGCAACAAGGCTTTAGCGTAAGCCGCCGCCTTTTTAAAGGCTTTTCTCGCGGCGGCGGATTTGGCCGCCCGCACCAGCAGATCGGTATCGTTGGGAAAACGTTGCAAGCCACGTTCCAACCAGTGTTCGTACTGAGCCGCATTCGGCCGCTGTTCCTGGTAAACCGTTAACAGTTTTAGATAGCTTTGCCGGTCGTCGGGGTCGTACTCCAGGCTGTCGGCCAACATTGCGGCCGCTTCGCCGGAATAAGCCTTGTCGGCCATATGCCTGAGGATCAACGCAATTTTTCGGTCATTGGCCGGCCGGTCTTGTTTCAGAATATCGATGCAGCGTTGCCAAAAAAAACCGGCGTCGTAGGCGTTTTCGGCTTGCTCGTGCAACAAGGCCTGCAAGCGGTTTTCCTCGAACGGGTCCTTGCTGGCGAAGTGTTTGAAATAGTCTTTTTCACCGCCCGGATACTCGGCCAAGGCCCCCAGGCAATAGGCTTGCGCGGCAGCGTTGCCGAATACGTCGCGATATTGCAGGACCAGATTGAAGCGGGTCTTGGCGTCGATCTGGCCGTTGAGTTTGACCAGCGCTTCCGCTAACTGAGTCTGGCGGGCGTTGAGACCTTTGGCCTGAGCAACGATGCGGCGCTGATTGTGTTCCAGACTCGACAGGCTGGCAACGAAATCCGCGCCGGATTGCCGATACGCCAAGCAGGCCTTAGCCAGCGGTTGATAAGGCGATTCGTCGGGGATTTTGGCTAAAATGGCGGGTGCTTGCTCGATATCCGCGCCAGCCAGCAGCTGCGCTTTCAGCAAGCCCCGCAAATCGCGAAACGCCGAACGAAACGGCAATGGTTTCAAGGCCTGCTCGCAACGTTCCCGTTCGCCGTTGCGATACGCCGCCAGCGCCGCGCTTACACACTCCCAATGTTTACGCAGCGCGGAATCCTGGGGCAAATGCGGCAACAACTCCGTGTCCCCGGAAACCAGTAGCATCCCCAGAAATGCCGAAAGCACTGGAAACTCTTCGTCCAACTGCCGAGCATTCAACCCATCCAATAGGGCGTAAGCTTTGCGCTCGTTTTTGCCGGCCAACAGCCACAACAGGTAAGCATCTTGCGCTTGCAGCGGCGGTTGCGCGTTAGCCGCGTAATTTTCCCAAAGCACGCAGGCTTCCTTGAACATGGCCTTGGCCGCCATTCCCCTGGCCCGTTGCAGATAACAATCGGCCAAGCAGCGTTTGGTTTCGGCGTCGGCCGATTGCTTTAACAGTTCCTTGAATAAATCGCTCGCTTCCTTATAGCGCCCGGCGGCATAGTGCGCCTGCGCTTTTTCCGGTAATGACGATTCCGAGAGCCCGGCGGAAATTTTCTGGATGATTTTTTTCACGGCTGTTTAGGGATTAGCCCTCGCTTTAAAAAAGAACATTATAAAGCAGCACCTGCATACTAGGCCGGTTTGCTTTCACGTCCAGACTTCGATTCCAGTTCCTTTGAAGAGTCAGTAATGAACGATGGATGTTCACAGACTTTTTTGAACTTTAAGGGGATAGCTTGCGAATCGGCTGTTGAGCTAACTGACATTCTGCCGGATGCGAACGAGCAAAACCGACGCCAAGCAGACTGTCGATAGTGGTCCACTCGTTGGTGTTATTGGGACCCGGGTATCGTGTCAAAAATGCCCGTTATCCCGTCTAGAACTAGTGAGCTCCAAAAACAGATTGACGCAAACTTATAACCCTAATGTACAGGATATGCAGACCTAGATAATAACTAGTCAGGCATTTGTGGATTCGACACTCCCAAGCGGTAGTAGTCCACTTTTGTCAAGTGCAAAAAATCACATTTTTTATCTCACGTTAGCTGCATTCTATAACTGTCGATGTCTTAGTTCGCGCTAAGACGGGCAATAAATCAGGCTTACTTTTAATAATGCCTGTTTAATTATTTCCATGGTCGTAAACTTTTATGGAGACGGCAGAAATGGCAAAAATTCAATTTGAAATTCAAGGGGCTAATCAACTAGCACCAATCAAATCTAATAGCTTTGCAAGAGTAATACGCGGAGGTGCGTTATGACTATCTGGTCTGATCTCGCCAAGTTCGAGGTAAACAAAAATTTTCACGACAGTATTTTACGTTGGTTAAGGATTGATATCCTTGTGGTGGCCGACACCATCGTGTCTTTCGGGCCGGAGCATGACCCGCGCAACCTAAATGAAGATTACTTTGGGATGAGCCACCTTATTGGTGTGCTGGAGCAGGAGGGCAAAGTCACCAAAGCCCACCGCGGAGCTGACCCGTTGACCGCGCCGGGCGTCATTGAGAATTTCCGCTTCAACGAACATAACCTCAATGATTACGACCAAATCTGGTTACTCGGCTATGGCTCCGGCACCCTTCCCGATCCTGAACAAGCCGCCATAGCAGCATTCATGAACCAAGGTGGTGGTGTATTTGCGACCGGCGACCACGCCGGCCTCGGCTCAGCATTGGCTGGCTCGCTCCCTAGGGTGCGGTCCATGCGCCATTGGCAGTCACCCCCACCGGCGCTGGGACCTGATCGAGTCGATACTACGCGGCCTGATGTGAATGATGTTGTAGTCTTTGAGAATCAATCCGACGACATTCCGCAGGTTCTCCGCCTGAAAATGTACGAATGGTCCCGCCGCAGATGGTTTCGGGAGGTCTATCCGCATCCTTTGCTGTGCAGCCCGTCAGGCGCCATCACAGAATTCCCGGATCACATGCACGAAGGGGAAGTCGTCATCCCCGACAATCTCGATGCCAAAATAAGTGTGGGCGGCATGACGTTTGACGAATATCCCAAAGACAGACACGGCAATCGGGTCTCGCCGGAAGTGGTAGCGTGGGGCTGGACAACAGGCCGCGCCGACCCGGAAGTGATGCACGGCATCCATACGGGCGACTCAGAGACAGCCACACCGCGCTGGACGGGCACGATTGGCGTATACGATGGACATCAGGCAGGGGTTGGTCGGGTAGTCGTCCATTCGACCTGGCACCATTTCTTCGACATCAACCTAATTGGCGACAATGCCGCCAACCGTCCGGGCTTTTCCGACCCAAGGGCGGCGCTCTGGCGGAAGGGCTTTACGGCGTCCCCCAATGGGTTGCGCATATTGGGACAAATAGACCAGTATTTCAAAAATATAGTCCATTGGTTGTCGCCCGATGTCGGCAGGATTTTTAGATTCAATGCCATGGTAGCCAATCTCGCAATGAGCCATCATATCCGCGAAATCCTTGAGAACGGCAGTGGTTCGCCAGCATTGATAGGCGCTTATGCCTGGGATTACGTTTTGCGCCTCTATCCCCCCTGCACAATAATTGAACTAGTAAATATCGTGATTCCAGAAGTGGTCCCCATCCCTTGGGGTCCTTGGGGCGATCCTGGTCCGGGCCCGGATCCTGGCCCGGACGATGCCCCCATGCGGCATTGGCCAATACCGCCGCGACAGCTTGCACAAGCGGCACTTGGCGGCGCATTGCTCGGCTTCAGCCAGATTGAATCAATTGATGAAATCGATCTGGAAATTGGCATGGAACGGGTACGCATGGGTGCATTGGATGCCGTCAAAACACTCGTTGACAGCGAACATCGCCGATTAAACGCCGAGTTAAAACAACTCAAAGCCATCAAAAAGCAATTTGAACACGGTGGCTGCCAAGATCATAAGGAACGGCTTTAAGGCCGTAACCAGCTTAAGGCGGAACGCGCCAGCGGTTCCGCTAAATGAGTAGGAATAATAACTACTTGGCCTAACAAAACGCTCAAGCCGACCCGCTTCCGCTTCACTCCAGCGGTCGGCTTAGCTCTATGCTAGACGAGCAATTTTCGGTATTAACCGGACATTCAAAAATCCACGCGATAGACGGCTCTTGGCCTAACGCAGCCGACAATATCAAGCACCCACCCCTAGTTATTCAATCACCCCACACTAAGCTCACTCAACAATCCCGGATTTTAGTAGCCTCAGTAATTGACGCCCAGGCCGCGATCACCGAAGATCAAGGCTTTTTCGGGAGCTGTGATGAGTGACAACGACTTTATTCTCTCCGCCGCCGGGGTACGCATGCCGGGCATTATTTACGGCACGGCCTGGAAGCAGGAGCGTACCGCCGCACTGGTGGAACAGGCGCTAACACTGGGGTTTCGCGGCATCGACACGGCTTGCCAGCCCAAACATTATCACGAGGCCGGCGTTGGCGAAGGCGTGTCGGCAGCTTGCCGGACGTTGGGCTTGCAGCGATCCGAGCTATATTTGCAAACCAAGTTCACGCCCTTGAACGGTCACGATCCGCTGCGCATTCCTTACGATGCCAAGGCCAGCTTGCCCGAGCAAGTCGCACAGTCCTTCCAGGTTTCGTTAAAGAATCTGCAAACCGATTATCTGGATGGCTTGGTACTGCATTCGCCGCTGGCGGATCGCGCGCAGTTGTTGGAGGTTTGGCAAGCGCTGGAAGTTATCCAGCAAAGCGGTGGCGCCAAACAGTTGGGTATCAGCAATTGCTACGATCCTAAATTATTCGAATTTTTGTACGATAACGCCACGGTTAAACCGGCCGTATTGCAGAACCGGTTTTATGCCGATACCGGCTACGACAAACAGCTGCGGGCGTTTTGCCGGCAGCGGCAGATCGCTTATCAAAGCTTCTGGACACTGACGGCCAACCCCAAAATCCTGGCTGACGCGGCTGTAAAAACGCTGGCGGAAAAATACCAGCGCGGCCCGGCACAAATATTCTTCCGCTATTTAACGCAGAACGGCATCGTGCCTTTAACCGGCACCACATCCGCCGAACATATCCGCGAGGATTTGGCTATTTTCGAGTTTGAGTTGAGTAGCGCGGAATGCGCGGCGGTGGAGGCCTTGCTTTAAGCGAGGTTCGACGTCGCTAAGAATCAATAGCCAATTCCCAAAAAAAGCCTCTCCCCCGGCAGAGGCTTATAGAACAGCGGTAAGTCACTGATTTATAACCCTCATCCTAACCTTCTCCCGAAGGGAGAAGGAACAAAACCCCTCTTTTACGATACCCCCGAGGAGAGAAGCTTTTCTTAAAGCCCACAAGCTGCCAAGTTTGTAATGGATCTCTATTGACCTGACCCATCATCAACTGATTTGCCCAGTTAACGGTTAAGGCTTTTATAATAACGGGAACCTTGCCTCTTCAAGCCCAAATGTCATGCTGATTAACCGTTATCTGCGTCAATTTGCCTACCTATGCAGCGGGCTTTGCCTGGTGCATGCCAACGTGCTTGCTCAAGGAAACCCGGCCGACATCGAAGCGACCAACGAATTGCTGCCGCTAAGTTGGGAGGAACTCACCGAACTGGAAGTATCCAGCCTGGCGCGGCAGGAACAAACGGTTAAAGACAGCCCAGCCGCAGCATTCGTCATCACCTCGGAAGACATCCGCCGTTCCGGCGCCACCAGCCTACCGGAAGTTTTGCGCATGGTGCCGGGCATGAATGTCGCCAAAATCAATGCCTGGAATTGGGCGGTCAGCGCGCGCGGCTTTAATGATTTGTACGCCAATAAGCTGCAAGTGATGATAGACGGCCGCAGCATCTACGATCCATTGATCAGCGGCGTGTATTGGGGCCAGCAAAACCCGTCGCTGCCGGATATAGAGCGCATCGAAGTATTGCGCGGCCCCAGCGGCAGTTTGTGGGGCGCCAATGCCGTTAACGGCACCATCAACATCATCACCCGTTCGGCTCGCGATACCCAGGGCGGCTTGCTCAATGCCGGCGGCGGCACCGAGGAACGCGGTTTCGGTGGGATTCGTTACGGCCAGAAATTGTCGGAATCCACTTTCCTGCGCGGCACGATCAGCACGATGGTGCGCGACGCCAGTATCGATCTGGCCGGCCAGCAAGACACCCACGACACCGGCGATACCGAGACCGCCAATTTTCGGTTGGACAGCCAGCTCAGCGCCCAGGATAAATTGATGCTGGAAGCCAACGTCTCCCGTTACCGGCTGGGCGGCTACTATATCGGCAAAACCTCGACGACCGCGCCGCTGTGGCAAAACGACGATTTCGGCAGGGACGGCGTGACCGGCAGTTTGCAGGGCAATTGGTCTCATCGCACCGACAGCGGCCACGACTGGCGACTGAATATGGCGTTTACCCAAACCGAATGGCAATTGGCGATGAATCGGATGAGCCGCTCGCATTACGATTTGGACTTTCAACACACCCTGCCGGCCATCATCGACAACCACAAACTGATGTGGGGGGTGAACTATCAAAATATCTCCGATAGTTTCGATAACACGCTGACCCTGGGTTTCGAACCCGAGCAATTAACGCAGCACAATGTCGGGGTATTTTTACAGGATCAAATCGGCTTGACCGACGACCTGACCCTAACGCTGGGCAACCGGGTGGAGCATTTCACCTTCACCGGCTGGGAAACCGAGCCCAACGCCCGGCTGCTGTGGACACCCAACAAACAGCACAGCCTGTGGGCCGCGGTGTCGCGCGCCGTGGTCCTGCCGAATAGGGCGCAACACAGCATTCGTTTATTCAAACAAATCCCGGATACCAACCGATTTTTCGAAGCCAAAGCCAACCCGGACATGCTCACGGAAAACTTGCTGGCCTACGAATTGGGCTGGCGTTGGCAAGTTTCCACTAGTCTGGATATCGACAGCGCCTTGTTTTACAACATCTATGACCGGATGCAAGGCACTAAATTTACCAGTGTGACCTATAACAACCCAACGTACGGCAACATCAAGCAGGCCACTGTGGCCAATTACCGGCAAGTGGACAGTTACGGCCTGGAGTTGGCGCTCAATTACCGGGTAAACCACGATTGGCGGCTACAAGCCTCTTACAGCGCCAACCAATTCTCGGTCAATTACGATAAAAACCAGCCCTGGTTTCGCGATCCACTCACCGAAGAACATTTCAATCCGCAACACAATCTCTCACTGCGCTCTTTATACAACCTGACCAGCGAAATCGAACTGGATGCCTGGGCCCGCTATGTCGATGAAGTGTATATCGATAGACGCAGCATTCCGGCCTATATCTCGCTGGACTTACGCCTGGGCTGGCATCCGCACAAAAATCTGGAGTTATCGATAAGCGGGCAAAATCTGCTGGATGATCAACATCCTGAATTCAGCGACGTGCTGTACATACCGGTCGCCAGCCAGATTCAACGCGGCTATCTGGCGCAAATCTCCTGGCATTTTTAAGACAGGTTATTGCGCCGATGCGTCTGCACACCCTTTTGCTACTCAGTGTCTGCGTTTGGTTCGCCGGTTTCGCGCGCGCGGAGGAAAATAGCCAAAGCCGGGAGTTTCAATTAAAGACTGCCTATCTGTTTCATTTCGCCGAGCTGGCTCAGTGGCCCAGCGCTGCGCCGGTGACGATTTGTTTGCAAGGCCGCAGCCTGTTACGCGCCTACTTGCCGGTTTTGGAAGGCCAACAAATCAACGGTAATGCGGTGCATGTCAATTTGGCCGACGCCCCCGACATCACCCAATGCAGCATCTTGTTTCTAAGCGACCTAGTCGGATTAACGCCGGTATTAGCCGAGCAAGCCCGGCAACATCATGTGTTGTTGGTCGGCGACGTGGAAAACTTTGCTAACCACGGGGGTATGGTGCAATTTACGTTGCGCGACAACAGGTTAAAACTGGTGGTAAATTTAGCCGCGGTGAAATCAGCCGATTTAAAGCTGAGTTCGAAATTACTGCGGATGGCCGAAATAATAGAATGACAGCGTCAACAAATCCTCGCATTTCCATCAGCCGCAAGCTGGGTAAAATCCTGCGAGTGATGGTGATGTTAAGCCTGATGGTAGCGACGGTGTCGCTGTCGATTCGGGAATATTCGGCTTTGCAGCAGAACATTGGGCAAAAATTGACCTTGACCGCGAATATGATCGGTCAAAACAGCAGCTTTGCCTTGTTGTTCGACGATAATCAAACCGCCCAGGAAATATTGGATGCGCTGGCCCACGATCCGGACATCATCGCCGGGCAAATCCAAACCCCCAGCGGCGTCACGCTGGTCCGTTACGCAAAACCGGCAAGCAATTGGCACGGCTGGTGGCCGGCCTGGCTGTCGAAAACCCGGCAGATCACGCAGCCGATTTTGCATAAAAATAAACAGATTGTCGGCCACATTACCCTGGTTGCCGATCTGAAACGCGCCTACCACTCCTTGCTGTTCAATACCCTGATTAACACCGGCATTATTTTGATCGCCTTGAGCGTGGTGGCCTTGTATGTGCAGCGCTTGCAACGTTCGTTTTTAGGCCCGCTGTTGAAATTGGCCAATACCGCGCGGCAAATCGAAAAAGACCACGATTACAGCCGGCGCTCGGATTATGCCGGTAACGACGAAATCAGCGATTTGGCCGAAGCCTTTAACAATATGCTGGCGCAAATCCAGGCGCACGAGACCGACTTGGAAAGCCAGGTGCGAAGCCGCACGCAGGAGCTTGAGCTCGCCAAGCGGGAGGCGGAATCCGCCAATCAGGCCAAGGGCCAGTTCCTGGCCAATATGAGCCATGAAATCCGCACGCCGATGAACGCGATTGTCGGCTTGGTGGAACTGTGCCTGAATAGCGAACTGAGCTTTAAACAACGCGAATATCTGAAACGGGTCGAGTCGTCCGCGCAGTCCTTGATGACACTGATCGGCGACATTCTGGATTTCTCCAAAATGGAAGCCGGCAAAATGCAGATGGAGACCATACCCTTTCTGCTGGAAGAGATGCTGGAGCATGTGTTTTCCACCATGCTGCAACTCAGCGCGAATAAGGGGATTCAACTGATCAGGCCGCCGGTCGGCGAGTATCACGCGGTAATCGGCGATCCGCAAAGGCTGCGGCAGGTGTTAATCAATCTCATCGGTAACGCCATCAAGTTTACCGAGCACGGCGAGATAACCGTCAGTTTCAACGAAATCAGCCGCGATGCGCACTCGGTGCGTCTGCAATTTGCCATCAGCGACACCGGCATCGGCATCACCGCCGAACAGCAAACCAAATTGTTCCAGGCTTTTAGCCAGGGCGACAGCAGCGTGACCCGCAACTACGGCGGTACCGGCCTGGGCTTGATCATATCTAAGCAGCTGATCGAACAAATGGGCGGGACGATAGAGGTCAGCAGCGAACCCGGCGTCGGCTCCACCTTTACCTTTAATGTGCTGCTGGGCGCCACCGATTTGAATACCATCCGTAATTTCCAAATCCGCCGTCACCGTACCAGCATAGACATCGGTAAATTGGCGCGGCTGCAGGGGCGGCGGGTGTTGCTGGTGGAAGATAACGAAATCAACCGCATCGTCGCCATCGAGCTATTGGAACAAGCGCAATTAGCGGTGGATATTGCCGAAAACGGCGAACTGGCCTTGGAAAAGTTGCGGCGTAACGACTACGACTGTGTGCTGATGGATGTACAAATGCCGGTGATGGACGGCTATCAAGCCACCCGGCTGTTACGGCAAATCCCGGCTTGCCGCGACCTACCCGTCATTGCGATGACCGCCAACGTGATGCACGGCGATCATCAACACTGCCTGGCCGCCGGCATGAACGACTTCATCGGCAAACCGATTCTACCGGCCACGCTTTACGAAACCTTATTGAAATGGATTAAACCGGTTGCCGACCAGCCTTTGGACCTGCGATAGCATTAATCAACGCCCTATTTACCCCAAGGCATCACCGGCACCGTCGATACACTGTTGGCCGGCGCACCCTCGATCACTTTGCGGCTGATCGCCAGATATACCAGGGTGTTGTGCTTGGCATCCCATAAACGGGTAATGTTGGTGGACTTGAAAAACAGCGAGGTGCTTTCCGAAAACACGGTTTCTTCCGTGCTCAGTTTAGCCGGCAATGTGATCGGCCCGGTTTGCCGGCAAGCCAGCGAAAATTCCGACGGATCTTCCGACAGACCCAAGCCGCCGGAAATCCCCCCCGATCTGGCCTGGCTGATATGGCAAATCACGTTAGGGATTTTCGGATCTTCAAACGCATCGACACAGACCTTGTGATTGGCGCCGATCAATTTCCAGGCCGTGGTTACGCAACCCACTTCATCGGCCCGCGCCGAGCTGGCCAGCATTAGCAACAATCCGCAGCCTAAGCGGCCGCTATGTTTTAAGGATATTTTCAGCATAAATTTCTCGCAGACAGTGAGTGGATCGAAAGGGTCAGACTCAGGGTAACAAGCGCCAGTCGCTAAAACAAGCCGCCTGACCAACATAGCGTTGCGCGCTATCGTGGACATTCCACACTACCGCGCGCTCGATCAAAAAGCGCTGGCCGGATTTGGCGATACGTATGCCGGAATAGTTGTCGATATAACCCCGGCTGGTGACTTGATTCAACAAGCGCTCCCGTTCCTCGCGGTTGACCGGTTCTGCCGAAAAGCGCGACGGCATGCCGATAAATTCCGGCCAACTTAGCTCGAATAAATTCTGCGCGGTTTGATTAGCGTAATTGAACAAAGGATCGGCGGCGGTGTTATGCGATAGCAGGGCGAAATCGACTTCATAGACTTGCCGGCCCAGCGATAAGCTTGCGGACTTTTCCAACAACGGCTTGCCCAGTAATTGCTGATAGCTGTGCAACAGCAATTGGATATGGGTTTCGTAAAAATCGTTTTCTTGGCTGGGTGCTGGCAAGTCGAGCATGGCTATCCGTTAAACCCCGGGCTGGTAAAGTTCTTTTTTATAAACTGCGCTGATTTGCCGGCCGTCCCACACATAACAGTAATGCGCGCCTTGCTTGACTGGCGCCAGCAAACGCGGTCTAAACACCGCCACACATTCGCCGCCGGCGGCTCGGACGCTGGAATAGACGACACCGTCCGCACCGTCCGCGCGTAACTGCCTGGCCCAGGCCTGCGCGGCGGCGTAATTGCCGGTGTCGGCGTCGTAAATTTCCGGTAATTCGGTTTGCCGGCCGCGAATGTCGTGCAAATCGGCATTTAAATCCGAGGCATAGCTGCGCATGTCGATGTCAATCGGCGCTTGTTGGGTCGCGGCCATAAACCGGTTGCGATGAAAACGGGTTTCGGCAATCGCGGTATCAATGTCCTTAGCGGCGTAATACACTCCGTAACTGCCGTCGCAAAACCGGCTGCCTTCTGGATTGAGATGAGTGAAGGCAGCCATGATAGGCGTGGTCCCCGGCCCGGCAATCCGATCCGCCGCCGCGACCAATCTAATTTCGCCGGCTTCGTCGCGCAGCCTGTCGTTAGTCAGCGCTTCAATGGCGAACACCACGTCCAGATCGGCCGGGTCGGCCACTCTGTCGAATAAACCCGTAGGCGGAAACCGGCTGGGCACCAAGCGCCAGCAGGGTCGCCAATCCACCTTACTGATTTTTGCAGGCAACATCAGGCCCAACCGCACTGCGCATCGAGATATTGGCGCACCACATACAAATCCGCCACCCGCCCGGACAGCATGCGTTGCAAAGCGGATTGCCCGGAAAACAGCGCGGCCTGATTAGGCTGATGCAACCAACCATCCGCCGCTTCCGGCTTGGGCAGTAAAATCTGCAAGGCTTTGTAAATCCCAAAGATGTAAGACAGCCTTTCCAGTTTATCGGCGTTAAGACTGGCGCTTTCCGGGTTCTTCTTCCATTTAAAATACGTGCTGCGCGAATCCAGCCCCAGTAACACCATGGCCTGCTCGACGTTCAAACGCCAAGCATCGGCGATATTAAAAAAGGTCCGTAATGCCGCGCTGGCGACCAGCGCGCTATCGGCGGGTAATTGCGCATGAGCGGTAGACAACATAAGTCCTCCAAACAACTTATCTAAACTTTGGTTTAAAATAAGTCTATTTATGGACTTTGTCAAAGGGGGATTGGTTTTATTCTTGGGCTTCGCCCGTTTCACGTAAAGCGCGTGCGGAAAATTTCAGGCGGTACGCCATGAGCCATCTTTAAGACACGATTTTACTTGATCCCAGGAATAGCCGGACTCTGGATTCCGCTCAAACTCAGTCATGCGTCGTTCCAGTTCGGCTTTAAGCGCCGGCGATACTTCCACAGCTTCAGGCACTGCGGCGACGCTGTCCCAAATAAGCTCAACTAGCTGAATGCGTTCCTGCAACGGAAGCTCGAGAATATCGGTAATAGAGATATTGTTCATGGCGGATACCGTATCCATTTTTGGTAAAAATCAAAAGCGACCCTTATAAGCGGCCCGACGATTTAAGTTCTTGCACTACTAACTCATCAACTCGATTATTCGGTGTGGCCGGCGAACAGAACGTGAGTTGGGGTGACGACAGCCCGAGTAGCTCAGATTAGCGAAGCGTAACGGAGGAACGACAAAAAATATGCGTCCGATTGGATGGGCGTCACTTTTCAGGCCTTTCGACGAAAGCGTTCACCCAGTCGCTGTATTGTGAGTCCGGTGGCAAAAGTCCTGACTTTAGCGGCCCGGAAAAATCAGCCTCACTTACGTTTGGCAATTGTTTCGACGGCTTCTTGGTAAGGGCTGCTCTTACCTTGGCTCCATGTTTCATGAGGTCATTGCAAAGCTGATAGCTAAAGTATGATAGATCATCGGTATAGCTATATATGGCCTCAACAAGATCCGGGTACTCCTGGTTCAAATGACCACCCGGAAGAGGTAGACCGAAATAGTAGTGCGCGTAGTTGTTCTCAGGAATTTCGCCCGATGCAAATTTTTGGACAAGTTGATCACGCTTCGCTATTGCACCACTCAAACCGATTAGGGACTGCTCGATTACTGCAACGAGAGCCAATGGCCTGCCGACTGCGGAGAGTTCCTGGAACACTAAGTGCTTCAAAGTTTCAACCGGCAAAATTGGAGCCGGGTAAGTGCGCATATCCATTTGGAGATGGAACTCAACATCCGATGCAATTTGCTTGGCATTCCGTTTGTCCTTAAATGCCTCCAAATCTCCCCTCAGCTGTAGAAATGCATCATGCATTGGTCGAACATGCTGCTTCTTTAGTGCGAGTGCCGCATTGCAAATCGTATGGGCGACCATAATCGCGGCGTTTGTGTATCGAAGCTCCTTTAGACTTTCTTCTAGCTTCCGTGAACGCTCAACAATGCGCTGTGCACCAAGGGCACCACCAATAGCGCCGGTTAAACCACCGACAAATGCTATGACGATGTTTGAGTTCAAAAATTGCCAGCCAGCGGTTCCCGCGGAAGATAGGAATGAAGTGATCGAGTCTATGCACATAGCAGGATAAGTTATGGTTACGCCCAACGTTCGAATTAAAGGTCAACTCAGCAGGAACGCTTGAAAAGAGCACGACATCGTTTGTCTTATAATCCCAGCCATCTGCCGGATAACTCCTTATTACTGCGTTTTCCAGACTATCGCTTTCGCTGAAATAAACATTTTGGCTCGGTGTTGTTTGCAAAGATAACCTAAGACCCAAACTAATCAAAGAATATTCCAACGCTCAACCTCTGTCAGTCGGTTTGTCTAGCTGCCCAAGCGCCTCCAAACGATTTGGGTTAATCCTGTTCCGATCTCGACTTCCAGGCCGCTCGGGCCACCAAAATCGCTGCCGTTAGAAAACCGACCGTGGTCAGGGTAAAACTGACGCCGGCCTGAATCGGGAAGTGCGGTTCGACCGGTAAAGCGGAGGCCGCCGGCTTGGCCGACAAGCCTCTTAGTAAAAACGACAGCGGGTTGAAAAATGCCCCAAAGCAACAAGCCGCCACAACCCATGCCGGCGGAGCGATGGCGTATTGCCGGAACAATAAAAAGAAAATGAACAGAAATTGCGCCATCATCAGGTAATCAATGTGGGCGCGGATAACGTCCGCTCGTTCGACCAAATGGCCGGCCAATGCGCCGTCGGGAAAAAACAGCGTAAAACCCAATACCCAGGCGATGCCCAAGGCTATCGCCAGGCAGAATATGGCAAACGCCAGTAGGAATACGTTGGCCATCGGTTCGGGTGGAAATGTTTGCTTGCTCATGATTATCCTCAAAGTAATGGGGAGCTTAGCCCCGCTGATTGAATGCCGGTTAAGGCAAACGCCCCAAGCCCGTTGCCAACAACCTGTGCATTGACTAGACTGCCTGGCAAACTGCCGGCGAGCCGGACGCGACAGGGAGCTTAAACGATGACTAATACACCAGGCTTGTATGAACGTGCTACCGCCGTCCCTTTCGATGCGTTGTGGGACATCAGCGGCGGCCGCACGTTTTTTTGCGGCCCGCTGTATTACAACGCCAACCATCAACACGGTGCCCCGGTGTTTCTGGCCGGACTGTATGGCAAGTTTCGTTTGAAAATAGCGGGTAGCGATTGGCTGTCTTGCCGTACTGCGGTGATTCCGGCCGGTGTGTGGCACGAGCTGGATGTGGGCGGCGATCCGCTGGCGGTGTTTTACATCGAACCGACCATTGCCGGCGTCGAAGCACTACTGCCCTTGACCAGCAACACCCGCTCGGTCAACGGCGCTTTGGTGGGTTACGGCGGTGAAATCGCCTTCATGCGCGATCTGTACGAGGCTCGTTACGATCCGCATTGGAGCGCGCAGCCCTTAGCCGATTTGCTGGATTTTTCGAAACGCCGGTCTCAAGCCGACAGCTTAGACCCACGCATCGGCGAAATCGTTGAATTTTTATTCGCGCACGGTGACGACCTGACCTCGATTATGACGCTGGCCGCCCATGTCGGACTGTCGCCGTCCCGGTTTCAGCATCTGTTCTCCCAGCAGATCGGTGTGCCGTTTCGCCGTTATCGCAGCTGGAATCGAATGCGGCAGGCCATACAACAAGTGATCAAGGGCCACAACTTCACGACCGCCGCCCATGCCAGCGGATTTTCCGATTCCGCCCATTTCAGCCACGAATTTCGTAAGACCTTCGGCGCCGCGCCCACCGTAGGCCTGCATAATTTGGCGCGGCTGCAACGCTAACTCAACCAAACTCCCTAACTAAGCCTGCCAAAATCCGCAAACCGAGCTCGGCCTGTCCAGCGTCGGCGTGACTGAAATTCAGACGCAGCTGGCCGCAGGCCTGCACATCCACCGGCATGAATGGCTCGCCGGGCATAAAGGCCACGCTGGCTTCGATAGCCTTGGGCAACAGCTTGCGAGTGTCGATTTGACGGTTCAGCGTCAGCCAGAAAAATAAGCCACCGGGCGGCGTTTGCCAAACGGCCAGATCGGAAAAATGCCGGCGTAGCGCGGCTTCAAACGCATCGCGGCGCTGGCGATAATGTCCGGCCAGTTCCACTAGCTGCTGGCTGCGATCTTGATCGTTCAGCTGTTGCAGCACCAACCATTGGCTGATGCGATTGCTGTGTAAATCGGCAGCCTGCTTCAGCCGGGTCAAAAAAGGCATTAATTCCGGCGACGCCACCAGATAACCCAGGCGCAAGCCCGGCGCCAGACTTTTCGAAAACGATCCCTGGTAAATCCACGGCGCGTGCCGCAACTGAGCACACACCGGCGTGCGCTCGCAGTCGTCATACACCAAATCACGGTAAGGGTCGTCCTCGAACAAAGGAATATTCGCCGCATCGCAGGCTGCGGCCAAGGCGGCACGTGCCGATGCATCCAAGCAACGGCCACTGGGGTTCTGGAACGTCGGAATTGCATAGGCAAACGCCGGCTTTTCCCGCTCAAAAGTACCCAGACCGGTAACCCCGGCATCGTAAGGAACAAAACGGGCGCCGAAAAAGCGAAACACCTGCAATGCCGCCAGATAGGTCGGCGCTTCCACGGCTACCGGCGTACCGGGATCGATGAACAGTTTGGCGACCAAATCGATGCCTTGCTGTGACCCTGACAGAATCAACACTTGTTCAGCCGAACATTGGACGCCCAAGCTTTGCATGTCTTCGGCAATCCGCTCGCGCAGTTCCGCTTCGCCTTCGCTGGCACCGTATTGCAGCATGTGCTGCGGCATGGCTTGCAGGTTGAATTGCGGAAAACTTTCCAACGATGGTAAGCCGCCGGCAAAGGAAATCATGCCGGGTCGGTCGACAACAGCCAGGATTTCGCGGATCGGCGACGGATGCAGGTCTTGGGTACGAGTGGAAAAGCGGATAGGATGTTGCAGTAAAAATGAGTTCATGGCGAGCGCTGATAAATGTCAATAAAGTTGACCTATAGCCATGCTAACGGCTGCCTGCCTATAATGTCAACATGGTTGACCAAATAGCCGCTATCGATACTCCCCCGATTGATGAAATGCCGACGCCGGAAAGGCGCGAAGCCGCGTTGCGCCTGGCGATCGAGCAGTTTTACTTCGGCTATCGCGCCTTTACCATACAGCCGGACCGCATCCTGGCCGAGCGCGGGCTTGGGAGAGTACATCACCGGATCTTGTATTTCGTCGGCCGCAACCCGCGGATTTCCGTGAACGCGCTGCTGGGCATGCTCAGCGTTAGTAAACAAGCTTTGAACGCACCATTGCGGCAGTTAATGGACATGCAGCTGGTCATGATAGACACGGCCGCGCATGACAAGCGGGTACGCGAACTCAGCTTAACGCCGGACGGCGCGGAATTGGAAGCGCAACTGACCGGCACCCAGATGCAACAGCTGCAAACGGTATTCGCGCAAGTCGGCGCCGAAGCCGAAGCCGGCTGGCATGAAGTGATGCGTAGCTTGAGTGCACAAGGCTGAAAGCCGACGGAGGCGAAACGACAGTGCGCGAAAAAATCGACGCCATCTACCAAAGCGAATCCCGCCATGTGCTGGCCACCTTGATTCGGCTGCTCGGCGATTTCGATGTGGCCGAGGAAGCGTTGCACGATGCCTTTCGCGCCGCGCTCGAACAATGGCCGCGCGACGGCTTACCAGCCAATCCACGCGCCTGGTTGGTGTCGGCCGGCCGCTTCAAGGCCATAGACGGCCTGCGCCGGCAAGCCCGCTTCGACGTGCTGGAAGATGCCGATACCTTGGCGGATCCAGCCAGCGAACACGGCGACACCGATGACGAAGGCTTGGAAGACGACCGCCTGCGGCTGATCTTTACTTGTTGCCACCCGGCATTATCCCCGGATGCCCAAGTCGCATTGACGCTACGCGAAGTCTGCGGCTTGGCGACGGAGGAAATCGCCCGCGCCTTTCTGACGCCGACACCGACGCTGGCCCAACGCATCGTCCGCGCTAAAACCAAGATCCGTGATGCCAAGATTCCCTATCAAGTGCCTGCGCCGGCCGAGCTACCACAACGCTTGGATTCCGTGTTACGGGTAATTTATCTGGTGTTCAACGAAGGTTACTCCGCTTCGTCCGGCGACGCGCTAACCCGGCACGATTTATCGGAAGAAGCGATACGCTTGGGACGCTTACTGGTCGAATTACTACCGGAGCCGGAAGCGCAAGGTTTGTTGGCGTTGATGCTGTTACACGAATCGCGCCGCGCCGCCAGAGCCGGCGCCGACGGCGAACTGATTTTGTTGGACGACCAAGACCGCAGCTTGTGGGATAGGAAACGCATAGAGGAAGGCTCGGCGCTGGTAAAGAAAGCCTTAGGATCGCGGCGCTTTGGCCCTTATACCGTGCAAGCCGCTATCGCTGCGCTGCACGCTAACGCCAGCCATGCCGCCGCCACGGACTGGCCGCAAATCGTCGCACTCTACGACGTCTTGTTGCGCATCGCTGCTTCGCCGGTGATCGAATTAAACCGGGCCGTCGCGGTAGCGATGCGGGATGGACCGGCAGCCGGGCTGGCTTTGATCGATGCGATTTTACAGAACGGCGACCTTAGCGATTATCACCTTGCGCACGCGGCCCGAGCAGATTTGTACCGGCGTCTGGGCAGAACCGACGAAGCTATCGCAGCTTACGAACAAGCCCTGGCTTTGGCGCGGCAGGAACCTGAACGGCGTTTTTTGGCGCGCAGATTGCAGGAAATCCGTGTCGAGTAACAGAATTAGTGAAAAATGGGCAATTGATTTTAAAGCGGTATCTCATTGTTTTAGTCGCGCGCCATACCCGCTTATTGATACCAAAAATGAAAAGTTTCGCGCCCCATCTTTCTGATAGAACAAGTTCGGCCAAAGCCCACCCGACGTAAAAATAGGTGCCACCCGCCACGAAATTGCGTCGATTGAAGTCGAGCCATTGTAGCCTTGATGCAGCGGTAGTGGAATCGAGGGCGTCGGCTAATTGCCCGTGGATCAAACAAGTAGAGCTCAGACAATCTCATTAGGAAGAAATAATTACTATTTGTAATTCATGCGCTTAGGTTCAAAGTATTGCCTATAATGAGGCCTGCCAATCTCGCCGCGTTGGCACAGCGGAATCAATACAAAACGAATCGCAGCACTCGGTATCGACAAGTTGCTATAAATGTTTTAATGATCGAATAGTTGGAAGAAAAAAATAGACTTATGACTACCGCCAACATCAACACTACCATGCTGACCTGGGCGCGCGAGCGCTCCGGCATTGCCGTGTCTGAATTTGCGCGAAAATGCGGTGTCAGCCTAGATAAACTCAGCGCATGGGAATCCGGCTACCAGCCGTTGACCTTCAAGCAAGCTATGACTTACGCTGAAAAAGCACATATCCCATTCGGCTATTTGTTCCTTGCCCAGCCGCCAATCGACGAATTGCCTATTCCCGATTTAAGAACGATCGAAGGCCAAATCAACCGTAGACTCAGTGCGGAATTGCTCGATCTGATCAAGCTGATGCAACAGCGCCAGGAATGGTACAAAGACTATTTGCAACAGCATCTTGTCGGTCCAAATCCTATCGTTGGCCGTTTTGCCGTCAAAGATGGGGTAACCGCCATCGTGCGCGACATTCGCACCGCGCTCGGCGTCGGCAATCACCCGCAACGCGGCAGCTGGGAAGATTATTACCGTGATCTGGTCAACCGTATCGAGTCTGTAGGGGTGTTGGTGATGCGCCAAAGCGATTTGGGTCACTACACGCGACCATTGCGCGTCGAAGAGTTTCGAGGTTTTGCAATTGCTGACGATTACGCGCCGATCATTTTCGTCAACCATGCAGATGCCTTGGGTGCACGGCTGTTCACCCTGATCCACGAACTCTGCCATATCTGGATCGGCCAGTCTGGCATTTCCGACGCTAGCACGCAAACCCATCGGGCAGAAGAGATTCTTTGTAATGCGGTAGCCGCCGAGTTTTTAGTCCCGGCCACTGAATTTCAGACCATATGGAGGCATGATCTGGACAACTGGCAGTCCAATTTGCCGACTTTGGAATCGCATTTCCACGTCAGTACGTGGACCTTGGCGCGCCGCGCACTGGCTTTAAACTACATAACTCAGGACGAATACCAGCGTTATATCAACACCCAGCAAGCGACTTATAAGGATCGCGACGATAACGGCGGCCCCGGTTATTACCGTACCAAAAAAGCCCAGATTAGCCAGCGTTTTTCCCGCGCGGTCGTCAGTGAGGCTCTCAGCGGCCAACTTTTACTCCGTGAAGCCAGCCAGTTATTGGGTGGTATCAAACCCGACAAAATCGCCACCTTTGCCAAGGAGTTGGGCGTTTGAAATATCTTCTCGATGCCAATACCTACATACAAGCCAAGAATTTCTATTACGGCATGGACATCTGTCCGGCTTATTGGGATTGGCTGGATAGGCAATTTCAAGCGGGTTTGGTCGCCAGTGTTCAGATGATAGGCAAGGAACTTAAAGACGGTCACGACGAACTAGCCGCATGGGCCAAGGCGCGCTCAGAACACTTCATCAACAACGACGACACCGAAACCCAGTCGGTGTTTTCCGAAATTGTTCAAAGTGTCGCAGCCGGCGACTATAACCCCGGCAACCGCGACAACTTCTTAGCAAAAGCCGATCCCTGGCTCATCGCCAAAGCTAAAACCCTTGGGGCAACGGTGGTCACCCACGAAGCCTTTCTGGCGCCGAACACTAAGAAAGTCAAAGTTCCCAACATTTGCCTGCAATTCGGTGTGCCTTGCCTGGATACGTTTCAGTTTCTGCGGGAATTGGATGCGCGGTTTGTTTTGGAACACTAAAGCAAAATGCACTGAGTTGTGACAACCGGCAATCGTAGAATAGTTATCCGGCTAGCTGAGATAAATACTGCATTTCTTTGACCTCGGAAATGTGATGGCGATGAAATTCCGCCAGGCCCGGTTCCGATGCGATTTTTTCTACATAACCTTTCAAAACCGCTAGTTGCTGTTGGGCATTGGGGTGGCGAATCGCGGTCAAGAATGACGACAGGCTGGTCACCACTTGTCCGCCTTTGGGTTTAAGCGACACTTTGACCAGACTATCGACCAGCTGTGGCGTGTACTTCAACATATAGTCCACATAGCGGCGAATCTGCGGGATCTGTTCCTCCAAGGCCTGCCTTTCTGCATCAAAATCCTCGCGAGACAAGATTTTCTTGTCGGCAAATACCGGCGCCGCCAATTCTTTCCGGTTGGCTAGTTTTATCGTGGCGCCCCGCTGGTGACATATAGCCATTCGCCATTTCCGTGGCGTTGCGAATTTCCAGGCTGCGCCACTCGCATTCTTCCGCCATCCGCTCGGCTTCAGCCCGATTAAAATCCTCTTTGATTTCCGGCGCATGGGTGCGTTCGACATGGTCCAGCTTGCGTTGTACGAAAGCCGTGTAGCGCGAACGCATCAAGGCTTCGGTGGTGGGCGCCGGCGCACCGTCGATAATCGGGCCTCAGCATTCGACATAATCCAGTTTGGAGCCGCAAGGGCAAAGCGTCATCATTGATCTCCGGTTAGGTTGCGAAAAATTGAGGTCGATCTTTCAATGGTAAGCGACAGCCGGCTTCGGCTCAGGGCAAGCACTGGAAATTGTCGCCATGCATCGACACCACTTTCGATAGCCTGTTTCAACGATAAAAACGTTCCAATTGTCGAATATGCCCGGCGCCGGACGACTACTCAGTGCGAACATTATTTTTAACCCAGGAGTTGACCATGAAATACCTATGCCTGATTTGCGCCGAAACCGTGATGGAACAGATGACCGATGAGACCGCGGCCAAACACTTTGACGAATACGCCGAATTTACCCAAGCTATCCGCAACAGCGGCCATTACCTGAGCTGCAATCGGCTGCTGCCGGCCAATGCGGCCATCACGCTGCGGGTGCGCGGCGGTAAAGTCAGCATCACCGACGGCCCGTTCGCGGAAACCAAGGAACAATTCGGCGGCTATTATCTGATCGAGGCTAACGATTTAAACGAGGCTATCCAGGTGGCCGCGCGCATTCCAGGGGCAAAACACGGTTGCGTGGAAGTGCGGCCGATAGCCGAAGACCGGCAAACGCTGCAAGCGTTGGGTTTTTTGGAACCGGACAATTTGCGTTAGCCGGCAAGTTTGCCAACTAGTGGAAAAAATTTCCGCGGCTTGTCGATTTCGGCATTCGCGGTTCGACAACAGATGTAAGCAATCTTTTTTCCACGACAAACCTTAAACCAGGAGCACAGCCATGAACAACATCAAACCTATCCCCGACGGTCACCACACCTTAACTCCTTACCTAGTTGTGCGCGGCGCGGCGGCGGCATTGGAATTTTATGCAAAAGCCTTTGCCGCCACCGAGCTAATGCGCCTCAACGCGCCCGGCGAACTTATCGCCCACGCCGAATTTAAAATCGGCGATTCGCATTTCATGCTGGCCGACGAGAATCCGAATTGCAGCGATATTTCGCCGCAGGCACTGGGCGGTACGCCGGTGAAACTGCACCTTTATGTCACCGATACCGATGCGGTGTTCGCCGCCGCCATACAAGCCGGCGCAACAGAAATCATGCCACCCACCGACCAGTTCTGGGGCGACCGAATGGGCGCGCTGACCGACCCGTTTGGTCATAAATGGCTGATCGCCACGCACATCGAAGACGTCGACCCCAGCGAATTTCAGGGCAGAATGGAGGCTTTCTTCGCCGCTCAGGCAACAGCCGGTAAACCTTAAATCGGCCGATTTCGGCATCCTCGCACCTTTAAAGGAAGCAATATGAACAATCAAATATTCATCAATCTAGCGGTAAAACATCTCGATCAATCCGTGGCGTTTTTTACCGCGCTGGGCTACACCTTCAACGCGCAATTTACCGATGAGACCGCGACCTGCATGATCTTCAGCGAGAACATCTTCGTCATGCTGTTGACGGAAGACAAGTTCCGCACGTTTACGCCCAACAGCATTTGCGACGCCACGAAAAGCACGGAAGTACTGATCTGCTTATCCTGCCAAAGTCGCGAGGCGGTGTACGACATGGTAAGTAAGGCGGTTGCAGCCGGCGGCAGCACTTATAACCAGCCGCAAGACCACGGCTTTATGTATGCGCACGGTTTTCAGGATTTGGATGGCCATATCTGGGAACTGGTCTACATGGCACCGGATGCGGTATCCCAGCACTAACGGAGAAAGCGATGAAATATATGCTACTGATTTATCTCGAAGAACACAGCCTGGACGAAGCCGACCGGCAAGCTTGTTATGCCGAATCCACCCAACTCGCGCACAAGCTCAAAGCCAACGGCCAATATCTGGCCGCCAGCCCGTTACACCCCACAGCCATGGCGACCAGCGTGCGGGTGCGCGACGGCAAACGCTTCATCACCGATGGCCCGTTCGCGGAAACCCGCGAACAACTGGGCGGCTACTATCTGGTCGACGTCCCGGATCTGGACGCGGCTCTCGCTATCGCCGAACAGATTCCGATGGCACGCAAAGGTACCGTCGAAGTGCGGCCGCTGATCGAGATTCCGGGTTTGCCCGGCGATTGAACTTACCATGCTTTAGGAGCAGACCATGATCAAAACCATCCTTATCGTTCTCGTTATCATAGTCGTCGCGCTGCTGATCTATGCGGCAAGCAAACCCGATACCTTCCGCGTACAACGCTCCATCACCATCAAAGCGGCCCCGGATAAGATTTTTCCGTTGATCAGCGATTTGCACAATATGCAAACCTGGTCGGCTTGGGAGAAAGTCGATCCGGGCATGAAGCGCTCATACAGCGGCGCGGCCAGCGGGCCGGGCTCAGTCTATGAATGGGAAGGCAACAAGGAGATAGGCCAGGGTCGCATGGAGATTCTGGAGACCAATCCACCCGTAAAGCTGATGCTGCGGCTGACTTTTATTAAGCCATTTCCAGCCGAGAACAGCGTGGAATTTACGTTGCAAGCTGAAGGCAGTATTACTCATGTCACTCAGGCCATATACGGCCCCAGCCCCTTCCTATCTAAAGTGATGAGCCTGGTGTTCAGCATGGACAAAATGATAGGCGGCAAATTCGAGGAAGGTTTAGCTAAGCTAAAGACCATCGCCGAAAAGTAACTGTCTATTTCAATTGCATAGGAAAAGCCATGAATCCAACTGAACAAACAGCTGAATCGCGTGAATTAATGCTGACGCGCCTGATCGATGCGCCACCCGAGAAACTCTATAAAGCCTGGACCGAACCGGCGCTGCTCAAGCAGTGGTTTTGTCCGAAGCCTTGGACGATGGCATCTGCCGAACTCGATGTCAGAGCCGGTGGCACCAGCATCATCGTGATGCGCAGCCCGGACGGCCAGGAGTTTCCAAACCAAGGAATCTATCTTGAAGTCGTGCCAAACGAGCGTTTGGTGTTTACCGATGCCTACACATGTACCTGGGAACCGTCTGAAAAACCGTTTATGACCGGCATTGTCACGTTTGCACCTGAAGCCGGCAAAACCCGCTACACCGCTCGCGTTTTGCATTGGAGCGCGGCAGACCGGAAAACCCACGAAGAAATGGGCTTTCACGAAGGCTGGGGCAAGGCCACCGACCAACTGGCCGAGCTGGTAGCCGGCTTGTAAGCCGGGAATCCGGTCATCACTTTTTATCACTTACCGAGTAAACAGCATGCCGAAAATCACTCCGTTTTTATGGTTCGACAACCAAGCCGAAGAGGCGATGAATTTTTACCTGTCTATCTTTAAAGACTCCAAAGTCTTGAGTGTCAACCGCTACGGCGACGCCGGACCGGGACCGAAAGGCAGCGTGATGACTGCCAATTTCGAGCTGGACGGACAAGTATTTACCGCGCTCAACGGCGGCCCGACGTACCCGATGCAACCGTTTTCCCCAGCAATTTCGTTTGTCGTACACTGCGAAACTCAAGCAGAAGTGGACCACTATTGGGAAAAACTATCCGCGGGCGGCAAGCAGAATCAATGCGCCTGGCTGGAAGACAAATTTGGCGTTACTTGGCAGATCGTGCCGAATGTGCTGCTTGGAATTGATCAGCGATCCCGACCCGGTAAAAGCCGGACGGGTGATGCAGGCCATGCTGAAAATAACCAAAATAGACATAGACACCTTAAAACTAGCCTACGCACAATCCTGATGAAACCGCTATTCGCCACTCTACTGTTACTACTTGCCGGCCGGGTTAACGCCATCGAATGGGTGGATAGTCCTGCGCTCGCCACACTGTTCAGCGAAGCCGGCGTGCATGGCACTTTCGTAGCCTACGATGTCGATGCGGATAGGCTAATCGGCCACGACCGACTTCGCGCGGAAACCCGCTTCATCCCGGCCTCGACGTTCAAGATTGCCAATAGTTTGATCGGCTTGTCGGTAGGCGCGGTCAGTAGCGTAGACGAACCGTTGCCATACTGCGGCCAAGCACAAATGATCAAAGACTGGGAACGGGATATGGGCTTGCGCGAGGCTATCAAACTATCCAACGTGCCGATTTATCAAGCACTGGCGCGGCGCATCGGCCACGAGCGGATGCGCGAGGGAGTTGCCAACCTGGGCTACGGTAACGCCGATATAGGGGATAAAGTCGATCGGTTTTGGCTGGATGGTCCGCTGCAAATCAGCGCGGTGGAACAGACAGCATTTTTGGCCCGCTTGGCGCGGGATCAATTACCGCTCTCTGCCGATGTTCAGGCCAAAGTCCGGGAAATCGCCATGCTCGAACAAAGCGGCGAACGGGTTTTATACGGCAAAACCGGCTGGTTAAACGCGCCCAACCCCGGTATCGGCTGGTGGGTGGGCTGGGTTTCGAATGGGCAACACCTGTATAGTTTTGCTTTGAACATCGATATTACCCAAGCTGCGGATGCGCCCAAGCGCGTCGAACTTGGCAAGGCCTGCCTTAAGGCCTTAGGGATATTCTAAGCTCAACGGATTAGCTGGCTCGCAAGGCCAGTGCCGTTTTTGCTAGACGTTCCCCCAGCACCCAGCACAAGCGTTTTTCGTGCTCGGTGAGTTCAGCATCGGTGTCGGCGACATGGCTGGGTCCGTAAGGCGTGCCGCCGCTGACCGTCTCGCGCAGGGCGATTTCGTTGCAAGGCAGGCTCATCAACAACATACCATGATGCATCAAGGGCAGCATCATCGATAACAGCGTGGTTTCCTGGCCGCCGTGCATGCTGCCGGTGGACGTAAATACGCCGGCCGGTTTGCCGGACAACGCACCGGAAAACCACAACGCGGTGGTGCCATCCAGAAAATGCTTTAACGAGGCGGCCATATTGCCGAAATGCGTAGGGCTACCCAGCGCCAAGCCGTCACAGGTTTCCAGGTCTTGCAAGCTTGCATAAGGTGCGCCGGCATCCGGGATGCTGTCGGCGATTTTCTCGCACACCGCGGATACTTCCGGCACAGTGCGTAACACCGCTTCCGCTCCGGTTACCGATTCCACGCCCCGGCCGATCTGCTGGGCCATGCGCGCGGTACTGCCGTCGCGGCTGTAATACAGGATCAGGATTTTCGCCATCAGAGTATGGCCAATACGTTTTCCGGCGGCCGGCCGATGGCGGCTTTACCGTCTTTCAACACGATGGGCCGTTCGATCAATTTGGGAATTCTGATCATCGCTTCGATCAAGTCCGCATCGCTTAAAGATTTATCGTCCAGGCCGTTGTCTTTGTATTCCGGTTCTTTGGTGCGCATTAAGTCGCGCGGCTTGATGTTGAGCTTGGTCAGAATGTCCTGCAGTTCAGCGGCGGTAGGCGGGGATTTAAGATATTCGACAATGTCCGGCGTGACGCCTTGCGCTTCCAATAGTTTCAAAGTGTCGCGGGATTTGCCGCAACGCGGGTTGTGGTAGATTCTGACGCTCATGGTTTGCACCTTAATCATGACGGGTTGCGGCTATAATAGCACCCTTCGAATCACGGATAAGCCCCCAAAGCCATGCAATTACCCAACTATTCAACCGCCCGCGTGCTGGTGGTCGGCGACCTGATGCTGGACCGTTACTGGCACGGCGCCACTTCACGAATTTCCCCGGAAGCGCCGGTGCCGGTGGTGCACGTCAAACAAGACGAACAACGGGCGGGCGGCGCCGGTAACGTGGCTTTGAATATCGCCGCACTGGGTGCAAAAGTATCGCTGCTGGGTTTTACCGGCGAAGACGAAGCGGCGACGGCGTTGAAAGCTTTGCTGCAACAGGCCAAGGTTTTATGCCTGTTTCAAGCGGTGCCGGGTTATCCGACGATTACTAAATTGCGGGTGATGAGCCGGCACCAGCAGTTGATCCGGCTGGATTTTGAAGACGGTTTTAACAATGTCGATAGCGATGCGTTACTGCATCTATACCATGCCGAATTGATGCAATCGCAAGTCATTGTGCTATCCGATTACGGTAAAGGCACCTTGAGCCAGGTGCAGCAATTCATCCGCTTGGCCAAACAACTGAACAAGCCGGTGCTGGTCGATCCGAAAGGCAGCGATTTTTCGATTTACCGGCAAGCCACGCTGATTACGCCCAACCTCAGCGAATTTGAGGCAGTAGTGGGCCGCTGTGCCGATCAACAGAAAATCGTCGAACGCGGCATGAATTTGCTGAACGAGCTAGAACTTCAAGCCTTGCTGGTCACCCGTGGCGAAAACGGCATGACCCTGCTCAGCAAGAATGAAGAACCCTTACATCTACCAACGCATGCCCGCGAGGTTTTCGATGTCACCGGCGCCGGCGATACGGTGATCTCCGTACTAGCCGCCAGTCTGGCCGCGAAAAAGTCGCTGGCCGAAGCCACGCAACTCGCCAATATCGGTGCCGGCATCGTGGTCGGCAAAATGGGTACCGCCACCGTCAACACCGACGAACTGGCTAACGCCTTACAAGGCCCACGCGCCCATCACAAAGGCGTCTGCAGCCTACCTGACCTGCTGGCTGAGCGCGCCGCCGCCAAACAAAACGGCGAAAAAATCGTCGCCACCAACGGCTGCTTCGACATCCTGCATCCCGGCCACGTCCGCTATCTACAACAGGCCAAAACCCTGGGCGACCGCTTGGTGGTATTGGTCAACAGTGACGCCTCGGTGCAACGGCTGAAAGGCCCGGAGCGCCCGGTCAACAAACTGGATCATCGTATGGAAATGCTGGCCGCACTGGAATGCGTTGATTGGGTGGTGGAATTTGAGCAAGACACCCCGAAAGAAGTCATCGACCAATTACTGCCGGACATTCTGGTCAAAGGCGGCGACTATACGGACATAACCAGCATCGCCGGCCACGAAAGCGTGCTGGCCAACGGCGGCGAAGCGAAGATTTTGTCGTTTATCGAGGGGCATTCGACGACTTCGATTATTCAGACGATTAGAGATAAAACTGGCAACTAGGCCATGTCGTCAATACAATGTATGTATAAGACTGGCGTTCTATGATGTCATGTGGGCAAGAGAAAAATGAATTGCTCAAACAAAGTCGAGGCATCGGCTTTGAGGAGATTATCGCGGCAATCAATGCAGGAAAAATACTCGATGTATTTGAGCATCCCGATCAAATACGCTATCCGCAACAAAAAATTTATGTCGTTGAAGCGCTTGATTATGTGTATTTGGTGCCATTTTTGCGGAACGAAGACGGCATCTTTCTTAAAACCATCATTCCAAGTCGCAAAGCCAAAAAACGTTACAAAGGGTAAAGCCATGTTCGATGATGAAGAGATGTCGATATTAAACGCATTGGAAAATGACCAACTGGTACGTAGCATCAATGCCGATGAAGAAATTGCTTTGGCAAAACAGGCCGCTAAAGAATATCTATCAAAATCAAAAAACGTCACTATTCGCCTTAGTTTGGGCGATGTGACATTAATTAAAAACCGGGCTCAAGATGTTGGTATCCCGTATCAAACGCTAATTTCTTCGCTGGTACATCAATATGCGACGGGCAAAATACGATTGGAAACTTAAGAAGTGTCGCGACATCAATAAATCATGTGCTGAAGACAACTCATGAAAACTGACGCCGAAATCATCCATAGCGGATTCGAATCGATTTTTTCAACCTTGGGCATGGTTGATGCCGAGAGGTTTATCATGCTGATTAAGCGTGACAAATTCGATTACACACAGTGGCAAAAGCAGCTCTGGCCGAATATGAGTCTGTAGAATCTTTATCTGCCCTAGCTCAGCCGGATTGGGAACAATCTTCCTGAATTTGCCGCGAACTTAAATAACAGACAATCGCTCTCCCAAAAGAATTGCTTTTCGAATGATTAACCTAAAAGACCGCCTCCACCAATACTGGCTACTGGCCCGCTTTGATAAACCCATCGGCATTTTCATTTTGCTGTGGCCGACATTATGGGCCTTGTGGATTGCCGGTGACGGTAGACCGGACAATTTGGTGCTGACCGTGTTCATTGCGGGCGTGGTGCTGATGCGCGCTGCGGGTTGCGTGATTAACGATTACGCCGACAAGGATTTCGATCCGCATGTTGATCGCTGCAAACTAAGGCCTATCGCGGCCGGCAAAGTCAGCCCTAAGGAAGCGTTGATTGTATTTGCGGTGCTGTGTCTCACTGCCTTTGGTTTGGTGTTGCTGCTGAATGGGTACACCATCGGTTTGTCCTTCATCGGCGCGTTTCTGGCGGCCAGTTATCCGTTCATGAAGCGCTTTACCCATTTGCCGCAGGCTTATCTGGGCGCGGCGTTTGGGTTTGCTGTGCCGATGGCGTTTGCCGCGCAAACCAACGAAATCCCCTTGGTAGGCTGGATTCTGTATCTAGCGGTGCTGCTGTGGGCGCTGGTCTACGACACGATGTATGCGATGGTGGACATCGACGATGATTTGAAAATCGGCGTGAAATCCACGGCCATTTTGTTCGGTAAGCGGGTGCGGGAAATAACCGGCGGACTGCAAATCGTCATCCTAGTGTTGTTGATGACAGTCGGCCTGATGAAGCAATTGAGTTGGCCATATTACGCCGGTTTAACCGTGGCAGCCGGTCTGTCAATTTATCAGCAAACGCTGATTTTTCATTTCGACAAACCCAAGTGTTTCAAGGCTTTTTTGAATAACAACTGGTTCGGTCTGGCGGTATTTGTGGGGATTGTGTTGGCTTATTGGCAATAGCGAATCGAGGCGCTTAGGGTTGGAAAATCTCCCCAGCCCCGTTTTTTAAAGAGGTTTTTGGAGCCCCTAAAACTCAACTTAAGCCCATACTCATCTACCCGGCCTTTGTAGAACGAATTTTCAACCTTACCCAATTGATTTTAGGATTTGCGATGAACTATCAGGAGATGCTCGCCGTGGCGTTTGCCGAAGCAAAAGCCGGTTTTGACGAAGGCGGCGTGCCGGTCGGCGCGGCCTTGTTCGATGCTGATGGCAGCTTGCTGGGCCGGGGCCGCAACCGCCGCGTGCAAGATAACGATCCGTCTGTGCACGGCGAAACCGATGCCTTCCGCAATGCCGGCCGGCAGACCAGTTACCGCGACAAAATTTTGGTCACCACCTTGGCACCGTGCTGGTATTGCTCGGGATTGATTCGGCAATTCAATATCGGCACGGTGGTTGTCGGCGAATCGAGCAACTTTTCCGGGCATCTGGACTGGCTAAAAGAAGCCGGCGTCAAGATTGTGGAATTGAACGACCCCGTCTGCATCGAGTTAATGAGCCGTTTTATTGCTCAATCGCCAAAGATTTGGTTTGAAGACATCGGTGAGGACTGTTGTTAAACCAAGATTTGCCGCTGATTCTATCCGTTGAATAGCACAGCCGTAGAACCCAACTAAAAATCCATTACAAAATGGCATTGCTCTATACGGTTAATTATTATAAAACGGCGAGAATGATTCGCTGATACCTAAAGGCGTTCTTCGCTGTCAAACCTTCGAGAGTGGAACAGGGCTTCTCATTTCCCTGGGTTCACACATTCTCTGGGACGACGAATCCGATTTAATAAATTCTCGATCCATAATCTGCAAAGGAGTTTTCGTTTATGAGTCTGTCCTTAGTCATCGGTAACAAAAATTACTCATCTTGGTCGTTACGGCCTTGGTTGTTTTTGAAATATCACGACATCGACTTCACGGAAATCCGCATCCCGCTGTATCGAGAGGATTCGAAAGACAAGCTGCTGCAATACTCGCCGACCGGTAAAGTACCGGTTTTGCTGGATGGTGAGCTTAAGGTTTGGGATTCGCTGGCAATATTGGAATATCTGGCGGAACGCTTTCCGCAAACCCAAGGCTGGCCGGAGGATTTTGCCGAACGCGCTGCGGCCCGCTCCTTAGCTGCCGAAATGCATTCCGGATTTACGGCGCTGCGTACCTATTGCGGGATGAATTGCAAGCGGACTCCCTCAGCCAAACCCTTGCCGGAAGCGGTGCATCCGGACATCGAACGTATCGGTGAAATTTGGCAACACTACCGGCAACTGCACCGCCACGACGGTCCGTGGTTATTTGGGCGTTTTACGATAGTCGATGCGATGTTCGCCCCCGTCGCCTTGCGATTTCACAGCTATCAACTGGCAACCAATAAAGAGGCGCAGGCCTATGTGGACTCAGTGCTGGCTTGCCCGGCTGTAAGCGCCTGGATGGAAGCCGGCAAGTTGGAAAGCGAGGTAATCACCGCGTTTGAATAAGCGGTTTACAACGTTGCTTATCACCAAAATAAAATGGTCACTGCTTTACTGAAATGATCGATATTTTCAAAACTGAGTTTTGCCGATATGCCAGTGCAGATGTAAAAGGCAACTGGAAAGATCAACTCATTGACCAGCCATTAATCGGTCGTTCCTGTAATGCTTTTCTCCAGTTCATACCGGGGCATTCGAAACCTGAATTTCACCCACCCGAAAACACCGGTTTCTAAACCTTAAAAATTAAACAGTGATTCTGAACCAAGCTGCATATAAAGCCGGCAAAAACAGTAGCGTCAACGCAGTCGCGACGGTCAAACCTCCCATAATCGCCACCGCCATCGGGCCGAAAAACGCGCTGTGGGTGAGGGGAATCATGGCCAATATTGCCGCCGCTGCCGTTAATACGATGGGGCGAAACCGGCGCACCGTCGAATCGACAATCGCATCAAAATCCGAACGCCCGGCCTGCTTATCTTGATCGATTTGATCGACTAGAATCACCGAATTACGCATGATCATGCCGGAAAGTGCGATAGTACCCAACATCGCCACAAAACCGAACGGTTGTTGAAAAATCAACAAAAACAAGGTCACGCCGATTAGTCCCAGCGGCGCTGTTAATAACACCAAGGCCATCCGCGAAAAGCTTTGCAACTGGATCATCAGCACAGTCAAGACCGTCAGAAAGAACAAAGGCATACCGGCCGCGACCGAATCGCCGCCTTTGGCCGACTCTTCCACCGCGCCGCCGGTCTCCAGGCGGTAGCCAGGCGGTAATTGCCGCTTTATGTCGACCAGTTGTTCTTCTATCTGAGCCGACACCATCGGCGCCTGCATATTGCCATACAAATTCGCGCGCACCGTGACGGTAGGAATGCGATTACGCCGCCAAATCAAACCTTCCTCAAAACCGTATTCCAGTTCCGCGACTTGCGACAGGGGCACACTGCGTCCGCCGGGGATCGGTATCATCAAATTTTGCAGACGCGATAAATGCTTACGTTCGATTTCGGCGCCACGCACCAATAAGTCGATGCGCTCGATGCCTTCACGAAATTCGGTCACATACAAGCCTTGTAGCGCACCGTTGACAATATTGGCAATATCACTGGAGCTAATCCCCAGCAGTCTGGCTTTCGATTGGTCAACATTCACGCGCACGACTTTCACCGGCTCTTCCCAATCCAACTGCACGTTTGACGGATAAGGGTTGGCGCGCATCACATCCGCCACCTGGCGGGCAATCGTGCGTAGCGTTGATAAATCCGGCCCGGAGACTCTGAATTGCACGGGAAAACCTACCGGCGGGCCGTTCTCCAAACGTAATACGCTGCCGCGCATATCCGGAAAATCCTGTTCAAACAAATGTATGAGTTTATCGCGCAGTTGTTCTCGTTCCGCTGGGCCATTGGTCAACACCACAAACTGCGCAAAGCTGCGTTGCGGTAATTGCTGATCCAAAGGTAAATAAAAACGCGGACTGCCGTTGCCGACATAAGCCACGTAATTATCGATGCCGCTTTGCTCATCCAGCCAGGCCTCCAGTTTTTTCACATCGGCTTCGGTGGCGGCATACGACACACCCTCAGCCAAACGCAAATCGACGATTAACTCCGGCCGAGTGGAATCCGGAAAAAACTGTTGCTGGACAAACTTAAAACCGAAGATCGCGGTAATAAACATGGCTATGGTTAAAACAATCACCAGCCAACGGTGGATAACGCAAGCGGCCACCAGTTTTCGGAAGCGCAGATAAAAGGGCGTTTGATAAAGCTCGTGGGCGTGGTTCTTGGGCTGTTCGGCATGTGGTTGTTTCCGCAACTTGGCCCAAATCCGCGCCCAGCTCGACGCTTGCTCTTGTCCCTTGCTCAAGTCAGGCAACAAGCGATGGCCCAAATACGGTACAAACACTACCGCCGCGAACCAGGAGACCAACAAGGCGATGACCACCACTTGAAAGATCGAGCGGGTGTATTCGCCGGTAGAAGACGCGGCCGTGGCAATCGGCAAAAAGCCGGCAGCCGTGACCAATGTGCCGCTCAGCATCGGCATCGCGGTGGATGTATAGGCAAATGCGGCAGCACGGGTTCTATCCCAACCCTGTTCCATCTTAGAC
This sequence comes from Methylomonas sp. Uni0009, assembly GCF_054188105.3. Lineage (NCBI taxonomy): Bacteria > Pseudomonadati > Pseudomonadota > Gammaproteobacteria > Methylococcales > Methylococcaceae > Methylomonas > Methylomonas sp. Uni0009. The sequence continues at coordinate 1,537,616 of NZ_JBTAFN010000001.1, read as the reverse complement.
GCCATCATTTCCACGGCAATAATGGCATCGTCCACCAACAAGCCCAAAGCCAAAATCAATGCACCCAGGGAAATTTTATGCAGGCCAACGCCAAACAGATGCATCAGCCAAAAAGTGACCGCCAACACTACCGGAATCGTGATCGCGACCACGATGCCGGTGCGTAAACCCAAAGACAGCAGGCTAACGCCTAATACTATGACGACCGCTTCGGTCAGCGATTTGGCAAACTCGTTAACCGAGCGCTGCACCGCTTTCGGCTGCGAAGACACCGTATGCAATTCCAAACCCACCGGCAATTGGGCTTGGGTAGTGTTTACGGCCTGGTCCAAATCGCGGCCCAGCTTGATGATATCGCCGCCGGCACGCATCGCCACGCCGATCAACAGCGCGTCATGACCTTTATAACGCACCCGGTCCTTGGGGGGATCTTCAAAGCCGCGGCTGACTTTGGCGACATCGCCCAACCGAAATTCGTTGTTATTGGCGCGAAAACGCACGTCCCGCAGTTCTTCCAATCTATCGTAACGACCGGTTACCGCAATCCGAATATGCTCGTTTTCAGAATCGAAACTACCGCTGCCCGTCACCAGATTTTGCGCTTGCAAGGTGCGGAGCAAGGTGGCAACGTCGATGCCGATGGTCGCTAATTTGGCATTGGACAATTCGACGTAAATGCGTTGTTTCTGCTCGCCGAAAAAGTCAACCTTGGCGACATCGTTCACTCTGAGCAGTTCGGCACGCAACGTTTCCGCGTGACGCTTCAGTTCCGCATAGTCGTAGCCGTCGCCGGTCAAGGCATACAAGTTTCCGTATACATCCCCAAACTCGTCGTTGAATGTCGGCCCTTCAACGCCTGCCGGCAGGGTGTAAGCAATATCGCCGATTTTTTTGCGAACCTGATAAAAAATGTCCGGGACTTGCGCCGCTGGTGTGGAGTCCTTGGCCGACAGAAAAATTAAGGATTCGCCCGGTCTGGAATAGCTGCGTAAATTGTCCAGCCAGGGTACTTCCTGGAGTTTTTTCTCCAGTTTATCGGTGACTTGTTGTTCCACTTCCTGCGCGCTGGCACCGGGCCAACCGGTGCGGATAACCATCACTTTGAAAGTGAACGGCGGATCTTCCGACTGGCCCAGCCTGGTATACGAAAGCATCCCCACCAAGGTCAGCATCAACATGGCATATAACACCAATGCCGGGTGCCGCAAAGCCCACTCGGAGAGATTGAAGCCCGATTTCATGGTTGGCTCCGCAGCGGCGTTGCCCTAACTTTCTGGCCGGGTATCAAAGTTTGCACCCCCGCCACTACTACTTGTTCGCCTTTTTGGATACCGCCGGCAATCAACACGCCATCTTCGCGAAACGCGCCGGCCTGAACGGTTCTAGGCTGAACTTCACCGTTCGCCGGATTCACCACCCAGACGACGGATTGACCATCGCGCTGAGTGAGCGCTGTGGTGGGTAATAAAAAATCCTTGGTGTCCTGATGATAAAAGCGAACGCCGGCCGTCATGCCCAAACGCACCGAATCGTCCGCATCCAGCAAAACCACACGTACTTGAAAAGTACGTGTGAGATTATCAGCAGCCGGTGCCACTTCCCGAACCTTACCTTTGTATACAGTGGTGGGGTTGGCCCACAATCTGATTTCCGCCGGCACATCGACAGCGATGCCCAGCATGCGCGACTCGGGAACGGCTATTTCGACTTCCTTATTCTCCGGCACGGCGATACGAACAATAGGCTCACCGGCGGCAACCACTTGGCCCGGTTCGGCCTGAATGTGGGTAACCACGCCATCCCGCTCCGCCAGTAACTGCGTGTAGCGCGACTGATTGCCGGTTACCGCCGCTTGCGCGCGGGTTTGCTTTACCCTGGCCGCCGCCGCCTTGAATTGCGCTTCCTGAATATCCAAAGCCTGGTTGGAAATGAATTTGCTGGCGTGTAATTGCCGTTGTCTGTCCAGCTCTGCTTGTGCCAAAGCCAAATCGGCTTCCGCCGCCCGGACTTCCGCCTGCGCCGCTTGGGTGGATAAACCGGTATCCATACTATCCAGTTTGGCCAACAGCTGACCTTTCGTCACCACTGCGCCTGTATCGACATTGCGTTCGATAATTTTGCCGTTGATGCGAAAACCTTGAGCACTTTCGTAGCGGGAGCGAATTTCGCCTATCAATATGATAGGGGCGGCTGCAGTTTGCTCGCCTACTGTCACCACTAAAGCCGGTCTGGGCACTGATGCTGTGGGCGCTGGTTTTTCGCAAGCGGCCAGCAATAGCGGCAACGTCAACAACAAATATTTCATTTTATCCCCTAAAAAATGGCACTAGCTGCATCCAGAGTTATTTATGCCATGGCCTTGCGGATTAACTCCAGCGGCACCAGCGAAATCAATGCTCTAAACAACAAGGCGTTATGATTGTTGACTAAGCCGTAACATTCGTAATCCAAGGGTGTGGCGTTCAAATCGCCGAAATCGTGCGCGGCGCAATCCGCTGCGGGTTTGATCAAAATATGCACCGCGTCGTTACTTTTAAGCTGCGACAAACAACGTCTGTCGATGGAAATTTTGTGCGAAGTATAGACCATGGGGTTACGCTCGAAATCGTGCAGCCATTTCAAGGCCTTTTCCAGCAACGCACTGGACAGCAATGCGCACGGAAACATCTCCGGGAAAATCACCTTATCCTGTAGCTCGTCGAAATACTGGGTTTGATCACGCAGCGATGCACACAAAAAATTCTTGGCATTGCTGGTCATCATGAACTTGCGTTTGAGAAAAAAACCATTGCTCAAAAAACAACGGTCAGGCTGGATTTTTAATTCGCCGACCCGAGACAAATCCGGCTGATCTAAAAACAGCGGTTCGGCGGTTTCTTTTTTATAGCCGGTCAGGGCCAGTTTGCCGTCGGCCTTGACGATAATCCGATTGCTCAAGCTTGGCGACGGTTCGTTCTTAAATACCGATTCTTTAATATCCACTTCAATCGCCTGGTTCGGCTTAATGGCATTGGCAAAAGCAAACTGGTAATTGCTGAAGTTCAAGCCCTGTTCGGCCAGCAATTTTTCTTCGTCATGTTGCCGGCGATAATCCGCTATCTTGCCTTCGATCAAGGACTCCAGCTGAAACCCCAAGGTAATCGGGCCATTAAACGGATTGCCATTGATGTTCTGCCACTTCCGGCTATCGTGAAACAGATTGAAATCGTCGGTGGAATTGCGGGCGATGTCGATATGTAGCTGACTGAAAACATCAGCATTGTTTAGATTCATGTGGGAAGCCTCCGCTCAGCTATCGTCGAAACGACAAGTTTAATCCCATGCGACCAACTTATCGAGGATAGAACATACATCTACCGTTTACCCGTTTAGAAACAGAAATTTTTGATTCTGTTCATGATCGACAGCAATTGCCGCAAGCTTGTCGAACCCCATTTACTCTTTGAGGAGTCATTAACTAACTCAACTTATTCAATGTTTCTTAAAATCCAGGATAGCTATCTGATCAGTACTTCCCTACATAAATCGTAGGCATTGTCTGATTTTTTTACAGTTGAAAAAATACCTTGGTCCAATTGCTAGTTAACATCTTAACTGATAAGAAAATTTGTCCTATCGGTATATTTATTGCTGTTCTCAATCCGAGCTGACCATTCTGGAACCGCTCAACATTCAATTTTTCAACTTCCTAACTAAATGATATGAATCAAAGCAATTGTACCCAGTTGCCGCTTGTCGACCAGCAATCGGCACCCCCGAGAACCAAAATAAATGCTCTTTCAGTTTTGGCGATCATTTTATCGACGTGCTATTTCCCCGCCACTCAGGCGGTGGTGTTTTTTTCCGACGATTTCGAGCGCACCACACTTGAACAAAGTGCGGGTTCTCCAAGCGGATTAATTCAGGATCAAATGCCCAATAGCGCCTATCAGTATTTTCCCAAAACCCGAGTTTGGACTGCAGGCGACAATAATCTGGAATTGCTGACAAATGGTGCCTCCGGTGTCAACGCACACAGCGGCAGACATTTTGTCGAATTGGATACGTGGGCCAATTCCAGCATGTCCACCAAAGTTAAATTGGTCAACGGCCAACATTATCGTCTGCGGTTTCACAGCCGCTCAAGAAGCCTTTTCCAGTTGGGAGGCGGTTTGCGTGCCGCAGTGACAGCACCCAACTTTAACAGCGGTTATTTTTCTGTTGTAGGTACTAGCAACTGGACGGAGTGGCAGTTCCTGTTTTTGTATAGCGGACCAACCGGTGAAGCCACATTAAGTTTTGAAGCCACTGGCACGTCTGATGGCATCGGCACCTTCCTAGATGACGTTTCGCTGGAAACTACGATTTCAGGGGATCCCAATACCCCTGAAGCCTTGACCGGCATCTTACCGCCTGCCACACCCGGCCTATTTGGCAATGAAAAAACCCGAACCGACATTGTCACCCCTATTGTTGTCGATAAATCGGCCGCGATTGCTCTGGGTAAAGCGTTGTTTTGGGAGCAAGGTGTTGGTAGTGATCAAATGGCTTGCGCCAGTTGCCACTTTCACGCTGGCGGTGATAACCGGGTAAAAAACCAGCTTTCGCCCGGCTTAACCCATGCTGCAGCAACAGGCACTACCTTTGAACCCACTTTGTCTGGCGCGCTCGGTGGTCCAAATTACACCCTGACTAAAGCCGACTTTCCCTTTGACCCTGCCAATGACGACACGGTGACTTCCTCAGGTACCTTCTCGGGTCAATTCTTCTCGACAATTGCTGACAGCAATAACGAGGATTGCGACCGCGATGTGTCCCCCATCTTCCATGTCAATGGCGTGGGTACCCGGAATGTTGAGCCGCGAAACTCACCAACCGTGATCAATGCCGCTTATAACTACCGTAACTTCTGGGATGGTCGAGCCAACAATGAGTTCAACGGTGTGTCGCCCTTCGGCGCGCGCGACGTTGCGGCGGGCGTTTACATCAACGATAACCTAACCCGGAACGTGGATTTCCAACAGGGCACAAACAATTTCAGCGGCACTGTCGACACCTATCTCGACGCCAGCTTCAGGAATACAGCGTATGCGACCGCTACTTCCCTGTTAGTTGACGATGGCTCTCCCAATCAGAAAAACATTCTGATTCGTTTCGACGGCTTGTTTGGGAACGGTCCAGGACAAATTCCGCCCGGTTCGAAAATCGAAAGCGCGTCACTGAAGGTATTTGTGACCAAAACCGATGGTCTGGATTACGTCGGAATCAATCAAATGTTGGTGCCCTGGAGCGATACTTCGACCTGGAACTCTCTCACCAGCGGTATTTCGACCAACAATGTGGAAGCGAGCAGCACCCAATTGTTCCGCTTGTCCGCAGGCGGTTCAGGAAACCAAAGTTTCGACAACTTGGCTTCATCACTTCAAGCTTGGTCCAATGGTGCGCCCAATTACGGCTGGGTGATTAACACGGGCTCAACAGACGCTGATAACTGGACTATAGCCAGCGCCCAAGCAACCACCATATCACAACGGCCAAGACTGGTCGTGACCTACACGCCACCGGCCAAAATCGTCAAAAAACCGCTCAAATTGAACAACGCCTCCTTGGCGTCTCAAGCGGTTGGCCCGGTCGGTAGTGATTTTGAAATGGCTTGTCGGGCGCGTAAATTTGCTGACGTCGGACGTAAGCTTTTGAATAGAAAGCCCTTGCAGTTCCAATCGATAGCGGCTGATGACAGCGTGTTGTCTGCTTTACCTACGCTGCTGGGCAGCAACGGAACCTATAGCACCCTGATCCAAAAAGCCTTTGCACCCGCTTACTGGAACGGTGATTGCGGCAGCCAATGCGGTACGCCCAGTACAGGGGTGGCGCCTAACGCGGCTTACAATCAGATGGAAGCCAATTTCTCGATGTATTTTGGTATTGCCTTACAGCTCTATCAAGAAACATTGGTATCCGATGACAGCCGCTTCGACAAATGGAAACGCAGCTTGTACATCCCCACCACAGCCGAGCGTAACGGTGAAGCGATATTCAACGGTAAGGGGCAATGCAATGCCTGTCATAAAGGGCCAACGATGTCCAACGCCACCAACTTGCAAACCAGTGACAATGTCATCGAAGGCATGTTGATGAAAAACAACCAGGTGGCGATTTACGATAAAGGCTTTTACAACATCGGTGTCGTTCCAACCGATTACGATATTGGCGGTGGCGGTTTGGATCCGTTCGGTAACACGCTGTCTCTATCACGCCAGTATGTGCAAAGTCAGTTTGTCGACAGTTTTGGTGTTGAACCTTGTAAGTTTGACCAAGATAACGGCCTGTGTGCGGATAACTCACCGGCGCGACGCGCTCAGAACACTGCTGTGGTAGATGGCAGCTTTAAAGTACCTACGTTGCGTAATGTGGAATTTACGGGACCGTACATGCATAACGGTAGCTTATCAACGCTGGAACAAGTGGTGTCCTTTTACAACCAAGGCGGCAACTTTGATAATCCGCAAAAACATCCGGATGTCAAACCGCTGGGTTTAACACCGCAAGAACAAGCGGATTTGGTGGCATTCATGAAAACTTTCACGGATCCCCGAGTCAGTTATGAACGAGCACCTTTCGACCACCCATCACTGACCATTCCGCATGGCCATGTCGGTAACGAGTTTTTCGTAACGGATGGTAATCAATTGGACCCAGCTCTGGGTGTGGATGAAAATCGCACTTTGCCTGCCGTTGGCCGGTTTGGCAAATCGGCTCCATTGCCTACCTTCGAAAGTGGCTTGAAATAAACGACCGCTTAAATCTCTTCACCCACCGATTAAGGCTGGTGGAGAGATCCCATTCAAAAAGACATGGGCACGGGCTGATAAGCCTGTGCCTTTTTTATGTAAGCCTGCAACACTAGGGCTGCCTAGGGATTTTCCCTTTTTTCCGAGTGTTAGTTCAATCTCCTACACAAGTCTGACGGCCCATCCCAATTGCATTTTTCCTATAGTTTGCAACAGCTGTTGAAAACCTGTTGTTTAAATAGCTATAAATTTGTGGATAAGTAGCCAAAGAAAACCTAATTTTTGGTTATCCCCAAGCTGTGAACAAGCACAATAGCCGATGCCTAACAGCCTTATTTTTTAATAAAGTATTGAATTAAAAAATATAAATATGGTTTTCCACAGATTTTTCCGCCTTAGTAGTAATAACAATCTAAAGATATATATAAAGTTATTATTATTACTACGATGATTGGACCTGAGTATTTCAGATCACGGAAACATCAATCCTCCGATGACATTTGTTCGGTCAGGTTTTTAGGTAGCTTCTTTTTAACCTTAACTCCCAACTCTTCAAAAGCGCTGGCCTGACGCAGCAAATTGCCGCTACCGCTACTGAGCTTGTTGACGATGCCTTCGTAGGTTTTTTGTACCGTGCTGAGTTGATTGCCCAGTTTTTCAATGTCTTCTACAAAACCTCGGATCTTGTCATACAGACTGCCGGCCTTATCGGCGATCAAGCGGGCGTTTTCGTTTTGTTGTTCGTATCGCCAGATGTTTTGCACGGTGCGCAAAGTCGCCAACAAGGTAGTCGGGGTGACGACGACGATTTTGTGTTCGAAAGCATCGTTGAATAATTTTTCGTCGGCCTGGAACGCCGCCATGAAGGCGGCTTCGATGGGCATGAACAGCAATACAAAATCCAATGAGCGCAAGCCTTTCAAACTGGAGTAGTCTTTGTTGCTTAAGCCTTTGATGTGGTTTCTGACCGCTTCGGTATGTTGTTTCAGCGCTTCGATGCGTTGATTATCGTCTTCCGCCGAGCAATAGCGCTCGTAGGCCACCAATGAAACTTTGGAATCGATGATGACATCCTTGTTTTCCGGTAAGCGGACGATGACATCGGGCTTGAACAGGCGGTTGTCTTCATCGCGAAACGCACCTTGGGTTTCGTATTCGATGCCTTTGCGCAAGCCGGATTGTTCCAAGACTTTTTCCAGGATCATTTCGCCCCAGTTGCCTTGGGTTTTATGATCACCTTTCAAGGCGCGAGTTAGGTTCAGCGCTTCCTGATTCATCTTGGCGGTGTCGCGGCGTAGCGAGACGATTTCCTCGCGCAAGGAAATACGGTCCTTGGTTTCGTTGTCGTAAACACTTTCGACGCGGCTTTTGAATTCGCCGAGCTGTTGCTTAAGTGGCGCGACCAAGCTTTCGATACTGACCTTATTGTGTTCGGTAAATTGCTTGCCGCGCTCCTCGAAAATCCTGTGGGCGAGATTCTCGAACTGCGTTTTCAATTGATTTTCGGCATCCTGTAGCAGACGGATTTTTTCGGCGTTGCTTTTGTGTTGTTCTTGCTGACGCGCGTTGAGATCCGCGTTTTCGGTTTTCAACTCCAACAATTGTTGCTGTAGCAACTGCAACTCAGATTCTTTTTGCGCCAACAGCAAAACCCGCTCTTCGGCCACGGCCAATTTAACGGCTTGTTGTTGGACTTGCTGTTGCTGCTGCTCTAACTGACTTTGCAATTCGCGCTGTCGCTTACCGCTCAGCCAGGCGCAAGTCAGGTAACCAAGCAAAGCCGCCAACGGTATTGCCGCCAGTGCCATCCTTATTTCTGTTTCCATCGAAACCCTCTTAATGAATCAAGCGAACGGCTTAACGCGGTTTGATGGATAAGTCGCCAATCGTGAAACCAATATCAAACCCCTTCCCTCTGCCCAGCATCACTAAGGAAATTTCGCCTCGGGTCAACACCTGCCTATCCACCGAGTTTTTAAAGCCAAAGTGATTGCCCAGCGAGACATAATCGCCAAATAGCTCGCTGATATATTTGACGTCGGTGAAATAGGCTTCGCCTTCTATCACGGAATAGCCTATCGTAAAGCCAATACTTTTTGACGACAGCGTCACCTTGGCTTTTTGACCATTGCGGCAGCTTATCTCCCCGGTGCCATCGTATTGCTTGTAAGCCAGTGAAAATCCTTCCAGCTTGTAGGTCATGCTGCAAGTACCCAATTTCTTTTCGCCAAATTGCTCGTTAAAGTCAATCTCGGGCTGATTAGGCTGGCCGCTATCAGTGGCTTCCGGCACGGCCGGCGTTGCCGGTTCCGATGGCTTTGGAGACGGTGCGTCGGTTAGCGGATGGGTAACAAAATCGGCGTGGCTTATATTGGAAAAACCGGCACATAGGCAGGCGACATAAAGCAGTTTCCGACCAGAAATCTTATGCTTGGCTAAGTCACTCGGAATTTGGCGATACCCCTGTTTGTTTGGGGCTGGCAAGTTCGTTGGCTGTTTATTCATCTATTTCGTCCAAATCAGTTAGACACGGAATATACGATTTGGCCAGAGAGCACAAATCGTTGGTTTTCAAAGCTGGGAAAGCTTGCTGTGAGTTATCAGGAGAGATTGTAGGCTTGGGATTAGCGGGTGGGAATGGCGAAAATCAAAATTGTACCGCTGGGCGATGGCGACGCTCAGATACTGACATTCAATGTTGCTCGTAATGTCCGCCGATAGCAAAAATATAAATGCAGTTATCGTCGAACTTATAAATCAGCCGGTCTTTATGCGAAATTCGCCTGGACCAAAGTCCGGCAAGAGTGTGACGCAAAGGTTCCGGCTTACCCAAACCGGTTGCGGGATCGCCGCGCAGCATTTCCTTGAGCAGTTTGCACAGCGCTTTGTGTAAAACCTGGTCTTTGTCTCTAAGCGCTTCGTAGACAACCCAAGTGTTACCTTCAAATGCTAGTGATCTCATTGAATTGCTCTTCGCTTGGCCGGTAGCCTTGCTGTTGAGTATGTGTGGCGGCGGAAGCAGCGATTTGTGCCATCAGGTTGGCGTTTTGCAACACATAAAGCGTTTCCTGCTCCCGTTCCCAATCGTCTGCGCTGATCACCACAAATGCATCGCCTGCTCGGCGGGTGACTTTCAACGGCTCGTGATTATCGACCACTTGCTCGACGTAGCTTTTTAAATTGTCCCGAAATTGATTGACGCTGACGGTTTCCATAATGGCTTTCTCCTGTACGGAAGTTCCGTACCATTATAAGGCGAAAACAGGGATATAACTACAGGCAAGGGGTTGTTGGGGTGTTCTCTATGAAAAAGTTTCGTAGGTCACGTTGGCGCGATACGACTGTATGGATACAGGAGGTAGGGCAACGCAGGAGCAGTTGCCGAGCGGCTACGTGACAAATCGAGCCATGTTGTCAGGGAACGCTATCGCGAACCCTGACCTACCGGGCTTGTTGGCTGTCACTTGCTCAAGCACCGCGTAAAAACGGGGAAATCGTTATTGGTAGGTGCGGTTAGCGGAGCGTAACCGTACGAATGGGAGGCTTACATGCCTCCGATTACGCTTCGCTAATCTGAGCTGGCTATGATATGGGGATACGGACTGGGGAAGGCAAGCCGATCACCAAAATAGAGGTCACTGATTGCTCCGTTCCCCAGCAAGTTCTTCAAGTTCCTGAAGGCGCATAGACGTGATTCTTGAAACGCACCGCCCATAGCTAACGGAGTTGATGCCTCCGTTGACAATTTGCTCAAGATCACATTCAGACTCTTTATATTTGACCCAACGCTGCTGGGAATTAACCAATGAGTCTCGTGCGTTATTCATTTTATTTTTCTTATATTCGAACAGGAGTTGCTTGTACAAAACATTAATTTTTAATTGACTGTCGTCAGTACTCTTCCTGGCAATACACGCAGAAAAATAGGTGCTCCCGTCAGCTTCCCCGCAGTCGTCAAAGGAATAGGCTTGAGATGCAAACAATGTGATTAGAGACATAGCTAAGACTCTAATGTCCATATCAGAACCTCTAAAAGGTAGTCAAAAAGTCAGAATATCTTACCGCCAAACTAATCCTCACAAACCCCGAAATACCTCAACCGCAGCATCCACAGTCGCCTGCAAATTCTCCTTGGTATGCGCCGCCGAAAAGAAGGTCGGTGGTGCTGTTAGCAACGTGTATACCTCACGAAGGATGGCTACTCAAGCCAAAAGCTTGGCAAGCAGCGGCATGACTTCGGCGGCAAATACCAAGCCGAGCATCCATTTGACGATCAATAAATCCGATTTGACCGGCGCTAGCTCGATTTGCAAATCCTTTTTGGTGAGCGGATCGGCTTCGGTTTGGGCGTCGCGAAAAGCTTCCGATACAGCCTCCGCCTGTTTTTCGTCAAAACCGGCTTCTTTCAACTTACGCACAAATTTGTGAGTATCAAAAGTCACACTAGCCATTGCATATCCCCTTTCAATTTGCCTGTCAGTGTACCAGAATTCAATGAGTTTTCAGGGGTTTGAACATACGCTACATTCAATCCAACAAGCACTTAAACACCTCCGCCGCCGCATCTACCGTTGCCTGCAAATCTTCATCCGAATGCGCGGCAGAAACAAACCCAGCCTCGAATGCCGACGGTGCCAGATATACGCCTTTGTCCAACATGCCATGAAAAAAGCGTTTGAAACGATCAACATCGCAAGCCATCACCTGAGAAAAACGGCTGACCGATTTTTCGCTGCTAAAGAACAAGCCAAACATACCGCCGACCTGGTTGGTGGTAAAGGCGATGCTGGCTGCGTCGGCGGCGGCTTGCAGGCCGGCCAATAATTTAGTGGTTTTGGTGGTTAAATCTTCGTAGAAACCCAGCTGGTTGATCAGTTCCAGGGTTTTCAAGCCGGCGGCCATCGCCACCGGGCAGCCGGACAAGGTGCCGGCTTGATAGACCGGACCCAGCGGCGCCAGATATTCCATGATCTTGCGGCTGCCGCCGAAAGCGCCGACCGGCAGGCCGCCGCCGATGATTTTACCGAGCGTAGTCAAATCCGGTTTGATACCGTACAGGCCTTGCGCGCCTTGCAAACCAACGCGGAAGCCGGTCATTACTTCATCAAAAATCAAAACGCTGCCGTATTGATCACAAACCTCGCGCAAGGTTTGCAGAAATCCTGGCTCAGGCGGGATGCAGTTCATGTTGCCGGCCACCGGTTCGACGATGATGCAAGCGATCTTTTCGCCCAGTTCGGCGAAGGTGCTGCGCACCGCGTCGCTGTCATTGTAAGTCAGCGTGAGGGTGTCGGCAGCGACGGAGGCTGGTACGCCGGGTGAGCTGGGGACGCCGAAGGTCAAGGCGCCGGAACCGGCTTTGACCAACAACGAATCGGAATGGCCGTGGTAGCAACCTTCGAATTTAACGATCTTGTCACGGCCGGTATAACCGCGTGCCAGGCGCAATGCGCTCATGGTGGCTTCGGTACCGGAGCTGACCATCCGCACCATGTCTATCGACGGCAGCAGTTCACAAACTGTTTGCGCCATCAGCGTTTCGATTTCGGTGGGCGCACCAAAACTCAAACCTTTTTCGGCGCTGTGTTTAACCGCGTCGATTACGGCCGGATGTGCGTGTCCCAAAATCATTGGTCCCCAGGAACCGACATAATCGATGTAACGCTTGCCTTCGCTGTCGTAAACATAAGCGCCGGCTGCGCGATCGAAATATACCGGCGTGCCGCCAACACCGCTGAAGGAACGCACCGGCGAGTTGACGCCGCCGGGAATGTATTGTTTGGCTTGAGAAAATAATTCGGAAGATAGTGTCATGGGGAATGAAAGATTGGATAAATCGGTAGGTTGGGTTTACCCTGAATAAGCTCGATAGAGGGTAACCCAACATTTAAGGCCGACGTGTTGGGTTACGGCTAACGCCTTTTATGCCCTTTCGGGCAAACCCAACCTACATCGTTATTGCGGTTTGCCAAACAAATGCGGGCCTTTCGGCTGCGGTTTGTTTTGCAAACAGAAATACGCCGCAGCATCGAATTTGATCTGCAAGGTGTGGGTGTCTTCGTGGTCTTCCAGGTATTTCTCGGCATCGATTTCCGACAGGTCTTTCATGATGTGTTCGGCAATGCAGTCGCAACTTTCTTGGAAGCGTTTTTCGTCGACATCTTTGTTATTCGAATTTTTCAGTTCCCGCGCGACGCATTTGGCTGAAAACTCTTTTTCGAATTGACGTTTCTCGGGTTCGGTCGCTTCACCGCTATCCACGCGATGCACAGCCTTTTTACTTGCAGACGGGGCACTGGCTTTGGGTGTTTCCGCTTCATCGCTGGAGCAGCCGGCAAGGGTCAACGCCGAAACAATCAGTGTGGCAAACAGATAAGACGTTTTTCTAGTTTTCATAAGTGTTGTTAGTTCTATTAGTTAAGTAAATCTTGCAACAATGCTGCCAAGGTTTTTTGTTGTTGATTTTGGGTTAAGCGGTTTGCGGTCACAATGCTTTTTAATTGTTGCAACGCCAGATTGAAATCGTCGTTAACGATCAGATAATCGTACTCCGGATAATGGCTCATTTCCGTCACCGCATCGCGCATGCGCCGGGCAATCACTTCCGGATTATCCTGACCGCGGTTTTGCAAACGCTGGCTCAATACCTCGATAGACGGCGGCAGGATGAAGATAGACAGACTTTCCGGCAACATCCTTCTGACTTGCTGAGCGCCTTGCCAATCGATTTCCAATATCACATCCAGCCCTTTAGCCAGATTATCTTCTACGGTCTGTTGTGCGGTGCCATAAAAGTTGTCGAACACTTGAGCATGCTCCAAAAAAGCTTGCCGCTCGATCATGGCTTTAAAAGTCTCGACCGAGACGAAAAAATAATCGACGCCATCCTGTTCGCCGCTGCGCATCGCCCGCGTCGTGTGTGATACCGACACAGCCAGATCGTCCATCTCGGCAATCAGTTGTTTAACAAGACTGGTTTTGCCTGCCCCGGATGGTGCGGAAATAATATAAAGTTTGCCCGAAATCATGTGTAGTAATGAGGGTAATCCATGCGGCCGTCATTCTTTTCTGATAACGTCCATAGAGTCAAGCCCTAAGCGGTCACTGTGGTATCATGCAAGGCCTTTCTAAGCCCCTTCTTGAATGCCGATGAGTGTGATTTGGAACAACTGCCTGGCCAAGCTTGAACATGAAATTCCCAGTACCGATTTCAGCACCTGGATCAGGCCGCTGCAAGCAGTGGAAACCGACAGCCAGTTAAAATTGCTTGCTCCCAACCGGTTTATTATCGACCACATCAAACAACATTTTTTCGCGATCATCGAAGACGCCGTCAACGAATTTTCCAATGCAACTTTAGCGGTGCAGTTTGAAATAGGCAGTAAAAAATCGCCGGCCATCAAAGCACCGGCACTTAATAAGAGTCCGGCGCAAAAGAAGAATCAACCGAATTTTTTAAACAAAGCCTTCACCTTTGAAAGCTTTGTGGAAGGTAAATCCAATCAATTGGCCAGAGCCGCTTCGATGACGGTTTCGGATAACATCGGCAAGGTCTACAACCCGCTGTTTATCTACGGCAGTTCCGGTTTGGGTAAAACCCATTTGATGCATGCCATCGGCAACGCGGTGCTTTTAAAAAAGCCCGATGCCAATATTGTCTATCTGCATTCCGAGAAGTTTGTGCAGGACATGGTCAAGGCGCTGCAACAAAACAGCATCAACCAATTTAAAGAGTACTACCGCAGCATCGATATTTTATTGATGGACGACATCCAGTTTCTGGCGGGTAAGGAACGCTCGCAGGAAGAGTTTTTCCACACCTTTAACAATCTGCTGGATAACAAACATCAGGTGGTTTTGACTTGCGACAAGTATCCCAAGGAAATCGACGGTTTGGAAGATCGTTTGAAATCGCGCTTCGGTTGGGGCTTGCCGGTGGCGATAGAACCGCCGGATCTGGAAACCCGGGCCGCGATCTTGATAAAAAAGGCCATGCAGGTGGGTGTGGATCTGGATCAAGATATCGCCTTTTTTATCGCCAAGCGGATACCTTCCAATGTTAGAGATTTGGAAGGTGCGTTACGGCGGGTGGTAGCCAACTCGCAATTTACCGGCCGCGACATCACTCTGGAATTTACCAAGGAAGCGCTGCACGATTTGATTAGCTTGCAAGACAAGTTGATCAGTATCGATAACATTCAAAAGACCGTGGCCGAATATTTCAAGATCAGGGTGGCCGATTTATCCTCAAAAAACCGCAAACAATCCATCACCCGACCCAGACAGGTGGCTATGTGTCTGGCCAGAGAATTGACTTCGCACAGTTATCCGGAAATCGGCGATGCCTTTGGCGGGCGCGATCACACGACGGTCATTAATGCCTGCAAGCGCGTGGCCGAGTTGAAAGATGATGATGTGAAGATGGCTGAGGATTACAAAAACCTGTTGAGAACCTTATCGCATTAATTGCGCTTAAGTTGTGGATAAAGTGTGCCGAAAATAGCCTATCCAGCTTATCCACAAACTCAATACAAGCTAAAACGGCATCCGATAACAATGTTTGATACATGCTAAGATTTTGATTTAAATTAGATAAAATAGGTTTTCCACAGCTTTTTATTTACATAGTAGTAACAATATATAAAAGATATTTATATGAAATTTATTATTAGCAAAGATCAAATTTTGCCGCCGTTGCAGCAAATCGTCAGCGTGATCGAGAAAAGGCAGACTATGCCGATTCTGTCCAATGTGTTGTTGCAGGCTAGCGACGAGCAGTTGGTGATGACCGGTACGGATACGGAAATCCAGATTGTTGCTAAGTTAAATATCGAATCAATAGCGCATTCCGGAGAAATCACGGTTCCTGCTAGGAAATTTCTGGATATTTGTCGCTTATTACCCAATGGCGCGGAAATTCATTTTGAGTTGCAAGACGACAAAGTCAAGATTGTCGCCGGGCGTAGCCGATTTTCTTTAAGCACCTTACCGGCCGAGCATTACCCTGAATTCAATGAATCAGAGTTTGAGCATAGCTTTTTATTGAATGCCGGCAAATTCAAGAAGGCGTTGGATAAAACCGTGTTTTGTATGGCTAATCAGGATGTACGCTATTACCTTAACGGCTTGTTGTTGAACGTGAGTAATTCCAGGCTGAAGTTGGTGGCTTCCGATGGTCATCGTTTGTCGATTTATGAAGACGATATTGGACAGGCGACCGGTTATGAATCCCGCATCATCATGCCCAGAAAAGCGGTGCAGGAACTTAGCCGCTTGCTGGACGATGCAGACGCTGAACTAAACATCCAGTTTTCCAGCAACAACATCCGAATTTATTACAAGGATGTAGTGTTCTCTTCCAAACTGATCGATGCCAAGTTTCCGGATTTCAGTAAAGTGTTTAATCAAAGCTTTATGAGTCCTTTGCTAATCCAAAAACAAGTCTTGAGAGATGCGTTAACGCGGGTGGCGATTCTGTCTAATGAAAAGTACAAGGGCGTGACTTTCGATATATCCGGCGATTTGCTGAAACTCAGTACGCATAATCCCGAGCATGACGAGGCCGAGGAAGAGTTGATCATCGATTATCAAGGTGAGCCCTTGAGTATTTCGTTTAACTCGCAGTACATGTTGGATGCTGTGTCCAATTTGGATTCCGAAATGGCGGTGCTGACCATAGCCGGCAATGCCAGCAGTTGTTTTATTGAAGAACCCGAACAGCCTTTATTTAAATTTATTGTGATGCCGATGCGGATGTAGGTTGTCCAGGGATTATGACCTTATTAAAGCTGGATGTGCTGTCGGTCAGAAACATCCATTCCGCAAGTATCTCGCCGTCTCCTGCCATTAATTTCATCACCGGCGCCAATGCCAGCGGCAAGAGTTCGCTGCTGGAAGCTATTTTTATTTTGGGTAGATCCCGTTCGTTTAGAACGACCCATACCAAGCAGGCAATTTCTTTCGAACAGTCGCAATTGACCGTGTCGGCGCAAAATCGGCAACACTCCGGATCCGTCAGCACGCTGGGGATTCAAATTGACAATAAGCAATGCCAGATTCGCATCGACCAGGAAGATCGGCAAAAAGCGGATTTGGCTTACGCATTGCCGGTGCAATTGATTCATCCCAAGAGTTATCGCTTGCTGGACTCCGGGCCGCAAATCCGTAGAGAGTTTTTAGACTGGGGGATTTTTAATCAGCACAAAAACTTTCTGCCCTGTTGGCGCAAGTTTAATAAGGCTTTGCAGCAACGCAACGCTTTGTTGAAAACCCGGCAAATCAAGCAGCTGCCTGCCTGGGACAAAGAACTTGTGGAATACGGGCAGGTGATTAACGATTTTCGTTTGGCCTATGTAGCCAGCCTGCAACCGGTGTTTTTAGAAATGGCTGGCCATTTCTTGGATAGGGATGATGTCGATTTACGCTTCTTGCCAGGCTGGGACGATAGACAAGCCTTAGACTTTATTTTGAAAAACGATCTAGACCGAGATATGCGCTATGGCTTTACACATAGCGGCCCGCACCGAGCGGATTTTCAAACGTATCAAAACAAAAGACTGGCGAAAGATTATCTTTCGCGCGGACAACAAAAGCTTTTGGTCTTGGCTTTGTTGTTAGCGCAAGTGACTTTATTAAACCAGGAAAGCCCATACTCGTGCTGCATTCTCATTGACGATCTAGCGTCCGAATTGGATACAGAAAACCGGGCAAAATTGATAAAATACCTCGTTGGATTGAGTTGCCAGGTTTTTATCAGCAGTACCGATATAGCTGATTTTGGCGACTTAAGTTCGGTAGAAAACTATAAATGGTTTCACGTGGAACACGGCGATGTAAAACAATTTTGATGTTTCACGTGGAACAAATAATAAAAATTAACAACTCCCATCACACACGATACAACCGATTCATGAGTGACATGAAGGCCGGGCATCGTTGCGGTAAAACACAACACAATGGATATACCCATGAGTGAAAATTACGACAGTTCGAATATCACAGTACTTAAAGGCTTGGATGCGGTCAGAAAACGTCCAGGCATGTACATTGGCGACACCGATGACGGTTCCGGCTTGCATCACATGGTGTTCGAAGTGGTCGATAACTCCATCGACGAAGCATTGGCTGGTTATTGCAAAGGCGTCGATGTCGTGATCCATGAAAACGGTTCAGTATCTGTCTACGACGATGGTCGCGGTATTCCGGTGGATATACACAAGGAAGAAGGCCGTTCCGCCGCCGAAGTCATCATGACCATCCTGCATGCTGGCGGTAAATTCGACGATAACGCCTACAAAGTCTCCGGCGGTTTACACGGCGTAGGTGTCTCGGTAGTAAACGCCTTGTCTGAAGAGTTGACCCTAAAGATTCGTAAGAACGGTAAGCTACACATGCAAAAATACGTGCTCGGCGAACCCGTAGCGCCTTTAGCGGTGATAGGTGATTGTGAAGGTAGCGGTACCTACATCAACTTCAAGCCCAGCCCAACTATCTTCACCAATATCGAATTTCATTACGACATCCTTGCCAAACGTTTGCGGGAACTGTCGTTTTTAAATTCCGGTGTGCGCATCTCCTTGCGCGACGAAAGATCCGGCAAGGAAGATGTATTCGAATTCGAGGGCGGTATCAGCGCCTTTGTGCAGCATCTGAACAAAAACAAAACCCCGTTGTTTGAAAAAGTCTTTCACTTTATCGCCGAAAAAGAAGGCGTAACGGTGGAAGTGGCGATGCAATGGAACGACTCCTACCAAGAGAACGTGTTCTGCTATACCAACAACATCCCACAACGCGACGGCGGTACGCATTTGGCCGGTTTTAGAGGCGCCTTGACTCGCACCATCAACCAATACATCGAAACTAACGGCCTGGCTAAAAAAGAAAAGGTCGCCACCACCGGTGACGATGCCCGCGAAGGTCTAACCGCTGTGTTGTCGGTAAAAGTCCCCGATCCCAAGTTCTCCTCGCAGACCAAAGACAAATTAGTGTCATCGGAAGTCAAACCCTTGGTCGAATCGACCATGAACGAAAAACTGCAAGAGTTCCTGCTGGAACAACCGCAAGTCGCCAAAGCCATCGCCGCCAAAATTATCGATGCAGCCAGAGCACGTGAAGCGGCTAGAAAAGCTCGGGAAATGACCCGCCGCAAAACCACCCTGGATATTGCCGGTTTACCCGGCAAACTCGCCGATTGCCAGGAAAAAGACCCGGCCTTGTCCGAACTGTTCATCGTGGAAGGGGACTCGGCGGGCGGCTCCGCAAAACAGGGCCGTGATCGCCGCACCCAAGCCATCCTGCCGTTGAAAGGTAAAATCCTTAACGTGGAACGCGCCCGCTTCGACCGTATGATTTCATCGGAAGAAGTCGGCACCCTGATCACCGCCTTGGGCTGCGGAATTGGTAAAGACGAATACAACATCGATAAACTCCGCTACCACCGCATCATCATCATGACCGACGCGGACGTCGACGGCTCGCACATTCGCACCCTGTTACTGACGTTTTTCTATCGGCAATTGCCGGAGTTGGTCGAGCGCGGCCACATCTACATCGCCCAACCGCCCTTATACAAAGTCAAAAAAGGCAAACAAGAGCATTACGTCAAAGACGACAACGCCTTAAATCAATACTTGATCCAATTGGCTTTGGACAAAGCGCAACTACAAACCGATGCCGACACCCCGGTCATCCAAGGCCAAGGTCTGGAAAAATTGGCGACTGAATTTGCCGACGTGATGAGCATCATCAATCGCCTGTCCAGACGCTACGACGACCTGTATCTGGAGCAAATGACCTACATGCAGGTGTTAAGCGACGAAATCAAAGCCGATCAGCAAAAGCTGCAAGCCTGGTTGGATTTGCTGCAAAAAAATCTGAACGAGGGTGGTCATAAAGCCATATTCAGCACCGAGTTAAAATATCGCGGCAGCGACGACTTCGATGTGGAAGTCAGTAAGCGTCTGCACGGCATTACCAAAAGCTTTGTCTTGCACGCGCCGTTCTTCGCCGGCAACGATTATCAAAAAATCGCCCGCTATGTAGAAAAAACCCTCAGCATGTTCGGCGAAACCTCTGTCATGCGCATGGGCGAACGCGAACAGCAAGTGGATAACTTCAAGCAAGCATTCGAATGGATGATGAAAGAAGTCAAAAAAGGCCAGCATATCCAGCGCTACAAAGGTTTGGGCGAAATGAACCCGGAACAGCTTTGGGAAACCACTCTCGACGCCAACGGCCGCCGCATGCTGCAAGTCACCATCAACGACGTAGTTGCCGCCGACGAAATCTTCACCACCCTAATGGGCGATGTGGTGGAACCGCGTCGGGATTTTATTGTGAAGAATGCGCTGGATGTGGCGAATTTGGATGTTTGACTAATACTGTCGGGTGCCACAAAAAGTGAAAAGTGTGCCAAATTAGTGAAAAACTATTGACACAAAAAATGAAAAAATCCGGCAATTTCCGCTACTGCTAAATTTTCAGTAACCCCTTTAAAACCAGATGACCTAATGGGAGTCTGGTTTTTTATTGAGTCGGAACAAATGATATTGACGGTCAGAATAAGAAACTAATCGTCTACTGGTTTCACAAACTAGTGAATGTCGGCCTATGCGGGCGGAGAACTGGCGCAAACGATCCAAAGCGTAAATAGTGTTTCGTAAATACACTGAGCGAAAGCTGACATTCAAAACTGGCTGTCCAACATCACTCACAATCTGAAGTTACATCGCAGCCCTAAGGCAAGTAGTCTCTAGCGTAAGTTGGAACTATCGCAAACAGCACTTCTTATATTTCTTTCCGCTACCACACGGACATATGGTATTGCGGCCTACCTTGGCTCGCGCCTTGGCTGCCTCTCTCAGTAGAGAGTTCAAATTTCCTGGCTTGCCCATATTTCTCGTGAGCGTGTCCATGGTGTCGTTCTGCTCCCACGGGAATTCAAGATTTATCCCAAAGCGCAGCGCCTGATCCATCGGGTGCACGCAGACCCCGAACCAGGTTTGCGCATGCTCGGTGTATTTCCGCGCGTAGCAATGCCTTTGGAGCGCAGGGCCGGCAATCTCTATTGGGTCGTCGTTGCAGTGAATCGTGAGGCCGGTGCCCCCACTACCCAGACACACGGTGAGATCATGGTTCTTGCCATCAGCGACGCTCTGTTTAGCAAGCAGGTCGAGACCAGCACTGACCTTAAGCACGGTGTCTTCACCGAGCATCAGCAGCGTGAAACCAAGGTCAATTGTTGCGGGGTCAGGCCGGACTTCTATTGCCTCAACCATGCGCCCCAGCGCCGTTGCGCTGAACCGCGTCAGGATGCCTTCTGGAGTGTCCTTACCAGGGATACCTTCGCGTCGTACCAGCATCGCTAGATCCAGATCAGCAGAGATATCGTCATCCAGCATGACCATGTCATGCTCGTCGTCCAACCAAAGGTTCATTTTTAAGTGGTAGGATAAGATCGTCAACTCATGTGACGCCATTACTTTGTCCGTGTACCCTGTCCGGCGATCTACATAACTCAAGAAATGTAGGGGGGAACTGAGCATTTCGGTCATCGCGTCGAGCGCAAAAACGTCCAAGACGAAGGGAGCAGAAATCGTGTCAGTCGCTGCGAATTTCAAGAATTGCCTGGACTGAAAGCTCAACGCCGGATAGTGGTCTGAGATCAGGCAGATCACGTAGATCCGCTTGAAGCTTGTTGGCAGTGTTACTGCGTTGCCAGCGGCATCTTTGAAAGAGCACTTGCCTTCCTCGATAAGTTTTGCGCAACGATAGGCTTGATCGCTGGAATCCTGAATGCTCTTTTTGAAGTCGTCCTTGATCTGCAGGTCATTACCGCGCCGGGCCTCTAGCGTCAGGCGCTTAGATTTCGCCTGCAGCACCAGGGCGCGATTGCCAAACAGCACCAGCACATCGATTTCAGCAAGCTTGGTGTCCTTTGACTCGTAGATGTCGATGTTGGCAAGAACATTCTCTGTGCCGAAGACCTGCCGCAGGCGCTCAACGGCGAACTGCTCGGTGAAGACGCCGCGGTTGTGCATGGCCGTGCTGGCATAGGCCTTGTCAGCGCCCATCCAGTAGAACGGCGCTTCATACAGCGCTTCCACGAGGCTGTAGATGTGGAAGAGCAGGTAGGTGCCATCCGGCATGCGGATGAGCGGACTGGCGTTGGCGATGTTGAAATCATGCAGCGCCTTGAACTGCTCGTTGTACGCGCCTGGCGGGACTGCAAATGCGGACAGGACCCTATCTACGATTGCCGGGTCAATGTGCCCGTAGTCGGCGACTTCTTGAATCGAGAACGTAAAGCCGGGCAAGAAGGTCCAAGTCTCTTGGGGCGTGCCGCGCATGCCGTTGATCGACTTTTCATCCTGCAATCGCGAAATGGCAAAGACGACGTTGCGCGCATCGTGGATCGAAAAGCCCTTATTGGCGATGAGCCACGGGTCATCGTTCGCGTACTTCGCAGGGGAAAAGTCGCGGTATTGAAAGCTGTACGCGGACTCACCACCATAGAAGATAGGCTCGCGCATTGCAGCGCCGCACATGAAAGGGTTGAAACTTCCCTCAGCGATTTTAGCGGGATCGATGTCCTGCCAGAACGAGGCCGACATCGTGCGATGGATCTCTTCCAGCAAGACTTCCGTGGATTCAATGTACTTTTCAAGGACAGGGGGTGCCGGAAGCGTGAAGTCAATCGGGCTCTTGAGCATGAGTCCGATGAGAGTCGATGTCTCGGTGCGGATCAGCCGACTCTTAGAAAAGAGATGCTGCATGTCCTCGGCCTTCATCTCCCCCGAATAGCGAATCATGTTGTCCCGCGAGCACAAGTAGGCAATGGCATGAGCGTAGCCCGGCGACGCGCACAGGCTTGCCAACTCGTTTAAGATCCCTTGCTCAGAACGCATTGTGAATTTCCTTTGAGTCTGTTGAGCTGTTGTACCTTAATCTGTTCGCCGACAGATAAACTTTTACTGTGTAGAAACCATGGACAGGGACCCGAAAGTAGACATTTACCAAAGTCTGTTATGGTCATTCCTGTAAAAATCCGTCGGCGAAAGTGGTGGGTTTGTAATAGGAATCCGTCGCCGGCTTTGCATCGGAACCCGTGGCTGGTTTGGACTAGAATATGCACTTAAGCTCATTTATCGAAATAGCGTTAGCTTAAGCCAATAATTGATCGGCGAAAACTTTTCCCATTAGCCTATGGCTTAAGTCCCTGCAATTAGGAGTTGCAATGATTTCACCTCGATTAGTAGCCAAAATTGAGCAAGAAGAGCCGACGCTTAGATTGGCTGTTTTGATTGATGCCGATAATGCGCAGGCGGCAATTATCGAAAACCTTCTCGCCGAGATTGCAAGGTTTGGCGAGGCCACTGTTAAGCGGATATACGGCGATTTTACCTCTCAGTCCAGTTCATCCTGGAAAAAGGTATTACAGAAGAACGCCATTAAACCAGTCCAGCAATTTGCGTACACGACCGGTAAAAATGCCACGGATAGTACAATGATTATTGATGCAATGGATTTGCTCTATACGCGAAAATTCGATGGGTTTTGCTTAGTGACCAGTGACAGCGACTTTACAGGCTTGGCCATGCGGTTGCGGGAAGAGGGGATTACGGTTTTTGGATTTGGCGAAAGCAAAACGCCCGAAGCGTTCCGTAATGCTTGTCATAAATTTGTGTTGACCGAACTGCTACGACCAACGGTGGAAACTGCGCCCGTGGTGGAAGCCGCACGAACCGAAAACGAGCCAAAGGCGGCGACCGACCAAGCTTTAACCCCGGCTCCCGCCCCAACTGTCGAATTCCCTACTAAGTTCCTTATGTCGGCCCTTGATCAATCGTTGGATGATTCCGGGTGGGCTAATCTGGGTACGTTTGGAAGTTATCTGACTAAGTTACAGCCCGACTTTGATTCAAGGCTTTTCGGATATAAAAAACTCTCTGATCTTGTAAAAGCTAAAACCGATTTATTTGTAGTTGAAGAACGGCAAATCGAAGGTTCGAACCATAAGCCCTTGTACATTCGTGCCAAGTGATTTTTACGGGGTTGTAAGGTGAAGGTGTTGGGCATGTTTCGTTATTCAATCGGTCGTTACGACCTGGATGGCAGACGGTTAGAACCTGCTAGTCCACTTTGCCGCGCTAAAGAGGTCAGCGGGGCCATATCTTGCAATCAAGCATTCGTAGTTAAACTGTGTGACAGGTAGATATATTCGGCAGCATTACTGAGTATTTTCCGATCTAATTGAAGTTGGCCCTTAGGTCGTATTTATCCAATTTGAAATTTCAGCATCTCTGCCGGGGAGACCGATAACGCATCCGCCAACTTGCAAATATTCAGCAAGGCAATATTTCGTTTCCCTCGCTCTACCCCGCCCAAATAACTTCGTGCCATACCGCATTCAAGTGCGAGTTGCTCTTGAGACCAGCCGCGCTCTTTCCTCAATTGGACAAGACGTTGTCCAAACAAAACGAGCGGATCGGGTGTTGGCTTTGAATCGGTAGGCATTTCATGATGCTACTTACCAGTATCCTATGAGGCCACGCTCTATAAGTGACAATTCTGCCTTGCAGGCTTATATTTGGCGTTTTGTCTTTGCTCCCCAATGCCGAATCCGTCTATCCACCCTAAATTGGCTCATCTTTCAGACAGTCAGATAGATAATCTGATGACAAGGTATTACGCGGGAGAAACGATTGTCGATTTACTGAGTGAATTTAAAATCGATTGCAACGTGCATCACCTATTCAAATTATTCCCACCGATAATCCATTCGTCTTTGGTATGTCCTTGCTGCGGTGCAGTCATGATGTCGCCAAGAGTATCTAAGAGCGCGTATTTTGAAAACGCTACGCGTTGCTCCCAATGCAGACACGAGGATACTTCTCGATGTAAATGTAACCATTGCCGCAATCGTCGGGGATCAGTCTCTGGCAAGGTTTCGAGAAAAGTTCTTGATACTAAAAATGCCTCAATTGGACAGAACCAAAATCTGGGTATTACACCCGCCACGCTAACATTGGAACAGGCCGTCGCTTTACTAGCTCTAACGCGTTGTCGTGGGGTTGCCGATGTTGATGACATGGTCGCGCCGGCAGCCTGGGATATGGCAGCTTTGCCATTTGCGCCCAAAGGTCACTATGGTCATACGCTTGTCCAGAAATTAAGTCAGGCGAAATTACTCAGTGTGTTCGAAAATGAGCCGCGAATTGAAACGCCCTTTCCGATTTTCTGGAGTATCTCATGCGGTGCTCGTACCAATCTGATTCAAGCCATTGAACAATGTGCTGCCCAGGGTAAGTGGCCTAGGCATTGGTCTGATCAGTTGCCAGATTTAGTGCGCGCTCTAGCCTTTGCCGAATGTAAGGAGTTTTACGACTATTGCGCCAAACAACGTGGCTTGCCGGCCTCGGCCCAACGCAGTACCTCGGTGATGTTGAATAATCTATTGCAAGATCATTCGGTGGCTCAATGTTATCGAATTATCTATGCCGGAGCCAAGGCAGCGGCTGACTTCTTGGTCAGGACTTCTTGTGCTCCGCAGCATGCCGCCAATTACATGATCGGAGCATGCCAACGTTGGCTAGATCGGGCACGAGCTGAAAACTGGGTGGTGACTCCATTTAACCGAAACCACGAACTTCCGCGAAGTATGATTAGCTTTGTGCTGTACGAAGATTTTCTGAAATCTGGGGATGATGGATTCAATTTGGCTTTGGATCAAATTGCCAGGCCAAACATGTAAATTTTTTTGCGACCCAATTGATTGAGCCTCATCATTTGTCTAATCCGTCAGGTTGATTGCTGCTGTGCTACGAGTCTTTGATACCAGTTTCCGGTGAGTCCGAGCGCTAGTTTAATGTTAAGCCAACGAGTTTGGGTCAGGATATTAACTTTCAGCTTGTGGTCATCTAACGAGTGGGCATAATCGCGGCCATTTATTTGGCTTACTATTTCAGAGAGTAAATGAACATTGTTCCTGTATTGTTCCAGAGTCATCGTAAACGATTCATTGCCCCAATCCATGTTTTCAAAAATATTCACTCGGAATAATTCAAAAAACTCGTTTAAAAGCTTCCTTCGATCCAGTTCACAACCGATGATCAATAAGATCTCAAATATGGTGTAAGCAAGAGGCTCTTGATCTCCCTTGCCGTTAATCTTCGCTTTTTGCCAATACAGCACTAATGCAGCAAGACTATCGAAATTTCCTATTTCCACAAGTTTTCGGAAGTGTGGCGTTGAGAGCTTATGTAACGGCTCCCATTGACCCGGGTGTCTTAACTTCGGTTGGAAAACGATATCGCCGACTTCAGTTTCCTTAAGCTGATTTAACCATGTGTCAATTGGTACTACATCAGTTTCATGCAGCGAGATAACGTCCCATAGGATATGGTTTATTTCCTTTGCTGATCCATCAGCTTCCCTATCCACGTTTTTGATTGATCCTGTGAGTGGAGTATTTTTACCCAGTTTGTAGCGACTCCATTTGCCCGAAGGGTCTTTTTCCAGAAAATTTGGGTCGAGCTTTGCTCGGAAATGGTTTTCTATTTGTTTAGCCTGAGTATAGCCCAACCGAATTCGGACGCCTTCGTACCAATAACGCACGCGAAGGATTTTAATTGAGTCAAGGTGTCTTGGAACGTTCTGTCTCTTTTTTTGATAAGTGACCATGTGAATTTTAGCCTCAGCTGCCGCTAAAATGAGGAGTATTGTTTAACTAATTGATATTTATTAAATATTTAATATTTTGTGTAAAAAATCGTTCCTTTGACGCAGCCAGTTAGCCTAAGTTAGGCTAGATCCTAATGACATTACCGTTACTCAAGACTGCTCTATGCAACCAGACGTCACTGAACAACTCATTCAAGAAATTCGGGGCGATCTAAATCAATTATATGGACCATTAATTGCCGCTCGAGATTTATGGAAGGTACTCGGGTACTCAAGTTCAGGCGCTTATCGGCAAGCTCGGTTACGAAAAAGAATTTCGGTACCGGAATTTGAAATTGAAGGCCGTAGTGGTCACTTTGCGTTAACGGTCGATGTTGCACGCTGGCTGGCAAAGCAGCGTATGTCAAACCCTAAACCACATTTACTAGAAGGAGAGAACGATATGACCTAAGCAATTTGTTCTGACTAAAACACAGGCTTAGAAAGACAAAAAGCCTAGGGCTGCAACCCTAAGCTTTTTATGAAACCGTCGAGATTTTGATCCTCAAGACGACCTCATTGTTAATCTAAAAATCGTGGGTGTCAAGCCTGCGGCCTGTTTATGCGCACCATTTTTAAACGCATTATTCAGGGCGCAGGATTTGTGCGCACTGAAATTAGATTAACGGAGATGACTTATGTCCTCAAACCTTTGGCAAGGGCGTTGGCGTGGTGTAAAGCCAGCAGGTGATGACCACCGTCGAGCTCGAAATTTCATCACCCCATCAGGTGGCATTGTTCGGGGTAAATTTCCCAGCCGCAAGAACGGTCGGATGGTCCACCATGAGGGATTAGTTGAACTCGCAGCCATTTATCTGTTTGAGGCATCTCCCAATATTGTCCGATACCGTGAGCAACCAATAACCCTTCATTATCCGGACGGTGCCAAATTGCGCCGATATACCCCGGATTTCGAGGTAGTGTTGGCAACCGGCGAAATTGTCCTCATCGAGGTCAAGCCGGTCAGCAGCCTCCAGCACGCTAAGGTGAAGCATAAACTTGATTGTGTTGCAGAGCATATGCGTCGCTCGGAAAAAACCTTCGTCATTTTGACTGATCAAGTCATTCGTCAGGAACCTCGCTTATCCAATCTGCGCTGGGTCTATCATCGAGCTCGACGGATTCCACCTTCGCCGGATGCAATGACAGTTGCCATCGATAAGATTCGTCATTGTTTTCCCGTATCGATTGAAAAGGCAACGACTTTGCTCAGGACATTTTGTGTCGATCCTTTTAGCCAATTTATCGATGTATGTGACATTGACCCTTTTAGCCTATTGCTAGCGGGACATCTGCGCTGTGCCTTGGATCAGCCAATTTCTCAAGAAACCTTAATTGAATTGAATATGGGGGCAGACAATGGCTGGTTTTGCATTGCACAAGAACAGGGTTTTTAACTGGGACGGTACTGCATATCGGATTGATCGTATCCAACCGAATGGTGATTTACTGCTGGAAAGCACGAATGATGGCCATTTTTCGGTGATCAGTCGTGAGCAACTGCTCACTGAGTACGGGGCAGGCAAAATTTCCGCGAAGACAGTTGATGTTGCTTCTGCTACTACTACCTCGTTAGTACCTTCATTTTCACGACCGCTCGATGAACTCTCTGAAGGCGTTAGAAACGCCGTGAAGCGGCGTAAATATTATCTTGAAAGTATTCTCGATCATGGTGATCCGATTTTTACACCGGAGTATTTGAAGCCGTTGATTGGGCAGGCCGCTACGGAAATCGGCGATTTAAAACCGCCGGGTGT
This sequence comes from Methylomonas sp. Uni0009, assembly GCF_054188105.3. Lineage (NCBI taxonomy): Bacteria > Pseudomonadati > Pseudomonadota > Gammaproteobacteria > Methylococcales > Methylococcaceae > Methylomonas > Methylomonas sp. Uni0009. The sequence continues at coordinate 1,509,370 of NZ_JBTAFN010000001.1, read as the reverse complement.
GACTACCGTATATCGTTGGTATCGCCGATTTAAATCAGTTAACGATCCGCGAGCGATCATTCCGAGAACTGATCTTCGTGGTCCCAAAGAGTTGCGGCAAAATGATCGTATTCTCCAGTTGGTCGCAGAATCTTTGGAGGAAGCTTTTAAGGTCTCGCCGCAGGCCACCTGTCGTAACGTGTATACGCGCTTGCTTGGCAAAATCGACCTTGAGAATCAACGCACTCTCGGGGGTGAGCCTATCAAACCGCCATCCTTACGCACCTTGTACCGATTGGTTGAGCGTGCCGAGGCTTATGAACTCGTGGCCTTAAAGGAAGGTAAGGCGGCTGCCGATAGGCGTTTTAGGATCGGCAAAGCTGGTGTAAAAACTTCTCGTATCCTGGAGCGGGTTGAAGTTGATCATACACCGCTCGATCTATTCCTAGTTGACGAAAGAACTTGGCTACCTCTGGGCAGGCCAACGTTGACCGTGATTATCGACCACTATAGCCGGATGTTGCTTGGCTACTATTTGAGTTTCGATAGCCCTTCGACTGCGGCGGTGATGGGGGCCTTACGGCATGCCATTCTGCCCAAGAAGTTAGCAACTGCGGTCATAGCAAACCTAAAAACCGTTAATACGTGGAATTGTTACGGTCTTCATGAATTAGTGGTGGTCGATAACGGCTTGGAGTTCCATAGCGATGATCTGGAAAGCGTTGCTTACGATTTAGGCATTCGCATTCAATACTGTCCCAAGCATGCGCCCCGTTTCAAAGGCGTGGTAGAGCGCTATCTAAAAACGATCAACTACTTCTTTGCTCATCAGTTGCCTGGCACCAGTTTCGCTAAATTTTATCTGCGCGGCGATTACGATCCAGAAAAAGCGGCGTTGTTAACCTTTGCCGAATTTAAGCAAATCTTCGAAAAGTGGGTGATTGATGTTTATGCCCAGGATGAACATCGAGGACTCGGTAAAACTACCCCATGGGCTCGCTGGCAAGAAAGCATTGCGCATCACGAACCTATACTGCCCGATGATTTGCGTACGTTGCAGCGCCGAATTGGCCTAGTCGCAGAGCGCTCGTTGCGCCGCGACGGCATTTTCCTGCATGGCATCCGCTACAGTGGCGATGAGCTCGGTCACATACTTCGTGGATTTGGTGAGGGGGTGAAAGTTCGGTTGGTCTACGACCCGGAAGACTTGGGTGAAATCCAGGTCTGGGGTCCCAATGATGTCGAGCCGGTGACGGTGAAGGCCGTCGACTACGCGTTTGCCCATGGACTCACCGAAAAACAGAACGACTTCATTCGTCAATATCTTCGGGAGCAAGGTGCGGAAATTATCGATAAAGTTGCTCTCGAGCGGGCTCGATATGAACTAGCACAAGCCGTTGAAACGTTAATGACTAACCGCAAACACTCGGCTAGACGTCGTAGTGCGGCGTTGCGCGGCATCAGCAGTAGTAAACCCAGCGGGTCCGATCTAAATACCGATACTAAACCTGACGTTAAAAAGTTATCCAAGCCGCAAAAAAACAAAACGTCTGAAGTAGTCGAACAGAGTCAAGAACAGACGGCGATGGAAATCATCTCCTCCTTTCAAATGAAGCGCTGACAAGGAGGTCTCAGTGAATTTCAAAGAGATTTTCGACGAGTTACAACGTTTTGATGAAGAGTACATTCCCTTCCCGCCCTTTGTCGTCGCGGTCGATGCGGTAAAAACGAATCTCGCACTGTTTCGCGAAACGGGTATTGCCCAGCACTTGTTAATACTCGGTGAAAGCGGCGCTGGCAAAAGCAGTCTTTGCCGCTGGATTGAGCAACAATATCCCAAATTTGCCTTGCTTGACCGGGATGTCACACCGGTACTGATCGTGTCAGTTCCCTCAGCGGCCACTATAGCGAGCGTGGCAACGGCTTTGCTTGAAAAGTTGGGAGATCCAGCGGCGACCACTGGCACAGTGTCAGCGAAAACATCACGGGTCATCAGGTTATGCCGGGCCTGTCGAGTGGAAATGATCTTGTTCGATGAAGCCCAACATATTCACGACCGGGGCAGAGCCACCACGCATTACATGGTAGGTGACTGGATAAAATCATTGATCGACCAGACTGGTGTGCCGACCGTATTTCTTGGCTTGCCTCGCCTGGAACAAATCTTACAAGTCAACGAACAACTCCGGCGGCGCTTTTCCCGGCGCATTCGTTTAGCCCTGGGGCAAAGTGACAAAAGTTCCATCCATGCCGAGTGCCTTCAATTGTTTCGTTCGCTAGGTTCCTGCCTACCGCTGCCTTTGATGTGCGGTCAATTTGGCTGGGATGAACTGGGTATGCGTTTGCACTATGCTAGCGATGGCCGTGTTGCATACATTAAAAAGCTGTTGGCCTCCGCGTTGCGACTCGCATTAGAAACTGAAATGGTGGAGATTGGCCCAACGCTCTTGGAACAAGCCTTTACTGAGGAAATCTGGTGGGAGGGAGTGGGCAAACTGAATCCTTTCAATCCTGCGTTCGAGTTTCGTCGCCTGGACAGGGGTAATGAGCCATTCGAGTCTGGCAATTTCAGTAGTGCCCGCAAGGGTCGTAAGGAGGCGGTTTGTTGATACCGTTTAGCGACTATCCTGTTCGACCGCAGCTACAGCCGGGGGAAAGCCTGATGGGTTATGTGTACCGGTTTTACAGTGCTAACGGTCACAGTCTGCCTTTAGACGTTAGGCAATTGCTGTCTCGTTGGTATACTTACGAGCAGGATGAATCATTCCAAATGGCTCAATCGCTTTTCGGTGGATTTCTATCGCTTAAAAATTATTGGTGGATTCGATACGCACAAAATCCGCTGGTCAATGCTTTAGAACGAAATAGGACCCTGACTGGAATCCTGCGAATACCCACACCACTTTGGTTTTGTCCAAAATGTTTAAGCGAAGATGAGTTCTATTACGGACTATGGGAGTGCAAATTAATTGAAGTTTGCCCATTCCACCGTATCGAATTGGCACGAAGTTGTCCGAAATGCCGCAGAAATTTTTCTTGGCGTTGGCTTTCAGCGGATTGGAAATGTGTATGCGGTTTAGAACTTGTCACCTTAATCACAAAACCGGCTAGGCAATATGAGTTGGATTTAGCTCATCAAGTTGCATTTGTGATGTTTCGTGAATTGCCAGTCAAATTGCAACGAAATCTGAAGCCAAATACAGTTTCTTACGAATTCGGTCGTCATAAACTCAAGCAGATTCGCGACCTGACAAAGGTCGCGCAGGGAAGATGATTTCTGAGAATCAGCCTACATTGCCGGTTCGTATTCGCCCCTTTCGTGGGGAGGCGACTATCGGATATTTGTTGCGCGTTTCGCAGGCTAACGGTTACGAGACCCTTGGGCAGTTAGTTAAGACGTTTAGAAGCTTTGACGCCCTATGCCAAGGGCTTAATTTATCAACCGAAGAAAGACAGGCGCTGTTTGGTCCACACTCGAGTTTTTGGGGATCAACCGAAATTTCGAATTCGCTGACGAATGCTGATTTCAACCATAGTCTGATGCGCTGGTGTTCGTTGTGTTTTCAGGAATCAGCCCATATCCGTGGGCCATGGTTGTTAAAAGTCAGTTGTGTCTGTAGCCGACATGCTGTTCTGCTACATGACCGGTGTCCTTGTTGTGGCATCGTCCAGCGCCTAGAGCGAGTGAACTACCTCCAATGTGACTGTGGCGCATGGTTGGCTGGGCACCAGGCTCAAGAGTTGGTTCGTAACTCATTAGTGCGCCTCAGCCAGACGGTTGAGGCCGCGATAGATAGCCCATCAGGGTTACCGGGCATTCCGCTCCTGTCACTGTCGGAATGGCTCAAACTGATCAGTTACCTGGGGCAGTATTCCGAAAGCGCCCAGCCAAGAAAGCCGGGAAAGCTTGGAAATATGCATCAACTGGATACGGCTTCGGCATTGATGCTGCAGGCAAGTTATTTACTCGATAATTGGCCGGAAAATTTCCACGCCCTTTTGATTGCCATTCAACGTCAGGCCGAACGTGAGACAAAGCGCACGACGCGTATCAGAGATATGTTTGGCACGCTTTACCATGTTCTTTACACCGATCTCTCAGACGATTGTTTCCAGTTTCTGCGCGACGCATTCGAGCGCTATTTACACGAGCATTGGTCTGGTCTTGTGAATAAACGCCATCGAGCGTTTAAGCCTGAGACGATTGCCAGACATCCTCATGTGACTTGGAAACAAGCGGCCAAAAAAGCCGGCGTGGCACCATCAACTGTTCGTCATTTTATTCGAGCCGAGGTCATCGCTGGGCATCAGATTGAATTGCCGTCCGGTCGTAAACTGCGTTCAATCAATGAACAGAGTCTTACTGAAATAGCGCGTCTGGCAAAGGGATGTCTCACCCTTGATCAAGCCGCCAAACAACTGGTATTGCCGAAGGGCCGGGTCAGAGAAATAATAGCGAATGGCATCTTAAAGCCTTTGGTTTCAAGGATGCATGGCAATGCGGCTGCTTGGTTAATTCCGGAGCAGCAAGTGCAAGCATTGTTTTTCACCGGCACAGAAGCAATGCACTCGCCACCGACAATAAACGTCAGATACATATTGAAATATTGGCATCTGCGCGATGGCGAATTCATCGCACTAATTCGGGGGCTTTTGGCAAACCAATTGAAACCAGTGGGCAAGCCGACTGAGCCAATCCCACTAGGAATTATCCAGCTTGATCAGCAGCAGACTTGGCAGTGGTTGGTGGAAATGCGTTACGCCGGCGGTGCCAGTATGTCTGTGGACCAGGCAGCGAAGAGGCTGGGCTTTAAACAACAGGTGGTGTACGACTTGGTCAGGCAGGGGTTACTGGCGACTATCCAAGATAATCTTCCTTGTCGGCGAGTCACGCAAGCAAGTCTCGACGATTTTCAAGCCACCTATATGTCACTGGCTGAATATGCCAAGTCAATAAAACGGGCGCCGCGATGGCTGCTACCAACTTTACAGGTACAGCCGGTTTCAGGGCCAATCATTGATGGTAGCCGGCAGTATTTTTTTCGGAAATCCGACCTTTACAGTGAATCGAGTGGCAATGTAGCTAGTTTGATTTACCCGTCCTCCCCAAAAGAAATGGAATAGAAACCCTATGATGTCATGTAATCTTTGCAGCCCAGTCGATGAAAACGGTAATGCCGACAACCCGGCACATGTTGACCGATATATTAGTGGCGAAGTACGTGCGTTGTATGAAGTTTATAGCTACCGACACGCAGCGGCCATTTTGGCTAATTCCTTTCCCGAGGAACTGAAAGATATTGAAGCGGCCTTGCTGGCTTTCCGCATTACGAAGCGAGACTTAGGAGCGTCAGGTGGAAACAAATCCGATATACCCAAGAAATTTTCGCGTACTTTACGCCCTAGTGGATGGGTCGAATCACGGATTCAAGGAGACCTTATAGTGAGGCTTCAGGAGTACGATGAACAGGTTTTGTCTGATGGAAAAGTCCATAAAGTGAAACGCCCTGACACTAAAACTCAGCTGATCGAGGCCTTTACTGACAGGCATAAAATCGACTATGTAAAAGGTCGTGTTGCCTTTGATTTTGAATGGAACTCAACCAAAGAAAAGTTCGACCGGGATTTGCATGCCTTTCGGGCATTCCACGAATTCGGACTGATTAGCTCGGTGGTCATCGTGACACGTAGTGACAAGTTGAATCTCGTTTTGAACAAAGTGCCTCAGCTTAATAAGGCGGGCGAGGAAACCGATGAAGCCGTAATAGTAAAATACGGAGTTAGCACAACCTGGATGAACCAGCTCCTAAAGCGGCTCAATGCCAGATTACATGAAGGTTGTCCTGTTTTGGTATTTGGCATAACGCCAAAATTGATTGAGGATTGGGTACAAATATGAAGCGTAAAAAGTTGAAATATGCAAAAACCCAATTCTTTATCCTTGATAATAATATGGCATTTCTCTGCTTGCGCACTAATTATTAACGCTTGAATCATCGACAGACCAATTTATACAACGAGACTTAGATGACCGGCAACATCCGACCCTAAGGCGACATCCATAGATCTATGCTTAATGTCGGCTGTGCTTCATGATCTGCCATTTAAGGTATTGTATGAATTTGAAAGTTAAATTTGAAGCGTATTTGCTTTTAGTTTTGTTGAGCTCATGTGGCTCAGAGCCCAAACCCGAACCGGTTTTTCCTTTGCCTTCTTTAGCTCATGATGTTCGGATATCTATTGCTGATCAAATAATTCGATTGCCATTGGTTGCTATATCGACTAGGCGCACCGTGTGCAGCGCGAAGGACAAGTTTTGCGGGTTGCCCATAGAAAAAATTGAGGCCAATCAGCCAATTGTCGTAAATTCTTTAGACATTCCACTCGAAGGTTACAGCCGCTTCCCTGACTACCGAACAGAAGGTTCAATTTGGTTTCCTGAGATTTGTAAAATGCTGAGCCAAGAATGGGCTCGCCGAGTTTGCTTGACAACCCCAGCAGAAAAACATATTGATTTCCATGGAATAGGTGAGTTTACTTTGGTTAGAGAAGACAGCGTTAACTTACTTGAACGCATTCAGCTCGGGAACTGCTGCAGTGTTAGCGAATTGTTGAAAAAAATGAAATTTATCGACAAAACGCCATCAAGTTATTGCCAGCTTGACAAACAGGGAAGGCCTGCAAGTTTATGCGTAGCAGCAATAAAGGTGAGAAATAATTTATTAGCAGTTTGGATCGTCACTCGGGCAGGTGCTGAAAAGTATAGAATTATTCGCGATGCCGAAATTATTTTAGCGTTTATGCAATTCGGTATCGGTGAAACTGAAAATTTTCAAGCCTTGGATTCTGTTCTGAATACTCATTAGCGATTGGTGCAACTCGTAAACTCATCACAACCTTCAAGCATTGCTCAACGTTGAAAGACAGCTTTCTGGCTTGTAGCAGTCAAACGTTTAAGTAATTGAGTGTCGCATAGTGGCCGAACGTGCGCTGTCAGCACTGAATGGGCAAAACCGACCCGTTGCCGACTTTCCAGATAATCATTTGTTCGTCGGCTTAGTTCTTCATTGCAGACAAATTATTGATTGATAGAACCAAAATGTAATTTCACGATACTTATGAACTATGATTCTGGTCGTTGATAAGTCTAAAATTTGAATATTCCTAGTTTTTATAATCACCCAATTAAGCTATTAAAATATGCTAAAAATAAAAATGTATCCCGCTAAAAACGGTGATGCATTCTTAATTACAAAGAATTCCTCCAAACCAACGGCAATCCTCATAGATGGCGGATATGCAATTACCTTCAAAAAATGGATTTCTCCCGATCTTAAACATCTTGCACACTTGGGCTACACCTTAGATTTGGTAGTCGCGACGCACATTGATGCTGATCATGTTGCTGGGTTACTTGAATTTTTTAAAGTTAATGGTAGTTCGCAAGCGCCAAAGCTGATTCAAGTTGAAAATGTTTGGCATAACAGCCTACGGAGCCTTGGTTCCCTGACTGAGACAATTGGTAATTTGACAGTTGATGATAAGGACTTACTTTCCGAGATTCGGAGGAGAGGTTATCCATTGCCTGCTGGAGCCGAAGTGGAACCAGTTGATATCAGTGCGCGGCAGGGAAGCTCTTTGGCAGCTCTACTACTCGGCGGCGAATACTTCTGGAATGCTGGTAACGGTACTCAAAGCATTAATTCTGAAGAGGCTTCAAAATTAAATCTCCCTGATGAGATACGGATACGCGTGATAGGGCCAACGGTGGCTCGATTGGAAGAACTACGTCGGCAGTGGGTTGCTGACCTGCGTCGCCTGGGTTTCACTGGGGAAATTGGAGAGAACGATGTTTTCGACGACGCGTTCGAGTTTCTTTGTGCATATGATACTCTTCGCGCAGCTGTTCAATCTGAGCCGGCTACGATTAGTGCTTCCACAAATCTTAGTCTGGGCGACGTTTATCTGTCTGATAGTTCTGTGACGAACGGCAGCTCAATCTCACTAATTGTCGAACTAGGCAGCTCGCGGCTGCTTTTTCTAGGTGACTCATGGGCAGAAGACATCGAAGCAGAGCTTCGAGCTTTACCGGATGCCACATTCCCTATAGTTTTCGACGCGATTAAGATTTCCCACCATGGTAGCCTGCACAATACAAGTCCGACTCTTCTTGAGCTGATCGACTCACCAATTTTTTTGATTTCTTCCAGCGGCGAACGTCACAATCACCCAGATATTGAAGTTTTAAAGGCAATCGTTGATAGGCCGGCAACCTTCAAGCGGCATCTGTACTTTAATTACACCACACCAGCATCTCAGCAAATGCACCATTACACGGCTGCAACCGGTGCGAAATTCTCAATTTATGAAAACGCTACTGATTGGATCGACATCGAAGTGAGGGAAGAATGATTGACAATATTGTCAAAGCGGCGACCTGTCGAGTTATGTGTGAGAACGAGTCAGGTACAGGTCATTTGATCGCTGAATCCTATATTTTGACCGCTCGCCATTGCATCCTTCCAGCAATAGAATCTGAAAGGATTATAGAGCTTACATTTTTTGGATCTGAGGGGGATACCTGTCTTCAGGCCACCATCAAGGCGCATTCTGAGGAACTAGATGCCTGCATTTTATCGATATCTCAACCATTGGGTTGTCAGCCAATTCCTCTAAATACAACAATGCCTCGAGAAGGTGATGGTTGGCGATCATTTGGCTACCCGAGTGGAAAGACTACTATCGGTCATCGCATCTCTGGAACCGTTTCGCATTTGCTTGAAAATCCAAAACTGAAAATGGACATCGACCTTTCAGTTGATCCATCTGTTGCCCTAAGCGACTACCGAGGCCTTTCAGGTGCCGCTCTAGTAAGTGGAAATGCTAGCAGAGGCATGATCAGGCTAAAACTAAATGGTTCACTTGGCGCTATCAGTATTCAACAGCTGGAAGGTTTCCTTGCGGAACATGAAATTCAAGTTCCAAAACCGAATACTGAGGAAACCGTCTCCGAAGGATCGCGTAAAAGGCGGGCTGACCGGAGTGTATTTCAGAAAACGTTTGAGCAGGCGATTCTTCACAACCCTGGGAATTACATTTTCCTTGAAGGAGCTCATGGCATTGGGAAAACGACTTTTTGTAGTGAGTTCCAAACCGAAGACCAAACGCTATTTACGCTGGGAACGTACAGTTTTACAACTCAGGGCCGAGGTCCAGGAGCGATTTATCACACCCAACCTGAAGTTTTTTTCGACTGGCTATCGACAACACTATCTACCCTTATAACTGGAAAGCCTTCACGTAAGGAAGAGCGGAATTATGTAACTTTAGTCCGCGAAACTCCGGTTTTGTTTGAAGCTTTTTCCAACTATTGCGCATCTACACATCGGCATGGCATTTTGTTTCTTGATGGCCTTAACGAAGCTCAAGCAGTTGATTCTAATGCCATGGTGAAACTCCTTGGCCTTTTACCCCAGCCATTGCCGCATAACATTACGATCATTTTAACTGCGCCAAATTATCAAACCTTGGCCAATTCCCTTAGCGGTCGAGTGAAGAGTCAAAACCTGATATCACTGCCATTATTAAGCGACGAAGTGAGTTCAAGCTATTGCTGGCAAGAGCTTCTGGATGATAGGGCAAATGCGGCATTAGTAACCCGTATTGTTGAAAAAGCTAAAGGGCATCCTCTTTATCTTCGCTACTTGATTGAGTACGCGAACAGCAGCTCTGCGGAAGATTCCTTAGATGACTTTCCCATCCTCTCTGGTGCGATTGAAGAGTATTACGAGTCGCTTTGGACGAGCTTGCTGACTGATGAGAATGCGATTAACCTGCTAGCTATCATTGCTCGCCTACGCTGGGGAATTAGGACAAGTGATCTGCCGAGAATTCTCACATCGACCGAACAGACGTCATTTACAGCGACTGTTAGCCGGATTCGACACTTGTTGTGTCAAGATACAACAACAATTTATCACCCGTCATTTGCAGAGTTTTTAACTTTAAAGACAGTCAACCTTGAGACGACAATTCAACGTCGCTTGGCAGATTTTTGCTTTAGGGAGTCTGATCTAGATTATTGCGCTCTGAATCTTGTTTTCCATTTACTTCGTTCCGATGATACACATCGCTCACGTGCAGTAGCTGCTTGTGATCAGAATTGGGTTGATAGATGTGTGACTCTTGGAGTCGAACCCGACACGCTTCTTTTTGATATTGAGGGAGCGGTAGCAACTGCTACAAGATTAGGCCCGCCAGTAGAAGCAATACGCCTTCTCTTGCTATCACAGCGTATCGGCTTTCGTTATAACGTTCTATTTGCTCAATCAGCACGGTTGGTTACTGAGGCATTGATTTGTCTTAAACGTCCAAGGGAAGCTTTGAAACATGTAATTAGATTTAATAATCTTATCGTTGATCCAAATGAAGCGTTACAAATTGCATTGAACTTGATTCAACATGAATATTCAGACGAAGCTCTGGAACTTTTAAAAATATTGCAACAGAGGATATTTGAGTCTTACCACGTAACCAATGGAATTACGCTGGATAATTTCATTCATATTTGTAGGCTGCACCTTAGGACATTACATTTCATGCGTCTTGCTGATGGATACGGGAGGATGCATCAAGTCATCAAAATATTAGATTATGCAAAACATGTGGTTGGGCATGCTTTAGATGACGATTCATTAGAAATTGCTAACAACTATCTTGCCCAATTACATAGTGTAGGCAGTGGTTATTTTTTATGCTTTCGTGATACTTATGCGAGTTTGGCAGATTTAAAAGAGATTGACCCGGATGTTCCGATACTTAACTTGATATTGCCCATAATATGGACATTGTTCGAATGTGAAACATCTCTCGATATATACAATTTACCGAAGAATATTCAATCGTTACCACAGGTGTTTTCAGATATTGAAGAACTTGTAACTGTTGGAGCAAACTTCGATGGGCAACTCATTCCAGCGGTTTTAGACTCGCTCATTCAATTGGGAGCTCCCTCGGAAATCGTGCAACTTATTGCTACCAAGGATGAAAATTTGGTAGCGGTACCTCAGTCTACAGAGATCAGAGCTAAAAATCGGGTTGATGTAGATTTTCCTAGTATTCACCGAAATGCAGAAGAATGGCGTACAAAAGCATTTATCGATAGCGAGTTTGATTGCCCAATAGTTGGTGCATTTGAAGAAACTGGGTGGCAATTAGCACTCAATCAATGTATTTGCGCTCTTTTCTGGTGTGAAGGTAAAGCACGTCGCAGTTTGGCCGATGGTGATCAAAGTTTGCGACAGCAAACGCTGGAGTTATTGAAGACAAGAGTCCTGCAATCGTTGGAATTCTCTCTAGCTCAACGAGTGAAATGGGAGGATAGCTATGCCATTCCTGAGAATCTATTTCCGTTAGTTTACGAGCGAATTGCACTATTGTTGATGGATTGTTATCCAGAAGAACTACCAACATTTCTAGGAGGCTTGTTAGAGAGAGCTGATGATCAATTGGGGTTATATACAGAAGGCTTTCGAGAAGTCATATTTACAGTATTAAAAAGGGTCTCGACAAATGAGATAGGAACAAAAATTTTCGACGAAGTATTTGGATTACTTAATTGTTGGAAAGAACACGTCATTCATGGTGTAGAAAACCGACATGAGCTTGTTCCCGAATTGCTGAAGATGATTCCGCTATTCGTTAAAGTCGGGGCAAATGAAGAGGCGGATAACCTCTACAGATATATGCTTGGTGTTTCCATGGGGCCTAGTTGGTACAAAGAAGATCAACTTGGGCTGATGGAAAGCACTTTGCGCAAGATGCCATTATCGGATGATGTGCACGCCTCTTTACCTTTAGTTGCGGGATATTTGGAGCGTGCTTCTGGAGAGATGACGTTTCAACGATTTGTCCGATACGAGAAAATGGCTCTTATTGGAGAATTATTCCGTCGAAAATATATCGCGAGCGGCTGCCATTATTTCAAGCGTCAGACTTGTGGAACAACCTCCGAGTTGTTATTAGAGGCACGGCAAGGCACCATTGATAAACTCCGTCCCATGGTCGGAATGCGGTACCCAGGTGCAGCGTTGGATGAGCAACATGCAATTTTAGAAATCGTGCGAAATACAGAATACGCCGATTGGAGGTTATGTTGGTCTCTACTCGAAATATATCAATGTGGAGACGAACGACACTTTGACGATTTTGCAAGCGAATATGCGAAACTAATTAACCGAGCCGGTACGGATGTTACTGCAATTTCTGAAATGGTCCGTAGAGTAGAGTTTGTAGTTGGAGCAGAAATAGCCCCTAAACAACGAACTCGATTTCTAAAGTCATTCCGTAAAGCCCTTAACAAACAGCATTACCAAGTATTCTCAAAAATCATCACTCAAGATGATAAGGCAGATATGGATCATGACGTAAAAATGCAGTTCGGAGATACAGTGAACAGAGCATCAACCGTTGAATACAACGATACAGACATTGACGATAAATTTTATTTCCCCGGTACTTTTGGAAAACAATCCGCGACAAGAGAAGCAGACGCTACATTAGTAGCCGCAGAAAAACAACTGAAACTCAGAAATCTGGATGCAGCCAAGACGCAGGCTGTTAAGGTGCTAAAGATTCTGCAGGATGGTGGTTGGTCAATATGGGGCGGAAGATTGGGAAACACGCATCAAGCTGCGGAAGAGTTACTGCGGCAACATATAGAGAATCCAGTTGAGCTGATCTGTGCTTATGCTCCACTGATTGCAGCTGAGCGATATGATTCAAAATGGAGTATTGCGGAACATCTCATCGAGAAAGTAGCGGACTTGCTTGATGAGAATGAGAGAAGTCAAGTATTGCAATATGTAATCGATCATGTTCATTTGATGGTCGGTGATGCTACAAATGAGATAGCGATGTTCGATTTTCTCAGCGAAAAAGCCGAATGCGATATTTCATCAGAACTGTTCAAATTTGTTATTTGGCTTCTTGATCATCCCAAATCACTACGACGTGATAAAGCAGCTGGAATGATTGCTTGGCTAGTCGAAAGGAATCCATCTGCTTATTTGGATCTGGCAACCAAGGAAGCTTTTTCAATGGCATCTGGATTTAGTGCCGATATTTTTTGCGGTGTCCTTGACTCGATGTCGACGATGCAGCCTCTCAGCCTATGGGATCAAATCTATGTCTTTCTAGATATGGATGACGTTTTACAAAATTGCCAGCATGTTAGTCGCTTGACTGTGCTTCACCGTATTGCTGACAGAGCTGGAAAAGCGGGTTCAAGCACTGGACACGAGGCTGCATCGCGCATTGTTGGATTATTTCGCTCTGGAAATATCGAATTTGCAGACTCTGATAATTACGTCAACCTTCCTAGTTGGGCGCATTGTATAAAAAACGAATGGAAACTTCTCGAACGCCTCGAATTAGCTACTAAAGAAATTGTCAGTTGCCTTGAAGATAAGATGGGTGAAATTTGTTTACCTTTAAACATTCAGGAAAATTGGGACCTCGAAAATGCAGTTTCTATCGCCTTTCGAGAGACAAAAAATCGTCATTTGAATAGATGGGAATCCAAGGTGCGTTTTGCGTTGAACGTAGCGCTATTTCCGTATGCTTCACAGCGTAATTTTATGAAAATTGAATCTGCGTTGAGAGTTTTCAATCCATCAATTCCCGAGCTGTCATTAATTCCTGATTTTTCTTCGCCAGCCAATGCAGTTCTTAAAGCGATTAGTTCTGGAAAAGATTATCGCAGTGCAATCGGTGACCAGGAATATTATTTTCTTGCCTATAACGAACTGACCGAATTTGGTGACGATGGCAAGATGGCTCATCTTGAAGTTTTGGCCACTATTGTTCCATCTATTTTGTTCAAAGATAACTTCTTTTTGCCCCCTTTGAAGAAGTCTTTTAAATCTAAACAAATCCCAAATTTCAGTGCTGGAACTACATATCATGAAACTTGTTGGCATTTAAAGCCTGATTTCGTTTTCTTTGGTTCATTCACTCCAGGATTTCCCCTTCCGATTTTTAAAGATTTGATCAAAGCCAAAGAAACTGATTTTTACCGAGTAAATTGGAGAAATGGAAGATCAGATGACTTTCGCTTCTTCGCGCGACCGATGCAGGAAGGTTGTTTACTTGCGGTAAGACGAAATGCGGTCCAACTTCCAGATGGAAAGAAATTAGCTTGGATAATTCGAATTAACGGAGAATTAGCTGCCGTAGTCGATTCGCAAAACAATCAATTGATTTAGGAGTTCGTAGGCGATGATGCAAAGCATGAATACACCTAGGACGCGTGCAGAGTTTGAGCGTCGTTTCCATCTTCTCAAGGAACAGATGAAGCAAGAAAAAATCCATTTCAGTGCAAGTGCGGCTCTTGGAATTGATGGTATCCTGAAAGTACGGCTATTGCCGAACGAGCGAATAGATTTTCTCAGTGTGAACGAATCTGTGCGATGTCTCGTTAACACAAGCGTTCAATTTAATAGTGAGGCCATGGAAGAAATGATAAATAACTTAGAAAACCAAGATTCACAAAACACTACAACAGAGCACATAGGGAATTCCACAAACTCTGGAGAGAAACAGAACTGAATGGCTGTTTTTGCTGGGAAGGCAGACACACAATTACTCAACTCGACTGGCTGGTGATGGCCGATTGTGTTGAAAAAGGAGGTTTTCGGTGAATTTTGGCCGATTTTACCTATAAGAGAATTTGCAACCCATTGTTTGCAATAGGTAATGTTTTTTATAAAAAGAGCGTTTTTCGCAGAATAGCCCTTTTTCAACACAATCGGCCGTTTGCGTTAAAAAAGTCCGTTTAGGTATGCTGAGAATAGGTTGCTGGTCTAAGTAGGTTTTGAGGCGGCAACAATTGAACTGAAAAAAGATAACTTAAAAATTTGACACGAATAGATTTGGCAATTTATCAGCATTACTCACCAATAGTTGATATTCAGGTGGAAGTTGGCTGATGGGATCGATTGCTAAACGAAGGTCTTGAATGACATAGCTAGCTAGGCATTGCCTTACACGTAGCCGTTTGGCTGTAGTCCCCGGAAAATACTCTGCCGCAATCATTTCCTGCTGTTCTACTGACAAATCAGGATGAGCTACGATTACGAGTTCTAATATTTGATTCCACTCTACATCATCAATTTTTGTATAGGGTGCAGGTGTATCAACTGGTTCAATTGACGTTATGCGCCCAAGAGTGAAATCGCGGAAGGATTTTCTCTCTTCGCACCACGCTCGCATGTGCCAGCGCCTTGGGGCACGGACGATACTATGGGGAAACACTATACTTTCTCGCCCTGATGGTGAGGTCATAGACCGATAGACAATTTTTATACCCCTGCCGGTTTTTGCTGCCGAGAAAGATGCAGAAAAAATCGGTAAGTGAATCGGTGACAAATCCACACGGGCGTCTTCTATTTGCTCAATTAATACTTTGTCATCATGGTGGGAAATTACCCGCAAATATTCATCAGGGGAATATCTGTTGTTTGATCGTCCTATGAATTCCAGTGGAGCGTGCGCAGATGCTCTGCGGGCACGATCTCCCATTCTGGTTGTTAACTCTCCCATTAGGCGACTAGCCCATACTGTTTTAACGTCCAACAGCTGGCGAATTCGCTCATTATCAATCGATCCTTCCCAGGTAAGTATTGTTTCGAGATCAGTTAAGTGAGACACAGGCTAGGTTTCATAAAATAATGCAGGATTGAAGTCTAGCACTAATTTAGCTTTAAGGCTAAATTAGCTTGAAAGATAATTTAGCTTATTGTATAAATTTGCTATGAACCTATTCGACCGACTGCCTCAAGCTTTGTTTAACCCTCTAACTGGGCAGAACAACCGGCGTGCTTGGGACTTACTTACTCAACTATCCGAACGATTTTTTGGTCCAGATTGTGTGCCGGATTATCCAGAGGGTTATCTCCATGAGCGAATAACCAAGGAAATTGAGAGATTTCTGCTTGATCGTGGATGGGAGGTTGAAGGTGAAGAAGAATCCTCCACACCTGTCAATGTGCAAGCAAACCAGCTTTTATCTCGTTTTGTTGAAACCGGTTGGTTCATTGAAGATAGAGTGGGAGCGAGAGTTTTCGTAAGTATGCGGCCTGTAGTGGCTCGCTTTTTTGAGATGTTAGAAAGTTTCACTATGGAAGGTCCTCAATTGGTAGGGGGCAATATCCAATTGATCCACAATCAGTTGAAACACGTGGTTACTGATCCAAAAGGTCAGGCAGCCGGTTTTCAGAGTGCGGCTTTACTATGCTCCCGTTTGATCAATGCTTTGAATGCCACAACGCTACGAGTCCGTGATTTGATTCGTGATTTGACTCAGGAAGAAGCTACACCGATTTTCGTCAAACGTTTTTTTGCGGAGCATATCGAGGAAATTTATGTGCGTGATTTTCGCCAGATGCGTACAGAGAACCATCCTTTGATGTTAAGGTTTGAAATCATAGAGCTGGTTGATCAAGCGGCGCAAAGTGAACCATCGCGCTCATTACTACTTGATGGCTATCGTGAACTACCAGGTGATCGACAAACAACCGCGGAGGATGCATTGGCTCGGGATATTGCTCGATTTCATCGCTTGCTGGATGTTGAAAAATTCCTTGAGCGTATGGATCGCGTGATCGATTCGGCAACTCAGCGTGCCTTAGCTTATCTGGGCTATCGACTCAAGGCATCGGAGCGAATGGAGTATGTCCTAAAAAATGCGGTTTCATCAGTTTGCCGTGCTGCGGAAGTCGGTATACCTATCGAATCCAGGCTACTGTCTCCATCCGCCGTGATTGCTGACTATCGGCTAACGTCGCATATCGGAAAATTGAAAGATTCGACTCTAGCTAATTATGAGAACCAAGCCCAGTCTGCAAGAGAGGCTGCTGAGCAATCTTTCAAGTCAGATGTTAAATTTAAAATGCGGGAGGCCATTCTTCGGGTTCGCCAGGAGATACGAGATCTCAATAAAATTCTCGAAACCTGCCCAGCTTTTACAAATGGTGAGAAATATCAATTCGTCGCTAATATTTCTCCTGCACATAGGTCCCTTTACGAACTGATAGTGAATAATTCTGGTGATACTGAAATTGACTTGTTCAGCCAACCAGAAACTCAGGTCAACATCATGGCTTTATTGGAGGCTAGCGAGAGCGGTCAAGATAAGGGCAACAATCCATTAGAGGACTATCGTCTGCTTTTTAATTTTGACCTGGAAATTCGTCAGGACGGAAAAGTGGTTGATTTCTTGAGTAAGCGGATGGGGGTTGCTTCAAATGGCGAGCATCGTGTGCCCTTCTATGTTATCGCTGGAGCAGCCTTAGCGACTGCTTACCGTATTCGCCCTGGTGTAGAGCGTTCAGGCGCTGGATTGATGATTTTAGATGAAGCCTTTTACGGAATGGATGCTCAGAACACTTTTGTGACAGCTGAATTCTTGAAAAGCCTTGGCTTACAACTATTGATGGCTGGGCCTGACTCCGATGTCGGTAAACTCGCGCCTCTTTTGGACAATTATTATGATTTGGTTCGCTATGGTGCGGATGTCTTTGTGGAGCAAGTTCGAGTCAAAGAGCCTGCTCGCCGACTATTGAGTAGCGATATTCCTTTGCTGCATCAAGAGCTGCTTGATGCCCAGGAAGCACAGCTATCTTTGTCCTTATTAACCAGACTGTTAATTTCTCTGGCTCCGTCATTCCCGCCTAAGCGGGAGCGACGATATTTGAGGGCCGGGTTAATAACTTGAGACTGATTATCCTTAAACATCAGTCATTTCCGCGTATTTGCAGATCCGGAACCAGCAAAACGGGGAGACAACCAAGGGAGAATAATCGCTGGATTATGTAGTCTTAAACCAGCTGCTGGCCGAGTACCAATGTATCGATAATCGGGCAATCCGGTTTATTGTCCCCGCTACAGGTCTGAGCCAACCGGGCCAGAATGTCGCGCATTTCGGTTAATTCGGCAATGCGTCGATTCAAATCTTCGACATGGGATTGGGCCAGCGCTTTGACATCGGCACTGGCTCTTACCGGGTCTTGCCACAGCGAAACCAGATCGCGGATTTGCTCCAGCGAAAACCCCAGCCCCCTAGCTCGTTTGATCATCCGCAACACTTGCAAATCGGTGTCGTTGTAGGTCCGGTAGCCCGATGCGGTGCGCACGCATTTTCTGATCAGTCCGATACCTTCGTAGTGACGAATCATTTTGGCGGATACGCCGGTCATTTTCAGAGCTTGGCTGCTATTCATCGCTCACTCTCCAATAGGGGGCTCAGTGTTGCGGGCGGCCAGTTCGCTGCCCGCTAGCGGGTTCGGTTAATGCCTGACGGATTGCAATAAGCCGGCGGGTTACCGCGATGGGAAGGACAAGCGATTTTTTTGCTTTTTTAGTCCCTGGTATTTTTTGAAAAAATCGCTCATGAAAAAAACGCAAGGCTCTAAACGACAGGTTTATCGGCGACGGCATAAATCACATTGGCTGAAATCTCAGTAACCGATTGGCTCACTAATTGGTCGAGATTGGCCTGCTTCACCTTCTGTAGCTGTTCGCTATTGAGCTGATCCAAGGTTCCCCGATAACCGCTACCCATCGCCAGGGTCCACCAATCCTCAGGCTCAGACAGAGCATGAGTCGCGGTTTCGGCAGAAATGTGCACTTCGGTTAAACCGGCTTCGGCCAGCATGTCCAACAGTCCTTTCGGTGTGGAAATACGATCCCAAGGATTAAAGTCTTTATAGAGTTCGGGGCGTTGTTGGCGGATGGCTTGCCAAAGCGAGGTGTTGGCTGGCTCGAATAAATCCGGTCCCCAGGTCGTAATAGCCAATCGCCCGCCTGGCCGGACCTGGCGCCATAATTCTTTGACGGCGGCGGCCATATCAGGTACGAAAAAGATCCCAAACACGCAAACGACGGCGTCGAAATAACCATCGGGATAACCTAGAGCAAGCATATCATGGACCCGAAATTCCAGATTCTCAAGACCATCGGCTTGGGCTTTATCGGCTGCCCGAGTCAATAGTTTTTCTGCCAAATCGACCGCAACCACCCGGCCATCCGAGCCGACCATCCGCGCGGCCGGTAAGGCTGAAGCGCCGGTTCCGGAACAAACATCCAATACTTGGTCACCTTGCCTCAAACCTATTCGCTCAATGGTGCTATGACCGAAACGGTTCCAAAACGTGTTGGCCGGGTGATCGAATAAATCGGCGGCTGTGTTATAAGCATGTGCGGTTTTCTGATTGGCTACCCCATGTGATTCCATTTCAACCTCCTGAAAAAATATTCAAATTTTAGTCATGGATAGTCACCTTACCTCGGAGACCATCCGGAGGCATCAATCTAAAGGTTTACATAATGGGAAGGTCAAGCAAAATTAAGGCTTAACTATGATCGCTAGATGAATAATCTGCTCGGATCGTCGCCAGATCAACTACTGAACACCAGATTCAAAGCCTGGCGGGGGATTTAATCAGCGTTGCCCCAGGGAATAAGGCCGTAACGGCGCCAAGTAAAAAGTATGGCAACAAGATTGATGTGTGTCATGTTCATTTGTTTGTTGCGCCACGTAGAGCAAAGCGAAGCTTTTTGCCCGTCCGTTTGACTGCCATGTTAGGCACCGTCTTTTCTCATCATGCGCTTTAGAATTGGTAGTCGGTAAGCCGACGTCCTCGATTTCGCTGACGCTGCATTGAGGCTGCGCGACTCTCGTTGCTATGTCTCCGATTTCCAAAAAGACTAATATGCTCCGCGAGCTCCCATCAAGCCCACGCTCATTCGCCCAAGTTCACACAATTTCAGCTAGCCCTGCGATAATGGCCGGCCTGTCAATAACCTCTTTGTTTTCGTGTCCCCCAAACTCAACCCCCAACAACTCGCTGCCGTTAAAACCATCGATCATCCCTTGTTGGTACTGGCCGGTGCCGGTAGCGGCAAGACGCGGGTGATTACTGAGAAGATCGCTTATCTGGTTCAACAGGGCACGCCAGCACGACATATCGCGGCGGTGACTTTTACCAACAAGGCGGCGCGGGAAATGAAGAGCCGGGTCGGCAGGCTGATCGATGACAAAGCCAGTCGCGGCTTGCGGGTATCGACTTTTCATTCCCTGGGCTTGGATATTCTGCGCAAGGAACACAAAGCCCTGGGCTATAAGGCGGCGATCACCTTG
The DNA here is from genome assembly GCF_054188105.3 of Methylomonas sp. Uni0009. Taxonomy (NCBI): domain Bacteria; kingdom Pseudomonadati; phylum Pseudomonadota; class Gammaproteobacteria; order Methylococcales; family Methylococcaceae; genus Methylomonas; species Methylomonas sp. Uni0009. Next base: position 1,489,194 of record NZ_JBTAFN010000001.1, on the reverse strand, counting down.
TTCGACGAACAGGACCGGCTGACCTTGCTGCGCAATCTGGTCAGTCACGGCGTGGGCGGCTGCGACATTGATCATGTGGAGCAGTACAACTGGCAAATCGGCCAGTGGAAAAACGCCTTTGTGACGCCCATCCAGGCTTTGAGCCAAGCCGATGCCAACAGCTTGCCGGCGGCGCTGCTTTACGAGGCGTTTACCCGCAGTTTAAAGGCCTATAACGCCACCGACTTCGACGATTTGATTTTGCTGCCAGTGCTGCTGTTCCAGCAACATCCCGAAGTATTGGAGAAATGGCAGAACAAGATTCGCTATTTATTGGTGGACGAATACCAGGACACCAACATCACCCAGTATCAATTGGTCAAGCTATTGGCGGGCAATCTGGGCCGCTTTACCGTGGTGGGTGACGACGACCAATCCATCTATGCCTGGCGCGGCGCGCAACCGGAAAATCTCAGCCAGTTGCAAAAAGATTACAGCCGCTTGCAAGTTATCAAGCTGGAACAAAATTACCGTTCCGCCGGGCGGATTTTGAAAGTAGCCAACCAGCTTATCGCTAACAATCCGCACGCCTTCGAGAAAAAGCTCTGGAGCGAGTTGGGTTATGGCGACCCGCTACGGGTGCTGAGTCACAAGAATGATGTTGCCGAAGCCAAGCAAGTCACCGCCGAGATTGTCCATCACCGTTTCAAGACCGGTGGCAGTTATGGCGATTACGCCATTCTGTATCGCGGCAATCACCAGTCACGCTTGTTCGAGAAGGAATTACGCGAGAACAACGTGCCCTATTTCATCAGCGGCAGCGCCTCGTTTTTTTCGTATGCGGAAATCAAGGATGTGTTGGCCTACCTACGTTTGCTGGTTAATCGCGACGACGACGCGGCGTTTTTGCGAGTGATCAACACCCCGCGCCGGGAGATTGGGCCGACCACACTGGAAAAGCTCGGCGCCTATGCCAACGAGCGGCATATCAGTCTGTTCGCGGCCTGCAATGAGTTGGGCCTGCAACAACGGTTGCCGGAAAAGTCGGTACAACGCTTGAGCAAGTTTTGCGATTGGTTGAAAGAAACGGCGATTAAGATCGAGCGCGAGGATACCTTTGTCGTGATCAACCGGATGATAGACGAGATCAACTATTCGGCTTGGTTACAGGAAAACAGCAAAACCCCGGCCTCCGCCGAGCGTAAACTGAAAAATGTGTATGAGTTAATCGAATGGCTGCAGCGTATCGCCACCAAGGAGCAAGGCAGTGAACAGTCGCTGGCCGATGTGATTGCCAAGGTGATGCTGTTGGATATTCTGGACCGCAATCAAGAAGACGAAGCCGGCGATCAGGTGAGTTTGATGACATTGCATGCCGCCAAGGGCTTGGAATTTCCGCATGTGTTTTTGATCGGCATGGAAGAAAACCTGTTGCCGCATCAAAACAGCATCGAAACCGATAATATCGAAGAGGAGCGGCGACTGGCGTATGTGGGCATCACCCGCGCCCAGCAGACGTTGACGTTTAGTTACTGTACCCACCGCAAACGCTTTGGCGATATGACCGAATGCGAACCCAGCCGATTTTTAAACGAATTGCCGGAAGAGGATTTGGAATGGGCCAACAAAAAACAGTTGCCGCCGGAAGAAATTAAACAGCGCGGCAAGGCCAGCCTGGCCGCGCTGAAAACGATGCTGAATTGAGTTTATTGCAATACCACGAAAAAGCCTTCGCCGCCGCGTTGCAGATTGACTAACAGCGGTGCATTGGGATTGACCACCTGCTTGATCTCATCCAGATTTCTGACCCGGTAGCGGTTGGCGGTGACGATGATGTCACCGGGCCGCAAGCCGGTTTTCCAGGCTTTGGAGTTTTGTTCGACTTTTTCTATCATCACCCCTTCCACTTGATCCTTGGGGGTCACGCCCAGCACCGCGCCGCTTAAAGTCGGATGCAGTTTACTGCCGTCCAGCTCCGGCCGTTTCGGCTTGCCTATGGTGGCTTGCAGCGACTTGCGTTCCTCGCCGCGCATGATCTCCAGGTTGGCAGTGTCGCCGATTTGCAGCAAGCCCACCGCATTGCGAATTTGCGCGCTACCGCCTTTTACGTCCTGGCCGTTAATGGCCATAATAATATCGCCAGGCTCCAATCCGGCCTTTTCGGCGGGCGATCCGGCCTCCACGCGGCTAACGACCGCGCCGTGCTGGCTTTTCAAGGCAAAGGCTTTAACCAGTTCCGGCGTTAAATCTTGCGTGGTCACACCCAGCAAACCGCGGCGCACTTCGCCGTGTTGCACCAAGGATTCCATCAAGCGAACCGCCATATTCGACGGAATCGCAAAACCGATGCCGACATTGCCGCCGGTAGGCGCGAGGATTGCCGTATTCATGCCGACAAATTCGCCGCGTAAATTCACTAAGGCACCGCCCGAATTGCCGGGATTGATCGAGGCATCGGTCTGAATAAAATCTTCGTAACCTTCAATCCCCAAGCCGGAGCGGCCCAGCGCGCTGACGATGCCTGAGGTGACGGTTTGGCCCAAGCCGAACGGGTTGCCGATGGCGACTACGAAGTCACCGACTTTCAGTTGATTGGAGTCAGCAATTTTCAAGGCACTGAGGTTGTCGGCGGGAATTTGAATCACCGCCACGTCGGCTTCAGGGTCGGTACCCAGCAGCTTGGCGTTAAGCTGCCGGCCGTCGCTAAGCGTGACGGTGATTTTGTCCGCTTTGTCTATCACATGATTATTGGTCAACACATAGCCTTGATCTTTATCGATAATCACGCCGGAGCCCAAGCTGTTTTTTTGCTGTTGCCGCTGGTTTTTGGGGATGTTGAAAAAACGCCGAAACATCGGATCGTTCATTAACGGATTTTCCTGCACCCGCACATTGGTCGAGGTGGAAATGTTAACGACGGCTGGCATACTTTGCTCCAGCATCGGCGCCAGGGACGGCAAAGGTGCGCCGTCGACTTGTCCGGGCAATTCTGCGCTGGCTCGCCAGCTGCTCAGGCCAAACAAGATAATCAGGAATAGTTTGTTCATGTTCGTCATGGTTTTTGCATTCCAGGCAGTTAAGTTGCCAGCATGGACTCGCTGGGCGGGAAAATGTTTCACTGAGAGTTTACTTAATAATCGACTATCATAGATTAAGTTTTCTTGTTGGTTTCCCTTCACTTTTTATTCGCGACGAATACGTGGCTGTCGACATCCATTCCGCTGAAGGCCGTGTGATTCGGCAATTAATTCCGCTATCCACCTTGCCCTTCAGTAAATTTGAGGCGCTGTGCGCACAAATCAAGGTCGAGGATGCGGAAGAAGGCCAATTTTTGTTCAAATGCGGGGATGAACCTAACGATCTGGTGTATTTGATCGATGGCAGCGTGACCTTACAGACCGATCTGTTAAAGATCGAAACGATCAAGTCCGATAGCCCCTCGGCGCGCTTTGCGCTGGCGCATCAAATCCCCAGGAAAGTGCATGCCGTTGCCAATAGCCGAATTCGTTTTTTGCGTTTGAATGCTGATATGATGAAATCGGTTCAAGACGTTCCGTATGAAGAAGCAGAGAGTTTTATGGTAGCTGAAGAGGTGGAGGATAATGACGACTGGATGACGACATTGTTGAAGTCGCCGGTATTTCGAGCGTTGCCTCCGGCTAATTTGCAAAAAATTTTGATGGGCATGGAGGAAGTGCGCGTGAATGCAGGCACTGTCATTGTCAATCAAGGTGAGCAGGGCGACTTTTACTACATCATCAAACGAGGGCAATGCTTGGTGAGCAGGAAACCCGCACCCAATGCCAAGGAGATTAAGCTGGCGCAACTCAGCGATCAAGATACTTTTGGTGAGGATGCATTGATTTCAGGCGAGCCTCGCAACGTTACGGTCAGTGCGTTGACGGATGTTTGCCTGTTGCGATTGGGTAAGGAGCAGTTTCTGAACTTGATCAAACAGCCGACGCTTAAATATATCAGCTATAAAGACGCTCAAGACTTGGTGACCAAGGGTGCGGATTTGATCGATGTGCGCGAGCCCGATGAATACAAGCCAAAGCATTTGCCGTTCAGCATTAATCTGCCGTTTTTTTCCTTGCGCATGCAGCTAAAAACCTTGAATCGGCAGCATCCCATCGTCGTGGTTTGCCAGAACGGCAAGATTAGCGAAACGGCGGCTTTTATCCTGATGCGGCACAAATTCAATGCGCTGATTTTAAGCGGCGGTATCGACAGCATTAACCCGGACGAACTGAAAGCACCTTCATCGTTTCCGATCGACGACGGCATTGAGACCGGTAATTTTAGAGGGAGCAGCGGCGAGAGCGAGACGAGTCACTCGTTCACCGAGCAATCCTCAATACAAGATGATATGGAGCGTTTGCGGCGTTTTCTGCAGCAACTTAAAACCAAATATAATATTTTGGAAGCCGAGAAGAAAGCTTTGGAGATGAAATATTTGGCACTTGCCAAATTTACGGAATCGCTGAAAGCCGAGCTGGAAGCGATGAAGAAAGCCGGTGGCGGTGGCTAGTCGGAAAAAACCCTGCTACTAGCCCGCCAACGCCTGAAAGCGGATCAATAAAACGCTGTTTATTTGATCTTGGCTTCTTTGTACATCACATGCTTACGAACCACGGGATCAAATTTTTTGATCTCCATTTTTTCAGGCATGGTTTTTTTGTTTTTGGTGGTGGTGTAGAAATGGCCGGTGCCTTCGCTAGATACCAATTTGATTTTGTCGCGCATTGTCAGTCTCCTTAATATTGTTCGCCGCGTTTACGCATATCGGCCAAAACAGCATCAATGCCGTTTTTGTCGATGATACGCATACCTTTGGAAGATACTCTCAAACGAACCCAACGGTTTTCGCTTTCAACCCAAAATCTGTGGTGATGCAGATTAGGCGTAAAACGTCTTTTGGTTCTGTTCATCGCGTGTGAAACGTTGTGCCCTGTTACTGGGCGTTTACCTGTTACTTGGCATACTCTGGACATGACTACCTCAATGCGAGCTTTTAATTCAAAATAGCCGCGCTTTATAACAAAAAAACTTTTGTTGGTAAACAACAGCCTGCAAAATAAATTTGATAAAATCGGTTTTATTTTCCCTTGCTTCGAAATTTACAGGACTTTAATGGCTATTAAACTCGGCATGGTCATGGACCCCATCGGCCAGATCAACATCAAAAAGGACACCAGTTTCGCGATGTTGCTGGAAGCCCAGTCGCGCGGTTGGGAGCTGCATTACATGGAACTGTCCGACCTGTACATGCGTAACGGCGACGCTTATGCCCGTTCCCGCGTGCTGGAAGTCGAACGCGACGACAAGCAGTGGCATAGGTTTCTCGGTGAACAGCAAATAGCCTTATCCGAATTGGACGCGATCATCATGCGTAAGGATCCGCCCTTTAATCAGGAATATATCTACGCCACTTATATGCTGGAACAGGCGGAGCGCCAAGGTGTATATGTGGTCAACAAACCGCAATCGCTGCGCGACGCCAACGAAAAAATGTTCACCGCCTGGTTTCCGCAATGTTGCACCGATACTTTGGTAGCCCGAGACCCGCAAAAAATCCGCGACTTTTTAAAAGAGCACCGGGAAATCATCCTGAAGCCCTTGGACGGCATGGGTGGCGCGTCGATCTTTTATGTCAAAGAACACGACCCCAATCTCAGCGTGATCCTGGAAACCATGACCCAACACGGCAGTAGTTACATCATGGCGCAAAAATATCTGCCTGCCGTGAAAGACGGCGACAAACGGATCTTGGTGGTCAATGGTGAACCGGTACCTTATTGTCTGGCACGGATTCCGGCCAGCGGCGAAAGCCGGGGCAATCTGGCAGCCGGCGGACGCGGCGAAGGCCGGCCATTGAGTGACCGTGATCGCTGGATTGCCGAACAGGTCGGGCCAACCTTACGCGAAAAAGGCCTGATATTTGTCGGCCTGGATGTCATCGGCGACTATCTGACCGAAGTCAACGTCACCAGTCCGACCTGCGTGCAGGAGCTGGATAAACAGTTCGGCATTAATATCAGCGCTCAATTAATGGACCACATCGCCGCTCAATGCCAGGCCTGATATGTACGCGCCGGACTTGACTCCCACGCCGTTGTCGCAGGGTGATTCGCTGCTAACGGCGTTGTTTGTGGCGGCGGTACTGCATGTGATCGTGTTGTTAGGCGTTAATTTCACCGCACCGCAGCCACCTAAGATCAACCGCTCTATTGAGATCACCGTGGCCCATGCTCCGGTGAAAAAGGCGCCCAAGGATGCGAAACATCTGGCAACGGAACATCAAATAGGTGCCGGCGAGGAAACCCGCAAACCGGAGCCGCCGCAGCAAAAAATAGCCACTCAGGAACAATCGATCAGTCCGCCGGCAAAGAAAGTCTTGCCGCATCCGGTGGTTACACAAGTCAAACCGGTCGCCGAGAGACTGCTTACCCAAGCCAAAGCGCCGGTTAAGGTGGTGACGGAACCCGAGCAACCGGTAGAATTACCTGAAGCCGTTGAAGTTCCGGAGTCCGCCCCCAAATTATCCCCGGAAGCGCTTCAACAACAAATCGCCCAACTCGGCGAGCGCATCAGAAATACCCAACAAAGCGCGCAAGATACTAAGATTAAATTCGTCAACGCGGTTAGCACGCACAAGTATCTCGCGGCGCAATATGTCAAGGATTGGGAGGACAAGGTTGAGCGCACCGGCAATCTGAATTATCCTGAGGCGGCGCGCAAAAAAGGCGTTTCGCAATCCTTGACCATGGACGTGGGGATCAATGCCGACGGCAGCATTTACAGCATGCGGATTGTCCGGTCATCCGGCAATTCCGCACTGGACGACGCCGCGAAACGGATCGTGAAGATGAGTGCGCCCTTTGCCGCTTTACCCGATGATTTGTTGAGAGAAGTGAACGTTTTGGTGATTACCAGGGTCTGGAAATTCTCAGACGAAACCGGCATGACTGCCCGCTAGCCCATACAGCACTCCAATGACAGACGTTACTTATTTAAATAACCAGTTTTTGATTGCGATGCCCGGCTTAGCCGACCCGCATTTTTTTCACACGGTGACATACCTGTGCCAGCACAATGAAGAAGGCGCGCTCGGCATCGTCATCAACCGACCGACCGGCATGAAATTACGCGACATTTTCGAGCAAATGGGGATTAAAACCGAGCTGGAAAATGTATTGGAAACCCCGGTGTTTGCCGGCGGTCCGGTACAGCAGGAACGCGGCTTTGTCATTCACGATGCCTGCGAACAGCGCTGGGATTCCAGTATCAGTACCGCCGAGAATATTACGCTGACCAGCTCTCGCGACATTCTCGAGGCCATTGCCGAAGGTAAAGGCCCCAACCACTATTTGATCGCCTTAGGTTACGCCGGCTGGGGTAGCGGCCAACTAGAAAAAGAAATGGTCGAAAACGCCTGGCTGAACACGCCATGCGGTGAAGAGATACTCTACGAAACGCCGATTAGCCAGCGCTGGAATGCGGCGGCGGGACAATTAGGTATCGACATTAATCGCCTGACCACGCCGGCAGGTCATGGTTAAGCTCGATCCGCTGGCGGCAAAATTCAGCAGCGATGCGTATTTAGGGTTTGATTTCGGCAACAAAAAAATTGGGGTCGCGGTGGGGCATGCGGATACCGGCATTGCCAGTCCGCTGCAAACCATCCAATCGCTTAATCAAGTGCCGGACTGGCATAAAATCGGACAGCTGATCGCCGAATGGCGGCCCATAGGTTTGGTGGTCGGCATTTCTCGACAGAACGATGGTTCGGATAATGTGATTACCCCGCGCATGCAAAAATTCTGTCGGCAGCTGAATGGTCGTTACAATCTGCCGGTGCACCAAATCGACGAAACACTGACCACGTTCGCCGCGAAACAAATGCTGTTCGACGACTTGAAGGTTAGCGCTGCTAAACTATGGGCCGTGCAAGATCAACTGGCCGCTCAGATCATTCTGCAAAGCTGGTTTGATCAGTAAAAAGACGAAAACGGTTTTACGCCCATGCAGCCTTATTATCCCGTCGCTTTCAGCTTTTTCCCGAATTTCATAACAATAACAAGATTCCCCCTGTAACCGCCATGCCCATCACCACGCTGAATATCGATAACCTGCTCGACACTCTGGAAGCCGCGATTCGCCGGCAGATTAGCGAGCGTAACCTGCATAATCCTTTGCTAATCGGCATACACAGCGGCGGTGCCTGGATCGCACGGCATATGCATCAGCGTTTGGGTTTGAGCGAACCCTTGGGCATGCTGGACATCACCTTTTATCGCGACGATTTTTCGCAAATCGGCATGCATCCCAAGGTCAAGACCAGCCAATTGCCGCCGCATCTGGAAGGCCGCGACATCATTCTGATCGACGATGTGTTTTACACCGGCCGCACTATCCGTGCCGCGTTGAACGAGATTTTCGATTACGGCCGCCCCAATCAAGTAGTACTGGCGGTATTGATAGAGCGCAACGGTCGGCAGATTCCCTTGCAACCGGACTGTTACGGTATCCGCATCGATCTGGCCGGCGATCAACGTATCAAACTGACCGGTCCTGATCCACTGGGCATCGAGATTCAATCCCCACAAGTGGTGGCGGCATGACCCGACACATCCAGCTTACCGAACAAGGCAAGCTCAAGCATTTTCTGACGATCGAAGGCCTGGATAAGGAGCTGCTGACCGAAATTCTGGATACCGCCGAATCATTTGCCGGCATGTCCGAACATCAAGTCAAAAAAGTGCCATTGCTGCGCGGCAAAACCATCGTTAACCTGTTTTTCGAAAACAGCACCCGCACCCGTACCACCTTCGAGCTGGCGGCCACCCGGCTGTCGGCGGACGTGCTGAGCATGAACATCGCCACGTCCGCCACTTCCAAGGGGGAGAGTCTGCTGGACACCATTCACAACCTGGAAGCGATGCACGTGGACATGTTCGTGGTTCGCCATGCCCTGAGCGGGGCGGCGCATTTTATCGCTCAACACACCGCCCCGTATATCAGCGTGATCAACGCCGGCGACGGCCAGCACGCCCATCCCACCCAGGCGATGCTGGATATGTTTACGATTCGGCAACACAAGAAACAATTCGCCGGCCTGAAGATCGCCATTGTTGGCGATATTTTGCATTCGCGAGTGGCGCGTTCGCAAATCTTGGCTTTGAACACATTGGGCGTTGCCGAAGTGCGGGTAATAGCCCCCAAAACGCTATTACCGGCGCAAGTCAAAACCATGGGCGTGATACCGATTCACGACATGGACGAGGGCTTGGCCGATGTGGATGTGGTCATCATGCTGCGTTTGCAAAAAGAACGCATGAATTCGGCGTTTTTGCCCAGCGAAAGCGAGTTTTTCCGCTGTTTTGGTTTGACCGAATCCAAGCTTAAACGCGCCAAAGCCGATGCCATTGTGATGCATCCCGGACCGATCAATCGGGGTGTGGAAATTGCCTCCAGCGTCGCCGACGGCCCACAATCGGTGATCTTGCAGCAAGTCAGTAATGGCGTGGCTGTGCGGATGGCGATTATGTCGATGGCGATGCACAGTCAGGGAGGTGCGGCATGACAAAAATACAGGACAGGATTTTTGCACCGCCTACGGCGGCCCGTAAGGGTGACGCACAGGGAGGTGCGTCATGACCAAGATTTTGATTCAAAACGGCCGCATCATCGATCCGGCCAACAACATCGACGCCATCGGTCCAGTTTGTATTGCTGATGGCAAGATTGTCTCCGTGCTGGAGCAAGCCGCCGATTTCACGGCCGAGCAGACAATCGACGCCAACGGTCAGATCGTCTGCCCCGGCTTCATCGATCTCAGCGTGCGTTTGCGCGAACCCGGTCATACCCAAAAAGGTAATATCCTCAGCGAAACTCGCGCCGCGCTTAGCGCAGGCGTCACCTCATTGTGCTTGCCGCCGGATACCAAACCCTGCATCGATAGCCCGGCGGTAGTCGAGTTCATCAAGGACAAGGCCGAAAAAGCCGACTACCCGCAAATCTATAGCATCGGCGCATTGACGCAGCGCTTGGCCGGGTGCGAACTCAGTGCGATGTTCGCGTTGAAACAGGCCGGCTGCATTGCCGTCAGCAACGCCAGCGAGCCGCTCGGCAATTTGTTGATATTACGGCGGGCGATGGAATATGCCGCCACTCATGACTTGCTATTAATGTATCGCGCCAATGAACCCGCCCTGTCCGGCAAGGGTTGTGCGCATGAAGGCGCGGTAGCCAGCCGCTACGGTTTGCCGGGTATTCCGGAGGCCGCCGAATCGATTGCGTTGGCCCAGTGCCTGGAGTTAGCGGAGTTGACCGGTTGTCGGGTGCATATTAGTCAAATCAGTTGCAAACAATCGGTGATCAAATTGCAACAGGCCAAGAAATACGGCCTGAACGTCACGGCCGACGTGGCGATTCATCAGTTGCATCTGACCGAAGACAACATTACCCCGTTCGACAGCAACTATCATGTGTTGCCGCCGCTACGTAGCGCCATCGACCGCCAATATCTGCGCGAGGGCCTGGTTAACGGCACCATAGACGCGATCTGCTCGGATCACCAACCCCACGACCTGGATGCCAAACTCGGCGCATTTCCGGAAACCGAAGCGGGCGTGGCTGCACTGGAAACCCTGTTGCCATTGACGCTGGCACTGACCCAACAACATCGCATCGGTTTGTCGCAAGCCATCGCCAATCTAACCTGCAAACCTGCACACATTTTAGGCCTGGCTAGCGGCGCATTAACGCCGGGTTCTGCGGCTGATGTGTGTATTTTCGATCCACAAGCCAATTGGCAGGTTAATCGCGACAACTGGCTTAGCGCCGGTTGCAATACGCCGTATTGGCAGCAGACCTTGACCGGGCGCGTGACCCATACTTTGCTGGCCGGTAAGCTGGCGTATCGCTTGGTTGAGCCGTCGTGAGCAGGTTATTTCGTCCCATTGCCATTAGCACAGCGTGCTCATTTAAGGAATAAATCATGAGTTGCATCAAAAATCGCCGCACTGACGGCTCGACGTCCTCCAGTATCATCGACGACCTGAAAGGCGATCAATCCTGGCGGATTTTTCGCATCATCAGCGAGTTTACCGAAGGCTTCGACGAACTCTCCGGATTGTGCGACGCGATTTCGATTTTCGGTTCCGCCCGCTTGCCGCCCGAGCATTTTTATTATCAAAAAACTGTGGAACTGGCGGAAATGCTCAGCAAGGAAGGCTTTGCCGTGATCAGCGGCGGCGGGCCCGGCGTGATGGAAGCCGCCAACAAAGGCGCGATTTTGCATGATCAACCGTCTATCGGCTTGAACATCGAATTGCCGATGGAACAAACCCCCAATCCTTACCAAAACATTTCGCTGAATTTCCGTTATTTTTTCGTGCGCAAAGTGATGTTCGTGCGCTACTCGATCGGTTACGTATGTATGCCGGGCGGTTTCGGCACGCTGGATGAGTTTTTCGAAGCCTTGACCTTGATGCAAACCCACAAAATCTATCCGATTCCGTTGGTATTGTTCGGCACTGATTTCTGGAGCGGACTGATGGATTGGATGAAAGCCAAGATGATGGAATACGGCACCATTTCCGCGGAAGATTTAAAGCTGATTACCGTCACCGACGATCCGCAAGAAGTGGTCGACATCATGGTTGCGCATCGCGAGTGGAAAGATCTGCAGCGTAAAAATTAGACATAGCGCAACTTTCAGGACTCAACTCGGTCACAACCTCGTTAAACATAAGGATTTTTTATACACATGACTGCGACAAGTCTTAGCCCCAGCCAAGCCGCCTTACAAAACCTCAAAACTCACATCAACACCCAGATCATCGGCCAGGAAGTGCTGGTTGAAAGGATGTTGATTGCCCTGCTGGCCGATGGTCATTTGTTGGTGGAAGGTGCGCCGGGCTTGGCGAAAACCCGCGCCATCAACGTGCTCAGCCAAGGCATAGAAGCCGACTTTCATCGCGTGCAATTTACCCCGGACTTATTACCGGCCGATTTGACCGGTACGGAAATTTACCGGCCGCAGCAAGGCAGTTTCGAGTTTCAGAAAGGTCCGTTGTTTCATAACTTAATCCTGGCCGACGAAATCAACCGCGCACCGGCTAAAGTCCAGGCCGCTTTGCTGGAAGCCATGGCTGAACGGCAGATCACGGTCGGTAAAGCCACGTATCCGCTACCACCCTTGTTTATGGTAATGGCGACGCAAAATCCTATTGAGCAGGAAGGCACTTACCCCTTACCGGAAGCGCAACTCGACCGGTTTCTGCTACATGTCAAAATCGATTATCCCAATGCCGAACACGAGCAAGCCATTCTGCATTTGGCCCGCGCCGAGGCCAAGGGCGCACTGCAAAACCAGGGCAGCGCACCGCCTAAAGTGAGCCAGCAAGCCTTATTCGCCGCGCGCGGTGAAGTGTTGGATTTATATCTCGCCGACAGCTTGGAGCAATATCTGCTGCAAATCGTGCTGGCAACCCGCAATCCCGGCGCTTATGGTCAGGATTTGGCCGGCTGGATTCAATACGGCGCCAGCCCGCGCGCCAGCATTGCTCTGGACCGCTGCGCGCGCTCCAAGGCCTGGCTGCAACAGCGCGATTTCGTCGATCCCGGCGACATTCAAGATATGGCTTATGACGTGTTGCGCCACCGCCTGATTTTGTCTTACGAGGCGGAAGCCGAGGGCATTAGCAGCGATTATGTGATCAAAGAATTGATAGCCAGAATTGCCGTACCCTAAATGAATAAATCGCCAGCGACCGACAACCCCCGGGTGACGGTCACTCTCAAAGCCCTAGTGGACCTAGCCAAGCCGGCCGGCATGCTCAGTCTGGGGCACGCCAATATCCGCGCCGCGCAAAGCGGTAATTATCTGTCGCATCTGAAGGGCCGCGGCATGGCCTTCGACGAAACCCGGCTCTACCAACCCGGCGATGATGTGCGGCGCATCGACTGGCGCGTCACGGCCCGCACCGATAAGCCCCACAGCAAGATTTTCAAGGAAGAACGGGAAAGGCCCATGTTCATTGCCGTGGATTACCGCGCCACCATGGCTTTTGCCACGCGCGGCGTGTTCAAATCCGTGCAGGCTGCCCGCTTGGCCGGTTTACTGGCTTGGGCGGCACTGAAGCAAGGCGACCGCATCGGCGGGCAGATTTTCAGCGATGACGGTTGCCAGGAAGTAAAACCGCAAACCGGCAAACCGGCGCTGTTACGGTTTTTAAATGCCCTGGTCAATCCGGATTACAACGGTGCGGCTGTGGTCAATCTGGCGCAGCCTCTGGCCAGATTGCTGCATCATGCCCGGCCCGGCAGCCGAGTGTATATTCTCAGCGATTTTCGCGGCATGAATAGCGCGGCCGAAAATCATCTGGCTAATTTGGCCCGGCATTGCGAAGTAGTGTTGGTACACATCGCCGATCCGCTGGAAAGCAGTTTACCGACCCAAGGCCGCTACCGCTTTACCGACGGTTGGCGCGAAGTGCTGTTCGATAGTGGTGACAAACAGCGCCTGCAAGCCTATCGGCAGCGCTTCCAAGACCGGCAGGCGTATCTGCAAAAGCTGACCAATAAACTGCGTCTGACCTTGATACCCTGCACGACCCAGCAAATGCCTTTGGACGCATTGAACGGCACCCGCGCGCGTCCGGCGGCCTAAGACCTTCTCAATCTGGCCATGCGCATCCCCAATTTGTCTCATTCAATAGATTTTCCGGTGCCGGATAACGAGACACAAAGTATCGCGCTCGTCAGCCCGTTGGTTTTACTGATACAAATCGGCGTACTGAGTTTGCTGATGTTTGCCGGCGGCTGGCTGGGCGGCAAAATGATCATTCCGCCCGGCTATGCCAGTCCGCTATGGCCGCCAGCCGGCATCGCACTGGCTGCGCTATTTATGGGTGGCCGCAGGCTTTGGCCCGGAATCTGGCTGGGTGCGGCGTTAAGCAATTTTCTGGTGACTATTGATTTTTCCGGTCAATTGACCGCGCAAACTGCGATGTCCTCCTTTGCCATTGGCGGCGGCAGCGCCTTGCAGGCGTTGGCGGCTCTGGCTTTATCCAAAGCCTACGTAGAACCGGGTTTGCCCAAATTGGATAGTCCGGCCGCCATCCTCAAGTTTTTTGTCCTGGCCGGGCCGGTAGCCTGTCTGATCGCGCCCAGCGTAGGCGGAGCCGTACTTTATTCATTGGACTTGATGAGCCAGGCACAACTCTGGTCGTCCTGGCGAAACTGGTGGGTTGGCGACAGTTTGGGCGTGATGATAGTGACGCCGCTATTGTTTTGTTATTTCGGACGCCCCCGTGCGCTTTGGCAGGCGCGGCGCTTGAGTGTCGCGTTACCCTTACTGGGCACGCTGCTGGGTTTGGTGCTGGTATTTTTGCAAGCCTTTCAAGCGGAACGCGCACGCATTCAACAAGCTTTCGACAGTCGGGCTGCCGAGTTAGACCGGCTGCTGGCGGAATATGCCATTGATGTAATCGATAGTACGCTGGCGCTAAGAGATGTATTTCTGGCATCCGGGCAGGTGAGCAGAGCCGAATTTAGCGTGTTTTCCCAGGGTATCCTGCAACGCCATCCGGAAATCCAAGCCCTGGAATGGCTACCTCTGATTACCCAAGCTGATTTACCGGCCTTCGAACAAGCGGTACGCGCCGAAGGATTTCCTGATTTTCGCGTCATCGAACGAGATAGTGCCGGTCAATTGGTGCATGCAAGTGCCCGGCAGGAGTATTTTCCGATCATGTTTGTGGAGCCGATGGCCGGCAACGAAAAAGCCTTTGGCTTCGATTCCATGACAAATCCTCTTAGCCGGCAAGCAAAAATCCTGGCCCGCGCCAGCGGTAAACCCACCGCCTCGCAAAAACTGACGCTAATGCAGCGTGACGATACTGATCCCGGTATTTTGGTGTCCATTCCGGTTCGCCGGCATAGCACCGGCGGCGATGTCTTGGATATTACCGGCTATGTCTCGGCAATCTTACTGCCGGCCAAAATGGTGGAAACAGTCACCAGGGGGCTCAACACCGATACGCTGGGTATCAGCATTGATGACCTCAGCGCGCCCGCCGGACAAACGGCTTTGTATGTAAAACCGGTACGCAAACCGGTGTCGCTAAACTACGACTTAAAAAAATGGCAGCATAATTTTGCGTTTGTGGATCGTAATTGGCAAATTACCGTCACGCCGGATAGCGATTTCGTCAACGAACAAGGTTCATCGCTACCTTTGATTACGCTGATCGGCGGACTCTGTTTTACCAGCTTGCTGAGTATTTTATTGTTGATCATCAGCGGCAGAACCGCCTCCGTGCAAGCTTTGGTGGACGAACGCACCCAGGCATTGGCCGACGCGGTCGCGGAATTGGAAGCCGCCGCCAATATCGCCAAAGAATCGGAATTAAAGCTGCGCACTATCGTCGATTCCGAACCGGAGTGCGTGAAACTGCTGGCGCGGGACGGCAGTTTATTGCAAATGAACCGCGCCGGTCTGGACATGATAGAAGCCGAGACGCTGGAGCAAGCCCAACAAGGACGCATGGAGGATCTGGTATTGCCTAAGTACCGGGCAGCCTTTAAAAAATTGACTCGGCGGGTGTTTGCCGGCGCATCAGGCACACTGGAATTTGAAATCGTCGGCCTGAAAGGCCGGCAACGCTGGTTTGACACCCACGCTGTGCCGATGCGCGATGCGGAAGGCAATATCGTAGCCCTGCTGGGTTTGACCCGAGACATTACCGAACGCAAGCAGGCCGAGGAACATCTGAAACTGGCCGCGCGGGTATTCAGCGAGGCGCACGAAGGTATTTTAATTACCGATCCTGGCGGCATCATCGTCGATGTGAATCCGACTTTTTCCGAGATTACCGGCTATAGCCGCGCTGAAGTGATAGGCCGAAACCCCAGCCTCTTGCAATCCGGTAAATACGGTGCGGATTTTTACCGGGATATGTGGCAAGCCTTGCATGAAGCGCAGCATTGGCAAGGCGAATTGTGGAACCGTAAAAAAAACGGCGAGTTGTATGCTGAGTGGCTAACGGTTTCTGCTTTGTGTGATGCCGACGGTAAGATCACTCACTATATCGGGCTATTTTCCGATGTCACCCAGGCCAAGCAGCAGCAACAGATGCTGGAATTGTTTGCCCATTACGATCCGCTCACCCGCCTGCCGAACCGGATTTTATTCGCCGACCGCTTGAATCAAGCCATCGCCCATAGCAAGCGGGAAAACACTTTGCTGGCGATTTGCTTCCTGGACCTGGACGGCTTCAAGCCGGTCAACGACCAGTTCGGCCACGACATCGGCGACCGGGTGTTGGTGGAAGTGGCGGAACGGATCAAAAGCGCGATTCGCGAGGAAGACAGCGTATCCCGCCACGGTGGCGACGAATTCGCGCTATTACTGGGCGATATAGACTCGATTGAACAATGCGAGCAAGCCATCATGCGCATTCACCGGGCGATTGCCCAGCCGTATGTCATCGACGATCAGCCGATTTCGGTCGGCGCCAGCAGCGGTTTTACCGTATATCCGCTGGATGATGCCGACGCCGACGCCTTATTGCGGCATGCCGACTACGCGATGTACCAGGCTAAATTGGCCGGCAAAAACCGTTGCCAGTTGTTCGATGCCAGCCACGACCAACAAATCATGCATCGCCACCAACAACTGCGCGACATCGAAGCGGCGTTTTTAAACAACGAGTTGTGCATGTATTACCAGCCCAAGGTGGATATTAAATCCGGCCAGGTTAAAGGCGTGGAGGCCTTGATCCGCTGGCTGCATCCGCAGCGCGGCATGGTGCCGCCGTTGGAGTTTCTACCGGTGATTGCCTCCACCGATCTGGAAATCCGCATCGGCAATTGGGTCATCGCGCAAGCTTGCGAGCAGCTGGCGGGCTGGCATGCGCGCGGCTTGCTGTTGGAAGTCAGCGTCAACATCTCCTCCTATCATTTACTGTGGTCCGGGATTGGCGCTTATATCGAAGACACTTTACGCCTTCATCCGGAACTGGATGCCCGCTACCTGCAATTGGAAATTCTGGAAAGTACCGCATTGGATGATTTGTCGGCAGTAAACCGAATTATCACCAGCTGCCGCGAGCAACTGGGCATCAGCGTGGCCCTAGACGATTTCGGTACCGGCTACTCCTCGTTGACTCATTTGCGGCATCTGTCGGTAGATACCGTGAAAATCGATCAGACCTTTGTCCGTGACATGCTCGACGATCCGGACGACTACGCCATCATCGACAGCGTGATCGATCTCAGTCAGGCTTTTAGCCGGGAAGTCGTGGCGGAAGGCGTGGAAAGTCAGGAACAAGGTATCGTGCTGTTGCTGCTGGGCTGCCATCTGCTGCAAGGTTATGCGATTGCCCGGCCGATGCCGGCAGCGGCGATTGCCGACTGGGTGATTGCTTACCGGCCTTTCGACGACTGGCAAATTTATGCGGATGCCGAGCTGTCGGCGGAACAGGTTGACATAGCGATTCGCCGCTTCGACACCCGGCAGTGGTTGCAGCGGGTCCAGGCCTGCCTGTTCGCAGAGCCGCAAGCTGCCGTGAAAAGCTGGCCCATTATGGACCAGCGTCGTACCCATCTGGGCCGCTGGCTGAAGCAAGTACAACACGACAGACAGTATGCCCAGGATTGGCTGGAACATATCGAACAATTACAGCGGCAATTGCATGTCCTGGCCGAAAGTTTGCTGAAACGCTGCGAGGCCGGCCAGCGCGATGCCGCGCAGGCGGGTTTTAACGATCTGCGGGCTATTCAGCAGCAAATCGACGACATGTTGATTTTGTATACCCCACTCCCTAATTTGGACGCGATGTAGATATTCAATATGGAACCATTGCCCTTAAAAGATATTCATTTGCCCGATTCGGTGGCTTTTTGGCCGCCGGCGCCGGGCTGGTGGTTGTTAGCGGTATTGCTGCCGTTGTTGATTTTTTTGTGCCGGTATTTTTATAAACGCATCCGCCGGCAGACAGCGGTGAAAACCGCCGGCAAATTGTTATCCGCGCTTCGCCGGGATGGCGCTGCCGACGCCAGACAGACCTTGGTAGCTTTATCGGCTCTGTTGCGGCGCGTAGCCATCAGTACGGCGCCGCGTAGCGATGCCGCGAGTTTGCGCGGCGAAGCCTGGCTTAGCTATCTGGATCAATCCCTGCCGGATGCACCGTTTAGCCAAGGCCCCGGCCGTTGTCTGGCCGACGGCCATTATCGGCAAACACCGCCCGCCGATACCGAACTGGAGGCCTTGTTTGAATTGTGCGAACGCTGGTTGAAACAACAGGCGAAAAAACGATGATCGAATTGTACTGGCCCTGGTTGTTATCTCTACTGCCGCTACCGCTGTTATTGCGTTGGCTGTTGCCCGCGCGCGCCATCGCCCAGCAGGCAGCATTGAAAGTACCGTTTCTGGATGATCTTGGTCCCAGCGAAACGCGGGTGGTCAGCAGCGAACGGCGTTGGCCTTTATGGCTGGCAGCTTTTGCCTGGGCCTGTTTACTGTTGGCCGCCGCGCGTCCGCAATGGCTCGGCGAACCCATTGAGCAAGCGGTCAGCGGCCGCGACTTGATGCTGGCGGTGGACGTTTCCGGCAGCATGCAGGAAGAAGATTTCATCATCGGCAAGGAGCGCGTGGACCGCTTAACCGCCATCAAACATGTCGCGGGCGAGTTTATTCAGCGCCGGGTCGGCGACCGCCTGGGCTTAATCCTGTTCGGCACGCAAGCCTATTTGCACGTGCCGTTAACCTTTGATCGCAAGACCGTGCAAACCTTGTTGCACGAGGCGTTTATCGGCATCACCGAAGACGACCCGAAGACCTCAATCGGTGACGCCATCGGCTTGGCGATCAAGCGACTGCAACAACAGCAAGATGCCAGCCGCGTGTTGATTTTATTGACCGACGGCGCCAATACCGCCGGCGAATTAACGCCGATAAAAGCCGCTGAACTGGCCGCCGAACATAAGCTGAAAATCTACACGATAGGCATAGGTGCCGATGAAGTATTGGTGCGCAGCCTGTTCGGTACCCGCCGGGTCAATCCGTCCGCCGATCTGGACGAAAAAACCCTGACTGCGATTGCCGATACGACCGGCGGCCATTATTTCCGCGCCCGCAATACCGAAGAACTGGAAAAAATCTACCGGATGCTGGATCAGCTGGAGCCGGTTGAAAAAGACAAACAATATTTTCGGCCGCGCAGTGAGCTATTTTATTGGCCGCTGGGTCTGGCTTTGCTATTGACGGGATGCTTAACCTTGGCCCGCTTGAGGTGGTCATGAATTTTGCCGATTTTCATTTCCTGCGGCCCTGGTGGTTGCTGGCATTATTGCCGGCCGCGCTGTTTTTGATTTTGCTGGTGCGGCATCGACAAGGACGTGGCAACTGGAGCGAGGTGTGCGATGCCGAGTTGCTGCCCTTTATTTTGCAAGACAAACCGTTGCAAGCATCGCGTGGCCCTTTGTTCGGTGCCGGCTTTGCCGCGTTGCTAACCATAATCGCCCTGGCCGGCCCCACTTGGCAGCGCTTGCCCGGCCCGGCCTTTAGAAACGATGCCGCGCTGGTGATTGCGCTGGATTTGTCCAAGTCCATGGATGCCGCCGACATCAAACCCAGCCGTATCGCCAAGGCCCGTTACAAAATTGCCGATTTATTAAAACAGCGCAAAGACGGCCAAACTGCATTACTGGTCTACGGCGGCGATGCGTTTACCGTAACCCCGTTGACAAACGATACCGCGACCATTGATAGCCAGCTAAGCGCCCTGACCACCGACATCATGCCCAGTCCGGGCAGCAACACCAGTGCGGCATTGAATGCGGCGGTGGCATTGCTGCGCCAAGCCGGCTTGGTCAAGGGCCATATCCTGCTGGTCACCGACGGCGTTGATAGCGATGTCGCTGAGCAGGCCGAACACTGGCTGGGCGATTACCGGCTCTCGGTACTGGCGATGGGCACACCGGAAGGCGCGCCTATCCAGTTGCAAGGCGCAGGGTTTTTAAAAGATAGCAATGGCGCCATCGTGGTTGCCAAGTTGGACGAGGCCGCGCTGAGCACGCTGGCGCAACACGGTCGCGGCATTTACCAGCCGGTGACGGCAAACGATGCGGATGTCGAGAATTTGGGGCGTTTATTCAATAGCGCGGAAACCGGTAACGAAAATTTGGATAGCAATCTGTTGCTGGAACAATGGGATGAAAAGGGACCCTGGCTGCTATTGCTGGTGTTACCGTGGGCGGCTTTGCAATTTAGAAAGGGTTTGTTATTGGCCTTGCTGTGCCTGTTGCCGTTGCCGAAGAACAGCTACGCGCTGGACTGGCAGAGCCTGTGGCAAACGCCGGATCAACGCGCCAAGCAGGCTTTCGAGCAACAGCAATATCAACAAGCCGCCGAGCAGTTCGACAATCCGGATTGGCGCGCCGCCGCCCAATACAAGGCCGGTAAATTCCAAGAAGCCGCCGAGACCTTGAAAAACACCCAAAGCGCGGAAGGCCATTACAACCGCGGCAATGCCTTGGCTCAGGCCGGCCAGTTGCAAGAAGCCGTGCAAGCCTATCAGCAGGCGCTGCAACTTGATCCTAAGCATCAGGATGCAAAATACAATAAGGAGCTGGTCGAGAAGAAGCTGAAAGAACAGGAACAACAAAATCAGCAGGACAATCAACAGCAAGACCAGCAAAAGCAGGACAAACAGGATTCTTCTGAGCAACAGCAAAAGCAGCAGCAACAGCAGGACGGCAAGCCCGATCAAGCCGACAAAGATGCGCAGCAGGAGCAAAAACCGCAAGACCAGCAACAATCCGACGCCAAGCAGGACGCGGAACAAAATAAGGCGAAAGAAGACCAACAATCCGAAGCCGAGGCCAAACAGCAAGCTGAGCCGCAGCCGCCCAAGCAAGAGCCGACAGACCAGGAACAAGCCGCGCAAGCCACGGAAAAAAACGAAACCGAGCGAGCCAACGAGCAATTGTTGAAGCGCATACCCGACGAGCCGACGGGCTTACTAAAGCGTAAATTCAAATATCAATACGGTCAGCGCAATCGAGCTAACCCGACCGGTCCGGCCTGGTAAATTGACGGATCGGGAATCCGGAACGAATTGGCGTAAGACCGACACATTTTAATTTTGGACGCGATGAAACGATGGATATTGGCCTGATACTGATTTTAATCCTGATCAACGGTGTGTTTGCGATGTCGGAAATGTCGCTGGTCTCTTCCGGACTGGCGCGCTTGCAGAAATTGGCCGGCGAAAAACGCGCGGGTGCGCGCACCGCGCTGAAATTGCACCAGGACCCGTCCCGATTTTTGTCTACCGTGCAGGTCGGCATTACCTCGGTCGGCATTCTCAGCGGTGCGCTGGGCGAGGATGCCTTGACCGAGCCCCTGTATCGGCAACTGCTGAACATCCCCGCGCTGGCTCCCTATGCCCAGAGCATTGCATTAATCGCCACGGTATTTCTGATTACTTATTGTTCGGTAGTCATAGGTGAACTGGTGCCCAAGCGACTGGCCTTGCTACATCCGGAGCGGATTGCGGTGTTTATCGCCCGGCCCATGCACACCCTGTCACTGGTTGCCAGCCCTATCGTCTGGCTGCTGTCTTCATCCAGTACGCTGATACTGCGGCTATTTGGCGCGCATCGGCCGCCGCAGACCAGTGTCACCAACGAAGAAATCAAACTGCTGATGGAAATCGGTGCGGAGTCCGGGGTATTTCACGCCAGCGAAAGCCATTTGGTCGGCAACGTCTTGCAACTGGATGAACAAATGCTGGGTGCGGCCATGACGCCCCGGCAACAAATATACGCTATTGATTTAAGCGATCCGGAAGCGACAGTGCGCGCCGAAATCGCCGACTGTCCTTACGCCCGGGCAGTAATTTGCCGGGACGGTCTGGAAAATGTGGTCGGAATCTTGCAGAGAAGCGATCTGCTGAAACTGGTGATGGCCGGCGAGACCTTGGATATAGCGCCGATCCTGCATACGCCGCTATACGTGCCGGAAGCCATGACGCTAAGGCAATTACTGGAGTTTTTCCAGGAAAAGCGAGCCGATCTGGCGCTGGTCGTCGACGAATATGGCGATATTGAAGGCTTGGTCACGCTGAGTGATGTCCTAAAAGCCATCGTCGGCCATCTGCCCAGCCGCACCAATCTGGACGTCGATGTGGTGCAACGTAGCGACGGCTCATGGTTGGTGGATGGCGGCTTATCGATTCAGCGTTTGAAGAGGGTGATCGGTATAGACGGCAATTTGCCCGGCGAAGCCGACAACGCCTATCACACCGTCGGCGGCTTTATTTTGTTTTACCTGGAAAAAATTCCCCAAGTAACGGACAACTTCGAATATCGGCAGTGGCGTTTCGAGATCGTCGACATCGACGGTACTCGTATTGACAAGGTGTTGGTCAGCGCCAAGCCGCCCGAGGCCGCAATTTAACGCTTTGCCAAATTGGGTTTGTCGACCTAAAGCGCAATAGGCGACACCTGAGTTATACGCCAACATTGCTTGCATCGGCATTCGCTTTACATCGTTAGATTACCTGACGACCTAGAAAATCACCTGGCAACGTAGAAATAGCCCGTGATTTGTTAGTTGTTTGAAAAGATTTTTTGCTTAAAGGAAATACCATGAAAGCCAAGCTCCATACGCCATTCCGCTCTTCGCCGCTTATGGCAGCGCTGTTTTTGCTGAGTTTTGCCCTGCCCGCCCTTGGCGCGGATCATAAACCCTTATTGGAAGCCTCGCCCGCCCTGTTAAAGCTGCTAAGCATCGCCGAAGTCAAACCCGGCGAAGTCGGCGAGTCGTTGAATCTTTCGGCTCGGGTGGAGTTGGATCAACATAGGGTCGCGCGCATCGGCGCCTCGGTAACCGGGCGGATTACCGAAATCGATGCCATGCTCGGCCAAGCGGTAAAAAAAGGGGAACGTCTGGCGCTATTGAACAGTACCGAGCTCGGTAAAGCCCAGTCCGACTATTTAAAAGCCGCATCGCAAGTCAATTTGCGGCGGATTACCGTGAAACGTGCCGAGCGTCTACTGGAAAGCGGCGTGATCTCGGAAGCCGAGTTTCAGGAGCGGCAGAGCGTGTTGACTGAAGCGGATGTGGATTTACGCGCCGCCGCCGACCAGTTGCGGGTCATGGGCATGAGGGATGCCGATTTGCAGCGCATAGACAAACAACGCAGCATTCACTCCTTTTCGCCGGTGACCGCCAGCATCGACGGCGTCGTCATCGAACGTAACGTCGCCATCGGCCAGGTGGTACAGCCGGCAGACGCCTTGTATACCGTTGCGGACTTGTCGCAGCTGTGGCTGGTGGCGGAAATTCCCGAGCAACAAGCGCATTGGGCGCGGCAAGGCGATCAAGCCTTCGCCGAAGTGCCGGCCCTACCTGGGGAGGAAGTCAGCGGTAAGTTGATTTACGTCGCCGATATGGTCGATTCGGACACCCGCACGGTGACGGTGCGCATGGCCCTGGCCAATCCGCAGCGTCTGTTTAAGCCGCAGATGCTGGCTACTCTAAAAATCAGCAAGCCCGGTTCGCAAACCTTGATCGTGCCCAGCCAGGCGGTGGTCAGGGAAAATGATAAGGATTTCGTGTTTGTGGAAACCGCTGCCGCACGTTTTGAGTTGCGCCCGGTACGTTTGGGGCGCGAAGAAGCGCAGAAACGGCCCTTATTGGAAGGCTTGAAAGCGGGTGAAAAAATTGTCGTGGGCGGCGCGTTTCATTTAAATAACGAACGCCTGCGCAGCACATTGGAGTAGAGCATGATTAATAGCCTAATAGCAGCCGCTCTGCATCAACGTGTTCTGGTGGCGGTGCTGGCAGTGGCGGTCACGCTGTTCGGCGTGCGCGCCGTGCAGCAGTTGTCGGTGGATGCATTTCCGGATGTCACCAATATCCAGGTTCAAATCGCCACCGAAGCGACCGGCAAATCGCCGGACGAAGTGGAGCGATTGGTCACCGTGCCCTTGGAAATAGCGATGGCCGGCCTGCCGGGTCTGGAAGAAATGCGTTCGATGAATAAGAACGGCTTATCCTTGATCACCTTAATCTTTACCGATAAGACCGAGGTTTACTTTGCCCGGCAGTTGGTGATGGAACGGCTGATAGAGGTGAAGCAGCAGATGCCGGAAGGCATCAATCCGGTGCTGGGGCCGGTGTCCACCGGTTTGGGCGAGGTCTATCAATACACCTTGGAACGCGACGACGACGGTCAGCGGGCCTTGACCCAGGAGGAATTGCAACAGCGCCGCGAAGCCCAGGACTGGGTGGTACGGCCTCTGCTACGCGGGATTCCCGGCGTGGCGGAAATCAACTCCCAGGGCGGCTATGTCAAGCAATACCAGGTTTTGGTTGATCCCAACCGCTTGCATCATTACCGGATTTCATTAACTGAAGTATTCGAGGCGCTGGCCAGAAATAACGCCAACAGCGGAGGCGGTGTACTGCCGCATTATGCCGAACAATATCTGATTCGCGGTGTCGGTTTGATCAACGACGTCAAAGACATCGGCAATATCGTCTTGAAGGAAGAAGACTCGGTGCCGGTACATATGCATGACGTTGCCGAAGTCAAAATCGGCCACGAAGTCCGGGCGGGCGCAGTGCTCAAGGACGGCTACACCGAATCCGTGGGCGGCATTGTCATGATGCTGCGCGGCGGCAACGCCAAGGAAGTCGTCAGTCGTATTAAGGCGCGAGTGGCGGAAATCAACGCGAAAGGCATGCTGCCGCATGACCTGAAAATTGTCTCCTATTACGACCGTAGCGATTTGGTCGATGCGGCTTTGCATACCGTGACCAAGGTTCTGCTGGAAGGCATTGTGTTGGTGGTGATCGTGTTATTCCTGTTTCTGGGCGATGTGCGCTCCAGTCTGATCGTGGTCAGCACCTTGATCGTCACGCCTTTGGTGACGTTTATCGCGATGAATCAGCTGGGTCTGTCCGCCAATTTGATGTCGCTGGGCGGCTTGGCGATTGCCATCGGTTTAATGGTGGACGGCTCGGTGGTGGTGGTGGAAAACGCTTTTCGTTTGCTCGGCGAACGCAAGGGCCGCGCTACCAGCCGGGTGCGCGTGGTGCAGACCGCGGCACAGGAAGTGGCGACGCCGGTATTGTTCGGTGTCGGCATCATCGTATTGGTATTTTTGCCGCTGATGACGCTGCAAGGCATGGAAGGCAAGATGTTCGCGCCCCTGGCTTATACCATTGCTATTGCCTTGCTGATTTCGTTGATCGTGTCGTTGACCTTATCGCCGGTACTCTGTGCCTTTTTACTGGAAGGCCACGACGGCGAACATGACACCCGGCTGATCGCTTTCATCAAGCGGATTTATTTACGGATGCTGGATTGGGCGATGGCCAATCGGCTGAAGGTGGTGGGCGGTGCGGTCGGTGTGTTTGCCGCGACCTTGGCCTTACTGCCTTTGCTGGGCACCTCGTTCATTCCGGAAATGAAGGAAGGCTCCATCGTGCCGGGCATTAACCGAATGCCGAACATTTCGCTTGAGGAAAGCATCAATGTGGAAATGCAGGCGATGAAAATGGTGATGGCAATCCCCGGCGTAAAAACCGTGGTCAGCGGTGTGGGGCGCGGCGAAAGTCCGGCCGATCCGCAAGCGCAAAACGAGTCCACGCCTATCGTTACATTGAAACCGCGGGAAGAATGGCCGAAAGGCTGGACTCAGGACGATATTGCCGATGCGATGAGCGCGAAACTCACCGAAAATCTGCCGGGCATGCAGGTGGTGATGGCCCAGCCGATTTCCGACCGGGTGGATGAAATGGTCACCGGCGTGCGCTCGGACGTGGCGGTGAAAGTCTTCGGCGACGATCTGGCTGAACTGAAACGCCTGGCAGACGCCATTGCCGGGGTGGCGAACGACGTGAACGGTGCCCGCGATATTCGGGTCGAGCGTTTGACCGGTCAGCAATATTTGAATATTACCGTCGATAGGCAGGCCATTGCGCGCCACGGTTTGAATGCCTCGGACATTCACGATGTCATAGAAACCGCGATAGCCGGCAAAGTGGCTACCGAGATTTATCAAGGCGAGCGGCGCTTTTCGGCGGCGGTGCGCTTGCCGGAGCAATTTCGGAACAATATCGGTGCCATCGATGCGTTGATGCTGACCTCCGCGAACGGCGCGCGCGTGCCGCTGGGCGATGTCAGCAATATCACCTTAAATGATGGTCCGGCCTTGATCAGCCGGGAAATGGGTAAGCGCCGCATCGTGGTAGGGATTAACGTGCGCGACCGGGATTTAGGCGGCTTCGTCGCCGAGCTGCAAAAAGCCGTGGCCGATAAAGTGCAATTGCCGGAAGGCTATTATCTGCAATGGGGCGGCCAATTCCAGAATATGGAGCGGGCCTTGGGGCATTTACAAATGATCATTCCGGTTACTATCGCGGCGATTTTCTTTTTGCTGTTTATGTTGTTTAAATCGCTGCGCTTTGCCGCGTTGATTATTCTGGTACTGCCGTTTGCGTCGATAGGCGGCATCATCACGCTGTTTCTCAGCGGCGAGTACCTGTCGGTCCCGGCTTCGGTTGGATTTATCGCCTTATGGGGCATCGCGGTGCTGAATGGGGTGGTGTTGGTATCGTATATCCGCTCCCAGCGCGAAAGCGGTTTGAGTCTGGAATATGCAATACGCCGCGGCTGCGAACAGCGTTTTCGGCCGGTGATGATGACCGCCACGGTGGCCTTGCTGGGTTTGGTGCCGTTTTTATTCGCCATCGGCCCAGGTTCGGAAGTGCAAAAACCCCTGGCTATCGTGGTGATCGGCGGCTTGATTAGTTCGACGCTGCTGACCTTGGTGGTATTGCCGGTGTTATACTGCTGGTTTGATGACCGTCCTGATGTTCATAAACCTTTTTCAATGAAGTAAATGATCCGTTGTATGCATAGACATAGTTACTCATGGCTGCTGTATGGCCTGTTAATGCTGCTCAGCGCCGCGATACAGGCGGCGGAGATTCAAGTAGCGGTTGACCGCAACCCGGTTGGCCTTAATGAATCGTTTCAAATTACCTTTACCGCCAGTGAAGCTCCGGACGGCAATCCGGAGTTTGCGCCCTTGCAGGAGAATTTTGAAATTCTCAGTCAGCAGCGCAGCACCAGCTCCTCTTGGGTCAACGGCAAAAGTAGCCGGACTGAACAATGGATAGTCCGGGCGATGGCCAAACAAGCCGGCGAGTTGTTTATCCCGCCGATTGCCTTCGGTGCCGACAGCAGCAAACCGTTGAAACTTATCGTCAACGAAAATACTGCCGCTCCGCAAGGCAACGATGACATATTTCTGGACGTGACCGCTACGCCAGAGCAACCTTACGTACAGTCACAAGTGTTGTACACGCTGAAGTTGTTTCGCAAGGTACAGATTACCCAAGCCAGCCTCAGCGAGCCGGAAATTAAGGATGCCTTAGTCGAAAAACTGGGCGAGGACAGCACCTACACCACCCAAGTCAAGGGTGTGGATTATTGGGTGACCGAGCGCAAATATGCCATTTTTCCGCAACAGAGCGGGGTATTTACCATTGCGCCGCTGATTCTGAATGCCGAATACCTGAGCAATCAACGCCAACCTCGTTTTAACGGTTTCTTCAATCGGCCGGATACGGAAACTCGGCGGGTGGCTTCCAAAGCCATCACGTTGAACGTGCAAGCGGTGCCGGCAGGCTTTAAAGGCCCGAACTGGTTGAGTGCCGAGTCATTAACACTCAGCGAAGCTTGGTCCGACGCCGGCTTGCAAACCAAAGTGGGCGAACCCTTGACCCGCACCCTCACACTGAGCGCGAAAGGCACCACGGTCGGCCAGTTGCCGGAGCTGCTCGATAAAACGACTATCGACGGCATCAAAACCTATCCCGACCAACCGCTGCTGAAGGAAGACAAAGACAGCGACGGCTTAACCGCGCTGCGCGAGGAAAAAATCGCCTTCATCCCTTCCAAGCCCGGCGAATATACCTTGCCGGCGCTGGACATCGTTTGGTTCAACACCAAAACCCAGAAAACGGAAACTGCACATCTGCCTAGCGTCAAGCTCACGGCTTTAGCCGGCAGCACGGATGCCCAAAATTCCGCACCGCCCGCTACATCAAGCACGCCGCAAGAGCCGGTAACTAGCCCGATGACCACGTCGCCGATTACCGTGACCAACAGCAGCGACACCCGCTTTTGGCAAGCGGTATCGGCGACGTTGGCGCTGGGCTGGCTATTGACTATTGTTGTGTTTTATCGCCGCCCTTCCGGCAAAGTATCTAAGGATAAGCCTGTTGAACGGGTGCCGGAAACCGCTATGGAAAAGACCCTGAAACGTGCTTGTTGGGAAAATAACCCGCAGGCCGCCAAACAGGCCTTGCTGCAATGGGGTAAGGCCGAGTTCGGTGCGGAGAGTTTGGGGGCGATTGCGGCGCATTGTCCCGAGGCGCTGCGTGAAGAGATTTTGGCGCTGAATCGCTTGCTATATTCCGGCCAAAGTCAGGACTGGCAAGGCCGGAATCTTTGGCAGGTGTTTTCCACTAAACCGGCAGCGGTCAGCGGCAAAGGCAAAAGCGACGACGGTTTGGAGCCCTTGTTCAAGATTTAAGGTTCGATTCCTCAGCCGCGCCCGCTCAGATGCGCCAACGCCATGTACAAGGCAGCAATCGAGCGGGCTTCACTGCATTCGCCGCTGGCTAGCAAGGTATCGATACTATTCAAGGGCCAAGGCACCACTTGCAGCTCTTCGGGTTCGTCGCCGACTAGTTTTTCCGGATACAGGTCTTCAGCGAGAATAATATCTATCGTGTGTTCCAGATAGGCCGGCGCCAGCGATACACGATGCAAATGGTGTAATTTGGCCGCGCCGTAACCGATTTCTTCTTTCAACTCGCGATTAGCGGCGTCCAGCATATCCTCGCCGGCATCCAGCTTGCCTTTCGGTAACCCCAGCTCGTAACGATGGATGCCGGCGGCGTATTCCCGAACCAGCAGCACAGTATCTGCATCCAGCATCGGCACCACCAGCACCGCGCCGTGCGAGGCGCTACGGGCCAGTCGTTCGTATTGGCGGCGCTCGCCGTTACTAAACTCCAGGTCCAGCGCTTCGATGCAGAATTGTCGGGTTTGGGCGATGACGGTTTGTTTGAGGATTTTTGGTCTGTTGGGCATCGGCTCAGGGTCTACAGCTTGGTTGTTGGTTGGGTTGCTGACGCGGGTTTGCTTTCAATGCCAAGATCGGCGTGAAAGTACTTTCAACTATTCGCTAACTTAAAAAAACCAACCACGCTTTGCAGTTGTTCGGCTTGGCCGTTCAATTCCTCGGCGGTTGCGGCCATTTCTTCCGAGGCGGCCGCGTTTTGTTGCGTCACTCTATCCAACTGCCGCATGGCCTCGCTGATTTGTTTGATACCGCTGGCTTGTTCTGCTGACGCGGCATTGATCTCTTGGACCAGATCTGCTGTTTTCACGATGTCCGGCAGCACATGGCCGATGAGCACCCCGGCTTTTTCCGCAATCGAGACGCTGTTGGACGCCAACTCGTTGATTTCCGCCGCCGTTGTGCGGCTGCTTTCCGCCAATTTACGGACTTCCGCCGCCACCACCGCAAAACCTTTACCGTGTTCGCCGGCCGAGGCGGCCTCGATTGCCGCGTTTAAGGACAATAAATTGGTTTTGTAGGCAATGTCTTCGATCAGCCCAATTTTTTTGGCGATATGTTTCATGGCATTGACGGTTTCGATTACCGCTTCGCCGCCTTGCTTGGCCTCGCTGGCGGATTTGCCGGCCATCTGTTCGGTGACATGAGCATTTTCGGTATTTTGTTGCACCGAGGCGCTGAGTTGTTCGATGGAACTGGTGGTTTCTTCGACACTGGCCGCCTGCTCGGTGGTGGCTTGGCTGATCGATTGCGCGGTTGCGCTGACTTCCTTGGAGGCCGAACTTAACACGTCGGCATTACCCAGAACTTGCTGGACAACGTTACTAAGCTGATCGCGCATGCCTTTTAAATCGTACAACAAACTGCCGGTGTCGCCTTCCCGCAGCTCTATCGCCACGGAAAGGTCGCCGGCGGCCATGGTATTCACCGCTTCGGCAGCATAGCCGGGTTCTCCGCCAAGCTGGGTCATTAAGCTTTTGGTGATCAGATAGCCGGCAACGCCGCCAATCAGTACGGAAACTAGCGCCAGCGTGGTAATCAAATTCACGCTTTGATTGACCGTTTCCTTGGCTTCTAATCCGGATTGTTTCATTAGCTTGGTTTGGAAATCAATTAGCGCGTCTACCGAATCTATATACTCGGTTTGCAACTTCCTGACTTGGGACAGTAGAAAATCCGCCGCTTCCGCTTGCTTGCCATCGCCGGCCAGTTTGATGAACTGATCCTGGGCATTTACGTAAGGTGTCCGGGCGTCCAACACTTTTTTGAGTGCGGCTTTACCTTCCGCGCTGCTAATAGTCTCGTCGAGTTTATCCAGGTTTTCCTTGATAGCTCGCCGTGCGTCTTGAATGCGGGCCAGTTCCTTATCGATGGTGGCGCGGTCTTTGATAATCAGGGTATTGCGCATCGAGCGGGCAATTACGTTGATGTTGCCGATGACGTCGTTGGCCCAGACCGTTTTCGGAAATTTATCGTTGACCATGTTGTCGATGTTGGACAATAGGTCGTTCATGCTGTTGATGCTGATGCCGGCAATCATGGTCAGCAGCAGCAAGACTCCGCTAAAACCCAAGCCTAAACGGGTTCTCACTTTCATGGTGCTCATGAATTTAACTCCTTTCGACGGTTGATGCCGTGACAGAACAGATATAAAAGCTTTTAATCCTTTTTCTAATAGACATCAAGCCTAGCTGAACTTAGGGATTTTCCGGTTAGAATAAAAAACTAATTTAGGCCGTGTTTGGGAATGACAAGCGCTATTGAATGATAGGGATAAACTGAAATGCTCGACTGGAAACAAATCGATACCGTACTGCTGGACATGGACGGCACTTTGCTGGATTTGAATTTCGATAATCATTTTTGGCAGGAGTTTGTACCCTTGCGCTTTGCCGAACTGCATAGTCTAACGCTTGAGGACGCCAAACAGCAGTTGGCGCCGCGTTTCAAGGCCATGGAAGGCAAGTTGGAATGGTATTGCCTGGATTATTGGACCCAGGAATTGGCTTTGAATATCGCCGAATTGAAGCAGGAGTTGGCCGGTTTGATTGCGGTGCATCCACATGTCACCGAGTTTCTCGATGCGGCGCGAGCCAGCGGCAAGCGGCTATTGCTGGTGACGAACGCGCACCGCGACAGCTTGAATCTGAAAATGGAAAAAACCTGTCTGCATGGGTTTTTCGACGAAATCGTGTCGTCGCACGATTTTGGTTTTGCCAAGGAGCAGCAAGGTTTTTGGCAGATCCTGCAAGACCAGCATCTGTTTGCAAAGGATAGAACGCTACTGGTAGACGATAGCGTTGCGGTACTGGCGTCCGCCCGGACGTTCGGCATTGCTCATCTGGTGTCGATCAGCAAGCCGGATAGCCGACGGCCGGTTAAGCAGGTTGCTGAGTTTGCGGCGGTGGAGGATTTTCGGGCGTTGATGCCTGGTTTGTAGCAGGTGCTGGACGCGCCGGCCTATGCTCTCTGGGTTTGTGCTCCGAGCGCGGCGGGCGTTTGTCGCGCGGCATGACCCGTTCGCGCGGCTCGCGGCGTTGGGGCTTGATCACTTCTTCCACCATCAATTCCGGCGTGATGCTTTGCACCGGCACTTTCTCACCGATGTAATCCTCGATGTCCGGCATCGAGTACGCATATTCTTCGCAAATAAAACTGATCGCCTCGCCGCTGGCGCCGAAACGGGCAGTACGGCCAATCCGATGTACATAATCTTCGACGTCTTGCGGCAAGTCGTAGTTGAACACGTGAGATACGTCCGGAATATGCAGGCCGCGCGCCGCCACGTCGGTAGCGATCAGCAGCGTGACCCGGTTTTCCTGGAAGTCGTTAAGCAGGCGCTGGCGCTTTTCCTGGGGCACGTCGCCGCTGAGCATAGCCACTTTATGGCCGTTGGCAGCCAGGTAATCGTCGAGCTGCTCGGCGCAGCGTTTGGTGTTGACGAAAACGATGCTGCGCTGCGGTTGGTGATGTTTCAGCAAGCCCAGTAAGAGCGGGATTTTTTGCTCATTGGCCGGACAATAAGCCACCTGATTGATGGCCTTGGAGGTCACTTCCTCGGATTCGATACGAATCAGCACCGGATTGTTCATGTGCTCGTAAGCCAGTTCGGTGACTTTATAAGACAGTGTGGCCGAAAACAGCATGTTCAAACGTTTTTCCGCCGGCGGCATGCGGCGCAGCAGGAAGCGGATGTCTTTAATAAAGCCCAAATCGAACATGCGGTCGGCTTCGTCCATCACGGTGACCTGGATGTTATCCAAAGTGAAGGCGCCTTGCCGGTAAAAATCGATAATGCGGCCCGGTGTGCCGATAATAATGTCGACATTGCCTTTGATTTTATCCAACTGCTTTTGATAGTCGGTACCGCCGTAGATCAATGCAAATTTCAGATTCAGATACTTGCTGAGAGCCACCGCGTCTTTGTGAATCTGGATCGCCAGCTCGCGGGTTGGAGCGAGAATCAGCGCGCGCGGGTTCTTGATTTTTTCGCTTTCGTCGTTGATCAGGTGCTGAAAAGTCGCCAGCAAAAATGTGGCAGTTTTGCCGGTGCCGGTTTGGGCTTGGCCGGCAATGTCCTTGCCGCGTAAAGACAAGGGCAAGGATTTATCCTGAATGGGTGTGCAGTTGATGAATCCTGCTTCTTTCAGACCTTTAATGATGGAGTCGGACAGCTCCAAATTGCTAAAACGTGTTTCCGTCAAATGTGTTTTCTTCATAGCCCGATAGAATAAACTAAAAAGCCGCGCGGTTGAAATCGATTGACAATTAAAGCGCCGCGAAACTATAGTCTTGACTTTGTAAACTAATGGAGAATGGCGTGAGCGACCTAGTCCTTCATGTATCAGACGCTGATTTTAATGAAACTGTGTTGAAAGCCGGTGCGCCGGTGTTGGTCGATTATTGGGCAGAATGGTGTGGTCCATGCAAAATGATTGCCCCGGTTTTGGATGAAATTGCATCCGAATATCAAGGCAAACTCACTGTTGCCAAGCTGAATATCGACGAAAACCCCAAAACCCCGCAGCACTACGGTGTGCGCGGCATCCCGACCTTGATGCTTTTTAAAGGCGGTGAAGTGGAAGCGACTAAAGTTGGCGCCTTAACCAAATCCCAATTGGCTGCGTTTATCGATAGCAACATATAAATCAAGCCGAATAACCGGATTTATTAAAAATGTTTTTGATAAGTCCGGTTATTGCGCTAGAATTTTCCCCGCTTGCTTCTTCGCATTCTGAACGTCCTTAACAAATCCAACAACTACCTGCCGCTGTAAACAGCACTCTGCTGTTTTGCATTTCTTTCATTTCCCTTAATCAACATGAATCTTACCGAGTTAAAACTTAAACAAGCCACTGAAATTATTGCAATCGCTGAATCCTTGGGTCTCGAAAACATCGACAGAGCCCGAAAGCAGGAATTGATTTTTGCGATTTTGAAGAAACAGGCGAAGAGTGGGGAAGATATTTTTGGCGATGGGGTTTTGGAGATATTGGCGGATGGATTCGGTTTTTTAAGAACACCGGGTTGCTCCTATTTGGCGGGCCCCGACGACATTTATGTATCGCCCAGCCAGATCAGACGTTTCGGTTTACGCACCGGTGACACCGTTAGCGGCAAAATCCGCCCGCCGAAGGAAGGCGAACGCTACTTCGCGATGTTGAAGGTCGAAAGCATCAACTTCGAATCGCCAGAACAATCCAAAAACAAAATCTCCTTTTCCAACCTGACACCGCTGTTTGCCAATAAACGTTTCCGTTTGGAGCAAGGCAACGGCACCAGTGAAGATTTAACCGCCCGTATCATCGACTTGATCGCCCCTATCGGTAAAGGCCAGCGTGGCTTGATCGTTTCGCCGCCGAAAGCCGGTAAAACCATGATTATGCAAAGCATCGCCCATGCGATTGCCGAGAACAATCCCGAGTGTTATCTGATCGTGCTCTTGATCGACGAGCGCCCGGAAGAGGTGACTGAGATGGAGCGTTGCGTGCGTGGCGAAGTGGTTTCCAGTACCTTCGACGAACCCGCTACCCGTCACGTGCAAGTGGCGGATATGGTCATCGAAAAAGCCCGGCGCATGGTTGAACACAAGCACGACGTGGTTATCCTGTTAGACTCGATTACCCGTCTGGCCCGTGCTTACAACATGGTGGTACCGTCTTCCGGCAAACTGTTGTCCGGTGGTGTCGACGCTAATGCGCTGGAAAAACCCAAACGTTTTTTCGGTGCGGCGCGGAATATCGAAGAAGGCGGCAGTTTGACGATTATCGCTACCGCGCTGGTGGAAACCGGCTCGAGGATGGACGAGGTGATCTTCGAAGAGTTTAAAGGCACCGGTAACATGGAACTGCATCTGGAGCGGAAAATCGCTGAAAAACGTATCTATCCGGCGATTAACATCAACCGCTCCGGCACGCGCCGCGAAGAATATCTGGTCGATCCGGACGAACTGCAAAAAACCTGGATTTTGCGCAAAATCCTGCAGCCAATGGACGAGTTGGCGGCATCCGAGTTTTTGCTGGGCAAACTCAAGGACTTTAAAACCAACGCTGCATTTTTCGATTCGATGAAGCGCTGAGCGCAAAACCTCTGTACCGACGAGCGCTACAGCGCTCGTCACAAACTCGTCAAACATCCCCACCGCTGTTTTTCTCTTTTTTGTCATAAAACACAGAAGCCTAGACTCATTCTGATGTGCAGCCAGCAGCGCGCCAGCACATTTGATGGTTATCGATGCGATTAATTTTGTTATATTGCGCGACGACCTTAAACGAGGAGTATGGCCTTGCGAACAACCAGCAAATTTTTTATGCAATTCGTCCGATTAGCCGGCCCTTTCTGGTGCTCGGAAAATAAGACGACCATTCGGACCTTATCGGCGTTTTTGGTCGCGTTAACAGTGGCGCAAATTGCGGTCTCGGTCATTATTACCGAATGGAGCGCGGATTTATTCGATGCCTTGGAGCAGCGCTCTATGTCGAGGCTGTTTACCCAAGTTGGGTTGATCGTCTTGATTTTTATCGCGAATATGGCAATCACGGCGACCCATTTGGTCGTCAAACGCCGCTTGCAACTGAGCTGGCGGGGCTGGTTAACCGATAAATTGATCGGGCAATGGATGCGCGACGGCCGGCATTATCTGGTTACCCACTTACCGGGTCAGCACGATAATCCTGACGGACGCA
Source organism: Methylomonas sp. Uni0009 (assembly GCF_054188105.3). Taxonomy (NCBI): domain Bacteria; kingdom Pseudomonadati; phylum Pseudomonadota; class Gammaproteobacteria; order Methylococcales; family Methylococcaceae; genus Methylomonas; species Methylomonas sp. Uni0009. The sequence continues at coordinate 1,453,846 of NZ_JBTAFN010000001.1, read as the reverse complement.
TCGCCGAAGATGTCCGCATTTCCACTGAATACGCAATCGATCTGTTACACACTTTCTTTTACTGCGTACTGTTGTTGACCAGTTTTACCGAGATCCTGTGGACCTTGTCGGGGACCGTTACGGTAAATCTAGGTTTGGTCGAAATCCCGGTTCAAGGCCATTTGGTCTGGTTGGCGTTGATTTACGCCGCTAGCGCATCCACGCTGGGTTGGTGGATAGGTAAGCCGCTCACTATGGCTACCGACAATAGACAGACCGTGGAAGCCAATTTCCGCTTCGCGCTGGTCAAAGCCCGGGAGAATGCGCAAGCCATTGCCTTGATCCACGGTGAGCGCCATGAGAATCCGCATTTTCATCATTTATTCGGAAACATTGTCGATGCCTGGAATCAGCAAACCCATGCCTGGCAGCGGATCACCATGTTCAGTTCCGGTTATTCGATATTGTCCATGGCATTTCCTATCTTGGTGTCGGCGCCGCGCTTTATTCTGGGTACGATCAGCCTGGGAGCGTTGATGCAATCCGCGCAGGCTTTCCAGCAAATGGTCGCGGCTTTGTCCTGGCCGGTTGACAATATGGGTAAGGTTGCGGAATGGCGGGCCTCTGTCGAGCGAGTTTTGGGATTGAGCAAGGCCCTGGAGCAATTGGAACGCGAAATAGCCAAGCCTGACCCCTATCGGATTCGCTTGGTGAAAAGCGACAAATCCGTATTGGCGTTTCGCGATTTATGCATTTCGCGTTTGGACAGAATCGTCTGCGTGTCCACTCTCAATGAAGAAATCAAGGCCGGAGAGCGGGTGTTGATTGCTGGCAATGCGTTTTCCGGTAACAAGCTGTTCAAAGCTATAGCAGGTCTGTGGCCATGGGGCGAAGGCATAATTGAATTGCCGGATGATGAAACCATGTTCTTTATGCCGCCGCGTCCTTATCTGCCTACCGGTACCTTGCGCGCGTCGATTTGCTACCCATCCAACCCCTCCACTTTCGATCAGCAGATACTTGAAAATGCCCTTCAACTGGCCGGAGTGAAAGAGTTGGAGGAACAGCTCGACCAGGTTGCCGATTGGGAGAAGAATCTTGAGCGCGAACAACAACAACGCTTGGGCTTGGTGCGGCTGTTGTTGCACAAACCCAAATGGATATTGATGCAGGAAGCCTTTGATTCGCTCGACCCTGAAAGCGAAGTGGACATGGTCAATCTAATCCATAAAAGGCTCACGGATTCCGCTGTCCTGACCATCACCAAGGTGCCCAATATACAGGCTTTGTACAAGCGGCGGATTACGCTCTGCTAACGGGAAACGTGCTCTAAGGCGCTTTGTTACAGGGGCTATCCGAATGTCTGCCAAAAAACTGCGCGGGGTCAATCTGGGCGGATGGTTGGTTTTAGAAAAATGGATGACGCCCAGTTTGTTTGCCGGGTTGAATGCCAGGGACGAGACCAGTTGGTGCGTCGAATTGGGCCGCGAAGCCGAAACCCGTTTGCAGCAACATTGGCAAACCTTCATCACCCGCGCCGACTTTGCCTGGTTGGCGCAAGTCGGGATCAATGCGGTACGCATCCCGGTTGGCTATTGGCTGTTTGCAGCCGATTATCCCTATCATCATAGTTTCGGCGCCGTGCGATTTCCTTTTGTCGGCGGCGGCATGGAGGTACTTGACCGGGCTTTCGATTGGGCTGAAGAATTTGGCTTAAAGGTCGTTGTCGATCTCCATGCCGCGCCCGGCTGTCAGAACGGTTTCGATAATGGCGGCATCCAGGACGTTTGCGAGTGGCATACTCAAAACAGCTATATCGACTATTCCCTGGAGACCCTGGAGCGATTGGCCCAGCGTTACGGCAAACGCGCGGCATTGCACGGAATTGAGATCTTAAACGAGCCGCGCTGGGATGTGGATACTGAACTGTTGAAACGTTACACCGAAGCCGCTTATTGGCGCATTCGCCGCCATTGTCCGGCTGAACAGGTGGCGGTGATATTTCATGATGGTTTCCGGTCGTTTCGCGAATACGCCGGTTTTTTACAGTCGCCCGAGCATGGCAATGTGATCTTTGACATACACCGTTATCAATGTTTTGTGCAGGACGATATCGACAGGGATATTTATCAGCATTTGCAAAAAGTGGTTTGCGATTGGAAAGCAGAAGCTGACGAGATTATCAGCGGCCTGAGTTTGCCGACCTACGTCGGCGAATGGAGTTTGGGGTTGGATGCAAAACTGGCGGCGCTTTGGGCCGAGGGGCTTTTCGATCATGTCCATACGGAAATGGACGACATGCAGTTCGATATCGCTTGTCGCGGCTACGCGGCCGCCCAACTGGCCGTGTTCGAAAAGTATCTGGGCTGGTTTTTCTGGAGTTATAAAACCGAGAATATGCCGCAATGGAATTTTCGGGAATGCGTCGAGCGTGGCTGGTTACCGGGTAAGTATGCTTGACGCTTGGGGCTATTGCTAAAATATTTGGTATTTTAAGTGGGGGATTTGCGTTCTGGAACGTCTTACTATTAACAGCATCATAGCAATCATGCCGCATGGGTATGCTTTAGCCGATAATGATGATTAGGTGTAATATGAAAACAAGACGATCTCGAACCAAATTGGACAAAATGTCGCCGGAAGCCTTGGATGCCTGCTTCCCGTCTGCGCGCTATTTTCAAGTTCACTTCGAATATCTGCATGAAACCATCAATGAACTGAAACAGCAGCTTACTCAGTCCAACCAGCAAATTGCCGAACTGCAACAGCAGCTGCAAGCCCAGTCATTGGCCGAAATGCCAACGGTAAATTATGCTGCCGAGACAAAGTCCACGGGTAATTTGCGTCAGTCTTAACAGCCCTAAGGTTGCTTTAGATAGCCGTCACTGTTCTTTTCGACCCAGCGTGTTTGTCCGGATTCCAAGGTTTCCCGTTTCCAGAACGGTGCCTGGCTTTTCAAGTTTTCCATAATGAAGCGGCTGGCGTCAAAAGCGTCGCCGCGATGCGCGGACCACACTGCCACCAGCACCAGCGTATCGTTGGGCCATACCTGGCCGATGCGATGGATCAGCAGCACGTCTAATAACTGCCACTGACTTTGGGCTTGTTCGACAATACGCTGTAATTGCTTTTCGGTCATCCCTGGATAATGCTCCAGGTACATACCGCGTACCTCGTCGCCTTCATTGAAGTCGCGCATGCTGCCAACGAAAACGCCGGTGGCGCCGTATTTGCCGGCCATGTCGACCGCCTGAGCTTGAAAATCGGCCAGTTCTTGCCAGGGGTCGAAAATCTCGGCGCTAAGTTTGATGGTACTCATTTCAACCTCCGGTCACCGGTGGAAAAAACGCCACGTCGTCGCCGTCGCTAACTTCGGCATCCAGACCGACATACTCCATATTGATCGACGCCAATACCGTGCCCGGCATGTCCATGTGCGGATTAGCGCGATGCCAGACCTCTAGCACTGTCAACGGCGCATCGATTGTCAGCTCGTCGTAGCTGCGGCCGATGCGATCCTTCAAGCTTGCAAAGTAAAGCACTTTAATCGACATCTTTATTCACCCGGTAATACAATGCTTGGCTGATTCCACTTGCCTAGTATGCCATGTCCCATTCGCCGCTCACTCATTTTAATGCCGCCGGAGAAGCCCATATGGTGGATGTCGGGGATAAGGCCATCACCCAACGTCAGGCGGTTTGCGAGGGGTACATAGAGATGCAGCCGGAAACCTTGGCGTTGATTGTGTCCGGCACCCACAAGAAGGGCGACGTACTGGGCATCGCCCGCATTGCCGGCATCATGGCCAGTAAAAAAACCGCCGATCTGATTCCGCTCTGCCACCCGTTGCCGATCAGTCATGTCGAGCTTAGCCTGCAAGCCCAAACCGACTTGAGTCGGGTCTATTGTCAAACCACAGTGAAGACTACCGGCCAAACCGGCGTGGAAATGGAAGCCCTCACCGCGACCCAGATTGCCTTGCTGACCATTTACGATATGTGCAAAGCCGTGGACCGCGGCATGACGATTCAAGGGGTGCGTTTGCTGGAAAAAAGCGGCGGCAAATCCGGGCACTGGCGCCGGGACGACGCTTAAATCAAGCCTTGCCGCTTACTCGTCGGCCTTCTTGTCAGGCGGGCGGTTGATGATTTTTTCGTCTATGGCTTTGTGTAGCAAACGAATCAGCTCCGCCGAGCCATCTTCGCCAAACTCCAAGTCTTCCGGTTTTGTCAGGCTGGCGTTGACGGTTAAGCCACGCCGCTCTTCTTTCAACTTGATGGTGTATTCGGCTTCGTCGTAATCATTATTCAATAAAGCGCGCAACAAGCCGACATCTTTGCCGCTGGTGTCGGGGTCATAACGCACCTGAAAGCGTTGATCTTCCTGGCTTTTATCCAGCACTTCGATATTGCTGATTTTCAATGCCGTGGCGACCATTTCCCAAGCCCGGTCGGGGCGGGTTTTCAAGGTAAGCACAGGCTTGCCCCCTTCGTCGGTAAACGCCATCAAATCGGCCAAAGCCGACTTAGGCTTTAAATCGTCGGCAGCCACTGCCGGCTGCGGATTGGTATGTTCTATCGGTAAAACCGGCGGCAGTTCCAGGTGGTGGGTATCACGGTATTTGTCCGGCGCATCCGCGCAAGCCGTCAGCAACAGGCAAGGCAGGCTGTAAGTCAGCGTTCTTAACAACATAAGGCTCACTCGCAAAAAAAGCGTCTATGTTCCAGCACCGGGAAAGACAGGCGGGTTTTTTCCAGGCGGCTTTTATCGACTTCGGCGCTGACAAAGCCAGGGCCGGTTTTGTAACAATCCAGTACCACGCCCCAAGGATCGATCACCATGCTGTGGCCGTAGGTTTGCCGGCCATTCATATGAAAGCCGCCTTGGTTTGGCGCGATGACGTAGCAGAGGTTTTCGATGGCGCGGGCCCGCAACAATACTTCCCAGTGCGCGGCGCCGGTTTTGGCGGTAAACGCGGAAGGGATCACCAATATATCCAGGCCTTGCCGGGTCATCGGCCGGAAAAATTCCGGAAAGCGTAAGTCGTAGCAAACCGCCACACCCAGCCGGCCGAACGGCGTATCGATCACGCAGGAGGCGTCGCCGGCTTCGACGGAGTCGGATTCGCGGTATTCCTCGGCGGTATCCGGCACGCTGACGTCGAATAAATGCACTTTGTCGTAGCGGGCGACTCGCTCGCCCTGCTCGTTGTAGATCAAACAAGCCGCGCGGACTTTATTGGCGGCGGTGGCCTGCATCGGCATCGTGCCGCCTATCACCCATATGCCGTATTTTTTGGCTATGGCGGCCAGAAAATCCTGAATCGGGCCGTTTCCATCCTGCTCGCTGACTTTAACCTTGTCGTATTCGTTCATACCCATGATGGCAAAGTTTTCCGGCAAGGCTACCAGTTTCGCACCGGCTTTCACGGCTTCGGCGATCTGTTTCTCGGCTTCAAGCAAATTGGCGCTGACTTGCGGTCCGGAGGCCATCTGGATGGCGGCACATATGGTCATGAGGTGTCCCTGATTTTAATTGTTTTCTATAGTTTTAACTGTTGGGGAGCCGTTTATTCGGCAGAGCCGTTCATTTGCTCAGCGACTCCAGCCAGCCGCCGGTTAAGCCGCGCCAAGCCTTTTGCACCAAGCCGTCTTGATCGTGTAACGGCGTGACCTCGACATTGCCCCAGGGCCCGGCGAGTTTGTATTGCGAGCCGAAAAAATAACCTTCTTTGTAATCGTCAGTCACCACTTGGGTAATGACGGCAGCGATACCGCCCACGATTGTACCAGCAATCGGCACCGCCCCGGAACTCTTGGGCACGACGGCAACGCGGTGGTCCATGGTCTTTTTTACTAGGTCGGCGGTCCCGGCTATGCTGAGTTTCGCCGATACCGCGTCGATTAATAAATTGTCGGTATAGGCTAAGCCGTTGCTGATTTTGAAGTCGCCGGTAATCTGATCAAAGGCCAAGCCCTGGCGGTAGACGTCGGTAAAATCCAGGCTCAAGCGCTTGGCCCATTGTTCCATCGCGATCAAGCCCAGCAAGCGGCCAAAGCCCGGCTCGATGCTGGAAATGCGGCCGTCACTGAACTTCAGCTGCATTTGCCCGGTCAGGTTGGCCGCTGAAAATTGCTGCGGGGCGCCGCGCCAGCCGCCGTTGAAATTGATTTCGGCGTGTGTGCCTCTCAAGTCGTCGGTAAAACCTAGCTGCGACAGAAACAAGCCGAAACCGTTCATGTTCAGTTTGCCGGTTAATTGCGTCGAACTGCCACCGACCAGTTTGATCCAGTCCGCACTGAAATCTATCGTACCGGCCACGCTGGCCAGTTGCACGTGTTTGAAATGAATGCCGTTGATCAGCCGCTCGGTATTCAGCTTCAAGCTACCCAAATCCACGCCGCGCCATAGCAGTTGTTTGCTGTCGATCTCGATCAAGGGCAAGTCGGTAACGACGTCTTCTGCCGCGTCGAAATTCAGGCTATCCATCGCCGACAAATTCAGATAATCCATTTGCAGCTTGATGATGTTGGTGCCGCCGCGCTGGTCGGGGATCGTCAATTTGCCGCGTGCCATCGCGCTGTCCAACGTGGCTTGCCAAGCTTGATTGATATGCTGCAACCGGCATTTTAGCGCGCCGATGTTCTGGCCTTGCCAGATCAGTTGCTCGGTATCCAGAATAACTTCTTTTAACGCCGGCAAACGTTGCTGGGTTTCGTTGTCGGAGAATGCGGCAAGCGCGTCGGACAATTTGAATTGCGGCTGATTGATTTCCAGCTTCAACCCTGCCGGTTCGTAAAAGTCCGCCGAGTTCCGGCCGAACACTATATGCCCGGAATGGAGTTGATTTTGTTTGCCGTCGATCAACAGCGCAGCATTCAACTCCTTGCCGTAAGTAATTTTTAGTGGCAAGTATGGGCTGTTGTTAAAAATAAAGCTTAGATTCAATGCTTGCTCTTGATCGGCCGATTTGGCTAGAGCATCCTGGGTGTTGATCGTTACGCCCTGTAAGTTGCTGTTAATGCTCAGGGTGGACGGCTTAGCCGCATCGTAAGGCAGCGTCAATACGGTTTGATAATTCAAGCTGCCGTCGGCAACCTGGTTTTTCAGGAAACTGAATTGCTTTTCCAGGCGCTGGATGTCGGTGGTACCGTCTATCAGGATTTGCGTGGCGCTGGCATCGCTTTGCAGGATGGCATGTATCGGATAACCCAGGGTATTGCCTTCCAGGCGGTTACTGCTGACCCGGTCTTCGGTAAAGCGCAGCACGCCGCTGATGTCGTTGACGGCCAGATCGACGGGTTTGACCAGCAAGCGGGCCTTATCCAGATGCGCATCGACTTTTACGGTGGTCGGCAGCGTTTCGTAGTAAGCGATTTTCAAATCAAGATCGACTTGGGTATGGCCATCCGGGGCCAACACTTTGGCCAGCGGATCAATTTTGGCGCGTAACGGGGTTTTTTGTAGATACTGTAAACTGTGCGGCAGCTTGCTTTGCACCTGGCCCAATACGTAAACATAATCGCTATTGGCCAGATCAGGAATCGAAACCACGGCTTGATTGATGTCGACGTTTTCGCTATGGCCGCCGTTAATCGCCACGTTCAGATCCGCACCGAGGAATTGCACATCGGCATGCACCGCACGCAAATGCGGCCACAGGGCGTTGAACTGAATTTCGCCGTCGTCTATCTCAAACACTACTTCAAATAGGCCGGGACCGTTAGTGAACGGGAAGTCCGCTAACCTTCCGTTCAAGCGCATTTCGCCCTTGTCGATATGCCCGCCGATAAAAGCATCGTCCAGCCAGGCGACCGCATCCTTACCCATGATTTTGGCCGGCAGGTATTGCGGTACATTACTGATGTCTTTGAAATTGTCGAAACGGGTGCGCATATCGATGACAGCGCTGTCGTCATTCTTCGGGATGCTGAGTTGCAGATGGGTCTGCGTGTGGAAGGCCGCGCTGTCCAGTTGCAGATTTTCGCTGGCGATTTGCCAGTCGGTGTCGGTTTGCCGCCAGTTGATTCGGCCTTGTAAACGCGGGACGTCCAGGCTACTCCTAAACATTTGCGGCGCATTGAATTTGGCGTTTGTACTGTCGAATATCAGTTGCCCGCCCTGGTCGCCGGCAATGATCGAGCCGCTTAGCTCTTGTAATTGCGGCACGTCGCCTTGCGCATCGTTGCCCAGTTGGCTGAAATGGCCGTTGAGCGCATAGCGTTGCTGATTACTCTCAGCGTAAAACGACAGGTCGCGCAAAGTGCCGCGTGGATTGAGTGACAGCCATTTAGCCCAATCGGTTTGCTCTGCCGGTAGAAACGGCGGTATCAAATGCATCAAGGCTTGCAGATTCAACTGTTTGATCACGCCGCTGAGGTTGCCTTGCGCATCTTGCTGTAGATAGAGCTCGGCATCCCGCCAGCGCTGATGATTGGCGAAAACGTTGACGTCGTAGGCACTCCAACGTTGCCGGCCGTTTTGTTCGGTCCAGGCCAGATTGCCTTCAAAGGTATCGAGTTGCAGCGGTTTGCCTTGCTGTCTGCCGAGTTTAATCTGTTGGCCTTGCAGATAACCGCTAACTTGGTAAGGCATCGAGTCGCGCCATTGGCTCCAGATCCGCATATCGCCCGAGCCGGATTCCAAATGCAAACCCAGCGGTAAATCCTCGATCAGCCAAGCCGGCCCTTGCAGATTGCTGCCTTCCACATAAATTTGGCCGTTGATGCCATTGGCCTGAAAGATATTGCCGTCAAGTCGGGCGGAAATGCGCAAGCTGTCGCCGTATTGCTCCGGCAAACTGCTGATTAGATGGAGCTCGTGGCTTTGATCCAGATAGTGGTTTTTTATCAGCAAATCGAAGTGTTCGACCGTCACCGGCGGCCGATGCCGCTTTAAATCCTGCCACGTCACCTGGCTTTGCAGAATCTCGTATTTGCCGCCCTGTAACAGCCACAGCGGTTGCCCGTCGCTGCTTTGCAGGCCTTTGATGCTGAGGCTGCCGTCCTCATTACGCAGAATATCCAGTTTGGCGCCCACCAGCGTCACCCAACTGGCGGCCATAGGGTCCTGGGTCAATAGCCATTCCAGTAAATCGATGCCGATCCGCACTTCTTGCAGGCGGATAGCCGGCTTCGCCCCGGCTTCGGCGCCTTCGATAGCGATTTCCCGCAACAATAATTCCGGGCTGAAGCCGCGCATATTCGCGCCCAGTTTGCCGATATGCAGCGGAATGCCGGTGGTCTCGCGGACTTTTTGTTCCAGTGCGCTGCGGTAATCGGCAATGTCGATCAAAAAAACCCGTACCGCGCTCAAGACGAGGGCAATCGTGATCAGCGACCAGAACAACAGGTGTCGGGTAGCCCGGGTAACGTGGTGAATAACCAAAATAGCCGCCTATAACAACACCACGTCGTAGTGCTCCTGGTTATATTCGGCTTCGGCGCGGATTTTAATGCCGACTTTCAAGAACATTTCCAGCTCCGCCAGCATATCGGCTTCTTCGTCGAGCAGCATTTCCACGACCTGTTCGGAGGCCAGTACCAGGATTTGCTGGACATTGTATTGCCTGACCACGCGAATAATTTCCCGAAAAATTTCCAGACAGATCGATTCGGCGGTTTTCAAGACGCCACGGCCGCCGCAAGTCGAGCAAGGCTCGCAGAGGATATGCTCCAAACTCTCGCGGGTACGCTTGCGGGTCATTTCCACCAGTCCCAGCGCCGATACTTCGGTGATCTTGGTCTTGGCGTGATCCTTGTCCAAATTGCGCTGCAAGGCGGTCAACACCTGCTTCTTGTGGTCCTCACTCTGCATATCGATGAAATCGATGATGATGATGCCACCCAAATTGCGCAGCCGTAGCTGTCGGGAAATGGTCTGGGCCGCTTCCAGATTGGTCTTGAAGATGGTTTCTTCCAGATTGCGGCCGCCGACATAGCCGCCGGTATTGACGTCGACAGTAGTCATCGACTCGGTCTGGTCGAACACCAGGTGACCACCCGATTTGAGTTTGACCTTGCGGTCCAAGGCCTTGCTGATTTCGTCTTCCACGTTATAAATATCGAACACCGGCCGCTCGCCCGAATAATGCTCGATCACCGACACAATTTCCGGTACGAAGGTTTCGGCGAATTCGACCAAGCGCAGAAAGGTTTCCTTGGAATCCACGCGGATTTTTTCGATACCGTCTTTGTACAAATCCCGCAAGGTGCGGATGCTGAGCGGCAGGTCTTCGTGGATCAGGGTTTTGACTTTGGCCTTGCTGCTTTTTTCCAGGATGGATTCCCAGAGTTTGTGCAAAAAAGTCATGTCGGAATACAAAATTACATCTTCCACGCATTCGGCGGCGGTGCGAGCAATAAAGCCGCCCGGTACCTGGTGCTTTAGCTGATAGGCTTCGATGCAAGCCCGCAAACGAGTGCGTTCGGATTCGCATTCTATGCGTTGCGACACGCCGGAGTTACCGGCATAGGGCATGTAAACTTGGTAGCGGGACGGGATGGAAATATCGGTGGTCAGTCGCGCGCCCTTGTTGCCGAGCGGATCTTTGGTGACTTGCACCACCAATTTTTGGCCTTCCTTTAAATAGTGTTCGATATTTTCCGAGGCTTTTTCGGCCAGTTCCTTGCTGCTGAAATCGGAGAGATGCAAAAACGCCGCCTTTTCCAAACCAATGTCCACAAAAGCCGCCTGCATGCCCGGCAGCACGCGGCACACCTCGCCTTTGTAGATGTTGCCAACCAAACCTTTTTGCCGGACCCGTTCGATAATCAGTTCTTGCAGCACACCGTTTTCGATCACTGCGACTCGGGTTTCCGGCGGCGTGACGTTGATTAATATTTCTTCGCTCATTGAATAATGTCTATGCCTGCTAGGCTTAATAATTGCGCGGTTTCGAACAGCGGTAAGCCCATCACGCCGGAAAAACTGCCGGTGATCGATTCGATAAATACGCTGGCCAAGCCTTGAATCGCATAGGCGCCAGCCTTGTCGTGCGGTTCCCCGGTTTGCCAGTAAGCGACGATTTCCTGGTGGCTCAAGGGCCTAAAGCGCACTTCGCTAACGCTAAGCGCCTGCCAGTGTTGCTCACCGCGTAAGGATACCGCGCTATACACTTGATGCTTGCGTCCCGACAAATGACTGAGCATTTCAATGGCGTGCTGCAAATCCTCGGGTTTACCGAGGATGCGGCCGTCGCAAATCACGCTGGTATCCGCAGCCAGTACCGGTAAATCGGTAGCGGCCGTTGCCAGACAGAGTGCGGATTTTTCCGCGGCTACCCGCTCGACGTAAGCAGCGGGCGCTTCGCCCGGCCACGGCGTTTCGTCGATGTCGACCGCCATGATACTGTGACGGATGCCGATTTGCTTGAGCAATTCGCTGCGGCGCGGCGAGGCGGACGCCAGGATCAGTTGTGGGTGCATGCGCTTAACGATGGTAAGGGTGGTTATTCAACAGACTCCAGGCCCGGTAGATTTGTTCAGCGACAATCACTCGAACCAAGGGATGCGGGAAGGTCAGCGGCGAAAGACTCCAGGATTCCTGAGCCAGATCGCGCACTTGCTGAGACAAGCCTTCCGGTCCGCCTATCATCAGCGCGACCGGCTGGCCGTTACCCAGCCAGCGTTGCAAGGCTTGCGCCAGATTCGGCGTGGTCCAGGGTTTGCCCGGTATGTCCAGCGTCACCACGTGCGCCCGGCTGGGCAATGCCGCTATCATGCGTTCTCCTTCGTCCTTGGTAATGCGGGCAATGTCGCCGCTGCGGCGTTTGTCCGGGGCAATTTCCTTTAGCAGCAACTCGCATTCGCGCGGCAGCCGCTTGGCATATTCATTATAACCTTGCTGTACCCAGTCCGGCATTTTGTTGCCGACGGCTATCATGTGGATTTGCATAGTTGTTACAGGCTATCAATTCGCGGGAAAACGGGGTAAAGAACGGGTGGCATTCATGCGCACAGCGTTTACAAACGTCGCCGAGCTATTGGCGCTAATCGCTAGCGTGACCATGTTTGGCATGCGCAGGATCCCCAAATCCCGATATTTTTTGCTGCGCTTAGGTTACACGAAGCGCCGGGCTTTGCGAAATCGGCTCTACCGTCCGATAGTGCAAGCCCTAAACGGCCATCTGGTTTATTTAAACCAATTCTTGGTCGGATTGGCTTTTTTCAACCAAATGTCGTTAGAATGTTTGCTGTATTGGACTTAGACGATAACAATGGTGATGCTAAGCGCGCTGTTATGGACCCCGGCGCTGGGGGCAATATTGCTGGTACTGGTCTCCGGCCGGAATAGCCGATTGATCAGAATTGTAGCTAATGTATTCAGCTTGGCGGCTTTGTTGCTGGCTGGTTTGCTATTGCTCCAGTTTGACGCCGACGACACCGCGCTGCAATTTAGCGAGTTCTATCCGCTTAACCCCAAACTGGGCAGTGCTTATGCTTTGGGTGTGGACGGCCTGTCCATGCCGATGCTGGTGCTGGCTGCGCTGTTGACTTGCATTGCCCTGCTGGCTTCCTTTTCTTTGGCCGATAGCATCAAGGGCTATCATATTTCCGTGCTGTTGTTGGAATTCGGCATGCTCGGCGTGTTTATGGCGCAAGACTGGGCGCTGTTTTACATCTTCTGGGAAGTGACCTTGATCCCGCTGTTTTTCCTGATTGACCGCTGGGGCGGCAAGCGCCGGCATGCCGCCAGTTTAAATTTCGTGCTGTACACCATGGGTGGCTCGGTGTTCATGTTGCTGAGTTTGCTGGCGATCAGTCAATACGATCTGGAAAACCAGGGTTCCTTAATGGCCTCTATGGGGCAGGCCGCGCAAAACATGCCGGTGGTCGAGCAAGTCCTAGTGCTGCTGGGTTTCCTGATCGGCTTTGGCGTGAAAATGCCGATTTTTCCGCTGCATGGCTGGCTACCGTTGGCGCACGTCGAAGCGCCCAGCCCGATCAGCATTTTACTCTCGGGCATTCTTTTGAAAATGGGCGCCTATGGCTTATTGCGCTGCGTGGTGATGTTGCCGGTTGCCGCCAAATTGATTCAGCCCTTGCTGGTATTTCTAGCGCTGTTCGGCATGATTTACGGCGGCTTGCTGGCCTGGCGGCAACGCGATCTGAAAGCCATGGTGGCTTACTCCTCTTTGAGTCATATGGGCGTGGTCCTGCTGGGCATTGCCGCGCTGAATCAAACAGGCTTCACCGGTGCGATATTACAAATGACCGCGCACGGCTTGATCGCCGGCGCGTTGTTTTTATTGGTTGGTCTGCTTTACGAACGCACGCATACCCGTAACATTCAAGATTACAGTTCGCTGGTGCAGGTCATGCCGCGCTTCGCCACCTTAACCACCTTGACCTTGCTGGCGGCCATGGGCTTGCCCGGCTCCGTGGGTTTTATCGCGGAACTGCATACCCTAATCGGCGGCTTTCAAGAATGGGGAGGTTTGATGGTGTTTTTTAGCCTCAGTATTCTGATCAGCGCCGCCTATGCGATGCGCACCATCGGCTTGTTGTTTACCGGGCCGGTGAAGTCGCAAATGCTTAATATTGCCGATCTGAAACCGCTTGAACTGATGGCGTCCGGCGTATTGGTGGCTGGTATCGTGTTGTTCGGTTTGTTGCCGGCACCTTTGATTGGCTTGTCTACGGCGACAGTGGGGAAGATGTTGGCGGTAATGGGGGAGAGGTTGCCGTGATGTTGTTTATTGTTGAACCTGCGGTCGCTTGGATAATGATGTGTCGCTATCGCGACGGCATTTTAACGTCGGTTCTCGGACCGACAGCCGAGCTACTTTCTTTTGCTCCGCCAAAAGAAAGTAGCCAAAGAAAAGGCGGCCCGGATACCGCTTATTCCCTGCGCTCCTCACTTTTGGCAGGGGTTGCCGAAAGGGGCTTCCTGCCCCTTCGGCAATGCGATGCATCCCTGCATCGCCCCTTCGGGCTGATCCTGCCAAAAGCTCCGGTGCTCGGCGCGGCATACGGGATAAACACCGTTACCAACTTCAAGGTACGACCCCAATCGTTTGGCGTGTCAATGAATGTGGAATTGATTTGACCATGCACGATTCCTTATCAAATATTGCTTCCCAGCGCGACATCATCATAGACGCGATCCATCACCTGGATCACGTATTACCGGGACAAGCACCGATTCACGATTTCGTGCATCACAATACCTTGCATGGTTTTCAACACCTGCCGTTCGAACAAGCGCTGGAGGAATTTAACGAATTGACGGGTATCAGTTGCTACCTGCCGGCCGAACAGTTTCGCGAGTTTTATGCACAGGGCCGGATAGCCGATCAAGATATTGATGGCGCATTGGCGCAGCAATTTGGAGAAGCGCTGGACACTGAGATTTGCAAGGTCAATGGCAAACCCATTACTCAGCAGATGCTTTACCGGCTGGCCTTGCTGCACGAGTTGCAGGCGCTGACACCCGGGCAATTCGATTGGCAGGTGCGCGAGCTCGGAGTGCTGGATAAGCCGGCCGCCGCTGGCGAAACGGCTCGTGAATTGTGGGATGCCTTGCTCGCCAAGCTTGAGCTGCAAACACCGAATTTGCATCCGGAAGATTTGCTGGATTTGTCCGCCGAGCAAATCCGGCAATGGCTGCCGGATGCGGCGAATGCCGGTGCGGAACAGCAGATGCGCCAATCTTGCATGGAGAGCCTGGAAAGCCTTTTTGCACGGGTCGGCGACCGTTTGACCCTGCGCGGCTTGTTGCTGGCGTTGACCGGCAAGGATATTCTGGACACGGTGCGTCCGCAATTGATTCGTTTATGCGCATCGTTATTGGACGAAGGCCTGGCGGCCTGGCGATTGCCCAAGCGCCAAGAACTGGGGTTGTACGAAGCCTGGCGTGAGAGTTTGATCTACGATGCCCAGCCGGTTTTTCAGGAACTACATAATTGGCAAACGGTTACGGGAGCGCTACCTGCCGAACCCATAGATGCGATTGCGCAAGAGCTGGTAGCACTGAAAATCACAGAATCCCGCTGGGTTGGCTATCTGCAAAGGCTAGCCCTTGAACTACCGGGTTGGTCGGGTTTGATCAACTGGCGGCAAACTCATCCCGATTATCAAGCGGATGACGCCACCCAGCCCCTATTGGCCGATTATCTGGCGATACGCTTGATTCTGGATCGGCTGTACGCAGAACAGCTATGCAGGCAGCAATGGGGTTGCGAGGCGCAACTGGACAAACTCCGCGGTTATTTTTCAAAAAACCTGGCCGAGTTTTCGGTCAGGCATACTTTGTTTCAAGGCCAATTGCCGGAATATCTGGCGCTTGCGTCACAGGCTTTACTGAAAGATTCGGCGCGGGACAAACAGGTCTGGCAGACCGTGGCCGAACGGATTTGGACCTGGCAACTTAGTCCGTTGGCTCCCTCAGCCCTCAGTATTTATAACCAGGGTTGGCGCTTGTTTCGCCTTTGCCAATTGCTTGGATTAATCGCCAGCGACGTGCAGCGTTCAGAGCTGGCCCCGCTGTTGGATTGCTTGGCCGTCATCGACACTTTCAGTCAGGCGGATCGCAGCAATATTTGGCTTAACGCCTACGAACGCCACTATCAACAAGCGCTGCTGCAAGCCCTGCACGCCAATCATAATCGCGGGCGCTGGGCGCAACGAGACAACCGCCCCGCAGCACAAATCGTGTTTTGCATGGATGATCGCGAGGAAGGCATCCGCCGTCACTTGGAAGAACTCAATCCGGCTATCGAAACGCTGGGAGCCGCCGGTTTTTTTGGCGTACCGATGAATTATCAAGGCCTCGACGATAGCAAATTGACGGCCCTTTGTCCGGTGGTGGTCGTACCGGCACATAACGTTCAGGAATGCAGTCAACCCGGCCAGGAAAAAGCCTTGGCCCGGCGCCGGCAAGGCCGCAATCTAAAGCAACGGCTTGCCGATTTGCTTCAGCACGGTTTGCGCCGTGATACGCTGCTGGCATATCCGGTGATCAATGCCATGGCACCTTTTACTTTGCTCGGGTTGCTGGCGAAAAGTTTCATTCCCAAAACGCAGCAGCAGTTGCTGGCTGCGGTGGCGAAAGGCATCGCGCCTGATGTGCCATCGCAATTGCATTTTACCGCTGGCAACCCCGATACACCGGCCACGCCCCAACAACCTAGATGGGGCTTTACCGACCAGGAGCAAGCCGAGCGGATCGCCGGGTTTTTGCGTAATACCGGTCTGACTTACGGCTTTGCCGAATTGGTGGTATTGATGGGCCATGGGTCATTGAGCCAAAACAATCCGCATTTGTCCGCATACGATTGCGGCGCCTGCAGCGGCCGGCACGGTGGGCCGAATGCCCGGTTGTTCGCGGCAATGGCGAATCGGCCAGAAGTCAGGCAATTACTGGCCGAGCGCGGTATCGTCATTCCAGCCGACACCTGGTTCATCGGAGCCGAACACAATACCTGCGACGAAGACATCATCTGGTATGACAGCAGCGCCGTGCCGCAGGAGCGCCAACCGGCCTTCAACAAATTTATGCAGCAGATGCAACACGCGCAGCGCATGTCGGCTCACGAGCGCTGCCGGCGTTTGGCGTCCGCGCCGCGCCGGCCGGAGCCCAAGCAAGCGTTACGGCATTTTCTAAATCGCGCTGCCGATTTTTCCCAGGCTCGGCCGGAGTTGGGCCATGCCACCAACGCCGCGGCACTGGTCGGTAGACGCTCTTTAACGCAAGGTGCATTTTTTGACCGTCGCCTGTTTTTGATTTCCTACGATCCGAGCCAGGACCCTGAAGGTACAGTGCTGGAAGGCATCTTGCTGGCGGTCGGTCCGGTCGGCGCCGGCATCAACCTGGAATATTATTTCTCCACCGTGAATAACGAACGGCTGGGTTGCGGTTCGAAAGTGCCGCACAATCTGACTGGCTTCTGTGCGGTGATGGAAGGTGCCAGCAGCGACTTGCGCACCGGCTTACCAAGGCAGATGATCGAGATTCACGAGGCCATGCGTTTGCAAATCGTTGTCGAGGCGAAAACCGCGGTGTTGGCGCAAATTTACGGCCGGCAGGAAAGCCTGCGAGAACTGATCGGCGGCGGTTGGGTGCATCTCAGTGCCAAAGACCCGGATAGCGGCGAGATATTTGTGTTTCAGCGCGGTGTCGGCTTTGTGCGCTGGCAACCCGGCGACAGCGAGCTGCCGTTGCGAGATAACTCGCCGGATTGCTATCGCGACGAAACCCTGCCGGTGGCACCCATGTTGATCAAACAGCCCGATTTAATGGGGGTTGTATGAGTATGGCAGCCTACGCAACCCTAATGCCCTTGTTTCCGCTATTGGCCGCGTTACTGATTGGCGGCCTGCACTTTTTCCGGATTATCGATGGCGAGGCCGGCGAGAAAACCACGGCACGGCTGGGTGTAATGGCTATCAGCCTATCGGTACTGACGGCCTTGGCTTTATTAGCCGGCGATTTGTCCGGCCAGCTGGCCGACTCAGTTTCGTACGGCACTTGGCTGCGTAGCGGCTCGCTGAGCGTAGACTACAAACTCAGCACCAGCGGTTTTAATCTGGCCTTGGTCAGTTTGTTCTCGCTGTTACTGCTGGTCGTGATGCGCTTTTCGGTGAATTACCTGCACCGCGAGGCCGGTTTCCATCGCTTTTTCTTCATCCTGAATCTATTTGCGGCGGCCATGCTGCTGTTGGTGTTGTCCGGCAACGCGGTGTTTACCTTTATCGCCTGGGAGATGGCCGGGGTTTGCTCGTACTGGCTGATTGCTTACGCCTACGACAGACCCATCGCCGCGCATAACGCCACCCGCGTATTTGTGACCAACCGCATCGGCGACGGCGGTTTTATTCTGGCAATCGGTCTGGCCTTGGCCTGGCTGGAAAATGCCGATTGGCAAACCATCAACAGCAGCGCGGGCGATCTGGAAGTGGGCGACGCTACCTTGCTGGCCCTGAGTTTTGCCATGGCGGCATTCGCCAAATCTGCGCAAATTCCATTCACGCCCTGGCTGGCCAGAGCAATGGAAGGGCCAACGCCATCCAGCGCGATTTTCTATGGTGGGGCGATGATCCATGCCGGCGTGTTCTTGATTATCCAATTGCAGCCTTTGTTCATGCAGGCGCCGTTGGCTATGCTGTTGTTGACGGTGGTTGGCGCGCTGACGGCAATTTACAGTTACTGGGTAGGCTTGAGCCAGACCGACATCAAAAGCTCGCAAATCTTCGCCACCTCCGGGCAACTGGGTTTGATGTTTGTTGAATGCGGCTTGGGATTTTGGACTTTGGCGGCCTGGCATCTGGCCGCGCATGCCGTAGTGCGTTGTTATTTGCTGCTAACCGCGCCGTCCATCTTGCACAACACCCACGGACAACCCATCAAATCGGTGGCGCCGGCGCTGGCAAATTGCCGCTGGGCCTTTATCGCCTCTTTGCAGCGCGGCTGGCTGGAGCCGGCCCTGGATTGGCTGATGGTCAAGCCGGTTTTACGCTTAGCCAAGGATGCGCGTTACATCGACGAACACATTGTGGATAAGGCCTTGGGCGCGCCGGCACCGGCTATCAAAGCGGTGTCGTCCTTGGCGCAGTGGGAAGAGCAAAAAATGGGCGCCAACCTGGATAGCCAGGAAGACAGCTTCGCTCAAGGCAGCGGTCTGGCCGGCAAATTGGCGCAATGGACCGCCGCCTTGCTGAACTGGTTTGAATATCACTTCATTCTGCGCGGCATCGGCCGCGATTCGATTCGATTTGGCCGGCGCCTGGGTCAGGCTGCCAACCGTTTTGAGCAATTATTGTTACAGCCGCGCTATCTGGCGTTGTTTGTGTTGATCACCTTGATGGTAGC
Source organism: Methylomonas sp. Uni0009 (assembly GCF_054188105.3). NCBI lineage: Bacteria > Pseudomonadati > Pseudomonadota > Gammaproteobacteria > Methylococcales > Methylococcaceae > Methylomonas > Methylomonas sp. Uni0009. Next base: position 1,435,056 of record NZ_JBTAFN010000001.1, on the reverse strand, counting down.
GCTGGGATACCGATGAATACCCCTATTGTTTTCTGGCAGGCAGTGGCGGCGGTACCGCTATTGACTTTGATGACGCTGGTGCCCTTGCTGGCCATGTTAGCAGTGGTGTTCGCCAAACCGGTTTACAGCGTGCGACTGGCCTTTGCCGGGGCATTGCTGAACGTATTGCTGAGCATTTATCTGTTGCTGATATTCGACTCGGAAACCCCTGGGCTCCATCTTGCCGAACATTTTCAATTGTTGGGTATGAACTATCGGGTTGGCGTGGACGGCACCAATATTCTGTTTATTCCGCTAACGGCAATTTTAGGCTTGCTGGCGCTGGTCTATACCTTGATCACCCGGCATCGCAACGACCGCTTGTTCATCGCCTGCCTGCTGGCCTACCAAGGCATATTAATCGGCGCATTCGCGGCGCTGAATACGCTGCAATTCTGGTTCTGGTGCTTGCTGGAGCTGGTGCCGGTGGTGTTATTAACGGTATTTGCCGGTACCGGCAAGCAGCGCAATCAGGTGGTGAAATCGGTATTGCAATACTGGCTGTCCGGTTTGGTCATGACTCTAGCCGGCTTTGTGTTGCTTAGCTATGGTTTGGCGCAAAACGGCTTGGATTTGAGCTTCGATTGGTTGACTCTAAAACATCACAATCTGGCGATTCCTAACGAAACCCTGATCTTTATCTTGCTGTTTTTCGGCTTTGCCATCCGCATGCCGCTGTTTCCGTTTCACGCCTGGCTTCCGTTGCTGGCCGAGCACGGCACCGCCGCCAGCGCGGCGATTTTTCTGACCGGTTTAAAGCTAGGCATCTACGCCTTGATCCGCTTCATCCTGCCGCTAGTGCCGGGTGCGGCCGAGCAATGGGTGCATTTTGTCGTCGATTTGGGCTTGATCGGGATTTTTTACGGCGCCCTGCTGGCGCTGATGCAAATCAATATGCGCCGGCTGTTGGCGTTTGCGGTGATCAGTCATACCGGCATGTTGGCGATAGGCGTATTCTCCTTCAACGACTTTGCCTTGGAAGGCAGCATTCTGCTATCGATAGCCTACGGCCTGGCCACGGCCGGCATGCTGTTCAGCATCGGCTTGATTTACGAACGTACCCGCACCTCGTTCCTGCCGCGTTTGGGCGGACTGTTCGAGACCAATTCGACTATCGCCTTGCTGTTTTTGATTTCCGCGCTCAGCACCATGGTCATGCCCGGCACACCGGGTTTCGATGCCGCGCACCTATTAATCGAAGGCACCATAGAGGAACACGGCTGGTATATCGCCATCGCGATTTTGCTGGGTAACGTGCTGGGGGCGGCTTTTCTGCTGTGGGCGTTTCAAAGGCTGTTTATTGCTCATGCCAAGCGCATTGTTCAGCCTTACGGCAGCGTCCACCATCCGGCGGTTAAGGAGCGGATTATCGCTGTGACCATCTGCGGCCTGCTGATCGGCACCGGTTTTTACACCACGCCCTGGCTGAAATATATCGATCAGGAAGCCAAGGAAATCGGCGAACATTATCCGGAACATCACAGCCACCACATGAACGGCCCGCACCATGACTGATAGTTTTCCTTTGCTGTCCCTCTGTCTGGTCTGGCCCTTGTTGGGGGCCTTATCGCTGGCGTTCATCCAGGATACCCAGTTAGCCAAGCGCGGCGCTTTGTTGGTGGCCGTTGTGGAATTACTGTTTACCGTCGCGGCGGCTGGGGTTTTCGATACCGCGCGTGGCGATTTTCAGTTGCTGGAAGACTATGCCTGGATACCGGGCCTGAATATTCACTATCAACTCGGTGTGGACGGCATCTCGATCCTGTTTTTGCCGATGACGGCCTTGCTGACCCTGATGGGTTTGTTGGCCGGCTGGAACAGCGTGCGGCAGTTAAATCGCTTTCAGTTGGCGTTGATGCTGGCGCTGGAGAGCGTAACTATCGGTGTATTTACCGCATTGGACCTGGCCTTGTTCTTCCTGTTTTGGGAGCTGACCTTGCCGCCGATTTTTTTCTTGATCGGGTTATGGGGCGTAGGCGCAGAGCGACGGTACGCGGCGATGAAATATACCTTGTATATGTTATTCGGCGGCGTGCCCTTGTTGTTCGGGATTATTTTGCTGGCGATTAATCACGCGCAGGCTAACGGCGGGACCATTCCGCAGGATTTGGCTTTCAGTTTGCCGGTTTTACTCAACACGCCGATACCCGAGTCGGCGCAGGGTCTGATCTTTCTGCTGCTGTTTTTGGGGTTTGCGGTGAAAGCGCCGCTGCTGCCGTTTCATACCTGGCTGCCGACCACGGCCATTGAGGCGCCGACTTTTCTCAGCGCCTTGCTGGTCGGTTTGAAACTGGGCGTTTACGGCATCATTCGTTTTGCGATACCGCTGGCGCCGCAAGCGGCCTTGGAACATCGCTGGCTGTTGGCGATACTCGGTGCGGTGACGCTGATTTACGGTGCCTTGATTGCGTTGCAGCAAACCAATCTGCGCCGCTTGCTGGCTTATTCCAGTATTAGTCATGTCGGCCTGGTCATCGTCGGCATCGCCGCTTTTAATTTGCAAGGTTTACAAGGTGCGGTCATGCAGTTGCTGAATTTCGGCATCGTCGTCGGCAGCCTGATGTTGATCGCCGGCATGATTCAGCAACGCTTGGGTAGTACTGATCTGGTTCATCTCGGCGGCTTGGCCAAACCGCTGCCGCGCTTAACGACGCTATTTTTCGTGTTTGCGCTATCCAGTATCGGCGTGCCCGGCACCAATGGCTTCCCCGCGGAATTGCTGATGATACTCGGCGCATTGCAGGCTTATCCGGCACTGGCGATGGTGGCTTTGTTTGGCGCGGTATTGGGCGCGGCGTATCTGTTGGGTTTTGTCAGACGGGCATTCTTCGGCCCGCTTGTGCACAACAGCGTAGCCAAAGTACAGGATCTGCGCCCACGCGAGTTGGCATTGCTGGTCGTGCCGGCGCTGCTGGTATTGGTGATAGGCCTGTATCCGCAATGGCTGTTGTCCTGGCAAGAAACCAGTGTGCAGTCCTGGTGGCAGCGGTTAAGTGTGGAGGCTCCGCAGGCGGCACCAACATCCATACTCACGCAGAGAACCACAATTTCAGGCGCGCTGAGCGATGGTTCAATATAACTTTTGATTTAGCCCAGATTTAGAGCCTAAAGCAATTGCTATATAGTTTCGATTCGATATAGTATTACCGGTAAAGACACATTCTTTTGAACAACCCGTTCCGGATCCGCTCCAGGACGCATAGTGATAGAAAATAAGGACACCCATTATGATTACACCCACGAAATTACTGCTGGAAAACAAAGCCTGGTCGGAAGAAGTCAGTAGGAAAGACCCGGAATTTTTCGTCCAGTTGGCCAAAGAACAAAAGCCCGACTTTTTATGGATAGGCTGCTCGGATAGCCGGGTGCCTGCGGAGACCGTCGTCAACGCCAAGCCCGGCGAGATTTTTGTGCATCGCAATATTGCCAATCAGGTCATCGTCACCGATTTCAATTGCCTGAGCGTCTTGCAATACGCCATTTCCGTCTTAAAAGTTAAGCACGTTATCGTTTGCGGCCATTACGGCTGTGGCGGCGTGAGAGCGGCCTTGCAGCCGCAAAAATCGGATCTGGTTATCACCAATAAATGGTTGCTGCATATTAAAGATGTCTACCGTTTGCATCAGGAAGAGCTTGAGTCTATTGCGCCGGAGAAAAAAACCGATCGCCTGATCGAGCTGAATATCATCGAGCAAGTTTATCGCCTGGCGCATACCTCGATTATTCAGTCGGCCTGGAAACATGGGCACAAACCCACTTTACACGGCTGGGTATACGGCCTGAACGACGGCTTGATCAATGAACTGATCAAGCTCGACCATAACACGCAAATCAATCCGATTTACCGCTATGCCGACTAGCATCCGGATTTTCGCAACGACTGGGTAAACCAATGACATCGCAATTGAATTCTTATATGAAACATCTGCACCAGGACTTACCGGCCGGTATCGTGGTCTTTCTGGTGGCTTTACCGTTATGCCTGGGGGTTGCGCTAGCCTCCGGTGCGCCGTTGTTCTCCGGCATTATCGCCGGCTTGGTGGGCGGCATTCTGGTTTCCTGGGCCAGCGGCTCGCAATTGAGCGTTTCCGGACCGGCAGCCGGATTGACGGTTATCGTCTTCGAAGCCATCGAAACCTTGGGCGGCTTTGGCGGTTTTTTACTCAGCGTGGTGCTGGCCGGCGGCTTGCAAATAATTCTGGGCTATTTAAAAGCCGGGGTAATTGGCGCATTTTTTCCGGCTTCGGTGATTAAAGGCATGCTGGCGGCGATTGGCTTGATTTTGATTATCAAGCAAACGCCGCATGCCACCGGTTACGATACCAGCTTCGAAGGCGATGAAAGTTATATGCAGGAGAGCGCTGAATCCAGCTTCTTCGAATTGTCCGAAGCGTTGGAAGCGATTACCCCCGGCGTTACCATCGTCAGTGCCGTGGCACTATTGATTTTGGTGATCTGGGATTCCGGGTTTATCAAGCAGTTCAAGCTTTTAAAGTTAATTCCCGGTCCGTTGCTGGCGGTTATTTGGGGTGTCGGTTTCAACGCTCTGGCAGTGCGTTTTGCCCCGGAAATGATGATTGGCGAAAAGCACTTGGTGTCGCTTCCCGAGTTGGGCAGTGCCGCCAACTTTATCAACCAATTGCGTCTACCGGATTTCAGTTATTTCAGTAACCCGAAAATTTACAGCGTGGCGGTGACCATTGCGATTATCGCCAGCCTGGAAACCTTGCTGAGCATAGAGGCGGTCGATAAATTGGACCCGCACAAACGGGTTGCGCCGACCAATCGGGAGCTGAAAGCGCAGGGCCTGGGCAACATGGTCAGCGGCTTGATGGGCGGCCTGCCGATTACCGCCGTGATCGTACGTAGTTCGGCCAATATCAATGCCGGGGGCCAGACCAGAATCGCGTCATTCTTACACGGCGTTTTGCTATTGGTCAGTGTGCTGTTTTTTGCGAAATATTTGAATATGATTCCGTTGGCCTGTTTGGCGGCAATTCTGCTGCAAACCGGCTACAAACTGGCCAAGCCGGCACTGTTCGTGGAGTTTTATCGCAAGGGCTGGAATCAGTTCGCGCCGTTTGCGATTACCGTGGTGGCGATTTTATTCACTGACCTGTTGTTGGGTATCGCGATTGGTATGGCGGCTGGATTCTACTTCGTCTTGAAAGCCAACTTCCACGCGGCGATTACCTTGACTCAGCACGGCGATCATTATTTGCTGCGCTTACATAAAGATGTCTCCTTCTTGAATAAAGCCTTGCTACGTAAGCATCTATCTGCCGTAACCGATGACTGCGAATTGCTGATTGACGGCTCCAAAGCGTTGTTCATCGATCAAGACATCATTGAAACCATCGCGGATTTTCTACTGGCCGCGCCGGACCGCGGTATTAATGTGGAAATCCAGGGCTTTAGCGTCTCTTGCGACGTGTCTTCGTCGGCTCACTGATGCAAAGTCAATTTCTTTAAGCCACTACCAATCGAAAGTTGTTAATCGGTTTCGGAAAACGCCGTGCCGAAACCGATTTTTTGACGCATGAATTTCGAATGTTTTTGCTAGCGGAGTCTAATTGCTAAACTCCGCTTTGCTAAAAATCCGCTCAATCACCTTTTGAAATCTTAGCCCTATAATAGCCGGGGCAGTTGGCGACTTTCTCCGCGCCAATTTTTCCAATCTCCCCGAGGCTATATCAACCATGTCCAAAAAGCGCGTTGCCTCCCTGTCGATTGCCGGTGTTATTGTCGGTGGAATTGCTTTGGTAACAGGGCTGTTGCTGGCATCGCTACCCGCCGAAAATGGCGAAGTGGTTTTACCCGGCCTTTCCAGTCAAGCCAGCGTCAAAAGCGATACCTTCGGTGTGCCGGACATCGAAGCAACCCGGCGGGAAGACGCCTATCGCGTGCTGGGCTACTTGCATGCCCGCGACCGATTGTTTCAGATGGAATTGATGCGCCGCAAAAGCGCCGGGCGCCTGGCCGAATTGTTCGGCGCCAAGGCACTGGACGCGGACCGCAAGCAACGTGTCTATCAAATGGATCGCGCCGCGCAACGCATCGTTGCCGATTTGCCCCCGGCTCAGCGTTTGACGCTGCAAGCTTATGTCGACGGCGTGAATCAATTCATTGGCACTGCCCGTGTTCTACCGCCGGAATTTCTGGCACTGCGCCACCGCCCCGAGCCTTGGCGTCCCGAAGACAGCATCCTCGTCGAGTTGGCGATGTTTCAAACCCTTAACGGCCAGGAACAGGACGAGCGCATGGTCAGCGTCATGGCCCGCGCGCTGCCTCAGGAATTGGTGACTTTCTTGACGCCCGATACCGATCCCTACGCCAAGGCATTAATCGGCGGCAGCCTACCGCGCCGCTTTAATGCGTCAATTCCGCTTGAGGCGCTGGCCAGCCTGCCCGGCACCGATTCAACGCTGGCGCTTAACCAAGCCGTGGATGCCGAAAACGTGGTGTCCGGGTCCAACAACTGGGTGGTTGCCGGCAACAAAACCCGCGATGGCCGGGCGATGATCGCCAGCGATATGCACTTGGCGCTAAATGTGCCCAACATCTGGTACCGCGCCGATCTGAGTTATGGCAATCGCCATATTTACGGCGTGACCTTACCTGGTGCTCCTGCCGTAATCCTGGGTGGCAACGGTGATGTGGCCTGGGGCTTTACCAATGTCACCGGCGACTTTCTGGATTTGATCCGCCTGGAGACTGATCCGGCCCATTCCGGCCAATATCGCACACCGCAGGGCTGGCAAGCGTTTACCGAACACCAGCAAACCATTCGGGTTAAAGGTGAACCCGACGTGACGCTGACCTTGCGCGACAGCGAGTGGGGGCCGGTATCCGATCAAGATTTGCTGGGGCAGCCAGTGGCCATCAAATGGACTGCGCTGGAGCCGCACTTTGTGGATCTGGGCCTAATAGATATGGACCAAGCCCGCAATACCGAGCAAGCCGTGGCGGTGATGAATCGCTTCGGCGGGCCGCCGCAAAATGTGGTGATTGCCGATCGTGACGGCCATATCGCCTGGACTTACATGGGCCGTTTTCCTAATCGTCGCGGATTCGACGGCCTGATCAGCCAGTCGTGGGCCGACGGTAACCTCGCTTGGGGCGGTTCTATTCCTCCCGATGAATTGCCGCGCCTGTTCGACCCGGCCGACGGTTTTATCGTCACCGCCAACAATCGCACCTTGGGCCGGGATTACCCGTATGTGATCGGCCATAACTGGTCCTTGAGCTATCGGGCGCACCGCATCGAGGAATTGCTGAAAAATCGCAACGGCCTGACGGAGCCGGATTTGCTGGCAATCCAATTGGATACCCGCAGTGAAGTTCTGGCGTTTTATCGGCAATTGGCACTGGACGCTTTGGACCATCTGAGCGACGCCGACGAAAGTTTGCAAAAAGCCCGCAACTCCATCGCCGCCTGGGACGGCTACATGCAAACCGGCAGCATAGGCGCGCCAATCTTGAGTGAATTCCGCACGCGCCTAGCCGGCGCAGTGTTTGAGAAAGTGGTGGCGGCAGGTCAAACACTGGACCCGCAATTTCGTTACGCCTGGCGGGAAATGGAAACGCCGCTACGGCAATTATTGACGCAACGGCCCAAAGGCGTGCTGAACCCGCGTTATCAAGACGATTGGCAGGCGATGATCGTGGCAACCTTGCAGCAAACCGTGCAAGCGTTGCGCGAGAAATATCCCTCTGTCGAGCCCGATCAACTGACCTGGGGCATGACCCACCCGGTTAATTTACGCCACCCGTTCAGCAAAGTGGCGTCTGCTTTGAGCGGCGTGCTGGACATGCCCGCCTTCGACAGCGACGGCTGCGCCAGCGTTTGCGTCAAGGTCATGGACAATGCCCATGGCGCCAGCGAACGGCTGGTCTTGTCGCCGTCGCACCCGGAAAACGCCCTGTTCCACATGCCGGGCGGCCAGTCCGGCCACCCTTTATCGGCGCACTACCGCGACCAGCAGAATTTTTGGCGGGATGGGGTGGCTTTGCCGATGCGGACGGCTGTGGGTGAGGATGTTTTGCAGTTTGTGCCGAGGTAACGGCAGCGTTATTTGATGTCCTTTAGTGTTCACTGACGAGCGCCCATCAAGGCAAATCAAGCGACGATCCGAAAGCAATCACTCCAACAACGACTATCGGCGCCTTGAGTGAATGGAAAATGACGACCCATTACTAACCGTCACAGATGTTATCTAGAACAAACGTTCTTTACTAATCAATAAATTAGTATGTCAATGGTCACTTTCAGGTAGATATACTGTTAGCAGCTTAATAACTTATTAGAAATAAATGCGACTTTTCTTGCTTATACCTATTTTTTTATATGCCACCAGTGCAGTTGGGTTTGATAAGCAACACTGGATACAAGTAGCCGGGGGCTCCTGGGAGCCTGACGAAACGATACTTATCACAGTAGATGCAAAGTTGAAGCACGAGTTTCAGTCGCATGTCCGATACGTTGGACCTGGAGATCGATGGGAGGACTACACATTTCAATATCAGGGAAGCAAATTGCCGACAGGCCAGAAAATTATTGACATAAATGCCTTCTGCTCGAATATTCCGGAAGAATGGCGCGCACATTTTAAGCTTTCAAGTGAATGGGTTCGCATATTCGGCGGTGGCGGTTGCTTTTTTCGCGCACACTACGATTCAACGCTCGACAAAATATTCGATTTAAAGGTCAATGCGCCAAAATAGGGCCGTAGTTCGCGATTGGTGCGGTTCGTAAACTCACCGCACCCTACGCCTGCTTTTGCTTTGACATTTGGCATTGGCAGGCTCATGTCGTTTGGCGGGTTTTGGCTGTATCCCGCCTCCAAAAAATCCTGCCGAATTTATCTCGACGCTCAAATCGGTACTTCAGTTGGTTTTGATATGGACGGTGGCGGCTGTTTTGACCGGTGCTCACCACGCGATTTCGCGGTAATTTTGAGCGCTCTGGTTACTCGTGTCGGCACCGAGCAATCAATCGCTCCAACAAATCCTTCTGCAGCTCGATACTCCCGCACAACGCAAATAACGCCTTTGCCCGTTCCAGGTTCTGCCTGGGCGTGCTGACTTTGAAGTATTGGTTACCGTCCAGGTAATCGCTGAAAAAGCGCAGGCCCAGTTCGAACGGAATCAGCCAGATGGCCGGGTAGAGATAGTCGTAGTCGTGGGCACTGAAAAACTCGCCGGCTTCTTGCAGGTAGCTTTCCAAAATGGTCCGGCAGCGGGTCAGGTCGAATTCGTTGTTGCTGGGGTTGTGGCAGCAGGAGCGCAGGCAGTCGCCGATGTCGTAGTGCACCAGGCCGGGTTTGACGGTGTCCAGATCGATCAGGCTGACGATGCGGTCGCTGCCGGGTTCGAATAGAAAATTGTTCAGTTTCGGGTCGCCGTGTATCACCCGTTCGCGCAGTTCGCCGCCCTGTTTGGCCTGTTCCAGGACGGGGATTTGTTGCTGCATCCGGTCGATAAAATCCCGGCATTGGTTAAATGCCGCATCGACGGTGACTTGCAACGGCTGCGCCAGCCGTTGCCGATAAGTTTCAAAATAGCTTGGCGTGATATGAAAGCCCGGCAGGGTGTCGTGCAATTCAGCAGCGGGCAGGTTGGCGCATAGCTTGTGGAAGTGTGCCAAGGCAAAACCCACTTGGCTGGCTTCCGCCGGATTGCTGATGTGCTCGCGGCTCTCGGCGGGCTCGATTAACTGCAGCGCTCGCCAGACTTGGCCGCTGTCGTCCCGGTAACTCGCTGCTCCAGCCACGGTGGAAAGCATGGCCGGAATTTGCAGACACACATCGCCGGGACGCTGAGAGCCGATGTGCCGATTCAACCGTTGCAGATTGGCGATGACCTGTTCCGGTTGCGGAAATACCCGGCCGTTCAGGCCTTGCAACACAAAGCGATTACCCTTGCTTGGGGTGACGAGATAGGTGTCGTTGATCAGGCCGTTACCGAGCGGGCTGATCTGCGGGTTGCTGCCGAGGCCGGTGAATTGTTCGGCTATCTGCTGTAGCCGACTCACAGCCCGGCAAGTTGTTGACTAAGCGCCCGCAAGGCTTGGCCGCGATGGCTGAGGGCGTTTTTTAATTCCGGGGCCAGTTGCGCCGACGAGCATTGGTATTGCTCGACCCAGAACACCGGATCGTAGCCAAAGCCGTTTTCACCGACTGCCTGCCGCAGAATCCGGCCTTCCCAGACGCCTTGGGCGATGATGGGCGTTGGGTCCAACGCATGGCGCAGATAGACCATCACGCAGATGAAACGCGCGCTGCGTTCTGGGTCCGGCACGTCGCGCATGTCTGCCAGCAACTTGTCCAGATTCGCTTGGTCCGAAGCGCCGACGCCGGCATAACGTGCCGAAATCACCCCCGGCGCACCGCCCAGCGCATCGACGGCCAGCCCGGAATCGTCGGCGATGGCCGGCAGTTTGCAATGTGCGGCAGCGTTGCGGGCCTTGATGATGGCGTTTTCGATGAAGGTGGCGCCGGTTTCGTCCGGCTCGACCACGTTGAATTGCGATTGCGGCAGGATTTGGTCGTTTTGCAGGATGGCCTGAATTTCCCGAATCTTGCCGGCATTACCGCTGGCTAAAACGATCAAACTCATTTTTTTACAGCACGACTCGCAGCGGCGCGGGCTTTTTGGCTTCGCGCAATGCGGCTTGCTGTTTTTCGATCAATTGGTTGATGCCCAACTCAGCCAATTCCAGCATCGCGTTGAGTTCGTCTTTTCTAAAGGCGTGACCTTCGGCGGTACCTTGTACCTCAATGAAGTGGCCCGCTTCGTTCATCACTACATTCATATCGGTTTCGGCTTGATGGTCTTCGGCATAGTCCAAGTCCAACACCGGCACGCCGTTATAAATGCCGACCGACACCGACGCGACCTGGCCGTGCAGCGGGTTTTTTTTGATCTTGTGGGTTTTTAACAGGTGCTCAATCGCAATCGACAAGGCGACAAAACCACCGGTGATGGATGCGGTGCGGGTGCCGCCGTCGGCCTGAATCACGTCGCAATCGATAGTGATGGTGTTTTCACCCAGGGCTTTCAGATCGATTGCTGCGCGCAAGGAGCGACCGATCAGACGTTGAATTTCCAGGGTGCGGCCGCCTTGTTTGCCGCGGCCGGCTTCGCGGTCCATGCGGCTGTGGGTGGAGCGCGGCAGCATGCCGTATTCAGCGGTAACCCAACCTTCGCCTTTACCTTTTAGAAAACGCGGGACGCTATTGTCGACGCTGGCGGTGCACAGAACCCGAGTATCGCCAAATTCCACTAACACCGAACCTTCGGCGTGTTTGGTGTAATTGCAGGTAAAGCGTATTTCGCGCAGTTGATCGGGGTTGCGTCCGCTTGGTCTCATATTCTTCTCGCTGGTCTATAAATTGCCGGCATTATACTGGCTTTACCGGGCGGATTTTTAACTATTGCCGGGACTCAGGGCCTGCTGTAACTCCGCCACGCTTTGTGGCCGATTCTCTGGAAAAACCGCCATGGCCCAATCGATGGCTTTCAGTAAATACTCCGGAAAATGCCGTTTATGCGCCTTCACGGCCGGGGCTAAATCGTCCTGTTTGATGCGGTCCGGCGAGGGCTGCGGGATTTTATAATCCAGACAGGCGCGCATACTGGCGCCCACCGCATAAATGTCCGACCAGGGTCCGAGATTGCCATTGTTATCGTATTGCTCGATAGGCGAATAACCGTTGGTCAGCACCTTGGCACGATTGCGCTGCGGGTCCAGCGTGATTTTGCGGATGGCGCCGAAATCCAGCAGCAAGGGGTCGTTTTCGCTGCGGATCAGAATATTGGCGGGCTTGATGTCCAGATGCACCAGACCTTTTTGATGCACCGCTTCCACGCCGGTCAGCAATAGCTTGAATACGGTCAGCAAGAATTCTTCGTTAATCGGCAGGCTGCGTTTGTGCAGGATTTTGTCTAGCGTGATGCCGTAGTCGTAAGTCATCACCATATACACGGTGTCGTTGGCCTGAAAGAAATTAATCACATCGACGATATTATGGTGCTTCAGCATCGCCAGCACTTTGGCTTCTTCAAAGAATAGCGAGCGGCCGCGCATGAACAGCGTCTTGGCCTCTTCATTATTGGGTACGACTAGATTGTTCCAGGTGCGGTGTGCCAGTTTGCGCGGTAGATATTCTTTAATCGCCACCTGAATTTGATCGGCCAGCTGTCTGGCCAGATACACCGAGCTGAAGCCGCCGTGCGCCAATTCCCGCTCGATCATGTACTGATCTATAATGGTTCCCGATTGAAGGTAATTCCATTCCTTGGGATAAGTTTCTGGATCGTAGTATTCGGCCATGTGCAAGCTGCGCGGGTTAAGCGTAACGATTATAGGTGAAAAATGATAAGAAGCATGACCGCTTTCGCGGACGGCGAAATAAGCGCCGACAATCTGACCATCCTTTGCGAATTACGTTCGGTCAACCATCGTTACAGCGATGTTAGCGTCAAGTTGCCGGAGCGACTGCGTTTTGTCGAAGCCGACGCCCGCCGCCTGATCAGTGACAAACTCAAGCGCGGCAAAATCGAATGCGCCTTGAGCTACAAAAAACAAGCCAGCGACAACAGCTTCAATATCAATCGGGAAATAGTCGAAAAACTGTTGTCCGCTACTGCCGGTATCGAAGCCTTGATGAACAACCCGCAGCCGTTTTCCGCGCTGGAGGTGTTGGCGTTTCCGGGGGTGCAACAAGAAACCGAAACCGACAAGGAAGCGCTACGCGATAAAATCGTCCGGTTGCTGGACTCAACCCTGGACAAAATGCTGGAAACCCGCGCCCGTGAAGGCGCGCAACTGGCGCAGTTGTTGGAAGACCGCTGTCAAAAGATCAATGTGTTGGTCGATGCCGCCCACAAACGCATGCCGGATGTACTGCATAACCTGCGCAGCAAGCTTACCAGCCGGGTGCTGGAAATGGTCGCCGAACCCAATTTTGATCGCTTGGAGCAGGAGTTGGTGTTGCTGGCGCAAAAGCTGGACGTAGCGGAAGAACTGGATCGCCTGGAAACCCATGTCGCCGAAGTGCTGCGCACCCTGAAACAACCGGAACCCACCGGCCGCCGCCTGGATTTTTTAATGCAGGAAATGAACCGCGAGGCTAACACCTTGGGCTCCAAATCCGCTGACCGGGAAATGACGCAGATTTCCATCGATTTGAAAGTGCTTATCGAACAGATGCGTGAGCAGATACAGAATATTGAATGAAGTCTCAACCAATACAGGCGCTTAGACTTTTATCTTACTTCCCGTGCCGCATATATTTTGTGATCCCTCTAATTTAAAAATCAAACTGAGCTTGTCGGCGTTAGCGGCTCACTATTATCCGACAAGCTCAAGACCCATAATAAAGCTAAACAACACTGATAGCGTAAATTAAAGCTCTACTTATCAGCGCGCTGACAAAACAATATTGCGTCTCGCCAATCCAAACCTTTTCCTGTGGCATTCTGGAAGCACTCTACTGTGTTTTTGGCATTATTGGTGCCGGCGCAGAGATTAATAATATTTTGCCAATCCCAACTGATACCCTTGCCCCAGTTCACTCGGCCGTCCAGTACGCTTAGAAAGCATGCGCCAGGCTCTGCGGATTTAGTCGTTCCGGCACAGAGTTGCTTGACGTTTTTGGGCTCCCAATTCATATTTTTCTCGTCATTCCAGGGGATTTTGCCTTGCACCGAGTTAAAGCATTCTGATTCATGGTCGGAGGCTTGAACTGTCACAGGATTAAAAAACAATGCAATTGAGCCGACGGCAATCGAGGTGCGGATAAAACGGTAAATACTACTTGATGTTTTCATGGGTAAATCCCTCACTATTTAATATTGATGTTTAATATAATTTAATCACTAAAAACTATATTTTTGGCTCGCTAATAAATTACTCGGCGGTTAGAGTATTTAGTTACCAGCTTACGCTCACTCACTATTCCATAAAAAATAGGTTTGTCGAATATTTACAAATCAACTGCAAATTTATAAAAACTCAATAAAAATAATCGGCACAATAAAGCCTCGGCCTGGATTAACTCCTCGATTAATAATAACTAGAATTTACAAGCTGTTTTTCTTCAGTGCATTGGACTGCCAAAACTGGGATATATCGTTATTCGAAAACCTGCCTATGGAAAACTCTGCAATATCAATAGACTTTGAATTCACATGGCCTTCAATAATTAAGTCGGCAATGATCTCGCCGAAAATTGGCGCGTATTTCAAAGCTTGGCCGGCGCCCAAGCAGTGGTAGAGATTAGTCAACTGGGTGTCCGGACCTAAGATAAATTTCAAATCGGGGGTAATATCGAAAAACGAATGATAACCGCCGGCATAAACCGGCTTACCAATTTTCGGGAAACGATTAATCACCTTACCCAGATAATTATCGAGCTGTTGATGGGTAACATTAAAACTCAGCGCGTCATAAATGACGTTGGCGCCCTCCGGATTCATCACCGCTCTGCTAAACGAGCGGGCAATATCCTTGGCGTTGCGGCTACGAGGTTGGTGCATGTGCAAAATGCTGCCGCGCCAGCGCCGAAAATAGGCTTGATTGACATAATCGGCAATGATGGGCATGCCTTCGGGAATGTCATCGGCGCTCACTAAAAAATTGGCGGCATACACCGGTTCCAAAGCCACCGGGATGCTTAGGCCGATACCAGCGAATAATTCCGCGCTCCAAGCCCCGGCGGCATTGATCACGTGTTCGGCAAAAATTTTGCCCTGGCTCGTATTAATGGCGCTGATACCCTGTCCGGTACCTTCAAAGTCTATGACTTCGCAATGTTCCAGCACATCAATGCGGTTCTTTTTAGCCGCCGTTTGCATGGCATTTAATATCTGCGGCGAGTCCAACTGCAAAACGTCCGGTTCGTAGTAGTAGATTTCGTCCGGCACGGTTTTTAGGGCGTGGCGGCTCAGATCCATCACGTCGCGATGAGCAAGCATCGCAAAGCCTATGCCTTCCTGTTGCAGCATTTGCTCCAGCGCCGTCCAACTCTCGGCGCGGCTGTCGGGGGTATTTTCCGCAATCCAGATTGCGCCCGGTTGCTCGTAGGGGATGTTGACGCCCCAAAGAGGTTTGAGATTTTTCCAGTATTGGGTGGCCATTTTAGCCATCCTGGCCGCCATCGGCGACGCATTGGCGGAACGGACGATGGCGCTATGCCGCGAGCTAAGGCCGGCACCCAAAACTTTTTTCTCGATAATAGCGACTTTATGTCTGTTATTGCCCAGCCGGCGTTGTAACGAAAAAGCGCATGCCGCGCCGAGGCAGCCACCACCAATCACCACGGTATGATAGAGCTTATTCATCAAGTCTCCGCGCAGCCTGGCGCTGCAAAGCAATTTTCAGCGGCTATCAAGTCTTGATAGCAGACATTCCCCCATCGACATGCATGACTTGCCCGGTAATCCAGGCGGCATTTTCGGACAGTAAAAACCAGGCCATCTGGGCAATATCCTCTGCTTCGCCTAGACGTTTCAAAGGGTGCCGCGCCGCCGCAGCCTGTTTTTTACTGTCTTCGCGCAGCAAACTTTCCGCTAATGGCGTGTCGGTCAATGACGGCGCGATAGCGTTTACCCGGATTTTTGGCGCCCATTCCGCCGCCAAGGCGCGGGTCAAACCCTCTATCGCGCCCTTGGATGCCGAGACCGAGGCATGGAAAGGAAACCCGGTTTGCACGGCCACCGTGCTGAACAGCAAGACCGAAGCACCCTCAGCCGCTTGTAGATTGCGATGATAGTGCTGCAGGCAGCGCACGGCACCGATCAAATTAAGTTGAAAATCCGCGATAAATTCCTCGGGCTTGATCCTGACGAAAGGCTTTAAATTGATACTACCGGGGCAATACACCAAGCCTTGCAAGGGTTCATCAATGGTCGGCAATGCGTCGCTTGCTACATCGCAACTAAAATGTTTGAACACGTTCGGCACCGCAGCAGAACGGCTTAACGAGTAAATTTGACAGTGCGGCTGAGCCAAACCCGCAAGTACGGCACCAATCCCGCTACTGGCTCCTACAATCAAAACATTACCCATGTTGTCCTCTGTCAGCCGATCAATCCAAACAAAATCTGTCGTTTGCGGTGGGGGTGCTAATGATTTCTTCTTGTATGCGCCGTAACAGACTGAGTTTTGCACCACTAGCCCCCCGTGATCTGAAGGCTACCTTGCGGATGCAGTTAGTCAATGCACTACGCACGGCTAAGCTGGACGGGATAAACTAGTGTTTTTACGTGACGAGATTTGCAGATGAATCCAGGCCGATTTGGCATCTTTAGCGGCATCGCGGCACCGGTAATCTGGCTGTCGCTGATTGGTTTGGCCGGCGCCATGCGCCCGGAGTTCAACCACAGCTATCAGTACATCAGCGAATTGGGTGAACGCGGCAGTATTACGGAAATACCGATGCGCTATATCGGCTTCGGATTCGCCGGATTATTGTATGTGTGCTTTGCATTAGCCGTCCCGGCCACTTTGCGCGAAGGTTGGCGTTCGGCACTGCTCGCCACGCTGATTGGTCTGGACGGAATTGGGCGTATTGGGGCCGGTGTATTCGCCTGCGACCCCGGCTGCGATGGCTTGTCTTCCAGCCAGGAATTACATCGGCTGTTTGCGATGACCGGGTTTTCCGCGGCTATTCTGGCAACGCTTGTTTGCGGTGTGGTATTCCGACGCCATGCGTGGCTGGGCATACTTAGCGCTTACTCGATTGGTAGCGGCTTGCTGGCGACGACTTTGCTGCTGCTGATGACTTGGGAGGCCAATCCTATCAAAACCACCGGCCTGTTCGAACACTGGGCAACCGGCGTGCTTTCCATCTGGACGCTGGTGCTTGCGGCGCGTTTACAGCAAACGTCGGCTGTGACGGATGAATAATGTTCTTGCTACAAACTTTAGTTATTGCCCGACCCTTGATAACGACACTCCGGCACAGGCAAGTGTCGAGTGCAGTGGAGTATGAAATTTAAGGGTCTGCTTGATGGCAGGAACTTTCCAGGATTTCAATCACCGAAATTTCAACACCAAAACCGCGGGAGAATAATGTGATCAGTGCCGTATATGCCGCTTTGGCGGCCTTGCTAATAGCCGGGTTGTCACAGAGAGTTATCAAATTGCGCCGGGCCAAAAAAGTGATTTTCGGCGATGGCGGCGAGACCGATTTGCAAATCGCCATCCGCGCCCAAGGCAACGCTACGGAATACATACCGATATTGTTGATTTTATTGGCGCTGCTGGAATTAAGCGGCGGACATGCCGCGCTGCTGCATACCGGCGGTTTTGCGATCATCCTGGGGCGAATAGTCCACGCCCGGGGCTTGCTGCGCGCGAATCTGGATCAACGAGTGCTTGGCATGCAAATCACTATTTTCACCCTGATAGGCCTGGCCGTCGCTAATTTGGGCTACGCCGCTTATGCCGCATTCGGTTAACTGATGCTTGGGCAATAATCTGCGGAATTGCTGGATAGCTTAAGGCCGTTTGAGCAGGGCTAAAATGCCCGTTGCCAAGATGATTTCTCTAAGAAAACACAAAAGACCGGCTATCAGCGCCAGCATTGATGCCACAAACAAAAGAGAGACCGCATCCGATAGATCGATGGCCAATTCCACGCCAACAAACATGACGACGATGGACAGGCAAACCAGCAAGGCGCAACTGGTACAGAGGATGATGGACCATTGGTTCCAACGTGCCCGCCGCGTCAAGATTTGCAATTCCGGATGATGTTGCTCGGCTTGCGCGCCATCAAGCTCACTGAGCAAACGAAACCGGTCCACGGTGCGTCCCAGGCGGCTGGTCAATACCGCCAAAATACCGGCAACGCCGGACAGCAGAAAAACCGGAGCGACCGCTTGTTGAATCACATGAGCAACTGTCGGTACGTTGGCTATGGCATCCATAATGACTATCCGCAAAATTAAAAATAACGCATTTATCCAGCCAAGCTTTAAATGCCCTGGATTCCTGATTCCCGCGACATTCAAAGGCCGGGTTTAATCGGACAAATTAAACGCGCACCTTGCCCACTGTCGAAAAATTTTACAATGAGTGTTGCATTTAATGCGTGTCCGGTTAAAGTGACCGATCCGATAAATTCGACCGCCAACCTCACGGAGTAACGTGTGTTTCCCGTTAAGTCATGCAAATTTGCCCTGCTCGGGCTTATCCTCAGCCAGCTGCTTTGCTCGCCCACATTGGCCGCCCCGGTCTCGCCGATGTACCGGCCATCCTCGGCGCTGACCGGCCAAGATCTGGCCGTCATCGTCAACGACGCCGATCCCTTGAGCGTACAAATCGCCGCTTATTACCAAAAGCAGCGGCAAATTCCGGCGGAACAGATGATACATGTGCGTTTTGCACCGAATCAGGCCGTGTTGTCCAAACAACAATTTGAGCAAGTGAAGCAGGAAGTCGATCAAAAAACGCCGGCACATGTGCAGGCCTACGCGCTGACCTGGCTGCAACCGTTTCGCGTCGATTGCATGTCCATCACCACGGCCTTCACAGCGGGTTTTAGCGAATCCTTTTGTGCCAAAGGCTGCGTACAAACCCATAACAGCCCTTATTTCACCTCCGAAACCGATAAACCGTTTAAAACCCACGGCTGGCGGCCCACCATGGCCGTGGCGGGTAAAACCTTCGCGGAAGCGAAAAAACTGATCGATACCGGTGTCGCCTCGGATTATTCGCATCCGCAAGGCTCGGCATACTTGTTAAAAACCTCGGACCAGGCGCGCAGTTCCCGAGCCGCGCTGTTTCCGAAAGTGGCCGAATCGCTGGCCAGTTTTTGGCCTGTGCATTATCTGGAGCAAGAGTATATTGAGGGACGCCAGGATGTGATGTTTTATTTCACCGGACTGACCAAAGTGCCGCATCTGGCTGATAACCGCTATTTACCGGGCGCTGTTGCCGACCATCTCACGTCTACGGGCGGCGTGATGTCGGGTAGCGACCAAATGAATATCATCGAATGGCTGCGTGCCGGCGCTACCGCCAGCTATGGCGCGGTGGTGGAACCGTGTAATTTTCCGGCCAAGTTTCCCAATCCGGGCGTATTGATGTATTTCTACTTGCGCGGCAGCACTGTGATTGAAGCTTACTGGAAAAGCGTCGCCCAACCTGGCCAGGGGATTTTTGTCGGCGAACCGTTGGCAAAACCGTTTGCTTATCAACCGCGCCAAACGCCGGCGCCTTAGTAGGCATCCATAAAAACCCTTTCCCCCAAGAAGGTGGGATTTTAGCAGTCACCCCACATCTGCCTCTTCATCCGCGACGACAAGCCGATTGCGGCCGGCTTCCTTGGCGACGTAAAGCGCTTGGTCGGCACGAGTTAACAGATCGAGCCGATTGCCGCCATGCACCGGATAAATCGCCACACCTATCGATACCGTCACCTGCGGCAACTGATGATTACCAAACTTCAGCGATAGGCTTTCGATAGCCACGCGCAAAGCGTCCAGACGTTGCAAGATTTTGTCTGGCTGGATTTCAGTTGTGACCACCACGAATTCTTCGCCGCCGAAACGGCAAACCATATCGCTGCCTTCCCGAAAACCGTTCATCAATTGCGCGGTTTTTTTCAAAACTTCGTCACCGGCGTCGTGGCCGTAGTTATCGTTAAAAATTTTAAAATGATCGATGTCTACCATCGCCACGGCCAGCATTTTGCCGCAGCGGCTCATCCGCAATAATTCCCGGTCCAACACTTCTTCCAGAAAACGCCGATTGAACAATCCGGTAAGCGGATCGCGTATCGACAACTCGTGCAATTCCTCGCGCAAGCTCAAGTTCGCCAAGGCCAGCCGGGCGCTATCGGCGGCGGCTTCGGCTATCGATAGCTCGCGTTGAATATCTTCCGGGTGACCACTAGTAAACCGATGCTCGATGTAAATCAAACCCAAAGCCCGCGAATGCGCCAGTAACGGAATGCACAGATAAGGGCTGGTTCCCGGTTTTACGTGGCTGCAAACCGGATTGATACTCTGGCCGACGCGCGCCATATGAATGCAGCCGCGCCGCATGCCCCAGCATTCGTCCGGGGTAAACACGGCTTCCAGTTCGCTTTCGCCACAGCCCCAAGCATCGGCCAGCACCAGCGAATTGCCAGCGGCGTCCAGCATATACAGACCGCCGACGGAATCGGCAAACAAACGTACCAATGCCGCTTTGATAATCGGATAGGCCTCGTCCATTTTTTGACAGCTCTGCAACAAATCGGTCATTTCGCGGATTAATTGCATATGCAATATCGCCGCCTCCAATTCGGTTTGGGCTTTTTTTAAGGCGGTGACGTCCCGCGCGGCGGCAAAAATCCCGGCGACGTCGCCTTTCTCATCCCGATAAACCGAGGCGTTGTACATCACCTCGGTGATCTGGCCGGAGGTATGGCAGATAGCCAGTGGATAATCCGTGACTTTGCCTTGCGAAAACGCCAGGCGATAACCGTCGCGGGCTTTTTGCGGATCGGTAAAGTAAGTGGAAAAATCGCTGCCGATCAATTGCTGCCGCGGTACGCCGGTGACTTTTTCGGTAGCGCTGTTCACGTCCATGATCTTACCTTCCGCGCTGATAGTCACCAGCGGATCGAGACTGGCCTCGATCAGGCTGCGCGCATAGGAGGTTTTAAGATTTTTCATTGGCGCGACTCAAGGCAATCGCAGTTCATGAATATCGGCTACGCTTATTCAAATGCCTCGCCCCATTGTCCGAGATAAAACCGCTGCTCCAGGGCCGCACGGCTGCGTTCCGCCTGCTCGCCGGCTTGAAACTCTTCGGCTAAGTTATCCGCCTCGGCTTGATAGCCTAACGCCAACATCGCCATCGGCGTACAGTCGTCCGGTAAATTCAGCACTTGCCGGGCTTTATCGGCATCGAACCCGCCCATTTGATGGGTAATCAAGCCTAAGGCGTTGGCTTGCAAGCATAAGCTCAGCGTGGCAGCGCCGGTATCGTAAGCGGCAAAGCGGTTGGCTTTGCCGTTGTGATTGAAATTCTGCATCGCCACCGTCAAGATGAACACCGGGGCGTTTTTGGCCCAGAGCTGATTTTTTTCGACAATCACCGATAGCGCGGTTTCCCAGGCTGCGAGATTGCTGGATTTGTCGCAAACCACAAAGCGCCAAGGCTGGTCGTTAAAACAAGACGGCGCCCAGCGCGCCGCTTCCAGGCAAGCGGTCAAATCCTGGTGGCTGACCATTTTATCCACGGCAAAAGCCCGCGGGCTCCAACGGCTGGCGATCAAGTCGTGAATCTGAACCTGGGTGGTGGCGCGTTTATGTTGCATGGTTGAGCCTCTTCTGTGTGCTTAAGTAATTTTTAGTGCATGCCGGACCAGTAGTTTGCCGACCCTGTGCCACGCATAAACCCGCCGGTAAATTTCCTAAATCAGCAAACCGGATACGCTAACCGATGGTAACTCGCCGACGCCGTCCCGTCTATTTTTAGCACGGTTCAAGGTCCAGCGCCGAGTAGGCTTTATGCCACTTGGCACTTGGTGCTAAAATCGCGCGTTTACTATCATCCTTAGACTCATTCGGCTAATCGGCGCAACCGTTATTTTCAGCGGCCTAAGTCCGCACCCAGCCGCTGGAATGCAACGCAGACAACATCATGACCATGGATTACAAACAAACCCTGAACCTCCCCAAGACCGAGTTTGCGATGAAAGCCAATCTGGCGCAACGCGAACCGGAGATGCTGAAAAAATGGAACGAAAACCAGCTCTATCAAAAAATTCGCGAGGTGTGCGCCGGCCGGCCTAAATTTGTGCTGCATGACGGCCCTCCCTACGCCAACGGCGCGATTCACATCGGCCACGCCGTCAACAAAGTGTTGAAGGACATCATCGTCAAATCCAAAACCCTCAGCGGTTTCGATGCGCCTTATGTGCCGGGCTGGGATTGCCACGGCTTGCCGATTGAGTTGATGGTGGAAAAGTCGGTCGGTAAGGCCGGTGTCAAAGTGTCGCCTGCCGAGTTTCGCAAGGAATGCCGCGCTTACGCGAAAAAGCAGGTCAATATCCAAAAAGAAGAATTCATCCGCCTGGGTGTGTTGGGCGATTGGGACAATCCGTACTTAACCATGGATTTCGCCTTCGAGGCCGACATCGTCCGCGCCTTAGGCAAAATCGCCGCCAACGGCCATCTTAGTAAAGGCGCCAAACCGGTGCATTGGTGTACCGATTGCGGCTCGGCGCTGGCAGAGGCGGAAGTGGAATATGAAGACAAACACTCACCGGCCATTGATGTGCGTTTCGCCGTCGTTGATGAACACGCTTTCATGACCAAGTGCCATCACGCCGGTGACCGCGAAGGCAAAGGCCCGCTGTCGGTGGTGATCTGGACCACCACGCCGTGGACGTTGCCGGCCAACCAAGCCGTGGCTTTGAATCCGGATCTGGAATACGCGGTGGTGCAATGCGAAATCGACGGCCAAACCGAGCGCTTGGTCATCGCCGAAGCCTTGCTGAAAGACGCGGTACTCCGTTACGGTATCGGTGAACATCATATCGTTGGCTACTGCAAAGGCGCGGCATTGGAAAACCAATTGTTGCAGCATCCGTTTTACGACCGGCAAGTTCCGGTGATCTTGGGCGACCATGTCACCACCGATGCCGGTACCGGCGCGGTCCACACCGCACCCGGTCACGGTCAGGAAGACTATGTCGTAGGCATGAAATACGGCTTGCCCGTCGACAATCCGGTCGGCAGCAACGGCGTATTCTTGCCCAGCACCGAATTGTTCGCCGGCCTGCATGTGTTTACCGCCAACGAAAAAGTGCTGGAAGTATTGCGCGAACGCGGCAAATTGCTGCATCACCACGCCTTGCTGCACAGCTATCCGCATTGCTGGCGCCACAAGACCCCGATCATTTTCCGCGCCACGCCGCAATGGTTCGTTTCCATGGAAAAAAACGGCCTGCGCGATACCGCGTTGAACGAAGTGAAACGAGTAGAGTGGATCCCTGATTGGGGCCAAGCCCGTATCGAAGCCATGCTGAATAACCGGCCGGACTGGTGTATTTCTCGCCAGCGTACCTGGGGCGTACCGATTGCCTTTTTCGTGCATAAGGAAACCGGCGAACTGCATCCGCGTACCGGCGAGTTAATCGAGCAAGTGGCCAAACGCATCGAACAACAAGGCATAGACGCCTGGTTTGAATTGGATGCGGCGGAGCTGATCGGTGCCGATGCCGAGCATTACCAAAAAATGACCGACACGCTGGATGTCTGGTTTGATTCCGGTGTGACCCATGCCGCCGTGTTGGAGCGCCGCGAGCAACTGCGCTTCCCGGCTGATTTGTATCTGGAAGGCTCGGATCAACATCGCGGCTGGTTCCAATCTTCCTTATTGGCATCGGTAGCGATGAACGACGTCGCGCCTTACAAACAAGTATTGACTCACGGCTTTACTGTCGATGCCGAGGGCAAGAAAATGTCCAAATCCAAAGGCAACGTGGTGCTGCCGCAAACCGTGATGAAATCGTTGGGTGCGGATGTGTTGCGCTTGTGGGTGGCCGGTACCGATTACCGCGGCGAAATGTCGGTGTCCGACGAGATTCTGAAACGCACCTCGGACGGCTACCGGCGCTTGCGCAACACCGCGCGCTTCCTGCTGTCCAACCTGGACGGCTTCGACCCCGCACAACATCTGGTCGCCAAGGACGATTTGCTGGCGCTGGACCGTTGGGCCGTCGATAAAGCCTGGCAATTGCAGGAAGATATCAAAGCCGCTTACAGCGCGTATCAGTTCCAAAGCATTTACCAAAAAGTGCTGACCTTCTGCAGCATCGACTTGGGCGGCTTTTACCTGGACATCATCAAAGACCGCCAATACACCGCCAAGGAAGATTGTCTGGCCCGCCGCTCCGCGCAAACCGCGATGTACCATGTCATCGAAGCGCTGACCCGCTGGCTGGCGCCCATCACCAGCTACACCGCTGACGAATTATGGCAATTCATTCCCGGTCAACGCGGCGAATCAGTGTTTCTGGAAACCTGGTACGAGGGGTTGTTCCCGCTAGACGCCAACGCGACGATCAGCCGCGATACCTGGGACAAAGTGATGGCGGTACGCACCGTGGTGTCCAAAGAGTTGGAGCAACTGCGCGGCAAGGGAGCGATTGGTGCCTCGCTAAACGCGGAAGTGGAATTGTATTGCGACGAGGCCTATGGCGCGGAGCTCAACAAACTGGCCAGCGAGCTGCATTTCGTGTTCATCACTTCCAACGCCGGCGTCGCCGACATGCAATTCTGCCCGGACGATGCGGTAGCGACCGAATTGGACGGCGTGAAATTGAAAGTGACGGTATCCGAGCATCCAAAATGCGTGCGCTGCTGGCACCAACGTTACGACATCGGCGAAAACCCTGAGCATCCGGAATTGTGCGGCCGCTGTGTAGAAAACGTCGCCGGCCCTGGCGAGACCCGTCGTTATGCTTAAGTGGTTGTGGATTTCCGCAGTCACACTGGTGCTGGACCAAGCCAGTAAGCTGGCGGTGGACGGTTCGATGCAGCTATTTGAGTCGATACCCTTGCTTCCGTATTTCAATCTGACCTACGTGCATAACACCGGTGCGGCATTCAGCTTTCTAGCCCAGGCCGGCGGTTGGCAGCGCTGGCTGTTCGCCGGCTTAGCCGTGGTGATGAGCGGCATCATTGCCGTCTGGCTTTATCGTTTAAAAAAACACGAGACTTTGATGGCAGTTGCCCTGGCTTTGGTGTTGGGCGGGGCTATCGGCAATCTGATCGACCGGGTGGCTTACGGTTATGTGATCGACTTTCTGGATGTCTATTACCAGGACTGGCATTGGCCGGCGTTCAATATTGCTGATTCGGCGATTTGCGTGGGCGTGGGCTTGATGTTGTTGGAGAGTTTTGGGGTTGGGCGCAAAACTGTGGATGTTTTGGAATAGGCTTTTCGAATTACTTTTTGATCAAACGTTAGCCAAAAACTGTGAATTCTGCTTATTTCCCCTCTTTGGAAAAGAGGGGTTAGGGGAGATTTTCCAATCAGGTGTCGCTAGCGCGACGGCTGGTTTTTAATGTCGGGTCTCGGCCCGACAGCCGAGATACTTTCTTTTGCTTGGCCAAAAGAAAGTATCCAAAGAAAAGGCGGCCCGGATGCCGCTTATTTCCTCCGCTCCTCGCTTTTGCCGAGGGTCGGCAGAAGGGGCTTCCCAGCCCCTCCGCCGACGTGCGGCGTCCCTGCCGCACCCCTTCGGGCATTTCTCGCCAAAAGCTCCGGTGCTTCGGCGCGGCATACGGGAGAAACCGCGCCCGAGATTTGAAGAATGTAAATATAGTGAGGCAGATCCGAGCTGCGAAGGGTGGGTATTCGGAGGAATTAAGGATATTCAGCGCAAAAAAATACAGTAACCGTGGATAAGGGGAAAGATCAGCTGGTTTTTCACCAGCCTGTTAGGGCTTATTGCCAATAGCGTATGGCACCGAATAATAAAAGGCATTATGCGAGGCATAGCAGCTACGCCTTTTGACACCTTACGTCGCTAACTTAATCATGTGACATATAAGCAAAACTGACCCTCCAGACTAATTGGGTAAGAATTATTAATCACCATATTGTTAAGGACAGTACCATAGAACTTGTTTTCCTCGAGTACGCCAGTCGCTGAGGCAGACAAGCTGATAAACATGTTGTTCGGTAACCTAACTATTTTCCAGGTATTCATATCAAGTAACTCTTCACCAGCAGGGAATATGACTGATTTTGAGGATGTAAAACGGGTTGGCGTTATTGGGTCAGTGGAAATATATGAGTCGATCGAGACCAGCTCAACAGTAGCTAGACCCATACGCTCATTGAGTTCTTGAAATGAACGAGTTGGAGCATGCGTTTCTAAAAAAACGACCATTCTGTTTTCTGAATCCCTCTCTACCGCTCCAGAAGTTATTGATATTTGTAATGCCTCCAGGGCTGGCATAGGGAAACTACATTTTTCGTAGTGAATGTGTCCGCCAGTTATCCGAGCGATTGATCGGAGGCCAGGGCCAAGGGCAGGATTTATATCAATAACTTGTGCTGGATGATCTCTGAGTACAGCCTCTGGAGACAGCAAATTTTGCAGCACACCCATGGTAATTTGATCACTGAGTTGTTCGTAGTCAATTGACAAAATAGGCGGTGATTCAGCCCCACGATTGGTTTGATATATCAATAGGTGTTTGCCGTTACATAACGAAAAATAAACCGCTCGTATTTCTGGGTGATTAGCATATGTCCATGCTTGTTCTATCTCATCAGCGTCAATGGCACAAGATGGCGCTTTAGCTTCGATCACCCAACGCACCTCCCCACCCGCTTCTAGAATGTAATCAGCCTTCCCTCGCAAAACCGGATCCTTTTTGGAATCCTTTCGGCCCAGATATATTCTCGGGTAGCGAAGAGACTGCTCTCGTAAGACATTGTGTTTCGACGCTGATCGATAACCCAATTCTCGAATCAACGGTGCAATAATTTCCTCGCGTACATCGGTTTCATTGAGTTTTGTAAAATCCATGTCTTAAGTACTCTCTATTCTGAAAAAATTATTTGTCATCTCAACCTTTAGGATTAGGATCTCAGGTTCTTACGGCCATAGGATGCTGCCGAGGCACGAGGCGCATCGATCATGACCGTTGCGCCTCGCCGCTGGCTCGGCACAACCTATGGATGCGCAACTTTTCGCGTTGATCGTACCAGATTGAATTTCAAATCCGCGGCGGGTTTTCTCCCTTCTGCCGACCCTCGATAAAAGCTTTGGATCGCAGGACAAATCGGCAGGATAGCCGATTTGCATGCATCGCACCCGAAGGGCGAGGCACTGGGATGTGCCGAGTGAGCTAAGCGGCATCCGGGTGGCCTTTCTTTTGGTGACTTTTCTTTGGCCAAACAAAGAAAAGTTACTCGGCTGTCGGGCCGAGACCCGACATTAAAAACTAGCCGTCGCGCTAGCGACACCTATAACACCAACCGCATTGGCATCATCCCCGAAATCTCAAATCCCGCCCGCGGCACCGTCGCGCAGAAAAATTATTCTTATCCGTTGATAACCTAATAAGAGGGCAGTTTTGAGCTAATTGGGAACGCAAACCCAGCCACGCTAAGGTCAAAAATCCCACGTCAAACAAGCTGCTAAACCACCACTCACACAATTCCGCGAATTTGAATGACGGTAGTTATATTGCGCTACAGATTGCAAAAGTTCCGGGCAATTTGTTTCCTTATAGGAAACAAATCATGAATAAAATGCCTGATTGTAAATATTTTTGGTGGGTATATAGTGAAGTCGTACTTACAAAACGACTAAACATAGTCAAGGTGGACCCCATGAATATTTCAAAAAACATTTATAGAGACGTGATGATTGGCTTGTTTTTTGTCACCGGCGTGCTCAGCTTCGTCTCCGGTCAATTTATCCTATCCACACTTTTATTTGGTTCCGCATCATTGGCCAGTAACTTGAATCAAGCAACACCTGCGCGGGTTTAAGAGTGTAGGCTGGCCGCTATCGGCAACTTGTGGCGCAGACTCAAATGCGGGCATTGCTAATCAAGGCGGAACCTTATGGGTATTTTTTTAACCAAAGCCAAATCATCGACACATTAAAGATCCTTACTGTCATTCACAGCCAAGCATAAAGCCATAGGAGAAATACCATGAATTTACGTTATGCAAATATGAAAAGTGCGCTCGAATTTTTATATGCGCCTCCCGTCACCCTGGCGATTATCGAATCATGGAGCGATGACGAGTTTGATGATGTGTTGGACTGGATTGAACAAATGACTCGTCGCAATTGGCATCGAATACTTCAGCGACCAGAAGTGTTGGTGCAACAAAGGCCGGATGTTTTGAATGTATTGGATGTTGAAATGTAATGGATAAATTCAAATACGGCGTTTTTCTGGGCGTTATTATTAACTCGCCCCCTAAATACCATTCGCCTTGAGTCTATCGAAGGGGGCGCCAGCCTGGGCTTCGATGGGCTCAGCCCGAACGGCACCCGTGTCACATTGTTCCACTCTAGCCAGGGGTTGAGCTTAGACTCTCCCTCGACTTGGCGCTGCGGCTATCTAGGGATAAAAACCTTCACTTCGCTATCGCTGCGCTTCCAAAATTGATTACGCCAATCATCATCAATGTACTGAATGGTTCGTGATGAATGGATGTCATTTAACAGGGCTCTAACGATCCAGTATGGTGTTGCCTAACCCAACAACTT
Source organism: Methylomonas sp. Uni0009 (assembly GCF_054188105.3). Classification (NCBI taxonomy): domain Bacteria; kingdom Pseudomonadati; phylum Pseudomonadota; class Gammaproteobacteria; order Methylococcales; family Methylococcaceae; genus Methylomonas; species Methylomonas sp. Uni0009. The sequence continues at coordinate 1,406,758 of NZ_JBTAFN010000001.1, read as the reverse complement.
ACTGGAGATGATAATGAACCGTGGAATCCTATTTTGCACCGCCATGGTGTTTGCAGCCTTTGAGGCTTTGGCGGATGGCAATTCTCATTTTGATGTATTCGCCAACCTCGATAACGGTCCTGGCAATGTCACGGCAACCGCCAACGGCCGGATCATCATGAGCCAACATCAGTTTTATCAACCGCAATACACGGTGGTGGAATACAAGGATCAAACCTTGCTGCCTTTTCCGAATAAGGAGATGTCCGCAGCGGATTCGACCGCACCGATCAAACTCGACTCGGTGCTGGGTATCCGCTCCGACGCCAACGGCATCGTCTGGATGCTGGACAACGGCATGCGTAGCGGCGTGACGCCTAAGCTGGTAGGGTGGAATACCAAAACCAACAAACTCCAACGGCTGATTTACCTGCCGGCCCCGATTGCCCCGAAAGATGCGTTCGTTAACGACTTTGCATTGGATGCCAACCACAATCATGCCTTCATCAGCGATCCGGCGGGCGGCGCGAATGCCGCCTTGATTGTGGTCAACCTGTCTACCGGTGCGGCGCGGCGGGTGCTGGAAGGCCATAAAAGTGTGGTGCCGGAAAACGTCGATTTGGTCATCGACAATGTGCCGATTCAGGTGAAAACCCCGGCGGGCGAGTTGGTCAAACCGCATATTGGCGTCAATCCGATTACCGAGGATTTGGCCAACGAATGGGTCTATTTCGGGCCGATGCACGGCCTCAGTCTTTACCGGATTAAAGCGGCGGATTTGGTCAACGAGTCGTTAACGCCTGAAGAACTGGCAAAGCAGGTGGAACGCTACAGCGACAAACCGATTTCGGACGGCATCAGCATTGATGAAAACAACAATATTTATCTGGGGGACTTGGCGAATAATGCGATTGGCGTGATCGCGCCTAACCGACAATACCGGCAATTGGCGCAGTGTCCAAGGCTGTCATGGGTCGATTCCTTCAGTTTTGGCGCTAACGGCCAACTCTATGCGGTAGTGAATCGCTTGCATCGCTCAGCCACACTGAACGGCGGCGACAACCAATCCAAACCGCCTTACTTTCTGTTGAAGGTCAAAACCTTGGCCGCGGGCCTGCCAGGACGTTAAAGATTGATTTGAGATGCGCTTATTTTCCGGCCTATGGCGTTGATTTGTTCGCGCAACCAACCGTGGGCCGGGTCTTTTTCCCATAGCGGATGCCAAATCATCGCCAAATCGTAGTCCGGTAAACTCACCGGCACGGGTAATACTTGCAGCGGCACCAGTTTCTGAAAAGCTATGGCCAAGCGATAAGGCAAAGACAAAATCATGTGGGTTTGGGCCACGATCAAGGGTGCCGATAGAAAATGCGGCACGATGAAATTGATACGCCGCTCCAAGCCCAACTCGGTCAATTTCTCGTCTATTACCCCCAATTTATCGCCGGTTCGGGAGATCAGCATGTGCGTCCCCGCCAAATAGTCCTCCAACGACGGTGCGGCTTGGATGGTGGGATGATCCTGCCTGACCACGCAAGCCATGCGATCCATGAATAAATGTTCGCAGTGCAAATGCGCGGGCGGATTCAGTACCGAGGCAAAGCCCAACACCACATCCAGACTGCCGTTTTCCAACTGCGCCAAGGGAAAAGCAGATTCCGTACGTTTGACATGAATATCCACGCCCGGCGCCGTTTGCTCTATCAATTGCGACAACTCTGGCAAGATCAAAAACTCCATGTAATCGGTCGCGGCGATGGTGAAACGGCGCTGACTGGATGCCGGATCGAAGGCCTGGGGTGCCTCTAGCAATCGTTCCATTTCCTGTAACAGACTGCGTACCGGCTCCACCAAGGCCAGCGCCAGTGCGGTCGGCTGCATGCCGGTGGGCGATTTAACCAAGACTGGATCGTTCAATTGCTGGCGTAAGCGGTGCAAGGTATGGCTCATCGCCGACTGGGTGACGAACATGCATTCCGCCGCGCGGGTGACATTGCGCTCCCGCATCAAAACATCGAAAGCCAGCAATAGGTTTAAGTCGAAAGTGCGTAGGTTAGCCATCCTGAGTTCCTCAAAAAATTCGGCTGCATACTAAACAAAATCGCTGCTGGCCGGTATGAACAGTCTTGATGGTAGCGGATGAAATTTCACCATTTCACAGCCAAGCCTTTTCTCCCTACCTTATACCCCGAGCGCGTCGTCCAAGCCTACAAGGTTTAACTCCCCCCAAGGGTAGCTTTTCGGTTGGCGGCGCGCCCAAATACTCAATGGCAACAGCCATTCACTAAAACGCATTACGGGGGATTCTTACCATGTCTGCACAAATTCCAATTTCAACATTCAAACCTTATCGGGGCGAAAAAGCCCGGCTGGCCAGAGCTTACGATTATCTGATTCTGGTACTGGCCCTATTTTTATTCATCGGCTCGTTCCATCTGCATTTTGCCCTGACCGTCGGCGACTGGGATTTCTGGGTGGACTGGAAAGATCGGCAATGGTGGCCTTTGGTCACACCCTTAATCGGCATCACCTTTCCAGCGGCTGTTCAAGCTGTGTTATGGGATAAGTTCCGGCTACCTTTGGGCGCCACGCTCTGCGTTGCAGCGTTGTTGATCGGCACTTGGGTTGCCCGAATCTTTGCCTATCACTACTGGAATTTCTTTCCCGTCAACATGGTGTTGCCGGCCACCATGGTGCCGGGAGCCTTGGTACTGGATACCTTGTTGATGCTGACCAACAGCCTGACCATTACCTCCATTTTTGGCGGTGGCGCGTTTGCCTTGTTGTTCTACCCCACCAACTGGCCGATCTTCGGCATGTTCCACCAAGCTGTCGAATACCACAACAGCCAGCTGACTGTGGCCGATTTATTTGGTTTCCAATATATCCGCACCGGCATGCCGGAATACCTGCGCATCATCGAACGCGGCACCTTGCGCACCTACGGCCAGTACGCCACACCTTTGGCGGCGTTTTGTTCGGCGTTGTTGTGCTCGTTGATGTATCCGCTGTGGTGGTACATCGGTAAATGGTTCGCCACCACCCGTTATCTGAAAAAAATCTAAGGAGGAATGGTCATGAAATCACTCTTTAAACCTTGGCTGTTGGCGTTGCTGTGCGTCAATGTATTGTCGATATTTGCAGTACCCACCGCGCAGGCACATGGCGAAAAAGCCCTGGAGCCGTTCATCAGGATGCGCACCATCCAGTGGTACGACGTGCAATGGTCCACGCAAAAATTCAACGTCAACGATGAAGTCAGCGTCAGCGGCAAGTTTCATGTCGCCGAAGACTGGCCGATCAGTGTGCCAAAGCCGGAAGCCACTTTCCTGAATATTTCAACACCTGGGCCGGTACTGATCCGCACCGAACGTTACCTGAACGGCAAACCATGGACCAACTCGGTAGCCCTGGAGCCGGGCGGCGACTACGAGTTCAAGGTGGTCATGAAGGGCCGTTTACCGGGTCATTATCACATCCATCCGTTTTTTAATTTAAAAGACGCGGGTCAGGTGATGGGCCCTGGGGTGTGGCTGGACATTGGCGGCGATCCCGCGGACTTTAGCAATACCATTCAAACCATCAACGGTGAAATGATCGACATGGAAAGTTTCGGCTTTGCCAATGGGGTGTTTTGGCACCTGTTCTGGGGAGCGTTGGCGGCTGCCTGGCTGTTGTGGTGGGTGCGCCGTCCCTTGTTCATCAGCCGCTACCGGATGTTGGATGCCGGTTTGGAACATGAGTTGATCACAGCTCGGGACAAAACCATCGCCAAGGCCGTGTTAGTGGGCATTCCGGTATTGGTATTGGTGATTAATTCCGTAACCAATAGCCGTTATCCGGACACCATCCCATTACAAGCAGGACTGGATAGAATTTTGCCTTTACCGGCTCAAGTCAATGCCGGAACGGTCAATGTCGACACGCTAAAAGCCGAATACAACGTGGCGCAACGTGCCATGGTGTTGCAGGTTAGTGTCGATAATCGCAGCCAAGGGGCGGTCAGGATAGGCGAGTTTTCCAGTTCCAACGTGCATTTCATGAATGATGATCTATCCGAGGTAGGCAACGTGCCCGGCAAGGACGACGTCAGCAATAAAGGCCTGAGCCTGAATGACAACACGCCTATCGCCCCCGGCGAACAACGTACCGTCACTATTGAAGTGCGCGATGCGGCCTGGGAGTCGGAAAAGCTGGATGGACTAATCAAAGACGCGGATAGCCGAGTGGGTGGCTTACTGTTTCTTTACGACGACGTGATGGGAAAACGCTATATCTCCAGCATTTCCGCCGCCGTCATTCCCAAATTCAATTAATTCAGGAGCACACATCATGGCTACCACGACAGAACATGTTAGCTTAAGCACCGAAACCCCAAAATCATTGCCTTGGTATTTGATCGACTTACCTAAGTACCTAAAGGGTTTTGGTCTATTAGCGGTTATCTACATCAGTTTACGGTTGTATCAGGGCGCTTTTGCCATCGCGCACGGTTTGGATTCCACGGAACCGGCGTTCGAACAGTACTGGATGCGGCTGTTTTATATCGAACTGGCGGTTCTCGCCGTCGTCGTCAGCGGCTTTTGGGGTTACTTATGGACCACGCGCGACCGGAATCTGGATCAGTTGGCGCCCAAGGAAGAAATCCGCCGCTATTTCACCTTGACGATGTGGATCAGCATCTACACCTTTGCGGTGTACTGGGCGGGCAGTTATTTTGCCGAACAGGACAATTCCTGGCATCAGGTGGCGATCCGCGATACGCCGTTTACCGCTAATCACATCATCGAGTTTTACTTCAACTTCCCGCTGTACGTGATCCTGGGCGGCTGCGCCTGGTTGTATGCTAGAACCCGCTTGCCCTTGTATGCCAAAGGCATCTCCTTGCCTTTGACCTTGGCGGTGTTCGGACCCTTCATGATCTTAGTCAGCGTCGGATTCAACGAATGGGGGCATACCTTCTGGTTTAGAGAGGAATTCTTCGCCGCGCCTATCCATTGGGGATTCGTGATTGGCGTATGGTTTGCCCATGGTGTGGGCGGGATATTGTTACAAGGCGTGACTCGGCTGATCGAGCTAATGGAAAAAATCGAAGACGCCGAATAGGTCTGCTTTGGGATGCAACTGGCATGAAGAGCGCATCATAACAAGGCTGCCGTACCCAAGGTAGGTCGGGCTGAATGCAATGGGTGCGGTTCAAATTGATGTGAAAAATCAAAAAACCGCGAAGCGAAAAAAGCCGAAGGCTGGTTTTTATCCCCTCATACCGCCCCGAGCATCGCAGCCTTTGACGAGAAATTGCCCGCAGGGGCGCGGCATGGATGCCGCGCGTTTTTCGCAAGGGCTGGGATGCCCTTTCGAAAAACCCTCGCCAAAGGCGAGAAGCGCAGGATTAAGGCGGTATGCGGGGCGGCCTTTTCTTTGGTTTCTTTCTTTTGGCCGAGCAAAAGAAAGAAACTCGGCTGTCGGGCCGAGACCCGACTTTTAAAGTAGTCTCGCGAAGCGTTTCCATACCTTACTAATCAACCCACACGACCATGTTTCAATCCAAATCCGATGTCGCCATGCCAAAGAGTCACGCTGATTCAGTTCACTATGCCTGGGTCGTACTCGCGGTGACGTTTCTGTGCTTGTTTATGGCGTCTGCACTGCGCTCCGTTCCAGGGATCATCATGCTGTCTCTGGAACAGGAGTTTGCCTGGAACCGGGAAACCATTAGCGGCGCGATTTCGCTCAACCTGCTGCTATTTGGCCTTGCCGGTCCCTTTCTAGGTCGATTGATGGATGTCTACGGCGCAAAACGGATCAGCGTTATCACTTTAATTTTGTCGGTGGCGGGTGCCGGCGGCAGCGTTTTTATGCAGGAATCCTGGCAACTGTATTTGCTTTGGGGATTGCTGATAGGCGCAGGTTCGGGCGGCACGTCGATGATTATGGGCTCGGCGTTGATCAATCGCTGGTTTCATAAACACCGGGGGCTGGCCTTAGGCATATTGGGGGCAGCTTTCTCCTCCGGCCAGTTAGTGTTCACCCCGGTGCTCATGCAGATCAATGTGCATGAAGGTTGGCGCGCAGCGACGATATTTATCGCCGTAGGCTTGGGGCTAGTGGCTTTACCTTTGGTCCTGAGATTTTTAAGAGACGATCCCAAATCAAAAGGCCTATCGGCCTATGGGGAGCATGGCGTTCATAGAACAATGCTTAAGCCTGATCAAAATCCCATGCGCTCGGCCATGCGCAGTCCGCAGTTCTGGTTGTTAGCCTTGAGTTTTGGCATTTGCGGTTTAACCACCTCCGGGCTTTTTCAGACCCATTTGATTCCACACGGCATCGAACACGGCTTCACTGAAATGACCATGGCCATGTCCTTAGGCGTCATGGGTGCGGCCGATGTGTTCGGCACCATTTTATCCGGCTGGTTGTGCGATCGCTACGGCAAGCGCTGGCCGCTGGCGTTTTATTACATAGTCAGAGGCGCAACGCTGATAGTGCTGCCCAGCATTGATACCACCGGACAATTAATGCTGTTCTCGATTATCTACGGCATGAATTGGTTGTCCACCATTCCGGCAACCTCAGCCTTAACCGCGGATTTATTCGGGAAACAAAACGTCGGTGTGGTGTTCGGCTGGATCTGCTTCGCGCATCAAATCGGCGCGGCGATTGCTGCCTACAGTGCCGGGTATGTCCATAGCCTGGTGGGTGATTACCACCTGGCTTTTGTGGCGTCAGGTCTATTCGCTTTTATCGCAACCGGTATCGTTCTTTTCATAAAAGAACCACAAACTGTTCGTTTTTAATTTAATTTTGGAGGAATAACATGCCCTTAGTTCGAATATCGTTAATCAAGCAAGAAAATAAAGAGTTCGGGAGAAAGATTGGCCAAATCGTTCACCAAGAAATGGTGCGCACAATCAATGTACCCGAAAAAGATTGTTTTCAGGTTATTACCGAGCATGATAATAATTCTTTAATTTACGATTTCAATTATCTTGGTATACATCGAAGCGATGGCATCGTTTTTATACAAATAACCTTGAATGAAGGCAGAGGTATCGATTTAAAGAAATCACTTTATAAAAACATAGCCGATAGTCTGCATAATCAGCTAGATATACGCAGAGAAGATGTCTTAATAAGCCTTGTTGAAGTCAAAAAGGAAAATTGGTCGTTTGGGAATGGCATTGCGCAGTATGCGTAATAAGCGGTCAATACTTCTGCGTTTCATTAATCTGATTAAATGTTTTTAAAAATAGGGGGTTATTATGTCAATCGACATGTATCAAGCGTCAATACAAGTTTTTATCAAAATGCTGGGCAATTTATCGAAAATACTAGATAAAGCAGCAATCCATGCCGAAGCGAAAAACATTGATCAATCGGTCTTTATAAATTACCGTTTGGCCCCCGATATGTTTCCGCTCAGCAAACAAGTGCAAATTGCAACGGATATGGTTAAAGGCTGTGCCGCGCGCCTGGCGGGATTAGAGATTCCATGCTACGAAGACAATGAAACCACCTTTGCCGATTTGCAGGCTCGTATATCCAAAACCATCGCTTTTATCCAAGATGTAACCCCGGCGCAAATAAATGGCACTGAGAACCTGGCTATTAATTTCAAGATTGGCGGCGCCGAGAAAAGCTTTGTCGGTCTTCCATACGTGTTAGATTTTGTCCTACCTAATTTTTATTTCCACATCACGATGACCTACGCAATCCTTAGGCACAATGGGGTTGAATTGGGGAAATCGGACTTTTTGGGCGTGGATTAATTCCGCATTTGAATTATTCATGTCTTTTGTTTTCCATAGGTAGAATGCGGTGTTTTGCCTATGGTAGCGCTGTTCCTTAGCCTGGAATAGGCAGAGTCTTGATCACGGCTTGGATCTCAAGTTATGGCTGATTCGTAGCAAGGCAATCCAGATGGGAATAAACTAGTTCTTTGGCGTTAGCTATATAATCTGAATTGCAATTCGTTTGAGAAAATAGGATTGAGCCATGCATTAACATGGCAATTTGTGATGCTAATGTTTTTGGCTGACTTACCCCGCATTGATTGGCGAGGTTTAGTATATGCGTCCAAAAATTATGAATTATCCTGATCGCCGCTTGATGCACAGGATCATCCTTGATTGGAAATTCCGAAAGCGCATTCAAAAACGGACTGCCTTTGAACTCTCCACTTTGAATTAAATCATTATAAACATCCAGCATCGCCAATAACTTATCTTTCGGATCAATCATTTCGGCGGCTATGTTTTCGTATCGGGACATGAATAATGCTTCCTGACGCAGAAGATAGGCAGCGATTAAGTCGTTTTTCGACGCATAATATTTATAAAGACTCATTTTAGACACTTCAGCTTCTTTCAAAATACCATCTATTCCGGTTGCGCGAATGCCGTGCTCATTAAAAAGATGAGTCGTAGCGGCTAAAATTTTATCCTGAGTTTTATTTGACATTTTTAATCAATATAAATCAAACGCTATATTATGGCGCCCAATAAAAATTCTGCATTCATCCTTTGTTCGCTGGAGTTTGAGTAAAAATCGTCATGAAACAACGGTGCATGCAAATTTTTTAAAAAGCGCCTGGTAATAAATCAATGAAGTTTAATGGCGATATAGAAACTCGCCGCTAGGCGCGGATTTTTTGGTAATCCGCGCGACTAACGACTCGTTGCTCAGCCTACCCGTATCTGTGAAGAATGTCTGTCATACGCCAACCAGCCCCGTGCCTTTCCAGATGCGATTTATAGCGGTCTGTGGAGTTATCAAAAAACAGCGCATGTTATTCACATAGAAAACAATCAAGATTGCGTAGCTAGGCGTGGCGCGGACTGGCCGGTTTGCGTCGCCGCGAAGAGATCGGAGCGGTGAGCGTCGTATCGATCCCAGTGCCCGGCGTCAGCCAGGGAGGGCCAGGTGACCAGCTCGCCTTGGTCGAAACCAGCCAGCGCGGCATCGACAAGATGCTCGGTAGTCATCACCGCTTCTTCTGGAAACGCGGTCAGTGGCATCCCGGCGGTATCCCAAAGTTCGGTGGCTGTGGCGGCAGGCAACACCACTTGCACCCTAATCCCAGTATTTGCCAGTTCTTGCTGTAGCCCGCGACTGAAATTGAGCACGAACGCTTTCGTGCCGCTGTACACCGAGCTCACCGGAAATGCATGAACAGCCAATACCGAGGCGATGTTGATAATGACACCGTCGTTGCGTGCCTTGAACGCAGGCAGTACGGCATGCGTCAATCGCGTCAGCGCCGTGATATTCAACGCGATCTGCGACAAGGAGTCTTTCACTGGCGCTTCCGCAAAAGGGCTGAGTCTGGCAATGCCGGCATTGTTGACCAATAGACTGATAGCGGGATTGGCAGCGAGAACGGCTTCAAGACCCGCGAGGTCTGTTTCGTTCTCAAGATCGGCCACCCGCGTTTCGGCCTTGATGCCGTAAGCCTGCTCTAGTTTGGCGGCGAGATTTTGCAAGCGGTCGCCGCGCCGGGCGACCAGCAAAAGGTCATATCCGCGTTGAGCTAGACGATCAGCGTAAACTGATCCTATGCCGGAAGAAGCACCTGTTACAACAGCGATTTTTTTAGATGAAGTCATGGTTTTTTACCTTTGGATGTGTTTGAAAAATGTGGAGCTTTGCTTGTCTTCTGTTTACTGCATCTTGACGACGACTTTCCCCCTCGAACGCCCCTGAGCGAGGTAGGCAAGCGCATCTTTGGCTTCCTCGAACGGAAACACCTTGTCGATCACAGGCTTAATACGCTCGGCTTCGAGGAGTTTGCCGATGTCGCCGAGTTGATCGCCATCGGGACGCACGAACAGAAATGAATAAGTGACTGCCTGTTTTCTGGCAAGCCGTGTGATCTTGCGGCTCATCAGTCCGAACACGAACCTGAGGAAGAAATTCAAGCGCTTGGCATCCGCGAACGCCGCATCCAGCGGCCCGATCAGCGAGACGATCTTGCCCCCCGGCTTGAGGATGCCGACGGATCTCTCGAGCTCGCCCCCCTTGAGCGTGCCAAGCACCGCGTCGTAGCCGTGCAGCACTTTCTCGAATTCCTGCTTCTTGTAGTCGACGACTTCATCTGCTCCCAGGCTGCGCACCAGTTCAACGTTGCCCGTACTGGTGGTGGTTGCCACCGTGGCGCTCAGGTGCTTTGCCAATTGGATCGCAAAGGTGCCAATGCCGCCTGAGCCTGCCGGGATGAAAATCTTCTGGCCGGCCCGAAGATTGGCGCGTTCCTTCAGCGCTTGCCAGGAGGTAAGCCCGACCATCGGAATGGATGCGGCCTGCACGAAATCCAGATTGGCCGGCTTCAGCGCGGCGGCGCTCTCCGGCACCACCGCAAATTCGGCAAGCGATCCTTTACCAAGATCGAAGATACTGGCGAAGACCGCATCGCCGGGCTTGAAGCGCGTTACGCGGCTGCCAACCTCAGTCACCACGCCCGCCAGATCGCTGCCCAGCGTGGCCGGAAGCTGGAAATGCAGGACCGGCTTGAACATCCCGGTCGGAATCATGTTGTCGATCGGGTTCAGGCCCGCGGCGTGGACTTTTACCAGCAGTTCGTCCGCCTTCAGTGTGGGACGAGAAATGTCGGAAAAACCGATCTCGGGCGACTTGCTATAGCGTTTGAAGGTGAGGGCTTTCATGGTTAATGTGCTATTCACAAAAAATTCCTTGTTGCTAAGTTCAGACTAAATCGGTGTTGAAATGCGACTTGGTTTCCATAACGCTGGACGACGAACGCCTTCATGACATTTGTGGTTTTTTTATTGCGTCGAGCCGCAGATCTTTACGAAGCCCTGCGTCCAATACGCGAGCAGGCGCAAATCGGCGTAGCAAGCTCAAGCGCTTAGCGAGATCGCCGGCGGTATATCGGAGCTTGGGACGAGTCGCTCTGGCTGCTTTCAGCACCACATCGGCCACGACTTCCGGCTCGTCGGCAATAGCCATCACTTCCTCCAGCACCTTGTCCAAGATCACGCGGGTTTCGTGATACTCCTCAAGCTGCGAATCGGCCGCCAGCAGGTTCGCGTCGAACTTCGTTTTTGTGTATGCGGGCTCGATGACGGAGACCCGGATTCCTCTGGTACGCAACTCGTGATCGAGCGATTCCGAATAGCCTTCGATCGCGTGCTTGCTCGCGGCATAAATGGCCATATACGGCATCGGCAATACGCCAAGCACGGAGCCGATGTTGATGATGCGACCGCTGCCTTGGCGCCGCATATGGGGTGTAACGGCGCGAGTCATGCGGACAATGCCGAAGAAGTTGGTATCGAAAACCGACTGGGATTGTTCGATCGAACTTTCTTCCGCTCCGGCAGGGGCAACCCCGAATCCGGCGTTGTTCACAAGCAGGTCAATGCGTCCTTCCCGTTGCATCACCTCGCTAACGGCAGCTTCGACGGAAACATCGCTAGTCACGTCGAGAGGCAGCATCTGAAAAGGATGTCGATTCGTTTGGACGGCCCGTCTGCTGGTCCCGTAGACCTTGTAGCCAGCCGCGGTCAGCCGCAGAGCGGTTGCTTCGCCGATGCCCGAGGATGCGCCGGTAACCAGCGCGACACTAATATTTTGCTTAATACTCATAACTCAAATCTCCTTGCGGGGTGGATTGTCTATCATCTAAGTGTTACTATCATTTCGGTAGTTATGTTACTACCAATTTGAAAGCAAGTCACTACCAAAATTGTATGAACGATAAAAATATTTGTGATGACCCTTGTCCAATCGCGCGCTGCTTGGCTTTTCTGGGAGACGCATGGAGTCTTTTGATTCTGCGGGATGCCCATTTCGGCCTCACCCGCTTTGACCAGTTTCGGAAAAACCTGGGAATCGGACCGGCGATCCTGACCCGCAGATTGGCGACTCTGACAGCGGAAGGCTTGTTGGAAAAAAGGCTTTATTCGGAACGCCCGCCGCGTGAGGAGTATGTGTTGACTGCCGCCGGCCGCGATTTTCTGCCGGTGCTGTTCACGATTGGAGCCTGGGGACGTCAATATCGCGGCGAGGGCCGGCTGGTGCGCATCTTGGACGCAGAAACGGGGGCAGAAATCAGACCGGTGCTTGTGGATGAGGTCACCGGGATAAAGATCGGGAATCGGCCGATACGCATTGTCGAGCCGGATGGCGACTAGGGGGTGTTGCTGCTTTGGAATGCTAGTTTTGAAATCGGACTGATTTGCCCAAGGGCTTGAAATTTTGAATCAAAAGAGCATTAAGCGATGCTTCGGCAGTTGTTCACGGACGAATACTGGAATAAATTCAAAGCCAGCGCGACGCGATATGACACATTGAAACGCCATGTTGAAAGCCTTGCCGCTTTGGCCTGCGCTTTTATTTGGTTGCCCAGTTAAAACGGCAACAGCCCTAATCAAACAAAGGGGTTTATGCAAAAAATCCGCTGCCGGAAATTGCGTATATTTCAGCCATTCGCCGCAATGGCTGAGCGTCAGCAAGCGCGTCGGGTAGATGCCGCCAATGCTTCCAGCAAGGTGAAATTGCAATGCGTTGCCAGGCAATCGGCCAGACGCTCGATGCCGGCTTCGCGCACCGCATTGAAATCCAGGGCTTGCGCTTGCCGATAGCCTGCCCAATGCAACAGCGCATCGCAGGCGGCGGGCAAATCGAATAAACCGTGCAGATAACTGCCCGCCACCTGTCCGTCTGCCGAAACGGTGCCATCGTGACCATCCGCTAGCGAAAATAAGGGTTGTGCCAGCGCCGGACCACTACTGACGCCCAGATGAATCTCGTAGCCCGCCACCTTTGTCGTTTGCCCATAAAACGTGCCGGTAGTTTGTTTCAAGCATTTTTCCGCTCGCAAAACCGTCTGCATATCCAATAAATCCAGGCCGGCAGCACTACCGGCCGGACCTTCCAGCCCCAGTGGGTCGTCTATGCTTTTGCCCAGCATCTGAAAGCCGCCGCAAATCCCCAGCAGTTTGCCGCCGTAACGCAAATGGCGAGCAATAAATTTGTCCCAGCCTTGCTCTCTAAGACGCGCTAAATCACTACGCACCGATTTGCTGCCGGGTAGCACAACCAAGTCTGCACCGGCTACCTGGTCCGGACTTTTCGCAAAACTGACTTGTACGCCGGGGTGCAATTGCAATGGATCGAAATCGGTATGATTGCTGAAGCTGGGCAAATGCGGCACGACGATATGAAACGCGCCGGTTTGGCCCTGTTGGGCATGCCGAGTGGATAAGGCATCCTCGGCTTCCAGATAAAGATCGTGCAAATACGGCAGCACGGCCAACACCGGCTTCCCGGTTCGCTGTTCCAGCCAATCCAAGCCGGGTTTTAACAACGCAATATCGCCCCGGAAACGGTTGATGACAAAACCGATCACGCGCTGTTGTTCGCTTGCTGATAGCAATTCCAGCGTGCCGACCAAGTGCGCAAACACACCGCCGCGATCAATGTCGGCGATTAGAATGACTGGGCAATCCACTGCTTCGGCAAAGCCCATATTGGCGATGTCACCGGCGCGCAAATTAATCTCCGCCGGACTGCCGGCACCTTCGACAATCAGCATCTGGTAATGAGCGCCCAAGCGTTGCCACGATTCCAGAACCGCTTGCTTGGCGATTTTTTTATAATCGTGGTATTGGCTGGCTGATTGGTTTTGCAGGACTTTGCCGTGAATGATGACTTGCGCGGTGGTGTCGGTATTGGGTTTGAGCAGCACCGGATTCATATCGCTATGCGGCGGCAAACCGCAGGCTGAGGCTTGTACGGCTTGGGCGCGGCCGATCTCGCCGCCGTCTATCGTTACCGCGCTATTCAATGCCATGTTTTGCGGCTTGAACGGCGCGACGGCGATGCCTTGACGCCGGTAATAACGGCACAAGGCGGTTACCAAGGTACTTTTGCCGGCGTCGGAGGTGGTGCCTTGCACCATCAGGGCTTGGAAAGGCGGCTTAGGATGCATCGGGCCAGCCGTTTTCGTAGACAAACGCTGATAAAGGTTGTGGCGTTGCCCAGTTTTCTAGTTCCAACATCGGTTTGGGGTAAAATTCGGCGACATGGCCCAAGCAAAGCACCGCAATCGGCCGGCTGCCGGTAGGCATTTTTAATAATTGCGCCAATGCATCCGGATCGAATAGCGATACCCAGCCCAGCCCCAGGCCTTCCGCGCGGGCGGCCAGCCACAGATTTTGAATCGCGCAGGCCGCCGAGGCCAAATCCATTTCCGGCAGGGTCCGGCGGCCGAAAATGTGTTGCTCGCGTCGATCAGGTAAAGCGACGATCAGCAATTCACCGCAATCGAGTATGCCTTCCACTTTAAGCTTCATGAATTCGTCGTGCCGTTCGGCGAGGGCTTCTGCGGTAAGTTTGCGTTCCTGTTCGACCAGCGCGTAAATATCGTTACGCATGCGGCGATCAGTAATGCGGATAAAGCGCCAAGGCTGCATCAAGCCGACGCTGCCGGCCTGGTGCGCGGCTTGTAATAGACGAGCCAAGACTTCGGCATCGACCGGATCGGAAAGAAAATGCCGCATGTCGCGGCGTTCGGCGATGGCGCGATAGACGCCGGCGAGTTGTTGGTCAGGGAAGCGGTGCGCGGCAGAGGCGTCTTGCGGTGCCGATTTGTGCTCGGGAGTTGCCGGCGAACGCGGCGATTGCTGTGTCATTGCAGCATGGCAACCATTAGCACGGCGGCTTCCGTTAGCTCGACCGCCGCACCGTAAACGTCGCCGGTTACCCCGCCCAAGCGCGAGACCGCGGTTTGCCGTACCCAAAATAGTAAGCCTCCGGCGAACAGTACGGCCGGTAAACCTAAAAACACCGCGGCAGTCAGGACGCTAATCACCAACACCGCTTGGATATGCGCTCTTGGCAATTGTTGCAATAGCGCCTCGGCCAGGCCTTTTGGGCGAATATAGTCAGTTGTCAGCATCAAACCCAGAATTGCGGTTCGGCCTAAAACCGGGGCCAGCAGCAAGGGGGCGAGGCGAGTTTGCTCGAACATGGCGGTCAGTGCAGCAAACTTCAGGACTAAAACCAGCACCAGCAAACTAACCGCAATCGGCCCGGAGGCCGGGTCTTTCATGATTTGCAGGCTACGCTGTTTGTCACCGTAGCCGCCGACCCAAGCATCGGCGCAATCGGCCAAACCGTCCAAATGCAGGCCGCCGGTCAGTAATACCCAGCCGGTCAAGACGATAGCCGCCAACAGCATGGGCGCACTGCCGGCAAACAGTATCGGCGGCAGGCTTAGGAGAACACCCAGTAGCAGGCCGACCGCTGGATAGTACAAAACCGAACGCCCCAGCAAGGGAGCGCCAGCCTCGTCACGACAGCTAACAGGTATGCGGGTCAGGAATTGCAAGGCAAGCAGAAAAGCATCCACGATTATTTAAGATGACGTCCCTTGGCATCTTTGTAGATATGGCCGGTTGCAATCAACACGCCTTCGATGAAGCCCCACATGACGCCAAAACCGCCGGTAACCAGCGTGACTATGGCTTGGGTGAAGCCGAGGAAATAGAAGCCCAGATAAATGCGATGCAAGCCGATCGCGCCGAATGCAATCCCCAACAAAGCCGCGACCAACTTGCTTTTGACTGGCTTGGCTTCCATCAGATAAGCGCCGACCAGGCTGACGTCGGTGACTTTATCTTCGTCGTGATCGAAATCCACATCATCGCCGACTTTGGGCGGCGCTTCCGATGTCCATTGATCCAGGTGGAATTCGTAGAATTGACCTTCGTATTTGATCACGCCGGTCTGGCATCTTTCATCGTAACTTTCTATGTGTCCTAGCATGTTGTTTACCAAATCAGTTGTATGTTTTTATTATTATGTGCAGCTGCCATTAGGACAGTTGCCGGTCGCAAAGCAAGCTCGACGTCAGCCCAGCTTATTTTTCGCGGCTAATGATACGGGAAAGCCCAAGGCCCCGCCATTGCGCTTGACGCAGCTTGCTAACGCAAGCCTATTTCAGGCAGTAGAGACTTGCGCTTGACTGAATGTGGCCATTTCATTGTGTAAACGACAGGCCATTTGCAGTAAGGGTACCGCCAACACCGCGCCGCTACCCTCGCCCAGACGCATCTGCAGATTCAATAACGGCTGAGCGTTCAAGGCTTGCAGGACGCGGGCATGGCCTTTTTCCGCGGAACAGTGGCCGTAAAAAAACCAGTCCACGCAGCCGGGATTGATCCCCACCGCCAGCAACGCCGCGACACTGCTGATAAAGCCATCTATCAACACCGGCAGACCTTGCTGGGCGGCGCTGATATAGGCTGCAGTGAGCGCGGCGATTTCAAAACCGCCCAAGGTTTTTAAAATATCCAAAGGCGATTGCAGAGCAGCTTGGTGGAGCTGTAAGGCGGAGTCGATAACACGGGCTTTGTGGTCAATTTGTCCGGCATTCAAACCGGTGCCGGCGCCGGTAATCTCGGCGGCCGGTATCCGCAAACTGGCGGTCGCCAAAGCGCTGGCGCTGGTGGTATTGGCGATGCCCATTTCCCCGCCGATAAACAAATCGGCGCCGTTCGCTACCGCCCGCTCGACGGCAGATCGGCCTGCGGTCAAGGCTATCGTTAACTGTTCGTCGTTCATCGCCGCTGTCCGTGAAAAATTGGCGGTGCCGGCACCGGCTCGATGGCTGATTACATTGGGTAAGGCCACTGGCTGCAATAGACCGACATCGACGACTTCGAAATAGGCATCGACATGCCTGGCCAGCACATTCACCGCCGCTCCGCCGGCCGCAAAATTTTTGACCATTTCCATCGTCACCACTTGCGGAAATGCCGAGACGCCTTCCTCGGCAATGCCGTGATCGGCGGCAAAGACGCTGACATGGATTTTTTCCAGTTTAGGTGCTTCCCGGCGCTGCATCGCCGCCAATCTGACCGCGCAATCCTCCAGCAAGCCCAAGGAGCCGGGCGGCTTGGTCAATTGCGCTTGCCTGCTTAAAGCTTGTTGGTAATAAGCGGCATCAGGCGCGGCAATCGGCGCGGATAAACTGTTCATAATCAAATTAGAGGTTTTTGAGGATTTGCGGCAAACCGGCGGTGACCAGTACCACCTTGTCGCTGATTTGCGCGAGTCTTTGATGTAAAAAGCCGGCTTCATCGACGAATCGGCGGGTCATGGCGTCCGCGGCTACGACACCCAGGCCCACTTCGTTGCTGACCATAATCACCCGTTGCCGGCCGGCCTCCAGCACGGCGCATAAGGCATCGGTTTGTTGCTGATAGCGCTGTTCTTGCAGATTACCTTGTTTATCGAACAACACATTGCATAACCACAACGTCAGACAGTCCACCAGCAAGCAATGTTGTTTGCCGGCATACTCGTTAATCACGTTCGCCAAGGCGAGGGGTTCTTCAACGGTTAACCAATGCGGCGGCCGGCGTTGTTGATGGTGCTGGATGCGGCTGTGCATTTCGTCGTCGCCGGCCTCAGCGGTGGCGATATAAACCACGGCCAGGCCGGAGGCCAAAGCTTGTTGCTCGGCATAGCGGCTTTTACCGGAACGGGCGCCGCCCAAAACCAGCTCAATCATCCGCTAACCGCACCGCCAGTACATCGCATTTAGCGTGATGTAGCACGCCGTTGGCAGTAGAGCCGAGCAACAATGCTAAACCATGGCGGCCGTGCGAACCTACGACAATCAAGTCGGCCTGAATCTCTTCGGCTACCCGGACGATTTCCAGTTTGGGGCTACCCATTTCCAGATGTTGCCGTTCGGTGGGGACATTCAGTTTTTCGCCCAGCTCGTGCAGGCGTTTCTTGGTGGCATCCATCAGTTCCTGGGTCAGATCCACATCGAAGGGAATGATGGGGCCATAGGCCGGATCGGTAATCGGCAAATTATCGACCACATGGACCAAGCTCAGTTGGGCAGCGTTTTGCGCGGCGATTTGCCTGGCTTTTTCCGCAACTTGACCGCCATGTTCAAAAAAATCGGCCGCCAATAAAACATGTTTATAAATCGACATAATTCCTCCTAATCGCTAACAGCGATCTCGGTAAACAACAAAGTCATGACCTGTGTGGAAATCAGTATATATAAAAAAGCCAACGCCAAGCCGAACATCAACGGCCTATCCAAGGCATGCCGAAAAATATTGCCGTTAACCAGCCAATGCCAGCCCATCAGAACTATCATGGCGATATAGGCCACCTGACTGACCTGGGTATATAGACTGGCGACCGCCGGAATGGCGCACAGACTAATCACCACATCGGAACCCAGTAATGCCGTCAGAGTTTGCGGAAAACGGGCGGTTTTCCCGGAAAAATAGAGTAGCGGATAGCAAAAACCTATCATCAACACCGTCTCGGCGGCAATTTGCAGCAGGGCATGCGACCAATCGCTATCCAGCAGCAAAATCAATAGATTAACCAGCAAATAGGGTATGAACATCAGCCGCATTAACCAAGGCGACGCCGGCACATCCTGCGGGCCTTTGCGCATAATGCAAATCTCAAAAAACAACACCATCAGTTGGTACATGATCACTCCGCTTGTTGTAGGTTTTCCTCCGCTGCCAGCCAATCCATTTCTGCCTGTTCCAGCGCGCTATCGATTTGGCCTTTCCGGCTCAGTAACTGCTTTAATTGTTCCTTATATTCCTCGGCATAAATGGCCGGATCGGCCAATTGTTCTTCCAGATCGCGCTGTTGCTGATGAAACTTTTCCACTGCCGCTTCGGCTTTTTTCACCGCGTCCAACAATGGTTTTAAACGCTGCCGGCGCTCCGCATCGAGTTTACGCTGATCCTTGCGCGACACCCCGCCGCCATTGTCGTTGGCGACCGGTTCGTCGCCCGCTTTCTTTTGTTCGGCAAGCCATTGCTTGTAATCGTCCAAATCCCCGTCGAACGGCTGGATTTTGCCGCCGGCCACCAATAACAGTTGGTCGGTCACCGAGCGCAATAAATGTCTGTCATGCGAAACCACCACCAGAGCGCCCTGGTATTCCTGCAAAGCCACACTTAGCGCGTGGCGCATTTCCAAATCCAGATGGTTGGTCGGTTCGTCCAACAGCAGCAAATTCGGATTTTGATAAACCAACATGGCTAGTACCAAGCGGGCTTTTTCGCCGCCGGAAAACGGTCCGACCGGATCGTTGACCTTGTCGCCGCGAAAATCGAAGCCGCCCAAAAAATTGCGTAAATCTTTTTCAGTCGCTTGTTTATCCAGCTTTTGCAGATGCCAGAGCGGGCTTTCTTCCAGGCTTAGCAATTCCAATTGATGCTGAGCGAAATAGCCGATATGCAAATCCTGAGCGGTTTGTAGCTTACCAGTCAATGCCGGCATTTGCCCGGAAAGTACTTTGATCAAGCTGGACTTGCCGGCACCGTTGGGGCCGAGCAGGCCGATGCGGTCGCCTGGCGCAATCGACAGGCTGGCGTTTTTAATCACTACTTTATCGCCGTAGCCGATGTTGGCTTCTTCGATTTTCAGCAGTGGATTGGGCATTTTCTTCGGCGGCGGAAAACTGAAACCAAACGGCGAATCGACGTGAGCCTGAGCGATCAATTCCATGCGCTCCAACGCTTTGATCCGGCTTTGCGCCTGTCTGGCTTTGGTGGCTTGTGCTTTAAAACGGTCGACAAAACTTTGGATATGGGCAATCTCACGCTGCTGCTTTTCGTAGGCGGTTTGTTGCTGAGCCAGTTTTTCGGCGCGCATGCGTTCGAAGTCGGAATAATTGCCCGTGTATATTTCGGCTCTGTTTTGCTCGATATGCACGATGTGGTCGGTGATGGTGTCCAGAAAATCCCGATCATGGGAAATCAACAGTAGCGTGCCGGGGTACTTGCCGAGCCAATCCTGTAGATAAATCACTGCGTCCAAGTCCAGGTGGTTGGTGGGCTCGTCCAAAAGTAAAACATCGGACCGACACATCAGCGCTTGCGCCAAATTTAAACGCATACGCCAACCACCGGAGAATGAGCTGACCGGCCGGCTTTCTTGCTCCGTGCTAAAACCCAGACCGTTTAACAAACGCGAGGCCCGGGCTTGCGCCGTGTATCCGCCGACATGATCCAAAGCTGCATGCAGCTCCGCTAATTTGATGCCGTCGTGCGCTTGTTCGGCCGTATGTAATTTTGCCTGCAACGCACGTAACTCTCTGTCGCCGTCCAGCACATAATCAATGGCCGAACATTCCAAGGCCGGGGTTTCCTGGGCGACATGGGCGATTTCCAGATTCGGAGGCATGGAAAAATCACCTTCGTCGGCATGCAATTCGCCGCGCAATAATGCAAAAAGGCTGGATTTGCCGGCGCCATTGGCTCCGGTCAGACCAATTTTTTGGCCTTTATGGATCGTGAAAGAGGCCTCGCTAAACAGCAAACGGTTGCCCCGACGGATGGCGATGTTTTTGAAATTGAGCATGATGGTCAAAAGTTGGCTGAGTGCGATGCCGCACAATAGGGGAATTTTAGCGCGGCAGGGGGTTGCGCGTCTTTTGCAGTTTACGTGACGACGCAGAGCCGACTATTTGCGGGCTTGTTGTTGAGCAGGGCAATAGAAGCTTTTGGGATAGGAGGGATAAGCCGCTAGGGGATGTAAGCGGGAGCGGTAATGTTTTTAAGGTTATCCCGATTTCGGATAAATTATCGTCAACCGGGACAACTCCGGAATACGTCGGGGACGGCCAAGAACCAGCAGCCCCCTAGCATTAACTTACCAGGACAAACTGCGTGAAATAGCGCCACTACCATCGTACAAGTAGCCATTTTTAACTACCTTGGTGACGGTGAACGCGCAAGTACCCTTGCTGTTGCTAGGTAACAGGGCACTGCTCAAACTGGTCGAGCCCTTTGTGCCGGTAATGGAATAGCTTGCCCCGGTCACATTAGTTTTGCTGGTGCCCGAGGTGACTGAGCCACTCCAAGTACCATAAACGCCGGCACCGGTAATGGTCGATGTTCCGGATTTAACGGTAATGTTGGCGACGCATTGCGATTTACCTCCGCTTAACAATTTTCGAGTCATCACGGTACTGGCAACTTTCATATTCATCGCTACGACACTTTGCGCCGCCTGAATACTTTGTGTGGTGCTGGTTTTCAAACCGCTGCTATCGGTAACGGTTAGTGTTGCGGTATAGGCGCCAGGGGTATTGTAGATGTGGCTGACCGATGCGCCGCTGGTTGCCGCAGAACCATCGCCGAAATTCCAGGCGTATGAAGAGATCGAGCCGTTTTTAGCGCTTGAGCCGGCACCATTCAACGTAACATTGAGCGGAGCGTCGCCGACAGTTGGCAGCGCTGTGATGACTGCTGAGGGTGGCACCAACGCTACAACCGGGTAATTGCCGGTAATTTGGTATTGGCCAAGGCTGCCGTAGTCAGAGTAACCCGTAGTTAAGTCGCCTTTGCCTACTCCTTCGACTTTCAGGAAATATTTTCCGGCGTTGAGCGAGACGTTTAAGGATGCCGCCAAGCTGTCCACCGGATTGGCTTGGGCCACCGTTTTGCCTTGCGCGTCAATTAACGTTAACAACACATCCAAATTGGGCGCTATTGCATCGGGTGTAACATTCAACTGCGCGCTGCCCCCGCCGGTTGAAAATACGAAAACGTCGACGTCCGTTGTGCGCTCGATGATACCACTTTGTGAAACCGCACTGGCGTCGCCGGCTAATGGTGCCGCACTGGCAGTTGTATCCGGGAAGTCATCGGGCCGCACAGAAGCACCCGCAGCGTTTATTACTGCAAGATCATCCTGCAGATTGTTGGCGCCCGGATACTCGCCTTTACTCCATTGTGCGACAGGTTTGTAGTAGCCCACCCCCATGATCGGCGCCCAGCCGGTAGTACCGCTACCATGGCCGGCATAGTAGCCGGTGCTGGCATTGCCATCATGATTGAGGTTTAAGTTATGCCCTACTTCGTGTGAAATAGCTTCTGCAACATATTTGGGATAACCGTTGCCCAGTTTGTCGAAGAATACCCAGGCGGGCCGATAGCGTTCCGGGTAGGCGGCTGAATAATATGAAAACACATTAACGTAAGCGACGCCGCCGCAAGTTTGGTTGCAAAGTTCCGGCATAGACCGGGTAACCACGGCTCGAGTGCCGTACTGAATGTCACTGGTGCTACTGCGCCTCAAGGCATCCAAAGTGGGCTCCTGGGTCGTCACGTCAACATCGAAGGGTGCGTAGTCTTCCGCTACCCGTTGCCATATTTCGCGAATGTTATTTAATTCCGTAGTGCTGAAAGCGCCCGGGTTCCCGTCTATATCATAGGCTTGAGCGGTAAGCGTAGTCATACTCCAGGCCGTGTTGGTTGCGACGTGGCCATTGAAGTCCAAATAAATAACGCGATTGGAACCAGGCTTGCTGTGCAGGGCGAATGGGTCTGCAGTTGCCGTACTGGCAACACCGCTACCTGTGCTGGTGACCGTAGCGGTTTCTTGCTCGCCTTGTCCTTGAGTGATTTTGGTATGCTCATCGATATAAAGCAGGCGGCCGCTTTCATCGATCCAGGCCGACGCATCGGTGCGCAATATATCTTCCAGGCGTTCGCTGGACATGTCGTAGGCTTTCGCCACATCCCCCAGCTTGTCGCCCAATGCGTCGATAGCTGCCTGACCGTTCTTTTTGCCTGTTAGCGTAATTTGCGGAAACGCCATTTCAGTTTCCGCTTCGGCCAAGTCGGTAATCTTGGCTGATGAACTTTGCGATTTTGCCCTGACCACGTCGAAGGGGTTTTCCATGCCCGACCCGTTTAAACCCGAGACAAATGCTTGAACCCGGCCATCGGCAAGCAGGGTCAGCCCGTAGTTATAACCGATCAAAGCGCTTTCGGCTTCTTGTTGCGAAGAAAAGTACAGTGGCTCTGCAGATATGCCGGCGGCTGAAGCGGGTAATTCGGTACTCAAATCATTTTCGATGGTCGCTTTCTGCTCAATCGGCGGCGTGGCGCAACCCACTAAGGTAGTGATGACGGCGGATGCGATGAATGTCTGTTTGTTCATGGTGGACTCCCGTGTATGGAAAGATCACTGTACCCATTCTCAAAAATCGGCAGGCACAGGCGAGTAATACTGACGACAAAGTAAAGAACAATGTGCCCAAAAATTCTGAGATCAGAGTGGCTATTTTAAAAAGAACGGAAAAAACTGAACGGCGCCGACCTTTCCCAAGGTAACTCATAACAATACCCAAGTGCCGCTCCCCTGAAAGCGCGGGCCCTTTGCAATCACCTTACTAGATCCGCGCATACACAACGATGACAAATGTTTTCAGACCTCCCTAAAGCTATGATTGTCGTAGTTGAAAATAGCCGTCACTGCCACCGTACCTCGCAGCATAACACCGGCTTGATAGGATTGCCTTACAACGCGAATCCGCCGCTAATTTAGTAAGCGGTGGCAACATCGCTACCTGCCAAAAACCCCCGCCACCAATGTATCAGGCCAAACTTACCGCTTTGGTTTTTACATCGATACTGCCTATCGCCTGGCCCCCAAAATCGCATAGCAAACCGGTGTCAAAATCAAGCTGGCTGCCATCCCGATCAATAGACCGGCCGACAGCGACAAAGTCATCGGAATCAGGAACTGCGCTTGCTGGCTGGTTTCCAGTAAGGTCGGCAAAAAACCGGCAAAGTTGGTTAGAAAGGCCAGCAAGATCGGCCGAAAACGGGCGATACAGGCGGCGCTGATCAGCTGTTCCACCGGGGTATCCTCGTCGCCGTGCTGACGAATATAATCCAGCAGCACCAGGCTATCGTTTACCACCACGCCGCTAGCCGCAATCATGCCCACTAACGATTCCATCGACAAGGGCAGTCCGGCCGTCCAATGCGCCAGCACAGCGCCGCTCCAGGCCACCGGCGCGGCCAACAGAAAGATCAGCGGTTTGCTGTAAGATTTAAACGGCACCGCGATCAAAGCATAGATCACCAACAGCGCGATCAAGGTATTTTTACCGAAGGCCGCCAGCATCGCTTCCTGTTCCTGGCGCTGTTGGCCGATTTGCACATTCAAGCCGGGAAACGCCTGCTCCAGATCCGGCAAAGCACTGTTCTCCAGCTCGGCGTAAATGCCGTTGACATCGGCCTTGGTCGGATCGACGCGGGCCTGCACCTTCAACACCCGATGCCGGTCTTCGCGATTCAGCCGGGAATAGCCTTGCACCAGCTTGATCTCGGCCAGATCGTTCAGCGGTACGCTGCTGCCGTTCGGCAGGCGCACCGGTTGCGCCTTCAACGCATCCAACGATTGTCGTTGTTCCAACGGATAGCGCACCATCACTTTTACTTCCCGGCGGCCGCGCAGGAAGCGATGCACTTCCTCGCCGTAATAACCCTGGCGGACTTGCTCGGCCAGTTGTTCCAGGCGCAAGCCCAGGCGTTCGGCTTCCGGCTTTAACGCCAGCCGTACTTCCGGTTTGCCCGGTTCGGATGAGTCGATCACATCGTAAACCCCGGGAAACGTCGCCAATGCCGTTTTGAGTTGCTCGGCGGCGGGTTGCAGCAGACTTGGGTCGCCGGCGCCCAGCAGCAACTCGATGTCGTAAGGCACATCGCCTTCTTTGTAAATAAAATCGACCTTGCCCCGGCCAATATCGCCGATACGTTGCCGCCAGTCGCGGATGAAGTCTTCTACTTTCAAACGCCGGCGGCCTTCTGCCGAAAACTCCAACCAAATGCCGGCGCCATGCTCCCAAATAATCGTTTCCACACCGACGATCACACTGTGGTCGTTGGCATGAGCGGCTTGCATGTTTTGCCGGCTTGCTGGATCCACGCCGTCCAGTTCGTCGCGTAAAGCAAACAGGGCTTTTTCCACTTGGGTCGCCAGTGCTTGAGCCTCGCTGTAAGGCGCACTCTGCGGCAATTGCATCGATACCCAAAAACTGTCCTTGGTGACATCCGGATTAATCGACTGCCGCACCCGGTCGCTCAGCACCAAGGCCGTGCAAATTGCCAGCAGGGCGATGAACAAGGCCACGGTCAAATAGCGCCAAGCCAGTGCCGTTTCCAACAGCGGCTGGTAAACACGCACGACGAAACGATCCAAGCTCTGATTCATTCGCTCGCGCAAGCGTTGTAAACGGCCGGGTTTGGCCTGGGTATCGATGTCGCCGACCAGATGCGACGGCAAAATCAGCAAGGCTTCGATTAGCGAGAACACCAGCGTCAAGATCATCACCAGGCAAATCGGCCGCATCAGTTGCCCTGCCCAACCCGGTAAAAATAGGCCGGGCAAAAACGCTACCAGTACGATTAATACCGACAGGCTCACCGGCAGCGCTACCTCCTGTACCCCCTTTATCGTAGCTTGCAGCGGCGAATACCGGCCTTCTATCTGCCGGCTATGCACACTTTCGCCGATGATGATGGCGTCGTCCACCAAGATGCCCATCGCCAGCAAGAAACCGAATAAGGACAGCATATTCAAGGAAATATCCAGGGCCGGCATCAGCCAAAACGCACCCAGCACCGAAGTAAAAATGCCGACGCCGGCCCACAGCGCCACCCGCAGCCTTAAGAACAAGGTCAGCACCAAACAGACCAGCACAAAGCCGCTCAAGCCATCTTCCAATAGCGTGCCGATGCGCTCGTCGTAAGCTTGTGAATCGTCCCACCAGGTAATCAGACGCAAGCCGTCCGGCAATTGCCCGCGCATTTCTTCGACATACGCTTTGACGCGCCGCGCCACCGCCACGCTGTCCTGTTCGGCGTGAATCTCCCAACCCTGCGCGGTTTGGCCATTGTGATGCCAGGCCCATAAGCGTTCTTCCAGGCCGTCTTTGATGGTGGCGATTTGCTCAAGCCGCACCCGGTTGCCGTCCGGCAAAGTCTTGACGATCAACGCGCCGACGGCGTCGGCATCGCGGGCCCGGCCGCTGACTCGCAGTTGCAACTCGCCGTCGGGATTCTTGATCAGGCCGCCCGGCAGATCGACCGAGGCCTTACGCAAGGCTTGTGCTACGTCGTCCAGCGTCAGCTGATATTTGCGTAATTGGTGCGGCAACACTTCGATGTCGATTTCATAGGCCAGCTCACCGTAGTTACGCGCGCGGCTGACGCCCGGAATCGCCGCTAGTTGTTCCTGAATCCGGTCGCCGTAGCGTTGCAAGGTGGCGGCATCGGTGGCCCCGTGCAAGGCCAGCCAGATCACACCGTCGTCGTCGTCCCGGCCAGCCGGCAACACCTGGATTTTTTCCAGCTGTTTCGGCAGGCGCGGAATAGCTTCCACCCGGCTTTGCAGGGTTGCCATCATCTGGTTTCGGTCATGGTCCGGCAGAATTTCAACTTCGATCTTGCAGTTATCGCCCCTAATCTCGCCGTGCAGATGTTTAACGCCCGGTACATCATGGATCGCTTCCTCAATGGGTACGCATACCGATTCCTCGACTTCCGAGGGGCCAGCGCCAGGGAATACAGCTTCGATCACGATGATATTAGGGCTGAAACGCGGAAATACTTCTTTATCGATACCGAGCACACCCAGCACGCCGCCGGTCAGAATCAGCAGCATCAATAGATTGGCCGCGACCGGATTGCCGGCGAACCAAGCCAATAAACCCAATCGCTGGTTGGTGGGCATCATGGGGCAGCGTCAGGCTGCGCTTCGACTGCGGTGACTTTCATGCCGGCCACCGCCACCGGCAATTCCGACACCACTACCCGCTCGCCGGGATTTAATCCGGCCTTGACGACGACACGCTCGGCGTCGTGGCGCAGCACTTGCAGCTGGCGGATTTCCAAGCGTTGCTCGGCGTCGACCAATTTGGCTTGTTGCAAGCCGTTCAAAGCCGTGCGCGGCAAGCTAAACAAACCTTCCCGGAACACGCCTTCGATCTCGGCTTGCACGAATAATCCGCTCAGCAAGGGCGGCCTATCCGCGCTTTCCCGGAACGGCTCGGCGACTTGCGCGACCAGATAAAGCTGGCCGCTGTTGTCGTCCAGCGCCGCTTCGCTGCGGACGATGCGGCCTTGCCAGCTATGCGGTTTGCCGGCCAGTTCCGCGCGCAAAGTCACCGCCGGCCAGTGGCCGGTCTTGCCATGTTGCCCCAAAGGCAGCTCCAAAAAGGCCAGTTGCTCGGTGCTGATCGGCAGACGTATTTCGGCGACATCGCTGGCGTAAATCCGAGCTATCACTGCGCCTGATGGCAGATATTGACCCAAACCTGCTTGCTTGCTGAGCACCCGGCCGGCAAACGGCGCCCGCAATTCGCAGCGGCTGCGATTGAGTTTGGCCTTGGCCAGATCGGCTTCGGCGGCCTTGAGCTTGGCTTGCGCCTCGGCCAATTGCGGCTTACGCAGCGCCAACGCTGTCGGCTCGCCTTCGCCCAACGCTTGCCATTCGCTGTGTGCCTGCTCGACTTGCGCCTGTTCGTTGATCAAGACCCGCTGGGCCTCGGCCAGCTGGGCTTCGGCGGCAACGATGGCGTAATCGTAATCGCGCGGGTCTATGGTCAGCAGCAATTCGTTGGCGGCAAAGAAACCACCGGCAGCCATCGCCGAATGTACCTGCGCTACTTTACCGCCCACTTCGGTGACCAAGTCAATAGTCTCGCGCGGCGCGACCACGCCTTGGGACATGACGTTCAGCCGCAAGCTTTGCGGCTCGACACGAACCACATTGACCTTGGGAATCGTCGGCTCGGCATTTTGCTGAACGGTTTGCGGCTTGCCGGCGATAATCGCCCAGGCCGCGCCGGCCGCCGCCAGCAATACCAGAATCGGTAACAGGATTTTTAAATTGAGTGCTTGCGGATTCAAACGCCACCGCCTAATGCCAGATAGAGGTTGATACGATTGTTTAATAATTGCCGCTGTACGGCCAGGTGAGCGCTTTGCGCATTGAGGGTGCTGCGGTAGCTGTCGAGTAAAGTCAGGATTTCGATCAAACCCTGCCGGTAGGAATACACCGCCAGCTTACGGCTGGCCTCGGTTTGCTCGACGGCTTCGCGCAAGGCCTGTTCCTGGGTGCGCAGCCAGGCTTCGGCGGCCAGCGCTTGCTCGACTTCGCGAAAGGCGTTTAAGGCCACACTTTGGTATTGGTTAAACGCTTCCTGGACTTTAGCTTCATTAAAGCGAATTTCGCCTTGCAGCCGGCCGCCGGTAAATAGCGGCTGGGCCAGGCCGGCGGCTAAATTCCAGGCCGCCGCGCGCGGGTCGATGATCTCGGTCAAGGCCGCGCTGCTGGAGCCGCCGGCGCCGGTTAGCGTCACCCGCGGCAGCAAGGCTTTTTCGGCGCTTTCCAGGCGCGAGTCGGCGGCCCGCAAGCGTTTGAATGCGGCGATGACGTCCGGGCGGCGTTCCAATAGCTCGGCCGGCAAACCGGCGCTCAAGGTTTCCGGCGGCTGCGGTAATTGGAATGTCGCGTCGAATTCTTGTTTAGCTGGATCATTACCCGGATACCGGCCCAGCAAGGTTTGCAGGCGCTTACCGATTAATTGCGCATCATTTCTAGCCTGCGCCAGTTGCGCTTGGGCATTTGCCAGATCGGTCAGCACCAAGCGCAAATCCAGGCCGCGGGTCAAACCTCTGTTGAAACGGCCGCGTACCAGATCGACAATGGTGCCGCGGTCCTTGACCGACTGTGCCGCCACCGTCGCTTGCCATTGCGCTTCAGTGAATTCGAAATAGGCTTGGGCAATCCGTGCGGCCAGCGATAATTGCGCGGCACGATAATCGTCGCCAGCTGCTTCTGCTTCGGTTTCCGCCGCTTGTTGTCCGGCCTTGATCCGGCCCCAAACATCCAGCTCCCAGCTCAGGTTGAACAGCGCCGTATACGCGCCGGATTCGCTGCTTTCGCCGCCCATATTGGTTTTTGCGCGTTGATAGCCGGGGGTTAACGACAATTGCGGCCAACGGCCGGAGCCGGCGATAACGGCTTGTTCGCGCGCCGCGTCAACACGGGCCGCGGCACTTTTCAAATCAAAGTTATCGGCCAGGCCGCTGTTTACCAAGCCCGTCAGATGCTCATCATTAAAGGCTGCCAACCAGCCCGTTGCGGCCGGTTCGGCAAACTGGCCGTTGCTGCTCCAGTTTTGCGGCGCCTGAAAAGCCAAAGCATGTGGGTCCCGAGGAACGGGTGCTTCGCAGCCAACGGCCCATAACGCCGATAGAGCTGGCAAAATCCATAACATCGGGCGACAAGGTTTGGCGGGCATTGGGGCGGGAATAACTGAATAAATCCGATGAATAGAGGCAGCTATTGAATAAGACGATCAAGCCGGCCAAATCCCCACCGCAAGCGAAAAAATAATTGAGTCAGCTCACTGGCAGCAACTGTTTGGGCCCAACATAATTGTTCAGCAACCCCTCTGGGGCGAATTCATTCCGCCTCTTGGTGCTTAGGCCGCTTCAGCCAAACCAAAGAAATCGGCCATGTGCATCGGGCTTTGTCTTTACTGCGTTACAATCCATACTTTGCGCATTGCGCTCGTTTCCAGTCAAATCTTTTAACTACCCAGCCACACGATGAATATTTCGTTTGAAATTGTCCCGCGCAGCCTAGAGGCTTTCGACGAGCAATACGCCTTTGTGCAAACCTTGGATAAAGGCGTCAACATCATTAATGTCCCGGACATCCAACGCTTCGATACCCGCAGCTGGGAGTTGGCGGTCCGCGTAGATCGAAGCAAATACCGGTTTATTCCGCATTTTCGGGCGATAGACTTCAAAATCGACAGCGGCGAACTCTACCGCATCATCGAAGAGTATGCGCTAGACAGCGTGTTGTTGGTGTCCGGCGATCCGCCGGAGGGGTTGAAGCGGTCGTTTTACAATACCGATGTGGTGGATTTGATTCGAGCCGTGCGCCAGCGTTTTCCCAGTTTACATATTTATGCCGGCTTCGACCCGCATCGTAGCGGTGTGCAGGATGAATGCGATTACATCCAACGCAAGGTCGATGCCGGTGCCGGCGGCTTTTTCTCCCAGCCCTTCTACGACAGCCGCATGATTGACATCTACGCCGAGCAGATGCAAAACCTGGAAACCTATATCGGCATCAGCCCCATCACCAGCAAGGCCTCGATGAATTATTGGGAAGTGAAAAATAAGGTGAAGTTTCCAAAGAGTTTTCGGCCGGATTACGACTGGAACGTCGAGTTTGCCAACGGCGTAATTGCCTCGGCGGCGGCGAATGGCTTGAATGTGTATTTCATGCCGATTCGGATTGATTTGGCCCGGTATTTTGGCGAGATTAAATTGGGCGGCTAATATCAGATACTTGGGCATCCGGACGAATCCGTCATCCCCGCGCAGGCGGGGATCCACTTTTTTGATTTTCCTGGGTTCCCGCATTAGCGGGAACGACGGGAGAAACGCCTGCCGTTCCACGAGGGAACGCCTCTTTAGATTCTCTGTGTAAGGTCTTGCTGTTGGCCTAAAAAAACAACTCGCGCATTTTTTTCCCTGGCGATTCCGCGCGCATAAACGCTTCACCAACCAGGAAGGTATAAATACCGTTGTCCTGCATCAATTGCACATCGGCTGGCGTGTGGATACCGCTTTCGGTGACGATCAACTTGTCGGCTGGGATGGTGTTTTTCAAATCCAGCGTGGTTTGCAGGGACACGTCGAAGGTGCGCAGATTGCGGTTGTTGATGCCGATCATATTGGTGTTGAGCTTTAGCGCGCGTTCAAGTTCCTGAGCATCATGCACTTCGGTCAATACGTCCATGCCCAAGCCGGTAGCGGTGTCGGCCAATTCTTCCAGCATCGCATCGTCCAAAGCAGCGACGATCAACAGGATGCAGTCCGCACCCAGTGCGCGCGATTCGTGGATTTGATACGGATCGATCATGAAGTCCTTGCGAATCGCCGGCAACGGGCAGTTTTGCCGCACCATTTGCAGATTGGCTTCCGAGCCCTGGAAAAACTCCTTGTCGGTCAGCACCGACAAACAAGTCGCGCCGCTGAACGCATAATCCACGGCAATTTCCACCGGCTTGAAGTTCTCGCGGATCACGCCCTGGCTGGGCGAGGCTTTCTTGATTTCGGCGATGATCGCCGGCTTTTTCTGATCGGCCTTGCTGCGCAATGCTGAATAAAAGCCGCGCGGGCCTTGCACGGTGCCGGCCAGTTCTTCCAGCAGCGACAACGGCGTATTGCTTTTGCGGCGGGCTACTTCTTCGGCTTTTTTGCTTAGGATGGTTTTTAGGATGTCGGGTGTGTCGGTCATGTTTCTTGTTTAGTTTGTGTCGCTATCGCGACGGTTATTTTAATGTCGGGTCTCGGCCCGACAGCCGAGATACTTTTCTTTGCTTGTCCAAAGAAAAGTATCCAAAAGAAAAGACACCCCGATGCCGCTTGTATCCTGCGCGCCGAAGGGTTTGAACGGGGTTGCCTGAAGGGGCTTCCCAGCCCCTGCATACAACGCGACGCATCCATGCGTCGCCCCTATCGGGCTTATCCGTCCAAACCCTCCGGTGCTCGGCGCGGCATAGGGGAGAAAACTGTCCCGGGTTTATAAGTCGCCTGGTCTAAAAATTATGTAGCCTCGATGGAGTGAAACGAAATCGAGGTTTTGATGGCCTCAATTATCCCGGATTCCGCTACGCTTCATCCAGGCTAATTGTTTATTATAAGTTGACAGTAAAAATAGGTCACGTCAGGATGCCAAATTCGCCGGCAATCCATTTGCTTAGTATTAATTTATGGTATAAATAAGGCGAAATATTCGTTGGTTATTGCATCTGCGGCCTTTTAATAATAGCTAACAGGGGCATATATAATCGCTTTCAATGCCTCAACTCGAATGCCTTTATACTCAAAAATTATATAAAACATAATCTGTTTTTCGTATTTGCTTAGCAGGCTGGTGAAAAACCCGCCGATATTTCCCCTTACCCACGATGTTCGTGATTTTTTCGAGTTGAAATCGGTCATGACATCGAGTTTCAAGCGTTTTGCCCCGGTTTCAAGGGCTTTTTATTCGCCTGAAGCCGTCTGTGGACGGTTTTCAGGCGAACTTCACCCTAGGCGGGTGCACTCCACGCCGGTTTCGGCGTGAACACCAATAGGTTGAGCATGCGCGTCAGGTTGTAGGCGGCAAAGCAAAACAAGGCCTGACCCGCGACTTTGGCTAAGCCGATGTGACGGGTTTTGCGCAGGCCGCCGACCGTTTTGACCCAGCCAAAGGCTTCTTCGACGATTTTGCGGCGCTTGAGACTTTGGGCGTAACCTTTGCCGCGCGCGGTGCGGCCGTCGACGGCACTGCCAATCTTTTTGCGGGCCACATGGGCTTTGATATCACGGGACTCGAGTCCGTTGACGAACGCCGCTTGGTCATAGCCTTTGTCGGCACCGACGCTGCCACCTTGGGGCACGCGGCGTTTGATCATTTTTTGCGCGGCTTCGATTTCGGCGGTGCCGGTGGCTTGAGTGGTTTCGACATCGACAATCAGGCCGTTGCGATTCTCGGACAAGGCATGGGTGATGTAACGCAGTTTGGCCTCGGTGTATTCGCCTTTCTTGTAAAGCCGGGCTTCGGGATCGGTTGTACTTTGATGGGTGGCGTTGCTGCGCTTTTCGCCACTGAAGTCGATCTCGGGATTGCGGCCGGCGGGTTTATCGGGACCACTACCATCTTTTTTGACGAAGCTTTTGTGCGAGGCCCAGGCTTCAATGAGGCTACCGTCGACACTGAAGTGTTCGTCGGACACCAGATTTTGCCATTCGGCTATGGCCAGTACCCGCTCAAAAAATTCGCGACTCAGGGCTTCGGACAGCAGGCGTTCGCGGTTGGCACTGAACACTGTGCGTTCCCACACGGCGTCGTCGATGCCCAGACCGACAAACCAGCGAAACAACAGGTTGTAGTCCAGTTGTTCCATCAACTGACGCTCGCTACGGACCGTATACAGGACTTGTAACAGCAAGGCGCGCAGCAGTTTTTCAGGGGCAATCGAGGGACGGCCTGTGTGCGAGTAACGCTCGGCAAAGACGGCATCCATCGAGGCCAATACGCCATCAACCAGTAGCCGTAAACGACGCAACGGATGCTGTTTGGGAATACGGTCTTCCAGGCCAACATAGCTGAACCAGCTGTTTTGAATGGCATCGTGTCCGCGCATTGAAAGGCTCCAAATTTAGGTAGCCTATTTTAACAGTTAGCCGCTCATCTATGCCTTAGCTTACTTGGCTTTTCGAGTTTTTCACCAGCCTGTTAGCGGTATTTTCAAATGAATTTCAGTAAGCATTTCTGGATGGTTGCTATTTAGCTCAAAGCCACCATTAATTAATTCGGTCACTAAGGTCTTTACATCGCAATCAAGTGGAATATAGTTACTAATTTTTTGGCTAACATCGGTATAAAGACCAAATTTATTCCTGTCTCTATAATTATATGTGTCCGTAGCTTCTTTAATTATTGCCGTAACATCAATCGCAGGACAACTTGCGACCCTATGCTCTTCCGCAAACACTGGCAAGACTATTAACGTTACAATACATAAGGCCGTATGGCGCAATAACCAACGGGTATTGCGCCATACTTCTATTTTTTTCGCATTATTCAAACTCAAATAAATCTCCGTCAATTCCTGCCTAATTTTAGGACCGTAGGATGTGCTGAACAAAGTGAAGCGCATCGGTCGAGAACGATGCGCCTCCTGACGTCGGCTGCATCCTACATCAGAAAACTTACCCAAGCTTTGAAAATTATCTGCGGCGTTCAGTTTTCAAGGCGCGAGGTTGATCCCCTATGCCGCGCCGAGCACCGGAGAGTTTGGGCGGATTAGCCCGATAGGGGCGACGCATGGATGCGTCGCGTTGCATGCAGGGGCTGGGAAGCCCCTTCAGGCAACCCCGCTCAAACTCTCCGGAGCGCAGGATCAAAGCGGCGTTGGGGTGGCCTTTTCTTTGGATACTTTCTTTTGGCCAAACACAAATTCGTCTGGAACGAATTTGAACAGCCGATAGGCTGGCCCGTAGGGCGAAAACCAGGGATGGTTTTCGTAGCGAAAGTATCTCGGCTGTCGGGCCGAGACCCGACTTAAAAAAACTGTCGCGATAGCGACACAACATCAAACTACCCGAGAATACCCAATCAACGCCTCAAATTTCCCCAACGCACTGCCATCCGCCAACACCTGATGCGCTCGGCGAATGCCGGCATCCAGCGAATCGGCCAAATCGGCGGCATAAATCGCTGCGCCGGCGTTTAATGCCACAATGTCGCGGGCCGGGCCGGCTTGATTATTTAATACCGCGCGCATAATTGCCAGGCTATCGGCTGCGCAAGTGATCGACAAGGTTGCCAGGCTGGCGCGCGGCATGCCGAATTGTTCCGGGGTGACGGTGCAGCTGTGCACGATGCCGTCGATCAACTCGGCGACGTCGGTCGGTGCGGCGATGCTGATTTCATCCAGGCCGTCGCGCGCATGCACCACCAGCACATGCTTGCTGCCCAGTTTTTTCAAGACTTCCGCAACCGGCACCAGCCATTGCTTATCGAACACGCCGATCAATTGATGCGGCGCATTGGCCGGGTTGGAGAGTGGGCCGATCAGATTGAACAATGTGCGCACGCCCATTTCCTTGCGCGGACCAACCGTGTGGCGCACCGCGCTGTGATGCTTGGCGGCAAACAAAAAGCCCACGCCGATCTCGTCGACGCATTGCGCCACTTGTTCGGCAGGCATATCCAGATTAATGCCGGCAGCTTCCAGTACATCGGCGCTGCCGCAGCTGCTGGAAACCGAGCGATTGCCGTGTTTGGCCACCTTGCCGCCCGCCGCCGCGACCACGAAGGCCGCCGTTGTCGAAATATTGAAAGTGTTGGCACCGTCGCCGCCCGTGCCGCAGGTGTCGATCACATGTTCGCCATGCACCGGCACCGGCCGCACCAACTCGCGCAACACGCTGACCGCCGCGGCGATTTCTTCGATGGTCTCACCCTTGCAACGCAAGGCGATCAAAAAGCCGGCGATTTGCGCGTCGGTCAGCTCGCCTTGCATCATGGTACGCATCACATCGCGCATTTCCTCGGTGCTGAGGTCTTGTTTATCCAGAAGTTTTTGCAGCGTGGCTTGGATTTGCATGGAGTGGGTAGCCGGTGTTTTTGTCAAGGCGGGGATGATAACAAACGACGGCTCATATCGAAAACCTTGCGGGCCGTCAATCCCTCGCGAGCGAGGTCGCTTGCTTACACCATCTCGAGAACGGGTAGATAAAAAGGCGATTTTATTCCAAGCCAGCTTATAAATTTCAAGTTTTATTGACGTAGCACATTGATTAAGCCGTTATGTTTTTATGGTAATTGACGGTGGTTAACTTAGCTGTTAAATGACGGTCAAGACTAGCATTTTAAATAAGCGGCTTGTCGCAAATAGCTAGTCTTGATCAGCATGGCAACGGTTTTTGGCCGTTTGGCCGTGCGCTGAAAATTTGTGCTCGTTAATCAATGGAGACATTACCATGAAACACCTTGCCAAGCCGATTCGGCGACCTTACTTTAAGACTAATCTGTTCAGCATTCTGGTGCTATCGCTTTGCCTTGCCCAATCTGCTGAGGCGGCGACGGTTTCTGCGAGCGCGGTCATCGACTGGAGTACCTTTAAAATTACCGCCATTGATATTGGCAATGGCCTGCCAACTGTGACGTGGAGTAATCAGAACGACACTAGCCAAGTGAATACTGGTTACTACTACAACACCTATGATAGCGCGGCAAATTGGAGCTCAGGGACTTCGACTACAGAGACACTGTCCACATCGATCTATAGCAGATCTGCTTCCAGCGCTACATCGATTAATCAGATCAACGCCAATGCTGCTCTGAACGGCTCTTTTCCGTATCAAAGTTTATCAGCCAGCAGCGGTAGCCAGCGATCCGGCAGTTTTACCGTGCAAGGCAGCGGACTGTTAATTTTCGAAGCGAACTACAGTTTGATGGGGGACCTGGGGGCCTCAAGTAATGCGTCGGCAAGCTCCAACGCAAGCTTCAATTTGAGTTACTACAATGGTGGAAACTCCGGGTCAGTCAACCAAAATGTCAATCAGTACCTATCAACCGGCTCCGCGCCCGTGACGGAAAACGATATATTGTCTGTTGCTTTGGTCTTTAAAGACGGTTGGAGCGGAAGTTTTTCCGCGAATACCAGTGCATCGGTTTACGGGTACGACTACGGAACCGGAGGAGGCGGCAGCGTACCGCTACCGGGGGCTTTCTGGCTATTTGGCAGTGTATTGGCCGGAGCCGCCTCGTTGCGGTCGGCTAATACAATGCGCAGAATGCGGCCATTCGCAGAAGTCGCACGCTAAACAAGATGTTGAAGGGGTGGCGCCGGCTACCCCTTTTTTGCGTCCGGCTATGGAGTGGGGAGTTCTTTAAAACTTTTGATGCCGGTTTAGCCAGTCACACACGCCCAGTCCTGCACTGCGGCCGGTAGCGAAGCAAGCCGAAAGCAAATATCCCCCGGTCGGCGCTTCCCAATCCAGCATCTCACCGGCGACAAAAACGCCGGGTAGCGCGGTAAGCATCAGATTTTGATCAAGACTGTTAAAACTCACGCCGCCGGCGCTGCTGATCGCTTCGGCGATGGGCCGGGTGGCATTGACAGTGATGGGCAAGGCTTTGATCGTCTTCGCTAGAATGGCGGCATCGGCAAATTGCGCCTGGCTGAGCACTTCGCGTAGCAAGGCCGCTTTGACGCCGGAAATACCCAGCCGACTCTGCAAATGGCTGGATAAGGACCGGGAACCCCTGGGGCGGCTGATTTCGGCCAGCACCCGTTCCGCATCGCGTCCTGGCAGCAGGTCAATGGTGAAGGTGGCGCTGCCGTGAACATGCAGATATTCGCGCAGCCGCCGCGAAAATGCGTAAATCAGGCTGCCTTCCACGCCATGCGTGCTAATCACCATTTCGCCTAGCCTGCGTTCGGCGTAGCCCTGCGTGTCGGTAAAGGTTAGCGCTACCGATTTGAGCGGCGCGCCGGCAAACTTCTCGCGCAGATGCGCACTCCACGCTACTTCAAATCCGCAATTAGCGCTTTGCAAGGGTGCAATTTCCACTCCGCGCGCCTGTAACCAAGTCACCCACGCGCCATCCGACCCTAGTTGCGGCCAGCTGGCACCGCCCAAGGCCAACACGGTTGCTTGCGGCTTGACCGAAATTTCGCCATCCGGATTGCTCAGGCGCAGCGCGCCATCGTCATCCCAGCCCAGCCAGCGGTGGCGCATATGAAAGTGCACACCGTTTGAACGCAAGCGATGCAACCAGGCGCGCAGCAAGGGTGCGGCCTTCATCTCCGTTGGAAACACGCGGCCGGACGTGCCGACAAAAGTTTCTATGCCCAAGCCTTGCACCCAGGCTCTCAAGGCCTCCGGAGAAAAGGCGTTCAGCATCGGTTCCAGTGCGGCACGCTGCGTGCCGTAGCGAGTCAAAAACGGCTCGAACGGTTCAGAATGGGTAATGTTTAATCCACCCTTACCGGCCATCAAAAACTTACGCCCGGCGGAGGGCATAGCGTCAAACACAGCGACGCTCAAGCCGGCCTGGCTGAGCACTTCGGCGGCCATCAAGCCGGCGGGGCCGGCGCCGATGATAATTGCTGAATAGCTAATGGCGGCCACCTTGGAATCAACGGTAATGATATTTGCACGCGACGATTAGGCACTCACCATTTTGCACCCGGTAAACCAAACGATGTTCCTGGTCGATTCTCCTAGACCAAAATCCTTGCAGCTGATGCTTCAAAGGCTCAGGTTTACCCAATCCACTATGAGGATTGCGGGCTATGTCGTTAATCAGCGAAACGATACGCTGGTAGATTTTTCTGTCGGTTTGCGCCCATTCATTGAAGTCTTGAAATGCACTTTGCTCGAAAGCGATTTTCATAGCTCGGATAGGTCAACGCGAACGATATTTTGCTTTTGCTCGATATTGTTAATGGCTGTTAGCAAGCGTTCGCTGTTAACCGGATTTTTCAGCAAATATGTGGTTTCGTCTTCTTCGGCCTCCAAGCTATCGCAAATGGCGATTTCCACTACTTTATCGTGGAACAAGGCTTTAACAGATTGCAGAAAATCGTCGTTAAGCTCGCTGGCTTTGAGTTTGTAAGTCGTGTACATGTTAATGCGCTCCGGAAATTTTGAGTTGGCGGTAACAAAGTCAGCATTAGTAACAGGAATTGCCGTTACTCCCTAATTCAAGTGGCTTATAGCTTGGCTTGCAACGGATGTCTATCAGGATGCTTGATCATTTCTATTGTCAAATCGACATCGATCTCCGGCCAATAAAAATGATCCGGCGATGGCTCTTCGACTTGGTAGATGGTCTGAAGAGACTGGCTTTTAAACCACGGGAAATCGTTATATGACATGTACAAGGTATTTTCCCTAGTTTTCAACCAAAGGCCATGGCTGGAAATTTGGGTTATTTCAACGCTGAAAGCTGTATCGCTATCCGGA
Organism: Methylomonas sp. Uni0009; assembly: GCF_054188105.3. Taxonomy (NCBI): domain Bacteria; kingdom Pseudomonadati; phylum Pseudomonadota; class Gammaproteobacteria; order Methylococcales; family Methylococcaceae; genus Methylomonas; species Methylomonas sp. Uni0009. Next base: position 1,368,398 of record NZ_JBTAFN010000001.1, on the reverse strand, counting down.
GCATCCGAGTCGGGTGTCGCACAATTTTTTCGCAGCATTGAAATTTCCTGCCAAATAACAGGTATTGCAGCTAAACCCAAAATGAATTGAAACCAAAAAGCAAACCAGAACCATCCGGGACGCTTGTTGATATGAATAATCGAGCTACTGCGGCCAAAACCGATTTCACCAGTAAACAATGCTTCCAGACAACGGTATACGAAATATAAGTCCCAAGCGAAAATCAAGAACCAAAAGCTCAAGCCAAGCAATGTTGAAATGCAAGGCCTAGCTCCTGTCACCTCAATCTTACCGCGCCAAAAAATTCCGCAACATGTCATGCCCATGCTCGGTCAGGATCGACTCCGGGTGGAATTGCACGCCTTCAATATCCAGCGTTTTATGTCTTACGCCCATGATTTCGTCGATGTTGCCAGTCTCGTCCTGGGTCCAGGCGGTCACTTCCAGGCAATCGGGCATAGTCGATTGCTCGATCACCAGCGAATGGTAACGGGTGGCGGTGAACGGATTGCTCAAGCCTTTGAACACGCCCAAATCTTTGTGATACACCGGCGATACTTTGCCGTGCATGATTTGCTTGGCGTGGATGATGTTGCCGCCGAAGGCGTAGCCTATGCTCTGGTGACCCAGGCAAACGCCCAGAATCGGGTATTTGCCGGCGTAGCGGTGGATGGTTTCCACCGAGATGCCGGCTTCTTTGGGTGTACAGGGGCCGGGGGAAATCACGATTTTGTCCGGGCGCAGACCCTCAATGTCTTCCACCGTCACTTCGTCGTTGCGTACCACCACCACGTCGGCGCCCAGTTCACCGAAATATTGCACCAGGTTGTAGGTGAACGAATCGTAGTTGTCGACCATCACCAATCTGACGCCGCTCATGTTTGTGCTCCTTTAGATTGAGCCGCGCTGCTCAGGAGGCCGGCTTCGGCCATGCTGACGGCGCGGAACACCGCGCGGCCTTTGTTCATTGTTTCATCCCATTCGTTGCGCGGCACGGAATCGTAAACGATGCCGGCGCCGGCTTGAATGTGTAAGGTTTGGTCTTTGATGATGGCGGTGCGGATCGCGATCGCGGTATCCAGGTTGCCGGACCAGGAGATATAACCGACTGCGCCGGAATAAATGCCGCGCTTGACCGGCTCCAATTCGTCGATGATTTCCATCGCGCGAATTTTCGGCGCGCCGCTGACGGTGCCGGCCGGGAAGGTAGCTGCCAATACGTCGAAGGCATTCTTGCCCTCTTGCAATTCGCCGGTGACGTTGGAGACGATGTGCATCACGTGCGAGTAGCGCTCGACGATCATTTTATCGGTCAGTTTGACGCTACCAATTTTCGCTACCCGGCCGGTATCGTTGCGGCCCAGGTCGATTAGCATCAAGTGTTCGGCAATCTCTTTCGGATCGGCCAGCAGTTCCTTTTCCAGTTCCAGATCCTGCTCATGGGTTTCGCCGCGGCGGCGGGTGCCGGCGATTGGCCGCACCGTCACTTCGTTGTCTTCCAGCCGCACCAGAATTTCCGGCGACGAGCCCACTACATATAGATCGTCCAGGTTCATGAAAAACATATACGGCGACGGATTCAAGCACCGCAAAGCCCGATACAAATCCAGCGGCGCGGCTTCAAACGGAATCGACATACGTTGCGACAACACCACCTGCATGCAGTCGCCGTCGGTGATGTATTGTTTGGCTTTTAACACCGCGTCTTCGTAGCCTTGCTGGGTAAAGCCGGAGACAAAATCGTGTTCGTGCACGTGCTTAACGGCAGGATGCGCTTGCGGATTGGCTTGCAATTCACGCAGCTTCACCACCAGTTCGTCGAGTCTGGCTTTGGCGTTTTCGTAGGCATTGGTTTGCGATGGATCTGCGTGGGTCAGCAATAGCATTTTGCCGGACAGGTTGTCGAATACCAGCAGGTCTTGCGACACCATCAACAAAATGTCCGGCGCGCCGATAGGGTCCGGTTTGCCGCTGGGCTTTAAACGCGGCTCGATATAGCCGATGGTTTCATAACCGAAATAACCGACCAGACCGCCGTTGAAGCGCGGTAAACCCGGCACATCCGGCACCTTGTAGTTTTGCCGAAATTCTTCTATCCATTCCAGCGGTTGAGCGTGCTCGAAAGTCTGGTTGTCGTGGCCGTCTTTTTCGACCGTGATGCGGTGGCCGCTGATTTTGATACGGGTTTTGCAAGGCAAGCCGATGATCGAATACCGTCCCCACTGCTCGCCGCCGTGTACGGACTCAAACAAATAGGAATAAGGGCCGTCGGCCAGCTTTAAGTAAGCGCTGAGCGGCGTGTCCAGATCGGCCAGCACTTCGCGGCAGATCGGGATGCGGTTGTAGCCTTGTTGGGCGTATGCGGTAAATTCGGCGGGTGTCATTATTATTCTCTTGAAGCAACCGGTTGTGCGACTCGCGATTGTAACGCACAACGCGCCCAGCAGCGACCCGCGCGGCTGAAAACTGAGCCTACTGCGAAATTGTAAACTGCTTGGACGTCCAAAATTAAACTGGCCGCACGTTGACAGCCTTATATTTTGCACCTCTATCTATCGGGCTGATAAAAATGGAGTTGTTACAGCGTGACATTGAGGTGTTGGAGCAGGAAAGGCATCAGCGTTTGGGACAAGACGCGGCAGCAGCTGATCAAGGGCCTTCGGCAGCTGATAGCCCTGTCGGCAAGGTTAAAACATTGGCGGTGAATAAAGAGTTTGGCGAATCCATGCGCATTTCGGGTATTGCACTTCGGTTTTGAATCTGCAGTTTGTGTCGAGCCATGCAAGGCGCAACGGTCGCGAACGATGCGCCTGTCGGCAGCATCCTATAGATCAGCGCACGTTATCGCGTTGGAACCAAAACTATAGCAAGGAAGATTTGATTGACGGGCAAGGCCGTAAGACATACGGCGCAATACGGCTTCGCCTATTGACGCCCTACCGATTGCGACTTACGGCCTTAAGAAGGCTCCAAGGCTATGGCTATTTAATTCCAGTGTTGGGCAATGAGATTACCACCTCTCCTGTCGATTGTTCTTTTACTTGTCGAGCAGGTGGGACTGTGGGATTTTCTGGATATGTTTTGCCGTTAAATATGAGTTCCGCGTTCTATATGCCGGCCATGGTGACGCTTTATAAAACAGCCTGGGGTAAACAATTCCGTGGACGATTAGCCGGTGCTGGTAAACCCAATAAGCTGATTATCGGGGCCATGATGCGTAAATTGATTCATGTGGCATTCGGTGTCTTGAAATCCGCAAAACCCTTCGACTCGGCTATTCATCTGGCTTGACTTGGATAACAGTATCTACGGCCCTGAAATCCGCAAAACCCTTCGATTCGGCTATTCGTTTGATTTGATTTGGATAACAGTATCTACGCGGGCTTGCTTATGAGAGACCAGCGGTCTTGCAGTCATGAGCGGAACCCGCCAAAAGTTCCGCTTTATGCCTGTTACAAGCGACTATTCGGTGACCAATGAATATAACCTTCTCCATCATAGGCGCCAACAACAACTTCTAGTATATTTTTGAACGAATCGTATTTTGAATTCATAACACAATCTTTAATATCAATAGAATTTTCTAACTCAAAAACAACGCACAAAAAATGCCACGAAACACCAGTTCCTCTAATTAAATCTCTCAATTTTAATTCCGTGGCTTCTGTATCAACAACCCAATGATAGACCTCGTCATTATTTGTAAGACATGAACCGTGGCCAGCTACATTTTCCGCACTTCCCATTACATCATCAAACATTGCAATAGACGGAGAATTTAACTTCAAAGCTCTTAGTATTCTATCCGGCAATGAGTTGTCAGAGCCTTTGCCAAATCCCCAAGAAAAATCAACAACATTTTCGACATTTAAATCTGCAGGAACAACAGAAAAAACACCGCCAACGCTTAAATCGACTTGAGTTTTTACAAACTGGCATAAGGAATTATCAATATCAAGAACATTTAATATGTGCTTAATAGCTTTTTCCCTCGCCAAGCCTAAGATTGATTGAACTGATGAATTTTTCATTATTTCGGCCATATCGTTCCATCAGGCCCAATTCGATAGCCAGGGCCATTTCTATCATTAAAATCCCAGTGTGGGCCAATATCTCCACCATGATCTAAGTCAGGATGCAAACTTTCCGGGCCATTTGGATTTTTATAGCCGCCTTTATCGCCACCTTGTGGTGGTTTGCCTTTCCAAGGCCATTGATTGCCATTCTTGTCTACGGGACATTGACCGGGTTTATCAAAATCAAAGTCTGGAATATTTTCCGGCAAATCAATTGGTACTGATGGACCTTCATCTCCAGAACTAAGTGAATCAGCGATCATTGCGCCGCCAAGTACAACCGTTGCAGCATCAACAAGCGCCTGAACAGCTGGTATTACAAGAGGCGCTGCAACTGCAACCAATCCTTGAGGATCGGTATATCTCAGAGGATTGTTATAAACATAGGCATAGGTATTAATGCCCCCCGCCAACCCAATCGGATCGGATTGCAGGTAGCGCCCGAGGTTAGGATCGTAGAAACGGGCGATATTGTAATGCAGGCCGGTTTCTTCATCGTAGTATTGACCGGGGAAACGCAGATTCTGGGTGATGAAGGCCGTGGTCGGCGTGGCCTTGCCGAACGGATCGAAATCTGCTGCCCAACTGATGTTGCCCGTGCGGTCCGTGGTTTTTTGGGGCGTGCCCAACCGGTCGTTGTGGTAATAATGGATAGGCCAGGGTGTCTGGTTTGGATCCGAGTCCACGTCATAGTTGATCCGCGCCAGTGGCTCGCCTTCCAGGTAAACATAACTGTGCGAGAAGGCCGTCCCTCCCCACTTGGTTTCATCCAGCAGCGTTCCGCTCAGCACGTCATAATCAAACGCGACGTTACCGCTGTTTGTCAGTTTCATGCTGCGATAGCCGAAGGCGTCGTACTTATTAGCCTGAACTGAGACTAGGCTTCCGCCCGCCTCATCCTTGATGGCCGTGACCAAATGGTCGGTGGCCTGGTAAAAATGCCGGCTGCCTTTCTGGCTCGCGTCGCCGTTCGCGTCGTACTGGTAGCTGGCCTGCTGCGCGCCCGTGAGCGCCAGCAGTTTCTGGCTGCCGAGGTCGTAGGTATACGAGGTCTGTGCGCCATTCCGCTCGCTGCTCAGACGGTTGCCTACATCGTCATAGCTAAAGGCATGGGTGTTCACGCCGGTGGCGCTGGACAGCCGGTCCAGCGGGTCGTAACCGAAATTTCGATGACGCCCCGAGGAGCTTAATTCGTCGGCCACACTGTCGAGGTTACCGTTCAAGTCATAGCCATAGGTGGCGGCCATGACGCCCGGCACGGTGCGCCCGGTTTCCCGGTAGTCTAAGTCGTAGCGACGGCTGATCTGTTTGCCATTGCCGTAGGTGAGCGATTTGACCGGGCCGAACGGCAGATGGGTGATGTGAGTTGCTAGCGGTGTTGTTATGTCGTAGACCCAGCTAACGGTACCATCATCCCAGTCGTGCAGCGATACCGAGTCGACTTGGCCGGCCGCATCAAAGCCATAAAGAACTTCACGGTATCCCGAATGCGATATTTTTTCTACTTTGCCATCGGCGTCGTAGGCATAGTAAATAAAGTTATCGTAGGTATGCGGCAAACCCTTGGCGGTGATGGAAGTCAACCGTCCTGCCCGGTCGTACTTGAGAGTCCGGTTACCGCTGGAGCCCGAACGCAAGGCGCGCGACAGCTTGCCCAAGTTGCCGTTTTCGTCGTAATAAAACTGCGCGCCGCCGTCGCCACTTTTAATCCGATTCAGCGCATCGTAGGTATATGTTACCGACACCTTGGCCACATCCGTTTTACCGATCCGGTTACCGGCACTGTCGTAGCCGTATTGAGTAATCCCGGTATTGGGACTGTCCAGTTGCATCAGGTCGCCGAGGCCGTTGTAGCTGTAGACGGTGTCGTGGTTGTTGGCATCGGTGACTTGGGTGAGGCGGTCTTGGCCGTCGTAGCGATAGTCGGTCAAGCCGGCGAGAGCATCGGTGTTGCGGATCAGCCGGTTCAGGCTGTCGTATTGGTGCTGGGTGGCATGGCCGTTAGCGTCCGTGACCTGGGTCAGGTTGCCGTTGGCGTCGTATTCGTAGCGTGTGGTCTGGTTGTAGGCGCCGATGTCTTGGGCCAAGCGGTTCAAGGCGTCGTAGACGCGACTGCGGGTTTTAACCACTGCGCCGCTGCTATCGAGAATTTCCTCTTTGGTGCGGTTCCCCATCGCATCCAGCGTGTAATGAATCTTGCCGCCCAGGGCGTCGGTGATGTCGGTCAGGCGGTGCGCAGCGTCGTAGGTAAACGTATGGGTCACACCGGCTGCCGAGGTAGTTTGAGTCAGGTTGCCGGCTTTGTCGTAGGTGTAGGCGGTGGTGTTGCCGTCGACGGTTTTTTGGGTCAGGCGGCCGCGAGCGTCGTAAGCAAAGCCAATCACCAAGCCATTAGGATCGGTCAGGCTGAGCAGGCGGCCGTTAGCGTCGTAGGCGGTAAAGGTGGTGGTGTGGCCGAGAGCATTGGTGATTTTCCACAGGTCGCCGGGATGGTGAGTGGCCGTGGTATCCGAGTAATAGCTATAGGCGGTGATGTCGCTAACGTCGGTACGCGGGCCGTCGGCGCTCAGCACTTGGCCGAGGTTGTTGTAGGTATAGCTCCACCTGCGGTTTTGCCCGGTCGCGGTATCGGTGACGGCTTTGCTTAGCAGGTTGCCGCCCGCGTCGTAATTGAAGGCGGTGCGCCGGCCGGCCTCGTCGATTTGGGTGGGCAGGTGGTAGTTGGCGTGCCACTGGCTGCTGATTTTGCGCTCAATGCTGTTCGGCGCCGGTACGTAAGTACTCAGATTGGCCGGGCAGCTGGCACCGGGCGCCAGGCCTTCGATGCGGGTCGTTTCCAGATTGCGGCTTAGGTCGTAGACGTAACAGCTCAGGTTGCCGTTGAAGTCGGTGCGGCTGGCGAGGTTGCCGTTGGCGTCGTAACTTTGGGTGTGGGTTGCCGCAACACTACCGGCTCCGGCGGGCTGGCTAATAGCGGTTAGTTTCTGAACGTTTAAGATAGTCTGAAACGTGTAATGCCGGCTGGCATTGAAGCTATCGACGACATCGGTGCTATTGTCATTGTTATAGCTCAGCGCTACTTGTTCAACGTCGCCGGCATGTTTGGATAAATTGGCGCGACCTTGGCTGTCGTAGGCCCAAGTCGCATAACGGTCGCCGTTCTCGTCGGTGATGCCGGTCAGGGCATGCGGGAAGGCGGTGCTCTCGTAATGGTAGAGTTTGAAGCTGCCATCCTGATAGGTCACTTTGCTGAGGTTGCCATCGCTATCATATTGATATTGACTACTCAGGCCGTCCGGGTAGGTGACGCTGCTGATCCGGTTGGCGCTGTCGTAAGCCAGTTGCAGACTGTGGCCGAAGGGACCGGTGACCGTGACCAAACGCTGGCTACTGTCGTAGCTGTATGTGGTGGTGCGACCGTTGGCTTCGGTGCGGGACACGATGCGACCGGCGGTGTCGTAACGTTCCACCACGCCCAGTTGATCGGTCAAGCTGTAGCCGGTGCTATCTTGGGTTAGCCGCAATTGGCTGTCGGCATCGCCTTGCCAGAGTCCGTTGCTCAATGTGAGCCATTCGGCACGGCCATCGGCTTGGTGGATAAAAATCTTGCCGGTTAGAATTTCCAGACTGGGGGCAAGTTGATGGCTCCAACCGTAGCCTATGCTATTAGTATTCCGTAATTGCTGAACACTGTTATAGTGACGTCTGAAAGATAAACCAATACTTTCATTAGAAAAATCTACGTCTTTTTGATATTTATTTCCTGTTGCGGAATCACATGGATTTCCAACTTTACTAGCGCAACCACTATTTTCACCCGCACTCTTTTGGTAATTGACCCCGGCGCACGTCCCATTAGCGTAATTTGGTGCAGAACCATCAGGACATGAAAGATCTGCTCTACATGTAAATCCCCCTCCACATCCAGTACTTGAGCAGTTAATAATAAGTCCTTGTCCATAATAAGAACATTGAGCAGGGCTTAAATACATGTCTGGGTGACCCGGCCATGTGGCGTGCCAATCAGCTATACGCCCATTTCCAGAGGGCGGCATAGAAAGCTTACCGGGAGCGTAGCCATAATCGTACCAGCTCACAATGGTAGCGGGGTAAGTTGCTAATCCAGTTGTTGGCAATATTATTGCCATAATCAAAGCGGCAACCATCAAAATATGATGGTTTGTGTTATGACTCCACCAAGTGACATAAGTTACGGGCAATACTTTGTTTTGTTTGTGGCTCATAATTTATCCAAGGATTTTGTGTCAAGCGATCAGCAATAGTGCGTACTGCCAATAATGTTCTGCGGGCTGTCAGATTAAATCTTGATATCTGTCCTGTTCTCTGAGCCGTTTTAGAAAATACAACATCCAGTCCTTACTATTTGTTGCCGACTCAGCATAGCCGTAAAAGCTAATTACAGGAGTGGGTTTAACCACTAGCGGGTGTTTTTGTGACTGAATCTACACCAGGTCTATTATTATCAGAGCTTCAGCCAGCCCAACAAACAGAGAAAAGTCATGGGCAACAGCTCTGAAAACTAACCAAAAAACATATTAGCCAGTTGACTATCGGGTAAAACGGGACATGCAAGGGAGAATCAATGCGGAAGCTGAAAGGCAAAAATACTACCGAAAACTGTCATTTACGCACCTGTCAGCCGGAGAATGTGCAAATGGATGCAATTACGCGCCTCTCGAATCAGTGTGCTTCTTACCCGGCCTTAGAATGCTCCCGCCAATCGATTTTATCCAGACCGAAGCGCTCGATTTTCCGATATAGCGTGGTACGAGTTATCCCCAGGTTTTTCGCAGCCAAGGAAATGTTGCCCGCGCATTCCCGCAAACTGGCTTTAATGCCGTGCAACTCCCAGTCTTCCAGTGTCATGGTACGGCCCGCAGCCGCCGATATTGGGTAAGTTAGCGTGTTGTCCAAAGCGTTATTGTCGTTCCCCGGCAGCACTTTACCCAGCTCTTCGACAAAATCCAGCGGCAAATCCTCGCGGGTAATCAGCGTGTCGCCGGCGGTGTACAGCGTCGCCCGGATGACGTTGATCAGTTGGCGAATATTACCCGGCCACGGGTGCTGCTCGATCAAGGCAATGACGCTGGGGCAAATACTGATCGCCTGCGGATTGGGTAGATTAGCCAGTTCGCGCTGCAAGATGTGGTGAATGATGCCGAGTTTGTCTTCGCGTTCGCGCAAGGGCGGCAGATGAATTTGCGCGCCGTTCAAACGGTAATACAAATCGCGGCGGAAGCGGCCGGCTTCGACGGCTTCCAACAAGGGTACGTTGGTAGCCGCGACGATTTGCACATCCACCTTGATCGGTTTACTGCCGCCGACCGGCGTGAATTCCGAGGTTTCCAATACTCGCAGCAAAGTCGATTGCAAATCCAGGCTCATATCGCCGATTTCGTCCAGAAACAGAATACCTTTGTCCGCTAACAGAAATTTCCCCGGTTTGCCGGCACTGCGCGCGCCGGTAAAACTGCCGGCTTCGTAACCGAACAGTTCGCTTTCGATTAAGTCATGCGGAATCGATGCGCAGTTGATCGCGATCAAAGGCTGATTTTTCCGCGGTCCGGCCTGTTTCAGCAGATTGACGAAATGATCCTTGCCCACGCCGGATTCGCCGGTAATCAGCATCGGAATCTTATGGTGTTGCAGCTTCACGGCCTTATCTACCAAGGCGGTCAATTGTTCGGACATTGCCGATTCGTATTGGCTGGGCGGCCTTTTGGCGGGTTTGAACGGGATTTTTTCCAATACCCGCGCTTGCGCAACCGGACTCCGGGTTAAGGGCAGATTGGTATTTAGGAGTACGCACAATAAATGCAAAAATGCGAACAAGGAGTTCATGCTTTCCTGTCTATCGCTGATCAAGCCGATCACGGCTTGCACGTTATCGTTCTCATCCAACAAGGGATAACCGACCGTGGTGAAGGGGTGCAACAGGCTGACAAAATGCTCCATGCCCTGAAAGGCAATCGGTTTTTTCAGTTGCGCGGCGGTGCCGATGCCGTTATTACCCAACACCGCTTCGCTCCAGCGGCTGTGCTTTTCGTACAAACTCAGCATGAAAGGGCTGGCAAACGGATTTTCGCCCAAGACTTGCAACAGGTGTCCGTCGGCATCGGTCAATACCAGCATGACGCCGGCTTCTTTCAAAAACACGTCGAACTGATGCCCCAAATGCCGGAGCATTTCTGAAATATCGTGAGCGGCGCGGTTGATAAGCGGCTCCGGATCGGTGATGAAACGCCAATGATCCCAGCGCGCGTAATTGCCCAAAGGCAATTGGTATTCTTCCAGGCAGCGGCGCCAGGATTCCGAAACCTCCGGGCGTACCCAGTCCGTATGATCAGGCACGCAACGGCTCTGTGCCATCCAGCGCCAGGCCTGTATCGGGCGGTCAACTTCAAACGCTAGTGAGGTTTTGAACGCGCAGGCTTCTTTGATGATTTTAACGTTGTGGGGCAAGTGCAAGGCAATATCCATTTTTCCTCTTGTATTTTGGTGCGCCAATTTAGTATCGGCACAAAACAAAAATATAAAAAACAGAGGTTTAGCTGCTTTTTACGGCGATGTTGTCCAAAATAACAAAATCAAAAAAAGAGGCAATGCGACATAACGTCACATTGCCTTACTCCATTGCAGAATAATGGATAGCTCTAACTTTCGGAGAGAGGAGGTTGAGGTAGAAATAACAATTACATACGGGGATCTTCGCGGGTGGCGGCAGCCCATTCCGGCGAATAGCCGGCCATGATGGACAAGTCCGGCACGTTCATGATGACCGTCTCGCTGCTGATCAAAGTAGCCACCACGCTCACTGCATTGCGCAGGGCGCTGCGCAACACTTTTACCGGATCGATAATCCCAATGTCCAGAAAATGCCCGTAGTGTAAATACTGCATATCCACGGCAAATGCCGGGTCAGCCTGGGCAGCTAAGCGCATCAGCACGTCTTCGTTGTTCAGGCCGCCATTGTTCAATAATTGCCGGAGCGGCGCGCCCAGTGCCTGCTTGACGATGGCGATGCCTTGTTGTTGTTCGGCATTTTCGGCTATCACTTCGTCCAGCACCGTGGCGCAACGCCACAAACCGATACCGCCGCCGGGTAACACGCCTTCCTGCAGCGCAGCCTTGGCGGACAAATAGGCATTTTCGATGCGCACCAGCCGCTCCTTGATTTCCACGTCGGAGATACCGCCGACCTGGAAGCTGCCGGTCTTGCCGGACAGGATAGCGATGCGCTCTTCCAGCTCTTCGGCTTCGTGTAAATTGCCGGTGGCGGAACCTTCGCCGGGTTTACGGGCGCGAACCAGTGCCAACTCGCGCCGTAACGCCTCTATGCGCGTGTTAACCGGTTCGCGCGCACCCACGGCGCCGATGATAGTCGTATTACCTTCCGAGATGACCGCGCGCTGCGCCTGACCCAGTTGCGCCAGCGTGACGTCTTCCAGCCGCATGGCCCGCTCCTGCAAAATAGCGCTGCCGCCGGTCAACAGGGCCAAATCGTTCAGCCGATTGATACGATTGTCGCCAAAACCCGGCGGCTTGACCGCCACCACTTTGAAAATGCCGCGTACATGATTCAGCAATAAGCCGGTCAACGCCTGTTCGGCCACCGCTTCGGCGATGACCAAAAGCGGGCGGCCTTCCGTCGCGACATCTTCCAGCAGGGGTACCAGATCCATGAAGTCGCTGATTTCCCGGTCGTACAACAGTATGTAGGGCTGCTCCAAAACCGCTTCGGCGCGGGTTTTATCGGTGATGAAATAGGGCGACAAAAAGCCCTGCTCGTAATGGATACCTTCCACGACCTCCAACTGGTCTTCGCGGCCATTACCCAGTTGAAAGGTCAGGGTGCCGGTTTCGCCAAGCTCGGCCAGGGCCTGTTTCAGGAGCTTGCCGACACCAGCTTCGCCTTTGCTGGCGACCCGCGTAATTTTTTCGACCCAGTCTTCCGCGCTATCGGTGACAGCCGATTTTTGTAAATGCTGCTCCACCAAGATCAGCGCCAACTCCATGCCTTTTTGCAATTGCATGGGATGAAAGCCGGCCGCGACGCTTTTCAGTGCTTCCTCCGCCAGGCTTTGCGCCAGCACAATCGCCGTGGTGGTACCGTCGCCCACTTCACGAGACACCGCGCCAGCGACATCCCGCAACATGCGGGCACCCAAATCGGCAATCCGGTCTTCCATGATGATGGCATTGGCAACCGTAACGCCATCTCGGGTAAAGACGGGCATGATGCCGTCGGTTCGGTGTTGAATCATCACGGCAGGGCCGGCACTACCCAGCGTAACGCTCGCCGCGCGTGCTACCGCATTGATGCCTTGCAGCAGACGTTGGCGAGCTTCCGGGTTGTAAATAACGTGTTTACTCATTTCTAGGGTGTTCCCATCGGTTAGAGGTGCGAATTTAATTTCATCAGGGTTTGCCCCACCTGGGCACGGGTTTGCCGAGCACGTTGCGCATTGGCCCAAGTACGAATCAGGATTTTGTCCCAGTAATCCAGGCTGCGTTTAAAGTCCAGCTCTTCTTCATCCGTGAATTCCTGATTCCAGAACGCCTTTAATTCCTGAACTCTGGCATCGCCCAATTTTTCAAAAATCTCCTGCTCATCTATCACCAGTTTTCTGATCGTTTCGTCCAGTTGCACAGCCATACCAACAAGAAACTCTACATCGTCGGCTTTCATAGTCGCCTCAGCATGGTTGCGCGATTTTTCGATAGGAAAAAAAGGTTGATTTGGATCAGCAAACAGGATTATCGAGCGTCGAAACAGCAGCGCGGCACCCTGTTTGCCAGTAGCGTTACGGCGAGCCGCTGGGCAGGAATTTTTCTAGATAGATGCGTTCCTTGGGGATACCCATTTCGGCGCACACCGCAAAGGTGGCGTCGACCATGCCCGGCGGCCCGCACAGATATAAATCGGGCTTGGCGCCGGTATCCTGCAAATCGCGGCGCAGGATGTCCACCACGCTGCCTTTTTCGCAATGCCAGTCGTCCGAACATTTCCAGACGCAGTTTCTCAGCTCCAGCGTCGGCATTTGTGCGGCCAGTTGATTCAGTTCATCCAGATGGAAAATTTCGGCTTCGGTGTTTACCCCAAAATAGATGATGCACTTTTGCGGTTCTTCCCATTCGTGCATCCGCCGCACCATCGATAATATCGGCGCCAGCCCGGTGCCGCCGGCTACAAAATAGCGCGGGGTAAAACCGTTTTCCTTCAAACCGAAAACGCCGGACGGGCCTTTGACGTTTAATTTCTGACCCAACTTGGCGTCGTTTTTTAAATATTCTGAAAATTTGCCGCCATCGACGATGCGAATCAAAAACTCCAGATCGCCGGTTTTATTGGACGTGTTGGCGGGGGAGTATGAACGGGTGATGGTGGTGCCGGGAATTTCCAAATCAAAAAACTGCCCGGAGTCGAACTTGATGGTTTGATCGTCGCCCGTGCGCCGCAGCAGCAGTTTCACCACGTTGATGGAAATTGGCGTTAGCTCAATTACTTCCGCTACAAACGTCAAACCTTCCGGTGAGAATGAAATCCGGTCGTAGGTATAAGGTACTTCGACTTCCAAATCGCTTACGGGGTAACAGCGGCACAACAACACTTCGCCGGCCTCTTCTTCTTCGTAGGGCAAAGCCTGCGAACTGCATTTGCCCAAAACGTAATCGCCTTCCGCGCAAAATCCTTTGCAAGTCGCGCAACCGCCTTCGCGACACGACGACATCAAATAAATATCCTGCCGTACCGCTGCCGTGATGACATCCTCGTCTTCGTAACAATCAAAGCAAACGGATTCCCCGTCTTGCGTAATGATTTTAATTTGATGGGCGCTCATGTCATTCTCCAAGGCATTGGTTTTTGGCCGACACGCTGAAAAACGCCAATACGTGCTCAACCGCTCGCCGCGATGCGTCCAGGGTTAGCGAACACCCTTCCTGCACCAGTTTTTGGTCGCGGTAGATGGTCCAGCGCCACATGAACTCTAGATCTTCGCAGAAAGCAGCGTAGGGCGCGGTGTCGTATAGCGTGGTGAGCTTGTCAGTTTCACTCGGAAATGCGGGCGCAACCGCCGACTTAAAATTTGAGAAAAAATCCATAATACTGATTCTATGAAATGGTTCGTTGAGATCGAAGCGCACACAAACGCCATCTCGCTCACGGCTATGTAAGCGACGAGTAGGTTTTGTCCGCTATCGGTTTGTTGGCTATAAAGGATGCGCCACGCGCAAGTGCGGCGCATCCTGCCGAACGATTACTGCAAGGTGACCACTTTCACGCCACGTTTCTGACGCAATGCCTCTAACGGCAAGGCGTAGTAGTCGGTGTTGCGCAGTTCCATCAACTTGGTCCCCAACTGGCGGTCGGTGTCCAGAAACACATTGACCGGCATCACAGGCGGTTTGCAGGCCAGTCTGAAGTTGATATGAATGCGCTCCGCTTCGTACATGTCCGTGCATGCCTCCATTTTGGCAATTACTTCATTTGCCACTTGCTGGGCATTGGCGCCGCAGGTGCAATTGTTGAGCAATTGGGTGTCGTTGAATTCCTTGTGCTTCAACAGCGCCAGCTTTTCTTCGATTTTCAACTCAATCCACAGGCCATCCAATTCCAGCGACCAATCGGTTTTAAACGGGCTCATGTGCTTGGCGCGGAAGTCGGTAATGAAGTCGTGCGCTTTTGCCAGCGTATCCAGCGTGGCAATTTTGGCCATCCAGGCATTGCGGGTGGGGTTGTCATGAATATTTGCCATGGTGTTCTCCTACGCCGCAGCCAAGTCTTTCAGTTTGACGTCAAGACCCATCAACTCGGACGTGATGGTGAAGGTCTCGCCCAGGGTATAAGCACGGCCGATGGTGGACGACACATCCACCAACAGATCGTAAACACTGTAGTGTTTGCCCAGTAACTCCGAAACTTCGACGCAGTCGATCTCGATTTTACCGGTGGCTTTCAACCACCAGAAACCGGCGCGGTCTTCCACCACCAGCGTGGGGTTGTCCGCTTTATGCGACCCCAGCAAAATCTCTTCCACCACGGTGTTGAGTTCGTCGGATTTTTTCAGCACCAGCACCACTTCGTGGCTTTCGTGCACGACCTGGTTGTCTTCGGCAAAGTATTCATCGGCAAAGGCCTTGCCGTGTTTTTGCATGATGCCTGCGTTGTAAGCATTTGAACTTTTCGACATGAGTTTTCCTTATTTAAGTCCGCTTAACACGGTTTTGACGAGGGCATTGGTATCGACTTTAAAGTTGATCGGATCGGCAAAATCGCGTTTCCAATCGGCAAACACCCTAACCAACGCCGCTTCGATGGCGGCTTTGTCGCTGACACCTTTGATTTCCGGAATGGTGGTGTAAATCGCCATGAAATCTTTCAGTGCATTGACGGTTCTGGGTAGCCACTTATTGGCCCAAGCCCGCATCAAACGGTTGTTGTAATCACCAAATTCCACGTCGGCCCCCAGACAGGTATGGAACATGTCGGTGGTAATGCCTTTGGTTTGCGAGAAATACAACTGCATTTGATTGATAAAGAACGGGGTCAAGTTATCGCCGTAATAAGACGACAAACGCATAAAGAACTCTCTGCGGACAAATTGCCCGAAGATGGGGTCGCAAATCATATGGCCGGAGAACAGGATTTCGTTCCAGTCATAAGTCGCTTGCCAAATATCTTGCACCAATTCTCTAGCACCTTTGAAAATAGTGCCTTTTGTCCATTCCTGTTTGGGAATGTCGGTGGACTCGGGGAAACCCGGCACCAATTTAGACAAAAAGGTACGTTCCGCTTGAATCATTTGCGCGTTGTCGACCTTGTCCAGACCGATCATCGCACTGCTCATCCGCAGGGTGTCGCCCAGGCAATCGCGCACCACGGAGGAATGCGCATTGAACAAGCCGTATTCGTAAAAGCCGAAAGCGCCGAGATAATCGCCCAAAACCTCATCGCGCCATACCGGATCGATGGAACGCACGTGGCCGTCGGCGGAATAGGCTTTTAGGAAGCGGTCGGTATAACGCCACTCTTCGGCTTTATCCTTGACATACAGCGCATGCCAACGGAAAGCCGGGTCGCGGTGCGCCAGCCAATCCGAGCTGCGCATTTCGGTGGACTCGTTACTCCAGGATGGGCGGCCGCCGTGGAATTTTTGGGTCCAATCGCCCCAGTCCAAGCCGCCGGGAATCCAGTCCGGTGTCGGCTGGCTATAGCAACACAACACTTCATATTCATTGATCCGCTTACCGCGCGGCTTCATGAAGTAGTTCATTTTGCGCTGGGTTTCCAGAGGCTTGTCCGGCACTGCGGCCATGATCACTGCGGCAATTTCCGGGTCGGTCAGGCCGCGTCTGCCGCCATTTACTTCTATAGACATAAGCTAGTTCCTTAAAGTGTTGAAACGGTTACAGAGCTTTCAAAGGATCGGAAAACACGCAGTTAATCCGTTTGATGTCATCCAGCGTCCACAGCTTGCCGTCCTTTTTGGTGTGCGGCTGGCTGATCAAGGTTTTGCCGTCGCTACGCACGCCAAAGCCTTCGGCAATCACTTCCGACAATTCGCGGCCTTCGTATTGTTCGAAGATGTTTTGGCACTCATAACGCTCGGGCTCGGACAGCCACATTCTTTCGCCCCATTGGTCGCTGAAGGAATGTTTCTTGCCGTTGTATTCCAGCACCCGCAAGGTGCTTTCGCCTTTGCAGTAACTAGGGCAGAAAGGTACTTGCGAAACCCGGTCGATATAGATCGGATGGTTGTTTTCGATGAACCATTGGATGGGCAGGAAGCCGCTGCTTGGATCTTCGCAACCGCGTGCGCGCCATTCGTCGTAGACTTTGCCGTACATGTCGTACCAGCCAGGGTAATTGGCTTCGTACCATTCCGCTTCTTCCTGGGTTGGCAGGCTCAAACGGAAGAAACCGGTGGGCCACAAGGCATAAGCAATCAGGAACAAGTCGTGATGCGCCCAGTAGGCGTCTTTTTTGGCATCGCGCAAGCTGCGTGGCGACTCAACGCCGTATTTGCCCAGCCGGCCGATCCAGATACCGCCCCAATCTTCGTACACCCAGCGGTTCCAGGTTTTCACCCATGGCTCGACTTTGAAATGACTGCCGTACTCGAACATCATGCCCAATACCGGGGTGAAGTATTTTTGCTGGGTCCAGAAGGCGTTGTTCAAATCGGTGTTCAGATATTTTGAAGCCGCTTCGTCGTTGGCGATGGACACCACGGTTTGATAACCGTTGGCCATGTGACGCAACTCGTCGGTTTCGATGGACAAGAACACGGTCGGAGTCATTTCGTCGCCGTTGGCGGACGCCCATTCGGTCACGGCCACGATCAATGGATTGGTAAAGCAGGCTTCGCCGACCAATTGCAGATTGATGGAGCATTCCACCGCATCGCCGGAAATAAAGCCGTCCGAGAATACCCGTTTCATGCCTTTCCACAGCGGACCAATTGCTCGAGTGCGGCGGGCATCGTTATGGCCGGCCGCATCCTGGCCTTGTTTGGCAAAGTAATAGTTGATGTAAGCACATTGGTTTGTGTGGCGAATTTCGTCCAGCACTTGGCCCAAGTAACCGTTTTTTTGTTCGGGCGCGGTAGCGGAATCCCACAGCATGCCGGTAGCGGCAATGGCGTTGTATTCACCCACTTCCAGGAAGTTGGAGATGATCTTCATCGATTCATTCCATTTCGGATGCACGCGGTTCGCCGCATCCACCCGCGTCAAAACGTCTTGCAAGCTGCCGAATTGACGCTCGTCCTTCACCGATTCCATGCGGGCATATTCTTTCGCGATCAGCTTGAATTGCTCCTTGGTATCGTTGGCCATTTTGTATTTGGTTGAATACTTGGTACGATTTTTATCAAAATCCCAGGTAAAGCTCTGCATCCAGCGGTGAACTTCCTGTGCACCCACACTGACGGGCGCCGGATTGGCGGCCAACGCATCGGTTGCGGCTTTTGTGGCGGTACTTATAGCCATATTGAATCCTCGTTGTGGTGTTATAAGAATGGCGAGGCTGTCGTCATTAAGCTAAGCGGTGACTTTCCGTTGCCTTAAAGCGCTGATTGGCCTGGACTGACGCCAGCCTCGGTGGTCAGAGTGCAACACGTGTGCCAGGATTGCTTTATTTGATTAAGTCTTTTATTAACAATACTTTAGATGGAATTACCTACGGCTTTGAGCCGGCGCTTTTTAAAGAATGAGCGTCCAATAACTGGACACTGCTTAGAAATAAGACGTCCAATTCGCGGGTTTTGCCGGGCGACACCGGCACTGCGATACAATGCGGATTTTGTTTGGATGAAGAGTTGATTCGGTATGAAACTACTGAGCTATAAATACAATGGTCAAGTACATATAGGCGCACTGGTTGGCGCGCAAATCGTCCCGGCCGGCGCGGATTTGCCCGGCAATATGCTCGATTTTCTGGCGGCTGGAGAGTCGGCAAAACTAGCGCTGCAAAAGCAGATTGCTGCCGACGGCGAACGCATCGCTCTCAGCGACGTGCAGTTGTTGGCGCCGATTCCGCGTCCCGGCAAGCTGTTGGGCGTTGGTTTGAATTACGCCGATCACATCGGTGAAACCGGAATGGAAAAACCGGAATATCCAACCTTTTTTACCAAGCAAAGTACCTGTGTCATCGCCGATGGCGAGGCGATTCATCTGCCGCCGGTGTCGGACAAGGTTGATTACGAAGGTGAGTTGGCGTTTGTGATTGGCAAGCGCTGCAAACACGTAACGGTAGAACAGGCACATGAAGTGATAGCCGGCTACACCATTTGCAACGATGTGACGGTGCGCGATTGGCAGCAACGCACGCCAACCTGGACCTTGGGCAAATCTTTCGATACTCATGGTCCACTGGGGCCATGGCTGGTGACAGCCGACGAAATCGCCGATCCGCATAATCTCAGTTTAAAAACCTGGGTGGGCGACGAGTTGCGGCAAAACGGTAATACCGGCGACATGATTTTTAATTGTTACGAGTTGATTGCTTATCTGACACAAGTGATGACGTTGGAGCCGGGCGATGTGATCAGTACCGGTACACCGGCTGGGGTGGGAGTAAAAATGAAGCCGCGCGGGTATCTGAAACCGGGACAAACTGTGCGTATCGAGATAGAAGGCATCGGCGCGCTAAGCAATCCGGTGATTGCCGAGCCGGAACATTTTTTGGTCGGCGCCTCAGGTTAAGCATTGATTAAGTCTGCCTCGGATATGCTAAGCCTAACTTTACATTAGAGGGCCAACCAGCCAAGAGGCAGTCATGAAAACCATACAAGTCAGCATTCTTACCATCGCCGTATTAACCCTATCGGGTTGCGCGACCGGCTATTATCAGCGTGACTATGGTTATGGCAGTGCTTACTCGTCGCCCGGCTATTACCAAAGCTACGGGCGTAGTTATGCCAGCCCGAGCACCAGTATTACTTACGGCCGCTATTATGTGCAGCCGAGTTATCGTCCGGAGCATCATCACGATGATCATCATGACTGGCATCAACCAATGCCGCATTTCGATCATCGTGTTGGCGGTTGGCAGGGGCGGGACTTGGGGCGTCGGGACTTTGATCGTGAACGGCATGCCGAACAAAGATCCCTCCAACAACAATCGATGCCGGAGCGACAGGAACGCGGTTTCGGGCGCAGGGACAGTGACGGCGACCATCAGCGCGGCGGCTGGGGCGGCCGTTTCGGCAGACGCGGCGACTAAGCGCGCCGAGGCGCACAGTGGATTTCTACAATTCGATGCGGATTCCCAGCTCGATCACACGTTCGACGGGGATTTTGAAATACTCTATCGCACTACTGGAATTATGCGTTAAGAAACTGAACAAGGAGCGCCGCCATTTCGGCATCGGGCTTTTGCGGCGGAACGACAGTTTCTCGCTACCGATAAAAAACGATACGGTTTTTTGATCGATATCCAAACCTTCATGACAGCAAAGTTGCAGGGCGCGGCGTACGTCCTGTTCTTCTTGAAAGCCGAAATACAATTTCACCCGGTAAAAGCCGCCGCTATCCCCGAACATGCGGATTTTTACCCTATGCGCTTCATCCACGTAAGGTTCCTCGCGGGTCACGATGGTCAGCACGATGAGTTTTTCGTGCATCACATGGTTGTGCTCCAGGTTGTGCAGCAAGACCTGCGGCACACCGTGTACGCTGCGGGCCATATAGATTGCCGTGCCGGGTACCGTAACCAGGGGCCGGTCTTTCAAACGTTCGTCCAAGTCCTCGAACAATACCCGTTTTTCGTCCAGGTACCTGGCTAACAATTCCTTACCTTTGATCCAGGTGGTCATAATCAAGAAAAATACCGTACCCACCACCAGCGGCAACCAACCGCCGTGTGGGATTTTCAGGCTGTTGGAAGACAGAAACAGCAGGTCGATAATCAAAAAGGTCGATAGAAAAGCAATGCTGGTGGCTCTGTTCCATTGCCATAGGGCCTGGATCACGATAAAGGCCAGGATGGTATCGACAATCATCGTGCCGGTTACGGCAATGCCGTATGCCGATGCCAATGCGGACGACGATCTGAAACTCAAAACTAAAATAAACACCGAGACCATTAGCAGCCAGTTGACGGCAGGCAAATAGACTTGGCCCATTTCGTCGCCGGAGGTGTGGCGAACATTCATCCTTGGACAGTAACCGAGTTGTATGGCTTGCCGGGTTACAGAAAACGCCCCGGAAATGACGGCTTGCGAGGCAATCACGGTGGACAGTGTCGCCAGGATCAGCAGCGGATACAGGGCCCAATGCGGTGCCATTAGATAAAACGGATTTTCAACGGCCTTGGGATTGCCGATCAACAATGCGCCTTGGCCAAAGTAATTAAGCAGCAAGGCCGGAAATACGAAATAGAACCAGGCGCGCCGAATTGGTTTTAAGCCGAAATGTCCCATATCGGCATATAGGGCTTCGGCGCCGGTTATCGCCAACACCACCGCGCCCATGATTAAAAAGCCTTTCCAGCCCAATTCAATTAATAAACTGACCGCGTAATAGGGGTTGACCGCCATCAATACATCCGGATGTTGGACAATACTGATGCCCCCCAAAAGACCCAGCGTGGCAAACCAGAAACACATGATGGGCGCAAACATTCTGCCGACTTTGCCGGTGCCTTTGGTCTGGATAAAAAACAGCACGCTGAGCACGATGATGGTGATCGGCAAAACGTAATGTTCCAGACGCGGCGCCACGATTTGCAAACCTTCCACGGCGCTGAGTACCGAAATGGCCGGGGTAATCATGCTGTCGCCATAAAACAACGAGGCACCAAGCAGGCCGATGGTGACGATGAACGCTTTGCGTTCCGGATTATCTTTGGACCCCTGCAAGGCCAGCGCCATCAAGGCCATGATGCCGCCTTCGCCCTTGTTGTCGGCGCGCATGATAAAAATTGCGTATTTGGTGGTGACCACCAAGGTGATAGCCCAAAAAATCAAGGACAGCACCCCGAGCACATGGGCGGCATCGGTCGGCAAGCCGCCGTGAAAAACCTCTTTTACCGCATACAAAGGACTGGTGCCGATGTCCCCAAACACCACGCCTATCGCGCTTAAAGCCAGTGTGTTGACTTGACCCTGGGGATGATCGGATTGTTTTACGGACATATGGAATCAATCGGAAATACAAGACGGGAGTGGAAATTATGCCACAGATTGTAATTTAGCCCGAAACCGTCATCAGCCAGTGGGGATTTTGACGGCTGAAACGTCTTAGTAAGGAATGGTTAGAT
Organism: Methylomonas sp. Uni0009; assembly: GCF_054188105.3. NCBI lineage: Bacteria > Pseudomonadati > Pseudomonadota > Gammaproteobacteria > Methylococcales > Methylococcaceae > Methylomonas > Methylomonas sp. Uni0009. The sequence goes on along the minus strand of NZ_JBTAFN010000001.1, from coordinate 1,346,537 downwards.
AGTGTTGTTTCCTGTAAGGATGGCTGTCGCGCTAAGACGTATTAATTTACAATGCCCGGCTAAATTCGAATCGCGCTTAATTTTGTATTCAACAGTTTATATGTATTTATTTAAAAACCACGAGGATGCTTTGCAAAATAAAGAGTTAGCGTCGTTCGGCGGTTATCTGCCGGCAGTGGCAAGCGGTTCCGGCTCATTTTGGCGGACGCTATTGGGAGAAGAACGGCCCGCCAGCATGCTGAGGCTGTTAACGCTATTAGTCGCGTTGCTACATGTTTGGGGTTTGCAGCAATTGCTGAAACCCGAGGAAAAAGTCACGCCGGCGCAACCTTTGATGATGGAAGTATCGATGATTGCGATGTCCGCACCTAAGCCCGCCGCCGCCCCGCCGCCTCCCGCCCCGCCGCCGCCCAAAAAAGAGCCGCCGCCGAAAAAGCCGCAGCCCAAGCCGGTTCCCAAAAAAGCGCCGCCCATCGTGCAAAAGGCGCCCGAATATGCGCCGGTTGAGCCGGTTTCCGAGCCGCCGCCGACACCGGTAAGCAATACAGCGAGCAGTGCGCCGGTAACGACTACGACGACCAACACGACCGCGACCAACGCCGAGCAGTTTACCGAAGCCAATTTTCGGGCAAACTACGCCCACAACCCCAAGCCGGAATATCCGATGATTGCGAAAAGCCGCGGATGGCAGGGCAAGGTGATGTTACGGGTACAAGTCTCGCCGGAGGGTTTAAGCGATTCGGTGGCGGTCGAGCACAGCAGCGGCCACGAGATGCTAGACGAATCGGCAGTGGAAGCCGTGAAAAAATGGAAATTCATTCCGGCCAAACGCGGCGAAACGCCGGTGGCCAGTTCGGTGATTGTGCCAATAATTTTTACTTTGCGTGAATAAAAATCGGAGAGATTAATGCCCTACCATATAGCCCCGGAAGCGGTTATCGACGCTACCCTTTACACATTGCTGGTGTTTTCGTTGATAACGTGGACGTTGATTTTTTTCAAAATCTGGCAGTTTGCCAAGAATAATTATTACAACAAACGATACGACAGCGCTTTTTGGGACACTACCGATTTAAATGCCGCCGAGCAACTGCCCGCCGAAACCGCGCGCGGCCCTAAAGCTCGGGTTGCAGCCTGCGGCTTTGCCTGGTTGGCGGAAATGACGCATCCGGAAACCTGCACCAGCCTGAAGTTTCGTGGCTCTCCACAAGATTTGCTGGAACAAACCCTGCGTAAACAGACTCAGGACGAACAACGCCGAATGGAAAGCGGCTTGACCATGCTGGCCAGTATCGGTAGCACCGCGCCGTTCGTCGGCCTGTTCGGCACCGTGCTTGGCATCATGCACGCCATGCACGACATCAGCGCCAGCGGTTCGGCCAGTTTGGACGTAGTGGCCGGGCCAATCGGCGATGCATTAATTGCTACGGCTATCGGTATCGCCGTAGCCGTACCAGCAGTGTTGGCCTATAATTTCTTCCAGCGTCGCGCCAAGCACCACCGGGCTTCGCTGGAAAATTTCGTCGAGGGTTTTCTGCATATCGCCTTCGGCGACTCAAACATCAATACCAGTAAAAACAAGGATTAATTACATGGGATTTAAAACAAACTCAGACGACGATGGGCCGGTTAGCGAGATTAATGTTACGCCGCTGGTAGATGTGATGTTGGTGTTGGTGATTATCTTGTTGGTCACCGCACCGTTGTTGACCCAATCGGTCAACGTGGCTTTGCCGAAAACGGCCTCCACGACCCCGGATTTGGAAAAGCAGCCTATGCAACTGGGTATCGACGCGCAAGGTGCCGTAACCCTGAATAAAAACGCCGTGGCCGATTTAGCGGCGTTGGATACCACGCTGAGGAACGAATTGGCCGGCAACCCCGAGCTAATCATTCACATTTATGCCGATCAAGGCGTGAATTACGGCAAAGTGGCGGAAGTGATGGCGACAGTACAGCATGCCGGGATTTCCAAGTTGGCATTCGTGACATTGGAAAAATAATCCATATCGGCTGGGTTTCTCGCCCAACCCGCGATCCCCCTCCAACGCTTTAACGATTCTGTTGACTAAATCCGGGTTACCGATTACCCGGATTTATTTTTCCCGGCATTCTTTTCAATATATTCGATCATCAAGCCGGCAATATCCTTGTCGCTGGTTTTTTCTATGCCTTCCAAACCAGGGGAGGAATTGACTTCCATCACCAGCGGTCCGCGTTTGGAACGCAGCAAGTCCACGCCGCAGACATTGAGGCCCATGATTTTGGCGGCGCGCACTGCCGCCGAGCGCTCCTGCGGGGTCAACCTCACCAGTGTGGCCGTGCCGCCACGATGCAGATTGGAACGAAACTCGCCTTCGCGGCCTTGGCGTTTCATTGCCGCGACCACTTTGTCGCCGATAACAAAGCAGCGAATATCACTACCCGCGGCTTCCTGAATGAACTCCTGCACCATGATGTTGGCGTTTAGGCCCATGAAGGCTTGAATCACGCTATGTGCGGCGTTATGGGTTTCGGCCAGCACGACGCCTATGCCTTGCGAACCTTCCACCAGTTTGATCACCAACGGTGCGCCGCCGACTTCGGCGATTAGATCTTCGATATTGTCCGGATTATGGGCAAACGCGGTAATCGGCAGGTCTATGCCCTTGCGCGCCAGCAACTGGCTGGACGCCAGTTTGTCGCGGGAGCGGCTGATCGATGCGGAATTGTTGAGAACGAAGGTGTTCATCACCTCGAATTGCCTAAGCACCGCCGTGCCGTAAAAGGTGATAGACGCACCGATGCGGGGAATGACTGCGTCGTAACCCACCAAATTTTCACCCATGTAATGAATGGACGGCTTCATGGAGGTGATGTTCATATAGCAGTGGGTCGGATCCAATACTCTGGCCTCATGGCCGCGAGCGGCGGCGGCCTCCAGCAGCCGGACGCTGGAATACAGCGTCGCGTCGCGCGACAGGATGGCTATTTTCATAGGTAAACAGTGCCAGGTTTACAGATGAATGCCATCAAAATCGCTGACTTGCACGTGTTCAGTGTCGGAGTCGGGAACCTGGTCGCGCACCAGCCAGCAAGTGGCGAAGCCGGCCTGGCGCGCGGCGTCCAATTCGTCTTTTATATCCGACAAAAACAGGATTTGTTCGGCCGGCAAGCCAAGCTCGGCGGCAATCCGCTCATACGACGTTGCCTCTTTCTTGCCACCGATATGTGTATCGAAATAACCGGAAAATAAAGGGGTAAGATCGCCGAAGTCGCTGTACCCGAACAACAGCTTTTGCGCCTGCACCGAGCCGGAGGAATAGACATAAAGCTTGTAGCCCAGGCCAAACCAGTTTCTCAAGTTGCGCACAGCGTCTTCATAGACATGGCCGGTGAAATCGCCGTTGCGATAGCCTTCCTGCCAGATCAAGCCCTGCAAGGATTTTAACGGCGTAATTTTTTGGTCGGTATCTATCCAGTGGATGAACTGCGCAATCAATGCCTCGTCATCGAGTTCACCGCCGGCTAACTGCTTGGCATCGGTCAATAATAGCTTGATCTCGGCTTGCTCTCGATGGCGGCTCACAAAATCCGGCAAGCGGGCGCGGGCGTACGGAAACAACACGTCTTTAACAAACGACAGCGATGACGTGGTTCCCTCAATGTCGGTAACGATAGCCTTGATCATAAGCCGGCGACGTATTGGTCCAGCGTCGGAAAACTTTCTGCAATCGGATTGCCGGTAAACTCCGCTACCCAGCCGTCTTCGGTGGTGAACAAGCGTATGCATTTAAACGCCGGATTTTCCCCCATATCGAACCAATGCGTGGTATTGGCCGGCACGCTGATCAGATCGCCTTGCTCGCACAGCATGGCATAAACTTGATCGCCGACATGCAGATAAAACAGCCCTTTGCCTTCCACGAAGAACCGCACTTCGAAATCACTATGGGTATGCTCGGCCAAAAACTTCTGCCGCAAGGCATCCTTATTGGGATGGTCGGCGTTCAGGCTGATGACGTCCACCGACTGAAAACCGTATTGCTGTTTGAGTTTGTCTATCGAACTTGCATACGCCTTTAATACTGCATCGGCATCGTCAGCTTGCGAAAATTCGCAATCGGCCTGCCAGCGTTCGAACTGTACGCCAATTGCTTGTAACTGCTCTGCGATGCTTGCAAAGTCGCGGAAAGTGCGGCCATGTTGCGGCTGGGTGGCGGGGTAGAGGGTTAATGCGCTCATAATCGTGTTACTCCATGTAGGCGAATTTCAACGTCGAATAAAAATTCCAGTGCTTCCAGGTGGCGCAAGGCATCATCTACCGATGCGCCCCAAGTATAAAAACCGTGGCCGGCAATAATATAGCCGTAAACGTCATGCGTGTGATGGTCCAGGTAATTGTCCACCTTGTCGGCCAACCGGGGAATGTCCTGATCGTTAGCAAAAATCGGGATGGCAATACGGGTCTCATGGGTATTGATGCCGGCAAACGCCTTGAGCAGTTCGTAATCCTTCAGCACGATCTCATGCTTGAACAAGCGCGCCGTTAACGTGGCGTTGATCGAATGCGGATGCAGCACCGCCTGAATCTCCGGAAAACGTTGGTACAGCGCAGTATGCAATAGCGTTTCCGCCGACGGTTTCTTACCGTCCAGCGAGTTGCCTTTGCTGTCGATCAGCATAATATCGTCGGCTTGCAAACGGCCTTTGTGCCGGCCGGATACGGTAATCGCAATATTGCCGTCGCTGAGTTTGGCGGAAAAATTGCCGCTGGTGGCGGGCACCCAGCCCTTGCCGTCAATGAAGCGGCCGGCGGCAATCAACTGATCTGCCTTGCGGAAAAATTCGTCGGTTTTTGCTGTCATGGAGTATTTTGCGGATTGCAAAAGAAAAAGAAGAGAAAGAGTTGGCCTGTAAGCCGGGTTCTGTCTTGAACAGCCATTCATCTAGGCGTCAGATCACTCTGACGCTCAAGCAATCTACCCAGGAGCAGCGCGGGCCACGCCAATGCTCCTCTATTTGATCTTGCTCCGGGTGGGGTTTACCCTGCCACACCTGTTACCAGTTGCGCGGTGCGCTCTTACCGCACCATTTCACCCTTACCGGGTTCCGAAAAACCAGGCGGTATATTTTCTGCGGCACTTTCCGTAGGCTCACGCCTCCCAGGCATTACCTGGCACCCTGCCCTATGGAGCCCGGACTTTCCTCCCTTTTATTTGCGTAAAACGGCGACTGTTCGGCCAACTCTGTTGTGGATTATACAGGCAAAGCCGGGAAATAGGAGTAATTGCGCACTTTATCTACTCAGAGAGGAATCAGACGGGATGTGATGGATCGGTAGTCGCAAAAGTCGAAGGCCACTGTATCGGCGAAAGCGAAAAGGTACGCGATGCGTATCAAGCTTCAAAGCACTGGACGGGGTTTTTCCCGTATGCCGCGCCGAGTACCGGTGCTTTCGTCAACCCCCGGCGAAGGCGAGGAACGCAGGGTGCAAGCGGCATCCGGGCCGCCTTTTCTTTGGATACTTTCTTTTGGCGGAGCAAAAGAAAGTATCTCGCCTTCGGGTGCGAGACCCGATTAAATAGAGCAGTTGCGTCAGCGACAAATTATTCTGTAAGCCTTCAAATCCCGCGTGAGCAGAAAAACTTAATGTTTACCTGTTGAGCTATTAGCTGAAAGAAAAAATTCATAAATTTCTTTGTCCACATTCCCTACGTCTTTCAATAGTTGACCCACCATGAAATGTTTGTATCTAAAGTAATCAGCAACATAAGAGGAATCATTTGAGATAACTCGGTACATGTTCAAATATCGATACAGACTGCCAGCCGCCAATGCCAGCCTTAAATATACCGATTCAACTATGCTTCCGCTAGATTTTGCGAGAACAATAAAGTTTTCGTAACTATCTGATTTATTTGGCGTATGCCTGAGCCTAAACCCCTCGTGAATTATATGTTGAACTCTTAACTCAGGCTCGGAGTGTTCAGGACTAACCACAGTTTGTAAAATAGACTCTAGATCATCGTCGATATCTTTTATAATTTTGAACAGGTCTTCTTTCTCCGCTGAAAGTCTGTTGTGATCTAATTGCTTTTGCATAGAATCCGCCTGCCGAGCAAACTCAGTAGTTGCAAGCTTGAGCTCTGTGGCTTGAATAGCGATCGTGTATAGCAACGCCAGAAACGCCAGAAACGCATAAATCGGATTTAGCAAGCCACCGAAAAAGTCGCCAAACTGTCCCCATATCTCTTGTGAATCGGACCAATGAAATCCGTAGACCCAGATATACGGAGCTATCGGAATAAGAAGTAGTAGTCCAGCAACCACGCCCATTACGATGAGAGTTCTCTTCATAATTTACAATTAGAGATTAAGTATTGATGTAACAAGCTAATATTAGGAGAAATAGCATCAGGTTAACGGTTTAGAATTACTCACAAACCTCCACCTCAAACACCGTCCCCTTAACCGCCACTACCTTAACCTTAGCCCCCAGCGGACTATCCTCCCCATGCACCTTCCAAAAGGTGTCATCGACCTTAATCTTGCCCTGACCATTCTCAATTGGCGCGATCAAATTAAAGGTTCGGCCGATGTACTGTGCCCCACGCTGATTCAACAAGGGGTGATCGGTGGCCACCACGGCGCGGGTGCGGGCGTATTTACGCCAGCCCAATACCGACAACACCGCCAACAAGGAAAACATCAATAACTGCACGTTGAACGGCGTGGCCGGCACTAACAGCACTACCGCGCCGACGATGAACGCCGACACCGCCAACCACAGAAAAAAGAAGCCGGTGACAACAATTTCCAAGGCCAAAAAGCCGACCGCTAGCACCCACCAGTACCAAAATACGATGTCTTGCTCCCCCATAATCAGGCCTTTTTGTTTAAGGCTTCTTTAGCCAGTTCGCCGATGCCGCCCAGTGCGCCGATGACGCTGGAGGCTTCCAGCGGCATGAAGATCAGTTTGCTGTTGTTGGCGGAGGCGACGTCTTTTAAAGACTCGATATATTTTTGCGCGACGAAGTAATTGATGGCTTGTACATCGCCTTTGGAAATGGCTTCCGACACCATCATCGTGGCGCGGGCTTCCGCTTCTGCCAGACGTTCGCGGGCTTCGGCGTCGCGGAATGCGGCTTCTTTGCGGCCTTCCGCATCCAAAATCGCACCTTGTTTCAAACCTTCGGCTTTCAGAATTTCCGCTTGCCGCAAGCCTTCGGCTTCCAGAATCTGTGCGCGTTTTTCCCGCTCAGCTTTCATTTGCCGGGCCATGGAATCGACCAAGTCCTTGGGCGGGGCGATGTCTTTGATTTCGATACGGGTGACTTTAATACCCCACGGCGAGGTGGCCTCGTCGACTACATTGAGCAGGCGGGCGTTGATTTCATCACGACGTGACAAGAGTTCGTCCAGGTCCATGGAACCCATCACTGTTCGGATATTGGTCATCACCAAGTTGATGATTGCCACGTCGAGGAAATTGACTTCATACGCCGCTTTGGCGGCATCCATGATCTGGTAAAAAATCACCCCATCCACCCGCACCATGGCGTTGTCTTTGGTAATGACCTCTTGCGACGGCACGTCCAGCACCTGTTCCATCATATTCAGCTTGCGGCCGATGCGGTCGATGATAGGCATGATGATATTCAAGCCAGGTGTCAAAGTCGCGGTATATTTACCGAAGCGTTCGACGGTGTATTCCATGCCTTGCGGAACAGATTTGACGCTCATGAACACCATCAAAACCGCAAATACCAACAACATTATTGCGAATAAACCAAAGCCGCCCATAGCGCCTCCTAAATTATGAAAATGAATTGTGTATTGCCAACGGTCACGCGGCTAATAATAATGTATGTCTCTTTAACTTGCTGGAAACAGGGTTCCGATTCATGAATACTTTGATCTACTACAGTTTTAACGTGATGATTTTGGCGGCGATTATATTGGTCGTCGGTCTGATCAAACCCAAGTGGATATTGTTGTGGATGGATAAGCCCGGCCGCCTGCCTATCATCGCGATTGCCGGTGCCATATTCATGGCCGGCGCGGTGATGTTCGGCGAAGGCAATAAACAAAAACAGCAGGAACAAGCCGCGGCCGCCACCAAACAACCGGCGCAAAAAGGGGCTGAAGAAGTGCCGGATTTACATTAATCCGTCGCATAAATTCGCGCTGCAAATTTCGCTTTTTGCTTCCCTCACGCCAGCCCGCTCCCTGATGGCATCAAGCATATATGCCGAAATTTGGGGTGGGAAAGGTATATTTAAACCCTAAAGCGCGCGACTAGTCCTTTTAGAACCTGCAAATCGCCGGCTTCGCTGTCGGCTTGGTAGCGTAAGCGAATATAAAGCGCGGTGATCCGCTCAATCGTTTCGGCCAAATCCGGGCGCAGTTTTTTGGCGCGCTCGGCGACGGTTTTGGGGCCGTCGCCAATTTCAACGCTTAAGCCGGCTTTAGCCAACTTGGTACAAAATTGCCGGTACAAGCGCAACGCCGGATCTTGGCGGCGCCGGTTAGGCCGCAACAAGCGCCAAGCCACGACACCACCGATACCGGCAACGCTAATCACCAGCCAATAGCCAAGCTTCACAAAGCTGTCTATTCCTAAGCTCTGTAAAAACGCTTTCTGATTAACCGTGTCGTAATTGATGACCCAACGTTGCCAGTTGTAATCGACGCTTTGCCACAGTTGCCGGCCGCGTTGCAGCCAGGACAAAGTCTTGGCGTCGAGTTGCACCGGGCTGAAATTCACCGCGCCGCTAGCAATTTGTAAATCCACATTCACGCCGCGCTCGATGCGTTCCGGAGCGATGGCGGCGGTCGGATCGAATCTAACCCAGCCGCGTCCTTCCAGCCAGGCTTCCGCCCAGGCATGCGCGTCGGCTTGCCTGATCTCCAGAAAGCCGCCGACTTGGTTAATCTGCCCACCTTGATAACCGCCCACCACCCGTGCCGGAATCTCCGCCACCCGCAGCAAATACACGAAAGCCGTGGCGTAATGGCTGCAAAACCCGGCGCGGCGCTCGAACAAAAACGTCTCGATGGGTTTATCCGGCATCGCTTCCGGGCTTAAGGTGTAATGAAAATTCTCCTGGCGAAAATGCTGCAACAAATTGGCGATAAACAACTCGGGGCCTGCCTGCCGCCCTTGTAACTGCTTCACCAATTCGACGATTTTTTCCGATGGTTTGCCGGGTAGTTGCAAATTTTCCCGGCGCTCGGATTTACTGATGCCGCCGGTGTTATAGGCTGGCGACGAGCTCAGCCGATACTCGGCGCGGTCGCCGGGATTTTTGTTGGTAAGTAGCTGATACAGGCCATTGCGCCGCAAGCCGTCAAACTGGCTGGGCATCTCCAACGCGAATACCCAATTCTGTTTTTGCGGCTCCATCATCAGCGTGTAATCGTAAGTCGCGCCAGTAAAAACAGGTTGATCCGGATTGTTTTCCCGCCCTAACACCGGCGGCGCTCGCCAACTTACGCCATCGGTACTGGCGTAAATAGGTCCGCGCCAATAGCGCTGCGCCGGCGGCGGCATTTCTCCGTCAAATTTAACCCTGAACACCAGTTCCGGCGACAGGCTTAGTTCAGCGATGGAGCCAGGCTCCAATGTATTGCTTAAACCGCTATTGGCATGCGTATCATCGTCCAACCAACTCCAGTGTGGCGCTTCCAGACGCGGAAACAATACAAACAACACCAGGGCCAACGGCAGGCTTTGCAGAATAATCGCCGCCGAAGTTTTTAAAGCCGCCAGGGTTTGCGGCGTGTGGCTGTTTTGCGTAATCAAGGTAGCCAGCAAAACTCCGCAAACTACCAGAATATAAAGCGCCATCAAGATACTTTCTTCGTACAAGAACTGGGTGACGGCGACGATGAAAGCCAGATAAACGATCACATACACATCGCGCCGGCCGTGAATTTCCAGCAACTTCAAACCCAAGGCCACCACGAACAGACTGGTGCCGGCATCGCGGCCGAATACCGAGTGCTGCTGGCTGTATAACAAGCCTATTCCCAGCAGCATCAATAAAAACACGCCAAACCGGTTCGGCAAATAGCGGGGCTGCCAAATGCTCAGCAAGCGCCAGAGTAGCAGCAGAGTGAAAAAACTAAACAATATCGGCGGAATATGCCAGGCATGCGGCAAGGTAATCAGGCCTATCGAACCCAACATAAACAACATCAGCCGCGTGGACGGCAGAAACGGCATGCTCAAAACAGCGCCAAGGCTTGCAGGCAGTGACGGTAATGCGCGGTGCCGTTGTCCGGCGGCAGACGCAAGCCAGGCAGCACCAAGCCGTAGCGTAAACCGGCTTGTTCGGCGTCCACTAGCCAACGGCATAACTGGCTGAGGCGTTCTTCGGTGTGATGCCCTGGTGCCTGTTGATAATCCAACCACAATTCGCTAGCACTGGCGCCGCTGTAATGTTTACTGTGCACACCCTGGCCTTTGGCAAAGGCTTTCCAATGGATTTGCCGAATCGCGTCACCACGCTGATACACTCTTACGCCATCAAACTCGTCACCACTGCGGCGGTTTTGACCGGGCTTATCCTGGCCGCCGTCGCTGTCTGGAAACGGCAGTAATTTACTGGCCGGCTTGGGATACACCAGCAGCGGGCTATCGAAACGTAGTGGCGCCCAAGCCCGAAATAAACCCAAGGGGTAGGTGCTGGAAAGGGTCAATGTGCCCGGCAACAGCCAGCCACGCTGCCGGGTGGGTTGATATAGCGTCACCGTTTGGGTTTGTTCGGCTGCCAAGCTTATGGATAACTCGGATTGCAAAGCCAAATCCAAAGCAAAGCGCGGCTGTGAACCCGGATTGCTGATCTGGAAATTAAACGGTCCGGCCTGGCCGGCAAACACTGCTTGCTGCCGGGACGGCTGAATCGTTAGTCCGGCCAAGGCTTTGAAGCTGTGCAGGATGGTCACGAAAAAGATGCTGGCCAGTAAAAATCCCAGTAAATAAGCCAGATTATTGTTGTAGACAAAGCCGATCAGTACCAGCAACAGAATCAACAACACAAATGCCAAACCGCGTCGGGTCGGTAAAATAAACACCCGCCGCTGCGTCAATACAATAGGTCCTGCGGTCGGCGCCTCACCGGTAAAAAAGCGCGACAGTTTAAAGCGCTGTTTTATGGATAAGGCCGCTTCGTTCAAAGTACCGGTACGTGCTTGAGAATGGGCGCGACGATGGCGGCCGAATCATTGGCGCCCACGTTTAAACGATGCCCGGCCACTGCCGGCAAAACCGCTTGCAGATCTTCCGGCAACACGGCCTTGCGCTTGTCAATAAGCGCCCATGCCTTGGCGGCGGCCAACAAACCCAAGCCCGCACGCGGCGACAGGCCGCTGGCAAAGTCGTTGGATTGGCGGCTAAAGGCCAAAATAGCTTGCAGATAATCCAGCAAGGCCGGCGATACGTGTATCTGATCCGCCGCCTGTTGCAAATCGGCCAATTGCGCGGGCAGTAAGGCCACCGGCAACTCGTCGATCAAGACATGCCGGGGTTGACCGCTCAGTAATTCCCGTTCGGCTTGCCGGCTGGGATAACCTAACTCGATACGCATCAAAAACCTATCGACTTGCGATTCCGGTAAAGGGAAGGTGCCAATCTGATGCGCCGGATTTTGGGTAGCGATGACGAAAAACGGTTGCGGCAAGGGGTAAGTCCGGCCTTCGACGGTTACTTGCCGTTCTTCCATCGCTTCCAACAAGGCACTTTGTGCCTTGGGCGTCGCCCGGTTGATTTCGTCGGCCAAAATCATTTGTTTGAAAATCGGCCCCGGATGAAAACTGAAGAGCTGCTGATGGGCATCGAATACCGAAGAGCCAACGATGTCGGCCGGTAAAATATCGCTGGTGAATTGAATCCGCTGATATTCCAGACCAAACAAGCGCGCCAGCGTATGCGACAAGGTCGTTTTGCCGACACCGGGAATGTCCTCGATCAGCAAATGCCCCCTGGCCAACAGGCAGCACACCGCCAAACGAATTTGTGCTTGTTTACCGAGAATGACTTGATTGGCGGCGGCGAGTAAGCGGTCGAGAGCAAGGTCCATTGTGCAAAAAGCTAGAAATGTCGATGACTCGAGTATAGATCAGCTTGGTTGCACCTGCTATCGGCTTCATTGTATAAACCAGGGAACGACATCCGGCCGACAGAAGCCGGTTATTAAACCATGCAGCCCTGCTGCGGAGAGCACCATGAAAGACTATACCGATGTACGCGACCAACTATTGAATATGCTGGAAGACCTTGACGACAGGCTGGGAAAAATCACCGAAGACGTCAGACACACCGACAAACCGCTGGCCCAGGACTTTTCCGAGCAGGCCGTCGAAACCGAAAATGACGAAGTATTGGACGCCTTGGGCAATGCTACGCGCGATGAAGTCGAAAAAATCAAACAAGCCATTTCCCGCATCGATGCCGGTACCTACGGCATTTGCCTGAGCTGTGGCGAACCCATAAAAAAGGAACGCTTGGCTGCGGTGCCGTATGCCAATCAATGTATACACTGCGCCGAAAAAAGCCAGCACCGCTAGGCCGATCCACCACTTACCAGCATAAGGGTTGCTGCTACGCAGGAATAAGCCGGCCGGTTTTGAATTGTGTACTATCCTTGCCGACGATCATTCCTTTTATTGTTGGGACATAAATCATGGATATCGCCGAACTCTTGACCTTTTCCGTCAAAAACAAAGCCTCCGACTTGCATCTTTCCGCCGGCCTGCCGCCGATGATTCGGGTGGACGGCGACATCCGCCGCATCAATATCCCGTCCTTGAATCACAAGGAAGTCCATGCGCTGATTTACGACATCATGAACGACAAGCAGCGCCGCGATTACGAAGAGTTTCTGGAAACCGACTTCTCGTTCGCGCTGCCCGGCGTGGCTCGCTTCCGGGTGAATGCCTTCAATCAGGATAGAGGCGCCGGTGCGGTATTCCGGACCATTCCGTCCAAGGTGTTAACCCTGGAAGACCTGGATGCACCAAAGTTTTTTGCGGAATTGTGTACCAAACCGCGCGGCCTGATTCTAGTGACCGGCCCGACCGGTTCCGGTAAATCCACCACGCTGGCGGCGATGGTGAACCACATTAACACCAACGATTACGCCCATATTCTCACCGTCGAAGACCCTATCGAGTTTGTCCACGAAAGCCAGAAATGCCTGATCAACCAGCGTGAAGTTCATCGCGATACCTTAGGTTTTAACGAAGCCTTGCGCTCGGCACTGCGGGAAGACCCGGACATCATTCTGGTGGGTGAGATGCGGGATTTGGAAACCATCCGCCTGGCATTGACCGCCGCGGAAACCGGTCACTTGGTATTCGGCACCCTGCATACCACCTCGGCCGCCAAAACCATAGACCGGATTATCGACGTGTTCCCCGCTGCGGAAAAAGACATGATCCGCGCCATGTTGTCCGAATCCTTGCAGGCAGTAATCTCGCAAACCCTGTTGAAAAAAGTCGGCGGCGGCCGGATTGCCGCGCACGAAATCATGGTCGGTACGCCGGCCATCCGTAACCTGATTCGCGAAGCCAAGGTGGCGCAGATGTATTCCGCGATCCAAACCGGCCGCAAAGACGGCATGCAGACGCTGGATCAAAACCTGAAGGAGTTGGTCGATAAAGGCCTGATTACCGCGAAAGGCGCGATGGTCAAAGCCGTCAACAAAGACATGTTCCGTTAAATTTTAGGAGGCGTCATGGACTTTAAAGCCCTATTGGCCCTGATGGTGGAAAAGAAAGCGTCCGACTTGTTTATCACCGCCGGCCGGCCGCCGTCGATGAAAGTCAACGGCAAGGTCGTCGAAGTGTCGAAAACCGTTTTAACCAGCGAACAGACCATGATGCTGGTGCTCAGCATTATGTCGCAGCGCCAACGGGACGAGTTTGAAAACACTCACGAATGCCAGTTTGCCTTAAGCGCCCACAGTTTGGGCCGGTTCCGGGTCAGCGCCTTCACCCAACGCGACTCGGCCGGCATGGTGTTACGGCGCATCGAAACCACCATCCCCAGCGCCGAGGAATTGCATCTGCCGCCGGTGTTGAAAGAACTGATCATGTACAAGCGCGGTTTGGTGATGTTTGTCGGTGCCACCGGTACCGGTAAATCCACTTCGCTGGCGGCTTTGATTCGGCACCGCAACGAAAACAGCAGCGGCCACATCATTTCCATTGAAGACCCTATCGAGTTTATCCATCCGCACAAGGGCTGCATCATTACCCAGCGCGAAGTGGGCCTGGATACCGAATCGTTCGAAGTGGCTTTAAAAAACACCCTGCGGCAAGCGCCGGATGTGATTCTGATCGGTGAGGTCAGGAGCCGGGAAACCATGCAACACGCCATCACCTTCGCGGAAACCGGCCACCTGTGCGTTTGCACCTTGCACGCCAATAATGCCAACCAGGCTATCGACCGTATCCTGCATTTTTTCCCGGAAGAAATGCACAGCCAGCTGTTCATGGATTTGTCTTTGAACTTGCGCGGTATTGTCGCCCAACAATTGATTCAGCGCGCCGACGGCAAGGGCCGCTACCCGGCTATTGAGATTTTGCTGAATACCCCGCTGGCATCAGACATGATCCGCAAGGGCGAAGTACACAAATTAAAAGAACTGATGAAAAGCTCCCGCGAGCATGGCATGCAGACTTTCGACCAAGCGCTTTACGATCTGTATACGGCGGGTAAAATTGGTTACGATGACGCCTTGCACGCTGCCGACTCCCGCAACGAGGTGCGCCTGATGATTAAACTGGGGGCCGAGAACGTCAACTTCGAAACCGCCGGCATGACCCTGGCCGAAAACGACGACGAGGGAGGCAGTCTTTTTAAATAGCCCTGGATATAACTCGCTTGTATACATTTAGTACTAGTAAAGTCTCGCTACAAAACGCCGGTTCGGCACTGTTAATAACACTTTTGGCGGGCTGCGCCTCGCAGCCGCCCGCCGGCGATAAAGCCAATACTCGCGTCCGCACACCCACCCAACAAACCGCGCCCAACCAGTCGCGCCAAGCCACGCCGGACTTACGGCCGTTCGCCAGCGTCGGCGGCTATCACGCTACAGCCGTCACCGGTGATTACGCCGGCTATCCGGCTTTGAACCAGTTCATCGAACAGATGGTGCAAAAGCACGGCTTTAACCGCGAATATCTGCAAGGCCTGTTCTCGCAAGCCAAACGCAAGCAATGGACGTTGGATTATCTGGCCAAATCCGATCAGGGCATGAAAGGTAAAACCAGCAAAGGCGGCTGGACCCGCTACCGCGCGCAATTTCTGGACGACCGGCATATCAACGCCGGCATCAGCTTCTGGCAACAGCATCATGCAACGCTGCAACGCGCCAGCCAGCAATACGGCGTGCCGGCCGAATACATCCTGGGCATCATGGCCGTGGAAACCACTTTCGGCAGCTTCGTCGGCAACCATAGAATCATCGACGCGCTAACGACCTTGGGCTTTGACTACCAGCGGCGTGGCGAATATTTCCGCAGCGAACTGGAAAATTTTCTGGTGATGAGCCGTAGCGAGGGCCTGGACCCCGGCAAACCGGTCGGCTCCTTCGCCGGCGCAATGGGCCTGGGCCAATTCATGCCCGGCAGTTTTTTGCAATGGGCGGTGGACTTTAACGGCGACGGCCGCCGCGACCTGTGGAATCCGGAGGACGTGATCGGCAGCGTGGCCAATTATTTTGCTCAGCACGGCTGGCAAGCCGGTCAACCCATCGTCTCGGCCACACGCGGCAGCTTCCATGGCATCGACAGCCTGGAACCCGGCGCGGACCATGCTTATTCTTTGGATACCTTGGTTAAAGCAGGTGTGGAACCGGCTGACACATGTGCTTGCGATTATCCGTTGCGGCTGTTGTTGCTCAGGCATCAAAGCAAAGACGAATACTTGCTGGGACATCCTAACTTTTATGCGATTACCCGCTACAACCAGAGCACGCACTATGCGATGGCGGTGCATGAGTTGGCGTTGGCGATTAAGAGGGGGTATCAGAGGGTGGCTGTTAATCGGTCTGATGCTGGGTAGGATTTTTGTGTCGCTGGCGCGACGGCTTGATTTAATGTCGGTTCTTGGACCGACAACCGAGATACTTTTCTTTGCTTGTCCAAAGAAAAGTATCCAAAAGAAAAGACACCCGGATGCCGCTTTGATCCTCCGCTCCTCGCTTTTGAACGGGGTTGCCGAAAGGGGCTTCCTGCCCCTTCGGCAACGCGATGCATCCCTGCATCGCCCCTGCGGGCTATTCCGCTCAAAAGCTCCGGTGCTCGGCGCGGCATACGGGAACAAAACCATCCCGATTTCACGATACCCCGTAGGTACGATTAGCGGAGCGTAATCGTACGCAAGACTCACATCCCCCCGATTACGCTTCGCTAATCGGGGCTACGATGCTATAGATAAGTGTCAATCCTTTAGTCTCCATCGGGTAAAACCAGCTGGATTTAATGAGTTGGCCTTTTTGGTCATCGGTTACCGTTGTCATAGTTTTCCGCTGTTTGTATGT
The DNA here is from genome assembly GCF_054188105.3 of Methylomonas sp. Uni0009. Lineage (NCBI taxonomy): Bacteria > Pseudomonadati > Pseudomonadota > Gammaproteobacteria > Methylococcales > Methylococcaceae > Methylomonas > Methylomonas sp. Uni0009. The sequence goes on along the minus strand of NZ_JBTAFN010000001.1, from coordinate 1,330,005 downwards.
AAGTTAAAATTTAAAGTAAGCTTCATGGTTCCATGTATTTTCTAAGGCCCTGTAAATCATCGGGTATATTGGATACATTGGTGCCACATTCATCTTGATTGTTTTCACCGCAAAGCAATTGTTTTAGATTGCTATATTTACTCATTTTTTTTTCAAAAAATTGAAAAAAAATAGAGTCTTGAATAGTAATATTAATGAATTTATCTTTATAGGCGATAAAAACACGCCAAGGTACACTTACACTTTCCTTTGCCCGCTCAAGCTTTTTTGAGGCATCAAATGGAAGCGATAAAAATACATCCACCAGTTCATTCAACTGCTCTGCTGTCATCTGTGCATAGCGGTCTTCGGATTCACTACCAAAATCAGTTTTGTTGCGGTGAAAATGGACTTTGCCATCGGGATATATTTTGATAACGGAAGTAGGAACGCCGCCCCAGGTATGCGTCAACTCGAAAACAGGCTCGGGATTAGTTTCTGCCAAGCTGTTTTGGCATGACAATAAGGTGAAACAGAAGGCTGCAAGGCGCAATAACCAACAGGCATTGCGCTGTATTTTCAAACTATTCAAAATCATATAAAACTCCATCAATTACCGTTATCACGCGCAATAGGGGCCAGGTCTTGCATTAACGCATTATTATTTTTCATGCGGATAATCTCCAGGTTTTATCATTTGCCGCATTGCCAACGGCGGAGGCGTTGACTCCTGTCCATCCGTTGAGCCGATCAACGGTATTATCTCGTTCCCACGCGCCGCGTGGGAATGCAAACCAGCCGCGCTGCGGTCAGCTAAAACCAATCCCGATAAACCGGCAACAATCCATCCTGCCCCGCATAATTCCGGGCACTCGAATACCGCCAATGCTCCGGTAAATCGACATAGCCGCGTTTGACCGGATTCAGGTGGATATAGTCTAATTTCTGCCGCAAGACGTCGGGGTTGTCGATCAACTGCGGATGACTACCTTCTTCCCACAACTGATAATCCCGGTCGGTTTTATGAGCCTTGCGAAACCAGTTCAATTGCTTCAATAAGCGCTCGGCGTTAATGGCTTGCAAATAATCGATCAGCTGGCGCGCGGTGTATAATTTGAAGTGGGCCAATTGATGGGATAAATCGTCAACTTGTACCAGCAAATGCAAGTGATTTTCCAAAATGACGTAGCCGTAAATTCGCCAATTGTGCTGCTGTTGACGGTAAATCAAGGCGTCCAGCACGATTTGCACGGTAGCCGGGCGCGTGAATAACGGTATCCAGTTAAGTACGGTACAGGTTATGAAATGCGGCTGCTGGGATTGGAGAATGCGGTAACGACTGCGGCCCATGGGTTTGACCTCGTTTGCTTGCTTTGTCGTATGTTACCGCTGGCGCGGATAGTCTGCGTTCCCACGCGGCGCGTGGGAACGAGGAAATACTAAATAACATCCAAAGCGAGGTACGGTTTTCTCCCGTATACCGCGCCGAGCACCGCAGCTTTTGAACGGAGCAGCCCGTAGGGGCGATGCATGGATGCATCGCGTTGCCGAAGGGGCAGGAAGCCTCTTTCGGCGACCCCGTTCAAAAGCGAGGAGCACAGGGAATAAGCGGCATCCGGGTGGCCTTTTCTTTGGATACTTTCTTTTGGCGAAGCACAAATTCGCCGGGAGCGAATTTGAACAGCCGTCAGGCTGGCCCGAAGGGCAAAAACCAGGGATGGTTTTCGTAGCGAAAGTATCTCGGCTGTCGGGCCGAGCCCCGACTTACAAATAACCCGTCGCGCCAGCGACACAAAAAAACCAAACTCCAGCAAAATCAGACCTAACTTATTCGGACTGACCAGAGTCATCCAACAACTCAAACTCCTCCCCCTCCCGAGCCAAACAAACCGAAACCTCACCAGTCTGCAAAAGCGATGCAAAAATCGCCTCCAAATCTGCATCACTCCGCGTCGGCTCGTGGTGCGTCAAAAATAAGCGTTTAGCGCCCGCCTGGGCCGCGAAATTCATCGCCGAACGATAAGTACCGTGGCCCCAGCCATGCCGGTTGGCGTATTCGGCGTCGGTGTAGGAGCTGTCCATAATCAACGCATCGACACCTGCCATCGCCGCAATCACCTCTTCGTGCTTTTGTTCTATTAATTCCTGCATGGCCGGGTAGCCGGGATGATCGGGCTGATAAGGATTAAGCTGCGGCTCGTAATCGCCGGTGAAAAACAAGGAGCTGCCGTCAGCGTCATCCAGACGATAACCAAAGTTGTAAACCGGATGATTCAGTACCGTTGGCGTCACCCGTACGCTACCCACGGTAATCGGCGCGCCGGCTTTCAGTGTGAAATAACGCACCTCGGCCTTTAACTGCGCTTCGCTGATCGGGAAGTAACTGTGCTGCAACTGCACATGCATCGCCCGCTCGATGCCTTGATGCGTCAAAGGTTCCAGGCCGCCGTAGATGTTGATGATATTGCCGGCTTTGAACATCGGCAGGAAAAACGGCAAACCCTGGATGTGATCCCAATGGGTATGGGTAATCAGGATATGCGCTGTCAACGCTTGTTGGGGCAAGCTTTGCGCCAGTGCGTGGATGCCGGTGCCTGCATCCAGAATGATTAAATCGCCGGCACTGCTGGTGACTTCGATACAGGTGGTGTTACCGCCGTATTTAACCGTGCTTGGCCCCGGCGTGGCAATCGAGCCGCGCACTCCCCAGAACTTGAATTTCATGGCCCGACAGCCTCAGCAATGCTCAATGCGCTTCGTCCCAATTCTCGCCGCTACCCACTTCCACCAGCAAGGGTACATGCAGCTCGGCGGCGCCGGACATGATGCCGCGGATGGTTTCCATATGTTCGGTCAAGCGCACTTCGGCTACTTCGAACACCAATTCGTCGTGTACCTGCATGATCATTTTTACGTCCGGATTGTCTGCACCTATCCAGGCGTCGCAAGCCAGCATCGCCCGCTTGATGATGTCGGCGGCTGTACCTTGCATTGGCGCGTTGATCGCGGTGCGCTCGGCGTACTGGCGCATCGCGGCGTTGCGGGAGTTGATCTCCGGCAAATACAAACGCCGGCCGAAAATGGTTTCGACATAGCCTTGCTGCTTGGCCAGTTCCCGGGTGTTGTCCATATATTGCTTCACGCCGGGATAACGGCTGAAGTACAGATCGATATACGCCTGGGCTTGGTTGCGCGGCAAGCCCAATTGCTGAGCCAGTCCAAACGCCGACATGCCGTAAATCAAACCAAAATTGATGGCCTTGGCCGAACGGCGCAAATCGTGAGTCACCTGATCCAGTTCCACTTCGAATACTTCCGCCGCCGTCGCGCGATGCACGTCCACACCTTGCGAAAACGCCGCCAGCAGGCCGGCATCGCCGGATAGATGGGCCATGATGCGCAGTTCGATCTGCGAATAGTCGGCGGCGACAATTTTATAGCCGGGCGGGGCGATAAAAGCCTGCCGAATTTTGCGACCTTCCTCGCTACGAATCGGGATGTTTTGCAGATTGGGGTCGGACGAGGACAAACGGCCGGTCGCGGCCACCGCTTGATGATAGGAGGTATGCACCCGGCCGGTGCGATCATTGATCTGCTGCGGCAATTTGTCGGTATACGTGGATTTCAGCTTGCTCATGCTGCGAAAATCCAAAATCAACCGGGGCAAAGCATAATCCACCGCCAGTTCCTGCAATACCGATTCGTCGGTGGAAGGCTGACCTTTCGGGGTTTTCTTTAACACCGGCAAGTTCAAGCGGTCGTACAATATTTCTTGAATCTGCTTGGGCGAACCCAGGTTGAACGCCGAGCCGGCCAGGTCGTGAGCTTGCTGTTCGATGCCTATCATCCGGTTCGCCAACTCCAGACTTTGCTGGGCCAGCATTGCACTGTCGATCAACACGCCGTTTTCCTCGATGCGCGCCAACACGCCGATCAGCGGCACTTCGATTTCGTTATACAACTCCCACAAACGAGGGTGTTGTTGCAATTGCGCGGACAGGGTTTGATGCAGGCGCAAGGTGATGTCGGCATCCTCGGCGGCATATTCGCTGGCTTGCTCGATAGCCACTTCGGCGAAGCCGATCTGCTTGGCGCCCTTGCCGGCCACGTCTTCGAAATGAATGGTATCCACCCCCAGGTAATGCTTGGCCAGATCATCCATATTGTGTTTGGTCGCGGTGCTGTTCAGCACATACGATTCCAGCATGGTGTCGTGCTGGATGCCGCGTAGTGCGATGCCGTGATTGACCAACACATGGCTGTCGTATTTCAGGTTTTGGCCCAGCTTGGCTTTTTTTGGGTCTTCGAGTAAGGGTTTCAAGGCGTCTAAAACGGTTTGCCGGTCGAGCTGGACTGGCGCACCAGGATAATCGTGCGCCACCGGCAGATAAGCGGCCTGGCCGGCGTCTACCGCAAACGACACGCCGACGATTTGCGCGTCGCTGTAATTTAAACTGGTGGTTTCGGTGTCGAAGGCAAAAAGTTCGGCTTTTTGCAGCTTGTTCAGCCAAGTATTGAAATCGGCTTGGGTCAGGATGGTTTGGTAATCCCTTGCTAACGCAGCTGTCGGCTCCTTCTCTCCAGCGGGAGAGAGCTGGGCTGAGGATTCCGAAGAATCGTTTTTTGCTTGCCCCCTCACCCCTCCCTCTCCCGCTGGAGAGGGGGTCGAGCCGTCGCCGTTCAAGGTCTTCAACCAACTGCTGAAACCCAAATGGCCCAACTGATTTTTCAGCGCGGCCATGTCCGGCTCCTTGCGCTTCAAATCTTCCAGACTGTAATGCAAGGCCACGTCGCACTTAATCGTGGTCAATTCGCGCGATAGCGGCAGTTGGCCCAAGGCCTCGCGCAAGTTGTCGCCGATTTTGCCTTTGATCTCGTCGGCGCGGGCGATCAAGTTGTCAAGCGTACCGTATTCCTGCAACCACTTGGCGGCGGTTTTCGGACCCACTTTCGGCACGCCGGGAATGTTATCCACCGCATCGCCCATCAGCGCCAGATAATCGATGATTTGCTCCGGCTTCACGCCGAATTTGTCCTGCACACCCTGGATGTCCATGCGGGTGTTGGTCATGGTGTTTTCCAGCGTGATTTGCTCGTTGACCAGCTGCGCCATGTCCTTGTCGCCGGTGGAAATGATCACTTCAAAGCCTTGGCGCGCCGCGTTTTGCGCCAGACTGCCCAGCACGTCATCCGCTTCGACACCATGTTCGATAATCAGTGGTAAACCCAAGGAACGAATCAAATCGTGCAAGGGCGCAATCTGCACGCGCAAGTCGTCCGGCATCGATGGCCGATGCGCTTTGTATTGATCGTACAACTCGTGGCGGAAAGTCTTGCCCGGCGCATCGAATACCACGGTGATATAGGGCGTGTTGTAATCGTTGATCAGCTTGCGCAGCATATTGGACACGCCGTAAACAGCGTTAGTCGGCTCGCCCTGGGCATTGGTCAACGGTGGTACGGCATGAAAGGCGCGAAACAGAAACGACGAGCCGTCGACCAGGATCAATTTGTTGGGAGCGGAATCGGACATGTAAAGTCAACAAGCAAGAATTAGGGTTCCTGCAACGATACAGGGCCACGCTGATGGCTGCAAGTGCGTTATTACCAGTGGGCACCGGGATGCTTGACTGCCAAGCCGGCTATCGACTATGGTGCATCGCACCGTTTTAAATCCGCTTTCAGCCATGGCATTACCGCAAACCCAACGCAGAATTAGCCCGGAAGAATATCTTCAGGGCGAACTTGAGTCCGACATCAAGCATCAGTTAATCGATGGTGAGGCTTATGCGATGGCGGGCGCCAGCGAGAACCATAATTTACTCGCTGGCATCGGTCTCTTAAACTTAATCCTGCAACACCGCTTTTTGCAGTCTGGCCCGGCGCTTTTTCAGCCAGATGACTACTCCGGTTACTGATAGCATCACTATCGCCAAACCCAATACGCACACAAAAATCCGGTAAGGCATGCCGAACACGTTAGCCATGTGCAAGGCCCCCAACCAGTTAGTCACTGTGTTGCCGGCATACTGGCCGCGGGGCAGTAACAGCAATTTTTCAGCACCGGTAGTGGCGTCGATTACCAAGCGGGTGGTACCGTGCTTGTCCTGTATATCCAGGCTAGTGCGCACCTGATAAACATAAAACCCTTTGGCGGGGTTGTAGCGAAAGCCTGACGGTGACTGAATCACAAATCCTTGCGCAAGCGCCGCTTGCTCCATCTGCTCGACGGCTATCCGGTAAGCGTCTGCCCAAGCGACGGGCGGTTGCTCAAGCGGTTTGTCAAGATCAGGAAAATCGATCCACGGCTCGTGATAATCGGTGAATACCGCACGGGTGACCGGCGCGTAAACAGTATCCGCCAGATTCATATAAACGCTGGACCAGGCGAACACCAACAGCATGGCCCACACCCACAAACCACCGGCACGATGCAAATCAAAGTTTATGCGGAAGCGGGAACCGCGCGCTTTGATTTTCCAGGCCGGCGCCCAGCGTTGCCAAAACGAACGCGGCTTTCCGTGGGCAGCCGGCGAGGTGTGTCGTTTTGCAACGGGCAGCGTCAGATAAAAACCCACAAAACAATCCAACGTCCACACCAGCGCGGTAATGCCTAAAATCCAGCCGCCGATTTCATCCAGCGCCAGGGCATAATGCAACTTGTAGACAAAGGGCATCAGGTTGATCCAGCCTTCGGAAATCGCGCCCCAAGTGCGGCGACCCAGTTCTTCGCCGGTGTAGGGATCAAGAATCAGCTGGGTGAAGCCGAGTTCGTAAGGCTTACCGTTGGCCGCATTGGTAAGAGGCACCACATCGAGATGCGCGGCATCGTGTTCCAGCCATATTGAAACAACATTACCCTGCGGCACCAACAATTCGGCCTTGGCTTTTAGCAAAGGCGGACTCAAGCGCGGTAAATCCGAAGCGGGCGCAGATAGCTGCGGACTGATCAAATGCTCCAGTTCGCTATAAAACGCCAATAGACTGCCGGTCAAACCGACGATGATCAAAAACACCGTCATCGCCAAACCGGCATAACGGTGCACAACTACCCAAAAGGGGCGGATTTTCATAGCGGCTCCAGGGTTTCCATTTCAAGCCGGCAAAGTGCCGGCCATTAGCGGATAAGACGTATCAGACAGTGAAATTCCCACCGGGCTAGCCTAAAAATTTTTGGATCGGGGTTGGAAGCCCCGAGCCGCTATGGCGTGCGGCATCAAAACTCCACCCGCACCGAACCCAGAAACGTCAACGGTTCGCCGGGGCGAATATTCAGCCGATTGCTGGAATGGTCGTAATAGGTTTTGTCGAGTAAGTTGTAGACATTGAGTTGCGGGGTGATTTTGGTGCCACCGTGTTTGAAACTGTAACTAATGCTGGCATCCCAACGCGCATAACCGGGCAATTGAAAGCTGTTGGCGTTGTCGCCCTGCCGTTGGCCGCGGACATAAACGCCGGTACCGAAGTTCAAGCCCCGCAAAAGGCCGTTGTCTATGTCATATTTGGCCCACAGACTGCCAGAATGGCGCGGTGCCGTGGGCAGTTGGTGGCCGGTGTTGCCCGAGTTCGTGGCAATGGCGTTGCCGTCAGCATCATAGATCGCCGCCGAATCCTTGGTGATTTTGGTATCGGTATAGGCATAAGTGCCGATCAAACTTAAGTTCTCGGTCACTCTGCCGGTTACGTCGAGCTCCACACCACGGCTGCGGGCTTCGCCGACGGCAACACTGTATAGGGGATTATTCGGGTTGGTCGCCAGCGTATTTTGCTTGGTTATATGGTAATACGCCAACGTCGAACTCAGCCGGCCATCGAAAAACTCGGTTTTGATGCCGCCTTCGAATTGTGTAGCGGTCTGCGGTCCGAACGGTTGGCCGGAAGCGGAAAGGCCGCCGTTATTGCTGCCGATCGATTCGACGTAATTGCCGTAAAGCGCCAGCCACTGCCAGGGTTGGTAGAGTATGCCGACCCGTGGGCTGAAAAATTCGCTACGGGTATTTTGCATTTGAATAGCGTCGTGCGAAGTTGCCGGATCGCCCAAAGCGTTTCTATCGCCAGAGCCGTTTTCGGCCCAATCGTGCCGGCCGCCGCCCAGAATATGCAGTTTGTCCCACAGGGTTATCTGGTCCTGAAAATAGACGCCGTACCAGTTATCCTGAGATTTATAGTAAAAGTTCTTCGCACCGGTCAGCGCCGACAGATCGACGCCGTACGCCGGGTTGTTGATGTCGATGTCCAAGTCCGTATAAGTATCGGCATAGCCCGAAAATCCGCCGCCGTCCTGACTGTTAAAGCGATTTAAATCGAAGCCGACCAGTACGTCGTGGTGGGCAAATCCGGTATCGAACTTGCCGGTCAAATCCAGATTGGTGCTGTAGGTCATCCGGTGTATCGGTGTATGCCACAAACCGCGAGAAAGCGTCTGATTGTCGGCCGCCAGGCTATCCGCCCACAGTATCGATTGATGGTATTGCGCGTCGATGTATTGGAAGCGGTTTTTCAGTTTCCAGTCTGGGTTGAACTGATAGGACCAATCGAAACCCAACAGCACCTTGTCCTGAGTATTCGGGTTTTGGCGATTGAACACCGCATCGCCCAGATAACGATTGATTGGAAGATTGGCCGGACGGTTGCCGATTGCCGGTATGCCGCTATCGCTACCGTCTTCCACCCAGGTATCGTGCTGATATTCGATGTCGAGATTGGTTTCGAAACGGTCGTTGGGACGCCAGCTTAGCGAAGGCGCTACAAATACATGCTCCTGATGCGCGAAATCCCGAAAGGTATCGTTGTCTTTGTAAGCGATATTCATCCGGTATAACAGCGACTTATCCGCCAATATCGGTCCCGTCGCATCGACCGTGGTGCGGTAGAGGTCGTATGAGCCGAACTGTTGTTGTACGGAATAATAAGGCGTATCGAGCGGACGCTTGGGGGCCAGGTTGACCAAGCCGCCGGGTTCGATGCGACCGAATAAGATCGATGCCGGCCCCTTCAGCACCTCCACCCGATCCAGATTGGCGGTTTCCAGATGGGTAATATAGGGTTGGCGCAGCCCGTTGCGGTAGGTGCTTTGCCCGGCATCGAAGCCGCGGATCGTGGCGTTATCGTAAAAACTATAGCCCCCCGATTGCACACCGCTGACATTTTTTAAGGCATCGCCGACCGAAATCGCTTGTTGATCGTCCATCACGGCGCGGGGAATCACTTGGATTGACATCGGCGTTTCCATGATCGGGGTATCGGTTTTGGTCGCGGTGCTGGCGATGGGACGATTGTAGTCGCGGCTATAAGGATCGGTGAGGTCATACGCAGCCGTACCGGCCACCGTCACCGTCGGCAAGGTATTGGCACCAGACTGCGGTTCGGGTGCGGCGGCTTTTTCCAAAGTCACGGTGCCGTTGCGGCTGGATTGCACCGCCACGCCGGTGCCCGCCAGCAATTTTCGTAAAGCCTGCTCCGGCGCATAATGGCCGGATACACCAGGGGAGGTAACGCCGGCGGTCAATTTGCCGTCGGCTACCACTTGAATACCGGATTTTAGCGAAAACTCTACCAAGGCCTTGTCCAGAGCTTGCGAGCGAATCCGGTAGTCGGCCGTTTGCTCGGCCGGGGCTGTCGGGGCAGGTTCTACACCAAGCGCGGCATGGGATGCCGCCAGCGAAAGTAGCAACAGGCCGCCGGGCAGTCGCGCAGGTGTCTTGAATTTGCGCCGTGGCAAGCGGGTGGCGATAGGTGTTTGATCAGGCATTTGCATCTCCGCAAGATAAATCGTCGTCAGGGTTGCTGGGCAATTCGGCCCATTAACCATCAAGGACGATGGCTTAGCGCATATCCCTAGGCAAAATTAAAAATATTTCACCTCTACGCCATGCTGTGTTTATTGTGTTAAGAAACGCGAGTCATTAAACTGGTATTCACGATGTTTTTCGAACAACGGAAGAAGCCGCCATGCCTGTTACCTTACAAGTAAGTCCCGAACTAAAAGCCCAATTGAGCGCGCTTGCCAAGCAAACTCATCGAGATGAAACGGAGCTAGCGAATCAAGCCATCGGCAATTTCATTGCGTGGGAAAATGGCATGCTGGATAAAATCAAGGAAGGGCTTGCTCAAGCGGACCGTGGAGAATTCGTTGACGACGCGGAAATGGCCGCGTTTTTTGAACAACATTCGTTGCCATCAATGAAATGAGACTCCGCTATACCCGGCGAGCCAAGACCGATTTGAGCGAGATATACGACTTTGTGGCTCAAGACAACCGCAATGCTGCAACACGAATTATTACCAAAATTCACGACACGCTGAATAGCTTACTCGCAAATCCTTTCATGGGCCGTCCGGGCCGTATCGACGGCACCCGAGAACTGATCATTACGCATTTTCCGTTCATTGTTGTTTACCGTGTCCAGGATAAGGACATTCATGTGCTTGCCATTATTCATACGGCCAGACTTTGGCCGGACACACTCTAACTTTACCCTAGCAACACCCAATAATCGGCAATACGCCGGGCCCGAATGCCGAAGGTTTGCTCCAGTGCGGATACCGCGTCGTCCAACTTGTCGATATTAAACACCGCCGTGATCGGCCGATTCTCCAGCTGCCGGTCTGTGACGATCAAACGGCCGGGGCGATAACGATTGATTTGCGCCACCACCTCGGTCAAAGGCGCTTGCACGAAGACCATTTGGCCTTGGCGCCAGGCCAATTCGCGCGGTATGTCGGCCGTTTGCTTGGCGGAGAGCCGGGCCCCTCTATAATGCGCCGATTCGCCGGGCGTCAAGGGTGTGATCTGTTCGGGATGGCTTTCGGTGCTGGTTTCCACTCGGCCCTCGGCGACGGTGACGGTGACGGTGACGGCAACATTTTCCGAACGGCGACCGACGCTGAACGCGGTGCCGGTGACTCGGGCGCGGGCGTCGCCGGCCACCACCCAAAACGGCCGTTGCGGCGCGCGCGCCACTTCGAAAAACGCTTCGCCGCGCAGCAGCGTAACCCGGCGTTCAGCGGCGGTCATTTCGATGCCAACCGCGCTGTCGGTATTCAGCAGCAACCGCGAGCCGTCGGTCAACGTGACTAGGCGCTGTTCGCCGGTGGCGGTGTGATAATCGCTTTGCAGGTTTTGCAGAAGTGTCGATTGCGGGAGCACGGCGATCAAGCCCGCACAAGCGGCCACGGCCGTTGCCATGCTAGCGGTTCGCCGGCGTCGAGGACGCTTGGCCGTCAAGGGTGCCGCGGTTTGCCGGCGAACGGCCTTGGCCGGGGCTTCCAAATCCGCGAACAACGCTTGCACCGTATCCCAGGCCTCGGCATGCAAGGGGCTGGCGGCCAGCCATGCGGCAAACCGTTCCCGCTCGGCGGCGCCGACATCGTCCGCACGCAGCCGAAAGAACCAGGCATTGGCTTCGGTAAAGGGGCGGTCGGAGGCGGAGGATGATTCGATTGGGTGAATGGCGGGACTCCGGGGTAGTCAGCGGCTAAAAGTTCGGTTGAGCGCGATTGTAAAGCAAAGCCCGAGACGGTTCGACCGGGTATATCTTCAGCATGGGATACTTGAATGGGGAGCGGCTACGCCGAGTGCTATTTAAACGGCGCTAAGTATTGGTCAAAAAACGCCGGCACAGCAGCAGCGCTTGTCGCAGATGGTATTCGACGGTGCGTTCGGAAATATCCAATCGCGCGGCGATCTGTTTGTAGCTCAGTTCGTCGGCGCGGTATAACAGAAAAATTTCCCTGGTTCTGTCCGGCAAGCTGGCGATGGCTTGTTGTAATTGTTCTCCCAGACATTGCCTGGCAACGATGTCTTCGGTGTGGGGGTTCGAGTCGGCGATGTCGGTATCCAGCGCTACCATCTCGCGATGTTGCTGGCGTTTGATGCCGCGCAGATGGTCTCGCGCCAGATTGGCGGCGATGGTAAACATGAACGCATTCAAATCCAGAATTTGCAGGGGCTCTTGTTTCAAAAACCGCAGATAGGTTTCCTGCGCCAGTTCCTCGGCCACTTCCCGCGAGCGGACCTGCCAATACAGATATTTTTGCAGTTGCGGGTGGCTGGCGTTAAAAAAATCGGCCAATTCCTGACTGGTGACGGCGTTGTGTGGTTGTGTCATGCCAAATCGAATTCATGCGAGAACCCGATTTTCTGCAAGCTGCATGCCATGGTGGCGAAATGCCGGCAATATGGGGTGCTCGGGTAGCCGGGGTCGTTGAATTGGGGCTAAAAACTAAGGCATATGGCCAATCCTATGCGCGATATGACACAGTTGGTTTGTTAGGTTCGCTGCTGTTCGGGTTGGTCGACCAAGGCTGCAATCACCAAATCGCCGCTAACATTTAAAGTCGTGCGGCACATATCCAGGAAGCGGTCCACGCCCAAAATCAAACCCATGCCCTCAGCCGGAATCCCGACCTGTTGGGTCAAAATCATAATCAAGGGCAAGGAGCCGCCCGGCACCCCGGCTGTGCCGATGCCGGCCAATATCGACATCAACACCACTTGCACCTGCTGCGCTAGCGATAAATCGACACCATACACCTGTGCCAGAAACAGCACGGTAATGCCTTCGAACAAGGCCGTGCCGTTCTGGTTGGCGGTGGAACCTATTGTCAATACAAACCGCGCAACTTCCGGCCTGAGTTTTAAATCGTGTTCCGCCAGTTCCAGCGAGCGCGGCAAGGTGGCATTCGACGACGCTGTGGCAAAGGCGTAGAGATAGACATCCCGGCATTGCCGAAAAAAACTCAGCGGTTTGATCCGGGTAAAAAAGCGCAACAGCATGCTGTACACCACCACTTGCTGTAGTAGCAGACCCGTCACCACTACCAGCACGTAAAACCCCAAGGAAAACAATATGTGATGCCCGAATTTGAAAGTCGATTGAAACACCAGCGCAAACACCGCAATCGGCGCCAGTTTCATCGCGGTATCGACGATCAACAAGCAGGCGGCATAGGTTTCTTCCAATAAGCCAACCCAACGTGACGGCTTGTCGCCATTGGTCGCCGCCAGCGCCGCGCCGAAGGCCAAGGAAAAGAACATCAAAGACAACATCTCGCCTTCCAGTGCTTGAGTGGCACTGGCGAACGGATTTTTGGGAATGATCTCCAACAAAGATTGAACCACCGGCTTGGCTTGGGCGACGTTTTGCTGGATTTTATTCACGCCGCTGCTATCGCCCAACATCTGCGAAATATCCAAACCAACGCCCGGTTGCGCCAGATTGACCAGCGAAATCCCCACCGCTACCGATGCCGAACTGGCCAATAGGGTAAAAAACAAAGTGCGCTGGGCCACCCGCGCCAAACCGTGATGATTACTGAGCTGGTACACCCCCAACATCAAACCACTCATCACCATCGGCACCACGATCATGAAGATCAGCCGCAAGAAGATTTGGCCGATGGGTTCCATCAAGTAGCGGTTAAAGATTTGCAATGCCTCGCTATCGGCAAAGCCGTGGCAGACCAGTCCGGCGCACGCGCCCAGCACTAAACTCAGCAGTAATCGGTGGTGGTTTTTCATGACGGAATTAGAACAGTTAGCGGGGATGCTTTGATCTTAGGGGTTTTGTGGATGCTTTGCTTGATTTCTCGCCATGATGGGTTTTGGGTCGGATGAAAATGCTCTGACAATCGATACCACCCCCGCAGTTATTCGGGTCCGCATTTAGCGAGGTCAATGGCGGTGATCTCGGCACCTGAATGACGGGAAACAACATTAAACCAATAAAACTAACGGGAGAAGTACCAAGCAGTCAGATGGAGAATGGGATCGGAAGGGGGCATAAATGGTGGTAAAAGTACCGCCACTGTAAGTGACGCCGTAGCTAGTGTCGAGGTGAATTATTAACTGCTAATAATGTAATCTTGGCGGGATGTTAAGAGCAGCCCTAAAAATACAGTGTTCCGCGGAAATGCGGGTGGAGTTAGAGTGACGCGCAGCGAGCCGGCAGAAGCACGGGTGGTTCTGGGCGGTCTGGCGGGAGAGCAAGTCAGAGAGGTTGCAGCGAACAACCTAACGCGAGCAAAGTGCAATCCAATGACTACATCTTTTCAATGGCGAAAACACGAGGGTCGTAGTGCGTAACCACGAAATACTATCGCTAACTTGCGGGATTAAGTGCTAGTGACTAGCGAGTGCTTTAACGCTGGGTTGAGCCCATGCCGGAAGGGCATGGGCTCGGTATTTCATTAATCAATGGCGGTTCTTACTTTTCCAACAACGCAAATTTACCGGGTTTGCCATTCCATTCGTCGGCGTCTGGTAGAGAGTCTTTCACTTCCGTAATGATAGGCCATTGTTTGGCCAGTTCCGCGTTCAGCGCTGCGAAGTATTCTTGGCCCTCGGGCAGTTCGTCTTCCGCGTGGATGGCGTTGGCTGGGCACTCGGGTTCACAGAGGGTGCAATCGATACATTCGTCGGGATCGATAACCAGAAAATTGGGACCTTCATGAAAGCAATCGACGGGGCATACGTCAACGCAGTCGGTAAATTTGCATTTGATGCAGTTTTCGGTGATTACAAAAGCCATATTGTTCTTCCAAGGTTAGGTAAATGAACAAGCTGCCGTGCATGGCGGAAGCTTTATGGTTAAAAATGCACCTGCCGCTTAACGCGGCAGGTGGCTGATCGGCAATATTAAGCAGAATAAGGGCCGACAAGATCAGCCCGTATAATGCTTATTTGTCTTTGTTACGTTCCTTAACTTCCTTGATCACCTCTTCCGCGACGTTGCGTGGGCAAGCGGTGTAATGCGAGAACTCCATGGAGAACTGGCCGCGACCGGAAGTCATGGTGCGCAAATCGCCAATGTAACCGAACATATCGCTCAAAGGTACGTCAGCTTTGATACGCACGCCGGTAACACCGGCATCTTGCGATTTGATCATGCCGCGACGGCGGTTCAAGTCACCGATTACGTCACCCACGTGCGCATCCGGTGTGAATACGTCCACTTTCATGATCGGCTCCAGCAATTGCGGACTACCTTTTGGGATCGATTGACGGTACGCGGCACGGGCTGCGATTTCGAAAGCGATGGATGAGGAGTCAACCGCGTGGAAAGCACCGTCGGTCAGAATGACTTTGAAGTCCAAGCAAGGGAAGCCAGCCAATACACCTTTGTCGATACTGGCTTTAAAGCCTTTTTCGACAGCAGGCCAGTATTCGCGAGGTACGTTACCGCCGGTCACTTGTGATTCGAATACGAAACCGCTGCCTGCTTCGCCTGGCTCGATGACGTAATCGATTTTCGCGTATTGACCGGAACCGCCCGATTGTTTTTTGTGGGTGTAGCTGTCTTCGATGCGTTGGGTAATGGTTTCGCGGTAAGCCACCTGTGGTTTACCCACGTTGACGTCTACGCCGTGGGTACGGCGCAAGATGTCGACTTTAATGTCAAGATGCAGCTCACCCATACCTTTGATGATGGTTTCGCCGGATTCTTGGTCGGTTTCAACGCGGAAGGAGGGGTCTTCTTGCACCATTTTGCCCAGAGCAATACCCATTTTTTCGTTACTGCCTTTGTCTTTCGGTGCAATCGCAATGGAGATAACGGGATCCGGGAATACCATCGGCTCCAATGTGGCCGGTTTGTCGGGATCGCACAGGGTGTGACCGGTTTGCACGTTTTTCAAACCGATCAAGGCTACGATGTCGCCGGCTTGTGCGGTTTCGATCTCGTTACGGTCGTTGGCGTGCATTTCCACCATCCGGCCTACACGTTCGGTTTTGCCGGTGTAGGTGTTCAATACCGAGTCGCCTTTTTTCAGCTTGCCGGAATAAACACGGACGAAGTTCAAGGCGCCGAAACGGTCGTCCATGATTTTGAAAACCAGCGCGCGGAACGGACGTTCTGGATCGACAATCGCGTGTTCGCCGGTTGGCACGCCTTCGATATCGGTTTCAGGCTGTGGGTTAACTTCGGTAGGATTCGGCAGGTATTCGATAACGCCGTCCAACACCAATTGCACGCCTTTGTTTTTGAACGAAGAGCCGCAGTAGGTCGGGAAGAAATCCATCGCGATGGTGCCCTTGCGGATGCAACGTTTGATTTCTTCGATGGTGGGCTCTTCGCCTTCCAGATATTTTTCCATGATGTCGTCATCTTGGTCGGCGACTGAATCGATCAGTTTCGCGCGCCATTCTTCGACCTGCTCAACCATGTTGGCGGGTACATCTTGGATTTCGTATTTCATTGGATCGCCAGAGTTATCCCAGACCCAGGCTTTGCGGGTCAACAGATCGACCACGCCGACGAAATTGTCTTCTTCGCCGATAGGCAGGGTCATGACGACCGGTTTCGCACCCAGTACGTCTTCGACTTGCTTGACGACGCGGTAGAAGTCCGCGCCCAATCTGTCCAGCTTGTTGACGTAAATGATACGAGAGACTTTGGAGTCGTTCGCATAGCGCCAGTTGGTTTCGGATTGCGGTTCGACGCCGCCGGAACCGCAGAATACGCCGATGCCGCCGTCCAATACTTTCAAGGAACGATAAACTTCGATAGTAAAGTCAACGTGGCCCGGGGTGTCGATGATGTTGAAGCGGTGTGGTTCAAATTGCTTGGTGCTGCCCGCCCAAGAACAGGTAGTGGCCGCTGACTGAATGGTGATACCGCGCTCGGCTTCCTGAGCCATGAAGTCCATGGTTGATTCGCCTTCGTGAACTTCACCGATTTTGTGGATTTTTCCGGTCAGCTTCAAAATCCGCTCGGTGGTCGTGGTTTTACCGGCATCGACGTGAGCGAAGATGCCGATGTTTCTGTAAAGCGATAGATCAGTCATGGTTATACTCTAAAAATGGACATAAAAACTTTTAAACCCCAGCACCATTGCCACGGTTGGTTGTGGATCACATAGCTGCTAGTCTAGCGAAGTATGCGGCCGGTCTTCGCTTTGCAAGGTCTGAGGCGAAATTCACACGGCTTCTTCAAAGACAGGGTCAATGAAAATCTTCACATTCTAACCGAAAAATAACAAAAAGCAGAATGTCAATTGTGTGAATTAGCTAAGAAGGCTATTAGAACGGATTTGCAGCTCCCGGAGTTGCATCAATACATAAAGCGACTGCAGGCAAGGACAGTCTAAACCTTGCCGCTGGGCGGCGCGCACCGCGTTGCCGAGAATGGCTTCGGTTTCCATGGTCTGTCCGCGTTCGAAATCCAGTAGCATGCTAGTTTTATAGGGTGGCATATCACGGGTCAGAGCAATGTGATTTTCGATAATATCGGCCGGTAGCGGGTGGCCGCAAGCCGCGGCAATACTGCAGACTTCCTGCATCACGCGGCGCACAAAATTTTCCTGATTCTGCAATATCGCCTGAGTTGCCAATCCGCCGGACAGTACCGATAGCGGATTAAACGGCGCATTCCAGACACACTTTTGCCAACGACTGGCGACAATATCTTCACTAATCGCGCATTCGATGCCGGCTTGTAGGAACAAATCGCGCAAATGCGATGTTTTAGGTTCGTGGCTATCTGACAGATTACCCAGAATCAACTTGCCGTAAGCCAAGTGGCTAATCTCGCCGGGAGCCAGCCGGTTACAGCAAATAAATGCCAAGCCGCTGATTAACAGATTGTCCGGGAAAGCTTGTTGCAGTTCCTGTTCAATCTCGACACCGTTTTGGATCAGCACAATGGTGGTTTGCCGAGCGACTGCATCGCGAATCAACGCAACTCGATCAATGTCCGGGGTTACCTTGCTGCATAAAATCAGGTAATCGGCTTGACCATCGTAGTTCGCGGCATCGTGCAATACCTGGCTAGGCATGAATTGCCAAGTGCCCAGAGCATGGCTTTCGATACGATACCCATGCTGTCTGATGACATCATAATCGGAGCGGCACACCACTGAGACTTCCGCGCCAGCCTTAGCCAGCAGGCCACCGTAAAAGCCGCCGATGGCACCGGCACCCACGATCAATACCTTGGCGCTCATGTTTCCTCAGCCAGAATCTGCTTTAAAAACGGAATGGTTAATTTGCGTTGCGCGGCCAAGGTGGCGCGGTCGATTTTTTCCAGGAGCAGCCATAGCGCTGCTAAATCGTGAACATAATGATTCAACAAAAATCGCCCCACTGCCGGCGGAATGTCGAAGCCCAAAAAATGGGCTTTATAAGTCAGTGCCTCGATTAACTGATCGTCGCGCAAAGGCTGGATTTTTAAGGTCAGTCCCCAAGCCATCCGGGTTTTCAGGTCGGGTAAGTCAAAGCCCAAAAACTTTGGTGGGCAATCGGCAGCCAGCAGCAATTTATGATTGTTCTGCCGATGCGTATTATAAAAAGCAAACAGCGCGTGTTCCCAGTCGAGGTGGCCGGCCAGCGCTTGCATATTGTCGAAACAGACCAATTCCAGATCTTCCAGGCCGTCCAACAAGGTCGGTGCCGGCAAATGGTCGATGTCAAAAGCCAGATAGAACGGGTCTTTACCCGCCAGTTTGGCTTGCTGGCAACAGGCCTGCAACAAGTGGCTTTTCCCGCTGCCGGCATCGCCCCAGATAAAAATTTGCTGTTCCTGGCCGTTCTCTGCCAGGGCCTTTAATTGCGTGACGATTTCGGCGTTATTGCCGGGAAAAAAACTGGCAAAGGTCTGATCGTTCTGAAACTCGAATTGTAACGGGACTTGCATGCCGCCGGTGCTCAGGCTTTTTCCGCTTTGTAGACATACAGGCCGGCGCCGAAGCACAGCAGCAGGCTGAACAACACTTCCAGCAGCGCATAAGGCCGTTCTATTTGATTGACATAGGCTTCAGCGGCGCCATGCGCGAAATACGGTAGGCTCAAATAACACATCCAGGTGCAGCTTTTCAGGTTGCGGTTTAATAAGCCTTTAAACGGCAGCAATAGCGGTCCGGCCGAGATTAACAACAGCAATGCAGTGGGCAACTTGTTCGATGGTGACAATAGCGTATGCCAAGCCATCATTAACAAAAACAGGCCGAAGAAGCCCATCAAGGCCGCGTAATAGTAATAGATTCGTTGCATGAGAGCGGCAAATGGCCAGAGTGATAGAGTTAAGCTGATCTATTATCACAAAGTCTCTGCAATAATGCAGTGTCGCTCGTTTTTTAACCCACAAAGGAGATAGACATGATTCGAAAACTTTGCTCCATAACCGCTGCCGGCCTGTTGAGTTTTAGCGTGTTGGCCGCCGATAGCTATACCATCGATAGCCATCACACCTTCCCCAGCTTTGAAATCAGCCATTTGGGTTTTTCCACGCAACGCGGCCGTTTTAACGAAACCAGCGGCAAAGTGACGCTGGATACCGCAGCGGGTAAAGGCAGCATAGACATCAGCGTCAACACCGCGTCTATTAGTACCGGTTTGAAGGAGTTGGAAGAGCATTTGCGTGGCAAGGAGTTTTTCGATAGCGGGCAATATCCGCTGATGACCTTCAAATCTGACAAGCTCAGTTTTCAAGGCGAAAAATTGGTCGGTGCGGATGGCATTTTGACCTTGCACGGCATCAGCAAGCCGGTGCATTTGGACGTTGAGCACTTTTACTGCGGGATGAATGTCATCAGATTAAAGTACACCTGTGGCGCCGATGCGGTCGGCACGATAAAACGCTCGGAGTTTGGTATCGACAAATATGTGCCGGCAGTGGGCGATGAGGTCAAGGTGCTCATCCAGGTTGAAGCTGTTAAGGATTAAGTTGCCCAGCGTTTTGCTCAATGCCGAACCAATCTTTACCTTGCGCCGAAATCGGGTGTTACACAATGCTTTTAATGCTTAGCCGGAGACGGGGATGGAAATAAGCTTAGCCAATGCGGCCGACATCCCGGCGCTTTGTCTGCTACTAGGCGAATTATTCAGTCAAGAAGCCGAGTTCCAGCCCGATTATGCGGCTCAGCATCGGGGCTTGGCGCGCATCATTGCCGACCCAAACATCGGTCATATTCTGGTGGCGCGGCATGAATGCCAAATTGTCGGTATGGTGAATCTGCTTTACACCGTCTCAACCGCGCTGGGCGAACGGGTGGCCTGGCTGGAAGATATGGTCGTGTCAAGCGAGGTTCGCGGCCTAGGTCTTGGTAGCCGGTTGTTGGAACACGCGGTCGCATTTGCCCGCCAAAATGGCTGTCGCCGGCTCAGCTTGTTGACCGACGCCGATAATCTGCATGCTCAGCGCTTTTACCAGCGACAAGGTTTCAGCGCGTCTCAAATGTTGCCGATGCGCTTGGTTTTTTGAATAACAGTGCCGCATTGCGCAAAAATGGCCCGCTTTTGTGGTCGGGGGCAACGTGCGGATGGGTAATGATGTTTATCCCTGGGTTGCAGAAAACCGGCTGGCGACGATGTTTTTTTCCATGTCGCCGGTGATCATCAAGGAAGTGCAGCCGGTCCTGCTTAACAAATAGCCCCATTTGTCGCCCATTACTAACCCCGCCCTCAGCCCAAACGATTTGGGGCGGTGGATGCGCGGAGTTTTCCGTCCATCCTTATCCTTAGCGGCTTTTAGAACTCATATTTCAACGAACCCAATACGCTGATGGGTGAACCTGGAATGCTGGTGTGGCGTCCACCCGACGTATTTGCGTAATAGTCCTTATCCAAAACATTATTGATGTTCAACTGCAAAGTAAGCTTGTGTTGACCAATGCGAGGGCTATACGCCGCCATCGCATCCACACGAGCGTAGCCGGGCAACGAGCAGGTATTGGCGGTGTCGCATGGCCGGCTACCGACGGCAACAGCACCTAAGCCCGCTTTAAAAGTATCGGTAAACTGCCAGGTACCCCACAGGCTGCCCTGGTGCTCGGGTACATTCTCCAAGCGATTGCCTTTTAGTCCGCTGAAGCTTTGCACATAATTAACCTGGGTATAGGCATACGTCCCCAACAAATGCAGTTGCTCGGTAATTTGCCCAGCCAGATCCAACTCAATACCTTTACTGCGGATTTTGCCGGCCAGAATCTGGTAGTCAGGATTGGCTTCGTTAGGATCGTCGGTTAGCAGATTGCTCTTGGTTAAATGAAAAAACGCCAGGGTCGATGAAAAGCGCTTGTCCTGTGACTCCGTTTTAAGGCCGATTTCATATTGCTTACCAATCTGCGGCTCAAAACTGGTGCCGCCGACGCTCACGCCATTGTTGCCGCTGAAAGATTTCGTGTAACTACCGTAAACCGACAGCCAATCCTGGACTTGGTAAAGAATACCTGCTCTCGGGCTAAAAGCGTTGTCTTCCCGCTCTATCCGTCCGGCTTTGGCCGCATCCAGGGACGCAGTCGAGGCAATGGCTCCCGTGGTGACGTTGTCGTAGCGACCGCCCAACAAAATGTGCAGCTTATCAAATAGCGTTATCTGGTCCTGGGCGTATGCGCCCACCCACGATTCCTCGCGATAAAAGAATCTGTTGTAGGTCGACAAAGCGGCAAAGTTTACTTGCCCATAAACCGGATTGTATATATCGATAGAAGCTGCTGAACCGTTTGCGGACGGGGCCTCGGTCGTGGCATGGAAGCCGTCGACACCGACCAACAGGTTGTGCTTGCTGCCCAATATTTCGAATTTGCCGTTCAAATCTATATTGCCGGAATGCGTCCTTACATCTTGTACGCCCACCGAGGCCGAACGATTCAGAATGCGGTTGTTAGCCTGTAAGCCACCGTTGAAAATGGCCGGACCGCTTAGCGACCAATCTTTAAACAGATAACGCTGGGTAATTTTCCAATCGTCGTTAAAGTGGTAAGTCCAGTCGTAGCCCACCAGTGTACTTTCCACGGTTTGGCGCTGAAAGCCATCTTTTAGGCTGCGGTCGAAGGGAATGGCTGCCGGGCGGTTGCCAATCGCGGGAATGCCGAAATCCGCGTTAAAGTTGTCATGCTTGTATTCAAGCTCGAGATTAGTTTCGAACTTTTCATTCGGCCGCCAGGTAACGACCGGTGCCACAAACACGCGCTCGTTGCCGACAAAATCCCGGAACGACTGATTGTCCGTGTAAGAGCCATTGAATCGATAAAGCAGCGTCTTGTCGTCATTAATTGGTCCGGTGGCATCGACCAAGGTGCGATATTGATCGTAAGAGCCGAACTGTTGTTGCAGAGAATAGTAAGCAGTATCCAGCGGTTTCTTGGTCACATAATTCACCAAGCCGCCGGGCTCAATACGGCCGTAAAGCACTGCGGCCGGGCCTTTTAATATCTCCACCTGCTCGATATTGGCAATATCGTAAATGTCTTGGCGATTGAACAAGCCATTGCGGTAGGCATCGCCAAAACCGGAACCGGCAAGGCCGCGAATGATGAAGTTGTCGTACAAAAAGCCGCCGCCCGTGCGGCCCAATACGCCGCTGACATGGCCGTTTACTGCGTCGGGCAAGGTCATGGACTGTTTGTCCGCCAGCACGGCTTTAGGCACTACCTGAATCGAAACCGGCGTCTGCATGATCGGGGTATCGGTCTTGGTGGCCGTCGTGGCATTGGGTCGATTGTAATCCGGGTTGTAGGGATCGGTGGCGTCGTAAACCGTCTGACCGATAACGTTCACCGGTTGTAACATCGTCGCGTCCTTGCCCGCCGCCTTGATCGATACCGAACCGTCGCCGGCAATCGCAAAACTCAGGCCGCTGGCGGATAACAGCCGGCTGAGTGCCTCGTTCAGCGTCATGGTGCCTTTTAGCGCCGGCCCGTTACGGCCGGCAACGCTGTCGTGCGCGTAAAAAATTTGTACGCCGGATTGCGCCGCCAGTTTCGGCAGCGCCGCCGCCAATTCCTGGGCCGGGATGTCAAAGCTGTAGGTGGTTTCGGTTGCCCGTACTTCGCAGGCTGAGGCCAACAAGGCGCCGAACAATAGCGGTTGTATTAAAAACTTCATCCATCTTCTCCTTTTGCTTGGGTTTCCAGAATGAAACGCACCAAGCCGAAAAAGACGCCAAAAATTATGGGAGGGGAAAACGCGCTGTGTGGTCTTGGCGGCCTCAGCGTCCGGCCAATAATACCTGTCCCGGCGAAGGCCGCTGAATATTGACCGGCAGCGTCATAGCGATCACATTCAGCGCGCCATCAAGGTTACCGATATGGAAGGTGCCGCTGACTTTTAGTTTGGCCAGGTTTGGGTCGGCCAAGATCAGGCGGACATTGTGAAAGCGTTCCAGCTCGCTTAATACCTCATCTAACCGCCGGTTTTCGAACACCAGTTGGCCGCGCAGCCAGGCTGTGACGGTGGCCGGTTTGTCCTGGCTTTCCAGAAAGTCGCCGCGCTGATCGTAAGCGAGTACTTGATTGGCGCTGATTTCCCGGCTGCCGGTCGTCACAATCTTTACCGCGCCTTCCAGCACCGCGACAGCGACCTGCCGGTTTTGCAAGCGCACGTCGAACTCGGTGCCAATATCAACGATAGTGCCATGGCCGGCCTGCACCTCAAACGGCTGTTGCGGGTTGTGGGCCACACTAAAAAATGCCTCGCCCTTAATCAGTTCGACCGAGCGCCGCCAATGGTTGACCCGCAGATTCAGCTCGGTATCGCCGCTCAGTTCCAAACGCGAGCCGTCGGCCAGATGTACGGTTTGGCGGCTGCCGCGCTCGGCCGCATAGTGGCGAGGGTAGCCGTACCAGCCGTACTCGGAAAAAGTGGCGATGCTCAAGCCCAATAGCAGCGAAGCGGCTAACGCCAGCTTGCTAAGGCGGCGCGTTCGCTTGTGGGGAGCCAGGTAGCTCAGCGCTTGCCGACGCACCGGAAAGTCCCGGCCCTTATAGCGATCCAGTCTGTTCCAACGGCTGGCCAACTGCTGATAAATGCGTCGCCGGTCTTCGCCTAGCGCCAGCCAATCTGCGAAGGCCTGGCGATCTGCGGGTGTGCAGGCAGCCGAATCCAGCCGCAGAATCCACTCTATGGCTTGTTGCTGCAAAACGGTTGAGGTCTCGATGTTGGGCATGTTAAACAGAGGACATTAGGTTGCGCTTGGCGAGCATTATCAGGTAGCCGCCCAACATTTAAAATCCGGCAAATGAAGCGGTGAGAAAAACCGCTGCGCCGCCCATGAGCTCAGTCATCCAACGAAGCAAAACGCAGCAGAACGTGTTGCGCGGCGATCCCGAGCAAGCGCACGGAATTACGTTCGGAAACGCCCAGTCGCCGGCCAATTTCCTTGTGTGACAATCCTTCCAGCCGGTAAAGCACGAAAACGTTGCGGGTTGCCTCCGGCAATTCCTGCAAAATGCTGTTTAAGGCATGCAACTCCTGTTGCGAGGCTAATTTATCTTCCGGTAATGGCTCGGGAGTCGGTATGTCATGCAATGCCTGATCGTCGCCGTTGTTTTCGGCATGAAAACGGTCGCGGACGTTTTGCCGGCGATGTTGATCGACGCTGAGATTGGCGATCGTTCGATATAGAAAGGCCCTGGCATTATCGATTGATTCCGGTTCGGGGTGCTGCATCAGCCGCAAATAAGCTTCCTGTACCAAATCCTCGGCAAACTCATTGCCGCTACGCAGGCCGGCAAACACCCGGAGTTCCTGGCTATGCCGCTGAAATAGCCGATCAAACAGCGATGGTTTGGATTTTGGCACTAACAAGACTCGGTGACGAAAAAGATAACGGTTAGGCAAACTACCAAGCAGGGCTGGACTTAACGGCATGGCAGCCGGACCAATTCCGGTTTGGAGGGGTTGATCTAACGGAATACCTCGCAAAAAACATTCCATCCGGCCGAATTCAAATCGATAGACAGGTTTTGGCTGCAATTAAACCGTTTGCAAACAGTTGCTTGAGTTACCCGTAACGGTGGTTGCTTGTGTTTGGGCGGCGGGAGTTTTTGTGGAACCGGGTGCGTTAGATCACGCAAAATGGCTTTTAGATACGCCAAATCACACAGGTTTTTTCCGCATTATCAATTTCAGGGGCAATTGCCGAGCGCGGCATGCTCAAACCTGAGCAATCCTGCTGCCGTTAGTCGAGAATTCCCCCTTGTATTCCCAGGCTAGGTCCCTAACAATATCTTCAAGCAACGCAAGCATAGTTGGGAGCGAGTCATGGCGTTACAGCAAGAGCAAGACAGTTTTTATCTGAGCGAAGAGGAGTATCTGGCCACGGAGATCCATTCCGACGTTAAGCGCGAATATATCGACGGCCGGATTTATGCGATGGCCGGGGCCGGCTATAACCACAACTGTATCTCGGCCAATATTTTGGGCGAGTTCCGAAACCATTTGAAAGGCACGCCCTGTGCAACGTTCATGGCCGACATTAAAGTGCGGATGGGTAAGGATTACGTTTATCCCGATGTACTGGTGGATTGCAGCAAAATGGCCGGCGACGATGTTTTTTCCACTTCGCCGGTCATCATCGTCGAAGTACTGTCGCGCTCGACCCGCAAAACCGACACCACCACCAAACTGCTGCGCTACATCAATTTGCCGTCCTTGCAGGAGTATGTGTTGATAGAACAGGACATCGTTTCGGTGCAGGTGTTGCGCCGGAACAAGCACTGGCTGTCGGAATATTATTTTTTGGGCGATGCGGTCACTTTCGAATCCATCGGTTTGACCTTAAACGTGGAAGATATTTACGACCGGGTCGATAACCGCGATATGAATGAATTCAGGCAAGATAAGCTTTGATCCGTCGTCGGCGTGAAAACGATGAAACCTAGGCCGGGTTCGCTCGATAGAGCGTAACCCGGCCTACGTGACTAAAACTCCACCTTAACCGAGCCCAAGAAAGTCCGTGGTGCACCGGGCATGGTTTGGTAAATAAAATTACCGTAACCGTTGCTGGATGCGATGTATTCCTTATTCAAAAGATTTTCTATGTTGAATTGCCAGGTTATACGGGAAGGTCCGGCTTTGTGCTGGTATTTCAACATCGTATCGACGCGGGTATAGCCGGGTATTTCGAAGCTGTTATCGACATCCCCCGAGCGCTTGTCGACCACGTATACACCGGCGCCGGCGCTGAAGCCCTGTGCTCCCAGACCGGAAAAATCATAGGTGGACCATAAACTGGCGGTATTTCTGGGGATATTCTCCAGGCGATTGCCGGCTTTGCCCACGCCGCTGAACGGCGACTCGTTGCCGCTGGTGACAACTGCGCCGATGTAGGTATAAGTGCCAATGATGTTCCAGTAATCGGTCAACTGCCCTTGCAAGTCGAACTCGATGCCTCGACTGCGTGCCGCGCCGATTGTGGCGTAAAAGCTGTTGTTAGGGGCCGGCAGTTGCGATTTGATATTGCTTTTGGTCAATTCGAAGAACGCCAGATTGGCGCGCAATTGTCCATCCAACCATTCGCCTTTCAAGCCAAACTCCATTTCCTTGGATTTTTCCGGGGCAAAGGCCGAACCGTCGATAGGCCGTCCGGCATTAAAGGTATTAAAGCCGTTGACGTAATTGACGTAAGCACCCAGCCACGGCACGGGTTGGTACAACAAACCTATGCGCGGACTAAAGTTGTCGTCGTCGGTGTGATTGGTGGAAACGCCTTGCGCATCGTAATTGCTGTGCATGGCATTATCGAAGCGTCCGCCCAGCAATAAATGCCATTGATTCCACAACGAGATTTGGTCCTGAATGTAAATGCCGTACCACTCATTGACGGTATCGTTCTGTCCTCCTAGCGGCAGGTCCAGCAACTCGGTATATCCGTATTGCGGGTTGAAGATATTGATATTGGGAGCGGTCGCATAAGCGCTAAACAGATTTCTGTTCTTGGAATGATAGTAATCAGCACCCAGCAAAACAGCATGTTTCAACGCTCCCGTCTCGAAGTGACCGGTGATGTCCACGGTGCCATAGTGATTTTGAAAATCGTCGCTGGTCTTGATAAACCCTCTAGCCAAATTTCCCAAAAGATCGGCGTTTTCATTCGAAGAAGTCTGTGCGGTTAAAAATGTTTGGTTATGGGTTGAATATTTTGCCCGTACTTTCCAGTCTTGATTAAACTCGTGGGTCAGGGTTAAGCCGCCGGTATAGGCTTCTTTGTCGGCAAAATCCGTTGGTTCGTTGCCGGAAAAGTGAAATGGAATTTTGCCGGGAATCGCTCCCGACTGCTGCAAGCTGTATGGGATTCCGGAATCGGCGACGTCTTTAATGTTCTGATACATAAAATCCAGATCTAGCCGGGTATGATCGGTAATGTTCCAGCTTAGGCTGGGCGCTACAAAGTCGCGGGTGACCGGATGGTTATCCCTAAACGTCGCGCTGTCCAAATGCTCGTAATTCAGACGATAGGCCAATGCACCGTCTGCGGTGATTTTATTGGTGGCATCCAGCAGGGTGCGGTAAGTATCGAAGGAACCAAATTGCTGTTGAAGCGAATAATAAGCATCGGTACGGGGCCGTTTGGTGACGATATTGACCAGACCGCCTGGTTGGGCGCGGCCGTATAACATGGCCGAAGGCCCTTTAAGCACCTCAATGCGTTCGGCGTTAGCCAGTGAAATAGGCGTGTTGGGAGTTAAAACGCCGTCACGATAAATATTATTGGTGTTGGCGAAACCGCGAATATAGAGATTTTCGTCTTTGTCGTTGCCGAATCCCCAGCCTTTCGCGACGCCGCTGACGTTTTTCAGGGCGTTTTCCAGACCGATGGCTTGCTGGTCGTCGATGACGGCTTTGGGTAGCACTTGTACGGAAATCGGGGTGTCGAACAAAGGCGTATCGGTTTTGGTGCCGGTCACGGCGTTGGAGACTGCGTAATCCTTGTTGTAAGGATCGCTCGGGTCACTCGTGCCTTTGACTAACACCGCGCCTAAAGTTGTCGCATCGCTGCCGGAGAATGCTGGTTTCAAAGTCACAGTACCATCCGCGCCAATACTATAAGTCAAGCCGCTGCCGTTTATTAACTGACGGACGGCTTCCTCGACGCTAAATTCGCCTTGCAGCGCCGGGCTGGTCTTGCCGGCGGCGGATTGTTCGGCATACAGCATCGCTCTGCCGGATTGATTTGCCAGTTGTTGAAGCGCGGAGGCCAAGCTTTGGGCGGGAATATCGAAATGGCGTTTGTCGTCCTCGGCGTAGGCTTGCGCCGAGATCAGCGCGATTGCGGTCGCCAGGCGTTTTATCGTCAATGTCATGCTCCATGTCTCCATTGGTTAAGGGGTCATGGGCATAGACGCAGTCGATCAAAAAAGCCGCCAGCAAAACGATAGTTTATTTTGCGACGACCCGGCGTTAGGGGCGAATGATTGAGTCGGCCTTAGGTATGGCGGCTATTCCCGTTTGGGCTGGGCGCTTTGGCTGTGCTCGGGGCTGGTGTTGTCAACGCCCTTTGGGTCACGTCTTAAACGGGTATGTAGCTAAGCCGCATAAAGGCGAACAGTTTTCAAACCCCGAGTCAATCATTCGCCCTGCGCGATGATGCCGCTTCCAGCACGATTTCGCGCTCGCCGACATGTTTAACTTTGACCGGCAATAACATGGCAACCGCGTTCAGCATATTGTCCAGTTGCTCGGTGCGGAAGCTGCCGTTGACGCGCAGTTCGGCCAGTTTAGGATCGGGCAGGCGGATTTGTACGTCGTGATAACGGCCGATTTCCGCCAGCGCTTCGCCAAGAGGCCGGCCGCGAAAAATCAGCTGGCCCTGCCGCCAGGCAGTGACGGTGGCGATGTCGGATTGCAAGGCTTCGACGAAGCGCTGGTCATGGCTATACGCCAACTGCTGACCGGCGTGCAATTCGCGGCTGCTGCCTTGGCCGGTCATTTCCACCAAACCGTCCTGCACAGCGACGCTGACCCGGTCGGATTGTTTGTAGACATCGAATGCCGTACCGATGTCGCGCACGCTGAGATTGCCAACATGCACGGTGAATGGCCTTTCGGCATCGTGAGTCACGTTAAAAAAAGCCTCGCCGCGCACCAGATCGACATGGCGCTGACGACGGTTGAAATGCACTCGCACCTCGGTGTCGGTGTTGAGTTCCAGGCTGGAGCCGTCTGCTAGCGTCAAGGTCTGTCTTTGGCCCTTGCCGGTGCCATAGCTATGGGGGAATCCGTACCAACCTTGCGGCGAGAATAACGCCAGGCCGACGCCCAGCAAGACAATCGCGGCAGCGCTATAGCTTGCCCAGCGCAGCCAAACCGGCCTGCGAGTAGGCGGCCGGTAACGTAAGGCCTCGTTGCGCGCCAGGAAGGCTTGTTGTTTGAACGGTTCCATCCAGGCCCATTGCGCTTCAACCTGTTGGTAAGCCTGCCCATGCAGTGGATCGGCTGCCAGCCAATCAGCAAATTCCTGGCGGATTTGCGGGTTGCCGGGCGCATCGCGCAGACGCAGCAACCAGCTTATCGCCTGCTCGCGGGTCGCTTGACTGCAAGATTGAATGCTGGTCACGCTGGTCTTCTGTTCAATTGAGTGGGGCAGCAGTTTACCGGACATAGGCATAGACGGGCTAGACGGCAATTACCGCCAAGCGTGCTCCGGTTCAGCGCTGAGTTTGGCGCTGATATGTTGCATTGCCAGCATCACGTAACGCTCGGAGCAACGTACCGAAATGCCCAGGCGCCGGGCAATTTCGGCATGGGAACAGCCTTCGATCCGGTATAAAACAAAGGCATGACGGCGCAATTCCGGCAATTCGTCCAACCAGCTGGAGAATTTCTCCAATTGCTGATGAGTTTGCCAATAATGCTCGGGCGAAAGGCTTTGGTCGGCAACATGCTCGATGTCTGCGTCGGCGTCATCGAAGCGTGCGCGCGTTTCGCGGCGGCGATGCCGGTCAACCGTTAGATTGGCGGCGGTCTGAAATAAAAATGCCCGGGGGTTATGAATGGTTTGCGGATCGGGATATTGCGATAAGCGCAGAAAAGTCTCCTGCACAATGTCGCTTACATCGGGCTCTCTCGGCCAACGGCCGCGTAAAAAGCTGCCGATTTCGTGCGCGTGTTGCAGAAACAGCGTGTGCAGAAATCCGGAAAGGTCTTTGGGCATTGGTGATTGTTTGCGGAGGGACGGCTGGCGCGAAACCAGCAATGTTCAGGCCATGACGCTGAAAACGACCTGAGGTAGCGGTTTGCGCCGACCGCTACGCTAGCTTGCGTCGGTGCTTGGCTATACCCACTGATTGAGCGCTGTGTGATATGCCGCGGTTTTTGAAAAAGTCGCGGCATATCACACGGCAAAATCTTTGCGGCTATTTTGGCCGGCTCTGCGCTTTTGCCGCCAGCGGATCACCCCGGTGACAAACAGCACCGGGCAAGCTAATCCAGTGATAAACACCAAAATTCTTCCCGGCATGCCGAAAGCTTGGCCGGAATGCAGCGGCCATTGCCAGTGGGTGAAGATTTCACCGGCCGTAGCGGTCGGCAAGCTAGGGTCGTCCAGATCCAGAATCTTGCCGCTGTAACGGTCTATCACCGTGCAGCGGCGCTGCAAAATGCTGCCTGGCGCATCGACGCCGTCCTGACAAACCGTATAGGTCTTAGTAGGCTCGGTGGCACCGTATATCCAGTGCGGCCGGCCCGTCGGATATTGTTTCAAGGCAATCTCCACGGCTTGATCCATGCCGATGGCCGGGGCGTTTGGATAAGGCGGTTGGGATTGAAACCAGTAACGGTAGGTGACCGGCGAGAACAGTTCCAGTACCGGCACCACGTTATGCGGCAGCACCATGTAAATCCCTGAGAACAGCACCGGCACCATCACCAAGGCGGTGTAAAATCCGCTGGTTTTATGCAGATCGTAATTGAAGCGCACCTTGCCGGCCTTGGCTTTAAAGGTCAAGGCGTTGCGCCAATGTCCGGTCAACGGCCACCAGACGACCAGGCCGGTCAAGGTCGAAATAATTAATAACGCGGCGGACATACCGACTATCGGCTCGCTGAGTTCTCCCGGAATCAACAAGGCGAAATGCAATTCAAACATCAAGCCGATAAAAGTGCTGGGCAGCCAGTTGCTGGAGCGCCTCTTGAGTTGCTTACCCGTGATATTAGTCGTATACGGGTCAACGGCAACTTCCCAGTTTTCCAGCGAGCCGTCAGCACCAGCAACCGCGTACCGCAGTTTGAAGGCCGCGAATTCGTTGCGCGGATAAGTGGCGAAGGTATGCTTCGCGGCTGGCGGCATCGCCTGCTTGCCGGCTGCGAAAATTTCCGCCAAGGGTCGATATTCGGCATGCGCCAGTGGCTGCACCGTCAACATCTCGGGATGCAACCATTCGTCGATTTCGGCATGAAACACCAGGATGCTGCCGGTGATGCCGTAAATCGACAGAAGCAAACCCAGCGTCAGACCCAACCATAAATGAACGGTCAGCCAGCGTTGGCGGCGGGCTTTCAGGCGAGACAACTCTCGGTTTTGCGGCTTGGATTGGATAAGCGTGTCAGGTTGATAGAGATTACTGTTCATGATGGGAGTACGGTTATCGTCAATATTCGAAAAAGAAGCCAGGGAACCAGATACTGCTCTTGTCCGGATCAAGCGCTGGCTGCCTTTCTTGCATAAGACGTTTAGGCGTAGGAAATCCGCATCGTATCGACCGGGTTTGGCGGGAACTAAGTGCCATTCCCACCGTCATTTCGGGCCGGAGCGGTATGCCCCGGCACGTTTAGGCCTACTAATTGACAACCCGCCAGTGCTTAAAACCGGTATTCCACGCCACCGAATACCGAGCGGGTCGCGCCGGGATTGAACTGGTCCAAATCGGCACCATTCGCATTGCCTAGAACCCACACCGACGACGCATAATGCTCGTCGGTCAAATTTCGGCCATCGACGAACAACTTCCAATGTTTGCCGTCATCCCAACCCATGCGTGCGCCCAACAGCGCATAAGGTTTGGCGGCCAGGGTGTTGGCGAAGTCCGCATAATTGGAACTGACGATGCGGGCATTGG
The DNA here is from genome assembly GCF_054188105.3 of Methylomonas sp. Uni0009. Taxonomy (NCBI): domain Bacteria; kingdom Pseudomonadati; phylum Pseudomonadota; class Gammaproteobacteria; order Methylococcales; family Methylococcaceae; genus Methylomonas; species Methylomonas sp. Uni0009. Next base: position 1,298,253 of record NZ_JBTAFN010000001.1, on the reverse strand, counting down.
GGCCGATGTAAAAGCCGCTGGGATGCTGGTACAGCGCTTCGACGAAAGCATTGTGTTCGGGAATGCCGGGCAAGCGGTTATTGCGAAGCGCGGGGTCGCTGTCAAACGTAAAGTCATTCCAGGTGTAGTTGCCGCTGAGCCGTAAGTTATCGCCCGACGCCGCCAGATTTAGCGGTAAAGTGGTTTCCAAGCCGAGTTCGACACCACGATGCAAGGTCGTGCTATCGGCGTTGGTGGAGGAAAAGGCCGTTGGATTTCTGGGATTGGAAACAATCAAGTACTCGTTGTTAACCCAGGACTGATAAAAAGCCAAGTCCCATTTCAAGCGCTGGGCTTGCCCGCGCGTGCCAATTTCCACGGTGCTGGCAGTTTGCAGATTTCGTTTGGGTTGGAGATAAATGTTGGCAAGATCGGCCATTTTTGGCGGTTCAGCGCTACGGCTGACATTGCCGTAAATCTGTGCTTCGTCGGTGGCTTGCCAAGTAAAGCCCAGCTTGGGGTTAGCCGTGAAGAAATCTTGATTGGCTTGGTTGCTGGGTCTGGCGGCACTAGCCACATAACCTTCGTACCGTTCGTAATTCACATCGCGATAATTCAATTGAATGCCGGCAATCAAGGTAAACCTGTCGGTCAAACTCAATTGATCTTCCATAAACGCTTCGACATTCAGCCAGCGGTCACGCTCCGCCGTCAACAACGGCCCAAGCTGTCTGCCGACGATGCCGTAGTTTTTATCGTTGATAAATTGCCATTGGGTCAGACCGCCCCAAACTACCCGGTTATTTAAACCCAATAACTGGCCGTTGATCTCATGCCGCCAGTTAAAGCCGACATCCTGCCACTGGTCGTGATTGCCGCTATCGGTATAGTCGTAACGATAGTTATTGATCGAGTAATAAGTGCCGACATCGAGTCGATCGCCGCCATGCAATTTTACCGAATGCTTTAGATCGAAGCGGTAAGATGAAAAGCTGTTAGGTAAGGACCAATCGTTGGGGTTTTGCTGGGGATTTTGGTCGATTTGTCGCTTGCTCAGCGTTGCCGGCCACAAGAAATTATGGTTTTGCGCATCGAAATACAAACGGGTTTCGTGATTTTCGTTCCAGCGGTAGCCGACATTGCCATGGCCTAAAAACTGCTCTTGATGATTGTTTTCCCGGGTCGTATCGGTATTGACGTAGGAAAACGTGCCGAAAACATCCAATCCGTTTTCAAACGCTTTACCGCCGCTGAAATAAGGTCGGTAATAATCGTTGGTGCCGCCGACGATGCCGATTTTCAACCCATTGGCGGTATACCCGGTCGGCGTGATGTAGTTGATGGCGCCGCCCAAATTGCTGCCGCCGTATTCCAAGGCATTGGCACCGCGATAGACTTCGATATGCTCGATAGCATAAAGATTGAGCGCCTCGACATCGAACGTCCCGTTGGCGTGAGTAAACGGCATGCCGTTGCGCAGAAATTTTATTCCGCGAATCGGCGAAATATCGGAATTGCCGTCCGAACCGCGGATGGAGATGCGCGATCCACCGGTCGCGCCGGCACTAATGTCGCCCACATAAACGCCCGGCGCCGTCGCCAAGGCATCGCTGACCGACAAGGGCGCGCCTTCTTCGATCCGCTTGCCGTCGATCACCGACGTACCGCCCGCCACGCGATTCAGTTTGATTTGCGATTCTTGGAGCGATGGCGTAGTCAGGCTTGGGCTTTCGCTTGCTAAGGCTTTACCCGTCACCGTCATCGTCGGCAAGGTTGTCGTACCGGCGGCGGACTGCGGTTCCACCGCCGCCGCCTTTTCCAAGGTGACGGTATTGCCGTTGCTGAACCGGTACTGCAGCCCGGAGCCGCGCAGCAAGTTCCGCAGAGCCTGTTCCGGCGTATAACGGCCGATTAATTCCGGCGCGGTGATGCGCTCGGCAATGTCGCCTTCATACAGCACTTGCAAGCCGGTGAGTGCGGAAAACCGGATCAGCGCGGAGGACAGCGCTTGGGAGCGAATATCAAAGGTTTGCGCGGTTTGCTCGGCAGACAGGATAACAGTAGGCGTCAATAGGCCGGCAGCAAGTGCTACGTAGAGTGGGGCACGGCAAGTGTGTGCGGGGTATTTCATGCGTCTATCTCCTTTGTCGATGGCAGGTGTTACCGACAAAGACGACGCGGGTTCGGGCTTACCCTTAGTGCCGAGAAAAATATTTTTATATTCGTTGGCTAACGGCGCAAGGCGCGCCCATCTATTACGTCAATACAACAACACCCAATCGCCCGGCATCCGCAAGGCCTTGGCTTGCAGCGTGGTGGTCAGCGCGGCCAGCACAGCATCGGGGTCGGCGTTGTTGAAGACACCGTTGACCACCCGCTCGGCCAACCGCGGATTGACCGCGACAATCCGGCCGCTGCGATAGCGGTTAATTTCTTCCAATACTTGCGTCAAAGGTTGGCGGTGAAACACAGTTTGGCGTCGTCGCCAGGCCAATGCATCGTCGTTGTCGAGCCGAGCAACGGCTTGCAGCCGGCCTTGCCGGTATTCGGCTTGCTCGGCGGCGTGCACCAACGCCTTAGCACTATCGGCGTCAACTTCTACGGTGCCTTCGCTAACAACGACGCGCAACTCGTCGGCTTGTTTACGAACGCTGTAGGCGGTACCGACGGCGCGCGCGGTCGCCTGACCGCCGTCGACGACGAACGGCCGTTGCTTATTAGGCGCGACTTCGAAATAGGCTTCGCCGCGCAACAATTCGATCTCCCGCAAGTTGTCGCTGTAACGGACCGCCAGTGCCGTATCGGTGTTCAAAGTCAGCCGAGAGCCGTCTTCCAATTCGATACTGAGTTGCTGACCGGCTGCGGTATGGTAATCGCTGCGCCAGTTTTGCCAGTGCTCCGGTAAGCGCCAGCCGGCCACCAGCAACAACAGCCCCAGGCAGGCTGAAGCAAAACGCAGCAGGTTTCGGCCGCTCGCCGACGATTGTAAGCGCCCCACACCCAGCGCCCTTCCGGTGGAAAAAGTCTCGGTTTTAAATTGGGCGGCATCCGCTTGCAGGCGTTGTTGAACCCGCTCCGCCGGCTGTTGCAGCAGGCTCCATAGCTTGCGGGATTTATCGTAGGCTTCGGCGTGCCGAGGATCGGCGTGGTACCAAATTTCAAATTGGCGGCGCACATCGTCGCTGACGTCATCCGCTTGCAAGCGGGCAAACCAGGCGAGTGCCTGGTCCGAGAGCAAATCGGAAGACGCGGATTGGAGCTTATCGGACATGGTTGGGAGCGCGAAGCGTTGAGCCGAGGCAGGCATGATGCCACGATTTTAGAACGGGGTTAAGTTGCATGATACGAACGCACGGCGCATCAAAGGAAATCGATGCGGTCTTTCAAATGCTTCAAGGCCTTGTACATATGGGCCTCCACGGTACGTATCGATATGCCCAGCTCGGCGGCGATTTCGGAATAACGCTTGCCTTCCACTCGGCACGACAAGAACACCTTGCGGCATTGCGGCGGCAGTTCGTAGATGAGTTTTTCGAACAATTCCATTTGTTGCTGCCCCTCCAGCATGCTGTCCGGTTGCGGTTGTCTGCAAACGAGGTCTTCCTCGACCAAGCCGCCGTCGCGTTGCTCGTGTCTGGCCCGGCTGCGCAAATGGTCCAGGGCCAGATTGTCGGCGATGCGGAACACAAACGCCCGCTGGTTGACGATCTCGCCGTCGGCGGAATAGCGGGCGATGCGCAGATAGGTTTCCTGAATCAAATCGGCCGCGGTTTCCGCGCAATTGACCTTATGCGTCAAAAATTGCTGGAGCTCCTTCTGATAGAGCAGAAAGCTGGCCAGTAAATCGGAATCGGTAATTGCATCCATGAACACATAGTCGGCAATGAAACGTCTTCCGCTGCAGCAACTTTTAAGCCACTAACCTGGGAAGTCAGTGTTGTACGGCGCTTGATCCGTCAGTCGGCGGGATTGATGCCAAAACCCTCGAAAGCGCGACGAGCAAAGTGCGGCATATCACGCACTTTTAAATTGCGCATCCTGCTTCTAAGCACGCCTTGCGGAGCGGCAAATTCAGGCACCTCGTGTCGGTCGAAAATATTGACCACTCGTTTCGGCACCTGATAACGGATCGGAATCAGCCCTTCCGTACTTGCTTGGTCCTGGATTTTTGCCGCCAGCGAATCACCCCGGTGACGAATAGCACCGGGCAGGCCAGTCCGGTGATAAACACCAAAATCCGCCCGGTCATGCCGAAGGCCTGGCCGGAATGCAGCGGCCATTGCCAATGGGTGAAGATTTCGCCGGCCGTGGCGGTCGGCAGGCTGGGATCGTCCAAGTCCAGAATCTTGCCGCTGTAACGGTCGATTACCGTGCAGCGGCGTTGCAAGATACTGTCGGGTGCATCGACGCCGTCCTGGCATACAGTGTAAGTCTGGCTGGGATTCGGCGCGCCGTAAATCCAGTGTGGCCGGCCTGTTGGGTATTGTTTCAATGCAATAGCCACGGCTTGATCCATGCCGATGGTCGGCGCATCCGGCGTAGATGGCGTGGAATGAAACCAGTAGCGGTAAGTCACCGGCGAAAACAATTCCAGCACCGGCACCACGTTATGCGGCAACACCATGTAAACCCCGGAAAAAAGCACCGGAATCATCACCAACGCGGTGTAAAAGCCGCTGGTTTTATGCAGGTCGTAATTGAAGCGCACCTTGCCGGCACCGGCTTTAAATACCAGTGCTTGCCGCCATTTGCTGGTCAGCGGCCACCAGACGATTAGGCCGGTCAGCGTGGAGATGATCAATAATATGCCGGACAGGCCGACCACTACTGTGCTGATGTCTTTGGGCAACAATAAGGCATAGTGCAACTTGAACATTAGGCCGATGAAGGTGTTGGGCAACCAATCGCCGGATCGTTCCTGGAGCTGTTTACCGGTGACTTTCGCGGTGTAAGGATCAACGCCTACTTCCCAGCGTTCCACCGCACCGTTGGCATCCGCCACCGCGAAGCGCAGCTTGAAGCTCGCAAACTCGTTACGCGGATACGTGGCGAAGTTGTGTTTGGCTTGTGGTGGCATGGCAGCTTTGCCGGCCGCGAAAATTTCAGCCAGGGGCCGATACTCGGCATGTTCCGGCGGTTGTACCGTCAACATCTCGGGATGCAACGATTCGTCGATCTCGGGATAAAACACCAAGACGCTGCCGGTGATGCCGTAAATAGACAGTAACAAGCCAAGCGTCAGCCCCAACCAAAGATGCACGGTTAGCCAACGTTGGCGGCGGGCTTTGAGGCGGGCAAGCGAATGGTGCTCTGGTTCGCTGCGAACGATAAGGCCGGATTGAGGATTGGTTACATTCATCGCAGTAACAGATTTGAGTTGAGAATTTGAAGAGTCAGGGCTTTGTATCCAAGCTCACCAACCCTTGTTTTTATGTGTTTCATTTGGATAAGACGTTTCCCGGCCAAAATTCCTCACGCGCTACGAGTTAGACCGGCAAGGCGTTAATCGGAATTTCTCCAAGCCAAATACCTTTACCTTGAAACCAAGCCGATCATGGTTTGAACTGGCTCACCATGATCGGCTTGATAGGATTACCGAGCCATCCGGCGTCAGAACTCCACGCGGATCGAGCCCATGAAATTGCGCGGCGCGCCCGGCTGAGTCAAATAGCTGTTAAATGCCGATGTTTCGTAAATCGTCTTATCCAACAGATTATTGACGTTCAACTGCGCGGTCACTTTAGACTTGCCTATCTCCCAGGAATAGCCGAGCAAGGCATCGACTCTGACGTAGCCCGGCATTTGCCAATTATTCAAATTATTACCTTGGCGCTCGCCAACCAGATACGCGCCGGCGCCAACATTTAGGCCACGCAAAGCGGGATCTTGAAATGCGTATTTGGCCCAGAAGCTGCCCGAATTTGCCGGCACGTTCCATAGCTTGCGGCCTTGATTACCGCTGTTATCCTGTGTGATGACTGCGTCGGTATAGGCGTAAGTCGCGATCAAGTTCAGGCCATCGGTAATCTGGCCCGATATGTCTACTTCGATACCACGGCTGCGGGCCTCGCCGGTTTGCACGGAAAACCGGGTATTTACCGGGTCCGGCGTCGCGATGTTTTGTTTGGTCAATTCGTAAAAGGCAACGGTGGTCATCAGCCGCTTATCGAACCATTCGGTTTTGAATCCAACCTCGTGCTGCTGCGCGGTTTCGGCATCCAGCGGTTTGCCGGTTGATGCCAACGCGCTGTTCGCCCCGCCCAGCGATTCCGTATAATTTCCGTACAGTGATAGCCAGGGCCAGGGTTGATAGACCACACCCACGCGCGGACTGAAAGCCTCGTTTTTAACTTCAGTCTCACTGTTTCTGGCAGCTGCGATGGAAGTCGAGGCTGCGCCGCTGCTGCGCGTTGCCCAATCGTAGCGCCCGCCACCCATGATATGCAGCTTGTCAAACAGGGTGATTTGATCCTGAAAGTAAGCGCCGTACCAATATTGTTCTAAGGTGCTGAAATTATTGAAACCCCGGCTGGCAGCGGATGGAACCTGTCCGTAGACCGGATTAAAAATATCAACCACCGGCCTATGGCTGGCGGGAGCGGGCGCACCAAAGAACCCCTGACCTTCAAAGTCTTCCCAAAAGTAATCGAATCCCGCCAATACCCGATGCTCGGTTCCAAATAGTTTGAATTTGCCGGTGAGATCGATACTGGTCGCGACGGTATCGGTAATGTCGATGGGCCTATCGGTCACATTTCTTACCGAGGTGCGATTATTCGCGGGATTGACCGGTCCTGGGAAAAATGAAGAATTGTTGATTTGGTAATCCAGCTTGTAGTAGTGAAAGCGATGCTGGATTTTCCAATCGTCGTTGAATTGGTGCGACCAATCAAACCCGATCAAAAACTTGTCGAATACCGATTTTTCATTATCCGAGCCAAAACCGTAGTAACGGCTGATCGGTACATTGGCCGGACGGTTGCCCTGTACCGGCAAGCCGGTATAACTGGTGCGGGTATCGTAGAGATACTCCAAATTCAAATTGATTTCGGTGCGGTCGCTGGGCTTCCATGTGAGGGACGGCGCGAAAAACACCCGTTCCTGATCCATTTTATCGATGAAAAATTCATTGTTTTGATAGGCCAAATTGACTCTGTAAAGCAAGGAACGGTCTTGGTTGATCGGTCCGGTTGCATCGGCTGTAGTACGGAACATATCGTACGAACCAAACTGCTGCTCCAATGCGTAATAAGGGGTATCCAACGGTTTTTTGGTAACAATGTTGATCAAGCCGCCCGGCTCGATCCGACCATACGCCGCCGCAGCCGGACCTTTCAGAACTTCCAAGCGTTCCAGATCGGCAACCTCTTGTACGGCACGCCGGATGCGCAGTCCGTTCCGATAAACCGTGGTGGTGCCATCGGTCTGAAAACCGCGTAACTGAAAGCCTTCGTACATCGGGTCGGTCGCCCAGTTTATGCCGCTGACATTTTTCAGCGCATCCTTGATTCGAATTGCCTGTTGGTCTTTCAATATCTGCTTAGGAATGACCTGTACCGACATCGGTAATTCCATGATCGGCGTATCGGTTTTCGTGGCGGCGCTGGCGTTGGGTAGGTGATAGTCCGAGTTATAGGGATCGTTAGGGTCCGACAGGGTTTTGCCCAGCACCGTCACACTCGGCAAAGTTGTCGTACCGGCTGCCGATTGCGGTTCGATTGGCTTTGCCGACTTTTCCAGCGTCACGGTGCCATCGGTCGCGGTTTGTGGTGTCAGACCGGTTCCGCTCAACAGTTTGTCCAGCGCCTGTTGCGCTGTAAAGCGGCCTTGTACGGCGTTGCCGCGCAGGTTGCCGGCCAATTGAGAGCTGAAGAACACCTTGATGCCGCTGGTTTCGGAAAATTGCAGCAAGGCATCCGCCAACGGTGCGGCCGGGATGGCAAACTCGATGGCAGTTTCCGCCGCACACCAGGGGCTGGCGCTCATCGCGACGGCAAAAACGGTTAAACAGAACGGGTTAAAGGGAGGTATTGTGCGCTGACTCATTGGGCATCCTGGCTTGTGATTGTGATGACGGCGGTTGGCGAGGGAAGGTGTTCCGTCGGCGTATCCGCAGGGGTTCCAAAGCAAAGACGAAGGGAGGGATGGGTTTTATAACCTGGCTGAGAAAATATTTTTGGCCGAGGGCGCAGCGCAATGCCCTCAGCGACCGGATGGGGCCTAGGCTCGGCGCCACGCCGCTCCGTAAAAGCTATGAAATTCACCCGGTCAATAATCCCGTGTAGGCAGTACTGGCGAATTTATCCAGGGCTTATTGGCAGGGGCTAAAAATTATTAATCCGGCCCAAAAATGCCGTTCACCTTTATGCCCCTGAGGGTGCGAACGGCATTTCACCGATAAATAGGGCCGGGTCAATAATGGCGGTGCAGAACGATTAATGCGTCGGTCAGACGGGTTTCGCTAACCGCCAAGGTGGTCTCGATAACCGTCAACGCCGCTTCCGGGTCGTTGGCGTCGAATACGCCGGTCACCAAATGCGCGGCCAAGTCGGGATCGGCGATGACGATTTTTCCCGGACGGTAGCGGTTTAGATCGTCGATGACTTGTTGCAGCGGCTTTTCCTTAAACACCAGGCGCCGCTCCTGCCAAGCGGCGGCTTGCCTGAGATTGGCCTGTTCCGGCGCGCCGCTTTTACCGTCGAGCGACGCGACGCGCTGACCCTCCGGCAGGCGCTCGATGGTCGCGCCGTCGGCAAACGCAACGCGCACACTGTGCTCGTAAACGGTGACTGCCAGGTCGCCTTGCCACTGTTTGACGTCAAATGCCGTGCCCAAGGCGCGAACCCTACCGCCGCCGGCAACGACCTCAAACGGTCTTGCGGCATCGGCGGCCACTTTGAAATAGGCTTCGCCGCCGTGCAATCGAATCACCCGCTGCTGTTCGGAAAAATCCACCGACAGCGACGAAGCGGTATTCAGAATCACCATCGAGCCGTCGCTGAGCTGAATTCGGCGCTGCTCGCCGGTGCCGGTGCGGAAGTCGGCAAAATAGCCGGCGTTAAACGCCCAGCCCAAACATAATGCCAGCATCAGGCAGGCGGCAATGGGCCAGCGCCATAGACCCGCCCCGGCCGCAGCTGCTCTGCCGGCTTTTTGTACTGATCGTTCGATTCGGCGAACTTGGGCCGGATTCAAGGTCTCCACGCGCCGAAAAAAAAGCTGTGTTTGTTGCCAGGCTTCCAGGTTCTCTCGGCTGGCCGCCAGCCAGGCCAGCCACAATTTTTCCTGCTCACTGTCGTAGAACGGCGATTCGCGCAGGGCCAGCCAGTATTCGGCTTGCTCTTCGGCGCTGGCGTCGGGAAAAGGCGGGAAGGAAGGGTTCATATCGAAAGTGGCTGTGCTGTCAACTCGGTGTCCTGATTATAAAACGCTTGTTGGTAAACTCAGGCCCGATGGGCAAAAACTATTAATTCGGCCCAAAATGCCGCTGGCCCTGCGGGTGTTGAAGGATTCAGGGTCAAAGGCGTTCCGGAAGTTGTTATCGACGGTTTGATAAACAAACCCGGTCAATCCAGATCGCCAACCTTCGCTCGGCAGTGGCGCATGGCCTGGGTCAAATATTTAAAGATCATGGTTTGTGATATGCCCAGCCTTTGTTCCACCTCTGCGTAACTGCAATGCTTGAGTTTGAGCAAGATAAACACTTCTCGGCATTTGGGCGATAAATCATCCAACGCAGTGACCAGTTGCTCTAGTTGTTGTTGCGACATGACAGTCCGTTCGGCGGATAGCGCAGATTGTACGCCTACTTCAGCCTCGTCATTTTCGGCGGCTTCCAGATCTGGGCCGGTATGGCGGCTGTGGCTGCGCAGATAATCGGTAGCCAGATTGGCGGCGATGCGGAAAATGAAGGCGCGGGGATTTTCCACGCTATCTTTGCCGCCGTAACCGGCATAGCGAATGAAGGTTTCTTGAAAAATATCCTGCGCCGTATCCGTACAGCTGATGCGTTGCGATAAAAACCGCAACAATTCGTGGCGATGCTTGTGCATCAGATCGGCAATGTCGGCGGCAGTCAATTCAAGCATGGGATAGTTTATGTAGGCGGCCAAATAGGGTGTTGATTAAACCGGCCCTATTTGTCGCGGGTATGCCGTTCGGGCTGGCTCAGTACCTTAAGAGCGCTAAGGCGAGCGACATTAAGGGCTGGGTTAATAAGCAAGCAATATTTGCACCCAAACTTAGAAAAGAGAGGTTTTTTAGCGTGAGATTGTCCGGAAAGCCCGCCGGGCTTGAGGGACGGCGAAAATCGCTAAAGGCAATTGGGAGAAGTCGGCGGGCAATACGCGGCGAAACAACTGGATAAACTGTGTCATATCCCGCGTTTGGGAATGCTGGCGAAGGGCTCGGGACGAGCGGAATATCTCAAGGTCAATCTGCTCTTTTAGGGGCTTGTTTAGTCGAGGGATAAACTGACCAGGCGTACTTTCTTCTGAAGCGGATCGGTCCAGGCCACAAAAGCTTGCTTGCCGACGCGGGCCAGCGCCAGGTATTTGCTGGGCCATTTCGGGAAGCTGCCGCGATATACGGTGGTTTGCCGGCTGATTTTGCCCTTGCTGGTCACTTTCGCAACCCTTAGCTCATCGTCGGGACCATTGCGGCCGCGCCAGCTGACCAAGGCCGAGCCGTCGTCCAGCAGCAAGGCGTTGGTATAGCCGCTGGCGTCGGCATCCAGCTCGATAGGCGAATTAAAATGCGCGCCTTGGTCAGTGGAGAAAGCCAATTTCACCCGGCCTTTGCCGTCGGCGGCAGTGAACCAAGCCGCCACACCGGCGGTGGGCGTCAGATCAATGGATGGCCCATTACTGGGGCAACCGCCGATCACCCAGCCGTCCGCATGCACGTTAGCGATTTGCGGATTGCCGCCAGCCTGCCAGCGCACCGCGCTGATGTCGCGAATTTCCCCGGTGGCATGATCACGGTAGACCGTGACCAGTTGCTCGCCTTGTGCGTCGGTATAGCTGCGGCAGCAGGAGCAGACATCGTCATCCAGCACGATCTCCGGGCTGGCTTGCCAGTTTTTGTCGATGACGCTTGCCATCAGTTGATAGCGGTTGGTTTTTTTATCAGCCGCCGGGTCGTGGCTGGCGTGGCGCATGTCGGTCCAGACCAGCGCCAGCCGTGCATCGGGAAGCGCGGCCAAAGACATTTGTGCGTCATAAATTCGTGCCGCGTCGCCGTATGGTTTTAACGCCGGACTCCAACTCAAGCCACCGTCGATAGAACGTGCCAGTAAGATGTCCGCCGCATAACGATCAGTAGCACCTTGCCGATAAGGCATCCAGGCCGCCGCCAGGCTACCGTCGCTCAAGCCGATCACCACCGGCGGATCGGCCAGCTTGCCTTTCACTTGGACGACGGCGAGCGGGATGCTCCAACCCCCTTCTTCCAATATCGCAAACTTGGCGGTACTGGTTTCGGCGTCGGTTTCCACCCAGCTGACAATCAAATGCTCATCGGCGGTCTTGGCCAAATGGTGCTGCTGGCTGAAACCGGCCACCGGCAGGTCCAATTCGCGGAACGGCAGCGGTTTGGCCAATAGCGATTGGCTGATGCCGGCAAACAGCAACAGGCCGGCAAGGGTGTTTGTAATCAATTTGGCGTGGCGCATGATGGTTCTCGACGGTGGCGGACAGGTGGGCAATTTACCTCAATATTCCACCCGAATCGAGCCGATAGCCGTCAGCGGCGCACCGGGATACACGCCGAGGGCCGGCGCGACGTTGGAATCGGGGTCGGTGGACTCGTAATATTCCTTGTCCAGCAAATTGCGGATGTTGAACTGGGCGGTGATGCGGGAACCGCCGACTTTTTGCTTATACGCCAAAAAAGCGTCCAGCCGCACATAGCCCGGCATTTGGAAAGTGTTGGTATTGTCTCCCTCGCGTTGGCCGGCAGCAACACCGCCAAAACCCGCGCTCAAACCGTCCTTGGCGGCGTAGCCGTTCATATCGTAACGCAGCCACAGGCTACCGGAATGCTCCGGCACGTTGCTCATTCGATTGCCCTGAGTGCCGCCGCTGTAGTCCTTGATGATCCTCGCATCAGTAAACGCATAGCTGCCGATCAAACTGAATTTGTCGGTCAAATACCCGGTGGCGTCCAACTCAATGCCTTGGCTGCGTTGCAGGTTGGCGATACGGTCGAAAGGATCGGGGGTTGCATTATTGGCAACCAGAATATTGTCTTTTTCCAGATGGAAATAAGCCAAGGTTGCCAATAGCCGTTGGTCAAACAATTGAGTTTTCAAACCCACTTCGAATTGCTCGCCGATCTGCGGATCAAAACTGCGGCCATCAGCGGCTGGCGCGTTGTTAGCGCCGAACGAAGTGGTCCAGTTGCCGTAAAGACTGAGTTCGTCCATGGCCTCATAAAGGATGCCGACTTTAGGGCTGAAACCTTGGTCCTCGCGTTTGAACTGGTTGATACGACTCTCGGCGGTAGCAAAATCAAAGCCGTTGCCGCGGCCGGTTTCGGTCCAGTCGTAACGGCCGCCGCCCATGATATGCAGCTTATCCCAAAAGGTGATTTGATCTTGGAAATACACCCCGTACCAGCTGTTGTAGATTGAAGCGCGATTACCGATGCCGCCATTCGCTGCGGTGCCGAATGTGTCGCCGGTAGTCGCAAATGCGCTATTGAATGTCGACTGGGAAATGCCGTAGCTGGGATAGGGGTTGTAGATGTTGATCGCCAATGCCGGATCGGCGCTCTTCCAACGGCCGTCGCCGCCATACTTGTTGAATGTGCGGTAAAAGTCGAATCCGACCAACATGTCATGTTTTAGATCGCCGGTTTGAAATTTGCCGGTGAGATCCAGGTTGGTAGCGTAATGTTCTTGATCGGTGATTTGCCGGAAGATATTGCGTTGCATCAAGCCGGTAGTCTGGTTCAACGCTGCTGCGGCGTCAAATGCGGGCCCCGGATTGACAAACGTAGTACCTCCTTCCGCGAGACTGGCCAGAAAGCGGTTGTGTATCGCCCAGTCGTCGTTAAAGCGATGGTTGATTTCGCTGCCGATTTTGACGCCGGATTGCTCGCCGTTCGGCGTATTCGGATCGCCCAGGTTACGACTGATCGGAATTGAGGCCGGGCGATTGCCGATAAATGGAATGCCGAAATCGGCCGGTGCGGTCTTTTCGGTGCCCTCGATATCCAGCGTCACGTCGGTGTAATCGCTGGGCCGCCATGTAATGCTGGGATTGAACACCATCCGGTCCACCGACACGAAATCCCGGAACGAACCGTTACTTTGGTAGGCGCCGGAAAAACGATATACCAAAGACTTGTCGCTGGTCAGCGGCCCGCCGGCATCCCATTGGGTCCGGTAGTGGTCGTAGTTGCCGAACTGCTGTTCCAGCGAGTAGTACGCCGTATCCAGGCCGCGTTTGGTGGTGAGATTGATCATGCCGCCGGGTTCGGTGCGGCCGTAAAGTTGTGCCGGACCTTTGATCACTTCGATATTTTCAAGGTTGGCGGCGTCGAAGTCGCCAAAGAAGGCCTCGCTGGCCATTAAGCCGTTACGGTAAATGTTGTTGTTGCGAAAGCCGCGCACGATGAAGCCCACGCCACCACCCAGCGAGGGATTAGCGCGCACGCCGCTGACGTTTTCCAGCGCATCCTTGACCTTGGTGGTTTTCTGGTCGTCCATCACTGCACGTGACACCACTTGCACGGACGTGGGATTCTCCATCAATGGCGTGTCCGTTTTAGTGGACGCAAAGGATTTTGTCACCGCATAGTCCTTGCTGTAAGGGTCGGCGGCGTTGCTGCGGGTGCGATTGCCGGACACCGTGACCGCCGACAAGGTTGAAACATCGTTGTGCGAATCCGGCGCTTTTTGCAGCGTAATGGTGCCGTTACCGGTGGCACCGGCTACCACGCCGGTGCCGGCCAACAGTTTTTGTAAAGCTTGTTGGGCCGTCAATTGGCCGCTGACACCGGGCGATTTCAAGCCTGCCGCCATTTCCGCCGGATAACTAAGCTGTACGTTGGCGGCGTCGGCAAAGGCATTTAATGCGCCGCCTAAGCTTTGTGCGGGGATGTCGAAAGCGATGATTTGTTCGGCGGCAATGACGGCAGGTGTGCTGAGCACAGCGGCGATTGTCAGCGACAAAGGCCAACGATTATATTGCGTCGGCTTGCCTTTGCGGTGGGCTTTGCGGAACGGATAAGATGCCATTAGATTCTCCCTTAGCGAATGAATTGATCCCCCGAAAGATTGGGGTTGCAATGGAGACGGGCGAAATGCGTTTTCCCTCAGCTTGACGGTAAAACTATTTTTTGAAGCTAAGAAGATATGGCTGAATGGCGGCTAGCTTTGTCGGGCGATTTGGCTAGGCGATAAGCTTTGCGATGCTCAAGCGATCACCACCAGCCACGGTGTAAATCGGTAAATCCGGATTGGCAGGGTTTGTTGTAACGACTCCAGGGTTTTATCGGTGTCGCGAATATCAAAGCGGCCGCTGACTTTCATGTCCTGCGATACCTGATTGCGGATTATCAGGCTACCGCGCCGATAGCGGCCAATTTCCGCAATCACCTTCTTGAGCGGCACATTATCGAACGAGACGCTGCCTTTTAACCATGCCGTGGCGTTGTCGGCGGGCTGGTGGCGGATTTCGCCTTGGTGGCGAGCGCCGACCTCCACGCTGTCATTGGCGTTCAATGTGGCCGGATTTTGCCGATCCCGGCTGACTTCCACCACCCCATTCACCACGCTGACCGTGTCGCTGTCGGCGTCTTCCTTAACCACGAAACGTGTACCCAATACCCGTGTGTTGCTGTAGCGGCCATCCACTTGAAAAGGATGTTGAGAGTCGTGTTGCACCTCAAAAAATGCCTCGCCCCGGACTAGCTGGACATGGCGCCGGCCATTACGCATGTTAACGTTAAGCGCGGTACCGGAGTTTAAAGTGACTTGGCTGCCGTCGCTGAGCTGTACGGTTTTTATTTCGCCGACGGCGGTGCAGTAGTCGGCCTGCCAGCAGCTTAATGCCGGCTGATAAATAAGCGCGGCGATGACCAGGCAAGCGGCTGCGGCTAACAACGGTTTGGCGCCGGGGGCGATACCTAAACGCCGCCTTGGGCTGTTGACTGGTTTACTATTCAGCGAAATCTGTGGCGACAGCGTGGCGGCGTCCAGCGTGGCGTGGAAATCGGCATCCTCCCAAAATGCAGCGATTTCGGCATAGGCCTCGCGGTGAGCAGGGGCGGCTTGGTGCCAGATTTGAAATAGCCGGCGTTCGTCTGCCGCTACCGACTCGGCACGCAGCCTCACAAACCATGTCATCGCCTGCTCGCTAATGGCATCAGGCTTATCAGAGTCGGCGGACGGTTGGTTTTCAGTCATGGCTGCATTATAAGACGCTGGGGTAGGCGTATACCTTGGAGAAAAGGTAAGACGGTTTAGGCCGTAAAAACCTCAGTCGGTCCGATACGGGCGGCCAAAATGACTGCCTAGCTGTTTGCGGCAATACATTAAGCCTTTGAGGATGTGTTTCTCCACGGCGCTCTCGGAAATATCCAGAAAATTAGCCACTTCCCGATAACTCAAGCCATGAATTTTATGCAGGATAAATGCATCACGGCAGCGCGGCGGTAACTCGTAGATGGTTTGTTGCAACAGGGTGCGCCATTGCTGATCGGCTAATTCGGCTTCCACTCCGGCCAGTTGCGGCTCATCCAGATGCCGCGTCGCTTCCTGATGACGCTCGACGACTTTATGGTGGCGCAGGTGATCCATCGCCAGATTGCTGGCGGTGCGGTATAAAAATCCGCGCGGGTGGTCTATGGAGGTATCGTTGGCGGTGCGGGCCAAGATCAGATAGCTTTCTTGCAGCAAATCTTCCGCGGTTTCCGGGCATTTGACTATTCGCAGCAAGTGGTGCAGCAGCTCCTTGCAATGCAGTCGATACAGCGAGCTGATGTCCGGGGTCATGAGGCAGGGTTGGGTTTCAGTGGTTTCAGGAGCTCCGTCCCATGCCTGATTCGTGCCAGTAATGATTCAAATGCGGACCAAGGCGCTGAATATCCTGATATTGCTGGCTTGGAGCAAAGATCGGCGGTTCGCATTCGCGCTACCCGCACACATTTAACTGGTGTTGAATAGGTTATATGGCGCATCTGGCGCGGCATATAACCTATTTTTTGATGGTGGCCGGTACGATACCGGAAAGCAAAATAGGGGGACTGATTAGCGGATTAGCGAAATGCCGAGAAAAGCGTTCGATGTGTCGGGGCCTGCAATGTCAGTAGCAGCGACTTAATTGCCATGAATTTTTGAGCCTCACCTCCTGTTTTATGCCTGTCGTGCGTCAAAACAACGATAGTCATTATTTAACAACAGCGAGGGAAATTCATGGCGTTGAAACAAACATTTAGCGGCGGCCTGTTTGGACATGCTTCGGCACTGGTATTGGGGGCTGTGTTGGCGGTTTCCGGTACCGCGGCGGCAGATAGTGTCAGTCGGGCTTTCAGTATCCCCGCGGGCTCTCTGTCTACCGCGCTGAATCGCTTGGCGGAATCCGGCGGCTTGCAACTGGTCTACGACACGGCAATCACCGAGGGTCTGCAAAGCAAGGGCCTTAGCGGCCATTACACCCCGGAAGCCGCGTTGCAACGGTTGCTGGCAGACAGCGGATTGAGTTACCGCATGGCTGAGAACGGCAATATAGTGATCGAAAGACAGTCTCTGAATTACAAACAGGACCCTACGGCCTTGCCGGCGGTGAATGTGGTGGGTAAAAAGGTATATGACCCTAACGACCCTTTCAGCCAGTTCTATGCGGTGCCGAATGCATCAACGGCGACCAAAACCGATATTGCGATTATGGACACGCCGGTATCTATCCAGGTTGTGCCCAAATCGATCATGAACGATCAGCAGGCGATCCGCATCGAAGACGCCTTGACGCAAAACGTCAGTGGGGTGCAGCGGGCTTACGGTACGGCGGATATGTACGAAAGCTTCATTATTCGCGGCTTTGCTTCCGACGATCAAATGTACCGCAATGGTTTCAGGCGCTCGATGGGCAAGTTCGATCCGGCGAATATCGAACAGCTCGAGGTGTTGAAAGGCCCGGCATCCGTGCTTTATGGTCGCTTGCAGCCCGGCGGTATGGTTAATTACGTGACCAAAAAGGCGTTGGATGTGCCTTACTATTCCTTGCAGCAACAGTTTGGCTCTTTCAGTGAATTTCGTACCACGGTGGATGCAACCGGGCCGCTGGATAAGGATAAAACCCTGTTGTACCGGTTTAATGCCGCTTACGACGAAGGTAATTCTTTCAGAGATTTTGTTGATCACGAGCGGGTATTTATTGCGCCGAAATTGACTTGGCGGCCCAACGACCGCTTCGAGGCCAATGTCGAAATAGAGAAACGCCATGAAAATTACACGGAAGATTATGGTGTGCCGGTATCGGGCAATCGGCCTATTACAAACCGCAGATCCTTATTTACCGGCGATCCGTCCATTAAACCCAGCCAAGACACTACGCTGATTTATGCGGATTGGAGCTTCAAATTTAATGATGACTGGGGGCTAAGGCATAAATTTCAGTGGGACGAGACCGACATCGTATTCGGCGGCGTTGCGCCTAATAGTAAAATTAACGCGGATGGGCATACTCTGGATCGATTTGGCATCCTCGGCACCAGTAACCGCCGCTCTTACTCTACCAGCCTGGATCTCACCGGAAAGTTTCAAACTTTCGGCCTCAAACATAATGTTTTAGTGGGGGGCGATTGGTTCTTTTTTAATCAGGATGCGCCGGACAATAACTTTAGTTACGGCACCATACCCACATTCGATATCAACAATCCCCAATACGGCAATTTCGACATGGCGGCTCTGCGCGCCGAGCCCGCCAATTGGTTTTGGCGCTCGCGCGACGATTGGTACGGGGTGTATTTTCAAGACCAAATTACCTTGTGGGATAAGCTGCACATCATGGGCGGCGGGCGTTACGATATGGCAGGTTACGGCGGCTACGGCGGTACCTCCTGGGATGAAACCAAGGCTGGATTCAGCATGCAACACGAAGATAAATTCAGTCCGCGGGTAGGTATCGTTTACCAGCCTTGGGATTGGTTGTCTGTATATGGCAATTACGTTGAATCATTCGGTACGAATAACGGCCGTTCCGCTACCGGCGGCAATTTTGCACCGCAAGCGGCCGAGCAGTATGAAATCGGTTTCAAAACCGAGTTTTTCGATAAACGCCTGTCGTCAACAGTGGCGTATTATCATTTAACTAAAAATAATCTGATGACTTTCGACTTGAGCACGCCGGACCCCACCGATCAAAAAACTATCGGCGAGGCGCGTAGTCAGGGCATTGAAGTGGATATTAAAGGCCAGATTACCGATGAATTCAGCCTGGTGACGACCTACGCTTACACCGATGCAAGATATACCAAGGATTACAGCGGCTTGCAGGGCAATCGGTTGTTGAATGTGCCTGAGCATCAAGCCAGTCTGTGGGGTACTTATCAATTCACTGAGCACTTCAAGGCCGGTCTCGGCGGTGTAGTCGTCGGCAAACGCGAAGGCGACAATACCAATACCTATCAATTGCCAGGCTATACCCGGCTGGACGCCATGATGGCGTATGTGCAACCTATAGGTAAAACTCGTCTGACCGCGCAAGTCAATGTCTACAATTTGCTGGATAAGGAATACTACACCGGCTCAACTTCTTGGTTGCCTACCGCTAACGTTGGTGCCCCTATTTCCGCCATGGGATCATTGAAATTGGAATATTAATTCAATACGGTTTGATGGTGCTGCTGATAGAGCGGTGCCATTAGCCCCTTTTGAATATCCTCGTGCGAAAGCTTTATTAGGGATAGAGGGTGGGCATATGGACAACTCAGCCTTGCGGCTCATCGCCAACTCGATTTGAATTTTTACTGATTATTTGGAGCAGGCAGGAGGTATAGAGGGCTTGGCGTCATCCCTGCCCGGATAAAAGCGGTTTTCCGCGCTTTTATCCAGGTATCCTTGGCGTCTTGTTTTCCATGTTCACGGGGGAGAGAACTTAAACATCCTTGACACCGGTCTTTATATAACAATATCCATGCCAAACCCTAGAGGCTACGTGATCCAGGATTTTTCGCTAAAATCGACGGCCATTCTGTTAATTTCTATGTTATTTGCCGCAATAATGGCTTTACTTTGCGGCATTTCCCGCAAAAGCTGCAGTTAGTCAATTCCGTGTTCAATCATGGATAATAAACATCTCAGTCACAACGCTCGAGTCGCTCGTGAAGCATTTCCGTCATCCGGCCCGCTATCGCCAATTTTGGCGTCAACCCAAAACGGCGCTTTCTTTACCGCAACGTTGCAAGCGCGGACTGGTTTATGCGGCGTTGTTTTTTGTAATCAGTTCGCTGCTGCTGGTAGGCGTTTTGCGGTACCTGCCCGCGCCGACGTCGGCATTCATGCTGCATCAGCATGTTGACGACCTGGTCGAAGGCCGACACTATAGAGGCATTGATCAGCGCTGGGTCAGTCGCCGGCATATTTCGCCGCACGCCTTTGCTGCGGTGGTCGCGTCCGAAGATCAATTGTTTTATCAGCATAACGGCTTTGATGTTGACGCCATCACCAAGGCTTTTAACCAATATTTGCGCGGCGGTAAACTGCGTGGGGCCAGTACGATCAGCCAGCAAGTCGCGAAGAATTTGTTTTTAAGCCCGGCTAAAAACTTCGGCCGCAAGGCGTTGGAGATTTGGTTTACGTTGTTGATCGAGGCGATCTGGGATAAGCAGCGGATTCTGGAAATGTATTTGAATATTGCCGAGTTCGGCGATCATTTATTTGGTATAGAAGCGGCCAGTCGCCGTTATTTCGGTATTTCCGCCCAGCAGTTATCTGCCAATCAGGCTGCGCTGTTGGCGGCGACATTGCCGAACCCAATATTGCTAAAAGCCGATCAGCCCAGCGCTTATGTACATAAACGCCAAAGCTGGATCTTGGGCCAGATGCGGGTATTGGGGAATTGATCGCGTGTTAATCCTCGGCATCCTGATTATCCTGCGCGTCCTCGTCAGAGAGCGGCAGGCCGGATGCATCGGCAATCAGTTCTTTCAGGTATTTGTATAACAAGCGCGCCGACTTAGGCGGTTTGGCTTCCTTGGCTTCTTTTTGCGCGTTGCGCTGCAATTGGCGCAAATGTTGGCTATCCGCGCTCGGAAATTCTTCCATAAATTGGGTCAGTTGCTGATTGCCATTGGCTGCCAGCAACAAATCGCGCCAGCGTTCGGCCTGATGATGTTCTCTGACCGCATGGGCGCTACGGTTTTTCATCCGCGCCAATTTTTCATGAATCGCGGCGGTATCCAGCTTTCTGAGCTGCGCGGTGATGTATTTCAACAAGCGCTTTCTGGCGGAGTTTTGCCCCATTTTGCCGGCATCGCGCATGGCTTGTTCTATGCTCTCGGGCAATTCGAATTCGGCGATATGCGCAGGGGATAGAGCACAAATTTCTTCAGCCATCGCAAATACTTCGGCTATTTCTTTTTTGATGCGGGTTTTGTTGGGGCGTATCGCGTAATGTTCGACTTCTTCTTCGTCGCTTTCGCCGTCGTCCTCCTCGTAATGGGTTTCGTCGTAATAATCTTCTTCTTCGAATTCTTCTTGGTAATCTTCGTCGTTCATGTCAAACCATTGCTATTAAGAAAAGCACGAACATCACTACCATCAACAGGGGCACAATAACGCTGGGCCAATCGGAGGGTGTTTGTTTGCTGCGCGCGATTGCGGCTTTGATGCCGGGCTGCATCCAGAACAAAAGCAGCAGCGCCAGGGCGCCGAGTATCAAGTTTTCCCAGGTTGACAGCATGATGCGACCGCTTTGTTGTGAGTGAGGGACTTTACTATGCGGCATTCTAGCAAACCTTGCCACGCAATAAGACATTGCTTGCTGCGACACATTAAAAGTCGTTTGTCTGGATTTGTCGCTAAGCGATTATTGCGGCTGGGTAAATTCAGTTA
This sequence comes from Methylomonas sp. Uni0009, assembly GCF_054188105.3. NCBI lineage: Bacteria > Pseudomonadati > Pseudomonadota > Gammaproteobacteria > Methylococcales > Methylococcaceae > Methylomonas > Methylomonas sp. Uni0009. The sequence goes on along the minus strand of NZ_JBTAFN010000001.1, from coordinate 1,277,213 downwards.
TTCACAGAAGCTGTGGATAACTCTGTGTATTAAATGTCGAAAGCCTTTGCTGGTCCCCGGTAGCTCTGGGCTGCGGTCAAGTTGTATATTATTAGGTCACTATCATTAGTTAATAATAATCAATGATTTACAAATGATGCTTTGTATTTCAACGAGTTATTTTGTCAAGCGTTTTATGATCTTGCTGCAAACCGTTTAATGTGCATAACTTGTTTGCGCGCCAAGCAAATTTGCGGCCAAAATGTGTTTTTTGGCGAGTCTTTAAATGGGCTGGCTTATATGGTGTGCGTAAATTTGCGATAATGGCCGGTTTTTAAAAAAGAGTCATTTCATGTGGTTTAAAAATCTTGCAGTCTACCGTTTTACCGAGCCATTTACTTTGGATGCTGTTGCTTTGGAGCAAAAACTGCAACAACAGCCGTTTCGTTCCTGTGGCAGTCACGACGAGTTTAGTTTCGGCTGGACCTCGCCACTGGGTAGAGCTTCGGATGCGCTGGTGCATGCCAATAACGGCTTCTTGATGCTATGCGGCAAAAAAGAAGAAAAAGTGGTGCCGGCATCGGTGATCAACGAAATGCTGCAAGAGCGAATCAATGAAATCGAAGAGCGCGAAGCCCGCAAATTGCCGGCGAAAGAGCGTAGTCGGATTAAGGACGAATTGATATTCGAACTGTTGCCGCGGGCGTTTTCGTTTTCCCGCAAAACCTATGCTTATATCGATAGTCAAGGCGGCTGGTTGGTTGTGGATGCGGCATCGGCTAAAAAAGCCGAAGACATGCTCAGCCAATTGCGTAAATGTCTCGGTTCCTTGCCTATCGTACCGCTCACCGCTACCGCCAAACCGGCTGGCGTGATGACGCAATGGTTGATCGACAACATCTCGCCGAAAGATATTTTGATCGAAGACGAGTGCGAGTTGCGTTCGCCGGAAGAAGAAGGCTCGATTATTCGTTGCAAGCGTCACGACTTGGCCTTGCCGGAAATCAAGAATCATCTGGATAGCGGCAAGCAAGTGATTAAGCTGGCAATGAGCTGGGCCGAACGCATTTCGTTTGTGTTGGATGAGAACTTGGCGGTCAAGCGGCTAAAGTTTCTTGATCTTATCCAGGAGCAAGCCGCGGATATTGAGGCATTCGACGAAGTCGAGCAGTTTGATGCCGATTTTTCTATTATGACGGCGGAACTTGCTCAGTTTTTGCCGCGTCTGCTTGAATTATTTACTGCTGAAGGTAACGCCTAATGAAAACCCGTTTGTTATTCAGTTTGCTGCTGACAGCCAGTACGGCGGCGGCGGCGCTAACGCTGCCGGCACCGGATAGGCCGGGTGACAGCCTGATAGGCAATCCGCCGCATGAAGTTAAATATGTCGCGGCCAAGCATGAAGACACTCTGATCGATATCGCGGTAAATTTTCGGCTTGGGCAAGATCATATCGTATTGGCCAACCCCTATGTGGACCGCTGGTTGCCCCGCGAAGGTACGCAGGTGCGCATCCCCAGCAGCTTTTTGTTGCCGAATGCGCCAAGAGAAGGGATCGTGGTTAATTTGCCGGAAATGCGGATTTACTATTACGCGGATGCCGGCCGGGTTGTGACTTATGCAATCGGTATCGGCCGGGAAGATAACTGGAAAACGCCGCTAGGTAAAACGAAAATTACCGGCAAAACCGACAAGCCTTCCTGGACACCGCCGCCATCCATTATTGCCGAGCATTTGGCTGATGGCGATGTGCTGGATCCTTATTACCCGCCTGGTCCGAATAATCCCTTGGGTTTGTATGCGTTTAAGTTAGGGATACCCGGCTATCTGATTCACAGTACTAATGTTGTTAATGGTATTGGCATGCGGGTGAGTCATGGTTGCATGCGGATGTATCCTGCTGACATTGAGCAGTTTTTTCCAATGGTTAAAGTGGGTACCACGGTCAATATTGTTAATCAATCGATTAAGGTTGGCTGGTATCACGATACCTTGTATATGGAAGTGTATCCAGAGTTGGAAGAAACGCCGGCAACCTATGAGCAGCGCTTGCATACGGCATTGAATTTGATAGAGCAAGCTAATGGCGGAAAAATGCCGGTAATCAAAGGTTCTGTTTTAAAAGCGGCAGTAGAAAAAGCGACTGGTATTCCGGTGGCTATTTATGAGCGTCCTACCCAGACGCCTCCTGTGGTTCAAAGCCAAGCGGCACCTGCGAAATAGAGGCAATAAAAAAGCCCGTGGCCTTGCGGCTCACGGGCTTTTTAAAATCAACAACAGCAATAAAGCTTATTTGTGTTGTGATTTTTTGAACATACGGTCCAATTTGCTGTTGGTATCTTGAGCATATTGGGCAGCACGGTTAGCAGCAGCTTCAGCAGCAGCAGCTTTTGCAGCAGCTTCAGCAGCAGCGGCTTTAGCAGAAGCAGCGTCAGCAGATGCAGTAGAAACTTTGCCTTCCAAAGTGCCTACTCTTGCGTCCAAAGCTTCCAGGTCTGAAGTGCTTGCGCAACCGGTTGCCAAAGCTGCAATTGCAACAACTGCTGATAATGTAATAGCTCTCATCATGGTTTTCCCCTTGATTGTGGTTTCAAAAAATAATAAATGAAAAACGGTGGTAATTGTCCAACATTTTTTTGGATTTTACCAACATTATTTCACGGTTACGAGTGTCCCTTTTTCTACCCATTGACTTAACTGATCGATTTGATCGTTAGTCAACGCGATACATCCGTGTGTCCAATTCATGGATCTGTGGATGGACAGACTACCGCTGCCCAAACCATGAATACCGATTTGCCCACCGAGATCGGTATTTTGCGGCGGAATTTGTCCGGCAGAATGCGCTCTGGCAATAGCTTCGTAAGTGTCGAGATCGATTTTGCCTTTTTTCAAGGCATTATCGGCATTGTCTACATTGGGATAGGTCAAGCCGAAGAACTTACGGAAGGCGCTTCTTTCATTTATCCAGCCGATCCGATAGTTACCGAGCGGCGTGATGTCATCGCCGCGATGATTCTTTTCGCCGGCGCCATTGCGGCCAATAGCGATATTTTCCAGCACGGCAACTGTCTTGTCGCCCTTCCTGACTTCCATGCTTTGCGTCTGTGTATCCACCAGCAACCAAACATCCTGGTCAGCGAAACTGCGTGCCGATACGGTACAGCCCATCACAATCAAAACACCTAATAATTTTTTCTTTATCATGGCAATCTGTAAATAATCAAAGTTTTGGTGTAATTTAACCCTTTCGAAACGAGGTATTACAAAGGGTAGCATATGACAACAACAATCACCAAAACGACTCCCTACGATGATCAAAAACCCGGCACATCGGGCTTACGCAAAAAAGTCAAAGTCTTCCAGCAACCCAAATATCTGGAGAATTTCGTCCAATCCATCTTCGACAGTCTGGAGGATTTTCAGGGCAAAACCCTGGTGATTGGCGGTGACGGCCGCTACTTTAACCGCAAGGCCATTCAGATCATCATCAAGATGGCCGCAGCCAACGGTTTCGGTGAGCTCATTATAGGCCAAGGCGGCTTGTTGTCCACCCCTGCCGCATCAAATATTATTAGGAAATACAATGCTTTCGGAGGTATTGTTCTATCAGCTAGTCACAATCCAGGTGGTCCTGAAGAAGATTTTGGGATCAAGTACAACGTCGGCAACGGCGGCCCGGCTCCGGAAAAATTTACCGACAAACTGTACGAGAATACCAAAACCATCACCGGCTACAAAAAAGCCCGTTTCGGCGATATAGATTTAGACCTTATCGGTGAAGTCGAGAAAGGTGGCGTGAAAATTCGAATTATCGATTCGGTAGCCGATTACGCTGAATTAATGGCCAAGATATTCGATTTCGACTTGCTCAAACAAAGCATCCATAACGGCTTTATCACCTTACGTTTCGATGCGATGCATGCTATCACCGGCCCCTATGCCAAGCATATCTTGGAAGATACGTTGGGCGCAGCACCTGGCTCGGTATTTAATGCCGTGCCGCTGGAAGACTTCGGTGGCGGCCATCCCGATCCGAATATGGCCCATGCCCACGAACTTTGTGAAATCATGTTCGGCGCCGACGCACCCACATTCGGTGCCGCGTCAGACGGCGATGGCGACCGTAATATGGTGATGGGCGCGAACATATTCGTTACTCCCAGCGACAGCTTGGCAATCATGGCTGCCAACGCCAAACTAATTCCGGCTTATGCCAAAGGCATTAGCGGTGTGGCTCGCTCGATGCCGACCAGCCAGGCGGTTGACCGCGTTGCCGATAAGCTAAGCCTGCCTTGCTACGAAACCCCAACCGGCTGGAAATTTTTCGGCAACCTGCTGGATGCCGACAAAATTACTATCTGCGGCGAAGAAAGCTTCGGCTCCGGCTCCAATCATGTCCGTGAAAAAGACGGATTGTGGGCTGTGTTGTTTTGGTTGAATTTAATCGCGCGCAAACGCGAATCGGTGGAAGACATTGTCCATGAACACTGGCAAAAATACGGCCGCGACATTTATTGTCGCCACGATTACGAAGCGGTCGATTCGGAGATCGCCAACGGCATTGTCGCGCATTTGCGTAGCCAGTTAAGCAGCTTGCCTGGTAAAAGCTGGGGTGATTACGAAGTCAAATTTGCTGATGAGTTCAGTTACACCGATCCGGTCGATGGCAGTGTCAGCAGCAACCAAGGCATCCGTATCGGTTTTGTGAACGGCTCGCGCATCGTGTTCCGGCTGTCCGGTACGGGCACGGTCGGCGCTACTTTGCGTATTTATTTGGAACGCTACGAGCGTGATGTCAGCAAGCACGATCAGGATGCCCAAGTCGCGCTGGCGGAATTAATAGAGATTGCCGAGCAGTTGTGCGAGGTCAAAAAACGTACCGGCAGAACCGAGCCTGACGTCATCACTTGATCGAACTCGGCGGCATAATACGTTAGGTCTGGCTGAAGCGCCTGACCTAACGGCTTGATCCGTAAGCATCCCGCAAAATCTGTTCCGCCGTTCGACCGCCCTCCTCCAAAGCCTGAGCTCTGGCGATGGATAAACCCAGGCCGTGCCCGGCGCCTATGCCTGCAAATTGCCAGATTTGACCATCGGCAGCTATTACCGAGTCAGGGCAAGAAGGTAGCTTCAGGGTATTACGAAAAATCTCGCAACTGAGCAGCTCTTCGCTGGTCGGATAAAATAAGCGGATAAACAACTCGCCGTCTTTGCGCCGTTCGCGGCGAATATCCAGAATTTGATTTTCCGCAAATGCCCGGCTTAGCTCGGCGCTTGAGAGCTGCCGTTGCCAGTGCTGATCACCGCCGTTGGCAAACGGCAACCAGTTCAATCCGGATTTGGCCGCCAGTTGGTCCAAAAGCGTCAGTAACGCAATATCCGTGTGGCTGCTGCGTCGCGGCTTGTCCTCAGGCGACTCGCCGAGATAGACCATGCAATGCGTGGTGTCGCAAAGTGAGCTTGATTCATTGTGCCTATGGCTGCCGTGACTGCCGTTCCAGGCAATCACGGCCCGCATCGCGTCGCGTGCACTGCCTGCTAAATTTTGGGCCTCGGCAGCCAATACGCCATCGACATAGCTGTCGACATCAGTTTCCAGCACGGTTACTCCGTGTTCATCAGTTTGTCGTAGAACACCTTTCACCACCCGCTCGGATCGGCTGCCCCGTGCGCTGGAAACGATCCTGATTTGCCCGCAAACCGTAAAGCGCCCGTGTTGGTTAGCCACTAACGGACAGTCCGGCTCCGCACTCCAGCTATCTGGATCGGTAGGCGTTAACAAACTAACCCTAACTGCCGCAAAGCGGCTGGGATAGTCGCGTTGCCAAGTGCTTAGGAAGGCGGCAGCTTTGCTTAATATTGCTGCGCCACTGACGCCGCGTTGCCGAAATATCGCCAGAAATACCGGGTGCGTAGCTGGCCAGGCTAGCATTAAGTGGCCTGCCAAGGGGTGGCCGTCAACAGTCGATACCGTGCCGGTTTTTGCTAGAACTTCAAGTTGGCGCAACAATTTTTTATCGGTTTCGCGTTGCCCCGCCAAGGTGGAGTTGGGCAGGATACCGTTTTGACTCAGGCCGCGAAAATATTCCGGCTTCGATAGCAAGGCCGCCCGCATTGTTAGTGCCAGTTCGGGCAAGTTGGTCTGTAAAGCAAAATCGCCGTCGGCGTTACGTTCGCCCAGGTAAGATCGCCAGGTCTGCAGGTCCGATGGTTCAGTTTGCGCCGGAAGTTTTTGGTCTTTAATGGGCGACAATAACAGACGATAGCGTTCGCCTTGAAATTGCTCGCGGCGCCGCAAAAGCTTTTCGGTATCGCTCGCCGCCAGTTCTGTACCTAGCAAATCCGGATCGGCTTGCGCCAATGCCGCCGCATAGGGAATTTTCAACAAGGAACCCGGGGGTAAGCGGCTGACTTGGTCGCCGCCGCTTACCAATATCCGCCCGGACAGCAGGCTCATCAACAGAAAGGAGCTATCCCCCGCATCATCAAATGCCTGACCAAGCATTTCATTTAATTTTGCCGACACGGCACACGGTTCGTTCGGCCAGCCGGTATTGACCAAGATTCGGGCCAATGCCTCGCGGTCATTGCTATCTAACTCGGCGCCTTGCCTAACCCGGTTTTTGATGCGTTGCAGTTCAAGCGATCCGGGCCAGTCTCCAGGTGCTAGGCTCGCCAATTCGCCGCTAAAATACATCGCCCCCGCTTCTTCAGCCCAAGCCGGTAAGCGGCCGCCACAGCTGCGATGACTGGCTTCGTGAAATAGTTCGTGACGCAGATATACCGCCTCGCTCAGCCCGCCTTGCGGTTGTTGCCGCAGATAAATACTGCCGGGCCGCCAGCTGCCGGCATGGCTGCCGCTGAATGCTCCACTGGTCAACGCGGGAAACACCCGCACCGGATCGTCCTCGCTAGGTATCTTGTAGCCTTGCGCCGCTAGTTCACTAACGGCAATAGTCGCGGCTTGTCTTAATTCAGCTTGCTGGGTTAGCGCCCCGAAAAACAAAATTGCCGCGCCAATATCAAACAAATATTGCCGTCTGATGCATCGCTTTAATGAAGCATTCATTGGTAGTTAAAGGTTTGTGCTGAGCATGAGGAATCCCGCAAATTGCCGAATAGCGAAGATAAGCCCTGAAGTATCTAAATACTCGATTTTACGATTTAAATTGACAATCAGTCGAATCAGCCTAGAATGCAAGCCAGCTAGAAAATACGATTTACCCTTTGTCTACCAGCTCGATGTCTCTTCAGTAGTCCTTCGTCCTAGTTTTTCATTAAGTAATTTCCACATTTACCAGCGTGACCCGCCTTACTTTAGCTAAGGCATTATCTAAATTTTAATAGGACTTAATATGTCTACAATGACAACTGGCGTCGTAAAATGGTTTAACGCAGACAAAGGCTTCGGCTTTATCGAACAAAAACAAGGCCCTGACGTTTTCGTACATTTCAAAAACATTCTGAACCCAAACAACAGCTACAGAACGCTGGACGAAGGTCAGCATGTACAGTTCAAATTGGGCCGCGGCCCTAAAGGCCCACAAGCCGAAGAAGTAACCATCGTTTAAAGATTAAGCCGTAGTTGCCAATTGGTACCTACGGCTTTTTTGTTAGATAGAGTGGAAATCAACCGCGGTTTCCACTTTCGTTCTTCCCCCGTTTCATTTCAACGCACTGGATTGCTTTTAAAAGCTTCTAGCAAAGCATTCAGCAGACTAAACTTTAATTGTCCGCAATGGTCCAAAAGACTTTGTAATTTTAATCAAGCAAAGAGGTGGGGCATGTCATTAAAAAACGAATTTGAAAGTTTGCTCGTTAATCTGGATTCGGTTCGCGAGGAATTGCAACTGAAGTTGCATCTGGCTTCAATGGATGCCAAGGATGAATTTGCAGAAGCGGAAAAACAGTGGTTGCAGATTAAAAGTAAAGCCGCTGAAATTGCCGACGAATCGATAGAGACTTCCGAAGAGTACATCGCCAAGGCCAAAATCGTTGGAGAGGAGTTGAAGGAAGCTTATCAGCGAGTAGCCAAGCGCCTTTCCGAGTGATCTGCCAAAACTCAAAAAGCTGGCAAATTTAATTTGGTACCAGCCTTGCCGCTAGTGCGGGCTGGTTCATAAGGCTATTGCCTTTGGTATGCAATAAGTTGGAACAGGTAGCCGGCAATTGTGCTGACCATGGCGGCTTGGAGCCTATCAACTCATCGGCGATTTTTGCTGTGTGGTCAAGCTATCGAATGAGCAACGCGACTTCAGCTGTAGATCTAGCTTTCCTCAGCTGTCCGTAACTGTTGTATTGCCAAGCTTAGATCCGCAATTTTGGCAATATTGTTGATCAACCGAAACATGCGCTTCGCACGCGGGACATGTATTGGATGATTGGGTTTTATGTCCGCAGGCATTACAAAAATGAGTATTTGCGCTAATGTCGGCGCCGCATTGCTGACAGGTCAGTTTTTGTTGGGGGAGAAGCCTTGATAACATTTCAACCAGCTTGGCAACGGTATCGACCAAGTAAGTTGCATGGCTATACGCCCTGACCACAAACCAAATACTGACACTTACGATCAGAATGATCGCGCTACTATGGTAAATCGTTCTACCTAAGCTATCGACGAACGGCGCCAATAATTCCCAAAACAATGCCTGTACGGTAATCAAAATCAACAGAGCGGTTAGTGGCTCAGCAATGCCCTTGGCAAACGACAACGCACCGCCGCTATTGGGAATGGCTTCTATCACGTAGCCGGCAAAAAAATAAAACAAGATTAATGCCGCCAGCCTGGCGAAAAACCAGACTACGGCCGCGGCCTTGAATACGCCGGCCACTTCCAATTCCGTCATTACCGGTACTAGTGTAATGAGCTGGCCTATTGTCAGGATGCTGGCAATGGTAATGAATAGCTGGGCGGCCCGCTGCCATGCGTTGCTAGATGAGGAAATCAGAGAAAACATAAGCATTGCAACTCCTGTTTGTAGGGGACTGAATTTGATCAATCATTTAGCTCGTTGGACGGGCTTGATTCCTTAAATAGAGAATATCACACAAAAAAGCGGATAATCTTCCTTGCTAAACAACCTGGCAGGGTACTCAAGCATTGTCTGGCTATTTCCGGCTCGGATATCACAGGCGCAAAACGGCTTTTGCCTTATCTAAATCCTTTACGGTACTATTCGGCGGCTATGCCTAATTGATTTTTCCCTTCCCCCAATCGACATGTCCCCCGAACAATTCCAACAAAAGCTCTTTAATTGGTTTGATAGCCATGGCCGCAAGGATTTGCCATGGCAACTGGACATTAATCCTTATCGAGTGTGGGTGTCGGAGATTATGTTGCAGCAAACGCAAGTAGTCAGCGTGATTGCATATTTCAATCGCTTCGTCGCCAGGTTTCCGACGGTGCAAAGCCTGGCAAGCGCAGAACTGGACGAAGTCTTACAGCACTGGTCCGGGCTTGGCTATTATGCGCGCGCCAGAAATCTGTACAAAACCGCGCAAATCGTTGCCGGCAATGCCGGCGTATTCCCGCAAACCGTCGCAGAGCTAAGTGCCTTGCCTGGCATCGGCCGCTCCACTGCGGGAGCGATACTCAGCATCGCTTGCGGGCAAAGCCAGCCCATATTGGACGGCAACGTCAAGCGCGTGTTGGCGCGGTTTCATGCCGTGCATGGCTGGCCAGGTGACAATAAAGTGGCTGCGCAGCTTTGGCAAATTAGTCAGCGCTATACGCCGACGCAAAGAACCGGCGACTACACCCAGGCAATGATGGATTTGGGCGCTACGCTCTGCACCCGTAGTAAGCCGCTATGCGAGATCTGCCCCGTTGCAGAAGGCTGTCAGGCCAGGCAGTTGGCCTTAGTAAAACAGTTACCAGGCTCCAAGCCTCGCAAGGACGTACCGGTCAAACAATTATATTTTTTGCTGCTGCTAGACAAGGAAAATCGGATTTTACTGGAAAGGCGGCCGCCGACCGGTATTTGGGGTGGGCTATGGAGTCTGCCGGAGTTTGCCGATCCCCAGGCTTTGCAAGACTGGTGCCTGCAACGCAATTACCGAATGCATGCGTTGCAGACTTTACCAGACCAGCGCCACAGTTTCTCGCATTATCATCTGGACTACACACCGATCCTGGCAAAGTTGGAAAACCCCATAAACAATGTGATGGAAGGCGAGCGGGCGGTTTGGTATAAAACCGCCGAGATTAATACTTTAGGTCTGCCGGCGCCGATCAAGCGTCTGCTGCAACAACATGTCACAGAGGATCAAAATGACGAGAATGATTAAATGCGTAAAACTGGGCGTTGAGGCTGAGGGTCTGGATGCGCCACCGTTTCCGGGTGTCAACGGCCAACGCATTTTCGAGCATGTGTCAAAACAGGCCTGGAAGGACTGGTTAGCGATGCAAACCATGATAATTAACGAGCAGCGGCTGTCCAGTTTCGATCCGGCTGCGAAAAAAATATTGGAAGCCGAGCGCGAGAAGTTTTTGTTTGCCGGTGGTTTCGAGTTGCCGGAAGGCTATGTGCCGAAAAAATAGTGCCGTTTGGGCTTTAGGCGCTTTGTCAGCTGGTTAGTATTTGCAAAGTTACGTGTATGGCTTTTGTATAGCGTTAATCCGGTTAAAAGGTTGACAAAAACGCCGTAACTGGAAAGCTCAGGATGTATATTTAAACTATCATCCGGAGAAAAGTATGAACGCAACTGTAGCACCTCAGATCCATGCCTTGCGCGCCGCTCTCAGCGACCACGTCCTGATGGGTAAAATAGTCGATGTGTTTTATGCAAAAATGCTGGACGACTATCGGATTAACCGCTTCTTCTTTACCCGCCCGGCTGCTGAGCAGGCTGATGCGCTAAAAGCCTATTTGAAAGCTTACTCCAATAGCTTAAATAGTGACGATGATAGAGTATTAGAGGCATTGGATGGGTACTTTACGGCAGCGTTTGCCCGCACCAACGCCAAACCGAGTTTGGTTACCGGCAACGATTTTGCCTTCCTGCTGGATATCGTTGGCGGGCAAGAGATAAGAAGCATCACGTTGTTAACGCCGGCTCATAGTTTTTTGATCAAGCTCGGTCCTGAAGATTTCCATTACGACATCGTGATGGAGCATTTGGCCGCCTCTTTAAAGCAATTGAATATCGCCGAAGATTTGGCTTATCAAATCCTGGCTTTGGCGGAGAAAGGTCGAGATGGCTTGTTGGCTAGAGGCGTAGAAGTTAAGAAAGCCGCTTGAATAGCGTTTTAGTGGTTCGGGTTTCGTTCGCTTAGGCATTGCCTAAGCGAACAATCACTAGCTGTCTTCCTTGATCATGGCAACAAGAAAATCTACGAAGCTCTGAATGGCTAAGCCGGTGCCCACTGCGGTTGCCATGTTTGCCAGTAATTTGCTGACAACACCCAAAAGTCTTTCAAGCAGTTTGTGGCCGCCGATAATTTCTATTCCGTAAAGCAAAAACTCGCCTAAAAAATGATTGATGACGGCGAGCTTTAGATTTAGCTGCGTTCCCAATAAGCCTTGCGCTAACAAGGTGTGGGTTTCAGCACGTTGCAAGCCGTCTTTTAACGCCGAAAAATTCGGATTAAGCTCGATCCAGGCTTTTTTATAATCGTCGCGAAATTTCGGCTGAAAATACTCGCCGTTATTTATCACCTTCTCTAAAAACTGCTGCAGAGCATCAACGAAATTCAGCAACCTTTTTCTGTCATCTTCGCCAGCCCCAAAGACAAATTTTTCCACTCGCTGTTCCTTCTATATGACGTCGGCGTTCTTACCAAAAAATGGCAGGCTGACGTTTAACTCACTCACGAATTTTGCGTTTAGCAAAATAAGCACTATTTCTTTACATACAGGTCGGTAATCGTCCCTTCTATCATTTCCGCCGCAAACGCAAAGGTTTCCGATAAGGTTGGATGCGGATGGATGCTGAGGCTGATGTCGGTAGCGTCCGCGCCCATTTCCAAAGCTAACACAGCTTCGGCCACTAATTCGCCGGCACCTGGCCCGGTAAAGCCGGCGCCGAGAATACGGCCGGTGGTTTTGTCGGTGAGGATTTTGGTAATACCTTCGCTACGGCCCAGCGCCAAAGATCGGCCACTGGCGGCCCATGGGAATACGGCTTTGTTGAATTCCACGCCTTGCTGCTGCGCCTGGGTTTCGGTTAGGCCCATCCAAGCTACTTCCGGATCGGTGTAAGCGACCGAAGGAATGGTTAGTGCGTCGAAACCGGCTTTGTGCCCGGCAATGACTTCGGCGGCGATTTTACCTTCGTGAGTGGCTTTGTGGGCCAGCATCGGATTGCCGACGATGTCGCCGATCGCAAAAATATTGCTGACGTTGGTGCGGCCTTGCTTGTCCACCGGGATGAAGCCACGTTCATCAACATTGACACCCGCCTTATCGGCGTCGATCAGTTTGCCGTTGGGACGGCGGCCCACCGCCACTAAGACCGCATCGAACACTTCGGATTCCGGTGCGCCTTTGCCCTCCATCGTGACTTTAATGCCGGCATCGGTAGCTTCCATCGCCTTAACGCTGGTTTGTAGCCACAGATTCTCATACTGCTTTTTGATTTTGCGTTGCAGTGGCGTGACTAAGTCTTTGTCGCAGCCGGGGATGATCTGGTCCATCAACTCGACGACGCTGATTTTCGAACCTAGCGCATGATAAACCGTCGCCATTTCCAGACCGATGATGCCGCCGCCGACGATCAATAATTTTTCCGGTACTGATTTCAATTCCAGTGCGTCGGTGGAATCCCAAACGCGAGGATCGTCATGCGGAAAGCTGGGGATTTTAGTTGGCTGCGAGCCGGCGGCGATGATGGCATTGTCGAAGGTGACGGTTTGCACGCCGGCCTCGCTGGTCACCGTTAAGCTGTTGGCGGTGGCAAATTTACCGACGCCATGGATTACAGTGACTTTACGTTGCTTGGCCAGTTTGCCCAAGCCTTGATTCAGGCTTTGGCTGACGCTTTGTTTCCAGGCACGAATTTGGTCCAAGTCAATGTTTGGCTTGCCGAAACTGACGCCGTGTTCGGCCATCGCTTCCGCTTCATGAATCACTTGCGCAGTGTGGAGCAGAGCTTTGGAGGGAATGCAGCCGACATTTAAGCAAACACCACCCAGAACTGGATAGCGTTCGACCAATACCACTTGTTTACCCAAATCGGCAGCGCGAAACGCTGCGGTATAGCCGCCGGGGCCGCCGCCCAGAACCAAGACTTCGGCGTGTGTAACGGAATTAGTCATAGGATTTGTCTCCAGTGAGGATGTCTATTTAGGTTATTTTATCAATTCAAAATCGTCCGGCAGGCTTAAGCCGTCAGTGTAATGCCGGTAATTGTGCATTTATCATGGCCGAATATTCCGCCGTTGGTAATATCGCTTCGGCAATTATTTGTTTTGCTTGCGCGGCTACCGATTGAAGTTCAGTGTTTTCGAGTTGCTTGTTCGCAAGTTTTATCACCGCAATTAATTGATTAATCAACGCAAGGTGGCTACGCCGCTTTTCATTCAACGCTTCTCTATCTAATCCCACAACAGCAATCGTTGCTTTGCCGTAGATATTGCCGTCAATCGCATAGGGAATCTCTTGCCGAAAGCCGATATATTGCCGAGGATCGGTGGCGGAAGGGTTGATTAACAGTGGCTGTTCCAACGTAATGTCGTCGTGGTGGTTAAGTGCTCGCTCCTGCGGGTCCAACAAAGGAAACAGATTTTTCTTAAATTGTTGATTGCATAAGGTGCAGCTCAGCAACAAGTTTTCCCAAGTATAAGGCAACCAATAATAGCCAGGAGCATGCAATTCGTCCTGTTCCGCTTGTTTGTAGCCGCCCTTGGGCCGGTAATGCTCCACATCGCCATAACTAATATGGGAAATTTTCGACTCGCAAAAACAGCACTTGTCATAATGCATTTTTAATAACGCGGTTTTAACGGTGGGATTTCCGTAAATCGCACTATCGAATTTAAATTCGCGTTTGCCAGCATCATAAGCCTCACAAAAAGCCTGTTGTTCAGCTTTACCCTTGTTTTGCAATACGGCGGGTTCCTGGCTGCGCTGGATAAAAATCATCGGACCTATTTCAACAGCTCCGCCGCACGGCGAATAATATTCATCGCGTCAATATCTTCGGGGGTTTCCGCTGTGGGCAGTTCTCCGATTTGACATTCCAGTTCAGACAATTTGGCTTGATCGGCAGCGGTCAATTGCGCTTGGCTCAAAATCTGCCGGCGTTGTGTCAACAGGCTCTCGTAATGCGGCGAACGGGCACTGGGCAAATCGAACAAATCGCTGGTCAATAACTGATCGATACGCCAACCTTTGACGTCTTGCGGATGCTGGTGGATTTTCACCGAGTCGCCTTCGCGTTTAAGCACCACGATATTGGCGTTTTCCGCAGCCTGCACGATTAAGGGGCTATGGGCGGTAACAATAAACTGAGTATTGATGAAGCGTTCGCTCAAATAAGCCATGATTGTACGTTGCCATTTCGGATGCAAATGTAGGTCGATTTCATGGATCAACACTACTGCCGGTTCGGCGATGGGGTTGGCGCTATTGGGATAATGTTTGAATAATTGGGCGGCCAAATCTACCATCCAGGCGGTCATGGTTTGATAGCCCAAGCTGAGTTGCGATAACAACAGCCAACCGTCGGGCAGATAGAATTCGACCCTGGGGTTGGGCGATTTTTCACTGGGTGTTGAAATCCGAATATCGGTGACGTCAGGCAATAACGCAATCAGTGTGTCTTTGATAATTGTCAGGCGCTTTTGATAGTTTTCCTGAATTTCAGAGGGCGTTTTAGCGATGTAGTCGGTTTGTAATAGCCAGTCCTCGGCGTTGATTAAATCATCCGGGTCATCAACAGGTAATTCTACGTCTCCATCGCCAAAATCAAATTCATATTTTTTTGTTAGCCTCCTGCTTGCGGAATAATAAAAAACTAACGATGAATCGAATAATTCTTCATAAAGCTTTTGATCTTGAAATATTTGTTTTACTTGCTGACCCTTTAAAAATGGCTTAAAGCAGTACTCTTTTTGTGATGGTATTGAGTATAAACCTTCACTGCCTCCAAATCGTAAAAGAGCGCTCGCCGCTTTATTTTTTATACTAATTAAACTTCTATCTAGAAATCGGAAATGTTGATTTATATGGAAAGTGTCTAATAAGGTTGATTTGCCTACCCCATTATCTCCCAATATCACCGTCCACTGCGCCGGCCTGCCGCTGCCATCCGACAAATCCAGTGTCTGTTTCTCGGCAAAACAGCGCACGTTTTCCACCGATAACGACAGGAAATAAACGCCTTGATTGCTAGGATTTTCGGCCATGACTTTGACGACTCGCTATTAAAATGCCGATTTTCACGAGATTGGTCTCAAACAAAGGGATTGATTAGCTGTAAACCGTTCGGTGTACCCAACTTTTCGCAGCAGGTTGTTGCAGACCTCGTTCACGACTTGAGTGCTAAGCATTACGCCGGGCTGTGCGATAACCTTTAAAGCTTGTTGGTGTTTGGGCGAACTCTCATCCATGAAAGCATAAAGCCAGACGTTGGAATCGACAAAACAGTTAACGCTCATACACCGCTTCGCGCGGCAGCGGCTCGAATGGTTTAACCAAGCGAGGCGCTAACGGCGCTGATTCCTTAAGGTCTTGCTGTTGCCCCGCGTATTTTTGCAACAAAAATTGATAAAAATCCTCCAATTCATGCCTGGCAAAATCCGGTAGTTTATCTAAATTCAGTGTTTGCATACTGAGCCTCCCAAGAAAATTGATCCTTGCTGTTTACAACAACAAGCGCCGAATATCGCCCAGATAAGATTTCAATGCTTCCATGAAACGCGCGCCCTCGGCGCCGTCTATGACGCGGTGGTCGTAGGTGATGTCCAGCGGCAGCATCAGTTTCGGTTCGAATTCCTTGCCGTTCCACACCGGTTGTACCTTGGAGCGGGTCACGCCCAAAATCGCCACTTCCGGGGCGTTGACGATAGGCGTGAACGCGGTGCCGCCGATGCCGCCCAAGCTGGAGATGGTCATGCAGCCACCCTGCATATCGGCTGGCTTCAACTTGCCGGTTCTGGCCAATTCGCTTTTTTCGGCCAGTTCGGCGGACAACTGGAAAATGCCCTTTTTATCCACATCGCGAATGACCGGTACGACCAGGCCATTTGGGGTATCGACGGCAATGCCAATGTGGAAGTATTTTTTGAAATACAGTTTGTCGCCTTCCGGTGATAGCGAGCTGTTGAACGCCGGATATTTTTGCATCGCGGCGACCAATGCCTTCATGATGAAGATCAGGCCGGTGACTTTCACGGCATCCTTCGCCAAGCCGGCGTTGACCGACTTGCGGAAGTCTTCCATCGCGTCGATGGCCACTTCATCGTGATACGTTACCAACGGCAAATTCAGCCAGACGCGAGTCAGGTTTTGGCCGGTCAGACGCTTGATTTTGCTGAGCGGTTTTTCCTCGATTTCGCCGAATTGGGTGAAATCGACTGCTGGAATGGCCGGTATACCTGCGCCGCCAGAGGTGGCTCCGCCGGATGCCATAACTTGCTTGACGAAGTTTTTCACATCCTCTTGCAGGATGCGGCCTTTACGACCGCTACCGGTTGGGATTTTGCTCAGGTCCACGCCCAATTCGCGGGCAAATAGTCTGACGCTGGGTGTGGCGTGTGCTTTAAACCCTTCGTTACTTGTTACGACCGGCGCAGCTGGCGCTGCGGCAGGTTGAGCGGGTTCTACTTTTGGGGCTTCCGCAACCGGAGCTGGGGCTTCTTCGATAGGTGCAGGCGTTACTGCCGGTGCCGGTTCGGCGGGAGCTGCGGGGGCGGCGTCGCCTACTTCCAGCGTGGCGATCAGCGTGCCCTCGGAGACTTTATCGCCGGGTTTGATATGGATGGTTTTGATGGTGCCGGCCGCGCTGGACGGTAAATCCATCGTCGCTTTGTCGGTCTCCATCACCGCCAGGGTTTGTTCCACCGCGACCACGTCGCCGGGCTTGATCAGCACCTCGACGATGTCGATTTCAGGGACATTGCCGACGTCGGGGACCTTTATTTCAATTACAGAACTCATATGTCGCTTTCCGTTAGATCAACCAAGGGGCGGTTGCGTCAGGGTTGATGTTGTATTTAGCAATGGCTACCTCGACTTTCGCTGCGTCGAACTCGCCGGCTTGCGCCAGGCTGTGCAAGGCGGCAACGGCAACGTGGTATCTGTCCACTTCGAAGAAGCTACGCAGCTTGGCGCGGGTGTCCGAGCGGCCGAAACCGTCAGTACCCAACACCGTGTAAGAGCGATTCACCCAAGGGCGAATTTGTTCGGCAAATGCGCGCATGTAATCGGTAGCGGCGATGATCGGACCCTTGGTGCTATCCAGGCAGTGTTCGATATGCGTGATGCGCGGCTTTTCGGTCGGATGCAAACGGTTCCAGCGCTCGCAGGTTTGGCCGTCGCGAGCCAGCTCGGTAAAGCTTGGGCAGCTCCAGATGTCGGCGTCCACGCCCCAATCATCGTGCAGCAGTTTGGCGGCTTCAATGACTTCGATAAAGATGGTGCCGGAACCCAGCAATTGCACGCGCGGTTTTTTGCTGTTCGGGCCTTTTTTGAACAAATACATGCCTTTCAGGATGTCGGCTTCCGCGCCCTCCGGCATGGCCGGCTGGTCGTAGTTTTCGTTCATCAAGGTGATGTAGTAAAAGATGTCTTCCTGCTCGACATACATCCGGCGCAAACCGTCCTGAATGATCACCGCCAATTCGCAGGCGAAGGTCGGGTCGTAGGAATAGCAGTTCGGTACGGTGGCGGACATCAGATGGCTGTGGCCGTCTTCATGCTGCAAACCCTCGCCGTTCAAGGTGGTGCGGCCGGCGGTGCCGCCCAGCAGGAAACCGCGGGTACGTTGGTCGGCCGCGGCCCAAATCAGATCGCCGACCCGTTGGAAACCGAACATCGAGTAATAGATGAAAAACGGAATCATCGGTACGCCGTGGGTTGAATAGGCGGTACCGGCGGCGATCCAGTCGCACAATCCGCCCGCCTCGTTGATACCCTCCTGCAACACCTGGCCGTGCTTGTCTTCCTTGTAGAACATCAGTTGTTCAGCGTCTTGCGGCGTGTAAAGCTGGCCGACCTGCGACCAGATACCCAGTTGACGGAACATGCCTTCCATGCCAAAGGTACGGGATTCATCGGGGACGATGGGCACCACGCGCTTGCCGATTTGCTTGTCCTTGACCAGGATGTTCAAAATGCGCACGAAGGCCATGGTGGTGGAAATCTCGTGACCTTCGCCGGTGCCGTCCAATAGCGCTTTGAAAGCGGATAAGGCCGGTACTTCGAGCGGGTAGGACTTGGCGCGGCGAGCCGGCAGATAACCGCCCAGATCGACGCGGCGTTGGCGCAGGTAATTCAGTTCCGCAGAGTCTTCCGCAAAACGCAGGTAAGGCAGATTGATCAATTCTTCGTCGCTGACCGGCAATTGATAGCGGTCGCGGATGTATTTGATCGATTCCATGCTCATCTTCTTTTGTTGATGGCTGGTGTTTTGCGCTTGTCCTGAGTCGCCCATCCCGTAACCTTTGATGGTTTTAGCCAGAACCACGGTGGGCTGGCCGGTATGGTTGACCGCCGCGTTGAAGGCCGCGAAGACTTTGATCGGGTCGTGGCCGCCGCGATTCAATTCCCAGATGTCGCGGTCGGTGTAATCCTTGACGAGTTCCTGCAGTTCGGGGGTGTTGAAGAATTTTTCCCGGACGTAGGCGCCGTCCTTGGATTTGAAGGTTTGGTAGTCGCCGTCCACGCATTCCATCATGCGTTTAACCACCAAACCGTCCTTGTCGCGGGACAGAATCGCGTCCCAGCGCCGGCCCCAGATCACTTTGATAACGTTCCAGTTGGCGCCGCGGAAGTTGGCTTCCAGTTCTTGAATAATCTTGCCGTTGCCGCGTACCGGACCGTCCAGACGTTGCAGGTTGCAGTTGACGACGAAAATCAGGTTATCCAGTTTTTCCCGGCCTGCCATGCCGATCGCGCCCAGAGTTTCCGGTTCGTCGGTTTCGCCGTCGCCCAGGAAGGCCCAGACTTTACGGCCTTCGGTGTTGGCAAAGCCGCGGTTTTGCATGTAGCGCATGAAGCGGGCTTGGTAGATTGCCATGATCGGGCCAAGGCCCATCGATACGGTGGGGAATTGCCAGAAGTCCGGCATCAACCACGGGTGCGGGTAAGACGATAAGCCGTTGCCGCCGACTTCTTGTCTAAAGCTGTCCATTTGCTCTTCGCTCAAGCGGCCCAGCAAGAAGGCGTGAGCATAGGTGCCGGGCGCGGAATGGCCCTGCGAGAAAATCAGGTCGCCGCCGTGTTTGTCCGAGGGGGCGTTCCAGAAATGATTTTGGCCGACATCGTACAAGGTGACGGCGGAGGCGAAACTGGCGATATGGCCGCCGACATTGGTGTATTTGTTGGCGCGCAGCACCATCATCATCGCATTCCAGCGCACGTAAGAGCGGATGGTGCGCTCGATGTCGGTGTTGCCGGGAAATTTGGGTTGCCTATCTATCGGGATGGTGTTGATGTAAGGCGTATTAGCCGAGAACGGAATGTCCATGCCGGCTTGTCTGGCGGTACTGAGCAGGGTTTCAATCAGAAAACTGGCACGGTCGCCGCCTTCTTTTTCTATCACCGCTTGCAGTGCCTCCATCCATTCTAGGGTTTCAGCAGGATCAATATCGTGTTTGGCGGCAATATCGGTATTGTTGGTCATTACGGAACCTTGGAAAACGTTGGATTAGCTTAAAAAGGATACCCGAAATGGCTGGTTTGAGCATATTTTTTTAGTAATCCGCTGCCGGCAAATCCGGCTAGAATCCAGGTAAAACCTGGATGTAGCCAAAAAACGCAGCGGTTTAGTTTTTCGAAACAGGCAAAAGGTTATTGTATGGTCAGAATTGCATTGGATTTAATGAGTTTCAGCCCTTAAGTACAGGTGGCTTTGCAAGCCGACATGACGTAGAATTTGTGCCAGTACTCATTTTTAAGGAAATCCCTATGCGTAATCAACTAGTTAAACCCTTGGTTGCCTTGTTTCTTTCTACGGCAAGCATAGAAGCTAGTGCTGGGCTAGTCAGTTTTACCTCCACTGAGTTCCAGCAAACCCTGGATGGACAGGTTTTTACTTTCACTATTGATAATGCGCCTTTGGCGGATTTAGTGGCCGGCAGCTTCACTGTTCATGCGCGCGGAGATTACTCGATCAACGCATCTACTGCCAATCCTGAAAACATCGCCGTTACATTCGAAAGTGTGATCAGCAATCTGAAATTCGCTCCTATTGCTCCACCCGTTAACTCTAGTTCTGTCTTTGTCGACGCCAACAATTACAGCACGGTTACAAACGCCGATTTGGTCGAGTGGTCGCGGAGCACGCTGCTACCGGGTGCTTTATTGCAGAGTTGGACACAGGACAACAAAATTCTTATCACCTTGGCGCTGTCACCTGATGTGACCGCGGACTTGAATGCTGGACAAGGCAGCAACCCTTTTGTCCAAGCCACTATTACGTATACGACTTCGGCAGTACCTTTGCCGGCCGCAACATGGCTGTTTTTGTCTGGTCTGATTGGTATGGTAGGCTACGGAAAACAGCGCAAAGCAGATTAAAGCTTGTTCCCAGACAACAAAAAGCCGGCTTATGCCGGCTTTTTTTGTTGCGAAATGCGCTTGATTAATGAATAACGCTATCGGGGTGTTGCAAATCAGGCAGCACACTGCTGATGCCAGTATTGAGCAATGCGCCGGTATCGACGGTAAAGCTACCAACGCCGGTGCTATCGCCATCACCATCTGTTGCACTAAAACCAAACTGTAATTGCAGGTTTTGTGGCGCTACGCTGGTATATTGCAGGCCTCCCACCGCGAGTTTGCCAAAATTGACCTGGATTTCCAGCCTGTCGTATCCACCAACCACATTAATCGGGTCCGTAAGCCCACCTCCAGCAGGCGTGCTAAATACAACCGTTCCAGTATCAACTTGGGTTAGCCCCCTATAAGCTGTCCAGCTAAAAACATCCAAAGCACTACCAACATCGGCTTCATTGAGTTGTACCGAGTTTACTAATTGCGGAGATGTAATATCGAAACCGCCGACAGTACCAAACCTGTAGGTTATTACTTCCGATGCATCCAAAAATCTATCACCCACACCGACGTCATTGTTTGCTGAGTCGATAAACAGGTTGCTGCCCTCAACAAGCAGAGAATTCCCT
Organism: Methylomonas sp. Uni0009; assembly: GCF_054188105.3. NCBI lineage: Bacteria > Pseudomonadati > Pseudomonadota > Gammaproteobacteria > Methylococcales > Methylococcaceae > Methylomonas > Methylomonas sp. Uni0009. Next base: position 1,255,945 of record NZ_JBTAFN010000001.1, on the reverse strand, counting down.
ACAGCAACTTTTCCGGCACCGAAAGCCAGCGCGGCGCTGCCAAAATCTAGAGTGGTGCTCGGCGCAGCAGGCAAATCCAAAACATCGTGCAATTCCAATTTGTACGCACCATCTACGGCGCCGTTAACTGTCGGCAGTAGCGAAAATACCATGCGGTCAGCACTGAGGTCGGCAAATGTGGTCGTCAGGGCACCGTTATCGACAAAAGCATAAAGTTCTTGTAACTGGTCGCCGTTACTATCGACAATCAAATAAGAAATACCGTCTGCTCGAGACGTTAACGCCCCATTATTGTTTGTCAAATTTACACCACCGGCACTCCCAAAGCCGTCAAAACCCAGATCGTAATCAATCAAGCCCGTTAATGTTTGACCTGCGGCACCTTGTAGATTCCCGTTGCTGTTTTTGACGAAGGGCGCATCATCAAACACGTTCGCACTAAACGTCGTATTCGCGACCCTTCCGTCCTGATCGGTTAACGTCGCGGAAAATGTAAAGCCAATAGCCGGCGATTCCGGTGCGCCTGTGTTTATGTGGGTCAAAGCGTTTAGCAAGGTAAAGGTGTAACTGTCATTGTTCACAACTACCTGATAAGAACCGTCGCTGGCTGTCAGGGTTTGCGTAGCGGCGTCCCAGGTTGCCCCGCTGGCCGACAAGACAACCGATGTTGGTGCTTGGCCGTTAATACGCAGAGTGCCGGTCTCGGCAGGGGGTAAGCTAGCGTCACTTTCGTCCACGATGACGTCGCTGACAGTGACAGTAGGCACGTAAACAATGCTGACCTCGGCAGGATTGGACTCCAGGCCCAAATTGTCCTCTACGGTGTAGGTGATCAGAGTCGGATTACCGGTAAAACCGGGGGTTGGCGTAAAAGTAATCGAGCCTGTAGTCGTGTCGACAGTCCAAATACCCTGGCCAGGCACAACTAGTGGTTGACCGGGTCCGTTACTGCCGACGATTTGCACGCTGGCGGGGTTGAGCGTGCCATCCGGGTCATTGTCGTTGCTCAGTACGTTGATCGTAACACTGCTGCCGGGTGCTAAGCCTGTAACGCTGTCATTGCCGGCGATAGGCGGTAGGTTACCTGAGGTTGCCGCGGCCTGCTCCGGATTCAAAATCAAAACTTCGGGCACAATCGGCGGAAATGCGACGCTAGGCCCGGTGGTATCGAAACCATTCGTCACCGGTGCTACTGGGTTGAGATATTCGACGATAACAGGCACATGGCCTTCGTTACCTGCCCCAGGCGCGCCTCCTGCTGCCGGCGCACCGCCAGCGGCAGTCGCTTCAGCTATTGTGGTTGGATCGGCGCCGGCCAGTAAGGCCGCCTGAATATCTTCCGCGCTGGGACCGGCGGGTGTCGGATTCTGGGTGATCTGAGCCGGCTCGCCTTGTTCCTGCAGCGCTGCAGCAAGCTGCATGCTGTCGTTGCCGCCCATATCAATAAACGAGCCATTGGCAAGTTGTATCATCACCGTGCTGCCGTCGGCAGTGGTCAAAAGATCGGTTGGGTAAACGCGGTCGCCGACCTGCAAAATACGTTTACTGCCGTCGGCGGCAATGGCGGTAACGGTGCCAGTTGCGATTTTAACGATGCCGATTTCTTTGGCCATGCTTTGCTCCGAAGTTTATTCCAAATAAATAACGTGATTTTGTGACCGAATAATAAGCTAATTTGAACAAGTTGACATAGTACCTTGGTTCGAAATTTGCCGAGACGAGTCGTTAGGAGCTGCAGGACAGCATGGAGCAGCCGGCGCGCTGCTTAGCCCAATCGGGCCGTTTAGCGGCAAAACTCTGTTTATCCGCTTGTTCGGCGTAAGGGTGGCGCAGCACTTCGAGTAACTCCTGGACTAAAGAAAAATCGCCTTGTTCGGCTTGGTCAATAGCCAATTGCGCCAGATAATTACGCAATACGTATTTCGGATTGACCGCGTTCATCGCTGAACTGCGATCCAGCGGTAGCCTGCCGTCGCGCTGACTGCGCAGGCGATAATTGGCGAACCAGCGGCTAGCTTGTTCCATGAGGTCGTCGTTCAACGGCTCGTAGCTGGTGCTCTGCAACAGCGCTAAAAATTGCGCCGGCGAATTGGCTTCCGCGCTGACATCGACGTCAGCCAGCTGCCGATAAAACAAAGTCATATCGGTTTCAGCGGCTTGCATCAGCTGCGTTAGTTCGTTGATCAAGGCGTCGTCTTCGCTGGGCTCGAACGTTGTTAGACCGAGCTTGGCGGCCATCATTGCCTGCCAGCCGGCGTCGAAGGTTTCGGTGTAAGCCAATAAGGCTTGTTGCAAACTTTCGGCACGCATAATCAAGGGATACAACGCGTTGGCGAGTTGTACCAAATTCCAATAGGCGATTTTCGCCTGATTGCCGAACCGGTAGCGCCGGCCCTGAGCATCGGTGGTGTTGGGCGTCCAGTCCGGATCGAAATTTTCCAGCCAGCCATAAGGGCCGTAATCGATGGTTAAACCCAGTATCGACATATTGTCGGTATTCATCACGCCGTGCACAAAGCCGACCCGCTGCCAGTGCACGATCATTTCGGCCGTCTTGCGGCACACTTGTTTAAACCATTCCAGGTAGACGGGAATCGATGGCTCACCCAGCTCCGGAAAATCGGTACGAATGGTGTAATCCACCAGTTTTTTCAGCGAATCGATGTCATCGCGCGCTGTGAATATTTGAAAGTTGCCGAAGCGGACGAACGACGGCGCCACCCGGCACACCACTGCGCCAGGTTCCATTTGCGGATTACCGTCGTAAAACATATCACGCACCACCTGTTTACCCGTAAGTATCACGCTTAAGGCGCGGGTGGTCGGCACACCGAGATGATGCATGGCTTCGCTGCACAAAAACTCACGTATTGACGAACGCAGTACAGCCAAGCCGTCGGCGCTACGGGAATAAGGCGTCACGCCCGCGCCTTTCAGTTGCAAGGTGTAGCGTTGCTTACGCTGATTAACCACCTCGCCCAAGTTAATGGCCCGGCCATCGCCGAGTTGGCCGGCCCAATGGCCGAATTGATGGCCGCCGTAGCACATCGCATACGCTTCCATGCCTTTTGCTAGCCGGCTGCCGGCGAATACTTGGCAAAAATCTTCCGATTCGCAGAGTTCTGCGGATAAGTCCAAATCTTCCGCGACTTCTCTGGAATAAGCGACCAATCTGGGTTGCTGCGCCGGCGTCGGATTGGCCCGGGAATAGCAGGCTGCATAAACTTGGCGCCGAAAATTATCCGGTTCGGGATCACCAGGCAACTCGCGGATAAAGCGATTGTCGAAGTTCAGATTATCGAGGGCTGAATTGTGGTTTTCGGTAGGCATGATGACATCTTATCGGAGGCTAAAAAATTTTCGAATCGCGGCTGGAACCGGCTAAGATAAGCCACTAGCAGCTAGTTTATATCAATCAACTTTTCAATCAGGGAATACCAATGAACAATTTTCTTGCAAAACGCGGACCACGCGCTTTTGGCTTTAGTTCACTTCTATTAGTCGCCTGCCTTGCGACGACGCAACTGACCGGTTGCTTTACTGTCGGCCAAGAGTTTTCCCCCGTCCGAGTGCCGGAAATCAAGGTCGGCCAAACCCGTAAGCAAGATATTACCGAAATGTTCGGCACGCCTTGGCGTACCGGTATGGAAGATGGTAAGCCTACCTGGACTTACGGGATCTACAAATATGCGTTGTTCGGCGGTAACGATTCCCAGGATTTGCTGATTCGTTTCGACGCACAAGGCGTAGTGCGCTCTTACACCTTTAGTTCTACCCGCAAATAATCGTGGCGACCGGTGTTTGCTCGCGGTATTTTAGCGATCTCGCTGTTACTGGCGTCAGGTAGCGGCGTAGCGAAAAAGCTTTATAAATATCAGGATGCCGAAGGTACCTGGTTTTTTACCGATCAGGCCCCCGCATCGAATCAGCCGGTAGCAGTCAGGCAGTTAAAAGCCGCCACTCCTAAGCGCGTTTGGCTGGAAAAAACGGCCGATGATTTGCAACCGAGTTTTTTTGCGCTGAACGCCTATCCGGGGCCTATCGAACTGGCCGTCGATTGGCGAGAGCGGGAAAATGTCAGCGCCAATCCGGATTTGCCGCGCCGCTTTGTCGTTGAATCCGGACAGTCCGGCAGCTTGTTTTCGCTTATTCCCAACCAGAGCGCCGGTTTTTATAGTGTCAATCTGCAATATAGCTATGTGGTTGGGCGGCCTTTACCCGGCTATGTGAGTCAAACCCTTTATAAACCACCTTTGCCGGCCGGCGCACAGTTTCAAATTACCCAAGCTTTTAATGGACCATACAGTCATAACGATGAACAGAATCGTTATGCGGTAGACATCATGATGCCGGTTGATACGCCGATTTACGCAGCCCGGGGCGGTATCGTGCTGGAAGTGGAAAATGACTATACCAGTCATGGTACTAGCCAGGCTTACGCCAGCAAGGCTAACAGTATCAGGATCTTGCATGAGGACGGCTCCATGGCTGTTTATGCGCATCTGGCGTTGGAAAAGGCTCAAGTCTCGCCAGGAATGCGGGTGGCAACCGGGCAGTTGATCGGTTACTCCGGCAATACCGGCCTGACGACCGGGCCGCATTTGCATTTTGCGGTGCAGATTAATCAAGGTATGGAGCTGATTTCCGTACCGTTTCAATTCGCCGATGCGGAGGGGCTGGCAGTGGAGCCAAGGCTTGGTCTTTGGCTATATGGGCCTTTGCAGGTAAACGGCAATTAGCCTTCTGCTGCGGACCCAAAAAACCGGAAACATCCGCGACCGGCGCATTTGGCTTGATACATGGCATTATCGGCGTTTTTCATCAGGGTATGTGCTTCCAAGCCGTCATTAGGATAAACGGCAATACCTACGCTGGAAGAGATATCCAGGGTGTGTTGTTGAATCACAAATGGCTGATTCAAACTAGCCAAGATGTTTTCCGCTACCAATCCGGCCGCCGCTTGTCTGTCTAATTGACTGAGCAAAATCACAAACTCGTCGCCACCCAAGCGCGACACGGTATCCGTTTCGCGCTTTACGCACGCTTCCAGGCGATTCGCGACTTCCTTCAACAATAAGTCGCCGACATCGTGGCCGAAGCTGTCGTTGACCGGCTTGAATTTGTCCAGATCCAGATAGAGCAAGGCCAGCAAACCGTGCTCGCGTCTGGCCTGAGCGATAGCCTGATGTAGACGGTCGATCAGCAAGGTGCGATTGGGCAGATCGGTTAGTGCGTCAAAGTGGGCCAGATGATGAATGTGTTGCTCTATGGCTTTACGCGCCGTTATGTCCATCATCGTGCCGACATAATGAGTAATTTTGTCATCCGCGCCTTTCACGGCGCTGATGGTGAGCCATTCCGGGAATATATTGCCGTTCTTACGCCGATTCCATATTTCGCCTTGCCAGACGCCCTTGCTATCGATTGATTGCCACATCTCTGCAAAAAACAGCGCATTGTGAATGCCGGAATTGAGTAAATTCATTTTTTGACCGACGGCTTCTTCGCTGGCGTAGCCGGTAATTTCGGTGAACGATTTATTCACCTTTAAAATCACGGCATTGGCATCGGTAATCATCATGCCCTCTTGCGATTCGAAAGCCGTAGCGGCAATCCGCAGTTCGGTGTCCAGGCGTTTACGTTCGCTTATGTTTTGCACGAAGGTAAAACTCAGCTCCAAGCCATTGTGAGCGATGTAGTGGCAGGTGAGCTCGACAGGGAAAATCGTGCCGTCCTTACGCCGATGCCGACTTTCGTGGCTGACGATTTCGCAGTCGCGCAAACGCCCCCAAATGCTCGACCAGGCACTGGCCGGAAAGTCCGGATCGAATTCCCAAGGGCTCATACCCACCAATTCGTCCCGCGAATAGCCCAAGGACAGACACGCGTAATCATTGACGTACGTCACCATGCCCCTGGGATCAAGACAGAAGAAAGCGGTCTTGCTTTTATCGACCATGGTTTTGGTCAGCCACAACTCGTTTTCGATCTTCTTTAGTTCGGTGATGTCATCGTATACCCCCAATACCCCGATGGTTTCACCCAGACTGTTCCGCAGTGGCGCTTTGGAGGTTCGCAGCAGAATCTCCCGGCCATCGGGAGTGGTTTGCGGCTCTTCGTACGCCAGCTTAGGCACATTGGATTGCATTACGAGGCGGTCATCGGCACGGTAGATTTCCGCCTGATCCCGCCAGGACAATTGGCTATCGACTTTGCCGACAATGTCTTCAGCCCTGGCCAAGCCGCAATCTCCAGCAAACTGGGAGTTACAGCCGAGATAGCGCGATTGCGGATCTTTCCAAAACACCCGCGTGGGTATGGTTTCGATCACCGACTGCAACAGGCTACGCGACTCGGCGAGCGCGTTCATTGCTGCGATGCGTTTGGAAATATCATAGAGCAACACCAACTGCATTTTATGATCGGCTCCACCTATACGCGTGGCGGTGGCCATTACGTGTTTGGTCAGACCGTTTTTGCAGCGGATTTTGATTTCCAGGGGCTGAAATTCAAGGTCGTCATTTTCGAAGCGCTTTTGCCATTCCGCGCTGATCGTTTCACGGTAAACAGGATCGGGGAAGGCCTGTAGTCGCCATTCGGATAGGTTGGGAATATCCCGGAGCTCGTAGCCGAAGACCTTGGTAAACTCCGGGTTCAGCATTTGCAGATTGCGCTTGTCGTCGAATAATGCCAGCGGAATGGGCAGTGCGGTGACGATAGTACTCAACTGGGTATTATCGTCGTTCAAACTACTCAGTTGATCTAAAAAGACAATAATCATCGCGCAGATCAACGAGGCGACAAGCAGCGATGCGACCAAGCCGGTGAGTAGATAATCGAAGCTGATTTCGCCTTTCAGCAGCAAATCCATCATCGCCACAATCGATTCGGTGAGCACTGTCGCCAGAACCACCGAAATCAGCCAAAGCTGGTATTTATTGATACGCTGTAAACGGCTGAGAAGGATGTATTTCAAACTAGGCTTTAGGTACTTATTCGGCTGAAAAGCTCGGCCATTTACGAGATTATTTGTACGCTAAAGCTTACATGCTTGTAAGCTTGTTGCAAAATTTTTCGGGAATTTTTCCTTTTTTTAGTCTATGGCTATGCAAATGGCGGTCAATGATCAGCTTTACCTCTACGCTGAGTGACGAGGATGAATAAGGCAATCAAGCAAAATCCGGCCCCGGCATAAAACGTAAATTCGGCGCCGTAGCTATCCCACAGCAAACCCGCCATGACGCTAGCCAACAACATGGCGATACCGCCGACCAGATTGAAAAACCCGTAAGCGGTGCCGCGCAGGTCGGCCGGTGAAGTGTCCGCGACCATTTTTGCCAGCAAGCCTTGGGTCATGCCCATGTGCACCCCCCAAAGTCCTACGCCGGCCAGCGCGATTCGCCAGTCGGCGCTACTAGCCAGCACCAAGTCGGCGGCGATTAGCACGACCAGTCCCCAGCCCAGCAATTTGCGATGCGATACGCTGTCGGACAGGCGGCCGAATGGGTAGGCCGTGGCCGAATAAACGATATTCATCGCCACCATTGCCAAGGGTAACAGCGCAATTGGAATACCGCTTTGTTGTGCACGCAATACCAAAAATGCCTCGCTGAAACGCGCCAGCGTGAAAACCGCGCCGATAGTCACTACTCGCCAATAGCCGGCGCGCAAGCGTTGCAGATTGGCGCGCTTGATCGGATTGCCGTGTTGCGAACGCTGTATATGCTTGGGTTCCCGCACGCCAAACAGTAACATCATGACCGATAACAGGCCGGGAATGACCGCCACCCAAAATACCGCCCGAAAATCATTAGCCCACAGTAGCATTAGTGCTACTGCCAGCAGTGGCCCGAGGAATGACCCTACCGTGTCCAGCGATTGCCGTAGGCCAAAGGCCGCGCCGCGAATTTCCGGCGGGGTAATGTCGGCGACCAGCGCGTCGCGCGGGGCGCCGCGTATGCCCTTGCCGACCCGGTCCAGCAAGCGCGCCGTCAGGACCATACCGCTGCTGCCGGCAATCGCAAACAAAGGCTTGGTCAAGGCTCCCAGGCTATAGCCGATCAAAGCCAGGCTTTTGCGCTTGCCCAGATAATCACTGAGCACGCCGGAAAATACCTTTACGATCAGCGCGGTCGCTTCCGCAGCGCCTTCGATCAAACCGATACTTAAGCTGCTGGCATGCAAAGTGGTGAGCATGAATATCGGCAGCAGGCTGTGGATCATTTCCGAGGAAATATCCATCAACATACTGACAAAGCCCAATGCCCAAACGCTTTTCGGGATTTGTCGCCAGATAGGTTTTGCGCCGGAATGCGTCATGGAGTTTATGTTTGCCGTTCGTTTAAAGGAAATCACAGCGCCTAGGTTGCTGTAAAACCCGCCGCCCCGATGGAATTTTATTGTCGCAAGGCCCTAGAGATTGACAATGCCCGTTAGCAGTGTAAACGTAAGGCCATTTTTCAACAGGAGGTTTTTATGATGCGTAGTTTATTCTTTTTGGCCTTATTGTTCAGTTCCGGTTTGCAAGCGGCATTGCAGGAGCAAACCGTGAGTTATACCGCCGGCGATACCACGCTGAAGGGCTATCTGGTATGGGACGACACCAAGGGCGAAAAACAGCCCGGCGTGTTGGTGGTTCACGAATGGTGGGGCTTGAACGACTATGCCCGGCAGCGCGCGAAGATGTTGGCGGAGCTGGGCTATACCGCGCTGGCTGTCGATATGTACGGCGACGGCAAATCCAGCGAGCATGCCGCCGAAGCTTCAACCTTCATGAACAGCGTCGTGGAGCGGGCCGGTGTTTCGCAACTGCGTTTTACGGCGGCTTTAGCCTTTTTGCAAAAACAAGCCAGTGTCGATAAGGGCAAGATTGCGGCTATAGGCTATTGTTTCGGCGGCGCGACAGTCTTGAATATGGCGCGGCTGGGTACCGATCTGGCGGCGGTGGTGAGCTTTCACGGCAATCTGGCAACGCAAACCCCGGCGCGGGTCGGGCAGGTGAAGGCGCGGGTATTGGTGTTGAACGGCGCGGCCGACGAATTCGTCAGCGCCGATAGCATTACGGCTTTTGAAAAAGAAATGACCCAAGCCGGTGTGGATTATCGTTTCGTTAACTATCCCGGCGTGCGCCACGGTTTCAGCAATCCCGATGCCGACAGGTTGGGCAAAGCCAACAATTTACCTATTGCTTACAATGCCGACGCGGATAAACAATCCTGGGAAGCCATGCAGCAGCTGTTTCGCGAAGTTTTCAAGCAATAGCTAGTCTTGATTCAAATCGCCGGCAGTCGGCGCATAGGCTCTGATAAACACGCTGACGGCACGTTCGACTGTCGCTTTAACTTCTTTGGGTTTCAATTCCCGGCGGGCGTTGAACAAGCCCGATTCGTACACTTCCGATTCTAGCAGGCCGCGAAAATGCGCGGCCACCACATTAGGATCGGCACGCCGCAGTTGGCCGGCATTCATTGCTTGTTCGAAAAATTGCGCAGTAAATTGCATGCCTTTGGCCGGACCGTTTTCGAAAAACAGGCGGCCGGCTTCCGGCTGATTGGCGGCTGCGGCGATCAACATGCGCCGGGCCGCCAAGCTTTTCAAAGTCAGAAAATTACTCATCACACCTTCGCCGAAACGTTGCAAAGTTGCCGTCAAGTCGTCGGAAGGTTGCAATAGCGCTAGGACCTGGTTGACCTGGTCTGGCAGCGTATCAAGAGGCGCACTGCCGCAGTTCGGCATCAGCAACGAGAATAATTGCTCACTGTGGCGATCTGCGGAACGCCGCGCCAATTCCAGGAACAGCTGTTCCTTGGAGCTGAAATAGTTATACAGCGTGGCCTTGGAGTGGCCCGCGGTAGCGGCGATTTCCGCCATGGTCGCTTGTTCGAAACCGACTTTTTCAAACATGGTTTTTGCCGCATCCAGAATGGCTTGGCAACGTTCTCCACTTTTCTTTCTCATGGAACCTCCCTTATTCAAACGTGTCGGCTGAGTTTCGAGCGATAGGCCATTGTTTGGCTTATTCTAAACCCGATGGTTCAGTTTTAAATTGTCGTATAGACTTGGAGCTGAGTAATGTTTGCCGAGATTTTTCGTCATGATGACACACCTAACGCGTTCCATTAGCTTTTATACCCTTAATTCCCAGCGCGGTATGGCACGCGGCTCATCACTTATCGGGATTTTTACCGTACTGGCATGCTGTGCGATGCTTATAGTTTGGTTGTTAAGGCCGGAAAGTCCAGATGCTTCCGCTGCGGGGAAAGCAGTGCCGGCGCTAACGGTGACACGGGCAGTGCCGCAATGGCGGCAGTGGCCGACAACCATAGAGGCTTCCGGCGCGATTGCGGCTTGGCAAGAAGCCGTCATCGGCGCCCAGCAGACCGGATTACGGTTAATCGAAGTCAATGTCAATGTCGGCGATCAGGTAAAACGCGGTCAACTACTGGCCCGCTTCGACGCTGATATGCTGCGCGCCGATCTGGCGCAATTGCAAGCCAATCTGGCACAGGCACGGGCCACCGCCGCCCAAGCCGAAATCAACAAACAGCGGGTGTTGAAACTGAAAAACGCAGCGACGCTGAGTCAACAGGAGTTGTTGCGTTACGAAACAGAAGCGGAAACCTCCCGCATCCAGGTCGATGCCATCAAGGCCCAGTTGGCAGCTAAGCAGTTGCAACTAAGCTATGCCGAGGTGCGGGCGCCGGACGACGGCGCGATTAGCGCGCGAATGGCAACCCTGGGCGCAGTGGCCGGCAGCGGGCAGGAATTGTTTCGGTTAATTCGGCAAAATCGCTTGGAATGGCGCGGTGAATTGACTGCCGGGCAAATCGCGCAAATCCAGACAGGGCAAGCGATTCAACTCAGTTTGCCGGACGGCAGCGTTGCCCAAGCCAAGGTGCGGCAACTGGCGCCAGCCTTGGACGAGCAGTCGCGGTTGGGCGTCATGTACGCCGATATCCTGCCCGGCAGCCAGGCGCGGGCCGGTATGTATGCCAATGGCCGAATCGAGTTAAGTCAACGTCCGGCACTAGTGGTGCCGGCCGCCGGCGTGGTTATCCGCGACGGACGCAGTTATGTGCTGAAGCTGCATAGCGATGCAGACACCTCGCCGGTTAGTTTACAGTCAGTCGCTACCGGCCGGCGACAGGGCGTGGAAATCGAAATTGTCCAAGGCTTGAACGAAACAGACCGGGTGGTGGTAGAGGGGGCCGGCTTTCTCAACGATGGCGATCTTGTGCACATTGCACCGACGAGGGTTGATTGATGAGTTTTGCCTCTTGGTCGATTCGCAACCCGATTCCATCGATTTTACTGTTTATCTTGCTGTCGCTGGCCGGACTGCGCGGTTTACAACAGCTATCCATACAGAGCTTGCCGGATCTGGATTTACCCAGCGTCATCGTTAAGCTCAATCAACCGGGCGCGGCGCCGGCACAGCTGGAAACCGAAGTGGCGCGCAAAGTCGAGGATTCGATTGCCACATTGTCCGGTTTGAAACATATCCGCACCTCGATTACCGATGGCTTGGTGCAAATTAATGTCGAATTTATCCTGGAAAAAAAGCTTTCCGATGCCTTGATAGAAACCAAGGACGCGGTGGACCGGGTGCGCTCGGATTTGCCGAGCAGCGTGCTGCAACCGAGTATCAGTGCGGTGACAGTGGGCGGTGCGCCGATTTTGACCTACGCGATTGCCTCGGCCAAGCTGGACGAGGAAGCCTTGTCCTGGCGGGTGGACGATAACGTCAGCAAGGTCATGTTGGGTGTGGCCGGCGTCGGCCGTTTCGAACGGCTGGGCGGTGTGCAGCGGGAAATACAACTGGAAGTCGATCCGGTGCGGTTGGCGTCGCTGGGCGTCACCGCGACCGATGTATCGCGAGCCTTGAAACAGGTACAGCAGGAATCTTCCGGCGGTCGGGGTAATGTGGGTTTGGCGGAGCAATCCGTGCGCACACTGGCCACGGTGCGGCAGGCCCAGGAGCTGGCGGCTTTGCCGGTGGCGATAGCCAATGGCCGCGAGGTGCGGTTGGATCAAATCGCCACGGTCCGCGACACCGTTGCCGAGCGCACGCAATTGGCAGCCTTGGACGGCAAGCCGTTGATCGGTTTCAACATCTACAGGGCCAAGGGGTTTGACGAAACCCGCATCGCTAATGATGTGGAACAGGCCTTGGCGCGGATGCGGGAAGCCGATCCGTCCCTGAGTTTTACCCTGATTTCCGGTTCGGTAGCGTATTCGCAAGAGCAGTATGAAGGCTCGATGATGATGCTCTACGAAGGCGCGCTGTTGGCGGTGCTGGTGGTATGGTGGTTCTTGCGCGATTGGCGGGCGACTTTGGTGTCGGCTTCGGCCCTGCCTTTGTCGATTCTGCCGACCTTTGCGGTGATGCATTGGCTGGGGTTTTCCTTGAACATGCTGACCATGCTGGCCTTGGCCATCGTGGTCGGGATATTGGTGGACGATGCGATTGTGGAAATCGAAAACATCGCCCGACATGTGCGGATGGGCAAGAGCATCCGTCAGGCAGCAGCTGAGGCGGTCGATGAAATCGCCCTCGCGGTCATCGCCACCACCTTGACGCTGGTGGTGGTGTTCATGCCTACCGCGCTGATGAGCGGCGTATCAGGATTGTTTTTTAGACAATTCGGCTGGACGGCGGTGGTCGCGGTACTGGCGTCCTTGCTGGTAGCGCGCTTGCTGACACCGATGCTGGCGGCTTATTTACTCACCGAAGGGCATCATCCGGCCAGCGTCGATGGCAGATTGATGCCTATTTACCTGCAAGCCGTGCAGTGGACCTTGCAGCATCGTCAGGCCACGATGCTGCTCTCCACGCTATTTTTTATCGGAGCTTGCTTATTGCTGCCCTTGATTCCGGCGGGTTTCGTACCGCCTGCTGATCGCGGCTACACCACCGTGCAACTCGAGTTGCCGCCGGGCAGTTCGATAAACGATGCCGGTCGAGTCGCCGAAGCGGCGAGAACTGTTCTGCAAGCGCTGGCAGGTGTCGAGCACATTTTTACCGCGGTCGGCAGCAGTCAACTAGTCGGTGGCGGCGTCACCAGACCGGGCGAGCAACGCAAGGGAGCGCTGACCTTAACCTTGAGCGAGCGTGGGCAGCGGCCGCATCAATCGCAGATTGAACAGGCAGTGCGAACGGTATTGCGCGAGGTGCCTGGCGCGCGCTTTTCCATTGGCATTGGCGGCCCTGGCGAGAAAATGTCTTTGATACTGTCCAGCGATAATGCGGCGGCCTTAAAAGCCAGTGCACAGGCTTTGGAGCGCGATTTGCGTACCGTGGGTACCTTAAGCAGCATCAGCTCCACCGCGAGCCTGGAGCGGCCGGAGATTGCGATTCGGCCGGACTGGCAGCGCGCTGCCGAACTAGGCGTGACGGCTGAGCTGATCGGTGAAACGGTGCGGATTGCCACCAGCGGTGATTTCGATGCCCAACTGGCCAAGCTGAATCTGGATAACCGCCAACTGGCGATTCGGGTAAGGATAGCCGATGCCGCGCGGCAGGATTTACAGGTGCTGGCCAATCTAAGGGTTAGAGCCGGGGATAAGCTGGTGCCGCTATCCAGTGTGGCTGAGTTGTCGTTGGCTAGCGGCTCAGCGCAGGTGGACAGGTACGACCGGCGCCGCTATGTCACGGTCAACGCGGAATTGGGGGGTATGTCCCTGGGTGAGGCGCTGGCCGCCGCCAAAACTTTGCCGGCGGTGGCGAATATGCCGTCCAGCGTTAAATTGATTCGTACCGGCGACGCCGAAATCATGGCCGAATTGGCCAGCAGTTTTGGTATGGCGATGCTGACCGGATTGCTGTGCGTGTTTTGCGTATTGGTGTTGCTATTCAAGGATTTCTTTCAACCCTTGACCATCCTGTCGGCGATACCGTTGTCAATGGGCGGCGCGTTTGTCGCACTGTTGCTGACCGGCGGCGAGTTGAATATTCCGTCGATGATAGGCTTGATCATGCTGATGGGCATCGTCACCAAAAACTCGATCCTGCTGGTGGAATATGCGTTGCTGGCGATGCGCGAACATGGGCTGAGTCGGCACGAGGCCTTGCTGGATGCCTGCCATAAACGCGCCCGGCCTATAGTCATGACCACGGTGGCCATGATTGCCGGTATGTTGCCGATTGCGTTGGGATGGGGGGCGGACGCCAGTTTTCGTCAGCCGATGGCGGTGGCGGTGATTGGCGGCTTGATTAGCTCTACTTTGTTAAGTCTGCTGGTGGTGCCGGTGGTGTTTACCTATGTCGATGGTGCTCGGCAAAGTTTGGTAAAGCCGTTTTTCGGTAGTGTCTCAAAGGGCGAATGAATTCGCCCTTCACGCGGCGTTAACGTGTGCCGAATACCACGATGGTTTTACCGTGTGCGGTGATCAAGCCCTTGTCTTCCAGCTCTTTCAATACGCGCCCTGCCATCTCGCGGGAACAACCGACGATCCGGCCGATTTCCTGGCGGGTGATATGCAACTGCATGCCGTCCGGATGGGTAATTGCGTCCGGCTCCTTGGCCAAATCCAACAGGGTGCGGGCGATACGGCCTTCCACGTCCATAAACGCCAGGTCGCGGTATTTACGGCTGGTGATCAACAAGCGAGTCGAGAGCTGTTCACCGAGTACGGTCAAAATCTCCACCGCCTGATCGCGCAACTCGGCGTTTAACAGCATTTTGAAGCGCTCGTAGCCGATTTCCGCCATTTGGCATTTGGTGCGGGTTTTCACCAGTACGCTCCGCGTTTCGGCATTTTTGAACACCCCGATCTCGCCGACGAAATCGTGTTTGTTCAAATACGCCAAAATCAACTCTCGGCCTTCCTCGTCCTCGACGCTGACGCTGACCGAGCCGTCGACCACAAACAACAGCTTGTCGCCTATATCGCCGGGGCGGACTATGGTGATTTTGGCTGGATAGCTCCTAACATGGCAGAAGCGTAAAAAGGCGTCCAGGGCAGAGGGTGAAATCTTGTTTTGTTTAACAAAGCTCATAATTTGTAATAATTCTGTGAACTAGATTGGTTACCCTATCAAGGTGCAGTAGTTTTACAAAAAAATCAAGACATTTGACGGGTTCGTTGTAAAATTCGCGACAATTTTGAATTTGGTTGGGGTTTAGCATGCAGGCAACGATTAAATGGGTCGACGGCAGATTATTCGTCGGCGAATCCGGCAGCGGGCACACGGTCGTGATGGACGGTCCGCCGGATCACGGCGGGCGTAATCTCGGGGTACGCCCCATGGAAATGCTGTTGTTGGGCGTGGGCGGCTGTTCGTCGTTCGACGTCGTGGATATTCTGCAAAAAGGCCGCCACGAGATCGTACATTGCACTGCCGAACTGACTGCGGAACGGGTGGACACAGTACCGGCCGTATTCAGCAAAATTCATTTGCACTTCAAGGTGACGGGTAAAAATCTGCCGGTTGCCGCAGTGGAACGGGCGGTGAAGTTATCCGCCGAAAAATATTGCTCGGCTTCCATTATGTTGGGCAAAGCGGGCGTGGAAATAAGTCATGATTTTGAAGTTATAGAGGGTTGATCGGTTGAGCAAATTACAGTTACACGGGTTTAATAACCTGACCAAATCGTTGAGTTTTAATATTTACGACGTTTGCTATGCACCCAAAGAGCAGGAAAAAGCCTATATCGAATATATCGACGAAGCCTATAACGCCAAGCGTTTGACGCAGATTTTAAAAGACGTAGCCAACATCATCGGCGCGCAAATTTTGAATATCGCCCATCAGGATTACGATCCGCAAGGTGCCAGTGTGACGATGCTGATCTCCGAAGGTGCGGTGATTCCGGCCGGCATGAATTCCGAGTCACCCGGCCCGTTGCCGGAGACGGTTTTGGCGCATTTGGATAAAAGCCACATCACCGTACACACTTATCCGGAAAGCCATCCGGATACCGATATTTGTACGTTCCGGGCCGACATCGACGTGTCAACTTGTGGGCAAATTTCCCCGCTGAAAGCCTTGAATTATTTGATTCACAGTTTCGAGTCCGACATCGTCATCATGGATTACCGCGTGCGTGGCTTTACCCGCGATGTATCCGGGCAAAAACATTACATCGATCATAAAATCAATTCCATCCAGAATTACATCGCGGAAAGCACGAAAGAGCTGTACCAGATGATCGACGTCAATGTGTATCAGGAAAACATCTTCCACACCAAGATGATGTTGAAAGAAACCGAACTGGAAAATTACCTGTTCGAAAAGGAAAGTAATTTCAGCGACGAGGATCAGGAAGAAATCCAAGGCATGCTGCAGGAAGAAATGGCCGAGATTTTTTACGGCCGAAATTTCTCTTAAAAAATACGCTGGTTCAAACAACGGCCTCAGCAGTCACAGCGACTGCTGAGGCCGTTTGTTTTATGGGGCCGGTTTACGAGGGGCTTGCTCGCGCATCTGTTCCTGGTGCTGCTTGCGCAAATCGTCCATTTTCTGCATTTGTTCAGGAGTTAACACTTCTTTCATTCGGCTGTGCGACTCTTCGTGGATGGCGCGGAATTTTTCGTGCTGTTCTTTAAAAATCGCTTCCAGTTTGGATTTTTGCTCCGGACTGAGTTGCAGCAGTTTGTTCAAATGTTCTAGTTTGTGGTCCACCGGTTGGCCATAGTCGTTTTCACTAGGGTAAGCGAAGGCGGTTAATGGCAAGGCCAGGATGATGGCGAGGAACAGGTTTTTTCGCATGGTCTAATCTCGAGTTAAATTGATGTGGTGCTTGGTGTGCGAGGGAACTGATGCCGGAACGCCGGCAAAAGTTCACTACTCTGAAAACGCCTTGGGGTTTTGCACGGGCGCGCAGTCGATGCTGAAACGTCTGGGTTGTTCTGACAGTTCCAGCGCCGTCAATTGTCCGCCCCACAAGCAGCCGGTGTCTATTGAGTAACAGTTATAGCCGGCGAAATAGCCCAGCGTGGACCAATGGCCGAAGATGATGCGCATATCGATACTTTTGCGGCCCGGCACTTCAAACCAGGGCATTAAGTGGTCGGGCTGGCTGCCGGGCGCGCCTTTGGGCCCAAAATCCATCACGCCGTCGACGGTGCAATAGCGCAGCCGGCTGAAACAATTGATCGCAAAGCGCAGCTTTTCGGTTTTCAGTAAATCGTCGCGCCAGACCACGGGCTTGTTACCGTACATGGAGCGGAAAAAGCGTTCGTGATCCGGGCTTTGCATGGCTTGCTCGGTTTCACGCGCCATGCGCAGCGTGGTTTCAAAATCCCACTGCGGCGGCAAGCCGGCGTGCAGCATGCAAAAATTGTCATTATGATGGAACAGCTTTTGATGGCGCAGCCAGGTTATCAGTTCTTCGCAATCCTCGGCCCTTAAAACGTCGCTCAGCGTGTCTTTTTTACCGGCCTTGCCCAGCGAAACCACGGTCGCAATCAAGTGCAGATCATGATTGCCCAGTACGGTAACGGCCGCAGAACCCAAGCCTTTCACAAAGCGCAGCGTTTCCAAGGATTTTGGGCCGCGGTTCACCAAGTCGCCGGCCAGCCAGAGTTGATCCTGATTCGGATCGAAGCTTATATGGTCCAGCAAACGACGAAACTCGTCGTAACAGCCCTGAATGTCACCAATTGCATAAATCGCCATTAGTGCAGCGTTCTGGGTATCGATAAAGTGAATTTGGGAATGGCTGCGTTAAAATTTTCGCCGGCGTCCGATTGCATTTGATACTTACCTTGCATCACCCCGACCGGAGTTTCTATCATCGCCGCGCTGGTATAGCGGAACGAGTCGCCGGGGCTAAGATGCGGGTTTTCTCCCACTACACCGTCGCCGTTGACTTCCTGCACCTTGCCGTTGGCATCGGTGATCAGCCAGTGGCGAGTCAGCAATTTGGCCGGCGTGGAACCGACGTTGGTGATGGTGATGGTATAGGCGAACACATAGCGGTTCTGTTCGGGGGACGATTGGGCCTCGATATAGTAGGGTTGGGCTTCAACTAAAACTTTGTTTTTTTCGCTCATTGATAGATGATGTAAATCAGTATTTGCCTTATTTCAACCCAACTCATACCCAAACGCAAGCAAGCAATCCGATGAATATCCGCAGATTCCTGAGCGCAGCGCTAATCGTCTGGTCCGTGCAGGCGCTTGCCGAAGATACTAAAGATTTATTTGCCGCCGCGGCCACCGGCAAGCTGGACCGCGTCGAAGCGCTATTGGCGCAAGGATTGGACGTCAATGGCAAATTGGAGACCGACCGTACCGCACTTATGGCAGCCAGTTTTAACGGCAATTTGCGGATTGTCAAGGCGCTGCTGGCGTATGGTGCCGACGTCAATTTGGCGGACAAACTGGGTTCCACCGCATTAACGGATGCAGTGATGTTCGGCAATGCCGACATAGTTGGTGTGTTAATCGCAGCCGGTGCAAACGTTAACGCGGCGGACAGCCAGAGCGTGAAAATACTCGATAAAGCCAAAAAACTCGGCCGGGAAAACATCGTAAAGCTGTTAGAAGCGGCTGGGGCCAAAGGTTCGGAAGCCAAAGTCGAAGAAAAAATCGAAGGCGAACCCAAAGTCGAGGAAGAAAAAAAGCCGGAAGAACCGAAAAAATGATCCAATTCGCTGACGACCGAATTTCCGGATTTGCATCTAATTAACCCCGCTACAATTATCAGAATGACAGAATTACAAAAGCCACTACACATCCACATCCTCGGCATTTGCGGCACCTTCATGGGCGGCTTGGCCTTGATCGCCCGCGAATTGGGTTATACCGTCAGCGGCTCCGATCAAAACGTCTACCCGCCGATGAGCACGCAACTGGAAGAGCAAGGCATTCGGTTGATGAATGGCTATAAAGCCGAAAACCTGGACTGCAAGCCGGACTTGGTGGTCGTCGGCAACGCCATGTCGCGCGGCAATCCGGAAGTGGAAGCGGTATTGAACCTAGGTTTGCCGTATATCTCCGGCCCGCAATGGCTGGCAGAGCACGTGTTGCAACAAAAATGGGTATTGGCGGTGGCCGGTACCCACGGCAAAACCACCACCAGCAGCATGCTGGCCTGGGTGCTGGAATATAACGGCTTTAAACCGGGCTTTCTGATCGGCGGTATTCCGCTGAATTTCGGCATCTCCGCCCGTTTGGGGGAATCGGATTTTTTCGTCATCGAAGCCGACGAATACGACTGCGCTTTTTTCGACAAACGCTCCAAATTCGTCCATTACCGGCCACGCACCGCGATCTTGAACAACCTGGAATATGACCACGCCGACATCTTCGAAAACCTGGACGCCATTAAAAAACAGTTTCACCATCTGGTGCGCACCATACCCAATGAAGGTCTGATCATCGCACCGGCTTGCGAACAACATATCACCGAGGTGCTGGAAGCAGGCTGCTGGACGCCGGTCGTGAAGACGGCTATCGACGGCGAAGGTGATTGGCAGGCGCACTTGTTGAAAGCCGACGGCAGCAGCTTTAGCGTCAGTTTTGCCGGTGAAGAGCAAGGAGTAGTCGAGTGGACTTTAACCGGTCGCCATAGCGTCTACAACGCCTTGTCTGCTATCGCCGCCGCCCGGCATATCGGCATTCTGGCAAAAGATGCGATAGCGGCTTTGCAACAGTTTCAAAATGTGAAACGACGCATGGAAGTCATCGTCAAAAGCGCCGGCGTTACCGTTTACGACGACTTCGCTCACCATCCCACCGCCATCAAAACCACATTGGACGGCTTGCGCCAACAAGTCGGCAGCGAAAAAATCCTGGCCATCGTCGAGCCGCGCTCCAACACGATGCGGTTGGGTGTGCATACGCAATCGCTCGCAGAATCCCTGGGCCAGGCCGACCGGGCCATCGTCTATCAGCCGGATAATCTTGGCTGGGATTTAAGCCAGCTACTCAAATACGCCAACAACATCGAGATTTGCAACAGCTTGGAAAGCATTATCGCTACCATCAAAGCCCAAGCCGGCGGCGTTTGCCATGTGTTGCTGATGAGTAACGGCAGTTTCGGCGGTATTTACAAACGCCTGCGCGACGAGTTGTAAGCCATGAACCGCGTCGAAATCCGCTACTGCACGCAATGCCGCTGGCTATTGCGCGCGGCCTGGATGGCTCAGGAATTGTTAAGCACTTTCGAACAAGAACTGGACGAACTGGTAATGCAGCCCGATACCGGCGGTATCTTTGAGGTGCGCGCCAACGGCGAGTTGGTCTGGTCCCGCAAGCAGCAGGGCAGGTTTCCGGAGATTACCGAGTTAAAGCAATTGGTGCGCGATCAAATTGCCCCCGAGCGCGACCTGGGGCATGCCGACCGCAAGCCCGCGCCGCAGTCTTGATCAGGCTGCGCAAAGACTAAACAAGGCTAAGCTGTCTGAGATGATGCTCCCGGAAGACGACGCCACCCTCATCAAACCCAAAGACGACGATCTGACCCGGATCAAGCCGCGCCCCTACCCTCAGGTGTTGAACGACAGCCCTGGGCAGGACGCTAAATTCAACGATGATTATTCTCTACGCGGCGCCGTGGGCGTGGGCGGCGGTGGTCAGGTGTTGCTGGGTTTTGACGAGCGCATCGGCCGCGAAGTGGCGATCAAGGAATTACTGGATCAGGCTGCGAATGATGATGTCGAGCTCAGCGCACGTTTTCTGCGTGAAGCCCGCATTACCGGCCGCCTGGAACATCCGGGGATTGTGCCGGTTTACGATCTGGGAACGAAGCAAAGCGGCGCGCCCTATTATGTGATGCGCTTGGTGCGTGGCGATACACTGGCCAAAGCCCTAAAAGCCTGTAATGACGAGGTGTTGGCCGAGCATGCGCTGTCGCGGCGCCTGGGCTTGTTGGACAGATTAATCGACGTTTGCGAAGCGGTGGCGTACGCCCACTCCAAAGGCGTGATTCATCGCGACATCAAACCCGGCAATATCGTGCTGGGCCCGTTCGGTGAAACCATTGTGTTGGACTGGGGTTTGGCCAAGGTGGAAAACGAAGCCGATCTGGCGCCACTAATATCTGCCGCACCGAAACAGGTGGCCGACGATGCGGATTTGACCCGGATCGGCGACATTCTCGGCACCCCGGCCTATATGGCGCCGGAACAAGCTAATCCCGATTTCGGTGTTGTGGATACGCGCTCCGATGTGTTCGCGCTTGGTTGTATTCTCTATTATTTATTGGCCGGCCATCCGCCGCTAAGCGGTAGTGCTGATGAAATATTGGCGCAACTCAGTTCGCTGGCGTCTATGCCCTCGGCGCGGGATCCGAAGCTGCCCATGCCGCCGGAATTGATCGCCATCTGCGACAAGGCATTATCCAAGGACAAATCGCTACGGTTTCCGAATGCGGCTGCGTTAGCCGACGAGTTGCGGGCCTATCGCGACGGTCGCTTGGTGAGTGCCTATGCCTATTCGCGCGGCGAACTGCTCCGCCGCTTCATCGCCCGCAACAAAGTCGTGCTGGCGGCCAGTCTGGCGGTATTGCTGGCGATTTTGATCGGCGCCGGACTGGCCTTCAAATTTGGCGTGGAGGCGCATAAAGCCCGAAACTTGGCGGTGGCTGAAGGCGAAATTGTCAAGCAGGAAAAGCAGCAGGTGGAGCGTGCGCTAGCCGATGTCACCCGTATTTCCAACCAGAACCTGACGGCTGCCAACCAGATCGCGGACAGTATCTTGGGCAACCTGAACGAAATGCGCATGGGCATGCAGCGAACCGCCGAGTCCTTAAACAGCAACTCCGATTTAGCCGCATCCAGCGGCTTACTGGAGAGCTTGCTGCAACGTTATCCGCGCGGTGAAAGTTTCGCTACCACCCGCGCGCCCGGCACTATCGTGGCGGTGGCGCCGGGCAAATATCGCCAAGCGCTGGGTGCCGATACCTCGCAACTTGAGCACAACCGAATGACTTTAGAGCGGGGAGTGCCGATTCTGAGCCGGATTTATCAAGCCCCTGAGGGCTTTCCCGCCGTCACGATGGTGGTGCCGATCAAACAGGGTAAAACCATCCCGGGCTTTATTTCCATGCGCATCAAACCGGTCGATTTTCTGGGTGGTTTGCTGGCCGAGGATACTCAGACCCAAAAACGCACAGTGTGGGTCGTGCAAGATGATGGCCTGCTGCTTTACGATAGCGACCCGCAGGAGATTGGCCTTAATTTGTTCCGTGAGGAGCGCTTCAATCAGATACCGGAATTGCGCCAGCTCGCGGCTGAAATCGCCGATCAAGACGCCGGCGTGGGCTATTACCAAAGCCAGTCAGCGGCTCAATCCGCGCCGTCAAGGCAGATCGCCGCCTGGGTAAGTTTGCGGCCGGCGGAGAATCGGGGCTGGAAAGTGGTGGTTTTAGAAGCTTGGTGACGCGGCTGTATTGCACAGTCTCGCCCTTGGAACTTATACAAGGCGTGGCGAAAGCATTGCGTTGAAGCGTAGCCGGTTAGAGAAAGCCTTGAAGGTCATTGCGCGTAATAAAGCCCCCGGCTGTGCCGGGGGTATCTGCTATGTCAAGCCTCTGATTTCGGCACGGCCACTTGAGGCTGTGATTTTTTCCACAGCCCACCACCGGTAAAACAGTTCCAGCCCCAGCGCAGCCAATTCAACAACGCTGCGGCCATCCACAAAGACCAAGCCAACATCAAAATCCGGTAGGCCAACAAAGGCAGGCTTACGATGGTGGCAACGGCCAACTGCGGGCCATTGCGATCCTGATACCAATTCAACAAAGTTGCAGAGGATTGATTTCCGGCAATTTGCATATCCGGATTTCCCAACAAACCTTGTTCGACCGCAATCGCTATTGACAACAGCGACAACAGCGTCAAACCGGCCAAGCCGATTTGCGCCAGATTGAACCAGCGCGGCCGCTGCGGTGCATGATGGGCGCGGAATCCCAACGCAAACAACCAGCCCACCACTAAAAATGCGGCAGCAATATGCAGTTGGCTCAGACCGATCAATAATAAAAACCACTGCCAATGCCGCAACGGCGTGATATTCAGCTTACCCAGCCCGAACGCCAATAAGGCCAGTACGATCAGCAAACCCCAAATCAACACGGCCGGACCAAATTTTGGGCCGAAGGTCCACAACAACCAACGCTGCTGCGGCATCAGTAATTGAATACGGCTGTTGACGCTGGTAACGCCAAGATCGACCAGCGGCGTGCGCAACAGCACGCCCGGTTCTTTAGCCGTTTGCCAATTAAGCACAATTTGCTGGGTGCCGGGATGTATCGGCAAACTGACCGCCGCGCCTTGCTGACGAATCGGCTGACTGACACCATCTATCGTCACGCTTTGCAGCTCCGCCAGTTCCGGCAGTTTTACGGGGTGTTGTCCGCCTTTGGAGCTGCGGATGCTCAAAATCAGTTCGACTGTTTCGCTGCGTTGCCCCGGCTTGACCGCTAATTCGCTTCTATCGATAGTCAGGGTTGAGCCGGCCACCGCTTGCGGTCGGCCGATAGTCAGATTGACCTTTTCGCCTGGCCAGGGCCGCCACTCCGGTAGCCACTGGCCCTGCCCGTCCTGGTGATGCACCACCGCAATGCCATCGGCTTGTAAATGCCAGATCGGGCTGACATCGGCGCGCCACACCTCGGTCCATTGCGGCGTGTCTGCGGCTTGCAAGGTCAATTGCTCGGTTTTTGCCAGTGCCGACTCCCATTCCAAAGTGGCTTGACCGGCCGCCATGTTCACCAATACTTTACCGTCCTTCACCCGCACCTGCGGACTGGTAACCGCTTCGCCCGGCAACAACGGTAGCTCCAGTAACACCGGACTGAGTGCGCCGGCCAATTGCTCGACGCGGGTGGTCACTCGCCAGTCCAAGCCCAAATGCAGAGTTCTTTCCACCCGCACGAATGCCGGCAAGGCAGTTTGCTGCAATTTATTTCTCGGCCCGCTATCGGGTTGCAATCGGCTGAACTCCAGTTGTGGACCCACCTTGCCGTCCTCGTATAAACCATCCACCCGCCAGCCGTCGGCAATGACACCAGCGTGTTGCGGCGGCAATGGCAGCGGCAAACTAAATTTATCCTGCGCGGTATAGCGGCCCTGCATCGTCACTTTGTGTACTCCAGGCGACACAGCCAGCCACAAGCTGCCGTCATCCTGCCGGATCAAGGCTTGCGCCTCGCCGCCATCGACGCTGACCTGCTCCGGAAACCATTGCTCAAGCTGAGCCGGCAACGGTACTGCCAAATCCTGCTGCGCGTGCAATTGCAGTTCGATACGCAGCACTTCCGGCTTGACCAGTAATTGCATATCGGCAATCTGCGCGCAATTGGGTAGGCACTGCGGTGCTTGCAGCAAACGGGTTTTCAATTGCTCCAGCATTGGCGCGTCGGGCAGATCGGCATAGGCCTTTTGGTTTGGCGCCATCAACAGCGGCAGCAGCAACAGACAGGTCAAACTCGGCAAGGACAAGCGCCAGTTGGTGGCGATGGCTCCCAGCATTTTTAACACCAACACCGCCACCAACAGGGCTTGGGCAAAGTGCAGCAACATCAGCATAAATGGCGACAAATACCAGAGGCGGATTTGCTGATTACTATCAACCGCGCCGTTCCAGCTTAACTCCACGCGCTGCCAGCCCCAATGCGGCAAGCCGGGACCGGTTTGCAGATTGGCGTCCGGATCGATCCGTTGCAAACTGGCAGCGCTGCCACCATAAGCTCTCGACATCTTGGGTTTAGCGGAATACTCGGACTCTGTTTTAGCAAGTTCTCTTATTTCCGGCTCCGGCGCCATCGCCGAATCCGCCATTTGTTCTACTTGCATCGCCATTGGTGCGGCGGCGCTCACCATCGAATGCAAACGTTGAATAGGCTGCCGGGGCAATTCCAGTTGCGGATAAATGCCGATACGAATCTGCGCTATCATGAATGGAATCGTCAGCATCAGCAGCGCCAGCCAACTGGCGTTGCGATACCATTTCAACCATTGCCAAAAGCTACCCGCCGGTAATACCCGCAACAGTGCCAGCACCGCCAGCACATTCAGCCAAATCAAGCGCGGCGCATCGGCCTCATGCCAAATCAGCGTCAAACTGAGCAAGGCAAACGCGCCCCATTGCGGCGACCAGAGCCGGCCCACGGCTAATGCGGCAATCAAGACCAAAAACAAGTCCAGCAAGGTCCAGCGGTTTAACCAGCTATTCGGTACATTGTCCACGCCGCTGACCGCCAGCAGACGCCAGCCCGGCGGGATATTCAATTCAGCCTGTACTTGTTGAAAACGCTGTTGCCAGCCGCTGGCGCTCAAGCTACTTAAATCGGCTTCGATCCGGCTGTCGGCATTCAGCTGGATGGCACCGCGGCGCACTTCCACGCCCTGGTTGCCGTCCGCCAGTTGCGTGATCAATTGGCTCTGACCGTCCAGTTGCACTTGGCCCAGTCCCAGCTCGGGCACCGCGTTCAAGCGCCAGTCGCGACTCATCGTACCGGTGATGTTATCGCTGACCGTGTAACCGCCGCCCTCGAAGTCCAGCCACAGCGTGCGCTTCAACTTGAGTTGATTCGGCTCGGGCTCCGGGTCGCCGCGGCGCACAACCTTAAACTTCATACTCTCGCCTTGCTTGAGTTGATAGGTAGGTAAATGCTGCCATTCGGCGGGCAGATTGGTTTGACTGCCGTCTATCGCGGTCAAATTCTCGATCTCCACCAAACGCAAGGCAGGCACGGCCTGGAACGCCCACAACTCTTCCGCCGGCCAGTTCTCGTCCTTTACGGTCAAATCCAGTTGCGTCAAGGCTTGTGGATGGCGGGCATGAATGTCTATGCTCCAGCGTCCCGGCCGCACTTGCACCAATAGTCGTCCGTTTCCGTCCAGACGAGCGGGCAACGGGCTATTCAACGCCACCGGGATAAAGTTAGGCAGTAAAGCATAAGGAAACTCAATCTCGCGGGCCTTGCCGGAGACTTCCAAATCCAGCCGGGTAATGACTTGCAGTGGCACCTCGTCCTGCACCTGCCGGAATACTTGCAGGTCCAGCCTATCCTGCTCCCGGTCGGCAGTGTCGGCGTTCTCGGTATTCAGCCACAAGGCACCTTGCTTGATGGGGGGATACGCGACCGGCTTATCGTTGACGCTGAGCTGAATCAAGCCGCTGGCTTCGGGTAAGGCTAATTGTTCCGGCAGGCTTTCCCAGAAAAATTCGCCGCTGATCTGGTAGCGGCCCGCGGGAAAGTACAGGGCCGGCTTACCGTCTTTTTCTACGACCGGCTGGGTTTGTTTGTTGACGGTGACCGTCTGCGGCCAATGTTGCGTGTCGCCCGGCAAGCTAATCCAATCCTGGCGATACACGGTCCATTCGGCAACGAAGCTACCGTGCTTGGCTTGTAAATTCAGGTGCAGAGCGCCCGGCCAGGCACAATGTTTTTGTTGAAAATCGTCGAAGATAAACGGGCAACGATACTGGGTTTCATCCGCCAACACCCAGTTGACCCAGGGTTTTAACGGCTCCGGAACGTCTTGCATGTCCAACGCCCTTGCCGTTTGCAACGGTGCCAGCCCAAGCAGTAGCCACAGCATAAAAACCAATCGTCCCATATTATCCTCCCGCCTTCATCCCATTTAAGGGATTTGATAAACATCATAGAAAACTCTCTCCCTCCGCACCCAGGGATATGAAGGGATTTATGTATCTTAACATTCGTCATGCTTATCTAGCGTGGGGGCGATTTATCCCCAGCCGGGCTAAAGCTGGTGAAATTGAGCAATCTCCGGTTTTTGCTTTTAAGGCACTGCGCCGTCTGCCTCTTGTAGCTATTTGTTTGATGGTGCCGGGGAAATCTTTATCAGCGGGGGATCAAGCGATTAACGACCCTAAGTAGCTGAGCTCCCAGAGCATGACCACTGCCCAAATCAGAATGCTGATGCCTGCAGCGGCTGCGGCAATATCCTTGATGACGCGGATTTTTTCATTTTGCCGAGTTTCCACGAAATCGCAGAGCGCCTCTATCGTGGTGTTAAACATTTCGCATATCAGCATCAGCCCGGTGGCGGTTAGTACCGAGATGAAATCCACCCATTGGCGAAAATAAAAGCATACGGCCAAAATCAACACGGACAGTACGACTTTATAGGCCACACTAAAATCATAAACAACCGCGTAGCGCAGACCTGACAAACAGACCTTCAATTTTCTAAAAGGGTGATAACCGCTCTGTCCGGTATTAAGAAATTTGTTTCGCATGACTCACCTGATGAAGATGCCGCCGTTTTGCAGCAGATTAATTAAACCCAGCACCCACAATAGTCCCAGTAAGGCGCCAGCTAGTACATCCGAGGGGAAATGAACTTGCAGATAGACTCGTGAGACGGCAACCAGGGATACCGTCAATAGCGTAAACCCGGTCAAAGCGTAAAAGTTAAGCCCCAGTTTGTCGGGTTTGCACATCCAGCATAAGGCCGTAGCAAAGGCAACGATTTGCGCGGTGTGGGCACTTGGGAAGGAGGCGTCCAAGGGGATTTCACCCACAACGGGGAAAAAATCGGGCCGCGGGCGAGCGAACCAAAGCTTGGCGAGACGGCTGAACAGGGCAACACCCGTTAGGCTCAAGACCATCAGCCCTGCCTCTTTGATACGGCTGTTTCTCACCAGAACACCGCTTAGCACTGCGGTTATCGGGGCCAGAATGAACAGCGAACCAGTCCAGGTGATGGCTGCAAAAAAACGATCCAGCAACACACTTCTGATGCCGTGCGCGGTACTCATTAGAACGCGATCCCACGGGTGCCAATGCACACTGAAGCGCTCGATAAAAACCAGCAATGCGATTGCCGCTAACCAACAACCAAACGTCGGGAGATATTTCAAACCTAACATTTTCATTATTTTGCCTCCGCGTTAGCCAACCACTAATCCGGCCGTCGAATCTCGCTGCTTTCGGGCAGTCGAGAGTTTTATTGTTACCATGGATTCCGGCTTTTGCCGGAAACATCT
This sequence comes from Methylomonas sp. Uni0009, assembly GCF_054188105.3. Classification (NCBI taxonomy): domain Bacteria; kingdom Pseudomonadati; phylum Pseudomonadota; class Gammaproteobacteria; order Methylococcales; family Methylococcaceae; genus Methylomonas; species Methylomonas sp. Uni0009. Next base: position 1,228,033 of record NZ_JBTAFN010000001.1, on the reverse strand, counting down.
ATTTCCACACCGCGGCTTGCCGCTTCGCCTGTCATGCTCCTTGGCGTATTACCGACAAATTGTTGGGAAAACGGCAGGGTTTTAGGTGCTGATAAATTATTTGTTAATTATTTAACAATGACTTATGCGTTTTTAGTGGTGGCACTCTAATTGCTGGGCAAGAGTCGCCGGCACCGGCCTGGTTGACTTTGCAACCTGGTTTGGCCGGTATTCTTTATTAGTCATGAGGTGTTGATATGTTCGAAGCCATTGTATTGTTCATACTGACCGGCCTGGTCGCTGCGTGCGCATACTCGTCTCAGGGTTGCGAACTTTCCTTTTTCGGCAAACTATTTCGTTCCGCTAAAGGCCAAACGCCAGCAACTTCGACCAGCCAGTCTGTCGCTACTGACAGCACGGAACCAAGCTCCAGTTTTCTGGAACAGCTGCAAAGCGAAATTGAAGCCACTTTATTTCCGCGTCCTACGGACTCGGTATTGCGGCGTCATTACGATGCCTTGGTTGCTGTGGAAGTGAAAAACCGGTTGAGCTTTTTTAGCTGAGAGCCGAGGATTCTATATGCAGCCCAGGCGGGCTGCATATAGAGTCAGTCTCCAGCTTGGTTTTAGTGCCTCGCTGGTGGTAGCGAAAAATCCCCGCATTTCTCTGGCTTAGAAATTGACATTGATATTGGTTAGCCAAACGTGATTGGTAACATCGGGCGAGCCGTAGTTATGGATGTATTGCAATTGATAGCCGGTATCGACATTCAAATTTTTGGTTATTTTGTAGCCCACCCCGACATAACTGCGATTTTGGTTGATACCGGTCTGCACGGATCGCGCCAGCCGGCCCTCGTCTATCGAATTGAAATACACAAACAGCTCATCAAGCGCGATTAGATAAGCTTGGCTGTCCGGTATTGAATAGACTAAACGGAAGCGGTGCCGCATGCGATGACCGACGTCGCCTTCGTGGGCAAAGAAGCGTTGCTCTAGACGAAACCGGTACTGAAAATTCAATTGCGACGTCCAGTTGTCTATCCACTGCACCTGCTGCATCGCATCGTTGGTGGCCATTTCAAAGTCGGTTTGTTCGCTGTATTCGCCTTGCCAGGTATAACCTAGCCAGAGCTGCAATTTGTTGGTTAGCTTATAGCCGAGCAGCGGACGGACAATAATTTGATTAAACAAGGTATTGTCGGTTTTGGTGCGCGGTGCCAATTCCAGAAAAACTAAATAGGGGCTGCCGCCGAAATCGGTTTGATAGGTATTGCTGATCCAGGTGCTGAAATCGTCTTGCACGGGGCCGGCTTCAACTGCGAACGATGTCAGCGTAAGGCCGGTGAACAGCAGGGCTAAGTGAGTTTTTTGCATGTGTTGGTACCGAAGAACTTGATTTGAAACGAACGGCGTCACGGTCAGCGGGGCTTTGCGTGTGCGGGTGCACGGTTTATCTGCTGGGGATAAGCTTATCTCAATTCTTGATAAATGTGCTTACTCAGGGCAGGTATTCTGCGTGCTACGCAGAGGCTTAGGTTTATAAGTTTGTTGATTCAGGGAGTCGGGCGTAAGTCATCTGCTTGCCGCCATGCGGCTTTGTAGCAGCGGGAAAACCTGAAAGAGGGGTTACATTGCAGACAAGCTGTTTGCCAAAGAAGTCTGCAACAGCAAAAGGTATTAAACGGTGACGTGATTCATAGCGGTTTTAGACAAACCCTCCGGTTGCCGGAGGGGGTGTGTCAGCGAAATGAATTCGGCTTAATCGGTCAATCCGCTTACACCTTCGACAGACCAATTTTCGAAATCGCTGGCTCCGGAGGTGTCGTCGCCTTTGCCGTATTGGATCCGGCAAGCGTAGTGACGCATCACGTTGGGGCTGTCTTTCCCGCTGATTTCCACGTCGGCATTGACAATATATTCGTAGTTGCCGAGAGTCCAGGCATTGGTCGGTTGGCTGGCAAATGACAGGCTTTGATCTTCGTCGGCTTCGTTTTTGATGTAGGTGTTGCAGTGGGCGAACGCCATAGCGGTCATGTCTGTGCTAATGGACATAGGGTTGGCCGCGTCCTTGCTTTCCACCAAAAATAAATCGGAAGCGGCGATGTCGTACATAAACGGCAGGAAAAACTTAATCTGAATGGCTAGCAGGCCTGCCAGACAGACGGCAAATATTATAATTTTCTTTTTATTCATGGCTCAAATGGTGGTTTTTATTGGTTTAATTATCTAGCGATCACCCGCGATTCTAACAAAGATCGTGGACAGTAGGAAATGCCAACCCTCGCCGCCTAATTTACCGTGAATTTAATATTGTCCAAGCGCACAGTTTTACCGCGTCCGTTTCGGCAAAAGCCGGTCTGGCTTGGTTTATTCCAATGTTCGCGCCAGCTCGTGCCAAGCTGCTTGTTGATCGATTTCGTCCAGGCCGTCGCTATTGTTGGTCAATACGAGGTTGTACGGCAGCTCTTCGGTTTGCAATGCTTCGGCGCCTGTCTTGGCTTTGTCCAATACGTTCAAGTCGGCTTCCGATGGGTCGCCGCCTTGTTCTTGTCTACGTTGTATGCGTTGCTGCAGCACCTTGTCCTTAGCCTGTATCGAAACAATGACGAAAGGAATTCCCAGGCTTTGTGCCAGTAACTGGAACGGGTGGCGTTGGGCGTGTTGCAAAAAAGCGGCATCGACAATAACCGGAAACCCGTACTTAAGCAGGGTTTGCGCTAGGTCTAGCAAACGTTGGTAGGTTTTTTGGCCGGCTTGTGGATGGTATATGCCTCCATCGATTGCCGAACTGCTTTTTTGCAGGGCGCTTAACCCAAACAGCCGTTTTCTCTCGACATCCGAACGCAAGCGGATCAACTGATGTTTTTCCAATAGTAATTGCGATACCGCGCTTTTACCGCAACCTGGCAGGCCATGGGTCAGAAGCAATGCCGGTTTGCGCGGGCTTAAACTGCTGTCGGCCAAATTTAAATAACTTAGGCATGCTTGTCTGGCCGTTTCTGCGCCGGTTTGCGCGAACCTGAACCCGGCAATCTTCGCGCGCACCGCGGCCCGGTAACTGAGATAAAAGCGCAACACGCCGAGGCCGGCATAATCGCCGCTGATTTGCAAATAGGCGTTCAAAAATCGATATGCCAGATCGGCGCGCCCGCGATGGAGCAAGTCCATGATCAGGAATGCCGCATCGCTGATCGTATCTATCCAGCGCAATTCCGGCGAAAACTCGATACCGTCGAATGCGACCGGCCGACCTCTTAACAGCACGATATTGCCCAGATGCAGGTCTCCGTGGCATTCACGAATAAAGCCGGCTTGTTGCCGCTGCGAAAACAGGTTTTCGGCCGCCAAAAATGCCTGTCGACAGTTATCTTGCATTGACTTGATCAATGCGGCATCTTCGGGTTTCATCAACTCAAGCAATTGCTGAAAATTTTGCCGGGCCGGCGCTTCAATGGTGGCCGGAGAGCCGTAGTTCGAGTCCGGACTCGCCGGCGCCAAGCCCCTATGAAACCGGGCGATAGTGTCGGCCAAGCTGTCGATATGCGTTGGCGTAACTTCCGCTTGGGCCAGTAACGTATCCATCAACTTATCGGCTGCAAAGCGGCGCATTTTTACCGCATATTCAAACGCCGGCTCCACGTTGATTCGGGGTTGTTTGGGGCACCCGCCAATAGCCGCCACCTGCAAATAAATGCCGGGCGCCAGACGCCGATTCAAGCGAATTTCTTCCTGGCAGTAAAAGTAGCGCTGGCTAAGTTGGCTGAAATCCAAAAAGCCCAAATCGACCGGTTTTTTAATCTTGTAAGCATAGCGGCCGGCCAGCAACACCCAGGAAATATGGGTTTCCAGTACGGTGACCCGTTTGACCGGATGCGGGAAACAGGCCGGATCGCAAAGAGCGCTTATCAGTGGGGGATATGCAATGGCCATGGTTAAACACCTTCCCAGACTGAGCGGGATTAATACTGCAACGGCAGTGCCTTGTACTGCCGGCGATTCTGGCAGACCGGCGAGCGCTATGCAAAGCACGCCCAAACCTAAATTGCTGCTAGGCATGTCGGTCATAAATGCCAGGATTTGCCGTGCCTTACAGCGTAAAGTTACGTAATGGTTGAGATTTCGACTATAATCCCGCCCCGCTTATATGGCTTTTTCATAGGCTTACCAAATTCGACTGGTTTACATCAACTTCATCGACATGCTGATTTCGACCCTGGTACCTGACTGGTACGGAGCCTGATAAAAAATGGACATTACCCTCATCATTAAATCCCTGATACTCGGCGTAGTTGAAGGATTAACCGAATTTCTCCCCATTTCCAGCACCGGCCATTTAATTCTAGCCGGCGATTTGCTGAATTTTAATGACGACAAGGCCAAGCTGTTTACCATCGTCATTCAGGTAGGCGCGATCCTGGCGATTTGCTGGGAATACCGGGCCAAGATCGGCTCGGTATTGAGCGGATTGACCAGCGACAGGCAAGCACAAAAATTTGTGTTGAATCTGGCGATTGCGTTTATGCCGCTGGCGACGCTGGGCTTGTTGTTTGGCAAACATATCAAGGCCGCGCTGTTCAAGCCGGTGCCGGTGGCGTTGGCGTTTATCATTGGTGCGTTCGTGATTATCTGGGCGGAAAAACGCGAGCATAAAATCCGGGTCGATAATGTTGACGATCTCAGTCCGCTGGATGCCTTGAAATTGGGTATCGCCCAAGCTTTTGCCTTGATCCCCGGCACCTCCCGTTCCGGCGCGACCATTATCGGCGGCTTGCTGTTCGGTTTGTCGCGTAAGGCGTCTACCGAGTTTTCTTTCTTTTTGGCGATTCCCACCTTGGTCGTTGCCAGTCTGTACGACTTATACAAGCACCGCGACTTACTGCATATCGAAAGCGATGCGCTGTCGTTCGCGGTGGGATTAGTCGCGGCTTTTATCAGTGCCTTGCTGGCGGTTAAAGGTTTGCTGCGTTACATCAGTCATCACGATTTCATCATTTTTGCCTGGTATCGGATTGTGTTTGGCGTGGTGGTGATTGCCAGTGCTTACAGCGGTTTGGTGCAGTGGACGGTGGATTAGCATTCGGCGTCACGTAGGGCAGTATTTCGGTTTTTTGATCTTTAAAATTAAGGGTAGGTTATGGCTTTGCCACTGTTGATGATAGTCATCGGTCTGATTGTGTTGGTTTGGAGTGCCGATATTTTTGTCGAAGGAGCTGCGGCGATAGCGCGTTTTCTGGGCATGTCGCCGTTATTAATAGGTATGGTGGTGATCGGTTTCGGCACCTCCGCGCCGGAGTTGTCAGTGTCCGCCTTGTCGGCCTGGCAAGGCAATCCAGGCTTAGCGCTGGGCAATGCTTACGGGTCGAATATCACCAATATTGCCTTGATTCTGGGGATGGTCGCCTTGATCAGTCCCATTACCGTCCATTCGCAAATCGTTAAAAAAGAACTGCCGGTATTGTTTGCCGTGACCCTGTTCGTGCTCGGTCAGGTATACGACGGCGATCTGTCGCGGATGGATGCGGTGCTGGAACTGGCGGTATTCGTTGGCGTGATGACCTGGATGGTCCGGCAAGGGATGAGTAAAACAGCCGAGACGACCGACGTGTTAGGCGAAGAAGTTGCTGAAGAATTGGAAGAGCATGCGATGTCCTGCGCTCAGGCTGTCATCTGGCTGGTTTCCGGTTTGCTGTTATTAGTGATCAGTTCCCGCTTATTGGTTTGGGGTGCGGTATCGATTGCCCAGGATTTGGGCGTCAGCGATTTGGTGATTGGTTTGACCATCGTCGCCATCGGTACCTCCTTGCCTGAGTTGGCGTCGTCGATTGCCGCCGCCCGTAAAGGCGAGCACGATCTGGCCTTGGGCAATATCATCGGCTCCAATTTATTCAACACGTTGGCGGTGGTGGGTTTGGCCGGGGTGATTCAGCCGATGTCGATTCCACTGGAAATCGTTAATCGCGATTGGCCGCTGATGGCCTTGTTAACGGTGTCGCTGTTCTTTTTGGGCTACGCCAGAAAAGGCGAGCAAGGCCGCATCAATCGGGTTGAAGGCGGCATCTTGTTGGCCATTTACGCCAGTTACACCGTGTACTTGATTAACACCGTCGTGAGCGCTTAAGTATGTCCTTGGAAAAACGTTTGGGAAATATCGCTTTTCGATGGGGCAACTGGTTGCTGTATTCGCCGGGGTTAGTGTTACTGGCTTCGGTAATCTTGGCTTATCTGGCCGCGCAATACACCGGCAATCATCTGACCGTCAACACCGATACGGCGGAACTGATCGCTCCGGAAGCGCCGTTTCAGCAAAACCGCCGCAAATTCGAACAGCAGTTCGGCCAGGAAGTCCATACCTTGCTGCTGGTGATCGAGTCTTCCAGTCCGGAGTTGACCAAGGCCGCTGCCCAACGCTTGAGCCGGGAGCTTAGAGCGGATACCGAACATTTCACCAAAGTCTATCGGCCGGATGAAAATGCGTTTTTTCAGCGCAATGGCCTGCTGTATCTGGATACTGATAAGTTGCAGGATTTTTCGGTGACGCTGGCGCAAGCCCAGCCGTTTATCGGCCGCATCTCGCAAGATCCCAGCCTGAATGGCTTTTTCTCGATCTTCGAAGACGCGCTGAATGCAGAAACCAAAACCGAAGAAGTGCCCATCGATCTGATGTCTTTAATCGACAAGGTCAGCAACTCGCTGCATAAGACCCTGAACGGCGAAACCGACCTGCTCTCCTGGCAAAAACTGATTGCCGAAAACAAGATCAGCGAAGAGCAATCGGACAAAGCCTTTATCTTCGTCACGCCAAAATTCGATTACACCCAAATTTTGCCGGTAGAGCCGGCGATTAATGTCATCCGTCACGCTGCTGACAAAATTCAAGACCCCAACATGCCGGCCGTCAAAGTTTGGGTGACCGGCGAAGTCGGTTTGGAACACGATGAAATGGCCGGCATGAGCGAGGGCACATTTACCGCCAGCATTTTTTCCATCGTGTTGGTCTGCGGCATTTTATTGGTTGCTTACCGTTCTTGGCTGTTGATGCTGGCTACCTTGCTGACATTGGCTTTGGGCATGGTGTTTTGCGGATTGTTCGCCTCCGTGGCGGTGAAACAACTCAATCTGATTTCGGTGGCCTTCGCGGTCTCCAATATTGGTTTGGGCGTGGAATATGCGATCCATTTTTGCCTGCGTTATCGCGACAATCTGGACCTCTACGGCAGCGACAAGGGCAAAGCGATTCGTTCGGCCTTGTTGGCGACCAGCCCGTCTTTGATTCTGTGCGCCGGCACTACCTCCATCGGTTTGTATGCCTTTATTCCCACCGACTACCAAGGCATTTCCGAGTTGGGTTTGCTGGCCGGTACCAGCTTGTTTATTTGCTTATTCATTACGCTGACTGTGCTGCCGGTGCTGCTTAAGGTACTACCGAATCCGCCCGTGCATCAATTGCATGGCGAGCAACCCGGCGAGTCGAAGTTTACCCACGTGTTGGCTCATTATACGTTGCACTATGCCAAACCGATTTCCTTGTTGACTTTGCTTGGCGCGGTGGTTGCCGTGTACTTTGTGTTTCAGGTGCAAACCGATTTCAATCCCTTGAATCTGCGCGATCCGCATACCGAGTCGGTGATTGCCTTCAAGGACTTGATGAAAGAGCGCGAAACTTCGCCGATGACCTTGACGGTTTTGGTGAAAAACGAAGACGAAGCCAGAGCGGCGCAGAAAAAGCTGGAGAGCCTGAAGACTGTCGACAAAACCATCAGCTTGTTCGACTTTGTGCCTGACGATCAAGAAAGCAAATTGGGTATCATCGACGATATGGTGCTGACGCTGGGTCCGCAGAGCCAGTTTTTCCCGCAATTGAAAACCGGCACTGATCCCTTGCCGGCCATCAAGCGGATGATCGCCGCGATTGATGCCAACCTGCCGAAAAAAACCAATCCGGCGGACATCAAATCCCTGCAAACCTTTAAACAGCAGTTGCAAGACGTGATGGTGGAGTTGGAAGCCAGATTCCAGCCTGATCGCGGCGTGTTTATCGAGAAGATTCAAACCTCGTTGCTCGGCACTTTGCCCACTGTCATGAACCAGCTTCTGATCGGTTTCCATGCCGAGGAAATTGTACCGACCAGTATCCCGGCGGAAATCAAGGAACGCTGGTTGAGTAAAGACGGTTTATACCGTATCCAGATTTTTCCCAAGGAAGATTTGAACGATCTCGGTAACTTGCAGGCTTTCATCACCGACGTACAGGCCGTAGCGCCCAACGCCACCGATTTGCCGGTCATGTATTGGGAATCCATGAAAGCGGTGATCGGTGCCTTCCAGGAAGCCATCATCATTGCCCTGGTGGCGATTGCCTTGCTGCTGATGTTTATTCGCCGCAGCATCGTCGACACGCTGTTGGTGATGACACCCTTAGTGTTGGCCGGCTTGTTCACAATGGCAACTACCGTGTTTACCGGCACGCCGATCAATTTTGCCAATATTATCGCCTTGCCTTTATTAATGGGGCTGGGTGTCGATAACGGCATCCATATGGTTGAAAAATTGCATCATTCGTTGTCCGAGGATCAGAATATTTATCAATCCAGTACCGCGCGCGGCATGTTCTACGGCGCGTTGACTACCATTTCCAGCTTTGTTGGTTTGGCATTTTCCCCGCATCAGGGCATCTCCAGCATGGGCTTGGTCATCACTATCGGCATTTTCTGGATCATGACGTGTACTTTTGTGGTGCTGCCGGCTATCAGCAAGCTGGTTTTAAAAAAAACTGAGCATTTAGCCTGAGAGTTTGAAAACCATAGCCTAGACTTATCCGGCAACTTACATGGCGGCCGGTAAAGGTAGCGAACCCAGGGTAAGTTTGATTTTTATAATTAACTTTTAGTTTTTTAGAGGCAACCATGTTTGTAATCATTGGTTATGTGATTATTTTAGGCTGTGTATTGGGCGGCTTTTTGATGGCCGGCGGCCATCTGGGCGTGCTTTGGCAGCCGGTTGAGGTGCTGATCATCGTCGGTGCCGCCTTCGGTTCCTTCCTGGCCAGTAACTCGCTGGCCACCAGTAAAGCGGCGATGGCCGGCGGAACCGCCACGCTGAAAGGTAGTACCTACACCAAGGAGTACTATATGGAGCTGCTGATGAGCTTTAACGCGCTGAGTCAGAAGGCCCGCAAGGAAGGTTTGTTGTCCCTGGAAAAAGTGGTGGACGATCCGGAGGGTAGCTCCATATTCGGTGAAAAAATCGTCCACGATCACCATCTGATGGAGTTCATTTGCGACAAGCTCAGGCTGATCCTGACCGGTGTCGATGTCAACCAACTGGAAGACATCATGGACGCGGAAATCGAAGTACACCACGCCGAAGGCAACGAGCCGATCAAAGCCGTGCAAAAAGTCGGTGACGGCATGCCGGCTTTCGGTATCGTCGCGGCGGTAATGGGGGTGGTACATACGATGGAATCGGTGGGTATTCCGCCGGCGGAACTGGGCAAACTGATCGCGGCGGCGCTGGTCGGTACCTTCCTGGGTATTTTGGTGTCTTACGGCTTTATCGGCCCGGTAGCGTCGGTCATGGAAGCGCGGCTGGAAGAAGAAAGCAACGCCTATAAATGCACGCAAAAAGGCCTGCTGAATTGCGCGAAAGGTACTTCGCCGGCCATGACGGTGGAATTCATGCGTACCGCGATTCCTCATCATGCCAGGCCGACCTTTACCGAGCTGGAAGAACAATTGAAAGCCGGCAAATAAGGTAAACGACAATGGCCGAACAACCCATAATCATCAAGAAAATCAAGAAGGGTGGTCACGGTGGGCACCACGGCGGGGCCTGGAAAATTGCCTATGCCGACTTCGTGACGGCGATGATGGCTTTCTTTCTGTTGATGTGGTTACTCGGTTCCACCGACGAGAAAACTAAAAAAGGCATTTCCGAATATTTCCAAAACCCGTTTGGCGTCGCGATTGTCAGTAACCCCGGTGAGGGCTCCGGCGACCGGACCAGCATCATCCAGGCCGGCGGCCAGGACTTGAAATCGCAAGACGAGGGGCAAGTGCATCAAGGGGAAAATACCCCGGCCGAGCCAACGCCTGAGGATATTGAAAAACTGGCGGAAGAGCAGGAAAAACTCAAGCTGGAAAAATTGCAGGAAAAAATCGAGGACATGCTGAAAGCCAATGACAAGTTGGCGGAATATAAAGATCAGATCAAGCTGGAAACCACCCCGGAGGGTTTGAAAATCCAGATTATCGATGCGCAAAATCGGCCGATGTTCAAACTGGCCAGTTCCGGTATCGAAACCTATGCGCAAGCCATCCTGCGCGAGTTGGCACCGGTGATCAACGAATTACCCAACAAAGTCACCATCAACGGCCATACCGACGCATTGCCGTTTCCCAGCAATCGCACCGGTTATTCCAACTGGGAGCTATCCAGCGATCGGGCCAATGTGGCGCGCCGTGAGTTAACCCAAGGCGGACTCAGTGAAGACAAGGTGTTGCGCGTGGTCGGCTTGGCATCCAGTATTCCCTACAAGGGCGACGTGCCTAACGATCCGATGAATCGGCGGATTTCCATCGTCGTGATGAATAAAAAGACCGAAAATCAGGTGCTGCACGATGGCGCTGAAGATAAGCCCGGCAGCAGCGATACCTCTGTGCCCGGTTTGCCGGCCATATCGCCGACTATTCAGCAAAATACCAAAATTACAGGGGCGGACGGCGCTGCGCATTAATTTGGCCCGGTCAGTACTAGGCTGAACGTACGGTAAGGATCTGATGCAGTTATTCAAGGCTCTCCTGAGTCAGCTAATGGCCTGTGTCGCTGTGATGGGCTTACGCGCACAAATCCTGCCCGTTAGCGTTTGGCAAGCTGTCGCTATTCAGGCCGGCTTGGCCGCACTGTTCTCTCGCGGTTTTCGCCAGCCTGTCTGGTGGCTGCCGATTCATTTGCTATTTTTGCCGACCGTGTTAATGGGGCTGAGCTGGCAAGTGCCTGCTTGGCTGTATCTGCTGACATTGCTGCTGCTGACCCTATTATTTTGGGGTACAGTGAAAGGCGATGTACCGTTGTTCTTGTCCTCTTCCGCAGTCAGCGAGGCGCTGATCGAAATAGTAAGCCGCGAGCAGGCGCAAGCGTTTATCGATATTGGCGCCGGTCTGGCTACCGTTGTCGTGCCGCTTGCAAAAGCCCGGCCGGACATGGTTGTGGTGGCCTTGGAGCGGGCGCCGCTGCCCTGGCTGCTGGCAAGATGGCGTTGCCGCAATCTGGCTAATGTCCAGGTCGGCAGATACAGTTTTTGGGAGCAGGATTTACGCGGGTTCGATGTGGTGTTCGCCTTCCTGTCGCCGCTGGTGATGGCGAAAATCGGCGAAAAAGTCCGGCGAGAAATGCGGGCCGGCTGTTTGTTTATCTCGTCTTCTTTTCCGATACCGGATAGCCACCCCGAATCGGTGCTCGAACTGAACGATAGCCGCAAAACCAAGCTGTATTGCTATCGGATAGGTGGATCTCTGAAAAGTTAAGAACCCTATAGCTTTTTTCAGCAGGAGGGGGCTTAGCTCAATGACATTGCCTGGAGCGAGTGATCTTTAGCGCTGATATTTAAGCCGTCGGCGTATTCGTAAATTCGGGGACCAACTGCTTCAAACCGGCCAACAGCTGTTGGTTATCGTAGCTCTGGCACTGCTTCTGCAAATCCTCAATCTGTTTAGCCCATTCCACCGAGTCGTAGAGTCGGGCTTTGGCCAGGCGCAATTTCGCATGGCTGGTTGCCATTAATTGTTCCTGATCGTGGAATAATTCTTCGTAGAGTTTTTCGCCGGGCCGCAAGCCGACAATCTTAATGGCAATGTCTTTATTCGGGACTTTGCCGCTCAGCCGGATCATCTGCTCCGCCAGGTAAGTAATTTTGACCGGTTCGCCCATATCCAATACAAACACTTCGCCGCCCTGGCCTATGGTTTCCGCTTGCATGATTAACTGACAAGCTTCCGGAATCGTCATGAAGTAGCGGGTAATATCCGGATGCGTCACCGTGATAGGGCCGCCGGCCTTGATTTGCTCTCTAAACAGCGGCACCACGCTACCGGCCGAATCGAGCACGTTGCCGAAGCGTACCGTGGTAAAGCGAGTGCTGCCGGTCTGATTCAGGTTTTGGCAGAGGATTTCCGCCGCCCGCTTGGTGGCGCCCATCACGTTGGTCGGATTGACGGCTTTATCGGTGGAAATTAATACAAAGCGCGCCACACCGGCGGCAATCGCCGCTTCCGCCAGGATTTTGGTGCCGATCAGGTTGTTATGCACCGCTTCGCGGATCTGATTTTCCAGCAAAGGCACATGTTTATAAGCGGCGGCGTGAAACACGATTTCCGGTTTTTGCCCGGCAATTAATTGCTGCACCGCAACGGGATCGGCGACATCGCCCAACACCGCTTGGTGCGATAACTCCGGAAACAGCCGATTCAAGTCGGCGTTGACTTTGTACAAATTAAACTCGCACTGATCGAATACGATCAGCTTGCGCGGCTGGGCTCTCGCCAGTTGCTTGCAAAGCTCGGAACCTATCGAACCGCCGCCGCCTGTCACCAAAATGACTTTGTCGTGTAGATGGTTTTTAATGCCGGGCCAATCCAGCTTCACCGGCGTGCGCCCCAGAATATCTTCGATGGAAACGCTACGTAGATTGGCGGTGGTGACCGCGCCGCTCAGCAATTCTTTGACCGAGGGTAGGGTCTGAAAATCCACCGAGCAGTTTTCGCAGATTTCCACGATCCGGCGCATTTGCTGATCGCTGGCGGACGGCACGGCAATCAGCACTGTTTCGATATTCCAGCGTTCGATTAACTCCGGAATTTGCTCGACCGTGCCGGCGACGCGGATGCCGCGAATTTCGCGCTTGTATTTACCATGGTTGTCGTCGACGAACACTATCGGCACATAATCGCTATCGACATTGGCCAATAAATCTCTCACCAGCATTTCGCCGGCGGAACCGGCACCGACGATCAATGCGCGCTTACCCACGCGCTCCGCGAACGTCTGTTCCTTCCAAAAGCGATATACCAAACGCGGAATGCTGAGCAAGGAAAACAGGATCAGCACGTAAAGGGGGACGACCGAACGCGGCACGCCGTGCAGGCGGTCGTATAAAAACAAGGCGGAGGCAATAAAAAAAATCCCGGTCAACACCGCTTTGCCGATGCGGATCAGGTCCGGCAGCGAGGAAAACCGCCAAACGCCGCGGTACAAACCATACACCCAGAATAAACTGACTTGGATGGCTATGACCCAAGGCAGGAACAATAAGGCCGAATAAAAAAATTCGTCCGGGATGTTTTGCAGATTAAAGCGTAGCCAGTAAGCGCCGAACCACGCTAACGGGATCATGGCCAGATCGTGCAAAAAGATGGTGGTGCGGGAGCGGAATCTTAAGGTCACGAAATAACCCACTCGGATTTGCCGGCCTTAAACCGGTAAGCCAGATAGATTAAGGGCAGATAAGCCACGATAACGCCGGCCAAAGCATGGCTGGGATGCTTGAATATCCATAGGGAGACAGGCAGCAGCCAACCGCAATTAATTGCCCAGGTTGCCAATAACACCGGCAAATGTCCGTAACGTTTGGCTGCATGCTGATAGGTATGCGAGCAATGCGCCGCGTACCATTTTTGTCCGCTGAACATTCTGACCGCCAGGGTATAGCTGGCATCCACGATAAACGCACCGAATAAAATCAGCCCGCAATACAGCAGAACGGCGGCCTGTTGTGCGGCCAGTAAAATTAATAAACCCAGCAACAGCCCGATAAAGCCGCTACCGACATCGCCCATGAAGATTTTCGCTTTCGGCCAATTCCACAGCAAAAAGCCGCCGCACGCCGCCGTCAAACTCAAGGCAACACCGCATAAGCTTTGGTCGATAAAAAACAGATAGCCCGCCAATGCCGAGGATACAAACAGCGCTTCCGAGCCGGCAATGCCGTCGGTACCGTCCATGAAATTGAACAGGTTTAAGCTCCACACCAAAAACAGTGCTCCCAAGGGGTAGCCCAACCAGCCTGGATTGACGCTTAAGCGCCCGAAGAGAGCGTCGAATGGCGCGGGGACCAATACCACGGGAAGGCCGCCCAACAATTCCAGGGCGATGATCGCCGCCAGTAAATGCGTCAAGAAACGCCAGCGCGCGGCCACTTCGCCGTGATCGTCACAAAAGCCGATAGCGGCTATCAATAGCGTGGAGCCCAACAAGGCCAGGGAAGTGCCAGTCAGTTGCCGGTCAAAAAACAACCGGAGCATCGCCACGCTGAAGGCCAGCACGATAGCCAAGCCGCCGCCGCGCGGGGTTGGCACGCTGTGTGAGCTGCGTTGGTTGGGAATGTCCAGCACCTTGTAAGTTAAGGCGTAACGGCGAATCAGGCCGGTCAATACGGCGGCGAGCAGCAAGGTAACAGTAAAAAGCAGTAGCACGCTAGATTAACTTAGATGGCGAATAATATCGGGCAGGGCTTTCCAGAGAGTTTGGCGAGGTTGAAAACCCAATTCGCGGGCGATTTTAGCAGACGAATACCACGCCGAACCGGTTAATTTTTCCAGGCTATCGCTATCGATAGGAAAGCGTCGCCCCGTCAGCCGGCCAAAGCCATCGCCCAATTTGGCTAAGCTGGTTAGCAATGGCATCGGTATCGACCAGACGACAGGCCGCTTGCCGAGCGCGGCTCTGATCGCGTCGTAAATCTGCCGGGTAGAATAGCTTTGTTGATCCGTGACTATATAAACCTGCCCGGCTGCTTCGGGATTTTCTGCAGCCAACAATGCCGATGCCACCACATCATCGACATGCACCATGGAGCGCTGGTTACCGGATTCCGGTAGCGGCGGGAATATGCCGCGGCGAATTGCGTGGATCATGCGCGGCAGATTGCCTTTCCCGGTGTCGCCGTAGACCATGCTGGGCCGTAACACCACAGGATGCGGGACGTAGCCGCCGTTCAGCACCAGTTGTTCGGCTTCGTATTTGGATAAACCGTAGGGATCTGAGGCGGGGGCGTTGACCGTTTCATCCATGACTTGTCGGCTAGTGTGGCTGACGGCTTTAACGCTGCTGAAGAACACAAAGGCTTTCACTCCGGCCTGTTGTGCGGCTTCCAGCAGTTTGCGCGTGCCTTCGGTGTTGATTTGCCGGTATTCGGCCTCATCCTGCCGACTTTCCGCCAAGGCGTGGGCTTTGCCGGCCAGATGAAACACCACGTCTATGTCGGCGCACAACTCCGGGGGGCAAGCTCCCAGTGCTGCCAAATCCAAGGCGATGTTGTTCTCACCATTCCCAGCGCGGCCGCATGTTCTGACCGTATAATCCTGATTGACCAAGGCTTGGCATAGGTGCGCGCCGATAAAACCGCTGGCACCGGTGACGAGGGCCTTAGTCATGCTATATGTTGGCGAAAAGACATAATGGTTGGCAGCGATTTAAACGGACGGCGAGAGTACGTAAGTTGAGTTATTGCTTGCTGCCATGCTCTGCAAACACTTCATACTTACCTTCTTTATCGAAGGAAACCACCTTGTACGCATCTTGCTGCCCGCCCATTTCCATGCCGGGGCTGCCCATCGGCATGCCCGGCGCGGCGATACCGACTATGTTGGATTTGCTTTGCAAAAGCTTTTGAATATCGGTAGCAGGCACATGGCCTTCGATCACGTGGCCGTCCACGACAGCAGTATGGCAGGACGCCAGCTTCTCGGGGACACCGAAACGGGCTTTGATGGTTTCCATGTCGTCGCTAACCACATCGTTGATTTTAAAGCCGTTTTGTTTGGCATGTTCCAGCCATTTACCGCAGCAGCCGCAAGTGGGGCTGCGATAGACTGTCATTTCCAGCGGCTTGCCTGCTTCTTCAGCGGAAAGGTTTTGGCTGAGAGCCGCCAGTAATAACATGATTGATTTCGATGCGTTCATAAATACCTCTTTATTCGCCGTGTAGCGTTACGATGATGGTGCGATTGCCGGCACGATTGCGATGCTCGCATAAGTAAATGCCTTGCCAAATTCCCAAGGCCAATTGGCCGTCGCTGATCGGGATGCTTAGCGAGCTGCCCAATATAACGGTTTTTATATGGGCAGGCATGTCGTCCGGCCCTTCGAGTGTGTGCCGGTAGTATGGTTCATTTTCCGCTACCGCCCGGGAGAAATAACTTTCCAGGTCCCGGCGTACATCCGCATCCGCATTTTCGTTGATGGCCAGCGATGCCGAGGTGTGTTGCAAAAACACATGGGCCAAGCCTATTTCAATTTTATCCAGTTCGGCTAGCTGACTGACGATTTCCCGGGTGATCAAATGAAAGCCACGCGGTTTCGCGGCTAGCTGGATGCGTTTTTGAATCCACATGTCGAGAATGTTACAAATTGATAAATGCTGGAAATTTGGATGGCTGCAAATTATTCAGCGAATCGTAAAACTCCGCAATTGGTCCTCTAATCCCGGAGCAATACCGCAAAGTTGAGGTAGATAATTCCTTCTCCCGCCGGGAGAAGGTTAGGATGAGGGAGATTAAAATCAATTATTTACACCCCTCACCCCAGCCCTCTCCTTTATGCCCTGTGGGTGCAAGGGAGAGGTAGGCGTAACTTAGCGGCATTGCCCTCAAGTATAAACGCCCTTATTTAGCGATGATATTGCGGACTCAATTCCCGCACCGCATCGACCATGGCTTTGACGTGTTCCGGATTAATGTCCGGCAAAATGCCGTGGCCCAGATTAAACACATGTCCTGAGCCATTACCGAAACCTTGCAGCACTTTGCCGACTTTTTCGCGGATCACTTCCGGTTGCGCGTACAAAGTAATCGGATCCATGTTGCCCTGCAACGCTACCCGGTCGCCGACGCGGGTGCGGGCTTGGCCGATGTCGGTTTGCCAGTCCAGGCCCAGCGCGTCGTAGCCGGTGTCGGCCATCGCTTCCAGCCATAGACCGCCGCCCTTGGTAAATAATATGGTCGGAATTTGCCGGCCGTCGCGACGCGTGTTCAATAGCTCGCGCACTTGCCGCGCATAGCGCAACGAAAACTCCAGATAATCGTTATGGCTGAGCATGCCGCCCCAGGTATCGAACACCATGACCGCGTCAGCGCCGGCGGCAATTTGCGCATTCAAATAGGCGGCTACCGACTGCGCCAGCTTATCCAGCATTTGATGCATCAGTTGCGGCTGTTCGAACATTAGGCTTTTCACTTTTTGAAAGCTCTTGCTGCTTTTGCCTTCCACCATGTAAGTCGCCAACGTCCAGGGACTGCCGGAAAAGCCAATCAAGGGTACCTTGCCGTGCAGATTGGTTTTGATCAAGCGCACGGCGTCGATCACATAACGCAATTCGGTTTCCGGATCGGGAATCGGTAATTTGGCAATGTCGGCTGCGGTTCTGACCGGATTGGCGAATTGCGGGCCTTCGCCTTCGGCAAACGATAGCCCTAAGCCCATCGCGTCGGGGATGGTCAAAATATCGGAAAACAAGATGGCCGCGTCGAAGTTAAAACGCTCCAGCGGTTGCAGCGTCACTTCGCAGGCCAGTTCCGGATTGGTGCAGAGTTGCATGAAGCTGCCGGCCTTGGCGCGCACTTCCCGATACTCGGGTAAATAACGTCCGGCTTGGCGCATCATCCAGACGGGGGTGCGGTCGACGGGCTGTCTTAACAGGGCTTTTAAGAATAAATCGTTTTGTAAGTTGGTCATTCGTTTCGATTGGGATGAGAATCAGCGGCGGCTTTCTTTTTGCACGGCCCGGAAGCGTTTTTCCATGGCCTGCTTAAACTCGCCGGGCATAACGGCTTTAAGCTGTATCGCTTCGGCGGCAGATTGAAAAGAGCCGTAAATTACCACGTATTTTTCCTGTTCGCCCTGTTTGATGGGGTAGAACTTCAGGCCGTCGCGGTAATCGGCGTATTTTTTTTGAAAACGTAGTGCCGCATCTTTAGTGGACAGCACCATGACTTGCAGCGTGAAGTTGTTGGCTGGTTGCGCCATGATCCAGTCCTGATCGCTGCCTTCGAAGGCGGGTTTGGCGGGTTTGTGTTCGACGGGTTTAGCCGGGGTTGGCACAGCAACCGGCGCTATCTCCTCGGTCGGCGCAGAGTTGGCTGGCGACGGTTTTTCAGCTTGCTGCTCGGGCTTGGCTTGCTCAGGGTTTGGTGCTTTCGCGGGCGCCGTCTGCTTGTCGGCAGCAATGCTCTGAGTGCTTGGCTGCGTGCTTAGGGTCTCGGGCGACGGTTTGTTCGGTAATTTCGGGCTGGGTGTTGTTGAACTATTTATCGATTCAGCGTCGGCAGAGCGGAGCGGAGCTTGGCCGGTCGCTTCGGCTTCGATCAGTGCATGGCTTGACTCCACTGTATTGTTTGCCGGGCTGAGGGCGGCAGACACGATTGTCGGTGACGGTTCCGGCGCTTTGGGCTCGGGTGGTGGAGCGATCTGCGGCGGTGCCAGGACGGTTTCGACTGTCGGAGTGGGTGTCGGCTGCGGAGCGCTTGTGTTTTCGGTGGCAGCTTTGTCGGCCTTTTCGGTTGTAACCGCAATAGGCAGGTTGCCGGCGATTTGCCCTGTGACAAGATCCGGCGGTAATAAAGATTTCAGCGCATAGCCGGCTCCGGTTAGCACACCGGCGATTGCGAGCCATAAGCCCAGTTTGCTGCGTTTATGGCTTTGGGAATGAGCGAATTTAGGCAATTGCGCGAGTATTTTGCCGGGGATGCCGTTGCTGGCGCGATATAAATCCTCGATCAGGCTGTCGCTGATGGCGTTAAACGACACCACTGCGCCCGGTTGCGCCGACAGATTTTGTAAATATTCGCCACATTGTTTTTTGCTGAGCGGCGGCAGTTCGATGAAATGGCACTCCTCCACCAATTTGTCGGTACCGCTTTTGATGTGGAATTGATCGTGATTCATCGCCAACACCAGCCGCAAGCCCAGTAGCGAGTCGGCAAATTCGATCAGCATCGTCATCAGGCCAGGTACTAAATTACCGGCATCATCAATCAGCAGCACTACCTTTTGTCTGGCGCATTTGTCGCGCAGTGCGCTTAAATCGAAAGCGGAGCCTTTAGCGATGTTCAGGCCGCGCAACAAATCGTTGATCAGGCTTTCGAAGCTGGAGTCTGGTGAAGCCGGCAGCAACACGACTTCCCACATATCCTTGCGATTTTGCCGGACAGTTTCCAATAAGGTGGTTTTACCGATGCCTTCCGGGCCGCAGACGATCAGCGATTGCTGCAAATTGGCCAGCAAGTGCAGCAGCAAATCCAGTTTCTGCGAGCGCTCCAGCGTAATCAAGGTCCGTTCGGCGTTGTTGGCCACCGAGCGTTTTTGGTAACTATAAGTCAGGTCGTCGTTATCCAGCATAGCCGTTCAAAGTTGCCTGCAATTGCGCCAGATCGACGTTGACGGGAAGAGAGGCTTTGCCGACCGCTTCCAACAGAATCACGCGGATTTTGCCGTCGACATTTTTTTTATCGACCGCCATCAAATCCACGTATTGTTCGGTCGTCATTTCCGTAGGCGGTGTCACGGGTAGCTTGGCGGCCTGGAAAACGTCGATAATCCGCTTAACGTCGGCATCGTTCAGCCAGCCCAGACGCCGCGATAAATCGGCGGCAAAGCAGGTGCCGATAGCTACCGCCTCGCCGTGCAGATAGTGGCCGTAGCCGCTACCGGTTTCGATGGCGTGGCCGAAGGTGTGGCCCAAGTTTAGAGTAGCGCGCACGCCGGATTCAAACTCGTCTTCGCCGACCACTTCCGCTTTATTGATGCAGGAACGCTCAATGGCATAAGCCAAGGCGTCTTTGTCGCGAGCCAGCAATTTCGGCATATTCGCTTCCAGCCATTGCAAAAAATCCGGGTCGCGAATTAGGCCATATTTGATCACTTCCGCCAAGCCGGCGGACAGCTGTCTGTCGTCCAGGGTATCCAGCACATCGGCGTCGGCAATTACGCATTGCGGCTGGTAAAACGCTCCTATCATGTTTTTGCCCAGCGGATGGTTCACGCCGGTTTTGCCGCCCACCGAGGAATCGACTTGGGCCAATAAGGTGGTGGGAATCTGAATGAAGGCTATGCCGCGTTGGTAACAGGCCGCCGCAAAGCCGCCCATATCGCCGATCACGCCGCCACCCAAGGCAATCAAGGTGGCATTGCGGCTAAATTTTTTGGCAAGCAATTGATCGAAGACTTTCTCCAAATATTGCAACGTTTTGTATTGCTCGCCGTCCGGCAGGATAACCGTTTCGACTTGATAATCGCCCAATGCCGTTTGCAATTGGGCTAAGTAAAGCGGGGCGATAGTCTCGTTGGAAACGATCAGCACCTGTTTGGCGCGAATATGTCTGGTCAACAATTCCGGCTGAGCCAGCAAGCCGGCGCCAATGTAAATCGGGTAACTTCTGTCGTTATTTAGTGCAACTTGCAATTCTTTCATGATCTTCTAGGGCAGCCTGATATTGCTGCAAAATGGTTTTAACCACGGTTTTAGTGGGCAGTACGCCGGAATCAATTTTAAAATCGGCACATTCCGTATACAGCGGGTCGCGCTGCGCCAACAAGGTTTGCAGGCGTTGTCTGGGATTTTCGGTACGCAATAGCGGACGTTGCGTATCGTGTTTGGTGCGATGCAGGATTTTGTCTATCGAACAGTGCAAATAGACGACGAAGCCGTTTTCCTTGATGGCTGCCCGATTCTCCGGCAATAACACTGCACCGCCGCCGGTGGCCATCACTATTCCGTGCAATGCCGATAAATGCCGAATCACGGTTTGCTCGCGCATCCGAAAACCCTCCTCGCCCTCGTAGGAAAAGATAGTGGGAATATCGACACCGGTGCATTCCTCGATGACTCTATCGCTGTCGTAGAACGGCCATTGCAAGGCTTTAGCAAGCTGTTTGCCTATGGTGGTTTTACCCACGCCCATCAGGCCGATCAAATAGATGTTTGCCGCTGGTTTCATTGCATTGGCTGGTTGCGCGCATTAAAAACCGGAGCATTATGCCCACTTTTTGCAGGGAGTTAAATTTTAGATGCCGAACACCCGCTTTTGGGCGGCTCAACAAATACCCACTTCCTCCGTGGGAGGGCCTGTAGTTAATTGATTTTATTCTCCTCACCCCAACCCTCTCCAGCAGGAGAGGGGGCATTCCCTTTACTTACGGGGTAAGGTTAGGATGCAGCGTCATTAAGTTTAGGGAAACATTCCCTTCCCCAGCAGGAGAAGGTTAGCGGGAATAAATACGGCAAAAGATTTATTTGATACCCTCATCCCAATCTTCTCCCGGAGGGAGGAGGGGTTGGTCGTTTTTAACTTAATGGTATTGGGTTTGGGTGAAGGGCGGCAGTTAATTGATTTTTTCTTCTCACCGCAACCCTCGGCAATTACTCCCAGCGTTGCCCTATATCCTGCATCCATGCAGTCGTCCAGCAGGAGAGGGGGTGAATTGACGTTATTACTTCTCCAGGCCAAAGCGAATAGGTTGGAGCATCCCCTCTCCCTCCGGGAGAGGGCTAGGGTGAGGGGATCAACTATTTTAATTCCCTGATCCCAGTCTTCTTTAAGAGGGGGCTAGGTTTTTACAGGTTCTCTTAACTCAATTACAGCCAGACGAATTACTTCCATTACGGCAAGCCTGTTTTGTAAAACCTCATGATTCCAAAATCGCAGCACCCGATACCCCAGCCGCTGTAAATAATGGCTTCTGTTTTGATCGTATTCTTGTTGCTCGGCATGCTGCCCTCCATCAACTTCAATTACCAACTTGGGTTCCAAGCAAACAAAATCAACGATAAATGGGCCGATAACCTGTTGTCTACGAAATTTACAGCCCAACAATTGCCGATTACTCAGCTGTTGCCAAATCACTCGTTCTGCGTCGGTTTGATTTTTGCGTAATGAACGGGCCAAATCTTTCATTGCAAAAGCCTTTTTTGGATTCCCTCACCCCTGCCCTCTCCCGGGGGGAGAGGGAGTTATATTTCCGAGCTAGATGAGGCGATCCTAATTTAGTCTAGCTAACAAAAATACCGGTATTCCCCCTCTCCCCTTGGGAGAGGGCTGGGGTGAGGGGAGTTAAAAGCCCCGGCAAATTTAATTTTTTGCCCTTCAAGCAAAAATACCGAGAATAAAATTCCAGAAAGCTTTGGCGCAAATACTCAAGCAAACTGCGCCGCAATCTGTCCCTGGATTTTTTCCGCCATCGCCCGGCGATCAGTCGCGTCGCGGATAGGCCTGCCCACTACTATGTAATCCGCGCCGTTTTGAATCGCTTGCTCGACACTGACAGCGCGTTTTTGATCATCGTTTTCGCGGTTATCCACCGGCCGGATACCGGGAGTGATTACCAGCAGCTTTTCGCCCAGTTGTTGCCTAATCATTGCTACTTCCAGGCCTGATGAGACGATACCGTCGCAACCAATTTGCAACGCCCGCTTAGCGCGGGACAACACCAACTCGCGCACATCGCATTGAAAGCCCAAATCGTCCAAATCGCCGCGATCCAGGCTGGTTAATGCGGTAACTGCCAGCACTTTTAAGTCGCCTTTCGCTGCTGCCGCTGCTTCCATAATGGAATCGTTGCCGTGGATAGTGGCCAGATCCACGCCTTTGTTACTCAGCGCTTTAATTGCCCTGCCCACCGTGGCTGGAATGTCGAAGAATTTAAGATCGACAAACACTTTTTTGTCACGGGCCTTCAGCCATTCGATAAATCCGAAATAATCACCCGACATGAATAGCTCCATGCCCACTTTGTAAAAAATCACAGCTTCACCTAGTTCTTCAACCAAAGCTTGCGCTTCTGCAATGCTGGAAACATCCAGCGCCATGATCAGACGGTCGCGGACTGGAATGGCTTTATTTGATATGAAAGATTCTGTCATAAGGATTATGAAATAGTCTGTTTACTGGGTTAAGGGTAGCGTTTTTATTGGTGAGCTTGGCAAGACCTGCTAAAGTGGTTTACAAGCAACGTTGATTTTTCAGTTGGTGTTTAATTAACAATTGTTGCGCCTGCGATGTCACTAAGAAGCGGCATGCATTAAAAACTTGTAGGCACTGAACGGATTACATGCCACCGCCGGTGTAGCATTAAACTTTCATTAAGCTGAAATAATCTTGGCTTAAAGTCCTATAATCAGGCAGGCAAATGATCAACTCATTAAGCTAACCAGTATATTTGATATGAATCAGTTTCGCCCAAAAGGATTTATCAGGCCGCTACAGCCGGAATTACAGAGCATTAAGCGGGCAATGGACACCGCGTTGATTTTTATCACGCTATATGTCTCGCTACACATCTATGGCGAGCCGTTCGACCGTGAATACCTGGGCTTATTTATTGTCTGTACCGTGCTGTTCGGTATTTTTGCCGAGCATCAAGAGATCTATCACGGCTGGCGCGGTGATCCCCTGTTTGACGACGCCGTGCGGATATTATTATCGTGGATAGTGGCCTTTGCACTGATTGCCAGCAGTTTTTTCGTATTTGACCTTGGCTTTGAATATTCGCGGCAAGTCTTGGAATTGTGGCTGCCGCTGGCGCCGCTCAGCATCATCATGCTGCACTCGCTGCGCCGCTCGACATTGTCTTATTTGCGGATGCACGGCCTTAACACCCGTAACTACGCGATTTTGGGCGGCAATTCACTAGGCAAACGCCTAAATGCCGCGCTGACTGAAATGCCTTGGCTGGGCTATAGCTTTGTTGGTTTTTTTGACGACCGCATCGAGAACAAGCAGCGCAGGCAGGATGAAGACATGGTCGATGTCATCGTTGGCGACTTTAAAGAGCTGCTGGAAAGAGCGCAGCGCGGAGAAATCGATCATATCTACATTACCTTGCCGTTGCGAGCGGAAAAGCGGATCAACCAACTGATCCGAGAATTGGCTGATAGTACGGTGTCGGTAAATATAGTCCCGGACTTTTTTACATTTAACCTGATGCAATCCAAGCTCAGCAGCGTAAAGGGCATCCCGGTGGTCAGCGTCTTCGATACGCCCTTAAACTCGTCACTGGATGGCTTCGCCAAACGCCTTGAGGATCTGTTGCTGTGTGCGATCATTTTGCCGATTATCGCTATCCCGATGCTGATCATCGCCATTGCGATCAAGCTTACCTCGCCGGGGCCGGTCATTTTTAAACAGATGCGTTATGGCGTGAAGGGTGAGCAGATTGAAGTGTGGAAATTTCGGTCGATGTCGGTGTGCGAAAATGGCGACAGCATCAAACAAGCCACCGCCAACGACAGCCGGGTGACGCCGCTAGGCAGCTTTTTGCGGCGTACCTCGTTAGATGAATTGCCGCAGTTTCTAAACGTACTGAGCGGCACCATGTCCGTGGTCGGCCCACGGCCCCATGCGGTGGCTCACAATGAATACTACCGCAAACAGATCCAAGGCTATATGCTGCGGCACAAAATGAAACCCGGCATCACCGGTTTGGCGCAAATCAGCGGTTGCCGCGGAGAAACCGAAACCATCGACAAAATGGAAAGACGGATTCATCACGACCTGGAATATATACGCCAGTGGTCAGTCATTTTAGATTTAAAGATTGTGATATTGACTATTTTTAAAGGGTTTGTGGGGCAGCAGGCTTATTAAGTAACCCCCCTCTCCTTGTGGGAGAGGGGACGGGCGAATTAAATAGTGAAGCTCTGATAAGTCCTTCGAATGACTTCCCAGAGTAGTATGCTATTACTTCCGCTAGTGCTAAATCTGTCAAGCCTGAGGTTATGCGGAGCCAACTTGTTCACAGTTTACTAAAGTGCATGACTTGTTTTTATTCCCTAATATCAAGTTTCTCTTTTATGTACTTCGGGTATAGAGGTAATAATATTAAGTTAAGAGTTAATATGCTGTAGGGTCGAGTTTATTCCACGTTTTTTGGTAGCAATGTAAATAAGGCTACACCTACTGGTTTTTAACTGAGCGGCATTTAACATTGATGGAGAAAAGAGTTGTTAATTTTTTAAGCGGACCTATTAATAGACTTTAGGAACGCCCAACAGAAATCGATAGCTGGAGTGTGGCGGCAAAAAAATGCATCAAAGGCATCTGCGGCCAATATATGGCACCGCAACATATGGACATAAACCATCCGATCAACGCAACAATAAGCCGACATCTTAAAAAAGCATCGCTGCTGACGTGTTTGGAGCGCAGCAAGTTAGTGTTTGTCCTGGTAGTGGGGAAAGATGAGCAGCCGTTTAAGTGTGTTGCGGAACAAACAACTATTCCATTATGAATAAACAAGAGGGTATTAATTTCTCCGCTATTAAATATCAAGTCATCAAAGAGTTAAAAATGTGAAAATTTGTGTATTCATGTAATTAATCAAGTGGTACTTCGTGTCGAAAATTTGAATGGCTTGTAAGTCATCAGTGACTTGCTTTTTTTTGGGGAATTTCCGTAATACGATTAGTCAATCTAAGTGCTTAGAGCTATCTCAAATATACTGTACCTTAGGTGTTTGGGCTGTAGAAAAATTTATTTAGTTGGCGAGCGCTGCCAACGCGCTTTTTATAACTCGAATTAACTAACAAATGGCTGACTCTAAAGTGAATCGAAAACTATCAATGCTATTCATACTTTTAAGTATCGCTTGGATATGCTTACTATTTATAGAGTCTTCACAACCGCCGGCTGAAATTATGAGCGAAGTACACGGGCTTGACAAACTTGCTCACTTTATTGCATTTGGAATATTGACAGTATTTATATGCGGTGCATGGTTTTACTGGTCCGAAAGAGCTAACTTACCCCTATTTTCTACTCCTTTGTTGCTCGCAACATTGGCTGGAGTGTTTGAAGAAGGGTATCAAATAACTGTACCGGAGCGAGCTGGTGAATTGGCTGATTTAGTTGCAGATGTAGGAGGGGCAATGTTTGTAATAATGATGCTAAATAGAATTATATTGGTGGTAAATAGTTCTAGGCAGATTAGTGCAGAATAAGCTTTGTGCGCTAAAACTCGCTAAAATATATAAAGTGGATGTCGTTAAATTATGGGTGTAAAACCAGCACAGGTAGGGCAAAGTTTAGCTAGTAAAAGCATTTCTGCATTGAAGTGGAGTTATTTTGGTCGATTAATTTCATTAACGTTACAGTTTTCTATAGGCATAGTTTTAGCTCGGGTCTTGGGACCAGAACCCTTTGGATTAGTTGCAATAGCTTTGTTTGTGCAAAGCCTTGGCAACCTATTCGCAGAGGGCGGTTTAGGGTCGGCATTAATTCAAAGCCAGGATATTTCTCCCCAAGATATTCGTAGCGTATTTTCTTCCCAATTGCTTATAGGAGCCCTGATAAGTGGGGTCGTTGCTGGCTTGGCACCATTCCTCGCGATATTTTTTAATGATCCTAAAGCTACGCCCGTTATCATGGTTATGGCTTTATCATTTGTCATTCAAGCGCTCGGGCAAACTGCCAATGCACTAATCAGGCGCAAGTTAGAATTCAAAAAAATCCAAATTATCGGAATAATTTCTTACTGTGTAGGTTATTTGGGTTTGGGCTTGCCACTTGCATATCTAGGTTACGGAGTATGGAGCTTGGTGGCTGCCCAGCTAAGCCAAGTGAGTATTAATTCTTTGCTAACTTATTTTAATAGTCGCCATCCAATATTTCCTATGGTTAGTCCCTCCAAGTGCCGATTTCTTCGCTTTGGGGCTGCAATTACTATTAACAACATTACAAGCTGGTGTATAAGTAATCTCGATACCGCTATTATCGGTCGTAATTTTGAAACCTCAGTTCTTGGTGTCTATAATCGTGCTTTTAATCTGGTCAATATGCCAATGTATGCAGTGACGTCTAGCATGCAATCGGTTTTATTTAGTGCTTATGCGAAATCCCAAACTAATTTTATTATTTTGCGAACTACGTACATTGCGTCGACAAGCCTTATGGCCCTAATTTTCTTTCCAGTATATGGGGCCATGGCTGCTGTACCCGATTTAATTGTTTCCGTCTTATACGGTGACAAGTGGGGTGCTGCAATTCCTCTAATGACGCCCCTTTGTTTGGCGTTAGCTGTGAATGCGACGCTATCTATGTCTGGTCCGCTATTAAGCGCTATAGGTTTACCTACCATTGAGCTAAAGGCGCAATTAATAACATTGTTTTTTAGCGTGCCCAGTTTAATAATCGCGGCTCAATATTCAGTATTGACTGTTGCTTGGGTAATTGTGCTCTCATACGCTATACGTTTATTATTGTTAGTTATTGCTACTTTAAGAGCCATAGATGACTCGCCAATTCGCCTATTCAGTATTCTAACCATGCCTTGGGTAATTGCCGCGCTGCTATATTCCCTTTGTTGGTATCTAGGGCAATTGTCTATATTAGAAAACTATTCCAAACAAATTCGACTTAGTGTGATTGTTTTGGTGTGCATATTTGTTTACCCTTTATTAATATTTTTATTTAGAAAGCTTATTATACGTGGAAGATTTAAAGAGTTTCTTTTGTCCATCGAAGACAAGCTTCCTAAAAAGCTTTTCAAGCTGACTGGGCTATCAACATGAGCCAAAGTCGCAGATTGATTGTTGTTACACTAATGCCTCCCGAGGGTGAAACTGGTGTGCAATCCCACTTTAGAGCTATTGTGCGTGAAGCGGAAAAGTTAGGAATAGAAACTGTGCTATTGCACCCTTATTCTTCTAAATTATCTTTTGTTAGAAAATCGTTAGGCTTAGTTGCCAGACTGATCAAAATTTTTAGTAAAGAATGGTTCGTTATCTGGAACCGTTGGTCGCATTATTATTTGCTGAGGTATCAGCTAAAATGGACGCTTTGTAGCGACGACAAAGAAAACGTAATTTATGCTCAAGATCCTTTGAGTAGTAGGGCAGCACTAAATCTTGGTGATAAACGGCTTAGGGTTGTGAGTGTTGTGCATTTCAATATTTCCGAAGCGCAAGAAGCTATGACAAAAGGACTGACTAAAGAAAACGGTCCGCTGTATCGTCACTTTAGCAGCATTGATTGTTTCACCCTGCCAAAACTGGATAAGATCATCTTCGTATCACAGTTTATGCAAGTCCAAGTTAATGAAAGACTTCCGGCACTGAGAGCTGTAAAGCAAGCGGTTATTCCGAATTTTATTCAGGATGAGCTCCGAATTCAAAATCCCGCGATCAAAGGCGACTTAATTTGCGTGGGCACCCTTGAAACACGCAAAAATCAAGCATTTGTGTTACGAGTACTAGCAAGAGCCCATGCAAAAGGTCATCGTTACAGGCTCACAATCATAGGTGACGGCCCTGACCGGAATATGCTAGAAAAGTTGACTGCTGAACTAAATCTATCTGAAAGCGTGACCTTTTTAGGGTTTAAGGCCAATGCGGCTGAATACATGTCCGGACATAGAGTATACGTGCATGGGGCTCTCATGGAAAACTTTGGAATTACCTTTTTAGAAGCATTGTCACACGGCTTGCCGATACTAGCTCCTCCAGTCGGTGGAATTCCAGAAGTTTTCATGGATGGTGAACAAGGCTACTTTTGGCCGCTGGATGACATTGACGATGCAGCAGAAAAGCTGTGTCATATTTTGGAAAATGAATTAATTAGGCAAAAACAGTCGTTAAAAGCTAGAGAGCGATTTGTTTCATGTTTTTCCGAGAAAGCGCTTTCTGAAGTATGGTTGAGAGCCATCTTTGATGTATGACCTGATATTCAACTCAATCAACATAACCGAATAAATGATGGAAATTAAAACTATCGGACTAATGGGGCCTATTGAAACGGCTGCTTTTAAGGAAATATTGCCTCAAGCTACTGTCGAACCCTATCCCGAAGGCTTAGGGGGTAGTCCGGTAAATTTACTTGCGCTTGAACTTTATAGGCGCGGATATAACTTGGTTTTGTTTACACTGGATCCAGAGATAGACACTGAATTTACAATCCGTGGTGAACGATTAACTATTCATTACGGACCTTTTCGCCCAAAGCGCGCAAGGGATTTTTTTAAATTGGAAATCAGATGGCTAACTAATGCGGTGCTAGCGGAGCCAGTAGATATATTACATGCTCACTGGACTTACGAATATGCATTAGCCGCTCAAGCCAGTGGCATACCACACTTAATTTCTGCACATGACGCTCCATTCAATATCTTAAAACTTAATTTTATTCCCTATCGCATTGCTAGGACTTTTATGGCTTGTAAAGCAATTTGGCGTGCTCAATACCTTTCGGTTGTTTCGCCATACGTTGCCGAACACTTGAAAAAATTTATGTTTTATTTCCGGTCAATGAGGGTTATTAGCAACGGGATGCCAGATGCTTTGTTTAATCGGCAAAGGCCCTCAAAACCGATAAATGGGCCTATAACTTTCGCAACCATTTTGGTTGGTTGGTCTGGAAGGAAAAACGGAGAGGCTGCTATCCAGGCTTTCGCCTTGATGCGTAAAACTCGACCAGATTGTCGTCTTTTAATGTTTGGCGGCGGACATGGTGCCAACGGTCCCGCAGAACAATGGGCGATAAGTCACGGTTTCCAGGAAGGAATAGACTTTGTCGGGCAGATTCCCTATGAACAACTCATCCATAGGGTGTGTAACGAAGTGGATATCGTAGTACATCCTGCTTTAGAAGAATCACAAGGAATGGCTTTGATAGAGCCAATGGGAATGGGTATACCCGTAATTGCCGGTAAAAACGCCGGAGCAGTGCCTTGGACGCTGAACAACGGCAAGGCTGGCATATTAGTTGATGTGACTAACCCAGATGAAATTGCTACGGAAATGCTGAAATTGGCAAATAATAGTGAAGAACGGCAAGCAGTTGGTGAGGCGGGCTTAGCGCACGCTAAAAAATGTTTTCACATTAGTGTCGTCACCGATGCGTATTTGCAAGCTTATCAGGATATATTAGCAGGGAGTTGGCATTGAAGGTTTTACATGTTCTGGGAGAGCTAAACCCGTCAGGAGCAGAGACTATGCTATATTCAGCTGCCCCTCTATTAAACGATTTCGACATGAATGCCGAAATTCTATCAACCGGAAGTAAGGTTGGACCCTACGCCGATCATTTGTTAAAAGCGGGATACTCACTACATCACATTAGTTTCAAAAAGAGCCCTGTTTTTTTCTGGAAAGTTTTTAAATTATTTAATAGTAAGGATTACGGCGTAATCCATTTGCATACAGAACGTGCAAACTTTTGGTTAGGAATTATTGCGCTATTGAGCAGTAAGCGTGTTTTACGAACCATACACAATACATTCCCATTCACTGGTTTTCTTGGGTGGACTCGCAAATGGCAACGGCAACTACTCGAGCGACTAGGAGTCACCCATATTGCGATTTCAGAATCCGTTCGGGATACTGAAAAAAAATATTATGGGTTAAATATACCAATTATTCAAAATTGGTATAACAGCCTACATTTTCAGCAGATTAGTCCTATGCAGCGCATGCTGGCTAGGGCTAATCTGAATTTGTCTGCCGATAGTTTTGTACTTGTAACAGTAGGTAACTGTTCGATAGTTAAAAACCACACGTCACTGATTAGAGCTCTAGCAGAATTCAAAGAAGTAGATTGGGTTTATTTGCATATAGGTATCGAAAAAGATAACAGTGAACGCGATTTGGCAACGGAATTGGGGGTTGCCAATCGAGTAATTTTTTATGGCTTACAAACAGATCCATTAATCTATCTGCAATCTGCCGATTTATTCGTTATGCCTTCCACTTATGAAGGCTTTGGTATTGCGGCAATCGAAGCAATTTCTGTTGGATTACCTGCTTTACTAACCAATGTTCCTGGTCTTATAGATTTTAAATTAGTGTTTAAGGGGCTATATTATTGCGAACCAGAAGCTGATTCTATAGCCAAGTCTCTAGGGAATATATTTAGTCAAACCTGTGAAAAATCCCGTCAACTATGCCTCGGTAACGCTATGATAGCCGAAGAGCGCTTTGGTATTCGGCGTGGCTTAGAAAGCTACTTCAAGCAGTATACAAGATAAGACTAATAAGACATGGAATTTTTGATTTTACCTGCTCTAATATTTTTTATTTATGCTGTATATGGCTTTTCAGAAAAGCCCCAGTTAGCAATAGTATGCACACTGCTCGCTAGCTTGGTAAATAGCTGGCTATTTAATAAGCCATTGGAAATAGGTATATCGGTTTTACCGCATGATGTAGTATTTTTGCCTTTGTTTATTAGCGCTGTATATAGGGTTTTTTTCAAAAGGCAACTAAGGTTAATTTCCTTATTATGGTGTTTCTATGGTCTGCTCCTGTTTTCACAATTAGCTGTCGGAGTAAAAATGCTAGGCACCGTTGCTATGGCGGATTTTAGAACGTGTTTTTATTATTGGACAGGTACATTTTATTTTATGAGTTTCAACTATTCGAATGAAATGATAGGCAGGCTTATAAAATATTGGTATTTAATGTGTGTAATTTTGCTATGTATAGTGTACTTTCGTTTTGCTGCCGATTTAGCAAATCTTCCAATAGCACAGGATTGGCGCACAGCCGACACAACGGGAGTAAGGTTTAGAGTAGTTTATGCGGAGTACGCTTATTTATTGGGTGTAACAGTAACTATACTATTTTACCGGTATATTCAGCCAAGTTTGGATAAGCCATCAAAGGCCATAATGGCTTTATTTGTCATTGCTGTAATAGTACTGCAGCATCGCACCGCTTGGGTATCTACTGGGGTGGCCATTCTTTCTGCCTTATTTTTGCCAGGCATAAAAAGCACTAAAGTTTTCGGTAAGCTTGGCATTATTTTTGTGATCGGTTTTATTTTGATGTTGCCGGTATTGTATCTAGGTTATGCAGATAAAATAATAAGCTCAGTATTTGATTCGGCGGAAAAGGCTACAAATTTGTCTACTGGTACTTTTGGTGACAGAGTAAAAGGTTGGGAACATATTCTCGACTATTGGGAGCATCAAAGTTTTCTTCATCAACTCTTTGGAGATCCATTTGGTACGGGCTATGCTGGTGGTGATCATGCTCCGCATAATTTCTATTTTCAGGCTTTATTGCGAGTTGGCCTTTTGGGTGCTATAGCATTATTTTTCGCTTATTTATTAACGGTAGTGAAGCTTTATTTGATAACAAAAGATGTAAAAAGTAATGTGTATGTAACATTGTTTATAATGTTATTAGTTGGGCAGCAGGCATTTTATATACCTTATGGGCAGCAAGCCGAACATGGAATCATTTTGGGGATTGCGATTAGTCTTGCAAAAAGGGGTAATGTAACGACTGCAAATAGAGTGGAACCTAATACTAGGTTGGGAAAAGCTTGGTTACCGCCAGAAAAAATATCGTTAACTCTTATATGAAAACAGATAATCCAATTAGACAAAGGCTTGTTGATATAGATCGCGCAAAAGGCTTTGCCATTTTTTTGGTTGTATTGGGTCATATTGTAGCAGGCAAAACCCCTCTGGGTAACGAGTGGTATGATCTTTTAAAGATGGGTATTTATAAATTTCATATGCCATTCTTTATGTATCTATCAGGCCTTGTTTTTGCGTATACATATCCTGGAGTGTCGAATTTTGATGAATATATTCATTACATAGGGAAAAGAATAAAAAAACTATGTATAGGTTATATTGCCTTTGGGGTGTTGATTTATATGGGCAAAATAACGATGTCTTCGATTATGTTTGTTGATGATGCTCCTGGTGGTTTTTATATTGAGATTTTCAACTTGATGGTGTTCCCATCAGAAAGTGCTGGTGGATCGCTTTGGTTTATTTATGTGCTAATGGAGATTTATATAATAATTCCTTTATTAATGATGGCTTTAAAATCCAGATTATTGGTAGTGATATGTAGTGCTATTGTGCATTTCTTGCCATTATCGCATATGTTTTTAATGGATAGATTTGCCGAATACCTTGTTTATTTTTCTATAGGCATATTCGTCATTGAGTATTATGATTTCTATATGAAGTTACTAGACAGGTTTTTTGTTGTAGCAATTGTTTTGTTTTTATCTAGCTTCTTGTCAATTGAGTATTTGTCGGCATCAAATTCAAAGTTTTTAATTGGTCTTTTATCTTTATTAGCTGTGCATAGTGCTATGAGGAACGGTTTTCTCTCGCGAGTTGCCTTATTTGGTCAATACGGTAAATACACATACAGTATTTATTTGATGAATACTATTGCTATTGGCTTGGTGAAGGGGGTGATTCTTTTTTTTACGCCATTGGATGGGCGGATGTTTATTTTTATGGCGCCAATATTGTTATTAGCAGGGATATATATACCAATTTATATAAAGAAATATATTTTTATCCGATTTTCCTACGTTGATAGAGTAACAACTTGATTTTGATATTTTTGATGGATAATTTTTACAATAGATTTTTATTACAGGTCTGTATAGTTTGGATAAAATTAATTCGATTCAGTATTTGAGAGGGGTTGCGGCAATTGCAATTGTTTTTAGGCATCTAGCGGATAGAACTGAAAAGTACAACATTACTACGATTTTTAGCGGTCTTGATATTGGTTTGTGGGGGGTCGATCTATTTTTTGTTATCAGTGGCTTTGTCATGGTGTTTATAACAGCCAATGGTCAGCAACGAGCAGATGTTTTTAGATTAATTGTTAATTTTTGGCTGCGTAGATATTTAAGAATATCCCCAATATACTACATATTAACTATTATTGTCTTAGTTGTTGCCAAATATTTTCCAGGGTCAACAGAGTTAAAGCCTGGATTTCAGCAGATACTTTTTTCTTTCCTTTATATTCCAAATGAGGCTGCGCCGGTTCTTGGGGTGGGATGGACTCTCAACTATGAGATGTACTTTTATTTCATTTTTGGGTTGTCTTTGTTGTTGCCTTCAAATCTGCATACAAAATGCATTTCGTTTTATTTTATATTTGCAGTGTTGTGTGGAAAATTATCGGGAATTAATAGTGAATTTATTTATCAGGTTACTAATCCACTTTTAATTGATTTTCTATTTGGAATATACATAGCCAAGGCCCTGAAGGCGAGATTAATATTATCAGTGGGGTGGTCTTATTTTTTGATGTTTTGTAGTATTTTATCCATTTTGATTGCCGACTATAGTAATATTGATCAAGTGCTTTTAAATGAAGGGTTTAGGGTTCTATGTTATGGTTTGCCAAGTGCTGCATTGGTTTCTGCCGTTATAATGCTTGAGTATCATAAAGAACTAAAATTTGATCTAAAGCTGCCGCTGTTACTTGGAGATGTTTCCTATTCATTGTATTTAGTGCATATTTTAGTAATTGCAGCCTATGGAAAGTTTGTAACTAGGTACGAATTATTTGGCTATGTTAATGAATACGTTTTATATTTTGGGGACTTGTTTTTTTGTGTTCTTATCGCCTATTTGCTTTTTATCGCAATCGAAAGGCCATTACATAATCTTAGCAAGAGTTTTAAGATCGTTTAGTTAAATATTAAGTAATTAAAGCTATGAAAATATGGGTTTGTATACCAGTCTTCAACCGGGTCGAGTTCACCTTGAAATGTTTAGCCACTTTGCGCGCTCAGACATTTCAAGACTATAAGATAGTCATTTGCGATCACGGTTCTTCTGATGGTACAACGGCTAAGGTCAATCAAGCTTACCCTGATGTAGTTATCATCAACGCTGACAGTAGTCTTTGGTGGACTGGAGCGATGAACCGTTGTGTAGAGTACGTATTACAGCACGCAGCAGCAGGTGACTACCTGTTGACGCAAAATAACGATACCGAATTACTACCCGAATACTTGGCTGAATTTGCCGAATACGCTAATAAGTACCCGCATGCGGTGTTAACTTCAGTAATACACGATATTAGTAACGGCGAGGTGGTTTCTGTGGGGTACCGGCAGAACTGGTTGCTGGCGCAGGCTAAAGCCGTCGGTTTTGAGGAGGATCATTTGGAGGATGATCCCAATGTCATTGCAGTAAGCCACGCTTCTGGCAGAGGTACGTTGTTTCCAGTGTCGATATTTCAAAGACTAGGATTATACGATGAGCGGCACTTGCCGCACTATGCTGCTGACTATGATTTTAGCCATAAAGCTCGGAGAGCTGGCTATCCAATTTATGTTTGCAAGAGTTGTCGAGTATTTTCCTATGTTGCCGCCACCGGAATGACAACAGTGCGGGATAAATTTTCCATTCGTAGCTTTATCAATTACTGCATAAGCATTAGATCACCTTCTAATTTAAAAGTGCGCTGGTGGTATGGATGGAATAATTGCCCAAAAGTTTTATTTCCAAGCTACATCTTAGTGGATTCTTTGAGAACGATTGGTAGTTATTTCAAGCATTTTTTGCTAACAAAGACATAGTTCATAACAAATTTCCTAATGATATGAAAATCGTTATATTTCAACCGATGCTTAAGTTTTACCGAGTGCCATTGTTCGAAAAACTGCATCGATTGCTTACGGAAAGCGGCCATGAATTACGCTTGGTGTTTGGTACACCATGGAATGAGGAGTTGAAACGAGGCGATAATGTGGTTTTGGAGAATGATTACTGTATCTTTGAGAAAAGTCATTGGTTTTTAAGAAATAAAGTCCATTTCATGGAGGGGGCAATACATCATATTCTATGGGCCGATATTATCATCACCGAGCAGGCAAATAAGCACATATATAATTATATTTTGATTTTTCTAAGCTTTATTAAGGTTAAAAGATTTGCCTATTGGGGGCACGGCCTAAATAGGCAGGGACGCTCAAATAGTGTTAGAGAGAAAATTAAAAAAGCGCTAGCTACTCAAACAAACTGGTGGTTTGCATATACAGCAGGGGTTGCCGGATATTTAAAAGATATAGGCTATCCTTCAGAACAGATAACTGTTTTGAATAATAGCGTAGACACCCGTGCCTTTAAAAATTCCATTTCGGCAGTAACTGAGGAGGAAATCGCTGAATTTAAACAGGGCCATAATATAGAGCATGATTCCCAAGTCGGTATTTTTTGCGGCAGTTTACATCGCGATAAAAAAATAGAGTTTTTACTTGACGCGGCGCTAGTTATAAGTCAAAAAGAAAAAAATTTTATATTGCTGATAGGAGGTGATGGTCTAGATAGAAAAACTGTAATGAATTGTGCCAAACATTATGACTTTATAAAATATCTTGGCCCTCTCCACGCTAAACAAAAAGCCCTAGCGTTTAAATGTGCTGATGTTTTTTTAAATCCTGGCATGGTTGGTCTCGCAATATTGGATGCTTTTTCCGCAGGTTTACCTGTTATCACTACTCATCAAGCTGAACATAGCCCGGAAATTGATTATTTACAGAATGGCTTCAATGGCATGATAACTAATTTAGATGCCGAAAATTATGGTAGCCTTGTAACAAAGATATTAAGATCGAAAGAAGAGTTAATCACACTGCAGAAAAATGCCCTAGCGAGTAGTGATCAATTTTCAATAGAAAATATGGCTAACAATTTTTTTGAAGGCATAAAGTCTTTCATTAATCATTCTCTATGAATAAATTATGACTCAAGTTATTATTGCCACTATCATGCGCCCAGTCGGTGAAACTGGTGTGCAAACTCATTTTAATTGTTTTTGCGATTATTTAACACAACAAAAAATTCCGCATCAGTTAGTTACGCCTTTTTCTTACTACTGGTTTTTAGTCTATCCAGTATTCGCTTTGCGGAAAATTGTGGGTATGCTTTCTAGTCCGTTAGGTGTTTGGTGGTATCGTTATTGGCATGCGTATTTTTTAGAGCGCGTATTAGAACATCGTCTGCGGTCTGGCTTTGATTGTGTTATTTATGCGCAATGTCCTCTTTCAGCGAATGCTGCGATGAAGGCGAGGTCATCGGTCAGACAAAAGGTTGTATTGGTAGTTCACTTCAATGTTTCTCAAGCTGACGAATGGATGGGAAAAGGAGTTATTCAACAGAGCGATAGAATTTATCGGTCTATTCGAAACTTTGAAGAGTTTGTACTGCCAGGACTTGATGGATTAGTATTCGTTTCTAGATTCATGCGACAAGAGCTGGTGACGAGAATACCGGCAATTCACGGTATACCTTTTATCGTGGCTCCAAATTTCTTACGTGACCCCGGTGTTCCAAAGCCTTTCAAGGCGTGTAGTGACCTGATCAGTATAGGCACCTTAGAGGCTCGAAAAAACCAACAATATTTGTTAGATATCGTTTCTTCCTTAAAGGATCTTGGTTGCCCATTGCGACTCACTATTGTTGGAGATGGTCCAGATAGCGCGATGCTCCAGCAGAAGGTAAAGGAATTAAACATTGAAGAGTTAGTAATATTTGCTGGGTACATACAAGGTGCGGCCTATCAATTGAGCTTACATAAAGCTTGTATTCATGTGGCAACCGTCGAGAACTTGCCAATTACACTTATAGAATCAATCGCTCGAGGGCGACCGATTTTTGTTGCTCCTGTTGGAGGTATACCGGAGATATTAGGTAATCAAATGATAGGAGTAGCGTTACCGTTAGATAATGCGAAGACCGCTGCTCAGCTCATCGCTAAAGCATTTAATGATTCTGCTTGGATGACAGTCGCTTCAACTGCAGCGAGAGAGCTTTTTCTCAATGAATTTTCTGCCGATGTGGTTGCTCGAAAGCTTGTAAATTTTCTTGAAAGTTGTTGAGTCGCTGTGCCTAAATATAATGACTCAAGTCGACGAATCCTATTTATTAAATAATGTTTCGGACTTATCATAAATTGCTACAGACTTTTTGCTGTAATTAGATTCGCTGGTTAAAGTCAAATAACTTCATCTTTCCAACTCGCCACAATTAAGAATAAACCCATGGTACTGTTTTTCTTAGCTTATAAACTATGGGGCATAGTAATTATCAGTCTTAGGGCGTCGATCAGTGCGAGGGGCGCGTCTAATGCCTGTCCAATCTTATATGGTATCTAAAAATTGAAAAATTTATGAGAGTTTTAATTATACATAACCGATATCAGCAATCAGGTGGTGAAGACAATGTAGTAAATGCAGAGGCAAAATTGTTAACTGATCGTGGTCACGATATAGAGTTATGGATTGCAGATAATAAGGATTTGCCGGGAGGGCTGATCGGTAGGTTTAGTACGGCAATAAATACTACATATTCAAAAATAAGCCGGGATAAATCTCGCGAGAAACTTAGGCAATTTAAGCCTGATTTGGTACATGTTCATAATTTTTTTCCACAGTTCAGCCCTTCAATTTATGACGCCTGTCAAGAGTATAAGGTCCCAGTAGTTCAGACTTTACATAATTACCGTTTGATTTGTCCGGGTGCAATGCTAATGCGCGGTGGGAATATTTGCGAGTTGTGTGTTTCAGGCTCACCCTACCAAGCCGCGCTATACGATTGTTATCGGAATTCTAAACTAGGGAGTTTGGTCGTTGCTAATCTAGTAGCGTATCATCGCCGGAACGGAACTTGGCACAATAAAGTTGATCGCTTTATCGCTTTGACCAATTTTGCCAAACGTAAATTTGTAGAAGCTGGATTTCCGGACAATAAAATAGCGGTGAAAGGTAATTTTATGTCAGACCCGTTACTCGAAGTGCCCGCAAATTACAATGGAAGGGATTCACTGTTTGCCTTATTTGTAGGTCGTCTCAGTGAAGAGAAGGGGATAAGTACCCTTTTGAATGCATGGACGCTTTTAAATGGAAATACACCGCTAAAAGTCGCTGGAGTTGGTCCATTGGAATCGCTTTTGCACGACAAGGGCAATGTTGTGGCTTTAGGGTATCAAGATTCCCGCGAAGTTAGCTTCCTGATGCGCCAAGCTGCGTTTTTGGTATTACCTTCCGAATGGTATGAAGGTTTTCCGTTAGTTCTAGTTGAGGCTTTTGCTCATGGTTTACCTGTTCTGGCATCAAACATGGGCAGTATGGCTGACATTATTACAGATGGTGAAACTGGTTTGCTGTTCACACCAGGTAGTGCAGTGGAGATAGCTCAAAAGGCGCAATGGTTACTTGAAAATCCCAAGGAGGCGCAAAAAATCGGAGCAAATGCACGGCGTACTTTTCTTGAAAAATACACAGCTGAGAAGAATTATGCTGAGCTAATAGCGATCTATCAAGATGCTTGTTCATATGTTAGTTGTAGTTAAATAATGGTGAGCGACAGGACCGTTATAGTTAACACTAACCCATTCGCTCTATTGAACTAAACCGATATCTGTAGGAATGGGCTGGAATCTGATTTTTTTCGCAGGAGATTGCGCGCAGAACGTGGCTTTGTTGCCGTTTATTGTTACGCAAGGATCAGTATTGATGCTGTCTTTTTCAAAGTTTTGGCTTATCCATTCTTTCCACGAGGCACCACTACGCCTTACTGCCGTATCCAAAATGTAATAATCAATTGCAATTTCCCCAGCTGTACACCATACAACATTATTGGCCAATAAATTACTTTGTGCTGGCAACATATAACGCCAAGACAATCCACCTGGCTTAGTCGATACCATTATATTACGGCTTATGGTGTTACCTTCCGGCCAATTTTCATTGAACATTGGTTCACCGAGTTTTGGATATTTTTTGCGCCAAATGGAGCTTTGGTAGGGCACTTGGGTTAGTCGTTTTTTTATTTCTGCACCTGGGGTACGATAATCTGCCCATAATGCGTGGTCATTTGTCAAAATAATATTATTTTCGATATTAATGTTGCGCCCGCCACCTAATTGAATGGCCATTGCTCCTGCATTGTTAAAAAGATTGCCAATAATTGAAAAGCCACTGACAGCATCATCTAAATATACGCCGCGAACTCCGTTTGAAGGGGTGTATAGAACTGTATTTTTAGAAATGTCAACATTTTGTAATCCATATCCAAATAAATCATGGATGCTATTGTGGCGGATAATATTGCCGTGATAAGTCCAGTCGCGACCAGAATAGATTGCGCCACAATCGGAAGTTTGTTCGCAGACATGGCGAATTTCATTCTTTTCTATCAGATGATCGTTTCCGTCAATCCAAATGCCGAGCCCATCCCCTTGTTCAATAAGGTTATGTCTCACAATACTGCCGACTCCTGCCAAAGCTACCGCCGGGGAATAGTTAATTAATACCATTCCGAAATTGTGTATATGGTTGTTTTCAATAATATTGTCGGAAGGTTCTAATGTATTGCGGTTTCCACCTCCAGAATATATTCCGCCTTCGCCGGTATGATGTATATGGCTATTTATTATGCTGACATGGTTACTGTTTTTGATGACAACCCCTCTGGTGCCGACATTACTAACCTCAATGTCTCTGAATTCTATATTATTGGCTTTTTCAACGCTGATTGCGACGTCTGTACTATAACCAAAAGATAGTCCATTAAAACTAATATAGTTCGCTCCTTTAATGAGTAATACACTTTGCAATGAAGATATAAGAATGTCTTTAGGGCTTTCATTGTCCAGTGGGAAAAATAATATTTTCTCATTCGCTTGATCATAAAACCATTCTCCAGCGCTATCTAAGGTTGATCGAATATTTTGAATATAAAACCGCCTGCCACTGGAAATTGGGTAGTTTGTGTTGCTGGCCAAAGATATTTCGCTTTTGTTTTGATCGATTCCCGCTAGAGCGATAAACTGATCATACCAGTCGTTACCCGCTAGGATATGCACCTGAGCATGACTAATATCTCCAGTTAGCTTTGGCAATGCTTCAATTGTATTGAATCGGGTCCGTTCGTCTAACGGCATTTTTATATGTGCCCATTCAGCGTCTGGCCAACGTGCTAAATGTAGTCTTCGCGAATTTACAAATAATTCAAATCCAGGGATATTGCCTGGCTTTCGGGAGTTGTCCAAGAATTTAATTTTAGATAAATCTAGCCCCGCAGTTGGGCAACTCCAAATATTACCATCAGTTTGCATGCAGTTTGCCACCCTAACGGCACCAATTATTTCCACAGGGCCATTTTCTGCTTGCCAATGAACTTCTCGACCTAAAAAGCCTGAATCCCTTATGTCAAACTCTAAAGGGTTTTTCTGTAAATATTTGCCTTTCTGAATATGAATTGTTATTGATTCTTTGAATTTGCCATTTTTCTTTAAGTCTCTAATTTCTTGCTGAGCTCTGTGGATAGATTGAAAAGGGCCGACGATATCGGATTGGTCGGTTTCAAAAGATCGGCCATTTGATTTATCGTTCCCTAAATTAGAAACGTATATATCGAGCGGCATAGCTGAAGTAGAAAATGAAAATATAGCTAATAAAAAAATAAATCTATTAGGCATTAGGTGGGTCCTATTTAGCTACAAAATAGGGGCAAGCTATTTTGCCCCTAAATAAGTAGTGCTGATTTTCTAAAAACCAAAACCTTGCATAAATAATATAAAATATACTAAGTGGTTTTTGGTTGACAGGTAATTAGAGTCTTTGTTTAGTTAATGAGACCAATATCGGTAGGAATATTTTTAAAACCGAGTTGATATGCGGGTGATGAGCTACATGTTGCTTGGATCGTGTTGCCAATAATATTAAAGCAGGGGTCGGCAAATCGGCTATTAGCCTCAAAGCCTTCACTTAGCCAAACATTCCAAAGAGCTCCACCTCTAGCTACGCCTGCATCCAAGATTTTATAATCTGCTTTCAGAATAGTGCTGTTGGATCGCCATGCTAAGTTGTTACTAATTATATTGGTTTGTCTAGGCATGAAATAGCGCAGAAATATATTTGTGTTTACGTTTTGAGTTGATATCAAGACATTGCTGCGTATGGTGTTATTTTCTGGCCAGTTCTCGTTAAGCATTGGTGCACTTAAATTCGGGTATCTTTGTAACCACGCTGGGCTGGTAATGGGCATGGTTTCTAGAGTGGATTTCATATTTTGCCAATCAAAGTAATTGCCGCGATTGTCAATTAGTATTGCATATTTGTTGGTCTTTATTACGTTATTTTCTATCTGGTTGTCCCTGCCGCCACCTATATGTATGCTCATTTGTCCTGAGTTGACTAATATGTTTCCAAATATATTAAAGCCACTCGCTGCATCATCAATATAAATGCCTCGCGCGCCGTTTGGAATATATTCAATAATATTGTTGGGTATGTTCAAGGTGGCGTAATTCAATTCGTAACCTGGAATGTCATGAATAGAATTGAATCGGATTATGTTTCCTCTATAAGTCCAGTTTCTTCCAGAATAAATTGCGCCGCAATCAGCAGCTTGTTGGCAAATCCTAGCTATTTCATTTTTTTCTATGATATGGTCGTTTCCAGAAATAAAAATGCCATTGCCAGAGCCATCTTCTATTAAATTATGAGCTATATGTGCACCAACACCGCCAATTTCGATTGCCGGTGAATTATTAAATAGAATATCATCATATTTTTCAATGTGATTATTTTCAGCAACGTTGCCGGAGCTTGTTAACGTAGTTCTATCTCCTCCGGAGATTAAAACTCCGCCTTGACCGGAATCGTGAATATGGTTGTCGGCAATAGTAATATTAGTGCTATTTGTAGCTCTTATTGCTAGTCCTCCGGTAAAATTTAGTTCCGATTTGTCAATGGATATTGAGTCGGAATTCAAAATTTTTACGGCATCTCCCGTGCTATGTCTAAATGTTAATTTGCTGAAGGATATGTGGCTGGCATTTGTTATTTTAATCAAATTGATAGATGAAGAAATAACAATGCTTTTAGGTGTAGCCCCTACTGGTGGTATAAATAGTAATTTTGCATTGATACTGTCATAGAACCATTCTTCCGGTGCATTGAGTGCTGATTGAATATTCCGCAGATAGAAGCGTCTGCCTGCAATTAATCTATAGTCCGGTTCGTTATTTAACGTAATTTGATTATTAACAAAGTCAATTGTGGACACTCCAACGTATTGGTCGAATGTGTCGTTTCCCGCAAATATATGGAGTTGGGCTTGCGAGAGGTCCCCTGTAAATTGCGGTATTTTTTGAAAGGCGGTAAATTTGGTCTTTTCAGTTATTGGCGTTTTGATAAAAGCCCAGCCATCATCTGGCCAACGGGCTAAATTCATCCTGTTTTCGTTAACAAAAACTTCAAATGCTGGAGTATTTCCTTTTACACGTGTACTTTCTTCGCCTTTAATAGTTGATGCGGTAACGGTATCTAAAGGACAGCTCAACACTCGTTCTGGGCTATTAGCATCATACGGTTGACAATTTTTAAGGACAATCCCGCCTGATATTATCGTAGCTCCTTGTTCTCCCACCCAATTGATCTCCTGTCCAGGAAGACCAGAATCGCTATCGTTAAATTCCAGCGGTGACTGCAGTTGGTAAGTTCCTTTGCCAACATGAACCGTAATCGCTTCATTAAATTTCCCCGCCGCTTTTAATTGTCGAATTGCGTTTCGGGCGCGAGTTAGGGTTTTGAAAGGGCCGGTTTTGGACCAGAAATTGACGCTGGGGGACAGACCATTCAGGCTGTCGCTGCCCGAGGGTGATACATAGTAATCCTTTGCAGCTGCTACCGAGCAGAACGCCGCTAAGGTTAGGGTAATGACAAGTTTAATAAACATAATTTTCTCCTTTTATTAACTCATGCTCCAATAGCCTGACAGACCACGGAATACAGTCAGCTAATTCAGTTAATATTTGAGGGGTAGTGTTCCGGTCCTTGGTTACGAAGATACTTGGAAATTGTTTCAGAATTGGGTCAACTGCGGGCCATTCCATTCAGTCTGCATCGCCAACACGAAATCAATATTAGCAGCTCTTTTCAATAACGAAATACGTAACCTCACGAATACCGCTTTTTCAACCGCAATCAGGTTTTGATAATTTTTTGACGAGCCAATTTTGTGCGCCCTGCTAACATCTGAACTAAAGCGCACCGTTCTGACATGCTGTTGAAATGTGTTGGTAACAGCCTATCTCGATTGCATGTGTCGATAATGGCTTTTTATGTGCCCATCCAAGCTTATATGGGTAGCCTCTAAAAATTCCTTTTCCTACGTAACCGCATGGCATAAAGGAGAGGGTGAGGGATGAACATATTTCATATTTAATTCCCTCATCCCAACCTTCTCCCGGAGGGAGAAGGAGATTTTTTAATTTTTAAAGGTTCCCTATAGCTATGTGCGACCAATGAGTAAATTCGTCAGGTTTGGCAAGTGTGGTGTTGTTGATGCGTGCATCAAGCTAACTGTTCCAGCCTGGCCAAGTATGTCGAATTATAAGCGGATGATATTGGAGGCTAGGTACAGCCTAAAACATAATGGCTTGATAACCAAGCCATTTTTTTATTTTAATTAAATCTTAATGGTGTACCGAAGCCTGCTTTCTGGTCTGATCTGGACGATTTGGGAGTATTCACAGAGGGCTAGGAGGCACGCTACAGGCCTTGATTGGCAACGCCGGAGGCATTGTCGGTACCGATGAAGCGTCTGGGGGTACCGCCAGGAGCGTTGTTGGCACCGCTGAGCCTTCTGTGGGTACCTCCAGGTGTTTTGTGGGTGCCGATGAACTTTCTATGGTTGCCGCCAATTGGTTTGTCGGCAACCATGAGCTAGTCATGAGTGCGGACGCGACATTTAGCCGCACCAGCAAAGGCTTGTAGAGCTTCTTATAATGTATATAGAATTAATTAAGCCGTTAGAGTTTCGCCGTCGATTTTGGTTAGCTCTACGGTGAAGTCTGCCGCGCCGATGTCTGTGCGGTATTGCGTTTTTTAAGCGTCTAAAAATCCCGTCTCCTCCCGCTCCCACTGGGCATAACGGCGCGGGCTAGGGTGAGAAGGCAATAAACTAGTGCTTTAATACCCTCACCCTAACCTTCTCCTTTATCCCCCGCGGGTACTGGGGGAGAAGGGGCTATTTCGGTTTTTTACGACATCCCCCCTAGAGTGAGAAGGCTGTTTCTTAAA
The DNA here is from genome assembly GCF_054188105.3 of Methylomonas sp. Uni0009. Taxonomy (NCBI): domain Bacteria; kingdom Pseudomonadati; phylum Pseudomonadota; class Gammaproteobacteria; order Methylococcales; family Methylococcaceae; genus Methylomonas; species Methylomonas sp. Uni0009. The sequence goes on along the minus strand of NZ_JBTAFN010000001.1, from coordinate 1,183,206 downwards.
TTTTGAGGTTTCCTCTCGTAACAATATGGAGAATTGAAAATGGCTAAATCCGATTATTTTCCGCACCCTGATAGCGATTTATTGATTTGGCATGATCGTTTTAAGGCGAATCTCGCCGCGCGTCAGGCGGAATTTGGCTTATCCGCCGAGGATATTGCCAGTGTCGATAGCGATAATCAGGAGTTACATACCAAGATCAGCGAAGTAAATGCCGCTTCTGCGGCAGCAAGGCATGCTACGGCGGCTAAAACTGCCAGTCGCAATAATATAGAGAGCCGAGTGAGAGCCCTAGTCAGACGCATCAAGGCGCATCCGGCTTATTCCGATGCTTTGGGTAATTTGCTCGGCATTATAGGCTCGGAAGATACCACCAAGCTTAACGACGCTAAACCGGTTTTGACCGGTGTAGATCAAACGGGCGGCGTGGTGGTTCTCAATTTTGTTAAATCCAAGAGCGACGGTATCAATATCTATTGTCAGCGCGAGGGGGAACCGGAGTTTGTGTTTTTAGCCAGGGATACGATACCGCCGTATATCGATAACCGGCCTTTACTGGTTGCCGGCAAGCCGGAATTGCGCCGCTATACAGCGGTTTATATCTTGAAAGACGCCGAGGTTGGTCAATATAGTGATGAGCTGGTGGTTAATTGTGCACCTTGACCGCGTTGGTTTGCGGAGCGCTTTAGCAATGGCCGCGCTCCTTAAACTTATAGGGGGCTGCGAAAAATTTAATATCTCCTGCTCCCTCAGTACCCGCAGGACATAAAGGAGAAGGTTGAAGTTAGGGGATTAAAGTCAATTATTTGATCCCCTCACCCTAGCCATTTCTCGGAGTGAGAGGGAACTATCATGGTTCAACTTACGTTAACGGCTTTTCCGCAGGCGGAATGCAGGCATGCTTGATTGATACCTCGTTGATTTTGGCGAATTGGTCTGCTCTGAATTGACTCTGGAGGTAAATATAGCGATGCTAAGGGTGACAAAATTAAAAACATCACTTTTCAATTAACCGCCCGATGGAGCACGGAATGCAAGCAATCAAGTCAGTAGATATTTTCGGAATACGCTTCCCTATCCTGGATTACGAGCTTACGTTACAACTATTTCAGGAGTGGATCGCCAGCGGCCAAGCTCATCAGGTGTGTATCGCCAATGTGCATACCACCGTGGCCTGTCTCACCGATAGCGAATTGCGCGATATTTCCAACAAAGCCTTATCCACCATGGATGGCCTGCCTTTGGTTTGGTACGCCAAGCTGGTGCATCAAGCGCCGATTAAAACCCGAGTTTGCGGGCCGGACTTGATGTTGAAATGCCTGGATCACGGGCAGCAGTTGGGCTGGAGGCATTTTTTTCTCGGCGGCAAGGATGAGGTATTGACGGATTTGGTTGCCAACATCCGCAAGCGTTATCCGCAAGCCGAGCTTGTGGGCTGGCATTCTCCGCCATTTCGGCCCTTGTCCGCAGAAGAAGATCAACAATTGGTGGATCTGATCAACGCCGCCAGGCCGGATTTTCTCTGGGTGGGCTTAGGTGCGCCCAAGCAGGAAAAATGGATTGCGGCGCATCTGGATAGAGTGCATGTGCCGGTGCAATTGGGTGTGGGCGCGGCTTTTGATTTTCACTCAGGACACATCAAACGTGCCCCGCTGTGGATGCAAAAAAGCGGTTTGGAATGGTGCTATCGGATGGCTAAGGATAGGCGGCTGGTTAAGCGTTATTTTTCCACCAACCCGGTGTTTCTACTACGTTTTGCCTGGGATTTTTTGCAGATTAGAGTGTTGAAGCGCTCGGCGGTTACTTCTTGAAGGTCATCAACCAATGCGCTAAATAACCTCCAAAAAATCCCCCTTACTAAGGGAGAGAGCTAGAGTTAATACCGTTTAGTTAAGCCCCCTCTCCTGCTGGAGAGGGTTGGGGTGAGGAGAATAAATAAGGCAAAGAACTTTATTGATCCCCTCATCCCAGCCTTCTCCTTTATGCCCAGTGGGTACTGAGGGAGAAGGGGCTGCCCGTCTTTAAGTTAGGTGCAGTTGTCCAGAAGGATAGGGGACTTAACTATTTGTTTTATCACCGATTAGAAATCGATTTCACGTCCCTAGTCGTCACACCTTTATATAACTGCCGCGGCCGGCCGATTTTCAATTCGGGATCGGAGATCATTTCGTCCCATTGCGCGATCCAACCCACCGAGCGGGCCAAGGCGAAGATGGCGGTAAACATCTCGGTGGGGATGCCCAAGGCCCGCAACACGATGCCGGAATAAAAATCCACGTTGGGGTAGAGTTTTTTCTCTACAAAGTAAGGGTCTTCCAGGGCAATCCGTTCCAGTTCCATCGCCAGTTTGAACAGCCGGTCGTCGTTCAGATTCAATTCGTCCAGCACTTCGTGGCAGGTTTGCCGCATCAGTTTGGCGCGCGGGTCGTAGTTTTTGTAAACCCGGTGACCAAAACCCATCAAGCGGAATGGGTCGTTTTTGTCCTTGGCTCTGGCGACATATTCGCCAATTTTCGACACATCGCCGATTTCTTCCAGCATATTCAACACCGCCTCGTTAGCGCCGCCGTGTGCCGCACCCCACAGGCAAGCTATACCGGCCGCGACGCAAGCGTAAGGATTGGCGCCGCTGGAGCCGGCCAGTCGCACGGTGGAGGTAGATGCGTTTTGTTCGTGGTCGGCGTGCAGGATCAGGATTCTATCCAACGCTCTGACCAACACCGGATTGGCCAGATAATCTTCGCCGGGGTCGCCGTGCATCATGCGCATAAAGTTTTCCGCATAGCCCAGTTTGCGTTTGGGATAGATAAACGGCATGCCGATGCTGTATTTGTAGCACATCGCTACCATGGTCGGCATTTTTGCGATCAGGCGGATGGCGGAGATGTACCGGTCTTCCTTGCAGTTGATGTCCATCACTTCGTGATAGAACGCCGACAGTGCGCCGACTACACCCACCAATACCGCCATCGGGTGTGCGTCACGGCGGAAGCCGCTGTAGAATTTGATCAGCTGTTCGTGCACCATCACATGCTGGCTAATGGTAGTGACGAAGCCTTTCATTTCCGAGCCGTTGGGCAGGTCGCCGTTCAGCAGCAGATAACAGACTTCCAAAAAATCGCATTTTTCCGCCAGTTGTTCGATGGGATAGCCCCGATACAACAGTACGCCGGCGTCGCCGTCGATGAAGGTGATTTTTGACGTACAGCTGGCGGTGGAGGTAAAGCCGGGGTCGTAAGTAAAATGGCCGGTCTGTGCGTATAAAGACCGAATATCGATGACGGACGGACCCATGGTGCCGGGTGTGACCGGTAATTCGATTACGCGGTCTTGGTCTTCCTGTTTTAACGTCACTTTTTTATCAGTCATGTCAAATTCTCCGGAGAGCTAGCTGTTGAGAAGGGGATGGTTTGTATTCTATTGCAAATAGCGAATAAACACAGCTTTAGATCGGGATTGTTTACAATTTAACGAAAAACGAGGGCCTGATTGATGGATTTCGCGTTGCGCTACCCGGCCTAAGGGACTGGGATGGCAAATTTCGAGGATGGGTAGCGCAATGCGAAACCCGTTGCCTGCGCTGTCACAGTTGAGGGCGCAGGCGTCTTTGCAGACGTCAATGGTCTTGGCTATTCAAGACGTCCCGGAATCGCTAAAATTCTGGGGCAACTCGGTGTTTGCCTCTTCTGATGCTAGGCCCCCCCCTCAAGGGCGGTTTACAAAACCGTCCGCTCCAACAGCCAATAGGCCCCCATCAAGGCTACCATGGCCGAACAACCTTTCAAGAATTTCTCGGCAAATGCAGGCTTGTTGTTTAGCCACCAGATGATAGGCAACACCACCGATGCCACCGCGATTTGGCCGGTTTCTATGCCTAGGTTAAACGACAGCAAGGGCAATAAGATGCCGGTGTCGCCGCTGGAAATATTCATTTCCCGCAGCACACTGGCAAAGCCAAAGCCATGGATCAAGCCAAAGCCGAAGGTCAGCCATTGCCGGCCCTTGGGGTGGTCGCCGCGCATGATGTTTTCCACGGCCACATAAATAATGGTCAACGCAATCACCGGTTCGACGAAGCTGCTGGGTAGCTCAATGATGTTCAGCCCTGCACACGCCAAGGTGATGGAATGGGCGATGGTAAAGAAGGTGACGATCTTGATCGCCGGCCAGAAACTATGCGTGACTGCCAGCAAGGCAAACAGGAATAACAGGTGGTCGTAACCGGTGAGGATGTGCTCGATGCCCAGCTTCAAAAAATCGGCAAACGCGGAAAATCGGGAATCGTTTTGCGCCACGGATTGATCGGCAGGAGACAATGCCCATTGCAACTGGTCGTCGGCCCTGCTTAGCATTTTCTCGCTTAGCGTTTTACCGGCGGCGTCGCGCACCGTGACATACTGCTGATGCCCGTCAGGTAGCCAGGCCAATAACTTGGATTGCACCTGTAACTGTTGGTGCGGCACAGATTGAAAAATAAATTCGACATGGGCGTTGTTCTGTTCGTCGTAAACGACAGCCCCCGGCGCCACGGCTTGCACATCAACGCTATCAATATTAACCCGCAACTGCGCAGCCAGCATTTTGGCGATGTCCGGCTTGGCCGCTTCGCGCTCCGCGGCGCTGACTTCCGCATCCAGGTCGCTGTCCATCGGCGCAAAGGCTTCGATGTCTTGCAGGGCAAAGGTCAATTTAGCGATAACTTGGTCGGATTTGACAGTCACATCGATTGAGCTAAGGCCAGGGGCGTGCGCCGCTGCCCAGCCCGATGGCAGCAGCAAACAAACCAGCAGCAGGCATTGCCAGCAGGCAAACAGCCTAAGCATTTTCCATCCGCTCGTCATTAGGGCTGTTCCCCATTACCATTGATTTGCGCGGCTTTTCTACGTTTGTGCAGGTAAACCAAAAATCCCAGCACCAGCAGCACCAAGGCCACCACGCCACCTATTGCCACTAGTGGTAAATCGGCGCCCTGGGGATCGACACCCACTTCCAGCGCAATGCGGAATTTATCATCGTCTTCCATCGCTTCGCCGATCAACAGATACAGCACATAATCGCCGGTTTTATCCACATCGGCTTGTGCTTCTACCGCGCCTTTCGGATACAGCTTGGACGGGATTTCGGCGACTGTGCGGATTTCGCGCACATCATCCGGCGCTTTCTGGCCGGTTTTTTCCACTTCCACCAATTTAATGCCAATCGGCGTGGCGCGAATATCGCGGTCGATCAAATCGGCAGTGAAAAACATCTTGCCGGCTCTAGGAATTTTCTGACAAAACGGCACAAAAGCGGCTTTGGCGTCCGGAGCTTTATCGTTCTTATCCGGCTGCAAATACGCACTGAAATGTACGGCGTAAAAATCGTTGGCGATGATGCAGTCCAGGTCCGGGCGGTTGCCCAGCGCGTTGGATTGCTTATTGCTAAATCCGAGTTTGTCGCAACCGCTGAGTAACAAGACGCAGGCCATGAGCCCGGCGATAAAAAAGACGGGAAGTCGCTGAATATTCATAGAAATAAACCGATGGAAGAATGCAGACTAGGGTTTGACGGTAAATTCAAACTTACCGGTGACTATGTGAGTGTCCTCGGAAACCACGCGGTAGCGAATAGTGTAGGTGCCCGGCGCCAGTGTTGGCACGGTGGCGTAGATATTGGCGCCATTGGTCAGGCTTTGCGCGACATCGTGGTTATCCACACGCTTGCCGGTGCTATCGATGACGGCCAACGCTTTGTATTCGCTACGCACCGCATCGTTAAACCACAGATCGATTTGCTTGGGCGATTCGGTGACGGTCTCGTCCTTGGCGGGTTGCGATTTCACCAGAATCGCGTGCGCAAATACTGAGACCGGGCTGAATAACGCGAGCGCCAACAAGCCGGGTTTTATTATTTTTGTTATGTCTAACTTGGGCATGACCACCTCTTAAAGTATAAAAATCATTGTAAAACCGCCGCCGACCATTGCTTGCCGGTGGGCGTTTGCTCTAACCACATTGCCAACAAGCCCGTCGGCGTGGCGACGATGCGCGGGAAGGTCGCCGAAGCGCCGGCGGATGATAGCAACTTGCTTGCCGACCAATGTTCGCCATTATCGACGGATTCCGAGACAAACACTTTAGAGCCTTCCGGCCCCAGTGCATCCCACACCGCTACTAAGCGCCCGGCACCGAACGCGATGTCCGCATGAAACGCGCCGGCTTCGCCAAGCCGTTGCGGCGGCGTCCAGCTTCTGCCGCTATCGGCGGACTGCATATGATACAACCCGACCTGATTTTCCGCGCCGGTCCATACCAAGCTATGCAAGGCACCGTCGCCGGCCACCGCCAGGCCGCCGCCGTTATGCGGACAGCCATCGAAAATCCAGTTGAACTCACCTACCGAACTCAAGCGTTGCCAATTGGCGCCGCCATCGATAGTTTGTGCCAGTGCCATATCGCGCGGTTTCATATCCCGGTACAGCAGATTCAACTTGCCGTCAGGACCCAGCGCCAGGCGGTTCCAGCAACACGAGCAACTGGAATCGTCTATCGTCTGCGCCATCTCCCAGCTTTTGCCGCTGTCGTTGCTGCGCGCATAGCGCACACCTTGGTAACCGTTCTCGTCTCTATCATCCAGCCACACCGCATGAAAACGGCCTTCCGCATCCGCCAATAGTTCGTGGTGCGATTGGTCGGCATCGCTGCCGGTTGGCTTGACACCTTGCTGCCAAGTTTTGCCGGCATCATTCGAATAAATGGTGAATAACGGCCCCATGCCGGGCAATTCGCCGGTAGTTTGCCAGACGATCAACAATTTGTCGCCGGCGGCAGCAATTTGTATATCGTTGCCGATTTTCGCTTCAATGGGCTGGTTAAATTGCGCGCTCAACGCGCTGGGTTGCGACCAATGCAATCCGCCATCTTCGGAATGCAGATAGCCGATATAAGGTTGCTTACTGCCGGTTGGTGTCGCGACGAAGGCGGCATGCACGGTCTGCCTGTCGACATACACATCGAAACTGACCAAATTTTGTAAACCTAGCGTTTTGGCGTCGATAGGACTGAGAACACTTTGATCTAAAGCCAGCTTCGCCGTAACAAGTTTTTGCTCGCCACAACCAAACGACGCCAAGCTGGTGAGCACGGCAACGCTCAAGTAAATAGCCTTCAAGTTCGGCATGGGTATGACGCCTCTCTGACAAAAAAGGCGATGATTAGATCATATTGGCGCGTAAATCAGAACCGGGAAACACCGGCAACTTCGAGCAATGCAGGAGCCCAATGGATAGCAGCCGCGTCGATCAAATTCCGGCCCGCCGTTTGAAGGCCAAATCGCTCTATCCCGGCATTGCCGCCAGCCCACTTGGTTTAATGGCTAGCCATTGAAAAGCTTAAAAATTGTATGATTGACCGTACCTATTAAAGCAAGTGACAATCCTATCGCCTTGTAGGGGGAAGGTAGCGGGCTAAGATTTTTGGCAGACGTTTTTTGACACAAAATCTTTTAATTTTGCATTGGTATTTAGGGAGATTTACATGAAAAGCATTATGTTGTTACTAGCGTTACTATCGGCATGTTTAACCAGTGTTGGCGTGGCTGCTCACGAACTTAGTTATGCCGTCGTTTTATCCGGGCCAAACGAAGCGCCGCCCAATAGCTCTTTAGGTTTTGGCAGCGGTACTGTCACTTTCGATCTGGACTTGGTCACCATGCGGGTTAATTTTTCTTTCAGTGGGTTGCAGGGCAATACCACCGCCGCTCACATTCATTGCTGCACTTCCGTTGCGGGGGCAGCGACTGCCGGGGTCGCTAGTCAAACGCCAAGCTTTGTTGGATTCCCTTTGGGTGTAACATCCGGCAGCATGGACCAAACATTCGATCTTAGTCTCGCAAGCAGCTATAACGCGACATTCATCACCAATAACGGCGGTACCGTCAGCAGTGCACTGAATGCGCTACTGGTTGGCGCGGAGGCGGGCAAAGCCTATCTCAACATTCATACTTCGGCATTTCCTGGCGGGGAGATTCGCGGGTTTTTGCAACCGGCCGCAGTACCGTTGCCGGCTGCAATTTGGTTATTTGGCAGCGTAGTCGCTGTGTTCTCGTTACGCCGCCGTCGTAGACAAGTTTAAAAGCAAGCGATTTGGCATTAGTTGAAATGTCGGGTTACGCGCTATCGAGCTAACCCGACTTACGAGACCGCAACATAATCTGCTGGCTCTTCAAAACGGCATTCGTTTAACTGCAAACATAGACTTGGACGTCAGTTGATTCGAATAAATTTGCCTCTATTTCACAGGCGCAGAACCGGCCAAATCCATATGTAACCGTGCTTGCAAACCACCCAGCTCCGACTTGGCAAAATCAATATCCGCCGCATGTAAAGCCACAATGCGCTGTACGATGGACAAGCCCAAGCCGCTGCCTTCAACACTATTGGCGGTTTCCACGCAACGGTAAAAGCGCTGCGTGATGCGCTGATAATCGTCGTCGGCAACACCGGGGCCGCTGTCGTCCACAGTCAGCTGCAAGCGCTTGTTTTCGCGGCGGCAAGCTACTTTGATATGCCCTTCAATCGGCGAATATTTGATGGCGTTATCGAGCAAGTTGCGTAACAACACTTGAAATAACTGAGGATTGGCGACGATCACTAGAGCCGGCTCTCCTTGCAATTCAATATCGATACGCTTCTCGCGGGCGGCATGATCCAGATCGGAAATCACCTCTATCAAGGCCTGGTTAACATCAACGGACTGCTTGGCAATCCCGGCCTGCTGATGCTGCACTCGCGACAAGGTCAGCAATTGTTGCACCGTATGCGTCATCCGCGATACCGCTTGCTGGGCTTTTTGCAAAGCCTGATCGCGCATCTGCGTATCGGTGGTTTTTTGCGCCACTTGAATTTGCGTCAACAGACCAGCCAATGGCGTGCGCAGTTCGTGGGAAGCGTCGGAGGTAAAATTGCGCTCGTTGGCAAAAGCCTGTTCCAGCATCGCAAACAAGCTGTTGATTTGCGTGACCACCGGCAACACTTCGTCTGGCAGATTATCTACCGACAGCGGTTGCAGAAAGCCGGCCGCCCGGCTGGCCAGTTGTTCCTTGACCTGATTGACCGGCGACAGGGTGCGGCTGACGATCCACCAGATCATTACGCCCAATATCGGCAATGCGATCAAAAAACCAATCACTTGCTGGCCGGCGATGCCTTCCACCAATTCCCGGCGAATATCGTCGCGTTGACCGACATGAATCACATAATTGCCGTTTTCGGTACTCAGGCTAAATACATGCCAAAGCTGACCATCCAGCATGGTTTCGCTGTAGCCGTTTCGCGTCAAGGACAAGGCAAATTCCGGCGCGCTTTCCGAGCGTAACACTAGCCCCTCTTTCACTGAGCGTAATTGAAAGGCAATTTTGCGTTCGTATTTGTGGCCGAGGATGGGCGTGTCGAACAGCTCTGGAGCTTTATCGCGTTCCCAAAGCTTGGTCAGTGCTCGTTGCCGGACCATATTCTCGACAAAGGCGTGTACCACCCGTGCCGATTGAGCTAATTCAGCGTTGAATAGTTCGGTGACTTCGTTGCGGGTTTGTTTGTAACTGAAGTAGGCGGTAACGCCCCAAACCAACAACAGCGAGGTTAGGAGCGACAGTAGCAGCTGCTTTTTCAGGGAGCGTGGCGCCAGACGAAAATGTTTGACCATCAGTTCTCGTCGATGATGTAACCGACCCCGCGGATGGTGCGAATCAGGTTGCTATCCAGTTTTTTACGCAGGTGATGAATATGTACTTCCACCGCATTGCTCTCCACTTCTGAGCCCCAGGCGTAGAGCGACTCTTCCAGACGAGCCCGGGAAATAACCTGGCCGATATGTCCCATTAAATAACTCAGCACTTCAAATTCTTTTTGCGCCAGATCAACCGGTTTGCCATTGAAATACACTTGGTGTGCGGCGGGATCGATGGTAACGCCTTTATGTTCGATCACTGGCAGGCTATGACCATCGTGGCGGCGGGCCAACGCGCGCAAACGGGCGCAAATTTCCGCTAGGTCGAACGGTTTGGTGACAAAGTCGTCGGCGCCATTGTCCAGACCGGCCACCCGTTCGGCGACGCCTTCGCGGGCGGTTAAGACCAAAACCGGGGTGCTGTCCTTGCGCCGGCGCAGGTTCTTCAACACGCTCATTCCGTCCATGCGCGGCAAGTTCAAGTCCAACACCACCAGATCATAGTGGTTCAACTTCAGCGCCTCGTCGGCCTGCGCGCCGTCGATTAACCAATCCACCGCATAACCTTCCAGCGTCAAGCCGGCTTTTAAACCATCACCAAGGATGGCGTCATCTTCTACCAATAATAAGCGCATGATGTGTGTGTACCTATGGGCTGAGTGATTAACTTAGCCTGGATTGTAGCAATGATTTCTCAGTGTTCTGTGAGCGAGTAAGCAACTTAAAAGTTCGCTGGAATTGCGAGTAAACCCAGCGAACGGCAAAAGCCTCATGACGCCGAAAGGCTGCGTTCCAGATTGGCTCGCAAAGCTTCCAGAAAATCCTCGGTCGTTAAATAATGCGAGTCGTTTAAATCATCGCCGTAGATACACAAGGCCAAATCCTTGGTCATTTGCCCGGCTTCGACGGTATCGACGCAGACCTTTTCCAAGGTTTCGCAGAAGTTGATCAACTCGGCGTTGCCGTCCAGTTTGCCGCGAAACGCCAAACCGCGCGTCCAGGCAAAGATCGAGGCAATCGGATTGGTGGAGGTCTTTTTGCCTTGCTGGTGCATCCGGTAATGGCGGGTGACGGTGCCATGCGCCGCTTCGGCTTCCATGGTTTTGCCATCCGGCGTGACTAAGGTGGAGGTCATCAAACCCAGTGAACCAAAACCTTGGGCCACCGTGTCGGATTGCACATCGCCATCGTAGTTTTTGCAGGCCCAAACGAAGGCGCCGTTCCATTTCAAGGCTGAAGCCACCATGTCGTCGATCAGTTTATGTTCGTAGACAATGCCTTTGGCTTCGTATAAGGGTTTGTATTCCGCTTGGTAGATTTCTTCGAAGATGTCTTTGAAGCGGCCATCGTATTTTTTCAGGATGGTGTTTTTGGTGGAAAGATACAGCGGCCAGCCTCTATCCAGCGCCACGTTAAAGCAACTGCGGGCGAAGCCGGCGATCGATTCGTCGGTGTTGTACATCGCCAACGCCACGCCGTCGCCGTCGAAGTGGTAAACCTCAAAGCTTTGCTCCGGACCGCCATCGTCGGGCGTGAAGCTGATCTTCAATTTGCCCTTGCCTTTGGTGACGAAGTCGGTGGCGCGGTACTGGTCGCCGAAGGCATGCCGGCCGATACAGATCGGCTGGGTCCAATTCGGCACCAAGCGCGGCACGTTTTTGCAAATGATCGGTTCGCGAAACACAGTGCCGTCCAGGATGTTGCGAATGGTGCCGTTTGGTGATTTGTACATTTTTTTCAATCCAAACTCGGCCACCCGCGCTTCGTCCGGGGTGATGGTCGCGCATTTGATGCCAACGCCGTGTTTTTGAATGGCGTGGGCCGCATTGATGGTAACTTGGTCGTCGGTGGCGTCGCGCTGCTCGATGCCTAAGTCGTAATAATCGATTTGCAGATCTAGGTAAGGCAGAATCAATTTGTCTTTAATGAAATGCCAGATAATGCGGGTCATTTCATCGCCGTCGATCTCCACCACCGGATTTTTGACGGATATTTTCTTCATAACGGCTCCTCACCTATCGCTAAAAGAGGCCTTCAGTATAGCCTGCCTACCCCTGAAACACGGAATGTTTAACGGCTTGCTCTGCGCTGTCTGCAACATGGATCGACTGTAGCTTTTTTGGGCGACGGTGGCCGGATAGTTGCGTCCGGCAGCCGCCACGCTTGGAATTGGCCGGCCTGTGGTAGAATCGGTCCAATGCATGAACTAGACACATTCAAGCTGATCGAGCGGATCAGCGCCTTGCTACGTTCGGAAGAACGCAAAAAATACGCAGCAATCGGTTTGCAACCGGTACATGGTCAGGTGCTGGAGTATCTGGCCAAGTGCAATAAATACAGCAACACCCATGCCGCGGTGGCTGAGTATCTGGGCTTGACCAAGGGCACGGTGTCCCAGACTATCCAGATTTTGGAACGTAAGCGCTATCTGGATAAAACCACGTCCATTTTGGACGGCCGGGTGGTCCATCTGAGCCTGACAGAGGCCGGCAGGCAGTTGATCGAAGAGTTAAAGCCGCTGGATGTTTTTAAGCAGGCCGAATCCAAAGTCAGCCGCCAGGAGTTCGATACCATAGGCCAGGCGCTGCAAACCACGTTGGGCGTGCTGCAAAAAGTCAATGACTCGAAGAGTTTTGGTTTATGTCGTTCCTGCCATTATTTTTCGGTGGAACAGCATCACTATCAATGCGGCTTAACCGAACAACCCTTGGATCGCGAGGATACTGATAAAATATGTCGTGACCATTTACCCGTTCCCAATTCATTCATAGACTAAGAGTAGCCACCATGTTTGATCCCAAAGCCATAGACAATCTTGCCGAGCGTATCGCCGGCGCCATCCCTCCCGGTTTGACCAATCTGAAAGACGATGTGGAAAAGAACGTCCACGCCTTGCTGCAAAGCGGCCTGTCCAAACTGGATCTGGTCAGCCGCGAAGAATTTGAAGTGCAAAAAGCCGTATTGGCGAAAACTCGCGCCCGTTTGGAAGAACTGGAAAAGCGCGTCGCCGAACTGGAACAACGGATTCCGCAAGCCTAAAAAGCCATGTCGCTGGCCGTCGTTTACAGCCGGGGCCGTTCCGGCATAGACGCCCCGCAAGTGACGGTGGAAGTGCATGTCAGTAGCGGGCTACCGGCTTTAAATATCGTCGGTCTGCCCGAAACGGCGGTGAAGGAAAGCAAGGACCGGGTGCGCGGCGCGATCATCAATTCGCACTTCGAATTTCCGTTCCAGCGCATTACCATCAATCTGGCCCCAGCCGATTTACCCAAAGAAGGCGGCCGCTTTGATTTGGCGATTGCCTTGGGCATCCTGGCCGCCTCTGGGCAAATCCCCAAGGATGCCTTGCACGAGTACGAATGCATCGGCGAGTTATCGCTAGGTGGTGAGTTGCGGCCGATTCCCGGCGCGCTGCCGGTAGCGATTCATTGCCGCAATGTTTTTAGGCAACTGATTCTGCCTGCTGGTTGCGCGGCGGAGGCGTCGTTGATCAAAGATGCGCAATTGCTGCCGGCCAGGACACTGCTGGAAGTCTGCGCCCACTTGGCGGGCCGGCAAGCCATCGCGCCACCTGACGTTCATCTCAGCTTCGAGCAAGCAGTTCACGCGGTCGATTTTGCCGACGTGCACGGCCAATTTCACGTCAAACGGGCCATGGAAATCGCCGCAGCCGGGAAGCATAATTTACTGATGCTGGGCCCGCCCGGCACCGGTAAATCGATGTTGGCGGCACGTTTGCCGACGATTCTGCCGGAACTCAGCGAACAACAAGCCCAGGAAACCGCCGCGCTGGCCTCGATCAGCGACCATGGCCTGGACGTCAGCCGTTGGCGGCAGCCGCCCTATAGAGCGCCGCACCATACGGCCTCAGCGGCGGCCTTGGTTGGCGGTGGTGTAAACCGGAACGTATTATGCGACTGAACAAGATTTCAGGGCCAATAAATGCGACTATGGCAATTTCGCAATTACTACCTTATATTATGAGCGCTTTTTGCGACTGAGTACGGATGAAATTGTCATTCACCTATTAGCTACTATGGCCGCTTACTCTTGACTCCAACAAACACAAAGCCAAGAAGCAACCTGTACCACCAAAACACAAATCCAGATATACCAATTATTTACGATTTTTAACCGATGAAGAGGACAATAAATGTCAGGATCGAATGGAAGTAGTGGCGTTGGAAGCGGCTTTTGGGAAGGTGAAGAAAGTTGTGAAACGTTAGTAATTGACACACAACTTAGCTCCCCCAAACCCGATGTTATTTCGGACATTTCAGTTGGCGATCTGCTGGATATTTCGGCACAGCCAATTGGGACTACCACAGTAGTCGTTGCATTCTATAAGGGTAAGGTTGCAGGTGGGTTGGCATCTCCGAAAACACGACGGCTGCTTGAATGTTTGGCGGGCGGCACTCGGTACGTTGCTAGAGTCACCGAAAAGAACGACGGTCAAATCCGTGTGCGTGTTAGTCCTCAATGAATTCAACTATAGATAATACTTACGCTATCGCCGTTGTCGGCGGGGTGTATCGTGAACGCTGCATGCGACCAGCGTGGCAAGAGGTATACGGATCAGCAGGACGAGCCGCATCCGCCATGGCGGCAATGGGGATCTTTGTTGAACTACATACTTATTATGATTCCATAACTGAGCCGGTATTAATTTCTCGAGCAGCCATTGAAGGGTTTAAGTTCTCAGGGGAAAGCATTCCAAAATCTACCCTTTTTGATTACGACCACGGTTTAGCCACTCCTCGCATTTATAGTTTTGGTAGTCGTCAATCTTCGCTACGCGTACAGGCTGAACAGGTTTTACGCTTCGGCATGCTGGAAGGCAGCGCATCTGTTCACGGCAAGAGAGTTGTTTACGACCCGCAGAGCCCGGCAAAGCCTGAGCCATTTCATCAAAACGGATCTACGGCAGACGAACTTGCTCTGATTCTTAATTATCGCGAGGCCCGGTTATTGAGTGGCGGGGAAAGTACATCAGCTGACTCAATTGCCAAATCATTGATTCTTGATGGTCATGCTCAAGTTGTAGTCATTAAATGCGGTCCACTGGGTGCTTTGGTTCATGATGGTAAGTCAACTAATCTAGTTCCAGCCTATCGATCGCGCTCCGTATGGAAAATAGGTTCCGGGGATAACTTTGCCGCACATTTTGCATTGCGATGGATGGAGGAAGGGAAATCGGCCGCCGAAAGTGCAGACCTTGCCTCACGAGCAACAGCATACTATTGCCAAAGCAAAGGTTTTGCCATACCTGAACTATTTGAATCATTCACTCCAGAAGCAATTGTTCCTTCTGAAGCATTCAGAAAAGGGCGCCGTCCGGTTGTCTATTTGGCAGGTCCCTTCTTTACTTTGGCTCAGCTCTGGATCGTTGAGCAAGCGCGGAAAGACCTAGCGGACATGGGGCTTGAAGTATTCTCACCGTATCACGATGTGGGTTGCGGCAGTGCAGATGATGTGGTGATGCTTGACTTGGTTGGCATCGAGAAAGCGGACATTATTTTTGCTATTGGCGACGGTATGGACTCAGGCACAATTTATGAAATTGGATACGCGCGCGCCAAAGATAAGCCTGTGATCGTTTATTGTGAGAATGAGTCCGAAGAAAACAAAAAAATGATGCAGGGTTCGTCATGCCATATGTGTGATGACTATGTTAGCGCTATCTATCATGCAGTTTGGACCGCGTGTAGTTTATGAGTGCTGCTTTATTATTATCGGGTGGAATGGATTCACTGGCCGTTGCCTGGTGGAAACGGCCAGACTACTGTATTACTATTGATTACGGACAGCTCGCCGCCGAGGCAGAGATAACTGCATCAAAGGTTATCTGTGAGAAATTGGGCATTGAGCATCATGTCGTCCGTGTCGATTGCAGGTCTCTAGGCTCGGGAGATATGGCAGGTACACCTCCAGATGGATATGCCCCTGCCAGCGATTGGTGGCCCTATCGAAATCAAATGCTACTAACCTTTGCAGCCATGAAAGCCCTACCTTTGGGCGTCAAGACGATTTGGATTGGTTCTGTGAAATCCGATAAGTCTCATCAAGATGGCACTATACAATTTCTGGAGAGCATGAATGCCTTACTGTCTCTCCAAGAAGGAGGTATGACAGTTAGAGCTCCCGCAATCGATATGACCACTCCTGAACTGATTCGATACGCAGACGTTCCTAAAAATATCCTGGGTTGGGCACACAGCTGTCATAAAGCAAACGTTGCGTGTGCAAACTGTCGAGGATGTAATAAGTATTTTGAGGTGCTTTATGAACTCGATGGCGGAATGGATGGACTTGGGTAATCCTTTTCCCCGTCCAGTGCCCAATTGCTATACACCTATCACGTGGCCTAAGGGAAACGTAATTCAATTACCCCTCACAATTACTGCCGAGGAAAAACAAGAATCTGCAATCAATATATTGCTTCGTCGTCGTACGCGACGCCAGTTTTCCGATATTAGTCTGGATTCGCTCGGCGCTTTACTTTGGATATCTTGCCATACTCAAGAATTAGGCAGTGACCACTTAGGGTTTCCTTTGTCGCGGCGCCCATGCCCATCAGGCGGCGCGATTCATCCCATCCACCTTCTTGTACTGTTACCCCAAGAAGAGTGTTGGTACCGTTACGATCCTAATCAACATGTATTACACGAAACGCCCAGTAAACTGGATGCAACAATAGTGAAGAGTTCAATGCAGAATATAGTAACTGCTCCATCAGCGACGTTGTTCATCCTTGCGGCGGAACCAGGGATGACGGCGGCAAAGTATGAGGCCTCTGCAAGCCTTGTATGGAGAGATGCCGGCGTGATGCTTGGGGTATTAGCCATCGCTGCAGAAGCCCTTGATCTCAGTTTTTGTCCTTTGGGGGTAACTGGCGAACCTTGGGTAAGTCAACTACTCGAACAACCGGGTTTGTCTGGCGTCGGAGGTGCTTTTGTTGGAACGACCCCGTCCTCTTGATGAACTGGCCGCAAGAGCATCGGACGGCGAGCGCGGACGAACTCCGGCTAGACTCCCTCCCATCAATTGAGTAATAGTCCGAGGGGAGGACATCATTTCAAACCAAATAATGGCATCCAGCTCTGAAGGACGGGTGCCGATAGCCTGAGCAAAACGTATGAATTGTTCCTCGAGCTCTAAATAGTTCCTCTCTACCGTTAGGTTTTCATCAAAGAACTTCGCCAGCGCACCCGCACGCAGTACGTGAATATCCAGAATTGCGACATCGTCCGCGTCTAACCAATTACGTGCGACCCACGACGCTGTTTTGAGTCCAATACCTGGCAATTGGATGAGCCATTGGCGTAGTGCTTTTCCACTGTCTAATGGTGGGGTTTCTGCAGACAAGCGGGATAACGCTGTACTCAAATAGCGGGCTTTCTGTTTCACAAATCGGTATCGAATCTGACGGCCATCGATTTCAAGAGGCTGGGAAAGTACGTCAAATATATCTGATTCAGTTGAAGCGTTGGCGAACATTCCCTGTGCCTGGAGTCTTCGAAACGCGGCAAGGCCGACACTTGCCGGAATTCCATGTCCGCCCAAGAGACAGGCGCCAACCTCTTCGGCAAGCGTATTTCCTAATCGATGTCGTGGCGGCATCCCGGTGATACGACGTGCCATGACTTGGTAAGTCCAATAGGCTGGAGTAGGGAATGCTTCAATTGCCCCCCAAGGAATGCCTGGCAAAACGAAGGTGTCAGAAGACGGCAGTTCGATTTGCACTACGGCGGCGCCTGTGAAAACTGCAGCGGACTGTCTCATGAGGGTCTCGACTCAGTTAAGTACTGAGCATTGAGTGCGCGCAAAACGTGCTCTCGCTCAATTGGTTCCATACGGTCAAACCGATCAAACAAACGCTGATGGCGGCGCTTGTTCGTCTGCCGATCGCGATATGTCTCTCCAAAATATGAAGCGTCATGAAGCTTGGTTGGGGGAGGGAAATTCATCCAGACACACTCTGTACGCACATCTACATGGGTCTTCGACAAAAACGTTGCTTTGCGCCAATTCCCTAGGCGTAACTCATACATCGAGTTGTCGTAACCCGAAAGCATTACCATGCAAGGCAAAGCAATTAGAACGTCCAATAGTCGGCTGTGGTCCTTGTATGAATACTCATGCCGATAAATTTTCGAATTTCTTCGAGATTCGGGCAAATATGGGGGGTCGGCGTAGACTAATTCCCCTCCTTGATAATCATACTTCTCAAGGAATGAGACGGCGTCACCGTGTATCAGAGTGCAATAGTTCGGATATCGTTGTCGCCACTTTGCGATAACCGCCCCGTCTGCGTCGATACCAAAATTGATTTGAGCGGCCTTTTTGTTTCTTAGCACAGCTCCACCACCTAAGTGAGATTCAATATAAGTTGTGTGTGCCGGCATGAGATTAATTAGCCGTTGGTAGCACTTGCCTTTTCCGCCTGGATACGTCATGGATCAATCATCGTCAATTTTGACGATGATGTCAAGTGGTGGCAAACCAATTGAACTTCCACGATTTGCTCGCTGTAAACGAGTTAACGGCATCGCCTCAATTCCTGTTTCCCTGGGCAAGCAGCGATTCAACAGACATTGACTTTGATTATCCAGTCTTTGAATGTCTACAGTATTGTCAGTTCTGGAACCCCACAACTTTAGGATCACTTTGTAAACCGGCTCTCTTGAATTAGGGCAAATAGCGCCCCATATTGAAGGCGCGTTTGGCATTTTTACTGCCAAGTTCGCCTTTATCGCTGCAGGGAGGCCGGCCCGTTCCCGGTCGTTTAGATCAACTCCAGGACCACGGGGATAAACAATGGCTCTAACCAACACCGAGCTTCGCTACTACGACAGCAACGTACTTCGCCTA
Organism: Methylomonas sp. Uni0009; assembly: GCF_054188105.3. Classification (NCBI taxonomy): domain Bacteria; kingdom Pseudomonadati; phylum Pseudomonadota; class Gammaproteobacteria; order Methylococcales; family Methylococcaceae; genus Methylomonas; species Methylomonas sp. Uni0009. Next base: position 1,164,634 of record NZ_JBTAFN010000001.1, on the reverse strand, counting down.
CCGGCGGATAAACGCAAGGAATACCACGCCCAAGTCGATCGACTAATCGACGAACTCTGCAAGCATGTTAGGGACAAGACTGAAATCAAAATTACCAAGGTCGTGAAGGCCGGTTCCTTTGCAAAATATACAATTTTGAGGAAGACAACTTACGATCCCGTCGATGTCGATGTGGTGTTCTACATTTCCGGCCGCGACGCGAACAAGGAAACCCTCGATAGCCTTAGTGCGACGATCTACGATCTTTTGATCAAAATCTATCCGACCAAGTCAGTTGAAGATTTCGAAATCCAGCGCAAAGCTGCGACTGTGACTTTCATTGGAACGGGATTGAGCGTCGATATTGTGCCAGTGATTGAGGATGAATCCCGGCCAGGTTATGGCTGGCAATACGACATCCATGATGGCTCTAAAATTCAGACCTGCGCGCCCTGTCAAATTAAGTTCGTTCAGGAACGCAAGAACGAGGATGGCGATTTTCGCACTTTAGTCCGAATGGCGAAAAAGTGGCGCAACTACGCCGAAGTTAAACCGCTCAAATCTTTTGCCATTGAGTTGATCATGGCGCATGTGCTCGTCACGCAGGGAAAAGACGGCAGCATCGAGCAACGCTTCCGTAACTTTCTACTTTACATCGCGCAATCAGGCCTAAAGGATCAAATCAGCTTCCCCGAAAACACACCGCCGTTCGGAGTCTTTTCTGATCCGGTCGTAATCCTTGATCCGGTTTATAGCCTCAACAACGTTACAAGCCGGATTTCTGAAGCGGAGCGGCAAGAGATCGTCACAGCAGCCCAAGAGGCTTGGGAAACGGCCAACTTCGCATCGGTTGAGAACGACAATTCGGTCTGGAAAGAGATTTTCGGTCCGGGCTTTAAGGTGGAGGATTGAGATGAGCCAGACGCGAACCGTCTCTGCGACCTACACCACGACGGACATCGAAAACGTTGTCCGGCGTATGAAAGCTGACCTTGTAATGATCGCCGACAGCACGAAAGCGTGGACGCCACAGCAAGCTGCCGACTATGCTTACGATATTGAGGTACTTGCGAAGGCTGGCTATCTAGCATGGGTCGACTTAACTCTCTTGCAATATGGTATCGAATTGAAAGCAGTCCGCTTCGACGTCGATACTGATGCCGGCGCCTTGACCACGAGCCGTCCTGGTGGAGTCATGTGGCCATGTGTATCAGGTGCAAAACTACGTATCGTAATCGGCTACACCGACACCTATACGAGCGAAGCCCGTGAGGCAACGCGGAAAAAGTTGAAAATCGGCTGGACCACATCCTACGACGATACCAGTCATTCGCGCCTCAATTCCTCGGGTGGACGCAACTATGTGAGCAATGCCTATGGCATACAAAGAAAGGATTGGGCAGCATGAACCAAGTAAATATCTTTGATAGCGAAATACAGCTACCGAGTGATACTTTGGCTCGACGGGAGAAGACCTTGCTTGGTTTCGACAGCCGCTATGCCCGCGTTCACGACCAACTCCGTCTGCTGTTGAATGTCGGTGCGCTAGGCGACTGGAACCGAAAGAATCACGGTGGCAAGCTTGCAATTTGCGATCTTGTCGCTGAACAGTATCCGCTTGTCATCTTTCATGGGGATGTCGGCACCGGCAAAACTGCGATGGCGGAATGTATCGCGAACCGACTGGTGACAGAAACCAGAAGCTCAGATTCAATTCTATTCAAACTTTCCAACCGGGTTCGTGGTAGCGGCATGGTTGGCGAAATGGGAACGTTGCTCACCGAAGCGTTCCAAAGGGTTACGAAATCAGCGGGAAAAACTCGCAGGACGATCCTCATTATTGATGAGGGCGATAGCCTTGGTGCTTCGAGGACTCAAGCCCACAGCCACCATGAAGATAAGGTGGCAGTCAATACACTCATCCAGGGTGTTGACGACCTTCGGCAATATGGTGGACGGATTGTCGTCATTCTCTGCACAAATCGCCTTTCCGTTCTTGATGCCGCTTTGCGCCGCCGCGCCGCGATAATTGAAGAATTCAAGCGGCCCTCAGATGCTGAACGCCAGCAGCTTTTTCAAATGGACCTCGACGGTCTCAACCTCTCGCCGACTCAGATTGGCGAACTGGTTCGCGCAACCGGAGCACATCAGCCTCACCCATCTTGGACTTATTCTGACATTCGAACCAGACTGTATCCAGCCGCACTTGCAAAAGCTTATCCTGATCGAGCACTCCAATTTGACGACCTGCAAACAGTGGCAACAACGCTCCAAGCATCTCCTGTTATGGAGGATCGGTAATGGCAAAATCCCCTTTATTTGGACGACGCATTCACATATCTGGTAGCGTCGTGAATGACCTGATGATCGCTCCGACCACAGAGGTAGAGGCCGCGCGTACTTTCGTCGTGAGTTTGGTCAAAGAACTAGTCAAGCGAGGAGCCAACTTCGTTATTCCTGTTGATGCTGAACCGTTGCGTAAGGATGAGCTGCCTGTGTGCTTCGATTGGCTTGTCTGGCAGACCGTAAAAGAAAACCTCGCACATCGTCCACAAAACGTTCCCGGTCCATTTGTCGTAGCTGTCCAACATCATAAGACTGAAGAACAAATCCCCGACACATTTGTCGATATGTGGGATGAGTTACGCACCACCCAACTTATCAAGATCGAGAGCGCCGCGCAATGGAACATGAATAGCAAACGCATGGAGGTACAGGCGCGTTATGGCGATATTCTCATCACTTTGGGCGGTGACGAAGGGGTTCTATATCTGGCGAACCTTTATCACGATGCTGGCAAGCACATCGTACCGCTCAATCTTCCTCTTTGCTCGGAAAGCAAAGGTTCTCGGCGGCTCTATAACTTCGGTTTGGCTAGCTCCCAAACACGTCGCATGTTCCAGATCGCAGACGATGGAGACGCTCATGATTGGATTAATCGAATTAGTTTCCCTAAGCGGCAATCGATTACTGATCGTGTATCGGCGCTGGTGGAGCTACTTGAAGCGTTGGAACGCCCTAAAGCCTTTGCGGTGCGCCTGCTGAATCCCGACCATGATGATTATACTGACGTACAAAACTTCTTCGACATTGTGGCAAAGCCCGTGCTTGAAGATGAATTTGGATATCGCCTGATCGTTATCGATGGACGGCAGGCCTATGAACACGCACGAATCGATCAGGAAATCTTTGCCAAGCTACATCGTAGTAGCATGGTTCTGGCCGATATCACCGGAGCTCGCCCAAATTGCTTTCTGGAATTGGGCTATGCGCTTGGGCGAGGTCTGCCCACAATGGTCACTGCACGAGATGGAGCGGACTTGCCATTTGACATCAAGACCTTCGCCGGTCATCACTGGAAAACCGACGGCAGTGCGGATGAACGCAGAAGAGCATTTAGGGAACACTGGTACGCCATTCGCAACCGCCCTACGCTTGTTCCCACGGAGCCACTGATTTTATGAGCGACAAGCGCGAGGTTTTTGTTTCAGTCGATGTTGAGACGTCCGGACCAATCCCAGGCGAGTTTAGTCTGCTTTCAATCGGTGCATGTTGCATTTTTAATCCAGAAAAGACGTTTACTTGCAAATTGAAACCCATCACTGATGCCTTCGACCCGAAGGCGTTAGAGGTGACGGGGCTCTCGATGGAAGAATTGAAGAAATGTGGATTGGAACCCCATTCGGCAATGAGTAGCTTCTCGCAATGGCTGGCTAGTTTGATTGATCGAGGTGACTCCATTGTTTTTGTCGGCTTCAACGCCCCTTTTGATTGGTCGTTCGTTAACTACTATTTTCACCGTTTTTTGGGCGAAAATCCGTTCGGTTTCGCAGCACTCGATATCAAAGCACTATACATGGGTGCGACCGGTTGTTCTTGGCGTGATACACGGTCCAGCAAGATCGCAGAACACCTCAAGCCGAGGTTATCAGGTACGCACGATGCCCTGCACGATGCCCAATACCAGGCTGAGATTTTTCAATCGATTTGGTGCGATCTTATTGCTAGTCACCGATGATGGGGCAGTTCTAGCTAACAACATAACCTGCTGTTATAACTCAGTGTAGTAACAGGGTTAGAACCAAACTCAAAATGTGCCAATTTTCCACGCCCAATTTGTTCCGGCGGAAATAAAATACTTGCCGGAAACAGAGTGAAGCCGGAATATTTTCTTAAGCTCAACTTTAACGAATTCGACAACCTCGGACTGATGCTCAAAATCATCATCGAACTTTGCTACATAGGTGTTTGAGGGAAGTCCAATGGTTCTTTCTTTTTTCCCTTTTACAACCTTAGAATAATCTAGATTGTCTAGCGCATCGGTTATCTTTGAGTAAACGTTATTACCATGTGGCGATATACTGGCATAGCTCAAATCAAACGTAATAGTAACGAAGTAGCTCACAACACCCCCCACTGAACAATGCCGTTGTTTTTTGCATCGGCATCATGGATTAGCTTGACGATATACTTTTGGAGGACATGAAGTTCTTCCGATGACTGGAATTTTTCGGTATAGGCGTAAGTCATTGGGTGTGAGCTTATTGACAGACGCAATCCTTCAGCAAAGCTATCAGAGGTTTGGACTATAACGTTCGTTAGGGGATACGCCTGATCGTTGGTAGTGTTAATGGCAAACACGATGAATTTCCCATTGATTTGCCTTTCTACTACGCGATCAAAATACATCACGTTTCGTTCTTCTGGAGTGTTTGTCATAGAGTAGTCCTAACGTTTGAATCAGGCGTCACTCTCGGGACACTATTGGTTTTCCAAACAGGCCGGTTCAGCCTGTTTTCTAATTGGGGTAATGCAAGTTTGCAGGCAGTTTCTTGTCCAGCTGTTCGCCCGTTTTTTCGATTGCTTGCGGAATGCCTACACCAACCAAACTGGCAGCTTTATCTAGGCCAACCAAAAATTTAGGGTAAAGCGGCGCGGCCTCTACCAATTTGGTGTCTGTATAAAGATTGCGATAGGCTGGAAGTAAATATTGAGGTGCTTTGCCGGGGGGGAGTAAAACACTGAGATACTGATCATCACGAACAGCAAACTCAATGAATTGTTGGGCTGCGGTAAGTTTTGGGCCAGTAACACTTTTATCTATAGCGAAGCTATCAACCCAAAGCAAGGGAACTCCTGATTTGTCGCCTTGATTGAATAGCTTTACCGAAATTGTTCGTGGATCAACAACGGGAGTCGGATCGGTTGGTTTTGTAATTTCTTGAAGAATGTGGTGCATGCGCTCGCTATAACCAACTAAAGCACGCCCACGCCCGTGAGCAAATTCCAACGCATAATATGGTGGCCAAGCTTTGTGAGCGACATCGCTACGACCGCTACCTACGTCGGAAAGAGCGATCAGGTCACTGAGTGCTGATTTTGCGTTGGGGTTAAGCTGTTCATTTGATAAAGCCTTGACCGTATCTTCCGGCGAAACACCTAAATCGAGCAAGGAGTCTGCGTATAATTCTGTAAGAGTAATATGGCCTTTCCAATCGACTAATAGTCCACGGCCCCTTTCATGAGTGCTTCCAATAACAGAAATTAAATCTGTTCTCGTATTCGCGGCAGCCAGCCTAGTGTCATGCATAAAAAAGAATGTGAACAATGCACAACTCCAATGAGGTACAGCATAAATCGCACCATCAACTTTCGTTGCATCTGCTGCTGCTTTAATCACATCTTTGCGAATTTGCGCTTCTGTACCGTTGATAGTTTGAAGTCTTCCGGCTTTCACGAAATCGCTCAAGAAGATACCATCTAGCTCATACACGTCATATACTGGATCAAGCCCACCCGGCTCGTAGTAATTCCAATTCTGTTCGCTTATCACAAGATCCACGCCTGAATTTTCGGCTTCAAACTTTTCCTCCATGACCTTGGCTATATACGCGTAGTCGGGTACCCAAGGGTAGAGCAGCACTGTAAGTTTTGTCTTCTCGGGCTGTTGCGCACTAACGGCAGATACTAGCCCTACGAATAGGTAAGTGGAAATGACGGCAATACGGATAAACTTCATGACCTCTTCCTCTTTACATGTGATTAAATTTTGATAGCACTTGAAGTAGCGTAGCGCATTCTGAAGTATGTTGGCTTTAAATTATTCAATGCTGGCATTTTTCCATCTGATCCCTCAAACGAATGCCGACATCGAAACGCTGATCTATGCGTAACGGCTTGCATTCAAAACACGCAAAAAGCGACGGTCGACATCTAATATTGAATGCTCGCAATATAGCCCAATTTAGGCGTTGAATATGGACTTGGCGACTGTGCGATTTTTCAAACTGGTCGGTTTAAGAACAGCACAGTTTTTTTTAAGCATTTTTTGGGGCAAACATGATGATTGACATGCCCACCAGCGCAACCGAAGAACCTACAATATCCCATAGGCTGGGTGTTATGCCATCAACCAGCCAAAGCCAAAGAATGGCGACGAATATATAGACGCCGCCATAGGCGGCGTAAATGCGGCCGGCGGAGGTAGGATGGAGAGATAAAAGCCAAGCGAAAGCAGTGAGACTGAGCGCCGCTGGAACTAAAAGCCATGGACTTTTTCCTTGGGTGAGCCATAGGTACGGTAGGTAACATCCAACAATTTCGGCTACAGCTGTTAGAAGGAATAGCAGAACGGTTCTGATTTCAAGCATTGAGAATATCTATCCTCATAAATACATGTTTATGTAACAAGCCTGCTCTGATTAGCGATAGCTGTCATCGAAGGAATATAGGCTTCGAAATGTGTTATTACGCAAGCTAATAGCATATTCTAAATGACAGCGTATTTGTTTTTTCTTGTCGGGTGATAAAATTAATGAAAACTTCCGGATTTTGCGCTATCAATTTTGAAACATTTCTCACCCTTGAGCGCCAATCAATCAAAGCCTCCGAAAGTGCATGCTGCGCCTAAGAGCCGCTAAAATAGTAGAAAACTTGTTAATATCCCCGGAGCTTTAGCATGAATAATGCGATATTTGACTTACCGAAAACAAGGCTATGTGCCGCCGTTGTTTTGGCGTGGGGTTATGCTGATCAATTAAAAGTCGAAAACGCCACAACAGCACTACAGGCCGCACTTGGTGCTGGCTGGTCTTCAACAAGTGCTTTTCAATTTATGGCCGGGAAGACGGCAAAAGCCGCTCTGGATACCGCAGACTCCGAAGAACAAATTTCACTGCTGGTCGCTTACCAGCTTGCCAAGTTAGTCAGCCATGAATTTGGCCTGGGTGCCGTCAATAAGCCTGATCATATAGACCGGGCTGAGTTGATGGCCGCAATTTCAGCTAAGCACTAACCCTATCTCTTAACAAGCTTTAACACACGTTTTTCAGGTTCTTGAATAATTGGCTGTTCTGGCGATATTGCTAGGTGAGCGGGCCGGGGCTGATCAATATCAATACCGTATTCCAAAAGTGCCGCTCGGTGCTTCTTAAGCGTTTTTTGTGAGTACAGTGTTGAAATATCCTGATCGTAAAACCAAAGCGATGCCGTAAGCTTTACCGAATGCGGCTCTTTTTCCGAAATGGCTTTTAAAATCGACTTTGGATGTTCCGGAGGATAAGCCGGATCCGGTGCAACCACCCAGCATTGCACTGGGATCAGTTCGAACTTATGTGTCTTCGCATGCTTCCATAGAAAGTAAAAATCTCTTGCCTCTTTTTCAGTGGCGAATTCCGCCGCTCGCTCCCGACCGCATATCCTGTGTTTAGCTGAAAGATATTGGCCGTACTCGTATTGAAAGTGCCAAGGCCATGCGTCATCTTGAACCGGGTCGTAAATGCCTATCAAATAACTTAGTTTCAGAATATCCATACCTGTGATACACCGTCAGAAACATGAACAGCCCTATTTATTTCGCCATAAGACGTTTCAGTATTTTATAGGCCATTGTAGAGCTAGCCCAATGTATTCGATTTCGTTGCCAATAATCATAGGCCTCATCTTCGCCGCCGAGGGTTAGAAACCCCTTATGTTTTGATTTAGGTTCACTGTGCTTAGTTTTGATAAGTTCTTTTGCAATATTCGGGTATTGCTCAATTGCGACTGTCAGCACATCGATAGCATCATCCTCTTGATCGAGCTGGAGTAAAGCAATCACCTTGGAAAAGACAATATCTGGGCCTGTGTCAGTGCTGTATTGGACACTCAAATTTAACGCTGACCGCCATTCATTAAGATTGAGATAACACTGCATCAGATGGTATCGACAACCTAAGTTGTCGTTTTGATTTACTGATACAAGACGGGCAAAGATTTCGATGGCCGCAGCAGAACCTCGATTTTCTAATAACGATAAGCCTAACGCATGGTAGGCTCGCATAAATGGCCTATTGTCTAACTCCAGCCAATTCATGTGGCTCGTTTGCCAGGAAAAGTTTGATGGGATCGCTTCCAACCCAATGCGTACAGCCTCACGCCAACATAAATAGGCTTCAAGGTCTAATTCATCTTCGGAGAATATGAGAGCCAAATGGTGTAACGCGTCTATGTAATGAGGGCATACAAACAGCAGTTTACGTAGCGTTTCTTCGGCTTCAACGAGGTTCCCGGACGTATACAATTCAACTGCATCATCAAAACTGTCCTCCGCTCCTTCTGGAAGGTTATGACGAAAAACCCATGTGTTTGGTGATTCTTCAATAAGCTTTATCATGACTTTATGAATGCGAGCGCTGGCAAAAATGTAGCTGATGTAAAAAGCGACGTACTTTAACCGTTTGTCATCTGTCACACCAGCACAGTTGCAAACATGCCTCTTATTCAGGTTCTAAGAACCAAATCCATTCGGATTTTTTCAATATTGGTGTCATTAGTTTTTCACTAATTTGGGACACTTTTCACTTTTTGTGGCCACCGACATTTCTTGTCATTTCAAATTAACCCCAAATTCATCAAATGCAATTATGCATGGCAAACATGTATTTATTCGTTGTTGCTTTGCGTTTTAATTGCTTCTAGTCTGCCCTACAATGCATTTGAAAGGTCTCAGATAGGGAAAACATCAAAAAGCCAGTGTGGTTGCGTTTAGTTCGAACGACTCGGAGACACCAATAAGCATCTGGAGGAAAACAATGAAAAACCTAATATTTTGGCTGGCACTACTTGCTTCTGCGCCACTTTTGGCCGATGGCGATCACCACGTTACAGGCATCGGGCAGGAAAAACTGGGTACGGCGAACTTTGCCGTTTCCTGTTCACCGGCAGCACAGTTAGAGTTTAATCGCGCGGTCGCGATGCTACACTCGTTTTGGTACGACGAAGCCAAGAAAACCTTTGCTCACATCGCCGAACTCGATTCCGATTGTGTTATGGCGCACTGGGGCATTGCAATGAGTCTATACCGCCAGTTATGGGCAACACCGCCCACCCAGGCGGAATTACAAGAAGGACGTGAGGCGTTAACGCGGGCACAAGCTTTGCCGGTGAAGACCGACCGCGAAAGCCTGTACCTGGATGCTGTCGCCCAACTGTACCGATCAGAAGATGCGGACTATGGTCGGCGCAAACAAGCTTACACGCAAGCTATGGCAAAGGTGCAAGCGCAGTTCCCTGACGATCCTGAAGCCAATGTGTTCTATGCCTTAGCCTTGATTTCCACAACCGATCCTCATGACAAGAGTTATGCACAACCCAGAATGGCATTGACGCTCTTACAAAAGGTATTGAACCAAATTCCTGACCATCCCGGCGTAGCCCATTATATTATTCACGCCAGTGACAACCCCGATTTGGCCACACAGGGTTTGGCGGCAGCGCGCGCCTACGCACACATTGCCCCCGTAGTACCCCATGCACTGCATATGCCCTCGCATATTTTCATTCGATTGGGCTTATGGGAAGACGCGGCGGCGTCAAATCTGGCCGCCTATCTCGCGGCCAAAGACTACGCCAAGGATAACTTTCCAGGCAAGGTGTGGGACCAAGAACTTCATTTCATGGATTACTTGCTGTACGCCTATCTACAAGACGGCCAGAACGACAAGGCACAAGCGTTGTGGAAAGAAATAGCCAAGATTAAAAAGACCCACCCTGAAAATTCGACGTCCGCCTACGCTTTAGCTGCAATACCGGCTCGTTATTTCGTCGAGCGTCACGCATGGACAGAAGCGGCCAAACTCTCAGTGCAGCCTCGCGATTTTCCATGGGACAAGTTTGGTTGGTGTGAGGCTATTACGCAGTTCGCACGTGGTTTGGGGGCGGCCAGAAGCGGTGAGATACAAGAGGCACAGATCAGTGAGGCGCGACTGGGCGTTATAAGGGATGGGGCAAAAGCCGAGAACAATGCCTATGCTGCGGACCAAATCGAAATTCAACGCTTGGCCGTGGCGGCCTGGATAGCGCAAGCTGATCACCGGGAACAAGAGGCGGAAACGTTACTGCGTAAAGCGGCTGATCTTGAAGACGTAACTGAAAAAGACAATGTCACGCCTGGCCCCATCTTGCCAGCTCGTGAATTGCTGGGTGATTTACTTCTTGAAATGCACCGCCCGCAAGCTGCGGCAGAAGCTTATCGGCTGTCGTTACAAAAATCACCGAAACGCCGGCACGGTCTGCAAGGATTGCGGCTTGCCGAGCAACAATCGCAAGCTCAAAGTAACTGATGGCAAGTTTCTAAGCTACGCTCCATTTAGCGCGGGTTGGCGGCGGCCCGCGCTATTCTCATACAGCCTACGATCCTGTGAAGTAATGCGAGACTGGCTAATACAAGTCTCTTTTTGGTTTTCGCCCTTCCAATAGATCGATTTCGCTAGTCAAAAATTCGACCATGCGATCCCGAAAAATGCGGACTCTTGCCGTGGTGCGTAAATCGACATGACTCAATACCCAAACGTCCTGCCCCGGTTCTATATGCTCGACAGGAATGCGCTCCAATTCAGCCACCTCATCACCCAGCGAACAGGGCAGCAAGGCTAATCCCAAGCCCTCCTTACACATGTTAAACATGGCGACACCGGAGTTCGTCCGATAAGCGCGTTTGAGCTTGGGGAAATTCTTTTTAATCCAGAACGGCAAGGTGACACCGTCGCCTATCCAGGTGATGCAGGGGGGCATATCTAGTGATAAGTTTTCTATTAGCTCCGAATGTCCGTACACTTGGAATGCCATCTTGCAGATGTGTTTACCGACAACATTAGGCGGCGGTTCGTTAACGGCTTGAACCGCAATGTCTGCTTCGCGATTAGCTAGATTGACCACATGGTCAGCCGTGATCAACTCGATATCGACTTCGGGATAATCGCGTTTGAAATCGCGGATGACCGGCATCACAAAACGCTTGGAACACACATCGGCAACATTGATTCTGATGATCCCTGAAACTTCTTCGGTGTCAATCTCGATTTTTCGATGAATGGCATTGGCTTGTATCGCCATCTCTTCGACTTGCGTGACGATTTTTTCGCCCACCGGCGTAATGACCCATCCTTTTGCCGTGCGATCAAACAGCGGTTTTCCTAACGCGCTCTCAAGGGCAGCAATGCGTCGACTGACGGTTGATTGATTGACACCAAGCCGAATGCCGGCTTCCGTGACATTGCCTGAACGTACAACCTCGATGAAGTAACGCAGATCGTCCCAATTTGTATCATGCATATTTGCAAATCCATTATGTCGGTTTTGGTAGACGCTATGCATTTTAATCGGAATCGTGCTGTCTTACAATGAATTTGAAAGGTCGCAGACCAGGAAAATCTCCGGGAGTCGATAGTGCTACCGATCACTGGTTGAAGCGCTGATTTAACCGGTTCAAATAAAAACGATGGCGTTTGCCTAAATAAACAAATTGACACTGAAAGTGTGTCTTTCAGGGGAGAGTCGAATGAAACTTAAATATTTGCGTCCGGTGCTGCTGATCGCGGCACTGGGCATTTCTGCCTGCGCTGAAACCAGTCGGTCTGTTCATACCAACCTGGCGTCAGGGAAAGCCAAAGTCACCCTCTTGTATAAGGGGCATGTACAGCCGGTTGAGGGTAAAACTTTCTTGCCGTGGTCTACCCATGACGGCGTCCGCTCCTTGTCCACCTCGGTTTTTTTAATTGAAAGTGGTGGCAAAATATTAATCGGCGACCCAGGCGAAGTGAGAAAGGGCGAATGGCCGAAAATCATGGATAAGTTAGCCGATATGGGCATCAGCCCTGAAGACGTGGATTATGTGTGGATCGACCACCACCATCCCGACCATACTATGCATTTAGGTGCATTCCCCAATGCACCGGTGGTCGACTTTTGGTCGATCTATAAAGATGAGATATGGTCGGATCATCCCGATAATTTCGAGATTCTTCCTGGTGTAACGGTCGTCAGGACCCCAGGTCACACCGAAGAAGATAGCAGCCTTTTAGTGGATACCGACGACGGTGTCATGCTCATCACCCATATGTGGTGGCATAACAATTTGACACCTGTCGTCGATCCCGTGGGCGAAGATCAGGCCAGTTTAGACAAGTATCGCAAAGCGTTGCTCCGAAAAGCCGATTTATTGTTTCCAACACACGGCGAAATTATGAAAAATCCTTTCAAGAACAAGGAATGGGATGGTAAACCTTATGTCCCCTAAGAGTTTGACACGGCCCAGACCATTCGCCTAACGCCAACCGATTGCATGAAAAAACTATCGAGAAGAGTCTAAGGCCGAGCACTATATTTGTTAGTCCAATCCTTTCAAAATCGGTAAGCGGCCAAAGTAAAAGTGCAATGTTTCATACGTTTTACAGAATCGCTTGCCGGATTAATTCTCAACAGCGAGGCTTTTAGCTTGCGTATGCCGCGAGTGAGCTTAACGGTCGTTAGTAATGGGAGATTCGCTGCGTTTCCAGTTTTCGGCAGTGTTTCGGTTTTAACGTTGTTTTACCTAACGAAATTTCCGATTAAGCAAAATATTCGCTTGATCATGACTGACGAGTACCAATTTACCTTGGCATGCAAAGATGCATATCCATCATGCTAAATTAGAGATTGGTAATACGTTTCAGATTTGAGTTATTTTCCGTACAATTTATCTGTCTATTCTGGGGTAGGCAGTTAACTAATTGGTCTCTTCGATTTAATCTAAGGAATATGACTATGGAACAAAGCATGAACGAACTGATGAATCACACGGTCGACATGGGGCAGGCGGAAATGTTTTCCAAGGCCTGGTACAACGAATACTTCCGGCGTGCCGCAGAAAGTCCGACCCACTCACGTTTTTGCGAAGCTGTTTATGGCGTCGACTTGTGCCAGCACGGCATGATGGACACCGACGAGATGGATTTTCTAGCCTCATTGCTTAAGCCCGGCGAGAAGGTGCTGGAAATCGGGTGTTCCAACGGCCACATTACAGAATACCTGCACGAAAAATCGGGCTGCAACATTTTGGGTCTTGATTATGCCGATGCCGCCATTGCCCAGGCACAGGAAAGAACCCGGGATAAAGCCGCCGCATTGAATTTCCAGGCGGTGGACTTGATTCATGACGAATTGCCTGGTTGCGATTACGATGTCATCCTGGCCATTGATTCGATCTACTTCATGGGAGATTACAACAGGACGCTGGCCAAACTCAACGCCCGGCTGCGGCCTGGCGGTCGTATGATTATCGCAGCGTTTCAGGCCAAAGAAGAGCATGATTCCGATACGATTCTTTTGGCCGGCCATACGCGTGTGGATCAGGCTCTACAGACATTGTCATTCCGCTATGTTCAGCACGACTTCACTCCGAATATTCGCAATCACTGGATCAAAAATTACGAATTCTCCTGCAAACTTCAATCCGATTTTGCGGCAGAAGGCAACGCCTTCCTGTGCGAAGCTCGTATGGCCGAGAATGGTTGGTTCAAGGATCATGCCGAGCGTGGGACGCTGGTCAGATTCCTGTATGTGGTTGAAGATAATGCGAATATCGGGCTCTGTTAGGCGGAGATCCTCTCTGCAATAAGTCGAAGGTAAAGGGCCGCAGTGCTACTGGTTATCTTTTTAAAAATTACCGTTATTGATTGCAAAGGAAAATGACTATGTCTGGTTACGTTGATGAGGTTGTCATACCGTATGATCACGATCTTGGTCCTGTACTGTTCGAGCATTACGGCGCTGATACCGCAAGACGCATCGCCGAACAAACGCCGACCGACGTGCTGGAAATCGCTGCCGGCACTGGCATCGTCACGCGTCACTTGCGCACCTTGTTAAAGAAAGAAGCTCGCTTGACCGCCATCGACATTAGCGACTCGATGATGGATGTAGCGCGGCAAAAGTTTCAGCCCGGCGAACAAGTTGTGTTCCAAAACGCCGACGCCACGGCATTACCGTTTGATGACGAGGCCTTTGATGCTGTAATTTGCCAATTTGGCATCATGTTTTTCGACCGGGATAAAGGGTTTCGTGAGGTTTACCGAACCTTGAAGCCGGGCGGTCGATACCTATTCCGAGTGTGGGACTCCGAACGCTACAATCCCTTTGCGAGCTTGAGCTTTGAAGTGCTCAAACAATATTTTCCGTCGGATACTCCTCAGTTTTTATTCGATCCGGTTTCCTGTCATCAAATCGATCCGCTCAAGGAACAGTTGATTCAAATTGGCTTTGATCCGATTGTCATCTCTGTACAGCGTCACGTCTACGATATTCTTGATGTAACGGCCTTTGCGCGGGCTTTGGTGTACACGCCAGTGATCTTTGAAATCAGAGATCGAGGTGATGTCGATCCCGAGGAAATCGTAAAAGAACTGTCGGATGCCTTCAAAAAGGAGTTCGGTTCCAGTCCGACGCGCTATCCGATGCAAGCGATTCTTTTCGAAACAGAAAAGCCCAAGGTTTGATCTCAGCAAACAACAACATTCACTTTTGATCGATCCAGAAAAACCTATGAGACACACGTTATGAAAATAAAATCTATGAAGCTCAATCTTCGTTTCGTTGGGTTGGCGCTGCTGTTAGGACAGAGTGCATCGTATGCGATGCCCGGCATGGATATGCCATCCGGCGCAAACGCCCAAGCGCCTTCGTTGGCCAAAAGCATAGGTGCACCGATCAACTCGGACGCAGCTGAATTCGAAATGACCTACAGTGCCGACGGCAAAACGGTGTTGTTCGTTTCCACGCGTCCTGGCAGCATCGAGTCAAAAGGCAATCCTTACAGCTTTGACATCTGGATGGCGCACAACGTCAATGGTGTTTGGCAAACGCCGATTCATTTGGGGCCGGACATCGACCCCAAAGTCGGCCCGAACATTAATACTGAAGCGTGGGAACTGGAACCCAGTCTGTCCGACGACGGCAACGCGATTTATTTTACCCGCTATCAACCCGGTAATTTTTCAACTGGCGATCTGTATGTGGTACAAAAAATCAATGGGGTATGGCAACAAGCCAAAAGTTGGAATGATGTACCCGAGTTACCTCATTTAAACACTCCGACAGGTGAAGAACATTGCCCAATCATCGCCTCGGATAGTCTGATCTATTTCAGTTATCAGCAACCTGGCGTGACCCAAGACAGCGATATTTGGAAGGTCGAAAAGAAAAACGGTAAATGGCAAAAACCGCAAAGCCTGGGATCGAGAATCAACTCTCCGTACCGCGACCATTTGCATTGGACAGGGTTGTCGAAGGACGGCAAAAGCCTGATCATCACCAGCACACGCACCGACATGGGCTCGCGTGGAGGCCATGATGAATGGATTTCTCACCAAAATACCAAGGGTGAATGGCAAGAGCCATTGAACCTCGGCGACACCATCAACACCGCCGGTGAAGACATGTGCTGGTCATTCACACCGGATGGCAAAAAGTTTTTTGGCGGCTGGGGGCCTCAAGGTTCGTACAATATGGACGTGTTATGGGTCAACAAAGATGATGTCCCGTTACTGAAAAATTTTGATCCTGTTGGTCCGCCGCCAAACCTGATGGTCAAAAACAAGGCGACAGTCAGCAGTAGTAAATAGGCGCTAAGTTCTGCGATAAGAAGACACTTCGGCATTCTGGACACACCTCGGATTCAGTGAATTTGAGGTGCCTGACACTACACATCCGCAGGACAATACATGACATTGCATTTGAATGAAGTCGATACCGGCAAGTTGGAACAACTCCAAGGCAAAGTGATGAATGACGTCGCCGGTTCCATGGGGCTGTTGATGGCGTATATTGGCGACAAGCTCGATTTATACAGCGCGCTACTGGAAATTAGTCCGGCCAGCAGCCAGGATCTGGCCGACAATACCGGCATGGACGAACGCTATCTGCGTGAATGGCTTTGCGCCAATGCCGCCGCTGGCTACGTCAATTACGATGCCGCGTCCAGAAAGTTTTCACTGTCGCCGGAACAATCAGTCATTTTTGCCGCCGAAGGTCATCCAGCCTGCATGCAGGGATTTTTTCAGGCGGTGATGTCGGTGTATGTTGACGAGCCCAAGTTGACCGAGGTTTTCCGTTCCGGCAAAGGATTGCCTTGGCGTGACCACAGCCCTTGTCTGTTCTGTGGCACTGAGCGCTTTTTCCGGCCGATGTATGCGATGAACTTGATCGACCACTGGCTGCCGGCGCTAGACGGTGTGCGAGAAAAACTCGAAGCCGGCGCCCGCGTCGCCGATGTTGGCTGCGGCCACGGCTCTTCGACAATCCTGATGGCTAAGGCGTTTCCCAACACAACCTTCCACGGCTTCGATTTTCACGAACCCTCGATCGAACATGCCCGTGAACGAGCGCGTGATGCCGGCGTCTCAAGCAACACTATTTTTGAGGTAGTGACGGCGAAGGAATATCCGGGCAAAAACTATGACTTGGTGACCATCTTCGATGCCCTTCACGACATGGGCGACCCCATCGGCGCGGCTACACATGTCGCCGGTACACTGGCTAAAGGCGGAACTTTCATGCTGGTCGAACCATTTGCTGGCGATAGTCTGGAGGAGAATTTTCATCCATTGGGGCAAATCTATTATTCGTTCTCGACCATGGTTTGCGTGCCAGCGTCCAAATCGCAAGAAGTCGGTCTTGGCTTAGGTGCCCAGGCCGGACAGAAACGGCTCACTGAAGTGCTGAACGCCGCTGGTTTCGGTCAAGTCAGACGCGCCGCTACGACGCCGACCAATCTGGTGCTAGAGGCAAAATTATAGGCGCTGTGAAGCGTGCCGTTACCGTCAGCTGGCAGGAGAGAAAATTCTTAAAACGCCATAGAAATAATGCTCGGAAGGACTGATTATCTCCTGATTTTTTCAGTACTCCTTGCCCAATCGTGAGCCGGTAAAGGATGTCGTGGATGATAGTGACAATCGGTCACTTCCGAAAAACTCCCGCATCGATATTGTAGTGCTTTAACTTCTGATGTACAGCGCGGCGGCTTATGCCAATCTCACTAGCCACCGCAGTGACATTGCCGTTATGTTTGACTAAGGCGTCTTGTAAGGTCTTAGTTTCTACCTGGCTAGCGGCGAACCGTTTTTTGCCGCGAAGGTTACTTTCGTCCGTCGAAACATCGCTGTTAGGAGTTACATCTACGCCGACCTTGGTAATGATTTGTCCGGGTGAAAACAAAAATGCGCGTTCGAGAACATTCTCTAACTCCCTAACGTTTCCCGGCCATTCATAGGCCATGATCTGTTGCCAAGCCTCGTTACTCAAAACTTTCGGGGGCTTACCGTAACGATGGGCTATTTGTTTCAACAAATAATTGACCAATGCAGTAATATCTTCGCGGCGTTCCCTCAAAGGTGATATGCGGATAGTAACGACGTTAAGCCGGTAATACAGATCCTTGCGGAATCGCCCTTGATCGACAAGTTCCAGCAAGGGGCGATTCGAGGCGGTTATGATACGAACGTTGCTGTGTAGAACCTGCGCACCGCCGACGCGCTCGAATTCCCCTTCCTGGAGTACACGAAGAAGATTGGCTTGAGAAAGGAGCGGCAAGCTATCAATTTCGTCGAGAAAAAGAGTCCCCCCTTCTGCTCGTTCAAAAAATCCGCGCCTGAGATCATGCGCTCCGGTAAAAGCGCCTTTTTCGTGGCCGAATAAGGCGCTTTCCAGCAGGCTTTCCGGAATGGCACCACAATTAACCGCGACAAATTTCTGTGCGCTCCGATCACTGAGTGCGTGGATGGCCCGCGCGATGACTTCTTTGCCAACACCGGTCTCACCGTTAATCAGAACATTGGCCGAGGTGGGGGCAACCAATTCAACCGCTTGCAATGCTTCGCGCATCACTTCTGATTCGGCGATTAGCTCCGACCGATCCAAGCCGCGCTTCTGACCCGAAACAGCCTTAGGATTCCATGTTCGAGCCATTTTTTCCGAAACGCGTGCAGCGACCTCGGCAATGGCTGAACGCGAAACAATCATGCCGCCCTCGTTGAAATATTCGTCACCTTCTTCAATCTGGGCGGCTTCACGATCGGTGTAGATCGTAACTTCACACTTCCCATCGCCGGTGGCGATGCGCTTGTTGAGCACTACTTTTGCGTAACCAAAATTTCGGGCTGCAATGCCACCGAACACCGAAGCGGTGGTGCGACATAGCTCCGGTGCCTCCTTAACGCGCTCGCCGAATGGGCAATTGAAATTTTCCACGCATACGCAGCCTATCGAATCGCTTGGAACCTGGGAGAAGCTACCGCCAATTTGTTTCTTAATATGTGTAATGATCGACACATATTGTTCGGGGGTGATTTTACCGGGCAGTCCCAACTGACGGCGAGCATGGGCTTCAAGATAACTGCTAGCAGTCAACCCTAAGTCCTGGATGTGGTTGGCTGTTCCTCTTTCACTGTTGTATTGCCCTGCCAGCTTGACGCTTTGGGTAATAAACATCTGTAAGAAAGATATGGCACTTAGCTCGGGCAATAAGGTGTCGGACATAAATTAAGCTCCTGGGTTTGTGCCTGAACTACTAATCTAAAAGATGGTATTTTAACTTTATGGGCTTAAATGGGCTTGACCGACGCATCCGTCTTTCTATGATGATAATCCATCAAGAACCAAAGGTTTGTTTGAAATCTGCTATCTTCAGTTCTTTGATCGCGTTCTACGGACTGTTTGAGCTTCAATAATCGGTGGAGCAACTCTGCTTTTAGAAATTTTCGCCCCAAATTATGTCGTATTATCGAGCCTGCGCCTAAAACCTGATCGGTAGATGTGCGCACTGCATGAAAGATCAAGGTTCCGTTCAAGTAAGGCAACGCACCTAATATATCGTGGGTAGTATTATAAGAATGACTAACATAGAACTGCCTATCAACAACGATAGACCCCAAACTGGTTTCTTGAAAAACATGATGTCCCAATATAGCGGTCGGTCTATCTTCTAGCGCTTGATTTAACCAGTAGTAACTTTCTTCAACGCCTAAAGAAAAATGATTAGGGTAATTTCTTAAATCATTGAATAAATCGGCAAATAAGCCTGATAAAACTTTGCAACTTTTCAAGGCACCTTTTAATTCCAGGCCTGGTTTGACGTTTTCATCTTCTCTGGAATAATCCGAAATACCATCGATGCCATGATCTTTGTACTGACGCCAGCGGTTGTACAGTATTTTTTGATAGACTTTGGATACCGAAAGGAGAAGATCCTGCTGCTTAGCGTCGTGCTGCTTTTTTCGGATTTCAGATAACTCTTCTATTTCACTTGCGGACAAATTAAGGTGATCGCCAGGCTCGGCGTTTAATAAGGCCAACGCTTCGGAGGTTTGCGCTTCTTGAAAATAAAACGCTTTAAATGTATCTGTGCTCGCATTATCCGGAATGTTGCCATGGGCCAAAACGTCGCCATGCATGACGGAAATATAATTGTTCCTAATAAATTCAGTCACCGACTGCAAAGGGTATTCTAGGTAAATTGCAGTAATGGTCGCCAATTCCTTTTCGTTTCCTTCGCTTATTTCTTGTGAGATGGGTTCTCCACTTTTTAATTTTGATAGTTGATCGCTATGCAGGCCAATGAGCTTTAAAACCTCGTCTGAAGTCGGCATGGCTGCACAAGGCGTTAAAGTTGAACAAATTAAAATCGGAAAAATAAAGAAATATTTCATTGCCATCAAATATTGTATTTTTCATTCCCGCACAGTGGAGCATGGGCTATTTTTGCTTCCAATACTGGCCCAGTTTCTAGCGGTCGTGTCGTTTTAGTCTCAACCGCCCCTTGTCGATCATGGAAAGCCTCGGCTTGTCCGTGAATCCAATACACCAGAAAAATACTGAACGTTATGAGGCCAATTTGCTGAAATGCCGGTTGTTTTGCAATAGCGCTACGTTGATGGAGACTAGGGATAAGATCGGCTATGGCAACGTATAAAAAGCTTGATGCCGCCAAGGCCAAAATGTAGGGTAACATTTCATGCAGGTTTGCCAGACTGAAATAGGCCAGCATTCCCCCGACCAGTGTGGATAGACTGGACATCAGGTTATAGCGTAATGCGTTGGCACGGCTGTAACCGCTTTCAATCAGAATAGCAAAGTCACCTATTTCCTGGGGGATCTCATGAGCCGTTACTGCGATGCTGGTAATGATCCCCAGATGTATATCCGTAAGGAAAGCCGCCGCGATAAGGACGCCATCGACAAAGTTGTGGATGGCGTCGCCCAAGATAATCAGGGTGCCAGCCGACCGATGGGAACGTCCCCTGTTATGAGCAACGCAATTGCCAGTATGACAGTGTCGCCATAGCAGCAATTTTTCCAACAGGAAGAAACCGATAATGCCTGCCAAAACCGTGGCCATTAAGCTTTGTGCATGTTTTTCGCCGGCAGTGCGTAGTGCATCCGGCAGGAGATCCAGAAAAGCGACGCTCAACAAGGCCCCAACGGCGAAACTGAGCCCATGAGGTAAGATTCGTGGGTGGTAGCGATTTGGAATCAGTAAAAATAAGCCTGCCGCGCCGACGCTGAGCAGGCCTCCAGTTAGGGTGAAAATGATGATCCAAACGAGTGTGCTCATGGGAGGTTGGCCTGAATTATTCTCTAACCAGTGATGCGATCCAGACGCCGCATCAAGCGGCAGATGAAGAGGATGTCGTGCTGCTAGATGCGTGATGATGGCCCCCGCAACATCCACATCCTGGGCCATGACGATGACTAGCCTCGTCGAGCGGGCGTTGAAGCGAAGCCATTGCTTGGTTTCTGCCTACAGCCATGTAACCGTGAACGGCAGGCGCCGATAAAATTCTTTTTTCCATGATGCTGCCGCACTGGGGGCATTCGGGCGCATTACTGTTGACGGAATGGCGAAATTCCAAATCAGAGCCGCAGTTTTCGCAATGGTAATCATAAGTTGGCATAGAACATTAACTCCAATGTTTAAGGCGCAAAAAAAGTACGCATGGGTTTTGATCGATCCCGGGCTTGCGCCCGGGAAAGTGCTCCGAGATTGAAGCAGATCAGTTGTTTTCCCGATCAGGGTTAGGCTGACCAGCGAGAAGGCTGCTTGGCGGTAACACCGAATTGAGCAGCAGTGACATCCGTGCGAGCTCGTTTTTGCGCATCAAAAGTTGGAGCACGCAGACGGCGAGTTTCGACTTCCCATACCCAACCGCTAATCAAGACATCTTTCGGAATTAATGGATGGTTACGGAATGTTTCAACAGTTTTAATGCAGGTTTCGTCAACATCATCCATCATGCCAATCCATTTAGCGAAAGCGCCTTTATCGAGTTTAAGCTCTGACAAAGTCGGGTCCAGCGTTAATGAATCAATATCGACTCCTCTAGCACGAAGCATCTTTTCCAAATCGTTCGCGTTAGCGGAAAGCATGCCGCATTGAGTGTGTTGAACGATAACAATTTCCTTGGTCCCAAAGAAATTGCATGTCAGCATCGCTGAACGAATTGCATCATCGGTAACAATCCCACCCGCATTACGGAAACAGTGAGCATCACCACCGCCGACCGGCGAATCCACCTTGATTCCGAGGGCTTCATCAACCGGCAGACGCTCGTCCATACAAGCAAGAACCCATAGACTACGGTCGTTGTGACCATCTGGCCCATATTGACGACGAGAGGCCCAATGATCATAGGCCGCGATACGGGTGGTTAGTTGGTCTTTTAACGATGACATAAACATCTCCTGAATTGGTTATTAGTTTTTGGGTACGTCCAAGTAGCCTGCCCGTACCCATTTTGTTGGCCGTGGCCGTGGTAGCCCGACGAAGATGTAAAATGCATTGAATGTGCCATGTTGATATTGATATAAATATCAATAACTTGTGCATTCTCTGTTGAGTTCAAGTGAGAACTTATAGTTCCCTATCTTCTGATTCGATAATCCCAAATAGATGGATTCTTTCTGAACCGCTTAAAGCGAGAATAAAAGATTCCCACTGGGAAGCGGCGTTACCTATCAACTATTTAAATCAAAACGGAGTGAACCAATCGTCTGGCGAGTGCTCTTTTAGGGGGTATTCAAAACTTATGGGGGGCAAAGGTGTAGCCAATGCTCACCTCAAGTCGGGGGCACTTAATATTGAATGATATTTTTGGTAATGGGATGTGCGTTGACCGACGGGTAGCATCGATTAAGACAATTCGCCTCTATTGCCATGGACATTTATGCTGCGACCCAGCACAAGCCTATTTCTGGTAAATATCTGGCATCTCAGGTTATTCAATAACTTCTTTTCCAACTTGTTTACCCCAACTAAATTCAGAATGTCTGTTTTCAGGCGTGATTCTGCCAAGTAATTGAGTCAAGATACATCTACGTTGAGAATCTGTTTTTTACTTTTATTTGGCACATTAGGTGATTCTTTCATGTTATTTCTTAATATTTTGGCATAAATACAATTTTGCCAAATTTTATCTCATAACAAATTACGGTCTATGAGCTCAAGAATCCTGACCACTACCGCATGCACCGATTGCGCCCCCATTCCGTGAACGGTATAGTCCTTAACAAAATGCGTTAGGTCGCTACCGTCTGGCCAGGTCTCATTTTTGACGGTCAACTTAAGGATTTCAATAAAGTCATCCCCTAAAACTTCCTCATATCCTATTCCGCGAAGTAGTAATATAGGCAAATCCTCTTTATATGGAGAGGATTTTTCATCCGCCGGGGGCGTATCTCTCAGCCTTCGTTGCGCTTCAAAGATATATAAATATCTTTTATCTACATTTATCTCAACACATAGAAATTTTCTACGGATAAACTTATCTTTATCCATAAATGAAAACTGTCGCATCATGCGCTTACGTTGTTTACAGGGCACTTTCGGAAAAAAGGAAAACCATTCTCCCTCTTCTTCCATTCCGTTGCCAACGCAAATAGTTTTTATCTTCCAGGTTGGCCTTATCTTTCTAAGATCATTAATAATTTTGACAAAGGTCTCCAAATCCGGGGAGACAGTCGATTGAGGCCGTTGTTGTGTTGAAAACTCTTGACCAACGGCGGAGCTATTGCCTGACACACCGCCACCTGTACTGGCATTCACTAAACTATCGTCATATTCCTGATTCTTAAATTCTGATTGGTGGGTACTATCCCGCAATTTTTCATGCTTCAGTTTTACACCACGAAGCCCCTCAAATTCTCGATAATCAAGTTCGGAGGTTATTTGAATAGCATTACTTAGTGGCGGTTCATCGCTAACACTTTCTCCATGCTGATCTTGGGGATCATCGTTGGCGGGGCCATGGACAAGCGTATTTGCCCCAGGAAAGGCTACTGGAGCATTTTCTGGCGGAGGTGCTCCCCCAGGACATATTTCGTCACTGTAGCTCAAATTTGCGAACGGAAACGGGCCAGAGCAACCGATAATCTGACACGCCAAAAAAATAAAACCATCTTGTGTTTTTAGTCTACGGCCTTTGAGTTTGAGCCGCGTTTTCCCATTAAACGGAAAATCAGTTCTTGGAAAGCCAAGCCATCCATCAGAATAATTGATCCGATCGACCGTGATCTGTTTAAAAACTCTTTGGACAGCTTTTAACGCTAATCCATTCGGTTCGAAAAGAATTCTTCCAAGTATTGGAGCATCAGCTTGTTTATATCCATGTCGGTATACAAACCGTCCTGACTTGTTGGACGTATCAAACCAAGGGTGCTCATGGATTCTATTAAAAACGCGCACGTATAACTCTTCTTTTTGAAAAGCACCATTAAAAATTTGCTTGCTGGAAAAAGCCGAATTAGTAAAATAAAATCTAATTAACTCCATATCGTGAATTATTGCCGACATTGGAGTTGGTCCATTTTTCAGAATAAATCGTGCAGCACTCTCTCTATCTGACTTAACTAGAAGACCATTAAGTAATTTGATTCCCGATCGTTTTCTAATATCGCTAAAATGGCTTGCTAGTAGTTTTGATTGATCTGCCAAATTCGCGTCATGGAGAGTAGCGTCTTTCACCGCTTCCAAATCTGATGTATCTAACTCAAAGGTAATGGTTTCTGATTGCTGCCACTGACTTAATGGCACATGCTTACCATTTCTAAAAAACTGACCTAGAAAAAGGGATGGAAGATAACCCACTGCAATACCAGCACGGATTTGACCTATATACGCTCTTTGAAAAGTACCCGGGGTGGTTGGCGTAAAAAAACATTCGATGAGTGGGTTGTCTGTTTCATCGCTATTGGGCGAAATCCCACCAAACCAATCCAAACTCAATAAATCTTCAGAATGCTTTAGGTTACGAAATTTCTTAAGATTAAGTGCAGTACCGTTCATATCCTTCTGAATTTGTCCGAAAGATCAAGATAGCTGATGCCGGATGTTTTTGTAATAAATAGCGTTGCTGATATGATTTGAACGCTTTGGCGTTTGATCTAGGCGATTGGGCGGCTTGAGATGAATGGCAATAATATTGCCCTGTTTTCCGATTAGTGTGACATCCTTCAGTGTCTACTTTTCCTGGATGCGCAGCCCCTTGATAGTGAACGGCCAGGATTAAAGCAATCATTACAAATCGAGAAATTATGCCATTGTGTTTCACGCTGCCTTCGCAGGAAATTTCGAGTAAATCAATCTAACGCTTCCAAATCCCGTAACATACATTTTTTTGATCCAAACCAGCAGAGGTTATGGCCTCTCTGAACCGAAGACCTATGGCGCTTCGACGCAATCCTCGTTTGGTTATCGAAGACGTAAATACCTGGCGAACATGATCTAACGGCTGAAGTATAGGTCTTATTTCGTTCCAATACCACTCAAGTTGCCCTCTAATTTGTGCGGGGGTAGTGGCAAATCCGTAACCGTTAAAGACATCATTTTCTGGGCTAATCCTCCGTATTTGTTCTAGTGTGAAGTTCGCTAGTTCGTCTTGACTAAGTTTAAAGATTCGGCCTGCTACGAACATCAGTTTATCCCGGATCAAACAAGCCCGGGCCGTCTCATCGAGAACGCCTTCGATTTGCTTATCTATGCTCGTCAGCACTGCCTCGTATATTTCATCTGAAATTGGTTGTGCGGGTGGCACACATAATTTTCGTCCAAATAATTTTTTGGCTTTTAATGCGCTAAACGTGCCTTGTCGAGTTGTCACAACGTCGATAATCGACTGACGCTCGTCGTGGCTAGTTGCTATGCATGCAGCCCCTGCTTCGCGCTGAATTACATTGTCATACCAGAACGATAAGTGTTCGGCATCGCCCTTCAAATCACAATACCTCAACTTACATTCGGTGATTAGAGCAACAAGCCTTTCCGGCCACTCATATAAGATTTCAGCTAACACGGCAAATACTGCTCGACGTTCTGATAAATCAGCAATTTCCAATCCATTTTTTGGCCAGCCAACCAAACTAGTCGTATCGATTAATTTCGATTTATTTAGTCGCTCCAGTGTCTGTTTTGATGTAATACCGGCAATCAAGGCTCTCAAGCCTTCAAAGTACGAAAGGGAATGCATGTTTTGATTGTCGGCCCACTGAGTAAAGCCATTTTTTATTGCATTTTCCAGTTTGGCCTGGAAAGTCACGATCGACTCTTCTGGTACTGAATGCAATAACGCTATTGGGTTTCGATAATCAAAGCCACATTTCCAGCAACAAACATTAAGCCCGGCCACTGGAAACACAGCTCTCGATTGCATGTCCGAGCGATGCGGGGCCAGTGGCGATTTGCAATTCGGGCAGGTATCCAAAAGATAGCAACGATGCTTTGTACACAAAGTCGCAAAAGCCAAGCGCCATGTCCGTCGAAAAAAGGGCTCGATATCTTCTTGGAGGCATTTGGGGCAAAACATAAGCCCAGGTCGGCGCCGGGAGCGATGAAAAATACCGATTGGAATTATCCATCGACACATGCCGTTTGGCGTGTGACGTTCGAAAAGGGTTCCCTCTAAACTTCGTAGCGTAGTTTGTTCAATACGATCTAATGATGCCCCGGAAACCGTCGATAATATTTTCAAATCTTCCAACGGTGCAAGCTGATCTAAGTCCCTATTCCAGATGTTTGTATTTTGCCCAAACAACATGGCTGACATTGTCTGGATCTTAATACCATGCGCATGTGCTAATCGAATAATCCATGAGCTGAGCAATTCGTCGTCTTTGGGCTGAAGATGTACCGGTAATAACGCACCACTGAGTCCGGATAACATGTCATAGCAACTCGATATCGATATTTCCCTTACGAGAAACATAGGGGCAGCTTGTAATAACTTCCATGCTGATGCGCTCTTCGCCATTTTTTATGGCCTGTTTCGCCGCACTGCGTAATATTTTCGCGACCTCACCGATAACGCCTTCGCTAAGACCATATAGTTTACTTGCTATTTCGCCTTTATATATTTCTGACGGCAATTTCAAGGGAAGAATATATTCAAAATTGTAAAGTAATCTTCGAAAGTCCTCGCCTTGTTGCCAGCGAGGTAACGTCCGTAAAGGAAAACGGCTTTGCAACTGAGCGTCGCTACGAATGGCGTGTTCTGCCTCCAACGTGCCCGCAGCGACAATGCAGATTTGTAATTCATTACTGATAAACTTCAACATATTGAGCATAAATCGTTGCTTTGTTGCGCTACCCGCCAGTAGCGCATTTAACTCATCGACCATCAGTATTTTTGTCTGGAGTCTGGGTAGTATTGCCAGCAACTGCAACAATTTTCGGTCGGAAGAATCATTCGGTTTGACTACTGCCCCCAATAACATCAATAAGTTATTTAGAAAAATATGCTCGCTCGGCCCCGGTGGTGATTGAATATAAATAACCGGCGCATACGCCGTGTCATATCCGCAACGATCTTCTGCCGGGTGACGCTTTAAAAACTCTCTCAAAACTTCGGTTTTGCCATTATCTGACCGGCCTACGATTAAGAAGTTAGGCATTCGGTTAACTTTGGGATGCTCTAATAAATCTTCCATCTCGGCCAATAACTCGGAGGCCCTTTGATACGGAATAAAAAAAGGCTTATCGATGTGGGTAAGTCGCTCCTCGTCAGACGAGTTCAATAATTCCACCGCCCGTTGGGACAGTCGCCTATTATTCCCGCTCATTCAGCCTCCCTGATCCCATCAAACGGGATAAACTCTTCAAACTCTGGAAAGCTTTCCGTCTGTGGAGATTCCTTGTTGGACGTTTTTGAATTTTCTGAGGAAGCTTTGGATGCCGAACCCCACTGTTTTTGTTTTTGTCGTTTCACCCTAGCCGCCTTCGTTTGCTGAGCTTCATCCGCAACCAAAGCACGCATCCTATCGACAGTTTTGAATATCAATTCCTCGTTCGTCGACGCTATGGACTCCTTCTTAAGTTGACGTTTGGCTTCTTTGAGCTCCCACAAACTAATTGGAGGGCGAGATAAATCTCTATAGGGAACCTCGATATATTTCTCAGATTTAGGGTCGAACATCCATATCTTGCTGAGGTTGCGGGGGTCATATCGGCAAACGTACCTCGCCTTGCCAGTACCTAGCTTGGAATCTTCGTCACTAATGAAATATCTAAGCGCATCACACCAATACTGGACGCTGTTGAATTGGATTCCATATCGTTGAACTGTCGGCATAGGCGTAATGATCGGCATAAAATCTAATCGCAGCCGCTCTTCATCAGGAACCCGCATAGGAATTCCTGTACCAATTCCATTGTCTGTTCCATAAATGCCCCTATCCCATTTTACAATTGGCGGCAGGCCATCATTTCCGGCGTGTGGAGATTGATGGTACACACCTAGCAGAAAAAGCGTAAACCACTTTTCAAGGGCATCGAATGTCATTACAGCTTTGCCTTCCGAGTCATATTCCAATTTCTCGTTGACGCTTGAGAACGTTGTACCGGGAAGCTCGTTATGTACCTCGTGCATAAATGTACGAAAAGCCCGTTCGACATGTCCTCCATAGTGGGGTCTTCCTCTGGGGCGTCGTTCGACGATAATGCCGTATTGCTTCGCTGCTAATCCCAGAAGATTGCCCCGAAATTCTTTTGCATTATCCGAGTGAATGCGGGTCATTACTCCCCAACACGGCCATGACATATCATCCAATCCGAGCGCCATTAGCAACGACTCTTTTCCTAAGATAGCTCTGGACAGGCACATTCCAGTCGCGAGTGCGCCGGGATGGTTGAGCGACATGTAATAGCCGACGCACATTTTGCTATACACATCGGTAGCGATCGTTAGAAAGGGTCGAATAATAGGTAATCGACTCACGTCATCGACTAAGATAACGTCCATGGGCGTATGGTCAATTTGGACAACCGCCAAGGGGAAATCTGCGCCAGGAAACGAGCCCTGTATAGGATCAAAATGTTCTGCCGCCGCTTTAGAACCGCGACGGCGGCGCATCCGTTGCTCTTCGCTAATTTCCAATATCCTATTGCTTACGGTCTCAGGGTCTGGTTCTTGAAGACCTTTTTGTTTGCATCTTTTGCGTGCCTCTTTTGCAATCTTGGTGATGGTTCGGCGCTGAGGGTCCATATATAGCTCGTTGATCACCTGTTGGATAATTTCTTCCACCTGAGGGTTAAGCCGCTTGGAACCAGTATCTTTTCGGGCTTTTCTGATTAAAGATGAAAGCAGCCCCGTTGACTCGTAATCGTCGATCCAGCGATACACGGTAGCAATATTCCTATCCACTGCATCAGCAACCTTTTTTACATCTGCCCTAGTGCGCCCGTTGTTGCCTAATGCAAGTAGCGGCTCTATAGCGGAATAGATTTCAAGTGCTCTCTCCCATTTGTCAGCGCCGATTATTCCTAAATCCGGCAGGGGCGCTACTGGCTGTTTCAGATCTGGAACTACGTCGCTGGCTTTAACCGTTTTGGTTTTGCCTTCATCATTTTTAACCATTAGATAAGTGGCGCTTACTAAATCAATTACCTGGTAACGTACCGATTCAAAATAAACAACTGCACCCGGAAGAATTCGTAGTCTTGCAAGCTTACTCATCACTCACAACCCATATCACAGACTGCATTGATAAAGGAATTGTTAAATCGCATTTCACCCATAATCGAGAAATCATGCACCAAAGTGTCCATAAAGCTTCACCCCGTAGTTCTCTGGACGAATAACAAACCTCTAGTAATTTTGATATGCTGGTTTCGCCTAACTCTTCCAAAACCTCTATTAACTTCTCATAGTGATGCTCATGGAAATAGGCGTGGCGATAAGACCATAAAAATTGAACGTTTTTTAGGTAATCAGTCCTGATCTCTCGCTCGGTGAGTACCCGGAATTCATAGTTTTGACTTTTGGCGTAAGCGCGTGCGGCTTTAAACTTTGGCTTAAGCAAGTCCTTCTGTTTCCGTAAATCACTACGATATTTAACTTCGCACAATAATGGTCTACGAGCGCCTCCCTGTTCGATTCCATGAGCACCATCAGTTCGATAAGTTACTAACAAATCTGGTGTGTAGCTCCTTCGCTCACCTAACGCATCTAGGTAATCGATTTTGACTGGCTGACTCTGGTACCAATCTACGCCGTAGTCCCAATGAACGAGCAACAGCAGGTCTCGTTCGAGAGAGGACTCGAACTCCTGTCCGTTAACGTTCCCGGTAAGGCTTCGCACATTCGTTGGAATGCGCCGAACAGCTCCGGATGATTTTTCAATTTTTAGCCATGAATTCACGAGTCGCATTTTACACCCCTATAAATCAAAATAGTCGCATAAAGCGATCTGGTTTACAGGTGGCAGCAACCCTAAGCCCGGCGAAATATCCTTGTCGCACAACGGCGCGCTATTTTTGGACGAACTGCCGGAGTTCGATAGAAAGGTCCTGGAAGTGCTGCGCGAACCCTTGGAAACCGGCCATATCACGATTTCGCGTGCCAACCGCCAAGCCGATTTTCCGGCCAGTTTTCAGTTGATCGCGGCGATGAATCCGTGTCCCTGCGGCTATTTAGGCGATGCTTCCGGCCGTTGCCGCTGCACCTCCGAACAAGTGGCCCGCTATCGCGCTAGGGTCTCCGGGCCTTTGCTGGACAGGATAGACATGCATATGGAAGTGCCGCGCGTTGCGCTGGAGGTACTGAGGAAAGGCTCGGCGGCGGGTGAAGAAACCAGCGAAACGATTCGGCAGCGCGTCGTCGCAGCCCGCGACATTGCTTACCGCCGCCAAGGCAAAGCCAATGCCGGACTAAGCGCCGCCGAGGTGAAGGTTATCTGCACCTTGTCCGAAGCCGGTCATCAGTTGTTGGAACAAGCGCTGGAAAAATTCGGCCTGTCGCACCGGGCTTACCACCGGATTTTGAAGCTGGCGCGCACGATTGCCGATCTGGCGAATTCAAAGAATATCGAAATCTCCCACCTCAGCGAAGCCATAGGCTACCGCAAGCTTGATAGAACCCGATAAGCATGCAAAACCGGCAGCGTCATGCCGGGTTTTCGAAATAAACCGCCAACAAGCCCGAGGCATTCATGACATCCAATTCTGCTTCGATTTCATTTTGAATCAACTCTAAATGATTCAACTTGATTTCGGTACGGGTGCGCGATGAATCCAATAACTCAATAAGACCGGTTTGCCCTAAACGATAGGCATCTTCGGCCATTTGCTTTAAAGTGGGTAACGGCGCTACCACTTCTTTTTCGGCCTTTGCTAGCGTCGCCCGCCGTCTTGCCAGCACATCGACCGCGCGTTCCAATTCTTGGCGAGTGGCTGACATCAGCAATTCGCGCTTTAATTGGCTGGCATGCACTTCGGCTGCCGCACGGGCCATGCCGCCTTGACCGCGATCAAAAATCGGCAGATCGATCGATACCCCGGCGAATGTGGTGTTGCCATACGGTTTATCGGTGAAAGCCGTACCGAACATTAATGACGGTACCGGCCAGCGTTCCCGCTCAGCTTTTTCCAATCCGGAGTCCGCCGCGATCATTTCCCGGCGCGCCGTTTCCAGGTCTGGATTATGCTGCTCGGCTTGTTGCCATAACTTATCCACGTCCGCCGACACGCCAATCGGCTCCAGCGTACCGCTGGCTTGCGGCTTCCAGTTGGGGAAGCCCAGCAAACTCGCCAGTTCGCCAATGGTGCTGGTCATATTGGTTTGGGCATTTTCCAGACGGGTATTTAGGCTCTTCACTTCCTGAGTGATGCGCAGCACATCGTATTGACTGGCGGTGCCGGCGTTTTGTTTGCCGGAGATGATGGTTTGCAAGCGCTCCAATTCCAACCGGGCCTCATCCAGCACCGACACCCGCTGCTGATTGGCCAGTAATTGCGCAAACAGCCGCCAGGATTCGCGAATCAACTGGTTATAGTCAACCTCGACGCGAGCTGCCGCGACATCGAGCTGCCGTTCGGCGCTATCCTTGCGCGCGCCGCGCTGTCCCGCCAGCAGCATCGGCACTTCGACGGTGATGTTTTGTTGTGACGGACCGTCGAACTGGGTATTGCGGCGTCCACCAGCTTGATCGAAACGGCCGTAACTGATTTTGGGATTGGGCAATACATCTGCCGCAACCACCTCTGCTTCGGCTGCTTCGATTTGGCTACGAGCTAATGCATATCTGGGGCTTTTCTCGCGGACGATTTGCAGCAAATCCCGAATCGTCACCGTTTCCGGCAAAGCTTGGCTTGCCGTCTCGGAATCGGCATAGCTAAACGGGCTGGCTAACAAGGAAATCAGCAAAATCAGGCTGGCTTTGGGATTCATACTTGGCTATCCAATAATTCGTCGGCCTCTTCGGGCGTGAGGATTTGTTTGCTGGTCACGAAAGAATAAATCACCGGCAAAATAAACATCGCCACCAAAAAGGTGGTCAACATCCCGCCGACGATCACCACCGCAAACGGCCGCTGGGTTTCGCTACCGATGCTGGTGGAAAAGGCCATCGGCAACAAACCCAGCAAAGCCAACAGCGAGGCCATCAATACCGGACGCAAACGTTGCGTCGCGCCCTCCTTGATCGCCGCCAATAACTCCATGCCGCCGCGGCGCATTTCCTCGGTCGCGCTCAGCACCAGCAAGCCCATCAGACAGACTTGGCCCAACAGAGCGATAAAGCCAATGGCCGCACTCACCGACAGCGGAATATTAGTGACCATCAGCGCAAACACGCCGCCAGTCATCGCAAACGGTGTGGCGATCAAAATTGCTGCCGCGCTACGCCCGGATTGCAAGGCACTGTACAACAAGCCTAACACGATCAATACCGCGATCGGCACCACCACGCCCAATCTGGCCATCGCCCGTTGTTGATTTTCGAACTCGCCGCCCCAGCTCAGGAAATGGTCTTCCGGCACTTTGATATTAGCGGCGACCAGTTCCATGGTTTCATGTACGACCGAGCCTAAATCGCGGCCTTCCACGTTAAACTTCAAGGCCATGTAACGGCTATTGGCTTCACGTTCAATGGAGGTGCGGCCTTGCGCAATATCGATAGTGGTCAAATCCCGCAAGGGAATATAAGCACCGGAAGGGTTGACCACGTTCAGATTGCCGATTTTTTCGATGTCGCCGCGTTCGTTCTCCGGCAAGATCAAGCGTATCGGCACCGGCCGCTCCCCTTGCCACAATTCGGAGACTATCCGGCCTGCCATGCCGATTTCAATAGTGTCTTGCACTCTATCCACGTCAAAACTGTTGCGGGCCAAGGCGGCACGGTCCAGCTTGATCTGCAGTTGCGGCACCCGCGATTCACGGTAAAGATCCAAATCAATCACCCCATCCACCTTGGCCAGCAAGAGTTTGATATCTTCCAGCGTGGTGCGCATTTTTTCCAGATCGGGGCCGTAGATTTTCAAGACCACTTTGCCGCGCACGCCGCTCACTGCTTCCTCGACGTTGTCCTTGATCGGTTGTGAGAAATTGAATCGCACGCCCGGTATTTCTTCCAGAGAAGTCCGCATCGCATCGACCAGCTTTTCTTTATGCCAGCCCGGTCGCCATTGCTCATGATGCTTGAGATGTACGAAGGTTTCGCTCATGTTCACGCCTTCGTTGTCGGTGCCGTCCTCGGAACGGCCTTGCTGGCTTAAAATGCCCAGCACCTCTGGAAATTTCATCAAGCGCTGACGCATATCCAATAGAATTTCCTGACCTTTATCCAGCGAAATACTCGGCGGCATTTCCACAAATACATGGATGTCGCCTTCGTCCAGTTCCGGCAGGAACTCGGTACCCAGTCCGGCACCGGCCAAGCCGCCGGCAAACAGCAAGACGCCGGCAAAGCTTAAAGCCATCAGCCTTTTACTCAGCACCTGCGCCAATAAACGGGAATACCAGTCCCGTAAACGTTCCAAAAACTTGGGTTCTGCGACCAAGGCATGTTTGGGCTGAATGAAGGTGGCGCACAAGGCCGGCACCAATAGCAGCGCAAAGATTAAGCCGCCAGATAACGCAAAACTATAGGTCATCGCCAGCGGCCGAAATATCCGGCCTTCCACGCGCTCCAGTGTAAACACCGGAATCAACGCGGCGATGATAATCAACATTGCAAAAAACGCTGGCTTGGCTACATCTACCGCTGCATCGGCAATCAGGTGCAGCATTTCCCTCCGCGACTTTGGCTTGCGGTGTTGAGCCTGGTGCATGACGTTTTCCATCAGCACTACCGCGCCATCGAGAATAATGCCGAAATCAATCGCACCCATCGAAATCAAATTGGCCGGCATGCCGAGCTGGTACAAACCTAAGAAAGCCACCAGCAACGACAACGGAATCACCGTCGCGACAATTAACGAGCCGCGAATACTGCGCAGAAACAACCAAACCACGCCCACCACCAGTGCAAAGCCGTGCAGCAAGTAGTCGAACACGGTATGCAGCGTGCTACTAACCAATTCCGAACGATCCAGAAACGGCACGATTTTCATCCCAACCGGCAAAATGCCGCCATTTAATTCCGCGACTTTCTCGTGCAAGGCATCCAACACTCGCGACGGGTTCTGGCCGCGCCGCAGCAGTACGATACCTTCCACCACGTCTTTGTGTTCGTCCAAACCCACCGTGCCACGCCGTGGCGTGTAGGATTGCACCAGGCGGCCGACATCGCCGACGGTGACGGGCGTACCTTCGTGATTTTTCAATACAATTTTTTTGATATCGTCCGCGGTCACCAGGTTGCCTACGCCGCGCACCACCATTTCCTGATCTCCATAACTCAAAAATCCGGCGCCGACATTTTTGTTGGACTTTTCCACGGCCAGGCCGATGTCTTCCAGCGTCAAGCCTACCGACTCGACGCGAGTCGGATCGATTTGGATATGAAATTCCTTGTAGTAACCGCCGAAGGTCAGTACATCCGCAACCCCTGGCACTTGGCGCAATTTTCGCGACACGTTCCATTCCATTTCCGAACGCAGTTCGTAGAGCGAATGCCGGTCGCTGGTCAGGGTAAATTTATAGATTTCGCCCAAAGGCGTGTAGTCCGGCGCCAATACCGGCGTGACGCTGCTGGGTAATTCCGCGCCGGAGATGCGCTGAGATATTTCGGTACGGGAATGAAAACTGTCGATGTGGTCTTCAAAAGTGATGGTCACCAAAGACAAGCCGAACAGGCTTTGGCTGCGCATCTGCAGCATATTCGGCGTGCCGTTCAATACCCTTTCCAAGGGCACAGTGACTTGTCGCTCGACTTCTTCCGGGGCATAGCCGGGCATCAAGGTAATGACGGTCACCTGGGTATTGGTCACATCCGGGTAGGCTTCTATAGGTGTTTCCATAAATGCATGGATACCGAAAATAGCGATGATCACCGCCACGGTAATCACGACCAGACGGCGGTGAACGCAATGTTCAATCAAGGGGCGCAGCATTAGTCCCCCCGATTACAGCAGCATGGATGCGGAGGAATCGAGCAGCAACGCGCCGGAAACCACCACTTTTTCGCCATCTTTAAGCCCATCCAGCACCGGCACCTGGCCGTCGCGTGCCTGTCCTATCAAAACCTGCCTTGGCTCGAAGCAGCCATCGCCGGTTTCCACGTAAACCATGGTGTGCTTCTTGTCTCGAATCACCACTGCGGTAGTGGGTAAAACGATACGATGCGGGCCGGCGGCCTCAATCAGGCCTTTGGCAAACATACCCGGTTTTAACACTAGATTGGGGTTGTCGAATTCGATATACACCGCGCCTCGGCGCAAATCGGATTGCATCGCCGCGCTGACCGCCACTACCCGGCCGGTTACCGGTTCGGACAAGGCGCTGATCTGTAATGTCGCTTTGGCACCTTTTTGGATCAGCGGCAAATCGTTATCGAATACATCGGCAACGATCCACAAGGACTGCGGCTCGCCGATTTCGATGATGGTTTCGCCGGCTGCCAACGCCGAACCCACTGAGGACTTAATTTGCAAAACCACGCCATCTTCGGACGCGCGCAATACCACCGCTTGATCCGTACCATCCCCTATCATCCGCAAGGCTTGCTGGCTGCGCTGATAGTCGGCACGCGCTTCGCGCAATTGCACATCGGCTTCCGCGCGCTCCACTGCTAGGCCCACACCGCTTTTTTGCATGATGTCCTGGCGACGCATACGGTCTTCGGCACGTTGCAGCTCGGCTTTCGATTCTGCAACCTCTGCTCGCATCTTGGCGGCGTCAGCACTTTCCAGAACGGCAATCGGTGTGCCTGCTTTGACGCGGTCACCGACCTGTACATTGATTTTTTTCAGCCGTCCGGTCACCACCGCGCTCACCGCGGATAAGGCTTTGGTTCTAAATTCGACATGCGACGGCGCTTGCACCATCGCCGAGAAATTTTGCGGCGTGACCGTGGCCACGCTGATATAAGGCCTTGATTCGGCTGGAATTGAAATCAACCCAGCATGTTAGTCATTGTCTGTTGTCTTAAGTTCTTCAGCAGACGTGTTGGAGGCTTTTTGATTTGCCGGGTGCTTGTCGGGTGGGGCGGAGCAACCGATTAAAAAGCTTGCTACGAGTATCGAAACTATGAAATTGATGCGCATGAATTATTATTTTTATGTGGATGCCATTTTTACGGTGAAGGCCGGAAAGTTGCACAATGTTCAAAAGAACGATCTCCCTTAAGTAAATGGGGGTTAACTACCGCCTACATAATATCGTATCAATATTACTGTGCCTTGTGCTCTGCATTTTTGTAAATCCGTTCTTTTTGCGCTTAGCCAAGTGGAGCGCAAACGTTCGTCAATCATTGTTTGATCAGTCGTAGAACAAAGCGTGGGACTTTAATCCGGAAAGAACTTTCCAAACTTGTTTGTCGTCAGCGAGAAACATGCCATGTACACCAGTGCGCACTAACTTAGTCACAATAGGCAAGGGGGAGGGTTAAGACCAATGACTTGGTTCAAAAAACCCGTTTAGTGGGCTATTTAAACCATAGCGGTAACGGATATAAAAAATGCCGAGCGGCGATTAATGGAATTAGCGCCACACTGAATTCGCAGTCATGGGGCGAGAAACAGAGAAAATTCAGGCAATAAAAAAGGCGCATTGTCTAGATAATGCGCCTTGTCTCAGAGTAAAGCTAATGCTTACAGTTTGTCAGCATTTTTGCTCAGATATTCAGCCACGCCCGCTGGGTTGGCATTCATACCCGCATCACCTTTGTTCCAACCGGCTGGGCAAACTTCGCCATGCTCTTCGTGGAATTGCAGCGCGTCAACCATGCGCAGCATTTCGTCAAAGTTACGACCCAGTGGCAAGTCGTTGACAACTTGATGGCGGACGACACCGGCTTTGTCGATCAAGAAACTACCGCGGAAAGCCACGCCACCAGCGGACTCTACGTCGTAATCTTGGGCAATAGTGTGTTTCAGGTCGGCAGCCAGAGTATAACGGACAGGACCGATACCGCCTTGGTTAACAGGAGTGTTACGCCAAGCGTTGTGGGTAAAGTGTGAGTCAATAGAAACACCAATCACTTCAACACCGCGGCTTTTAAATTCGTCGATCCGATGATCCAAGGCAATCAATTCGCTTGGGCAAACGAATGTAAAATCCAATGGGTAAAAGAAAAGTACTGCGTATTTGCCGCTAGTGGCCGCTGAGAAACTGAATGAATCAACAATTTGACCATCGCCTAATACCGCAGGAACTGTAAAGTCAGGGGCTTGCTTACCTACTAAAACGCTCATCAATTTTCTCCAAAATTTTTTATAAAACAAAAGGTTAAGAGCATGTTTGCGCCTCTGCGAGAAGGCTGGCGCTTATTCTACACGAATTTAGTTGGTATTTGCCCAATAATCCCCTTAAATTCCGCTTGCAAGACGGTCGATTTCGCGCTAATTTGTAATCCATAGCTTACACAATTAACAGGCGGTCTGCGTGCTTCGCGATGCTTAAATTCACTATGCAGACCTTTGGTGAATTTTTTAGGGTACGTCAAATGGCAAAAGTAAAACACATTACAGAACCCGATACTTTCGGTTTTCAAGTTCGTATTGTTCGGCGTGGCAAGGAGAGCAGCCGTTATTTTTCTCACAAGCTCTGGGGCAGCAAAACCAAGTCGCTGAAAGCCGCGATTACTTGGCGCGATCAGATGCTGGTGGTATTAAAAGGCAGCAAGACTCGCTTCCTGAAACCACCCAAAAACAAAACGACTACCGGCGTAACCGGTGTGTCCAGAACCATCAAGTTCGATCACCGCAAAGACAAAAGTTATCTTTGCTATACGGTGTTTTGGGTGAAAGATGGAAAGTCCCGGAATAAAACCTTCCAAGTGGGCAATGTAGACACGGTAACCGCCGACGACGAATTGCATGCCTTTCGCACTGCGCGCCTATTTCGGAGCTGCTACGAGCATGCGATCGACCACGATGCGCCGTTCGACGACAGCAAATTCGCCAACTGGAAAAAACTACGCTTATACGAAAACGAGATGCTGAACGCTGTCAACTGAGCGCACCAGCATGAGCTTAATCGATGCGCATCTCAATGCGCATCGACAGATCGACTGCAGCAACATTCTTCGTTAACGCGCCTATCGAGATAAAGTCCACCCCGGTTTCGGCCACGGTTCGGATATTGTCCAAAGTAATATTGCCCGATGCTTCCAGTTCGAGTAGTCCCTGGTTTTGTTGTACCGCTGTGCGCATATCGGTGAGTGAAAAATTATCCAGCATGATGCGATCCGGTTTCGCGGCAAATGCTTGGGCAAACTCGTCAAGAGTTTCCACCTCCACTTCGACCGGCACATTCCCATAGTCTCTGGCCAGCTTGACCGCGTTGGCAATTGAGCCGGCCGCGATAATATGGTTTTCCTTGATCAAGATGGCGTCGAATAAACCGATGCGATGATTGAAACAGCCTCCGCATTTGACTGCATATTTTTGCGCCAAACGTAAACCGGGCAGGGTTTTACGGGTATCTAATACCTTACAGCCTGTACCCGCCACGGCATCCGCATAGCGGCGGGCGATGGTCGCCGTCGCGGATAAGGTTTGCAGCAGATTCAACGCCGTGCGCTCGCCCGTCAGCAAGGCCCGAGCCGGACCGCGCAACTTGCAAAGTACGGTGTTCGCTGCGACACGTTCGCCTTCACTGCATTGCCAATCGACCATTACCTGGGGGCTTAATTGTCGAAACACCTCATCGAACCAAGCTCTACCGCACAGCACCATGGGTTCGCGAGTTATCACTGCGGCATTGGCTTGAGTATCGGCTGAGACGATGCTGGCGGTAATATCGCCGCTACCGATATCTTCAGCCAGATAAAGCGCGATTTCTGTGGAATTTGGTTGCATGGGCGTGTGATGGACGATGAACAGGGAGAGTAATTATAAACCGCATGCGGTGACAGCCGTGCCAAACTCTGACCAATGTGAGGCAAGTAAAAGTATAGGGGGGGTGGCAAAGCTTATAAAATACCGCATCACTGACAAAGCTTGAAAATCATGATAATTCGCGATCACTACTTGAGTAGCGCCTGCCAGGTCGCTTCGCCGAACTGCGACGACAGACCGGACCCCGAAGATGTTTCCTTATTGGTTATCCATTGCATCAGCCTGCCGCCTGAGCAATTCGCGGGCGACTATATCGACCAATTGTTTTGCAACTGCCTGAACCCAAACGACCATCCTTACTTCCAAGACATACACCAACTTAAGGTGTCCGCGCATTTATTGATTCGCCGGGATGGCAGCATTCGGCAATATGTGCCGTTCAACCGCAGGGCTTGGCATGCAGGCGTGTCAAAATATCAAGACAGGGAACGCTGTAACGATTTTTCTATTGGTATAGAGCTGGAGGGGGCTATCAGCGTGGCTTACACTGACGCTCAATATCGGTGCCTTGCCGATGTGTGTAGAACGCTACTGGCGAATTATCCGAAACTGTCGAGCCAGCGTATTGCCGGTCATAGCGATATTGCCCCAGGCCGAAAAACCGACCCCGGGCCATTTTTTGACTGGTGCCGCTTTAACGAATTGCTGAGTTCTAGCGCTGAAAGTCCTGCGGGGCAAACAACAAAAGGGTTGCCGTAACCTGCGACAACGGAGCAAAAATCGGCACTAATCGGTTTTAATTTCCAGATGCACGGCTTTAAGTATCTCTAGCAACTCATGATACTGGACTTGTAGTGGCCCCAATTCGCCCTCCAACTGCGCAATGCTTTCATTGACATTACCTTTGGATTCATTGATTTTCCTGAGCATGATCAAGCGGCTTTCGATTTGCTTTTTGTGATCTTTGATCTGGTGCATAAGCGGCGACAGTACGCTATTACTCCAGGTAACCGCATCCCGTTGGGCTTGCTGCAGAATATTCCTTGCTTTGGCTATCAACGTACCATAAAGCTTGTTAACCACTATGCTTTGCTCAGTCATCGTAGTTTTAGCGCTATTGCGAAACGCTTCGCCTTCTTCAAAAATCTGCTCCAGCTCAAACTGATGTTGTTTTATCGAAAACAATTGTGGCTCAATTTCCTTAAAACCGTATTCATCCTGAAACTTCTTATGAATCGCTTTAATCAAGCGCCGGGTTTCTTCGGTCATATCCACCGAGTCTTGCAGCAGATCCCGCAACTCGTCAAACAACCTACGCATATTCTGTTTCATGCCGTAAGTCGTCAGGCTTTTGCTCATATCCTCCTTGGTACGGCGGATAATGTCGTCGATTTTTTCTTTGGCAAACGAATCGATCAACATCTTGGCCTGCACCGCAAACACTTTACGGCTGGCCTGAAAGTTTTCGATATTAGCCATATAGGCATTTTGCCGGTCGCGGGTTTCGGCCATCAATTTGCCGGTCAATTCCTGGTTCTCGAAATCGACTTGTTTGAATTCGTCGAGCTGCTTTTGGGCGTTAGCGATTTTTGATTCCATCAACTTGACCGACTCGCTGACCAAAAACCCGATTTCTTTATCGACAACACCCTTTAGAATATCGCGGCGCTGATCGAGAATGTCGTCCGACAGATAGCTTTCCAACAGATTGAGACGGCTTTTTTGCAGCAAAGCATCGTCGCCCTTCACCTTAGCCAATAAAGCTTGCTTCGCGGAGACCGGGAAAATAACTTCCTTCTCCAGATTCAGAATCATGGCACAGGTGTCGATTTGCTTTTGGATCGAAGCTTCGTAGCCAGTCTCGCCGGCCAAATCGTCCCACATCGAGTCGATTTTATTCATCACCACCGCTAAGCCCTGGCGGCGGTTACCTCTGGAGCTACAAACGTGGCTTTTCCACATTTCCAGGTCACTTTTGGTCACGCCGGTATCGGCCGCCAACACGAAAATAATGGCTTGAGCGCTGGGCAACATGCTCAAGGTTAACTCCGGCTCGGTACCCAAGGCATTTAGGCCCGGCGTATCCAGAATGCACAAACCTTCTTTTAACAAAGGATGCGGAAAGCTGATCATCGCATGTCGCCAACATGGCACTTCCACGGTTTCCGGATTGATAATGCCTTGCTCGGCCGCTTCGCGTTC
Organism: Methylomonas sp. Uni0009; assembly: GCF_054188105.3. Lineage (NCBI taxonomy): Bacteria > Pseudomonadati > Pseudomonadota > Gammaproteobacteria > Methylococcales > Methylococcaceae > Methylomonas > Methylomonas sp. Uni0009. The sequence goes on along the minus strand of NZ_JBTAFN010000001.1, from coordinate 1,123,461 downwards.
GTTCCACAGGCCCAGTTTATCGGCCATTTCCCGAGAAACCTTCTTCGTGGCAACCAACTCTCTAAACGCTTCCTGCATTTGCGTAGGCGATTCGCAATTCAGCTCGATTTGCGTCCAACGATCCGGATTGCGCTTGTAATCCATCAAAGATATATCTTCCAAGCGGCTCTCAATGTTGAGCAGCCGAATGTAACTGCCGCCTTTTTCATCCCAGAATAGCTCGGTGGGCGACATCGTGGTCCGGCCCGGCGAAGACGGCAACAAGCGCACGCCGGTTTCCGCAAAAAACAGCGAGTTGATCAGTTCGGTTTTACCTCGGGAAAACTCCGCTACAAACGCCAAGGTGACGCGATCATTTTGCAAGCCTTGCAATATATTCAGCAAGGTATCTGTGCTTTGCGGGTCACTGAAGCGATAACGGTTACGCCAGTCCCGATACAATTCGATACCCTGAATCAGTTGTTCGCGCCACTGCGTGTATTCGTGCAACTGTTCTTTAAATTCCAGATTTCTCATGGCTCGCCTTTGTTCCGACTGTACTCAATATAAGGGGCAAATTGTAACGGCTAAGTGTAGACCAATAATCCATAAGCAAAAGCCTCGGGCACGCATGGATACTCAAATTCCGTACTGCTGTCGATAGGCTTGAATAATGGCCAACTTATCCGCCGAACCGCTCTGTTGGGAAATAAATTCGATGATGTCCGCCAAGCAGATTATCGCCAGCACCGGAATACCGAATTGTGTCGACACTTCCTGCACGGCCGACAATTCGTTCTGACCTTTTTCCTGACGATCCAGCGCTATCACGACACCCGCAACCGTCGCGCCGGCGGCACTGATGATTTCCACTGATTCACGCACCGACGTACCTGCGGTAATCACATCATCCAGAATCCAGACTTTGCCTTGCAAGGGCGCGCCGACCAATACGCCGCCCTCGCCATGATCCTTGGCTTCTTTGCGGTTAAACGCAAACGGAATGTCGCGTTGCAAGCGGGAATAGGCAATCGAGGTGGTGCTGACCAACGGGATGCCTTTATAGGCCGGTCCGTACAATACATCTACCTCGACACCGGCGCTAATCAGCGTCTGCGCATAAAATTGCCCCAATTTATCCAGCTGAGCGCCGCTGTTGAATAGGCCGGTATTAAAGAAATAAGGACTGACACGTCCGGACTTTAAATGAAATTCGCCAAATTTTAATACGCCGCAATCCAAAGCGTACTGGATAAACTGTTTTTGGTAATCGAGCATCGTGGAGTGTTACAAATCTAAAATGAGAGCAATTATACCCGCGCGTATTTAATCGATGAATTTTTCTAGGACCACGTCCAGAAAATCCCAACCTTTTTCGCTACAGCGATAGACCAAGCCATCCCGACACAACAGGCCTTCAGCCACACAGCGCGATAAATTAGGCTCCAAGCTGTTTGCCGCCAATCCGGTGGTCCGTTCAAAATCCTTCAGGCTAAAGCCCGTTTTTACTCGCAACTGGTTCATCAGAAACTCTAACGGCAATTGTGCGACCTCAATCGCTTCGTATTGTGATCGACCGGGTTGCGATAAATACTGTTCCGGGCTTCTCGGCTTAACCGTGCGCATAATCTTATCCGGCAAGGCAAGGCTGATTTTGCCGTGCGCGCCGGCGCCTATCCCCAGATAATCGCCAAATTGCCAGTAATTGCGATTATGCCGGGATTGCTTGCCGGGTTTTGCATACGCAGACACTTCGTACTGCTGAAAGCCGTTCTCCGCCAATAGCCGCTGACAGCGCTTTTGAGCGGCAAATATCAGGTCGTCTTCCGGCAATTTCGGCGGAAATTTATAAAAATACGTATTGGGTTCCAGCGTCAGTTGGTAAAAGGAAATATGGGTTGGGGCCAAGCTGATTGCTGTTTCCACATCATCTAAGGCCTCGCGCTCGCTTTGATCCGGTAAGCCGAACATCAAATCCAGGTTGAAATTATCGAACCCGGCCGTAACGGCAATTTCCACCGCGGCCTTGGCTTCGGCGGCGGAATGCACCCGCCCTAATGTCCGCAAATGCCGGTCCTGAAAGCTTTGAATGCCTATCGACAGGCGATTAATCCCCAATGCCCGAAACTCATGAAATTTTGCGCTTTCGAAGGTGCCGGGATTGGCTTCCAAAGTGATTTCGCAATGTTCGGCAACAGGCACTGACTGCCTGACACCGGCCAACAAACGACCTAAGGCTTCCGGGGAAAACAAGCTGGGTGTGCCGCCCCCCATAAATATACTGTTGATTTTCCGCTGCCCGCCCAGCAATTCCAGATCAGCGCGCAGGTCGGTCAGCAAGGCGTCGATATAAGCCTGTTCGGGAATTGGGTGTTTAACGGCGTGGGAGTTGAAGTCGCAATACGGGCACTTCTGGATGCACCACGGAAAATGGATATAAAGACTCAGCGGTAACAATTCGACAGACCTTACCAAACGCCAACATTGGGCGTGGAGGCCCACGGCTCTTGCGGCGGCAATGCCTGGCCTTTTTGTAACAATTCGATAGAAATTTGGTCGGGTGAGCGCAGAAATGCCATATGACCATCACGCGGCGGCCGGTTAATCGTGACCCCTTTCGCCATTAAGTCTTGGCATACCGCATAAATATCGTCTACCTCGAAGGCTAAATGTCCAAAATTACGGCCACCGCCGTAGTCCTCGGTATCCCAGTTGTAAGTCAGCTCCAGCAATGGCGCGTCAACCGCTTCAGCGGTTTGCCGGTCGCCAGGTGCAGCCAGATACACCAAGGTAAAACGTCCGGTTTCGCTTTCCATGCGCCGCACTTCAAGCAAACCTAGCTTATTGCAATAAAAATCCAGTGATTCGGTAAGATCCTTTACCCGAACCATAGTGTGTAAATAACGCATATTGGCCGCCCCAGAAAATAAAAGCGCGATTATGAACGAGTCGGCGGTGGAGAATAAAGTTTCCTGATCAATAACAGGCCTCAGCTAAACCAAAGAAAGCCCGTCATGCTCGCCATTTAGCGCTATGGAAGGTAAACTTCGCTGTATCCATGTGCGACCTGGATTGTGGTGTTCGCTGCCGAAATGACGATTTTAAGTATGAGGGAGGCACGCACTTGAAGCAGTTTGTTAAGCAGGTAGTTAGACGCGAATGCCGGACTAGCTCGCTACAGCCCAATTAATCCAAAGCTTTGCGATAAACCGACGGCATGATGGTTTGCAGCTCGGTTTTCATACCGCTTAAAGATTCGGAATGACTGATAAAAAAATAGCCGCCGGGCCGCAGGTATTTAACAATTTTGTCCAGCAGGCGTTGCTTGGTTTCCATATCGAAGTAAATCATTACGTTACGTAAAAAAATCACGTCGAAGGTACCCAGGTCCGGCAACGTTCCTATCAAATTGGCATATTCGAACTTAACGTGGCTGCGTAGCTCAGGAGCAACCAGCAAAAAACCGTCATACTGACCAGTCCCTTTCAGGCAATACTTTTTCAGCAAGATTTGAGGGATTTTTTCGGCGGCATTGCTGGGGTACAAACCACGCCGGGCTTTTTCCAGAATTCGTGTGGAAATATCGGTCCCGACAATATCCCATTGCCGGGATCTCAAATATTCCGCCAACAGCATTGCCAGCGTGTAAGCTTCCTCACCGCTGGAGCTGGCCGCGCTCCAAACTCGAAACGGTTTTGCCGCTGAGTGTTGCGGTAAAATTTTTTCAACTACAAAATCGAAATGCTTGGATTCGCGGAAAAAATAGGTTTCATTGGTAGTCAGCAAATCGATAGCCATCGTCGTTTCATTTTCGAACCCCGGCTTACCGAATTGCCGAAAATACTCGCCATAGCTATCGATACCATGATGACGCAAACGCTTCTCCAAACGTCCCATTACCATAGCCTGCTTACTATCGTTTAGGACAATACCGGCGTGCTTGTAAAGATAGTCCCTGATCCAGGCAAACTCTTGCTTATGCAATATCGGCGCGCCGACACGATGGATTGACGACACTCTAAACTCCTATTTGTGGGTTAACCAACATGTCGATAAATTTAAACGCCTCAAGTCTTGGAACGATCAAGCGTTGATTGTATCCGGCAATGCTTGACGGTCTTGGCGAACTTTACTCAAAGCCGCCATTTCATCCACCGAAAGCACCTTGCTGACGTTCAACAAAATAACAAAGCGGCCATTCCGTTTGGCCATGCCGTTAATAAAGTCAGGCCGAATCCCCGCCCCAAAACTGGGCGGCGGCTCTATATCCTGTTCACCGATTTCAACCACTTCGTTGACGGCGTCCACGATAATCCCCAAATCCTGGGATACGCCATCTTCAGTTTCGCTGGCGGTTTCGACAATAACGATACCGGTGCGCTTGGCCACAGGCGTCGATCCCTTGCCAAAGCGCGCCAGCAAATCCACCACCGGCACCACGCTACCGCGCAGATTAATCACGCCGCGCACAAACACCGGCATCATGGGGACTTCGGTAAGATTGCCGTAATCGATGATTTCCTTACTACTCAAAATGCCCAGTGCGTAAAGTTCTCCCCCAAGCGTAAAGGTTAGGTATTGACCCGCCAGCGCAGTCTGTTTGCTCTGCGCGGCGGGTAGCTTTTCTTGAGTTGTTGCAAGTCCTGTCATGGCCCGCTCCTAGAAACGTTCGAACTGGTTTAAATCGAAGTCATGATCAATATTCGCACTTGCCTGAACGACGGGCTTGATTTTGACAGCCTTTTTTGCTGATTTGACTTCAGCTGTGATCGTCGCTTTTCGACCGCTGTCGTCGAGTCTAAAAAAGCTCATCAGCGATTGCAGTTGTTCAGCCTGACTGGTCATTTCTTCCGCAGTAGCCGCCAACTGTTCGCTGGCGGATGCATTCTGCTGAGTAATCTGATTCATCTGGTTCATGGCATTGTTGACTTGGCTGACACCGGCGGATTGTTCTTGGGATGCCGCGGCAATCTCTTGCACCAAGTCGGAGGTTCTGGCAATGCTGGGGACAATTTCATCCAGCAGTTTGCCCGCACTTTCCGCTGTCTCGACGCTGTTTTCGGCCAACTCGCCAATCTCCTGCGCTGCCACTTGACTGCGCTCGGCCAGCTTGCGCACTTCCGCCGCCACCACCGCAAAGCCTTTGCCGTGATCGCCGGCGCGCGCCGCTTCGATGGCGGCGTTCAATGCCAACATGTTGGTTTGATAGGCAATGTCGTCGATGATGCCGATTTTTTTGGCAATCTCGCGCATGGCGTCAACGGTCTGTTTCACCGCTTCACCGCCTTGGCTGGCTTCGGTAGCGGCTTTGCTGGCCATGCCGTCGGTGACTTTGGCATTGTCGGCATTCTGGTTGATGCTGGCCGCCATTTCCTCGATGCTGGCACTGGTGATCTCGACACTGCCTGCTTGTTCGCTGGCAGCTTGCGACAGCGATTGGGAAGTGGAACTGATCTGTTCGGAGGCATTACCCAGTTGATCCGCGGCGGAAATCACCTCGGCGATGGTTTGGGAGAGTTTGGCGACGGTGTTATTCACGGTGTCTTTAAATTCACCCAACTGGCCTTGGTAGTTACCGGTCACGTTGCGGGTTAGGTCGCCTTGTTCAACCAATGCCAGTACTTCGACCGCTTCATTCAGCGGCAAGATCACCCCATCCAGGGTGTCGTTGACGCCTTCGACGATTTTGCGGAAGTCGCCTTGGTGTTTGCTGGCGTCGGCACGGGTTTGCAGGCGCCCCTCAACCGCAGCGGTGGCCAGCATATTGGCGTCGGCCACCAGCGTATTGACCGCATCGATACAGGTGTTGAGGTTGTTTTTAATGGTGTTGAAATCACCGTTGTAGGTGTCGGTGATTTTGGCGGGAATGTGGCCTTTGGAAATGTTATCGACATAGTCAGCCGCCACATTCAACGGGCCGATCACCGCATTCAGGGTCAGGTTCACCCCCTCGACAATCTTACGGAAATCGCCTTGGTGCTTAGTGGCATCCGCGCGGGTGGCCAAACGCCCTTCGACGGCAGCGGTCGATAACATATTGGCATCGGCCACCAAGGCGTTCACCGCATCAATACAGGTGTTCAGATTGTTTTTGATGACATTGAAATCGCCGTTGTAGGTGTCGGTGATTTTGGCGGGGATCGCGCCTTTAGAGATGTTGTCCACGTACTCGGCCGCCACGTTCAAAGGCCCGATCACCGCATCCAGCGTGTTATTGACGCCTTGGACGATTTTCCGGTAGTCACCTTGGTACTGGCTGGCGTCGGCGCGGGTGGCTAAGCGGCCTTCGATAGCGGCTTTTTCCAAGGCCACCGCTTCGGCCACCATGCTGGAAATCGCATCGATACAGTTGTTCAGGTTGTTTTTGATGGTGTTGAAGTCACCGTTGTAGTGGTCGGTGATTTTCGCCGGAATCGCCCCGCGCGAGATGTTGTCCACGTACTCGGCGGCCACGTTCAAGGGCCCGATTACCGCATCCAGCGTGCTGTTGACCCCTTCGACGATTTTGCGGAAATCGCCTTGGTGCTTAGTGGCATCCGCGCGGGTGGCCAAACGCCCTTCGACGGCAGCGGTCGATAACATATTGGCATCGGCCACCAAGGCGTTCACCGCATCAATACAGGTGTTCAGATTGTTTTTGATGACATTGAAATCACCGTTGTAGGTGTCGGTGATTTTGGCGGGGATCGCGCCTTTAGAGATGTTGTCGACGTAGTCGGCCGCCACGTTCAAAGGTCCGATCACAGCATCCAGGGTGTTGTTGACGCCTTCGACAATCTTGCGGTAATCACCTTGGTATTGGCTGGCGTCGGCGCGGGTGGCTAAGCGGCCTTCGATGGCGGCTTTTTCCAAGGCAGCGGCTTCGGCCACCATGCTGCTGATCGCGTCGATACAGTTGTTCAGGTTGTTCTTGATGGTGTTGAAATCGCCATTGTAGGTGTCGGTGATTTTCGCCGGAATCGCCCCGCGCGAGATGTTGTCCACGTAATCGGCAGCGACGTTCAAAGGTCCGATCACCGCATCCAGGGTGTTGTTGACGCCTTCGACAATCTTGCGGTAATCGCCTTGGTATTGGCTGGCGTCGGCACGGGTGGCTAAGCGGCCTTCGATGGCGGCTTTTTCCAACGCAGCGGCTTCGGCCACCATGTTGGAAATCGCGTCGATACAGTTGTTCAGATTGTTTTTGATGGTGTTGAAATCACCGTTGTAGGTGTCGGTGATTTTGGCGGGGATCGCGCCTTTGGAGATGTTATCCACGTACTCGGCCGCGACATTCAAAGGTCCAATCACGGCATCCAGGGTGTTGTTGACGCCTTCGACAATCTTGCGGAAGTCGCCTTGGTGTTTCGTGGCATCCGCGCGGGTTGACAGGCGGCCTTCGACGGCTGCTTGCGACAGCATGGCGGCATCATTTACTAGAGCCTTGATGTTATCGCGAACTAAATCTATGGTTTCATTGATAAATCGCTTTTTGCCAGGCAATTTTTCAACATCGGCTTCGAGATTACCTTTGCCAAACTCCATGAAACACTTTATGGCCATTTTTTTCACAGCAATATGACCGTTAACCATGTCGTTAACGCCTTTGGCGACGGTCTTGAAACTACCGTGGAATTTTTGTTGATCAACCACTACATCAATATCGCCTTTTTCATGTTCTGCGGCCATATGATCCATCTCGGCTAATAGCGCTTTGATGTTATCGCTCAACTGCTTCATATTGGCCATAACACTGCTGTTATCGCCGGCTTTGAGTTGAATAACGGTGGTCAAATCCCCTTGCGAGATTTTATAAGCCAAATCCGCAACAAAATCCGGTTCGCCACCCAATTGCCGTGTCAGGGTTCGGGCAATGAAAAAACCCAAGGTGCCGATAGCCAGTATCGTTAGCGCTGTAATAATGACGGAAATGGTAATGGCGCTGGACTGAATCGAAACGGCTTCGTTCGATGAGTTTTTACCCAGACGCTGGTTATATTCGCTATGATTTTTGAACGCATCCAACAGCTTATCAACCACAGGCTGATTGCCCATCATCACAATGCGGGCTTCGGCATTTTTATTCTGCCTGGATAAATCACGAATTTTGAGCCGTAATTTGTCGTATTCCGCCAAACTAGCTTTATCGTCCTGTAACAGTTTTTTGTCCTCATCATCGGTCAAAAGCTTTTCATAGTCGCTCAAAAGCTTATCGATATTCGCGCGTTTTTCGTCGATTTCTTGTTCGACGCCGGCCATGGCGGTATCGTCGGTTTCCGTTAAATGCTGCCAGACGTGCGCGCGGACTCCAGATATCTCTCCAACAATATCGTTAAGCAACAACACACTAGGCAAGGTATTGATAGTATTGAAGTTGGTGGCGGTATACACTTTGTCGATCTGCACATAGTTGAAGCCGGCCAAACCAGCCAAACCCAACACAGCGGAACCGATTAATAACAACAAACGTTGTGTGACTGTCATTTTTTTAACCCTCATGCAATTTAAAATTTTGATTCGCTCACGCGCTCCGTAAGTACCGCATCCTCTAAAAGCGCGGACTTCAAGTCGCCACGCTGCCAACTTCCCTTTTAGTCGCCAGTAGATTATCAACCAGGCCTTTAAACTCCCTGATTCCGTGATTCCCGCGTAAGCTGAAGTCCAGCGTGAAAACTGGGTTTGCGCTTACACGGGAGCGACGATATTTGAGGGCAGGGTTAATAAAAGTTGATACCAGCTTTTTCTAGCTCATAAAAACCAGCTTGAGATGGCTCCGATTTTATAAATGTGCTTGTTTTTTTAACGTCACAATGGCAACACTGACTTGGCTGGAGGCCAATGCAAACGCGCTGCCCGCATCTAACAAGGACTCGGCGGTTTCATATTGGCCACTATTAATCACCTCGGCCACTTTTCCGGCTTCGCGATGAAACTGCGCATGTTTATGCAGACAGTCCTGAAAACCGGACAAATGTTTGTATTGCTTTTGACCGCCACCGTGCAACCATTTACCCAACTTGCAGCAATCGTCCCGACCAATGGTGACGGCATCCATGTGCTCGTGTTGGCTGATACCCCGGCGCAGTTTCACCTTCCACTCGCTGTGCGCTTGAATGGCTGCATCCAAGTCGATGGCGTCATCCTCTGTGGTTTTCGCACTTGCCTGTTTCGCACTTTCTAACCGACGCGATGTTGCCTGGGTTGCAGAGCGGCTAGCAGCATGTCCGGAAGAGGTGATTTTGAAAAAGCTCATCAAACTTTGTAGTTGTTCCGTTTGCCCCATCATTTCTTCCGCAGTAGCCGCCAACTGTTCGCTGGCGGATGCATTCTGCTGAGTAATCTGGTTCATCTGGTTCATGGCATTGTTAACTTGGCTGACACCGGCGGATTGTTCTTGGGAGGCGGCGGCAATCTCCTGCACCAAGTCGGAGGTTCTGGCTATGCTGGGTACGATTTCATCCAGCAGCTTGCCCGCACTTTCCGCAGTCTCGACGCTGTTTTCCGCTAACTCGCCAATCTCCTGCGCCGCCACTTGGCTGCGCTCGGCCAGCTTGCGCACTTCTGCCGCCACCACCGCAAAGCCTTTGCCGTGATCGCCGGCGCGCGCCGCTTCGATGGCGGCGTTCAATGCCAACATGTTGGTCTGGTAGGCAATGTCGTCAATGATGCCGATTTTTTTGGCAATCTCGCGCATAGCGTCAACGGTCTGTTTCACCGCTTCACCGCCTTGGCTGGCTTCGGTAGCGGCTTTGCTGGCCATGCCGTCGGTGACTTTGGCATTGTCGGCATTCTGGTTGATGCTGGCCGCCATTTCCTCGATGCTGGCACTGGTGATCTCGACACTGCCTGCTTGTTCGCTGGCAGCTTGCGACAGCGATTGGGAAGTGGAACTGATCTGTTCGGAGGCATTACCCAGTTGATCCGCGGCGGAAATCACCTCGGCGATGGTTTGGGAGAGTTTGGCGACGGTGTTATTCACGGTGTCTTTAAATTCACCCAACTGGCCTTGGTAGTTACCGGTCACGTTGCGGGTTAGGTCGCCTTGTTCAACCAATGCCAGTACTTCGACCGCTTCATTCAGCGGCAAGATCACCCCATCCAGGGTGTCGTTGACGCCTTCGACGATTTTGCGGAAGTCGCCTTGGTGTTTGCTGGCGTCGGCACGGGTTTGCAGGCGCCCCTCAACCGCAGCGGTGGCCAGCATATTGGCGTCGGCCACCAGCGTATTGACCGCATCGATACAGGTGTTGAGGTTGTTTTTAATGGTGTTGAAATCACCGTTGTAGGTGTCGGTGATTTTGGCGGGAATGTGGCCTTTGGAAATGTTATCGACATAGTCAGCCGCCACATTCAACGGGCCGATCACCGCATTCAGGGTCAGGTTCACCCCCTCGACAATCTTACGGAAATCGCCTTGGTGCTTAGTGGCATCCGCGCGGGTGGCCAAACGCCCTTCGACGGCAGCGGTCGATAACATATTGGCATCGGCCACCAAGGCGTTCACCGCATCAATACAGGTGTTCAGATTGTTTTTGATGACATTGAAATCGCCGTTGTAGGTGTCGGTGATTTTGGCGGGGATCGCGCCTTTAGAGATGTTGTCCACGTACTCGGCCGCCACGTTCAAAGGCCCGATCACCGCATCCAGCGTGTTATTGACGCCTTGGACGATTTTCCGGTAGTCACCTTGGTACTGGCTGGCGTCGGCGCGGGTGGCTAAGCGGCCTTCGATAGCGGCTTTTTCCAAGGCCACCGCTTCGGCCACCATGCTGGAAATCGCATCGATACAGTTGTTCAGGTTGTTTTTGATGGTGTTGAAGTCACCGTTGTAGTGGTCGGTGATTTTCGCCGGAATCGCCCCGCGCGAGATGTTGTCCACGTACTCGGCGGCCACGTTCAAGGGCCCGATTACCGCATCCAGCGTGCTGTTGACCCCTTCGACGATTTTGCGGAAATCGCCTTGGTGCTTAGTGGCATCCGCGCGGGTGGCCAAACGCCCTTCGACGGCAGCGGTCGATAACATATTGGCATCGGCCACCAAGGCGTTCACCGCATCAATACAGGTGTTCAGATTGTTTTTGATGACATTGAAATCACCGTTGTAGGTGTCGGTGATTTTGGCGGGGATCGCGCCTTTAGAGATGTTGTCGACGTAGTCGGCCGCCACGTTCAAAGGTCCGATCACAGCATCCAGGGTGTTGTTGACGCCTTCGACAATCTTGCGGTAATCACCTTGGTATTGGCTGGCGTCGGCGCGGGTGGCTAAGCGGCCTTCGATGGCGGCTTTTTCCAAGGCAGCGGCTTCGGCCACCATGCTGCTGATCGCGTCGATACAGTTGTTCAGGTTGTTCTTGATGGTGTTGAAATCGCCATTGTAGGTGTCGGTGATTTTCGCCGGAATCGCCCCGCGCGAGATGTTGTCCACGTAATCGGCAGCGACGTTCAAAGGTCCGATCACCGCATCCAGGGTGTTGTTGACGCCTTCGACAATCTTGCGGTAATCGCCTTGGTATTGGCTGGCGTCGGCACGGGTGGCTAAGCGGCCTTCGATGGCGGCTTTTTCCAACGCAGCGGCTTCGGCCACCATGTTGGAAATCGCGTCGATACAGTTGTTCAGATTGTTTTTGATGGTGTTGAAATCACCGTTGTAGGTGTCGGTGATTTTGGCGGGGATCGCGCCTTTGGAGATGTTATCCACGTACTCGGCCGCGACATTCAAAGGTCCAATCACGGCATCCAGGGTGTTGTTGACGCCTTCGACAATCTTGCGGTAATCGCCTTGGTATTGGCTGGCGTCGGCGCGGGTGGCTAAGCGGCCTTCGATGGCGGCTTTTTCCAGCGCAGCGGCTTCGGCCACCATGCTGCTGATCGCGTCGATACAGTTGTTCAGGTTGTTTTTGATGGTGTTGAAATCGCCGTTGTAGGTGTCGGTGATTTTTGCGGGGATCGCGCCTTTGGAGATGTTATCGACGTACTCGGCAGCCACGTTCAAAGGGCCGATCACGGCTTCCAGCGTGTCGTTAACGCCTACGACGATTTTCCGATAATCACCCTGATGTTTAGTCGCATCTGCACGGGTGGACAGCTGTCCTTCAACGGCTGAGTGGGACAGCATGACGGCATCGGCAATCAAAGATTGCACGGAAAATACTGCGGCTTTGACACCCTCATTCAGTTGATTGAATTCTAAGCCGTAGTTATGGCTATCGTTTTGCGGCATTTGGCCGCGCCCGAACAAGGTCATGGCATGAATCATGGCATTGACAGGGCGGAGCACCCCCATGACGATGTACCAACTCATTGCCAGGAAACCCAACAAGAACAAGGACACGACTATCATCGTAGTGTTGATAGTGCCGCCTAATCGCGCCAAACGGGCATCCAAACCGGCATATAGCAACTTGCTAAATCCTCCTGCTAACGAGAAGTTTTGTTGGATAGCCTGCGTCAAGCTGTTGAAATAATCGCTGCCGGCAAGCTCAAGTTGCCCGCGTTGTAAAATTTCCGTTTCAGTCAAGGTCAGTGCTTGCTTGGCTAAGGCGGTGGCTTTTTGCAAATCCGTGCGGAGTGCGGGGTTCATGCTGCCGATTTTGGGAATATTCTCGTCGATCATCGCCAGGGTTTCTTCAGCATTCGCGATTAATGCTCGCAGGTAAGCGGCTTCTGCAACAGTCACGGTTTTTCGCTGCAAAATCGGCGAACCCACGCCTCTGAGCATACCCAATTGTTCGGACAGCTCAGGAAATAAACTGATTGCCAACACTTGGGCGTAATAGGTATCGGCTTCCGGATCCAATCCTAGTCCCGAAGCATCAGCCACTTTGCGGTTAAAAGCGTGCAATTGCCTAATGAATTCGCCATGCTTTGCAAGATTGGTTTGTGCATCAAATTTGCTAGCCGAAGCCGCCAGCTCTTGCCATTTTTCCCTGAGCGCTTGCCAGGCCAAAGTCAGCTTTAATTCCTCCAACCGTCCGTCCAATGCGGAGATACCGGCGATTTGCTGATTGACTTCGTTGCGTTTCGCCTCCCGGCGGCTCGCTTCCTGTGTGTTGCCGGCGATTACCATCGCGTTCAAGCCACGGTGCTCTACCACCAGTTGCATCAGTTTGATGGTCTCCGTAGAGTAATCGACACCTTGTTTTTCCTTTAATGCGAAATCCTTGTCTGCGATATTGTCATTTATCAAAAAGTAGGTTGGCACTGCGAACATAGCAATAGCCAGAACCACTAAGGCAACAAACTTTTGCCAGAGCTTAATTTTGCTAAATACACTAGAAATCTTTCCCTCTTTAAAGGGATTTTTAACGCGACCGGCTTTGATATGGGCATATAGCGCTGCCGCCGCATCAACTTCGCTGCGTGCTGGCTTGAAGCGGATAGACCGGTAACCAATCATCTGGCCTTCGTTGTAAATTGGCGCGACATTGGCTTCCACCCAATAGAAATCGCCATTTTTGGAACGGTTTTTTACCAATCCGCGCCAAGTGCAACCGGCGGAAATGGTTCGCCACATCCATTCATAGGCCTCTTCCGGCATATCCGGGTGGCGCACAATGTTGTGCGGCTGCCCCAGCAGTTCCGATTCCGTGAAGCCACTCAGTTTGATGAAAGCCGGGCTGACACTGGTGATATAGCCACTCAAATCGGTGGTAGAGGTGAGAATGTCTTCTTCGGAAAAATGTAATTCGACGTCAGTAACGGGTTGATTATTTCTCATGACTATTTTCCTTAGTGTGTAATTGGCTTTTTTCCAATTTGGCTCAAGCCTGTGCCACGTGCATATTGCCCTGAAGCTTGTGCTCAAAGGCGCTAACCAATACGGGTACATCCAAAATTAACGCCACTTCGCCACTGCCCAAGATCGTGGATCCACCCAGCCCCTCTACATGGCCGAATAATTTGCCAAGCGGCTTGATAACCGTCTGAAACTCGCCGATTAAGCGATCAACGACTAGCCCCGTCTTGACACCCGCTGCATGCACCACGACGACATTAGGTCTGCGCGGTTGATCTCCGCTGATGTTGAACAGATCGCGCAAGCGGATAAAAGGCAGCACTTCGCCGCGCAAATCCATGTAATCCCTGTCAATCAAATCGCCGGACAACTCCAGACACTCGACAACCCGGTCAAGAGGAATCACGTATGACGATTTACCTACACCCACCAAAAACCCATCAATGATGGCTAATGTCAGTGGTAAACGAATGCGGATAGTGGAACCTTGACCCGGCCTGCTTTCAACTTCGATGTCGCCGCGTAAATCGGTCACGTTTCGTTTGACCACATCCATGCCCACACCGCGCCCGGACAGATTGGAAATTTGGCTGGCGGTTGAAAAGCCGGGTTCGAAAATCAAGCTATAAATTTCATGGTCGCTTAGTTTGGCGTCGGCTTGCACCAAACCTTTTTCGATGGCTTTTGCCAAAATTCGATCACGATCCAGACCACCGCCATCATCGCTAACTTCTATGGCGATGCTGCCCGACTCGTGGTAGGCGTTTAACCTGAGCTCACCGCGACTGGGTTTGCCGCGCGCGGCGCGGACTTCGGCAGACTCGATACCGTGGTCCATGGCGTTGCGGACTAAGTGCATCAGCGGATCGCCGATTTTTTCGACAACCGATTTATCCACCTCGGTGTCGCCGCCGGTAATGACCAAGGCAATATCTTTGCCCAGTTCTTTGCCGACATCGCGCACCACTCGCTGGAAGCGGCTGAATGTGGCGCCTATCGCCACCATCCGCAGTTGCAATGCACCGTCGCGCACTTCTTCGACCAAGCGCATCATTTCGCTGGTGGCTTCCAATAGCGCGGAATCGCTGGTATGTAAGGCACGCAGATTGACACCCGCACCCGAAATAACCAGTTCGCCTATCACATCGATGAGTTTGTCCAAGCGCTCGGCGTCGACCCGTATGGTTTGGTTTTCTCGGGCCTTGTTGTCTTTAATCTGCTGCTGCTTTTCCAGTGCCGCATTCACCAACGGCTGCTGTACCACTTGTTGATCGACCAAGATTTCGCCGAGGCGGGTATTCGGTTGCGGGACTTGCGCCTGCTGCGCGTTGAGGCCTTCTTGTAGTTCACGTTGGGTAATGACCCCGCTTTTCAGCAATAGCTCGCCGAGTTGGGCATTGTCTTCGCCCAGCGAATTGATCAGTTCGACGTAGTAGGGGATTTTGTCTTCCAGCGGCAAAATGTGGATGTAACTGCCTTCGCGAACAAAATCGAACACGCTTTCGATAGCGGCTTTGTCTGCGTCGCTTTTTAGGACAATTTCAAAACCCAGATAACTGCTCTCTGGATCCATGCTTTCGGCATCCGGCATCGCATGACTGAAAGTAGTCAGCGACATAATCTCGCCTAGCGTTGCCAAATAGCGGATGAAAGACAAGGGATCCATACCGTCGCGTAGACAGTTTTCGCCGAATTGAATAAACAAATGCCAATTGCCGCTGTCGATTACGCCGCCACCGCTGGCTTCGAGCGGTTCGCCAGCTTGTTGCACGGTAGTCATCGCCTGCTTGGGCTCAGGCTTCAAAAAAGACTCCAAGCCATCCAGCAATTGTCGTTCTGCATTGGTCATCGCCGGGTTGGCGTCTACTTCGCCGTCGGCCACTGCTTGAATCAGCTCAATCATATGGTCGCAGCAAGGTAGCAGAATGGCGACCAGTTCCGGTGAAACGCTCAACTTTCCGTCGCGCAAGGTGTCGAGCACGCTTTCCACCACATGGGTGAAGGCAACGATGTGATCCAGTCCGAACAATCCCGCCGAACCCTTGATAGTATGTGCGGCTCGGAAGATGGCGTTAATTCGTTCGGATGGCTCCTGATCGTCTTCCAGACCGAGTAAGCCGTCTTCCATGTCTTGCAACAACTCCAGACTTTCAATCACAAAAGTCTTCAGAGCATCCCGCATTTGGTCATCAAAACTCATTTCGCATACTCCTTAGTTTTGGGTCAGCACGACCTGATCGCCAAAAGTACCCGTCAGATTTGCTAGTTCCAGCACATCCAACACCGGTTTGCTGTGCATCACGAAACGCAAGCTCTTACCCAAATGCGCGGCTTCGCGTTTAATTAGAATCAACAACTGTAGGCCGGCAGTATCGATTTCGGTGACGTTGGCAAGATTGATCTCCAAATCGTCCCCAGCCGTTAGAAACATCAGCAGATTGGATTTCTGATCTGCCGCGTTGTAGATGGTTAATTCGTCTTTAATGGTTAGGCTGGGCATGGACGATCTCGCTAGACATAGACATAGACATAGACATAGACATAGACATAGACATAGACATAGACATAGACATAGACATAGACATAGACATAGACATAGACATAGACATAGACATAGACATAGACATAGACATAGACAGAGGTACTTATATGAATCGGCGGAAACGGGATGAACGACCGCTGTTCATACTCCGATCAAGGCAAAATTAACTTGGAAACGGCCGCTAACATTTGCGCCGGCTGAAACGGTTTGACCACCCAGGCTTTGGCGCCCGCAGCTTGGCCCTCCTGCTTTTTGCCTTCCTGGGATTCGGTGGTCAGCATAATGACCGGGGTAAATTTATAGGCCGGCAGCTGTTTAAGTTCCTTCACGAAGGTAATGCCGTCCATATTCGGCATATTGACATCGGATATGATGAGGTGAATTTTCTGGCCGTTGAGCTTACTTAGCCCATCCTTGCCGTCGCACGCTTCTATTACTTCATAACCGGCGCCTTTCAGCGCAATACCTACTACCTGACGGACCGACGCCGCATCGTCTACTACCAATATCGTTTTTGCCATATGCTTAATATCCTAGAAAAAAGTAATCTCTTGTGTTTGAGGTTCAACGGCCCGATTGCCATGACCATGGGCGTGGTGTTCGGATTCCATGGTGTAGGTGCTGGTCAAGCCGCTTAAAATGTGGTCTGCATCTATCGGCCGCAACGCAAATACACCGCCGGCATGACTGCGATTGAGCTGTTTGGGGAAATCGGCAATGCTGTCTTTGACGTGTTGCAGAATTTGGCCGATCCGGTCTTGAAATTGAAAATGCACCAAGGATTCGTCTATCTCACCTTTTATGGCCTGCGCCGAATGGCTTAAGTTGCTTGAATAGCCCTGCAATTTGGTAAACACGTCATGCAGGTTATCCATTACCGATTGAATATTGCTGTTACAAGCGGAGACCGCTTCGGCCTCGTTTTGCGCGCTTTTTTCCACCGCTAGCAAGGCGGTTTGAATAGCAGAGCTAACTTGCTCGACTTTGGAGCCGATTTGCTTACCGGTTTCACCGGACAAGTTGGATAGCTTTCTAACCTCGTCCGCCACCACGGCAAAACCGCGGCCGGCTTCGCCGGCCCGAGCCGCTTCGATAGCGGCGTTCAAGGCAATCAGATTGGTTTGTTCGGCAATTCGCGCTACTTCCTTGGCCATCTGCTTAAGTTCATCAATAAAGCCTGCCAAGGAGCGAATTTTCTGCAAAACCGCCAAATTTTCCTGCAATGCCGCATCCATGGAGCTCACCACTTTTTGCAAATTGGTGTTGCTGTTTACGAATACTTCTTCGCCGTTGCCACCGAGAGTGGAATGGGAGGATCTTAAAGCCGCTTCCAGATTATTGGTAATCCCGGCAAAGCGTTGAGTCAACAACGTAATCGCCTGCTCGATTTGTTGCCGGGTCGAATCGATTTGTGCTGCCCATACCGGCGTGACTTGCTCGGCAAACCGATCCAGACCGGAAATATAGTTTTCTATTTCGGCTACCGATAAGGCGGGGGCCATGTCAGTCAAGGTATTTTGCGTAGCGGCAACACAGCGTTTTTTGGTCACCCAAGCGGCTATTCCTGCCGACATCAATGCAACGCAAATCATTACCGCAAATTGGAATATAGACATTTTGGCGTAATCTCCCTGGTTTTTTTTTGATTTCGCAGCCCTCTGCCGCCGATCATTTCGGTTCAGTGGCCTGGAAATTCAATGTGGAAAAAAGTATAGGCAGGAAATTTCGGTTTATCTAGAAAGCTACCGACAAATTGTAGGGTTAGTCCCACAACTGATGATTAATTTGCGAAACTGCTAACGGAAGTCGCTTGCAATGCGTGTTTAAGGCTTTTAAAGTGCCAAGCTGTTTTATCCCGTACTACAAGGACATCCGCTTTCATGACTGAATATCCCGAAAAATCTTGCAGCATCGACCGTTTGGTCCGACACCCCAAATTAGTGGCGGCAACGCTGGCCGGCGACAAAACCCAGCAACGCCGCGACGGTTTATATGCCTACCCCGGCGAAACCTTTGTATTGGAAGACGTCGTATTTGAAGTAACTAGCGTGGAGCGCCAAAGAATAGGCGATATGAGCGACGCGGACGCCCGGGCGGAGGGTTATCCGAATCTGGCAATGTATAAGGATTTAATATTGAAAATGCACAGCGGCATGGAGTGGAACGAGGACGGACTAGTCTGGGTGCATAGCTTTAAGCGGCAACAGCCGGAATAAGAATCCCTTTCTCAGCCAGTTCTCGCAGCATCGGCGGGCCGTTGGCCATTAAGGCTTGGCTATCCAGTTGCGGGAATTCCGTGGCAACTGCTTGCAAGCACTGCTCGCCCGTCATCGGCCCTTCATCCTGCAAAATTTGCAGCAAGCGTATGGTCAATCCGGTGGTTTTCAGAAAATGCACGCAGTCGAGATTGTCGCGGTAAACGATCAAGCAAGTGGTTTGCTCCGGCGGTTCCAGCGGTAAAAAGCCGGGGCCTATTGCCTGTACCGGATAACGGTAAAGCAGCGGCCAGGCCAAGGGCGATAACGCGATGCTGCGCGGCAACAACTTATCCAGAAAATCGCTGTCACCCGATATTGGTGTGTCCTTGGCAATCGACAAAGCCATTTCCACCCATTCGTAATGTGCCAATTCCAACAGAAATGGATAATCGTCCGGATTGTGTCGTTCGTTTTGCAGATAGGCCAAAAACTCTTCGGCAATTTCCGAGAAATAGGGCGTTTCGCAGCGATGCCGGGTAAAAAAATCCTGGGTTAGTTCCAGCCATTGCGCATCATTCAGAATCGCTCGCAATACCGGAAAATTACTGGCAATAAAACTGTCGATATTATTGAAAAATAACTCCCGATACATCGCCATGCGCCGTGGCTCGACATCTGCCGGCGGTGGATTGTTTTCCGGATCGCGAATATAAGCGGCAAATTGGCCTTGGGTAGCCTGAAAACCGCTAGCCATCAGGCCACCTGTTTTTGCCGCTGAGCCGCATAATGCTGCTGAATGGTTTGGATCGTGTCGACTTCTTTGCTTAATTCAAGCAATGAGGGAATGTTGAAGTCCCGCTCCAGCAGGGTAGGGAATACGCCGAAAAGCGCGTAAGCTTTACCCAGCAAAGTCCAGACCGGATCGATCACCGGCGCGCCGTGGGTATCGACCAGAAAATCCTCTGCTTCCACATAATGACCGGCAATGTGTGCGTAAGCGATGCGCTCGGCAGGCATGGCCCGCAGAAAGGTCTCGGCATCGTAACTATGATTGACACTGTTAACGTAGATATTGTTGATGTCGATCAGCACATCGCAGTCGGCTTCAGTGACTACCGCGTTGAAAAAATCGATCTCGGCCATTTCCTGGCCCGGCGCGGCGTAATAAGAAATGTTTTCGATGGCTATGCGCTGTTCCAGAATGTTCTGCACCCTGCGAATACGCGCGGCAACATGCTTGACAGCATCTTCGGTGAATGGCATCGGCATCAAGTCGTATAAATGCCCGCCATGGCTGCAATAGCTAAGGTGTTCGCTGTAGAATTTGATCCCGTGCTCGCGCATGAACACTTTCAAATCTTGCACGAATTGCTCGTCGAGAGGATCGCTGCTACCTATCGACAGCGACAGGCCATGACAGACAAAATCAAAACGCTCGGTCATGGCGCGAAACAGCTTGCCGAACTTGCCACCGATGGTCATCCAGTTTTCCGGCGCCACTTCGTAAAAGCCGACATGGGCCAGCGGCGACTCGACAATCTCGCTCAAAAACGAACGCCGTAAGCCTAAGCCGGCACCGTGAACGAGATTGCGAACGCTATCCATGACTTACTCTTCCGGTGCGTCCGGTGTTTCCGGTTTGTGGGTAGAACGCCAGAATAAGGCTAAACCAATCGCCACCAATACGCCCAGGATATACATTTCGTATTTTTTGACCTGACCCATGATGGACTCGGCAAATTGGCCGAAGGTGTAGCCCAGATAACCGACGGCTATCGCCCAAATCCCGGCGCCGAGAAAATTCAGCAAGAAAAACTTCAAGGGATGAATCTTGCTGGCCCCGATCACAAACGGCGTGACGTTACGTACGCCGTAGAGAAAGCGAAATCCCAATATCACCGGGATCTGATGCTTGTGCAGCAAATCGAAAACCTTGTCGGTTTTGCTATGCCAGAGCGGACGTTTCTCCAGAAAGGCGATGCCTTTCCAACGGCCCAGATAGAAAAAGGTCTGGTCGCCGGCAAAGGTACCCAAAAACGCCGTCAGCATCACCCATTCCAATTGCAAATAGCCGCCGTGCGCTAAAAAGCCGGCGATGACCAGAATGGTTTCACCTTCCAGATACGTACCGATAAACAAGGCTAAATAGCCGTAATCGATAACCAGCTGCTGTAAATCATTAAAATCCATAGTGTCGGTCTATTGGCGATGAATCGAAATTAATGGCTGGCTGCTTTGTCTGCATCCATTTTGCTCCCGCAACTACCTTCTTCGTTTTTCATCATGGCGCCGCAGCTATGTTCGCCGGCTTTTTTGTCACCACCCATCATGGCACCGCAACTGCCTTCTTCGGCTTTCTTAGGCTTGTCGGCGCCGTGATCCATGCCACCCATGCTGCCCATACTCATCATGCCGCCGCCGGTCATCATGCCCATGCCGCAAGCGCCTTCCTTACCCTTCATCATCGCGCCACAAGCGCTTTCCATGCCTTTTTTCATTTTGCCGCCACTCATCATGCCGCCGCACATGCCTTCGCCGCATGAGCCTTCGGTTTTTTTCGCTTCAGCTTTTTTGGTTTCACTTTTTTTGATGCCATTGCCGTCCATTGCATTAGAGCCACACGCGCCCTGACTGATTTTGCCGTTTGAATGCTCTGCATGCGACGTCGCAACTTGCATATAGCCGCTAGACAACTCGGAAACGGCGAATGGGTTGGCATCGGCCTGCGCGTTGACAGCCATGCCGGACAAAAGCGCACCGCCCATCGCAGCGGCCAGCGGAGATTTATTAAATTTTTTCATGCGTTTATCCTCTCGTTTAATTTTTATTTATGGTGCTCCGGCACATTACTACCGGGGCTTACGACTGATGCGTAATCCTTATTGCTCTACTCTGATTATTGCATATTCAGTCTAAATTCTTTGCCTTAAATTCA
Source organism: Methylomonas sp. Uni0009 (assembly GCF_054188105.3). Lineage (NCBI taxonomy): Bacteria > Pseudomonadati > Pseudomonadota > Gammaproteobacteria > Methylococcales > Methylococcaceae > Methylomonas > Methylomonas sp. Uni0009. The sequence goes on along the minus strand of NZ_JBTAFN010000001.1, from coordinate 1,102,093 downwards.
CAGACATCGGCGATGCAGCAAGCGCCGCAACGCGGCTTCCTGGCCACACAAATATACCGGCCGTGTAGAATCAGCAGATGGTGCGCGTCTTTCTTGTATTGCTTGGGCACGGTTTTTTCCAATTTGCGCTCCACTTCCAGGACATTTTTGCCCGGCGCCAGGCCGATGCGATTGGCGACCCGGAAAATATGCGTATCTACGGCGATGGTCGGCTCCCCAAATGCGGTGTTTAAAATCACATTCGCCGTTTTGCGGCCCACCCCGGCCAGCGCCTCCAACGCTTCCCGTTCGCGCGGCACTTCGCCGCCATGCTTTTCCAGCAAAGTCTGACAAAGTTTTATGACATTTGCCGCCTTGCTGTTGAATAAGCCGATGGTTTTGATGTGCTCCTTCAAACCGTCTTCACCCAAAGCCAGGATCGCTTGCGGCGTGTTGGCCACGGGAAACAATTTGGCAGTCGCCTTGTTGACGCCCTTATCGGTCGCTTGCGCCGACAATACCACCGCCACCAATAATTCGAACGGGGTAGTGAAATTCAGTTCGGTGGTCGGATTCGGCGTGGCTTCGGCCAAGCGCTGGAATATCTGTAGGCGTTTTTCGTTATTCATGCTCAAAAAGGGATACAAAGCCAAGCTTTCCAGGATTCTCCCGGCTTGCAAGGCAAATATTGGTGGCGTCGTTACTTGTTCACTAAAGGAACTAAGTAACGAGTCAACTAAATTGTCGCATTTAATTTGGAACCAAACTCGCGCGCATCAAGTCACTAGCTAGCACTCAGAATGGGTGCGGAAAACCACAACAATTCAATTCGGGGGAATTATGAAAACATTTACTGCCATTACCATTAGTGCATTACTGCTCGCGAGTGCCGGTGTATTCGCCGAAGAACATGCTACCGAAGCCTTGAAGCATGCCGAACAGGCTGTCACCCACGGCAAAGCCGGCCATAGCCCCGTCTTGGTGGAGCATGCCGAAGCGGCCTTAACCCATGCCAAGAAAGGTGCCGAAGTTGCAAAGGGCGAATCTAAAACTCATCTCGATGCCGGGGTAAAATCGTTGGAAAGTGCGATTGAGCACGGCAAAATGGGCCACGCCGATGTCGCTACCAAAGCGGCAGAAGAAGCCGTTGACCACATCAAGGCCGGCAACAAGTAGATTCTTAACCGCTAATCAATAGATCCATTTTCGATCAAATAGATAGAGACGCAAATTCAGCGTCTCTATCTACTTCCCTAAACTGAAACCGCACCGGCGATATGCCGATGTGCCTGATAACCCAGCAGTTCAAAGTCGGCAAATTCATACGAGAATAGCGATTCCGGCCGGCGTTTTAATTCCAGCCGCGGCGGTGTCAAGGGTTGCCGGCTAAGTTGCAATGCAACTTGCTCAAAATGGTTGCGATAGATATGCACGTCACCGAACGACATGATTAACTCACCGACTTCTAAGTCGCATTGCTGTGCCAGCATATGCGTTAACAAGGCCACACTGGCTTGATTGTAAGGCACCCCTAAAAAGCAATCGGCGCTGCGCTGCGTCATCATGCAGGACAATTTGCCGTTAGCGACATAGAACTGATACAACACATGGCACGGTGGCAGGGCCATTCGCCCGGCTGCGGCATTCTCGCGCGGACCAACGGTTTCATCCGGCAAAAATGCCACATTCCAGCCGCTGACGATGTGTCGGCGCGAATCCGGTTTATTTTTTAAACCGTCCAACAAAATCTGCATCTGATCGTAACTCTCGCCATTCGGCCCCAGCCATTTACGCCATTGCGCACCATATACAGGCCCCAGCTCGCCGTCTGGCGTGGCCCACTCATCCCAAATCGTTACGCCGTGATCGTTTAAATATTGGATATTGGTATCGCCGCGTAAAAACCACAACAATTCATACGCAATGGATTTGAAATGTAGCTTCTTGGTCGTCAGCAGAGGAAATCCGTCCGCTAGGTTGTATCGCATCTGCCGGCCAAACAATGAGCGAGTACCGGTGCCGGTGCGGTCACTTTTGTCGATGCCGTTACTCATGATGTCGGCGAGAAGATCCAGGTAGGGTTGCATAGCGCTCTGAGGTCGAAAATTGGCGGGCAGTATAACTTGCCGGCTTGATGAATACGACTGTCATGGCGCTGTTTCATGAGTCGTGATGGAGGCAGCCGAGAGCTTTAGAGGTGCGACAAAATGGCTGGCCGATCACCATGAGAAGAGCTGCGCGGCTACCACCCAGCTACACGGTTTTGTAAATGCCAGATAAGCTCGCGGCGCTGTATGCCTTTAGCCGTCTGCGTGTGCAGTTTGAGATAAGGGGCTTTATCGCCCAAGGATTTCGGGAAAAAGCAGTTGGTATTTCGCTCAAGTGCTTTCGCGGCGAACATGGCTGCATCTGCGTTTTAAGCGGCTGGATATTGCTGAAAAGACTGATACACTTCGCCGTCGAGCTCACTTCCGGAAATTAATGGCCGGCAAAAACCACCGATTTTTTGCGCGATGCCAGGCTGGCACTGGGCAACAGAAAAAATTTATTTACACTGATCGCGAGCTGAGTAATAGTTTTACTTCGGCGTTTAATCAACAGGAATCCAATGAAAAATCTGTTCTTCGTTTTTGCCCTGTGCCTGTCCGCGGATAGTTGGGCTGGGGTATTTAAATGCACTGATGCCAGCGGCCACACCAATTATCAATCTTCACCCTGCACGGTGGAGCACAAAGCGGTGCAAATGAATACCAAAACCGGCAGCAGTGTTGATTTAAATGCGCTGGAAAGGCAGCAAGCCGCAGAAGCCGAATTGAAAAAACAGCAGTCTGCGCAGGAACAAGCCGAGCACCAGGCCAAACTCGACGCCATCGCCAAAAATAAACAAGATGCCCGAGTTCAGAGTGAAATGACACAGACTCTGATCAAGCAAAACCCCATGCAATTTTCCGCATTCGCCATTCCACCTTACGACCCGGAAAAACTACCCGCGCAAGTCAAACCCTTCGAAACGCGCCTGCCGGATGTCGAAAAATTCCGCAGGCTGGCCGCACAAAAAGCTTTAGCCAGCGGCGAGTGTCAACGCATCGAAACCGATGAACTCACTGGGAAGAGCAAACCGGACCAGCTAAATTTTCTGATAAATTGCAGCAGCGGCAAAACCTTTTTGTTCAACGAGGCTGATCTCGTTCAACCATGATGGTCGGCAAAACGCTGTTTATCACCGGCTGCTCTTCCGGCATCGGTTATCACACCGCTCTGTTTTTGAAACAGCGCGGCCATCGGGTGATTTGCTCCGCGCGTAAGCCTGAGGATGTAGAGCGTTTGCGTGGTGACGGCTTCGAATGTCTGCAACTTGATTTGGCGGATTCGCCGAGCATTCAACGCGCGGTCAACGAATTAATCGCGCTGACCGACGGCAAGATCGATGCACTGTTCAACAACGGTGCCTTCGGCCAGCCCGGCGCCGTGGAAGATTTGAGCAGGGATGTGCTGCGCCACCAATTCGAAACCAATCTGTTCGGCACCCACGAATTGACCAATCTGCTATTACCGCTGATGCGCAAACAAGGCCATGGCCGGGTGATCTATAACAGCTCGGTACTGGGGTTCGTGGCGATGAAGTTTCGCGGCGCCTATAACGCCAGCAAATTTGCACTGGAAGGCTTGGCGGACACCTTGCGCCTGGAATTGCGTGGTACCGGCATTCATATTGTGTTGATCGAACCGGGACCGATAGCAAGCCGTTTCCGGGAAAATGCCTTTGCTTTGTATCAAAAGCATATCGATGCCGAGCATAGTTTTCACAAAGAAACTTATAAAGCGATGGAAGCAAGGCTACAAAAACCCGGCCCGGCGGCACCTTTCACGTTACCGGCTAGTGCAGTCGCTGAAAAAGTGGCGCATGCATTGGAGTCGAATCGGCCGAAAATTCGCTACCGGGTGACGGTACCCACGCATTTGTTTGCCTGGCTGAAACGGCTGCTGCCCAGCGCATGGCTGGACAAGCTGCTAGTCAGCGTCGAATAAGGCCGCAGCGGCATTTTTTCGCCACCGAAAAAACCATAAAAACCGCTATAAACAGGCTAGCAAACAGAATGAACTGTGCTATTATCCCGGCCCAACATGTAGTGGTTAAAGCGGTTGGGTTAGCAGCTATATGTTCTTATAAAAATAACTGTGAGGTTCAATACATGAAAATTTTAAAAAGTGCTGTTATCGCGTTCTCTTTAGCTGCTGCCATGGGTTCTTTTTCAACAGCTGCCGTTGCTGAATCTGATCCAGGTAGAACTGCTTACAAACCTACCGATGTAATCAATGAAGTTGTAGCGCGTATTACAGCTGCCGAGGCAGCAATCAACAATGGTGCTGAAGATGCTGCCGTTGTCGATTTGATCCAAAAAGCGGCTGGTTTTATCAAAGAACTCAACGCAAACGACAAGGTTGCCAGATATGCCGATAAAGCTAGAGGCCATTTGAAAGCAGCCATTACTGCCGCTAAAGCCGCTAACTTGCAAGAAGCCAAACAACATTTAGCTGCCGGCAAAGAAGGCGTTGAAGCTTTGAAAAAAATGCTTTAATTCTGTCCCGGGGTGTCTTTCGGGGCACCCCGTATTTTTTCATTCCTCCCCGTTCATTGCCATCTCCGGCAATAGCTACAAATAATACTGATGCTTCTCTAGCTGGGTTTCCAACCAAGCTAATAACGCCCTAGCATTTTCAAATTTTGTCCCAGCTAAATTGAGCATGGTCGCGTGGTTTAATGCTTGCCAACGATTCACCAGTGTGTGCAATTTAGCGGCGTTGGTCGCCGTGAAATGAAACTGTTCAAGCAGCTGTTTGTATAACGCACTTTCCGATGTTGGCAGCGATCCTCTGAGTGTAGTCAGCACGGCGATCATACCTTCGACGTCAGCAATACGCGCCTGCACCCAAGCCATCACCAACTCCTCATTGATTTTCTCCAGTGCCGATTCGGCATTATCCGAAACCACTTTTAAACAGTGAATCAACTCGCTGGAACTGAATTTAACGGCTATTTCGTAAAACGCCGCAGCCTCCATATCGCGCAGATTCTCGTCGTTGTACTCGACATCGGCTCGGGATAAAGTAATTAGCGGCAGGGTGGGGCAAGGGGCATCGAAAGCCAGTTGCGGATAAAAACGGCGTTGGGTTTCGGCGTCGGTGATTTTATCGGCCAAAAAGCAACTGCCTAGCGCCTGGTGGCGATGTCCGGCGATGCCGAAATTGAGCAGGATAGGTTGGGTTGCCTCGGGAAAATGCGCCAGCGTATAAGCCACCGCGCCAGCCATGGCGATTTTGCCTACACCGCTAATCACCAAAACGATGTCGGCGTTTTTGTAAATCGCAAAGGGCTGCTTTTGTGGTAGTTTTTTTAGTCGCCATGCCTGAATTAACGGTTTGGCCTCACAGGGCAATGCGACAAAGATAAAAGTTGATGGTGCAAAGTCAATCACAGTTTTTAAGAAAAATTCCCTTATATTTTAATCAATTGTTGAATATTCATGATAATTCACATAAATTTAAGATTCGTCAATTTTCAAAGGGAGACGTGCCGTGATTGAAATGAATTCCGTAGCTAACAACACCAGTTCAAATAACTTACACCTGGTGACAGCATTGCAGGAGGAGCGCTCTGCCGTCTGGGCTTTGTATTGTCAACTCGCCGAAATGAAGCCATTCTCCAGCGAGAACGCAATCAGGCCAATGTTGTCTGAGTTTTCGCAACTGCTGATAGATTACATATCCTTTGGTCACTTCAGCATCTACGAGCATCTAATTGCTGAGAAGCAGCATCAAAGTTCAGCGTTGTCTCACGCGGAAAAGATATATCCGGCATTCTCCAGCATTACCGCGTCGGCCGTTACTTTCAGCGACACTTACGACGATGGCAGGCGTAAATTTAATACCGCGAATTTGGCTCAGGATTTATCCATGCTTGGCGAACGGCTGGCGGAACGCATGGAGCTGGAAGACCGGCTGTGCTCCATGCTGCTGCATTGATGCGCAGATATTGCCCCTGAAAAGCTCCGATAGCCTATTTGCTTTCAGCTGCCGAAACGCCTGAAACAGGCCCAGCTGCGCCTTTAATAAACAAATCCTTCAAACGACTGAAGGCCGCCTGCAGGGTTTTGTCCATCACCACCTGATTGCCTATCGAAACAATTACCCGCGCCAGCTCAGGCATCTTGGTTTTGGTCGCCAGCATATAAATAGGCTGTACATATAAAATCGAATTACCCATCGTCAGTATCACCATCCGGCCTTTTTTAACTTCCGAGCCTTGTTGATTCCATAGGGTAAACTGCGAGGCGATTTCCGGGTTTTGATCGATCAGCGCATTGACTTGCGACGGTCCGTTAACCTGTACAGCCTTCGGGAATTTGAAAATAGTGATACCCGGCTTGTAAGTGTGGTCGCAGCTTTTATCGTCAACTGTACCGGCAATGCCAACCATACTTAAATTATCTCTGTGTATCGGGGTCATCGGATTAATCATCACAAACTCCTCCAAATCGTTACAACGATCAAAGTCCATCGTAATGAAATACGGTAATACCGGCTGACCATCCACGGAAGCGAACTGCCAGGTTTCCGCCTGCTCATAAAACAACTCCGGGCTGTTTTGATGATATTTAGCGTAAATTTTCATTTGCATATAGTACAAATCACGCGGATAACGCAGATGCTGCATTAGCTCGTCGGGCATTTCCCGCAAACTTTTGAAAACGCCGGGATACGCGCGGTTGTAAGCGTTGATGATCGGATCTTTTGGGTCGGAAATATAGTAATCGACGCTGCCGTCATAGGCATCGACCACAATTTTGACCGAATTACGGATGTAATTGAACTTGTGCTGGCCGTCCAGATAATCGTCAGCTGCCGGTTTGGAGACAGGGTAATAATTGGATAAGGTATAGGCGTCCTGTATCCAATAGAAGCGATCCTTGTCAACAACCAAATACGGATCTTTATCCAGGTGTAAAAACGGTGTCAGCGCGGTGATTCGCTCGTCGATATTACGACGCAACAATAACTTGCTTTGCGCGGATATGTTTGGCGAGAAGAATATTTTTTCGTCTTTCAGGTAAAACGCGAACAACATTTTTCTGAACAGCGACGGGATCGGTATGCCGGAGATACCCTGATAATCCAGCGATTCGCCTGGCGCAGAGCCGGAAATGTCGGTCACAGCCAAGTTGTTCGGTACTATCGCGTAGCGATATTTTTCCTGACCGTAATAAATGTCGGGGTACTTCACGGAAAACCCAACATCCGAAGTCATGTTCAAATCGCGCAAGTACCAAACGATAGGAATGCCGGCATCCTGAGCGGCCGGCGAGATGACCGCGCCGTAGCCATGGGTATAGCGCAAATGGGTGTTTTCCCAGTTTTGCGCCTCCTTGGGTAATTTATCGATATTGACTTCACGGGCTGCCAGATTGACCTGTTGATGATGTCCGTTAATAAAATAACGGTCTTCATCGACAGTCGGAAAGCCATAATAAGGCCGAATGCCTTGTAACTGCATATAGCTGTCAATCAGAAATTCGCGATCCCATACCGGAATATTTTCGAAATGTTTTTTGGTTGACCAAGCTTCTATATCTTTGGTGGCGTCCAGATTGACCTGGAAATCGACGGTTTTAATATTGTTTAAATCGAATGCCGCCATGGTGGCATCAATGTTATGCCGAATCGAATCACCTTCGGTGCGGGTAAAATTAGGTTTGACGATAAATTTTTCAATCAACTCAGGTAGGGTGTGAGAGCCTTGCAGGCCCCAAACGGCTAAAAACCCCAATGAGGCAACGATAATCGGCGTTTTACTGCGATGCCTCTCCGACAGCGCGTAAAAAACTACCGATATGGCAATGGCCAAAAAGAACAAGACCTCAAGCCAAATCATTGGCAACTTGTAACGCAATTCGACAAAGCCGGGGCCAAAAAACACCGGTTCGTTACCCCCGGAATATAACAAGGCGAAGCGTTCCAGTAAAAATCCCCAGATCACAAACAGCACTACGAATGCAAACAGCACCGTCAAATGGATCTTCGCACCCAGTGGAAATTCCTTGCTTTGATTGGGGACAAATTCATGCTCCATCCAATACAGCACGCCGGTCGCCAAAAACACAATAACCGCTGTGGTTAACAACTCCTTCTGAATCAGCATGTAAATCGGATAGGAAAACATGTAGAAGCTGACGTCGTTACCATATACCGGATCGACGATGCCAGATGCGCTGCCGAAGAAAAACAGCAGCGCCTGCTCCCATTGCAAATAGAACGGCACAGCAATAACTACGGCGAGTAGCAGTGAAATGGGAGTATAGATACGAGCCGAACCACTCATGAACACATCGGCAAAGCGTTGAAAACGCCGACGCTTGGAATCATCCATCAATATTTCATCGGGCGGGTTCAGGCCCAGGTAGCGAGAGGCAATCCAGAAGTGAAACAGAAAAACAGCAAAGAAAAATGCAGTAACCGCACCGGAAAAAATAAATCGATAGAGTAATTTCAACCAAAAGTAAGCTTCGAATTCCAGCGAACGGAACCACCATAGATCCACGAAAAAATCGAGAAACACGAAGTAGAACGCGACATATAGCACAATAGCAGTCGCCAGGGTTGCTAAAGTGATCGCCGGCAACAGTTTCCAGTTACGCATAATTTCCTCTTTACTTAGATATCCGAGCGCCTACTTGCGGAACACGTCGCCAAACTTTGGTCGGCAATGTCCCCTTAACATCAATGGCTGAGCATTCTAACACCCAAATCCGGATTGTGATTGTCCGGTTGTTGGCTGGGTTGCCGAGTTGTTTGCCGTGGGGAAAATGGCAAGATCAATCCGATACTAAATAGCTGATGGTCCCGGTCAAATGACAGGAAGGGGAGACGTGCCAACTGAGATCAACGGCAGTAGGGCGCAAATTTTGCCGGATTTGAGATGGCGCAGGATGGTGAACAATTTGCTCAGATCATAACAATACAAGCTTTCTTTGTATCACCGTCACAACTCAGGACACGATGCGGAGTTACACGCGAGCCTGTAACAAAACGCCGCTGCCGAGGCTTTAGCTCGACAGCGGCGTTGGTCTGACGCAGAGCAGTTGGCGCTTACTTTTTGAACATCGCCATGATCCGCTGGCGATTGGCAAAGCCGACATAACTCAAGCCGCCTAGTATCAAGCCATACAGCAATTGCCCAATAAAAGACGGCTGATTTCCGGCTGCTTCCGCTTTCGCAGCGGCGTCGCCCGTATTCAGCGGGGGAGGCGGTGGCGGCACAAAAGCCACTTGCTTTTTATTGCTGATATCCGGCAAGCCTAAGCTTTTCCAGGCATCGTAATCCTGCCAGGCAGGATATTTACCCTGCCAGAATTCTCTGGTGAAGTAAGGCGCTAGGCTCATGCCATGGACTTTGGGGATGCCTTTCTCATCGGAAAAACCTTTGTACACCACCAAACTGATGTCTCCGCCCTCGCCGATACCATTAGTAGTGAAGGATTTCTCGACGTGGTCGTGAAACATCCAGACGCCTTGACCAAAACTGTTCAAGCCATCGTCAACACCGCTTAATTCCAGATCGATGCGCTGGGCGGGTACCATGCCATGTACGTCGCGTTTGATATAGGAGTTCGGGCCGTTATCGACACCATCGTAATGCGTCACCATAGGCTTGTGGCCATGAATATGCATCGCAAATGCTTCTTCATGACCGTTCAATATCCGCAGCTTCACCTTTTTATTTTCTTCCATCAGGATCAGTGATTCCCGCAATGTATAAGGGAATGAACGACCATTCAGCATGAAATAATCGGGGCTAGCATCAGTAATGTCATATTCCTGATTCATGCGCCGGGCAATAATCCGCGGATCATTGGCGGAACGCACCATTTCATGCAATTCCTTATCAACCGATTGATAGTGCAGATCGTACTCGGCCGCATATTTTTCTTTGATCGCTACCGATGGATGGCGAACCTGTCCATTGCCGACGTTGAAAACCTGTACCCAGTTGTTGGGGCGATTTTCCTCGACCACAAACATGCCTTGCAAACCCATCGGAATGTGGGTGTGTGGCTGTACGTGGCAGTGGTAATACATAGTGCCGGGTTGGCGCGGTTTGATCACATACGTTTTGCTCTGGCCAGGCAAAACATCCATCTGGCCGGTTTGGCCGACGCCATCGTTGCCTTCGCCGCTATGATCCATGTAAGGATGATCCACGCCATGCAAGTGGATTGAGTGCGGAAAGTAATGGCTATTTTCCAGCACCAACCACACAATATCGCCTTGTTCGACCCGGATAGTTGGCGATGGCGCGCGCAGTAAAGGATTGGCCACTGGCTCGTACAAGCTCAAGGTAGACATATCCCGGGTTTTCGGCGCGTAGACCCAGAAAGTCGGTTGAATACCTGGGGCAATGTCAAAGGTGGTGGTGGGGTCTTTCATGTCCGGAGAATGGCCGTTCAATTCGGCAATTTCCAGCTTGATAATATAGTGGTCGGGGTCGCCGTCGCCGTCCATATCTTCGCCGAGCGTAATGGCATCGGCAGCGAGCTGAGTCTCCATTAAGGTAGACATTGAAATATTATTGGTGCCTTTAACAAAAGCAGCGATTTCAGCAGGATTATCGGGGTTACACATCCGTGATTCTTGTATTTCGACTCCGTCGATCACTTGCGCATCACGCCACTTGGCATCGGTAAATTCGGAACAAACTTCCTCTGCCGCACCCATCTTGACGCTATTGGTCGCCGGTAGTTTGTCTACCGCCGCCATAGCCCATTGCGACGCCGGAAGCAGCATGGCGCCACACAGAATGGGGATAACCTTTTTATGCATACAAAACCTCATAAAACAGACGAATTGACGGAAGCCTTAATAAGGTTTCCGAATATCAGAAAAGCCAGATACTGTAACCAGAACCCATGGGTAAAGTACAGTAAATATTTAATGAACTCGCGACAATCCTGACCGTTATTACTTAGCTGCCAAACGATGTAATTCTGGAAGGCGGCTAATGCCTTATAATTCCATGACGAGCGATTATTGCCAGTCAATCCGCGTCATTTTTGCAACAGACCCCTCAGTCAGATTATGCCCAGCATCAGAGTAACGCTTTGTTTGATTTTCATTTTTTTAGTTCACGGCAGTTTTGCCTGGTTGAACAATCAGCCGCAAGACGCTGGCACGGACGTGCCCTCCGGCAAGTTGATGAGCCTGTCCTTTGCGCCGTTTCGGGAGGGCTTTAGTCCGCTGGAAGAAAAATTCCCGTTGCCGGAACATATCGATGAAGACTTGCGTCTGCTGGCCGACAAAACGGAAAGCATCCGCACTTACTCCAGCCTTGGCGGCCAGCAACCCACTCCGGCGTTAGCTCGCAAACACGGATTGAAGATGATCCAGGGCGCCTGGCTGGGTTACGGTTACAAAGACAACAGTAATGAAGTTAATGCGTTGATCAAATCGGCCAATGAAAACCCCGACGTGGTGAAACGAGTGATTGTCGGCAACGAAGTGCTATTGCGCGGCGACATGGATGTCGACAGGCTAATCGGCTATATCCGCGAGGTGAAGAAAGCGGTCAAGCAACCCGTGTCTTATGCCGACGTGTGGTCGATGTATATGAAGTACCCCAAACTGATCAACGAAGTGGACTTCATCACCATTCACATCCTGCCTTATTGGGAGGATGAACCCATTTCGGTGGAGAATGCCTCGCAGCATCTGGAAAAAATTGTCAAACAGGTGGAAGACGAAGCCCGTGGCATCGCGCCCGGCAAACCTATATTGATAGGTGAATCCGGTTGGCCCAGCGCCGGCAGACAGCGCGGCATGGCCATTCCTGGTGTCGTCAACGAAGCCAAATTCATTCGCGGCATGATCCAGGTCGCCAATCGCCACGGCTTTGATTACAACATCGTCGAAGCCTTTAACCAACCTTGGAAAAGTGAACTGGAAGGCGTGGTGGGGGCCAATTGGGGCTTGTTCTCGGCGGATCGCGAACCGGTATTTCCGTTGACCGGCCCGGTCAACGAAGCACCCAATTGGCCGGTCCGCTTTGCCGTCGCCACGCTGATCTGGCTGTTGGCAATCGCGAGGTATTCCAAAAAGCTGGAGCAAGCCTCGCTGATCCGCATGTTGGCGTTTTTCACCCTGGCGCAAGTCTTCAGCGTTTGCCTGGTGACATTGGCCGATTTTCTCTGGTACACCAGTTACAGCACTTGGCAAAGGCTTTATACCGTAGCGCTGGTGATCGCGAATACGATTCTCGGCGCGCTGCTGCTTGAACGTGGTAGCGATATTTTGATCGATAAACCAGGCAGCATTAAGTTGGCCAATAGCTTGAGAGCCGGTTATCTAATCTTTATATTGCTGGCGCTTTATAAAACCTACGGACTGGCCATGAATGGGCGCTATTTGAGCTTTCCGATCGAGCAGTTTGCTATTCCGGCTATTGGGGTGATCGGTTTGATTGCTTGCTTATGGCTGAAGGAGCGCAAATTCAATGGCCGAATTTTGGCGTTTGACAGTCTAATTGGCGGGAGCTTGCAAAGCCGCCGTGATCGGTTCTTGGCTTATTTACTGAGTTTTGGCGCTATCGCGCTGATACTCGGGGAAGCCAAAGCCTTTATGGATGGTCGGGATTTCATTCAAGCTCACCCTGGCTTTTCAGAAGGCCTACCCTTTGCGCTGAGCTACACCTTGTACAACCAACAATTGCTTGGCTGGCTGGCTTGTTTGCTTATGCTGTCCTTGCCGTTCTGGACTAAGCATCGCAGTAAACAGGACGCTTAAGTTTTACGTTAACGGGTATGACGCCGTAATACCTGTTTTTCAACCCGAAAAGTGGTTGTTATATTGAGTGACAGTTTGCCGCGCGTCAATTTGTCACATTTTCAAAACGCGCTTCCAGCATTAAACTGTATGCAACTCTTATGTATGCGCTCCCTCTCCTAAAGGGTAAAGAGTTTTAATATCCTTCCTCAATGCGGCCCTTGGGCCGCATCTTTTTTCTGGATGAGGTTGCTGTCTATGGAACGAAACTACTATTCAACTACGTCAACTTTCGTGCACCCTAACGAACTCAATTGGCGCACAGCTTTTCATGAAGCCGGTCATGCCGCGGCTATCCATCTTGGCAATCGCCAAAAACAATTACCTCCGGTATTTTTTGAAATACATGTCAAACGGCCCGTTAACGCTTACGACGATTTTTTTGCGAAAGTGGTAGACGGTAACTTAATCCAAAACTTGCCGATTGCTGTCGTGGAAAGCTTTAACGACTTATCCGACGATAGTCAGCAGCACGCCTGTCAACGCGCTTACGAAGCGGATGTTGTCAACTTATTGGTTGGGCCTTTGGCGGAAGCCAAATACGTGTCCATTCGCGATGACGAAGTTTTTAATATCAATCTAATAAGTTTCAATGCCTTACATAACTACGGCGGCTGCAGCGATCTGGAAAAGGCGCTCAGTTACCTGGATCACTTCATCGCGTCAAAAAGTCAGCGGGAAGAGAAAATGCAGGAATTGTTGCTTCAGGCTTTTCGCTTTATCGACAATCGTCGCCACTGGAAATGTATCCTTAATTTAGCCCACTATATCCTGGACAGTCAGCAGGAGATCATCTCCTGCGATGAGGCAATCGGCATATTCGACCGTTGCCTGACAGCCAATACACCGTTCAGATCGGTTAGCTATCCATTTTTATTTGGCTGAGAGTAAGCGAACAGATTGCTCCGTTGTGGGGAGTGCGTTTGTAGAGGCGATGCTAAAAGACTAACTTTTTGCGCTAGATAGTCAGTGTTCTAAAAGAGCCGCCAAAAAAGTGGGGACTCGTAAAGATTATCGTTCGAACACCGTACAGCGATTGCGCCCACCTTGTTTGGACTGATAGAGCGCCTGATCGGCTCGCACGAACACATCGTCATGCATGTCGCCGTCTATAAACTCACTGATACCGCAGCTCAGAGTTAGATTGATATTTTCGCCGTTAGAATTAAATCCGCAGCTTTTAATCATCTTGCGGGTGTTTTCCGCCATTTCCAGCGCCTGAAGCGCACTAGTGTTGGGCATCAGCATGACAAATTCCTCGCCGCCGTAACGGGCAACGAAGTCCGTTTCCCGGCAGTTGTTCAACAATAGCTGAGCCACCAAAGCCAGGGTTTTATCGCCGGACTTGTGGCCGTAGGTGTCATTGATTTGCTTGAAAAAATCAATATCCCAAATGATCAGCGCTAGCGGCGCTTTATAACGCTTCCAACGTTTCAATTCCATTTCCGCACGATTGTTATATGCCAGACGATTCGGCAATCCGGTCAAGGAATCGCTCAGGGCTTTGTCGTGCTCTATTTTAAGTTTAACGCGCAGGGTCTCGGTCTCAGTTTCCAGCTCCTGTAATTTTTGCGTCATTGACTCAATTTTTTCTTGCGCATCCCGCTGCCTTTCATCCTCTATTTGTTTATGCTCAAGTAACCGCTCCAGCAAACGATCAAGATGCTCGGCTGTCTGGTTCTTCAGCAAATCGAGTTCTTCAGCCGCCTGTGTCGAGTCCTTTAGATTGCCGACTTGCCTGTGAATTTCGGTGTTCATAATCTCGCGATCATCAATCAATGCGCGATTAGCTTGCCCGGCGGTTTCTACGTCTTGGCCGAGCTCGTCCAGCCTCTCGCTTAAATCGCCGAGAAATACATCGATACCTTTCTGCTCGGAGGCGCTGTAATCCTTGATGTTCAGCAACAATGTAATCGCTGAGTCGATGACTTTCTTATACGAATCCTCGCTGAGATTAGCTCTGACCCGTTGCTTTAATAGCGACGTCTGCTGCTGAAAACGTAAAGGCACCTCAGTTTCGCCAAGCAGTTCATCCAAACGCTCCAGCAAATAGTTGTGTTGTGACTCAGTAGCATCGTCTTCCCCGACGCTCACATTCTGCTTGGCTTGCTTGGAAATGTGTAACAAAGTTTTAGAAACCGCTTGCAACTCAGGCAGTAGTTCCTGCGCATTCGCGCCGCTGCGCAATTTTGCACCTATTGCCAGAAGATGGGGCTCCAACAACTTGTGGCTGCCTTGGCAAAAAATCAGCAGCTGAATAACGAGCTTGTATAAAAACTTTTCGTTATCGAGCGGTGCGGAATAAGGGTTAGCAGTTGCCATGAATCAGACTTGGTTAAACGACAACGCAGCGGTTACGGCCGGTTTGTTTGGCGCGGTACAAACCTGAGTCGGCTCGATTGAAAATCGATTCGTTAGTGTCGCCATCGATAAATTGGCTCATTCCGCAGGATAAGGTGATCGACACTTTGTTGCCATTGGCATTGAAGCTACTGTTTTCCAGGGTTTTTCGAAGCTTTTCCGCGATCACCAAGGCGGATTTGGCATCAGCGCCGGGTAATATCATCACAAACTCCTCGCCGCCGAAACGCGCCACGAAATCGGTTTCCCGGCAGTGTTTGAGTAATAATTCGGCTATCACAATCAGGGCCTTATCCCCGCTTTTATGGCCATAAGTGTCGTTGATGCTCTTAAACAGATCCACGTCCCAAACCATTAGTGTCATCGGCGATTTATGCCGTCGGCAACGCGCCATCTCATCCGCCAATCGATCCTCGAACGCCAACCGATTGGGTAGATTAGTCAACGGATCGCGGGTCGCTCGATGTTGGGCCAGATCCAGTTTCGAGCGCAACTCAGAGGATTCGGACTCCATTTCCCGTAGCCTTTGCGACAGGATCTGCATGTCCCGTTGGGTTTTATCGCGTTCCTGCTGTTCCTGGAGATTGTGTGCTTGGATCTGTTGCGTGATAGTGGTTAATCGACTGCTGACAATTTGCTTCAGCGGCTCAAGCTGCGTCGCGTTCTCCGACTTTTCGCGTAGCTCCATAATTTGCTCGGATACGGCCTGATCCAGCAGATTGCGTTTTTTAACCCTTATTTCGTTGGCGGCGTTAACGCCGGTCGCTTTTACGCCTAACTCGGTTAATTGCTCGGTCAATTTCGACAAAAATGCCGCCATCTCCTGCTGTTCGGATTCCAAATGTTTTTTTATCGCCAACAGCAATGCAACCGTATCGTCAAAAATAGGCCCTAAGGCTTGATCGGCATGCAGCCGGTTTTTGATCTTTTCGGCGTCTTCGGCAAAAACCAACGGAATTTCCGCATTGTCCAACAAACGAACCAGTTGAATATTGATGGCTTTAGCATCCGCTCCGGTTAGCTCCAAGGCCAAGTCCATGTTGGCAAGCGGCTTGTTGCCCTCTATAAGCTCCAACAGTGCCAGATAAAAGGCCTGATTGTTACTGAACAGGCGGTTTTCGTATTTTTCGCGAATCTCATCAAGCTGATCCGAGTGTTGGGGATATTGTTTGCCAAGAAACTCGAACAGCAATGAAGCGTCCATGAGCGAAGGCTCAGGCGATTCTTCCAGCATTATCAGCGCATTAGAAAAAGCCGATAGCTCTTTCTGCAATTGCTGACTTTGCAGGCCGCTTTTTAATAAATTGCGAATACGGTTTAAGTGAGGATCAAGTTGCCGGTTCAGGCCTTTAACGGCCAGCGCAAAACGGACGATAGTTTTGCACAACAACTCTTCGTTGGCTTTGTATTGTTTTTCAGTGTGTTCCTGGTCGTCCAACAGCTTGAGGTATTTTTCCTTCCACCTGTCCGGACCCTCATCCTTGTTTTTAAAAAAAACCATGAAACGTGCCCTAATTCTTAAATTCTTAGTCGCTTGATTATAGACTATCGTTGAATTTGTGAAGAATATCCTACAATTAGCATTCGTCCCTCACGTCCTTGTGCGGCAATTCGTTAGTGGGGCGTTTATTTTTTCTGGCTTTCTTGTGCGATCAATTGATTGACTACGGTCAACATGTTGGCTTGAGATTTGGCCGATTGAGCGGTGACTTTGTATTTGCCGTTGACAATCAGCGCAGGTACGCCACTGATACCGTAACGAGGACCGGTAGATTCGGCTTGACGCAGCTTGGCATCGACCAAAAACGAGTTAAAAGCACTGCGAAAATCCTCGTCCTTAACGCCATGATCGGCAAAAAACTTAGCCAGTTCGTCTTCGCTGACTAATTTTTGTTTTTTGTTCTGAATCGCATCGAACAGATCGGCGTGGACTTTATCCAAAATGCCTAAAGCTTCGGCCGTAAAATAGGCCTTGGCATGCTTGCCCCACAGATCGCTGAATACCGCCGGCTGACGGATAAACTCAACATTGGCGGGTTTGGTTTTCAGCCATTCCACCATAGACGGTTCCAGGCTATAGCAATGCGGGCAGCCGTACCAAAAAAACTCGATCACTTCGATCTTGTCCGGATTTTGTACCGGCTGTGCCGGCGTTATGGCTTCGTAACCGCCTTCTGCATTTACCAGCGAAGAAAAGCCCAACAGTCCCAACAATGCGATTATTTTTAACATCAACGTTCTCCGTAATAATGTATTCCCGATAAAAAACCATGTTTACACGCAGATGCGTAAACAATTTGACAAAAAAAATCGAACGCATTCACCCAGTCAATGACTGGTCCGAGCCTCGTCAAGCCCTTACTCCGTAACATTCAAGCAAACGCAGTTCTGTAATCTAACCCAATCTGTTGCGGAGCTGACCTTGTCCAGTTTTCAAGGCAACGCTTCCGCGCCGGCCTTCAGGAAGAGGGCTTTCAGAACGAGGAAGGCAGGTTGCGACAAGAACGAGGAAGAGAATTTAATCCTTGTGAATCAAGGACTGGTCAAATCCGGCAGAGCAGCAACTCCGCCGGATAACGAAGGCTTATTTCATCGTGGAGATGTAATAAGCAACCGCTTTAATATCCTCGTCAGTCATTTTGGTGGCGATCATGTGCATCATGTTCTCCCGGTTGTTGCTACGGGCACCGGTTTTGAAATCAGTCAGACTTTTAATCAGATAATCGGCGTGCTGCGAATGTAAGGACGGGAATGAGGCCGGTTTATTGCCTTCGGCATAAGGGCCGTGGCATGCCACGCATGCCGACACTTCGCGGCTGATATTGCCGTTACGGTATAAGTCGCTACCTTGCGTAATTAAGGCATCCAGCGCGGCTTTTTCTTGCTCAGGGGTTTTTGCGGGCGCATCGTCGTCGTCATTCGCCGGCAGTTTGGGCGCCGGATTGGTGGAAATTTTGTTGCCAGCATAATAACTGGCAAGCTCTTGAATTGTTTGCTCGTCAAGGCCCGCCGCTAATGGCGCCATCATCGGGGCCAAGCGCGCGCCGCTCTTGAACGCTTGTAATTGCTTAACCAAATAAGTTTGATGCTGTCCCGCCAATTTCGGAAACGCCGGCATCGTGCTGTTACCGTCTTCGCCGTGGCAGCCCGCGCAACTGGCGGCTTTGGTTTTTCCGGCGCTGGCGCTGGCATTACCTTGCGCGTTTACATGGCCGGCAGCAGTTGCCAACAACAAAGAGATGGAAACAGTCAGCAATTTTTTTATCATTATGGGCCCCTGCTCAGGAAGGTTGATCGACATAAAGCAAGCTGATGTCAGCCGCCGGACGTTATAATGCCCGGATTCTAACCGATTTATAAACACTAAGCGAGACTGTGATGAATCCCATCTACCACCAGGCCAAGTTCATCAACAGCGCTCCCAAACTGAAAGACGCACCGCCCGACCAAGGCATGGAAATCGCTTTCGCCGGCCGTTCCAATGCCGGTAAATCCAGCGCGATCAATACGCTGGTGCAACAAAATGCCCTGGCCCGCGTCAGTAAAACCCCCGGCCGTACCCAATTGCTGAATTTTTTTGAAATCGACGCCCAACGCAAACTGGTCGATCTACCCGGTTACGGCTACGCCAAAGTCCCTGAGGCCATCAAAAAAGATTGGCGGCAGATGATGGAAAGCTACTTACACGACCGCCAAGCCCTGTGCGGCAT
Source organism: Methylomonas sp. Uni0009 (assembly GCF_054188105.3). NCBI lineage: Bacteria > Pseudomonadati > Pseudomonadota > Gammaproteobacteria > Methylococcales > Methylococcaceae > Methylomonas > Methylomonas sp. Uni0009. The sequence goes on along the minus strand of NZ_JBTAFN010000001.1, from coordinate 1,083,173 downwards.
CGTCCAGGTCATGGACATTCGGCACCCGCTCACCGATTTCGATTGGCAAATGGTTGAATGGTGCGAACATCGCAAATTGCCCTTGCACATTCTGTTGACTAAATCCGACAAGCTGAAATTCGGCGCGGCCAAGACTACGTTATTGCAGGTGCAACGGGATTTGAGTCAGGCGGATATTGTAGTGACTTTGCAATTGTTTTCCGCATTGAACAAAGTCGGCATTGACGATGTGCACCAGGTTTTGGATGAGTGGTTTGGGTTCAGGAAGATGGTGGTGTCGGAAGAGTAGGCTTCGCTGTTCTGACGAGAAACCCAAAGGTACGTTCGGTAGACTTTCAACTTCAAACGTAAGTTGAAACGGTCCAAAAACAACGCTAAGTATTTTACAACCCACCGCGAATGCAGTTTCGCCCGTTCTGTTTAATGACGAATCAGGGCCGTCAAGGTCGGTCAAGGATATGCCCAGATAATTGCTGATTTCGTTGCTTAACGGGCTAATCAGCGCGGCGAGATTCTTAATCCGATCATAATCTGCCCTTAATTCTGTTTTAAGCCAGTCTCCCTAGAATTTGCCGCAACTGAATAATTTCCCAACAAGGAGTCATATATGTTCAGAGTGACAAAAATCATGTTGATCGGTTTGTTGTTTTCGTCAGCGGCTTTGGCCGATGACGATTGGGGCGAGCATCGTCATCATCGGCACCACCATCACGGTCACGGTTATGGACGCGAGTATTACCCTGCTTACCCTGTGGAGCGGGTGTATGTGCCCGAGCGAGTAGTGGAATATGTGCCCATGCAACAGCGCTATTACGCGCCGCCGCCACCCCCGCCAGTTAGATACGGCGGGTACGACCAACGTTCTCCACAAGGTTTGGTCGGCGGTTTGGTGGGTAGTGCGATGGGTTATGAAATGGGTCGCGGTGACCCATTGGCGGCCGGTATCGGTGCTGCGGCCGGTTCGTGGATTGGCAATGGGATGAATAGATAATGACGAAGCTAACAGTCTGTTCAGTTACTGTCGCTTGTCTGTTGGTATCGGCTTGCGCTTCGCAAACCGGCTGGACGCCAACCGTCGATGCTTACAATAACCCAAATTCTTACCGCTTGAATCAGGATATGCATGAGTGCCAGCAATTGGCATCGCAAGCGTCCGGGGGCACTGCGAAAGAAGCCGCAATAGGCGCCGGCGTTGGCGGCCTGATTGGCGCGGCCGGCGGCGCCGCTTTGGGCGCAGTGCTCGGCAGCCCTGGAAAAGGCGCGGCTATCGGTGCGGCTGCCGGCGGTATCGGCGGTGCATCCAAACAAGGTATTCAATCCGAAGACCGCTATAAAAACGCCTACAACAACTGCTTACGCCAACGCGGCCATCGGGTAGTTAACTGAGCAATCCGTCAGGATAAACCGGCTCGGCAATCTCGTCTGAATTTTTCAACTCTATCCATTGAAGACTGCTTGTTTAAGCAGTCTTCCACGCGGAGAAACAGTTATGTTCTTAAACACGGTATCGGTTTTTTCAAGCCGATTTAGCCTCAACGTGCGGCGATGGCATACAGTTATGCCGCTGATGTTTATTAGTCTACTTAGTGCCTGTTCCAGTGTTCCGACGCTGCAACGCACTGACGATCAAGCCGTGCTGACCGGTACGACTAAGACGACTTACACCAAATCCTATAAAGTCAAAGGTAAAACTTATTCCCCGCTGCACAGCGCGCTAGGGTACAAAGCGCAGGGCTTGGCTTCCTGGTATGGCGCAGAATCCGGTAATTTTACGGCCAATGGCGACCGCTTCGATCCGCGCGGCATGACGGCGGCGCATAAAACGCTGCCGATTCCCTCTAAAGTTCGGGTTACCAATCTGCGTAACGGCCGTTTTGTGGATGTGGTGATCAACGACAGGGGGCCATTCAAGGCTAATCGACTTATCGATCTGTCCCAGGGCGCGGCGGAACAGATCGGTATGCACGGATTAGCGGAAGTGACGGTGGAATATTTGGGAAGTTAGGCAGCTCAGTGCATATTGCTGCGCTTTGCACCGAAGCGACTTGCGCTACGGCGATTCTGTAAAGCGGTGAACTATATGTTTTTATGCCTTTCTTCCACCATCGCGTCGATATACTGCATCACCTCAGCGCTGGCGGCCTCGGCCAGTTGCATTTGCCGAATGATCTCATCAAGCATGCCTGGATCATCCACCCATTTGGATCGAGAGACTTCATAAGCCTTTTGCGTCGTCCTATGCACCTCGGCATGCGGCTGATTCAATTTGGCGTAAGCGCTGGTCGAGCGGAATTTTTCATAGCCCAGTCCTTCGTAATACCACTTTCCTAACCGGCAATTATGGTTGTCTACCATGATGGCTTGGTGATGCGGACACTCGCTGAAGGTTTCTATCGCCACATAGCCGTTTTGTTTGTAAACCACATGATCCAGTTTGGCCAGGACGCCGAAGGATTTGTCTTTTGCATAAGAAATGTAATCGACCGAAATTTTTGCCGACTGCGAGAGATTGGAAAACTGCTGGCGGAAGGAGTTGACCTGAGCCAGTATCTCTTGCGACAGCGATGACGAACTTTCTGCCTCGATTTGCATTTGTTCGACCCGTTTATTAAACGATTTTAATGTTCTGGAGACTTCCAAAGCGGCGTTCTTGGTATGCTCGGAGAGATTTTTGACTTCGTCCGCGACTACCGCGAAGCCCCGTCCATGCTCGCCGGCGCGTGCCGCTTCTATGGAGGCGTTTAAGGCCAGCAGGTTGGTTTGATCGGCAATTCCGGTAATCATCGATAAGGATTCAGTAATTTTTTTGCTGTCGTTAATCAGCGCACCGATCACATCCGACACCGAATGTACATTGGCATTGATGTCGGACAGGGAGTTGCTGATGGTTTCGACGGCGGATAGGCTGGCGTTGGCGTTCTCACCCGTTTCCACAGCAATATTTTCTACTTTCTGCATTTGCTCGGTGATATTGAGCAAGTCGCTCTGATTGCCTTTCAGATTGTTGAGCAGATTGTTGGTGTTGAGCGCATGCAGACCGGCCGATAAACGCCGCTTTATCGTCAATTTGTCGTTTTCATCCATTAATTTGATGGCGTCGTTCATATTCTTCGCCGACTTTTTCAGTATGCCCGGAAAGCCGTCAACCAAGGCATAACGGTCATAATTGCCTTCGGCTGCGTGCTGGAAACAGGAGTTCATTTCTTTGAAGTAAGACTCCATGATGTCCAAGGTCTCATTGAGCTCCCAGGCTATTTTGCCGACTTCGCCCATGCCTCTCGTTTTGGTGACGCGATGATAGAGTTGGCCTTGATTTGTGTGTCTCAGCACTTCTTCTATACGCTCTAATACCAGCAGGCATTGTTTGCCGGCGTGCCAGGCATCCAGAGCTATCATCGGCAACGGCAGCAGCAAGCCAAGCATGAGCCAGGAAAAGCCATGCGTGATAAGCGTGTAGACGAATGCCGCAACAGTAAAAAATATAACGGCTGCCACCGCATAATTCAGCTTGGTTCTTAAAAACGGAATATTGGCATTTGAATTCATGGCTTATACTCCGTTGGGCTTGTAAAGGCTTAGCACCAGGCTGTTGTAATTTTTAGCGCCGGATTGCTGAACCACGTCAAATAGGTATTCCAGCGATTTATCCGGGGCATCTTTGACTGAATGGCGTTTCTCGATGGCCAACATTTCCTGATAAATCGGTATGATGACCCCCAGTGCGTTACGGGGCGGATTACGGCGCACCGAATAGTAACCCTGCAATTTACCGTCCTTGTCATAATCCGGCGTAATGTTGGCAAATACCCAATAAAATCCGCCATCCCGGCATAGATTTTTGGCAAATCCGAAAAACTCGTCACCGGCTTTTAAGGTATTCCACATAAATCTGAACACGCCGCGCGGCATGTCCGGGTGTCGGATGATGTTGTGCTGTATGCCCAGCAATTGGTGTTCCGGATAGCCGGCGATTTCCATAAAAATGCGATTAGCGTAAGTGATCCGCCCCGAGGTGTCGGTCTTGGAAACGATAAAATCATCGTCCGCGAGTTTTTTTTCGTTATTGTTAGGCGTGATAGTCGGCTTCATATTCCGTACCTTAATTTGGGGCTATTGGTGGTCAGTCCTGGCATATTTTGCGCGAAAACCGGATGAGCTTGATCGTGGCCGCATCGGACATTGGTTCGATCCGGGATTCTCATAGCCGTGCATATTGTGGGGTATTCGCTCGCCACACAAGATTAGCTCAATTGAGCAAATTAATCAGAAGGCGCTTGATTGAAGTGGCTTCGAAGGGCTTGTCTAGTATGGCGGAGACTTCGGATTTTTCGATGGCCGCCAGGCGGCTTTCATTTTGCTCGCTGGTAACCATCAGAATAGGTACCGAGCCGCGTTCGGAATGGTTGCGAATGTGATCGACCAGTTGTAGGCCATCCATCTGCGGCATGTTGTAGTCGGTGACTACCAGATCGAAATACTGCTGATTGAACATTTGCAGCCCTTGTTTGCCGTCATGAGCGGTCACAATTTGCCCAACGCCAATATTTTCGAAAACCCGGGTCAAGTATTTCAACGAGAATTCGCTGTCGTCCACCAGCAGCACGCTTAGGTCCTCTATGTCCAGATGGGTGAGGTTAAGTTTTTCCGGGCGAACATACTCCAGCGTGGAATGCAGGGCGGTTTCCAGGGCCTGACGGGTAAACGGCTTGGGTAATATGGCGATGGCGCCGGCCTGGCGGATCGGTTCCAGATATTTGATATTGGTCTCGCTGGAAATCAGCAAAAAAGCCATTTCGTAGGATTCGTCGTGTTTGCGAAGCGAGGTTACCAACTCCACGCCGGTCATGTCGGGCAAATACATCGAGCTGATAATCAGATCGGGCCGGGAGTGCTGTAAACGCTCGAACAACTCCGCGCCGGTATTTAGGCAGGTAATGTCGTTGATATCGCAAGCATGTAAAAAATGGGAGATGATTTGCTGCTGAGTATGTGACGGTTCGACGAGAAAAACCTGAAGATTGGCAAGCTGATAGTCTGTCATGGATTAGTGGTTTTTCATGCAGTATAGGGTTAAGCCGATATGCGCTTGTTTGGCAAAGTGCTTGGCTGCGGTGAAGTCCTCGCGCGTTAAGGGTAGTCCATGAATAGAATGGTCGCAATAAATGAGGCCCACGGTCTTTTTCTCCGCATAAACCGGGAAAACAAAGCACTCGTATTCGCCGATATGCTGGCGGATTTGCGGCGTGTAAAGCTCGCGATGCTGCTGGGGAAACAGCCAGACGCCTTCTTGCTGTTGCAAGGCGTGAAACAGTAAGTTCGCGGAGGCTTCGGAATTGTAAATACGGATTTTTTGGTCAAGCCCGATTTTATGCCAGCCTAAGGAAAATTTTTCGTTTAGCGTCTGTTTATCTGGACTGAGCAGCATGAACAAAGTTCTGTCCATTTCCACGCCGCGATGTATGCCTTCCAGCACCATTTCAAACAGGCCGTTGAGATCGATTTGACCGCTGATATGGCTGCTGATGTCTTGCAAAATTTGAAATTGCAGCTGTTTCTTGTCGGCCTTTTCCTCTTCAGCGTCTTCGAATTTGGCGATGATGGCTTCGGTGCTGATGAATTTGGAGGCATCGTTGGCGCCAAACTGGCGGGCGATATGCACGGCTTCCGAGGTATTTTTGTCTATTTTTGTTTTCAGGATTTCCGTTGGCAGGCCGGTGAATGCGGCGACTTTCTGCAGACAAGCCCGCATGGCGTCTGAGTCGCGGCCGGCTTTTAGAGCCAAGCAAATCTGATGCCCTAGTTGCACCATTTGCACCCGTTTTTCCGCGGAATCCGGCTTGGCGATGGCGTCTTCTATCAGGCCGCCCAGGCTCCAGGATTTACTGAGCTTTTTGCCCAAGTCTTGCAAGGTGAAGCCCAGTATTTTTTTCTCGGCTTCGCGATTGTTCAGCCCGCTTTTTTCGATTTGCTCATGGACTTTTTTGGATTGCGGATTGCCGGAGCACCAGAAGGCAATGTGGCCGATATTGTGCAGTAGCGCTGCGACAAACACTTCCTCGGGCGAGGTATCTCCCATGCTGAGCGCCAAATCCTTGGCCTGCACGGCGGCATGCAAGGCTAACGCAATTTCTCGATTAGCCCTGTCCTTGTTGGTGGACGACAGCATGGCTTCGAAAAACGAGCAAGCCAGCGTCAGCTCTCTGATCACCTCCGCGCCCAATACCACGATGGCGCGCGATACGGTGCTCATCTTTTGTTTCGATGGATTGTAGTAAGGGCTGCTGCCCACCTTAAGCAGCTTGGCGGTGAGGTTGGGGTCTTGCAGAATTACCGTCGCCAGCTCGATGGCCCCCTTGTGCCTGTCGTCCAACGCCGCGTAGATATTATGCGCGGTGTTGGAGAAAATCGGCATTTCCTGCACGCGCAGCAGCTCTGTCCATTCGTCCAGAGTTTGCGGTGGCTTTTGTGGGGGAGCCGGATTCATGGCTTACACTACAGGGCTTTGATCTTGGCGTACTGTTCCTTCAGATTCGTCAATGATGATTGTAAACCGGCCCGTTTCTCGCGCTCTTTGTCGATGACTTCCGGCGGAGCTTTGTCGACGAAGGCGGCATTGCTCAATTTGCCCTCGATACGCGGCAGTTCTTTTTCGATGCGCTGGATTTCTTTTTCCAGCCGGGCCAATTCGGCGTCTTTGTCGATCAAACCGGCCATCGGGATCAGGATTTTCATGTCGCCGACCAGAGCAATCGCCGATTCCGGCGCGTCGTCGTCCGCCGCCAGCCAGGTAATGCTTTCCAGGCGGCCCAGTTTCAGCAGATAACTTTCGCTGTCTTTCAAATAAGCTTGATCGGTGTCGCTGCCGTTTTGCAGTAACACATTCAGCGGCTTACCGGGGGCGATATTCATCTCGCCACGAATGCGGCGGATGCCAAGGATGAAGTCCATCGTCCATTGGATTTTGGTTTCCGCGTCGGTGTTGATGGCGGCGCCATCACTTTCCGGGTAGGGCTGCAGCATGATGGTTGCGGCAGTCACCCCAGCCAGAGGCCCAACCCGCTGCCAGATTTCCTCGGTGATGAAGGGCATGATCGGATGCGCCAAACGCAACACGGTTTCCAGTACTTTCAATAAAGTTTGGCGCGTGCCGCGTTGCAAGGTTTCGTCGTCGCTTTGCAGCGAGATTTTCGCCAGCTCCAGATACCAGTCGCAGTATTCGTTCCAGGTGAATTCGTAGATGGCTTGCGCGGCCAAATCGAATCGATAGCTGTTGATCGCATCGGTAGTCGTAGCGATGGTGCGATTCAAACGCGACAGAATCCACAAGTCGGCTTGACTGTAGGTGCATTCCGCGCAATCGATGCCGTTATCCTGATCTTCGGTGTTCATCAGCACGTAACGGGCGGCGTTCCACAATTTGTTGCAGAAGTTGCGATAGCCTTCGGTACGCTGCAAGTCAAAGCGAATGTCGCGGCCGGTCGAAGCCAGCGACGCAAAGGTAAAACGTAGCGCGTCAGTGCCGAACGATTGAATGCCGTCCGGGAATTGCTTGCGGGTGACTTGTTCGATTTTTTTGGCCAGATGCGGCTGCATCATGCCGGACACCCGTTTGGCTACCAAGGCTTCCAAATCGATGCCGTCGATGATGTCGATAGGGTCTAGCACGTTACCTTTGGATTTAGACATTTTCTGGCCTTCCGCGTCGCGGACCAGACCGTGAATGTACACTTCCTTAAACGGTACTTCGCCCTGGAATTTCAGGCCCATCATGATCATCCTGGCCACCCAGAAGAAAATGATGTCGAAGCCGGTGACCAATACGCTGGTCGGGTAATGTTTCGCCAATTCCGGGGTTTGCTCCGGCCAACCCAGCGTCGAGAACGGCCATAGCGCCGACGAGAACCAGGTGTCCAGCACGTCTTCGTCTTGCTTGAGCGGATAATCGGCAGCCAGTCCGTGCGTGGCGCGGATCTCGGCTTCGTTATGGCCGACATAGGTATTGCCCTGGTCGTCGTACCAAGCCGGAATCCGATGGCCCCACCAGATTTGCCGGGAGATGCACCAATCCTGGATGTTGCGCATCCACTCAAAATAAGTGTTTTTCCAGTTGTCCGGCACGAATTTGATGGCGCCGGTTTCCACCGCTTCGATGGCCGGCTTGGCCAACGGGGCGATTTTGACGTACCACTGGTTGGTCAACAAAGGCTCGATCACCGCGCCGGTACGGTCGCCGCGCGGCACCATCAATTTATGGTCGGCGATTTTTTCCAGTAGGCCTTGTGCGTCCAAATCGGCAACGATTTTCTTGCGCGCTTCGAAGCGGTCCAGGCCAATATAGGCGTCAGGAATAATGGTAAAGCCATCATCGTTGCCGCGTATCGCCGCATCGACGGTAAAGATGTTGATCAAGCCGCCATGCGGTAGGTCGGCGATGGCGGATATTTGTTTATGCCGCGACCACACTTCGTAGTCATTGAAATCGTGGGCCGGCGTGATTTTCACGCAGCCGGTACCGAATTCCGGATCGACATATTCGTCGGCAATGATGGGAATGCGGCGGCCGGTCAGGGGCAATTCGACGAATTCGCCGAGCAGATGTTTGTAACGCTCGTCGTCGGGATGGATCGCCACCGCCGCGTCGCCGAGCAGGGTTTCCGGACGGGTGGTCGCCACCAATAAATGGCCGGTGCCGTTGGTCAACGGGTAACGCATATACCACATCGAGCCGTTTTCTTCTTCCGACAGCACTTCCAGGTCGGAAACGGCGGTGTGTAACACCGGGTCCCAGTTCACCAGACGCTTGCCGCGATAGATCAGGCCTTCTTCGTATAACTTGATGAACACTTCCTGTACAGCGTCCGACATGCCATCGTCCATGGTAAAGCGTTCTTTTTCCCAATCCAGCGACGAACCCATGCGCCGCAACTGGCGGGTGATGGTGCCGCCGGACTCTTCCTTCCATTCCCAGACTTTCTCGATAAACGCCTCGCGGCCCAAGTCGTGGCGGGTTTTACCGTCGGCGTTGATGATGCGTTCCACCACCATTTGCGTGGCGATGCCGGCATGATCGGTGCCCGGTTGCCACAGCGTGTTGTAACCTTTCATCCGGTGATAACGGGTAAGCGCATCCATGATGGTGTCTTGAAACGCATGCCCCATGTGCAAGCTGCCGGTAACGTTGGGCGGCGGAATCATAATGCAATACGACTCGCCCTCTTGTTTGGCGGCGAAGTAGCCGCTATCTTCCCAAAGTTGATACCAGCGTTGTTCGATTGCGTGCGGGGAATAGGTTTTTTCCATGTTCTCTGTTGAATGCGCTTGGGTTTAAATTAGGGGTGTATTTTAACCGCAAAACGACTGGCGACTAAGATTTAACCGGAAACTTCCGGCGGGCGGGCGGCGAACATTTGGAGAAATCCGGCGGGGAAGGTTTTTCGACGTTAGCAAAATACGGGTGAGCGCCGAAAAGCAGTATTTTTTGTTTAGGTAGGAATTAGGCTGCGGAAAACCCCGCAGCCTGGACTTGCAAATTATTTGCGTGATCGTTTTTTCTTGCTTGGCGCCGATGGCTCGGCAACCGGTTCTGGCCTTGCGGTCGAAGGCAGGCGCGCGGAAACTTCGGTTAAAAAGTCGTTTTCAAGTTTGTTAGAGGACTGACATGTGACATTGGTTGGGCGATAACTGACATCGGCTTTTTGTGTGTCCGGTTCGCGGGAGCTGAAATTCCATACGCCGACCCGCTCGACTTTGTCGCCGATTTTTTTGTCGATTACCAAAGTGTATTGGCTGTTGATCTGAACCTGGGTCTTGTTATCTGCCACTGGACGAGCCATCACATTGGCTCTGCCCGAAAGATGCATAATCAGGTCGCTTATCGTCATATAGTTAATAACCGATTTGGGATCGGGATGGATAGTCTTTTGGGCGCTTTGATTACTTACAAATTCTCCGCAATTGACATAAGCGCCGATATTGCCACGGATATTGTCGTATTCGAGAGTCATCAAGCCGCTACCCTTGTCAAAGTTTTTGATATTGAAGAAGGTGGCGCCGGCGACATTAGTGATTGTTGACCAAGTTGAGTCGAAATCTGCATTCACTTCACGAGAATAATCCAAGGTTTGCGGCGCTTGCGGCGGTTGATAGACGCCGGTTGCGACGCAGCCAGCCAATAGGTTGCTAGCGACAAAAAGGGTGGCGGCAAGAAATTTATTCATAGAATTGTCATTATCCTTTGCTGATATTTGAGAAGCCGTTCGTTCCGAATGGCTCGATAGCTCCCAACTGAGTCTATCTGCTATGAATTATACACAAGCTTGAAAGGGCTAATGGCTCGTAGCGTCGACTAGCAAGCTCGACACCGGGGTAATGAAGTTTTTCATATTAGAGCGATTACGCTACGCTTTTACGCCTCAGATTAAATCGTCCTAACACTACGTTCAATTATGACTCTCCGCGATCTCACTCAACAATTCGCTTCGGAAGGCCGGATCGAAGCTATCATCCTGCGTCCCGAGCGAGGTAAACCGGCTGTTTCGGTTGCCGAGGTGCGGGCTGAGCCGGGGCAGGGGTTATTGGGAGATCGCCGGGCCAACGGAGCCCGTTCCGGACGGCAATCGGCAAAACGCGAACTGACCTTGTTTCAAGCCGAGCATTTACCGATCGTCGCCAACTGGTGCGGACTCGCGGAATTGCAGCCGACTCGGCTACGGCGCAATCTAGTGGTTTCGGGACTAAATCTTATCGGTATGCGTTCGCCGTTTCCTGATGTGATGTTGGAATGGGCTGTGGGCGATGAGGTGATTATTCAAGTCACCGGGCCTTGCGATCCGTGCTCAAAAATGGCGGCGGAATTGGGGATGGGGAGTTATAACGCGCTACGCGGACATGGTGGGATGACGGCGCGAATTTTGGCCGGGGGTTTGATTCGGGTGGGTGACCGGGTGCGCTTGAACGCGATCCGGCATGTGGAATAATGTAGGCTGGGTTGAGCAGCGCGAAACCCAGCATTGAAGGCGTTTTGCGGGGTATCGTTTCGCTCGACTCAGCCTGCAACGGTCAAGCCCTTTGCCGCTGCAACACCATTGCTGTTTTGGTGAAGGCCTGCAGTACCGGCCCCGCCCCGGCAATAGCCACCGCATCGACTAAGCAATACCAAGCCGCTACACCGCTAGGCGGGTTGCCTTGCGGCAGGTGCGAGGCGGGATCAATCTCGGCCCAGGCCCAGGTCCCGGCGCTGGTGCCGACGATTTCCAGCCAGGAGGTGATGAAGAACGCACCCAGATAAACCATCGGCGAGCGGCCTTTGAACAAGTAGCCCAAGAACACCACAAACAGCACCGCGCCGATGATGTCCAATCGCCCGAGGCCGCTCAACCCCCATGCCACCCAGGTGCTGCAAGCCGCCACAACCAAAACCGCAATGCGGCGGGCGTGTTGCTGAAATAGTCCGGAGCGGCCCAATGCGACGGCGGTGAGATACACCAGTCCGTGCCCGGCCGGTACGTAAGCCGGAACATTGCCGAAGCGGTAGATATAGCCTTTCATGTACACGGACGCGAAATACTCGCCGATCACCGCAAAGGTTACCGCCACGGCCACCTGGGTGCGCACATATTTGCATTCGCCGCGCAACCAAGCTATCAAAAACAGCCAGCCGAAAAACGCCAGCACATATTGCATGAATTGCGGCGCGAAGCCATCCATCGTCAAACAGATGGTGGTGGTGACAAAGGTAAATGCGGCAATCTGATAATCGCGTTTATTGTGCTCAGCGACTGTATTGGCGGCGGGGAAGTGCGGTAAGGAAAAGAAACTCATGACTTAGACAAAAGCGTAGGCAACGGCGATATAGCGCAACACTTTACCTAAAAAAATCGCCAACAGCGAGGATAGTATCGAAAGGCGCAGCCAGCCGCCGGCAAAACACAGGCCATCGCCCACCAGCGGCAGCCAGGAAAACAGCAAGGCCCAACTGCCCCAGCGACGCACGGTATTTAGCGATTTTTGATGTTGCTTGGCTAAAGCTTCGGCAGGATATTTTTTGGCAGCCCATAGGCCCAGCCACCAGGTGGTCATGGCACCCAAGGTGTTGCCGATAGTGGCGATGGCTACTAACTGGCTGACGGAATGTTGTTGGCTGTTAACCAGATAGGCCAGTACCGCTTCCGAACCGCCGGGGGCGACGGTGGACGAAATGAAAGCACTGATAAATAATCCCAGAGGGCCGAGCGATTCTAACTGCATTTGTTTAGCCCATAAAAAAGCCCCTGAAACAGCTGTTTCAGGGGCTTTTTGCTTAGTCTTTATTTGTCCGGTAAGGCGATGACGTTTTTGCCGGATAACATTTTGATCAGCTTGCCGATCAGTTGCATGACATAGCCAACAGCGTGAGCGACTTGCTCCAGTACGGTAGCAACAATTTCGCCGGCGCTCATGCCTTTAAAGCGTTTTGCCAGCCAAGGTGCGGCAATAAAACCGATAGCCAAACCGACTACGGTGGTGCCGGAAACAATCGAATCATCGACTGCGGCAACAGGCACAGGTGCCGCTGCCACTACTGGGGCTGCCACGGGTGTGCTGGGGGCTGGCGCGTCGAGTTTAGGATCGTAGGGTCTACCGCTGTAATCATCCGGGAAAATCGCCGCGGTTACCCCAGGAATGCTGGGCAAGTCCTCGCTGCCTTTGCCGACCTTTAATTGGGCTTTCATACCTTTTTCCATGTGCTGCGCAATGTCGCAATGCACTAAGTAGGTTTTGTCGCCCGGCGGTAGGATTAGCGTGCCGGATACTTTGCCGGGACCGCTGACTTCCAAATGGAACATGCCTTTGGGGTACAAATATTTGGGTAAGCCGTGCATCATCCATTGATGACGGATTTCATCTTCATTGACGAAATGAACAGTCAGTTTGGTGCAAGGTTCGAATTGAAACTCCTGCTGATCGAACGCAAACATGGTGCCGGGGAATTTCTCGGAATATTTGTGCCCGGCATGCACGGTAATCTCCTTGGTCTCGGCAATTTTGTCGCAGCCGCCGGGCAAGGTGTCGGTGTTTTGGCCCATGACCATGCCGCCATCCATATCCATCAAATGACCGTCGCCGTGGTTCATCATCTGATTGTGATCCTGCATTTCTTTTGCGGACACCGCAGTAACAGATAAGGCACAGACCAGTGTGGCAAGTGATACGAATTTGAACATTATTGCATTACCTCAAAGGGGCTTCGTGTATAGCGTCGATTATGCCGCGATAGTTCCGATTGACAAGGCTGCCGGAAATGACGTTATTCCGCCGCGCAGCATAGGCGGAATAACGGTTCTTGCGGGGTAATTCTTAGATTTCTTTCGCTTTACCAATTATGCCGTCAACTTTGCGTTTGAAACCGGCGTTAGACAGATAAAGGACGTACAAGCCAGCGAACAACACCAATGCATACAAGGCATAACTACCTTTGCTGGTCGGTTGACCCGCACCGGCTTTAAAGCTCATGTGTGCATCCAATCTTTCGCCATTATCTTGCAGTAGCGTGATGTGAATCAAATGTTTGCCGGCTTCTGGCACGCCTTGTGGCAGGTTCAGAATGACGGTGCCTGATTTATGTTTTTCGGCTGCTTGGAAGAAAACCCGTTTGCCTTCAGGCTCTTTGGTCACTTCAAATTCGATAGCCATGCCGCGATAGCGTTGGTCTTGATAGTCGAAGACCAATTGAGTCAATGTGTTGATATCGGGAATATTGCCGCAGAACTCTTCAGCCGGGTATGCGTTTGGCTGGTAGGCGGTGTAATGGATCCAGTGATCTTTTTCCAGTTCGAACTTACATTGGTCAGTATCAGTACCCGCGGCGCCACCGTGTGCCAATACTGATGATGAAAAAATCAGGCCCAACAAGCCCAGTAAACCGTTTCTTAATATGCGAGAGCTTCTCATAAATACCCTTCCCGTGTTAATAAATGCTGTAGTTTTTATTATTTTTCATGTGGTTATACATGAACATGTTTAAATCATTGGCGAACGTAACTGCCTGATTTCGATCAAAACAGCGCTTAACTCTAGCACATCGCCCTAGCCAAAGAAAGGCTATCGTGCCGTAGTTGAGATGATCGATTCAAGCTGTAATTTTTTTTGTCAGCAATCAAAGACAATCCTTATAATGGGGTTATGAATCATCCCTTTAAATTGCCTCTGCCTGTTCAGGTCTACTGAAATATCCCCCTATCCGGTTAATTAAATAACAACAATATGTCCAAATTAATAAACTCTGCCGAATGGAATGCCGTTAAGCAACATCACCGCGAGATTGCCGGCAAATTTTGCATGAAGGATGCGTTCGATAAAGATCCGCAACGCTTCGACAAGTTTTCCGTGACATTTGGCGATTTGCTGTTCGATTTCTCTAAAAATCTAATTACCGAAGAAACTTTGCCTTTGTTGATTGAATTGGCAAGCCGCGCGGAGCTTTCCGCCAAGACCGAAGCCATGTTTTCCGGTTCCATTATTAATACCACGGAAAAACGCGCTGTCTTGCATACCGCTTTGCGCAATCGCAGCAACAAGCCGGTATTGTTTCGCGGTAAGGACGTGATGCCGGAAATTAATAAAGTGTTGGCGAAAATGCGGGTATTTACGGAACAAGTCCGTTCCGGCGCCTGGACCGGCTACACCGGCAAGACTATTACCGACATCGTCAACATTGGCATCGGCGGTTCCGATTTGGGGCCGAAAATGGTCGATACTGCATTGGCGCCTTACGGTAAAGATGGTTTGAAAGCCCACTTCGTTTCGAATGTTGATCAAACCGACATCGTGGAAACCCTGAAACCGCTCAACCCCGAGACTACCTTATTTTTGATCTCGTCAAAAACATTTACGACTCAGGAAACGATGACCAACGCCCGGTCGGCGCGTAACTGGTTTTTAAAAGCGGCGGTTGACCCGGCCAATATTTCCAAACATTTCGTGGCGATCTCGACTAATGTCGAAAAGGTTAAGGAGTTCGGCATAGACCCGGAGAACATGTTCGAGTTTTGGGATTGGGTCGGTGGCCGTTATTCCCTGTGGTCCGTGATCGGCATGTCCATTGCCCTATACATAGGCATGGACAATTTCGAAGAATTGCTGATGGGCGCGCATATCGCCGACGAACATTTCCGCAGTGCGCCATTCGAAAAAAACATCCCGGTCATCATGGGCTTGCTGGGCATCTGGTACAACAACTTCTTCGAAGCGGAAACCTACGCGATTCTGCCGTACGCGCAGTCCTTGAAATATTTTGCCGATTATTTCCAGCAGGGCGACATGGAAAGTAACGGCAAAAGCGCTACCATCAACGGTGAAAAAGTCGATTACAACACCGGTCCGATTATCTGGGGCCAACCCGGTACAAATGGTCAGCATGCCTTTTTCCAATTGATCCATCAGGGCACCAAGCTGATTCCCGGCGATTTCTTGGCGGCCGCGCAAAGCCAATACGACTTACCCGACCACCACGATATTCTGATTTCCAACTTTCTGGCCCAAGCCGAAGCGCTGATGCGCGGTAAAACCGAGGCGGAGGTTAGGGAGGATTTAAGCCATGAACCTAATCTGGATGACGCCCTGATTGCCTCCAAAATCTTCGAAGGCAACAAACCGTCCAACTCGTTTTTATTCAAAAAGCTGACCCCCAGAACCTTGGGTACCTTAATCGCGTTTTACGAACACAAAATCTTCGTACAAGGCGTGATCTGGAATATCAATTCCTTTGATCAAATGGGTGTGGAATTGGGAAAAGTGTTAGCGCGGGCGATTCTGCCGCAGCTGAAAAACGACGAGATGGTCACAGACCACGACAGCTCCACCAATGGCTTGATCAACGCTTATAAGCGCCTGCGTAAATAAGCTTAGACAATAGGCTGTTTTAGAAAACGAGCATTCTGTGTTTGGTAGGCAAGCCGTTTTCTAAACCTGAAGGTTGCAGCATATTTTCGCAGCCTTCAGGTGTCTTAACCCATTCAAGCATGCTTTGTCTGGTTAACCTTCCGGTTCGCGCCCCTCACAGGCGCACAAATTGATTCAAAAAACAAAAGCTATGCTGAGTGACTACTGAGCATAATCCCGCTTAGGGTATCGCATTGGGCTTGGTGTCATTCGGCTGTGTGCTCAACAAGACTTCGTGGATTACGGAAATGACGGACTCCGGCTTCTCCAGCGGAATGACGTGACCGCTATCTACCCAGCGTTGAATTGCCCCCGGATATAGCCGTGCAATATCCTTGCGTTTTTGATTGGCATCGAGCGCCAGCTCAGAGGTATCCTCCAGAGGTTGCTCAGCGCTCAGCACTATGATCGGTCCGCCGCTGTAGGGCGGGGCAGCCAATACTTCGTCACCGGTCAGGTCCAGGGCGGCTAGCTCTTGTTTGGCAGTTGCCGATGTCATCAAATCTAACAGCCAGCGCACCCAGAGCGGCCAGTTTTCGATTGCCCCGGCGCCTTTGAGTTGAGCAGGATGAGTGGAATCAACCAGAATCAAGGCCGCCACTTCATCTGGATGATGCCGGGCATACCATTGCATATACAACCCGCCCAGCGAATGCCCCACCAGCACATAAGGCGGCGTTAGGCCTTGGTTGACAAGCAATCCGCGCAACTCTTCGACGATATGCCGGCCGTCCCTCGCAGTGGCAGCCTCTTCGCTATTCCCGTAGCCGGCGCGGTTGTAAACCAAGGCTGTGGTATCGCGCGCTATCGTGGGATAAATTTCTGCCCACCCTTCGATAGTCCCGCCCAGTCCGTTTTCGAAGATGACCGGTACAGTCTGGTGTTTGCTAAGTGCAAATTCCACCTGCCGGCCGGCGACTTCTGCCGTTGTTATGGCGGGGATGGTGGCGGAGCAGCCGCTTAGCGCGATTAGCCATAGCAGAAAAATGACCGTTATTGATGGTCTAAATTTCATTGGCCGCTTCCTCTGTCAGTTGAATTAGCGCTGGGTGTGTTTCACGATGGTTATTCCTGGGGAAATTACAGGGGGCGATGATTTTGCCGACGCTTGCCGCGAGCCAGCAAACCGGCCAGCCCCGCGCCGAACAGCCAAGCGGCGCCGGGCAACGGTACCGCGGCGACATCGCCGTCGCGCACCGCCCAGACGTAATAATTGGTGCCTTTGCTGATGTAGTTTTGCATGCCGGTTGCGGTGCTCAGGTACCAGGCTTTGCTGGCGTCGCCACCGTAACTGGTGCCTAACCAGTAACCAAAGGATTGAATATGACTAAACAGACTTTCGTCGTCGGCCGTCGCCGGATCGTCGACGATGCCGTAGCCGGATTGCGGCCCGCCACGCGAATCGAGGGAGCCTTTGTTACCGAAGTCGCCGTAATAGAGATGCGCGAGCTCCGAACTGGCCGTGGAGACGTTGAATCCGCAATCGCTACCGCTGTATCCATAGTCGCAACCGGGCACGCCCAGGTCGTTGAAGGTCGGCAAACGCCAATCGCTGTAGGTGGTGCCGCGCACGCTGTCCGAGTAGCTGAGACCGTCCACCCAGGCCACGGCGTTTTGCCAGCTCATCTTGCCTTCGGCGTCGAAGCCGCTGGTTTTGGCGTAATTGGCGTCCGCCAGCCAGGTAACGTTTTGCGCACTATCGTAGATCAGGCCGCCGCCGCGGTCGAACAGCTGGGCTTCGGCGCTACCGGTCGCTAGCGTGCAGAGCGCGGATAACCCGGCGCATATAGCTTTATGTTTCATTATTTTTTCCAAAAAGTTAGTTATCGAAGACATGTAAATACTCGTAAACCTGCCTAGCGGCACCGAGCTTAAGGAGCATTATCGGAAGGTGCGTGTAGCCAGGGAACCCTACCGGAGTAGGGTGTTGGCGCGTTAGGAAGTTTTGTTAACATGTATTTTTAATTCAACTATTAGAGCGATAATTTCAAGAGGAATTTACAATGAAACGCAGTCTGAAATGCCTTGCCCTGGGCTTAATGCTGCCGGTATTACCGGCACACGCCAGTGTTTTGTATACGTTGGTGGATCTAATGCCGGAGAGCCCGTTAGTCAATTCGGGCGCGCGCGCTATCAGCGATGCCGGGCATGTTCTGGGTTTTACGGGGGATGGTGAAAGCTTTGTTTACAAAAACAATAGTGTGAGCTGGCTGTCCGTACCCAGATATGCAAACCCTACCGGGATCAATTCAAGCGGTGTGGTGGTGGGCAATTCTGCCGGGCGCGGGATTGTGTACAGTAATGGTGTCACGCAAATAATCGGTGGTTTCAGCGGCAGTCCTTATTCCAGTGTGGCCTACGGCATCAATGACGCCGGGCAAATAGTCGGCAGTGCATGGAATGCCGAGGGCAACCAACGAGCCACTATTGCCGGTAACGGCAGCTTGACTGATCTGGGAACTTTGAATGGTGGCCAATGGAGTGCGGGGAATGCGATCAACAATAGTGGTCAGGTCACTGGCGAGAGTCAAACGCCTAATGGAGGTCACGCTTTTATTACCCGTAATGGCCAAATGGTGGATCTGGGCGCTTTTGCCTGGGGTGTCAGCAGAGGTTATGCCATCAACGACCTCGGCCAGGTGGCCGGCACATCCCATGTCACCAACAATGAAAAGCACGCTTTCATTACAACGCTTGATGACCACATGGTTGATATAGGTTTGTCGGGCTATAGCAGCGAGGCATTGGGTATCAATAATGCCGGACAAGCCGTGGGATATTTCGGCGACAATTTTGGTGGATCCAAACGTGCGTTCGTTACACTCAATGGCGTCATGACAGACTTGAACACACTGATTGCAGCCAATATCGGTTGGACGCTGATGACCGCTTACGATGTCAACAATAGTGGACAAATCGTTGGGGTGGGGATTGCCGCGAATGGCGTGCAACGGGCCTTTCTATTAAATCCGATTGCTGCTGTGCCCATACCCGCCGCCATCTGGTTGTTTGGTTCTGCTTTACTCGGTTTGGTTCCGCTGCGCCTGCGGGCTCGAATCTGAAAGCGCATGGCGGTTGTGGAGCTAACGCTTAGCTGCAACTTGGACAAGCAGCTCGTTACCCGGATGTAGCAAGGTTGCCGGGATTCTGAAGACGCGACAATTGGCTGCGCCTGCAAAAAACAACCCATAACACCGCGTTAATCTTGAGCGCTTTGGCCTCTGGAAGCCACCAAAGCGCCTTTGCTTACCTGCGTTAGGCATATTTTTCGCTCCTGTGCCCAGCGCTTCTATCAATCGGAGCGCTGGAGAATCAAAATGCTGCAAAAACTTGTAACGGTAACTTTCTTCTTGATCCTTTCCGGCTGTGCCACAACGGCCAGTAACCCTCCCGCCCAGGGAAGCAACAAAGCGGAAGGCAAAATATCAATGGCGATTGGCCGTGAAATGGGCAACTTCAAAATCACCCATTCACAGGCAACCGAAGCCCCCGCCGGTTATAACGGCATGCAGTACACCGTTAAAACTGACGACGGTGCGACCTTTAAATGTGAGATTTTAGAGCCGTCGGGGTTTGGTAAATTCGCGACCTGGGGCATGGCAAGCGGAGCGGACGCCATGTGCACCGATTTCACCAAGGGATCGAGCGACGTAGGCAAAACCAACAAAGCAAGTTGCAACGCTTTGCTGCAGGCGGCGGGCAAATGCTGAAGTAATACGCGACACGGAGCTCAAGGCGACGCTCCGTGCTCCTTTGCCGCAGTGCCGATGGCTAGTGGAAGGTTATAAAGCCGCGTGTTAACGAAGGAGTATCCGGACACGAAAACCTGACTAACCGCGCCAAGGCTGGGCGGCAACAGAATCGGAAGAGCAAAATGGAAAAACTTTTTTCTTGTCCCCGCCAAGACGGGGCGGTTTGCTTCTCGGACATCAGTCCAAACGGTCAACTACGCCTACTGGACTTGAGTTTCGGGCGTATCGCCTTCGGTTTTGGCTTGATCCCCGTGGTCGCCGCACCGTTTATTGTCTGGCTGCATCAAATCGACCGGGACGCTCGCGCCTTTTGGGCTTGGGCAGGTGTGTTTACATTCGTGGCGCTGGCCGTCCGTCTGTTGTTCCGCCGCTATCGGCGCGACTGCGCACAATTGGGCGCCGAACGGGCCATGCACCATTGGCTGCGCAAGGTGCATGCGTTGGCGCTGCTTTACGGATTCAGCCTGTCGGTACCGGTGATGATTATGTGCAGCGGCGACTATCCCTTTGAGTTTGCGATGCTGTTTCTGGTCACCTGCGCGTCGATAGTGGCGGGCAACGCCACCCACCAGTCGCCTATCCTGAGTGCTTTCCAACGTTTCTTCGCTGCCAGTTGGGGCGTCTCGACATTGCTAATGCCGTGGGTATTTCCCGCTCATTGGCCCTACGTGATGCCGCTGACTGCGCTCTACATTCTGTCGATTTACAAACACGCAGTGCTCGTGCACCGGTTTTTTTTACAACAGATATTCCTGGAAGAAGGCTACCGCGCCGCCAAGGATCTAGCCGAAGCCGCGTTGCGCGCCAAGAACCAGTTCCTGACCACGGCCAGCCACGACTTGCGCCAGCCGGTGCATGCCATGGGCTTTTTGATCGAATCCATTTCCCGCCGCAACCGGGATTTACTGTTGGGTCCCGCCTTGCAGGATTTGCGGCAAAGCGTGCAGTCGGTGACGCAGATGTTCAACTCGCTGTTGGATTTGTCCAGGATCGAGCTGGGCGCCCAGCCGGTCAATCTACAAACCGTGGCCTTGGACCCGTTGATGAACGATGTCGCGACGCTGTTCAGGGAAGAAGCCCGCGTCCGCCAAATCCAGCTCCGCGTGCGCACCAGCGCCGGTAAAGCCTTGGTGCGCGCCGACCCGCTATTGCTGCGCCAGTCGATGATCAACCTGATGCAGAATGCCTTGCGTTATACCCAAAGCGGTGGGGTACTGATGGCGGCTCGCCGCTGCCGCGACGGCTGGCAGTTCGAGGTCTGGGATACCGGGGTCGGCATCGCCGAAGATGACCAACAGCGGATTTACTCGCCCTTCTTCCGCCCCGAACATGCCTGGCGCATCGACAACGCCGGCCACGGCTTGGGCTTGGCGGTGGTGGCGCGCTGCGCGGATTTGATGGGCGCCAGCCAGGGTTTGAGTTCCCGGGAAGGCCGAGGCTCGCGGTTTTGGCTGCGGCTGCCGTCCGCGCGCATCGAGGAGCGGCGCGCGGTGGCGCGCGACCGGGATTTTGCGCCGACCGGCCGTGGCGAAACGCTGAGCGGCCGTTGCCTGGTGATCGACGACGAACCGCAAGTGCGCAACGCCTGGCAAGCCTTGTTGAATTCGTGGGGCGTGGAAACGGCTTGCGCCGCGTCCGCCAACGAGGCGTTGACCTTGCTCGATGCCGGCTTCGAACCTCAGGCCATTTTTTGCGACCAGCGCCTGCGCGCCGGCGAAAGCGGCTTCGAGTTGTTGCAAGCCTTGCTGGAACGCTGCCCGGACGCCGCCGGGGCGATGATCAGCGGCGAGTTCAATTCCCCGGCCCTGGCCCAAGCCGAGCAGGAAGGTTACCTGGTACTGCATAAGCCCTTGGACCCGGAGGCCTTGTACGCCTTGCTGAGCCGGCTATTGCCATCCAATCCGCTAACAGGGATAACCAAGAAAAATGAAATCGCCTAACAATAGTCTTGCCGGATGGCTGGGGCTGGCTTCCTCGGGCCTGTTGGCTTGGGGTAACTGGCACTACGCCCAAACGCTCCCCAACTACGACGCCGTGCGTCAGACCATTAGCGAATTGGCTGCGTTCGGAACGCCATTGGCGGACGAAATCAATTACGGACTTTTCCTGCCGGTGGGCTTGATGCAATGGCTGGCGCTGGCCTGCCAGTACCGCACGCTCAAGCAGAGCCCCACGCTAAGCCGGGGCTTACTGGCGTTTTCCTGGGTGGGAACGGCTTATGTCTTTTGCGCGCTATTCCCGTGCGATCCCGGCTCTCCGCTGATGGGCTCCTGGCGCCAGCAAATTCATAACCTGTTCGGTGCGCTTGAATATCTGGGAGGCGGTTATGGCTTGCTGCTGTTTGGGCGTATTCCCGGCTCCCGCATCGCCATCCCTTTGAAAATTTCCGGCGTGCTGGTACTGACGGTTCTGGTGTTGCTGGCCATCCCTTTTCTGGCGGACTACAGGGGCCTGATTCAACGCATTGCAGAAAGCGTGTTGTTCGGCTGGTTGACGTTAGCGAGCGCTGTGCAATTGGCCCGCCTCTACATTGACCGTATTGCAATGGCAAGGTGACCGAATAAAAGGCGCAAGCGGAAAAAAGTCCCGCGTCAGGCGGTCGATAAAGCAAGCGATGCAACCGACATCTAGCTCGGGTGCACTTAGTGGCTTAGCCCTCAATGCCTAAAATCATGCAACTTCATCGAGCCGACCGATGGCGCTAATGTTTGCCGACAGCCTGCTGTAGACGTCGAGCGAATTCGATGGATTTAGCGTCGGCTGGCAGCGAGTCCGGTAAATAAATCTTAGCGTTCCAAATACTTCCATCATCCGCCTCTTTACTCATACATTGCTTTACGCCATCCGCGTTGACGACGCATCGGCGCTGGTAACCGTTGGGAAGCGTATAGGTTTCCGATTCTTGTACGGGCCCGCTATCCGGCGCCCTGAGATTTTCCGGGGCAACCGCCAATTTACGGCGATCAAACTTATTCCCCCCTGCAAGTTCGGCCGATTCTCGGGCGACTTGGCGCATATCGTCCAGTACCTTGGATAGGTCAAGTTTGGCAGGCTCCGGATGTACGGGATCCGTTGACTTGTCGCTCCGCGGCGCGGTGTTGTTCGTTTGCCGCGCCGAAGAGTCGCCATGATCCGGCAAAATCGGCGCCGGCTTTGGTGGCGTCCTTGATCTGCCTCCAGCCAACCTGGGCGGCGGGCTTAGCGGCAACTGATTTTGCCTGCCTTGTTCCGTTAAGCGTAGGATCTTGAATTCCACCGATAGCGCTGTCAAACGGTCCGCCGATTTTCTCGGCCGGTCTATATCGGTCAACGTCAACACTATCCCAAGATGTATCGACAGAGAGACGATCAGGCATAAGGCAAATCTGCGTGGCGCCGATTTGATCATTGACATCAGCTATTGCCATTCTTGTAACGTGTTGCTAAACGGCGCGTTGGTCTCGGAGGATGGGTTTCGACTGGGCAAGAACAATAGATCGAGTTAACCATGGCGGGTAAAATCCAACCGCCCTAACTGGCTAGTTGGCTCGCGAGCTCACCCCGATAAACGCCTGATCGCTTCGGACATCGCATTTGAGCAAATAGGTTTGGCCTGCTTGTAAAACCAGGGTTTTCTTGGGTCTATGACTCGAAAATCCTTTAAAGCAATAGACTTGAATGTCGTACTCTCCAGGCAAGACATGAATCTCGCTGGGGTAGTCCGTAAAACCCGGCCAGCCAAATTCCTTTTGTTCGCCCGCGCCGTTGGCTTCGATCTTCGTATAGCCGATGATAGTCGCGTGATAGGCATCGGCAAAAGGGGTGCCCACAACACTTTGGATTACCGCAATCTCGTCAGCGCTAAGCGTGTCGCCCGCATACTGCTTGGCTGGCGTCATAAAACCGCATGAACAGAGCATGGACGTGGCAATCATTGTCATAACATTTTTCATGGATTCGCCTTGTCATTGCCGCACAAACGTAAAGCACGCCCACCAAGGGTTAAAACAACCATAACCAGTAACAATGGAAAGTACGTTTTCATAGCGTCGCCTCTTTTTAATTGATAAATCTAAGGTTGATGTAACGGCATCGAATGCCTTATAAAATTCGCCATTTGCCGTATCTTCGTCATGGGCTGCTTTTATTGATTAATAAATCAGTGAGATCAAAAAGCGTTCTCCAAACAGCCGTTTTGCAGGGATGAAAAAGCCCGGAACCCTGATGAACGGCGACGAGCCTGGGCAGCATTATCGGAAGCGCAGTGCGGCGGCGTAACCCTACCGTAGTAGGGTATTGGGGCGCATCGGCGGTTTGTTAAGATGTAATTATTTTGCATGTTTTAGCGATAGCCTGGTTCGACGCAAAATGCCGAACCAGGCTATCGACCATTAGGGAGAGTTGAGTGTGACAAATTCGGCTAGCGCGTTGGTTATCGACGACCATCCGCTGTCGGCGAGCGGTATCGCCGATTTTTTGCTATCGCATTGCGGCTTCGTTCAGGCTCGGCCGGTATCCAGCATCGCCGAGTTTTGGGCGATTCTCGATGCCGCGCAGCCGCCGTCGTTGGCCGTGGTGGATTTTTGGCTGCCGGAAGGTGCATCGCTGCCGTTGTTAGTGCAAATGAAACTCCAGTACCCGGCGACACGTTTGCTGGCAATCAGCGCGGACGACAATTCGGCCGTGTCGGACAAGGCGCGTGAGGCCGGCGCCGACGGCTTTCTGCACAAGCAGGAAGCGCCGGAGATTTTCGGCCGTGCCGTGGCCGCGTTGTTACGGGGCGACACTTGGTTTCACAGCGGTCCATTTGCCGTGACAGGCAGCAATCAGCCGCTCAAGGAACTGCCGGTCACCGCCGCCGAGCTGGGTTTGACCGCCCGCCAAGGCCAGGTGCTGGCGATGATGCTGAAAGGCTTGCCCAACAAACGCATCGCTTTGAACCTGTCGCTGTCCGAACAAACCGTCAAGGAGCACGTCACCGGTATTCTGGAGCGGCTGGGGGCCCGCAACCGGATCGAGGTGATTACCATGCTGCGCGGCAAAAAGCTGGAAGGCTCCTGATGCAAACCACACTGGCCGATTCAACGGACAGCATGCCGCTGCGCTTTGCCGACATCAGCCCGGCCGGCCAAGCTCGATTGCTGGACATGACGCATAACCGGTTGGTGTACGGGATCACCATTATCCCGTTTGTAGGCTTGCCCTTCGTGTATTGGAAGCATCAACTCGATCAAGACGTCTTGGGATTGCTGGCGTGGACGGTGTCGTATTTTCTGGTCGTGCTTGCCGTGCGCCTGCAACAGCGGCAATACTTGCGTGACAGGGCCAGCCTCGATCCGCATGCGGCAGTCGCCCATTGGCTACCCATCATTCTGCGCATGGCCTTGGCGCATGGGCTCGGCTTGGCGGCGCTGGTGCTTATCATCGCCGGTCGGGTCCCGTTCGAATATACCTTGCTGCTTTACATGAGTTTGGCGGCAATCATGGCGGCTAACGCCACCCACCAATCACCGGTATTCAGTGCGTTTCAGCGGTTTTTCGGTGCCGCTTGGGGCGGTTGCACACTGTTGACCCCATGGGCGTTTCCCGAGCATTGGCATTTAATCATGCCTCTGTGCGTCAGTTACGTCTTGTCGATACACCGGCACTCCTCAATTGCCCATGGCTTTTTCCTGCAGCAAATAAAGTTGGAAGAAGATAGCGCCAAGTTGGCCGAGAATTATCGGCGCGCCAAGGAGGAAGCCGAAGCCGCCTTACGCGCCAAAAACCAGTTCCTGACCACGGCCAGCCACGACTTGCGCCAGCCGGTGCATGCCATGGGCTTTTTAATAGAATCGATTTCTCGCCGCAATCAGGAACCGAGTTTGCAGCCTGCATTGCAAGATCTGCAACAAAGCGTGCAATCGATTACACAGATGTTCAATTCGTTGCTGGACTTGTCCAGGATCGAGCTGGGCGCCCAGCCGGTCAATCTGCAAACCGTGGCGCTGGACCCGCTGATGAACGATGTCGCTACGTTGTTCCGGGAAGAAGCCCGCTCACGGCAAATCGATCTTAGAGTGCGGTTGAGCGGCGGCCGGGCCTTAGTTACCGCCGATGCCATGTTGTTGCGCCAGTCCATGATCAACCTGATGCAAAATGCCTTGCGCTATACCCAAAGCGGTGGGGTATTGATGGCAGTGCGGCCGCGCAGTGCTTGCTGGCAGTTCGAGGTCTGGGATACCGGGGTCGGCATCGCCGAAGATGACCAACAACGGATTTACTCGCCATTCTTCCGTCCCGAACATGCCTGGCGCATCGACAACGCCGGTCACGGCTTAGGCTTGGCGGTGGTGGCGCGTTGCGCCGATTTGATGGGCGCCAGCCAGGGCTTGAGTTCGCGGGAAGGCCGCGGTTCACGCTTCTGGTTGCGACTGCCGGCCGCCGCTCCCAGCCACGAGCGGTGGGCTATGGCGGCTGATCAGCCCGTCGCACTGGTCGAGCAAGCCGCAGCGCTGAGCGGCCGCTGCCTGGTGATCGACGACGAACCGCAAGTACGTAACGCCTGGCAAGCCTTATTGAATTCGTGGGGCGTGGAAACGGCTTGCGCCGCCTCCGCCAACGATGCATTGGCCTTGCTCGATGCCGGCTTCGAACCGCAGGCCATCTTTTGCGACCAGCGCCTGCGCTCCGGCGAAAGCGGTTTCGAGTTGCTGCAAGCCTTGCTGGAACGCTGCCCGGATGCAGCCGGGGCGATGGTCAGCGGCGAATTCAATTCCCCGGCTTTGGCGCAAGCCGAGCAGGAGGGTTACTTGGTGCTGCATAAGCCCTTGGACCCCGTGGCGTTACATGCCCTGCTGAGCCGGCTCTTGCCGGCGGCCAACAACGGTTACTCGTAAAAAGACGCCAATTCGATAGTCCCAATCCTCAACAAATGGCGCCTATTTTGCTGGGTGCGATGGACAGTCACCTTAAAACCAGGAGTTTGCGATGAATATTTCGAACGTAGGACCCAACCTTGCCGCTAGCCGCGCAGTCAGCGGAAAAACTTTGCCGTCTCCGATAATCGCTAAAGTTACCGAGGTAGCCGATCAAAGCCAAGCGCCGCGGACCGTCAATATGCGCCAGGTCTCGCTCAATGAAATCAACGCCTTGATCAAATCCGGCGTGGACGGTTTGCTGGATGTCGTGCCTTATATTCCCACCGCCACCATCAACTCCTCCGGCGCTGGGGATGCCGGCGACGTGAAGGTGGATTATTTGGGCCAGATCGAAGCGCAGATCGAATTTCAGAAAAGCCGTCACGAAGACACCGCTTTTCTGGAAAAAGTGTTGAGCAACGTTAAACGTCTCGACGGCATGGCCTTGCCGCCGAAACTGGATGTGATGGCTTGAGGCCCCGGAAGCGTCCATCAACATTTCAATAACCCAGCGCCAATCGTTTTATTTTAACCATGGCGCTTGACCCTGACGCAACGTCACGCTCTATGCTGGCGACACGCATAACGAAGGAGCCAATCCATGTTGCTTAAAGTGGGCGATCTTGCCAAACGCTGTGGACTGACGGTCCGTACCCTGCATCACTACGACAGCATTGGATTGCTTAAGCCTTCCGCGCGTTCCGATAGCGGCTACCGGCTGTATAACCGGGCGGACATTTCCAGATTGCATCAAATTCAAGCCTTACGGCGATTTGGTTTGGCGCTGGCCGACATCGGAAACATTTTGGCAAACTCCGGACTGAATCTCGCGACTATCGTCGAGCGGCAGATTGAAGCCTTGGACCGGCAAATCGCGCAAAGCCAAGCCTTGCGCGAGCGTTTGTCTGGTCTGCGACTGCAATTGGCGCGCGGAGAAGAACCGGAGCTTGCCTATTGGCTAACCACTTTGGAGATGATGACCATGTACGATAAATATTTTTCCGCCAACGACCTGAAGCGCTTGCCGCTACTGGATATAGACGAGACCTCCACCGCCGGCGAATGGGCGGCACTGGTTCAAGCGGTGCACGAAGCGATGCAGGCCGGGGTCGCGCCCGAGAGTGCCGAGGCCCAGGAATTGGCAAGGCAATGGATCAGCATGCTGGAACGCGACACCCAAGGCGATCCTCGGCTACTCGTCAAACTCAACGCCATGATGGTCGGCGAACCGACGATGCAAGCCAAAACCGGCGTGACCCCGGAACTCGTTGCTTACATTCAAAGCGCGTTCATCGAGACCAAATTGACGATCTACGAAAAATACCTCGCTGCCGATGAATTCAGCTTTATGCGCGAAAACTATGGCAAGCGCGCCGACGAGTGGCCACCGCTGATCGCTGCGATACGTCAACACAGGGAAGACGGTACGCCGCCGAGCGATCCGCGTATGCAGCAGCTGGCCCGAACTTGGCTGGAATTGTTCCGCGCCTACGCCGGCGATAACCCGGAAACCCATGCCAAAATTCGCGCCGCCAACCAGGCCGAACCTTATCTGTTCTTTGGCACGTTTATCGACCAGCCGCTATTGGCTTACGTGTTTGAGTCGATGGCGGAATTGCACCGGTCGCCATTGCAGGGCAGCGGCGGAGCCTAAGGTGAATTGGGCAAGTGGGCCGTCTTCGACCGAGCATGGCGGCCCCGCCTAGCCTCAATTGCTATCCAAAACGTGCGGCTGACAGAAGCGCTAAATCAATAATGCGACTTGCTGTTAGGAGCGGTCCGAGGGGTGAGTTTTCCGGGGGTGTGGGGGCTGTTGCCCATTTGCTCAACATCGTGCTTTGGCTTCAGTGCCCGCCGTGGAATGGGTAGCCACGCTGATAGCGTTTATGACTGCACGGCCGGAGTTGGTCTTGGATAACAGTATCTACTTGCTCTGTATGGATCAAGCGGTCTTAAAGGACACCAACTTCAGTTAACGGGTTGATAGTATTGAGTCACGAACTGTTAGAATAGAAATATCAAAACCCAACTCATCGCTGGCTGATCTATGTATGAAGAAATTATCCAAGGAGCGGTACCGATTCATTCGACGCTATCATCAGCTTATTTTGAAGCGGAAAAGACGTAGAGCAAAACGAAAAAACGAATCGATTCGTAGACTTTTTCCCACGAAAATACCTCTTTCTGCACAAAGGCTAGTTGCTCCTGCCGCGTTCAATATTTTCGAACCAGCAATCCGTACAATTTTCCTCGCCTTTTTACGCGAATTGAGATCGTTTGTATTGTTGAAACATCAACCAGTGTTGATCGACTTTTCGTCTACAAAAACGATGTCTACCGGCGGTACATTGTTGTTCGTAGCCGAGCTACGACGTATCATTAGGTTGACGAATAATAAAATTCCAATTCGCTGTTTACCACCGAGAAACACAAAAGCTTGGCAGGTTCTGGAGCAAATCGGTGTTCTAGAACTGCTGAAATGTAGAAAACGAGTAATTCCTACTGACGGTGACGTGGTGCATTGGAGGTTTGCCTGGGGAAATAAGGTTCTTGGTGAAGAATACGACACTATTTTGCAGCATTATGACGGAAAATTGACCGATGGAATTGCAAAAGGTTTTTACCATGGCCTTACAGAGGCCATGACAAATAGTAGGCAACATGCTTATATTGAACCCCGTCAAGACGGGCTGCATATTTTCGATGAGCCAACAGATTGGTGGATGTTTTCTCAAGAAAAAGATGACATGTTAACTGTTGTGTTTTGTGATTTGGGAATTGGCATACCCGCTACTTTACCGATAAAGAAACCTCATCTTTGGCAAAAACTTATGACTATGTTTGGACAAGTTACGGATGGTCAAGCCATTTTAGAAGCAATAGCGGATAGTAAGTCTCGAACAGGAAAAAGCTACCGTGGTAAAGGACTTAAACAGTTACTTGAGGTTATCAGCGCATCAGAAAAAGGGATTCTCACTGTTCTCAGTAACCGTGGGTGTTATCGTTACCAGTCAGGCCTTGAGTTTCAACAAAATTATAAAGATTCAATTTTGGGTACGCTAATTGCTTGGCAAATACCAATTACCAAATTGTAAGGTAATCATTATGCGAACGATTAACATAGCAATACAATTTTCTCGATATCCAGCCGGAAGGGTTCCAGAAGATGGGCCTTTTAGTGGTGCCCGGTTTAGAGATGAGTGGTTGATTCCTATTTTAAAAGATGGAGAAAAGGCCATCATTGAAATGGATGGTACCAGAGGGTATGGCTCTTCATTTTTGGAAGAGGCCTTTGGTGGATTAGTCAGACAGGGTTATACGGAAGACCAAGTCCAATCGGCTTTCGAACTTCATTCGTCAGATCCCAGTATCGTCGAAGAAGTGAACGAATATATTACCCATGGTTCAGATGGCGCAACTGATTAAAGAGGGGAATAAGATCCATGGCTGAACAACAACCTTGGTGGTACATTCCCGTCATAAATGGCATATTTCAAACTATTACTTGGCTTACTGTTATATGCGGTTGGTTCATTGTCAATAGGCAAAACAATCATCGCGAACTGCGTAAGGAAACTCGCTCTACTATAGAAGAATTAAAAGAGCGTTTGGAGAAATTGGAACAGACCGCTATTACATTTCACTGCTCTGAATTTGATTCTAGCAAGTCGAAAGATATTGTTCGTGAAATGCAACGATTGTCGCAGATAATTTCCCGGCTTAAGGTTTTATCTGACGAAGATCTCGGTGAGGCAACTAAGAGCCTTCGTCGTTCAATTACTCTAAAAAACTTTGATAAAAGCAGCCATAAATGTCTTTCAGAAGACAGTCCTGTTTTGGATAGAATTTATCGAACTATAAACGAATTGATTGATGATATTGAATACGGCTTTTCTCGGAGATTTCATTAACATAATTGGCGCTGAGGTGAGAATTGCATCTTTCTAACTTCGCTGACGGGCGGTTATGAGTTCAAATGTTGTCATTCATAAAGCTAACTTAACGGGTCGCTTACCACTTTAACTTCTCAAAATCAACGATCTTTTGATCGAATCGTCTGCGAGATTATTTAATCGATACGGTTTATCAGTAACTTTTCCGCTTGCCGAAAACTCAAGCCCAAAATACCCGATTTTTGCATGGATTGCTTCAGCGAATAGGCCAGCGTCGCGGCAAGTACTCGGGAATAGTAAGGCAGGGTTTCCATATAGACCGGCAATACATCGTCGATTTTTTCGGCTTGTTGCAGTGTCTGTTCCAGTTGCCGGCGCTGATCCGCAATCTCTTGGATAAACGCACCGTCATTGGCGCAAGCCTCGGATAAGGCCAAAGTCCAGGTTAAATCCGGCTGTAATTCGCAAGTGCCTATGAATCGGCCGGACTGGCTTGACAGCCATTGTTCCGGGGCAATCAACGATAGGCGATATTGCTCATCTTTAAAATACAGCCAATATGCTTGTCCCGTGGTCGGTTTAAACCGAATTTGGCTATTGAGAACAAACAGAGAGGTAAATAAATCGCTGCTGATTTGCTGAATGTTTTTGGCCGGGGCAATCAGCTGCTTTTTGGCTTGCTGCAAACTGTCCAATACAGCAACAGCTCCCTTTCCCTGAGGATTGGCCGGTTTAATTGTTAAATTCATCATTCCAAGTATTCGGTAAGTTTGCAAAAACAGTATCCAGCAGGTTTAATCAACGCAGAGGATTCGAACGATCATTGATGGTTTTCCCCTCATCCTAGCCTTCTCCCGGAGGGAGAAGGAGAGTTTATATCACGCCTATAGCGATGAATAACCGAGCGGCGGCAATCGGGTATAGTCTTTGTTTTCAAAGCCTTTCCAAATCCTCTAACACTGTTTCCGCGCGCCGGGCTATCGCCTCAAGCTCAGCAACCGCAAACCGATCCAGATTGCGATAGACCATACTCAGGCGCGGATTGCGGCTTAGCTTGTCGCGATGGCGGATAAAAAAATCCCAGTACAGCGCATTGAATGGACAGGCTCGCTCGCCAGTGCGGGCTTTTTTGTCGTAGTGGCAACCCTTGCAATAGTCGCTCATCCGGTCGATGTACGCGGCGCTGGATACATAAGGTTTGGTGGCCAGTAAGCCGCCGTCGGCAAACTGGCTCATGCCCAGCGTGTTGGGTAATTCCACCCATTCAAAGGCGTCGATATACACGCCCAGATACCAACGATGCACGGCTTCCGGCGCCAGTCCCGCCAGCAGGGCGAAATTGCCGATTACCATCAGCCGCTGGATGTGATGGGCATAAGCGTATTGCAGCGATTGGCCGATGGCAGCCGCCAGGCAATTCATCCGGGTTTCGCCGGTCCAGAACCAGGCGGGTAAAGGTCGGTCATGGCCGAAATAATTGTGCGTGGCATAGTCCGGCATCTTTGCCCAATACACGCCGCGCACGTACTCGCGCCAACCGAGAATCTGCCGGATGAAGCCTTCCGCCGCCGCCAGCGGCGCATGGCCTTGGCGGTACGCCTGTTCGGCGCGTTCGACCACTTCACGCGGATTGAGCATTTTGGTGTTTAGAGCAAACGACAGCAGCGAATGAAACAGCCGCCAACTGCGCCGGCTCATCGCATCCTGAAAATCGCCGAACCTTGGCAAGCCTTCGGCGATAAAGGCTTCGAGTTGCTGCAAGGCTTCGTTGCGATTCAGCGACCAGCGGAAATCCTCGGCGTCCGCTGCGCCGAAACTGTTCACGCCCGCAGCGACGATGCTTTGCCAAATCGCTGTGTGGTAGTGGCGGGGCCTAGTGTCAGTGGGTATCTGCGGCGTGCCGGGCCAGGCTTTGCGGTTGTCGTGGTCGTAATTCCATTGCCCACCGGCCGGGCGCTGATTGTCTGCAAGTAACACCCGGTGTTTGACGCGCATGCGCCGATAGAACATTTCCATCAGCCAATGCGCTTTGGTGCCAAACAGTTGTGCCGCTTCCGCACGCTGGCTATAGAAATGCTCGCTGTCGCAAGCTCGGTTGCTGATGGGCAACTGTTGGCAATAGGTGCGTAATCGTTGATCCAAACGCCATTCGTCGGGGAGTTGGTATTCCAAATGCTGAACCCGATACTGCGTAATCAACGCATCCAAATTGGCAGTCAGCGACTGGCGGTTGCCGCTATCGTCAATTGGCAGGTAATGCACGCGATGGCCTTGGGCCGACAAATGCTGAGCAAAATCGCGCATCGCCGCGAAAATACCGATGATTTTTTGTGCATGATGCAAGACGTAATCGGTTTCTTGGCGGATTTCCATCAGCGTATAAACCGTTTCGTCATCGGTTTGTGCGAACCAGCTGTGCAGCGGATTTAATTGGTCGCCCAGAATCAGGCGCAAGGTCGTCATGCGGTTTTGGCCGTGCCGCGTTGCCGGCGGCAACGCTCTGAGCAATATTTCACCGCATCCCAGTCTTTTGCCCATTTTTTACGCCACACAAAGGGGCGACCGCAGACGGCGCAGAGCTTGGCAGGCAGCAAGGCTTTTTGGTGCATTAAAAATCCAGCTGGGTTTGTACCCAGTCGCCGGCTGCGGTTTGGGTTGGTCGGCGGCGGGTTGGCCGCTTTCGCGAGCCGTGTTTCTCGACGATAGCAGCCTTGGCGGCTTTCACGTCGGCGCGGCCACGCACTTGGTAAAGTCGGGCTTTAGCCTGCCGGGTAGCTGATTCCAGATCGACCAGCGGTTCGGCAATATCCACTCCGACCCTCACGCCGCATTGTTGTTGCAGTTTCAGCGGCATGCGCCAGGGTTCGAACAGCCATTCCTTGGGCACGCGGCGTAAGGCCGGTAGCCAATGTCTGACAAAATGGCCGTGCGGATCATGGTCGCGGGCCTGTTTGATCGGGTTATACACCCGCGTGGTGTTAATGCCGGTGGTGCCGGCCTGCATTTGCATCTGGCTCCAGTGGATGCCCGGTTCATAATCCAGAAATTGCCGGGCCAGCCAAGCGCCAACCGGTTGCCAATGCAGCCACAAAGGATAACTGGCTACCGATACCAGCATCGCCCGCATCCGGAAATTCAGCCAGCCGGTTTGATTCAACATCGCCACGCAGGCATCGACCAGCGGCCAACCCGTTTGGCCTGCGCTTAAGGCCTGAAAATGCGCCTGATTCCAATCTGCTTCGCGCAAGCCGTCATAGCCGCGATGCAGATTGGTAAATTCCAGTTCCGGTTCGCTTTCCAGCTTTTGCATGAAGTGGCAATGCCAATAAAAGCGGCTGATGAAGGCCGTCAAACCGGCACGACGGGCATCGCCGCGCGGTAAAGCAGCCAACTGGCGGCGGGTGGCTTGCACGACCTCCCGCAAACTCAAACAGCCGAAGGCCAGATAAGCAGAAAGCCGCGAACAGGCCGTCGGTGCGGATAAGGGCGAGGAGATGCCGCCGCGATAGGCAGCGCTACGGTCGAACAGGAAGTCACGCAAGGTTTCGATGCCTTGGCGGCGGCCACCCAGTTGTCGCAGCGGCAGGTCGGGCTGAAGTAAGCCCAGGGATTTGGGCTCGGGCCAGGTGAAAGGTTCAGGTAGCGCTATCCAATCGCAAACGGGAGGTTCCAGGCCGGGTTCCGCCATCAGCGCTTCCCAATCCGCTTTCCACAAGTCTCGATTTTGCAAGCGCCGCACCACACCGAATTGCGCAAACTCATGCCACTTTAAGCCGTGCGACCGGCACCAGCGATGCACCGCCAAGTCTCGCTGAAAGCTCAGCCAGTTGCCGGTTTCCTGATGCGAATACAAAGCCAGGAAGGGCGCCTCCTGCCAGAGCCGCTGCAAAACCGGCACTGCTTCGCCCACTTCGATACGTAAGCCGCCGCCGCGTTTGCGCAAGGCAAGTTCCAAATCAAGCAGGCTTTCGCGTAAAAATTGGTAGTGTTGCGTGGCAACGTCGTCGGCCGCCCACAAATTGGGTTCGATCATAAACAAACACAGCACCGGCGCGTTGCGGCTGGCGTAAAGCAGCGGTGCATGGTCGTGTACCCGCAGATCGCGCTTGAACCAGACCAGGTTGTAGCTCATCGCTTAATGCCAGCCCTGGCGCCAGCTGTTGGTGTCGCGTAAATCCCGCCACGGCATGATTTGCACCCTTTTGCTAAACACTGCCTCCAGTTCGATCATTTCCAACGGCGCGTCAGGGTCGTCCGGCAGCAGTAATTTACTGACGATAAAGTGTTTTTCTTTGTGTTGCGGTGCAACGGCGGTCCATTTGCTGAGCAGTAATTTGTTCGGGTTCAGCCTGGGTGATTTGGCGGTCGGCATGGCTTGGTCTGCTTAAGGAATATAGCTTCCGAGCATACCAGCCGATCCCGAAATGGCGAGATCGGCGCCATGCCGAAGAATCAATTTCCTGGCTGTAAGGTTACTTCGACTTCCCGCTTATTGCCGTTATTGACGACCTGGATTTTCACGACATCGCCAACCTTCTGGTCGTCCAGGCGGGCGAACAGTTTTGAGAGCGTATCGACGTCCTTACCGTTAATGGCGACGATGATGTCGCCCGGCACCATCCCGTTGGCAGTTATCGATACGCCTTGTAAACCGGCTTTCTCGGCCGCCGAACCGGGTTGCACTCGCAATACCGCGACGCCGGCCGTGCCGGTCAAAGCCGCCAATTGCTCGTTCATCTGTTGGTCTATTTCGATACCCAGGGCCGGGCGGATGTATTTGCCTTGTTTAATCAGTTCCGGCACCACCCGCATCACCGTATCCACCGGCACCGCGAAGCCGATGCCTGCCGAGGCGCCGCTCGGGCTGTAGATTGCCGTATTGATGCCGATCAGCCTACCAGCGGAATCGAGTAGTGGGCCACCGGAGTTGCCGGGATTAATCGCGGCGTCGGTTTGAATTAAATGTTCGACGGCCGGACCTTCCTGACCGCCCAGGGAGCGGTCCAGCGCGGAGACGATACCGCCGGTCAAAGTCCAGTCCAAACCAAATGGGTTACCGATCGCAAACACTTTCTGCCCGACTTTCAGATCGCGGCTGGTGCCGACCGGTACCGGCGGCGGCCGTTTGAAGCCGACGCCGATCTTCAACACCGCAATGTCATGCACCTGGCTGGCGCCGACCAGCGCGGCTTTGTAATCGCGGCCGTCGGCCAGTTTTACCGTGGCTTCATTGGCGCCGGCGATGACGTGGAAATTGGTCACCACGTGGCCGGCTTCGTCCCAGATAAATCCGGAACCGGTACCCTTCGGCACTGAAAATACGTCGCGAGTCCAGACATTGCGTACCAGCGCGGCGGTGCTGATGTAAACCACCGAATCTCGCGATTTTTCGAACAATTCGATGGTGCTTTTTTCGTCCGCTGCCAAGTCGCCGCGCGCGGCGACGGTTCTGACTGGGGCGGGTTCGGTCGCCGGTGCTCCCGGCTGCCAATGCCAAAGCACTATCAGCGCTGCGGCGACTGCACCGGCGGCGAATACACGTTTAATGAATACATCGGGCGAATCGGGATGATTGGGATGTTGCATGTCGGCCTCCGGTTTGTTGGTTCCTACCCAGAATCGTGCGAACGGATTAATGCTGTTTTAAACGGCGGCAGCGCGGGATATTCAATTCCACTGAGCCGCTACGTCGGCAAAATGGGAGCGCGTTTAGCAAATTTCAAGCGAGTCAGTTACGTGTGTTTTTAATCAACAGTGGATTTAGGAACTATCGTCAAATCGCAAAGTCTCGAAAACGCCTGGATCGTTTGCTACTGGATAGGAGTGATCATCATGAAACGAGTTAAAAACACGATAAAACTCGCCATATTTGCTGTTTTGGGTATGGGATTAACAGGTGCCGCTATTGCGGAACATCATGAAAATGCCACGCTCAAAGCGCCATTGCAAACCGAGGAAGAATCTGAAGTGGAGCTTTACGATTACCACTCGGGTGTGACGTATACCGGTACGCTACAACGTTTTATGTTTCATCGGCATTTGGATAATGTAGCCGAAGAGCCTGAGAATAGACATTCAGAATCGACGCAAATAAAGTAAACAGGCTGTGTAATTGAGAGTTGAAGACAGTTTAGGCAGGCATAATCAATAAAAAAGCCTGCTCGCCAAAGCATAAAAGAGTTAAGAGGGTTGTTGTCAAGGTACTTTACGCATCAATAACTGCAAGCGGATCCAGGCAATCGGCAGGCAGCTATTCGACACGCTAGCGGATAGGCCAATAGAACAAATTGTTCGGGTCGGATGTATTATTGGTTTTTCGATTGCTGGCGTCTGGCCTTGAAAAAATCGCTGAGCAGTTCCGCGCAATCCGCCTCCAGAATCCCCCCGGTCCATTCCACGCGATGATTTAAGAACGCCGCGTCGCTGAGTTGCAGCGCATGGCAGACCGCGCCGCGTTTGGGATCGTAAGCGCCGAATACCAGACGTTTGACGCGGGCGTGGGCGATGGCGCCCATGCACATCACGCAGGGTTCCAAGGTGACGTAAAGAGTGGTGTCAATCAGTCGGTAGTTGTTTAAGACTTGGCCGGCCTTGCGTAGCGCGACCATTTCCGCGTGGGCGGTGGGATCGTTGCTTTGGATGGGTTGGTTCCAGCCTTCGGCGATGCAGCGGCCTTCATAAACCAGCACCGCGCCGACCGGCACTTCGTCTTGGCTTTCGGCGCGCTGCGCCAGACGGATGGCATGGCGCAGCCATTCCTCGTCGGTCATGTTAAACCGTGGCTTTATTCAGGCGGTCGTTGACCGCTGCCCAGGCTTCGTTGTCGGGCGGTTGCTCGATCAAGATGGTATCGAGCTGCAGATTATCCAACGCGCGTAACGAGCTGTACAACGCCGGTTCGTAAAGCTCGGCATCGGCCGGTAATCTGAGTAAATGCAGGCAGGGAATTTCGGCGATTTCCGTGCTGAAGGCCAGGATGCCGATGTGTTTGCCTTGTGCGCACAAGTCGTCTGTCATCGTGATCAGGGTATCGGCCGGGCACAGCAAGGCCATGGTATTAGGTGCGTAATGTACCGCCATCATGCCCGGCGCCCGAATTTTGCTTTGCGACGACAGCCGAATGTCGGTATGCAGCACGGCTTTTAGTTGGCTGCGGGTAATCCGGCCGGGTCTGAGGATGGCGGGAACACCGTCGCTGAGGTCGATAATGGTCGATTCCACGCCCACCGAACAAGGTCCGCCGTCCAGAATGCAACCCACGCTGTCGCCCAGTTCTTCCGCGACATGTTCGGCTTGGGTGGGGCTGATATGGCCGAAGCGATTGGCCGACGGCGCCGCGATGCCGCCGCCGAAGGCTTGCAATAATTGCAGTGCGACCGGATTGGCCGGCACCCGCAAACCCACCGTATCCTGACCGCCGGTAACGGCGGCAGGTACGGTCGATTTTTTATTCAATATCATGGTCAGCGGGCCGGGCCAGAAGTGTTCGGCCAACCTTAGTGCCGCCTCCGGCACGGCTTCCGCCCAATCGTTGATTTGCGCGGCGCTGGCGATATGCACGATCAGGGGATGATCGGCCGGCCGGCCTTTCGCGGCAAATATTTTGGCAACCGCATCGGGATTGGCGGCATCCGCGCCCAGTCCGTAAACGGTCTCGGTCGGAAAGGCGACCAATTGCCCCTGCCGTAATAGCTCGACGGCGTGGCGGATGGATTCTTCGGTGACGGGTTTAGGATTCAAAGTAATCAGGCGAAAGATAAAAATCTAAAAAGACGAGCAGCCGGCATAATTGTAGTGGCGAATTCATTTGCCAAAGTAAACAGCTACAAATATATGGAAGCCATCCTCACGGCAAACGCGCCATTTTACCTTTCGCCTTTAGGCTTTTCTCCTAATTAATTTCGACCAGGACTTCATTAGGATTAACAGCATCACCTTTTGCCACATAAATGGCTTTGACGATGCCGGCTATCGGCGCTGTGATTTCGGTTTCCATTTTCATGGCTTCGGTCACCAGCAAAGATTGACCGGCATTGACTTTTTGACCTTCCTTGACCAACACATCAATGATATTGCAGGGCATGCTGGTGACCACATCGCCGGGCTCGCTAGGCCGGCGGCGCTTGCTGGCGATGGCGCTTTGCACCGCACCTTGCGCGCCACCGTCCAAGACGATTTCGTCCAGGGTTTCGATGACGATCTCTTCCGGCATGCCGTCCACGGTGAAGTAAAAATGCCGCAAGCTCTGGTTTTTTGGGCCAGCGCCGGTGACTTTGACGTGATAGGACTCGCCGTGCAGCGCCACGTTGAATTCGGTGGGGGCTTTTTTCACTTCGGCGGAGGCTGGGGCTTCGTCCAGCTCCAAGGGTTCGGCGACTAAGCTGTCGGTGGAGCGTAGCTCCAAAAATTGTTTGCCGATTTCCGGGAACATCGCGAAGCTCAACACGTCTTCGTCGTTCGTGGCCAGATGGGCGATTTCGTTACGCAGATGTTCGAATTCCGGTTTGAGCAAGTCCGCAGGGCGACACTCGATGACTTCCTCCTTGCCTACCGCTTTGGCCTGCAATTGCGGATTTACCGGGGCGGGGGCTTTGCCGTAACCGCCGTGCAGGTAGCGTTTTACCTCGTTGCTGATGGTTTCATAACGCTTTCCGGTCAGCACGTTCAATACTGCCTGTGTGCCGACAATTTGCGAGGTGGGGGTGACCAGCGGCGGATATCCCAGGTCCTTGCGGACTTCGGGAATTTCCTTATATACCTCGGCCATGCGATCCAGAGCATTGCGTTCTTTAAGCTGATTGGCGAGGTTGGAGATCATGCCGCCAGGTACTTGAAAGATGTGAACGCGGGTGTCGATGCCGGTAAATTCGCTTTCGAAGCGGCGGTATTTTTTTCGAACGTCCAGGAAATATTGATTCACTGCTTGCAGTTTGTCCAAGTCCAGGCCGCTGTCGTATTCGGTTCCGCGCAAGGCAGTAACCAAGGATTCTGTCGGTGGATGGCTGGTGCCGCCTGCCCAGGAGGATAAAGCCGTATCGACATGTTCGCAGCCGGCTTCAATAGCCTTGAGCTGGCACATTTCCGCCAAGCCGGCGGTGGCGTGGCAATGCAGGTGCAGCGGCAAATCGACGGCATCTTTCAGCGCTTTGACCAATTCGCCGGCGACGTAAGGCGTCAACAGACCGGCCATATCTTTGATGGCAATCGAATCGCAGCCTAAGTCGGCTAGGCCTTTACCCAATGTGATGAAACTGGCGATGTCATGCACCGGACTGGTGGTGTAACAAATCGTGCCTTGCGCATGTTTGCCGGCGGCTTTGGTGGCCTCGATAGCGGTTTCCAGGTTGCGGATGTCGTTTAGTGCATCAAAGATTCGGAACACGTCCATGCCGTTGCGCGCGGCCGTTTCGACAAACTTGCGCACCACATCGTCGGAATAATGCCGATAGCCCAGCAGGTTTTGGCCTCGCAACAGCATTTGCAGGCGGGTATTGGGTAGAGCGGCTTTCAGCTTGCTCAGCCGTTCCCAGGGATCTTCCTTTAAAAAGCGCAGACAGGCGTCGAAGGTGGCGCCGCCCCAGCATTCCAGAGACCAATAGCCGATGTCGTCCAGCATGGCGCAGGCTGGCAGCATGTCTTCGGTGCGCATGCGGGTGGCGATGAGTGATTGGTGGGCGTCGCGGAGGATAACGTCGGTTACGTAAACTTTGCTCATGGGGTTTCCTTGGGTTTACAGGCCAGTATGAGAGGCGACAACCGCCGCCAGCACGCTGGCCAGAATTTCCGGTCGCGGCTTGTTGGAATAATTGATCAGGTCGGGATTAGCTTCGACAAAGCCGGTGTTGAACCGACCGCGGCGAAAATCCGGATGACCGAGAATTTTTAAATAGTAAGGGATCGTGGTTTTGATACCGAACAAGCCCATGTCTTTCAAGGCTCGCTCGCCGCGATTGATAGCATCCTCCCAGGTCATCGCACTGACGATCACTTTAGCCAGCATCGAATCGTAAAAGGGCGGTACTTCGTAGCCGGTATAAATCGCCGTGTCGGTGCGCACGCCGGGGCCGCCGGGGGCGTAATAACGAGAGATGTGGCCGAAGCTTGGCAGGAAATTGTTTTTTGGGTCTTCGGCATTGACGCGGAATTGAATGGCGTAACCGCGACGAACAATCTCTTCTTGTTTGAAACGCAGCGGTAAACCGGCTGCGACGCGGATTTGTTCCTCAACAATATCGACGCCGGTGATGGTTTCGGTGATGGTGTGCTCGACTTGCACCCGGGTGTTCATTTCCATGAAATAGAAGCGGCCGTTGCTATCCAGCAAAAACTCGACGGTGCCGGCATTGGTGTAGCCGACAGCCTTGGCAGCCATCACTGCCAAGCCGCCCAGATACTGGCGTTGCGCTTCATCCAATTGCGGCGACGGGGCGATTTCGATCAGTTTTTGGTTGCGGCGCTGCACCGAGCAATCGCGTTCATAGAGATGGATGGTGTTGCCGAAGTGGTCGGCCAGTACCTGTACCTCAATGTGAATCGGATTGACGACGCATTTTTCCAAAAACACATCGGCGCTGCCGAAGGCCTTGGTGGCTTCCGAAATCACCCGCTGATAATTTTGCCGCAATTCGTTGGGATTATCGCAACGCCGGATGCCGCGACCACCGCCGCCGGAGGTGGCTTTCAGCATGATTGGATAACCGATTTGTTCGGCCACCTGCAAGGCATGCTCGACGCTACCCAGGTTACCGTCCGAGCCCGGCGTGACGGGTAAGCCGGCGGCTATCATCGCGCTGCGGGCTTCGGTTTTGTCGCCCATGCGCTGAATCACTTCGGCGGAGGGGCCGATAAACACCAAGCCGCGTTCCTGGCAGGCTTTGGCGAACTGGGCGTTTTCTGACAGGAAACCGTAGCCGGGATGAATGGCGTCGCAGCCGGTGCGCAAGGCTAAATCCACCAAGCCGTAGATGTTTAAATAGCCGGCCAGCGGCTCGCTGCCTATGTAATGCGATTCGTCAGCTTTTTTGACGTGTAAGGCAAAGCGGTCGGCTTCCGAATAAATAGCCGCTGAACGAATGCCCATTTCCGCGCAGGCCCGAATGATTCGGACAGCAATTTCGCCGCGATTGGCGATCAGTATTTTGCGTAACATGATGCTCCCGAGTCGTAGTGTTTAGTCACTTGTCTACTACTCTAACAATTTATGGCTATCTTTCAACAGGAAAACCGCCGCTTGCCGATGGAAGCTTAGCCTTTAGCTTGGGTGGTGGCGGTGTTGCCGGCCACTGGATTCGAACAGAATAAGCCGGCAAATTTCGCGATATTGGCTACGGCAACTTTGATGAAGTCGCTAGCCGCTAAGTTGTTGTGTTAGCAGCATTTAATTGGCTTTTTGTGGCCTCTATACCAACAAGTTTAAAGGGTGGATGGGAAATGTTGATATAAAACAGCCTCTTGCAATTGGCACGCATAGTGCTATCCTCCTGTGTATGGATGCCTATACCATAAGCCGTTGCCAGCCGTAATCGGTCCGGTTTGTGCGAATAGGGTTTCACCTCTTAACTAATTGATTAATTCTGGGGTTTTAATATGGACACAAACAAGCCGTTACTTTCCGCGTTATTTTTTATTGGTCTATCGTTTTGGGGGATACAGCTTGCGCAAGCAGCTACGACCGAAAATACGTTAAACCCGCTCGAATCCTTCCAAACGATTTTGCCGGATTTGCCAAGCGCTTATCAGGAGCAACCATTGAATCCACTAGCGGATAAGCCCTTGCAGGACTATGCGCTCACACTGTTTACACGGGTCAAGACCCGTGCGGTCGTAACATTTCAGCAGGCATTGTCCGACATAGCAGGGCTTGGCGACATGGTTTCGCAAATGGGTTTACTTGGCCTGCTTGGCACGGTTTTCCAGCCAGTGATAGACGAAAGCAAAACAGCTGAATTGAAAGCCGCCTTACCTACGGCGGCCTGGTTTTTTCTCAGCGGCATGTTGGGTGTTCTGGGCTTGAAAAAACGCAGCAATTTGCTGGATACCAAAGCCAATTTTGAATCTGTAAACTCTTAAGTTCCGTTCCCGACATCGCGTGGGTTTGGGCGGCTATCGCATTTCCTAAGGTTTGCGGATAGTTGCCCTGGACCCAAGGCGTGTCGGGCTACCGTTCTCATCTGTGGTTCAAGCGCTCTAAATTTAGTGCTGCGTCGTAGTTTGGAGTTAGAGCATGTTTGCGCCGATAATAGCTGCTGATTTCTGGTGAGCCTTGGCTATAGGTTTTCGGCCTAGCCAATAATTTCAGCATTCTTGTCGAGAGAAGTTTATGTCCGACTTTACGGAGCGTTTTAAGTTCGGCTTTATCCAACTGGCCGATATTCCCGATTGCATCAGGATCGTTGTCGAAAATTTCGATGAGTTTCAGGAGCATCCGGAATACGTTTCGCTTTGGTTCGAACAGCGTATCGTCAATAATCCTTGGCAAACCGGATTGCCGGGAATTGG
Organism: Methylomonas sp. Uni0009; assembly: GCF_054188105.3. Classification (NCBI taxonomy): domain Bacteria; kingdom Pseudomonadati; phylum Pseudomonadota; class Gammaproteobacteria; order Methylococcales; family Methylococcaceae; genus Methylomonas; species Methylomonas sp. Uni0009. The sequence goes on along the minus strand of NZ_JBTAFN010000001.1, from coordinate 1,040,234 downwards.
CGTTGGAGTTAGTTTGGATGGCCGGCCCATTGGCTTTCGGGCAATGTTTGCCCAGCCGTGGTGGTTGAATGGTCAGTCCACTGTTATCGCTTTTTGCGCGAATACTAGCGTCGATTCCAGCTTTAGAGGCAAGGGCCTTGCGACCGCATTGATCGATCATAGCCGGCAATTTGCCGAGATTACCGGCAGTGTCACTGCCGGTAACATTACCCAAAAGGCCTATAAAAAATTAGGATTTTCCGAAATCGGCGGCAGCGATAACGATTTTTATCGTTTGCGCGTCGGTTATCGCGGCTCCTGGGAGAAACGCGCCGGCAAACCGTTGGGTTATTTGTTGGGCAGCCTATTTGACATCAACTTGCGCTTACGGAATGTCAAATTGCGTAGCGGCGGTTTTACCTTCGCGGAGGTTTGGCATTGCGACACTGAGTTTGATGCGTTGTGGGAGCGAGCCAAAGCCGGCTACACCTCTTGTCTGGAACGTAGCAGCCGCTACTTGAATTGGCGTTTATTCGATTTTCCGACCTGTCCGTTAAGACTTTTCGCGTTGCGTGATGCTGCCGGCAAATTGCGCGCTTATGCCATCTGGCATCAGCAAAGCTTTGGGGACGCTATCAGCATGGCGGTATTGCGTGACGTGTTTTATCCCTTGGACGATGAGCCGGCCTTGAAAACACTGCTGTATTACCTATTTGCTTATTGGCGGGAGAACGGGATTAGTTGGGGCAGTCTGGAAGTCGCCTCGCCGTCATTGACCAGTTTGTTCCGCAGTCTTGGCTATGAAGCGGTGCCGTCTCGCGGCAACCGCTATCGGATCTATCGCGAGCCGCCGCTAGCCGACAACATTTTGCAAAATTGGTACCGAAGCGGGATCGATGGCGATTATTTTGATCATCCGCTATGATGTTGCCCCGTTGTTTCTAAAACTGTAACGTTCATATTTGGCGATCTTAATAACATGCGAAACACCACTGTAAGCATCATCTCCACGGTCCTAAACGAACGCGGCAGTATTAAAAGTCTGCTGGATTCTTTTTTAACTCAGACCCGTCGGCCCGATGAAATCGTAATAGTTGATGGGGGTTCGTCTGACGGGACTCTGGAGCTTCTGCAACAATATGCTGATCAGAATTCCAACATAAAGTTTTTTGTCGAGAAAGGTGTCAATATTGCTCGAGGACGCAATCTGGCAATTGCGCGTTCCAGTGCTGACATTATCGCAGTGACCGACGGAGGTTGCCATCCTGATCCCGTTTGGCTTGAGGAGTTGGTAAAACCGCTACTGGAAAATCCTGATTTTGGTGCGGTATCCGGTGTGCGTAAGGTCGAACATATTAATCCTTTCGAATATTTCGCTGGGGCGTTATCGACCTCTGGAAATTCGGCCGATGAAGAACATCGGGTGTTTCATGGTAGAAATTCGGCATTTCGAAAAAGTGTTTGGACAGCGACAGGCGGTTACCCGGAATGGCTTTACACCGCAGAAGATACGCTGTTCGCGCAGAGAGCTAAAGCACTTGGATGTAGGGTCGGATTGGCGCAAAATGCTGTGGTGTCCTGGCGTCCTAGGCCTAATTTTAAAAAACTTGCCAAGCAATACTATTTGTATGGACGAGGAACCGGGCGGATAGGTAACGCGGATTTAAAAGCCGTTTTCTATCATTTGCGTAACCACGCGCTCTGGATGTTGACTTTTCTATTGGGATTTATCGTTCCTTGGTTTTGGCTGGCGACAGTGAGTTTGCTGACTTTCATGTACACAAGTTTGATCGCTCCGGTTATTAAAAGGCTGCAAGGCGATGGTTTAGTTGCGCCTGGTCTGTATTGGTATGTTCCACTTATCGTCATGATCCGTAGCTTTTGCAATAATCTCGGCCAACTGCATGGTTATTGGGAATATGAGAAAGTAGAACCTTTCAAGAAAAATCTGCAATTGTATTTGTCCGGTCAATGGAAAAGCGCGGACAATGTAAATAGCTAAAGTTGATAATTTGGTTATCTAAAACGCAGACTGTTGGCTATTATTTCAGCAACGCTTGTAAATATCCCCAAATCTTTTCGGCAATCACCGGTTGTGCCAGCTCATTCGGGTGCAGGCTGTCGGCCTGCATCATCTCCGGGTTTAATGCTACCTCTTCGAGGATAAACGGCACGTAAGGGATCTTCAATTCCGCGGATAGCTGCGGAAAAACCTCGTAAAACATCTCGACATAACGCTTGCCGTAATTGGGCGGAATCTTCATCCCCAGCAGCATCACTTTGGCGCCGACGTTTTGCGAACGCCGGGTGATTTCGGTCAGATTATTTTTCATTTCCGCCGGCGATAAACCGCGTAAGCCATCGTTGGCGCCCAATTCCACCAACACAATATCCGGTTTATGCCGCGATAAAATTTGCTCCAGTCGCGCCAGGCCGCCAGCGGAAGTATCGCCGCTGATGCTTTCGTTACTGATAACATAGTCGCTATGCAGGTCGGTCAGCTTGTTTTGCAACAAAGCCACCCAGCCAAGCTGAACTTCGATGCCGTAACCGGCACTAATACTGTCACCCAATACCACTATCGATTTCGCCATGGCGCTGATTGGTAGTAAACCCAGAATTACGGCAAGGACCACGCTATACATGTTGAATACTCATATTGATAAGACCAGTTCCCCGATTATCGTTACCGAACAGCTCGGCAAATCGGTGCCAACTTCCGAGGGCATTTTACACATCTTGTCCTCAGTGAATTTAATCATCAATTCGGGCGAGAGTCTGGCCATTGTCGGCGAGTCCGGTTCCGGTAAATCCACCCTGCTCAGTTTGCTGGCTGGATTGGATACGCCCAGTATCGGTCGAGTGGTCGTCAATGGTCGCGATCTGACCAAGCTCGACGAAGACGGCCGCGCCCTTTTGCGCAACGAATTAGTCGGTTTCGTGTTTCAGTCCTTTCAACTGCTGCCGGGGTTGACGGCTCTGGAAAACGTGATGCTGCCGCTGGAACTCAGCGGACATGCTCAAGCGGCGACCGCTGCCCGGGCCTTGCTGGATAGAGTGGGCTTGTCGCAGCGCTTGACGCATACCCCCAAGCAATTGTCGGGCGGCGAGCAGCAGAGGGTGGCTTTAGCGCGGGCCTTTGTCACCCGGCCTACCATCCTGTTTGCTGACGAACCGACCGGTAATCTGGACAGCAAAACCGGTGCGCACATCATCGATTTGCTGTTCGAGCTCAATCAAGAACAACATACCACTTTGATTTTGGTGACTCACGACATGACTTTGGCCGGACGTTGTCAACGCACCATTCGCCTGGATGCTGGGAGCGTGGTATGAAACGTGTCAATCTGGCCATGAAACTGTTGTGGCGCGATAGTCGTTCCGGAGAGCTGACCTTATTGCTCCTAGCTTTGCTGATTGCGGTCAGCAGTTCCACCGCCATATCGCTATTCGCCGACCGTTTGCATCGGACCATGACGGTGCAAGCCGCCGAGTTTTTAGCCGGCGATCTGGTGGTGGCTGCGCCGGCGCTCATAGCCGAAACCTGGTTGGCCAAGGCTGGCGAATTGGGCTTATCCCATTCGCAAACCAGCGAGTTTGCCAGCGTTTTGTTGGAAAACCAGGAAATGCTGTTGGCTTCGGTAAAATCGGTGAGCAGCGGCTACCCGCTGCGCGGCAAATTGAAAACCAGCGATGCCGAGTCACAGGATGAAATCGTCGCCAGCCAGGGTCCGGAACCCGGCTCGGCTTGGGTAGACAAGCGCATCCTGCCGGCTCTACATCTAAAAATCGGCGATACGTTGACCGTAGGCGAAAAACCTCTGACCATCGGCCGGGTGTTGAGCTACGAGCCGGACAAGCGCGGTGACTTTTACAGCTTTTCGCCGCGGGTGATGATTAATCAAATCGATTTGGCTGCCACCGGCGTCATTCAACCCGGCAGTCATGTGCGTTACGCCTTCCAGTTCAGCGGCGACGAACAGGCTTTGCTTGCCTTTAAAACCTGGTTGAAACCGCAACTGAACAGTTCGCAAAAAATCCTGGATATACATGAGGATCGCCCGGAGCTGGGATCGGCATTGCAGCGCGCCGAGCGTTACCTGGGCTTGTCCAGTATCGTGGTGATCTTGATTGCCGGCGTGGCGATTGCGATGGCTACCCGCCGTTACACCGAGCGGCATTTCAACGCCACTGCCTTGTTGCGTTGCCTGGGATGTAAACAAGCGGAAATTGTCTGGCTGTACGGTTTGCAATTCTTGGTGCTGGGCCTATTAGCCAGCAGCGTCGGCTGCGGCCTGGGCTGGTTGGCGCAGTTTGGTTTATTCGAGCTGTTAAAATCCTTGTTGCCGGAAGAATTGGCCAGTCCCAGCTGGTTGGCGGTATTTTTTGGCTTGACTTCGGGCTTGGCAATCTTGCTGGGTTTTGCTTTGCCGCCGTTGCTGCGTTTGCAAAAAGTCTCACCGTTGCGGGTATTGCGTCGTGAGTTGGAACCCTTACCCAGCAGCGGTTGGTTGATTTACGGTTTGGCGCTGGCGATTATCGGCGGCTTGATTTGGCGCTACACACAAGACCCGAAAATGACATCTACCATATTGGGGTTGGGTGCGCTAACACTATTGGGTGTAGGTGGCGCGGTATACGGTTTGTTATTGCTGGCGCGCAAGCTGTTGCCGAGGATGGGCTTGAATTGGCGTTTTGGCTTGCAGGGATTGCTGCGGAACAGCCAGGCAAGTGTCAGCCAGATATTGGCTTTCAGCATCACGCTCACCGCCATGGCCCTGAGTTTTACGGTGCGCAGCGATTTGATCGACAACTGGCAACAGCAATTGCCGGAACAGGCGCCGAATCATTTTGCCTTGAATATTCTGCCGGAACGCCAGCAGGCATTTCAAAGCGAATTGCAGCAGGCGCAAATCCCCAGCAGCCGGTTTTATCCGGTGGTACGCGGACGCCTGGTGACGATTAATAACGAAGCGGTGCAAGGCCGGGTCAGCAAAGACACCCAGGGCGAAGGCGCCACTCAACGCGAATTGAGCCTGACCTGGGCGGTGCAATTGCCGGACGATAACAAAGCCACCGATGGCGGTGCTTGGCAAGCCGATCGGCCGGGTCTGGTATCGGTGGAGCAAAAACTGGCGGAAAGCTTGAAAATCAAGGTGGGCGATGAATTGACCTTTACGGTGGGGAGCGCGCAATTCAGCGCAAAGGTAGCTCAACTCCGCAGCGTGCAGTGGGATACGATGCGGCCCAATTTTTACATGATTTTCTCGCCCGGCACGCTGGATAACTTTCCGACCATGTACATGACCAGCTTTTATCTGGCCGATACCCAAAAAATTCTGTTGAATACCCTGCTGAAAAAGTATCCGGCGATCACGATATTGGAAGTTGATCAGATTTTGAAACAGTTCAAGATGATCCTGACGCAGTTGACCAAGGCCATCAATCTACTATTGTATTTTGCCCTGGCGGCCGGTTTCACCGTGTTGTTTGCTGCCGTCTATGCCACGTTGGATCAACGGATCTACGAAGGTGGGCTGATGCGGACTTTGGGCGCCCGGCGCGGCTTTTTACGTACCACGCACGTGATTGAGTTTGGCTTGCTCGGCATTTTAGCTGGTGCTATGGCGGCACTGGCTAGCGAAGCGATTCTGTATGCGTTGTATACCCGTGTGATGCAGATCGACTATCGTCCGGGCTACCATTTGTGGGGAGCATTGCCGGCGATAGGCGCGATAACGGTGGGGCTGGCAGGGTACTGGGGGGTTAGGCAGGTGGTCAATCAGCCACCGCTACAAGTGTTGAGGCGTTGATAGTTGATCAGTAAATTTTTCGCGATGGTTGCGATAAGGCAATGCACTGATTTTTTCATACTCAATAGGTCACTTAACATAGTTAAATTTGGAGGCGACTTTTCGCCGGTAAGTTTAGTGTGCAACCCTAGGTGGCGTTAAGAGTGATGTATTTGCTTGAGTAGTTGTTTTTACTGGAATTTATTTCACATAGGCATTTTGGAAGATGTCTATAGCCTAGAAAATGGTATATTTTTTGCCGAATTCTTTGGTTATTTGGTAAAAGTTTGACTGATTTGTAAGCATACAATCAGCAATCGTGAGGATTTAGCAAGGCAACCAAAGCTATGATCAAAAGTCTGTATGTCGTCTTGAAAGCACATCTTTCAATCATCAATAGGAGTGTTTAGTGGCGACGGAATTGCTGACTAATGAAGCCTTGTCCCGGCTTTATCAAGAACATCACTCCTGGCTGCTCGGTTGGCTGGATAAACGTGTGCAATGTCGCTTGCAAGCCGAAGATCACGCGCAAGACACTTTTGTACGGGTGATGGCATCGGGTCGCACACCGGATTTGAATGAACCCAGGCCTTACCTCGCCACCATCGCCAAAAATTTACTGATCAACCATTGGCGCCGCGCCACCATTGAACAAGTGTATCTGGAACGTCTTTCGGCAATTCCTGAAGCCACATCGTTGTCTATGGAAGAAAGCGCCATTATTCTGGAAACCATACAAGAAATTGATGAATTGCTTAGTCGCTTACCGGAAAAGGCGCGCAAGGCATTTTTTATGTCCCAGATCGATGGACTTACCTACGTCGAAATCGCCGAAAAACTCGGGGTCAGTGATCGCATGGTTAGAAAGTACATGGTGCAAGCCATGGTGCTATGCCTGAGCGTGGAGTTCTAACAGTAAATGTCTTCCGGAGATCGACAAAAGATCCATCCCCGCATCGTGGCGGAGGCCGCTGAATGGTTTATGGTTCTTAGCTCCGGTAACGTTCGCCCTGACGAAACCGCACAGTGGCAAGCCTGGCTGGCTTCGCACCCGGATCACCAAATGGCTTGGGCCAGAGTTGAGTTTTATACCGACAAATTTAAATCACTGCCACCACCAGCCGCCTTCGCCGCCACCGCAGCGTTAAATGCCCCCAATCTCAATCGAAGACGCATGCTGTTAAGCATGGCCCTATTGGGTGTTGCAGGATGGTCCGGCTGCCAGATTTCTCGAGGTCGTTATTGGCAGGAATGGTCGGCCGATCAACATACAGCGCTCGGCGAAACTAAAACCATCACCCTAGCCGACGGCTCCAGCGTGGTTATGGATAGCGGTAGCGCGGTAAACGTTGATTTCTCGGTTAATTTACGCAGGTTGCAACTGGTTAAAGGGGAAATTTACATCGAAACAGCACCTGATAGCGTTGGCTGGAAACGGCCCTTTGTCGTCGATACCTTGGAAGGCAGAGTTCAAGCACTCGGCACCCGCTTCAGCGTCAGCCAACGCCAAAATCTATCGCAGGTTACCGTATTTCAAGATGCCGTAGAAATCCAACCAGCCGATGCAGCGTCCGCCAAACAAACTCTCCGCGCCGGTCAACAAGTTCAATTTTCCTCAAACCACCTTGAGCCTATCCAAGGACACAGACAGAATAAACCCGCTTGGACCGAAGGCTTTATCGTTGCCGATGATCTGCCGCTCAGCGAATTTTTGCTGCAACTAAGCCGTTACCGATCAGGCTACATTACTTGTGCTCCCGAGATTGCCGATTTACGGATTATCGGGTCATACCCGTTAAAAGATACCGACAAAATTCTCGCCTTTCTCGAGGCTAACCTGCCAGTCAAGCTCTCACACCCGCTACCTTTCTGGGTTAAAGTCCTGCCGCGCTGATTGCTTCTGCACTCGCAGAGACGGTCATGCTCGGTCCGCTAGGTCCGTTTACGATAAAGCTCGAAGCACTGCTTGAAGCTCTTTCTCTACGGCCTGCAACAAAGCCAATGCAGGTCCATGCGGTTTACGATAGCACCATCAGCAGCTTGTTTTTTATTGCCATCGTTTATTACTTACTTAAACCCCATTCACCCAATCTTCGATAGTCAAAACCCCATCGGGAATCAGGCTGAAGGCTTTGTCATGGGTGACAAGTATGGTTTTGGCGGCTATTGCATGCGCGGCGATCATCATATCTAGCGCCCCAAGCGTAATGCCAACCGACATGCAAGATGCACGTAAATCGCCATAAACGCAGGCGGCTTGCTCGTCCCAGGGCAATGTCTCAACACGCAATAGAAACTCCCGGATCAGCTTTGCCAGGCTGGTAGGGTGGCCCTTGCGGGCTAAGCCATATAAAAGCTCACCTTGTGTGACTGCCGATATAAAAATACTGTCCATCGGCAGTGACGCCAACCGGTGTCGAATCTCCGGGGGATGGCTTTTGATAATATAACTAGCCATATTGGTATCCAGCATATAACGCATCAAAACAAATCCCGCTCTTGGTTCGGCTGGTCTTCGCGATCGGCCATGAAATCAGCAGGAATCTTTGTGTGGTCGGCAAGCTCGAAAAACTCCGCCCAGGATGCCGGTTTAGGCGACAGAATGACTTCGCCAGTCACGGGATCACGACGAATAAATACTTCCGCGCCCGGAAAACGGAATTCTTTCGGAAGCCGTATCGCTTGGCTTCGGCCAGTGGTAAATAACTTGGCAGTGGTATGCATCTTAATTCCCCTTATCAAATAGGTATCTGAAGTATATATCACAGCTTGATATGTACCAATGATACTCGTCAAGTCGGTTCGATAAGGCAAGCCTAACCGGACATTTTTCGCTGAACAATAAAATTATTTTCATAGAAAAGACAATCGATTAGGGGCTGTTGCCATTTTGTCATAATCCCTTTGAAAATCGATTGGCGAGCCATATTGATTGAGTTTTCAATCAAACGATAACTAGCGAATGCCACGCCAACTGCTTACAGATACCCACTGGGAAAAGCTAAAAACGATTATGTTGAGTTTCAGCATTTACGACAAACCCGGTCTTCGGCAAACGGTCGAAGGGATTTTTTATCGCTTGCGTGTTGGCTGCCCTTGGCGAGACTTGCCCGTCGCTTTTGGCAAGTGGAATGCCGTGTACAAGCGCTTCAATGCCTGGTCACTGCAAGAAAAGCTGAGGGGTATCTTTCAAGCGCTAGTGATTGAGCCTGATTTGGAATGGCTATTTATTGATGGCAGCATTATTAAAGCCCATCAACACAGTAGCGGCGGCGCCCATGAAAATCCAACAGCCATCGGGAAATCGGTCGCAGGCAACACGACCAAAATCCATATGGCGGTTGATGCCGGTGGACTTCCCATCCAGTTTTCGATTACGGGGGGCGAAGTACATGACTGCAAAGAAGCGCCGGAATTTGTGGCCAAGCTCCCCCAGGCGGGCTACATGATTGCAGACAAAGGGTATGACAGCGAGCCGTTACGGATTCAAATTCGAGACCAAGGCACAGTCCCCATCATCCCAAGAAAACAAAATTCAATAGTCGGGAATGAGGAAATGGACTGGTGTCTCTATAAATATCGCCACCTCGTTGAAAACGTATTTGCGCGACTGAAACATTTTAGAGCTATTGCCACCCGATATGACAAACTAAAACGCAATTTTGAAGGTGCTATCGCCCTGGCTTGTGCATTTATATGGTTACCGATGTGAAACGGCAACAGCCCCTAATATTGCGTGATGGATTTTTCACTTTCGGAGTTCCTGTTTCATTAGCTAATATTGATCGTGTGGAAGTGTTGAAAGGCCCAGCGGCTATGCTCTACGGAAAATTAGAACCCGGCGGCCTTGTTAATGTAGTTACCAAGCGCCCCCAATCAGTTCCGTATTATTCTTTACAACAGCAGTTTGGTTCGTTTGATACCTATCGCACCCTCTTGGATGCAACTGGCCCCGCTACTAAGGATGGTTCATTATCTTATAGGTTTGATTATGAACATTTAGATTCGGGGTCATTCAGAAATTTTGGGTTCAATAAGCGAGATTTCATTGCTCCGACAGTAACATGGAACATCAGCTATGCTACACAAGTTGATTTCGAATTTATATATCAAAAATTGGAATCAATACGAGATCATGGCATACCATTTGGTTTAGAGCAAAAAGGGCTTTTAGCTGGGAAGCTACCGCGAAATTTATTTATTGCCGAACCAACCGATCACTACAATCAAGAATACATTCAAGGTGGAATGTCCTTAAGCCACCAAATTAATAAAGATTGGCAGATAAAAGGAAAATTCAATATTGCTAAAAACGATATTTCGGATGCCCAAACTTTTGGAGATTCCCTAATTGGTAATAGTGAGCTGTCTCGGGGCACATATGCCTCAGACGACCAGACGGGAACTGATTTTGAAACAATAAATGTCATTGGTCATTTTGACACATGGAGTTTGCAGCACACCTTATTGATAGGCGGCGATCATTTTAATTACAATACGAATATTTCCACCTTTTGTTGCGATAGTGCGCCATCAATCAATTTATTTAATCCTCAATATGGCTTCAACGGTTTTAACCTTCCCTCATTTATCAATTCTCCACGATATGAACGTGAACGTGATTATTCATGGTTTGGCACGTATATTCAGGATCAAATTAAATTTGGCGAGGAGTGGAGCTTACTTTTAGGTGGTCGTTATGACAATACTGAATTCCAAGAAAAAGAGACTGTAGCAAGCAAATCAACCAAAAATGAAAACTTTAGTCCTCGTGCTGGCTTGATGTATCACCCATTGCCGTGGCTAGGTCTATATGCAAGTTATGTTCAGGGTACGAATGCCTTTAACAGTGGATTTACCGCGTCAGGGACGGCTTTAAGTCCAGAACAATCGAGGCAATATGAAGCTGGTGTAAAAGGCGAATGGTTCGATGGCAAGCTATCAGCGGGAATAGCAGTTTTTGAATTAACCAAAGAAAATATCAGCGTATCAGATCCAGATAGGGCTCTTGCTTTACAAGGGTATAAGCAAGCCATTGGCGAAGTACGCAGCCAAGGCATCGAATTTGATATTCACGGAAATTTGACTGACTATTTGAATTTGATTGGTAACTATGCATTTACCGATGTAAAAATCACAAAAGATACAGACTCTTCAGGCTGCACGGGTAATCAAGGTAATCGCTTTGCCAATGTACCTACACATTCAGGTAGTCTTTGGACAACTTATGACTTTTCTGGATTTGGTGCGCATGGATTCAGCAGCGGTATTGGGGTGTTTTTGGCAAGCGATAGAGCCGGAAATATCGCCAACACTTTTGACTTGCCCGGTTACGCAAGAGTGGATGCGATGTTGAAATATAAAAGACAGGTTGGCCCTTCAAAAGTGACTCTGCAATTTAATATAGAAAATTTAACTGACAAGGACTATATGGCGTCCAGTAACGGATACGGTAATAACGAAAATCAGGTTATACCTGGTACGCCGCGTACGTTTTTAGGGTCTGTAAAAGTCGAATTCTAATATCGGGTTAGTTGTTTAGCTACGCAGGCCTGGTTAGGTGTAACCAGACAGATTGGCTTCGATTTGTCGGGTTACGCTCTATCGAGCTAACCCGACCTACGCTTGATTGAATATTTACCTCCCCAAACCCACTAACACTGCATTTAATTTAACGAAATCCATTTGCAAACCATGAATAAATCGGACGCCGATGTTTTGGACATCTATCCAGATAGCGCTAGCGCTGCGCGTTTATCTCGGCTTAAGGCGCATCGTAAACTATGGCTGGCTGTGCATCTTTACCTTGGTTTGTTTGCAGGTGCATTATTGGTAGTCGTCGGCTTTACCGGCAGTATCGCGGTTTTCTATGTGGAGCTACAAGAGGTCTTGAATGCCGAATTGAATGTAATTTCTGAGCCCTTACAACCCCGGCAGAATGCCCATTCATTGGATGAAATTATCATCACAGCAGAATCTGCTAAACCACTAGGCAGCCAATTTCTTAAGGTGTATTACCCCCGCAAGGCAGATGTCGCTTATAAGCTGCTTTACTTTGTCCAAGACGCCCGCCAAGCGAATAACGGCGATGGCTATTACATTTATATCGATCCTTACATCAATCAGGTCAAGGGCATACAGCTTTGGCATCCCAAGGGCAAATATTGGGGGCGACCTTTTATGAGTTTCATCATGCAGTTGCATTGGAGTTTGCTGTTAGGTGAAACCGGCGGCACGATTGTGGGTATTTTGGCAGCGTTATCGATTATTTCTGTTTTGACTGGCTTGATAGTCTGGTGGCCGTTAACCGGCAAATTTAAACAGGCGTTAAGTTTTAAACGCCGCGCGGGGCCAGTACGGTTCAATTTTGATTTACATAAAGCCATCGGCTTTTATTGCAGCTTGGTGTTGTTGCCGGTTTTGTTTTCCGGGATTTATATGAACTTGCCCGAACAGGTTAATACGCTGGTTAAGCTATTTTCGCCAATTACCAGAACGAATGCCTATGACGGTATAGACGACGAAAGCTATCACTCTAGCCGCCATGCCGGTGAAAAAGCCATCGGGTTTTCGGCAGCGGTTGCGGCAGTTGAAAATCACTCCTCTGTCGGTAAGGTAGTGATGGTCAATGCACCGATTGATCCGAACGGCGTGTATATCATTCAAAACAGGGATGTTCTAGAAAACAGCCGCTTCGTTGGTCATCAAACACTGGTTGTTGATCAATACAGTGGCGAGATTATTCACAGCTACAACGCAGGTATAGGCAATGCGGGCGATGTATTTCTGGATTGGCAATGGCCCTTACACAGCGGCCAAGCGTTTGCTTGGCCGGGCCGGATTTTGGTGTTTCTGGCGGGTTTGGCATGTCCGGTTTTGTATGTAACGGGTGTGATTCGTTGGCTGCAAAAACGCCGCGCGGCAAAGTTGCATCAAGCCAAACAATCGCCAGCTTATGAATCGCGTTAGGAGCAAGCTGGGGTCAGGTCTTGTTATCAAGGGCCGTAGGTTGGGGGGAGGCACGAACCCCAACATTGATGGCCTTTAAATTATCGATGACTTCATTGTTGCGTTGCCAACGGTTTGCGGGTTGTTTTGCTACTGTCGTGTTGGGGTTCCTGTCGTCACCCCAACCTACGCTCTGACTACCCGTAGGAATTTCCTGGCCGAAGCCAATTAACTCCCCGCCCCATAATAATTATTAAGAACATGGAAGGAGGCGCGGGTATGCGCAAAACCACTAAAAAGGCACCCTACGTGGTACCGGCTGAAAAAGCCGCCGAAATATTCCCGTCCGCGCGTTATTTCCAGATTCATTTTGAGTTTCTGCAAGAGCAGATTCAGTTGATCTTGCGTAATCAAGAAACCTTGCAACAGCAAATGCGACAACTGGAAAGTCAGCTGTCGCGAACGGGGCAAGGCATCCGCCTTGATGGCAACACGTTGAGCCCTATTGAGCGCCTAACGGTGAATCGTAACGCTACTTCGGACAGTGAAACCCCCAATTTTAATCTGACGGGGGGACGGTGAAGCTGGCACTGTGGCATTCGACTACGCATACGGCGGACCTATCGGTCTGCTTTTGGGGGTAGTTATTTGTTGCGTCAAATTTAAAGGGTTCTAAAAACTTGAGGCGACAACTAGCTTGAAATTTTCCGTGAAATTTTCCAGTGAAGACGACGGCGGGGAAATGAGCGAGATCATAGTCTGATTACTTGTCTCTTTGGTTTTCTCGTCTAGCTTAACTCAGCGTATGATTGCCGCTTTAATTTTGCACCCCATGGCACGAAGTTCGGCCTCCCCTTTTAAGGACCATGCATGAAATATAGAGATTTACGAGACTTTATCGCGCAACTGGAAAAGCAGGGCGAACTGAAGCGCATCAAACAGGCAGTCGATCCGGTGTTGGAAATGACAGTGATATGCGACCGGGTGTTGAAGCAGGGCGGGCCGGCTTTGCTGTTCGAAAATCCGAAAGGTTCCAACATTGCCGTGCTGGGCAACCTGTTCGGCACGCCGAAGCGGGTAGCGATGGGCATGGGAGCCAAAGATGTGTCCGAATTGCGCGGTATCGGCGAGTTACTGGCCTATCTGAAAGAGCCGGAGCCGCCGAAGGGCATGAAAGACGCGCTGGAAAAATTCCCGGTATTCAAGCAGGTGTTGAATATGGCGCCGAAAATAGTCAGCTCCGCACCCTGTCAGGAAGTGATTCGGGTCGGTGACGAAGTCGATTTAAGCGTCTATCCGATTCAAACCTGTTGGCCGGAAGACGCCGCGCCTTTGATCACCTGGCCGCTGGTGATTACCAAAGGGCCGAACAAAGACCGGCAAAACCTGGGGATTTACCGCCAGCAAGTCATCGGCAAAAACAAAGTCATCATGCGCTGGCTGGCGCATCGCGGCGGGGCATTGGATTTCAAGGAATGGCAACAAGCGCATCCGGGTAAGCCGTTTCCGGTGGCGGTAGCGTTGGGGGCTGACCCGGCGACGATATTGGCATCGGTTACACCGGTGCCGGATTCTTTGTCCGAGTATGCCTTCGCGGGTTTGCTGCGTGGCAGCAAGACCGAAGTGGTCAAATGTTTGTCCAACGATTTGCAAGTGCCGGCCAGCGCGGAAATTGTCCTGGAAGGCTTCATCTATCCCGGCGAAACCGCGCCGGAAGGGCCGTACGGCGATCACACCGGTTATTACAACGAAGTCGATGAATTTCCGGTGTTTACTATTGAACGCATCACTCAGCGGCAGGTGCCGATTTATCACAGCACCTACACCGGCCGTCCGCCCGATGAACCGGCTATTTTGGGTGTGGCCTTAAATGAAGTCTTCGTGCCCATCTTGCAAAAGCAGTTTCCGGAAATCGTTGATTTCTATCTGCCGCCGGAAGGCTGTTCGTATCGGATGGCGGTGATCAGCATGAAGAAACAATACGCCGGTCATGCCAAGCGTGTGATGCTGGGCACCTGGTCGTATTTGCGCCAATTTATGTACACCAAATTTGTGATCGTGGTGGATGACGATGTCGATGTACGCAATTGGCAGGACGTGATTTGGGCGATTACCACCCGCATGGACCCGGCGCGCGATTTGACGATTTTGGAAAACACGCCTATAGATTATCTGGACTTTGCTTCGCCGGTGTCGGGCTTGGGGTCCAAGGTCGGTTTCGATGCGACCAACAAATGGCCGGGCGAAACCAGCCGGGAGTGGGGACGTCCGATTGTAATGAGTGAGGATGTCATCAAAAAAGTCGATTCTATGTGGGATACCCTATTTAACTAGGGTAGACTGCCGGTTCGCTTGAATAACGGTACAGTTCCTAATGAAAATATTGGTTGTCGACGATATCTACGAAAACAGGCTATTGCTCGACAAATTACTGAGCAGGATGCAGCATGAAGTCATTTTGGTCGAAAATGGGGAGCAGGCGGTTCACGCTCTGGCCAGCGTAAATCCCGATCTGATTCTGATGGATATTATGATGCCGGTCATGGATGGCCTGGAGGCTATCAAAGCGATTAGAGAGCGAACCCTGGACAAGTGGGTGCCCATTTTTGTGCTCAGCGCGCTAGCCGATGACCAAAATGTCCTGGATGGGCTGCAAGCCGGTGCTGACGACTATCTGCAAAAACCGTTCAGTCGTGCTGTTCTTGCCGCTAAATTGGGTTCGGTGCAGCGTGTGATCGATATGCAAAATCTGATTATTGCCGATACTCAGCTACTTAAAGCCTATCGCGACGAAAACGAAGCGGAGCAGCAGTTTTTACAGAGTATTTTTGAAAGGTTAATTAAACAGAGCGATCTGAAAGACGATCATTTGCAGTTTTGGTTATTGCCGGCCAAACGCTTTAGCGGCGATTTGATTTGCGCCAGGCGCATCAGTAAGCAACAAATTTACTTTATGCTCGCCGATTCGACCGGCCACGGCTTGGCGGCAGCGTTACCGACGGTGATTGTCAATCAGGCATTCCAGGCGATGACGAAAAAGGGCTTGGCCGTACCCATCATCGTCCGCGAGATCAATCGCCTGCTGTACAGCCAGATGCCGACGGGCCGTTTCGTGGCTTTGGTATTGGGCATGATAGATGCTGAAAAAAAGTCAGTGGAGTTGTGGAATGGCGGCTTACCCGATGTTTATGCGCTGGATGGCGATGGCAAGCCGGTTCACACCTTTCGTTCCTCACACCCCTCTGCCGGCATTCTCGATAACCGGCAATTCGACGATACTTGCGAAATCTGGCATTGGCGGGAGGCTTGCGAGTTATTTATGTACTCTGATGGCTTGACCGACACCCTGGGTCCTGACGGCGGCTTATTCGGTCAAGAGCGCGTCCTGCAGATTCTCCGAACGGCGCCGCCTGGCGCTGAAGTGGCGGCGATCCAACAGGCCCTGGAAGCACATATGCTGAACCGGGAAGCGCAAGACGATATTTCCTGTATGGCCATTCGCTGCCGCTGAATATTTCGACTTTGGGCCGGCTGGTTTTATTTCTGGAATCTCTTGGGCTGTTAGATTGAATGCTGGCGTCAGGCGGTAAAAAGCAGACTCAACTAATTTGTCTATACTGAGAATCTCGCGGATAACCCATTCAGCAGGCACGGCTCGGTACGAGTCGGACTGCTAGGTTTTCGCTCCCAACTTCATGATTCTTTGAAAACAGCAACGTGGACTTAAAACAGCATATTCTGCAAGCCGCCATTCTCATCGTCGACGACGAACCCGCTAACGTCAAATTGTTGGAAAAAATTTTGCAGCGCCAGGGTTATCGGAATATTCAATCGACCTGCGATTCTCGCGAAGTGACTTCTCTGTGTGATACCACGCGATTCGATGCCTTTTTGTTAGACATCCGCATGCCGCATTTAAGCGGCTTTGATGTCATGGAACAATTGCAACAGCGTTTCAGAGACGATTATTTACCCGTGTTGGTGCTCAGTGCGCAACCGGATATGGAGACCCGCTTGAAAGCGTTGAGTTTGGGCGCTAAGGACTTTTTGACCAAGCCCTTCGATCAACTGGAAGCCGTTACCCGCATCCACAATCTGCTGGAAGTGCGCTTGATGCATAATCAGATACGCGATCAAAACCGTCTTCTTGAACAACAGGTTAAAACCAGAACCGACGAATTGTATCGTACTCGCCAGGAAGTCATACGCAGACTGGGGCTGGCCGCCGAGTATCGGGATAACGAAACCGGCAACCATATCATTCGCATGAGTAAATATGCGCAGTTGTTGGCTTTGGCGTATGGCTTAACTGAGCAGGAGGCGGAAATTATTCTAAATGCGGCGCCGATGCACGATATTGGTAAGATCGGTATTCCGGACCGGATTCTGTTAAAAACCGGCAAGCTCGACCCCGAAGAATGGCGGATCATGCAGACCCATGTGCAAATAGGCGCCAATATTTTATCCGGCTCGCCGACCGAGCTGATGCGGGCCGCGCGCACCATTGCCCAACATCACCATGAAAAGTGGGATGGCACCGGCTATCCGAATGGCTTGCGGGAAGAAGATATATCTATTGCCGGCAGAATTTGCGCGCTAGCCGACGTGTTTGACGCGCTGACGTCGCAACGACCGTATAAGCCGGCCTGGGCGGTAGAAGAAACGTTGGCTTATATCGCCTCGGAATCCGGCAAACACTTCGACCCTAAATTAGCGCCGCTGTTAAAAAAGAATTTGCCGGAAATTTTGATTATCAAAAGCGAATATGCAGACGCCGAGGTTATTCGGGATTTGAACTGATCGCGGGTTGTTTTAAGTATTTAAGCTGTGCGAATCGATTCCACACCGCTAATCAGCTCGGCTGACGCCAACTCCATGCCACGTTTGAAATAATCGCAGGCTTGATCCTTGTCGCCTTTGCTAAACAATAATTCGCCCAATAATTGATAGGTCGCCACCGACGCTTCGGTATTCAAGCTTTTCAACAAATATTGTTCGGCTTTCTCCATTTGTTCGGCTTTCAAAGCCAGCTTGCCCAGCACTCTTAACAACACTGCATTGCTGGGGTACACCGCCAGCCATTGTTCGATCGACTGCAATTGCTTGGCTTTATCTTCGGCTTCAATATTGGAAACCAACACCAGCAAGGTGTCGTCCCAGTGCCGGCCCAATTGCTTTAGCATCGCCGATTCCACGCTACTGCCGGCGCCGGCGGCAATCATCGCCGCAAAATAGATGTTGGCGATACCCGGCAGAGTCTTAATGTGATCGGGGATGCCTTCCCAGCAGGTTTGGATCGCCTGGCGGTCACCCTGGGCGATGGTTTGTTTCAGCAGGCGGCTGAAGGTTTCCGTTTCCAGCAATTTAACCTCGGTTTCCATCAACACTTTATGCTGTTGCAGCGAAGGCAGTATCTTGCTCAAGCCTTCCCAGTCGCCCAGATGTTGATACGCCTGATGCATCATTTTCAAGACGCGGGCATGGCCGGGATTGATTGAGTGCAATTTGCCCAAGGTTTCCAAGGCTTGCTCGAATTGCTTCTCGGACAGATGCAATTCGGCTTGGGTCAAGCCGACGGTCATATTGGTGTCCGAGGATTGTTCGCTGGCTTTTTGCAGATACTCGTCGCGCTTGTCCAGCGCACCGCGCGATTGTGCGGCTCTGGCGGCCGTCAAGTAATGTAGTAATGGTGCACCGCTATGCGCGGCATGCTTGATCAGCACTTTCTCCGCACGCTCCCAATTACCGTCTGCTGCATCGAATAAGCCGGCAACCAGGGCTTCCTGCGAGCGATTAAAACGGATATTGCGGCGGCGCTTGGCAAATTGGTTGGGCATGCGAATCAACACACCCATCAAGCGGAAAAAATTGTAGAGAACGAAAAAACCGATTACT
Organism: Methylomonas sp. Uni0009; assembly: GCF_054188105.3. NCBI lineage: Bacteria > Pseudomonadati > Pseudomonadota > Gammaproteobacteria > Methylococcales > Methylococcaceae > Methylomonas > Methylomonas sp. Uni0009. The sequence goes on along the minus strand of NZ_JBTAFN010000001.1, from coordinate 1,021,620 downwards.
TGCGCGACGGCGAATACGGTCAAAGAGGTTTCCAGCGACCAGTGGCCGAAACCGATTAACACATAACCGGGATCGTTTTGTTTGACCAGCCAGCTGTGCAGCAAAAACGCCACCAGAACGGCGCAAAGCAAGGAGCCTAGAAAATACATGAGATTTTTCATAATGCCACTCGCTTATTGCTGGCCGGCAGAGGGTATTGCCGGCGAGGCCGTTTCCGCTGGCGGATTATTCAGCACGGCTTTATCGGATTCGATACGCAATTTACTGATGTCTTTCAGCAGCTTTAACGAACCGCTAACATCCGGATATTGGCTGCGGATTTGCACACTCGCCAGTTTGTCCAGTTCAGCCACGAAGTTATCGGTTTGCTGATTTTCCGCGAAATTTTTCTTCAGCCATTGTTTGGCGTCGGCGATGCTGCTGGCAAACAAGGTATCGTTTTGTTGTACCAGGGCAATTTCGATCATCTCCAGCCGCACCTTCAATTGCTGCTTGATAAAGTGCGCTTCTTCGGGAGTCAGGATGGCGTTGACCGGCTGTTCGGTGTGACGCAGCACCACATAGCCTTCCAGCTGCTTGGCCACCGTATTCAAGATTTCATGGCCGTGTTCGGATAAGTCGCTATTCGGTTCCGGCTTTTCCGGCTGTTTGCCGGCATGCGGCAGGAACACCGATAAACCTTCCACTGCGTCTTGTAAGTGCTGGATGCCGCTGTAGATGCCGACGATGTCCGGTACGGTGGCACCGTTTAACAAGGCGATTTCCTTGGCAATTTGCTCACGGACTTTAAATACCGCCGCGTCGCCGCTTTCTCTTAGCCGTTGATCGGCCGCTTCCAGCGCTTCGCGGGTGGTGGTGACGTCACCGACCAAATGCAAACGCTGATTGGCAACGGTCAACAGATATTCGGCATCGGCCAGTAGCCAGTCGCCGCGGGTTTTACCCAGCTGCCGTTGCAAAGCCACAATGGAGGCTTCCAGCTCTTTGCGCGCCGTGCTCAGGCGCTCATCATGCAGCTTGGAAAAATCAGCCAATGTTTCATTAAAATGGTTATCTTTGCCGGTCATTTCGGCATTGACGTTGGCGATTTGCGTTTGCACGCCATTCAGCTGTTCGCGCAGGCCGTTAAGTTCTTTGTCCAGTTCCAGTATCTTCAGGTTATCCTGATTGTTTTCGGTATCTTGACTGAAGCGCAATTGCTGGAAAAAGAAAAAACCCGCACCAGCCAAAGCAATCACCAATACGATAGAGGTGATGCCTATCCACAATCCGGCGTGAGACTTTTTAACCACCACTACCGGAGCTGGATTTTCTTGTTGTTCTTCAATTACTTCGGCCACTGTTTTCCCCGTTAAATAACGTCGTCAAGGTCTCTAAAATCGCTGCATCCGTGGGCTGTGTGCTCACTGCAATCTGTTTAAATCCGAAATCTTCGGCCGCTTGGCCGATCCGCTCGCTCACGACGACTAAAAGTATCGATTTCAACGATACTATCGACTCGTCATCCAGCATCGCCAACAAATTTTGTAACGCTTCGACGCTGGTGATCGTCACGGCGTCCAGCTTCCCTTGGGCTATGTCTGTCCGCAATTCCGTGCTGTCCGCCATCGGCTGTTGGCGACTATACACTTCCAGATAACTCGCTTCCGCGCCGCGGCTGCGCAAGCTCTCCGCCAGTTTCTCCCTGCCACCGACTCCGCGCACAATGACGCAGCGCATGCCGGCGACAGCGTGCAATTCAGGTTCAGCCAACAAGCCTTCGCTGTTGAATGCGCTGGCCGGCACGCAATCAACCGGCCATTCCGCTTGCTGCAATGCGTTGGCGGTTGCGGCGCCGACAGCCGCGACTTTGAATTTACGCAAGGCCGGCATTTTGCCACCGAACGCCTTGATAGCAAAATCCACCGCGTTGCTGCTGGTAAAAATCAGCCAGTCGCTGGCGACGGCTTGGCTTAACAACTGCGGATCGGGCTGGGTTTCGACGATTTCCAGTGTTGGAAAGCGTATTGGCACGCCGCCCTGTTGTTCAATTAAATGACATAAATTCTCAGCCTGCGCGGCGGGCCGCGTCACTAGAATGCGTGCGCCGTTTAAAGCCGAGTTCACTGGTATAGCTCGCGCAATATCCTGTCCGCGCCTTGCGCTAATAAATCCTCGGCCACGGTTTTGCCCAACGCTTCGAAGTCGCTAAGGCTGCTTTCCGCCTCGGCTCTATATAACAAAGTGCCGTCGGGGCTGCCGACCAGGCCGCGTAGCAATAAACGCTCGCCTTTGATTTCAGCAAAACCGGCAATCGGTACTTGGCAGCCGCCGTTCAGTCGGGCATTCATCGCTCGCTCGGCGCCGACCCGGATGCTGGTGTCCTCGTCGTGCAATACCTTTAAATACTTATGAATCTCGGCGTCGTCGATCCGGCACTCGATGCCGATAGCGCCTTGGCCCATGGCGGGGAGGCTTTCCGTCGGTTGCAATTGAGCGGTGATTCGTTCGCCCATTCCCAGACGTTTCAAGCCGGCCGACGCCAGGATGATTGCATCGTATTCGCCGGCATCCAGTTTCGCCAGACGGGTGTTGACGTTGCCGCGCAAACTCAGGATTTCCGCATTCGGGAATTTTTCCTTGATTTGGCATTGGCGGCGCAAGCTGGAGGTGCCAATGCGCGCGTTAGCGGGCAATTCGGCCAGGCTGCGATAGTGATTGGAAACAAAGGCGTCGGTCGGATCTTCTCTGTCCAGAATTACCGCCAGATGCAAGCCTTCCGGAAACTCCACAGGTACGTCTTTCATGGAATGCACTGCGATGTCGGCTGTGCCTTCCAGCATGCCTTGTTCCAGTTCCTTGACAAACAAACCCTTGCCGCCGACTTTGGCTAGCGGTGCGTCGAGAATTTTATCGCCGCGGGTGACCATTTTGACCAGTTCGGTTTGTAAGCCGGGAAACGCCTGTTGCAGCCGTGCCGCGACATGCTCGGCCTGCCACAAGGCCAGCGGGCTTTGCCGGGTAGCGATGCGAATAATTCTGTCTGCCAAAACTGCTCCTGCCGATTGCTGGCGGGCGTCTAAGCTGCGCCCTTTGTTGAGAATAAATGTTGTCTATTGTAATCCGATTTAGGGGGGAAGGTGGGTAGAAGTTATAAGCGTTGCAGAGACGGCGGGAATGGGGCGAGAGAATTGGCTTCAAACGTTGTTCTTGGTTAAAGTTCTCTAATTTCAACAATCAGACGAATTTTAAATTCGCGTCCATTGGAATATGTACGAACTTTTACTACTCCTAGCGGGAGCAGCCATTGCGATTTATATCGCTGCTCAGTGGTTGATATATTTTGTGCAGATCAATTCTTGGCTAGCGTTGTCTCTGGTTTTGTTGGTGCTCGCCTTGTTTTCAATCGGATTATGGCTAAAAGTCCGCCTCTGCGGTTACATTTTGGCCGCCATTGCCAGCGCCGTCTGTGTGTTTGCGCTTTCAGGGAATATTAGCGTTCTGTTTCCCTATTGACGAACGCATGCGCATTGATCAGGCATACCTACCTAATCTCAAACAACTCAAAATGCTCGCTGGCAGCGTGTGGATTGACGATTACCTCGGAAACCTTGGCCAACATCGGCCCTTTATGGCACCACGCCACCAGTTTTTGCAGGTCGTCAGGATGGCCGTTGCCGATGATTTCCACCGAGCCGTCGGCCAGATTTCTGACAAAACCTTTCACATTTAATTTCACCGCCTGCTTTTGGGTATAGGCGCGAAAATACACGCCCTGCACCCGGCCCTTGACGATGATGTGCAAGCACTCGTTCATCGCGTTATCCTCCAGCAATAATGAATTTTTTGATCGCGGGCGAAATCCTCCGGAATGGTTTGCGCGCTGATGTCTTCTATCTGCAAATCCGCCAAGGCTTGTTTGTCCAATTTGAAGCGGCGGAAGTTGGTGGAAAAATACAGCACGCCATCGGGTGCCAGCAAGGCGACGGCACTGCGCAGCAGGTGCAGATGATCGTTCTGAATATCAAAGGCTTCGTCCATTTTCTTGGAATTGGAAAATGTCGGCGGATCGAGAAAGATCAGATCGAACTGCGGCTTGTCTTTGGCGCCGGCTTGCTCCGCCAGCCATTCCACGCAATTGGCGCGCAGCAGTTTGTGATCGCCTTGAATGCCGTTCAAATCAAAATTGCGCTTGGCCCAGTCCAGATAGGTGTTGGACATATCCACCGTGACGCTGGAGGCCGCGCCGCCCAGCGCCGCATGCACGCTGGCGCTGCCGGTGTAAGCAAACAGATTCAGGAAGCGTTTGCCTTTGGCTTGTTGTTGTATCAATAAACGGATCGGCCGATGATCCAGAAACAAGCCTGTATCCAGATAATCTTCAAAATTCACCCAAAACTTGCAGCCACCTTCTTCGACCACATGAAAACGGCCGGATTCGCCCTGCTTCTCGTATTGATCGGTACTTTTCTGCTTGCGGCGGATTTTTAAAAACACCTGCTCCTTAGGTATCTCCAAGACTTTGGGGATTTCCACCATCGCCCCGGCCAAACGTTGATTGGCCTTGGCCGGATCGATGGTTTTCGGCGACTCGTATTCCTGAACATTGATCCAGGTTTTCTCACCTTGGTAGACATCCACCGCCACCGCGTATTCCGGCAAATCGGCGTCGTACAGCCGATAGCAACTGACCTGACGTTGCTTGGCCCATTTGCCGATTTTTTTCAGATTCTTGCGCAGCCGGTTGGCGAACATTTCCGCTTGGTTGTCGGGTTGCTCAGTCTCGGTGCGTCGGCTGATTTGTTCGATGCGTTCTTGCTGGGATTTGGCTTTGGGTTCGAAAAACGTCTGCTCTTCAATATTAAAGCGCAGCAATTTGCACTCCAGCGCGCCGTTGAACAAGGTAATCGGCTTTTGCGAACGTACGCCCAATCTAAAACCCAATTCCGGATTGCTGATGATCATCGCCACCTGCCAGCCGACGAAACGCTGTTTTAGTACCTCTCCAAAGCGGCGATACAATTCGGAAGTTTCCGTCTCGTCGCCCAATCGTTCTCCGTAGGGTGGGTTGCAGGCGATCAGGCCTTTGGGCCAACTTTCCGCCGCTGTCGCATCGGCGATGTCGCGCCGTTCGATATGAATCTTGCCCGCCAAGCCGGCGTTTTCAACATGCTGCAAGGCGGCTACCACGGTGCGCCGATCCTGATCGAAACCGACGATGACCGGCATTTTGCTCAAGCCAATATCGCGGCGTTGCTTGGCTTCGTCGAGCAGGCTTTGCCACAACTGCGCATCGTGTTTTTTCCAACCCAGGAAGCCGAAGTAATCACGCTGCAAGCCCGGCGCATAGTCTGCAGCGATCATCGCGCCTTCTAGCAGCATCGTTCCTGAGCCGCACATCGGATCGAGCAAGGATCCGCCTTGCTCGGCGATTTTCGGCCAGCCGGCGCGCAGCAAAATTGCTGCCGCCAGGTTTTCCTTGATCGGCGCGGCGATGTTGACGTCACGGTAGCCGCGCTTGTGCAAGCTCTCGCCGGATAAGTCCAGGCTTAGCTGGGCAGTTTCGTTATGCAGATACACATTGACGCGAATGCTGGGCCGGTCGGTATCGATATTGGGCCGCTTGTTGAACTTGGCGCGCATCTGGTCGACGATGGCGTCCTTGACTTTCAAGGCGCCGAAATGGGTGTTGTTAATGGCCGGATTGTTTTTGCTGCTAAACGATACCGCCAGGCTGTCGTCCGGTTTGATGTGTTCGAACCAGTTGATCTTTTTGACGCCATCGTACAAATCCTGCTGGGATTTGACCTCGAAACTGCTCAAGGGCAGAAACACCCGGTTGGCGGTGCGCGACCACAGGCAGACCCGGTAAGCCAGTGCCAAATCACCCTCAAAAGCCACGCCGGCCATTTTTTCGCGGACGTTCTGGCCGCCCAGGGCTTTGATTTCGTTGGCAAGGATGCCTTCCATCGCTTTAGGCGTGGTGGCAAAAAGTGGGTATTGGCTCATGGTTGACGGCTGGGTACGGAATGGCTGGCTAGGATACTAAAATGTGCTGCGACTGCGGCGGATATTTTTATAGCAAAATTGCAAACCACGGTTCCATTCGACATCGTTCGCCCGGTCTGCCGAACGATATGCCGGTGATGACTTGGGTTGGGATAATAGCAAGTGCGCCAATCGCGAGCGCTACGCACCACTCCGGCTCGTTGCTCGTTCTGACTGTCGATAGCCCGGGTGCTTGTGTCTCGGCGCGCTGAGACAGATACCCAATCAATCAATAGTTGTCGAAGCGGTTTACAATCGCTTCGGCAAGGTGGCGCGCTGAAATGCTAAAGATTTGAGGTGGAAACCAAATTTTATAGTGGCCGATTTATTGCTTGATAAGTATTAATGTTCTGCAACTCTCAAGATGGTCCTGGCTATGCATCCGCAAAAATACTCCGAAACCTACTACGACCCGCACCAACGCATCCGCGCCTGCAAAATCACTCCCGGCGAATATTGTGTCACCAATTCCGGCGAGCTTATTGTTACCGTGCTGGGGTCCTGTGTGATTGCCTGTATTCGCGATTGGCGGCGGGGCATAGGCGGGATGTATCAATTCATGGTGGTGAACGTCAACGAAGACCAGCCGCTCAACCAACGCATGGAGAACATGGCTAGTGCCGGTATGGACAATTTCATCAACCATCTGGTCGACATGGGGGCGGAAGAGGGCGAGCTGGAAGCCAAGGTATTCGGCGGCGGCAATATACTTAACGGCATGCAGCGCAACAATGTCGGCGCTCGTAGTGCTCAGTTTTTACGCAGTTATCTGGCCGGCCGGAACATTCCGGTCCTCGCTGACGACATGCTCGGTATCTATCCTCGCAAGGTGTATTTCTTTCCGGAAACCGGGGAAGTGTTGGTGAAAAAACTCAAGGATATAAAAAACGAAACTATCTTGCAGCGGGAGCAGGAATATTCTCACAGGCTGTTTGCTAGGGTGTTGGCGTAGGGGTGTTTTTTTTGGTTAGGCTTGTTGGGGTTGTGTCGCTGGCGCGACGGCTTGATTTAATGTCGGGTCTCGGCCCGACAGCCGAGATACTTTCTTTTGCTTGGCCAAAAGAAAGTATCCAAAGAAAAGGCCACCCGGATGCCGCTTATCCCCTGCGCTCCGAAGCTTTCGACGGGGGTTGCCGAAAGGGGCTTCCTGCCCCTTCGTCAACGCGCCGCATCCCTGCGGCGCCCCTTCGGGCTATTCCCGCCAAAAGCTCCGGTGCTCGGCGCGGCATACGGGCGACACCCACTGCCAGGCTCGAAAACTTTCACAATACTTTTGGATTGGGTGGAGTAGATACTGTTATCCAAGTCAAGCCAAATGAATAGCCGAGTCGAAGGGTTTCGCGGATTTCAAGACACCGAATGCCACATGAATCAATTTTCGCATCATGGCACCGATAATGAGTTTATTGGGCTTACCCGCGCAGGCTAATCGGTTTCTGAATTGTTTTCCCCAGGCCGTTTTATAAAGTGTCACCATGGCAGGCATATACATGGCTTTTCGCAAGAACGAGTGGCCTATTTTGGAGAGTCTGGGTTTGCCCTTGATACTACTACCCGATTCGTATTGCCTAGGATCGAGTCCGGCAAAGGCTGCGGTTTGTCGGCTATTGGCGAAGCGCGAGGTATCGGCGTAGAACGCTAGGATAATAGCGCTGGTGCGCTCGCCAATGCCGGGGATGCTGTCGAGTAATTCGCGCTGTTGCTTGAGATCGGGATGGCGATCAATGTGATCATTGATGGCGTCGATCAATTGTTGGATAGCGGTATCCAGCCAATTCAGATGCTGCTGAATGTCCTCGCGCACCGCTTCGCGCGCCACCAGCCAGCGGTTGCTTTCCTGGGTGCGCATGGTTTGCAGGGCGTCCAGGCGTAACACTAGTGCGCGTAACGTGACTTCCGCCTCGCTACGGGGTTGCCACGCGGATGGTTTGCGTTCGGCGCAGAAATCGGCAATGAGTTTAGCATCGACCGTGTCGGTCTTACTGCGAGTGAGCCGTGAAGCGCCATAAGCTTTGATTTGTGCCGGATTGACGACGCTGACGGTTAAGTCGTTGGTTGCCAGATGCTGAGCAACGTCTTCCCAATAAATGCCGGTCGCTTCCATGCAGACCTGCACGGATTCAGCTTTTTGGGCGTTTAGCCACGTCAACAAAGCGGTAAAGCCTTCAAGCGAATTGGGAACCACTTTGGCGCGAAACTTACCGTTGGGCAAGCGTAATGCGCAATCCAGCTTGGCTTTTGAAACATCGATACCGAGATAAAAATGGGACATTGAAAACCTCAAATGATCTACCTTGTGAATGCAGGCTGCCGGAAACCGGGCCGAAGAGACTGTCCGATCGTTGATCGAGGGTGGGTCGCTGCTGCAAAGATCTACGCCGGGGATTTCGAAATCCAAGCTCCGATACGGCATCCAGCGACCCAAACCTGAGGTGCCCCTCAGGTGTGTTTTCACGGGGTATTATCCTTTGAAAAGCACGACTTGATAATACAAGCTCCGAATAGCGGAGCGTATTCGGAGGAAGGAAGAATATCCCAACCATTCTTTGGTAAGGCGTGCCTTGATGGATTTGATTCAACATGCGTCCGATTACGCTGCGCTAATCGGACCTACCGTGCTGCGCGGCTTTATCGCGCAGCGTCCAGAGAGCGAAGCGAACGGGGTTGAGCGCCGGGTTAGCATTTCATTCAACGGTGATTTCATATTCAATATCTTGCACCATACGACCAAAAGCGCTGCTTTCACTGTTGTACCGTCCACCAAACTTGAGCGTGTGCTTCCCTTTGTTTAACGGACTGAGCCCAATCCAATACCCATCAGAAGCAGATGGATACGCATTTATCGGCTGATATTTTTTTGGGACCCGTTCAAAAATATTGAAGCACTTTTCTGTTCTTGCTCTATAGCGCTTAGGGTTCTTCACACTAACGCCATCTAGCTCAACAAATAAGTCTATGGCTTTGTCGTTATTGACTGCGGCATTTGCTTTGGCCTGCTCGCATGTAAAACCATTATTTTCCTCTCGCGGGTAATAAACCATATTAACCACAGGGAAAAAAATGCTCTTTCCCGCAGGAACTACGCAATTTCTTTTGATTTTCGACGAGCCGAAGCCACCAGCCAGAAACCATATATTGCCTTGTTGGCCAACATGGCAGTTATTGCCCGAAATATCTCTAACAGGGTTTATTTCATCAGGACTAGACATTGCCCACATCCACCATGAAGCAGATAACTCACCGACAGAATGCTTTTCCAGGGTAAAGCCGGGAGCTAGTGGCGTAGGGGATTCGGCTGAATGGGCTAGGCCAGCCATCGCCAAAAAGGCTGCGGTTATAAAGAAACGATGCATCGATACTCCTTTAAAAATGCCAACAAGTGATTAGAAAGTTTCTGTATATCTCCCCGAATCGGGTGATATACATGTTATGTCAGTTTAGGGGGAAGTCTAGCTGGAAAAAGGATTCAGATTTTGTTTGAGCCAAACACAATATTCCAACATGCTTAATGATTAAGCTCGACGTACGTTGGTTTGATCTTAGATTATGGGATGGGGTTATCCCGTATGCCGCGCCGAGCACCGGAGCTTTTGGCGGGACAAATCGGCAGGATAGCCGATTTGCATGCGCAGCACCCGAAGGGCGAGGTACAGGGAGGTACCGAGTGAATAGCCCGTAGGGGCGCCGCAGGGATGTGGCGCGTTGACGAAGGGGCAGGAAGCCCCTTTCGTCAACCCCCGTCGAAAGCTTCGGAGCGCAGGAAATAAGCGGCGTCCGGGTGGCTTTTTCTTTGGATACTTTCTTTTGGCCAAGCAAAAGAAAGTATCTCGCCTGTCGGTGCGAGAACCGACTTCTAAATAATCCGTCGCGTTAGCGACACAAAAAAATCAGTTGACCTTAATCAACTCAACATCAAAAATCAACGCCGCATTAGGCCCAATATCCCGTCCCGCGCCACGCTCGCCGTAAGCCAGGTTAGAAGGAATAAAGAAACGGTATTTCGCGCCTTCTTTCATCAATTGCACGCCTTCGGTCCAGCCCGCGATGACGCGGTTCAATGGGAAAGTGGCGGGTTCGCCGCGGCCGTAGGAGCTGTCGAATTCCTTGCCGTCGATGGTGGTGCCTTTGTAATGGACGGTGACGTTATCGGTGGCTTTGGGTTGCGCGCCGGTGCCTTCGGTGAAGACCACATATTGCAGACCGCTGGCGGTGGTTACCACGCCGGCGGTTTTGGCGTTTTCGGCCAGAAATTTTTCCCCGGCTGCTTTATTTTCGGCTGGGGTGGGGGCGTTGGCGTTGGCCAGTGAGAACATAGCAAATCCTGTAATAAATGCGATTAAAATGGCGATGACACGTTGTTTCGTGGATTTCATGAAAACTCCCGATAGATGATTGGGGCGGCTAGTTTATCAGTTTTTTTGTTCCAACTCCTGCCGGCAACTTGCCAGTTGGGCGTCGTAACGCAAGGCGCGTTGATGGACTTTTTGCGCGGTATTCATCAGCCATTGCTTGGATAAAAAGCTGTTTCGCTGATAGCCGCCTAAGCCTTCGTGATAGGTTAAATACAGATTGTTGGCGTCTGAGGTGGGAATGCCCAGCTTGCGGTTGCTGGTGGCGCAATACCAAGCCACAAAGTCGCAGCTGTCGGCAAAATCTTCTCTATCGGCCCAGCCGTTGCCGGCTTTTTGCTGATAGTCCGCCCAGGTTTCGTCCTTGGCTTGCGGGTAACCGTAAGCGCTGCTGGAGCGAAACCAAGGGATAAAGCCGAGAATCAATGGCCGGGGCGGTTGGGCGTCGGCGACGAAGCTGGATTCCTGATGGATGATCGCCATCTGCACCGCAATGGGCACGCCCCAGCGCCGCGCGGAGCTTAAGGTTGCTTGATACCAATCGTCTTTTTCCCGGAAGATTTGACAGATATTTTCCGGGTTTTTCGGCGGCATGGTTGTACACGCCGATAAAACGGCTAGACTAGCCAGACAAATTATTCTGCTTTTCATATCCCAATAAATTAGATTGCTAAAAGGATTTACCTTTAAAAAGCCCTGCCAAACAGAAGGATTATTATGCCAACAACCGAAAAACGCGCCTATCGCAAAAACCTGGCTAGCCAAGGATTGCTGTATTTAGGCTTTGAAGAGCACGAAATTTGGGTCGTGAATCTGTCGCTTTCCGGCTTGCTGGCAGTGCTGAAGGTCGAGCCGCAGGTCAATGGCATCAAAGACATTTTTAATGCTTTGCAAGTTTCGCCGATAGTCGATTTTTATCTGCCGAGCATGCGCTTGGCTGGAGAGGCGGAAATGGTGCGCGCCGAAGCTACCGAGGGCGGATTTGAAATTGCCATCGAGTTTCGCAACTTGTCTTACGATACCGATAATTTACTCTACAGCCGCCGCGCCTACCGCAAAAACATGACCGCGCCCGGTCATATTGTCTTCAACGGCAATGATTATGCGTTTAATACCGAAAATGTCTCGGTGGACGGTTTGATGATACGCATGCTGGGCAGAATTGAAGTGGCGGACGGTACGGTGGCCAAATTCGATTACAAGCACTTGAATCTGGAAGGCGAGGTTAAGGTAGTGTGGGTCGATCACGACGATATTTCCACGCTGATGGGCTTGCAGTATCTGCATTTGCAACGCGACTATATCAAGGGTATTCCAAACTTTAGCTATCCGCCTCTGGAAGCCGGCTAGAACTGAGGGTTAAACCGTCGTCGGCCACTCAAAAACGTTGCCGGTTACGCGCCTGCCAAAATTCGGTCGCCAATTGCTGAGCTTGTTCCTGATTATCGGCTTTGCCCAATAGCTTTAACGCAACCGCGGCAGTCGCTATCACGGTTGCCTCGCCAAATTCGTCGTTAAGCTCTCCACGCCAGCATTGCGCCAATAACTGCGGGTCCATGTCTTCGGCTTTCATGTGCCGGCGTTCGAATAGGGCCGGCCAGGTCTCGTCGTTCAGTTCGCCGTTATTGACGCTTTGTACCAGGCATTCCACGTCCGGATTGCGCTCGGTTTCGCCGCCTTCGCCTTTTAACACCGCCATGTTTTTCTGATTCAGCAGCAAAGCGGCTTTTTGATGCACTTGCCGGTAGCTGGGATGGAAGATGCCTTGAATGCTGGCCGTGGCATCGAACGGATTCAACAATCTGACCAATGTATGCACTGGCGAACGCAAGCCCATCACCGGTCGCAGATTGATCATGTCGTACAGTTTTGGGCAAATATATTCCAGCGACAGATAGCTGAAATTATCTTGCTCCAATTGCTGGCCGGCTTCGGTTATCGAGGTTGCAGCTTTGATGCCTAAGGCTTGCAGCACATTTTCAGTGTACAAACGCCCTTCGGTATGGCCGCCGGCGCCGTGCATGAATACTTTTATACCGTTTTCTGCCAGCAGCAGCGTGGATAATAAAAACCAGGGTAAATGGCGGCGTTTGCCTGCGTAGGACGACCAATCCAGATCGACAGCTACTTTGGATTCGAAGGCGAAGCTTTCCCGCGCGGCTTGCACGAAGCCGGCTAGCTCTTCGCAGGTTTCTTCCTTCACCCGCATCAGCATCAAAAATGCGCCGAGTTGAATCGGCTCGACCTGGCCGTCGGCCAATATCATTTGCATGGCCCGGTAGGCTTCGTCTTGGGTCAGCGGCCGGGCGCCTTTCTTGCCCTTGCCGAGTATCTTGATAAATTCCGCGAACGGATGTTCCTGGGTCAACAAGCTCATGAGAATGACAATGGAAAATAATGATCGATCAGCAATGCTGCGAAAATCAGCATCAGATAAATAATGGAGTAGCCGAAGGTGCGCATTGCGGTTTTATTGTCTTTTTTACGCATCATTTGCACGGCGTAATAGATAAAACCCAAGCCCAATACTACGGCGGCCAGCAAATAAATCACGCCGCTCATGCCGGTTAGATAGGGCAGCAGCGTACTAATCAGCAACAAAATGGTGTAAAGCAAAATCTGTAGGCGGGTGAATTCGACGCCATGCGTCACCGGCAGCATCGGGATGGCAACTTTGGCGTATTCGTCTCGTTTGGCGATAGCCAAAGCCCAGAAATGCGGTGGGGTCCAAACGAAGATAATTAAAAACAGCAACAACGCATGCGGATGCACTTCGCCGGTAATCGCCGCCCAGCCCAACACCGGCGGCGCTGCGCCGGCCGCGCCGCCGATGACGATATTCTGTGGCGTTAATTTTTTAAGGTATACCGTATAAATCAGCGCGTAGCCGATCAGCGACAAAAAGGTCAGAAAGGCGGTCAATACGTTGATTTTGATGGTCAATATCGCCATCGCTACAAGGCCGATAAAGCTGGCGAATACCAATACCTGATGAGAGTTCAAATGACCGGTGGGTAGTGGTCTATTCTTGGTGCGGCCCATTTGCGCATCGGCTTTTTGGTCGATGAAGTGATTGATCGCCGCTGCCGAGGATGCTGCTAGGGCGATGCCTATGCTGCCGTAGAAAAAGTTATCCAGCGGCGGCATGCCCGGCACGGCCAGCAACATGCCGACGATGGCGGTAAACACGATCAATGCCACAACTCTGGGCTTACAGAGTTCTAAGTAGTCTTTCCAGGATAGCGCTGAAGTGGTGTCGGTCATCAAGTACCAAATAGATTTGCGGGTCTTTAAACATATAGAATAACAGTGAACCATTGATTATTAAAATAATCACAAGCGCTCACCATCTTTTAGTCAACGAGGGATTTATGAACTATAGGCTCGCGGCGTTAGCGCTGCTTTGCCCTGCTGTCGCGGCGCATGCCGAGGCCGGCAAGGTACACGAACATGTTTTCAGCAACGGCTTGAAACTGCTGGTAAAGGAGGACCATCGTTCGCCGGTGGTAGTATCGCAAGTTTGGTACAAGGTCGGGTCCAGCTATGAACCCGGTGGCATCACCGGTATCTCACATATGTTGGAACACATGATGTTCAAGGGCACCGCAAAATATCCGGCCGGCGAGTTTTCCCGGATCATCGCCGAAAACGGCGGTAACGAGAATGCCTTTACCGGCCAGGATTACACGGCTTATTTCCAAACCCTGGAAAAATCGCGCCTGGAAATCAGCTTTAAACTGGAAAGCGACCGGATGCGCAATCTGGACTTGAAAGCCGAGGAACTGAAAAAAGAACTGGAAGTAGTCACCGAAGAACGGCGCATGCGCACCGACGACCAGCCGCGCTCGAAAGTGCATGAGCAATTCATGGCTACGGCTTTCACCAACAGCCCATACCAAAATCCGGTGATCGGCTGGCCGTCCGATATTGCCAACTATAAAGTCGAAGACCTGCAAGCCTGGTATCAGCAATGGTACGCACCGAATAACGCCACACTGGTGGTGGTGGGTGATGTCGATGCGTTGCAAGTCGAAAAGTTAGCCGAGCAATATTTTGCGCCGCTGCAACCCAGCGTGTTGAAGCCAGTGAAACCGCAAGACGAAAGCGAACAACGCGGCGTGCGACGGATTACCGTCAAAGCCCCCGCCAAACTGCCCTACCTGATGATGGGCTATAAAGTCCCGGTACTGAAAACCGCCAAGCCGGAATGGGAGGCGTACGCGCTGGAAGTGCTGGCGGGTGTGCTGGACGGCGGCGATAGTGCCCGCTTGTCTTCGCGGTTGGTCAGGGGCAAACAAATCGCGGTATCGGCCGGTGCGGGTTACGACTTCACTTCGCGCTTGCCTGAGGTGTTCCTGTTGGAAGCGACCCCCGCCGAAGGCAAAACCGTATTTGATCTGGAATACGCTTTGCTGGACGAGGTATATCAACTCAAGAACCAGTTGATCGACAAGGACGAATTGCAACGCATCAAGGCTCAAGTATTGGCCAGCGCGGTCTATCAGAAAGACTCCAACTTCTATCAAGCCATGCAATTGGGCACGCTGGAAACCGTGGGTATCGGTTGGCAAAAAGCTGACGAGTATGTCGATAAGATCAATCAAGTCACCGCCGAGCAGGTCAGGGAAGTGGCGCGTAAATACTTGATCGAAGACACGCTCACCGTCGCTTATCTCGATCCGCAACCGATCACCCAAGCCGCCAAACCTGCAAAAGCCATAGGAGGCCATCATGCGTTTTAATTTAATTGGTTTGGTACTATTGCTGTTGAGCCAGACCGTCTGGTCCGCCGCCAAAATCGAAAACTGGCAAACCCCGCAAGGCAGCCGGGTTTACTACGTGCGCACCGCCGGTTTGCCGATGGTGGATGTGCGGGTGGTATTCGATGCCGGCAGCGCCCGCGACGACGCGCAGTTCGGCGTCGCCGCGTTGACTTCAGCCTTACTGGATAGTGGGGCCGGCGACTTGAGCGCCGACGACATCGCCCAGCGTTTCGAGTCGGTAGGCGCCAATTATTCAGCCGGTGTCAACGAGGATATGGCTTGGCTGGCGATACGGACCTTGACCGAAAAAGCCTTGTTCGACAAAGCTTTGGCGACCTTCGAAACCGTATTGAGCAAGCCGGCCTTTAATCAAGCCGATTTCGAGCGGGAAAAAGCCCGCACCTTGGCTGGTTTGAAACACCGGGAAGAATCACCGGGCGAATTGGCCGGCATCGCGTTTAACAAAGCCTTGTATGGCGATCATCCCTACGCCCATCCCGAGACCGGCGTGGTGGAAACCGTGGCCGGTTTTAGCGCTGACGATTTGAAAAGCTTTTATCAAAAATACTATGTGGCTGCTAACGCGATGGTGGTCATCGTCGGTGACGTCAGTCGCGAGCAAGCCGAGCAGACCGCTAACCAGTTACTGAGCAAGTTACCGGTTGGCAGTAAGCCTGCCGAAATTCCGGTGGTGACGATGCCTAGCAAAGCCAGCAAACAGCACATCGAGTTTCCGTCCACGCAAACCCACGTACTGGTTGGCTTGCCCGGCACCTATCGTAAGGACCCGGACTATTTCGCCTTGTATGTAGGTAACCATATTTTGGGGGGCGGCAGTATGGTGTCAAGGTTATTCGAAGAAGTGCGGGAGAAGCGCGGTTTGGCGTATGGTGCTTATAGCGTGTTTGCGCCCTTATACCGGCAGGGGCCGTTCATGATGAGTTTGCAAACCCGAAACGATCAAACCGAACAGGCTTTGGATGTGTTGCTGAAGACCTTCAACGAGTTTCTGGATACAGGCCCCAGCGATAAGGAACTGACCGCCGCCAAGCAAAACATCACAGGTGGTTTTGCGATGCGCTTCGATACCAACAGCAAGCTGACCGATTACGTAGCGATGATTGGGTTTTATCAGCAGCCGCTGGACTATCTGGATACCTTTCAGAGCAATGTCGAAGCTGTCAGCATCGAGCAAATCAAGGATGCGTTCAAGCGCCGGGTAAAACCGGAGTTGTTGCAAACCGTGACGGTCGGTGCCGGTAAATAAAATGTCTAACCAAATCCGCATCATCGGCGGCGAATGGCGCAGCCGGCAAATCGTATTCGACGACGCGCCGGGTTTGCGGCCGACGCCGTCGCGGGTGCGGGAAACCTTGTTCAACTGGCTGCAAGCCGACATCCTGAATAGCCGCTGCCTGGACCTTTACGCCGGTAGCGGCGCGCTTGGGGTGGAAGCTGCCTCGCGGGGTGCCAAGCACGTGGTGCAAGTGGAAAACAACCCTGGCAGTTGCCAAAAGCTGCGCGAGAACATCGCCAAATTGGCGGCGACACAGATTCAGGTGGTGCAGCAAGACGTTGGGCAATTTCTAAACGCGCCGGCTCAACCGTTCGACTTGGTGTTCCTAGATCCGCCGTTCGGGCAAGGTTTGATCGGGCAGACCTGCCGACTATTGGACGCCCAAGGCTGGCTGGCCGATTACGCCAAAATCTACCTGGAATGTGAGCGCAAGCGGCCGTTGGATGATCTGCCGGCCGGCTGGCGATTGTTGAAAGCCAAGACGGCCGGCGAAGTCAGCTACCACCTGCTGCAAAAGCAATCGGATACTTTTGCCGCGGCGAATGGTTTAAAATAAGCCGCTTTTGCCTGTTTCCAAAGCCGATGAACATTACCGCGATTTATCCCGGCACCTTCGATCCCATCACCAACGGTCATCTGGATCTGATCCACCGCGCCTCCCGGCTTTACCAACATGTGATTGTTGCCGTCGCGGTCAGCCGCGGCAAACAGCCACTGTTTTCCTTGGAAGAGCGCGTGGCGTTGATTCAGGAAGTGGTCACGGAATTCAGCAACGTCCGCGTGATTGGTTTCGACACCTTGTTGGTCGAATGTGCCAAGCAACATCAAGCCAGCGTCATCATCCGCGGCTTGCGTGCAGTGTCGGATTTTGAATACGAATTTCAATTGGCCGGCATGAACCGCCGTTTGTCGCCCGATATTGAAACGGTGTTTCTGACCCCGGCCGAACAATACGAATTTATCTCGTCCAGCATGATCCGCGAGATCGCCCAATTGAACGGCGATGTGTCCAGCTTCGTGCCTGATGTGGTCAAACAACGCTTAACCGAAAAATTTTCCGAGGAGTAATTATGGCGCTCATTATTAGCGACGACTGTATCAACTGCGATGTCTGCGAACCGGAGTGCCCGAACGGCGCCATTTCGCAAGGTGATGATATATACGTGATCAACCCGTCCCTATGCACTGAGTGCGTCGGTCATCATGACAAGCCGCAGTGCATGGAAGTTTGTCCGGTGGATTGTATCGATAAAGATCCGGATGTGGTCGAGGACAAGGACAGTCTGTACAAGAAGTATTTAAAACTGACAAGTTAATAACTGGACTACCTCGAAAAACTCGTAGCCCCCCGCGCCCGAATGCGGGGGGCTAGGTTTTACGAGAACGATGAAACAAAGGCTTTTTGATGAGCTCGTTATTTTTCTTTCGATAACTCGTTTTTAGGTATTAGATTTAGTGGCATTAATATATAAACTCTCTACGGGACGCCACCAGTCGGTACCATCAATGTTGTATTGAGCTTCAATATCGCCTATCTCGGAGCGATTGATCTGTGTGAAACCAGCTTCCGATAAAGCGAGCTTCAACGTTTCGAAATCCCAGGCAAACTTGTGGTCGTCGTCCATTCGGAACATTTGGTTAATGATTTCCATTTTTGTGTTGTATGGCTTTGGGCTGCCTCCCAAATTTTTAAGTTGTTCGAAAAATTCTTTGTCGTCAAAGCAGTAAGCTTTCAAGTATTTTTCAGCGTCGGGCACGATTAGTCTGAGCGTGGCGCCATTTTCGAGTAGTCGATAGCACTCTCTAAGTAATTTTTTCGCATAGGAGTATTCCAAATGCTCTAGAAAGTGTTCGCAATGAATGTGCTTAGCACATTGATTATTCAGCGGAATAAGATTACGCAAGTCATGAAAGTAGACACCCTGGCTGTCCGTCATGTCTATATTGATCCAGTTTTCTTTTGCAAGGTTTCCGCAACCGAAGTTAATTAGAAGTTGATTTCCACTCGCTTTTTTAAGTTTTCCCCTAGAAATCAGTCGTCGGCGAAAATTTTTTAAGAATTGTATCCAGAGATTAATGTTATTTCTTAGATCACGCCATCCGGCATGTCCAAAAACCGTTTCTGCTACGTTATGGATCACTTGTTACTCCCAATCGAATAATTAAGCTAAAGTCCATTAAACAAAATTAAAGTTTCCTTTTCTTTCAATTATTACACACGCATTCAAAACAGCGGTTGTGATCCTTTATAAAACCTTAATCGCAGGAGATCGATATGCTTAAAACGGTTGGCTATGCCGCCTATAACCCGCAAACGCCGCTACGCTCGTTTCATTTCGAACGCCGGCAACCCGGTTCCGAGGATGTGCGTATCGAAATTCTGTATTGTGGGGTTTGCCATAGCGATTTGCATCAGGTGCGCAACGAATGGCGCGGCACGACGTTTCCGATAGTGCCGGGCCACGAAATTGTCGGTCGGGTAGTGGAAGTCGGTTCCCAAGTGACTCAATTTAAGGTGGGCGATTTGGCCGGGGTAGGTTGCATGGTGGATTCCTGCGGCGTCTGTCCCGATTGCCTTGATCATCAGGAACAGTTTTGCGACCAAACGGTGTTCACTTACAACAGCCCGGATAAATACACCGGCAAAATGACTTACGGCGGCTACTCGAATCAGATCGTGGTCGATCAGGGGTTTGTGTTGCAAGTGTCCGATAAGCTGGAGTTGGCGGCGGTAGCGCCCCTGCTGTGCGCCGGTATTACGACCTATTCGCCGTTGCGGCATTGGCAAATCGGCAAGGGCCATAAGGTTGGCATCGTCGGTTTGGGCGGTCTGGGGCATATGGGCGTGAAGTTTGCCCACGCCTTTGGCGCGGAAGTCGTGCTGTTTACGACTTCGCCAGGTAAAGAAGCGGATGCCAAACGCTTGGGCGCGAGCGAGGTGGTGATCTCAAAAAACACCGACGAAATGGAAAAACATTTAAACAGCTTTGATTTCATTTTAAATACCGTCGCCGCGCAGCACGATTTGGATCAATATTTAAGCCTGTTGAAGCGCGACGGCACGATGTGCCTGGTCGGCGTGCCGTCCGAGCCGCATCCCTCGCCGAACGTCGGCAACCTGATATTTCGCCGCCGCGCGTTGGCGGGTTCGTTGATCGGCGGTATTCGCGAGACTCAGGAAATGCTGGATTTCTGCGCCGAGCACGGCATCGTGTCCGATATTGAGCTGATTCCGATGGCCGGCATCAATGACGCCTATCAACGTATGTTGAAAAGCGACGTGAAATACCGCTTTGTGATCGATATGGCAACCCTGCCGGGCTGACGCACTATCCCAACCTCCTAAATATCGTCGCTCCCGCGCCGCCGGGAGCCCAGTTGCTAAACTGGATTAGCGATGAGTCCTCGCAATGCCGGATGGCCCAGGTTTTGGCCTATCCGCATCCCTAGCAAAACATTTGACCTATAATCACCTTCTCTCACTTTTCTTGGCTTGTTGGGCAGAGAAGGAATGCGTTTGAGCTTTTACCGATTTATTTTTCTGACAGCAATTATTGCCGTGGCGGGTTGGGCTGGGTTGCGCCTGGCCTTACCGCCAGGCTATGCCAGTCCGATTTGGCCGCCGGCCGGCATTGCGCTGGCAGCGGTGTTGCTCCGGGGTAAGAAAATCTGGCCGGCGATAGGGTGCGGCTCGTTCCTGACCAATCTCTCGCAAGGATATGATTTAAGCGGCGAATTAACGCCGCCGACGATCTTCGTCGCGATGGGCATCGCGATCGGCAGCACATTGCAAGCATTGACCGGTGCTTGGCTGTCGCAACGCTTTCTAGGGACCGGCGTACCGCGTCTGGATAAAGGCAAAAACATTTTTCGGTATGTGTTACTAGTCGGGCCTTTGACTTGCTTGATCGCCGCCACCGTCGGGGTCAGCACCTTGCTTGGATTCGGTGTTTTAACCGATGCCAATGTTTTGGTGGCTTGGTGGAATTGGTGGATAGGCGATTGTCTCGGAGCCATCATCATATCGCCTTTGGTTTTTTGCTTGTTTGCAGAGCCAAGAGCGCTTTGGCGTCCCCGGCTGGTAGGTGTGGCTATGCCGCTGGTAGCCATGTTGGCTGGGCTGATCATTACTTTTCTATTGGTTTTACGAGCGGAAGACAGTCGGCTGCAACTGCAATTTGACAGCAATGCCGGCGCGGTTAATAAAGCCTTAGCAGACAATTTTTCCGCCGTGTTGAAAGCGTCTTTTTCGCTCAATAGTTTCTTTCAAGCGGCCGGACCGTTAGACCGGGATAAATTCGGCGTTTTTGCCAATGGCGTGCTGACACAGAATCCGCACATTCAAGCGCTGAGCTGGGTATCGCAGATCCCCAGCGAACAGCGGGCGTCTTACGAACAATCGATCCGCGACGAAGGATATAAAGATTTTACGATCAAGGAACTAGGTGCGGATCGCCAGTTCATCAAAGCTCAGGAGCGTACCGAGTATTTCCCGGTTACCTTTATCGAGCCTTTATCAACCAATAAGCTGGCGCTGGGTTTTGACTTGAATTCGGAGGCCAATCGCCGAGCAGCGCTGACAGAAGCCAGGGCCAGCCAAGCAGTCAGCGTCACCCGGCCTATTCAACTGGTGCAGGACGGGCAAGCCAATCAAGCTTTATTGCTGATGATGCCTGTATACCTGGCTAATGCCAATAGTTCGGAGCCGGCGTTTAGCGGGTTTTTGTCTACAGTGGTGCGTATCGATTCCCTGGTGAAGGCGGCCATGCAAGACTTAAATCTTGACGATATGAACGTGGCGCTACTGTATTACGATGCGGAAAACCACGCCATACCGTTATACGGAGCGCTGAAAGCATTGACGACCGGTGTTAATGAGTCCAGGCATTCCATCCGTTTTGGCAATCGCTTGTTGGAAGTGATTGTCCAGCCGGAAGCCGTATTCATTGCGACGCATGCCTCCTGGTTACCGTGGCTGGTGTTGTTGGGCGGATTGCTGTTTACCATGCTGCTAAGCGTGTACTTGTTATCCGCCACCGGCAGGGCGGCTATGGTGGCGGCACTGGTCGATCAGCGCACCGCTCAGCTTGATGCGGCAAACTCAAGTTTAAAGGATGCGTATATTCGTTTGGCGGAAAAAGGCCAAAAGCTCCGCGACTTATACGAGCTGTCCCCCTTAGGCATCGCTTTGCTGGACGTGCACGGCAAATTCGTTGAATTCAATCATGCTTTTCAACGCATGACCGGGTACACGGAAGAAGAACTTCAACGGCTCGATTACATGAGTTTATCCGCCGATAAAGAGCAGAGTTTGGCCGAACAATTAAGTTGGTTAGCCAGAACCGGGCAGTATGGTTCGGACGAAGCGACGTTTATCCATAAAAGAGGGCGGCCGGTATCGTTGCAACTAAGCGGCACCAAAGTCGCCGGTACCGAGGATCAGGATTATATTTGGTTTATTGCCGAGGACGTCACCCAAGCCAAAGCCAATAAAGAAGTGCTGCGACAAAGTGAGTTGAAGTATCGAAAGCTGTTCAACAGTTCCAGCGATGCGGTCATGATGGCCGATAGCAGCGGATTTCTGGATTGTAATCAGGCCACCTTGGATTTATTTGGTTACGACGCTGTGTCCGAGTTCTGCCGCTTGCACCCCGGTAAAGTTTCGCCGCCAAATCAGGCAAACGGCAGGGATTCGGTAGAATTGGCGAACGAGTATATGGCTACGGCGATCAAAAACGGCCACTTGGAATTCGAGTGGCTGCATAAGCGTGCCGACGGTCGTATTTTTCCGGCTTTGGTGACGCTGGCGCGGGTTAGTCTGGACGGCCACCTGGTATTACAAAGCGTGGTGCGCGATCTAAGCGAGCAAAAGCGGGTGGAGCAGGCCTTGATCGAAGCCAAAGAAACCGCCGAGAGCATGGCAGCCTTCAAATCGGAGTTTCTGGCGAACATGTCGCACGAAATCCGCACGCCGATGAACGCGGTGATCGGTTTGTCGCAGTTGGCATTGAATAAGCCGGTATCCGCTGAGGTAAGGGATTATCTGCAAAAGATTTACAGCAGTTCCGTCAGTTTACTCGGCATACTCAACGACATTCTCGATTTCTCCAAAATGGAGGCCGGTAAACTGGGACTCGAACAGGTCGAATTCAACCTGAATACCGTATTGGATAACCTGCATAATCTGTTTGCCTTGTACGCCGCGGAAAAATGCCTGGACATCAAGATAGACGTTGCGCCGGATGTGCCCTTATGTTTGGTGGGGGATGCGTTGCGTTTGCAACAGATTCTCTCCAATCTAGTGGGAAATGCGCTGAAGTTTACTGAGCAAGGCAGTGTCACATTGCAAGTGGCTTTGCTGGAATGGCAGGATGCTCAGGCCAAGCTGCGTTTCAGCGTGATGGATACCGGTATCGGTATTCCCGAAGCGGATCTGCCTAAGTTGTTCCGTTCCTTCAGCCAGCTGGATGCGTCGATTACTCGCCGCTTCGGTGGTACAGGCTTGGGCTTGAGCATCAGCCAAAAGTTGCTGCAACTAATGGGCAGCGATTTTCATGTCGAAAGTAAGCCGGGGCAGGGTTCGAATTTTAGTTTTGACTTAATGCTGGGCGTTAGCGCGCAGCAAGCCGACTTGCCGGCGGCGCGGCCGGATAATGACACCCAGGCCGGTGGCTTGTCTAAGACTCTTGCCGATCAAGGTAGCGCATTGCGGGGCATGCGTATCTTGGTGGCCGAAGACCACGCTATCAATCAGAAAATTTTGCAGGAATTTTTGGCCTTATGCGGGGTTAGTGTCGATCTTGCCGGTAACGGCCGCGACGCCTTGGCCATGCTGGCAGAGCAAGCTTATGATGCAGTGCTGATGGATATTCATATGCCGGTGATGAGCGGCCTGGCCGCCACCGAACAGATCCGCCGTAACCCCGAGTATCAATCGCTACCGATTATCGCGCTGAGTGCCGGCGTGACCCAAGAGGAGCGGGACAAATGCCTGGCCAGCGGTATGAACGAGTTTGTGGTCAAGCCGATTCAACCGATGCAGTTGGTTAAGGTGTTGTGCCAGCAGATAGGTCGAAGTCCGGTTGGCGCTTCGGTAAACGGGCCTGTTACAAATGCGCGTGACGTTTCAGCGTTTTGCTTACGAGATTTGCCCGGTTTTGATTTCAGCAACACGCTGGATTTGCTGGATGGCGACGAAAGCTTTTTGAGCGAGTTGCTGGGTAGTTTTAAAAATAGCACCGCAAGCACCTTGATAGCGCTGGATGATTTGCTGGAGAAGCGCGATTTGCAAAAGGCGCGAGACGTGCTGCACGGTTTGAAAGGCGTCGCCGCTAACTTGGGGGCAAATCGTGTGGAGCAGGCCGCGACGAGATTTTGTCTGTCACTCAAGCAGGACAGTTTAAATCCTGCTGACTATGCCGAATTCAAACGGATAATGACCGAAGCGCTGACTGCACTGGAACCGTTGGGATAGTCGCTCGACATTGTTCCTGATGGAACAGTGTCTACAGCCGGTCCCAAAACATCGTCTGAGTCCGGTCCGGTTTATCGGTGTAAAATCCGCCGCCATATTGCCTTTAGTAAAACATCCCGCCAAGGAGAACGCACAATGAACGATCTGGTGTTTTATACCAATCCGCAGTCGCGTGGGCGCATCGCTCACTGGATGCTGGAAGAAATCGGCGAGCCTTACGAAACGGTCTGGCTGGCGTTCGGCGCCGCGATGAAAAATGCCGACTATCTGGCTGTCAATCCAATGGGCAAGGTGCCGGCGCTGAAACACGGTACTGCGTTCGTCACCGAAACCGCGGCCATTTGCGCGTATTTGGCGGATCGTTTTCCGGAGAAAAATCTGCTGCCGGCCGCAAACCATCCCGCGCGCGCGGACTATTTCCGTTGGCTGTTTTTCGCGGCCGGTCCGCTGGAACAGGCCGTTACCGCCAAGACGCTGGGTTGGCAAGTGCCCGAGGGCAAAAGCGGCTTTGTCGGTTTCGGTAGTTACGAAGCGACCTTAGCCGCCGTCGAAACAGCCCTGCAGCCCGGACCTTACATTTGCGGCGAGCAATTTACCGCCGCGGACGTGTATGTCGGCTCGCAGCTGGGTTGGGGGATGATGTTTGGCAGCATCGACAAGCGTCCGTTGTTCGAAGATTATGTGGCGCGGATCTACGCGCGCCCGGCAGCCCTGCAAGCCATTCGTCTCAACGAAGAATATTTGCAACAGCGCCAGGCCTGATCGATTGGATAATAGACAGCATCCATCCATGACAGCCTTGCGCACCGAGGCCCCCATTGGCGTATTCGATTCCGGCGTCGGCGGCCTGTCCGTGCTGCGAGCCATCCGTGCGGAACTGCCCATGGAAGACTTGCTGTATGTGGCCGATTCCGGCTACGCGCCCTACGGCGACCGGGATGCGGAGTTTATTGCGGATAGGGCGAAAACCATCACCGAGCGGCTGCTGGATGCCGGCGTGAAGGCCATCGTGGTTGCCTGCAACACCGCCACCGTGGTCGCAATCGAAAAACTGCGCGCCTGGTGTCCTGTGCCGGTGGTGGCGATGGAGCCGGCCATCAAGCCGGCGGCGCAAACCACCCAATCCGGAGTGGTCGGCGTACTGGCCACCAGCCGCACGCTGGCCAGCCCCAGCGTCGCCAGGCTGTGCGCGGCCTACGGTAAAGACATTGAAATATTGTTGCAGCCTTGTCCCGGTCTGGTCGAACAAGTTGAAAAAGTCCAATTGCACAGCGATACGACGCGCGAGCTTTTGGTTGGTTACCTGTCGCCGTTGCTGCTGGCTGGTGCCGATACCATCGTATTAGGCTGCACGCATTACCCGTTTCTGGCGCCGCTGATTCGGGACATTGTGGGGCCGGATCTGACGATAATCGACCCGGCCACCGCCGTGGCAAAAGAGCTGGTGCGGCGTTTGCAAGGCCATCTTAGGCCTGTTTCCCGAGAGCGGGCGGCAGAGGTCCGCTTTTTTTCCAGCACCGCGGTCGAAGAAGCAAGTCCGATCATATCCGCGCTCTGGGGTAGCCCTGTGCTTGTTCAGGCGCTTGCTCGGAGCGCTAAGGGCAAGCAGATCGGTTCGGCAGCTTTGGGCTAGTCTCCGCCGGATTTTTAATAAACCGTTCGAGCCGGTTTTCTTCCATTTGCAGGCCACCATGAACGATAAACACACTCCAATAGCCGTGTCTGCGGCAGATGTCGAGCCACGCACCACATCGCTGTATCCGGAACCGTTTGCCTCGCGCATGGCGGGAAGGGAGAAACGCCGCCTAGGCGAGGTATTCAATCTGGCAAATTTTGGCGTCAATCTAAGCACGCTAGCACCCGGCGCCAGATCGGCGTTGCGGCATAGCCATTCGCGGCAAGACGAGTTTATTTACATATTGCAAGGCCATCCGACATTGGTGACGGATGCAGGCGAAACCGAGCTGGCGCCGGGTATGTGCGCGGGATTTAAAGCCGGCACCGGTAATGCGCACCAGTTGCTGAATCGCTCGAACGCAGACGTGCAGTACCTGGAAGTTGGCGACAGGACGGCCGGAGACGCAGTCATTTATCCGGACGACGATTTACAAGCGATGTCAGTCGACGGGGGCTGGCGTTTTGCCCACAAAGGCGGCGAGCCATACTAAAAAACGGAGTCTGCATGCCACACGTATTAATCATCCATGAGGTCGCCGACTATCCGGCCTGGAAGCGGATTTTCGATCAGGCCGCCGAGATCAGAAAACGCGCCGGAGAAATCAGCTACCAACTGCTGCGCTACGACGACGATGCCAATAATATCGTGCATTTTTCTGCCTGGACCTCGCTGGACAACGCCCGGCGATTTTTCGACTCCCCCGAGTTGGTGGAAATCAGAAAACAGGCCGGCGTAAAAGCCCCGGAATTTATCTATTTGCAAGAGATAGAGCAGGGCGTGCTTTAATCGCGGCCTTGCTCAATGCTACTGGTATAAGCGTTGCTGCCTCTGTTAGCAACGAACTGTAATCGGTAGCGCTGACGAAGATGTGCTAGCGCAATGAAACCCCAGATTAGTATTGTCATTCCGGTAGTCAACGAGGCGGCGCGGCTTGCCGATACATTGCAAGCCTTGCAGGTGCTGAGATCGCGCTGCGAATTATTGGTGGTCGATGGCGGCAGTCGTGATGCCAGCCCGCTTATTGCGAAGCCTTTGGTCGATCAGATTTTGCCCAGTCTGCCTGGCCGGGCCAGGCAGATGAACCTGGGTGCGCAACAAGCCCAAGCCGACGTGTTGCTGTTTTTGCATGCCGATACCCGGCTGCCGGATCAGGCTATCGCTTTAATTTTGTCGGCGGTCGAGCAAGGCTGGTCGTGGGGGCGTTTTGATGTGCAATTCGACAGCCCACAAGCCATTTTTAAATTGATCGCCGGCATGATGAACGCGCGCTCCCGCTTGACCGGTATTGCTACCGGCGATCAGGCCATCTTCATCACCCGTCAGGCATTTCAGGCTGTGGGCGGTTTTCCGGAGATTGCCTTGATGGAAGATATTGCCATCAGCGCGGCGCTGAAAAAGCTCGGTAAACCTTGCTGTTTAAAGACTAAGGTCGTCACTGCCGCGCGGCGTTGGCAACAACACGGTATCCTCAGAACGATCTTATTGATGTGGTGCTTGCGGCTGCGGTATTTTTTCGGAGCCCATCCGGATGAACTGGCAGCGCAGTATTATCGGAGACGGTGATGGAAGCAATGGTGCGCTTGGGCGTGTTTTTGGGGATATTTTTGCTAATGGCGGCTTGGGAGTGGCTGCGGCCCAAGCGGCGATTGGCCGCAAAGCGCCGCCGCCGTTGGCCGGTCAATTTGGGTTTGGCGATTCTGAATGTCGGCGTGATGCGGCTCAGCATCGGTGCCGCGGCCTGGCTGGCGGCGAACTGGGCTGCCGAGCAACAAATCGGCGTATTCAATACGTTGTCGGTGCCGAATTGGCTGTCAATAACACTGAGTTTGCTGCTGCTGGATCTGGCCATTTACGCTCAACATATCGCCGCCCATCGCTGGCGCTGGTTCTGGCGGCTGCATCAGGTGCACCATAGCGATATGGATTTCGATACGACGACTGCCGTGCGCTTTCATCCTTTGGAGATCATGCTGTCGATGCTTTATAAGGTCGCGCTGGTGGTGTTACTCGGCGCCGATCCGCTCGCGGTGATCGCTTTTGAAGTGATATTGAACGGTTGCGCGTTATTCAATCACGGTAATGTCGGCTTGCCGCCTGCGCTGGAGCGTGGCTTGCGCTATTTGATAGTGACACCCGACATGCACCGCATTCATCACTCGGCATTTCAACCGGAAACCGACAGCAACTACGGCTTCTCGCTGTCATGCTGGGATAGATTGTTCAAAACCTATTGTCCACAAGCGCGCGAAGCACAGACTGCCATGATGATAGGTTTGTCCGAGTTTCAAGATAGTAACCAAATGGGATTTGTCGGCCTGTTGATGCTGCCGTTTCGCCGTCTACGCAGTCGATAAGCCGAGGTAAACCGGCTTGCGGTTTGGCTTATTGGGTTGTTTCCTTTTAGCGATTAATCAATGTGTTTTTAGTGTCATTGTTAATTAATGTAGGCGGGCATATAGTCTAAATGCCTTAATTACTTCGGGAAGCGACCATGAAACGCTTACATAAAGACATTTTGACCGGGCTGGTGTTTGTGACCGGCGTTATCGAGTTTATTTCGGGCGATTTTATTGTTTCCTCGGCCTTGTTCGCGGCGACCACTTTTGCCAGTACTATGGGTTCGAGCCGCAAAAAACCGTAGGA
Organism: Methylomonas sp. Uni0009; assembly: GCF_054188105.3. Taxonomy (NCBI): domain Bacteria; kingdom Pseudomonadati; phylum Pseudomonadota; class Gammaproteobacteria; order Methylococcales; family Methylococcaceae; genus Methylomonas; species Methylomonas sp. Uni0009. Next base: position 993,389 of record NZ_JBTAFN010000001.1, on the reverse strand, counting down.
CTGGATTGTTCTGCGGTGTAGCCGAACCGGCAGATGTTTTGATAAATGCGTTCAGCGTTAGGTTTCCTGGGTAAGATCGGATTATCCGAACCACTTGCATAAGCAATGTTTTACAATATTGCGATGCAATTAAACTTTGACCGGCTACGGTAAATGGCTGACGCGAAAACTTATCTGAATGTACCCTATGCCGAAAAGGATGCGGCGAAAGCGCTTGGCGCCAGGTGGGATGCGGCTGTCAAGAAATGGTATGTCCCCGCCAATAAAGACGTGGCGCTGTTTGCCAAATGGCAGATGGAGTCCGAGATTGGACAATTGCCCGGCGGCGAGGCGAAAAGTTCAAAAGCCGACAGTGTCGTCGGCGGTACAACCCGGTCAAGCGATAAAAACTTTGTAGCCTATGACGGAGACGAGCCGCCATGGGATTGAACCAAGCGGTGCGCGGTTTGAGCTTATGCGCCCGTTAAAATACCTGGCCGGCTATGCGCCTGCCATCACCGCGCAAGTGCATGCGCTGATCGACAGCGACAAACTGCCCGAGCTACTGCTGAAAAAATATCCCCGGCCGCATGATATAAAGACCGACAAGGCGCTTTATGTCTACACGATGGATCTTAAAAATCAATTTCTGCGGCAATCCAACCCTCTCAGCAAAGTCGTTTACGACGACAAAATCGATGTATTGCATCAGGCCTTGGGCTTGCATTCGGTGGTATCGCGGGTGCAGGGCGGCAATTTAAAGTCAAAAAATGAAATTCGCATTGGCGCGATCTTTAAGCTGGCGCCGCCGGAGTTCTTGCAGATGATCGTCGTTCATGAGCTCGCGCATCTACGTGAAAAGCAGCATAACAAGGCGTTTTACAAATTATGCGAATACATGGCGCCGGACTATCACCAATGGGAGTTCGACATGCGGCTTTATCTGACCTGTCTGGATTTGGGTCGGGCGATTTATTGAGTCGATCCAAGTGCCGCGGGCGAAGGATTCACGGCCGTGCTTCGCGAATGAATGGTTGTGTGCAGCCATCAAGCAGCGATATTTCTTAATTTTGCCTGGCTATAGTGGCACTATTGCGTCAGAATTTACTTACTTTTATACAGACATTTTTATGGGAGAAACAGCATGCGCGTAGCAGAGTTAATGACCACCAAGGTATTTACCGTCGAACCTCACGATCTGATCGATCGCGTGTTCTTTTTGATCCATTACGAGAAAATCCGCCACTTGCCTGTGGTTGAAAAAGGCAAATTGGTCGGTATCGTTTCCGACCGGGATTTATATAAAGCCCTGGGCCCCAAAAGTAATTCCAATGCGGTGGAAGCTAGTAAAGACAGCACCCAATTGCATGTGGTCACGCAAAAAGTCGTGCATATCATGCATCGCGGCGTTTATACCGTTACCCCGGAAACGCCAGCGTCCGAAGCGGCGGCGATGATGGCGGAACACCGCGTCGGCGCGCTGCCGGTGGTGGAAAAAGACAAACTGGTAGGCATATTGTCCGCTACCGATATTTTAAGAGTGTTTGCCAAGTTGGAACGCGCGCACGAAAAGCTGGAACAACAGATCAAGGAAGGCGCGGCGCACGGCTAAGGTCGGATGGGTTTACGGCGTAAACCGTCTGAAAGCAAATGGGGCGATGCTTATTGTTTCGCCCCGGGCCAAAGCCTCAACCGGTAATCGCGGCTCTTTTATCCACTAAGTAAATCCAGTCGTCTTGTTCTTTGACTTTCAGCGCGGTCAGTTTTTTGCCCAGGCAAATTTCGCTTAAAGACTCGCCGCTGATCGGGTCATAGCAAATACTGTGCATGGAACACTGCAAATAGCGTCCCGATTCGTCGAAAATGTTGCTGTTCTCACAATCCAATGCCCTAGGCATGTGGACGCATTGGTTTAGATAAGCGTATACCTCGCCTTGGAAACGCACCAGAACCGCAGAGCGGGGCGAGCCTCGATAGAGCAGTTCAAACGGAAATTTGCCGAGCTCGGGAACTTGTTGAGCAGGGCAGATGGCAAATGGGTGTTTCACCGACATGGTTGTTTATCCTCCCCCACGATTGCCAGCAAACCTTGGGCCACAATGCTGTATTTTTTCGATGGATTTTCGGCAATTGAGCAAGCGGACGGCGTTACTCGGCAAATCAAACTGACAGCGGATAACTAGCAGTCTTTACCTTCAGTGTTCGCTTGGCTGTCCAGCTCCTGCTGTTCATTGCGAATCAGCCAGTCCAGCACCAAGGCATAGCTGGTGGCCAGCAGGGTCGGGCCGATAAATACGCCGATAAAGCCAAATGCTAACAGCCCGCCGAAGATGCCGAACACGATCAACACGAACGGCAATTCCACTTCCCGGCTGATCAAAATCGGCCGTAGCCAGTTGTCGATGGTGCCGACGAATAACAAAAACCACAATGCGATAAAAACCGCCCAGCCGGTTTCGCCTTCTGCCAGCAGCCACAAGGCAATCGGCAGCCAGATCACCGTGCCGGCCGCTGGAATGATCATCAAAAAGAAGGCGATGACGCCTAACACAAAGGCGTAAGGCACGCCGGCAATCACAAAGCCCAGGATGGAAGCCAGTGCTTGTACCAGCGCGGTGCCGAGGATGCCGTATACCACTGCGCGCAGACTGGAGCGGACGATATGCAGGATGCGTTGGGTGCGCTCGCCGGCCAGGCGTTCGACGCCAATCACGACATGCTGAGCAACATGCTCGCCGTCGCGATAGAAAAAAAACAGCACCAAAATAGCCAGGCCCATATGCATCAGTTCGCCGGCCAAGCCAATGCCTTGTTGCAGCAACCAGCTACTGGCGCCCAGCGCATATTGCCGGGCCAGATTGACGAGGCGGCTGGAGTCTTCGCCGACACTTTGCCAGGCGGCAACAGCGTTGTCGCCGACTACCGGCAACGATTGCAACCAAGCCGGAGGTTCCGGCCACACATGCCGGCTTTGATTCAGCCATTGCAGCAAGTGGTTTATGTCTTCCGTAAATGTCAGCGTGGCGGCGACGAACGGCGTCAGCAGTAATATGCCTATCGGCAGGACCATGGCGGTGGCGGCCCAGTTGGCGGTCAGCTTCCAATCGCGCAAACGCAAATACAGGGGCCAGGTGACAAAACACAGAATCGCCGCCCACAACAAATCGAAAATAAATGGTTTTAATACCTGATAGCAGGCAAATAGCAGCAGGCACAAGGCCGCCAGACTGGCGATTTTTTCGTAACGGGAAATCTGGATAGGCATGATCGAGTGGGCGGCAGCTAACTGAATTGGAATCAATGTCCGGAGTTTACGGCATTATCGGTTAAGCCGGTATGACAGCCGTTGAATTAAACAATGCTTGCTTGTCCGGCGGCGCTTTACATAGAATGCGGTAGCCTTTATCTGGAGCCGCACTGTGAGCCAAGCCCGAGAGTTTATTCCGATTAATATCGCCGTATTGACTGTCTCCGATACTCGTACCGAACTGGACGACGTATCCGGGCAAACTTTGGTCACCGGTTTGACCGCTGCCGGCCATAATTTGATCGACAAAAAAATCGTTCCCGACGATATTTACCAAATCCGCGCCGCCGTCAGTCTTTGGATCGCCGATCCGGCAGTCAATGCGGTTATTACGACAGGCGGCACCGGTGTGACGGGCCGCGACGGCACACCGGAAGCGATTCAGCCATTGTTGGATAAGGTGTTGGATGGCTTCGGCGAAGTGTTTCGGATGATTTCCTACCAGGACATCAAAAGTTCGACGATGCAATCGCGGGCTATCGCCGGCGTGGCCAACGCAACTTATATATTTTGTGTGCCGGGTTCGTCCGGTGCCTGCCGTACCGCTTGGGATTCCTTAATCAAGGAACAATTGGATTACCGCACCCGGCCGTGTAATTTGGTGCAACTGATGCCGCGCCTGCTGGAGAAATAATGCGTCCGCCTTTTTTGTTTCTGGCCGCGGTTGGCGGTTTTATTGGTGTGGCGATGGGCGCATTCGGCGCGCACGGCTTGAAGCATTTATTATCCGAGCATCTGCTGGATGTTTACAAAACCGCGGTAAGCTACCAGATGTGGCATGTATTGGTCTTGGTCTTGATTGCGGTGTTACCGGAACATAAATTATTGCGCTGGGCCGGCTGGTGTTTGGTGGCGGGCGTCGTGCTGTTTTCCGGCAGTCTATACTTACTGGCGATATTGAATATCGGTTGGCTGGGTATGATCACGCCGTTTGGCGGCCTGGCCTTTTTAGCGGCATGGGCCTTATTGGCTTGTGTGGCTTGGCAGAAAAACCAGGAGTTGTAGATGGACACGAAACCGCCCGTTCGACCTTCCATGCCGCCACCGGCATCCACTCGGCCCGGTGCGACTCGCCGTGACGATACCCATGAAGTAAAAGTGCCGCCGGTTCCGGAAGATGCCATGCTCAAAGTCCTGCACGCGGTAATTCATTTCGCGGTCAGAATATTGGCGGTGCTGATGGTGCTGGTGATTTTGTGGGGCGTGGCTGACGTGGGCTATGTGATGTACCAGCGAGTGGTCGCGGCACCCTTTTTGATGCTGACGGTCTCAGACATACTGGTGATTTTTGGTTCGTTCATGGCGGTCTTGATCGCGATCGAGATATTTATCAACATCACGCTGTACATCAAACACGACACACTACCGATCAAAATGGTCATAGCCACTGCCTTGATGGCCGTGGCCCGAAAAGTCATCATGCTGGATTTCAAGGATTTGGATCCGGCTTATATTACGGCTATCGCTGCGGTCATCGTGGCGTTGGGCCTTACTTACTGGCTGATTTCTTATAAACCGCCACAACCTGTCAAACAAGACGAGCGATAAATGATGCGCGATGCAAGCCCGCAAACGGTTTTCCTGAAAGACTACACTCCACCCGAATATCTGATCGAACAGATTGAACTGAATTTCGATTTGGACGAGCAACACACGCAGGTCCGCTCGACCTTGAGCCTGCGCCGCAATCCGCAAAGCCAGGACAGCAGTGCCGCATTGACCTTGCTCGGCGAGGAATTGCAGTTGGTCAGTATCGCGATAGACGGCCAATTGCTGGAGCAAAGCCAGTATGTGCTGGGCGAGGAAGCCTTGGTCGTGCATGAAGTGCCGCAGGATAGGCCGTTTCAAATCGTCATCGAAAATGTCATCAATCCGCAAGCCAATACCGCGCTGGAAGGGTTGTACTTGTCCAGCAGCATGCTTTGCACGCAGTGCGAGGCGCAGGGTTTTCGGAAAATCACCTGGTTTTTGGACCGGCCGGATGTGATGAGCCGCTTTAAAACCACCTTGATTGGGGACAAGAGCAAATATCCGGTCTTACTGTCCAACGGCAACAAAGTCGGCCAAGGCGAGCTGGAAAACAACCGGCATTGGGTCAGTTGGGAAGATCCATTTGCCAAGCCCTGCTATTTGTTTGCATTGGTGGCAGGGCAACTGGAATGCGTGGCGGACGAGTTCATCACAATGAGCGGTCGGCGTATCGCACTCGAGATTTTTGTCGAGCAGCACAATGTCGACAAATGCGACCACGCCATGCAGTCTTTAAAAAACGCCATGCGCTGGGACGAGGAAATCTACGGTCTGGAATACGACCTAGATTTGTACATGATCGTCGCGGTCGACCATTTCAATATGGGGGCGATGGAAAACAAGGGTCTGAATGTATTCAACACCAAGTTCGTGTTGGCGCGCCCGGACACCGCTACCGACAGCGATTACGAGCATATCGAAGGCGTGATCGGTCATGAATATTTCCATAACTGGTCCGGCAATCGCGTCACCTGTCGCGACTGGTTTCAATTGAGTTTGAAAGAAGGTTTTACGGTATTCCGCGACCAGCAATTCAGTGGCGATCGCACCTCGCCAGCCGTGAAACGCATAGAAGACGTCAACGCCTTGCGCACCCGGCAGTTCGCCGAAGATGCCGGCCCGTTGGCGCATCCGATTCGTCCGGAAGCTTATATCGAAATCAATAATTTCTACACGCTGACCGTATACGAAAAAGGCGCGGAAGTAGTGCGGATGCTGCACACCTTGCTGGGCGCGGCCGGTTTCAGAAAAGGCTGTGATTTATATTTTCAACGCCATGACGGCCAGGCGGTGACTTGCGAGGATTTCGTCAAGGCTTTGGAAGACGCCAACGGCGTGGAGTTGAAGCAGTTCAGACTTTGGTATTCACAAGCCGGCACGCCGGTATTGACGGTGAATCAGCAATACGACGCCAAAGCGCAACAACTGCATTTGACCATTCAGCAAAGCTGCCCGCCCACCCCGAATCAGCCGGTGAAAGCGCCGCTGCATGTTCCGGTAAAACTGGGTTTACTCGCCGCCGACGGTTCGGTTGCACAGATTCATTACAAGGGTTCCAGTCAGACGGAAATTACCTTGAATGTTACTGGTGCGGAGCAGGCTTTTAGTTTTGATAAGCTGCCGCAACAGCCGGTAGTGTCGTTGCTAAGAGGTTTTTCCGCGCCGGTTACCCTGAAGATGGAGCGTAGCCTGGAAGAATTGGCATTTTTGCTTAGACACGACAGCGATACCTTTAACCGCTGGGAAGCCGGTCAGCAATTGGCCGTGCAAGTGATTTTCAAGCTGATCGACGCGATAGAGTTGGGTCGGCCTTTGCATCTGGAGCCGGTTATCGTCGATGCCTATCGCAGCGTGCTCACCGATAGCGGCGGCGATTTGTCTTATCAAGCGCTGTTGCTGGCGCTGCCGGAAGAAAGTTATTTGTCCGGGCAGATGGCTATCATCGATGTCGAAGCCATCCATCAAGCGCGCGAGTTTGTGAAGAAGACTCTTGCGGAAGCTTTGCAGAGTGAGTTTAAAGAGCTGTATGTTCAGCATCACCGCGACGAATCCGGCAATTTCGATGCCGGTGCAGTGGGGCGGCGGCGTTTGAAAAATGCCTGCTTGAGCTATTTGAGCAAGCTGGAAAATCAGGACGTTTATCATATCGCCGAGCAGCAGTTTTATAGCGCCCGGAATATGACCGATCAGTTGGCGGCGTTGTCGGCTATCGTCAACAGTAACCATCCGGCCAAGGCCAGAAGTCTGGATAGTTTTTACGTGCAATGGCGGCAAGAAGCGCTGGTGATCGACAAATGGTTTACCTTGCAGGCGACCAGCAGCACGCCCAATACCTTTGCGACGGTGCAGGCCTTGATGGAACATCCGGCTTTCGATATGAAGACGCCCAACCGCGTGCGCTCATTGATTGGCGCTTTCAGCCAAGCCAATCCGCTGCATTTTCATGCCATAAACGGCGAGGGCTACCGCTTCCTGGCCGACCAAGTGTTGGCGCTGAATACCCTCAATCCGCAAATCGCCTCGCGGATGGTGACCGGGTTGGCGCAATGGCGGCGTTATGATGCAGCCCGGCAGGGCTTGATGAAACAGCAATTACAGCGTATTGTCGCTACCGAACATCTATCCAAGGATGTCTATGAGATCGCCAGCAAGAGTTTGGCGTAGTTGTCACAATCACGTAAACTAGCGCCGAAATAAGCCATCCGCATCAAGCATGAACCCACGCACCGCCCAGGTTGAGCGCAATACGCTCGAAACCCAGATCAAAGTTTCCATTAATCTCGACGGTAACGGCTCGGCTTCGTTTACCACCGGTTTGCCGTTTTTGGACCACATGCTGGATCAGATAGCCCGGCACGGCTTGATAGACATAGAGGTTGTCTCGCACGGCGACCTGCACATTGATGCCCATCACAGCGTGGAAGACATCGGCATTACGCTCGGTCAAGCCTTTGCCAAAGCGCTGGGCGATAAAAAAGGCATTTACCGTTACGGCCACGCTTATTGCCCGTTGGATGAATCGTTATCGCGGGTGGTGGTGGATTTCTCCGGCCGTCCGGGCTTGTTCTATCAAGTGGAATTCAAACGCGCGTTCATCGGTAATTTCGACGTGGATTTGTTTAAAGAGTTTTTTCAAGGTTTTGTGAATCATGCCGGCGTGACCTTGCATATCGATAATATCAAGGGCGGCAATGCGCATCATATTGCCGAAACCGTATTCAAGGCATTCGGCCGGGCCGTGCGGATGGCAATCAGCCATGACGAGCGGATGGCCGGTATCATGCCTTCCACTAAAGGCAGTCTATAATTCCCCCATTTTTCGCCTAGAAACCCCGACCTTGTATCTCTAGTTTTATGTCATCAGTAGCCGTTATCGATTACGGAATGGGAAATCTGCATTCCATTGCCAAAGCGCTTCAACATGCCGATAGCCGGGTAAACGTACAAATAACGGCTGATGCCGCAGTGATTCGCTCGGCGGATCGCGTGGTGTTTCCGGGGGTCGGCGCGATACGTGATTGTATGCAAGCCTTGAACGAGAGTGGTTTGGCGGATGTGATCCGTGAAGTAGCGCAAAGCAAGCCTTTTCTGGGCATCTGCCTGGGTATGCAGGCCTTGCTGACCGACAGCGAGGAAAACGACGGCATCGCCTGTCTGAACTTATTTCCTGGCCATGCGCGCCGTTTTGCTGACCACATGCTGGATGCCGATGGCAATGTGCTGAAAATTCCGCACATGGGCTGGAATCAGGTCAAACAACATCCGCATCCGCTTTGGCGCGACATTCCGGATCATAGTCGCTTTTATTTCGTACACAGCTATTATGCGGCGCCGGACGATTCGCGCCACAGCGCCGCAACGGCCGATTATCCGCAAGCCTTTACCTGCGCACTGGCAAAAGAGAATATGTTTGCCGTGCAATTTCATCCCGAAAAAAGCCAGACTGTAGGATTGCAGCTATTGCAAAACTTCCTGGCTTGGGATGGGACCGCGTAACTCCCCAACCCTTAGATGTTGGCTTTACTAACCTTTAGATTTAGTGTTTTAACTGTCGAGATTTAAATATGTTGCTGATACCCGCAATTGACTTGAAGGAAGGAAAATGTGTCCGTTTGCGCCAGGGTCGTATGGAAGACGATACCGTATTCTCGGACGATCCGGTGGCTGTGGCCGGGCGCTGGGTTGAAGCAGGGGCGAAGAGATTGCATCTGGTCGATCTGGACGGCGCCTTCGCTGGTAAACCGAAAAATGCCCAGGTTATTAACGCCATCGTCCAGGCTTATCCCGATGTGCCGGTGCAAATCGGCGGCGGTATCCGAGATGAAGACACCATCCAGGCGTATCTGGAAGCCGGTGTGCAATATGTGATTATCGGCACCAAGGCCGTCAGCGAACCGCATTTCGTGCGCGACGTGTCGATTGAGTTTCCCGGCCATATCATCATCGGTCTGGATGCCAGAGACGGCAAAGTAGCAATCGACGGCTGGTCGAAACTGTCCCGCCACGATGTCATCGATCTAGCACAAAAATTTGAGTCCAACGGCGTTGCCGCCATTATCTACACTGATATTTCCCGCGACGGCATGATGCAGGGCGTCAATGTCGAAGCCACTGCAAAATTGGCGCGCTCGGTGCACATTCCGGTCATCGCCTCCGGCGGTATCACTAATTTGGACGACATTCGTGCGCTGGGCGAGGTGGCCCACGAAGGCATCATGGGTGCCATCACCGGTCGGGCTATTTACGAAGGGACGCTGGATTTTGCCGAAGGCGAAAAGCTCGCCGAGTCTTTCGGTGGAGCAGATGTCTGAGCTAATGCTGCTAAATCGTAAACCATGAGCCTAGCCAAACGTATTATTCCCTGCCTGGATGTCGATAACGGCCGCGTCGTTAAAGGCGTAAAGTTCGTCGATATTCGTGATGCCGGCGATCCGGTCGAGATTGCCCGCCGCTACGATAGGGAAGGCGCGGACGAAATCACCTTCCTGGACATCACCGCCACTCACGACAACCGCGACACCATCGTCCATGTGGTCGAACAAGTGGCCAGCGAAGTATTTATCCCGCTGACCGTGGGCGGCGGCATCCGGGTGTTGGAAGACATCCGCCGCATGCTCAACGCCGGCGCGGACAAAGTGGGCATCAACAGCGCTGCGGTATTCAGGCCCGAGTTTGTTAAGGAAGCGGCTGAAAAGTTTGGTTCGCAATGTATCGTGGTGGCTATCGACGCCAAAAAAGTCAGCCAGGAAGGCGAGGAAAACCGCTGGGAGATATTTACCCACGGCGGCCGCAAACCGACCGGCATTAATGCCGTCGAATGGGCCGTCAGAATGAAAGACTACGGTGCCGGCGAAATTCTGCTAACCAGCATGGACCGCGACGGTACCAAATCCGGCTTTGACTTGGCTTTGACCCGTGCGATCAGCGAAGCGGTCAGCATCCCGGTCATCGCTTCCGGCGGTGTCGGCAATCTGGACCATCTAGCCGACGGCATTACCCAAGGTAAAGCCGACGCAGTGTTGGCCGCCAGCATTTTCCACTTTGCCGAATATACGATAGAGCAGGCCAAGAAACATATGCAATCCAGAGGCATAGAGGTGCGTTTATGAGCTTGGCTTGGTTGGAGGAAATCCAGTGGACCGAAGACGGCCTGTTGCCGGTCATCGCCCAGCTGCATGACAGCGGCCGCGTGGTGATGTTTGCCTGGATGAATCGCGAGTCACTGGCCTTGACGGTTGCCGAAGGTTATGCGGTATATTGGTCCCGCTCGCGCAACCGTTTGTGGCGCAAGGGCGAGGAGTCCGGGCATAGGCAAAAAGTCATCGACATGCAATTGGATTGCGATGCTGATGTAATATTGCTTAAAATTGAACAGGAAGGCGGCATCGCCTGCCACACCGGTCGGGAAAGCTGTTTTTACCGCAGCCTGAAAGATGGTGCATGGCAAGCCACCGAGCCGGTACTCAAAGACCCCAAAGCCATCTACAAATAGACAATCACACGCCGGCATAGCTCAGCAGGTAGAGCAGCGCACTCGTAACGCGAAGGTCGTAGGTTCGATTCCTATTGCCGGCACCATTTAAATCAACACTCTATCCTTTTTAGACATTTGCAAAAGTTGCTTCGTTATACTCGCGCGCGGGATGTCGGGGAGTTTGATAGCGCGTGCAAAGATGCGGATGGTCTATAGACTTATACCGTTTTGGCCGGCCAGTTTTGGTTAGTTCCGACCCTATAGGCCGCAACCGCTAATTTTAAGCGCCGTCCGGACGCTTTAAATCCTGACTTTTTATCCGAAGGTATTCAAATCCTTTCCTTGCACTTTACAGAGACAACACATTTTGAGTTTAAATAGTTACCAGTCGGTTGATCGCGAACAATTAGCCAAAGACATCAGCCAAATTCACAAACAAGCGTTAGCCGATATTGGTCCTGCCGATTTCGAACATTTAAAAAAAGTCGAACGTTGGGGCAAGGTTTGCTCTCTCGTGGGTTACGCGACCGCCTGGATTTTTCCCAACCCGATTTCCGCGTTGTTGATCAGTCAGGGTAGTTTTTCCCGCTGGACCGGGGTAGGCCACCCCATCGTGCATAAAGCCTTCGATAAAATGCGGGATGTGGACAAAAACTACACCAGCAAGAAGTTTGCAAAGGGCTGGCGGCGGTTTTTGGATTGGCCGGATTGGATGACCCCGGCCGGTTGGCATCACGAACACGATTTATTGCATCATTACAACCTGGGTGAGGAGACCGATCCCAACAATGCCCAGCACAATATGGAATGGTTGCGGCAATCCAAACTGCCGATGTGGCAACGCTATGCCATCGTGGCGTTGTTTTCCGGTATCTGGAAAATCATTTATTACACCCCGCGCACGCATAAAGAATTGGTTTTAAATGCCGCCCGCCTGCAAGGTAAACCCAAGCCCGAGACCACACGTATCGGTGCCTGGAGCTTGTTTACCCCGCAAGGTAAGGCGCTATGGCTGCAAAGCGTATTGCCTTATAGCGCGTATCGTTTTGTATTAATACCGCTGCTATTCTTACCGCTGGGCGGGTTTGCCGCTGTCAGTGTATTGATCAATTCGATTCTGGCGGAAATTTTCACCAATATGCATAGCTTTCTGGTGATGATCCCCAATCATGCCGGCGATGACGTGATGATGTTCGATGAAAAATCGCATAGTAAAGGCGAGTTTTATCTGCGGCAGATTTTGGGTTCGGTCAATTATCCAACCGGGTCTAATTTCAATGACTTTTTCTACGGTTGGTTGAATTATCAAATTGAGCACCATTTATGGCCGGATTTGCCGCTAAGCCAATACCAAAAATTGCAGCCGCAAGTGAAAGCGCTGTGCGAGAAACATAATATTCCTTACTGCCAGGAATCGGTGTTTAAGCGCATGCTGAAAGCCGCGGATATTATGGTAGGCAAAACCTCAATGCTGAAGCCGGCGACTGTTTAATACGTCCAGCGCGAGTTGTTCAAATAACCCACTGAATCAAACTTTATGTTTTAGGCGAAGAGTCTATGCGATTCTGGGTGACTGGCGATGCGCGCTAATTTATGTCAATGCAGTTAATCTGCCCACAAACGAGTGTAATCAACGAAAATACTATGAGCGACATCAGAGATACCAAGCCCGAACCCATCGCAGCAAAACCAAACTGGAATTACGACTCGTACTTTCTAGCCCAGCTTGAACGGATAAATCAGCAGACCGCTATTAAGAAGTCGAAAAAGCGCGTTGTCGATGCCGCCCCGAAAGACGACAACGACACTGTGGACGAGCAGAATAAATAGTTAACCCGGGTAAACCGTGCAACGCGGTTTAGTCGTGTTACGCCGCCTTTTGGCGGAGGACTGCCAGCGGTTTTGTGGTAAACGCATTCAGGCAAGGTTCCACCTGATTTTTCTGGACCTGCCGTGTCGTTGAAAGCAGCGATAAACTTGGCGAGAGGGTGCGTTCGCTATTTGCCGGGATTGGTTTAGTTACTGGCGTACAGTGTAAGCACTGTGGCTGGTCAGGTTCGTAAAGCGTTGCATCTCTATCGTCAAGGCGACTAACGAAACGGCATAAAAATGTGCGCACGGACTACACATTTTTCCATATCGCAGTAATATCGTCACTTAAAGAGTCTGTCGGAGCGCAAAATGTACTGCCCAAACTGTGGAAAACAAAATCCGGACAATGCAAATTTCTGCCTTGAGTGTGGCGCAGCCATGCAAGCGAATAACGGCTATCGCGGGCCAGTGGCTAACGGACGGAATATGACGTTTACCGAAGCGGTGTCCGGCTGTTTTGCAAAGGCATTTGTTTTTACAGGTAGAGCCTCGAGAGCCGAATACTGGTGGTTCGCGCTTTTCACACTATTGGTGTCGATGATAGCGGGGATCATCGATCAATCGTCCTACGGCGAGCCGGCAACCGTCACGGCGATCACCAATTTGGTAATTCTATTTCCGTCGCTGGCTGTTAATATCCGCCGATTACACGATACCGGGCATAGCGGCTGGTGGTATCTGATTATTCTGACCATCATCGGCATCATTCCGTATTTCATTTGGATGGTGTCAAAAGGCGATGACCGTGCAAACGAGTATGGGGCGCCGCCTGTTTAATCCCCTTCATTTTAAATTTCGTCGATCAGTCAATTAGCCGGGATGATGATCAATATTGTTTTGTCCGCATCGCTAATATTGAACATTATTTTGGTCGCGCTGCTGGTCTTCAAGGCCCGAAAAGTTCGACGCAAACATCAAAATCAAAAGCAGCCCACCCTTAGAACGCCTGCCAATGTAAGGACAATTTCCTGTCCATCCTGTGCGCAACACATTAAATTTACGTTACCCATCGAGGGTAACAAAGCGCGATGCCGAAAGTGCCATGCACAATTCAAATTGGATATCGACGAACATCGCAATGTGTATATAACCGAAATAAAACTGCCTGAAGACGATCAACACATCAAATCGTTAGCGGATTGTTATTTAATTCTCGGTCTAACTGCCGATGCCATACCGATAGACATCAAAGCAGCATACAAAAAGAAAATTTCCGAATACCACCCGGACCGAGTCGGCGTGTTTGGCGAAAAAATCAAACAACTCGCCGAGGAAGAAACTCGGCAGATCAACGCCGCCTACGCCATGCTGCAAGAGCAGGGCAGGGTGTGACATCGCCAAGTTGGTTTTAGGATGATTGGCGCTGACAACGGCTAAACGATTTTAACCGGCCATCGATTTTTAACATTGGCGTGTAAACATCACCAGCGGCGTAGCACTTAACAAACGCCGAACTCTTGCTGTGCCGGGTCGATTCAGCATTGATGAATACCTGCAAACGACTACACTACCTGGCGGCGTAGCATATCTGTCGGATATGGATTTCAATCAAATCAAGGACTGAGCGTGACAGCACCGTATTTCCAATATTGGGGTAAAGCCAAGCCAGAAACCGATGACGGTCCGGCTTATCATTTATTGCCTTACCATTGTTTGGATGTGGCGGCGGTAGGATCGCTCTGGCTTGCTCCGAATACAGCGGTTTGTAAGCAACTAGCAATGCGCCTGCAAGTCGAGCCGGAATGGCTGCAACGTTGGTTTACCTTTTGTCTTATCCTGCACGATCTGGGCAAATTCGCTCGTGCATTCCAAGGCTTGCGAACTGGTATGCCGGGCGATTTGGTCAAGACGAATCCGAGAATGACTTATTCTGAACGTCACGATAGCCTAGGATTTGCGCTTTGGCGGGACGTTTTGCAAGAAAAATTGGTGCAACACCTTCCGGCGGGTCAAACTGCTTGGATCAACAAAATCGATCCCTGGCTGGAAATCGTCACCGGCCACCACGGCATGCCGCCGAAATTGGATAGCTTTCGGCTTGGTAATTTCTTCGAGGCCGACGACGAGCTGGCCGCGTTCGTCTTCGTGCAGCATTTGCTGGATTGCTTTCTGGCCGATTTCGACTTTCAGCCCCTAGCGGACAAGAACCCTTATAAACGCCTGAAGCCGTTGTCCTGGCAATTCGCCGGTATAGCCGTGTTGGCCGACTGGTTGGGTTCGAATCAGGAGCATTTCACTTATTGCGCCAAGCCGATGCTGCTTTCCGAATATTGGCAAAACTTTGCGTTACCCAAGGCCAAACAAGTGCTTGCCGGTTTGCCTAAACCGCCTGTAGCCGGAAAATTCGAAGCCGTGCAAACCCTGTTTCCCTTTATCCAGCAGCCTACGCCGTTACAACGATACGCTGCCGAAGAGCCGTTGACCGATCAACCGCAGTTCTTCATCCTCGAAGACGTCACCGGTGCCGGCAAAACCGAAGCGGCGTTGATTTTGACGCAACGCTTGATTGCAAAAGGTTTGGCTGACGGTCTGTACATCGGCTTGCCGACCATGGCGACCGCCAACGCCATGTACCAGCGCTTGGGTAAGGTCTACCGCAGCTTTTATGAAGTCGGCGAACAGCCATCGTTGGTACTGGCGCATGGTGCTCGGGAATTGTCGCAAGCCTTTCGTGATTCGGTGCTACTGGCCGAGCAAGCAAATCTAGATACCGATTATCAGAACGGCCGACTCGAGGAAGATCAGGAACTGAGCGCTACCGCTTACTGCAACGCCTGGCTGGCGGACAGTCGCAAAAAAGCCTTACTGGCGGATGTCGGCGTCGGCACGCTCGACCAAGCTTTATTGGCGGTATTGCCGGCGCGGCATCAATCCTTGCGTTTGCTGGGATTGGGCCGCAAAGTACTATTGGTGGACGAGGTTCACGCCTACGACAGCTATATGCGAGAACTACTTTCGACATTATTGGAAGTTCATGCGCGGCAGGGTGGCAGCGCGATATTGCTGTCCGCCACCTTGCCGCAAACCATGCGCGAAAATCTGACCGCGTCTTTTCATCGTGGACTCGGGTTGGACACGCCGAGTTTGGCCTATCCGGCAGCTTACCCGTTGGCGACTCACACGCCGGCAGCAAAAAGTAGTCTGACAGTCAAAACAGAACCCTCTCCCGCCGGGAGAGGGCAGGGTGAGGGACTTTTGCGACAACTTCCGGCAACTGTGGAAACGCCCATCGATACCCGATCCGAAGTCAAACGCACGGTTCACGTTCAACGCCTCGACAGCGAAGAACAAATCATTGCCAAAATTCGCCAAAGCGCCGAGCAAGGCCTCTGCGTTTGTTGGATACGCAATACCGTCAAATCGGCTCGGCAGGCTTATCAAACATTGCTCAGCCAAGGCTTTCCTGCCGATCGAGTGGCGCTGTTCCATAGCCGTTTTGCGATGATAGACCGGCAAGCCATCGAAAACCGCACCTTGCAGACATTCGGCGAGCAATCTGACCATGACACCCGCAAAGGCCAAATTCTGATCGCCACTCAAGTGGTCGAGCAATCGCTGGATTTGGATTTCGATGTACTGATCAGCGACTTGGCACCCATCGATCTACTGATTCAACGCGCCGGCCGCTTGCGCCGCCATGTCCGCGATGCGCTAGGCAATCGCTTGCGGGAACAAGGCGCGGATGATGGCCGCGGCGAACCGGTGTTTTATCTGCATGCACCGGCGCCGTCGGAAGATGCAAACGCCGTTTGGCTGAAGCCGGATCACGCCGGTACCCAGGCGGTTTATCCGCATGTCGGCCAGCTATGGCTGTCGGCCCGATTATTGGAGGATAAAAGCGGTTTCGCCATGCCGGACGATGCGCGGGAATTGATTGAAGGCGTGTATGCCGACGAAGCGCAGGCTCGGATACCGCTTGCATTGCAAGAAGCTTCCTTCGACGCGGAAGGCAAAACCATGGTACAGCGGAGCATGGCCGACTTGAATGTCTTGAAGCTGGACAAAGGCTATACCCGGAAAAGCGGCGAGTGGGATGAGGAAACCCGAATCCCCACACGTCTTACCGAAGAGGAAAGTATTTCGGTGGCGTTGGCTGTGCTGGTTGACGGTCAGCTTAAACCTTACGCCGATGTCGAGCGTTACGCCTGGGCGATGAGCACCATCAAATTGCCGGAACGCGAATGGAAAAAGGTTAGCCAACAACTTCCCGACGAACTGAAGCAGCAAGTCGAAACCTTGAAAAACGAACAAAAAGCCTTGCGTTGGCTGGAAGTGTTGCCTTTGCTCGATGGGCAAAATCTGTATTCGGCGACGGATGGATTTGCTGGCTATACGCCGGCAGACTGAAAAGAGTGTTTAAAATGAATTGTTCAATTCCATTTACGAGGGTCTGGTATGAAATTAAAAGTCATCATTCACGAAGCCGAAGAAGGCGGTTACTGGGCTGAAGTGCCGTCGATTCCGGGCTGTGTAACCCAAGGCGAAAGCTTTGACGAGTTGCTAAGCAATATTTATGAAGCCGTGGAAGGGTGTTTATCGGTGGATATAGATGAGGCCAGCGTTGGCAGTAACGACCGAATCATGGAGATTGCCGTGTGAAGGCTATCAGCGGCAAGCGCATGTGCCGATTGCTGGAGATGCGCGGTTGGGATTTAAAACGAATCAACGGCAGCCATCATATTTACGCCAAAGCGGGCAGCATCACCAGGATCTCCGTGCCGGTGCATGGCGATAGTGCGTTAAAGATCGGCTTGCAAAAGCAGATCATGAAGATGGCCGACATCGGCGAAGCCGAATTGTAATTTCAAGTTCAAGCAGGGAGACAAGATGAATTTAATAACGGATCGCTGGATACCGGTCATTCGCCAAAATGGCTTACACGATTTGGCCGCGCCCTGGCAAATCGCCGAGACCGAAAACCCGGTAATCGAAATCAACGCGCCGAGGCCGGATTTTCATGGGGCGTTGTATCAGTTCCTGATCGGTCTGCTGCAAACCGGATTTGCACCCGAAGACGAAGATCAATGGTTGGAATGCTGGGAAGAGGCGCCTGACTCCACAGATTTGCAAGGTCGTTTGTCATCACTTTCGCCAGCGTTCGAACTGACTGGCGATAACGGCCCGGCATTTTTGCAGGATTTGGCACTGCCGGACGGTGAAGCCAAGCCTATCGCGGCGTTGCTGATCGAAGCGCCCGGCGGTAAAACGCTGAAAGACAATCTCGACCACTTCATTAAACGCGGCTCGGCGAACCAGCTATGCCCAAGCTGTGCGGCTAGCGCATTGTTTACCTTGCAAACCAACGCGCCATCCGGCGGTGTCGGACATCGGGTCGGCTTGCGCGGCGGCGGGCCTTTGACGACCTTGGTGCTTCCTAAGGCTAGCCAAACCACGTTGTGGCAAAAGCTTTGGTTGAACGTGTTCAATCAGGAAGACCTGCAACCTTTGGACAAACTGGAACTATCCATCATGCCCTGGTTGGACAAAACCCGCACTTCTGAAAAAGGCCAAATCACCACGCCGGTCGACGTTCATCCGTTGCACGCTTATTGGGGCATGCCGCGCCGGATTCGCTTGAGCGAAACTCCTGAGCCGGGTATTTGCGATGTATGCGGATGCGATGCCAAGACGTTGTTCCGCGAATACCGTACTAAAAACTATGGCACCAATTACGATGGCGCTTGGCAACATCCGTTAACGCCGTACCGTCACGATCCGAAAAAGGTCAATCCACCGTTGTCTTTGAAAGGCCAGCAAGGCGGTTTGGGTTACCGGCATTGGTTGGGCTTGGCCTTGCAGGACGATAGCAACGGCGACAAAGCCGCCAAAATTGTTTGCCAATACAACCAGGAGCGCGGTCGCAAGTTGGCCGACCGGGGCGGAACGGCATTGTGGTGCTTCGGTTACGACATGGACAACATGAAGGCGCGTTGCTGGTACGAAGCGAGGTTTCCGGTGTTTTATCTGTCCGCACAGCAGCAACGCAACCTTGTCGGTTGGGCTGGCGAATTGATAGCCGCGGCACGGGAAACCGTGAAGATTTTGCGTAGCGAAGTCAAAGCCGCCTGGTTTCGACGCCCAGAAGATGCCAAAGGCGACATGAGCCAAATCGACGCGCAATTTTGGCAAGCCAGCGAAGCGGAGTTTTTCCGCCTCTTGGAACGCTTGGCTACCTTGTCGGACGGCGGTGGTATGGCCCCGGCTGACATTTACGCTGATTGGTTTGCAGCGTTGAGATCGAAAATGATCGAGGTTTTTGAAGTTGCAACTTTAAGCGCTACCCCGGAAGACCTCGATTTAAAACGGATTATCAACGCCCGGAAATCCATGTTAGGCCGTTTTCACGGCAACAAAATCGTCAAGCAATTGAAAACCCATGCCAAAACGGAGGAGGCTGCCTAAATGAGCGAGAACTATTTTTTAACTTCTGAGGAATTACCGGCTTTGCTGGCCTGGCATCGCTGGTTGAACGGCGACGACGGCGACCGGGGTGGTAATCGTGGCGCCCGCGCCCGTTTACGCCGCGCCGAAGCGCCGGAAGACATTTTGTTGACCGACGCCTTTTTCCATTTCTTACGGCAAATGCCGGACGATTTTCCGCAAAAGGTGTCGCCCGAGCAGCGCTTGTTGGTCGCCGCATCTATTGTTGGTTTGCTGGCGCATGTCGAAACCAACGATGCCACTGCCCGTTTTGCCGCTCAGTTGGGTACGGCCAAAGATAAAGCCAAGCCGCCAATGAGCGAGTTGCGCTTTCAGCAACTGCAAAAAAGCCCAACCGTCGAAGACTTTTATCGGCGCATGCTGCGCGCGATTCGTTTGCTTGGCAAAACCGCCAATGTTGTGTCGCTCACCAACGACATCATTCATTGGCATAAGGAGTTTAATCAGCCGCTGGGCCGCTATCCCAAAGACCGCCTTGCTGTGCGTTGGGCCACCGACTATTTCACCGCCTTACCCAAAAATTAATTTCAAGGAGAGACACATGAGCCGTTTCATTCAACTGCATTTGCTGACCGCTTACCCGCCCGCCAACCTGAACCGCGACGATCAAGGCAGCCCGAAAACCGCGAAGATGGGAGGTTACGACCGCTTGCGGGTGTCGTCGCAATGCCTGAAAAGAACCTGGCGGACCTCGGACATGTTCCAGGCGGCGGTTGCCGGCCATTTGGGCACCCGGACCAAATTGCTTGGCCTGGAGATTTATAACAAGCTGTTGGCAGGCGGGGTTAAAGAAAAAGACGCCAAGGAATGGACCAAGGACATTGCCAAGGTATTCGGCGCGTTGAAAAAAACCGACAAAAGCGACCCGCTGGCGGAAATGGAAATCGAACAATTGGTGCATGTCAGTCCTGCGGAACGGTCGGCATTGGATGTGCTGACCGCAAAATTGATTGCCGAACAGCGAGCGCCGGAAAAAGACGAATTGAATTTGCTGCGAGTCAAGGAACAGGCGGTGGACATTGCCTTGTTCGGCCGTATGCTGGCATCCAGCCCGGCCTTCAACATCGAAGCTGCTTGCCAAGTGGCGCACGCCATCAGCGTGCATCCGGTGGTGATCGAAGACGATTATTTCACCGCCGTCGACGATCTAAACAACGGCCAGGACGACATGGGTGCCGCCCACATCGGCGAAACCCGCTTCGCAGCCGGTTTGTTTTACGCCTACATCTGCATCAACCGCGAGTTGCTGATCAAAAACCTGGATGGCAACGCCGAGCTTGCGAATAAAGCCATTCGCGCCTTGACCGAAGCCGCCGTCAAAGTTGCGCCGGAAGGCAAGCAAAACAGCTTCGCGTCCAGGGCTTATGCGTCGTTCGTGTTGGCGGAAAAGGGCGATCAGCAGCCGCGTTCCTTGTCGGTAGCGTATCTAAAGCCAGTTGATCGTTCGCACGAAGATTATAGTGTTAAAGCCGTTGCCGCTTTGCTCGACCAGTGCTTTACCTTTGATAGTGTTTATGGCGAATGTGCCGAAGATCGTCGATTGTTGTCGGCTTTGACTCAAGAGCAGCAAAAAGACGT
The DNA here is from genome assembly GCF_054188105.3 of Methylomonas sp. Uni0009. Classification (NCBI taxonomy): domain Bacteria; kingdom Pseudomonadati; phylum Pseudomonadota; class Gammaproteobacteria; order Methylococcales; family Methylococcaceae; genus Methylomonas; species Methylomonas sp. Uni0009. The sequence goes on along the minus strand of NZ_JBTAFN010000001.1, from coordinate 972,708 downwards.
GATTGAAAAATTGAAAAAACGCCAGCAAGAGCAATCTGTAGAGTCACAAATAGCGCCAGTTTCACTGGCCGGATTACTCGACTTCGTCGGCCAATAGGAGCCGGCAATGGACCTATTGTTATTCCGTTTATACGGGCCGATGGCGAGTTGGGGTGAAATCGCCGTTGGCGAAAGCCGGCATAGCGCCAATTATCCGAGCAAGTCGGCGATATTGGGATTGGTCGGCGCGGCGCTGGGTATAGAGCGAAGCGACGAAGCGCAACAAGCCGGCTTGCAGAATGGTTACCAAGTGGCCGTCGAAGTGTTCAGCACCGGCCAATTGCTGCGCGATTACCATACTGCGCAAGTGCCGGACTCGGCCGGCAAGTTTGTTTACCGTACCCGCCGCGACGAATTGGTGTTGGGCAAGGAGCGCTTGGGCACGATATTGTCCAGCCGCGAATACCGTAGCGATGCCCTGGCCGTCGTGGCTTTGCGCGCTTTACCGGATGCGCCGTTCAGTCTGATACAAATCGAGGAAAAACTGCGCAAGCCGGTGTTCCATTTGTATTTGGGGCGCAAATCTTGTCCGCTGGCCGCGCCGTTGCATCCGCAATTGCTGACCGAGCAAGCCGATCTGTTGTCGGCGTTCAAAGCCTATCTGCATAAACCGTTATTGCCGCACAAGGAGGCAGATGGCGCACTGGGCCAACCCGATAAGCAAGATGCTTATTGGCTGAATGCCGGTGGTGAGCGCCATTATTACTGGGAAGGCGAGCCTGATGACTTTGCCAAAGACATCGATTTGCAGCTCCGGCAAACCCGCGTTCGCCACGATCAACCCTTATCGCGCAAACGGTGGCAATTCGCGCCGCGTCAGGAACATTATTTTTATCAGGGAGGCGAGTGATGTATTTTTCCAGGGTCAGGATACGGCCGGATATTTACAAATCGTCGCAGTTGGCGAGGGAATTGGAAGGCAACGTTTACGGTTGTCATCAATTGTTATGGGATTTGTTCCCGGAACAGGACAAACGGACTTTTCTCTATCGCGAAGAAATTGCCCGCGAACAGATTGGTCCGTCGCCGGCGGTACGCGGCGAGCCCTTGTATTACGTCGTTTCGCAAAATAAGCCTATTGAGCTTGAAGGATCGTTGTTCAAGGTCGAGAGTAAAGAATACGACCCACGATTGGCGAACGGCCTATGCCTGCAATTCGATTGCCGGGTCAACCCAGTGGTCAGTCGGCAAGGCAAAAAGCATGATGTGGCGATGGATGCGCAATTGCAGTTTTTGGCGTCGTTGATCAAATCGCATGGCCTGGATGTTTCTTTGCCCGCCAAAACCGATAAAGGTATTTACAAAAGGCTGTTACTGGAAAAGGGCGGGGCGGCGTTGGAGGCTGAATTATCCGAATTATTGGCTGGGGATCGTTACTACGCCGAGCGTTTGGGGCAAATTTCCGGCTTGGCTGATAAGTTGGAATGGGCGATCAAAGCCTGCGTCGATCAGGCACTGACTAGTTGGATGATCAAGCAAGGCGAGCGTTGCGGATTTACGTTACTGAGCGGCGATGACGGTTTACCCAAGTTGCAAAACAGCACTTACGCATGGCACGGCTTGCAGCAAAAGGCTGTCAAAAAAGGCGAAAAATCCGGCTTTAGCTCGGTCGATTTCACCGGCGAACTGCAAATCACCGACGCCGAAAAATTTCGCCAAACCCTGTTCACCGGCCTGGGCCGGGCCAAGGCATTTGGTTGTGGTTTGCTGATGGTGCGGCGGTTATAATTCGGACTTAATTCAGTCTGAATTTATTTCATTGCGAGCAAAACCAAATGAAACTATCCGAAAACATAAAACCCATCAGTTACTTAAAAGCCAACGCCGCTGAGGTGATCGAAAAATTAAAAACCGATCACCAGCCTATGGTCATCACCCAAAACGGCGAGGCGGCGATGGTAGTTCAGTCGGTTGCCGATTACGAGCAAACTCAGGAAACCCTGGCCTTGCTGAAAATGTTGGCGCAAAGTCAGCAAGCGCTAGCGGAAGGCAAAACGGTGTCCAGCGCAGAGGCGTTTAGTCGTTTACGTAAGCGGCGCGGCTTGGCATGAGTGTTCCGGTAAGGCTGACCGAACCGGCCTTGGCCGATTTGCTGGCTATCAATGATTATTTCTTAGTGGAAGTCAGTGATAAGGTGGCGGCAAAAATCATCGACGCCCTCGAAACAGCCGTCAATAGCCTCGCGGATTTGAACGAGCGTGGAACCGTACCTAAAGGGTTACTGGGTTTGGGCATTCGCCAATATCGACAACTCATCGTAAAACCCTATCGCATCGTCTATCAACGCATGCCTGAACAAGTGGTCGTCCATGCCATTCTGGATGGGCGCCGGGATATGCAAACGCTGTTAACCCAGCGATTGATAGGCGCTCTCTAGCCGAACGATCCCCAAAATTAAGGATGATTTTACCCATGCTCCCACCCCTAAAACCCATTGCCATGAAAGAACGTGTCTCGCTGGTCTTTATCGAAAAAGGCCAGATAGATGTCAAGGACGGCGCCTTCGTCGTCATCGACGAAACCGGCATCCGCACCCACATTCCGGTCGGCTCCATTGCCTGCATCATGCTGGAACCCGGCACCCGCGTCTCCCATCACGCCGCCGCCCTGGCGGCCCGAGCAGGGACTTTGCTGGTCTGGGTTGGCGAAGCCGGTGTCAGGTTATACGCAGCCGGCCAACCCGGCGGCGCGCGTTCCGACCGCTTGCTTTACCAGGCCAAACTGGCGCTGGACGACGACGCTCGTTTGAAGGTGGTGCGCAAAATGTACGAAATCCGTTTCGGCGAAAAACCGCCCGAGCGCCGTAGCGTCGAACAACTGCGCGGCATCGAAGGCGCCAGAGTCAGGAAGTTGTACCAGTTGCTGGCCAAGCAGGCCGGCGTGGACTGGAAGGGCCGCAATTACGATTATACGGCGTGGGACAACAGCGATACCGCCAACCGCTGTCTCAGTGCCGCCACCGCCTGCCTATACGGCATTTGCGAAGCGGCCGTGCTGGCCGCCGGTTACGCGCCGGCCATCGGCTTTATCCATACCGGCAAGCCGTTGTCTTTCGTTTACGACATCGCCGACCTGTTCAAATTCGACGACATCGTCCCGCACGCCTTCAAAATCGCCGCCAAAAACTACTCCAACCCGGAACGCGAAGTGCGGCTGATGTGCCGCGATGTGTTTCGCCAATCCAAAATCCTGCGCAAGATCATCCCCACCATCGAAGACGTGCTGGCGGCCGGCGAACTGGAAGTGCCTAAACCCGCCGAGGAAAACATTGCCCCGGCCATTCCCAATGCGGAGGGCATCGGCGATGTTGGTCATCGTAGTTGAAAACGTGCCGCCCAGGCTGCGCGGACGCTTGGCGGTGTGGCTGATCGAAATCCGCGCCGGGGTTTACGTCGGCGACTTGTCGGCCAAGGTGCGGGAGATGATCTGGTCGCAAGTCGAGCAGGGCTTGGAGGAGGGCAACGCCGTGATGGCCTGGTCCACCAATACCGAATCCGGTTTTGATTTTATGACTTTAGGAAAGAATAGACGGCTACCGGTAGAGTTGGACGGCTTGAAACTGGTGTCGTTTTTTCCGCCGGAAGAGGCCGATTTGTCTCGCTCGCCCTCCGGGAGAGGGCCGGGGTGAAGGTGCACTAAATTCCTGTTGGGGTATAGGGCGCTGTAAGGGTAGTCGCCAGCTTTTTAACAACTTGGAAAATACCGAAAAATTTGGTGGAAATTTAGCCAGGTTATTTTTATATGCGTAACAATAAGTTACGATTAGTGTGTTCCCCGCACCCGCGGGGATGAACCGGCCTGGACAATCATCGAAACCGACGACCTGGAGTGTTCCCCGCACCCGCGGGGATGAACCGTTGATGTGCGGGTTAACGGTGCCGGTGCCTGGGTGTTCCCCGCACCCGCGGGGATGAACCGACGTACCGGGATTATCGGGGTTATTTGTATCAGTGTTCCCCGCACCCGCGGGGATGAACCGTGGCAATGGGTTTGATCTGGCTGGCGTGGGTAGTGTTCCCCGCACCCGCGGGGATGAACCGACAAAGGCCTGCTGATCAGCCGCCGCAAGGGCGTGTTCCCCGCACCCGCGGGGATGAACCGCAGCGTAGAGCCTTAAGAGCTCAACAAAAGCAGTGTTCCCCGCACCCGCGGGGATGAACCGGAGGGCTTTTTGTTCGACGATCTCTACGAAGCGTGTTCCCCGCACCCGCGGGGATGAACCGATGTTTTTCGGACACCGAAGAAAACCACAGTGGTGTTCCCCGCACCCGCGGGGATGAACCGGACAGTAGGTTAAAGCGCTAGCATTCTGAGCGGTGTTCCCCGCACCCGCGGGGATGAACCGCGAATCAACAGATGAAAAATCATTGTTTTTCCGTGTTCCCCGCACCCGCGGGGATGAACCGATTCCCGTCTTTTAAGGTTCAAACGCAACTTTGTGTTCCCCGCACCCGCGGGGATGAACCGCTTGATCGTCAAGAGCAGAACCGATATAAACAGTGTTCCCCGCACCCGCGGGGATGAACCGCGGGATCATCAACCGCCGCCGTATCAGCATTGGTGTTCCCCGCACCCGCGGGGATGAACCGCCTAGCGGATGACCGTCATCAAAAATATACAGGTGTTCCCCGCACCCGCGGGGATGAACCGCTGCCCGGTAGCAGCGCCTTGAATTGATTCTGGTGTTCCCCGCACCCGCGGGGATGAACCGTAGTAAAACTTTGAACCTACCCTTCTATATGGGTGTTCCCCGCACCCGCGGGGATGAACCGGGTTTTAGTGGCATTGGTGAGGGCTGCTAGTGGTGTTCCCCGCACCCGCGGGGATGAACCGGCGCTAGATACAGCAGTCTGCTTAATAGCATTGTGTTCCCCGCACCCGCGGGGATGAACCGTCTATAGGCAAGCGCTGGATAGCCCTATTATTGTGTTCCCCGCACCCGCGGGGATGAACCGCGGCTGAGGGCGCGCAAATCGCTGAATCGGCAGTGTTCCCCGCACCCGCGGGGATGAACCGGTCGTGAAATGTGAATCTTTCCAGGCCTTTGGGTGTTCCCCGCACCCGCGGGGATGAACCGCCCCGCCCCGGTAGCGCTGAAACGACAACGTAGTGTTCCCCGCACCCGCGGGGATGAACCGTCGGTATCAGATGTGTAAATTTTAGTCATTTTGTGTTCCCCGCACCCGCGGGGATGAACCGGTTAGAGATGCGTTTTCGGTCATTATTGTTGTGTGTTCCCCGCACCCGCGGGGATGAACCGCGGTATGCTTTCCACGGTTTTAATGATAGTCGGTGTTCCCCGCACCCGCGGGGATGAACCGCCTGGCGTTGATGTCCGGATGAATACGGACGGGTGTTCCCCGCACCCGCGGGGATGAACCGCACTCCACGCGCCCGGTGTTTCTGCTGGCGTTTGTGTTCCCCGCACCCGCGGGGATGAACCGTAGTCGCCTGCTGTTTCCATGGCTCCCTCGGTGTGTTCCCCGCACCCGCGGGGATGAACCGCCATCGGCAGCGTGACGTTTACCGGTTCAACCGTGTTCCCCGCACCCGCGGGGATGAACCGTTACAGCAAAAGACATAAAAAAACCCGCCGTAGGTGTTCCCCGCACCCGCGGGGATGAACCGCCAGGACCGGCCATGTGCAAAATATCTTCGTAGTGTTCCCCGCACCCGCGGGGATGAACCAGCGCTCCACACAAGCGCGATCGATGCTGGATTGTGTTCCCCGCACCCGCGGGGATGAACCGGCTTTATTAGCTTTATCAATGCGCAAACTGATGTGTTCCCCGCACCCGCGGGGATGAACCGGATAGCTTCACCCTTTTAGCTTGTGCTAAATCGTGTTCCCCGCACCCGCGGGGATGAACCGCCGGCCTAGCTGACAGGGAATTTCACAGCATGGTGTTCCCCGCACCCGCGGGGATGAACCGGCTTTTTCAGGGTGTCAAGGGCTATTTTTTGCGTGTTCCCCGCACCCGCGGGGATGAACCGGGTTGGTGGTTTATCTGGCCGGCATGCTGGTGGTGTTCCCCGCACCCGCGGGGATGAACCGGCTAGAGCAATAGCTAGCAGCTTTGTCTCTTCGTGTTCCCCGCACCCGCGGGGATGAACCGAGTTGATAATCCTTTGCGCTTGTAGCGGCTATGTGTTCCCCGCACCCGCGGGGATGAACCGAATCAGCGGGATATTTGTAACGATTTTACGATGTGTTCCCCGCACCCGCGGGGATGAACCGACAATAAATACACCGGCGAGAGCAGCCATGACGTGTTCCCCGCACCCGCGGGGATGAACCGTACTGTTTGACCCGCAAAATGTAGCGTAATTAGTGTTCCCCGCACCCGCGGGGATGAACCGAATCACAACACGCGCGCGCCGAATAATCAGGTGTGTTCCCCGCACCCGCGGGGATGAACCGCACACGCCGCCTTGACTTGATAAGAACCGGCAGTGTTCCCCGCACCCGCGGGGATGAACCGGGATTCTGGCACGGAAAAGCGGCCTAAACGGGGTGTTCCCCGCATCCGCGGGGATGAACCGGCGGTGATGAGAAGGTGGATATTGTGTTTGCGGTGTTCCCCGCACCCGCGGGGATGAACCGCTGGCAAAAGCCCTGGATATAACGCCCGGGGCGTGTTCCCCGCACCCGCGGGGATGAACCGTCCGCATCGGCAGAGACCACCAGCTTGGCCTGGTGTTCCCCGCGCCCGCGGGGATGAATGACTTGTTGTTGACCTTCCTCATATCGACTCGTGGCTTTGGTGCAAGTGTCGAGGCATGGAATGCGGGGCGTATTCTGTTAAAACCGCTATTTCTGATCGGCTTGCCGGCAGGGAAATTGCTAAAATGCCTTGTTCGCCGGCGAAATGGAGGTTCTCCGGTATTCGTTGCCCCAGTTTGTATTGGCTCGGTTCCCCGTGATTAGAAGAGGAGTTTATTTGATGTTGCAGCAACACTTCGCCGAAGTTACCAGGGTCTATGCGCTGGAGATGATGGCCTTAAGCGGCCGCAAGTGCTGCGGATTTGTTGTTGTCATTAAATTGATATGAATAATATTCCACCCAAACGCGGCCTGGGCCGCGGGCTTGAAGCATTGTTAACCGATATGCCGGCTAAATCGGCAGCGGATAAATCAAGCATTAAGGCGGAAACCGTTCCGGGGCCAGCCGTCCGCCAAGAAAATAGCCATTTGCTTCAAGAAGCCGAAGTGTTAAAGACCCTGTTGGAGGAACTTGAAAACGCCTTGAGTGACTTCAATCCGGATTAGCCTGTTTATTAGTCTTTAAGTATCGATTTTCCAGCTATGACCATAGCCCAGCAGCTTTTTGGATTTCTGCTTTCGCGGGTATGGCGACTCCAGAGACGTTAAGGGGCAGGCTAGGGGTTGTTGCCATTTTGAAACGATAGCCTTGAAATCGAACGGCTCTGCCTCATTGATTGATTTTTCAATCAGAAGACAAGTGAGCTATGCCGCGACAAATGTTTACGGATGCATACTGGAATAAATTCAAAGCCATCCTGTTAAGCCTGGGGATTTATGACAAGCCTTCGCTCAGGCAAACGGTAGAAGGGATTTTTTATCGCATGCGAGTCGGCTGCCCCTGGCGAGACCTGCCTGCCACGTTTGGTAAGTGGAATGCAGTCTACAAACGGTTTAATGCGTGGTCACTGCAAGAAAAACTGATGGGCATCTTTCGAGGCCTGGTTGTGGCACCGGATTTGGAATGGACCTTTATTGACGGCAGTATCGTGAAAGCGCATCAGCATAGTAGTGGTGCGGCTCATGAACAGGATGCCGCGATTGGGAAATCCGTTGCGGGTAACACCACGAAAATCCATATGGCCGTTGATGCCTGTGGGCTGCCTATTCATTTCTCGATCACCGGTGGTGAAGTCCATGACTGCAAAGAAGCGCCGGAATTAGTGGCTAAACTGCCTTTGGCTGACTACACGGTCGCTGACAAAGGCTATGACAGTGAACCTCTACGGATTCAAATTCGAGAGAAAGGGAGTGTCCCTATCATTCCTAGAAAACAAAATTCAATCGTCGGGAATGACGGAATGGATTGGTGCCTCTACCAATATCGCCACCTCGTTGAAAATGTCTTTGCGCGATTGAAACATTTCAGAGCCATCGCGACGCGATATGACAAATTGAAACGCAATTTTGAAGGCGTTGTCGCTTTGGCCTGCGCTTTTATTTGGTTACCCATGTAAAACGGCAACAGCCCCTAATATTAAATGCCCATTTGATCAGGGTTTCGGAAGCGGATTTGCCGGGCATGGCAAAAGACTATTTGCTACTAGAGGCCTCTCAGCACCATCGCACGCAGAGTCAAGATAGGGTGGGAAACATGTCAAATGGCGCGCCCGAGAGGATTCGAACCTCTGGCCTCAGCCTCCGGAGGGCTGCGCTCTATCCAGCTGAGCTACGGGCGCTATGTGATTTGCATTCAAGCGGTTTAGGCTTTTTACCTTAATCCTGAAAACCTAAGAGGATTTCTTTTCAGGATACGTATCGGCCACTGGGCCGAATCGGGTAAGCGCGTCATTATAAGATTAAATGCCGTTAAAGTCATTGCCAATCCTGGCTTAAACAGCGGTTTTTCCTTTATTAAGTTTCGCCAGCAGCTGTTTTTGCCGATTCAGCCGTTCGGACTTTTCCGCTTCCGCTTTGGCTTGCCGCCGGTTTTTGGCTTGGTGGCGCTGTCTGGATTGGTCCGCATTAGCGGCGGTCCATTGGGCGTTTGCCGGGATCATGCTGATGCAGTTGACCGGGCAGGGGGCGATGCATAATTCGCAACCGGTGCATAAGGTGGCGATGACGGTATGCATCTGCTTAGATGCACCGAGAATGGCGTCGGTGGGGCAAGGCGGCAGGCATTTGGTGCAGCCTATGCAATTTGCCTCGTCGATTACGGCCACTTGCAAAGGCTGCGTCATACCGAACGCCGGATTCAACGGTTTGGCGGGGACGTTCAGGAAATCCGCCAGTAGACGGACACCCTGGTCACCGCCCGGCGGACACTGGTTTATGTCGGCTTCACCGTTTGCGATAGCTTGCGCATACGGCCGGCATCCCTGGTAACCGCATTTGCGGCACTGGGTTTGCGGTAGCAGCGCGTCGATCTGTACGGCTAGAGATGCCTCGTGTTGCTCGCTCATGACCAATAAGCTGTCTTGCGGCCTCTTGCTTTATTTAACCCGCATGCCCGGTTGCGCGCCTTGGTCCGGCGACAGCACCCAGATGTTTTTGCCGCCGGGTCCAGCCGCCAACACCATGCCTTCGGAGGTGCCGAAGCGCATTTTGCGCGGCTTTAGATTGGCCACTACCACGGTCAATTTGCCTTCCAGTTCTTCCGGGGCGTAGGCCGATTTAATGCCGGCGAAGATATTGCGGGTTTCGGTCCCCAAATCCACCGTCAGTTGCAGTAGCTTTTCGGCGCCTTCCACCGATTCGGCTTTGACGATGCGACCGATGCGCAAATCAATTTTGGCAAAGTCTTCGATCTCGATCGCTTCAGCAATCGGCTCGGCTATCGCTTTTGCTACTTGCTCGGGATTGTTTTCCACGGCGGCTGGTTTGACCGGCTTGGCTGTCACCGGTGGCGTTTTTTCCAGATTTTCTTTGGAGGCTTCTACAATCGCGGCGATTTTGTCCGGCTCTACGCGGGTCATCAACGGTACGAAGCTGTTGATTTTGTGGCCGACCAGCGGCTGGGCATCGCTCGGCCAGCTTTGTGTGGGAATGTTCAAAAAGCTTTCGGCGTTGTTTGCCAGCGTCGGAATCACCGGGCGCAGATAAGCTACCAGCATCCGAAACAGATTCACGCCCATGCTGCACACGGAATGCAATTCGGCGTCTTTGCCTTCTTCCTTGGCGATTAGCCAGGGTTTTTTCTCGTCGATATATTGGTTGGCTTTATCGGCCAGCGCCATGATTTCCCGCATCGCTTTGCCGAACTCGCGACTTTCGTATAAATCGGCAATCGTGCTGTTGGCGTCGACAAACTGTTGGAATAGTGCCGGTTCGGCGCATTCCGTCGAAAGCAGGCCGTCGAAACGCTTGGCGATGAAGCCGCTGCAACGGCTGGCGATATTAACCACTTTGCCGACCAAGTCGGAATTGACACGCTGGCTGAAATCGTCGAAGTTTAAATCAATGTCATCCACGCCGGCGCTGAGTTTTGCGGCGAAGTAATAGCGCAGATATTCCGGATTGAGATGGTCCAGGTAGGTGCGGGCCTTGATGAAGGTGCCGCGCGATTTGGACATTTTCTCGCCGTTGACGGTTAAAAAGCCGTGGGCGAAGATCGCGCTGGGTGTTCTAAAGTCTGCGCCGTGCAGCATGGCCGGCCAGAACAGGGCATGGAAATAAATGATGTCCTTGCCGATGAAATGGTACAGCTCGGTGGTGCTGTCTTTTTGCCAAAACTGGTCGAAGTCCAGGCCTTGGCGGTCGCAGAAGTGCTTGAAGCTGGCCATGTAACCGATCGGGGCATCCAGCCAAACGTAGAAATACTTGCCTGGCGCGTCCGGAATTTCGAAGCCGAAATACGGCGCATCGCGGGAAATGTCCCATTGCTGCAGGCCGTTCTCCAGCCATTCCGCCATCTTGTTGCTGACTTCCGGTTGCAAGTGGCCTGCGGTGGTCCAATCGCGCAGCATCTCGGCGAAATGGCCGAGTTCGAAAAAGTAATGCTCGGAATCTTTTTCGATGGGGCGCTCACCGGAAATGGCGGAGACGGCGTTTTTCAGTTCGGTGGGCGAATAGGTGGCGCCGCAGGCTTCGCAGCTGTCGCCGTATTGGTCGGCCGCGCCGCATTTCGGGCATTCGCCCTTGATGAAACGGTCCGGTAGGAACATATTTTTCACCGGATCGTAAGCCTGGGTGATGCTGCGTTGGCTGATATGGCCGCCGGCGCGCAGACGTTTGTAGATCAGCGCCGAGTATTCTTTATTTTCCGGCGAATGGGTGCTGTGGTACTGATCGAACGCGACGCCAAATTCCTGGAAATCGGCGCGATGTTGTTTTTCCACATCGGCGATCAGTTGTTCCGGGGTAATGCCTTCCTTGTCGGCTCTAAGCATGATCGGCGTGCCGTGGGTGTCGTCGGCGCAGACGTAGTAGCAATTGTGCCCGCGTTGTTTCTGGAACCGCACCCAGATGTCGGTTTGAATGTATTCGACGAGGTGGCCTAAATGAATCGGGCCATTGGCATACGGCAGGGCGCTGGTAACAAGGATTTTTCGGTTAGACATGGGGTTAAAACAGCCTGGGAAAATGAGGGCGGATTATGGCATAAATCGCCAGGGCTTTCATGGTTTGGGCAGCGGTTTGCCGATTGCCGGCGCGTTACCCTGATGCGGGGGCTAGGGATGTTTGGTAATAGGGATCAGTAAGGTACAATCCCAACCAAGCCTCCAGCTTAAGCGCTATACCGTCCGGCATGGCATACTTAAAGTCGGATCGGCCTTAGCCCTTTTTGAACCACTTAAACTTATAAGAAGAGGTAACATCATGAGAAAAACGTTGTTTCTGGCCATCGCGATGCTGGCTTCCGGTACTGCGGCGGCGGCTACTGACCATTATCTGTTGCGCGACGGCAATCATGTACAGCATTTGAAGATTACGACCTTGGGAAAAGACATTAACGCCACGGTGGATGTGGATTTCGAACCCAATCCCGATGAAGCCGGCAAGCACGCTTGTTCCGCAACGGTATCCGATGAGGCTAAAAGTGTTGGTGAAAACGAATTGGTCTTGAAAAAGCACATTGAGGGCGAAGCGCGCTCTTGCTCAGTGAAAATTCATCTGACGCCTAACGGTGCCAAGCTGGAGCAATCGGACGAATGTACTTATTTCGCAGCCGGTATCTGCAGTTTTTCCAGCAACGGTAAGGAACTGGTCAAAATCAAATAAATCCCTGGCGCAATGGCTTTGGCTTATTGCGCCGTCTTTTCTCCAACAAACCTGCCTGGGCTGTCCCGCTGTGTTTTGCGGCCATTTGTTATTAACGCTTTTTGTCAGCCGCATTTAGGGGTTTTTGTGCAAAATTGTGTGATATGCCGCACTGTAGAGACATATTGTCGCGCGGCAATCGGCCACATTTTAAACGTTAGGATTCTTTGCTAGATTATCGCCAGCTCATGCGGGTTTGCATGGGCGTTAATCGTTCCCCCCGATAATCGAGAAGCCAAGGAGTTTTTATGAAAAAAGCACACATGATGATAATAGCCGCTGCCGTTGCCGCGCTGGGTTTGACTACGGCGTTGAATGTTACTAATGCCAATGAAGCGGCTGGCGAGGATGTCAAAACCGTCGCTTGGTATGTGGCCAACATTAAAGAGGCGCGTACCCAAAACCAAGCTTGTCACGATGATCCGGCTATTCAAGGCAGCGCTAATTGCGCTAATGCCTTGCACGCGCTGGAAATTACCTTCAAAGGTGGCAACTGATACCCGTTGAACCTATTCGGTTCGACAACTTGCCGGCCAAGACTTTACGAAATGATTGATCCAATTCTTGAATATCGTCGCTCCCGCGAAACCGGGAGCCCAGCGGCTATGCCGGATTCGCTGAGAATTCTTTAACGGTTGCGACCTTCTCAGGAATGACGAATCCAGGGCGTTTAAGAGTCGGTTTGATAGAGGTTTTGAGCGGTTTGGTTTGAACCGAGATAATTGTTTTTGGCGGTCACTGCCGCCTGTTTTGTGACCGGATAATCTCCCCTCGATTGTCCGGATAGCGTTTACCGGTTTGCTTAGTTGACAGCTGTCGTCTAATTAGGCAAGCCGGCAAACGCAATGCAAATTCCTTTTTTTCAAGTTAGTTGTTGTGGATGGGTAATCGCCAATCCGCATGATTTTAGCGGTAACTTTTAAGTCCTTCCTTTCTTCATTTCCATAGCACGTGGTCGAGCGGCAAGTGAAGTCTCTGACCTAGCGTCGGCTGCTACTGAAATAATTCTCAAAACTGAAAATCTGCTAAATTAACCTTTCAATTTGTCAGATAATTCGGCCATTAGACCATGTACAAAGCCAGCCAAAATCAAATTCATATTTCTGCCAACTTGGGCGAATACGCTATTCCGCCGTTAAAAGATATGTTGGTGTTAGGCAAGGAGTCTCCGATTGGCTGCATCGCCATGCGCCGGGCAATCGAACTATTGGTAAAAGCGCCGTTTGAGCATATTGAGTTTGATGACGATGTGATCAGTGATCTTTTGGTAAGACAGAGCTTGCTAAAACGTATCAGCAAGGCTGCGTTAATCGATTTCGTGTTGACTCAGATAAAGCCCTTGATGAGTGACGATGAAATATTGCATGCGGAGATGGATATTTCCGTTCAGCTAAATACCAAGTTATGAAACAACTGGCGGTTGGCGATTGTTTATGGCCGCACGTTCGTCGGGTTATGGAGGAGGAGCGGCCTTGCAGCGTTGAGCGCAATATCGTTTTTGCCGTTTTTCGGGAAGCACCGGTGGAAGAGTTTTGCGGTTTGGCCACCGATCACGATATATCAAAACATCCCAATTGGATTTTTGCAGATTTGGTCGAGCATCGGCCTATGCTTAGTGTCGCTCCTAAGCTTGGCGTCCGCAAAGCGCTATGTCTGATGGATGAAAATCAGCTGGGAGCCTTGGCTGTGCTCAACAAAGGTCAATTCGTCGGCGTGGTTACCCGGCAAAGTATTTTGGAAGTTCTGCTGAACCGTGAGCGACTGCTGCTGAAAGAGACTATGCGCCTTAAAATTGCGGCGGAAACCAACCACGAGCAAACGGTGGTTTGGGTTGGGCGTCTGGCCGCATTGAACGACGCTGCGCGCAGCTTGCTGGGGGTGCTGGCCCATACATCAATCGAAACCGAGTTATTGCAGGCCGGCATTGATGCGCTTTGTAATTTGTTGGATGCTCGTTATGGTGCTATTGGGATAGTTGACAACGGCGGCGCGTTGACGGAGTTTATTTATGCCGGTATCAGCGACGAGCAAGCTCAGCAAATAGGTCATTTACCTGAGGGGAGGGGCTTGTTGGGGGTAGTCATTGAGGAAAACGTCTCCTTGAGGCTTGCGGATATGGGCAAGGACCCGCGCAGCGCCGGCTTTCCACCACATCATCCGCAGATGACATCCTTATTGGCGGTGCCTATATCTCATCAAGGCCGGGTGTATGGGCGTATCTATCTCAGCGATAAATACAGTGGTGAGCTGTTTACCAAGAACGATGAAGAGTTGGCGTTGAGTTTTGCGCATTCGTTGTCGCTGGTAATCGATAATGCCCGTGAAATTGAGGAAGTGAAACGCGCACGGCAACGCCTGGATTATATTGCCCATTTCGATGCGCTTACCGAGTTGCCGAACCGGACTTTGTTAACCGATAGAGCCTTGCAGTTCATTACGCAAGCGCAGCGCAGGCAAGGCATTATCGCGTTTCTATTTCTCGATCTGGATAATTTCAAGGCGATCAACGATACCTTTGGGCATGCCGTGGGTGATGAATTACTCAGAGCTGTTGCCAAGCGAATTTCCGGTTGTTTGAGGGAAGGCGATACGCCCTCCAGGATGGGCGGGGATGAGTTTATTATTATGCTGCCCAATATTGCAGATAGTCTGGATGCCGCCAAAGTGGCCATCAAAATATTACATGCCTTGAACGAGCCTTTACAGGTTCAACAGCATCAAATCTATTCACGGGCCAGTATTGGTATCAGTATTTATCCGGATAATTCGCTTTCGTTCGACGAATTGCTGGCGCAGGCCGACTCTGCTTTGTATCACGCCAAAAAGCTGGGCAAAAATAATTACCAGTTTTTTACCCCGGAAATGAACAGCGCCGCTCAGCATTATCTGAAGCTGGAGCATCATTTGCGCCAGGCTTTGGATTTGGATGAACTGGTATTGCACTATCAGCCGCAGGTGAAAATCGATAGCGGTTGCATCATCGGTATGGAGGCGTTAATACGTTGGCACAATCACGCCATGGGTATCGTCATGCCGGATCAATTTATCGGCTTGGCTGAAGAAACCGGGCTGATCGTGCCAATTGGGGCTTGGGTATTGCGAACTGCATGCAAACAGGCACGGGCCTGGCAGTTGGCCGGTATGCCGACTCGAATTGCGGTCAATTTGTCCGGGCGGCAGTTTCACCGCTTCCAAGATCAGCGCCAGTTGCTGGATGTGGTGTTGGATGTGCTTAAAGAAACCGAGCTTTCGCCGGAGTTGCTGGAGTTGGAGATTACCGAAAGCATCTTGATGCATAAGCTGGATACGACGCTGGACACGCTGAGTCAGATCAAGCAGCTGGGAGTGCGGATTTCGGTGGATGATTTCGGTACCGGTTATTCTTCGCTCAGTTATTTGAAGCGTTTTCCGCTTGATACCTTAAAAATCGATAAATCGTTCGTGAAGGATATTTGCACCGACGCCAACGATAGAGCGATTGTGTCGGCTATTTCGGCCATGGCGGGCCAGTTGAAGCTGGAGCTGGTGGCCGAAGGCGTCGAAGATCAGAGTCAGTTGGATTTTTTGGGCGGACAACAGTGCAATTACGGACAAGGGTATTTTTTCAGTAAACCCGTGCCGGCCGAACAGGCATCTGCCCTGTTGCGGCAGTCCATGTTGCAACAGCAATAAGGCTTGGCTGCGCTCAGTTTCTTGAAGCCTGCTTCGGATCGATGGCTTTAACGTCCATGTCGAAATTCAGCTTGATGCGTTGTGCAACGGTTTTGGCTTCTTTCTTATTCTTAAACGGTCCGGCAACCACTTGAAAGCTACCATCCTTGGCAATTTTACGGGCGGGAATCGGCGGCCCTTGGTGATTGAGCATGGCTGCCAGCTTTTGGGCGTCGGTCTCATTTTCGAAGCTGGCGGCCAGAATGGACCAGTCACTGTCGCTCAATTCGTCGATGACCGGTTGACCGAAAAATTGTTCAGGATGGGCAAGTTGCACCGCATCGGCTGTGAGTTCGGGTAGGTCGGCACTGTTCGGCAAGACCGGGGTGGGGACGCCGTCGGCGCGTTGTAAAATCCGCTCGACTTTGCTCCAGTCAACCGTTGCCTGTTTTTCGGAGGCTAGCTGTTGCAATTTTTTCCGAATATCTTTTTGTAGCTGTTTTTGCTGTTTTTCCCATTTGTCTAAGGGGCGATGAGCTTCCAGATAAAGCATGTCGTCTTGCCAGGTTGCCATGTATGGCTGATGGACGATACGAACCGGGGTGCCGACTTCGACTTTGTTGAATAGGACTTCTATATCTTCAGGATATAGCTGCACGCAGCCATGACTGACTTGTAAACCAATCCCGTAAGGCTTGTTGGTGCCGTGGATTAAATAGCCGCTGAAACCCAAGGGCATGGCGTAGTTGCCCAGGGGGTTGTCCGGGCCGGAACGTATCACTTTGGGTAGTGGGTCGCCCAATGCCTGATGTTCGCGGTGGATCGATTCCGGTACCGTCCAGTCCGGATTGGCCTTTTTTGCGACAATTTGGGTTTGTCCTAACGGCGTGTTCCAGCCTTGGCGGCCGATGCCCACCGGATACGTCAGCACGGTATTGGCTTGATTTTTGGGGTAATAGAACATGCGCATATTGGCCAGATTCAACACGATACCTTTGCGTGGGGCGTCGGGGAGCACGAAACGCAAAGGCAGCAACACGGTTTGCTCGGCGGGCAAGGTCCATGGATCGAGATGGGCATTGGCGATGGTAATGTCGTTGTAACCCAAACCGTAATGGCGGCCGATGTCGGACAGCGTATCGTTTTCGCGGCTGCTGATACTGGCAAGCGTACCGACCATGCCTTGGTCACTGCTCAGGTTAAATTCATGACTGGCTATATTGTCCGGTTTGGAGTTCCAGACGATGTGTTCCGGCTGGTTGTCGGAAAATAACGGTATGCTTTGACAGCCGCTAAGCAGGGCGCTGACTACTGCTACAACGAAGACTAGCGGTATCGGTGAATCAGTACGGTTTTGAATGACTGCTGACATGTTTATGATAGGCGCAGATAGTGACGGAGCGGATGGTTGAAGGTAAGCGATCCAAATTAAAATCAGATTAAGGCGGCATTAAGTCTTAATTAAGAATTAACTATTAAGGCTAATTGTTAAGTCGTTACGATAAAGCATTATTCTGCAAGAGAAAACTATTTTTTAACAATGGCGCGGATTTAATGGCATCCTGTTAAGGTGTTATCATATTCGCACTATTTTACTTGGTTATTATTTCCCCTTACTTCGGAGTTCCGCATGGCGAGCATTGACAAAACGGCTGTCGAAAATTTACTTAAACACTTTATCGATCCAAATGTGGAAACCGATTTGGTGTCGGCAAAATCCGTTAAGAAAATCAGTGTGGATGGCAATGATGTCAGCGTCGTTATTGAGTTGGGTTATCCGGCTAAAAGTTATCTTGAAGAACTGAAGGCGGCGGTAACACAGCGTCTGCAAACTTTGCCGGACGTCGGCAAACTGGATGTGTCGGTCAGTTTCAATATCGTTTCGCACTCGGTGCAAAAGGCGCTGAAACCCTTGCCGAATGTGAAAAACATCATCGCAGTGGCCTCCGGCAAGGGTGGGGTGGGCAAGTCCACCACTTCCGTGAACCTAGCTCTGGCCTTGGCGGCGGAAGGCGCCAATGTCGGTATTCTGGATGCGGATATTTACGGCCCCAGCATTCCGACCATGTTGGGCTTGTCCGGTAAGCCCGATAGCCCTGACGGCAAAAGTATGTTGCCGAAAATCTCGTTCGGAGTGCAGACAATTTCCATCGGTTATCTGATCGATCCGGATCAGCCGATGATCTGGCGTGGACCCATGGTTACCGGTGCTTTGCAACAATTACTGAATCAAACCCAGTGGCAGGATGTGGATTATCTGATCATCGATTTGCCGCCCGGCACTGGTGACATTCAGCTGACATTGGCTCAACAAATACCGGTGAGTGGCGCGGTGATCGTGACTACACCGCAGGATATTGCCCTGATCGACGCTCAGCGCGGCTTGGGGATGTTTGAAAAGGTCAACGTGCCTATATTGGGGCTAGTGGAAAATATGAGCGTGCATATTTGCAGCAATTGCGGACACGAAGAGGCGATTTTCGGGCAAGGCGGCGGCGTGGCGATGGCGGTCAAGAATAAGCTTGATTTACTGGGGTCTTTGCCGCTGGATATTCAGATTCGAGAGTATGCCGATAGCGGCAGGCCTACAGTGGTGGCTGACCCGGATGGCCGGCCGGCGCAAATCTACAAAGCGATTGCCCGGAAAATGGCCGCCAAGCTGGCAATGCGTGCGCGGGATTATAGCGGCCGGTTTCCAAATATTGTTATCCAGAATACCTGAGATTAATGGCAGACGACTTGGCTAGTCGCGAAGTCGTCTGGTTTCAGACCAACACTAAATTATCGCGATGGATAAGTTCGTCTTCGTCGGCGTAGCCCAGCAATGTTTCGAATTCGCTGCTGGGTTTGCCAGCGATTTTATTGGCATCGTCCGCGCCGTAATTGATTAAGCCGCGGGCGATTTCATTGCCTTGCAAATCCAGGCAAGAGACCAGGTCGCCACGTTTAAACGAACCTTGTACGCTTTTAACGCCGACCGCGAGTAGGCTTTTGCCGGCATCTTTCAGGATTTTTACCGCGCCATCGTCCAATACCACACTGCCTTTCAGTTGCAATTGCCCGGCCAGCCATTGTTTGCGAGCCGCCAGCGGTGCAATGTTGGGTATTAAATAAGTACCTAAGTCATTGCCGTCGAATACTGCGTGGATGACGTTGTCAATTTTGCCGGATACGATCACTGTTGCTGCACCAGAGCGCGCAGCCAGCCTGGCGGCGCGAACTTTGGTGTACATGCCGCCGCGTCCCAGGCCGCTGATGCTGCCGCCGGCAACCTCGTCAAGTAGGCTTTCGTTAACGCTAATACTGGAAATCAGCCTAGCGTTTGGATTCAAGCTAGGGTTGGCGTCGAATAAGCCGGTTTGGTCGGTAAGAATGATCAGCAAATCGGCTTCTACCAAATTGGCAACCAGCGCGCCCAAGGTATCGTTGTCGCCGAAGCGGATTTCTTCGGTAGCGACGGCATCGTTCTCATTGATGACCGGCACGACACCGAAATCCAGCAGTGTGAGTAAAGTACTGCGGGCATTCAGGTAACGCTGGCGGTCTGAAAGGTCGTCATGGGTCAGCAATACTTGCGCTGCCAGCAAGTCGTGTATTTGAAATTCATCTTCAAAGCGTCTGACCAAGCCCATTTGCCCTACTGAGGCGGCCGCTTGTAATTCATGTAAGGTTTTCGGGCGGGCTTTTAGCTTTAAGCGGGACATGCCTTCCGCAACGGAGCCGGACGATACCAATACCACGTCGACGCCTTGGCGTTTGAGGGCGGCCATTTGCGCGACCCAGCCGGCGATGGCCTGTTTATTGAGGCCGCGCCCGCCGTCGGTTAGCAGTGAGCTGCCGATTTTGACGACAATGCGCTGGGCTTGCGAAAACTCAGAACGGCTCATGGCGCGGCTCCTGTGCTTGCTGATCCTGCTCGGCCTTTTGTTGGTCGAGAAAGTCCATGATGGCGTACATCAGCGCCTGCGTGCCTTGATTTTTTAAGGCGGAAATCAGGAATACCGGACCGGTCCAATCAAGTTCTTCGACGATGGCTTGGCAATGTTGCTCGACTTCGTCGTCAGGCACATTGTCGATCTTATTCAATACCAGCCAGCGTGGCTTGCTGGACAGGTCATCGCTCCATTTTTCCACTTCATGGATGATTTTGCGCGCAGCGCTCACTGGCGTTTCGTCGCTTTCGTAGGGGGCAATGTCTACGATGTGCAGCAACAAGCCGGTTCTGGATAGATGTTTTAAAAACTGCAAGCCAAGGCCTGCACCTTCTGCAGCGCCTTCGATGACGCCGGGGATATCTGCGATGACAAAGCTGCGTAAATCATCGACACGCACGACACCCAGGTTGGGGTGTAAGGTTGTGAATGGGTAGTCCGCGACTTTGGGGCGTGCGGAAGAGACGGTGCGAATCAGGCTGGATTTGCCGGCATTGGGCATGCCTAGCAAGCCAACATCGGCGATGACCATTAATTCCAGGCGCAACATCCGGTGCTCGCCGGCCGAGCCTTTGCTGGTTTGTTGCGGGGCGCGATTGACGCTGCTTTTGAAGCGCGTGTTGCCGAGGCCGTGGAATCCGCCTTTGGCGACTAATAGCTGCTGACCGGGTTTGGTTAGATCGCCGATTTTTTCGCCGGTGTCGGCTTCGTAAACGATGGTGCCGGGTGGGACCGGGACGAAGCAGTCGTCGCCTTTCTTGCCGGTGCAATCGCGGCTGCCGCCGTTTTGTCCGCGTTGGGCTCGGTGTACCGAGTGATAGCGAAAATCCACCAGCGTGTTGACGTTTTCGGTGGCTACCAGATAAACACTGCCGCCGTCGCCGCCGTCGCCGCCGTCCGGGCCGCCCAGGGGAATATACTTTTCACGGCGAAATGAGGCTTTGCCATTGCCGCCGTCGCCTGCTTCTACGCGGATTTCCGCTTCGTCAACAAATCTCATAATCTACCGGTATAAACAAAAAAGCCCCGCTGAAAACGAGGCTTTTATTTTTAGTTGTGCCAATCAGCACAGCCAAAGAAATTTACGCTGCTGCAATGCTGACGTATTTGCGGTTTTTAGGACCTTTTTCTTCAAAAACCACTTTGCCATCGACTGTTGCAAACAAGGTGTGGTCTTTGCCGATGCCTACGTTGGTGCCAGGGTGGAACTGGGTGCCGCGTTGACGAACCAGAATGTTGCCGGCTTTAACAACTTGACCGCCGAAACGTTTTACGCCGAGGCGCTGAGCCTGAGAGTCGCGGCCGTTACGAGTACTACCGCCTGCCTTCTTATGAGCCATTTCTTATCCTCGTTATATTAAGCAGAAATGCCAGTAATCTGGATTTCTGTGTAGTATTGACGATGCCCCATTTGTTTCATGTGGTGCTTACGTCTTCTGAATTTAATGATTCTGACTTTTTTGTGTCTGCCCTGGGAAACCACGGTTGCAGTCACTTTGCCGCCTTCGACAAATGGCTGACCTACTTTTACGGAGTCGCCGGATTGGACCATCAGTACTTTGTCGAACTCTACGCTGTCGCCTGCGCCCAACTCAAGTTTTTCTATTTTTAAGGTAGTACCCTCTGCGACCCGATACTGTTTACCACCTGTTTGAATTACCGCATACATCAGCGTAAGCTCCATCAAGCATAATCTGTTAATAGTGAACAGAGGATTATATTTTTTATTTAAGTCACAGTCAAACTAAAATTCCAGGGGAAGCCTGCTGTCTAACAGGCCTATGCAGGGAGTACTATTGACACTAATCAGTATTCTTCATAGCATGACCGGTTATTCACGTTATACGCTAACGAGCGACAAGTTCACAACATCACATGATAGCTAAAGTTTCAACGCCAGCGTCAGTCACTATAGACTTCGATTCCATCAAAAATTTAACCAGTGCGGAAACTCAAGCCGTCGACCGGTTGATTTTAGAGGAACTGAGTTCCGATGTTGTGCTGATTAATCAAATTGGGCATTACATAATCGGTAATGGCGGAAAAAGATTACGACCGATGCTGTTGCTGTTGGCGGCAAAAGCCTTGGGCAAGGTTGATGACCATCATCTGATTTTGGCAGCAGTGATCGAATTCATCCATACCGCGACGTTGTTGCACGACGATGTGGTCGACGAATCGGCTCTGCGGCGCGGCAAGGAGTCGGCGAATGCGGTGTGGGGCAACGCGGCTAGCGTGCTCGTAGGTGATTACTTGTACTCCAGTGCCTTCGAAATGATGGTCCGCACCGATAACATGCGGGTGATGGCCATTATGTCCAAAACTACCACCGCGATTGCTGAGGGTGAGGTGCTGCAATTGTTGAATTGCAATAACCCGGAGACCAGTGAAGCCAGATATTTAGAAGTCATTGCCCGTAAAACCGCCATTTTGTTTAGTACGGCCACCCGTTTGGCGGCAGTCGTTTCTGCAACAGACCCGGCTACGGAAGAAGCGTTGGCGGTTTATGGTCAGCAATTGGGCGTGGCGTTTCAGTTGATAGATGATGCATTGGATTACAAAGCCAATAGCGAAGAACTGGGTAAAAACTTGGGTGACGACCTGGCTGAAGGTAAGCCTACCTTGCCGTTGATCTATGCCATCCAGCACGGGAACGAGCAGCAGGCTAAAATTGTGGTCGATGCGATCCGGCAAGGTTCGCGCGAGGCGTTTAACGATGTCTATGAAGTAGTTAAGGCCACCAATGCCATAGAATACACAGAGCAATGTGCGGACAGGGCCGCTGCAAAGGCGATTGCCGCACTGCAATGCCTGCCTGATTCCGATTACAAACAGGCTCTTGAAGAGTTGGCGCGCTTCTCGGTGCAGCGCAGTCACTGAGCGTTTACAGCTTATCCGGCATCGCAGTTAGTTGCTGGATGGACGATAGTAGCGGCGAATACAGTTTTTCGATTTTATCGAGCAACTGTTGGAAAAACTCGCCTACTTCGCCCGATTCTTGATCAGCATGAGCTACAAACAGTCGTTGTTCCAGTGTGCTGATCGGATCGCTATCGATTAGCTCGTCCAATATCTCCAGTATCTCCGATTCTGCCAGGGTGGCGTTGAATTCTGCTTTTTTTAAGCCGGCTAATTGGCGGTTTAATGTCTCGATGTTTGTTTTTAGGTTTAGCGCCAGTCTGTTTGTGTCTGCAAGCAAACTCAAATCGCTGGTCAAAAATACTAACTGATTTACTGAGTCCTCTATGTCGTTCAGCAGGCGTTTGCTTTGCTTTTTTTGGGATGCCATGTTTTCTCCTGTTTTTTAGTGCGTTGATTGCTGCGGCGGCATATGCTCTGGTTTGGCTGTGAATGCTTATGATAGCAAGAGCGCCGGGAGGGATTGATGAGCTTTAAAACCCATTGTTTTATAAGCTTTTTGCGCCTTGGGAGCTTGGCGCTGCGCTTGCAATTGGCTCGATTATCATTTAACTTAGCAAGTCACCTGAAAGGCTAGGGGTGCTTTCCGCTGTATGCAAGCCCGGAAAGCTGAGAAAAACCCTTCGAACCTGAACCGGTTAACACCGGCGTAGGAAAGCCCTATCTTCCCTGCGCTTGCGATTTATTGAGATTTTGGAGATAAGCATGAGCGCTGTCCGTAATGAGATTACTACCGATACCGGTAGTAGCGTAAGAATTGATTCCTACCCCGCTTCCGAGAAAATTTATATTCAGGGCAGTCGCGCGGATATTCAAGTGCCGATGCGTAAGATCAGCATGTCGGACACGCCGGCGCACTTCGGTGCGGAAAAAAATCCGCCGATTTATGTTTACGACACCTCCGGTGTTTACACCGATCCTAATGTGGATGTGAATTTACATAAAGGCTTGGGTTCGATTCGTGGTAACTGGATTGCGGAGCGCGGTGACACAGAATTATTGAAAGGTCCGACCTCAAAGTATGGTCACGAGCGCTTACACGACCCGAAAACCGCGCACTTACGTTTCGAATTGACCCGTAATCCACGTCGTGCCAAATCCGGCCACAATGTCTCGCAAATGCACTATGCCCGTAAAGGCATCATTACTCCTGAGATGGAATACATCGCCATCCGCGAAAACCAAAATCTTGAAGCAATGCGCGACCGTTACCAAGGTCAGCACCCCGGTTTTTCCTACGGCGCTAATATCCAGTCCTTCATCACACCGGAATTTGTTCGCTCCGAAGTTGCCCGTGGTCGCGCCATCATCCCCGCCAACATCAACCATCCCGAATTGGAGCCAATGATTATCGGCCGCAACTTTCTGGTCAAGATTAACGGTAACCTAGGTAACTCTGCCGTGACGTCTTCTATCGAAGAAGAGGTCGAGAAAATGCTGTGGGGCATCCGCTGGGGCGCTGATACCATCATGGATTTATCCACCGGCAAAAACATCCACGAAACCCGCGAATGGATCTTGCGCAACTCGCCGGTACCGATCGGCACGGTGCCGATCTACCAAGCCCTGGAAAAAGTCGATGGTAAAGCCGAGGAGCTGACTTGGGAAATCTTCCGCGACACGCTGATTGAACAAGCTGAGCAGGGCGTGGATTACTTCACCATCCATGCCGGGGTACGTCTACATCACGTGCCTTTAACCGCCAAGCGTCTCACCGGCATTGTTTCGCGTGGCGGCTCCATCATGGCCAAATGGTGTCTAGCTCACCATACCGAAAGTTTCCTTTACACCAACTTTGAGGAAATCTGCGAAATCATGAAGGCTTACGATGTGTCGTTCTCCTTGGGCGATGGTTTGCGTCCCGGCTCGATTTACGACGCCAACGACGAAGCGCAGTTCGGCGAACTGGAAACCCTGGGAGAATTGACTCAAATCGCCTGGAAACACGATGTACAAACCATGATCGAAGGCCCCGGTCACGTGCCGTTGCAAATGATCAAGGTCAACATGGACAAGCAATTGGAAGATTGCTACGAAGCGCCGTTCTACACCCTGGGACCGTTGACCACCGACATCGCGCCCGGCTACGACCACATTACTTCAGCGATTGGCGCTGCCAATATCGGCTGGTACGGCTGTGCGATGCTGTGCTACGTGACTCAGAAAGAACACTTGGGTCTGCCCAATAAGCAGGATGTGCGCGAAGGTATTGTGACCTACAAAATCGCCGCGCATGCCGCCGATCTGGCCAAAGGCCACCCCGGCGCGCAGATCCGCGATAACGCCATGTCCAAGGCGCGCTTCGAATTCCGCTGGGAAGACCAGTTCAACTTGGCGCTCGATCCCGAAAAAGCCCGCTCTTTCCATGATGAAACTTTGCCGAAGGATTCCGCAAAAGTCGCGCATTTTTGCTCGATGTGTGGTCCGCATTTCTGCTCGATGAAAATCACCCAGGACGTGCGCAATTACGCCGAGCAAAAAGGTCTGGAAGAAGCCGAGGCCTTGAAAATTGGTATGGAAGAAAAGTCCAAGCAGTTCCTGGAAGAAGGTGCTGCGATTTATCACGAAATCTGATTCTTGTCCCCTTCGTCGGCGGTGCTGTTCTTGGCACCGCCGGCCGTTCCAAATGATCGCCAGCTTAAAAACAGCGCTTGGCGGCATGCCAATATAGCCATGTTAAAGTCTTGGGCATGGCTTGATGAGTTTGGATAAAATCCTTACTTCATCTATAGTTGCAGCACTTAGTTGCAGTAAAACCAATCCAGACTTTTTTTCATGGCGACAGCACCCACTAACATCCATTTCAGCGGCTTGGTCAAATGCCTGATTCAAAAAGGTTTGTTGACCGAGGAATCGGCGGCGACCTGTTTGCAGGAGGCGCAGAAGCGTAAACAAGCGTTTATCAGCTATTTGGTGGAACATAAGTATGCGGACAGCAAAACCGTGGCTATGCTGGCTTCGGCGGAGTTTGGTGTGCCGTTTTTCGATCTGGATGCCATAGATCCTTCATTCTTGCCGATCAAACTAGTCAGCGAGAAATTGATTCGCCAGCATCATGCCTTACCTTTATTCAAGCGCGGCAACCGCTTGTTTGTCGCCACCGCAGATCCGACCAATTTTCAGGCGCTGGACGAGATCAAGTTTCATACCCGGCACAACACCGAAAATATTCTGGTTGAAGAAGACAAGCTGATCCGCATGATAGACACGGCGCTGGAGGCTGCCGATACGTCGATGAAGGATCTGTTGGACGACGATCTGGATAATATCGATATTTCCGCAGGCGACGACAGCAAACCGGCCGACGAAGCAATAGGCTCGGATATTGATGACGCGCCTATCGTCCGTTTTGTGAACAAAATCCTGCTGGACTCGATCAAACGAGGGGTGTCGGACATACACCTGGAGCCTTTCGAGAAGAAATTCCGTATCCGTTTTCGGGCCGATGGTATTTTATCGGAGGTGGCCAGTCCGCCGGTGGGCATTGCCAACCGGATTATTTCCCGGCTGAAAGTCATGTCGAAAATGGACATTGCCGAACGGCGGGTGCCGCAGGACGGCCGGATCAAAATGCAGATTTCCAAGAACCGGGCCATCGATTTTCGGGTAAACACCTGCCCGACGTTGTTCGGTGAAAAAGTGGTAATGCGGATTCTCGATCCGACCAGTGCGCAAATTGGCATCGAGAAACTCGGCTTCGAGCCCGAGCAGCAGAAAAATTTTCTGGAGGCGATCCACAAGCCTTACGGCATGGTGTTGGTCACCGGGCCGACCGGTAGCGGTAAAACCGTATCGCTGTATACCGGGCTGAATATTCTGAACAGCATCGAAACCAATATTTCCACCGCCGAAGATCCGGTCGAGATCACCGTGGAAGGCATCAACCAGGTCAACGTCAATCCCAAGGCCGGCCTGACCTTTGCCGAAGCGCTACGGGCGTTTTTGCGGCAAGATCCGGACATCATCATGGTTGGCGAGATTCGCGACCTGGAAACCGCCAGTATCGCGGTCAAGGCGGCGCAAACCGGTCACATGGTGTTGTCTACCTTGCATACCAATGATGCGCCGCAAACCATTAACCGTTTGGTGCAAATGGGCATAGAACCGTTCAATATTGTTTCGGCGGTGATTTTGATCATGGCACAACGGCTGGCGCGGCGCTTATGCGAGCATTGCAAGCAAGAAGTTGATTATCCGGAAAGCACCTTGCTGTCGGCCGGGTTTAAGCAGGAGGAAATCGGTACGTTTAAAGTCTACGGTCCAGTGGGTTGTGAACATTGCAATAACGGTTACAAGGGCAGGGTAGGGATCTACCAGGTAATGCCTATCACCGAAAAAATGCGTGCGCTGATTTTGAACGGCGGTAATTCCATGCAAATGGCGGAATTGTCGAAAAGTGAAGGGATCAACGATTTAAGAATGTCGGGGCTGTTAAAAATTAAGCAAGGCGTTACCTCGCTGCAAGAAATTGACCGGGTCACCAAGGAATAATCATGGCAAAGCAAGACGAACAAATCGAGTTCAATTGGGACGGTTTCGATAGGCAAAACAAGAAAACCAAAGGCACCATCAGCGCCAAGAGCGAGGTCATTGCGCGCACCGAATTAAGGCGGATGGGCATTCGGGTCATCGGTATCAAAGCCAAGTCCAAGCCCTTGTTCGGTGCCAGAGTGCAGAAAATCACGCCCGGCGACATCGCGGTGTTCGCCAGGCAGTTGGCGACTATGCTGGCCGCTGGTGTGCCTTTGGTGCAATCGTTCGACATTATCGGCAAGGGACACGACAATGCCAGTATGTCGGAGTTGCTGTTATCGATAAAAGCCGATGTGGAAGGTGGCGATACCCTGGCCCAGGCCTTAAACCGTAAGCCACTGTATTTTGATGCGCTGTTCTGCAATTTGGTCGAAGCCGGCGAACATGCCGGGGTATTGGAAACTTTGCTCGATAAGATTGCCACCTACAAAGAAAAAACCGAATCGATCAAAAAGAAGGTTAAAAAAGCATTGACCTACCCGATTGCAGTGTTGGTCGTGGCGTTTATCGTCACCGCGATTTTGCTGATTTTCGTAGTGCCGGTGTTTGAGGATTTGTTTAAAGGCTTTGGCGCCGACCTACCGGCATTTACCCAATTTGTTATTGAGCTGTCGGCGTGGGTGCAGGAATGGTGGTGGGCGGTGATTGGCGTGATCGCCATTACCGCTTACGTGTTCAATTATTTTAAAAAGCGCTCGAAGGCGTTTAACCATTTTCTGGATAAGACTTTGCTGAAAATCCCGGTTGTCGGGATGATCCTGGAAAAATCGGCCATCGCTCGTTTTGCCAGAACACTGTCCACCATGTCTGCGGCTGGCGTACCCTTGGTTGAAGCACTGGTTTCGGTGGCAGGGGCTTGCGGCAATATTTTATTTTACGAAGCGGTGATGGCTGTGCGCGACGACGTTTCCACCGGCCAGCAATTGAAGTTTGCTTTGGAGACCACCGGCATGTTTCCGAATATGGTGGTGCAAATGGTGGCGATCGGCGAGGAGTCCGGTTCCATTGATGCGATGCTGGACAAAGTAGCCGACTTTTACGAAGAAGAAGTGGATAACCTGGTCGATAACTTGAGCAGTTTGATGGAGCCTATCATCATGGTGATCCTGGGTATCCTGGTCGGCGGCTTGATCGTCGCGATGTATCTGCCTATCTTCAAGTTGGGCGCGGCTATTTAGTTTTTGTTATTCCCTGGTTGCTTGCCATCGTTGGGCCGAGCGCCGGGGCCGAATTACGGATATTCTCTCTTCCTCATGGTTTTTGCCACTCTACAACAATATCCGCTGTTTCTGATCAGCGTCGTTTGCGTGCTGGGCCTTCTGGTCGGCAGCTTCCTAAACGTGGTTATCTACCGTTTGCCGGTGATGATGCAGACGGGTTGGCGGCGCGAATGCCGGGAATATTTGCAGCTCCCACAGGATGAAGCAAGCGAAGTGTTCAACCTGATGTTGCCGGCCTCGCATTGCCCGTCGTGCAAAACCGAAATCAAAGCCTATCAAAACATTCCGGTCATCAGTTACCTGTTGTTGGGCGGCAAATGCGCACATTGCGGGGTGAAAATCGCCATCCGTTACCCGCTTATCGAAGCGTTTACCGGTTTATGTTCTGCTGTGGTGGCTTGGCATTTCGGTTACGGTTGGGCTTTAGCGTTTGCATTACCTTTGACCTGGTGTTTGATCGCATTGAGTTTTATCGACATCGATCAGCAATTATTACCGGACTCGATCACGCTGCCGATGCTGTGGCTGGGCCTGTTGTTAAGCCTGTTTGATATATACACGAATAGCCACGACGCGATCATCGGCGCGGTGGCTGGCTATTTGAGCCTGTGGAGCGTTTATCAACTTTTTAAATTGCTGACCGGCAAGGAAGGGATGGGCTACGGCGATTTCAAACTGCTGGCACTATTCGGGGCCTGGCTGGGCTGGCAATATCTGCCGTTGATCATTCTTCTGTCATCTTTGGTGGGTGCGGTCATCGGTATCGCGATGATCGTGTTCGGCAAACGCGATGCCGGCAAACCGATACCCTTCGGGCCTTATCTGGCCATGGCCGGCTGGTTGGCAATGTTGTTCGGACCGGAGCTGAATGCCTTATATCTGCATACTGCCGGTTTGTAGGCGATGCTGAAGATTGGTCTGACGGGCGGCATAGGCAGCGGTAAATCCACGGTTTGCCGGTTGTTTGCCGAATTTGGCGTTCCTATTGTTGATGCAGATCTGATTGCCCGACAGTTGGTCGAGCCGGGAGAAGCTGCTCTGTCGCTGATCGCCAGGTCTTTTGGGCAACAGATGCTTAACCAGGACGGTAGCTTGAATCGCGCCAGACTGCGCGATGCGGTATTCACTGATAGGGACAAAAAGCGTGAATTGGATGGCATCATGCATCCCTTGGTGTACGGGAAGATCGCGGAGGATGTCCGCGAGTTAACGGCCGACTATTGCATAATTGCCGTGCCACTGCTGCTGGAGTCGAAAAATCCTTATGTCGTGGATCGGGTTTTATTGATCGATTGCCCGGTGGATTTGCAAATAGCCCGGGTTACCGCGCGCGATAAACTTGCTCGCCAGCAAGTGCAAGCCATCATCGACAGCCAAATGTCGCGGCCAGAACGTTTAAGCAAAGCGGACGATGTCATCGAGAATATCGCCGGCCCGGAGCAACTTGCAGAACAGGTTAAAAGACTGCACAATTCCTACACTTTATTAGCCACCGTCAGGACACAATCGGCTTGAATACACAAACTATCTACGAATTCCCTCTCAATGAACGAATTCGGGTGTTTATGCGCTTGGAGCAACTCTTTCAACAGCTCAGTCACTTCATGTTGGGCGCTTCGGTCTTCGATAAACGCGCCGCCATTTCGGTTTTACTCGACATCTTGATGATCTTCAGCCGCAGCGACTTGAAATCCGAGTTGATCAAAGAGCTGGATAGGCACACCAAAGTATTGAATCAACTGGCGCATAGCTATGGCGTTGATGATGAGAAATTGCAGGAAATACTGCTCGAGCTGAATCAAGCCAGCCGTAATTTGTATAGCGCCAACGGCAAAATTGGCATCAGCGTGATGGAAAGCGATTTGTTTCAAAGTATCTCGCAGCGCAACTCCATCCCCGGCGGCAGCTGTTCCTTCGATTTGCCGGCTTTTCATTACTGGCTGGAGCAACACGAAGCCGAGCAGCAAAAAGACCTGGAACGCTGGACTCAACCGTTCGTGGATATTCGGGTAGCGATTGATTTGATCCTGGGTTTTATTCGGCAAAGCAGCGTGCCCACCCAGGAACTTGCCAAGGCCGGATTTTTCCAATTGGCGCTGGACAATAAAAACCATCCGGTGCAATTGCTTCGAGTTGGCTTAGCGGCTGACACCCCGTGTTTTGCCGAAATCAGCGGTGGCAAGCATCGGTTCAGCATCCGGTTTATGAATCCATCGGTTGACGAAAACCGGCCCAGCCAGACGTTGGACGATATTGAATTTTCTTTGACCCGCTGCATGTTCTGATGACCGCGAATACCCCGACTATGGTGGCATGTCCCACTTGTCGCAAGCCGGTAGCCTGGATAGCCGCCGAACCATTCAAGCCGTTCTGTTCCGAACGTTGCAAATTGATCGATTTGGGCGATTGGGCTACCGAAGCCCATAAAATCCCCGGTCCGCCACTGCTTGACGAAGACGGCGAAAATTCGGATTTCGAATCCTACTAAGCCGGGTTTTATCCTGCTAATCTGCCGCTAAAAAGGTGCTGATGCCGGCTATGCCCTGAGCGCCGGCGGCAAGGGCTCGGTTCAGGTGGTGCCTCCCCAAACCACCCAAGGCAAACACCGGTAAATTGATGTGCTCGAGCAATTCGGTGAAAGTCTGCCAGCCTAGCGGCGTGGCGTCCGGATGGGATGCGGTCGCTTGGATGGGCGCTAAAACCGCAAAGTCCAGGCCCAGCGCTGCCGCGTGTTGTAGTTCCTCAAGGTTATGACACGATGCCGCTACCCAGCGATAGCCGTTTGGCCGTTCATGACAAGCCAGCAAGGTGCGGCTGCTCAGGTGCAGGCCTTGCGCATTAACCGTATCGACAGGCAAATCGGCGTTGACCAGCAAGCTAACCTGTTGCTGCCGGCAAAGCTGAGAAACCTGCTCGAAGACAGTTTGCAAATCGGCAATAGGTAAAGACTTGACGCGAAATTGCAGCAGCTTGACACCGTTTGCCAAAATCCGCCGGCAATTGTCTAGCGCTTCCGTCGCGCTGCGGCCTTCCAGGATGGCGTAATAATGCGGAAGTTGCGCGGCGGCGATGATGGGGGTGTTGGCGGCCGGAAAGGTAAACTCCTTTAGTTGCTCGGCATCAATCCAGCGCATCGCCTGACCTTCGCAGCCTCTGGCTTGGCCGGCAAAGGCGCTGACATTCCAAACATCCAGCAACACATGCCTGTCGCCATAATCGTGGTTGATTTTGATCAGCGGTGTTGCGGTTTCTACCTGAATACCAACTTCTTCCGCCAGCTCACGGGCTAGTGCTTGCTGTACCGGTTCATCTGTTTCCAGTTTGCCGCCTGGAAATTCCCACAAGCCGCCTTGATGCGCGTGTTTGGCGCGTTGGGTAATCAAAATCCTGCCGTCGCCGTCGCGGATTACGCCGACCGCAACATGCAGACGCTGATTATTGCTTGACATACTTTTAGCCGCTTAGGTACGGTATTCGGCGTTGATTTTCACGTAATCGTAGGAAAAATCGCAGGTCAACACTTCCTCGCTAGCTGTGCCTCGTCCCAGTCTGACCGTGACGACGATTTCCTCCTGATTCATCACGCGCTGACCATCCTGTTCGGTGTACGAGCGGGCTCTGCCGCCGTTTTCGACGATGCACACCGTACCCAGATAAATTTCGATTTTATCCAAGTCCATGTTTTCGACACCGGCCCGGCCGACCGCTGCCAGAATCCGTCCCCAGTTCGGGTCGCTGGCGAAGAAGGCGGTTTTTACCAACGGAGAATGGGCGATGGTTTTAGCGACTTGCACCGCCTCGGCGCTATCGCGGGCTTGCTCGACGACGATGCGCATCAGCTTGGTCGCACCTTCTCCGTCGCGAATAATCAGCTCCGCCAGGCGTTTGCAAATCGCCATCACGGCCTCGGCGAAGGTTGCATATTCCGCGCTGTCGGCCAGAATTTCCGGTGCCGAGCTACTACCGCTGGCCAGCAATACGCAGGCGTCGTTAGTCGAGGTATCACCATCCACGGTAATCCGATTAAAGGATTTTTCCGCCGCCGCGCTCAGACACTGTTGCAACAGCGATTGCTCGATACGGGCATCGCTAGCCACAAAACCCAGCATGGTAGCCATATTGGGTTGAATCATGCCGGCACCCTTGGAAATCCCGGTAATCGTCACCGGATGGCCGGCGATATTGATGATGATCGAAGCGCCCTTGGGGAAGGTGTCGGTGGTCATAATCGCGCGCGCGGCTTTATCCCAATGTGCTTCAGACAAGTTTGCGACAGCGCTCGGCAATGCCGCCGTGAGTTTTTCCACCGGCAGCGGTTCGCCGATGACGCCAGTGGAGAACGGCAACACCTGTTGTGCCAAGGCCTCCACTTCGCCGGCCAGATTGGCGCAGCAGGCGAAGGCATCTTGCAGGCCTTGCTTACCGGTCCCGGCATTGGCGTTGCCGGAATTGACCAGCAACCAGCGCGGGTTTTGCGATAAATGGGCTTTGGCGATATGTACCGGCGCCGCGCAAAAGGCATTTTGGGTAAACACCGCCGCGCAACTGCCGCCCTCCGCCATTTCGATGACTAAAATATCGTCGCGGACAGTTTGCTTGATGCCGGCATTGCAGGTGCCGAGTTTGATGCCCTTTACGGCATGCATGGTGGGGAAGTCGATTTGTCCTACTGCCATTGTTGTAACCTGTTAATACTAATTAGCTGTTCTATTTTGTGTCGCTGTCGCGACGGGTTGATTTGATGTCGGGTCTCGGCCCGACAGCCGAGGTACTTTTCTTTGCTTGTCCAAAGAAAAGTACCCAAAAGAAAAGACACCCAGACGCCGCTTATTACCTGCGCTCCGAAGCTTTTGAACGGGGTTGCCGAAAGGGGCTTCCTGCCCCTTCGGCAACGCGATGCATCCCTGCATCGCCCCTACGGGCTATACCGTCCAAAAGCTCCGGTGCTCGGCGCGGCATACGGGAAAAAACCATCCCGTAAATCAGATGCGCTTGGTGCTATCAACCTTAATGCGACGTTCAAATGTAGGGTGGGCAACGCTTTTCTGCCCACCTTGTTGAGTCGATAGCTATAAATTCGCGTGGGCACAAACAGCCGTGCCCACCCTACAGGGCTTTAAGTTCAACAAGATAAGTAATGCGTACCTATTCGGCGTTCTCTTTGAAATATTGCTTTGTGTCATAAGAGAAATCGACAAACTCCTTCAGAGTTTCAAATGCTTCTTTACCGAAGTAGGCTAAAGGCGGGTTTATAACAGAGAATTTCGATTGCTTTCTTCGTATATCATCTCTGTCAATGTTTTCATCGCCATAAAAGAAGTTATCCCAAACAAGATAACTATAGGCAATAGGCTTTTCTTTAACAATTTTTTCCAAAAGCCCTCCCGATAGGCGGTACTCTTTTGGGTTTTTCTCTAAGTCTGCCGACTCAATTTTTCGAAGGTTATATCCTTCATAAGCACTTTCGTCGTAGCAATACCTACGAATATACCAAACAACCTCATCAAGGCAGTCAAGAGCGCATTCTTTTAAACATGCCGCTCCTTCAAAATAACGGTTTTCGCCAAACTCATTTATGTAACCAATAAACGACTTTGCCTTTTTGGAAAGTCGTAAATCAAGCCCTTCGATTGCAATTGCCGCGTCCAGCAAACGGACAATGTCATGTTTGAAACCCTTCGCAGGTCTTCGTTTGAAAAGTAAAAGAGCTTTTAGGTATTTTTCTATTGAATGCAGGCTCGACCATAAAAATGGTTCAATTAATCCTGCCTTATAACTCATTCTTGCGGCAATATAATCCTCGTCAGCAGTATATCGTAATGACCGTTCTGCGTAGTCGTTGATTAAATCCTGATCCTCCATCATTTTATTGCATCCACTATTTCGGTTTAATAAGTTATTAAATGGTTTCTGTATATCATCCGTATCCGCAAATAAACTATTTCTTTATATCGCGACGGTTTTAATCCCGTATGCCGCGCCGAGCACCGGGGCTTTCGGCGGGAATAGCCCGCAGGGGTGCGGCATGGATGCCGCACATCGACAGAGGGGCAGGAAGCCCCTTCTGTCGATCCCCGTCGAAAGCTACGGAGCGCAGGGAAAAAACGGCATCCGGGTGGCTTTTCTTTTGGTGACTTTTCTTTGGCCAAACAAAGAAAAGTCACTCGGCCGTCGGGCCGACAAATCGGCAGGATAGCCGATTTGCATGCGTTAGCACCCGAAGGGCGAAAAACAAGGACGTTTTTCGTGAAACCGACATCAAATCAACCCGTCGCGACAGCGACACAACCAACCAACCAACCAAACAACTTAGCCCACTTCCAAAACAATCACATACTCACCATCGGCAACTCGTGTATCCAAAACCCGATGCCCATTAATCCGACACCAAGCCGGAATATCCTGCATCACCCCAGGATCGGTACATTCAACAGTCAGCACGTCACCTGTCACCAGGGTTTTTACCTTGTCCTGCGTGCGGATCACCGGCAAAGGGCAGAGCAGCCGGCGGGCGTTCAAAACATGGCCACTCATACGAACCACTCCTGCGGAATTTCGTCGGCGAGCAAAGGTTTAACGAACACATTGCGCTCGTTGCCTTCCCGGTCGCGGATGGTCACTTCCACTTGCTCGGCTTCGCGGCCCTGGCCATAGCGTGCGGTAATCTGCGCGGCTTGCAGCAAATCGTCTTCACTGGGCGTGCCGTCGATTAAGGCCAGTGGGCCGCGATGGCTGGCGCAGTTCATGCTGATAAACTCTTTTTTATAACCGCTCATGAAGCGGGCTTCACCGTCTTCGCGCGCTATGATGACTTTGAAATGTGGTTTGGGGCGGATATGCCGGCCCACTTTCAGCAGCATCACATCGTCCAGATCGTAATCGCGTTCGCCGCGCGCTTTCCATAGATCAACCAACTTCAACGAATAGGCTTCGTCGGTCAAGAAACAGCAGCCGCCGGCGGGTTGGGCGTAGTCGGTAAAGCCGTATTCTTTCGCCAAGGTCATTTGCGGTTTGCGTGACCGACCGCTAAAACCGAACATTTTTTCACGGCTGATCCAGCCTTCGCGTTCCGGCAAGGTGGCGGGTAAATTTTGCGCGGATAAGGGGCGGACCAGTAAATCGTCGGCACCGGACTGGGCCGCGACGATGGGCATGGTTTGCTTGCGCTGCGACATTGGCCGTTGGCCGACCACTTCGCCGGTGATGATAAAATCAAAGCCGTTTTCCACCATCCACTGTTTGGCCTTGTTGACCATGAAAATCTTGCAATCCAGGCAGGGATTCAGGTTGGCGCCGTAACCGTGTTTTGGGTTTAGAAGGACGTTTTTGTATTCTTCGATAACATCGATGATATGCAGTTTGATACCCAACTGCTCGGCCACCCACAGCGAGTTGTTGCGCTTGACCTTGTCGGCGTCTTGCTTACGTATCGCATGCGTGTGGCCTTCCACGCAAAAGCCGGTGAAAAAATTGATGCCCTCGACGTGGATACCTTGCTCAAGGATGGCTTGGGTAGCCAGCATGGAGTCCAGGCCGCCGGAAATCAGCGCCACCGCTTTTCTTTGTTGACTCATAACTCAGATGTCTAGCAGGAAAAACGCCGCATTATACTGTGGATTTCAGCAATATGCGGCTGTCAGCAACGAGGGCAAACAATTAATTGGGCAACTTTCGGCTGGAAAATCCACCAAAAAATCAGGGGTTTGCCTTGGTGGGTCGGTGATTCGCCGGCCGCTGACGGCCGGCGAAGCGATGGCTTTAAATTCTAAAATGGCCAACCGTCTGCCGTAATTGATTGGCCAGCTCAAGCAACTCATGGCAGGCATCGGCGGTATGTTTGGCGCCGCTGGAGGTTTCTTGGGACACATGGCTGATATTGCTGACATTACGGTTAATTTCTTCCGCGACCGCTGTCTGTTGCTCTGCGGCGGTGGCGATCTGATTATTCATGTCGTTGATGGTAAATATTCTCTCGCTGATGGTATTGATCGAATCACCTGCCGAAGCGGCTTGCTCAACACTGGAGGCGGCGCGTTTTCTGCCGTTTTCCATCACCGAAACCGCTTGTTTCGCCCGGCCTTGCAACCTTTCTATGGTTTGGCGGATTTCCAGCGTCGAGTTTTGCGTGCGGCTGGCCAAAGTTCTGACTTCATCCGCCACCACTGCAAAGCCGCGGCCTTGCTCGCCGGCGCGGGCGGCTTCAATCGCCGCATTCAACGCCAATAAATTGGTTTGCTCGGCGATGCCCTGAATCACGCTTAATACTTCGCCTATGCTGTTGCTGTCGGTTTCCAGATCGTGAATCACATTGGCGGCATTTTCCACTTCGGTGGCTAATTCGTTAATACCGCCAACTGCTTGCGTGACGATATTTTTGCCTGACGTCGCTTCCCGGTCCGCATTTTCGGCGGCTTCGGATGCTTTAACCGCGTTTTTGGCAACCTCTTGTACAGTCGATGTCATTTGTTTCATTGCATTGGCCACCAGCGTGGTTTCTTGCAATTGCCGCTCTACGCCTTGTTGGGTGGATTGGGTGATGGTTGCCAGTTTGTTGGCTGCCTGCGCCAGCCGGTCGCTGGTCACGCTGATTTCTTCAACGGTTTTGGCGATTTTCTTCACGAAGGCATTAAAACTGGAAGCCACCCAGGCAAACTCGGATTTACCCGACGCGCTGAGCCTGGCGCGCAAATCGCCGTCTCCGCTGCAAATGGCTTGCAGGTTCAGCGCCAATGCAGTCAGTGGGCCGATGATGATTTTACTCATCACCAGATAACCGGTGATACCGATGATTAAAAGCGTCAAACCCAAAAAGCCGACAGCGTAAAACACGGTTTGCTTCAACTCGCTAAAGGCGTTGCTAAAGGGAGTGATGATTTCGAATGCGCCGTGCAAGTCGCCAGTCCGGCGGTTTTCCATGGCATAACCGAGTAAATCCTGGCCCTTGCCGTTGCCCCATAAGGCTTGCGAGGTTTGCGGGTCGCCGTGACAAAGCTCGCATTGTTTGGTCATTTTCACCGGTCTGAAATAGCGAATTTCTTGTTTCTCTTCGTCGACCATGCTGTATTCGCTTAGCGCCGGGTCTTTTTTGAATTTGTCCAAAACCTGTTGTTCCAGTTGGTCCGGCATGTTTCTGGGCGGATTGCGCGGATTCAGTGCCGGCGCTTTAAAACGAAAACCGCCTTCCTTGGCTTTGGCTTCTATCACGTCCCAGGCATTGGCGGTGGGGACGGTCGCGATAATCAACGACCGGCGGCTGGCTTCATCCTTGCCTTGCACCAACTGCCGGAGGTACTCCGGCGAGTAAAGGCCGCTTTCCCAATTTTTGGCTACATTGTCGCGAATCGATTCGGAAAGCAGCAGCAATTGCCGGGACGATTCAATCTTGCGGTCTATCAGTTTTTGTTTTTCGATGTTGGCAAACATCAACAACAAGCCCAAGCTCAGGACGAAGAGTATGCCCGTGGTTATTGCTACCACTTTGACTCCCACCGAATGCCAGTTCATTAAGAACATAAGATTTCCCCCGTTAAATTTATTGTTATAAGAGTGAGTGAAACGGCAGATGGATGATCAAACATGCCATGTCGCCAAGTCGTGTAGAAAATCAATGAGGGCTTAAAATGACGGCCATTTAGCTGCCGTTGCGGATGTTTTCCGGTCGAATCGCCCGGTTCAAGCTGTGTATTACACGTTCGAATTCAGGTAAGGGCATGGGTTTGCCGAACAGGTAGCCTTGAAAGGCATCGCAGCCTATACGCTCCAGGCAGATGCGTTGATCCTGGGTTTCCACCCCTTCCGCAATCACATTCAGGCCCAGGTTGTGGCCCATGCCGATAATGGTTTGGGCAATGACCGCATCGTTAGGATCAACGATAAGGTCGCGCACAAAGCTTTGATCGATTTTGAGTTGGCTAAGCGGCAACTTCTTTAGATAACTCAGTGAGGAATATCCGGTGCCGAAGTCGTCCATCGAAAAACGTACGCCCAATGATTTCAGCGTTTGCATTTTTTCGATGGCATCTTCGACATCGTGCAATACCATGCTTTCGGTCAATTCCAGTTTGAGTTTTGCCGAGTTGGCGCCCGAGTTGTTAAGAATTCGGCAGATCGATTCGACGAAATCGGCTTGACGGAACTGTCTGGCGCTTACATTGACGGCAAGCTGTAAATGCTGGGTGAGCGGATTCTGTTCCCAGGCCTTGAGTTGCTCGCAGGCGCATTGCAACACCCATTCGCCGATGGGCAGAATCAAGCCGGATTCTTCGGCTAGCGGGATAAACTCGGCCGGCGAAATCATGCCTTTTTGCGGATGTTTCCAGCGTAATAGCACTTCTGCGCCAAAAATCTGGGCGTTTTTATCGACCTGGGGTTGGTAATGCAGGCTTAGCTGATCTTGGGCCTGGGCATGGCGTAAATCGAACTCCAGCAGTACGCGCGATTCCAATAAGGCCTGCATCTGTGGATCGAAGAAGCGCAGCGTGTTGCGGCCGGCATCCTTGGCCTGGTACAGCGCCGCGTCGGCGCGCCTCAGCGTGTCGTCGAACGAGTTGTTGTGTTCGTCGAATATGGCAATGCCGATACTGATGGAGCCGAGATGTTCCTTACCGTTTAACAACATGCCGGTATTGATGGCGCACAATATTTTGTGTGCAACGTCTTCGGCATTCGCGGTTGCCTCGGCTTGCGCGCTGCCCAGATTTTCCAGCAGCACGATAAATTCGTCGCCGCCCAGCCGGGCAACGGTATCGCCTTGACGGACGCAGGACTTTAGGCGCGAGGCAATTTCTATTAGTAGCTGATCGCCGATTTGGTGGCCCTGGGTATCGTTAATCGTTTTGAAATTATCGACATCAATCATCAACACCGCGCCATGTTTGCCCACGCAACGGCTATTGTGTAAGGCTTGCTGTAGCCGGTCTTGCAACAGGCGGCGATTGGGCAGGTCGGTGAGCGGGTCGTAATAAGCCAGGCGGTGAATGGCGGCTTGCGCTTCCTTGTGCTGGCTAATGTCGGTAAAGGCCGCCACGTAGTTGCAAGTGTGGCCGTCCGCGCCGGTTACTACGCTGATTGTCAGCCACTTCGGGTACACGTCGCCGTTTTTACGCCTGTCCCACACCTCGCCTTGCCAGAATTTTTCGCGCTTCAGAGCGGCCCACATTTCCCGGTAAAACTCTTGGCCGTGGCGGCCGGATTTTAAAATCGAGGGTTTGTTGCCGATGACTTCGTCCGGCTGATAACCGGTCAGCCGGGTGAAGGCGTTGTTGACGCGCAAGATGATATTATTTTCGTCGGTAATCATGATCCCTTCCTGGGACTCGATAGCGCGCTCGGCGATGCGCAATTGGCTCTCCGCCCAGCGGATGTTGCTGATGTCCCGGCTAATCACCACCATGCCTTTGCGTTGGCCGTTTTCCTGGTAAATCGGCGTTTTGCGTACCTCTATTTCGATCGAGCGGCCCTCGTCGTTGAGAATATGATCTTCGAACATGATCAAGTGTCCGGCCTTCCATACCGCTTCTTCATCCGAAAATAGTTTTATATGCTTGTCCAGTGCGTCCGGCTGTTGATCGGCCAGTTCCAGATAGGTCTTGCCCTGCCAATCCATACCGTCAAATCGGAATAACTGTTGCGCGTGCTCATTGGCGAATAACAAGCGGCCGTCGCCGTCTTTGAACAAAATAGCGTCGGGAATGGCTTCTATCAGGCTGATGAGTTGCTGGCTGAGGGCTTTTAGCTTGCTTTCGCTTTCCTGTAGATCCTGTTGCGCCTGCGTGCGCACGGCAATTTCGGCTGCCAGTTGCCGATTGCTCGGTAGTTTCAATGCATGCGGCACCAACTTGATCAGCAATATTGCCGCTGCCAGGGAGATGGTCGCCGTCAAGGCTTTTATGGCGGTATCCAACCAATACAAGGGTTGCCAGATCAGGAAGATGGACATCAAGTGCGATGCCCCGCAGGCCAGAATAAATGAGCTGAACATCAAATAGATGCCGCGAAATTTCAGGTCTCGGCGCTGTGATACGACATAAGCCAGAATGACGGCAATCGCGAAATAGGCCAGAGCGATTAAGGCATCGGAAATCACATACGACCACAGCAGGCCGGGCGTCCACTTTAGGCAAAACCCGTGCGGCATCAGTCCGCCCGCACTGAAAAAGTCGAAAAATGGTGTTTTCACGCTAATTTTCCAGCACGGTTTGGTCCGGACGTAACCGTGGGCGGGTTTTGCGTATCGGGCAATCCTTGGCTAAACGCGGCTTTGTGCGCTCCTGGCACATGGTGGGTGGTGCGAATGTAGGGGGTGTGTTTGCTGAAGTATTTATCGAATATGCCGGTATCGAAAATCTGATGTACGTCGCCGCCACAGCCTTGCAGATTCAGCTCGACGCCGGCCTGCATCCAATCGCAGATTAGCGAGATGGTGGCGATGCCGCACATATTGAATGTAGGGATATTCTCGAGTGTTATCCTGGCGCCGGCGCGCGTATTGACTTTGGTGTGAGCCTTGCACGACGCCAGTAATTCATGGCATTTTGCAAACTCCAACGTGTTACGGATAGTCACCTCAAACCATTCACCTGTTACCGATACTTGCATAGATGAACCCCGATGCATTCAAAATTCTGGAGCCTGCATCATATTTAAATGTAGAGCGGCTGAATATCAGTTAATCCGAAATTTCAGGCAGGTAAAAATGTAATTTTTTGTAGGCTATTTCCGGCTTATGCGGGCATAGGACTACATGTTCAGGCGGTGTGCATCATAGTAGCGGATCAATTCGGCGTTATTGCTGATGTGCAATTTTTCAAACAGCCGGGCTTTGTATGTACTGACAGTCTTGTTGCTGATTGCCAGGTCCCTGCCGATGTCGTTCAGGCTTTGGCCTTTAGCCAGTAACTGCAAGATTTGAAACTCGCGTTCGGATAGTTTTTCATGCGGTTTGCTTGGCTCGGAGCTCTCGAATTCAAATACCATTTTTTCGGCGAGTTTAGGGTCGATAAATCGGCCGTCACCGGCGACTCGGCGGATGGCTGTCAGTAAGGTTTCCGGGTCGTTATCCTTAGTTAGATAGCCATTCGCACCGGTTTTTAATGCACGCGAGACGATTTGCAATTCGTTGTGCATACTCAAAATCAGGATGGGCAATGCCGGATATTGGCTGCGAATCCGGCTGATCATCTCCACGCCGCCAAGATCGGGCATGGTCAGATCAAGTAGCACCAGATCAACGGCGTTTTCATCGAGAAAACTCAACAGTTGCTGGCTATTTTCGGCTTCGCCGACGACGGTAATATCGGTGGAGAGTGCGAATAGTTGTTTCAGACCGCCCCGCACAATGGCATGGTCGTCGGCAATAATTAATCGGATCATAGTTCTGGTCTTTTAGGGTTAGCCGGGATACGTACCTGGATAGAGGTACCTTGGCCCGGGGCACTGGAAATACTGGTTTCTCCGCCCAACATCAAGGAGCGTTCACGTATGCCGATCAGGCCAAAAGACTTGGTCTTAGTGGGCGCATGGGTGTCGAAACCACGACCATTATCGTCAATTTTCAGGCAATAGTGGTCCTTATCCAAATTGACGGCAATTTTTACCTTGCTGGCTGCCGCATGCCGCAGCACATTGGTCAGCGATTCTTGGGCGATGCGAAAAATCACGATTGCACATTCCTCGTCCATATCGAAATCATCTTCCGGATACAACAGATCGCACTGAATCCCGGATTGTTCCGCGAATTTCCTTACCAGCCACTCCAAAGCCGGCACAATTCCCATTTCTATCGCCGAGGGACGTAGGGAGGTTGCCACGTCGCGGGTAACCTGGATGGTTTGGTCCAGCAATTCCATAATGTTGCGGATTTGTTCGGCCAGCTCCCGGTTGTTGATGGCGAATTTCATGCGCAGCAGCGACATTTCCATGCGCAGGGCAGTCAACATTTGTCCCAGCTCGTCGTGAACTTCACGGGCCATGTGCTTGCGTTCTTCTTCACGGGCCTTTTCCCGACGAGCGGCCAGTTGCCGTAATTGCAAGCGGGACGATTCCAGGTCTTTTTCTATTATTTTCAGTTCGGTGATGTCCTGCGATGTGCCTATGCCGCGCACGAAACTGCCATCCCCGGCAAATACCAGATCGGCGCGTTCCCTCAGCCATTTTATTTTACCGTTCGCCACGATACGGTGTTGGATGTCGTAAGGCGCGCCACGCATGGCCGCTTCCCAGGCGTGGCGCACGTAATGTCGGTCAGCCGGATGGACACATTCCAAGAAGCGCTCGTAGCTTATCGGCGTGCCCAAAGGCATGCCGAAAATGCGGTAATTTTCGTCAGACCATTTCAGAGAATGTTCTCTAAGATTCAAGGACCAACTGCCCAAATGCGCCTGGGCTTGGGCGTGAGCCAGATGTGCTTCGCTTTCGCGCAAGGCATTTTCGATCAACTTAAAATTGCTGACATCTCTGTTAACCCCGACGATTTTTTGCCCGCCGCTCTTGGGATCGCCGGCTATGATCGCTGAAGCCTGAATGAAGCGTAAGGCGCCGTCGCTTTGCCGGCGAATCCTAAATTCCCAATGCTTTTCCTGCTGGTCTCGAATCAGCTTGCGCAGGGTGGCTTCGGTGCGCGGTAAGTCTTCAACCACCACCAAGGCAGACCAGATTTGGTAGTCTATGGGCGTTCCCACAGGAATGCCGAACATTTCGTACATGCGTTCATCCCAATCCCCGACGCCCAACGCCAGATCCCACTCGCAAATACCGATTGCGGCGGCTTTGGTGGCCAAGCTCAAGCGTTCGCTGTAATTGCGGAGTCGCTCCTCCGCGCTGCGGCTTTCGGTTATATCGCGTGCCAGACCGATGGTGCCCAGCACATCGTTTTTATCGTCGACGATGGGGGCTTTGATCGTTTCGGTCCAGGTTTCCCGTCCAGCGTCGAAGGCTCTCTCGGTCAGCGATATTTGTTGCCGAGTCAGCATCACTTCTTTGTCAACCGCGCGGTAATGCTCGGCCAGGCCTTCCGGCCAGATATCGAAATCAGTCACATCGTTTGAATCGTGCAGATGGTCGATGCCCACGGCGTTTAGCCAATGTTTGTTGGCTTGAATATATTTCCCGTTTCTGTCCTTCATCCAGGCCAAGAACGGCAAGCTATCGTACATGGCACGCAGACGGGCTTCCGATTCGCTAACCCGTTTTTGTGCAGACTTCAATGCGGTAATGTCGGTCACCAAGACGAAAAATCCTTTTACTTGCCCTGCTGCGCCATCCGG
Source organism: Methylomonas sp. Uni0009 (assembly GCF_054188105.3). Taxonomy (NCBI): domain Bacteria; kingdom Pseudomonadati; phylum Pseudomonadota; class Gammaproteobacteria; order Methylococcales; family Methylococcaceae; genus Methylomonas; species Methylomonas sp. Uni0009. The sequence goes on along the minus strand of NZ_JBTAFN010000001.1, from coordinate 929,186 downwards.
CAAATAGGCGGATTGGGTATGGCGAACTGCGCCCGCGACATTGACGATGGTGCGCTCAAAATACTGTGGTTCTCCTTTCAGAACGGCATCGATAAACGGCTTATTCAGCGTGTATAGTTCATCGCCGATGACTTCGCGAATATGTTTGCCGAGTAAGTTTTCGGAGGTAAAGCCGAACCATTCCTCATAGGCTTTGTTGCCAAATTTGTTGATAAGATTTTTGTCCCAGTAGCCGATCATCGCCGGCATATGGTTGAGTACGGAACGCAAATTCTGTTGGTGCTCTAAAACTTCGGCCGCCTTCTCCGGGTTATTTGGCAACGAAATATCCGAAAGTATTGTTAGCCATGCCGATATAGTGCCATGCCGGTCCGCTAGACCTCGACCGCTGACGCTGACGCGGACATCGCTGCCGTCTGCGCGTCTTACGGTTAATTCGATAGCTTCCGCCATACCTGGGCCAACGGGCTTGAAACACGGTAAAAGCGCAACGGGAAAAGGCGTGTTGCCGTCAGCGGAAAAAAGGTAATGTTGATTCTGCCAATCGGCTGTTGAGCCAATCCCCAGCAAAAGTTCGGCGGAGCGGTTGACGCAGATGATTTGGTGGGTCGTGTCGAAAACGATGACGGCTTCTTTAATGCTGTCGATGATCCCGTACAGCAAGTCGGTTTCATGGGCAAAATTACTCAAGTTGAGTCGGCGGTTTGGCATCTCGACGAATTAGTAATGGTTTGGGAAGGCAAGCATAAACGAGCTACGACATTTTTCGGCGAAGAAATTAACAGGCATTTTTGGGTAAGCAAGCGAATAGCGTCCCGGCTTCACTTGTGGGCGGATTGGCCTACACTTTGGGCATTATCAATTCGAGAGCCGCCCGCATGGAATTTAAAGACTATCTAAAAATCCTCGTCCAACACGATGGTTCGGACCTTTACCTGACGGCGGGCGCTCCACCGGCGGCCAAGTTCCAAGGCAGCTTAAAACCGTTGGAAAACGTCAAACTTAGCCGTGAGCGCATCAAGGAAATTGCCGACGGCATCATGGACGCCGAGCAACGCGCCGCCTTCGAACAGGTGCCGGAAATGAATCTGGCGATCACCGAAGAAGGAATCGGACGGTTTCGGGTGAATATTTTTAAACAGCGCAATTGCCATGCCTTGGTAATTCGCAACATCAAGGTCGATATTCCCAGTGCCGATGCCTTGGGCTTGCCGCAAATCCTCAAAGATAAAATCATGGAAAAGCGCGGGCTGATTTTGTTTGTTGGCGGCACCGGTTCCGGTAAATCCACGTCCTTGGCGGCCTTGATAGATTATCGCAATAGCAACTCATCCGGGCATATCATTACCATCGAAGATCCTATCGAGTTTGTACATCCGCATAAAAAATCCTTGGTCAATCAACGCGAAGTGGGTGTCGATACCCTCAGTTATGAGGATGCATTGAAAAACACTCTGCGGCAGGCGCCGGATGTGATTCTGATTGGCGAAATTCGCAGTCAGGAGACCATGGAACACGCTTTGGCTTTTGCCGAAACCGGGCATCTGTGCTTGTCCACATTACACGCCAATAATGCCAATCAAGCTTTGGACCGAATCATCAATTTTTTCCCGGAAGAGCGCCGTCCGCAGTTATTGATGGACTTGTCCTTGAATCTGCAAGCGTTTATTTCCCAGCGCCTCGTGCCCACCGTGGAAGGTAAGCGGGTGGCGGCTATCGAAATTTTGCTGGGCACGAAATTGGTCAGCGATTTGATCCATAAAGGCGATATTCACGCCATCAAGGAAGCGATGGAAAAATCCGAAAATATCGGCATGCAGACTTTTGACAGTCATTTACTCAAGCTCTATAAAGGCGGCGTGATTACCTTGGAGGAGGCCTTACGCAATTCGGATTCGCCGAACAATTTAAAACTTAAAATCAATTTGAGCGAAGGTTTGGGGTCGGCGACCAAAAAACCCAGTTCGTTGGCCGGCGGTCTTGCTTTGGAAGAAATCACCAAGAAGGAGGGCGATGAGGATAGTGGGGGACATTAAGGAAATTCCAACGAATGTCCCAAACATCTTTGCTTTGTGTTGCCACGAAAGCTGCAAGCCGGTAAGTTCGAAAACTGGATTCCGGTTGTGGGAATGACGGGTCTATCAAGACATAAAAGCCGACGATAGGCCATTTTACCAGCGAGTGGCAATCGATAGATTTCGTCTGGATGGCTTCGAATCCCAATGGAATCAGCTTGTGCACAGATCCTAAAACTGATTTGAACAGGCTAGGATAAGTCTGCGATGCTGAGGATTTTATAAACCTCGTAGGCTGGCTGCTGATAGGGATGGCAAGCCAGCAAGGTTCGCACCACCGTTTTTATCAAATCATCGGCGCAGACCATTTCTATCTTATATTCGGCGACCTGCTCAATTTTACCGATACTGCCCAGATAGGGTTCGCTACCGGTAAGAGGCCGGAATTGGCCCTCTCCCAGCACTTGCCAGGCGCAACTATCATAATCGCCGATACGCCCGGCGCCCTGCTCGAACAACGCTTGTTTCAGCTGTTCGGCATGGCTCACCGGCACATAAAAACTCAGCTTATACATCGTGCTGGGTGCCAGGTGACCATGCCATGCAGCTTATGGTTACGAACATCAGCCGGTAGCCAGTAAAAACACGCCCCACAGCACCACTACCAACGTAATTTCCTCGATCATGTTGATGGCGGCCTGTCGATCCGCCCTGTTCAGCATGGCTGTTTGATTGGCTTTTTGATCGCGCATATGAACGGATTGATGAAGCATAATCTCCTCCTAATGGTGGTTGGTATAGCTACGCATTTGTCCGACTAATACCCCTTGTATTTCCACTTGCTCGGGCCGGTAACGCATGGCCTGCATCGTGGAATTGGCGGGGATTAGCAGGGTTTCGTGTGGATACTGCTCAATAAATTTCAATGTTGCTTCGGCTTTTTCGACCAATGCCACGACGATTTCGCCGTTACGGGCATGGCTGCGTTGTTCGATGATGACCCAGTCACCGTCGAAGATGCCTTCTTCCTGCATCGAATCGCCCTTTACTTTCAGTACATAACAAGGGTTCTCGGTTTTCAATTCTTCCGGCACTGCCATATAAGAAATGTTTTCGATCGCTTCTATCGGCCGGCCGGCGGCTATGGTGCCGACAAAAGGCAGCATGCCGGATGCCTCGGTTTTGTTGACCAGCGATTTGGCGTGTTCGGTCAGGCGGATGCCGCGTTGCTTGCGCTGCGGCGCTTCGATCAAATCGGCATCGATTAGCGCCTTAATCTGGCTATGCAATGAACCGCGTGATTTCAAGCCCATCGCCGCGCACAATTCTTCCAATGTCGGCGGATGACTGAATCGCTCTTGGTTTTGTAGCAGGAAGTCGAAAATTTCTTGTTGTTTACGGGTAAGCGTCATATTTGTTCTGTGTTTGTTTTGATAAAGCATACAACTAAAACAAATGCAGAACAAATAATTTTTTCGTTACCGGAAAAATTTTCTATCGATGGGCTGTTGCTGCTTGGGTGAGGTAAGGCGGTCTTCTCGAAACCGCTATGGTTAATCCGCTTCTTGAGTTTCTTGAGGTCGTCATTCAGGAGAAGAGGGGCTCCAGTGCGGCAACTGGGCTCCCGGCTTTGCGGGAGCGAGCTTATTGAGGCGCGGGGTTAATAGCTGTTGCGTATGTGTCAGTGGGACTGAAACACGTCATTTCACAAAAAACGTATTTTCGGAGTGATTGCAACTATGGGGGCAAGCAGATATTCGTTGCTGGCGTTCCTGCGGGACGGAGGACTCGCGTTTATCGAAAGTGCTATTTACTTGTGTCAGTGACGCATTTTTTGGTGAAGCTGTTTTTGGCCGCGCCTTTCAAGTTTTTCTCGGCCGCTTTTGTATCGCAACTGGCTTTAGCGGCAGCGATCTTGGCGTCTTTCTCGCATTTTTTAAGAAAGCTATTTTTGGCGGCTCCGGCCAGCTTTTTTTCAGTTGCCTTCGCTGCGCAATCTGCGTCGGCCGCATACGCCGTTTGGCCTAAGAACAATAAAGCTACGATTGCCAAAATAATGTTTTTCATTGTTTATCCTCCGAATAATTGATAGTGCGCTTATTCGGTCATTGCTGAGGTTTGGATGGCTCTCGCAATTGACCGTCTGTTGCTTGTCGTTTAAAGCCAGAGGTCTTTATGCCTCAACAATCGTTATTTTCATGGCAAGCGGCTAAGTGTTGCGCGAGGAACGATTTTCTCAGTCGCAAATACTAGCCCTTCAGCACGATGGTTTCGACTTGGTCACCACCTCTGGCCGACAGCGTGATTTTGTCCTCTTGAGCTAACCAGCCGATACTTCTTTGAATGACGGCCTCTTCCTCCTGAAGTACATAAACTAATTTGGCAACCGGTGTCGCGCCGTTTTCAGCCAAATGATGCCAGATAACGCCAGCGGTCAAACCTATGCGTTCGAGCATGGAAATCTCGGCTGACTCAGTGCCGCTTGGCTCGGCTTCTACATTAGACTCTACTTTGGCGGCCTTTGGTTTTGGATTGGCTTTTTTCGTGGCTGCTTTGGCAGCGGCAGCTTCCGGAGCTTTTTCGATACTTTCCGGGGCAGCCGGTGCTTCAGCCGTTGTTTTTACGGCTTTAGGCGTTGTAGTTGCTTTGGGTTTAGCTTTGGTTTTGCCCGGTGCGACGGAGGCTTCTTGTGCTGTTTTAACGGCAACGGATTTGGTAGGGGATTTTTTAGTCGCTTTCGCTGGAGCGGGCTTTTCAGCGGTAGAGACTGGTGTTTCGGAGGTAGGCGTAGTTTTTTTCATATTAGCTTTCGACGGTCAAGGATAGAGTTGTTTCCAGCGTTAGAGCTTAGCGCATGGCTATACTGGGAGTTTAACCGAGATTTTAACCGGATTTATAAATCGATTGCTTGTTAAACCCGCGGCCATAAAAAAACCGGTATCAGCTCAGCCGATACCGGTTTGATATAAAGCGCTCAAACTGTGGTTAGTGTACGTCTTTCCAGTACTCTTTTTTCAACAGATAAGCCAGAGCGATAAACATCAGGATAAAGAACAGCACGTATTTACCCATTTGTTGTCTTTCCAACTGTACCGGTTCACCGACATAAACCAGGAAGTTGACCAGATCGTTGACCATTTTGTCGAATTCCTGGGGTGTCATTTGGCCGGGTTGATCCAGTTTCAGACCGGTAATCACGTCATGGCCGTCGATTTTCTGCGTAATTGCCGACTGCGTACCTTGCAGTTGCCAGAATACATTCGGCATACCAACATCAGGGAATACCGCGTTGTTAACGCCTAAAGGTTTTCCCGGTTCAGCATAGAAGCTGCGCAGGTAGGTATATAGCCAGTCGGCACCGCGCGAACGGGCGATCAGCGATAAATCCGGCGGTGTGGTGCCGAACCATTTTTCCGCGTCGTGCGCGTTCATGGCTGAATGCATCTGATCGTAAATGCCGGCCCCGAAAGGCGCCACCACTTTCAGAACTTCCGCTTCATCCAGTTTCAAATCGATCGCGATACGTTTGTAGCGGATGTGTTTTGCCGAATGACAGCCCAAACAATAAGTGACGTAATACTTCGCGCCGCGCTCCATCGACAGGTTGTCGCTCAAATCGATGTCGGCGCTATCCAGTTTGACGCCGCCACTGGCCAGCACGTTGAAAGGCAGCAAAAACAAAAGAGTGTAGAGTATTTTTTTCATGGCTTAATCCAGGCTCTTTTTTAGGTTTTTTGCAAAACGAATCAGCACGGCTGAGACGCCGGACCAGTTCGGCCTTTTCTTAGCGATAGTGCCACCCATATTGTCGGGAACTTGCTGTACCTCAACGACTTCATCGACTAAGGCCAGCAGAGCGGGAATGCGATCTTCCAGGCTAGGCTGGTTGGTCAGGCGATTCGGTACCGGTTTGGTTTTTTCCCAGCGGGTATATAAAGGCATCAACAGGAAAAATCCGAAGTAAACGGCGGTCAATATCCGCGCAACCGTCGTGGCGCCTGGCGTAGCAGGCTGGGTACCCAAATAACCCAGACCGATAAAGGCGACTACAAACAATGCCACGGCTTTTTTGAAGATACCGCCACGGTAACGGATGGATTTGACCGGGCTGCGATCCAGCCAAGGCAGCATGAACAGCACCACAATCGCGCCGCCCATCGCAATCACGCCGGCAAACTTATCCGGTACCGCGCGCAAAATGGCGTAGAACGGGGTGAAGTACCAGACCGGGGCGATATGTTCCGGGGTTTTCAATGGGTCAGCCGGGATAAAGTTGGCATGCTCCAGAAAGTAGCCGCCTAATTCCGGCATGTAGAAAATCACCGTGGCGAAGAAGAACATGAACACGCCGACGCCGACGATGTCCTTGACGGTGTAGTAAGGGTGGAAAGGAATGCCGTCGACCGGATGTCCCCAAGGGTCCTTTGATTGCTTGATTTCAACGCCGTCGGGGTTGTTGGAACCCACTTCGTGCAAAGCCACGATGTGCAGGAATACCAGGATCAGCAATACCAGCGGCACAGCGATGACGTGAAACGCAAAAAAGCGGTTCAAGGTGGCGTCGGAGACCACATAGTCGCCACGTACCCACAGCGATAACTCGTCGCCGATCACTGGAATCGCGCTAAATAAGGAGATAATTACCTGCGCGCCCCAGTAAGACATTTGGCCCCAAGGCAGCAGGTAACCCATAAACGCTTCGGCCATCAAGCAGACGAAGATCAGCATGCCGAAAATCCAGATCAGTTCGCGCGGTTGCTTGAACGAGCCGTAAATCAGGCCGCGGAACATGTGCAGATAGACGACGATGAAGAACGCCGAGGCGCCGGTGGAATGCATATAACGCACCAGCCAACCCCAGTTGACGTCGCGCATGATGTATTCGACCGAATCGAAAGCCAGTTTGGCGTCCGGCTTGTAGTTCATGGTCAGCAAAATGCCGGTGATGAACTGATTGACGAGCACAAACAGGGCCAGAGACCCAAAGAAATACCAGATGTTAAAGTTTTTGGGCGCGTAGTAGTGCGCCATGTGTTCATTCCACAAATCGGAGAGTGGAAAGCGCTCCAGCAGCCATTCGCTGCATTGATTCATTTTACGCTTCATGCTTTGTCTGCCTCGCTGTCTTCGCCCACGACAATCAGATTGTCTGTTTCATATCGATAAGGCGGTATTTCAAGATTGGTAGGGGCGGGAACGCCGCGATACACACGACCGGCCAGATCGAACCAGGAGCCGTGACACGGGCAAAAGAAACCACCTTTCCAGTCCGGGCCTAAATCATTAGGGGCAATTTCCGGGCGAAACGTAGGCGAGCAGCCTAAGTGCGTGCATAGGCCGACCGCGACAAAAATTTCCGGTTTAATGGAGCGCAGCGGATTTTTGCTGTTCTCCGGCTGCATGGATTCGTTGGATACCGGGTCAGCCAGTTTGCTGTCCAACGTCGCCAGAGTGGATATAACCTCCGGCGTCCGGTTCAAGACCCACACCGGCTTCCCTCGCCAAGCTACACGAATTAGCTGGCCGGGTTCCATCTTGCTGATATCGACATCGACGGGGGCTCCTGCTGCCATGGCCTTGGCGCTGGGCTGCATTTGCGAGAGAAAAGGGACGGCCAAATAGCCGGCACCCACTGCACCAACCACCGACAGTGCCGAGGTCAGAAACTGGCGTTTGGAATGATCGACGCCTTCGTGGTTCATAAGTAACACTCCTGATGATGTGATGTATATCGCGATACATCGATTATTATAATTTTCAGCAAATATACCCTACTGTCCGTGATTATTGAAATTGTTCTTGCGACAGCGCTATTCAAGGGTTTCAGGCGTTTGCGGATGCTGAGAATTATCACTTTAAAGCAACTGCCAGCGCGTTTAGAAAGGCTTGATTTTCTTCCGGTTTCCCGATGGTGACGCGCAGGCAATTGTGTAACAGCCCGCCTTGCGGGGACAGATTCTTGATCAACACGCCTTGCGACTTCAATGAAGCAAATACATCGTCTGCGGCTTTGTTGAGGGTGCGGAACAAAATGAAGTTAGCGGCGCTGGGGTAGGCGCATACGCCGGGTGTCTCGTCTAAGGCTTGAAGAACTAAAGCGCGCTCCGCTCGCAGCGTTTGGGTTTGTTCTAACAGAAACTCGCCATGATCCAACGCAAAGCCCACCGTGATTTGGGTCAGACTATTGATATTGTATGGTAAGCGGACTTTATGCAGCTGCTCCACAATGGCCGCATCGCCGGCCAGAAACCCCAGGCGTAAGCCGGCCAGCCCCAGTTTGGAAACGGTACGCATCACCAGTAAATTAGGATAATGTCCTAGCTCGCCGATAAAACTGGCGTCGGCAAACGGCGCATACGCTTCGTCGACCACGACCAAGCCCGGTGCAAGGCTGAGTATTTCCTTGATGGCGTCGGCATCGAATAAGTTGCCGGTGGGGTTGTTGGGATAGGCGATAAAAATCAGGGAAGGTCGCGATTCGGCAATCGCTGCGCGCATAGCCGGCATGTCCAGTTCAAAACTGTTTGCCTGCAACGGCACGCCAAGGTAACGCAGGCCCAGGCTTTGCGCCACTTGCTTGTACATCACAAATCCGGGTTCCGGTGCCAACACCGCGGCATCGGCGCTCAGAGCCATCAGCAATATTTGAATGATCTCGTCCGAGCCGTTGCCGAGCAGCAAGGCCGCTTGCTCCGGTATGCCGTTCGCTCGGCGTAATGCGGCCGCCAGGGCCTTGGCTTCCGGGTCCGGGTAGCGGTTGATCGGGCAGGTTTTCAGTGATTCCAACCAGCGTGTTTGAATGTCTTCCGGCCAGCTATAAGGATTTTCCATGGCATCGAGTTTGATGAAGTTACTGGCATCGGCGACATGGTAGGCCGACATGGAGAGAACTTCTGAGCGGAACAGCGTTTCGAGCGGTTGGGTTGGCATGTGGTCAAACTCTGCGGAATTGGAACGAGCGGCATGGATATTACACCCTAGCAAACTGGGCTGGCCGCGAGGGCAAAAAATCGGCGGATTTTAACAAAGCGGAGGGCGAACGTATAACCTTGAAAACCAGCCTCTTGCGTCTCCGTTGACGCGAATCGCTCGCTGCGGTGCGGGCGGATACGGCGCGGGATAATAACACTGCTTGCTGGAGGTGGCAAAGGGATTAGGCTGCAGAGCGGGCGGATTTGCCTGTGAATGCGATGATGCTTGGACAATACGCTTCTATGATGGATCAAGCAGTCAGTCAGGTTGCCGCTATCGCGGCTCCCTGACGATTTGCTTTACAAGCTTACCACTGTGATTCGCCAGTTTCCGGGTCGTACATTTCGTGGAAGATTTTGTGGCGGTTGGCGATCAATTCGTCGATGCTCGGCGAGTTGCTCATCGCTCGGGAAATTGCCAGTTTCATGGCTTCGTAATTGGTGCGGTACAAATCCTTACGGTCCAAATCCGGGTTTTCCGCGCAGGAGGGATCTATCCAGATCATGGCGATGATGCACAATTCGTTGGCTTGCAGGCGCGGAATGACGCCGTCGGCGACGCTATCGATGACGGCGTCGGCGACCGCCGACTGTACCGGACCGCCCAATAAATTGACATAAGCCGAGGATTTGATTGTGACTTTCGGCACCATGATGGTGGCCGGACGCACTTGTTGGTTGGTGGCGCGGATCGCAAACATGCGCGTGTGGCCGGCGGTTTGGCCCATCAGATTGGCAAAAGCATGGCCGGCCGGGCCTTTGACGTCGCCAATCAGAATTTCCGGCATGGCGTCGGTACCTTGCCCTTCGCTGGAAAATACGGTGGCTTCGCCGGTTCTAAACCAATAAGAGTCTGACATGGTGCGTCCTCGGAGTATGTTGAGAAAGGCCGCATTCTATGCCCGCGCTGGGATCGCGGCAATAGGCGGACTCCGGCTTAGGGTTTAGATTGGTGGCTAAGCATGCGGGTGTAGCGCTGTTAGCGCATGCGATCCCGATACGCGCAGGTAATGCTGGAAGGTTGTGAGACGGCACAACCACTCCAGCGTAGCTGCTGGTCTCCCGCCTTCGCGAGAGTGCCACTATTTAGGGTAAAAGTGAATAATGTCCGGTTCCGCTATGCCTGCTCGGCTTTCATCGCACTGCGTAACAACTGCAAACATTGGCGATTGGCGGCTAGATCCAGCGCGCTGAAATCGTCCTGAGTAGTCAGTAGCGGATCGGCGCCGGCTTCCAGTAATTGCTTGACCACCGCGTGCTTGCCACTGGATGATGCATAAGTCAGCGCGCTGGCGCCGCTCGGGTTTTGATAGTTAATATCGATGCCGGCTTCCAGTAACAAGCCGATGCAATCGCCGGCTTCGGCGAAACATGCGGCCCACAGCGCGTTGTTGCCGTAAGCGTCCAGCGCCGTAAGATCTGCACCTTGCTCCAACAGAAAGGCCAGCACGTCGCTCCGGCCTTGTTGGGCGGACAGAATCAATGGGTGTTTGCCGTGTGGGTTGAGGCCTAATTGAAAGCCATTTTCCAGTAGCCAGGCGTCTATTTCGGGCGTAAGAGGCATACAGATCAGACCAGAGAAGGGCGGTGGAGTAAGGACAGATGGCCGACACCGGCGGTTTTCAGTTTGTCGGCTAATTCGTGTCGGGCTAGTTCGCCTTTGCCGCGCAGATACTTCAATTCGCTGCCGGTCAGCAAGGTGATGGCAACCAGTTTTATCTCGCCGCCCGCTAGCGTTAGGGTTTTGCCGGGTTCGCTGTTAGCGCCCAGCAGTGCGCCGATTTGCCCACGGCCGTCCTTGATATGGTCGATTGCGAATTCCATCGATAATAGCTCGCCGTTCAACAGCCGTTCGCTCAAACGCGGAAAGCCGGCCAGGGTGTGGCTGACTTCGGCGGTTAAAGGAAATAACCAGGTGTCGGCGAGTTTGCTGAGCGGCGCATCGGTGGCGGTGCCGGAATCCGGGCTTGCGATAAACACTTCCAGGCCCAGGCCGGTTTCCGGGCGGTCGCGCTCTACCCAGGGATCGGATAAACCATCCGAGATCACGCAGGCGTTCTGGCCATGCCGTGCCGCCAGCCAGGCTGCGCCGGCCGGCCATTCCGGCCCGTCGCTCATCGGCCCCATCAGCGAGGTCAGGGCCGCCAATTCAGAACCCAGTTGTTCCTGCAGCGCTTGATGGCGAGATTCGGTCGCCATGCGCAATCGATCCGCATAAGTCAGGCCGACGATGTGTTCAGTTTGCTGCATGCGCCGTCTCCATGGTTAGGGCTTCCCAGCGCTCGCGGGCGGTAAAGCTGACTTCTTCGTCGGCATCATCGAGCATCTGTTTCAGCAGTTCCGGCTCGGCGCGCAAGGCCACCTCGTAACGTACGGTCCAGTCTTCGTCTTTACTCATCATGACCAGATCGTCGACGTCCATGCGCTGCGCGACGATGCGGCGGATGTTGACTTCGTGATCTTCGGCCATCAAGCCCAAACTGACACTGGGTATGCGTTCGGCGACGGTGCGGCGCACCTCATTGTCCGGGTCGGCGACCAGGCGGAACAGCCGCCCGGCGGGCAAGCGCTTGGCCACGTAGGTTCGCACCAAATAATCCGGGTCGTTGGCCATCAGTTCAAGTTGCGTTTCGGGCAGACGATCAGCTACGGTGACCCGGACTTCTCTGTCGCTGTCCTGACTCAGCTCCAGTAGCCAGTCAACGGGGATGCGGTAGGCCAATACCCGGCGCACCGCTTCGTCGGGATCGGTTAGTAGCGGGCGTAAATGATTGGTGGGGAGATAGCGGGCGGCGATTGCCCGGCGTTCCCAGAACGGATCATTGGCGTAATTCGGCGCGAAGCCCGGATGAACTTTAAAAAAACGGTCGATTTGCCGGCCGCTTTCGGCGACCACACAGCGGTCGCCCGGTTTGCAAGTGCCGGCAGCCAATAAGCTATCCCGGTAAGTACAAGTCGAGCAGTCGGCTAACGGGGTTAGATCCACGGAATCGTGCTCTGCTAGGGATGAGGCCACCATTTAGGCGGCCTCCGCTAAGACCGGCAGTAGCTGTGGCGTGATTTGCGCCAGCCAGATTCGAATGCGCTCGTCGGTCAAATGCGGTTGACCGCGTTGATCCAGCACTAGGCCGACGAATTGGTTGTCGATTATCGAGTCGGAATGTTCGAAAGTGTAGCCTTCGGTACTCCAGCGGCCGATCATTTCGGCACCGTAGTCGTAAAACACCCGGTAAAGCTGGATCAGCGAGCTGGCGAAACGCGAAGCGTAGCGTTCTTGATGGCCCAAGCCGAATAGTGCGATGCGTTTGCCGGAGAGATCGGCGCCGTCCAGGGAAGGCACGAACTCTTGCCAGCTGCGTTCCTGGCATCCGGCTCCCAGGCCCGGCAAGTCGCCTATGCCATAACTGGGCGTGCCCAAAATCAGCGCGTCGTACTGCAATAATTCTTCGGGTTTTACTCGATTGATATTTTTGGGCTTGTCGGCCAGCTCATCGCCTAACAGACTGAAAATTTTTTTTGCCACTAGCCGGGTGCTGCCGGTATCCGTTCCGAAAAAAATGCCGATTTTGCTCATAAATCACCTGTGATCGAGAGTGCGGGATAAGGCTTGTGCAGCCGTTTTAAACTTCTCAGCAAATTTTGATCCAGATTCAAAAATAACCCGTGCATCTGGTTTTTTGTTTTATATCAGTTAGATAGGGTTTTTTGCCGTATTTTCAGGTTGAGGTCTGTGCAGGCATGTCTACAATTGCCAGACCGATGGGGTGATTTGTGACACAGCGGCCGGCGTTATCCGTTAGATTCAGGGTGGATTGTTAGCGTCAAGATGCGGCTCTTCAGTGAGCTAACGCCTGTTTTTAGTGCAAGCTGATTGCGTGGTTATTTTGAATTCAGCCAAGTACAGTCATTACCGTAATAAATATTCAAGGACGCCATATGGCAATTCTGCGCTGTAACAATTGTGCCTATTTACGTGAAGTGCCGAACGAGCATGTGGGCAAAACGGTTAAGTGTCCGGTTTGCGGGCAAGCATCGGCAATTCACGATACCGTGGTTTTTTTGAAGAAACTGATCGATAAATACGGGGTGCTACTGGCTAAATACCGGGAGTTGGAACAGGCGAGTAATCCTGTAACGGAAATGGCGCCATCCGATATTCGCTTGCCTAAAGACGAAGAGGTGGATTTGCACAACACTGCTGTGATGACTAACAGTATGCAGTACAAACCCATCATCAGCTGGTTCGAACGTAAAAATATCCAGGTCGAAGTAAATCATAACGCCTTGGATACGCAAGGTTTTTATGATGAAGTGGCGGTTGAATTGGGCGATAACTTTCCGGTTTTGCAGGATGTACTGGATAGAATTAGGAAAGCCCAAAGAAATAACTACGCATCGGTTGTTTTGAATTTAAGCGATTACAGTCAAAATCAAATTAAAACCATTACCGGCTTTTGTAAAAACCTTTACGAATTCTCGTTTGTCGCCAAGTATTTTTATAATAAAAATGAAAAGAGAGTCCATCTGACGTTACAGAGTATGTCGGCCATTGTCGGATTTTTTAATGGTGAATGGTTGGAGTGGTATGTGTTTATGAAATTGCTGAAACATTTCTACGAAAGCAAAGGGCTTTTCTCTTGCTTAAGAAGCTTTAATATTCAGTTTGCCAATGAAGATAAATATGAAGTGGATGTGTTTTTTCTAATTAATGGGCGTATACCGGTATTTATAGAATGTAAATCCGGAGAATTTCGTTCGTTTATCGACAAGTACTGCAAAATGCGGCGCAGGCTGGATATTGCCAAGGAAAACTTTCTGTTACTGGTCTTGGGTGTTAGTGATGAGCAGGTGTTGGGGTTGACTAGAATGTACGATATTACCTTCGTCAATGAAGCCGGCTTTATCAAACATATTGCCGGTTTGGCGTCGCAATAAATTATACCTCTTAATATTTGTGGTAATTAGGCTATTTTTCCCGGTTTTGCTGATATTTTCAGAATCTATGGTAGGATGAAAAGGCTTTGAGCAAGCAACCGGATTAAAATATACAGTCATAAATTTGTAATTTTAATGTGGTTTAAAAAAACACTTAGTTATCAATTGATAGGATTTGTATGAACACAGTAAAAAAAACCTTGGCTTCATTTTTGGTGATCGCCGCAGCATTGGTTTCCACATCCGCTAATGCAAACAGCGCTGGCGACGCCAAAGTACGTGCAGCCGGTGAAGCTACCGTTGCCAAAGTAGAAGAAGCTGTAAGCTTGTTGGAAAAAGGCGACAAAGAAGGTACTTTGAAAGCACTGGGCGACGTTCGCCAGTCGCAAAAAGAGTTCCGTTATGAGCAAACCGAGCGTTTGCGTCAAAGAGCTGGCGACAAACTGAAAGTTGCCCGCGATGAGATCGAAAAAGGTGATGCCAACGCCGTAGCCAGCTTGAAAGCGACTCTGGACCTTTACAAAGAAATGATGAAAGTTTACAGCGCCGCTCACTAAGGACGCATCGAATCAATCCAATCCGGATTGATTAACGGCTGCCACCGGAAGACGTGTTTTCTCGGTGGCTCCCAACTAAACTGTTTCCGATGTTCATGCCTGCTTGGCATACTTCCCTTACTCCCTCCGCTGCCGATCTTTCAAAGCTTGCAATCGGCAAACAATCTTTCGAATTCCTGAGCTTGTAATGGCTTTGCGAACAAATAACCCTGTCCGAAATCGCAACCTGCCGCAGTAAGCAAATCCCGTTGGCTTGAGGTTTCTATACCTTCGGCAATCACTTTTATGCCCAATTTGTGAGCCATCACGATGATCGCTTCGCATAAGGCCATGTCGTCGGAGCCAACTGCCAGATTGCGGACGAAGCTCTGATCTATTTTCAGATAATCGATGTCGAATTTTTTCAGATAAGACAGCGATGAATAGCCGGTGCCGAAATCATCCAGCGACACCTGAATGCCGGCGTCGCGGAACGACAACAGTTGCTCGGCCACGCTGCTATTGGCATCCAGTAACAGGCCTTCGGTAATTTCGATGACGACACTTTGCCCGGAAAGACTCAGCGCCTCCAGTGTGTCCAGCCAATCGCGATGACTGTCGCGTTCATTCCGAAACTGGACCGGCGATTTATTGATACTGATCTGGAATTTTTCGTGTATCGATTGCCGCCAGCGACTGGTTTGCTCGGCGGCTTCCTGAAAAATCCAATTCCCGATGCTGCTGATCAAACCTGTTTCTTCGGCAATCGGAATAAAGTCCGCCGGGTTGATCAGGCCGCGTGTTGGATGTTGCCAGCGGATTAGTGCTTCCGCTTTGCGTACAGTATTAGTAGCCAGTTCGACGATGGGTTGGTAGCACAAATAAAACTGCTGCCCGGCCAGAGCCTGTCTTAGGTCGTTACTGAGCCGCAGCCGCGCTTGTGCGGATTCCTGCATGGTGGGGATGAAAAAACAATATTGGTTCCGGCCCTGGCGCTTGGCGGCATACATCGCCTGGTCCGCATGCTTTAGCAGCGATTTCAGGTTGTCGGCGTCATCCGGGAAAAAAGCGATGCCGATACTGGTGGAAATATAAGCAATTTCGTTACCCAACTGAAAACATTCCGTCATTTTGTGCAACAGCTTGCCGGCTATACGCTCGGCGTTGTCGGGGTCGCCGACATCGCTCAGGATCACAGTAAACTCGTCGCCGCCCAGGCGGGCTACCGTGTCGGTTTCCCGCACGCTGGTCAAAATCCGTTGGGCGGCAATTTGCAGCAGCTCGTCGCCCATGTCGTGTCCCAGGGTGTCGTTCACTTCCTTGAATAAGTCCAGGTCGATAAACAACAGCGCCAGACGCTTGTGTTCCCGGTGGGCTTTTTTGATTTCCTGACTCAGCCGGTCGTAAAACATGCGCCGATTCGGCAATTGGGTTAATGGGTCGAAATTGGCTTGTTGCCAGATCACGCCTTCGGTTTTTTTCTTTTCGGTAATATCAGAAAACAAAGCCACCCGCCGCTGCATGGTCTGTTGAGCATCAAAGATGGTGTTGACGGTTAACCACTTGGCGTATAACTCGCCGTTCTTACGTTTGTCCCAGATTTCGCCCTGCCAGCTACCCTTGCTTTGAATGGCTTGCCACATAGCTTCGCTGTGAATGCTGCTGTTTAAAATGCCAATGTGCTTACCGACTACTTCATCGGATTGGTAGCCGGTAATGGTGGTGAAGGCGGCGTTGACTGTCAGGATGCGATCATCCGAGTCTGCCAACAGCATGGCTTCGCTGCTGTTTTGATAAATCAGTGCGGCCTGTTGCAGGGCTTCTTCGATACGCTTACGTTCGCTAATGTCCCGAGCGATAGCCAAGTTATAACCGACATTGGCGTATTCAAAATAATTGGCCACGACTTCCACCGGAAACAACCTGCCATCCTTGGTTTTGTGGATGGTTTCCAACTTGTTCGAGCGCTTAATTTTCAGCTCCGCCCAGTGCGCGGCCCAGACTTGGCGCGGAAAGCAAGGGTCTACATCGAATACGCTCAAGCGCAACAGCTCTTGATGGCTATAGCCTAAAGCCTTGCAGGATTGGTTGTTGATATAAATGAAGCTGGCATTCTCGGTAATCAAATAAGCGCTGTCATGCATTTGATCCATACCAAAGCTTAATTGGGCTAAGCGCCTGCGCGAGGTTTTTTGCTCGGTGATGTCCCGAAAACTCCAAACCCGGCCCGCCGGTTGCCCGTCCAGATATTGTGGTTGGCAATAGCTTTCGATAAAGCGGCCGTCTTTAAACTCCAGTTCGCTGGCGTAACGTTGCTTAGGGTATTTATAAATCTCTTCGATTCGGTTTAGGAAGGAGGTTCGGTCTTTTAGCAGTTTCAGGGCGTAGCTCAGGGATTTCTCATCGTCGCCGATCTTCAAAGAACCTGGCGGGATGCCCCAAATCCGCATGAATTGCGGGTTGAAAGTGGCGATCTTGCCGAACAGATCGACTACCAATATAGCGTCGGTGCTGGAGTCGAGCGCGGCTTGAAGGATTGATAGCGATTTTTGCAAACTGGCTTGTTTCTGCTTGGGTTGGACCATGACTCGGCTACACTGCTAGCAAGTAAATCTAGCAAAGGCTTATTTAAAAGGTTGATTTATAAGCCTAGCCGATTCCGACGCTGCCGTACCTTTTTCTATAGCTTGATACGAAATGCTTATTGCGCGGCAAAGTAGTGCATTGCTCCCAGCAAAGGTGTGCGCGGATTCAAAGCCAGTTTGACCGATAGCTTGGCGAGCATGGGCTGAAACCGGCCTTTGGCGACAAAAGCCTGGATAAATTCCCCGGATTCCAGCACCGATCTGATTTTGGGGCCGATGCCGCCGCCGATGAATACGCCGCCGGTAGCGAAGGCTTTTAAGGCCAAGTTACCCGCTTCGGCGCCGTAAAGTTCCGCAAACAAGCGCACGGTTTCGCGGCACAAGGGATCTTCATCGTCCACGCCCAAGCGCGAAATCAGCGCATTGCGATCAACGCCGCTGGCATTGGCGGGTGCAGGCACCGCCGGGCAGGGCGGGGCGAAGCGGGCTTGGACCAGAAAGTCGTAGATATTACTGAAGCCGATACCGGACAATATCCGTTCGCAGCTGACATGCGCAGGATAACGGCCGCGCAGGAAAGTCAGCAGTTGATCTTGTTGCGGGTTTTGCGGGGCAAAATCGCAATGACCGCCCTCTGTGGCGATGGGGTGATACTGTTCGCCATCCCAATGCAGCATCGCTTCGCCCAAACCGGTGCCGGCGGCGATCACCGCAATATTGCCGGTTTGCGGCTCGGCGTTGGGATTTAGTTCGACGAAGTCCTGTTCCTGTAGGTGCAGCATGCCGATTGCCATGGCTTCCAAATCGTTCAGCAATTTCACCCGCTCGGTGCCCAGTCGAGCTTTGAGTTGTTCGCCATCCAATAGCCAGGGCAGGTTGGTGGTTTGGCAGCGTTGATTGACGACCGGGCCGGCGATGCCGAAACAAGCCGATGTCACCGTTGGGGTGTCGCTCAGAAATAGATCCAGAATTTCCTCAAAAGTCTGAAACTCGCCGCTGGCAAAAGTTTGTTCCTGCAAACAGCTCAGCGTGCCGTCGGCTTGTCTGTCGAGTAAGGCCAGAACCGTTTTGGTTCCGCCGATGTCGCCGGCTAGAATCATATGCGTCCTCATGAGGTTGGGGTGGCGTTGTTGAGCAAGTGGATCAAGGCATCGAGTATCGCGTTGGCCAGCGCATGCGGCGGCAGTTGGTAAAACGCTTGCCAAGCCAGCGACACGCATTCTTCGTAGTGGTCGCGGTAGTGCGGGTGTTGTTGCAGCCAGCTAATTCTGACCGCATGGCCGATCAAAATATCCGTGACCAAGGTGTCGTCAATGTACAGGTCGGGATAATCGCGGACAATGGAGGCCAGCGCGCGCAGGGCTTCCACGCTCAATTGCCGATACACCGGCGCCTGAATTTTATTCAGAATATGGTTGATATGTAATCTAAAGCTTTGTTCGCCGGCGGTCATTTGTGCCAGCATGATTTCGCTGTCGATCCGGCGCTTGCTGTTGTATTTTTCGCCGACCATCAAACCCTTGCAGTGATGCAGCAAGTCCCATACGCCAGCGAAGAAGGCTTCGTTTTCCCGGCCGACGCTGCCTTGCTGTTCACGCCAGGCATACCAGTCGTCGGCGTCGCCGCGGTCTTTCGGATTCATGGATTCCGGAAAGCGCGCGGCGGTCAGATCACGCTGCGGGCCTTCGCAATGCAAGGTTTCGACTTGCCCCAGCTGGTTTTCGCTGTTGTTGTAATCTTCCAGGGTTTCCTGCAATAGGTCCGCCACCTGATGTGGCGGCAGCGACAAAATATCGCTAAACGCCTGGTCCAGAGAGGTGCTGCTCAGGCGTTTTTGTCTGGCAATGATCAATTGCAGAATGTGGCCGACGCGAATGGTGTGCATGTCGGCGAACAATTCCGGCTTTAACTTGATCAGCATACCCAGGTAGATAATCAGTTCCTGCACGATGATCTGCTGGCTACTATCGTTGGGGTTAAAGGTGCGGATAGTGTCCAGGATTTGCCAGGAGTCGGTGGGGCGGCGCAAGGTGGCTTTGCCGCTGTAAGCGCGGCCCACGGTCAGACCGTGTTGGCGCACCAAAATTTCCGTGGCGGCTTGCTCCAGGTTAATATCGTATTTGCCCAGTAAGCTGGCGCAGCGACGTACCACATTCCAGGCGTGGCGGTCGCCGGCGCGGACATAGACTTCTTCCAGCAAGTCGCGCACCCGTCCCGGCTGGTTATCATCGTTGCGTAAGCCGGTGTCGTAATCAAGCCCGTGACGTTGGCAGAGTAAGGTGAGGGCTTCCAGCTGGGCATAGAGGTTGGGATTATCTCGCAACTGCTTAACTAATTGGCCGTCGTCACCAATTTCCCACTCGGTCAATACGAAGCTATCCAGCGCTTGCGGCGCTTGGTCGTCGTGGGCCAGCAAATTAGCGAAGGGGCGTTCCACTTCTTCCCAACTGGCTTCGGAAAAGCTGAAGTCGTGCAGGTAGCCGATTTTTTCGTGGCTGGCCGTTTGCACAAAATCAGTCAATCGTCCCAGTTTCACCGGTGTGCCTTGCACATTGCCTTGGCTGAGTTGCTCGATAAAACCCAACAATACTTGGCGGTCTTCGTTGCCGAGCATGTTGTGCTTGATGTTGATGACCAACAAGGGCTGAGCGGGATTGTCCCAGTGGCGGATAATGTAGGCCAGTTCAGTACGCAGCCGTTGAATCAGCAACTGGTTGTCCATGGCAATATAAAAACCTTTTTGGTTCATGAATTGCGGTAAAAACAATAAAGGCTCGCCCGCCAGCACGTAAAGCTTGGAAGTGGCTAGCGTGCGTAATTGTCTTAGGGGTCGGCCAGTGAGTCCGATGCGGTCGTTGCGCCCTACTTGGGTGTAAGCAACGGCTAATTCGCTGGCGTCTCGCACTTGGATCGGCGCGATTTCAGTTAAAGTTTGCGAGGGGATGCCGCGCCCGCGCAATTCGTCTTGCACCTGTTCGTCTTCGGCCAGCAGGGCAATCTGCAATGTGGAGTTCGGGTACAGACGGGTGGCCTTGTAACGGCCCAGCGGGTCAATGTCATCCAGGTCAATCAAACCGTCTTGCAACAGTCCGCCCAAAATATACAAGCTTTGCGCCCAAACCAGCGGGACATTTTCATTGGGAACGCGCGTTTGGCTGTGCGGATGGCGTTTTTCGGCGGCGATGGCGTTTTCCGGCACGATGTAAAGTTCCGGCAACAGCCATTGACCGTTCTGCTCCACCAGCAAGTCTTCCAGGCGGCGGCGATAATCACCAACCCCTTCAGTATCACCGGCAAACAGTTTATTCAGTAATAAGTAGCAGAAAAACAGCGGCCATTCGCATTCGATGTCCATGAATTGCTTCAATTCGTTCGGTTCGTAATGCAGGCGCTGATGATCTTCGAGAACGGTTTGATGGCCGTCCAGCAAGAAGCGTTT
The DNA here is from genome assembly GCF_054188105.3 of Methylomonas sp. Uni0009. Lineage (NCBI taxonomy): Bacteria > Pseudomonadati > Pseudomonadota > Gammaproteobacteria > Methylococcales > Methylococcaceae > Methylomonas > Methylomonas sp. Uni0009. Next base: position 908,705 of record NZ_JBTAFN010000001.1, on the reverse strand, counting down.
ACAGCCGTAGCGGCCTTGCAGCTTGTCGACTATCAAGCCTTCTGTGCGTTCGCGTAGCGCTTTATTGTCCACCGCGAAGGCCGGAAAACCAGTGACGCTGAGCACCGCTGAATCGACTTCCTTGGAGATAGATTCGCGCGGCAGCAAGGCTTCCAAAGTAATTCGGGTGCGGGCAATGTCGTCGCTGATGACGTGAATAATCGCGGTTTGGCCGCCGTCCTTACCAAACAAATTGCAGCCGGACATCGCTTCCAGTGCGGCTTTGGCCATACCTATCGAGCTGGCGTTCAATTCCGCCAGACCGTGATTCATTTTATTGCCGCGTTCCCAGATGCCGTAGTCCGGCGTGCGATAAGCCCGGCTGACGTAATGCACCAGGTTTTGCACGAAATTGACTTCGTCGATGCTGAACACAATCCGCAAGCCCGAGGCGGTCATTTGCGCCAGCATCAGCAAGAATAAGGAGGTGGCGTCCAGTTGCAAGTGGCCCCATTCGCTGTCGCCCACTACCACTTCACCGCTGGTGGTTTTGTATTTGGCGTGCAGTGCGTCCAGCGGGTCCTGGCTGTGCTTAAATTTTTCCACTTTCGCCGCTTGACGCATCATCGCCGTCAACAGGCCGCGCATCAGTTTGACGACGCTTTGCTCCAATAAATAGGTGCGTTCCTGCTGGCCGTCTACCTTGCGGTATGCCAAGCCCAGGCCCCAGGCCGCCAATATGCTGTAGACATTGTCCCGTACCCAGGCATCGGTGTAATTGCCGTGGGTGGTGACGGCGGTACTGGCCGGTAGCAAGCCGCTAATCCAATCCTGGCGCTTGAGGATGATGTCTTGAACTTGTTGATAATACTGGTCGAGCGTCTCGGTTTGACTGGTCGGCATCATGTATTTAATGGATTGTGAGGTGGCGTTTAAAGAATCGGGCACTCAAGCCTTGGGCAAGGTAACTCCGGTTTGGCCTTGATACTTGCCGCCGCGATCCTTGTATGAGGTTTCGCAGACTTCGTCACCGCCGAAAAACAGCATCTGGGCGACGCCTTCGTTGGCGTAGATTTTGGCTGGTAGCGGGGTGGTGTTGGAAAACTCCAGCGTCACATGGCCTTCCCATTCCGGTTCCAGCGGGGTGACATTAACGATAATGCCGCAGCGGGCGTAGGTCGATTTCCCTAAGCAGATCACCAGTACATCGCGCGGAATCCGGAAAAACTCCACGGTGCGAGCCAGCGCAAACGAGTTGGGCGGAATAATGCAGACATCGGATTTCACATCCACGAAGCTGCCTTCATCAAAGTCTTTCGGGTCGACGATGGTGGAATTGATGTTGGTGAAAATTTTAAATTCGTTGGAGCAACGTACGTCGTAGCCGTAACTGGAGGTGCCGTAAGAAATGATGCGGCCTTGCGCGGATTCACGGACTTGCCCGGCCTGGAAGGGCTCTATCATGCCGTGTTGCTCGGACATGCGGCGTATCCATTTGTCTGATTTTATGCTCATGTTGCTGGTTGGGTAGGGAAAAATAACAGAGGCTTCAAAATAGCATATTAGGCGGGAAAAATCGCTAGTTGCCTTGCCGAAAGGCGCTAATTTGTTGAGGTTTGGCGGTTGCTGTGCTGGGTTATGGGGTAAGAAGCCGTATCAGCTAGGTCAGGTTGCCGCGAAAGCGGTTAATTGACAGGCTTAAATTGTCAGAGAGCACCGTCTCCCACCTCGACTTGTAAGGATCGAACGGTTATTTTTCTAAATTAGAAAAAACTTATTTACAAAATAAGACGACCGGTCGCATAATGCGGCCCATGGCGAAATTGGCACCCAAACAGATCAAAAAAGACAAACTCCTGGAGCAGGGCGTCAGCTTGCTGTTGGAAAAAGGCTACCACGCCACCGGTCTAAAAGAGATTCTGGACACGGTACAAATCCCGAAAGGCTCGTTTTACAGTTATTTCGGTAGCAAGGAACAGTTTGCCGCCGAGGCGATACACCACTACATCGAGCCGTTTATCCTGCGCTTGTCCGGGCATTTGCAAAACCCGGAAACGGACGGCTTGGCCGCCTTGAAAGCCTATTACACTGGCTTGATCGGCGAAGTCGCTATAAGTGGTTTCAAAGGCGGTTGCTTGCTGGGCAATCTGATGGGCGAGATTGGCGACACCAGTCCCTTATGCCGCGATGCTTTATTGGATGCCGTCGGTCGATACAGTGCCTTGCAGCAAGCGGCATTGGAACGCGGACAAAAGCAAGGTTCGGTGCGGCTGGATCGCTCGGCGAAAAGCATGGCGGATTTGATGCTTAACGGTTGGCAGGGCGCGTTGTTGCGGATGAAGGTCGAACAATCGGTGGAGCCTTTACAGGCGGTTTGTAGGGATTTGTTGGATGATTATTTTAGGGTTTGATGCTAGCTTGTTGCTTGGGGCAAAGTTATTTGTCGGGTTGTGACGAATGCCTAAGCCGGCCTAAGAGACCTCAGGTGATATTATAAGGATTGACAGGAATATGACTCGCAAGCGATTTATAGAATCTCAAGGAGCAACATGTGACAATTGGACCTGGAGTTGGTCATTCAAAAACGAATCCGAGAAATTCATAATATTTGGCGCTTGGGATGTCTTTGATGATGGGAACTTAACACTCATTTTTAGTGATGATTGGTCAATAAGTCGGAAAGGGAAAGGACAATCTGGATATTCCCAATCACGAGAGCATATACGGCTTATTGAAGAAGAAGGTTATCAGCTTAAAACTTTTCCAATGGAGTACATGGCGGCAGATGAAAACGATGAAGGAGCGCCCGCTAAAATTAAAGGCTTCACTCCGAAGCTCAGTGATAAAAAGTTAATTCGAATTGAAAACAGTTGGTATGCCTCTGACCAGTCGTATGGGGCGCGATTACCTGAAGAAGTAGACCCAAAAGAGGTTTTTAAAGAAGGTGCGTCTAAAACTGTAACTGTAAATCAATATGAGCGTAGTGCGTTGGCTAGAGCGAAGTGTTTAGAGCATCATGGGTATAAATGTGCTGTTTGTTCATTCGATTTTGAAAGTTTGTACGGTGAAATCGGAAAACAATATATTCATGTCCATCATATTACTACAATTTCAGAAATTGGGAGAGAATATGAGCTCAACCCAGTAAAAGATTTAATTCCAATATGTCCAAATTGTCATGCGATGAACCATATTACACGTCCTGCGTTGAGTGTAGGGCAATTAAAACAAATCATAAACAACAATAAAAATTGCACATAACGCGGTTGCTCAAAGGAACGCACCGTGCCTTTAGCGGTTTCAAAGTAAAAGTAACTTTTTGGTTTTTAATTATGAATATTCAATCGATTGAACAAGAAGTTTTGCATCTACCTGTTGAAGAAAGGGCTCGGCTTGCCGAGAAATTGCTTTCAAGCTTGGATGATTTGTCAGAACAAGAAATTGAAAAGCTCTGGCTTTTAGAAGCGCAACGTCGGGCAGCAGAGATTGATAACGGAACTGTCCAGCTTATTTCCGCTGAAGAAATGGAACAAAGAGTCCAAGCCATCTTGCAATGAAATATGCTTTTCACCCTGAAGCTGCGGATGAATATGCGGAAACCGTTGCCTACTATAAATCCTTGCGTACGGAACTAGGTATGCGCTTCGATAAGGCAATTAAATCGGTTATTGCTAGCGCTTGTGAATTGCCGGCACGCTACCGGTTAGAGCTCCCGCCAACCATACACAAAGGAAGAGTTCAGGGATTTCCTTACAATGTTATTTTTCGTGAAGTTGAAGACGGCATTCAGATTCTTGCTGTTGCGCATCATCGCCGTCGTCCGCTTTATTGGTTGGGGAGGGTTTAAATTGCACCAAATCACAGCCATAACTTAGCCCAAGGATGTGAGCGCATCGTTTTCGTCAGAAGTTCGATCAGACGCAGGCGCATTCATTATTGACTAAGCAATCCGCTGCCCAAGTAGGCAGCATTTTTTAACGCCGGAAAATTAGACGACCGGTCATTTATTAGGAGGTCATCATGCCCAAATACATCATCGAACGCGACATTCCCGGTGCCGGCCAACTGACACCAGCCGAGTTGCAAGGCATTTCCCAAAAATCCTGCGGTGTTTTGCGCGACATGGGGCCGCGCATCCAATGGCTGCACAGCTACGTGACCGGCGACAAAGTGTATTGCGTGTATATTGCCGACAGCGAACAAGCAATACGCGAACACGCCGAGCAAGGCGGGTTTCCGGCCAATCGCCTCGAACAAATTACCACCATTATCGACCCGACCACGGGCGATTGATACACCACCAATTTATGGTTCCCACGCTCCGGCGTTGGAACCGAGCCAGGGACGCTCCGGCGTCCCGAACCGCTAGAGCGGTTCAACATGCATTCCAACGCTGGAGCGTGGGAACGATAACAACAACCAGGGGAGAGAACATCATGACATTCAAACTAAGCACTTTTACCGCCGCACTAATGCTCGGCACCGCCAGCCTGTCGGCCAGCGCCGACGAAACCTGCGCATCGCCGTATATGGCGAAAATCACCGGCCAGGAAGATTTTGTCTACATCTGGACCTTGGGCGCAGAAGGCGTCGGCGACGAGCAGGACAAGCTGGTCACCGTCGACGTCAATCCGAAATCCAAACAATACGGCAAGGTGATCGGCAGCCTGTCGGTCGGTGGTCGCAACGAAGCCCACCATTCCGACTTTACCGACGACCGGAAATTTCTGTGGGCCGGTGGTTTGGATACCAACAAGATTTTCATCTTCGACGTCGCGACCGATCCGGCCAAGCCTAAGCTGAGCAAAACCATCACCGATTTCGTCGCCAAAAGTGGCGGTGTTGTCGGTCCGCATAGCTTGTACGCCTTGCCGGGGCGGATGATCATCACCGGCCTGTCCAATAACAAAGACCACGGCGGCCGCACCGCGATTGTGGAATACAGCAACGCCGGCGATTACATCGCCACCTACTGGCTGCCGACCGACAGCAACCTGGAAGGTGCGATCAAATCCGGCAAATACGCCGACGGCTACAACTACGACGTGCGGGTATTGCCGCGCAAGAACCTGATGCTGACCTCGTCATTCACCGGCTGGTCGAACTACATGATGGACTTCGGCAAAATGCTGGCCGACCCGGAAGCTATGAAACGCTTCGGCAATACGGTGGTGCAATGGGATTTACATAGCCGTCAACCCAAGAAAGTCTTCGACGTTCCCGGTGCGCCCTTGGAAATTCGTTGCGCCTGGGCGGAAGAGCATAACTACTGCTTCACCAGCACCGCGTTGACTTCAAAAATCTGGCTGATTCATCAAGACGACAAAGGCGAATGGCAAGCCAAGGATGTTGCCGACATCGGCGAACCGGCCAAAATCCCGCTGCCGGTGGACATCTCGATCTCCAGCGACGACAAAACCCTGTGGGTTAACACCTTCATGGACGGCATGACCCGCCGCTTCGACATCAGCGATCCTTTCCACCCCAAACAAGTGTTCGAGCAAAAAATCGGCGCGCAAGTGAATATGGTGTCCTCCAGCTGGGACGGCAAGCGCTTGTATTACACTTCGTCGCTGTTGGCGAACTGGGACAAGAAGGGCGCGGATAACGAGCAATTCTTCAAGGCCTATGGCTGGGATGGTAGCAAGTTGACCGAGCAGTTCTCGATTGATTTTACAAAAGAGAAATTGGGTAGGGCGCATCAAATGCGGTTTGGGGCGTATGCTTTGTATGGTGGTTCGCCTAAATAGATTTGTTGTTCAGGATAGCTTCCGGATGTGTCGTATTTGTGTCGCTGTCGCGACGGGGTGTTTGGATGTCGGGTCTCGGCCCGACAGCCGAGTAACTTTTCTTTGTTTGGCCAAAGAAAAGTCACCAAAAGAAACGCCACCCGGATGCCGCTTATTCCCTGCGCGCCGAAGCTTTTATCGAGGGTCGGCAGAAGGGGCTTCCCAGCCCCTCCGCCGACGCAGCGCATCCATGCGCTGCCCCTTCGGGCTGATCTCGATAAAAGCTTCGGTGCTCGGCGCGGCATACGGGGGGAACCCCATGCCAAATCCGACGGCTTATTATTTACGAAGTGTTTTGTAGGGCGCATTAGCGATAGCGTAATGCGCCGAATGATTTAAAGCCAACATACGGCGCAATACGGCTACGCCTATTGACGCCCTACATTCGCCCTAATCAGAGCTATGAGCTTAACAATATAGAAAATGGAGAAACCAGATGAGATTTTATTTGATAGCTTTAATACTTATTTCTTTCGCGGATTTCGCACTAGCTCAGGACAAAATTGAACGGATGAGCGCCGTTACCACGGAATCTTTTGTTCCGGATACAGTTAAGTGGAATGACGAACCGATACTCCCTAAAGGTGCCAAAAGCGCCATTGTATTAGGGGACCCAAACAAAGCGGGAGTTTTTATCGCTCTGCTGAAATTTCCAGCCAATTATCCAATCCCACCGCACATACACCCGTTCACAGAGGTAATTACCGTTCTCCGTGGCAAATTAGGCAATGGCATGGGTGAAACATTTGACACCAAAAAAGGTGAGATTCTGAATGTAGGTTCAGGCTTTGTATTGCCGGCCGGACACACTCATTATGTGTGGACCACTGATGAGGAAACAATCGTCGAATTAATCGCTACTGGGCCATGGGGTATTACTTATACGAATTCGGCCGATGATCCGCGCAAGAATAAGTAGCAAGTAGCCTCGATGAAACGTAGTGGAATCGAGGATAATCGAAGTTATCTTCTCCTCGATTCCGTTTCACTGCATCGCGGCTACATTTTTTATAAAAACAAAGTTTCTTTCAAATGCCGGGATGGTTTTCCTCCCGTATGCCGCGCCGAGCACCGGAGCTTTTGGACGGACCAGCCCGCAGGGGCGATGCATGGATGCATCGCGTTGCCGAAGGGGCAGGAGGCCCCTTTCGGCAACCCCGTTCAAAAGCTTCGGTGCGCAGGATCAAAGCGGCATCCGGGTCGCCTTTTCTTTGGGTACTTTCTTTTGGCGATGCAAAAGAAAGTACCTCGGTTGTCGGGCCGAGACCCGACATTGAATCAAGCTGTCGCGTCAGCGACACCAAATCCCAAGAGCAAGCAGCAACCATGAAACTCCTTGACCGCCCCAGTATACTTTTTCTGAAAGCCGACGCTGGAGCGTCCGCCGCGGCATTCCCGCGCTGGAGCATGGGAACGATAGGATTCGCTGCTCTCTGTTTACTGGCAAACGCAATCGTTCTCGCCGAAGAACAAAATCAAAAGCCCTTAGCCCCCGGCCACACAGCACTCCCTTTTGAACCCGCAAAACCCGGCACCTACACCCTACCAGTAATCACCCAAGCCACCAACGGCGAAGTCCTAACCACCAACAACCAACCCAAAAAACTCCACGACTTAATGGGCGACAAACTGGTACTGCTAAGTTTCATCTACGCCGCCTGCAGCGACGTCAACGGCTGCCCGCTGGCGACCCAGGTGTTGCACAAAATCAGCCGGCAATTACAGAAACAACCGGAATTGGCCGACAAACTCAGATTAATAACGCTCAGTTTCAACCCCACGCAAGACACCCCGGAAATGATGCGCCATTACGGCGAGGGATTTAAAACCGGTAATTTCGATTGGCAATTTCTGACTACTAAAGACGAAGCCAAATTGCAGCCCATCCTCGACGGTTACCAGCAAAACGTGCAAAAGATTTATGACGACAAAGGCCAGTTTACCGGCACGTTTTCGCATTTGTTGCGGGTGTATTTGATCGATAAAGACAAGAACGTTCGCAATATTTATAGCGTGGATTTTCTGCATGCCGACACGCTGATCAACGATGTAAAGACCTTACTGGCTGATGCCAAGCCGCAAGTCGCCGCAGTGCAAGCAGTCAAGCCCGAAATGTTGTTCCAGCCCGGTGACAATAAGCAAAATTATCAGCAAGCCGATTACCAAACCCGTTCACTGGCACTGGCACAGCGCCGGGGGCAGCCGGCAAAGTTGATCGACTTTGCTCTAAAGCCGCCACTCGGCTTGCCGAAGTTTCCGGTGCCGAAAGACAATCAGCTGACCAACGCCAAAATCGAATTGGGTCGCAAGCTGTTCTTCGACCGGCGGCTCTCCCTGAACAATACCTTTTCCTGTGCCATCTGCCACATCCCGGAACAAGGCTTTAGTAATAACGAAATGACCACGGCGGTGGGTATTGAAGGGCGTAGCGTTAGGCGCAATAGCCCGTCTTTGTATAACGTCGGCTATGCGCAATTGCTATTTCACGACGGCCGGGAAAACAGTCTGGAACAACAAGCTTGGGGCCCATTGCTGGCGCATAACGAGATGGCGAATCCGTCGATTGGCTATGTGGTGGATAAACTAAAAGCCAGCGCCGATTATCGCGGGCTGTTTGAAAAAGCCTTTAACAAAGGGCCGACCATGGAAACCATCGGTCAGGCCTTGGCTAGTTATCAGCGCACGTTAAATGCCGCCGATTCGCCATTCGACCGCTGGTATTTTGGGAAACAAAAAACGGCGATTAGCGAGGCGGCGCAAAGGGGGTTTGCTTTGTTTACCGGTAAAGCCGCTTGCAGCAGTTGTCACGTGATTGGCGACAAGTCTGCCTTGTTTACCGATCAAAAACGCCATAACACTGGCGTTGGCTATGCCGAATCCATGCAAAAGTCGCCGGAAAAACAACGGGTGCAAGTGGCGCCGGGCGTGTTTGTGGATGTGGATAGCGAGCATCTGAAAGGTGTAAATACCGAGAAACCCGGCGACTTGGGCTATTACGAAATCAGCCAGAATCCCGCCGACCGCTGGGCTTACAAAACCCCGTCGCTGCGCAACGTCGCGCTCAGCGCGCCTTATATGCATAACGGTTCCTTGCCGAACTTGGCCGAGGTGGTGAAGTTTTATAATCAAGGCGGCGTAGCCAACGAAAATTTGTCGCCCTTGCTCAAGCCGCTGGGCTTGTCTGATCGGGAAATCGCTGATCTTGTAGCGTTTCTGGAAGCGCTGAGCGGCGGCAATATAAGTACTTTAGTGTCGGACGCCTTTGCCGCGCCGGTTGGCGATAGTGGCGTGACGGCGGGGCCGATGCCGGACCCTGGTAAGGGACGATAGCTCGGGGATTGGTCGGCTTTTTTTGTCACAAAACGGTAATATAGCGCTGCTAAATTAGCCTAATCCTTGGACCCTTTAGACTAAACATGCTTATGTCGAACTTGAAAATCCTGGTCGTGGAAGACGAAGAAGCGATCAGGGAGATGCTGGTCATGGTGCTGGAACAGGCCAATTTGACGGTGATCGCCGTTGGCAGTGCCGAGCAGGCCCGGGAGAGTTTGGCCGATAATATGGTGGATTTGATTATTCTGGACTGGATGCTGCCGGGCATCAGCGGCGTGGAATTGGCCAGACGCTTGAAAAACGAGCCGGGTTACAAGGAATTGCCTATTATTTTGCTCACTGCGCGCGGCGAGGAAGAAGACAAAATTCGCGGCTTGGAAATTGGTGCGGACGATTATGTGACCAAGCCTTTTTCACCGAAAGAACTGATCGCCCGGATCAAGGCCGTGATGCGTCGCAGCGGGAAGTTGTCGGAATCCGGACAGCTCAGCGTCGGCGATCTCACTTTGGATGCCGAGCAACACAAACTGACTATCGCCGGCCGCAGTCTGGAAGTCAGTCCTACCGAGTTTAGATTGATGCAGTTTTTTATGACCAATCCCGACAAGGTCTACAGCCGAACCCATTTGCTGGATCAGGTCTGGGGGCGTAGCGTGTACATAGAGGAGCGTACCGTGGATGTGCATATTCGCCGCTTGCGCAAAATTCTGGCCGAATATGGCCGCGAGGAACTGATCCAGACCGTACGCGGATTCGGTTACCGCTTTTCGATGGCAGACTGATTATTCATGCAGCGTTGGCAGCGGGAAATAAATATTGCTATTGCTTTACTGATACCGGCTTTACTGCTGAGTTTTTTTGTCGGGCACCTCAGCTATTTCTTATTGGCAATCACCCTTTTTCTCTACATTAAGCAATCGATCAACGTGAGCCGCCTTGAGCGTTGGTTAAGCCAGGGCGGCCGCGGAGAGCGCCCCGATTTTAAAGGGATCTGGGGCGATATCTACTACCACTTTTATAAAATTCGCAAAAGCCAAAAACGCCAGAAGAAGAAGTTGGGCAAAATGCTGGATGGGTTTCGCAAATCGACCAGCGCCTTGCCTGACGCCATTGTGGTACTAGGCAGCTACGGCGAAATCGAGTGGAGCAACAAGGTGGCCTATGACTATCTGGGCCTGAAGCGTTCCGATAACGGGCAGCGGATTCCTAACTTGGTGCGGCACCCGCTGTTTATTCAGTACCTGAAGGATCAGGATTACCACAACAAGGTTTGTATTCCCTCGCCTATCAACGAAAACATGATTTTGCAAATCGGCATTTTCCCTTACGGTGCCGGCTTACGTTTGTTGATGGCGCAGGATGTCACCCATCTAAAGAATATCGAACGGATGCGTACCGACTTTGTGGCCAATGTCTCGCACGAATTACGCACGCCGATTACCGTGTTGCGTGGTTATCTGGAGACCTTGCAGGAACTTGACGACGGTAGCAGTCCTTACACGCGCTCATTCCAAAACATGGCGGCACAGACCGAGCGCATGCAAGCCTTGATCGATGATTTACTGCTACTGGCGCGCCTGGAGAGTAAAACCAAGAAATTCGAATGCGTGAATATTCCTGATTTGCTGGTGCAGGTTTGCCAGGAAAGCGATTTGTTGGAAAAGGACGAGCGCCGGGTCGAGCTGGTGTTGGATAGCCGAGCCAATGTGCGTGGCGATATGGAGGAGTTGCGTAGCGCTTTCAGCAATCTGTTGGTCAATGCCATGAAATATTCGCAGCCTAGCTCGCCGGTTAAAGTGAGTTGGCGGGGCAAGCCCGACGGCAGCGTTTATTTTGAAGTGGAAGATTTTGGCGACGGCATCTCCAGTGTGGATATTCCCCGGATTACCGAACGCTTTTACCGCGCCGAAGTGAAACGTAATCAAAAAATCCCCGGCACCGGTTTGGGGCTGGCCATCGTCAAGCATGTGTTGGTCAGGCACGATGCCAAGCTGGACATTGAAAGCCAACTGGGCAGAGGCAGTAAATTCCGCTGCGTGTTTCCGCGGCAGCGCCTGTGTTGAGGCTTGGCTGAATCGCGGTTAAAACACGGTCGGCGGATTGGCGAATCGGTAAGTTTGTGAGGCGGCTTTTTTGGCGGCATTCATAGCGGCTTGTTTCAGCGCTTCGGTATTGTCGGCATGGTCAGGGCAGATGGCGATACCGATACGGCAATTGAGTTGGGCTGTGTCGTGTTCCAGCGTAAACGGTTCGGCGAGTTTTTCGATAATTAATTGGGCGATGCGCTCCGTGCTGTCGGTTTTTTCCAGCTCGGCAAGGATGACCGCAAATTCCGCACCATCCATTCGCGCCACCAAATCGGTTTCCCGAGCATTCGCCAGCACGCGCTGCGCGGCTTCCTGCAAAATGCTGTCGCCTTGCGCATAACCAAAGCGCTCGTTAATGTCTTTGAAGTGCTCGATGTCCACCACCAGCAATGCCAAAAACCAGCCGCCGCGCTGCGCTTTTTTAATGTCTTGCTCCAGTCTGTCGTAAAACAGGCGGCGATTGCCAACACCCGTGAGCGGATCTAAATTAACCTGTTTCCACAGTTGTTCTTCACCGAGCTTACGCTGGGTGATGTCGAAAAACAGGCCAATACGCTTTAACGGTAGTCCGTTGCGGTCGAAGATGGTGTTGATGTTGAGTTGCTCGACATAGAGTTCGCCGTTTTTACGTCGATTCCAGATTTCGCCTTGCCATTTCCCTTTGCTATTGATGATTTGCCACATGGCTTGAAAAAAACTATCGTCATGCCGACCGGAGCCCAGAATCCGGGCGTTCTTGCCGATTATTTCTTCGGCGGAGTAACCGGTAATGCGACTGAATGCCGGGTTAATCGAGACGATGGTGGCATCCGCTTCGGTGATCATCATCGCTTCGCTGCAATTTTGGTAAAACAACATCCCTAGTTGCCGATCTTCTTCAGCCAATTTGTGTGCCGTGATGTCTTGCAGAATACCGGTCATGCGCGGGCTATTGCCGAGTTGGTGGCAACCGGAGCCGCGAATCCAGCGGATTGCGCCGTCGATGCGGCGAATGCGGCATTCGAAATTCCAATTGCTGTGTTGGGTGCAGGCAGTTTGGAAACCGGCGTTGACCATATCTCGATGTTCCGGTGTGACATGGCCGAGAAAAGTATGGTAAGTCCAATGCGGCAGCAGCTGGCTGTAGCCAAAAATTTGATCGTGTATGGCCGTGCGTTGTACCGAATAATCTTGCAAATCCAGATCCCAGGCGCCGGTATCGATGGTTTCCAATGCAAAACTCAAGCGGGCTTCACTTTGTTGCAAGGCCTGGTTGATTTGTTGTTGATGGAATAAAGTCAGGGCCAACGGTATACCCACGCTGGCCAGGATGAACAAGTAAAACCAGATGTTTAACAGGCCGCTTTGCAGGTGTATGGTGGCGAATGCGCCCAACTGATGTTGCAATCCCCACAGGGATTGAATGGCGGTCATGGTCACCAAAAGCAGGACGCCGTGACGGCCGAATCTGACAGCCGCCCAAACCACAAACAGGAAGGCCCAATAAGTTTCGCCGTAAGCGTTCAGCAGGTTGGGAAACCAGCTTAAAAACACCGCCTGGCCGCTCAAAAAACTCGTTGCTATGAAGGCCAGCGTTTCCAGTAAGCGTTTGGGGGCGAACCAGTCTTTCGGCCAGTGTCGCCAGATCAGAATTAAAGGCGTGACCAAGGCGATTCCCAATACATCGGCCATCCACCAGTGCCGCATACTGGGCAGCAGGGCTTCGGCAGGCGATACATGCTTAAAAACAAGGTCATGGGGCCGATCAGTGCGCTGAAACAGGCGGCGATGATGCCTGTCAAAGTCAGCCAGGCAAAATCCCGCGGGTGCCGTAGCGATAGCGAAAAGCCTGGGTTGCCGAGCAGTAGCCAGGCGCCAAGCCAGGATTCCAGGATATTGCCGGTAGCGATGCAGGCGGAGATTAACCAGGAGTCGCCGACCAGCATGCCGGCCAGAAACGCGCCGATGAATACGCCCGGCCAATAGCGCTTGCCGCCCAACAGAAAAGTGGCCATCCCCAGGCCGGCTGGAAACCAAACCAGCGTGACATTGCCGTTGTCGGAAAAAAAAGCCAATACCAGTTTGGCCAGCATGGCGTAGAGCAGGGCTATAGCGACTATTTTCAGTCCAACGATGTGGCGCGGAGTAAAGCCCATGAGGTTTTGGAATGTGTGCTTGTAAGTTGAAAAGTGTATATCAGTCGTCTGTATTCTCCAGTTTTTCACGCGGGTTTTAATGCGAATCGGTCGAGAAAAATCGCAGACAAACAAGTGGATAACTCTATAATTGCCCGCATTTTTGAGCTTGACCGAGGAGTGGGGATGATTTCCGAAACGGTTGTTGAGTTATCGCGGGCGCAGTTTGCGCTGCATGCAGTGCAATATTTTCTATTCGTACCTTTGACGCTGGGTTTATCGCTCTTGTTGGCGGCTATGGAATCCTGGTTTGTACTCAGCGGGCAGGGCGTTTACCAACGTATCACCCAGTTCTGGGGTAAGTTGTTCGCGATTGGTTTTGGCTTGAATATGGCTTCTTCTCTGGTGATGGCGAGTCAATTCGGTACCCATTGGTCGTATTTTGCGCATTATGTCGGCGATGTGTTTGCCTTGCCTTTATTGTTGGGCTTTGCCGGTTTGTTTATAGCTGCCAACGGCCTGGGCTGGTTTTTATTTGGCTGGCAGCGCCTGGGTAAAGGCACACATTTGGCGGTAACTTGGCTAATCGCGATTGGCTGTCACTTGAGTTTTTTCGGCTTTCTGATCGCCAGCGGCTGGATGCAAAATCCCGTGGGTGCGGAATTGAACACCCAAACGCTGCGCCTGGAGTTGCTCGATGTATCGTTGGTGCTGAGCAATCCGCTGGCTTGGGCGAAATTTGCGCATAGTTTGCTGGCCGGTTATGTGGTGGCGGCTGGTTTTGTGTTGGCTATCAGTGCTTACTATTTACTGAAGCAGCGCGAAACCGAATTGGCGCAACGTTCTTACCGGATGGCTGCTGCTTTGGGTTTGGCGAGTGTGATCGCTACGATGGCGATAGGCGATGCCAGTGTTTATGGTGCCGGCGCGATGCAGCATAACAAATTGGCGGCCATTAACGGTCTGCCCAATGATGCGACTTTGGCACAAAATCGCCAGCGCATCGGCAATGGCATAAAAGCTTACACAATCTTGCAAGAATTGCGCGACGACAAAACAGAGCCGGAACTGCTGGCGGCGTTTGCCGCCGCCAAAGTGGATTTGGGTTACGGCTTATTGCTGAAGCGTTGGCGGGAAAGCGTGACCGATGCCAGTCCGGCGCAGATAGAACAAGCCGTTAGCGCCAGCGTGCCGGCTAGCGGGCGTTTGTATTGGGGATATAGACTGATGATTGCGGCCGGTGCCTTGCTGGCGCTGCTGTTTGTAGCGGCAAACGCGGTCAATATCGTCGGTTGGCGGCATGCCTGGTTGTTCAAGGCCAGTGTTTATGCCTTGCCGTTGCCGTGGTTGGCGAGTGCCAGCGGCTGGTTTATCTCGGAGTTCGGCCGGCAGCCTTGGCTGGTGGCCGATATGCTGCCCATCTGGCACGGGGTATCCACATTGGCTGTCGCCGATCTGGCAGTCAGTCTGGCGGCTTACGGTTTGACCTATGCCGGCCTGCTGGCGTTGGCCGTCATGTTAACTTTAAAGTTTATCGGGCAGGGCAGCGCCACCGCGTTGCCGATTAACCAGGAGCCGAATTATGTTGCTTGATTATGAAATGCTGCGCTTGATCTGTTGGGGCGTGTTGGGCTTGTTCGTGATCGGTTTTGTGCTGAGCAGCGGTATCGAGATCGGCGTCAGCCTGTTGTTGCCCTTTTTGCATGCCTCCGAGGCGCAGCGCGCCGAGCTGGTCGCCAGGTTGGCACCAACCAGCGCCGGGAATCAGGTCTGGCTACTGGTAACCATCGGTGTATTGTTTGTCGGTTGGCCGACAGTGTATGCGGCGACGTTTGCCAGCTTTCAACCTTTGCTATTGTTGATGGTGTTATCGCTATTCGTGCGGCCTTTGGGCTGGTATTTCAGAGCTAGCGTGACGCGCGAGGATAGTCTGAAAAAATGGGATAAGGCCTTGTTTATTAGTGGCTTGTTGCCGGCGGCGCTGTTGGGGGTGATGGCCGGCAATCTGTTGAAAGGCGTGCCGTTTCATTTAGCCAGTGATATGCACATTGCTTTTCTGGGCAGTTTTTCCGGGCTGTTCAGTCCGTTTGCGTCCTTGGTCGGCGCTACCTGCGTAGCCTTATTGGCAGTGCATGGCGCGATTTATCTGCAAACGCATAGCCAAGACGAGCTATACCAGCGCAGCAAGGCGCTGGTCATGTCCAGCGGTTTGGCGTTTTTGGTGTTGTTTGCGTTGGCCGGCGGTTGGATTACTCATTTGGAGGGTTATCACGTCAGCACCGAGATTATGCCGAATGGGGTTTCCAACCCATTGACCAAATTTGTGAAACGCGGCGACGGTTTGTGGCTGGACAATTACGAGCACGAACCGGCCTTATGGGCCTTGCCTGCTTTGGCCTTTGTCTGCGGGATAGCCGCGTTGGTGCTGTCCCGTCTGGATAGAGCGTATTGGGCGTTGCTGGCTAGTGCCGTGATGGTGGTGATGGTGATTTTAACCATGGGAGTGTCCTTGTTTCCGTTCTTGGCGCCGTCCAATATATCCTTGAATAGTTCGCTGACTATTTGGGATGCCAGCGCCAGTCTGACGACCTTGAGCGCCCTGCTGTGCTTGACCGGGGTCATGCTGCCGCTGATGGCAATTGCCACGCGCGGCCTTTATAAAATGTTACCTTGAGTGCGGCTAGGGGTGTTTCGGAGGCAATGCATGCATCGAGACTTCCTTAACCGGCGTAACTCTGCTAAAACCTAGTTTCCTAACAACTATAATTAATAAAGGTAGGCGCATCATGAAGAAAATCCTTAACCACACCCTGATCGGCATTCTGGCGTTTATACCGATTATGGTGATTGTACAAATCGTGTTGTTCGTGAAAGACCGACTTACCGATTTGTTTCAATTCGTTTACGGTTATTCCGATAATTATCTGGTGACATTTCTGTTGTTTGCCGCCAGTTTCGCGACCATTACCTATGTGGGGAGTCGGGTCAGCCTGGGCCGGTTTTCCATCATCGCGATGTTCGAACACCTGATCGAGCGCATCCCGCTGTTAAGTACGATTTACCGGGTGACCAAGAAACTGGTGAACATGATTGCCGGCCATCAATTGCAAGAGCCGCGCGAAGTGGTGTACATCGAATATCCAAAGGAGGGCATTTGGGTACCTGCCTACGTAACCAACAAGACCGACGACCGTTATGTGTTGTTTGTGCCGACTTCGCCTAATCCTACTTCAGGGTTTGCGGTGATTGTTCACGAATCGAAAGTGGTTAAATCGGACATGAGCATCGAGCAAGTGACCAGCTTTATCATCAGCGTCGGCGCCGATTTCGAAAAAGTCTCGGAAATCGCCAAATTGCCTAAGTAAATTCGCCCGTCTGTTGCAGCGATGACCTTTTCGCTGCAACAAAATCCCTTTTCGGCTTGATGCCGTATCAGCTAACCGGACTGCCATGCACGATCCAAGCTATTTACTCGCCGAAGCGCTCGGCAATCGACTAAACACCCTGAGTCTACGTCTGGCTTTGGCGGAATCCTGCACCGGAGGCGGTATTGCCAAGGCAATTACCGATGTGCCGGGCAGTTCCGGATGGTTTGATCGGGGTTTTGTCACCTACAGCAACGATGCCAAGATCGATATGCTGGGTGTCAAACCGGAGACTTTGGCGAGAGTGGGGGCGGTTAGCGAGGAGACTGCTTTGGAAATGGTGGCGGGCACTTTGACCAATAGCCTGGCCGATCTGGCTTTGGCCGTCACCGGTATTGCCGGGCCGGACGGCGGCACGCCGGTAAAGCCGGTCGGAACCGTATTTATCGCCTGGCAAATGCGCGGCGCTAAAGGCGCTTGTTTGCAGAAACAATTCAGCGGCGACCGGCAGTCGATACGCCAGCAGGCAACGCTGTTTTGCTTGCAGCAACTTTTACACATGCTGGAAAACGCCTAATCCCGGCGATTTTTATTTCTTCGACAGCGTCTGATCCAGGTATTTTCAAGAGCTGTTCTGTAAATAGCCTGGGTTCAATCCGGAGTCGGAATAAGGCTTGATCGGCCAAAAAGCTTTTAACTCCGGCTCACAAGTTACGTTAAAATGTCGCTTCTTTTGCTTGCGGATGTTGTCGCCATGTTGAAAAAATTCCTGCTTTCCACGGCTGTTTTCTTAGCGCTAACTGCTTGCGCTACTAGCCCTACCGGCCGCTCCCAGTTTATCTACATGTCCGATAATCAGGTCGATCAAATGGGCTTGCAATCCTTCAGCGACATGAAAAGCAAAAACCCTATTACGCAAAACCCACGCTACAGTCAATTTGCTAGCTGTGTGGCGCAAGCCATTACCCAACAAACCGGCGGGCAATGGGAAGTGGTGGTGTTTGAAGATGAAACCCTGAATGCGTTTGCATTGCCTGGCAACAAAATTGGTGTACATACCGGTCTGATCAATCTGGTCGACAATCAAGATCAACTGGCGGCGGTGATAGGTCACGAGGTAGGCCACGTCCTGGCGCGCCACAGTAATGAGCGTTTGTCGCAGGAAACCGCGGTCAGCACCGGATTATCGATGGTGCAAGCCGTGTCGCAGCCGCAAACCGCATTGGGGCAAACTGCGCTGGGCTTATTAGGCGTTGGTGCCCAATACGGTGTCATTCTGCCGTTCAGCCGGGTGCATGAAACCGAAGCCGATACCATCGGTTTGGATTTAATGGCCAAAGCGGGATTTGATCCGCGGCAGAGCGTGAATTTGTGGTTGAAAATGGATAAGGCTGCGCAGGGCGGCCAACCTATCGAATTTATGTCCACCCATCCATCGCACGGTAGCCGCATCGAGAACTTGAATCAGCATATGAATCAAGCGTTGCAGATGCAGCAACAAGCCCGAAACAATGGCAGACAACCGCATTGCAGCAAATAATGAATCCGCATTTATCGCAATTACATCCGTATCCGTTTGAAAAACTGGCTACGCTGAAACAAGGCATTACGCCGCCGGCCGACAAAGCGCATATTGCTTTGTCGATTGGCGAACCGAAACACGCCACCCCGCATTTTATCCAGGAGGCCTTGCTAAGGCACTTGCACGGTTTGACCCAATATCCCACCACCAAAGGTTTGCCTGAGTTGCGCCAGGCCATTGCCGACTGGACCTGCCGCAGGTTTGGGATTCCGACCGGCGGTGTGGATGCCGAAACCCAGGTATTGCCGGTCAACGGCACTCGCGAGGCTTTGTTCTCCTTGGTGCAGGCGGTGATTGATCCGGCAGAGAAGCCGGTGGTAATCATGCCCAATCCGTTTTATCAGATCTACGAAGGCGCGGCCTTGTTGGCTGGCGCCGAGCCGTATTATCTGAATACCGTGGAAGCCGATGGTTATTTGCCGGATTTCGACAGCGTGCCGGAGGCGATTTGGCAACGCTGCCAACTGATGTTTATTTGCTCGCCGGGCAATCCAACCGGCACGGTGCTGACACCAGCCGATCATCTGAAATTATTGGCTTTTGCCGAAAAGTACGATTTTGTGATTGCCTCGGACGAATGCTACACCGAACTGTACGACGACGAGGCCCATCCGCCGCAAGGCTTGCTGCAAAGCGCTTATCAGGCCGGCATTACCGATTTCAAACGCTGCGTGATTTTCCAAAGTCTGTCCAAGCGTTCCAATGCGCCGGGTTTGCGTTCCGGCTTTGTCGCCGGCGACGCCGAGGTGTTGAAACAGTATTTTAAATACCGCACCTACCACGGCTGCCCGATGCCGGTGCCGACCCAGCACGCCAGCATCGCCGCCTGGAACGACGAAGAGCACGTCAAGCATAACCGCCAGTTGTACCGAGACAAATTCAGCGCATTTATCGAAATTTTGCAGGATGTGTGCGAGATCAGCCGGCCACCAGCCAGCTTTTACATCTGGCTGAAGACGCCAATCTCCGATACCGAATTTGCGCAAAAGCTGTTTGCCCAGCAAAACATTACGGTGTTGCCTGGTAGTTACCTTTCTCGCGAGAGCGGCGGCATCAATCCCGGCGCCAATCATGTGCGGATAGCCCTGGTCGCGCCTATTGAAGAGTGTGTAGAAGCCGCGCAACGGATTAAAGCATTTCTCAATGAAAACAAGCCGTAGGAATTTCCCCTCTTTGAAAAAGAGGGGCTAGGGGAGATTTTTAGATAAATCCCCCTCGATCCCCCTTTTACAAAGGGGGAAGAAACCCAGACCCTTTTTTAAAACCATTCCAAGAAGTGAAGCCATGTCAAACCTGGAAAACATCATCAACGACGCCTTTGAAAACCGCGCCGAAATCAGCTCGTCCACCGTCTCAACCGAAGTGCGTAACGCGGTTGCCGAAGCCTTGAATATGCTTGATAAAGGCGAAGCTCGCGTCGCCGAGAAAAAAGACGGCGATTGGGTCACCAATCAATGGCTGAAAAAAGCGGTGCTGCTGTCGTTTCGCATCAATGAAAACAAAGTCATCGAAAGCGGCGACGTGCGCTATTACGACAAGGTGCCGACCAAATTCGGCCAGTACAGCGAAGCCGACTTTGCTCAAGCCGGCGTCCGCGTGGTGCCCAACGCAGTAGCCCGTTACGGTTCTTACATAGCGCCGGGCGCGATCCTGATGCCGTCATACGTCAACATCGGCGCTTACGTCGATAGCGGCACCATGGTCGACACCTGGGTAACGGTCGGTTCCTGCGCGCAAATCGGTAAAAACGTGCATTTGTCCGGCGGCGTCGGTATCGGCGGCGTACTGGAACCGTTGCAAGCCAACCCCACCATCATCGGCGACAACTGCTTTATCGGTGCTCGTTCCGAGATCGTCGAAGGCGTGATCGTCGAAGACAATTGCGTGGTATCGATGGGCGTCTACATCGGCCAAAGCACCAAGATCTTCAACCGCATGACCGGCGAAGTGACTTATGGCCGTATCCCGGCCGGATCGGTAGTCGTCTCCGGCAACCTGCCTTCCAAAGACGGCAGCCACAGCTTGTATTGCGCGGTGATCATTAAGCAGGTGGACGAGAAAACTCGCAGCAAAACCGGGATTAATGAGTTGTTGCGGGATTAATCGCTCGCTTTCTGATGCATGGCGCTGGTTTGGCGCCATGCGTTACAATGTTGGCACGGCTTTTTCCTTGAGGGCGTAGGGCATGAACGCAATTCCATTCGATACCTTAAAATTTGCGCTGCGTTTAAAGGCGGCGGGTTTTACCGAGGCGCAAGCCGAAGTAATCACCGAAATGCAAAAGGAAGTCGTCGACAACACGCTGGAACAAGCCAGGCACGATTTTCATCTCGACGATGTCTCCACCAAACGCGATTTAAAGGACTTGGAAGTCGTATTGCGTACCGAAATCAAAGCGTTGGAATCCGAGTTAAGCCACAAAATCGAATTACTCCGAGCCGACACTCGACGCGATCAAGCGGAAACCAAAGCCGATTTAACTCGCTGGATTGTCGCCGCCGGGTTCTTGCAAACTACAGTCATTGTGGCGGTGTTGCTGAAAATAGCGCATTTGGTTTGATTCTTCACGGAGACAGTTGTTAACCGGCCAAGATTTTTTCCTTGTTACTCCAGTCCCGGCATAGTGGTTCTGGTTGGCCTGTATACTCCAAGCTGCTTAACAAAACGCCATGAGGGAGTGCGATGTCCAAAGCAAACAAAGTGAGGTTTTGGAGCTTATATGCTGTGTGCCTGCTGAGCTCGGGCGTCAGAGCCATCGAAAACTGCCCCATAGAACGTGCCCGTTATGAATTGATGGGGGACGAAAAGTTCTCCGCCGGTTTTGACATTAAGCCTACGCGAGTTAATCCGGCCGGAGAGCTTGTGATATTTGTGTCGTCGTTAGCCAGTCAATACACCTACTGGTTCAGATTGAATTCGGGAAACGGTTACTCAATACTGTCCATGACGCCTTTGGAGCAGCCCAAGCCCGGTTCGGAGTCTATACTGCTCCGTGACGCGTCAACGACGCAGCACGAGTTGACCGAGTTTCAACCGATATTCTTGATCGACGAAAATCTGGTGTTTTTTCCTCCAGAGTCCGCTCGGCCGGGTTTGGCTGCACCAATGTACCTGTTTCCAGCAGCTCTCGCTCCAAGTCTTTGGTACCACAGTGGATCGCTCGGCAATCCCGAAAATACCCGCGAATCGATGCTCCGTGCTTTGTTTAAATATAAGGATTGTCGGCAAAGTTAAATTTTATTCGCCCTGATGGTAAACACCATTACCAACTCCTCATCCTGTTGTAAGGTCAACGGCGTCGGCAGGCCGTCCGGGCCTGGTTGCTTGCCGATAATCGGCTCGATGCAGACATACTCGGCTTTTTTGTCGCTCCAAATGCCAAAAGCCAACGAAAGTCCTGCCGACAATGGCGAGATGTCGCAAGCCATTGTGACCGCGTAATCTGCTGTGCTTAACTTGATCGGTGCCGCTGGCGAGTTGGCGTGATGTACTCTCAAGCTATCGTGCGGGAGAGCCGAGACCTCAATATGCGTGTCCGCAATATCGATAAAACTGTTGGGCGAAATCGAAAAATAGGGGTGAAAGCCGGGGCGTACCAAGGCGGTTTCCGACAGCGCGCGAATGCGGGTGCTGACTGTCAGGGTTTTGCTGTTTGCTTCCGTCTGCTCCTGCCAATCGGTAATTACCTCGACGCTGCCCCAGTTAGTTTCGTCAGGCGCCGTGAGGTTTTTTTGGTGCGGCAGATCGCTGTCACAAGGGGTTATGCGGTATTCGCCGTGTTTAAGCGCGAAAGGCGGCGACAATTCCTCAAAATTAGGTATGCACAGATACACACCGCCGCGCGAACCGCCGTCGGCTTTATCGTGTAAAGGTTGGATAATATGAATGTCGTCTAACTGCCAATTGACTAGGGTGCCTGTGTCGGTGAATTTCATGAGGGAAAATGTATCCTGTGCTGGAATGGTTTTACGGTATTGGGTATGGCGATAATTGAGTGAGTTTTTAGGGCGCGCGATGTGGCATAAGTTGCCAGTCTGCGGTCATGGGTCTCAAAAATAAGTGCCTTGAGGGCTATTGTAAACAACGGGGCAGGGAATATGGGGATTTCAGGTTGGCTTGATGATGTTTCTGTAACCGGGCGCTGCTGATAGACTCAGGATTGTCGAATTTTCGACTGTAATAAAATTAAGCGGTAACCTTGTTTTATCCAGGTCGAGACGATGCAAACAACCGATATTTTTTCCTTGAAAAGTCACGCCGGCGAATATCAAGATTGGCCATTGCAGACCCAATTGCTGATAAATGGTTTGCCGAGCTCGTCTTATGTGCCCGGCTATCGGCTTTTGCATCAATTTCAAACTCCCGCGCATGAATACCTGTTAATTTGCGATTGGGATTGCCCCTTTGAAGAAGCCACAGAGATAATCTTGCTGGATAGCCAGTTCAACGTGCTGGCGGTGCGTTCGTTTGGCGTGCCCTACGGCTCTTTCTGGCTGGACGAGGTGTGGGTGTTGGACGATGCCAACCTCAAGCTTAGGTTTTTTCGAGATGAGGATTGGCAAGTGACTATCACGCCGCAAAACGTCCCTTGCCTGCATTTTTCAAGCAGAAGTTGGCTACCGGTGTTTCGATCGCGGATACAGTTAAAACGGCTTTAAGCGGATAGATCGACCGGACGCGGTCTGCCGCTCGGGTTTGTGCGGCTATGCAGCCCTAGGTAGGAATTTTCCGAACCAACCGATGTAATTGCAAATGTAGCTGGTAAGCTTGTCCTGAGAATCGAAACGGGAGTATGCCCGGCGGAAAATAGCCGGTCAGGGAAAGTAGACGGCGCGCGAGGGAGTTTTAACGCATGGCAAGGATGAGCGGCTATGCGTTACAATGCGGGCATAAGTTCCAAGGAGGCAACACAGCATGAATGCGAACCCTTTCGATACGCTGCCTACGCGCAGTTGATTTAATTGCCGCCAGTTGCCGGCCCCGTTTTTCTCTTCAATCCTAACCTGCGAGCACATCATGCCAGAAAATATTTCCAATAATGCCCTAATCCTCGCCCTGTTATCTCTGAACGGCGAGATCGCTATTCAAAAAGACTACCTGGAATCCGATGAAATTCCGGAAGACGAGGTAGCCGATGAGGAAGAAGTGCTGGACGATTTGGAGCAGGCTTTCATGGAGTTTGTGGACGTTTACAAAGCGCGTGCCCACGCCGATAAAACCTTGCCTAGCCTGGAAGAATTGTTGGCCGGCGAAGAAGGCTAATAATCCATGTTGGTAATGTACGGCATCAAGAACTGCGATAGCGTTAAAAAGGCGCGCACTTGGCTGGAAGCGCGGCAGATTGCCTACCGCTTCCACGACTATCGAATCGATGGCCTGGATGCGGCTTTGCTGCAGCGCTTTGTCGATACGCTGGGCGTGGATGCCGTGCTTAACCAGCGCAGTACCAGCTGGCGCCAATTGGACGACGCCCAAAAAACCGATTTAACTCCCGACAAAGCCGTGCAACTCATGCTGGCTGTGCCGACCCTGATCAAGCGCCCGATTCTGGATGATGGAGAGCAACTGATCGTCGGCTTCAATCCCGATCAGTACCCTACCGAATAATGAGCGAAACCCTTTCTTTGCTAGAAGCGTTGATTCGTCGCGAATCAGTGACCCCCCACGACGCCGGTTGCCAGGATTTGCTGGCGCAGCGCTTGACCAAGCTTGGCTTTACTGACGAACGCCTGAATTTTGCCGATACCCAAAACCTCTGGTTGCGAAAAGGGCAACAGGCGCCGCTGTTTGTGTTCTTAGGGCATACCGACGTGGTGCCGACCGGGCCTTTGGCGGCGTGGGATTCCCCGCCGTTCGAACCAACCATCCGCGATGGCAAGCTTTACGGCCGTGGTGCGGCGGATATGAAAGGCGGCATTGCCGCGTTTGTCACGGCCGTCGAGCGTTTTGTGGCGGAATATCCAGAACATAAAGGCTCAATCGCCATCATGATGACTAGCGACGAGGAGGGCGTAGCCACCAACGGTGTCGTCAAAGTGGTCGAAGTGCTGGAGCAACGCGGCGAAAAAATCGATTGGTGTCTGGTCGGCGAACCGTCCAGCGATAAAAAAATCGGTGATGTGATTCGGGTCGGTCGGCGCGGCTCCTTATGCGCCAAGCTGACTGTATTGGGTATCCAAGGCCATGTGGCGTATCCGGAACTGGCGGAAAATCCGATTCACACGTTCGCGCCGGCGCTGAAAGAGTTGACCGAGGAAGTGTGGGACCACGGTAACCAATTTTTCCCGCCTACCCGTTTGCAAGTTTCCAACATCAACGGCGGTACCGGCGCGGAAAACATCATTCCCGGCCAGGTGGAAGTGCAGTTCAATCTGCGGTTTTGCACGGAGCTGGACGAAGCGACCATCAAGGCCCGTACCCAGGCAATTTTGGACAAACACGGCTTTAAATACGATCTGCAATGGCGCTTGTCCGGCAACCCATTCCTGACCTCGCAAGGCGAATTAATCGACGCCACGCATGCCGCGATTGAAAGCGTCTGTGGCTTTCAAACTTTGGACGATACCGGCGGCGGCACCTCCGACGGCCGTTTCATCGCCCCGACTGGCGCACAAGTAATTGAGTTGGGGCCTTTGAATGCCAGTATTCATAAAGTCAACGAGCACATTGGCCTGGACGAGCTGGAAGTTTTAAGCCGAATTTACCAACAGATTTTGGTCAATTTACTGGCGCATTAAACGGGTTCTTAAAATATAGGCACTCCTGCTTCTGCGGGAGCTCAACTGCCTAAACAGGGTTCTCACCGGGCCCGTGTAAACAATTGTCTTCTCCCAGTCGTCACCCCTCGGCCTCTAATACTCTGCCCAAACCGCTGGCAAGTTAGAGAAAAGCCAGCCCATGATTGAGCTATGCCGAAGCGCTCAAGGGATTATCTTCAAGCAGTGATTACCGAAGGTTTGATCCGGAAATTTCGCCGGATACTAATCGCAACGACCACGCTATACTTTTAAGCCTAGATTGTGGCGCAAGCTTGGCCGACGGTCTGAAACGGAATATTCCGATATCAACAGGGGAAAGCATGACTACTAGCCCTGCTCCACAAAAGTTATTGGCGCGCTACCGGCATTACTATCCGGCTCTCCTGATTTTGCTGATTTCGCTGTCTGCCTTGTTTGTGGCTTGGCAAGATCTGAATTGGCGTTATCAGCAGCGTTTACAGGAATATTTCGATTTTGAAACCCAACGCCTTACCAGCGACATCAGCAAACGTATGGCTTTACATGGCCAAACACTACGTAGCGCCGCCGGCTTGTTTGCCGCAAGCTATGAGGTTACCCGCGAGGACTGGCGTGCTTTTGTTGAAATGCTGGAGTTGGATCGCAGCCATCCGGGGGTGCAAGGCGTGGGCTATACGGTCTGGATTCCCGCCGGACAGCTTGAACAGCATATTGCCGATATTCGCCGCCAGGGCTTTCCTGACTATGTAGTTAATCCGTTAGAACCGCGCAGCGAATATTCCAGCATTATCTACTTGGAGCCGTTCGGCGGCCGCAATCTCCGCGCCTTTGGCTACGATATGTACTCTGAACCGATTCGGCGCAAAGCGATGGAGCGCGCGCGGGACAACGGCGAGTTGGCCTATACCGGTAAGTTGGTTCTAATCCAGGAAACCAAGGCCGATTTACAAGCCGGGATGTTGGCGTATTTTCCGGTGTATCGCAACGGCAGCATCCCACAAACCTTAGAGCAGCGCCGTTCTGCGCTGCTGGGCTGGGTATACATTCCTTATCGCATGAATGACTTGCTGAAAGCTATCCTGGGACAGGATTTATTGGCCTTGCGCCTGGAAATTTTCGATCAGGACGATCTCAGTGCCGAGGGCCTGCTTTTCGATAGTCAGGCCAGCTTGGTGCCGGCAGCGTTTAAAACCGATGCCGGTGCCATGACTCGCATACAGCGCCTGGATTTGGGCGGGCATTTTTGGACCTTGCGTTACAGTGCCATGCCAGCCTTCAGCAAGACCGCCAGATTCGAGCCGCCCTGGGTTGAAGTATTGGCGTTGGTGCTGATCAGCTTTTTGCTGTTTTTTATTACCTGGGCCTATATCAATGCACGCCGAAACGCGGAGATTGCGCTGCAATTGACCGAGTCGTTACGGCAAAGCGAAAGCCGGTTCCGCAGCTTGTTCGAAAACTCGCCGGTGGCCTATCTGGCAATGGATAGACAAGGTAATTTGTTGGATGTCAATCCGCAATTGTGTGCGCTGCTGGACTACGACATTGATGAACTGATAGGCCGCAAACTGTTTGAGTTCATTTCGCCGGAAACCGGACAGGATTTTCGGCTAAAACTGCACCTGCTGAATCACTACGGTTTGCTGGAATGCGAATTGTCGCTGCTGACAAAATTGGGTCATATGTTGACCGTGATTCTGGACGGCCGCTTGCAGGGCGATAAGGCCCGACCTGCCGTTATTCATTGCATTTTGACCAATATTACTGAGCGCAAGCGCGCCGAAGATAAATTGCAATTGGCGGCCCGGGTGTTTAGCGATGCGCATGAAGGCATCACCATCACCGATGCGGCCGGCAATATTATCGATGCCAACCCGACTTTTTGCGCGATAACCGGCTATGCCCGCGAGGAAGTGATCGGCCGCAATCATAGTATTTTGCAGTCGGGAAAACACGATGCGCAATTCTATAAAGACTTGTGGCAAACCCTGCAAACCGAGGGTTGCTGGCAAGGCGAGATATGGAATCGCAAGAAAAGCGGCGAGTTATATGTCGAATTGCTGACGATCTCGGCCATGCGCAACCGCACCGGCGAAATTCTGAATTATGTCGGTTTGTTTTCGGACATCACCCAAGCCAAACTTCAGCAGCAGGAGCTGGAGCGCTTGGCCCATCACGATCCGTTGACGCAATTGCCTAACCGCATCTTGTTCAACGATAGATTTTGTCAGGCCTTGGCGCGCTGTAAACGCGACAGTACCTTATTGGGCGTTGTGTATATGGATCTGGACGGGTTCAAACAGGTCAACGACCAGTTCGGCCACGAGGCTGGCGATACATTGCTGATCGAGGTGGCTAAGCGGATAAAAGCCAATTTGCGCGAGGACGACACGGTGTGCCGATTAGGCGGTGACGAATTTGCCTTATTGATGGGCGGTCTGGAATCCAAGCCGCAGTGTGAGCAGGCTTTGCTGCGTGTTCATCAGGCGATTTCCCAGCCCTACTATATCGGCGGGCAAACCGCGAAAATTGGCGTCAGTAGCGGTATTACCTTATGTCCCCTGGATGTGGGGACGCCGGATTGCTTACTCAGTCACGCCGATCAGGCCATGTATCTTGCCAAACAGCAGGGCCGAGGCAGCTATGAATTTTTTCAGCCCGGTTGAGTCTGCTTAGCAAGCGTTTAATTTTTCAACTCAATAAGAGGATATACCTATGCGTTGCCATCAAGTCGATTATCAGATTATCGGTCATGACATTCAAATGGTCGAAGTCGAGCTCGACCCCAAAGAAACCGTGATCGCCGAAGCGGGGGCGATGACGTATCTGGAGCAGGATATAGACTTCGAAGCCAAGATGGGCGACGGTTCCGGTGGGGTGATGGATAAGCTGTTTGGTATCGGCAAACGCATGCTAACCGGCGAGTCGGTATTTTTGACCCATTTCACCAATCACGGTGCGCAAAAATGCCGGGTGGCCTTTGCCGCGCCGTTTCCGGGCTCAATCGCGGCATTGAATATGGCTGAATTGGGTGAAGAAGTGATTTGCCAGAAATCGGCGTTTTTAGCGGCGGCTTACGGCACCCAAGTGGATATCGCTTTCAACAAACGCTTGGGTAGCGGCTTTTTCGGTGGCGAAGGTTTTATTCTGCAACGTCTGCGCGGTGACGGCATGGCCTTTATCCACGCCGGCGGCACGGTGATCCGTAAGGAATTGCGTAACGAAACCTTGCGTCTGGATACCGGCTGTCTGGTGGCGTTCAGCGGCGACATCGATTACAACATTGGCATGAGTGGCGGCTTGAAAAGCATGCTGTTCGGCGGTGAGGGCTTGTTTCTGGCGACGCTGACAGGCACCGGTTCGGTGTGGATCCAGAGCATGCCGTTTTCACGCTTGGCGGAGCGGGTGTTAAGCCAATATAAGCCAACTATCGGTCAAGATAGCCAGTAGCGGCGGTCAAGCGCTAAAGCAAGCCATGTTCGGCAAACGAAAAGGGTTGGCCGTCGCCGACGATGAAATGATCCAGTACGCGGATGTCGAACAGGCCCAAGGCCTGTTTGAGTTTGTCGGTAATTTGCCGGTCGGCTTGGCTGGGTTCGTTGATGCCGGACGGATGATTGTGAGCAAATATGACCGCCGCCGCATGATGAAATAAGGCCCTTTTTGCCACTTCGCGCGGATAGACGCTGGCACCGTCGATGGTGCCGCGAAACAGCTCTTCCCATTGAATCACCCGATGCTGGTTGTCCAGAAACAGGCAGGCGAACACTTCGAAACTGTAGCTACGCAATTGGGCGCTGAGATAAGCGCGAGTGATGTCCGGGCTGGTCAAGGCGCTGCCGCGTTGCAATATCTCGGCGAAATGGCGGCGGGCCATTTCCAGTACGGCTTGTAATTGGGCGTACTTTGCATCGCCTAAACCGTTGCTCCGGCAAAAGCGTTGTTGATCGGCACCAAGCAGCGCCTGCAAGGAGCCGTATTCGCTCAACAAATCCCGGGCCATATCCACCGCCGACTTGCCGGGCGTGCCGGTGCGCAGAAAAATCGCCAGTAGCTCGGCGTCCGTCAGCGCGGTAGCGCCACGCTGCAAGAGTTTTTCACGGGGTCGCTCGTCTGTGGGCCAATTCTTGATGCTCATCAACTCCTCCCGGCCGTTAATAATTGATTTTAAGCATAGAAGAAGCAGAAGGAGTTTGCCATGAAGCAAACTGAAAAGATTAAATGGCTAATTGCGCCGAGACTTTAGGTGCGCTGCACGCAAAGTTAGCGATGAAGGGAATGTTTGCAAGGCGTTGGCATGCTTGCCGCAGCTTGGCGAAGGGGGCTGGCTCCTGTTGCGAAGCCTAATTTGTCCGCCAGCAAGGCCAGCAATCGTTCGGTTTCCGCCATGCCTTTCTCGTCGCGCGGATACAGCTGCAGTTCGGCAGGCAAACGGGCGTCGATGGATTGCAGCGATTCGTGCATGGTATATAAGGTTGCTTCGCTGGTGATCAGCACCGGCATAGTCTTGGCATCGGCACACTGACTTCTTCCCGATACGGTACCCCGCGGTAATCGAGCATCCAGCGCACTAACTCGCTGATATGGGATACCGGAATCGTCGATAAACCTTTCCGGTTCTTTCTCTTAGCGCCTTAATCAGATTGTCATTTGCCGCTGCCTATAATCCCGGCCTCTTCATAACGCTTAGGAGCAGTCGCAATGCAATTACTAAAACCCAGGCCGCCATTCTTAAAACCCGCCAAACTGGCATTGGCATTAGCCGGCTTGTCAGCGCTGAACGCGCCGGTATTTGCGGAAACCGTTGATGTACCGCAAATGGAGCAAGGCATTCAGATCGGCGATTTAGCGCCTGGACGCGCTATCGTGTGGAGCCGCGCGGATCGGCCGGCGCGGATGATGCTGCAATATGCTTATAACCCGCAGTTCAAGGACGCGATTAGTGTCCGTGGCCCGTATGCATTGGCAGAAACCGACTTTACCGCCCGCCAGGACTTGACTGGATTAGCGGATGGCAAAGACGTGTATGTGAAAGTCTGGTTTGAAGATTTAACCAACGCTCGCGGCAAAAGCGCAGCGGAGGTTGGCCATTTCCATACTATCGGTAAGCGCGACGATATTCGTTTTGTTTGGGGCGGCGACACCGCTGGTCAAGGCTGGGGTATCAACGAGAGCTTTGGCGGTATGAAGATTTACGAAGCGATGCGCCAAGTCCAGCCGCAGTTTTTCATTCAAAGCGGCGACAACGTGTATTCGGACGGGCCTATTCCGGAGAGCAAACTGGCCGAGAACGGCCAGATTTGGACTAATGTGGTCACGCCGGAAGTAAGCAAAGTCGCTGAAACCTTGGACGAGTTCCGTGGCCGCTACAAATACAATCTGTTAGACGAAAACGTCCGCCGCTTCAACGCCGAAGTGCCGCAAATCTGGCAGTGGGACGATCATGAAGTGGTGAATAACTGGTCAGATTCCAAAGACCTGAGCGCCGATCCGCGCTACACCGAAAAAAATGTACCGACGTTGATTGCCCACGCCACTAAAGCCTTCTTGGAGTATGCGCCGTTGCGTCCGCACGACGCCGAAGAATCCGAGCGGATTTATCGCAAAATTTCCTACGGCAAACTATTGGACGTGTTCGTACTGGATATGCGCAGCTATCGCGGCCCTAACACCGCCAATCTGCAAACTCAAGAAAATGCCGAAACCGCTTTCCTCGGTGCCGAGCAAATGGCTTGGCTGCAGGACGAGTTGAAGCACTCTAAAGCCACCTGGAAAGTCATCTCCGCCGACATGCCGATTGGTTTGAATATCGGCGACGGTAACACGGCCCAAGGCCAAGCGCGTTGGGAAGCTGTAGCAAACGGCAACGATGGGCCGGCTGCCGGGCGGGAACTGGAAATGGCTCGTCTGTTGAGTTTTATCAAGCATGAGCAAATCAACAATCTGGTTTGGCTGACTGCCGATGTCCATTATGCCGCCGCGCATTATTACGATCCCGCCAAAGCGGCATCCAAAGACTTCGCGCCGTTCTGGGAGTTCGTCGCCGGTCCGTTAAATGCCGGCTCCTTCGGACCCAACAGCACTGACGGCACCTTCGGTCCGCAAGTGGTTTTCTCGAAAGCGCCGCCAGCCGGTCAAGCCAATCTGTCGCCTTACGCCGGCTTGCAATTTTTTGGCGAAGTGAATATCGACAAGAAAAGCCGCGCCATGACGGTGGATTTTAAGGACATCGACGGCGCCGTGGTCTTCAGTAAAACCCTGGCGGCGGAAGCCGAGCGTGAACGCGAGCACGATCATCACGACCGCGATCACGACTAAAGCCAAGTGGTCAAGACGGTATGTGCCGCCCGGCCATTTCTCTGGTTAAGCCATTTAACTTCAAGCAAAATAAGGACTCTATTCATGTTGAAACCCACGTTATTGACTATGGCCATGCTGGCTGCTATCGGTATCCAAAACAGTGCTCAGGCGCAGCCGCACAGTGAACATCACGAACACGCCAGTGCCGGCCCGCTGGTCATCGGCCATCGCGGCGCGTCCGGCTATCGTCCCGAACATACGCTGGCAGGCTATGCACTGGCGATTGAATTGGGTGCGGATTTTATCGAACCCGACCTGGTGCTGACCAAGGACGGCCAAATGATTGCCCGCCACGAACCGATGATAGGCGGCACCACCGATGTGGCCAATCATCCGGAGTTTGCTGATCGCAAAACCACCCGTATGGTCGATGGCTTTGCAGTGACCGATTGGTTTGCCAGCGACTTTAGCTTGAAAGAAATCAAAACCCTGCGCGCCATCCAAACCCGCGGTCGGGATAATTCATATGACGGCGAGTTTGAAATCCCGACCTTAAACGAAGTGATTGCACTGGCCAAGCAGCAAAGCGAAAAGACCGGCCGCCGCATTGGTATCTACCCTGAAATCAAACATTCGACTTATCACGCCGAACTGCAGAATGCTAAGGGTAAGCCGCTATTTGGCAAGCATTTCTTCGAAGACAAACTGCTGAAAAAACTGCATAAGGAATACGGCAACAGCGCCTGTGCGCCAGTGTTTATCCAGTCTTTCGAAGTCAGCAATCTGCAATATTTAAGCCGCAAGACGGACATTAAATTGGTACAGCTGATTGATGCGGACGACGTCAATGCGGACGGCTCAATTTCCTTGGTAGCGCCATACAAGCAGCCTTATGACTTTGTAATAAAAGGCGATCAACGTACATTTGCCGATTTGCTGAGTAGCGACGGTCTGGATTTTGTTAAATCCTATGCGGATGCGATTGGTCCTTGGAAGCCGTATTTAGTAAAAACGGTGGCCGACGGTGTGGATCGTGACGGCGACGGCAATATCACTATCAACGACCGTCGGTTAGAAGGCAGCACCGGTGTCGTGGAAATGGCCCACGATAAAGGTTTGCTGGTGCACACCTGGACGTTCCGCAACGACGCCAGTGGTTACGGCTTTGCTGATCCGCAACAGGAAATGACCTATTACTATGATTTAGGTGTGGATGGCTTGTTTACCGACTTTGCCGACACCGGAGTTGCGGCCCGTAACGCCTCGGTGCACGGGGATGGCACGCAGGCTGGAGAATGTTGCGGATTGGAGTGGAGTCACCTAGGGCGTCATCGTTAGCGCTAGTCGATGATTGTCATTATGTTCTGCAAGCTCCATGGCTTGCGGAGCATCGCCTTGGTGTTAGGCGAACAAGCGCCGGAACGAGTTGTACTTTAACTATTGATACGTTAGCGGCGAGCTTGTTCCAGCGGATGGTGGTAGTCATTAGTTGGCCTAGCGTGCCGTGCCCGGGCATAACCTCTTCCCCGAAAGGTTAACTACGCATGGCAAAGCGTATATGATTTGGATAGCTGGCAAGTTTGTCGGTGTCACGTGATGCCGGCTTGGAGTGGCTAAAATTCTTGATCAGCACGCAACGAATTTGGCTTTGTTTGGGTTGATTCATTGAATCCACCCAGAGAAGGCCAATGTCCAGCACCCCATCATGCTACGACTGTGGTATTTTAGCCGCCCTCTACTTCGTCGCGGTTCGGCGGCTTTCAACACAGGATTACTCGCAAAACCATGGGTGTACAGGAAAACTTCGAACAACTCCCGCTAAAAGAATTCACCGAAAAAGCTTATCTGGATTATTCCATGTATGTAATTTTGGATCGGGCTTTACCGCACATCGGTGACGGCCTAAAGCCAGTACAGCGCCGTATCGTGTACGCGATGTCCGAGTTGGGCCTAACGGCGTTGGCCAAATACAAAAAATCGGCCCGTACCGTCGGTGACGTGCTGGGTAAATACCATCCGCATGGCGATTCGGCTTGTTACGAAGCCATGGTGTTGATGGCTCAGGACTTTTCTTACCGTTATCCCTTGATTGATGGCCAGGGCAACTGGGGGTCGCCGGATGATCCAAAATCTTTTGCCGCCATGCGGTACACCGAGTCACGGCTGACCGCTTACGCGCAAACCTTGCTTAGCGAATTGGGGCAGGGCACGGTGGACTGGACCGACAATTTCGACGGCACCTTAAAAGAGCCCAGTCTCATGCCGGCCCGCTTGCCGAATGTGCTGCTGAACGGCACGATGGGTATCGCAGTGGGTATGGCAACCGATATTCCGCCGCACAATCTGCGCGAAGTCGCCAATGCTTGTCTGCAATTACTGGACGATCCGGAAACGCCACTCGAAAATTTGCTGACGCATATCAAAGGACCGGATTATCCAACGGATGCCGAGATTGTGACGGCTAGTGTCGATATTCAAAAAATGTATGCGACCGGTAACGGCTCGATAAAGATGCGCGCCAAATATGAGCTGGAAGACGGCAATATCGTTATCACGGCTTTGCCGCATCAGGTCTCCGGTGCCAAGTTGCTGGAACAGATTGCTGCGCAAATGCTGGCGAAAAAGTTGCCAATGATCGAGGATTTACGCGACGAATCCGACCACGAAAATCCCACGCGCCTATTAGTGATTCCCAAAACCAAGCGCATCGATGTCGATGCGGTAATGTCGCATTTATTCGCCACGACTGACCTGGAAAAGAATTATCGGGTCAATATGAATATGATCGGCTTGAACGGGAAGCCGCAGGTCAAAAATCTAAGGATGATTTTGTCTGAATGGATCAGCTTCAGAACCGAAACTGTGCGCCGGCGTCTGCAATATCGCTTGGATAAAGTGCTGGCACGTTTGCATATTCTGGAAGGTTTGCTGATCGCTTATCTGAATATCGACGAAGTGATCGCCATCATCCGTAAAGAAGATCACCCCAAACCGGTTTTGATGGAGCGGTTTGGTCTGAGCGATTTGCAGGCGGAAGCAATCCTTGAGCTGAAATTGCGGCACTTGGCCAAGCTCGAGGAAATGAAGATTCGGGGCGAACAGGACGAATTGGAGCAGGAACGCCAGGCTTTGGAAAAAACCTTGGGCTCTGAACGCTTGTTGAATCGACTGATCCGCAAGGAAATCGAACGCGATGCGGAAAAATACGGCGATGATCGGCGTTCACCCATCGTTGCGCGGGATGCGGCTCAGGCCCTGGATACCACTGAGCTTATCGCGAATGAACCGGTGACGATTATCTTGTCGCAAAAAGGCTGGATCAGGGCGGCCAAAGGCTATGACATAGAAGTCGAAAGTTTGAGCTATCGCGCCGGCGATGCGTATTTATCGTCAGCGAAAGGCCGGACCACGCAATCGGCGTATGTATTGGACTCCACGGGCCGAGTCTATACCATTACGACTCATGATTTGCCCTCTGCGCGAAGTCAGGGTGAGCCGCTGACCGGTCGGCTTAATCCTCCGCCAGGTAGTTTGTTTACCGATGTATTTACTGGGCAAGCCGACGATTGGCTATTGATTGCCAGTAATGCCGGTTACGGTTTTCGAGTGCAGCTAAAAGAGCTGCAAAGTAAAAATAAAGCTGGGAAGGCGTTGTTGAGCTTGCCAACTGGCGCCAAAGTTTTAACGCCGGCGCCGATTCCAACTGGTCACGACTTGCTGGCGGTTGCGACCTTGCAGGGTAGATTGTTGATATTTCCAGCGTTGGATCTGCCCGAGTTGGCGAAAGGCAAGGGTAATAAACTAATTCAGATTCCTGGCGGAGACTTGGTTTCCGGTAAGGATGCTGTGGTCGCGGTAACGGCGTTGTCGGCGAGCAGCGAATTGAAAATCGTCTCAGGCAAGCGGCATGTCACCCTGAAAGCCATGGATATTGCCCAATACACTGGCAATCGTGCGAATCGTGGCACAGCATTGCCGCGTGGTTTCCAAAAAGTGGATGGGTTGGAGTGTATTGTTGCTTAATACTTTGCCGGTGCTGGACATATTATTGGGAGTTTAAAAGCTTTTTTGGGATTTTTTGTACCAACTAGGGGCTGTTGCCATTTTGTCATAATCCCTTTGAAAATCGATTGGCGAGCCATATTGATTGAGTTTTCAATCAAACGATAACTAGCGAATGCCACGCCAACTGCTTACAGATACCCACTGGGAAAAGCTAAAAACGATTATGTTGAGTTTCAGCATTTACGACAAACCCGGTCTTCGGCAAACGGTCGAAGGGATTTTTTATCGTTTGCGTGTTGGCTGCCCTTGGCGAGACTTGCCCGTCGCTTTTGGCAAGTGGAATGCCGTGTACAAGCGCTTCAATGCCTGGTCACTGCAAGAAAAGCTGAGGGGTATCTTTCAAGCGCTAGTGATTGAGCCTGATTTGGAATGGCTATTTATTGATGGCAGCATTATTAAAGCCCATCAACACAGTAGCGGCGGCGCCCATGAAAACCCAACAGCCATCGGGAAATCGGTCGCAGGCAACACGACCAAAATCCATATGGCGGTTGATGCCGGTGGACTTCCCATCCAGTTCTCGATTACGGGGGGCGAAGTACATGACTGCAAAGAAGCGCCGGAATTTGTGGCCAAGCTCCCCCAGGCGGGCTACATGATTGCAGACAAAGGGTATGACAGCGAGCCGTTACGGATTCAAATTCGAGACCAAGGCACAGTCCCCATCATCCCAAGAAAACAAAATTCAATAGTCGGGAATGAGGAAATGGACTGGTGTCTCTATAAATATCGCCACCTCGTTGAAAACGTATTTGCGCGACTGAAACATTTTAGAGCTATTGCCACCCGATATGACAAACTAAAACGCAATTTTGAAGGTGCTATCGCCCTGGCTTGTGCATTTATATGGTTACCGATGTGAAACGGCAACAGCCCCTATTTGAGGCCCAAAATCGGTTTATCAGATCAGTGTGAAAAAATCTGTTGACGTAAGTAATTAATGTCTTTATCATGAGCATCTTTCTGGAGCGCTTCTGCTCTTCGGGATAATAAGAAGGTCAATTCGGGGTATAGCGCAGTCTGGTAGCGCGTCTGCTTTGGGAGCAGAATGTCGGGAGTTCGAATCTCTCTACCCCGACCAAGATTTGCGCTTGTAGCTCAGCTGGATAGAGCATCGGCCTTCTAAGCCGAGGGTCGCAGGTTCGAGTCCTGCCAAGCGTGCCATCGCAAAAAAAATCATCGTTATGGTGAGCGTAGCTCAGTTGGTAGAGTCCCGGATTGTGATTCCGGTTGTCGTGGGTTCGAGCCCCATCGTTCACCCCATCAAGATCAGATGTTTAGCCGTTTTGTGGTTGTAAACGAAAGTGTTAGCTTTCCTGGATAACGACTAGGCCATCAGAGATTTCGTCGTTCTGGCGAATAGCCTCATAAATAATTCAAAATTTACGATTTTTTCCTACGCAAAGTACAGCGTTCAGCTTAGAAAGCTACCGCTGCAACGTTTGCGATTGGTGTTGCATTTCTTCCCTGCGTAATAACGCAGCTTTGCGTTCCAGGCCCCAGCGATAACCCGATAATTTTCCGTCAATCCTTAATACCCGGTGGCATGGTATGGCTATGGCCAAAGGATTGGCGGCGCAAGCGCTTGCCACCGCACGCGCCGAATTCGGCGAACCTATGCGCCGGGCAATCTCGCTGTAACTAGCGGTGGCACCGACAGGGATTTCCCGTAATGCCTGCCAAACGCGCTGTTGGAACGGCGTTCCGCCTGTATCCAATGTCAGCTCCAGTCCTTGTTTCGGTACGTCGATAAATTTTCGCAATGCGGCGAAAATGCGTTCGAATTCGAGTGAGCCGTCTATAAACTCCGCTTCAGGATATTTATCCTGGAAGGCTGTGGTTAAATTGTCCGGAGCATCGCCCAAGGCGATTGCGCAAACGCCGGTTGGTTTAACCGCCACTAGCAGCCAGCCCAACGGACACATCCCGGTTGCAAATAGAATTTGGTTGCCGGGTTCACCGTTATGGTTCGGAGAAATAGTATTGTTCATATTTAGTCCCATATTTATGCTGGCCTACGGCAACAGTGTTTGGCAAAATTTGCTGTTCGCATGTTACTTAACAAAATAATGAAAAAATTACTGAATCAAAGCTTTTTAACTAACTTTATCTCCCTGCTGATTATCGCTGCCGGCTATGTCAGCCCGTTTTATCCGGAAACGCTGAAAGCAATTGGTTTTTTTGCATTTTCCGGGGCAATTACCAATTGGTTGGCTATTCATATGCTGTTCGAAAAGGTGCCGTTTTTGTATGGCTCGGGGATTATCCCGGCGCGTTTCGAAGAGTTTAAAGCATCGATCAAGGCCTTGATGATGCAGCAATTTTTCACGGTGGAAAATATCGAACAGTTCATCGAACGAGAGGAGCAGCAGGGCGGCAAGGTGTTGAATTTGCAGCCCTTGTTAAACGCTGTCGATTACGACAAGGTTTACGAAGGCTTGGTATCGTCCATTATGGCTTCTTCGTTTGGTGGCATGTTGTTGATGATGGGCGGCGAAGAGGCGCTATTGCCGCTAAAACAACCCTTCACCGAGAAAATGCAGCACACCCTCTCGGAAATGGTGGAGTCAGAACGGTTTAAACACGCTTTACAGCAAGGATTGAATGCGCACAAGATTGGCGAGGATTTGACCGGCAAAATCGAAATGGTGATCGACAGGCGTTTGAGCGAATTAACGCCGCAATTGGTCAAGGAAATGGTGCAATCCATCATCAAGCAACATTTGGGTTGGCTGGTGGTGTGGGGCGGCGTATTCGGTGGGATATTGGGCGCAATCTTCGGTTTTGCTTGAGCGCAGTGACGATGACGACCATCGAACTGGCTTACGATAGTTTCGGCGAACCCGGCGACACGCCATTACTGATTGTGCATGGTTTTCTGGCCGCCTCGCGTAACTGGCGTTCGGTGGCCAAACGCCTGGCTGAGCAGCGGCACGTTTATGTGTTGGATATGCGCAATCACGGCAGTTCGCCGCATGCCGAGGTGCTGGATTATCCCAGTATGGCCGCTGACTTGTTGGCTTTTATGGATAGCCACGCTATTCCCAGCGCGCATCTGCTCGGGCACAGCATGGGTGGCAAGGCGGTGATGTGGTTTGCCTTGCATCATCCGCAACGGGTGGCTGGTTTAATCGTTGCGGACATCGCGCCGGTCAGTTATCAGCATAGCTTCGACGATCTTGTAGACGCTCTGAGCCGTTTGCCAGTCAATAGCATCGGCAACCGAAAGCAGGCCGAAGAGGCGCTAGCCGAAGCGGTTCCGGATTTAGCCTACCGACAGTTTTTGCTGCAAAATCTGCTGCTGAAAGACGGCAATTACTACTGGCGGATCAATCTGGATATTATTCAAAAAAATGCCCATCACATAGTCGGCTTTCCGGAAGTCGGCGAACGCCGGTTTGTCCGGTCGGTGTTATTCATCGGTGGCGGCAATTCCAAATATCTGGATGAAGAAGCGATTTATGCAGTGTTTCCGCAAGCAAAGATCGCGAAAATTCCAGATACCGGCCATTGGTTATACGTTGAGGCGCCGGATGCGTTTTGTCGCTTGGTGGAAGATTGGTTGCTGGCCGCTTAGCGTTTAAGTGCTTGATCTAGGCTGGTTTAGAACCTTGGTACACTGGCGATAAATCGCAAGGACGATAAGCTTGCTACCGCAATTTAGCTAGTTCAGTGCGGAGCGGTAACAGATGACAGATAATTCATATCAACACATTCAAGGTATCAAACGAGGCAAACTTGCGGTGCCGCTTGAGGATTTGTTGCTCACACAGGCCGAACACGGGCTCAGCGATTATTTGTCGCTTTCGCTAAGCCATTGCGGTGAATTAACCAAAGTTAGTATCACTACGACCGATGTCGAGCCGCTAACCTACTCCGCTTTTATTCGGGCCTCCGCGCCACTGGATTTTGCTGCGGTAGTGTTTGTGGCGCAGCCGGTTAAGCTGGGTGAACTGAGCGATCATCGAACGTTGCCTGATAAAAGAAAAGCTTGTGTTAGAATCGCGCGGCTTGCACCGTTTTGGCGAGTGTTGCGGCAAAAGGGATCGCAACGCCGGCGCTGAGACGCGGCGATAGCTGATGGTTGGTACGCCGAGCCATCACACTTTTTCTTAACTTTTTATTTGAAACGCCCATGAACAAACCCAAAAAAGTTGCAATCCTCACGGCCGGCGGTTTGGCGCCTTGCCTGAACTCCGCTATCGGCAGCCTGATTGAACGCTACACAGAAATTGATCCTAGCATCGAAATTATTTGCTACCGTGGCGGCTACAAAGGCCTGCTGCTGGGTGACTCCTATGTCGTGACCGATGAAGTCCGCAAAAAAGCCGGCTTGCTGCAACGTTTCGGCGGTTCAGTAATCGGCAACAGCCGCGTCAAGCTGACCAATATCAAGGACTGCGTGAAACGCGGTTTGGTGAAAGAAGGCGAAGACCCGCAAAAAGTCGCTGCCGACCAGTTAATTAAAGACGGCGTCGATATTCTGCACACTATCGGCGGTGACGATACCAATACTGCGGCGGCCGATTTGGCGGCATTTCTGGCCAAAAACAACTACGGTCTGACCGTGATCGGTTTGCCAAAAACCGTTGATAACGACGTATTCCCGATCAAACAATCCCTGGGTGCCTGGACTGCCGCCGAACAAGGTGCACGTTACTTCATGAACGTGGTGGCCGAGAACAATTCCAACCCACGCATGCTGATCGTCCACGAAGTCATGGGCCGTAACTGTGGTTGGTTGACCGCTGCGACTGCACAGGAATACCGTAAATTGTTGGACCGCGCCGAGTGGCTGCCTGAGCTGGGCTTGTCTCGTGAATCGTATGAAGTGCATGCGGTATTCGTTCCGGAAATGGCTATCGATCTGGAAGCCGAAGCGGCGCGTTTACGCGCGGTGATGGATAAAGTCGATTGCGTGAATATCTTCGTGTCCGAAGGCGCCGGTGTGGAAGCTATCGTTGCCGAACTGCAAGCTAAAGGCCAAGAAGTGCCGCGTGATGCGTTCGGCCACATCAAGCTGGATGCAGTCAATCCAGGCAAATGGTTTGGCGAGCAATTCGCGCAAATGATCGGGGCGGAAAAAACCCTGGTGCAGAAATCCGGTTATTTCGCCCGCGCTGCTGCTGCTAATGTTGATGATATGCGTCTGATCAAATCTTGCGCTGATCTGGCCGTGGAATGCGCGTTTCGCCGCGAATCCGGCGTGATGGGGCATGACGAAGATAACGGCAACGTATTGCGCGCTATCGAGTTTCCACGCATCAAAGGCGGCAAGCCGTTCAATATCGATACTGATTGGTTCACCCAAACGCTGGCGGAAATTGGTCAGAAAAAAGGCGGCAAAGTCGAAGTTAGCCATTAACAAGTTTTTGGCTTGATCATAGGGGCGGATTTATCCGCCCTTTTTTATTTACTGGAAGCGAATAAATTCGCCTCTACCGCCAAGTTTCACAAGCCCAATTCACTTAAACCGGCATGATCGTCTGGTCGCCGGCCCAACGGCCAATGGAATAAGCGGTCATCGGCCTTAATCGGCAAATCGTTGATGCTGGCAAAGCGACGCTGCATGAATCCATACTCGTTAAACTCCCAATTCTCGTTACCGTAGCTGCGAAACCAGTTGCCGGCATCGTCATGCCACTCGTAAGCGAAACGCACCGCGATACGGTTGTCGGTAAAAGCCCATAATTCTTTGATTAGTCGATAATCCAATTCCTTGGCCCATTTGCGCTGTAAAAACTCACGAATTTGCCCGCGACCTACCGGAAACTCGGCGCGATTGCGCCAGCGGCTGTCTTCGGTATACACCTGCACGACGCGGTCCGGATCGCGGCTATTCCAGGCATCTTCTGCCATGCGGACTTTTTGCGTGGCAGTGTCGGCGGTAAAGGGCGGTAGAGGCGGTTTGCTGTCCATCGTTAAGCTCCTGACTGGGGTGAGAAAGTAAGTAGACAGGTTTGTCTACTTGTGGCGATGGTAGCAATTGTAGACAGACTTGTCTACAATCGAAACATGATCTCTGATTCCACCACACTGCTGTCGGACCGCCCGCCTCGCGAGCGGATATTACTGGCCGCGCATGATTTGTTTTATCGCGACGGCATCCGTGCCACCGGCATCGACAAAGTAATTGCCGAATCTGGGGTAACGAAAGTGACGTTCTATCGTTATTTTCCCAGCAAGAATGATTTGATCCGGGCGTTTTTGGCTTATCGGCACGACCTGTGGATGGCCTGGTTTGGCGACGCTTTACAGCGGCACGGTGGCCGGCCGAGTGGTGGCTTAATCCCGCTGGTAGCCACGCTGGAGGAATGGTTTCGCAAGCCTATTTATCGCGGCTGCGCGTTTATCAATACCGTCGCCGAATTGGGCGGCGTGTTGCCTGATGTGCTGGAAATTTGCTACCAGCATAAACAAGATATGGTGCGGGTAATTGCCGAACTGTTGCCGGACGGCCTAAACCGGCAGCAGTTGGCGAATGCGGCTGCGGTGGCGATAGACGGCGCGATTGTTAAAGCGCAGATGGAAGCGCCAGAGGTCGCGGAAAAGCAGTCCCTAAAAAGCTTGGAGACGCTATTAGTTGCACTGAATGCCTTCGCGCAATCAACGCCGGCGGTTAAAGCGCCGGACGACTAGTTTTTCCAGGCCTATCGCTACGTAAATAACCGAGCTAACCCCCAAAATCAACAGCCACTCCTCCCGACCGATTGCCTCGCTGCCGAATAAGGCCTGCATCGTTGGCCAATAGGTAAACAGCAGTTGCAGCAAAATCATGCTGAAGACACCAAAAATCAGCCATAAATTGGAAAAAACGCCGACTCGGAACATCGAGTAATTTAGCGAGCGACAGTTGAATAGGTAAAACAATTCGCCAAACACAAACATATTGACGGCGACTGTGCGGGCCTTAGCTAGGGTTGCGTTTTGCGATAGTTCCCATTCAAACAAGCCGAACGCGCCGGCCAGCAACAATAGGCCGACCAGACAGATACGAAACATTAGGCGTTTGGTCAGGATAGCTTGCTTGGGATTGCGTGGCTTATGGAACATCAGACCCGGTTCCTTGGGTTCGAAAGCCAACATTAAACCCAGCAGTACTGCGGTGGTCATATTGATCCAGAGAATTTGCAGGGGGGTAATCGGCAACGCCACATTGGCGAACACCGCGGCGGTAATCACCAGGCCCTCACCGAGATTGGTCGGTAAGGTCCAGGCGATGAATTTGACCAGATTGTCGAACACGCCGCGGCCTTCTTCGACGGCGGCTTCGATGGTGGCGAAATGATCGTCAGTCAGCACCATGGCCGCCGCTTCTTTGGCGACTTCGGTGCCGCCCATGCCCATCGCCACGCCGATGTTGGCTTGCCGTAGTGCCGGGGCATCGTTGACGCCGTCGCCGGTCATGGCTACCACGTGACCATTGGCCTGCAAGGCTTGCACCAATTGCAACTTTTGCTCCGGCGCGATGCGGGCAAAGACATCGCAGTCTTTGACGTGTTTGCGATAGTCGGCTTCGCTGTAGTGTTGCAAGTCGGCGCCGCTGATCACATGTTCGGTATAGCGCATGTTGAGCTGCTTAGCGATGGCCAGCGCGGTGACGGGATGGTCGCCAGTGATCATCTTCACCGAGATGCCGGCCTTATAACAGGCGGCAATGGCTCGGGCAGCTTCGGGGCGGGGTGGATCGATCATGGCTTGCAAGCCCAAAAAGGTCAGGCCGCCCCCCACTTCGCGGTGTTCAACCGCATCGTCATCATGCTCGAGGCGCGCAAAAGCCAGGACCCTAAGGCCTTGTGAGGCAAACGCTTCGGCTTGTTGGTTCAGGCGGTCTCTATCCAGTGGTACAAGTTGCATGTCGGCGGCAAAGGCCTTGTCGCAGCGCTGTAGCAGGCTTTCCAGCGAGCCTTTTAAA
This sequence comes from Methylomonas sp. Uni0009, assembly GCF_054188105.3. NCBI lineage: Bacteria > Pseudomonadati > Pseudomonadota > Gammaproteobacteria > Methylococcales > Methylococcaceae > Methylomonas > Methylomonas sp. Uni0009. The sequence goes on along the minus strand of NZ_JBTAFN010000001.1, from coordinate 865,442 downwards.
TAAATATGCCGGGCGTCTTCGGCCAGGTTGTGATGCAGAGTGGCCATGAATTGGTACGCGGATTCGAACGGAATGGCGTCCAGGCGCGGATGGTCGCCGCTGACGCTGGCTTGATGCAGACCGGCTTTGTGGGCGGCTACCAGCAAGGCGGCCTCGGTAGGGTCGCCTTCGATACGCCAGTTGTCGGTGTCGGCGATTAATCGGGCGTCGTTGCACAGCAGGCCGGCTTTTAAACATTCCAATAGTGCTGGTTTAAGGGACGGGTCGACCGCTTGGTTATGGCTGGTAAATTCACCGTCCGGCGTGTAGCCGCTGCCGCTTACTTCGAATATTTCACCGCCTGCCTGCACGAATTGCACGGTCATTTGGTTTTGCGTCAAGGTGCCGGTTTTGTCGGAGCAAATCACCGTGGTGCTGCCCAGGGTTTCCACCGCCGGCAGTTTGCGGATGATGGCGTTGCGTTTGGCCATACGCGAGACGCCGATAGCCAGCGTAATCGTCAGCGCCGCGGGCAGACCTTCCGGGATGGCGCCGACTGCCAGTGCCACGGAGGCCATGAACATGTCCAGCATGGTTTCACCGCGCCAGACGCCGACCGCAAAGGTAATGGCCGCGCAGCCGACGATCACCCAGAGCAACAATTGACTGAATTGGCTCATTTTTAGCGTTAGCGGCGTTTCCAGCGGTTCGGCGCTGCCGATCAGCTTGTTGATGCGGCCAATCTCGGTGTTATCGCCGGTACTGACCACTACGGCCAGTGCGCTGCCGTAACTGACCAGCGTCGAGGAATACGCCATATTGGCGCGATCAGCCAATAAAGTGCCTGCTGGCAGCGTTTGTGCCTGTTTTTCCACCGGCACTGATTCGCCGGTTAGCGCGGATTCGTCGATTTTCAGTTCGCGGCTTTGCAAGAGGCGCAGATCGGCAGGCACCTTGTCGCCGGATTGCAGGAATACCAAATCGCCGGGAACTAACTCGGCAGCAGCAATACTTCGGCGCTGGCCGTCACGCAGGACGTTGCTGCTGATATTCAAGGTCTGAGCCAGGGCGTTAATGGCTTTCAGCGCGTTCGCTTCCTGAACGAAGCCGATCACCGCATTGATAATGACCACACCGAAGATGACGCTACTGTCGGTCCATTCCTCTAAAAAAGCGGTGGTGGCCGCGGAAAACAGCAGGATGTAGATCAAGGGCTGATGAAATTGCGCCAATAGCAAAAGCAAAGGGCCTTTGCCGCGGCGAGCGGTCAGGCGGTTGGCGCCGCTAGTCGCTCGGCGTTTTTGCGCTTCCTCGCTGCTCAGGCCTTGACCCAGCTCTACGCCGAAATGCGTTAATACGGTTTCCGGCGTTTGGCTGTGCCAGTTGGCTTTAGGGTAATGGTCCATATGCTCAGATTGATAGTTGAAAATGGCGTTGGCGTAGTTGCCCCAAGGCTAAATTAGCCTGAGGTTAAAACCATAAGTTGACAAAGAATACTTTGTGCTTGTTCCCTAAAAGGGATGGGGTTATAGTCCATGCCCGAGGTCTATGGCCTCATTCTAAATTAAAATAAAAACAAATAGTTGGAGGTATATATGGGCGGAGTTATCGAATTAGTGGTGTTGATGTTGATTATTGCCATCTTCGCTTTCGCACCGTTGGGGTATTTCATTTACATGTACACCATGAAGAATGGCGAACCGTTCGGCGACATCGAGCCGCACGGCGATAGCGATTCGGCGCTATTGAGAAATGTCAGCAAAGCCATTCTGATGGTTAAAGGCAAACTGGGAAAAAATTAATTACGTCTTATTTGCCAGCAATAGAAAGCCGGGATTAGCCCGGCTTTTTTATGCGGATTGGCTTATTTCTCGCCACAGCTCGGGCAATGTGGGTTTTTCTTCAAGCGCATGCTGTGCCATTCCATACTCAGTCCATCCAGCAACAGTAAGCGGCCCGTTAATGTGCTGCCGGTGTTGACTATCAGCTTTATCGTTTCCAAGGCCTGTATGCTGCCGACGATGCCGGTGATCGGCGCAATCACGCCGTTGCGGGCGCAATTTTGCAATTCCTCGCCATCGCTTTGATAAAGACAGTTATAGCACGGGCTATCGTTTAACCCTGGGGTAAATACGCTGACTTGACCCTCAAAGCGGATCGCCGCGCCGGATACCAATGGGGTTTGTTGGTCTACGCAAGCCTTATTGATGGCAAAGCGGGTGGTGAAATTATCGCTACAGTCCAGCACTACGTCGGCGTCAGCCACTTCTGCAAGTAGCTGTTCGCCGGCTAATCGCTGTTTGCGAGCCAATACTTTTACGCCCGGATTAATTTTTTCCAAAGTCTGTTGGGTTGAAATAACTTTATCCAACCCTATATCGCTGGTGTAGTGAGCAATCTGGCGTTGCAAATTGGTCAAATCGACTTGGTCGTCGTCGTAGACGGTGATCTGGCCGACACCGGCCGAAGCCAGGTACATTGAGGCAGGCGAGCCCAAACCGCCGGCACCGACGATTAATACTTTGGCATCGAGCAATTTTTGCTGACCGGCAATATCGATTTGCGGCAGCATGATTTGCCGGCTGTAACGGAGTAATTGTTCGTCGTTCATAGTGTGTATGGCTTGGGTAAGGCGCAGATGATGCCAAAGAGCTTGACAGAGTGCAAAAGCCGGATATTATTAGCACTCGTTGCTAGAGAGTGCTAATAAAACTGAGGCCGCTTAAAAGCTCGCTTCCTCCGTAAGGGGTAGCTGTTTTTTAAATCGCTTTACACAGTTTTTAACCTTTAACTTTATCTACATTAAGGAGACATTGATGAAAATTCGTCCGTTACATGACCGTATTGTCGTAAAACGTGTTGAGGAAGAAACCAAAACCGCAGGCGGCATCGTGTTGCCGGGTTCAGCTGCTGAAAAACCTAGCGAAGGCGAAGTGTTGGCAGTAGGTTCAGGTAAACCGTTAGACAACGGCCAAGTACGTGCCCTGGAAGTTAAAGTTGGCGACCGCGTGTTGTTCGGCAAATATTCCGGCACCGAAGTTAAAGTCGATGGCGAGCAATACATCGTCATGCGCGAAGAAGACATCATGGGTGTTTTGGGTTAAGCCCAACTCGTTCGACACACTCTTTTTCAATTTAACCAATATCTCAGGAATAAGAAATGGCAGCAAAAGACGTAAAATTTGGTGGCGACGCGCGTGCACTGATGGTGGCAGGCGTTAACGTTCTGGCAAATGCAGTAAAAGTGACTTTGGGTCCAAAAGGCCGCAACGCTGTATTGGATAAAAGCTTCGGCGCTCCAACCATCACCAAAGACGGTGTATCGGTAGCCAAAGAAATCGAATTGAAAGACAAATTCGAAAACATGGGCGCGCAAATGGTCAAAGAAGTGGCTTCAAAAACTTCTGACGTAGCTGGCGACGGTACTACGACTGCGACCGTTCTGGCGCAAGCCATCGTTAACGAAGGTTTGAAATCAGTCGCAGCGGGCATGAACCCAATGGACCTGAAACGCGGCATTGATTTGGCAGTCACCACAGCGGTTGCGGCGATCGAAAAAGCGGCTACGCCTTGCAGCGACAGCAAAGCGATCGCGCAAGTAGGTACCATCTCGGCTAACTCCGACGAATCAGTCGGTGCGATCATTGCCGAAGCGATGGAAAAAGTCGGTAAAGAAGGCGTCATCACCGTTGAAGAAGGCACCGGCCTGAACAACGAGCTGGACGTTGTAGAAGGTATGCAATTCGACCGCGGCTATTTGTCTCCATACTTCATCAACAAACAAGAAAGCATGAGCGTCGAATTGGACGATCCTTTCGTGCTGTTGTATGACAAAAAAATCTCCAACATTCGCGAAATGTTGCCTATTTTGGAAGGCGTGGCTAAATCCGGCCGTTCTTTGTTGATCATCGCGGAAGACGTTGAAGGCGAAGCCTTGGCAACGCTGGTTGTCAACAACATGCGCGGTATCGTTAAAGTGGCTGCCGTTAAAGCGCCTGGTTTTGGTGACCGTCGTAAAGCCATGCTGGAAGACATCGCGGTGTTGACCGGCGGTGTAGTCATTTCTGAAGAAGTAGGTCTGTCTTTGGAAAAAGCCGACATCAGCCAATTGGGTACTGCCAAACGTGTCCAAATCAACAAAGAAAACACCACCATCATCGACGGTGCCGGCAACGAAGATCAAATCAAAGGCCGCGTCGCGCAAATTCGCGCTCAAGCTGATGATGCGACTTCCGATTACGACCGTGAGAAATTGCAAGAGCGTCTGGCCAAACTGGCTGGCGGTGTCGCGGTGATCAAAGTCGGCGCTGCGACCGAAGTGGAAATGAAAGAGAAGAAAGCCCGCGTTGAAGACGCGCTGCATTCAACTCGCGCCGCGGTTGAAGAGGGTGTGGTTGCCGGTGGCGGTACCGCGCTGATCCGTGCACTGTCTGCCCTGGACGGCCTGAAAGGCATCAACCACGACCAAGATGTAGGTATCAGCATCCTGCGCCGTGCTATGGAAGAGCCTTTGCGTCAAATCGTCAGCAACGCCGGTGATGAAGCGTCTGTGGTTCTGAATGAAGTGAAAAAAGGCACCGGTAACTTCGGTTACAACGCTGCTACCGGCGAATACGGCGACATGATCGCCATGGGTATTTTGGACCCTGCGAAAGTGACCCGTTCTGCCTTGCAAAACGCCGCATCGGTTGCTGGCCTGATGATCACCACCGAAGTGATGATTGCCGATGCACCATCCGACAGCAAAGCCCCTGCAATGCCTGATATGGGCGGCATGGGCGGTATGGGCGGCATGATGTAATCGCCTTCGGCCTTGGCCTGAAAACCCCGGTTGCCGCAAGGTGCCGGGGTTTTTTATTGCCTGGCGCTTTGGGTGTGGAACGGTTTACGATGGTTTGCCGCACTATAGATTGATTTTTGCCGCGAAACATTCGATAACGGCATCAGCAAATTATTCACAGCTCGAAGCTATTAACCATGACCAACGATTTTTCGATTCTGATCGCCGACGACAATGAAATCAATCTATGGTTGTTACGCGAACAGTTGGAATACTGGACGACCAATATCACCTCGGCAAAAGACGGGCGGGAGGCCTGGCAATTGTTGCAAGAACGCCGCTACGACTTCATCTTTCTGGATGTGAACATGCCGTTTTTGAGTGGTTTCGATGTCGCCGCCAATTTGCGCGGCACCGAAAACTACAATCGGCAAACGCCGGCAGTCGCCGTCACGGCTCACGCGCAAAATCAGCAGCAGGAACGGGCAATTGCAGCCGGGTTTAACGAATGTCTGGTCAAGCCGGTCCGCCTTTATCAATTGGAACAACTATTGGTGCGTTGGCGGCAACACGAGCCAGTGAATGCCGAGTATTATGCCGGGCAACTTTTGCGTAAAGCCCAGGATAACAGGCAGTTGAGCCAAATCCTAATGGCCAAATTATTTGACCAGTTGCCGGGGTTGATACTTGAGATCGAGCGGGCTGTGGACAATCGCTTGCTGCAACAGGCTTGGGAGTTGAACCATAAACTGCATGGTACCTTTTGTTTTTACGATTTTGCCGACTGCCTGGCGGTCGTCGAGAACTTGCAAAAAGCGTTGGCACAAGCCGACGCAGAGTTGGCGCAACAGCGCTTTAATAAAATGAAAATTAAGCTGATTCGGCTGTTGGATAACCAGGATCAAGTTCTGAAATGTCTCGGTGACGATGACGCCATATTATGACCAAGGTGACACTCGCGTGGCTCTAATTTGGCCGCTTTTATCGGCTGCGGCGCTTTGGCGTTCGACGCGCCCGCGCAAATGATGCAAACTGCACCCTATATTGCAAAGTAAAGACAAGGTGGCTTTTATGAATACAGACCCCTGCACTTACGTCATTTTCGGTGCTACCGGCAATTTGGCGCGCTTGAAGCTCATGCCGGGCTTCTATCATCTGGAATTGGAAAAAAAACTGCCGGAAGGCACACGTATCCTGGCGGTGGGCCGCCGTCCCTGGGATAGAGCAACCTGGCTGGCCGAAGTGAAGGCCTTGCTACTTGAGCAGGCCAATACGCCGCTGGACGAGGCCGTATTCAATCGGTTTAGCGAACGGCTGGATTATCATCGCGGCGATCTCGATCAACCGGAATGCTATAAAACTCTGGCGGAAACGCTAAACGCTCAGCCGCGATTTTCCCGCAATATGGCCTTCTATCTGGCCATCGGTCCCAGCGATTTCGGCAACGTCATCGAGTCTTTGAGCCAAGTGGAGCTGCTGAACGAAGAATACGGCTGGCGACGAGTCGTGATCGAAAAGCCATTTGGTTACGATCTGGAGAGTGCACAGGCCTTGCAAAAACGTCTGAGCCGCTATTTAAGCGAAGACCAGATTTACCGCATCGACCATTATCTGGGTAAGGGCATGGTGCAGAACGTCTTGGTGTTTCGTTTCGCCAACGTCATGCTGGAGCCCTTGTGGAATCGCAATTACATCGACCATGTGCAGATCACCCACTCCGAAGAGCTGGGCATTGGCAGCCGCGGCGAGTATTACGACAGCGCCGGGGCCATGCGCGACATGCTGCAAAGTCACCTGTTACAGCTTTTGACCTTGGTGGCGATGGAGCCGCCGGTGTCCATGGATGCCGAATCGCTGCGCGACGAAAAAGTCAAAGTGCTGAAGTCCATTCGGCCGATCCCGAAATCGGCTGTGCATGCGCATGCCTTTCGCGGCCAATATGCCCGCGGCAATATCGAAGGTCAAAAAGTGGGCGGTTACCTGGAGGAAGCCAATATTCCCGCTGACAGCAGTACCGAAACCTATGCGGCAATGAAATTGTTGATCGATAACTGGCGCTGGCGCGGCGTGCCGTTTTATCTGCGCACCGGCAAGCGTATGGCCAAGGGCCAATCCTCGATTTCGATCTGCTTTCGCCACCCGCCGTTTCAGTTTTTCCGGGATACCCATGTGCAGTGCATGACGCCGAACTGGATATTGCTGGGGATTCAGCCGGAAGAATGCATCCGCATCGAAATGACCGTCAAGGAGCCGGGCTTAGAAATGCGTACCCGCACCACCAGCCTGGACGCCAGCTTTCGCAATCCCGACGAACGCCGCGTGGATGCCTACGAAGATTTGTTGTTGGATGTGATGAAAGGCGACCGTTCATTATTTTTGCGTTTCGACGAAGTGGAATACGCCTGGCGCATCGTCGATCCGATTTTGCAAAATTGGGTCACCGAGCGGGACTACATCGCCACCTATCCGGCTGGTTCCTGGGGGCCGGAAGAAAGCCGCCGCTTGTTCGAGAAGGAAGACCAGTACTGGCGCAGTTCCTTGATGCCGGAGTGTCAGTCATAACTGCGACTCCCTCGGTTTCTGTTAACAATGTGTCATGATGCGGTAGCGCCAAACTTATTCCGTTTTCGGATTAAGTGTTTCGGGCTAACGGAAAACAAAGCTGTGTGAAATGCCGAGATAGCTGCGGCATTTCACACAGTTTTATGAATGCTAACAAAGCTCTGATTTTTTCGAACGAACGAAAATCTCATATTTTCAGGCGGTTAAGTCTTTGAGTTCCGTCATGGCGTAAACTTTGCTGGACCAAATGCCACGATTAACTCCAGCATGGCCTGGCTTCGCGCATGGCATTTTCAGACCACGATATTTACCGAATTTTTTTAAGTACCCGCCCGCAAATCCAGCGTTTTTTGCAGCAGCGCATTCGGTGCGACGACACTGCGGCCGATCTGATTCAAGACATTTTTTTGAGATTGACGCTGCTGAAGCCACCTCCCGCCAGTGAGATCGAAGTCCAGGCCTGGCTGTTTAAAGTGGCATCCAATCTATCTCTCGATCATCTGCGCACGCAAAAACGCCGTTGTGAACTGCTTGATCAATATCTGGGCGACGAAACCGACATCGACGCTTCGGCAGCGCCGGAACGAACGGCGGAAGCGCAAGATCAATTGCAGCACATTCAGCTGGCATTGGCCGATTTGCCTGATCAATGCGCCGAGATTTTATATTTAAGCCGTATCGAGGGCTTAAGCCATATTGAGATTGCCAAGCAACTGAAAATCTCGACCAGTTGGGTGGAAAAACAGCTGGCAAAAGCGTTGCTACACTGCCGGCAGGCTGTTGATAGCCAATGCGCTTAGTGTGGATTTAAGCGCCTTGGATCGTTATAGTAAATATCCCGCTTCAAACAACACCGTAATGAACGAAACTTCTTCAACTCACCGAGAAGTCCTGCGGCAACAAGCCGTTGCCTGGCTCGTGCGCCTAAAGTCCGGTGCTGCCGATGACACGGTATTGGCTGAGTTCGAAAACTGGCGGTCGCAAACCCCCGAACACGAGCAAGCCTATCGTGATGTCGAGACCCTTTGGCAACACCTGCCGCGGCCGCTGCTCGCTGATCGACAACGCCGTCGCGCGCTGGCGACCAGGCAGCGGCAAGGGCGCAGGCTAAAGCGCGGATTGGGTTTGGCTGCGGCCGCTTCGCTGCTGCTGAGCGTGATGAGTAGTTTTTATCCGGATTACTTGCAACATCCGCTGGCAGACTACCGTACCCGGATCGGCGAGCGGACCTCAATTACGCTGGCCGACGGTAGCATCGCCCATCTGAATACCGATACCGCTATCGATGTGTCAATCAATGCCAATGAGCGGCGCATTGAATTGCTGCGCGGCGAGGCTGAATTTGACGTGGCGCATGACGAGCACAAGCCGTTTCGGGTCGTATCCGGTGCTACGTCCACAGAAGCGTTGGGCACCCGCTTCATCGTCCGTTACGACGGCCAAGCCGGCGCGGTTACGCTATTGCAAGGCAAAGTCCGCAGTAGCCGGCCGTCCGCGCACGGTGCGCAAGCCGATAGCGCCACGCTGCAACCCGGCCAACAACTAAGCTTCAATACCAAGATGTTGGGCGTGCCGCAAGCAGTCGAATTAAGCAACGCCGACGCCTGGCGCCGTGGCCGCTTGTTGATGAATTTCGTACCGTTAAAACAGGTTATCGCCGAAATCAACCGCTACCGGCGCAGCCAAATCCGTTTATTGGACGACAGGCTGGCGGAGCGGGAAGTCAACATCGCCGTCGACATCCAGCAAATCGATGCCTGGCTGGAAGCCCTGCAACAGACCTTGCCGGTTAAAGTCATCCATGCCGGGCCGCTGGTGTTTTTGCAGTCCTGATGGCCCGCTTTGCTGCCTGCGACAATTTGTCACACATCCTTTAGTACGGCTCAGCCAGCCGCCAATCGTTCTCAGCTAAAACCCACTCAAACTGAGGACACATCATGAGAAAAACCGGAAACCCAAGCCGGACGCGAACAGCTCAAACTAAAGGCTCATCGACCATCGGTGCATTGCCGCTTTGTCTGAGCTTGATAAGTGCTGCGACGCTGCCGACGGCTCAGGCCGAAAGCCCCAGCGCCACTAGCGAAAGTCGCACCTACAACATTGTTGCGCAGCCTTTGTATTCCGCACTCAGTGCGCTGGCCGAACAGTCCGGCGTGCAGTTTGTTTACAACTCGGAGTTGGTCAAGGGTATCGACTCGCAAGGCGTCAGCGGACAGTATTCGCTGGAAGGCGCGTTGAAACGCTTACTGTCCGGGTCGGGGATTAGTTATCGATTCAGTAGCGGTAACACCGTCACGCTGCAAAATACGGCCGAGTTGGAGCCGCAATCGGCTGCAACGATGCCGGCTGTGACGGTCGTTGGCAAAACCGATCTCAACTCCGATGATCCCTACAACTTGAGTTATACCCGCACCAACACGGCGCTGGCGACCAAAACCGACACACCCATCATGGAGACGCCCGCCTCCATTCAAGTCGTCAACAAGGCGGTGCTGCACGACCAACAGTCCTATCGCTTACAGGATGCGATCAAGAACGTCAGCGGTGTGCAGTCTTACCATTCGTATGGCGGCGACCACGAACAATTTGTGATGCGTGGTTTTCTGCAAAGCACCGTCAACTATCGCAACGGCATCCGCATACCGTTTACTAAATTCGATCTGGCCAACGTCGAGCGCGTGGAAGTGATTAAAGGCGCATCGGCCATGCTGTTCGGCTTCGGCGATCCCGGCGGCTTGATCAGTACCGTGACCAAGCAGCCCAGCTCGACGCCCTACTATTCGCTGGAACAACGCTTCGGCTCCTACGATTTCTACCGTACCGAAGCAAGCGCTACCGGACCGGTCAGCAAGGAAGCCGGCCTGAATTACCGGTTGGACATGTCGTACCTGGATACCGGTTCGTTCCGCCAATACATGGGTAATGACCGGATCTTTTTCGCGCCCACCCTGAGTTGGGAAGCCACGGCGGACACCAAGTTCACCTTGTCTTACGAGTATTTCGACGAGAACAACGCCTATGACTACGGTGTGCCCGCGGTCGGCAACCAATTGGCCAGAATTCCCATTTCCAGAACCTTCGTCGGCCGTTCGGATTTAAGAAATTCCACGACCAACAATTTGGTCGATTTCAGAATCGACCACCGCGTCAACGACCGGATTAAGCTAAACGCCGGCGTGGTGTCGTCGCAGTATCAAAAGTATTGGCAGGGTTTCTATACCGGCCGCGTCAACGAAACCCCCGGCAACGCCTTCGGCAACGTGTCGCGCAATTACTGGTTTAGCCCGGAAAACGCCGAGTCACTGACCGCCTGGGTAAACGGCACGTTCGACTTCGAAACCTACGGCATCAAGCATAAACTGTTGCTCGGCGGCGAGTACTACAACAGTCAATTGAAATACGAGGTTGCCAGCGGCGGCGTCGACACGATCAACATCTTTAACCCGAATATTGCGGCCGTTACCGACGCTCAGGTAAGCCGAATCCGGAGTGCGTCTTACAACGACGTCATCGCTACCGAGAACACCTCAAAGGCCATTTACTTTCAGGATCAAATGACGCTTTGGGACAAGCTGCACATTATGGGCGGCTTCCGCTATGACTGGGTGGATAGGATGCAAGACCTGAGCAGGTGGGCGCCGGACGGCAAGGACGCGCGTAACGACGATGTGGTCAGCCCCAGGGTCGGCATCGTTTACCAGCCGGTCAACTGGCTGTCGTTGTTTGGCAGTTTCACCGAATCGTTCGGTCCGGCTAACGATTACGACAACGGCGGCGCCAAGTTGTACGATCTATTCGATGCCACCCAGTTCGAGGGCGGCGTGAAAACTCAATTTTTCGACGGCAAATTCAACGCCAGCGTAGCTTACTTCGACCTGGAAAGAACCCAATTTTTCCAAGATCCCAACAGCGATGTGATCTATGCGCAAGTGCCGGTTAAGGGCAGCAGTAAAGGCGTCGAACTGGACGTACAAGGTCAGCTGTACGAGGGCTTGAGTGTCATCGGCACCTACGCTTACACCAACGCCAAGGTCATCGACGACACGGGGACACCAGCCAACATCGGCAACCGTATGCCCTTTGCGCCCAACCATCAAGGCAGCGCTTGGTTGAAGTATGACTTCGACGGCGACATGCTGAAAGGTTTTAGTGTCGGTGCCGGGGTCTACGTTTCCGGACGCCGTTACGGCGATGCGGCAAACAGCTATTTCGACAGATCCTACGCGCGTTTGGATCTGATGGCGGCCTACAAGCGCAAACTGGGCGGCATGAATTTGACCACCCAGGTCAACATCAACAACGTCAACGATGCCGAGTATTATGTGCTGCGCTCACGGCGGACCAATCTGCCCGCCGAGCCGTTGGCGGTCATGGGCTCAATCAAGCTGGAGTATTAGACCGTTCTAAGGGTCACGTAGGTCGGGTTAGGCGTTAGCCGTAACCCGACATGTTGGCTTGAGGTTGCCGGTTTAAGCGCTATCGCGCTGCCCCGGCCCACGCCCAGAAATAGCACTTTACGGCATGGCTTCCAAATTCTTCCCAGCGAAAAGTAACTGGGGCTTTCCGGGGCCAAAACGTCATATTTGGGAATCGCCGCTTTTTGATTTTTCCGGTTTCCGCATGCATCGGACTAAGCCGATGGACTCAATCGGATTTTTCATAAGGCGGCGGTTTTTACCTCGCATATTTTTCGCACCCTTTACCTGACCGTTTTACTATCGCCATGACTGCCGTCCCTCAACCATCGCGCTCGACCATTCCGGCGACTCCGCAAAATTCGGCTTTGTCCCGTCTGAAAGCCCGCCGAAAACGCTGGCTGGACGTGCATTTGTGGCTGGGTTTGAGCTTGGGCTTGTTGCTGTCGATTTACGGCATCACCGGTAGTTTTTTGGTGTTCTACGCCGAGATAGACGAATGGCTGCATCCGGGCTTACTGACAGTTGAACGTCCGCAGGATGAACAATACCGGCCGCTGGCGGACATCTTCGCCGCCGGCAAAACCGTCATGCCGCCTGACGCCAAACATGTATTTTCGGTGTACCCGCGCAACGGTAACGCCGCTTTCAAACTGCGTTACCAATTTCCAACCACCGATACCGAAAACGAACGCTGGATCGTTGGCGTCAACCCGTATACGGCGCAAGTCACCGGAAAAATGTTGCTGACCCGCTCCGGCGATTGGTTGCCGGCAACCTTCATCGATTGCGTGTTCGAGTTGCACTACGCCTTGTTGATTCCGTCCGAGGACATCAGCGCCGTCATCGTCGGTGTCTCGGGAGCCTTGCTGATCATATCTACTTTAACCGGAATAATCGTCTGGTGGCCGTTGACCGGACATTGGCGCAACGCATTAACCTTCAAGGCCAAGGCCGGCAAAGTACGCTTCAATTACGACCTGCATAAAACCAGCGGCTTTTACACCTTGTTGGTCATGCTGCCGGTATTGTTTTCGGGGATTTACATGGTGCTGCCGCACAACGTGGTGCCGGTGCTGGAACTGTTCTCACCGGTGACTTACCGCTACTGGTTTCAATCCCAACCGCCTTATCCAAATGCTCCGGCCATCGGTATGGATCAGGCGGTGGCGATTGCCTTTAAGCAGTATCCGCAAGGCCGGCCGCATTGGATTTACGGCGCCAGCGAACCCACTAAAACCTATACGGTGTGCCAGGACGGCGTCGATGCGCCCGGCAGTATTTTGCAACGCCGTTGCACGGTGATCGACCGTTACACCGGCAAGATTCTGGATCTGGACGACCCCAGCCTGCCGACCGCCACAGCCGGCGAAATCTTTACTCATTGGCAGTGGCCGCTGCATTCCGGCCAGGCCTTCGGCATGACCGGACGGATTTTGGTGTTTATCACCGGCTTGGCTTGCCCTGTGTTGTTCGTGACCGGGGTGATTCGCTGGCTGCAAAAAGCCACCGCCCAGCAAAGACGCAAGTGTTGAAACCGACTGGTTTTTAGCTGCTGATAACCACTAGGGCGTAATGGCGGACCGATGCTTGGTATATGAATTTTCTGCTGTGTGAGTCGTGAATTGAAGCTGGAAGCACGAGTTTAAAGGTGTGTCATATGCCGCACTTTGCCGCTATGCGTCCAGGATTTTTGCCGTCAACTGATCGCAATCCCTTAATGCCACTGTTTTACGAAGTTAGAGGCTTAAAAATTGCCTTGGCATAAGACGTTTCATTTCCGGCTTTGTTTGCATGCGTGCAATCACCGATTTCGATTTACTTGCCAGCCCGCGTAGGTTAGGGTGAGGTAACGAACCCCAACATTTTTGGCCTTCAAATTGTCGGTAACTTTGATGTTCCGTTGCCGACAGTTGGAGGGTGGTTTTGCGCTTGTCGTGTGGTGGGCTATGGTTTCATGCCCGAAGGGTACACCCTAACCTACGCTCTCTACCCGGCCCTTAAAAACTGTTCGCCCTGAGATAGCCTGTCGAAGGATGTGAGGGAAAATCCGGCCATCCTTCGCCCCAACCGTTCACGCTTAGCCTGAGCTTTCGGCAATTGCGCTTGTATCCATGCAAGTCGAGCAGGAACGGTTTGGCGGGTAAGACGCTTCGGGACCTTATTTTTAGCGGCATCCTTAGCCTCCCGCCAAAACAGGAAATAGCTCAGTCAAGCCGTCGGCGATAAATTCGACGGCGGTCGAGGTCAGTAACAAGCCCATCACTCGCGTCACCACGTTCATGCCGGTTTGGCCCATCACGGCGATGATGCGTGGTGCCAGCAGCAGTATTAGCAGCACGATGACACTGACCGATACAATCACGCCGCTGAACAACAAATAATGCGCCAAGGACAAATCGCGATGGGCGTAGACGATGGTGGTGCTGATGGCGCCAGGCCCCGCCAACAACGGAATCGCCAAGGGCACCACCGCGACCGAGGATTTTTCGTGCGATTCGGCGTCTTCTTCCGGCGTGTGCCGAGAACGATCATCGCTGACCCGCAACATCGATATGCCCATCAACAGCAGCAACAGTCCCCCCGCGACTCGAAAGGCCGGCAAGCCGATGCCAAAGAAATTCAGGATAGGTTCGCCGGCCAACAGCGAAGTGAACAACACCATCGCCACGGCAAATGCGGTGGTCATGGCTGTCTGCCGGCGTTGCCCCCCTGATTTGGTCGCCGTCAACGACAGAAAAATCGGCATGGCACTGATCGGATTGACTACCGAAATCAAGCCGGCCAGCAATTGCATATATTCGTTCCAATTCATTCGGGCGATTCCTGTTCGCAGACCCTATCGCGTTAAATAATCACGCCAGCCGCTACCGTGTGCAAAGACAGCGGATCGATTACGATGAAACTGCCGGTGGTGCGGTTATCGACATACGCATCGACTAACAGTGGCTGTTGCAATTTCAGTTTGACCCGCAGGATGTCGTTCATGACTGCCGTTTCCGGCGTGGCCTGGTGCTGCAGTGTGTTGACGTCAACCCGGTAACTCAGCTCCTCGAAAAACGCATTCACGGTGCGGGTGGTATGTTTAATCAGGTACTTACCGCGTGCTTGCAGGGGTTGCTCGGACAACCAGCAAATATCGGCGGTAAGTGTCTTGACGACCTGCGGCCGCTGCACGGGGCTGGACAGCATATCGCCGCGCGAAATATCAATTTCACTATCCAGCGACACCACCACTGCACGGTCTGCGCTGGCCACGGCCAATGCCTGTTCGGCCACATTCAAACGTGTGACACGCGCCCGCTGGCCGCTCGGCCACACCGCCACTTCATCGCCCATTTGCAGCTGTCCAGAAGCCAGTGTGCCTTGATAACCGCGAAACTCCGTGTCGCTCGCACCGTTGGCGGCATTGCCCAGCATTACCCGCACCACCCGCTGCACCGGCAGTCTTAGCGGGTCCTGTTCGGCATCGCGTCGGGCCGGGACGGCTTCCAAATATTCCAGCAAACTGGAGCCGTTATACCAAGGAATCGCCTCCGCGCGCGTCGCCACATTGGTACCGTTTAATGCCGATAGCGGAATGGCTTGCACGTGATGACGACCCAAGGCGCTGACGAAGGCGTTGAACGCATCCACGATGCCTTGATATACCGCAGGTTGCCAATCCACCAAATCCATTTTGTTCACTGCCAGCACTAACTCGCGGATACCGAGTAAATGTGCCAGATAGGCGTGGCGGCGGGTCTGGGTGGTGACGCCTTTCCTGGCGTCGACCAACAAAATCGCCGAGTCGGCGCTGGAGGCGGCTGTGACCATGTTGCGGGTATATTGCTCGTGGCCGGGTGCATCGCCGATGATGAATTTACGCCGCGATGTGGCGAAATAGCGGTAGGCCACATCAATCGTAATGCCTTGTTCCCGCTCAGCGATCAGACCATCGGTCAACAGCGACCAATCGATGGCCGCCAGCCCGCGCTTTTGCGAAGTGGCTTGAATCGCCGCCAATTGATCCGCGGCGACGTTGCCGGTGTCGTACAACAAGCGACCAATCAGCGTGCTCTTGCCATCATCGACGCTGCCGGCGGTGATAAAGCGCAGCAGGCCGGAATTAGCGGGTTGCTCGGTCTCGTCAAATTGGCTTTCAAGTGTCACATAGCTAGGTGCGTTCATCAGAAATACCCCTCTTTTTTACGTTGTTCCATGGCCGCTTCGGAAGCGCGGTCGTCCAGGCGGGTCGCGCCGCGTTCGGTCAGCAGGCATTGGGCGGTTTCGGCGATGATGTCGGCTACGTTACCGGCTGACGATGCCACCGGCGCGGTGCAGGAAATATCGCCGACCGTGCGGAAACGGCAGCTGATGGTTTCCACGGTATCGCCGGCCTGGGCCGGTGTCAGATGCGTTACCGGCACCAGAATGTCGCCGCGTCTCACCACTTCACGCGGATGGGCGAAGTAAAGCGCCGGCAGTTCGATGTCTTCGCGCTGGATGTATTGCCAGACATCGAGTTCGGTCCAATTTGAAATCGGGAATACCCTTAGATGGTCGCCCAGTGCGACGCGGGTGTTGTACAAAGACCAGAGCTCAGGGCGCTGATTTTTGGGTTCCCATTGACCGAACTCGTCGCGCACGCTGACGATACGCTCCTTGGCCCGCGCTTTCTCTTCGTCACGTCGGGCTCCGCCCAGACAGGCATCGAAACCAAATTCGGCGATTGCTTCCATCAAAGTCACCGATTGATAGGCATTGCGCGATTCCAACGCATGCCGCAAACGCACGGAGCCTTTGCGGATCGAGTCTTCGACGCTGCGCACGTGCAACTGGCAAGCGTAGCGTTCCGCCATCCGGTCGCGATAGGCAATTACTTCGTCATAGTTATGACCGGTATCGATGTGCAGCAGCGCGCAGCCAATGCGCTCGGGATGAAACGCCTTGTAGGCCAGATGTAACAACACCGCCGAATCCTTGCCGCCGGAAAACAACAACACCGGATGGCGACATTCAGCAATCACCTCGCGGAGGATGAACAGCGCCTCGGCTTCCAGTAAGTCCAGGTGGTCCGCCGCTACGTGTGTCTGGTTGACGGGTGTGTTTACTTGCTCGTTCATATTAGCTCTCCTTGCCAGAATCGGTGACGGCTAGCCAGTGCTGCGGCTGTAGATAGCGATAGCAGCGGTTGTCCAACGGATCGATGCGCGTCAGGTGTAACCAGTGGTTGTCTACCAATTGCCGAACCTCGGCGTGGTTTGCCAATACTTGCTCGATCATCTCGGCGGGTGCCTCGATGACCACGGTCAAACGCACCGGCTCGTGGCGCAGGGTTTTGCCGTCATGTAGCGATTGCCAAGGCAAGCCGGTGCGCAAATCGCCGCCGTTGCCTTCGAGAATGCCGATGGTGCCGACCACGTTATGCAAAGCCTTGTTACCGCTGCCGAAGCGGCAGTTATCCACGGTCGAAGCGTAGTACTGCAGATTAATCCAGCTGGCCACCACCATTGGCGCGCTCATGATCAGACTCAAAATCGCAGTATCCGAGTCTTGCCGGTAATCGTAGTTGTGTAGAAATACCCGACCGTCGAATTCAAAGTGATACGTGCGTTGTCTGGGTGCGGCAATAAAAGCCATATTCCCCGCCAGACCCCATTCCGGACGAATCTGCGACCAATCGCGGCTGCGTTGAGTCACGGCTTTCATTAGCGCAGCGGCATCGTGGCGGGGTAATCCCAAACCCGGCGCGCGCTCCTGGCGAGTGAGTTGTGAAGCCTGATTCAGCCAGCGCTGTAATAGCAACAGGTCTTCGCCGAAGCAATGCGGGATTTGCTCAAGGTCGAACAGCCGCACCTCATCCGTGGTCGTATCGTGCAAACCGGCGACAAACCAGGTGTCTTTCGGGATAGTCAGTCCCTGCGCAGCCAAGCCGGCGCGGACCTCGCGATCATTCAACACCGCCGCCGCCACCCTGGCGTTGGCTTCGCCGCTGTGTCCTCCGCATGCGCCGCAATCCAGGCCGGCAGCGTAAGGATTGTTGACGGTGGTGCTGCCGTGGCCGCATAACAACACCAGCCGGGCAAAACCGCCTGTCAGGCTCATGCCCTGCAGCGCTTTGCGCGCCAGTTCGATGCGATCGCCAAGGGCGATACCGGTTTCGACTACTGACCCCTTGGCAATCAGACGGCCGCGCTGGCGGGTAATGACCGGGCCGATGCGGTGGACGATGGCTTTGTCCAGACCGGCGATACCCGGTTTCACTACCGGCCGGGTCAAACCCAGGCTGTCGCTTAGCAATTTGCCGGCGAAGCTCAGACCGGAAATTTCCACGTAAGAGAAACACGACACCGCGGAATTTTTAAAGCCCTTCCAAAGTCTATTCAAGCGCTTGCGCAGCCAGCGCTTTTCCAGGATGCCGCGCAGTTCGCCGACATCGGCATCGGTTACACTTTCCCGAATCCGGAATCTAGGCTTCAGCAAAACCGGACATTGCGGCTGACCATGATGGTGCCCAAGAGCGATGTATTCGATGGGGAAACCGAAGAAACCGGCAAAACCAAGGGTTTCGATAGTATGAGATTGCATTTCCAGAGCGCGCCGATAAATTTCGGAACGCACGTCGATACAAAACACTGCCTGCAGGTTTTTACGCTGGGCTTGCCAAGGGCCTGTTGAGGCCAGCGCCGACGCGAGTTTTTCGAACAAGGGGCGTTGCGTTGCCAATTCGTAGGCCGACTGCATAATATGCCGTACTTCAAGCGCTACGCCGGTATCGGTATCTGTCAACGGCGCGTCTTGCCAATGGCCTCGCCATGTCTCGACATCTTGCCGGCTTGCCACCGCCGAAATGAGCGCATAGTCATAGCTGAGCCGTATGGCCAGTAGTTGCCGCAAGGCATCCTGGTTTTTCTCGGGGCTGGTTTGCCAATGTTTGTAACACACCCAAGAACTCCAGCCGGCCACCGTTAGCAACTGCCGATGACAGGCATCATCGAGTCGGGCGCTGGGCAAACCCATTTCAGTGAGTATCTGCGTAATCGCCTCAATGGGCTCTTCAGGCAAGGCGTTTATCGTCTGACGAAACGCCGACAGGCCGGCTAATTCCGGCGTGCGATCAAAGGCCGCAGCGCGGCGCCAGGCCGCATACAGCGGCAGCCCCCGCCAGGGCATGCGCCATGCGGATTGTCCTTGATCGAAGTAGGCCGCGCACCATTTGGATATTTCCTCGGTAATCAATACCGACCACTGGCTACCACGCATGGCGTCCAGATGCTCCGCCAAGGTCTGCCAGCGCTTGCCGGTCAACCCGAAATCCTGGCCCGACGCTTCATGCAATAGGGACAGGCATTGTTCTAGCGACATACTGCTGCCGGCAAGTTGTAGTGCCTGCCTGACATCGGACTCTTCAATGCGGCCCGAACGATAGTGTTCGGCATAGAAACTCGCCGGCATCAGCATCTCGCCTTGACCCATCCGCGCGCTAAAGGTGCAAGCGTCGCCAAAAGACCGCTCGCTCAGGCCAAGAAAGGGGTTGACCGCCACGAATTGTTGCAACGGCCATACCGGAGCGATGCGGTCGCAGGCACGCTCTATGGCTGCCAGTATGCCTGGGGTCTGCCAGGTATCCCGGCTATCAGCGCGGACGCCTGTCTCGGTGCCGTCGAATGGGTGGGTGGTTTTAAATGACAATACGGCTGAGTTCATTGCGGCATTCCTCCAGAGTGACGATGGCTAAGACTGACGAGCTTGGACCCATACCGATGGATCATGCGGTTGGCCAGAGCACTGATGTAAAAGCCGTTGTAGATATGCACGTAGGCTGCTTGCCAAACCTGGGCAGCCGCCGGGCCGGGGTACTGAATCTGTAACATCAAAATCGTGAAAAAGCCCGCCAGTACGATGATCAGCAAAACACTATCGAACAGGCTGTCTATCGGCATCTGGTCAGCAATGTCTGCGCGCAGTAAATGCAAGAAGCCGGTTTGCAGGGCGAAATACAAAAGGCTAACCCCGGCGGCAATCAGCAGGGCTTTGCCGATTTGCGCTGGACCGGTTTGATGGGCCACGGCATTCCACAACAAGTAGGTCAAGGCCATTTGCAAGATGGCACCCAACATTACAATGCCCGGCTCTTCCCTAAATGTCAGATCGAACAAGCCGGCACTGCCAACGGTCAAGCCCAAGGCCGCGATGAACGCCAGCAACAGTTCGCCTGGATGGCGACTGTCGCGAATCGGCGGAGCCCAGGCCGCGCGAGCAATGTCCACCACGCTGCCGCTGGATAAAAAGGCGTGTGCTTTGTACAAGGCGTGGGCGACGATATGCAGCATCGCAGAAGAAAATGCGCCGAGCCCACATTGCAAAATCATGAAACCCATCTGGCCGACGGTTGAAAAGGCCAGCGATTTTTTGATACTGGTTTGGGTCAGCATCACCAATGAGCCAAAAAGCGCGGTAATGGTGCCGATGACTGCCAACAAGTGCAGCGCGGCCGGAGCCTGAACCAGTATGTGGCTCATACGGATCACCAGAAACCCGCCGGCGTTGATGATGCCGGCGTGCATCAGCGCTGATACCGGCGTTGGCGTTTCCATCACCTCCGGTAGCCAACTGTGAAATGGAAATTGCGCCGATTTGATGACAGCGCCAATCACCAGCGCGAAGGCTGCGGCGTTCAATAAGCCGGTGTCCGCAACCGGTTTGTCTGCAAGGGCGAACAATTCCTTGAATTCAAGCGTACCGAAGACTTGATACAGCCAAACCCCTGCCAAAATCAGCGCGCCATCGCCTAGGCGGCTGAAGATAAACTTCTTGCGCGCGGCGATACGAGCGCCCTGGCGTTCCGGATAAAACAATAACAATTTGTGCAAACACAGACTGGTGAGAATCCAGGCCAGCACAAAGAGTATGAAATGGCCGGCGATTACTAAGGTCATCACTGCCGCGATAGTCCAGGCGAGCCACTTGAAAAACCTGCCCTGGCTGGGATCGCCATCCAGGTAACGACGTGAATAGCGGATGACCACGGCCCCGATGAAAGCCACCAGCATCAGCATCATGGCCGAGAGTCTGTCGATGTATAAGCCGTTATCTGCGACACTAGCCGGCAATGAGGCCTGAGAAAATATGCCGATGCAGGAAAGCCCGGCTGTCAGTACCGCCACGATAGATAAAGCGCCGCACAGTTTGCCCATTTGCTGCGGGTGGCGCGTAGCCCAGGCGGAGGACGGAGTGCCGGATAGAAACAACAGCAGCGGAGTCGAAATCGCCAAGTAACTGATCAACCATGTCATGGCAGCAACTCCTGTCTAATTAACAATGTAGCGTTGCTGTCACGTTGTTCGATACCTAAGATTGCCCCGCGGATAGTGAGGTTCATGAGAATCTCCGAAGTGTTAAGAGTAAGGTCATGCTAGCAATCGGCTATTAATTCATCCAATATATGTATTTAATCTAAACGTTCTTTTTTATTAATGTATAAATGGCCGCGCTGAACTATCACCATCTGCGCTATTTCTGGATGATCGCCAACGAAAACAATCTGACGCGGGCGGCTGAAAGGCTTCATGTGTCGCAGTCGGCGCTGAGTATTCAATTGCGTCAGCTCGAAGAGTCATTTGGGCAAAAGTTGTTCGAGCGTGAGGGCAAACGCCTGCAATTAACCGAAGCCGGGCGGATTGCCTTGGATTATGCCAACGCCATTTTTCGAGCTGGGGATGAATTGATCAGCTTGATGCATGGCCGTTCGGCGGGCGAACGGCAGTTATTGCGGATTGGTGCGGTGTCTACGCTGTCGCGTAATTTTCAACTGGAGTTGGTCCGCTCCTTGGTCCAGCGCAGCGATGTCGAACTGGTGTTGCATTCCGGCAGCCTGCGCGAATTACTGGCGCAAATGCACACCCATACCATCGATCTGGTGTTATCCAACCGGCCGGTACCACGCGATGCGCAAACCAATTGGCATTGCCATCTATTGGACGAACAGCCGGTCAGCCTGATCGGTAAACCCTGCGTCGACAATCTGCCGTTTCAATTTCCGCAGGATCTGCATGGCAGACCACTGCTGTTACCGAGCATTGAAAGCGAAATCAGGGCCGCGTTCGACTTCTTGCTGGAACAAGCCGGCGTGAGGCCAATTGTGGTGGCCGAAGTCGATGACATGGCGATGCTGCGCTTGCTGGCGCGCGAATCGGGACATTTGACTCTGGTACCGCCGGTGGTTGTGCTGGATGAATTACGCCAAGGCCTGTTGGTGGAGCGCTACCGTATCGCGGATATTCGCGAGCGTTTTTATGCCATCACGCCGAGCCGGCGTTTCCCGAATGCTTTAGTCAAGGATTTACTGGCCAACGCATCTGAATGAAGGGTTTCGGAGGTTGATCAGGTTTCAACAACAAGCAGCAAGGCATGATGCAGAATGGACATGCGTAGCGGGTTTGCATGCCAATTTGCCGAGGCATTTTGGCAATGCATGAAGTCCGGAAGCAAACCATCAATCTATTAGCGGAATGTTTTGCCTGGGTACTAAGTCTAGTGACTGGCAAAGGCATCGCTCCCATGAAGACGTCTGCATTTGTATCGCTGACATTGTTTTCCGAATGTTGCAATCTTGTCGTATCACTGTCTCAAAACAATACATGCAAACTGTGACACATCCCTGAAAGTCCTTGAGTTTCAAGGCTTGCGGGCGTGGTGTTCCATGGCATTGATATTGCTGCGGGTCAATTGAAAACCATTGGGATTTTCAAGAGGGCGTCAGGTGCGTGCCAAAGCCTGTCGCCGATTTTTTGGCAATGTCATTAAGGTGATGAGATGAGTGAAGTGATATGGGTCGGTTTGATTATGTTGATTGTGGCGGCCTGCGCATTCGCGCCCTTGGGTTGCATGCTGTCGGCTTATGCAAAGTCCGTTAAATCCAGCGGCGCTAGCAAAGCAGCGGGCGATGTCAGTGGTTCAGCGCCGGGACTGCCCGAGGATTCGGTCCTCAAGCGGCATTTTTTGACGCAATTGCAAAGCGAGATTGAGGCAACCTTGTTTCCGCGGCCAACCGATTCGATGCTGCAACGGCATTACGATGCCTTGGTGGCGGCCAAGCTGGAAAACCGTTTGCAGATTATTGGAAAGTAAGCCCTGGTTGTTAAGGTCGCCTTGATGTTCCTGAGGGTACTGAGCCTGTCGAAGGACGCACCAGCCTGGACTTCGACAAGCTCAGCCCAAACGGCATAGCCTTGATCAATAGGGCTTGATTGAGAATCAGGCCAGGCGCTGACCAAGCAGCGCCTATGTTGCCGATACCCGTCATACCAGCAGTTTTTCTAAAAGCCAATGCGTATTTTGCTGGCGTTCTACCCGTCCGATTAGCGAAAATAGACGGCAGATGTGTCGCCTAGTAGCGATTTTTCCGTCACTCAGACCAAGCCTGCATGCTAAACGCCGCCGATCTCGATACCTTGTTTTTGACCTTTCGCGTGGCCAGTCTGGCTACCTTACTCTTGCTATTATTGGGCACGCCGCTGGCCTGGAAGTTGGCGCGCAGCCGCTCGCGCTGGAAAGGCGTCATCAATAGCGTGGTGGCATTGCCGCTGGTATTGCCGCCGACGGTATTGGGTTTTTACTTATTGGTGTTGATGGGGCCGGCCGGGCTGGTGGGAAAATTTACCCAATCGCTGGGTATCGGCACTTTACCGTTCAGCTTTGGTGGTTTGGTGGTGGCGTCGGTGTTGTATTCGTTGCCGTTTGTGGTGCAGCCTTTGCAGAACGCCTTCGTGGCAATGGGCGATGCGCCATTGGAAGCCGCCGCAACTTTGGGAGCCGGACCGCTGGATCGGTTTTTCAGCGTGGCGCTGCCATTGGCGAAGCCGGGATTTTTAACTGCCGGGGTGCTGGGTTTTACCCATACCGTCGGCGAATTCGGCGTGGTATTGATGGTCGGCGGCAATATTCCCGACAAGACCCGCGTGGTATCCGTGCAAATTTACAATCATGTCGAAGCCTTGGAATACGGCCAGGCACATTGGCTGGCCGGCGGCTTGCTGATCTTTTCTTTCTTGGTGTTACTGCTGTTGTACAGCAGCCAACAAACCCAAACGCTGACGCAATCCTTGAAATGATTATGTCCCCAGTGCCCAGCATTCAGGCGCGCCTGCGCTTGGCGTATGACCAATTTGCTTTGGATGTCGATTTAAACCTGCCCGCCAGCGGCGTGACGGTGCTGTTCGGTCATTCCGGTTCCGGTAAGACCACCTTGTTGCGGTGCATCGCCGGCTTGGAACGGCCGACGCAGGGCTTTTTGAAAATCGGCGCAACGCTTTGGCAAGACAGTGAACACGATTTTTTCCTGCCCACCCATCGCCGTAATTTGGCCTATGTGTTTCAAGAAGCCAACCTGTTTCCGCATCTTTCGGTACGGGGTAATTTGGATTATGCCGTGCGGCGTTTGCGAACTAAAGATAGGCTGTTTTCCCTGGGGCAAGCGATTGAATTACTGGCGATAGGACCGTTGCTGGAGCGTTTGCCGGACCGCTTATCCGGCGGCGAACGGCAACGGGTAGCGATAGCCAGGGCCTTGGCCGCCAGTCCGGATGTGTTGTTGATGGATGAGCCGCTGGCCGCGCTGGATGAGCAACGCAAGCAGGACATCCTGCCTTACCTGACCGGCTTGCATCAGAATCTGCAAATCCCGATTCTGTACGTCACCCACTCCTTGCAAGAGGTCAATCAACTCGCAGACCATCTATTGGTGATGGCTGCCGGCAAAGCAGTAGCGTGCGGGCCGTTGGCAGAAACCTTGACTCGGCTGGACGGCCCCATGGCTTTGGACCGGCAAGCGGCCAGCGTTTGGCAGGGCAAGTTGATCAGCCACGAAGCCGAATATCATCTCAGCCATGCCGAATTCGCCGGCGGCAGCTTGAGTTTGCCGTATTTGGACATGCCGGTCGGTAGCCCGGTGAGAATCAGAATTTACGCCCGCGACGTCAGTATTACCCTGCAACCGCCGGAAGCCTCCAGCATCCTGAATATTCTGCCGGCCAGGGTGCTGGCGCTCAGCGAAATGGGGCAAGGCCAAACCGTCGTGCAACTGGCGGTCGGCGACGAGGTTTTATTGGCGCATATCACCCAAAAATCGGCGATGTTGTTAGATGTGCAGCCAGGTATGGCCGTCTACGTACAAATCAAGGGTACTTCCATAGTTCGGTAAGGATTACCACTCACTTTTACGGATCGGCTGCAAATTGCGCTGCCCGCTGCCTTAGCGCCGAGCCGATTACTTGTCGCTGGTGCGCAATTCCGCCGCATGAAATGTGATAGCCCTCAAAAAACGCAATGAATTTGTCGATGTTGGCGCGTTGCGGACGCCTTATCGGCATTTAGCGACTATCTTGATAAACGGTTTGCCGGAGAAGGTATCGCTGGATGGATAGCCGACGGCCCTCCTCGTCAAAATAGTTGTCACCTCAAAATAATAAAAAAAATGAAATCAACGATATGGCTGACTGGCCGGTATCAAACACAAGCGACGAATCGATTAAACCTGTTCCTGTTCGGTGTGGCGCTTAACATCAATATCTTCGGTAGCGCGGTAGCCGATAACGCGCCGGATATCGAAGCTTTTTCCATCAACGAACTGATGCAAATGGAAGTGTCCTCGGCGTCCAGAAAGTCGCAGACCGTATCCGATACCGCGGCGGCGGCGTTCGTGATCAGTCAGGAAGACATTCGCCGTTCCGGGGCCACCAGTATTCCCGACGCACTGCGTTTGGCGCCCGGTCTTGAGGTCGCGCAAATCAACGCCAGTGTCTGGGCGGTTACCGCGCGCGGCTTCAATAGCCGTTATGCCAATAAATTGCTGGTACTGATGGATGGTCGTAGCGTTTATACGCCGCTGTTTTCCGGGGTATTCTGGGATTTACAGGATACGCTGATGGAAGACATCGAGCGTATCGAAGTAATCCGTGGGCCGGGTGCGGTGATGTGGGGCGCCAACGCGGTAAACGGCGTGATCAATATCATTACGAAGAAGGCCAAGGACACCCAAGGCAATCTGTTTGTGGCGGGCGGCGGCAACCAGGAACGCGGCTTCGCCGGTTACCGGCACGGTGGCCGTATCGGCGACGACGGCAGTTATCGGGTGTACGCCAAAACCTTTGAACGCGATACTTTTGTTAATGCGGCCGGAGACCGGCTGCACGACGACTGGCGCTCGGTGCAGGGCGGTTTTCGTATCGATGACCGGATATCCAATGACAGCCGCTACACCGTGCAAGGCGATGTTTACCGCAAGACCATAGGCAACACCGTGGTACCGCAAACCGTGCTGCCGCCGTTTAACCGCGAGTTCAATTTCGACGACCATGCCGACGGCGCCAACCTGCTGGCGCGTTGGGAAGGCAATTTCAGCGACGGTTCGGAATTCATGCTGCAAGGCTATTATGACCGGGTCGCTTTCAGTGCCGCAGCGTTGTCCGACAGTCAGGACATGGTGGACATCGATTTTCAGCATCGCCTGCACCCCAATGCCGACCACGATTTGATGTGGGGCGCCAGTTACCGGTTTATTCACAGTACCACGGTCAATACCTCGGCCATCGCCTTTACGCCCAACAGCTTGGGTTACCACAACGGCAGCGTCTTCGTGCAGGACGACATCACGTTGATAGACAACACCCTGCGCTTGACGCTGGGTACCAAGTTGGAAGAAAGCCACTTTGGTAATACTCAAGTGCAGCCCAACGCCCGTTTAATGTGGACGCCGGACCAAGTGCATTCGGTATGGGCTTCGGTTTCCAGGGCGTCGCGGACGCCGGCGCGCGGCGAAGCCCAGGCCAATGTGGGGCTGGGCGGCGTGCCGACCGGTTTGCCGGCGCCTTTCGATCAGATTCAAGTCATCGCTCAACCCAACCCCAATCTCCGCGCCGAAAAAATCTTCGCCGCCGAAATCGGTTACCGCACTCAGTGGACCGAAAAATTCTCCACCGATATTACCGCCTTCAGCAACCATTACAGCGATTTGGTGCTATTCCGCCGTGGGGAGTTGGTAGGGCTCACCCAGTCGTTGATCTGGAGTAACGCCCAGCAAGATTTCACCACGCGCGGCATCGAGATCGCCAGCGAATGGCATGTGTTGGATTGGATGCGCTTCAGCGGCAATTACAGCCATCTGAAAATGGAAATTCCCCAGGACCCGCTCAATCCGGATATTGCCGGATTGAGCCCACGCCATCGCGGCTCCTTACGCTGGCAGATGGATTTGCCGGAAAAAATCAAGTTGGACTTTACCCTCAGGCATGTCGGCCGCTTGCATTCCAACAGCCAGGCCGTACCGGCCTACACCACCTTCGACGCCAGACTGGCTTACGAACCCTATAACGGTGTGGAGTTTGCCGTTATCGCCCAAAACCTGTTCTCGCCCAGCCATCCCGAATATAAGGATTCATCCGCACTGTCCTTGCCGAGTAGCGCGGTGGAAGTCCCGCGCTCGATCTACGGCAAACTCAGCTGGCGCTTTTGATTTTTCAACCCCTAAAGAGTATCGACCATGCGTAAACTCTGGAAAAAATTGCCCTGGATTATTGCCGGGATTGTGTTGATTGTCGGCCTGCTGAAGCCGCCTTTATTGCCTTGGCTGTTGTTAGTATTAACCGTGCTCGCGTGTTTATTTCTGCCACGCCGCGGGCTGATCGGCCCGGTCGAATTACCGGCCGACGATGCGTTTTTACCCAGCGAACAAGTGCAGTGGTGGTATTGGACCGGGCATTTATTCACCGACGACGGCCGCCGCTTCGGCTTCGAAATCGTGTTTTTCTCGTTCGACAGTTTGGTGATTTTTCGCGATCAGCTGGTGCAGGCGGCGGTGACCGATGTGAATGGTCAACGTTTCTCGTTTGAAGAGTTCGTCGAATTCCATCTGCCCAAGCGTATTCCCAACGGCTTTAACCTGACTTCCGGCACCGACAATAAAGTGACGGCGGTTGGCGGCGACGGCCATGACCGCTTGCACGCGCAAGTCGGCGACTATGTGCTGGATCTGGAGCTCAATGCTAGCCAGCCTCCCGCGCTGCATTACGGCGGCGATCCCCACCCTTACCGTTTCGGCGGTTACACTTACTATTACTCGCGGCCGAAAATGGCGACTACCGGCACTATCAGTATCGGCGGCCAGACTTTTCAGGTTACAGGCAATAGTTGGTTCGACAGGCAATACGGCGAACTCTATCAAGCCATTCTGCAGGGTTGGCAATGGTTTGCGATTGAACTCGATGACAACCGGCAAATCATGTTGTTCGACTTCAAGGGCAGCGACACGTCGGTCGAAAAATCCGGCTCGATTACCGATGCCCAAGGGCAAACCGTCACGCTGGCGGCACACGAATTTACGGTTACCGTGCTGGGCGAATGGGTCAGTCCGAATACCGGCTGTACCTATCCTTCCGGTTGGGAAGTCGAGGTGCGCGGCGAAAAATTTACCGTGCAGCCCTTGGTGCTGGACCAGGAATTACGCGCGCAGCATACTTTTTGGGTGGGGCCTACATACTGGGAAGGTGCGTGTAGCGTAGCCGGTGCCGCCGCCGGAAATGCCTACGTAGAATTGAACGGTTTTTGCCGTTGCCCCGGCAGAGGCGGTTAAACTATTCAATCATTCGACATCAAGCGTAGAAACGCTAGCCGGTCCCTGACAAGACTACTGGGGTTTGCGTTTCTACTTTCACAAACTTGATTGCCGGCTTCCGCCAAACCACATCGTCGTAAAGCTACCCGGACGGTTCTTAACCAAAACCCGATGCAAAAAGGATCTCGCATACATTCCGAAATGGCCGGACAGAAACGTTTAGCTGACGCGATGGGCGTGATGCGGGGTATTGTCAAAAACTATCTGCGCCCGCGTTTTTTCGCGCCGCAATCCAGACGCTATCTGGCGCGCCAATGGGTTTTCGCCTGTCTTTGCCTAGTGGTGCCAGGCTGGCAGGTATTGCCGGCCGCCAGCCTGTCGGAGGCGCAGATCAAAGCCGCCTATCTCTACAATTTTGCCAAATTCGTGGAATGGCCCGCCGACGTATTGCCGCCTGGTGCGGACATTTTGTTGTGTGTGGTCGGCAATAGCGCGCTGGACAGCGAGTTGCAAGCCCTGGACGGGCGCAAGGCTGGCGAACGCATTTTGCGGTTTGTCCAACATAGCAATACCGATCCCGACTTGACTACTTGCCATCTGTTGTTTCTCGGCAGCTCCGAGAAATCTCACTTTGTGGTGACCTTAAAAGCACTAGGCGATGCGCCGGTGCTGACCCTATCCGACATCGACGACTTTGCCGAAAAAGGCGGCGGTATCAGCTTGCTGTTTCGCGAAAACAAGGTGGTATTTGAAGTGAATCTGGAACCGATTCGTAACGCCCGGCTGCATTTGCCCGGCCAACTGTTGAATATTGCCGCCATTGTTTACGGGAGATAGTGTGATGCGCGTTTTGCCCAATTTTGCCGACTGGTCTCTGCGGCGCAAACTGGTGTCCATCATCATGTTCAGTTGTGCGGTATGCCTGTTTGTCAGTCTATCGGTGATGGTAGTTAGCTCGGTGGTGAGCCGCTATCGCAGCGTGTTGCACGAATTGTCCAGTTTGGCGGACGTGTTAGCCGAAAACGGCCAAGCCGCGCTGGTGTTTGCCGATAAAGCCGAAGCCAGCCGGTTGCTCGAGTCCTTGAAAGACCGGCCGGAGCTGTATGCGGCCTGGATGGTGTCGGCCGATGGCGGTGTACTCGCGTCATGGAGCCGGGGAACGGCGGATATCGGCATACCCAGCGACTTTCGCCGGCCGTTCCGTGAACTGCGCACCAACTTCTGGAGCCGGCGCGCCGAGCTATTCACACCGGTGATCAAAAATACCGAGTTGGTCGGTTATGTGTTGTTGCAAGCCGATTTCACCGCGCAATGGAACGATCAACTGGTCGATTTAGGGAAGAGTTTGGGGGCGGCGGGGCTGGCGCTGATATTGGTTTATCTGTTGGCAATCCGCTTGCAGCGCATCATTTCCAGACCGATAGAGGAGTTGGCGACGGCCGCGCGGCTTATCGCCGAGGATAAAAATTACACTTTGCGGGTGGCGCAGCGCGACCGAGACGAGATTGGCGATTTAGTGCAGGCCTTTAATACCATGTTGGGCGAGATCCAATTGCGCGATGAAACCCTTACCGGGCATCGCGACCGCCTGGAAGCCGAAGTGGCGCAGCGTACCGAAGAATTATTGCAAGCCAAAGACGAAGCCGAAGCCGCCTCGCGCTCCAAAGGTATGTTCCTGGCAAATATGAGTCATGAAATCCGCACACCGATGAACGCGATCATCGGCTTGTCGGATTTGGCCTTGAACAGCGATCTGTCGCCCAAGCTGCGCGATTATCTGCGGAAAATTCACACCTCATCGCTGGCCTTGCTGGGGATTACCAACGACATTCTCGATTATTCCAAGGTCGAAGCCGGCCGCATGGAATTGCAGGCCGAAGCGTTTAGTTTGGAGGATGTGCTGGAGAATGTGCTGAATCTGTTCATCGTCCGCGCCGAGGAAAAAGGCCTGGAACTGGTGCTGGAACTGGATTCGGCTTTGCCGCCGCGCTTGATTGGCGATGCGTTGCGCTTGGGGCAAATATTGAACAATCTGGTTGGCAATGCGGTGAAATTTACCGAGGCCGGGGAAATTCATATCAAGGTTTCCCAGTTGGCAAAAACCCACGGCTACTCCACTTTGAGTTTTTCGGTACGTGATACCGGTATCGGCATGTCTGCGGAGCAGCTCGAGCATTTGTTTCATGCCTTTACCCAGGCCGACGGTTCGATTACCCGCCGTTTCGGCGGCACCGGGCTGGGATTGACCATCAGCAAGCGGTTGGTGGAAATGATGGGCGGTAATTTAGCCGTGCAGAGCCAGCTTGGCGAAGGCAGTCTATTCGAGTTTACACTGCTGCTGCCGTTTCCGTCCGAGCAGAAAGCCCGACAAATTCCCGGCCATCTGCAAAGCATGCGGGTGTTGATCGTCGACGATTTGGACATTTCCCGGCAGATGTTGCGCGATATTTTGCTGGCCTGGGGCTTTCAGGTCGAGGAAGCGGCATCCGGCGCGCAAGCCTTGGAAGCACTGCGCGCCGCCAACGACGCTGATCGGGACTTCGAATTGGTGTTGCTGGATTGGAAAATGCCCGGTCTGGATGGTGTGCAGGTCACCAGGGAGATTCGGGAGATGGTGCGCCGCACCGAAATCCGCAACGCCCCGGTGGTGATTATGGTGACTGCCTTCAGTCGTGAGAAATTGTTAAGTGCGGCCGGCGATGCGGTACCCGATGATATTTTGGTCAAGCCGGTGATGCCATCCACCTTGCTGGAAGCCTTGACGCGCTTGCAGGGCGGCAATCCCGAGCAAGGCAATGAACAAAGCCGGCCGCTGTTGGCGGGTATGGCCGCTTCGATACGCGGGGCGCGCATTTTGTTGGTGGAGGATAACGAGGTTAACCAAATGGTAGCCAGGGAATATCTGGAAAGCTCCGGCTTGCGCGTCACTGTAGTTAACAACGGCCGGGAAGGGGTGGAGGCGGTCAGGAAAAATCGTTACGACGCGGTGCTGATGGACTTACAAATGCCGGAGATGAGCGGTATCGAAGCGACCCGGCTGATCCGCCAGGATGCGCGGTTTGCCGATTTGCCCATCATCGCCATGACGGCAGCGGTGCAGGAGCGTGAGCGCAACGATTGCTACGCCGCCGGCATGAACGATCATATCGGCAAGCCGGTGTTGCCGCAGACTTTGATGGCGGCCCTGTTGCGCTGGATAAAGCCGTCCGAACGCAGTGTGTCGGTCGAGCCGGTGCTGCCGAAACCGGAGTCTATAGTCTCCGGCTTATCCAGGGAACTGCCTGGATTCGATATGGGGTATATTCGGATTATGATTGGCGAGGACAGCCATAAATTGCAACTTTTGTTCGAGTGCTTTCGAGATAAATTTGCCGATACCATGCAACGCCTCAGAGCGTTGCATGGCGCCGGAAAAACCGAGCAGGCGGTTGATTTGCTGCACAATTTGAAGGGCGCAGCCGGCGTGCTTGGCGCTGTAGAACTGAGCCGGGCCGCGGCGAATCTGGAGGAAGCTTTGCATGTCGGTATGCCGTTTGACGCTTGCCTCGCCGCATGCGAGGCCAGTCTGACGGCCACCCTGAATACGATTGCCGATTTCACCGCTATGGGCGCCGTTGCCGAGCTACAGAATCAAGCCGCCGATTGGTCGGCGGCAGACGAGTTGGCCGGCCAGTTGCGCGACTTGTTGGAAGGTAGCGATTTTGTCCCCAATGACTTGATCGAGCAATTGAAAGCCGCGCTACCTTGTCCGGAAACCCGGTTACTGATAAAAAAAATAGAAAAACAGGTCGGCAATATCGATTACGGTCAGGCTAAAGTGACCTTGGCGGAGTTGCTGGCCTTGATAGCGTCACAGCGACAAAACAGAGGATAGTCATGACTGCCGAAATCTCCAAACCCTTGATTTTGATCGTAGACGATACACCGACCAACATTCAGGTGTTGGCGGAAAATTTGATCGACGAGTATCGCATCAAGGTGGCGGTCAGCGGCGAGGCAGCCCTGGAGGCCATCGACCGGCAAGGTCCGCCCGATTTGATCCTGTTGGATGTGATGATACCGGGCATGGACGGTTATGAAGTCTGCCGGCGTCTGAAAAGCGACCCGCAAACTGCGGCAATCCCGGTGATATTTGTGACGGCTATGAACGCGGCGACCAACGAAGAATACGGGCTGAATTTGGGGGCGATGGACTACATTACCAAGCCGTTTTATTTGCCCGTGGTTAAGGCGCGGATCCGCAATCATATCCGCCTGAAACGGATGACGGACATGTTGGAAGCGATGGCCTGGATGGATGGCCTCACCGGTATCCCCAATCGCCGGCGCTTCGATCAGGTCTTGGAAAACGAATGGAAGCGCGCGCAGCGCAATCAGTTGCCCTTGGCTTTAGTGATGGTGGATGTCGATTATTTTAAAGCCTATAATGATTGCCACGGCCACGGCGCGGGCGACATTTGTCTGCGGCAGGTGGCCACCATATTGGCGGCTTCGGTGAGTCGCTCCGGCGATTTGGTGGCGCGTTACGGCGGGGAGGAGTTTGTGATGCTGATGCCGGAAACCGACATTGAAGGCGCGCAGCGCGTATCCGAATTGCTGTGCCGGCGTGTTGAAGCGCAGCACATTTCACATACCCGCTCCAGCGTTTCGCCTTGGGTGACGATTAGCGCCGGTTTTGCGGTGGTGGTGCCGGCGCTGCAACAATTGCCGTCCGAATTACTGGACGAGGCTGATCGGCAGTTGTATTTGGCTAAAGAAAACGGTCGAAACGGCGCCCGCGGAAGCTATTCGACCGTTTAGCTCGGCCGCTTGTTCGCTGGCCGAGCTGCGGGATTTGTTTTAAGCGGCCACAGCCGAAGCTTGCACCGATTGCAGGAAATCCTGGCAGTCGGCGTTAATCAGTTCAAAGCCCATTTTCGCGCTAAAGCGTTTTTCCTTGTCGGTAGGGTTTTTTCTTAAAAACCAGCCTCTATGTTCGTCGGCGCCATAGGTGATGTCGCTCATCACCATCCGCTCGGAATCGCGATTGAGCGGCAAACCCAACAACAGGTATTTTTTGCCTTTGCGGTACTCCTTTAAAAAGTCCGGAATCGCGAAACCGCCCATCAGCTCGGTGATGTAATCCACATAGTCGGCATCGGAGGCGATGTAATTGGCTTCGGGTTTTGGCGTGCCCATCGGTTTAAACAAAATCGGCAGATTTCTATCGACTTGTTCCTGCGGAATCTCGAAATATTGGCTGCCGTCGTAATGATAAATTTTGAAGCGAAAGGCGGTAGCGACGATGCGGGCTACGCCGACAATCAAGGTGTGTTCTTCGTCGGCATAACTGTCTTGCAATTGGGTATCCCGATTAATGTCGATCACATACTTGGGCCGCCATTCTTTCAGCCAGTCGTGCATCGATGCGCGGGTGTATTGAATTTGTCCGTAGGTTTTGTCAAGAAACTGCGATACATAGTTGCGGCCGCGCTTCAGTTCTTGGTTCATCGCTGCGCGCGGAAACTCGTACATCAGTTTCGGCGCCATCGGTTTGCCGCCGTTCATCGCCAAAATCAGGCTGTCGCTGTCGGCAGGCATCGGCTCTTGCGTCAGTTTGCTTTTGGCGTCGAACACCGCTCCCGGCCCCAGATAGGGAATGACTTGGTTATCGTACAAACCGCTTAGAATTTCGGAAAATACCGTATTTGACATGGTTGGCCCCAGCTAAATGAAAAGTAATGCTTAGCCGAAGCAAAATTCAATCCACTTTAGCAGGATGGGCCACCAAGCCCCGATGTGGCTGAGATGTGGCCGGAGCGGGCTGCAGGAGATTTCGGTAACAACCGTACGAATTGGCGGTGATTTGTCGTAAGCCCGACAATTGCCGCTATTACCGGGGTAGTGCGTTAATGCCAGCCGCCATACTGAGTGGTAGGATCGCCGCGAAAACCGGCTGTGGTTTTGTTGGCATCCGGTACATGGGCGGTACTTTCCGCGGCTTGCACCATATTGTTATGGGTATAACCGCCCATGGCCTTGGCGTGTTTGGCAATGGCTGTGGTCGTGGGGTTGATGTCGTATTTGCTGGCGTCGGGATGGATCACCACGCTGATTAATTGCGCGTCTTTCGGCGCGTTGGGGGCGGGCGTGTAACTGAGAACGACCGGAAGCTCGGTGCCGGCGGGTACTTGAATTTCATAGCGCTGGCTATTGTTGAGCTCGGTACTGGCAAGCGTTTTTCCGCTTTCGGACAGTAAGCTGACGGTGCCGGTTTTGAGCGGTCCGGCGTTGTCGCTGACTGCACCGAGCAATGATGTGGTTCGCAGGGTTTGTTTGACCGCGGCTTTGCCTGGAGTACTTGATTTTGCTTGGTCCTGGCCGCAACCGGACATTATCGGCAGGCTGAGGCAGGCGATCAGGGTAAGTGTGAATGTGGTCGGGTTTTTCATCGGTATCTCCGTCGGCGTTAGTTAAAGATACCCGCTAAACCGGCCACCGACAAGTGGGCTTTACGCGCCATCAATCGACATTGGGCGCTCATATAGCAGTTGAATAAAGCCGCTAAGGCCGTTATAGTTGCCCCACTTTTATACTTGTAAATCAATGCTATGCCATCATTCGACATCGTTTCAGAACTCGACAGCCACGAAGTAACCAACGCAGTGGACCAAGCCAATAAAGAAGTCTCCACCCGGTTTGATTTCAAAGGCTCCAATGCCTGTTTCGAGCAGCAGGAAGACAGCATCCTGATGAAAGCCGAATCGACCTTTCAACTGCAACAAATGTTGCCGATTTTGTATGCCAAAATGGGTAAACGCGGCATTGATATTTCCAGTTTGGAAAGCGGCAAGATTCAGGATACCGGCAAAACCGCTCAGCAATCCATCACCTTGAAGCAGGGTGTGGGTAGCGATCTGGCGAAAAAAATCGTCAAGCTGATCAAGGATAAAAAGCTCAAAGTGCAGGCCGCGATCAATGGCGATAAGGTGCGCGTGACCGGTAAAAAGCGCGACGATTTGCAGGAAGTCATTCAAATGTTGCGCACGGAAGATTTGGAGCAGCCTTTGCAATTCAATAACTTTCGGGATTAGTCCTCACCATTACGCCGACGAGCTTATCCGGCGTTGCAGCTATGGTGCCGCGGGTGTGGATTCCTCAGGGAGTTTTCAGTTAAATTCTCTCGGTTGGCACAAGGCGTCCGGTAAGCTAATGATGTTGGTTGACGGACGCTGAGCAACATAAATTTGGTCGGGACTTGGTTAAAGCTATCGGGGGCGCGCGATATGAAAACGGTAATGATTGGTCAAAAAGTACCGCCCCTATCGGTTTCCGACTGGGTGCAGGGACAGCCTGTCAATTTCGAACAATTGCTTGGACAAGTCGTGTTGGTGGCGGTGTTTCAAGTCAACTGCCCAGGCTGTTTCTTGTCATGTCTGCCGCAGGTGTTGGCGTTAAAACAACGTTATGCCGAGCGCGGTTTGACCGTACTGGGGCTGGCCACCGCCTTTGAAGACTTCGATAAAAATAATCTGCAAAATCTAAAACGTTTGGTTGAGACCGGTGAGGTGATCGGCGAAACCTTGAGGGTTTTAACGGAGCGAGGACTGCTACAGGACGGCAAGTTGCCGTATCGTATTGATTTTCCGGTAGCCATGGATAGATTGACCAAGCGCGAATTCGGCAGTATCGAAAGCGAAATTGACGCTTTTATCAGCCAACGCTTGAGCGATTTGGAACAAGACATCGGCTTACGCCAACCGCATGTGCGAGCGCAGGTAAAACAATATTTACAAACCCTGGATTATCATGCCGAAACCTTCGAGTTTTTCCAGTTACAGGGTACCCCGTCTTATATTCTGGTTGATAGAGCAGGCTTGCTGGTTCAATGCAGGTTTGGCGCGTATCCCGATCTGGAAACAGATATTCTCAAGCTATTGTAGTTCCCTTTCCTGCTCCGTAGGACCGTGCTACCGGCGAATGCCGCGCCCGCTTTCGCAAGGGGCTTTAGACGAAGCAGTTACAAGGCTGGCGGCTGCTTGTGGAGAAATCTTAAGGCGACATCCGTGTCTATTGTTAACGTTTTTTTAGCTGGCCCGACACGCCGTTTTAGGCAGCGTTAAGCTGGGGTGTAGCAATACTGTATTAAGCGATTGTTTTGCGACGCAAACCCATCAGGCCAGCCAATGCCGAGCCAAATAACCAAACCGCACCGGGAACAGGCACTGCGGTAGTTCCGCCTTCAATAAACGGTGTAAATACCAGGCTTTGTGATGACTGTTTTTTCTCGATCAATGCAGAATCACCCACATTGAAAGCTTCGGCGGTCAAGTCGTTTTGAATCCTGACACGCACATCCGCGTTACCCCATGCGACAGGCGTATCCAGTGTTGCGGCAGCCGACCAAGTGCTTAGCGGGCAGCCGGACGATGTGGCGCATGAGTCTGTCAACGGACCGGCGGAAAAATTGGTCGCGATATGATCCACGCCATTCCACAGATTGGTTAAACGCAATTGACCGGAAGCATCGACCGAAGGTGCCAGGGTGACGCTACCGGAGCGATTGACCAGGCGGTAATCACCGTTTTCCACCAGGCTTACGCTGCTTAAACTTAGATCCGCATCGGGTCTAATATCGAACTGCACATTGCTGTTGGCGAAGACCGTGCCCTGAGTACCGGTTGCTTGGGCTTTAAAATTTAACGGCGAGAATAAAACGCTCTTGCCGTCGCCCGATAAAGTCGGCGCGCCAAACAAGCCCAGATTCGTATCGTCATAGATGGCCGTAAAGCCGTTGCCGTCCAACGAAATTAATGCCGCCGAGGCATGTCCGCTTAACATTGAAATAACCCCGGCGCTTGCCAGGAACAAAGTCTTGATTTTCATAGGATCTCTAAATAATTCATGAATAGACAAGGTAACGAGCCGCCACAATAGCTTTACCTATCGGCTTATCGAAGCGGGTTAAAGTTTGCTGGCCGCATTATGTTTGGGGTTTGTCTAATGCGTTGCCGCGTCCATTGCCAGCTACCTGCTACCCGTCTTTGGTCGAGATAAGCTCGAATAAAAACAAAGTTATAGGCTTCTTCCTGTGAGTTCTGTCTCAGCGACCTAGCAGAGTTCTGGTCGGTGCGCAATCGTACGAATTGTCTAAGTCAAAACAGTTACCGGTCCGTGAAGGTTTGAAGAAATGTATTACAAAGGTATTCTGCCCATTGATAGATGGCGATACTGAAAGCCTGGGGCTGGCCTCTGTTTTACGGATACCAAACTGCTTCAGCGGCGGAACATAATGCCAACCTATACCTAACAATTCAGGTCATGGTATGGTGGCGCGACCTTTTTATCCTTGTCGCTTTTTTCAGGAAACGCCCATGACCGAACCCTTGCTGATTGCCAAATCCCAGACTGCCGAACTGTGTCTGCTGCCGAGCATGGCTAACCGCCACGGCTTGATAGCCGGCGCGACCGGTACCGGCAAAACCATCACCTTGCAAACCTTGGCCGAGGCTTTTTCGCAAATCGGCGTGCCGGTATTCATGGCCGATGTGAAGGGCGATTTATCCGGCATCAGCAGGACGGGGGGCGGCAATGCCAAAGTCGAGGCGCGGCTGGCTGAGTTGGGGTTAGCCGCCGACTACGCGGCGATGCCGACGCTGTTTTGGGATGTGTTGGGTAAAAAAGGCCATCCCTTGCGCTCGACGGTGTCGGAAATGGGGCCGCTGTTGCTGGCGCGGATGTTGGATTTGAACGAGGTGCAAAGCGGCGTCCTCACCGCGGCTTTCAAAATCGCCGACGACAACGGCTGGTTGCTACTGGACTTGAAGGATCTGCGGGCCTTACTGCAATACGCATCCGAAAATGCCTCCGAGTTGTCCGGTGAATACGGCAGCATCTCGGCGGCCAGCGTCGGCGCGATCCAGCGCGGCTTGTTGCAACTGGAGCACGAAGGCGGCGAGAATCTGTTTGGCGAGCCTGCGTTGGACTTTAACGACTTTCTACAAACCGACGGCGGCCTGGGTGTGATCAATATTCTGGCGGCCGACACGCTCTACAACTCGCCGCGTGTCTACGCCACTTTGCTGTTGTGGTTGTTGTCCGAGTTATT
Organism: Methylomonas sp. Uni0009; assembly: GCF_054188105.3. Classification (NCBI taxonomy): domain Bacteria; kingdom Pseudomonadati; phylum Pseudomonadota; class Gammaproteobacteria; order Methylococcales; family Methylococcaceae; genus Methylomonas; species Methylomonas sp. Uni0009. Next base: position 827,028 of record NZ_JBTAFN010000001.1, on the reverse strand, counting down.
CGAAAATCTGCCGGAAGCCGGCGATCTGGACAAGCCTAAATTGGTATTTTTCTTCGACGAAGCGCATTTGCTGTTTAACGACGCGCCGTCCGCGCTGCTGCAAAAAATCGAGCAAGTAGTGCGTTTGATTCGTTCCAAAGGCGTGGGCGTGTATTTTGTCAGTCAAAATCCGTTGGATATTCCGGACGTGATCTTGGGCCAGCTCGGCAATCGGGTGCAGCACGCCTTGCGGGCGTTTACCCCGCGCGATCAAAAAGCCGTGAAAGCGGCGGCGGAAACCTTTAGAGCCAATCCGGGTGTGGATGTCGAAACTGCAATCACCGAGCTCGGTGTCGGCGAAGCTTTGGTATCTTTTCTGGATGAAAAAGGCACGCCCTTGCCGGTACAGCGGGCCATGATCAAGCCGCCAAGCTCTCATGTCGGCGCGGTCAGCGACGCTGAGCGGCAGGAATCGATCAATACTTCCGTCATCGCCGGCCATTACGAAAAACAGGTTGATCGCGAATCGGCCTACGAAATTCTCAAAGGCCGCGCCGAAAAAGTCGTGCCGCTCGAATCTGCTAGCGAAAGCGGCGATTCCGGATCCGGTTTCAATTGGGGCGAAGTGTTATTGGGCGGCGTCGGGGCCGCTACCAAATCCCGGCGCGGCCGCAGCAGCGGACAAAGCGTGCTGGAAGCCGCCGCGAAAAGCGCCGCCCGCAGTATCGGTCAGGAAGTGGGCAAGCAAATTATTCGCGGGGTGTTGGGCTCGCTGTTGGGTGGCCGGCGCTAACCAGAAAACATTGCTGACATAACGCTGTCAGGAGGGCTGTTTTAGGATGACGGCTCTTTTAACCACAACGAGGAGAACATCATGATCAACAACGTCGCAACCTGGTTTGAATTACCCGTCATCGATATGCCGCGCGCGCAGGGTTTTTATCGCAACATTTTGAATGCGTCTTTCAAGGAAGAGGAAATGAGCGGCTATCAAATGGCGATTTTCGACGCTGAAGAAGGCGCGGTCAGCGGTATGTTGATATTGGGCGAGCACTATCAACCTAGCGCAACCGGCGCGGTGGTGTATTTCAACGGCGGTGCCGATTTGAACGAGCCGTTGGCCAAGGTGGAGGCAAACGGCGGCAGCGTGTTGATGCCGAAAACCCCCATCCGCGACGGCGAATGCGGTTACTTTGCGATGTTGCTAGACAGCGAAGGTAATCGGGTTGGCCTTTATTCCCAAGCTTAACGGCAATTAAAACAGCGGGCAGTCTCAAAATCTTGACTGCCCGTTCTGCAAATGCGCCGCGCCGATCGTCTGTTTCAAATCGTCCAAATCCTGCGTAACCGGCGAATGGTTACCGCCAAGGCGCTCGCCGAGCGTCTGGAAGTTTCCGAACGCACCATCTACAGAGACATCCAGGTGTTAAGCCTGTCCGGCATTCCTATCGAAGGCGAGGCCGGCGTCGGTTACATGCTGCGCCATAGTCTGGATATCCCTCCCATCATGTTCAGTGCCGCCGAACTGGAAGCTTTGGTCATCGGCGCGCGCATGGTGAAAACCTGGGCCGGTAAGGAGTTGGGGCATTCCGCGCAGTCGGTACTGGATAAGGTGACGGCGGTAGTGCCAGCGGAATTACGCGAGCAACTGGAGCGCAGCAAATTATTCGCGCTACGTTTTTCACAACGCGAAGATTTGGATGTGACCATGGATATTTGCCGTAAGGCGCTGGATGGCAAGCGTTTGCTGTCCATGGATTACCGACGTGCCGACGGCACGTTCAGCCAGCGGCGGATCAGGCCGCTGGGCCTGTATTTTTGGGGCAATGTCTGGACCTTGGTGGGCTGGTGCGAACTGCGTGGCGATTTTCGCAACTTTCGCTTGGACCGGATCCTGCGCGCGCTAGTACTGGAGGAAGTGTTTACCGACGACGCCGGCCAAACCTTGCAGGATTTTATTCGGCGGATGCATTGCTTGCCGCAGTGAGCTTGTCCGGTTAAGGTGAAGATTCGGGTTGCCGAACGCCAGGTTTTCTCTATCATGTCTGTTTAAACCGGCATTCTTACCGGTGTTTTCATTTTATCGACTCTCAACTGATCCTGCTCATGACAACAATCAACATCCAACAAATGATGGCCGACAGCGGCGTGGCGTTCGGTACCAGCGGCGCGCGCGGTCTGGTTAGGCAAATGACCGGCGAAGTCTGTGCGGCGTATACACTGGCGTTTATCCAAGGTTTAAATCTGGCGCAGCCCGGCCAAAAAATCGCCTTGGGCATGGATTTACGTCCGTCCAGCCCGGAAATCGCCCAAGCTTGCATAGCCGGCATTCGGCAGGCCGGCTGCGAAGTAGATTTTTGTGGGGTGTTGCCGACGCCGGCGCTGGCTTTGTATGCGTTGGCGAACAGTCTGCCGGCGATCATGGTCACCGGCAGTCATATTCCTTTCGACCGCAACGGTATCAAGTTTTATCGGGCTGACGGCGAGATCAGCAAAGCCGACGAAGCGGCGATGACCGATGCGACGGTGGATGTGCAAAACGTTTCCGCCGAATTGCCCACCGTAAATCCAGCCGCGTTGACGCAATTTCAGCAACGTTACACTCGCTTGTTTGGAAAGGATTTGTTAAACGGTTGGCGGGTTGGCGTCTACGAACATTCCAGCGCCGCCCGCGATGTGTTGAAGGAAATTTTGGCCGAGCTGGGCGCTGAGGTGATTGGCTTGGTGCGCACTGATACTTTCGTGCCCATCGACACCGAAGCCGTCGGCGAGGCGGATCGGCAACGCGGCCGCAACTGGGCCGCCGAATACAAATTGGATGCTTTGATCTCCACCGACGGCGACGGCGACCGTCCCTTGATCGGCGACGAAACCGGCGAATGGCTGCGCGGCGACATTGTTGGTTTGCTGTGCGCGAAATTCCTAGGTGCCGACACCGTGGTGACGCCGGTGAGCTGCAATACTGCCATCGAAGCCTCCGGCTGGTTCAAGCAAGTGGTTCGCACGCGGATTGGCTCGCCATACGTGATCGCCGGCATGGAGGATGTGCATAGCGGTAGCGTGGCCGGCTTCGAAGCCAACGGCGGCTTTTTGGCCGGGAGCGGTTTGTCGGTAAACGGCAAGGTTTTGGCGCCGTTGCCGACACGCGATTCATTGCTGCCGGCCTTGGCTTTATTGGCGATGGCGAGCACCCAAGGGGTGAAGTTATCGGGGCTGCTGCAAGGCTTGCCGCAACGTTACACCGCCAGCGACCGCATCCAGGCGTTTCCGGTCGCCAATAGCCGGGCCTTGCTGGAACGATTGCAAGCCGATGAGACCGCTTATCGCGGGCTATGGGGCGACACGCTTGGGGCTCCGGTTAATCGCGATACAACAGACGGCCTGCGCTTGACCTTCGCCAACGGCGAGATCGTGCATCTGCGTCCCTCCGGCAATGCGCCGGAATTGCGTTGCTACGCCGAGGCCGACGCTATGGCGCGCGCGGAAGAGTTGGTGGCTTCGACGTTAAAACGGATTGCCGGCTAGCGGTTAATCCGCCGTTAAGTTTCCTTGTAGTATTGTCTAATCTCGATAACAACTAAGTACGAGGGTAACACCATGCAACATAAAGCGATTTTATTCAGTTCTTTAGTCTTGGTTTCCGGTGCCGCGTTTGCGCAGTCGGCGGTATTGGAAGGCGTGGCCAAACAAGCGGCGAAAGATACCGCGACAGCCGTTGCCCCAGGCGCTGTGCAGCGCGCCGAACAAGCTAACGAAGCATTGCAGCGTGCCCAGGAAGTCAAGCAAGGCGTGGAAAATGCACCGGGCCAGTTGAAAAGCCAGGCCCAAGAAGCCGTTAAAGACGCTGCCCAACAAAAACTGGAACAAGCCGTGCCGGCCGAAGTGAAGCAAGGGGCCGAAACCCTGAAGGCTGGTAAGGAAACGGCAAAACAGTTGAAAGGTAAAGTCGACGCGGCGCCGAAATCAACCGGCGAAGCGGTCAAAGCCGTGAAAGGCAAAGCCAAGCAAAAAGCGGCGGCAAAAGCGCTGGATTTGTTGAACTAATCTGCTGGAAAAAGGGCGGCGAGGTTCGCCGCCCTTCCTAAATATCGCACAAGACCAGTGCTTGGCGAATACATCATTAACGAATCACTTCCCGATTTTTCAATGCAACGTAGATGTCATCGACGCTGTATTGATCGCAATCAAAGCTCAAATCGGCTGCGGCCGGTTTTCCATCAAGGCACAGGCACAATAAACCAGCGTTTTTGATCGCGGTAGCCAGCGCATCGTTGGCTTGTTCCAATACCGTCGTGGCATGGCCGGTATCGAACAGTTTGCGTTCCAATTGGTAAGCCACTTGTTGGGCATTGGCGCCGCTCAAGGCGATGATGCTGGCGGTTTGGCTGAAGCGTATCGCCCGCTCTGCCGCGGACACCGGTGACCAGTCTTCCGCGCTGGCGTCGCCCGTAATCATGCCGGCGCCGACCGTGACGTTGGTCAGGCGGTCTATGACGATGAAGGAGCCGGTGGTTTTGTTGCGTTTGTATGGGTCGAATACCACCGGCGCATTGACTGCCACGGTGCAAGAACCGATTTCGTTCAGTTTCAACTCATTGGCATCGTGGTGTTCCAGCGTGTTGACGTCGATACGGTGGTGAATCATCGACACTGAGCCGGACACGCTGCGCGTCGCCAGCTTAATCACATACTGCCGTCCAGGCACCATGGCTTGCTCGGTCATCCAGACGATAGTGGCTTTGAATTTGTCGGCGATGCTGGGCGCGGCTTGTTGCTGGCCCAGGATGATGTCGCCGCGGCTGACGTCTATTTCATCTTCAAGTGTCAACGTGACCGCCATGGCCGCAAACGCTTCGTCCAACTCGCCATCGAACGTGACGATAGACTTGATCTTGCTGGTTTTGCCGGACGGTAACGCGGTAATCGCGTCGCCTTTGTGAAATACGCCGGAGGCGACGGTGCCGCAGAAGCCGCGAAAATCCAGGTTGGGGCGATTGACGTATTGCACCGGGAAGCGGGCGTCGTCGAAGTTATGGTCGCTGGCGATTTCGATGCTATTCAGCAACTCCATCATCGGCATGCCGGTGAACCAGGGCATGTTGGCGCTGGGGTTGACTACGTTATCGCCGTCCAATGCAGACATCGGAATGAAATGCACGTCGTGCAAATCCAGTGATTTGATAAAGGTCAGATAGTCGTCTTGAATCTTGTGGAAGGTTTCTTCGCTGTAACCGACCAAATCCATTTTATTGATGGCGACGATGATGTGCTTGATGCCGAGCAAGGAGGCGATGAAGCTGTGGCGCTTGGTTTGGGTTTGCACGCCGTAACGGGCGTCGATCAAGATTACTGCCAAGTCGCAGGTCGAGGCGCCGGTGGCCATGTTGCGGGTGTATTGCTCGTGGCCTGGGGTGTCGGCGATGATGAATTTGCGCGTCGAAGTGGAGAAATAGCGGTAGGCGACGTCGATGGTGATGCCTTGTTCGCGCTCGGCCTGCAAGCCGTCGACCAGCAAGGCCAAGTCAATCTTGCCGGCGCCGGTGGTGCCGGACTTGACGCTGTCGGCCTGCACGGCGGCCAGTTGGTCTTCGTAAATCATTTTCGAGTCGTGCAGCAAGCGGCCGATCAAAGTACTCTTGCCGTCGTCGACGTTGCCGCAGGTTAAAAAGCGCAATAGCTCTTTACGTTCGTGTTGCGCCAGATAGGCGTTGATGTCGGTGCTGATGAGGTCGGATTGGTGGGACATGGGGTTCCTAAATGCCTTATTTGTAATAAAAGGTGCCGCGCTGTTAAAGCGCTTACTTGCAATGTTGTTTTAATAATTCGGCTAGTTCGTCACGACTCAATTGCCGGGTTGCTACATTAATCACCCATTCGTAGAGCTGGGTGTTATCCATGGCCGGTTGTTTATGGTTGGCAGCTAGAAAAACCAGCATACAGGCCGCAGCGGCTCGATTGTTACCGTCCAGAAACGGATGGTTATTGGCCAGCGAATAGCAGTATTGAGCGGCGGTTTGAAAAATGTCGCCGTTGTAGTGCCAAGTTTGCCGGGCTGCGCCGAGCGCCGATTCCAGCAAGGCTTCATCCCTGATGCCCTGCGTGCCGCCGAAGCGTTCTATCTGTTGCCGATGTATCGTCAATGCCAAAGTTTTCGAGATAAAAAACAACTCGGGCATGCTGTTACTGCGCTAATTTAGCAAAGGCGTCGGCATATTGATTCATCAATTGCTCGTGAATCTTTAAAGCGTCTTCATCGTTAATTACGCTATCGGGCAAGGCTTGCTGTTGTTTTTGTTCCAAAAACAAGACGAAATCCAATACCTCGGCTTGCAGACGGGGCTCCAGTCTTGCGAGGTGTTCTTGTATTTCTTCGTGTAATTGCATAGGTCACCCCTCAAATGATTTATCGGCACCACTGCTTTTCGCAGGGAACACCGTCATTGTTGCCGTCCATTTTGGTGTCCGGGCAGTTATTGATGAAATACGTCGCCTCTTCACACGATCTCATTTGCGAGCAATAGACGCGGCCGTCGCAAACGAAGTTTTGTGCATTGCGCTCTGTGGCGCCGGTTGTTGGATTGTTAGGCTCTGGTTTTGGGGCGCTTTCGAAAAGGCCTTTAACTTTGTCGGTTAGTTTTGAGGAAAGCGGCTGTTCTGCTTTCACTTCCGCGAGCGGTTTTAAATCCGGTGTCTTGCGATCCGCTTTGTGATCGCAAGCGGTATCCGAATAGACTACATGACCTTTAGCGTCGGTACATTTGTAAACACCGGCCAAGCTATCCGCGGAGTAAAACAGGATAAACAAGCACAAGAATTTCTTCACTATTCGTGTTTCCTCATTCGCTAATGGTACAAGCGTTTAGAAGTAACCTTCCCGTTTCTTCTGTTCCATAGACCCAGCCTGATCATGGTCGATCAAACGGCCCTGGCGTTCGGAAGTGGTGGTCAGCAGCATTTCCTGGATGATTTCCGGCAAGGTGGTGGCTGTGGATTCCACAGCGCCGGTCAAGGGATAGCAACCCAGGGTGCGGAAGCGCACCATTTTCATTTCCACTTTGTCGTTGGGGCCGATAGGCATGCGCTCGTCGTCGACCATGATCAGCATGCCGTCTTTTTCGACCACTGGCCGTTCTTTGGCAAAATACAGCGGCACGATGGGGATGTTTTCCAAGTGAATGTATTGCCAGATGTCCAGCTCGGTCCAGTTGGATAGCGGGAACACGCGGATGGACTCGCCTTTATCGACTTTGCCGTTATAAATGTTCCAGAGTTCCGGGCGTTGGTTTTTCGGGTCCCAACGGTGGTTTTTGTCGCGGAATGAATACACCCGTTCCTTGGCGCGGGATTTTTCCTCGTCGCGGCGCGCACCGCCGAAGGCCGCGTCGAACTGGTATTTGTTCAAGGCTTGTTTCAGCGCATCGGTTTTCATCACGTCGGTATGTTTTTTACTGCCGTGCGTGAACGGGCCTATGCCCTGGGCGACGCCTTCTTCGTTGATATGCACGATTAAATCCCAACCCAGATCTTTCGCCATGTTGTTACGAAACTCGATCATTTCCCGAAATTTCCAGGTGGTATCGACGTGCAACAACGGAAACGGCGGTTTGCCGGGGAAGAATGCCTTGCGAGTCAGATGCAGCATCACAGCGGAATCCTTGCCTATCGAATACAGCATGACAGGCTTTTCAAATTCCGCCGCCACTTCGCGAATGATATGGATGCTTTCTGCTTCGAGCTGTTTCAGATGGGTTAATTTATAATCGGTCATCAATTATCCGGGGCGCACGGCCATGTTTGCTGTGGAGTGTAAGCCCGCTATTTTAAAGGCAAAGCCCCATCGACGCCATCGGCAAAGCTTATGAGACAGATACACGGACTGGAAAAACTGGCCGGGCAGCAGCCCGGTCGGCTCAATGCGCCAAAACTGGCAGACCTGTTACTGATGGATTTGCGTCAATGCCGTTGCAGTATTTACGGCACTATCGGCGATGACGACAAGGTGTTGTTGGCGGAGCTGGCGCTGTTGCCGGAAAGCCTTGAATACGAAATGTTCGATCAGCGCATTGATTTCATCGTCGCGGGGCCGATACTGCGCAACGACTGTGTACCATTAATTTATCGGCTGCAGGGCGAGCAGTTTGCGCTTAGCGGCCGCTGCTCAATGATCGCTCGGGTGTGCGGTGTGGATTTGTATCTACAGCGCAGTTATACCGGTGTGATTGGCGATGTCGCCAGGCAAAAGTTCTCCATTCCGCTCAAACCACTGTTACAAATGCTGTAGCGCTTTAGTCCTTACCCCGATAAATCAGGCACTGCGTCGGATTTGGGGTACCATGAGGTTCAAGTCCCGCGTATCTTCGCGGGCCATTAGGCAAGATGGCGACGGAGTCAGGCAGATGAAATTCTATGATCGCAGTCGCAGCCTTTGCGAATGGGAGCGTTTCGAGGAATGGCGCGAGAAGATGCGTCTAAGCTTGGCGGCTCAGGAAAGCAATAAAGTCTCGCCGTTTCATTTGTTATCGATGACGGGGGTGTCGGCCGCGGAACAACGCTTGTGTGCTGATCTCTGGTTGAAAGATCGTATCGATGCTAGTGCGCTGGAACGAGCCGATCTGGCTTTTAACTACCCTACGAGCAACAGACCTAAAATTCGTTTGGGCTATTTGTCTTGCGATTTTCATGAGCATGCCACGGCATTTTTGCTGGCCGAGTTGTTCGAAGCCCATGATCGAGAGCAGTTTGAAGTGTATGCCTATTCTTATGGCCCGGACGACGGCCTGGGCATGCGCCAACGCCTGTGTGAATTTTTCGACAGTTTTGTCGATCTGCAAGCCCTGTCTTTATCTGAAGCCGCCCAAGCCATCCACCACGATAACATCGACATTCTGATCGATTTAAAAGGTTACACCCGCGGCACCCGCACCGAGATTCTTAGCTACCGACCAGCGCCGATTCAGGTCAACTACCTGGGGTATCCCGGTACCTTGGGCGGCGATTTCTGTGATTACATCATCACCGATCCCTACCTGACGCCGGCAGCCAGCGCAGCTGATTACAGCGAAGCCTTTGCCTACCTGCCGGATAGTTATCAACCGCACGGCCGGCATGCCGAAATTGGCAAGCCGACCAAACGCGCTCAGCATGGTTTGGAAGAGCACAGTTTTGTGTTTTGCTGTTTTAACCAGGCCTATAAAATTACCCCGGAAGTGTTCGATATCTGGTGTCGACTGTTGTATAGCGTGCCGGGCAGTGTGTTGTGGTTGTTAAAGAACTCCAAAGCCAAAGGCCGGCTTAGAAATGAAGCGTATCAACGCGGCATAGCGCCGGATAGATTGATATTTGCCGACGATTTACCGCAGGTCGAACACTTGGGCCGCCTGGCCTTGGCCGATCTGGTGCTGGATACTCAGCCCTACAACGCGCATACCACCGCTAGCGATGCCTTATGGGTGGGAGTGCCGATAGTCACGTGCGTCGGCGATACCTTTGCGTCGCGGGTTGCCGGCAGCTTGCTGCATGCGATCGGCTTGCCGGAGTTGATTGCCGCGGATTTGGAAGGCTATTACGATTTGGCTCTGGAGTTAGCCAGCAATCCCGCGCGCTTAAGTGAGGTCCGGCAGAAGTTGGCCGATAATCGCCTGAGCACGCCGCTGTTTGATATCAAGGCCTACACTCGGCATTTGGAAGCCTTGTATAAAACCATGTGGCAGCGGCATGTCGCGGGCGATTTGCCGATAGCGATCGGCCAAACCGAGCCGCGCTTATAGCTGGCTATTGACCCAGCGAACGATGTCTTGCGCGCTTAGCGCGCCGGCTTGTCTGGTCAGTTCTTTTCCTCCCTTGAATAGAATCAGCGTCGGAATGCTGCGAATATTGTATCGGGCGCTGAGCTGCTGCTCGGCTTCGGTGTCGACTTTGCCCAAACGCACGCGCGGTTCCAAAACTTGCGCGGCTTGCCCAAAAGCTGGCGCCATCATTTTGCAAGGTCCGCACCAATCCGCCCAAAAATCCACCAGCATCGGAATGTCGTTTCGCGCAAGATGGGTTTCAAAGCTTTTCGTAGTCAGCGCCAACGGATGACCGCTGAACAAGGCTTGATGGCATTGCCCACATTTTGGATTTTGCGACAAACGGTTTGCCGGTAAGCGGTTGACAGCTAGGCAATCTGGGCAGACTAAATGTAGGGATTCACTCATATGGTGTTCTCGAAATATAGGTTTCGGCGAATCTATTCGCCACTAAAAATTAACCAACTATCGCCACAAACCGCCGATGCGCCAACGAACTGGCCGAACAACCACCCGGTTACCGAAACTCGGAGCGATGAACGGTTCGTGCCAAAGCGTTTGCGGCCGGCTGGGGCTTAAGGCTTGCAGGCGGAGTACCCGTTCAGCGGTGGGCGGATGAGTGCGCAGCCAAGAAGGCTCCGGATTGCCCCAGCCCGGTAGCAGTATCGACTTCCAGCCGCCACTGACTCGTTCGATATGCGCCAAGGCTGTCGCCAAACCCAAGGGGTCGCCGGTCAGCGCCGCCGCATTCAGGTCGGCATCGTATTCGCGGATGCGTGATAAGCCCAGCTGCATCAATAAGGCCAGATGCGGCGAAAACAACAGCAGCAACAAACCCGGCCAATTGATTTGAAAACTGATCTCACCGAACAGCAGCAAAGGGATGGACAGCAACAAAAACAACTGTCCGGTGGCGGCGAATAAAGCGGTAATCCGGCTAATCGCATCGGCCAAGCCCATCACCCGCAAATCGTTATTGGCAATATGCGCCATTTCGTGCGCCAACACGCCGGCCAGTTCCCGCGAGTTAAGTTGTTTGAATAAACCGTCGGTCAACGCAATGGCCGATTGTTGGCGGCTGCCGACCGCAAAGGCATTGATAAGCGGGCTGGGAATGTAATACGGCGCCGGAACGCTCGGCAGTTCGGCGCGTTCGGTCAGTACCTGCAGCATTTGCCACAGCGCCGGCGCTTCTTGCGGATGGATAGGCCTCGCCCGGTAAAGACTTAGCGTCAAGCGCCAGGCTGCCGCCGGTTCGAAGATCAGCGCAATCGCGCCGGTAGCCAACGCAATCCAGATACCTTCTTCGCCGAACAACAGGCTGCCGGCCAAGGTGCAGATTACCAGTAGCGCCAACATTAAAAGTAATGTCTGCAGGCGGTTGAGCCAACTGTGGCGATGCCATTCGATAGTTTGCATGGTTACTCCAGGCCTGCCCGGCGTAATCGGCGGCGTAAGTCGTCAATTTCTTCTTGCATGTCCGCGACCAGTGCCGCTAGCTCAGGCAAGGCTTCGAAATTGCGTTCCAGGCTAACGATACGCCGCACCCGCACCAAGTGGGCGCTGGAAAAACGCCATTCGCTTTGCTGTTGCGGCAGCGGATTGAGCCAGCCTTCTTCTATATGCCGGGTAATCCATTCCGGTTCTACTGCGCAGATGGCCGCCAGTTGCTGCAAAGTCAGGCCGCTGTCTTCCAGAACGGCGTCGATCAAGTTCTCGGCTGATGACATGCTTTAGCTCCTGTGGTTTGTGCGCGGGTCGAAAGCCAGCTCGCGCGCCATGGTTTCGTAAAGTGCTTTAGCTTTGGCCGTGTTGGCCGGCGGCAATACCACCTGAATATCCAACAGCAAATCGCCGGGTGTCGCGCTGGGTATGCCCTTGCCGCGCAGCCGCAGTTGCTGGCCGCTTTGCGTGCCTTCCGGGATACGCACTTTCAGGCCGGTATCGAATAAATTCACCGGCACCATCGCCCCCAATGCCGCTTCCCAAGGCGTGACCGGCAAGCTCATATGCAGATTGCTGCCGTCCACCCGCAAACGCGGATGCGGATTGAAATGCACCTCCAGCAGCAAGTCGCCCGATTTGCCGTTACCCATGCCTGGTGCGCCCTGGCCGGCCAGGCGGATAATCTGGCCCTCGTACACACCCTTGGGGATTTTTACGTTCAAGGTGCGGGTGTCCAAAATCACATGGCCGCCGGCATCCATGCGCGGCACGCGCAAGCTGATTTGCCGGGCCGCGCCGTTAAAAGCGTCGGCTATATCCAGCAGCACTTTGGCGTGATGGTCCTCGCCTTGGGTATGGAAGTCGGCTTGGCCTTCGAATGGCCCGCCGCGCGCACGGCCAGCACCCATTTTGCCGAATAATTGACTGAAAAAGTCGCCGAAATCGGCCGTATCGGTGCTGGAAAACTCGAAGCCGGCATCCCAATTGGGCGGGGGATGGAACTCCTGGCCGGGCCGATAGCCACGTCCCAATTGATCGTAAGCTGCGCGTTTTTCAGTGTCCGACAGTACCGCGTAGGCTTCGTTGATTTCTTTCATGTGCGCCTCGGCATTCGCTTCCTTTGAAATGTCCGGGTGATATTTGCGCGCCAGCTTGCGGTAAGCTTTTTTGATGTCCGCAAGCACCGCGTCGCGATTGACGCCGAGAATTTGATAATAGTCTTTGTATTGCACGCCATGCCTCCTATGACCGACGTTGACCAAGCTAAATCTAATTGTTGCCCGGCCCTAATTTACCGCAGACATATTGTTCTGGCAGAACTTGTCGAAGCCCACGGTTGGGGTGCCTTCCGACGAACTCCAGGCGAACGCTGCTCAAGGCCCAGGTTAATAACGGTTTTATAGCGGATTGCCTGGAGAGCGACAATCTTAAATAAAACCTATCAATCGAAGATGCCTGAAAAAATGGAGGTGCGCTGGTCTAAAAACAAGAGGCTTTGCCCTGCGGTTATTTTTCGGAAGAACTTGAAATCGTTGATTTCAAACCCATCTTAATGACAATTATTTTATCGATTTGATAAGATATAACTTCTTGGGGGTGACATGGCTTCGACGTGGGTAGCAAAACCTCAGGTGCATGCCGAGCACAGTACAGCTCGTAAAACCTACTGAAAACAAGTATTCGCAAACGACGAAAACTACTCAGTGGCCTTAGCAGCTTAAAACCTGCACCACTTCTCTGACCAGATGTACTTATGCGTCTGGAGTCTCTTTCGAGAGGCGCTCAGGGATCATATTACATAAGATCGCGCCAGGGCTTAGTTCGGAGCCTGAATCGCTAAATCCAATCGAAATCGCTGTTGATCCTCTTGGCCCGACGGGTAGTCAACAGTTAAATTAAAAGCGCGGGATAAGCATGTAGAGCTTGTGGCGGAGTGCTTGCGGACGGGGGTTCAATTCCCCCCACCTCCACCACCTAAGATTAAGAACGGGGCTAAGGCCCCGTTTTTTATGGGTTAAAGAAATTTTTATCTTGCTGGATTTTTCTAATCCAATATTGAGGTCACTAACAGAGCCACATGATCGGGCAAGCAAGCTTGAGACAAGTAGCTTATTTATGGAAAAACAATCGTGCTTCCTAAATCTTGGTGCTTTGCTTTAAAGCTAATGAGCAAACCATAGTAGTTATAAATACTCATCAATGGCCATCAAAAAATCCGACCTCTATTCCTCCCTATGGGCCTCGTGCGACCAATTGCGTGGCGGCATGGACGCCAGTCAGTACAAGGACTACGTGCTGTTCATGCTGTTCATCAAATACATCACCGACAAATACGCCGACAGCGACGACTTCGCGCCGCCGGTGGTGATTCCGCCCGGCGCCAGCTTCAAGGACATGATCGCCCTCAAAGGCAAGAGTGACATCGGCGACAAGATCAACACCCAGATTATCGGCCCCTTGGTCAACGCCAACGCCCGCTTGTCGAAAAGCGACTTTCCCGACTTCAACGATCCCAACAAACTCGGCGAAGGCAAGGACATGGTGGAGAAGCTCTCCAACCTGATCAGTATCTTCCAAAAGCCCGAGCTGGATTTCTCCAAAAACCGCGCCGAGCACGACGACATTCTCGGCGACGCTTACGAATACCTGATGCGCCACTTCGCCACCGAAAGCGGCAAGAGCAAAGGCCAGTTTTATACGCCGTCGGAAGTCAGCCGTATCATCGCTAAGGTGATCGGCATTTCGCCGGAAAACGCCAAAGGCTCGACGACGGCTTACGACCCGACTTGCGGCTCCGGCTCCTTGCTGCTAAAAGTCGCCGCCGAAGCCGGCAAACATATTACCCTCGAAGGCCAGGAAAAAGACGTCACCACTGCCGGTTTGGCGCGGATGAACATGATCCTGCACGACTTCCCGACCGCCACCATCCTGTCCGGCAACACGCTGGCCTCGCCCAAGTTCAAAGACGGCGAAAACCTGCGCACTTACGATTACGTGGTCGCCAATCCGCCGTTTTCCGACAAGACCTGGAGCACCGGCCTGACGCCGGGCGACGATGCTTACCAGCGCTTTGTTTGGGGCGAGCCGCCGGCCAAACAAGGCGACTACGCCTATCTGCTGCACATCATTCGCAGCCTGAAAGCCAACGGCAAAGCCGCCTGCATTCTGCCGCACGGCGTGCTGTTTCGCGGCAATGCCGAAGCGGTGATCCGTCAGCAACTGGTCCGCTCCGGCTATTTGAAAGGCATCATCGGTCTGCCCGCCAACTTGTTTTACGGCACCGGCATTCCGGCCTGCATCCTGGTGATCGACAAGGAAAACGCCACCGCCCGCAAGGGCGTGTTCATGATCGACGCCAGCAAGGGCTTTATCAAGGACGGCAACAAAAACCGCTTGCGCGAACAGGACATCCACAAAATCGTCGACACCTTCGGCAAGCAAGCCGACGTGCCGCGCTATGCTCGCATGGTGGCGTTCGATGAAATCGCCGACCCCAAAAACGACTTCAACCTGAACTTGCCGCGCTACATCGACAGCAGCGAGCCGGAAGATATTCAAGACATCAACGGCCACCTCAACGGCGGCATCCCAGAACGCGACCTGGATGCGCTGGCCGACTACTGGCAAGTGCTGCCCGGCGTGCGCGCCGCTCTTTTCTCCCCTCGCCTTGAGGAAAGCGCCGCCAAACAAAGTAACCAACCCTCTCCCTCCGGGAGAGGGCAGGGTGAGGGGACAGAAATCAATGTCTTACTTTATTCTGATTCTCCTCACCCCAACCCTCTCCAGCAGGAGAGGGAGCGACCCGGTTACGCGCAATTAACGCTGCCGCTGGCCGAGGTCAAACCCGCCATCTTCGGCCACGCCGAATTCACCGCCTTCAACACCCAGGCGACTGAACGCTTTCAACATTGGCGCGACGCCACCACGCCGCTACTGACCGGCTTTGGCAAAGACGGCCACCCCAAGGCCTTGATCGAAACCATCGCCGAAGACTTGCTGAACACCTTCAAGCCCGCGCCGTTACTGGATGCCTACGACATTTACCAGCACCTGATGGACTATTGGGCCGACACCATGCAGGACGATTGCTACCTGATTTCCGCCGATGGCTGGGTCGCCCAACCGACCCGCATCGTCGAAACCGATAAAAAGGGCAAAAGCAGAGACAAGGGTTGGGCCTGCGATCTGATCCCCAAGCCGTATATCGTCGCCCGCTATTTTGCCGACGAACAGGCTGGCATCGAAGCCAAACAGGCCGAACTGGAAGCGGCGACCGCCAGCCAAACCGAATTGGAAGAAGAGCACAACGGCGAAGACGCCATCTTTTCCGGTTACGACAACATCAATGCCGCCGCCGTTAAAGATCGGATCAAAGAGCTAGGCAAAGACCCGGATGGGGCCGACGAGTTGAAAGTATTAAAACAGTGGCTGGAACTCAGCAACCAGATCAGCGGGTTAAAAAAGCAGCTCAAGGAAGCCGAAGCCGCGCTCGACCAAAAGGCCTATGAAAAATACCCGACGCTGAGCGAAGCCGAAATCAAAACGCTGGTGATCGACGACAAGTGGATGGCGCACCTGTCCGCAGCCGTGCAGGGCGAACTGGATAGAGTCTCGCAAACCTTGACCGGCCGCATCCGGCAATTGGCCGAACGCTACGCCACACCGCTGCCTCAACTGGAAGACGAGGCGGCGGCCCTGGCCGTTCGCGTGGCAGAACACCTCAAAAAAATGGGCGTGGTATGGCCATGAATGAGCATGCCGTAGGGTGGATAAGCGCTAGCGCATCCGCCGATATTCCTACACCGGCAACATGAGCGATTACCAACGCATCCGGATTCCGGGCGCTTGTTATTTCTTTACCGTCGTCACTTGGCGGCGCAAGCCGGTTTTTATCGATGATGCGCGGGTTTCGCTGTTTCGAGAGGCCTTGCGTAAAGTCAAGGCAAGCCGCCCGTTTCAAATCGACGCAATGGTCATTTTACCGGATCACCTGCATTGTATTTGGCGGTTGCCGGATGACGACGCGGATTATTCCGGTCGTTGGCGCGAAATCAAAAAAGCCTTTTCCCGCCAAATCGATACCACCACCAATGCCAGAAACGAGCGATTGGTCTGGCAACGGCGGTTTTGGGAGCATACGATTCGCGATGCGGACGATTGGCGGCGCCACGTGGATTACATTCATTACAACCCGGTCAAACACGGATTAGCGCAGCGCCCCAGCGATTGGCCGTGGTCATCGTTTGCCGGTGCCGTCAAAAAAGGTTGGTACGATGCCGATTGGGGTGCCACGCCGCCAAACCACATCAGCGACATGGAGCACGAATGACCGCAAAAGCACCCTACTACTACTTGCCCAAGGTTCAACGGTTCAACGATGCCGTGGAAAATGCAACCCAATGAGTAATCAACCAACAAACCATGCCGAGGCGGTCAACGAAGCTAGCGCGGCTTATGGCTTGCGGATCGACAAGGAAGCGCGGTATGACGAATCCTCCCGTAGGGTGGATAAGCAAAGCGCATCCACCGAGTCATTGAAGCCTCCGGTGGATGCGCGTTCGCTTATCCACCCTACTACTGAGCTTGCGGGAGGCGGAAGCCGATGAGTAAACAACATGGTTGTTCCGATAACTCGCAATCGGCGGTCAACGAAGCCAGCGCGGCATATCGCTTGCAAGCTGGTAAGGCGGCTTTGATTAAGCCGGGTTACAAGATGACGGAGGTGGGGGTTATTCCGGTGGATTGGGATATCAAGCATGTCGGTGATTTCGCGGATGTTGGTTCCGGTGGAACACCCAGTCGCGAGAAACCAGCGTATTGGGGTGGCTCAATTCCATGGGTCACCACATCTCAAATCGATTTCGGCGTCATCACAGAGGCCGATCAATTCATTACTGAAGAAGGCCTCAAGAACTCGGCTGCGAAGTTGCTTCCCACCGGTACATTGTTGATGGCTCTTTACGGTCAAGGCAAAACTCGTGGAAAAGTTGGTGTTCTAGGTATTCCGGCAGCGACAAACCAAGCATGTGCCTCAATCGCGCTTCATGCTGGTGTTTTGCCGGAGTTTGTGCTCCATTTCTTAACAAGCCGGTATGAGGCCATCCGTAATTCCAGCAATACCGGCGGCCAAGAAAATTTAAACGGGAACATCGTCAAAGGAACATCTGTCGCGTTTCCACCTCTCCCCGAACAACGCGCCATCGCGGCGGCGTTGAGCGATGTGGATGCGCTGCTGGACGGGCTAGAGCGGCTGATCGCCAAGAAGCGCGACCTCAAACATGCCGCCATGCAACAACTCCTCACCGGCCAAACCCGCTTGCCGGGGTTTAGTGGGGAGTGGTCAAAGATTAATGTGGCGAAGCATGCAAAGTTGAATGCACGTATTGGATGGCAAGCGCTTACTACTGAGGAGTATCTTAAAAATGGCACTCATTTCTTGGTTACTGGGACTGATTTCGTTGATGGACGTGTAAACTGGGCTACTTGTCATTATGTTGATGAATGGCGTTATAACCAAGACCGTAATATTCAATTGAAGAATTGTGATGTTCTTTTAACCAAGGACGGCACGATAGGAAAAGTTGGCTATGTTGATGGCCTACCTGGGCCTGCTACCTTGAATAGTGGTGTTTTTGTAATCAGGCCAGTGCAAGAGGCGTTCGTGCCATTGTTTCTTTTCTATGTTCTGGCTTCCCAAATATTTGATGACTTTCTTGCGATGATTACGGCGGGTTCCACCATCGTCCATCTTTACCAGAAGGACTTTGTCGGATTCGAGTTTCTTGCTCCGGACACGGAAGAACAAACCGCCATCGCCGCCGTACTCTCCGACATGGACGCCGAACTCGCCGCATTGGAAGCCCGCCGCGACAAAACCCGCGCCCTCAAACAGGGCATGATGCAGGAACTGCTCACCGGCAAGACCAGGCTGCTATGATCATGCCTGCTAAATCCTTTTTTACCCATGGAGCTCTCGATGAACGTACTTGACGAAGACAGCTTGCGGTTTCAGGAAGTCTTTATTCCGGAATTGGCCGAGGGCGCCATCAAACAGGCTTATTACCAGACACTGGCCGCCGGTTGTTCGGTGCTGGAAGCGGTGGATGGACAATTGATCGAATCCTCGCCGGATGGCTCGCGCCGGGTAGTGAAGTCATTGCCCAAGCCCATTCCCGTCAAGCCCGGCCAGCGCTTGCGGCGTCTGCAAAAATGACTTCGGCAACGCCGCGGCTAAGGATGTTCGCCGGGCCGAATGGGTCAGGTAGCCGCAGGCCGATATACTACCGTTAGTATGAGTAGCTATCAGCCTCCGTTCCAGCTCAGTCATACCATGCTTGCCAAAGTGGCGGAGATCGCCGAGTTACTGGGGCGCTGGAAACAGGCAGGCCGGGACACGTTGGCGCCGCAACTGCGGCGGGGGAACCGTATTCGCACCATTCAAGCATCGCTGGCTATAGAACAGAACACACTGTCGGTGGAACAGGTGACGGCCGTGCTGGCCGGTAAAGCCGTGCTGGGATTGCCGCGAGAAATTCAGGAGGTGAAGAATGCCTTTGCCGCCTATGAGGCGCTTCCCGATTGGCGCCCGGATAGGCTGGATGATCTGTTAGCCGCCCATGGCTTGTTGTTGCGAGGCTTGGCCGACGACGCAGGCTGTTTGCGTGAAGGTGGAGTCGGCATTTATCAAGGTCAGCGACTGGTGCATATGGCGCCGCCACCCAGTCAGTTAACCCGCCTGATGAATGATCTACTGGATTGGCTGGCTCACAGCGATGCCCATCCGCTGATTGCTTCGTCCGCTTTGCATTATGAACTGGAATTTATTCATCCTTTTAGCGACGGTAATGGACGCATGGGCCGCTTGTGGCAAACGCTGATACTGAGCCGTTGGCAATCGATTTTGGCTTATTTGCCGGTCGAGACGGTGATTAAAAGCCGGCAGGATGATTACTACCGTGTGCTGGGCGAGGCCGATCAAGCCACCGATTGCAGTGCTTTCATCCTGTTTATGCTTGATGCGATCGGCGAAGCTCTGCAACAAGCGATCACCAGCGAAACGCCGGTTAAAACGCTGGTTAAAACGCCGGTGAAAACTCCAGAACAGATTTTAGCCCTGCTGCGGGAGCAGCCGACTTTAACCCTGGCGGAGGTTGCTGTTCGTTTGGGTAAATCGACCAGCGCTGTGGAACGCGCCGCTCGCAAACTTCGAGAGCAAGAGCGTTTGCGCTATGTGGGCCCGCAAAAAGGTGGGCATTGGGAGATAAAGGAATAATGGATCAAAACACCCGCTCCGAACGTAACACTCAAAACCGAATCGTCAGTCTGTTCACCGATCCGTCACCGCTCAATTGCCTGGGTTACCGCTATCTTGGCGAATGGAGTAAACGCCAGAACAATCGCCCTATCGAAACCGCACTGCTTCGCGATAACCTGATGGCACGCGGCTATTCCGCCGCCCACATCAGTGCTGCTTTGCAAAAACTGGACACTGCTGCCGACGTCAGCGGCATCACGCTTTATCAAGCCAATCTTCGCACCTATCAGTTATTGCGCTACGGCATTCCGGTGCAAATCGCCGCCGGTCAGGCGCACGAGACGGTGCATTTGATCGATTGGGAGCGTCCCGAGCGAAACGACTTTGCGCTGGCCGAGGAAGTGACGCTGAAAGGCGGTTATGAGCGGCGGCCGGACATTGTGCTGTATATCAACGGTATCGCCATCGCGGTGATCGAGTTAAAGCGCAGTTCGGTGGATGTGGCGGACGGCATACGCCAGCTCATCACCAATCAGGATGCCATTTTCAATCAAGGCTTTTTCAGCACGGTGCAGATAGTCTTGGCCGGCAGCGATGCGCAAGGGCTGCGTTATGGCACCACCGGCACACCCGAACAATTCTTCGTGGAGTGGAAGGATCAAACGCCTGCCGAAGCGGGCACCGCGCCGCTTGCCGGCGCATTGCTGGATCGACCTCTGGCGCAGTTGTGCGGCAAGGCCAGGCTGCTGGATTTGCTTCGCAACTTCATCATCTTCGACGCCGGCCAAAAAAAGGTGCCGCGCCAGCACCAGTTTTTCGGCGTCAAGGCAGCGCAGGAGCGCATCGCCAAGCGCGAGGGCGGCGTCATCTGGCATACCCAGGGTAGCGGCAAGAGCATCTTGATGGTGCTGATCGCCAAGTGGTTGCTGGAGCACGATCCCGAGGCGCGGATATTGGTGGTCACCGATCGCGACGAGCTGGACAAGCAGATTGTCGGCGTGATGCGCAATGCCGGAGTGATTGGCGAAAATTCGGCTTCGCCGCGCATCACCTCGCGGGCGGATTTTGTTGCTAAGCTGGCCGCGACTACGCCGCGCTTGCTGTGCGCGTTGATTCATAAGTTCGACGTGTCCGATCTCAAAGGCGCGCCGCCGAAGGTGGCAGGGCGCTTTTATGTGTTCGTCGACGAATGCCACCGCACCCAAGGCGGCGACATGAACAAGCAGATGAAGCGCTGGCTGGAGAGCGCGATCTTCATCGGTTTTACCGGCACGCCGCTGCTGCGCAAGGACAAGCAAATGACGCGGGACGTGTTCGGCACCTATATCCATACCTACAAGTTTCATCAGGCGGTGGCCGATAAAGTGGTGCTGGATTTGAAATACGAGGCCCGCGACGTGCCCGAACGGCTGACCTCGCAGAAAAAAATCGACGAGTGGTTCGAGCGGAAAACCCAAAATCTCAACAACTTTCAGAAGGCGGCGTTGCGTAAACGCTGGGCGACGATGGAAGAGTTGATGAGCGCCGAGGGCCGTAAACGCGAGGTGGTTGCCGAGATCATCTCCGATTTCGCCCTCAAGCCGCGTTTGAACAACGACCGCGGCACGGCCATTTTGGTGGCCGCCTCCATCTACGATGCCTGTCATTATTTCCGGCTGTTCGGAAATACCCACTTTGGCCCCTACTGCGGCATCATTACGTCGTACGAACCGAATGCCAATGCCATCTCGAAAGAACCCGCCAACAGCGATGAACGCTATAAGTTTGATACCTATAGTCAGTTGGTATTGAAGGATTTTCCGACGACCGAGAAATACGAAACGGAAATGAAACGCCGCTTCATCGACGAGCCGGCTAACCTGAAATTGCTGATCGTGGTGAGCAAGCTGCTGACCGGCTTCGACGCGCCCAGCTGCACCTACATCTATCTCGACAACGAGCTGCGCGACCATAATCTGTTTCAGGCGATCTGCCGTACCAACCGGCTGGATGGAGACGAAAAGGACTACGGCCATATCGTCGACTTCAAAAAGCTCTTTGGCGACGTGCAACAAGCCATCGCGGTCTACAGTTCCGACGAACTGGACATCGACCAGGGCAACGGCGGCGAAAACAACGTGCGCCTGAAAAACTGGCTGGAAGAAGGCAAGAGGCAACTGGACGATGCCCGTCAAGCACTGCACTACCTGTGCGAACCGGTACTGCCGCCGCGAGAAGTCGAACAGTACCTGCATTATTTCTGCGGCGATGCCGCCAACCCCGACGCGCTAACCGAAACCGAGGCATTGCGGGTGACCTTCTACAAGGCAGTGGCGATCTTTGCCCGTGCCTACGCCGACATCGCCCAGGAACTGATTGAGGCGGGTTATTCCGAGGCTGAGGCCGAGGCATTGAAAAAGGCAGTAGAGTTCTACGCCGAGATTCGGGCCGCCATCAAGAAACACTCGGGTGAAGAACTGGACATTAAGCCTTACGAGGCTGACATGCGCCACCTCATCAACACTTACATCCAGGCCGACCCGGCGGCGGAATTAGGGGAACTGGGTGAAATGTCGCTGACCGAGCTGATCATCGAGACCGGTATCCACGACGCCATCGCCAAGAAACTGAACCAGAAAGGCAAGCTGTCGAAGAATGCTATCGCCGAGGGGATTATCAACAACGTTCGCAAGACCATCATTCGCGACCAGCTCACCGACCCCAGGTTCTACGCGCAGATGTCCAAGCTGCTAGACGATCTGATCAAGCAAAGCCGAGCGGATACTGCCGCTTATGAGGCGTTTTTGCGCAAGGCTGAGGAGTTGGTCAAGCGCTTGGCGGCCAAACAACCCGAGGCCGGCATTCCCGCCATTTTGCATGGCAAGCACGAGGCCATCGTCATCTACAATAATCTCGCAGACCTGATGCCCGAAGCCACGCCGACGTCACAGGTGCAGGAACCCACGACCGACTATAGCGATGAGCGTGCGCAACTGGCGCTAAAAATTGATCATGCCATGAGGGAGCAAGCGCCGGCGGGCTGGAAGGGTGATGAAACCAAAGAGCGCGTCGTTCAGAATTTCTTGTACCCAATGCTGAACAAGAACCCGAATGCCACGCTGGCCCTATTCGAGATCATCAAGAACCAGCCGGGATATTGATGTCGGAAACAATCGAGCTTGGCGACATAAGCATCGCTGTTACCCGCAAGGCCATCAAGAACGTGCATTTGTCGGTGCATCCGCCGGAAGGCCGCGTCACCTTGGCCGCGCCGCTGGAAACCCGTTTGGAAGTGGCCAGGGCTTACGCGATTTCAAAGTTGGGATGGATACGCGATCAACAGGCCAAACTGCGTAATCAGGCCAGAGAGACCCCCAGGCAGTTTGTCGAGCGCGAGACCCACTATCTTTGGGGACGGCGGCATTTGTTGACCATCATCGAGCGCGGCGGCAAGCCGTTTGTGAAGGTCGATCATCGGCGTATTACGCTGTACCTACCGGCAGACAGTGCATTAGAAAATCGTGCAGAGCTGATTCACGAATGGCACAAGGTATTGTTGCATCAAGCCATCCCACCATTGATTGCCAAATGGCAAGTAAAGCTGGGGGTCGAAGTGGCGCACTATTTTTTGCAACGTATGAAAACTAAATGGGGCAGTTGCAATCCGCGAGCGCGTAATATCCGTTTAAACACCGAATTGGTCAAAAAGCCTAAGCACTTGTTAGATTATGTCGTTTTGCACGAAATGGTGCATTTATTGGAGCCTACCCATAATGAGCGCTTCCTAACCATTTTGAGTGGTTATTACCCTAATTGGCAGGAAGCGCGAGCCGAGTTGAATGAATTACCGTTGTCTGCTGAAAATTGGAAAGAGTAATAGTAATCTTCAATATTGGGGGCATGAAGAAATGCGGTTCTTATAATTTTTATGTAAAACAATGCCTGCAGAGCTTAATACAATAGTCCCCACCCACCAAATTATCAAAGCCCAACTGGTTTCAGTTGGGCTTTTTTATTGCCTGTTGGTTTCGACATCGGGTTCTAATTAATGCGCTCTTGGGTTTGAGTCAACTTGGTGCGTATTTTTGTGAAATCCAACGGGAAGTTCGTCCTTTTGGTGCGTCGCACCCTTATTTGGCTTAGGAGGTATCGGACAATATTGCTGGCGAGAAAATTGCTGGTAGATCGGCATGTCTAAACTGAAGGCGCATCAAAATGTCCGTATTGCTGGTTAACTCGTTTCTCGGTCGCTTCAAGCTAAAAAATAAATTTGCGCTGATATTGACGCTAATTGTATTGGCCAGTGTGCTGCCCTTGGCTATGTTCGTCGATGCGGGCGTGTCAATTTCCGGGCCGCAATGGTTGGTGATTGTATCCGCTAATCTGGCTTGGATACTGGTGTTGTCAGCATTATATTCGTCCCTATCGGGTGCGATTGCGGCATTGATCGGCGCACATAGGCAGTTAGAGCTTGGCAACTTTAATATGCGTCTACAGCTTACCGGTCAGGACGAGCTGTCACAGTTATATAGCGGTTTTAACGAAGCCGCCAAAGCCCTGGGCCGGCGCATAGGCGATGTGCATGCGTCTATTCAAGAAGTGACCTATGCCGCCGACCAACTCAACCAGGGAGCCGGTTTCGTCGCCGAAAAACTCGATAACCAACGCGAAAGAACCACGATGATGGCGGCGGCCATCGAACAAATGTCGGCCAGTATCATGGGCGTGGCGGGGCAATGCCGGGATGCCGAAAAAATATCGTCGACCACGCAGCAGCTTTCCCAGCAAGGCCATCGGGCCATCGAAAGCTTTATCGCCGATATGAACGCGCTGTTTGGCGAGATTCAGGACCTGGCTCAATTGATGCAAAATCTGGAGTTACATTCCCAACAGGTTGCCAGTATCTCGGAAGTAATTAAGGCCATTTCCGATCAGACCAATCTCCTGGCGCTAAATGCGGCGATAGAAGCGGCGCGAGCCGGAGAATACGGTCGCGGCTTTGCCGTGGTAGCCGACGAAGTACGCTCTCTGGCAAAACGGGTGCGACAGTCTGCTGAGGAAATAACCGGTACCACTGAAGCCGTCCGGGAAAAAATTCATCTAGCCGTTCAATCCATCGCCGCCACTCGGGATCAAACGGAACAAGGCATTAACAAAGCTTTCCAAGTTGAGCAATCGCTGGCCGAGATTCGGCAGTATGCGGATCAAGCCTTGAATAACGTCACGATGATAGCAACCAGCGCCGAACAGCAAACCCAGGTAAGCCAGGAAATCGGCCGTAACATCGAGACGATTGCGCACAGTGTTGAACAAAACAGCAATGCGGCCCAGGAATCAGCTGAAATAGCCAGGCATTTGGCTAAATTGGCGCAAATCGTTGCTCATTAACCAATAAAAGGGGAATTAGACGTGCCCGATTATGTTTGTGTATTGTTTTTATTGGCGGCGGTGATCACCAGTGCTGCTGCATTTATGTGCTACAAAAATCGCCGGACGCGCCTTGAGCATCTACGTGGGCAGCTGCATTACCTGGAAATGACCGGCGCCTTGAAAAACCTGTTGACGCAGATACAACAACATCGCGGCATGGTGAGCGCTTATTTGAACGGCGATCTGAGCTTTAAATACAAAATCACGGTCTTGCAATCCGACATTGATCGGCAGCTCGAGCAACTCTCCGGGCAGTTTAAGCAGTCGCCGGAATCGTTGCAGTCGTTCGTTGGTATCCGCGAAGCCTGGAAACAACTACACCCTTCCGTACTGCATCTGACCAGGGAAGCAAGTTTTGAACGACACTGTTTATTGGCCGGCACTATTCTCAATTTAATTAGAGATATAGCGGAGCATAGCCAATTACATCAGGAAAGTATTTGTCCGTTCAGCTTTATAGAAATTCTATGGCATCTATTGCCGGATACCGCGGAGGCGATAGGTCAAGCGCGGGCTATCGGTACCGGCATGGCGGCGGCCGGGCGCTGCCGGATCACCGATAGGATCAAGCTGGGTTTTCTGATTACCCGTATCCGTCAGGCCATCGAGCGGGTTGAAGCCGGCATGGGTAACGCTAACATGTCCATGGTTGCCGATAGCAGCTTTCAACAGGCTTCGGCAGCGGTTCATGTGCACATCACCGGTTTTATTAGTCATATCGAGCAAAAATTGTTGAGCGTGGATAAGCCGGCGATTGATCCGGCGGCTTTCTTTGACACCGCAACGGGGACATTGAACAGTATTTTTGCGCTTTACGATCAGGGGGAAGTGATTACAAACCATGCCCTGCAAAACCAGCTTGCAAGTGCCAGACGCAGTAGCAATCAGTCTTTCGCCATCGTGTTGGTGAGCTTGGTATTTTTAATGGCTTCGCTGGTTTTGAAGCACGGGGTTGCCTAACCGGCGAGACTAAGAACCACGCCTTCGATAGAGGCAATTTACCTTTAGGGAGGCTGTAGTACAAAATAAGAGGTGTCATTTCGAAATTGTTTGATGCTTGAATATCGTCGCTCCCGCTTCCGCGTGAATGACGGCTTAAGGGTCGGGGTAATAAATTAAACAGTCCATGCCACTTTTTTAGGCAAAAATCCCGGAAAAGGCAGAATGCCAGCGTGCTTCGCTAAGCTAACCTAGGCAAGACCCGTTTGTTGCGCTATGGTTAAGTCCCGCTGCCTCCGGTCTCACTAGCTTGGTCTAGCGGGTTGGCCGAATAGCGCAAGGTCATTTCAGTCGCCGCTAACCTAAACATCCAAGTCCATCTCCACTCCCAGGCAAAATGGCTCAACTACCCGACAGAATCCGAGCCAAATGCCTGTGCATCGACATTGAAACCGCCCGGCAGGATAGCCTAAAGCTGCGGGAGATTGGCGCGTATCGACCGGACACCGATGCCCGTTTGCGTTTATCCGGCAAGGCTGCCGATCTGACACAAAAGCTGGATCACATCAGCGAAGGCGCGGCGTTTGTGTTGGGGCATAACGTGATTGCCTTCGATCAGCCGGCTTTATCCGTGTTGCATCCCGATCTTGCTTTGCACCGCTTGCCTTTGGTCGATACGCTGGAGCTGTCGCCGGTGGCCTTTCCGCAGAATCCTTATCACCGCCTGGTGAAGGACTACAAACTCTGCACCACCACCCGCAACGACCCGGTCCGCGACGCGGAACTGGCTTATGAGCTGTTTTTGGATCAGGCCGACGCCTTGCGCCAGCGGGTGGCTGAACATCCTGACGAGGCGTTGTGCCTGCATTTTTTATTGGCGCCGGAAAACGGCAAGGGCGTAGCGAATTTCTTCGCGACCTTGCGCGCGGCGCTAAGGCCGTCGTTAATCGATGCGCAAGCGGCTTGGCGGCGCGCTACCGACGGCAAGGTGTGCCGGGCCGGGCAGCAACACATCGTCAACGACTATTTGCCGGAGCCGGATTGGCACAAGCCGTTGGCGTATGTGTTGGCCTGGCTGCGGGTGTCGGGTGGCAATTCCGTACTGCCGCCTTGGGTGAGTTTGTCGTTCCCGAAAACCCGCGAGTTGATCGCGACCTTGCGCGATGTACCATGCGGCGATGCTGGGTGCGACTGGTGCCGGGAACAGCATGATCTGTCGCAATTGTTGCCGCGCTATTTTCCGGGCATTACGCAATTCCGGCCGACGCCGACTACCGAGGATGGTCGGTCCTTGCAACAAGTCATCGTTGAACACGGTTTTGCTGGCGCGCCGACCCTGGCGATTCTGCCGACCGGCGGCGGTAAATCGCTATGTTACCAATTGCCGGCCCTGGCGCGGTTTTACCGCAACGGCAGCCTGACGGTGATCATTTCACCGCTGCAATCCTTGATGAAGGATCAGGTCGATAACCTGGAAGCGCGCGGCATCACTTGCGCCGGTTACATCAACAGTTTGCTGAATCCGCTGGAACGACAAGTGATGTTGGATAAGTTACGCTTGGGCGATTTGGGTTTGATCTTTGTGGCGCCGGAACAATTCAGAAGTACGGCGTTTGCCAAGGCTTTGCAGCATCGCGAAGTCGGTGCCTGGGTGTTCGACGAGGCGCATTGTTTGTCCAAATGGGGCCATGATTTTCGCCCGGATTATTTGTACGTGTCGCGCTTTATCAAGACTCGGCAAAAGGACAAGCCGTCGCCGGTGTTTTGTTTTACCGCCACCGCCAAGCCGGATGTGGTGCAAGACATTGTCGAGCATTTTCGCAAGCGCCTGGGGATCACATTGGCGTGCTTGAGCGGCGGCGTCAGTCGGGAAAACCTGTTGTACGAAGTGCATGCGGTGCCGGCCCAAGCCAAATATCCGGAAGTGCTACGTTTGCTGGAGCAAAGCTTGCGCGATGAGGGCGGCGCCATCGTGTTTTGCGCCCGGCAGAAGACCGTGGAGGAAATGGCCGAATTTTTAAAACAGGCCGGCCTGGATTGCGGCTACTTTCACGGCGGCATGCAGCCGGAGCAAAAGCGCCAGGTGCAGGAAGCTTTTATCGCCGGCGAACTGCGCGTCATCGCCGCCACCAATGCCTTTGGCATGGGTGTGGATAAGGCCGATGTGCGGCTGGTGATTCATTTGGATACGCCGGGCTCCTTGGAAAATTATCTCCAGGAAGCGGGCCGGGCGGGCCGCGATCAAGACTTAGCGCGCTGTGTGTTGTTGTACGACGATGCCGATCTGGATGTGCAGTTTCGCTTGTTGCGTAATTCGCGGCTGACGCAACATGATATTTCAGCGATTTTAAAAGCTTTACGCAGCATCGAGCGCAAAGACCGCAGCGAAGGTTCGGTGGTAGTCACCAGCGGCGAAATTTTGTTGGAAATCCCGGATAAGCACGGCATCGATCCCGACGCCGCCGATGCCGACACCAAGGTCCGCATCGCGGTGGCCTGGCTGGAGGAAGCGCGTTTGCTCGAGCGTCAGGAAAATCATACCCGGGTGTTTCCGGGCAGCTTGCAGGTGGCCAGTATCGATGAAGCCCGAGTCTTGCTGCAGAAAAAACTGGGGCCGAACGCCGACATCGAGCCTTACATCGCGCTGTTGTCGCAATTGTTTTATAGCGAAGACGACGAAGGCATCAGCACCGACGATTTGATGCTGGCGACCGGTCGCAATTCCCACGAAGTGCAGAGCATGTTGCGGGACTTGGATCGTTTTAAACTGGTATCCAACGATACCGAAATCGGCGTGACCTTGTACCGCGACCCCGATACCGCCGACAGGCTGGAAGACTTGCGTAAGTTGGAAGACGCCTTGATTGCCAGCCTGCGCGAGGCCGCGCCGGATGCGGATCGCGAGCAGTGGCAGATCCTGAACGTGCGCCGGCTATGCGACAGCTTACGCCGCGAGGCTGGCGTGGAATTGACGCCGGACAAATTGACCCGTTTGATGAAATCGTTCGCCGAAGCCTTTGGCGATGGCACCGGCCTGCGCGGTTTTTTCGCGTTGCGTCCGGCCGGTCAGGATAATCGCTATTTGAAATTGCTGCGCAGTTGGCAGGATATCGACACCATCCGCCATAAGCGCATGCGGTTGGCTCAGGCTTTGTTAAATTACTTTCTAGCAAAACGCCAAGGCAATAATCTGCTGGTTACCTGTAAGCAAGGGGATTTGGAAGCGGCTTTGCAAGCCGATCTGACCTTGCAGGATCTGGATGTGCGCGATTGGCAACTGGCCTTGGCGGCGGCGCTGATTTATCTGGACAGCAACGAAGTATTGCATCTGGCCCGTGGTAAGGCGGTGTTCCGCGCGGCGATGAGTATTCAGCTCAATGCCGAGGCCCGGCGCCGGCAATTTAAAAAATCCGATTACGCCGAGCTGGCTTTGCATTACAAGGACAAGATTATCCAGGTGCATGTGATGGCGGAATACGCCCGGCTGGCGCTGGGCAAGATTCAGGCGGCGATGGCCTTTATCGTCGATTACTTTGGTATGGACAGACACGAATTCGTGCGCCGCTATTTCGCCGGCCGACAGGATCTTCTGGAAATGGCCACCACCGAAGCCGCGCATAGGCGCATCCTCACCGACTTGCAAAATCCAGAGCAACAGGCCATCGTCGCCGCGCCGCCGGAAGGCAGTCAATTGGTATTGGCCGGCCCCGGCTCCGGCAAGACCAAGGTGATTGTGCATCGGGTGGCCTGGCTGCTGCGCGAATGCATGGTGTTGCCGGAAGACATTATGGTGTTGAGTTATAACCGCTCGGCGGCCGTCGAAATCCGCAAGCGTTTGTGGGCCTTGATCGGCGCCGATGCCGCCGGGGTGACCGTGCAAACCTTGCACAGCCTGGCGATGCGGCTAACCGGCACCAGTTACGCGGTGGCCGCCGAGCATGGCGAACAAGTCGACTTTAAGGCGGTGTTTAAATCCGCCACGGCATTATTGCAGCAAGCGGAGCAGGGCGACGAGCTCGGGCCGGGCATCCAACGCGACCGCTTGTTGTCCGGCTTGCGCTATTTGCTGGTGGACGAATATCAGGACATCAACGCCGAGCATTATGCGTTGATCAGCGCGTTGGCCGGCCGGGCGATCAACAGCGAGGAAGACAAATTGTCGTTGTTGGCGGTGGGCGACGATGACCAAAATATTTATGCGTTTGACGGCGCCAACGTGCGCTTCATTAAGCAGTTTGCCACGGACTATCAGGCCAAGACCTACTATCTGATTGAAAATTATCGCTCCACCGCGCAGATCATCCATTGTGCAAACCGGGTAATTACGCCGGCGCGGGAGCGGATGAAAACGCAGCACGCCATCCAAATCAATTACGCGCGTCGGGATGCGGCGGACGGCGGCGAATTTGCCGAACTGGATAGTTTGACGCAAGGCCGGGTACATATCCTGGAAACGCCATCACCACTCCACGGTGAAGTCGAAGTGGCGTTGGCCGAGCTGGTGCGGTTGAATCATTTGGCAAACGCGGGCCAAGTCAGCCATTGGGGCCGGTTTGCGGTGATTGCCAGACATTGGGAAACATTGGAGCCTCTGGCCGAATTATGTCGTCTACAAGGGATCCCGGTGAGGCTGCTGCGTGACAGTGCTTTGCTGAATTTGCACGGCACAAGGGAAGGCCACAGCTTACTGGCTTTGTTGAACAAGCTGCGGAGCAAGTCCGGTAAATCCAGAGTATTGCTGCGCTACGGAACCTTGTCGCGCTGGTTTAAGCGCCGCTACCGGCAATCTGTCGATGAGCTGATCGAACATCCTTATCGCGCCATGCTGGCGCAATTCATCATTGCCTCCGAGGCGGTCGCGCCGGGTTGTCAGCATGTGGTTAGCAACGTCGTCGAAGCGCTTTACGAATTCGGTTCCGGTAGCCAGTCCGGGGCAAACGACAGCCGGCACGCCCCGCTGCTACTGTTGACCGCGCATCGAGCCAAGGGTTTGGAGTTTGACCATGTGCTGATTCTGGACGGCGGCGGTTGGCAGCAGAGCAGCGATGACGAGCGGCGGCTGTTTTATGTGGCAATGACCCGCGCTCGCAAAACCCTGACTTTGTGCGCCAAACAGGGTGGGCGGCATGCTTTTATCCGAGACTGCGAAGCGCTTTGCGTTAAGACCCAGCCGCAATTCAGTCGAGAATTGCCAGCGCTGGGTCAACGTACTTGGGTGGCCGATTTGGAGCAAGTTGTCCTGTCATGGCCAGGATATTTCGCGGCGGATAAGCCTATTCATCGGGCGATTGCGGCATTGGAGGTCGGCAGCGAGTTGATATTGCGCGCCAGAAGCGATGGGCAAAGCGGTTGGGAACTGGCGGATTTAAACGGCATGGCAGTCACGCGGATGGCCAAGGCTTTTATGCCGCCAGCAGGTAGGATAGTGGCGGTGCGGGTTGTCGCCATTTCGGTAAGGCATAAAACCGCCGGCGATACCGAAAGTCTGCGTTGCGAGCATTGGGAATTGGTATTGCCGGAAATTTTGTATCTGCCCGCCGATAGGGATCCAAGGTCGTGATTTAACAATTTCGGCTGTCCGGTAGGCTGTTCCGGAAGCCCTGCCTTCTGTCGTCAAGCCGTTCGTGCTGAGTCTGTCGAAGCATGATCGGCTTGAACGCGGGAGACCGAAATTTTTCCGGCCACCCTTGAGTCCTTAGCTTTTCAGCTTGGCAATCAACATCTTGTTCACTTCGCCCGGATTGGCTTTGCCTTGGGTTTCTTTCATGATCTGCCCGACCAAAGCCATCAACGCTTTGTCCTTGCCGGCCCGATATTGCTCGACTGGCACCGGGTTGGCGGCTATCACTTTATCGACGATGGCTTCTATCGCACCGCTGTCGGTGATCTGCTTCAAGCCTTCTTTTTCGATGATCTCGTCGGCACTGTCGGTGCTGTTCCAGAGCTTATCGAATACCTGTTTGGCGGTTTTACCTGAGATGGTGTTGTCGGCAATGCGTTTGAGCAGGCCGGCCAGGCGCTCGGCATTGACCGGGCAATCGCCGATTTCCAATCCGGCTTTGTTCAATGCGCCCAACACGTCGCCGGTCAGCCAGTTGCCCGCCAGCTTCGCTTCGCCGCCCGAGGCTTTGACGACTGTTTCGTAAAAGTCGGCTAATTCGCGCGACGACGTCAAGGTGGTTGCGCTTTCGTTATCCAGGGCGTACTGCTCGATGAAACGCTGTTTCTTGGCATCCGGCAGTTCCGGTAGCGTGGCACGAATTTCGTTTTTCAACGATTCTTCAATCAATACCGGCAACAGGTCGGGATCGGGGAAGTAGCGGTAGTCGTTGGCTTCTTCCTTGCTGCGCATGGAGCGGGTTTCGTCTTTGTTGGCGTCGTACAGGCGAGTTTCCTGAACCACTTTGCCGCCGCCTTCGATGACATCGATTTGCCGCTCGATTTCGTGATTGATGGCTTTTTCGACGAATTTGAAGGAGTTGATGTTCTTGATTTCGGCGCGGGTGCCGAATTCAGCTTGGCCTTTCGGGCGCACCGAGACGTTGGCGTCGCAGCGGAACGAACCTTCCTGCATATTGCCGTCGCAGATTTCCAGGTAGCGCACCAGTTCGTGCAGCTTGCGCATGTAAGCGACCGCTTCCTTAGCCGAACGCATATCCGGTTCGGAAACGATTTCCAGCAGGGGTGTGCCGGCGCGGTTCAAGTCGATGCCGGTCAGGCCGTGGAAGTCTTCGTGCAAGGATTTGCCGGCGTCTTCTTCAAGATGGGCGCGGGTGATGCCGATGCGTTTGCTGACACCATCGACTTCGATGTCCAGATGGCCATTGCCGACGATAGGCAGTTCGAACTGGCTGATTTGGTAGCCTTTCGGTAAGTCCGGATAAAAATAGTTTTTGCGGGCGAACACCGAATGCGGGGCAATCTCGGCGTCAATCGCCAAGCCAAAGGTGACGGCCTTGCGCACCGCGTCTTTATTCAATATGGGCAAAACCCCCGGCAAGCCCAAGTCGACAGCGCAAGCTTGGGTATTGGGTTCCGCGCCGTAAGCGGTGGCGGCACCGGAGAAGATTTTCGATTTTGTAGACAGTTGGGTGTGGATTTCCAGGCCGATGACGGCTTCCCATTGTGAGTTCATTCGTGGTTCCTTTAAAGCTTATTCGGCAAAAACGTCGTTCAGGTCGATTTGCAGGTCGGGGAATAAATAGGGTGTAGCGATTTCGTCGCCGGGGTGCATGGCGTGCAACTGATACTTTTGATTTTGGTCGAGCACGAACTGATACAGGGTTTGTTCATAGGGGTGCACGATCCAGTATTCAGTGACTGCGCTTTCCTGATACAACTGGAATTTCAACCTTAATTCCCTCTGGCTGTTGCCAGGCGACAAAATCTCGATGATCCAATCCGGCGCGCCGTCACAGCCCTGTTCGGTCAATTTTTCCTTGTCGCAGATGACGCACAAATCCGGCTGCACGACGCTGAACACTTCGCGGTCTTGCAGCAGGGGTTTACGCCGATCATAGAGTTTGACGTCGAAAGGGGCAACGTACACATTGCAATGCTTGTGCTTGAAATGATTGCCCAAACTGACGGATAAATTTAGCGACACACTTTGGTGTTTCCTACTAGGCGCCGGCGACATCGCTATGATCTTTCCCTTGATCAACTCTACACTTTCTTCCAGCCGCCAGGTCAGATAATCGGCGTAGCTATAGGTGCCGTTGGGGTCGAGTTGCGACAATTGCGTGATCGGCGCCATCTTGCCTCCCGTGTTATTCGAAACCTTTCGGTATTTGCAAATGCCAATCGGTCGCTTGCTGGTAGCGGTGGCCGACATTCAGCAACTTGGCTTCGCTGAAATAATTGCCTATCACGTGTAAGCCCACAGGTTTGCCGTCCATGAATCCGGCCGGAATCGACATCGCCGGCAAACCCGCCAAGTTGATGGCAATGGTGTAAATATCTTCCAGATACATCTGAATCGGATCGCTGGTTTTTTCGCCGATTTTGAATGCCGTGCTTGGCGTGACCGGGCCCATTAGTACGTCGACTTCGCTCAAAGCGCGTTTGAAGTCGTCGCTGATCAGGCGGCGCACTTGCTGGGCTTTTAAATAATATGCGTCATAGTAGCCAGCTGACAGCGCATAAGTGCCCATCAAAATCCGCCGCTTCACTTCCGCGCCGAAGGCTTCGCCGCGCGAGCGGGTGTAAAGGTCGGTCAAGTCTGCGGGATTTTGGCAACGGTAACCGAAGCGCACGCCGTCGTAGCGCGATAGGTTGGACGAGCATTCGGCGGAAGCGATCACGTAATAAGCAGGGATTGCCAACTGCAGATTCGGCATGTCCACTTCTTTGACTTCCGCGCCCAGTTTTTGATATTCGGCAACCGCGGCGTGGATGGTGGCGGCCATTTGGCTATTCAGCCCTGTGCTGAAAAACTGTTTCGGCAGACCGATTTTCAGGCCTTGTAAACTATCGTTCAGGCTGGCGCTATAGTCAGGTACGGGTTGATCGACGCTGGTCGAATCTTTGGGATCGAAGCCGGCCATCACCTGCAAAAGTAAAGCCGCGTCTTCGGCGCTACGCGCCATCGGGCCGCCTTGATCCAGGCTGGAAGCGTAGGCGATCATGCCATAACGCGACACGCGGCCGTAAGTCGGTTTCAATCCGGTGATACCGCACAGCGCTGCCGGCTGGCGAATCGAGCCGCCGGTGTCTGTGCCGGTCACCGCAGGCGCCAGACGCGCCGCGACTGCCGCCGCCGAGCCGCCGGACGAGCCACCGGGGACGCAATCGGTCGTCCAAGGGTTGCGCACCGGGCCGTAGAAACTGTTTTCGTTGGACGAACCCATCGCAAACTCGTCCATGTTCAATTTGCCTAGCATCACCGCGCCGGCCCTGTTGAAGCGTTCAACCACCGTGGCATCGTAAGGGGCGATGAAGTTATCCAGCATTTTCGAGCCGCAGCTGGTTTTAGTGCCTAGCGTGCAGAAAATGTCTTTTTGGGCGATGGGGATGCCGGCCAATGGTCCGGCGTTGCCGGTAGCCAGCAACTGATCGGCCGCCTGGGCCTGTTGCAAGGCGCTGTGGGCGTTTACAGTGATAAATGCGTTCAGGTTCTGGTGCTGGTGGGTGCGGTCCAGAAAATGTTGAGTCAGTTCTATGCTGGAGAATGCTTTGCTGCGCAGCCCGGCTGCCAGCTCGGTGAGGGTAAGTTTGTGCATAATCGTCCTTAATCGATGACTTTGGGGACCAGGTACAATCCGGCTTCGGTTTGCGGGGCGATGGTTTGGAAATGGTCGCGCTGATCGGTCTCGGTGACGGCGTCATCGCGCAGGCGCTGCATTTGATCCAGCGGATGCGCCATGGGCGTCACGCCGGTCGTGTCTAATTGGCCCATTTGCGTCATTAATTCCAGTACGCCCGATAGGTCTTTTGCATAGTGTTCGACATCTTGTTCAGCAATGCCCAGCCTTGCCAGGTGAGCGATTTTTTTAACGTCATTCGCCGTTAACGACATTCTTGTAACTCCAGGTTTTCTTAGTAAAACTATGATACTTTATATCTTGCTCAAATACCTGCTTGATTGTTAAAGTAGCGGGATTTTCCGTGTGCGCTTAGGGTACTGCATAAAATGTTTAAAAGAATTCGTGGCCTGTTTTCCAATGATTTGTCTATCGATTTGGGTACGGCAAATACGCTGATTTATGTTCCGGGCCAGGGAATCGTACTCAACGAGCCTTCCGTGGTGGCGATTAAAGAAGACAAAATTCGCGGCCAAAAAACCATCGCCGCCATCGGCGCCGACGCCAAAAGCATGCTGGGCCGTACGCCCGGCAATATCACCGCTATTCGGCCGTTGAAAGACGGCGTGATTGCCGACTTCGCCGTGACCGAACGCATGCTGCGGTTTTTTATCAAAAAAGTGCATGAAAATAAATTATTGCGGCCAAGCCCGCGCATTTTGATCTGCGTGCCTTGCGGCTCTACGCAAGTGGAACGGCGGGCAATTCGTGAATCGGCGGCCATGGCGGGTGCTAGAGAAGTATATTTGATTGAAGAGCCGATGTCGGCTGCAGTCGGTGCCGGATTGCCGGTGGATACTGCACACGGTTCGATGGTGCTGGATATTGGCGGCGGCACTTCAGAGGTGGCGGTGATTTCCTTGAATGGTATCGTTTATTCGGCGTCGGTCCGAATCGGCGGCGACCGCTTCGACGACGCCATCATCAGCTATGTGCGCCGTAATTACGGCACTTTGATTGGCGAAGCGACCGCCGAGAAAATCAAACATCAAATCGGCGCGGCCTATCCTGGCAGCGAAGTGCGGGAGATGCAGGTTACCGGCCGCAATTTGGCCGAGGGCGTGCCGCGCAGCTTTTCATTGAACAGCAATGAAATTCTGGAAGCCTTGCAAGAACCCTTATCGGGCATCGTTAGCGCTGTTAAAGTGGCCTTGGAACAAACTCCACCAGAACTAGGCGCGGACGTGGCCAGTCGCGGTATCGTGTTGACCGGAGGTGGCGCATTGTTGAAAGACATCGACCGCTTGATTTCCGAGGAAACCGGCCTGCCGGTGTATATCGCCGACGATCCTTTGACTTGCGTAGCCCGCGGCGGCGGCATGGTGTTGGAAATGTTGGACTCTAAAGGTGCTTCAGCGTTTTCTTTGGAATAAACGCTGTACCGAAATATCTCTGAAAGGCCGCTGTGACCGCGTAAAGCGGCTACAGCGGCCTTTTCTACGAATTTATGCCGCTCGGCACATGAACTGCCCATGAGCGGAGCTTGATTGTTCTTGCTGTCGCGTCGATGGGTGCCGGTCTTGCCCGTCGCGTTTTGATTGTTAGAGGTTTGCCATAAAACTCTTATTTGCCAAAGGCCCTTCACTTAATACCCGCTTACTGGTGGCATTGCTGGTATCAATTTCGATGTTAGTGATTGATTATCGCAGTGAACGCCTGGACCGGTTGCGCTCCTTGTTATCGGTGTTCACCTATCCCTTACAATCGCTGGCCAGTCTACCTGTCGATTTTTATCAGACCGTGTCCGGAACGGTGATTTCTTTTGTGGAGCTGCAAAAGGAAAACCGCCGCTTGAAAGAGGCTCAGTTCGTCAACGATGCGAAATTGTTGAAATTCGCAGCCTTGGAAAAGGAAAACACCCGGCTGCGAATGTTGCTGGAAAACTCCTTTCAGCTGGGCGAACAGGTGCTGGTAGCGGAACTGGTGTCGGTAAAACTGGCGCCTTACGAACACACCGTGGTGGTCAACAAAGGCTCGCGTTTTGGCGTGCATCCGGAACAGCCTGTTTTGGATGCCAACGGCATCGTCGGCCAGGTGGTGCGGGCCTTGCCGTCCAGCTCGGAAGTGATGCTGATCACCGATCCCGACCATGCCGTCCCGGTACAGGTTAACCGCAACGGTTTACGTACCATCGCTTTCGGTACCGGCCAGCCCAATCGTCTGCATTTGCCGTTTCTTGCCAATAACGCGGACATCGTGCCGGGGGATTTGCTGGTTACCTCCGGACTTGGCGGCGTATTTCCGGCCGGTTATCCGGTCGCGGTAGTGGATAAATTCGAAGCCAGGCCAGACAAATCCTTTGCCAATATTTACGCCACGCCCAAGGCGGAATTGGATAAAAGCCGCGAGTTTTTGATCGTCTGGAGTCATTCCACGCCGGTGGTGTTAGGCGAGCAGGGTAAAGCGCCAGCCGAGCCGGAAGCCAAGGAAGCCGAGCATGTCGCGCCTTGATTTTGCCGCTACCATTTACTTCATCGTTACCATAGGCGCGGCGATGGTGCTGCGGGTAATGTCACTGTTTCCCAGTATGGATGTATTCAATCCGGACTGGATTGTATTGGTGTTAATTTATTGGTCCATTGCCTTGCCGGAACGGTTTGGCGTATTCAGCGCTTGGTCGATAGGTTTGTTGACTGACGTATTAACCGGCCGTTTGCTGGGGCAGTACGCCTTGATTTATGCGCTGATTTGCTATTTCAGTATCAACGAGCATCGGCGTTTGCGGCAATTTCCGATGGTGCAGCAATGCTTGTTTGTGTTTTTGTGCTTGTTTGCATCGCAGAGCATTATTTTCGGCACCGAAAGCATGCAAGCCGGCAATCGCCTATCCCTGGCGTTTTGGTATCCGGTGTTATCCGGCACCTTGGTGTGGCCGCTGGTGTTTGTGGTGCTGCGTTATATCCGGGTAATGGCACGCATCGTCTAACGGAGCATGGATAGAAAATTCGCCATTAAAGATCCGCTCGCCGAAAGTCGCTTATTTTTAAGCCGCATCGTCGCGGCGTTTATCTTGATCCTGTTTTTGATCGCCGGTTTGGTTACCCGTTTGGTGTATTTGCAGGTGGTTGGCCACGAGCACTACGCAACCTTATCCAAGGACAACCGCATCAAGATTTCGCCGCTGCCACCCACCCGTGGCGTGATTTACGACCGCAAGGGCCGGATGCTCGCAGAAAACGTGCCCACCTACAGTTTGGAACTGATCCCGGAGCAGATCGAAAATCTTGACGACACCCTAGTCAGGCTACAGAAGCTGCTGGACATTTCCGAAGAAAAAATCGATCTGTTTCAAAAGCAGCGTAAGCGCAACAAATCCTTCACCAGTACGCCGTTACTGCAGAATCTGAGCGACGAGGAAGTCGCTAAATTTGCCGTGGTCAGGCCGTATTTCCCTGGTGTCGATGTCTACGCCCGCTTGGTGCGCCATTATCCTTACGGCGACTTGGCTTCTCATGTGGTCGGCTATGTCGGTCGGATTAACGAGAAGGAAATGCAAACCTTACCACTGGCCAAATATCGCGGTACCAACCACATCGGCAAAACCGGCATCGAAAAAACCTATGAAGAGCATTTGCTGGGCACCGCCGGTTACGAGGAAATAGAAACCAATGCGCAGGCCAGGGCCGTCAATACTGTAGCGACGGTGGAGCCGGTGGCCGGGTCCAATATCTACCTGACGCTGGACATCGATTTGCAAAAAATCGCCTACGATGCCTTGTCGGAATACAACGGCGCGGCGGTGGCGATTGAAATCAAAACCGGCGGGGTGCTGGTGTTCGCCAGCCGGCCCGGTTTCGATCCCAATCCGTTTGTTTCCGGGATTTCCGGCAAGGAATACAAGGCTTTGCAGGACTCGCCGGATCAACCTTTATACAACCGAGCCTTGCGCGGCCAGTATCCGCCGGGTTCCACCGTCAAGCCGTTTCTAGGCTTGGCCGGTCTGGAATATGGCGTCACCGATTTTAACCACCGTTTGTTCTGTCCGGGTTATTACAAGCTGCCGAATGTCGATCACAAGTATCGCGACTGGAAAAAGTGGGGGCACGGCATGGTGGATATGAACGAGGCGATTACCCAGTCTTGCGACGTGTATTTTTACGACCTGGCCTTAGCATTGGGTATCGATAAGATGCACGACTTTATGGACAAATTCAGTTTCGGCCGAAAAACTGGGATCGATTTGGTTGGCGAAGTCGATGGTTTGATGCCGTCCAAAGAATGGAAAAAACATTACCGTAGCCAGGCCTGGTTTCCGGGCGAAACGCTGATTACCGGGATTGGTCAGGGTTACACGCAAGCCACGCCGCTGCAGTTGGCTCACGCTACTGCTACGCTGGCTAACTACGGCAAAGTGATCACACCGCATTTGGTGCACAGTATCATCAGCGCTGATTACGCGGACATGATAGGCGGTAAAGCCGATGCGCTAATTCCGCTGAAAACCCAAAACGTCGATAACATCATCAAAGGCATGACCAATGTGGTACACGGAGCTAGAGGGACAGCCGGCAGCTTGGCTAAGGCCATTACCTATCAAATTGCCGGCAAGACCGGTACCGCGCAGGTGTTTACCATCAAGCAGGAGGAGAAATACAACGAGGACGCCATCGATTTTAAAATGCGCGACCATGCTTTGTTCATAGCCTTTGCGCCAGTCCACGACCCGCAAATTGCGGTGGCGATTATCGCCGAGCACGGCGGCCACGGCGGCTCGGTAGCGGCGCCGATTGCCGGCGAAATTATCGATGCCTATCTGAATCAAAAAAAGGAGCCGCAGCCATGAGAACCGAAATGCGCAATGAGCAGTTTCAGCCGCCATCGCTGCTGGGTAATTTACTCAGAAAGCTGCATATCGACATCCCATTGTTTATCGGTTTGTTGCTGATTTGCGCGACCAGTTTTGTGATCTTATACAGCGCCGGCGGGCAAGAAGTGCCCTTGTTGATTCGGCATGCCACCCGCATGGGTTTCGCCATTTTATTGATGATCGTGTTGGCGCATATCAACCCGCGACGTTTCCAAAGTTTTTCGGTGGCCTTGTTCTCGATTTGCGTGTTGTTGTTACTGGCAGTGGCGGTGATGGGACAGATCAGTATGGGGGCGCAGCGTTGGTTGGATCTGGGTTTCTTTCGTTTTCAACCGTCCGAATTTACCAAAATCAGTGCGCCGATGATGGTGGCCTGGTATCTCTCGGAACGGGCCTTGCCGCCCAAGCCCAAGCATGTATTAGGCGCGGCGACGCTTTTGATAGTGCCGGTTTTGCTGATCGCGAAGCAGCCGGATTTGGGAACCTCCTTGCTGGTAGCCAGCTCCGGGGCGGCGGTGTTGTTCTTCGCCGGCTTGTCGTGGTGGTTCATGCTAGGCATTGTGGCTTTACTGGCGTCCTTGACCCCGGTGTTGTGGCATTTCATGCGCGACTATCAGCGCAACCGCGTATTGACGTTTATGAACCCGGAAGCGGACCCCATGGGCGCCGGTTACCATATCATTCAATCCAAGATTGCCATCGGTTCCGGTGGCATCAACGGCAAGGGCTGGCTGGGCAGTAGTCAGGCGGAACTGGATTTTTTACCGGAAAGCTCCACGGACTTTATCTTTGCGGTGTTTGCCGAGGAGTTTGGCTTGTTCGGCTGCGTCGGTCTGCTGGTTTTGTATCTGCTGGTCATCAGCCGGTGTTTCTACATTGCCGTGCAAGCCCAGGATACCTACTCGCGCTTGTTAGCCGGCAGTTTGGCCTTTACTTTTTTTGTCTACGTTTTTGTGAATATCGGCATGGTGATCGGCGTGTTGCCGGTGGTCGGCGTGCCGCTACCATTGATTAGCTACGGCGGCACCTCGATGGTGACCTTGATGGCCGGCTTCGGTATTCTGATGTCCATCCATACCCATCGTAAATTACTACCTGTTTAATTGGCTTATGAAAATGAATAAAAACCTATCAGCCTGGCTGTTGGCCGCCACCTTATTCGCTGCTGGTTCGGCATCGGCTGAAATCGCCGAAACCGACAGCTTCAAGCAATTCATCCACAACATGGTCAAGCAGCAGCATTTCAACGAAGCTGAATTGCGGACTTTGTTCAAGGCTGCGCAAATCCAGCAGCCGATTTTGGATGCGATGTCCAAGCCGGCGGAAGGCAAGCCCTGGTTTCAGTATCGTGAGATATTCATGACCGAGGCGCGGATCGCCGGTGGCGTGCAGTTCTGGAAAGACAACGAGGCCGCGTTGAAAGCCGTGGAAAGCCAATACGGCGTACCGGCGGAAATCATCATCGCCATCATCGGCGTGGAAACCAAATACGGCGCGCATACCGGCAAATATCGGGTGATCGATGCGCTGGCTACCTTGGGTTTTGCCTATCCGCCGCGCAGCGAATTCTTCCTGAAGGAACTGGAGCAATTTCTGGTGCTGGCCCGCGAAGAGCATATGGACCCTCTGCAACCCATGGGGTCTTACGCCGGGGCGATGGGTTTGCCGCAATTCATGCCCAGCAGTTTTCGCGGCTACGCCAAGGATTTTGACCTGGACGGCAAACGGAATATCTGGACCAACAGCGCCGATGCGATTGCCAGCGTGGCAAATTATTTTGTACGCAACCAGTGGCGACCGGGCGGGGCTGTTGCCTACCCGGTCAGTGCCCGCGGCGAAGCCTATCGGCAAGCATTGAGCAAGGGCGTCAAGCCGGATACGAATGTCGGCGAATTGCGCCGCTTAGGCGTGGATATTCCTACGCAATTAGCCGCCAGCGAAACCGTCAAACTGTTGGCTTACCAGCAACAGGTTGGCGAAGATTTATGGGTGGGCCTGCATAACTTTTATGTTATCACCCGCTATAACCACAGCCCGCTTTACGCTATGGCGGTGTATCAACTCAGCCAGGCCATTGCCGCCCGCAAGGCCTCATAAGCACGACACGCATTGTTGGGCTATGCTTGCTCGGCATTGGCGAAACTAAACTTGCCGGGGTTGACGGCGGTGGTGCCATTTTTGATTACAGACTGATAAGCAGGCCTGGCGCCAGCGCTGCAGCGATGAGGCAAGTTGATGGAAGACGATAAAACCGTTTTCATGGGAGTCAGTCCGTTTAAAGCACCGGAAGTAGATGCCGATCACACCGTATTGGCCAGGCCGGAAACGCTTCTGGTGGAGTTGCTGAATATCAGCGGACAAGTGATCGCCAACTATGCTTTTGAAAACAGTTTCAGCGTCGGGCGGGCCCAAGATAACTCGGTGGTCGTCAACGATCAATCCATCAGCCGGCATCATTTGCAAATCAAGCGCGAAGCGGACGGCTGGTGGCTTTATGATTTAAACAGTACGCACGGCGTGTATCTGGATAAGCAAAGATTGGCCGCCAAAACCAAGTTGCATTTGCCGGTGTTGTTGGGTCTGGGCGTTTCACCGTTTGAACTAAAAATCGCCTCGGCAAATGCAAGACCCGTTTTGCCCACGCCTAAAGACGACGCCACTTTATTTGCCGCCGCGCAAACGCCGGTTTTAAATCAGCCCATAGCCCCACTACCCAAGCCGCAACAGAATTTATCTGCCGACGCCATCAAAAATCGCCTGTTGTCCGAAGAAGAATCGGCGGATATGGGCGATTACACGCGCATGGTGCGGCGGGTGATCCGCGAGGATAGAACCGTCAGAACCAAAAACTATAAAAAACTGATTTGGTTTTTGGGAATCTTGTTTGTAATAGCCGCCGGCTTGGTCACTTACCAATACCTGGCGCTGGACAATGCCCGTAAGCTGGCGATCAATATGTTTTATGACGTCAAAACCCTAGAAGTCAATTTGTCGCAAGCCGATATTCGCTTGGCGGAAAATATCGAATCTCTGGGTAAGGCTCTGGAGGAGTTAAAGGACGAAAAACTAAAGGTCTCGCAGGAGCGCATCAGAGCCGAGCAGGCGAAAATTCTGGAAGAAAAAAAACGCCTGGCCGAGGAACGGCAGAAGCTGAAGCTGATGAAAGCCAAGTATCAGGAATACCTGAAAGAAATCGATTTTCTACGCCTGAGCTTTCCGACCGACGAACAATACGAACGTGAGTTAATCACTCGTGTGGTCAGAGGCTTTGGCGAAAGCGAATTGGAACTGCCTGAAGAATTTGTCACGCAAGTGCGGCAATACATCAAAAATTGGCAGGATACCGGCAGATTGCGCCTGGCTATTAAAAACATGCAAGACAACCAATACGGCCCGATGGTGCTGGAAGCCTTGGATAAGGAAGGTCTGCCCGCTTATTTTATCTATTTGCCGCTGCAGGAAAGCAATTACGACACGAAAGCGATAGGGCCGGAAACGCGCTTTGGCATTGCCAAGGGTGCCTGGCAATTCTTAGCCACCACCGGCCAGGAATACGGTTTACTGCCCGGACCGCTAGCAAATGTCAGAGAATACGACGAGCAGGATGCGCGTTTTGATTTTGCGCAGGCCACCCAAGCTGGCGCCAAATACCTGAAATACATCTACAGCAAGCAGGCGCAGGCATCGGGCTTGTTGGTGATGGCCAGTTATAACTACGGCCACAATAAGGTACGCGGGATGGTGGAAAAAATGCCGGATAACCCGCGCGACCGCAACTTCTGGAAATTCATCCAGCAATACGAAATTCCAGTAGAAACCTATGATTACGTGTTTTACATCGTCTCGGCGGCGGTGATAGGCGAAGACCCTAAGCATTTCGGTTTCGACTTCAGCCCTCCACTGTTACAAATATCTCAGGCCGTTAATTGATAGGTCTGATTTAATTCGGTAGCTTCGATAACACTGGGTATGTTGCAGCACACAAGCTTGGGCTTGAACCTAGCGGCATATTCCGATGCGGAACGCCGGCCGTAAACTTCCGGCGTCATACAGACACTTTGTACTGGTCAGTGGCAATGCGGGGTGGTTCATCGGAGCCTTCGGAACGCTTGACGGAGACGGAAAGCTTTCCAACGTTTCCGCAATCGATGTCTATCCGTTTGCCGCCCCCAAGAACTTCGGATACTGGGCTGGCGCTGGACCGGTTAATCCTTGAAGTCCAGAAATACCTTTGTTATGGCTATCAAAGCGAGCCATTACTTCGGCAATACAGCGCTTATTGGTAGACCCCATTCAATTCTCTACCCACCACCACAAGGAAACAAAGATGAGTATGACGCTTTGGTTGAATATCCGTAACGGCGAAACTTACGAGAGCAACGGCGAAGATCATTCCGCTGTCTTCTACCTGCAAGAGCCACTGGATGCGTTGGCTGACAAACTCAATGTCACCCCGCTTAGCGCCTTTTATGATGATACTGACGTTCGCTATAACATGGACGAAACCGGCGAGTTTGAAGACTGCGAAGAAGGCTGGTCGGCATCAGTCGCCAATTGGTTTCCGGCCGCAGCCGTATTGTCTTCGGTATCCGTGATATTGGACCACCTGCAAACCAATCCTAACGCGCTAACGACCGCGGACGGCTGGAAGCAAGACGATGCCATTGACGAG
Organism: Methylomonas sp. Uni0009; assembly: GCF_054188105.3. Taxonomy (NCBI): domain Bacteria; kingdom Pseudomonadati; phylum Pseudomonadota; class Gammaproteobacteria; order Methylococcales; family Methylococcaceae; genus Methylomonas; species Methylomonas sp. Uni0009. Next base: position 782,432 of record NZ_JBTAFN010000001.1, on the reverse strand, counting down.
CTTACCGATTTTAGGTCTGAGCTTGAGCGTGTCGCAGCGCAGTCAAGCATGGTCCATCTATGTATCGTCATGTGACGCCTAGCCTGGTAATCAAACGGACCTGCGCAAAAAAAAGTGCAGATCCGTTATTTCTAAGGTCGATCCAAAGGCGTCCGAATGGCCGACTAAAGCGGAAATTTGTGCCGCTGTTTGACACCATGGTACCTGTAAGGATGTGGCGGCTCCCGGGCTGGGCTCGGGCGATTTACAATCGATCAAGAACAAAGTAGATGCTGACTGATCAAATTCGACTCGAAGTAGCCAATGACCATGAATTTGAACAGACAAGAACAGACCGATAAGATGCCTTCAATTATTATTCAAGTCAGACACCATGCAAGGCCGTAAAGCGCAAATAACCAAAGCGTTGCGCCAAATGCTCGAAGGCCAAAATTCGGCGTAATACGGCTACCGCCTATTAAGTCCTGCGTGGGCTGGCATAACAAGCGAGGCCGAGAGAACGCATTAAAACAACTAAAAGCCAAACCGTATCATCTGCGCCAAACCAGCATATCGGTCCGCGCGTGGCGGATGGCAAGAAGCCCAATGCTGAACACGGTGCTCAATAAGTCATTGGGTTCAACCGCCGGATTCGGAAAACCTCAAGTCCGGTGGTGTGGTAGAGGTGACCGGCGCAATGCCCGTCATCCCGTGCCGATCATCATCTTAACTTAACGGCATTGTCCTTGCCGAACGGAATATTTATTCCGTTCGTAACGGTTTACTCGCGTGGATTGCCGACTTAAAACGTTGGGGACGGATTTACAAAACCCGTCTCGCTCACGGCGGCAAGTTAGGCCAAATTGGTTGACTGGGGCCATGAAAAGCCCAATCGTGCCGCCACGGTTTCCAGCCATTTTGGTAAGCGGTCTTGGCGTTGCCGGGTAAACTGTTGCCAGACATCCAGCCAGTTTTGCTCAGGCAGTGCCTCGGCGTCGTATTGAGCTAACCAAGCACAAACACATAAAAACTCGGCGCGATTATTTTGCTGATCTGACTTGGTCAGTTGCGACCAGAGGGCGATGGCTCGCTGAAACTGCTGAGCGGCATTTTGGCTTAAACAGCCTTGCACAAAACGCCCATAAAACAGACAGACGGGTTGTTTGTGTATGGCAATAAAATCCGGTAATTGATCAATTTGCTCAAATTCTAGGCTAACCGAAGCAGTCGATAAGCTCAGCCATTCAGCAAATAACCAATAACATTGAACATTAAAGTGGTCGATGTTAAATCGTTGCGGGGTTTTCAGCGCCAAGCGTTCAAGAATTGTCAGCGCCTGCCGGGCATAGTCTACCGCCTCGTCGTTCCGGCCTAAATCACCGAGGCGATTCGCATAATTGCTGAGCGACATAGCGTAATCCGGCTCAAACCGATCCGGTCTTTGTTGCACCAAGCGTTCATAGATTGCCAGCGCCTGCTGGGCATAGTCTGTCGCCTCATCGTTCCGGCCTAAATCACCGAGACGATTCGCATAGTTGCTGAGCGACAGGGCGTAATCCGGCTCAAACCGATCCGGTCTCTGTTGCGCCAAGCGTTCGTGGATTTCCAGCGCCTGCTGGGCATAGTCTGCCGCCTCGTCGTTCCGGCCTAAATCACTCAGGCGATTCGCATAATTGTTCAGCGAGTTGGAGTAACCCGGCTCAAATCGATCCGGTCTTTGTTGTGCCAAGCGTTCACGGATTGCCAGCGCCTGCTGGGCATAGCCTGCGGCCTCATCGTTCCGGCCTAAATCACCCAGGCAATTCGCATAATTGTTCAGCGAGTTGGCGTAACCCGGCTCAAATCGATCCGGTCTTTGTTGCACCAAGCGTTCACGGATTGCCAGCGCCTGCTGGGCATAGCCTGCGGCCTCATCGTTCCGGCCTAAATCACTCAGATGACTCGCATAGTTGCTGAGCGATACAGCGTAATCTGGCTCAAATCGATCCGGTCTTTGTTGCGCCAAGCGTTCACGGATTGCCAGCGCCTGCTGGGCATAGTCTGCCGCCTCGTCGTTCCGGCCTAAATCACTCAGATGACTCGCATAGTTGCTGAGCGATACAGCGTAATCTGGCTCAAATAGATCCGGTCTTTGTTGCGCCAAGCGTTCACGGATTGTGAGCGCCTGCAGGGCATAGCCTGTCGCCTCATCGTTCCGGTCTAAATTCATCAGGTGACTCGCATAGTTGCTGAGCGACATAGCGTAATCTGGCTCAAATCGATCCGGTCTTTGTTGCGCCAAGCGTTCGTGGATTACCAGCGCCTGCTGGGCATAGCCTACCACTTCAATGTTCTGGCCTAAATCACTCAGGTGACTAGCATAGTTGTTGAGCGAAAGGGCGTAATCAGGCTCAAATTGGACTTGGTCGCGCTGTATAAGTTGTTTGAAGACTTGTAAAGCTTGGCCTCCAAAATTAACAGCATCAATGGCTTTACCTAACCGAGAGGCATCCACAGCTAGACTACGCAAATCAGCAGCATGCTTAGACAATAACTGAATATCAGTTGGTTTTTTTTGTAGTTTATGCGCTGATTTTTCTTTGATGAAAAAAGCCACTTCATAGGCTAATTCCGCTAAACAAAGTGATTCGTGTTCGAAGCGGTTTTCCAATAACCCCGCCGCTTGGCTTTTTTGTTGTAGCGTTAATTGTTGGAAAGCTTGCTGCGCCAGATTAGGCAAACGACTTTGCGTTTGCACGGCAACATCTACCAGTTCCAAACAGCAGGCGACGAAATTGCTTTGCATGGCTTGAATCAACACGCCATCCAATTCCGGCGCATGCAGACTCAATCGCGCCAAAATTGTCAGCGCATGCTGTTGAACCGTCTTTTCGGCGGAGTTACCTAAAACCACGTTGAGCAAATCCAGGCAGGTTGTTGGTTGCAGGCTTTGCGCAACCAGCGCTTCGCCGAATATGTCGGGCTGGATGCTTTGTAAGCCTTGCGTACCGGGATACAGTGGCTCTAATTGCTTGAATAGATGACTAAAAACGGGCTGGGAGATCAAGCCCGGTTTGGCTTTGGCGTAATACTCGTAAGCCTGTTTCGGGGTTTTGAAGCCGTTGCTTAATGTGGTTAGTGCCAGCAAGTCCAGGGCGTGTTGTTGTGGATTGATTAAGTCCAACGCCTTGAGCGTTTCCAGCCAATAACGCCGTTCGTGATTCAGCAACGATTGGGTTAAGCCGATTGCGGTGGAGGGGCGTTCACCGTATAGCGCCAACAGCGCTGCCATTTGTAGATACAGCGGTTTGGCAAAATGTTCGCCGCTTAGATCAGGGATGCCCGCCGGGATTTGCCGGCCGGTGGCGGTTGCGTAGGCCACTAACGCATTTTTATAGGCTTGTTGGCGGCTGTTTTGATCCAGATAGAGCTCTGGCAACACGTATGGTCCGGAGGTGGCATAACCGTTTAATAGTGCTTCGCATTCGGCGTCTTTGCTGGGCAGTTGATCCCACCACTCGCCACCACCACGCGCCAGTAATAACAAGCGAACCGGATGTGGGTATTCCGCTTTGAGCCGGGCTTTAAGCAGGTTTAATAAGGTTTCCTGACGGGTTTCCGCGTAATCAATCACGATAAGCAGCGGTTTTTGTGCGGTTTGCAACTTGGCCCAGGTTTGTGCCGAATCTTCACGACTGAGAAAGCCGCAATGCCAGCCGCTGTTCATGCGTTGTTGGCACAATTCAATCGCCAAGCGGGTTTTGCCCAAGCCACCGGCGCCCGTCAGCAAGCGAGTTTTGATGGGGTAATCGTTGCCATCTTGGTTATCCAGCCATGCGTTGAGCGTATCCAACTCGGTTTGGCGGCCCGGATCAAACGGAACCAACGCAAAATCGGCGCGGAGCATCTGGCTTTCGGCATAGCCTAAATCGGCGCGCCATTGTTTGACGGGTAGCGTCAGTGGCGAATCGCTAAATGGTTGTTGTGGGCTACTGAGTTGTGGCGGTTGCGCAGTCGCTGTCTCTAGCTTGGGGCTGCCTTTTTCGATGTGCCACTTAAAACATGCTTTTGCAATTTCTTCCACACAGGCCGACCAGGTGTAGGCTGCTAAATCGGTTTTCAGCTTGTGGGCTTTTTGTTTGGCGGCGTCAACGTCCACCGCAATTTTGATTAACGCTGTTGCGACGTTGGCTAGGTCGTCATCGTGGAAAAACGGGGTTTCGGTTTTGCCGCGAACCTGTGTGGGATAGACAAATCCGTCAAGCCCTCGTTGTTTAAGCAGTTGGTAGACACCGCTTTGCGTACTGATAATCAACGGCACGCACGCGGCAATCGCTTCCCACGCCACCAAACCAAAACCTTCGTGCCAGGAGGGCATCATGGCCACGCAGGCAGACTTTAAGTCGTTGTATAGCTCTGCTCGATCTTGGGTATAGGGTAGTGCGTGTAAGGTGATGACTTGATCAGCGTAGCTTTCAGCAAATTGCAGTAACTCTTGTTCCGGGTTGGTAGATTGGCTTTGGTTGTAATCAAGGCGTGATTCAAAATCGACGCCGCGTAAAACCAGCTTTGGCTGATTAATCAGTTTTTCTGGGGCTTGGTTGTTTTGCGCTTGTTTTATTGCTTTAGCAAATGCGGCAATTCCGAGGTGCGCTTGTTTGATACGGGCAGCATCATCACTCAAACGGCCACTAATAAAGGCGCTGAATTTTTGTGGGGTGTTGTTGCGCGGGTCAATTTCAGCCAAGCCTGGAATGATTTGATGAACTTGTTCGGGTTTGACGTCAACCAAGTCGCAAAGCGCAGTGTGCAAGCTTGGGCCAACCGCTAAACACAAGTCGGCTTGCTTAAATATCGCTCCTTGGTCAGTTGATTTGCTGTGCGCTGAGTGTGAGTCTTCGGCGTAAGCTTCGTAGGCTGCATAGCTCATGTGGTGAATCAGCGCAGAGCGACCACCGAATTGCTTGGCCGCTTGGAGTGCTGCGCGACCACTGATTCGGTCATGACCGAGCCAGATGGTTAATTCTGGGGTTAGCGGGATGCCTTGTTTGGCGAGTTCGTCGATGGCGGTGTTGGCTTGCTGGTCTGTGAATAGCTTGTCACTCGGTGGGTAAGGAAGTGTTACTAGGGTGACATTGGCATTTTTGGCATCGGCAATTTCAGCCTCTGTGGTACTGGAAACAATGCAAATGACCTGAAGCTGTGTGGGATAGGCGACGCCGAAGGCACTTAAAAAGTCGGTGTTAAAGGCGTTGATTCCACCGAATTTACTGCCCCATTGAGTGGCAAAAGCAATTAGTGAGTGCATTGTGTTCTCATGACATTCCTTAGTCTGCCTAGTATACAACGCTAGACTTTCTCGGCGGGAAGGGCTTTGCAAGTCCATACCAAACGTTTCACGGCGCCTCGCCGCTACTTTGCCTCCTGAATCAAATGATTCGCTTCAATTAAAGCACTCCCAAACGTTTCGGACGATGAAAACGCCCCGTCCGGCATTGAGGCTTTCGGTGAAGCCACGATTCGGAAGTCGGCGGAGTCCGGGTGAGGTCTTGCAATCAAGCAGATATAGCTAAACTCTCAGGCAGCAAACCATCCAACTTCGGTCACTGATGGTCGAAACGCAGCAGTCCGCTACTGGCCGAAGTCTGTCTTCCCTCGTAAGCCAACATTAAAAGGTTAAGGCCTAATCTGTAATTCCATTAGGCGATACCCTATTAGGCTTTACTGTTTCGGCACAACACCTTGTCATTAGTCCTCGGGCTAAAGAATTTGCGTCAGCCAATATCTATCGGCGGTGCCGGTCAAGCTAAAGCGGAAATTTTTGTCGTGCTGTTTTATCATGGTGCCGACAAGGATGTGTTCGCTCCCGAGCTGGTCTCGGGTGTTTTTGACCGACAAGGATTTGCGATGCCTCCCTGCGCTGTATTCATTCGGCTGTTTTCGGCCTCTACTTGTTTCATTTTTCCCTGTCTGCTGGCAATAGCCGTTCCTGGTGCGAGCCAGGCCGGATTAAATGACGCAACTCATAATCTCCCCATTAATCCCACGCCGCAGCACCCGGCCTTCTTGCTTGAGTTGGGCAGTGCGCCTTCTGCACTATCTCATACCCTGCCCGGTGTCCAGATCGTGCAAGGCCAAGCGCTGCCGGAACCGCAAGCCGGCGTCAGTTGGCAAGTCGAGCCTGATGCCGTCAACGTACTGCATGCCGGATTTGGCGCATGGCTCGCTGCTTTTCGTTTCAACTTAACCCAGCCTGTGGCGGGTGATTTTAAATTTTGGGCGCGCTGGCGGCAGGGCGGCGATCCAAATGTTTGCGTACAGACTTTTGAAGTCTGGGCGGGACCTGATGCCCGCCGGTTGGCGTTGCGCGGCAGCTTTGCGCTGAAACCCGGCGGCTGGGAATACGCCTGGATGACCGGTGATAAGCCGGTGCCACTGAAAGCCGGTGATACCGTGATCGAAATTCGCAACAGCGGCAATGGTCACGATGCCAAAGTGTTCGATGCGTTTTTGTTGGCTCCGCCGTGGGCGGCGTTGCCCTGGGAGGGTCGTGCGGATCAACCGGCAGTGTTGTTGGAATTAGGCAAGGCGCCAATCTTGGCGGCGTTGCCCAAGCCGCGCTATCTCGACGTTGTGACTGGCAGCGCCACGGCGGGCCGCAATACCGGCGCACTGGCCATCGAGCAGGATGAAGCATTATTGTTTCATCAAGGGTTTGGCGATTGGGGCGGTAGTTTTCGTTTTGCATTGCCGGCAGCCCTTAAGCCCGGGGAATATCGATTGCTAGCCCGCTATAAAAGCGGCGGCGAAGTGTCTCAGGTCAAACAACACTTTATCGTCAAGGCCGGTGCAAAACCTGAAGAACTGGCGACTCGCAGCGAGTTTGCCCTGACTAACAACACCCCATGGGAATACCAATGGTTGCCGGCATCTGCCGGCGTGACATTGTTGCCTGGCGACCGCTGGCTGGACATCGAAAATAGCGGCAAGGCTGACGGGGCCAAGGTTTTCGACGCATTTTTATTGATACTTAGTAAGCCGCTTGGCGAGTGGATGTCCGCCGATCAGGCGCAGGTCAGAAATCGCTTCCTGGCGTTGACCAAACCTGCTGCCGGCCCGCGACGCCTGTATCTGTTGGATGGCAAGGGCGAGCATGCCGAGATGTTGTTTGGCGGCTTGGCTGCGGATGCGGCGCGACCGGTCTATGAAAATTTGCCGGTCACTTATTTGCTCGGCCCCGCAGCCGAAGCGATGGCCGGGCAGTTAAATATTAAGACTCTGCCCGCCGCAGTAATCGCCGACGACCATTTCACCGTGCTCGGCGTCTTGACTCAACCGGCCGCAGCAGCGGAGGTGCTCAAGTTTCTGGCTGAACCAGGCAAATTCGGCACTATGCCGATACCCGCCCAAGTGAATCCCCTGCCGCCGACACCGTTGCAAAACGGTGTGCCAATGGCTTGGCTGGTCGGCGGTTTGCAGGACGGCCAAGCCGGCGTATCGGTGTTTGGCCTGGATACGGAAACTATCTTACGGCCCAACCCTCAGCAAGCCTATCTGAGCCTGGAAATGATGGGGGGCAAAATGCGCGATTGGCGCATCGCGCCAACCCAGGCCAACGATGAGGCCGACATTGAAGCCAGCACGGCACATGCCTATGGTTGGTCGCGCGGCACCGGCTATGCGCAGCTTTACATTCATGCCCAGCAAGCAACGCCAACGCTGTTGCATCTCAGGCAATCCGGTATCAAATCCGCCGGCTGGCTGGATGGTCAATCTATTACGTTTACTGATGATCCAAGCCCACCCGCCGGCTTTACCAAATCTATGGGTGCTCAAGCCAAAACGCTATTGCATGGCTTGACCACCGAAGGCTTGCTGGCCACCGCCAGCGCCGAGCGCATGCAATCGCCGCAAGTGGCGACGCTAAACCTGACTCCTGGCTGGCATAGCCTGCTGCTGAAACTGGTAATGCAACATGAGCAAGGACAGCGCTTTTATTTCTCCGGGGTATTCACCGATCCAGCCGGACAGACATCGGCAGGCTTGACAACCCAAGTTAGCGATCCCGATGCCGATCTGGCTTTACAAAGGATTGCCACAAAGTTACGGCCTATCGTGTTCGTTGATGCACCTGCCAACCTGCTGCATCCAGGGGATGCGGTGAAGTTAAAAGTGGATTTACGCTGGCAGCCGATTTTGGAAGAAACGACTTTAGCGGCGCCGCTACTGCGCTTTCCGGCAAAATGTCGTCTGCGCCTGGTGGATTACAGCGGCAAACAAATTGCCGAAAGTGAAGTCAGCGATACCTTTCCCGGTCAGGTCAAAGCCGATTTTGGCAAGCTTCTTGAGCCGGGCTATTACGCAGTCTATCCGTCCTTGTATACGACCGACGGTCGCTTGATCATGCATTATCCGGCCGACGGTTTTAGTGTGGTCGGCGGTAATGCCGCCCAAAAGCAACGGCTGGCGCAAAAGAAGCTCTGGAACAACGATTATTACGCGCTGGCCGACGGGGACAAAAGTTTCAGGCAGTCTGGCGGCTATTTTGCTTGGCTGGAACGGATGGGGATTTTCAGAAGCTACGGCACCTATCCGGGTTTTGCTCCCGACTATAAGCCGCTGTGGGAACAAGCCAAACAGCGCGGCTTGCAGGTATTTGCCGATTCCTCAGGCGACAGCAATTGGTTGAACGACAAGCCTAACGACGGCCAAAACTTTATCCATTCGGCGGCGGCTTACACTCGCTATTTCAAAGCCACAAACGAAATAGACATCCGCCATGAAGCCGATTGGCAAGCGCTGCGCGAGCCGGCGCATTGGGTCGAACGAGCGAAATGGGAATATCAACAAGCCCATCAAGCCCGCAGCGATGCGCATGTTGTCGGCGGCAGTTTGGTCAGGCCGGGCGAGGGCGATTGGTTTAAACAGGTATTGCAATTGGGTTTGGACAACTACCACGACGCTTGGGACGTGCACGCCTATCCGCAGCAGCCGCCGCGTTTTGGCGGGCCGATTGGTAATGGTTCCAACGAAGATGAGCGGGGCGTGCTGGCAAGCTATGCCAGCCTGGGCCGCAGCAACAAATTGCCGTTCTGGCTTGGCGAAACCGGTGCCAAGGCCATGCACGGTTTCAGCGGCCGGCGCTGGCAGGCCGAGCAGGTGGCGAAAATCATCGCCTGGGTCAACAGCCGTCAGGATTATCTGGGTGTAGCGTTTTGTATTGCCCACGAATATGACCTGGCTTACGGCCGAATCTGGGACTATTCCTTAGGCCATAAGCCCGGCGAAGCGGCCATGTATACCGCCGGCGCGCTGATCGACGGTTGGCCTTATCGAGCCGTCGATACCCACGACTATAAGGTCCAGGCTGCCTATTTCGGCGAGACTTTGATGATCTGGCGAACAGATGACGCCCGCAGTGACTGGCCAATACGGCTGGATCCGAGCAAAGCCTGGGTGGGGGTGGATGTTGTCGGGCAAGTGCGGGAGCTGGCCGTCGACAATGTGGGCCAGGCCATCGTCTCAATTTCCTCCAGCCCCACGTATGTATTATTGCGGGCGCATTATCTCCAGGCGATTGCCGATTGACGGATTGCGGAATGGCCGTGTTGGTGGAACGCAAAACTGCTTTTTCACAAATTGCCAAACAATATTGCGTGCGGCATTAATGCTAAATACCTTGGTTTGGCCGCACTGCGCGGCTAGACTTGCACCATTACTAATCCACACGGGATGGCCAGGTGAATAGTTCAAAGCAAACCCCCTTATACGATTTACATCGGCAACTAGGTGCCAAGATGACCACGTTTGCCGGTTACCAGATGCCGGTGCAATACAAAAACGGCATCATTCACGAGCATTTGCACTGCCGCAGCCAGGCCGGTTTCTTCGATATTTCCCATATGGGGCAGTGCCGAATATTGGGCGAGAGCGCGGCGGAGGTGTTGGAAAAACTCACGCCCGGCGGCATCGTCGATTTAAATTGCGGCGCGCAGAAATATACGGTTCTCACCAACGCCGACGGCGGCGTTATCGACGACATCATCGTCACCCGCATCGAATCCGGCTTATCCCTCATCGTCAATGCCGGTTGCAAGGACAAGGATTTTGCTTATCTGCGCAGCCAATTAACGGCCGATTGCTTGTTCGAAGCGTTAGCTGAGCTAGCCTTGTTTGCCTTACAAGGGCCGGCTGCGGCAGCGGTGCTGGTCAAGTTTACGGCGGAGGTCGGCGAGCTGAAATTTATGCAAGCGTGCGCCACCGAGATTGCCGGAACCCTATGCCACATCAGCCGTAGCGGCTACACTGGCGAAGACGGCTTTGAAATATCCTTGCCGCAAGCCGACGCGGAGCGCATTGCGCGTTTGCTGTTGGCGGAAGAGGGCGTTGAACCGATTGGCCTGGGGGCTCGCGATACGCTGCGCTTGGAAGCCGGTTTGTGCCTGTATGGTCACGAGCTTAACGAATCGATTACGCCTATCGAAGCGGGTTTGCAGTGGATATTCAAAAAAGGCCACAGCGATTTTCCCGGCGCGGAAAAAATTCTGCAGCAACGGCAGGATGGCGTGGAGCGAGTGCGCGTCGGCTTACTGGTGGATGGCCGTATTCCAGTGCGGGACGGCTGTGAGATTGTGCATCAAGACCGGCCAATCGGCACGGTGACCAGCGGCAGTTTCTCGCCGAGTCTAAATCGGCCGGTGGCGATGGCGCTGCTGGATCGCCGATTTGCCGAGCCGAGTACCGGATTAACCGCGCTGGTGCGGAACTCTGCTATTTCGGTGACGGTCACTTCGCTACCTTTCGTTCCGCACCGCTACTTAAGAAGGTAAGCCCATGTCTGCAAAAAACGTCCGTCTCGACCAACTGGAAATGCGCGGTAATTTCATTCAACGCCACATTGGTCCCAATGCTCAACAGACCCAGGAGATGCTGGCCGAGCTGGGCTTGAGCGATCTGGAACAGATTGTCGGCCAAGTGATTCCGGCCAATATTTTGAATCACGAACCGCTGAAACTCACCAATACCATCAGCGAACGCGCGGTGATCAAATACTTGCGCAAAATGCGCGAGCGCAACAAGGTGTTGGTATCGATGATAGGCATGGGTTACTACGACACCATCATGCCGGCGGTGATCAAGCGCAACGTCCTGGAAAACCCCGGCTGGTACACCGCCTACACGCCGTATCAAGCCGAAGTCGGGCAGGGCCGGCTGGAAGCTTTATTGAATTTTCAGCAAATGATCATCGATTTGACCGGTATGGATATCGCCAACGCCTCGCTGCTGGACGAAGCGACTGCGGCGGCGGAAGCAATGACCATGTCGCGGCGGCTAGCAAAAAGCCCGTCCAACACCGTGTTGATCGATAAAGATTGCCATCCGCAAACTATCGCGGTGGTGCAGACTCGGGCCGGCTCCTTGGGCTACGAAGTGGTGGTCGCCGATCCGTTCGACAATCTGGCGCAACACGATTTTTTTGCCTTGATTCTGCAATATCCGGGCTCCAGTGGCGAAATCCGCGATTTGACCGAAGCGACCACGATTGCTCATGGCAAACAAGCATTGGTCACGGTAGCGGCTGATTTACTAAGTTTGGTTTTGCTTAAACCGCCAGTGGCCTTCGATGTGGACATCGCGGTAGGCAGCGCTCAGAGGTTTGGTGTGCCTATGGGTTACGGCGGTCCGCACGCGGCGTTTTTTGCCACCCGCGACGAATTCAAGCGCTCGATGCCCGGGCGCTTGATTGGTGTGTCCAAAGACAGTCACGGCCAGATCGCTTTGCGAATGGCCCTGCAAACCCGCGAGCAACACATTCGCCGCGACAAGGCCACCAGCAATATCTGTACATCGCAGGTTCTGCTGGCGGTGATTGCCGGTTTTTATGCGGTCTATCACGGCGCGGAAGGGCTGCGCCTAATCGCCGGCCGGGTGCATCGCTATGCGCAGATTCTGGCAGCGGGTTTGGTGCAAGGCGGCCATCAAGTGCTGAGCCAATGTTATTTCGATACCGTGGTGGTCAGCGTGCCGAATCGCGCCCGCCGCATCGCCGCGCAGGCGGCTGATGTGAATATCAATCTGCGGGTTATCGATGCCGATACGCTGGGGGTTGCCCTGGACGAAACCACCAACCGCGAGCATTTACGGACCTTGTGGCAGGTGTTCGCTTCGCCGATTGCCGAGTTGCCGGACATTGCCGTGTTGGATGCGACACTGGGCGAATGCATCCCGGATACGCTATTGCGCGACGACGCAGTTCTGAGCCATCCAGTGTTCAGTCTGTACCATTCGGAAACCGAGATGATGCGCTACATGCGCCGGCTGGCGCGCCGCGATATTGCCTTGGACCGGGCGATGATCCCGCTGGGTTCGTGCACGATGAAACTCAATGCCGCTACCGAAATGCAGGCGATTTCGTTCTACGAATTCAATGCCATGCATCCGTTTGCGCCGCTGTATCAAGCCCAAGGGTATCAGCAATTATTCGCCGAGCTGGAGGACATGCTCTGCGATTTGACCGGCTTCGATGCCTTTTCCCTGCAACCCAATGCCGGCTCGCAAGGCGAATACACCGGCCTGCTGGTTATCCGCAAATACCACCAGGTCAACGGCCAGGGTCAACGCAACATCTGCCTGATTCCGGCCTCGGCGCATGGCACCAACCCGGCCAGCGCGACCTTGGCCGGGTTGCAGGTTGTGGTGGTGGCCTGCGACGACCACGGCAACGTCGATGTCGCCGATCTGCGCGCCAAGGCCGAGCAGTACCGCGACACCTTGGCGGCGTTGATGATTACCTATCCGTCCACCCACGGCGTTTACGAACAAGCGTTTCGGGAAATCTGCGACATCGTTCATCAACACGGTGGCCAAGTGTATATGGATGGCGCTAATTTCAACGCCTTGGTCGGTCTATGTCGGCCCGGCAAGATTGGCGCGGACGTGGCGCATTTGAATTTGCACAAGACGTTTTGCATCCCGCACGGCGGCGGCGGTCCCGGCGTAGGGCCTATCGGCGTGGGTGCGCATCTGGCGCCGTACTTGCCGGATCACCCACTCGTGGAAGGCGTCAATCCCGCCAAGGGCGAGCACGGCACGGTCGGTACCGTATCGGCGGCACCGTGGGGCTCGGCGAGTATTTTGACGATTTCCTGGGCCTACATCGCGATGATGGGCGCTACCGGCCTGCGCCGGGCCACGCTAACCGCGATCATGAATGCCAATTACATCGCCCGCCGGCTGGCGCCGCATTACCCGATTCTTTACACCGACGCTAACGGCTGGGTGGCGCACGAATGCATCATCGATTGCCACGCCTTCAAAAAAACCGCCAACGTCACGGTCGAGGACATCGCCAAACGCCTGATCGATTACGGTTTCCATGCGCCGACCGTGTCGTTTCCGGTGCCGGATACCTTGATGATCGAACCCACCGAAAGCGAGAACAAAACCGAAATCGACCGTTTCTGCGCAGCGATGATCGCGATTCGCGACGAAATTCGTGAGATCGAAACCGGCAGCGCCGACCCGGACAATAACGTGCTGCACAACGCCCCGCATACCCATCGCCTGTTGCTGGAGGACTGGCATTTGCCGTATTCCCGGCAAAAAGCCTTCTTCCCGGATAGCCACCAGCACGACGACAAATATTGGCCGCCGGTCGGGCGCATCGACAGCGTCTACGGCGACCGCCATGTGTTTTGCAGTTGTCCGCTGGACTGGGCGCAAGCCGCCGCGGAGTGCGATGCTGAAGCACGTTAACCAGCCGCTGGCCTTCGTCGACCTGGAAACCACCGGCGCCACCGCCACCAAAGACCGCATCACCGAAATCGGCATCGTGCTGGTCGATGAAGACGGCGTGCGGGAATGGAATCAACTGCTCAACCCGCAAACCCGGATTCCGTTGTTCATCGAACAAATGACCGGCATCAGCAACGAGATGGTAGCGCAGATGCCCAGCTTTGCCCAAGTGGCCTGTGAAGTGGCGGAATTGTTGGAAGGGCGCTTGTTCATTGCTCACAACGCCCGTTTTGACTACGGGTTTTTGAAGAACGAATTCAGCCGGTTGGACATGAGCTTTCGGCCGCAAGTGTTATGTACCGTCAAACTGTCGCGGGCTTTGTATCCGCAGTACCACAGGCATAATCTGGACAGCCTGATCGAACGGCATGGTTTGCAGGCCAAAGACCGGCACCGGGCCTTGGCCGATGCCCAATTGATTCACCAATTCTGGAATCAAGCCTGCGAGCAGTTCTCGGAGGCGGTGGTCGATCAAGCTGCCCAGCGTTTGGTCGGCCGCTCCAGTCTGCCGTCCAACATCGACCCAAACTTAATCCACGATTTGCCGGAAACGCCCGGCGTTTACCTGTTTTACGGCGAGAACGACCTGCCGCTGTACATCGGTAAAAGCGTCAACATCCGCAACCGGGTGCTGGCGCATTTCGGCGCCGACCATAAGAACAGCAAGGAGATGAGTCTGGCCCAGCAACTGCGCCGCATCGACTGGATCGAAACCGCCGGCGAGCTGGGCGCGCTATTGCTGGAAGCACGCTTGATCAAGGAAAAAACCCCGGTGCACAACCAGCGCCTGCGCCGCAAAAACGCCTTGTGCGCCTGGCAATTGCAACAACACGGCGAACAGCTCAAGCCGGTGTTGAGTTGGGCCGGCGAGCTCGATTTTGGCGCCCAGGACAATTTGTACGGCCTTTACCACAGCCAGCGCGACGCCCAGAAAGCCTTGCGCGGCGTTGCCGAACAGCACGGCCTGTGCCTCAGCGTGTTGGGCCTGGAAAAAACCGCCGCCGGCCGGCCTTGCTTTGGTCACCAGATCAAAAAATGCCGCGGCGCCTGCGTCGGTTTGGAAGCCCCGCTGGCCCACGCGGCGCGGCTGTTGATCGCCATGCAAAAACTCAAACTCGCCGTCTGGCCTTATCCGGGCGCGATTGGTGTGCGCGAAGGCGAGGAATTGCATGTGATCGATCGCTGGTGTTATCTGGGTACAGCGAAAAACGAAGCGGAGATAGCCGAGCTATTGCAGGCCGGTGTTCCGGCCTTTGATCGGGATACTTATATGTTGCTGAGTAAGTCGTTGAAAAAGGCGGAGGTTGTTGGGTTGTCAAAGGCGTTTAGAGTGGTTGGTTGAACCGCGTTTGTCCGGTTACCCCTTTCTAATTGGTATCTACGACCTTTTTATATTTTATTCTAGGGGCTGTTGCCATTTTGTCATAATCCCTTTGAAAATCGATTGGCGAGCCATATTGATTGAGTTTTCAATCAAACGATAACTAGCGAATGCCACGCCAACTGCTTACAGATACCCACTGGGAAAAGCTAAAAACGATTATGTTGAGTTTCAGCATTTACGACAAACCCGGTCTTCGGCAAACGGTCGAAGGGATTTTTTATCGCTTGCGTGTTGGCTGACCTTGGCGAGACTTGCCCGTCGCTTTTGGCAAGTGGAATGCCGTGTACAAGCGCTTCAATGCCTGGTCACTGCAAGAAAAGCTGAGGGGTATCTTTCAAGCGCTAGTGATTGAGCCTGATTTGGAATGGCTATTTATTGATGGCAGCATTATTAAAGCCCATCAACACAGTAGCGGCGGCGCCCATGAAAACCCAACAGCCATCGGGAAATCGGTCGCAGGCAACACGACCAAAATCCATATGGCGGTTGATGCCGGTGGACTTCCCATCCAGTTCTCGATTACGGGGGGCGAAGTACATGACTGCAAAGAAGCGCCGGAATTTGTGGCCAAGCTCCCCCAGGCGGGCTACATGATTGCAGACAAAGGGTATGACAGCGAGCCGTTACGGATTCAAATTCGAGACCAAGGCACAGTCCCCATCATCCCAAGAAAACAAAATTCAATAGTCGGGAATGAGGAAATGGACTGGTGTCTCTATAAATATCGCCACCTCGTTGAAAACGTATTTGCGCGACTGAAACATTTTAGAGCTATTGCCACCCGATATGACAAACTAAAACGCAATTTTGAAGGTGCTATCGCCCTGGCTTGTGCATTTATATGGTTACCGATGTGAAACGGCAACAGCCCCTAGCTTTCTAGGCTGCACCTGGTTAGCCCTTTGCAAGGAGCCGGTTTCTATGATGATCGCAATTTTTGTTATATCTGGATTGCTTATTTGTATTGCTGTACCAGTCTTCATGGTTAAAACAAAGGATGCCAGAAGGAGACTTCAAACGATGTATATTGGTTTATACATCTCTGGTCTTTCTTTAGTAACCACAATCGGATTGACATATCTCTGTTTAATTGAAGGTGTAATCTCGTTCGGCACTCGAACGCAGAGTGTAACTTTGCTTCAAAGCGAAGCCCCAGTGTTGTATTTGCTGTTGGCCCCTTTTTCAATTGCTCTGCCTAGCTGTTTTATTTTGTTTGGCTGGCGTGTATTCCAAAGCGCCCGACTTGGGAAACCATTGTCGTTAAAACTGTAATTGCAACCTCTAAGAGGAATGTTCTAAAAGCCCGGTAGGGTACGCACCGCGTACCTCCCTGGCTTTTGCTATCACGATAGCATTTTGATGGTACTACAACTTATTATAAAACAACCCAAAAGAGCGCATTGATTATCAAGGTGTCTTATGTTGATGGGAGACCTACTAATGGTGGCACGAAAGATTAGTGTTTTAGGCGTTTTTTTTATCGTTTCGTGTGCGACAGCCAATGAACCAGAATCCATACAACTTAATAATCAGTTGTCTGCCTGCATCGCTGTTAATGACATACAAACGTCCATCGAGAATGGGATTCCTGTCCTCTCGTTTGATGCCAAAATAATTAAATCAATTGCTGAGTGCGGCTGTAAATCAGCTCTGGGATCGTATTCGGTAATGGCCAAAATGGCAGAATATCAATCGTATATAATCGTTGGAAAGGTGGCTTTTACAAAATCCGAACATAAGTATTGGCCATTGTCGGCGGAGCAAGGTTTGATTGACAAAAGAAAATTGGAGATTGTCTTATCCTGTGCTCAACCAGACTAAATATTTTTCTCGTTCCCACGCGCTGCGTGGGGATGTCGGGCTTGGCCGCGCTGCGGCATGCGTGACCGCAGCGCGGAATATTTTGGTTCCCACGCAGCGCGTGGGAACCCGATAACAATGAAAAACCAGATATTGACCGCATTGAGTAACTCAACAGGTGCACCTTCTAACATCAGCACATCAGATTTAGCGCACCCTATCGCGTCAATGGGGAGCCAAGAAAAATTGACTAAGCTGTAACCGTTCATCGGGAGGCCGTTTGTCCGTTGAACGGAGGATAGGGCTTTGCCCGTTGGCGAACGACCAAGCTTGGGCGCCATAGCATGCTTGCTAAGCATTCTTTCGCGTCAATGCCATGCCTGTAAAGCTTGCCGGGTATTTATCGCTAGCCAAAATCCAGTGTTTTTCAGTTCCGCTTCACGGGAATGCTGCTATTATCAAGCTCACACGACAGACTGTTAACTTCAATGCTCGATTCCACACCAGCTGATGTCCGAAAACACCATCAAATACGCCCAACTTGTCGATCTTGCCAGTCTGCAAACGCTGATGGACGATTTGTACCGGGTGATCGGCATACCTAACGCCATTATCGATACCGACGGCGTTGTTATCACCAACGCCGGCTGGCAAGATGCCTGTGTAAAATTTCATCGGGTCAACCACAACACCTGCAGTAACTGCATAGAAAGCGATACGGCATTGGTTGAAAGCATGTTGAAGGGAGAGCGGTTTGCAATCTACAAATGTCTGAACGGGTTGGTAGATTCGGCTATGCCGATTATCGTCGAGGGCCAGCACGTCGCCAATATTTTTACCGGTCAATGTTTTATTGATCCTCCGGATCTGGAATTCTTCCGCAGTCAGGCCAGGCGATATGGGTTCGAGGAAGCTAGTTATCTGCAAAGCATCAGCAAGGTCCCGGTCATTGCCAGGCAGCGGCTGGAAACTATCACGGAAATGTACGCGCAACTCGCGCAAGCCTTTGCCAAACACGGTGCGGACCGGTTGCAGCAAAAACTGGCGGCGGCGGAACTGGCGGAGCTTAATAACGAACTGAATCGGCGCGTCGAAGAAAGAACCGAGCAACTGTTTCAAAACAATCAGCAGTTGCTGCTGGAAAAACGCGCCCTGGCCGCCAGCGAAGCACGCTTATCGGCATTATTCAAACACATGAGTAGCGGCGTGGCGGTATACCGGGCCAGCGAGGACGGCCGGGATTTCATTATCATCGGCTTTAACAAGGCTGCCGAGCAGATCGAAAAAATCACCCGCAAAGAATTGATCGGTAAAAAACTGACCGAGATGTTTCCGGGGGTATTCGAATTCGGGCTGTTGGATGTATTGCGGCGGGTCGCCAAAACCGGGACGCCGGAGGCTTTTCCGCCCTCATATTACCGTGATGAGCGGATTCAGGGTTGGCGGGAAAATTATGTGTATAAATTGCCTGGTGGTGAAATTGTCTCGATTTACAACGATGTGACCGAACGCAAGCTGGCGGAAAAGGCTTTGCATCTGACGCAGTTTTCGGTGGATAGAGCCACTGAATGTTTGTACTGGATAACCGCTGATGCCAGATTCCAATTTGTAAACAACACAGCCTGCGAAGTATTGGGCTATAGCCGCGAGGAGTTGTTGACATTTTCGGTAATGGATATAGACAAGGATTTAACGGCGGAAAATTGGCCCGCGCATTGGCAGGAAGTCAAACAAAAAGGCGCGTTAAAAATGGAAGCCATCCATCGCTGTAAAGACGGTCGGGAAATTCCGGTGGAAGTGGCCGCGAATTATCTGGTTTTTGAGGGTTTGGAATATAACTGTGCGTTCGTGCGCGACATCAGTGAGCGCAAAGCCCTGCAAGCGGAGTTGGAGCGTCAGGCGCGCATCGATTATCTGACCGGCATCGCCAATCGCCGCTATTTCATGGAGCAGGGCGAAGCGGAGTTGGCGCGCAGTGATCGTTACGGCAATCCATTGTCGGTACTGATGCTGGATATCGACTATTTTAAAGCCGTCAACGACAACTACGGCCATGCTGCCGGCGATCAGGCTCTGCAAAAACTGGGCTGCATTTTGGTGGAGGTTTTGCGGGAAATCGACATCCCCGGGCGCATGGGCGGCGAGGAATTTGCGATTTTATTGCCGGAAACCGGCTTGCTTAAAGCACTTGAGGTGGCGGAACGACTCCGAAGTGTAGTGGCCGACAGCGTGATTCCGGTTGAATCGGGGTTGGAATTGCAATTTACCGTATCCATTGGCGTGGCTACCCTGACGGATAAAAACAGCAGCATCGGCGATTTGCTGAACTTGGCCGATAAGGGTTTGTATCAAGCCAAACACAGCGGTCGGAATAAGGTCTGTCGTTTTTCGCCGCAAGATTAGGATTGCATCGGCTCGTCAAAACTCTCTCAACTCCGCGCTGCTTCGATAAACTGCGCCAAGGCCGCCACGGAACTGAAGATTTTCACCACATCGTCGCGTTCGGCATCAATTTTTACCTGATACTTTTTACGTATCGCCAAGCCCAGTTCCAGCGCGTCTATGGAATCCAGGCCCAAGCCATCATTGAACAGCGCGGCGTGGCTGTCGATGTCCGCCGCATCGACATCTTCCAGTGCCAGCGTGTCGATAATCAGGTGCTTTAATTCAGTTTCCATCTCGCTCATGGCGTTCTCGTTGTTGAGTAAAATAATCCTGTAAATACTGCGTTAAACGCCGCACCGCTATCGAGCGTGGTTGCAACTCCCGGAAAGGCTGCAATTCGATATCCTCGCCGACGATCATTTGCAAATGAAAACGCCGGTGCGGGATTTGGTACCAGGCTTGAGTTTTGGTGAGGGTGCTGGGTTTACAGGTCAGCGTTACCGGCGTGATTATACTATCGGCTTGTAAAGCAATGGCTGCCGCGCCGCGTTGAAAACGATAAGGCCGGCCCGGCGCCGAGCGGGTGCCTTCCGGAAAAATGATCATGGTGCCGCCGTTTTGCAGCCAAGCGGCGCAATCGTTGACCATCGTTTCAGAATCGGCGTTGCTGATATAGCCGGCATTCAAGATTGGGCCGCGCATCGCCGGGTTGTGCCACAGGCTGGCCTTGACGATGCAGTTGGCTTGTTTGATTCGGCTGATTAAAAACACCACATCCACCAGCGTCGGGTGGTTGGCGACAATCAGCTGGCGGGGACGGTTGAGTTTTTCCAGTCCTATCACTTCATAGCTCATGACGCCCAGTCTGTGCATCAAGCCTATAAACATATAAAAACTCAGATGCACCGTGTATTGGCCGCGGCCGGCTTTTTCGGCGCGGCTGCCCGGCCATATTGCCAAGAGCGGAAACACCAGCAGCCACAGCATCACGCCACCGATCCCGAAGCTGGTAAAGCTGATCGCAGTGGCCAGTAAACGCCAGCCGTAATCAATTTTTTGAATTAGAGTTTGTGCCATCGCCAGCTGCGGTTCTGATCGCCGAACTGCAACATGGCTGGGTCGGCGGGCAGGAATTGGATTAGGGTCGGCAATTGTAGCGGTTACTGGCTATTGTGACGAGTTATCGACGATAAACCTGAAAATCAGTTGCGGCGGTTGTAAACCGTGCATGGATGCAATAAGTAGAGCACACAGGCGTAGTTGCTGAGCAGAACACCACCCACCCTGCCTCAGGGCGAACGGGATTGGCTATGCCCAGCATAAATGAAACCGCTTGGAACTATGATCTGTGTGCCATAGCCCCAAGTTAGGATGAAGCGTGGACGTTATATGCAGCCCGGCAACGGCCGGGAATCCTCTTTACTGAACTGCGGCAGGGTGGCGAAGGCTTCTTTCAGCTTTTCGTGCCACATCTTGCGGATTTTGCTTAAGTATTCGTTGTCTTCCTGGAAGCAATAGTACTCGTCCAGTGTCAGCGTATCTCGGTGATAAATCAACAGCTCCACCGGCGCGCCGACGCTGGCATTACTGCGCATCGTTGAGTCCATCGAAATCAAGCAGCAACGCCCGGCTTCGTGCAGTGCGGTATCGATTTTTAAAAACCGGTCCAGCACCGGTTTGCCGTATTTGTTTTCGCCGATTTGCAGATAAGGGGTCTGCCGCGAGGTAGTGATGCAATTGCCTTCCGGATAAATCAAATAAGCGCCGTGCGGCTCCTGGCCTATTTGTCCCGCCAAAATAAAAGTGGCGGACGGATTGAAGCTGCTTTGTCCGGCATCCACATGGCGGCGCTGCTTTTCGACGCTGATCCGCCCCAAATAGGCGGCGGCTTCCGACAGATAGTTGACCGTGTCCAGATTCACTTCGGTCTCTTCTTTCATATCGCGCTTCAACTGGTCGATCACGGCCTGCGTGGTCGCCAGATTGCCGGCGCTGAGCAGTACGATTTTCCGATCAGATGCCGTACAAAATGGGTGCATTTTGCCGTAAATGCTGACATTGTCGATGCCGGCGTTGGTTCTGGAATCCGACGTTAATACCAGTCCGTCTTTTAGAGAGACAGCAATACAATAAGTCATACGCTCTGCGCCTGAAAAATAAGGTTGCCCGCAGTGTACTAAAGAAGCTGCGTAAAGGCCAAGGACAGTATCGATTAACTGGCGGGGTAAGTTGTTAGATGCATCTCAGGCTCGGCTTTCAGTATACTGAGCCGACACGTTTAAATCAGCGGCGGGTAATTCATAGATGATTAGTAAACCAGGCCTGTATCTCGTTGGGGGAGTAGCTGCCGTTGTGCTGGTCGCCAGCGGTTTTTATCTGAAGGAGGGAAATCGGCATACCGATGCCTTGATCCTGTACGGCAACATGGATATTCGCCAAGTCGAACTGAGTTTTCACGATCCGGAGCGCGTCGAGCAGATCCTGGTTCAGGAAGGCGAGCGGGTCAAACGCGGCCAATTGTTGGCGGCGCAAGCGTTGGAGCGCTTTCAATATAGCCGCGATCAGGCCGCAGCCAAAGTGGATGTGCAACAACATCAGCTGGATAAGCTGCTGCACGGTTCGCGGCCGCAGGAAATCGGTAAGGCTGGCAATGATGTCAAAGCGGCGGAAGCGGCGGTGGTACTGGCTAAGAAAGAGTTGGTCCGTTTTCAGGCGTTGGTCAAACGCAAACTAAGCTCCGCCGAGTCCCTGGATCGGGCGCAAGCCCAATACGACGCGGCCCAGCAGAGTCTGCAAGCCTTGAAACAGCAATATGCGCTGACCGAAATCGGTCCACGCCGGGAAGATATTCAAGCGGCGCAAGCACAACTGAAAGCCGATCAGGCCGCCTTACAGCTGGCTGATAAAGTCTTAGCCGATGCGCGCTTGTATGCGCCGCAGGATGGGGTGGTCCAGAACCGCATCCTGGAGCCCGGCGACATGGCCAGCGCGCAAAAGCCGGTATTGACGTTGGCCTTGCGCGAGCCTTTGTGGGCGAGAACCTATGTGGCGGAAGCTGATTTGGGACGACTGCGTTATGGTCTGCCGGCTAGTTTGGCCAGCGACAGCTTTCCGGATAAAAGCTATAGAGGTTGGGTAGGGTACATGTCGCCGACTGCCGAATTTACGCCTAAAACGGTGGAAACCACCGAGCTGCGCACCAGCCTGGTCTATCAAGTACGGATCTACGCCTGCGACCCGGACGATCAATTGCGGCTGGGGATGCCGGTCACCGTGAGGATAGACACCCAGCAAGCACCGATGGCACAACCGAGCTGCGAACCCGCGCTGTGATTGCCATAGAGGCCGATGCCGCACCGGCGCCATTGACCTTCAGGTCGGTAAGCAAGCACTTTACCGCCGGTGACCGGGTCGTACCGGCCTTGCGGGATATTTCCCTGAGTCTGTCGCTCGGCCAAGTTACGGCCTTGGTGGGTCCGGACGGTGCCGGCAAAACCACCTTGCTACGCTTGGCGGCCGGTTTGTTGTTGCCCGATAGCGGCAGCATAAGCAGTTTTGGTTTGGATACGGCCGCCGCCGGTGCCCAATTGCACCAATTAATCGGCTATATGCCCCAGCGTTTTGGTCTTTATGAGGACTTGAGCGTGCTGGAAAACCTCAATCTTTACGCCGATCTTTACGGCATATCGCTGCAGGACAGGCAGCAGCGCTTCGCTGAGTTGATGCGCATGACCAATCTGCAAAAATTCAATCAGCGTCTGGCCGGTCAGCTATCCGGCGGTATGAAACAAAAACTGGGTTTGGCCTGCACCTTGCTGAATCGGCCGAAATTATTGCTGCTGGATGAACCGTCGGTCGGCGTCGATCCCTTGTCACGCCGTGAGCTCTGGCAAATTATCGAGTCCTTGGTGGCGGAGTTCGGCACCACCGTCTTACTCAGTACCGCTTATATGGACGAGGCCGAGCGTTGCCAGCAGGTGGTATTGCTGGATAGTGGCGAAATTCTGCATCAGGATGCACCGTCCGGCTTTCATCGTCTGGCGGAGGCTTGCAGTTACCAGTTGTCCAGTCCGGTACTGGGTAAACGCCTGCTGCAACAACGTTTGCAGATGCATGCCGATTTAATCGACTCGGTGGTACAAGGTGACACAGTGCGGGCTGTGGCGCGCGCCAATTGCCAGCCGGATTGGACGGCGATATTCGATACTGCCGAGCAAGTGCGAATTACGCCGGTGCCGCCGCGTTTGGAAGATGCTTTTATCATGTTGCTGCTGGCCCGGCACGACGAAAAGTCGCCAGTGGAAACCGTCTGTTTTGTACCCGGCAATGGTTCGCGGTTTTTGGCGACGGAGCACGCAGCAGTGATTGAAGTCGAGCAAGTTGACCGCTGGTTCGGCAATTTTCAGGCGGTTAAGAAACTGTCTTTCGAGGTGCGGCAAGGCGAGATTTTCGGCTTGCTCGGTGCCAACGGTGCCGGCAAGACCACGACATTCAGAATGTTATGCGGCTTGCTGCCGGCCAGCAACGGCCGCTTGCGGGTGGCCGGCCTGGATTTGCGCACGGCAGCCGCCCAGGCCAGGGCCAGACTTGGTTATATGTCACAGAAGTTTTCCCTATATGGACAATTGTCGGTCAGGCAAAATCTACAGTTTTTCAGCCATGCCTACGGTTTACGCCATAAGCGGCGAACAGAGCGTATAGCCTGGGCGCTTCAAGAGTTTGACCTCACTGAGTTTGCCGACACCAATAGCGTCGATCTGCCGCTGGGTTACAAACAACGGCTGGCGCTGGCTTGCGCGCTGATGCACGAGCCCGAGATTCTGTTTCTCGACGAACCGACTTCCGGCATCGATCCGCTGGCGCGCCGCGAGTTTTGGAATCGCATCAACAGCCTGGCGGCGCAAGGGGTAACGATATTGGTCACTACGCATTTCATGGAAGAAGCCGAATATTGCGACCGGCTGTTGATCATGCGCGAGGGCGACATCCTGGCCGCCGGCACACCGGCCGAGATTCGCCGCCGCAGTCAAACCGTCGGGCAAGCGCCGGCCGAGACCATGGAAGAGGCTTTCATTCGCTTGCTGGAACTCAAAGGAGCGTCGTCCGGATGACTGCCGCCAGCCAACGCCTGCTAGGCTTGATTCGTAAGGAGTTTTTACAAGTGCTGCGCGATCCCAGCAGCCTGGCGATTGCGTTTGCGATGCCGGTGTTCTTGCTGTTGTTGTTCGGTTATGGAGTGTCACTGGACGCTCGCCGCGTGCCGATAGGCCTGGTCGTCGAGCATGTTTCACCGGCGTCGCGCAGTTTTAGCGCCGGTTTCGATTATTCCGATTATTTTCAAGCGCATTATTTCCGCGACCTGCGTGAGGCTCAGCAGGCCTTGCTGACTCGAAAAATCAACGCCATCGTGCATTTGCAGGCCGATTTCGATAAGCGCTTGACCGGCAGCGAACCGGCGCCGATTCAGGTTATCGTCAATGGCGTCGATGCTAATACCGCTCGTCTGACCAGCGGTTATGTGCAAGGCGTTTTTGAAACCTGGCTCAACGCTCGTGCCGCTTGGCAGGGACAGGAAGCGCCGCAGCCGGTGCAATTGGCCGCCCGGGTTTGGTACAACAGCGCCTTGCGTAGCCGTAATTTTCTGGTGCCGGGCTTGATCGCGGTGATTATGACTTTGATCGGCGCCTTATTAACCGCTTTGGTGATGGCCCGCGAATGGGAGCGCGGCACGATGGAGGCCTTGATTTCGACGCCGGTCAGCGTCCGCGAAGTGCTGCTCGGCAAATTGATTCCGTATTACTTGCTGGGCATGGGCGGCATGTTGCTGTCGATAGGCATGGCGGTGTTTTTGTTTCAGGTGCCCTTGGTCGGTTCTTTGTGGGTGTTGTTGTTGGCCGGCACCCTGTTCTTGCTGGCGGCGCTAGGCATGGGTTTGCTGATTTCCATAGCTGCCAAAAATCAGTTTGTCGCAGGGCAGATTGCCATTGTGGTGACTTTTCTGCCGGCCTTTATCCTGTCCGGATTTATTTTCAATATTGATAGCATGCCGTGGGCGGTGCAGCTGTTTACCCATTTGGTGGCGGCTCGTTATTTCGTGGCGATTTTGCAGACCGTATTCCTGGCTGGCGATATTTGGGAAGTCATATTGCCCAACGCATTGGCCTTGTTATTGATGGCGGCGGCGTTTCTGGTATTGGCCCTGTGGCGGGCGCCGCGCCGCCTGGAGTGACGAGTATGTGGTGGCGCATTCAGGCTTTATTGATCAAGGAATTCCTCAGCCTGCTGAAGGATAAAAAAAGCCGCTTTGTCTTGATCGTGCCGCCGCTGGTGCAGTTATTTTTGCTCAGCTATGCCGCTACTTACGATCTAAACCAACTGCCGATCGCGATATACAACGAAGACCGCGGCAGCGCCGCCCGCGATTTGATTGCCCGCTTCAACGGCGCGCCAGCGTTTCGGGAAGTGTTGCGCATCGAGCGCCAGGCGCAAATCGCCGCAGCGCTGGACAGCAAGCAGGTGTTGATGGTGTTGCATATCGGCCAAACATTCAGTCGCGATTTGCTGGGTGGCCGGCAATCGGCACCGGTGCAGATATTACTGGACGGCCGCGATTCCAATACGGCCCAGATTGCCTTGGGCTATGCCCGTAACGTGATCAGCCAGTTCAACAGCGATTGGGCGCGCCAGCACAACCAAACCGGGCCGCCGGCTGAATTGCGCGTCAGAGCCTGGTTTAATCCCAATCTGGAAAGCAGTTGGTTTATCGTGCCCGGTATCGTCGGCTTGCTGACCTTGGTGGTGACGATGACGGTGGCCGCATTGTCTGTGGCGCGCGAACGCGAACAGGGCACGTTCGACCAACTGCTGGTGACACCATTCACTCCGGCGGAAATTCTGATCGGCAAAGCCATTCCCGGCCTGATCATCGGCGTAGCCGAAGCGTTGTTCAGTATCTTCATGGTGGTCTTCTGGTTTCAGGTGCCGTTGTTGGGCAGCCTGGCCGCGCTGTACATCGGCATCGTGTTGTACGTGTTTTCGGTAATCGGTGCCGGTTTGATGATTTCCTCGCTATCGGTCACCCAACAACAGGGCTTGCTGGGTGGATTTCTGGTCATCGTGCCGGGTGTAATCCTGTCCGGCTACGCCACGCCCATCGAGAACATGCCGGAACTGGTGCAGCAGCTGACGTTCGTCAATCCGCTACGTTATTTTTTGATCATTATCCGCGGGGTATTTCTGGAAGGCTTGGGGATCGCCGATTTAACCGACCAATATTGGCCGCTGGCGCTGATCGGTTTGTGCTGTTTGAGTTGCGCCGGCTGGCTATTTCGCAAGCGTATGTACTGAACGATGCCTGGCGTCAGAGTTGTCTCTGAAATTGCCTGCTTTCAGGCCTTTGGCGCTTTGTCCAAATCCTGACAATCGGCTGGCGGGGATTGTGCCGTTACAAACATTAGGCGGCCGTATATTGGGGTGTTTGGTAGTTTATCTTAAAAAAGAATTTATATATCAGTAAGTTAAATTGATTTCATAACTGGCATGGCCTGTGCTTTCTCACTGCATAACCAATCAAGTGAGGTGAAGAATATGGAACTGCCAGTATTAAACGAAACTCCAGCAGCCAGCGCAGGCGGCTGCTCCTCCCATTCTTGCGGTACAAGTGATGATCAACTCGGGCATTTGTCCGACGAGATTCGCTCCAAGGTCGAAAATCATCCTTGTTACTCGGAAGACGCGCACCACTATTTTGCCCGCATGCACGTGGCAGTAGCGCCGGCTTGTAACATCCAATGCCACTATTGCAACCGCAAATACGATTGCTCCAACGAGTCGCGTCCCGGTGTGGTGTCCGAGTTGCTGACGCCTGATCAAGCCGTGAAAAAAACCATGGCGGTGGCGGCCAACATCCCGCAAATGACCGTGCTGGGTATCGCCGGCCCCGGCGACCCGCTGGCTAACCCTGAGCGCACCTTCGAAACCTTCCGCCGTTTGAGCGCTGAAGCGCCCGACATCAAGCTTTGCGTTTCCACCAATGGCCTGGCTTTGCCGGAATCGGTCGAGGAACTGGCTAAGCACAACATCGATCACGTCACGATCACGATCAATTGTGTTGATCCGGAAATCGGTGCGCAAATTTATCCGTGGATTTTCTGGGAAAACAAACGCATCAAAGGCGTGAAAGGCGCGAAGATCCTGATCGAGCAGCAACAAAAAGGCCTGGAAATGCTGACCGCCAGAGGCATTTTGGTCAAAGTCAATTCGGTAATGATCCCAGGCGTCAACGACAAGCACTTGGCGGAAGTCAGCAAAATCGTCAAAGCCAAAGGCGCTTTCCTGCACAACGTGATGCCGCTGATCGCCGAAGCCGAGCACGGCACCTTCTACGGCGTGATGGGTCAACGCGGTCCGACTCAGGACGAGTTGATGGACCTGCAGGATTCTTGCTCCGGCGACATGAACATGATGCGCCACTGCCGGCAATGCCGGGCCGACGCGGTTGGCCTATTGGGCGAAGATCGTGGCGACGAGTTCACCATGGACAAAATCGAGGCGATGGAAATCGATTACCAATCGGCAATGGAAAAACGCAAAGTGATCCACGAAGCGATCGCCGAGGAAATGCACAGCAAGCGCGCCGCGAAAGCGGAAAAAGCTGCCGGCCACGCCGACGAGCCCAAGCTGAATACCCGTCCCGTGTTGATGGCCATCGCCACCAGCGGTCAAGGCGTGATCAATATGCACTTCGGACATGCTAAGGAATTCCTGATCTACGAAGCCTCCCCGAACGGCGTGCGTTTCATGAGTCATCGCAAGACAGACTTGTATTGCGGCGGCGACGATACCTGCGGCGACGGCGAGAGCGTGTTGCAACAAACCATTCGTTCCCTGGCCGGCTGTGAAGCGGTGTTGTGCTCCAAAATCGGCTATGAGCCTTGGGACTTGCTGGAAAAAGCCGGCATCGTACCCAACGGCGAGCATGCGATGGAGCCTATCGAAGAAGCCGTGATGGCGGTTTACAAGGAAATGGCTGCCGCCGGCAAGTTGGACGAGGCTGCGCCGCAAGAAGAGCGAGCGACGGCATAGCCCAATATTTCCTCTCCGGTCGGAGAGGGTAGGGTGAGGTGAATCAAAAAGCTTTTGCTTATTCAATTCTCCTCACCCCAGCCCTCTCCATCAGGCGAGGGAGATTGTTAGAACTGATTAACCATCGAATACAAAGGTAACGTCATGGCCTTACAAATCATCGAATCCTGCGTCAACTGTTATGCCTGCGAGCCGTTGTGCCCCAGCAAAGCCATCTACATGTCGGAAAAAGCCGGGCATTTCAGGATTAACCCGAAAAAATGCACCGAATGCGAGGGCGATTATAAAGACACGCAATGCGCCAGCATTTGCCCGATTGAAGGCGCGATTCTCGACGCACTGGGTGTTCCTATCAACCCGCCCGGCTCGCTGACCGGTATCCCGCCCGAAAAAATGGCCGAGGCGATGGCGGAACTACAAGCCCATTAACGGCTATGGCCACCGTGCATTTCTATGAAAAGCCGGGCTGCTTGAACAATACCCGGCAAAAGCAATTGCTGAGTGCCGCCGGCCATTTGCTGGTGGTTTACGATCTATTGCAGCAGCCGTGGGGCAGGGAACCGGGCAAGTTGCGCTCGTTTTTCGGCGACATGCCGGTGGCGGATTGGTTTAACCGCAGCGCACCGGCTGTCAAACAAGGGTTGGTCGATCCAAACACTGTCAGCGAAGACGAAGCTATAGCGCTGATGGTCGCGCAGCCGTTGTTGATCCGTAGGCCTTTGATGGAGGTCAACGAACAGCGCGTCTGCGGTTTCGACCAACAACAGGTCGATGCCTGGTTGGGCTTGGCTGCCTTAGCTTCGCAAAAGGATTTGGAAACCTGTCCCAAGCAGTCGCGCTCTGAGGCCTGCAAGCCATGAACAGCGTCAGATTGGAGAGTGAAGACGGCGTACCGCTGGCGGTGGCCTTGTCGGAGCGCGTGCATTGGGTCGGTGCGCTGGATCCGAATTTGCGCACTTTCGACATCATCCTGAAGACCGCCAACGGCACTAGCTACAACGCTTACGTGATTCGCGGCAGCGAAGGCGTGGCGGTGATCGATACCGTCAAGGAAGGCTTTGCCAACGCCTTTTTCGCCCGCCTGGAAAGCGTCGCAGACTATTCGGAAATCAAAGTCATCGTCCTCAATCATTTGGAACCCGATCATACCGGCGCCTTGCCGGAGTTGATGAAACGGGCGCCGCACGCGCAGCTGTTCATTTCCCAAAAAGCTCAGTCCATGCTCAAAGGCCTGCTGAAGCAGGACGAGTTGAGCTTTACCCCAGTGCTGACCGGCGACAAGGTCTCTTTGGGTGACCGCAGCCTGGAGTTTTTGCACACCCCGTATTTGCATTGGCCGGACACGCAATGCACCTACGCGCCGGAAGAAGCGATGCTGTTTTCCGGCGACGTGTTTGGCTGCCATTTTTGCGATAACCGCTTGTACAACGACAAAGTCGGCGATTTCCGCTTTTCCTTCGAATACTACTACGCCCACATCATGCGGCCGTTCAAGGAATACGTGGTTAGGGCCTTGGAGTTGATCGAACCCTTGCCGTTGAAATTGATTGCACCGACCCACGGGCCAATTTTGCGCGACCGCCCGCAGCATTACATCCAGCGTTATCGGCAGTTATCCAGCCCTGCTTTGCATAACGAACTGCGGCCCAATCAAAAAACCCTGCTGATTTTTTACATTAGCTCTTACGGCAATACCCGGCGCATGGCGGAAGCGATATATCAAGGCGCGATGCAAGTCGAGGATGTGCGCGTATCGCTTTACGACCTGGAGGGTGGCGAGGTGGCGCCGTTTGTCGATTTGATCGAAGAGGCCGACGGATTGGTGTTGGGTACGCCGACCATTAACGGCGATGCGGTCAAGCCGATATGGGATCTGCTCTCGTCGCTCGCGGTGGTCAATCTGAAAAACAAACTCGGCGGCGTGTTCGGTTCTTACGGCTGGACCGGCGAAGGCGTGCGCCTGGTGGAAGACCGCTTACGCGGCTTGAAATTGCGGGTACCGATTCAAGGCCTGCGCGTCAAGCTGATTCCTACCGACGACGAGATACATGAGTGCAAGGCCTTTGGCTTGGAGCTGGCCCAGGAGCTGACCGGGGCCAGAGAATCACGGGTGATTAATTTTGCGGACCTGTAAACCGGATTAAACAGACGCTTGCTATTGAGTCTACAGCGGTATTCGTAGGCTAAACCGATTCACGGACGGATCGGTGACCTCATCGGCTGTAAGGCCGGTGAAAATCAGGAATCGTTTCGATTCCAAACCGGTTGGTCCTCAGATTAGAGGCTGCCGAGATGACTTTTAATACCTTATGGAGTTTTTACAATGGCCAAAGCGACCATTACATTTGAAGATATAAACGTGACGGTTACCGTCCCCGCCGGCACCCGGGTGATTGAGGTGTCCGAGAAAGTAGGTTCCGGCATTACTTACGGTTGCCGGGAAGGCGATTGCGGAACCTGCATCATGAAAGTGACTGCCGGTTGGAACAACTTGACCGAGCCGTCCGTACTGGAAGACAAAATTTTGCGGGAAAACATGGCCGGCAAACACAACCGTCTGGCTTGCCAAGCGCAAGTATTGGGCGGCGAAATTTCCCTTAAACCAGTTTAAAAAACGCAAAAGGAGTAACACATGGCATTAGTCACATTTACCAGTCCCGAATACCGGGATAAAACCGTTTACGCCGTTGCCGGCAGTCACACCCAGACTATTTTGAAGCTGGCTCTGGAAAACAAGATCCCCATCAATTTCGAATGCGAAGATGGCGAATGCGGCACTTGCGTGGTCCGCGTCACCAGCATCGATAAAAAGCTGGAGCGCATGGGTGGCACGATGACCGAGAAGGAAAAAGCCCTGCTGAAGCAATTAGGCAAGGTCACTACCGAACAGTTGGAGCAAATGATCGTCGACGATCTGCCGCCGGAATGGCGTCTGGCTTGTCAGATGATCGTTAGGGATGAAGATATTCGCGTCGAATATTAAGCGTCTGCGTCATCGTTAATAAGGCCGGAGAATCGAGTATGAGTTGCACACTTAGCATGGCATCGAATGACAGGGTAGAGCCCTCGGTTATGAAGTCGCGGCAACACATTTACGAGGATCTGCTGGCCTGTGCCGACCAGTCGCCCAATAGCGTCTGGTTGGCGCAAATTATCGCCAGTTGGTGTGTCGGTGATGGTGTGCTTCCCGATAGATTGGGCTTGAGCCCAGTACAATTTGAACAGCTTATCGACCGCTACTTTCCCGGCTATTCCTTGGCGCCGAAAGCCTTTTCCGGTAGCAGTCTGGATTACAGCCGCATGTTGGAAAAACAGGATTTGGAAATCCTGCTGGGGCAATTTGCTGCGAATCCCGGCGCGGAAACCGAATGGCTGATCGCGCTGATCGTCGCCGCCTGTTTGGGTAGCGATCATTTGTGGCAGGATTTGGGCTTATGGTCGCGCAGCGATTTGTCGGCCATGCTGGGCTACAACTTTCCGGAATTGCTGGTGCGCAACAGCAAAGACATGAAATGGAAAAAGTTTTTGTACAAACAACTCTGCGAAGCGGAAGGCTTATACGTTTGCCGGGCGCCGTCCTGCGAGGTTTGTAAGGATTACCAGCAGTGCTTTGGGCCGGAAGACTAAACGTTTTCGTTTGTTGGCATCCCCCGTTTTGATGTCAGTCAGCTTGGTTTCCTTGAGCCGATGGTTTTAGATCACATCAAGCCCAAAATCCGATAAGCCCCTTTCGTATTTAAAACCACAGTAACCGGCGCGTTGGATTTGTTTTCCCAATACCAGCCGTGCGAGCCTTCAAAGGGCGCGCTTAACGAGCCGCTGGATTGGCTATCGGTCGTTTCTTTGTAACTTTTGAAATAGCCGGTTTTATCGCCTTGCGGCTCGCCGTGAAAATCAAAATACAGCGCCGCGCCGTTAGTGGACCACGAATATTCCAGGTTTGCGCCTTTGGCGAGATGAAATTTGTATTCCAGTCCTTCGCCGGCCGGCACCACGATTTTTACCGTATCCTGCCACTGCGAAACCGCTGCCGGTTGCGCGGCGCTCACAGTCTGCACCGGCTCCGAGCAAGCGCTACCTGTTTCACTTGGCGACGCCAAGCTAGTTAAACCGGTCATTTGCCCAAACCCGGTCGGATCTATGCCGTATTCAGCGGGCAACACCGCAGTAATCAGCACAACGCCAGCCAATAGCGTTGCCGACAGGCTGGCAATGGTCAGCGATTTAATTGATTGAACTGGCGGATTGCTGTCTTGCATCGAGTTATCCATGGATGATGTAGCCCGTGATTTGGTAGCCGAACAGAATCAAGCCTCCGGACATTAACAGGGTGTTGGTGGTTGCTGAAAAGGCGTAATAACTGCGGTGGCGGCGCCAGAAGTCCAACGCGATCAGGATAAACAGCAGAGCCAGAAACTGGCCGATCTCCACACCCACATTAAACGCCAATAAGTTTTTCCAGAGCCCGGCTGCGGGCAGCGAAAAATCCTGTAATTTGGTCGCCAGGCCAAAGCCGTGAAACAAGCCAAAAATCATCACCGCCCATTTCGTATTAGGTTGAAACCCCAATAGGCGCTGAAAACCGCCCAGGTTATCGAAGCCTTTATACACAATCGACAGGCCGATAATGGCGTCGATCAGAAACGGATTGACCGAGATGTTGCTTAACACGCCGAACAGCAGCGTCAAGCTATGTCCCAAGGTAAACAGGCTGACATAGACCAGCACGTCGCGAGTGCGGAATAAAAAGAAAATCACCCCCACCAAAAACAACAAATGATCGTAGCCGGTGACCATATGTTTGGCGCCGATATACAAAAACGGGCCGATGGCGACGCCTTGGTTGGCCAGCAAAAACCGTTCTGTGTTGGTGTCGACGCCGTGAGCGAAGGCGGCGGGGCTGAGCAGCGTCAATAACGATAAAAAGCCGATAACACAGGCATTACGTGATATTGCGGAAAACATGTTTAAAGGGTTGGGTTTAATGTGGCAATGATTGTGAGCTGATAGATACCAGCGCGAAGGCGGCAGAATACCCCGATTAAGCCGCTCGTGGAAAGGGGCGGCCTCTAAGATTAACTTCCGATACGGTTACTTCTTGGGTATGGCCGGATGCCGATTGCCCAAGTGATCGATGTCGTCCAAGCTCATAATCGGCGAATACATCAGATCGTTGATATCGCTGGAGCGCTCCCACCCCAAAACCATCTGGCCGATGGCGCGTTTGGTCATTTTGATGAAGCGCGATTCAAGCTGTTGGTGGCTGCCTGGCGAATTTTGCGGCTCCGGGTGCATACGCGCTGCGGAAATCACCGAGCAGCGGCAGGCTTTGTCGTGATAAGAAAACTGGAATCGAAAATTTCTGGCCCGGCTGTTGATGTCGCGGTTGGTCAGAAATATGAAATAGGTGTTGCTGTCCGCTTCAGGCAAACGCTGTATCACGGTTTTCGCTTGCTCGAAGAAGTCTTCCGCTGCGAATTGTTGACTGCCAAGCATCGGCACCAGGCCTTGCGTGCCCATTGCTACAGTGCCCTTGACCCTCAGCCCGAATTCCTTACTCAAATCCCTGCCCATTTGCGCCGCAACATCTTCCGAGAAATCGTTTAGCGGAATCAGGTAGACATTCACGGGACCGATTTTTTCGGTGGCGGCCCGCGGGTAGAGAGAGGCGGTTGATATAGATTTTGGCGCTGAGTCGGCTACGGCTAAGGGCTGGGTATATGGAGAGCTTGTTGTGCAGCCTGCAAGGGTGGACAACAAAATAATCGTCATTGATAGATGTTTCATAGGGGTTTTCCTGAGTCTACATATGCTGAATTGTCGGCGTTGAAGGGACGCTTGATTAGTGATGTTTGCAGCAATGTAAATACAGCTATTGGCATAGGGCAAATAGCAATGTTTCATTACAGGGGCTTGCGTTCCTGGGGCACGGTATCTTCACGGCCATCATTCATAAAGTCGGAGGGTAATGAGGCCAACGTGTCGAATATTGTGGCGGCACTAGTGGTTTGCCTGCCTTGGCAATCAGGAACGGTTCGCCTTTCGCGGCTTGTTCGACCAACCGAGATAAGTGAGTTTTTGCTTTACGTATATTGACTGTTTGCACGATGACGCCATGTAAACCAAGTTGATTTAGTAATCAGCGGTTATCAGCAAATTATTTAATTCGGTATAAGACGGAAATACCGAGTCAAAGCTGATCAATTTACTTTGATTGACAATGCTGGTGGCAATGATGAGCCGGTCAGCCGGATCTTTGTGATGTTCGGGGAGGTTACCTGCCAAGTGGGCGATTTAGAGGGTAATCGGCAACACCTGGACATCCGAGCCAAGTAAAGCTGCGTCGAGCCATTGATCGAGCGGAACCGGCAATTCAATACGTTGGCGTTTTTGCAATAAGACGACTTCCCAAACAGAAATGGCCGAAACAGCTATAGCATCGTTGGTTTCAATCATTTCGATGATGCGTTCCGGTAGCGGATCGTTGCCAACGAGCCAGCGTACCCAAATATGCGTATCCAGCAGAATCAATTTAGAGCGTCCCATTCACTCTCAGGTACGGCGGATGAAATGATATCGCCAACGATTTTGCCTTTCTCGGCTATAAGCGTAGAAGGTTTGCGTCTTTTGGGTGGTGGTGGCAACTGATTCAATACCAGGAAGATGGCCTCCAATTGAGCATTGGGCGGCAATTTTGGTATTTGCAGCAAGTTGCCTTGTTGATCGGTTTCTAAAATGATTTTCTCGGCATGCATGGATTTAATTCCGGATTGCTAAAGCCTTAGCTTACGCCGAGCAGCCTTATTTTTCACCTTGTTCGCCGGAACTAAGGATACGCCGATTGTAGCTCAGCGCATCCATTCCCAAACAAACCTACTCGTCGTCCTGGCAGCCAAAATGGTATTGATAATCCGCGATTGCACGTTTGATGACTTCATGTGCTTCTTCGCGGCCGTAGACGTGGGTAATTTCGCAGACACTTTTTTCGCTGGGTAGGTGTTTGTAAGTCAGGAAGTAGTGCTTCAAACGGTTGATATACGACTCCGGGCAGTCGGAGACGTCGCGCCATTGCCGGTAGAATTCGTCGCCTTTCATCACTGCGATGATCTTGTCGTCGGCCTCGCCACCGTCCAGTAAACGGAAGCCGCCGATGGGAATGGCTTGTAACAGGATGTCGCCGTGGGTGACGCTGCGTTCGCTTAATACACAAATATCCAATGGGTCGCCGTCGCCCTTGCTGACCGGTTTGCCGGATCGCGCGGCAGCGTATTCGGCGATTTTTTCTGCGCAATAACTGCGCGGAATAAAGCCGTAAAGGGTGGGGATCATGTTGGAGAATTTTTGCGGCCGGTCGATTTTCAAATAGCCGCTGTCTTTGTCGATTTCGTATTTCACCGTGTCGGACGGTACGATTTCTATGAAGGCGGTCACGATGTCCGGGGTGTTGTCGCCGGGCGAGATACCATGCCAGGGGTGGGCTTTGTGTTTTATATTCATCTAAGATTCAGTAGCTTTGGGGAATAAGGTTATAGGGATATTTACCAGGATGGGGGCAATCCGCAAGACAATCAAGCTTAATACTAGTATCTGATTGGGCTTGCGCTACACGCCGTTGCATGTGGTTATCGACATTACTCTTCGCTGGCCACTGCCGCAGGTTTGAGTTTCATGTCTTTATTCAGCCGTTGCAGGCGCTTGATCATTTCTTTTTTCATCTGTTCGCGGCCTATCGAGTGCTTCAGGCTACTGCCCATGCCCGCAACTTGATCGGTGGAGCTGCGGATTGAGTAAAACACCAGCGTGCCGTCTTTATAAGGTAGGCCGCCGGCG
This sequence comes from Methylomonas sp. Uni0009, assembly GCF_054188105.3. Classification (NCBI taxonomy): domain Bacteria; kingdom Pseudomonadati; phylum Pseudomonadota; class Gammaproteobacteria; order Methylococcales; family Methylococcaceae; genus Methylomonas; species Methylomonas sp. Uni0009. Next base: position 746,197 of record NZ_JBTAFN010000001.1, on the reverse strand, counting down.
ACCACGTGGCTGGAGTTGTAGGAGTGGCCGACGTAAAATTGCCGGGAAACGATAAGGCCGCCGCCTTCGCTGATGGCGATGACGCGATGATTAAGTATGGCGGTGGGGCGGTCTTCCACGCGCCGATTCAACCATAAAAACTGTTCGCTGGTATTGGCCGGCAATGCGGCAGGATAGTTTAACCAGGCTTGTTGCAATTCCGGAAAGTAACGCGCCCAGGCTTTGCTGTTCACGGCATCGTTGCGCAGTTCCGCGGCCGGGTCGGCTGTGCCGCCATCGCGGCTATAGGGTGCAATGCCGGCCAAGCCGCTTTTTTTATAGGCTTGCAGGCGTTGCAGTAAAAATTCGCGGTATTTTTGATTGGCGGTTTTCAGCAAGGTTTTGTTGTCGGCATCTTCCAGCCCGGCTTGCAGGCTTTTCAAGCTGTCCAGTTCGGCTTTGGAGAGGTTGAATTCGTCGCCCGGCTCCGCTTCCAGAAAGGCCTTGGCTTCGTCCAGTTGCTTTTCGGTAAACGCAAACTTCTTAAAACTATCGACGCTGGCGTTATCGCCCAGCATACCGGTGGCGACGATGTCGCTCTCGCCGGCATTGAGTTTGCCCTTTTTGATGTAATCGGCCAGTTGTGGCAAGCCTACCGGTATGATCATCGCTACGCCAATAGCGAGTTCTTTTTGGCTGGTTTCGCTGACGTCGTAACCGACGATTTCGCCGCGTTCCAATGGCGGGATTTGCGCGGCGCTGATGCCGAAGTTCTGTAGCGCTTGCTGTGGGCTGGGGGCGTCTTGAGCGCATGCCGGTTGCTGAATTAGCGCAGCGGCGCTCAGTAAAATAATCGGAAAAGACAGTTTGTGGATCAACATAAAAGCTCCGTTTCAAATAGGTATTCTGATAAAAGTATGAGGCTTTCGGCTGCAGATTGCCGAAAGCGTTCATTCTAAAAACGTGTGCGCATCGCCGCCTGCCGTTTATTTGTCCGAACCGAACAATTTAGAAATACTGGAATCGCCGCGTCCGGCTGGTTTTGTTGCCCTTGAGGCGGACGCCGGCTGCTGATTTTTCGTATCGAACAGCCGCACAAACTCAGCAGCAGGCAGTGGTTTGGAAAACAGATAGCCTTGGCCGTAGTCACAGCCGGCGGCAGTCAGCAATTCCAGTTGCTGCGCGGTTTCGATGCCTTCGGCTATCACTTTCAAGCCCAGTTTATGCGCCATCACAATAATCGCTTCGCACAGCGCCAGGTCGCTGGAATCGGCTTCCAGATTGCGTACGAAACTCTGGTCTATCTTCAGATAATCGATGTCGAATTTTTTTAGATAAGACAGTGACGAATAGCCGGTGCCGAAATCGTCAATAGCCACCTGGATGCCGGCATCTCGGTAAGCAAATAAATGGTCGCGGACAATATTGTCGACATCCAGCAATAGGCTTTCAGTAATTTCGATGACGACACATTGGCCGGATAAGCCCAGCTCATGCAAATAGTCTATCCATTTGCTGTCGCCCAGATTGCTGCGGGTAAATTGCACCGGCGACTTGTTAATACCCAGTTGCAAATCTGGGAGAAATTGGGCACGCCATTCGGCAACCTGTTTTGCCGCCATCCGAAATACCCAGTCGCCAATCTCCACTATCAGGCCGGTCTCTTCCGCCAACGGAATAAATTCCGCCGGGCTGATCATGCCGCGCGTGGGATGTTGCCAGCGGATCAGGGCTTCGGCTTTATGCATTTTGCGGCTGCTCAGTTCGATTATAGGTTGATAGAACAGGCAAAACTCTTGATTGGTCAGCGCTTGGCGCAGGTCGCTGGTCAGGCGCATCCGGTTTTGCGCGGTTTGCTCCATCTCGCTGGTGAAGAAATTGTAGCGGTTGCGGCCTTGTTGCTTGGCGGAATACATGGCCTGATCGGCGTTTTTGATTAATTGTTCGGCTTCCTGTGCGTCTTGCGGATAGAAGGTGATGCCGATGCTGACCGAAATGTAGGCTAATTCATCGCCCAAGCGAAATGGTTCGGCAAGCTGGTGCAGGATGGCTTGCGCGACCCGGTCTATATTGGTTTCCGAGTCCAACTCGCCCAGGATGATGGTGAACTCGTCGCCACCGAGCCGAGCCACCGTATCCACATTGCGCACGCAAGCCAGTATGCGCCGCGCCGTTTCCTGCAGCAAAATGTCGCCCATGCCGTGGCCCAGGGTGTCGTTAATTTCCTTGAAACGGTCCAGATCCAGCAGCATGACCGCCAGACTGTTTTTGTCGCGCTGGGCTTTTTTGATTTCCTGGTTCAATCGATCCTGGAACATGCGCCGGTTGGCCAAATCGGTAAGCGGGTCGAAATTGGCTTGGCGCCAGATGGTTTGTTCGACATGTTTTTGCTCGGTAATTTCCGAGAACATCGCCACCCGGCGCTCTACTTCGCCGTGTTCGCCGTAGATGGTGTTGATCACTAGCCATTCTTGGTAAATATCGCCGTTTTTGCGTTTATTCCAAATTTCGCCTTGCCAGTGGCCGGTTTGTAACAGCGAGTGCCACATGGTCTGATAAAAATCCGGATCGTGGCGGCCCGATTTCAGAATGTCTGTGGACTTCCCTATCGCGTCTTCCGCGGTATAGCCGGTCAGGCGGGTAAACGCTTCGTTAATCGCGATGATGCGGTTGTCGGTGTCCGCGACCATCACCGCTTCGCCGATGGCTTGGTAAATCATCGCCATCAACTGCATTTCATGTTCTAGCCGCTTCCGTTCACTGATGTCCAAAACGGATACGAGTATGTAACGCCGGTTGTCTATATCGATAGGTGTCAAACTGATTTCGACCGGAAATTCCGTGCCGTCGCCGCGTATTGCGGTTAGGGAGCGGCTGGCGCTCATAGGCCGGGCTTTATTCTCTTGTAAAAATCGCGCGCGCTGTTCCGGGTGTTTGGCGCGGGCCCGTTCCGGTACCAGCGCTTCGACACTCAGACCTATCAACTCATCCAGCGTGTAGATAAATGCTTTCGCGGCGGGCGGGTTGGCGAGTTTGATGAGGCCGTTTTCGCCAACTAAAAACGTGGCTTCCGGCGAACCATCGACAATCTTGGACAATTGCAGCCATTGCAGCTGTTTGCGTTCGGTAATGTCGGTTTGGGTGCCGATCATGCGCAAAGCCTTGCCCTGGGCATCGCGGCTGATCACCAGACCGCGCGTTAAAATCCAGCGCCATTGGTTGTCGCCGTGCTTTACGCGGTGTTCGTTGCTGAAGCGTGAGCTGCGATTTTCCAGATGCGTTTGCAAGTCGGCCATCATCCGGGCGCTGTCTTCCGGGTGTATCGTGGCTTCCCAATTACGGTAATCGTTGTCTCGGTCTTGTTCGCTGAAATTCAGAATCTCCATGCAGCGTGGCGACAGAAACACTTTACCGTTGGTCAAATCCCAATCCCAGACGCCATCACCGCCACTTTCCAGCGCAAATTTCCAGCGCAATTCGCTTTCCTGCAATAATTTTTCCGATAGCTTGCGCTCGCTGATGTCCGTGGAAATGCCGCACACCGCGTAGATTTCGCCTTGCCCATTACGTAGCGGAAACTTATGCGACAAATACGTATGAATATTACCGTCATGATGGGTGATCTTTTCTTCAAAAATCTGTGCCTGGCCGCTATTAGCGACCTCTAAATCGTTTTTCCACAGGAGTTCGGTGTCGTCGCCCGGAAATAAGTCGATATCCCGTTTGCCTCTGACAGTCTTATTGTCAACCGCGAACAGTTTTTCAAATTGGCGGTTGATCAGCAGGTATTGGCCTTGCAGATCTTTGCTGTAAATCACCGTGGGGGTATTGTCCAGGATGCTTTGAAACCGCAATTCGCTGACCGACAGGGATTTGCCGAACTCGACGTTTAAGGATTCGTCTTTGACCAGTTCGATAACGCCGACAATCCGTTCCTGGTCGTCGCGTATGGGCATTTGCATCGAACTGATCCAGCGGCCGTCGCCTGCAGTAAACGGGGTTTGATAGACCGTTTCGCCTTGCAACGCCTTTTGAATGCCGTCAGGAATTGGCGTTTGCGCCAGCCAGGGAAATATTTCAACAGGGTATTTTCCCAGGCAAGCGGCTTGCGGCCATCCCGTCAGGGTTTCCATATAACGGTTCCAGAGTTCGATACGGCCCTGCAGATCGTAAACAATCACGCCTTCCTGAACTGAACGCAGAATGTGTTTGTTGAAATCGCCTAGGGCTTTGCTGAATTGTTCTGAGCGCTGGTAGCGCTCGATAGCCAGCGCCAGGGAAATGCCGACGCTGGACAGTACCAGCAAAAAAGACCATTGCAGCAATAGCCCGGTCTCACTGCTGTCGGCTGCAAAAAAGCCTACCTGAAAAATTGCACCGAATATGCTTTGCAGCATGACCATGCTGATTAGTAACAAGGTGCCATGCAAGCCAAAGTAGAGTGCGCCGTAAACCAGAAAAGCGAACATATAAAATGCTTTGCCGTAGTGGCCAAGATGCCACGGCCACTCCAGGAAAATCATTTGTCCCGCCAGAAACGCCGTTGTGACATAAAGCAACGCGCGCCAAACTTGATACGGGTTCCAGTCAAAACTTGGCGGCTGCCGCCAGACCAAAATAAGCGGCGTGACAATCGCAATACCCAAGACGTCGCCCATCCACCAATGCGCTAGACTGATCGGCCATTGCTGCGCCGTTATTGCGTTGAAATGTAACAGAGCTAAGGAACCCACTATGGCCGCAATGACCGAAGCCAAGGCGCCGGCAAACAGGATGCGTAAGTAGTCTTGCGGCTGTTGCAGTTTGCGAATCTCGCCCAGCAGATAGCAGCCGACAAGTGCTTCCACGGTATTGCCGCAAGCGATAGGCAAGGCTTGCTCCAGCGGGTTGCCTGCCCACAAACTGCCAAGTAATGCGCCCAGGAACACGCCGGGCCACAGTTTTTTACCGCCGAGCAGCAACGCTGCCAGTGCGATGCCGCCAGGCGGCCAGATGACGGATATTACGTGATTGGCGGTGAAAAACATCAACACCAGTTTGGCAACCAGCGCGTAGGCGACAGCCAAGCCGAAAAGGTGGGCTAGTGCTGCGGTGGAAAAGGTCGAAAAACGGCGCAAGAGATTACCTTGATGTATTGAAAGCAGGTGAAGGGACAAGCCCAATATCTTGGTTTATCTCACGAAATGCAAGGTTTTGTCACGGGCTAAGTACGGGGATTTCCGGGTATTCCTAACGGATGAAACGTGGTTTTATGCGGGTGATTTTCTTCGGTATCCGGTTAGGGTTATGCGCCCAGGTTTTCCACTTCCACCGCCACTTTCAATTCGTGGTTCTGGCCGCCGAAAATCACCCCTTTCAATGGCGTAACATCGCTATAGTCCCGACCCCAGGCGACGATGATGTGCCTGTCCCCCGGCAATTGGTTGTTGGTAGGGTCAAAGTCCATCCAGCCCAGATCCGGTAAATACACCGAGAACCAGGCGTGCGAGGCGTCGGCGCCCACCAGTTTTTTCTTGCCGGGCGGCGGCAGGGTTTCGATATAACCGCTGACGTAGCGGGCCGCCAGGCCTTGCGAGCGGATGCAGCCTATGGCCAGATGGGCGAAATCCTGGCAGACGCCGCGCCGATGTTCCAGTACGGTGGTCAGCGGGGTGGCCAGGTTGGTGAATTCCGGGTCGAAGGTAAAATCGCGGTGAATGCGTTGCATCAGATCGTGTATTGCTTCAATCAGCGCCTTGCCGGGTGTGAATGAGGCTTGCGCGTAAGCGGCCAGCTCGGCGTCGGCGGCGATGAACGGCGAATCCAAGGCAAATTGCCGTGCCTCCAGTAGTGGTTCGCTTCTGTCGTTCCAGAGCGCTTCCTTCACCAATTCCCAGCTCATGCCGTGGCTGAAATCCAACTGCACCGGTTGCGGAAAAATCTGTACTTCGCTGCTGGCGGTGACCACAAACTCCCGATGCGGCTCCCTAATCGAAAACCAGGCCACTTGATTGCCGAAAAAATCGGTACGGGTCCGATAGTCGCAGGGCAAGGGGGTAATTTTTAGTTGCGAGCTGAGCAGTTGCTGATTCGGGCAGGGGCGCGGCTGCATCCGCACTTCGTTGTAAGACAATCCCACCGGTTGTTGGTAGCGGTAGGTAGTGGTATGGGTAACCCGATAACGCATGGTGACTCCCTTAGGACAGCGATTGCGGCGCGTCCCCGTGGCGGAAATAATTGGCGGTCAAAGTATCGGACAACGCGGCCAATAGGGCGTAAATCTTGCTGAGCTGTTGGTCCAGCGCTTCGCGAATCCCGGATTCCGAGACGTTCAATAAGTCGTCGATATTGGCGATATTCAACAGACAACTAGCCTCTAATAGCAAGCGCTCTTCGGCGCTAATCCGGCGGGTGCTGGGTTCGCGCGGCAGTTTGCCGACATGCTCCTGCAAACGGGCGATTTGATAGGCCAGTGAGCGGGGATTGTTGGGGTCCATCAGCAGCAGTTCCAAAAACGAGGCTAACTCCAGGTTGCTACGATAATGTTGGCGGTAGCAAATCAGGTTGTCGCTGGTGTCCAGCAGGGATTCCAGCAAGCGGGTTTCCGCCGCTTCGCTTTGCGGCATCGCAAACGCGGTTCTCAATACCGATACCAACTGCAAGCCGCGCTCCAGGCGCCGGCCGATGTCCAGAAACAGCCAGCCGTTGCCGCGCGTCATGCTCTCCATCACCAGACCGCTGAAGGCGGAGAGCGTGGTGATCAGCTGATCCATTTGCTCCTGCATCGACCACAAACCGATTTTGCCCAGGCGGCGCGCTTCGGAAACCTGTTCCTCGATTTCGTCAATGACCCGCCAGGTATCCGACGACCATAAATCGCGTACCGCATAACCGGATTGGGTCATCCTATTTACCGTGTTGGCCAGGCTGCCTGCCCGGCTTTCGTCGGCGACCACTGCCAGTAATTCGGCTTCCGGCGACTGCAACAAACTTTCGTTATCCTCGGCAAAAAAACCGGGGTAGGTGCCGGTCATGCTGGTGACGCAACGCAGTAGGGTTTCCAGGCTGAGCTGATAGTCCGGGCTATCGCGGTCAGGGTTGCTGAACAGCTTCTTGATCGTGGCGCGCAACAACCGCACGCCGCCTTCCGCGCGTTCCGCGTTGCGGCCCACCCAAAAAATATTGTCTGCCGCGCGGCTGGGAAGGGCATTGCCGTGGCCTGCCAAACTGGCGCTGCGCTTGGCCGGAATGGCCGGATGTTGGGGCTCGGTAGCGACCACCCAGGTATCTTTACTGATGCCACCGGTTTGATTGCTGATCATCATATTGCCGTATTGCGGTGCGCTACGACTCAAACCGCCAGGCATCAGCGTATAACCGTCCGCCCGCGCCACCATGAAGCAGCGCAGCACGGTTTGGCGCGGTTCGTAGCCGCCTGCCACCAGCGCCGGCACGGTGGAAAAGCTCTCGTATTCCTGGCCGACGTAAAGCGCCGGGCGGGCCTTGATGCGCGCGCGCCAATCAGCGAGTTGTGCACGGCTCAGCTGATGGCCGAACACCGAACGTTCGCCGGGTTTGCGGTAGATCGGTTTGATGACCAGGCGTTCCAGATTGGCGAGGACGTAATTTAACTCGCGGGCTTGGCCGCACCACCAGGTGGCGATCGAATTTAACTTTAGGGTTTGGCCCAGGAAGTATTTGGCGATGCCCGGCAGGAACGGCATGATGCCGGGATTTTCCAATATGCCGCTTCCTAGCGGGTTGGCAATCGCCACATTGCCGCGCCTGACCACTTCCAACAGGCCGGGGACGCCTAGCCGCGAGTCTTCGCGCAGTTCCAGCGGGTCGCAGTAATTGTCGTCCACCCGACGCAAGATCACATCCACCCGCTGCAAGCCGACCAGCGATTTCAGCCAGACATAGCCGTCGCGAATCGTCAGGTCGTCGCCCTGTACCAGCGGATAACCCAGATAGGAGGCCAGATAGGCGTGTTCGAAGAAAGTTTCGTTCAAAGGGCCGGGCGTCAGTACCACCACGCGCGGGGTATCGGCGTCGCCGGGGGCGACGGCATTCAGGCCAGCGCGCAGGGATTGAAAGAAACGCGCCAAACGATGGACATGAGTGTCGCGGAACAAGCTGGGCAACACCCGTGACATGGCCAAGCGGTTTTCCAATGCGTAGCCGGCGCCGGATGGCGCTTGAGTACGGTCGCCGAGTACCCACATCTTTTTATCCGGGCCGCGCGCCAGGTCGGCGGCGCACAGCACTAACTGATGTTGGCCGGGCAAGCTTACTTGATCGCAAACGCGCAGGAAGCCACCGTGGTTGTAGATCAGCTCGAGCGGCAGCAGGTTTTTCTTGATGAGCTGGCGCGGGCCGTACAGGTCGGCCAAAATCAGGTTCAACAGTTCGGCGCGTTGCAGTAGTCCGGCCTCAATGTCGAACCACTCGTCGCCGGACAGCAATAGCGGTATCGGGTCGAGTTGCCAAGGGCGGTTAATACCGTCCGGGTCGCCGTAGACGTTGTAGGTGACGCCGTTTTCGCGCAGCAGCCTTAGCGCTTCCTGGTGGCGTTCACCCACTTCGCGGGGGCCGAGCTGTTGCAATGCCTGCATTAGGTGGGCCCAATGCGGTCTAACCCGGCCCGTCTCGTCCAGCATTTCGTCGTGGATGCCTTTATCGAGGCGGTATCCCGGCGCGAAAGCTTCTGGTGTGCTTAAGGTTTTCATAGGTTTAGTTTGCCGGTTTACCGGGTATAGCGCAATTTATCAAAGCCGATCTCGTTTATTTATATTTTCTAAGCCGGTTTTTTAGCGCCGATGCCGATTCTGACGAGACTTTGGATGAATGCGTAGTCCAATAAACCCGCAAGAAGCATGCCGTTACGATCAGGAATGGCCGCGCGCATGATTGACCGCGTGGGTTCGGTCGCTCTGCCTAGAGTAGTCCAATATAAAGCATCGGTTTGATTCAAGCTTCTGAACTAAAGGGTATTTCCCCGCGTTAAAGCAAGATAAGTCGGTTGGGGCCGAGTAATTGATAGCCTTAGGCGCGCGACTTGGCATTGCTATTGCTTTGTTTCAGGTAACTGATCAGAACCGGTTTGCGTTGAAATGGTGCGGTAGTTTTTGCACCAATTCCGCGCGGACTTGCACCATAAAAGCAACGTTCACGGATGCATACAGCATGATTACACCAACAATTTGGGCGGATTACAGCGCCGATAAGGCTTACGACGAGATGATAGCCGCAGGCGGCAAGCCACGCGATGCCTGCGCCAGTTTGAGTCAATACTTACAATCTTTGGGCATGGACGCCATTAAAGGCCGGCTGTCGGCGGCGGAAGCGGCCATCATGGAGATGGGCATCACCTTTACCGTCTACAGCGACGAGGGCAATATCGACCGGGCTTGGCCTTTCGACATCATTCCGCGCCTGATCGATTTTCAGGAATGGCAAATGGTGGAAACCGGCCTGAAACAGCGTCTGAAAGCCTTGAATTGCTTTATCAATGATGTCTATAACCAGCAGCAGATTATCAAGGACGGCTTGGTTCCAGCTGATTTGATCAACAGTTCCAGCAATTTTCGCAAGGAATGTTTAGGCATGCAGCCCAAATTCGGCAGTTGGGCCAATATCTGCGGCAGTGACTTGGTGCGAGCCGGCGACGGCAAGCTGTATGTCTTGGAAGACAATCTGCGCGTACCGTCCGGCGTCTCGTACATGATCGAAAATCGGGTCATTACCAAGCGGATATTTCCGGAGTTGCTGGAAAATCTGAATATCCTGCCGGTGGACGATTACCCGACGCAGTTGTTCGAAATGCTGGCCTCGTTGGCGCCGGATGCCGACGACACGCCGCAAATCGCGGTACTGACCCCTGGCATTTACAACTCGGCCTATTTCGAACACGCGTTCCTGGCGCAGCAGATGGGTGCGGAACTGGTGGAAGGCGGCGATTTGTTGGTCAAGGACGACGATTGCGTCTATATGCGTACCATTAAAGGTCTGGAAAAAGTCGATGTGATTTATCGGCGCATCGACGACTTGTTTCTCGACCCTGAGGTGTTTCATAAGGATTCGGTGCTGGGTGTAAAAGGCCTGATGCGGGCCTGGAAGGCCGGAAATGTGGCCCTGGCCAATGCGCCCGGTGCCGGCGTGGCCGACGACAAGGTGGTCTATGCCTATGTGCCGGAGATGATTCGTTATTATTTAAACGAAGAGCCGATTCTGCCCAACGTGCCTACGTATCTGTGCAGCGACCCGGAGCAGTGCGCCTATGTGCTGGCGCATTTGCCGGAATTGGTGGTCAAGCCGGCGAACGAATCCGGCGGCTATGGCATGTTGGTCGGACCGCATGCGACGCAAAAAGAAATCAAGCAGTTTCATAAACTGATTCAGGATAACCCGCGCAATTACATTGCCCAGCCGACCTTGGCCTTATCCACCTGCCCGACCTTATGCAACGACAAACTGGAGCCGCGGCACATCGATTTACGGCCTTTTATCCTGCAAGGTGGAAATAGTTTCGTTACTGCCGGCGGTCTGACGCGGGTGGCGCTCAGGGCCGGTTCGCTGGTGGTGAATTCATCGCAGGGCGGCGGCAGTAAAGACACTTGGATTATCAACAGGGAGCAATAAGATGTTATCGCGATCCGCCGAACGTTTGTACTGGATGGCCCGTTACCTGGAGCGAACCGAAAACACCGCCCGCCTGATCAGCGCCACGATGCATTTGATCTACGACTTGCCGTATGGTGTGGAATTAGGCTGGCGCAATTTATTAAATATTTGCGGCGTCGAAGAGGCGTTTTATCAACGCTTTAAAAATCCCAGCGAGCAGAACACCACCCGGTTTTTATTAGCCGATATGAGCAATCCCGGCTCCTTATTGGCGTCGTTGTCGTTTGCTCGCGAGAATATCCGTACCAGCCGCGAGCTGATGCCCGATGAGGCCTGGCAGCAGGTCAACGAAATGTATCTGTACGCTAATAACAATCTGGATAGCTTGTCCAATCGGCGGGGGCGGGCGCTGTTTTTGCAGGAAATCATGGCTGGGTGCCAGCGCTTTACCGGCTTTATGGCCGGGTCTATGAGCCGCAGCGACAGTGCCCGGTTTATTTGTATTGGCCGCAACCTGGAACGCGCTGACATGACCAGCCGGATCATGGATTTCGGTACCGTGCTGTTGGCGGAGAATCGCAGCACCAAAATGCGCGAGTACGAGACCATCCTGTGGATCAACGTTTTGAAGTCGTTGAGTGCGGTCTTGATGTATCGCAAGCATGTGCGTAACCGAATTAGAGGTGAGGATGTTTTGAACTATCTGTTAAAAAACCCGGATTTTCCCAGGGCCGTGCTGCATTGCATTGAGGAGATTACGCATTGCATCAAACGCTTGCCGCATGCTGTCGAACTATTCCCACAGCTGGAACAATTGGAACAGCAGGTACTCGCCATTGAGATTAAGCAGACTACCCCGGAGCAATTGCATCAAGTGCTGGACGGCTTGCAAGCGAAGTTCGACCATTTACACCAGCAAATCGCGGCCATGTGGTTTTTAAACAATCTTGGCGAGGCCGAAGCCGAGAAAAATTGACACTATTGCCGACAGGATGATTTTCACTAGTCAGCCGGGCCTCTGCAGCGCTTAGCACCCGCTTGGTTGAGCGCAATCGCTCTGGGTCGAGGGCGCTCTGCTTGGATTGCTACTGACCCAAACCCCCAAGTTTGCTATATCATGGAAGCATCGTTTTCTAAAACTAAAAGGGGGAGGATTATGGATAAGCTAAGGGCGCTGGGTCTGGGGTCGGTGGGGCAAGACGAGCAAGCTGTTAAGCAACAGTTGCATCTTTATATCAATCTGAAACTGGCTTCATGCGGGCAGCCGACGTGTATCGATACCGAGTCGGCGCAGTTTATGGATACCGCCCAGGACTTGCTGAATAGCTATCTGGAAAAAAGCCGCTTGTTGGCCAGTTCCTCCCTTTATCCCGCCGATAGACGGATTCAAGATTTCCTGGAGCGCTATTGCGCGGATCTGGGCTTTGCCAAAATCCCCAGCTTGCCGACGATGACTTTCGAGTTGGATAAGCACGGCGTGGCGCGTGAATTATCGTTGCCTTTGGGCGAGGATGAATTTCGTTCCGAAATCGTCTCCAGCTTCCGAGTCAAACAAGGCATTTTGCATAACCCGGCCAGCGACCGGCGGACCACACAAGGCTCGTTTCATGTGGCCGAGGGTGGATTGCCGGTGCCCGGCGACAAGAAGCAGGTCCCCAAGCTGACGTTTGCTTTGATGCTGGGTGAGGCGTTAAATCCGCCTGATGATTTGATGGTCCTACCGTTTACCGCCCACCAACCCAAGCCGGCACGCATGTTTGCATCATTATTGATGCGGCCGGTAGTCTGTCCGGAAATCCCGGGTGTTGCAGCCGAAAAATCCATGGAAATCCGCTTTTTTGCGCCGGGCAATCTGGTCAGCAATCTGGATTTTGTTGAGAGCATCTTCGGCAACGGCGGCAATCCTGCCTTGCCGGAATGCGATGCGGCCCTGGATGTCGAACATTGGTCCGGCCACAGCGGTTGCGTGATTCTGGCCCCGCATTTAACCAAGCTCACTAAAAAACAGTTGGGGCTCCCGCATTGGGACGAGGCCACCGAACGCCAGCGCGCCGATGGCATGTGCTGGCAAGATCCCGAAGAACTGTATAACGACGGTCAGGCGTTTAAATTAACTGCGCGTGATCGCAGCGGCGTGATCGTTACTTTGCTGGCCGATAACTATTACGGTTATTGCAAAAAGGAAGTCAAAACCCAGATCAGCTATGCCGCCAATTTGTTCGGTTTGGCAGAAGAGGAGCATGCCGGCGGCGCGTTGGCATTTCGTCGTGTCAATCACGGTGATGAATTTGGCATTGGCAGTCTGACCCGCGAGCCGGGCTACGATTTCGACGAGATGACCTATCACTACGGCGCGATTATGGATGTGCATCCGGAAGGTTATGCGGTGGACAGGCATTTTCCGGAGATTATTTATGTGCCGCAGGATTTGCGGATGAGTCTGGCGACGCAGAAAATTACCTGGATCAGAAACGGCCAAAGCCATAGCATTCGCTTGCAACCGGGCAAAATTTACGTGCAGCCCAACGGTTATAAAATCGAGATGTGCAAGCATCCCGGTGCGCCGTCCTGGCGCTTGATCGGCACCGTCGCGGAAGGCACGTTTTGTCATAAGCCCTGTACGGTGTCCGGCGGCGGCAAATCGGAAATTTCCAAATCCATAGAGGACGCGGCAATCTACGGCCCGTTGTTCGTGGACGATCTACAGCACGATCTGGATCGGGTGCAGGCGATTTTCGATAAAGACTATACCGGCCGCTTCTTGCCGGGCTTCGAGCGCGATGATCGCGGGCCTAGCCGGACCGTGCTCAGTTCGGAGCGCAGTCTGGGTTCCGTGATCAAGTTATTGACGCCTTCTCCCAACCATGTGCCGGAATTTAACGATTGGCTGCGGTCCATTCCGCCCAGCATTCTGGCTTTGGTGTTTTTGATCAAGCGCTTTTACCGGCCGGAATGGGGCAACAATTGGCGCGACAATTTGTCGGTGGATATTATCGACGGCGCGCCCGGTCACGAGTTGAAACTGAACCAGCGCAAGATCGTCGCCACTTATTTACGGGTAGGTTTTGACCTAGACGGCGGCTGGCGCACTTTCAAAGTGCGGCAAGACTATATCGCTTGCGAGAAAGTGCAGATGGAAGACGACATCAGTGCCTCGGTGGTGGTGCCGACCGCTGCGGTACGCGCATGGCTGCCGGACGATGGCTACGAAACGAGTCTGAAGCTGGTCAGCAACTGCGAATACCGGCTGTTTCAACGTCCGGACGATGCGATTATTCCTGGTTACGACAAACAAACCGAGCTGAACATGTCCGGGCCGGGTAACTTCATGGCCAATTTCGAGCCTTTGGATCACGAGCAGTTATCGGCGGTGGTCGAAGATGTGATGACTTTTTCCAAATTCACCGCGCCCATGCAAAAGCTATTGAGCGATGCTTACCAGGACGGGAAAGGCTATGTGGTGTGTTCCGCGCATCCGCGTTTGGTGAACGGCAAACCGTCGAAAAATCCGCGCTACCTGGAAACTCGCGTGGACGTGGTGAAACCCTTACGGAAATACGTGGCGGAAATCGGTGCGCGTTTACATCGCAAGATTCCGCTCAATCAACCGCTCTGTCATCCGGTGGACGCGGTATTGACCGGTCGCCGCAACAATCCGCCCGAACCGGGCATCCGCGCGCTGGCGGTTTACAATCCGATTCATTATCAAGAGTTGCCGGAACTGTTCATGGATTTTGTCTGTTCCTTGACCGGCAAGTCGCCGTCTACTACCGGAGCGGGTAGTGAGGGGGCGCTGACTAAAGGGCCGTTCAATGCCTTGCGCGGTACCGCCGATTTGAACAATGCCCTGGTCTCGTTCATTTTGACCGGCTATCCCGGTTTTTCCAGTTCGGCTGGTTTTATCGGTCCGGATACCCGCGTCGATCACGATATTAGTTTGTTGATTCCGGAGATTTGGGCGCGGCTGTCGCGCGAAGAGCGCCACCCGGCATTTTTGTTGGAACATGGCTATCTGGAACCGTTAACCGATTTTGAACACAAGGGCCAAATTGTCTTGGCCAGCCGTTTGGGTTATCGCATCACCAGTCATTTCGTGCACGGCTTGATGGGTAAGATCTTCGATAACCCGTATGCGGTTTTTACCGACGAGATTTTGCAGCCCGAGCGCCAGGATCTGGAGGTGTTTGTCGACGGCATCAATAATATCGTCGAAACCCAGCAGCGCGTGGCCCAGCAATATCTTGATGACGGCAGCATAGAAGATGCCTGTCCGCCGCTGTATGCTTTGCTGCATATTATGGCCGATGGTCATTATCAGGGTAAGGATGCGCATCATCCGGAGATACGGGCGATGTTTACCCGCGATTACTTGTTGGCTTCGGATTGGTATCAGGAACGGCTGCGGATCAAGCAGCAGCGCGACATCGCGTTATGGCAACGGCATGTCGATTATTTGGGCAGGTTCTTGCACGAAAGCAGTCACCAGACTTTGATCGACGAGCTGAAGTTGGTCGAACGGCATAGGCAGGCGCAACAGAAACTGGTGGAACTGGCCTCGCCGGAATATTTGCAGTCTTTGGTGGGTACTTTGGGCGCCGACCCTTTAGGGCCATACTCGGCGGGCGCAGTTTAGATTCGGCTATACCTAAAAAAACAGGGATACCGGTCTTGTGGCCGGTATCCCTGTTTTTATATGGGGCAAGCCCGCTTGATTTAACCTTTGCGTTTGGTTTTGGTCTTGCCTTTGGGATTTTCGTGGGCGATCAGCGAACGGGCCAGCTTCCGCAAGCCGTTGGAGGATACTTCCAGCCCAAGTGGCGAGCCTATCGATTCCAACTCGTACATCAAGTCCGTCGCGGCAATCAACGTCACATAGCGCAGGCTGCTATTACCCGGTAACTGGGTTGAAGCGTCACGTAGTAGCGGGGCTAGCACGTCCCAGGAACTGTTGAAGAACTTACGCACAGGATCGTTTTCCGCCACATATTCCGCCGTCAGACCTTGTTCAAAGGCGACGCCGGCTTTTTGCAGGACATCGCGCAAGCTTGCCCGGCTGGCGTCAGCGTTGGTGGCGATAGGGGCTTTCTCAATATTCTTTTCCAAAGACATCTGCCAACCTTGCCAGAGCTTGCGCCATTGGTTCAATTCCGCTTCGTTCAATACCGGGGCCGCTTTTAAGCCGCCGGCATTTTGGTTGGTAGCGGTGTAGCCCACGTTGATTAAAATACCTTTCTCATCGGCTTTGACCTGATTGAAGCGCAGGCTGTTGATGGTGTCGTGCAACTCCTCGCTATCGTCGGCGGCGATGAAGGGGAGCAGGGTTTTCGTAATGTCCGGGCGGGATTGGTTTAAGTCGATTTTCAGGGCGGCCAGTTTGGGCTCGGCGGCTTTTTTGATCAGCGATTGCAATTGGGCAATGTTCAATGGTTGGCCGTTGCGATCAAACGCATTCAGTTGGGTGACCGGGAAGCTCAGCACATTGCCGGAGGCGTCCAATGTCGGCTGTTGCAGGGTTTGCAAAATGCCGGACCATTCGATCAAGGTCATGCATTTGCCGCCCAGCGCGGTACCCACGCGGGCTTGTACATTGTTCTGGATTTTGACCTGACCTTGCTCGCCGCTGATTTGCGGGTGGTCCAGATCCAAAAAGCTGCATTGCTTGCCGTCTTTCCAGGCTCTTACCGATTCATTCGGGCCGTCGTAGAGTTCGCTGACCAGCACACTTTTGATTAAACCGTACTCCATGGGCACCGGAATATTAATTTCGCGGGCCATACCGGTCTGTGCAGTCAGCAGCAGGCCGGTGGTAAGTAACAGGGTACGCATTTTTGACATGATTTACTCCTTAACGTTGTCGGGCGCTGGTTGATTAAGCGCGGCCGTGCCGCGATAAGCGGATGAAATAGGGTAGCGGCGGTCACGGCCAAACGCTCTGGGCGTGATGCGAATGCCGGGCGGCGATTGCCGGCGTTTGTATTCGTTTCTATCCACCAGTGAAATCGCTCTGTGCACATCGGCAACCGCGAAGCCTTGTGCCACGATTTCGGCGGCGGATTTGTCCTGTTCCACATACAAAGTAAGTATAGGATCCAACACAGAATAAGGTGGCAGCGAATCTTCGTCTTTTTGGTCCGGCGCCAATTCCGCAGACGGTGCGCGGGTGATGACCCGTTGCGGAATGACCGGCGACAAGGTGTTGCGGTATTCGGCGAGTTGGTAGACCAGTAATTTGGATACGTCTTTTAAAGGCGCAAAGCCGCCGGCCATATCGCCGTACAGCGTGGCATAACCCACACTCATTTCGCTTTTGTTGCCAGTTGTCAGCAGCAGTTTGCCTTGTTTATTGGAAATAGCCATCAGTAACACGCCACGGCAGCGGGCTTGGATGTTTTCTTCGGTGGTGTCTTTTTGGCTGCCGGTAAACAGCGGGGCCAGCATGCCGTTGAAGGCAGTTACCGCCGGTTCGATGGGCAGCACGTGATATTTGACACCCAGCGCTTCGGCTTCCAGGATCGCGTCCTGGTTGCTCATGTCTTGGGTATAGCGCGATGGCATCAACACGGCTTCGACATGATCGGCGCCCAGCGCATCCACCGCCAACGCCAATACCAGTGCGGAGTCGATACCGCCGGACAAACCCAGAATCGCGCCTTGAAAGCCGTTTTTGCGCACGTAGTCTTGAATACCCAAGACCAGCGCTTTGTATTCGCTGACCACGGGTTGATACAAGTCGGCGATGGTGGATATTTGCGGCTCATGGTTGATAAACTCAACTATGCTGAGTTGCTCGGCAAATTCGGCCGCACGAAATACAACGTCGCCGTTACGATCAGCGACAAACGAAGCACCGTCGAACACTAACTCGTCCTGGCCGCCGATTTGATTGACATAAACCAACGGTATCTGCTCGGCTTTAATTTGCGAACAGATGATGTCCTCGCGCTGCTGCATCTTACCGGCATGAAACGGCGAGGCGTTCAGGGTCAGGATAATGTCTGCCCCGGCAGCGCGGTTTTTGGCAATGATGCCTGGCTGCCAGATGTCTTCGCAAATCGTCAGCGCCAACTGGCTGTCTTTAACCGTAAACAGACAGGTTTGGTCGCCGGCGCTGAAGTAACGCTGTTCATCGAATACGCCATAGTTGGGTAAGGCCTGTTTACGGTAAACGGCAAGGGTTTCGCCGTCGCGTAATGCCATGGCCGTGTTATATAGCCGGCCATCCTGTTGCATCGGGTAACCGATCACAAGCGTGATGCCGGCAATCTTCTTGGCAATTTCGGCAACCGCTTGTTGCGCCTGATGAATAAAATCCGGTCGAAACAGTAGGTCTTCAGGTGGGTAACCGGTGACACATAGCTCCGGAAACACCACCAAATCGGCCTGCCGCTGTTTGGCTTGTTCAGCGGCGGCCAGAATTTTGCCGGTGTTGGTTTGAATGTCGGCAACTGTTAAGTTCAGTTGGGCTAGCGCTATTTTTATCGACATTATGTTTTGGAAAAACAATCCCGCATCGCGACGCCTATATCCGAAGGCGAGCTGACCATACTCACGCCGGCCGCTTGCATCGCCGCAATCTTACCCGCCGCAGTACCCGCGCCGCCGGTGACAATCGCACCCGCATGGCCCATGCGTTTACCTGGCGGTGCGGTTTGGCCGGCGATGTAGCCGACCACAGGTTTGGTAACGTGGGCTTTGATAAAGTCCGCAGCCTGTTCCTCGTCGCTGCCGCCGATTTCGCCGACCATGACGATGCCGTGAGTGTCCGGGTCATCTTGGAAGCGGCTCAGAACGTCGATAAAGTTCATGCCGTGGATCGGGTCGCCGCCGATGCCGACGCAGGTGCTTTGCCCCAAGCCTTCGCGGGTGGTTTGATGCACGGCTTCGTAGGTCAGGGTGCCGGAACGGGAAACAATGCCGATTTTGCCGGGTAGATGAATATGGCCGGGCATGATGCCGATCTTGCACTGCCCCGGCGTGATCACGCCAGGGCAGTTGGGGCCGACCAGTAATGAACTCGTGCCTTGCATTGCGGCTTTGACCTTTAACATTTGCAGCACCGGGATGCCTTCTGTGATGCAGACGATCAGCTCGATGCCGGCGTCGACCGCTTCCAAAATCGCGTCGGCGGCAAAAAACGGCGGTACGTAGATCATCGTTGCCGTGGCGCCGGTGGTTTTAACGGCTTGTTCGACGGTGTCGAATACCGGTAAATCCAGATGCTTGGAGCCGCCGCGTCCCGGAGTGACGCCGCCAACTAATTGCGTGCCGTAAGCGAGCGCTTGTTCGGAGTGAAATGTACCCTGTTTGCCGGTGAAGCCTTGGCAAATGACTTTAGTCTGTTTGTCGATCAAAATAGACATTAAGCTACCTCTTGCGCCAGTTTTACCGCCAATTCGGCAGCATGATTTAAATTATCCGCAGCTACCAAGCCCAGTCCCGATTGGCTCAGCATGGCTTTGCCCTGTTCGACGTTAGTCCCTTCCAGGCGCACCACGACCGGGATTGTTAAGTGCATTTCCTCGACGGCCGCCAGGATGCCGGCGGCGATTACATCGCATTTGACGATGCCGCCGAAAATATTCACCAGCACTGCTTTGGTGGTGCCGTCGGACAAAATCAATTTAAACGCGGCTTTGACTTTGTCTTTATTGGTGCCGCCGCCCACATCCAGAAAATTGGCCGGCGCACCGCCTTTCAACTTCACCATGTCCATCGTCGCCATGGCCAGGCCGGCGCCATTGACCATGCAGCCGATATTGCCGTCCAGCGTGATGTAGTTAAGATCGAACTGTTTGGCTTCCGCTTCCTTAGCGTCTTCTTGCGAGGCATCGCGCATCGCGGCTATGTCAGGATGTAAGGCGATGGCGTTGTCGTCGAAATTGATCTTGCCGTCCAGTGCCACCAGTTTGCCGTCATCGGTTTGGATCAGCGGGTTGATTTCGATTTGGCTGGCATCCTTGGCCAAAAACAGTTGATACAGGCCGCTTATAATGGTTTGCAGCTGGCTTTGCTGTTCCTTGCCCAAGCCTAGTGCAGCGGCTATTTGGCGGCATTGATAAGGTTGTAAACCCGCTGCGGGGTGCACCGGCACCTTGACTATTTTTTCAGGTGTTTCAGCAGCCACCGCTTCGATGTCCATGCCGCCTGAGGCCGAGGCAATAAATATCAGTCGTTCGCTTTCCCGGTCCAGCAACAGGCTCAAATAATATTCTTGATTGATTGCCGAAGCTTCTTCCACCCAAACGCTATTGACCGGCAGACCCGCAGCATCGGTTTGATGCGTTACTAAACGTGTGCCCAGCATTGCCGCGCTGTAATCCTTTACTTCCTCCAAGGTCCGGGCAACTTTCACGCCGCCGGCTTTACCTCTGGCGCCGGCATGAATTTGCGCCTTTACCACCCAGGCAGAGCTGCTTAAGGACTGTGCGGCTTGCTGCGCTTGTTCGGCTGTGGTCGCCACGGCGCCTTGTGGCGCGGGGATCGAAAACGCTTTAAAGAGTTGTTTCGCCTGGTATTCGTGAATATTCATTTAGTGCTCCATGGATGGCTTAAATCGCGTCTCAAGTTGGTGCTATGATTGAACTGACAAACATTCTAACTAACTCTGCATAAAAACTCGGGCAATGCTTTCTTCATCGGTCGATACTATTTATCCCTGCCCTTTTTCCAAGGGGTACGGCATTCCCGTTCGGCAAGCATGGTTGATGTTGAAGATTTTCGCCCTCTATCGGTTTGTTACCGCCTGCCTGTTTGTAATGCTGTTTTATTTGCGCTTTGGGCCGTCGTTATTGGGTTCCTACGACGCATCATTGTACCAGTTCACCAGTGTTGCCTATCTGGGGATTTCGCTGATTGCCGCGCCGGTCGCATTTAGACCGCGTTGGGCTTATGCCAGTCTGGCACAGTTATTTATTTTTACCGATATAGTCTTCATTACCTTGCTGATGCACGCCAGCGGTGGGATTGGCAGCGGCATTGGCATCTTGCTGGCTATCTCGATAGCGGCGGGTGGTTTGCTGATTGGTGGGCGCTGCGCGATGTTGTTTGCGGCTTTGGCTAGTCTGGCAATTCTTGCTGAAGAGGTGTATGCGATAGAAACGCATGCCTTCGAAAATACTACCTTGACTTATGCCGGCATGCTGGGAGTGGCTTTTTTTTCGATAGCGTTTTTATCGGTAATCCTGGCACAGCGTGCCGAACAATCAGCGGTGTTGGCCAGACGGCACGAGCATACTATCGCCAGGCTGGAGAGTCTTAACCGCTATATCATCCAGCATTTGCAATCGGGCATCATGATCGTCGATGAGCGGCAGGTGACTCAACTGTCCAATCAATCGGCGTTGCGTTTGCTGGGTTTGGTCTTGCATCCGGAGGAACTGGCCGAGGTGGCGCCGGAACTGAGGCAAGCTTTCGAGTTGTGGCGCGCCAATCGGGATCAGGATTTTGCCATTATCCAATTAGCCAATCGCAACGAAGTGCAAGTGCGATTTTCCGAATTAAGTATGGATGACGAAGCGTTGTACATGCTGATTTTCGAGGACATTGCCTTGTATAACCAACGCCTACAACAGAGCAAGCTGGCGTCTCTGGGCCGGTTGACCGCCAGTATTGCCCATGAAATTCGCAATCCGCTCAGCGCCATTAGTCATGCCGGACAATTGCTATCCGAAGCACCGGATTTGGATCTGCAAGAGCTGCGTTTGACGGAAATCATCCAGCACCATTGTCAGCGGGTAAACAGCATAATCGAGGACATTCTCAAGTTGTCTCGGCGCAACCCGTCGCAAAAACAAAAAATCGCTTTGGACCAGTGGTTGCCGGCCTACCTTGACGAGCAGAAATTGAATCTGGGCGAGCGGGCGGAGTGTTTTAAATTGATTTTTAAAGCGCAAGGCTTGAATGCCTGTATTGATAGTGGCCACTTGAAGCAAATTCTCGACAATCTCTGCGCCAATGCTTTGCAATACGGTAAGCCTGAGCTAGGGGCCATCGTGCTTGAAGTGTCGCAGATGCAGGAGGCGCCGTGCATTAAAATTATCGATAATGGCGCCGGAATTGCCGCAGAGCACCGGCAGCATTTGTTCGAACCGTTTTTTACCACTTCCCACCAAGGTACCGGGTTAGGGTTGTATATTTCCAGGGAATTGGCCGAACTGAATCAAGCGGAGTTAAGTTACGCCGCCCATTCCGGAAAACCTTGTTTCACTTTGTTGCTGGCTAATGCCGATCACGCCGTCATTGAAATATGAATATGCCTGTCACCCTGGTTGTCGACGACGAACCCGACATCCGAGAATTACTCGAAATAACCCTGAACCGCATGCACATTCAAACCCGTTGCGCGGCCAATTTGGCCGAGGCCAAACAGCTACTGGCCGTTGAGGTGTTTGATTTGTGTCTTACCGATATGAAGCTGCCGGACGGCGATGGGCTGGATTTGGTCGAGCACATTCAATTAGCCGGTTTGCAGTTGCCGGTGGCGGTGATTACTGCGCATGGCAGCATGGATATTGCGATCAAAGCCATGAAAAAGGGAGCTTTTGACTTCCTGTCCAAGCCGGTCGATTTGGGGATATTGCGGCAGCTGGTCAGTCATGCGCTGCAAGCCTCGCTAACTAGGGTTTCCGACAAGGAGCGACGTACCCGCGACATCTTGTTGGGTGAGTCTGCATTAATGTGCGCTATTCGCTCGAAGATCGACAAGGTGGCGCGCAACCAGGCGCCGGTTTATATCAGCGGAGAGTCCGGTTCGGGCAAGGAGTTGGTGGCCAGATTGATACACCAGCAAAGCCCGCGCGGCGAGAAACCGTTTATTGCGATTAACTGCGGAGCGATTCCGCCTGAATTGATGGAAAGCGAATTCTTCGGGCATAAAAAAGGCAGTTTCACCGGCGCGGTAGCCGACAAGCAAGGCTTGTTTCAGGCGGCCGATGGCGGTACCTTGTTTTTGGATGAAGTGGCTGATTTGCCTTTGCCCTTGCAAGTTAAATTGTTGCGGGCGATTCAGGAGAAAAAAGTCCGCCCGGTCGGCGAACAGCGGGAAGTGCCTGTCGATGTGCGCTTATTGAGTGCAACCCACAAGGATTTGACCAAGATGGTCCAAGAAGGCAGTTTTAGGCAGGATTTGTACTACCGGATCAATGTCATCGAGCTGAGTTTGCCACCCCTGCGCGCCCGGTCCGCCGATATTCCTCAGCTTACCGAGCACTTATTGGCGGGCCTGGCTAATGCCAACGGTATGGATTTGCCCAAACTCAGCGACTCTGCGCTAAATGCGTTAAAGCACTACTATTTTCCCGGCAATGTTCGGGAGCTGGAAAATATATTGGAGCGGGCGCTGGCCTTGCACGATGGCGGCGTGATTGAAGCCGACGATCTGAACTTGCCGTTGGGGATGGAATTGGCTGCGGTCGAAGATTTCGACGCCGAGAAAATGTCGCTGGAAGCCTATCTCGAAGACATAGAGAAAAAAGCCTTGAGTGCGGCGCTGGAGGAAAATCGTTGGAACAAAACCGCTACCGCTAAATACTTGGGTCTAAGCTTCCGTTCGCTGCGGTATCGTTTGAAAAAGTTGGGTCTTGAATAACAGAAAATAACTGTAAGCGAGTAGGGGCGTGCTACTCGCCTAAATATCCACAGGCATGCTTATTGATACTTACTCATGCCTTTCAATTGTTGCAGCGCGGCTTGAATTTTGGCGTTTGCGGCATCGTCTAGTTCGTTGTTTTTATACACTTTGTCCAACAGGCCTTCTTCTACCAGCGCGTCTTTGATCCAACGTTTGGCAAAGGCATAACTCGCTGGGATTTTGGCGACTTCACCTGTTTTTGGATTTTTCAGACTATCGACTGGCGCTGCTGGCGCAGGGGCGGCGGCTTTTTTGGCCGGGGCGGATTTACTGGCTTTGGGTGCGGCGGGTTTGGGTGTGGCGGCTTTGGCTGGAGCGGGTTTTTCGGCGGTTTTTACAGCTGCGGGAGGAGGCGGTGTCAGTTCGGTTTGGATGGCCGGTTTAGTCGCTTCCGGCTTGGCGGGCTCGGGTTTACTAGTTTCCGGTTTTTCCTTTTTGCCACCCATGACCACAAATACTACGTAAGCTACAAAAATAGTTGTCGCTATAAAAAGCAATTCAGCCATAACCCTTCCCCTTTTGTTTGTTTTATTTATTAAGATTCAGAACAATGTGATGACACGTTTTAAACACCGCGAGCGAATATACCAGAGCTAATCAAGTCGGTAAACTAATACCCCAATTGCTAAAAAGTTCGCGAATTACGTTTAATCCGTTTCAACTGATTGGACTGGCCACCTGATTGCTGCCCAGCAAAAGGTTAAGCGAAACCTTCTGACCATCCAGTAGATTCTGCTCGGGTTTGCCGAATGCGTAGCCCTGGCCGAAGTTTACGCCGATTTCCTTCAGCTTTACCGCCGTACCTGCCGATTCGACGAATTCGGCGATGGTTTTCTTGCCGAGTTTTGAGGCAATTTCCACCATGGATTTGACAAGTATTTGATCGGTTTCGTTGTCGAGCAGGTTTCTGATGAATTGACCGTCGATTTTCACGTAATCGACCGGAAAGGTTTTGAGATAGTTGAACGAACAAAAGCCAGCGCCGAAATCGTCTAGCGCGAATTTGCAGCCTAAGGCTCTGATTTTGTTAATCATGTGCCGGGTTTTTTCAAAATTGTCCACGGCGGCTGTTTCGGTGATTTCGAAGGTCAAACGGTTGGCGTCTATCCAGGTCATTTCCAGTTTATCCTTAATAGTGGATAGTAAATCCGGATACTGAAACGCGGTACTTGAAAGGTTCACAGCCAGGGAAATATAAGACATGTAAGTGGGCAGTGCCGCCAGAAAGTCGATGGCATTTTCAACGACCCACAGGTCTATCGCGTGAATCAAGCCGGTTCTTTCGGCTACCGGAATAAACTGATCCGGCGTGATGACTTCATTGCCTTCGCCGCGCATGCGCAATAACACTTCATAGTGCGAAACATTGCCATCAGACAGCTGTACCACCGGCTGGAACACCAGAAATAGCTGGTTATCCCGCAAGGCCTTGCGAATAAGCGGCACCCAGTAAATGTCGCGGCGTCTTTCCTTGACGATGAGATCATCGCTGTTGTAGACGCAGATTTTGTCTCTGCCGGTGCTTTTTGCAAAGTTGCAGGCTTGGCGGGCATGTAAAATCATTTCGCCCGGATGAAACGCGGAAACGGTATTGTCCAGCGCGGCAATGCCGATGGAAACCGAGGCGCTGTAAGACACTTCGCCGGTGAAGAACCGAAAATTGTCCACGGTGGTTTTGATGGTTTCCGCGAGAATCTGTGCTTGCTTTTTGGTTTTGTTTTCCAGGAATAAACAAAACTCGTCGGCGCCGATACGGGCGAATAAACTGCCGGCTGGTAATAGCTTTCGGACCAGAATGGCCATTTCGACCAGTAAACGATCACCTACTTCAAAGCCTTCCAGTTCGTTAATCAGGCTGAAGCGGTCCACATCAATGAATAATAGAGACCCGTCTTTTTGCGTTTTATTGCTGTGATTTAATACCAATCTCAGCTGACGTTCGAAACTGCTGCGATTGAATAAGCCGGTTAATTCGTCGTGGGCAACCAGAAACTTGAGTTTGGCATCAATAACGTTTTTGGCGGCCAATTCATTGATCAATTGTTCTTCCTGACGGTGGCGCAGTTGGCGTTCCTGTTTCAGGCTCAGCAAAAATTTTACTGCCAGTATCAATTCCTGGGTATTGACGGGGGTGTTGATTTTGTAAGTTAGACAATTGTCCTGTTGCGGTTGACAACTGTCGAGCTCACAGGCAAAGCTGTCGTCGTTCAGAATTACTACCGGAATGACCGATACCGAATTGGCGCTGGATAAACTCTGGCACATTTCCCGAGCTTGGCAAAGCGGCAGCCTTGCGTTCAGCACGATCAGACCGATCCTGTCGGGTTGATCGGCGTAAGGCTTTAATATCTCGTAAATTTGTTCGCCATTTTCAGCTACACGAATATCGGTAAAACCCTTCGTTTTCAATGTGGAAACGATTTTTTGAGCGGAGACTTCATTATGCTCCGCAACGACAATCAGTTTTTCTTTGAGCGCGTCATTGGCAATCATCTAATACCATCCAGGTATTGGCATAAAATCGGGAGCAGTCGGCATAAGGTCAGGAGGAGGGCAGCATTTAATAAGCTTGTATTTTCATATAATTGGTCTAGGTTTAAGCGCAGCCTTTAATGCTATTTCTATGCTATTGGTTTTCAGTATAGGTGTAAATTTAATTTTTTAGAATTATTGATGATAGCTTACTCACCGTCCACATTAACTGTTGCCGATTTGCTGAGAGGTGATTTGCAACTCGCCTCGCCGCCGAATGCCTATTTTTTGTTGAAAAAAATAGTCGAAGACCCGAATAAGACTGCGAAAGACGCGGCTGTGGTGATCGAAGCCGATGCGGCATTGGCGGTAAAGCTACTGAAGATAGTGAATAGTGCTTTTTATGGTTTTCCGTCCCAAATCAGTTCGATTACCAAAGCCATCACCATGATTGGTACCCGTGAGTTGCAGAATCTGGTGCTGGGTACCTTGATTGTCGAACGTTTTTCCGATTTACCCGGACAACATTTCTCCATTCACGATTTTTGGGCCAGAAATTTGCGTTGCGCGTTGATTGCACGCGAATTGGATATTCATTTCGGCAAGCACTATGCCGACACCGCATTTCTGTGCGGTTTGGTCCACAACATCGGACAATTGGTGTTTTATCGGCGGATTCCGGTATTGGCCCGGGAAGTCGACTTATTACTGCAATCGCAAACCCCGCTCGCGGTGGACGAAGAGGTCACGGTAGAGCAGAACGTGATCGGCTTCGACCATTTTCAAGCCGGCGCCGAGTTGTGCAAACAATGGATGTTACCCGACGTTATTGTGGAAAGTATTCGCTTGCATTGCTTTCCTGATTTGATCGGGCCTTACGCCGATTTGGCCGCCATGGTCAGGTTGGCGAACTGCTTGAGTCGAATCGAAAATCCCTACGATGCCCACGCTGTCAATGCTTTGAATCTGACGCCCGAACAAATCAGTTTCATCCTCGATAAAATCAGCGACGAATTCGAAGTCATTTTTAAATTGTTCTATCCCACTGTCTAACAGGCTGTTGATTTTATCGCTCCCGCAAGCCGCATTGATTGGTTGAACCAGATGCGAGAGTAATTCATAAGACATTGTTCTGCATGATAAAATAGTACCATCTCCAATATATTGCATTGCTCTCATGCGCGGCGCAGACATCACCCAAGAAGAACTATTCAGTTACCGAACCCTGGAAGAACGGATTCCGAAAAAGCATCCGCTACGCCAACTGCGCAAAGTGGTCGATCTGTTGCTCGCCACGTTGAACGACGAGTTCGATACGCTTTACGCCCGTCGCGGCCGGGATTCTATTCCGCCGGAGCGCCTGCTCCGCGCCAGTCTGCTGCAAGTGCTGTTCTCCATTCGCTCGGAGCGGCAGTTGGTGGAGCTATCGATTTCAACCTGCTGTACCGCTGGTTCGTCGGCTTGACCATGGACGACGCCGTATGGGATCACTCCACCTTCAGCGCCAACCGCGACCGCTTGCTGAACGAGCGCATCAGCCGTTTGTTTTTCGAACGGGTACTGGCCTTGGCGGAGTGGAAAAAGCTACTCTCCGACGAACATTTCTCCGTGGACGGTACGCTGATTCAGGCCTGGGCTTCGCACAAGAGTTTCGTCAAAAAGGACGGCTCGACCCCGCCACCGGAAGACGGCGGTCGCAATCCCACGGTCAATTTCAAAGGCGAGAAACGCAGCAACGAAACCCATGCCTCGACCACCGATCCCGATGCCCGGCTGTACAAAAAGAGCGAAGGGGACAAATCGCAGTTGGCTTTCCTCGGTCATGCCTTGATGGAGAATCGCAATGGTTTGGTCGTCGACGTCGAAGTTACCCTGGCCACCGGCACTGCGGAGCGTGAGGCGGCCGAAACCATGGTCAAGCGCACGATCAGCAAACCAGGCGCAACCTTGGGCGCCGACAAAAACTACGATACAGCGGATTTCGTGGGCAAGCTACGCGGACGCAAAGTCACCCCGCATGTTGCCAGCAAGGACAAAGGCTCGGCCATTGACGGCCGTACCACGAGGCACGACGGTTACCGCAAAAGCCTCAAAACCCGCAAGCGGATCGAAGAAGTCTTCGGCTGGGCCAAGACCGTCGGTCCGCTACGGCAAACCAAGTTCCGAGGCTTGAAGAAAGTCGCCGCACAAACGTTTTTTACCTTTGCCGCCTATAACCTGACGCGAATGGGCGCCATTTTCGGTTGGCGTTACAGCACTGCCTAGGCGGACGTGCGCCTGAAATCCGCCAAAAGGCGGAATTTAACCCCCTTCGGGGCGAATATAACCGGCCAAAACCGGTTTTTAAGGCCTAATCAGGCTTCCAGACCGCCCGGCGCTTCGAAAAATGGCGTCGAAACCGAAGGTATATCGGCAAATTTCAACAGCCTGCTAAGCCCGCTTGGGTTCTTATCATTATCGGAATATCTGTTGCTTAAAGGTGACAGGGGCCGAGCTCGACTATCCCATCATCAAGTTGCCGATACGCTAACGACTTGTATCGAATGCGGTTTTTGTCGCAAAAAAACAACGGATAGGCCAACTAAATTCGTTTTGTCATAAAGTTGTCATATTGCCTCCATACAATGCGCTCAAGCTTTTTGGTCATCGTGATCATTGAGTTAACGCATTGATTTATATAATTATTGGAGAAATTTGATGAGACTTTCTAAGCTGAGCCTGGCAGTGGCCGCCATTATTGGCTCGGGTATCTGCGCCGAGGCGATGGCGCTGGATTTGTATGTTGATTCCAAAACCAAGCAGATTTTTGCCGAGCCGGGTCCGGGGCGCGTTAAGTTGGGTTCTTTTGAAAAAGTAGAAGACACAGCGGCTCAAAAAGCTGACGCTCAAGCCACTAAGGCCGAAATTGCCCAAATTAAGCAAGATTTGGCGTTGAAAGACAATGAGCTAAAATCGTTGGACGAGCACATGAAAGTGGCCGAAGAGGTTAAGGTTAAGATGGGCAGCAAGGGTGTAGAATTTGAATCCGCTAACAAAGATTTCCAATTTAGATTGGGTGGCCGGATTCACGCGGACGCTTCTTACTCGAGCGGTGACGACAACTTGGTGGAAAACAACGCGCACGTCGAGGCTAACGATGGCACTGAGATTCGCCGAGCGCGTATCGAGATGTTAGGAACTTTCTATAAGGATTGGGATTTCAAAAGTCAGTGGGATTTTGCGGACGACAACGTCAGGACCAAAGATTTGTTTATTGAATACACGGGTCTAAAAGATTTCGAGATTGTCGCCGGTCAACAAAAACAAGCCTTCAGCCGCGAGTTGCAAGAGAGCTCTAACGACATGATGTTCATGGAGCGTTCATTGATGAACGCACTTAATGAGCCGACCGTGGACCGGGCGATCGGTTTGAATGTCGGTAGCTTTCATAAGGATTGGACCGGCCAAGTGGGTATTTACGGCGAAACCATTACCGCAAATACCCAAAACAATAACGCAGACGAAGGTTGGGCAATCAATACCCGCTGGACCTGGGCTCCGCTCAACGAAAAAACCAAGTTGATTCATTTGGGTATTGCTGGTAACTACCGCGATCCGAATGCGAGTAATGGAGTTTTAAATCCAGCAAGTAGTTTGAGATTGCGTTCAGAAACCTCCCATATGTCTAACTTACATTTGATCGATACAGGAAATATCACAAATGTGAATGCCATTCAGATGGTGGGTTTGGAAGCAAACGCACTATACGGCCCTTTCTCCCTAGGCGGCGAATACACTCAAATGTGGTTGGATCGTGAAGGCGGGCAAGCCGACAACGAGTTCAACGGCTGGTATACCGAAGCCTCTTATACGATTACCGGCGAGTCACGTAAATATAAAAAAGGTAAGTTTTATAAAGTTGAACCTAACAAAAACTTCAGTTTGAAAAACGGTACTTGGGGAGCGTGGGAAGTTGCCGCTAGATATTCGGAAGCGGATTTGAATAGTGGCAATGTCCGCGGCGGACAAATGTCTTTACTGACCGTAGCTCTCAACTGGTACATCAATAACAACATCCGGTTCATGGCAGATTACAACAAAACACTGGATATGAATAACTCTCCAGTAATTACCAGGGATCGCAATGAGCCGAACATTGATACGTTCATGTTGCGCGGTCAATTAGCGTTCTAACAAGCTGATTTACCTATCGGGCTAAAGCCGCGCACGTGGAAACGGGCGCGGCTTTTTTTGTCTTTAATGTTTGCGTTAAGATTAACAATCTGAAGTTGATCGATTTTGGGGGCTTTCTTGAAAAAACACTATTACTTATTTTGGATTTGGTTACTGTCGGGCTGTGCTGGTCAGCAAACAGCAAAGCCGTTATCCAGCCAGTGGCAATTGCAGCCACACTGCCTTTATTACTCAGGCACTGACAAGGGTACCGAAATCATAAGCGTGCAACAAAAGTCAATGCGAGCCGTTTTAAGTAATTTCAGCACTGGCGAAGCTGATGTTTTAGATATTAGCCAGCCAGGAAAAATCACGCGCGTCAGCCGCTTTAGTCTGGGGTTGCGAAAAGGAGAGGAATTTACCTCGGTAGCGTTTCATCCGTCGCTCGATGTATTCGCGGCTGTTATCGATGCCGGCAATAACCGAGGTCGCCTGGAATTTCGTTCCGCCAGCAGTGGCGCGCTAGTGGACCGCGTGGAAGTTGGTTTCGGACCGGATGCGGTGGTGTTCTCCCAGGACGGCTCAGTCGCGCTAGTTGCCAACGAAGGCGAGGAGTTTTCTTTCGATAAATCAACCGGTGAGTTTTTTTCCGCCGAGGGTAGTATTTCTATCGTCCATTTGGATCAAAACGGGAAAGTGAAGGCTAACGCCAACATCGAGCTGGCGGATGTCACACACCGGGAAGGCTTTGTCGTCGCGGAAAAGGGCCATTTTTTGGAGCGGGAAATCGACTGGGACGGGGATGGCAAGATAAGCAAAAAAACTGATTTCGACGGTAATGGTGTAATTGAAAATAAAAAAGTCAAAGTCGGCCGCTTCGAAAACCAAGACGTTTACGCCAATGAAACCAAAGGTGAAGCCAGAATTCGGATTCCCGTGGATAGCGACTCCAAGACTTTATTGGAGCCTGAATATATTGCACTGTCGCCCGACGCATCGAGAGCTTATGTGACCTTACAGGAAACCAATGAGGTTGCCGAAGTGGATGTCTTTAACGCCAAGGTTTTAGGCTATTTCAATATGGGGATTGCCGAACACGGCGCGGACCGCAAGGCTAATGGCTGGGTCGAATTTAATCAGTCCATGATGGCTTTGCGCGAACCGGATGGGATTGCCTTGACACCGGATGGTCGTTATTTCGTG
This sequence comes from Methylomonas sp. Uni0009, assembly GCF_054188105.3. Lineage (NCBI taxonomy): Bacteria > Pseudomonadati > Pseudomonadota > Gammaproteobacteria > Methylococcales > Methylococcaceae > Methylomonas > Methylomonas sp. Uni0009. Next base: position 715,161 of record NZ_JBTAFN010000001.1, on the reverse strand, counting down.
ACTGCTGATGAAGGCGATACCGATACCGAGGCTCAGGATGGTGAAGAACCGTTACAAAGCGGCGGTCGAACCGTCAGCGTGTTCGACGCCAAGACCGGCGATTTCGTGGCCGATACTGGTAATCAGCTCGATGAAATCACTTTTGCACATGGAGTTTATCCTGATCGACGTAGTAACAAGAAAGGTGCAGAACCGGAAGGGGTGGTGACTTTTGAAATGGAGGGTCAGCCCTGGGCGGTGGTGGGGATGGAGCGGGCTGATGCTCTGGTGTTAATTTCGTTAGCCGACCCAAAGCACCCCATGGCAATTGCTCTGGGCAAGATTCCCGGAGAAGAAAGCCGTTCGCCTGAAGGTGTCGCCCATTTCGAAAATAACGGCGAGCATTACTTGCTAACCGCTAACGAAATGATAGGTACAGTAGCCTGTTTTAAATTGGTGCGGGGAGCGGTCACGGTCGAGCATTGATGGCGAAGAGTACTTGCATGTGCCGGTATGCTAACCATTTAAGCAGGGAAAACAACAATATAGTTGGCAATGTGTAAGCAATTGCTACACCGCTGGCCCCGTAAAAAAAACCCAAAATAAAACTCAGGAAGATCATGCTGGCAGCTGCCAGCGTGATCAAACCAACCACCAATCGATTTCGCCCCATGAATTGCAAATAGTAAGGCGAATCTGAAAACAGTGTGCAAAATGCCGCGCCAATCGAGCTAATCCCTAAAGCCAGGTAACCTCCCGCAAAATTAGCGCCAAAAAGATCGAGTATTTCCTTGCCCCAGAAACCGATAATGCTCAAAAAAACCAGGATAAAGGCGGCAATTAAGCGCATGCGTTTTGCTTGTAAGTTTTTGATGCCGGCTTGATCACGGCGCTCGAGTAGAACCACCAGCATTGGCAGATAATAACGGTTGGTGGAGGTGCCGATTAGCGAAATAAGCGCATTGGTTTGCATGGCGATTGCGTAAATGCCAACCACCGCTTCGGACGGATGGAGAATTTCCAGAATAATCGTCCCGCCACTGGTTAGCATGGTCATCATCAGACTGCTCATCATTAAAGGCAGGGATTTTTTTAGCCACCGACTTCGGCGTTTCATATCAGCTTTAATTCGATGCAGGCCTCTTGGGCTGGCGGCCCTCGCTGTAACGGTCATCAATAATAGTGTCAGGCACCAGGCAGCGCCAAAACATAGTACTGCCGAAATAGCTGTAAGCTCGATTCGCAAATCGTCCAAGCTGAGCAATAGAAGTAAAAACATCGCAGGCAGAAAAAAACGATACAAAACCAGCGAAAGAATCTGCGCGCCGAATACCGTGATGACTTCAATTAAAAACATGCACAACGCAATTACCGGTAGAAAACCGGCATAAATAACAATGGCAATATGAAGATCGGTATTCTTCCAGACTAGTAGGGCTTCTAGTCCCACGCTGAGTAAGCCGACTAACAATATGCTGAACAACAGGATGGTGCGCTGTGAAAATTTCCAAAAACCGCGCAGCCTGGGCCAATTTTCGCGTTCAATACACAACGCAATCTGACGCAAGGCATATTTTTCGAGTCCTAAAGTTGCGAGAGTAGAAAGCAATGCGACTACGGAAGTCGCGACGCTGTAATCGTCAAACGCATCAATCGGCAAATGACGTGCCAGTAAAATATTGGCCCAATACAGCAATGCATAATTGACTAGGCTCAATCCAAACAGCATCAGAGAACTGAAATTGTTTGGATGGATGGAGAAATTGGAATTCAAGTTTATCCCGTGGAATTAAGCCATGCAGAAGTGGCGTTATGCCTTGTCGCAAGGGGCTGTTTTGGGTTGTCTGGAGACTGTAACTATTTAAGCGTCTTAGCTCGCTATCGGATTTTGCCACTATATTAAGCGAAAAAGACGCATGCATTCGGAGATAATATTTTCGCAATATTTCGTTTGCCTGAACCGAGGTTCAAATCGCGGTGCGACGGACTATCGACTGCCGAGTCTGTTAAGCTATGGCCCCCGTTAAAGAGCTAGCAAAGCCTTATGAGTAACCCACAAAAATCCCTCGCGTTATACGGTTGGCTATCGATTGCTGCGGCAGTCAGCACTATCGCGCTAAAAAGCTATGCCTATTGGCTGACCGGTTCCGTGGGCTTACTGTCCGATGCACTGGAGTCGCTGATCAATTTGGTGGCGGCGATCATCATGCTGGTAGTGCTGACTATTTCGGCGCGGCCGCCGGACGATACCCACGCCTACGGTCACGAAAAAGTTGAATATTTTTCCAGCGGCGCGGAAGGCATCATGATTTTGCTGGCGGCTTTTAGTATTGGCTACGCGGCCTGGGAACGCTTGTGGAATCCGCTGCCGTTACATCAACTTGATCTGGGTATTGCGGTTTCGGTGTTTGCTTCTCTGATCAATTTGGCGGTTGCCCGAGTTTTGATTGGTGTCGGCCGCCGTCGGCAGTCGATTACGCTGGAAGCCGACGGTAAGCATTTGATGACCGATGTCTGGACGACAGTCGGGATTTTGGTCGGCATCGCCATTATCTCGGTGGCAAACCGTTTCGAGCCGAGTCTGGCGTTTGCTAGGCAATTAGGCCTGAACGGCTGGGAAATACTCGACCCGATTATTGCCATCGGCGTGGCGATAAATATCGTCTGGGCCGGCTTGCAATTGATTCGCCGGACAGTATCCGGTTTATTGGATGCGGCCTTATCGCCGGAGGAAATTGCGGAAATCGTTGCTGTATTGGATGAATATGTGGCCGGCCACCGTATTGCTTATCATGCGTTACGGACTCGTTACGCCGGCGCCAGACGTTTCATGTCGGTGCATGTGTTGGTGCCTGGGAGTTGGACAGTGCAGCAGGGTCATGATTTGCTGGAAGCCATCGAGCGGCGAATCAAGGACAGGTTCGACAACATCGACATCGACACGCATCTAGAACCTATCGAAGATGCCGCGTCTTGGGAGCATTGAGCACGCTGTTTGGGCTGCAACGGCTTGGATTAAGCTTCAATCAGATTTAATTCCACTTCTTCCGCGCTGTCTCCGGCAATTATAAAGCCGCGCATTTCCAATACGCCCTTGGTATTTAAGGAAATGATCAAATGCAGTGCATCTGGATAGCTAGCTTCCTGGATGTCGGTCGGTGAAGGCTGGGCCGGCGTGTGTGGGTGCGAGTGGTAGATGGCAAATAGCGTTTCGCCTTTTTCGCGGATTTGGCGCATCGCCTCGATTTGCTGGCTGGCGTCTAATAAAAATCGGGTCTGCGGCGTGGCGGCGCTATTTTCCACCGGATAACAACTCGCCGGCATACCGGTACTGTCCGCGCCGATTAGACCGCAAACCTCGGTATCCGGGGATAGTTGCGCCAAGTGCAGTAACTGGTTGGTGAGCTTGCGCGGTAGAGAAATTTCTTTGTGGTTCATAGTGGTTTCCATATTCCCGATGTCACTCGTGGATTGCCGGATAAATCAGCATGGGTGTTGACCTGCTGGTAGCCAAATTCGTGAAAAATGGCTTGTACCTCGGATTGCTGATTGTAGCCGTGTTCGACCAATAATTGGCCATTGTCTTTTAAATGCAGACGCGCCTGCTCGGCAAGCTGATGAATGTCTTGCAGGCCGTTGTTGGGGCTGATCAACGCGCTGTCAGGCTCAAAGCGCACGTCGCCGATGGTTAGATGCGGGTCGTTATCGACGATGTAGGGTGGATTGCTAACGACTAAATCAAAGTCTGTTTCTTCGATGTTTTCGAACCAGTTCGATTGCACAAAACGCACATTGCCGGTCTTGAGTTGCTGCGCATTGCATTGGGCCAGCTCTAAAGCCGCCGAGCTTAGATCGCTGGCAAATACCTGGGCTAATGGTCGTTCGGCGGCCAAGGTGACGGCAATTATCCCGGAGCCGGTGCCGAGATCGATGATTTTACAGGGCTGGTCGGCAGGTAATAGCGACAGGCTGAGCTCTATAAGCAATTCGGTGTCGGGTCTGGGGATCAAGACATTCGGGCTGACTTTGAAATTGCGCGACCAGAATTCGCGTTGGCCGGTTAAGTAGGCAACCGGCGTGCCCTGCGAGCGCTGCTCTACCAATATTTGAAACTGAGCGTTTTGTTCCGCGCTGGGCTGATGTTCCGGCCAAGCTCTGAGAAACGAGCGGGTTTTGTTTAGGCAGTGGCAAAGCAGAACTTCCGCGTCCAGCATTGCGGTTTCGGATGTGGCGCTTAGCTTTGCGCTTGCAGTGGCTACCAGGCTATGAATCGTATTGCTGGTATCTGTCCATATAGGTTGCTTAGACATTACCCAGCTGAGTCAACAATTCTGCCTGATGTTCATGAATCAGCGGTTGAATCACATGCTCCAATCCGCCTTCCATGATTTCTTCCAGCTTATAAAGCGTCAGGTTGATGCGGTGGTCGGTGAGTCGGCCTTGCGGGTAGTTATAGGTGCGGATACGCTCGGATCGGTCGCCGCTGCCCACTTGTAATTTGCGGCTTTCCGATTGTTCCGCGTGTTGCTTTTCCTGGGCCGCCGACATCAAACGGGCTTGCAATACCGACATGGCGCGGGCGCGGTTTTTATGCTGCGAGCGTTCGTCCTGGCATTCGACGACCACACCGGACGGGATGTGGGTAATACGGATCGCCGATTCGGTGCGGTTGACGTGTTGGCCGCCGGCGCCGGAGGCGCGGTAGGTGTCGATGCGCAGGTCCGCCGGATTGATGTCGATTTCGTCTACAGCATCGACTTCCGGCATGATCGCCACGGTGCAGGCCGAAGTATGCACGCGGCCTTGCGACTCGGTTTCCGGTACCCGTTGCACGCGGTGGGTGCCGGATTCGAATTTTAATTGCGAATACACGTTTTGGCCGGCCACGCGCATGATGACTTCTTTAAAGCCGCCGTGTTCGCCGCGGTTCTCGTTGATGATCTCGGTGCTCCAGCCTTGTCGTTCTGCATAGCGTTGGTACATCCGTGCAAGGTCGCCGGAGAAGATCGCCGCTTCGTCGCCGCCGGTACCGGCGCGTACTTCCAAAAATACGTTGCGGTTGTCGTTCGGGTCTTTTGGTAACAGCAGGATTTGCAGTTGTTGCGTCAATTCCTCGCGTTGGGCTTCGGCGGCCTGGATTTCTTCTTTGGCCATTTCGCGCAGTTCCGGGTCGATGTCCTTTGCCATCTCCTGAGCCGATGCCAGATTGGCTTCGTTGTCCTGGTAGGTTTTGTAGCAGGCTACCAGCGGCTCGATTTGCGCGTATTCCTGGCTCAGGCTACGGAATTGGTTTTGATTGCTTTGTACTTCCGGTTGCGACAGCAGGGCGGTGATTTCTTCGAAGCGTTCGCCGAGGTTTTCCAGTTTGGTTTGTATCGAGGGTTTCATTCAGTGGCTTATCGTAATTTGAAAATTTCGCGGGAAGCCGCGATCAGGTCGTGGCGTTCATTGGCGCCGGCTTCGCGTAGTTGTGCGCAGGGGGTGTGAATCAGTTTATTGGTCAAGGTGTGCGCTAGGCGCTGCAATACTACGTCGGCGGCTGCGCCGCTGTTGAGTTGGGCTAAAGCCTTTTGCAAGGCTTCGTCGCGGGTCTGCTCGGCCTGAGTGCGGAAATCGCGGATAGTTTCCTGCGCGCCTTGAGAGCGTAGCCAGGCCATAAAGTGTTCGACTTGAGTGTCGATGATTTCCTCAGCCTGCTCGGCGGCGCGGCGGCGCGAGTCCATGTTTTGATTGACGGTGTTTTGCAGGTCGTCAACCGTATACAGATAAACATCGCGTAGCTGCGCAACTTCGGCTTCGATGTCGCGCGGCACGGCCAAATCGACCATGAACATCGGTTTGTGCTTGCGGATTTTGATCGCGCTTTCTACGCGGCCTTTACCAAGGATCGGCAATTGGCTGGCGGTGGACGATACGACAATGTCTGCTTCCGCCAAGTGATTCGGCAACTCGGCGAGGTTGATCGCGTAGCCGTTGAACTGCATCGCCAAGGCATGGGCTTTGTCGTAAGTGCGATTGGCAATGATGATGCGGCCGATGCCGTGTTGGTATAGATGGCGGGCGGTGAGTTCTATCGTTTCGCCGGCACCTATCAATAAAGCGGTTTGTTCGCTGAGTTTGTCGAAAATTTGTTGTGCCAGTTGCACGGCGGCAAATGCGACAGACACCGGGCTGGAGCCGATGGCGGTGTCGGTGCGGACCTTTTTAGCAGCGGAAAACGTGTGTTGAAATAATTTGCTGAGATTTCGACCCAAGGTGCCGGCTTGTGAAGCGGCATGGTAGGCGGTTTTCATTTGGCCGAGAATTTGCGGCTCGCCCAGGATCATCGAATCCAGTCCGCAGGCCACGCGGAACATATGTCTTATCGATTGGCTATCTTTGTAGCTGTAAAGATAAGGAGTGAAGTCGGCGGGTTTGATCTGTTTGGTGTCGGCTATCCAATTTACCAACGAGGATTGGTTGTCGCTGTCGGCCTGATAGTAAAATTCGGTGCGATTGCAAGTGGATAGAATGGCCGCCTCGCTGATTTCGCGAAGATTCCACAAGTTTTTCAGCGTGTTATCGAGCATGTCCGTCGGGAACGCCAAGCGTTCGCGGATGGCGACCGGCGCTGTATTGTAATTTATCCCTACGGCAAGAAGAGTCATCGGTTGCGAACAATAGCACAAGAAAAGTGCACTATTTTAAGGAATGCGCTGTTTTTGTCCAAATACAATGAAACGACAGTCTGATTCAGGGGCTTTTTCTGGTAATCTATCGACAATAGTTTTTCAAAAGTGGGTCAATTGATTGCATGAAAAAATGGATAGCCATCGCAATGTTTTTATCGATGTCAGGATGTGCGGTTTCTCCTGAGAAAGAGCCTGAGGCAGAAGGTTTGCCAGTCAAGCCTGAGGGTTTGGAAAGCAGAGTTAATCGCAACACAGTGATCGACGAAGAGGTGCTGTATTTGCTGATGGCCGCGGAATTGGCAGGGCAGCGTAATCAGTACCATTTGGCCATGGATGCTTATTTGCAGGCCGCTAAGCGAGTGGATGATCCGCGGATTGCGGAGCGGGCAGTCAAAATCGGTTTGTTTTTAAAAGACGAGCAGCGTACCCGTGAGGCCTTGACGGTTTGGTTGTCTAAGGACGGTAAGAATTTAGCGGCGAGAAAGTTTGCCGTGTTACTGGCGATTAAAAATTCAGATCAAAAGGCGGCTGTCGAAAATCTCAATGCCATGCTGGCAGATGATCCGGCCGGTTTTGAGGCTGGTGTGCTGGAAATGACCAAGTTGATGGAAAAAGAAGGTCGCACACAATTTACCTATGACGTGTTGGAAGAGTTGGCTGTTGAGCATCCTAATCAAGCCAGTGTGTTTTTCTTGCAGGCAGTTTTGGCGTCGGTTCTGCAAAATAACGAGTTGGCCCAGCAGAAAGTTAATCAAGCATTGTTAATCCAGCCTGATTGGAATAAGGCTGTGATCTTGCAGGCACAGCTGGCCGGACGCTCCGGCGACTTGTCTAAGGCGCGCGCCTCTTTGGAAAAGGCGCTTAAGGCGGCGCCGGAAGATAGGATGCTGAGAAAGATGTTGTTGGAAGTGTTGGTTAACGGTCACGACTACGACGATGCGATAAAGCTTTGCCAGAGTGTGCTGGAAGACAAGCCGGATGATGCTGAAACGCTGTTTACCTTGGCTTTGGTATATATGCAGCAAAGCCAGATCGATAAGGCTGAAAACGTACTTGAGAAGTTGCTGAATAATCCCGAGTGGGAAGGGCAGGCTAGTTTTTACTTGGGCAAGATTGAAGTTGATCAACAGCACCCCGATAAGGCATTAACTTGGTTTGATCGGGTGAGCGACGGCAATTACGCATTCGACGCGGATATGGCAGCGGTGTCTTTGTTGATGAATCAAAAACGCTTCGACGAGATCGAGGCCCGCATCAAGCGCATGGATAACAAATATCCTGAGCAGCATTTGCGGGTCTTGATGGTTAAGGCAGAGCTCTACAATCAATTGGGTAAATACCAGGAAGCTTTTGATGTTCTGACACTGGCTTTAAAAGACATGCCCGATAATCGCGAAGTACTATATGCACGGGCATTGGTTGCCGAACGCTTGGATAAGCTGGATGTGCTTGAATCCGACCTGCAGAAAATTTTAGAGCAAAAGCCGGACGATGTGGGGGCGCTGAATGCGTTGGGTTATACGTTGACCGATAGGACACAGCGCTATGAGGAGGCGGCCAAATATTTGGAGCGCGCTCTCAGTTTGCAGCCCGATGAGGCGGTAGTAATAGACAGCTACGGATGGTTGCAGTTTAAGCTCGGAAAGCCTGAGCGGGCGCTGGAATTTTTGCGTAGAGCCTACGAGAAGCAGCCGGAAAATGAAATTGCCGCGCATATTGCCGAAGTGCTTTGGTCTTTGGGTGAGAAAAAGGAAGCAAAAGAGCTTTTCGACAGTGTTTATAAAAAATCTCCTGATGACGAATATTTGTTGGAGTTTAAAAAACGCTTTTTGCAAAACGGGCAATGATTTTTAAGGGCGGTGTGTTCTTGTTGGCTGTGGCGTTCTTGTCCGGCTGTTCTTTATTGTCAGAAAAGCCGAGCGACGCCTACCGTTTGCAAGATATGAGGGTGTTGCAACAGCAACAGCAATGGTATTTTGAGGGGCGATTGGCTCTGGTTGATGAGAAGGATTCGTTTTCTGCGTCGGTGAGTTGGCGGCATCGCTCTGGGAGAGATGATATTGAGCTTTCGGGGCCATTGGCTCAGGGTAAGCTGATGATCACTGTCGAAGCTGATTTCGTAGCGGTGGATGACGGCGACAATCACAAAGAATTTCGCGGGCCTGCAGAAGAGGTGCTGGCGGAGCAGTTAGGTGTCGCGATTCCTGTGAGCGCTTTGAGGTATTGGGTGCTTGGCTTGCCTGATCCGGAGCAGTCGTTTGTCGAGCAGGTTGATGGATTTTTTCAGTCTGGGTGGCGGGTTGGTTTCAGAGAAATTCAGCATGTTAACGCCTTAGTACTGCCGAGAAAAATCAATGCGGAAAAAGATAAGACAAGAATCAAATTAATAGTGGATCAATGGGATTTGTCGTGACGGGAATGCAAGAACAGGTGGTGGGTTGGGGTGAGAAATGGCCTGCGCCGGCTAAGTTGAATCTAATGCTGAGAATCACCGGGCGTCGCCCAGATGGCTATCATTTACTGCAAACAGTATTTCAGATTATTGATTTGTGTGACTGGATAACATTTTATCCTGCGGAAAATGGCCGGGTTTATTTACGTCATCCAATTCCTGGTGTCCCGGAACACGAAGACTTAACCGTTCGCGCCGCCAACTTATTGAGACAATATACTGGGTATGCATCCGGGGTGTGTATTGATGTCGAAAAGAATCTGCCTATGGGTGGTGGCTTGGGTGGTGGTAGTTCCGATGCTGCTACTACGCTGGTGGTGCTGAATAGGTTGTGGAATCTGCATTTACCATTAGAAGCGTTGATGGAGTTGGGCTTGCAGCTTGGTGCCGATGTGCCTGTTTTTGTCTATGGATACACCGCTTGGGGTGAGGGGGTTGGTGAGGAATTAAAGCCCATAACGATTCCGGAACAATGGGTCGTGGTAATCAAGCCGGATTGTCATGTGAACACGAAACAGATTTTTTTGACGGAAGAGTTGACAAGAGATAGCAAATCCATCACAATGCGCGACTTCATTGCAGGCGATTGGCGGAATGATTGTCTTCCGGTTGTTAGCAAATTATATAAGCCGGTGAGTAATGCATTGGATGCATTATCTCAATATGCAGAAGCAAGATTGACGGGGACTGGGGCTTGTGTGTTTGCTCAGTTCGATTCGGAAGAGTCGGCGCGTGAGGCATTTTCTGAGTTGAGTCAGAGTTGGTTAGTTTATTTGGCTCGAGGACTTAATGTTTCGCCTCTGCATGAAAAATTAAGACAAGGATCTGTTTAATCAATTTAATGGGCTGTCGCCAAGCGGTAAGGCACGAGGTTTTGATCCTCGCATACCAAGGTTCGAATCCTTGCAGCCCAGCCATAATCTCCACACAATAGTTCCTTAGGAGTGCTTGAATGCGTGAGGCCTCGGTAATGGTATTTTCCGGGAATGCCAATAAGGCGTTGTCTGAAGGTATTGTGAAGAAGCTCAATATGCGCCTCGGCATGGCCACGGTTGGTCGTTTCAGTGATGGCGAGATTTTTGTTGAGATAGAAGAAAATGTTAGGGGTAGGGATGTATTTGTCATACAGCCTACCTGCGCGCCTACCAACGAAAATCTAATGGAATTGTTGGTAATGATCGATGCTATGAGGCGAGCGTCTGCGGCGAGAATAACAGCCGTTATGCCGTATTATGGTTACGCGCGGCAAGATAGGCGCTCAAGGTCGGCTAGGGTGCCCATTACTGCAAGATTGGTTGCGGATATGATAGGTAATGCTGGGGCTGACAGGGCGTTGACTGTTGACTTGCATGCAGATCAAATCATGGGATTCTTTGGGATTCCGGTTGATAATGTGTATGCTTCGCCAATTTTGCTAGGTGATATTTGGCGGCAAGAATACGAAGATTTGATTGTGGTTTCACCGGATGTTGGTGGTGTTGTGAGGGCTAGAGCCATCGCAAAGCGTCTGGGTGATGCTGATTTGGCGATAATCGACAAGCGAAGGCCGCGTCCGAATGTGTCGGAGATAATGCATATCATCGGCGATGTAGAGGGTCGTACCTGTGTCATGGTGGATGACTTGGTTGATACGGCGGGTACTTTGTGTCACGCGGCAGGGGCGCTCAAGAAAAATGGTGCCAAAAAGGTTGTTGCATACTGTACTCATCCGGTGTTGTCTGGTGCGGCCGCGGAAAATGTTAAAAATTCCGTTCTTGATGAATTGGTAGTTACAGATACGATACCGTTAACTACAGAATTGTCCGGGATTGATAAGATTAGGCAGCTAAGCGTTGCGGAAATGTTGGCAGAAACAATACGTCGAATAGCGGTGGGCGAGTCTGTAAGCTCGCTTTATGTTGACTGATAAGAATTAAAGTAGTGCTTGTGGAACAAGCTTTTGGAGAAAAAAATGGCTAACGTGTTTGAATTTGTTGCAGAAGCTCGCAGTGCCTCGGGCAGTAGCGCGGCCAAAGTTGTTCGTCGTCAGGGTAAGGTCCCGGCAGTAGTATATGGTGGTAGCGGTGCTCCTGAGATGTTATTGCTGGATCATAATGAAGTGGTTAAGCATTTGGTGCATGAGGCGGTTTATTCCCATGTGCTTGATCTTAAAATCGACGGCAAAACAGAAAAAGCTGTTCTTAAGCATATACAAAGGCACCCTGCAAAGCCGATAGTGCTGCATATGGACTTTATGCGGGTTGATGATACGCATAAATTGAAAGTTCATGTTCCTTTGCATTTTATCAATGAAGCTATTTCGGTAGGCGTTAAAAAAGGTGGTTTGGTCAATCATGCAATGGTTGATGTGGAGGTGTTGTGTATGCCTTCTGCTTTGCCGGAATTCATTGAAGTAGATTTGGCTAGTGTAGATGTTGGTTCGACAATACATTTGTCTGATTTGATTTTGCCGGCTGGTGTTGAGATTGCAGCGTTGCAGCATGGTGCTGAGCATGATCATCCGGTTGCTCAAATAGTCAAGCCAAGATCTGTGGAATCTGCTGACTAATAGTGTTTGAAGTCTTGTTTGAATGATTAAGTTGATTGTTGGTCTGGGTAATCCTGGGCGGCAGTACGAAAAAACCCGGCACAATGCCGGGTTTTTGTTTGTGGAGTATCTGGCGGGGCTTGCTGGTGCTGGTTGGTCGAGCAGTAGTCAGTTTTCCGGAGAGGTGGCTGAATGCAATATTGGCGGATACGGGCTTGTATTGCTAAAGCCGATGACTTTTATGAATAAAAGCGGCTTGTCTGTCGGTAAGTTTTTGCGATATTACAAGTTTAAGTCCGAAGAAATGCTTGTGGTTCATGATGAGCTTGAGCTTCCCGAGGGCGTTGTCAAGATGAAAAAAGACGGGGGGCACGGTGGGCATAACGGGTTGCGTGACATTATTGCTCATATCGACACCCGTGATTTCTACAGGTTGAGAATTGGTATAGGTCGTCCTGTCGCGGGGGTGGGTGTGGCGGACTATGTGTTGTCCAGTTTGTCTTGTGATGGTCAGGCTCGAATGCTGGGTTTGTTTGGCGAGTTAGCGAAAAGCATGGATGCGTTGGTTTTGGGTGATTTGAATTCAATTGGAGTTTGATTGTTACTTCAGCTGAATTAAAAAAAACACTTGACTGGGGTTTTTGAAACAAGGATAATTGATCGAATAAGTAATGGAGGGGTTCCCGAGCGGCCAAAGGGATCAGACTGTAAATCTGCCGGTTCTACCTTCGGAGGTTCGAATCCTCCCCCCTCCACCACCAAATTTATGGGATCTGCGGGTGTAGTTCAATGGTAGAACTCCAGCCTTCCAAGCTGATTGCGTGGGTTCGATTCCCATCACCCGCTCCATTTCGGGGTAAATTACTCGCTCATATAGCTCAGTAGGTAGAGCACTTCCTTGGTAAGGAAGAGGTCACCGGTTCAAATCCGGTTATGAGCTCCAGATTTAGGTTTGTTTTTGTCGTAGTTAGGGTGTTCCAAAATGGCTAAAGAAAAATTTGAAAGAAAGAAACCGCACGTAAACGTAGGCACCATTGGTCACGTTGACCACGGTAAAACCACATTGACAGCGGCATTAACAAAAGTCATGGCGGAGCTGCAAGGCGGCGAAGTTAAGGCTTTTGATCAAATCGACAACGCCCCGGAAGAACGTGCGCGCGGTATAACCATTTCTACGTCACACGTAGAGTACGAATCAGCCAACCGTCACTATGCCCACGTTGACTGCCCTGGTCACGCTGACTACGTTAAAAACATGATTACCGGTGCTGCCCAAATGGACGGCGCGATTTTGGTTTGCTCTGCTGCGGACGGTCCTATGCCGCAAACGCGCGAGCACATTCTGTTATCACGTCAAGTCGGTGTGCCTTACATTGTTGTGTTCTTGAACAAGGCCGATATGGTAGATGACGCTGAGTTGATTGAGCTGGTTGAAATGGAAATTCGCGAGTTATTGAATCAATACGAATTTCCAGGTGACGACACTCCCATTATCGTTGGTTCCGCATTGAAAGCTTTAGAAGGCGAGCAAAGCGAAATTGGTGTACAATCAGTAGTGCGCTTGGTTGAAGCGTTGGACAGTTACATTCCCGAGCCAGAACGCGCGATCGACGGCAAATTCTTGATGCCTATCGAAGACGTGTTCTCAATTTCAGGTCGCGGTACCGTAGTAACCGGACGTGTTGAGCGGGGTATCATCAAAGTTGGCGAAGCCGTCGAGATCGTCGGCATCAAAGATACCGTTCAAACGACCTGCACGGGTGTGGAGATGTTCCGCAAACTGCTTGATCAAGGTCAAGCGGGCGATAACGTCGGTGTGCTGTTGCGTGGTACTAAAAGAGAAGACGTGGAACGTGGTCAAGTATTGGCGCACGTTAACTCCATTAAACCGCACGCTCATTTCAAGGCGGAAATCTACGTCCTGTCTAAAGAAGAGGGCGGTCGTCATACTCCATTCTTTAATGGCTATCGTCCGCAGTTCTACTTCAGAACGACCGACGTAACCGGTGCGGTAGATTTGCCAGAAGGCGTGGAAATGGTTATGCCTGGCGATAACATCGCCGTTACCGTAAAACTTATCTCACCGATTGCGATGGAAGACGGCTTGCGTTTTGCGATTCGCGAAGGTGGTCGCACCGTGGGTGCGGGTGTTGTTGCTTCTATTATCGAATAATAGCCGTTTTTGATTCAAAAAATATTTTCTGAATAGGTCAGTAGTTCAATTGGTAGAGCAGCGGTCTCCAAAACCGCAAGTTGGGGGTTCGAGTCCCTCCTGGCCTGCCATTCAGAAAATCTTCATAATTTAATTCAAGTTGACTAAATGAACGCACAGGCAGAAGAAGTCTCCTCAGTGGTGGACATCGTAAAGTTGGCTTTATCTTTGGTTTTTGTTGTTGTTGGCATATCAGCGTTCTATTATTTTTCTGATTTGCAGCTTCTTTACCGCGTTTTAGTTTTGGTGGCTGTTTTAGCGGCTGCTATAGCTGTTGCTTTTACTACTGCTAAGGGTCGCGGTCTATGGGGCTTTATGCTGGAGTCCAAGCAAGAATTCAAAAGGATAGTGTGGCCCACTAAAGACGAGGCGGTTCGTACTACGCTGATGGTTTTTTTGATGGTATTCATAGTCGGCTTAATACTGTGGTTGCTAGATATGTTTTTGTTTTGGGGTGTTCAGCTTTTGATGAGCCAGGGGATTAAATAATGTCGCTTCGCTGGTATGTCGTTCATGCGTATTCCAATTTTGAAAATAAAGTCAAGCAGGCTCTTGAAGAGCGTATAAAACGCGAAGGTCTGGAAGAGTTTTTTGGAAAAATTCTGGTCCCTACTGAAGAAGTTGTTGAAATGCGCATGGGTCAGCAGCGTAAAAGTGAAAGGAAATTCTTTCCCGGATACGTGCTTGTGCAAATGGAATTGAATGACGAAACATGGCATTTAGTAAGAAATGTTCCTAGGGTGTTGGGCTTTATAGGCGGGGCATCAGATAGGCCGTCACCAATCTCAGAAAAGGAAGCAATGGCAATATTAAATCGTGTCGAAGAGGGTGTGAATAAGCCACGGCCCAAAGTATTGTTTGAAGTTGGGGAAGTTGTTCGGATTACTGATGGCCCATTTAAAGACTTTAACGGCAATATAGAAGAAGTCAATTACGAGAAAAGCCGGTTGCGCGTATCGGTTCTTATTTTTGGTCGATCTACACCGGTTGAATTAGAATTTGGACAGGTTGAAAAAGTCTAGCCTACAATTTGAGATTTTTACGAATCCCTGTCATTTGCATGGCCGGGATTTTTGTTTGTTGGGGAGCTGAAAAGCGTTTGCACCCGTTAGGAGTATAAAATGGCAAAAAAAATTGATTCGTACATCAAGCTGCAAGTTAAAGCGGGTGAGGCTAATCCTAGTCCACCAATTGGTCCTGCATTGGGTCAGCGTGGTGTCAATATTATGGAGTTCTGCAAGGCATTTAATGCAAGAACTCAGGAAGTCGAAAAAGGTCTGCCTTTGCCAGTTGTTATCACGGTTTATAGCGATAAAAGCTTCACTTTCATTACCAAGACTCCGCCAGCGTCAGTATTGTTGAAAAAAGCAGTGGGTATTAAAAGCGGAAGCAGCAAGCCCAATTCTAATAAAGTTGGCACAGTTTCACGTGCGCAGTTGGAAGAAATCGCTAAAACCAAAATGGAAGATTTGAACGCAGCTAATTTGGAAGCGGCCATAAGAATTATTGCGGGAAGTGCTCGCAGCATGGGCTTGAACGTGGAGGGCGTGTAATGGCAAAAGTAACTAAAAAAGCAAAGGCTATCAAAGAAAAGGTAGTTAGAAGCAAACAATATTCGGTTGCCGAAGCTGTAGCACTATTAAAAGAGTTTGCCAATAGCAAGTTTGATGAGTCTGTGGATGTGAGTGTTAACTTGGGTGTTGATCCTCGTAAATCTGATCAGAACGTTCGTGGCGCTTCCGTGTTACCGAACGGTACCGGTAAAACAGTAAGAGTTGCTGTATTTACGCAAGGCCCAAATGCGGATGCGGCTCGCGAAGCGGGCGCGGACATCGTTGGTATGGACGATTTAGCTGAGCAAGTAAAACGCGGCGAAATGAACTTTGATGTGGTAATTGCCTCACCTGATGCAATGCGTGTAGTGGGTCAATTAGGTCAAATCTTAGGCCCAAGAGGCCTGATGCCAAACCCGAAAGTAGGTACCGTAACGCCTGACGTTGTAACAGCAGTTAAAAATGCCAAATCAGGGCAGGTCAGATACCGCACAGATAAATCAGGCATTATTCATTGCTCTATCGGTAAAGTATCTTTCGATGAAACTGCGCTCAAACAAAATTTGGAGTTTTTGATTTCAGATCTTAAAAAAGCTAAACCGACGGCTGCCAAAGGCGTCTATTTGAAAAAGATTGCATTGTCCTCGACCATGGGTCCTGGCTTGTGGATCGATCAAGGCAGTATCGACATTTAAGAATTTAACAAGTTGTAAGGCTTTGGGTTGCCGAGTTATCGGCAACCGTCAAAGACCGTAGGTGCGAAAGCTTAATTTTCCTACGCAGACGGGAGCTGGAGCCGCAAAGTTGGTGAAAGGGACCGTGAAAGGGGCATCGAAAGATGCGTTTCATAGATCCGATGGATAATCGGAAAGTACCGGAGGTAGATGTGGCACTCAATTTAGATAGCAAAAAAGTTGTCGTAGAGGAAGTTGCTGAATTCGCCGCTAAAGCCCATTCCGCGATCGCTGCGGAATATCGGGGTCTGACAGTTACCGAATTGACGGAACTGCGTAAAACCGCGAGAGAAACGGGCGTTTATTTGCGCGTAGTCAAAAATACACTGGCTAAACGTGCTGTCGCTGGGACTGAGTTTGAATGTATGCAGGAAGGGCTGGTCGGTCCTTTAATACTGGCATTTTCCATGGAAGATCCAGGCTGCGCTGCACGGCTCATCAGCGAATTCTCCAAAGGCCATAACAAACTGATCGCGAAAGTAGTGGCAATCGGTGGTCAGGCTTTTGATGGATCGGAGCTAGATAGATTGGCAAGATTGCCAACCCGTGATCAAGGTATCAGTATGCTGATGTCGGTCATGAAAGCACCGGTTGAGAAACTCGCACGTACTCTGGCTGCAATCAGAGACGAGAAAGAAGCGGCATAATCTCGCGTTAACCAGTTAAAACTCATTAATTTTAGAGGAATATACAATGGCAATTTCACAACAAGACATCTTGGAAGCAGTCTCTAACATGACTGTGATGGAAATCGTTGATCTGATTTCAGCGATGGAAGAAAAGTTTGGCGTTTCTGCTGCTGCGGCAGTAGCGGTTGCAGCTCCTGTAGCGGCGGCTGTTGTTGAAGAGCAAACCGAGTTCGATGTTATCTTGACCGGTTTCGGCGAAAACAAAGTAGCGGTTATTAAAGCGGTTCGCGGTTTGACAGGCTTGGGCTTGAAAGAAGCGAAAGACGCTGTTGAAGGCGCACCTACTACTGTTAAAGAAGGTGTTAACAAAGCCGAAGCCGAAGCGGCGAAAAAAGAGCTTGAAGAAGCTGGCGCAACTGCCGAAATCAAATAAGCATCTTGGCTGCATACCAGGCATAAGCCTATCAAACCGGGCTGACGGCATTTTGCCGTCGGCCTTTTACTGTTTCTAAAACAGTAGTAAATAATCTCTGACGACGAAGGTATAGAAGCAATATGGCCTATTCTTTTACCGAAAAAAAGCGTATCCGTAATAATTTTGGGAAGGGTTCCGAAGTATTGGAAGTTCCCTATCTTTTGGCAACACAAATTGATTCGTATGCAAATTTTTTGCAGTCCGGCATAGAGCCGGATAAACGGCGTAATCAAGGGCTGCATGCCGCATTCTCCAGTGTCTTTCCGGTAGTAAGTCATTCCGGCTATGCCGTATTGGAGTATGTTAAATATCGCTTGGGGGAACCCGCATTCGATGTAAGAGAGTGTCAACAGCGCGGCGCTACATTTTCAGCGCCTTTGCGTGTTTTAGTGCGTCTAGTTATTTATGATAAAGACGCGCCTGCTAATACCAAAGTCGTTAAGGATATTAGAGAGCAGGAAGTTTACATGGGTGAACTGCCTCTGATGACCGACAACGGTACATTCGTGATTAACGGCACTGAACGGGTCATTGTGTCGCAGTTGCACAGATCGCCCGGTGTATTTTACGACCACGACAAAGGTAAAACCCATTCGTCCGGCAAGTTGTTGTTTAATGCCCGAGTCATTCCTTATCGCGGCTCATGGTTGGATTTCGAATTTGATCATAAAGACGCCGTTTACGTGCGTATAGACAGACGTAGAAAAATTCCGGCGACTATTTTGTTACGGGCTTTGGGATATGAAAATGAAGAAATGATCAAAATTTTCTTCGAAACCAACAAGTTCTCATTGAGCGCCGAAAAATTAATGTTTCACGTGATCCCGGATAGGTTGCGTGGTGAAATGGCTGTTTTCGATATTAAGCACGACGGTAACGTTGTTATCGAAGAGGGTCGCAGAATTACTGCCAAACATGTTCGCCAACTGGAAAAATCCGGTGTCACTGAAATCGAAGTGCCTAGGGACTATCTGTACGGAAAAATTCTAGGCCATAATGTTGTCGATACATCTACCGGCGAGCTGTTGGCCAGTGTTAATGACGAAATCACCGACAATTTATTGCAGAAGTTGATCGATGCGGGTGTTCGCGAGATCGATACACTGTATGTTAACGATTTGGATAGAGGTCCTTACATCTCCAATTCGATGCGTTTGGATACCACCACAAATCGCCTGGAGGCATTGGTGGAAATCTACAGAATGATGCGTCCTGGCGAGCCGCCTACAGTAGAGTCTGCGGAAAACTTATTCGAAAACCTGTTCTTTACTGACGAACGTTACGACTTATCCGCCGTTGGCCGGATGAAATTCAACCGTCGATTGGGGCGTGAAGAAACCGAAGGCCCGGGCACGCTAAGCAAAGAAGACATCATCGATGTTTTGAAAGAACTGATCAAAATTAGGAACGGTAACGGTACCGTGGACGACATCGACCATTTGGGAAACAGACGTGTACGTTCTGTTGGAGAAATGATCGAAAACCAGTTCCGCATCGGTTTGGTTCGAGTCGAACGAGCTGTCAGAGAGCGTTTGACATTGGCGGATTCCGAGGGCTATATGCCACAGGAGATCATCAACGCTAAACCTGTGTCTGCGGCTGTCAAGGAATTCTTTGGTTCCAGCCAGTTATCGCAGTTTATGGACCAAAACAATCCGTTATCGCAAGTTACCCACAAACGCCGGGTTTCGGCACTGGGTCCTGGCGGTTTAGCCAGAGAACGTGCCGGGTTCGAGGTTCGTGACGTTCACACCACTCACTATGGTCGAGTTTGCCCTATTGAAACACCAGAGGGCCCGAACATTGGTTTGATTAACTCATTGTCTGTCTACGCCAGAACCAACGAATACGGCTTCTTGGAAACTCCGTACCGGAAAGTGGTCGACGGTAAAGTAACCGATCAGGTCGATTACATTTCCGCAATCGAAGAAGGCGAATACGTTATCGCGCAGTCCAGCGTGGCGGTTGACGAAAACGGCAAATTGGTTGAAGGCTTGGTGTCTTGTCGTTACAAAGACGAATTCACCTTGGCTTCGTCCGAAACCGTGCAATATATGGACGTTTCGTCCAAGCAGATCGTATCCGTGGCGGCATCCATCATCCCGTTCTTGGAACATGACGACGCGAACCGGGCGTTGATGGGTTCGAACATGCAACGTCAAGCGGTTCCCACTTTACGTGCAGAGAAGCCTTTGGTTGGCACCGGTATGGAGCGTGTCGTCGCGAAAGACTCGGGTGTAACCGTGGTAGCAACTCGTGGTGGTCGTATCGAAGCGGTTGATGCGGGGCGTATCGTAGTACGTGCGAATGACGAAGAGACCGTTGCGGGTGTGCCAGGCGTGGATATTTACAACTTGATTAAATATACCCGTTCTAACCAAAACACCTGTATCAACCAAAAACCACTGGTTAAACTCGGCGACATCGTCAGAGCCGGTGATATTCTGGCGGACGGTCCCTCGACCGACATCGGCGAATTGGCCTTGGGTCAAAACATGCTGATAGCATTCATGCCCTGGAATGGCTATAACTTTGAAGACTCGATTTTGGTGTCCGAGCGTGTGGTAAAAGAAGATCGTTTTACCACTATTCATATCGAAGAAAAAACTTGTGTCGCTCGCGAAACCAAGCACAGTCCGGAAGAGATTACCGCGGACATTCCAAACGTCAGCGAAGAAGCCTTATCCAAATTGGATGAATCCGGCATTGTATACGTCGGCGCGGAAGTGAAAGGTGGCGACATTCTGGTGGGTAAAGTGACGCCGAAAGGTGAAACGCAATTAACGCCAGAAGAGAAATTGCTGAGAGCCATCTTCGGCGAAAAAGCAGCCGATGTGAAAGACACGTCGCTACGAGTGCCGGGCAACGTCCGCGGTACTGTGATAGATGTTCAGGTTTTCACTCGTGATGGTGTGAAAAAAGACAAGCGAGCTCTGGAAATTGAAGACGCGGAAATCAAGCGTTACCGGAAGGACTTGGATGACCAGCTGAAAATCGTCGAGCACGATATTTTCGCTCGGGTAAAAACCTTGTTAGCGGGTAAAAAAGCCGAAAAGGGTCCGAATGGCTTGAAAAAAGGCGAAGAAATTACCGCTGATTATCTGGATGGCTTGGTGCCTTCCGAGTTGTTGAAAATCCGCACACAAGACGAAGATGTCAACGTGCAATTGGAGACCGTTGCCGAGCATGTAGAGCAGCAACGTAAAGAGTTCGACGAGCGTTTCGAGCAGAAAAAGAAAAAAATCACCATGGGCGACGACTTGGCGCCGGGTGTGTTGAAGATGGTCAAAGTTTATTTGGCTGTTAAAAAACGTATTCAGCCGGGCGATAAGATGGCTGGTCGTCACGGTAACAAGGGTGTTATCTCCCAAATCGTGCCGATTGAAGACATGCCGTATACCGCTGACGGTAACCCCGTCGACATTTTGTTAAATCCTCTTGGCGTACCATCGCGGATGAACGTTGGTCAGGTGTTGGAAACGCATTTGGGTTGGGCATCTAAAGGCTTGGGTATCAAGATCGGTAAGATGCTGGAAGCTCAAGCAAAAGTCGCGGAAATACGTGGTTTCATGGAGAAAATTTACAATTGCAGCGGCCGAAAGGAAGATCTGAATTCGTTTACCGATAAAGAAATTCTAGAGATGGCGGTCAACTTGGTTGCCGGTGTACCGATGGCGACCCCGGTCTTCGACGGGGCTTCGGAAGAAGATATTCGTACCATGTTGCGTTTGGCCGATTTACCGGAGCACGGGCAAACCGTACTGTACGATGGCTTAACAGGCGAACCGTTTGAGCGTGAAGTTACTGTGGGTTACATGTATATGCTGAAACTGAATCACTTGGTGGACGACAAAATGCATGCGCGTTCGACCGGCCCTTACAGTTTGGTAACGCAGCAACCGTTGGGCGGTAAAGCGCAATTCGGTGGTCAGCGTTTTGGTGAGATGGAGGTCTGGGCTCTGGAAGCTTATGGCGCCGCGTACACATTGCAAGAAATGTTGACTGTCAAATCCGATGACGTGACAGGCAGAACCAGAATGTATAAAAACATTGTTGATGGCAACCATTCAATGGAAGCCGGCATGCCGGAATCATTCAATGTCTTAGTGAAAGAGATTCGTTCGCTGGCAGTGAATATCGAAATGGAACAAGACTAATTCTGTTCTTTGCGAGATAGATTCTGGACAATATCGGATAACATTTAAAGGGGATAAGCTCTTGAAAGATTTAATGAATTTCTTAAAACGTCAAGGTCGCACAGATGATTTTGACAATATCCGGATTGGATTGGCTTCGCCGGACATGATTCGTTCATGGTCTTATGGTGAAGTGAAAAAGCCTGAGACAATCAATTACCGCACCTTTAAACCGGAACGTGACGGCTTGTTTTGCGCCAAGATTTTTGGACCCATCAGCGATTACGAGTGCTTGTGCGGTAAATACAAGCGTCTAAAACATCGCGGCGTTATCTGTGAAAAATGCGGTGTCGAAGTTACCCTATCTAAGGTACGCCGGGAGCGAATGGGCCATATCGATTTGGCCAGCCCGGTGGCGCATATTTGGTTTCTGAAATCACTGCCTTCCCGGATTGCTTTGCTATTGGATATGACATTGCGTTCGATCGAACGGGTATTGTATTTTGAAACATTCGTCGTGATTGATCCGGGCATGTCTCCGTTGGAGAAAGGCCAGCTTCTGACCGACGAAGAATATTTGAACGCTGTTGAAGAACACGGCGACGATTTCGTTGCAAAAATGGGTGCCGAGGCGATCTATGATTTGCTCAAATCAATTGATTTGAAAGAGGAAATTAACACGCTACGTGAAGAAATCAACGCAACGAATTCCGATACCAAAATCAAAAAATATTCGAAACGTCTGAAAGTTATCGATTCTTTGCTGGCTTCTAATAATCGTCCGGAATGGATGATTATGACAGTGTTGCCAGTATTGCCACCCGAGTTGCGCCCATTGGTGCCATTGGATGGCGGTCGTTTCGCAACCTCCGATTTGAATGATTTATATCGTCGGGTAATCAACAGAAATAATCGCTTAACACGTTTGCTGGATTTGAACGCGCCTGACATCATCGTTCGCAACGAAAAACGCATGCTGCAAGAGGCGGTCGATGCGTTGTTGGATAATGGTCGCCGCGGTCGTGCTATCACCGGTAGCAACAGACGTCCTTTGAAATCTTTGGCCGATATGATCAAAGGTAAGCAAGGTCGTTTCCGGCAGAACTTGTTGGGCAAGCGCGTCGATTATTCCGGACGGTCGGTTATCGTGGTGGGGCCGACATTAAGGCTCCATCAGTGCGGTTTGCCGAAAAAAATGGCTTTGGAGTTGTTTAAACCTTTCATATTCAGCAAATTGCAGTTGCGTGGCTTAGCGACGACGATCAAAGCAGCCAAGAAAATGGTGGAGCGTGAAGGTGCGGAAGTATGGGATATTCTTGAAGAAGTAATTCGTGAGCATCCGGTATTACTAAACCGTGCTCCGACGTTGCATAGATTAGGTATTCAAGCATTTGAGCCGATTTTGATCGAAGGTAAAGCCATTCAGTTGCATCCCTTGGTCTGTAGTGCGTTCAACGCCGACTTCGACGGCGACCAAATGGCCGTGCATATTCCGTTGTCTATTGAGGCGCAGTTGGAAGCGCGTACCTTGATGATGGCAACTAACAATATTTTATCGCCCGCCAACGGTGAGCCAGTAATCAATCCTTCCCAGGACGTGGTTTTGGGTTTGTATTACATTACACGTGAGAAAATTAATGCGGTAGGCGAGGGTAGTGTATTTGGCGATTTGTCAGAGGTAATGTTAGCGCTTGACGCTAAAGCTGTTGAATTGCAAAGTAAAATAGAAGTGCGCGTCACCGAGAAATTGAAAACTCCGGAAGGCGACTTCGAAACCATTGTCAGTAGAAAGAAAACTACGGTAGGGCGCGCAATCGTTTGGGGTATTGTGCCAGACGGTATGCCTTACGAATTGGTCAACGTCGACATGACCAAGAAGAATATTTCCCGGCTGATCAACTATAGCTACCGCTATCTCGGTATCAAAGAAACCGTGATGTTGGCAGATAAGATCATGTACCTGGGATTTAAATATGCCACGCGCTCCGGGGTGTCTTTCGGTATCGAAGACATGGAAATTCCCGTCAAGAAAGCTGACATCATTCGTTCCGCCGACGCCGAGGTTAATGAAATTCAAAACCAGTACGCCTCCGGTTTGGTTACGGACGGTGAGCGCTACAATAAGGTCGTTGATATTTGGTCTCGCGCCAATGATCAGGTCGCGAAAGTAATGATGGAAGGTTTGGGTGAAGACGAAGTTGTCAACTCAAAAGGCGAGAATGTAAAACAAAAATCGTTCAACTCCATCTTTATGATGGCCGAGTCCGGTGCGCGGGGTTCCGCCGCACAGATTCGCCAGTTGGCGGGTATGCGGGGTTTGATGGCTAAACCGGATGGCTCCATTATTGAGACGCCGATTACTGCGAACTTCCGTGAAGGCTTGGACGTATTACAGTACTTTATTTCAACCCACGGTGCTCGCAAAGGCTTGGCGGATACCGCGCTGAAAACCGCTAACTCGGGTTATTTGACTCGACGTTTGGTCGACGTCGCACAGGATTTGGTGATTGCTGAATCTGATTGTGGTACACAAAACGGTCTGACCATGATGCCGATTATTGAAGGCGGGGACGTGGTTGAGCCGTTGGCAGATCGGGTGTTGGGAAGAGTCGCGGCGATAGACGTAACCGATCCCGCCGGCAATAATATTTTGATTCCTGCCGGCACCATGATTGACGAAAATTTGGTCACGGTTCTGGAAGATAACGGCGTTGACAAGATGTTGGTGCGCTCTGTGATTACTTGCGAATCGCGGCAAGGTGTTTGTGCCAAATGTTACGGGCGTGATTTAGGGCGCGGTCATTTGGTTAACATTGGTGAAGCCGTGGGCGTTGTGGCGGCACAGTCAATTGGTGAACCTGGTACTCAGCTGACGATGCGGACCTTCCACATCGGTGGTGCTGCTTCGCGGTCTGCTGCGGTTAGCAACGTGCAAGTTAAATCCAGCGGTACTGCAAAGCTCAATAACCTAAAAACCGTTAAGAACAGAGAGAGCAATCTTGTTGCGGTATCTCGGTCTGGCGAGGTTGGGGTTATGGATGATTACGGTCGTGAGCGTGAGCGTTACAAAATTCCCTACGGTGCCGTATTGTCGGTGGGTGATGGTAGCCCGGTCAGTGCTGGGGATATTATCGTGAACTGGGATCCGCATACTCACCCGGTTATCACCGAGGTAGACGGTTTTATTCAGCTGATTGATTTTATGGACGGGATCACCGTTCAAGAGCAGTCAGATGATGTCACTGGCTTAACCTCGCGAGTGGTTACGGATCCTAAACAAAGAAGCTCAGCCGGTAAAGAGTTGCGGCCTATGGTTCGTCTTCTTGATGAGCAAGGTGGGCAAATCAATTTGCCGGGTACTGATATTCCAGCTCAATACTTTTTACCAGCAGGCGCTATCGTTGGGGTTAAGGACGGTGGGGAAGTAAAGGTTGGTGACGTTTTAGCGAGAATTCCGCAAGAATCCAGTAAAACGAGGGATATTACCGGTGGTTTGCCAAGGGTTGCTGATCTGTTTGAAGCACGAAAAACCAAAGACCCTGCTATTTTGGCGGAGGCAACCGGTATGGTCTCCTTTGGTAAAGAAACTAAGGGTAAGCAGCGCGTCATCATCACGGATTCGGAAGGCGAGCAATACGAAACCCTAATTCCAAAGTGGCGGCATATCACCGTATTCGAGGGTGAGTTTGTTGATAAAGGCGAAACCATCGCTGAAGGTGAGCTGACCCCGCATGATATTTTAAGACTGCGCGGTATCGAAGAATTGGCCGACTACCTGGTAAAAGAAATTCAAGATGTATATCGTCTGCAAGGTGTAAAAATCAACGACAAGCATATTGAGGCAATCATCCGCCAAATGCTCAGAAAAGTCGAGATTACCGCCTCTGGAGACACGGATTTCGTCAAAGGAGAACAGGTAGAACGTACCATGATTAACTTAGTGAACGACCAAGTTGAACGTGAAGGTAAGATTCCGGCTAGTTACGATTCTTTGTTGCTGGGTATCACGAAAGCATCGTTGGCTACCGAGTCATTTATTTCGGCGGCGTCGTTCCAAGAGACGACTCGGGTGTTGACAGATGCGGCGGTAAGAGGTATCAGCGATAGCTTGAATGGCTTAAAAGAGAACGTCATTGTTGGTCGTCTCATACCGGCGGGTACTGGTTTGGCCTACCATGAACAACGACGTAAGAGAAGAGCGGCGGACTCTGGTTCCGGTTCAGAAGCTTCTACCCAGACCATTGAAGCGGTCGATGTGGAGGAAGCGTTGAAACAAGCTTTGAATGTAGAGTAGAGAACCTTAAAAACACTTGACCTAGGTCTATTGTAAAGGTATCATGCTCTGCTCACATCAGCCAATAGGTTTGGGCGGAGCTGTATTGATCTGTGATCGCGCAGATTCCTTTATTGCTTATTAAACATTGCATATTCGGAGTAGTTAAGAATGGCCACGATCAATCAATTGGTCCGTAAGCCTCGTGCTAAAAAAATAGAAAAGACTAACGTTCCAGCGTTGGAGGCTTGTCCGCAAAGGCGCGGGGTTTGTACCAGGGTTTACACCACAACCCCGAAAAAGCCGAACTCGGCTTTGCGTAAGGTTGCTAGGGTGCGGCTGACCAATGGGGCCGAAGTAAGTAGCTATATCGGTGGTGAAGGGCACAATCTTCAGGAGCACTCTGTGGTGCTGATTCGGGGTGGTCGTGTGAAAGATTTACCTGGTGTGCGTTATCACGTGGTTCGGGGGAGTCTCGATACTTCTGGTGTTAAGGATAGAAAATGTGGTCGCTCCAAATATGGCGCGAAAAGACCTAAGAAATAAAGGTTGATAACAGATGTCAAGAAGAAGAGTTGCTGCAAAAAGAGTCATCAATCCAGATCCGCGTTTTGGTAGCGATATGCTGTCAAAATTCATGAATATGATTATGGAGGATGGTAAGAAGTCTGTCGCTGAGAAAATTGTTTACGGTGCTTTGGATGTTATCGAAGGTAAAGGTCATAAAGAATCTTTAGATTTGGTTGCAAAAGCATTGGAAAACGTTCAGCCGCGCGTTGAGGTTAAGTCTCGCCGGGTTGGCGGTGCTACTTATCAGGTGCCTGTCGAAGTGCGTCCTGCCAGAAGGTTGGCGCTGTCTATGCGCTGGTTGATTGATGCGGCGCGTAAGCGTAACGAAAGAACCATGGCGGCTAAGTTGGCGGGTGAGTTGTTGGATGCCTCTGAGGGTCGAGGAGCGGCTGCAAAGAAACGCGAAGACACGCATAGAATGGCTGAAGCTAATAAAGCGTTTGCTCATTATCGCTGGTAAGAAAAGTTAAGCAGGGTAGTTGTTGTGGCTCGTAAGACGCCTATAGAGCGTTATCGTAATATAGGCATTATGGCGCATATAGATGCCGGAAAAACAACCACGACCGAGCGGATACTGTTTTACACCGGGGTTTCGCACAAGATGGGCGAGGTCCACGATGGTGCTGCGACAATGGATTGGATGGAGCAAGAGCAGGAGAGGGGTATAACAATTACTTCTGCTGCGACTACGTGTTTCTGGTTGGGGATGGAAAAACAATACCCGGAGCATCGAATCAATATTATAGATACGCCTGGGCATGTCGATTTCACTATAGAAGTGGAACGGTCTTTGCGTGTTTTGGATGGTGCGTGCGCTGTTTTTTGTGCTGTGGGCGGGGTGGAGCCTCAGTCGGAAACGGTCTGGCGCCAGGCAAACAAATACCATGTGCCAAGGCTGGCATTTGTAAACAAGATGGATCGTTCCGGCGCAAATTTTTTGCGCGTTGTTGAGCAAATTAAATCTCGGCTTGGTAGCAATGTAATCCCAATGCAGTTGCCGATCGGGGCGGAAGAGAGCTTTAAAGGCGTTGTAGATTTGCTGAAAATGAAGGCAATCTATTGGGAAGATGCCAACATGGGTGTGAGTTTTACGGAAACGGAAATTCCAGTAGAAATGGAAGAATCTGCTGTAAATTGGCGCGAGCGAATAATTGAAGCCGCTGCAGATGCGTCCGAAGAATTAATGGATAAATATCTTGAAAAAGGTGTTTTGACAAACGAAGAAATAAAGCTGGGTATAAGGGCGCAGGTTCTGCGGAATAAGTTGGTTCCGGCTTATTGTGGGTCGGCCTTTAAGAACAAAGGTGTGCAGTGTGTTCTTGATGGTGTGATTGATTTTTTGCCATCCCCTCTCGATATAAAGCCCGTAGAAGGTCTGTCAGATGCTGGCATTAGTTCGACTCGTAATGCTTCTGATGATGAGTCCTTCTCAGCGTTAGCATTTAAAATAGCCACTGACCCATTTGTTGGAACCTTGACATTTTTTAGGGTTTACTCCGGTTTGGTAAAGTCTGGAGATGCGGTTTTGAATGCCGGTAAAGGTAAAAAAGAAAGAATAGGACGCATTGTTCAGATGCACGCCAATAGTCGCGTCGAAATCAACGAAGTGAGGGCTGGCGAGATCGCTGCGCTGATCGGGCTGAAAGACGTCACCACTGGTGATACTCTTTGTGATATTGAAAAGCCAATTCTGCTTGAGAAAATGGAGTTTCCAGAGCCTGTAATTGCTGTGGCTGTTGAGCCTAGGACAAAAGCTGATCAAGATAAAATGGGTGCTGCGCTGGCTAAGCTTGCGCAAGAAGATCCCTCCTTTAGAGTTGGTAGCGACCCTGAGTCGGGTCAGACAATAATTTCAGGAATGGGCGAATTGCATCTTGAAATTATCGTTGACCGGATGAGAAGAGAGTTTAATGTTGCCGCAAATGTTGGGGCGCCCCAAGTTGCTTATAGGGAAACTATAAGGCGTGCTGTGGAATGCGAAGGAAAATTCATCAGGCAATCTGGGGGCAAGGGTCAATACGGGCATGTTTGGCTCCGGTTGGAGCCAAAAGAGCCGGGCACTGGTTATGAATTTGTGAGTGAGTTGGTTGGCGGTGCTATTCCCAAGGAGTATATCCCGGCCATAGACAAGGGTGTGCAAGAGCAAATGGAAAATGGCGTTTTGGCAGGTTTTCCGGTTGTTGATGTAAAGGTTAGTTTATTCGATGGTTCATATCATGATGTCGATTCGAATGAAATGGCTTTCAAGATAGCAGGATCTATGTGTTTCAGGGATGGGGCTAAGACTGCAAATCCTGCGTTGCTTGAACCCATTATGAAAGTCGAGGTGGTAACACCCGAGGATTATATGGGTGAGGTAGTGGGTGACATTAATCGACGGAGAGGTGTCATTCACGGAATGGAAGATGTTCCGGCCGGAAAGGTAATAGAGTGCGAAGTCCCTCTTGCCGAAATGTTCGGTTATGCCACGGATCTTAGGTCGGCGACTCAGGGCAGAGCAACGTACAGTATGCAGTTTGAAAGATATAACGAAGCACCTGCAAGCATTGCGGAAGCGATTATTAGAAAAGTATCTTAAATTTTTTACATATCAGGTATTGAATCATGGCTAAAGAAAAATTTGAAAGAAAGAAACCGCACGTAAACGTAGGCACCATTGGTCACGTTGACCACGGTAAAACCACATTGACAGCGGCATTAACAAAAGTCATGGCGGAGCTGCAAGGCGGCGAAGTTAAGGCTTTTGATCAAATCGACAACGCCCCGGAAGAACGTGCGCGCGGTATAACCATTTCTACGTCACACGTAGAGTACGAATCAGCCAACCGTCACTATGCCCACGTTGACTGCCCTGGTCACGCTGACTACGTTAAAAACATGATTACCGGTGCTGCCCAAATGGACGGCGCGATTTTGGTTTGCTCTGCTGCGGACGGTCCTATGCCGCAAACGCGCGAGCACATTCTGTTATCACGTCAAGTCGGTGTGCCTTACATTGTTGTGTTCTTGAACAAGGCCGATATGGTAGATGACGCTGAGTTGATTGAGCTGGTTGAAATGGAAATTCGCGAGCTGTTGAATCAATACGAATTCCCAGGAGACGACACTCCCATTATCGTTGGTTCCGCATTGAAAGCTTTAGAAGGCGAGCAAAGCGAAATTGGTGTACAATCCGTAGTTCGCTTGGTTGAAGCGTTGGACAGTTACATTCCTGAGCCAGAGCGCGCGATCGACGGCAAATTCTTGATGCCTATCGAAGACGTGTTCTCAATTTCAGGTCGCGGTACCGTAGTAACCGGACGTGTTGAGCGGGGTATCATCAAAGTAGGCGAAGCCGTCGAGATCGTCGGCATCAAAGATACCGTTCAAACGACCTGCACAGGTGTGGAAATGTTCCGCAAACTGCTTGATCAAGGTCAAGCGGGCGATAACGTCGGTGTGCTGTTGCGTGGTACTAAAAGAGAAGACGTGGAGCGTGGTCAAGTATTGGCGCACGTTAACTCCATTAAGCCGCACGCTCATTTCAAGGCGGAAATCTACGTCCTGTCTAAAGAAGAGGGCGGTCGTCATACTCCATTCTTTAATGGCTATCGTCCGCAGTTCTACTTCAGAACGACCGACGTAACCGGTGCGGTAGATTTGCCAGAAGGCGTGGAAATGGTTATGCCTGGCGATAACATCGCCGTTACCGTAAAACTTATCTCACCGATTGCGATGGAAGACGGCTTGCGTTTTGCGATTCGCGAAGGTGGTCGCACCGTGGGTGCGGGTGTTGTTGCTTCTATTATCGAGTAATCAAGATGGCTAATCAAACTATCAGAATCCAATTAAAAGCCTTTGATCATAAATTGATTGATCAGTCGGCGGGTGAGATAGTAGAAACAGCAAAGAGAACGGGCGCCCAAGTAAAGGGCCCCATTCCTTTGCCTACTAGAAAAGAACGTTTTACTGTATTGATTTCACCGCATGTTAACAAAGATGCTCGTGATCAATATGAACTGAGAACTTACAAGAGGTTGCTTGATATCGTTGAGCCAACCGATAAGACCGTTGACGCCCTGATGAAGTTGGATCTGGCGGCTGGGGTTGATGTTCAAATTAAGCTTAAATAGCAGCAAGTAATAATTTAGAGGGATTGGCAGATGTCAATAGGTCTTATTGGTCGTAAATGTGGTATGACCAGAATATTTTGCGAAGATGGCTCTTCGGTACCAGTTACCGTACTTCATGTAGACTCCAATAGAGTCATACAGGTGAAGAGCGTTGAAACTGATGGTTATCGCGCTATTCAGGTAGCGGCGGGTGATGTGAAGTCTTCAAAAGTCAACAAAGCAATGGCTGGGCATTACGCATCTGCCAATGTGACCGCTGGACGTGGTTTGTGGGAATTTAGACTTAGCGAGAGCGAAGCCGCCGAGTTTTCGGCAGGTGCAGAGTTAAAAGTTAACGTGTTTGAGGCTGGGCAGGTAGTGGATGTGTCCGGTACAAGTATCGGTAAAGGCTTTGCAGGTACTGTTAAGCGCCATAACTTCAGAACGCAAGACGCGACGCACGGTAATTCACGCTCCCATCGGGTGCCTGGATCTAGTGGTATGAACCAAACTCCGGGCCGCGTGTTTAAGGGTAAAAAAATGTGCGGGCATATGGGAGCGGTTAAAACTACGATACAGAATTTGACTATCCATGCTGTAGATGCTGAGCGGAACCTGATTTTAGTCAGAGGCGCTGTGCCTGGTGCCAAGGGTGGTGATGTAGTTATCACGCCTGCAGTAAAAATGTTAAATAAAGGTTAATTTATGACTTTGCAAATACCTGCAATCAATAATCAAGAGTCTGTACAGGCGCTAGATGTCTCCGAATTAGTGTTCGGACAGGATTTTAACGAAACCCTGGTGCATCAACTGGTAACCAAATATCTTTCAGCAGCAAGGGCGGGTACTAAAGGCCAGAAGAATCGTGCTGCTGTGAGTGGCGGCGGCGCTAAGCCATTCCGCCAAAAAGGTACAGGTCGTGCGCGAGCTGGAACAACCAGAAGCCCGGTGTGGCGGACAGGTGGTGTAGCATTTGCTGCTCAACCAAGATCTTTTGATCAGAAATTGAACAAAAAAATGTACAAGGTTGGTATTAGATCTATTTTTTCTGAGTTGTTGAGGCAGGGTAGATTGGCTGTGTGCAACGACATAACGCCGGCAACACCAAAAACAAAAGACTTTTTAAGCAAGATAAAGGGTATCGATGCAAAAAGACTGCTGGTGGTTGCGGACGACCTAAATGAAAATTTAATTTTGGCAGCGAGAAATATTCCTTATATAGCGGTAGTCACTCCAAGTAGTGTGGATCCGGTGTCTTTGGTTTCAGCGGATAAGGTGATTGCTACGGCAACAGCGCTGAAACAGATTGAGGAGCGTTTGGCATGAGTATTGAGCAGATCAAATTAGCAAGTGTTTTGTATGCGCCAATTGTGTCGGAGAAAAGTTCCAACGCTGCGGACCAAAGTAATCAGTTTGTATTCAAAGTTAAAAAATCTGCAACAAAATTGCAGATTAAAAATGCTGTTGAACTGATGTTTGGTGTTGAAGTAGCTGCCGTTCGTGTTCTGAATGTTAAAGGAAAAGTAAAACGATTCGGACGAACATTGGGTAAGCGATCCGACTGGAAAAAAGCTTATGTTAAGCTTCAGCCTGGTCATAACATTGAATTAGCGACAGCATAATACTTTAAAGCAAATAAGGAGCGGTAGAAGAGCATGGCTATTCTAAAATCAAAACCGACATCTCCGGGTTCTCGGTTTGTAGTGCGTGTACAAAATAATGATTTGCATAAGGGTAAGCCATTTGCGCAACTACTTGACAAAAAAAGCAATACTGGCGGTCGTAATAATCTTGGTAGGATAACCACTCGGCATATTGGTGGTGGACACAAAAAATTCTACCGGATAGTAGACTTTAAGCGCGACAAAACTGATATCCCAGCATTGGTGGAGCGTATTGAGTACGATCCCAACCGAACTGCGAATATTGCGCTGATTCTTTTTAAAGATGGTGAGCGCAAATACATAATCGCTCCAAAAGGGATAGAGGTTGGTCAAGAGATATTGAGCGGGGAAACAACGCCGGTTAAACCTGGCAACTGTATGCCTCTGCGAAATATGCCTTTGGGCACCACAATTCATTGTATCGAGCTAAAGCCAGGAAAAGGCGCGCAAATAGCTAGAAGCGCAGGAACCTCTGTTCAATTGGTTGCTAAAGACGGCGCATACGTCACTATCCGGCTACGCTCTGGAGAGATGAGAAAAGTTCCTTCAGATTGCAAAGGCGTAGTTGGTGAGGTCTCAAACTCTGAGCACAATCTTATTTCATTAGGAAAAGCAGGTGCGAAAAGATGGCGCGGTGTTAGACCTACTGTTAGAGGTGTGGCGATGAACCCCGTAGATCATCCTCATGGTGGTGGTGAAGGCAGAACCTCGGGTGGTAGACATCCTGTTTCTCCTTGGGGGACGCCAACAAAAGGCTATAAAACTCGAAAAAACAAACGTACTGATAATATGATTGTCAGACGCCGTAAGCAAAAATAAGAGGTATTTGACGTGCCACGTTCAATTAAAAAAGGTCCATTTATAGATCATCACTTGCTTAAAAAAGTCGAAGAAGCGGTGAGAGCGAATAATAGGAAACCGATTAAAACCTGGTCTAGAAGGTCAATGATCAGCCCTGATATGCTGGGATTGACTATTGCGGTACATAATGGGAAGCAGCATGTGCCGGTATTGATTTCAGAAAATATGGTCGGGCATAAGCTGGGTGAGTTTTCACCTACAAGGACTTATAAAGGCCATATAGCAGACAAGAAATCAAGATAAGGAGTGAATGTGGAAGTTTCGGCTAAATTAAGTAATGCTCCTCTTTCTGCGCAAAAAGCACGGCTTGTGGGGGATCAAATACGCGGGTTACCTGTTGAAAAAGCATTGAATTTGCTTAGTTTCAGCTCTAAGAAAGCTGCTGCGATAATCAAAAAAGTTCTAGAGTCGGCAATAGCTAACGCGGAACATAACGAAAGTGCGGACGTTGACGAATTAAAGGTTTCGACTGTATTCGTTAATGAAGGCAGAACGTTAAAGAGAGTTAGCGCAAGGGCGAAAGGACGTGCAAATCACATCCTAAAAAGAACTTGTCATATAACAATTAAAGTAGCAGAGAAATAGAGGTAGCAAATGGGACAAAAGGTACATCCCACTGGGATTCGTCTCGGGATAGTAAAAGACTGGACTTCGAGATGGTATGCAAATAGCCAGAATTACCCTGTATTTCTATTGCAGGATTTGAAGGTTAGAGAATATATCAAACAAAAGTTAGCTCATGCATCTGTTAGCAGGGTGCAAATAAATCGCCCTGCGAATAATGCCAATATTACTGTACACACCGCTCGTCCTGGGATTGTGATAGGTAAAAAAGGCGAAGATATCGATGTGTTAAGGCAGAGCATATCCGCGATGATGGGGGTTCCTGTCCAATTAAACGTCGAAGAGATTCGTAAGCCAGAGCTTGATGCGTATTTAGTCGCAGAAAGCATAGCTCAACAGTTAGAAAAGCGGATCATGTACCGCCGAGCGATGAAGCGAGCTGTGACGAACACCATGCGTTTAGGCGCTGAAGGTATAAAAATCACTGTTGCTGGCAGGCTAAATGGAGCTGAAATTGCCAGAACGGAATGGTATCGCGAAGGTCGTGTGCCGCTTCATACGTTGCGGGCTGATATTGATTACGGAACGGCTGAAGCGAAAACCACTTACGGAATTATCGGTATTAAGGTTTGGATATTTAAGGGTGAGGTTTTTGATATGGATGCTCATGCAGCGTCATTGAACGCCGACTCAAAAAAATAGTTGAAGGGGTATATAAGAGATGCTTCAGCCAAAAAGAACAAAATTTCGCAAACAACATACCGGTAGAAATAACGGTACGGCATTGCGTGGTTCGTCAGTGAGCTTCGGGGAGTATGGTTTGAAGTCAGTTAGCCGTGGTAGAATGACCGCCCGGCAAATTGAAGCCGCGAGGAGAGCGATTAGTCGTCACGTGAAACGGGGTGGGAAAATTTGGATCAGAATTTTCCCAGATAAACCTATTACGAAAAAACCATTAGAAGTTCGTATGGGTAAAGGTAAAGGTAGTGTAGAATACTGGGTTGCTCAGATCAAGCCCGGCACAATGCTGTTTGAAATTGAAGGTGTTTCCGAGGAATTAGCGCGAGAGGCTTTTGAGCTGGCCGCTGCTAAGCTGCCTGTGAAAACTACGTTCTCTACACGGACAATAATGTAATGAAAGCGAAAGATTTAAGAAGCAAAACAAAAGAAGAGTTGAATTCCAGTCTTTTGGAGTTGTCTCGCGAGCAGTTCAATTTGAGAATGCAAAAGGGAACTGGACAGCTTAGCAAGTCGAGTCAAATTAAGCAGGTGAGGCGAGACATTGCCCGCATTAGTACTATTCTAAGTGAAATGGCAAGAGTATAGATATGAGCGAAAATCTAGATACTGTACGTAAGGTAACTGGTCGTGTTGTTAGCAACAAAATGGATAAGACTGCTTCGGTTTTGGTTGAGCGGCTGGTAAAGCACCCTGTGTACGGAAAGTATATAAAACGATCCACTAAGCTTCTCGTTCACGACGAAAACAATATATGCCAAGAAGGCGATGTGGTTTCTATTACCTCGTGTCGTCCTATTTCTAAGAATAAGGCATTCAAGCTGTTGGAAGTCTTAGAAGCTGCCAATAGATAATCAATAATTTTAGTTGGGATTTTAAAAATGATTCAGATGCAAACTAGCCTTGACGTCGCCGATAACAGTGGCGCAAAAAAGGTCATGTGTATCAAGGTCCTTGGAGGTTCGCACCGCCGCTACGCT
Source organism: Methylomonas sp. Uni0009 (assembly GCF_054188105.3). Taxonomy (NCBI): domain Bacteria; kingdom Pseudomonadati; phylum Pseudomonadota; class Gammaproteobacteria; order Methylococcales; family Methylococcaceae; genus Methylomonas; species Methylomonas sp. Uni0009. The sequence continues at coordinate 680,052 of NZ_JBTAFN010000001.1, read as the reverse complement.
GGCATCGGCGACATCATCAAGGTGAGCGTCAAAGACGCAATGCCGCGCACTAGGGTTAAAAAAGGCGATGTATATAATGCCTTGGTTGTAAGAACTCGTAAAGGTGTTCGTAGGGCCGATGGTTCGGTTATACGCTTTGACGGTAATGCCGCGGTAATTTTAAATAACCAACTACAACCAATTGGTACTCGTATCTTTGGGCCGGTTACTCGTGAATTAAGAGGCGATAAATTCATGAAGATTATCTCTCTAGCGCCAGAAGTATTGTAGAGGTCCAAAGATGCAAAAGATTAAGCAAGGCGATGAAGTCATCGTAATAGTTGGAAAAGATAAAGGCAAGCTAGGGAAAGTTAGTAAGGTGCTTGAAGGCCACAAGATATTAGTCGAAGGTATTAACTTAGTTAAGAAGCATCAGCGAGGTAACCCAAATCTCGGTGTTTCTGGTGGTATTGTTGATAAAAACATGCCAATTGACATTTCAAATGTTGCTTTATTTAATCCAAAAACAAAAAAAGGCGACAGAGTGGGTTTTAGAATTCTTGATGATGGGAAAAAAGTCAGATTTTTTAAATCTACGAACGAAAACGTTGGTCTCTAAGGTAATAAGGCTATGGCTAGACTACAAAATAAATATAAAACCGAAATTGTTCCTGCTCTGCAGGAGCAATTTGGCTACAAAACAATAATGCAAGTCCCGAAGCTCACCAAAATAACGCTTAATATGGGCGTCGGCGGGGCTATTGCAGACAAAAAAGTTCTGCAGTCCGCTGTTTCTGATATGGAAAAAATATCAGGACAAAAGGCAGTGATTACATTGGCTAGAAAATCTATTGCTGGGTTTAAGATTCGCGACGACATGCCAATCGGTTGTAAGGTTACTTTACGCGCCGATAAAATGTATGAATTTCTGGATAGATTAATTACGATCTCAATACCTAGAATACGTGATTTTAGAGGCATGAGTTCTAAGAGCTTCGACGGTCGTGGTAACTATTCTATGGGAATTAAGGAGCAAATTATTTTCCCGGAAATAGATTATGACAAGATTGATGCGCTCCGTGGTATGGATATTTGTATCACAACAACGGCTAAAACAGATGAAGAAGGTTTGGCGCTGTTGAAATTATTCAATTTTCCATTTAAAAACTAAGGCGTATCGGCATGGCTAAAAAATCAATGATTGCGCGCGAAGTAAAGCGTGAGGGCTTGATAAAAAAATATCAGGCAAAAAGAAGCGAATTAAAAGAAATAATTAGGTCTCCAAATAGCTCCTTTGAAGAGAAAGAGAGCGCTCAAGTTCAACTTCAAAAACTACCTAGAGACTCCAGTCAGTCCAGATTGCGTAATAGATGCAATCTGACGGGGCGTCCTCATGGATACTACAGAAAATTTGGTCTTAGTAGAAATAAATTGAGGGAGGCCACGATGCGTGGCGACGTTCCCGGTTTATCAAAGGCTAGCTGGTAGTTCTGTTTAAGTTTTGGAGAATTGAAAAATGAGTATGACAGATCCAATAGCAGATATGCTAACCAGAATTAGAAATGGTCAATCTGCTGGCAAAAAGAGTGTAAAAATCCCTTCATCGAAGTTAAAGCTGGCTATCGCTAAGGTATTGAAAGATGAGGGATATATTACTGATTTTAAAACCGAAATTACCGGGTGTCATACAGAAATGACCGTTGAGCTAAAGTATTACAACGGGCTTCCTGTTATAGAGAGCGTTAAGCGAGTTAGCCGTCCCGGGCTTAGAATATACAAGTCTAAAGATGAGTTGCCGAAAGTGCTAGGTGGTCTAGGCATAGCCATAGTTTCAACCTCTAATGGTGTGATGACTGATCGCGCTGCGCGTGCTATAGGGCATGGCGGCGAAGTCATTTGCACTGTCTGTTAAATAAAAAAGAGGTATATCATGTCTAGAGTAGCTAATGCGCCTATAACTTTGCCATCAGGCGTTGATGTAAAAGTTGACGGCAAGCAAATGGTAGTTAACGGTAAACTTGGTCGGCTTACGTTTGATCTGTGCGATGCAGTTGATCTTGAAATTGAATCTAACGTAATCAGAATCAAATGGGACGATAGTGTAAAAGGTGCTAAGGCCCACGCAGGTACGGCTAGGGCGTCAATTAACAATATGGTAAAAGGCGTCTCCGAAGGCTTCGTCAAAAAGATGTTGTTGGTTGGGGTCGGCTATAGGGCGCAAGTTAAAGACAATCTTTTAACTCTATCCTTGGGTTATTCAAACCCTGTCGAATATTTAATTCCCGAAGGCGTTACCGTTGAAGCACCAACGCAAACTGAGTTGCATGTGAAGAGCAGTGATAAGCAGAAGGTCGGCCAAGTCGCATCTGAGATCAGAGCTTTTCGCCCGCCCGAGCCTTACAAAGGGAAGGGTGTGAGGATAGCTGACGAATACGTGGCTAGAAAAGAAGCCAAAAAGAAATAGGTGAAGTGATGGATAAGAAGTCATCGAGATTAAAAAGAGCGTTGAGATTACGCTGCAAAATCAAAAAGTTAAATGTAAATAGACTGACCATACATAGGACTTCCCAGCATATTTACGCGCAGGTTCTCAGTGTCGATGGTACAGCTACGCTCGCGGCAGCGTCTACATTACAACTTGATGTAAAGGCGGGTTTGAGTAACACGAGTAATATTAAAGCCGCTACTGAGGTAGGGCGTATCGTTGCTGAAAGAGCGATTGCGGCTGGTGTAACTGAAGTCGCATTTGATCGCTCTGGTTTTAAATATCATGGCCGCGTAAAGGCGTTAGCAGACGCTGCGCGTGAAGCTGGCTTGAAGTTTTAGGGGAATAGCATGGCAACAGCACCATCTCAAGGTAGTACAGACGGATTACAGGAAAAATTGGTTTCGGTAAGACGTGTTGCAAAAGTAGTTAAAGGCGGTCGAGTTTTTGGTTTTGCGGCGCTTACGGTCGTCGGTGACGGCGACGGGCGTGTTGGTTATGGCGTTTCAAAAGCAAGAGAAGTGCCTGTAGCGATTCAAAAGTCTCTTGAGCAGGCTAGAAAGAACATGCGCAAAGTGGCGTTGAAAGAAGGTACGTTACAATATTCAATTATGTCTAACACTGGTGCGGCTAAGGTTTACATGCAACCGGCTTCAGAAGGTACCGGAATCATTGCCGGCGGTGCTATGCGCGCCGTATTCGAGGTCGTCGGTGTGCATAATGTACTGGCTAAATGTATCGGTACGAGTAACCCGATCAATGTTGTGCGGGCGACAATTAACGGTTTGACCGCAATGCATGACGCTAAGAAAATCGCAGCAAAGCGCGGTTTATCTGTTGATCAAATAACAGGGTAAAACGATATGAGTGGCAAAAAATTAAGCGTAATGATGACAAAAAGTAAAAATGGTCGCTTAAAGAGTCATCAGCAGTGTTTAAAAGGATTGGGTTTGAGCAGAATCCGGCAGGTCGTTGAGGTTATCGACACCCCCGAAAACCGCGGGATGATCAATAAAATAGCATATATGCTAAAGGTTGAGGAAGTTTAATGTATCTGAACACAATACAATCTGCATGCGGCGCCAGAAAAAAGGCAAAGCGCGTCGGGCGTGGTATAGGATCTACTGATGGTAAAACCTGCGGTAGAGGTCATAAAGGTCAAAAGGCCCGTTCCGGGGGGTTTCATAAAGTGGGCTTTGAGGGTGGTCAGATGCCTTTGCAGCGTAGACTTCCAAAGGTTGGCTTTACGTCCAGAACAAAGAAATTTACTGCCGAGGTTCGTTTGGCTGAAATTGATGCTCTTCAGGCTGATATTGTAGATATTCAATTACTGATCAGTGAGAACATTATCCCGGTGTTTTCAAAACAAGTTAAAGTAGTGAATACTGGAACAGTTACTCGGTCTTTGGTTTTAAAAGGACTTGGCGTTACGGCTGGTGCAAAGTTAACTATTGAAGCTGCTGGTGGCAAAGTCGAGGCTTAAGTGAGTGCTAAAGGAGTTGATGTTGCTGCGGGCACATTTCGGTTTGGTGAGCTCAAGTCAAGATTGTTGTTTGTTTTAGGCGCATTTGTCGTATACAGAATCGGCGCTCATATCCCTGTTCCGGGGATAGATCCAAAAGCATTATCAATAATGTTTGAGCAGCAGTCGGGTTCTATATTAAACATGTTTAACATGTTTTCCGGTGGTGCGTTGATGCGTTTGAGCCTGTTTGCGCTGGGTATAATGCCATACATCTCAGCGTCTATTATTATGCAGCTTATGACTATTGTTATACCTGCTATGGAACAGCTAAAAAAAGAAGGTGAGTCCGGGCGTAGAAAAATTTCTCAGTACACTCGCTATGGCACCGTCGTTTTGGCGATGTTTCAATCGATAGGCATCTCGGTAGCCTTGCAAAACCAAACTGCGGGTGGTCTAGCAGTTGTTATCCAGCCTGGTATCAGTTTCGTACTTATAACAACTATTACTTTAGTCACCGGTACGATATTCTTAATGTGGCTTGGGGAGCAGGTTACGGAAAGGGGGATAGGCAATGGTATATCGCTAATTATATTTGCCGGTATCGTATCTGGATTGCCTTCCGCAATTGGCGGAACCCTTGAGCTTGCGCGTACTGGTGAAATGAATGGGGCGTTTATTGTTGTGTTGTTCGCTTTGTCGATAGTTGTAACGGGTGTTGTTGTTTTTGTTGAAAGAGGACAAAGACGGATAACTATTAATTATCCAAAAAGGCAGCAAGGCAACAAGGTCTATTCTGGGCAGAGTTCGTTTTTGCCGCTAAAGTTGAATATGGCAGGTGTGATACCGCCGATTTTTGCATCAAGCATTATTTTATTTCCCGCGACAATAGCAGGATGGTTCGGGAATGTTGATGGCTTTTCTTGGCTTCAGGATATTTCGTCAGTGCTTTCTCCCGGTCAGCCTGTGTATGTTCTATGCTATGCGTTGGCTATTGTGTTCTTTTGTTTCTTTTATACCGCTCTGGTTTTCAATTCAAAGGAAACCGCGGAAAACCTTAAGAAATCAGGCGCTTATTTGCCTGGAATTAGGCCGGGGGCTCATACTACCAGTTATATTGATAAGGTAATGACGCGGCTCACTTTGATAGGTGCTGTTTACATCACATTGATATGTTTGTTGCCTGAGTTTCTGATCGTCTATTGGAATGTGCCTTTTTCTTTTGGTGGCACCTCTTTGCTTATCATTGTGGTTGTTGTGATGGACTTTATTTCGCAAATGCAGACGCATTTAATGTCGCAGCAATACGAAGGCTTGATGAAAAAAGCCAATTTGAAAAAATCTTAAAATTTCCAGGAGTTTGCCGTGAAAGTACGAGCTTCAATAAAAGCCATATGCAAAAGTTGTAAAGTAATTAAAAGAAACGGCGTTGTGCGAGTTATCTGTAAAGATGGCAGACACAAACAGCGTCAAGGCTAACTTGTTTTTGTGATTTATTTTGCAGGGTGATATAATCCCCTGTTTAACCTTATAGTACTGTTTTTGGAGTATCTGAATGGCTCGTATTGCCGGTATAAACGTGGCTGACCATAAGCATGCGGAGATAGCGTTGACTGCTATCTATGGAATTGGCAGGCAAACTGCTAGAAATATCTGCGATGAAGTTGGGGTTCAGCCAACCGTCAAGATTCGAGACCTTTCTGAGGATCAAGTTGAATCTATACGTAAGGTTATTTCTGCGATGACTGTTGAAGGTGATCTTCGCAGAGAAGTCTCAATGAATATTAAAAGATTAATGGATCTGGGTTGTTATCGTGGTATCAGGCATCGCCGTGGTTTGCCATTGAGAGGACAAAGAACCAGAACAAATGCTCGGACTCGTAAAGGTCCGCGCAAGTCAGTTACTAAATAAATACATCTAGATAGGCATTTTTGATGGCAACCCAGAATCGAGTTAAAAAGCGTATTAAGAAAGAAGTAGCGGACGGTATCGTTCATGTCCACGCTTCCTTTAACAATACAATCGTTACTATTACAGACAGAAAAGGTAACGCGTTATCTTGGGCTACATCTGGTGGATCCGGTTTCCGTGGCTCACGCAAAAGCACACCTTTCGCAGCGCAGGTGGCTGCTGAGAAAGCAGGAGCGGTAGCTCAGGAATACGGTATGAAAAATCTGGATGTTATGATTAAGGGTCCCGGCCCTGGTAGGGAATCTGCTGTTCGCTCTTTGAACAGTATGGGGTTCAAAATTTCAAATATCGTGGACGTTACTCCCATACCTCATAATGGTTGCCGTCCACCCAAAAAACGTCGTGTTTAGGATAGTGGAGTAAATTTAATGGCAAGATATCTTGGTCCTGCTTGCAAGCTGAGTCGTAGGGAAGGTACTGATTTATTTTTGAAAAGCAGAGGTAAATCTCTGGAAAGCAAATGTAAATTAGAACAAAGACCTGGTCAACATGGTGCTAAGCGTACAAGGAATTCTGATTATGCTATGCAGCTCCGCGCCAAACAGCGCTTGCGCCGCATATACGGGGTTTTGGAAAAGCAATTCCGGAACTATTACAAAGCTGCTGACCTACAAAAAGGCGCTACTGGTCAAAATTTACTTGATTTTTTAGAGTCTCGATTGGACAACGTTGTTTACCGTATGGGCTACGCTGCTACCCGAGCGGAAGCAAGGCAGTTGGTGTCTCACAAAGCGATTTTGGTAAACGATAGATTAATTAATATACCTTCATACCAAGTCGCTGCCGGCGATGTAATTAAGGTTAGAGAAAAAGCTAAGAGCCAACAACGTATTAAAGACTCGCTGATTGTTGCCGAGCAGTATGGCTTTCCAGTTTGGGTAGAAGTTAATTCCAAAGAGATGAGTGGAACATTCAAGTCTGTGCCTGATCGCGTGGATTTAGGCTCTGACATCAACGAGCAGCTGGTTGTTGAGCTTTATTCTAAGTAATAAATAAGTCCAGGATTTAAATTATGCAGAGTTCTATTGTTGGCCTACTTAAGCCTAGACTTGTCGAGGTGATTAACGACTCGGCCAACCACTCGAGAATCGTTATCGAGCCTCTGGAGCGCGGCTTCGGGCATTCTTTAGGCAATGCTTTGAGGCGGGTCATGCTGTCTTCAATTCCAGGTTGCGCAGTTACAGAAATTTCTATCGAAGGCGTGTTGCATGAATTCACCACGATAGAAGGTATTCAAGAAGATGTCATAGATATCATACTGAACCTTAAGAAACTTGCTGTCGTCGTTCATTCTAAGGATGAAGTGACTCTCACGCTGGCTAAATCGGGTGTTGGTGTCGTAACTGCTCGGGATATTGAACTACCCCATAATGTGGAGTTAGTAAACCCGGATCTGATAATCGCAAACATCAACAATCAAGACTGCTCACTCAACATCAAGATTAAGGTTGAGAGAGGTCGGGGTTATGTTCCTGCCAGTCTGAGGAAAGAGATGAATGACGACGCGCCGGTCGGTGTTTTAATGGTTGATGCGGCGTTTAGTCCTATAGTAAAGGTCGCTTATCATGTAGAAAGCACTCGTGTCGAGCAACGCACCAATCTGGATAGGCTCGTTATAGAATTGGAGACAAATGGTACGGTTGATCCTGAGCAGGCGATCAAATTGGCCGCTTCGATTCTTCATGACCAGTTATCTGTTTTCGTAGATTTTGAAAAAGTTAACGAACAGATACATGAGGAGGTGGCAATTGAGGAAGAGTCGTTCGATCCAGTCTTGCTACGCCCTGTAGACGATTTGGAGTTGACGGTTCGTTCTGCCAACTGCCTAAAAGCGGAAAACATTTTCTATATCGGCGATCTGATTCAGCGGACCGAAGTGGAGTTGTTGAGGACACCTAATCTGGGTAAGAAGTCGTTAACGGAAATTAAAGATATTCTTGCAATTAAAGGTCTGTCATTGGGTATGCGCTTGGAAAACTGGCCACCTGAAAATCTGGCTGATCAATCGCAAGCTGGAATTTGAATATAAGGCATTTGAAAAATGAGACACCGTAAATCTGGAAGACAGTTAAATAAAAATAGTAGCCACAGAAAAGCGCTATTTAGCAACATGGCTTGCTCTTTGTTTAGACACGAGTTAATCAAGACAACGTTACCAAAAGCAAAGGAGTTGCGTGTGATCGCTGAGCCTTTGATTACATTATCTAAAAACGACTCTGTCGCGAAACGTCGCCAGGCGTTCTCTAAGTTGCGTGATAGAGATGTTGTAACGAAATTATTTAACGAGCTTGGTCCAAGGTATCAGTCCAGAAACGGTGGGTATTTGAGGATTATTAAGTGCGGATTTCGGCCTGGTGATGACGCACCTATGGCTTACGTCGAGTTGGTAGATAGGCCAGAGCCTGTACAAACTGAAGAATAAATGCCATTGGGTATTTAATATTGGGCTTGTAGCGGCAGATTAGCTATACGGCTTCTCTGCCGTTTTTGTTTGTGTACTGTTCAGCGTTAATTTATATTCCTAGAATATATTTCTTGGTCTGCTTGTTTGGTTTGTTTTTGAAGTCTCTATTGTTTCGCTGTAAGTGGCTTCTGCTATTGCTGTTGTTAATATGCGCCAACTATCCAGCTTTTGTTGAAAAGCCATCGTTGCATGCGCCGGGCTTGTAGAGGGTAATCGGTGGTACGTAAACCGATCTGTGCATATATAAGGTTGAACATGCTTTTGAAAGGTTTTTTCTGCAGTTAAGCCATTAAAGAATATATGCGTAATATAGGGGTGGTTTAGGAAAAATCCTGGAAAATCATTCGTAACAATACTGTTTTTGTCTATTTTTGCATCGAGACTACTGTTGTGCCGATGGCATGACTTAACTACATCCCATAGTGCAATGCCGGCTAATTTGATTGATTCCATTCTCGCTAAGTATGAGCTACTAGGATTGAGTTCCAGAAGTTCGGTTATGATAGGCCAAAATTGATTCTGTGGATGCGCGTAATATCGATTAGCCTCCAGGGATGCTTTTCCAGGGATGCTGCCCAGAATCAAAACTGTTGCATCCGGTGAAGAGGCCGCTGAGAAGCTTGTTATTCGGTTCATTCTGCCAGAATGTGATCGGGTTTCATTGAGTGTTCGGTAAACTTGCGGGCACTAGGGGCTGTTGCCGTTTCACATCGGTAACCATATAAATGCACAAGCCAGGGCGATAGCACCTTCAAAATTGCGTTTTAGTTTGTCATATCGGGTGGCAATAGCTCTAAAATGTTTCAGTCGCGCAAATACGTTTTCAACGAGGTGGCGATATTTATAGAGACACCAGTCCATTTCCTCATTCCCGACTATTGAATTTTGTTTTCTTGGGATGATGGGGACTGTGCCTTGGTCTCGAATTTGAATCCGTAACGGCTCGCTGTCATACCCTTTGTCTGCAATCATGTAGCCCGCCTGGGGGAGCTTGGCCACAAATTCCGGCGCTTCTTTGCAGTCATGTACTTCGCCCCCCGTAATCGAGAACTGGATGGGAAGTCCACCGGCATCAACCGCCATATGGATTTTGGTCGTGTTGCCTGCGACCGATTTCCCGATGGCTGTTGGATTTTCATGGGCGCCGCCGCTACTGTGTTGATGGGCTTTAATAATGCTGCCATCAATAAATAGCCATTCCAAATCAGGCTCAATCACTAGCGCTTGAAAGATACCCCTCAGCTTTTCTTGCAGTGACCAGGCATTGAAGCGCTTGTACACGGCATTCCACTTGCCAAAAGCGACGGGCAAGTCTCGCCAAGGGCAGCCAACACGCAAGCGATAAAAAATCCCTTCGACCGTTTGCCGAAGACCGGGTTTGTCGTAAATGCTGAAACTCAACATAATCGTTTTTAGCTTTTCCCAGTGGGTATCTGTAAGCAGTTGGCGTGGCATTCGCTAGCTATCGTTTGATTGAAAACTCAATCAATATGGCTCGCCAATCGATTTTCAAAGGGATTATGACAAAATGGCAACAGCCCCTAGTTTTATAAAATGCCCAATACGTCTAATACTCGGCAGCAGTATGCGTGCTCATTGTCGTGCATTAAAGATAGGCCGAGATGGTGGCCTTGGCTGACAGTCAGATGATGCATCAACAATATTGCGGAATATTGGGTTTCCATATAGTCGATGCTAGCCTTTTGATGGCCCCATGCGCCATAGTCACAATGAATAATTCCTGCTAATTGTTTGTTGGCGTAGTCTTCAAACAGTTCTACACATTCTTCTAGTGACGTTTTCCTAGAAAGAGTGGCTGTTAAATCAATAACTGAGACAATTGCAGTTGGCACTCTGTAGGACATAGCGTCCAATTTGCCTTCCAGTCTTGGTAATACCAATGTCGTGGATTTACCTACGTTCGTGCTGGTTGGGATAATGGAAGACGCGCACCCGCGGCCAAGTTGGGATGATGCGTGATAACCATCCAATACACGTTGATCTGAAAGTTGCGGATGGATAGTGATGGCTCGGGCGAAATTGATGCCAATGTGCTTATCAAGTACATGACAGATAGGAACCAGAGCGTTACCCGTGCAGGTACTGGCCGAGATGACGTCATGGTGTAATGGATCGTACGCCGAATGATTTACTCCGAATACCACACTGATATCGCAACCGCTGACATTCCAAGTGCAAAGGATTTTTTTAGCGACTTCCTGCGTTATCAATGAGCGGAAATCATGGATTGTGGCGGTGCCCGTGGCGTCAAATAATACATCGAGATCAAATTGGCGCAATACTTCCCAGCTGCCGTCCTCGGGCGAACTACGGCGCCGGTCTACCTTCTGATAGCGAACTCTTTTGCCGTCTATGATTAAATCGTCGCCATCGCAATCTACATTAAATGGGGGGCGGCCATAGGTGCTATCGTTTGCTAACAGGTAAGCAACGTGATCGATAGCCATTACGTCACAGACTACACGTATATCGAATCTGCCGCCTTTTTCTTGTGCGAAATTTCCTCTTAATACCCCGCGACCAATTCTGCCTAAACCCACGATCCCAATGTTAAGGCTCATTGTTGAAAATCCCCGCTTCGATAGTGCTTTGCGTAGAAACGCCAATTTCTCCTGTGGTTTGGAGAGGTCGCTGGTGTTGATTTGTGGTCATGGCGTTGGTTTCGTTATTATTTTCATGATAAGGAGCAGCAATGCTGAAAAACTAGAGCAACAAGCCGGACAAGTCAAGGCAAAGCAAAATATAGCGAACGGAGTTGCGTTTGTTTGGGTAGAGGCGGGAGATTTTGGAGTAGCCTAAACGGGCGTTATTGAGGCTCGTCTTCGGATGTCACAAATTTTTCTGATAAGCGTAACAGTACGAACAATGCACCTGTACCGCCAGCCTTGGGGGGAGCGGAGCAAAACGCCAGGACATCTTTATGTTGGCGTAGCCAGAGATTAATATCATTTTTTAAGACTGGCTGATTGTCCGTAGAGTTGTAGCCCTTGCCGTGAATGATTTGCACGCAGCGATAACCGTCTTCAACGCAATAGTGTAAAAAGCGCAATAATTGCTGTTGTGCATCGCGGCTGCTTAAGCCATGTAGATCGATGTCGGCATCCAGACCGTAATACCCCTTACGAAGCTTTTTGATGACGCTTTTTTGCATGCCTGGCACCAGGAAGGCGATCTTGTCTTCTTGGAACAGGGTCTCCAAGCTACCCTCAACATCTTTTTGTAACGGATCAACCTGCTCGAGCGGCTTAAATGAAGGCATTGGCCGCGGTTTCTTATCAGGCTTAAGAATAACGGTATTGGTGTCTATGGTTTGGACTTTGCCGATCGAGTTTCGAAACAAGAGGACATCGTCTGCGGAAGTGGTTTTTTTTGTCACGTAAGCTGCTGGTTTTGCGCTTTTTTTGCTACTATGCGGGAATTTTAAAGCGTTTTACGGCAGTATGCACATACTAATCAGCAACGACGACGGTTATTTAGCGCAAGGCATCAACACATTGGCCGAAGCTCTGCGTCAACACGCCAACGTATCAGTAGTGGCGCCAGATAAAAACCGGAGTGCCGCAAGCAATTCTTTAACCCTGGATATGCCTTTGCGCGCCACTCAATGTGAAAACGGTTTTGTCAGGGTGGATGGTACGCCGACGGATTGCGTTCATCTGGCGATTACAGGACTATTAGCGAACGAACCGGATATGGTATTCGCCGGTATCAATCATGGCGCCAATCTTGGCGACGATGTGCTTTATTCGGGCACCGTGGCTGCGGCTACCGAAGGGCGTTTTCTTGGGCTGCCTGCGGTGGCTATCTCTTTAGCATCCAGCGACCCTAAACATTTCGATACGGCGGCACATGTGGCTGTGACAATAATGCAAAAAATCCTCGCTCATCCCTTGCCGGAAGACACTTTGTTAAACGTCAACGTGCCTGATTTACCGATTGCTGAATTAAAAGGTTATCAATCTACCCGACTCGGGCAGCGGCACAAAGCGGAACCAGTAATACGTTCCCATGATCCGCGGGGGCAGGTTATTTACTGGGTGGGACCGCCCGGCAGCGAACAAGACGCGGGGCCAGGTACTGATTTTGATGCGATAAGAAACGGATACGTGTCCGTAACGCCGTTACAGTTGGATTTAACGCGATATGAACGATTGGAGGGATTGAGCGAATGGCTGGCAATGGAGGCGCTCGTATGAGTAGACGCATCCAGGGTATAGGCATGACTTCTCGGCGGACCAGGGAACGGATGATTTCTAGGCTGCGCGAGCAAGGCATCTATAACAGTAAAGTCCTGGCGGTAATGTCTGACACACCTAGGCATATTTTTGTCGACGAAGCTTTGGAGAGTCGCGCTTATGAGGATACTGCCTTACCTATCGGCCACAATCAAACTATATCGCAGCCGTATATCGTTGCCAAAATGACGGAATTGCTATTGGAGAAAGGTCCGCTGCTCAAAGTACTGGAAATTGGTACGGGTTGCGGCTACCAAACCGCAATATTGTCGAAGCTGGTAGCGCAAGTTTATTCGGTGGAACGGATTGCGCCGTTGATGAAAAAAGCCCGGGATACCCTATGGGAGTTGGGTATCAAGACTGTGGGTTTTAAGCATAGCGATGGTGGCTGGGGCTGGCCGGAGCACGCGCCATATGATGGGATATTAGCTGCCGCCGCACCGGCGGAAATTCCGGAAGCCTTACTTGAGCAAATGGCTGTGGGCGGTGTAATGGTGATTCCGGTCGGGCTGGAAGGGATGCAGGAATTACATCGGGTAACCCGCACCGAGCAGGGCTTTGAGGATGAAGTAATAGAGCGGGTCAGTTTTGTGCCGTTTTTATCAGGTGTCAGTCAATAAGTTTTAATCGCTTTATCGCGCCGGTTTTATTAGCCAATTGGCGTGTCCGGCGCGACAGTGATGAATTGGCTAGAAATTCAAATGCTGCTTACGTTTGCTGGCAATAAAACCCAATAAAGCAGAGCCAAATAGCCAAACGGCGGAAGGAACCGGCACAGCGGTTACCGAAACTTGCCAGCCCACATCTTTCAGCGCGGCGAGGTCGAGTTGCGTAAATACTTTGCGCGTGCCGACGCGCAAAGTAGGGTCCATGGCGGCTTCTTGCTCAATCCCGTTTACCGTGCTTTTGGTGCCCTCTAACCAATGAACCTTATCGCCCTCCAGTGGTACATTGCCGCCATAAGCCGCTACCGCATTAGCACCGGTAAAGCCGGAGCCTGAGGCTTGATTATCCCACGAGTCCGAACTGCCTAGGCCCAATAAGTGGCCCAACTCATGCAGTGCCACCGAATAAAAATCATTACCGCTAAATGTCTCGGAGGTAGAAAGATCCGGGTCGAAATACCAGTTTGCCGAACTGCTGAAGGTCAATTGACCACCCCATGGCGCAAAATCAGTTGCTGACGGGCCGGTCGTATTTGACTGTCCACGTTGTGCTGCATTGGTCAAAAAATCTTGGGTGCCGCTGACGCTGTAACCGCCATAGCCGCCATAGCCCAGGTTGCCGGCGCCCATGGTCTGTCCACCCACAAACACCGTGAGTGTGTCGGCTGCCACGCTGAAATTGCTCAGAGTCGTGCTGGCGCCGGTATCAGGACGTTGAAATACCGCGCTGAAATTATTGATGCCGCCGGATGTAATCGCAGTCAAGCTGTCGGTTAAGATACCTCCCAAAAACCCGCCTGCGGCATCCAGGATGTCTCGTCTACTTGCGTTGCTGCCGGAGAAAAATCCGCCGTCGTAGGTGTAGTCGAAATTGATGACGACTGCCTCTGTTGATTGGCTGGCGGCCAGCAACACGACGCCGGCTAGTGCGGATGGTTTAATAAGCATGAATTTAACTCGCTCAAGTTGGTTAATAATTGCTGCGGTGCCTGGTCTTGATTCAGACTCGACTACTTTACAGCGCTAGATCTTGTTCTCGGTGGGCGCATTCAGTAATGCAATGCACTGATGGTTGCCGTAGGCGGAAAGTAACATCGCAAACATTAGGCGCGCAAGCATTTTATTCGAAACACATCGAAAGATTGTTCTTGGTGGAAATTTATTTCACTTGGCAACCACGGTTTGGATAGTGCTATCTAGAAAAACGAGAGTGTTCGATCAGAAAGCCGACTAAAATAGGCGCTCGCGCGCGCCTGCTTGAATACTTGTCAGGCTGCCCTACATAATTAGAATAAACATACTAAGTCCTTTTGAAAAACTACACTGCTACTTATTCGGTCGGAATCGATCTAGGTACCACCCATACGGTGGTCGCGTACTCCGATATAGGCGACCCTGCTAAAGCTATTCACTTGTTCGAAATTTCTCAGTTGATCGCGCCAGGCGAAGTGAGCGCCAAGCCACTATTGCCGTCGGTGCGATACCATCCCGCGCCAGGCGAAATAACGGAAGAAGCCGGATTTTTGACTCAGGAAAAAGGCGCTGTGCTTGGTGAAGCGGCGCGCTTGTTGGGGGCAAAGTCGCAAGGTCGATTGGTTACTAGCGCTAAAAGCTGGTTGTCGCACACCTCAGTCGATCACAGCGCGGCCATTTTGCCCTGGGGCAGTGACGACTCGGTATTTAAAGTCTCGCCGCTGGAAGCCAGTGCTAGTTATTTGAGACATGTCTGCGCCGTTTGGGAGCACCGTTTTCCCAAAGCACCACTTGCTCTTCAGGAAGTGGTGATTACGGTGCCAGCGTCCTTTGACGAGTCCGCGCGATCCTTAACATTGGAGGCGGCCAAGATGGCCGGCTTGAGCGGTGTAAGATTGCTGGAAGAGCCGCAAGCAGTCTGTTACGACTGGCTGCGCCGGCATGCCGGTACCATCAAATCCAGTCTGGCCGATAGGCGCTTATTGCTGGTTTGCGATGTCGGTGGTGGTACTACCGATTTGACCTTGATCAAGATTGAGCAGGGGGCTGACGAGCCTAAGCTGACGCGCATAGGTGTCGGCGACCACCTGATGTTGGGGGGCGACAATATTGACCTGGCTCTGGCGCATCTAGCGGAAAGCCGCTTGCGAACCGGCGATAAAAAACTCTCGACTGCCGATTTATCGCAATTGCTGGAGCAATGCCGGATCGCCAAGGAACAGCTATTAGCCGACGACGCGCCCGAGCAGGTTGCCATAACCTTGTTGGGTGGCGGCTCCAGGTTGATTGGCGGCACAAAAAGTACGTCGCTGAGCAAAGAAGAGGTTAAGCAAATTGCATTGGATGGCTTTTTACCCATGTCCGGTTTGCAAGACCTACCGGATAGGAAGCGTAGCGGCGTAGTGGAGTTTGGCTTGCCTTACGCGGCGGAGCCGGCTATCAGTAAGCATATTGCCGCCTTTTTGCAAATGCATGCCCAGGCTGCGCAAATGGCGTTCAGTGGAACGGGCACAGAGCATCAAATAGTCCCCGACGCCTTATTACTGAACGGCGGCGTGTTTCGCAGTCCGGCCATGGTGCAACGCTTAATCGATTTATTAGCCGGTTGGCGCGGCGGGCACCCCCCCTTATTGCTGGATAACAGCCATCCGGAATTGGCGGTGGCTTACGGCGCGGTCAGTTATGCGGTTGCCCGCCGAGACAAGAAGTTGAAAATCGGCGGTGGCGCCGCCCGTAGTTATTTTCTGCTGGTTGATGCCGCGGCCAAAAGTGGTGATGGTAAGCCTGGGGGGCATGGCGTTTGTATCCTGCCGAAAGGAAGCGAGGAAGGTCATGAGATTTTGTTAAGTGATCGGCAATTCGCTCTCCGGGTGGGCCAACCGGTACGTTTTCATTTGTTGTCGAGCAGCGGAGACGGAACTTACCAGCCCGGCGCAATAGTCGAGCTGGATGACGAGCGCTTCCACAGTCTGCCGCCGTTGGCAGTGGCGTTCGAAGGCCAACTGAAAACCGAAGTGGCGGTGCAATTACTGGCGACATATACCGAAGTCGGTACTTTGCAATTGCAGTGCGTAGCGGTGGCAGACTCCAACCAGCGTTGGGATGTAGAGTTTCAAATTCGCAAAAAAGCCCAAACAACCGTCAATGCCGAATTACCTAGTCAATTACCGCAAGCGCTGGAAAAAATTCAGGCCGTATTCGGCGCCAAATCCAAACAAGTCGATCCGCAGGCTGTAAAAATTTTGCGCGCCGAGCTGGAAAAAGTTCTCGCTGCACCGCGCGGCGACTGGCAAACCCCGTTGCTGCGCGAGTTGTTTACGGCCTTGTTGGAAGGCAGTAAATATCGGCGGAGGAGCGAACAGCACGAACGCCTCTGGTTAAGTCTGGCCGGCTTTTGCCTGCGGCCAGGTTTTGGCTACCCGCTTGACGATTGGCGGGTAGAGCAGCTTTGGAAGCTATATGCGGAAGGCTTGCAATTCGTCAACGAAAAGCAAAACTGGGCCGAATGGTGGACCTTATGGCGGCGCGTTGCCGGCGGCTTGAGTGCGGATGCCCAGCAACGCATCTTTAACGACATCGCTAAATACATCAACCCGGCTGCCGCGCGCCAGCCCGGCGTCTCTAAGCAACTGGCGACACGCGGTTACGAAGATATGGTGCGTTTGGCGGCGGCGCTGGAAAGACTGACAATTACCGATAAAATTCAACTGGGCGAATGGCTGCTAAAGCGTCTGGAAAAAGCCGGGGAACCCGAGCAAAGTTGGTGGGCGGTCGGCCGTATCGGCGGACGGATTTTATTTCACGGCAGCAATCATCAGGTTATTCCAGCCGCCACGGTAGAGAGTTGGCTGCAACAGCTACTGAAAGCTGACTGGAAAAAGCTAACCCAGGCCGGCTTTGCCGCCACCTTGCTGGCCAGGCGCTGCGACGATCGGGCCAGGGACATCGACGATCAGCTGCGCACGCAGGTGATCGACAAGCTCAAACAAACTAAATCCCCATCTTCCTGGATAGACATGGTCGCCGAATTCAAACAACTGGACGAACAACAGGAAAAACAAGTCTTCGGTGAGGCGTTGCCGCCGGGTTTGAAGCTGATATTTTAGTGTACTTGTATTCATAATAGCTAGCGTAGACGGGCTTGAAAATAGCTTACAGAGCTATTAACGAACAACGAGATAGCTGTTGACCTATACAATACCGCGATTGATCAAGGGTGCCTCGCTACAAACATTTGTCGAATGCTTTGATTTTCTGGCTCGTCTTTTGCTTTGTTAGAAGTTTTAGATCCGTAAGATGATCAGATGTCAAAAATTTGGCTACCCTATTTAGATTCAGAGGGAGTGTGAAGCATGAAAGCGATTGTTTTGGCGGGTGGTATGGGTGCGCGCTTATGCGAAAACCTTTATTAAACCCAAACCGATGGTTGAGATTGGCGGGCGACCTATGCTGTGGCATAGCATGAAAATTTATTCCTACCACGGTATAAACGAATTCATTATCTGCTGTGGTTATAAGGGATACCTGATTAAGGAATATTTCGCCAACTATTTTTTGCACATGTCCAATATTACCTTCGATATGGCCAACAATCGGATGCATGTTCACGAAAACAATGCCGAGCCATGGCGCGCCACCTTTGTAGACACCGGTGACTATACCGCCACGGGCGGGTGTTTGACACGGGTCAGGGGATATATCAAGGATGAAGAGTATTTTTGTTTTACTGATGGTGACGGTGTCAGCAACGTGAATATTGGCGCAATGATCGAGTTTCACAAATGCCAAAAAACCCTGGCAACAGTGACTAAAACTGTTCCGCCGGCCAAGTTCGGGGATTTGGATATTGACAGTGAGCGGGTTAATTCCTTTCAAGAAGAACCGGAGGGTGACAACAATATGGTGAATGCGGGTTCTTTGTACTATTGCCGAAAGTCATTGATTACATTGACAACGACAAAACTAGCTGGGAAGGGCGGTCGCTGGAAAGCTTGGCTGAACAGAGACAGCTGGCGGTATATCGACATGACGATTTCTGGCAACCGATGGACGCCTTACGTGCGTGACAAGTTGCAGCTGGAAAAACTGTAGGACAGTGGATTGGCACTGTGGAAAGTCTGGTAGTCGATTCCGCGTTCTCGTGGGGTAAATCGGTATTTTTGACCGGACATACCGGCTTTAAAGGCGTGTGGCTGGCGTTATGGTTGCAACGATTGGGTGACAAGGTGTCGGGTTTGGCACTAACGCCGGAACCCCGACCCTACCTATACGGAATAGCACAGGTGGCGGACGGTATGCATGCGCAAATCGGAGATGTCAACGATTTGCCGGCGGTACTCCAGGTCGTTCAACAAGCTCAGCTGGAGATTATGATGCATCTGGCAGCACAGCCCTTGGTCAGGCGATCTTACGCCGATCCGCTTGCTACTTACCAAGCGAATGTCATGGGTACCTTACGCGTGTTGGAGGCTATCCGTTCCTGCTCCAGTGTGAAACCGACGGTGATGGTAACGACCGATAAATGTCACGACAATCGCGAGTGGCTGTGGTCGTATCGGGAAAGTGACGGATTGGGTGGTTATGATCCTTACAGTAGCAGAAAGGCGTGCATGGAGATTTTGGTGGCTGCTTATCGCAATAGTTATTTCTACCAAGGCGTTGTTGCAATTGTTACCGCCCGAGCAGGTAAACTGATTGGCGGTGGTGATTGGGCTCAGGATAGGTTAGTGCCGGATTTGGTGCGAGCTTTGGACGGCAACCGGGCTATTGTACTCAGAAATCCGCTGGCGAGCAGGTCTTGGCCGCATGTGCTGGAGCCGCTGGCTGGTCATCTATTATTGGCTGAATGCCTGTACCGGGAAAGAAAAGGCTATGCCGAGGCGTGGAGTTTTGGCCCAGGGCACTATGCACATCAGAGCGTGGGCTGGATTGTTGATTGCGTAGTGGAGCGTTGGCCGAAGTTGAGCAAGCAAATCGATGCCAATGAGCAACAGCATGAGGCGTATCTGTTGACCCCGGATTCCAGCAAAGCTAGAGCCAGGTTGGGCTGGCATGGTTACTGGAATTTGTATCGGGCCTTGGAAAAAAAACCTGGACAGGTACGAAAATCATCAAGCGGGACGCGATATGAAAAGCCGGTGTTGGACCCAAATCGACTGTTACAACCAATCGGGCGGGTCCGTATGAGCCAGTCGACCGAATTGGATGCTCTACGCGCGGAAATTCCCGGCTTGGTCGGGCGCTATGCCGAACTGGCGTTTGCCGCCCGGGAGTTTTTGCCGGGTGTCACGCCGATAGCGCCGTCGGGTAAGGTGGTTGGCGTGCCAGAGTTGCAACATCTGGTTGAATCATCGTTGGACGGTTGGTTGACAACCGGGCGTTTCAATTGCGACTTCGAATCACAATTGGCCGCCTTTATCGGCGCCAAGCATCTGCTAACCGTCAATTCTGGCTCATCCGCCAACTTGTTGGCGGTAGCCGCACTTACCTCACCGCAATTGGGCGGACGAGCCTTGCAGGCCGGCGACGAAGTGATTACCGTAGCCGCCGGATTTCCGACCGCGGTCAATCCGTTGCTTCACTATGGCTTGGTGCCGGTGTTTGTCGATATTGTGCTTCCGACCTATAACATCGACGTCGATCAAATCGAAGCCGCGATTTCGCCAAAAACCAAGGCCATCATGTTGGCTCATACCTTGGGTAATCCGTTCGATTTGACGGCGATCATAAAATTGGCGCGGCGATATGGCCTGTGGCTGATCGAGGGTTGTTGCGACGCCTTGGGCTCGACTTACACGCCCTTCGAACCGATTGTCGATGCCCAGGGCAAAACCATCCAAGCCGGTGAAACTCACCATGTCGGCACGTTTGGCGACATCGGTACCCTGAGTTTTTATCCGGCCCACCAAATCACCATGGGCGAGGGCGGTGCGGTGTTTACCAGCAACGGCGTGTTGAAGCGAATTCTGGAGTTGTTTCGCGATTGGGGCCGGGATTGCTTTTGCGAGCCGGGGCGCGACAATACTTGCCGCAAACGTTTTGAATATCAGTTAGGCGAACTGCCTTTCGGGTTCGACCATAAATATACGTATTCTCACGCAGGCTATAACATGAAGATTACTGATATGCAGGCGGCGTGCGGTTTGGCCCAATTAAGCGGATTGCCTGGCTTTGTGGCGAGTCGTCAGGAAAACTTCACATTTTTGAAAGCCGGGCTCGCTAACTGCGAAGCGTATTTGCTGTTGCCTGAGCCAGCGTTTTTTGCTTCGCCGGCTTGGTTTGGATTCCCCATTACCATCAAAGACCCATCAGCTGTGCAACGTGCCAACCTAATACGCTATCTGGAACAACACAAAATCGGAACGCGTTTGTTATTCGGCGGCAATTTGACTTGCCAACCTTACATGATGGGACGTCACTTTCGTGTTGTTGGTGAGCTGTTGAACACCAACAAGGTAATGAGAAATACATTTTGGGTGGGGGTGCAACCTTCCTTGAACCGGGAGGTGCTTGCTTATATAGCGGCGACTATCCTGTGCTTCTTGCGGGTGAATCCACAATGACTCAAAAAAATCAACGTGTAGCTGACTATATCGCGTCTCGATGTGTGGAGGCTGGGGCAAAGCATGTATTCCTGGTAACCGGCGGGGGAGCCATGCATTTGAATGACGCATTTGCCAGAAACAAGTTGCTCACACCAATTTGCTTTCACCACGAGCAGGGCGCGGCCATCGCGGCGGAAAGCTACTACCGGGTCAGCAACCGGCTAGCCGTCGTCAACGTTACAACCGGGCCGGGCGGCATCAACGCTTTGAACGGGGTGTTTGGCGCCTATGTTGATTCAATCGGTATGTTAGTAGTATCCGGCCAAGTTAAGCGTGAAACCCTGGCCATGAATTATCCATTGCCATTGCGCCAACTTGGCGACCAGGAAGTCGACATCGTTACCATGGCTAGAACTGTCGTCAAATATGCGACGGTTTTACAAGATCCGCAAAAAACCAAAGAGGTATTGGATAAGGCGATTTTCCTTGCAACCCATGGTAGGCCTGGGCCGGTTTGGATCGATGTGCCGGTTGATGTGCAAAGTACGCTGATTGCTCCAGATGAGCTGGCAGGATGGGACATCAGGGATACCCAAACTTTGCTGGCCGACAATGACGTAAGCGAAAACACCAAAGCGGAATTAGCAGAACTCGGTAAACAAGATATTGGGTCAATAATGAAGCAAATTCTGGGGCAGCTGAAAAATGCACAAAGACCGGTGATTCTGGCGGGTACAGGCGTTCGTTGTGCAGCTATGTCCGATGAATTTTTGGAATTGTTAGAAAAGTTGAAAATACCTGTAGTCACAGGCTGGAATGCCCATGACCTGGTGCCTAACGATAATCCTTTTTTTGCGGGTAGGCCGGGAACTGTCGGTGATCGGGCTGGCAATTTTACAGTACAAAATGCAGATTTTTTATTGGTTTTGGGCTGCCGATTGAATATCAGGCAAATCAGTTATAACTGGTGTAGTTTTGCCTCAAGGGCATGGAAGGCTATGGTTGACGTCGACAGTGCGGAACTGAACAAACCAACCCTGGATATTGATCTGAAAGTGCATGCCGATCTGAAAGACTTTATTCCTGCCTTCAAGGCGGCCTTGGCGGGGCACGGCCCCTCAAGCCAACACACGGCCTATTTGCATTGGTGTTTGGAACGGGTGAAAAAATACCCGACCGTACTGCCCGATTACCGGCAGCAACAAAAAACGCCCATCAATCCCTACTTTTTCATAGAAACCCTATTTGCCGGACTGGCTGCCGACGAGGTGGTGGTGGCCGGTAACGGCTCTGCCTGTGTCATTGGTTTCCAGGCCGCAAATTTGAAGCCGGGCCAACGGCTGTATACCAATTCCGGCGATGCATCGATGGGTTACGATTTGCCGGCCGCACTCGGTGCTAGCATTGCTCTCGACGGCAAGCGTATCGTGTGTTTGGCCGGCGATGGCAGCCTGATGATGAATCTGCAAGAGTTGCAAACCGCGGTGGGGTACGGTTATCCGGTTAAAGTGATTGTGCTTAACAACCGCGGCTACCACTCGATACGGCAAACCCAACAGGCTTACTTTGCCGACAATCTGTTCGGCATCGATGCCGACAATGGCGTTAGCCTGCCTGATTTCGTTGCCGTGGCTAAAGCCTTCAATATCCGAGCCGCTAAAGTCTCATCCATTGGCGATTGGTCTCGGGCAGAGGTGAAAGAATTGATGCAGAGCAATGAGCCGGCATTGATCGAAGTCATGCTGGACCCGGAACAGCCTTTTTCACCCAAGCTTGCGTCCCGAAAGCGGGAAGACGGCAGCATGGTGTCGCCGGCTCTGGAAGACATGGCGCCCTTTCTGGATCGGGACGAGCTGGCCCGGAATATTGTCGGTTAATGCCATGAAGATAAAAACTATCGTCTTCGACCTGGACGGCACGTTGGTGGACAGCGGCAGAATGGTCGCCGCCATTCTGAATGTCATGCGAGCAGAGCTGGGCAAGCCGGCACTGTCCATGGCTGACTTCTTGCCTTGGCTTAGCCAGGGTGGCGAGCAACTGATAATGCATGGGTTGGCAATTGATGGCGCGGATGTGCAAACCAATCTGAACTATTTTCGTCGGCAATATTTCGACCGGCCAACGCCTGTCGATTCGCTGTACCCTGGCGTCGCCGACATGTTGGCGGCACTATCCGGCCGAGATCATCGGCTGAGCATTTGTACCAATAAACCGCGGCGGCTTGCGGAAAAGGTCTTAACTGAAACGGGCATCAGGGATCATTTTTCTTACATCTGTGCCGGCGACGATTTGCCGACTCGTAAACCCCACGCAGATAATTTGAGAGCCTGCCTGGAATGTTTCGGATTGACGCCTGAGAACGGTATCGTGGTGGGCGACAGCACGGTAGATCAAACCATGGCGGCACGTTTGAATATGCCGTTTTATTTTTATCGAAACGGCTACGACGATGGCGTGAGAGCCGGCGACGCTCATTATGCCTTCGATCATTACCACGAGTTATTGACGGAAATAGTGAGCTATGAATAACCGCGAACGACAAATGCTCGACATATTGAAACAGCTGAAAGCAATTGGTTGTGTTGCCGTTAAAGCGGAATTTGAAGCGGAAGGCACCCGTGTCGACGAATTGTTGCGGTTGTTGGAAATTGCCAGGAAGGCAGATCTGGGCGTAGCCCTCAAAATTGGTGGCTGCGAGGCTATCCGCGATCTGATAGAAGCCAAACAGTTCGGGGTGGAATATATCATCGCCCCTATGGTGGAAACGCCCTATGCCCTTGCCAAATTCATCGCCGCCAAAAACAAGGTCTTCAGTCAGGATGAGCAGGAAGACACCAAGTTCTTGTTCAATGTGGAAACCCTGACCACCTATCAGCATCTTGAGCAAATGATCGCGGTGGCCGCTTCTGAGCACGGTGTGGATGGCATCGTCGTCGGCAGAGTCGACTTCGTCGAATCGCACGGCTGGTCCCGAGAGGATGTGAACTCGGCGGCTATGACCAATTACTGCCTGGACGTTGCTGCTGAGTGCAGGCAAAAAAGCTTGGACATCGTAGTTGGCGGCGGCGTATCACTGGATGCGTTGCCTGCTTTGCGGGAAATTAAGCAATTGAAGCTCGACCGATTTGAAACTAGAAAGATTATTTTCAGTTCCCTGGCCTTGGATAATGCTGAGATTGACAAAGCTTTGTTGAGCGCTGTGCACTTTGAGTTATTGTGGCTGCTGAATAAACGGGATTACCACGGATTTATTCAGTCGGAAGACGCTAAAAGAATCGATATGTTAAACAGCAGATGGAACATACTATAACGGACCCGAATTATGAAAGCTAAAATACAACCGAGAATCCATTCTGCGCCCAAATCCAAGCTAGAAGATAAAATTCCGTTAGCGACCCCGTTCTCGGTACATATAGACGTTTCCAGCGTCTGCAATTACAAATGCAGTTTCTGTTTTCAGGCCGATAACAAGGCAATGAAAGAGGCCAGCCTAAAACGCGGCATGATGCCTTATGAGTTATTTGCCAAAATCATCAACGACCTACAGGAGTTTCCGGAGCGTATCAAAAAAATAAAAATCGGCAATCACGGCGAACCCACGCTGCATCCCGATTTGCCGAAAATGATCGATTACGCCAGAAAATCGAACAAGGCGGAAATCGTCGAATTATTTACCAACGGCTCCAAGCTGGAACCGGCACTCAACCGGCAACTCGTAGACGCCGGCTTGCAACGTATCAATATCTCTCTGGAGGGCTTGTCGGATGATCGCTATAAACAGGTGACGGGGGTTAAGCAGGATTTTAATGCCATCATCGAAGGCCTGCGCCACCTCTATTCGATACGGGGCGAATGCCGCATATATGTCAAAGTGGCTGACCAAACCAGCGCGCTTGATGAAAATAGCGACCAAGTATTTGTACTAAGCCAGGAAGAGCGAGACTATTTTTATCGAACCTTCGGCGATATCTGTGACGAAATTTATATAGAAAAAATCGTGCCGCAGTGGGCCGAAGTGCAGCTCGGCAAGCAAAATACCGTGTCCGACACCGGCATGTACAACCAAAACACCAAATTCGACAAAGACGTCTGCCCGTTTATATTCATGTATTTGCACTTTAACTGGGACGGTACCACCAGCCCTTGCACGCTGGACTGGCCAAAAAAAGTCGTCATAGGCAATGTGCAACAGGAATCGGCCTTGGAGATTTGGAACGGCATGCAGTTAAAGTATCTGCGAAATGCCATGCTCTATGGCAAAAGATCCTGCATAAACTTTTGTAACCATTGCTCCGCTCCGGTGGTGTGCGTCGAGGAAGACCTGGATCCTTACAAAGAAAAAATTCTCAAAGCCATAGCCTCCGACGCAAACGATCTTTTGCATAACCCCTGGCTGGTATCCTAAAAAATGAAAGTATTGATATTGGGCTCAACCGGATTTATCGGCAGAAACCTGTCCGAGCAACTGGATGCCGGCAAATACCAGTTGTTAACGCCCAAGCGCCAGCAGCTGAACTTATTGGACTTCGAGAACGTGCAAAACTATCTGAGCGAAACCAAGCCGGATGTGGTCATCAATTGCACGGTTAATATCAATTCGGTTCATGAAAACATGCAGGTTTTCTGTAATTTAGAAGCCAACAACCAATATTACGGAAAAATGCTGCACATCGGTTCCGGTGCAGAATATGACGGCAAGCATTATATTCCCTATATGGCCGAAGATTATTTCGGAAAATACGTGCCATCCGATATCTACGGCTTATCCAAATACTGCATAGGAAAAATAATCGAAACATCGGACAAACCGATTTACAACCTAAGGGTGTTCGCTATATTCGGCAAATACGAAGACCATAGCAGGCGATTTATTTCAAATAATTTGGTCAATGTCATCCGCGGACAGAAAATTACCGTCAATCAAAACTCGGTTTTCGATTATTTGTATGTCAACGATTTCGTAAAAATCATCGATGCCGTTATTGGTCGCGAGTTGAAATTCAAATCGTATAATCTGTGCACCTCGCGACCCGTCGAATTGACTCAACTGGCTGAATACATCAAGAACGTTACGCAAACGTCGGGTGACATCAATGTTGTCAATCCGGCGATCAAGGCTACTTATCTAGGAGATAACGGTCGCCTTGTAAGTGAGCTCGGCGCCATTACGTTCACGGATTTCCCTGCATCGATTGCCAGCCTTTACCACTGGTACCTGGACCAATTCAAAAACGGCCTTATCGATGCTTGAAGCCAAACAGAAATTGCTGACAACCATTGGCCAAAGACGCGTTTACATCTGGGGAGCGCGCATGACGGGCTTGGGATTCAAGCGGTTTTGCGATGGTCATGGCATCTCTGTAGCCGGTTTTGTCGATTCCGATCCGGCATTTGTCGGCAGTACAATTTCAGGCGTGGATGTGCTTACGCTAGAGAATATCGCAACTATCGACAAATCCGGTTGCTGTATTGTCATCGCCGTTTCGATCAAGGAAGCCGAAATCGTCCAATGTGCCAAAGGCATGGGCTTCAGCGACGAAAATCTGCTGTGTTATTCAGACTATTGTTCGGTTTTTTACACGATAGATGTGGTCGGCACCTGCAATTTAAAATGTCCCTCCTGCGCGCACAGCATGGAAGACATTGCGATATCGCGCGGGACCATGCCGTTTGCCGACTTCAAAGCGGTTACCGACAAAATACTGGCCGAAAACGCCATAACGACCCACGTCAGTTTATACAGCTGGGGCGAGCCTTTTCTGCATCCGCAGCTACCGGACATCGTAGAGTACCTTCACGGCAAAAATATAGCCGTTGCCCTTTCCAGCAATCTTTCGCTGCCGGATTCGAACCGGATCAGGGACGTCATCCGGAAGTCGCCGGACTATTTAAAAGTATCGACTTCCGGTTATTACCCCGACGCCTATAACAGTACCCATACCGGCGGCGATACCAATTTGGTTAAATCCAATTTATACAAGCTGCGCTACTACCTGGATAAATACAATGCATCCACCGTGGTGGATGTGAACTACCATCTCTACAACAATAACAACGGCAACAATCTGCAAAAGTACCGTGAGTTGTGCGACGAACTCGGCTTCATTCTGTCGACTACCTACGCTTTGGTGATGCCGCTGGAACGGGTTATAAAGTACTGCCAAGGCAGGCCGGAAAAAGACACGCTGGCCTTGCACGACTATTTATTGGTTGGCATAGATGAAGGCATCCGGGCTTCCAATCAAATCCAATTAATCGGCTGCCCTTTTCGCGATAATCAAACCAACATTTCATGGGACTTATCGGTTCCGGTTTGCTGCACGGTATTTGAACGCGACAACCAATTACTAACAAGCAATTTTCTGGAAACGCCTCGGCAGCAAATCGAAGAGAACAAAAAAAACATAGCGTTGTGCTCGCAATGCATGTCATACGGCTTGCCGGCTTACAATATGGGCTTTAACCGGAAAGGATGGGACGTGATCGCCCAAGGTAAAGAGAGCGATGATAACCGCTGATCAACAATCCGGTCGTAATGCAATAAAGCAACCAAGGCTCAGGCAATGCGATTAAGCAAAGGGTTTAAAAGAGATTAACACTGCTCATGACAGACGACCGTATTCATACCATCATGCCAGTAGCCGAGTTTTTCTGCCGATTGTGCAAATCGGATTTGCTTACCCATCTGGACGATATTGGGCCGTTTCCCAAAGCCGCCCAATATTACCCAGAGCCGGACGAATTCACCGGCGACCATGGTGTGGTATTGCACCTTTACAGATGCCAGGAATGTGGGTTGGTGCAGTTAGCCAATGCGCCTGTAGATTATTACAAAACTGTTATCACAGCCGCCACGTTATCGCCAAACTTGAAACAAAACAGGCTTAGTTATTTCGGAGACATCTTCACCAAATTGTCGTCACCCAAACCCACAGCTATTGAAATTGGCTGCGCCAGCGGTGAAAACCTCGAATTGTTAACCGAAACCGGTTTTGACGGCATCGGCATAGAATACAGGCCGCACCATTTGTTAAAAAACCAGATTAGCCGCCGCAACATTATCGATTGTTATATTGAAGAATTGGATGGCTCGCATGCTAGTAAATATGACTTTGTAGTGAGTTTTAATTATCTAGAGCATCAACCTAACCAACATGAGTTCTTGAAAAAACTTTGGGCAATTACCAAGCCCGACGGTTACGTTTTGATTACCGTGCCTAATTTAGATTACTTACTACAGACTCATTGCCTGTACGAATTCGTTGCCGACCATTTGGTTTATTACACCGCCAATACATTGGTCGGAGCATTTGCCAAATTCGGTTTCTCGATCATCGAATGTCGTTTAATAAACAATGAAAACGATATTTTCCTGCTGGTAAAAAAAGTAGCCCGAACTGATTTAGACATCTCCCGCTTGAAGCTGGCTAAACTGGTCAATGTTTTTAACGACTTACTGACTGATCTGACGAACAAAGGCCATAAAATTGCGGTTTGGGGTGCTGGCCACCGTACTCTGGCACTGCTTTCCTTGGTTAGCTCGGATTTGTTGACCTGCATACTGGACTCGGCTGAATTCAAACAAGGTAAATATGCCCCGGTCACCCACCTGCCAATTTTGTCGCCGAATATTCTAAACTGTCCGGAAAACATAATAGATGTGGTTATCGTGATGCTACCGGGTGTTTTTCCTGCGGAAGCTGTTAAATCGCTTAAGCTGTTAAATAACGGCGTTATCGTATATCAATTTGTCAACAACTGTTTTATGTTGATGAATCATGATTAATACCATATTTATGGCAGGCCAAAGCGCTTAGCGCACATGTATTTGGAGATTAGGTTGTGAGAATTTTGGTTACAGGTGGCGAAGGTTTTGTAGGCAGAAACCTAGTTGAGTATTTTAAGGGTGATAATATCGACGTATTACATCCATCTGTTGCGGAGCTCGATTTGACTTGTGCGGAATCTGTGTCAGCGTATTTAAACGCCAACCCAGTGGAGACCATTATCCATTCTGCTACCACTTTACGGGAAAAAACCGATTATCCCGTTGACGTCTGTGAAAACAATCTGCGTATGTTTTTCAATTTGGCGCGGCGGATGACCCCGCAAATGAAACTTATAAACCTTGGGAGTGGATCAGAATACTGTAGGGAATATTGGCACAAAAAAATGCCGGAAACCTTTTTCGATAGTTATGTTCCGACAGACAGTCACAGCTATTCAAAATACATTATTTCCAAATATATCGAAGATTGCCGTGAGCTGAACATGATAACCCTGAGAATATTCGGGATCTTTGGAAAGTACGAGGACTACCGATATAAGTTTATATCGAATGCAATCGTCAAGAATATTTTAAATATGCCTATTACTATAAACCAGAACGTCAACTACGACTACATTTATATAGGCGATTTTTATACGGTCATAAAACACTTTGTCTTCAATAATGGTAAATACAGGTCCTATAACGTAACGCCGGTTGAACCAATAGATCTGGTGTCTTTGGTGAAGGTAATAAATAAAATAAGCGATTACCAAAGTGATATTCTGGTGCTGAATGATGGTATTGGTGTAGATTATTCCGGCAATAATGATCGCCTGTTAGAAGAAATAAATAATCTGCAAATGCTTGGTTACCCGGACGCTGTCAATGAGCTTTATGTTTACTATAAAGAAAACTTGGATTCTTTAGATGTACAAGCTGTCCGCGACGACGACTATTTGAATTACGCCAAGCAGTTAAAAGCCAAATATTTTGAGTCGGCATGAGAAATAAGATCATCGAATCCGATCTGGAATTTATCGCAAAGGCAAACTTGCCCTGGCATGTGTTACAAGACAAGACCGTTTTGATTTCCGGCGCCGCTGGGTTTTTGCCTTCATATATGGTCGACGCTTTGATGTTTTTGAACGAAACGCTGAACCTCAACATCAAAACGATCGGTTTAGTCAGGGATTTACCGCGGGCTCAAAAACGCTTCGCCCATATTGGCTCGGAATTTTTGCAGTTGGTCGAACAGAATATATGCGAACACTTCGCCATTAACGAAAAAATTGATTTGATCATTCATGCGGCCAGCCAGGCCACGCCGAAAGTATTCGAAAGCGACCCTGTGGGCACACTGTTGCCTAACGTCATCGGTACCAAAAACTTGTTAGAAATTGCGGTACAAAACCATGTTGAGAACTTTCTGTTTTTCAGCACCAGCGGCGTATACGGTCATGTCGATGATGACGAATATCCGATTACGGAAGACTGTTTTGGTCGTCTGGATCCAACTCAATTGTCGGCGTGCTATTTGGAGAGCAAACGCATGGGTGAAAACATGTGTATTGCTTGGCATAGTCAACACGGTGTGCCGGTAAAAATAGTGCGGCCAGCGATTACTTATGGTCCCGGAGTCGGATTAGATGACGGCCGCTCTTTTGCAGACTTTATCGCCTGCATCGTTAAAGGCGAAGACATCAAACTCTATAGCGACGGTAAAGTACTGCGGAATTACTGCTACATAGCGGATGCGGTGCTAGGCTTTTTTACGGTGTGGCTAAAGGGCGAGAACGGCCAAGCTTACAACGTCGCCTCCGATATTGATATTGGGGTGCGGGAATTAGCTGAATATTTGGTTACCGAGGTTTTCTCGGAAAGGAAGCTAAACGTCACCGTAAGTGTCGATCATTCCAAAAATTTTTTAAGAACAAATTTCGCTAGAACTACGGTGGATATCAGCAAGGCAAAATCGCTGGGTTGGCGCCTGTCATTTTCTATAGCGGAAGGGTTTAAGCGGACTGTCCAAAGCTTCGAGGAATAAAAATGGAACCGACAATCGATATGACATTGAGCGAACTGCGCATTCTGTACCGCGCCGGACAGATAGATAAACACAGTTATATTCGCCTTATGCACACCAAACACAAGGCGTTGTTCGATTATGCGGACTACATAAAAGATGCAGATGTGCAATCGATACTAATCGAAAGTGAAAAAATCTATTTAACTACTAAGCAAGCCGGTATCAAATTATATTTGGATAAAACCGATAGTCGCTTTATTCCTATCGAAATATTAAACTTCGGTTTTTTCGATCCGATCGAGAGCAACCTGATTTATTTTCTGGCTAGCAGAAGTCGAGTTATTTTTGATATTGGTGCCAATGTGGGTTGGTATTCACTGAATTTCGACAGACTAGATGCTGTAGAGCGAATTTACGCCTTTGAACCAGTACCTTATACCTACGACTATTTAATCAAAAATATTGATTTCAATAGTTGTTCAAAAATTGCGCCCAATAATTTAGCGTTGACCGATACTGAAGGAGATGTGATTTTTTATTGGTCGGAAACGGAAACAGGTAGTTCGTCGATGAGAAATATACAGGACAGGGAATTGGTACATGAAACCAAGTGTCTAGCAACCACCCTGGATATTTACGCCAAACGAAACGGCATAAAACTGGATATGATTAAGTGTGATGTAGAAGGCTCCGAGTTATTCGTATTCAAAGGCGGTATGGAGGTTATAAGTAGGGATAAACCGTTTATATTTACCGAAATGCTTAGAAAATGGTCGGCCAAATTCGGTTACCATCCCAACGACATTATCGAGTTATTATCATCGGTCGGTTATCGCTGCTTTGCCTACGTGGAAACTGATTTTGTCGAAATCGATACTATTACCGATGCAACCCAGCCCACCAATTATTTCTTTTTACACGGGCAAAAACACCTGGACATGATTGAAGATATTTTGCATGGACGTTTGGTTATGTAAATGCTTATCAGTGATTGTTAACATTATTTTCCTGTAAATTCTGGACTCATTGCCGAGGATATAAGTTATGAACGATCGTATTTTGTTTGTTGTTCCACCTCCTATACGGTATGTTGATTATATAAACCCGGCGTACAATACAAAATCTCATCAAAAAAATGACGGCATATTTGGCAACGTCGTGACCGACATGCCTCTCGGTTGTTTGGCATTAAGCGCCTATGTCAAAGCGCATGTCCCTGTCATTTGTAAATTAATCGATTTTTCCATTGAGCTAAATAAGCTTAATAGTTTCGATTTTGATAGTTTTGACAGTTTTTTTTATCATTTTCTTTCGCAACCCCCGGTATCGAATTTCAATCCTACGGTAATCGCTATCTCGGCTTTGTTTACTCCTTCGTATCAAAACTTGATCGATATCGCCAGGTCATGCCGAAGAATTTTTCCGGATGCCTATTTATTGGCTGGCGGAGGCGTCCCGCAAAATACCTATAAGGAAATATATGCGACTTTTCAGGGTATTGACGGGATCTGTTATGGTGAAGGCGAAAGACCTTTCCTTAATTTTTTACAGGCTGCTTGCAGAAAAACCTACCTTGAACAAAGCAGTTCGTGGATTACTCTCCGCAAAACCCAGGGCGTAGTATTTTCGCATGACTTTATCGAAAATCTCGATGAGATACCCTTTTATGATTACGACCTTTGCGACGTCAAGGAATACTCTAAAAATCCAGCCATTACCTCGTATGCCTCCCTCGGCATCCCTACAGCGAACTTTCATGTAATGACTTCCCGCGGCTGTCCTTTTAAGTGCACATTCTGCGCTTCACATACCGTGCATGGCCGCAAAATGCGCTATTACAGTGTCGAGCGCATTCGTGAGGATTTTTGGCATTTGCGAAATCAATACGGAGCCAAACAGTTCATTTTCCAAGACGACCATCTGATGGGCGATACCGACCGAGTTTTCGAAATATTACAAATACTCGAAGAAATGGGCGACGCCACACCGGTCTTTCAAAATGGTTTGGCGCTTTATGCGCTGGATAAAAAGATGCTTGAGGCTTTGAAACGTTCTGGCGTGGTACAGCTAACTCTGCCCGTAGAATCCGGCAGCCACCACGTGCTGAAAAAGTTAATGAAAAAGCCGCTAAATCTCGACATTGCGGTTAGAGTAGTCAACGACTGCCGTGAACTCAATATCTATACCAACGTCAACATCCTGGTTGGCATGCCTGGAGAAACCCGTGAAGATATCGACGAAGCTAGGAAATTTCTGACAAAACTGAATTGCAACTGGTTTGTCATCGTTTTCGCGACGCCCCTTGTGGGCAGCGAGATGCTGGAAGTTTGCATTGAAAACGATTACCTCCAAGGCAGCTATATCGATACCGACTACAAAAAAGCGATTGTCGCTACCCCGGAATTCTCGACCTCCGAAATATATAAAACTGCTTACTTTATGAATCTGGAGCTAAACTTTATTAATAATCCAGACTATCGTTTAGGCAATTATCAACAAGCGATTATAGGGCTTCACGGAGCAATTAAAGCCAAGAATGATCACGTATTCGCCCACTACTTTTCCGGATTATGTTACGAACAAATGGGCCAAAACGCGATGGCTCGGAATCATTTCGACAAAGCAAAATCCTATCTCGAGGAATCATCAGTATGGCAGGAATATGCTGATATCTTTGGGATAAAAGAGCAGGTTTTTCTTTCTTGAGCAACCACAAATCATCGAAACATATATTTAATCTATGCAAGAATCTATTACTTTTGAAAATAGCTCATTGAAAAGTTCAGCCAACTTAGTATTTACTATTGCGGTCATGTCCTACAACAGAGGGCGGCGAGTGCTAGAAATGGCAAAAATGTTATTGCCTCAATTAGATGAAAACTGGGAGCTAATGATCTTGGATAATGCCTCAGTTGAAGAAACTGATAGTTACGCTGAGCTAAATACACTCGCCAAAGCCGATCATCGATTGAACTATATTCGCCACAAAACTAATACATTTGCTCAGGGTAATTTTCTGAAGGCTCTAGAGTTGTGTAAAACCGATTTTGTGATGATACTAAGCGACGAGGATTACGCGAATCCAGAAATGATTCGGCAAATTCTACCCGCGTTATCTTTACCTAATTTGGGGATTATTCGAGGAAGCATTGAGCCGGTTACAGGGATGAATCCACGAAACTCCCACACAAGACCGGACAAATCATTTTTCTCCGGAGAGGAGGCGTTGACTGGATTTTCATTTGCAAATAACTATTTTTCTGGAACCATCTACAACGTTGGGCTTATCAAAAAATATGGAATATTGGATATTTTCAAAATTGGATTGGAGCGGAACCGAGTATATCCGCATTTGTTTTTGGAGCTATTGGTGTGTGCAAAGTGCGACGTGATTTCTACATCAGAGGTTTCCTGTTTTGAAGGGCATGAGCAACCGATTGAAGATAGTGGCGATCCGATGTTTGGTAAAACAAAAGGACCAAGGGAATATGCTGCGCCATACTCATTTGGCAGTCGGGTTGATCAATTTATTGTGCTAAGAGATGCTGTTCGACAAGCGGTTTTTTTGGTTAATGACTGCTTTGATGATAAGTTGTTTGTAAAAATATATCTGAGACTATGTGAAAAATATTTTTATTTGATAACGAAAGTTAATGCTCCAATGTATATTAACAATTCTATTCATGCCGGTTTATTGGCTCAAGGATTTTTGTATATTGCGGGAGCTGGAATTTCGATGTTTCCAGAGATTCAGGAATATGACACGGAAGTGTACGCACGCATTCAGGAAATTTGTTCTCGCTATAGTTCTGTATAGTTTGGTTTTTTATGGTTTGATTTTTTATATTTCCATTGGAATAAATTGTGAAGTTTATTGTTGGTTAAGGTGCGTTTTTATGCTGGGTGAGATTTAATTAGTGCCCATAGTTCAACTTTTGTTTATCCACCAATAGTCGTGTTTAGTAAGTTTCGGATCTTATCCTACGATGAAGAAGTATTCGGTTGTATATTATTTAGACGGGGCAGCAGCATTATCAGATTCTAAGTTACATGATAGTGGGTTGATAATGAATTACTATGACGGTCCGGTAATATATGATGCGCCTAATAATTGTATAAACGTTAAAGCGGATTGTTTTGTTGATTATTTTTTATCAAATATTGATTTATTGCCGATAAGGGTTGATTTTACAAACAAAGACTTAAGCGAGGTAGTAAAAAACCAGATATCTGGTTCGATAATGAATGTGATTCAACACTTGGAGGCAGAGTTTTTAAAGGTTATACATGAGACCGAATTGAGTGCGGAAACCGTAAATTTCATTTTACGGTTGACATTGACGGTATTGATGAGAAAGTTGTCTGATAACCAAGCAAATGGTTATAGTGAAATCGAAAAACTGATTAATTTGATGCATGGTTTTCTACAAAACAATATGTTTCTGCTTGACGCAAAGTCGAAACAAGTTGCGGCTAATTGTTTGCGTTGCTTTGAGGGAGAAGAGCTTCGAAATGATACGAAGAGTTTGCAAATTTGGTATGCGCTGTCAGTTATCGTTAACCCATTAATAATTGCTGAATTGCAGGATAAATATTTCAATATCTTGGCGGATTCAGATGATTTGATGGATATTTATAATAATTACGGGCTTATTTGCTTGGTTTTCCCAAGCCAATATTTGGGTGTTTATATAAGTCTATACTCAAAGAATTTATTTAGAGAGAATTTTTTCGTTTTGAGTATAGAGGCTCAAAAGAAGTTAATATGTAAGCTGGTTTATTTTACAATATTGTTTTATGAAAGAAGCGTTGTTTTTTTAGATATATATAAAGCTATTTATCCGATATACTTGAAAGCCATTTCGAGCGGGCTAACAGAGTTGGTTCTTTGGTTATATCCTCCCCTGCTTTACTGTCACAACGGGGTGTTACTATCTCAGGATGATTTTAGGCGATTCAACGATGAGGTTGATAAGCCTTTGGAGGCTTATCTTCGAAATGAGGTTATTCCCACTCTAAACATCTTGCCTAACCCTCGGCGGTTGGGAGAGGATGGTGCTATTAGAAAAGTTGTTTTTTTACTCGACAGGCTGGTTGACTATTCTATTTTTAATGTTCTCTATTCATTGTTGATTAACTTAAAAAAAGGCGATGCAAGCTCTTATTATTATTTTTTGATTTATGATCTAAATTCTAGTGAGTTAGGTGGTTCCGATTCAAGTCTAGTTAAAAAAATAACTGGTTTGGGATTTGAGTATATCGATCTTCATGGCGAGTATGTTGGAAGTAATGAACACTTTTATTCTATATTTAAGAAGGTAACTCTTGTTAGAGAGAGGCTGGTTCAAGACAATGTCGATATTCTAATTGCTGTCAATGGTCGTCCGGAAATAAACTTTTTGTTTGCCTCTAGAGTCGCGCCGATTCAGATATTTTGGAGTCATGGAAATTATGTTTTTGACGTGCAGGGTATCGATAAAAGAATACTTCATTATTCTACCGATGACTATAAGCTCTATGGTTATGAGTTTTCAGAATTTAATATATTGACTGACTATTCTGTAACTGATAAACACGATTGCCAGCAGAAAGCCAACTTCATTAGACAAAGATGGTCTGGCAATACAATCGTACTCGGTGCGATTGGTAGACTTGCAAAAATGGAAGATAGAGAATATCTAAATGTGATTGCTAGGTTATTGTTGTCTGGTAAGGATTTAGTTTTCTTGGTTTGTGGAAATGGCGACAATAGCCGAATTCTGGCAGTTATAGAAAGTTTTGGTGTCTCGGATAAAGTTTTCTTTGAAGGGTACATTGATCCTAAAGTTTATGCATTTGTGATAGATATTTATCTTGATCCTTTCCCGAGTGGAGGCGGGGAAAGTCTTGAGGAATTCAGATCGAGGAGTGAGAATAACTTTATTGTATCTATTGGTGGCAATCAAATGAATGAAGGCAAGGAAGGTGCTGATAGATATTTTATGCAGGCTTTGACTTATATCGAATATATTGATTACATGAGAAGTTCTTATAAATCAGTAAATGTATTGCGGTACAATAAGTTTGTTATTTGCTCAGATATGCCATCTAACGTAATAGAAGTAGATTTTATTGTTGGGTTGCTAAGAGAGTATGCGAACGTACTCTATGCTATACCAAAAAACGATAAGGATTTTGAAAGTTTGTTTTTGGATAAACGGGTTGATGAACAGATTTTATGGGTTGATGTGGAGAATATTTTTGAGTACTCTATATTATCGGATTTGTATTTGTTATTTTATAATAATGCTCTCAGAGATGTTTTTCTGATTAAAAATGAAATTCCTTTTGTTAATGTTTGTTCGTATTCACAGGTTGATGTGTGCATAAGAGATCTGTGGGCCGGGTGCGACGAGAATAGTGTTGTTGCCTACGTTGTGGCTGATATATCTGGCTGCGACAAAAGCTTTTTTAATACATCCGATGGGCGATATAAAGCTTTTTCCTTGATGTATGAAAGTCTAGGTTTGAAAAAAGAACAATTTGATGGTTTATGGGGGATTCCAATGAAAAATATTGATATGGCAAAAATTATCTGTGATTTTTCGTTGGAATGCGGTGGTTATATTGAATTATTGAAAAAATCTAACTCCTTATACTACAAGTACAATAAGGAGTTGCAGTTGGGTTTCGGAAAATCAGTGTCGAGGTCGTTTTTTGAATTAATAGATGCTTGGTGTTATAAATAAGCGTTTACGTAGTGTTTTTTAAATTAATTGATAAAGCGGTTTTGAGTCGATATTTTAAGTTTATGCATTTTAGGCTGATATGAATTCATTGAATTTTTGCTCTAGGATGTTCTTGTTTCCTAGAGAAAATATCCGGTTTGATAAGGGGCATGCATTTGTAATCAAAATGCCAAACGAGTCGCCTATTGGTGATACCGAGAGCAGTCCTTATTCATCGAAAA
Organism: Methylomonas sp. Uni0009; assembly: GCF_054188105.3. Lineage (NCBI taxonomy): Bacteria > Pseudomonadati > Pseudomonadota > Gammaproteobacteria > Methylococcales > Methylococcaceae > Methylomonas > Methylomonas sp. Uni0009. The sequence continues at coordinate 642,506 of NZ_JBTAFN010000001.1, read as the reverse complement.
TAATTCTGTTTGAAGATGGTGTGGAGTTATGGCCGCCGCATGCCATCCATGATGATATTCGTGCCATAGGATGCGGACTATATTCTCATTACGGAAATTATATTTGGTTTTCATCTAGCGATAACAGTTCGCCGATTGATAATGGTCGTCGATATGAAGCTGTGCTGCCGAGTAGCATGTATGCTGTAAATAGTCCCGACCAGATAATTGGAAACGAAACAGGAGGCTATTCGAATTTGCCACCGTTCTATCGTTTTCGTCTTGCCCGTGAAGCATACAGGCAGATATGGCCGTACAGCAGGCTTCCGGATATTGGGCGGCGTGTTGATATTGATCAGGAGTTTGCGGCTGATTTTGCGCATGTAAGTCCCGATGCCGATTACAGCTATGAAAGGAAATTCAATCTTGAACAACTTTTCAAGCTGGTGGTAAATGTTGAAGGAGATGTTGCGGAATGCGGTACTTACCAAGGAGGGTCCGCGTTTTTCTTGGCTCGTCATATTGTTCGCGGCAATTTGAAAAAGCAGCTTTTTCTTTTCGATTCGTTCGAGGGCTTGTCGTCCCCTGTCGCGATTGACGGTGACTGGTGGAAGGCTGGTGATTTGCATGGCTCCGTAAGTGATGTCTGGGACACTTTGGCCCCTTTCGATGATCCATCCGTAGTAACAATTTATCAGGGCTGGATCCCGCAACGGTTCACGGAAGTTGCAAATCGTCGTTTTTGTTTTTTGCATATTGATGTCGATCTTGCGCAGCCTACATTGGATTCATTAATGTTTTTTTATCCCAGATTAAACAGCGGGGCACTCATTTTGTTTGATGATTATGGTCACGAATCTTGTCCCGGTGTCACCCAGGTGGTGGATGCCTTCATGAATGACAAACCGGAGCCATTGGTCAATTTGGCTTCCGGTGGTGCATTTATAATTAAGCTGTAATGAAGTTTTAGATTGGGCAAAGAGAAATGTTGGATTCAGTATTGAATGCTCCGGTCGTTGGTCGTAATCCTGATTTTGATGACGGTTTGGTGATTTGGGATGATAGCTATTCGGGGCGTTATCAACCTGTGACTTATTCGGAGCAGTTTGACGATCAGTGGCGTTTATTTCTTGAGCGGCAACGCGGGTTTTGCGACCACACTGGCGTCGAAACATCAAATCAGTACATTGATGACCGAATTTATGAGTTGACTGGTGTTTCAGATGTAATTAAGCGGCGGCGTTTTGGCAGAATTTATCCGCTGGTATCGAAGATTCTAAGGCCTAGCGGCAATGACGAACGCCGCGCAGTAGGCGGAAAGCTGTATCTCGAGCCCAAATTCCCTTTGGATTTTTTTCGTGGACAGAGGTGCTTGGATATTGGATGTGGCGCCGGTCGATGGACTAGAACGCTGTTGGCGCTGGAAGGGGATGTTAAATCGGTCGATGTGTCGGAGCATGCTTTGAATTCGACGAGAAGGTTTAATCCGAATACAGAGCGACTCGATATTTTTGATATTCCTAGTCGACCCGATTTGCATGAAGCCTTCGACTTTGTGCTGTGTTGGGGAGTCGTCATGTGCACACATGATCCTCAAAAAGCTTTTCAGAACGTAGCATCCACAGTGAAACCAGGCGGGAGTTTATACATAATGGTTTATGCGCCAACCTATCATGCATCGGATGGGGTGCGTGAGTTAAGGAAACAGTTTCACCGTGAATGCCAAACCATGCAAGAAAAGCAGGACTTTGTTTTTCGAATTGCCGAAGACCCCGACAATGCCATCAATTACATGGATATGCTGAATACCTTCTATAACTGGACTATTCCGGAAGACATTGTTTACAACTGGTATGGAGACGCGGGATTTGAAGATATTGTCACCTTAAATAGGGGGGAGCCCCATAACTGCGCATGGCATATATTAGGTCGAAAATCGGGATGATATTTTCGTGGCGATGAATAGTAATTTTCTGGCTTATTTGTTAAGACTAAATTCTAAATAATCTCTTAATTATACGGTCTGTAATTATTAAAAGTTACCTAAAGTTGATAATCAAGCTAAAACAAACGTTGCCGCTATGTCTAATTGAAGTCGGCTTTATCGCGCAGACGACTGCGGAATTTTAGGTGTCTTTACCATTCGATGCGCAACGAATCATCGTATGCGAAAAAAAAATGGCGACTAATTGCAAAAGGCCAAGAGCTAACGTAACTAACGGTTTATGTGTGGAATAGCAGGTTTAATCGATTGGGGGGCTGGATTCGGTAAGGAACGGATTGCTTCAATCACTCGCTCGATAAGAGATTCAATGACGCATCGTGGGCCTGATGATGCGGGGATTTGGGTAAATGAATCGGGTAATTGCGCATTGGCTCACAGGCGTTTATCGGTCATCGATCTTAGTGCCGACGGGCGACAACCCATGGGAAACGGTGACGGTTCGGTATGGGTAACTTTTAACGGAGAAATTTACAATTTTCAGCAGTTGCGTAGCCGACTCATCGAAAAAGGGTATTGCTTTCGCTCAAACACTGATAGCGAGGTGTTGCCCTTTCTGTTCGAAAACTTGGAAGTGGAGTCACTGAAGAAATTGGACGGTATGTTTGCATTTGCCGTTTGGAACGAAAGAACAAAACGTCTTCTGCTTGCGAGGGATCCGTTCGGAAAAAAACCACTTTATTACAGTCAAGGTTCAAATTATTTCGCTTTTGCTTCAGAGTTGAAGTCGCTACGTGCTATACCATTGTTTGATGCGTCGATAGATAAGGATGCTTTGTCGCTCTATTTAATGACGCAATACGTTCCCGCTCCCCACACTATTTTCTCCGGAGCTAGAAAATTGCCTCCGGGACACTATCTTGAAGCAGACTTTTCTCGAGGCGGTGTACCAATAATCCGGATAAATCAATATGCGGATTTTTGCCCGACAGAACCAAAGACCGAGCCAGATCAAACAAGTGAAATTGACCAATTAGGCGAGGCTGTCATTCAGGCTGTAGAAAAGCGGCTGGTTTCAGATGTCCCCCTGGGGGCGTTTTTATCGGGTGGGGTCGATTCATCTTTGGTTGCTGCGATTGCAACCAAGGAGCTGGGGCGAAAGCTCAAAACGTTTACGATTGGTTTTGAAGGTTCTGCTGAGAGTGAGCATGGTGCGGCGCGTGAAATTGCCGAGTATTTAGGTACCGACCACTACGAGAGACTTCTTAAGCCCGATGCCATTGCGCTGGTGCACGAGATAGCATCTCGCCTTGATGAGCCGAATGGGGATACCAGCTGCTTACCCACTTTACTGTTGTGCCATCATGCCCGTGAACATGTCACTGTGGCGCTCTCGGGTGATGGTGGTGACGAGATGTTTGGCGGATATGGTCGTTACCGGGACACTCTGAATGAAGAAGAAAACTGGGCCGGGCAATCGTTGAAAGGAACGGTATCTGAAAGTAGCTGGAGTGCGTCATCAGCCTACCTCTCGCCGCGCTGGTTAATATTTCAGCCAGTCCAGGTCAGCAAGCTAATGGGAGGAATTTCGGAGTCGGTAAATAAATTGTTATTAGAATGGGCGGAGATGCTTGATTCTACAAAAATGCCCTTGATGCATCGTATGCGTCATCTGGATGCGCAAACCTATTTACCGGGTGCGGTGCTGGCAAAAGTCGACCGCATGAGTATGCAAGTATCTCTTGAGGTTCGTTGTCCCTTGCTTGATTTGAGTGTGGCACAATTTGCCAGGAAAGTTCGCTCTGATTCGTGCTGGAAGGCGCCGGATGAGACGAAGCGGATATTAAAGCAGTTGGCCTCAAGATACTTGCCGGAAGATTGGATGAATAGGCGTAAACAGGGTTTTGGCTTGCCTGCAAATGCTTGGTCTAAGGATGAGGTATTGTTGTTAGCCAGGGAAATGTTGTTATGTGAAAGTAGCAAATTGAAGGAACATCTCGATCCTAAAGAGATTGAGATGTTGGTGGCAAAACAAGAAAGCGGATATTTTTCTATCTATCAAGTCTGGCCGTTACTTATTCTTGAATCATGGTTAAGAAAAAATTCATGACAATATTCGTTTGCCATCTTGAGAGTTGTGGTTTAACGGCATTCGAAAATTAATGGCGTTAGGGGTGAAACTATATGGATTTTAGAGAAATTAAATAAATATGGTCGATTTTAATGAACTTCCGGATACTCCTGTCGAGATGAGCTATCTGCTGCCATATTATCGCAGTTCGATGCTTTATTCTGAATTTGTGGGGCTGAATAGAAAAATCTCAATGCTCCATTCCGATGCGTTATCGATTCTTTATCATCTTGCAAAATACTCAACGGGCGCCATTATCGAGATTGGTCCATATATTGGTGGTTCGACGATAGCCATCGGTATGGGTATCAAAGACAGCGGGATACCATTAGTGTGGAAATGGGAGGTGCTTATATTGATCATCCCCATTGTCCGACAAAAGATATTATTTCGGACTTGAAGCATAATCTACAAGAATGGCGTTTGGACGGATATGTGCAACTAATTACTGGAATCAGCAGAGATCCTAAGGTAGCCAATATAATCAAAAATGAAATTGGAGAAGGCGAAGCTGGCTTGATTTGTATTGATGCCGATGGACAGATTGATCAGGATTTTGAGGTTTTTGGAAGCCTGCTTAGCAGGCTGGTGAAAAACTCGAAAAGCCAAGTAAGCTAAGGCATAGATGAGCGGCTAACTGTTAAAATAGGCTACCTAAATTTGGAGCCTTTCAATGCGCGGACACGATGCCATTCAAAACAGCTGGTTCAGCTATGTTGGCCTGGAAGACCGTATTCCCAAACAGCATCCGTTGCGTCGTTTACGGCTACTGGTTGATGGCGTATTGGCCTCGATGGATGCCGTCTTTGCCGAGCGTTACTCGCACACAGGCCGTCCCTCGATTGCCCCTGAAAAACTGCTGCGCGCCTTGCTGTTACAAGTCCTGTATACGGTCCGTAGCGAGCGTCAGTTGATGGAACAACTGGACTACAACCTGTTGTTTCGCTGGTTTGTCGGTCTGGGCATCGACGACGCCGTGTGGGAACGCACAGTGTTCAGTGCCAACCGCGAACGCCTGCTGTCCGAAGCCCTGAGTCGCGAATTTTTTGAGCGGGTACTGGCCATAGCCGAATGGCAAAATCTGGTGTCCGACGAACACTTCAGTGTCGACGGTAGCCTCATTGAAGCCTGGGCCTCGCACAAAAGCTTCGTCAAAAAAGATGGTAGTGGTCCCGATAAACCCGCCGGCCGCAATCCCGAGATCGACTTCAGTGGCGAAAAGCGCAGCAACGCCACCCATCAAAGTACAACCGATCCCGAAGCCCGGCTTTACAAGAAAGGCGAATACACCGAGGCCAAACTGCGTTACATCACCCATGCCTTGTCCGAGAATCGCAACGGCCTGATTGTCGATGTCGAAACCACTCAAGCCACCGGCACCGCCGAAATCGAAGCCGCGCAAAAAATGATCAAACGCCGCGTGCCCCAAGGTGGCAGCGTCGGTGCCGACAAAGGCTATGACCAACCGGCGTTCGTCAACGGACTCGAGTCCCGTGATATCAAAGCCCATGTGGCCCGCAAAAAGATTGGCAGTGCCGTCGACGGCCGCACCGCGCGCGGCAAAGGTTACGCCCAAAGTCTCAAGCGCCGCAAAATCGTCGAAGAAGCCTTTGGCTGGGTCAAAACGGTCGGCGGCCTGCGCAAAACCCGTCACATCGGCTTAGCCAAAGTCGCGGGTCAGGCCTTGTTTTGCTTTGCCGCCTACAACCTGACGCGCATGCTCAACCTATTGGTGTTCACGCCGAAACCGGCGTGGAGTGCACCCGCCTAGGGTGGAGTTCGCCTGAAAACCGTCCACAGACGGCTTCAGGCGAATAAAAAGCCCTTGAAACCGGGGCAAAACGCTTGAAACTCGATGTCATGACCGATTTCAACTCGAAAAAATCACGAACATCGTGGGTAAGGGGAAATATCGGCGGGTTTTTCACCAGCCTGTTAGGTCGGGTACATATTTGGTTGTGGATGATTACTTCAGTATAGGCAATGAAAAAGCCTTGCCCACAAAGATCGCGCTGGACAGGATGGAGAAGAACCATGAAGTGGAATGTCTAGGCGTATACGGCTGGGGGACATGGGTTGGAATAGTTAGGTAATCAACCTAGTAATTTTTGAAATGTGTTTTTAAATTTTAATAAGGTTGTATCTTAAGAAATGGGACAGTACTCGTCATGGTTTTTTGAAAGGAGACGGAAAAAATCGCCTATTAAATACCAGTTTCGTAAAATCCTGCGCAAATTAAATTTGCTACGTAGCGGTGAGGTTCGGGTGAAATTAACAGCCGAAGAAGAAAATAGGGAATGGCATGCTCGTTCGCTTTTCTTGGAAAACTGGCTTCAATCTGAAGCGTCGAAGCCAGTTGCGTCGATACCCCGCACGCCTAAAGTGACTCATATGATTGGAAGTCTCCAGTCCGGAGGGGCTGAACGACAACTGTGCAATTGCGTTATTGGTATGCGCAGATTGGGTTTTAATGTGTCGGTTATGCTGATATATAAACCAACTGATGAACACGGTCACTATATTGATTTGCTGCATAAAGAGGGGATTTCGGTACGTGTCGCCGGTGAATGCTTTGATCCTAAATTCGAGTCGGCAATAAAATCTCTCCCTGAGGGTGAAGATTATTTAATAAATATCCCGGAAAAGTTCCGCTCTTTTACTATCGATATACTGGGTGAACTGATTTGTGAGCCCCCGGATATCTTTCATTCTTGGCTGGATCATCCAAACATATGGGGAGGTGTCGCAGCGCTGCTCGCAAAAATCCCGCTCATTGTGTTGAGTACCAGAAACGTAAACCCAACACATTTCCCCTATTTGGCAGACCCTTATTTGTATGCGATGTATTCTCAGTTGGCACGTAGTCCCAATATTCGCTTCATTAATAATTCTTATGCCGGCGCCGAAGATTATGCAAAATGGCTTGATATACCAAAAGAACGATTTGCGGTCATCCTTAACGGCGTTGAGCTTGATGGAATATGTCGTGCTTCCAATCAACAAGTATCCCATTTTCGGGACGAATTAGGCATTTCCTCCGATAAGGAAATTATTGCCGGTGTATTTCGTTTGTCGGAAGAGAAACAGCCGCTTATTTTTTTGGAGGTGGTGCGGCGGATTATCAGGCGACGTTCGACCGTGGTTGCCGTGATAGCAGGTATTGGGCCTCTGGAACAGAAAATCCGTGAATATATTTCGGCAAATCAACTGGACAAGCAAGTGTTTCTTTTAGGACGCCGAAATGATGTGGCGACAATTTTTTCGGCGGCAAAAGTAGCGTTATTGTGTTCTCGCCAAGAAGGTACTCCGAATGTTTTGCTTGAAGCTCAGTGGCTTGGCTGCCCCGTGGTGTCTACAAAAGCGGGCGGGGCTGTTGATGCTGTAATCGATGGCGAGACCGGGTTTCTCGTCAATGTTGGTGATGTTGACGGACTTGAGGATGCTGTAATTGATTTGCTTGAAAATGTGAGTCTGAGAAATAATATGGTGGAAGCTGGCGCCAATTTTATAAAACAACATTTCAGGATGGATAGGATGGTCAAGGAGACGATAGCGATTTATAACAACTGAGGCGACTAATAGAAAAACGAAACAAGCCGCTCGTAGTTTGGAAGTGCCCCGAAAATTTGAATAGGCCGCTTAATAATCAGTTGGAGACTTTCAATTAAAACCTTCCAACGCTGGCCAGAAGCTGTGACTTAATATTCGCCACTCAACTCAAACTGACATTTTGCACATTACTAAATGTTGGCTGGAAATTCGTAACCAATCATGAATGGGTATTGAGCGGGACAAGAGATTTGATGATGCATCGACTAATTATTTCATTAGGTTCGGTTGGCACCATGGCCGCCTACAACTTAATATCGAAGAACGACGATATTTTTTTGCCACCATATCCGGAGACGCCTTATTGGCTGAGAAACTATGACAATTTATGGCACATGGCCGCCAACCGCCTTGTGCTCCAGGTACATTCCATTAACGACTTGGATCTTGTCGATAGGATTCTCTCAGAGAAGGAAAATACCGCATGCATCACATTGATTAGAGAGCCGCATGACGGTCTTGTTTCGTGGATAAACGCGAGCCTTTTTCATGAGATGGTCAGGTCCAATTCTCCCCCGGCTGACCTTTGTGCGTTCATTCAAAAATTGATGGATATCGGTCCATATAGACATCTGATAAGGTCTGCACGGATTGCAGACAAGGCCAGCAGGCAATTGGTGTTGGATGTATCAGCCTTCAATATGCCACAGATCGAAAAAACGCAAGCCCTGATCTGCGATTTGTTCGGCATAAGGAATATATATGGCTCAATCATGGAGAAGGAAAATTCCTATTTTTCAAGGTTCTTGTATGAGCAGGTGATACCCGTTGATGTCTTGCACGGAAAATTGGAAGTAAAGTTCTCAGGCTATGGTGATATCGTCGACAATCCGTATATGGTCAGGCTTTTTGAATTTCCGTCGCCAGACTTGTGGGCTGAATTTATGCCTCAAGACAGGCAGATTACTGCCTATCTCCAGTTGACCAGTGACTTCAACAATTATTCCACTCCGATGGGTAAGTTTGGCTTCGTTGTTGATTTGGTCAAGACTTGGATAAAAGAGAGACTGTATGACGAGTGCAGGAAGATATCCGATGACTTCAAGGCGTGTATGACCAGTTACGAAACGGTGAAGATAAATACTCTTGATGACATCCCCGATTTTGGGCACAGGCAACTCCTGGCTGAAATCAGAGCCTTTTATGATGAAAGGTATCCGGAAATCGTCAGTACCTGGGATTCCCTGTGCTCGGGTTAACAGAGCAGGGGCCGGTTTCGGATGTTGAAGCGGAAGATGATGCGAGTGACAAGACGTTGCCGATATTTGCCGGCGAGCCAGCCTCCGGCATCGTTATTGTCCTGGGACGGTGGATACGGCGTGTCAGGTGAACTGAAGCAACTACCATCGGTGTTTTGGGTTACCGGTCTATCCGGCGCTGGAAAGTCTTCGTTTGCGCGCGCGTTGGTCGAGCGGTTGCGAAATCAAGGTGAGTCTGTCGTTCTGCTTGATGGCGATGACCTGCGGGAGGTATTTGGTGCGGTAGACGATAATGAGCTCAACTTCGGTAGGCAAAGACGTTTGGCTCTGGGGATGAAGTATGCCCATCTCTGTCGCATAATTTCTGCTCAGGGTTTAATCGTTGTCATTGCCACTATTTCCTTGTTCCGTGAGTTGCACTCGTGGAATCGGGCAAACCTGCCAGGCTATTTCGAAGTGTACTTGAATGTGCCTTTGGAGGAATTGCGTCGTAGGGACTCAAAGGGCATCTACAAGCGATTCGATGCCGGGATACTGAAAAATGTAGTGGGGCTGGATCTGGAGGTTGATGAACCGGAAGCCGCGGATTGGACGGCAGCTTTTGAAGAAGGAAAGGGTGTCCAAATTTTGGTTGATGATATGTTGAAATACATGTGTGAGAGGGGGCTGTGGTAGAGGTTGGGGAATCGGCCAGCAACTTTACGGGTACGGCTGGTGATTTTACTGGGTTGGCCGAGGATTATTCGAGGTACCGCCCCGGTTACAGCCCGGCTGTCCTGAAAGCGCTACTCGGTCTTTTAGACAAACCCATTGGGGTGGTCGATTTTGTGGATGTTGGCGCGGGTACTGGGATCTGGACTCGCATGGTCACGGAGACGGGGGTCAAATCGGCAATAGCCGTGGAGCCTAATGACAGCATGCGGGCAAACGGTATTTCTGATAGCAAAGGGATGGGCATACGCTGGTTACCTGGCAGCGCTGAACAAACCGGCCTGCAACCATCGTCAGCGGACTGGCTGACGATGGCGTCGAGTTTCCATTGGGCGGACTATGAAGTGGCGACGAGGGAGTTTTGCCGTGTTCTGCGCCCGGGTGGGTATTTCACTGCGCTCTGGAATCCGAGGCTGATCGAAGTCAATCCACTTCTGGTCGAGATTGAAGCCCATATCGAGTCACTATCGCCCAACCTTAAACGAATCTCTTCGGGGCGTTCGGGAATAACCGAAACGCTTGCCGAGAGATTGAACTCCTCTTCGTTCTTTGAGGATGTAGTTTACGTTGAGGGGCAACACGTCATTGCGATGACTCCTGAGCGCTATCTTGGCGCGTGGCGTTCGGTGAGCGATCTGCGTGTTCAGCTGGGTCCGGACAAGTTCGATGCCTTCCTGAGCTTTGTTGAACAGCAAATCGCAGGGGTCGAGTTGATCGAAGCCACCTATCTGACGCGAGCCTGGACGGCGCGACGCAAGAACTAGATGTCGATGCCGCTCAGTTTTTCGACAAAGGCCGGCACTCTCAGGGCATTGCAGGCTGTACTGACGACGGCAAGGATTGCGCCGTTGGTTTCGTTCACTATCGAGACCTGGCGGGCTGAGCAACTCGCATGTCTGAACGGTGTCCAGTCCGCGTTAGGGCAAGGCCCCTGGATTGTGCGTTCAAGCTGCGTCGCCGAAGATGGCGCGGCGATTTCGAACGCAGGAGCTTTCCTCTCCGTATCCGATGTGGAGCAGGAATCCCTGGCGGTGGCGATCGAACAGGTCATCGCCGCCTACGGTGCATGGAACCCAGGTGACGAGGTGCTGATTCAACCGATGCTGAGTAACGTCGTGCGATCTGGCGTGGCCTTCTCGCACGACCCCAACACGTCAAGTCCTTATCGGACAATCAACTGGGCGGATGGCAGCGATACCGCAGCGGTAACAGGTGGTTTGGGCGGGCGCACCTGGCAGTGCGCAGCCCGCGCCGCCGAGGCTTCTGAACCGTTCTTGGCAAGTCTGGTCTCTCTGCTGGAAGAGCTGCTGGCTTTGTTCGGCAATTTGCCTGTGGACTGCGAATTCGCAGTCACTCGCGAACCGGAAGGTGATGTGCTTTGGCTGTTACAGGCGCGTCCGCTGATATTGCCGGCTGCGGCGGAGTCTCCGGAAAAGCAGACCGACCGCTTGATGCGCATTCAGCAGAAGATTTTTCGGGGGATGCAGCCCCACCCTTTCCTGATAGGGAGCCGTACCGTCTATGGCGTCATGCCGGATTGGAACCCGGCTGAAATTGTGGGTATCCGGCCCAAGCCGCTGGCGCTCTCGCTCTACCGTGAACTTATTACCGACTCGATATGGGCCTATCAACGTCACAACTACGGATATCGCAATCTGCGCAGTTTTCCGTTAATGCCGCACTTCTTCGGCTTGCCCTATATCGATGTGCGGGTGTCCTTCAATTCTTTCATCCCCGCCGATTTGGATGAGGGCTTGGCGGGGCGCCTGGTTGATCATTACATTGACCGCTTGTTGCGTGAACCCACCTTGCACGACAAAGTGGAGTTCGAAATCGTGTTTTCCTGTTACACGCTCGACTTGCCACAGCGTTTGGAAAGACTCGCCGAGGCAGGGTTTTCGAAGCATGAACGTGACGTCATCGCACAGAGTCTGCGCAAACTCACCAATCGTATCGTGCATCCCAAAGAAGGGCTATGGAGGGGGGACGCGGCGAGGCTCGACGTGCTGAAGAACCGGCGGGATGCATTGCTGGCTTCTAATGCCGATCCCCTGGAACGAATTTACTGGCTTCTGGAGGATGCGAAGCGCTATGGAACGCTTCCCTTTGCGGGTCTGGCACGCGCGGGTTTCATCGCTGTTCAGATGCTCAAGTCTCTCATGTCGGTGGGGGTGTTGTCGCAAGCGGACTACGATGCCTTTTTGGGATCGGTTTCAACCGTCGGTAGAAACATGGCTCGAGATCGTGCGACTCTCGACAAAACGACGTTTCTATCACGCTACGGTCATCTGCGTCCGGGGACGTACGATATTCTGTCACCGCGCTACGATGAAGCCCCGGAACTCTATTCTGACTGGAGCAAGTGGTCTCCCGACATAGAGCCGGTCAAACCTTTCTCTCTAACTTTGCCGCAGATGCGGGAAATTGTGAAGTTGCTGGAGGCACATGGTCTACAGCCTGATCCGGTTGGATTGTTCGACTTCATTCAGGCCGGGATTGAATTGCGAGAACTGTCGAAATTCCACTTTACTCGCAATCTTTCGGATATCCTGGCTCTAATCGGAGAAATGGGGGAGCGGCTGGGTATTGCCCGGGAGGATATTTCTTACAGCGACATTAACCTATTCAAGGAACTGTATGTGGCCGCAGCCGATCCCAAAGAGGAACTCCTATGCAATATCGAACAGGGCAAGGCTCGGCATGCGGCGGGGCTCCGCATTTCGCTGCCCCCGCTGATTGCCAAGCCTGAGGATGTATGGTCGTTTGAATGGCCCGAGACTCAGCCCAACTTCATCACGCAAAAGCAGGTTACGGCACCTGTCGCCGGTTGCGGACATCTGGAAGAGTTGACTGGAACCATTATCTGCATTCCCAACGCAGATCCAGGTTATGACTGGCTGTTCGCTTACCCCATTGCCGGCTTGATTACAGCTTGGGGAGGCGCGAATTCCCACATGGCCATCCGAGCGGGCGAACTCGGCCTCCCTGCCGTCATCGGCGCAGGCGAGGTGTTGTACCGGCGTTGGTCAACTTCGCAGCGCCTGTTTTTGGATTGCGCCGGTCGTCGGGTAGAGGTATTGGTGTGAAGCGAATTGCGGTAAGTCAGCGGGTTGAGATCTTTCCTGAGCGGGAAGAGGTTCGTGACGCCCTCGATCAACGCCTAGTCAAGTTTATTGAGGCAGCCGGTGGGCTTGCTTTTCCCGTTCCCAATGTCTTGTCGGTATCTGATGGACTGATCATCTGGCTCAATCAGATTCGGCCGGACGCAGTCGTGCTTGGTGGTGGTAACGATATTGGCGAATCGGGGGATCGGGATTTGACGGAACTCGCGCTCCTGACCTACGCGGAGTCGTGGAAGCTTCCGGTATTGGGCATTTGCCGTGGCATGCAGATGATTGGACATTGGTCTGGCGCACTACTCAAACCCGTCAGTGGTCATGTGCGCTGTAGACATCGCTTGAAAGGGGAAATATCGGGCGTGGTCAACAGCTATCACAAATTTGCATTGGCCGAATGTCCCAACGAATTCAAGGTTTTGGCTGAAAGCGAGGATGGCGAACTTGAGGCGATTCGCCACGTTTATTTGCCCTGGGAAGGATGGATGTGGCACCCAGAACGTGAGGATGATTTTGTTACTCGTGACGTGGAACGGTTGAGGAGTCTAGTATATTGAAAGCAATCATACTCGCCGCAGGCCGCGGTCGCCGGATGAATAATCTGACCGATGATCGACCGAAATGCTTGATTCAGTTGAATGGTCGGACATTGTTGGAATGGCAGCTCGAAGCTCTGCGCAGGGCGGGCATTAGCGAAATTGCCATTGTGACGGGCTATAAGCGGGAAATGTTGGCCGACATAGGGCTTACCGAGTTCCACAACCCTCGCTGGTCTGAAACGCAGATGGTCGAATCGCTTTGTTACGCGGGAGAGTGGCTGCTACAGGAGCCATGCATCGTGAGTTATTCGGATATATTTTATGACTACCTGGCTGTGAAGTCGCTAATGGAAAGCAGCGAGGCTCTGGCAGTCTTATACGATCCGAATTGGTTGTTTCAATGGTCGAAGCGCTTCAGTGATCCTCTGATTGATGCTGAATCATTTCGCTTGAATCCGGATGGGTCATTGGCGGAAATTGGCAATAAGCCGAGGTGCGTCGAAGAGATCGAGGGCCAATATATGGGTTTGCTGCGTTTTACTCCGGTAGCATGGAGGCAGGTGTTGCTTGTTATGAATAATTTGCCGGAGCAAATTCGGGATAGTATTCATATGACGACCATGCTGCAGAGGGTTATTGAGTGTGGACAGCTGGCCGTAGCTGCGATTCCATACCAGCAGAATTGGGGCGAAGTGGATACTTCGGAGGATCTCATGCTATACGAGAACAATCTATTCAGGAATTCACAATGATATGATGGAAGAAAGACTTCTTCGCCTGCTAATAATGTCTGTCAGTGCTTGCGCCCCCTATTCATTTGATATTCTCATGGTGTCGTCCGCTTCGCTCAATATCCCGTAGGGGGCTTTTAATGCAGGCCAATCGATGCTAACTAATCCAAATCAGCTTGGATCTTATCGTTGAGCAATTGATTTTTTCAAAGTGTTGAAAGCGGATGCGAAGAATGCAAGCTCGAACCGTATTACGGATGAAAGCGGCTCCCATTTAATAGCTACATACTTTGGCATGGATTGGATACTACAGTAAACGACAGGAATCTGTTAAATATTGAGCGACTATTAGGAACGAAATAAAACTACTCATTGGTATGAATAAAAATTTGAATAAAGAAAACATACGATTTGAATTTGGCGAAAACTGGGCAGATTACATCGAGAAAAACTTTTCAGATGAAAGGGTTGATATTTCTCAGAAACACCTTTTGAAGTTTTTAAAAATAGAGAACCTGCTCGGGAAGATATTTCTTGATATCGGCTGCGGTAGTGGTCTGCATTCGCTAGCGGCCTGGCGCGCGGGTGCCGAACATGTCATAAGTTTTGATATTGATGAAGCTTCGGTTCTGACAACACGAAGATTACATGAATTCTCAGGAAGTCCGGCGAATTGGCAGATACTTTCTGGTTCAGTGCTGGATAAAACCTTCTTGGAAACATTGCCAAAAGTTGATGTTTTATACAGTTGGGGTGTTTTGCATCATACTGGCGATATGTGGCTAGCAATTGCAAATGCTGCGAGTCGTTTAAAGCAAGATGGTGTGTTTTACATTGCTTTGTATTCGAAGGATGTCTATGTTGACCCGCCGGCAGAATATTGGCTGGCTGTAAAGCGCGAATATAACCTCGCGGGTCCGATTAAAAAAAAATGGATGGTCTGGTGCTACGCATGGAGCGAAACAATTAAGCGTTCATTGCGAAAGGGCAAAAATCCATTCAAGTATATCGCCGAATACAAGAAGTCGCGTGGTATGTCTTATTGGCATGATGTGCGCGATTGGTTAGGCGGTTATCCTATGGATTTCGCGGCAAATAAAGAAGTCGAGTCATTCGCACGTGAAATATTAGGCCTTGAATTAATAAATATTAAAGCTGGAGATGGAAATACTGAGTATCTATTGAGGTTCATAAATACGAAAAATTATTGGGACGATGTGTTGAGCGAGCAAGCCTTGTTTGAATTAAATAAGCCTTTCGAAGCGCTTGGGGGAAATTCCTGGCGTGCAAATTTGGAGTCCGATATTGCGTTGGGAGAGCCTGAAAAATTTATGCTTTATGAAAATGGCAGTCCGGTAGGATGGCCGAATGCACCGGATTACGCGATAACCCGCTGGGGCAAAGGTCGTTATAAAGTCGACGGAAATATGTTGATATTTTCTGCAACAGATAACTCTGATCCCAATTCCACTGAAAAAGCATACAGCTTTAGAGTGAACTTTGTTTAAACGCTTGATGTAATTTTGGTGACGCGATGCTAAGCGTGTTGTTTGTTATCGATGCGTTGCCAAAAGGCGGGGCAGAAAATGTACTGCTTCAATTTGCTGATAGCTTGGTAGATCGGTACGATGTTACCGTTATCGCGTTAAAAAAAATAAATGAACATGTATTACCGAATAGTTTTAAGATCCATTTTCTATTGGAAGCCGAACAGAAACTAATAGATAATTTTTTTCTTATTCTGCACTTTTTGTCAGAGCGTGCGAAACAAGTGGATTTGGTGATAGGCTTTAGCGATTTTTTTGTAAATTATGTTGCTATCTTGGCGGCAAAATTAGTAGATAAACCGGTAATTGTCTGCGTTCGTAACCTCCTAAGCCAGGAGCTAAGTCGATTCGAGTTCAAAGAAATAAATCGAGACTTGGTTAGCCTCTCGTACAATCAGGCCGACAAGATTTTGTGTGTTTCGGAAGCCTGTAAAAATGATTTTATTGATACATTTGCTGTTGGTGAAGAGAAAGTCAAAGTATTAAGAAATCCAGTCAATATTCAACGTTTTTCGCTCAAGGTGGCAAAGCCGCGGGGACTAGAAAGTATCTTTTCGGATTCACCAATAATTCTAGCCATCGGCAGATTGGTAGAGCAAAAAAACTATCCTTTCATTTTTAGGGTCTTTGCAAAAATACAGCCGGTAGCAAAATTGTGCATAGTTGGCACCGGGCAGGAATATGAAAAATTACTTGAGTACGCCAGTAATTTAGCTATAGAAAAAAAAGTATTTTTCTTAGGTCAGCGGGATGACATTCCGGCATTGCTTCAGCATTCGTCAATGTTGTTAACGGGCTCTCTTTATGAGGGGCAGCCGAACGTCGTATTAGAAGCCATGGCGGCCGGAACCATCGTTGTGGCGCCGCAGCTGCCGGCGTTTAGCGAGTTGATTACGTCTGGTTATAACGGAGTTCTTTATCAAGCCGATGATGAAAAAGACGCAGCCGAACAAATAGAGTTGATATTTTCGAACAAGGATAAAGTAATGAACATGGTAAATAATGCAAGATATACAGTTCGAGCACATGATATAAGTATTGCGAGTAATGTGCTTGTTGAATGTATTAATAGCACAATTTGTAATTATTTATGAATTTTTGGGAACGAAATAATATTCTTGTAGATGTTATTGGTGCTCGCATAAATGAAGCTGTCGAACTTAGATATAAGTCTTACCTAAAAACCAAGCAATATGGGTATGAAAAAATAAATAAGTTTTTCGATGGGCGTAACGTACTTGAATTGGGCAGTGACGAATCCTCTACCTCGTCTATTTTAGTAAGATGGTCGGAAAAACTGACTATTGTCGATGTACAAAATAAGTTTTCCAGGCAAGTTGAAAAGGATAGGGCGCTGAAATCCGCGTGTTTTATTCAAGCAAAATGGGAGGAATTTGTTCCTAACGAACTATATTCGGATATCTTGTTAACCGACAGTCTCGAGCACGTTGAGGAGCCGCGTCTCCTGCTAAATATTGTATCGCGTTGGTTAGCGGATGATGGGCGACTACATGTTATCGTACCGAATGCACGAAGCGTGCACCGATTATTAGGCGTTGAAATGGGGCTGATCTCTACGCCTTTTGAACTGAATTCCAATGATATAGATTCTGGACACCAACGTGTATACGACACAAACGCTCTTAAACATGATATTAAGCTGGCTGGCCTAGAGCTTCTCACGTTGGAGGGTGTTCAGTTTAAACCAATGACGGATGTGCAATTAAGCACATTTTCCGAGCAGTTCCAAGACGCGCTGAATAAATTGTCGGTTCATTTCAATGAATATTGTGCAGAAATATATGCTTGCTGTTATAGGAAAAATTGAATCAGACGTATATGTCAAATGCAATAGCAAACGCTAACTCTCTTGTCGTAATCACGCATAACCTAGATATCGGTGGTGTGCAAAAGAATGTTGCCATTTTAGCAAATCATCAAGCAAATCATAGAAAAGTCATTGTTGTGCTGCTCGAGGATAATAAAGAAATACGATATGTTATCGATCCAAGAATAGAGATAGTTTTTATATCGACTTTAGTAGTCAATAAATATGATAAGCTTGCCGGAGAAGACATTTTTTATTACAGACTGTCGAAATTGAATGATTTCTTTAGTCGATATCAGGCAGATATAGCTATCGGTTTTGAGGATTACAGCAATATCTTGCTGATGAAGTCAGATTTTAAAGGAAGGCGAGTTCTCTCATGTCGTGTTTCTTTTGATCATTATCGCTTTTTTCCTCGAACTCATCTGCTGCCGCCGGATTTTTATTTTAGGAATATTTCAGAGTTATATAAAAATGCTGATGCAATTGTATGTGTAAGTAATTGGGTCTTAACTGAAGCCCGTAAAATAGTGGATGCAAGCCGAATAAGAGTTATTTACAGTGGGCTGGATTTTTCCATGATAAACTCCTATCAATCTCATGGTATCAATTTCCCTCGATCGTTCATCTTGAATGTAAGTCGGCTGCATGATCAAAAAGGTTTAAAAGTTCTTATACAAGCCTACGCTTTGATCGCAAAGTCGGTAACACAGGATTTGGTTCTTATTGGTGATGGGCCGATCCGAAGCGAATTGGAAAAATTGTCATCTGATTTAACGATAGATAACAGAGTGCATATTCTTGGATTTATCAGAGAGCCTTATGCCTATATGTTCAACGCAGATTTGTTTGTTTTTCCATCTATTAACGAAGGTTTTTCTAATTCCGTTCTTGAAGCTATGTATTGTGGAGCGGGCGTGATAGCTAGCGCTTATTCTGGGTACGATGAGATTCTTAAAGACTACGGAAATATCTGTGATGTCGGTGACAGTGAGCAGCTCGCTAAGTTAATGATGATTTTTTTGCAAAATAAATGCTTATTAAAAAAATTGAAAGATTCTCAAAAATTAGACGCATCGAATTTTGATGTTGATATGACTTGTATGTGGTATCAAAAAGTTTTTGATGAACTATGATATTTAAGGTGATTATTCGGGTAAGCCGGTTAAAACGGCAATTTCAGGAGATTGGTTGTGCATTTCCGGTATTTGGTCAGCGCTCGGGAGGCTTTTGATGTGCGGCATAATCGGCGCCAATTGTCTGCCAACTAAGCGTGTTGAGGACTTACTGAATTTGATTAAGCATCGAGGGCCGGACCATCAAGGCTATTTTATGCAAGAAAATGTTTTTTTAGGACATGCCCGGCTTGCTATTATTGATTCGCGTGATGTTTCCAATCAGCCTATGCGATTAGATGATGTTACTATTGTTTTCAATGGTGAGATTTACAATTATAAACAATTAATCGCGCAAGAAAATTTAGTCACTCAGACCGAGGGTGATACCGAAGTAATACTATTACTCTATTTGAAGTACGGGATTAAGTTTCTGAATTCTTTGAATGGGATGTTTTCATTTTGTATTTATGACGCTCGAAAAAATCTGTTTTTCTGTGCGCGGGACCGCTTCGGAAAAAAGCCGTTTTATTATTATAGAAACTCAGGGAATTTTATTTTTGGTAGTGAGCTAAAAGCGGTTTTGGCTCAGTTGAACTTTTTACCTGATCTTAACGTCATGGCTTTACATCAGTATTTGGCGTTTCAAGCTCCTATTGCTAATCAAACCTTTTTTCAGGGTATCTATAAATTACCACCTGGGCATTCACTAGTCGTCGTCGCCGATTCATTTGAAGTAGCCTGTTATTATGACATTGCCTCAATCCCCTATCTCAGCGATAGTGAGGGTGAAGTGGTAACAAATATTGATAAGTTGCTCAATCAAGCTGTACAGGATCGTCTAGTGGGTGATGAAGAAGTGGCGGTTCTTCTTTCCGGTGGCCTGGATTCGGCAATGGTAGCTAAACTTTACGCATTACATAGCGAACGCAGGATCAACAGTTTTAGTATCGGATATGAAAACTTCGATCGCTATTGCGAACTTTCACCGGCTAGACAAACCGCAATAGAAATATCTACGGATCATCATGAATTACGTGTCGATGTAAATGAGTACATCGGTAGCTTTGAAGAAATTCTCGATTATCTTGATGAGCCTATGGCGGATTCGGCATGTATACCTTTATTTCTGCTTTCCAAATATATTCACCAGAACAATATAAAAGTAGCCATTGGCGGCGAAGGAAGCGATGAAATATTTTTAGGTTATGACAATTATTTTACTATGCTCAATGCCTACTCCGGTATTGGATGCGATCCGGGTGATTTTAATTTAACAAGGGAGTGGGAGATAAAAAATAGAAGAATTCGTGGAAAGGAAGTATTTTTTTCAAGCGGAGAAACATTTACCGCTGATCAGCAAAGGATGCTTTTTAATGGAATTTCTGTTCCTCAAGTATCGAGTTTTAAGTCGCCCTACGATTCAAAGGCGCGCTGGTTGACGTACGTCGATTTTAAGATCTGGATAGCAGAAGTCCTGATGACGAAGCTTGACAGGATGTCTATGGCGCACTCTCTGGAAATAAGGACGCCATTTTTGGATTATCGGTTAGTAGAGTATTTAATGGGAGTCTCTGATGATATTAAGCTGGGAAACACTAACAAATATTTACTGAAAAAAGTTGCTCAAAAATATTTGTCACCCGGTATAGTAAATAGGCGAAAAAAAGGTTTTAGCTCTCCATTCATAGAATGGTTGTATCTTCATTACAAAGATAACATTTTGATGACGATGCTTCGCGTGAATGCGGACTTGGGTATATTTTCAGATGACTTTATTAGGTTTCTCTATGAAGAGGGAAAAGCGCAGGGTTTTAAGCAGCATATTTACTCTCTCTATTTGTTTTGTAGATGGTATCAAAGCTTATACATGTAACGACAATAGTTATTTTTAGTATATTGTCATGATCTGGTTTGATATTGTGACGCCCAAGTCCGTGCTTTTCTTCAGGCCGATGATAGAGGCGATTAAAATGCGAGGACTAGATGTTTTAGTTACGGCACGTTCAAGTGAGGGTTACGAGGAAGTTACAGATCTTTTAGAATTATACGATATTGACTATGTAAATCGCGGATCTTTTGGCGGGAGTCAGTTAAGGGATAAATTAAAAGCGTCTATTGATCGCCAATTGTCATTAATTGAATTTGTCTCTGCTTATAACATCAATCGTCTTGTCTGTTTGTGCAGTGTCGACGCAAATAGGGTTGCGTTTGGTCTTGGAATTCCTATAATTAATTTTTACGATATTCCCTTGTCGGATTTCAGTACCGATTTCATGAAGGCTCTTCCTCAGGCTAGATTGACATTGCCGTTGTCTACTAAGGCTTTTAAGCCATTCGTAGTTCCTGATGAAATATTTACCCGTTTTTCACTTGAGTCGCACCAGGTTAGACAGTATGAGTTTATTGATCCCTATATCTGGTTGAAGGATTTTGTGGCAGATCGTAACTATATTGCATCTGTTTTTGATAAATATGGGTTAGATGTGGATCAGCCTTTTATCGTTGTTAGGGAGGAGGAGTATAAGGCCAGTTATGTCAACGATAGACATCCACTGCTCTATGATGCGATGCGTGATATATTCGATATTACCGGTGCAAATATTGTAATTGTGCCTCGTTACGAATCGGAATACTTGGAATCCGAATTTCCGTTTGCAACAGTTTTGAAAGAAAAAGTAGTAATTCAACATTTATTAGCTTTTGCGGGATTGTTTATAGGTGGTGGGGGAACGTTGAATACTGAAGCGTGTTTTCTAGGTACCCCAACCATATCTACTAGGAGCTTTATTTGTCACTATGATAAATTTCAAATTGATTCCGATCTGATGGTATGGGTCAGCAATAAAGCGGATCTTCTGTATGCCGTGAAAACCATGTTTTCAAAAAGAATAGACGGCAAATCCGGTCGGATTCTTGCAAATATGAGCCTGGATATAAAAGGCTTGGTTGATGAGATTCTAAGCTAATTTGATGTTTATATTAAAATTGTCAGGTATTAATAGGGAGGCCTGTTGTATGCCACTTAATGCATGTAACATGGTAGTTGGGGTTATCGTTAATCTGGAGAGCTCAGTAGGACAAAAAATTGTCAAGCCATGCCTAGCAAATCCGATCAAGTGGAAAACAATAACGACGTTAAGATACTGGTAATCATCCCGGCGCGTTCCGGTTCCAAGGGTGTCGTCGATAAAAATATCAGGTCTCTTCTTGGTAAACCACTCATTCAGTGGACTGTTGATGCGGTAAATGACGCTAAACTCGTCGATTCGGTAATTCTTCTTTCCACTGATAGCTCGGTTTATGCTGAACTGGGGCGGGATATGGGGCTGGTGGTGCCGTTTTTGCGCCCGGCGGATTGCGCAAGCGATAACGCGTCTGCTTTACAGGTAATCGAACATGCGCTTGGTTGGTTTAAACAACAATACCGCTATTTGCCCGCATTTGTGATGTGGTTGCAGCCGACATCGCCATTTCGACCTGCGTCTACAATTCAAAAAGCTGTATCGCTTGTAAACGATCAGCGCGCGGATGCAGTAATTGGATGTAAGGAAATTTATCGTGATTTAACCACGCTATTTCGATGCGAGGACGGGCTTTTGAGAGCATTGGACAGCGAACGGGTGACGCAAACCAGTCGACAGCAGCAGCCATTGTTGACACCTAACGGTGCAATGTATTTGTGTAAGGCGGATTATTTGTTAGAACACAAGTCTTTTTATCCTCCTAAAACTGTGCCGTTGGTTATGAATGCGATTCAGAGCTTGGACATCGATTCTGAAGAAGATTGGGCTATGGCGGAGGCATTTATCCTGCACGGCTTGGTTTCGTGATCGATTTAATAGCGGCCGGGCGAGTTGGTAATCTTGGCGCCGCATTCAATTTACAGAACATTAATTATGAATAACGTATTGATCACCGGCGCTGACGGTTTCATCGGCTCGCATCTAACCGAAATGGCGGTGGCGCGCGGTTTACAGGTGCGAGCCTTGGCGCAATACAATTCGTTTAACTCGTGGGGCTGGCTGGATGATGTCGCCTGTAAATACGACATTGAAGTGGTCTGCGGCGACTTACGCGATCCGGCTTTTTGCCGCAGTATTTGTAGCGGCGTCGACACCGTATTTCATCTGGCTGCGTTGATAGCGATTCCCTATTCCTATGTCGCGCCGGATAGCTATGTCGATACCAATATCCGCGGCACCTTGAACATCTGCCAGGCGGCCCGCGATGCAGGCGTTAGCCGGGTGATTCATACTTCGACCAGCGAAGTCTACGGCACCGCGCAATATGTGCCGATCGACGAGAAACATCCGTTGCAACCGCAATCGCCCTACAGCGCTTCCAAAATCGCCGCCGATGCGATGGCGATGAGTTTTTTCAATGCCTTTAATCTGCCTGTTACCATCGCCAGGCCGTTTAACACTTACGGCCCCAGGCAATCGGCGCGGGCGGTGATTCCGACCATCATTACCCAGATTGCCGCCGGTAAAAAACAGATCCAACTCGGCGATGTCTCACCGACCCGTGATTTTAATTATGTGGAAGATACCTGCCGGGGCTTTATCGCCTTGGCCGAGTCAGCGCAAACCATAGGCGAAACGGTGAATATCGGCTCCAATTTCGAAATTTCTGTCGGCGAAACGCTGAATCTGATCAAAAGCATCATGGCCAGCGATGTCGAATTTTTGGTGGACGAGCAAAGGTTGCGGCCGGAGAAGTCCGAAGTGAACCGCTTGTGGTGCGACAACAGCAAGATCAAACAACTGACCGGTTTTGCCCCGCAAGTGACTTTGGAGGAGGGTTTGCGCCGCACCGTAGCCTGGTTTACCGAGCCGGATAATCTGAAACGATACAAAGCGGATATTTACAATGTTTGACAGCTTTATCCGCTTGGTCCGGGAGATTTATCAAACCGAACAATTCATCCCTTTGCACGAACCGCGCTTCGCCGGTAACGAAAAACAGTATCTGCTGGATGTGATCGACAGTACCTTCGTGTCTAGTGTCGGCCCGTATGTCACCGAGTTCGAAAGCAAAATCGCTGCATACACCGGTGCCAAGCACGCGATAGCCACCGTCAACGGCACCGCCGCGCTGCACGTTGCCCTGTTGCTGGCCGGCGTTCAGCCCGGCGAAGAAGTGATTACTCAAGCGGTGACTTTTGTCGCCACCTGCAATGCGATTCATTACTGCGGTGCCGAGCCGGTGTTTATTGATATTGATGCGGCGACGCTAGGTTTGTCGCCGCTGGCCTTGGCGGAGTTTTTGGATCGATTCGGCGAACGCTGCGATGATGGCGTTTACAACAAAACCAGCGGCAAGCGCATCGCCGCCTGTTTGCCGATGCATACCTTCGGCCATCCTTGCGATCTGGCTGGGTTGATTCGAGTATGCGACGACTTCGGCATGCCGTTGGTGGAAGATGCCGCGGAAGCGTTGGGTAGCCGACTCAATGGCCAGCATTGCGGCACTTTCGGCAAACTTGGGGTGCTTAGCTTCAACGGTAACAAGATCATCACCACGGGCGGCGGCGGGATGATTTTGACCGACAACGAGGAACTGGCGCGTCGGGCCAAACACCTGACGACCACGGCTAAATTACCGCATGCATGGAAATTCGAACACGACCAAATCGGTTACAACTACCGCATGCCGAATTTGAATGCCGCCCTGGGGTTGGCGCAGCTCGAACAATTGCCTGATTTTGTTCGGCGTAAACGTGCATTGGCGCAACGTTATCTGGATTGGGCGCAAGCCAAAGGTGCGCAAATCGTCGAAGAACCGGCCGGAACTGATGCCAATTACTGGCTCAACGCCTTGTTGCTTGATGACATTACGCAGCGCGACGCCTTTCTGGAATTTAGTAATGCTCGCGGGGTGATGACTCGGCCGCTGTGGGAGCTGATGCCTGATTTGCCGATGTACCAACATTGCCAACGCGATAACCTGCTGCAATCGCGCCGGTTGGCCGAACGGCTGGTCAACGTGCCCAGTAGCGTGGTCGTATGACGACTGGCGCGCCACGTAAAATCTGTGTCGTGACCGGTTCCCGAGCGGAATACGGTTTGCTGTATTGGCTACTGCAGGAAATTCAAGCGGACCCGGACCTAGACTTACAGTTAGTCGTGACCGGCATGCATTTGTCGCCGGAGTTCGGTTTGACCTGGCAGCAAATTGCTGCCGATGGTTTTACGATCAACCGCAAGGTGGAAATGTTGTTGTCGTCGGATACGCCGGTCGGCATCAGCAAGGCCATGGGCTTGGGTTTGATCGGTTTCGCCGATGCCTTGCACGAATTACGACCGGATATCGTTGTGGTGCTCGGCGATCGATTCGAGATATTCGCGGCGGCGCAAGCGGCAATGAATTTACGCATCCCAATTGCCCATATTCATGGCGGTGAACTCACCGAAGGCGCGGTCGACGATGCGATTCGCCATGCGATCAGCAAGATGGCTCATCTGCATTTCACGTCAACCGAGGTCTACCGGCGGCGGGTGATGCAGCTCGGTGAGCAGCCTGATCGCGTGTTCAACGTTGGCGCACCGGGGTTGGATAGCGTTTATAAGTTGCCATTGCTGGACAAAGCTGAGCTGGAACAAGCGCTGGATTTCAAGTTTGGGACACGCAACCTGTTGGTCACCTTTCACCCGGTGACTTTGGAAGCGGCGACGGCGGCCGAGCAGTTTGCCCAGCTGCTGCAGGCTTTGGATGAGTTTGACGATGTGCATATCATATTTACTCATGCCAATGCCGATGCCGACGGCCGGGTGATCGCCAGCATGATAGAGGAGTATCGACGACGCCATTCCCGCCGAGTAAGTAGCTATGTTTCCCTGGGTTCTCTGCGTTATTTGTCGACCCTGAAGTTGGTCGATGCGGTAGTCGGCAATTCGTCCAGCGGTATCATAGAAGCGCCGGCTTTTCGTATCGCTACTGTCAATATCGGTGATCGCCAGCGGGGACGAATTTGTGCGGATAGCGTATTGCATTGCCAGCCGCAGGCTGATGCGATCCGGGCTGCTTTGCACACGGTATTTTCCGGGGCATTTACCGACACCTTGGCGCAGGTTGAAAATCCTTACGGGCGAGGCGGCGCATCGTTGAAGATCAAAGAATTACTGAAGCAGACGCCGGTGAATGGGCTGCTGAAGAAGCGTTTTTTCGATTTAGAGGTGCTTGAATGAGTGTGTTCATTATTGCCGAAGCGGGCGTCAACCATAACGGTAGTTTGCAAACCGCTATGCAACTGGTCGATGCCGCTGTGGCGGCGGGTGCCGATGCCGTGAAGTTCCAGACCTTTAAAGCCGAAAAACTGGTCACCCAGTCCGCGAGCAAGGCGGAATATCAAAAACACACGACAGGCGCGGCCGAGAGCCAGTTGGATATGCTGCGCAAGCTGGAGTTGAAATATGAATTTCATTTTCAGTTGCGTGATTATTGCCAAAGCCAAGGTATTGAGTTTTTGTCGACCGCATTCGATTTCGATAGTTTGGCGTTTTTGGTGGACGAGCTTGGTCTATGCAAACTGAAAATCCCGTCGGGTGAGATTACCAATGGTCCGTTTTTGCTGGCCCACGCCCAAACCGGCAAGGACATCATTGTCTCCACCGGCATGGCTACGCTAGGTGAGGTGGAAACCGCGCTGGGGGTTTTGGCGTTTGGCTTGTTGGGTGGGAAGCAACCGTCTTTGGCGGCATTTCAACAAGCCTACAGTTCGGAAGCTGGGCAAGCGGTTTTACATGAAAAAATCACCTTGCTGCATTGCACCAGCGAATATCCGACACCGATGAAGGATGTAAATTTGCGGGCGATGGACGTGTTGCAGCAGGCTTTTTGTCTGCCGGTCGGCTATTCGGATCACACCGAAGGACTGGTCGTGCCGATTGCCGCCGTGGCGCGGGGCGCGGTATTGATAGAAAAACATTTCACCTTGGACCGAAGTCAAAAAGGCCCTGATCACCAAGTGTCACTGGAACCCGCTGAATTAAAGCAAATGGTGCGCGATATTCGCGCCGTCGAACAGGCACTTGGCCGTCCCGGCAAGATGCCGCAAGCGGTGGAATTGCAAAATCGCACGGTCGCCCGCAAAAGTTTGGTGGCGAATAGTTTGATAGCAGTGGGTGAAACTTTTAGCGCCGAAAATTTGACGACCAAGCGGCCTGGAACCGGCCTGAGTCCGATGGAATATTGGCGATTGCTTGGTCAAACCAGTCATCGTTGTTATGACGTGGATGACTTGATCGAATGAGTAAGCCGGTCATTTTGCTGGGAAGCGGCGGACATGCGCGGGTGCTGCTCGACATGTTACGGCGGTTGGAGATTGAGATACTGGGCATAGCCGATCCTCACCGACTGCCCGGCAGCGAGCACTTCGGAGTCAGGGTATTGGGCGACGACTCGGCAATACGGGCTTATGCAGCGGATGGTATCGCGTTAGTCAACGGCATTGGTTCTCTGCCGGGCGATGGCGGCTTGCGCGCGAACTTGTACCAGCGCTTTCTGGCGCAAGGTTACAGGTTTAAAGCCGTGGTCGACCCTCGCGCGTTTACAGCAAGCGACGTACAACTGGCCAACGGCGTGCAGGTCATGGCGGGCGCCATTATTCAGACAGGCACGCAAATTGCTGAAAACTGCATAATTAATAGCGGAGCGATTGTCGAGCACGATTGCCGTATTGGTCGCGATGCGCATATTGCACCCGGTGCGGTGCTGAGTGGCGGGGTGGAATTGGGCGACAAGGTGCACATCGGCACCGGCGCTACCATCATTCAAGGCCTACGTATCGGTTCCGGCAGCGTAGTGGGCGCGGGCAGCGTGGTGACGCGCGATGTCGGTTGCAAGCAGATCGTCTATCCGCCGCGTTCGCACATACAGAATTTGCAACAGGATTGATAAATGAAACAGCATTGGCAGCAGGTATTGATTCGCCCGGAAGCGACGTTGCGAGCAACCATCGAGGTGATTGATCGCGCGGCCTTGCAGATTGCGTTGGTCGTGGATGAGCAAGAAAAATTGCTGGGTGTGGTCACAGATGGCGATATTCGTCGGGCCTTGATTCGCGGCTTATCTCTGGAACATCCGGTTTTCGAGGTGATGAATAAGCGGCCGAAAGTTGCCGCTTTAAATGACAGCAAGACCCAGTTGATTGCCATGATGGAGGGTCATCATCTCTACCAATTACCGGTTGTCGATGAACAAGGCAGAGTAGTGCGGCTGGAGTCGTTGCAGGCGCTATATAAGCAGCCGGCATTCCCCAATCCGGTGTTTTTGATGGCGGGTGGATTTGGTACCCGTTTGCGGCCCTATACGGACGAATGCCCCAAGCCGCTGTTAGAAATCGGCGGCAAGCCCATTTTGGAAACCATCATCGAGAATTTCGTTAAGTCAGGGTTTAGACAGTTTTATATAGCCGTGCATTACCGAGCGCAGCAAATCAAAGACTACTTTGGTGATGGTGGGCGTTGGGGAATTAAGATCGACTATATCGATGAGACCGAACCCATGGGTACGGCTGGCGCTATCGGCTTGATGCCGGATAATTTGCCGGACGTGCCATTGATTGTGATGAATGGGGATATTCTGACCCAGATCGATTTTTCCAGGTTACTGGCTTATCACAACGAACAGCAAGCGATTGCCACCTTGTGCGTACGCCAATACGAGTACCAAATTCCCTACGGGGTAGTGAGATTGGAGCAGCAAAGAGTGGTGGGGATTGAAGAAAAACCCTTGCAAAGCTGCTTGGCCAACGCGGGAATTTATGTGCTGGATCACAGTTTGATCAACAGCATCGCAGCCCAGCAAAAGCTGGATATGCCGACCTTATTAAACCAGCAAGTGGCTGCAGGCGAGATAGTCTCTATGTTTCCGGTCAATGACTACTGGTTGGATATTGGTCGTGAAGCCGATTTTCTAAGAGCACAGGGCGAATTCGCCCAATATTTCTGAATTAGAGGGTTAAAGTTCTCCAAGCCCGGGCCGATACAACATTCGAGTTTGAAACAAATCCTTTTAATTCAACACAACACAAAATCTTCGAAGCGTTGAATGTTTTCGAAATTTGGAGGGTAACATCATGGCAATGGTAATCAACACAAACGTCGGATCGTTGAATAGTCAACGTTTCCTTAATAAAACTAATGACTCGCTAGCTACCTCAATGGAGCGGTTGTCTTCTGGTTTGCGGATTAATTCTGCAAAAGACGACGCGGCAGGTTTAGCCATCAGCGATAAAATGACATCGCAAATTCGCGGTATGACCGTAGCAGTGAGAAACGCCAACGACGGTATTTCGATGGCGCAAACAGCTGAATCTGGTATGGGGGCAATCACTGATACTTTACAACGGATGCGTGATTTAGCTGTTCAAGCTGCCAACCGGGCGGCAGTGAGTGGCACAGATAGAGACAAACTGCAAACTGAATTTAAACAACTGGGTGCAGAGATCAAAAGGATCATTCAAAACACAGAATTCAACGGTAAGAAGATCCTCAATGGCTCTTTGGCAGGTGCTAACTTTCAGGTCGGCGCGAATACCACAGTCGACAACCAAGTTTCGGTTACTGTATCCAATCTAGAAAAAGTAACCAGTTTGAGTGCGCTGTTCGGTGCGGCTGGCTATTCAATTGGATCTGGTGCAGCATCAACCAAAGTTCGGTCAGCAATATCCGCTATTGATAGTGCCATCAAGAAGATCGATACTTTCAGATCTACTTTGGGTGCGATTCAAAACCGGTTTACGACCACAATTGCTAATCTGCAATCTTCAATTGAAAATCAAAGCGCCGCAAGATCGCGTATCCTTGATACCGATTTTGCAACTGAGACATCCAATTTGAGTAAAACGCAAATTTTGCAACAGGCGGGTACAGCGATGCTGGCGCAGGCTAATCAGTCCGGTCAATCCGTGTTGAGTTTGCTAAGGTAGCTTTGATAGGGAGGTTGCTTATCGTAACCTCCCGTTTAATACGAAAAGCATAAGGTGAATGTCATGAACAGTGAGATTTCAAATGTATTAAAGCTATCTCCCGTGACTGTTGCTAAAGCCGATAAGCAAACGGATGAAAAATCATTTGCGGGCCCCAAGGCCGATGCCGAAAAGCGTAGCCCTGGTATTTCCGCGTTGCAAAATGACTCGACTGTGTCCTCTTTAGTCTCGAATCAGGAACAGGACAAACAGAACGAAGCCAAGCCTTCTTTCGATTCGGTAAAAAAAGCGGCAGATAAAGGAAATTCGCTGCTTCAATCGGTTAACCGTAATCTCCAATTCAAAGTAGATGATTCAACCAAGGAATTAGTGGTGAAAGTCGTTGATAGTGAAACGGGTGATGTCGTGCGGCAAATTCCGTCCGAAGAAATGCTGGCGTTTATCAGAAGAATGCAGGAGTTAGATGGCCAACAAGGCTCTATGATTCAGGATCGTGCTTAGTAAGTTAGTCGGATGAGGAGAGTGTCATGAGCATAGTTTCGTCGACGGGTATTGGTAGCGGTATCGATATTGGCACCCTCGTGTCGCAATTGGTGACAGCTGAAGGTCAGCCGGCACTGAATGCGATACAGCGGCAACAAGACACAACGAATACGCGCTTGAGTGGGTTGGGGACCTTGAAAAGCGCGTTGTCCGATTTCCAGACGGTCGTAAGCAAACTTAAAGATGGGAATCTGTTTAAAACGCATAAAGCCGCGTCTGCCGACGAATCTATCCTAAAAGTCGCGGCGGGTGCAGGATCCGTGGCCGGGTCTTATGCCGTCGAAGTTACTCAGTTGGCGAAGGCGCAAAAATCTATTTCGGGGGAGTTTGCCAACTCGGCTGCCACCGTTGGGACTGGATCTTTGACTATCGCAACCACCGCCGGAGCTTCGTTCAATGTGACGGTTGCTTCGGGCAATAACACGTTGTTGGGAATCAGGGACGCTATCAACAACGCTTCCGGCAATACCTCCGTTACCGCAAGTATCGTTAACGTCGACAACTCGACCGGCACCGGCACGATTTCCAAGTTAGTCCTCACAGCCAAAAATTCAGGACTCGCCAACTCATTTACTGTGACGGGTACCGATGACGATGGTAACAACGCCGATACGTCAGGATTGTCACAAATTTTTTCTTCTAACTTGAGCGCTCAGACAACGGCTAC
Source organism: Methylomonas sp. Uni0009 (assembly GCF_054188105.3). NCBI lineage: Bacteria > Pseudomonadati > Pseudomonadota > Gammaproteobacteria > Methylococcales > Methylococcaceae > Methylomonas > Methylomonas sp. Uni0009. The sequence goes on along the minus strand of NZ_JBTAFN010000001.1, from coordinate 611,916 downwards.
CGACGCTATTATCAAAGTCGATGGTCAAACCGCGACACGAAGCACCAATTCCATAACCGATGTCATCCAAGGTCTGACCTTAGATTTGAAATCTGCTCAAGTGGGTACCAAAGTAAACGTCGATGTTAGTTTGGACAATGAGGCTGTCAATAAAACGCTGACAAGTTTCGTCACTGCGTACAACAAGTTACATACCACTTCCAAAGATTTGGGCAAATATGGTGGAGGTACTGGCGGTAGCAGTTCCGGAAATGGTGCGTTAATCGGCGATGCTACCCTGCGTTACGTGACTTCTCAAGTCAGGCAGGATTCGGCAAATCCGGTTTCTTCAGCAACGGGCAGCTATAACTCGCTAGCCATGATCGGCATAAAAATAGATAAAGATGGCGTGATGTCATTGGATAGCACGCAGCTTAACACCGCATTGAGTGCCAGTTTACAATCTGTAAGTGACGTGTTTTCGTCGTCTGATGGCGTAGCGACCCGGCTTTATTCAAAATTGGATAACGTATTGCAATCGGGTGGGCCGTTGGATAGTCAGCAAACATCGCTGAAAAAACAATTGTCAGCCTTGGATAGTCGTAAAGCCGACGTGCAGGTTAGGCTGGATAATTTGCAAAAGACTTTGCAAAAACAATTCACAGCCATGGACGTCAATGTAGGTAAATTTAAATCAACCGGTTCTTTTCTAAGTAACTGGATCAGCAAATTGTAATGAAGAGGTTTTCCCATGTACGTTGATGCTCATAGAAAAGGCGCTAGACAATACGCAGAGGTCCATACCTCAAGCAATTTTGGCGAGGAATCTCCCCATCGGCTGATTCAAATGTTGATGGAAGGGTTCTTGGCTCGAATCAATTCTGCTAAAGGTGCAATTACTCACGGGGATATGGAAGCGAAAAGTATCTATATATCCAAGGCAATTGGCATAGTTGGTGGTCTGAATGAGGTGCTTGACCTAGAGCAGGGTGGCGAAATTGCCGTCAATCTTCGCCAATTATACGATTACATCAACTTTCGGCTGTTACAGGCAAGCAGTGAAAACAGCGAGGACATATTAAACGAGGTAACTGTATTGATGAAAGACGTCAAAGAAGCCTGGGATGCGATTGCCTGATGTCTCTTGATTTCCCGGATCCTAATTTCTTGGAGTGGCAGCAACAATTACAAGGTTTTGCTGACAATATCCAAGAGTGCATACTAAAAGCGGAATGGGAGGGGCTGGCTGATATTTTGGATAAAAGGCAAGTTTGTTTAGAACAGTTTTTTGCGGGCGTAGCGTGCTTGCCAGAGCATAAAAAACTACTTGTCAAGCAAGTAGCTCAGTCGATGCTTGAGCAGGATGCGGTTTTTATTTCTTATATCGAAGAGCAAAAGTCGCTCTCGGCTGCTCAGCAATCAGTCTTGGATCGCGGCCGCAAGGCAATGCAGGCTTATAACAGTTACTAAGTTATCTGATTCAGACTTATCCCCGTTTTTCCCCGGGTCATCCCGTTCCAACACGCTGTTCAGCGTATCGATATACCCCTTAATTTCTTGATTGTTGTTCTGGCGGCAATGAAATGCCGCTCCTCTGTGTGTTCTTCTAAGGTTCTCAATTGTTTGCCTGATTTCAGCTTGAAGCACTCTTCGACGTTTTTGTAATCCTTTCGTATATTGAAATAGCGATCCTCAAGTTATGTGATTCTTGTGTATATTGTTGATTTAATTTAATTTTTTTGTTTTTATTGGAGGTATTTGGTATGTGGTTCTTCTAGGTAAGGTATTTCGGAGGGGCGAGTCAAAAAAATGTCGTTCTAATTGGCTTAAGGCTGTTTAATTGGCGAAACCGCCTTTGATCGGGTGTGTTTTAGCCGTTCTTGATGATGCTAATAGCGTATTATTTTTTAATTATTGAATTTAAAAGGGATTTTTATACATTGGCATGAAAAGTGATTGATGTTTAGTGGCGGCAATAATGCCTATTCCATTTAGTATCAACCGGGAGAACGATCATGCCATCATCAATGGTCATCAATACAAACATCGCGTCATTGAATAGTCAGAAGTTTCTGACGCGGACTAACGATAGCCTGCAAATGTCTATGGAGCGCTTATCATCAGGTCTCAGAGTCAACAGTGCTAAAGACGATGCCGCCGGTTTGGCGATTGCCGACCGGATGACATCGCAAATTCGCGGTATGACTGTTGCTATGCGCAATGCCAACGACGGTATCTCCATGGCGCAAACTGCGGAAGCTGGGATGGGCACAATAACTGAGACATTGCAACGGATGCGTGACTTGGCTGTGCAAGCCGCTAACAGGGCTGCTGTAAGTGGTAGTGACAGAGATAAACTACAGACTGAATTCAGGCAATTGGGGTCTGAAGTGAAAAGGATTATTCAAAATACCGAATTCAACGGAAAAAAAATCTTAAACGGCTCGTTAATAGGTGCGAATTTTCAAGTGGGTGCGAATACTGCAGCAGACAACCAAGTTTCTGTTACGGTTTCAGACTTGATAAAAGTCACGAGTCTAAGCGCACTTTTTGGTGCGGCTGGTTACTCTATTGGATCTGGAGCAGCTTCTGCTAAAGTACGGTCAGCAATATCTGCTATTGATACCGCTATAAAGCGCATAGATACGTTCCGCTCGAATTTAGGTGCGATACAAAATCGATTTATGACCACTATCTCTAACTTGCAATCTTCTATTGAAAATCAAAGCTCTGCACGTTCGCGGATCATGGACGCCGATTTCGCTGCCGAAACTGCGAATTTAAGCCGCAGTCAAATTCTGCAGCAGGCCGGTACGGCAATGTTGGCTCAGGCTAATCAAGTAACCCAGGGTGTATTACAGCTATTGAAATAAAAGCACCAGCATTATTTAACCTGAATTCACGGTGCATTTGAATATAGGAATGCTAAGCTGATGCGTAGCTAGTGAGATTCCGTAAACTTTAATCAAGAAGTAGCAAATGGATGATGAACTTGATCAGGTGAGACAATATGACTTAGGGCCAATAGGCGTAAATGATTTTGGTGAAAAATATTTTTTCAACCTGAATAGAAACAGCTTCGATAGAGTGAGTGCTGGAGTGTTGTTTGACGCGAAGTTTGGTAAGGATCTGTTTGCCGAAGATACGCTTAATGTGGTTATCGGCACGGATTCAGGGTTATTGCCAAAATACCTGCAAAGCAAGTTTTTACCAAAGGGTACGCGCTACCTCTTCATTGAGCCGGAAGGTGTTTTGCAGGCTTTAAAACAAAACCAATTGCTTGATGGCTTGGATGAGAAGATTCTGTGTGTTGGTTTGGAGCAATGGCCGGAGGCTATTAAAAATTTCAAAATAAACGACTATTTGTATATCAACGCAGTACGCTCCTACAATGCAATTTGTGCGCAAGACGATTATATAGAGGAGTATGCAGAGCTAAGTTGGCATATCACGGAAGTTCTATCGCAACTGCATTGGCAAATTAGCGTCGAGCTGGGTAGCGAGGCGTTTATTGCTAGACAGATTATTAACCTAGCCGATAACCAACGGCCGGCAAAAGTGCTGGAAAAGGCCTTTGTCGATAAGACGGTATTAATTTTGGCGGGTGGTCCCTCGCTTGATGAGGTTTTACCATGGCTCAGATCGCATCGGAACGACGTTGTGGTTTTTGCGGTTTCCAGAATTTCTCGCCAGTTATTACAAGCCAATATCGAGCCGGATTTTGTGTTTTCGGTGGATCCGACTGATCTGAGCTTTGATATCAGCAAGGAAATGCTCGAGTTCAGCAGCAAACCGATTTTTGTCTATTCCTACCACACTGTCCCCACTTTAGTTAACCAATGGCACGGTCTTGGGTTCTATCTTGGTCCGCGACTACCTTGGCCGTCGCCACTGAATGTAGCGAATATTGGCAGTGCGGGTCCGACGGTGACCAATACTGCGCTGAGCGTGGCGTATCATTTTGGCTTCAAAAGAATAGTGCTCGCCGGCGTAGACTTATGCTTCACCAAAGAAGGCTTCACGCATGCCAGCGGTAGCGACGAGCAACTGGCCGGGCCACGCTTTAATTTGACATCGTTGCAAGTAGAGACAAATGCCGGATTTATGGCACCTACTAGTTGCGACTTTTCACAGGCTATTCTCTCGCTGGGTTTTCAGGCGAAACAGTTGTCTGGCATGGGATGTCGGATTTTCAATATTTCCGGCGGTTCTGCCAAAGTCGAAAATATCGAGTATTTACCCATATCCGAAATTGAATTTGGGGATGGCTCCATTAATGTGGCTGAAATCGTAGCCGAGCGCGTTAGCGAAGCCGCTGAGCATAGTAAATATTACAAACAAGTTCTTGATGAGTTGGGGCGTGCCCAATTTCAGATCAAAGGAATTGCCCGTCTGGCGGAGAATGCGCGCCGTGTCAACGATGAGATGTATAGTGCCGATGGGGTCATTGGAAACTATAAGGATAAAAAAAGACTGGATCAGATCGAGAAGAAGTTTAAGCGAGAACATAGGCATTACAGCAAGTTGGTAAAAAGCTTTGGTATCAGAAGTTTTATCAAGTTGACTAAGGCATTTAACGATGAGGCGTGGAGTGCTGAAGAAGCCAAGCAACTTGGCAATGTTTTCTATGACGCCTATCGGGAAGGTGCAGCGAAATTGATGTGTTTGTTGGATGATGCTGTTGAAAGAGTTAAGGCCAGGCAACAGGAATATGCGGATGTGCCGGATTTTGGTTTGATAATGGAGCAATATCGAAAAGACAGAAGTTTTGGGCGCGCAAGATTGTGGAAAGCTACTGCCGCTGAGGTGCCGGTAGATGTTCGGGCTCAATTTGCCGATTTTGAAAAACGCTTCTTAGATATTGTTCATGATAAACATACTCGGCATTTTGCCAAGGCCAAAAGCCAGGGAAATCTTTCAAGTCTGAAGCAAAGGGCTGGCTTGTTATTCAAGCATAAAAAAATCGAAGAATTGAGTGATTTGCTGATTAGTCTGAGTAAGCATCAGGATCGGCAGGCGGTTGAGCCGTATCGCCATTTGATTACTGGTTACTTGGCCGAATTGCAACACGCATCGGCCCAGGCGCTGGATGCATATCGACAAATTGTTGACGGTGGTGGTGTGTTGGTAGAGCAGGCTCTGATAAGAATTGCGGATATCGGTATCGATGGCGATGACGCTCATACCGCCAATTTAGCGTTACAGTGTTTGTCGCAATTGAATCCCGTCTACTTACCCTTATATGCGGAAATGCAAAGGCTGCATGGCGATGTGATGGTCGCTATAGACGCCTACAATAATTACATCGGCCAATTCCCCAGCGATACGTTGGCGCAAATAAAATTGGCTAACTTGTATACGGAGCAAGGAATCTATGATGCGGCTATCATGATGCTGGATTATATTTTGGCTCAAAAACCTGATCTGGAAGTTGCTCTCACCATGAAGGCTGCGTTGGTTTCCGCTGGATTTTAACTGCGGATGTGGTGCTGCGTGGCCTCGGGCTATTTTTAAAGGGTCAAACTTTTTTCAATATCAATTCCAAAACCAATTTACTGCCGAAATAGGCTAATAGTAATGAAGTAAAGCCTATGAGGGTCCACTGAATTGCGCTTTGCCCACGCCAGCCATAGCGAATCCTGCCGAACAGTAGTGCGGAAAAAATTATCCAGGCCAGTATCGATAGTACGGTTTTATGAACCAAATGCTGCGCAAATAAATCCTCTACGAAAAAGAAGCCGGTGACTAAGGATGCGGTCAAAAACAGTAATCCCGTTGCAATCATTTGAAACAACAGTGATTCCATGGCTTGCAAGGGTGGTAAAGCCAACATAAAGCGTTTGGGGTGGCGATGGCGCAATTGTTGATCCTGAACGGCCAATAAAATGGCTTGTAAGGCGGCGATATTTAATAGGCTGAATGCCAATATCGATGTCAGTATGTGAGTGCTCATCTGCCAATTGTGGTTCACAATTAGGCGTGGCGTAGCTGGGTAATGAATATCTAAAGCCAGCATGGCAGCAGCGACTGGAAAAATCAACACGCCCAGTTTTGCCACAGGTTTGTCCAGCGAGGCAATTAGCAGCAGAAGGCAAATAACCAGGCCTGCCAGCGATGCGGTACTGAAAAAACTGAAGTTGAATCCATCATGGTTTTGTACGTTCAGGACGGTGTAGGCGCTATGTGAGCCTGCGCCAAGCCAAGCCAGTTGCATGGATAGCCGGTGCGGTTTGGCGCCAAAGATTTCTTTAACGATCAATGTTGCGGCAATCGCGTAGCTTAATATCGAAAATAGGCCGACGGGTGTGGTGTACATGGCGATGGCTAGGGAATAATCAAAAGGTGTTGCGATTCGGTTATGTTAAACTAAGCAGACCAATTGTTGTAATCCGTTTGTGTTGGCAGACATCCGCCGGAACCCTAGAAAAATAAAGACGCAGCTATGTTTGATAATTTATCTGATCGCCTCAGTGGCACACTAAAAAAAATTAAAGGCCAAGGTCGTCTGACCGAGAGCAATATCCAGGACACCATGCGCGAAGTAAGAATGGCTTTGCTGGAAGCCGATGTTGCTTTGCCGGTAGTGACCGATTTTATCGATCAAGTTACTCAGCGCGCGTTGGGTCAGGAAGTGCAAACCAGTTTGACGCCAGGACAGGCAATGATCAAAGTGGTGCAGTCCGAGCTGGTCAAGGTGATGGGTTCGGCTAACGAAGAGCTGAATCTACGGATCAACCCGCCGGCAATCGTATTGATGGCAGGTCTTCAGGGTGCGGGTAAAACGACTACAGTGGCGAAGTTGGGTCGTCACCTTAAAGAAAAGAAAAAGAAAAAGGTAGGCGTGGTGAGTGTTGACGTTTATCGTCCTGCCGCGATTAAGCAATTGGAGACGTTGGCCGCCGATGTTGGATTAAAATTTTTCGAAAGCGATGTCAGCGAAAATCCTGTTGATATTGTCAACAGGGCTATAGATGCAGCAAAGCGCCAATTTTTAGATGTGGTAATTGTCGACACCGCCGGACGTTTGCATGTCGATGACGAGATGATGGCAGAGATCAAAGCTTTGCACGCCGCAATCAAGCCGATTGAGACCTTATTTGTGGTTGATAGTATGACCGGTCAAGATGCTGCAAACACTGCCAAGGCTTTTCATGATGCCTTGCCATTGACCGGTGTCATTCTGACCAAGGCCGACGGCGACGCGCGTGGCGGAGCGGCGCTTTCCATTCGGCATATAACAGGCAAGCCGATTAAGTTTATCGGTGTCGGCGAAAAAACCGATGCCTTAGAGCCTTTCTATCCTGATCGGTTGGCTTCGCGTATTCTCGGTATGGGCGATATGTTGTCGCTGATTGAGAATATCGAGCAAAATGTCGACAAAAAAAAGGCCGAGCAATTAGCCAAAAAGCTGCAAAAAGGCAAAAGCTTCGATTTGAACGATCTGAAGGAGCAGCTTGAACAAATGCAGAATATGGGCGGGCTTGGCGCGATGATGGATAAGCTGCCGGGTATGGGTGGAGTGCCCAAAGATATTAAGGATAAAGTCAACGACAAAGATCTGGCGCATCAGATTGCCGTAATCAACTCAATGACCAAACAAGAGCGGCGTTTTCCCGATCTGATTAAAGGCGGTCGGAAACAGCGTATCGCCGATGGTTGCGGCTTGGATTTGCAAGCTGTAAATCGTGTGTTGAAGCAGCATCAAATGATGGAAAAGATGATGAAAAAATTCAGCAAAGGGAATATCGCTAACATGATGCGCGGTTTGAAGAGCAATATGCGCGGCATGAGAATGTGATTGTCGTAATTTGTCCTTCACTTATTGTAAAAATCGCGTAGAATAGTTTGATTAAGTTTTTTGATTCAATGTTATTTAAGGTATCCAAATGGTAAGCATTCGTTTGTCCAGAGGCGGCGCTAAGAATCGTCCTTTCTATCATGTTGTTGTTACCGACAGCAGAAGCAGTCGCGATGGTCGTTATATCGAGCGCGTAGGTTTCTTTAATCCGTTGGCTCGCGGTGGTGAGCAAAGATTGGTTTTGGATAGCGAACGCGTCCAATATTGGAAAGCCAATGGCGCCCAACCAACTGACCGCGTCGCTAGATTGATTAAAGACGCCGATAAAGCAGCCGCTTAATTTTAGCTTTGTCAGAAGGGGATTTTTTGAACGTCGGCCAAGTGTCCGGCGTTTTTGGTGTAAAAGGATGGGTAAAAGTCTATTCCTTCACCGATCCCCGTGAAAACATATTGCAGTATTCCCCATGGATTCTGCGAAAAAATAGCCACTTCCACGAAGTTAAATTGCTTGGAGGTCGGCGGCAAGGCAGTTTGGTCGTCGCAGAGTTGCAAGATATTACTGACAGAGATGTTGCAGCAGGGTTGATGGGCGCGGATATTTTGATTCGCAAGCAACAATTACCCAAAGCGAGCGATGGCGAATATTATTGGGCGGATCTGATTGGGCTGGAAGTACGCAATCTAGAGGGTTGCCAATTAGGCAAAGTTGATCATTTATTGGAAACCGGCGCTAACGATGTTCTGGTCGTAGTTGACGGGGAGTTAGAGCGTCTGATTCCGTTTTTGCAGCAGAGTACTGTTTTAAAAATTGATCTTGACGAAGGCTTGATTCTCGTCGATTGGGATCCGGACTTTTAACTAAAGGCATGCGTTTTGACGTTATCAGTCTCTTCCCTGAGATGGTATCCGATGCTGCTAGTTACGGAGTAACCGGTAGGGCGATTGAACGAGGCTTGGTCGGTTTGTCGGTTTGGAATCCCCGCGATTACACGCTCGATAAACACCGGACCGTCGATGATAGACCTTATGGTGGCGGGCCGGGAATGGTCATGAAATGCCAACCTTTGCTCGACGCAGTGAATGCAGCCAAGCAGCATTATGTCTTGGCTAACAGCAAAGTAATTTGCTTGAGTCCGCAGGGGCGTTTGCTCAGTCAAGAGTTGTTGTTGGATGCGAGTCGCTATGATCGATTGATCCTCGTATCCGGTCGCTATGAAGGCATAGACGAGCGTTTTATCCAGCATGCTTGCGACGAAGAATGGTCGCTGGGCGATTATGTCATCAGCGGTGGCGAGCTGGCAGCCTTGATAGTAATCGACGCGGTTACCAGGTTAATTCCTGGCGTACTTGGTGACGATGAATCTGCTAAACAAGATTCGCATTTTGATGGACTGTTGGATTGCCCGCATTACACGCGACCCGAGCATAGCGATATTGGCGACGTCCCTGATGTGTTGCTCGGCGGAAATCACGCCGACATCAAGCGGTGGAGGATGAAACAAGCGTTGGGACGGACTTGGTCGAGGCGGCCGGATATGCTTGAAAAAGTAACATTAAGCGCAGAGCAGGATGCTTTGTTGAAAGAATTTAGAACTGAAGTTGTTTAATAGGGTGTGGTTATGAGTAAAATTATTGAAGAATTGGAAGCTGAACAGCTGAAAAAAGATGTACCGGAATTCGGACCTGGCGACACTGTCGTGGTGCAAGTTAGAGTAACTGAAGGCACGCGGGAAAGGTTACAGGCTTTTGAAGGCATTGTGATTGCAAAACGTAATCGCGGTTTGAATTCAGCATTTACTGTCAGAAAAATTTCGCATGGCGTGGGTGTTGAGCGGGTTTTCCAAACTCACAGTCCATCAGTTGGCAGTATCGAAGTAAAACGTCGCGGTGACGTTCGTCGCGCTAAACTTTATTATCTGCGCGATTTGGCTGGTAAAGCCGCACGTATCAAAGAGAAACTTTCTTAATACGCTGCAATCTGGTTCGTTTATAGCGAATCAGGTAATGAGAAAAGGCGGCCTGATCAGCTGCCTTTTTTTTTGCCGATAGCAAAAGAGAGGTGTGATGCCTTTACATATCGTTTGGCAAAATGTTGCGGATGGTGAAGAGTCCCTGCTCGCCGTGCCACTACTCAATGCGGAATTGATATTAACCATGGCCGGTGAAATCATTACGGATGCATCTTGGCACGTTGGCGGAGAGTTAACTAAGACTTTGTCACCACAGGCTGTTAGTGTGCAAAGTTATCTGTTAAACCCGATGCAAACCGAACTGCATGTTACCTTGCTAAGCCAGGGTAGCGTGTACGCTAATACGGTTTGGAGTGCGTTATTGGCTATTCCTGTCGGGCAAGTGGAAACATACTCGGGGTTGGCGGAAACGCTGGGTTCAGGACCTAGAGCAATAGCGGGGGCTTGCCGAAATAACCCTTATGCCGGGATTATCCCGTGTCATCGGGTGGTGGCAAAGCGTGGCATCGGCGGTTTTATGGGGCAGGGCGACGGCGAGTTTGTGGCGCTTAAACACCGTTTACTCGAGTACGAGCGTGGTTTGGGATTGGACAGGGAATGAATTCGGCGCAGACCATAGAGGCATTCTTAAACGCATTGTGGTTGGAATTTGGATTAAGCGACAATACGCTATCGGCTTACGGCAGCGATCTTAAATTGTTTGCGAAGTGGCTGAAGGATAAGGATATAACCGCTGTTGACGACACGACGATCAAAAGTTTTTTGGCTAACAGACAGCAACAAGGTATAACCAGCCGTTCGTCGGCCAGAATTGTCTCTTGTTTGCGGCGCTTTTACGGTTATTTGCTGCGCGAAGGTAAGATTAATATCGATCCTACCCAATTAATAGACTCGCCACAGCTTGGCCGCACGTTGCCGGATTCATTGTCAGAAACCGACGTCGAATTGTTGTTAAATGCTCCGGAAGTTACCGACAAGTTGGGTTTTAGGGATAGAACGATGCTTGAAATGCTTTACGCCACAGGGCTGAGGGTGTCCGAGTTAGTCGAACTGAAGTTTAGCCAAATTAATTTTCGGCAAGGTTGTGTGCGCATCGTCGGCAAAGGCGACAAGGAACGCCTGGTGCCGGTTGGTGAAGAAGCCATGGATTGGGCCGAACGTTATCTGAATACTGCCAGACAAGCAATCCTGGGGAATAGGCAAAGCGACTATTTGTTTGTTACCACCCGGGGCACTTCTATGACCAGACAGGCTTTTTGGCACATTATCAAACGCTATGCTGTGCGGGCAGGTATCGATAAACATTTGTCGCCGCATACGCTACGTCATGCGTTTGCCACGCATTTATTGAATCATGGCGCTGACCTTAGAGTGGTTCAGCTACTGCTCGGCCACTCGGATTTATCCACTACCCAAATTTATACGCATATTGCCCAACAGCGTTTGAAAGTATTACATACCCAACATCATCCAAGAGGCTAACCATGACTGCATCGATTCATCCCACCGCTTTTATCGAAACCGGCGCCATGCTTGGAGAAAACGTCAGCGTTGGGCCGTTTGCGGTGATAGAGGCGGGTGCGGTAATTGGCGCGAATAGTCGAATAGGTGCGCATGCCGTAGTGCATGCGCATGTCAAAATGGGCGACGGTAATGTGTTACACCCGCACGCTGTGCTAGGCGGCTTACCTCAAGATTTGGGGTTTGATGCGCAAACCGAGTCGTGGCTAGAGATTGGGGACAATAACGTGTTTCGAGAAGGATTTACCGCCCATAGGGCTACAGTAGCTGGCAGTGCTACCAGGATCGGTTCAGGTTGCTATTTCATGAACAACAGCCACGTTGCCCATGATTGCGCGGTTGGTGACAAAACGATTTTTGCCAATAATGTGGCGATTGGCGGTCATGTAGAGGTGGGGCATAACGTGTTTATGGGCGGGGCGGTAGTTGTGCATCAATTTTGCCGGATCGGCGCTTACGCCATCGTGCAAGGCACAACGGGGATTAACATGGATGTGATTCCGTTTATGCTGATAGGCGGCCGGCCCGCGAAACATTATCGGCTCAACATAGTGGGCTTACGGCGAGCCGGTATAGTGGGTGAGAATTACAAAGTGCTTTCCGCCGCGTTCAGATTGTTGAAAAATAAAAAAAGCCTCGAAGAATTGCAATCTACCGAAGAGCTGCAATACTTAAGGCGTTGGCTGGCGGTCGATTCCAAGCGTGGATTACACGGATTTATCGATGTTACCAACTGAATTCAATAGTCAGGGGCAATGCCGTAGGAATTTAACAAATTAGTTCCGGAGGTCAAAGTGGCAAGCCAGTCAGCTAACAGACAGCAAGATTTATCATGAAAATACAAGTAATCGATAACATCGACCAAATCCAGCCACTGATGTTGATGGCGGAAGCGGATGTTGCGTTTTATTCGGATGAGATCCAAGCTCTTAATGCTGCTGAACAGCTCCAACCCAACATCATTTTGCTGAATTTTGCGTTGCGCGGTAGCCAAACGCCCGACTATACCAACTTGTTATTGGCGGCCAGTCCGACCAGTAATATCGTGATCATCGGCGATGACTTGCATGAAGAGCAAATTCTGCACTGCGTGTTGGCCGGCGCCAAGGGCTATCAGAATAGTCAGTCGCTGGCGGCCTATATCAACAGAATGATCCACGCAGTCGCTACCGGCGAGGCTTGGTTGAGCCGTAAGATCGTTGCTTACCTTTTGGATGCCATCCACCGGAATTATTCGCTGCAAGCAAGCAGCTAAAAGTGTAAACCAGCCTCGAAATAAAAAGTTTGTCCGGCGATGGGCAAATTATAAGGATAACTGGATGTAGCCGGTTCTTTGCCGTGGCTATCGAACAGGTTCCTAGCCGATGCCGTCAGATCCAGATATCCCATCAGTTTTTTAGCATTTAAAGTTAGGTCGACCGTTTCATAATCTTTTAAAACTCGCGTATCTTCCGGGCTGCTAAGGCGGTGACCTATCCAGTTAATTTGGGTTTGAATCTGCCATTTCGGCATAAAATTCCAGGCGAGTGCGGTGTAAACATGATGCTCGGGGACATTGCTAACCCGGGTGTGTGTCGCTTCGTTGCGGGCAAATTGCCAAGCGTAGTTACCGCGTAGATTCCAATCTGCGTGAAACTTCCAATCCCATTCAAACTCGCTGCCATAGCCGTCTTGACCTGACGTGTTACGCTCGGTTAGCGTGCCGGCTCCGGAAATCGGGCCGCTAATCAAATCGCGGATCTCATAATGGTACAAATTCAACGCGGTTCTCAGATTTTTCGTTGGACGATAATCGAATGCCAGCTCGGTAGTTGAGATGGTTTCCGGGCTCAAAGACGGGTTGCCAAGGAAAAGCGGACTGTTTTGCTGATATTGTTCTACGAAGCTTGGCGCTCTGTAAGCTTGTCCATAGAGCAATTTAGCAGTCAATTCAGAATTGATGTTCCAGACCAACGCAGCGCGGGGGTTCAATGTGCCGCCAAAGTCGGAATAGTGGTCAAAGCGCAAACCGGTGGTCAGGTGCCAGTCCTTGGCAAATTGCCATTCGTCTTGTATCGCCGCGGACCAGATGTCGCGATGATGGTCGTCAATGAATGTGAGAGGGGTTCCAGTTAAGTCTTGTAAACCGCCAGCAACATTGATGGCGGGAAATGCCGATAGCCCGGACCCGTTAATAACACCTACGCCGTAATTGCGCGCTTCCTGGGTGTTCATCTCCTCATACCGGAAGCCGGCGATCATGCGGATTAAATGATCGGAAAAGCCTTTGTAAATACTGGTTAACTCAAAACTGGGTACAGTATTTTTAAAACCGGCGACAAAGCGCAGCCCCTCCGGAAATAGCACCAAGCCTCGGGTCGCCGCCAGTTGATCGGTGACGTTGCTGTCCGCGCCAATCGGTAAAATTGAGCCGGCCGGAAATCCGTAAATATTGGCGGATACATCGCTATGTAAAAAGCTGGCGTGTGCTTGTAGTTCCCAGTTCTCCAGATCATCCTCAGTGGAATAACGCACATCCGCCAAGTAATTGCTGCCATTGCCCTTGCCCTTGTTATCCAGCGCGCCATAAGCGCCGGAACGAAACCCGTAGTCGCTTTCGTTAAAAGCCCAAAATCCCAAGTCCCAATGTTTGCGCTGTAAACTCAGATGACTGTTCCAGCGTTCGTTTTGGGTTTGCATGGGGCCGGGAGCGAGGGATATATTCGTTCCCAACGCTTGGTCGACTTGGGTTTGCGCGTCGGCAGCGATGATTCGCTCGGGATCGACCCCGTTATGGCTATATTGCAGGCTACCCGCTACATCCCAGCCTTGCCATTTACCGCCGTATTGGCCCCAAGCGCTTTTAGTATCGGCATTGCCGCCGCGTGCGCCGACCGTGACGCCATCAATATCCGCGGCCTTTTTGGTGACAATATTAATCACCCCCGCGAAGGCGTCGGCACCGTAAAGCGCGGAGCCCGGCCCGCGAATCACCTCGACACGTTGAATATTTTCGACGGGAATAATCATTCCCGCCATATGCGTACCCTGATAGGGCACGGAGAAACGTGTGCCGTTGAGCATGAGCAAGACTTCGGCATTGGTTTCATTGCGCATGCCGCGCATCGTGTAACTATAGTCGTTAGTCACCGGTTGGATCGTAACATGCATGCCAGGTACGGTTTCCAGCACCTCGTGCAGATCGGTAGCGCCCATCGTGGCAATTTGCTCAGCGGTGATAACGGTGGTCACTGCTGCCGATTGCGATACCGATTTGGCGGTACCCGAGGCAATACTCACTGAAATATTAGCTAATTCCGCTGGCGATAAATCCAGAAAATCGTTGACGGTTTGGTCGGCATAGGCCTGCTGACCGATGAGGCTGAGGACTAGAGAGTGTTTGAAAAGCCGTTTCTTCACTGTTTTCAGCATAGGATTTCTCATAATTCCCGCAGTGGTGCCGGTTTGGCAATGCCGTAGCCTTGTGCGTAATTCACTCCCAAGGTTTGTAGTAGATCGAAAATACTCTGGTTTTCCACAAATTCGGCGATGGTTTTTTTGCCCATTACATGGGCGACCTCATTGATCGCTTTAACCATAGTCAAATCCACCCGATCATCCAGTATGTCTTTTACAAACAGCCCGTCTATCTTTAAATAATCGACCGGTAGGTTCTTTAGGTAAGCGAAAGACGATAGGCCACTGCCAAAATCATCCAGGGAGAACGAGCAGCCTTTTTGGCGCAGCGAATCGATAAATTGCCGGGCATAGGAAAGATTGCTAATGGCGGCCGTTTCGGTGATTTCGAAACAAATCTTGTGGGTGGGTATCTGCCATTTGCGGAATTGCTCGTCGATAAAGCCCAGCATGGCTTGGTCCGACAGCGACAAACCGGACAGATTGACCGAACACATTTCCAGACGGTCCAGAAAGCCTGGCGTCGTTGCCAAGTGCTCGAACAATCGGGAGATCACCCAACGATCTAAAGGCGAAGCCATATTGTAGCGTTCCGCAGCAGGTAGAAAGGCGCCGGGCGGAATCACCTTATCTTGATCGTCTCGGTAGCGGATTAAGGTCTCGAAATGCAGACCACCACGATTAGCGGCTATGGGTACGATCAATTGACCGAACAACTGGAAGCGGTCTCGCTCGATTCCCAGGCGGATTTTTTCCACCCATTGCATTTCGCCTTGGCGCAGCGTGAGTTCTTCATCGTCCGGGCTGAATATATGTACCCGGTTGCGGCCTTTTTCCTTGGCGGCGTAACAGGCGGCATCGGCTTCTTTCAATACATCCACGGCATTGCCGCAGGCGCGATTGATTGGGGCGATGCCGATACTCACCCCGATGTTGAAACTACGGTTTTCCCAGGCGAATTGGAAGTCGCATACCGCATTGCGCAGTTTTTCGCCGGTGATGATGGCTTGTTCGAGGGAGCAATACGACATCAGGATGCCAAACTCGTCGCCGCCCAGTCTAGCCAATATGTCCATTCTGCGTACTTGTTGACGCAGTACTTCGCCGAGTTGCCGTAGTAGCTCGTCGCCCGCCAGATGGCCGCAGGTATCGTTGACGATTTTGAATTGATCTAGATCCAAATAACACAAAACGTGATGGCTGTCGTTGGCTTGCGCCTCCAACACCAAGTTTTGAATATGGATGTCGAATTGGCGGCGGTTGACTAGGCCGGTCAATTCGTCGTGGCTGGCCTGATAAGCGATTTTTTCCGAGAGGCGTCGGGTTTCGGTAATGTCTTCGCAAACCAGCAACAGGTGCGAACGATTGTTTTCGTCTTTCACCAGACGCGCGGTTTCCCTGGCCCAGATGATGTTGCCGTTGCGGCAGATGATGCGGCTTTCCAGCTTATGTACTTGTTCGGGATGATTACGGCAGATTTGGAAGAACTGGTTGCAGTTGCCTATATCTTCGGGATGGGCGAAGTTGAAAATAGAGCAGCCTTGCAGTTCTTCAACGCTCAAACCCAGCTGGCGGGCGCCGAAGCGGTTTACCGAGATGATTTGCCCTTGCATATCCAGGTTAAACACCATGGTCGGGTTGTTGTCGTACAAGGCCTGGAAGTTATTTTTGACACTAATCAAGGCTTTGTTTTGAATCTCCACGGTATCCAGCATACCGTTGAACGCATCGACCAAAATGCCCATTTCATCATTGCTGTGCTTGGCTGCGCGCAAGGAATAGTCGTGTTCCTGGCTGACTTTCTGCGCGGTTTTAGCCAGTTGTGCGATGGGTTTCGCCACCCGGTTTAATAAGGGGGCAGTCAGCAAAAAGGTAATCGATAACGCCACAAACAATACAATCAGCACCACACCGATAAATTGCAGTTCTCGCCAGAAGGCCGCACTGAGGTCCGACGACAGAAAGATTCCGCCGACAATTTCGTCGTCCAGGCGCATGGGCTGATAAACATAAAGGTTGAGTTTATCGAAATAATTACGCAAGCCATGCGATACGATCGGGCAGGTGGCGGATTGCTTGTCCAGCGAGGTGAATAACTGACCTCTTTTGGTGTAGACGCAAGCGCTGCGCAAATCGGGGAGATTATTCAAGGACACCAAGTTTTCCTTGGCCAAATTGGCGTCGTCGAACATCACTGCGGCCACACTTCGGTTGGCGATCAGGCTGGCTACGGCTATTAAATCGCTTTGGGCCTTGCGCTTTACTTCGGTGACGTTCACCGTTACCAAAATCACCAAGGCCAACAGCATGGAAAATAGGCTGGAGGTGATGGCGATGCTGAACAATTTGCCTTTGATGGATAGCCGCGAGAAGAATCTACTCATGCTCACCCCCCTCCACCAGCGTGGCAACTTCGATGAGTTTGGCGCTGACGTTAAAACCGCTTTGCTTCAATGCTTTGAGGTTGAGGTGCAGTTTGACTTTGCCGTCGTCGAGTGCAAAGCCGATCATGCCGCCGGATTCGGCAAAAAACGGCTCACTACTGACCGTCAGTGATTTTTTCAGCGATCCGACCAGTAATACACCGGGTAAAGCAAGGTCCGCCCGCTGTTCGGGATTGTCGAAATAGACGATGTCGCAATCTTTCGCCTGTTTGGGCGTATCGAATTTGAACAAGCGAATGGGTTTTTCCTGAACGGTCTTGCTCTCCAGCGGGCTCAGCAGACTGCCGAAAGGGTCGTGGCCGATGATACAGATATTAAAGGTGGGGCTGGCTTTTTCCGGCCAAGTGATGAATTTGGTGAAGTTATAGAGATAGGCAGCCTTGACCTTATATTCCAGGTTCAGTTCGTCTGCCGACGACGGTTGACTGACAACGCAACATAGGATTACCCACTTTACGAGCTCAAAAGCGCGCCGCAACAACAATGCGTCATCAGTGGAAAAGACGGAAACCAAGGTTATTCCCTACCGGATAAAATCATCAGGCAAGGATAGTTGAAAAATTATCGGTTGCTGAAAAATCCCCGCAAGGCCCGAATCATATAGGCATGGTCGAGTACGCCGGCACTCTCGCGAATGCTGTGCATGGCCCACATAGGGGAGCCGACATCGACACTGCGGATGCCTAATTTCGCCGACGCTATCGGGCCTATCGTACTGCCGCAAGGTAGGTCGCCGTGATGTGCGTATTTTTGATAAGGCACGCCGGCTTGCTGGCAAATGCGGATGAAAGTAGCCTCTGAAATGCATTCGGAGGCATAACGATGGTTAACATTTACCTTGATGACCGGCCCGTGGTTGACGATAACTTTGTGGCCGGGTTCGTAGGCGCCGGGAAAGTTGGGTTGATAGGCATGCGCCATATCCGCGCTAACCATAAAACTATTAGCTAGCGAACGCCGGTAGTCGTCCGGGGTACTGCCTACCGCATTGGCGATACGCTCAAGCACATCCGGCAGGAAACTGCCGGCCGCGCCTTTGCAGCTTTCGCTGCCTATTTCCTCGTGATCGAAAAACGCACAGACCAACGTGCTGTCGGTATCTAGTGTCGGCGCATCCAGCAAAGCGGTCAGTCCTGCATGGCAAGACGCCAAATTATCCAATTGGCTATCGGCATAAAACAGTTGCCCGTCACCCCACAGATTGCCTTTCTGGGTGTCGTAGGTATTGAGCTCCCAACTTAAAATTCGCTCGGCGGCAATGTTGCCGGCTTGTTCCAGCAATTGCCGAAACCGGTCGGCAGGTAATTGTTGCTCGACACTGGCCGAGAAAATGAGTGGCAACTCACTTTGTTTTTTTAGCTTCAGGCCGTCTTCGTTGACGCCGCGGTTCATATGAATCGCCAGATTCGGCAGACGCAGCAACGGTTCTTCAAATCGCAGTAGCCGGCTGGCGATGTTGCCGTTTTTATCCAGGTAGGCAATACGGCCTGCCAGACTCAGATCACGGTCAGTAAACGTAGCGAGAATTGGCCCGCCGTATACTTCCACGGCCAGCCGCAACAATTTGTCCGAGTCGATCAGCGGCTGCGGTTTGACGCGCAGCCCCGGCGAATCGGTATGGGCGCCGAGTATTTTGAAGCCGGTTTCTGCCAAGGCTTGTTTGCCGATGACGAATGCGGCGATGGAAGAATCGTCTCTGATCACATAATAGCGACCACCGCTAACCAATGACCATGTGTTGCTTTCTTGGATGCGTTGGAACTGATGCGCCTGCAAGCGTTCTTCTATGCTGGCAACCGCATGCCAAGGGCTGGGGCTGGCGTCGATGAAGTCCAGCAAATCTTGCACTTGTTGCTGAGCGGAGATCATGATTTTTCCAGTGTCAGCGCCACGGAATTAATGCAATAGCGCAGGCCTGTTGGTTGCGGTCCGTCTTCGAATACGTGACCAAGGTGAGCGCCACAGGACTGGCAGGTCACTTCAGTCCGCCGCATGCCGTGGCTGTTATCGGGGTGCTGATCCAGGCTTTCCGAGCTCAGCGGATTCCAAAAACTGGGCCAGCCGCAGCCGGAATGGAATTTATGTTCAGAAGTAAACAGGGCGTGACCGCAGCAGACACAGCGGTACACGCCGGCTTCGTCGCAATCGGTATATTTGCCGGTAAAGGGCGGCTCGGTACCTTTTTCCCGGCAGACATGATATTGCTCGGGAGTTAGCTTCTCGCGCCAGGCTTGTTCAGTATCGTGTTTCTCGGTCATGGTAGTGTTCCGCATGCTGTAATTAGTGGGCATTGTACCCAGTCTACCTCGGCATCAAAAGCAATCAAAAGCTGGGAATATTTCAGTTCATTGCATCAGGAGGTCCTAATGTTCTTGAGCCGTAAGGTTTTGAAGCATATAACACCACTATAAAAATAATTAATACGCAGAGTGTGTTCATCTAAACAGCAGCGAGGAGAAGGTCATGGCAAGAATTGTAGTGTTGGGTGCGGGGATCGGCGGCGTGCCGATGGCTTACGAAATGAAGGAAACAGTGGGGAATGCGCATGAAGTCGTGGTGATTTCCGATTCGCCGACTTTCCACTTTGTGCCGTCCAATCCCTGGGTGCCGCCGAAATGGCGCAAACCGGAGGATTTGAAAATCGAGCTGGCGCCGGTGATGGCGAAAAAAGGCATCAACTTCATTCAAAAGGCCGCGACCAAAGTCGATCCGGCCAACAACAAAATTGATCTGGCGGATGGCTCTTCGGTTGAATACGACTATTTGATTATCGCCACTGGTCCACGCCTGGCCTTCGATGAAGTACCGGGTTTGGGGCCGCACGGTGGGCATACCTCATCGGTCTGCCATGTCGATCATGCTGCATTGGCTGCCGAGGATTGGGACAAATTTATGGCCGATCCCGGTCCAATTGTGGTTGGCGCGGTGCAAGGAGCGTCCTGTTTCGGCCCGGCTTACGAATATCTGATGATTCTGGAAACCGAACTGCGTAAACGCAAAATCCGCGACAAAGTGCCGATGACTTTTGTCACCTCCGAGCCATATATCGGCCACCTGGGCCTCGGCGGGGTCGGCGACACCAAAGGCTTGCTGGAAAGCGCGCTGCGCGACAAGACCATCAAATGGATTACCAACGCCAAAGTGGATCGCATCGAAGCCGGCATGATGTACGTCACCGAAGTGGATGAAGACGGTAACGACAAGAAAAAATATGAAGTGCCGTTCAAGCATTCGATGATGCTGCCGGCGTTTACCGGCGTAGATGCGGTGCGCCATTGCGGCGCGGAAGGTTTGACCAATCCCCGCGGTTTCGTGATTGTCGATCAATATCAACGTAATCCCACCTACAAAAACATTTACTCGGTCGGGGTCTGCATCGCCTTGCCGCCGGTGGAGAAAACCCCAGTGCCGACCGGTACCCCTAAAACCGGTTACATGATCGAATCCATGGTGACGGCTACCGCCCACAACATCCGCGACGAACTGGCCGGCAAACAGCCGTCGGACATGCCGAGTTTAAGCGCTTTGTGCCTCGCGGACTTGGGCGACACCGGCGTGGCGTTCTTGGCCGTGCCGCAAATCCCGCCCCGAAATACCACTTGGTCCAACCATGGCAAATGGGTGCATCTGGCCAAAATCGGTTTTGAGAAATACTTCATGCGCAAGATTAAAAACGGCATCAGCGAACCATTTTATGAACGCATGATATTGAAATTCCTCGGCGTGGTGCGTTTGAAATAGCAGGCTATATGTCTATTTATCGTCTGGTAATGGCGTTTGCCGGCTCGTTCGTTCTGATCAGTCTGGCGCTGGCGCACTGGCATTCGCCGAATGGGCTGTGGTTTACCGCGTTTGTGGGGGCTAATTTAGTGCAAGTGTCGTTCGGCGGTTTTTGTCCGCTGGCGATTATTCTGAAAAAGCTTGGGGTTAAATCGGGTTGCGCGTTTTGATGGATTAAGTCAAAGTGCCGGATCGTTGCCAGACGGCGATTCGGCTGTTTTCTGTTCGGCCTAATCAAGCTTAGTTCTCGCACAGGGCATAGCGGTCTACTTTAAATAGGCCGCCACTGTTCTCGACTCCCAACCCCCTTCCGGCAATTCGCCGGGTGGATTGACCAGCCAATCCCAACAGGCCAATTGATCGGCATTTTGAAGATAGTCACTCAAAACGGGCCGGTAATCCGTTCGATCAAGGAAGCCGGCGCGGCCATGGCGTTGATCCGCAATTTCCGTGATCAGACAAACCGGCGTTTGCCAGCTATCCAACCCATTTAGATGGGCTAGCATCACGGCCCGACCGAAAGCTTCCAATTGTCGTGGCTCGGCGGCGGTATTTGCCAACCAGTCCAGCGGAAGCAGAGGCAATTGTGTCAGGCAATTGACCGACGCGACCCAACGCGGTTTAACCGCTAACTCGGGCGCTATAGGATTCCGCACCAACGCTGCTGGCGGGATTTGCCGATGCTGAGCCAGCCAGTTCACGATGCCGGTGGCGTCATGCGGACGACAAAACACTCGGTTTGGCCAACATTTGGTAAGGCGTCGGCTTGGGTAACTAAAGGCGATGTCCAACAACACTAACTGATCGAAATGCTGCAATAACTCGGCGATGGGTAGATCGTGTGCGCTGCCACCGCCGATAATCAGGGCGGCGCCACCCGTATCGCCTAGCAATTGTGCGGCACTCAGCAAAGCCTGCTGAGTGGCTTGGATATGCGGTCGCCAAGCCTGGCGACAGCGGCGGTGCCTGACTTGCAACGCAGCCATTTCCCGAGCGTAACCCAATAAGCGCGCTTGGCGGCTGGCGGTGCGCACGCCCAAATAATGCCAAAACTCTTCCAGCATTAGCTGTGTTGCGTTACGGGTAGTTTAACGGTTTGCGCAGCCACTATTCGTCCAAGCGATGCCCGCAATACTTGCAATGCGCTGCGTCGAAATCGTGGCTGGCGGCGCCGCAATTTCGGCAAGCGCGGTTATCCAGATTTTGGTTTTTGCGGGTGTTGAGCAATTCGGCGCTATAGATGCCGGTCGGCACGGCGATAATGCCGTAGCCCATGATCATAATGGTAGAAGCGATCATCTGCCCGAACGGTGTTTTCGGCGCGATGTCACCATACCCGACCGTGGTGATGGTGACAATGGCCCAGTACACGGCTTTGGGAATACTGGTAAAGCCAGCGGTCGGACCTTCGACGACATACATCAAGGTGCCGAACACCACGACCAGGGTCAGCACCGCGTATAAGAACACGGTGATTTTTCGTACGCTATTAACCAAAGCCACCACCAGAATGTCGGCTTCTTCCAGATATTCGGAAAGTTTTAGCACCCGGAAAATCCGTAATAGCCGCAAAATCCGCAAAGTCAGCATGTATTCCGCGCCGGGTAGCAGCAAACCCAGATAAGCCGGCAGTATCGACAACAAATCAACAATCCCGAAAAAGCTGCGGGCATACAGCCAAGGGCGACGTACGCATATCAAACGCAGCGCGTATTCCAACGTAAACAAACCGGTAAACAGCCATTCCGCCCAGAACAGCGCCGTCGCGTAACGTTGTTGAAAATCGGCCACGCTGTCCAGCATCACTACCACGATGCTCAGCAAAATCGCCACGATCAAGGCGATATCGAAGCGCCGCCCGGCGGCGGTTTCCGAACCAAACACAATTTGGTTCAGCGCCTCGCGCCACGCGGAAAGTGTCGTGCCTTGATTGTAGCGGTGCTGGCGTTTGGGCTTAGCGGTCATGGTTCTCGATGGTGAACGGTAGGGGAGTGCTGCTTGGCGGGCAAAGTATAAATCCGGTCCCGGCGGTCGGGCTAACTCAGACAATATTTTGTTTGGCGCCAGCGGTCGATTGTCGGGTTTGCTACAAATGAGCTTGGCTCAAAGCATAGAAAATTCAAGCGTTTATAAGTTGGCACAACCGTTGCAAAAGCATTATTAAAAACGTGAGGTTGTGTTATGAAATCGACCAAAGATATTGCGGAACTGCTGGACGAACCGGCTTGCGAGCATAACAAGAAGGAAAAGTCCGGCTGCGCCAAACCCAAACCCGGTTCGGCGGCGGGCGGTTGTGCCTTCGATGGTGCACAGATTGCACTATTACCGATCGCCGACGTCGCCCATATTGTTCACGGTCCTATCGCCTGTGCCGGCAGCTCCTGGGACAACCGCGGTACCCGTTCTTCCGGTTCGGAACTCTACCGAATCGGTATGACTACCGATCTGACCGAGCAAGACGTGGTGATGGGGCGTAGCGAAAAACGCCTGTTTCATGCGATTAAACAAGCCATCGAAACCTACAATCCGCCGGCGGTGTTTATCTACAACACTTGCGTACCGGCTCTGGTGGGCGACGATATCAATGCCACCTGCAAATCCGCCGCCGAACGCTGGGGCGTGCCGGTCGTACCTATTGATTGCGCCGGCTTCTACGGCACCAAAAACCTGGGTAACCGCATCGCCGGCGACGCAATGGTCAATCACGTGATCGGCACCCGCGATCCTGATCCGTTGCCGCCCGGCACCGAGCGCCCCGGTATCAAGGTACATGACGTGAATCTGGTGGGCGAATACAACATCGCCGGCGAGTTTTGGCACGTGCTACCGCTGCTGGACGAAATGGGCTTGCGGGTATTGTGTACCTTGTCCGGCGACGCGCGTTTCCGGGAAGTGCAAACCATGCATAAAGCCGAAGTCAACATGATGGTGTGCTCTAAGGCCATGGTCAACGTCGCTCGCAAGTTGCAACAAAGCTACGGCACGCCGTGGTTCGAAGGCAGTTTTTATGGCATTACTGACACCAGCCAGGCTTTGCGCGACTTCGCCCGAGTGATTAACGATCCTGATTTAATCGAACGCACCGAAGCCATCATTGCCCGCGAGGAAAACCGCATCCGCGAAGCACTAGCGCCCTGGCGAGAAAGGCTAAAAGGCAAGCGGGTATTGTTGTTTACCGGCGGCGTGAAAAGCTGGTCGGTGATCTCGGCCCTGCAAGATTTGGGTATGGTGGTGGTGGCTACCGGCACCAAGAAATCTACTGAAGAAGACAAAGCGCGGATTCGCGAACTGATGGGCGAAGACACGCTGATGATCGAAGACGGCAGCCCGAAAGCCTTGTTGAAAGTGGTTGCCGATTACAAAGCCGACATCCTGATCGCCGGCGGCCGGAATATGTACACCGCGTTGAAAGCGCGTATTCCGTTCCTGGACATCAATCAAGAGCGCGAGTTCGGTTACGAAGGTTATCAAGGCATGCTGGAACTGGTCCGGCAATTGGCTTTGACTTTGGAAAGCCCGGTTTGGGAAGCCGTGCGGGCGACACCACCCTGGCGCACCGGAGGCCTGAAAAAATCGGCCACTATCGAGGCGCCAGCAGAGCCTTTAGCGGCTCAGGCGGCATAGCATGGCCGACATCGTCAAACGCAATAAAGCCCTGTCGGTCAATCCGCTAAAGGCCAGTCAACCTACCGGCGGTTCCTTGGCTTGCCTGGGTTTTGACCGGGCGATTCCGATGCTGCACGGCTCGCAAGGTTGCACGGCGTTTGCCAAGGTGTTCTTTGTCCGACATTTCCGCGAGCCGATTCCGCTGCAAACCACCGCGATGGATCAAGCCAGTTCGGTATTGGGTGCGGACGAGAACGTCATCGAAGGCATCAAAGCGATTGCCGAAAAATCCAACCCGGCTCTGATTGCGGTACTGACCACCGGTTTGGCGGAAACTCAAGGCTGTGACGTGCACCGTAATGTTCGCGAGTTTCGCGACCGTTATCCGGAATATGCCCACGTGGCGGTGGTCGCAGTAAATACGCCCGATTTCACCGGCTGTGTGGAAACCGGCTATGCGGCGACGATTTACGAAATTATCAAAGCTCTGGTGCCGGACGCGGAAACCGCAGGGACCAAGCCGGGCAATCGTCAGCGTCAGGTCAATTGTCTGGTTAGCCCCATGTTGACGCCCGGCGATTTGGAAGCTTTGCGCGATTTGATCGAACAGTTCAATTTACGCCCCGTGCTGGTGCCGGACTTGTCCGATTCGCTGGATGGCAGCTTGACCGACGACGATTTTTCCCCGGTGACCATCGGCGGTACGCCAGTATCCGAGTTGGCGACCTTGGGTGAAGCTAAAGCCAGCTTGATAATTGGCGCCTCCTTACGCAAGTCCGGGGAGCTGTTGCAGGAAAAAACCGGTGTACCCAGTTTCTATTTCGATCATCTTTACGGTCTTCAGGCTAACGACGCCTTGATTACAACCTTGGCCGACATCAGCGAAATGCCGGTGCCGCAAAAGATTGAACGGCAGCGCGCGCAATTGCAGGACGCGATGTTGGATACCCATTTCATGCTCGGCCAACTGCGGGTCGCTATCGCAGCTGATCCGGATCAACTCAATGCCTTGATTCATCTGGTACAAGGCATGGGTGCGGAAGTGGTCACGGCCATCTGCGCCGGAAATACCCCGGTGCTGGCAACGGCACCGGTGGACAGCATCAAGATCGGCGACCTGGAAGATTTGGAAGTCATGGCGAAAGAGCGCAAGGCGCAATTGCTGATCGGTAACTCGCACGCTGTGGCTAGTGCCGAACGGCTGGGCATACCGATTCTGCGTATCGGTTTTCCGTTGTACGACATCATCGGCGGTTATCAGAAAACCTGGATAGGCTATCGCGGCACTCGGCAAACCTTGTTTGACTTAGCCAATTTGGTGATCAACTTTGCCCACGAGGAGATCGAGCCTTACTACTCGCCGTATGCGCAAAAACCCGAATCCGAACGTCAAGCGTGCTCGCCGTCATGTCATTAGCCCGCCGCATGCACGTTTTGCATACCCACGAACAGAGGATGCCTATGGAAACCGCTATTAAAGTCGCTTTTGCCACTACCGACATGGTGCACGTTGATCAGCATTTTGGCTCCGCCAAATCGTTTGCTGTCTACGCAGTGGATCCGGAGCAGTCCGAATTCATGGAAGCCGCGCAATTTGGCGAACTCGCACAGGATGGTAACGAAGACAAGTTGTCGGTGAAGATTCAGTTGCTGGAAGGCTGCGCGGCCGTGTATTGCCTGGCGATTGGTGCTTCTGCAGTGAAACAAATCGTCGCGCAAGGCATTCAGCCGGTCAAAGTCCACGAAGGCAGCACCGTCAAGGATCTGATCGCGGATTTACAAGCCGAAATGAAAGCCGGCCCATCCAGTTGGCTGGCCAAAGCCATCAACCTACACAAAGGCCCCAATCCGGAGCGGTTTAACGCGATGGAAGAGGAGGGGTGGGAGGAGTAGTTTTTTAGTGCCAGCAAGTTGTGTCGCTGGCGCGACGGCTGTTTTGTATGTCGGTTCGCGGACCGACAACCGCGATACTTTTCTTTGCTTGTCCAAAGAAAAGTATCCAAAAGAAACGACACCCGAAATGCCGCTTTGGCCCTGCGCGCCGAAGCGTTTATCGAGGGTCGGCAGAAGGGGCTTCCCAGCCCCTCCGCCGACGTGCGGCATCCTTGCCGCACCCCTTCGGGCAATTCTCGATAAACGCTTCGGTGCTCGGCGCGGCATACGGGGTTTAGCGCCTAGCGCGATTAAAAGTATTCAAATTGATTAAACACTAAATTAGGAGAACCACCATGGCCCAACCCGCATTAGTCGTCGAAGCTGGCGACCCCTATATGACCTCGGAAATCGTCGTCGAAATGGTCAAACAACTGCGCGCTCTCGATACCTACGATACCTATGAGGGCTGGTCGGAGGAAAAGATTATTGATCCCTTGGTAATGACCAAAGAACGCAAGCGCGAGATACCGATTATCGGCGACCCGGATGAAATTACCTTGGCGCGCGTCAAAGCCTATTACAACTCCATTGCGTCGTTGATCGAAAAGAAAGGCGGCTTGATGGCCGTGCCGGTGATCAACATCACCCACGAAGGTTTCGGCCGGGCTTTGGTATTGGTCGGTAAATTGATCGTGGTGGATAAAGTCTTGCGCGATGTGCACCGTTTCGGTTTCCCCAGCCTGGAAGATTTGGCGGCCAAAACCGATGCAACCATTGAGAAAGCGCTGGGTTTGATCACAACCTATAGAGAAGTAGCCGAAGCTTGAGGTGTGCGATGAGCGACGAAGAACTGAAAGTATTGGAAAAAGACGTGAAGAAAGCCAAGCGTATTGCTAGCGAGGCGGCCTCGGTATTGCACGATTTGATCGAAGACAGATTGCCGGATGCCTATGGTGAGCTGATGGGTATTGCGCAAGCCACTTACGACGCCTGCAAAGCCTGGGATGATGCCAACAAGAAGTTCTTGGCTGCCAGCAAAGAAACGGCCTAGGAGACGATCATGAGCGAATTTGTAACCGGCGTGACCTTTGGCGGCACCGTCTGGACACCGTCCTATGTTACCGACATTAATCAGCGTACTTGTATCGGGTGCGGCCGTTGTTTCAAGGTTTGTCCGCGCGACGTATTTGATTTGGTCGAAAAAGACGAAGCCTTATCAGCCGAAGATTTTGGCGACGATTACGGCGACTTTGAGGACGATGACGATAACAGCATGGTGATGAGCCTGAAAAATGCTGCCGACTGCATTGGTTGCGAGGCGTGCTCCAAGGTTTGTCCTAAGGATTGTTTTACGCATCAGCATAAGGCGGCGGCTTAGTTTGTGTCGCTGGCGCGACGGCCTTTTTAATGTCGGTTCTCGGACCGACAACCGAGTGACTTTTCTTTGCTTGGCCAAAGAAAAGTCACCAAAAGAAAGGCCACCCCGATGCCGCTTTGATCCTGCGCGCCGCAGCGTTTATCGAGGGTCGGCAGAAGGGGCTTCCCAGCCCCTCCGCCGACGCACCGCATCCCTGCGGTGCCCCTTCGGGCAATTCTCGATAAACGCTCCGGTGCTCGGCGCGGCATAGGGGGGGAACACCGTCTCTGTGTAGCTGGATTGGATTGCTGTTCTCGAATTGAAAGATTGTTTTCCAGGGGAAGGGTGTGGTCCCGTATTTCGACCCCGAGCATCGCAGTTTTTTGCGGGATTAGCCCGGAGGGGAGCGGCAGGGATGCCGCTCGTTGGCGAAGGGGCAGGAAGCCCCTTTCGCCAACCCCCGTAAAAAAACGAGAAGCACAGGATCAGGGCGAAATCCGGGTGTCTTTTCTTTTGGATACTTTTCTTTGGACAAGCAAAGAAAAGTATCCCGCTTGTCGGTGCGGGAACCGACATTAAATACTTCGTCGCGATAGCGACACCTCTAAAGCGAACTAAATAAGGATACTCATTATGCCTCGTCCCGATAAACACGTATTCGTCTGCACTCAAGCCCGTCCGCAAGGCCATCCGCGCGGCTCCTGTACCGCCAGTGGTTGTGCCGAGGTGATGAACGAGTTCATGAATCAAATTCAGGCTCGCAACCTGTTCGAGAAAATCGGCCTGACCAACACCGGTTGCATGGGCCCTTGCATGCTGGGACCCAGCGTGTTGGTCTATCCGGAAGGTGTGATGTACGGCAAAGTTACCAAAGATGATGTCAAAACCATCATCGATCAGCATCTGTTGGGTGGCGAGCCGGTCGCCGCGTTGGTTGCGCCCGCCGAGGTCTGGTAATCCATGAGTCAGCTCGGCTTTTTTGAAGAACGGGTGTTATTCAGTCCGGATGTGCCGGAAGAGGTGAATAAACTGTTGCAGATGGCGGTAGCGGCCAGTCATGCGGACAAGCCCTTGGCGGAAAAGTATTTCAGACAGGCGCAAGCCTTGGATGCTACTTGTCTGCAAACTTATTTTGCTTTGTATAAATTCTATTTTTATCAAGGCCGTCTGCTGGAAGCCGAGCTTGAAGTGATGGCGGCACTAAACGAAGCGGCTCGGCAGGGCGGTTTTCCAGCCGACTATCGGCAACTGGGCCGGGAATTGGCGCAGTGGGATATGTACGCCAGCGAAGTCGCGCTGTTTTATCTCTACAGTTTAAAAGCGCTAGCCTTTATCAAACTGCGGCGGCAATTGGATGCGGAAGCCCAGTCCATACTGGTGTTGATGCGCGCGCTTGATCCGGAAGACCGTTCCGGCGCCTCGGTGATTATGGATTTGGCCGACGCCGTGCTGGAGGATGCCGCATGACCAGCGAACGGGTTGCCGAGCAGGTCTCGGCGCGGCGGGCTTTCGGCGAGACAGTCTGTCAACGCATTATAGAAAATATCGTCAAGTTGGGCTTTCCGTTACAAACCGAACTCAGTTTGCCGAAATTCGATAGTGCCGAGTTCAGTTTAGTCACCGACCCGTTTACCCAAACCCAGGATCTGGTGGGTTATTGGTACAATGCCGGTAAGCAGCGCATCGGTCAGATTAAATTTCATGGCGACGGCAGTTTTTATGCCGAATACGATGTTGTGCAGCCGCACCCGACCAAAAAACAATGGTTCGTCGAGGCCATTAATGCTTGGGGCCAGCAAGACAACATCAAAACCGAAGCAAAATTGCTAGACATCCCGCAATAAGGGGGGGCAATGGCTAACCCAAAACGTTTGTACGAACTGCTGCTGGACTATTGCAGTAGCGATGCCGTGGTGGACAATCTGATGATCGGTTTGGTCTGGACTGTGTGCCAAAGTCAGGGCCGGGCCACTGCCGGCTTGGCGATGAGTCCGGGGCAGAACACGCGCACCTTGCCGTGGTCGGGCACCTTGGTGGGCAAACCGGTGACGGATTTGGCCGCCTGGATTACCGAATGGGAACCGTATAAAGCCACGGTTGCCATGGCAGCTATCAACAGTTGCATCAACGCTCGGCCTTTACCGGATTCGCTGGTGTTGGACAGTCACGACGAACACGCCAATCTGGCGGTGTTCGAACATTTCTTGCCGCAGCTGAATGGCAAAAACGTGGTGGTGATCGGTCGTTATCCGGGCATCGAACGCTATCAAGACAAAATGCATTTAACCATTTTGGAGCGACAACCGTCTGCCGCCGATCTGCCGGATTCCGCGTGCGAGTTTTTATTGCCGCAAGCCGACTGGGTGTTTTTGACCGCCAGCAGTATTCCGAATAAAACCTTTCCGCGCTTGGTGGAGCTATCCTGTCATGCCAAAACCGTGTTGATGGGCCCCACCGTACCGTGGCTGCCGCAGTTGCATGAGTTTGGTATCGATTATCTGGCCGGGGTGGAAATTGTCGATCAAGCGGCCTTGTATCACACCGCCGCGCAGGGCGGCGGCGTGCGGATCTTTAATAACGGCTTACGCTACCGCGTGGCGGAACTGGCCCCGCAAAGCAGTATCAGCTGGTTGAAGCAGCAAATCGCCGATTGTTTTAACGAAAGAACCCAACTGACCGAAGCGATGGAGCAATGGTATCGCGACGGCAATAAGGCGCGCTTCCCGCATTACTCATTGTTGAACCAAATCAACAGCCGGCTGTCGCGCTTGGATAGCAGCTTTAAATCGCTGTGGGACAATTGTGCGCCTGGCTAAGCAATGAACAACGCAGTGCCGGAGGCGTTCGATAGCCACCGATTGTTATTGATGTACAAAGGCGATATTAGCGCCTTGACCTTGTTTGCCCAGCAGGCCGGCGGCAGCGTGTGCTTTCCGCAATCCTTGCCGCCGCTGTCGGTCGCTTTTGATGAAGATGCGACGGTAAACGACGGAAAAATCACCGTGCACCCGGCAACGCTGGTTAATGCCATCAATCGTCTGCTGGGGTTTGATAACGATTTACTCTATGCCGAAGCGGGTTTTAAAGAGCATGTCGATACCCCAAAAGGTACCGTCACCGTATACATGGCGCGTTTCAAACTGCTGGATCCGCCGCACCGCTTGATGCAGTCCTTGGGTTGCCACATGCGCACCTTGCCGGAGTTGCGCGGTCGGCCGCCAGCTGAAATGGAGTTGTTGCGTCGGGCTTACACCAAAATGATGGAGGGCTAACATGTTCGATATGATGGATTTTGGCATGGGCGAATTTACGGGCGATGACGGCTCGGGGTCGCCTGCGCCCAACGGTCCGTATATCCCGGAAGCCAGCGAATGTATGCGCTGCGGCATGTGTGTCAGCAGCTGCCCGACTTTTCGTTTGTTCGAAGTTGACGCCGAAACGCCCCGGCAACGTATCCGCACCATCAGCAAAATCTTGGTGGAGGATGTACCCATCAGCGCTGAAGAGCGCGCCCATTTGGATAATTGCCTGCAATGCCGCGCTTGCGAAACTGCCTGTCCCAGCCGGATGAGTTACGGCGCCTTGTTCGATCAAGCCCGAGCGAAATTGCAGAAAGCGGCGGTCCGCCCTTGGTTAGCCAAGTTGGCGATGTACTTTATTGAACACAAACGCCGGCGGCGGATGTTATTACCCTTGCTGTCTTTGTATTTACGTTCCGGCCTGCGAAAACCCCTGAGAGCCAGCGGCTTGCTGCGCAAATTAAAATTAGATACCGCCGAAAGTTTGCTGAACGAGCCGGCCTTGGGCAGTTTGGCCGGGATTTATCCGGTCGGCAGGCGGCAGCGGCAGCGCGGGCGGGTGGCCTTGTTTACCGGCTGTCTGGCCGAGCATTTCGACCGCGCCACCCAACGGGCCGCGATCAAATTGCTCAATGCCATAGGCTATGAAGTGGTGGTGCCGGAAGGCCAGGGCTGCTGCGGCGCCATTCATCAGCACAACGGCTGTTCCGCGCAAGCCTTGAAAGAGAAAAATATCGAAGCGTTTTACCAATTGGAAGTGGACGCGGTGATCTACGTGGCCAGTGGCTGCGGCGCGATGTTGAGCGAGTACGAAGGCGATAATAGCGAAACTGCCGGTTGGTTTGCCAAGCGCCTGCAGGACATCAACGAATTTTTATTGGAACATTGGTCGAAGAACTTGGAGCCTGCCGCGTCCAATATGAATGTGGCGGTGCACGAGCCGTGCAGCCAGCGTAATGTGTTGAAAAACGGCCGTGCCGTTCACGATCTGCTGCGGAAAATCCCCGGTTTGAACATCGAAGCCTTGCCGGACAATCAACTCTGTTGCGGTGCCGGCGGCAGTTACATGCTCAGCCACCCGGAAAACGCCCAGCAACTGCGCAACGCCAAGCGCCAGGCCATCGAAGGCTCCGGTGCGGATGTGGTGGTTAGCAGTAATTTCAGCTGCGCGTTTTACCTGAATGCCGAACGCGCCGAGACCGCGCGCAAGCTAGTGCATCCGATACGCTTGTTGGCGGACAGGGTGTAGGTTTACCACTTCATACCTTGGCTTCATAGCCAATCTTGGCACCGTAGAGTAGCCAAGCGCTTAGCCGAGACTACTCAGGTTGCAGTTTGCTAGGCGGGCTGGATCACTGGTAAAGTGGTTGCGCTACCTCTTCAGCGCTCCCTATGACCTGTTTCGATGACCCAAGATGACCGGTAACTATCGATTCCACTTGTACGCGGTGGTTTTGGTCAGCCTTTTTCAGACGTTAGAGGCCTCCGCCGATGTCCTGATTCAGGGCATAGACGGTGAGTTATTAAGGAATGTTGAAATCAGCTTGTCTTTGCGTGAACAGGACTGCAAGGCGCCTGATTGGAAAGTCAATAGTCTGTTCCTCAAGGCCGATCAGGAGATCGACGATGCGTTACGCGCGTTAGGTCACTACCACGTCAGCCTAGAAAAAAATCTGGATATTAAACCCGACTGTTGGCAAGCGCGCTTTGTCATTAAACCTGGCGAGCCGATGCGCGTGACTGCGATTGACCTGCAATTTCTCGGTGAAGCAGTCGATGATCCGGCATTCGCAAGCTTACGGGAAAAGTTATCCGCCAAAGTAGGCAGCCCGCTGCATCACGGGCATTATGAAGCCTTAAAAAAACAAATCGAGGCATTGGCCTTAGAGCGTGGTTACTTGCAAGGGCGCTTTGCCACGAGTCAATTGCGCGTCGATCCTTCTCAAGATCGGGCCGATATTGTGCTGCATTACGATGCGGGACCGCGTCTTTATTTTGGCGAAGTCAAGATTGACAAGGCTGTTCTTGATCCCGCGTTTGTTGCCAAGTTGGTCAAGGTCAAAACCGGCGAGCATTACGATAGTCATAAGCTAGCCGATACGCACAATGCGCTGTCCAACAGCGGCTATTTCAAATCGGTGGATATTCATCCGGATTTAGCCGGCATAGCCGATAGGCAGGTACCCGTCATGCTGAGTCTGTATCCGAACAAGCGCCATCATTACGGGATGGGTTTGGGCTACGACACCGATAAGGGTCCTTTGGTCAGTGGGACCTATCTCAATCGTCTAATCAATCCGCAGGGCCATTATTTCAACGCCGAACTGGATCTATCGCCGGTCTTGGCTACAGCCGGTGCTGAATACACCGTACCGCTGGATGATCCGTTCAACGACTCCTTGAGCTTTGGTGCGGGTGTGAAACGCGAAGACACGACCAGTTATACCTCGTGGGCAGGGAAATTATCGGCGCGCTTGAAGCACGCATTCACCAGTGGCTGGAAGCAGACATTGTTTATCGACTACAGTTACGAGAAGTATACGGCGGCGAATACGACCGACACGACGCTATTGCTGTTACCCGGCGGCAGTTGGTTGCGTTCGGTATCGGACAATCCGCTTCGACCGACACGCGGTTATCGGTTGGAGTTCTCAGTGGATGGCAGCTACAAAAGCCCGCTGTCCAATATCAGTATGCTGCAAGGGTCAGTGGCGGGCGTGTGGATGCACCCCGTTGGCGACGTGGGACGCATTGTGCTGCGTGGCGAGCAAGGCGCCACGTTGGTGGATAATTTCGACAAGCTACCCACTACTTATCGTTATTTTGCCGGCGGTATGAACAGCATACGTGGTTACAGTTACAAAGAACTGGGACCTAAGGACGCTACGGGCGCGGTGGTGGGCGGGCGCTTTTTGAGTGTGGTCAGCGTTGAATATGAACATTCGGTACTCGACAATTGGGGGGCGGCCGCCTTTATCGATGCCGGCAATGCCTATAATTTGGACGGCATTCAAGTGAAGACAGGCGTGGGATTAGGGGTGCGTTGGTACTCGCCGATTGGTTTGGTACGCCTGGATTTTGCGGTGCCCCTGCAACCCGCCGACTCCTCGTTTCAAATCCATTTTGCCGCAGGGACACGTTTGTGAGCCTGTGGCGCTGGTCGATGAGGTGTCTGCGGGGGCTACTCCTGGTACTGCCGTTGCCGTTGCTGCTGTTGGCGGTCGTGCTGGCTATGGCCAACAGCCAGTCGGGAAGTCGCTGGCTGATTCAGCAAGTACTGCCGACCGAGGCCAGCATTACCGACATCGACGGCACCCTGCTGCATCGTTTGCAGTTGGCAGGGGTGCAGTATCATGCCGATGGCACCCAGCTCAAACTCCGCTACCTCTCGCTGGCTTGGTCCCCGCTCGATTTACTGAAAGGCGCGCTGCAGATCGATGAAATCGCCATCCAGGGTCTGGAATTGACCCTGGAATCGGACACTCAGCAGGCGGATGCCAGCAGCCATTTTGACCCGGAAGCCTCGCTACCCGTGCCGCTGGCGCTGCGCTTGGATCGTTTGACGGTTAACGATGCTACATTCATCCAGTCCGGGCAACGTCACGATCTCCCAAATCTCACTTTGTCTGCCAACACCGAAGGCGGCCGCTTGCATTTAACCCATATGGTCGCTGAGGCTGCGGACTATCAGCTTGATCTAAATGGATGGTTGGGCTTAGGTGGCGGCTATCCACTGGCGCTGAACGCGAAGTGTCAGTTGCGTTCGGCCGAATATGGCGACTGGCAGACAGCCAGCAAATTCAGCGGCGATCTGAAGCGCTTGATACTGGACATCAGTGCCTCAGGCCCGTTCGCTGCAACCTTGCACGGCCAGATTGATGAGCT
Source organism: Methylomonas sp. Uni0009 (assembly GCF_054188105.3). Taxonomy (NCBI): domain Bacteria; kingdom Pseudomonadati; phylum Pseudomonadota; class Gammaproteobacteria; order Methylococcales; family Methylococcaceae; genus Methylomonas; species Methylomonas sp. Uni0009. The sequence goes on along the minus strand of NZ_JBTAFN010000001.1, from coordinate 577,006 downwards.
GTTACAAACCCCGGGTTTTGCATTGCAAGGCGATTGGGTCGATGCGCGCTGGCCCTTGGTCGGCAATCTTCCGCAATTGACAAGTCCGCAGGGTTCGCTGACGGTGCAGGGTAGTGCCTCAGCCTTTCAGGCCAAGCTGACCGCCGATGTGCGGCGAGCCGAGTTGCCGGATGCTCACGTGGATCTGGCAATGGAGGGCACGCCGACGTCTGCCAAACTCCAGCGATTCCTGGTGGCATCCAAGGCGGGCAGCTTGGCTGTCGACGGTACGATTGCCTGGCAGGACGCTGTCCAATTTGCTTTGCATGCGCAAGCCAGAGATTTTAACCCGGCGGTATTGCTGCCGGATTTGCCGGGGCGCTTGTCGCTTGATGGGGATGTCGAGGGACGTTTGAACACGGGCGCACCGCAGCTTAAGGCGCAACTGCATAGGCTGGATGGGCAATTGCTCGGCCAGCCGTTGAGCGGTGGGGGAAAATTTGCGCTGGACGGGCAGGTCGTGGCGGTCGATCAGTTACAACTGTCATCAGGTAGCAATCGGTTACACGCTGATGGTCGTTTGGGTCCGGCTGAATCCGCGCTTCGCTTTGATTTGCATACGCCGGCTTTAGCCGGTTTGTGGCCCGGTCTGCGTGGTAAAGCGCATGTTAACGGTCTTCTGCGCGGTGATTGGCATTTGCCGGATATTGAGTTGACGGCGCAGGCGGCGGGGCTTGGCTATGCGCAACAGCAAGTCGGCGCATTTGATCTGACCTTGGATTTTCAGCCAAACGCCCATAGCCGGCTACAAATGCATGCCCAACATGTGCTTAGCGGTCACGACACCATCGACAGCGTGGCGATAGCTGCCAGCGGTACTACAGCAAAACACAGCGTTAGCCTGGATGTCCGGGCGCCGCAGGGGCAATTGGCGCTGGCGCTGGCCGGCCGCCGGCAAGCGCCGCGCTGGCAAGGGGCGTTGCAGGCTTTATCCTTGCAAGTCCCTCAACTAGGTGCCTGGGAATTGCGGCAAGCGGCCGCCTTGACGATAGACCAGCGGCCTGCCGGTGCCGATGTGCGCTTGGCCGATACCTGTCTGACGCAAGCGAATGCGTTAATCTGTTTGCAGGGCGATTATCTGGCAAATGGCGATCTGAGCGGTCAGGGGCGGGTCAGCGACTATCCGTTGGATTTGCTAAGCGCTTATCTGCCGGCGCATTGGCAACTTTTTGGCAGCTTGGCCGCGACTGCCGAGGTTCGCAAACGCGGGAGCGGTTTGCAGGGTGATTATCGATTGGCGCTGGCAGAAGCCGGCGTGTCGCTGCCGGTCGGCCGGAATGGGTTGGTGGTGCCGTTTCGCAAGGCCATTCTGTTCGGCAATCTCGCTGGCGAGCGCTTGACTGCCGATCTTGATTTGGCGACTGACGGTAGCGACTTTATCCGCGCTCAGTTGCAACTGGATCAAGGTGCCGGACAGGGCTTGGCCGGAAACCTGGCGGCAAAAATCAACGATCTTGGTTTGTTTCAGGGGCTGGTGCCTAATATGTCCGGGCTTAAGGGGCGATTCGGCGCCGATCTAAAACTGGGGGGCTCGTTGCCTCAGCCAGTTGCACAGGGGCGTCTGAGTTTGGAGGATGGTCGCTTACAAATTGATGAGCTGGGTATTGTTTTGTCCGATATTCAGCTGCATGCCGATGCTGTGAATGATGATCAGCCGCTTCAAGTACACGGCAGCCTTCGTTCCGGCGGCGGTCGGCTTGCCATTGATGGTTTGTTGGGCCTGGATGGCACTGCCGATCTTGATGTGCTGGGTAATGACTTTGAGGTAGCTAAGTTGCCAGAAGCCGAAGTGACCATCGCGCCGCATCTTAAGCTGGGCCGCTCGGCCCGTGGTGATGCCAAAGTGACCGGGGCGTTGGGAATTGACAAAGCCATGGTTAAAATCAAAGAACTGCCGGCCAGCGCGGTGGCGGTCAGTCGCGATGAGGTGATCGTCGGCAAAACGGACTCGGATCAGGCTATCGAAGCGCCACCGGGTATCGACGCTGACGTGGCGATTCAGTTGGGGCAGCAAGCCAGTTTTTCCGGGCTTGGCTTGGATACAAAACTGACCGGGCAACTGCAATTTCTGAAACTTGATAGACGTCTTGCCTTGCATGGTGCCATCGATATGGCTGACGGCCGTTACCGAAGTTACGGACAAGATCTGAAGTTGCGTAAGGGCCGGTTTTTATTCAACGGCCCGATTGATCGCCCGTGGCTGGACGTCGAAGCCTATCGGGTTTCCAAGGATCAGAAGGTGACGGCCGTGTTGCAGGTGAGCGGTTCGGCCACTGCGCCGCAGACCAAGATTTATACCGAGCCCAGCCTGCCCGAGTCCGATGCGCTGGCGTATTTGATTACCGGGGCTTCGCTGAACCAAGCCGGTAAGGATGAAGGCAATATGATCGCGAGCGCCGCTTTATCCTATGGCGCAGGGCGGCTGTCGTGGCTGACCGAGAAACTGGGTATAGACGAGTTTGAAGTGCAGCAAGGCAAGTCGTTTGCCGATACGCTGGTCACTGCAGGACAGTATCTGACGGCTAATACCTATGTGGGCACCAAACTGGGCCTGTTCAGCAAGCAGGCGCTGCTGGTTTTGAAATACAAGCTCACCGACAGCATCAATCTGGAAACCCAAACCGGCACATCGCAGCGCGTCAAAGTCAATTATGAGTTTGACACTGACTAAAGCTCGCTGCGTCATTGGCCATAATTCATTCGCTTAAAATCCCTTTCATCCAAAGTTAAGCCTTTCCTAATACATTCTTAATTAAACCCTCAGGCTTTCTCTCATCTTGTCTCGGTAATCTACTACTCAAGCGAATAGGGATTAACAACCCGTTCGCATCAGGTTGGGTTTCCAGGGACGGTGACCCTTAGTCATTGGATAAAGACGATATAGGGGTTAAGCCATCATGCCACTCGGTTTGGGAAATATTTTCAACGGGCTTTTTAAACAGTACGGTCACACGGTGATTTTGTTGCTGCGCGTCATCGACGTCGCCATGTTGTTTGCTGCCGCTTGGGTGACTCACTATTTTTGGTTGCGCGAGTACGTTGTCGATCAGGATTACCGGATCGTCATCGCGCTGGGCATCCTGGGCGCCATCATCTTCTTTGAAATAGGCCAGGTCTATCGGCCCTGGCGTAACGATGCGATGCGCGGCGAAATTGCCCGTATCGTCAGAGCCTGGATTTCGGCGTTAGTGGCGGTGGTGTCTATCGTCGCCTTAATCAGATTGCATTTTTGGTTCGGTTCCAGTTATCGCTGGATTGCCTCCTGGGGCGTGCTGGGTTTGACTTTTGTGCTGGTGGCGCGGGGCGTGCTGTCGCAAGTGTTGCGTTTCTTGCGGGCCCGCGGATGGTCGCAGGGTCGCATCGTCATGGTCGGATTGAATCAAATGGCGGTGGCGGTGGCGCGGCAGTTGAATCATTCGTCCTGGGCTGGCCTGCAAGTGGTCGGTTATGTTGACGACAGGGGCGATGATAGAAACTCGATTAACGATTTCGCACTGCCGCGTCTCGGTAAGTTGGAAGACCTGCCGGGCATCATCTCGGCTCAAGCGATTGATGAAGTGTGGGTAGCCTACCAAGGCGAATCGTTGACCGAACGCGCCCAATACCAACTCCGCCATCTGCCGGTCAGTATTCGCTTGGTGATCGACTGCTTTGCCTTCAAACAAAGCAAATTTCTGAGCTTGAACACTGTGGCTGGTATTCCGACCCTGGATTTCTCAGTATCGCCGTTGCATGGCATCAATCGCTACATCAAAGAAATCGAAGATCGACTTTTGGCTTTGATTTTGTTGCTGTTGATCAGCCCCTTGATGTTGTTCCTGGCAATGGGCGTGAAGCTGAGTTCGCGCGGCCCGGTGTTCTATCGCCAGGAACGGGTGGGTTGGAATAATCGTTCGTTCACGATGTTGAAGTTCCGCTCGATGCCGGTCGATGCCGAAGCCAAAACCGGCGCGGTGTGGGCCAAGCCCGGCGAAAATCGCGCCACCCCGTTCGGCGCTTTCCTGCGCAAAACCAGCCTGGACGAACTGCCGCAATTGATCAATGTGTTGCGTGGCGATATGTCGCTGGTCGGTCCACGCCCCGAGCGTCCGGACTTCGTCGAAGTGTTTAAGGACCAAGTCCCCAACTACATGAAAAAACACATGGTCAAAGCCGGCATCACCGGTTGGGCGCAAGTCAACGGCTGGCGCGGCGACACCGACCTCAACCGCCGCATCGAACACGATTTGTATTACATCCAGCATTGGTCGCTGTGGTTTGATTTGGAGATCGCCTTCCGCACCGTGCTGACCGGTTTTATCAATAAAAACGCCTATTAAGGACACGCTTACATGTTTAGATTGATTCCCATCATGCTGATCTTAACCTTGCCCGGTTGTTTCCTGGCGCCGGGCATGGATATGAACACCGATAATGGTTTGACCGAAATTGAGATGCCGATGAAAAAAGACGGGCAATTGGTCAAGGAGAAAGTCCGCATCGTGCCGATTACCGCCGATCTGATTATCGAACGCGAGGCTAACCGTCGCCAGGCCATTAACAATTTGCCGCCGGTGGACCCCAACAAAACCAGCTATCGCATTGGCCCGCAAGATAGATTACAAATCACCGTCTGGGAACATCCGGAACTGAACGATCCCGGCGGCGAGAAAATCATGCCGGAGCTGGCCGGTAAAGTGGTGGATGAGAACGGCGACTTGTATTACCCCTACGTCGGCAGTATCCACGTGGCCGGTAAAACCGTCAGCGAAGCCCGCGCGGATTTGACGCGCGAGCTGTCCAAATATTTCAAAAAGGTCAAACTCGACATTCGCGTGCTGTCCTTCCAGGCGCACCGAGTCGCGGTGGTCGGTGAAGTCGTGCGTCCCGGCGTGCAAACCATGAACGAAACGCCATTGACGGTCGCTGAAGCGATCACCCGCGCCGGCGGCTCGACCAAAGATTCTGATTTTGCCAATGTGGCGTTGGCCCGCGACGGCAAACTCTACAAACTGGATGTGCAATCGATGTACGAAAAAGGCCTGACCACCCAGAACCTGCTGTTGAAAGACGGCGATGTGTTGAATGTCGGCGATCAAAAAGACAGCAAGGTCTTTGTGATGGGCGAGGCCAATCGCCAGCAAGCCATCCAAATCAACAAAGGCCGGATGAGTTTGTCGCAAGCCTTGGCCGAAGCGTCCGGAGTTGATTTCAATACCTCGCGGCCCGGCGACATCTATGTGATTCGTGCCGGTGACATGCAGCCGGAAATATTCCAACTCGATGCCGAATCGCCCGATGCGATGATTCTGGCCGATCAGTTTCCGCTGCAAGCTCACGACACGCTGTTCATCGGTACCGCCGGGGTCACGCAATGGTCTAGGGTGCTGAACCAAATTTTACCCGGCTCATTTACCGCAATCATGTCGCAAGCCGCGATGATGGGGATGTAAGCAATGATTTATTCACAAAACGAAGCCACGCCGGTATTGCAACCGTTGCATCCGTCGCGGATGGTCGAATCCAGTGTCAGCATTCGCGATTACGTCGATCTGCTGATCGAAGGCCGCAAAACCATTTTCATCGCGCTGTGCTCGGTGTTGCTGATTACCAGCGTTTATTTGGTTTTGGCGCCGCGTACTTACAAGGCCGATGCCTTGTTGCGCATCGATAAAAACAAGGCATTGCTGTCCGCGACGCTACGCAGCGAAAACAACCAAGCGCCGGCGGAAGCGGAAAGTCCGCGCGCGCAACGGGAAGTGGAGATTTTGCGCTCGCGTTCGGTGCTGGGCAAAGTCGTGGATAACCTGAATTTGACCATCGAAACCGAGCCGTACTTTTTTCCGTTGATCGGCGAAACGCTGGCGCGCCGGCACGATGCGCACGACGGCATATCAGATGCCTGGTGGGGCTTTAGCCGTTGGGCTTGGGGCGGCGAGAAATTGAAAATCGCCGCCTTTAGCGTACCCGACCGTTATCTGGAAAAAGAATTTACGTTGATCGCGTTGGAAGACGGGCGTTTTCAACTGCTCGACCCGCGCGGCGACGAATTGTTGGCCGGTCAGGTGGGCGAAGTGTTGACTGCCGAGATTGGCGAGAAAACCCCGGTGACGATTAAAGTCGAAACCCTGGAAGCGCATCCGGGTACGCATTTTGAATTAACCCGCCGCACCGCGCTGTCGGCCATCGAAACCCTGCAAAAAGCCTTTGCGGTCAAAGAAGTGTCGAAGGACACCGATATTCTGAGCGTGGAATTGAAAGGCCGCGATCCGGAACAATTGGCCAAGTCGGTGAATGACATCGCCGCTATTTACGTGAATGCCACGGTGAATTGGGAATCGGCGGAAGCCTCGCAAAAACTGGGTTTCCTGGAAAGCCAGTTGCCTATCGTCAAGGAACGGCTGGAAAAAGCCGAGCAAGGTTTGAGCGCCTATCGCCAGCAACACGGCGCGGTGGATATTTCCGCCGAAGCCGAGATTCTGTTGAAACAGGCGTCCGATATGGAAACCCTGGGGATTCAGCTCAAGCAAAAATACGACGAACAAAGCCAGCGTTTGGAAGCCGAGCATCCGGACATGATCTCCACCAATGCCCAGATCAAGCGCGTGAATAACAAATTGGCGGCGCTGGAAAAACGCATCAAGGATTTACCGAAAACCCAGCAAAACATGGTGAGTTTGTCGCGCGACGTGCAGGTTAATACCGAGCTGTATACCTCGCTGTTGAACAGCGCCCAGGAACAACGCATCGCTGCCGCCGGCTCCTTGGGTAATTCGCGCATCGTCGACTTCGCGGTCACGCCGGAAAAACCTTACTGGCCTAAGCCTGGTTTGTTGTTGGCGATAGCCAGCTTGCTGGGTTTGAGCTTGGGCTCGGCCTTGATTTTCCTGAGACATTCCTTGCAACGCCATGACAACTATCCGGCCTTGCTGGAATATCAAGTGGGCTTACCCTTGTTTGCCGCGATTCCGCACAGCAAAAAGCAGCATAAATTAGGACGCTTGCTGGGCAAGGATAAAGACAACGGTATTCTGGTCTCTCAGGATCCGTTGGATATTTCCGTCGAGTCGCTGCGCGGTCTGCGCACGACGCTGGAAGCCACTCTAGCGCAGCACGAAAGCAAGGTGATCATGGTCAGCAGTCCCGCTCCAGGCATGGGCAAGTCTTTTGTTAGCTCTAACTTGGCCGCTTTGCTGGCCAGCATCAAGAAACGGGTGCTGGTGATCGACGCCGACATGCGCAACGGCCGCTTGCACGATACCTTTTCGATCGGCAAGCAACCGGGTTTGTCCGATTTATTGTCAGGCCGCGCTACGCTGGGCGAAGTGATCGTCAGCTTGCCGGATGTGGGTATCGATTTGATCCCGCGCGGTAATATGGTGCTGAATCCGGCGGAATTGTTGGTGCTGGGCGAATTGTCGGAAACCCTGGAACAACTGAAAAGCTTTTACAACCACATCGTCATTGATTCGCCACCAATTCTGGGCGCCACCGACGCGGCGATTCTGGGTAAGCATGCCGATGCTACTTTCCTGGTGGTGAAAGAAGGTCGCTATACCGCGCAGGAATTGGAGGTCAGCGCCCGCCGCTTCCAGCAAGTGGGTATCAAGCCTAACGGTTTCATCATCAACGATATGAAGGAAGGCTCGTCTTACTATCCGTATTACGGCTACGCCTACCAACGTGCCGATCAGGAGCCGAAGGACGAGTCCAGCTGGAGCGATAAGTATCAGGCAGTGGGCGATTGGTTGGGTAAGCAGTTGGATAGGGAGCTGTTGCCGGTTCCCGCCGAAACCGACGAGCGAGTTTAACCAGCAACGATGAGAGTCCGCCTGGAAAAAGATCTGCCCGTATTGTTGATTGCGTTGGTCGGCGCGTCAACGGTGGCCTCGCTGCCGCAAGTCGAATCGGCTTGGGCCGGTATCAAGGAAGTCTACGGCGAACAGGAAATGGGTTTGCGGATTCTGCGCGAGGCTTTGTTGGGTGTGCTAATCGTTTACGCCTGGCTGGAACCGCGTTTGCGCAACGGGATTTTCACCAGCTCGGTGTTGGCGTTTCTGGGGGTGATTTGTAGCTATGTCCTGTTTGAAGTGGGCTACGCCCTTTATCTGGATTTGCCGCTGGTCGTGCCGCTGACCGGCTTGCGGGTGTTCGAATATCTGCCGGTAGCTTTGATCGGTTTCGTCACCAGTCGTTTGGGTGCCGGCGATTACGTGCTTTACAAGTTCGCCAACTATTTGCGCTATTACCTGGTGTTGCAAACCGGTTTGGCTCTAGCCCAGGCTTTGTGGGCGCCGCCGCTGTTTGGTGTATCGATGTTGGGTGGCGGTCGGCCGTTCGGCACCTTCGTCAGTCCTAATTTATTCGGGGCGACGATGGCGACTTGCGCGCTGGTGTTTGCCTTGGTGCCGGGCATGCGCCGTTGGTTAGCGCTGAGCGTATTTTTAGCGTTGTTGAGCGGCTCGCGTACGGCGTTTATCAGTTCCTTGCTGGTGGTGTTTTTTCAAGTTTATGCCGCACTGCGACCACGTGATCGCTGGGCTTTAGTGATGCCCGCGCCGATTTTGGCAGTGGGTGCGTTGATTTTGGCTTCCAGCCCCTTATTGAGCGGCCGCGACGATGCCGATCCCACGCAAGATGGCCGGATTGACTTATGGCAACGGGTGTTTGCCAATCATGTACACGATCCGATGGATGTGCTGTTTGGTTGGGGCTTGGGTTTGAGTTCCAACACCGTCAATCTGCTGTTCGGTGCCGAGTATTTTCCAGGTCAGTTCGATTCCGACAGCCTGTATTTATTCTTGTTGAACGGCTACGGTGTGATTGGCTTGCTGGCTTATCTGACATTTTTATGGATCACGACACGGACGTCTATCCACCCAAACAAAGGCTTGGTGGCGATGTTCATCTTCGCCGCCGGCCTGACTTTTAATATGTGGGAGTATTTTCCGCAGAACGCCTTGTTAATGATGCTGTGGGGCATGGTGCTGGGCTGCACGGCTAAAGCCGGGGCAATGGTTCAGCCCATGCCGGCCAGAACTGATTACTCACCGCGTTTACCTTAGGCAGTCTGTGATGTTCGGTACATTGAAACAGAGCAAATTATTTGGCGATGCCTTTTGGGCCTTGTTCGGCCAGGCGGCCTCGGCCTTAGCCTTACTAGTGGGTACGCGCTTATTAACCGAACTGGTTAGCCCGGCGGTTTACGGCCAAGTGGCCTTATTGAACGGCTTTGTCGCGCTGGGTGTGGCGGTGTTTTCCTATCCGTTTATCTGCGCCGGCATGCGTATCGTGCCGGAATGCGAAACCGCCGGCCAGCGCACTGGTCTGCATGCTGCCGTCGCCCGCTTGACGCTGCAAGCCACCCTGTTGGCCATTGGCTTACTGGTGCTGGGCGGTTTTGCCTACGGCTATTTTGCCGATGCCAGTAACGTGTTGTTTTTGCTGACCGGCGTGTTGTTGGCCATTACGGTACAACGCGAACTGGGCATACAGTTGGCGATAGGTGAGCGCAAACAGCGCCTGGCTAGTCTTTGGCAAACCAGCGACAGCGTGCTCAGGCCCGCTTTGGCGATAGCGCTGGTCTGGTGGCTGGGCGGCAATCCGCAATGGGTGTTGCTGGGTTATATCCTGGCCAGTTTGCTATCCAATCTGGTTTGGATCGTGGTGAAGCGCCGCAACACGGTGCGGACGCCAGCGACCACCAGTCGGGCGTTCCGCCGCGAAGTCTGGGTCTACGCCTTACCCTTGATTCCAATGGAATTGATTTTCTGGATCAATGGTCTGGGTGATCGCTATGTGATCGGTTATTTGCTGACTGCTGCGGACGTAGGTTTGTATGCCGCAACGTACATGATCGTCAACGAAGCCTTTAACCGCAGCGCGATGGTGCTGCTGCGCACCTTTCAGCCCGCCTATTTTCAAGCTTTCTCCGCACAGCGCTTGCAAAAGGCCTTTTCGATTTTATGGGTCTGGATAACCAGTGTCGCGGCATTGGGCGCGCTCGGTTTGTTGCTGTTACTGCTGACTAAGGATTGGGTGGCTTCATTGTTCTTGGCAAAATCCTATCACGCCGCGGTGGATTTAATGCCGGCCATGGCGCTGGGCTGTGCTTTGCATGCCTTGGGCACGGCGCTGGCGCAACCGCTGCTGGCGCATAAGCGTACCAAAACCTTGCTGAAAGGCCGCTTGTGCGGCGCGGTAGCGGCGGCGATTACTATTCCGGTTTTGGTCAGCCAATACGGTTTGCTCGGCGCGGCATGGGCCAATCCGGTTTATTTCGGGATCGAAGCCGTGGTATTGGCAATCTTGGCAAAACCTTGGCAAGCCGACCGCCGCGCCAAGTCCGGAACGATTCAAACATTGAGACAACAACCGCTCGCGGCGGATGCTTAAAAGTGACAACGGTGAACACGATGACATACGCAACAATGACAACAGAAATCTATGGCGAAGTGCTGCGCGCCTGCGTAGCTTGCGGCGCGGAAAAAATCGGTTTTTGGCGGGAAAAGGACTATCTGTATACCGATAGTGCCAGCAGAAAAGCCTTTCGGATTTACCGCTGCGCCTGCTGCGGCACCGGCTTTTTGAATCAACCGCCGCATCGGCAATGGTTGCAAGCCATCTATCAATATTCCGGGCAGGCGTTGACGCAAGCGATTACGTTGGATGAAGTGATGGGTCGCGAGGCGGCGTTTCCTAACTGCATCGTGGATGCCAAGCGCATGGTGCTGCAAGCCGATCAGTTGAACAAATCCGGCAACCACCGGGCTTTGGACATTGGTTCCGGGTTTGGCTTTTATACCCGCGCCTTGCGCTTGCTGGGTTATCGCACCGTCAGCATCAATCCCGGCCAGTATGAAAATCGGGTGTTCCAGGATTTAAACGGCGACGAGCCCTTGCCGATCATGTTCGAGCAGTATCAGCCGGAACAGGCATTTGGCGTGGTAGTGATGTCGCAAGTGTTGGAGCACATACTCGAACCGGACCGCACTATTTCTAAAGTGGCCGATCTGCTGGAGAGCGGCGGCGTGCTGGCCTGTGCGGTGCCTAACTATGCGTCGTTTTTGGTCAAACTGCTGGGTACCAAGGAGAACGCCTGCTTGTGGGTGCCGGAACACGTCAATTACTTTACCGAAAAAGGTCTGAAAAGTTTGTTGGAGCGTCACGGCTTGCGGGTGGTTAAAACCGAGCAAGTCACCCGGATTCAGTACAACGCGCTATCCAGGCGCTTGGGCCTGACCGGCAGCCTGGCCAAGCTGGCCGACACCTTGGTGAAGTATGCGCAGATACCGTTTGCGGCGTTAATGGATACCTTGGGTTTGGGCATTTACCTGAACGTGTACGCGGTGAAGCAATAAGCCATGTTGACCGTCGTTATTCTGACCCAAAACGAGGAAGCCAATCTGCCGCGCTGTTTGGCCGGTATCCCCGAACGCTACCCCATCGCGATTGTCGACTCCGGCAGTACCGATAACACGCTAACAATTGCCCAAGAGCGGGGCTGTGCGATTCATCGTAATCCCTGGCCGGGTTTTGCAGAGCAACGCAATTTCGCGATTCGTCAATGCGGCATAGACACGCCGTGGATTTTGTTCGTCGATGCCGACGAAATTTATCCGCAGGCCTTTTACGACTGGTTTGAGGCCAAATTGTCCGAAACTCACATTATCGACGTGTTGATGGTGCCTTCGGTGTTGTATCTGCGTGGCAAACGCTTGAACCATGCGCCCGGTTATCCCATTTATCACCCCCGACTGGTGCGCCGCGAGACTACCCGGTTTGTACGCAACCACACCGGGCATGGCGAAGCGGTGTTGGATAGCTGCCGGATAGGCTATTCCGATATTCCTTACGAGCATTATTTTTACCACGGCGAAATTATCGAGTGGATGCACAAGCACGTCGGTAAGGCTGCGCAGGAAGTGCAATTGCAACCCACCGCCGGCGCGGTGATGACCACGCGCGGCCGCTTGAGCGTATTGCTGGGACGCTCCTGGCTGCGAATACTGGCGCGGTTTTGTTATCACTACCTGCTGCGTGGCGGTTTTTTGGACGGTGCGGCAGGGTTGGAGTTTGCGCTGATGTTTACTTGGTACGAAGCCACGATTTATTTGCAAGCAAAAGCCGGTAACTGGGCAAGGAGTGCGGTATGAAAATTTCGTTGGTGTTGGCAACTTTGGGCAGGGACGCGGAAGTCTTGGACTTTTTGAAATCGCTGCTGTTTCAGACCTATAAAAACTTCGAGCTGATTGTTATCGATCAAAATCGCGACGGCAAGATTGACGCCATTTTGGACTCTTACCGAGCGTTGATGGACATCAAGCATGTCAAAGTGCAATTCACCGGCAACGCCCGGGCCAGGGATTACGGTATCGGTTTGGCGCAAGGCCGCATCGTCGCCTTTCCCGACGACGATTGTGCCTATGACCAGGATGTGTTGGAAAAAGTGGTCGCGGAATTTAAGCAGCGCGCAGATATGGCCATTCTGGTGGCCGGTTCCTACGACTTTTCCGCGACCCGGTTCAGCATCGGCGTGAATAGCCACAAAGCCGGCTATTTCAATCGCTTTCGGATGATGGGCGTGGAGTTTACTCAGTTTTTTGATCTGCAACGGGTCGATAGGCAGCAGTTTCATCTGGATCACGATTTTGGCATCGGTTCCAAATATTCGGGGGCGGAAGGTTTTGAGCTGCTGTACCGCTTGCTGCGCGCCGGCGGCAATGCGTTTTACACGCCCGAGATCAAGATTTTTCACGCCAACAAGGACCATTACACACTTGGTACGGCCAGGATGTTGATGTATTCCACCGGCATCGGCGCGTATATCCGCAAGTTTACCAATCAGCACGATGCGTTCATTTGGTATTACATCGTGCGCAAGATGATGGTCGCGCCGGTGTTGAAAATGGCCTTGGCGCTGCTCACCTTCAATCCGCAAAAACTGGCGTATTCGTTTTACAACTTGGTCGGGATCTGGCGTGGGTTTTTGACCTACGGCAAATCGGAAAAATGTATTTAAAGACTGTTTCGGGAGAAATGAAATGGATGTAGGTATTGTCACGACCCATGTGCCTCCGGCCAAAGGCTATGGTGGGGTATCGGTGACCTGTGGCGTGTTGACCAAGGCCTGGGTGGAGCGCGGCCACAACATGGCGCTGGTCGCCGCCGACGAGTCGATAGACGGTCGCTTGCGCGCCGAGGATGTCAAGCTGGGCAAGCAAGTCGATGTCAGGCTGTACCGGTGTTACGGCTTTCGACGCTGGGGCTTTGGTTTGGGCGCCGTTGCAAAGATTTTCAAGCTCTGTTGGCAGGCACCCCGGATCTATATCCACGGCATTGCTACGTGGCCTTCCACGCTGGCGGCAATGTTTTGCGTATTGCTGCGCCGGCCGTTTATGGTGGCGGTACACGGCGGCTTGATGCCGGAACATGTGGCGCTGATTCGTCGGCAAAAGCCGCATAAATGGTTGTTTTACAAGTGGTTGACTTTTCCGACCCTGCGCCGGGCCATTGCGGTGCATTGCACCAGTGATACCGAAGCGGCGGGCGTCACCGACGTGTTGGGGCCGGACGCCAAGGTTTTATTGGTGCCGAACGGCATCGACAGTCGCGAGTTTCAAGTCGCCGGCTATCCGCAAGGCGAGGGCACCCAATTGTGTTTTCTGGGGCACGTGCAGCAAGAAAAAGGCATCAATGCGTTTATCCGGGCCTGGTTAAAAACGCGCCGGCCAAATGACCGTTTGGTGGTCGCCGGCCGCAGTGTCGATGGGGCTTATTTTGAAGAATTTCAGGCTTTGCTGGCGAAGGCTGGCGGTGCTATCAGTTATAAAGGCTATTTGCCGGTTGCCGAAGTGAAGCAGTTGTTGGCCGACAGTCATTTCCTGGTGTTGCCGTCCGGTCTGGAGGAAACCGGCGGTATGCGCGAAAATTTTGGCAATGTGGTTGCGGAGGCCATGGCAGCCGGCCGGCCGGTGTTGGTCGCGAAAGGTTTGGCTTGGGATCACTTGGCAATCTATGGCGCAGGTTTGGTGTTCGAGCGCAATGAGGCTTCGGTTTGTGCGGTGCTACGGCAAACGCAAGTGGTGACTCAAGCGACTTGGCAAGACATGGCGCTGCGTAGCCGCGAATATGTCGAACAGCAGCTGGACCCGGTTAAATTAGGCGATAAAGTCTGGAAAGTGATGACAAAAGCCGATCACGTTAAATTGCCGCAGTCCTTAATAGAAGGTTCGTCTTATGAATAAAAAAGTGGGTCTGATCGTGCCGACTCTGAATGCCGGCGAACTTTGGGAATCGTGGTTACAAGCCTTTGCCGCACAAACCGTGAAGCCGGATTATTTGCTGCTGATAGATTCCTCATCCGCCGACCATACGGTGGCTTTGGCTCGCGACGCGGGTTTTGAGGTGCAAGTGATAGCCAAGTCCGAGTTTAATCATGGCGGCACCCGGCAATTTGGCGTGAACCGGCTGGCGGATGCCGATATTCTGGTGTTTTTGACTCAGGATGCCTTGCTGGCGGCCCCCGATGCCATCGAAAACTTACTGGCAGCGTTTACAGACGACAGTGTCGGCGCAGCTTACGGCCGGCAATTGCCCCATTGCAACGCCGCGCCAATCGGCGCGCATGCCCGTTTATTCAATTATCCGCCGCAAAGTCAGTTGCGCAGTTTGCAAGATAAGGCGCAATTCGGCATCAAGACGGCGTTTATTTCCAATTCGTTTGCCGCGTACCGGCGCAGCGCGTTGATGGGCGTTGGCGGGTTTCCGTTGAATACCATCATGAACGAAGATACTTTTGTGGTCGGCAAGATGTTGCTAAACGGCTGGAAGGTGGCTTATTGCGGCGATGCCGCTGTGTTTCATTCCCACGATTACGGATTTGCCGACGAATTTAAGCGCTATTTCGATATTGGCGTTTTTCACGCCCATACGCCTTGGTTGCAGCAGACCTTTGGCGGTGCTTCCGGCGAAGGCCGGCGTTTTGTCGTGTCGGAGTTGAAGTATCTATTGAAAAATGCGCCCTGGCTGCTGCCTTCGGCGTGTTTGCGCACCGGTCTGAAATGGCTGGGCTATAAAATGGGCGGGGGGATGCACGCTAGAATGCCGCAGAGCTTGAACAGACGCTTTAGTTTGCATAAAGCTTATTGGGCGGGCGCTATTTCTGAAAATAGCCTTAACGGCAGATCGTAAATCGATGATTTCCTCATGACGACTAAGCCAGTATTTCCGCGGAATAACGGCAAAACTGGTTCTAAAATTAATCCAATCTTCATCTTATCCTAATCTAAATTACAGTTTTTCTTCATCTTGACTCTGTAGATTCCTAACCAACATTGTGTTTTTCCGGTCAGAACCGGTTTTTTTTGTTAATTGTACGTAGGCGTCGCGCCGGTATGGTTCAGCAAAAATTCGGAAAAAAATACAAGGTTGGATGTGCAAAAGGCCGATAGGGTCTTTCACCGATAGAGCGGGGATAACAGCAACAGTTGTTATCAATTCTTTGAGTTTGAAGAGTAGTGCCCGGATGTTTAGGGAATTTGATTAATTACGTTATGGAGTTTCATCTTGATTTCTGAAAAGCATTCATTTGATAGTTGTTTTGAGGTTTTTTTAGCTGACACGCCTGAAAGCAAACGCATTCATTACAACCTCAGATACCAAGTTTATTGCGACGAAATGGGGTATGAGGACAAAGAAAATTTTCCGGAACAAATGGAGTTCGATGAATGGGACCGCCATTCCGTGCATTTCATGGTTCGGCACCGATACACCGGGCAGTGGCTGGGCGCGTTACGCTTGGTTTATCAGAACCAAGCCGTTTTCCCTTTCGAAGCCAAGTGCGTTCCCGATCAGCCTATAACCGATCAGCAATACCAACAATCCATAGAAATATCCCGCCTCTGCGTATTGAGAGAAGCCAGACGCTTTGCCCCGAGGGCTTTCCCGCAACAGGAGCAAGACGCTGAGCAAGTTGCCAAGGACAGCGGTAACATTCGTTATCTGCATACCATTAAAAATCAGACTCGCAGCATAATGTGGGGTTTGTATCGGGCGGCGGTTGTCTACTCGGCGCGGAACGATATTAAACAGTGGTACATATTGGTAACGCCGTCTTTGGCTTACGCGGTTAAGAAAGAGGGGTTTGAAATGCAACAGGTAGGCGGCGCCTGCGACCATCGCGGTCAGCGTATTCCTTATGCATTGGATGTTGAGCATATTCTTGCCAATCCTTTGTGGCAAAAAGACTATCAGTTGGATTACCGCAAATATTCAGAACTGTTAGAGCAATCGGTGGCTAAGCGGCAAAGAGCTTAAAGTATCTGCGCGCGATCATGCCCAGTTTCAGATACTAAGGAGCGGTTTGCAGGGCAACTTTATCGCATCCAAAAAAAGCCCGGTTTGCGCTGGCGATCTATTAAATCTGGGCGGTGCGGCTGCCGGATTGGAGTAAGCCGCTAGTGTCGGTACTGATGCCAGACCATAGCGTGAAAACAGCCCTAAGTCATGCGGCAGACGCAGTGCGGGCGTGTCGGCATTGTTTAAACCCCCGCGCAGCTCATTCCCGAAAACTTCCTTCTTCTGAAAACCATTACGTCGCGGCTCGTCGTTAAGCCTTTACGCTCTCAGGTCCTAACGCCAGACCGAGCAGGCTTGAGCTGTTTAATTAGCGCCAGCCCAAAAGAACCACGCGCCTCAAACCGAAAGCTTGATGCCTCAGGGCAAGCCGTACCGGGAATCTCCATAACATACAGCCCGCACGTAAACAATCCATTTTGAATTTGCCGAGGCTGCCGGCCACCCGTTGCAGACGGTGTGCAGCCGTTTTTGGGTGGGCGTTTTTCTGTCCTATTCCAGCAGCTTACGGTAAAGTTGCAGAGTCAAACTGATATACTGGCTTTCGCCTGTCTCAGCTTAGCTATCTGCTGTTCCGGGTCGGAAGCCTACGTCATTATTATAAAAACTATATTAGCCAGGATTATTTATGGAAGCTTATTTGCCCATGATTCAAAGCATACTGTCGGATTGGTATCGATTTACGCTGGAAAACCAGGAATATGCCGGCGCTTTAGCGCTTGCCGTGTGGTTGCTGACGGCGATGTTTTACAGCATCAGGATTTATTTTTTAAAAAAAACCAATGCCATCAATTTAAAAGCGCGCCTTGCCTTACAAGCTGATTTGGAGGCGGCGCAACAGCAACAGCAAGCCTTGCAAGAGCAATTGACTGCCAATACCGAGCAGTTGGAAGCTGCCAAAGCCGTTGCTGATAACGAAACGCAACGTGCAGCCGGTCTGGAAGAAAAACTGGTACAGGCAAATCGGCAGGTGATCGACAGCGTCAAAACCTTGGCCAGTGGTTTTGAATTGACCGAGCCGGCCTTACCGGCCGCCAACGATCTGCAATCGACTGATCTGTGGTCACGATATTTCGCGCTCACCGCGCAAATTACCGAGCGCTTTAAAGCCGAACAACAAGGCAAAACCGAGCTGCAACTGGCGCTGTGGGCGGAAACTTCCAAAGTTGCTGAAAAAGATGCGCTATTGGGGCCGCTCCAATTACGTTTGGAATCGCAAACCGAACAGTTGAATAAACTGGAATTGGCGGTGGAAGAGCAAAAAATTCTGCGCGAGCGCGAACAAGCCAACGCGGAAAAACTGCTGGCCGAGGCTCAAGCCAAACATCAAGCTGAACTGGCGCGTTACGCAGACTCGGCCAAACATTCGGCGATTCCTGCGCCTGTTTACTCGCAGCCGGCATCTCAGCCGGAGCCCAAAGTTGTTATCAACGAAGCTCCCGCCGTTATCCATCCCTCGCCGGCTGTTGTTGCTGAACCTGTTGTGATTCAGGCGCCTTTAGAGCCGCAAAAGCCAGTGGAGCGTGAAATTGCGCAGGTTGTAGATAATCCGAAACCTGTAGTTGCCGAGCCGGCACCGGCGAAACAGTCGTCCGTTGATAAATTGGCCGAAAAAAGCGGCGGTTTCGGCAAGTTCAAGCAAATGTTGAACAACACCATGCAGCAAATGGCCAAGTTGGATCAAAAGCTGGGAACACAGACAGAAGTTGCTGCCGAGGCTATCCGGGAAGAGTTGGAAGAGGTCGCCGCACCTGTCGTGGAGGCGGCCGCTGAACTTAAGGAAAATGTGGTGGAAATCGCGGAAACTGCCGCGGAAGCGATCAAAGAACCGGCCGCCGGCGTTGGCGGTAAGCTGAAAGGTTTATTCGGTAAAAAATCGGCAGAGCCTGCCGTTGCGCCTGAGCCGGTAGCATCGGAACCCGAGCCGATTCCCGAAGCAGTTGCCGCAGTCGAGCCCGCCAAGCCTGCCGGGTTAAAAGGGCTGCTTAAAAAGTGGAAATGATAGTTTCCGCTGTTTAAACATCAGCCGGGTGAGCGTTGTTTGTCCGGCTGATCAATCTGTCTGCGTATTCCAATAAATCCGCCAACGATTCCTGATTCTAAACTGCAGGTACTCCAAATCGAAGCCCACCGTTGGCAGTGATCGGCCAAAACTCACCTTGCCTCAAGGAACGAAACTTTCAATGGTAAATGTCCAGCAAAAGCGGGTGTAGGGTGAGTTACGAACCGCACTAATCGCGAACGATACGCTTCACACTGTTCAGCACATCCTATGACCCAGGTCTTGCGTAGCGTTGATGCAGCGTTAGCGGAATCGAGAGTGTTGACCATCCGTCATCAGACTAACCTCGCCAAATTTTAAGGGTGTTGGCCTTCGACTCCTCGATTCCATCGAGGCTACTTGCTGCGCCGCCATGCGTAAGCTCATTCACCTGGCTTTCGCTATCTTGAAATCCGGGAAACCTTTTGATCCTGATTTTTCGCTTGCATGAACGGGGTTAAAACGGTATCTATCTGGCTTCATTGAGAAACCCAAGCTTGATTAGCCGCAGCTTTACTACGGTTCGCGAAACCTGGAACATTTTCATCAGAGGAGCTGTTACTTTATGAAATGTATCGATATTGCATCGCTGGTCATCTAAATACAGCAACCCGAACCCGCGATCAGAGAGCTCATATCTCTGTGCTTGCCAAAATACCTCTTTCTCAAATTGTTCTTTTGGCAATAACAAGCATGAGGCAAAGTAATTTGCTTGCCACTCCAAACGGCGAATATCTTTTAAGTCGATGGCATCGAAATCATCAATGGCTATATCTTCTTCATGGCAACTTTCTCGCGCCATAAACTTGCCATGCTCCAACAGATAGTGACCTAGCTCATGAGCTAGTGTAAACCGAGTTCGTTCGTTTGTTGACGCCTGATCATTGTCGATGGAAATAATGTCTGGTCCAAACGCAATCTGGCCGAGGACTCCGCTGGGTAGGTTTGCGTTTGTCTTCACAACAAGCGTCGAATTTACTTTTAGGTAATCACAAATAGAGTTAATTGAGACAACGCCTGACACGTACTCTATTTCAGAAAGAATGGCAACAGCCCGACTTTCTACCTCTTCCCTCTCCAGATATGGCACGCACAAGCGAGATTCCTTCGTTGATTGCTCAACTGCTGCAAGCGCTTTGAGGAAATCTGGATCAGCGTCGGTTCGAGCTAAAGAGGAAAAAAAATTGGTTTGATGAAACTGTATATGTATCGTTTACACAACCATAAAAATCAAAATACCTGCTACCGAAAGTCTCATCATGGAGAGCTTGATAACTATTGGACCGTTCCGATGAAGCAATCGAACTTGACGCCATACTTGACGGAGAACGGGTAAGCACCCATTCCAGCCGCTCTTTACTAAAATACCTAAGCAGGCCAATCCCTTTTGACCTAGAGAATTTGAAGGCTCCATCTTGAAAAGAATTTGTAGATACAATAATTCCTTTAGCACCCGCACCCGATATTTGTTGTATTTTAGTAAAAAACTCCTCTGCGTCGTCAACGGGTACGCTGTGACCATAGTTTTTACATTCGATAAGAAACAACAATGAATAACATTCTTGTCCCGGAAGTGTTACTTCGATAGAAACGTCAAAGATTATGTTCTTCTCTCGATCTTTCGAGTAATACCCTTTCTTCCGAAAAATCTTACAAAATTCGCGTTTCGAAAAAAAGCAGTCCTCGGCAATCTGGCTTTCAAATACTTCGAAAACCTGATCTTCGAGTTTATCGCCCTTCTTCGTTGTATCCATGAGTTCTCAGTTTCCCTTGCCAGCCCAACAAGGAATTAGATAGTTTCCGTATAGCTACCGAAAAACGCTCTCCGGCACGATAATTTATTGATCTGCATATGATCTTCCTTTTGTATATTACTCGACGGAGAAATGATAGGCCGCAACGGGTCGGCTGTGACAGTTCGTGACTTCCAAAAACCTAAATCACTACCCGCATAATCCTATCGAGTTTAGTGGCCGACCATTCATCGGAATAGATGGTGGTTTCCAGTCTGAATAGCCAATCCGCCTAAACTTCCGGCACAAAAAAGAACGGGCTGCCTTCGTGGCCTGCGTGCTGTAAGGGGGCGTATTGTGGCATTTGTTCGAAACCGCCGCGAGCCGCCGATGCACGTACTTGATTGGCGACATCCCGGAAGATGTCGTAATCTTCAATGATGCGTTTGTTGCCGCGCAATACTTTCAAAAACGCATTGGCGAACACCGAATGGTCGCCGCCGCCCTGGTCCATCACCGGCTTCACGCCACCTGAAGTCAGCACGGTGCGGGCTTTGCGGCTGTTCATGGCTTTTAACCAGCGTTCGCGCTTGGCGTCGTCCATGCCCTCCGGCAATTTGGCCACTGCCGAACCGGTCAACGCGCCGGAATAGCAGGAATCGGCTACCACCATAATGTGCTTGGCCGGCATGATGCTCAAAAATTCCGTGATGCTTTGGCTGGAAATCCAATTGGCGCTATTGCCGGTTTCCGAATCGACCGGGAGCCAATAGGCGGTCTGACTTTTCTTGTCGATCTCGCCGTGGCCGGCGTAATAAACCAGCAAATTATCCTGTTCGGTGAGTTTTTGATTCAGTTCGTTAAACGCCGACATGATCGTGTGGCGATTGGCATTGATCAGCAATTTGGTTTTAAACCCGTAGCGCTCACGTAACAACAGTTCCAGGCTTTTCGCGTCGGCGATGGGTGTTTTTAGTGACGGATAAGCGCCGTACTCGTTATTGCCGATGATGATGGCGTAGAATTTGCCGAATTGAATATCGCCGGAGCGTTTCAATTCGCTGCCGTTGCTGCTCGGAAACACTGCCTCGGCCGCATTGCCGGAAGCCAGCAAGCGCAGGCTTAAATCGCTGCTTTGATTGCGTTTGTCGGTAGCGACGATGCGCACCAAGGTTTCGTCGCCTTTCAAACTCACGTCGGTTTCAAAACGGCCGTTGGCATCGACTTTTATCGCTTTGTCGTTCAACAGCAAGCGGCTCAGGCCGGTCGCCGCGTCGATTTTGCCGACGATGCGTTTGCTGCTTTCGCCCAAGCCAAATTGAATGCTGGGAATACCCCGGGTGACGGTGACGGCGGGTTCCAGTAATTCGATATTCGGACCGTTGCCCGAAGCCACCACGTTGGATGCTTGTTGCTGTAATTTTTCTTTCAGTGCGGCAATTTCCTTGGCTTGCTGTTGCAAGGCCTGCTTGCGCAAATCTATTTGATTCCTGTCCAGTTTGTCCTGTGAGGTCAGCCAGCCGGTTAGTTCCGCCGATTGTTTTTGGTAAGTTTCGATTTTTTCGTTGAGCTTGTTTTCGATGTCGTTGGTTTTGCTTTCAACGGCTTTAGCACTGGGGCTTTGCTGGCGCGCCGCTTCCAGTTCGCGTTTCATGCGTTGTCTTTCTTGGCTGAGAGATTGCGTCAAGCTGCCCAGTTTGGCTTGTTGGTCTTTTAATTGGCTTTCCTTTTCGCGCAACTGTTTTTCCAGCGATTCGATGTCGCTGGAGCCGCCGGGCGTGGTGGATTTTTGTTGTTGCAGTTTGTTACGCAAGGCTTCCAACTCGTCTTGAGCCTTACGCAAACTCTCTTGTTGATCCAGGGTTTGCTGGCGGGTGCTTTGCAGTTGCTCGCGCAGTTGCTCCGCTTCACGGCGGGACTCGGCTACTTCGCTGCGCAAGGTGGCCAATTCTTCGCTGTTGGCGATGGCTTGAGCATTGACGGCGGGCGCGAACTGGATACCGGCGTCTTCCAGGCCGGCCGATTTGCGATACCAGCGCAGCGCGGTTTCCTTGTCTTCTGTAACGCCCAGACCTTTTTCGTAAAGATGTCCCAAGTTCAATTGTGCTTGCGAGTTACCTTGATTGGCGGCTTTTTCGTACCACTGCGCGGCGGCTTTGTAGTCGGCTGGCGTACCCAGGCCTTTTTCGAAAATTTCGCCGACGTACAACTGGGCAGCGGCATCGCCTTCCTGGGCTTTGGGTAGCCAGATATTTAAGGCGCTGGCGTAGTTGGCGCGGTCGTAAGCGACATATTCGCCGCCGCGGACTTCACAATCGGCGGCGGTGGTGCGGATGGGGCGGCGGGCGCTGAGATAAGTCATCTGCGAGCCTAGCTTGCGTACCTGTCCGGGCAGCAGGCAATCGACGACAAACAGTTTGCTGGTGTCGGCCACGATATAGCCTTCGGTGGCTTTGGCCATTTCTTCCTGGCTGACGTCGCGGGCGCAGGCGGACATTAAAATGCCGCCAATTGCCAATGCCAGCGTACGGTTCAATACTCTTTGTGTCGCCATGGTGTGCCGCCTCGAATGATTGATTTTATCTGGCAACCATAGCAGAAATCCGCTACCCCGCAAATGGCTAGGGCTGGTGGTCCAGGCGTTTTAGCATATGCGGCCAAATGTCTTGCCAGCCATGGCCGTGATCGGCATCAACGATTTGTACGTGGCTGTTGGGGCGTTGCTCCAGGGCTTGTTGGAATAATGCCGGCGGAATGTTGTTATCGCGTTGACCCAGCAGATGCCATTCCACAATGCCAGGTTTGCCGGCGGAACGGGTAGCCGGGTTTAGAGAGTCATGCAAACGCTGGTAGCCGTGATGATCGGCCCAGATATCGATGTCGTAATTCCCCGCCAGCGTCACCACGGCGACTGCTTGCGGCAAGCGCTCGGCGATCAATAGCGCCAACGTGCCGCCGCCGCTGTGGCCGATCAACACCACTTCACTGTAACCGTTTAGCGTGCAGAACTCTGTTAATGCTTGGGTCATCGACGTTACCACGCGCTCGCTATAGCGGGCGCCGGTCCACAAGCTTTGCGAGCAGCCGGGGTCGCCGGCGTGGCCGTTGTAGCATGGCCGTCCCAGGTACAAAGCGGGCTTCGGGTCGGAAGACATTAATGACAGGACGGTAGCTGTGCGGGTAGTGGGGTCAGAGGCCGGAAATAGTCCGCGTTCCCAAGGGTAGCCGTCACCTTCGAGATAAACATGCAGGCGTTTACCGGCGGATGGTGGTAAGCGGGTAAACGATGTCAGTTTGAATCCGGCGGCTTCCGACTCCAAGGCCTGAAAGCCGAATGCCGTGGCTTGCTCATGTAGGCGCATGGCCGGGGTACTGCAAGCTGCCAGGAAAAGCAGCAGACTTAGTTTAATCAGCAACTGTAGCTGTTTGACAGGCATGAGGTACTGGCGATTTGGAATAGACCACGCTGCTTGTGAGGCTTGCAGCGTGGTCAGTATGCGCGGTCGATCAGTAATCGACTTTGTTTATTGGATTGTTTTAAAACGACAGCCGCAAGCCGCTGGAAAAGGCGTGGTTTGACACGTTTGCCCGGTCGATGATGGTGTTGTAGGCCACGAAAGCGGACATGCCGTCGGCAAATTGGCCGGCCACGTTAAATCCCAGTTGCATGAAATCGCGGTCCGGATTGTCGGAACGGATATTAAAGCCGGCATTGTTTTGCACGAAGCGCACGACGCTGACTTGGGCGTTATAGCTGGATTCATGTACCCATTCGGCATTGACTTGCGGCACGATGACGCCCCAAGGCAAGCTCCACGCATACGAAGCCCTGGCGCCGGCTTTGGTTAGCATGGATTCTATGTTTTGTTTGCCGTAGCTGGTGCCGAAGCTGGAGCCGCCTGTTTCGCGGTAGCCGTCCACTTCGGTTTTGGCGTAGTCGAAACCGATATAAGGTCCGACCACTACCTTGTCGATGTGGTAGTTATAACCCGCGCCCAAGCTGGAGGCATACTGCATGCCCGAGGTGCTGCCTTTTGCCGAGGTGTTGAAAAAGCTCATTGCCCGCTCGGATTCGTAATCGATGCCGCCGACACTGGCCAGCGCGTCGATATAGAAATCCTGAATATTCAAAGTGCTGTATAGCGAGCCGGTATAGGCTGCGGTATAAAGCTGGCCGGCGCGGTTGTTGAAATCGGCTTTGTTGTGAGCGTTATTAAAGGCCACCCCCACAAAAAAATTATCGGTGAAAGCATAATCCGCACCGACCGTGACACCTTGATTGTCGAAGCTGTAACCCTGTTCGTTGGCAGTGCGGTTCCGGCTACCAAAACTGCCGTCGATATTGCCGTATAGGCCCAGGCGTTGAAATATTTCCGGTAGTTCGTCGCCGCTGCCGCCGCCGATTTTGGTGCCGCCCAGGTTGATGCCGCCCGCATTACCGGCGCGCAAGGTGGCAATGCGGTCCATTACGCTGCTGAAATTTGCTCGCGAAGTGGCAACCGTGGTGGCTGCAATCGTATTGATCTCTTCAGGGGTAATTTGATCGATAACATCGGCTTTGGCAGCCGCGCCCAGGCCGGCGATTCTGGCGCAGTCGCTGATAACAGCGCTGCTGGTGGGTGATGCGCACAAGCTGTTGATTGCCAGAGAGGTAGCGCTGGCGTTGGATGTAGATTCGATAATTTGCGATTGGGAAATGACAGCACCGCCGCTGCCGGCATAGCTAATCAATCTCGCACTGCCCGAGCCGGTGCCGGTGCCGGGAATGATCAGTCCCGAGTCGCCGACTATCAGTAACACATTGCCCGTGTCGCTGTTTATATTGGAACCCGCGATAGCGTCGGTTGATGCAAACGGGTAGTTTGCCAACGCGACAGTATAGCTGCCGGGGCTCAAGGGGTAGTCGTTAATCAGCGAGTTAAAATTCGGAGAAACGCCCGCCGCGCCGCAGTCTATCTGGTTGCAACCGTCGTCGTTCTGAGTGAGTACGGAGAGGCTGGTAAAATTGCCGGTGCCGCTCAGCAGGAAAATATAGGGGTCCGTTGTGGGGCCGCTGGTGGCAATATCGACCAGTGTGGTTTGTGATAGCGAGAAGGGCAGGTAGCCCACCGATCCGGCCCCGGAGCCGGTTAGATTGAATGTGCCGCTCGCGAATTCCACGCCTGCCGCGAGTGGCGACGCCAGCAGCAACGTCACTAACGAGCCTGCGGTTAGGGATTGCCGTTTGCTTAATCGCGCAACAGCGGTTTTAGAGCAGAATAGTTCAAAAAAAAACAGTGATTTCATGAGCATTTATTCCAAATAATTTTTGCAACTTATTATAGATGCATGTTGATGTTTTCAATAGTAATTAAATTTTTCTGGAGATTCGGTGCCGGCCACTCGCGCTTTTTCTTATTGAATCGTGGTCAGTAAATTTCTGATGACCGTCGGGCTTGGGAGAGCTCAAATGCAGCGGTGGCGAGAATTTGCCGGACCTGGACGGGATTTATCCCGGTCGATTTTGGGGCTTGGCGGTTTTTAGACCATCAAGGGCAATTGCAGCGACACGAACAAGCTCTTCGGCTAAAATCCTTACACTTTCCCTGACTGTCGTTTGCCATGTCCAGATTTGAGCTCGCATTGAAAGCCTTTCAGCAGGCTCAACTAGCCTATGAAGATTTATTGGCCGTAGCGGCCGCGTTAAGCGCGGAACCCGAACCAGTTTTAGATGCGGCTCGGCAATTTTTGGAAAACGAATATCGGAGCGGAAACATTGGCGCGGATGTTTATCGCGGTTTGCAATCGGTCATGCAAGACGAAACCCGGTTTATCGGTGACCAAACCCAAATGGCGCCTTCACAGGTCTCCGCTCCAGACGATGCAACCAGCATAGTTTCGGCGCCGGCTACGGCGACGACGATACTGCCGGTTTCACCCGCTACGCAAACACCTACCCTGACGACCGAATCCTTGCTGCAAGGCTTGGATCCCTCGCAGCCGCGCGCCGAGCTGACAGTCGGGAGTACCTTGAAAGGTCGTTTTGTGCTCGAAGAGTTGCTCGGGGTGGGCGGCATGGGTATGGTGTTTAAAGCCACCGACTTGCGCAAAGTAGAGGCCTCGGATAAAGAGCCTTTCGTCGCTTTAAAGGTGTTAAACCAGGATTTTCAATTCAATCCGATGGCGCTGGTGGCTTTGCAGCGGGAGACCAAGCGCGCGCAAACCCTGTCTCACCCCAATATTATTAAAGTCTACGATTTTGATCGGGACGGCACGCACGTGTTTATGTCGATGGAATACCTGCAGGGTAGGCCGCTCAGTCATCTGATACGCGAGCATGTCGACAGCGGATTACCCTTCAAAAAAGCCTGGCCTATCATCAGTGCGATGGCTGAAGCCTTGGCACATGCGCATAAGAAAAATATCGTGCATTCCGACTTTAAACCGGGGAATGTGTTTGTCGGCGACGACGGCGAAATCAGAGTGCTGGATTTCGGGATTGCTTGCGCCATTGGCCGCAGCGAAACAGATGGCCACGACGCGACGATTTTTAATGCGCGGTCGCTGGGCGCTATGACTCCAGCCTATGCCAGTTTGGAGCAACTGCAAAATAGCGATCCCGATCCGCGCGACGATATTTATGCCTTGGCTTGCATCACTTACGAACTGTTGAGCGGCAAGCATCCGTTTGGCCGGTTATCGGCGGAAAAGGCCACGGAAGTCAATCTACAGCCCAAACCCATTGCGCAGCTTAAACGTCGGCAATGGAAAGGATTGCAAAAGGCTCTGGCTTTTAGACAGGAGGATCGCTGTGCCACTATCGACGAATTTTTAGCGGCTATCGGACCGCATACGTCTGTCTATTACGGACTGTGGTCAACGGGTGTGTTGCTGGCTTGTTTGATCGGGTTGAACGTCTATTGGACTCTCAATGAAAAGCAAACCGCTACCGAAGTGGTAAAGGTCGCTGTTGAGCTCAATCCGGAGCAAAACCAAAAAATTAAGGATTTGCTGGAATTGGCGGATATTCATTTTGATGTCGGTTACCTCACCGCGCCGACCGGCAGCAATGCGTTCTGGGCTTATCAGGAAGTTTTGAAAATTGATCCATACAACAAAGCGGCCATGGATGGCATCAATAAAATTGCCGATACGCTGGAACAGCAGGCGTGGGAGTTTTACGAAAAGAACGACCGCTCGGAGGCTTTGAAAAAAGTACAGGAAGGTTTGGAAGTCAACCCTGTGCACAAGGGCTTACAGAGTTTGCGAGATAAGCTCAGGTTTAATTGATTTAGTTTTCCGATCTTTGCGGAGGGATTTTCAAAGAGCGGTGAACCTGGCGGATGAGGCGTGTTTGCGTAGATTATCAGCAGATAATTCTGCAAGTAATTCTGATTGGGCTATTTGTCGCGGCTAAGCCTGCTAAAGCCGGTCTGTGACCGAGTTTAGCAGGATGAAAGCGCAGTTTAGTGTTGATTATGCAGCTTTACGGCGGCGAGACATGGCGATGCCGAACAAGCCCAGCCCGGTCAAGGCCAAGCTTGCTGGTTCGGGTACAGTATTATTTGGTTGGGTCACAACGCGAATTTTGTTTTCAATCGCGGCTGCGTAAGCAGTCGCGTTAGCAACGCCAATGTAAAAGCCTTGAGTTGGGAAATTGTAAGGTGAGGTTGTGTCGCAAGGACCCGGGTAGCAAATGCTGTTTTGCAGATAGGCAGTATCCACCCCGCTACCAATGCCTTCGATACTGATGTTATCCACGCCGGCAGCAATCAAATTATTGCGCGCGGTAATTGCGGTTGCTTCGTTGCTTGTGACTCCGTCTGTTGCAAAATTTACGTAAGAAAAATCGATATTCAAAGTAGACGCCGCCAGGGTGGTTCGCATGGTGTCGAATGCCGCTGTAAAGTTTGTGCCGCCACCACTATAACCTAGGTTGGCGATACTCGTGGCCAGTGATGTGCGGCTGGCCGCGTCTGTGACGAGGAAGTTTTGAATGTCCGCGGTCGCAGAGCTGCTAAATGTCACGACAGAGATTTCATAGTTGCTGTTCAGCGGAATCAAATTATTAACAGCGTTGGATAATCCAGCTTTGATGATATTCCAGTTAGATGAGCCAATGCTGCCTGATTCGTCGAGAATAAAGCCAAGTTGGATGGTGCCGGCATTGGCTGCGCTGGACGCAAATGCGCTTAGTGCGAAGGTAGCCGCCATTGACGCAGCCAAGGTGAGTTTGCGGATTTTTCTCATGTGATCTCCAAAAAGTGTTCCATTCAAGTTAACTCCCCAGCAGTTCGGAGCGTTTTTACCTGGCAAAGCGTTTTCGTTGGACGAGTCCCGATTGCTAGGTAGTGTCTCTTAGTTGGGGGAAAGCAATTCATAAAAAGCAAGTATTGGGCCACCTTATTATTTTCAATAATTTGCACTTGAACGGATTGTTCGACGTATTTTTTTTGTAAAAAAAATCGACACTATTTTAGGCGGCGGACTATCGATTGGTTTTAGATTTCAAGACCGGAAGTTCGATGGTTTTCAATTTGTTGTTTTGAAATAAATAAAAGACTTGCCGTGCCGGTTGCAAGGCAAATTAGTAAATTGGCAAACAGGTGGTTTTTTGATGATCGGTGGCCTCCTGGTGCAGGTGGATATTTAAGGGGTTGGCGGCGCGGATGACATGCTAAAATTCGGCGCATTATGACTTCCTATGCGCCGATTGCCAGTGGCTTCTCAATTATTCCCAGTATCCGATGATGCAACGCCCGCGCGACTGCGGGAAATTCCTTATAACTACACCTCGTTTTCTGATCGTGAAATCGTCATACGGCTGCTCGGCGAAGACATGTGGTGGGTGCTTGAGTCGTTACGCGGTGAGAGAATTACCGGGCGCTCCGCGCGGATGTTGTATGAAGTATTGGGCGACATTTGGGCGGTACAGCGTAACCCTTATCTCGAAGACGATTTGCTCGATAACGCCAAGCGGCGGCGCGCCTTGCTGCAAGCCTTGCGGCATCGTTTGGGGCAAATGGAGGGCCGGCAAGCCGAACTGGAGAATCAGCACACCGGGCGGGCCGAGCGGGTGGGGCAATTGATTGCTGCTGCCCATCAGGCTGTAAATGAATTCGAAGCCCATTTCGAACGTACCGCGCAACTGCGCCGTAGCGTGTTGACACTGTTGTCGCAATACACCCGCAAAGACAATATCAGCTTCGATGGTTTCGCGCGGGTTAGCCACGTGACCGATGCCACCGACTGGCGGGTGGAATATCCGTTCGTGGTGCTGTATCCCACATCGGAAGATGAAGTCGGGCATTTGGTGCGCGGCTGTATCGAACTGGGCTTGACCATCATCCCACGCGGCGGTGGTACCGGTTACACGGGTGGTGCGGTGCCGCTCAATGCTTATTCTGCGGTGATCAACACCGAAAAGCTGTTGGTGATGGGGGCGGTCGAGCGACATACGTTATTGCCTGGCGTGGATGGTTCGTATGCGACGATTCAC
The DNA here is from genome assembly GCF_054188105.3 of Methylomonas sp. Uni0009. NCBI lineage: Bacteria > Pseudomonadati > Pseudomonadota > Gammaproteobacteria > Methylococcales > Methylococcaceae > Methylomonas > Methylomonas sp. Uni0009. Next base: position 547,380 of record NZ_JBTAFN010000001.1, on the reverse strand, counting down.
ACCGGCGCCGGCGTAGTGACCCGACGGGTGATGGAAACCGCCGAACAGGCCGGTTTGGTGTTCGCCTGCGATCCAACGTCTGCGGATGCGTCCTGCATCGGCGGCAATATCGCGATGAACGCCGGCGGTAAGAAAGCCGTGCTATGGGGAACCGCGTTGGACAATCTGGTCTCCTGGCGGATGGTGACGCCGGACGGCAATTGGTTGGAAGTCGAGCGGCTGAATCACAATCTAGGCAAGATCCACGAACAAGACAAAGCCGGGTTTTTGCTGAAACGTTTCGATGCCAGCGGTAAGCAATTGCTGGGTGAGGAAACGCTGGAAATTTCCGGCAGCTTTTTCCGCAAGACGGGGCTGGGCAAGGATGTCACCGACAAGTTTCTCGGCGGTCTGCCGGGGATTCAAAAAGAAGGTTGCGACGGCATTATCACCTCCGCACGCTGGATTCTGCACGAAATGCCGCCTGTCAGCCGAACGTTTTGCCTGGAGTTTTTCGGGCAGGTACGCGAGGCGGTGCCTTCTATCGTCGAAATACGCGATTATCTGGCGGATTTGCCGAAAGAGGGCGCTAGCCGGGTGATGCTGGCCGGTCTGGAACATCTGGACGAACGCTACGTGAAAGCAGTCGGTTATGCCACTAAAGCCAAGCGCCATGGCCGGCCGAAAATGGTTTTAATCGGTGACATCGTCGGCGACGATGAAAACCAAGTCGCGATGGCGGCGTCCGAAGTGGTGCGCATATGTAATGCGCGCGGTGCCGAGGGCTTTATCGCCGTGAACCCGGAAACCCGCAAGAAATTCTGGCTGGATCGCGGTCGCACCGCGGCGATTGCCCGGCATACCAATGCCTTCAAAATCAACGAAGACGTGGTGATTCCGCTGCCGAGGATGGGCGATTATTGCGACGGCATCGAGCGCATCAACATCGAATTGTCGCTGAATAATAAATTGCGCTTATGCAGTGCCTTAACTGAACTGCTGGGCGGCGACTTGCCGCTTAGAGCCTACGAAGAAGGCGTGAATAAAGCCGAATTGTTAGACGAGCGTCGGGCCTTGGCGTTGGATGCGGTAGACACAGTAAAGCAGCGCTGGCAATGGATTTACGATAATTTGGATTTGCCGTTGGCCGAAGCCGAAAAAGCCTTCGCGTCACAAGGTATCCAGGCCGGCGAACTGAGCAATCGTGCCGTCGAGCCGATTTTGTTTCATCGCTTGCAGGATTATTCGTTACGGGTGTCGTGGAAGCAGGAATTGCTGCCCCGGTTGCGGGAAATTTTCGAAGGCGATAATTTCCGGCCCATCGTCGAGCGCATCGAGGCTTTGCATAAAGAGGTGCTGCGCGGTCGCGTATTCGTGGCTCTGCACATGCACGCCGGCGACGGCAACGTGCATACGAATTTGCCGGTCAACTCCGATCATTACGAAATGCTGCAAGAAGCCAATGCGGCCGTAGCGCGGATTATGGCTTTGGCGCGTTCGTTGGGCGGGGCGATTTCCGGCGAACATGGTATCGGCATCACCAAATACGAGTTCTTGACCGAAGATGAGTTGGCGGATTTTCATGCGTATAAAAACCGTATCGATCCGGAAGGGCGTTTTAATCGCGGCAAGTTGATGCCGGGTGCCGACTTGCGTTCGGCTTATACCACGTCGTTTAGTTTGATGGGTTTTGAGTCCTTGATCATGCAGCAAAGCGATATTGGCGCGATTTCCGATTCGGTGAAAGACTGTCTGCGTTGCGGCAAGTGTAAACCGGTCTGCGCCACGCATGTGCCGCCGGCCAATTTGTTGTATTCGCCGCGCAATAAGATTTTGGCGACTTCATTATTGATCGAAGCGTTTTTGTACGAAGAACAAACCCGGCGCGGGATTTCGATTACCCATTGGAAGGAGTTCGAAGACGTTGCCGACCATTGCACGGTCTGCCACAAATGCTTCAATCCATGTCCGGTGGACATCGATTTCGGCGATGTGTCGATGAATATGCGCAATCTGCTGCGCAAGATGGGCAAGCAAAGTTTCAACCCGGCCAAGACCATGGCGATTGCTTTTCTGACCGCGTCCAGCCCGAACACGGTCAAGGCGATGCGCACGGCGATGATTGATTGGACCTACAAGGCGCAACGCATCGGCAATACGCTGTTAAAACCTTGGAGCAAAGCGCAGATCGCGCAGCCGCCGGCCACGGTCGGCAAGCCGCCGGTGCGCGAGCAGGTAATTCACTTCATGAATCGGAAAATGCCTGGCGATTTACCGACCAAAACCGCGCGGGCGTTGCTGGATATCGAAGACGGGCAGATTGTGCCCATCATTCGCGATCACGCTAAAACCCGCACCGATTCCGAGGCGGTGTTTTATTTCCCCGGCTGCGGTTCCGAGCGCTTGTTTTCGCAGGTCGGATTGGCAACACAAGCGATGTTGTATGAGATTGGCGTGCAAACCGTATTGCCGCCCGGTTATTTGTGTTGCGGCTATCCGCAGCGTGCTGGTGGGCAGTTTGATAAGGCGCAGAAAATTACCACTGACAACCGGGTGTTGTTCCACCGGGTAGCCAATACCTTGAATTACCTGGATATTAAGACCGTAGTGGTCAGCTGCGGTACTTGCCAGGATCAATTGCAGGATTATGAATTCGAGAAAATATTTCCCGGTTGCCGCTTGATCGATATTCACGAATATCTGCTGGAAAAAGGCGTGCGGTTGGAGGGTGTAAACGGTGCGCGTTATCTATATCACGATCCGTGTCATAGTCCGTTCAAGCAGCAAGACCCTATCAAAGTGGTCAATCAGTTGGTTGGTGCGCCGGTTGCGAAATCTGAGCGTTGTTGCGGCGAGTCGGGCACTTTGGCCGTGGCGCGGCCGGATATTTCCACGCAGATTCGTTTTCGTAAGGCGGAAGAATTGCAGAAAGACACGGCTAAATTACGGTCGGACGGCTACGACGGCGCGGTGAAGATGTTGACCTCTTGTCCCTCGTGCATGCAAGGTTTACAGCGGTTCGAAGACGAAGTCGAGCAAATGGAAGTCGATTACATCGTCGTGGAAATCGCCAAGCATGTATTGGGTGAAAACTGGATGACCGGGTATTTGGATCGGGTGAGCAAGGGCGGTGTTGAGCGGGTTTTAGTGTGAGTTAAAGAATTGGTTAGCCGGCGATTCTTCAGCCGGCTTTGCCCTTTGTACGTCGTAAAAACTGGCTTTTACACCAGTCCTCAAGCTGTGGTTTGCTTATCTTCAGGCAATAAAAAGCCGCGATAAATCGCGGCTTTTAAATTTGGAGCGGGAAACGAGACTCGAACTCGCGACCCCGACCTTGGCAAGGTCGTGCTCTACCAACTGAGCTATTCCCGCAAAATATAGTAATGGAGGCTGCGACCGGAATCGAACCGGTATATACGGCTTTGCAGGCCGCTGCATAACCATTTTGCTACGCAGCCTTTATAAGGACAATAAAAAAGCCGCGATTTGCCGCGGCTTTTCAAATTTGGAGCGGGAAACGAGACTCGAACTCGCGACCCCGACCTTGGCAAGGTCGTGCTCTACCAACTGAGCTATTCCCGCTTGGCTTACTATCCTGAGTATTATAAAAAGATATTTTTTTGTGTCAACAGTTATTGCAGGTTTATTGCCGAAGTCCAGGCTTTTCGGCCTTGGCATTCGCCGGATTCAGTGATCTCAACTTCCGCCCACAGAACATTTTTGTCGGTGGTGTCAGCTTGAGATTGAATCAGTTTTACAGGAGTGTTAAGCGGCATGTGTTTGCAAGCGCCGTCGCGGTCATTTTCTTCGGTATCATCGTAAGCGGCCATGGAGCCGGGAACGGAGACCAATCTTACAGTTGCATTTGGGTCATAAGTGTTGGGGCTTTTCAACACGTAGTTCTGACCGGGAACCATGGCTTTGGCTTGGTGAACAGGCAATTTGGCATCGGAGCCACCACCAAAAATCAAGGCGACCAAGACCAGCGCCGCAGCGCCCACGCCGCCAAAAAATACTTTAGGATTGGATTCTTTCAGTGCCAACAGGTTGGCGACAATATTCCCGGCCGCATCTTTTGCCGCTACGGCGGAATCAGCGGCTGAACTTGTTTCCGGTTGCTTAGGCTCTTCAGCTTGATTTTGGGCTTCAGTCTCGTTGTTGTTTTCGTCAAGGCTCATGCGATGTTTCCTCTTAAGCTAGTTATTATTATGGTTAAGTGGTTAAAGTTACCACGCCGTTCGAACATTTCAAGCATTCATTTTTTTAGTCATTTGGTCGTATCTTAAGGGGAACTGTAGCAAAAATGAACAGGCTGGGATAAAAAAGCTAATTGGATCGCTGGTTTGCTGTCTTTGCATGGGGTTGGTCGATGTGATTGTCCTGTTCGGAGTTACCGGTTTATATCTGCATTCTTTGACAGTGCTTGTTGTGGTACTCGGGGTTGTGATGATAGGAGTCAGATCTTTTTTGGTCCGATCATGAATGCGATTTTTGCTTTGACTTGTTTTTTTGGAGGCTATCTCGAGGGTGTGTTTTTTGACTAATCGGGAGTTGGCTAAGGTTGTGGAGGCGGAAGATTACGATGGACTGGTTAATCCATCAATCTCGGAGGAAAACTGGTTTTCCTCCAAACCAATCTGCGGTCCTATTTCGATACCCAAGTTTCACCTTTTGCTTCTTCAATGCTTTTTCTAAAAAGGCTCAAAATATATTGTTTGTAAGTGTCGTTTTTCCAATCCACATCCATCGTTGATACCGCGCTTATCCATACATCCTTATTTGGTCTGTTGTAAAACCAATAGAATTCATTATCAAAGATCATGTTTTTAATCTTCTTTGGATAGATTTTAATTCGCTGAAGAATTTTGGTGTCCTGTTCCGGAGAGTTATAAAAATACAAGGATATAATGCCGCCATAGCAAGTAAAATTTGCCAGGTTTTCATCTTTGGAAAGACAGGATTTTTCAATAATATTTAGTGTTGTTTCTAAGGCATGAGAGGAAGAAATGGATTGGAGTGTTTTTTTTCCTTCTGTAACCTCGTTATAAGCTTTCAAACATTGCGTGTCATTATATTGAATGCATCTATTTAAAATGTCTAATGTTTTAGGAAAGTCCAGGCCAAATTTGGCGAGATATATTTGCTCAAAGGATTTTGGTAAAAGAAGTTCAAGATTTTTTTGTTCGGTATTTACAGCATCGCAGCTGAAGCTAAGTATTAAAAGCAGCGCGAAAATGATGGTTTTCACAAGGACTGTTATATACATTATTTGTATTCCGTCCAGTCTGGGTTACCGAGTGAAGTGGGTGTTTTTTCAATTCGTTCCATTATATTTGTTATGTTAGATGGAGTATCGACAACGCCAAAATCGATTTTATTTTTTGCCCCCGCGCTAGCTACGCCGAAAACTCCATTCCAGGTTTTTGCGAAGCCTTCGGTATAGCATCCATAAAATTTTGAAACCTGCTTGGGTTTTTTGATGAACTTCTTAACTAGGGCGCTATTTTTTAAAATATCTGCTTTATATATCATATCAGTAGCAAAGGCAGCCGCTTGACATGCCGAATTATGAGTAAGCGCTAGCATTAATCCATCCCCGCTAGCATGTCCGCTATACCAAACCCGGCTAATAGAGTTATCGCTCAGTGATAGCAGATAGCTCCAAAAGTCTTCTGGTTGATTAATTCCTTTGTATTGAATGCTGTAGGTTTTAGCAATAGTTTGAATTTTATTTATATAGCTGGTGCCGCCCGCTGCTATTAATTTATCTGTTGCCATTTTTCGGATACTGTGTAAGTTATATCCGTCATCCTCCTTTTCTTCGGCTTTGGTGATAACTGAGTCAGCTTCCCATCTTTTTTTATAAGGCGGCTCGTATAATACCCAATGAATCAACTCCTTGGGTTGTTTATTGTACAAGTTCTTCATCGCAGCCAACTGTAATGGCACAATATAATTTGACCAACGCTGGTCATGAGCTTTATCACAACCCATAAATAAACCTGGGCCGCCAATCAATATAACAAAGTTTTCCATTTTACTTTTCCAATATTATTTGAGTGTTATTTTGTGCAGTGTATGTAGCAAGTAATGATGCAGTGTCTGTGCATCGCCCTAACCAGGGTGATATACAAGGCAGGTTCGAGTCGCCTGCTCAAATACGCTTTGTTATTGAAGCTCTTCCGGGTGGAAGTAGAAATATTCAAAGCGGGGCGTTTTTTACCTTATTTAATTCGAATCTAAAAACCGGGTATTTCCCTTAAAGCGCCACAGAAACGCATTGAAAGCTTTTCTTGTCCTCGCTCCCGTCGCTTAGCAGTATGATCTGGTTTTCATTATTCGGAAAAAAGAACGCGGCTTGGATATTCAGCTCTTCGAGATCGGCGGGATTTCGCGTCAGATGGTCGAGCACGCTTAGTTCGTTGTCTTCGTCGTCCGCAGTGATGAAGTAGCCGTCATTTAGCGCAATTGCGCCGGATACATTTGATCGGCCTTTGTAGATTTTTGTATCCATATCAGAATCGCTGGCGAAATGTTGATTTCAAGATAGCTGGCCGGCTGGCGATGCCTGATTAATCCGGCCCTAATATTGTCACTGACGCGCAGCAGGTAGCCCTGTTGCCAAAATGGATTCCCGCTTTCGCGGGAATGACGAAGGCTTGCTGAACCGCGCTGAAGTAAGCTCGGGGGTTACTCGTCCGGGCTGCTGATAAAGCGATAAATCAATGCGCCCAAAACCGCGCCAATAATCGGCGCCAGCCAGAACAGCCAAAGTTGTGCCAAGGCCCAATCGCCGACATAAACCGCCACACCCAGACTGCGGGCCGGATTGACCGAAGTGTTGGTGACCGGAATGCTGATCAAGTGAATTAAGGTCAGGCCCAAACCAATCGCGATAGGTGCCAGGCCGGCCGGGGCTCGGGTATCGGTGGCGCCGAGGATGATCAGTAAAAACATCATCGTCATGACCACTTCGGTAATCAACGCGGAGAGCAGGGAATAGCCGCCCGGCGAATGTTCGCCGTAACCGTTGGAGGCAAAACCTGCGGACACATCGAAACCGGCCTTGCCGCTGGCGATTAAATACAACACGCCGCCGGCGGCAATCGCGCCGATCACTTGCGAAACGATGTAAGGCAACAATTGATTGGCCGGAAAGCGGCCGCCCATCCACAAACCAACCGATACGGCCGGATTGAGGTGGCAACCCGATATATGGCCGATGGCATAGGCCATGGTCAGCACCGTCAAGCCGAACGCCAGCGAAACGCCAAGCAAGCCGATGCCCACATTCGGAAATGCGGCGGCTAATACCGCACTACCGCAGCCACCAAGAACCAACCAAAATGTCCCGAAGGACTCGGCTACATACTTTTTCATATGACTCTCCCGTGTGTTGTTATAGTTTTGCCTGTTATTGACCACTTATTTTTTGTTTAATAATCAATCGGCTAGCGCACTGTATTCCGGGTCTTTGTGTGATGTCAATCACAAAAAACGGCTAGATTCTTGCTTGGCGCTTGCTATTTTCAGCTAGCTACCCGGTTGCGTGGAATCGCGAGTGTTTTGTGGCACCGGCAATTCCGGAAGAATAGTTCGGGAAAGTTTATTTCGTATGGCTAATTTCCCTATTCGATGTGAGAATTAGGGCTTATCTGATTGCTCGACATTCTTCCACCTCGTGCCCGATATTTCCCAATACAGCCACAGCACCAATTTGATCGGCATGGCGACGGCTTGCGTGGCTAGCCATCTGTTTAACGACTATCCCAAACCTCTGCACATCGCTGGCACCCGCGAGTCGGCGCCGGGGTTGTTCGAGCAGTTGGCCGGCCAAACTACCTTGGCCGAATGTGGGCGCATATTTCAAGACTATATGTGCGTGGTATTCGGCTTCGAAACCGAGCAGCGTTTGCGCGACGATGCCGAGGGTAGGCGGCGTTATCGCAATAGCTATTTACGCTTGATTCAGGATTGGGGCTTGGATTCCAACAATGCGCAGGGGGCGGTGCTGAAGGGCTGGGTGGAGAGCCGCTTCGGTTTGTTTCCCAATTATCACAAGCACCAGCTCAATAGTTTTGTCAGCAAGGACTGGATAACCTACATCGAAGAAAAGATGAACAGCCGCTATCACAACAATTGCATCTACATGCAGCTGGATTTGCTGTACGAGTTTTGCCAGTGGGTGATCGAGCGTTTCCAGGTGCCGGCTGCCACTCACAAAATACTGTATCGCGGCGTCAATGCCTTGGACGATTGGGTCGTTACCGAGCAAGATAAGCAGCACAAGATCGTCCGCTTCAATAGTATCGTCTCGTTTACCGACCGCAGCACCATCGCCAGCGAATTTGGCGGGTATGTATTGGAAGTGGCGGTGCCGATGGTGAAACTGGTGTTTTTTAACGACTTGCTGCCGCACCACGCCTTGCGCGGTGAAGCCGAGTATTTGGTGATAGGCGGCGACTACCGCGTCAAGGTATTGCGATGAACGAGCAGTTAATGAATCGGGCCCTGGGTGCTTACCTGGGTTTTGCTTGCGGTGACGCATTGGGGGCGACGGTGGAGTTCATGTCGCCCAGGCAAATTCAACGGCGTTACGGCGTGCACACCGAAATGATAGGCGGCGGCTGGCTGGGTTTGGAGCCGGGGCAGGTGACAGACGATACGCAAATGTCGCTGGCCTTGGGGCGAGCCATCATTGAGCATCAAGGTTGGAATTTGAAGTCTGTGGCCGACAATTTTCTCGCCTGGCTGGAAAGCGATCCGCCGGATGTGGGCAATACTTGCCGACGCGGCATCGTGCGGTATCGTGATGAAGGTGTATTGATGGGGTTGCCGCGTGAAGATGGCGCCGGTAACGGCGCCTGTATGCGTAATTTGCCGGTGGTGTTGGCGACGCTAAATCGGCCGGGTGATTTTGAATTATGGAGTCTGGAGCAGAGCCACATCACCCACCATAATCCATTGTCCGACGCTGCTACGCTGGCATTGGGTCGAATGACTAACCGGTTGATTCATGGACAACCTGTTGAAGCCTGTTTACTGGAGGCCAAACGCTTGATCAACCAATACAGCGAATTTGCCTACCACCCTTATCCGAGTAAAGCCTCGGCCTACATCGTCGATACCACACAGACGGTGCTGCATTATTTCTTCAATACCGATAATTTCGAATCCTGCCTGATTGCTACCGTGAATCAGGGCGGCGATGCGGATACGACGGGGGCCTTGGCCGGGATGTTGGCAGGGGCCAAATATGGATTGGCGCAGATTCCGGGACGGTGGTTGGGCCAATTGGATAGTCGGGTGGGTGCAGAAATACGCGGGCAGGTAGCGGCACTTATCAAGATAAATAACTGATAAGCACGCCAGCGATTTTTGTGTCATTAGATATGCAGATGGCTTGTCGTTAACCAAGTTAGTAAGGTTATGTGGATAGTAAGCTGATTTCCGGTCCAGGCCGGGGATTGTTGTCGGCTCAGAACAAGCTGGTTGGGTGCGTTATTTCCTGATTCGCGGCAATCGGCCTAGAATAGCCGGTTCATATCTACTGTCATTGGTCATCGATGAAAGATAAATCGTTTACTTTCGAACAAATTCATATCGAAGTCGCCCGCAATGCATCTGACGATTTCAACTTGTTTCACGACAAGCATAAATGGCTGCAGGTCACGCACAATCCGTTTAAAGGCCCGATCGTGCTGGGCTTTCAGTTAAATACTTTGATCGAATATCAGATGCGCTTATACCGGGAGGCGCATCACGAAGACCAGATTATCGCCGACAATCAGCTGCGTTTTAGTAATTATCAGATCATCTTTGTTAATGCCTTGCGGCCGCGGCAAGAGATGACGCTGGATATTAAAAAGACCTTGATTGCGACAATACCCGAGCTGACTTTGACCAATCGCATAGCGATCAAGTCGCAAGGCAAAACCATTTTGCTGGGGTATAAAAAAGAAACCAAACAGCCTTTGTTTTTAGCGGATACTGATTTAAGCGGCCTGCCGGATTTGAATGCGTTACCCGATAAAACTGTGGTGCCCGGCACCGAGTTTTTTTTAAAGCGCAAGTGGATGAATAACGGCAACGTCAAGAACTTTCTGTCGGGTTCGTTTGCGGAACAGTCGGATTATTTCGACGAGTTGTTGCAGGTGGCGCAGTATCCGGAAGTGTTTCCCTGCAGTTTGACGTCCGGCGCGTTGTTGGAGAAGGCGCAGTTGGAAAACCACGACTTCAAACGCAATCCGATGGTATACACCTCTCACGACATTTCAGTGGATCGCGTGCATCTGGCGACTTTGAAAAACAACGACAAGCTGCATATTCTGGTCAAGCAACTGCCGGAGTCCCCGGATAAAACCCTGAATCACACCAGTATCATGCTGCGTACCTACGAATGTTTTGGCGTGTTGGAGAACCAGGCGGTTTTGTTCCGGATCAAACTGAATTTGGTGCCGTTGGAAGAAATTATTAAAAATTTGAGCGGGAAAACATAGCCTCAGGCCGCGAATCGCCTAGTCGCGGGCGAATGTTGTGAATTTTTTGGAACATAAAGTATAATCCGCGCTGTCGTTAGGCAAGGCCAGTGACGAGATTGCAAATTCAATTAATACAACACTAAAGATAAGGTAAGTGCTCGCAGTCAGGCATTTGCATTGTTCGAGGAAAAAAATATGAGTAATATCGAAGAACGAGTAAAAAAGATTGTCGCAGAACAATTAGGCGTAAAAGAAGAAATCGCGAACGATGCGTCTTTTGTTGACGATCTTGGTGCTGATTCTTTAGACACAGTTGAACTCGTCATGGCTCTGGAAGAAGAATTCGAATGCGAAATTCCAGACGAAGAAGCTGAAAAAATCACCACAGTCCAATTGGCTATCGATTACATCAACGCCAATCTGCAGTAAGTTGTTTCCAAAAGTTAGTGGGTGCTTGCCATCCACTAGCCGGTTTATCTCCCTTCTCTGGTTGTCTTCTTTTTTTACCGGTAGTTTACTGTGAGCACACGTCGAGTTGTTATAACGGGCTTAGGCGCCATTACGCCGTTAGCCAATAATGTTGCCGATACCTGGGATGGCATTGTCAACGGGAAGAGCGGCATTAGTCCGATCGATTCATTTGACATATCCCCTTTTGCAACGACGTTCGGCGGTGTCATCAGAAATTTCAATATCGGCGACTATATTGCCGAGAAGGATGCCAAGCGCATGGACGGTTTCGTGCATTACGGCATTGCAGCGGGCTGCCAGGCGATTGAGGATTCCGGTTTTGAAGTCACCGAAGAAAATGCCGAGCGGATCGGTGTGGCTATCGGCGCCGGCATCGGCGGCATTACCGGTATTGAAGAATGTTATGCCACCTACGTGGCCGGCGGACCAAGACGGATTTCGCCTTTCTTTGTGCCGGGCAACATCATTAATATGATTTCCGGTAATCTGTCGATCAAATATGGTTTGAAAGGCCCCAACTTTGCCATCGTCACCGCCTGTTCGACGGGTACGCATAATATTGGCGACGCGGCAAGGCTGATCAAATACGGCGATGCCGATGTGATGGTGGCCGGCGGTGCAGAGCGCTGCACGACCTCGCCGACCGCGATGGGAGGATTTGCTTCGGCAAAAGCCTTGTCGCGCCGTAATGACAGCCCTACCACTGCTAGCCGACCCTGGGACCGTGACCGTGACGGTTTCGTACTCAGCGACGGCGCCGGTGTAGTAGTCCTGGAAGAACTGGAGCATGCCAAGGCGCGCGGGGCGAAAATTTACGCGGAGCTGGTTGGCTACGGCATGAGTGGCGACGCATACCATATTACCTCGCCGTCTGAAGGTGGCGAAGGCGCTGCGCGTTGTATGCGCAACGCGATGCGTGATGCTAAAGTTAATCCTGAAGACGTGCACTACATTAATGCCCACGGCACCTCGACGCCGGCTGGGGATATTGGTGAAACGCATGCCATGAAGTTGGCGCTAGGCGATCACGCTTATAAATTGGCCGTCAGTTCCACCAAGTCGATGATCGGTCATTTGCTAGGCGCGGCGGGTGGCATCGAAGCGGTATTGACGGCATTGGCTATCCAGCACCAAATCGCACCACCCACCATCAATTTGGAAAATCCCGATCCTGAGTGCGATCTGGATTACGTCCCGAATATCGCCAGAAACATGCAGATCGATGTCGCTATTTCCAACTCGTTTGGCTTTGGCGGTACCAATGGCTCTCTGGTTTTCAAACGTTACCAATAAGCGCTTCCGCTTCCGCAGTGTCTGGCTATGTTTTTATTAAACGGCGAGCACAGACACTGTGTCGATGTTTCTGACCGAGGTTTTCAATACGGCGACGGTCTGTTTGAGACCATCGAAGTCTTGCAGGGCAAGCCGCTGTTTTTTGACCGGCACCTAAAACGCTTGGCCGAAGGCTGTCGGCGATTGCTGATCCCGATGCCGGATAGCGCCTTGCTTGATGCTGAAGCCCGGCAATTGAGCAAATCCAGCGAGCGGGCCGTGCTGAAGTTGATCGTGACGCGCGGCAGCGGTGGTCGCGGTTACCGGCAGCCAGAGCAAGTTATCCCTACCAGGCTGTTCAGCCTACATCCTTACCCCGATTATCCCCTTCAGTTCCAAACAGATGGCATCGCCGCGCGTTTTTGCGAGCAGCGTTTGTCTTTGAATCCGAGCTTGGCCGGTATCAAACACATGAATCGACTCGAGCAAATTTTAGCCAGAGCGGAATGGCAAGATGATTCAATTCAAGAGGGTTTGATGTTGGATACTCAAGACCGGGTCGTGGAAGGCACGATGAGTAATCTATTCATCGTCAAGTCAGGCAGTTTATACACGCCGCCGCTAGGGCAATGTGGTGTTGCGGGTATTGTGCGGCAGTTGATTATGGCGTTCGCGCAGTGCAGCAAGCTACCGTTGTTTGAGCAAGCAATCGATCAAACTGCCGTTTTGCAGGCTGACGAGCTATTTGTCAGCAACTCGGTAATCGGTATCTGGCCGATTAAACGGCTGGAAGCGCAAGTTTTTAGTGTCGGCGCCATCACCCGGCGCTTGCAAGACTTGCTCAACGCAGCCCGCATGGCAGAGGTATAGCAGTGTTTAGAAGCATTATCGCATTTACATTATTGATGGTATTGGGTTTGGTGTCGATTTGGGCCGGCATGCACTATCAACTGATTCTAAAAAAGCCGGTCGTCATGACCGAAACCGTGATTGAAATTAAAAAAGGCGATACGCTGGAATCGGTGGTGAAAAATCTGCGTGCCCAGCAGGTGACGGTGAATCGCTTATGGTTTCGGTTGTTTGCCTATCGGAAAAATCTCGACCATTTGTTGAAGGTGGGTGAGTATGTGTTAGCGAAAGGTTCTACCGCCGCCGACATTCTGCAACAATTGACCGATGGTAAAACCCGCAAGTATTCGATTACGTTTCCGGAGGGTTGGTCCTTTAAGCAAATGTTCAATACCATCAAAAACAACCCCAACCTGCAACACACGCTGACCGATAACCAATTGGAAGACCTGATGGCGCAAATCGGTTCGGATAAGAATCATCCGGAGGGTTTGTTTTTTCCCGACACCTATTTCTTTGAAAAAAATACCTCCGATGTCGATTTGCTTAAGCGTGCGCATGATCGCATGCAAGCGGTGTTGAACGAAGAATGGCAAAAACGCGATGACGGCGTGCCCTTGGAAAACCCTTACGAGGCGTTGATTTTGGCGTCTATTGTCGAAAAAGAGACCGGCGCCGGCGAAGAGCGCAGAAAGATCGCCGGGGTATTTGCGCGGCGTTTAAAGAAAGGCATGTTGTTGCAAACCGATCCTACCGTCATTTATGGCATGGGCGACGATTACCATGGCGATATCCGGCATAAAGATTTGCGCGAACCCACACCCTACAACACCTATATCATCGAAGGCCTGCCGCCCACACCGATTGCAATGCCGGGCAAGCAGGCGATAGTAGCCGCCTTGCACCCGGATAATAGTGATGCTTTGTTTTTTGTCGCCCGCGGCAATGGCCGCCATGCGTTTTCTTCGACCTTGGCTGAACACGAAAAATACGTCGATCAATATCAACGATGACACACGGACGATTTATTACGCTGGAAGGTGGAGAAGGCGTTGGCAAGTCCACCAATCTGCAATTTATCAAACAGCTGCTGGAAGAACGAGGCATCCCGTTGGTACTGACCCGCGAGCCGGGTGGTACCGGCATTGCCGAAAAGATTCGCGGGATTTTGTTGGAACGGCAAGCGGAAAGTTTGACCGAGCAAGCCGAGTTGTTGTTGGTGTTCGCGGCTCGCGCTCAACATATTCAACAAGTGATCTTGCCGGCGTTGCAGCAAGGGCAGTGGGTGGTGTGCGACCGTTTCACTGACGCTACTTATGCGTACCAGGGCGGAGGCCGCCATATGGATCTACACACCATAGCCTGGCTGGAAAACACCGTGCAGGGCACGCTTCGGCCGGATTTGACCTTTGTCCTCGATGCGCCGATAGAAATCGGCATGCAGCGCGCCAAGCATCGGGGCGAACTGGACCGGTTTGAAACCGAACAGTTAGCGTTTTTCGACCGAGTCCGGCAAGCATATTTGCAACGTGCCGCGACGGATTTGCGTCGTTACAAAATTATCGATGCCAGTTTGCCGCTCAGCGAGGTGCAACAGCAGTTGCGCCTTGAGTTGGCAGGCTTGTGGGCCGATTGATGTCTACCCAAATGCAGGTTTACCCCTGGCAACAGGATAATTGGCGGCAGTTGCACGGTTATATCGAGCAACAACGCATCCCGCAAGCCTTGTTATTTTCAGGTGCGATCGGTCAAGGCAAGCGGGATCTGGCCGGATACTACGCCCGAACTTTGTTGTGCCATGCGCCGCTAACCGATGCGAGTGCGTGTGGTCATTGCGTTGCTTGTAAATTATTCGATGCACAAACCCATCCCGACTTTCTGACGATAGAACCTGACGAACCGGGCAAGGCCATCGGTATCGACAAAATCAGGCAGTTAATCGTCAAGCTGGCGTTGAAGCCGCAATATGACGATGCCTACCGCGTGGTGATTATTCAGCCGGCCGACGCCTTGAATACGGCTTCGGCGAATGCGTTTTTGAAATGTCTGGAAGAGCCGACCGAACGCACGTGTTTGTTGTTGATCAGCGAGCAACCGAGCCGTTTGCCGGCGACGATTCGCAGTCGTTGCCAGAAAGTCGATTGCCTAACCCCCGCCCACGAACTGGCAATCACTTGGTTGCGGCAGCAGCGTGTCGGAGAGCAGGCCGATCTGCTCTTAACTCTGGCCCAAGGCTCGCCGCTATTGGCTCAGCAATACGCCGAACTCAATATGATTCAGCTCCGGCAGCAGTATTTCGACGCCTGGTTGCAAGTGGCACAAGGCAAAGAGAATCTGTTAACCGTCGCCGAATTCTGGCAAAAGCAGGAAAAGATTGATTTGGCCGTGGTGTTACGCTGGATGGCAAGCTGGGTCGCTGATATTGTTAAATGCGCTTACCGGGCGGAATCGCTGGAACTTGCCAATCCGGATCTGAAAAATGCCTTGCAAGCCCTCGCCCAGCGGCTAGAATTGAAACGCCTCTATCGGTTTTACGATAATGTGCTTACCACCAAGTCGCAATTGAACACGCAACTTAATAAACAATTGATGGTCGAGCAGCTATTGATTAGCTGGTCGCAACTGAATAGACACTAAGCGTATGGCAGAATCAGCAGCACCCAGACAAGGTATCCTGTCCTTATCGATCAAGGATAAAAACGCGCTGTATGCGGCGTACATGCCCTTCGTGAAAAATGGCGGCTTGTTCATCCCGACCAAACGCGAGTACGAGATGGGTGAGGAAGTGTTCATGTTGCTGAATTTAATGGACGAAACTGAACGCTTGCCGATTGCCGGTAAAATTATCTGGAAAACGCCGTCCGGCGCGGAAGGCTATCGCGCCGCCGGTATTGGCGTGCAATTCAGTGATCAGGATGGTGGTGCTGCGCGCAATAAAATCGAAACCTATCTGGCCGGTGCATTAGAATCTGATCGCTCCACGCACACCATGTAAACACTTTTGCGGGCGGACTTTGCCGCTTGTCTTTACTTTTCTAAACTCATGTTCATCGACTCCCACTGCCATCTTGATCGTATCGACTTGGCGCCCTACGCTAATGATTTCAATACCTTCATGCAAGCGGCACGCGCGGCCCAGATCAGCCATATGCTGTGTATTGCTATCGATATGGAAGCCTATCCGGCTATGCTGGAGCAAGTCATGCCGTATTCGGACATCTCCTTGTCGGTGGGCGTGCATCCAAATGTTCATGATGGGCGTGAGCCCACGCTGGATGACTTGCTGCAGTTGGCCGATAACGAAAAAGTGATCGCCATTGGTGAGACGGGGCTGGACTATTTTCGTAGCGAGGGCGATTTGGAATGGCAGTTTCAACGGTTTCGCACCCATATCGCCGCCGCCAAGACACTCAACAAGCCTTTAATTATCCATACTCGCGAAGCTGGGCAGGATTCCTTGGATGTGTTGCGGCAAGAAGGCGCGGACCAAGTGGGCGGGATTATCCACTGTTTTACCGAGGATTGGGCTTATGCGGAAAAAGCATTGGATTTGAATTTCTATATCTCTTTTTCGGGCATCGTGACCTTCAAGAACGCGGAAGCCATCAAAGATGTGGCGCGTAAAATACCAGCCGACCGTTTTCTGATTGAAACCGACTCACCGTATCTGGCGCCGGTGCCGTATCGCGGTAAACCGAATTATCCGACCTATGTGCGCTACGTGGCGGAACATATTGCGGATTTGCGCGGAACCTCTGTCGAAGCCATTGCCGAGCAATCGACCGAGAACTTTTATCGCCTGTTTGCCGGATCTTCGGCCGATAAGCTACGTCGGGCTAGCTAAAAAAAACGACCGGGTCCATGTTGCGATGGACCGGCCGTTCGGAGAGGTGGGGTATAACTCTCATTCCCCATAGGGGCGCATACAAGAGTTGCTTGCAGTTTACTGAAGCGACACTGTCCTGAAAATGTGGCATTTTGCCGCGTGGCAAATTGTCGCTGCCCTGGCGGTTAACCTAATTCCTTGAAGTGCCGTCATGACATCTATCTACCTTTTATGCCCTGGGGTATAGCAACTTTATTTTTCTCGGAATATGGATCTGGAATTAGCTAGTCCGCTAGGAGTTTTTCAACTCCAGCGCTTACCTTTTCGCAAAAATGAACTGCTGCGGGCTTGGGATGCTGCTGACGAATATCTGTTAAATCACCTGGCTGCCGCAGGCATTGCCGAGCATGGCAGTATCGTCATCCTCAATGACAGCTTCGGTGCGTTGGCAGTTTCGCTAAGCGCTTACCGGCCAACCGCTATGTCCGATTCCTGGCTTTCGCAGCAGGCGACACGTATTAATCTGGCATTGAATCGCATAGACCACGAGCGAGTGCGCTTGTTGGATAGCCTGTCGCTACCGGAAGCGGACATTGATTACCTACTGATTAAAATCCCCAAAACCATGGCTTTGCTGGAGTATCAATTGCATAGGCTTAAACCGTTGTTGAAGGCTGATTGTCGGGTAATCGCTGCCGGTATGGTAAAGACCTTACCGCCAAACACCTGGAAATTGCTGGAGCGCTTGGTCGGGCCCACGCAGCCCTCTTTGGCGGTGAAAAAAGCTAGACTGATTTTTGCCAGTGTGGATCAAAATCTGCAACTGCCGGAAAACCCTTATCCCACGCGCTATCAGTTGGAGAATAGCGATCTTTCGGTCTGCAATCACGCCAACGTATTTTCTCGCGATAGCCTGGATATAGGCACCCGTTTTTTATTGGAGCATCTGCCGCAAAACTCCGAGTACCGAGATTTTATCGATTTGGGTTGTGGTAACGGCATCGTCGGCGTGATGTTGGCAAAACAAAACCCAAATGCGCGAATAGGGTTTATCGACGAATCGTTTATGGCTATCGCCTCGGCCAAAGAAAATTTTGCGGCGGCTTTTGCCGATAGTCGGCAGGCCGATTTTTTAGTTGCCGACTGTTTGAGCGATTACCCGGAGAACAGTGCAGACTGCATAGTCTGTAACCCGCCGTTCCATCAACAGCACACCATAGGCGATCATATTGCCTGGCAGATGTTCCGGCAGGCACATAAGGTCTTGCGTAAGGGCGGTGAGTTACGGGTAATCGGTAATCGCCATTTGAACTATCATCTGGCGCTAAAGAAATTATTCGGCAATTGCCGGCAGGTGGCTGCAAATGCCAAGTTCGTGATTTTCAGCAGCGTGAAGGTTTGAGTTATTCGATATTTTTATAATGTAAGGATGAAATCTGTTCGGAAACGATGCCGATCAGAAAGATAAACAAGGACGACAAAAACAGTACCGCGCTCATATTGGTAAATCGGTTTTCGGTAAAATAAGTGTAGCCGTAATAGCCGGCGCCCAAGCTAAATACTATGCTGCTGATGGGTAAAAACAGCCGCATGGGTGAGAACAGCACCCCAATCCGTAAGATAATAATAAAAAATCGAAAACCGTCATGCATCAGCCGGATATGGCTTTTGCCGCTGCGTTTGCCGGCGTGGATAGGAATGTAGGCTACCGGGAAGCCGGAACGAAAAAACGCCATTGTGCTGGTGGTCGGATAAGAAAAACCGTTGGGTAAGAGGTAAAGAAATTTGCGGAATTTGTTGGCTCGGGCCGCACGAAATCCGGACGTAAGATCTTCTATTTTGTGCCCGGTCATCACTGATGCCAGCTTATTGTAGAACTTATTCGCCAGACGTCGGAATAATGAGGCATGGCTACCGGCGTTTCGGGCACCGACCACCATATCGTAGCCGTCGTTCAGTTTGTTAAGCAACGCCGGAATGTCGCCGGGGTCGTGTTGGCCATCGGCATCCATAAACACCAAAATATCGTTTTTTGCATGTCTGGCTCCGGTTTTAATCGCCGCACCGTTGCCCATGCTGTAAGGATGATCAATCACTGTGACACCGGCCGCGCGAGCGATGGCGGCAGTATCGTCCGTCGAGCCATCGTTTATCAGCAGAATCTCCGCATCAGGGTACAGCAGATGTAACATCGGTAAAAAGGACGGCAGATTTCTAGACTCGTTTTTCGCGGGGATGACGATGCTGATCGAGGGGATGTTATTCATGAAAATCCAAAGGTTGGCAAGGAAACATGCCGAAATGTGGACAACAGTCTAGCAGAATTAAAGGGTATCGACAGCTGGGGTCGATTTATCGAAACTGGTCTTTCAATAGGCGTAATTGCCTGAAAACCGCCAAGTCGGATTGGTCTGTCATGCCGATATTATTGCGAATACCTAGATCATCTGCCCTAAAAAAAGGGTTAGTTGCTAGTTCCAGGCCGATAGTCGAAGGAAGGGTGGGGCGGTTTTGTTGACGAAGTTCGGCGACTTGATCGATCCGCTGCCGTAGCTGCGGATTATCGGCATCGACTGACAGCGCAAAGCGGCCATTCGCGGCGGTATATTCGTGCGCGCAGTAGACGCGGGTTTCGGCCGGCAAGGCTTTCAGGTTTTCCAACGAATACCACATCTGTTCGGCGCTGCCTTCGAACAATCGGCCGCAACCCAGCGAAAACAAAGTGTCGCCGCAAAACAAAGCCTGGCTATCGGCGCTGTAATAAACGATATGCCCTACGGTATGGCCGGGTGTGTCGATGACCTGAAAGCACTGATTGCCGAGTTTAACTACATCCCCGTCGCCGAGCAGTATGTCAATGCCGGGGATACGCGCCTGGTCGGCTGCCGAGCCAACGATCTTGCAGCCGGTTTGCTGCTTGAGTTGTAAATTGGCGCCTGTATGGTCGCTGTGATGATGGGTATTAAAAATGTAATCAAGTTGCCAGCCTTGTTGCTGAAGTGTATCCAGCACCTGCTCGGGAACAGCTGGATCGACCACAGCTGTTTTGCCGCTGTTTGATTCGTGCAGCAGGTAAATATAATTATCGGTTAGGGCTGGGACGATAAGAATACTCAACATGGTATGAAGCCTAGCCTCGCTCAATAACGAAGTCTAACAACTTATCCGCACCTGTTTTCAATTTGCAGTGTGGGATTCTTAACCGGCAAGACGCATCAGTGCTAGAAGCTGATACGTCCATATCCGATATTTACGCACAAACCGCCTGAATCTTAGCCAAGATACCCTTCGTATCCAGGCCGCATAATGCCAGCAATTCCTCGCGGCTGCCTTGCTCGACGAAGCGATCCGGCAGGCCGATGTTCAACACCGGCATCAGAATGTTCTGTGCCTGCAAGAACTCGTTCACCGCACTGCCGGCACCGCCGGCAATCACGTTCTCTTCGACCGTGACGATCACATCGTGACTTTTCGCCATCTCTAAAATCAAGGCTTCATCCAACGGTTTCACAAAGCGCATATTCACCACCGTCGCGCCCAGCTGCTTGCCGGCTTCCACTGACGGTGTCACCATGCTGCCCCAGGCCAGAATCGCAATGCGGCTGCCTTGATGGCGGATTTCGCCCTTGCCGATGGGGAGTTCGGTCAAGGCCTTATCGACCGTGGCCCCCGGCCCCTTGCCGCGCGGATAGCGCACCGAAGCCGGGCCATGGTGCTTGAAACCGGTGGTCAGCATCTGCCGACACTCGTTCTCATCGGCCGGCGCCATCACCAGCATATTCGGAATACAGCGCATATAACTATAATCAAACGCCCCGGCATGGGTCGGACCGTCCGGTCCCACCAGGCCCGCTCGATCTAGAGCAAACAACACATCCAGATTCTGTAAAGCGACATCGTGGATCAACTGATCGTAAGCCCGTTGCAAGAAGGTCGAATAAATCGCCACCACCGGCTTCGCGCCCTGACAGGCTTGACCGGCCGCCAAGGTCACCGCGTGCTGCTCGGCAATCGCCACATCGAAATAGCGTTTCGGAAACTGCTGGGAAAATGCTACCAGACCTGAGCCTTCGCGCATCGCCGGGGTAATCCCCAGCAGCCGCTCATCCTGTTTGGCCATATCGCACAGCCAAGTCCCGAATACTTCTGTATAGGTCGGATGCGGCGACGGTGCGGCTTTGGGTAAATAATCCTTGCTCGGATCGAAAGCCGGTACCCCATGATAGGCCAAGGGATCTTTCTCCGCCGGTGCATAGCCTTTGCCTTTCTTGGTGACCACATGCAAAAACACCGGCCCGGATAAATCCTTCAACTTCTCTAAAGTCGAAACCAACATCGCCACATCGTGGCCGTCGATCGGCCCGAAATAATTAAAGCCCAACTCCTCGAACAGCGTGCCCGGCACAATCATGCCCTTAACATGCTCTTCCGTCTTCCGGGCTAATTCCCACACTGACGGCATACTGGCCAAAGCCTTCTTACTTTCCTCTCGTACAGAGGAATAAAACTTGCTCGACAACACCTTGGTCAGATAATTATTCATCGCGCCTACTGGGGGCGAAATCGACATATCGTTATCGTTCAGAATCACCAACAGATTGGCATTCACATCGCCGGCATGATTCATCGCCTCATAAGCCATCCCGCCGGTGATCGAACCGTCACCGATGATCGCCACCATCTTCTTATCTTCCCCGCGCAACTGCGAGGCAATCGCCATGCCCAGCGCCGCGCTGATCGACGTTGACGAATGACCGACCCCAAACGCATCGTACTCGCTCTCCGTCCGACACGGAAACGCCGACACTCCACCCAAGGTGCGAATCGTCGGCATCCGTTCTTTCCGCCCCGTCAAAATCTTATGCGGATAAGCCTGATGTCCCACATCCCAGACCAACTGATCCGAAGGCGTATCGAACACATAATGCAGCGCCACCGTCAGTTCCACCGTGCCCAGGCCTGCCGAGAAATGGCCGCCGGAGATACTGACGGTATGGGTCAGATAGCGACGCAACTCATCGGCCAGCGGCTCCAGTTGTTCAGGCTTCAGGGCCCGAACGTCGGCGGGGGTCTGGATGGTGTCTAGTAACGGAAATTCGTTAGTCTGTTTCATGATCAGTACAGGGGTTCACGATAGAACATCAGGATGACGCCTATCTGGAATAAAGCGAACACTGAAATAAATCCGGCTACGTTTTTACCGGGCGAATCTAATTTGAGTTCCAGCCAGCGGCCGCAAGCCAGGATCAGCGAGAATACGCCCATCATGGTATGGCCGACCTGAATCAGGAAGGCGGTTTTTGCCTCGAAACCGACATGCGAATGCGCCAACAGCATCATGCCGCCAAATGCCGCCAGCAACGGAAACATGTAAGGCATGAAGCCGCTGTTATTGTTGAGGCGGGCGCGCACTTCGATCAAGCCCAATACGAATACCAGTAAAGTGGCGATACGATGTTGCAGAATCTCGCCGTTGTTAAAGGTACTTTCCCAGAAACCGATAGGACCGAGCGGCCAGCTTTCGGCGTCGCTGCGGAAAAACAGGAACACGCCCAATGCCATGAAACCCACCGGCCAGAAACGGGCCCAACGGTGGAAGCGATCAGAAAACGACAGCATCGCGAAGAAGCTCATGGTCGCCAGGAAGATGCCGGAAATGTTGTGGTTGTAATCGGACCAGGCGGTAGCGGCTTCCGACGGGATTTGGCCGACGATGGCCACCCGTCCGGCTTCGCCGGCAATCAAGGCTTCGTGAGTCGGTGATTCCCAACGCGGTACGCGCGGATGGAACATGTTCAAGACTTCTTCGAAACTTGCCGTTAAATGCGGAATGTCGACTGCGGGCGGTTGCGAGGCCAAACTGGCGGCAGTGAACAGGATAGTCAGCAGTATCAGGGTTTCCGCTTCGATATAATAGGGTACGCGCGCGGTAAGAGAATACAGGCTGCGGCTGGTGAAATAGGCATTTACGGCTTGCCGGTTCAACCAGGCAAAGCCCAATGCCAGGCCCAGCATGATGATTTTTACCAATAACAGATTGCCGTAGCCTGCGCCGATGAAGCCTTGGAAAGTGCGGATGTAATACCAGGCTAGCGGTGTGCCGGTGACCAGCAATATGACGACTGCGCCAATGCCCACTGCCGAGAAGCGTTTCAGCAATAAAGGCCAAACTTCAACGGCTATGGCATTACGTTTTTTCAAGCCCCATAACGTCAGAATTTGAAATATGCCGCCCACCCAAGTGGCCGCAGCGATCTGATGCGTGACAGTTAACGTCATTAACAGGCCGCGATCCTCCAAACGACTCGCGCCGTGTACCAGCCAAGCTGCGGAAATGACCAGCGGCACAATAATCGCCGTGGACAGCACCCAGAATTGTTTGGAGCGTGGATTGCTTTTTAACGCTTGCCGGATGAACACCGCCAAAATAAAAGCGCAGGTAGCGCGCGCTAAACCGGCCTGGAATTGCACGGTTTGGAAAAACGCCGGGAACGGCGATTTGCCCAAGGTCACGGCCATCAGCCATATTTTCAGGCCGATTTTCGACAATTGGGTGATGACCAGGGCTTTACTGCCGAAATGAATCAGGTTGACGGTTTTGCTCAGTAAGGCCGAGTTATACAGCGCTTCTTCATGCCAGGGGCGCAGGACTAACAGTCCCCACAGCAAGCCACCGATGGTGATGGAATAAAACGTGAGATCGACGCCGCCTATCAGTGAGTCTAAATAATTTGCAATGCCTTCCATGCGGATCACTTAGCCTGTTTGACAAAAAAACGCAGCAGGTCTTCGCTGAGATGGCCGTCGGCGGCGAAGATTTTTAATTTGATGGCATATTCGCCGGGTTCCAAGGCTGGCAGATGCAGCAAGACTTGGCCGGGTTTTTCGCCCGGCGTGGCCGTAATGGTTTGCATTTTATCCCCGGCACTGACCAGGAATACTTCCGATAAATCCAATTCCACTTTGGAATTGAACGATAATTCCACGTCACTGGCCAGATTGACCGGCACGGGTTTGAGTTTTAAAGAATTGTGCGTGACAACGGCGTGGCCGAAAGCGCTGTTACTGGCGACCAGTGCCAAGGCGAACAAAGCGGGTTTGAAAAAATTCATGTAGGGCACCTTATTTTTTGTTTTTCAGGGCATGGCCGGCCAGGTTTTTACCCAGCGTCCAGATCGAACCGGTGACGTTATGCGTATCGGCGATGGTTTTTTCCACGGAATTGACGATCCAATCGCGGTCTTTTTGAGTCAGCGTCAGCGGCGGTAAAAATTTGACCACGTTCATGCCGTGGCCGGCCACTTGTGCCAGTACTCGGTGTTCCTTGAACAGCGGGATCAGGATCATCTGGCAGAATAGGCCTTTGTTGGCTGCTTCCAGCATGGCCCAAGCGGCTTTCAATCCCAAGCTTTTCGGGGCATGGAATTCGATGGCAATCATTGAACCTTTGCCGCGCGCTTCTTTCAGAAATTCGTATTTCGGCGCCATCGCGTTGATGGTGGCTATGATGTCTTCACCGACTTTAGCGCTGTTTTCCACCAGTTTTTCTTCGTGAACCACATGCAAGGCAGACAAGCCGGCCGCCATTGCCATATTGTTTTTCGAGAAGGTTGAACCATGCACGACGGCTCGGTCCATGCGGTTGAACACGGTGTCCATGATATGGGTGGTCATGGCGACGCCGCCGACAGGGATGAAGCCGCCGGACAAGGCTTTTGCCATCAAAATCATGTCCGGTTTAACGCCCCAGTGCTCGATGGCCCAGAACTTGCCGGTGCGGCCTATGCCGGTCTGGATTTCGTCGGCCACGAACAAGGTGCCGTATTTTTTGCACAAGCGCTCGACTTCCGGCAGGTAGTTATCGTCCGGAATGTTGACGCCTTTACCTTGTATCGGTTCGACAATGAAGGCCGCCACATCTTTGCTGCTCAAGGCTTGTTCCAATGCGGCCAAGTCATTGAACGGCACCGAAGTGCATTCCGGTAACAGTGGGCCGAAACCTTCGCGGAAGATGTGTTCGCCGGTCAGTGACAATGAGCCCATCGTCAGGCCGTGGTAGCCGTGGTCGCAATGGACGATGCGCGAGCGTTTGGTGGTGTAGCGGGCGAATTTGATCGCCGCTTCGACGGCTTCGGTACCGGAATTGCAGAAAAACATTTTTTCCAGATTGTCCGGGCAGGTCGCCAGAATTTCTTTGGCCAGCAGACCGCTGAGCAAGGATACATCCATCTGTACCAGGCTGGGTAATTCCAGCGTCAGGGTTTCTTGCAGAGCTTTGATGATGGTCGGATGGTTGCGTCCCATCGCAAACACGCCGAAACCGCTCAGCAAGTCCAGGTATTCGTTACCGTCTTCGTCGTAAAGATATTGGCCGATCGCTTTTTTATAGTTTCTGTCGTAACCAATGGTACGTAAGACGCGCACCATCTGGTTGTTAAGATAATGCTCATGCAGGTCGAATTTCTCGTCGAAATGCTGAGTAAAAAGATCGGCAATGCTAAAAGACATGTAATACCTCGTAAGTGCTTGGTCTATTTCCGGATTACGCTATGTTCCCGCTGCTTAACCCTTCAATAATTCACGGTTTTCTGCTAAAAAACGATGATTTCGTTTAGTTGTTTGGCAATGATTTTCAAGGTTTTTTGCGCGGCATGAAAATGTAAGCCCAACTTGATGAGGCTGGGCGCTTCCCATGGGTGGGTTGCCAAAAAACGCAAGAGTTTGCTGGTTTCTACCTGCCCCTGGCCATTTAAGGCTTGAGTAACCGCTTGGGGTAGGCTCATGCTTACCGGATCGGCAATCGTACGAATTGCTAAGCAAGGTAAGTTTGATTGCTCGGCAATTTTGGCCATGGCGCAGCTTTCCATGTCCAAGGCAATCGCACCGGTTTGTCGGTATAGTTTGTGCTTATCGCTACTGTTGCTGACGATATGGCTGCTTTCAGCCAACTTACCATTGGAAATCGGAAACTGCTTATCCAGCAACTCATGCAGACGCTTACGCCAGCGGGGATCAGTATCGAACACCTGTTGTTGCTCCGATAACAACTGCTCGGCCAGCATCAGATCGCCCGGTTTCAATTGCGGCGACAATGCGGCTGCGCAGCCCCAACTGATCAGTTTTTTAGCGCCTTTGGCGATTAACAGGCGCGTGGCCCGCTCCGCATTGACCGGTCCGGCACCGGCAAATGCCAGGAGAATGTTGTCGGCGATTCTGACGCAATCACCCTGGACCAATTTTAGGCGGGTCAGGGTGGAGAGCTCTTCCGGTAAGGCAACAAGAATTCCTATGGTCACTGTTTGGCTAATTCGTTACGGTATCTAGCCAATGCCCATAATGGGAAGAACTTGTCATAGCCGTGATACTTCAAATAAAACACCTTTGGAAAGCCTGGTGCGGTAAAGCAGGGGTCATTCCAAACCCCGTCCGCCTGCTGGCTGCGCAGCAAGAAGTCGATGCCGGCTTTGACTTCCTGGCTGTGGACTTCGCCGGCGGCGATCAAGCCCAACACGGCCCAAGCGGTTTGGAAGGCGGTGCTGAAATGGTAGCGGCCGCGAAATTTCTTATCGTCGTGATAACTCAGGTTGTCTTCGCCCCAGCCGCCGTCTTTGCGTTGGACGCTTTTTAGCCAGGCCGCAGCTTTAGTGTACATCGGGTCGGTTTTCGGAACATCGGTTTGCTCCAGGCCCAGCAAGGCAGACCAGGTGCCGTAAATATAATTGGTACCCCAGCGGCCGAACCACGAACCGTCGGCTTCCTGATCGCCGCGGATGTATTCGATAGTGCGTTTCAGGGCTGGTAAATATTCGTCGTGATCCTTCGCCACTCGGGCCATCAACATCGCGCAGCGGGCGCTGACGTCTACAGTCGGTGGGTCGAGCAGGGCGCCGTGGTCGGCGAATGGAATTTCGTTCAGATAGTAATAGGTGTTGTCGACATCGAAAGCGCCGTAGCCGCCGTTTTGCGATTGCATACCGACAATCCAGCGTGTCGCTCTGTGAATGGACTCGTCCAATTCAGGCAGATTGGAGTCTGCCATCGCAAAGCCAACAACCGCTGTATCGTCGACATCGGGGTAATGCGGATTGGCGAATTGAAACGCCCAGCCGCCACCGGCCAGATTAGGGCGGCGAACGCGCCAATCACCCGGTTCGTCAGACAGTTGTACGCTCTTGAGCCATTCGTAAGCTTTGCTTAGTTGCGGAGCGTTAGCGGTTTTGTCGGATTCCTGCAGAGCCAATGCCGCCAGTGCCGTATCCCAAACTGGCGATAAGCAGGGTTGGCAATAGGCGTAGTCATCTTTGATAACCAGCAGTTTATCGATTGATTGGCGAGCGATCACCACGTTAGGGTGATCGGCTGGAAAGCCCAGTAACAACATGGCTTGGTAGGCGTTAACCATGGCGGGGAATATGCCGCCCAAACCATCCTCGCCATTCAGGCGTTCGGTAAACCAATCAACGGCTTTTTGAATGGCGTGTTCGCGCATGCGTTGTGGAATCAACGGCTCGGTGACGCGGCCCAGTTTATCCAGGCCCAGGAAGAATTTATTCAGCAGAGTCCGTTCCGGAAAGTAATGTTTTTCCTCGTCCGGATGAACGACAAACAATTCCAAGACGTTGACCTTGTGCGGATTTTTGGCTTTAGCCTTTAGGGTGCACATGATGAACAGCGGTACCATCACGGTGCGCGACCAATAGGATACTTTGTCCAGATGAAACGGAAACCAGCTGGGCAGCAGCATAATTTCCACAGGAATATACGGCACCCCGCGCCAAGGTAATTGTTCGAATATCGCCAGTGCGATTCGGGTGAAGACGTTGGCGCGCGCTGCACCGCCTTGGCTGAGTATCCAGTCGCGTAATTTGACCATATGCGGCGCATCGATGGCGTCGCCGGCCATTTTTAAGGCGTAATAAGCTTTGACGCTACCGCTGATGTCGCCAGGGCCGCCGGTAAATAGCGGATAGCTGCCGTCTTCGGCCTGGCGGCTGCGCAGGTAAACGGCCATTTTGCGCTGCAATTCTTCGTCGATGTCGTCCAGATAGTGCATCATCATGATGTATTCGGACGGGATAGTGCAGTCGGCTTCCAGCTCAAATACCCAATAACCTTCCGGGCTTTGCAAGCTGAGTAGTTTGGCTTGGGCGCGTTCGATGGCGGCATGCAGTAAGCCAAGGCCGGCCGTTTTGCCGGTATTGGCATTGCTGATGTCTTGGCTGCTGGTATCTATATGGGCTTCAGTAAACATAGTGATTCCTTATTGTCCAGTGTGCGATATAGGTGAATAGTGCCAATCCGGCGATTTCAAATTACGGCTGGTCAGGTTAAACAGTAGGGATAGCAGCAAATTGCTGCGCACGGTCAATTTGGTCGCGACAATAGTGGCTTTCACACTATTGCGGCTGATTTTGACCTGATTCGATTCGTTGAAATTAAGGTTTGCCTTGATTTTCTTCAAGGTCAGTACGGCCATGCCCAGCGCCCAAAGGCAAAAGTTGCGGATGCCGGTTTCGTGGCTGGGCAGGAGCTGGGTGTAAGTTAATGCATTTTGCAAGTGCCCGTGAGCGATAGCCACCAGATGGCTCAGGCCGAGGCGGAAACGCTCGTCGTCGGTTTCCGGCGTCAGTTCGGTCAGATTGAAGCCGGTTTCGGTGAAAATGTCTTGCGGTAACCAGCACACGCCGCGTTTAGCGTCATCCCAAATGTCTTTCAGGATATTGGTCATTTGCAGGCCTTGACCAAAGGAGACTGAGAGTCTTAATAGTTCTTCGCGATGTGCGGCGATTTCCGGGGAATAATGGCAGAACAACTTTGCCAGCATCTCACCGACGCAGCCGGCTACGTAGTAGCAGTAGTCGTCCATGTCTTTCAGGGTTTTCAAGCCGGCATGTAAATCCAACGCCTGATAGACCGGCATGCCGTTCGCCATCGTTTCCACGCAACACGCCAGGGCTTCTATTTGCGGAGCGTCCAGTGAGCGGGTTATGGCAATCACGCGAGGCACCAGCTGGATCAGGCTATGTTCGGCCGGAATGGTTTGCTCCGAGAGCAGTGGAGCCAGCTCGGCGCTGAATACATCTGCGTTATTGCCGGTCTTGACTATGTCTATAAAAGCGCTGCAAAAGTATTTCTTTTGTTCGGCGCTAAGGGATATTTCGTCTTCTATGGTGTCGACAATCCGGCATAGCAAATAAGCATTCGCCACAGCCGGATACAGTTCATCCGGGAGTTGCGGGATAGTTAGCGCAAACGTGCGCGACACGCCTTCAAGCAAGGTGGCTTGCAGTTCGGCGTCGGCTAGTTGTCTGAGCAACTCCGGATTATTGATTAGTGTTTGAGATCCGTTCATCTGTATCAAGGCTAACTATTAGTTGCCCAAATGATAGACTGTTTGTTGGTGTTTTGCAAAGTGATGTTGCTTTATGGCAAATTTGTCGAAATGGTGCTGGCAAAAGCAATATATGAGTTGGTGTTTCTGATCTTTGTTGTTGTTTTAGAAAAATAATTATGGTTTTTTAGGGGTTAGGCTTTTTTGTGGTTGCTAAGCGGCTTTGTGTGGCTTTCAGGAAATGTGCGCATGTTCTTGTTGTTTTTTGCGTATTTTATCTGGAGTATGTTGTTGGAAAGTGGTATTCTGACCACATCTAATTGTGCGCCTCGAGCCTAATTGATGGTCTAAATTGGCCGCAGCAGGTGTCACTTCTAGGATGGTTATCGGTTTGCGGCTGTTGTTTTTTTGTAACAGCCGTGGTCGCTGGATGTCGTGATAGATTTTGGAGAATAATGCTGTGAGTGTTCCTTTACGTCAGCAATTGGCTGTAGGTAGTTATCTGATCAAGCAAAAGATCAAAGGTGTAAAAAAATATCCTTTGGTTTTGATGCTGGAGCCCCTGTTCAGATGCAATTTAGCATGCGCGGGCTGCGGTAAAATCGATTATCCCGATGAAATTCTCGACAAGCGGCTTTCTGTTGAGGAATGTTTGGCTGCGGTTGATGAATGTGGTGCGCCGATGGTGTCCATTCCAGGCGGCGAACCCTTGATTCATAAAGAAATGCCGCAGATTGTGGCCGGTATCGTTGCTAGAAAGAAGTTTGTTTATCTGTGCACCAACGCCTTGCTGTTAAGAAAACGAATTAACGATTATACGCCCTCGCCTTATCTAACCTTTTCCGTGCATCTGGACGGTTTAAAAGAGCGGCATGATACTTCTGTTTGCCAGGAAGGGGTTTTCGATATTGCTGTCGAAGCGATCAAATTGGCCTTGGGTAAAGGCTTTAGGGTCACCGTTAATTGCACCCTGTTCCAAGGCGAAACCCCGCAAGAAGTGGCGGAGTTTTTGGATTACGCGATGGAGTTGGGTGTAGAAGGCGTCACTATTGCGCCTGGATTCAGCTATGAGCGCGCGCCTAAGCAGGACGTGTTTATTAAAGGCCTTGACGTTAAAAACCTGTTTCGCGGTATTTTCAAAATCGGCAAGAACCGTAAGTGGAAATTGAACCATTCGTCGCTGTATTTGGATTATCTGGCCGGCAATCAGAATTACGACTGTACGCCATGGGGTAATCCAACGCGCAACGTATTCGGCTGGCAAAAACCTTGCTATTTGTTGGCTGACGAAGGTAATGCTAATTCCTTTCAAGAGTTGCTGGATGACACGCCTTGGGACAAATATGGTACGGTGAAAAATCCTAAATGCGCTAATTGCATGGCGCATTGCGGCTACGAAGCAACAGCGGTTGAGGATACCTTGGCGCATCCATTGAAAGCTTTGTGGGCAGCGGTGCGTGGTCCCAAAACCTCCGGCGAAATGGTTGCTGAAAAGCAGCCTGAGTTTGTTGCTTCTTTCAAAAAGTCGGCAATTTCCGAGATTCCGGTAAAAGTAGAGTCTTAAGACTAACCCTGGAAGTCATCCTCATTAACAGGTTTTTATAACGATTATGTTTAAAAAATTGTATTTCAGTCTTAGTTTGCTAATGCTTGTCTGCCTGTCGTCCTTGGCTAATGCTGAAGAGATTTCTGCTCGTCAGGTTGTCGAAGAGTTTCAAAATCAGCTGCTGAGCGTAATGAAAGCCGGCAAAGAGCTTGGCTTTCAAGGGCGCTACGACAAACTGGATGTGGCGGTAAAAAAGAGCCATGATTTGCCTAAAATCGCCAGAATCGTGGTGGGCAAGCAATGGGAAGAGTTGACAACGGAGCAGCAGAATAAACTGGAAAGCGTATTCAGCAAGCTTAGTGTGTCGGCATATGCTCATAACTTTAAAGACTATTCGGGCGAATCGTTTACCTTTGCTTCTGAAGAGGAAACCGGTAGGGGAGGTGTGGTGATTCATACCAACTTGCATATTCCCGGCGAAAAGGATGTCAAGTTCGATTATATGATGAAGAAAAAAGACGATGGCTGGCAAATTATCAATATAATAGCCGATGGCGTCAGTGATTTGGCATTGAAAAGATCGGATTACACTAGTGTATTAAGCCGTGATGGCTTTGATGCCTTGATCGTTAAAATCACTGAGAAAATTGAAAGTTACGCAAAGCAATAAGTTTGTTAGGAATCGTCAGTAATGTATAGCCCTCGTTATCAAGGCAGCAGCCAGGCATCCCTGTTTTGGGTGGTGTTATTTTCAAGCGCATTATCGGTAACCGGGTGTGCTACCACGGATAAGCATCCGGTCGATGCTAACAGAGCGTCTAAAGCTAAGTCAGACGCAGCGGATCCTTACGAGGGTTTCAATCGCTCCATGTACGGTTTTAACATGGGCTTGGATAAGCATTTGCTGAAGCCCATCGCTAATGGGTATAAGACTGTAACGCCCAATTTCATGCAAACTGGAGTTAGCAATTTTTTTACCAATCTTAAAGGTATCAATGTTGTTTTGAACGATGTTCTGCAAGGTAAGTTTGAACAAGGGGCTTCCGATACTGGGCGGTTCCTGACCAATTCCACGGTGGGTCTGCTCGGCTTGTTTGATGTGGCCAGCGATCTAGGCTTGCAAAATAATGTTGAGGATTTTGGGCAAACGCTCGCGGTCTGGGGAGTCGATCAGGGCCCTTATTTGGTGCTGCCAGTTTTGGGGCCGACTACTGTGCGTGATGGCGCGGCAATTGTGGTGGATAAAGCCGCCAATCCAGGAACTTACGTGCCGGGTACCGGCATTGTAGAAGGGATTAACGATAGGGCGAATGCCGAAGGCGCGTTGAATTTTATCGACGAAGCAGCGTTGGATCCTTATGTGTTTACCCGTGAGTCATTTTTGCAATATCGCAAGAACCTGATTAATGACGGCAAGAGTAATTCGACTGACTACGATCTCGATATAGATGCGGATGTCGATGTTGGTGAAATTTCTTCAGCAAAGCCTAAAGAAACTAGTGCGACGCAAAAACCAAAAGCCGATACGGCCAAAAAACTACCTGGTCACGTGCAAAATGGCATTGAGGTAGTTCCTGGCAATGTAAAGCCCAGTGGTGCGGCGTTTGATAGCATGTCCAAATCGTTCGATAATGCTGCTTTAGAATTTGAAAAAGCCTCCGACAAAATGGACCAAATGAGTAAAAAAAAAAGACCGCTTAATCGCCGTTAAATTTGTTTGAAGAGACGCAGGGAGGCGTCTCTGTAGTATTTCTCAGTAATGTAGCAAGGTATGCACTTCGTAGTTACCCAGTTTTTCCCGCCCTTGTAAGAAGTCCAGTTCCACCACAAAAGCACAGGCTACCACGGTAGCGCCCAGCTTTTCGATCAGTTCGCAACTAGCCTTGGCGGTGCCGCCAGTGGCCAATAGATCGTCGATCAACAACACCTTGTCGTTACTGTCCACTGCATCGATATGCACTTCCAGTTCAGCCGAGCCGTATTCCAGGTCGTAAGAAACGCTTTGTACATCATAAGGTAGTTTGCCGGGTTTGCGGAGTGGGATAAACGGAATACCCAGTTCCCAGGCCACCAGCGAACCGAAAATAAAGCCACGTGCTTCCATGCCGGCCACTGCGGTGATGTCGCGGCCTAAGAAAGGATGTAGCAGTTGATGGACCGCTAGACGTAATGTGGCTGGGTCTTTGACCAGTGGTGTTATATCTTTGAAGATAATGCCGGGTTTTGGAAAATCCGGAATATCCCGAATCTTGTTTCTCAATCTCTCCATTTCTAACCTCCAGATTTACGCACAAACCGCCTGAATCTTAGCCAAGATACCCTTAGTATCCAGGCCGCATAATGCCAGCAACTCCTCGCGGCTGCCTTGCTCGACGAAGCGATCCGGCAGGCCGATGTTCAACACCGGCATCAGAATGTTTTGGGCGTGCAAGAACTCGTTCACCGCACTGCCGGCACCGCCGGCAATCACGTTCTCTTCGACCGTGACGATCACATCATGACTTTTCGCCAGCTCTAGAATCAAGGCTTCATCCAACGGTTTCACAAAGCGCATATTCACCACCGTCGCGCTCAGTTGTTTGCCGGCTTCCACTGACGGTGTCACCATGCTGCCCCAGGCCAGAATTGCAATGCGGCTGCCTTGATGGCGGATTTCGCCCTTGCCGATAGCCAGTTCGGTCAAGGCCTTGTCAACCGTGGCCCCCGGACCCTTGCCGCGCGGATAGCGCACTGAGGCCGGACCATGGTGTTTGAAACCGGTGGTCAGCATCTGCCGGCACTCGTTCTCATCGGCCGGCGCCATCACCAGCATATTCGGAATACAGCGCATATAACTATAATCAAACGCACCCGCGTGGGTTGGACCGTCCGGCCCCACCAAACCCGCTCTATCTAGGGCAAACAACACATCCAGATTCTGCAAGGCCACATCGTGGATTAACTGATCGTAAGCCCGTTGCAAAAAGGTCGAATAAATCGCCACCACCGGCTTTGCCCCCTGACAGGCTTGTCCGGCCGCCAACGTGACGGCATGCTGTTCGGCAATCGCCACATCGAAATAACGCTTGGGAAACTGCTGGGAAAACGCC
The DNA here is from genome assembly GCF_054188105.3 of Methylomonas sp. Uni0009. Lineage (NCBI taxonomy): Bacteria > Pseudomonadati > Pseudomonadota > Gammaproteobacteria > Methylococcales > Methylococcaceae > Methylomonas > Methylomonas sp. Uni0009. The sequence continues at coordinate 513,536 of NZ_JBTAFN010000001.1, read as the reverse complement.
ACCAAGCCCGAGCCTTCGCGCATCGCCGGGGTAATCCCCAGCAGCCGCTCATCCTGTTTGGCCATATCGCACAGCCAAGTCCCGAATACTTCTGTATAGGTCGGATGCGGCGACGGTGCGGCTTTGGGTAAATAATCCTTGCTCGGATCGAAAGCCGGTACCCCGTGATAGGCCAAGGGATCCTTCTCGGCCGGGGCATAGCCTTTGCCTTTTTTCGTGACCACATGCAAAAACACCGGCCCGGACAAATCCTTCAACTTCTCTAAAGTCGAAACCAGCATCTCCACATCGTGGCCGTCGATCGGCCCGAAATAATTAAAGCCCAACTCCTCGAACAAAGTACCCGGCACAATCATGCCCTTCACATGCTCTTCCGTCTTACGGGCCAACTCCCAGACCGACGGCATACTGGCTAAAGCCTTCTTGCTTTCTTCCCGTACCGACGAATAAAACTTGCTCGACAACACCTTGGTCAGATAATTATTCATCGCGCCTACCGGCGGCGAAATCGACATATCGTTATCGTTCAAAATCACCAACAGATTGGCATTGACATCGCCGGCATGATTCATCGCCTCATAGGCCATGCCGCCGGTGATCGAACCGTCGCCGATAATGGCGACCATCTTCTTGTCCTCGCCGCGCAACTGCGAGGCAATCGCCATGCCCAGCGCCGCGCTGATCGACGTTGACGAATGACCGACCCCAAACGCATCGTACTCGCTCTCCGTCCGGCACGGAAACGCCGACACCCCGCCCAAGGTGCGAATCGTCGGCATCCGCTCTTTCCGCCCCGTCAAAATCTTATGCGGATAAGCCTGATGGCCCACATCCCACACCAACTGATCAGACGGCGTATCGAACACATAATGCAAGGCCACCGTCAGTTCCACCGTGCCCAGGCCAGCCGAGAAATGGCCGCCGGAGATACTGACGGTATGGGTCAGATAGCGACGCAACTCATCGGCCAGGGGTTCGAGTTGTTCAGGCTTCAGGGCCCGAACGTCGGCGGGGGTCTGGATGGTATTGAGGAGCGGGAAATCAGAGGCTGTCATGGGTTAAAAAATTCCTTTATATGTTTGCGCCACAATATTCCGCGCCAGCCCAGTAGACGCAAGCTGAAAACCGGAAGGATTGTGGCGCAAGAAGTATAAATCGTGCAGTTCGCTACGCTTAGTGCGTACGTTCGATGATATACAGCGACAAATCGCGTAACAAATCCGCTTCGCTGCCAAAGCCGGCTAGGCTGGCGACGGCTTGTTCATGCAGCTCCTGAGCTTTTTCCTTGGCGCCGGCCATTCCCAGTAGTGCCGGGTAAGTTGGTTTGTCGTTATCGACATCTTTCCCCTGAGTTTTACCCAGTGTAGCGGTATCGCTTTCTACATCCAGAATGTCGTCTTTGACTTGGAAGGACAGGCCTATGCATTTGGCGTAGTGATCCAGCTTTTTAGCTACATCCACATCCAGGTCTGGTTTGGATAAAGCCGCCAGATTGACGCTGGCGCGAATCAACGCGCCGGTTTTGTGGATGTGCATGTTTTCCAGTTCCGGCAGAGTCAGCTTGCGGCCGACAGAACCCAAGTCGATGGCTTGGCCGCCAACCATGCCTTGCGAGCCGCTGGCGCGGGTCAATGCCGCGATCATTTTGACTCGGGCTTCCGCGCCGGCCTGAATGGCTGAGTCGTTGGCTAATATGTCAAAAGCCAATGCTTGCAGCGCATCGCCCGCCAGAATGGCGGTAGCCTCGTCGTATGCCTTGTGACAAGTCGGTTTGCCGCGACGCAAATCGTCATTGTCCATCGCCGGCAAATCGTCATGAATTAAGGAGTAAACATGGATAAATTCCACCGCGCAAGCCTGAGCGTCCAACAGGTCTTCACTCAAGCCCAAGGCTTGGCCGGTGGCATAAGTCAGTAACGGGCGAGTGCGTTTGCCGCCGTCCAGTACGCTGTAACGCATGGCTTGATGCAAGGTTTGCGGCAGAATGTTCTCGCCGGGCAGCCGGGCGTCCAACGCCCGTTCGACGCGGTTCTGGCAGGCGGTAAGGTAGGCTTTTAAGTTACTCATCGGTGAATGGCTCCAAAGTTTGCTGGCCGTTTTTTTCTAATAAAATTTGGACTTTCTGCTCGGCGTCTTGCAGCGCTTGCTGGCAGGTGCGGGTTAATCTGATGCCGCGTTCGAAGGATTTTAAGGACTCTTCCAGAGAAATATCGCCGCGTTCCATTTGCTCGACCAATTTCTCCAGTTCTTCCATCGCTTCCTCAAATTGGGATGCGCTTTTACGTCTCGACATATTATAAATGTGGCTCGCGGTGCTCAAAAAATGACCAAGCATTATAGTATGAATTGCTCTGCCATTGAGTTTGGATTGCATCTGTTGTTTTCGATTTAGTGGCAGCAATTCGGTTCGCTCAGTTGTTCGCTAACACTGAGGCGTCAGCGGCTGCAGTTACGGTGACATTTTTGAGGTTGCCCAGGTTTGCCTGGATTCCAAGGCTCCAGCTTCCCGAGCCATTCACGTGCTCCGAACCTAAACACTCAGCGGGGGGGGGGCATCCGAAATGTCACGTTGCAATTATCCCTATCCCGTTTCCGCCGGAACCGCTCTCCGCTCAAGCCATTATGCGATAGCTATTACGCCGCTCGGTACGAACCGTTCGCAAGCCAGACCAATTAACCTTTCGAAGTTTTACGATATTTCGTGCAAAAAACGATATGCCGTGGGCGATAGGTTGTATCGGCGGTCCTGTTTATCGATGGCGGTTTAAAAATAATTGTTTTTATTCAATGATTTATTTTGTTGTTACTTGGGTTTTTGGAAAGTGGCATTCCATTTGCCATTACAAGTCGAAGTTCATCGATTTTTACGACAGATTGTTTAAACATCGGATCGGTGGCTTTCTTCTAAACCAAATTATCGAACCGTTCGGCCGCCGTTTAGGCGCACCGAATCAAACTTTTTGAGGATATATCATGAAAACAACCAGCCGTTTTATCAGCGTTTTATTCGGTGCAGTCGTGGTCTCGTCAGCCAGCGGCGGCGCCGTTGAGAATGTCATAGACAATTCCGCCCCGTTGGTCTATTACGAATTCAGCGCCGGAGGAGTCACCACTTATTTCACCGATTGCAAAGGCATGGGTTCGCAGAACGAAGTGGAGCAAACCAGGGTTAGTGCGCGGGGAGAGAACCTTACAGTTAAGATACCCGGACGCTTATCGGCTAAAAATATTACCTGCAGCAAAGGTTTGACCAAGTCGATGGATCTCTGGACTTGGCGACAACAGTTTGTCAGCGGTAGGTCGGGCAGGTCGCGGGTCGATGCGACGCTGATTGCCTATGACCAGACGATGACGCCCATCGCGGAGTGGAGCTTCAATGGCTTGTGGCCTGCTGCTATCGATTTCAACGAAACAACGCCCGGCAAAGAAACCATTGTGTTCGCCGTCGACCAAGTTCTACGTATGCGCTGATCGAAACCGGGGCTGGCGCCAAACAGTTGGTTTGTCGTCAAAAATCGGTGGCGGCGCCCTGGAAAACGCCATGGGTCCGGCTTTTCCAGCGCTTAGGTAATTTCAGATAGTGCTTGCGGAAGTTGGGGCATGGGGAGTCGGGTGATGATGGCCGGCTTTCCGGAGCCGCCCTGGCGCACGTTGCTGACATATAATGGTCAGCCGACACTCTGTTATTACCTATTACGAGACATCATGACCCAAGAATATAACGCGGCCGCCATAGAAGTACTGAGCGGCCTGGACCCGGTGCGCAAGCGCCCCGGTATGTATACCGATACCACCCGCCCCAACCATTTGGTGCAGGAAGTGGTGGACAACAGCGTGGACGAAGCCTTGGCCGGCCACGCCGATACCATCAATGTTGTACTTTATAAAGACGGCTCGGTGCGGGTGGATGATAACGGCCGGGGCATGCCGGTGGACATACATCCCGAGCAGGGCATTCCCGGCGTGGAAGTGATCCTGACCCAACTGCATGCCGGCGGTAAATTCTCCAACAAAAACTATCAATTTTCCGGTGGTCTGCACGGTGTCGGTGTGTCGGTAGTGAATGCCCTGTCGGAAAAACTGCTGGTTGAAATCAAGCGTGGCGGTGGTGTGTATCAAATGGCATTTGCCGGCGGCGACAAGGTTGGCGAATTACAGCAAAGCGGTACGGTTGGGAAAAACAACACCGGTACTAGCGTGCATTTTTGGCCGGACGGTAAATATTTCGACTCCAATCGGGTATCGGTCAGCAAACTCAAACATGTGTTGCGTGCCAAAGCGGTATTGTGTCCGGGCTTGAAAATTACTTTAAATTCCGAACTCAGCGACGAGCAATTCGAATGGTGTTATCAAAACGGCTTGCAGGAATATCTGCTGGATAGGGTGGGCGATGCCGAAATTTTTCCGCAACCGCCGTTCATGGCCAACATGGCGGCCAGCAACGAAGCGGTGGAGTGGGGCATCGTCTGGACGCCGGACAGTTTGCCGGAAACCATCGCCGAGAGTTATGTGAATCTGGTGCCGACTGCCCAAGGCGGTACTCATGTCAACGGCTTACGCGCCGGCTTGACCGAAGCGATGCGCGAGTTTCTGGATTTTCGTAACCTCTTGCCGCGCGGCGTGAAAATTGCCCCGGAAGACGTTTGGGAAAGCTGCCATTTTGTATTGTCGGTAAAACTGGAAGACCCGCAGTTTTCCGGGCAAACCAAGGAAAGGCTGAGTTCGCGCGAATGCGTGACCTTTGTATCCGGCGTCGCCAAGGATACGTTCAGCCTGTGGCTGAATCAGCATCCGCAGGAAGGCGAAAAGATCGCCGAAATCATCCTGGCTAGCGCCCAGAAACGCCTTAGAGCAGGCAAAAAAATCGTCCGCAAGAAAATCACCAGCGGCCCGGCTTTGCCTGGCAAACTGGCGGATTGTTCCGGACAGGACTTGAGTCGCACCGAACTGTTTTTGGTCGAGGGCGACTCGGCCGGCGGCTCGGCCAAACAGGCGCGGGATCGCGAATTTCAGGCCATCATGCCGTTGCGCGGTAAAATTCTGAACACCTGGGAAGTCGATTCCGGCGAGGTGATGGCCTCTCAGGAGGTACACGACATCGCGGTGGCGCTGGGCATCGAACCCGACAGCAACGACCTGCAAAATTTGCGCTACGGCAAGATCTGCATCCTGGCCGACGCCGACTCCGATGGCAATCATATTGCCACCTTGATTTGCGCGTTGTTTTACCAGCATTTCAATGCCTTGGTCAGGGCCGGGCATGTGTTCGTGGCGATGCCGCCGTTGTATCGTATCGATGTCGGCAAGAAGGTATTTTACGCGCTGGACGAATCGGAACGACTGGGCGTATTGGCGCGCATCGAAGCCGAAAAGCTCACCGGCAAGATCAACATCCAGCGCTTTAAAGGTTTGGGCGAGATGAATCCCTCGCAATTGCGGGAAACCACGATGAATCCCGACACCCGCCGCCTGGTGCAGTTAACGGTAGCCGAAAACGACGATACCCGCGAACAGATGGATCTGTTATTGGCGAAGAAGCGTGCCGGCGATAGGAAAAGTTGGCTGGAAGATCGGGGCAACTTAGCGCAAATATAAGCGACACTCTGGCCGGAGTTAGAGGGCTCCGGCTGGCTTGACCGTCAAATATCCATCAACAGCATTGGAATGCCGTAGGTCAGTATGAAGTAACTAAATGCGTAAACTACGCTGACGCTGGTTGGGTAACTGAAGAAAGCGCGAAAGATATAGCTGACGATGGAGATATACCATACAACCAAAAACACCGCGATGCCTATGCCGATTTCTTCGCGGTAGATATGGTGTTGCAATACCAGCCAATAGTCGAGCGCTTCGGCAGCGACAGCCAAGGTCATGATGAAATTCTCGCAGACGAAAATCGAGGTATACAATTGGTTGAAGCAGCCCCATTTTTTTTCCATCAGCAATAAGATCGCCACCGAGCCGAAGGCCATGGTGGTGCGACCTAAAACTTCCAAGGTGCCGTCCGCCGGATCGGAGATTAAGCCTTCAACGATCATCCCGGAAATCAGATAGAACGCCACGTTTTTCCACATAAACGAGTTAGGCGGGACTAACTCGGACGGGTTGTTCAGAAACCAGCAAGAGGATAGATACTTCAGGAGTAAATTCATAATCGACACTTATATTCGATAAAAGCAGGTTTTATCGAATTGAAAAAACCGTCCATTATAGACGGGCGGCAGCATAACGGGGTTTTGACTTCGTTTTAGGTGCGTATTTGGAGTATATGGTGCCGCCGTTTAAGGCGATGCAGCCTGCGGTTTTACCGATTCGTTTGTATAATAGCCCTTCATTTCTCCGCGTGTGGCCAGCAAGTGCCAACGCTCATGCCCAATCAAACTCCGGAACCTTCATGATCGAACTAGGCAAATTCAACACTTTAACCGTCGTTAGCCAGCGCGATAATCAGTATGGTCTGGATGGTGGGGAGCTTGGCGAGATCGCGCTGGCGGATAAAGATGCACCGGACAATCTAAAGGTCGGCGATACCGTAAACGCCTTTGTCTTCATTGACGGTAAGAATCAAACTATCGCTACCCTGCAAACGCCGCTTGCGCAAGTCGATCAGGTGGCCTGGTTAAAATGTATATCACTCAGCCATGCCGGTGCGTTTTTGGGATGGGGCTTGCCCAAGGATTTGTTGCTGCCGTTCAGCGAGCAAAAGGGGAAAGTCGTCGAAGGCCGATCATATCTGGTGCGCCTGTTTTTAGACGAAAACAACCGCATCGCCGCCACAATGATGCTGGACGATTTTATTCAGGATCAGGCGTTTTATTACAAAGACGGCCAGGCGGTGCAACTCATTATCGCCGACGAAACCGACTTGGGCTTTAAAGCGGTGGTGGATAATCAATATTGGGGCGTGTTGTATAAAAGCGAAACTTTTCAGCCCTTGCAAAAAGGCCAGTCATTGACTGGCTATATTAAAAAAGTCCGCCCCGACAATAAGCTGGATTTGGTCCTGAGCCAGGAAAAATACGGTCAGAAAGTCGATGCCACGTCCGAAAAGATTCTGGCGATACTCACAAAGCGCGGCGGCTATGTGGCGCTAACCGACAAAAGTGCGCCGGAAATTATTTACTATACCTTTGGCGTCAGCAAAAAAGTCTTTAAGCAAGCGATAGGTGGCTTGTATAAACAACGACGGATAGTGATCGAAGAATCTGGCATCCGCCTGGTCGATCAGGCTTAAATTATCTTTGGCTAAGGTAGAGACGCAATATTGTGCGTCTCTATCGAGTCAGCCTAGAGCGCCTAAGGCCGATATTGCGAGAACACATAATCGGTTTTTTGCTCGGAGGCATGACAGGCAAAGCACGATGTGCCGCCGTCTTTCACCAGCCGTTCGGTTTTGCTGTTGCCGGCAAAACCTTCAAAGCCCCAGCCGCCGGTCGCGGCAAATTTTTTCGCGTCTTTCAGCATCACGCCCACCAGCTTGCGTTCGCCTTCCTGGATGGTTTTATCCTTTTCCTGATATTGCAACAAGTCGAACACCAACACCGAGCCGTCTGCGTACTTACCGGTTTTCAAACCCGCTTCCGCTTGTTTATTGGCGTAGACATGGTGCAAGCCTTGAAACGGATTCTCCAGGGCGTGGCCGGGTTGAATCAGCATGCTTTTAGCGTGCAGCCAGTTGCGATAGCCCTCCGGAAACGGTACGGCCTGATCGGCCGCAAACGCGGTAAAGGCAACTGTGCCTAGCAGGCCCGCCATCAACAACGAAATGCTTTTTTTCATGATCGTATCCCCCATAAAAAGTAAAGACCCTATAATTTCGAATCGAAACTATAGGGTCTTTTTAAGCGGGTTTGCGGATTTTGTCAAACAAATAGTGATGCGCTATTAGTTTGCTTGGCGAAGCGCGGCTGAATAGTAGGTGCGGTGTTAAGCGGGAATGGCGGTTAAGACGAAAGCAGGGGAGGGAAAGATGGCGTGGCGTTGGGCTGCAAAGGCTTGCAACCCAAGTGACCAGCTAATTAAATCTTACCGTCCAACCCCATCTGAAAATATTTATGGGTGATTTTTTCTTGGTTTTCCAGCAGCCAATCAATATCCGGCGTGTTGGTCATGGCTTTATGAATGGCTTTGGCCATGGCCTCGCGGTGGATGTTGAACAAAATTTGATGATCCAGCTTGTCATCTTTGATCACGCTGGGATTCAACCATACCGAGCAAATAATCCCCAAGTCGTTGGCTTTTTCTTTGGGAATATCACCCGCGCGCACGGCATCCAATACGCCGTTAGCAATCGCTGCCTGCACGGTGCCCATTAAAATATTGGTATAACGGCTGTTCTTGACAGTGACCTTGCTGACCATCAGCGTGACCGGGCGCACCTGAATATCGGTATTTAAAATCGCGAATACCCGGGTGTGGCCCTGAACTTGATCGCCGGTTAAAGTGGCAATCGCGGTGCCGACCGGTCCGTCCAGTTCGCCGATGATGATTTCCGGTTCTGCCGCCGTACCGGCTGGGCCGCCCGCTACCAAGGCTTCGCCGGTGCGCATAATGATTCTTTTGCTCATGTGGGTCTCCAAATGTATGTTGAGGTTAGTAATTTTCCGGAGGGAGGGGGAGCTAGGCGTCACGGCTCAACACCATCGCCCCGTATTCTTCCGGTGTGATTATGCCGCCCAGACTTTCTGCAGCGTGACTATCGCAAGCCGGCAACACATCCTGCACCGCATCAATACGCTTCCATTGCGGCAACGGCGTGTCTTGATGGGCTTGCGGCACGTATTTCGAGCTGGCAAGCCGGCTCATGCGGTGGATATAACGCGGACAGTTGATGAATATCTCGCTAATCGCCACCCGCACCATCAGCTCGGCGCCAGGGTATTCGGCCAGCAGCGGATCGTTGGCTTCAATGCGGGCGTCGCCATGCACCCGAATCCGGTGCGGGGTTTCGAAGTCGATGAACAGCATGCCGATTTTCGAGTTGCCGTTGATATTGCCCATCGACAAAAACATGCCATTGCCGTCGTAACTGGGGAACGCCAGTTCCTGGGGATTAACCACCTTCACCAAGCCGGGATTGCCGCCCTTGTAAGAGCAAGTCGGGTAACCGCGCTGGTCTATCGTAGTCAGAAAGAAAAAATCCCGGCTCTCAATAAACGGCTGATGCTGCTCGCTGACTTGCTGTTCAACGATCATTTGTTCCAAACGATCCGCGAGCTTGACGGTGTCGTGTTGAGATTGCAATTGGCGGTGCTGCGGGCTGTAAAAGTCGCTCATGGGCGATGCTCCTTGATGGGATGGTGCGGCGATTCTAACAGGAATGCTGGTTAGTCAGGTTTTGCGGTTGCAAGAAACGGAACGCCTGGTCGGATTGCTACGAGGAGCGTGGGAACAATAAAAAACGCCTTATTTTCTCAGCCAATTGAACGCCGCGCTTAATTTGCGTTTGGCGTCGTTTTCGATGATTCGGTCATGAGCCAGCACAATCCGCTCAACATCCAACGCCAGCAGCGCATCGACCGAGCGCGCCAATGCGGTTTTATCTTTAACCAACAGTTTCATGGTTCGCGACATTGCCAGTTGATCGTAGACGCCGAGCAGTCTCGCTACAACGCGCGCTAATCCGATGTGTTCAGCGCCGAAGCAAAATAGCAGGTCGGTAAGAATCAAAGTACCCGTTGTGCTGTGAAACCAAGCCGTCTCGTTAATGATGGGTAGGCCTTCCACAAATACGGGGATTAATTCGGTCGTCCAGGCCGGCTTTTCCAATGGTGACAGCACCGGGTAAGCGCTAAGGTCCGGCCGCTTTTCCGCTAACCCTGGCGCGATATAGCCTTCGGCATTCGGGAACGCCTTCATGAATGGCGTAAAAAACAGGTGGTGGCTCTTGTTCGGTGCCAGCACATAACGCACTGGGCCGATTTCGGCAATTTCAGTCACCAGTTGGGCTGACGGCTCGATCGGCGAATGCACCCAAATCGATCCGTCCCGCAGTTTGACGAAAGTGGCTCTGGTGCTTAGATTTAACGGACCGAATTTAATAGCTTGCTGTGCATACCAGATTTGGCCGGGAACGAGAGTTTTTAGGAGCACTTGGTCTTGGGGCTAAGTAAAACTGGATATGCTAAAAGACGAAAAGTACGGTGTCAAAGCCTTGAATGGACAAGAAGAGTTAGTCCGCGTGGGCACAAAAGCCGTGCCCACCCTACGCAAATGCGGTCGTTTTTCTCCCGTATGCCGCGCCGAGTACCGGAGCTTTCGCCGGGACCAGCCCGAAGGGGCGATGCAGGGATGCATCGCGTTGACGAAGGGGCAGGAAGCCCCTTTCGGCAACCCCCGGCGAAAGCGACAAATTTGCCAGGAGCAAATTTGAACAGCCAACGGCTGGCCCGAAGGGCGAAAACCATGGATGGTTTTCGTAGCAACGCAGGAGATAAGCGGCATCCGGGTGTCTTTTCTTTTGGATACTTTTCTTTGGACAAGCAAAGAAAAGTATCTCGGCTGTCGGTCCGAGAACCGACATTTAAAACTCGTCGCGATAGCGACACAAAACCTAAATCCCGCGTGGGCACAAAAAACCGTGCCCACCCTACGAAATTTTTTCTAGATTTGACAAGTCATTGGGCTTCAGTCTTTCGAGAATCGATCCAAAAGCCATTCTTAAAAATGACTTGGGCTTCGACTGGTATTGAAGGGCAGCAAAGAGAGTCATGTTTAAAATCAAATTCCTTAGCGGAGTACCAAAGCTGATTGTCCTTAACATAAAGTTTATTGATAAACCGTGGAAAGTTTTCCGAGGTTGTAGAAGGCATCGAGTATTCTGGGACTATATGAAAGTTTTGACTGTAGTCCCGTCTGAGAGCAGCAAATGCAGGCCTACTCATCGCTGTGCCTCCACTACATTCTCTGTCAATATCGTATAGCGCTACGACATATTCCGTATCGGGTTTGTCGTCAATTTGAAATCGAATGATATTTTGCTCATCCATATGAATCAAGCATCCAACAGAGTTTGCGTATGCCGATATTGTTGCTGCAATTTGTTTGGAGGGGAGCACCGTTTCGTCTGCGGAAGTCCCAATAGAGACACACATAAGTAAAGCCAATAGAATACGTTTCAGCATCGGAAAACAGGTAGAGATAGGAATCTCGATCAAATTCTTCTGGCTATTTGTGGACAAATAAAACTTTGGCGGGAAAAATAGTTCGAGTTAAATCAATTCTAATCTATTCAAGCAAACACCTTCCAAAGCATCGCCATCGTAAACGCCAAATTAAACCCAATCATCCATTTCAACAGCTTAAACTCACCCTCGGCATACATCTGATACTTCAGCATTTGCTCTTGGACAAAATGCAGATGATCTTCTTTACTGAGTTGCTGGATGGCTTCCGCTGCCTTGATTGCCTTGGGCTCGCTGACGCCGGCTTCTTTCAGTGCTTGGTAAACTTCTGCGATCTTTGAGGTCATGTTGTTCCTCCACTAACGGGCTACCAAAGTATACCAAGTTTCATCAGCTCGATATTTCAAGCCGATTTAACATTCCCCCCATGCAACCCACATTCCTTCTTAGCCGCATCTTCCCACCACCAACGTCCCGCGCGTTCGTGTTGATTTGGTAACACCGGCCGGGTGCAAGGCTCGCAGCCGATGCTGATATAGCCGTGTTGGTGGAGTTCGTTGAACGGTACCTGATAGGCTTCGATGTAATCCCACACCTGCGCGGATGACCAGTTCAGCAGCGGGTTGAATTTGATCAGCTGTTTGCCGGGGGCCGAGAAGCCGGCGTCCAGTTGTACTTCCGGGATGTCGCCGCGGGTGTCCAGGCTTTGGTCTTTGCGTTGGCCGGTGATCCAGGCGTCCAAGGTTGCCAGTTTGCGCTTCAACGGCTCTACCTTGCGGATGCCGCAGCATTGTTGGTGGCCGTCTTCGTAAAAGCTGAACAGGCCTTTTTCTTTGACAAAGGCATCCAAATGCTCGCGATCCGGGTTCAAGATGTCGATGGCGATTCCGTAATGCTTACGCACTTGTTCCATGAAACGGTAAGTCTCCGGATGCAGGCGGCCGGTGTCCAGAGAGAACACTTGAATATCCTTGCGGATTTGCAAAGCCATGTCGATCAGCACCACGTCTTCCGCACCACTGAAGGAGATGGCGATGTTATCGAAATGGGCTAGCGCGGCTTTTAAGATGGTGCGCGGATTTTTGCCTTGCAACTCGGTTTGGGCGGTGCTTAAGTCGAATTCAGTCATGGATTTAGCTCTGGGCAAAGTAACGGGATAAATACTCATCAAAGTCCAACTTGTCGTTAGCTTCGATGTCGGCTTGTTTTTGCAGGGACGCGGCAGCCATGTCTTCGAATTGGCGTTGCGTGTCCTCGTCCAAGGGTTCGGCATTGAAATAATGCTTATGCAAGGCCGAGGTGTTGCTGGCAAAACAGCCAAACTCTTGGCCGTTTTCGCGCATGCAAGCCAGAATGCGGGCAGACGGCGTCAAGGCCGGGTTGTCTACGACCGCCAACTGGTGTTGCAAGGCCAATTGATACGGGCGGTCCAGGCTGCCTCTATCCAGCACCGCGCAGATGGGTTGCATGGCATACAGGATGCTGTGCGCCCACTGCTGTAAGGTGACGGTGTCGCCGCCCCGGTTTAATTGCAAACCGGGGCGGCGGCCTTGATTGGCGACCAGCAATTGGTTGCTGTTGTTAACCTGGAATTCGTCCGGGCCTTGCGGGGGGCTGTCCTGCAATAGGCAGTACAACAAAAACGCTTCGACAAAGCGGGCGGTGCTTTCGTCTATGCCGATCGGATTCAGCAGATTCAAGTCCAGCGAGCGCATTTCCACATACAGCACGCCGCGGCGTTTGAGGGCTAGCGTCGGCTTTTCGCCGGATTTGGCGATCTGCTTGGGGCGCATGGTGCTGTAAAACTCGTTTTCGATTTGCAGGATGTTGGCGTTCAGCTGCTGATACTCACCATCCACTTTCACGCCGATGGCTTCGTAGTCCGGATACGGGGTGTTGATGGCTGCGCTCAGACTGTCCACGTAGCCGTCCAGCGAGTTGTAATCGATCTTCAAGCCCGCCTGGTTCTTGCTCTTGTAACCGATGTCGCTCATGCGCAGCGAGGTCGCATAGGGGTGGAACACGGTGTGCTCGTCAAACTCCTTGAATTGCTCCATCAATTGCGGGCGGCTTTTGAAAAAGGTTTTGCAAATGGCCGGCGAGGCGCCGAACAAATACAGAATCAGCCAGCCTTGGCGGTGGAAGTTACGGATCAAACCGAAATAAGCGTTGGAGATAAAGTCTTCCAGGCCGGTCGTGCAGCCGCTTTGCTGGTACAGCGCCGGCCACAGCGCCTCCGGCACCGAATAATTAAAATGGATGCCGGCAATGGCTTGCATGGTGCGACCGTAACGGTGCCACAAACCTTTACGGTAAACGTGCTTCATCTTGCCGATATTGGATTTGCCGTACTCGGCGATGGGGATGCTCAAGTCGCCGTCGATACCGCAGGGCATGCTGGTGGCCAGCAGCATTTCCTCGCCTAGATGCGGGTAGACAAACTGGTGGAGTTGATGCATGTAGTCCAGGGTTTGGCGGATGTCGGCAAACGGCGGAGTGATGAATTCCATCAGCGCTTCCGAATAATCGGTGGTGATGTAAGGGTGGGTCAACGCCGAACCGAGCGCCTTGGGGTGCGGGGTTTGGGCGATCTCGCCATGCTCGGTGATGCGCAGGCTTTCTTTCTCGATGCCTTTCAGGCCTTGTTTTAACAGGTATTGTTGATCGTTATCGATCAAATATTTAAGACGGTCGGGTAAACGGCAGTAAGTAATGAGCATAGAAAATTAGGCGCCTTCCGCGGCTGGGGTAAGCGCGGCATTATATAGGGTGGATTTTGATTTATTGAAATCGGCGTGCTGTAAAGTGAATCAAGGAGATTGGGGATCTGCGTGACTATTTCAAGGCGTAGAAGGCCGTAGCGGATTTCGCATGGCTCGGGCGTTTGCGGATGATGGCCTGATCTATGGTCTAATACCGCAACGATTTTTTGCCGGTTTAGATTTAGCAAGTAATGATTTATGACCAATAACGCCGCCCTGCAAACCCTGCATAGCGTGTTCGGCTACGACAGTTTTCGCGGCCAGCAGCAACAGATTATCGAGCAATTGATCGGCGGCCGGGATGTGTTGGTATTGATGCCGACCGGCGGCGGCAAGTCCTTGTGCTACCAGATTCCGGCTTTAGTGATGGACGGCGTGGGCATCGTGATTTCGCCGCTGATCGCGCTGATGCAGGATCAAGTCAGTGCCTTGCATCAACTGGGTGTGAGAGCGGCTTATTTGAATTCGACGCTGGCGCTGGAGCAGGTTCGCGAGATCGAACAGCAATTGCAGAGCGGCGAGCTGGATTTGCTTTACATCGCTCCGGAGCGCTTATCCAACGCCAGAACCCAAGCCCTGTTTGCCCGTTGCAAGATTGCTTTGTTTGCTATTGACGAAGCGCATTGCGTGTCGCAATGGGGGCATGATTTTCGCGCCGATTATTTGCTGCTGTCGGTGTTGCACGAGCAGTTTCCGCAAGTACCGCGCATTGCTTTAACCGCAACCGCCGACGAACGCACCCGCCAGGAAATCATTACCCGGCTGGCGCTGGAACAAGCGCAGGTGTTTGTCAGTGGTTTCGACCGACCGAATATTCGTTATCGAATTATTCAAAAGGACAATGCCCGCCAACAATTGTTGAATTTTATCCGCACCGAACACCCCGGCGACACCGGCATCGTCTATTGCTTGTCGCGTAAAAAAGTCGAAGAAACTGCCGAATGGTTGAATCAAAAAGGCCTGAAAGCGCTGCCTTACCATGCCGGCATGGAGCATAGAGAGCGGCAGAAAAATCAGCATCAGTTTTTGATGGAAGACGGCCTGATCATTGTCGCTACCATCGCGTTTGGCATGGGCATAGACAAGCCCAACGTGCGCTTCGTGGCCCATCTGGACTTGCCGAAAAGCGTGGAAGCCTATTATCAAGAGACGGGCAGGGCGGGGCGCGATGGTCTGCCGGCCAACGCCTGGATGGCGTATGGTTTGCAGGACGTGTTGACGTTGCGGCAAATGCTCAGTACCTCGAATGCCGACGAGGCGCACAAGCGGATTGAATTGCATAAGCTGGACGCGATGCTGGCCTTGTGCGAAATGGTCAGTTGCCGGCGGCAGGCGCTGCTGGGCTACTTTGGCGACGAACTGGAGCAAGGCTGCGGCAATTGCGACACCTGTCTGGAGCCGGTGGAAACCTGGGACGGCAGCGTCGCCGCGCAGCAAGCCTTGTCTTGTATCTATCGCACCGGCCAGCGCTTTGGTGTGACCTATTTGATTGATGTGTTACTGGGCAAGAGTGACGACCGGATGCGCCAGTTCGGCCATGATAAGCAGTCGACCTTTGGGATAGGTAAAGCCCTGGACGAAAAACAATGGCGCTCGGTATTTCGGCAATTGGTCGCCAAATCTTTGGTGGAAATTGATTTCGAAGGCCACGGTAGTTTGAAACTGACCGATGCCTGCCGGCCGGTGTTGCGGGGTGAGCAAACCTTGATGCTGCGTAAAGATGCGCAAATCGCCAAAACCCGCCGTGAAAAAGCCGAAAAACGCCAGCCGGGCGGCGCGGCGGACAGTGCTTTGTGGAATGCCTTGCGCGCCAAACGCAAGGAATTGGCCGACGAGCAGGACGTGCCGCCGTATGTGATTTTTCACGATGCGACCTTGATGGCGATGGTCGATGCTCGGCCGCGCAATCATCAGCAACTGAGCATGCTGTCCGGCATAGGTCAGCGCAAGTTGGAGTTGTACGGCGATGAGTTTTTGGCGGTGCTGGCCGAGTTCGACGACGAGCCGCCGGCGTCGGCCACCGATACCGTGGCGGAAAGTCTGGATTTATTCAGATTGGGTTACAGCGTCGAGCAAGTGGCGAAACACCGCAGTCTGAGCGAGGACACCATTTACAACCACATGGCCAAAAGCCTGGAATTGGGCCTAGTGGCGCTGGGCGATGTGTTGAGTTTGTCGCCGGCGGAAGTCAGTGAAATCGAGGCGTTGTTGTTAAGCTTGCCGGAAGAACAACGCAACGCCTTGAAGCCGGTCTACGAACAATTGGGCGGCGCTTACAGTTACGGCGTGTTGCGCTGCGTCAGAGCGGCTTTACAGCAGCAGCTTGGTTGAGTTTGTCGTGCGTGAAGCGGTAATCGGTTTTCAGGCAATGATCCAGCCACTTCTGCAGGAAATAGTTTAAGCGCCATTTGTAATTACGGATTTCCACCAGATTGCCGGGGTCTTGGTAAACCTTATCGACTGTCGGCCGGTCGATGTCGCGCAGCACTTCCGCCAATTGCGCATCCAGATAAATCCGAATTTTCACCGCCGGCACGATGTGCTCCGACAGCTGCTGGTCGAAGCAATGGCTAAGTTCGATGGTCAAGGTGTAGGGATTGCGCTCCAGCACTTGCAGATATAGAGCCGGTTTGTTTTGGGTCAGGCCCACGGCGGTTTTATCAAAAGAGCGCAGATTCGGAATCAGCCTGAACAACTTCTGATAGTTGGATTCGCAGATCTTTTCCAGACACAGCGCGGTATTGACCGGTTGTACCAAGCTCATGCTTAGTCTTCCCGATAACAAGCATTGGCGCTGGCGGTTTCCCACAACACCACTTGATCGACATTAAAGCCTTGTTGTTTGACGTGCTGGTAAATCATCTTGCTCAACACTTCGGCGGTGGGATGTTCGTCGATAGCCAAAAACTGCTCGTTGTTGGCGACCAGGGCCGGAATGATAGGGTCGTCTTTATGCAGCAAAAAGTTGTGATCCAGCACCTTATTGATAAATCTATCCACACAGTCTTTCACGTCGGAAAAATCGCAGACCATGCCCTGTTCGTTGAGGCTGTTTTGTTTGATGGAGATGCTGGCTTTGACGCTGTGGCCGTGCAGGTTGCGGCACTTGCCCGGATGGTTCATCAGGCGGTGGCCGTAGCAAAAATAAACTTCTTTGGTAATGATATACATAGCGTGCTACGTCCTTGTCAGGAATGGATGCTGTCCTTAATTGCCTTTGATGCTTTTGATTGAGGCGGCTATTTCAAAGCTGCCGTCGCCTTGTTTGACGCTGCGCACCACTTCGATGAAGGCCGTCATCGGCGGGGTGATTTGGGTTTTCGGCATGATGCTGACTTCCATGGCTAAACCGACATCGAACGGCCGGTTGGCAATAAACGAGACGCCGGCGCCGCTGAGCGTTGTGCATTTGCCGGTACTGACCTCGCTGGAATCGGCCAGCTTATAGGTAATGTCACAGTCCACATCCATACGGATGTAATCGCGTTTTTCATCATGATTCAGCATTGGCTTCCCCCGATTCGGATTGGCAGTGGTTGGGTAAAAAATCAGTCGCAGGGAGTTTACTATAAAAATCCGCCGCTCTGGGTAGGAAATAGTGGCTCATATTGCCGGAATCAGCGGATTTTTTGGGCGAGCTGTGATGCAGTTGGCATGCAGGCAATTGCCAGGTTCGGCGGTTTTATTGCCTGACTAAGCCAGGCGATTTGTGTAAAATTCCGCCACTTTTTCATTACAGACAGCGTAGGCAGCAGCATGAGTAAATCCATTGTCCTTACCGGTATCACCACCACCGGCACGCCGCATCTTGGCAATTACGCCGGGGCGATCCGGCCGGCGATCAATGCCAGCAAAGACGAGCAGGTCAGACCGTTTTATTTCCTGGCCGATTACCATGCCCTGATCAAATGCAACGAGCCTGCCAGGGTCAAGCAATCCAGCCTGGAAATCGCCGCCACCTGGCTGGCGCTGGGATTGGATACCTCCAACGCGGTGTTTTACCGCCAGTCCGATGTGCCGGAAATTCTGGAACTGACTTGGATGCTGACTTGCGTGACTGCCAAGGGCTTGATGAACCGCGCGCACGCCTATAAAGCCGCCGTCGCCGAAAACGAAGAAACCGAAGGTAATGATCCGGACAAAGGCATCACCATGGGCTTGTTCAGTTATCCCATCCTGATGGCCGCCGATATTTTGATGTTCAACGCCAATAAGGTGCCGGTGGGCAAAGATCAAATCCAGCACATCGAAATGGCCCGTGACATCGCCAGCCGCTTTAACCATATCTATGGCGAGCATTTCGTGTTGCCGGAAGCGGTGTTGGACGACAACGCGGCGACCTTACTGGGCCTGGATGGCCGCAAGATGAGCAAAAGCTACAACAACACCATTCCACTATTTGAGCCGGAAAAGAAGCTGCGCAAGCTGATCAACAAGATCAAAACCAATTCCCTGGAACCCGGCGAACCGAAAGATCCGGAAGGCTGCACGCTATTCGGTATCTACCAGGCATTTGCGAATCAACATGAACTCGATGCGATCCGTCAGCGCTATGCGGAAGGCATAGGCTGGGGCGAGATGAAGCAGGTGTTGTTCGAGAAAATCAACGATGAAATCGCCCCGGCTCGCGAGCGTTACGAAGCCTTAATGGAAGCGCCGGAGCATATCGAGCAGCAATTGCAGGAAGGCGCCGAGAAAGCCCGCGCCATCACTCGGCCGTTTATCAATACCTTGCGGGAAGCGGTGGGTATTTCCAGATTGGCGATATAACGGCGCTAAGCCTTAGAGACGCAAAATCTTGCGTCTCTAACTCACTCCCAATGTGGTTTGTCTATAGCCATATTGACTGATACTTGCTCAAGGATGATCGTGTCCCATGTCCATCATCGCTATCTACTTTATCAAGCTGCTGTTGTTGCCGCCAACCTCTTTGGCGATGCTGGCGCTGGTTGGCTTGCTTCTGCGCAAGCGTAAATGGGGGAAGAACATGGCGATAGTCTGTCTGGCACTGTTGTGGTTATTGAGTTTGCCGATTGTGGTTAAGCACTGGGCCATGCTCTGGGAACGGGTTCCGCCTCTTTCTACCGAAGCCGTGCAGCAATTCAAACCTCAGGCTTTGGTGGTGATAGGCGGCGGCATTGAAACGTCTGCACCGGAATATCCAGGGCAGGTCACTTTACATGTCAGAACCTTGCTGCGTGTGCGCTATGCTGCCAAGTTGGCCGGGCAACTGGATCTGCCGATTTTGGCGTCCGGGGGCGGTATGCTGGAACCGGATGACATTCCCGAAGCGGATTTGATGGCGCAAACCTTGCAGAGCGAGTTTAAAATTCCCGTGGCCTGGCGGGAGCCGCGTAGCAGGAATACCGCCGAAAATGCCCGTTTCAGCCGCGAGCTGTTAAAAGAGTTTGGCATCAATAAGATTGTTCTGGTCACCCAGGCCTACCATATGCCGCGCGCTGCTTTGGAGTTTCGCAAAGCCGGTTTTGAGGTATTGCCCGCGCCGACGGCCTTTATCGGCCACGCCGGCGAATCCCGCTGGCTGGATTGGTTGCCGTCTGCAACAGCCTGGTCCAACAGTTTTCTGCTTGCGCACGAAATGGTCGGTATGTGGTGGTATCGAATTCGTTACTGAGATAACGCTGCTCCACCTGGTCCTTTCATCAACGGCGCGGCCGCCGGGCAATTGGCTATAATGGCCGCCAGCTTTCTTACCTGACGCCATCATGTCCAAATCGCCCACCAAGGAAGGTCTCCGCCGCGCCGCGGAAGCGCCGCCGTTACCCGCCAACCCTTGGCGTTTTATCCTGTTTTGCTTGAAGCCGTTCCGCTGGCTGCTGCTGTTGATGCTGATACTGGAAACCGGTCAGGCCGCCGGCAGCATTCTGGTGCCGTATGCGATCAAAGCCTTGATGGACGCGGTTGCCAACCAGCCCGTGCCAGTGGGCGATTGGCTGGAGACTTTCAAGCAACCCTTGCTGCTGCTCGCCGGCCTGAATCTGGCCGAGATTATTTTCAGCCGCAGCAGCGGCGCGGTGCTGATCATCATGGGGCCGCGCTTGCGGCAAGGCACCGCACGTTCTTTATTTGCCTATCTGCAAAACCACGCGCCGCGCTACTTTGGCAACCATTTCGCCGGCGCGCTGGCGCATCGCATCAGCGAAACCGCGATGAGCGTCAATCACACCACCTGGTCCATCATCTGCGATTTCTGGCCGATAGCCGTGACGTTTACGGTGTCGGTCACGCTATTGCTGGGTGTGCATCAGGGCTTGGGCTTGTTCGTGGCCGGCTGGGTTTTGATGTATGTGTTGATTTCGTATTGGCTGGCAACCCGCTGCCAACCTTACGCACAGGATTTCGCCGCTACCCGCAGCATGGTCAACGGCAAGATCGTTGATGCGGTGACGAATATTCTCAACGCCAAATTGTTCGCCCGCTTGCAGCACGAACGCGAATACCTGGACGGCTTTTTGGATACCGAATTAAAAAGCGCCCGCCGCACCTTTTGGTACATGGAGCGGGTGCGTTGGTTTCAATTTACCGCTGCGGCCATTTTAAAGATCGGCACCATCGGCTACGCCTTGCAACTTTGGCAGGCCGGGGAAATCAGCGTCGGCGCGTTTGCCATGAGTACCGGCTTGGCGATTTTGGTGATCGGCGACGCCCGCAATCTGAGCCGGCGCTTTCTGGAGTTTTTTGAATACGTCGGCAACGTCGCCAACGGTGTGGACACCATCATCCAAAGCCACGAAATCATCGACCTGCCGGACGCCAAACCTCTGCACATCAGCCAAGGCCGCATCGAGTTTAAAAACGTCTGCTTTAGCTACGAGCCGGGCCGGCAGGTGTTCGATCAATTAAATGTGGTAATCGAGCCGGGGCAGCGGGTAGGATTGGTCGGCTTCTCGGGTTCCGGTAAATCCACCTTTGTGAACTTGATTCTGCGCAACTTTGAGCCGCAAGCCGGGCAGATTCTGGTCGACGGCCAGGATATTTTGTTGGCGACCCAGGATTCCTTGCACGCGCAAATCAGCCTAATTCCGCAAGATCCCAGCCTGTTTCACCGCAGCCTGAAGGAAAATATCGGTTACGGCCAACTGGATGCCGACGACGCGCAAATCAGCTTCGCCGCCAAACTGGCACATGCCGAAGAGTTTATCGCGGCGATGCCGGAAGGCTACGAATCGCTGGTAGGCGAACGCGGCGTGAAACTGTCCGGCGGCCAACGCCAGCGCATCGCCATCGCCCGGGTGATGTTGAAAGACGCGCCCATCCTGATCCTGGACGAAGCCACCTCCAGCCTGGATTCCGTTACCGAAAAAACCATCCAGGAAAACCTGGAGCGGGTCATGGGCCGCAAAACCGTCATCGCCATCGCCCACCGCCTCTCCACCATCGCCCATCTGGACCGGGTGTTGGTGTTCGATCAAGGCCGGATAGTCGAGGACGGTAGTCATCAGGAGTTGCTGGACAAGCAGGGCTTTTATTACCGGCTGTGGACCATGCAGGCCGGTGGTTTTTTGCCGGATGAGGTGGTTTAGTTGATTGAAATTGGAAATCAAAAGGGTGGGCTATGCTGTTGTGCCCACCGTTTCATCGGTGCAAGGTTAGTTCCGCGTAGGCACAAAAGGCGTGCCCAACCTTGTATGATGAATTTTAACAACCGATAGCCCAGAAAAACCGATTAAGCTGTGATTGTTCATTGGGAGGCCGTCCCACCCTGAGGACTGGTAGTTTACCAGAGCCTGTCGTGTAGATTGGCCCCCGCCCTATTCACCCATACCGTGGAGTATCCGAGGCTTAGAGCCTGCATACACAAGGAAGGTAGGTGCATGTGCAGGGTCGGGAACCGGTGAATAGTGTACTTCCCTTTAACTGTATTCAAAAACGATTATGACGAACCACCCGCTCAACACCACCGCTGAATCTATCCCTCGCCTGTTTGCCGGCGTGGATGTGGGCGCCGATGAATTGGTGCTGGTGATCCGCAAGAACGGCAAGCCGTTCGATTCGCAAAAATATGCTAACACTCGTAGCGACCGTACCCGGTTGGTCAATAAGCTGATCAAATTATCCGGCATCAAGGTCTGTCTGGAAGCCACCGGTATTTACCATTTCGATCTCGCTATTGCGCTACACGACGCCGGTGTACCTGTGATGGTGGTCAATCCCAAGGCTTCGCATCACTTCGCTAAGGTATTGATGAAAAACAGTAAAACCGACGCCGTCGATGCCAACACCTTGGCCGAATATGTCGAGCGCATGGATTTCGTCGCCTGGACTCGTCCTTCGAATCAAGCGCTGACTTTGCGCGGCTATGCTCGCCGTATCGACGCGCTAACCGGTCAGAAGGCCGCCGCGAAAAATCATCTACATGCGCTGAGTGCGACCGAGGAAACGCCGAAGGCCCTACTACGCGATGCCAAATTGGCGATTAGTCAGCTGGAAAAACGCATCGATACGTTGGCTGGCGAGGCGCTGGCGTTGATCGACCAGCATCCGGAACTGCAACGAATATTCGACCTGTTGACCGGCATCAAAGGCATGGCCCAAACCAGCGCCATTGCCTTGATGGGCGAACTACTGCTATTGCCGCCCAACCTGTCGCATCGCGAATGGGCCAAGTTTGCCGGACTCGATCCCAAGGCCTTTGAGTCGGGCAAAAGCGTACACAAGAAAATGCGGCTATCCAAGGCCGGTAACCGGCATATTCGTTCGGCGTTGTATATGCCGGCCTTGAGTGCCAAACAGCACGATCCGCATGTGCGAGCGTATTTCCAGGATTTGATCGACAACGGCAAGAAACCTTTGCAAGCCGTCTGCGCCGTCATGCGTAAATTACTGCATGCGATCCATGGCATGTTGAAGCACGATCAGCCGTTCGATAACACGCGGTTTTATGCCATCCCTGAATCCATCATCGCCGAGTAAAAGATGATGAAATTTGTTGCTTTTGAACAGAGTATCTACAAGGCTTTAGCGCCTAGAAGCCAAGTGCCAGGGATGGTATAGTTTTCTCTAAGTTTATGGGTGTCGTATTTTTCACCGCCACTTGTAATGTTAAATTTCCACTCACACTAAAAATCAATCATTTGAGCGCAAACAGTAAGAGTTATGCGTTAAATGCGCCCGTTTATTTGACAACTGATGTCATAGCTTACGTTAGTGATCACGTTCATACATCATGACAACTGCCACAACAGCACTGGACGAATTGGTTAGCTTCTTGAATGAGCAGGTTGCGCGACTCATTGCTGCATCTGAAATTGATGCTGTGGGGCAATTGGACCTGAGGGATGAAATTGCCCGCCAGCAACTAAGCCGCACAGCAGAACTAGTGCGCGGAGCTGCTGCATTGGGTGCTAACCATAATGCTGCTTGCTTAGGCATTATGGGGCGCTATCTACTTGAGCAACTGATCACAGTCCTCTGGGCTATCCGTTCGATTGAAAATGCTCAAGAACATCAGAGCTCGGCAACTGCAGAACTCGCCAAAGCGCTCAAGATCAACTTGAAGGCCGGAACGGCAAAAATCAAGAACAGGCATACAGGAGAAGAAGCTACCGCAGAGTTTCTAGAAACCGAGCAAATGAAAAACATTCCCAAACGGAGGAGCTTAGAAGAGTTAGCCAGGGAAGCTGAGGTTTCGGATTTGTACACGGTCTTCTATCGGTTCATGTCACTAGAGACGCATGGCCATCATGACGTGTCTACGGAAGTCTCAGATCCAATCTCTCTATGCGAAATGCATCTCCAAAGCATTGGTGCTATCAGCCGAGCAATTGGGCAGGCCTGCGTTTGGTGGCTTTTGCATCGGAGCGGGCCAGACAATGAATCCATACGTGATGTTTTGGGGCTCAATAGCAAGTAGCCTCGATGGAATCGAGGTTTCGAAGGCAAATATCCTGCAATTGTCAATATATGTTTGGTGGTCGGTAAGCCTACGCCCTCGATTCCGCTGACGCTGCATCGAGGCTACAATGTCTCATCGTTACGAAAAGCTAATCTGACAAACAACAAAAACCTTATCCGTGATTCCGCCCATGTCGATACGTCTTGCTATTCCGGCCGATGCAAAAGCCATTGGTCAAATTCGCGTGGCGGCTTGGCGCTCTGCTTACCAGCCGTTCATGCCATCGGAGTTCTTGGCGTCATTAGATCCTTCCGCAAACCTGGACGCACTAACAGAACGGTTAACTAATCCAACCAGAGAGTTCATGGTGTTTGTTGCGGAGGACGAAGGCAATACGGTTGGCTTTTCAATTATCGGCGCACCTCGTTATCCGACACAGGAACTGACTGTTGAACTTTGGGCGCTCAATGTGTCGCCTGCCCATTGGCGCCAAGGATTAGGGAGAAAACTCATTGATCGTTCAGTGGCGGAATCATTCAATTTAGGTTTTGCCGGCATCGAGCTGTGGTGCATCAAAGGCAATTCCCCAGCCGAAGCTGCGTATGCGGGTTGTGGTTTTACACTCACCGATAAAGAGCGCACCTCGTCGGCATTGACGGGACATCCATTGCACGAAGTTCTTTACTCAAAGATACTCTAAGATCACTTCGAAATGGATGTGACAGTAAAGTAACCGTCCAGGCTGCTATCTAAAACAAGTAGCCTCAATGAAATCCAGGTTTCGAAGGTTATTTCCTCCCAATTGCGAACAAGAGTTTGGCGGTCGGTAAGCCGACGCCCTCTTTCAGGGCTGTGGATGTGTTGAACAGCGTGCAGCGCATCGTTCGTGATTGCTCAGGGTTGGAAATTCGGTATGAGCTAAGCGATATTTCTGGTCGTCTTGGCTGGTAGGATTCATTCCGGTAGGTCGGGATAGGCATAAGCCGCAACCCGACCTAGTCATCTTTTATGCCTCAGCCGGCGCGTTCAGTCCTTTGATAATATCCAACACCGCCTGCGCATGTCCTTCATGGTTAACACCATACATGGCTTCGATCAGTTTGCCGTCTTTGCCGATGATGAAGGTCGAGCGGACGATTTTCCATTTTTTCACGCCGTCTTTTTCCACTTCCTGCCAAACGCCGTAAGCTTCGCAGAGGTCGCCGGAGGTGTCGGCCAGCAATTGTACGTTTAGGCCGTATTTGGCGATGAAGTCGCGGTGGCTTTGGCAATCGTCTTTGCTGACGCCGATGATCACGGTGTCCTGGGCGTCGAATTCGCCGGCTAGCGCGGTAAAGTCGTTGGCTTCAATGGTGCAGCCGGGGGTGTCGTCTTTGGGATAGAAGTACAACACCACATTTTTTTCATCTTTGTAATCGGAAAGATAAATCAATTTATTGTCTTGATTGGCGGATCTAAAAAAAGGCGCTTCCTGGTTTTTTTGTAATTGTGACATGCGATTCTCCTCTTGTTTTTGGCCGGATAAGTTCCAGCACGCGGGCTGTTGGCATCGATTTAAAGCGGCGCCAGGTTTTTACGACCGGCGTCGTTGAAACCGAAAGGCTCTGCCGTAAAAGGCTGCTCTCGGCGATTATGAACCAGGTTTCCGGCGGCATCTACCACAAATATGGTGAGATTAAGGTTGACTGCAGTGCCGGGGTAACTTGAGTCTATCTCAACAAAATGCATTATGACTGCCAACCGCCGCCCAGCGCTTTGTAAAGTTCTACCATGGCGCTAATCTGCTTTTGCTTGGTTTCGATCAGTTCTTTTTTGGCTTCCAAGGCGTCGCGTTGCGTCAGCAATACTTCCAGATAATCGGCGCGGGCCGAGATGAACAACTGGTTGGCAACGTCGATTGATTTCACCAAAGAATCGACTTGCTGGCGTTTGAGCTGGTAGTTTTTGTCCAGGTTATCGATGTTGGACAGTTGATTGGCGACTTCAGCATAGGCATTAATGATACTTTGCTCGTATTCATAGGCCGCCTGCACCTGCTTGGCGTTGGCGTTTTTATATTCGGCGGTAATCGCGTTTTTGTTGACCAGCGGTGCCACCAGTTCGCCGGCGACCATCGCCGCCAATGATTCCGGCGTGTTGATCAGATATTTCAAGGCAAAGGCTTGAAAGCCGACGCCGGCCTTGATGCCGAACGACGGGTAGAAATTAGCCCTGGCAACGTCGATATTCAGGTCGGCAGCCTTCAATTCCAGTTCGGCTTTGCGGATGTCCGGCCGGTTTTGCAACAGCTCCGACGGCAAGCCGGCGCTCAACGCCTTGGGCTTGATGCTCATGAAACCGGCCGACGAACGTTCGATAGGCTGCGGGGTTCGCCCCAGCAAGGTGTTGATACGGTTTTCTACAACGGTAATCTGCTGCTCGATTTCATATTGTCGGGCCTGGTTTTTCGCCACCTCGGCTTCGTAACGCTTCACTGCCAACGTATTGGTGCGCGCATAAATCTGCAATTGCCTGACTACCAGCAAGCCGTTTTGCTGAATCGCAATGTTTTGCCGCAAATTTTCCAACTGGTTATCCAGGGCCAGCAGTTCGTAATAGGCATGCGCCACTTCCGCTACCAGATGAGTCAACAGGAAATTACGGCCTTCACCCGAAGCCATATATTCGTAGACCGCTACCTGGGTGGCGTTCCTGAGCTTCTTCCAGACGTCGATTTCCCAAGTCGAGAACAAACCGAATTGGTAGTCGCCGAGGAAAGCCGGGAAGGTCTGGCCTTCGGCAATCTCCAAATTTTCTTCGAATGCGCCGTTGCGGGTGTACTTTGCGGTTTTCTCGCCGCTTGCCGCCGCGCCAAGTTTGACGAAGGGCAAATATTCCCCTTTGCGGGACTGGATTTCGTTTTCGGCGATGCTGATGCGTTGCAGCGCGATGTTGATTTCCTTGTTATTGGCAACGGCGGTATCGATCAAACTTAGCAGATGCGGATCGTCGAAAAATTCTTGCCATTTCACCGAAGCAGAACTGGCCTGCTCAATGACTCCAGGCTTGAATTGGTCGGGTAGTTGCGTATCCGCTGTCCTGGTAGTCATCTCCGGAATGCCGCAGGCTTGCAACAGCAAGCCGGCTGCCACCGCTGCGGCTAAACATTTAATACTCATCGTCGTCTCCATAGTGATAACGCTCGGTCAACGGTTCGACGTCTTCGTTTTTGACCAATGATTTTCCTTCGATTAAGTTGGCAAACAAGTAATAAAGCCCAGGGATCAGCACCACGCCGAACACGGTACCGAACAACATGCCGCCCAGGGCCGAGCTGCCGATGGTACGGTTACCGACCGCGCCGGCGCCGGTAGCCACCACTAGCGGGATCAAGCCGGCGATGAAGGCGAACGAGGTCATCAAAATCGGCCGGAACCGCGCCCTCGCGCCCTCGATGGCCGCGTCTCTGACCGACATGCCCTGGCCGTGCTTTTGCACCGCGAATTCGACGATCAATACCGCGTTTTTACCCAGCAAGCCGATCAACATCACTAAGCCGACTTGGGCATAAATGTCGTTGGCTAGCCCCAACGCTTTCAACAGAAAGAACGAACCAAAGATGCCGGCCGGCAACGAACACAACACCGCCAGCGGCAACACGAAGCTTTCGTACTGCGCCGCCAATACCAGATAAACGAACATCAATACCACGCCAAAGATGATCAACGCTTCGTTGCCGCGCGCCGCTTCGTCAAACGACAGGCCTTCCCAGGCAATGTCATAACCGCGCGGCAAGGTTTTGGCCGCCACGTCCCGCACCGCGTCAATCGCCTCACCGGTGGTGTAACCAGCTACCGGTTCAGCACGAATCGCTGCCGAGTTGTACAGGTTATAGCGGGTAATCTCGTTCGGCCCCTGGCGCTGTTTGATGGTCATGAACGACGAATATGGGACCATTTCACCGGCATCGTTTTTGACAAAAAACTTCAAAATGTCAGACGGAAACCGGCGAAACTCCGGTGAGGCTTGGGCATACACCTTGAAGAAGTTGTTGAAGCGGATAAAACCCTGCTCGTAAGTACTGCCGATCATGATGTCCAGGTTTTCCATCGCCTTGTCGATAGACACGCCTTTCTGCATCGCCAGTTGGTTATCGATGATCAGTTCGTACTGTGGATAATTGGCGGCGTAAAACGTGAACAGGCCGGTCAATTCTTTGCGCTTGCCCAGCGCGGCCATAAAGTCCTGGTTAATCTTGTCGAACTTTTGGTAGTCCACATCTTCGGACTTATCCAACAGGCGCAAGGCCAGACCGGACGCCGCGCCGTAACCCGGCACCGGCGGCGGCTCGAAAAACTCGATCAAGGCACCAAAATCCTTGGTTTTTTCCTCCAGTTCTCGAATCACGTCGTGCACCGACATTTTACGTTGCGACCAATCCTTGAGATTGATGATGCAGGTGCCGGCATTGGAACCGCGGCCTTCGGTCAATACTTCGTAGCCGGCCAGCGACGATACCGATTGCACACCGTCTATCGTCGTTGCCACGCTTTGCAGCTGGCGCGCAACCTGGTTGGTCACTTCTAGCGTTGAACCGGGTGGGGTCTGGATAATGGCGTAAATCATGCCTTGGTCCTCACCGGGAATGAAACCGGCCGGCAAGGTTTGATTGACGAGAAAAATGCCGAACGAGAATCCACCCAAAGCCAGCAAAGTGACAATGCGCCGAGCCACCACGACGTTCAGCACTTTAACGTAGCGGCCGGTGACTTTTTCGAACAGATAGTTAAAACCGTCGATGAAAAGGCCAATCGGGGTTCTGCGCTTCGGCTGGCCGTGGGTGTTTTTCAAAATCATCGCGCACAAAACTGGCGCCAACGATAAGGCGACAATCGCGGAAATCACGATGGACGATGCCATCGCAATCGAAAACTGCCGGTAAAAAACGCCAACCGGGCCCGGCATGAAGGCAATCGGCACGAATACTGAGGTCATCACCAAGGTGATCGCGATAATCGCGCCGCCGATTTCGCCTAACACCTTTTGCGAGGCGACGTAAGGTGTGACGTGTTCCGCTTCCATCTTGGCATGCACCGCTTCCACGACCACGATGGCGTCATCGACGACGATACCTATCGCCAGGACCAAGGCAAACAGCGTGATCAGGTTAATCGACAAGCCAAAAGCCGACATCACCGCGAACGAGCCGATCAACGATACCGGTACCGCCAAAATCGGAATCAAAGTCGAACGCCAGTCGCCGAGGAAGATGAACACCACCAAGGCCACCAGCACGAATGCCTCGCCCAAGGTATGCAGGACTTTCTCTATCGAGGCATCGAGAAAGCGGGACACATCGTAGTCGATTTCGTAATCCATGCCTTCTGGAAACGAGGCTTTCAATTCCTCCATTTTGGCTTTGACGTCCTCAATCACCTGGCTGGCGTTGCTACCGTAGTTTTGCTTGAGCACAATCGCCGCCGACGGGAAAGAGTCCTTGTTGGAATAAATATCGTAGAACTCGCTGCTCAGATCGACTTTGGCAATGTCTTTTAAATGCAGGATTTCGCCTTCCGAATTGGCGCGTATGATGATGTCCTCGTACTGCTCTGGTTTGTTGTAACGCCCCTGGTAAACCAGCACATACTCCTTGGATTGCGCGGCGATACCGGTACTTTGCCCAATCCGGCCCGGCCGGCCGATGATGCTTTGCTTGCTGATCGCGTCCATCACCTCGTCAATCGAAACCTTGTAAGCTCGCATCCGGTCCGGATTCAGCCAAATCCGCATCGCGTATTGCCGGCTGCCGAGGATTTTGGCCTGGGCGATGCCGAACACGCGCTGAATTTCCGGAATGACGTTGACGTTGGCGTAATTGAATAGAAATTTTTCGTCAGCGTTTTTGTCCTTGCTGTACAAATTGACGTACATCAACATGCTGGGTTGCACCCGCTCGACAACGACGCCTTCCAGTTGCACCAGCTTCGGCAACCGGCTCATCACCTGATCCAGGCGAGTCTTGACGTTGACCATCGCCAGGTTGGGATCGACACCCAGGCCAAAAATGACTTGAATCGTCGCTTCGCCGGCGCTAGTCGCGTCCGAGACAATGTACTTCATACCCGGCACGCCGTTGATCGCCCGCTCAATGGTGATCAGCGACGATTGGACTAACACGTCAGCGCTGGCGCCGGGAAACGCCAACGAGACAATGACTCGCGGGGGTGCAATATCCGGGAATTGCGAAATGGGTAAGGATTTGATCGATAGTGTACCCATGAATAGAAACAACAGCGATAACACGATCGCCATCACCGGGCGTTTGATAAAGATATTAAACATGGTTAATTCCTGACTGGCTAATTACTCGGTATATAATTCCAATTCGGAACGGATTTTTTCCGGCGGGATTAAGTTAATCTCCACTTTTTCACCGGCATGGATCTTTCGTAAACCATCTAATAACACCTTGTCGTCGTCTTTCAAACCCTCTTTTATAATAAATAGATGTGGCAATTCGGCTTCGATTTTTACTAACCGTTGCTCCAGTTTTCCCTCTGAGTTAACGACATAAACATAGGTTTTATCGAGAATATAGAAGGTGGCTTTTTGCGGAATCAATAACGCATTTTTATAAGGCTTTGTCATTAATATGGTGCCCGTTTCCCCGTGTCTGAGCAGTTTGTCAGGATTGGCAAACGTGGCCCGAAATTCTATATTGCCGGCGGTGTTGTCAAAATCAGCTTCTATGGTTTCTATAATACCGGTCTGATTGTAAACTTGGCCGTTAGCGAGTTTTAGTTGCACCTTGGTTCTGGCTTCTTCGTTTTTGTGCAATTTATAATCCAGATATTCCGCTTCCGGCACATTAAAGTACACCCACAATTTACTGATGTCGGATAAGGTGGTTAATAAGGCGCCATCTTCCAACAAACTGCCGGTACGCACATCCAGATGGTCCATGATGCCTTCGAATGGCGCATTAATATTGGTAAAACCCAAATGGGTTTCCGCCAGCTTCACTTCCGCGTTAGCCTTGT
This sequence comes from Methylomonas sp. Uni0009, assembly GCF_054188105.3. Classification (NCBI taxonomy): domain Bacteria; kingdom Pseudomonadati; phylum Pseudomonadota; class Gammaproteobacteria; order Methylococcales; family Methylococcaceae; genus Methylomonas; species Methylomonas sp. Uni0009. Next base: position 482,776 of record NZ_JBTAFN010000001.1, on the reverse strand, counting down.
CCAGCTTGGCTTTAGCCAAGGCTAGCTCATTGGGCGAGACGATTTTTTGATCGGCCAAGCCCTTGGTGTTTAGGTATTCGATATTCATCGAATTGGCTTCGGCCTGGGCTTTTAATAATTCGGCCTGGTAAATATTGGGCATGATTTTGAACATCGGTTGGCCTTGATGCACCAATTGCCCTTCATCGACAAATATATTCTGCACATAGCCCCGTTCCAATGCGCGAATTTCAATATGTCGAAATGCGTGAATCTGGGCGACATACTCCTTGGTTACCGCAGCATCTTCGCGTAGCGGCATGGTTGCTTCCAGTTTGGGTACTTCCTCTCGATGCTCAGTATCGGAGTGATTGCATCCGCTTATTAAAGCGCCTAATAAACCTATAAATATAGTTGCTTTATATTTCATTTTAAACTGCCTAATTTACAATATATATAAAATATCTATTATTAATCTTTAATTTAATAGAGCGAATTAAGTCTGCGACTGAAATAGACGTAAAGTATGCTTTTGAAATAAACTGTATTTCAGCAAATTTGATGCCAATATTTTTTTGCGATATTGAACAGTGAATAAATTCCATAAACGAATAGGGGATTTACCTTTAGTCTTAGATATTGCGTGGGTTAGAGGCGCAAATACTCCGATTTAAGGGCATTTGATTTTCGACAAGCTTTAAGTTCCGAGATTGGTTGTCTGGTTCAAATCCACCGGCCAAAGGTTTGCAGTCCGGCAGGTTGGGGGTTTCGTGATAAGGTTTTCAAACATGACTGTGTTCTTGGACACCATGGAGCGACGCCTGGCGCGCGGCTCACCCTGTTGATACCCACAGTCATTAACCTTTCAAGATAGGAAACAAAGCATGCGAATTTTATTGGTGGAGGATGACGCCGCATTGGGGGACGGCTTGTCGCGTACCCTGAGCGATTGGGGCTTCGACACTACGCTGGCCAAGACCGGGAGTTACGCCGGTAGCGCGCTGATGACGCAACCCTACGATCTGGTGATTATGGATTTGGGCCTGCCCGACATCGACGGCCGTGAGGTGTTACGGCAGTTGCGGGCCCGGAAGTCGGCCATTCCGGTGTTGATATTGACCGCCCGCGATGCGTTGAATGATAGGGTTAGCGGTCTGGAGCTCGGCGCGGACGATTACATGACCAAACCCTTTGAACTACGGGAATTGGAAGCCCGGGTTAGGGCGTTGTTGCGCCGCAGTCACGGCGGCTTTAATCATGACATTCGTTTCGGGGCATTGACTTTGGATACCCGCAATCAGCAGATCAGCGCCAACGACATGCCGATGGCGCTGCCGCCACGGGAATACGGCGTGTTGGAAGCCTTGTTGTTAAACAGCGGCCGGGTGGTCAGCAAGGATAATATTGCGCAACGGCTGGCAGCCCATGCCGAGGAATTGGCCGACAATGCCATCGAAGTTTATGTGCATAGGCTGCGCAAGCGCTTGGAGCCCCTGGGGATCAACATTAGAACCCTACGCGGGCTGGGTTATCTTTTGGAGAAAAGTCAGGATGAATAAACCGCAAAGCCTTCGGGCCCAGCTGCTTTCCAAGCTGACTTTGCCCCTGCTTTTCGTGGTATTGCTGGATGCCGCCGCCTCTTATTTCGTGGCGATGCACTATACCGATCTGGCGTACGACCGCTGGTTGCTGGATTCGGTGAAGTCGTTGACGCAAGAGGTGCATGCCCAACAAAACCACGTCACTTTCGAATTACCGCCCATCGCTGTCGAAGTATTTCGTTGGGACGACGTCGATAAAACCTTTTTTAAAGTGGAGTCACAAGCCGAGGGCTTCATGGCCGGCGACGCCGATTTGCCTAGTCCGGCGATAGCGACGCTGGCGAGTAACGAGCCTTTTTTTTCGAACGGCGAGATAGCCGGCCACGAAGTGCGGATTGTTTCGGTGCTGACCACGCCGACGCCAAGCTCGGAGCACGTGTTGGTGTCGGTGGCGGAAACCCTGAACAAGCGTCGCAGCATGATGACCGAGATTTTACTGGCCGTGGTGCCGCCACAATTTTTGCTGCTGTTCATCGTCGGTTTTCATGTCTGGACCGGCGTTAATCGTGGGCTCAGGCCGTTGAACGATCTTGCGGCGCACCTTGCGCAACGCTCGGCGCGAGATTTTAATCCTATCCTAGATGCCGACGTGCCTTTGGAAGTGCGTTCACTGACGCATACGATTAACGATCTGTTGCAACGGCTGGGTTCGACATTAGTCACCCAGCAGCGCTTCATCGAAAATGCCGCGCATCAACTGCGCACGCCGCTGGCTGGTCTGAAACTACAGGCTGAACGCGCGCGGAGCGCCGACAATCCGGAGGCGATGAAAGCGGCACTGGGCCATATCAAGAATGCTGCTGATCGGGTTGCTCACCTCAGTACGCAATTGCTGGTTCTCGCCCGTTCGGAATCGGTGTCGCAAAGCGCTCCGGAATTCAAACCGGTCGATTTGGTCAAGCTGGCACGGGAATCGTGCATGGATTGGGTGACTAGGGCTTTGGATCGGAATATTGAACTGGGATTCGACGCGCCGGATGCCGCCGTGATGGTCGCCGGCGACGCGGTCTTGTTACGCGAATTGCTCAGCAATCTGTTGGACAATGCGATTTGCTACGGCAACAGCGGCGGGTATATCAATGTTGGCGTTCGGGCCTTGCCGCATGCGGCGCTGATTGTCGAGGACGACGGTCCCGGCATTTCGATTATCGAGCAGGAGAAGATTTTCGAACGCTTTTATCGAATCCAGGGCAGCCAAGGGGAGGGTTGCGGTTTGGGTCTGGCCATCGTCAAAGAAATTGCCGATTTGCATGCGGCACGGGTCACGGTAGTCAGTGGCGGCCAGGGTAGGCAGGGTACTCGCTTCGAGATTGTTTTTAATGCTGACGAAAGTGTATTAAATAGTTAGCAGATGCTTTTGGGATAGCCAGCCGTTCTTTGAAAGGTTGATGAAAGGTTAAGCCGTTAATTTAGCCTCACCATCAACTCAGTAAGGAATGTGCGTGCCATGCCCAACAAACTGCTTTTAGAAAACAGAGCCTGGTCTCAACAACTGGTAAACAGAAATCCGGACTATTTCCTCAATTTGGCCAAGGAGCAACGTCCCGAGTTTTTATGGATAGGTTGTGCCGATAGCCGGGTGCCGGCGGAGACCGTGGTCAACGCTCAGCCGGGGGAAATTTTTGTGCATCGCAACATCGCTAACCAAGTCGTTACCACCGACTTTAATTGCCTCAGTGTGTTGCAGTACGCGATTGAAGTGCTGAAAGTCAAACACGTGATTGTCTGCGGCCATTACGGTTGCGGCGGCGTTAAAGCGGCATTGCAAGCGCAAAATGTCGATTTGGCGATCACCAATAAGTGGCTGATGCATATCAAGGATGTCTATCGTCTGCATATGGACGAGTTGGATCATATCAATCCGGAGAAGCAGCTCGACCGGATGGTTGAGTTGAACATTATCGAACAGGTGTATCGCCTGGCGCATACCTCCATCATCCAATCGGCCTGGAAACAGGGCCATAAACCAACCGTGCGCGGCTGGGTGTATGGGCTTGACGATGGCTTGATTGAAGAGCTGATCAAGCTTGACCATAACACCCCGATCAACTCCATTTACCGTTACGCGGCTTGATTACGGCTGCTTTTTAAACAAAAAACCAGCGTTTGCAATGGCTAACTGATAGGAAGAAAGGCAATGGTGTTGCTATTAAGATAGCGATTCGCTATCTTAATGACGTGTGAAGGGGCATTTTCAAAAATCAAAACTGGGTCAGGCCAGATAACAACAGGAGCCGCAATTCATGTTTATTCCATTAGCTTCGGGAAAAAGCGCTGCACGGATAAGTGCCGCGTATTTAATCAGCGTTAGTTTGCTGATGTCCGCTTGTGCAACTAGGGAAGATGCCGAGTATCCCCATGCTGTTGGTGTGAAGACTGTCTTATCCACTGTGGCGTCATCCACAACGGCCGCTGACAGCACATCTTCGACGCCGCAAGTTAACGCACTTGCCGCAACGCTTACTCCGCATTCCGACGATATGCTGCAATCCTTTGGGCGAGCGTCGATGAAGATGGATCAATTGCATCCGCAAAAGGGCGAATGGAGTTTCTAACTTTTTTACTCCCTCGTACCTTTGCCGAATCAGGGAGTTGGTGAAGAGTGATTGTAAAAACAGCACATTGCATTAGAAAACATTGTGATCACAAATAATAAGAAAGGAGACCATCAATGAAAACTAAACACTTAGCATCGCTACTGATTGCCGTCGGATTGCTGTCTGCTTGTGCGACAGAGTCTGGCCCCAAGCCGCAAAGTTGGGCAAAAGCGGTACAGACCGCTGATACCCGAGATGCACATATACGTCTTGCAGATCATTACGAAGATGTGGCTAAAACGCTGGATGCGGACGCCCAGGAAGAGCGAGAAATGCTGGATCAATATATAGCCAAACCCTGGAAGTATGGAAAACGCATTCAGGATTTGAAGGCGCGCGCTGACGCGATGGTCAGAGATTTGGAGATGGCAGCTAAAGAAAGCAGGCAAATGGCGGAATACCACAGGCAGATGGCCGCGGAAGAACGCTAACCAGCCTGTTTTCACGTGTCTTCGAATCTAAATCCTGGAGAATTGAGATGATTAAAGAGCATCTTGACTTGGTTATCGTCGGGCTGATCGCGCTATCAATCGCCATGTATGACATGGTGATTGATTTGTTTCTGAATGTGCTGCATCTGTGTTTCGAGCTACTGCATTTTCTGTACGAATGGTTCGAGCTAGGTATAGAGCACACGGTTGAACACCTATTTCATACCTCCCGGCACGGTAGCCAGATCGTCACGTTCTATATTCTGTTATTGATCGCCAGTTTGTTGTTGTACGGCTTATGGCGGCTTATGCCGCGCCTGTGCCGGAAGTGTGTAGAGTGTTTGCGGTTGACTTGGGAGCGCCGAAAAACCGAATGCCACTATTACTGGTTGTCGCTGCCTTTGCTGAATAAAGTGAAGCTGATTTCCACGGCAACCGGGGTTTTTAGTTTGACGTTTTATTTCGTAACGTGAGGGTAAACCGCCGAATGGGTGATAACTTACCTATTCGGCGGGATTGCTTGGGGAGGCAGTTGTCAGCTCGCTGGCACTAAGCCCACTGCTCTTCAACCAGGCCGTCTTGACCGCAGAATACTGCGCGGGTCAGGCCGCAGAAAATGCCGTGTTCGACAATGCCCGGAATGGCATTCAGCTGCTCGTTCAGGGTTTTGCCGTCCGGATTGGATTCGAACGCCACGTCCAATACCAGACTGCCGTGTGAGGTAACCACCAATCCGTCTTGATTGGCAGTTTGCCGCAACGAGCCTTGGCCGCCAATCGCCGCAACACTGCGTTGCACCAGTCGCCAGGCAAATGGGCTGACTTCTATCGGAATAGGGAATTTCTCGCCGATGCGTTTGACTTTTTTGCTGGCATCAATCAACACCAGAAACTGATCCGCAGCCTTGGCCAACAATTTTTCTCGCACCAGGTCGTAACCGCGGCCTTTCAGCAAAGTCAGGTCGGGGCTTACCTCGTCCGCGCCATCGACATATAAATCCAAGCCGTCGATATGTTCCATGCCGAGTAAGGACAAGCCCAGTTGTTTGGCTTTATTGGCGCTAACCACTGAACTGGAAACCACCTTGAACTGCAGGCCTTCCTCATTTTGCCGACGCGCCAGCGCTTCGATGAAAAAATTGGCGGTGGAACCGGTGCCCAGTCCCACTATCATGCCCGGTTTGACATGTTGTACCGCGTGTTCCGCGACCCGCTGTTTGTCGTTCATGATTCTGTCCTGTTGAGTGGTATAGAAATGTGCCAAGTTGTAGGGGCGAATTGATGCGCTTTGGGCGATTTAAAGCGCCCCTACAAACCTGCTTACTCTTCCAGTTTGAGCACCCGCGCTTCCAGCGCCTTAAATTTTTGCAGCAACTCCGGCAATTTGGCCAAAGCGGCCAATTCTTTCCAGGCCACTTTGCGATCCTTGGCCGGGCTGCCGAACACTTGCGCGCCGGGATCGATGTCGCCGGAGATGCCGCTGCGGGCCATCACTACCGCCCGCGCACCGATTTTGACGTGGTCTGCCACACCGGTGCTGCCGGCTAAAATCGCGCCGTCTTCGATGGTGCAAGAGCCGGAGATGCCGGACTGGCCGCAGATAATCACATTGCGGCCGACGATATTGTTGTGACCGAGCTGTACCAGGTTGTCGATCTTGCTGCCCCAGCCGATTTTAGTGGCACCCAGCGCACCGCGGTCGATACAGGTGTTGGCGCCGATTTCGACGTTGTCGGCAATTTCCACATGACCGACGTGCGGTACTTTCACGTGCTGGTTGTCTCGGAATTTATAGCCAAAGCCATCGGCACCGATTACCGCGCCGGCGTGAATGATCACGTTGTTACCGATGATGCTGTGGTCATAGATGACAGCATTGGGGTGGATATGGCAGTGCTTGCCTATCATCACATGATTGCCGATGCGGGCGCCGGCTTCGATAGTGCTGCTGTCGCCGATGCTGCTTTGTTGGCCCACGGTAGCGAACGGCCCGACATGTACGTCAAAACCCAAAGTCGATGTTTCAGCCAACACCGCATGCTCGGACACTTGGCGTTTAAACACCGGTTCCGGGTGCAGCAGTTTTACCGCATTTAAAAAGCTGATTTCCGGGTCTTTGCAGACCAACAAGGTCAGATTTTCCGGAATCTCGCCATCTAGCAATTGTTCGGCGATAAAGCAGGCCGAGGCCTTGGAGTCTTTCAAATATTTTTTGTATTTACCGTCGCTAAGCACGGTGACTTGATGCGGGGTGGCTGACATGATGTCGGCCGCAGAATTAATAAAAGTGGTCGAGTCGCCGCCCTGGGCGGTGGCGCCGCAACGTTGGGCAAGATCCGTAATGAGCATGTCCTATCCTATTTCCAAATGCCAATAATATGAGTGAAGTCGTCGGTCCAAGGCTGCAGACCGAACGTCAGCGGCAGTTTCTGCCAATGCCCGAGCCGGCTTTGCTGCAAGCGTTGCAGGCGCTCGGGCTGTTTCGCGATCACTACCCAGTCGGTAGCGATGACCAGAGGGACATCGGTTTCCGGTTTAAATTCCTGCAACAAGGCCGCCAAATGCAATTGGTTGACATGATCGGCCATGACTTTTTTCAAGGCCAGATGGCGGTTGGTGATATGAAAGGCCAGCAAACCGTTGTCCTTCAGCTTGCTGAAGTATAGCTGCAAAGCCTCGCGCGTCAGCAGATGCGTGGGTACGGCATCCGAGCTGAAGGCGTCCATGATCAATAAATCGAAGCTGCCGTCGGCTTCCTTCAGTAGCGATTGCCGGGCATCGCCGACGATCATTTCCGCCTGCTTGTTGCAGCGGCTTAGGTAGGTAAACCAGGCCGGGTTTTGCGCGACTTCCACCACCAGTGGATCGATTTCATAGAATTTCCACAATTGGCCTTCCTTGGTATAACAGGCTAGGGCGCCTGCCCCCAAGCCCACCGCGCCGATATGCCAATGCTGATTTTCGCCGTCAAATTCCGCAAACAATTGGCCGATGGGGCCGGGGCGGCTGTAATAGGTTAATGGTGTGGTGACGTTGGCTGCGGTCAGGCGTTGCGCGCCGTGTTTGGTGGTGCCGTGGTACAACTCGCGGACTGTTTCCGGCCGCTGGTTTTCGTCGGGGATAATGGTGTCGCGCACCGACATCACCCCGAAAAAGCTGCGTTCCTGATAAATAGTGTTAGAGGCCATGCTGTGCAAGCCCAGCGTGAACAACAAAATCACCCCGGTCAACGCGCCCAAACCGATAGGGCTATGCCTTAGCGAATAACTCAGGCCGGCCAACAAAATCAGCGCGCCGCCGATCAAGTCCAGATAATCGAACAACTGTTGGGTAGTGAAATAAACCGTCAGGCCGGTGATTAAAACCAACACCGGGAAAATCGGCTGCAAAAACCAACGGCCATTGAAAAAACCGGGGCGCAACAGCAAGGCGGCGACGATCATGATCGGATATTCGTACACCGCATTAAAGATGAACGGTGCGACGAAGGTATTGAACAAACCGCCCAACATGCCGGCAAACGACATTACTAAGTAAAAGCGGGTCAGATATTGCGGGTGCGGGCGGCTTTTGGCGAGTTCACCATGGCAAACCATGACCGCCAGGAAGAAGGCCAGCAAGTGCAGAATCAAATCCAGCCAATAGGGCAGGGTAGCCGGATTGATGAAGGAATAAGCGATGAATACCGTCAATACCGCCGGCTGCGCGGCCAACATCCACGGCCGGATGCGGTCGGCCCAGGTGCTGAACACCAGGATAAAGGTCAACAAATACAGGGTCAGCGGCACGATCCACAGCAAGGGTACGGCGGCGATGTCGGTGCTGATGAACTGCGTCAAGCCCAGCAACAAGCTGGAGGGTACGAAAGCCAGCCCCAGCCAGCGTAATTGTTGCAATGTCGAAGGCAGTTCTATGCCGGCATCCATCAACACATTGTCGTCTTCTTTATCGGTTTGGCTGCGCCAGAAGCTGACCGCGCAGACTAAAATTAAAGCGCACAAGCCAATATAGCCGCCGCTCCAAATTAGTCTTTGGTTCGCCAAGCCCAGATTCGGTTCGATCAGAAAGGGATAGCTTAATAAAGCCAACAGGCTGCCGGCGTTGCTGGCGGCATATAAATAGTAAGGATCGTCGCTACTATGATGACCGCTGTGCGAAAACCATTTTTGCAGCAGTGGCGCGGTAGTGGAGACCACGAAGAACGGTAGGCCGATCGCCAGAAATAGCGTCCAGACCAGCCATAAAGTCGGATCGCCGTCGGTGGGCGGTGCGGCATTTTCAGGCAGCGCCACCGGCAGCGCAATCGCGCTGAAAACCAGCAACGCGGTATGAATCTGAATTTGTCGTTGGCTGCCCAGCCGCGAACTCAGCCAATGCGCATACAAATAACCCAGAAACAGCAGCGTTTGGTAAAACACCATGCAGGTATTCCACACCGCCGGCGTGCCGCCCAACAATGGCAGCAACAGCTTGCCGAACATCGGTTGCAGCACGAACATCAGCGTGGCGCTGATGAACAGGGTGGCGGCGAATAAAATAACGGGAGAAATCAAAGATTTGGCGGTGGGTTGCGGAGTGTTATTCATTGTAATTATGCGAGTTCCGTACGTGTCCTGGCCCAATGATAAAGCATTTGGCTTTTAAAGTGGTTTTGGATGAGGGTGCGGGATGGCGGTATTGAGGCGTCGGAAGAGAAGGTTTGTCAGAGAGAATAAGCCTTCGGCTGCGGTTACTGTTAAATCTAGCAGGGATGTCTATGCTTCTATCGCAGTGTTTTAGATGTGACGTGGTTATTGATCCTGGCGTTGCTGATTGACTGTCGTTGTTTGCCTATTCGTTCGGTCAAAATTGTCATATAGCATTCGAAACTGGGACGTAGCCAATTACTTAAAAATATTTATTGAAATTTATGGAAGACTGGAAATGACCTTGGAATTTAAACTTCAGGCCTGGGCAATTATTCTTAATAGCTTAAAAACGGCTTGGAGAATTAAGAAAATATTCTTCAATGTAATATCACTGCCGGCTTTAATTTTATTAGTTTATTGTGCGCTGGTCTTTAACTACGCTAAAAACATTGGAATCCCGTTAATGTTGGTACTTATGGGAATATTAGGCATAGGTTTGTCCTGGCTTGCAGTGGTATGTCACCGTCTTATTCTTGTCAGCGATTTTACAGCTTATAACAGTTTTGACTTCAGAATGGGGGTGCGGGCTGCTAAATTTTTAGTGATGATTTTTCAAGTAGTTATAGTCGTGTGGCTTGTTGAAGGAGTAGTTTTTATGAGTATGTTGTTTATGTTTAACAAGTATTTGCCTTTCAATGGACTAGAGGATATAAACTATTGGATTAAATCATTCTCCCAATTTATAGGGGGATATGCACTAGCTAGGCTCAGTTTGGTGTTTCCCGCTACTGCTATCGACAAAAAAGTAAGTTTAAAGTGGTCTTGGGTTGTTACTAGCAGGCTGGTGAAAAACTCGAAAAGCCAAGTAAGCTAAGGCATAGATGAGCGGCTAACTGTTAAAATAGGCTACCTAAATTTGGAGCCTTTCAATGCGCGGACACGATGCCATTCAAAACAGCTGGTTCAGCTATGTTGGCCTGGAAGACCGTATTCCCAAACAGCATCCGTTGCGTCGTTTACGGCTACTGGTTGATGGCGTATTGGCCTCGATGGATGCCGTCTTTGCCGAGCGTTACTCGCACACAGGCCGTCCCTCGATTGCCCCTGAAAAACTGCTGCGCGCCTTGCTGTTACAAGTCCTGTATACGGTCCGTAGCGAGCGTCAGTTGATGGAACAACTGGACTACAACCTGTTGTTTCGCTGGTTTGTCGGTCTGGGCATCGACGACGCCGTGTGGGAACGCACAGTGTTCAGTGCCAACCGCGAACGCCTGCTGTCCGAAGCCCTGAGTCGCGAATTTTTTGAGCGGGTACTGGCCATAGCCGAATGGCAAAATCTGGTGTCCGACGAACACTTCAGTGTCGACGGTAGCCTCATTGAAGCCTGGGCCTCGCACAAAAGCTTCGTCAAAAAAGATGGTAGTGGTCCCGATAAACCCGCCGGCCGCAATCCCGAGATCGACTTCAGTGGCGAAAAGCGCAGCAACGCCACCCATCAAAGTACAACCGATCCCGAAGCCCGGCTTTACAAGAAAGGCGAATACACCGAGGCCAAACTGCGTTACATCACCCATGCCTTGTCCGAGAATCGCAACGGCCTGATTGTCGATGTCGAAACCACTCAAGCCACCGGCACCGCCGAAATCGAAGCCGCGCAAAAAATGATCAAACGCCGCGTGCCCCAAGGTGGCAGCGTCGGTGCCGACAAAGGCTATGACCAAGCGGCGTTCGTCAACGGACTCGAGTCCCGTGATATCAAAGCCCATGTGGCCCGCAAAAAGATTGGCAGTGCCGTCGACGGCCGCACCGCGCGCGGCAAAGGTTACGCCCAAAGTCTCAAGCGCCGCAAAATCGTCGAAGAAGCCTTTGGCTGGGTCAAAACGGTCGGCGGCCTGCGCAAAACCCGTCACATCGGCTTAGCCAAAGTCGCGGGTCAGGCCTTGTTTTGCTTTGCCGCCTACAACCTGACGCGCATGCTCAACCTATTGGTGTTCACGCCGAAACCGGCGTGGAGTGCACCCGCCTAGGGTGAAGTTCGCCTGAAAACCGTCCACAGACGGCTTCAGGCGAATAAAAAGCCCTTGAAACCGGGGCAAAACGCTTGAAACTCGATGTCATGACCGATTTCAACTCGAAAAAATCACGAACATCGTGGGTAAGGGGAAATATCGGCGGGTTTTTCACCAGCCTGCTAGAGGTAATGGTTTGAACATGTTTGCCATCGTCGGTTTGTTTCCGGCGTTTTTTGATTTTATTATTACGTCGCTCTGGCGTGAAAATGCTACCGACGTTGAAAACGTGTTGTTATCAATAATATCTTTTTTTGTTATCGCCATTGAGGTTTTCGCTCTTTCACTTACTTATAGGGAGTTTGAGCGTTTTTATAGTGATAGCCAGTAGGATATGCAAGGTGCAGCGTCTTGAACGTGATTGGTAGGTAGTAAACTCGCCATACCCAACGTAAGATTTGGGTGTAGATTATTCTTCGAGGTGCGAGCGCTGGTGACCTTTAATTCCTTACGTGAAAAAACCGGTCAGTATCAGCAGCCTCAAAATCAATTTTTTAAGACATATGACTATCAACACCATCCAAACCATCGCCCAACAAAGCCGCGCCGCGTCGCGCCAATTAGCATCAGCGTCCGAATCTGCGCGCAATCTGGCACTGGCGAAAATGGCCGAAGCGCTGGACTCGGTCAGGCAGCAGGTGTTGGACGTCAATGCCCAGGAAATTGTCAAAGCCCGCGACGAAGGACAATCCGAGGCGATGGTGAAGCGGCTGACGATAGACGATAAAACCTTTAATTACATGTTGTCGCGCCTGAAAAAAGTGGCGCAATTGCCGGACCCATTGAACCGGATACTGACCGGCCATACCAATCCGGCCGGACTGCGGGTGTACAAAAAATCGGTGCCGCTCGGCGTGATCGGCATTATTTACGAGTCGCGCCCCAACGTCACCACCGACGCCGCCGGGGTGTGCATCAAAAGCGGCAATGCGGTGATCCTGCGCGGCGGCTCGGAAGCCTTGCAAACCAACGCGATACTCACCGATGCGATGATTGCCGGCGCGGTCGCGGCCGGTCTGCCGGAACATGCGATACAGATCATCCGCACGCCCGGCCACGAAGCGGTGGGCGAGCTGTTGAAAATGGATGAATACATCGACGTATTGATTCCGCGCGGCGGCAAAGGCTTGATCAAGCGCATCGCCGAAGGCACGCGGATTCCGGTTATCAAGCATTACGACGGCATTTGTCATTTGTATCTTGCTGCCGATGCCGACCCGGAACAAGCCGTTGCCTTGGCCGTGAATTCCAAATGCCAAAGTGTGCAAGTCTGTAACTCGCTGGAAACCTTACTGGTGGACAGTGCATGCGCCGCACAGCTATTACCACTACTTCAAACCGCATTTGCTGAAAACCATATCGAATTGCGCGGCTGCGAACAAACCCTAAAACTGTTACCGGGTGTAGTTCCAGCGACAGAGGAAGACTGGCATAGCGAATATCTGGCGCCGATACTTTCGGTGAAGATTGTCGACGGCATTCAACAAGCAATAGACCATATCAACCGCTACGGTTCCGGCCATACCGACGGTATCGTCACGCAAAGCCTAAGCCTGGCTCGGCAGTTTGAGGAACAGGTGGATTCGGCGTCGGTGATGATTAACGCCTCGACCAGATTATCGGGCGGTGGCGATTACGGCTTGGGTTCGGTGGTGGGTATCAGCACCGATAAACTCCACGTCCGCGGCCCGGTCGGGCCGGATGAACTCACCACCTACAAGTGGGTGGCGTATGGGGATGGACATTTGCGCGGCTAGGTAGCAACGCTAGAGACCTGTCCGCGATGTAAATACAGGAAATGCCGATTATTTTTCTATTCTTAAACCAATACCCATGTGATCGGTAACAGCCGCTGTATATCTGCCGCCGCCGCTCACCGGCGTCGATTGTGAGAGGTAGACGACTTCCGCCAGTTTTAGGCTAGTCGTGTTAAAAACGGCTACATCGTATTTTTTGGTGGCCGTGCTGTTAGTGCCTTCAAAGCTGCGTTGATGCGAGTCGAAGGGATTTATGCTGTCACCGGGGTGGGCGTCGCTAAATTTGATGCCCAACGCTCGACTAAGCACTCTGGCGGTAAAATCGTTGGTCGGCTGATTCGTATCGCCCATTACCACGTCAATCGGCCCCAGTCCGGCTTGAATCACCACGCTGTTAATTTTTTGGTAATAGCTCATCAGGCTATTTTCATCTTTGGCGATGGAATTTGGCACGTGTACGAATACCACGATGATGTTGTAACACGCTATCGCCAGCCAACCGTCGCCTTCGCCCAGAAATTTGTTGGCCGCATCTTTAGTGGAATGGACGCTAAAGCAATTACAAGCCTTGGCAGGCGAGGATGTATGAATCAATTGCCCGGCGTTGCTATGCAGGGATGTCCAGTCCGAATGGCTGCTGTCCAGTTCGCCGCACACCAGTAAATCGGCGCCGCCGAAAGCGCGTATCAGGTTTTGGTAAATTTGCCGGACCTTATTGGCAACCATACTCGAAAAACTGTCGTTGCTGTGTTGGCCTTTATCCATGTATCCGGACGACGCTGTCGAACGCAGTTCGGCTGGTCCTTGTACCGGAATGTCCGGCGAAATATCGGGCGCGGTCGGCAGAACCAGATTCCAGGGGGCCGAATTTTGCGCCATATGCTCATGTGTCATTCTCGTGAAGTACTGAGAATTGGAGGCGCTGATACCGTGCTCGGAACTGGAGTTAGAGTTAAGGGATTGGTACGCAATAATCGGCATGTTTAGGTCCTTAAATCCGCTGAGATTTTGTTTGGAAGCAAAGAGAATATCGCGCTGAGATAGATCAATGAGGATATTGTCCGCCGATGGTAGCAGTTTGTCAGGCGGCTCTCAACAGCCTGTTTGGCGGCTTGGATAACCGGTCTTTGCGCAAATGGATTAACCGGGACTTTGCAGTCCGGAGCCTTTGGACCACGCAGCGATTCGGTATAGCCGCTGTGCTCCCGCCTGCGCGGGAGCGACGATATTGGCCAGGGGCGGATTAATAATCAGTTTTCGCCTCTACTGATATTATGCTGATGCTCAATAGATTCGGTTAAGTTATAGCCGTTGTCATTAAATAAATCGCCGGTAAAAAACAAGCGCATATCGATAATCCAGCCTATTTTTCTTTGCTTGTTATTTTCGACAATAATAGTCGCCAGCTTTTGGTTGTTATCAATAACCTGCGTCACAATGGTCTTTGGATAATCAGGATCTTCTTTTAAAGCTCCGGATACTATGCGCTGAGCCGATTCTATGGTTAGTATCTGGGTGATATTAGGGGTTGCCGAGTTTTTATCGTTTATTAACGATTGCGCTTTAAAATAACCAATATCGTAAGCCAGTTTGGCAATCAGGCTAATGACAATAGCCACGCCCCAAACGGACAGGCCGATTTTTAATCGTCTTCTAACGCGAGGATGAGATAGTCTTTGCAGAAAAACTCTAAATTTCATTTTGATGTGATTATCCGGCCTTATCGGCCACTATTGAATATTAATGGTTGCAGTTTTTGCTCAATAACGCCCGAGCAACTGATATAACGCCAGTGCAAGGCGGGTTATTGGAATCTTGGTTTAGTTCGGCAGTTGCACAAAACCGTGTTGGTCGATTGGAAAAAAAGGATTGAAACAAACCTCCCAGAGAAAGCCGTCGGGGTCGGAAAAATACCCCCTGAAGCCGCCCCAAGCCGCTTTTTCGCCAGGACGAACCAGCTTACCTCCCGCCGAAACCGCTTCAAGCAAGGTTGCGTCAACTTCTTTTGCCGATGCGACGTTGTGAGCCAGCGAAAATCCGGCAAAGCCTGAGCCATTGGCCGATACCATTGCGTCGTCTGCTAATGCTTCGCGGCCATACAACGCAAATGCCAGGCTCCCCACCTGAAAGAATGCCACTTCCTGCTGGCTGCCGGACGATTCTTGCCAACCCAGCGCCTTATAAAAACGCCGGCTTCTAGCCAAATCGGCTACGCCTAGTGTGACAAAACTAATGGTCTGTTTCATGACGCTCCCTGTTACGTAAAAAGGCCGTCTAGTCGGCCCGTGCGACGCCGACTAGCTATAACCGTCAGCGCAGACCGTAAGCTTAACCAATTGGTTCCACTCTGCCAACAACCGGACGGTCCGGTTTCAACGTAACGCTGAAGGCTTCTTTGACGGAAATGTCGGTTTCGAAGGTAAATGCCTTGAAAAAACTGGCTATAACCAACAGCATTTCCAGCTCCGCGAAATGACGCCCTATACAATTATGCAAACCGCCGCCGAACGGAAAAAAGGCGTATTTGTGTCCGCCGGGCGTCGCGGTTTCCAGAAATCTGTCGGGATTAAAAGCGTCCGGGCCGTCCCAAAGCCGGGCGCTGTGGTGCGTGGTGTGCATGCTTAATAACACGATGGTGCCGGCGGGAATCGCATAATCACCCAGCTCTATGTCCTGAACGGTTTGCGTGGACAGCGCCGATGTGGGCGGATACAGGCGCAGGGTTTCGTTCAACGCGGCTTTGGTATAACTCAGCTGGCCTAAGTGCGCGGAGCTTAAGGTTTCGTTCGGCAAGCTGCGGATTTCGGCGGCTATCTTGTCGCGTACCTCCGGGTGCCTGCCGGTTAAATAAAAAAACCACACCAAGGTATTGATGGTGGTTTCCTGGCCGGCGAAGAACAGATTGACGGCTTCGTCTTGCAGCAAATTGTCGGGCATCGTATAGCCGGTGCTCCGGTCGCTGGCTTGCATTAACTGCGATATCAGACTTTGTCCCGGATTCGTCCGCGTCTGCGCAATTTCCGCACCGATAAAGGTTTGCAGATAGTTCACGGCGGTCAGATAACGCTTCGATTTTAGCGGGATGAAGCGTTTCAAACGGCGGCCAAGCACAATTTCGCTGCCCAACTGTACCGGCAACTCCTGACAGATGATTTCAATCACCTTGATCAGCTCCGCGCCGTTGCTCAACTGATCCACGGACTTGCCCAGCAGGATACGGATAAAAATCCGCTGAATCAGCCGCTTAATCGCAGTGCTTAAATCAACTTGGCCTGACGCCGCCTTTTTCAACTCTTCAGCCATCGCCGCCGCTTCTTCGACCATGATCAACTCATAGTTTTTAACCGTGTCCTTGGTAAACAACGGTTGCATCAAGCGGCGCTGTTTACTCCAAACCTGGCTTTCGCTATTGACCAAGCCGTTACCGAACAGCGATTTCTTGGCGCCATAAAGAAAATTACGGTTCAACTGGCCCTTGCCCTCCAGATTGAAAATCTGCTCTATATATTCCGGGTCGCAGACGAACAGAATTTTTCTGCCCAATAGCCGTCCCAACACCAGCTCGCCGTATTGCTTATGAATCCGGGCCAGCGTCGCCAGCGGCCGCCAGATCAACTGCATCATCGGTAAAAGCACCGAATGCTCGGGCAGTGAGGTTTTTTTCGAACGGTTCAATAAAGTCGAGTTTTCCATGGTTTCAATCGGTCATAGACTGCAGTTTTAACGAGCGTTCAGCCCGCGGCCAGCAACTTAGGCGGGCGCCGTTGAATTGCCTACCTCATATGCAAGCGGGCTGGAGTCAGGAACGTAATGTAAGGTTAAAGCTTTGTTGAGCCCATTATCACTAGCTTCTTCCAAAGGGCAATGGCAGTTTTTGCATGTCTTAAGCAAGGCTGGTAAGACAAGGCATCACTTTGCCAAGTTTAGCGGGTAAAAGTGTCATCATGAGGCTGGCTTTATAGGTTTTGGCAAACTCAGCTAGGCCCGTAAAAGTCGGCCCGGTCACGCTTGAAAAACTGGTCTAAGCTGTTAGCGACAAATCATCAGGGATAGAGATTTCCGCCATGCAACACCTCGACAAGATCGTCAAGCTTCACAGAGTACTCAAGCACCGGCGCACGCCGATTTCCGGATCAGAAATAGACAAAGAACTGGTTTGCTCAAAAGCCACCCGTCAGCGCTTGGTGGACGACTTGCGCTACCGTTTGAACGCGCCGCTGGTCTGCGACCGCAGCGCCGGCGGTTACTACTACGACCGCGACGACCCGCGCCACCCGTTCGAACTACCCGGCATCTGGCTCACCGCCGAAGAACTGCAAGCCCTGATCGCCTGCCAACACCTGCTCGGCAACCTGGCGCCGGGCTTATTGCAAAATGAAATCGGCCAACTCCGCGACCATCTGCAAAAACTGCTGGACCGCTCGCCGGGCGTTAAGACCCCGCAATTGGGCCGCATCAAAATCCTTAGCCAAGCCTACCGCAGCCGCAACGACGACTTGTTTCTGACCTTGGTCCAAGCCCTGTTCAATCAACACCGGCTAATTATCCAGTATCACGCCCGCAGCGACGACCAAACCAGCGAGCGATCGGTATCGCCGCAAAATCTGGTTTTGTACAAAGACAACTGGTACCTCGATGCCTACTGCCACCAGCGCAACGAACCGCGTACCTTCGCGCTGGACCGCATCAGATCGGCAACCGCCAGCGGCGAACCGGCGCAACTGCTGGACCCGGCCACGCTGCAACAACATTTTGGCTCCTCCTACGGCATCTTCGCCGGCATGCCCAAACACACCGCCATCCTCAATTTCTCCGCCAAAGCCGGCCGCTGGGTAGCCGACGAAACCTGGCACAGCCAACAAGAACACGAGTGGCTAACCGATGGCCGCTACCAACTACGCATCCCCTTCAACCGTCACGAAGAGCTACTGATGGATATTTTGAAATACGGCGCCGAGGTGGAGGTAGTGGAGCCGGGGTTTTTGCGGGAGTTGGTCAGGCAAGAAGCGGAGAAGTTGCTGGCGCTTTACCGATGACTTGAAAAATAGTTGTACGAAAAAAATCTCGGCCTCAGGTTCTGAGACCGAGCCATGTTAGAAAACGTTTACCCTGATTCAAAAGGTTTGCCATGAGCGACTACAGCGCATTTTTCAGACAAGCAACATTGTTAGCGGAACCTTTTCCGTATCAACAAACCCTTGCCCAAGCTGCTTGGCCGGATTTCCTGGAAATTCCAACCGGCCTCGGCAAAACCGCCGCAATCATATTGGCGTGGCTTTATAAACGCCAAGTCGCGCATGATGCCGACACGCCGCGCCGACTGGTGTACTGCTTACCGATGCGGGTTTTGGTCGAGCAAACCCAAGCCAACATCGATTCCTGGCTAGAACGCTTGAATCTGCAAGATCAAGTCAATGTTCACATTTTGATGGGCGGCGAAGACGGCCAATCCTGGGTGATGCAACCGGAAAAAGACGCTATTCTGATCGGTACTCAGGACATGCTGTTGTCGCGCGCCTTAATGCGCGGCTACGGCGTTAGCCGTTACCAATGGCCTGTGCATTTTGCCTTGCTGCATAACGAGGCACTGTGGGTGTTCGACGAAGTGCAGTTGATGGGGGCGGGCTTATCGACCAGCGCGCAAGTGGAAGCCTTCCGGCGTACGCTGACAACCAGTGTCGTCACAAAAAGCCTTTGGGTTTCCGCCACCTTAAATCGCGATTGGTTGAATACAGTAGACTTTGCCGATTATTTGCCAAAGGCAATCAGTTTGCCATTGAGCAGCGCCGAACAAGCCCTGCCAGAGGTACAACGACGCATTAAGGCGATAAAGCGCCTTTCCAAAGCGGCATGCCTGCTAAGCACCGAAACCAAAAAAAACTACGTCGCGCAACTCGCCGAACTGGTTAGCCAACAGCATCAACTAGGGACGAACAGTTTGGTGATCGTCAATCGGGTCGAACGCGCGCAGCAGATATATGCTCAACTGAAAAAGCAAAAGCCGGCGGCGGAATTATTGTTGGTTCATGCCCGATTCCGGCTGCAAGAGCGGCGGCAACTCAACCAGCGTTTACAGCAAGTGGCACCGGAAGCGGGCCGCATCATCATCGCCACCCAAGCCATCGAAGCCGGGGTGGATATTTCCAGCAAGACCTTGTTTACCGAGATTGCGCCGTGGTCGTCGTTGGTCCAACGCTTCGGGCGCTGCAACCGTTACGGCGAATATAACCAAACCGGCGGCGCGGATATTTTCTGGATCGACATCGAAGACGATACCTTGCCCTACGCGCCGGAGGATTTTGCACTTAGCCGCAGCCATTTGCTGAGTCTGGAGAGCGCCACGCCGTCCGAACTGCCGAAAGTGACCACTGAACAGGCGATTCATCCCGTCCTGCGCAAAAAAGATTTTCTGGATTTGTTCAACACCGACGCCGACCTGAGCGGCTTCGACACCGACATTTCCCCATTCATCCGTGACCAAGGCGCGGCGCAACTACGGGTGTTTTGGCGCGACATCGAAAAGCCGCAGACTGACGAACCGCAACCTTTGCATAGCGAGCTTTGCCCGGTGTCGATGGGACAAATCAAAGACTATTTCAAAGACAAGGAGCGAGCCGCTTTCGTCTGGGACGGCTTGGCAAAAACTTGGAAAAAGATCGATCAGCCATTTCCGGGCATGACCTTGCTCTTGCTGGCCCGACACGGCGGTTACGATCTGGAATCAGGCTTCGATCCCATCAAAAAACCAGCGATGCCGGTCGTGTTGTCGGAAGCGGCGCAAAGCGATGACAGTTTTACCGGCGACCAAGATAGCCGTAAAACCAAGGCGATAGAACTGCCCGCTCATTTGCGGCATGTTTTCGAACATGCCCAACACTTGGTAGAACAGGTGCAGGCCCAAGCAATTGGAAAACACGCGGTAGTTACAGCCGCTGCTTGGCATGACGTGGGTAAATCGCACAAAGTATTTCAACACACCATGCTGCAAGATGAACGGCTGAGCGATGAAAAGCTTTGGGCCAAATCCGCGGCAAACGCCGGTCACCAACGCCGATATTTCCGCCACGAACTGGCCTCCATGCTGGCGTGGCTAATCAACAACGCCGAACATCCGCAACGCGACCTGATTGCCTATTTGATCGTCGCCCACCACGGCAAAGTGCGCTTAAGCATCAGAGCCATGCCGGACGAAAAGCCTCCCAAGGACAAGCCGCATATCCTGTTTGCCCGTGGCGTTTACCAAGGCGACCGTTTGCCGGAAGTTGCCATCCTCGACCAAATCATGCCGGCTACCGAGTTGCGGCTGGAATTGATGCAACTGGGCGAAACCGAAGTGATGGGGCCGTCTTGGACCACGCGCGTGCAGAACCTATTGCGCGAATACGGCCCATTCGAACTGGCCTGGTACGAAACCCTGGTCCGCATCGCCGACTGGCGCGCCTCGGAAGCCGAACAACAAGAGGGTACGGAGAATCCGCTATGAGCCACGAAATCGAATTAAAAGGCTGCGCACCTACACCGCTGGCCTATTACCTGAAGGCGCTGGGCATACTGCGTTTGGTCGCGGAGCAGAAAGACCCGAATGCGAAAGGTTGCTGGCGGGACGAGGCCTTTGTGTTGCAAAGCAGTTTGGATAAAGAAAGTCTGTTGCGGTTTTTTCTGGATGAGTATCGACCCACGCCGATTACCGCGCCTTGGAATGGCGGGAGCGGATTTTACTTTCAGGAAGGCAAGACCAGTAACGTCGATCCTGAAACCGGAAAAAAATTAAAAACCGGCGTACGAGATCAGGAGACAGAAGCCACTCGCACGGTTAAAGCTTTTATCGATAGCGAATGCGACCGTTTTGCTGTTTATCGGGATGTACTAATACAAATACGCTCATTGCTGACCAAGCACGATTGCCAGGAAGCGCCAAAAGCAGAGGCCAAAGACCTGATGCTGCAAATTTTCCGCAATACCTTTCCCGATGTTTTCCTTAGTTGGTTGGACGCCGTTTTGCTGATCGGCACCGATAAAACCTTTTTTCCGCCATTGCTTGGAACCGGCGGCAATGATGGCAACTTGGACTTCACCAACAATTTCATGCAGCGGCAACTACAGTTGTTCGACCCTCTTACCGGCCAAGCGACAGTATCGAGCGCAGCTTGGCTATCAAACTCGCTATTTGCCGATGCCACACCACAGATGCACAAAGACGCGGCCATTGGACAATTTTTCCCCGGTAACGCGGGTGGCCCGAACGCAACGGTGGGCTTCGAGGCCAAATCGCTGATAAATCCTTGGGACTTTGTGCTGATGCTGGAAGGGGCGTTGTTGTTTGCCGCCAATACCACCAGACGCTTGCAGCAGGATAAAAACAGTAGTTTGAGTTACCCCTTCACCGTTCGGATGGCCGGTGGCGGTAGTGGTGCGGGCAACCAAAACGACGAAGCGGATTCGCATGACGAAATCTGGTTGCCTGTGTGGTATCAAGCGACAGGTCTAAACGAGTTAAACGGCTTGTTTCAAGAAGGCCGGGCCACCGTGGGCAGAAGACCAGCCAAAGACGGCTTGGACTTCGCGCGTGCCGTGGCGTCCTTGGGCGTGGATCGCGGCATTACCGAATTTCAGCGCTACGGGTTCATGATGCGTTCCGGTAAATCGTATCTGGCTACACCGATAAGCCGGATTGCAACGCGCGCTAACCCATCGGCAGAATTGATTAACGATTTGGAACGCAACCGCTTTTTGGACGGTTTGCGCCGCTTTGCCCGCAGTGACAAAGCGTCGGCGCGATTGGCCTCATTGGCGCATCAACTGGAAAACCGTTTGTTCGACCTCACGCGCGGCGCGGATCGTCGGGTTTGCCAAGACATTTTGATGTTACTCGGCAAAATTCAACGCACTGTCAGTATCAGCCCGAAAGCAAAAGAAGACATTCACCAATCGATACCCTTATTAAGCACGCAGTGGCTGGTCGCCAGCGACGATGCCAGCCCGGAGTTTCGATTAGCCTGCGCTTTGGCCGGCTTAAAAGCCGTTGGCGGCGGATCAACAAAATCCGCATTACAGGAAAGCCCTACCGAATCGGTTTTCGACACATCTGCCGGTTTGCCTATGCGCTTACATTTTGCCGGCATCAAACTCGACAAGAAAGGCTATGTCTGGGACAACGAATCGCGGCTGGCCGTTTGGGGCGAAGGTTCTCTCACGCAAAATCTGAATGAAACCCTGCGTTGCCGCTGGCTGGCGGCGCAACGGCTTTCACATAAGGACAAACCCTTTGCCTATGGTGTCGGCGCCAATCAAGCCGATATAGCCGCATTTTTGGCTGGCTCTGTGGATGATCGGCGGATCAGCGACTTGGTGCAGGGCTTGGCATTGCTCAAGGACTTCAACTCAACCGGACTTCAAACACCCACAATTCGGCATGCCGCATTGCCCGCCGCCTATGCCTTGCTTAAGCCGTTTTTCGTGCCGGATCGCGAATTGGTCAGAATCGGTCTCTTGGCGGCGGATGCCAAGCTACCGCTACGCGGCGAGTTACTGTCCTGGTTGGCCGCCAATCAAACGCAAAAAACCGTCGATTGGGCTTGGGCCAAGCTGCGCCAAGTCGGCGTCGGTTTGCCGCATTTCCCGCAGCAAGCGCCAAGAGCAGTTGGAATCGATGGGCCTCGCCTGTTGGCGGCGTTAGCTTTTCCGCTCGCATCCGGCCAACTGAAAAGTCTGTTGCTGACGCTGGGCACCGGTGAAAAAGCAACGGAACAGCAAGCCGAATCGGCCCAATGACATTTACCTCACATATTCCTTGTTCCAACGCGCCGCGTTGGAATACCGGGCTTGAACGCGCGGCGGTCAGCCTAGGCACCGCAGCGCGGTGCATTCGGGTTACCACGCAGCGCGTGGTAACCAGGGAATTGCATATTTTTATTTTGTTACCAGGAGATAAACCATGAGTATCGACTTTTCCGCTCTACACGCCGCCCCAAGACTGTTGATCGAGGCCGAATTACAACCCCTGCAAGGCGCGCGTTTTCAGCCCACCGGATTTCCCGACTTGGGCGCCGCCGTTTACGATGGACCCAACGGAAATCGACTACTGCTGGTGGAATCGGCGCAGAGTATGGCTAACCGGATGGAGACCGTTTGCTGGGATGCGCCGAATGATGATTGGGTGGCCCCGCTAAAAGGCTTACCCTTGATTAAGGTGATTGATAATCAAGGGAAACCTTTAACCAACACAGTACAGGAAGCCCACCGCCTAAACTCGGCATACGTCCTTGAGGGAAAAGACCAAACAGTCTTTGATAAATTGAAAGCCGAATTGGCGGACATGGACGAGGGGGCAGTAGATCTCAAAAAGCTCGCTGCGGTCGTACTGAGATACGACGCAAACGCCTTGCTCCACGGCTTGTTTCTTGCGAAAAAAGAATTGGCAGGCGGTCGCTTACGCTTGCCCCGCGTCGTGTCGTCGTTCATCGAAGCGGAAGACGTGAATTTGGCGCAAAGCGGCGGCGTCAAAAACGACCACGTTAATCCGTCCGGCGATACCGCCAAAGGTTTCGGCAACGTTCCTTATTCGCGCAGCGACTACACAGCACCCAAAATCACTGCTTACTTCAACATCGACCTCGCTCAAATACGCGGTTTCGGCCTGGGCATTGCGGTGGAGCAATTGCTGATCGCCTTGGCGCTCTACAAAATCCGGGCGGTTCTGGACTTCGGTTTGCGCTTACGCACCGCCTGCGATTTGGATGTCAAACAACTGACCGTTACCCGTCCAGACGCTTGGGAACTGCCTGAGCGTAATACCCTGGAAGCCGTGTTACCGGGGTTGATTGCCGCCGTTGCCGCCGAAAACCGCTTTGCCGAGCCGCGGGTTACCACGGTCACCTGGGAAAAAGGCAAAGCCAAAAAGCCCAAGGCCGAAACGGAAAGCGAGGACTAAGCCATGCTTACGCTATCGCTCAGCTTTCCCGGCGGGCGTTACCACGCCACGCCGTGGGGCAGGCACGTCAACGAGGCGGACGTGGCTTGGCCGCCCGACGCATGGCGCTTGACCCGCGCCTTGATTGCCACCTGGTACCGTAAACTCGACCATCAGCTTTACCCTGAGACTTTGCTGACAAGCTTGCTCGGATTGTTGGCGGACGAACCGCCACATTACCGGTTGCCGACGGCGGTACACAGCCATACCCGGCACTACATGCCCAATCGCCAAAAATCCACATTGATTTTTGACGCCTTTGCCCGCGTCGATCCAACTGAAGCGCTGATCGTGCATTGGCCCGAATGCCGACTGAACGAGGCGCAAACCAAATTGCTGGACGAGCTTTTAAACTGCATCTGCTATGTCGGACGCGCTGAATCCTGGGTGGAAGCAAAGCGCCTCGGCGATTGGAACGGAGAACCAAACTGTTTTCCGGGAAGCAGCCAAATCGATCAGGAAACCGGCGAGATTCAGACCGAACCGGTGCAGTTGTTCGCACCGCTTACGCCCGATGCCTACGCCAATTTTCAGCAGCAAATGCAGTCCGGCTTAGCCTTGCGTAAGTTGAAAACCTCCGAATCGAAAAGCATCAAGAAAACCCTGCCGATCAGTTGGTTGGAGGCGGTCAGCCTGGACACCGCCGACTTGCAAAACGCCGGCTGGAGCGCGCCGCCAGCCGCGCAAAAAATTCTCTATCAGCGCCCGATTCAAGCATTGAAAAGCAGCGTTGCCAGCCGCGCCAAACCTAAACCAAGCCCGTCCGCCGACACGGTGCGTTACGCCGTTTACGGCAAGCCGTTGATGCGCGAATTGGATACCATCAGATTTGCCGAGCACGTGCGCCGAGCGGTGATGGGTAAGGCCAAATGGACATTGGGCGAAACCGCGATTCCTCCGTTGCTGTCCGGGCATGGCTTGAATGCCGATAACCGCCACTGTCACGCCTTTTACCTGCCGCAAGCCGACTCCAACGGCCTGCTCGATCACGTGCTAATTCACGTCCCGGCCGGTATTGACGGTGACATGCGCCGGGTTTTCGGCGCGTTAAAAACGGTCAAAGGCTTTGACGGCCAGGAATGGCACTTAATGCTGGAGCATATCGGCCAGCGTGAAGATTTCGAAAGCGTCTCGCCTATCGTCCAGACCGCCAGTGTTTGGCAGTCGCAAACGCCGTATCTGCACCCTTGGCATTGCAAAAAAGACTTCGACGTATCGGCGCAGATTCGCCGGGAATGTTGGGAACGCCAATGGGCCGAACCTACCGAAATCCGGCTGTTACCGAACATTAAGCCCAACGGCCGCGAACTCCGCCCGATTGACTTTCACCGCTTTCGAAGCAAAAGGGGGCTGGTGCAACCGGATACCCGAGGTTCGTTCTGGCAACTGACGTTCGCCGAACCGGTTACCGGCCCGCTGGCATTGGGTTTTGGCTGCCATTTTGGCTTGGGTTTGTTTGCTCCGGTAAAAGCCAATGAATAATGGCTCACCACAACCCCATCACCGCCCGCAAACTCTTCTCCACCGCCGCCAGTTCCTCGGCGGTGACGGTGGCGAGGGGGCCTTCGCCGAAGCGGGAGCGGTCGATGGCGCGCAGTTGTTCGGCCATGACGTAACTGGCGGCTTTCAACCGGCCTTGCGGGGCAATCGGTATCCGCAACGGCGCCAGATTAGGCCGAAACTGGCTGGTCAGCGGCACCACCACGATCGTGGGCAGGCCGCCGGTAATCAGCGTATCGTCCTGCAACACCAGCACCGGTCTAATTTTGCCGATTTCGGCGCCCTTGTTGGGGTTCAGATTGGCGGTCCACACCTCGCCGCGTTTCATCATTCCCACCATTTTTCGTCGGGGTCGATACCGGCGGCGCGTTCATCAGCAATTATTCGGTCCAGGCCATCGTCCGCTGCGTCGAAATCCGCGGCAATTTGCAGCGCTTCCGCCCTGGCTTGCGGATCGTTGGCCAAGGCGTGCGCCGCGGCCACCATTTCCGCCATAAACCGCTCGCGTTCGTGGCGGGCCAGGTATTCGGTGATCGCCAGGCGGGCGATTTCCGATTGGCTTTTGCCTTCCAATTGGGCTTCGGCTTTGAGGTTGGCTTCCACATCGTCGGGTAAACGTAGGCTGATGGCGGGCATGGCGGACTCCTTCAAAAGACAAAATGACAGACAAATTGTATGACAAAACGTATAACAAACCTGGTTTTTTAATATGTGCGATGTAACGACAAGCGATTGGCCCGAAGAAGCGCCTGTGCCCTTAGATCATCCGGAGATTCCGCCGTTAATCCTCGAAGCCGTTTTACAGTATTGGCAACCGGGGTATGTTTTGCATCGAATGGTCACCAAGCAAGGCTTGGAGTGGTGGCTGCTCGATACCGAAGGCGGATTGATCGAAGCGTTTTGGCTTGACTAAATTTTAAGAGCAATCGAGCGAATCATGTCCGACGACCAAGTCCCCATCCAGCTAGAGCTACCGCTACCGTTCCCGGAGCTCTCCGGCGACATGCCTTTATTGCCGGCGCGGATGATTAACGAATACCAGTACTGCCCGCGCTTGGCTTATCTGGAATGGGTGCAGGGCGAATGGGCGGCGTCGGCGGACACCGTGGAAGGCGACCACGCCCATCGCCGGGTGGACAAGCCGTCCAAAAGCTTTCCGGAAGCCGACGAGTTGGACGACGCCGAGAAGCTGCATGGCCGCTCGATTACCCTGTCTTCCAACCGTTTAGGCCTGATCGCCAAGCTGGATTTGATCGAAGCCGAGGACGGCGTGGTCACGCCCATCGATTACAAACGCGGCAAGCGTCCGCACGTGGCGCGCGGTGCTTACGATCCGGAGCGGGTACAGCTTTGCGTGCAGGGCATGGTGTTGCAGGAACACGGTTATGTCTGCGAAGAAGGCGCGTTGTATTTCGTGCAAAGCCGCGAGCGGGTGCGGGTGGCTTTCGACGAAGAATTGAAGCAACTCACCGCCAATGCCATCAACGGTCTGCGCCTGATCGCCGCCGGCGGCCATATTCCGGAACCCTTGCAGGACAGTCCTAAATGCTCCGGTTGCTCGCTGGTGGGTATTTGTCTGCCGGACGAAGTCAATTACCTGCGCCACGCCGATCTCGAACCCCGGCCGCTGGCGGTGATGCGCGACGAAGCCTTGCCGGTTTACGTGCAAGCCTGGAAGGCCAAGATCGGCAAGAAGGGCGAGGAGCTGGAAATCAGCATCGACGACGAAAAAGTCCAAACCGCGCGGCTGGTGGACACTTCGCAAGTGGTGGTCATGGGCAACGTCTACATCACCACGCCGTGTTTGCAAGACCTGATGAAGCGCGAGATTCCGGTCAGTTGGCACAGCTACGGCGGCTGGTTTGTCGGCCACACCATCGGCACCGGCCATAAGAATGTCGAGTTGCGCACCGCCCAATATAAAGCCAGTTTCGACGACAAAACCTGTCTGGCAATTGCCCGCAATCTGGTGCGCGCCAAAATCCAGAATTGCCGAACCCAGGCCCGGCGCAATTGGCGCGCCGACGAGCCGGTGGAAATGTTGCTGGAACCGCTGAAGTCCCTGGCCGACAAATCGCAACGTGCGCTGGATTTACCGCAATTGTTGGGTATCGAAGGCGCGGCGGCGGCCTTGTATTTCGGCGCGTTCGATAAATTGATCAAAAAGCCGGACGACAGCAAACAGATGAGTTTTGACTTCAACACCCGCAACCGCCGCCCGCCCACCGATCCGGTCAACGCCTTGCTGTCGTTTGCGTATGCCATGCTGGTACGCACCTGGACCATGAATCTGAGCGCGGTTGGCCTGGACCCGTATCGCGGCTTTTACCACCAACCGCGTTACGGCCGCCCGGCGTTGGCGCTGGATTTGATGGAACCGTTTCGGCCCATCATCGCCGATTCCACGGTATTGCAAGTCATAAATAACGGCGAAGTGCGGCCCACCGACTTTATCTGTGCCGCCGGCAGCGTGGCCCTGAACGAGGGCGGCCGCAAGCGCTTCATCACCGCTTTCGAACGGCGCTTGAGCCAGGAAGTAACGCATCCCATCTTCGGCTACAAGGCCAATTATCGGCAGGTGTTCGAGATTCAGGCGCGCTTGTTCGGCCGCTATTTGCTCGGTGAATTGCCGGAATATCCCAACTTCACCACCCGCTGATGGCTGCCTACGAACACCTGTATATCGTCACTTACGACATCAGCGATACCAAACGCTGGCGGCGGGTGTTTCGGCTGATGAAAGGTTACGGCGATTGGCTGCAATTGTCGGTGTTTCAATGCCGGTTGAGCCGCAAACGCCATGCGGAATTGGTCTCGTTGCTGGATGGCATCATCCATCATAGCGACGACCATGTTCTGATTATAAATGTTGGGCCGGCGGAAACGGTCAAGCCCTCGGTGGTCAGTTTGGGCAAGGATTTCGACGTGGTGGAACGGCAGCCGGTCATCGTCTGATGTGGATTTTCCGCCGCCGCTTTGCGAGCGCTGTAGTGGCGCGCAAAAACCGGTCAGCTCTCGCAAGCCGGCAGCTCTTTAACAATCAAATACTTAGCAAATTGGATTGGCGCGGCGCAAACTTTTCCGCTAAAGTTGAACGGCCGTTTTACGTAGTCCTCGCAAACGGCCCGCGCAGGCCCCGCCAATCATGGCCTCCAGCCCGCGCTGCATTCCCCGGCCTCCCGCCGGGGCCTCATTGAAGCTTAGAGTTTATCGAAACACTAAGAGAGGAGGCGAAGCATTCCCCGGCCTCCCGCCGGGGCCTCATTGAAGCAAAAGGCGCGCTGGAAGATGGTACGCCTTACGATTTCGCATTCCCCGGCCTCCCGCCGGGGCCTCATTGAAGCTCGTCCGTTTCATTGCTTTGTTGATGATTGGCGGTTAGGCATTCCCCGGCCTCCCGCCGGGGCCTCATTGAAGCGAGAACCGTCAACGCAGTAAGCATTAAACAAATTATCGCATTCCCCGGCCTCCCGCCGGGGCCTCATTGAAGCGCGCGGGGCGATATGCGCCTGGGTCGCTGTTGGCCGCATTCCCCGGCCTCCCGCCGGGGCCTCATTGAAGCCCTCTTTGCGCTCGTTGGTGTTGCGGTCTTTCCACGCATTCCCCGGCCTCCCGCCGGGGCCTCATTGAAGCCATACGACTTCCGTTTTAAATCGCAATCATCGTTAGCATTCCCCGGCCTCCCGCCGGGGCCTCATTGAAGCGCATACGGTCTGGATCGTGATTCAAAATTCAGTTTGGCATTCCCCGGCCTCCCGCCGGGGCCTCATTGAAGCTTCCAAAGAGCAAGACCTTGCTCACCGTCTTGCGCGGGCATTCCCCGGCCTCCCGCCGGGGCCTCATTGAAGCGTTGCCGTCGTGCACTTCTAAATAGCCGGCATTGGCGCATTCCCCGGCCTCCCGCCGGGGCCTCATTGAAGCGGTGGCATGGGCTGGCCAGATACGCGCGAGGTGGTCAATGCATTCCCCGGCCTCCCGCCGGGGCCTCATTGAAGCGCGGGTGGCGGTCAGTAAAAGTTCATAGATCCGCAGCGCATTCCCCGGCCTCCCGCCGGGGCCTCATTGAAGCCTGGTTTGTCGATCGCTGCCTGGACGCCGACCGCCAGCATTCCCCGGCCTCCCGCCGGGGCCTCATTGAAGCAACCATAGACCGATACTGAATAAAATAACGGCCTTGTGCATTCCCCGGCCTCCCGCCGGGGCCTCATTGAAGCTGGTTGCATATGGCAATAACCTTCGAACCGCGGTACTGCATTCCCCGGCCTCCCGCCGGGGCCTCATTGAAGCTGGTACGTTTTGCATTGGCTCCCCATCTGTAAGCATGGCATTCCCCGGCCTCCCGCCGGGGCCTCATTGAAGCAACATTGGCCATGCGAAAAACCAGCAATGACCGCTGCATTCCCCGGCCTCCCGCCGGGGCCTCATTGAAGCCACTGTGCTTCTATAGCAAACTCGATAGCTGAAAACATGCCGTATCGGCATTCCCCGGCCTCCCGCCGGGGCCTCATTGAAGCGCTGAGTGGGTGCGTGGTGGCGTGGTGGCGTGTCTGTGGGCGAGGCATTCCCCGGCCTCCCGCCGGGGCCTCATTGAAGCTAGAAAGTCCATGGAAACTAGGTGCAGGCTGTTTTGGGCATTCCCCGGCCTCCCGCCGGGGCCTCATTGAAGCATAGGTTAAAACCCCTTGTCTAGCGGCTTCTACCTTGCATTCCCCGGCCTCCCGCCGGGGCCTCATTGAAGCTACAGGTACAGGCGATACGGCATCTGGAGCTATAAAGGGCATTCCCCGGCCTCCCGCCGGGGCCTCATTGAAGCAAATCCTTGCTGGACTTAACGCCGCCGATGGTCAGCGCATTCCCCGGCCTCCCGCCGGGGCCTCATTGAAGCAACCGCAGAATAAGGACCGTTACCGGTAGAAAGGGGAGCATTCCCCGGCCTCCCGCCGGGGCCTCATTGAAGCAAGCCAACCTTATGCCATCTTGTATGATAAAAACTCGGCATTCCCCGGCCTCCCGCCGGGGCCTCATTGAAGCGTAGACCTGTTGGCCTACCGATAGTAATGGTTTCAGGCATTCCCCGGCCTCCCGCCGGGGCCTCATTGAAGCTGGTGTTTGGAGTGGTGGGTTTTCCCTCGGGGCTACGCATTCCCCGGCCTCCCGCCGGGGCCTCATTGAAGCATATTGTTGGCGCTTATGTCGATACCGTTCGGCAAAGCATTCCCCGGCCTCCCGCCGGGGCCTCATTGAAGCCCTTTGCAGGGATGTCCCGATATAGATTGCGGCGGTGGCATTCCCCGGCCTCCCGCCGGGGCCTCATTGAAGCCAGACTTGCGCGTCTGTCTGGGCTTGTCCTGTTTGTGCATTCCCCGGCCTCCCGCCGGGGCCTCATTGAAGCGCAGTGATTATGGCAGTGTTATCCAGCCCGATCACCGCATTCCCCGGCCTCCCGCCGGGGCCTCATTGAAGCAATGTTTTCGGGGGTTTTGTTCACGGCACTATCCAGCGCATTCCCCGGCCTCCCGCCGGGGCCTCATTGAAGCGAACGATTCGCGCGCTTGAAGTCACGCACGGCGAAAACGCATTCCCCGGCCTCCCGCCGGGGCCTCATTGAAGCACCGTGACAGTGCAGGAGACCGAGTGATGATCGAGAGGCATTCCCCGGCCTCCCGCCGGGGCCTCATTGAAGCGGTTGTTTGATCAATATCACCGACTTGCTGAACAACGCATTCCCCGGCCTCCCGCCGGGGCCTCATTGAAGCAACATCCCGACATTACCGACCAGACCAACTTAACCGCATTCCCCGGCCTCCCGCCGGGGCCTCATTGAAGCAGTTATCCGGGAAATGAGTCTTGATGATGTGACCTCGGCATTCCCCGGCCTCCCGCCGGAGCACTCAGCCCGAACGGCACATCCGTGATAAATAGGGCCGGGTCAATAATCCAAGCGTATTCCCCCCAACCATCTACCTGCTGCCAGCATTTAATTCCACATAAAAAGTGGCTAAACCTTACGCTGTTTGGGCTAGCTGCTATGTTTAGTTGTATCGGATTTAGAGAATCCAAATGCGGGTTATGCGTTAGCTAACGGATACGGGGCGACGGTATGTCGTTCAAGTTCCCTAAATCGTGCAAATCACTATTACCGATCTTCCTGCCATGAATGACATTCTAAAGTTCCTGACCGACAATAATTTTATGCCGCATGGCTATTGCCTGAGCTGGTCGCCGGGTTTGTTGTGGACCTTCGTGATTAGCGATGGCTTGATATTCCTGTCCTACTTTTTGCTGCCGGTTGCCTTGGGTTATTTCGCGCGGCATCGGCAGGATTTTCCGTATGTCCGGGTGTTGTGGCTGTTTGTGGTGTTCATTCTGGCCTGCGGTACGACGCATCTGATGGATGTCGTGGTGATTTGGGAACCACTTTACGGACTGGATGCGTTTGCCAAAGTGGTGACGGCGATAGTTTCGGTGATAACGGTGGCGGTGCTGATACCGCTGATTCCCAAAGCGCTGCAATTGCCCAGTCCGGCGCAGTTACGCGAGGCCAACGCCCAGTTGCAGCAGGAAGTGGCCGAACGTGAGCGGGTCGAGCAGGCTCTGAAGGCGGCGAACGTATTGCTTGAGCAGGGCTTGGTGGCGGAACGTACCCAGTTGGCGGCGCTGGTCAATTCTTCCGACGATGCGATTATCGGCAAAAATTTGGACGGAATCGTTACCAGTTGGAACCCCGCGGCCGAACGTATTTTCGGTTACAGCGCCGTTGAAATTATTGGTCAGCCGATCACGCTGCTGTTTCCCGCCGAACTGGTGATCACGGAAGCCGACTTGCTCCAGCGGATTTTAAACGGCGAGCGGATCAGCAATTACGAAACCCAGCGGGTGCGTAAAGACGGCAGCCGGATCGAGGTCGCCTCGACGATTTCGGCTATCAAAGATGGCGACGGCAAGGTCATCGGCGCGTCGAAGATCGTCCGCGACATCACTGAGCGTAAGCGTATCAAGGCGGCGCTGCGGGAAAGCGAAGCTAATTTCCGTAAATTGTTCGATGTGGCGCCGGTGCCGATGGCGCTGGTCGCCGCCGACGGTACTATGCTGGCTTTGAACCAGTCTATTGCCCGGACCTTTGGTTATACCTTGTCCGACATCCCAACCGTCGAGGATTGGTGGCAGCATGCGTATCCCGATCCGGTTTACCGGCAAACAGTTTTCGACACCTGGCAGAATTTGCAGCAGCGCGCGGCCGAGCAGCAGGCACCGATAGAATCTCACGAATATCAAGTGACCTGTAAAAACGGCGACGTGCGCACCGCCATCATCTCCGGGGTGACGATAGGCGACAATTTACTGGCAACGTTGATGGACATCACCGAGCGTAAGCGTGCGGAGGAGACGCTGCGCAAATTATCCTTGGTAGTCGAGCAAAGCCCGGAGAGCATCGTTATCACCGACCTGGATGCGCGCATCGAATACGTCAACGAAGCCGTGATCCAGACCACCGGCTACACGCGCTCCGAGCTGTTGGGCCAAAAAGCCAGTCTGTTTAAATCGGGCAAAACCAAGCCGGAGTATTTTGCGGTGCTTTGGGATAATTTGACGCACGGCCGGTCCTGGCAGGGCGAGTTTATCAATAAGCGCAAGGATGGCCGCGAGTTTGTGGAATCGGCTATCGTGGCGCCAATTCGCCAGCAAGACGGGCGGATTAGCCATTACATGGCGATCAAGGACGACATCAGCGAGAAGAAGCAGATGCTCCTAGAGTTGGAGAGCTATCGCGAGCATCTGGAAGAATTGGTGGTTGAACGCACCGAACAATTGGCCGATGCGATGCAAGCAGCGGAAGTGGCCAATGTGTCGAAAAGTGCATTTTTGGCGAATATGAGCCACGAAATCCGCACGCCGATGAACGCGATTATTGGTTTGACGCATTTGCTGCAAAACACCACGCTGGATGCCAAGCAACGTGAACAGCTGGCGAAAATTTCGGTCGCTGCCCAGCATTTGCTGGGCATCATCAACGACATTCTGGATTTCTCCAAGATCGAAGCCGGCAAATTGGTGTTGGACATCGGCGATTTCGATCTCGACCAGGTTTTCAAAAGTTTGAACGACCTGATTTGCGACCGCGCCGCCGAGAAAGGTTTGGAAGTGATTAACCGTATCGACCCGGCGCTACCGGCGGTGTTACGCGGCGATGCGCTGCGGCTGGGACAAATTTTGCTCAATTTTGCCAGTAATGCCGTCAAGTTTACCGACGCCGGACACATCGTGTTTCGGGCTAAATTGCTAGCCAAAAATCCGGTGGGGATTGTGGCTCGATTCGAAATCAGCGACACCGGCATCGGCATGAATGCCGAGCAATGCAGCCGTTTGTTTCAAGCCTTCGAACAAGCCGATTCCACCACGTCGCGGCGTTTCGGCGGCACAGGTTTAGGCCTAGCCATCAGTAAGCGTCTGATCGAAATGATGGGCGGCACGGTGGGTGTGCAGAGCAACTTGGGGCACGGCAGTACGTTTTGGCTGGAATTGCCGTTTGAGTATGCGGTGGGGTCGGCGCTGCAATTGCCTAAGCCGGATATTCGTAAAGGTTTAAAAGTATTGGTGGTAGACGATGTGGCCGAGGCCCGCGAAGCCATCGCCCACATGCTGACGCGGTTCGAGGCGCGGGTGAGCGTCGCCGATTCCGGTTTGGCGGCCGTGCAACAGGTTGTCGATGCCCGGCAAGCCGATGCACCGTTCGATCTGGTGCTGATGGACTGGATGATGCCGGGGGTAGACGGCATTCAAACCGCGCGCCGGATGGGCGAAATCCTCGGCGAGGCCTTACCGAAAATTGTCTTGGTGACCGCCTATAGTTACGACGGCAGCGCCGAGGACTTGTACAGCGTCGGGATTGTGGGGCATCTTGCCAAACCGGTGACGCTGTCGGCCTTACACGATACGATTGCCGGCGTGCTGTCGGGATGGCGGCAAAAAGCGCCCGCGGATGCGCGGCATCCGGATTTATCCCGCCTAAAAGGCCGACGGGTGTTATTGGCCGAAGACAATCTGATCAATCAGGAAGTGGCGTTGGAGTTGTTGCAAGACGCCGGTTTGGTAGTCGATTTGGCCGAAAACGGCCGGATCGCTTGCGATATGGCCGCCAAACAGTTGTACGACCTGATTCTGCTGGACGTGCAAATGCCGGAGATGGATGGTATGGCCGCCAGTCTGGCGATCAGGCGCATGCCGGGGCGGGAAAAGACGCCGATATTGGCCATGACCGCCAACGCCTTTGACGAAGATCGGCGCGCCTGTCTGAGCGCTGGGATGAATGATCATATTCCCAAACCGGTGAATCCGGAGGTGCTGTACGACGTGATGTTACGCTGGATGCCGCCTTTGCCGCCCAGCCCGCCTGCCCGCGGTCATAAAACCCCGGATGAGCAAAACGACGGCAACGCGGCGCTGCTCGAGCGTTTGGCGAACATTCCGGGCCTGGATTTGCAGGCCGGTTTACACAATCTGCAACACAAGCTGCCGTTTTATTTGCGCCAGTTACGCCATTTCGCGCAGCGGCATGCGGCCGAAGTCGACAATATCCGGCATTTATTGGCGGTGGGCGATGGGGAGTCCGCACAAAGAGCCGCGCATTCCTTAAAAAGCAGTGCCGCAACCTTGGGAATAACCCACATCCGGGAGACCGCCGAGGGTATTGAGATCACGTTAAAACAGCGCGCGGCCGCAGCGGCCGAGTCCTTGCAAATTCCGCTCAAACAATTGACGGAGCAACTCGCCTGGTTTATTGCGCAGATTCTCGATGTGTTGCCGGCTGAACCTGCGCTTCAAGACATTTCGCCGCCCATCTATTCCGAGGAAGCGCTGCGTGCGGTGGTCGAAGGCCTGCGGATATTACTGGAGGAGGGCAATATTCAATCGCAAGTTTATGTACAAAACCATCGGGAGCAATTACGGCAAGCTTTTGGCCACGAGGGTGTCGCATCGTTGCTGCGGCATGTCGAGGTGTTTGCTTTCGACCAAGCCTTGGATGTTTTGCAGCGCGATCCGCACCTTTAGCCGGCTGAGACGGGTTTACCCATTTTTACAATTTACCTGCGCCGCTTGATACCGCTGTCGGCGATAATGCCGCACTCGAACCTGTCGCCGATTTTTTGCCGGAGTTGCAAAGTCATGTCCCAAGCTAATAAATTTTTTATGAATCCGGCCCTGTTTATCACGGGTATGCCGTTCCGGCTGGATGCGTCCAAGCCCAGGCGGCGGCGTCCTTCGATAAACTCCGTACCTTCAAGGGCATTAAGGCTAACGGGATTTGAGGGCTGGGTTAGCCATAAAGCGTGCCGATTGCTGTTGGCCTGTGCGCTCATGCTGTTGGTCGCCTGTTCCTCCAGGCCGCCGCTGCCCAGTCAGGAAGATCAGCAAGAAAAATTGAGTGAAATATTGAGCAATGGCGGCTACAAAACCGCGCGGAATTTTCCGGTGGATGTTACGCACGACGTCTGGATTTATCAGCAAACGGAACTGGAAGTAGAGCTGGTCGGGCCGAGTGCGCCGGGAAGCTATCCGTTGATTATTTATCTGCCCAGCTTGGGCGAAGATGCTAAAGCCGGGCGTTTGTGGCGGGAAACCTGGGCCAAGGCCGGCTACCTGGTGTTTAGTATGCAGCCGATGCCGGTCAGCCAAGCCTTGAAGGCCTTGGAGGCGGAGCGGCGCTTCGATGACCCGGAGGAGATTCCGGACGACGAAAATGCGGAGCTGGCTGATGAAAATATGGCGTTGCGACCCGAGCCGGCTGATGGCGGTTGGTTTGGTGACAAGCCGCGTCGGCAATCGCGGACGGCTAGGGAAAGCGAATTGCGTTATGTCGGTCATCAATACTTTGGCATGGAGAATCTGAAAACCCGCTTAGCACAACTATTTTGGGCCTATGCGCAACTGCAAACGCGCGCCGGCTTACGGCAACCTTTGTATGCGTCTGCCGATTTCAGCAAGGTGATACTGGCGGGCTACGACCTGGGTGCGCAAACCGTGACGGCAGCTTTGGGCGAGAATTTTGGTAGCGGTTTGCCGCGCGCAGACCAGCTGAAGCCGGTGGCGGCGATGGTGTTGAGTCCGTCGGTGGATTTGGCGGAAGGCAACGTGCGCAGCCGGTTTCAAGCTTTGCGTCTGCCGATGCTGACGATTACCGGCAGCGAAGATAACGATCCTTACGCGATTAGTTCCGCCGCCGTGCGTACGGCGGTTTGGGAACAGGCTCCGGCCGGCGGCAAATATCTGTTGTTATTGCGCGGCGCCGGGCATCGTTTGCTGTCAGGCAATGAGTTGGGTGGGCGGTTTGGATTGAGCGGGGTGCGGCGCGGCGACTTCGGCATGGATTCCGGCGGCGGTCCGGGCGGACATAATGGCGGCGGGCGGCGCGGCATGAGCGCTGGCGGTGCAGGCGGCGGCTTATTTGGCAAAACAGAGCGCCGCGATCCGAATTTGGGTTATAAACAAGTGGCAGCCATCGCCAGTGTGTCCAGCGCATTTTTGGATATGCTGATTAAAAAAGACGAGTTTGCCCAAGCCTGGCTGAATGAAAAAGCCGGCAAATGGCTGGATAGGGCAGGTACTTTACAAACGCGATAGCCTGCAAAACCTAGGCGTATCGCCTGTTGGCCTTGCCAGTGGACGCGGGCGAAAGCTTGCCCGACCGCTGTGTTTTGCGGGCTAAGGCCCGGTCCACTGTGGCAGTTACCACGCAGGCGAATTAACTCCAGTCAACCAGCGGGCACGTAATCCCTCGCGATGGATATACAGCCATTGAATCGCCAGGATGGGAATGCCGGATTCGATTTTGCCGTCTTCCAGCATTTGAAATACCTCGTCGAATTTGACGGCTGTGACGCGGATGTCTTCATCTTCCTCGTCAAGGCCATGAATGCCGCCGACTCGGCTGCTATCGACCCGGCCGCAGAACAGGGTAATCCATTCCGATGAGCCGCCGGGCGTGGTGAAGAACTGTTTTATTTCGATGAGTTCTTCAATTTCGCAGCCCGCTTCCTCGCGGGCTTCGCGATAAGCGACTTCTTCAGCGGTTTCACCTTCTTCAATGGCGCCGGCCACAATTTCCAGCTGCCACGCCCGTTCTGGTTGCAGCACAGCGCCGACGCGGAATTGCTCTATCAACACCACTTCGTCGCGGTTCGGATCATACAGCAGCACGGCCACGCAATTGCCGCGGCGGAACAATTCCCGCTTTAAAGGGGGGCTCCAACCGCCGTTGAACAGCGTGTGTTTCAGGGTGTATTGCTCCAGCCGGAAAAAGCCTTCATACACAACCTGCGTATCCAATATTTGAAATTGTTTGTCGTTCATCGGCCGTAGCTTACCCGGTAGATGACGCCCAAGCTGTCGTCGCTGATCAACAAGCTGCCGTCCGGCATTTGAATAATGTCGTTCGGACGGCCGAGTACCTGGCCTTCCGCTGTCAGCCAACCGCTGATGAAGGGTAGTTCGTTATACGCTTGGCCTTCGCGGAATTTGACCACATTCACCTGATAACCTTGCGGCACGGTGCGATTCCAAGAACCATGTTGGGCGACGAACAACTGCCGGAAATAAGTGTCCGGAAATTGTTTGCCGGTGTAAAAACGCATGCCGAGCGGGGCAATGTGGGCTTTATATTTCCAGGCTGGGGCCTTGAATTTGTAGCATTGCTTGTCGCCAATATATTCCGGGTCTGGAATGGTTCCGGCATGGCAATATGGGAAGCCGAAATGCTCGCCTTTTAGGTTCCATTCGTTCAGTTCGTCAGGCGGCATGTCATCGCCCAGATAGTCGCGGCCGTTGTCATTGAAAAACAGATGGCCGCTGCGGGTTTCCCAATCGAACCCCACCGTGTTACGGATGCCGCGTGCCAGGATTTCCATGTCGCTTCCGTCCGGGTCCATGCGAATTAGCGAGCCGTAAATCGGTTTGTCCGGGTCGCAGACGTTACAAGGCGCGCCGATGGCGGTGTATAACTTGCCGTCGGGGCCGAAGCGCAGATATTTCCAGCCATGGTGGCGGTCGGAGGGAAACTGGTCGAATACTGTGACCGCTTTGGGCGGGCTGGCCAAGCGCTGACCAACCTCGTCGAAACGAATGATGCGGTGAATTTCAGCGACATACAACGTGCCGTCTTTGTAAGCCACGCCATTGGGTAGATTGAGCTGTTGAATGAGCAGATATTTTTGTTCGGCAACACCGTCGCCATCCTTATCCTGTACCGCATAGACGCTGCCTTGGCGGGAACCGACATAGACCACGCCATTGTCGCCCAGCGCCATTTGCCGGGCATTGGGAACGTCGTCGGCGAATATTCTGATATTAAAACCCGGCGGCAGACGTAATTGTTTTAGCACGGCTTCTTGTTCGGGGGTGGCTGCCAAGCAAACCGGTACAGCGGCAAACAGCATCAACAGCGACTTTATAATTTTCATTTTTATGTCCCTCAAGTAAACTTTGGCAGATGTTAACACTCTATAGTCTTGAATTTAATCTTTCGGCTCCCCAGATTAAACCCACTTTATAACAACACAGGAAAGTTACGCCATGATGAGAATATTGCTGTTTTTGGCCACCAACGTGGCCATTATGATTGCGATCAGCATCATATTTAGTATATTTGGCTTGCAAGGCGCACTGGATGCTCAAGGCGTCAACTTGAACATCGAAGGCCTGCTGGCCATGTCGGCGGTCATCGGCATGACCGGTTCGGTGATTTCATTGTTCATGTCCAAATGGTCGGCTAAAAGTTCGATGGGTGTGCACGTTATCGAGCAGCCGGAAAACCAAACCGAACAATGGTTAATCAGCGTGGTCGAACGCCAAGCCAGGCAAGCCGGAATCGGTATGCCGGAAGTGGGTATCTTCGATGCTCCGGAAGCCAACGCCTTTGCCACCGGCGCCAACCGTAACAATGCTTTGGTGGCGGTCAGTACCGGTTTGCTGCGCAGCATGAGTGCCGATGAAGTGGAAGCGGTGGTCGGCCACGAGATTAGCCATGTCGCCAACGGCGATATGGTGACAATGGCCTTGATGCAGGGCGTAGTTAACACCTTCGTGTATTTTTTCGCTACCATCATCGGCTATGTGGTGGACCGGGTGGTATTCAAAACCGAACGCGGTTACGGTCCGGCGTATTATGTGACGCAAATGGTCGCGCAAATCGCGTTGTCGATTTTGGCTTCGATGCTGGTGATGTGGTTCTCGCGTTACCGCGAATTCCGCGCCGATGCTGGCGGTGCCAATTTGGCTGGCAGGCAAAAAATGATAGGTGCATTGCGCGCTTTACAGCGTTCACATGAGCCTGCCGAACTGCCCGGCGAACTGGCCGCATTCGGTATCAATGGTGGCGGCGTACAACGCTTGTTTATGAGCCACCCGCCTTTGGAAGAGCGCATCGCCGCTTTGCAAAACATGCGTTAGAACGCTCCCTTGCCGCGCCGGGTAAACCGGCGCGGCTTTTTTATGGCTAATCAATTCATTCGCTTCAAGTTGGATCTCAGTTACGACCAATATCTGGCGGTTTATCAAGGCGTCGCCAAAACCGTGGTGACGATTGCCGATGACGGCCGGCGCATCGTCTTTCCCGCGGGCAATATTCAGCGGTATCTAAGCAAATCCGGCATCCAGGGCCATTTTGAAATGGAGTTGGGGGCGGGCAATAAGTTTGTCGGCATCAAAAAGCTGGCGTGACGGCTTAAATCTTAGCCATGTTCGCGTTAATCGTTGATGTCGTCCCGGCGGACTGGCGGGACCAGGAAACCACCGAGTGCGCTGGATTTCGGCAATCCATGCCAATGACGGCGTTGACGATTCTTCAATGGCTAACGCAAACATTGCTTAAATCTTTCCGCTATCCCCTCAAGTTAACCATCATCCAAGTTCGCGCCGGCCAACATGCGTCCGGTTTGGTACAGCACCCGCTCGACCTGGCGCTCCGAGATCTGTAATTCGGCGGCAATGTGCTGATGGCGCTTGCCGTCTAGCCGACGCAAGCACCAGATTTGCCGATTGAGTGTGGGTAAGCCGCGCAGCCAGCTTTCGGCCGCCAACCATTGCTGCTCGCCTTGCACCAACCGCTCAGGTAAAGGACAGGGACATTGCCAGTCCTGGTCCAACGCCCCGCCGTCCCGAGCTTGTTGCCGGATTTGGGCGCGCAAATAATCCAAAGCCAGATTACCGGCCACCCGGTACAGAAATGCCCGGCAATTGGCGATGGCATCCTGCCCAGCATACTCGGCAATATGCAAAAAGGTATCTTGCAGCAAGTCGGCTGCCGCCTCCCGGCAATTGACCTGGCGCAGCAGAAATTGCTGTAGCTCGGCTTGGTGGCGTAAATACGCGGCGGTTAAGGGTGGGTAATGATCGTTCAACATTGGGCATGCCTAATTTTGCTGCTGTTACAGCTATACGTTGACGCTCGTGAGCGCCGAGCGACTCTATTCGGTTGGTGAGCAAGCCACCGGCAACCTAACAGTGATTTAAAAATGCGCCATTTTTTGATGGGCAATCAGTAGGGTGGATAAACCGTGCGCATCCACCAAGATTGCCGGATGCGCTTCGCTTATCCAGGGCGTAGGTTGGTGTGAGGTAACGAACCCCAACACGACAACCGTTGAACCACCAGCCAAACGTCAAAGCGAGACATCGCGACCCAAAAAATTATCAGCAAGGAGCAACGGGCAAACCGGTCGAAAATGTTGGGGTTCGTTACCTCACCCCAACCTACCAAAACCCAACTTACCGAGTTAACAGTGATTTAAAAATGATCCTTTCCTGATGGGCGATCGGTAGCGTGGATAAGCCGTGCGCATCCACCAAGATTGCCGGATAATTTTCTTATTTGCGGGGCGTTGGGGTGAGGTAACGAACCCCAACACGACAACCGTTGAACCACCAGCCAAACATCAAAGCGAGACATCGCGACCCAAAAAATTATCAGTAAGGAGCAACGGGCAAGCCGATCGAAAATGTTGGGGTTCGTTACCTCACCCCAACCTACCAAAACCCAACTTACCGAGTTTATATGTCATCGAGACT
Organism: Methylomonas sp. Uni0009; assembly: GCF_054188105.3. Taxonomy (NCBI): domain Bacteria; kingdom Pseudomonadati; phylum Pseudomonadota; class Gammaproteobacteria; order Methylococcales; family Methylococcaceae; genus Methylomonas; species Methylomonas sp. Uni0009. Next base: position 441,187 of record NZ_JBTAFN010000001.1, on the reverse strand, counting down.
AGTACTCCACTCTCACCGATCCCATAAACGTCCTCGGCGCACCAACTTCGATAGCATTACGGCTGAATGCCGCGCTGGGGAAATACTCCTTATCGAGCAGGTTGTTGACGTTGAATTGCGTCGTTAATTTGCTACCCCCAATTTTCCAGGAATAACTGGTCAACAGATTAACCGTCGCATATCCGGGCAGCACGACGTCGGTGTTGCTTGTTTCGGTAGTTTGAGAGCCGCGAACAAGTACTCCACCACCGAACTTCAAGCCTCGCAACTTACCAGCTTGTAGCTCGTAAGTGGTCAACAAACTACCACCATGTTTGGGAACTCCTGGCAAGCGTTGACCATTTTCACCCGGATAACCTTTAATAACTTTCGCATCGGGTGTATAAGCATAAGCACCGATTATGTTCCATCCGGGTAGGATTTCTCCTTTTACATCGAATTCCAGGCCAGCTGTTTTAGCCTCTCCTATCGCTCTTGCGTCGATAAAAGTCGGTGGCTGATAAATTGCCATATTTTGCTTGGTCAGATCGAACCAAGCCAACGTAGCCATCAATTTTTTGTCGAAGAGTTCTGTCTTGGCTCCAAACTCCCACTGCTGTGCAGTTTCAGGACTTAATAACGAACCACCAATTGATCTACCAGATTGGACACCAACAAAGTTTTCAGTGTAACTGCCGTACACACTAAATTCCGGAATAGGTTGCCAGATCAAACCGCCGCGAGGTGTCAAGCTATCCTGCATGGGATTTTCAGTAACCGTCCCACTGACAAGATCGACATATTCATTTTCCGCACCGTCATAACGAAAACCCGCCAGCATAGAAAAGTTAAATGGCAATTTGATTTGATCTTGTAGATAAAGCCCGAACCATTGCTCCAATGCTGAGCTATTAACAACGGGTGCATTAGCTATTTGATTTTGGATGGCATTAGCTCCGAGATAAGTAGGATTATAAATATCGACGGCATTGAAATAATATTGCTCAGTACCTTGCCTAAAGGTACGAAAATAGTCACCCCCTAATAGTAACGTATGCTGTAATCCCCATGTATCGAAATGCCCCGTCAAATTGATCGCATTAAAATAGCTGGCATCATCTTCCGGCGGGCGATGTCCGACCACGCCAAATATATTTAACATTCTGTTGTCAGTATTTAACCCTGTCGGATTAGCTGCGTAAGTCTCTATACCATTGTAGACCGCGGTGAAACGATGGCTGAGCGTCCAATTGTCATTAAAGGCATGAGACCAATTCATGCCGACCAGAACCCGTTCGAACGTACTTCGCGGGTCTGCTTCACCTAAAAATCGACTGCGTGGTACATCGGCTGGTCGATTGCCAATTGCAGGTATGCCTCGGTCAAATACCACATGACCGTAATCGTATTCCAATTCAAAATTCACCTGGGTTTTAGGGCTAATGTTCCAAGTAACAGTCGGTGCGATAAAAATACGGTCGCTGCTTACCATGTCACGAAACGAGTTGGCATCCTTATAAGCCAGATTAATACGGTACAGTAACGATTTGTCGTCGGTAATCGGCCCGGTGGCGTCCACAGTGGTGCGATAGAAGTCGTAAGAACCGAATTGTTGTTGTAAGGAATAATACGGCGTTGCCAACGGTTGTTTGGTGACGTAATTGACCACACCGCCGGGCGCAGTCAGTCCATAGAGTAGAGAAGCTGGGCCTTTCAAAGCTTCTACACGTTCAACATTCGCCAAATCCCGGCCGCCCCAAGCCCCTCCCAACGGGAATGGCGCACCATTGCGATAATCGCCTGCGGGGTAATTATCAAAACCTCGTCGTCTTGACCAGTCCAGCCAATCACCCGAATTTGCAGTACCTTGATAGATACCGCTGACATAATTCAGCGCATCGCCCGGACGGACAGCTTGCGTGTCTTCCAAAACCTGTTTCGGCACCACCTGTATCGAAAACGGTGTTTCCATAATCGGCGTATCGGTTTTGGTGGCGGTGGATGCATTCGGTAAGTTGTAGTCAGGGTTGTAGGGATCAGTCGAATCATAAACCGCCTTCCCAGCAACCGTCACCGCCGGCAAAGTCGTCGTCGCATTGCTTCCCGTTTCTGCAGCCTTAACTGCCACCGCATCCTCCGCCGTAAAGATATAGGTCAAGCCGGTGCCGGTCAGTAATTTCTGCAAGGCTTCGCGCGCGGTAAAGTCACCTTGAATGCCGCTGGTTTGCTTGCCTTTCAGCGCTTCACCATCGCTGAATATTTGGATGTGGGTTTCCGCTGCCAGTGCTTTTAATGCATCACTCATGCTTTGCGGGGCAATGCTCAGGTGGTGAGTTTGTTGTTCGGCAAGCGCTGCGCCGGTTGCAGACAGGATTGCCAGTGCCAGCAGGCTGCGACGCGGTTTCCATGTGAATTTTTTCATTCTTGATCCTCTGATTGCTGAAAAGTCTGTGCCGTTTATTCCGGCTCATAAAGTAAGACAGCTCAGCGTCGAAAATCTGGTCAGCTTGGGAGAAGGTTTTTGCAAATTTTTTTCGATAGATGCTCTCTAAGGCCTGTGTTAAGATAATTTTGTGTGCATATGTGATGGCAATTTAACGAATCATGAGAGTCGTAATCGATACCAATGTATTGGTAGCAGGGCTGATAGGAAAGACAGGGCCGAATCGGGAAATCTTGCGGCGCTGTCTTGAAGGGGATTTACAGCCCTTTGTTGGCAACGCGCTTTATCTTGAATACCAAGATTTACTCAATCGTGAACATATCCAAGCATTATGCAATCAAACATCGGTTTCTTTGATGGCGTTTCTTGATGGCTTTGCGAGTGTCTGTACCTCTGTGGACGCGCGTTATCTTTGGCGGCCGAATTTGCAGGATGAAGCGGATAATCACCTTATTGAATTGGCTATTGCCGCACGTGCTTCTTACATTATTACCAACAATTTATCTGACTTCGCCAATGCGGAACTTAGGCACATCGGTTTTGAAGTCGTTACACCGCAACAGCTATTGAGGTTATTAGAATCATGACTACCTTATCCATTCGTTTACCTGAAGACATGGCGGAAAGATTGAAAGATATTGCCAAAGTTAGAGGCATTAGCCTTAACAAATTAATGTTTGAGTTTTCCGCACAAGCGCTGGCGGAAGATGAAGCCAGGCAACGGTTTATGGCTGCACAGGTGCGCGGCAATCCGAAACAGGCTTTGAAAATGCTCGATGAATTGGATGCTATGGGGCTTTGATTGATCTTATGTCTAAGCATGTTTTGAAGGCTGTTTAGCGTTTTGACACACCATTTTATAAAGCTCATACTCATAACTGGTATGACTGGACAGGAGAGATAGATGCATACTTGGCAATTACAAGAGGCGAAGAGCCGATTCAGCGAGGTGGTGGAGCTCAGCCTGAAAGAAGGCCCACAACTGGTGACTCGACGCGGTGAAGAGGCTGTTGTCATCTTGGCCGTTGACGATTATCGGCGCTTAAGCGGTCAATTGCCGCGTTTGAAGGACTGCCTGCTCAATGCGCCACGCGGTGAGGCCTTAGTGTTGGAACGATCCACAGAAGTGATTCGGGATCTGGCTTTGTGAAATATATGTTGGATACTTGTGCGCTCTCTGAGCTAGTCAAGAGTAAGCCCGATGCCAAAGTCCTACAGTGGTTTGAAGCTAGCAAAGCGCACGAGCTTTGCATCAGTGCGATGACTTTGGCTGAATTGCAGCGTGGTGTAAACCGGTTGCCAGAATCAAAGCTCCGATCTGAGCTTACGCTATGGCTACAAGAGTTGGAGATCGGTTTTGAAGATCGAATTCTGGTATTTGACACTAGGGTTGCAAAGGTGTGGGCGCAAATGACGGTTGAGGCAGAGGCACAAGGAAAATCCCTAGCTGCGTTTTGCTCGATCATTGCCGCGACTGCCCGAACGCATGGCTGTCGATTGGTTACTCGTAATGTTCGAGACTTCAGCAACGCAGGTATTGAAGCGCTTAATCCTTGGCTGTAAACATGATGGGCTAATCAGCCTCTTGGGACAAAGGGCTGGTTTGTATGCCTGTCAACCTCGGTTCGCAGAAACCACAATCTTGCCATCTTGAAATTGCTCGGTTTTGATCGGCAGTGCCGCCTGCAGGGTATTCAGTATTTTGGGCAGGTTGTCGATTTCGAAGCTGGCCGATACCCGGATCTGTTTGATAGCATCACCGCTATATTGAAAACTGACCTGGTGATAACGCTGTACTTGGCTTAACACGGTTTCCAAAGGCGCCATCTCAAATACCAGCCGGCCACTGCGCCAGGCAATGATGTTGGCAGCATTGGTGGCAATCGGCGCATTGACTTGGCCTTGGTCGTCGTAGCTAATTTGTTCGCCTGCTAGCAATGCAGGGTTTTCCTGGTTTTTCGGCGTGCTGCTCAGGTGCAGCCAAAATGCTGATCGGCTGATGACATGATCCAGCCAACGCGCTCCGGTTATTTTGCTGTCCGGAATGATCTGTACTTGTCCTTCAGTGACGGTGACTTGCGTTGTGTTGTTGGCCGAATAGACATTAAAGCGCGTGCCAATGTCATGAATACGGCCATTGCCGGCTATCACATCGAAAGGCCGGTCTATTTCATGAGCCACACTCACGTAAACTTCGCCTTTTTCCAGACCAATCACCCGGCGGTTGCCGGTCATTTTCACCGACAGTTGGGTATCGGTATTCAGGGTGATTTGCGAGCCGTCGGCCAAATCAATCGACTTGCGTTCACCGACTGCGGTGGCATAGCGATCAGTTAGCCGATACTCATTTAAACCAAAAGTCGTGGTCAAAACCAGCACGCCCATCAATCCGGTTGTTTGCGCTTTGCGGATGCGTTGTTTGCGCTGGATGCGCTTCGCCCGAATTTGTTGTGCGGCTTCCCGAGCCGGAAAGCTGGCTGGTTTAAGTTGATCCAGCTGTTGCCAAAGCTGGAGCGCGCGTTCGTATGCCAGGCGGTTGCTGTCATTTTGTGCCAGCCAATCCTGTAGCTGCTGTTCAGCAGCCGTCGTCCACTCGTCCGAATGTTGCGTGAACACCCAAAATCCGGCTTGTTCCTGGGGCGTACCGCTGAGTTTGTAAGTTTTGGATTTCATCTGGCCAGTCTTGTTTGCGCTTTACCTAATAAGACAGTTGAACACTGCTTATCGGGTCAGATTATCACCCAAAAAATCATGCCCCAGATGCTGAATAAGATGTTGCCAGGCTTTGAACACATAGCGTTGCGCCGATTTGCTGGAAATGCCCAGTGCTTCGGCAACCTCTGGGTAACTTAAACCATCCAGTTTGCTCAAGATGAAGGCGTGCTGTATGACTTCCGGCAGTTGCAGCAAAACCGATAGAAAACGCTCCAGTTGCTGCTGGATTGCGACCGTCGTTTCCGGCGCAGGCAGCGGGCAAACCAGGTGCTCCAGCTCTACCGGTTCGTCTGGCGTATACCGCAACCTGACCTGTTCGTGATCGTAGGCGTTTTTGCTGAGATTGGCGGCGGTTTTGAACAAATAGGCCCGGTGGTTTTCGATGGCCGTCAGATTGGGATGTTGCATTAATCGCAAAAAAGCTTCCTGGGTAATATCTTCCGCGATTGTGACATTGCTTTGGCGTTCAGTGAATGCCAGAAGCTCCTTGCCGTGTCTGCGGAATAGTTTGTCCAGTAATGTATTCATGCATTTTTGATCGAGGCAGGCTTAACGCGGTCAATCGGGTTGGTTTTTTGGGCAGAAAACCTGATAGAGCAGCAAAAAATATTCCATTTAACTGGCTTCGGGTTTTTTCATGGCATGTATTTTTCATAAAAACCCAATATATTCATGCGGTTAGATTATGTCTAAAGCTCTGGTCAAGCCGATATTTTGACAACGCACCCAGTGCTGGTAAGCAATTGTTTAAGAAAAATCGTGGCATATGACTTATTTTCTTGTCGGAGTAAGTGAAATCTCATATCCGATAGATATCAATAATCGTCCAGGCGGGCTCCTGCCAGCAATTTTCCGGTTCGGTACAAGATGTGTTCGACCTGACGTGTCGAGAGCTTTAATTCGGCGGCAATTTGTGGGTGACGTTTGCCGTCCAAGCGATGCAAGCACAAGATTTGTCGGTTGAGTGTGGGTAAACCACAAAGCCAACTTTCGATCACCAACCATCGTTTCTCGCCCTGTACAAAGCGCTCCGGCAGCGGCTTGGGGCACTGCCAGTCTTCGTCCAAAGCGCCGCCGTCCCGCGCCTGTTGCCGAGCTTGGCGACGCAAATAATCCAAAGCCAGATTGCCGGCCACCCGGTATAAAAATGCCCGTTGGTTGGTGATTTGTTTTTGCGCCGGATATTCAGCGATGTGCAGATAGGTATCTTGTAGCAAGTCCGCTGCAGCTTCCCGGCACTGGACTTGCCGCCACAGAAATTGCTGTAGCTCGGTTTGGTGCTGTAAAAACGCGGCAGTTAAGGGTGGGTGTGGTTCGTTCGTCATCTAATATCAAAAAGATTGCCGCTTTTAAGCTGTGCCTCGGCGCCCATGAGTTCCGAACAACTTTGAGTAATTCGTGTTTTGCATCAGCGTATGGAATGCGCGCGGCATTTGGTTTGACCGGGTTTTGGGGTCAATTTGAGAACGGGCGGAAAATCGCCGAGAGCGTAGGTTGGGGTGACGATAGGAACCCCAACACGACAACCGTTGAGCCACCAGCCAAACCTGAAAGCGAGACATCACGCCCCATAAAGCCATCAGCAAGCAGCAAAGGCCGAACCGACGACGATTAAAAATACCGTCATCATCAGGCCTGTGTAACGATGCAGCAAAACCCAAAACGGGCGAATTTTCATCATGACTCCCATGCTATATTTCCAAACATCCCAAACCCCAACCCAACGGCTACCATGCTATACCGACGTCATTTCAGCGAAGGCGGCAGTTATTTTTTTACCGTTAATCTGGCGCAAAGAAAACGGTGCTTATTGGTGGAACACATCGACTCACTCCGCGAAACCATTCGCATTGTGCGCAGCCGCCATCCATTTCAAATTGACGCCATGGTGGTCATGCCCGATCATTTGCACGCCATATTTACCCTGCCGCCCAATGATTCCGATTACCCGACCCGTTGGATGCTGATCAAGTCCGGTTTTTCCAGACAAATCCCCAAAACAGAACGCATCAACGCTAGCCGCCGTAGCAAAGGCGAGCGCGGCATCTGGCAGCGCCGATTTTGGGATCACACCATCCAAGACGAAGACGATTTTCGCCACCACATCGATTACATCCATTACAACCCTGTCAAACACGGTTACGTCACCCGCCCAGCCGATTGGTTACATTCCAGCATCCATAAATACATAAACGCTGGCACATTGCCCGCCGAGTGGGGAGCCGCCTCCCCCGAAAACGACAAACGGTTTGGGGAGCGTAGGTTGGGGTGAGGCACGAACCCCAACACGACAACCGTTGAGCCACCAGCCAAACATGAAAACGAGACATTGCAGCCAACAAAACAGCTAATGATTTGTAAAGTTCAAACCGGTCAAATGTTGGGGTTCGTTACCTCACCCCAACCTACGCAAGCCCAACTTACCGAGTTAAAACTCCAATTTCAATGAACCAAGAAATGACCTTGGCGTACCGATAGTGACACGTGTTCCGGGGCCAGCAGGAGTAAAAGACACGTCTTGAAGGTATTCCTTATCCAACAGGTTATTAATATTCAGTTGAGCTGATATTTTTGAACGCCCCACTTTCCAGCTATATCCAGCCAGTAAGTCGACAGTGGCATAACCCGCGTTACTGTAGACATTTGTAAAATCAACGGAAGAATCTCTTAGAGAGACCCCTCCACCTAACTTCAAACCTTCAAGTGCCCCCTGTTGAAAATCGTATGTGGCCCAAAGGCTACCCATGTTCCGAGGAACGGCATAAGGACGCATACCTTGACGACCGCCATTATCTTTTATAACGAGTGTGTCAAGATTCGCGTAAGTCGCGATCAGGTTCATTCCCGGCATAATTTCGCCACGAATATCAATTTCCGGACCTCGTGATCGCACTTCACCGGTGGCGACAGAAAAGAGCGGGTTAGTCGGATCTGTGGTGGCAACATTCTGCTTGGTCAAATCAAAATAAGCTAAGGTGGCGCTTAATCGACCGCCGAAAAACTCTGTTTTGGCACCCACTTCCCATTGCTGAGCACTCTCAGGTGGTAACGGCTTAAGTGAAACAGATTGAGCATTTGATACACCAAAATTTTCCACATAATTACCGTATAGGCTTAGCCAGTCCTTCGGCTGCCATAAAACACCAACCCTTGGAGTAACCGCATCATCAGCTGTCAAACCCTGATTCAAAATATTGTCTTTTTGTTTGACATATTGATATCGAAGTCCGCCCATGATGTGGACGCCAAACGGCAAAGTTATCTGATCTTGCCCATAAATACCAAAATAGTCAGTGCTATTGTCGTAAGGAAAATAGGTGGCAGGATCATAGGCTAACGTGGAAGTGTGAACAGGATTGTAAATATTCACTGATGGGAAAGATGTGCTGTTTAGAAAAGCCCCGGAATCATCAATACGATAGTAGTCGCCACCGACAATTAGGGTGTGATTGAGCCCATAGGTGTCAAAATTACCGGTTAAATCTAACGTCGTGTAATAAGTATTTAGATGCTGAGGTCCGGTATAAAAAATTCGGTCGAGCGTATTGCCATTCGTTAGTGTGGAACTGTTCGGTAAAACCGATGCAGCGGTTCGATCCATCAGATTGGCATTAAAACGATGACGGATAGACCAATTATCATTGAATTCATGTGACCAATTTATTCCAACCAATTTTTCTTCAACCGGATTTGGCGAACGCTCCATCAGGTTACGGCTCTTCGGCATATTGATAAATTGTCCGTTGACATAGGGCCAAACCATCGGATCGTAATTGAGATTATCGTGGCGATATTCCAGTTCTAAAGTCGCTTGAGTTCGCGGACTTAAATGCCATGTAATAACAGGCGCTAGAAATGTTCTCTCGTTATTAACCAGTTCTCGATACGACCCGCTACTTTCAAAGGAAGCATTAAATCGGTATAGCAGTGATTTATCCGCGTTTATTGGGCCCGTTGCATCAACGGTGGTTCGAAATAAGTCCCAAGATCCGAATTGTTGTTGCAACGAATAATAGGGTGTTGCTAAAGGTTGTTTCGTAACGACGTTTACCATGCCTCCTGGCTCCATCCGGCCATACAGGATAGATGCGGGCCCTTTCATGATCTCAATTCGTTCTATATTAGCCATTTGGCGGGTTCCAATGGATGAATATTGATTGTCGATCCTGAAGCCATTTCTGAAATAGGTGGAAGAACGAAAACCTCTTAACCAGATATCGTCAGATAGCCCCCCAGAACCTGAACTAGTAACAACTCCGCTAACGTATTTAACAGCTTCAGACATTTGAATAACCTGTTTGTCATTAAGCACCGCTTTAGGTATGACCTGAATATTTACAGGCGTTTCCATTAGGGGAGTATCCGTTTTTGTGGCAGTGCTAGCATCATGAATTGAATACGCTTTGTTAAACGGATCGGTCGAGTCATAAACCGCCTTCCCCAAAACCGTCACCGCCGGCAAAGTCGATGCCGCATTACTCCCCGAATCCACCACCTTGATAGCCACCGAGTCCTCACCGGTAAAGCTGTACGTCAAACCGCTACCCGCCAGCAGTTTTCTAAAGCCTTCTTCGATGGTGTACTCGCCATCCAGCCCGCTAGTGGTTTTGCCGTCGGTCAACGTGGCTTCCGCTGAAAATAGTAAGCCGGAGCTAGTCGCAAACTGCCTTAAGGCCTGACTCAACGAGCCGCCGCCAATATGGTAGCTGCGCTTAATGCTGGCGTGGTCGTTACTGCTTTCCGCATGGACGGGAGCGGATACGGTTAATGCGGAGGCCAGTAGAATGCCTTGTATAGCCAGGTGCAGTCGAGAGGGCTGTAAGTCGTGCTTGCTGATGTGAAAGGTCGATGACATCGGTTTTATCTCCTTTAAAAAATGCGGTTGTCATTACCTATGTCAATCGAGACTGAAAAAGCGGAACTGGAAATTGAAAATATTTTTAAATAATTTTTAAGTGGCTGTTTTTATTTAAAAACAAATTTGATTTTTTGGCGCATACCAGGTGTATTAATGGTAAGGGAGATCGATTAAGGAAGTACGTTGACAGAGAAAGAGCCCGTTACTAACATCTTACGTTTTTCTTACCATGTGACTGGAGTCTTTATGGAGAAAACCAAGCTTTCCAGCAAGGGACAAGTGATTATCCCCAAGCATTTGCGTTCGATTTACCACTGGCACACTGGTCAAGAGCTGTCGGTGATCGATACCGGTGACGGTATTTTGTTTAAGGCGAAAACACCTTTTAGCGAAACGAGCCTGGATGATGTGGCGGGCTGTTTGGCTTATCAGGGTGGTGCCAAGTCGCTGGATGATATGGAACGCGCGATTAACCAAGGTCTGAAGGCGCAATTAGATGATTGCGATTGATACCAATGTTGTGGTGCGCTTACTGACGCGGGATGATGCCGATCAGTATGCAAAAGCCTATAAATTGTTCAAGAAGCAGGATGTTTTTATAGGTGATACCGTCATTCTCGAAACCGAGTGGGTATTGCGGTTTGCCTATGATTACACGCCAACAGAAATTGCCCAGGCGTTTTCAGGGTTGTTCGGCTTGGTCAACGTGCATATTAGCCAGCCCACGGTCGTTGCTCAGGCCATTGACTGGCATCAACAAGGAATGGATTTTGCTGATGCGTTACACTTGGCGAGTAGCCAGCAGGTGAAAAAATTCTACACGTTTGACAAAAAATTTCAGGCATCCGCAAAACGAATCACTGGGCGTGAAGTTTTGAGCCCCTGATTGCCCGTTTGCGGTCTCAGAGCCAAACCCCTAGTGGCAACAGATGGATGGCGCGCGCTCAGCGCGGCAACACTTTCACCCAGAAAGGTAGAGGATTGGAGAGTTTGACTGGCAAGTTGGTAGCCAGCGAGGCCAGGATTTTGTCGGTATCCTTGAGCGGGAAGGAGCCTATGATGCGCATGTCGGCAATTTCCGGCGCGCAGGTGACGTAACCTTGCCGGTAACGATTCAGTTGCAGCAGAAACTCGCTGAGCGGGATGTCGTCAGCGACGATGACGCCCTGGGTCCAGGCGGGTTTGTCGAGTTTGCTTGGCTGTATGGGTTCGATGCGATCAGCTGCAAATTGGGTATTTTGTCCGGCATGTAGCTGCTGTTTAGGGCTGTTAGGATGGGCTGGCTGAATCTCTACGCTGTCGGCAAACACCGTGACCTCGCTGCGGTCGGCTTGTTGGCTGACGCTAAAACGGGTGCCCAGCGCCAGAACCCGGCCATCCTGGGTATCGACCACAAAGGGTCGCTGCCAACCCGCGTTATCCTTGGCGGTCTCGATATAAATTTCCCCGGAGATCAGTTGCAAGCGCCGCAAATCAGCGCTGAATGCCACGTTCAAGGCGCTGCCGCTGTCCAGCGCCACTGTCGAGCCGTCCGCCAAAGTGATCGTTTGGATTTGGCCTTGTGCGACATGGTAATCCGCGGTCCAGACTTGCCAGTAGCGAGCACGGGAAAATTGCCAGCTCGTTAAGCCGACGGCACCCAGCAGTGCCAAGTTTTTAATGGCGCGTCTGCGCTGCAAATCAGGCGCGCTTAAAGCGGCTAACGCGGTTTTGGGCGGCAGCGATTTGAAGCGATCAATATGAAATTCCACTCTGGACCAAGCGGTTTGATGGTCGGGATGTGCGGCTAACCAGGCTTGCCATTGCGCGGTTTCATTGGCTTGCACTCGTCCGGATCGGAATAACGCAAACCACTCGGCTGCTTCAGCCAGAATGCGCGGGTCGATTTCCAGGGGGCGTTTTTGTTGCATCTGGGATTAAAACCCGGCGCTCAGGCACTGAAACATGGCTTGTGCCATGTATTTTCTGACCATGCGGTCACTGACGCCTAATTGCCGACCGATTTCGGCATAAGTGAGGTCGTCGAGTTGCGCCAACAAAAAAGCCTTACGCACTTTTGCCGGTAGTTGATTGAGCAATTCGTCGATTTCCCGCAAGACTTCGAGCACGATGGCGCTATCCTCCGCCGAAATGACCCGCTCCTCGGGATAGGCCGCGAGTCTCGCCAGATAAGCCTGTTCGATACTGTTGCGCCTCCAGTGATTGATCAGCAGGCGTTTGGCGATGGTGGTCAGGTAGGCACGGGGTTCGTTGAGACTTGGTGTGTCTTTTGCGGCGATGACGCGCAGAAATGTATCTTGGGCATGATCTTCCGCCTGCAGGCGGTCCTGCACCCGTTTTTCCAACCATTGCAGCAGCCAGGGGTGGTGGTCCTGATACAGGCGGGTGAGGTCTTGTTGGCCGTCGTCAATACACTCTGTGCTCATCGATTTAGTTTTACATGCCCAGTTTACAAAAGGTCTTACGCATTGCCGTTAATGCTTTCGGCCTAGCGGCCCCGCTTTTTTTGCAAACTCAAAAGTAAGCAAGAACCGCTCCGAAGTCGTTGATTTAGGCGTTTTCCTGTTTAGGGCTTTAAAAAAACAAATAAAATCATTTTCTTACAGTTGCTCACGCTCAGGCGCATGGTCGAGCCGGGGAGTGCGCTGCTTCGAAACCTGATGTCTAAAATGCGTGATTTGGCGTATTTTGTTTGGGAATGCGTGAAATCACCTAAATCCCCCTGGCCCCGCCGTTGAGGTATGGATCGGCCCTGTTAAACGCCATCGAAATGGGTGTGGTTCAACGGGGGGCGTAAGTTAAGATGTGCAAAAACTCATCGGCTTAAACGACATGTCTCATTCCAATGTCCCGTACTCGGAAACAAGGCGGCTGTTCAATATCTTCAGCGGCTCGGTTGGCAACCTGGTGGAATATTTTGATTGGGCCATTTACGCGGCGTTTGCCTTGTACTTTGCTCCGGCTTTTTTCCCGGAAACCGATCAAACCGCCCAGTTGCTGAATAATGCGGCGATATTTGCGGTAGGCTTTATTTTTCGGCCTTTGGGCGGATGGTTGCTCGGCAGTCTGGCGGACCGCAAAGGCCGGAAAAGCGCTTTGTTGCTTTCGGTCAGCTTGATGTGTTTAGGATCGTTAATCATCGCTTGCACGCCGGGCTATGCGGTAATTGGTATGTGGGCGCCGGCCTTGTTATTGTTCGCCCGCATGTTGCAGGGCTTTAGTATCGGCGGCGAATACGGCAGCTCCGCCACTTATTTAAGCGAAATGGCCGCACCCGAGCGGCGCGGCTATTACTCCAGTTTTCAATATGTCACCATCGTCTTGGGGCAAATTCTGGCTTTGGGTTTATTGATGTTGCTGCAAAAATGCCTGCTGAGCAGCGCAGAGCTGCATGATTGGGGTTGGCGTATCGGCTTTATCGTCGGCGGCTTACTGGCGGTGGTGGCGATGGGCTTACGCGGTAACATGGCCGAGACCACGGCTTTTGTCGAACAACATACTTATCCCTCCCAACGCGCCCAGCTGCGGGAACTGTTGAACTACCCCAAACCGTTAATGACCGTGGTGGCATTGACCGCCGGCGGGACCTTGTCGTATTACACCTTTACCGTCTACATGCAAAAGTATCTGGTCAACACCACCGGCTTTAGTAAGGACGATGCCACCACAATCTGCACGCTAGCCTTGATCGTATTCATGTTGCTACAGCCGCTGTTCGGTTTAATTTCTGACTACCTCGGCCGCCGCAAGATGCTGATTGCCTTTGGCGCTGGCGCAACCCTGTTTACTGTGCCATTGCTTGATCTATTGGGCCACGCGCAAACATTGGAGTCGGCATTGGGATGGTATGTTTGTGCATTGTTGATTGTCTCGGGCTATTCGTCGGTTAACGCCATTGTCAAAGCCGAGCTGTTTCCGGTGCATATTCGGGCCTTGGGGGTTGGCTTTCCCTACGCCTTGACCGTAGCGATATTCGGCGGCACCGCCGAGTACCTGGCTCTGTGGCTGAAAAGCCTGGGACACGCGGAATGGTTTGCATACTACGTTAGCGCATGCGCGGCTTTATCGATGCTGGTGGCTTGGATGATGCCGGAACCCATAAAGGTGTCGCGGCTGGACTAATGAACGGCTTGGGGCTTGGCTGCTGAGTGGTTCGCTATGTTGAGGTACTGGCAGGTTGCGCTACTTTGCAGACCTTAGAGCTTGCGAATTTTACGGCCTGTTCTCGCGGGTACGGACTTTCGTTAGTTCAGGCCGCTTCAATGCCAATTTATGCGGGAAAAAAGCGGAGTAACTGGTTATGTTAACTCCGCTTGTATTTGTTTAGCGGTTGTAGATGTACACGGTGACTTCAACGCCGAAACGCAGATCGGTAAAGCGTGGTGTTTCCCGTTTTATATACTGCTCTTAAAGCAAGCATTGTCATAGCCGGGGTCCGAAAAATAGCCGGAAAATCCGGTTTCTCGCGAAGTCTTATGACATTAAATTCTTAAAGAGCAGTAACCAACGCGAGTTTAACGGGCGACTACTGAGCCATCAGGCCGCCCATCATCATGATGGGCGGCTTCAACCTCCTGCATCGGTCCGGATCATCTCACCCTTAACCCGTGACGCCGGGCAAAGCGGATAATCCCGTCCGCGAGATAGCGATGCTGTCTCAGCGAAATTGGACAACGCCAATTTCCAAGGTAAATTCCAGATTTGTTTCGCCGTTTTGGCGAAATTGGGTTTAAGTCAGGTATTCAGGGGGAGACATGGGACCGTATTACAGAGGTACATCGCAAAGCACCGGTGCATTTTTTGACATGTTTTATCAACATCCGATCTTGATGTTAGTTTTAGTGGTAGCCACGATTGGCGCGGGTTTTTTATTGATGCGCGGAAAAAAGTCTGAATAAAACCGCTGTTTTGGGCAATTGACACGAAGATTACTGGAGCTGATTAAGCTCCAGCCTGCGTAGTTTAGGCGCGCATTTAGCCGTAACCGCCACTACCAACAGCGTCATGCCTCCGCCAAACACTACTGACGGTACCAAGCCCAGCAGCCGAGCGGCAACCCCGGATTCGAACGCACCCAGTTCGTTAGATGAGCCGATGAATATGCCGTTGATCGCCGCGACTCTGCCGCGCATATTATCCGGCGTGGCCAATTGCATGATGGTGGTGCGCATCACCACCGATACCCCGTCGCAAATGCCAGACAACAGTAAGGCCAGGCCTGCTACCCAAAAACTGGTCGAAAGCGCAAAGCCGATCATGCACAAGCCAAAGCCGGCTACGGCGATCAGCAACCAGCGTCCGGCTTGCTTGTTGAGGGGATGCCGGGCTAGAAACAAGCCGGTCATCACCGCGCCAACGGCGGGCGCTGCACGTAAAATCCCCAGGCCTTCCGGGCCGTAATGAAATATGTCGTGAATGAAGGCCGGCAGCATGGCTACCGCGCCGCCAAACAATACCGCGAACATATCCAGCGACTGCGCGCCCAAGATGATCTGGTTATTGAATACAAAGCGCAGGCCTTCGGCGATGCTGGTAAAAATCGGCGCGCTTTCCGCTGCCGGCGGTTCCTTGATGCGTAAGGACAGCAAAGCCAGCGCGGCCAACACACATAAACCACCGGAAATGCCGTAAGCCACAGTCTTGCCGGCCCAGCCGACCAGAATCCCGCCCAGTGCCGGGCCAGCGACTAAAGCAAACTGAAATACCGAACTTCCTAGGCCGGCAGCGCGCGCATATTGTTCACGTTGCAAAACCAGGGCGAACAGTGCGCTGTAAGATGGGCCGATAAAGGCCCGCGCCACGCCGGTGACGGCTATGGAGCCGTACATCAATACCAGCGGATTATCGGGAATCCATTGTGCGGCGATGGCGGTCAAGGTCAAGGCGTTGAGGCATAACAGCAAACACGCTGAAATCGCGAACCAGCGCCGTGAGTAATGATCGACAGCGTAACCGGCGAACAGCGCGCTGCAAAAATACGGGACCACTTCGGCCAGGCCTATCAGGCCCAAGGCCAGCGGGTCGTGCGTCAGTTCGTAGATATGCCAGCCCACCACAATCGCCACGATTTGATAGGCCAGCACGATCAGTACGCGAAACGTTAACAGTCTTAGAAAAGCGGGGTTTGCAGTGCCTAAAAAACGCATGAATCTCCAATATTCAAATACAGCCGGTTACAACTACATGGACGAATTTATTATGTGACTGATTGACGTGGTTAAGCCAGTCAAAATCTTAGCGTTGCCGAAAGCGAATGTCGCCAAATAAAGCCTTTTGTTCGCGCGGCTGACAGCGCCAGTATTGCGGCGGCGCTGCGACTTGGGCGCCCAGTTTGGCGGCGGCATGCCAGGGCCAGCGTGGATCGTAGAGTATGCCGCGCGCTAAGCCCACCATATCAGCTTGGCCGTCGGCGACGATGGCTTCGGCGTCTTCCGCTTCTGTGATCAGGCCGACGGCAATGGTGGGCAGGCCGGTTGCTGCTCGGATGCTCGCCGCCAGCGGCACTTGGTAATGGGGGCCAACCGGGATTTTTTGTAGTGGCGACAGGCCACCGCTGGAGACGTGGATAAACGCGCAGCCGCGTGCTTGCAAGGCTTTGGCAAAGATCACGCTTTGCGCCAAGTCCCAGCCGCCGTCCACCCAATCGGTCGCGGAAATTCGCACGCCGATGGGTATTTGCATTGGTACGGCAGCCCGCATCGCGTCGAATACCGCCAACGGGAAATGCATCCGGTTTTCCAGCGAGCCGCCGTATTCGTCGTCACGCTGATTGGATAAGGGCGAGAGGAATTCGTGCAGCAAATAACCGTGGGCGGCGTGTATCTCGATGGCGTCCAGCCCCAATTTATGCGTGCGCTTGGCGGCCGATACAAACGCCTGCACGATGCGTTGCAATCCGCTGGCATCGAGCGCAGTCGGCGCGGGGTCGTCCGGCATAAAAGGCAGTGCCGACGGTGCGACGGTCTGCCAGCCGCCTTGTTCGATATTGACCAGACCGCCACCGTCCCAGGGCGCGGCGGTGGAGGCCTTGCGGCCGGCGTGTGCCAGCTGAATCGCTATGGGTATCTGCGAATATTTTCGCACCGCAGTTAACACCCGGGCCAAAGCGGCTTCGGTGTCGTCCGACCAGAGGCCGAGATCGGCCGGCGAGATGCGGCCTTCCGGCTCCACGGCCGTGGCTTCGATAATCAACAAGCCGGCGCCGGACATCGCCAAATTGCCTAGATGCATTAAATGCCAATCGCTGGCTTCGCCGTTGACTGCCGAGTACTGACACATCGGCGCGATGACGATACGGTTGGGCAGCGTAACCGTGCCGAGGGAATAAGGCGAAAAAAGCTGACTCATTTCAGGGTACCTTTGAATAAAGTGGGTGTTAATCCAATGTTGCAGTCTACGAGCTCGGTTCTGGCTTGGCAATGGGAAGGGCTCTGTCGTGCAGTGCCGAATTTACGGCAGGAAAGGGCGTTGAGTTTGCCGCATTCGTTGTAACTTGGCCCGGCTTGCTATAATGCCGGCTTTTCCAATTCATCGGGTCGATAATTGTGGACGTTAAACAGTACATGCAGCAATTGGGGCAACAGGCCAGAGCGGCCGGCCGCGAGATCAGCAAGGCCGAGAGCGGGCGGAAAAATAGCGCTTTATTGAAAATTGCCGAGGCTATCGCCGCCGGTAGCGCCGAGATAGCCAGCGAAAATCGCAAAGACCTGGCGGCGGGCAAACAGAACGGTATGGATCCGGCGTCGCTGGACCGTCTGGAACTGACACCAGCCCGCATCCAAGCCATGATAGAAGGCCTGAAGCAGGTTGCCGCGCTGCCCGATCCGGTTGGGGAAATTACCAATCTTAACTATCAGCCCAGCGGGATTCAGGTGGGGCAAATGCGCGTGCCCTTGGGTGTGATCGGCATTATTTACGAATCGCGGCCTAACGTTACTGTCGATGCGGCGGCCTTGTGCTTGAAGTCGGGCAACGCCTGTATTTTGCGGGGCGGTTCCGAGTCGATTCATTCCAATCGAGCGATTGCGGTGTGCATTGCCAGCGGATTAGCCGCTGCCGGTTTGCCGCAGCAGGCTGTGCAAGTGGTGGAAACCACCGATAGGGCCGCAGTCGGTGAGCTGATTACGATGCAGGATTATGTTGACGTGATCGTGCCGCGTGGCGGCAAAAGCCTGATCGAACGGATCAGCGGCGAAGCGACTATCCCGGTGATCAAGCACCTGGACGGTATTTGCCATGTCTATATCGACGGCAAAGCCGACTTGGATAAAGCAGTGGCGATTGCGATGAACGCGAAAACCCATCGCTACGGCGTCTGTAATGCGATGGAGACCTTGCTGGTGGCGGAAAGTATCGCCGCGACGGTGTTGCCGATTTTGGCCGAACAATATGCGGCAAAAAACGTGGAACTGCGCGGTTGCTTGAAAACCTGTTCCTTGATCAAAAACGCTGTACGCGCGACTGAAGAAGATTGGCATACCGAATATTTGGCGCCGATTTTGTCCATCAAGATTGTCGCGGACATCGACGAGGCGATAGCGCATATCAATACCTACAGCTCGGCTCATACCGAGGCCATCGTCACCGAGGATTACACTTTGGCGCGGCGCTTTTTGCGCGAAGTGGATTCCAGCTCGGTGATGGTCAATGCCTCCACGCGGTTTGCCGACGGCTTTGAGTACGGTTTGGGTGCGGAGATTGGCATCAGTACCGACAAGCTGCATGCGCGCGGCCCGGTTGGCTTGCATGGCTTGACCTCGTTGAAATTTATCGTGCTGGGCGACGGGCATATCCGCCAATAATGATCGGGGTTTACGGCGGCACGTTCAATCCGGTCCATTACGGCCATTTGCGCACCGCGCTGGAAGTGAAAGAGCTGTTTGAATTGGAGCAGCTGCGCTTGATTCCCTGCCGTCTGCCGGCGCACCGAGACGAACCCGACGTGCCGGCGCACCTGCGTTTGCAAATGCTGGAAGTCGCCGTCGCCGATACTCACGGCTTTAGCGTTGATCGGCGCGAGTTGGATAGGGCGGGGCCATCGTATATGGTGGATACGCTGCATTCCTTACGCAACGAAATGGGCGATACGCCTTTGCTGTTGTTTATCGGCGCCGATGCCTTTGCCGGTTTGGAACGTTGGCATCAATGGCAACGCTTATTCGATTATGCGCACATCGTGGTGATGACTCGACCGGGCTATGCCGGATCGGCGCTATCGGCGTTTTTACAACAACGAATCGCCAAAGACCGAGCCCAATTAAGCCGGCAGAATGCAGGACTGTTAACCTTCCAGGAAGTCACCGCGCTGGCGATTTCTGCTACCGCAATCCGCGAACTGGTGGCTGCCGGGCGCGATCCACAATTTTTACTGCCCGAGCGGGTCATCGAATTGATTCGACGGCATCATTTATATCAACCCCTCATTCATCACACAGGAAATTGAATGCAAACAGAAGCATTACTTAAGCTGGTCGAAACCGAGCTCGACGACCGTAAAGGCCTTAACATCAAGACTATCGATGTGCGTGGCAAAACCAGTATTACCGATTATATGGTCATTGCCACCGGTACCTCGTCTCGGCACGCCAAATCGCTGTGTGATTATGTAGTGGAAAAGGTCAAGGAGCAGGGGCAGCAGCCGCTAGGATTGGAAGGCGATCAAAGTTCCGATTGGATCTTGTTGGATTTGGGCGATGTGATCGTGCATGTGATGACCGGTCAAGCCCGCGAACTGTATCAGCTGGAAAAACTCTGGTCAGTGGCCGGCGACAAGACGCACGGTTAGTTTTTGCCGCGATTTGCTGAAAGCAATTTCAACCGGCTCAAGGGCATAATTTGTCATCCGCCCTCAAGAAAAAGCCCAAGTAGTCGATGACTTAGGCGAGTAGGAGGAGGGGTTATGAAAGCGTTTCAGACAATCTGTTTGCTGTTGGTAATGGCAGTCGCGACGGGGTGCGCGTCCGTGGGCGGTAAAAGTGCCGAGGCGCCGTCGCCGTCAGCCGGTAAAGCCCTGCGCGCTACCGGTTATAGCCGTTTCGACGATAGCGGCAAGCTGGCGGTTAATCAGCGCTGGTTACAGGCGCAACAAGCTGCCAAACTGGATGCCTATCGCGGCTTGGCGGATTTGCTGTATCAAGAAAAATTGGGCAATCAAACCACGGTCGGCGCTCAAGTGATGCGCGACGAGGTTTACCGGGTTTATCTGGATAGTTATTTACGCGAAGCGCGTGCCGCCGATTATCGGACTGTCAGAGACAATTTAAAAACGACGCTGGAATTGCGTCTTAGCCCGCGTTTTTACCAATGCATGTCCGGCGATACCTATGTCGTCGGCCAGTGTCTACAGGAAGATAACAAGCTGGCGTTTACCCGGCTGGGCTATAAAACGGCAACGGTGACTTCGGCCAACCTGGCCTGCGGCGCACGCGATTGTAGCGATCAATATTATGTGTCTGGCTTTTCCAAAAAGCCCAATGTCGTGGACGATACTTTGCTGGAAGCCGGTCTGTACGATGTGGAATGGATAGCCAACACCGGCTTGCGGACGATATTTCAGTATTTGTTGATCAACGGATTTTATAGTGCCTTATAAAAACTTGCTAACAGTGTTACTGATCGCTTTGCTGGCTGCATGCAGCAGCGGTAATAGTAAGCGGGGCGGCGATGAGAATGGCGTTGCCGTGTCTGGTCAGCAGGTCAGCGTGCAAGGCAGTGCGCCAATCGTTGGCGGCGGTATCGAAGCAGCCCGCCGTGCGGCTATCGACGATGCGGTGCATCAGGCATCTATGCAGCTTAAACGCAACAATAACTCGGCGATGCTGGTTAGTGATATTAAGGTGGTCGACGAATGGCAGGATGCCGATCTTTATCATGTGCAGGTGCTGGCCGTGTTGTCCGATAAGCAGCGCTGCGGCTCGCCGTATCGGAAAAAAATAGTCGCCACCGGTTTTCCGGTCATGAATGCCGATCAAATCAGCGGTACCGAAAGCCAGGATTTATACAGCGGCATTCCCCGAGAAATTAATAACCAGTTGATGGAAACCGGCGATTTTATCGGCCGTAATCTGACCAACACCTCTTTATATAGCCGGCCCGACATGGCGCCGGAGATTCGCTTTGCCGAGGGTAGTGGTGAGTCGGTTATTCTGAATATTGCCAAGCAACAGAACGCGCAGTTCGTGTTATCGGGCGTGATTCGCGATTTTCGGGTGGAGTCTACAGAATATGTGCGTGGTAGCGGCGCACTGGCGGATTTAAAATCCATGGTCCGGGATTTTGTCGCTCGCCGTAGTGTTGGGATTGACGTATTTGTTTACGACGGTTTTAGCGGTGCCTTGCTGTTTCAACATCGTTATACCGATTCCATCCTGGGCGACGTCTCGCTGCCGAGCGGCTATACGGTGGGTAGCGAGCGTTTCAACTCCACGTCGGCCGGTCACGCCATCAGCGAGATCATTCAGCAGGCCAGTGAAGATATTCACAAATTATTCGGCTGCTATCCCTTTACCACCCGGGTGATACAAGCCGGCAACAACCGGATCGTGATTGCCGCCGGCGCCCAGGATAAAATCAGAGTCGGTGATAAGCTGATGATTTATTCGGCGTCCGCCGGCGGTACGGCGGGAGCGGGTTTGGGCGAGTCGCAAGGCATCTTGACGATAACCGACGTTAGTGCTGCTACGGCGGCGGGTACCCTGGATTCAACGGCGGTTGCCGGTGCAGTAAGGCCGGGCGACTGGGTGAAAAGTTTTGCTACGCCTTAACGGGGGCGTCGCTCTTACTCAGTAAGCGCTCTATGTCTTTACTGATACCTGCCGGCGTGTCTATCGGCGCATAGCGTTTAAAAACCTTGCCATCTCGGCCGACCAGAAATTTACTGAAATTCCATTTAATGGCATTTAAACCCAGGATTCCCGGGGCTGCGGTTTTCAAATACTCGAACAGCGGATGTGCGTGGTTACCGTTAACGTCGATTTTTTCGAACATGGGGAAGCTAACGCCATAGTTCAGTTCGCAAAAACTGGCAATTTCTTGGCTATCGCCTGGTTCCTGCTGGCCGAATTGATTGCACGGAAACCCCAGGATCACTAAGCCGCGGCTTTTATAGGTCTGGTAAAGCGCTTCCAAGCCACGGAACTGCGGGGTAAAGCCGCATCGACTGGCGGTGTTGACGATTAGCAGTACTTTTCCGCGGTAATCTGCCAAAGCGACAGTTTCGCCGTTAATGTTAGTCGCCGAGAATTGGTATATGTCATTCATGCTGATGCCGGTCAGTTATCGAATTACTTGTGCTTGTCGTAAACGTTGGGATGGCGCTTCTTAAAGTCTATGTATCCCCATCAAGATGCATAGACAAAGATTTACCCAGCATACCGTCATTCATCGGATTGTCAAAAATCTGTAGCGCCAACATACCCATATGTCCATGGGAGCTTACCAGGAATTTTAATGGGCTTTGAAGGTATAGCGCCTAGGCAACTCTTTCGCGGGACGACCGCCCATAGCGTCCTGGCGTACGGGCGGCTGTTGAAACCTGCCGAGATTTCTCAGTGCCTATTGTGAGGCTAGCCGTTGTTGCAGTTTGGTTTGCAGTAAGCTGTCATAGTGACGTTTCAACACCGAGTCGGTAGGCGGTGTTGGCAATTCGGCTAAAATTTCGCGGCGTAATTGCTCAAGGTCCTGCGTCTGCACTGACGAATCTTCAGGCAGAACCGCTTCTACAGGGCTGGCTGGCTGCGCCGCAGCTTCCGGCTGGGAGGGCGCCGATTCGTCCACCGCTTGTGAATGCTGAGGCGATGCGATTTTGTGCAGCGTTTCGTAGTGACGGCGCAGCACGGAGTCGGTGGGATAGGGATTGCTGAGGGCCTCTTTCTCCACTTGCAATGCTGCCAGATAATGGCGTTTTAATACTGAATCTTCCGGCATTATGATTGCCGGCTCTTCTTTCGTCGGTGTTCTCGGCTCTTCGGTAACTGCTGTGACGATTGGCGCCTGTGGCGCGGGTTCGGCAATTGGTTCAGGCACTTGGATGGGAGACTCTACCGGGGGCTCGATTTCTTGCGCTATTGGAGTGGTTGGCGACGCGGTATTCGGTTGCGAAGGGGAATTGGCTGCACGGGAAGCTGCAGGTTGAGGTGGTGTCGCCTGTTTATTCTCCGGCGTCTTGCCGATGGGCTTGAGTTTTAGTTTGCCTTTCCAGACCAGCCAACCGACTACTGCCAGCCCTAAGATTACCAGAAGTTCTATCATGATTTGTCCCCCTCAATATTGTTATTAATCCAAAACTAACTAACACCTACAGCGTTACCGATTGGCTTTCTAGGCATAGCTTCCGCGGCTTGTATTCCAAAGCATGATGGAAGCGCTACGATTAAATCGCAGCGCTTTATACCATAGATCGTTGAAATAGTTGATTTGTCGAGTCGCAAGGCGCGCGCTTGGGCAGCACTAGCCACGGTGCATTCTCCCAGGTAGGTTTTCTGTATTAAAAAAACGAAGTTTCAATTTTTCGATTGGGTCAATTGATCATGACTGGCAAAACATTAAACAGCGTAAGTGTGTTGTCAGTTTTTTTTACAGGCAAAAATGCTGAATTTCCAAATGAAAATTGTGGTTCGGGGTAGTGTTAAATTTTTATGACAATGCGTCGGGATTTTTTCCTGAAATTGCTTTGCAAAAGCGTTCTGGCATTGAATTTGCAAAAAAAAACTTAATGAAAATCCCTGGGGAAAAACCGATTAAGTTGATGCCACGACGCAGTTTTTCTTAGTTGATGCTCAGGTAGGTTTGAATTGTAATGCACGGTAATGTAAGCAAATTCTGACGAAAAAATTTACAGGCTGTGTTGTTTTTTGGGGGGTGTTTGTTTTTAAGTATATGTTTTATAGCATAAATTTTTTATGGTCTACTATTTGCTTAGGTATTTTCAGGGTTTTGTGCCTTTTTCACGAAATCATAGTCAAAGAAATAGTTCGACGTTTTACAAATTTATTTGCGGGGGATCATCATGGAAACCAAAATTAAACACATGCTTTTGGCGGGATTATTGTCGTCAACGGCAATTTTCGGGGGCGGCGCTCAAGCGGCTTCATTTAGCGTAGCGGGTAGCCTAACAGGCGATCCCAGAACCAATAATCCGGACAATCTGTTCATCAACGTCGGCATTAATGTCGTAGACACAGTCGCTAGTTGGACAGTGGATATCGCTTCGCCTTTACATCCGAATGCAAAGCTTGACGAGTTCTATTTCAACTTGGGGTCGTTGGTCAACGTCGCGGATGTAACTTTTGGGGGATACAATCCAGTTGGCTGGGAGATTCAATCTCCTGCAACAGTTCAAGGTGGAGGGAGTTTCAATCCTTCGTTTTCATTTCAAGCACTCGATCCGGCAGGCCAACCCAATGCTGCGGACGTAACAAATACCGTGAATTTGTTATTTACAGCAACCTTAAACCGCAATTGGACTTTGGATGACTTTTATTCCGCAGCGGCACTACAGAGCTCGGAAGCTACGTTACCTGCCGGTCAATTGGGTGCGCATTTGCAATCACTAAGTACGGCGGGTTGTGCAGGTTGCTCGGATAGTGGCTTCCTGATCGGTAACTATACACGCGACGGCGGTGGCGGTGGTCAAGGCAGCGTGCCCGAGCCAAGCGTTGTAGCTTTGCTGGGCATGGGCTTGTTGGGCATGGGTTTGTCACGTAAAAGCAAAGTCTGATTGTCCGACTTGTTTACACACCTAAAAAACGCCGGTTAATCCGGCGTTTTTTTTTCCAGAAATTGTCTGGTAGCTTTAGCAATATGTGTTACCCCATTGTTGTTATGGTGATTCTGAAAGCAAAGTCACAGTAATGGCAGCCCAGTTTTTTTAGACTTCCTTCCAAGCAGAAAGCTAATTCAGAACATTCAAATTAGCTTACGTTCAGAAAGCCTCAAGGCAAAGAAGCCAAGGATGAGGTGTTTAAGATTTGGATATTCAAAACAAAAACGAGGGGAACAGTCATGAACAAAAAAAATTTATACATCACTTTAGGTGTCGCGCTACTGGCAGTGCCCGCAATCATTTATCTTGATAAATACTTGCTAGACCAGGAAATTTTGCAAATAAATCAGGATATGCAACAGTTGCCGGCGTCAGCTGGTAACGTCGCCAAAACCTGGAAACCAGGGCAAATTTTAGTTAAACCCAATGCGGGTTTGTCGGATGCGGAGTTTGAAAAAATTCTGCGGGGCAATCAAGGTAAAAGCAGCGAAAAGATCGGCAATTTGCCGGTTCATATCGTTAGCGTTCCTGAACAAGCGGAAGAAGCGGTGGTACGGGCATTATCAAAAAATCCCCATATCGAGTTCGCTGAGCTGGATATGGTTCAGCCCATGAGTACGACTACCCCGAATGATCCGAATTTTGCCGGTGCGTGGCATTTAGCAAAAATACAAACGCCTGGGGCTTGGGATGTTTCCAAAGCTGATGGCATTACTATAGCTGTATTGGATAGCGGCGTTGATGGTTCGCATCCGGATTTGGCTAATCATATGATTCCGGGCTGGAATGCCGTGGACGGCGGCTCTGATACCTCTGACATCAATGGTCATGGTACGGCTGTTGCCGGTACAGCGGCGGCTGTCACCGATAACGCTACTGGGGTTGCCGGCGTGGCCTGGAATGCTAAAGTGATGCCGGTGAGGATTACTAACGATTCTACGGGATACGCTTATTGGAGCGATATAGCTAGGGGTTTGAGTTGGGCGGCAGATAATGGTGCCGATGTCGCAAATATCAGTTATGGGGTGAGTGGTAGCTCGGCGGTGTCATCGGCGGCCCAGTATATGAATTCCAAAGGCGGAATAGTGGTTGTTGCAGGCGCCAACGACGGAGTGGATCCCGGTTATACCGATAACCCCTACATGATTTCTGTTTCAGCAACCGATTGGAATGATGTGAAGGCCAGTTGGTCCAACTATGGCGCCTTTATTGATGTCGCAGCTCCCGGCACTTCTATTGCCACGCTTCTGAGAGGTGGCGGATATGCCAATTGGAACGGGACCTCGTTTTCTAGCCCTGTGACAGCCGGTGTAGTCGCGTTGATTCAAGCCGCAAATCCCAACTTGGTGCCTGCGGATGTCGAAAAGGTACTAAAAGATTCTGCGGATAAAGTATCCGGTGTTAATTTTGATCCAAACTATGGCTATGGACGTATCAATGCTAACGCCGCTGTGCAATTAGCGCTCAATACAGTGGCTAGAGATACTCTCGCGCCGACCGCTGCCATTTCATCTCCAACTGCTGGTTCTGTGGTAAGTGGTTTGGCCGCTGTCGCCGTTAACGCTAACGATAATGTCGCCGTAAGCCAGGTTTCATTTTACGCAGGCGGTAAATTGGTCGGAACAGATGGCACTGCGCCTTACACATTCAGTTGGGATTCCACGACTGTGGCAAACGGCAATATCAATTTAACGGCGGTGGCGACTGACTCTTCCGGAAACCAAGGTTCATCAAGCGCCGTGACTGTGAACGTACAAAATCAAACCACGGTAAGCACCACGGATCAAGCGGCGCCAACCGTGACTATTTCTAACCCGATTAACGGTGCGAAACTGAGTGGTAGCGTGGTGAGTATCTCTGCTGCTGCTAATGACGACGTTGCCGTCGCTAAAGTGCAGCTTTATATCGATAACAAGCTGGTGTCGTCTACGACTAACAAAACCTTGAGCTATAGCTGGAATGTCAAGAAAGTGGCTGCCGGCAGCCATTCGATAAAAGCGGTTGCCACCGATACCGCCAATAAAACCGGTACCGTCAGTATTCTCGTCAGTAAGTAGCCTTCGTATTCGGAAAACTGCCAACTGTTTTGTTGGCGGTACTGTAAAGGCGATTAAAAACAGGGGTGTATTCCGCCCCTGTTTTTTTTTGCGGGATTCGTAGCGCTTACCCCGGCCCTATTGATCACGGGTATTCCGTGCGAGCTGAGCGCGTCGAAGCCCAGGTCGGATCACCTTTCGATTAATTCTGTGCCCTCAAGGACAAAAGGCGAGGGGTATTTAAGAGCAGGGTTAAGAATGATTGAAGGTGACACGATTACTGGAAAGTTTTGCGATGCAATCCAGATTATCCGCCGCTTCATCCGTTACAATACCGCTCACTTACCGTGACTCCGGATACCCCTAATTTCAATGAACGATTCGATTATTTATGCACTGGATTTTGATGGCGTTGTCTGCGACAGTGCAGTTGAAACCGCGATCACCGGCTGGAAAGCCGGCACTACTATTTGGAAAGACATGCCTGACGCGGTACCTCAGGCTATCGTTGAGCAGTTTCGCGAAGTGCGACCGATTATCGAGACGGGTTACGAAGCTATTCTGATCATCCGCCTCATGTATTTGGGCAAAAGCACTGCCGCTATTTACGCCAACTACGCCGCTAAAGTGCAACGGATGCTGGATGAAATCCATTTAAGCATCGACGATTTGAAAAAGCTGTTCGGTGATACTCGCGACAATTGGATTGCTAGTGATCGTGCCGATTGGATAGCCAAGAATCCTTTGTATCCGGGGGTTGCGGAAAAATTGCGGCGCTTGGGCCAGAGGCATTTGTGGTGTGTGATTACGACCAAGCAAGAACGCTTCGTCAAGGAAATCCTCAGAGCCAACAACATTGAATTGGCCGACGAGAAGATTTTCGGGATGGACCGCAAGCTCAGCAAACCTGAGGTTCTGAAAGGATTGAAAGCTCAGCATCCAGGCCAGCCGATTTATTTCACTGAGGATCGCCTACCGGCACTCGATGGGGTGCAAAAACATCCGGAGTTGGCGGATGTGAAATTATTCCTCGCCCTCTGGGGTTATAACCTTGCTGCAGACCATGCCGTTGCAGCGGGGCAAGCAATCGCGCTACAACACTTAGATACT
The DNA here is from genome assembly GCF_054188105.3 of Methylomonas sp. Uni0009. Taxonomy (NCBI): domain Bacteria; kingdom Pseudomonadati; phylum Pseudomonadota; class Gammaproteobacteria; order Methylococcales; family Methylococcaceae; genus Methylomonas; species Methylomonas sp. Uni0009. Next base: position 413,285 of record NZ_JBTAFN010000001.1, on the reverse strand, counting down.
TTTCTCAGCGACAGTTTGGGTGCCGTTTAAACCGCCGAATTCAGTAGCGGTATTCCAAAACACTGTGGGTGTCGACGCCGGCATTGTTCAAATAATAGTAGCCGTCGCCGTGGCTGACAATGCGTTGGTAGGGTAGGGTGTCCATCTCGGCCAGATAAACGATGGCGTGAGTTTTAATCAGGCAATACACCACGTCGCCTTCCCGCAACGCCATGCTCTGACAGGCGCCCGGCGTAATTTCCACCAATAAAGTCCCCCCGCAATCGACTTGCACGATCAGGCTTTCGCCGCTGGGAATGATCGCGCAGATCCGGCCTTTTAGTTGATTCTGAATGGAGATGCCATCAATGTAGGCCCGAGACAGAGCGATGTCGTTGGCGCGTATTGATACCTGGCTGTGGCTGCCGATTGCAAACTGGGGGCGTAGCGGCAATGCCAGCGGCAGACCGAAACTGTCCGCCATACTGCAACCCGCCTGGACATCGTGACTGCGAATACTGATCGGCAAGATGTTGTCGATCTGGCGAATACCAAGGTAACGCAAGATACCTTGTTGTTTGGCCACTTCGCGCAAGGAGCCGCTGCGCAGCACCTGACCATGTTCCAGCACGATCAACTGGTCGGTCAATTCCAGAATCTCGCCCAGCGACTGGCTGGCATACAGTACCGGCAAGCCGAATTCGTCTTGCAGGCGTTTTAAAATCGGCAGCAGTTGCGAGCGGTAACCATCGCCGATGGCGGCGAAGGTTTCGTCCAACAGTAATAGTTTTGGCGATTTCAGCAGGGAACGGGCTAGCGCCACGCGCTGGCGCTCACCAACCGAGAGCCGTTCGATAGGCTGGTCCAGGTTGGCGCCCAGTTCCAGTAAGTTGATTAGATAGTCCGGTTTGAATAGCCGGCGCTGTTTTAGGGTTCGGTAATAGGCGGCGCTTAAATTGTCGCGCACGGTTTCACTGGCGTCGGCGCAATCGATTTGCAATACAGCGCCTATCGGCCGTTGTTCGCGCGGCATTACGATGCCTTTGCGGCTGTCGAACAAAATCTTGCCGTCCAATGTGATATGCCCGCTTTGCGGCTGGATAGTGCCGGCGATCAACCCCAGTAAGGTGCTTTTTCCGGCGCCGGATTGCCCGAACAGGCCTACGCTGATGTCGCCCACCGAACATTGCGTGCTGAGGTCGAAATGACCGCGACGCAGTTTGACATTCATTTCCAGCAGCATGACCACCTCCGGTGGTTAAAGCCAACCCGGCTTGGTGGCCGGGTCGCACATTTTATTAGCCTTGCACGCCAAGAATCACCGCGCCGGCCTTGAATATTGCCGTGGCCGTTTGGCCTTTACGCAGCCCCAGGGTTTCCACGCTATCGTTGGTGACGGTAGCCGCGATTTTGTCGCCGCCGGGCAGGGCAATATCCACTTCGGTGTTGACCGCGCCGGGCTTGACGTCAGTTATCGTGCCTTCCAGCTGGTTGCGCGCCGAAATCCGGTAACCGCCGAAATCGGTGACGACGATCACTTGCGGCGCTTTAACCAACGCGATGACTTTCTTGCCGGTTTCGATGGCCAAGTTTTCAACGGATTCTTTGGTGATCGAGGCGACGATGGTTTCACCACCTTTTAAGCCAACATGCACCTCGGCGTTGACAGCACCGATGATGACTTGATTAACGGTGCCGGAAAATTGGTTACGTGCGCTGGTTTTCATAGTAATTCCTCGTGAAGTGTGGGGGAGTCCGTTTCATAACGGTATTGCGTGGAAAATTAATTGACCGCCGGTAAGGCATAGCCGTATTTCTCGATGATCGCTAATGCCGGCGGTGATTTTAGAAAAGCCAGCAAAGCCTGCGCTGCTGGATTTTCCGCGCCGGTTTTCAGCAGCACCGCATCTTGCAGAATGGGAGTATGCAGATGTTTCGGGACGGTCCAGCCGGAGCCCGAACCGATTTTGCCGTTCTCTATCACTTGCGATAAAGCCACAAAGCCCAGCTCGGCGTTGCCGGTACTGATAAATTGATGAGTTTGGGCGATGTTTTCGCCTTGCACGAATAAGGGTTGCAGTTTTTCCAATAAACCTTGGCTTTTCAGGACTTCCACTGCCGCTGCGCCGTAAGGTGCCAGTTTCGGATCAGCCAGAGCCAGATGTTTGAAGTCACCTTTGCTGAGAATTTGGCCTTGCTCGTCCACATAATTAGGGTTGCTGGACCACAGTACCAACTTACCAATGGCATAAGTAAAGCGGGTGCTGGCTACCGCCAAACCGGATTGCTCCAGTTTCAGCGGGCTTTTGTCATCAGCCGATAGAAACACCTCAAACGGCGCGCCGTTCTCAAATTGGGCGACGAATTTGCCGGACGATCCGAAGGAAAGCTTGGCACTGTGGCCGCTGGCTTTTTCAAACGCCTCGGCGATTTCCGTCATTGGCTTGGTAAAGTTAGCCGCCACCGCGACTAAAGTCGTTTCGGCTTGCGCTATCGCGCTTAGCGCGGCCAGCGATAGGGCCAGAAGAATTCGGTTTAAAGCGATAAACGACATGCTATTTCTCCTTAATGATAAAGCGGCTAAAACCGTAATTGGCTCTGCACGTAAACGTAATCGACGTCGTCTTTAACAGTCGGTGCCGACGGTGCTTTTTTGGCAAATTCGCCCTTGAACAGATGTGCCCAGCCGGTTTCGAAATTTAGGCTGCTGTTGAAATCCCAACGTGCGGTCAATTCCAATTGCTGGCCGACAAAATCGCCGCTGCGACCGCTGGTATCCTGCAAACCGGCGGTGGTCCAGCTGTCTTTTTTGGATGCCAGCCAATAGAAACGATGGCTCAGGCCGAGCAGTACATCGTTGCGCGGAGCCGCAGTGATGCGGTAGCCGGGCGTACTAATATTGCTGCGGGCGAATGCGCCATACATACCGGTCGCGCCGAACTCGAAGCGCCGTGCGCCGTACAAGGTGTCGAAGCGTTGGTCTTGATTGTCGTTTGGGTTTTCGTCACCGCTGGCATAGTCGTATTCCAACGCAAAACGCGGTGACCAAGGGGCATCGAAGGTATAGCCGACATCGGCATGTTGGTACCAGGCCGCGTGCTCCAAATCGCGGCCATTGCTGGCGGCAGTACTGGAACGGACGGTGCCTAGCTGGCCGATGGTTTCGGTTTGAAAGTCGAAATTGGCTTTTTTGGGTTTCAGGAAAAATCGTACGCCGGGGGTGAAATAGCGGCGATTGCGGGTGGGGTTGCGGATGCTGTCGCCTTCGTCGAGATGATATAGATAAACTTCGCTGTTGACGCCCCAGGCCAAGTTGTACAGTTCCAAAAAGCCGCCGGAAAACCAGGTGTGGGTGTCTTCTTCGTCGAACTCGTGGACCTCGTTGAGAATATCAGCTGAAGCGGTCGGGTAGCGGTTGACCGGCATCGTTACAAAGCCGGTAAATTGCCATTGATCGTAATTCAGCAGCCGGAGTTTTACGCCGGTAAAACTGTTGATGTCGTTGCGCATCGCATTGCGGGCAATTAAGCGGCGACTGCCCAAGTTCAGCGTTTGCCGCCCCGCCACAATATCAGCGCCAATGCCGCTGTAAAACAGGTTTTGATCTGCCCAGGCCAGATAACCTTGAATAAAGTCCGCTGCATCCGCGTGGGTGTTATTCACGCTGGAACCACTATCGGCGCCCAAGGCGCGTGCATCGAGAAATTCCGCACCTATCCTGAATTTAGCGATGTGCGCTTGTAGCCATAGCGCAGTTTGCAAGGCGATTTGCTGATCTCCGCCCCGGCCGTTGGCCTTGAAGTTGCCGTCCATCGTTTCGTAACGGGTGCGTTGCTCTACAGACGCATCCAGCCATTTTGGCAGATTTAGCGAGTCGTGCAGATTCCAGACCGGCTTTTCGAATTTATCGTTGCCCAGCAGGGCGTCCTGCATCTGACTGGAAAATGCGGCCATGGGCGGCTTGCTGTAGGTTTTATTTTCCGCCGCTTCACTTACGTCAATATAGAGGCTGTTCGTTGTGATCACACTCATTGCCGTGAGAAAACAGACTTTGCGATAACGGTTTTTGGGGGCCATGGTTTACCTATTAAGCGGGTTAAATGCCTTGGGTTTATGATAATGTCCTGGCTTTTGTATGACTTTGCTATGGAGTTCATCACGGCCAAGGAATGGTGGCAGTCTACTTTTCGTTATGTACAAAAGTAAATAACGAAAAACAAAAATAACTTATTTCAATGTGGGAAATAGTGTTTGTTGCCAATCCGTTTTGTTCAAATCAGATAAATAATTGAATAATGTCTACACCAGAGAAAAATCCAAAGGCGCTAGAACTCCCTTGGCTTGAAGGTGAATTGCGTCTAGCCGGCATTTTGGATCGGCGCATGATCAGCTTGCTACGGGCAATAGAGCAAAGCGGATCTATCAATCAAGCCGCCAAACAGGCTGGATTAAGCTACAAAGGTGCGTGGCAGATGATAGAGCGTGCAAATAATCTGGCTCCGAAGGTTTTAGTAGCCACCGCGACGGGCGGCAGCAAGGGAGGCGGTACCAAGCTAACGGCGGCGGGTTTGTCCTTGCTCAAGCTATTTGCCCGCCTAGAGGATCAGCATCGCGCCCTTTTGCAGCAGCTCAATCAAAGTTTGATCGACGATCCGGATGTAATGCTTTTGTTGAAACGTCAGGTGATTAAAACCAGTGCCGGAAACCAGCTGTTCGGAACGATTGCCAAGATCCATTCTGGCGCAGTAAACGTCGAAGTATTTGTGTCATTGAAGGGGGGAGAGCAAGTTGTTGCCAGTGTGCCGTTGGCAACATGTGTAAATTTGCAATTGAAGGTAGGCGGCGACGCCGTGTTATTGGTCAATGCGCCGGATATTTTGGTGTTGGGTGATGATGATCTTGGGTTTCATGGATTGTCGGCGCGGAATCGTCTGGCTGGTCGTGTGATTCGCATCCATTTTGATGGTGTGGATTCTGAAGTGATTATCCAATTACCCAGTGGCGAAACCATTGCCGCTACTATCACCCAGATTAGCGCTGAGGCTCTTACACTCAAACCGGGCGCCAATGCGACAGCCGTGTTTAAGAGTAATGCTGTGATCTTGGCTGCATTGGTGCCTACCGGCGACTGTTAGCTAGGCCGATAAAGATATTCGTTATAAATCCTACAAATCTTAAATAATCATCATTCGATAATTGTCGCGTTTGCGACATTGTCGGGTCGCTTCGCCGCCAAACTGCCGGTTTCCGCGAATGATTCCCATCAGAAAACCAAGCAAAAACCGTCTCAACCATGGGTTTGGTGTGGTTTTAGTCGTCCTGGCAAGTGTTTTGCTTGCATGCTGTTAACGACTTTTCATTCATTACCTTTCATTGGGGATTTAAGCAGATGCTACTTGAAAAATACGACAGCCAAGGGCTTTTATGGATCACTACCTTAGTTGGCAAAACCAGCAAAGCCGGCATTTCGGCGTTTCGCGGCGACTTGGTGTTGGTCGAAGGCGAGTTGCGTGAAGGGTCGACGAATATTCGTGACCGGAAAACCCCGGAGCTGGTGATCAATCAATCAGCGATATTAGCCGACAGCGACAAAATTCTGTTTATCAACGGCTTGTTTTTCCAATTGGAGGATCTGCCGGTATTCGTTGAAAAATATAAGGATGCCTTGACGCCTGAAACCGTCACGCTGTTTTACGTGCAAAACATCGCCAAACCAACGCAAATCGTTTTAGACGGCGTTGTCTTCAATTTATTGCCGCATCAGGAAGGCATGGTTTGGAATTTGATGCTGGAAGAGCTTTATATCGAAAAATCCGATCTGAAAGGCCAATCCGGCGAAGACAAGGTCATCACTGCATATGAGGCAGCCAAGGGCTATAAAATCAAAGCCGAGCCTATCAGTTTGGAGACAGCTTTATCGCAAACTATTGAGGTTAAGAAAGATTTAGCCGTTGGGCCGGTTTAAGTTGGGTTCCGCGGACCTTTTTTGGGGAATGCGCCATGAAAAATTTTAAAACTATTTCCGCTGTCGATTCCGAAAAGCTGATCGCTGAACAGCAACCGATGATATTGGATTGCCGCGATCTCAAGGATTATCGGGCCGGGCATATCGACAATGCCATGCATGTCCACGAGCAATTGCGCGATTCGCTGTTAAAAAAAGCCGACAAGGCCAAACCTTTGCTGATTTATTGCTATTACGGCCATGCCAGCGAGCATTTGGCGGAAATGTTCGGCGATTTTGGTTTTCAACAGGTCTACAGCATGGCCGGCGGCTATGCCGACTGGAAAGAACAGCACAAACTTTAAGGGTGACGCTATGGAACAATTATCACGAGATCTGGCTTTGCGTATTGCACTGGCTTCGCGGATTTTGCCGGGAGTAGATGTACCGAAGTTGATCGGTGTGTTGCACGAAAAAGTCGGCTCGCCGTTGGATGACGAAAAACTGAAATCGATTACCGTTACCAATCTGAAGACAGGCATCGGAAGTCTGGATGGCGAGGAAGACGGCGAAGATATTGGCATCGGTCTGGAAAACATCAAGCTGGCGGTCCGGTATTTGTGGGGCGAGGAAGACGAAGATGAGGGGCTGCCGGAAATCATGCCTTATAAAGAGGGTGATATTCCGGAGTCGATCCGGGTGGCGATTGCCTCCAATAGCGGGCAGCTATTGAACGGTCATTTTGGTTCCTGTATTCGGTTTTTGGTCTACCAATTGTCCCGATCTGATATGCGCTTGATCGATATTCGCTCGACAGTGGAAGCCGACAGCGCCGACGACAGAAATCTGTTCCGGGCCAATATGATCAAGGATTGCCACGTATTGTTTGTGCAATCCATTGGTGGGCCGGCGGCCGCCAAGGTGATCCGTGCCGATATTTATCCGATCAAGGAACCCGATGTGATCGATGCGGTGGAGAAACTCACCGAGTTTCAGAAAGTGTTTGACGCTGCGCCGCCTTGGATGGCGAAGGCTCTCGGTAAAAGTGCCGAGGAGCGGAAGCGTTTCGCGCATCAGGAATAAGGTTCTGAAATTGTGTGTCTTACCCTTTCCGTGGAGAGGGTAAGTTTTGTTCCGCTTAGCTTTGGCCGTAATAATTCAATCGCGGAGCGTTATTGCTTTTCCATTGTTTTGATAAACGCATCTGCCTCGTTAATCGACTTTTCCATTTCCACTACCAAAGCCGATACATCCGATTTAACCGAGTCCAGCTGACCTTTTAGCGAAGCAATGGCCTGGGCATTCAGATTGTGTTTCAGATACAGCACCTGATCGCGAAATACGCTGAGTACCGGCTCGATTTTGGTTTCGGCTTTGCGCATTGCCGCTAGCAGTTGTTGATAGTGCGCTTTGGTGGCCGTCAACTTTTGCTGGCTGTTCCGTCTTAGTGAAGCATTGCTGTATTGGGTTAGTTCGGTTTCCCATTCGCTGAATAGTGCGTTGGAGACGTCCTCTATATCAGCGATGCGCTTGTTCACTTCCGCCGCTTTCTTAACGCTGGCCTCATATTCACCGTTCAGTTTGTTGTAGGTGGCTTCCAAATCGCCGCCTTTGAAATTGGTCATCACGGTGAATTGTTCGAGCGCCGACTTAAATTGTTGCTTGGTTTCCTCTTGAGTATCGCGGGCTTTTTCCACGCGATGCACCATCACTTCGCGTTTGGGTATGCCGATTTTCTCCAGGCCGCTGTAATAGGCGCTGGAGCAGGCGACTAAGCCAAACATCAACAAAAACAAACTAAATCGTGAACTGAATTTCATAAAAGCTCCGTGGGTTGGTGGATGCATTATAAGCCCGTGTTCGTGTACTTCAACTTCGGGTGCTTACCGGGTTCTGACGCAGCTAGACTGAGTGTGGGCGTTCGATTGTGAATATATTCACATATTTGACTTGGTGTTTTAAAACGCAATAAACATCAATAAGCAAACTCCAGATTTAATCAGGGTTACAGTAGATCTGGATATTGTTGAAAGTAAAATAATGCGATAGCTATTCAAAATTTATCGATTGCCGGTGGCGGATGATTCGATTTTAGGTTTTACTTAAGCCACGTTTTCGAACAGGGTATTGAAGATTTGGGATGATTTAAAAAACTATTAAATTGTTAATTATTTTTTATATTAGGTGGCGCAAATGAACGAATTAAAAAAAGATGTATTTATCGGTTCTGTATCATTTTTAGGTATAGTCGCTTTTGTTTCCGGGCAATTTATATTGTCAACAATGATGTTTGGGGTGGCGGCATTATGGAGTACGATTCTATTAAATAATCGTGTGCAAGCAGTTAAGAATTGAAAGTTTTTCAATATAGTCAGAGACTTGCAAGCGATATTTTTCATTATTCGCTTGTGTTCATACTCCCGTAGTCTCATGGGTCTACGGGAGTTTTTTTTTGCCTAGATGATATTAGTGGTAAGAGTTAGAAAGTGCCGCTGTCGATAATATCAAAGTTGTCATCGTTTTTATGATCTATTCCGCATTGGCCAATTTTAGCTACGCCGGTAGATTACGTGCGGGTTTGAATTTTTATAACTTCCTTAAAAAGCCCAGTTTCTCTTTTATTTTTATCTCCAAACCGCGCTCCACCGGAAAATAATACTGCCTGTTTTTTAATGATTCAGGGAAGTAGTTTTCGCCGGCGGCATAAGCATTTTTCTCGTCATGGGCGTAGCGATACTCGGCGCCATGTCCCAGTTCCTTCATTAATTTGGTCGGCGCGTTGCGCAAATGGATGGGGACTTCCAGCGAACCGCTATTGCGGGCGTCCGCCATTGCCGCTTTATAGGCCACGTATACCGCATTGCTTTTCGGCGCGCAGGCCAAGTAAACGATGGCTTGTGCCAGCGACAGTTCGCCTTCCGGGCTACCCAGGCGCTCGTAAGCGTTTGCGGCGTTTAACGCTAATTCCAGGCCGCGCGGGTCGGCATTACCTATGTCTTCGGATGCCATGCGAATCACTCGGCGGGCGATATACAAAGGATCGCAACCACTGTCCAGCATTCTGGCAAACCAATAAAGAGCGGCGTCCGGATCGGTGCCGCGTACCGATTTGTGTAAGGCCGAAATCTGGTCGTAGAAAATATCGCCGCCTTTGTCGAAGCGATTGGCGTGGCCTAGTAGCACTTCGTCCAGCACTTCACGATTGACGGTTTCCCGGCCGTCGAGGTTTTCCGCCAGATCGGCAGCGATTTGCAAGATGTTCAGACAGCGGCGGGCGTCGCCATCGGCGGCTTTGGCGATCATGGCCAATATATCGTCTGCGATCCGCAAATCCCGACTGCCCAGTCCGCGCACTTTGTCGGTCAATGCGTTGTGCAACAAGGCTTGCAAATCTTCGGCTTCGATACTGCGCATCACGTAAACCCGCAAGCGCGACAACAAAGCGTTATTCAATTCGAACGAAGGATTTTCGGTGGTGGCACCGAATAAAATAATCGCGCCGCTTTCGATGGGGGCCAACAAGGAATCCTGCTGGCTTTTGGAAAAACGGTGAATCTCGTCGATAAATACCACGGTATTCAGATTGCGGCTTTGTTTGACCTCTTCCGCCTCGGCCACTGCGGCCCGGATTTCTTTCACGCCGGCCATGACTGCCGATAATTCGATGAAATGGCAATGTGCGCTGGCGGCAATGATTTTGGCTAAAGTGGTTTTGCCGACGCCGGGCGGCCCCCAAAATACCAACGAGTGCGGCGCACCTTGTTCGATTGCCACACGTAGCGATTTGCCCTTGCCCAGTAGATGCTGTTGGCCGATGAAATCGTCCAGCGTAGTCGGCCGCATTCTGGCCGCAAGCGGCGCATAGGCGGTATTGTCAAAGGCGGTAGCATTCTTCATTTGCGGGGACTCGGTAAAACAAATAGGCAATGGCGGCATTTTTCTTTAGAATTGCCGACCATTTTATTGATTCTAATGCCGGATTGACATGGATTTAAAATTCTTAGATTTCGAACAGCCGATTGCCGAACTACAGGCCAAAATAGAAGAGCTGCGTAAGGTCGAACTCGACAACAATTTTGACATTTCCGAAACCTTGAAGCAGCTTGAGCAGAAATGCGAGAGTTTGACGGAAAGCATTTTCGCGGATTTGTCGGACTGGCAAATTTCGCAATTGTCCAGACATCCGGGCCGGCCTTATACGCTGGATTATATCGATCTGATATTCACCGAATTTCACGAACTGCACGGTGATCGCTCCTACGCAGACGATCCGGCCATCGTCTGCGGCATGGCTCGCCTGGAAGGTCAGCCGGTGGTGGTGATCGGTCATCAAAAAGGCCGCGATACCAAAGAAAAAATTTATCGCAACTTCGGTATGCCGCGTCCGGAAGGTTATCGCAAGGCGCTACGGGTGATGAAGCTAGCCGAACGCTTCAAACTGCCCATCATCTGTTTAATAGATACCCCAGGCGCCTATCCGGGTATCGGCGCCGAGGAACGTGGTCAAAGTGAGGCGATTGCCCGCAATCTGTTCGAAATGTCCAAATTGCGCACCCCGATTATTTGCACCGTGATTGGCGAAGGCGGTTCCGGTGGTGCATTGGCCATCGGTGTGGGTGATAGATTATTGATGCTGGAATACAGCACCTATGCGGTTATATCTCCGGAAGGTTGTGCTTCTATTTTATGGAAAAGTGCCGATAAGGCCCAGTTGGCTGCGGAAGCGATGGGTATCACTTCAGACCGGGTACGTGAACAAGGTTTTCTGGATGAAGTGATTCGCGAACCCGTTGGTGGCGGTCATCGCAATTTCGAAAAAATTGCCGCCAATCTGCAAGAGGCATTATGTAGACATCTGAACGAACTGCAGCAACAGGCGGATAATATGGATTTACTGTTGGAAAGACGCTATCAACGCATTATGCGTTTTGGTTCGTACATCGAAGAGCCGGTCAAATAAAGCCGTCAGTTAATTTAGTTGTTCATTAAAAGGCCGAGTGAAATCGGCCTTTTTTGTGAGTAAACCATGCCCGATCTCAATTCTCAGGTCATCGCCGCTTTATTACCTGTTACGTGCCGGAAAGTTTTCGTTGCTTATAGCGGCGGCTTGGACTCGACGGTGCTGCTGGATTTATGCGTTGGCTTGCCGTCGCTCACCGGCAAAATTATTGCCGTTTATGTCGATCACGGCTTGCAAGCCGAGTCGGCGGGATGGGGTGAGTATTGTCGTCGGCAAGCAGAGCGCTTAGGTGTAGATTTTGAATTGTTAACGGTTGATGCGCGGGCCAACAACGGCGAAAGCCCGGAAGCGGCGGCACGAGAGGCCCGTTATCGGGCGCTACGGGAATTATTGGCTGTCGACGATGTTATTTTGCTGGCCCAGCATCGCGAGGACCAGATGGAAACGTTGTTGCTGCAATTGTTCCGAGGCGCCGGCGTGTCAGGCTTGGCCGGCATGCCGATTACCAGTGCGTTTGGGATGGGACAAATGCTGCGGCCGCTATTGAATGTGGCCAAGGCCGAGATACAACGCTATGCGCAAACTCAAGGTTTGCAATGGGTGGAAGATCCCAGTAATCAAAGCAGCGATTTCGACCGCAATTACCTGCGTAACGACATTCTTCCCTTATTAAAACAGCGCTGGCCTGCACTGGATAAAACGGTTGCGCGTTCGGCCGAGCATTGCGGCGACGCGGCACGGATGATAGAGGCTTGGGCGGCGCAGACCTTGCAGGCGGTTGTAGATCCGACCGATGGCAGTTTCAATGTCGCGGATTTATCAGCCTTCACGGCAATGCAACTGAATTGTCTTTTACGGCAATGGTTGGGGTGCATGGGTTTAAAGCCGCCTAGTCAGGCGGTGTTGCAAACGCTGGTTGAGCAGTTGATTGGTGGGCGTGCCGATGCGTTGCCGCAAATTAATATTCAAGGCCATTCGATCCGAAAATATCGGCAAAAAGTGTATTGCATCCCCCTGCAACGTTTACAAAAAGAAACTCAGGCAAAGCCGTGGAACCAAGAGCAGGAGCGGATAACCTTAGGCAATGGCTATGTATTGACCAGAAGCACTGCATCGGCCGGGCTATCTAAAAACTTGTGGAATAATGCGATAGTGACAGTGGAGCCCAGGCGGGGTGGCGAAACCCTTAAAATACCTGGTCGAGCCGGTCATCATTGTCTAAAAAAGCTTTACCAAGAGGCAGGGGTTCCGCCTTGGGAAAGAGAAATTCGGCCTTTGATTTATTTAAATGGTTGCTTGGCTGCGGTAGCAGGTTTATGGGTAGCGGAATGGGCTTGGCTCAGCGCGGCGGACGCTTGTTACCAATTGGATTGGCGCGCATCCGAAAGCGTGTAATGATAGGCAACGAAAACTGTTAGGAGGTGTCATGTTGATGTTTCCCGAGATACTTCAGGCCATGATTGTGGGCATGATGGTCGCGATTCCGGCGATCCTGATCTATAAAAAAGCCGGGCTAAACCCAGCGTGGGCGGCGCTAGTGTTTTTGCCGGTCTTTGGATTATTGATCGTGTTTTTGCAATTGGCCTTCCAAGAGTGGCCGAACACAAAACAGGAGCGCTAGCCATGGAACTATTTTTTGTGTTGTTACCGGTATTCATGCTGTTTTGCCTGTGGTTGGGCTATCGGATTTTGGAAAAAGCCGGATTTGATGGGAGCTGGGTCCTGGTTTTGTTGGTGCCGGTACTTAACGTCATCATGATTTGGGTGTTTGCATTCAGTACGTGGCCCAAGTTACAAAGTGGCGTAGATCAGGGCTTATAAGCGGCCGCCTGACATGACCGAAAAGACCCGCGGCAAGCTTCCGGCGATTTTCATTCCGGTGGTGTTATTCATCGTATTTGATGCGGTGGCGCTGGGGCTTAATTTTTGGATTTCTGCAAAGCTGGAAAAGAGTGCGTTGGCTATTAATTTGTCCGGCCGCCAGCGCATGTTGTCGCAGCGCATGACCAAATCTTTGCTGATGTTGCATGTTGCGCAAACCGACGCGGAGAAGCACAACGCTTTTAGCGAATTTTCCGATGCCGTCGATTTGTTCGATAAAACCTTAAACGGATTTTTGCAGGGCAGCATGACCAGTAGCGGTGATGGCAAACCGGTTTATCTGGCTGCCACCGAAGCCCCCAATACGCAAATGATTACGGTCTCGGCGTCCCAGCTTTGGACTTTGATTCATAAACGCTTATTGCCGGTTGAACAAGGTGGTGCAGGGGTTGATGTCGAGGTTTTGCGGCCGGCATTAAATACATTGTTGATGCATAACTCGCAATTGCTGGGTTTGATGAATGAACTTACTACAGCATTGCAGCAGAACGCTACCAAGGAAGTGTTCTACTTGCGTACCTTGCAAGCTAGTCTGTTATTACTGGCGCTGTTGAATTTTGCTCTGGTCTGCAAACGTTTGCTGGCGCAAATCAAGCAATCGCAGGGCAATGTGCAGGCCTTGCGCAATATTATCGATTCCATCGAGACCGGTATCGTTTTGTATGGCCGAGACGAAAGTGTGCTTTCCGTCAATAAGGCCGCCAATCAGTTGTTCGGATATGGCGATCAGGTCTTGATCGGCAAGCCTTTAAAAGAATTGATTATTGCGGACAATGCCCGAATGCTGGGGCTGCGGCGCGACAATTCCACCTTTGTCGCCAAAATCAACACCCAAACGCTGTTTGAATTTAACGATCAGATTAGTTTGTGCACGATTACCGATGTCAGCGAGCAGGAGCGCAAGGAAAAACAATTAATGCATTTGGCGTTTCATGATCAACTCACCGGTTTGCCGAATCGTGGTTTGTTGATCGAGCGCTTGCGGCAAGACTTGCTGCGGGCCAAGCGCGATTCGACATTTTTGGCAGTACTGTTTTTGGATTTGGACGGTTTCAAGGATGTCAACGATGAAATGGGGCACGATGCCGGCGATGAGTTATTGCAAGCCGTGGCTCGGCGTTTTGAACAATGTTGCCGTGAAGTCGATACCGTCGCGCGTTTGGGCGGCGATGAGTTCGTATTCGTGCTAACGTCGCTGCACTCGGTGTTGGCGGCCAAGCAAGTGGCGCTAAATGTATTGAAAGCGATCAATCAAGCATTTTTAATTCATGGAAAGACTGTCAAAATTGGTGCCAGTATCGGTATTGCCATGTATCCCACCGATCATTTCGAAGCCGAATTGTTGATTAAATGTGCTGACGATGCAATGTATCTGGCAAAGCAACGTGGCAAAAATCAGTTGGTGTTTACTGCCGAATGTCGTTGATGTTTTTCAATAATCGAGATCCCTGCCCAGCTTGCTTTGGCAATTAAAAAGGCAATTGCACCATAAAACTGTTAGAATTTGCCGCTTTTCGACCCCCTTGCTATTGCTTAACAGGGCGCCAAACGTTCATGACAAAATTCATATTCATCACCGGCGGAGTGGTTTCATCCTTGGGAAAAGGGATAGCCGCTTCATCGTTGGCAGCCATCTTGGAAGATCGCGGCCTGAAAGTTACTCTCACCAAACTCGATCCTTATATCAACGTCGATCCCGGCACCATGAGCCCGTTTCAACACGGCGAGGTGTTTGTTACCGAGGATGGCGCGGAAACCGATCTGGATTTAGGCCATTACGAGCGGTTTTTAAAAACCACGATGGCCAAGAAAAACAATTTCACCACTGGTCAGGTTTACGAGCAAGTGTTGCGTAACGAGCGCAAGGGCGAGTATCTTGGCGCGACCGTACAGGTTATTCCGCATATCACCGACGAAATCAAACGCCGCGTTTATGCCAGTGCAGAAGGTACCGATGTGGCACTGATCGAGGTCGGCGGCACGGTTGGTGACATCGAATCTCTGCCGTTTTTGGAATCCATCCGGCAAATGGGCGTGGAATTGGGCCGAGACCGGGCTGTGTTCATTCACCTGACTTTGGTACCTTACATCAAGTCGGCCGGCGAGATTAAAACCAAACCGACTCAGCATTCCGTAAAAGAGCTGCGCACCATCGGTATTCAGCCGGACATTTTGATTTGCCGTTCCGAGCAGCCGATTCCGGCCAGTGAGCGTAAAAAAATCGCCTTGTTCACCAATGTTAACGAGAAAGCGGTTATTTCCGCGATTGACGCCGATACCATCTACCGCATTCCACTGTTACTACGCGAACAAGGATTGGACGACATCGTGGTAGCGCAACTGCGCCTCGACGTGCCGCCGGCTGATTTGTCGGCTTGGGAGAAAGTGGTCGATGGCCTGACTCACCCCACCGATGAAGTCAATATTGCCATTGTCGGTAAATATGTCGATCACACCGATGCCTACAAATCCTTGAATGAGGCTTTGATTCACGCTGGGATCCACACCCGTCACAAGGTGCAAATCACTTATATCGATTCCGAAACCATCGAAGCCGAAGGCACCGCAAAGCTGAAAAATGTCGATGCGATTCTGGTGCCAGGCGGCTTTGGTGAGCGCGGCGTAGAAGGTAAGATTTCTACGGTACGCTTCGCCCGCGAAAATAAGATTCCATATCTGGGTATTTGCTTGGGCATGCAGTCCGCGGTTATCGAGTTTGCTCGCGATGTGGTCGGTTTGGAAGGCGCGCATAGCACCGAGTTTTTGCCGAATAGCCCGCACCCCATCATCGGCTTGATTACCGAATGGATGGATGAAGCCGGGCAGTTAAACGTGCGCGACGAAGACTCCGACATCGGTGGCACCATGCGCTTGGGCGCGCAGAAATGCCGCTTAAAATCCGATTCATTGGCATTCGAGTTGTACCAAAAAGATGTGATTACCGAGCGCCATCGTCACCGTTACGAATTTAACAATCAGTATTTGAAGCAATTGGAAGCCGCAGGCATGCGTTTTTCCGGTAAGTCGCTGGATGGCCGCTTGGTAGAAATTATTGAGCTGCCCGATCATCCCTGGTTTTTGGCCTGCCAATTCCATCCTGAATTCACCTCGACACCGCGTAACGGTCATCCGTTGTTCTCCGGCTTCGTCGAAGCGGCCGCCAAACACAAGAAACACCCTTTAGGGGCATAAACAAGGTTAAACATGCAATTATGTAATTTCGAAGTTGGCCTGGATAAGCCGTTTTTCCTGATCGCCGGTACTTGTGTGATCGAAAGCGAACAAATGACCATGGATACCGCCGGTAAATTGAAAGAAATAGCCGACGAGTTGGCTATTCCGTTTATCTACAAATCCTCGTTCGACAAAGCCAACCGTTCTTCATTGGGCAGTTTTCGCGGTCCGGGCCTGGAAAAAGGTTTGCAGATCCTGGAAAAAGTGAAGCAACAATTAAGCGTGCCAGTATTGACCGACGTGCATGAAGACACGCCACTGGCGGAAGTGGCGGCGGTGGTGGATGTATTGCAAACCCCGGCATTCCTGTGCCGCCAGACCAATTTCATTCAAAGCGTCGCGGCTTTGGGCAAGCCGGTGAATATCAAAAAAGGCCAGTTTTTAGCGCCTTGGGATATGGCCAATGTCGCCGCCAAAGCCAAAGCCACCGGCAATCAGCAAATCATGGTTTGCGAGCGCGGCGTGTCGTTTGGCTATAATAATTTGGTTTCGGACATGCGTTCGCTGGCCGTAATGCGCGACACCGGTTGCCCGGTGGTATTCGATGCCACCCATTCCGTGCAGTTACCGGGCGGGCAGGGCAATGTCTCCGGTGGTCAGCGAGAGCACGTGCCCGTGTTGGCGCGCGCCGCAGTCGCTGTGGGTATCGCCGGGCTGTTCATGGAATCGCATCCCAAACCCGAAGAAGCGTTGAGCGACGGTCCCAATTCCTGGCCCTTGCACCGCATGAAAGAATTATTGGAAATGTTAGTAACGATAGACCGGGCTGTTAAATCCACCAGCCTGATTGAAACCACACTATAGGGCAAAATAATGGCAAGAATAGTAGACGTAAAGGCAAGAGAAGTTCTGGATTCACGCGGTAACCCAACTGTAGAAGCGGAAGTGTATTTGGCATCCGGCATCGTCGGTACTGCGATGGTGCCATCCGGCGCCTCCACCGGCGAACGCGAAGCGATTGAGTTGCGCGACGGTGATAAAGCCCGTTATTTGGGCAAAGGTGTGTTGAAAGCGGTTAACTTCGTCAACACCGAAATCCGTGAAGCTGTGGTGGGTATGGATGCCAACAACCAAGCCGCATTGGACGAAAAAATGATTGCCTTGGACGGCACTCCTAGCAAAAGCCGCATTGGTGCTAACGCCATTTTGGGCGTTTCTATGGCTGCTGCCCGTGCTGCTGCGCAAGAAGCCGGCGTACCCTTGTACAAATTCCTGAACAAATCCGGCGAATTCATTCTGCCTGTACCGATGATGAACATCATCAACGGCGGCTCCCACGCCGATAACAGCGTGGATTTGCAAGAGTTCATGATTCTGCCTGTTGGCGCCCCCACTTTCCGCGAAGCGATCCGTTACGGCGCTGAAGTATTTCATAACCTGGCCAAGGTACTAAAAAGCCGCGGCTTGGCTACCACCGTGGGCGATGAAGGCGGTTTCGCGCCTAACCTGTCTTCTAACGAAGAAGCTATCGAAGTCATCCTGGAAGCGATCGAAAAAGCCGGCTATAAAGCGGGTGAAGACATCTACTTGGGTATGGATGCAGCGGCTTCCGAGTACTTCGAATACGGCAAATACGTGTTGTCTGCGGAAAATCGCAGCTTTAACTCCACGGAAATGGTCGACTTCCTGGCTGCCTGGGTAGATAAATACCCCATCATTTCGATCGAAGACGGTTTGGATGAAAACGACTGGGACGGCTGGAAATATGAAACTGAAAAATTGGGCGGCAAAATTCAATTGGTCGGCGACGATTTGTTCGTGACCAACCCTGCCATCCTGAAAGAAGGTATCGAGAAAGGCATCGCCAACTCCATTCTGATCAAAGTCAACCAAATTGGTACCTTGACCGAAACCCTGGCGGCCATCGATATGGCTGCTGCTGCGGGTTATAGCGCCGTGGTTTCTCACCGTTCAGGTGAAACCGAAGACACCACCATTGCCGACTTGGTTGTGGCGACCGGCACCGGCCAAATCAAAACCGGTTCATTGAGCCGTTCCGACCGTGTTGCCAAATACAACCGCTTGATGAAAATCGAAGACGAGTTGGGCGAAAAGGCTAAATACGCCGGCCGTAGCGCGTTCAAAATGCTGAAATAAAGAAGCGTAGGTTGGGTTAGGCGCAGCCGTAACCCAACGAATTGCTTTATTGTTGGGTTGCGTTCTTCTAGACGCAACCCATCTTACAGATCGAGAGTAGCCATTAAAACCCTGATCGCCATCATCATCCTGTTAATCGTTCACTTCCAGTATCGGTTGTGGCTAGGTGATGCCAGCGTCTCGCAGATTAGCGATTATCGGGAACGCCTGGAAACCTTGACCAAGGAAGCCCAGGAAAAAAAGGAACGCAACGACTCCTTATATGCCGAGGTACTGGATTTGCGCCGTGGCTTGGAAACCATCGAAGAACGCGCCCGCTACGAGCTGGGCATGATCAAGGAAAACGAAACCTTCTTTCAAGTGCTTGAGTAGAGCATGAATCAAACTCCTAAATGCTGGGCAGTTGTCCCGGCAGCCGGCGTCGGCAAACGCATGCAAGCCGACCGCCCTAAACAATATCTGCCGCTGGCCGGCAAAACCGTCATTGAACATACCTTAGACCGATTATTGCAGTCCGGCGCTTTTCAAGCCGTGGCTGTAGCAATATCCATTGAAGATCCGTATTGGCCGGAGTTGGATGTGTCTAAACATCCGCAGGTGATTACCGCACCTGGCGGGAAAGAGCGGGCCGACTCGGTACTATCGGCGCTGAAGTCTTTGCAAGGCCAGGCCGCCGAAGACGACTGGGTGTTGGTGCATGACGCCGCCCGGCCTTGTCTGACTGCCTCCGATATTCATCTGCAAATCGACACGCTAAAAGACGATGCGGTCGGCGGCATACTGGCGCTGTCTTCACACGACACGCTGAAGCACGTCGACGGCGACACGATTACTGCAACGATAGATCGCAAACATGTCTGGCGGGCGTTGACCCCACAAATGTTCAAATACGGCATGTTGCGCGACGCCTTGCAGCAAACCGAAGGCAATCCGGCCATTACCGACGAAGCCAGTGCGCTGGAATTGTTGGGGTTCCTGCCGAAAATTGTCGAAGGCCGTCCCGATAACATCAAAATCACCCGGCCGGAAGATCTGGCGCTGGCGCAATTTTATATGGAGCAACAAGCATGATCCGAGTCGGCCAAGGCTACGACGTCCACCGTTTCAACGACGGCGACCACATCATTTTGGGTGGCGTAAAAATTCCCTACGAAAAAGGCCTGGAAGCCCATTCCGACGGCGACGTGGTGCTGCATGCACTAGCTGACGCCATTCTCGGCGCGGCGGCTTTAGGCGACATCGGCAAGCATTTTCCAGACACCGACCCCGAATTCAAGGGCGCTGACAGCCGCGTATTGCTACGCCACGTCTATAAAATCGTTCAGGAAAAAGGCTACAAATTAGTCAACGCCGATGTGACCATCATCGCCCAGGCACCGAAAATGCTGCCGCACGTGCCGGCCATGCGCGCCAACATCGCTGCCGACTTGGCTGTCGATGTCGATTTCATCAACGTCAAAGCCACTACCACCGAGAAACTGGGTTTCGAGGGGCGCAAGGAAGGTATTGCGGTGCAGGTGGTGGTGTTGATTGAGAAATAAAAACCTTATTAGTGGCTGATCTAGCCAGAAGGCACTCACCGCGCACCTTCTGGCTAGTGTCTTCGTTACGGCCTTCGTTCGGTATGCGGTGCGTCCCCTCAGATTTTTGGTGTTGATGCTCTGTAAATTAAGGAGTCGACTATGAGTAGAAATGACGCCATAAGCGAATTTATTGCTTATGGCTTCGAGCACTATGGCGACGGCTTCGGAATTGTGCTTTTTGGTATCACTATCCTTATTAGCTCCGGGATGATTCCTTGGCTAAGCGGCAGGCAAAAAAGGGGAGTTAAAGGGTATTTAGACGCGCAAAATGACTCACGTCCGCCAACTACGGAGGAAGAGTATTATCACTCGCACTACCTTACCTTTAAGGTTGGAATCTTCTTTGTTGTGTTAGGTGTTTTTTTTATACTTTTTCAACCAAGCTAATTTTCTGAACATTTTGGTTTGTTGCGCGATACGCTGAAGCAGGGCAACGAAAATTTTGGTTAGGTCGGCCAGGGGGCGCGTAGCGTTTCCGGATAATTTATTGGTAACAACCCTGATATGTCGGGTGCCGTCTCGGCAACAGCTCCTGTGGCGCTATACCTCCCGCATCCATGCACTCGTATTGCAACAACTTGACCAAATCTCCCATGACAGAATTTAGTTTACCCGAATGGCCTTACGCCTACGGTGGCCCGTCCGGTACCGGCGCCATCAAAACCGAGCCTGAGGATTTCGTCGTCGAAGAAATTCTATCGTTTGAGCCCGAAGGCAGTGGCGAGCATATATTCCTGCATATCCAAAAAATCGGCGAAAACACCGAATATGTGGCACGGCAGTTGGCTCGCCATGCCGGTGTCAGACAGCACGATGTCAGCTACGCTGGTCTGAAGGATAGACACGGTCGCACCCGTCAGTGGTTCAGCGTGTGGTTGCCGGGTAAGGCTGATCCGGATTGGTCAGCTATCGAAACCGACCGGTTGCAGGTTTTGCAAACGGTCCGGCATGCCCGGAAACTGAAGCGCGGCGTATTGGCCGGCAACCGCTTTACCTTGCTGATCCGCAATTGGACAGGCGATCAAGAACTTGCCGAAAAGCAGTTGCAACACGTCAAAGCCCAGGGTTATCCGAATTACTTCGGCCCGCAGCGTTTCGGGCATCATGGCCAAAATATCCAGCGCGCGCTGGCCATGTTTGCTGGTGCCAAGGTCAAGCGGGAACAGCGTTCCCTATATTTATCAGCGGCGCGTTCGTATTTGTTCAATTTGATCTTGGCCCGGCGCGTCGAGCAAGCCAATTGGCAGCGTGCGATAAGTGGCGATGTATTCAAGCTAGACGGTAGTAATAGCTGTTTTACCGGCGATACCAACGACGCCAGTCTGTCGGCTCGCGTCGAACAGGGTGATATTCATCCCACCGGGATCATGTGGGGTCGTGGCTGTAAGACGGCTACGGCTGAGGCCGGTGCGATAGAAAGTGCCGTGATTGCCGCTAACGCATCCGTAGCCGACAGATTGCTTGCGTTTGATCTGGAAGCAGATCGTCGGGCCTTGCGCTCATTGCCGCAAGATATGGAGTGGCAGTGGTTGGACAATCAACTCAAGTTGAGCTTCAATTTGCCCGCCGGTAGCTATGCCACCGCCTTGTTACGGGAAATTATCGGTGATGCACCTAGTGCCGGTGATTGAATTTGCTTTGATAAAATTGCTTTTTAAGTTGTAATGGCAGCGCTTTATAATACTTAAGTACAGTAGCGCGTTTCAGCGTTATAAGAACTATAACTTCTACTCACATCCTCCATGCCTGATAGCGGCCAGATATCCGGACCAGCAGATTCCACGTTTG
This sequence comes from Methylomonas sp. Uni0009, assembly GCF_054188105.3. Taxonomy (NCBI): domain Bacteria; kingdom Pseudomonadati; phylum Pseudomonadota; class Gammaproteobacteria; order Methylococcales; family Methylococcaceae; genus Methylomonas; species Methylomonas sp. Uni0009. The sequence goes on along the minus strand of NZ_JBTAFN010000001.1, from coordinate 391,819 downwards.
ACGATCCTTTATTGTTGGCTTTGCTGTCGGTCTGCAAGTTGTTGCATATCCCGCAAACCGCCACGGCCTTGGTGGCCGGGCTGCCCTTAGTCGATAATAAATTAACGCCGGCCTTGTTTACGCGAGCCGCTGAACGCGCCGGTTTGACCAGCCGCTTGTTGCGCAGGCCCTTGCAGAAAATTTCCAATTTGGTGCTACCGGCGGTGCTTTTGCTTAAAGATGGCAACGCCTGCGTGTTACTCGCCAAGAATACTGACAGCTATACGGTAGTGTTGCCGGAAACCGAGAGCGGCAAAAAGACTGTCAGCTTTGCGGAGCTGCAAGCCAGTTACAGCGGTTCGGCTTTTTTTGTGCAATTACAGCATCGCTTTGACGGCAGAACCGCGGAATCGGCGGTGCCTAAGGTCAAACATTGGTTTTGGGACGTCCTGTATAAATCTTGGCCGATTTATGCGGAAGTGTTGGCGGCCTCGGTATTAATCAATCTGTTCGCTTTGGCGGCGCCGTTATTTTTCATGAATGTGTATGATCGCGTGGTGCCGAATCACGCGCTGGAAACCTTGTGGGTCCTGACGGTAGGCGTGCTGATCGTGTTTGGCTTTGAATTGGCGATGAAGCTGCTGCGAAGTTATTTTATCGATGCGGCCGGTAAGCGCGCCGATATTATCTTGTCGGCGAATATTTTTGAAAAACTGATGAATATTCGCATGGAAGCCAGGCCGCCATCGGTGGGTGCATTTGCCAACAACCTGAGCGAATTCGAATCGTTTCGCGAGTTTTTGACCTCGGCGACGCTGGTGACATTGATCGACTTGCCGTTTTTGTTTTTGTTTTTAGTGATTATTTATGGCGTCGGCGGCAGTTTGGCTTTGATTCCGTTGGCGATTTTACCGTTGGCCATGTTGATTGGTATCGCCTTGCAGGCGCCGTTAAAGAACACGATCAACGCCATGTTCAAATTCGGCGGCGAGAAAAATGCCACACTGGTGGAAGCGCTGTCCAATCTGGAAACTATCAAAACGGCCGGTGCGGAAGGGCAATTGCAGCGCCGTTGGGAACAGAATGTCGGCGAAATTGCCCGGCTGGGGTTAAAGTCGCGGTTTTATGCCGGCTTAACCGTCAATTTGACTGCTTTCCTACAGCAATTGGCATCGGTATTGGTGGTGGTGGCCGGTGTCTACCAGATTACGGATGGCGATTTGACGACCGGCGGCTTGGTGGCTTGCACAATGTTGACCTCGCGGGCCTTGGCGCCGGTGGGGCAGGTCGCCGCACTATTGACCCGTTACCATCAAGCTGTGACCGCCTTGGGGTCGTTTAACCGCATGATGGCCTTACCGGTGGAACGCGAGAGTGGTAAGGACTATTTGCATAGGCCGGGTTTCAAGGGCGAGATAGAGTTCAAGCACGTCCGTTTCAGCTATCCGCAGCAACCGGTCAAGGCCCTGGACGGCATAACGTTTAAGATCAAGGCTGGTGAGCGCGTGGGGTTTATCGGCCGCATCGGTTCCGGCAAGAGTACGTTGGAAAAATTGATGCTGGGTTTATATCAGGCGCAAGAGGGTTCGATATTGATAGACGGCACCGATATTCGCCAAATCGATCCTTCCGATTTACGCCGGCAAATCGGCTATGTGCCGCAAGATATTGCCTTAATGTTTGGCAGCGTGAAGGACAATATTGTCTTGGGTTCACGCTACGCCGATGACGCTGCGGTGTTAAAAGCGGCGGCGATTGCCGGTGTGGATCAATTCGTCAGTAAACATCCTGCGGGTTTTGATTTGCAAGTGGGCGAACGCGGTGCATCCCTGTCCGGTGGGCAGCGGCAGAGTATTGCGCTGGCTAGAGCTTTGCTGTTGTCGCCATCCATATTTATTATGGATGAGCCGACCAACGCGATGGACAACAGTAGCGAGGAGGCGTTTAAACAGCGGTTTGCCGCGCAATTGGGCGAACAGACTCTGATACTGGTTACGCACCGCATGTCGTTGCTGAGTTTGGTGGACAGATTGATCGTAATGGACGGCGGGCATATGGTCGCCGACGGTCCCAAGGATCATGTGCTGGAAGCCTTGCGCCAAGGACAGATCAAGGTGGCTATTTGATATGTTGAAAAAAATAGCCGAGTGGCGCGCTGAGCATCGCTATCGAGCCGAAGATCAGGGCTTTTTAAGCGACGTCAACGCCGCCAATCTTTACGAATTACCCTTGCAAAGCCATTTAATCCTGTGGTCCTCGGTGGCATTTGTGGTGGTGGCCTTGGTTTGGGCTGGATTTGCCAGCTTGGACGAAGTCACACGTGGTGACGGCAAGACCATACCGTCCAGTCAGGTCCAGGTGGTGCAGAATCTGGAGGGTGGTATCGTTTCGGAAATATTGGTTCAAGAAGGCCAATTGGTGGAAAAGGATCAAGTGTTGCTGCAACTCGATCAAGTCCGTTTTGCTTCCTCGTTTAAGGAAGCCAAGTTAAAGTATTACGAGTTACTGGCGAATACCGCGCGCTTGAATGCCGAAGTCAATGGCACGCCCTTGGCGATTCCGGAAGAGGTTTTGAAAAACGCGCCGCAAATTGCCGAGAATGCCAGGCAATTGCTGGTTTCCAAGCAGAGCGAAATAAGATCGAATAGCGACATTTTCGCCGAGCAGGTACGGCAGAAAGAGCAGGAAATTATTGAAATTCAATCGAAAAGTGACCAGTTGGCGCGTAGCTACAAATTATTGCAAGACGAAGTGAAGATGTCTGAACCGCTGGTGGCTGACGGGGCGATGTCGCAAGTTGAATTATTGCGTTTGCAGCGTGCTGCCAACGATTTGAAGGGCGAGCTGAATTCTGCCAATCTGGCGATGCCGCGGCTACGTTCGTCATTGGACGAAGCGCGTAACAAATTAGCGGAGATCAAGATTCGTTATAAAACCGAAGCCTTGAAAGAGTTGAACGAGGTGAAGGCGGAACTGGATCGTACATCCGAATCTGCCGTTGCTTTAGAAGATAGGGTTAGCCGTACTAGAGTGCTGTCGCCGGTAAAAGGCACGGTAAAACGCATCAAGGTGGCTACGGTGGGCGGTGTTATTCAACCCGGCATGGATTTGCTGGAAATCGTGCCGCTGGAAGATCAGTTGTTGATAGAAGCGAAAATTCGGCCGGCGGACATTGCTTTTCTTCGCCCTGGGCAGAAAGCTGTGGTAAAACTAAGCGCTTATGATTTTTCGATCTACGGCGGCCTGGAGGCCTCTTTGGAACATATCAGTGCCGACAGCATTCCCGGCGAAAAGAAAGATGAAGACAGTTACTACTTGATTCGTTTGCGCACCGCTAAAAACTACCTGGAAAAGGGCGGCGAACGTTTGGAAATTATTGCCGGGATGACCGCGGAAGTTGATATTTTAACCGGAAAAAAAACAGTGCTTGATTACCTCTTGAAGCCAATATTGAAAGCCAGGGATAGGGCTTTAAGAGAACGATAACTCATAACAACAATTACATTTGTGGCTAACATACTGATTTATTCCAATAATCCTCAGCTGACGGCGCAGTGGACTCATGCGCTGATCGCGGAATATAACGTTAGTATGCTGCACAGTATCCGCAGTGAATATACCGCCGATGCAGTGATTTTCGATGCAAAAAAACTGGATGACGATGCCGGCTTGTTAACGGTTTTTGCCAACAAAAAAGTCCGGTTCCTGGTGATGGGGTGCGATTGGCCGGAACATAAGCAGATCGAGGTGCTGATTAACGGTGCCGCCGGCTATTGCGAACAATCCGAAGCGTCGGAGCTTTTAACTCGTGCGGTAGCTTGTATTTTGGCGGGCGATATTTGGATTCGTCGGGCTTTGGTGCCCAAGGTCATTGGTGTGTTGACCAGTGCCAGGCGTCCACAACTTGCACCTAATACTATCGATACCGAACTAAAGCTAAAGCAACTGGCTAGTTTATCCGCGCGCGAAGTGGAAGTGGCGGACATGATACGGCAGGGCGAAAGTAATAAGCGTATTGCTTTTGCGATGAATATTTCCGAGCGTACTGTAAAAGCGCATTTATCGTCGATTTTTAGGAAATTGAATGTCGACGACCGATTGAGATTAGCCCTATTGTTAAAAGAAATCGACCAATATCAGAGAGGAATGTTATGAGAGTCAGCAGGAGTTTGAGTTTAGGAATAGCCATGCATTTGGCCTGTGTATCCAGCAGCCAGGCGTTGAGTTTGCAAGAATCTATTCAGAAAGTGTTGGATGAAAATCCCCAAGTCCAAGCTGCCAAATCAGAACGCCGCGCGGTTGAAGAGGAAATCGGCCAAGCCAAGGCCGGCTATTTCCCAACGGTGGATGTCACAGCCGGCATCGGCTGGGAAGAATCGAATAACCCTACCACTCGTGGCCGCGGTGACGGCTCGGTTTTTTATCATAGGGAGGAAGGGGCGATTCTGGCCAGACAAATGTTGTTTGATGGTCTGGCCACTCCGAATGAAGTCGAGAGGCAAGAAGCTCGCACCGACTCAAGAGCCTACACCGTATTTGGCCGGTCGGAAATAACCGCGCTTGATGGTGTTGAAGCCTATATCAAGGTGTTGCGACGTCAGGAGTTGTTGAATCTGGCTAAGGAAAATCTGCAACGTCATCAAGGTACCAACGATCAAATCAAACTGCGTAGTGAACGCGGCGTGGGTAAGCGGGCTGACGTCGACCAGTCGATGGGCCGGGTAGCTTTGGCGGAAAAGAATGTGTTGTCCGAAATCGGTAATTTGAAAGATGCCGAGACCAGTTTTTTGCGAGTCATAGGTATGCTGCCGGAAGGGATTCAGCCGATTCAGTCCCCTGAAGCCGCATTACCTCAGACGCTTGATCAAGCTATAGAGGAAGCGTTGGCCGACCATCCTATTCTGAAATCGGCCAATTCCGATATCGATTCGGCATTTGCCCAACATGCTACGGCTATGGCGCCTTATTTTCCGCGTTTTGATATTGAGACCGGCGTCAGTCATAACTACAATCTGGACGGTATTCGCGGTACCAACTCGGATATGACCGCGATGTTACGCATGCGCTATAACATTTTTAACGGCGGTAAGGATGTGGCCCGCCGCGAGCAAACCGCGCAGTTGATCAATCAGGCCAAGGATATTCGTGATAATACGCATAGGCAGGTGATTGAAAGCATGCGTTTGTCGTGGGTGGCTCACCAAACCGTGAAAAGTCAGCTGGAGTTTTTTAAACAGCACGTCGATTCCAGCGAGAAGACTATCAGCGCTTATCAGCAGCAATTCAATATCGGGCAACGGACGTTATTGGACTTGTTGGATACCTTCAACGAAGCCTATATCGCCAAAAGTTCGTATATCAATGCCAAATATGACGAGTTGTTCTCGCAATTTCGGATTTTAGCGAGCAAAGGCCAATTGAATAAGTATTTGGGTACGACCTTGCCTGCTGAGGTTCAGCCCCTTAGCGCCGCCGACTAAGGTGTTCGCGCGTTAAGCAAAGGACTTCTGACTAGACTTCCCCAAATAGGTCCTATTTGGGGAAAGCTGTGATTAGCTTGACCGTTTATTTCAAGTAATTTGCAGCTGAGTGCCAAGCCAACTAGAGATTATTTGGCAATATGCAATACGGCTTCCGACACAATATCCATTAATTCCGTACCGCCTTTTTGCACATATTCGATAATGGCCGTACGCATGCGCGGTTCCCAAAAGTTGCGGATATGTTGTTCAACGCCTTTAATGGCCAATTCCCGGTCGGGTTCGGATTTAAAAAAAGCGCCAATGTTATTGGCCATTTTAATGAGATTATGGTTATCCATGTTCTATGCGGCTGATTCTTGGTAATGTTGTAAACGATGAGGGTGAGTGTAGATCATGTGATTCTCGTGACGGGCGAAGCCGACCAGAGTCAGTCCGCACTCTTCCGCCAATTGAATCGCTAATGCGGTAGGTGCTGAGATGGCTGCCAGCAGTGTGATGCCAACGCTGGCTGCTTTTTGTACCATTTCGTAACTGGCGCGGCTGGTCACTAGCAGCCAGCCATTTTCAAAATTGCAGTTGGCTTTGGCTAATGAGCCGATCAGTTTATCCAGCGCATTGTGGCGGCCGACATCTTCCCGAACCGCAACGATGCCGCGTTCCGGATGCAGCCACGCTGCCGCATGGACCGCGCCGGTCAATAAATTCAGAGATTGTTTTTGGGCCATATCGGCGAAACCGCTGCTCAATAGATGTGCACTAAGCGCTAAACCTTGGCCGACATGATGCGGGTGGCGGATGGCTTGTTCCAACGTAGTGGCACCGCACAAACCGCAACCGGTTCTGCCCGTCATGTTTTTGCCCTTGCCGTGCAGTTTCTCGAATCGGGCTTCCGGAATCGTCATTCTGACTTCAACGCCTTTGGAGCGTTGTACGACACGTATGGATTGCAATTCGGATGGATGACCGATGATTTCCTCGGTCAGGCTGAAACCCATCGCAAAATCTTCCAAATTAAGGGGTGTTGCCAACATCACCACGTGCGGGATGGTGTTGTAGACCAACACCACTGGCACTTCTTCGGCGACATAATCTTCCTTCGCGGTATGAATAGGCCCTCGCCAGCTATCGAACGTACCGGTTCGATAGCTGGTCCAGCCCAGTTCGCTTGAGACTGCATCCATAAATCGGTTGCGGTTTACTCGTTGACCGCGATGCGGTTTTCCAGCAAAGACAACTGATTGTCGGAAAAGTCTTGGTATTCCTGTTGCCATGCCGACGGTTGCGCCACTTTGGCGACATGCACCGCTGTCACCTTGTATTCCGGACAGTTGGTTGCCCAGTCCGAGTTATCCGTGGTGATAACGTTGGCGCCCGAATGCGGGAAATGGAAAGTGGTATAAACCACGCCCGGCTGCATGCGGTTCGTGACCTTGGCGCGCAATACCGTTTCGCCGGAGCGACTTTTCACGCCGCACCAATCGCCATCGCTGATGCCTAAGACTTCGGCATCGTGCGGGTGCAATTCCAGACGGTCTTCTTCATGCCAAGCAACGTTTTCAGTGCGGCGGGTTTGCGCCCCAACGTTGTATTGCGACAAGATGCGGCCGGTTGTCAGGATCAACGGATACTTGCTGCTGGTGCGTTCTTCGGTGGCAACGTATTCGGTCAGCATGAAACGACCTTTGCCGCGGACGAAGTGATCGGCGTGCATAATCGGCGTGCCGTCCGGGGTTTCGTCGTTGCAAGGCCATTGGATGCTGCCCATTTCGTCGATTTTTTCGTAACTGACGCCGGCGAATTGCGGTGTTAGAGCCGCGATTTCATCCATGATTTCCGAAGGATGACTGTAATTCATCGGATAACCCAGCGCGTTGGACAAGTCCTGGGTCACTTCCCAGTCTTCCTTACCGCCCAGTGGGGTCATGACTTTGCGAACTGGTGAAATCCGGCGTTCGGCATTGGTAAACGTGCCGTTCTTTTCCAGGAACGAGGAGCCCGGTAAAAATACGTGGGCGAATTTGGCCGTTTCGTTCAGGAAAATGTCTTGTACCACTAAGCATTCCAGTTCGCGTAGCGCGTGGTGAACGTGCGTTATGTCTGGATCCGACTGAGCGATGTCTTCGCCTTGTACGTACAAGCCTTTGAAACTGCCGTCGATAGCGGCGGCAAACATATTCGGGATGCGTAAGCCGGGTTCGGATGACAGCGCTACGTTCCAAGCTGTCTCGAACTGAATGCGGGTTTGCGAATCGGAAACATGGCGGTAGCCGACGAACTCGTGCGGGAACGAACCCATATCGCAAGAGCCTTGCACGTTATTTTGTCCGCGCAATGGATTGACGCCGACGCCGTCGCGGCCGATATTGCCGGTAGCCATCGCTAAATTGGCGATACCTATGACGGTCGTCGAGCCTTGGCTATGTTCGGTAACGCCCAAGCCGTAATAGATCGCACCATTACCGCCTGTTGCGTACAAGCGGGCTGCCGCGCGCATGCTCTCGGCAGGCACGCCGGTCAATTCGGCAACGGCTTCAGGTGAATGCTGAGGCAGCGCAACGAAGGTTTTCCATTTGTTAAACGACTCGACATCGCAACGTTCCAACGCAAATTTTTCGTCCGCCAGGCCTTCGGTGACGATGACGTGAGCCAATGCAGTGACAACCGCAACGTTGGTGCCGGGGCGCAGTTTCAGATGATAGTCGGCTTTTACATGCGGGCTATTGCTCACCAAATCGATGCTGCGTGGATCGACCACGATTAGTTTCGCACCTTGGCGTAAGCGGCGTTTCATCATCGAACCGAATACCGGGTGGCCGTCGGTTGGGTTGGCGCCGATTACCATAATCACATCGGACTGCATGACCGAGTCAAAGGTTTGGGTGCCGGATGACTCACCAAATGTGCTTTTCAATCCGTAGCCGGTCGGTGAGTGGCAAACGCGGGCGCAGGTGTCGACATTGTTGTTACCGAAGCCGGCGCGGATTAATTTTTGCACCAGATAGGTTTCTTCGTTGGTGCAGCGTGACGAGGTGATACCGCCGATTGAGTCTTTGCCGTATTTGGCCTGGATACCTTTCAATTTGTTGGCAGCAAAGCTAATGGCTTCTTCCCAGCTGACTTCGCGCCAAGGATCGGAAATTTTTTCCCGGACCATGGGAGTGGTGATGCGGTCTTTGTGGGTCGCATAACCGAACGCGAAACGGCCTTTGACGCAAGAGTGACCATGGTTGGCCTGACCGTTTTTGTCGGGCACCATGCGCACCAGTTGTTCGCCTTTCATTTCGGCTTTGAATGAGCAGCCAACACCGCAATAAGCGCAGGTGGTGATAGTGCTGTGCTCAGGGACGCCGTTGTCGATCACCGATTTTTCCATCAGCGTCGCGGTAGGGCAGGCTTGTACGCAAGCGCCGCAGGATACGCATTCGGATTCCATGAAAGGCTGGTTTTGGCCTGGAGAGACTTTGGAGTCGAAGCCTCGCCCGTCGATAGTTAGGGCGAAAGTGCCTTGCACTTCCTCGCAAGCGCGCACGCAACGCGAGCAAACGATACATTTCGAAGGATCAAAGCTGAAATAAGGATTGCTGGTGTCTTTTTCGGAATTCAGATGGTTTTCGCCGTCGAAGCCGTAGCGGACTTCACGCAAGCCAACTTGACCGACGGTGTCTTGCAGTTCGCAGTCGCCGTTGGCGGCACAGGTCAGACAGTCTAAAGGATGGTCGGAGATATACAGTTCGGCGATGCCGCGTCTGATGCTGGCCAACTTATCGTTCTGGGTACAGACCTTCATGCCGTCCGCGACTGGCGTCGTGCAGGAAGCTGGATAGCCGCGCGCGCCTTCGATTTGTACCAGACACATCCGGCACGAGCCGAAGGGATCGAGGCTGTCGGTGGCACACAGTTTAGGGATGCTGATCCCAGCTTCGGCGGCGGCGCGCATTACGGAACTGCCGGCATTGACAGTGACCTTATGGCCGTCGATTTCCAGAGTGACTTGATTTGCAGACGAACTCGCGGGAGTTCCGTAATCTATTTCGTTATTGGCAGACATATTTATCTCCTGGTAATCGATCAGGCTTTGGCGGCTTCGAGGCCAAAGTCTTCAGGGAAATGATTCAGCGCGCTCAACACCGGGAATGGTGTCATGCCGCCCATCGCACACAAAGATCCGTAAGTCATGGTGTCGCATAAATCGCGCAACAACACGGTGTTTTTATCCTTTTGCACGCCGTCGACAATGCGGTCTATTACTTCGACGCCGCGTGTCGATCCGATTCGGCAAGGTGTGCATTTGCCGCAGGATTCTTCCACGCAAAATTCCATTGCATAACGGGCCATGTCGGCCATATTGACGGTGTCGTCGTGAACCACGATGCCGCCATGGCCTAATACCGCCGATATAGCCGCGAAGGCTTCATAATCCAACGGGGTATCGAACTGGCCTTCGTGAAGATAGGCACCCAATGGACCACCCACCTGAACCGCGCGTATCGGCCTGCCGCTGGCGGAGCCGCCGCCGTAATCGTAAAGCAGCTCGCGCAAGGTCATGCCGAAAGCCACTTCAAACAACCCTGGATGTTTGATGTTGCCCGCCAGTTGTAGGGGTAGGGTACCGCGCGAACGGCCCATACCGTAGTTTTTATAATATTCGCCGCCTTTGTCCAGGATCACCGGAATCGAGGCCAGCGAAATGACGTTGTTGACGATGGTGGGTTTGCCGAACAGGCCGACGATAGCGGGAAGCGGTGGCTTAAAACGCACTAATCCGCGTTTACCTTCCAAGCTTTCCAATAAAGATGTTTCTTCGCCGCAGATATAAGCGCCCGCCCCGCTACGCACTTCCAAGTGGAAGGTTTTGCCGCTACCTTGAATGTTTTCGCCCAGATAGCCGTTTTTGTAGGCGGCTTCGATGGCTTGATTCAGTGCGATTTTGGCGTGCGGATATTCGACGCGCAGATAAATATAACCTTGGGTAGCGCCCACCGCCAAGCCAGCGATAGTCATACCCTCGATCAATACGAAGGGGTCGCCTTCCATGATCATCCGGTCGGAGAAGGTACCTGAGTCGCCTTCGTCGGCGTTGCAGACGATGTATTTCTGGTCTGCAGGGGCGTTTAGTACTGTGTTCCATTTTATGCCTGTCGGAAACGCGGCGCCGCCACGACCACGCAGGCCTGAGTCAGTGACCTGCTTGACGATCTCGGTGGCTTGCAAAGCCAGTGCGTTTTTCAGGCCACGGTATCCATCGTGAGCCAAATAGTCGTCGATGTTGACTGGATCGGTTAAGCCAACGCGGGCAAATGTAAGACGGTTTTGATTTTTGAAATAAGCTATTTCTTCAATGTTGCCTAAATAGAGTGGGTGTTGCTTCCCTTCTAGCAAGCCGGCATCAAGTAAAGATGCCACATCTTCTGCTTGCACTGGACCATAGGCAACTCTGCCCTGGCTGGTTTCGACTTCTACGAGGGTTTCCAGCCAGAACAATCCGCGCGAGCCGTTGCGGACAATTTCTACTGATAGGTTTTTGCTGGAGGCTTGCTGTGCTAAGGCCTTGGCAACTTGCTCCGCACCTAAGGAAAGCGCGGTGGAGTCGCGGGATATGAATACGCGGGTCATTATTTGGCACCTTTATAAGTGGCTAGCAATCGGTCGAATTTTTCGGTTGTGACGCGGCCAATCACCTCGTCGTCTATCGTGATTGATGGCGAGCAAGCGCAGTTACCCAAACAATAAACAGGTTCTAATGAAAAAATTCCGTCGGCTGTTGTTTCGTGAAAGTCGATGCCAAGCTGTTGTTTGGCATGGGTTTCAAATGCTTTACCGTTCATGGCTTGGCATGATTCGGCCCGACAAATCCTTATCGTGTGCTCTCCGGGCGGAGTTTCCCGGAAGTAATGATAAAAACTAATAACCCCGTGGACTTCCGCTTGGGAAAGGTTGAGTGATTTGGCAATGTCTACTACGGCAGCCGGCGGGATGTAGCCCAGTGTGTCCTGAATACCATGCAATATGGGCAGCAGATTACCCGGCATCGCTTGATGAGTGTCCAGTATTTCCAACACGGTGGGTTTTTGGGTTTGATAGTCTTGCATCATTGGCTCTGTAATAAATGACGAAAAGGTTATCGTCCTATTTAATCATGAACAAACCCGGGTTTGCAATTCGGGTTCATGCCTCAATCCCGCGTATTTCCTAAGCAAAGCAAGGTAATTGCATCTTCGGACTCTGATTGGTTCCGGAAGTTCGCGTGGAAAAAAAGTGATGGTGGATGCTTTACTTTTAAATGATAATTGTTATCATTAATGTGCATATGATTTAAGAGAGGGTGTCATGTACGTATGTGTGTGTAAAGCGGTCACCGATAGGCAGGTCAGGCAGGCAATTAGCCAAGGTGCGTGCAATCGCAGGCAACTAATGCAGTGCACGGGGGCGGGCGGTGTATGTGGAAAATGCACAGCCAGTATTAAAGCTTTACTGGATGAAAATACGCAGAATCGGAAGATGCACGCCCGAGTTCAAGTCCAAGCGGCATAGTCCAAGCGGCATAGTCCAAGCGGCATAGTTCAAGCGGCATAGTTATTTAGAAAGCTGAGCTTATAGCAATTTAGGACTTGTACTATAAAAAGACAGGGCGGTTGGACCGCCCTGTTGGGTGTGCGTTATTTAGCTGTAGCCGCTGGTTCGGTGGGTTTTACGTCTGCGTTAGGTGCGGCGCTGGCCGGTTCGGCCGGAGTGGCCTCTGCAGCAGGAGCTGGTGCAGCCTGATCAGCTGGCGCTGCTGGTTGAGCCTCTTCTTGCTTTGGCGGTGTCGGCGGCAGCAAGACTTCAACTTTGGCGTTTTTACGCAAATTTTCGATCATGGCTTGCGCTTTTTGGCGCTGTAACATTGGGCGAATTTGTTCTTTGACGGAATCAAATGGCGGTGGTGTCAAAGCTCTGGACTCTTCGCGCAGAATCACGTGCCAGCCAAATTGAGTTTGTACCGGTGTTTTGCTGAATTTGCCGTTCTCCAGTGCAACCACTGCTTCAGAAAATGGCGGGACCATACGGTCTGCGGTAAACCAACCTAAATCGCCACCTTCGGAGCCCATTGGATCGATGGAATGTTTTTTAGCCAGCGCAGTAAAATCGCCGCCTTTTTCCAGTTCAGCGATCAGTTTTTTCGCTTCGTCTTCGGTTTTAACCAAAATGTGGCGGGCTTTGTATTCACTGCCCATATTAGCCATTTTGGAGTCGTATTCCGCTTTGATTTCTTCGTCAGTAACTGGGTTGGCTTTCAGGTAGTCTTGCAGGGCCGCTTGCGACAATAAGGAGTTTCTAACGGTCGCCATGCGTTCAATCACTTCCGGCGATTTATCCAGTTGTTTTTGTACGGCTTGCTGAATCAACAATTCGCGTTGAATCAGTTCTTCCAATAGCTGTTCTTTTGGGAATGTTTGGCCTTGGCTGCGTTCCGCAATTTCCTTTTCCAAGGTTTCCAAGGTTTTCTTGCTGATATAGGTGCCGTTAACAGAAGCAACCGCGTCCTCTTTGCTGACAGTCGGCGCTGCTGGTGCGGCGGCTTCCTTAGCTTTTTCTTCGAAGCAACCGGGTAACAATACGCTACTGGCTAGTATCAGGGGAATAAGTTTCAGTTTCATCTTAAGAATTTCCTTTAGCTGTTTTCAGAGGGGGTTAAAGCGTTAATGCCCAGGGCATGGATTTCATCCTTCATCATGTCACCCAAAGCTTGATAAACCAGCTGATGTCTTTGTACCAGGGATTTACCTTCAAATTGAGTGGATATGAGGGTGACATGAAAATGACCGCCGCCTTTGTTGCCGGCGTGACCGGCGTGCGCGGCGCTATGGTCGATGATTTCGATTAATTCTGGCTTAAAAGCTTCTTCCAGCTTCTGTCTGATATGGTCGGCTGTCATTGGGGAAATACTTGTTTGAATGGTTTAACGGTAACACGAGCATATACGCCCGCGGAGATATATGGATCGGCATTGGCCCAGTCTTGCGCATCCTGCTGACTGGCAAACTCGGCAACAATCAGGCTGCCGCTAAATCCGGCATCGCCGGGGTTATCACTATCTATCGCAGGATGCGGTCCGGCCAAAACCAAGCGGCCTTGGTTTTGTAATGCGGTTAATCGTTCCAGATGCTGTGGGCGGGCGGCCAGGCGTTTACTCAAGCTGTCCGCGACATCTTCGGCAATGACGGCATACAACATTACTCTTTAGCCTCTGGTGCGGGAATAAACTTATACAAGAACACTATTTGTACGGCAATAAAAATAAGCATCAGGCCAGGAACACCGAAAGTTTTAAAACTGACCCAGTCGTCGGTGCTGTAGTTCGCCATTACGTACAAATTTAAACAGCCGACCCCGATAAAAAACATGGACCAGCTCAGGTTAAGGCGTTTCCAGATACGATCCGGCAATTCGAGGTTTGCGCCCATCATACGTTCTATAAAAGTTTTTTTGCCGACGAATTGGCTGACCAAAAATGCACCGCCGAACAGCCACTCAATAATGGTTAGTTTCCACTTAATGAATTGCTCGTCCTGTAAATATAGTGTCGCACCACCCATGACCAAAATTAATCCCAGAGTAATCCACTGCATGGTTTCCACTTTGCGATAGAGCAGCCAATAGCTGATGACCTGCACAACCGTGGCGGCGATTACGACGGCAGTGGCAATGTAAATGTCGTACAGTTTGTACGCGACAAAGAATAGAACGATAGGGAAAAACTCTAAAAGCGGTTTCATGATTGACGTTTAAAGATGGGAGGGAGGTTAGACGTAAAGATCGATACCGGAAATGATCTCGGCAACCCGGTTTTGGGCGGGTTGATTGCGGTTTTCTGTGTAGGCGTTCAATGCTTTCAAGGTACGCGAATTACTTGGTTGGTCGTTATTGCTTACTGTCAACCCGTTGTCCGCCAAAGCAGCCTTGATTTGAGCGGTTGACGAGGTTTTAGGTAAATCAGGATTCTGCCGAGGTATCCCGGTCTCGTCGCTATTAGGCTTTTGCTTTTGTTCAAGATTATTATCCGGCCGTACGGCTCTCGGCTGGTTATAGCCGACCGGATAAAAAGCCAAGGATGAACTGTGTATTGTGTTCACAAAGCGCGATTAGAGCCCAAGTATCAATTACTTCATTGTAGAATCTTTGGGTGCAATTGTACATGAGCCTAACGGCTTTGCTGCTAAAATGCCGGTTTTAAAGGAGGATTTCATGATTCAGTCCAATAACGTCGAACTGGAAGCGGCGGCTTTCAGGCAACTACTAGCCCATTTACAACAGCATACCGAAGTGCAGAATATCGAACTGATGGTGCTCGCTGATTTTTGCCGGAATTGCCTGGCTAAATGGTATGCAGCCGCCGCCGCAGAACGCGCAATCGACATTGATTACGAGCAAGCACGGCAGATTGTCTACGGCATGCCTTACAGCGAATGGAAAGATAAATATCAACGCGAAGCCACTCCGGAGCAACTGGCAGCGTACGACGCAAAACAAAAACTGAAAGAGCAATCATGACGGAAGAAAAACCCTTCGATGCGATGTTCTCCAGCGTGATTGGTAAAGAATATCAAATGCTCAACTTGATATGCCCATTTGCGACGGAAATGAGCCGCTTAGTCGGTGAAATGGTTGGCGATTACTGTGAGAAGCAGAGCGCTCCCCAGACAGTGGTTGAACTTGGTGGCGGTACGGGTATCACCACGTTGGCGATCCTGTCTGCCGCGGATAACCTAAGTATATTAAGTGTCGATAACGAACCCACTATGCAAAATCAGGCGAAGCAGAGTTTGCGGGACTGGGTCGCAGCAGGCAGATTGTGTTTTTCCGGCGAGGACGCCTTGGCGGCATTACAAGCATTGGCGAGCGACAGCGTCGATATTTTGGCGTCGGCATATACTTTGCATAATTTCCATAGCGATTACCGGCGTCAAGTGTTGGCAGAAATATATCGGGTGTTAAAGCCGGGTGGAAAATTCGTCAACGGTGACCGTTATGCCTTAGATGATATTAGCGCGCATACCCGCAGCATTCAGAGAGAAGTCGGCGGCTATTTTAAGGTGTTGACCGAAATCAACCGATTGGATTTGCTCGAGCATTGGATAGTCCATTTGTTTAACGACGAGTCGGAAAATCATGTTATGCGCGAATCCGTCGCGTTGGAGCAGATGGCTAAGGCCGGTTTTCGGGACATTGATTTGCAGCAACGCATGGAGGTCAATGCCTTGGTAACTGCGCTTAAATGACACCTTACGGTGCTTGCAAATCAGCATTTGCTGAACTATGTGCGGCTTAAACGAGAAAAAACATGGCTGAATCGACTGGTAGTAAAAACAAAAAAACCTTGGATGCGTTCGCCGACGATCTGGATGCCATGCTCAATATTGGCGACCCCTCCGAACAACAGGTTGGCACAATAGATGATGACGAAGCCATTGACCGTTTGCTGGTGGGCGACGAGACATTCGAGCCTGAGGCGCAACAGGAAATCGACGAGTTCGCGGATATCGATGAATTGCTGAGTGCGAATGAGCCTAAGGCAGTATCGAGTTTAGCCGACGATATTGATGAGTTTGGCGACGATTTCAACGCCGACATCGGCATTAATCCCGGACGCGAGCAGCAAGTTATCGACGATGAGTTTGCCGATATCGTCGATGCCGAAAATCAGGGGAACCCTTTAGATTTGCCGGTTGATGATGTATTTGAAGAAGTAGCAGAGTTAGAGCGGGTCGGTCAAATCGACGATTTCGCCGAAGACACTCCGGTCGCCGCAGTGGGTTTGCCGGAAACCGTGATGGACGAGCTGGAGAATATGGCAGAAATAGACGAGTTTTCCGATGACGCTGAATTGGCTGGCGGTAATGCCGATTTTCTAATTGCCGATTTCGATATTTCGGCTGATGACGAATATGCACCGTCGGCACCGCCAATCGTCGATGATTTTGCCGATTTGGAAGAACCCGATAACAGCGTCCAAGCAAGTGCGCCGGAACCGGAGCCGGATTTGGATCAGATATTTGCGGCAGCGGTCAGCGAGCAAAATAACGAGGAAGAATTAGTCGTCGTCCAGAGCAATGAGCCGGAAACAGCGCCGATTGCCGTTGCGGTCGAGCAAGTTGAGGCAAGCCCGGTGCCGCAGGTACAAGTCATCGATCATAGCAGCGAAATTGCCGCTTTGAATCGGAATATCGTCGACCTCAAGAAGCATCAGCAGCAGATGCGCCACGATTTAACCGAGGCGGCGGGTAAAAATGAGCTGCTGGGTTGTCTGGATAGTCTGGAAAGCGTGCAGACCGAACAGAAGAAAACCAAGCGGGCCGTGGAGGCCTTGGCGGCGAAAAAACCGGTAGCTGCCTATGTGGCGAACGGCATCGCGGTGGCGGCGCTGCTGATTGGCACTGGGTTAGGCATACAAGGCATGATTGCCAAGTCGCAAGTCGGCGAGTTGGTGACTATTATCGGGAAATTGCAGGAACAAGTGAATGCCGCGCCCACCAGCGATGCCGCGGACAAGGAAATGTTGCGCAAACAGCTGGATGAATTGACGGTCAGCAATGGTGTGATGGCCACTCAGATCGCTGAATTAAGTAAGGCGGGGCATGCTGACCCGGGTGCGGCAAAAGCCAACGGCGATCAAGCCAAGCCTTCTGCCGAAATCAGCAGCCAGATCATGCAAATAGGCGCCACCATAGAAGCCTTGCAAAACAAGGTGAGTGCCTTGGAAAAAGGTCGAGCGCAAGCTGCCGCGCCGGCTCCTAAACCGGAGAAGAAAAAGCCGGAACCGGTGGAAGAAAATTGGGCGGTCAATTTAATTGCGTTTAAACAGGATTGGTACGCCAAGAGTAAAGCCCAAGAATTCGCGGGAAAGGGCGTCCCTGCCAAAGTAGTCAAAACCGAATCCAAGGGCGAGAACTGGTATCGTCTGTTTGTGGACGGTTTTAAAACACAGTATGAAGCGGCGGCGTACGCGGCGAAAATCAAGAAAACCCTCAATCTCGATTCGGTGTGGGTTACCCGCAATAAAGAATAGCCATGGATAATCAGAAACTGGTAGTTGCAGTATCCTCCAGGGCCTTATTCAATCTCGATGAATCGCATGCGATTTTCGAAACCCAGGGCAAGGAAGCCTTTTGTCGTTATCAGATTGAGCACGAAAATGAAATTCTGCCGCCGGGTTTCGGCTTTTCCTTGGTCAAGAAATTTTTAGATATCAACAAAGCCTTTCCCGGGGCGCCGCTGGTGGAGATTATCCTGCTGTCGCAAAATAGCGCGGATACCGGCTTGCGTATTTTTAACTCAATCAACCACTACGATTTGGCGATTAGCCGGGCGGCGTTTACCAGCGGCGTATCCCCTTACGAATATATCCCGGCCTTCGGTGCGCATTTGTTTCTATCCGCCAATGGCGAGGATGTGAGAAAGGCCTTGGCTGCGGGCTATGCCGCCGCAACCATTGTCTCCGGCGCGGTAGCCAATCCGTCTCCGCAATTGCGGATCGCTTTCGATGGTGATGCGGTGCTGTTTTCCGACGAATCCGAGCGCATTTATCAGCAACACGGTTTGGCGGCTTTTGCGGCCAACGAGCGCAACGAAGCGCATAAGCCTTTATCGGACGGGCCATTGAAAGAGTTTTTAAGTGCTTTGCACCGCATTCAAACCCATTTCGATCAAGATTTGTCGCCAATTCGCACGGCATTGGTCACCGCACGCGCCGCGCCCGCGCACGAGCGGGTCGTCAGAACCTTGCGTGCTTGGGGAATCAGGATAGATGAAGCCTTGTTTTTAGGCGGCATGCCCAAGGGGGCGTTTTTAAAAGCGTTCGGGGCCGATATTTTCTTCGATGATCAAAAAGGCCATTGCGATTCCGCGGAGTCACATCAAATTGCAGCAGCCCACGTCCCGCATGGCGTCACAAATCAACACCGGCCTTGAAGCGCACTAACCAGGGCGTACTGTCCACGCAAGCTTTCAAATACAAGGTGTTGCCGTATAGCAGTTTGATTTTACTGCCTACCGCGTATTTGCTGTTGGCTAACAACACTTCAGGTTGAGCGGTTTCCATCCCGATGACTATCGCTTTCTGGCTGTTACTTTCACCGGCATTTTCGATATCGTGGATGGTAATGTTGCCGATTATGGGTTCCAGCAAAATTAGTGTCACATCTTCAAAGAGCGTTTGCTGGCGAACTATTACCAGTTTGGCGGGTTGTTGCTCCCGGCAAAGTAAGCCAATATCGCCGGTTGAACAATTGGGTGCGGGGCTTTCCGCTACCAGAAATTGTTTACTGACATTGCGTAACAGGCTCAGACTGGTGCCATGCTCGGGAAAACTGATTAGCGAAGAATTTAACGGTTTGTAGAAGCTTTTTTCATGTTCCAACGGCACTAGAGACATATCGCGAGCCAGGGATCTTCCGCGCGATAACTGCGAGCTCAGGTTCATGATTTTCGATAATTTTTCTTCACCTTGTAGATGGGCGCTAACCGCAACGAAGCCCTCGAGTAAGTGTGCCGGCATCGACGGGCCGATGGCCACCGATGCGAAAATATTGCTGTATCCCGTCAAATGCAAGGCCAGTTTGGTTTGCATGTTTGAATTCAGTTCGGTCTCGATTTCGCCAAGTTGCAAGGCATGGCCGAGCCCTAGGCAGTTGATGTATACCGAGCCGCGCGGCAATGTGCTGTTAATGCGTGGTATTGGGCCTGGTTCACTGCCCAGATTCCAAATAAAACGGCAATCCGGATTGGGTGTTTTGCTGATCTCCAGGCGATCCTGATGCCGACTGACCAACTGAAATAATTGATTGATTTCAGTTGTTGAGTATTGGTTAGGTTTGCTGAGTGCAAACAATACGTTGCGCTTGATGACTGCTTCAATGGTGCTTTGTAACTTGAATTCCTGCGGTTTGGACGAGACCGGTTTTTTTAACAGTTGCAGTTCGCCGGCTATGCTGTAAAGCAGGCCGCTCTTTTTCCACAAGGTCGTGGACGGCATTTCGTAAAACAGCGCCGTGCTGCGCAGACAATAGCCCGCTAACTGCAAGGCATAAAATATCGCTTGTTGGGTCGGCAACGTGTCGAGTTGTTTGGTCTCGACCGTGCGGCAAAAAGCCAGGCTCAAATGTCTGAGTAACTGGGTGGCCAGTTTCGCAATTTTCAGCGCTTTGCTGTTGGTGGCAATGTCTGTTTCGGAACGCGCCGCGTTGGTCAATCCATTGGATAAATGCAATGTCAGCGGGGTTAAGTTTACGAGTATCGGCAATACGTTTGCGGCTGTGCCGTTAAAGCGACTCAGTTGTTTAAGGACCAGATTCAACTGGTTCGCCGCGTTCGCCGCGGGTAGCGCGCTTAGTGAATTAATCCATCCGCCGAGGGATTCCGTTGACAGCTCAAAAGGCAGTGATGCGTTATTGGTCATGTACTTGCGAGTTAAGATGTGTTGAAAACATAAACTCAGTTTAGTTCAGATTGACGGCTATAGGCAGTTGCCGATTTTACGAAACCTCGGCAGCTGCATAAAATGCCGATTCCATCGAATAAACACAGCAGAGTAATGAAGCGAATATTGAATTATAAATGGGAACTTGCCGCCCCCGTTTTTGGAGCATTGCTCACCATGGCCTTTGCGCCATACGATTATGCTTACGCCGCAATCGGCGCTTTAGCTTTTATTTACTGGATTTGGCAGCGGCAGGCGCCGAACAGGGCTGTTCTTACTGGTTATTTATTCGGTTTGGGTTTGTTCGGATCGGGGATTTGGTGGACGTATATCAGTATTCATGATTTCGGCGGCGGCGACCCGTATAGCTCGATTGCGCTGACGGCTTTGCTGGTAGCGGTTTGGGCCTTATTTCCGGCTTTGACAGGCTGGTTTATCGCCAAAGCCTCAATCTTTTCCGGGGTTTGGCTACGCATAATAGCTGCCGCTATTGCTTGGGTAGCCGTCGAGTATTTCCGCGGTTATTGGTTGTTGAACGGTTTTCCGTGGCTGCAAATCGCTTACAGCCAACTATCTACGCCGTTGGCCGGTTACGCTCCACTGGCCGGGGTTTATGGGGTCGGGTTTTTGTTGGCGGTATCGGCTTTTTCCTTAGTCGAATTATTGCGTGGCAAATTGCCGGCTTTGCCGGGGCTGCTGGTTTTAGGGGTAATTTGGGCGGGTGGTGGCTATTTGCAAACGGTGTCGTGGACTCAAGCCGCCGGCGCGCCGATCAAGGTCACCTTGGTACAAGGCAATATCGGCCAGGATCAGAAGTGGCAGAAAAATCAGAAACTCAACACACTCAGGCTATATCAGGAACTTACTGAACAGCATTGGGATTCTGATGTGATTATCTGGCCGGAAACTTCGATTCCGGCCTTTCTGTCGCAAGTGAAAGAATTCTACATCGATCCGCTACAAACTGCCGCGCAAGCGCATGGGGTTGACTTGGTGGTTGGGCTACCCAGTAGCGGGCAGGGTAAGGATTATTACAACAGCGTCATGACCCTGGGCGAAAAACAAGCCCAGTATCATAAAAATCACTTACTGCCATTTGGCGAATATTTACCGCTTCAGCCTTTATCGGGTTGGGTATTGGATAAGTTGCAAATACCGCTGGGCGATTTCGCGGCCGGTGGCGACCGGCAAACGTTGTTGACGGCGGGCGGTCATGCGTTTGTCACCACGATCTGTTATGAAGATGCCTTCGGCGAATTGGTTGCCAGGCAAGTGGCGGATGCAGCGTATATCGTCAATATGACTAACGACGCTTGGTTCGGCGATTCCTCGCAGCCGCATCAACACATGCAAATGGCGCAAATGCGGGCGCTGGAAACCGGCCGCTACTTGGTGCGAGCGACCAATACCGGTGTGACCGGTTTTGTTGGTCCGGACGGCGTATTAAGTAATCAAGCGCCTTTGTTTACCACCACGACTTTAACCGATTATATAGTGCCGATGCGTGGTCTTACGCCTTACGTTATCTTGGGTGACAAAGGTTTTTTCGGGGTGTTGGCGGTGTTGCTGCTAGTGACGTATATCTGGTATCGCCGGTTCAATGCGGGCATTTTAAAGCTAGGTGCTGAAGTCGTTTAGAACTGTGGCGATTGATTTAAAAAACATCCCTCAAAGGTACTTATGCTTCCTATGCACTATAAATCCGCAATTCTGATAAGAACACTGAGCTTGGCGGCCGGGACATCGCAGGCTGAACCGGTTTTGGAAACGCCGGCATTCTGGTTGGAATCTGGGCAAAACCGTATCAAGGCGGCTGAGCAACTGGAAGCTAATCGAGCATTCGCCAAAAACGTCATTCTGTTCATTGGTGACGGTATGGGCATTTCGACTATTACCGCCGCGCGTATTCTGGAGGGTCAGCGCAAACCCGGCAATCGCGGTGGCGAGGAGAATTCGCTGAGTTTCGAAGCCGCGCCGTATGTGGCGCCATCGAAAACCTATAGCGCCAATCAGCAAACTCCGGATTCTGCGCCGACCATGTCAGCGATTATTACCGGTGTGAAAACCAATGATGGCGAATTGTCGGTAGGCATGCAGGTGGCTCGCCAGGAAAAGAGTGCAGAGGTCGTCAATACCTATAAGGTGAAAACCTTGCTGGAGCAAGCCGAGGAAAAAGGCCTATCAACTGGCGTTGTCTCTACTGCCCGAGTTACGCATGCCACGCCGGCTGCTTGTTACGCCCACACCTCCGAACGCGATTGGGAGTCCGATGCGCAAGTTCCCGCGGGTGCCACCGTTCGCGATATAGCCAAGCAACTGCTGGATTTCGATTACGGCAACGGCCTGGAAGTGGCTTTGGGTGGCGGGCGCAGCATGTTTTTGCCCGAAACAACGCCGGATCCGGAAGATAGTGATAAGTTTGGTAGCCGTAAAGATGGTGTGGATTTAACCCGGCGTTGGCTAGCCGAATATCCGCAATCGGCTTACGTTTATAACAAAGCCGGCTTCGACGCCATAGACTCCAAGCAAACTGAGCATTTGCTGGGGCTGTTCGAGCGTTCGCATATGGAATACGAGCATGATCGGTTTGGTGACAAAGGTGGCGAGCCGTCTTTGACCGAGATGACCGAAAAAGCCATAGAGATATTGTCGAAAAATAAAAAAGGCTATGTGCTGATGGTGGAGGCGGGCCGTATCGATCATGCCCATCACGCCGGAAATGCTTATAGAGCTTTGACGGAAACCATCGAGCTCTCTAATGCGGTACGCAAGGCGTTGGAAAAAACCAATCCTCAGGATACGTTAATCATAGTTACCGCCGACCATAGCCATACCTTTACCATCGCCGGCTATCCGCAACGCGGTAATCCGATCATGGGCTTGGTCAAGCAAGCTGGCGAGAAAGGTTTTGCCAAGGACAGTAACGGATTGCCTTACGCGACGTTGGGATACGCCAACGGTCCGGGTTATCGAGGTCAAAAAGGCCGCCCCGATCTAAGCGCCGTCGAAACCACGCATCCCGATTTTCTGCAGGAAGCCGTTGTACCGCTAGGCAGCGAAACGCACGGCGCCGAAGATGTGGCCATTTTCGCGTTCGGTCCCAAAGCGCATTTATTTCATGGCGTACAAGAGCAAAGTTACATCTATCAAGTGATGGCGCATGCCTTGAAGTTTAAAGCCGGTCGGTAAAATCTCACCAATCGTGAGCACAGGGTTTTCGGCGCACAGATAAGGCATTAGACCGTGTACTTGCATTAAGCGTAAGAGCCAAACTATACCGGCAAATTTAAAAATTCATGGCAAATTAGCGCGTGGCCGGATTTGCTCGGGCCACTAATAATGCAATCTTAATTTACACATAATCTAGATTTAAGGAAGTCTGAATAAAGTACCGACATACAAATCTAGCTTAGACGGTTATAAGGAAAAATTATGGACAATTTAAAAGCGATACCAATAACCAGCAATATAGACGGCAATTATTGCGACCACTCTAACTTGACCATGGAATTCGCCTACGGGTCGCCAACCGGGAACTTTATCTGTAAGGAATGCGGGCGACTGTTATCTAAATCGACGCACCGACAGCCGGCATTTGTCTCAAGTAGTGTGCCAATAAAAACCATGCCGCCTTCAAGATTACCCGTATTTATAGTTTAGATACGTGCACTAGAAAACCACGAACACAAAAAAGCCGGGTATTGCTCCCGGCTATGATTGTCTAGTTGACAATTTAATGCGTTCTTGAAAACTAAATATGTCGGTTTGACTGCTATTAAATAAAATTATCTTCCTATCTCAACGTCACGCCATGCCTCAACGGCGAATTCCGCCAATTCTTTGATTATTCCAAGTATGAATAACGCAAGACCATAAGTAAGTCCGGCGAGTATCAGTACTGCAAGTATTTTCATAAGACCTCCCAAAAGCTATCGGCTGGACCGATTCTGCCACCATTTTGCTAAAACTCAACAGCGTGTTGCTCACTCTCGTAGATGGCGTGCTTCCGAAAAATTGGACAAAATCATCCA
Organism: Methylomonas sp. Uni0009; assembly: GCF_054188105.3. Lineage (NCBI taxonomy): Bacteria > Pseudomonadati > Pseudomonadota > Gammaproteobacteria > Methylococcales > Methylococcaceae > Methylomonas > Methylomonas sp. Uni0009. The sequence continues at coordinate 367,871 of NZ_JBTAFN010000001.1, read as the reverse complement.
AAACAAACCCTTGGTTCGCTTTCTTAAAGTCAATTAAATTTTACAAATTTATTCATTTGAACTGCCATAGCTTGGTGGTGGCGCTATGTTTGTGCAATCAAACGATCTCGTCATCAGCCTAACAGATTAGCTTTTGGCTTTGGCGCGTCGACGTATGGGGCAAAGATAAGCGATCTTTTGCGTTACTGACCAAAAATGTCAGGTAACTGTCACTTATGGCAATACTGCGCTGAAAAAATTTTCTTATTTACGCAGATCGTTCGAGCAGGCGAAGGCCATTCCGTTGCCAGAAAATGGTGTGATATTTGCTTTGTACCTCTTGCCAAATGTTAGCAACCTACATTTTCGGTACGACTAGTTACTTTTCTGAGCAGTATTTGTAAGTTAACGAATTCAATTGCTTGTGGGGATTAGACAAGCTTCAAATAAGGGAATTACGATGAAAACTAAATTCGGTAAATCCAACTCGCTTAAAACCCGTGATGCTGGTTTTCAAGCAAATCCAATATATCTTTACGAAATTGACCTCAGAGTCCAAACGGCAAATTGGTTGAAGCAAGAGACTCAGCAATTGAAAGATAGATTGAAAAAATATCCGGCTGTATAACTTTGTTAAATGCCCAATGTACAGCCCTAATCGGATTGGTTACCGTTTACGAGGAATAGTGTTGGCGGGATAATTTAGGTGTATTAGCTCAGACCTGATCTGACAGTTACCGTTTTTGCGGGGTGTCTGTCAGATTAGATTTGGTTCAGATTTTTTTGAGCCCAAATCTGTTTTCCATCCAGCAAGGTATCCATCGGCGTTCTGCCGTTGCACATTTTGCCCTGATGAGTTCGATCATTGTTGTAATAAACCAGCCATTCGTCCAGATCTTTTTGGAGTTCATCCAGGTCGCTATAGAGCTTTTTGCGGAACGTGACCTGATAGAACTCCTGCAAGATGGTCTTGTGGAAGCGTTCGCAAATCCCATTGGTTTGCGGCGACATGGCCTTGGTTTTGGTCTGGTCGATGTCGTTGATCGCCAGGTATAGCTGATAATCATGCTGTTCGACCTTGCCACAATATTCTGTGCCGCGATCCGTCAGAATGCGTAGAACGGGTAATGCGTTGGCTTCATAGAACGGCAATACTTTGTCATTCAGGATGTCCGCGGCAGTAATCGGCGTTTTGGTGGTGTACAGTTTGCAGTGAGCGACTTTGCTGTAGGTGTCCACGTAAGTCTGCTGGTAAATCCGCCCAACCCCTTTGAGGTTGCCAACGTAAAAGGTATCCTGCGAACCCAGGTAACCGGGATGGGCTGTTTCGATTTCGCCGCAGGCTTGATCATCCTGCTGCTTTTTCTCCAACGCCGCAATCTGCGCATCGCTCAGCATTAACCCTTCGGCGGCTACCTTGGCTTCCAGTGCTTTAAGCCTCTTTTTAAAGTTCTCCAGGTCATGCCCGTAACCAGATGGAGCGAACGCCGCTGCCGGATACGAATACCCCTTGTTTACGCAGTTCATGACTGGTTCGATGCTGTCCATGCGCTGGCCACTCAACCGCATAGGCTTTCACTGCTAGCTCAATGCTTTCATCGACGCGATTCTTCAGATTCGGAGACCGGCGGTTTTTGTCGATTAAGGCATCAATGCCACCTTCGGCCACAAGCTCTTGATAACGATAAAACGTATCGCGCGAGACACCCATCACCTTGCAGGCTCTGGAGACGTTATTCAGTTCTTGGGCTAAATTTAACAGCCCCGCTTTGTGTTTAATGATCGGATTGTTTGTATGGATCATGAGAGTTACCTTTTGTGTTTTGTGTAAGGATTCGACACCCCTATCAAAACCGGTAACTCTCATCTTTTCAAGTCGATGTGTCAGATCAAGTCGTGACTAATACAATTTAGGCCGACAGTGAGTCTACATAACCCTGCTAGAGCATAGGCACCAGATCCAACTCAAACATAATCGCGTCCTCGCGACCGTTTTTGGCTGGATAATAATTCTTACGGGTGCCGATTTCGCGAAAACCGGTTTTTCGATACAAATTGATGGCGCCAGGATTACTGGGGCGCACCTCAAGGAATATTTTCTCAGCGCGGGGCCGGGCGTATTCGATTAAGTGTTCCAACATTTTGCGGCCGGCTCCCTGGCGTTGAAAGGTGGGGTTGACGCTGATGTTCATAATGTGAGCTTCGCCAGCAGCCACATTGATGATGCAGTAGCCTACGATATTGTCATCTGGCGCCTCGCAAACCCAACTGGTGTAAGTCATGGTGCGGAAACAATCTTTAAATATCCCTTCCGACCACGGAAATTCGTAATTTAACTCTTCTATCTTCAAGACGCTGGTTAAATCAGCATGATCCATTTTGCGTATCCGCATTAAGTCTTTGCTATCTACCGAGTCTGGAAACACCTTGGCGTAAAACTCGCGGTCCGCGTCGTAAATCACTGCATCTTTCAGTTTATGTAACAGTTTCCACATGGTTTTATTTTTCTAGTTTTTGATAGACCGACAACGCAAACTGCAAGTCGCTCCAGGCTTTAGCCTTTTCCAGTAGCGAGCGCAATAGGTAAGCCGGGTGATGAATGACAATCAGCGGAATATCGTGTAATTGGTGTTGAACGCCGCGTAATTTTGCCAGAGATTGTTGGGTGGTTAGCAAGCTTTGCGCAGCAATCCGGCCTACCGCCAAAATTATTTTCGGTTGTATCAATTCGATTTGCTGCTGCAGAAAGCGATTGCAGGCGGAGACTTCTTCGGCTTGCGGATCACGGTTATTCGGCGGCCGGCATTTCAATATATTGGCTATATAGACTTCTTCCCGCTTTAAACCTATCGCCCGCAACATTTCGGTTAATAATTGGCCGGCTTTGCCGACGAACGGTTCGCCTTGTAAATCTTCATTCTGCCCAGGCGCCTCACCAATCAGCATCCAGCTTGCTTGTTTGTTGCCGACACCGAATACGGTTTGGGTGCGGGTTTTACACAGCGAGCAGGCTTGGCATAAAGAAACCTCGTGCTGCAAGTCTCTCCATATTTGATCGTTGGCGGGGGATGATGGCGACGAAGCGGAATGTCGCGGAAATTCGATATTAACGGTTTCGATGACGCTTGATACCGTTTGCTCGGAAGGCTCAACTTCGTGGGCTGCAAAGGGGGTAGCCGGTACTACGTGTTCGATTGGACTTTCGCAATCAACGGCCGCTTGCGGAACTGCGATGGGTAGACGCCTAGGTGTCCAGACGTCAATGCCCATCGCCTCCAAGTACTGCAAGCGGGTCGCGTTATCCATGGTGGCTCAAAAATCAGACATCGCCTTTTTGCGGATGCTGACGTTGGTCGGGCGTTTGCAGTTTGTTAACCGCGTTAATGTAAGCCTTGGCCGAGGCGATCACGATGTCGGTGTCAGCGCCGGAGCCGTTAACGATACGGCCGGCATTTTCCAGTCGGACGGTGACTTCACCCTGAGCATCCGTGCCGGTGGTGATGTTGTTAACCGAGTACAACGCCAAAGTCGCGCCGGTTTTCACTAGGCTTTCTATCGCTTTCAAGCTGGCATCCACTGCACCACCGCCTTGCCCGCTGCCGGTGACTTCCTTGCCATCGACACGTATCGTGACGGTGGCGTTAGGGACTTCGCCGGTTTCGGAACAGACTTTCAAGGCGACTAACTTGATGTGTTCGTCTTCAGCTTCGAAGCCTTGCTCGGAGATTAAGGCCTGCAAGTCTTCGTCGAAAATATCGTGCTTTTTGTCGGCCAATTGTTTGAAGCGGAAAAAGGCATCGTTTAAATCGGCTTCGCCGGCAAAGTCCACGCCCAGCTCTGCCATTCGGGTTTTGAAGGCGTTGCGTCCGGAATGTTTGCCTAAAACCATGCGGTTGGTGGTCCAGCCCACATCCTCGGCGCGCATAATTTCGTAAGTCTCGCGGTTTTTCAATACGCCGTCTTGATGAATGCCGGATTCGTGGGCAAAAGCATTGGCGCCGACGATGGCCTTGTTAGGCTGCACCGGAAAGCCGGTGATGGATGACACCAGTTTCGAGCATGTGACAATCTCGCGTGCATCCAAGCCGGTATCGCAGCCGAAGAAATCCTGGCGGGTGCGCACCGCCATCACCACTTCCTCCAAAGAGGCATTGCCCGCGCGTTCGCCCAAACCGTTGATCGTGCATTCTACCTGCCGCGCGCCGTTCATCACCGCCGACAAGGAGTTGGCAACCGCCAAGCCCAAATCATTGTGGCAATGTACTGAGAAGATAGCCTTGTCGGAATTGGGGATGCGCTTGATCAAATTGGCGATAGTCGCACCGAACTGCTGAGGCATGCTATAGCCGACCGTGTCCGGGATATTAAGTGTCGTCGCTCCGGCATCGATCACAGCTTCCAGGATTCGGCACAAGAAATCTTCTTCCGAACGGCCGGCATCTTCCGGGGAGAATTCGACGTTATCGGTGTACTGGCGGGCGCGCTTTACTGCCCGAACTGCGTATTCGATGACCTGATCCGGCTGCATATTCAACTTCTTTTGCATATGGATCGGCGAAGTCGCGATAAAGGTATGGATGCGCGAGCTGTTTGCGCCTTTCAAGGCTTCGCCAGCCCGGTCGATGTCTTTGTCCAGCGCCCGCGCCAAACCGCAAACTGTGCTGTCTTTAATCGCATCGGCGACTGCTTGTACTGCTTCGAAATCGCCTTGGCTGGCGGCTGGAAAGCCGGCTTCGATGACGTCGACTTTCATGCGTTCCAGTGCGCGGGCAATACGGACTTTTTCATCGCGGGTCATTGAGGCGCCTGGGCTTTGCTCACCATCGCGCAAAGTTGTGTCGAATATAATTAATTTATCTTTCATGAGAACTCCGTTCATGAAATGTTCGGCGCTGAGGCCGAGGAACAGAAAAGGGTGGTATTGTTTAAATGAGGATAGAGTGCGCCCCTCAGGGCAGCAATCTTAAAGACAGGCCGAACAATTGTCTGCCAATGGCTGGCATGAACACTAAGTGACTATGAAATTCGTTTTTCTGATTGTTCATGGTTAGAAACTATACTTGATTGCCGACTGAGGCTCAAGCTCGGTATATTATCATTGGTGTCACAGAGGCAAAGCGGCTCGGTCTGGCTAGCGATAATCGGACTTTTGACGCCGAATCTGGAGCAGTTTTTTTAAAATATATGAAGTTTGCCAAGTAGTATGCGGTGTGTTTAAATTTTGAATAGGGCCTAGATTTAAGGCGTTTGCCAAAAGAACTGTTTCGCAGCAGGAGACTAAATGAATAATATCTGGATGTATTGGGAAAACCAGCAGCCGGAATACATAAGATTATGTATTCAAAGTGTCAAGGAAAAGAAAGGAAATCTTACGTTGCACCTGCTTGACCAAAACACTGTTCAACAGTATTTGCCCGATCTTCGTCCAGAATGGTTTAAATTAAGAAAAGCTGCGCATAAGGCTGATTACATCAGGACTCGGCTGGTTTATCAATACGGTGGCATTTGGCTGGATTGCGATATGGTGGCATTGGATGCAATTGAGCCGCTTATTGATTTTCCGGAGAATTATGATTATGCATGCCAGGATGTCGGCTCCAGCATAGGTTGTTTTGTAGGGAGGCCCGGATGTAAAGTTCTGGAGAAAATAATTCAGGAACAGGACCGGATAATTGACGAAAAAAATATTTATTTTGAATGGAATGACATCGGCAATAATTTGCTGAAAAAACACGGAAAAGACTATCCATATTATAGATGGGACGAATGGGTTCTGGACGAAATTTACGGTGGTAAAAATATTAAGTTAATTTCCAGGCACGAAGAAATAGCAGATAACGTCAGTCATAATGCGGTGGTATTTCATCTGTGCAATGAAGACTCGGGTATTTTGTTCAAAAAATATTTAAGAGATTCGCGGTTGTTGACCTCAAATATGCTGGTGTCAAAAATCTTTAGAAAATCGTTCGGGATTGTTGAAGCGCCAAGTAGAAGCCCCGATTTGATTGAGTTTTTTCGGGATTACAACTTCAAGCAACAGCTCAATATTAGGAACATCATGCGAAAATCAAAATCCTTGCTAGGTAAGGTCTTCTAGATAGTGTCGTCATAAGATAGTCGTCCAAAGTGCGACACAGCGGATGTGTATCTGCCAACAGATGTAGAGCATCCAGCCCATCGATCAAGGTTGAATCCTGTGAACAATCTGCTGTGGTACCTGCCGTAACAAGTATTCTGACCGGCATACCATGCGCATCTACGGCCAAATGTCTCTTACTGTTGAGCCCTCTTTTGTGAGCCCCATGTCCTGATTGCCGCCTTTGGCTCCCGCCGCATGCGGATGAACCTTGATGTGGCTGGCATCGATCATCAGCCATTCATAATTGGGCTCAGTCACCAGTTGCTCTAACAACGTTTCCCAAATGCTGTTATCTCTCCAACGACAAAAACGGCGATGGGTGTTTTTCCAATTGCCATAGTCGGGCGGCAAGTCGCGCCGGTGCGTAAAATCCAGAAAACCGCATTGATAAACAAGCGGTTATCACGCGCTTTGCCACCCCAAGCGCCTTCGCGTCCAGGCAAGTGGGGTTCCAATAATTGCCAAACGCGATCCGATATATCGTGTCGGCGATGCGCTGCTTCTAGCATCTTTTTCCTTCAGAATTATTAAGATAGTCCGATTATCTCATAATCTTGTGACGGCACTATCTAAGGACTACTGCCGTTTCGGAGGAAGAGTTTCTAAATTTTTAGATATTTCCTGAAGTTGGCACAGCGTCAAACTGCATAGCGACGTTGGAAATCCAAAATATCAGCTAAGTGGGCGGTATAAGCCTCTATCAGGGCTTGCTGTTTGCATTGGTAATGCTGCTTAATTTCTTCCGGTATCTTGTGCTGAAAAAAAGTGTCTAAGGCATCTAGTAGTACCAGGGAGTTTTGAATATCCCCCATGTCGGTGCAAGAGTTTTGCAGTTTTTTCAAGTAGTCTATCGGTAGGTCAAGAAATTTAGCGGGTACGGCGAGCAACGTGTAGCGGAATTTTTTGGCAGCGATACGCAGGTGATGGAAGCTGGCAAGATCAGCTGGATTAAGCGCTTGATAGCGGCCAACAACCTCAGCATACATGGCGTCGACTACGCTTTGGATCGCCACTCTCAAATCCGTACCGGCGATCTCGGTTTTAAAGCGTTTGGCGGCTTTTTGGATTTTGCGTCGCGTCTTCGTTCGATAGATAGCGACGATATGCGCCCTGCTGTTTATCAATAGATGTTGCTCGCGCTGATGTATAAAAGCCAGGAATGGTTCTAATCCCGGCAATATCGCCATGGATCCGGCCGCCTCGAACAGCATGACTTGCGTGTCTCGCAATTCGTCGAAACCGTCGAGTTGCTTTTTCAAAACTTTGCGAATGCTTAGTAATGTGGGTTGTGGCTCCAAGGCATGTAGCAATTCTATCAGCGCCAGCAAGCGCCGGGTGCTAATGCGTAATTCGTGGACGTTATCTTCGCTGGCGGTTTGGCGGCAGGCTTTCAAGTGTTTGCGATATTGGCGCCAGTGTCTTTCCAAGGCGTCGAGCAACGGTTTGCCGCCGGTATTTTTCATCCGCTAACTTTTACGGCTTTGCAGCTTACGTTTGCGCAAAACCAAGGTAACTATAGGGCCGGATATGGCATAACCGACCGATAGCAGGAACAGCATTCGCTGTGGTTGCGCCATTATGAAGCTGATAACCAGCATCGCGATAATGGCAACGATGAATGGCACCTTGTTTTTAAAATCGATTTCTTTGAAGCTGGAGTAACGGAAGTTGCTGACCATTAGCAAACCGGTAGTGATGGTGGTTAGTAATACCAGATACTTGATGTTTTCCACGTCATAACCGTTTTCCACGCAGAACCATAATCCACCGGCCAAAATAGCCGCCGCTGCCGGGCTGGGTAGGCCTTGAAAATAGCGTTTGTCGGCCACTTCCACTTGCGTGTTGAAACGCGCCAAACGTAACGCTCCACCGGCCATATGCACAAATGCGGCGAACAAGCCTGCTTGGCCCATGGTGGATAGAGTCCACAAATACATGACAATAGCCGGAGCAACGCCAAACGAAACCATATCGGACAAGCTGTCGTACTGCACGCCGAATTCGCTTTGGGTGTTAGTCAGGCGGGCAACTCGGCCGTCCAAGCCATCCAGTACCATCGCAATGAACATGGCAATCGCCGCTGTTTCGAAACGGCCGTTAATTGCCGAGGTGATTGCATAAAACCCGGCAAACATGGCGCCCGTGGTGAACAGATTGGGCAATAAGTAAATGCCACGATGACGAGTAAGCGGTTGCTTCTTGATCATAATGTGTCTACAAAGGTTGAAAAGTTGGCGGCATTGTACATGCTGAATATGACAGATGCTTAACTAATGTGGCCCGTTTCGTGGGTATGAGAGAAGGCTTGTGATTATTGAGATTGTAGCCCGTATGCCGCGTAGCGATATACATCGGTGATGTATTGCCACTATTGATAACGTTTGATTTTCAACCTGGATTTCCGCTGCGCTTCATCCAGGCTACGCTGACTGTCACGTTGACCGGAAGGTTAGGCCAATTTTTGGGGCGGGAAGTCTTCATATGACTTTGGAAAATAGCCCCAGATTCGTGCGACATCCCCCTTTACCTCATAATCAAAGCCAATGCTGGAAAGTTTTGAAGCAATCTCAGTGCTGTGATCAATAATCCTGGGCGGCGTTAAATGCCCCATGAATTTATGCTGATGCAGCCCAATATCAAACCACTCTACGCCAACAAATGGAAATGGCAGATGGTAATGCCACTCGGAATCCCATTCGGAGATATGACCATTTATCCATTTACTTCTATACGAAGGCCGCCAGCCCGGCTTTTGCCGAAAGTAATTGATTAATTCATTCCACTTTGTGTCATTGGCAAGTGCGCCAAAATACTTGCATTTAGCTTGGAAAATGATCTTGTCTCGGTCAGAACCAAGCGGTGTTGCCGTGGCGTCGGGAAGTTCGCGCATCGAATTAGCCTACCGTAATGTTAATCGGCGCGGCGCTGTTTGCCGCGTCCGGTGGAATAAAGTGCTATATGCATGCTAACCAAATAATTAATTGCCACGGCTGCTGTTCATTTTCATTTACCTCAAAACTTCCAAACCACCAACGCCTGCGGCACCCTGTCAAGTAAGCCCTTAATCCCGTATTTATTATGCCAATACTGGTATTCGAGGCCGATATACAAATGGTTGCTATGGCCCCATAAGTCGCCGAGGTCTAATCTAAGTTGCGGTTGCGCCAGAGCTTGGCGGGCGGCGGTGTGGTTATGGTCGATGAAGTCGGCAAAGCCTTCAAAGCTCCATTTTGTACCGGCAATTTCGAACGGCAGTTTCCACGCCGGGGTAATCTGCCAGGAGGTGCCGATGTCGGCGGTTTCGGTGACGCGCTGCCGTAAAAAGTCGATGTTGAAATAGTCGAAGCCCGGCAGGTCAAAATCAACGGTCACGCCATAAAGCCACGCGCGAAAGCCGCTGCGCGAGCTGTTCATGTTTTCCCCGAGGTTGACGCCGGCGGTTACGCCGAAATCTTTGAAAATGCCGTAAGACAAATCCAAGCCGATGACTTTACCGAGGCTGAAGGTGCTGTATGCCTCGCCGTAAAGATTGGTTTGCGCGGTTTGGCCGGATTCGGTAAACAGCGTATCCATGAAGAAGAAATTGCGGCCGTAAGCCCAGCCGTGGGCATGCGTGACGGTGATGATGGACTGGCTGACGTTGTTGGGGTTGAACGGTTCCTGGTAGTTGCCGCCATGCAGATATTGGATCTCGCTGTTACTCCATTGCAAGAATTCAGCGGGGCAGGGCTGGGCCAAGGCTGCGGTGATGATGCCGAGATAAAGCGGGTTGAAGCGAGTATGATCGGGCATTTGGCAAAATCCAGCGGGCAAAAAAAAGCCCATCGTGTAGATGGGCTTTAATCCTAGCCGATAAGCTTAGTTTTTGCTTTTATCGACGATTTGGTTGGCTTTGATCCAAGGCATCATGCCCCGCAATTTGGCGCCAACGACTTCGATTGGATGTTCGGCATTCAGGCGGCGTCTAGCAGTCATCTCAGGGTAGCCGGTTTGGCCTTCCAGGATGAATTGCTTGGCGTATTTGCCTTGTTGAATGTCTTCCAGGGCTTGTTTCATCGCCCAACGGCTTTCTTCGTTGATCACTTTTGGGCCGGTGACGTATTCGCCATATTCCGCGTTGTTAGAGATCGAGTAGTTCATGTTGGCGATGCCTCCTTCGTACATCAAGTCCACGATCAATTTCAGTTCGTGCAAGCACTCGAAATAGGCCATTTCAGGTGGGTAGCCCGCTTCGGTCAAGGTTTCGAAACCGGCTTTAACCAGTTCCACGGCGCCACCGCACAATACCGCTTGTTCGCCGAACAAATCGGTTTCGGTTTCGTCGCGGAAAGTGGTTTCGATGATGCCGGAACGGCCGCCGCCGATCGCGGAAGCGTAAGACAAGCAAATGGCCTTGGCTTGGCCGGATGCGTCTTGATGAATCGCGATCAAATCAGGAATACCGCCGCCTTTTACAAACTCGGAACGTACGGTGTGGCCAGGCGCTTTCGGGGCAATCATGATCACGTCCAGATCAGCGCGCGGCACGACTTGGTTGTACAGAATCGCAAAGCCGTGAGCGAAAGCCAGGGCCGCGCCTTGTTTGATGTTTGGCTCGATTTCTTCTTTATACAGTTTGGATTGAAACTCGTCTGGAGTCAGGATCATCACCACGTCGGCGCCAGCGATGGCTTCCGGTACGTCTTTTACGGTCAGGCCGCTGGCTTGAGCTTTGGCGACTGACGCTGAACTGGCACGCAAGCCGACGACGACGTCAACGCCTGAGTCTTTCAGGTTGTTGGCGTGCGCGTGGCCTTGTGAGCCGTAGCCGATGATCGCTACTTTTTTGCTTCTGATAACAGAAAGGTCGGCGTCTTTATCGTAATAAACTTGCATAGGTTTTCTCGTTGCTGGGTAAATAATAAATGTTACAGGTGTAAGCCTTTCTCGCCGCGGGAGATGCCGGTCGGACCGGAGCGCACCACTTCGATGATGCTGCCTTCCTCAAAGCCGTGGATAAAGGCGTCCAGTTTGCTGGATTGGCCGGTCATTTCCACCACATAGCTGTTGGCGGTGACGTCGATAATCTTGCCGCGGAAAATGTCGACCATGCGTTTCACTTCTTCGCGCGTATCGTGGCTGGTTTTGATTTTTACCAGCATCAACTCGCGTTCGATATGCGCTGATTCCGCCAAGTCGATCAATTTCACCACGTCGATCAGTTTATTCAGCTGTTTGGTGATTTGCTCGATGATCTCGTCACTACCGCTGGTGACCAAGGTCATCCGCGACAGGCTGGAATCCTCGGTGGGGGCCACGGTCAAGGATTCGATGTTGTAGCCACGCGCGGAAAATAAGCCCGCGACGCGCGACAAAGCACCGGATTCGTTTTCAATCAGGATTGAAATGATGTGTCTCATTTATGACAACTCCCTGTCTACCGGGGTGCCGGGCGCGACGCGCAATTTCATGTCGTGATGGCCTTTTCCTGCTTCTATCATGGGGTAAACGTTTTCGGTGCGATCAGTGATGAAATCCAGGAATACGGTTCTATCCTTCAATGCGAAGGCTTCTTCCAGAGCGCCACGCACGTCTTCAGGTTTCTCGATCAACATACCGACGTGACCGTAAGCCTCTGCCAATTTAACGAAGTCGGGGATGGTATCCATGTAGGACTGCGAATACCGGCTTTGATAAGAGAACTCCTGCCATTGCCTCACCATGCCCATGTAGCGGTTGTTCAGGTTGATGATTTTCACCGGCGCGTTGTATTGCAGGGCAGTGGATAGCTCCTGGATACACATCTGGATGCTGGCTTCGCCGGTGATACAGGCGACATTGGCTTCCGGAAACGCCAGTTTCACGCCAATTGCAGCCGGCAAGCCAAAGCCCATCGTGCCCAGGCCGCCAGAGTTGATCCAGCGCCGAGGTTTGTCGAAGTGGTAGTACTGCGCCGCATACATTTGATGTTGGCCCACGTCGGAGGTGACGAATGCTTCGCCGCCAGTGACTTGATACAGCTGCTCCACGACATATTGCGGCTTAATGACGTTGCTGGTGCGGTCATAATCCAGGCAATGCACATCCCGCCAACTGCCTATCAATTGCCACCAGGATTCAAGCGCTGACTTCGACGGCTTGGTTTTGCTGTCTTTGATCAGTTCTATCATTTGCTCCAACACCGGTTTGACTTCGCCGACAATCGGCACGTCGACTTTAACGGTTTTGGAAATCGAGGCGGGATCAACGTCGATATGGATAATCTTGGCGTACGGGCAAAACTCAGCCAGTTTGCCGGTAACTCGGTCGTCGAAGCGCGCGCCGACCGCCAGAATGACGTCACTCTCATGCATCGCCATATTGGCTTCGTAAGTACCGTGCATACCCAGCATGCCGACGAACTGTTTGTCGGTGGCCGGATAGCCGCCCAAACCCATCAAGGTGTTGGTGATCGGGTAACCCAGCAATTGGGTCAGTTCGGTTAGTTCTTTATGGGCTTCACCAAGAATCACGCCGCCGCCGGAATAAATCATCGGCCGCTGCGCGGTTAACAATATATCTACCGCGCGTTTGATCTGGCCCTTGTGGCCGCTTACCACCGGGTTATAAGAACGCATGCTGATCTTTTTCGGGTACTTATAAGGCACCTTGATGTTTGGATCGGTTATGTCTTTCGGCACGTCGACCAATACCGGGCCGGGGCGGCCGGTGGTTGCCACGTAAAAGGCCTTCTTCATGGTTTCGGCCAAATCGTTGACATCCTTGACCAGGAAGTTGTGCTTAACGCAGGGCCGAGTAATGCCCACCGTATCGACTTCCTGGAACGCATCGCTGCCTATTACCGGCGACGGCACTTGGCCCGAGATGATCACCATCGGGATAGAATCCATATACGCGGTGGCAATGCCGGTGACGGCATTCGTCGCGCCTGGGCCCGAGGTGACCAGCACCACGCCCGGTTTGCCGGTGGCGCGCGCATAGGCGTCAGCCGCGTGGGCCGCCGCTTGTTCGTGGCGGACCAGGATATGTTTCACTTCGTCTTGATGGAAAATGGCATCATAGATGTGCAAAACAGAGCCACCCGGATAGCCAAATACAAATTCGACACCTTCATCTTTAAGACATTGGACAAGAATATGTCCGCCACTGAGTTCCAATTTTACGTCCTCAAAAAACTAATCGATCGGGGGAAATGCAGATTTTACAAAAAAGGTTGGATAAGCTACTGTTTTTGACCCTTTTCGTCAAGGAAAACCAAGGATTTCACTTGGGTTTTCTTGCCTACAGATGGGTTTTTCCGTTGGAAATTCGCGCAAATTTACAATTGCCGGAGCGGGACAGCTGCGTTGTTTTAAAGTTTAAGCCATGCCAACGAGTGGCGAGCACATAAAGGATATTCAAACTGGATTACCGTACTCTCGATTTGCTCAAACAAAATCATCCGGCATGGCGGCTACTTAATTCGCCGCATGCGCCACTAGTTGCCGGCTTTTTGAACCGGGTGTTTGTCATCCCAAACCAGCGCTTGATTGCCCAGGCCGATCTTGCCGAGGCCTTGGAAGACGAATTATTCGGTTTGCGTGAACAGTTTGGTAACGACATCTTTCCGAAATCGGCGCTGGACTATCTCAATGATTGGGCCGGCAACGACAAGGGCTGGCTGCGCAAATTCTATCGCCAAGGCTCGGACGAACCCTATTTCGACCTGACTCCGCCCACCGAAAGAGCCATCGCCTGGTTGAGTAGCTTGACCGAACGCAGCTTCGTCGGCACCGAGTCGCGCTTATTAACCTTGTTCGAACTGCTCAAGCAAATCAGCGCAGGCAGCGAGACCGATCCCGAGACCCGCATCGCCGATCTGCGTAAGCGCCGCGCCGACATTGACGCCGAAATCGCCAGAGCCGAAGCCGGCGAACTGACCTTGCTGGACGACACCGCATTGAAAGACCGCTTTCTGCAATTCACCGCGCTGGCCCGCGAACTGCTCGGCGACTTTCGCGAGGTCGAGCACAACTTTCGCGGGCTGGACCGGCGGGTGCGCGAGCGCATCGCCTTGTGGGAAGGCGGCAAGGGCGAATTGCTGCAAGACATCATGGGCGAACGCGACGCCATCGCCGATTCCGACCAAGGCCGCAGTTTCCGCGCCTTTTGGGATTTTCTGATGTCCAGCCGCCGCCAGGAAGAATTATCGGCCTTGCTGGAAAAAGTGCTGGCCTTGCAACCGGTGGCAGAACTGCGCCCCGAAGCCCGCTTGCGTCGGGTGCATTACGACTGGCTGGAAGCCGGCGAACATACCCAGCGCACCGTCGCGGAACTCAGCCGGCAATTGCGCCGTTTCCTCGACGACCAAGTCTGGCTGGAAAACCGCCGCATCATGGAAATCCTGCACGGCATCGAGGCCAAAGCGCTAAGCCTTCGCGAAAGCCAACCGGCCGGCGAAGTGATGGCTATCGCCGAAGCCGCCGCCGACATCGAATTGCCGATGGAGCGGCCGCTGCACATCCCGGCCGTCAAACCGCGAATCGATAGCATCGTCCCGGAAACCGGCGACGGCGACCTGGACGCCGCCGCGCTATTCTCGCAAATCGTCATCGACAAGGCGCAACTGGCCCGCCACATCCGCCACGTCCTGCAAGACAAAACGCAAATCACCCTGGCCGAACTCTGCCGTAGCCGCCCCTTGCAACACGGTCTGGCGGAACTGGTCGCCTATCTGCAACTGGGCGGGGACAGCTTCAACACCACCGTCGACGAAACCGCCGAAGACGTCATCGTTTGGCAAACGACGGACGGTGAAGGGCGGGAAGTGAGCAAACAGGCGCGCTTGCCGAGGGTGATTTTTGTCAGGTGACGCGAGCGGCACAGGATGTTCTTATCGAATACGGGGGGCGGAAATCTTTCCAAAATTTAGGCCTATGCTAGGATAGGTGGGTGCTACATGCTGGCAATTAGAGTGGTTGTAGACACAAATGTCCTGGTTGCCGGCTTGAGCGGCGGTAAAGGGCCAAATTGAGAAGTTCTTCGCCGCAGCCTCCAAGGCGGTTTGCAGTCATCTAGTCCGCGTCGAACTCTCCGCAGGCATGCTGAAACGAGTCGGCGAACTCTGTACGATGATCTGGCGGAAGCGGAACTCTGTCACTAGCTGGAAAACCATCCCGGTAGGTTCGATGTCAGTGTTTCCGCCGACACCTTCCTCTATTTTGGCCAACTCGAATCCTTGCTTACCGCTGCCGCGATGAAACCGGCAGGAGTTTGGGGTTTAACTTGGAGCATGCTGTCGATGGTGCTCCGGCTTGCTTCGTGCGGTTTGACGTGCATGGGCGTTATGCTCACGGCAAGGACTATGTTGTGCACGCGCTAGCTTGGCTGGATTGAATAGTAACAGCCGCGGTGACGAATCCTTCCGCAGAGCAGCCGGCGCATGGACACCTGGATTGCTGGTCTTGGCGGTGAAACACTGATTAAGGGCAGTGGTAGCGTGTAAATTTAAATTTAGCTGGAACGGGGGCATCAAGGCGGGCAATCTAAATACAAGATCGATAGTTCACCCATTAACTCGCAAGGAGAAATAATGAAGCGAAGAAGTACGAAAGAAAACCTTTTGAAGGCATCTGTGGGAGAAGGCGCAGCCAACGATCCCAAGGACGTCCTAATCGTCGAATATCTATTCAATATCTGCAACAGCGTCATTCGCCGGCCGTTTCCGGAAGCCGGGCGTTGTTCCACTGATTTGATCATGGAAATTCGCCGCTTTCAGCGCAACGAGCTTAGATATCCTCATGCCGACGGGCGCGTCGATCCGGCGGGTAGAACTCTCCACGCCTTGGTCG
Source organism: Methylomonas sp. Uni0009 (assembly GCF_054188105.3). Taxonomy (NCBI): domain Bacteria; kingdom Pseudomonadati; phylum Pseudomonadota; class Gammaproteobacteria; order Methylococcales; family Methylococcaceae; genus Methylomonas; species Methylomonas sp. Uni0009. Next base: position 351,944 of record NZ_JBTAFN010000001.1, on the reverse strand, counting down.
AAAAGGCGCGGACGCTACGGCCTAAACGTACCGATCTGAACAAATCGTCGCGCCCCTATCTGGCCGGAGGTTCTTGGTGCGGTCCCAGTGGTGAGGTCGCCGGATTATTGGAATTCTTGGAATTTAAAAGGCCGCCTGCCAGCCAGCAAACGCAAGAGCCCGGTACAGCGCACCGCGCGGTTGTTGATAGCTATTTGTCCTTGCGGGAGCGCGCTGCGGCCGGAAAGCTTCACCGTCTCAAAGCGGCCGTCAATAGTGGCGGTTCATTTTCCAAGTTGACCGATGCGGATTTTCAGGCCGCGTTGGCGGCTCTGGGTAACGGCATTACCCTGGCCATGGTCAAGGCCTTTGCCGAAGTGGAGTCGGGCGGGAAAAGCGGATTCGGCCCCGCCGGCCTACCGGTCATTGCCTTCGAAGGGCATTGGTTTAGGAAATTGACGAATAAGAAATACGACCAAACGCATCCCATGCTGTCTTACAAATATGTCAAGAAAGCGGGGCCGGAGTGGCAAGCCAATAATAAGGATCAGGAAACCGCCTGGAAAACCCTCAACGACGCCATCGCCTTGGATTCCGACGCCGCGTTGCAGGCTTGTTCGTGGGGTATGTTTCAAGTAATGGGCTTCAACTTCAAAGATTGCGGCTTTAGCAAAGTTGAGGACTTTGTCACATCCATGAAAGCGGGCGAACGCGGGCAACTCGATGCTTTCGTTGGCTGGTGCAAGGCCAAACCTGCTCGCTTACAAGCCCTTAAAGACAAGAAATTCGCGACCATTGCGACCTTATATAACGGAGAGGATTATGGAAATTATGATGTTTTGCTTGAACAAGCCTACAAGCGCCACGGGGGAAGCTGATCATGTTTAATCGTTTTGGTTTCATCATGGCAATATTGATGGCGACCGAAGTCGGAGCCGTCGAAACCAACCAATTTCACTCGGGTGTTTATGAGCAACTCCGCTTGGCGGTGGCGCCGGACGGCCAAATTACCGGTTACTATCGTGAAGAGCAAGGGGAAGGCGTGAGCAAAACCTGCAGCTTTTACCTGCGTGGACAATCAAATGGAGATTCGGCCTCGCTGACGACATGGAATGTCGATCACTTTCCCGGCGAACTCCGCATCCAAGCCGCCGGAGTCAATTTGAAGGTGGAGCACGGTAACGAACATCCAGGATGCGGAATGCTGTTGCCACCGGCCATCGAACAAGGCCTGAATTACGATAAGGTGACGGAAACTCAATGGACAGAGTTGAGGGTCATATCGAGTCCCAAGACTTACTTCCATTCCGAACCTAAGGCTGATGCCAAGCTCAAGTCTTATTTGGTGAAAGGGGATGTTGTTGGCGTGGTGGGTGCCGAGGGAGACTGGCTGCAGGTTGAGTACCCAGGGACAAAGAAAATGATCCGCGGCTGGATCAGTAACAGTGATTTAGCCGTATTTAAGTCAGGTCAATAGTCGTAGGCAAGATTCCCCTCTACGAGGCGGGTTTTGCTATCCGGCCATAAACATTTAAATATGGTCAAAGCAGCCATACCCGTTTACAGCCGGTTGAAAAACCCGTCTGAAGATTCATGGGGTTTTGTTTGTTAAGCGCGTAAAATTCCGTTTTTCCAGTCCAGTTGGTCATGGATAGTGGCATCAGCAGATTATCTCTGTTGGTTTTAGTTTTGCCCTAAAATACGCGCAATTCAACGCCTGCTCAATCAATACGAGATAAACATGACGGAAACCGACCTAGAGATGGCGCCGCAATACGACCTGTCGGCCTTGGTCATTCCGTTATTGAAAGGCGTGATCTACCAGGAAACCGACGGCGGCCTTTGGAATGCCTTGCTGAATCTGCAAGCCAGGGTGCGGGATTACGTGGCGGTGTTGGGTTTGGAGTTGGTGTTGGATGAGGCCGAGAGTTATGCGTTTTTGCGTTCGCGGCAGGCGGATGCCGAAGACGACGAAGCGGTCGCCAAGTTGCCGCGTTTGATCGCGCGGCGGCCGTTGTCGTTTCCAGTCAGCCTGCTGTTGGCCTTGCTGCGCAAGCGTTTGGCCGAGTTCGACCGCGGTGGCGGCGAGACTCGGTTGGTCTTGTCGCGCGAGGATATCGTCGAGTTGATCCGGGTGTTTTTGCCGCCACGCAGCAACGAGGCGCGGCTGATCGATCAGATCGAAACTCATATCAACAAGGTGGTCGAACTGGGTTTCTTGCGCAAACTCAAGGCGGCTTCCGGGCAGTCGGCCAATTACGAAGTCAGGCGGATATTGAAAGCTTTCGTCGATGCTCAATGGCTGTCGGAATTCGACGCCCGGCTGGCGGAGTATCAAACGCAGTTAGTTAGCGGCGGGGAAGGCGGAGAGTGATTGTTCGTAGATTGATCCCCGCCGCTCTTTCTCGTCGGGACAATACCGTTAGGTATATCGTGGTTTGTCCCCCTCTTTTGCAAAGAGGGAGGCTCCTTAACCTAAGCGGCATTCGCGCAGGGAGGGAGTACGTCCATTCCGTTTTACAGCGTCTTGACCAAAATTCCGCCGCGCCATGACCGCCACTAACGACCTGCAATTCTCCCTGGACTTCGTCGACGATGACGCCTTGTCCGGCTTTCGCTTGCAACGCCTGGAAGTCTATAACTGGGGAACCTTCGACGGCCGGGTTTGGGTCTTGAATTTGAACGGCCGCAACGCTTTGTTGACCGGCGACATCGGTTCCGGCAAATCCACTTTGGTCGATGCGGTGACCACTTTATTGGTGCCGGCCCAGCGCATCGCTTACAACAAAGCCGCCGGCGCCGATGCCAAGGAGCGCAGCCTGCGTTCCTATGTGCTGGGCCATTACAAGTCCGAACGCAATGAGGTCAGCGGCAGCGCCAAGCCAGTGGCCTTGCGCGGCGACAACAGTTATTCGGTGATCTTGGGCGTTTTCCACAACGCCGGCTACGACCAGACCGTGACGCTGGCCCAAGTGTTCTGGATCAGCGACCGCCAGGGCCAGCCGGCGCGGCTGTTCGTCGGCGCCGAACGGGACTTGAGCATAGCTCGCGATTTTTCCGACTTCGGTAGCGACATCGGTCAACTGCGCAAGAAGCTGCGCGGCTTGGGCGCGGAGTTGCATGACAGCTTTCCGCCTTATGGCGCCTGGTTCCGCCGTCGTTTCGGCATCGACAACGAGCAGGCGCTGGAATTGTTCCATCAAACCGTGTCGATGAAGTCGGTCGGCAATCTGACCGATTTTGTGCGCAGCCACATGCTGGAACCCTCGGAAGTCGCGCCGCGCATCACCGCTTTGATCAACCATTTCGACGACCTGAACCGCGCCCACGACGCGGTTTTGAAGGCCAAGCGGCAGATGAGCCTGTTAACGCCTCTGGTCGCCGATTGCCAGCGTGACACTCAACTCAACGAGCAAACCGAAACCCTGCGCGCCTGCCGCGAAGCCTTGCGGCCGTTTTTTGCAGGCCTGAAGCGCGGCTTGCTGGAAAAACGGCTGGCCGGCTTGGACGAGGAATTGGCCAAGCAGAACGCCCAACTGGAGCGGCTGAGCGAGCGCAAGCGACAACAGCAAATGCAGGCGGGCGAACTGCAACGCCATATTGCCGCCAACGGCGGCGACCGCATCGCTCAATTGGGATTGGAAATCGAGCGTCTGCAAGATGATATGACGCGCCGCCGCGATAAATCCGCCCGCTACGAAAAACTGCTGCAAAGCTTGGATTTGCCGGCACCGGTAGACGCCGAAGCCTTTCTGGCGCAGCAAGTCCGTTTTCTGGAGTTACGGGACAGTGCGTCCGCGCGCGAAGCCGATCTGCAAAACCAGGCTAGCGAAATCGGCGTGGCGTTTGCGCAAGGCCGCAACGAACATCAACTCCTGCAAGCCGAATTGACCAGTCTGAAGGCCCGGCGTAGCAATATCGACGATGCGCAAATCAAAATGCGCCAGGCGCTTTGTGAAGCGCTGAATCTGGCCGAGGACCGGATGCCGTTCGCCGGCGAATTGATCCAGGTGCGCGATGAAGACAGGGATTGGGAAGGCGCCGCCGAACGTATGTTGCGCAATTTCGGCCTATCGCTGCTGGTGCCGGATGCGCATTATTCGGCGGTAGCCGATTGGGTGGATCAAACCCATTTGCGCGGCCGGCTGGTCTACTTCCGGGTCAGGCCCGGCCAGCGCGCCGAGCTGCCGGAGCCGCACCGCGATTCGTTGGCGCGCAAATTGGCGATTAAACCCGATTCGGCGTTTTACGATTGGCTGGAGCGCGAGATCGGTCACCGCTTCGACGTAGCTTGCTGCGCGACCCAGGAGCAATTCCGCCGCGAGCAAAAAGCCATCACCCGCGCCGGCCAGATCAAGGCACCCGGCGAACGCCACGAAAAAGACGACCGCCACCGCCTGGACGACCGCAGCCGCTATGTGTTGGGCTGGTCCAATGCCGCCAAGATAGCCGCGCTGGAAGCCAAGGCCAAGCTATTGGAAAATCAGCTAGCCGATCTGGCCGGTCGCTTGGCCGACATCGCCAAAGCACAAGCCACGGTCAAGGCGCAATTGGAAACCTTAAGCAAGCTGGGCGAATACCGCGATTTCCGCGAACTGGACTGGCGGCCTTTGGCTGCGGAGATTGCTCGGCTGGAACACGAGAAGCGCGAGCTGGAAGCGGCGTCCGATCTGCTCAAGCAACTGACGGAGCGGCTGGAAGCGCTGCAACATGCTTTGGCCGATACCGAGCACGCGCTGAACGACAAAATCAAGGAAATCGGCGCCACCGAGCAACGCAAACAGGCCGCCGAAGCGTTGCTGACGCAGACTTCCGACATCCTGAACGAAGCCGGCGACGCACACGCCGCACATTACCCGGCTCTGGAAGCGCTGCGCGGCGAAGTGCTGGCCGAGCGGCAAGTTACGGTGGAGTCCTGCGACAACCGCGAACGCGAGATGCGTGATTGGTTGCAGACCAAAATCGAAAACGAGACCAAAAAGCTCAATTATCTGCGCGACAAGATCATCGACGCGATGCGCGGCTATTGCGCGGCCTTCCCGTTGGAAACCCAGGAAGTCGACGTCGGCATCGCCGCTGCCCACGAATATCAAACCATGCTGGAAGGTTTACAAAGCGACGACTTGCCGCGCTTCGAGGCTCGCTTCAAGGAATTGCTCAACGAAAACACCATCCGCGAGGTCGCTAACTTCCAGTCGCAACTGGCCCGCGAGCGGGAAACCATCAAGGAGCGCATCGCCCTGATCAACGAGTCCTTGACTCAGATCGACTACAACACCAACCGCTTCATCGTGCTGGAAGCGCAACCGACGCCGGACGCCGACGTGCGCGACTTTCAAAGCGAGTTACGCGCCTGCACCGAGGGCGCGCTGACCGGTTCCGACGACGAGCAATATTCGGAAAACAAGTTTCTGGAAGTCAAAAAAATCATCGAGCGTTTTCGCGGCCGCGAGGGCCAGGCCGAGCAAGACCGGCGTTGGACAGCCAAGGTTACCGACGTGCGCAATTGGTTCAGCTTCGGCGCCAGCGAGCGTTGGCGCGAGGACAACAGCGAGCACGAGCATTATTCCGACTCCGGCGGTAAATCCGGCGGCCAGAAGGAAAAACTGGCCTACACGATACTGGCCGCCAGTCTGGCTTATCAGTTTGGTTTGGAATGGGGCGCGGTGCGTTCGCGTTCGTTCCGCTTCGTGGTGATCGACGAGGCCTTCGGCCGCGGCTCTGACGAATCGGCGCAATACGGCTTACGGCTGTTCGAAAAGCTCAATCTGCAATTGCTGATCGTCACGCCGCTGCAGAAAATTCACATCATCGAGCCCTACGTCGCGGCGGTCGGCTTCGTGCATAACGAGGAAGGACGTGCGTCCAAGCTGCGCAATTTGAGCATCGAAGAGTATCGTGCCGAACGCGCGGCACGCGGCGGATGAGCAAGCCGGCCTGGACCTCGCCGGCCGAGTTGCTCGGCGAACTGGACAAACGCTGGCAACGCGGGCAAATCCTGACGGAAAGCCTGGCGCCGAGCGGATTGTTTCCGCTGCGTATTCCTTTAAAGCCACCCAGTCCGGCGCAACTGGCCGCCGATTTTTCTGCCGTGCAGGCTTGGGTGGAACATTGGTTGGCCGTCGAGGCCAAGCATTTTGCCGTCGAATGGCGCGACATTAATCATCGGCTTTCGGGGCGTAACCGTTTGCCGGCGGCGGTGGTTTTCGACAAGCCGGACGATGCGGCGGCGTATTTGAAAAAAGCGAAGGAATTGGCGGTTTTCGGGCAATTGGCGGCATCGCTGGTTGACGATTTCGCCGCTCTGCGGCCTTGGTTATTGAAATATCCGTTACGCGCCTTGGAGCACGCCGACGAATGGCAAAAATTGTTGAGTGTGGCCGGCTGGGTCGTCGAGCATCCGCGGCCAGGCATTTATCTACGCCAAATCAGCCTGCCCGGCATCGATAGCAAATTCATCGAAAGCCGCAAAAAGTTGCTCTGCGAATGGCTGGATTTGCTGTTGCCGGCTGCGGTGGTCGATATTGCGCAAACCGGGGTCGCCGGCTTCGAAGCACGCTACGGCTTTTTGGCGAAGCCGGCGACGATTCGCTTCCGCGTGCTGGATAGCCGACTGCACATTGCCGGCTTGAGCGATCTGACGGTGACCGCCGGCGAATTCGCGACTTTAAATTTGCAGGTCAAGCGGGTATTCGTCACCGAAAACGACATCAACGGCCTGGCATTTCCGAGCGTTCAGGGCGGCATGGTGATTTTCGGCAGAGGCTACGGCTTCGATGCCTTGGCGCAAGTCGAATGGTTGAAGGATAAGGAAATTCACTACTGGGGCGACATCGACACCCACGGCTTCGCGATTTTGAGCCAGTTCCGCCAGCATTTTCCGCAAGCCCAATCCTTGCTGATGGACGAGGCCACTTTAATCGCGCATCGCTCGCAATGGGTCGAAGAAGCTAGCCCGATTAACGCCGAATTGGCATTTTTAACTGCGGAGGAGGCGGCGCTATACGACGTGTTGCGGGATCATCAATATGGCCGTGGGCTGCGTCTGGAACAGGAGTATGTCAGCTTTGCACTACTGTCGGAACGGCTGGCGGCGCTGGATTTGCTAACGGCTGGCGGCGAGGGTACGTAGCGGTGAGTGCGTATTTCGTGGATGTTTGGCAAGGCAGGTTGAGCGTATCTGCCGACACATTAGCGCGATTGGCGTCGCGATTATCGGACGACGAAATGTTGAAGGCGCAAGCGTTCAAGCTTCCAACCTTACGTGATCGCTACGTTGCCACGCGCGGCATGTTGAGAGAAACGCTGGCCGGCTATTTGGCGGTCGATCCGGCGACGTTAAAATTCGTGTCCGGCCCCTACGGCAAGCCGGCTTTGCTTGATGAGCCTTTACAATTCAATATCTCGCATACTGCTGATTTATTGTTAATTGCTGTCGCTAATTTTGCTGACATTGGAATTGATGTGGAGACGGTTAAGCTGCGGCGCAATTTTGAAAATTTGGCGCAGCGTTGCTTTTCCGTGCGGGAGTATCAAGATTGGTGCGAACTGCCGGTGGAGTGGCAGGCGGACGCATTTTATCGGTTATGGACCAAGAAAGAGGCCTTTGTCAAAGCAGTCGGTCGCGGAATTGCTTTGGGCTTGGAGCAATGCGAGTTTGCAGTGGAGGCAGGTGGGCAGTTGCGAACTATTCCCGACGAGTATGGTTCGGCCAGTGGGTGGCGGGTTCACGAATTGAGTGTTGCTGCTGTTAATTCGGCCCTTAGCGTTTCGTGTTCCGGCGGTGGCTTGAGTTTGGCTCCTGAATTAGAGTCCGGATTTGGCGGTGATGACGGCTCTGGAGTATTGCAGAACCGAGTCGGCAACAACTGCGCGGCATTGGTTACGCCGGCCCGATGCTATGCTTTACGGCGGTTGTTGCTGCAAGCCGATTGAGGCTTACTGAAGCCTCAATCGGCTTGCAGCGATCGAAAACCCTTTGTGGTTTGTCCCGTCTATGTGGGTGCATTTGCCGGCTATGTGGGTTTTGTAACAAATGTCTCTTCCTGTTATTAACGCGCCCCTCTGAATAATTGCCTTTGTTGAGCCACACAGGGCGCCGGATTGCTCACTAAAAGCGGTTTGCCGGCTTTGTTGCTGTCAATTAGTAACTTGGAACGGGATTTGCTGAGTAGACTAAAAAACGGACTATTTAGTGAGGTTGATATGACTATACACATTGCATCCATGATGCCGGACCGCGCGCTTGACGAGAGTGTCATCGCCAAAGCTATTACGAAAATTGCCGTTGATTTGGCAAGATTTCGTGAGGAGCCGATACAAAAACGGACGCCGATCCTGGACTTGATATTTCTATTACCCAGCCGCCAGGAGAGGGCTGATTTCGAGGGCTTGCGTTTGCATTCGTTCGATAAAACCTCGCAGACTTTGCGGATAGAATGCGCCGTACCGGAAAAAATGGTGGCATCCACTCACGCGGAGCGCTTTGTGGTCGCGGTGATAATGGACACCATTGATGCCGCTGCCGAATTTTTCACCGAGCAGCGCATATTGTTTGATGCAGCCGGGCATTTGGCATTGGCGGAGGCACTGGTGGTGCGTGAACACTATGCGATCAATTAATCGATAACTGAGTTTATCGAAGGAAACGCCAGCCTGTGTTTCGACGAGGTAAGCCCGAGCGGAATATCCATGATAAATAGGGCTGGGTTAAGGTAGGCTTACGCCGGGTCGGTCAAGTCCAGCAAGCTAACCACATTTAGTTTGATCGCTAACCGCGTCAACTCGATGTCGCTGTTCACTCCCAGCTTGTTTTTGATCAGGTAATGGCAGTTGCCGACGGTTTTCCGGCTAATGTTCAGCGTATTGGCAATGTCGTCTTGCGTGTTGGCTTCGACCAGTAGGCGCAGAATTTCGAATTCTCTGGCGGTTAAACTATTCAGTGCTATCGAATCATTGCCGAGTTTTTCCAACGCCAACGCTTGGGCGATGTCGGTGCTGAGAATGTGTTTGCCAAGATAGACGTGCCGTATCGCCTGCAACAGCAAATCCGGTGTGCTGCTTTTGGTGACATAACCCAAAGCGCCGGCACGGCAGGCTTGGCGGGCAAAGCTGGGGTTTTGATGCATACTGAAAACCAGTATCCTGGCTTTGTGGTCGCGTTGTTTGAGGCGGCCTATCAATTCCAGGCCGCTTGAGCCGGGCAGGGTTAAATCGGTTACGACCACGTCGGGTTGGCATTCCTTGTATAGGCAATAGGCGTCTACGCCGTTCGCGGCTTCGGCAATGACCTTTAAGTCTGTTTGTTTGCTGATCAGTGAGCGGTAGCCCTCCCGGACTATTGCGTGATCGTCTACCAGCAAAATACTGATAGTGGTTTGCTTGGTCATTGGGCGCTCTCCGACTGCGCTGTTGGCAAGCGGGCTTCGATTATCAGGCCATGCGGCTTTGCTATGCTTAAATTGAATTTGCCGTTTAAGGCAAGGATGCGTTCGCGCATGCCCAGCAAGCCTATGCCGTCGCCCGGCACAAACGGCAAAGTGATGGCGTTGCCGTTGTCTTGTATGGTGATCGATGTCTCGGTGCTGTTGATTGTTAGTGTAATATCGGCTCGGCTGGCAGAGGCATGTTTGGCGATATTGCTGACGGCCTCTTGGGTGATGCGAAACAGACTGATTGCCAGCGATTCCGTCAACGTTCTGCAATCGCCGATGATGCGCAGGCTAAAGTGCGTCTTGCCCAGACGGTTCCAGTTTGCTATCAGGGCGCGCAGGCTGGCGTCCAGGCCTAATTCTTCCAGCTCCGCCGGGCGTAAGCGAGTCAATAAGTTCCGCACACTTTGTTGCATGGCTTGGGTAAAGCGGGATATTTGCTCGGCCTCTGTGACTAGCTCAGGACAATTTTGCTGCGCCGTTTGAGCGATGACCGTCGTGACGGCTTGGATTGCAGTCAAACATTGGCCTAATTCGTCGTGAAGTTCCCGTGCCAGGCAGCGGCGTTCCTCTTCCTGCAAGTTCATCAACATCACAGCCAGTTTTTGCCGTTCCGTTAAGAGTTGTTGCTGATTGTCGGCGAGTTGGTTGATTGCCGTGGCGGTAAGCTGCCATTCCACTAAGTCGAACACGGGTAGTCGGAACGCCAAATCACCTGTACTGAGCCGGTTTAATCCCGCCACAATAGTCTGAGCGGGAAGTAAGGCCCGGCTGGTGACCAAGTAAACCAGCAAGCAAACCGCTGTGATCGTTACCGCCGACAACGCCAGTAAATCTCGGACGTCATCCCAAGCGCGGGTTATCGACAACTCTGCGCTAACCGAAACAGTTAATACGCCGTAAGCCTGGCCGTTGTAAGTTATCGGCCGCTGCCAGTCGAAGTGCGGTCCAAAAATTCGTCGATATAATTCGGCAAAATACTCAGGATAGTGATGGGTGGATAAGTCGATGCCTTTGCAGTAGTTCCGCATCGTTTCGCCGTCATTAGCCAGATAGCTGGCGCAAATGCCCGGTTCGCTAGCGGTCTGTTTCCATAAGTCAAAATCCGGGAAGGGGTTGGCCGGGTTTTCGCCCGCGCTGGCTTTGAATAACTGCAACTCCAGTTGTTTGCCCAGCGCGGCTAAAGTGTTTTGTGCTTGCGCTGCCGATTGTTGAGCGCTGCGATGCAGCACATAGGTCAGCGTCGCGAGTAAACACAGTAAGGCTACCCCCGCAATGCGGGTTAATAAATACAGTTTTAGATTCATGATCGATTCGTGGCGCGCTGATAGTCGGTGGATGTTGCTGAAAAGGCATTTTAGGTAGTTGAGTGGGTGCAGAATAGCTTGATAGCGAGATGCGGGCAATTTGCCCGAGTTTGCCGGGTGAATGTCGGCTTACGGGCGGCAGTTGCTTACTTAAGCTGAGATCCTCTAAATCGGCTCAATTGGGAGGCCCAACATGCTTAAAACAGTGACTGTCAGAAATATTATGGCTATACCGCGCGAAGCGGTATGGTCTGCGATGGCCGGTATTGGGGGTCTGGGGCGATGGTTTCCGGTGAGTCGTTATCTGGGTTCGGAGGCGTCAAGCTTGGGTGCGGAGCTATTATGAATATTGTCAGCTTGATTAAATGCGTGTCGTTGGTTGTGGGTATGTCAACCGCAGAGGTCAACGCCGCCCCGCGGATAGCGGTTTTGGATTTTGAATTGAACGACATAACGTCGCTGCCGAACACGTCGACGGAAATTAGCCGCACTTCCTGTATGGCGCCTTTGTTGATGGCAGCCTTAAGCCGGTCGGGTGCTTATCAAATCGTTGCTGTCGATGCGGAAAGTCAGAAAACCGCCAACAGTGGCTTTGGCTACTTGTTTCGCTTTCACGATTTGGCAGCAGACTTGGGGCAGCAGCGGGGTGCGGATTGGGTGCTGGTTGGTCAACATAGCAAACCGAGCTTTTTGTTCTCGTATCTGTGGGTATATTTGATCGACGTTAATAAGCGGGCGGCGGTAGCGCGTTATGACATCGAGTTGAAGGGTAGTCATCAGAAAGTCACTCAGCACGCTATCGATACCTTGGCTGGAAAGATCAGAGCTACGCTCACCGAGTACAGCATCAATTAGTTTTACGGTTGCAATAGGCATAAAAAAAGCCGCTGAGTAGCGGCTTTTCTTTGTTCCCAATAAGAAACGTTTAACGTTTTGAGTATTGAGGACGTTTTCTGGCTTTGTGCAAGCCGACTTTTTTACGTTCAACTTCACGAGCATCGCGAGTAACGTAACCGGCTTTTCTCAATGGTGGTCTCAAGGCTTCGTCGAAAACCATCAATGCACGGGTCAGACCGTGGCGAATGGCGCCAGCTTGGCCTGAAGGGCCGCCGCCGGTAACGACGATGTTGATGTCGAAATCACCGGTTTTACCCAACAACTCCAGCGGTTGTCTGGCAATCATTTCGTCGGTTTTGCGGCCGAAATATTGTTCAACAGGGAGTTTGTTGATGGTGAATTTTCCTGAACCGACTGTGGCGTAGACGCGAGCGATTGCGCTTTTGCGACGACCTGTTCCGTAGTATTGAGCTGCCATAAACTATCTACCTGCTTAGAATTCTAAAACTTTAGGTTGCTGAGATTGATGATTATGCTCAGAACCTGCGTAAACTTTCAATTTTTTGAACATGGCGCGGCCCAATGGATTTTTGGGCAGCATGCCTTGTACGGCGGTGGTGATGATCCGGTCCGGGAAAGTTTGTCTTAACTTGCCCAAGGAAGCTGACTTCATGTTGCCGACATAACCGGTATGGCGGTAGTACATTTTGTCTTTTTCTTTGTTGCCGGTCACGCCGATTTTTTCGGCGTTGATGACGATAATGTAATCGCCGGTGTCAACGTGTGGTGTGAATTCGGGTTTGTGTTTTCCGCGAAGACGTCGTGCAATTTCAGTAGCAAGGCGACCTAATGTCTTTCCTTCTGCATCAATCACGTACCAATCGCGCTTAACTTCTGCGGGCTTTGCACTAAATGTTTTCATCTTTGCTTTTTAGTCTGTTGAGGCTATAAAAACCGTGAATTGTACTTAATAGGGGCGTTAACTTCAAGTCCAATTAAAGCTTAATTTTCAGGGAGTGCAATTTTCGGTATAAGTGCGTGCGTTCCATGCCGATAGCCGATGCCAGTTTGGCGACGCTGCCGCCGGTTTTTTCGAAATGATACTCCAGGTAGGATTTTTCGAAATGATCGCGGGCTTCCTTTAGCGGCAAATTGAAAAACTCCGGTACATTCAAACCCAATTTGGGTTGTTCTGCAATCGAACCCAGTGCGGTTTTGACTTCGTCCAGCTCGATGTCGTCACCGGCACCGAGTATCATCAGGCGCTGTACCAGATTACGCAATTCGCGCACATTACCCGGCCAGCTGTAATTACGCAAATAATTTTGCGCTGCCATAGAGAAACGCCGGAACGGCAGCTTTTCCTGGGTAACGAAATGATCGACATAAAAATTCAACAGACTGGGTACGTCTTCACTGTGTTCGCGTAGCGGCGGAATCTCCAGTGTCACGACGTTCAGTAAATAGTAAAGATCCTGACGGAAGCGGCCGCTGTTGACTTCTTCTTCCAATGACATACGGGTGGACGCGACGACTCGTACGTCAACGCGCACCGCCTGACTGCCGCCAACCCGCAGGAACGAGCTGGATTCCAGTGCACTCAGCAAGCGAGTTTGAGTTTCCGGGTCCATGCCGCCGATTTCACCCAGAAATAGCGTGCCGCGATGGGCTTGTTCCAACAAGCCGCGATAAACCCGGCCATTATCTTCGCGGCCGAAAAATTCCACCGCCGAGTTTTCCGGCGAAATACTGCCGACCGACACATCAACAAACGAGCCGTCGCGCCGCGAACTATTGTTGTGCAAATAGCGGGCGAACATTTCCTTACCGACCCCGGCTTCACCGACGAATAACACTCGGGCGTCGTGCTGCGCCAGGCGCTTTAACTTATCCTTGGTACGTTCCACCACCGCGCTTTTGCCGACCGGGTCCACGCCTATCATCAGCTGTTGTTTCAAACCGGCGTTTTCGCGCTGCAAAGAGCTGGTCTCCAGTGCGCGTTCGACGATCAGCAGCAACTTAGCCAGCGATAATGGCTTTTCCAAAAAGTCATACGCGCCAAGCCGAGTCGCTTCCACGGCTGACTCCACTGAGGCATGTCCGGACATCATAACCACCGGGCATAGTGCGTCGTCTTCGCTGACCCATTCCCGCAGCAGCGTGATTCCGTCGCTGTCCGGCATCCAGATGTCCAGCAGGATCAGATTAGGCGGGCGCTGATTTTTCAGGGCTTTAGCTTCCGTGGCGTTTTCCGCCATGGCGACATCGTAACCTTCATCCTCAAGAATTTCCGACACCAACTGACGAATGTCCTGCTCGTCATCGACCACCAAAATATACGGTGCTTGCTTATTCATTTAAAGTTCCCAAATTCAAAAACCGGCAGCTGGAGTAAAAACCCCGCGCCGCCATTATAAGACGTATCCACCCAAATCACCCCGCCATGTTCTTCCACGATCTTTTTGACAATAGCCAGGCCCAGGCCGGTACCTTTGGCCTTGCTGGTTACGTAGGGGTCGAAAATGGTTTCAAGCTGTTCCGCGTTCAAGCCGTTGCCATTGTCGTAGATGCCCAATTCGACATAGTCGGTGTTGTTCCTGCTGACTTTGGCGATTTTGATCTCGATGCGGCAGGGCGCCGTAGTGGCCTCTTGGGCGTTTTTGATCAGGTTGTGCAGTACTTGACGCAGGCTGACCGGATCCGCTTCGACCAGCACTCGGTCGCTTGCAAACTTGGTGCTGAACACAATGCCGGAGGGCAGGTATAAAGCCACGACTTCCTGAATCAGGTCAACCAGATTGATTTTTTCCACTTGTTTCTTGGACGGGCGGGCGTATTCGGAAAAATCGTCCACCATGCGTTTCATCGCTTCCACCTGTTGGACGATGGTGCGAGTGCCGCGTTGCAGAAATTCGGCGGAGCCATCCTGTAATTCCTTGGAGAGCTTGTGCTGCAAACGCTCTGCGGACAGCTGGATCGGCGTCAACGGATTTTTGATTTCATGCGCCAGACGCCGCGCCACTTCGCCCCAGGCTGCGTTTTTCTGTGCCTGAATCAGGTCGGTGACATCGTCGAACACTACCACCGCACCGGTGCGGGCGCCGTGCTGCGAGAACAGCGGCGTACCTCGGCACAACAGTTCCTGACGGCCGTTGGGGCCGAGAAACACGATGCGCTGCTCCCAAATATCGTCGGCTTTTTCCAGCAGGCTTTGGATTGCATTCAGTACATCGGCCAGTTCGTTGTGCAGGGTCGCCAAAGTCGGTAAAGTCTCGCCGACGAAATGGCTGACCGGGATATGTAAAATCCGGTAGGCGGCCTGGTTGGCGGTACGGATGTAAAAGGCGGCGTCAAAACTGATCACCCCGGCCGTGAGATTGGCCAGGATGGTTTCCAGATAGGCTCGCTGGTTTTCTACTTCCAGGCCAGCAACACGGGTTTCGTCGCGAGAGCGGGCGATGCGCCGGGTCATCTGGTTGAATGATTCCACCAGAAAGCCCAAATCATCCTGATTCATAACCGGCAGCTGTTGTTGATAATCGCCGTCGGCGACCGCTTGCGTGCCTTTTACCAGTTCTTTAACCGGCGCGACGATGTTGCGAATACTGATAAAAGCCACCCAAATAGCCGCGAGTAGGCTGAGCAGCAACACCAGCAGCAGGATTAGCGAGAAGCTGGTTTTCAGTGAGTCGCGCAGGAAATTCATTTCCTGGTAACGGATGAAGGCAAATTCAATCGAGTCGGCCAAGTCGGTTACCCGCACCGGAATCGGAAACAAGGCTTGCAAAAATCGGCTTTGATCCGCTTCGATAGCCACGATGATACGCACCAGCATTTCATCGTTATCGCCGGGATCGAAAGCAAAATATTCCTTATTCTGCCGCAGCTGTAGCCAGATTTGTTCATCGGGAAGGTGCGGCAAAATATCGCTGGGGTTGACGCTGCTGGAGGCCAATACCCGGCCTTGGTTGGAAAATACCGCAATCTCCAATGCCCCGGATTCCGCCCACAGCGAGCCAACTTCCATCGCGATCAGGGCCTCCGATTTGTCGCGGAGTTGATCGGCCATTTGCTTGGTTTGCTTGATATGCCAGTTCATGCGTTGATTCAGCGAGGACTGGCTCAACTCCAGTGCATCGTCCATCGCCCGGTCTATTTCCACGTTAAACCAGCTGTCTATGCCTTGATGCAGAAATTGCACTGAGAAATAAAACACGATGGCCGCCGGCGCCAAAGCCAGCAAGACGAACAAGGACACCATGCGCGTGGTCAGCCGGGAGCCGGCCTCCTTTTTCTTTAACTCCCGCACCAGCGAATAGGTGTTGAACGCCACCAAGCCCAGCAAAATCACCGATCCTAGCGTGTTGATGACCAACAGCCAGGAATACATTTCGCCGAGTTCCGATGATTCTTGGGTGGCGCTGCTCATCAATTGCAGCGACAGCAATACGAAGCCGAACAGCAGGATAATCGAGGCGCTGGCCGGTAATTTTATTTTTGAATGGGCCATGTGTGCCAGGCGCTAGAAAGAAACCACTGGTTGTCCAGATAGGCGACTGGACGCAGCGGTATTGGCAACTGCTCGCGGTTGAATTGAGTTTTTACCGCCAGCAGGTAAGGCGTGCCGCCCACAACAAGTTCTGCGGGAATTGGCATGCTGTCATGCACGGCCGCCATGAAATTCATGGCCGCGCTCAAGGTTAAAAACATTTCGCTGCGGTCGAACGGGGTTTGCACCACATATTGATTCAGCAAGGCATGGAATTGCAGGCTGTAAGTCAGTTTGTGTTTATGGATTATCGTATCCCACAGCACCCCGGGTTGGCGCAGTTCTATCGCGACGTCCCAGGTTAAGCGCACACCTTTGTGCAGCGCTTCTTTGGCAGTCGGACTGAGCCGGTAGTCGATATGAGCCTGCACGTCATAACCGTCATCGACACGATCCAAATCGGCATATTCGATGCGCGCGGCATATTCTCCGGCTTCAGCCACGCCTGGCGCAATGTGCAGGCAGAGCATCAATGCCGCGTAACTAAGGGGCTTTGTAAAGCTTGGCATAATAAAAGCCGTCCATTTGCCGGTCACCGGTGATGATTTGCCGGCCGTGCGGACGTGACATGCCCCAGTGCGCCTCGATATGAATTTCGCTGGCATTGCTGTGTCGGGCAAGGAAAGCGGCGATTTGCGCCTCGTTTTCTTGCTTCAATACCGAGCAGGTGGCGTACAGCAAGATGCCGCCAGGTTTTAGTAATTGCCAGGCGTTATCAAGAATCTTGGTTTGCAGCGCTTGCAGGGCGGCAATATCGTCGGCGCGGCGCAGTATTTTGATGTCGGGATGGCGGCGGATCACGCCGAAGCCGGAGCAGGGCGCGTCCAGCAGTATCCGGTCAAATTGGCGGTCGCCAGTCCATGATCCGGATTGACTGGCATCGGCGGCTAAGGTTTCGGCTTGTAAGTGTAAGCGCTGTAAATTATCGGTCACGCGCTGCAGGCGTTGTTGATCGACATCGACCGCCAATAGACCGCCCAAAGCGGGTTGGCGCTCCAGAATCGCCGCGGTCTTGCCGCCCGGCGCGGCGCATAGATCCAGCACCTGTTGGCCGGGTTGCGCATCAAGCAGTTCTGCGGCCAGTTGGGCGGCAGTGTCCTGTACTGAAACTCGGCCTTGACTAAAGGCGGGCAATTGCTCGACGGCCAAGGCTTGGTCTAGTCTTATCGCCGTCTCGCAGCAGTCTACCGGTTGGGCGGCGATGCCTTGCGCGGCAAGTTCGTCCAGATAAGCGGCTCGGTTGCCTTGCAACAGGTTGACACGCAAAGCCATCGGCGGTGCCTGGTCGTTGGCGTGTAGGATTTTTTCGTAATGTTCCGGCCAGTCTTGCTTGAGCACATCCACTATCCAGTTCGGATGGTTGTAGTGGGCTTGGGTGTCCGCAGCGCAGGCTTGCTGCAAGGTTTCGGCCTCGCGTAAATATTGTCGGAGTATCGCGTTAACCAAAGACTTGGCCCAAGGTTTATGGCTGGTGGCGGCGACCGTTTCCGACACGGCGGCGTGCGATTTAACCCGCATGTGTTGCAGTTGATACAGGCCGATTAGCAGCAGGGCTTTAATGTCGCCATCTTTTTGTTTGAGCGGCTTGCTGAGCAAGCGGCCCAGCATAAAATCTAGTGCGTAGTAATGGCGGATGACGCCGTAGCACAAGGCTTGGACGAAAGCCCGGTCTTTGACATCCTTGATTTTGGGCAGGCCATGCTCCAGGGCGGCGGTCAGCGATTGGCCGTCGTTGAGAACGTGGGCGAGGATCTGTGCCGAGCAGCCGCGCAGATTCATGAGCCAAGCATAACGCGGTCAGAGGGGTGGGCATTCATAAAGTCTTTGCCGGCTATGCGTTTGCCACCGGGGAGTTGCACTTCCAGCAGGCGCAGCACACCGTCGCCGGTGGCGACATCAAGTGCATGTTCCGCGCAACTGATGGTGCCGGGTGCTTGTTCTGCCCGTCGATTAAGCACCTGGCTGCGCCAGACCCGCAATACTTGGCCTTGATACAGGGTTTGCGCCACCGGCCAGGCATTCAGGCCGCGGACTTTACGATCCAGTTCTACAGCAGAGTTTTGCCAATCCAAGTTGGATTCCTGTTTTTCCAGTTTGTGGGCGTAAGTAACCAGCGCTTCGTCTTGCGGTTGGGCTTGCAACGAGCCATTGGCTATCTGGTCGACCACTTTAACCAGCCCTTCGGCGCCCATTTGCGCCAATTGATCGTGCAGGCTGCTGGATGTGGCGTCGGCGCTGATCGGGCATTCGGCTTTGTATAGCATGTCGCCGGCATCGAGTTTTTTTACGACTTTCATAATGGTGATGCCGGTTTTAGCATCGCCCGCCATGACGGCCCGGTGAATCGGTGCCGCGCCGCGCCAGCGCGGCAGCAGCGAACCGTGCACATTGATACAGCCTTGTTTAGGTATATCCAATACCGCTTGCGGCAGAATCAGACCGTAAGCCACGACGACCATTAAATCGGCATCCAGTGCCGCTAATTGGGCGATAGATTCGGGGCTTTTGAAGTTTTCCGGTTGATACACCGGAATGTTGGCGGCTACGGCCAGGGCTTTGACCGGGCTGGCGGTCAGCTTGCGGCCGCGTCCGGCGGGGCGGTCGGGCTGAGTATAAACCGCGCAGACTTGATGCGGCGAATCCAGTAAGGCCTGCAAGGTAGGAACCGCAAAATCCGGCGTACCGGCGAACACGATTTTCATGAAATGTCCTGATTAGCCTTGCGACTTGTGAATTTTATCCAACTTGGCTTTGATACGGTTGCGCTTGAATGCCGAGAGATAATCAACGAATAACTTGCCTTCCAGATGATCCATTTCATGTTGAATGCAAACCGCCAGCAAGTCACGCGCTTCCAGTTCAAAGCTTTCGCCGTCGCGGTTTAACGCCTTGACTCTGATATGTTCGGCACGGCTGACTTTTTCGAAAAAACCTGGCACGGATAGGCAGCCTTCCTCGGATTCCTCAACGCCGTCGCGTTCAATAATTTGCGGATTGATCAAGCAGATCGGTTCGTCCTTGTTCTCGCTGACATCCATCACGATCACGCGCTTATGTACGTTTACCTGGGTAGCCGCCAAGCCCACGCCCTTGGCGGCATACATGGTTTCGATCATGTTATCGACCAAGGTTTTGATGCTGTCATCGACTGTGTCCACCTCGGCCGCGACGTTGCGCAACCGTTTATCGGGAAACTCCAGAATTTTAAGAATACTCACCCATCACTCCACTTGCGAACTGTAATAGTGGGATTTTATCCGAAATTGCCTTGGGTTTGAATGTGAAGACTAAATAGGGCCGGGTTTAGTCTGGAACGGCTCGTGCTGGCATAATGCCCGAATTAATCTAAACTGTGCGGCAAATCGATGGTTGATTTTTTACGCATTTGTTTCAAATTGGACTGGGCGGCATGCAAAGCAGCGGCGCTTGCCGATTTTGCATTTGGACGCTTCGTCCGGCGGATTTTGAACGGTTTTATAAGCTCTGGCAGGATAAATTATGTTTTTTCGCGCGATACTGGGAATATTGATACCACTGGTTTTTGCCGCAGTGGCTTGGGCCGACGAGCTGAAAATAAACCCCAATCATCCCGATCAGTACACGGTTGTTAGAGGTGATACCTTGTGGGACATTTCCGGGAAGTTTTTACAGCACCCCTGGGAGTGGCCGCAGCTTTGGCATAACAATCCGCAAATCAAGGATCCGCATTGGATCTACCCGGGCGACACCTTATATTTTTCCTACGTGAACGGTGTGCCGCGCTTGAGCTTCTCACCGGATGGTAATGACGAAAAACTGTTGCCGCGCGTGCGCGAGTCCGATATTGATCAAGCCATTAAAATGATTCCCAGCGATGCCATCGTGCAATTCTTGAATTCGCCGAAAGTCGTCACAGCGGAGGAGTTGCAGCAGGCGCCTTATGTCATCGGCTTTGTCGGTGAACATTTGATCGCCGGGGCAGGGGACGGTGTTTACGTTCGGGCCATCGAAAACCCGTCGGGCTTGGGGTATACCATTTATCGGGCAGGCAAGGCCTATGTCAGTCCGGTCACCAAGGAAATTTTGGGTTACGAAGCGCAATATATCGCTGATACCACGCTACAGGAACCGGGTGATCCGGCCACCTTGCTGATTAATAAATCCGATATGGAAATCCAGCGAGGCGACCGCTTGATGCCTACTTCCGAGGGTGAGTTAGCCTTAAATTATTTTCCAAGACCGCCCAAACATCAGGTAGTGGGCAACATCATCCAGGTGAAGGGCGGTGTGTCGCAGATCGGTCAACACGATGTGGTGGTCATAGATAAAGGTACTGCCGACGGTTTGGAAGTGGGGCATACCTTGGATGTGTATCGCAAAGGGCATGTCATCGTGGATAGGTATCAATCCCAGGAAGCTGTGGCGGTGAAAATGCCGGATGAGCTGGCTGGTGTGTTAATGGTATTTCGGCCGTTCGAACGGGTGAGCTATGCGTTAGTGATGCAGGCAACCGCTGCGATGCACACGTTGGATAGAGTGCAGACGCCCTAATGGATGCCCGAGCTAACGATATTCAATCGGGTTGGTTTAAGCCGCTCCGGTTTGTTCTTTAACCTGTTTTGGAAGCCGCGCTCAATCCGCAAATCAAGTACTGGCTGGCGATGCTGCGTAGTCCCGGCGTCGGCAGTCAGGCCATTCAGCGCTTGCTGGCACATTTTGAGCCAGAACAGATATTCTCGGCGTCGCGAACCACTTTAACTGGCTTGGGTTTCAGCGAAAAGCTCATCAATGCGCTGCAAAAACCGGATTGGCAAAAGGTCGAAGACGATATTGGCTGGCTGGAGCAAGCCGGAAATTATGCGTTGACCTTGGACGATGCCGACTATCCGGCGCAACTGAGAGAAATTGCAAATCCTCCCCCGGTTTTATTTGTCAAAGGCAATCCTGCATTGTTGCTTGAGCCGCAATTGGCAATAGTCGGTAGCCGTAACCCTTCTCCCGTCGGCGTCAGTACGGCAATTCAATTTGCAGAGGCATTGGCTGCAGCCGGGTTTGTCGTAACCAGTGGCTTGGCCTTGGGCATCGATGCCGCGAGTCACCAAGGTGCTTTAAACGTAAATGGGCAAACCATAGCCGTGGCCGGCACCGGTTTGGATCGGGTCTATCCGGCTTGCCATAAGCAATTGGCTACCCAAATAGTTGAGCATGGTGCGCTGGTCTCCGAGTTTCCACCCGGTACTGGTGCCAAAGCCAATCACTTTCCCAGGCGAAACCGCATCATCAGCGGTTTGTGCGTCGGATTATTGGTGGTCGAGGCCGCCCAGCAAAGCGGTTCGTTGATCACCGCGCGCTTGGCGCTTGAGCAGAATCGTGAAGTTTTTGCGATTCCCGGTTCGATTCACAACCCTTTGGCGCGCGGTTGTAATGCGTTAATTCGCCAGGGAGCCAAATTAGTTGAAACCGCGCAAGATATTTTTGAGGAATTAGGTCATTATAATCAAAGGTATATGCGATCCGAGTCAGAATTGGCGCAGACTTCGCTTGACCTGGAGCAGCAAAATCTATTGAAATTGATTCCGTACAGTCCCACAACGGTCGATACTCTGGTGCAAGATAGCGCTTGGTCGGCGGAAGAAGTTTCCTCGACGCTACTGGTGTTGGAGTTACAAGGCTACATTGCCGCACTTGCCGGTGGTGGCTACCTCAGAGTCAAATAAAGGTTCTAATGAAAGAAGATATTTTCGATGTGCTCATTTATCTGTTTGAGAATTATCTGGATGGCGACAGCGATAACTATCCGGATACTGCCGTGATTGCCAGCGAGTTGCTGGATGCGGGTTTTCAGCAGCCTGATGTGAATAAGGCGTTTGACTGGCTGGAGTCTTTGGCCGAAATTGAGAGCATCACACCGGCGGTTTCCTCATCGTTCCGCATTTTTAGCGGTCAGGAAATCTCCGTATTCGACATGGAGTGCCGGAATTTCTTGATGTATCTCGAGCACAGCGGCATCTTGACACCGATGAACCGCGAAATAGCGATTGATCGGGCGATGGCCTTGAAAGACGAAAATATTACGCTGGATAAATTGAAATGGATTGTATTGATGGTGTTATTAAGTCAACCCGGCGATAGCGCCGCTTTCTCCCGAATGGAAGACATCGTTTACGATTTGATACCTACTTCTTTACATTGATTTTTCTACGGACAGCATGAGCAAAAGTTTAGTCATTGTAGAGTCACCGGCAAAATGTAAAACCATAGAAAAGTATCTGGGAAAGGACTTCCAGGTGCTGGCCTCTTACGGCCATGTCCGCGATTTGATTCCCAAAGAGGGGGCGGTCGATCCGGAAAACGGTTTTGCGATGAAATACCAGGTGATTGATCGCAACCAACGCCATCTGCAAGAGATCGGTAAAGCCATCAAAAACGTCGATACACTGTATCTGGCGACTGACCCTGATAGGGAAGGTGAGGCGATTTCCTGGCATGTGTTCGAGCATCTCAAGGAAAAAAAGCTGCTAAAAGATAAGGAAGTGCTGCGGGTGGTGTTTCATGAGATCACCAAAAAGGCTGTTACTGAGGCTATCGCCCATCCCACCGAGTTATCTAATAATCTGGTCAATGCGCAACAGGCGCGGCGAGCTTTAGACTATTTAGTCGGTTTTAATTTATCGCCGTTGCTGTGGAAAAAAATCCGTCGCGGATTATCCGCTGGTCGCGTGCAAAGCCCGGCGTTGCGGATGATCGTCGAACGCGAAATGGAAATCGAGGCGTTCAAGACTCGTGAATACTGGTCGCATACCGCCGAAGCCAGCGCGCAAGGGTTGCCGTTTAAAGCCAAATTAACGCATTTCAACGGCGAAAAACTGAATCAATTCAGTTTTACCAACGAAGCGCAAGCGACTGAAGTCAGGCAAAACTTATTGGAAGCCGCCGATGGTCAGCTGATCGTCGCCAAGCTGGAAAAAAAGCAACGCAGTAAAAATCCGGCGCCGCCGTTTATCACTTCGACCTTACAGCAGGAAGCAGCTCGCAAGCTGGGTTTTACCACCAAGCGGACCATGATGGTGGCGCAACAGCTTTACGAGGGTATCGATTTGGGCGGTGAAACCGTCGGTTTGATTTCCTATATGCGTACCGACTCGGTCAATTTGGCCGAAGAGGCACTTGCCGATATTCGGGCGCTGATCGCGGAAAAATATGGCGCCGATGATGTGCCGAAAGAGCCGCGCCGATTCAAAACCAAATCTAAAAATGCTCAGGAAGCTCATGAGGCGATTCGGCCAACGTCCGTGCAGCGCTTGCCTGAACTGGTGAAAGACCGGCTCAGCGCCGAGCAATTCAAACTTTACGATCTGATCTGGAAGCGTACCGTTGCTTGCCAGATGATACATGCCACTTTGAATCAGGTGGCTGTCGATCTCAATTGCGGCAGCGATAAAAACGTATTTCGTGCCACCGGCTCTACGGTAACCAATCCCGGCTTCATGAAGGTGTATCTGGAAGGCGTGGACGACAGCAAGGAGGCAGCCGACGATCAGGATAGCCTGTTGCCGCCGATGGAAGAAGGGCGGCCTGTTGTATTGAATGAAATTGCAGCTACCCAGCACTTCACCGAGCCACCTCCGCGTTACAGCGAGGCGAGTCTGGTAAAAGCCTTGGAAGAACATGGCATCGGCCGGCCGTCCACTTATGCGACGATAATCTCGACCTTGCAAAACCGCGAATATGTGACGATCGACAACAAGCGGTTTTATCCGACCGACGTGGGGCGTATCGTGAATAAGTTCTTGACCGAGCATTTCACGAAATACGTCGATTACAGTTTTACCGCTAATCTCGAAGACGATCTGGATGCCGTGTCACGTGGCGAGAAGGATTGGATTCCGTTGATGAACGACTTCTGGCGGCCGTTCACGCAGTTGATCACCGAGAAAGAAGAGAGTGTGCAGCGCAAGGATGTGACTCAGGAAAGTATCGACGAAAAATGTCCGGAGTGCAGCAGTTCGCTGTCGATTCGTTTGGGGCGGAATGGCCGTTTTATTGGATGTACCAATTATCCGACGTGTTCGTATACACGAAATTTGGGGGATGACAATGCCGGCGCTACGTCTGCGGAACCGGAAGTGGTGGAAGGACGGGTGTGTCCGAAATGCGAGTCGACGCTGGTTATAAAGACTGGCAAGTATGGCAAGTTTGTCGGTTGTAGTGGGTATCCTAAATGCAAACACATCGAGCCCTTGGAAAAGCCTTCAGATACCGGGGTTGAATGTCCGCAGTGCAAGAATGGGGCGATCCTAAAACGCAAGGCGCGCAGCGGGAAGATTTTTTATTCTTGCTCGGAATATCCAAAATGCGATTATGCCTTGTGGGACGCACCGATCAAGGAAAGTTGCCCAGATTGTAATTGGCCGATTTTGACCTTGAAAACCACCAAGCGTCGTGGCACCGAAAAAGTCTGTCCGCAGAAAGAGTGCAAATACGCAACACCGTACGAGGGTGATCCGGACGACGCAAACGGACCGGCTTGAGCCTAGGGTAGTGCTACTGTTTGCCCGACCTGAATTGCGTGTTTGTCTATAAAGCCGGCTGGTAGTTCCAGTATGTATCTGGCCGGGACTTTGGAATCATAAATTCGGCACGGGTCTTTTGCGCAGGGCTGTAAATCTTTTAACAGCCCTACAATTTGGCCGCCACCCGCTAAAAACACCACATCCAAAGCCAGTAGGGTATTTTTCATCCATACCGCGCGATGGGTCTGATCCGGATAGACAAACAGCATGCCCTGGTCCTCGGCAAGTGTCTGCCGAAACATCAGTCCGTGCTCGCGTTCGCTTTCGTTAGCGGCGATAGCCGCGTAGACGATACGTTGTTGATCTACAAATCTGATGGGGTGGTTGAACTCGGTAAACCCGTTTGCTGAAGCCCGCGCGCTGTTGAGCGTCATAATAAAAGCGATGCCGAAAATGGTGCTGGAAAGATAAGAGTGCATGCGCGATGTCAGTAATATAAGGTTGTCTTTAAAGATGCGGCTGATTATAATGCCGCGTTCAATTATTTAGCGAGCGTGGCGAAATTGGTAGACGCGCTGGATTTAGGTTCCAGTGGTAACCCCGTGGGAGTTCGAGTCTCCCCGCTCGCACCATATCCTGCGTTATTCGTAACGATACGACCTTAAGTTCCCCAGATCTAAACATCGCCGGCCGGTCTCCCAAAATATAAAACCGTATTTTTAATTTTTTGAGGTAATGCAATGCAAGTTTCTGTCGAGAAGACATCAGAGTTAAGCCGAAAAATGACTGTTAGCATTCCTGATGCCGTGGTTCAGGAGAAAATGGAAACTCGCTTTAAAAAACTCGCGCGCGAAGTCAAAGTGGACGGATTCCGTCCGGGTAAGGTGCCCGCGAGTATGGTAAAAAAGTTGTACGCCGATAGAGTGAGAAACGAAGTAACCGGTGACTTGATTCAATCGACTTATTTTGAAGCGTTGCAACAACAGGATTTAAACCCCGCCGGTCATCCGCATATCCATCCTACCGAGAAAGCCGAAGGTTTTGAATATATCGCCGAGTTCGAAGTTTATCCGGAGATCGTTCTGGACGGCGTTAGCGCATTGAAAGTGGATCGCCCCTCAGCAACTGTGGAAGAGGCTGATGTCGATAACATGATCGAAAAACTGCGTCAGCAAAAGAAAACCTGGAATACGGTCGAACGCGCTTCGCAGGATGCTGACCGCGTAACCATTCATTTCTCCGGCGTGGCCGACGGCGAGAATTTTACCGATGGTAAAGTCGAAAATTACCAGGTGGAAATCGGCGGCAAACAAATGATTCCCGGTTTTGAAGACGAATTGAAAGGCTTGGTCGCCGGTGCGAGCAAAACCTTTTCTGTGACCTTCCCAGAGCAATACAACAGTGAAAAATTAGCTGGCAAAGTGGCCGAATTTGAGATCGAATTGGTTAAAGTAGAAGAGCCGGTTTTACCTGTCGTCGATGCGGAATTTATCAAGGCTTATGGTGTTGAAGACGGTGATGCGGCCAGTTTCCGTAGCGATGTTCGGGCTAACATGGAAAGAGAGCTGAACCAAGGTCTGAAAAACAAGTTGAAAAATGCGGTGATGGATGCGTTATACGAGAACATTGTGATAGCGATGCCTAACGCATTGATCGATCAAGAAATTCAAGCGTTGATGAAGCCTTATGCCGAACGCGCGAAAAACATGCGTTTGAAATTGGAAGACCTGAACTTGCCTAGGGATGCATTTGAAGCTCAGGCCAAGCGTCGAGTGGCCTTGGGTTTGATTCTGGGTGAAATCATCCAAAAGAATGACATCAAGGTCGATGCCGATAAAGTTCGTGCGGTCATTGATGATATGGCGAAGAGTTATGAGCGCCCCGAAGACGTTGTGAACTGGTATTATGCCGACAAGGCCAGGCTGAATGATGTGCAGCAGATGGTCTTAGAGGACCAAGCTGTTGCATGGATTGTCAGTCAGGCTAAAATCACCGACGTAACAGTTGGTTTTGATGATGTCATGGAAAAACAGTAACGAATGAGGGCTAAACGTGTTTAACCAAAATGTGATGAGCGAAATGATGGCGCCGCAAGCGGCGGGCGGTCTAGTGCCTATAGTGGTTGAACAAACAGCCCGTGGGGAAAGATCGTTCGATATTTATTCCCGTTTGCTGAAAGAGCGGGTAATTTTTCTAGTTGGTCAAGTGGAGGATTACTCGGCTAATCTGGTGGTAGCGCAATTGCTGTTCCTGGAGTCCGAGAATCCGGATAAGGATATACATTTGTATATCAACTCTCCCGGTGGCTCAGTGACAGCAGGGATGTCGATTTACGACACCATGCAATTTATCAAGCCGGATGTCAGTACCATGTGTATCGGTCAGGCCGCCAGTATGGGGGCGCTGCTGTTAGCGGGTGGTGCGCAGGGTAAGCGCTATTGTTTGCCTCATTCCAGGGTGATGATTCATCAGCCTTTGGGGGGGTTTCAAGGCCAAGCCTCGGATTTTGATATTCATGCCCGTGAGATTTTGGCTATTCGTGAGCGTTTGAACAAAATCCTGGCCCATCATACCGGGCAACCGTTGGAAAAAATTCAGCAAGATACGGATCGAGATAATTTTCTGAGTTCTCAGCAAGCGGTTGATTACGGTTTGATCGACAAAGTATTGACTAGTCGTATTGCCTGATAAGTGTCGCGTCGCTTCGTCAAGACTGCGACGTGATTTGAATGTTGGTTTTTGATATATTTCATCGCCATGACGAGGTAATGTATCACGGTGGAGTCTGTCTATGAGTAGAGACAAGAAAGGTAAAGACGATGAAAAACTTCTTTACTGTTCTTTTTGCGGTAAAAGTCAAAATGAAGTCAGGAAACTGATTGCAGGTCCATCCGTTTATGTTTGCGACGAATGTGTGGAATTGTGCAACGACATCATCAGAGATGAGTTGCTGGAAGATGAAATGTCCGTGGCCGGTGGTGCGCTGCCTAAGCCGAAGGAAATCAAGCAAGAATTGGATGGTTATGTCATCGGTCAGGAAAATGCAAAAAAAATTCTGGCCGTTGCTGTTTACAATCATTACAAGCGCTTGCGCAGCAACAGCAAAAAGAACGAAGTTGAGTTGGCGAAAAGCAATATTTTGCTGATCGGGCCTACCGGCTCCGGTAAAACCTTGTTAGCGGAAACATTGGCCAGATTGCTGGATGTGCCTTTCACCATAGCAGACGCCACCACACTGACCGAGGCCGGTTATGTCGGTGAGGATGTTGAAAACATCATTTTAAAGATTTTGCAAAAATGCGATTACGACGTGGAAAAAGCGGAGACCGGGATCGTCTATATCGACGAAATCGATAAAATCTCTCGCAAATCCGATAATCCGTCGATTACTCGCGACGTTTCCGGGGAAGGTGTGCAGCAGGCCTTGCTGAAGCTTATCGAAGGCACTGTCGCTTCTGTGCCGCCGCAAGGCGGTCGCAAGCACCCGCAGCAGGATTTTTTGCAAGTTAATACTGCCAATATCTTGTTTATCGTGGGTGGGGCTTTTGCAGGTTTGGATAAGGTCATCAAACATCGCACCGAGAAGGGCGGCATCGGTTTTTCGGCGGAAGTTAAAACCAAGGACGATAAGCGCAACGTCGGCGAGATTTTTGCCGATGTGCGCTCCGAGGATTTGATTAAGTACGGATTGATTCCGGAGTTTGTTGGTCGTCTGCCGGTTATCGCTACGCTGGACGAGTTGGATGAGGCCGCGCTGATTCAAATTCTGACGCAACCTAAAAATGCTTTGATCAAGCAGTACAAGCATTTGTTTGAAATGGAAGGTGCGGAGCTAGAGTTTAGAGATGATTCGTTAGCGGCAATTGCCCGCAAATCGATGGAACGAAAAACCGGTGCCAGAGGTTTGCGAACAATTGTCGAGAATGTGTTGTTGGATACGATGTACGAACTGCCTTCCAACGACAAAATATCGAAAGTTGTCATCGACGAAAACGTCATTTTGGGTAATTCGGAGCCAATTTTGGTTTACGAAGCAGAGCAAAAGCTGGTGGCTTCGGACGCTTCTTAGATAAGGGGCTTTGAACGTTTCTCGCGCTCTCGCGAAGAAATAACCAAAAAAGGGGGCTTTTTCAATAAAGCCCCCTTTTTTTTGCCTGAAATTAAAGATACTTGTTTTCTGGGAGTTCATCCTCATATAGGATGACATCTAATGTTTTGAGCTGCTCAAGGGAGCAAATGAAATGACCGAGTTAAAAACCAAAGATGAATTAATTCCTGTCTTGCCGTTACGGGACGTGGTGGTCTATCCGCATATGGTGATTCCATTGTTTGTCGGTAGAGGTATGTCGATTGATGCCCTTGATGCCGCCATAAAACAAGACAAACAAGTGTTGCTGATTGCCCAGAAACAGGCCGATGTCGATGAACCGGGTTTTGATGACTTATACAGGGTCGGGACCTTGGCCAACATCCTACAACTGTTGAAATTGCCGGACGGTACGGTGAAAGTATTGGTTGAAGGCAGTCAGCGCTGCTCCGTAACAAAATACCAAGAAGTTGATAATTATTGCGCGGCCAGCGTCGTCGAGTTGAGTGACGAATTAAATATTTCCGAACAGGAAGCGGAGGTTTTGCAGCGCACGGCGATTAATTCATTCGATCAGTATGTGAAATTGAACAATAAAATTCCGCCCGAAGTGCTTAATTCGCTGGCGGGTATCGACGACCCAAGCCGCCTGGCCGATACGATGGCGGCGCATATGGCTTTAAAAGTTGAAGAAAAACAGCTGATGCTGGAAATGGTCGATGTCGCCAAACGTCTGGAAAATTTGATGACCTTGATGGAAGGTGAGGTCGATATTTTGGAGATGGAAAAGAAAATTCGCGGCCGCGTTAAAAAGCAGATGGAAAAAAATCAGCGCGAATATTATTTGAATGAGCAAATGAAGGCTATTCAAAAAGAGCTGGGCGAGATGGACGAAGCCAGCAATGAGATCGAAGAACTGGAGCGAAAAATTGCCGCGGCCGGCATGTCCGCCGAAGCGAAAACCAAGGCGACGGCCGAGTTGAATAAACTGAAAATGATGTCGCCGATGTCCGCGGAAGCCACGGTTGTGCGCAATTACATCGATTGGATGGTCAACGTGCCTTGGAAAAAGAAAACCAAGGTTCGGCACGATTTAAAAGTCGCCGAAGAGGTGTTGGAAGCCGAACATTACGGCCTGGATAAAGTAAAAGAGCGGATACTCGAATACCTTGCTGTGCAACAACGTGTTAAAGCGTTAAAAGGGCCTATTCTGTGTTTGGTCGGTCCTCCGGGGGTTGGTAAAACCTCTCTCGGCCAGTCGATTGCACGGGCCACCAATCGCAAGTACGTGCGGATGGCGTTAGGCGGGGTAAGAGACGAAGCGGAAATTCGCGGGCACAGACGTACTTATATAGGTTCGATGCCGGGTAAGATTCTGCAAAATCTGTCGAAAATCAAAACCCGTAACCCCATGTTCTTGCTGGACGAGATCGACAAGATGGCGGCAGATTTTCGCGGTGATCCCGCTTCCGCGTTGTTGGAAGTGTTGGATCCGGAGCAAAACCATACTTTCTCGGATCATTATCTGGAAGTCGATTTCGATCTATCCGACGTGATGTTTGTGGCTACCGCGAATACGATGAATATCCCGCCCGCCTTGATGGACAGAATGGAAATAATCCGTTTGGCCGGCTATACGGAAGATGAAAAAATCAACATCGCCATGCGCTTTTTGATTCCGAAGCAGATCAAAAACAACGGTCTGGCAGAGTCGGAAATTTCTATCTCCGAATCAGCGGTCAAGGATATTATCAGGTACTACACGCGGGAAGCGGGTGTGCGCGGACTGGAACGGGAAATTTCGAAAATTTGCCGGAAAGTCGTGAAAGACCTGTTGTTGAAATCCCGCAAAAGTCGAACCTCGGTTACCGAGAAAACACTGGACAAGTATCTCGGCGTCAGACGCTTTAGCTATGGCATGGCCGAAGACAGCGATCAAATTGGTCAAGTAACCGGTTTGGCATGGACTGAGGTCGGCGGTGAGTTGTTGACGATTGAAACTGCGGTAATGCCGGGTAAGGGCAAACAGCAAACGACCGGTAAGCTCGGCGATGTGATGAAGGAGTCGATTGAAGCGGCGGTCACGGTGGTCAGGAGTCGAGCTAATATCTTGGGAATCGACAGCGATGTGTTCCAAAAAAATGATATTCACATTCACGTTCCGGAGGGTGCGACCCCAAAAGACGGGCCTAGTGCCGGTATTGGCATGTGTACCGCCATTATCTCCGCTTTGACCAAAATCCCAGTGCGTGCTGATGTGGCGATGACCGGAGAGATTACCCTGCGCGGCGAAGTACTGCCGATTGGCGGACTGAAAGAGAAATTGTTGGCTGCGCATCGCGGCGGCATTGCGACAGTGGTGATTCCGGCGGAAAACGAAAAGGACCTCGCCGAGATCCCGGAAAATATCAAACGTAATTTGGCGATTAAGTGTGTCCGTTGGATAGATGAAGTGTTGGAGTTGGCTCTACAGCATATGCCCACCCCCATTGCTGCAATCCCGGTGGCAGAAATAACTGAAACAGCTACCAGCAAAGTAGAGGTAAAAAAGCCGGGTGTTGTTGCCCATTAAAAGTTGAGTCGGGTCGGCGGAAACCATCAGCGTCGTGGCTTCCGCGGACTTCTGTGCTTGACATCGCTTGCAGGCGATTGATATAAATGTCGACCTCTCGCACCAGGAGAGGCTGTAAATCGGGTTGGTGGAAAACCGGTTAGTGGACAAATCGAAACATTTGTTTGCTGAGCATAATTAATACAACGACATCCTAAGGGGAAATAAATGAATAAATCGGAACTTATCGATGCAATCGCCAGTGCGTCCCAGTTAACTAAAGCTGATGCAGGGCGGGCTTTAGATGGTTTTATCAAAGCAGTAGAAGATGCTTTGAAACAAGGCGATTCCGTTGCCTTGGTTGGCTTCGGCACATTCGATGTTAAAGAAAGAGCAGAGCGTAAAGGCCGCAATCCGCAGACCGGTGAAGAGATCACCATTAAAGCCGCGAAAATTCCTTCATTTAAAGCTGGCAAATCTTTAAAAGATGCTGTAAACTAGCCGCTCTTTAGTCGGGTGCTTAGCTCAGCTGGGAGAGCATCGCCCTTACAAGGCGAGGGTCGGGGGTTCGAACCCCTCAGCACCCACCAGACTTTGGAGCGGTAGTTCAGTTGGTTAGAATACCGGCCTGTCACGCCGGGGGTCGCGGGTTCGAGCCCCGTCCGCTCCGCCAAAACAGAAACCTCGGGCCGTATGGTCCGAGGTTTTTTTTTGCCTGTTAATTTTACGGCCTGAAGCATTCGGGTTTAATACTGTTTAAGGACAGCGTTTATGCTTTTAGAGATTAGAGAAAAGGTGCACGGTCTGTTTGCATCAATCATATTGATTTTGATTTGTGTGCTTTTCGGATTGTGGGGCATCCAAAACTACCTTGGCGGCGGTAAAGAGGCCCCGGTGGTGTCTGTGGGAGACAAGGAGTTTTTTCAGCGGGATGTCAGTCAGGCCTATCAGCAATATGCGCAAAATCTGGCAGGCATGAAATTCGACGAAGAGACGATAAAAAAACAGGCTTTGCAAAAGCTGGTTCGCGACGAGGTGTTGTTGCAATACGTTCAGGATCAAAACCTGTTGGTTAGCGATGAGACGGCCAGGGACTTCATACAAACTCTCGAGTATTTTCAAAAAGACGGAAAGTTCGATAAGACGCAATACCAAACCATGCTCGGTTCGCAAGGCATGTCTTCCGCCGAGTTCGTCAATCGCATCAAAAAAGCTTTGGTGATGGAGCAATTCCAAAGAGCCGTGGTAGATAGCAGCTTTGTCACGCCGGCGGAAATCAACAACTTCTTTAAAATCCAGAACCAAACCCGCGATGTGGAATATTTGACCGTGCCGTTAACGGCTGTCAGTCAACAGCCCGGCGAAGAGGAAATTACCGCTTATTATCAGCAGCACCAGGATGCGTATCAGACTCCCGAGCAGGTGGCTATCGAATACGTTGAATTATCATTGGATAAATTGGCCGCAGATATTAGCCCTACCGAAGAGCAGTTAAAGGCTTACTACGAAGAACAAAAAGTCCAATTCACTACGAAAGAGCGCAGAAAAATCAGCCATATTCTGTTCGCGTTCAACAAGGATAAAACGGCCGACGATTTAGCGCTGCAAAAAGCCCTGAAAGCCAAACAAGATTTGAAAAACAAGGATTTCGCTGCCTTAGCCGCCGAAGTGTCCGACGAT
This sequence comes from Methylomonas sp. Uni0009, assembly GCF_054188105.3. Classification (NCBI taxonomy): domain Bacteria; kingdom Pseudomonadati; phylum Pseudomonadota; class Gammaproteobacteria; order Methylococcales; family Methylococcaceae; genus Methylomonas; species Methylomonas sp. Uni0009. Next base: position 319,031 of record NZ_JBTAFN010000001.1, on the reverse strand, counting down.
AAATTAACCGCTAAAAATGGCGGCGACCTGGGTTTATTTAATGTTGGCGTGATGGAGAAAGCCTTTGAAGATGCCGCAAGCAGCTTAAAACTGGGCGAAGTCTCCGAGCCCGTTAAATCGGCTTTTGGTTATCATTTAATTAAAGTCACCGAATTGATACCGGGCGACGTAAAGCCTTACGAAGCGGTAAAAGCCGAAGTCAGCAAGGCTTATCAAAAAGCGCAGGCCGAAGCCAAATTTAATACCTTGGCCGAGAAAGTTGCCGAAGTCAGTTATGAAAATCCTGATAGTTTGGCTGCGGTTGCTCAACTGTTGGGTGGAGCGACCAGCAAGACCGAAGCGTTTACTCGCACCGCGGGTGAAGGTATCGCTGCCGATGAAAAAGTTCGGGCGGCTGCGTTTTCCGAAGATGTGTTAAAAGGCAGCAACAGCGAGCCGCTGGAAATTGGCGGCGACAAAGTCGTGGTGTTGCGTATGTTATCGCATCAACCTGCCGCCAGCAGAGAGCTCAAGGAAGTTAAGGCTGAGGTCATTGCCGCGATTCAGCAAGATAAAGCAAAACAGCAGGCCGTCGCTACTGCCGATAAAGTTAAGCAGGAATTGACGGGCGGCAAAACGCTCGCGCAAATCGCCGAAGCGCTGCATTTGCAGACCAAAAAAATCAATGGCTTGACACGCACTGCCAGCGAATTGCCGGCGGCTGTTACTCAAGAGATTTTTAGAACAGCCAAACCAAAGGCCGGTCAGCCTAGCGTGGCAGTAATCGACGAAGCCAAGGGTGGTAAATTGGTGGTTAGCGTCAACAATGTACACGAGGGTGTCATGTCGGATAGCGACAAGAGCAAACAAGCCTTGATTGCCAAAAACATCTCGGCCGCCTTTGGTAAGGCGCAGATGGAAGCCGTATTGAATGCGTTGCAGACTAAAGCCGAGATCGTTATGAATACGCAAAAACAGTAAACCGTTAGGTGGACCTGCAAAAAGGGAGCTTAGCGCTCCCTTTTTTTTGCTTGATTAAGCGGTTAGCTGCTTAGCAAAGAGGATGTTGTTGCGGATTCTAGGCAAAGACTTCGGGTCATCCCGCTATAACCGTTGCCCGGTGCGTGAATAGCTAGCAGCGTTTAACCCACATTGGCTTTTAGGCTGACGTTTATTAACATAGTCGCGGATAGCCGAATAAGGCGATTTTTCGCTTCGGATACCATCGATATTATTTTCCTGTTCAGCCATATCATGGGATAAACTTTAAAATTTGTAACAAACATCGCTGCGAAAGCGACACTCGTCTTAATTTTTAATAGCTTGATTTAAGGATCAACATGATTATCAAACCTCGCGTACGCGGTTTTATGTGCGTCACCACCCATCCGGTCGGCTGCGAAGCCAATGTCAAACAGCAGATCGACTACGTCAAAAGTTTCGGCGCAATCGCTAATGGTCCAAAGAATGTGCTGATTTTGGGCGCTTCTACCGGTTACGGTCTGGCATCTCGGATTGTCTCGGCTTTCGGTGCCGGTGCGAAAACCCTGGGTGTGTTTTTTGAGCGCGAGGGTACGGCCGATAAGCCGGGTACTCCCGGTTGGTACAATTCCGCGGCGTTTCATAAATTCGCCGAAGCCGAAGGCCTATATGCCAAAAGCATAAATGGCGACGCCTTTTCCGACGAGATCAAACAAAAAGCCATAGAGACGATCAAACAGGATTTGGGTAAAGTCGATCTGGTGATATACAGCTTGGCCGCCCCGCGCCGTACGCATCCAAAAACCGGGGTCACGCATAATTCTACGTTGAAACCGATAGGCAAGGATTTGGTGCAAAACGGTATCGATACCGATAAAGAAGTCATAAAGTCCTTCACCTTGCCCGCTGCGACTCAAGAAGAAATCGACAACACAGTGGCCGTGATGGGCGGTGAAGACTGGCAAATGTGGATCGATGCGCTAGCCGACGCCGGCGTCTTGGCGGAAGGTGCTAAAACCACCGCATACACTTATTTGGGTGAAAAAATCACCTGGGATATTTATTGGGACGGCACCATCGGTGCGGCCAAAAAAGATCTGGACAAACGTGTGATCGATATTCGCAATAAATTGGCAGTATTGGGTGGCGACGCCAGGGTGTCGGTACTCAAAGCCGTAGTCACTCAAGCCAGCGCGGCGATTCCGGTCATGCCTTTGTATTTGGCCTTGCTGTTCAAAACCATGAAGGCAGAGGGCACTCACGAAGGCTGCATCGAGCAGGTCAATGGCTTGTTCCGCGATAGTCTTTACGGCGCCAATCCCATTCTGGACGATACCGGTCGCCTGCGCGCTGATTTAAAAGAACTGCAACCGCAAGTGCAAGACAAGGTCAACGCTTTGTGGGAACAAATCAATAATGACAATATCAACGAGTTGAGCGATTTTGCCGGTTACAAACACGAGTTTCTCAAGTTGTTTGGTTTCGAGGTGGACGGCGTGGATTACGATGCCGACGTCAACCCCGAGGCACCAATCACCAATTTGCTATAAAGATGTATCCCGGTGGCTAGCGCGGCGGCGACCCACCGGGTTAAAAAGTAAGGACACCTGGCGTTTTTGCAAAGGCTGTGTTATCGATAAGCTCCAGAAGCGATTCAGATGGCTCTGGACATCAAGCAAAAGCGTCGCTCAAGTTTCTGTTTAATTTTTGCGAAACACTGGACACATGCAAACACCATCCACTACCCGAGACTGGATTCTCTATTCGCTGCTCAGCTTGACCATTGTGCTGATCGTGTTGGCCATGTATCAAATCGACCGGCAATGGCTGAAATTGAGCGAGATGCAAACCGCGCTGTCTGAGCAGGCCAAGGATATGCGCGAACTGCGTGGGGCGATCGCCTCAGGCGCGCTTGCCGCAAACGCCCCAGCAAATTCGACTTCAAGCGGCGAAGTTGCCCAAGCGTTTCAACGCGCTTATGCCGCCAGTCGCCAGCCGGATTATGCCCAGGGCGACTGGAGCGTCGAAGCCTTTGGGACCAACCTAAAAACCATCACGCCGCTGGTGTCCAGTGATGCCTACGCCTCCAATTTACAAAGTTATGTGCTGGAGAGCCTGATCACCCGCAACCCCGATACTTTGGAGTGGGCGGGGCTGGTGGCAAAAGATTGGACCATCAGCGAAGACGGACTGGTGATTACCTTCCGGATGCGGGAGGACGTGAATTTCTCGGACGGCCAACCGCTGACCGCCGACGACGTGGTTTTCAGTTTCAATTTCATCATGACCGACGCCATCCAGGCGCCGCGCGAACGCGCCTATCTGGAAAAGATCAAAAGCGTCACAGCCAACGGCAAGTACGAAGTGGTATTTACCTTCAAAGAGCCGTACTTCGAAGCGCTGTCCTTGGCCGGTGGCATCGGCATCATGCCCAAGCATTTTTACGAACCGTATTTAAAAGAGCCGCAAAAATTCAACGAGTCCAAAGGTTTGTTATTGGGTAGTGGTCCTTATCGATTAAACGATCCGAAAAACTGGACGCCGGACAAGGGCAATATCGAACTGGTCCGCAACGAGCGTTATTGGGGCGACGTGCAACCGTCTTACCATCGCATTCTCTGGAAAATTATCCAAAACGATAGTGCCCGCTTAACCACCTTTCGCAATGGCGATATCGACTCTTACTCAGCGCGGCCCGTCGAATACCAAGAGCTGAAAAAAGACCCGCAAATCCAGGCCAAGAGCCAAAACTTCGAGTACATGCCGCCGGTCGTCGGCTATAGCTACATCGGCTGGAACCAGGAACGCGGCGGCAAGCCAACCCGTTTTGCCGACAAGCGCGTGCGCCAAGCCATGACTTATCTGACCGACGTCAGCCGGGTAATAAAGGATGTGATGCTGGACGCCGAGCCTGCGGTCAGTCCGTTCAGTAAAACCAGCAAACAGCATGATGTGGCCTTACAGCCATATCAAGCCGATTTGGATAAAGCCAAAGCCTTGCTGAACGATGCCGGTTATCAGGATAAAAATGGCGACGGCGTATTGGAAGATAAGGCCGGTGCACCCTTTGAATTTAAACTGACCTACTTTCAAGCCAACGAAGACACCAAACGCATGGTACTTTTATTGAAAGATCTCTACGCCCGCGCCGGCGTCAAGCTGATTCCAACCCCGCAGGAATGGCCGGTGATGTTGGAAAATCTGGATAAAAAAGATTTCGACGCGATTACCCTGGGTTGGACCAGCGGCATCGAGACCGATTTGTACCAAATCTTCCATAGCTCGCAAGCCGTCAGCAAAGGCGATAACTACGTCAATTATAAAAATCCGGCTTTGGATAAGTTAATCGACGATGCTCGCCGCACTGTCGATGAAAGCAAACGCATGCCGCTTTGGCAGCAGGCCGAGCGCATTCTTTACGAAGACCAGCCCTATACCTTTTTGATGCGCCGCAAGAGCCTGTTGTTTGTCGACAAGCGTGTCCATAATCTGCAAATGACCAAACTGGGCTTGAACTTCGGCTCCTTGCCGCTGGAAAACTACGTGCCGCTGGCGCAGCAAAAATACAGCCAATAGGGCAAGGATTCGCCGATGCTGACCTATCTCCTGCGGCGCTTGCTGTTGATGATCCCCACCTTGTTGGGGATTACCATACTGGTGTTTAGCGTGATGGCCATGTCTCCGGGCGGCATCAGCGCGCAGACCTTGATTGGCGGCATGGACATGAAGCCGCAGGAAAAGCAGGCTCTGCTGGATTATTACAACAAACGCTATGGCCTGGATAAACCGGCACCGGTGCAATATCTGCGTTGGCTGAATAATGTCTCACCAATCGGCTTTATTACCGACGCCCAGGGCCAGCGCGGCGAGTTTTCGTTTAGCAAGGGCATGGATCTGGGCACCAGCTTTCAATACGGTCGGCCGGTGTCGGACATTTTGGCCGAACGGATTCCGATCACCTTACTGTTAAATCTAGTCACGTTGCCGCTTACCTATATCATCGCCATCATGGTGGGCATGAAGGCCGCTACCCAGCGCGGCAGCGCCTTCGATGTCGGCGCGGGTATGTCGATGCTGGCATTGTGGTCGATTCCGACCATGCTGGCCGGGGTGTTGCTGCTAGGTTTTTTTGCCAACATCCAGCATTTTCAATGGTTCCCCACCGCCGGCATCAGTAGTCTGGAAGCGCAGGATATGCCGTTTCTGCCGCATTGGGAGGCGGGCGGCTTTGTCAGAGGTTTCTTGTTGGATAGAATCTGGCATTTGATTTTGCCGGTGATCTGTTTGTCTTACGGCGGTTTTGCCGCGCTGACCAAATTGACCCGCACCTCGATTCTGGAAAATCTACATGCCGATTACGCCCGCACCGCGCGCGCCAAAGGTCTAGCTGAGAACGACGTACTCTGGAAACACGTGTTCCGAAATAGTTTGTTGCCCTTGATCACCGTCTCTGCCGGTTTGCTGCCCAGTTTGTTGGCCGGCTCCTTGATCGTAGAAAATATATTCAGCATCAACGGTATGGGTCAATTGGCGGTGGAAGCGGTGAAAGGCCGCGACCGCGAGTTAGTGCTCTCGATTACCTGGATCAGTGGTTTTCTGACCCTGATTGGTTATTTGATTGCCGATTTCTGTTACACCCTGGCCGATCCACGGGTGAGTTATGACTAAGCCCGCGATCAGTCGCGAATCTTTTTCTGCGCGTATCTGGCGCAAAACCCTGGCCGGCGTAGGCGTCAAATTTGGCTTGGGCTGGGTGGCGCTGTTAGTGTTTTGTGCGGTATTTGCGCCGTTTCTGGCCAACTCCATGCCGCTGCTGATGAGTAAAGATGGCGTGATTTCCGCGCCGGTGTTGGAGTACCTCAGCGTCGAAGATGCCTGGATTTTGGCCAGCTTTTTTGTCGCTTTGGCGGTTTATCGGCTTAGCCTTGCTGGCGGCAAGCAGATTTTGCTATTTTTACTGGGCAGCGCCTTAGCTGCCTTAGCGGTGAATATGTTCGTCAAACCACCGGCCTTGGTGATCTACGACGATTTCCGCAGCACAGCTTACACGCAAGTGGACTGGAAAATCATGCCGCCCATCCCCTATGCGCCGGTCGATTATTTACGCGATTTGGGCAGCAAGGGCCTGGAAGCACCGTTCGCTACTGAAGGCCATACGCATTTAATGGGCACGGAAGAAAACGGCGCGGACGTGTTAAGCCGGATGATTCATGCCTGCAGAATTTCCTTGAGTATCGGCCTAATCGCCTCCGGCATTGCTTTGGCTATCGGTATCGTGGTCGGCGGCTTGATGGGCTATTTTTCTGGTATCGTCGATATGTTGGGCATGCGGCTGGTGGAGATCTTCGAAGACATTCCGACGCTGTTTTTATTGCTAACTTTCGTGGCCTTCTTTGGCCGCAGTTTATACATGATGATGGTGATTATCGGCGTCACCGGCTGGTCCGGCTATGCCCGCTATGTGCGCCAGGAGTTTTTGAAACTGCGCAAACAAGATTACGTGCAAGCGGCGGTCGCCAGTGGTTTGCCCTTAAGCTCGATCTTGTTCCGGCATATGTTGCCTAACGGCGTCGCGCCGCTATTGGTAGCGGTCAGCTTTGGGGTGGCCGGAGCGATTCTGTCGGAAGCGACTTTAAGCTTCCTGGGCTTGGGCGTGGTCGATGCGCCATCCTGGGGGGCGATGCTGGATCAGGCCGTCAAATCCTCCACGTTTAACTGGTGGATGGCGGTATTCCCCGGTGGCTCTATCTTCATGACGGTGTTTGCCTACAACCTGATCGGCGAAGCGTTTCGGGACGCGATTGACCCGCGTTTGTCGGATAAGGCCGGGGTCAAATCATGAACCAAGCCTTGTTGAAAGTGCGCAATCTGCGTACTTATTTAAGGTCTGGCGGCGGCGAAGTGCGGGCGGTGGACGACATCAGTTTCAGCATCCCCAAAGGCGAAACCTTTTGCTTGGTCGGTGAATCCGGCAGCGGCAAATCGGTTAGCGCCTTGTCGGTGATTCGCTTATTGCCGGACGGTGTGGCCTCGCACCCCAGCGGCGAGATTTTGCTGAACGGGCAGGACTTGTTAACCCTGGACGATCCGGGAATTCGCGCCGTGCGCGGCTTAAAAATCGCCATGATTTTCCAGGAGCCGATGACCTCCTTGAACCCGGTGATGAGCATCGGCGAGCAAATCACCGAGGCTCTGCAATTGCATCATCCCGATATGGACGACGCCGAAGCCACCGAGCGGACTATCAAGGCCTTGGAGCAGGTGCAAATTCCCAACGCCGCCAGCCGCTTTCGCGACTATCCGCATCAGTTATCCGGTGGCCAGCGCCAGCGAGTGATGATCGCTATGGCGCTGGCCTGCCAGCCACAATTGCTGATCGCCGACGAGCCGACCACGGCGCTGGATGTGACGGTGCAAGCTGAGATTTTGCGCCTGATGCGCAAACTTCAGGACGACACCGGCATGAGCATGCTGTTCATCACCCACGATTTCGGCGTTGTGGCGCAAATGGCGCATTGGGTGGGGGTGATGCAGCAAGGCAAACTGGTGGAAGTCGGCACGTGTAAATCCGTACTACGGAACCCTCAGCATCCCTACACCCAACAATTGCTGGCTGCGGTGCCGGAAAATCTGGCCAAGCCGGTTGTCGAGCCTGCGCAAGATCAAGACCCAGACCCAGTCGACGACGAAAGCCTGAGTGACAGCGATAAAAAACTGCTGTCGGTACTGACGCGCGCCGGTTTACGTGGAAAGTCTAAGCAGTCTGTTTGGCTGGCCAATACGCTCGGCGCGCCGCCAAGTGCAGATGAACAACCCTTGCTGCAAATCCGTGACCTGAAAGTCTGGTTCCCCATCAAAAAAGGTTTGTTCCGGCAAACCGTCGATTACGTCAAGGCGGTAGACGAGGTATCGCTGGATATTCCGCGCGGCGAAATCGTTGCTTTGGTCGGCGAGTCTGGCTGCGGCAAAACCACCTTGGGCCGGGCGGTGTTGCAACTGGAATTACCGACGGCCGGCAGTATTCGAATCGACGGCCAGGAACTCACCGGCTTGTCTGCGCGGGAACTCAGGCCGCTGCGGCGCAAGATGCAGATTGCCTTTCAAGACCCGCAATCGTCATTAAACCCGCGTTTGCTGGTGGAAACCACACTGACCGAACCGATGAAAGTGCATGGCATCGGTGTCAATCAGGAACAGCGTATCGAACTGGCCGGACAACTGTTGGAAGACATGCAACTCAGCCGCGAATCGCTGTGGCGTTACCCGCACGAATTTTCCGGCGGCCAACGGCAACGCATCGGTCTGGCGCGGGCTTTGGCTTTAAATCCGGAGTTTGTGGTGTGCGACGAGATTACCAGCGCGCTGGACGTGTCGGTGCAGGCGGAAATTCTGCAATTACTGCTGGATATTCGCCGGCGGCGGAATCTGACTTTGTTGTTTATCACGCATAACATTGGGGTGGTGGAGTATCTGAGTGATCGGACGGTGGTGATGTATAAGGGGAAGATTGTTGAGGAAGGTTTAACTGCGAAGGTTTGTGGGGCGCCGGAGCATGCTTATACGCAGAGGTTGTTGGCTGCGGTGCCTAGGTTGGTGGTGTGAGTAATTTAGTAAAATGATATACGGCAACATTTATTCATTTGTTGGGTGATACTTCATGCCGGTTAAAACACATTTATGGAAGGTCGGGAAAAAGCCAGAAATTTTGGATGAAGCGCGTTTGGACACCGAGAAGCTACTGGAGGAGATGATTGTCCAGGAACCCAGGATGCTTTCTGATGAGTGGTTGCTTATTGGGCAACAGGAACGAACTTACAACAACCAACCTCTAGACCTTCTTGCTATTGCGCCAGATGCCTCGTTAGTGCTCATTGAGCTAAAGCGAGAAAAAACGCCCCGGGAGGTCGTAGCCCAAGCGCTGGATTACGCATCATGGGTCGAGAAGCTTGAGCCTGAAAAGATCGTCGAAATTTATCGAAGATTTTCATCAGGAAGTGATCTTGCTGAAGATTTCGAGAAAAAGTTCCAACGAAAGCTCGATGAAAATGAACTGAATCAGAGTCATCAAATTATCATCGTAGCCGCAGAGCTTGATTCAAGCACGGAACGGATTGTTGCCTACCTAAATGATCGTTCAATATCTATTAACGTTTTGTTCTTCCAAGTTTTTGCGCACGGAGATGAGAAGATTATCAGCCGAACTTGGCTGCTTGACCCTGTTGAAACCCAGTCGGTTGCATCGAAACCTAGCGCAAATGACTCCGAGCCGTGGAACGGAGAGTTTTATTGCTCGTATGGGCACGGAGAGGTTCGGTCTTGGAACGAGGCCAGGAAATACGGATTTATTTGTGGCGGAGGAGGTGCTTGGTATAGCCGAACGCTTCAACTTTTGTCCCCAGGGGATCGCGTGTGGGTCAAAGTGCCTGGTGCTGGTTTTGTTGGTGTTGGTCGCGTTTTAAACGAGGCGGTTCCCGCATCACAATTTTCGCTTATCACTCCTGAGGGTGAAAGGCCCGCTCTGGAGGTTCTAGTCGCAGGTAGCTATCACCGAGAGTTCGTTGAAGACGAAGAAAAGTGTGAGTACTTCGTCCCCGTTCAATGGTTAGAAACCAAAGATTTGGGCAACGCCATTCAAGAAGTTGGTATGTTTGGAAATCAAAATACCGTTTGCAAACCAACTGCGACGAAGTGGAGATCAACTGTAGAGCGGCTAAAGCAAAGGTTTCCGATTTACGGGGGAGAAAATTCTTAACAACACTTTGTAGGGCTATAGGATGTGCTGAACAAAGTGAAGCGCATCGGTCGCTTGATCGTTTACATCGTGTTGAATTGCCACGACCTATTTTAATGTCGGGTCTCGGCCCGACAGCCGAGATACTTTTCTTTGCTTGTCCAAAGAAAAGTATCCAAAAGAAAAGACACCCGGATGCCGCTTATTCCCTGCGCTCCTCGCTTTTGAACGGGGGTTGCCGAAAGGGGCTTCCTTGCCCCTTCGGCAACGCGCCGCATCCCTGCGGCGCCCCTAGCGGGCTGATCCGTCCAAAAGCTCCGGTGCTCGGCGCGGCATACGGGATGAATACCGTCCCGGTTTCACGGTAAGGCCGAAAGGCGCAATTCGTAGGGCGTCAATAGGCGTAGCCGTATTGCGCCGTATGTTGGCTTTCAATCATTCGGCGCATGACGCTATCGCTAATGCGCCCTACAAAACTTCGGGTCCTACGCATGCAAGTCGGCTATCTTGCTGATTTGCTCGTTCAAAAGCTCCGATGCTCGGCACGGCATACGCGAAGAAAACCACCCCGATAAAACCATAGGCAGGAATAATCGTAAGCGTTTCCGGCTTTAGTCTGCGACTCGGCATTGCTCCGGTTTCCCGTCTTTGAAGGACGGCGAGATACTGATCGGTTCGGTCAAACCTTTCATCAGCAGCAGGTAAGCTTGCTGGTCGATACACACTTTATTGAGTTTCCAGGTTCGGACTTGGCCTTGAAGATCGATGTGTTCGATACTGATCTGCTCCAGCGGCAGGGAGCGGGCTTCTGGAGGCTTGGCGTAGCTAAGTTGGGTGATGGCGGCCAGTAATGTACCAAAAATTAATTTTCTCATGGGTGGACTCCGGGGTAAGTTTCAGAACAAGGCCGTAAGGGGTTAATAGACGTATCCGTCATGGGCCGTCTGTTGGTGTTAAATCATTCGGCGCATGGCGCTATCGCTGATGCGCCCTAAAAGAATTCGGTAGGCCGGACTCGATTTTTGTAGCTGCGCGGGTTGAACATTCGAGCGCCAGATATCCGGCTTTGGCCGCTTGGTGGTTTGAATTCGTCGGCGGGAAACCCCGCTTGGTTATACTGGGGTTTCTTCTAAATGCGTCGAGTCTTTTGCTCCACGGTTCTCCAAAATAACTCGAGCATTCTCGCCGGGGGCTCGTTGATTGGCGTAATTTTGTGCAATCGTTGAGTTCTGAGCGAGAACGCCCCACAAATTTGTCGAATGCTGAGCTTGGTGAACGCAGCCATCGGTGTGGACACGCCAATTGAGCCATCCTGGTGCAAAACAGCCGGATTTTGGTTGTATCTGGTGCAAATCTCCCGGCGTTTTATCGGCTGCCATTCGCATAAGTCCATAAAAATCAAGGAATAGGCTATTTGGCATCAACCTTGCTCTACTTAGATTGTGTTGTTACTCCTACCTGTTCTCATGTGTGGACGTGGCGCTCTGTTTGGTCGAAGTTCTTCGGACAGGCAGGGCGCATTTTTTTGCCCGAGATAAAATCTCTCCCGTATTAGCCAACCCGCACCAGCTCTGCTCAAAATTTACACTTCAAATGATACTTCTGCACCCGGTAGCGCAGAGTTTCCCGAGTCGTGCCGAGCATGCGCGCCGCGCCGGTGACGTTGGCGTCATTACGGTTTAGCGCTTCCTGGATGATGAATTTTTCCATTTCGTGCAGACTGATGCTGCCGTCCAGCGGAATGAACACGCCTTCCTGATTGACTTTGGCGTTGTGTGTGGCCGTCGTCGCTTGCGGGGCTTGTAGCTGCAACCATTCCACCGGCAAATTATGATCGTTGGACAACAACACGCAGCGCTCCAGCACATTGTGCAGCTCGCGGATATTGCCGGGCCAATCGTAGCTTTTCAGCATCTGCCAGGCTTGCTCCGGAATGTGGCTGACCGACTTGGCCGATTTGCGATTGCATTCGGCGATGAATTGCGGCACCAATTGATCCAGGTCCTGCTTATGTTCGCGGAGGGCCGGCATGCGGATGTTGATGACGTTTAAGCGATGATACAAATCGCGGCGGAACAAGCCTTCGGCCACTTTTTCCACCAGGTCCAGGTTGGTGGCGGCGATGATTTGTACGTCGATGCTGATCTCCGCTTCGCCGCCAACCCGGCGGATGCGTAGATCTTCCACGGCTTTTAACAGCTTGCTTTGCAAATCCAGATCCATTTCGCCGATTTCATCCAGAAATAGCGTGCCGGTGTGCGCCTGTTCGAACAAGCCGCGATGGCGCTTTTTGGCGCCGGTAAAAGCGCCGGCTTCGTAGCCGAATAATTCGGCTTCCAGCAGTTCCCGCGGCAGGGCGGCGCAGTTGATTTCCACCAAGGGCGCGGCGGCGCGGCTGCCGGAATAGTGCAGAATTCGGGCGATCATGCCTTTGCCGGTGCCGGTTTCGCCGCTGACGATCAGGCTGGAGAACGGGACGTTGGCGATTTGTTTCAGCATGGCCCGCAGCTGGTTCATGGCCGGGCTGGAGCCGATCAAGCTGTCGATGCTGTATTGATGGTTCTGCGACGCGGTTTGCTGCTCCAGGCGGCGTTGGGCGCGGGCGCTGCGGGCGGCGCCTTCCACTAACAGATTCAAGCGGTCCAGCGAGCAGGGTTTTTCGATAAAGTCGTAAGCGCCCAGGCGCACCGCGCGCACCGAATCGGCGACGCTGCCGTAGCCGGTCAGAAACACCCATTCGCTGCTGCCGATTTCCGGTTTGAGTTTCTCCAGCAAATCCAGGGCGTTGCCGTCCGGCAGGTTCATGTCCGATAACACCACCAGCGGGTCCAGCGCTTGTCCGCTGAGAAACTGTTCGGCTTGTTGCAGGGAATGGGCAATACTGACTTCCCAGCCACCCTTGCTAAAGTAACGCGCCAATTCGGAGGCTAACAGGGCTTCATCTTCAATAATTAACAGGGTATTGGTCATCATGGTTATGGCTGGTTTGCGAGTTACGGCATTGTATGCGATTGACGGGTATTCGCCGGCGCATTGCTGGAATTTGTGCGGGTGTGTCGTTTCAAGTCAAAGGTAAGCTCAGGCTGACCCGGCCGTGGCCGGCAGCATCGTTGTCCAGTTTGAGCTGGCCGCCCAGATCTTTGGCGAAGCGCTGCACCATCACCAGCCCCAAGCCACTGCCTTTTTCCTTCAAGCTGACAAACGGACGAATGCCTTGCCGCAAAAAGGCCTCATCGAAGCCGTCGCCGCTATCAATTACCGTCAGCGACAGGCGCTGGGCGTCTTGGGCAATATGCACCGCTACGCTACCGTTGCGGGTGCCGATGGCCTGCACAGCGTTTTGCAGCAAATTTAACAGGGCTTGGCGGAATTCGATTTCCGGCAGCATCAAGGAACTGTCGGCTTTGCCCTGCACCGTAAATTGGATTTTATCGGTGGCCTGGTATTTGAATAGCGTGATCAAGTCGTTGACGACTGCATTCACATCGGTAGGCTGGGCAATTTTATTGCCATGGCGCGCCGAGCTCAGCAGGTCGTTAAGGTGGTTGGTCAAGCGTTGCACTTCGCTATGCAATAGACCGATACGCTGGCGCAGATCGGGGTCGATGGCTTCGGACAGCAAATTTTCCAGCGCAAATTGAATAATCGCCAGCGGATTGCGCAATTCGTGGGCGGTGCTGGCGGCCATTTCGGTCAAGGCCGCCAAGCGCTCGGCTTTGGCTAGGCGCTGGCTTTGTTCGAGTAAAGCGTGACTGGTCTGCCGCACTTGCTGCTCCAGACGATTGGTGTAATGCAGATGCTCCTGTTCCAGTTCGATCAAGTGCTCGACCAAGTGATTGTAGCGGTCGAACAAGTCCCGCAAAATCGGATCAGCCGTTTCGCGCGTGATCGGCTGCTTCACGCCTTCCGCCAGGCCGGACAATAAATCGCGTAGCGCATCCAGCGGCTCTAACACATTGTTGCGAAAAAAATAATGGCCGATCCAAAACAGCAGCAGCGGCAAAATGACCGCTAGTTGCAGTTCCAACTGGCTGTCGTCCTCAACGCCGATCAGCATTTTCTCTTCTTCGTTGGTTTGCCGATCCAGGACTTGCCGGATCATATTCACGGAATCGATCAGCGCCTGCGGATCGCCGTTGCTGGCGGCGGCGAATTTGGCTTGCAGGGTGTTCAAATCGACCGAGACCGTGAAATCAGTGCCGTTGTTGTGGGCTTGCAGTAAATCCAGCAGTCGATCTTGTATGTCATTCAGGTGTTCGGCGGACAGATCAGGGTTGCTGCGATGCAAGGCCAATTGCGATTGCAGCTCCAGCAACTCGAAGATTGTTTCTTCCAGGTGGTGGCCTTTGCCGATGTCGGTTTCTATGGTCTGGATGCGTTGATGATTGCGCCAGGTCAGGCGGCCAATGGCCAGCAGTTCGCCTATCACCAATATGCTCATCACGATCGTGACGAAAATGACCGGACGTAGCAAAAGTTTTAGCATATTCGAGATCTCAGGTTGTTGACGGCCAAGCGCAGCGCCAGTTTGCGGGCAGATCCTTTCAAATTTTACGCCGACTCAAGGGATGATTATCAAATGTCTTGCGTACCTGCCGCCAATGCGCCAAAACCTGTTCGATACGGTTGCCGTCGTTGGGCTTGAGTAGGGTAAAGCACTCGCTGCTGCGCACGAAGGCCGACAAAAAATCGCCCATGATGCGTTGCTGGGTTTTGTATTCGGCCAGCGCAGCCCGCTTTAAGTTGATTTGCGCGGGCGATAGATTGACGCAAGCCCGGCTATGGCCGCGCAGCGGCAAGTCAGCGGGCAATACCAGCGGTTGATCGCTCCAGTCCTGCGCAATGCCCCAATTAGAGCCGGTCGGCCAGCCGTGTTGCCAATGAATCAGATAGGCCAGTAATTTGGGTTGTGGGCGCGGTGTCGGGGTTTCCAATAGCCACTGATGGACGGCCAGCAGCGTAAACATACCCAAGCCGGCATGGTCGGAATCGTTTTCCATCACATCCGGGAAGGCGATGATCGTCGGCTTGGTGTCGCGCAGAATGGCTACCAGCTCGTTGAGTAGATCTTGGCCGTCTTGGGCCAGTCCGCGGTCTTCCGCTTCCCGGTAGGGGACGTGGTCAAAGCCGGTATATTCGGAGCGCATCGGCTGGTTGCGCCGCCAATGCGAGATTAACGCTGAGTAGATACTGCCATCCGAGAACCCGAGTAAATCCAGATGGATAAAGCCATTGCCGAGTAGCTGAGCCGCGCGCCGCGACTCTTCCAGCCGCTTTTCGCCAAAGTCCAGATAATCCGCTGCCGACGGGTTGCGCTTCCCGCTGTCCAGCATCACCGCGCCGACGTAAGCATCGCCGGCGGTGACGACCGAGCTGCGCACTGTGCCGCCGTTTTGCAATACTTGTTGAATCAGGCCGGCCGCACTCAAACTTTCGTCGTCCGGATGCGGCGCCAGCACCAGCAGGCGTTCACCCTCGCCAATTGCCAAAGATTGTTCCGCGACGCTAATGTGCGGAGTAAGCAGTAACAGCAGACAAATGCTTAGATGCTTTAAAGAGGGGGGCATGGGAACTCCTAAAGTGTTGCCTAGAACTCAAAATGCGCTCTGACGCCATAGACATCAACCGGTCCGCGGTCCGCGTTATAGGCCGGATTGGCAATGTGCTGGTAATCCAGGGTCATCCAGGCGGACGGCAGCAGGCGCAGTTTGTAATAAATGTCCACTACTTGTTCGGAGTCGATTCGTGCAAACCGTGATCGACCAGTAACCGTATCAAGGAAAATAGCCGTCTGTGGCAGTGAGCTCGTGTTCCTCGGCTTCAGCCCAAATCCTTATCCCGTTCGCCGCTGCTGACGCGGCCGCCTTCCAGCACGTCCAGAATATACACCTTCCCGTCGCCATGATGCCCGCTATGGGCCGTGCGCAGGATGGTTTCGAAAATAATCTCCACCAAGTCGTCCGGCGCGAAAATCTCTAGACGCTTTTTCAACAGAAACGGCTTGTAATCTTGGCTGTGCTCAGTGCGCTCGCGGCCGAAGCCTTCGCAATCCATGATCGACATTCCCGGAAAACCCGGTATTTCCAGTAATGCCATCGTGATCTGGCTGAGCTTGTGCGGCTGCACGTAGGCGCGAATTTCTTTCATAGTAGTCCCCTAAAGCTCGTCAGGCTCGGCAAAATAACGATACAACGCGGGTAGCAAGGTTAAGGTCAAAATCGTGGCGGTGATCAAGCCGCCGATGATGACAATAGCAAACGGTTTGGCGGTTTCCGAACCGACGCTGGTGGACAGTGCAGCCGGAAATAAACCCAGCATCGCCATCAAGGCCGTCATCACCACCGGCCGTAAGCGGCTCACGGAGCCGTTGACGATGGCATCATGCAATTTCTGGCCGTCCCGGCGCAATTTGTTCAATTGCGAGACCAAAATCACGCCGTTCTGCACCGCAATCCCAAACAAGGCAATAAAGCCGACAGCGGCCGATACGCTCAAGTTAATGCCGGTTGCTAATAAAATCAGTAAGCCACCTATCATCGCAAACGGCACGTTCATCACGATCAGCAAGGCATTTTTAACCGACATGAATGCCCAGAACAGCAACACGAAAATGAGTCCCAAACTGATAGGTACGATGATGGCCAAACGCTTCATAGCCCGTTGTTGGTTTTCAAACTGGCCGCTCCAGACGATGTGATAGCCGGGCGGCAAATCGACTTGCGCCGCGACTTTTTCCTGTGCCTCGGCCACGAAGCTGCCTTGATCGCGGTCGATTAGGTTACATTTGATGGCAATTCGCCGCATATTGTCTTCGCGGCTGATACGGGACGCACCTTGGTTGATTTTGATGGTGGCCAGCTCGGAGAGCGGAATGCGTTGGCCGGTTGGGGTTTGCACGGTCAAACTTTCCAGATTGGCCACCGAATTGCGGGCGCTGTCCTCGTAACGCAAGGTGATGTCGAACCGGCGTTCGCCTTCCAGAAACTGCGAAGCCGCCTTGCCACCCATGCCGATTTCCATCACCCGCTCCACATCGGCGACATTGATGCCGTAACGCGATACCTTAGAGCGGTCGATGTCCACGATCACTTGCGCCAGGCCGGCCTGCTGCTCGGCCGCGACATCGGTGGCGCCTTGAATGCCGGCCAGGATATGCGTGACTTGATCGGCTCTGTCCTGCAAGGTTTGCAAATCGCTACCGAAAATTTTGATGGCGATTTCGCCCTTCACGCCGGAAATGGCTTCTTCGACGTTGTCCTGAATCACCTGGGAAAAGTTTGTAAGTATGCCCGGAAAAATCGCCAGCGCCTTGTCCATGGCTTGCACCAGATCGTCTTTACGTTTGTAACGCCAGGTATCCTTGGGTTTTAAGTCGATCAGCACTTCCAGGTTGTTAAAGCCTTTGGGGTCGGTGCCGTCTTCCGGCCGGCCCAATTGGGTGATGATGGTTTTGGCTTCCGAAAACGTTTCCAGTGTCTCGCGGACCTGCCGTTCCAGTTGTTTGGCGGTGGTGAGCGACACCGGGGTCGGCAGTGTAATGGTCAGCCAGATATTGCCCTCGTCGAGTTTGGGCATAAACTCGGTGCCGATTAGTTTTACGGACATGAAGCTCAGCACCAGCGCGGTGATCGCGCTAATAAATACCGCCCGGGCATGCCGTAACACCCACTCCAGCACTTGACGGTAACGATGTTCCATCGCATGCACCAGCGGATTGTGTTGTTCTGCCAACTTAGGGCCCAGTAAATAGGTGAGCATGGCCGGCATGAAGGTTAGGCTGAACAGCATGGATGCCACCAGTGCAAAGCTCAGGGTGTAGGCCATCGGCGAAAAAATTTTGGCTTCCACGCGCTGGAAGGTAAAAATCGGCAAGAAGGCGATGATGATAATGGCTTTGGAAAACAGGATGGGCCGGCCCATTTCAGTGGCGGTGGTGAGTAGCGATTGCCGCAGATGGCGAATATCGGCGTTGCGTTGCAAATCCAGGGTGACTTGCACCATCACTGCTTCCACCAATACCACCGCGCCGTCAACGATGATGCCGAAGTCGATGGCGCCCAAGGAAATTAGATTGGCGGAGATGCCGCCGAGATCGACCAAAATGAACGCGAACAGCAAGGAGAGCGGGATAATCAGCGTCACCAGCAGCGCCGCGACGAAGCGCCGCAAAAATACCAGTAGGATAATCAGGATCAACACCGCGCCTTCTATCATATTGTGTTCGACGGTATGGATGGTATGTCCCACCAGTTCGGTCCTGTCGTAGAACGGCGTGATTTTTACCCCCGGCGGTAAACCAAATTCGTTGAGTTCCTGGATTTTCTGTTTCACCCCATCCAGCACGTTGACCGCGTCGCGGCCTTTGATCAACAACACAATGCCTTCCACCACATCGTCGCGCTGGTTCATGCCCACCATACCGTTACGCGGCTGCGGTCCGACGCTGATCTCGGCCACGTCCTTGATACGCACCGGCACGCCGTCGTTGGTAGTGACGACGATTTCGCCTATTTCCTCCGCGGATTTCAGCAAGCCGGTGCCGCGCACCACCAAGGCTTCGTCGCCGTGCTCGATATAGCCGCCGCCGGTATTGGTATTGTTCGCGGCAATTGCCTGGAATACTTGATTGAGGTCGACGCGGTAATTTTTTAAGCGGTCCGGCTTGGCGGCGACTTTATATTCCTTCACGCCGCCGCCGAATCCGACCACGTCGGCGACGCCTTGCACCGAGCGCAAGCGCGGCTCGATGATCCAATCCTGCAAGGCCCGTTGCTCAATCAGTGGCAGATTTCTGGCATCGATCACGTAACGCAAAATCTCACCGACACCGGTGGATAGCGGACCCAGTTGCGGTTTGGCTTCGTCGGGAATGTCGGCATATTGCAGCCGTTCCAGCACTTGCTGGCGCGAGAAATAATCTTCAGCGGTGTCATCGAAAGTCAGCGTTACCACCGACAGACCGAAGATGGATACCGACCGCATATTCAGCAGATGCGGTAAGCCATTCATCTCCCGTTCGATAGGCAGGGAGATCTGCTTTTCCACTTCTTCTGGGGCCTGGCCGGGAAACTGGGTGACGACCTGCACAAAGACGTTTTGCACGTCCGGAAAGGCTTGTACCGGCAGATTTTCGAAGGCGATGATGCCGGAGACGGCAATCGCCAGCGTGGCGCCGATCACCATCAGCCGTTGTTGCAAACAAAACGCGATAAGGCGCTCGATCATGTGATTGTCCCGGTTATGGCGCTAGGGCTGGTGAGTACTTTCGGTTTCGACTTCTTCTTCGGCGCGCAGCATCAGCGCTCCTTCGGTTACCAACAGTTCATTGGCGTCCAGTCCTTGCGTGATGACCGCTTTGTCTTTCAAACGCAAGCCGATCTCGACCCGGCGCTGCCGGTAGCGGTTGTCGTCTAAAGCCGTGAATACATAATCGGCGTCGCCTTCGGTAAAGACGGCTGTCAATGGAATCACGAATGCTTTGTCGTCCACAGCGCTTTCCACGTTGATGGTGGCATACATACCCGGTAGCAGGCGGCCATCCGGATTGTCTAATTTGCATCTGACTTGCACGGTGCGGGTGGTTTCGTCCAGCACTTGACCGATGTACTGCACCGTCGCCGTAAAGGTCTCGCCGGGGTAGGCTGGTACCGACACCGCGACTTGCTGCCCCAGTTTGATTTTGCCGATGTTGACTTCAAACACCTCCAGCAGCACGGTCAAATGTTTGAGATCGGAAACCACAAACAAAGGCGTATCCAAATCCGGGCGTACTTCCATGCCCGGATTGACGTTGCGTTCCACGACGATGCCTGGCAGTGTCGCCCGCAGCGCGAAGCGGCCGTCGGCTTGGCGAGCGGATAAGTGCAGATTTTTCAAGCGGTCGGTAGCGCGTTGCAGGTCGCTGCGGGCGCTGCTCAAATCGCTCTGAGCCTGTTCCAGTTCCTTGCGAGAAATGGCTTTGCCGGCGTACAGTTCCTGTTGCCGATTGAAAGCGTGGCTGGCGAGAGTGGCTGCTGCTTGTGCCTTGGCGAAATCGGCTTCGGCATCCGCGACATCCGGACTGTCGAGTTCCAATAAGGTCGAACCAGTCTGCACCGGCGTGCCCAGGGCAATCGGCGTGGCGACAACCCGGCCGGCGACCGGCGAACTGATGCGCGAGGTCAGGCTTTCGTCATACACGATTTTGCCGGCCAATGGTTCCAGCAAAGGATGTTGCGCCAAAGTCAAATGCGCGGTTTTGACGTAGGCCTTTTTCGGCGAGTCGGGTGCCAGCACCACTTCGCCGGCCGGGGTGGGAGGTTTCGGTGCCTTGGGTTTGTTTTCGGCGGAGTCGGAACAAGCCGCCAGTAGCGCAGCGGCCAGTACAAAGTGGCAGCACAACGAGATTCGGGTGAAAGTTGGCATGGAAGTATTCATATCCGTTATTCGTTCAAGCCTGCTATGGTAATTGAGTAGGTGCCTGCGCCTTGTTGTTGGCGGCATTGTCGTTAGCAATTTCTTCGCCCAAGGCTTTGGCCAGATCGTAATAAGCATTGGCCCGGTTGATCATGGCCTGGCTGTAATCGCGCATCACATTTTTATAGCTGCGTTGCGCTTCGATAAAATCCAGTACGCCGGTAGCGCCCTTGCTATAGGCTAGCTCGGCGCTGTTGCGCACCGCCAGCGCATCGTCGAGTAAGCCGCTTTGAAAACGCTGCACGATTTTGTCCGCGCTGTTCCAGGTGGCTAGAGCATTGGCGACATCGTTGCGAATGCTCAGTTCGGTTTGCTCGACCGCCAGTTGGTTTTGGTTTAATGCGACCGCCGCCTTGTCCGATTGGCCTTGATATTGATCGAATACCGGGACCGGCACACTGACGCCGACAAAAAACGAATTGAGTGCGTTATTGCTGGGGTCGCGCGCATAGCCGGCATTGACGGTGACATCCGGGTATTTCAGGCGCCTGGCCAATTCCAGTTCTCTTTCGGCCTGGGCGGCCCGTTGTTTGTCGGCCAGTAAATCCGGGCGTTGTTGTAGGGCTTTGTTCATCAACTCGTCTTTGGACAGGTTTTGGCCGATGTCCTTGATGTCCGGCCATTGCTCCTTGGCTTCGAAATGCAGGCTGTCGTTCGGCCAGCGCAAGATCACCGCCAAACCGGCTTGCGCCTGTTCTACGGCGGTTTGCGCAGTATCCAGATCGGATTGCGCGCGCATCGCTTCCATTTTTACCCTTAGAAAATCGGATTCGGCTATATCGCCGCTGTTCATTCTGAGCTGGTTGGCTTTGGCAATGGTTTGGTAATGATCGACTATTTCCTGCGCCAACCAGCGGTTCTTTTGCGCCAGCAGCAGGTCGTAATAGGCGTCTTCGACCATGTTGGAAAAGATGCGCACCGCATCGCGGAAGTCGCTTTCCGCCGCCTGAGTGGCGAAGCCGCTGCTTTGGATGCGCAGGCCGCGTTTGCCAGCTACTTCAATTAGTTGGCTGAAGGAAAAATATTCGGCAGGGCCGCAGGACACGTTGACATCGTGATTGCAGCCGCTGGCATTGGAGCCCATATTGGGCCGGTTGCTGATTTCGGAAATCTGCACGCCCAGGGTCGGATTGGGCATCGCCGCGGCAATCACCGCATCGGCGCGGGATTGGTCGATGTTGTATTGCGCGGCGATCAAATCCAGGTTGCGCTGATAAAACAGCGTCAGCGCCTCGTCCAGGGATATGGGGACGTTTTGGGCGTGGACCTGGAAAGTCAGCATAGCACCCAGCAAGCCGAGTGCCGCACTGTAGATGATACGTTTAGTTTGCATGGTCTATCCCGGAGTTGAGCAATTGGTCTGCTTGGTAAGCACTCAAAGCAAGTAGTCTGCCAAAGCCAATTTGAGATCGGCAGTCCAGGAAATTCGGCTTATTTCAACCTTATTTGTCGGCGGGAATTAGGATGTTAGCGGTTCTATTGACTAGAAATGGTTTATATAAACCAATTAATGTCGGCGCGTGGCCGAAAAAATTCTAAGCCTGATATGCCTGCGCGGTCCTGAGGCACGCTAGTTGAAGCTGCGGATTGCCGGCAAGCAGGGGATAGTGAAATGTCGGAGATACCCTGGGGCAAGTTTTTTATCAGTCTTATTCAGCATTCCTGCTGATTGGGGGGCGACGCCGCCGCTCAGCCCGAAAGGCCTGAGGGATAGCGTATTCTCGAAACGGCCATCGCTAGCGATTGGTTTTGGCGATCCCCAATTTTTGCATGCGGTAACGCAGGGTACTCGGTTTTAAATTGAGGCGTTGCGCGGCACCATTGGGGCCTTCAATGACCCAGCGGGTTTGTCCCAGGACGCTGAGGATATGCTCTTTGGTTACGCTATCCAGGCTGGTGTCGCCGCCTGCTGCCACGAGTTTTAGGCCGGCGTCGGCCGTCGCGGGCAACTGTTCCGGGCCGATGTCCAATATCGGCGTATCGGTCAGAATCACGGCCCGTTCGATGATATTTTCCAGCTCGCGGATATTGCCCGGCCAACGATAGCGCTGCAAACGCTGCATAGATTGACCACTGACCCCGGTTATTTTTTTACCGATTTTCGGCGCGAATTTAGCGATCAAAAAGTTCACCAACAGCGGAATATCTTCCAGCCGTTCTCGCAGCGGCGGCGTGGTCAGCGGAAACACATTCAGACGGTAAAACAGGTCTTCGCGGAAATTCTTTTCAGCTACTTCCGTCAGCAGATCCCGGTTCGTCGCGGTAATCACCCGCACATCCATCTTGATGGGTACTTGCCCGCCCACCCGCTCGAATTCGCGTTCCTGAATCACCCGCAACAATTTGACCTGCACATCCAGCGGAATTTCGCCCACTTCATCGAGGAATAGCGTGCCGCCCTCGGCCAATTCAAAGCGGCCGATGCGTTTGTTGATAGCGCCGGTGAATGCGCCTTTTTCGTGACCGAATAATTCGCTTTCAATCAAACTGGACGGCAATGCCGCGCAATTGACTTTAATCAACGGCCGGTTTTTCCGGGGACTGGCGGCGTGAATGGCGCGGGCGATCAGTTCTTTACCGGTGCCCGATTCGCCTTGGATCAATACCGAGGCGTCGGTCTGCGCGACGCGCTGGACTTGGTTTAGTAAGGATTGCAGCGCCGGACTGCGGCCGATGATGTCGTCGAAATTATGCGTCGATTTAATTTCTTCCTGTAAATACAGGTTTTGCGCTTGCAGCCTGGCCTGTTCCCGTTCCATCAACACCTGTTCGGTAATGTCGATAAACATGGTGCGCATGTATTGCCGGCTGGGGTCGAGTTTGGACCACCACTGTATCCAAATCGGCTGATCGTTATCCCTGCGGCGCAATTCCAGCACGACACCATCGTTATTCGTGCCGTCTTCGATGGACTTGAGCGCCAACTGCAAGCGTTGTTGCGCTTCGGGCGTGTCGGGTACGAAGGAACTACCAATTAGACCCGGCACTTGTTCCGGCGTGATGCCCAGGATGCGCATGGCGGCCTGGTTGGCGGCCTGGAAGCGGGTATCGGTGTCCTCGTGCACATAAGCAATCGGCGCTTCGTCGAACAAATCCTTATAGCGCTGTTCGCTCTGTTGCCGCAGTTCTTCTACCCGAATCCGGTTCAGCTCCGCCGCCGCCCTGGCCGCGAAAATCTTGAAGGTGTAGAGCAAGCGGGGTTCTTCGGGCATTGCCCGTTCGTCGAATATCGCCAGGTGGCCGAGGATCTGGCCGTCGGCGTCTTGCAAGGGCACGCCGAGATAACTTTCTATGCCTTCTTCCTTGGGGAAGATTTTCGCCAAGTCCGACGGGTAATGGCACAACTTGCCGGCCAGCACATCGACGCAGGGGGTGCCGGCCAGTTCCCATTCCTGATTGTCTATAAATTGACCGTGCTCCCAGAAGGCCAAGGATCGTATCCGGGTTTTGTCGCTGGTGAATTCGGCGATAAAGCCGTTCGCTACTCCAATGGCCGTGCACAGACTACGCACCAGCGATCTTAAAAAATCCTTGCCGGTGGTTTGCACGGTGCCTTCCACCAGCGCCCGCAGTATGGCCAGTTCCGACGAGTCGACAGTTTGCATGAGTGAAATGGTCCGGTTGCTTGCATTGAATAGCATTCTAACCAGCGGCCGCCACAACACCAAGCCGCAACTATTCGCGGCAGCCACAACTATTGGTGGATTTTCGGCGATTGGGATACGGCTTGAATTTGCTTGGTAATTTATAAGTGTTTGTTTTTATTTGCATGTTTTATTTTAAAGCGTTTTGGCATGCCGCTTGCCATTAGTTAAGCGTCTGCCGGGAAATCGGTGGACTCCACTAAATCATTTAACGACTAGGAAAAGACTGATGAAAAACGTAAACACTGTTGTATCGACCGCCATGGCTTCTTTGATTTTATTAGGGGTGTCAGGCTTGCCATCGCTAGCCTTTGCCGCCGACAAAAAAGATATGGAGAAATGTTACGGCGTAGCCAAAGCCGGCAAAAACGACTGCAAAACGCTGTCTAATGCCTGTGCCGGACATTCCACCGCCGATAATCAAAAAGATGCCTTTATCGCCGTGCCTGCCGGCACTTGCGAGCGCATCGTCGGCGGCAGTATGGAAGCGCCCGCGGACATGAAATAACGGCACAGGCGCCGGTTACTAGGCCGCGCGAACCGTTAAAGAGCGCAGTCATGCCGGCAGCGATTGCCGGCATCCCACTCACAAGGTTCTGCGCTGTTTAGACGACACCCTTTCACCATTAAATCGAGTACCACATGACTCTCACGAAGCCACTCGCTAAACAGGTATCAGTGAGCTCGGCGATTCCGGCGCAAGCCGGAATCGGCCTTCGCTCCCAGCATCACCGGGATGCCCTAAACCAACCCATTCGGCCTGCGTGGTTGGAAGTCCATAGCGAAAACTACTTCGGCAACGGCGGTATTCCGTTACGCGACTTGGAAGCCATCCGAGTCGATTATCCGATCAGCTTGCATGGGGTTGGTATGTCGCTGGGTTCTGTTGACCCGTTGAATCGGCAACACTTACGGCAACTGCGCGATCTGATTCAGCGGATCGAACCGGGGCTGGTGTCCGAGCATTTAAGCTGGAGTGCCTTTGGCGGCAGGTACTTGAACGATCTGCTGCCTTTACCCTATACCGATGAGACGTTGGCCCATTTAGTTGCGCGCATCTCGCAGGCACAAGATTATTTAGGCAGACCGCTGTTGATCGAGAATCCTTCCAGTTATTTGGAATACGGCTTTTCCAGCTATACGGAAAGCGAATTTCTCAACGAACTAGCCCGGCGTTGCGGCTGCGGGATTTTGTTGGACGTGAACAACCTTTACGTGTCTTGCGTAAATCACGGTTGGCAGGCGGCAGATTATTTAAGTGCCATAGCAGCGGACAAGGTCGGGGAAATTCATTTGGCCGGGCATACCGTTAATCAATTCGGCGAGCAGAGCATTCTGATCGACACCCATAACGCGCCGGTCAGCGATGCGGTCTGGCAACTCTATCAAACAGCCATACAGCGTTTCGGTTGCCGTCCGACCTTGATCGAATGGGATGCCGATCTGCCGCCCTGGCCGGTGTTGGTGGCGGAAGCCGCAAAAGCCGACAGGTTTATGGAGCAGGCTTATGCACAGGCTGCGTGAGTTACAACGGGATTTTTCCCGCTTCGTGTTGCAAGAATCCCAACAGTTGCCGGCGGGCGTTAAGTCGAAGGGCCTGAGTGCCGAGCAACGGCTGGCCATTTATCGAAACAATACCCGGCTTGGTTTAACGGCGGCCTTGCGCAACAGCTATCCGGTCGTGAACCGTCTGGTCGGCGAGGGCTTTTTTGCCGGGCTGGCTGCTGCTTACATCAAAAGCTACCCGCCGCAATCGGCTTGCCTGTTGACATTTGGCGCGCATTTTTCCGAGCTGATAAGCGGGTTTGCCGCCGCGCAAAGCTTGGCTTATTTAGCCGATGTCGCCAAGCTGGAGTGGCTGTGGCACGAAGCCTATCACGCTGCCGATGCGCCGATACTGTCCGCTACAGCGTTGGCGCAGATCGATCCCGCTGCCTACGGCCGCTTGGTTTTCAGGCTGCATCCCAGCGCACGCTTCATCGCCTCGGACTATCCGATAGCCAGGATCTGGGCCAGTAACCAGGCCGATGACGCCGGCCGGGAATACATCGATTTGCGTAACGGGGCTTGTTGCTTGTTGCTGTACCGTCCGGGTCGGCAAGTCGAAATCGATAGTCTGGATCAAGCGGAATATCAATTTCTATGGTTGTTGGCTATTGGCACGACGCTAAGCGGAACAGTCGAGACCGTGCTTACTGATCACCCCGATGCGAACGTGCCCACCCTGTTGCAACGCTGCTTGCTTAAAGGCCTGTTAACCGATTTTTATTTTGCGGATGCCTAACACATGCATACACACATCATTGCCAAATTATTAGCGCCGTTTTATCGGCCGCAAAGCTGGGGCCGTCGCTACGGCCTGTTACTGGGCAGTTTGACTCCGTTGAGCAGTTTGCTGCTGCGCTGCTGGGTTGCTTATGCGTTCTGGGTTTCCGGACTGCTGAAACTCCAAAGCTGGGACAGCACCTTATATCTCTTCGAAAACGAATACGCCGTGCCGCTATTGCCTGCCGGGCTGGCGGCGGTGCTGGCCACCGCAGTCGAGCTTATCGGTCCTGCCTTACTGGCACTGGGTCTTTGCGGGCGCACCGCGGCAATAGTGCTGTTTCTATTCAATATCGTCGCGGTGATTTCCTACCCGGATTTGGGCAGTGCCGGCATTGAGCAGCATAAACAATGGGGCGTCATGTTGTTGGTTTGTTGCTTGCAAGGGCCGGGCGGACTGTCGCTCGATGTCTGGATAAGCCGCTACTTGTTCCCAGTGAATGTTGGCGCAGTCAGGTCGGCATTAAAACGGGAGAATGCGTGAACGTCCCGAACGGCGGAGCGCCGCTATCGGGGCAAACCGCGTTGGTGGTTCGCGGCGATTGTGGTATCGGCGCGGTGGTGGCGGAGGCGTATGCCGCTGCCGGTGCCAAGGTGTTGATCAATTATCTGCACGAAAGCGCGGCAGCGGACCGCATTGCCCAGCGGATTCGGGCTAAGCAGGGACAAGCCATGATATTTCAAGCCGATCTTAGCCGGGAAAGCCAAGTTAACAGTATGTTCGATGTACTCGCCGTCTATTGGGGCGGCTTGAATACATTAGTGACGAATGCCGATCTGGCGCTTGCTATGCCGACTGGTGGTATAGATCCGGAGCAATGGCGGGAAATTTTGCGGCAAAATCTGGTCGAGCAATTTTTATGCGTCAGACAGGCGCTGAAAGAGTTTGCCGGACGCGGCGGGCAAACGGCTATAGCATTGGCACCGACCAAAATCATCTGCGTATCCACTTTCCTGGGCGGCCCAGGCGATAACGCGCAACCCTACTATGCAGTCTGTAAGGCCGACATGGCCGGATTATGCAAGGCTTGGGTTAGTGCGCGTGGTCAAGAAAATGCGGACAGCCCTGTCGGTCCACTCACTGCAAAACGCTTGACTGAAATTTGGAACGGTCAGTCGGCGCCGGACTCGATAGCGCTGGTGTCACCCGATCCAGAGCAAATAGCAAAAACCGCCGTCGGCTTGGCTGTACGCGCAGCTTAAGTCCGCTGGCGAATTACCGTAATTAATAGAGCAGAGGCTCATCGACATGAAACCCTATAAACCACCCGCTATCCCTTCCTCGGAAATCACGCCGCAAGCCCTGTTCCAGGTACGGCGAAAATTTATACAAACGGCAGGCGGTGCCGCGCTGGCGGCCGTGTGGCCGCAGACACTATGGGCGATGGATAATTTAGGCGGGCTTGGAAAATCTAAATACAGCGTGACGGATGAACTCACACCTCGGCAGGCTGTTACCGAATACAACAACTTTTATGAGTTCGGCACCGGCAAAGATCAGCCGGCCATCAATGCCGGCAGCCTGCAAACCCGGCCTTGGACTATTACGGTAGAAGGCGAAGTGAAAAAATCCAAGGTGTTTGATATTGACGAGTTACTGAAAATGGCGGCGCTGGAAGAGCGGGTTTATCGCCTGCGCTGCGTGGAAGCCTGGTCGATGGTGGTGCCTTGGCTCGGCTATTCGCTGGCGGAATTGCTCAAGCGGGTGGAGCCGACCGGCAATGCCAAGTTTGTCGAATTTGTCAGCCTGCACGATCCGGCCCAAATGCCGGGACAAAAGGCCGCAGTGCTGGATTGGCCCTACCGCGAAGGTTTGCGGATGGACGAAGCCATGCATCCTTTGACGTTGTTGACCTTTGGTTTGTACGGGGAAGTGTTGCCCAAGCAAAACGGCGCGCCGGTCCGCATCGTCATGCCATGGAAATACGGGTTTAAAAGTGCCAAATCCATCGTCAAAATCCGGCTGGTTGAGCAGCAACCTCTGACCAGTTGGATGAAAGCCGGGCCGGGTGAATACGGCTTTTACGCCAACGTTAATCCCGAGGTCGATCATCCGCGTTGGAGCCAAGCCAAGGAGCGGCGCATCGGCGAGTTTCTGAAACGCAAAACCCTGATGTTCAACGGCTACGCCGACGAAGTGGCGGCACTGTACGCCGGCATGGACTTGCAGCGGAATTTTTAAGCCATGACGATCAAAAATCTCGACAACCGTGTGCTGCTTTGGGTGAAAGCGGCCGTATTTCTGACGGCTTTGCTGCCGTTCGCCAAATTGGCCGTCGCCGCTTATGCGGATGAGTTGGGCGCCAATCCCATTGAAAAAATGACCCACGTTACCGGGTTTTGGGCTTTGAGTTTTTTGCTGATCACTTTGGCGGTCACCCCGCTGCGGCGTCTGTCGGGCTGCTTATGGCTGATGCGCTTGCGGCGCATGTTGGGTTTGTTTGCGTTTTTTTATGCGTCGTTGCACTTTGCGACCTATTTGGTTTTGGACCAATATTTCGATTGGCAGGCAATCGCTAAAGACATCCTGAAACGGCCTTACATTACTATCGGCTTTAGCGCATTTGTGGTGCTGATTCCGCTGGCATTGACTTCAAATGACGCCATTATCCGCCGCCTGGGCGGCAAACGCTGGCGGGCATTACATCGCTTAACTTATCCGTGCGCGATTGCCGGCGTGGTGCATTTCGGCTGGCTGGTGAAAAAAGATCTAAGCAGACCTATGATGTTTGCGCTTGTACTGGCTTTGCTGCTGGGTATGCGCGTAGCTTACCGCTTGGCCGGTAACCGGACTGCACATCAAAAGGCTGTTTAGCGGGTCTTGAAGGCATGTGTTACACCAGTAATGAGTGACACTATTTGCAGGTTTGAAGCGTTGGGATTGACCCGCAGAAGAAGGCGGTTGGTTAAACGTCCAAATGACCTTTAATGAATAACAAGCTGAATCTGCGTTTGTGGACATAAGCTGGATTGAATGATAATGAAACCCAGCTTGGCACGGAAACCCTTAAATGACTTGCTGTTAGGTATATCGACGAATCAAGCAACGCTCGTCGCTATAGCAAGCGCCACCGTCCAATGTTATTAACCCGGCCCTTAAATACCTTTTATCCTGAGTTTATAGAAGGGTGCGCCAAATCAGGCTTCGACCAGCTCAGCCCGAACGGAATATCGGTGATAAATAGGACCGGGTTAATAGTGACGCCATGCTGTTACTGCCGGGACATTTAAAGGGCATGGCGCTTATTCTGATTTACGGTAAGGTGCAAGTGCCGTTGCCGCCGTCTCTAATGTAGTAGTCGGTGGAAACCGTGCCATTGGCTGCCGAGATTACGTTCAAACCCGCCCCCAAAAACACGGGTACTGATTTTCGGGTGGTTCCGTTCAATTGGGTTAACGGCGTGCCATTGACAGATACGTTTAATAGGTAGCTGCCATTATCGAACAGGTTGACGAAGTACTGGGAATTACCGCTAGCCGGGTTTAAGGCACAGCCTGGGGTGACGGTGGTATAAGATTTTCTACTGGCAGCGTATTCGAGAACGCCGTCAGCGCTGAAAGTGTTAGCTGACGTATCGGGTAGATCGCAGAAGCCCGGTTGTACGGTGAAGGCGTAGGTATCAGCTGTTCTACTAGACAGGGTGACCACAACAGAGTTATTACCATCAACAAGCCAGACAGCGACATCGGGTTGCGACGCGGTAACTTTGGTCACAATTCCGCCATTGAGGGTAATCGTGGCCTTATCTTTTGACCTTGGGTTGAAGAGGCCGGTTTGAACGGTTGCCGCTTGCAGGCCGGTGGCTGGATTTACCGCACACTGAACCATAGACGAGGCAAAGGTTTTTCCGCTTGGGCCGATTTGAATAGTCGTTGCAGCCTGAACCCTAGGGATTGCAGATAAGACCGAGAGAATTGCCAATAGCTGTATTGACAAGCTTTTTATCGTTTTCATATTCCAAATGCCTTTAGATTAATTAGAGCGGTCTAAATTACTATTTGGCGATGAATTGAATGTTAATTCCACATTAGGGTTAAGTTAAATTTCGCTTCGAAGCGAGTCTGCCGCATTCGCAGGGAAAGCGAAAATCAATCATACAATTTCGAAAGAAAAAATGAGGGCAATGACAGTCATCGACACCAGCCCAATGATAAAAAGCACTTCCGCCCAGCGTTCCAAACCTATGGTTGAGCGCTCCAGCCGAATCGATAAGAACGATAGCAACGCACTGATGGTGAATAGCAAACTGTCTATTGCCAACGCCTTGTCGATCACGTAACCGACCATGCCTGAAGGCTGACTTTTGACGATGCTGATGACCATAATGCAAACACCTACCATCGTGGCCGAATTGGGCAAAATGTGGTGGGAAAGGTCGTTATTGAGAGCGTGTTTCATTGAATATTTTTTAAGGACTATGGCGGCTATAGGTTTACGTGGCGATAGAAAATCCGTTTCGCCAATTCTGCAGTCAGGATGTAAAGCAATACGATCAAACTCAGCCAGCCGATAATCGCCGCCGGCAGCGGTTGAAAGCCTATGAACGGCGCCAAAGGCGTATAAGGCAATGCCGATGTCAGTGCGACGATGGTGGCGGTGGTGATCATCAAATACTTGCCCGGGCGATTGCTGAATAAGCTGTTTTGGCTGCGCACCACGAACACGATCAGCGCAGCGGAAATCACCGATTCGCAAAACCAGCCGGTGCGAAATTGCTCCACCGGCACTTGCAGCCATAACAGCACGCCGAAGGTCAGGTAATCGAACACCGAGCTGATAATGCCGAAAATAATCATGAATTTACGGATAAAGCCTATATCCCAGCGGTGCGGTTTGCCGAGCATTTCCGGATCGACGTTGTCGGAAGCGATGGTCATTTCCGGAAAATCGGTCAGCAGATTGGTTAGCAAGATTTGCTTGGGGAGTAGCGGCAGAAAGGGCAAAAACAGCGAAGCGCCGGCCATGCTGAACATATTGCCGAAGTTGGCGCTGGTGGCCATGAACACATACTTAAGGGTGTTGGCAAAGGTCGTGCGGCCTTCGCGTATCCCCGCCAGCAATACCCGCAGATTTTTTTCCAGCAACACGATTTGCGCGGTTTGCTTGGCGACGTCGGCGGCGCTGTCCACCGAAATCCCCACATCCGCAGCATGCAGCGCCGAGACATCGTTAATGCCGTCGCCCATGTAACCGACCACGAAGCCGGCTTTCTTTAAAGCAACGATGATGCGCTCTTTCTGATTAGGTTCGATTTCGGCGAACAAATTGACCTGCGCAACCCGATGAATCAGGGCTGTTTCACTCATCCCGGCCAGATCGATACCGGTCAAAATGGCCGGGGAGTTTAAGCCCAACTGAACTGCCACGGTTTCCGCCACCAAACGGTTATCGCCGGTGATGATTTTCAAAGTCACGCCCTGTTCGCGTAACAGGCTTATCGTTTCCACGCAGTCGGCTTTCGGCGGGTCGAAGAAGGTCAAAAAACCCAGGAAGCGCAAGCCGGTTTCGTCGTTCTTGGCAAATTTTGTCTTACCGGGCATTGGTTTGTAAGCGATGCCCAGGGTCCTAAAACCCTGGCCGCTATATTCCCGGTAGCGTTGCTGAATGGCATCGTAAACGCCGTCGATTGCCTGCAGCTCGCCGTTGGCGTTTTCCACCGTGTCGCAAATTTCCAGGATATTGTTCAACGCACCTTTGCAGATCATCAAGGTTTCGCCTTGATCTTGTACCAGCATGCTGAGCCGCTTGCGATGGAAGTCGTAAGGGATTTCGTCGAGTTTGCCGTTTTCGGCGACAGCATAAGTTTTGAATTGGCGGATGGCCTGATCGATGGGATTGTTGAAGCCGGTTTCGAATATGGAATTAAGATAAGCGTAGCGCGCCACTTTATCACTGGTCTGGCCGCCAATATCCAGTGTGTCTTTCAGTTGCACCGTGCCCTCGGTCAGCGTGCCGGTCTTGTCGGAACACAACACGTTCATGCTGCCGAAGTTTTCAATGGCGGCCAGTTGTTTAACGATGACCTTTTGCTCGGCCATGCGTTTGGCGCCGTGCGCCAGATTGATGCTGATCACCGCCGGTAACAGCTGCGGCGTCAAGCCGACCGCCAGGGCCAGCGCGAACAGAAACGAGTCCATGATCGGTTTGTCCAGATAGACGTTGATTGCAAAGATCATGATGACCAGGATCAACGTGACTTCCATCAGTAGATAGCCGAAGCGGCGCACGCCGTGCTCGAATTCGGTTTCCGGCGCTTTCAGTTTGATGCGTTCGGAGAGTTTGCCAAATTCGCTGCCGGAACCGGTCGCGACCGCCAGGGCCGTGGCGCTGCCGCTTTGTACGTGCGAGCCCATCCACAGGCAGTTTTGGCGTTGGCTGAGACCGGTGTTGATCGGTAATTCGGTAACGTATTTTTCCGCGGGGTAGCTTTCGCCGGTGAGAATGGCTTCGTCGACGAACAAGTTGTCGGAACTTAGCAGCCGACAATCGGCCGGAATCACGTCGCCAGCCCGCAACTGCACGATGTCGCCGGGGACGATTTGTTCGGCGGGCAATTCTTGGAAAGTGCCGTCACGCAACACGGCGACCCGGATTTGCACCATCGCCAGTAAGTTGCTGACCGCGTCGGCGGCGCCTTTTTCCTGCCAAAAGCCCAACAGCGCGCTCATCAGAATAATGCTCAGGATGATCAGCGCATCGAGTTTGTCGTGTAGGTAAAAGGACAGGCCGGTGGCAAACAGCAGGATCAGAATAATCGAACTTTTGAATTGCCCGAAAAATAAGCTGATAGTGCTGGGCGGTTTGTGATTCTGTAAACGGTTATCGCCATACTGTTTTAGCCGCGATACGGATTCCTGCCGGGTCAGACCGTGTTCATCGGCTTGCAACTGCTGGAATAGTGCCTGGATCGGGTGATGCCAAAATGCTTTTACTTGTTTGGGGATAGCTTTGATGGGCATCTGCGACCTCGATAATTGTTGGAGCGGCGCTGGTGTTTAAAGCCCGCTGCTTAAAAATTAACAAACACCGACGCCATCCCCAAATGCCGCATCGTCGCCGCGCTGTGATTGGCGTTATCGAGATATTGGTTCATATAGCCCAGTTCGGTTCTAACGTTTTTGTTGAAGCTCCAGCCGAAGCCGGCAAACGCCCGATTTTGATCAAATCCGGACTTGCCGCCGAAGGTGGTGGAATTGACCCGGTAAAAGGCTTCATCCCAAGCAATCAGGCTAAAGCGCGGTTCGAACTCAAGCGGATGCATGAATTTGATCATTTGCCGGGGACGTTCGCGTAATTGGCTGCCATTTAAAAAGTTGGTTTCCCACATGGTCCGGAAGGTAAAAGTGCCGATCTCCGTGGGCAATACATACCGAAATGCCGGCCAAATATCCTGTTGCGAGACATAAGATTTACCGATGTTTTGAGTCGGTAGCCAAGTGTAACCGGCCCAGATTGTGGCGCGGTCGCTCAGGGAATAACCCACAGCGGTGCGGGCCATGCCTTGGTACCAATGGCCCCAATCGCCATCGAAGCGCGATTGGCCCTCTACCCAGACCCGGCCGTTTTTCAAGCTCGGATCGATAAAGCTCATGCTGCCTTCGGCCACGGCTTGTAACCAGGCACCGGAGTCTTCAAGTAATTCAGTAGCGTTTACAGCGGTCGAAATAGCCAGTAGCGAGCATACGCAGCAGGAATACCATAATGTTCGCGATAGTGTGTGCATGACGATTCTCCAAAATTTAAGCAAAAGCGTCTGTATCTCCCGGTGTTATCGGGAGAGGAACGGGCTTTTGGCGGGGTTGTTAAGGTGTGGTGCCGAGGACGGCTGGGGCGTCACGCGACTGCTGTTGCCGTCGCGTGCGCCTGAGCCGGGTCAGAGTGCAATTTTGCGCCGCGCCGCGAGATGGTGGTCGGAATAGCTTTCGTGATCGTCCAAGCCGACAATTTGGCAACGGCCGCCGGCTTGGTTGTAATCTTCGGCAAAATGGTGGATGAATTCCATGACCGTATGGTCGATTAAATTGGCTTCGGTCAAATCAAAAAATACGGTTTTGCGTTGCGGAAAATCGGCCAGCAAGCTTTTCAAGGTGATGAAGTTGGAAAACACCGCCGCGCCGGATACCGCAATGTGATGGGTATCGGCATCGGTTTGACGCACATGAAAAGCCATCGAAAAGGCGTTGCGCAGCTTGAGGCCACGGCTGACATGAATCGCCAGTTCCACGCCGATGCCGATTGCCACGCCAACCAGCAAGTCGGTCGCCAACACACCGAGAATCGTGATGACGAAGACGGCAAAATTATCCACACCTACGGCCAGGGTTTTCGCAAATTCTTTGGGTGAAGCCAAGCGAAAACCGGTGAACACTAACAGGGCAGCCAGAGCCGACAATGGGATTTCGTGAATCAGTTTGGGAAACAGCGCCACGAAGATCAGCAGAAATAATCCATGAAAGAAGTTGGCCCAACCGGTTTTCGCACCGTTGTTGATGTTGGCGGAGCTACGGACAATCTCGGCGATCATCGGTAAACCGCCGCACATGCCGGCAATCACGTTGCCGATACCGACTGCGGTTAAATCGCGATTCAGGTTGGAGCTGCGCTTATACGGGTCCAGTTTGTCCACGGCCGAGGCGCTTAGCAGGCTTTCCAAACTGCCCACCAGCCAGATGGTTAATACCGCCAGCCAGAATTCGCCGGTGGCGATTTTGGAAAAGTCGGGCAGATAAAAGCCGGCCAGAAAATGTTCCGGTACCGCTACCAAAAATGACGGGCCGACGCTGAATTCATGGTGCGGCAGAATCGCGGCATCCGGCAAAAACAGGTATTGGTGGATATGGTCCAAATCAAAATACTGACCCAAGGCTAAGCCGAGTAATACCACCAGCAGCGGGGCGGGGATCATTTTTAAAGTGGGATGTTTGATCACTGACCAAAGTATCAACAGCAACAAGCCGAGCAAGCCGATCAGCGAGACTTCCGGATTCATGTCCATCAGCGAGTGCGGGATTTCGGCGATGGTCCCCAACAGGCTTTTCGCTTCCGGTTTAACCCCCAGCAAGGTATGAATCTGCTTAGCCATGATGATGATGCCGATGGCGGCCAGCATGCCGTGTACCACGGATGAGGGGAAAAAGGCACTGAGCTTACCGGCCTTGAACACGCCCAGCAGCACTTGCAACACGCTGGCGATAACGATGGCGGCGAGAGTGTAACGATAACCGGCCATCGCATCGCCTTGTCCCAAGGATTGTACGGCATCAACGATCACCACGATCAAACCGGCCGCCGGACCGTTGATCGTGACATACGAGCCATTGATTCGGGAAACCACCACGCCGCCGATAATCGCGGTGATGATGCCGGACATGGGCGGAAAGCCCGACGCCATGGCGATACCCAGGCACAAAGGCAGGGCAATCAAAAATACTAAAAACCCGGATAGCAGATCGCTACGCCAGTTTTCGATTAAACCGGGGAGCCCGGATTTAGGCAAGGTGGCCGAAGAGGATGTGGTCATGGTCTTTCTCAAGTAGCCTAGGAAAACCAAAGTGCAGCGAGAAACATGCCAGTTTTGCATGAACTGCGTCAGTGCAGATATATCAAGGGTTGTGGACGTGCTTGCCCGGAAAATGGTTGTCGATTTGATGGATTGGCCTGGTTGATTCGTCAGCTTCAACCAATTGGGTGGTTTATTTGCACCGATGGGGCTTAGCTTGGGGTTTAAATAATAAGCTGGAAACGTTGATATGCCAGGGTTTAGGGATTTGGCACGCACTATGCTGTGTGAAGCATAAGAGGCTGTTGGCCTCAACTTCTGTTTGACTAGCGAGGTTTAAGTTACAGATGTCTGCTTCCGCCCATCACAATATTCACAAAGCTGCGTTCGATCTCAATGCGGCTATCGACCACATCGCCCATTGGCTGCCCAGCCAGGGGCCGATCAAGGATTTTATTCACCACAACACCTTGCATGCCGTGCAGGATTATCCGTTTCACGAAGGGGTGGCGGTGGCGGCGCAGATATATGGCGCGAAAAGCTATTTGCCTTTGGCCGATTACTTGAAACGCTATGACGAAGGCCGGATCAGCGATCAAGCGCTGGAATGGGCGATTGCTCAGGCCAATTGCAGTGTCTATCAAGAGCAGTCGTTGCGGGCATCTTTGTTTGAGCCGGATGATCATAGCCACTATCCGCCGCAGTCGTTGGCTAACCACGGTATCCGCACTGCTTGGCTCAATCACCTGGAAATCGACTTGAATGGGATGGTGCATCCGGTGATGTTCAGATTGTTAAGTAACTTTCTGGATCAGGGCATCAGCCGTTGGGCCATGCCGAAACCGGACGAGCGCTTCTGGGATTGCGTGTTACGTTTGGTGCAAAACAGCCTGTTACCTCTGTATCCGTTTCATCAGCCGGTGGTGCGGCAAATGCTGGACACCGGGCCGGACCAGGTGATTTTGAATTGTTTAAGCAAAATCG
Source organism: Methylomonas sp. Uni0009 (assembly GCF_054188105.3). Taxonomy (NCBI): domain Bacteria; kingdom Pseudomonadati; phylum Pseudomonadota; class Gammaproteobacteria; order Methylococcales; family Methylococcaceae; genus Methylomonas; species Methylomonas sp. Uni0009. The sequence goes on along the minus strand of NZ_JBTAFN010000001.1, from coordinate 282,432 downwards.
TCGGTGACGAAACCTTATACGGCCAATATCTGTTGGAAGTATTGCTGGCCCATCCTGGTTGGTCGGGGATGGTGCGGATTATCGAAACCCAGCCGAATGTGTTGCTGGCGCCACGGGCTATTTCGCTGAAAGAATTGTTAGCGGTGGAACTGGCGTGCGAGTTGGCGTTTATCGATAAAAAGCACGGACATCGGTTTTTACAGATCGCCCAGCTACCGAATTTACACGCTATTCCGTTACTGGAGCGCGATGCCACCCAGCCGCAGGTACCGCTGAAAATGCGGGTGTGGCACGAGGCAATGGAATGGTCCCTGCATTCTGAATTGCTCATAGCCTTGCGCGAGCAAGCGCCCATTAACCCGTCAGCGGAGCAAGCGCCCAAAGTACAGGCGCTATTTTGCATAGACGATAGGGAATGTTCGCTGCGCCGCTATCTGGAAGAAATGGATCCGGGTATCGAAACCTTCGGCGCACCGGGATTTTTTGGTATCGATTTTCTCTACCAAGGCTTGGACGATGCGTATCCGGTGGCCCAGTGTCCGGTGGTGATTAAACCCAAGCATCTCATTTTGGAGTCCACCGATACGCCAAAAGCCGACAAAGCCGAGAAGGGCGAGTCGCTGTCGACCCTGCATTTTGGCGCGCATTCCATGTTGCGTGGTTGGCTGTATACGCAAACCTTGGGCTTGGCCTACGCCTTAAGACTGGGCTGGAGTGTGTTGCGCCCCGGTGGCCAGTTGCCGGGCATCCAAAGCTTGAGCGAAGTGGAGGCGCATGGTCATTTACATCTATTGCGGGAGAGCGACGAACCGAATGAGGACGGCTACCTGCTGGGGTTTTCGTTGATGGAAATGGCGGATAGGGTGAGCGGTTTGTTGCGCAATATCGGCCTGACTAAGCAGTTCGCGCCCTTGATTGTGGTGGTGGCCCACGGCTCCAGCAGCGTCAACAATCCGCATTTCGCCGCTTACGATTGCGGTGCTTGCTCCGGTAAGCCCGGCGCGCCCAATGCGCGGGCCTTTGCCTGGATGGCTAATCATCCACAGGTTCGCGATATTTTGCGGGAGCGGGGGATAGACATTCCTGCCCGTACTTATTTTGTCCCTGCTTTGCACAACACCAGCCGTGACGAGATCACATACTTCGATCAGCAACAGCTGGATAAAGCCGCGCGTCACGAGTTTCACAGTTTCCAACACAGCATGCAGCATGCCTTGCAGCGCAACGCGCGCGAACGCTGTCGCTGGTTTGAGTTGGGGCCAAAATCTCATAGCAACGCCGAAGCGCATAGTCATGTGGTGGCGCGGGCCTCGTCGATTTTCGAGCCGCGTCCGGAATTGAATCATTCCAATAATCTGTATTGTGTGGTGGGGCGGCGCGATTTGACCCGGCATCTATTCTTGGATAGAAGGGCGTTTTTGCAATCCTACGATCCCAACAGCGATAGCGACGGCTCAATCTTAGTGAAAGTGTTGTCAGCGGTCATTCCCGTGTGCGGCGGTATCAATCTGGAGTACCTGTTTTCGCGCATCGACAATTCCGTCTACGGTGCCGGCACCAAACTGCCGCATAACGTGATCGGCTTGCTGGGTGTGGCGAATGGTGTCGAGGGGGATTTACGCACTGGCTTGCCGTCGCAAATGGTCGAGGTCCACGAGCCGGCGCGCTTGTTAATGGTCGTGGAGCAAACGACCGCGATTGCCGATCAGGCCATTGCTATGTTGGGCGGCTGGCGGGAATGGCTGGACAACGAGTGGATACGCCTGGTGGCTTGCGATCCGGTGAGCCGCGCCCTGTATTTGCACAGCAGCGATGGCTGGAAAGTGGCCGAACCCGCGGCTGGCAGACCGTTGCCGGTTGCCAGCCATTCGGAAAAAATTATTGTCGGACAAACCCGGACTATTCCGGTCCACGCATTAGAAAGGAGACAGGCGTGAGTGCTTTATTATTGGCGTGTGTATTATTGCCATTGCTTGGATTTTTGCTGATTTTTTTCAGCCCGGACAACGAACATCGAATTGCCGCGATTAGTCTGTGGATGACCCGAATCAAAGGGGTGGCTGTGCTAGGTTTACTGGCTGCATGGGCCGCCCATGGCTTTGCCAACTTTGAATATCAATGGCTGGTGTTGTATCAACACGACGATTACCAATTCCCTTTGCTGTTTTTTCTGGATCGAGTCGGCGCCGTGTATTTATTTGTGGTGTGGGCGGTGTTCTCGGCCATTGTCAAATATTGCCGGGTTTATTTGCACCGCGAAGCGGGCTACAAACGCTTCTTTCAGGCCATTTTTGGGTTTGCCTTTGGGTTGAACCTGATCGTGCTGTCCGGCAGTATCGATATGCTGTTTGCGGGTTGGGAGATCGTCGGCATCTCCTCATTCTTGCTGATTGCCTTTTACCGGCATCGGCCGCAGCCCGTGCGCAATGCCTTACGCGCTTACACGATTTATCGGTTTTGCGATGTCGGGCTACTGGTAGGGACCTGGATGAGCCATCTGCTGTTTCACGAAAGCCAGCATTTTAGCCAGTTGTTGACCATGTTCGATGCCAACAATATTCCGCCCGCCGGCTATGCCTCCTTGGCCATTTTATCCTGGCTGATTATTTTGGCTGCTTCCGGTAAGTCAGCGCAGTTTCCTTTCAGTTTCTGGCTGCCCCGAGCCATGGAAGGGCCGACGCCATCCAGCGCGATTTTCTATGGGGCGCTATCGATTCATCTGGGTGTGTTTTTGTTATTGCGGACCATGCCGATCTGGAGTTATCACTACCTGCCGCGCTTGATCGTATTCAGTATTGGCGCGTTGACGGTGTTTGTTGCCACCTTGGCGGAGAAAACCCAGTCCAATATCAAAGGCCAAGTGGCTTACGCCTCCATCGCGCAAGTAGGGATTATGTTCGTCGAATTGGCATTGGGTCTGGAAGACTTGGTGTTGCTGCACTTTATGGGTAATGCGTTTTTGCGCTGTTATCAACTGCTGGTGTCGCCGTCCATCGTGGCCCACTTGCTGCGGGTGGAAGGTAATGTGGATAGCGATTTTTATATTAAAAACAATGAACAACTGATGTTTTTGCCGGCGTCGATTCGCGATTCCTTGCCTGACGTATTGCAAAATACCTTGTATGTCTTTGCCTTGCAGGAAGGGCAGTTGGAATTGTTGGTGAAGAAGATTTTGTGGGAACCGCTGAAAAACCTGGGCCGGCAATTGAACGGGGTGAGTCTGTGGATCAAAATTTTGGCGGGCCTCGCGCTGTTGGCGATCATTGGCATCGCCGCTTCCGGCGTCAGCAGCGTGGCCAGAATCTATTTGTCCATGCCGATCTCCCTGGCGATGGCGGTCGTGTCTTTAAGCGCATTCAGTAACAAACGCAGCCCGTTTCAGGTTTGGCACAGTGTGGCCTTGAGCAGCATCTTGGCGGGTGTGGCCGTGTGGCTGATGGTGCCTGCCGCTTGGTACGACGTAGCCTTGTTCTTCAGCGGCATCATTCCCTCCTGGGCTTTGGGTATTGTGACGCTTAGCGTTTTGCTGAGACATTACCATTTCGCCGACGAACCTTTTGTATTTCGCGCCTTTGCCGAAACCCGTCCCGGTTGGTCGCTGATGCTATTTTTGAGTTTCTTAGGTCTGGTGGGCTTTCCCATCACGCCGGCATTTTTAGGCGAGGATTTACTCTTGTCGCATGCCAGCAGCCAACATCCCTGGTTTGCCGCGCCGATTACCGTGTCCTTTGTGATCAACGGTATCGCCATCGCCAGAGTGTATTTAAGGCTTTGCATGGGGCGGCCGGTGGAGCTAAGAGGGGCGGTTTGAGGTTTGTTGGTTCTCAACATTTACGAAGGTGGACCGACGAGAGTGGTCAGAACTGGGCTGTTGGGCTTCCTTCCTTTCTGTCTGTCCGGTTCGGAGCCTATAACGCTCGATCAAATGCTAATTGCATATCAGATGTAGGGTATGCACTGCGTACCATTTAATGGCTTTTTTGGCAGCCAAAAGGTACGCGGTGCGTACCCTACCGGGCTTCGGCTTTAGTGATCGCAGTGGAATGGATAGCCTCTGAGATTGCAAGTCCGGGGTAGGTTTTGTGTAGCCTTGATGCAGCGTTAGCGGAATCGAGGGTGTCGGCCATCCATCATCAGACTAACATAGGCAAATTTTAAGGGTGGTGGCCTTCGAACCCTCGATTTCATCGAGGCTACTGACTGACTTGGAAAGACCCACTGCGCGCTAACCTAGAGCTAACCGGCGCGGGCGACCAGAGGGAGCGAGTTTGAGAGCCGGGTTAGCGATTATCGTCACCCATTCCGTTCATATCCAGCCACTTGGTGCTTTTGCTGTCAATTGACAGGTTGCTATCAAGCCAAACTTCAGCTTCCCAGAACTGTCTGTCATACCACTTCATGTAGGCCCTTGATGCGTCCTTTATCAGATGAAGCAGCCTTGTTCTTTGGTACTCTGGGATCGCCTGAGTAGATGAAACACGCTGAAGTTGCCAAGATGCTGAGCTAGGGCCAACGTGACCTGATGTCCGTAAGCTCAGCGCAACCGAGTCGACAAAAAAGAGCCATTCAAAGGAAGCGATACCGTGTGCGACGTCCTCTTTCGATAGCAGATACAACACCGAATTTGACTGAGCATCGACCCATCTCGTATTTCGCTCTCCTTTCTCGGTGATCAAGGCTCGAGCGTGCTCGTGCTCTGATACGAAGCTGCTGACAGTCGATGCCAGTGATTCTGAAACGAATGCCATGAATGTCTTATGGATGAACGCTAACTATTGATTATCAGGCAATTTTGCCTGCCTATTGATGTGCCACTGACTTTATCAGGTAGGGGTTTTATGTCAAGCCCGCTCCGATTGGCGATGCGCATGGAGGACGATGGCTTTGAAATGTGCGATTACGCAAGCTAACAGTATCTACATTTCGAATGCCAGCAGGAACAGACCACGACATGCACACCAATTGCCAGCCGTTCATTCTTTTTATGCAGGCCATTATTTCCGGCTCAGCAAGAATAGTAAAACCACGCTGATCAGGAAGAACAGCACTGTCGTACTTTTCCAGAACAACAGTGGATTGCGTTCTATAAGCGGAATCTTGTCCTCCGTTTTCAGAAATTGCGGGTTGGGGGTGGAAAGGTCGTGCAGGAATTCGGACAATTCGTCGTAGCGGGATCGTGGCGAAACGGTCGTGGCCTTTTTCAAGGCACCGTCTATCCAGATCGGCACCATTTCGTTGCGGCGGATGCTGGGGATGTAAACCAGGCGCTCGAGATTGTGGCGATTGGGTTTTTCCGGCATGTTGGCGAATGGCAGGCTGCCGTTGAGCATTTCGTAACAGATGACGCCCAACGAGAACAAATCCGATTTCACCGTGCCGGTTTGCCCCAGGTGATATTCCGGCGCGGTGTAGTTCAGTGTGCCGAGAATATTCTCGGTCTGATGCCGGTCAAGCGGGGTGATCTCGGCGATACCGGCGATTTTCACCGAACCGAAATCGATGATCTTAACGCTGCCTTGGTTGGTGATCATGATGTTTTCCGGCTTCAAATCCTGATGCAGCATTTCCATGCGATGAAAGGCGCGTAGCCCTTTGGCGATTTGTTCGATCAGGGCGCGAACCCGTTTGATCTCCGGCTTGGGGTTCTGACTGATCCATTCTCTTAAGGTTTGCCCCTCGATAAATTCGGTCACATAGTAAAGACAGCTTTTGGCGCGGTCGGATTCGAGTACCGTCAAGACGTTGGGATGGTTAAGGCGTTTGCCGGCCCATTCTTCGTGCAAAAAATGCTCGATATAATGGGTGTCGTCGTTATACAGCACCGATGGCGTTTTCAAAATCACCCGGCGCTCATGCAGCGTATCGAAGGCTTGGTAAATTTGCGTGCGTTTGCTGGCATGCAATTCCGCTTCGATTCGGTAGCCATCCAGCAGCATGCCGGGTGACAGCGGCGGCGGGAAGGGCAAATGCCCATGGTGCCGCAATATTTCGTCTTCGCGCAGCTGCGGCAAGTCGTCGATACGAACAAGCTGGCAGGTTACATTATCGTCGCTGCCGTTAGCCAAGGCGGTTGTTACTAAGATTTCGGCAAGGGTTTGCAGATCGGAACCCTGCGAGAGCAGATTTTTAAGGTGGTGTTCGCTAATAAAATCGTGGAGCCCGTCCGAAGTCATTATGAACAAGTCGTTTTTTTCGACGGTCAGCGATTTGTAATCGACCTCCAAATGCGGCTCGATACCCATCGCCCGATTCAGATAGCTTTTGTCGTTGGACACCCAAAGCCTGTGGTCGCGCGTGAGTTGCTCCAAGCCATGTTGCCGCCATAAATAAATCCGCGAATCACCAACGTGCAGAATATGGGCGGTGTTGGATTTAAGTACCAGCACACTGAGTGTGCTCACCATGCCTTTAACCGAGGCATAGCGGATTTGTCCCTGGCTGTGCAGCCAGGAGTTGGTGGCAGAGAGGATTTTTTGGCCGGCCTTGGCTACCGACCAGGAATCCGGCGTGCTGTAATAATCTTCCAAAAACGCGGTAATGCAGCAATGGCTGGCTTCCTTGCCGGCTTCACTGCCGCTCATGCCGTCCGCAATGCCCGCCACGATGCCTTTTAGGGTGAGTTGCGGTTCCTCGGGGACGACAGCCCCCCAGCAATCTTCGTTTTCGGGTTTCACACCTTTGTCGCTGTGCGAACCGAGCTTGACTGATAAGGTTTTGCCCATAGTCTGCGGATAACGGATGTTGCGCGGCTTAGCAGGCGCGGTAATGGCGCAATTCCGCCAGGCGCTGTTCCAGTTTAGTCATCAGCAAAGCTTGGTGATGGCGCAGTAACACCGAGTCGCTGGGGCGCGGGGGCAGGGTGGCTTCGATTTCGTGGTGGACCAGGGAAATGACATGCCGCCTCAGAACGGCATCTTCAGGCAAGAAGTGGTTGATTTTGGCCTGGGCGAGCTGCTGATCCGCGTGGCGTTCGCCGCCGGATGCCTGGCAAACGCCGCGCCAGCAAACGATTAAAGTCAAGGCTAGGACGGCTAATAATGCTTCGATCATGGGTATTCCTCTAAATAACTCAATATTAAAAATTGCTATAACAATACTTCGGCAGATGACGCCGGAATGCTTTGCCGGCTAAACCACTTCGATCATGGCCACGGTGCCGTCTTCCATAACTTCTGCCATGTGACCGGCGGGTTCCTCGATAAATTGCACCGCCAGTGCAACCACGACAGCCGTACCGGCGATGGTCAGAAAAAAGGCTTCCGGTGTGACAAAAGACAAGACTGTTAGAAAGGTAACGCCGCCCACATTGCCGTAAGCGCCGACCATGCCGGCAATTTGCCCGGTCATACGGCGCTTGATCAAGGGCACCATCGCGTAGACGGCGCCGCATCCGGCTTGGACGAAAAAGGAACATAAAAAGGTCACGGCAAACGCCAGGGCAATGGGCCATGCCGAATTGATTTGCGACATAGCGGCATAGCCCAGCGCGCAACCGATTACACAAACGCTCAGCGACAATTTTCGCCCGTACTTATCGCTCAGCCAGCCACCGCCAGGCCGCGCGACCAGGTTCATGAACGCGAAGCTGGATGCCAATAAGCCCGCTTGCACCGGGGTAATGCCGGTGTGCTTGAAGGTTTCGTGGAAAAACAGCGGCAGCATCGACACGACGGCGAGTTCGGAGCCGAAGGTCACCAGGTATGCTAGATCCAGAATGGCGACCTGCTTAAACTTGTATTGGTGTATCGGTTCAATGGGTTGGGTGAGATGTTCCTGATTAACGTGCACGATTTTGTACAAGTTGTAGAGAAACAATAGCCAAATCCCGATGTAAAGGCCGATGGTAGTGTCACCGGATAACAGCTGCATGCCGGTTGGCGACAGTTTCCAGGTCAGCAAACTTAACGCTGCATACAAGGGAATGGTCATCAGGATGTAGAAAAACAGATCCCAGATGCTGGTGACTTCCATGGCGCCGGCTTTCTTGGGTTTGAAATACGTCGAACCTTTAGGCGTATCGCTGACGCTGAAAAAATAAATCACCGAATAGAGCAAAGCCACGAGGCCGGTGCAGGCAATCGCATAGCGCCAGCCGTTTTCGCCGCCGAATGCCAAGGCCAATGACGGTAAGGCGATGGCCGCTGCCGCTGAGCCGAAGTTGCCCCAGCCGCCGTAGATGCCTTCGGCAACACCCAGTTGTCTGGCCGGGAACCACTCGCCGACCATCCGGATTCCGATGACAAAGCCGGCACCGACGAAACCCATTAAAAATCTCGCCAGCGCCAGTTGCTGAAAGTCGTCGGCAACGGCAAACATGAAGCAGGGAATGCTGCTGATCGCCAACAAGCTTGAGTAGGTGCGTTTGGGGCCAAATTTATCCACCAAAATCCCAATCGCAATCCGCGACGGGATGGTCAATGCCACGTTTAATATCAGGATGGTTTTAATTTCGGCTTGGCTGAGTTTAAGGCTCTCGGCAATCGCCAACATCAGCGGTGCATGGTTGAACCACACCACAAAGCTGATGAAAAACGCCAGCCAGCTCATGTGCAAAATCTGCATTTTGCCGGTAAAGCTAAAAAGATTGAGTTTGCTCGAGGACATAACTTACCTTTGAAAAGTGGAGGATAAAATGAATTCCGCTGGCCGGATCGAGCGTCGGAAATTCGTATCAAGTAGCTTGTGTGTACAAGCTATTGCTCCCCTTGAAAAGGGCTTATTTACTCATGAAGTGTGGGTGTCCTGAAACGAGCGAAGGCAAGGCACAACAGACGAATAAACAGCTTGGCTGAAGTTGATCAGCCTATTTTCAACGTCGTTGTTGAAGGGAGCAGAAGGTGCAGCGTTGCACGGGCTATATGATAGCACCCATTATGTGAAAGTATTCAATCCGGTTGTTGTCTGGAATGCGGAATGAGCCGGCGAAGCAGTTTCGAAGCCCCTAATTGTTGAGGGGGGCTCCGGATATTAAAATGCCGAAGCGGGTTCAGGCCGCTTCGGCAGGTGTCTGTGAGTCGCGGGTGGCAGGGGTTCAATCAGCTTGGTAATCCGACCCTTTTTACCACGGATATTCCGTTTGGGCCGAGTTCGTCGAAGCCGAGGTTGGTGCGGCCTTTGGTAAACTCTATATCTTCAACGGCGTTGAGGCGAACGGTATTTAGGGCCGGGTGAATGAGCTGCACACGTTTTGCGATTATTAGCTGGGATCAGACTTTTTTCACAAATTCAGATTTCAACTTCATCGCGCCGATGCCGTCGATTTTGCAGTCGATGTCGTGGTCGCCGTCCACCAGACGGATGTTTTTAACTCGGGTGCCGACTTTGACAACGAGTGAAGAGCCTTTCACTTTCAGGTCTTTAATCACCGTGATGGTATCGCCGTCTTGCAGCAGGTTGCCGTTGGCGTCCTTGACTACTTTCGTCTCCTCTTCGCTGTCACCAGCGGCATCGGCTGACCATTCGTGGGCGCAGTCCGGGCAAATATTCATGGTGCCGTCGTTATAAGTGTATTCAGAGCCGCATTTTGGACAGTTAGGTAAATCGTTCATGGTTGTTCCGTTGTTTTGATTAGCTGCGAGACAGCAGGTTTAATGTAAAAAATCCAGATTAGCCGCATCCTTTAAACCATAAACTCCATCATGCCAGCCGGGAATAAGAGCATCGACAGGCAGTGATCACTATTTTCGAGCTATTTTAGGTTTGGCTATCAACCTTTCCGGCACCCGGCTGAAAGGTTGATTTATAAAGCAAGCGACTGTAACGAGTTCGCTGCTCGGTCTAGCGGCTGCCATTTTCTGGAATGACGAATCCTGGGTATTTAAGCTAAAGCGACGAGTATCCGGACTTTCAGTCCAGTATCGGAACCCGCTGGCTTTGTGTAGTCGAATATGTACTGTGCTTAATACCGGGATTCGACGGCAAATCATAACCCGGCTTTAGGGATTATTGGTATCTCGCGTCGATTTAGTGCTGGGAAGCCGGTTGCAGGCTATGTTGCTTTTTTGGCGGAACCATAACTCATCGAAACGCGAATGGCCGACCAGCCAGGAGCTGACGGCGCGGAGAATGATAACGGTAAAAATGCATCTGTTTGGCCCATTGCCGAAAGTCTTGACATGTCGGTGTTTTAAGGTTGCGACAAATCGTCGCACTTTTTCTGGACAAAGCGATTTAAGTGCACTAGAATGCGCCCACCTTGACTTAGGTCAATACGAGCCGAAAAGCTTCGTATCTATTGGGGGAGGGAATGCGACCGTGTAACGGTACAACAATAATAAAAGCGCAAGCTATTAACCTGCTATCACAGATATCAGGCGTCCAAAAAACATAAAAATAACACCGGACGAAGCCCACTTAATCGTGGGCTTTTTTATGCGCCAATTACCATAAACCTGTTTGTTATTTCAGATGGCCGAAAAATCAGATTCGCTTCCACAAGATATTATGGAGGCAGAGCGTTTCATTGATGAACTAATGAACGACACCAAGCACCCGGTTCACAATCATGCTCATCCTTTGCACAAGGAATCGGTTAAAGCATTAGATGAGTTGATGCAGAGTCTGGATGCAATGCGCCATGAGTGGTTGTCTAAGGGATAGTTCAGAAAAACGCACGGATTTGTTTATTCTGACGTCCTAGCTGTTCGTATGCTTTTCTTTATGGCTAGCAAATATATCTTTATTTTTTCTCAAAAACGGATATAATCGTCGGTTCGAGTATGTTGCAGTAACAAAGCGCATTAATAGTGTAGGGAGATAGTATGCTTATCTTGACTCGTAGAGTAGGAGAGACCTTGATGATTGGTGACGATGTGACTGTTACAGTTCTCGGGGTAAAAGGAAATCAAGTTAGAATTGGCGTAAACGCACCAAAAGATATATCTGTTCATAGGGAAGAAATCTACGAGAGAATTAAGAAAGAGCAGTCTGAAGCAGGGAGTACGGAAGGCTGATTAAGTTATAGGAGAGATGGCCGAGAGGCCGAAGGCGCTCCCCTGCTAAGGGAGTATGTGCCAAAAGCGCATCGAGGGTTCGAATCCCTCTCTCTCCGCCACTAAATTTAAGTTTGACAAAGAATAACAAAAATAAGATAATAAGCGGCTCAGATAAGCGCCCGTAGCTCAGCTGGATAGAGTACACGGCTACGAACCGTGCGGTCGGGAGTTCGAATCTCTCCGGGCGCGCCATTTGAGTAAATTACCGAAATTAATCCCCTGTAGCTCAGTCGGTAGAGCGGGTGACTGTTAATCACTAGGTCGGCGGTTCGAGCCCGTCCGGGGGAGCCAAATAAATCAAGGGCTTAGGCAGAAATGTCTAAGCCCTTTTTTATTGCGTGGTCACTTTTATGGTCACTTTGTTTTTCACTCAAATCCGAAAAAAATTTCGTGCTTGATCGAAAAATATACGGCACCAAACGACAAATAAGGTTTGAATGCAGTTGTAAGGCATCAAAGTGTTCCGACATCTTCTTTTTTTACCCTCCTTTCATAAAACTCTTTGATCTGGCTTGCAAGCCACATTTGTGGATTTCGAATTACCGGTGGAGGAACATCACCAGCTTTCCTCATTCGCCAAAATTGGGTCCGAGTCACACCTAATTTTTTGATCATGTCGTTAATTTTCAGGAATTCTTTTTCTTTTGCCGTAGTATTTTGGTCGGATTCAATGTTCACTGGATACCTGATTGCAAAGTGTTGTTACATACGCCGCAGCGTTCAGTAAGGTCTTCTCTTGCGTTCAACAGTACCCAGGCACGACAATGTGGGCACGTTGAAACCTGCACTTTTTTATCCTTGATGTCTTGAGACACGACCCATGCCGCTGAAAAATCGAGATTTCCAAATGGGTAGGAATATTTGTAGGCATCAAAGGCGGTTATCAATGTTTGAATTTGGTCATCGGCCGATTTGCTCACGGCCACCCGATAGCAAACCGCAAATATCGTCACATCTTTATATTTACGTCTACTTCCAGTTAACCCGCGCGTTGAAAACTTGATTGAACCTCGGCTGGGCGAACGTCCATGCAATTGTCGATAAGTGTGTCGTAATGGCTTGATCGGAATGCCTGTCACTTGATGCACGATTTTTACCTTGGCATGGCGCTTCAGTAGTTCAATTGCTAACGTTTGCTGTTGATATTTTTTCAGCATAGACCGCCCTCTCAGCAAATCGAGCAGGTTAAACCGAGCATGGCTTCCACTATCGGTGGCTGCTCTTTATTGATATTCATCAGGAACTGACTGGAAAACCGTGGAGTAAAGCAAAGCCAATTGGATCGAGCGATGAACTGAATGTCCTCCAAAGACAAATGACCGAGAGCTGTTCGCATGGCGTCATCCGTAATTCCCAACACTAATTCCGTCAATACTGGATTTTCTCGCGCGATTTCTCTGGCCTTGATCAGCCAAGTTTGATTCATGGTGTAAATCTCTTCGTCGCACCCTTGATGATTGATCACTGAAAGTTTGTCGAAATAGTCGTCCAAGTTTTTGAAAGCAGACTGCATCTGCTTTTCATTGACGTCACTCAGGTTAATGACCATGAATTTCGATTTCAAAAAATCGGCGCCAAACTCAGTAATCAGAGGGAAAAATAATTCCTGAAAGAAACCCTGGGTAATAGCTTTGATATCCTTAAAATCAATGGTCAATATTTGCTGATTGGCAAAGCACTCACGCGCGAGTCGGGCGAGTTTTTTGCCATGAATAGGCTGAGGTATTTGGGAATCAGTGGCTGTAATGACCGCAATATGCATGCGACTTCTCCTTAGTAGCTGATGGATCGTTTCTAACGAGCGCTTGATTTGTTCAATGTGAGTTTGTTTGATTTTGCGGAAACCCAGCGTCGCCGACCTGAGCGATCAGTCCACACATCGCAGATAGGACATTGACTAAATGTGGCATCAGAGTGAATCATGCCCAGATAACGGGCGCGGCAACGCTCGCAAAGAATGAATACCAAATCACCCGCCGAGAGCAGGCTGAATAAATACCAAGCGCGGTTTATATCTAACGGATAATGTTGGCTGTAGCGTGGTTGGATATATTGCCGATTGGCTAAAATTCTGGAAGCGACATTGCTGTATATCTCATAGGCCGTAACCAGTAAGGTTGCATTCAGGCTCGGGGTAGAAAGCCGCTGCCGAATGTCTTCAATCATGCTTAAAAATAGCGAGGCATGAATGTTGTTGAACGCCGAGCGGATGGCCCATTGGTGATCATGGGGCAGCATGCCTTGTTTGGGCGATTGCCCTTGTACTTCTTTAAAAAATGCGATGCTTTGTTTTCTGGTTAAACGGCAGAGCTGGCTAACAATTGGCGGACGGGCGCCGAGTTGGATTAGTCTTTCCGCCAGCAGCAAGTCTGTGCCTATGCGAGACCTGTTGTTAAATGGTATTGGGTTCATTTGATGTGTCACTGATGCAAGGTTGGAGAAGATCCAAATAGGCAACCATCGGCAAGTTGCTCGGGGTAAACACCGGCAATAACCGAATCACAGCGCGACTGCTATCGGCGTGTTCACGAAGTTGCTCCTGTGTCATGCCGGCAAGATGGTCTATGCCTCCCCGATCAATGCCAAAGCGCCAGGCTGTTTCCGCCGGATTACTGCGTGCGCATTCCCTGGCTAGCATGAGATATTCGAAATTTAACCGGGCAAGATCTTCATCCAGTGTTGACATAAACGCCTCTGAGTTGATTAACGACTGTTGTCGATATGCTAGGCAGGCAACGCGCAAATGTCCCGGCCGCAAAGTGACCTGTTTTGGGTCACAAAGCTCCGGAACCCCCGATAGATATGATTTGGCTTTGTTGAAAATAATTGTCCTATTGAGTTGGTGATGCCTCTTTCGGCGTGTGATGGATGGCCACTTTGATAACGCCAGGCTATTTGTTCGCCCTGATGGATTGAATGATTCTGAAATTCTTCTAATCTCGTTCTGCTTATCAGAGGCTTTGCATACAACAAGTGGCGCCTCAATTGGTGTTTGACCTGAATAAGTGCATTCCAAAATCATTTTTATATCGCTCATCCCGAATTTGTTATGGAGGACATTGTTATGAATCGGCTATTCGCTAACCAGACCGCAACTGCCGGTTACCTGGTTTGGGGTGGTTTATGCGCGAGGTAATTCAATGCTTGATCGATTGGTTGGGTAGCGAGCCAAGCGATGAAAAAGGCCACCGCATATTGCGCGCGTTAGCCCAGGAATCGTTAAAGAAAGCTGAATTCGAAGAGTCGAAGCGACGTTTCACTGCCGAAGAAATCGTCGCCGCTGTTGATGAAACCTTAGAAAGTGCCGAACCTAAAAAATGGATAGACTGGCCGGGTTCATTGAAGAAATATTGCGAAACCCGCGAGCCCCAAATCATCGAGTTTGCCCGTAAGCGTGGATTGCCTCGCTATCCAAAGCCAGATCGCAAAAGCACAAAGGGAGGCCCTGGACGACACACGACGTTCTATATCAAGGCGGAACCGATCCCGGAAATTACGGAAGAAGACCAAGCGATTGAGAACGATCGGATAGACGGCAACCATGCAGCCGAATTGAAAGCCTGCTATCAAATGACTGAACTAGGTGAAGTCAAGCCCAGTTGGATCGCGAGTTGGTTATTTCGGCGTGGACAAATCGAATTAAGACAATGGCATGTCTGGGTTATATTGGGCTGGCTCGCAATCATAGCTGGATTCGCGTTGTTAATTGCCTATGCTGGATGGTTATCGTTATCCGTGCCCAGGCCGGTGACAACGCAAGATTTGACATTACTGATTAGTATTTTCGCGATTCCCTATGGTTCCTGGGTCTCTATCATCAAGCCTTGGGTGTTATTGTTGGATGATCGAATTGTCGTAGCCCATGAACTCTTCACAAATTTTTATGAACAGTCTGCGCAGTTCGAACTGCTACGAGACGGGGATTTAAGAGTGGTTCGGTTAGTCCGTTATTCGGCCGCATGCCCAATTTGTGGCGCCACTATTTATCTCGAAAAAGGCGAACCGGATTACCTGCGCAGATTGGTGGGGCGATGTTATGAAAGCCCGAGAGAACATGTGTTTAGTTTCGATCGAATCACGCGTTGCGGGCGGTTACTGGTAGATAGATAGCATTTCGAAGGTGCATATCAGCCCTTTTAGGGTGGACATAGAACCAGTAGCTTGTTCTCATTTTCGGTAATGAAAATGAGCGCAATTATCCGACTGGATAACGCGCTCTTGTATTGAAAGAGACTTAACTAGCCATGCCTGCTTCGAGTGTTTGCGTTTGACCGGATTGAACCGGATACGCTATCACCGATGCCGGTTTGCCTTGCTGATCCAACTCCACCACGAAGGCTTTACCATACAGCGCAGGACAACCGCAAAAATCCGGCAACAAGCGTTGCATAGCATTGGCTGGATCACTAGCGGTATTGGCCACCACAAAGGCGAGGAAGGCATCCGAATCGCTTTCAAAGGTCGATTCCTGAAATTCATCGTATTCGCTTCTGAAGCTGGCCATTTGTTGCAATACCTGAGCCGAGCAATCGCCTTTGGGCACAATGATGTCATCGGCGTTTTCCTGGCCTTGGTAGCAAGCCTCATCCCTGATTTCAATAACATCCTGCCCAAGCCGGATTCGGTAAGCATCGCAAAAACGCACGCAGACCCAACACCAATCACCTTGAAATTGGGCCTGATGGCTTTCATTGACCGTTTCAATCACCAGCTCTTCATCATTGAGATGCCGAACCAGTGAATGAAGCCAATGGTCTTTATCCAGCGTGCCTTGGTACAGCAAATAATCACGGTTCCAGGCAAACAAATAACGCCCGGCACCGTCCTGTTTGATGTCATCATCAATCGAGACGATGCCGCGGGCCATAATTTCTGCACGGGACATGGCTTTTTCCGGTCGCTGCTCAAAGTTATCAAAAACTTCGGTATCGCAAACCGGATAGGCAATGATTTCGCGTAAGGCTTCAGGTGGCACGACAGGCACGTCGTTGAGTAACCTCAACAGCTCCCAATGCCTCAGCATTTCATAAAAGCCCACAAACGCTTCGGCAGACAGAATGGCTTTCATCTGAATAAACCGTTGTTCGATGGTTTGTGCCAGAACGGCTTTAACCCGTTTGATGACATCCGCTTCATCGACCAGCTTGTCACGATCCGGTAAGCGGGCGTGAAAACGGGAGGAATCCAGATGGATGATATGGCGATACGAGGTATAGCTGTGCGAGGTGTAAATCGGCAAACCTTGCAGATAAACATCGAACTCATACTGCGCCCCATTGGGTTGGTCCATGCCATGCAGATACATCGCACCAATCTCGGTGTCAATAAACCCTAATCCACCATCCAGCGCGCATGAACGTTTAAGCAATTGATCGTTGAACAGCACTGGAATCGGGAAACCGCGCACCAAGCGTTTCAGCGTGGTGGCAATTTGACCCATTTCCAACTCCACATCCTGCAAGGTAATGCTAGTGATGCCGTTCCAGTCTTGGACTGGCGTGATCGTCACCGGCTTAAATGCCAAAATGTGGTCGGTTTCGACGTCAATCGAACCACTTTTGCTAGTGACGCTGATGTGCCGACAGGCAAACAGTGCCGACAAGAAGCCTATTCCGAACGGATGCTCATGGGCAACCACGTCTGCATCCCAGCCGGATTCGGCTACTGTCAGTAATGTTGCCATCAATTCAATGCCGCAGCCATCATCCAAAATTTGAAGGGTTTTGGTTTCAGGACAAAAGCTAATCACTACCATGGCCGCATTGGCCCGGCGCGCATTTTGAATGAGCTCGCCGAGCACCGTGGTCTTGTTGGTGAAGCTGAAGCGCAGGCTTTTGACCAAATTGGCTTGGTTGACTTTCATCGCGACTTCGCTGGTTTGTGTGTTCATGTGTTATCTCCGGGTATAAAAAAGCCTCGAGGACATGAAACAGACTAACCCCTTGGGGACAGTCGTTCATCTCCCCGAGGCGGGTGATACTGGCTAGGCCAGTGGTTAGGTAAAAGTCTTACCTTAGGTTTTGTGCGTTGGCTAAGAAGCTAAAGCCAACTGGCTATCAGGCAGGCTATCCCAATCCAATTGCCGGACACAGCCTTGATCGCTATCCAACAAGCTGTCGGGATCGATGCCATGATTTGCCAGTACAGTGCTCATCGCTTGGGTCAGCATGGCATTGCCACGCTCACGTTCCGATTCACCGCCGTATTTGACTGCCCAAAATGGATCAAAGTGAACATGCCGGCCATCCCGTTTACCGTGTTTACTGACTTCGGTACGGAATGCTTTATCAAGTTTTTCCGCTTGGTCGAACTGCTGCCAAAAACCGGTTCCTGCTTTGGTTTCCGCCGGCGGTAGCCAACGGCGATGATTGCCAACCAGAAGATTCATCCGATCAATCAGCGTTTTATTGCTGGGGAAGAAATGAATCGTGCCAACGCCCGGATAGTAGCGAACATCAAAATAGCTGCTGCTAATCCTTTGCCCGGTTCGCAGGGCATGGAAGTGATTTCGGAAAACCGATTCCAGCCCTACAGCCGCTTCATACTTGCCATCCAGCATCGCAAACACTTTGTCAAAATCCGCCAGCATCCGTTGAGACTCCCACGACAAATCGTTTTGATACGATTCGGTGGCATGACCCGGAATGACAAAACGGGTGGTTTTGATGCGCATGCCCAGTGAGCGATGCTTATCGTTGGACTTCCAGCCCATATAAAACACCGTGTTGTCACTGTGGTAGCGGGTGATCAGGTCGAACACATCGCAGACCATGCTTAGCTGAATATCGCCTTGCTGATCGATGATGCCTTGTAAAAAACCGTAGATATTCGGTACGGTGAATTCCAGTGACTTAATCGTCTCGAAATCCGACTCCAGCCGTTTTTGCGCCGCCGACGATAACCGCGAGGTGACTTGCGTGGAACGCAAAATACCAGACCAGGCACGATCTTTCAGGTCGCTGTAATCGGTATAAAGCTGATTCTTCACCCAATCCAGCGTCGACTGCGTGGATTTGATCGCCGCATCGCTATTCAATTCACCGAGCGTTTGCCCCAGCATTTTGCGATAGCGCATGGCGCGCGCTTCACTAAATGCCGATTGCCGGGCCGCTTCGACGGCGGCATTGAACATCAGCACCGCATTGTCGATAAAGGCATTGGCTAACGCCAGTTCATGGATGGGCTGGCCATCGCCGGCCAAACTCTCAGCGCTCACTTGATCGCGACGTAAGTCATCGAGGATGTTGCCTAACAGCTCTTCTTCGAACGTTGAGGTTTTCTTCAGCCAGATCAGCGCGATTTCCACATCCGTTTTGCGCTCGGCACCCTGACCGGCAAACATTTCCGACAAGTATTCCACTTCGCCAAACTGCTCAATCAATCGGAGCAAATGCTTTCGTTCCTTGGAAAACGGATTTTTCAAGGTTTCAGCATTGAGTATGGCTACGATCTCACCGTCGAATAAAATCTCCCAAGCCTTCAGCACATGCTGTGCGCCGTCGGCGAACGGGGGATTCATCAACACATGGGAATACAGACTGCCGCTTTTAAACTGCATAAAATCCATACCCACCACCGAAAACCCAAGCGAACGCAAGATCGGGTGTTTACTGATATCGATTTCAATGCAATCGACTGGAATTTGCTGCCAGCGGTTGTAAGGTCGAGGTTTTAATAAATGTCCTTCGCCTGCAGAGGGCTCCAATATCCGAACGAACTGCCGGTTCTTGAAGGTTTCCCAAGCCTTGATGCTCAAAGCTTCAGGCGTTGGATAATATTGATGATTGTCTATCATGGTGATCTCCGATGAGACCCCTGACGACCGATTTATCCCTGGCGGGATAGAATCATCCCTCAGGGGTATAGTGAAAAAACTCGGCTAAACCGAGTGTCAAAAATAGCGGCGCGTCAGATCAACGCGAACCGCATACCTTGAATGAAGTCCTGGTAGTGCCGGGCTTCGGTTTTTGCTTTGAACCGGGCATGCACGCTGCCGTCGATCCAGATTTCCCAGGGCAAGCGTTTGAGCTCACCTCTAACCAGTTCCACCTCGCCAACCCGAAAATCATCGTGTTGGTAAAGCACCTGGCGCGGACTGTCGATACGGACGATGCAATGATCCAACAATGCCGGACCACCGATGTCACCCGGTTCGATCAACAGAGGCACTTTAATCGTGCCGGTCGAGCGGCCGATCCATCCAATGACATCGTACTCATCAAGCCACGATTGACCGGTAACTGGGTCGCCGTAATACAGCCGGATTTTGCGTCGGCTATGGCGAAGCTGTTCCAACAATTCGACCACCGGTTCTGGGGTGTCGGCGTGGTAACAGGTGCCGGATGGCAAACGCTGATACTGGATGCAATGACCCGTGCTGAAGGCATGTTCAAAGAGTTGTTTCATGATGTTGTCCTCAATTAAAACGGAAACATCACGCATCCCCAGCGGGAATAGGACATTCCCGTGTGGGTGGATAAAATGAGCGCCGAATCGAATGACTTGGCTAACTCAGGCTTTTACAAATTGCGCACATAAATACCGCGCGCGTTTTTCAGGATTGGATGTCCAGAGCAGGTTTTCCCAAAGCTTGTAATGCCACAGGAATCAGCTGATCCAAATCGTCCCAATCGATACTGCCGCCGCTGGCTTCGCCTTGTAGATAGGCTTCAACCAATCCCCGACAAACCCGCATGGCCGCTTGCTCTTTCTTCAATTGCTGTACCGAATAATCCGGTTCCGGCAACTGTGCAACGGCAACGCATTCCCAGACTAGGCTTTCACCCTCCACTTCATGATAGTCATCGGACAATAACGGCATGGCAGCGGTGTCATCCCAAATCGTGCCATCATTGAATGCCTGCTCGGCAATCTGTTGTGCCGATTTGGGACTGTCTGCGGTGATACCGACCGACACGCGGTGCACAAAGTCGATCTCGTAGGACACTACGAAGAATCGATTCACACCCGCCACCGTGACATTGGCTGAAGCGGGTCTTTCGACTGGTGTTCCGGTTTCCGCCGACTCACCCTCGATCAATGCGCTTTCATAAGGCTCGATCTCTTTATTGCAATCCGAGCAGCGATCGTTACAGGCGCAATCCCATTCATCCTCCCATTCGGTCTGGCAGTAAGGGCAGCGGTACTGATTCAGATAGCGAACCGCGCTGATTTCGGCAGGGGTTGCACCAACGCTGGGTTGGTTGATTGTTTTCATGGTCATGTCCTCCAAAAAACGCAGGAACGACCACCCGGCAGGATGAGGTTCCTGCAGGTAAAAATCGCTGAATAAAGCCGAAATTCGACTTACACATCGGGGTTGAATTTGCACAAAAATCGGTATATGGTGGCTAAAACGCACTAAAAAACAGAGAAATAACCATGTTTGACGATATTTTGCGCATTTTTGATTTCCTCAGTCCTAAGCAGACTGAGAGCACGCAACCAGTACGAAAATCGATGGCAATACCACTCGATCCCAGACTGAATGCGTTAAATCTTTGCAAAATAATTTTGACCAAGTTGGATGCCGCGGAAGCCGATGTTTTGCAAAACATCAACGATCCGAAGCGAGCTTGGGAGTTGTTGAGCAATATCCGACAATTGCGACGGGAAACCTTTGAGGATCTCCAATCGCTGTTACCGGACCGCTTTCGTTTAGACGAACCCACGATTGACTTGGTCAGGCCGGTACGCACCGTGATGACACAAAACGGCGCGACGCTTGCGGTATTCAATGGCGGACAGACTCACTGACTGGCGTCGATAAACCATTCCCTTTCAGTGCTGCCCGAAGTTGGGATACCTGATGAGGAACTTTCTGAGCCTCAACACCAGCAACCGCAACCGACTGCTTTTTAGAGCGCCGAGTTTTTTTGACTTCAGGCTCGGGACTTTCGATCATTGGTTTGATTTTCAACAAATCCCGTTCCAGTTTGGCGATTTGAATATCCGCCTCATAGATCTCGATGGTTTTTAACTTGGCCTGTAATTGTGCTTCCAGTCGGACCGCCTCTCGATTGACACCGTGATTGCGCGTCTGAATTTCCTGGCGCACCGAATCCGAAATCGCCAACCAGTCCAAGTCTTCTCTGCTACGAGGCATAATCACCGGTAGCCGGTTTCGCGCCAAACGCTGCGCGCGATAACGGTGAAACGTTTGAGCGGCGTGTTTCAATGCGCTTAGCAGTTGCAACGCCGTTGCCCAAATCACTCGCAAGGCAAGGATGAACATCGCCAATAAGATGATGCCGAAAATAAAGTTCATTGAAGTTCTCCTTTAAAAATTTACGAAAACACTTCGAATGAACAGCACCCGGCCGGGCGATGGTCGCCCGAAGCGGGTTTAGGATTTGCAGAGGGTAGTACCACTGCGATTTACATCGGGCTTAACGCACCCGACACGATCACGGTTTAACGTGCTCGCCGCCTAAAGACGGAACGCCGACTGAAGTCGGATTCAGCATTCTGGAAAGAACGCATGAAATGTCTGTTTGTCGAATGGGCTCCAGGAAGTGAGTGCATTCGACAAACTGCGTGTTGTAATCAGCTACCCATAGCCACAATCGCCAGGTTAATACCTAAGGATTGGGCTACGGATAATTGACTGGCTAAGAATTACGCCGCCAACAACACCGCTTTCGAGAGTTCGAACAATTGTGCTCTCAGCTCTGAAAGGTCATTAATGGTGATGGCCATCGGGAATAGATGACTGACATCCAAGCCTAAACCTATGCCGACCGTTTCAATGCCACTATCGCGGCAACGCTGCAACAGTTCCAGCGTGCTCAGGGTATCGTTGGGTTGGCCATCGGTCATCACCATCAACACCTTGCGCGGTTCCCGGCATCGCAGCAGTGACGCCGCACCAAACCAAATCGCTTCGGTCATCGGTGTACTGCCAGTAGCTGCTACCGGAAAGGCTCCGGTTCGGCTATTCACGCGTTGGCCATGCTCGAGAAGACGAAAAACCGAATCATCGTGATGGCCTGGAAACGCCGTGACGCCGGGATTAACCCCAGGAATGCCTTCAAAGGCCAACGCAAGCGCCAAGCTGGCTTCCAACGCAATCGGCATACGCGATCCGATGGGTTGGCCTTGGCTATCGGTTACCTGATAACCCATGCTTTCGGATTTATCGAGTAACAAATGGATCGCCGTATTGGGTGCCGCTTTGGTCTGCTTACGCTGAAACAACTTGGTTTCGCCGAGTGGTAAACGGTGTAGACGCTTGCCATCCATCCGCCGTCCACGACACGCATGTTGCGACCGGTTTAAGGTTTGCGATTGCACCAGGCCTTGCAACGCGGCGCGGATTTTTCCCGATTCGCCTTGCACCTTGCGCAGTAAAAACGCACCAGACTGATCGTCCATAGGTGGCTCTAGGCCACTGGGCATCAGCAATTCCGATACATTTTCTGACGCCAGCGACAATGCCGATTTCAACGACTCGAAAAGTTCTTGGTCGATATCACTGTCACCAGCGGACAACAGGGTTTGCAATACGCCCATCGGATCGGCAATCTCCGCGTTTTCTTCATCTTCACCTTGCGGGGTGGATGTCGAACTGCCGGATAGCATTGCCGGTTCATCGTCAGGATTTTCTGGATCAGACGCATCATTACCCGCTGATTCTGACGACAATTCGTCATCAGTGTCGGTGGGTAACTGTTCATCGGGCTCCATTTCATCCTGGGAATCAGAGCCATTCGAATCGTCCGAATCGGTTGATTCAGCATTCTGATTCGGATCATCCGGTTCAGGCGTGGTTTCCTCATCCGCCGATGGCTGTGCTTGGTTCTGCTGCTGTTGTTGCTCGAATTCCTGCTCAATCATGGTCAGGATGCGATCAGTCAATTGCAAACAATCACTCTCCGATTGCAAGTCATCCGGCACTTCGGACAACAAGCCTTTCAGGCGCGTTACCGCACCTTTCGGAAACTTCGCTTTCAGTACCGCTTCGGTTTGCTCGACCAATGGCAATAACGCCGCTTGACCCAACACCCTGGCTCGCAGGCTCTTCAAGACAAAGCTGTACAGAATATTGGCCGGATGATCATTGATATTGCTGGCAACAAAGTCGCCTTTGGCAATCATCTTTTCAATCACGGTGCGTATCGTTAGCTTAGTACCCGGAAAGTCCTTGGCCAGTTCGTGCTCGATGCGGACATCTTCAATTGCATTGCATAAGCGTCGACGTAATACCGAACTGCCATAACGCAGCGTAAAATCCGAATAGCGAATATGCGCCGCTTCATGTGCCAACAACCCCCAAGCGACATCCTGATAATCGGGATCGTCACCCTCATAGGCCGGCAGTTGAATCGATCGACCATCGGTATAGGCTTGATTGCCACCGACACTGACTTTGACGCCAAAGCGATTGCCAATAGCGGCCGCAACAATGGGGAATGCGTTGTGTAATGTTCTATTTTTCATGGTGTGCTCCAAAAGTCAGGGCAAACCATGACCCCAGCGGGACATGAATTTGCCCCAGTGGGTGAAGTGTAAAAGGGTGTCAGTGCATTCAGAACCAGTAGTCCTGGTCAGAATCGTTCGCCTCGTCATCGCTTCCCTCAGTCACCGTTTCAGGTTGTGCTGAATGCTCTGACGGGTTGGATTCATCTGCAAAGTTACCGGTTTCCAGTTTGGCCTGGCTTTTCTCCAGCAAGATCTCAAGCGCCCAGTCGTCGGCCGAAGATTCCGGTTCGAGTTCATCGTCGAAGATGCCGTCAAACAGATCGGTAAAATCGTGGCTGTCTGGAACGGTTTCAACAATGACAGGTGTTGGTTCGGTTGCGACTAATGTTGCTGTTGGTACCGTTGGTGGCTCTAACTCCGCGTGTTCGACGATTTCATCAACGTCCGTCTCTTCAACAACGGGTGTTTGATTAACCAACAGCCCTTCACCGTGCCGCCGGGTTTTATCCGGATCGGACAACAGCATGGCTGTGGCCAGAATCTCCTGCAAAATGGGGCCTTCAATGGCGCCTTTGTTGGGAATTCTTGCCAGTAGATCGTCAATGGTGCTGACGACCGGCGCGACCCGATGATCCAGGAAGCCCAATCCATCGAGTTTATCCCGCATGCGGCGAATCGGCCGTAACGCATTCCGCGTCACTTGCTCCTTACCTAGCAGCGATTGTTCGATGAGTTGATTGGCTTCCACGGAAATTTCGTAGAACATCTGCTCACTGAGCGAGCCGATTTTGCTGTCCAGTCGTGCAACATCCGCCGGTGGCAAGCTTTCGGGTAACCCGACACTGACCACCAGAAAATCAAACGACAATCGCGTTGAGACAAACTCCACCGAATCCACGGCTTGCTCGATGATGCCGGCAAATTCCGGATGGCGAACCACCCAGTCCGTCACCGCCGCATCGTAACCGGCAATAAACTCGGTTTTAGCTGCTGCAAAATCCAGCGCAATGCGCTCGAGTTCTGCGGTAATACCGGCAGCGGACTCAACCGGCACGGCAAAGCCACCCAGAAAGCGGGTGCCGACGCGCAAACAAATGCGTTCGGCTTCTTTCTTCAGGCGGTTAAATACCGTCAGCTTATCGGGATCGAGCAAACGTTTTGATCCCAGGCTGGCTAAGTCCTCCGGCGGCAATTTGCTACCATCGGCCAGCACCAGGTCTTCTTTTTTCAGTTTCTTGCGGGCGCCGTAAATATTGGCATCCACTTTTACCAAGACCACGCGGTCTAAAATTACTTGTGTTTCATTAGACATAGGAACCTCCTAAAATGAGAGGCACACCCATCCCCGCCGGGGCCGATGTGCCCCTATCGGGTTAAATGAAAATACCAAACCGGTTAAAACCAGCAGTCGTCCGTGTCGGACATGGCCGCTGCCAGATTTAATCGGGGTTTGAGCAGACCTAACACTTCTGCGGTGTCGCGAATGCTGTCCAGATCAGTGCCAAACAATGTCAGCACGTCCTGTTCAGCTTTCAGATCGACCGAGAGGTCTCGGGCGGTTTCGGTGGCAATATCGATGTCCACGCCTTTGAAGCCTTTTGCTTTCAATGCCAGTAAAAACAACCAAGGCAGAATGCCATGCGCTGATTTAATCTGGCCGTTCAGTTCAAAGGTTTCGGCATTGAGGGTGGCATTAATCAATTGTTGCCAGCCATCCCAGTCTTGTGCAGGCGTAGCATGTTGATCCGACAAGGTTTGAATAACGCCGATCAGTCGCCTGACCTCGATACCCAATTCCACTCGAATGGCCTGTTTCGCTCGACATTCGATGGTCCAATACAGCGCATCGACGGGTGGAGGTAGCTCGGGGTCGGGATTTGCATCAGGTTCAGGTCTTTGTGGCTGGGTTGCCGGAGTCTTGCCCGGAAACACCACATTACCGTTCACATCAATTTCAACTGCGCCGACCAAGACATAGCCTTTGGCTTGCTTTTGTCGTTCGATGTCGAGTTGCTCAACGCCGTATCGGTTGCTAACGCCCGGCAATCGATCTGCCGTTTTCCCCCAACGCGTCGTTATTGATCCATCCGAATTACCCCTGATTGCCCAGTCTTTGGAACTGCCGTCAGGGTTACGATGACGATAGAGATTCCAGGCGGCCATGACTAGACCTGCCAGTCATCACCAAACACATCCTTGGCGATGCGATGAATCGCTTCGCGTTCAGCAGGTTCAGCTCGAAAGGTCAAGGCCCGATCCAGGGAATAGGCCAAGGCATTAGGCGCACTTTTGAAGGTGGCCACCAACGATGCCCAGCGCACTAAACCGCGCGTGGATAAGGTCACCGATAACATGCCGCCGCCATCGGCACCGCCGACAAAGACTTTACGAATCTGATTGGCGACTTTGATCATGCTTTCGCGTACCGTTTCCGGCATACTCGGCACCACATCGGCCAGCAGTTTCATTTCGTCTTCGGGTTCGGGGTAGCCGACTTCCATCAGTCGAAACCTGTCTAAGAAGGCTAGGTTCTGACGTAATACACCTTGGTACAAGCCCGACTGATCGCCACTACCAGCACTATTGCCGGTGGCGACCAAACGGAATTTAGGGTGCGGCGTAATCACATCGCCAGTCTGCGGAATTGTTAGAGGTTTCCCTTCAACAATTTCATTCAAGCCAATCAGCTCGGCAGGATCGATGGCATCGATTTCGTTGATCAACAGCACATGACCCAAGCGTACCGCCAGAGTCAACGGACCATCGATCCACTTCATCGCGCCGCCGTCGACCAGCATGTACTGGCCGAGCAGATCATTAAGTTCCAATCGACCGTGACCGGTGACCGGATGCACGCCCCAATGGAGACGCGCCGCGACTTGCTCCAACAACGAGGTTTTTCCGGAACCGGTAGGGCCGGTCAGGTATAAACCGTCGCCATTGTGAGCGCCTAAAAATGCCAGCACGTCGCGCAAGTGATCCTTGCGAAACACGTACGGCTTTTGCGCCGGTACATAAGCATTTTGGCCTGGTTTGAAACCTTCCACTTTCATGGAAGCAGGGGCTGTAATGCCGAAGGTATCGGCAATCGAATAAGATTGATACATAGTGAACTCCTTTGCTTGAGGTTATTACCCGAAGCAGGGGCACACCGATCCCCGGACGGGAACAGTATCCCCGTCGGGTAGGAATGAATATCTGGCGAACCAGAGTGTTTGACAAACTAATTAACAGCGTTTATGCCGAGACTGAACCCGTAGCTCAGAACCAGTAATCCACGCCTGCGATGTCTTTTAAGACTTCCGCATCAAAAGGCACTTCCGCGAGCCGACCGCTGTCATCACGACAGGTAATGCGCACCCTTGGAGTGGGCAATTTACGGTAGCGGTCGAGTACAGCGTCGGTGACATCCGGCAATAACGCCTTCATCACCGCTTTGTAATCAATCGCGCCTTGGCTCTGAAAACGACTGACCCGTAATCCGGAATGTTCAGCCAGCAGATACTCACCCATTAACGACACCAGGTTTTGCTCGATGTCGGATTGATGGGCTTCCAAAGCTTTAAGCTGGGCTTTCAAGTCGTCGATTTTCGTGGCATGGCTGCGATAGTTCGCCGCCAGTTGCTGCCATTGCTGTTCAGACAGACCTTGCGGTAAATACAAATCCCGCTCCGGTTGCTTGTCAGGTTCCTTGCGGTTTTTGACCTTTGCCCAGAATTCCATGGCGGTATCGACCAACTGACTGAGAAATACCTCATCCCGTTGGATCTCAAACGTCACGTCCTGACCTTGATGGTAGAAAAACAAAAAGCCGCGTTGAGCCTCTGCTACCAGTATTTGCTGTTGCACTTGGCACCAGTAAAGCTGATAGGCTTCGGATTGTTCGCGGTTGAGCACGACATCCAGAAAGGTCGATTCATGCGGACATTTGATTTCTACCGGCTCGTTTGTGTCCGATAAGCCATCAAACGACGCCCGCATCAGTGGAAACTGCTCGGACTCTGCACAAAGTGGTAGTAGCATGACATCGTGCTGTTCCTCGAAGCGTTGTAAGGCTTCAGGTTCTTGCGCGATACCGATCCGAATCAACGGATTGTTATCTAGGTTAGCTTTGAGCACGAGGCCGACCTTTTCGGCCCACAAGCGCCAAGGGGTTTTGTGTGGCGAACGATTCATAATAATCGCCGCCTCACTGGCACTGACGCCTTGGGCTCGCCAAGCACACCATTCGTCCGATCGCTGCGAGACATTGATGATGTTCATCACGACTGCTCCTGCAAGCGAATATGACAACCGAGGTGCAGTGTCGATAACCCGCGCCTAACGAGTTGATGATTACAGCGCCTGGCCCAGTGATAATCCGCAAAGACCAGCAAAATCTGATCGACATTAGCAAGATAAAGCCCGCCATAGCTTTCGACCAAACTTTGCAATTCAGTCGGACTAGGCACAGGAATTTCATGCACCGAATGGCCTGGATTTATGCTGCGCTCCAAGTAACTGCGTCCATGTCGGCGTAATACCGTTGGTGAATCGTAACGATGCCAGTCGGTATGACACGGTAGGCGGTTTGATGATTGATCAATAGCATTCATGACATCTCCTTCAGTAAAAAGGCGCCATGACAATCACCCCAAGGGCGATACAAGGCGCCCTGGTAGGGTTGAAAATGACCAGCGAGTGGCTGGCAGTTAAAGGTTAAAACATCAAACGATTAGCGATGCGTGCCGAGCGTTTCCCGTGCTTGGGTGAGCGCTTCAGAAGCAGGATCGGACATCGGCGGTATGGCCGTGCTGTCAATCGGATGCTGGGCATCAGTTGACGTTGCCATGGCCGCTGTCGAGGCTTTGTCCAATTCCGCAATGGCAAAGGTCAAATCCAGTCCGACAAACTTGTTGTTGGCATAGTCGTAAGCCGCTTTCCAGGCCCCAGCCAACGCGGTACGTCGGACCAGTTCACTAACCGCTTTTTGCACCTTGGGTGAAATCATCGATAGATCAATCACCCGCGGTGGCTCAACAGTGCCGACATTCGCATCATCGCGAAACACTGCTTCGTCAACGCGACTGGCTGTGCCATTAATCACACTGCCATCATTGATGTCGTCGATGCTTTTGCCATCCATTTCCTCTGCGGCATAGCCACATTCCTCAGGAAAGGCCGCACGCAGTGAAGCCGCTTTACCGCACTTGGCCAACTGACCTTTTGGCCGTTTGATCCACATAGCGGTGGGTACTTGCGAGTTTTTACCGCCAGCGGTGCTATACGCTTCTTGCCAATACACTTCTTCGGTGAAGGCACAGCGCTTGCCGCTGACAATCCGGTACACGGTTACCGCAACCCATTCGGGAAACGTCACGGTGACACTGGATTCTTGCCATTGGTCGTTGTCGTCCTTATAGCGACCGCTAAAGGTTTTGGTGATATCGGGTCCCCATACGGGGCGATCCATTCCAGCCCAAACCCCGGTGCGCGAGGCTGTGGTCTGGATTTCCATAATGGACGGCCAAACGGTTTCGACATTACGGCCCAAGGCGGCACTCCACATCGGCACCACATGCACCGGCTTTTTGAAAATATCCAGCTTGCGAGCTTTGCAGTAATCCAGCGCCATTAAGATGGCTTCGGGCGTTTTAGCCGTTGGGAAAGTCACTTCGGTAAGCACTTTCCAGGATTGCTCGGAAAGGCCATAGACCTGGTTGGCGTCAATCGGCATCAGCAGATTGCGGGTTTTGGGTGGGTAATGGGTACGGGATTGATTGCTCATTGCGTGTCTCCTTAAAAAGTGAGGACGCAATGCCCCAGTCGGGGAATGACGTCCCCATGGGGTAAAAAACACCGACATAGCAACGCTATTCGGCAAATTGTGAGTAGTTCAAGCCGGTTGGCCGAAAGTCACTAAAGCGGTTGATCAGAAAAACGGGATATCATCGAAATCCTCATCCATACCTGCAGCATCAGATGCAGTGGATGGTGAAGAAGTCGGATGGGCATGGCCATTGGTGCCAGACGAATCGCCTGCGCGATCCAGCATTTGCAGTTCATGAGCCACGACTTCCGTGCGGTAGCGCTTTTCGCCATTTTTGTCCCATTGCTGAGTGCGAAGCGTGCCTTCCACGTAAATCTGGCAACCTTTCTTCAAATACTCGCCAGCGGTGTCGGCCAGTTTTTTGAAAAAAACCACCCGATGCCATTCCGTACGTTCTTGTTTGGCGTTTTTTGTATCTTTCCAGACTTCGCTGGTCGCCAAACGCACTGCAACCACTTTGCCGCCGTTATTGGGTAGATACCGAATATCCGGATCAGCGCCAAGACGACCCAATAAAATAACTTTATTCACACCACGGTTTGCCATG
This sequence comes from Methylomonas sp. Uni0009, assembly GCF_054188105.3. Lineage (NCBI taxonomy): Bacteria > Pseudomonadati > Pseudomonadota > Gammaproteobacteria > Methylococcales > Methylococcaceae > Methylomonas > Methylomonas sp. Uni0009. Next base: position 252,662 of record NZ_JBTAFN010000001.1, on the reverse strand, counting down.
ATCAAATCCTCCAATCGGCCGCGCCCGACAGTTAAAAATAAACCCATCTGCGCGGTGATGGGGATCGTCCTGGAGGCATCATCCCGGTTGGGAAAATACATTCCCGGACAGGGTAAAAACAAAATCACATCAGGCTTGACGCACCTGATACGACGATGAACACCATCGCCGCCGCTTAACAACGGAACGCCGGCTAATGCCGGATTCAGTCGTCTTGAAAGACAACATGAAGGGTTGGGTGGAGTTGCTGACAGGAAACCGTTTCAGCAAAAGCACTGTCGGTTTGGCCATCAAACAACTGTCGAGGCCATTGAAGCAGAAAACATTTGGAGGGATCTTGCAGCAAATGTCGTATTCGTCATTAGCTGCAAAAGGCATTAAAAAATCTTGGCTTACTATCGGGTGCTATCCCTCATCGTGAACCAGGAACGCAAATGGCAGAAATTTCCGCAACGATTAAACCCGCTCGACTTGCGATTAGCCGTCCGGTGTTTGAACGAACTTTCAAGATTAACAGCGAGCAAGCCATTCGCGTCATACGCAATAGTTATGAGCGCTTGATTCGATCGCTGTATGCGATTGATGTGATTTTGCGCATCGTTGGTCAGGAACAAGCCGTCGATGAAATTGAAGCTATTGTCAGTATGATGATTACCGAATGTGCCGAACAACTTCAGCAGGAAAAAGCCCGTCTGGAGAAATTGAAAGCGGATAACGGGATTGCTGAAATACCCACCTACACCCATCCCCGCGAATTCGTGGCTCGGATTGCCTCGCCGCAAATTGCCCAGTTTGTAGAGTTGATTCGACTGCTCGATCAACTGATGATGGTCATGGATACCTTGTGGCTATGCCAGGTCATCGACAATAAGCATTGTGTGGATGCCCGGTACCATTGGCAGCAACGGTTACAGCGTTTGGCTAATCGAATTGTCACCATCGAACGGCAGGCGCATCGGGAAGCGTATGCACAAGGGCATGGTGAAGAGGTGCGGTTGGCTCGGCAAGAATCTGGTCTTCAAGATGAGCCGGAAACCGTAACCGAAGACGAATCCGTGATGGATGAATCCGATTCATCGCAAAACACCGGTAAGGCGGGGTCAAGATGATCACGAACCGGGATGAAATAACCTTGATGGTGTCATTATCCGATCAGGAAGCTTGGGATCTGGCGCAGTTTTTAAAGCGTGTCGGTTTGCCGAATTTCGCACTAATGCTGTAGATGGTGATGAGGCTTACCGGATGCAAGCAGCTGCGGAAAAGATCAAAAGCGGCTTGGCGGCAATTGGCTATAGCCCACGATAGCCGAATAATTTCGGCTAATCGGACATCATTGTTTGCTATTACAGAAGTTTTTACTACCGTTTTATTCCCTTAAAACCTGGTCTAAGTAAGTTCCGAAAACTATCAGAATTCATGGATAGCCAGTGTGCTTTTCGTGGCTTGTATTTAGTGGATGACGATATTTTCTCTGAATTGCTATAAAGATTTGTTACTTGATAGCTTGAGCTATGATTACCCGTTGACTCGATTACTACATCGCCGGTTTTAGTTGTAACAAGTTGAATATCTTGTTCATATAGCAGCTTTCTAACTTCAGTACTGGGGTGGTCATACTGATTGTCAAAGTTGCTACTACAAATTGCAACCGAAGGCCTAATATGTTCAAGAAATTTCTTGTTAGTAAAGCCATTGTCAGCTCCGTGATGTGCGAGAATCATAATATCCACTTCGCGACAGAGTGTTTTACATCGACGCAGCATTGCAGCGATATTTTGATCCTCAACATCACCTAGGCTCAGTACGTTAAATGATCCACGGCGGAAGAATTTAATCGTCGAATTATTGTTCGCTGAAGAATATAGCTGCTTGGGATGATAAAAAATGTCTCTGTAGCCTAATTCAGATGCAGTATTCAAAGAGGCGATATACGGTGGATCTATAGATTGTGTTTTAACCAAATATCCGTTTGATTTAGATTCACGCTGATATGCTCTAATTTTAGATAAACACGCTTTGCCGTTTTCTGTGTGCGGTTCATATCCTGGATATTCAATTTTAATCGGTAGCAGGTTGGTTAATATCCAGTTTAATCCAGAGGTGCTGCAATGATCCTGGTCCCAGCTTGTTATATGTAGTGTGTCAATCTTAGTTTTTCCACAGATTAAGAGTTCATCCTTAAGCTGAGGGTTGTTTAAATCAGTAATCACACTTTCGATTAATGTGAAATGATCATTTGCATAATAGGAGAACGATGATCCTGCTTGACCCAACTGATAAGCCCGAAAACGAGTTACTACCGACCTAAGTGCATTAGACATTTGGTTTTGTTAATCCATATTGTGTTTCTACTTGAAGAGTAACGCGATATCCATGTTCTGCCAGCAAGTCAAACTCATTGTGTTTAAGTTTTCGAAGGGTAGTTGGAAATCCGGCTGCAAACCTCGAAGACTCACATTCCAAACCTTCAGTAACTGGAGAATTAATATATAAATAAGCACCACCAAAAGGTTCTTGTTTTAGAAAATTGGCAAAAGATCGAACGCGTAATGCACGGGTTTGGTCAGACATGATGTCAGCGACTCTGGCCAGCCGGAAAGGATTCAGAGCAAAATATGAAAAGCCAGTCTTGAGGGGGGCTCCAGCGTCAGAAACGATTATAAGTTCACCTCGGTGTTTTGGCTTTCCATTTCCACCGTCAAATAAGGGTTCAAGCCCGAGGTTGTCGTACACACCACCATCATATAGATGAAGTTGTCTAAAACTTAAGTCAATCTTCTGTTCTTCACCAGTTGGCGCATTCCATGATGATCGTTTGAACCACTGAAATTCGGTAGTATCAATCTGGAGTGGTCCGAACCCTCCGGGAAATGCTGCGGATACAGCTAGCGCATTTGCCAAGGGAAATTTACCGGGAGCAGCATATCCAATGGTGTAATCTCCAATGCTATTGCGTTTGAACCGAAATCGCTTTCCGTTTTCAGCGGTCGTTCCGTTAATTGACCACTCTGGTGTTTGAGGCAAATTGTCAAGATGTTCGATAATTTCCCACTCCTGTTTTAATGCCAAAGCAAGGAGATTTGCACGGGAAAATAGAAATTGCCAATTTTGGGGTTTCAGAAGTTGACGCACTGCACCCCACTGCAAACTGCGGCTACAAAGTTTTTCTCGTAGCGTAGGGTATATTTCATTCAGAAATTGCGTGGATGTTGGCCATTGCATTTCTGCTTCTTTTAACATCAGACCGATCAATAAACTTCCACCAGAAACCGTAGAAATGCGGTGAACCTCCTCTAGCAAGCCTCTTTCAGCCAGAACGCGAAGTACTCCCAAATGGAACACCATAGCGCGTATGCCACCACCCGAAAGCGCTAAGGAAATTGGTTTGTTTTTCGAAATCGATGTGTTCATTAGTCTACAATCCCCTTCAATATTCGAATGTCATGTTCACCGACAATAAGCGAGATGGCAGGTAGCCCATCGTCAGCCATATTTAAACTAAGATAGGTTAATTGAGATATGTCATTCTGGCTCGGCGTAGCGGAATAGTTTTTCGGATGGCTATGCCATTCACCGATATATTGGACAATACCGGCTGTTCTTTTAGAAGCTTCGGCGATCCTCTCCATAAGACCTACTGTGCCTCTTTCAAATGAATTTATCGTTGACACGCTGTCTGGAGGTGCTACCAATGCGTCAACGATTACTATAGACTTGATATTGAAATCGATATAACCAATCAATACGCCTCCAGTTTCGCAGGGTAAAGCAAGATTCCGAAGACTTCGAAGCTTTTCTTCTAATCCATAATCAATACTAATTTCAAGATTTTCGAAATCTAGTTTTCTTTCTTGATAAACGGCCTGTTGATAAGAATTAACATTGCCCAATTCGGGGTCTCGCTCCCAAATACGAATAGCTGCTTCGGGATGGATGGAGATTTGTTGAACCTGTTCAGCTAGTGTTGCTGCGTGTGCAATTATTCTGGAATAAGGTAAGACCGTAGAAATATCACGACAACTAGCACCGCTCCAAAACGTTCCAAGGTTGGCTTTAAGATGGTTTTCACCCCAAGGGCTATTGATTACAGCACGGTAGTATTGAGCTTCAATTGTTCTAAGGCGAATTGCACGTGCTTTATCTTCAGCAAGAAGCACTGCTGCATTACCATCGGGGGTTATAAAGACTGATATATGTCTCGCAAAATTATCCTGCAAGCTAGCAAAACGGGGGTAATCTAAAGTCGTCGATGCGTCGACAACCAGTTTGTTTGTAGACAGGGCTTCTTTAGTATTTGAACTTGGAATTGTTACATCGTCGCAAATTGCAACAATCGAGCTTGCCCCCATTGTCATCGCATCATGCAAATCTGCTACGGCTTCTGACTTATTAAGGCCCAGTTGTGTGCCAAAGGCAATGTGACGAGCCAGATTGTGTGGCTTTAAATGATCCTTATCCACTACGGTCCATTGACCCCATCCACTTCGCGCCCATAAATTCAGCATTGCGCTACCGAGGGAACCAGCTCCAATAAGGACACTTTGCTCACCTATATCCGTCAATCCAGACTGCGCGCGAGCGGTTGCGGAATCCAAAGTCCGCAAAATCTCCAATGGGAAAAGCAAATTTTCGCGCCAAGAAGCGTTTTGGCTGACAGAAAGTTTGCCGAGGCCATCTTTGTAAAACAACTGGTTGTGAACAATCAATGTTCCCAGTTCCTTACCCAAATTTAAGGCGCCTGTTTGCATTAAAAAAGCACGTACAGCTATTTTTTCGGGTGTCGTATTTTCGCTCCTACAGATGGGGATAAATAACAGTATTACAGTCAGGGTTCCGTCTGAATTGACCGGAACACCTTTTTCATCGACTAATTGTTCAATTTGACGTTGGAGATCTGAGTTTAAATCGACATTTCGCTGATTTAGCAGATCTGCCAATTCCCCTAAAGTTGATGGGTTATGCTCAACATGACCATGAACAATTGGCGGTAATCGAAGCGTGATGGGTTTAATACTAAATTTATTGGATTCGGCTTGAGAAGCTGGCAAGATAAAAAACGTAACACTTTCATTTGCTCTTTGGGGCCCTGTTGCAATCAAGAAATTTTGACTCTGGTCTTCGATAAGCGTATCGAAATCCCATGGCAAAATCAGTTCGTATGGCGAGTTAAAAAATAATTGTTCGACAGGCTGATCGGCTGGATGAAGTTCTCCGGTAGCGGATTTCTCAAGCCACCATTGCACACGGCGGAGAAAGTTTTCCGCAGTCCATGTTCTTAAAACTGCAATAGGAGGCTCGAAATATAAACATAAATTGGCAGGCGTGTTCTCCCTGACGCTATTCAGATGCATTAAAAGCGGAAAATCTTTACGTAGCGCCAACACTTCAACAATTTTTGTTGAATTCTCTGGAATGCAAATAGCCAGCCGTTCACGGAAATTGATCCCGAAAACATTGTTCGGAGGGATGCTATGACACTCTACATCAAGAACGATGTATTCAATGGCAGGAAGCGCGTCATTAATACTTTTGAATAATTGTTGAATGTGAAAATCATTATTCTGATTAGTAGCTGCATAGATTGCCTGAGCTCGCAGGCTTTTAAGCTGCGAGCTATTTTCCAGTTCGACAACATTTTCCAGCGAAAAGTACTGGGTATTCATTAGCCAGCTCGGGGTGGTCTGGATGTGATAATAGCTGCAGCCCCAACACTTGCTGTGCTTCGGTTAAATATGACCCCAGAAAACGAGATAGTAAATTCCAAGGGTTTCGGCTTGTTAGAGTTTGGTTCTTCCATGGTTACCAAAAGTGTTCGCCCGCCAACTTCTCGAAGATAGCGGTTATAGGCTTTTCGAGTTTGAATATGAGGAGGTTGAATTTGCTCATACCCATCCTTGTTATCAAGAATAGGTTTGCTGGAGCTTACTAAGTATGCGTCCTTTTTGCCTTGAAGCAACAACTCCTTAACTAAAGGTTTAGGTGTCGTTTCTTTTTCCCCTTTGTCATCACTCATTGCCAGATAGCTACAATGATGAGGAAGATTGTAGAGATTCCATTTAAGTCGATCATGATTGTTATGAGCACGGGTTATCGTCACGATCTCTTCAAGCACCTCCCACTCGGCATCACCAACTTGCAGGAAGTCATAAGTCAAACCATCGGCAAGGAAGCGGACATTAAGAATCAAGGCTGCACGATTTCTAATGACATCTGAGCCATCTTCACAGTGTTTAATAAATGGCGAATGGCAGAAGAACTCAACTCCGTCGCTATATAGCGAAAATCCTGGAACCAGCTTTCCTGCGTCTACGAACAAGTGATCTCGTGCAGAGGGTAGTTCACCTCTTTCCTTAAGTTTTGGTATTAACCAATCCATCAAAGCAGGTGGTTTGGAAAAAACCAAGATATCCTTACCCTCAAGTAATCTATATCTTGCTTCTTGCCTGAGAATGACAAATTCGTCGCTCTGCTGGTCATTAGTAGCTTCTTCGAGCAGTATTGCCGCTGGAACCCATAACTTCTTAATTTTGATACGATCATTACCCTGATATTTAGCTGCATATTGCAGTTCAAAGAAATCCGTACTGCCACAAATGTGATCCAGGTCAGCATGTGTAAACGCAACCACATCGAAATAATCACGATTTTCTGCAGCTAACTCTTGTTTAAGTTGCGACTTGAGATCTATCAATGGACTGTCTTGGTCTTCACCGTTGCGGCGATGGCAAAAATCAAATAGCACTCGCCGACCACTCGATAAAACTATCTGACTCGTATCGCCATTGCCTACCGGATAAAAGAAAACTTTATGGGTTGTAGTCATTAGCTTATTCCTTTGTTGAGAGGTCGTGGGAGCTGAGCGTTGTTAGCGCTCTATTGTGGTGAGTGCTAAATACTATATACAGTGATAAAATCTAAGTCAATATCATATATATTGTGTTTTGAGTGGGTTATTAAGGCGGTAGATTGAGGGGGAGGACTAATTCAATAGCGATGATCTCTAGCGAAAGCTTGATATGACTTCACGCCAAAAAGCACTGCTAGAGCAGCGATCATCAGTGGCAGCAGAAAATATATCCAGCCAAAGATGTGAACGGATTGCCCTAGATATGGCGAAGTTGATGCTCTTATATATTGGTCAACGGCCCAGTCCGCTGTCCAAAATGACGCAAACGTCAAAACAGCGCCGACAACCCCACCGACCGGCCAATACATATCGGTTAAATCGGACAGAACATCAAACAAGCCTTCCGATGTAGATTTTCTTCTTCTGCGACCCATGGGGCCTCCAACTATTGAGTTATGAATGCGGCTTTATCGAGTCATCTCAACCGTCAAAAGCCGCGGGTTAATTACTTTTCCTTCGTTACGCCCTTGAACGGCTTGCCGTCGGACTTAACATCCATGAATCGACCGGTATTTGTGTCACGCTTGACCCAATGGCCTGAAGGCGTTTGGGTTTGCGAGCGTTCACGCACGGCGCCATTGCGATGACCATCGCCTGCGGGTGGATTTGTAGCCATATCACCTCCTATAGGTTATAAAAAATGATCTATATGGAAATAATATATAATCAAATTGATCATGTCAATTATTCAAAAAGTTGATTTATGCGTTAAAGTCTTTAGAATGCATCTCTATGAATAGCGAAACGCAACCAACATCAACCTTAGAAGCACAGAGCCAAGCTCAACGAGAACGGCTCATCTTTATTGAATTTCGTTTGTATTTTCTTGGAGACATTGGGCGCCAAGACTTAATGCAGCGGTTCGGTATAGCGCCCGCGGTTGCTACAAGAGATTTTGCCCTGTACCGCGAGCTGTTCCCGAACAACATCGATTTTGATAACAAGTCCAAATCCTACGTAATTGCACGAACATTCTCTCCGGCATTCCAACACTCTGCGGAACGTGTATTAACCGCGCTATCACGCGGATTCGGCGATGGCATCGGAGGCAGTAGCGAGCCGTTGCTGACATGCGAATTACCGAAAGTGCTTAATCAGCCTTCGATGGAAATCCTGGCACCAATTGCTCGAGCGATCCACCAACGAAAGATCGTCAGCATCGACTACACCTCACATAGCAGCGGATTTTCGACACGCGAAATCGCGCCGTTTGCTTTGGTCAATGATGGCTTGCGTTGGCACGTCCGCGCCTATGATCGTAAAAGACCCGATTTTCTGGATTTCGTCATCACTCGGATACCGAGAAGCCAGTTAATCGAAGAGGGACAGGTGTTACCTCACGAACTGCCTAGTGCAGACATTCAATGGAACAGGATCGTGGAATTGGATTTGGTGCCACACCCCAATCAGGAGCACCCCGAGATCATCGAAAACGACTATGGGATGACCGATGGCGTATTGCATTTGAAAATGAGAGCCGCCGCTGCCGGCTATGTTTTGCGGCAATGGATCGTCGATTGCTCATCCGGGCATAGCCAGCAAGGCAATGAATATCGGTTATGGTTAAGGAATCACCTGGCGCTCTACGGTGTTTCCAGTGCCAAGTTTGCCCCTGGCTATGAATTTCCCGAGGTTTGAAAGCCCAAACGCAATACCCGTGGGGCACAAGTCAAATAGGGACACGTTTTTTACGAATTGGACAAGTAAAACCCACGCATGAATCACGCAGCACACAATAAACTCGTTTCATTTATCTGGTCGATCGCCGACGATTGTCTGCGCGATGTCTACGTCCGCGGCAAATACCGCGATGTCATCCTGCCGATGGTAGTATTGCGCCGCCTGGATGCGCTGTTAGAGCCCAGTAAAGACAAAGTCATGGAAGAGTTGGCGTTCCAGAAAAACGAGATGGGCCTGACCGAACTCGACGATAACGGCCTGAAAGAAGCCTCCGGCTATGTGTTTTACAACACCAGCAAATGGACGCTCACCCAATTATTAAAGACCGCCACCAACAATCAGCAAATCCTGCTGGCGAATGTCGAAGACTACTTGAACGGCTACAGCAGCAACGTCAAGGAAATCATCGACAAATTCAATCTCAAAACCCAAGTTCGGCACATGGCCGGCAAGGATGTTTTGCTCGGCGTCCTGGAAAAGTTTACCTCGCCCTACATCAACCTCACACCGTACGATAAGGAAGATCCTGATGGCAACCGGCTGCCAGTCCTTAGCAATCTGGGCATGGGTTATGTCTTTGAAGAGCTGATCCGAAAATTCAACGAAGAAAATAACGAAGAGGCCGGTGAACACTTCACGCCCCGCGAAGTGATCGAGTTGATGACCCATCTAATCTTCGATCCGGTAAAAGATCAACTCCCTCCAGTCATGACCATCTATGATCCGGCCTGCGGTTCCGGCGGCATGCTCACTGAGTCGCAAAACTTCATCAAGGACGAAGAGGGCGCTATTCGCGCGACTGGCGATGTCTATTTGTACGGCAAGGAGATCAACGACGAAACCTACGCCATCTGCAAATCCGACATGATGATCAAGGGCAACAACCCGGCCAACATCCGCGTCGGCTCCACGCTGTCCACGGATGAATTTGCCGGCACCCGCTTTGATTTCATGCTCTCCAATCCGCCTTATGGCAAAAGCTGGGCCAGCGAGCAGAAATACATCAAAGACGGTGGCGATGTGATCGATGCCCGGTTTCGGGTGACGTTAAACGACTATTGGGGCAGGCCGGAAGCGCTAGATGCCACGCCGCGTTCCAGCGACGGCCAGTTGCTGTTTCTGATGGAAATGGTCAGCAAAATGAAGCCGCTGGATAAAAGCGCTGGTTCAAATAAAGGTGGTTCGCGCATCGCTTCCGTGCATAACGGCTCCAGCTTATTCACTGGCGATGCCGGTAGCGGCGAAAGCAATATTCGCCGCCACATCATCGAAAACGATTTGCTGGAAGCCATTATTCAATTGCCCAACAACCTGTTTTACAACACCGGCATCACCACTTATATCTGGTTGCTATCCAATCACAAGGCGCCCGAACGTAAAGGCAAAGTACAACTGATTGACGCCAGCCAGCTTTACCGCAAACTGCGCAAAAATCTTGGCAATAAAAACTGCGAATTCGCTCCGGAACATATCCAGACCATCGCCGAAACCTATTTAAACTTGGCCACTCAAGAGCGTCAAACTGATGAAGCGGGTATCGCCGCTCGGGTCTTCGACAACAGCGATTTCGGCTACTACAAGGTCAATATCGAACGCCCGGACCGCCGCAAGGCTCAATTTAGCCAGGAACGGATTGAAACCTTACGTTTCGACAAGGCGTTAAATCAGCCGATGCAATGGATTTACCAGCAATGGGGCGATGCCGTCTATCAACCCGGCTGCCTGGAACAACACGAAAAAACCATTCTGGCCTGGTGCGAAGATAACGAACTGGGTCTCAACGCCAAAAATCGCAGCAAATTGCTCAGCCTGGATACCTGGCTGAAACAACAAAACCTGATGCAGACAGCGCAAGCCTTGATGGCGGCTATCGGTACCGACCAATCGAGCGATTTTAACCAATTCAAGGTTTCCGTCGACGCCATACTCAAGGCGCAAGCGATCAAGCTGACCGCCAGCGACAAAAACGCTATCCTCAACGCCGTCAGTTGGTATGACGAAACCGCCGAGAAAGTCATCGCGCAAACCTTCAAACTCAATGGCGATATGCTTGAAAAAATCTTGCAACGCCTGGATTGCAGCGAAGATGAGCTACCCGATTTTGGCGTTTACCCCGCCGGCAAAAAAGGCGAATACCTCAGCTACGAAGCCAACGCCGATTTGCGCGACAGCGAATCGGTGCCATTGAACGACCAGATTCACCGCTACTTCCGAGCCGAAGTGAAACCGCACGTCGCAGAAGCTTGGATTAACCTGGATTCGGTCAAAATCGGTTACGAAATCAGCTTTAACAAATATTTCTATCGGCACAAACCGCTGCGTACTATGAATGACGTGGCTCAGGACATCATCGCCCTGGAAAAGCAGGCCGAAGGCTTGATTGCCGATATTCTGGGCATTGACGTAAACCTGCTATAGGCGACGATGATGCACGATGCCGAACCATTGAAATCAGCAAGCGAACATCCGTCGCTATCCGATGGACTAGCGCCGCTTTTCAGCAACATTGCTCTGGTTATTCAACAGTCACGTCAGCAAGTGCAGCAGGCCGTGAATAGTGCGATGGTGCAATGCTACTGGCAGATTGGCTGTTTGATTGTCGAACATGAACAACAGGGACAGGTGCGCGCCGCCTACGGTAAGCAACAATTGCAAATGCTTTCTGAACGACTCACTGCGGAATTTGGTAAAGGCTTAGACATCACGAATTTACGTAAAATGCGACGATTTTATTTAAGCTTTCCAATTCGAGAGACAGTGTCTCTCGAATTGAGTTGGTCGCATTACAAGCTATTGGCCAGCATCGAAAGCGACCAAGCTCGCGCATGGTATCAGCAGGAAGCCATTCAGCAATGCTGGAGCGTGCGGGCACTGGAACGGCAGATCGACAAACTCTACTACGAACGCCTGTTGTCCAGTCAGGATAAAGCACTGGTTCAAGCCGAGGCGCAGCAGCATATCGCCCATGAAAACCAGCGGCAACAGCAACTGCGGCCCCATGATGTATTGCGTGACCCCTATATTCTCGATTTTTTGAACCTACCCAGCCAGCATTTGTTGGAATCCGATCTGGAACAAGGCCTGCTGGATAACCTGCAAGCCTTCCTGCTGGAATTGGGTAAAGGCTTTGCCTTTGTCGCCCGGCAACAGCGCATCCGCACCGAAGACCAGGACTTTTACATCGATCTGGTGTTTTACCATTTCAAGCTGAAGTGCTTTTTACTGATTGACCTGAAACTGGGCAAGCTCAGCCATCAAGATGTCGGCCAGATGGACAGCTATGTGCGCATCTACGACCAACAGCAACGCTCGGCGGACGACAACCCGACCATCGGCCTGATCCTGTGCAGCCAGAAAAGTGAGGCGGTCGTGAAGTATTCGGTGTTGACCGACAGCGAACAGTTGTTCGCCGCCAAATACCTGCCGTTTTTACCGACCGAAGCCGAGCTGAAACGCGAGTTGGAACGGGAGCGCATTAAAGTACAGGCGGAATTGCTGAATAAAACGGACGAGGCGGACGATGATTGAGCAACTGACGGAAATGTCGAGATATGAGGCTTATAAGGATTCCGGCGTGGAATGGTTGGGGGAGATTCCTGAGCATTGGACATTAACTCGTTTAGGTACACGTTTTGAAGAACGCAGGCAAAAAGTTTCTGATAAAAACTTTCCTCCCTTGTCAGTCACGAAAAATGGAATATTGCCGCAATTAGATACTGCCGCAAAAACTAATGATGGCGACAATAGAAAATTGGTAAAAAAAGGCGACTTTGTCATCAATAGTCGCTCAGATCGAAAAGGATCTAGTGGAGTTTCCGATAGGGATGGCTCTGTTTCTCTGATTAATATTGTGTTGACGCCAAACGGAATTTATCCCCAATACTGTAACTTTCTTTTGAAAAGTAACGCGTTTATTGAAGAGTTTTATCGCATGGGACATGGAATTGTTGCCGACCTTTGGACTACTCATTATGACGAGATGAAGTCGGTCATTTTGGGAGTACCGCCTCTACTTGAACAAACCGCTATCGCCGCTTTTCTGGATCGTAAAACCACGCAGATTGACCAAGCCGTGGCGATCAAGGAACAACAAATCGCCTTGCTGAAAGAGCGCAAACAAATCCTGATTCAAAACGCCGTCATCCGTGGTCTTGACGCCAATGTGCCGATGCGCGATTCCGGCGCTGAGTGGATCGGCGAGATTCCAGCGCATTGGGAAATACTCGCAAACCGTGCTTTGTTCAGGCAACGCATTGAACCAGGTGAAGAAGGTTTACCGTTATTATCAGTTTCAATTCATACGGCAGTTTCTTCAGAAGAAATATCGGATGAAGAAAACATCCGCGGCCGAATCAAAATTGAAGATAAAACCAAATATAACTTGGTTCATCCCGGGGATATAGTTTTCAATATGATGCGAGCTTGGCAGGGTGCAATTGGCGCAGTAGCAGTAAAAGGTATGGTCAGCCCTGCCTATATTATTGCTACACCGAGTCAAAAAATAGCCTCTTCATATTTTGAGTATCAATATCGTTGCCCGGAATTTATTCAACAAATGGACAGAAATTCAAAAGGAATTACCGATTTTCGGAAAAGACTGTATTGGAATGAGTTTAAGCAATTAATGACTGTCGTTCCGCCTATTGAGGAACAAACCGCCATCGTCATCCACATCGAAACCCAGTCCACCAAAATCGACCAAGCCATTGCCATCCAGCAACAACAAATCGATAAACTCAAGGAATACAAAGCCACGCTGATCAACAGCGCCGTCACCGGCAAAATCCGAGTTCCTGAGGTTGCCACATGAACGCTGTCGACACCTTGCTCGAACAAGCCGATGCCTTGCTGAGCCAATTGCAGCAATACCGCGATTGGGATAGCCGCAGCGTGGACAAGGCCACCGACATCGAATACACCTACGACAGCAACCGCATCGAAGGCAACACGCTGACCTTGCGCGAAACCGATCTGGTGATCAACAAGGGGCTTACAATCGGCGGCAAGACGCTGGTCGAACATTTGGAGGCAATCAACCATTACGAGGCGGTGGAACTGATCCGCGAGATGGCCTGCCACGATGCCCAGTTCAATCGGCACGACTTGTTGACCTTGCATGCCTTGGTCTTGCGCGGAATCGACAAACAGTATGCTGGTCGGTTTCGAGATATTCCGGTGATGATCGGTGGTAGCCGGCATACGCCGCCGCAATCCTGGCTACTGGAAGAGCAGATGGCTGGATATTTTGAGTTCTATGCGCAAAACCGGCAAAGCCTGCATCCGATTGTGCTGGCTGCCGAGCTGCATGAACGGCTAGTGACCATTCACCCGTTTGTGGATGGCAATGGCCGCACCGCGCGCTTGGTGATGAATCTGGTTTTGCTGCAACACGGCTACCCCATAGCCATTATTCACGGTGACACCGAATCCCGGCTGGCGTATTACGATGCCTTGGAGCAATGTAACTTGGGGCAGGATAAACAGTCTTTTCATGGTTTGATTACCGAGAAGGTCATCGAAGCCTTGCAGCGCCGATTAGCGCTACTTCAACAAAAGGAGTGATCACGGATGGTCAGCAAAACCACCGAGAAAGAACTGGAAATTGCCATCGAAAAACAGCTGACCGGCACCTGTTTGGAAGCCCAAAAGGGTGTTGCCGAAGTCGGCGATCTGCCGTTCAGCCCCAACCACGGCTACCAACTCGGCTTGCCACAGGATTTCAACGCCCGTTACGCCATCGACAGCAAACGCTTTTGGGCGTTTTTGGAGCACACCCAGCCTAAAGAGCTGGAAAAATTGCAAAAGCACGGCGGCGATTTGCAGCTTAAAGTGTTGGAGCGCTTCGATAAGCTGATCAAAAAATACGGCCTGCTGCATTTGCTGAAAAAGGGTTTGAGCGTCGACGATGCCACCTTGCACTTGATGTATCCGGCGCCGTTGGCCAGCAGTTCCGAAAAGGTGAAGCAGAACTTCGCCGACAACATTTTCAGCAGTACCCGCCAGGTACGTTATTCCTTGAGCAATACCCTGGAAGAAATTGATCTGGTGTTGTTCATCAACGGCTTGCCGTTTGCCACGCTGGAGCTGAAAAATCCCTGGACTGGCCAAACTGCCCGTTACCACGGCCAGAAACAATACCGCGAAGATCGCGACATCAATCAGCCTTTGCTGCAATTTGGTCGTTGCCTGGTACACATGGCAGTGGATACCGATGAAGTCTACATGACCACCAAACTGGCCGGGCCGCACACCTTCTTTTTGCCGTTCAACAAGGGCCACAACTACGGCGCCGGCAATCCGCCCAACCCAAACGGCCACAAAAGTGCGTATTTATGGCAGGAGGTGTTTAGCAAGGAGAGCGTTGCCAATATCATTCAGCATTTCGTGCGATTGGATGGCAGCAGTAAGGAGCCGCTGGATAAGCGAACCTTGTTTTTTCCGCGTTATCACCAACTGGATGTGGTGCGCAAACTGGTAGCGCATGCCAGTCAAAACGGCGTGGGGCAAACCTATTTGATACAACACTCGGCGGGATCGGGTAAATCCAATTCCATCACCTGGGCGGCGTATCAATTGATCGAAGCCTATCCGGCCAGTCTGGATACGCCGGGTGCGGTTGACTTGGAAAAGCCATTGTTCGATTCGGTAATTGTCGTCACCGACCGCCGCTTACTGGATAAGCAACTGCGCGAAAACATCAAGGATTTTTCCGAAGTCAAAAACATCGTCGCCCCGGCGTTCAAGTCTTCCGAGCTGAAAAGCGCCTTGGAGCAAGGCAAGAAAATCATCATTACCACCATCCAGAAATTCCCTTTTATCATCGACGGCATCGCCGATCTGAGTGACAAACGCTTTGCGGTGATCATCGACGAGGCCCATAGCTCGCAGAGTGGTTCCGCGCATGACAATATGAACCGGGCGATGGGCAAAAGCGAGCAGGCTGATGAAGAGCTGGATGTGCAGGACAAAATTCTGCAAGCCATGCAATCGCGAAAAATGCGTGGCAATGCCTCGTATTTAGCCTTTACCGCGACGCCAAAAAACACCACCTTGGAAAAGTTCGGCGTTAAACAAGCGGATGGCAGTTTCGAGCCGTTTCATTTGTATTCCATGAAACAGGCGATCGAGGAAGGCTTTATCCTGGATGTGCTGGCCAATTACACCACGTATAAAAGCTATTACGAGATCCAGAAATCCATCACGGATAATCCGCTGTTCGACAGTGCCAAGGCACAGAAAAAGCTGCGCGCCTATGTCGAGCGCCACCAGCAGACCATTGCCGTGAAAGCGGAAATCATGCTCGACCATTTCATTCCGCAGGTGGTCAACAGCAAAAAACTCAAAGGCAAAGCCAAGGGCATGGTGATTACCCAGAACATCGAAGCGGCCATTCGTTATTACCGGGCGATTAGCCAGTTATTGAAGGACCGCGGCAATCCGTTCAAGGTAGCCATTGCCTTCTCCGGCACTAAAGAAGTGGATGGCATCGAGTACAGCGAAGCGCAGATTAATGGTTTTGCCGAAAATGAAACCCGCGATTATTTCGATCAAGACGAGTACCGCTTGTTGATCGTCGCTAACAAATACTTGACCGGATTCGATCAGCCCAAGCTCAGTGCGATGTATGTCGATAAGAAGCTGCAAGGTGTGCTGGCGGTGCAAGCCTTGTCGCGCTTGAATCGAGCAGCACCCAAGTGGGGCAAGAAAACCGAAGATTTGTTCATCCTGGATTTCTTTAATTCGGTGGACGACATTAAAACCGCCTTCGATCCGTTTTATACCGCCACGCGCTTGTCGGAAGCCACGGATGTTAATGTATTGCATGAGTTAAAAGATGCGCTGGACGAGGTGGCGGTGTATGAGTGGTTTGAGGTTGAGCAATTTGTCGAACTGTATTTTAGTAATGCCGATGCCCAGCAGCTAAGCCCTCTGATCGATACGGCGGCAGACCGATTCAATCAGGAATTGGCGCTTGATGAACTGGCTAAAGCCGACTTCAAGATCAAAGCTAAGCAGTTTGTCAAAATTTATGGGCAAATGGCGTCTATCATCCCGTATGAAATTGTTGTTTGGGAAAAACTGTTCTGGTTTCTGAAGTTTCTAATCCCCAAACTGATCGTGAAAGACCCTAATGCGGATCAGATTGATGAATTGCTGGAGTCAGTGGATTTGTCATCTTATGGTTTGGAACGGGTCAAACTCAATCACAGTATTGGTCTGGATGCCAGCGAAACCGAGCTGGAGCCGCAAAACCCCAATCTGCGGGGAACGCATGGCAGTGGTGAGGAACACGATCCTCTGGATGAAATCATCCGCAGTTTTAACGAACGCTGGTTTCAGGGTTGGGGCGCAACGCCGGAAGAGCAACGCATCAAGTTCATCAACATCGCCGACGGTATCAAAGCGCATCCTGATTTCCAGGAAAAATATCAAAACAACCCCGACGTGCATACCCGAATCTTGGCGTTCGAAAAAATCTTTGAAGACGTGATACTCAAGAATCGCCGTAATGAACTAGAGCTATATAAGCTGCTTGCCAACGATCCAGCATTTAAAGCCGCTATGCAGCAGAGTTTGCGGCAAATGGTGGCTTGATCGTACTGAGAAATGTATTACTTTAATTAACTAAATTTATTAACTTCACTAACCATTAACTCTAATTATGAACAAATCTGAACTTATCGACGTCATCGCTAGCTACGCCAATTTGACCAAAACCGACGCCGGCCGTGCATTGGATGGCATCACTCAATCCATCCAAGCTGCTTTAAAAGCTGGCGATTCCGTGGCACTGGTGGGTTTTGGTACTTTTGAAGTGAAAGAACGCGCCGAACGCGCTGGACGTAATCCGCAAACCGGTGAAGCGATTACGATTGCCGCCGCTAAACTGCCATCGTTTAAAGCCGGCAAAGGTCTGAAAGACGCGGTTCAGTAAGGTTTAGGCCGCATTATTGCGGCCCCATGCCCCAGCCTTCCAGTTCCGATTGCCGTTTGACCGTAGGCACAACCAGATCGGTCATTCGGCCTTGGGTGCGGGTTAAGGTATCCTGCCGACCACTGGAGGCGGCACCGTATTTCTGCGGATTGAGTCGGCTGCCACTGCCGGTTAATTGATCGATATTCAACATTGCTGCGGCGTTGGCGTCTGTCGGCAAATGCCCGGTCTGCGCCAGAATGCCTAACCATTCATCCAGATTGACCTGAGCCCAGTCCACGCGATCCAGGTCCGATACTTTGATACCGGTACAGCTGGGATTTTCCGGCGTACCAAAATCCATTCCCAGTTGTGGCTTGATTTGTTCGTTGAGAATGCGTGCCAATGGCGAGTTATAGCAGCAATAACTTTCCTCGCGCTCCCAGCACACACCCGCCACCTTGCTTTTGCAGAATGTGCCTAAGTCCTTGCAGACTTTCAGCTGCTTTTTCGCCGCCAGTTCGTATTCAGACTGCTCGCAGGAATACACCATCTGGATAATCATGATGATGATCATCACCACGGTATAGGCCCCCATCAAGGTGCTGAGCATTTCACCGGCCACGGCTGCACCGCCGCCGAGTTCAACGCCGCCGGATTCCGCTGCAGGCGTTAAATTGCCTGCCGAATCGAAGGCCGCCTGGCCACCGGCACTGAACAAGGCATTACCCGCCGCTTCGCCAAAGGTACTACCGATCCATTCCGCTACGGAATTGGTCAGTTCGCTTTTGAGTGCATCCAACAGTCCCTGTTCGGCAATATCGGATACGCTGAGCAAATCGGAACCAACCAGGTCATTGACGCCGGAGGCAAAACTACTTTGTACGCCATTCCAGGCATCGCCTGCCATTGAGAACGGTGTTCTCAGGGTTTCCCAGGCACCACGAATCGCTGATGTACTGTCCATGGTCATAATCGCATTGTCCATTTGACTGGTGGTCAGCAGTAAATCGATGTATTTTCCAAGCCCCATGCTGCCCGAAGGCGTTTCGCAGCAATCCACCAGATTCAAGGCACCGCCGACCATTTTGCAAGTGGCATCCTTGCCTTTGAACACCTGGCAGGAGGTCGGATCTTTCTGCTGCAGATCAGCATTGGCATAATCACAACTCAAATCCATCGCCATTTGCTGGGCAGTATTGAGTAACGCTACCGCCTTGCTGAAATCCTGACTTTGCGTACGGTTCAGCGTCACGCAGTCTTCACCCATGCAGCGAATCGGGCCCGCACATTGTTGCTGGGTGCTGCTTTGAATGCCGGGAATGGCCACCGATTGGCCACAGTCATAGGTATCGACGCTATCCCAACAGGTACCGGAGCCCAATACGTCTAAGCACTGGCTTTTCATAAACGAACAGCCGCGAGTTTCCAGTGCAGAACAGCTAGTGGTGGGTGCAGTACCACTCGGCGGTTGCAGACAATGCGTGCCAGCGGTGTCGGTCCAGCATTGCCCCGTGGCACTCAAGTCGCATTGGCCAGATGCTGAAATACTCATGCAGGTATTGCGAATCCCAATTGAACTGGCCACCGGTGCTTGACTCAAATCCGACCCACAAATCAGAATCTGCGACGTCGGATCTACATAGCAGCCAGTGTTATTGGCAGGATCATGGGTACAGCTGAGTTGACTGCCCGCCTGGCAAATACCATCGGTAATCGCGTTGGCCAGGTTTTGGCAGTTCGGTCCGCTCCAGCTCCATTGATCCTGACTGATCAGTTTCGAGACATCGTAGCGCAGGCGAATCCGTGAATAGCCTTCACCATTGCCACCGACCATCGTGTCCTGTCGAAACACCTTATTGCCGGTGCTGTTGAAGGCATAGGTCACATCCGTATTTGGATGATCCACCCAGCTTTTGCTGAGCTCACAAGATCCTCCCCAGCCCGAGGAGCCCGTATAAATCAGATTACCGCCGTAATACACCCGTGCATGGTCATCAAACTCCACCATTTCCAACGTGGCACTGGTAATCGCTTCTGGGTGGATGACGTTATAAGTGACTTGCCAGGTAAACACCCCACAACCGGCTGACCAGTAATTATCGCCGACCACACCCACATACAAATCCATACAGCCCGGACCGCAGCTTGAGATGCCGCCGTTACCGGACACATAGGTCAGTAGCGGTTCGACTTGGACTTGATGCGTCGCCGTGCAACTGGACGGTATGGTCGGTTGGCGCAGACACAGTTGATAATCCGGCACCTGTACCGCATGGCTGGTCGCCGTTTGGGTCGTCACCGTGGTGCAGTCCGAGAACGACTGCGCCCAAGGCGTAAAATGGGCAAACACTTGATCGCCAGCATTCCAGACCGCATCGTTTTGTAAATCCGGATGCGACTGGTGGGCATTGTTGACCAGGGTGCGATAGGCATTGCCGGTGGCACTGCTTTCGGTATTCAACGAGGTTTGCGCATCCAAACCCGCGGCAATCGTGCCGGGGTTGTTGCCATACAGACTGGTGATATTGGCGGTCGTGCTGTTGGTGGTATTGGCATCTGGAAACAACGTGCTAATCGAGATCGTGCTTTCCTGCGCCGAACCCGGATTCAACGTCATTACGCCACTGCCGTTATCCAGGGGAAATTGAAACCCACCTATAATTTGTTGCCCGGTCTGCTGTCCCTGTTGGCCTGCGGCTTGAATCGCATCCGCCCAGGACACCCCAAACGGCGTCCAAGCCAGAGTCACACACAATAGTGCAGACAGCGTCTGCACAAATGATCGCTGCGGATCGAATAGCGTTCTGTAACCCATCACAACCCCACACAGCAGTCCTGCCAGCGCCACAGCAGGTAAAGATGATCTTCACCAGGCCCCGGAAAGGTACGTCCCGCGCCCCATTTGAACGTCGTCTCGCCAATGACATGGTTGGATTCAGTTTCCGCGACCGGATAGAACATTGACAGCCGGTATTGTGATTTGGGAATGAAGGGATAAATTGAGCCACCGCACAGAGACTCATTACCTGATGTTTTCCAGGCTAGGCCGCGGCGATGTAATGCTGCCGTTGCCCGTGTCGCCAGCAAGCTGGTAATTCGAGGATCAGTGCCGTAACTGGTCGGCGAAATGCCGGAAAGTGGATACATATGCCCCCAAGCACCGGCACACCAGAACAAAGCATCCAAAGGATTACCGGTAGCCGCTGCCGCCGCATCAGCCACACACGCTGAAATAGCCACCGGATTGGCAAACAGCGCCGTTTCCGGACTGGTAAAAAACGCCAGTAAATCGCTATTCCAGGTCGGATCCAGTTCCGAGACATACAGCAAATCAAAATCCCGGTAGCCGTCACTGTTGCAACGACCATCCCAGAACAGATCGAGCATGATGGTCAATGGAAACGCAAAATAGTGGTAATTGAAAAACGACATTTCACTGGCGTCGAAGTTAGCCTTGCCGGTGGTGGCGATCAGACGCACATTCGATGCACTGAATTTATGCCCACCCAGCGCCGGCGAGCACCAGGGATTGCGGACGATCTCAATCAACCGAGCCGGATTCCATAAACCCATGGTCATCCCCAATTCTGGTATGCCCATGGGATCGGTACAGAAACAAAACTTCTGATCGGTAGCGATGCTCGGCACATTGCCGCCACCCAATGAAGCACCGGCGGCGCGAATCGGAAACAAACAGCTCCAGCAAATATCGGTGATGAGTTTGCCTGACCACAGTTGGGCATCGGCGCACAACGGATCAGTGGTGGTAGTCGTGGTATCGGCATAAAGCAGGCTTGCGAGAGTCAGCAGCACCCCAAAAACCCAGTGGAAAACGCATCGCTTCATGATGGCGCTCCCTGTAAAGATGGTACTTTGCGTTCATGAACCACCAAATGGTTGCCGGCCTGTTCGACAATCGCTGGTACCTGCTGTAATTGAAAACGACTGCGCACATCCGGTGTCAATAAGTACACCGGTGCCTGTAACGCAGTTTCCAAACGCTTTAAACTGTCCCACCCGGACTGGCGCGGCAGCGACGTGGCCAAATACAGCACACGGGCTTTTTTGTCCTGACAGGATTGACGTCGAATCAGTTCGACCTGAGCCGGTACCGTGGCATCGAACACCATCAGGCATAAGCCAAACGGCATCTTGTCCAATGGATTGACGGTTTGGCCGGCTCGGATAATTAATTGGCCGTTGGGCGCTGCCAGATCGCGCGGTGCGGTGATGGTCAGATCCACAGGCCGATCGATATCCTTCTGAGCAGCTGGCAGCACTTCAAATTTTTGCTGGTCCCAGAACCGAGCGATGGCTTGTTGCTGCTTTTTTTTCCAGTCGATGGCCGCCATCCGGCGTTTGATCTCTTCCAGTAAATCAATTTCGGCAATCTCGCTGACATCGCCCAAGGTGCCTAAATCACCCTGTTTGCCGGCTTTGATCTGCTCGTCCAGCCAGGACAAACTGCTGACACCACTAACGTGTAAACGAGATTGTCCGTCTTGTTCGACGACAATGTCCGGTACTGCGGCTACCGACCAGCGTTGAAAGCGGGTGGGATCAATGACGATGTTCGGCAGAGGATCAATGCCTTTGAGTAAACGCTTGAGGTCTGCCATCAACGCCGGTAGTTTTTGACCAGGCTTAGGGCCACGAAACACCAGTAACACATCATCCCGCCCTGCAGCTTCTTCAAAAATGCCTTTTAGCGCCGCATCACCGAGCGAAAATGACACAAATAACAGTTTGAGCGGTTTGTTCGATTGGTTTGTCGAAAGGCTGCTTTCGGTTCCTATCGATAACGCAGAATTTTGAATCGATTGCGCGGTTTCTAAAACTTGCATCGCCTGGCGTTTCAGGTCCAACGGTTCAGTCTGACCGTTCAGCCATTCAGTGCGAGGCTGGCCTTCCAAAGCTTGCAATATGGTCTGAGAACGTTGCAGCCAGGCTTCTTCAGCAAAGACCAAGTCAGTGACCAATAAACCCATCAAGCACGCCATTGGGCTAATCAGCCTTAGAAGCCGCTTTTTGTATGGATGATCAAAACAACGCATAAGCCCGCCCAATCACCTGGTGGTCGTAGACATAACCCCAATAGCGCGAGTCAAAACTCTTCGGCGTTTGACCGGTCATCCAGTAGGCTGCCGGCGGAATCGTTTCATTGCGCTTAAAACTGCTGGCGGGCTTTTTGAGTTTTTCAGCTAACGGTAAACCTTCGATGATCAATGAACCGTTGACCGTAGTTTGATGGCTGTCGACCTGAATCCGATCACCTGTGACACCGGCGGCAATCTTGACGATGATTTGCCCGTCCTTGAAATACGGCGCCATGCGTTCAGCACGAAAGGCCATCAGATCACCTCGCCAGATGTCTTTGTTATAGGTGTCGATCAGATAGATCCACTTGTCCGGCAAACAGCGATCCATTTGATCGTCGCCGCCGATCAGAAAGCGTTGACCGACGTAGCGTTCCACCGCCAACATCAATATCAGGATGGGCAGCGCTTTGAGCAAGAACATTCCGAAAGCCGCTTTGGTTTGGTAAGGCCTTACTCGGGCGGGTTTAGATTGCGCAGAGATTGATGAAGATTGAGTGCCGCTCATAACTCACCGAACTTGCGCTTGAATGTATAAATCACTGGGCGCAGCGACCACGGCGGTCGAATCGATCACCAGATAACCGGCATCACTGAGTTTTTTGGCTTGGCCTTGCCAGTCGTCAACCATCTTGGCCATTTGCTCTTGCGTAGAATTCGGCGGTATCGCTTGAATCAGCTTCGCTCGGTCGAGGATAAATACCGGTGTCACGAGATTGAGTCGAGCAATCGGCTGCTGCAGTTGCTGATGCGCAGCAAACCAGCCGCCCACGGAGCCTAAACTGGCGGCGATCAACACCCCACTCAGCCATTGTGATTTAACGTCCATGGCTCACCTCCCGAGGTTTGGTTTGTCGACTGTCGAGTAGTTGTTGAATGGCATCGCCTAAGCTCAAGCCTTGCCGACGCAACTGCTTGAGTGCCTGCACATCTTCCGGTTTGGTGGAAAACAAAATGCGCTTGAAGGGGTCGACGACCAGGCGGCCGATGCCGGATCCCATTTCGGTGATGAAGAAGATTTCCGAATAGGCGCCGGGCAAGGTATGCACGGTTTTGAGTAACTCGTAGCCACCATCGGAAAGTGGCAAGCGCCGATCTTGCTTCATGCCTTCGATGACTTCGGCTTTCTGGCCCAATAGATACATATTCGCCGAGTTCTCGACAATGGCCCGGCCCGCTGCATTGCGGTATAAATCGTTCACTGACTGGGTGATAGTGACGGCGGCACCGCCGTATTTCCGAAAGCGCCGGTAGCCGTGTTCCATAAACTTGGCGACATCGCCTTCGGTGAGCAAATCCCAAGCCTCGTCGATGATGACGATCTTGGGCCGGTTACGTTCGCCCAGATACATCTCCTGCTGGATTTGGTAGATCAGTTGCAACAACACCACCTGTTGCAAGTGTTTGCGGCCCTTGAGTTCTTCGAGTTCCAGCACGGTGAAGTCGCTAGCGAATTTGGCGTTGTTGCGGCCATTGAAGTAACGGCCGTATTCGCCTTTAGTGGTGAAGGGAAACAACTGCTCGCCGACATCTTTTAAGCGTTGGTCGGTTTCGGCGCAGAGCTGACTGGCAATGTCATCGACCGACATGGACTGGGCTTTTTCAGTCCAGAGTTGCTTCAATATCCGCTTGAGGCCTGCGGTCTGAAAATCGGTCAGTTTCTCGGTCGGTGCCGCCATCTGGCTGAGCAAGCCGGCTAACATATCGGCTTCTTCCTCGAAGTTTTGCACGATCTCAAACGGGTTCATGCAAATCCCCGAACCGTGGGTGAATTTCACAAAGTCACCTTCCAGCACCTCGCAGAGATTTTCATAAGAGCGGCCGACATCGATCGCCCAGATTTGCGCGCCTTCGGTCAGGTAGCTGACGATGATCTCGTTGGTCAGGAAGGATTTACCTTTACCGGATTCGGCGGCAATGCAGAGGTTGTAATTGCCCGTGGTATCAAACAGCGACACCGCCATGTGTTCGCCGTTACGCGAGACGAAATTCAAGGTCGGTGTGCCAGTGCCCGCCCAGTCACCGAATAGCGGTAACAACGGAATCGCATGGCGAGTGGCCAGGGTACGGTAACGCTTGAGATCGGCAATCGCCGACCGCTCGGGACCAAATGGCAAACAGTTGAGGAAAAACGGCAGGCAAAAATACTTATCTTCCAACAGCTGAAAACCCAGCTCCCGAAAATACACCCGCGCATTGGAGACGGCGGCCGATTCTTCGTGCTCATCGCAAAACAGCAGTACGCCAAAATAACTACGAATCGGCCGGTCGCCGTCGCCATAGGCCTCGAACAAGACGTCGAAGTTGTGTTTGCGCTGCACCAATGCCGGCAAAAACCGCGCAATCGGCGTGTTGACCTGGTTAGTAATGAATTGCCGCACACCTTCTTGGCGGGTACGGGTCGATTCGGCATCCGGGTAATGCAGGGTCAGACTGAGTAAGGCATTTTGGCGAATCCCGCGGGTACCGGACAAAATATCGCCCAGATAGCTTTTGGCACTGCCAAAGTAAAAATGATCCGGTGTGCGTTTGGCGGATAAGGTCTTCACGCGCTTATTGCCGAGCCAGACACCTTTTTCATCGGTCTCAACCGCATTGTCGTAATCCAAGAGCTGATCACGAATCAGCTGGGTCGGATCACATTCCGGTACCACACGATCTTTCCAACCGGCATCGGGATTCCAATTGAGGATAGTATTTAACACCCGCACATACTGATCGGCATCCAAAATCGAGGGATACAAACCAATCGTTGATAAGGACTGCTGAGTGGCGAGTTGCAATTCAGTCGCTCGTCGAATTTCGGCTTCGTTGGGTCTGGGGTTGGCGATGGGTAATTTCACCGTGACGATCACATGACTGCGTCGTAATCTGGCCCCTGAAATCGCTTCTGGCGGTTTGGTCGTGCCTTGGCGCAAAAACTCAATGCTGGCACCGGTCATGGTTTTATAGGTGTTTTTTTGCTGTTTAATCCGCCGAGTTTGCATCACCGCCAGCGATTCCTCGATGTCTGGCGAGGTCCATAAGCTCACTTGCAGCAAGGTCTCGGTCGGCCAGTCCTGGTTCAGCAGCACGTTGACGCGGGCCGCGACGCTTTGATCGGCGCCAGTTAGTGGTCGGCAGATAAAACCAAAACTGATGCTGGCGTCGGCCAGTAAAAATAAATGATGGTCGTTGTCATAGGCTAAGGCTGAAAATAAGCTATCCGCCGTATGGGTTCGGGAGGCTTTCACTTCGATACCTCTTCGCTGTACAGCACGCTCATGGCGACTGCTTGATGCGCGTGCAACAAACGTATGGTGTAAGGATGGCGGCTGACCCGTATCGCCCGCTTTTGGCGTAGCAGTTCCCGTGCGCGCGCCGGATGACAGGGATTGAGCGGTGTGCCATCGGCGGCCTGAACGCGAACCGTGTGGTCGGTCGTGTGTTCGGGGTTACGGCGGTCACCCGCCGCCAGCTCGGAAGGGGTGTGTGGTCCGGTGTGATGAGTCATAACGTGCTTACAGGGTTGCCGTGACGATATTGGTGATAATGGTCGGCGCTGCGAACAAACCCACGCCACTGGCAACACCCAGGACAAAGCCCATGATGCTGCCACGCACCACACCGGCGACCAGACCGACGATCACGAATACGATGGCAATGATCCGACCGAGTAAGCCTTCAACCCAGCCGGTCAACAAGGTCCAGACGTTGTTGAACTCGGTACCGCCGGTACCGGCCATGGCGTCGGACGCCATCAAAAGGAAAAAAAGCGATGCCAGGGCCACGAACACCTGGCTTCGAGTAGACGACTTCATTGAAACGACCTCTTGTTTAAGTAAAGACGGTTGCCCGTCTGGTCTCGGAAGGAATTTCCGGCTCAATAAAGCGGTCGCCCGCTAAGGCTCGCCAGACCCGAAGGCTCGGCGGTGAAGGTGTGTGGTTTAGTTTTTGGTGACAGGGTTGTTCAGCGTCGGCTGCATATTTCGCGGTTCACCCTCATCCGCATCCGCTAAGGGGCGCTTTTCCGGCGCGCGTTGCTCGACTTGCAATGGAATCAGCGAAGGACTCAACGTCGGTGCCGACTTACCAATCATCCAGCGCCGGGGTTCCAGTTCGGTGTAGACGTAGTTCGACACCATCAAATCCCCTTCAGCATCTTCCCAAGGGGCAATCCAGATCCGCATCACTTGCGAAGGTGTGCGAATAGGGGTCGGGTCATCGATCTTGGGCACCGGTTGCTGGACTGCTGGACTAAGGTCACTAGCAGGTGCGGTTTCCGTTGGATGATCGGGATTGACTGTCACATCCGCTAAGGCGCGATTGGTTTCCTGATACGCCTGTGTGGTTGACAAACATTGCGGTTCGTCGGGCATGCCTTTACAGCCATATTCGGTGGTGGCACAGCCGGATAATAGGCCTAACCCCATCAGGCTGAAGGCATACAATGAAAATTGGTGGTTACGGCTCATGGCTTTTTCTCAGGCTTAGGGGTTTCAGACGCGGTTGCTTTGACGACCTCATGCGGTTTATTGGCTAACCAATCGGCTAACACTTCAGGTGCGCCACTGTGGGTACGGCCATCCGGGGCAATCAAAAACGGCACACCCTGCAAGCCAAACAGCTTGGCGGTGACCACGGCTTTTTGCAGCGGCTCTTTATTGCATTGGCCAGGTGGTTCGGTCGGTATTCCGACGTAGTCTTGCTTCAACAGTCGGTCGCGAACACTGTCTTTGAGTTTGGTATCGCTGGATCCCAACTGACAGGCCAGTTGCACGACGATGTTTTGCGACTCGGGGCCGAGGATAGGGACCATTACTAGTTTGAAGGTGTACTGGTCCTGCAAGGCTTGCAGCTCTTTCATCACCTTGCCGCAGTAAGGACAACGCGGATCTATGAACACCAAAACCGAAGTCTTGCCGTGACCTATCGTTACCGGGCCTAAATCGTCGACATTGAGTTTCATGCGTGACAGATCAATGCGGTTAGCAATCTTGTCGATGTCCGGCAGATCCTTGATCTCCTGTTGAGTCCAGATGTCCATCAATTTGCCGCCGTAGAATGCAAAGCGGCCATTGCTGGAAATAAACACCGTCTGCTCGCCGGACTTGACCATCTTCATACCTGAGATCGGTAAATCCTGCATGCCGTCGATTTTGATCGATAGCAAGCCTGCGGCAATCTCGGAAATCGCAGGTTTTTGTGGGTTGGCAGCCAGGGCAATCGATACCCAGAATAGCGTGGCCAGTAATAAGAGAATGTGGCGTAGCGTCATAACGACCTTTGAGTTGGGATTGAATGAATTAGCTCGGTGACTTCAGCTTCAGCGCCGTGCCTTTTTGCACAATGAAATTGACCTGGCGGGTGGCATCGACTTCGATGACCGGGTAAATCTCTTCGGCCATATCCATGTAAAAATGCGACAGTCGCTCCATGGCATAACCGGCACCTTTCAAGGCACCGCCTTCCATCGACTGTGAAGAAAAGGCGCTTTGGAACGGCGTGCTGCCGGCCAGACTGCCCAAACCGCCGGTCATCAACACCGGGATTTGATTGCGCCCAAAGGCATCGGAAAAGCCGCGTAAAAAGCCGGCCATCATCGATTGTGCCAATAACGCACCTTGTTTGGACACCACGCGACCGCGCACACCGTTTTTGCCATCTTCGCCGGTGGCATAGGCATTCATCGGTACTTCAATCACGCCACCGTCCTGACGAACACAGGAAAAGGTCTCGCCGCGAAAGTAAGCCCGTTCGGCACTCAAATCACCAAAGCCTGCGGCTAACAGGAAACATTCACGGACATCAGCATGGAAACGGTTGGGCAGAATGGCTTCTTTTTTGATGCGAAATAGCACCGGCATCGGTTCTTTCTTGGCTTTCTTGCCGGTCGGTGCATCCAGGCCGTTCAGCAAAACACCCGTCAAAATGCTGCCGGCCGGGATAAAGACTTCGCTGTGCTTGGCGGGTTGGTCACTTGCGGTTTTACCCTCGGTATTTGCAGTTGGTGACTTTTCGTCTTTGATCACCCGGATTTGCAAGGCGGTGGTTGGCTGACCGTTGGCGGATCGTCCTCCCGAGACTCCGGCACTACCGTGGCTAGATGCCGGAATAGCAGCTTGTTCGAAGGCGCTGTTCAGGTCGTTGTTATCTAGTGACGCGCGTGCGGGAAGTCGGCGGTCATTGGGATGGCTGGGGGTAGGGGATCCTGTGCTCGGCGTAGTTGGGCCATCACCCGACAGTTGAGTGACTGCCGTCGGTTTGTTTTTAAGCGACTCGACTTCACCGGACACGGCTTTTAACTTTTGATCATAGGCTTCCCGTTCGGCTTCAGTCCATTGTTTGAAGCGTTGCTCACCCGATTGCTGCTCGCGTTTTTGCTGTTCTTCAATCGCAGCCAGTCGACGGCTTTGCTCTTCGTTTTTTTGCAGTAAATCCCGTAGCTGGGCCGAAATGCCATCAATGCCAAGCGAACGCGGATCACTATCGGTGAGGATGTGTTGAATGGTGGCCTGTTTACTAAGCGGTTTGGTGACTTCCGGGGTGACGGTAGCCAAACCAATGATGGTGGCCAGCAAGACGCCGCCAATCCCACCCACCGCCAAATTACGTTTGGCCGTGGGGCTTAAACTCGACCACCATGAATCGACACCGACCATTAGCGTTGGCCTCCGGTGAGTAATGAGGGTCTGAGCGTGGTGGCGGTTTCAGGTGTCCGTCTCAATGCGACATACAATTCGGTGGACTCATTCAGTCCCAACACGACTTTAGGCCAGGCGGCGACCGCCAACACGTCGTCTTTGTTGGTCGCACATGCGCGCTCATCAAATTCCAACGGATCGCTGCCGGCATTGCGGGCCAGACCGACCAGAATCAGCATGTCCTGACCTTCCAACACTTGGCCGGTCCGAATCTGCACTTTATCTTGCAGGCAATGGATGTGTTCGGATTTACTGGGCTCGCGCAGAGAATAGCCTGCTGGTGTCTTTTGCAAACCAAGATCGCGGAATAACTTTTTTAGCTGAGTGATGTAGGCCTGTTCCTGATCGCTGGCCTTGCTACCGGATGCGGCAGACTGCTGTTGCAGCTTGGTCAGCACCTTGTAACTGTCTTTATCCAGGCTCAGATGAATCTCCCGGGCCGGGATACGTTTGGGAATCAGCGTCAGTGACAAGGCGATGTCCTGATTATCGCCCGGCGTAATGTACAAGGTCACCGGCGTCTCATCGGCGGTTGCGACATAAACGATTTTGCCTTTGGTGCTGGTCGTTGCCTGACTGGTGGTTGTGACCACCGGATTGTCGAACGGCGTAACCAAACGATTGAGATGACCCACTGCAATTGGCATCAGTTCGTTGATACCGGGTTTGACTTGAATATTTTGTGGTGCAACCGAGGACGTGACCTGTTGATTGGCCGCTTTTAAGACGCTGGCGTCAACGGGGGGGAGTTCGATACCCAGCGATTGTGAATCGCTCGATGGCACAGTCGATTCGGGTATGCGATCACCCACTGTGGTCACCGGCGGTAACACGGTGATCGGTAATTCCTCGGCGGACGCAGCGCTACTGATGATCAATAACAATGCCCAATGGCGGCAGGCTTTATTCATGGTTTGAGTTCTCCTGGCTGAGGTGGCAGGGCTTTTAAGCGTTCCACTGTTCTAGGGGCATCGGGATAGACATCGATAAACTCCAGACGCGGCCGGTAGTTTTTGATGGCGATGATGAATTCATAGGTACGCGGTTTAATGTCCGGCTTAGAACTGGGGCCTTGGCTTTTGAGTTCGCCGCTGACGAAGACCTTGTTGGTCTCGGCTTCGTAATCCACATGACGCGGGGTAAAGCTGATCGCCACTCGATCCATCTTGATGGCTTTGATTTGATCGGTCATGGCATCCAGGACACTTCGATAGATGTCCGGTGCCAGTAATGGCTCAATCGCGGTTTTCAGGAAATCGGCATTGGCGGGCGTGGTATTACCCAACAGTTCCGCCAGAAACAAGCCCCACGATTCCTTGAATTCACTGGAGGCCGATGTGCGGGTGACTTCGACCTCCTTGTTTAAGGTCGGTGGCACCAGGATGATGCTGCGCTCGGTCCGCCAGGCGGCCAGCGAGGTAATCACGCACACCACCAACAAGCCGATGATGATCACGCGGCTAAAGCGATTCTCGGTCTCGTGGCCGTCCCAGGTCTGCAGAAAATCCGATAACTTCATGGCAGAAATCGACGGATATAGGGATTGGGAATGGTCATTGCCTGGCTGGGCAGCAACCCTAACCAATACAAGGCATGTAAGGTATAACCGTCGGGCCGGTTATCACGAAAACGGCGGTAGAATTTAACCGCGATTAATCCAATGACCAGTGCAGGAATGAAGTGATCAATCAACATGCCGGTCAGCATGCAGACCATGAACGGCACAATCTCATCGGCACTCCACAACAGAATGTGGATCGGATCGTCGATGGTTTGGGGGATGGCAACGGGTTCCATAATGACCTCGGTTTAGGATGGTCATCATTGTGAAGTGATATTCAGCAAGGCATCTTGCAGCTAATGCCGAATTTGGCATTTGCTGCAAGATGAGGCAATTTTTTAGTTGTGATGCAATATGGAGTAATGATCAGTTCAGCGAGCTAATCGGCGGTTCTGTCTCGTTGGTGGAGACTAGCTGGATATGCATCGGTGATGCCTTGGTATATGGCTTCAGTATTTACGTTGTTGCCCGCGGTGCGCGAATGAAAGCCAAGGCGGCGCTATTCAAAGGCGGCATCATGGCGGCTTTTGGTCTTTTCGTTCTTGGTCAAGTCATTGATAAGATGATTTTTCCGCAGATTCCAGTATATGAGGCCATCGGCACCCATAGGTTTGTTGGCACTTGTGGCAAACAGCGTGTGTTTTGTTTTGCTCTGGCGGCATCGATTCGATGATACAAACATGAGTTCAGTTTGGTTGTGTTCACGAAACGATATTATTGCGTATGTCTCGGTGTTGTTTGCCGCTGTTGGAGTTTGGTTCACCAATTCAGCTTGGCCAGATATTCTGATCGGTGTGGCACTCGCAGCTCTTTTTTTACGCTCAGCGTTATTCGTATTGCGCGAAGCCATTACGGGGGGGGGCTTCGCTTTTAGCTACGCGACAAACACTCCACTTTTTGTCTATTAGCGACTGCCCCGTTTCGGGTAGATATCTGCCTTTCTGAGTCAACGGTACTTCAAATTGGGATGGGCTAAGCCCGCTTTGGCTTTACCCAATTGCGGTTATTTTGAGATTGTTATCTCTGGCGCCCCCTTTTGAGATAACTCGGTGACGGTCATCTGGAATATCTGATGTAGTAGGCGAAAACTCTCACGGTTCCACTGGTAACCCTCTTCGGGTTTAACGGCATAGTGTAATCCGCCGTACTTAACGCTCATATCCACATCGTCTGGCACACTTTCTGATGCTATTACTTCTAGGGTATGAATCGGATTTTCACTAACGAAAGGGGAACGCGGGTCTTTATCTACGTTAAATTCAGGTTCGTCATTGATGTCGCGGCCAATGAAATTGACGATATTGTAAAAACTGCGCAACCGGAAAAAACCATGTAACGGTACTTCACCACCCGGATAGCCAGGACGAATATCAACCATTACGTCATTGCTCGCACCACTATCAGCTTCTTCGTTGAGCTTGATACGCTCCTCGTTGCTCAACAACTGTGGATCATAATTTGTCAGGATAATACGCCCGGTAACACGTTTACTTAGCTTCAATTGATGCTTGTCGGTGTTATAGTCAACTTTGAATTCCTTTAGTAGCCCAACCAACCGTTCCGGCGATAGAGAATCGGAGTTTAATTCCCAGCTAGAATCAAACAACAATGGTTCTACGAACAAAGCGTTACGATCTTGAATAGAGGATATGTGAGACACGACTTGCCGGAACAACTTGTAACCGTCTTTATCGGAAGGTTTGTTGTTGTAAACCTTATCTTGATGATCGTTTTCGATACGCAATTCACCCGCCAGTAAACGAAGAATGAGGTCAACGTCAGTACCTTGGCGCAATAACATTGTCAGTTTGCTTTCTTGGAAAGGCGTTAATAAACGTTTGGTAAATTCCTCTCCTTCCATGGGAATGATACTAATCGTTGGATTTTCGGAAGCGGTCCCGCCAAATATCGGCGTTATTAAAGAACCCGTTGGCCCCGTCATTGCTGGAGTAGCCCCGGCATTAAATTGAAAGTTAAACGTGGCGGCGATATTTGATACACCGGTGAAATGTAAGGGTTGATGCTGATGAGCGCGAGCAATATTGAGTAACAACAGTTCGGAAAGAATCTCAGAGGTCGACTGGTCGTAGGCAATAACCGCATGATCCAGCGCAGCCGGTGAAACACAGGCTTGAAGCCCCACAAGACTACCGAAAGTTACGCATCGTAATGCCTTTGTTACGGGGGCAACCAAAAAGCCACGACCTTTAATTGCCCAATTACCTCCTGTGGTGAATCTAAAAAACCTATCAATGATCATGTCTATGGTGAATATCAGGATAATGTGGATGCTTATGCGTGATTTCTGCATGTCGATGAAAATGGACATGGGGTTTGTTGCTATCCCATTCAAAGTCATGCGCGTGCTGATGATGCACATCATGAACATGACGATGGGCATGCGTTATCTCTAAATGGGTATGTTCATGTAAATGGTGTTCTGTCAGGTGCAACAAGACGCCAAGTCCCATTAAGCCCGATGCAAGCCAAAACGCTGGGCTGGTTGCTTCATTTAACGCCACCAGAGCAACTGCGGCGCCAATAAATGGTGCGGTTGAGAAATAGGCTCCCGTTCGTGCCGTACCCAAACCGCGTAGTGCCAATACGAATAGGGTCAAGCTCATGCCGTAGCCAGCTAGCCCAAGTGACAGCGCCTTCATCAACATTACGATATTTGGTGCAGTTGCACCAAGGCTTAATGCAAACAGGGTGTTGACCGTTCCTGCAATCATCCCCTTGCTAGAGGCAACAAACAAGGCATCCGTAGCAGACACTTTACGGGTTAAGTTGTTATCAATTGCCCAACAGAAACAGGCTGCAGAAATTGCCACCGCCCCTAGCCAATTGGATGAGGAATCTTCGCCGAATGGCCAAGACAGTACGATTCCACCGGCAACAATGGCTATCATACCAAGCACCACGCGCCTATCAGCATTTTCTCGAAAAACGATCCAGGCAATTAAGGCGGTTAGTACGGCTTCAAGATTAAGTAGCAGTGATGCGATTGACCCACTGGTAACCGTTAAACCCAGTAGCAACAAAACGGGACCAAGCACGCCGCCAAATAGGATGCCACCGACTAACCAAGGCCATTCCGAAGGCATCAGCCCAGAGGGCTTCCAGCTCCAATCACGAATCAGCCGTATGATACTAAGACCAATGCCGCTACCCAGATAGAGCAATCCCCCCAATAAAATCGGCGAAACCTCGCCGACTAGCAATTTGGCAAAAGGGGTGCTGGCTCCAAACAGGATGGCCGCCATCAGTGCATAAACGATATTACGGTTCATTGCTACATCGTCGTAATCAGTAGAAAGGCGATGTACAAGACACCATTAATGAGTAGGGCCCAAAGCGGTAGTCCTTTTCCATGAGTGCGAGAGTTGATTCGCAGCCATATGGCGGCAAGCATTGTGATTAAAACTCCTGACAATACTTCGATACGCGGTTGCCAGGGTGTTAGCATGATACCAATGGCCGGAAGCAGCGTACCCTGAAATACCATAGCACCGGTAATATTGCCAAAAGCCAGGGTATCCTTTCCGCGTCGAATCCAGAGAATACTGTTGACCTTCTCCGGTAATTCAGTGGCGATAGGAATAATCAGTAGTGATAACAAGAGCGCGGAAATGCCAAGCAAATGCGCCGCCCCCTCAACGCCAGAAATGAAGCCCTCCGCACCATAAACCAATAGCGCAAGTCCTATCGACAATTGCAGCAGAATCGTCAACAGATTGGTTTGCAATCCCAATCGGGCTATGTACATTTTAGTGTCTGTCTCAGTAGCATGGCCATCTCGCACCAAATGTGCCGAAGCACGTAGGGTCAGCATGATGTAAATAAAGTAGGTTAAGACCAGCGTAATACCTAATGCTCCTCGAATGTAGCGTTCCTCTTGGGGAACATACATCGCTGCTGCGGCCAGCACGAACGCGAGCAGAAAAAAGTTAAGGTCACGAATGAAACCAGTCCGTTCAGGATGAATGCGGCCTGACAGCCCTCTTCGCCGTAGAACTGAGAGCGCCATCAAACAGGTCGATAACGTTGACAACATGAGTGGCGCACCAAGGATAGCGCCGACACCAATTTCCTCGTTGATGTTGACATTGGATGTGCCCGCCAACAGTGCTAGAAGGGGAACCATAGTTTCAGGTAAAGCTGTACCGACAGCTGCGAATAATGATCCTGTCACTCCTTCGGAAATTTTGAGTTTCTCTCCAAGGTGTTCCAACGCATTCGTGAACAGCTCCGATGCTACTAAAATAACAATGAGCATCATGAAGAGGGTAAGGAGATAAATGGTCACTGAGTTGAGCCTGTCATTTTGTTGTGTTGCTGGTGGCGTTACTGATTTCTGTTGCAAATAAAAAACATTCATGAACAGCTAGATGCAGTGTTGTTCTCTGAATGGGGCCAAAGGAAATTTGAAGATAAAAATGGCTCCGCCACCGTCAATATTGGATACATCAATATGTCCACCATGGCTACGCGCAATAGCCTGTGAAAGCGCTAAGCCGAGACCGACGCCTGCAACATCAGTTGTTCTGGCAATCGATCCACGGTAAAAACGTTCAAATAGTTGCTGTTGTTCATCGAGCTTAATCCCTGGCCCTGTGTCGGATACGCTAAGCGCCGCTTCGGTTTCTTCTACATCCAATCGAATCGTCACGCGACCGCCAGGCGGAGAAAACTTTATAGCGTTATCCAATAGATTGGTCAGAATCAGGTCTAAAGAACCACGGGCAATTTTTGCGATGATTGGTTTCAGGGATTCAACGATAATTAGAATATCCCGTTTATCGGCCATCGGCTGGATACGTTCCACCACTGTTTGGATGATCGAATTCAACGGAACCGCCTCTACTGAACTGCGTTCCAGGCCAGCATCCAAGCGGGCTAGGACAAGCAGTTCCTCGACAATCGTGGTCAATCGCGCAACTTCGTCCAGACAGGATTGCAATGTCTCCTGATATTCCGTGGTATCGCGGGGACGGCGTAAGCTGATTTCAAGTTCCGTTCGTAATCGCGATAACGGCGAACGCAGTTCATGAGATGCATCGGCGGTGAACCGACGTTGAACTTCAAAACTACGCTCGATGCGGTCAAGCATTTCATTCAAGGTATCGACCAGCTTGCCAATCTCGTCGCGAGTGCCGGGGTGTGGCAAGCGTTCGCTCAAATTGGCTTCATTAATGCGGTGTGCTTGATGAACAATATTGTCTATGGCTTGAAATACCTTACGGGTTAACGAGGCCCCAACGCCACCAACAGAGGCAAGTAAAACTAGCGTCATAACAACGAAAAGCAGGCTGGCAGCATTCAGTACATTGCGCACATCATCCAGTGATCCTGCAACCTGAATGATG
This sequence comes from Methylomonas sp. Uni0009, assembly GCF_054188105.3. NCBI lineage: Bacteria > Pseudomonadati > Pseudomonadota > Gammaproteobacteria > Methylococcales > Methylococcaceae > Methylomonas > Methylomonas sp. Uni0009. The sequence goes on along the minus strand of NZ_JBTAFN010000001.1, from coordinate 216,452 downwards.
ATGGGTGCATCCAGTTGATTAATAGGCATTGAAACCATACGCACGGGTTCATCGCCAAACGTGGAGAGCGTTTCGAAGACGGTTTCTCCAGCCGCAAGCCGTGCCAAAATGGCTGACGATGCAGGTAATTGTGAGGAACCTAAGTTGGCACTACGAGCCAGCACTTCGCCATGGGAATTAATGACCTGCACCAGCCGGTCGATACGAGCAAAAGACAGCTGATCGGTCCCCGCCATTGTTTCGTTTAGTTTGATGGGTTGCTGTTGGTTGGATTTCAACATCGCCGCTTCCGTTTCGGCGACAGCCAGCAAGGCGGCATCGAGCTGATGATGAACCGCTCTGGAAAGCATCCAGTACGCGGCAAAACCGCTGCAAGTTAGGATAACAACGATAACGGTCAGGTGACTTAAAATAAGTCGTGTTCGAAATTTAAGCATCGTAGGCATCACTGATTGCCAATCGGAAACCCCGACCGCGTATGGTGTGAATGAGTTGTGGAATGCCTGGATAATCAATTTTCCTGCGCAGATTACTGACATGGGCATCGATCAGGTTATCAAGGCCAATATGGTCGTTTTTCCATAGCTGTTCTGCAAGCTCGTGGCGGGTCACCACTTCCCCCGTGCGGCGCATCAATATCTCCAAAATGGCATATTCCTTTTGGGTCAAGTTAATGGTTAGCTTTCCCCGCGTCACCCGATGCGTTTGTGTATCTAAGGTTAGGTCATCTACCTTGAGGGAGAGATGTTGGATCAGTTCTGAACGTCGCAGCAATGCGCGGGTTCTAGCCAACAGTTCTGCGAACGCAAACGGTTTGGTCAGGTAATCATCAGCACCGGCGTTGAGCCCTTCGACGCGATCTTGCAATGCATCTCGAGCGGTAAGCATCAAAATCGGCACGCGAACGCCATTTTCTCGAAGCTCTCCACACCAGGCGACGCCTTGCTTGCCCGGCAAAAACCAATCCAAAATGATCAATCGATAGTCCTGCGCATTCAGGCATTTCGCTGCTTCTTCAGCCGAATAAGCGGCATCGACGGCAAAACCCTCTTCAACCAAGCCTCGCAATAACAGGCTAGACGCTTTTCTATCGTCTTCTACCAATAAAATTCTCATGATAACTGTCGTTTTAGTCGGATTGACTGGCTGGCCTTTAATTCAAAAATCAATTACCAGTTTACCTTGCACCGCATTGCCGATGCCGTTCCTGAAGAGGAATTCAGGAATGGCCCGATCCTGAATCGCTATCATAACCATCGCCTACTAGGACAATTTATATCGTCTAATTTTTAACGCTGCCGCGAGAAGACCATGAAATTCGAAATGCTCAAAGCCATGTTAAGCGGCCATCTGGTCAAAAAACACTTTACCCGGCATTTCCGGCGTCTGGCGATACTGGAAATGTTTCACGGCGCACCATTGGCTAAAGGCGGGGTACCGGCTGCATTGTCGCAGTCGTTAACCAGTGCAGCACTCAAAACGCCTGATGCATTGCTTATTGAATTAAATAGCCACGCCCATGGACTGGATTCGGTGACAGCGACCGCAATACGTGAACGAGTGGGCTTCAATGAGGTCGATCACGAAAAACCCCGCCCCTGGTGGTTACATCTTTGGCATTGCTATAGCAATCCCTTCAGCCTACTACTAACAGTCTTGGCAGCGATTTCCTATTTTACCGAGGACATGAAAGCCGCCATCGTCATTTCCTTGATGATCGTGTTGTCAACGGTACTGCGGTTTGTTCAGGAAAACCGCTCGAATCGCGCCGCCGAGCAACTCAAGACTATGGTCAGCAATACCGCGTCCGTCCTGCGGCGAGATATCGCCGAGAGTATTGCCGTCGATACGGAACGCTTCTACGGTGTCACCTTGCACCCCAAGCCAGCACGGACAATCGAAGTTCCAATACGCGAATTAGTGCCTGGCGATGTGGTGGTATTGTCGGCGGGTGACATGATACCCGCCGATCTGCGTCTGCTGGCCGCCAAAGACTTGTTTATCAATCAAGCGGCCATCACCGGCGAATCGATGCCGGTGGAAAAATTCGTGCAGCCCAGCAACCCCAATGCCCATACCGCCATTGAACTCGACAACATTCTGTTCATGGGTACCAATGTCGTCAGCGGCACGGCGCATGCGGTGGTGGTCGAGACCGGAGTGCGCACCTATTTTGGCACATTGGCTCAACGCATGGTCAGCACGGATCGGGCTCCCACCGCCTTCCAAACCGGTGTCAATCAGGTAAGTTGGGTATTGATCCGCTTCATGTTAGTGATGACGCCCATTGTGTTGCTGATCAACGGCTTTACCAAGGGCGATTGGCTGGAAGCCGCCTTGTTTACACTGTCGGTCGCGGTCGGCTTAACGCCGGAAATGTTACCCATGATCGTTACGGCTACCTTGGCTAAAGGCGCTGTGATCATGTCGCATAAAAAAGTGGTGGTGAAGAGTCTGGATGCCATCCATAACTTTGGAGCCATGAATATCCTCTGCACCGATAAAACCGGCACCCTGACCCAAGACCGAGTGTTTCTGGAACAACATTCAGACCTGTTTGGCGAAGAATCGGATGAAGTGCTGGAATATGCCTATCTGAACAGCTATTACCAAACCGGCCTCAAAAACCTGTTGGACGTTGCGGTACTGGAGCATGGCGAGATTCATCGGGAACTCGAAGTCACTAAAAACTTTTGCAAGATCGATGAAATTCCATTCGACTTTCATCGCCGCCGCATGTCTGTCGTCGTCAGTGAACAGCAGGACCGTCATTTGCTGATCTGCAAGGGCGCCGTAGAGGAAATCCTGGCCGTGTGCTCCCACATTAAGCATGGCGATCAGTTCGAAGCGCTGGACGAAGACCGTTTAGCCATTATAAGAGCCATCACCAGCGATTTGAATGACGATGGCATGCGGGTCATTGCCGTCGCCATTCGCGAATTCGAGCCACTACGCGAAATTTATAACATCGCCGATGAAGCGGGGCTGACATTGGTTGGCTACATTGCCTTCCTCGATCCCCCCAAGGAAACCGCCGCACCCGCCTTGCAAGCGCTCAAAGACCACGGTATCGATGTCAAAATTCTCACTGGCGACAACGAATTGGTGACCGCCAAGGTATGCAAAGTAGTTGGCTTGCCAATCAATACGCCCGTGCTAGGCCCACAAACCGAAGACATGGATGATGCTACCTTGGGCAGCGTCGTCGAGGCGAACACCATTTTCGCTCGCCTGACCCCTGCCCATAAAGAACGTATCGTGCGGATATTACGAAATCAAGGCCATGTGGTCGGATTTCTGGGAGATGGCATCAACGACGCACCGGCGTTACGCGCTGCCGATATTGGCATTTCCGTGGATTCCGCTGTCGATATCGCCAAGGAAGCCGCCGATATTATTTTGCTGGAAAAGAGCTTGTTGGTATTGGAAGAAGGCGTGATAGAGGGACGCAGAACCTTCGTCAACATGCTGAAATACATCAAAATGACCGCTAGCTCCAATTTCGGCAACGTCTTTTCGGTGCTGGTGGCCAGCGCCTTTCTGCCTTTTCTACCGATGCTGCCCTTGCATCTCTTGGTACAAAATCTGTTCTATGACATCTCGCAAGTGGGCATTCCGTTCGACCATGCCGACAAGGAACTGCTGGAGAAACCTCAGCGCTGGAAACCTGAACTACTGAGCCATTTCATGATTTTCTTTGGGCCGATCAGTTCGGTATTCGATATCAGCACCTATTGTCTGTTGTGGTTCGTGTTTGGCTATAACACCCTGGATCAGCAAGCTCTGTTCCAATCGGGATGGTTTATCGAAGGATTGCTTTCTCAGACGCTGATCGTCCACATGATACGCACCCGGAAAATCCCTTTCATCCAGAGTTTTCCAGGTTGGCCGTTGTTAACTATGACAGCATTGGTGATGGTTTTGGGCGTCCTTTTACCCATGTCGTCCCTGGCACATTACGTCAAACTGCAAGCCTTGCCCTTGGATTATTTCCCTTGGCTTCTGGCGATCTTGCTGGGCTACGCCATCCTGACGCAATCCATGAAAGGCATTTTTGCTAGGCGCTATGGTTGGCAGTAATGGATCATTATTTGGTTTTTACAGTAGATATGAAAACAACTAAAAACACTACGACGTTGGCGTGGCATAACGACTTCTGCTCTCGACAGCCTTCAAAACGGGCACAAAAGCATTTTGCCTTGCGAACGATGCTTTTTGCAGCACTGACGATGAGCGGACTCGAATGTATCGCCGAGGATACTAAAGCGGTTCCATTACCGTTATTCGTAAACGACGCTGACCAATCGACCAGTGAGTCTGTCGCCAGCCGTGCGTCAAAAAATAGTCCGGTCGAAAGTACACCCGACGAGGCACACGAACTGTCGCTGAATGCTGCCATCCAATTAGCGCTGGAAGCCGACCCACAGATTCGCGCAGGCGTTGAAGCCGTGCGTCAAGCCGAAGCGGATGTCGTCACAGCAGATTTGCCGCCCAATCCAAGTCTGTCGACCAGTGGCTCGTTGATGCCATTGAATAGGCCCTTCACCGTGGACCGTCAAGGCGGTCCGCCACAGTTCGACATCGGCATGTCGTTTCCGGTGGATTGGTTTTTGTTTGGTAAACGCGCAGCGGCGGTGATGGCCGCCGAGAAAGGCGTCGATGTCGCAGCGGCTGATTTTTCCGAGCTGGTTCGCCAGCGGATTGCCGGTACGATTGCCGCGTTTTATGACGTATTGGAAGCCCAATCCGCGCTGGCATTGGCGCGCGAAGATTTCAGCAATTTATCCGAAGTAGAGAAAATAACCGCCAATCGCGTTGAATTGGGGGGTGTCGGCACCGTTGAACTGGATCGTGTGCGTTTGTCCATATTCAGCAGTCGTCGTGAAGTGCGTGCGCGTGAAGTTGCGCTGGAAGGTGCATTCAGCCGATTGCGTAGCTTTTTGGGCTATACACAGGCGGTTCCTTTAAAAATTGACGGCAGCCTGGATGTGCCGTCACCTATAACTCCGCTCGATTCTTTAGCCATCTTTGCCATTGCCGAAGACAATCGCCCAGACATCCAGGCGCTGAAACACCAGATAACCCAAGCCGAAGCCAACATCGAGCTGGCGGAAGTCAGCGCTTATCCGGCCATTACGCCTAAAGTCGGTTATACCCGCCAATTTCAGGAAAAGGCTATCGGTTATCCCGATGCCAACTCCTGGGGTATTGGGGTGGACGTGACGGTGCCGTTGTTTGACCGCAATCAGGGCAACATTGCCAAGGCAAGGTCGGCCAAAGTTCAATCAGAACTCAATTTGAGTGCCCAACTCGTTAACCTTCGCGCTGAAATCGACCAAGCGATTAAAGCCTATGAAAGCGCTTACCAGGTACTCATCAGTGACGATCCGGGTCAGCTCGAAGCGGCGCGTAATGTCCGCGACAAAATTCGCACCGCCTATGAATTGGGTGGCAAGACGTTAATGGAAGTCCTGGATGCACAGCGTACCTATCGTGAAACCTATCGGCTTCATATCGCCGGTCGTTCCAACTACTGGCATTCACTTTATGCACTCAACGCCGCTCTGGGTAAACAGGTTCTAAAATGACAACCCCATTTTCAAATCAAAAACTGACTTTTTTAAAATTAAAACCCGCCATTTGGCTATTGGCTGTCGGTATCGGCGCAGTAGCCGTGTGGCGATGGCAAGGGCAAGACCTGCCCGATAAACCCAGTCCAAAAGTCGATGCGGTGTCACTGGCCGGACCAGGTTTGATTGCTGTGCAACCGGGTATCCCGCTGGAGAAAAAGCTGGAACTGACGACGGTGAAACAGGAGCGCATCAGCTCGCCTTTGTTGTCGGTGACAGGGGCGGTCATGGCACGTCTTCGTTCAGGTGTCGGGCTGGTTGAAGATCGTTGGCAGTTCAGTAGCGTCGAGTTATCGGCCATCTATGCGGATTGGCAAAAAGCCGGGACAGAAATGGAATTTGCGGCCAAGCAGTTGACCAAGACGCGGGAATTGACCGCAGCCCAACTTACTTCGCAAACCAAGGTCGTGGATCGCTTGCGCAAATTGGTGGCAACCGGCACCGAGGCTGCGCGTGATTTAAGCGCCGCCGAAGCCAGCCTGTTGCAAACCCAGTTAGAAGGACAAAAAGCAGTCTTCGAGGCCGAAAGCGCGTTGACCCAAGCCACGCATAGCCATGCCGATTTCGAACGGCATTTATTACAAGCTGGGATTGATCCAGCGTTGTTGCAAAAAGTCCCGACCGGCGCTTCGCTGGTCATGGCCGATGTACCCGAAGTCCGTATTGGCTTGGTTGCTGTCGGGCAAGGCTGTGAAGCCCGCTTTTATGGTTTAAACAACCAAGTATTCAAAGGCACGGTACGCAGCTTATCGCCCGCACTGTCGCCCGAACGACGCACATTGAGGGTGTACTTTGAGTTGAACGACCCGGATAACAAGTTGAAGCCGGGTATGTACGCTGAAATTGGCCTGGGCACTGATCCTAGGACAGCAATATTGGCACCCGCAGATGGCATTCTGCATATCACGGATGGCGATTATGTGTTGACCGAAGCCCAAACGGGCATCTGGAAAGTCACCGAAGTTCAGGTGGGTGAGCGGGCTGGAGACCGGGTTGAAATTCTGGATGGTTTGACGGGCGGCGAACGCATGATTGGCAATGGTGCCATTCTGTTGAAACCTTTAGTCGTACAGGCATTGTTGAAAATACAACAAAGTCCAGCAACCAGCGGAGCCAGTCAGCCATGATTGCCGCGTTGATTCGTACCGCATTGCACTACCGCTGGATCGTGCTGATTAGCGCGATGGCATTGGTCACACTTGGGCTGTGGTCGTTCAGCCAGATGAAGATTGACGCTTATCCCGACATTTCATCGCAGATGGTGCAGGTGATTACTACCTATCCTGGGCGTGCGCCGGAAGAGGTGGAACGGCAAGTGACGATTCCGGTCGAAATCGCCATGCGCAATGTGCCCAAGGTCGAGACCATACGTTCCCGCACCATCTTCGGCTTGTCGGTGGTACAAATGATCTTTGAGGAAGGCACCGAGAGCTATTGGGCTAGACAACGGGTTCAGGAAAAACTGTCTAGTTTAGCCTTGCCGGATGGTGCTGAAGCGGAACTTGGACCATTGGCCACCGCCTATGGCGAGATGCTGCGCTATGAACTGGTTTCCGATGGCCGTTATGACTTGATGGAATTGCGCACCCTCAACGATTGGGTGGTAATTCCCCGTTTTCTAAGAGCGGCGGGCGTGGCCGAGGTATCGAATTTCGGTGGCTACGAAAAACAGCACGGCGTGTTGTTGAATCCTGCGCAACTGTTACGTTACGGCCTGTCGGTCAATGATGTGGTGGAAGCCATTCAGACCAATAACGCTAGTGCTGGCGGCAGCGTGCTGTCTCGCGGCAGCATGTCCTTTGTGATTCGTGGCCGTGGAGCGCTGCAAAGTGAACAGGAAATCGGTTCAATCTTTATCAAGTCAATTGGCGGAACGCCTATCTATGTTCGCGATGTCGCCGATGTGCGCCTGGACTCCAAAGTGCCAGCGGGTATTTTCAGTAAAAACACCACCGATGAAGCGGTCGAAGGTATCGTGCTGCTACGCAAGGGCGAAAATCCGTCCGAAGTCTTGGGCCGCGTCCAAGCCGCCGTCGACGAACTCAATAACGAAGGCTTGCCCGAAGGTGTACGGGTTGAACCCTATTATGATCGTAGCAACCTGATCAATAGCACCTTGCATACCGTTAGCCATAGTGTGACACTTGGCATAGGCTTGGTGGTACTGGTATTGCTGGCCTTCTTGGGGCGTCCGTCTTTGGCGATGCTGGTCGCATTGACCATTCCATTTTCATTGCTGTTCGCTTTGGTGCTGATGTACGGTGCCGGTATTCCAATAGGCTTGTTATCGATTGGTGCTATCGACTTTGGGATTATTGTTGATGGTGCGGTGATCATGTCGGAAAACATCGCTCGGCGTTTGGACGAGCGAGAACACGCGGTTTCCGACGAACGCCGTAGTGTTGGCCAAACGGTGTTGGCTGCGGCATTGGAAGTCGAACGTCCGGTATTTTTCTCGATTTTGATGGTCGTTGGTGCGTTCTTACCGCTGTTAACCTTGACCCATATCGAAGGTTTGCTGTTTCGACCCATGGCAATGACCATCGTGTTCGCGCTGCTCGGTGCCGCGCTGTTTGCCTTGTTGGTTGTGCCTGTTTTGGCTACCATGCTGTTTCGTAATGGCTATCGCGAATGGGAAAACCCGGTATTGATCTGGTTATCGGAACACTATGCGAGGGTTTTGTCATGGGCGATGCATCACCGCTGGCCCATGGTCATTAGTTCTACGGTGGCATTGTTCGCTGTACTCGCAGTAGTCGTACCACGCATGGGCAGCGAGTTTTTGCCTTACATGGACGAAGGCGTGGTTTGGGTGCGAGCCAATTTCCCGGAAGGCACGTCATTACAGCAAACCTCGCAGTTTGGTCAGCGTCTCCGGCAAGTCGCGTTGGAATTCCCGGATATTGAATTCGTCGCCGTGCAAACCGGACGTAACGATAGCGGTACCGATCCTTATCCGCCTAGCCGGATTGAGATGATGGTTGGCCCCAAATCCCGCGATCAATGGACACAATTTACACGCAAGCAGGAATTGGTCGCCGCATTGGGTACACGTTTTCGTAGCGAGTTTCCGACCACCCGTTTTAACTTCACCCAACCGATTATTGATAGCGTGACCGAAGATGCCAATGGCACCTCGGCCAATATGGCCATCGAATTTTCTGGGATGGACTCCGATGTGCTACTAGGTCTGGCCCGTCGCGCTGAAACCCTGCTCAAAAAGGTACCCGGCGCTATGGATGTCAACATAGAACAAGAGGGGCCGCAGCCTCAGTTAGTGATCGAGCCCGACCGAGCGTTATGCGCCCGTTATAACGTCAGTATTGAAGATGTCACTTTGCTGATCGATACCGCTATTGGCGGTGCGCCAATTGGTACGCTTTACGAAGGCGAACGCCGTTTTGACATTGCCACGCGTTTTGCCCCTGAACATCTGGACTCGCCGCAAGCCTTGGGTCGCTTGCCGGTCTACAATTCCGATGGTGTACCGATTCCATTAGCTCAGGTCGCTCGCATTAACATCGTTGATGGACAAACCATGATCGCCAGAGCCGATGGTCGTCGCCGACTGACCGTACGAAGCGATATTGTGGGTCGCGATCAAGGTGGATTCGTCGCCGAGGCTCAGCGCTTATTTGATCAAGAAATCCAGGTGCCGCCAGGCTACCGAGCGACTTGGTTAGGCATGTTTGAAAACCTCAAACGTGCGGGCGAGCACTTCAAGTTACTGGTACCGGCCACTATCGCGGTGATTTATCTTTTGTTGTTAGCAATGTTCGCATCCCAGCGAGCCGCTTTGATATTGCTGTTGGCCATCCCGTTTGCCTTTGTTGGTGGGGCGGTCGCTTTGTACCTACGGGGCATGAATATCAATGTTTCATCGGGGGTGGGTTTCGCTGCCGTATTTGGCGTATCGATCATGAACGGTGTACTCATCGTGCGTACCATCACTGATTTAAGGCTGCAGGGAATAGCCCTCGAAGAGGCGATTCGGCAGGGTTCAGTCCGATGTTTGCGTCCAATTTTGATCGCCTCGCTGGTGGCTATTCTTGGTTTGGTACCTGCGTCCTTAGCGACCGGCCTGGGTTCCGATGTTCAACGGCCATTAGCAACGGTCATTGTTTGGGGTTTGTTTAGCGCAACCGTGATGACCTTATTGTTGGTTCCTATTCTTTATCGGCTTTTTGTCCCACGGTTACCAGTATCGGATGTTGGTAAAAACGAGTGGACAGGTGTTTAGCACAGGCCTTTGAATAGCGGTGATCATGCAAATTTTGTGGATTGTTTAGGCCGGGATGTTCCAAAAAGCTTTTGCATTAATGGAAATTCGTATTTCGTAGTTATACCCATAGCGTCTTACAAACCAAGTTTTAACTAGTTGAGTCAGCGAGCAATAGCTCGACAGAGTCAATCCGAGCCTTGTATTCAGTTGGTCGCGCGACGAAACCCAGAGCGACGGTGATAGGCGAGAATGGCAGATTGAGGGCAACTGCCATAATGGCGAGAGTGATCAGCAGTATCAGTAATGCCGGCCTGCTTTGAAAAAATGGAGTTTTAGGGGCGCGGATAATCTGCACAATCAAGGTTTGAGTCGTCAAACTATTTCCAAATTAGGAGGGATTTTGTGACAAATAATATCGACCACAGCATGGTGATGAAGTGCGTGGCCTATGAAAATGGCATCAGCATCGGTGATGTTACGTTAGAAGACATCAGCGAAGTGTTGAAACGCGAACACACGTTTGTATGGTTGGGTTTACGGGAAGCGAACAAAGAGTTGCTGTTAAAAATTCAGGAAGAATTCGGATTGCATGATCTGGCGATTGAGGATGCCTGTTCCGCTCATCAGCGGCCTAAAATCGAGGAATATCAGAACTCGGTATTTATGGTGCTAAATACCGCTCAACTTGGCGACGATAGTGTGGAATTTGGTGAAACACATGTGTTTCTCGGCCCTCGATTTTTAGTCACGGTCAGACATGGTGCCTCGCACAGCCTGAACAAAGTCAGATTGCGTTGTGAAGCTATGCCGCAGCAATTAGCCAAAGGACCTGGATTTGCGCTGTATTCGATCATGGACTTCATCGTCGATAACCACATGCCTGTGATCGATGGCTTGCAGACCCGTTTCGATGTTTTGGAATCGGCGATTTTTCAATACAAACCCAGCCGGCAAACCATGGAAGGCCTATACGAACTAAAACGTGAATTACTCTTATTAGAAGGCGCTATCACACCGGTGATCGACATCTGCAACGAGTTAATGCGTTTTCATAATGACATGATTCCTAAAGATGTGCGGGTGTATTTCCGTGATATTGCCGACCATATCAAACGTATCCATCAAAGCATTCACAGCATGCGGGAAATGTTGCTTGCCGCCATGCAAGTTCATTTGACCTTTGAAACTGTCAGGCAGAACGATGTCGTCAAAAAGCTGGCCGGTTGGGGGGCAATACTTGCAATACCCACCATGGTCTTTAGTTGGTATGGAATGAATTTTAAGCACATGCCTGAATTGGATTGGGAATTCAGTTACCCCATAGTAATTGGCATCGTGTTTTTGGGTAGCACATTGCTTTATTGGCGTTTGAGAAGAGCTCATTGGCTATGACCAACTGATTACGTAGAATAATTTTGCTTAAACATCTGCTATTACCCGCCAGCGTAGACAAGACCATATTGCCCATCATTGTTGGACGGGCATTGCGGGCTTTTTCCGATGGCTTTGTTGCGGTGTTATTGCCCGCATATTTATTGGCCTTGGGTTTTGACACGTGGCAAGTGGGGGCGATAGCAACATCGACACTGTTAGGATCGGCCATGGCTACACTGGCGGTGGGAACTTGGGGGCATAAAGTCCATGATCGCGAATTACTGCTAGTTGCTGCGCTATTGATGATCTCGACTGGGTTCGCCTTTGCCAGTCAAACGTCATTCTGGCCATTGTTGATGATTGCCTTCATTGGTACGCTCAATCCCAGCTCCGGTGACGTCAGCTTGTTTCTGCCACTTGAACATGCTCGACTGGCAGAGGCGGCCCACGATCAAGCTCGGACAGCACTGTTTGCCCGTTATAGCCTTATCGGTGCATTGTTCGCGGCTTTGGGTGCTTTATCGGCGGGACTGCCAGATTATCTTGTCCAAACTATTGACATCAACAGACTTGATGGCTTTCGATTCATGTTTGTCCTTTATAGTCTTATCGGCTTTACTATTTGGCTACTGTATAGACGCTTACCACAGTCACATACTGAACAGCGAAAGCCAGCGCAGCCATTAGGACCATCCAAGTCAGTAGTGATAAAACTGGCGACCTTGTTTTCCCTGGATTCCTTCGCTGGCGGATTAGTCGTCAATTCGCTGTTAGCGCTTTGGCTATTCAAGCGTTTCGATTTGTCATTAGCCGCAGCTGGTTCGTTTTTCTTTTGGGCCGGTTTGCTGACGTCCTTATCCCAGTTGGTTGCACCACACTTGGCAAAACGGATTGGACTGATCAATACCATGGTGTTCACGCACATCCCTGCAAATCTCAGTCTAATCGGGGCCGCATTTGCGCCTGACATCGAAACAGCACTCGGTTTGTTGTTGCTGCGATCCTTATTATCCCAGATGGATGTGCCGGCTCGAAGCGCATTTGTGATGCTGGCGGTGACCCCTGAAGAGAGAGCGGCGGCGGCTAGTTTTACATTGGTACCTCGGAGCTTGGCGTCTTCGCTCAGTCCAACGCTAGGAGGGGCTTTATTTACAACTGGTTTTTTTGCGCTTCCATTGGTGGGGTGCGGGGTTTTGAAGATTGCCTACGATCTGATGTTGTGGCGCGCTTTCAGAAAATTCGAGGCTAAAAATTAGCTGAATTGATGTGAAATAGAGTTTACGATATTTTCGCATATCATTTGAAGATGACTATCCAAAGTCCTGAAGAGCACGAAATTTAAGGATGTGACCGCTTGAGCGCTCAAGAAAAATCGGGAAATCCGTTGCTGGGCCGCCTGGCAATAAAAATCCTCCCCAACTGGTCTCTGTCGGGGGATTATTAGAGAAAGCAAAAAATGGAAAATCGCGTGCTAAGACTTGTCAATGCTGCGCAGCTCTCGGGCTGATTGTCGTAAAACGCCGAACGCAGAATGAAGAAACAATCCGGCGATTAGAGTTCCAACGACGATGTCTGGCCAACGCGAAGAGAGCTGGTAGCTTGTACCAGCAGCTAACAGGACCCCGACATTGGCGATTAAGTCATTGCGTGAACACAGCCAGGTCGATCTCATATTGAGGTTATCGCTACGGTGTCGGTAGAGTAGGAAAAAGCAGACCAGATTGGCAAGCAACGCTAAAGTGCCAACGATCCCCATCATTTCGGTACTTGGCATGATGGGGTTCAATGCTTTGTAACCGGCTTCCCCGAGAACGCCAAGACCAAAGGCCAGCATGAAGGAGCCCTTCAACACGGCCGCCATCGCCTGCCACCGTTCCGAACGGGCCAGCACGAAAAGGCTGAAGCCGTATACCAGTGAGTCGCCCAGCATATCCAGCGCGTCGGCAAGCAACGAAGTTGAGTGCGCTTGGAGTCCCGCTGCACTTTCCACAAAAAACATGGCCGCATTGATGACAAGCACGATCCACAGTACCCGACTGTGGTTTTGGCGCATAGCGGTTAACTCGCAACTTTTATTTTCACAACAACTGGTCATTTTTTCGTCCTCGCATAAGCATGTAAGGCAGCAACCCGCCCTGATTCTTGCTAATTTGAGACCCTATAGTTACTATAGGGTCAAGTGCTAAATATAGGTGAGGTGACACTATCCAAATGCTCAATAGATTTAAGATTGGTGAGCTGGCTAAAATGGCAGGCTGTCAGGTGGTAACGATTCGTTACTATGAGCGGGAAGGTTTGCTGCCGGAACCGACTCGCTCTGACGGCAACTACCGTCTGTACACCAGCAAGCACCTCGAGCAGCTTCATTTCATTCGCCATTGCCGATCGATGGAGATGACGCTTGAGGACATTCGGATGTTACTCAGATTCCGAGACACGCCAGAAGAAAACTGCAGCGAAGTTGACGCTTTACTTGATCAGCATATCTGTGATGTGGTCGACCGGATCGCGCAACTCAAATCACTGGAAAATCAGTTGAGAAACTTGCGTGGTCAATGCCGTAGTGCCCGAGCCGCCAAGGATTGTAGGATTCTGCAGGGCCTGTCTTCGGAAACAGACGGGCAAACACAACGATGATGTAACGACTTGGCTTTTAGTGCTCCACCCAGAATGCTAGTGAGCCCGAACAACCATTTTTGGTGTCAGATTGAGCCAGCCGTCATTCAAGATAATCTTCAGGGTTATTTGCAAACAGCTGATGATTGGGAAAATTGGGGGCAAAATATAAAACCACCCGTCAACTTTTGGCCCTATGAAATGTCGCCTTTAACCATCGGCAAACTTGCCAGGCAAACCGAAGTCACCATTGAGACTATCCGCCACTATCAACGTATTGGTTTACTGACGGAACCCGAGAAACCCCAGGATGGCTACCGATGTTATTCAGATGATGCGATTACTCGAATCCGGTTCATCAAACGCGCTCAACAGGCCGGATTTACCTTAAAAGAAATTGCCACCTTACTAGCCCTTGATGGGGCGCACTGCGCTGATGTTCGACAATTTGCCGAGCAAAAATACCAGCAGATCGATCAACAAATCAAGGATTTAACGACCCTCCGTCAGGTATTGGGAACGCTGGTCAACGACTGTCAGCAGACAACTTCATCCGCGCGTTGCGCTATTCTCGATGCGTTTAGCGATGATGCAGCAACCCAACCCTGATTTTAAGTAAGACCCCACTGCCCACTTGACTCTGTGCTAAACAACAGGGTTTAGACTTCTTGCCAACATTGAAAATTGTTGAGTTTAGGAGATTCGTATGAAAACAGACCCTGAAATACCTATTAACACCCCGTCTTGGCTAGGTATCGGTGCCATATTGGCCGCGATAGGCGCTTCGGCATGCTGTGTCGGGCCTTTTTTACTTTTATCTTTAGGTATTGGCGGCGCATGGATAAGCACGTTGACAGGACTGGAACCGGTTCGTCCATTTTTCATCATCTTAACTCTGTTTTTTATAGGACTTGGGTATCGAAAACTCTATCTAACGCCTGACCGCTGTGAGGTAGATGAAATCTGTGCCATATCCGACATCCAACGCCGACAACGCCTGATGTTTTGGTTGGGTTCCGCATTCATTTTGATACTGCTGGCCTTTCCCTGGTTAGCGCCTTTTTTCATGGCTTGAGAGGGTTTCGATATGACAATTAAATCCAGTTTGTTAGTTATAAGCTTGTTATCAAGCATTCTGTGGATACCGGCAGCACATGCTGAAACTACTGTTGAACAGCCAAACCGGCAGCAAACGGTGACGCTGAACATCGAAAACATGACCTGCGCTCTGTGTACAGTCACCATTAAAAAAGCCTTACAGAAAGTCGTAGGCGTACAAGAAGTGACTGTCGATTACGATTCAAAAACAGCCACAGTAACCTTTGATAGCAAGAAAACCGATAGTGCAGCCTTGATCAAAGCCACGACGGATGCTGGTTATCCGGGTTCCCTGGTCACACCTATTACCCGATAAAGCCGAGGATACGGTCTATGTCTGATTGCTGCTGCCCAAGTACATCCACCAAAACCAAACAGAATTGTCCTGAATGCGGCTCCACTTGTAAAAGTGTCGGTATGTCTACCCTTTATCATCAGGTCAGGTTTCCCGAGAATCAGTCAATCATCACCGACAGCTATTATTTTTGCCCTGCCAAAACATGCTCAGTTGGGTATTTTTCCAGTGCGGGCAACACCATTCCAAAACAGCATTTACGAAGCTATCAAGCCATTCAAAACAATGCACTTTGTTACTGTTTTGATATTGACGCCAGGCAGTATTTGTCGGCGTTAAAAGATCACCGGGCAGAACCGATCAAAGCTTTCGTCATGCAACGTACTCAAGCAGGGGAATGTGCTTGTGAAGTTAGAAACCCATCAGGCCAGTGCTGTTTAGCAAATTTCAAGCGTTTAGAAAATGAACACAATCCGGATGTCAAATGATCGCTATAAACCAGCCGTTCGGAGAACTGATTTTTTATATTTTTCACAGACCGCTATTGCCCGAACTTGCTCATTCAAACCAAATTACACTCAAAATTAATCATCAAACCCGCTTCTGAGTATTAGCCAATAACGTGTTCATTGCCCAGGCTACGATAAAAATCCCAATCGGCATGGATTGCGGTGGTACCGGAAATGGCACCGTCAGTCCCATCAACAAGAGGTATAAAGCACCCAGCATGACATAGATGCTGTACCGATGTGCCATGGGACTGGGATAATCAAAATTGGTCTGGCTGACCTTGCGACGAATCAAACCATCAACCACAAACGGCAGTATGGCCACTGCTAAAAAGGGTAACCAGGCGCAGGCCATGACGAAGCGCTTGATCATCTGATACACGGTATCCCACAGCACATCGAGTCGGCTTTGAATGAACGGAAACAAATCATTGCGACCGACATCTTCAAAGCCTTTGGACATTTGTCGTTCGCGCTCCGTCGGAATGAAGTAACGGTATACGCTTTCTCTCATGCCTGTTTGGACAAACAATTGATCAAACCAATTCTGAGCCGTATGCCGAATCTCCGCTTCCTTTTTTTCTCCGAAATAAGCAATCAGCAACCGATCTTCGGTTGCCTGGATTTCCCGCGTCCAACGATCCGACACAAAACTGGCGACTAAAATGACTTCCAACAACCAGATCATCAGACTGAATAGTAAATTGCGTTGCATGGTCAGGTTAGTGGGATATCAAGTGCTGATTGCAGTACCGGCAAGCGACCCTTAACGATGCGACCGCCGGATAGCTTGGCGATGTAATGTAAATCAGGCAACTGACCGAGTAACTGCGGTGCAAACAAATCGCCTTCTTCCTCCATCAGGCGCTCACCGACATTTCCGGAAAACACGGAGGGATTGGTCGCACTGGTGGCCACGCCTTGGGTTCGCATGATGTATTTCAAGCGGGTTTTGGGTAGATTATCGGTGATGTACTGCTGCGTTTCGCTGTCCATGATTCGCAGGGCAATCAGGTTGTTGACGTTGCCTAATACCTGACGGGCTTTGTCCTGAGAACCGGTGCGGGCTGCAAAGTCGGCAAAGGTCTGGGTGGCAATGAACAAGCGAATTTTGGCACCACGGCCTTTGTTCAATACCTGGATAAAAGGATCGTTGATGACTTCGGCCGCTTCATCGACAAACACATTCACCGGTCGGTCGGAGACACCGTAGTTATAACGGTCACCGGCAACGGCAGCCAGATCGGCAAGTAAAATAGATCCAATCGCACTGCCGACCAGACCATCGGATAACGAGTCCAGGCCAATATAAGCCACCTGAGCCTTTTCTATAATCAAACCGGTATTGGTGATCGGCCGCAGATCATCGGCGTCATGGGGGTTGGGTGATAGCAACGGCCCCAGTGGTCCCGAAGTCAGCATGTTCATGATCGGTATTAACGAGGCGACCATCTTGCTGAAGTGGGTGCGGTCATGTTCAAACAAAGATAAAAGCCCTTCCAAATCCAGGTTGGGCGCTTGGTATTGCACGTACTCCCGGTAAAAGCGAACTAAACCTGCGGCTTTGGAATCGATGTCTTTGGCGGCTCTTAAATACGGCCTGGCTTCCTGATGCCAATTACCCAAGCAATTATCATAATACCGTTCCAGCGCCTGAATCACCAGCGTGGATGGCCCACCTTCCAGATAACGACGCAACTTTGCCAAGGTAGGTCGTTCCTCAATCACCATCAGCCCTTGAATGACGTTATCTAGCGACTTCTGGCCAAAGGCCTTGAAGGGATCGGAAGTCGTTTCACCGGGTGAAATGGCGGTAATGCGGCTAGCAATTTCAGAGGGCCGATTGAAGTTATGCAGTGGATCCAATCGCACACTGTCTTCCGGAAAGGCGGGATGGAAATACACAAAGCGTTCTGGACGTCCGGCTAACTGACAGGCGCGTTTGGCTGACGCCATTAAATCCTTATCGCCTTTGGGATCGATAATGATCACCGCTTCACCGCGCAATACGGCTTGCGTGACCAGGACATCAAAGGCACGGGTTTTCCCTGCACCGGTAGTGCCCACCAGCAAGGTGTGACCAGCGGTATGCTGAATCGGTTGGCGAACATCGCTTTCCGAGATTTCCAGGCCATGGATCCAGGCCGAGCCCATGCGTTGATGGTCGGTGGGAATTAGAGTCGAGACATCGCGCTTGAGAATTTCATAAGCCAACTGCGCGTGTTTTTGCACCCAGTCGAATCCCCAACCAAACCAAAGGTCGTCGGGATGGCTTGTGACATACGCTTTGAGTTTTTCAGCATCCAGATATTGGAAACGAAATTGGCGTAGCCGTCGTTTTCGATACCAGAGACTGACCGTAATGGGTAGTCGCCAACAGACCATGACACCGCAGGCAATCATCAACCAGTCGAATGGCTCACGAGGTAATCCCGACCAGCGACTGGTCAGATACGCCAGACCCGCACCTCCTGTCCAACCGGCAATCGCTGTGACTTCGTAAATCGGTCGCCAGGGAAACTGATAGTCGTAATCGGATTTCATGGTTCGATTCTGACTTTTACGCCTTTGCCACGACCAATGACTTGGCATTCTTTTAGTGAACCGATGTCGCGCAGAAAGTCATAGCGCTTTAATTGCGGATACTGCTCTAAATAGGCCGATAGTTCATCATCCGAAACGAAATACCAGGTTTCGTCTGTCTGGCCTGGCTGCGGTTTTACTGTGGTATTTGCTGACCGTACATGTTGCAACCAAGCCGATATGGCTTCTGGATAAGCGAGTTTTGCATCGACTTTGCTGGGTGGATGATTGACAGGAGAGATTGAATCGGTTGATTGCTGCTGGGGTGCCGAATTATCTTGGCTCGACTGCTTCTGTTTAGGACTTTCTGGTTTTGTCTGTGACCGTGTGGTTTTGTTCGTTTTCTTGGGCTTTGCAGCCTGAGTTGCTTGACTCGTTGTGTTTATCGGTGTGAGCAGAATTTGCAGCCTATTGCTGGGTTCTGCAGCCAACAGCAGGCCGCGAATTTGGCCCACCCGTTGTACTTTAAGCATGGGCGACAACACGTCGATGACCAGCCAACCTTTGGCTTCAATGACCTGAATGAATGCGGCCGGTTCGACCTGGAGGTTTTCAGGTACGCCAGGGAATGCCAGTAAAAACTGTGTTTGTCTGGCCACGACTTCCACATCCATCTGCCATTCGCCGCGATTGAGCTTATCAGCGATCTGGATCAACCATTCACCGGCTTGTCCTTGTTCGCGCAACCAGGCGATGGTCAAGGTTTGGCTACTATTGCTGTCATCGGTGGCGATGTTTATGGTTTCATGATGGGCTATCAGTGTCTCGCTATTTCCAGATGGTTTTTGTGAACTTGTTTCATCAGTTTCTGCGATTACCTGCACATCGGCATTGCTAGGTGAGATGGCTGTTTCCTCCATAGTCATGACGGATGACTGAGCGGTCAAAGTGTCATCGATTATAGTCTGATTAACATCCCATTCTTCAGCATTTGGATGGTCAATTGCAGTAGGATTTTGGTGGAGCTCATCGCTCGCGATGGTGGTATCAGCTTCGGCGGAATCAGCCAGTTCAATGGCATTGATAGCAACGGGTGGTTCATTACTGAAGATCAATTCCAGAGAAGCAAGGCGCAACATGTATAAGCCAACATCAAAACCGTCTGGCTGCATGCGCCAATAGCGATACTGGCGACCATCGCTCGCCACTTTGGCAATCGCAAAGCCACGTTCGATCAAAATATCCGCCAGGGTATCTTCGTCCCTGGGGATACCCGGTACTTTGTCTTTGGTCAGGATGGCGACGATATCCTGTGCGCCCATTCGCCAAACGATATGGATGCCTTCCTGAAAACGCCAAAGCCGGGCACCTTTTTCATTGACCTGCCATTGTCCACTTTTAACCAGACGGCGCATGGCATCGAACAAGTATTTTTCCACCGGCATGCCCAGTGCCGAATCATGGCTGTGGTAATGGGCTTTGAGATCGCGCTCAACGCTTTGGCAGTCAGCGGCGATGACCAACTCGGATAATTTGGCGCCGCGATTCAAACCATGAATGGTTTCCAGCATGACCTGCATAATATCGGGACCCGGTTCCAGTATGTAGGAACGGGACGCTTTGGTCAGCACTCGTTCAATCACCAGCGCCGAAAACTGTTCGTGGCGCTTGTGACGATTCTCCCGCCAACGTAAAAAATAGCGGTCGATTTGATAGCGCTCGGCCCAGTCAGTCAGGTTTTCATCGCAGGGATTCCAGGTGTATTGGCCTTGTCTGTCGATGACCGCAATATCCGATACTGGTTTGCCAATGTCATGTAATAGGCCCGCAAAACACACGGCCAGTCGCCAACGTAACTCAAGGGTTTTACGCTCGCGTGGCGTGGCGTGGGTGGCAAACAAGCAGCCTTGTGAGGATAAGGTAGCCCAATGGGCGACTTCCAAGCCATGACGGAACAAGCCACCCGCCCCGCGATGGTGATGCGATTCGGACGCCGGCAATAAATGGCTGAATGCCGCATAGCGTGCAATCACGGGAAGTACGACCGATTGGTATAACTCATCGGGTAACGCTAAAGCCTGTTCGATGGCTTGGATCAATTCCGCTTGGCTAACCAAAATCCGTTCCACCGGTGCGGCAGGCAGCCCCTTCATGAACGGCGGATAACGGGGTATCTCTTCTTCAGTGTGTTTTGGCACCTCAATCGTTACAGCCGGCGTTTCGCCGAAAAGCCGTTTGCCGATGCGTTGAATGAGGTGGGTATACAGATTTTCCATAGCAAACCATGCTGACAGAAAACCGCAGGGGTCCACCTTGCAGCTAATTTCAAATTCGGCATTTGCTGCAAGAAGGCTTGAAAAAAGAGTGCTTAGTGTAACGAGCTCCCCAAAACCTTATGGAGCTTCCATGAAACGCAATCCACTAACCGCATATTGCCTGCTGACGTTGCTGATCAGCACCGCATGTCAATCGTTGGTACAGCCAGACCCGTCAACTAGTCAAACGATCATCGAATCTCTTTTGCCGTTGTCTCAACCAGACCAACCTTGGCGACTTGATAGTGCCTGGCAAGCTAGTGCGCTTGGTGGTGCCGTTTATCGTGCCTCATCGCTGGAGCATGTCGTCAGGCAGGTTGATCACGCGTTAACACCGACTGAACCGAACACGGAAAGTGTGGTTCAGACCGTTGGCGAAGTCAGTAGCCAAACAAACATTGAAGATCCCGAACTCCTCGAGCGAGCTTGGCGCAAATATTGTCATCATCAGCTGGATATGACGCCGGAAGAGCGCGCCTTAATTCTGGTGACTAAAATTCCACGCCAAATACTGAGTCATGGCTGCACGCCGTATAGCCTTAAGAAGTAGGCCAGGCTATGAGCAAGAATAATCATGACAGTCTGAACAATCTCAGCGATCGTTTCCAAAAACTGATCGACCATAAATCCGAAAAGCTGAAAATCGTTGCACCGCTGAAATCCCTTCCAACGTGGCCATCGACCATTCGCGGCACCCCCAATGCCTGTTTACGCAGTGCCTTGTTTGCCGGTGTGCAAGGCAACGAACGCATTGCTTACAAAAAACGGACATTGTTAGCGTCGGTAGACGGTATTGAAGTCCGCTACTTGGGCGTGCAGCTCAATCAATCGGATCTTGATGTCTGGATGCAAATCATTCACTTGTCCAGGCAGCAATTACCGGGTTTTAGCGTCACTTTTTCCGCCTATGGGCTGTTGACGGCCTTGGGCCGCAGCAGTGGCAAAAGTCAGCACGAATGGCTCAAAGAGTCGATGGCCCGGCTGGGCGGGGCTTTTGTCGAGATCACTTTTCAAGGCCGCGATACCTTCGGTGAGAAAGGCTTTTTGCGTTATTACCGTGATGAAGTGACTCAGCGGTATGTGGTGGAACTGACAGAATCGATGTTAAGGCTGTTTGAAGAAGGCTACACCTACATCGAATTTGAACAACGGCAAAAATTGCGTAAGCAACCCTTGGCACTGTGGCTACATGGCTTTTTGGCCTCGCACGCGGCACCGTATCCCTTGAAAATCACTACCATTCATCGCTTGAGCGGTAGTGGCGCCCACACCTTACGCGATTTTAAATACCGTTTGCGTAAAGCCCTCAATGCCTTGATAGACATTGGAGCCTTGGAAAATTATGAACTTGGCAATGATGCTGTCAAGATCAAAAAGTGCCCGACACCCAGTCAGCAGCGCTATTTGGCGGGGCAATCGCATTGAAAAAAGCACGGCATTCGACCGACGCTGTTTTTGGCCTGATTGTTGTTCTCGATACGGCATTAGGCCGACGCGGATACGGCATTCGACCGACAGTGGCACGGCATTCGACCGACGGGGTAACGGCATTCGACCGACAGGTACGGCATTCGACCGACGAAAAGCACGGCATTAGGCCGACGTTTGACACGGCATTCGACCGACGCTAGGCCGAATGGGAGAAATCGCTGCAGGCGCTGCAGGATATGACCTGCAGCGATTCTTCAACCACCCAAAAACAGGCTGCTAATCTATTTATAATCTTTATTTAATCTAAATATAGGCAAGGCCTAGCTGTGGATAACTTTTAAGCCTTTTCGCAATGCAAAACTCCAAATTCATTTCTCAGTGATCGTTGCTAAGAGCCAATGATCAACGATTGCCTTCTTGCGTAGCCTGTTGAAATTGGTGGTAGCCATCGCGGATCTTGCCCAGTAACGCCAGTTGCTTACGAATATCGACAAATTCATTTTCCAGTTCTTCCACCAAGGTTTGTTCCCAATCCGGCTCACCTTTCAAAATCTTCTGTAAGGGATAGCGATAGCCCAGGCCTTTTTTGAGGTATTGGCAAATCGGTTTGGTTGCGCCGTTTTGACGCAATGAAGCCATGCGGTACCATTCGATGCTGAATGACAAACTGCTGTCCCGGCGCCGGATACGAACCCCAATTCGGCCGCGTTCGTTTCTTGCCCCTTGTTTATGCCGGTTTTGCAATTGTCGCCAGTAATCATCGACCAGCATGCGGGCCTGGTCATGGAGTTGCTCGAATTGTGTTTCTAGCCAAATTGGTATGACGTTTTCCAATGTGGAAGTAGGCTGATTGTCTGATGGTTCAGTGTGCATAAAATTCCTGTTACTTATCTTCAGGGATTTTGGGTGTAAATCCCTGATGGGAAAGGGGCTAAAAATGGGGTGTGTGCCATGGCGTGAAGCCTATGTCTGAACAGGAATGCTGTTTGCCTTATCCCTGTACTATCAGGGATTTTAAGTTGAATTTTTGGTGTGATGTCGATTGAAAATCCCTGAGCAATCTCATTGTTCGTTTACCTGTTCAGCGTTTTTAGTGACCAGATTTTCAAAAACGAGCACGCCAATTTCCCTGAATAGTCAGGGATACTGACCCTCTTCACCCTGTCCAGACAATCAAGCGAGCCACGCCACGGCGCAAAACATTGTAGGCAGCAGATCGCAACGCGTTGATTGCAGCAAATGCCGAAAACGGCACTAGCTGTAGGATGATTTCGAAAATGAAAAACAGGTCGATCTTGCAGCAAATGCCAAATTCGACATTTGCTGCACGATGATGAGGATGGGGTTAGATAGACAATGCGGTTATGAACCGAATCGTCCGTCTATCCCTGATACTGTTGAGTTTTTATTGGCCGGTCTTTGCTGTCAAGGCAGAGAACACGGGCGAGTTACCTGCGGCGTCGTATTTCGAAGACAAGCAACGCGGCTGGTTTTGGTATGAAGTGTTGCCGGAGCCGATTAAGCCCGAGCCCAAAATCGAACCACCCAAACCCGATCCTCAGCCCGATACGGCCAAGGTAGAAGCGTCGGTGGTTGTACCTGTTCCTGATCAGCCTGAACCGCTGTCGTCAGCGTGGCTCAAACAAAACCTGGAAAAGTATCTCAACAAGGCCATCGACGAGCCCAGTCAGGAGAATGTGGCGGCGTTTTACTACCTGCAACGGGTGATGATGGATAAAGCCGAGCGCTTTACCAATGCCGCCCGTTATGTGGTGATGTCAGATCCACAACTCGATGAATCCGTCCGCCGTCCGATTTCAACCTTTGCGGTCAACGAAGCCAATCACCAAGCCAGTGTCGCCGCCGATCACGCCCTGAAAACCATCGCCGCCAAAGCCGGTATTTTGTTTTTCTTTCGCTCCGATTGCCGCTATTGCCATGTACAGGCACCGATCTTGGCGATGTTGGAACGCAGTTATGGTTTCAAAATTTATTCGGTGTCACTGGATGGTTTACCGATGCCCAATGGCTTGTTCAGTCCGTTCAAAATCGATCAGGGTCAAGCCGCATTGTTGGGGGTTGAGCAAACCCCAGCGCTGTTTTTGATGAAACCACCGAAACAAATTATGCCGTTGTCCCAAGGGGTGTTGTCGTTGGAAGAAGCGTCCAGCCGCATCTTGTTGGCGGCCAAGGAAGCCGGTTGGCTGGAATCCTCGCAATATCAAACCACCCAGGGCATACGCTCAACGCCGATGTTGTTACCGGCAGCGGGCAGTATTAGTCCATCAACCGCTCAAAATCCGCTATCGCTGATTCAAGCACTGCAAACCGGTGCGCAAATTGGGAGTGCTCCATGACTTCGTTACCCTTGCGGCGATTCGTCGTGTTGCTGTTACTGATCGAGACCAGCGTGCCGGCCTATGCCGACTTGCAGCAGGAGATGGACGGCATGTTTGGCACCATGACCAACTTTACCGCGCCGACCGCCCATTTAGGCCAACGCCGTGGCGTGATTACTGGCGGCAGTCTGGTCGCCCGCAATGGCATTACCAACACCAATCTGGTGTCGTTTGTGCCACCCTCGTTCAGTGCCGGTTGCGGTGGCATCGATTTGTTCGGCGGCAGTTTCAGCTTTATCAACTTTAACCAGTTCGTGCAGTTACTGCGTAATGTCGCCGGTAATGCCGCAGGCTATGCGTTTCAACTGGCTGTTGGCGCGATGTGTCCCTGGTGTGCTTCAGTTATGACCGACCTGCAGAAGAAGATCCAGGAAATGAACCAGATGTTCAGCAACTCCTGTCGGTTATCGCAAGGCCTGGTTAACGATACCGTCAAAGCCTTCGATTTACAGAGCAAGGTCAATTTATCCAACGCCTCGTTTACCCAAGGCATCAGCGATGTCTTCTCCAGCTGGACCAACACCAGCACCTTGGGCGATCCCATGCAGCAAGTGAAGCAAAACGCCCCCAATGATATGACGCAGAAAATCCAGGGCAACTTGGTGTGGCGGGCCTTGGTCAATCAAAACGCCGGTGCCTGGTTTCGCTTTGGCGGTAATGACTTGTTGCAGGCAGCGATGAGTATTTCCGGCACGGTGATCGTTGACGCGCCGCAAGTCGCCGCCGACGGCAAAGGCGAAAACAACGCCATCAGCGCACCACCACCGATTTTACGCATCAAAGATTTGATGTACGGCAATGATGCCGGTAACAGCTATCAAACGGTGAATTTGTATGTTTGCTCAGACGGCACCGGCGCTGATCAGTGTTTAAAGCCTATCGTCCGCAACGTCAATCTGGTGGGACTCAAACAGCGGGTGATGGAAATGCTGCTTGGCTCGGCCAATAACGGAAATGGCCTGATTTACAAATTCGCTACCAACAGCGGCCAAATTACCGCCGCTGAACAAGCCTTCATGCAAACCGTACCCGACGCCATCGGTGGCATGATCCATAACCTGGCCCGCGAGGATGCCGGCATCGCCAAGCTATGGGCCGAAGAAGCAGCACCAGTGATTGCCTTGGAACTGGCGCAATTGATCGTCAACGATGTGTTGAACGCCGTGCAAGTTGCCGCGCAAATCAATGACCATGCCTACGCCAAATTGCTGATGGACTCGTTGAGCGTAGCTCGTCAGCAGATTCAGGATGAATACGTCACCATCGCCGGCCGCTATGGCAATCCGCAAACCCTGATGGCGTTTTATCAACAGTTGATGAATACCGTCAAACCGCGTCAGTACGGCAGTGTCACCCAAGTATCGGCCAGCGGCACGGCGTGGCCGAGTCCGTAATGCCGGTTCATGCCGCTATGTCTTATTTTCTAGTTGGATAAAAGCAGGTAGCCCATGTTTGAAATCTTTTCCGTGGGCGATTCAGCCTATCTACAAGCGGTACTGAATGCAGTCGCCATGATCGCCGGTACCGGCGATTACCGAACCGCTGCGGCCATCGGTGGCATCATCGGCGTGATTATCATCATGCTGCGCGCCTTGATTCAGTTCGATGGTCGTGGCATTCGCTATCAGGATCTGTTCATCGCCTATGTGCTCTGGCTGATGCTGTATGCGCCGTCCGTGCGAGTCAGTATCGAAGATGCGTATACCGGCAGCGTGGTGGTGGTCGATAACGTACCGATGGGGCCGGCGGTGGTGGGTAGTGTGATGTCGAACATGGGTTATCGGACCACCCGATTGTTCGAACAAGCCTTTGGTACACCGACCATGACCGGCAATGGCTTTGCCGATAGCTTGCAAACGCTGACGGCGGTGCGCAAAAATCTGCTCTCGCGGATTCACTTGGGTGCAGCCAATACGCCGGTTGCGGGCAGCGACATGGAAGCCTCGTTTGCTAATTACGTCAAGGAATGTACCTTGACCGGTGTAGATTTACATCTGAAATCGGTTGATGCGATTTTGCGCGATGCCGACCCGCTTAATGCCATTCGCTTTGACTCGGACATTTACATGACCGAGATTTATATCGGTGGTCAGCCGCAAACCCAAACCTGTACTGATGCCTGGACCAATCTGGGTAATCTTGCCAATGGCGCCTTTAGCACGGCACTGGAAACCCAGTTACAACAAATTTTAGGTGTCCCGGCTGCCGCAGACACGCTGCCGAAAATCCAGGATGCCTTTGATGCCCTGGCGGGACCGGGTGTGGTGGATGCCAGTCAGTACATGTTGATGTCGGCGATCATGCCGATGTTTGAGCAAGGCGTGGTCGGCCGGCATGAAGACGGTTTGCACTGGACCAAGGCCTCGATGATCGAACAAGCCATCCAGCAGCGCAATACTCAGTGGGCGGCTGAACAGACCTTGTTCTCGAAAATCGTCCGGCCGATGATGGCGTTTATTGAAGGCCTGAGTTATGCCATCGCCCCGATCATGGCATTTGTGGTGTTGTTTGGCAGTGTCGGTATTCGCATGAATATCGGCTATTTCTCGATGCTGCTGTGGATCCAGTTATGGATGCCGATTCTGGCGGTGATCAACTTGTTTATCCAGATGTCGGCGGCCGGCAAAATGGCAGCGCTAACGTCAGCCAATTACAACCTGCCATCGATGATGGGCATTTACCAGCTCGATATGGAGTTGCAACAATGGTTATCCATCGGCGGTATGTTGGCCGCATCAACACCGGCCATCACCTTGATGCTCATTTATCGCGGTGCGGTCACCGCTACGCACTTTCTGGGGCGGATGGATGGCGGCGACTATGCCAATGAACGCATAGCCACGCCGGATGTGATCAGTCCGGCACCGATTTTAAATGCGCAGCCGCAGCATCAATACAGTCCGCTTTCGGCTGTGACGCAAACCGGCAGTGACAAAGTGCTACCCACATTCTCCGCGGGCAAGGATATGAGTGCGGCCGTTTCATCGGCTTATAGCGCGTCGGAACTAGCGACCAGCAGTTTCATGAACAGCGTGTCATCCACTGCAGCCAAATCCAGCAGCATTACCCATGATGCTTTTGATAGTCGCTCACTTGGGCAACAGATCGCCAGCAGTTCCAGTCATACCGACGCCTATAACCGGCAGTTTGGTGAAGCCTTTGCCAAGAAACATGCGGATACCGGCATTTCGGCAGACAGTTTTTCGGCATTGGTCGCTGGCAGTGCCAATGCCGGTGCCAAACTGGGTAACGATCAATTGAGTGCCACACTCTCTGGACGCTTACAGAACGATTTCAAGGTTGGCCAGGATAAGTCCGATGCCATTGCCGCCGATATTAGCCAAACCGTTAATGATGCGCAGGGTTATCAGGTTGGTCTGGCCAAAAACCTGGCAATGGATGCTCAGGACGGCACCCGCAATGTGGCTTCGATGGGCTTACAAAGCCAATCCTTATCCTCATTGCAGCGCAGTGCAACCGATGTGGTTTCGGCTAATGAAACCTATCAGCAAACCGCCTCGGCACAACAACGGTTTAGCAGCCAGGCCAGCTTTGGTGCGGCGGAAACCGGTTACAAAATTGCCAATGACACTACGCTGATGGAGCGCCTCGATCACGCCCTGGATCAGTATGGACTTCGTGGCGATACGCAGCGGTTAGCTTCACAATGGAAAGCTGCAGGCTGGATAAGCAATAGTGAACAGGCCTATGCCGCAGCGGGCATGTCGCTGTTAACAGGGTTTTCGTCGCCCAGTTATCGCACCCTCGATACTCAGCAATCAAGGCAAGCCGAAGTGGCCGGTTACCAATTACTGGGCGACGCCTTCAACGCGCCGAAAGCCGATCAAAGTCATAGCCCGGTCAGAAACGAGTCGTTACAGAATCAGGCGCCTCACATTGGAAGCGTTCAGTCGAATGTCGAGCAAGCCAACCTGGCTGATCCACGAACTGATGTCGCTGGCATTGGTCATCGTGCGCAGCAACAAATTAATCGTACTGTTAACAAGGTCGGTTCTGGTCAGCGGGTCATTGAGGCAGACCATGATCGGAACCTTGAAGGGCTAGACCAAACATCCAAATCCGGGTTTGCCGAGGTGGCCAATATCAAAGCGGAGCATTTTAAAGCGGCCATTGCTTCCGCGGCCAACGATACGCCTTCGGCGGCTGAGGCGTCGTATAACTACTTGGGGGGTAGTCTTTACAATTCAGCGAAAAATATTGAAGCCGTCGGCGCGGGAACCAAGGGATCGGTGAATGAATTCATTGCGCATGCCGATGAAGCGTATTCAAAAGGGGCTGATGAATGGGAAGCGATTAAATACGGCGCATCTCGATCACAGTCCGGATTTACCGAAGCCACCAAACATTGGGCAGACCAACGTGTGAGTGCCGTTGCTGACCGACTGACACCAAGCCAACAAGCCTATTACCGCGCTGCGATGGTTGATACGTTTGCAGGTATCGCGGTTTTCGGTGAGAACGCTGGTGATTTGGGTGCCGCGAGGCAGAACTTACTGGATGAAGAAGGACAATATGACGGCAGCAACATTGCCCAGTTGCTAAAACAAGCCGCTGGTCAGAACAGAAACGATCTAATTGACCAGATCGCAAATTACAACCGAGCCCGTGGGCGGGTTAATTACTAACCAAACCTTTGCCGCGGGTTTTGAACAGTTGTAATACTCCAGACAGCAAGCCTCGGATTAGCATGACTGTGAACGCTATTACTACATAGCCAGTCCACTCAGGGATTTGATGAATCAGGATCATCGCCAACACTACCAGGATGGCCCAGTAATAATTGCTTTCATGGTCAAGTTTAGCTGCCAGTTGTTCAATGCATTGAAAGGCAAGTTCCGGCAAAGCCAACAACCCGAAGATGACGGTACCGAATAATGCAATGTGCCCTGAGTTGTTTGAAAGAACACCTTTCGAGCTTAACAATCCGATCAAGCCAAATCCAAGGATCGCAGTCGCTAAACCGAAAAAGACAGAAAAGGACAAGGTTCGAGTTTGAAAAAGTCGAAATAAACGTCCAAAGCCACTTTGGAATTTCGTGAACGTAGCGCCGCAAAACGGGCAAACCGATTTCAGTGGCTGGCCATAGTAACTGACGACTCTCGGCACCATGATCCGATTACATTCATGGCAATGCACAGTGGCGTGATGTCCGGTAAACATTGATTGGACGGATTCGGATTGCTGAATCGTGGTGCCGGCTTTAAAGCGGTTTGACAGAGAAGATGACATCAATAGCTCCCGAATATCTTGGTGCTATTATCGTACGTCGGTAATGGTCAATTGCCAAGTCATGACATTGAAATTATTAGATTTTTACACATTTAAGTTCATAAGTTTCACCCTAAGTCTGAGTCAGACTGATAGCCCATTTATTTTGCTTAAATGCTCCAAGAACGGCATGCTTCATTAGCAATTTGTCAGAAACGAATTTGCATTTCTTACATAAGAGGTATTGCTATGGGCCGGCCCCGAGGCTGCTCCGGATGTATTGCAGAGCCTTCGGGCAAAGTTATTCGGGAGGCCTTGTGGTGTGCGTGCTTTATTACCGAGTTGGATGGCACGAGTCGCCAGCGAAGAGATGATGGCGCATGGCGGAGTCTTGGTTTTTACTCAATAAATATTACGCCAACAGTTAATGATGATTTTTTTGAGGGTATGAATTATCACAATCGACCCCCAAGCCGCCCTTGATCAACTCCAATAACGAACGACCGTTATCGATACCTTCCCGAACATTCGAAGTGCCTTAACTATTACTTAAATCTTGATCATTTACACTGTTGACCGGATGAATAAATTTAAAGGTCAACATGCGTTTGTTATTAGCGGAAGACGATCCGATGATCGGCCAGTCGATCCGGGAGGGATTGCAGTTGGATGGCTTCGTGGTCGATTGGGTGCAAGACGGGGAACAAGCCAAACAAGCCCTATCTCATGCGGCGAGCGAATACGCTTTATTGTTGCTTGATTTAGGGCTTCCGCGCCTATCCGGCCAGGAGCTACTGGTCGAACTTCGTAAATCCGGCAACGCCATCCCCGTGTTAATCCTAACAGCACGCGATGGGCTAAGTGATCGAGTCGCCGGTCTCAATAGCGGCGCCGACGATTATCTAATCAAACCGTTTGCCTTGGAAGAACTCGTTGCTCGTATTCATGCGCTGGTACGCAGAAGTGCCGGACGCGGCACGTCAGACATTGAATACGGCGCCTTGCGCATTAACCCGCTGACTCACGAGGCCTGGTTACGCGACACTTTAATAGACTTATCCGCCCGCGAGTTTGCATTGCTGCATGCTCTGATGGAACAACCGGGCGCTGTACTGTCCCGTCCGCAATTGGAAGAGCGCCTCTATGGATGGGGCCAGGAAGTGGCGAGTAATGCGGTTGATGTCCACCTGCATAATCTGCGTCGCAAACTCGGTGCTGACATTATTTTTAATGTCCGTGGCGTTGGTTTTAAAGTGGTGAAGCCATGAATACCTCTATTCGCAAACGGCTAACCTATCTGTTAATACCCGTCTTGCTGCTTGCAGGTATCACGTTTGCCGTGCCGACTTGGCTGAATGTTCACGATGAAATTGACGAACTATTCGACAAGGTGTTGCGTGAAGCGGCTTACTCCTTGTCCCATTCAAACGTCTCGCAAGATGTTAAACCCAACACAACCAGCCCTGCGCCATACAGTGATGGCATTGATTTAGTCAGTCAGATCCGTGGCCCGGACGGTCGAATTCTGTTTCGATCCCATTCGTTTTCGCCATTACCCCAAAGCGGAAAACTGGGATACGACACGCTTAACTGGCAGAACCAAGACTGGCGGGTATTTAATTTAAAAACTGATAGTGGATTTGTCCAGATCGCTCAAACAGTGCAGGAACGCCGAGAAACGGCCAATGAAATCACTTTGCATTTGTTGACGCCATGGCTGATTTTACTGCCGGGACTGGCGTTATTGGTTGGCTGGGCGATTGGTCGTGGTTTAGCGCCATTGGCTCATGTGGCTGAAGCTGTGGCGTGTCGCAATCCTCATTCATTAGATCCGATCTCGAATAACGACTTACCGGAAGAAGTTAGCATCTTAGTCAGCGCAATAAACGCGCTGCTGAGTCAATTGGATCAGGCGCTGGCGGCGCAGCGCCAGTTTACCGCTGATGCGGCGCATGAACTGCGCAGTCCGCTCACTGCATTATCTTTGCAAGCACAACTGGCCGAGCGTGCCACTGAACCCGCTCAGCGTGCTCTAGCTATACAAACCTTACGGCAAGGTATAGCCCGTGCCAGTCATCTGGTTCAGCAATTGCTGATTTTGGCTCGCCTCGATCCGGAGGCTGGCGATTATCCGCTCACCCCGCTATTTTTGGATGATTTGGCGCGGAACGTGGTAGCCGATTTTGCCCCGCAAGCCGCCCATCGCCACATCGATCTCGGCCTGTCGCGCGCGGATCATGTCAGGGTTGCCGGTGCCGAAGAGGCGCTGCGCATTCTGCTCGGCAATCTGCTCGATAACGCCATCCGCTATTCACCAGCAGATGCACGGATTGACGTCAGTGTCACCGCCGAAGCCACTGCGGTTCGTCTGGAAGTCAACGACACCGGCCCAGGCATTGCTTGCGATGAGCGCAATCGCGTGTTCGACCGATTCTACCGGGTATTGAATAGCGCTGAATCCGGCAGTGGTCTTGGATTATCTATCGCGCGGCGAATTGCCGAGCAGCATCAGGCTGATATTAAACTGACCGATGGGGATGGCGGCGTTGGCCTCAAGGTGATTGTGACGCTCCCGGAGGCGAGCGCATGACGCCTTTTATTTCCAGCCATTTCCCAATAACGCTTCTCGCTTTGTCGTTGACTGCCTGTACCCCGCAAGGCATGGGTTTGAGTGACGTCGCTAACGATCTGGAACAACGTACAGGTCAGCATTTTGCCGAAACCGGTGCCGACGAAACCACATGGCCGGCGAATGTCTCTTTAGCTGACGGCTTGTCCGATGACGAGTTGGTCAGTTTAGCGCTTTGGAACAATGCGGCCTTTCGCGCGACCTTGGCGGATTTAGGACTGTCTCGCGCCGATCTCGTACAAGCCGGGATGCTGCCCAACCCCACTTTTTCGATGTTAGTGCCATGGGGCGCAAAACCTTTGGAACTGACGATACGCTATCCCTTGGAAATTTTCTGGCTGCGCCCGCAACGGGTCGAGTTGGCCAAATTGGATGTTGAACAAACCGCGCAACGCCTGGTGCAAAACGGATTGGACTTGATTCGTGACGTCAGGTTGGCGCATGCCGAGCTAACATTAGCCAAGGAACGCTTGCAACTGGCTCAGTCTGCGGTAACTCTGATTCACAATATTGCCGAACTCACGCAAGCGCGCTTGCGCGCCGGCGACGCCAGCGAACTGGAAGTCACCAATGCTCAAGTCGATGCTCTGCAAGCCCGGGAACAACAAAGCCGCCTGCAACACGATTGCGAGATAGCGAGTGAGCGTTTACGGCATCTGGCGGGCCTGAGTCTGGAACAGTGGCCAACTGCCATCAGTACGGAAACCTCAGCTAATGGCGAAAAATTTGAGTCGGAAAAACTGGTCGCGGAGGCGTTACTGGCTCGCCCCGATCTACGTGCCGCAGAAATTAATGTAGAAGCCGCTGGCGAACGTATCGGCTTGGCGCGCGCCGAGGTATTTAATTTCACCGCCAGTCTCAACGCCAAGCAAGTCAACGGGCCTTTATTGGCAGGACCAGGCTTAGACGTGACATTGCCTATCGTTAATCAAAATCAAGGTGGCGTCGCCCAAGCCCAGGCACGCTTTGATAAGGCCGCCAGGCAATATGTCGCTACCCGACAACGGATTGCCTTGGATGTCCGCGAAGCCCATGCCCGATTGCAGCAGGCCAGTGAAAGTCTGAAACAGTGGCAACAGACTATCCTGCCGCCGCTGCGAGCCGCCATACAGGATGCTGAAAACGCCTACGCGGCAGGCAATGTCACCTACCTCTTCGTACTCGAAACCCAACGCCGTTGGCTGGACGCGCAATTGAAAACCGCGCAAGCCGCCGCCGACTTACGCCGCGCCCGCGCAGAACTGGAACGCAGCGTCGGCCAACGTTTGAAGCCTGCTTAACTTACACATTACTGGACTCCAAGGTCGGATATTTATGAACCCCGCGCATCCAAACCACAAGCCCTCGACTTGTCGGCTCCTGCTGTCTGCTTTATTACTATTGGCTGGTAACCTACCGGCCGCCGAATCAACATCGCCGCCGCCTGCCAAAATCGAACATCCCGTGAAGGAAAGTGATCTGACCAAAGTTGTCTTGACAGCGGAAGCCGTCAACCGGCTAGGCATAGTTACCACAACGATTGAAAAGCGATCGCTAACGCGCACGCGCTTGTTCGGCGGCGAGATCACGCTGCCGGCGCTAAACAGTTCAGCAAACAGTAACAGTCAATCGGTTTATACCATCCTGCCATCGCTGGCTCCGGCGGAACTGGTGCGTTTGGCGCAATCGCAAATCGACGCCGACGGTCAGGTCGATCAAGCCAAGGTGCAGGTGCAAGCCGCTCAACAAGTCTTGAATCGGACCGAACAAATGCGTCGCGACAAGGTAGGCACCGAACGCTCTGTTGACGATGCCAAGGCGCAGGTCGGCATGGCCGAGGCCGCTTTGAAAACCGCACATGCACGTCGCGACTTGCTCGGTCCCGCGCTGTTGGACGTTAACAACCGCAGCACGTTTTGGGTGCGGGTGCCGGTCTATGTCGATGATTTATCGGGATTGAACACCACCGCCCAAGCCCGTGTTGGCGGGCTGAAAGATTCGCCTGAAAATGTTTCTCGTCCTGCCGTGCCGGTCGCGGCGCCGCCTTCCGCTAATCTGGCTGCCGCCACGGTCGATCTGTTCTATGCTGTGAAAAATTCGGATACCGCATTACGCCCTGGTCAGCGGGTCGGTGTTTCAATCCCATTGCGTAGTGATGACGAAAATCTCGTCGTACCCTGGTCGGCGATTGTGCATGACGTGAGTGGTGGCAGCTGGATATATCAAGTGTTGGAAACCAATAGGTATATGCGCCGACGGGTACAGATACTGCGGGTGGTTGACGATCAAGCCGCCGTAACGGGCGACATCGTGGCGGGTATCAAAATAGTCACCACTGGCGTGGCCGAATTGTTCGGCACCGAATTTGGAGTCGGCAAATGATGCGCTGGTTGATTACTGTTGCCTTACGCCAACGTCTATTAGTGCTGGCCTTGGCTGTGGTGTTGGTGATATTGGGTGTGCAAGCCGCCCGACAAATGCCGCTGGATGTGTTCCCGGAGTTCGCGCCGCCGCTGGTTGAAATCCAGACTGAAGCACCCGGATTGTCCACCGAGGAAGTGGAAAGCCTGATCACCGTGCCCTTGGAAAACGCGGTCAACGGCACGGCCTGGCTCAAAACCCTACGTTCCAAGTCGGTGTTGGGTCTGTCGTCAGTGGTCTGTATCTTTCAGGAGGGCACGGATTTGATGCGAGCCAGGCAGTTGGTGCAGGAGCGCGTCGCCACCATCACACCACGCCTGCCGGCCGTGGCTCGCGCACCTGTGATGTTATCGCCGTTATCGTCCACCAGTCGGGCGCTGAAGATTGGCGTTTCATCGAAAAAACTATCGCAGATGGAATTGTCCGAATTGGCTTTGTGGACCATTCGCCCAAGGTTGATGGCGGTGCCTGGTGTGGCCAACGTAGCCATTTGGGGGCAACGTGATCGGCAGTTACAGGTACTGGTCGATCCTGATCGCCTGGCCGCCAACGGCGTGACGCTGGATGCGGTGGTGCGTGCGGCGGGCGATGCGGCCACCGTATCGGCTGGCGGCTTTGTTGATCTACCCAATCAACGCCTGCCAGTGACACACGTGTCTTCGCTGCAAACACCGGACGATATGGCGCGCACTGTGGTGCAGTTCACAGGCGGTGTGCCGTTGCGCTTGGGCGATGTGGCTGAAATCGTTGAAAGTCATCCGCCGCCGATTGGCGATGCGGTGATCAACGATGGGCCGGGCTTACTGCTGATTGTCGAGAAACAACCCTGGGGCAATACCTTGGATGTAACGCGCAAGGTCGAAGCGACATTGGCGGCTTTGCAACCCGGTCTGCACGAAGTCGAGATCGATCCGACTATCTTTCGTCCGGCAACCTTCATCGAACGTTCGTTAAACAATTTAAGTGATGCACTGATACTGGGTTGCATGCTAGTCGCGGTAATTCTGATCGCTTTTTTGTTCGAGTGGAGAACTGCCGTGATCAGCCTGTCGGCGATTCCGCTGTCGCTGCTGACGGCTGCGGTGGTGCTTTATTTGCGCGGCGGCACGCTCAACACCATGGTACTGGCCGGCCTGGTGATTGCGGTCGGCGAAGTGGTGGATGATGCGATTATCGACGTCGAAAACATCATGCGCAGGTTGCGGTTGAACCGAGAGGCAGTTCATCCGCTGTCAACTTTCCGGGTGGTCTTGAAGGCCTCACTGGAAGTGCGTAGCGCGGTGGTGTTTGCCAGTTTGATCGTAGCGCTGGTATTCGTGCCGGTGTTTTTCCTGGACGGCTTGGCCGGCACCTTTTTTAGGCCACTGGCCCTTTCCTATTTGTTAGCGATTTTGGCCTCGCTGGTGGTGGCGCTGACCGTGACGCCGGCTTTGTGCCTGACGCTATTACCGAATGCCAAGCCGCGCCAAAGCGAAGCGCCGCTGACGCAGATTTTAAAGCGGCATTATCGGCAGCTCTTGCCGGCTATCGTCAGCCGTCCGCGTTGGGCGGTGGGTTTTCTGCTAATGGCGTTTATATCGACGGCCATCGCGTTACCGCGACTCGGCGAATCGTTTCTGCCCAACTTCAAAGAAACCGACTTTTTGATGCACTGGGTCGAAAAGCCTGGCACGTCGCTGGAAGCCATGCGCCGGATTACGATACAAGCCAGTCAGGAACTGCGCGCAATTCCCGGTGTGCGCAATTTCGGTTCGCACATTGGCCGGGCCGAAGTCGCCGACGAAGTGGTGGGGCCGAACTTCACTGAGTTGTGGATTAGTTTGGATACGGCGGTCGATTACGACAGCACTGTGGCGAAAATCCAGGCAGTGGTCGATGGCTATCCGGGACTGTACCGCGATGTGTTGACCTATCTGCGCGAACGGATCAAGGAAGTTCTGACCGGCGCCAGTGCGACAGTAGTGGTAAGGTTATATGGCCCGGATTTGGACGTGCTACGAGATAAGGCGGCCGAAGTCAGTAAAACCATCACTGATGTGCCCGGCATCGCCAATCTCAAAGTGGAACCGCAAATATTGGTACCGCAGATCCAGATACGGCTTAAGCCTGACGTGGCGGCTAACCTCGGCTTGACAGCCGGTCAAGTGCGCCGGGCCGCGGCCACGCTAATCAAAGGCAGTAAGGTCGGCGAAATTTACCGTGACCAAAAAGTCATTGACGTGACAGTTTGGGGGGCTGAGCGGGTCCGTCATGATCTCGCTGCACTCAGGCAACTTACCATCGATACGCCATCCGGGGCACGCGTGCCATTGGGCGATGTGGCGGACATCTACATTGCACCTACGTCGAACGAAATCAAACGAGAAAACGCCTCGCGCCGAATCGACGTTACCTGCAATGTCAGTGGCAACGATTTAGGCGGCGTGGCGAGGGAAATTGAAAACCGCGTGAAAAACCTGACGTTTGCGCAAGGCTATCATCCGGAATTTCTGGGCGAATACGCAGCACGACAAGCGTCCAGCGAACGGCTGGCGTGGTTGAGTCTGGCTTCATTGCTGGGCATCCTGGTGTTACTGCATGTCGATTTTCGCTCGCTGCGCTTGGTGCTTTTAGTGGCGTTAACTTTGCCGTTTGCGTTGATCGGCGGCGTTGTTGGAGCATTTTTAAGTGGCGGGGTACTATCGCTAGGCTCGCTGGTCGGTTTCATCACCGTACTGGGGATTGCTGCCCGAAACGGCATCATGCTTTTAAGCCACTATCGACATCTGGAACAACAAGAAAGCCAGGTATTTGGGGCAGGATTGGCGATGCGTGGTGCGGAAGAACGTCTGGCACCGATTCTAATGACCGCTGCCTGTGCCGGTCTGGCCCTGTTACCGCTGATCCTGAAAGGCAACGTGCCCGGCCACGAAATCGAATACCCGATGGCGGTGGTGATACTCGGTGGCTTGATTACCTCGACGTTGTTGAATCTGTTTTTGATGCCTTCCCTGTATTGCAGGTATGGCAACGCTACAGCATAAAAATTAAAGGAAGTTACAGGATATTCAGTATCAGAACATGGGTGAGGTGCGGACCTTCGCAGAAGAGAGTTTAAGGACTTGTGAGTGACTGTTTTTGGTCCAGACCGTGTAAAAACGCACAAATTGAGATTGTTCGAGCATGGATAAGGGATTTTGGCGCTCTAAAGCTGACGCGGGCTGTAGGAGAGAGCTTCGCTCGAGACAGACAAGAACTTACCATTTCCAAAATGGAACCCTGGAAAGCCTTGTTGACAGATGGGCTATACAAAACAGTGATTTCAAATAGCCACTAACCGGCTATGGCTAATTCACTAGGACGACACAATGCCATCTTGGCTTTTATACCTTCAATCAGCGCTTTAAGACCTATGATATTGATCACTCGCTTCAAATTATAGGCCAGCACATGCAGGCTCATTTCGGTGCGAACGTGCGCCAAGGTTTTCATCAAAAAATGAGTGGCGCCCATCCAGGCTTTGAGCGTGCCGAAAGGATGTTCGACGGTTTGTCGGCGAATGCGCATGCTGTCAGGCGCTTGGTCCAAACGAGTCTGCATGGCGTCAAGAATCTCCTCGTGCTCCCAGCGGCTGACGCGCCGTTGTGGGCTCGGCGTACATTGTTCCTTAAGCGCACAGCTTTGACAGGCCGAACTCCAGTAGCAATGTAATTTCAAGCCTTTCTCAATAGTGGAAAAGCGCCAAATCAAAGCCTCCCCAGCCGGGCAGCGGTATTCGTTTTTCTCGGCATCAAAAATGAAATCAGCTTTGCCAAAACGGCCATCGGCTGTGGCGATTGATGTCACGGTCTTGGGCACAATCGCGGTAATGCCGGCTTCGTGGCAGGCGAGGATTTCTTCGCTTTTGAAATAACCGCGATCGGCAATGACGGTTAAATCGTCAACTCCCATCGCACTGCGAGCTTTTTTCGCCATGTTTGAAAGCTGGCTGCGGTCCACACCCTCATTGATCACCTCGTGCGCCACAATCAGATGATGCTTAGTGTCAACAGCGGTCTGAGCGTTATAACCCACGATGCCCGTACCCCGCGTTTTCATGGAACGGGCATCGGGATCAGTCAGGGAAATCTGTTTGTCGGGTATTTGGTTGAGCTGAACTTCAACGTCTTTCAGGGCTTTCATCTGCGCTTTTAGGGCAGCAATTTTATCTTGCAAACGCTCGGTTTTCGCCTCTGCCACGGTGGGTTCTTGCCGATCGGCGCTATCCAGTTCAGTCAAATATCGATTGATACTGGATTCGATTTCTTCCATCCGCCGTTGTAATTTGGCGCTGGTGAAGTTGCGGTCGCGGTTATTAACGGCTTTGAACTTGCTGCCGTCTATGGCCACCAGGGCTTCTGAAAATAAACCCAGCTGCTGACAGAGCATGACAAATTGGCGGCAGACATTACGGATGGCTTTACCGTTCTCTTTGCGGAAAGTGGCGATGGTTTTGAAATCCGGCATCAAGCGTCCGGTTAACCACATCAACTCGATATTACGCTGCGTTTCTTTCTCCAAACGACGGCTGGATTGGATGCGATTAAGGTAACCGTAGATATAAATCTTCAGTAAAACCGCAGGGTGATAGGCGGGTCTGCCAGTAATAGCGGGTTGAACACCTTCGAAACCGAGTGGCTTAAGATCCAACTCATCCACAAAGACATCAACGACACGAACCGGATTGGTTGCCACCACATAGTCATCCAGACTTTCAGGTAGCAAGGTAATTTGAGTGCGACATTCACCTTTAACAAATCGATTCATCGGCTGACTCCAATCAGTAAACCCTGAGCCAAATTATACCAAAGCTGGCGTTTTGACACATATATGGACTCCTCCCCAATTGCAAGCCAAGCTTACCTTAATTGATGATTTCAACAGAGATCGAGATTGCAAACATATATTCGGCCTCTTGGTAGGGGCATTTACTAAACCTCTGGGCCTTGATGAATCTATCCGCGCGCATTTTCCCAAAACAGCCTGTCGGTTTCTATGAACCACTGTGTCAATCGGGTTTTAAAAGCACCGGTCTGACCTGTTGTCACCATCAATATGGGTTTTCTTGCCTCCGCAATCTGGTTTAACTCTATTTTTTGGTATGAAAGTTATTCTGGTTTTCGATCGGTTAAGCCGTAACTGTTTGGTATGTTTTATCTTGGGTAGCCATCGCCCATAGCACACGGGCATTTTTGTTTGCCAACGCTACGGCGGCTTTGTTAAAACCGCGTCGTTCCACCAAAGACTGAAGCCATCGGCTGAGTGGGTCTGTCTTGCCACTGCAGCATTTGATCACAGACCTAGCTCCGTGGATCAGCAAGGTGCGAAGGTAGCGATTGCCGCGCTTACTGATTCCAAGCAAAACCTGCTTATCGCCGCTACTATGCTGTCGTGGCACCACGCCAAGGCTTGCGGCATAATCCCGGCTTTTCGCATAGCCCTTACCTTCGCCGATATCGGATGCCATGATCGTCGCGGTTATCGGACCGATGCCAGGGACATCAAGGAATCGGCGACTGAGGGTGTTTTGCTGACATAAGCGGTTTATTCGTCTATCTTGCGCATGGATGTCGTTATCCAGCTTACTGAGACATTCATACATTTCTGCAAACAATTCGCGGCTTAACGGGGGCAAACTATTTTCGGCATCTTCCAAAATTAGTGGCAACTGTTTCCTGACTTGATTAACACCTTGCGCTATTACAGTCTGGGTCGAACCAAGCCGTTAATCACCGAGAAGGGTTTTGAGAAGAATGCTCAATGCCATTCCTAGCAAAAATATTCATGTATTCGGTCGAGTTCCTTTGCTACTCAGAATTTTTAATGTGCAAATTTGGCAAATCGGCGGGTAATTGGTGCAGTAAATGATGAAGAAATTCCTGCGGCAGGCCGAGCAGAACTGCAAGTCGGCTGAGCCATTTTTTATGGCGTGAGCAATCACCCAAGCTTCATCAAAATTAGCAGGTCTTATCCGGCCGTAAGGTCGACGTTCTCGAATATGGCCTGGAAACATATTGCAGAAATAGTCCCAGGCAAACACGATGGCGTTTATATCCATATTGGTTTTGATGTCTACGCGACTGGCACTGCGATAAATCGAAGCAAACACAGCCATGTATAGGAATGACTCCCGTGTTTGTGCGATGGCTTCAATACTGGGAATAACGCCAGAAATTGGCCGCTCTTTATGGATGGAATAATAGATATAGCGAAGGTCTTTAGGCCGCAGGATTTGGATGATCTGCCTGACAATAGACGTTCGCAATTTTCGCTTTAACAGTTCGTATGCCAGGTTGTGTTCTTTCAATCCTGATTGATATGCACTCAACTGGCTCATGATTTGCCGCTGGGACAGGGTAGAAACATTAATAACTCGCTAGCACGACTTTCTGCTGAATCATCATCAGCATTGGCGATTTGTAGAAACTCTTCC
The DNA here is from genome assembly GCF_054188105.3 of Methylomonas sp. Uni0009. Classification (NCBI taxonomy): domain Bacteria; kingdom Pseudomonadati; phylum Pseudomonadota; class Gammaproteobacteria; order Methylococcales; family Methylococcaceae; genus Methylomonas; species Methylomonas sp. Uni0009. Next base: position 175,331 of record NZ_JBTAFN010000001.1, on the reverse strand, counting down.
CATTGGTTTGGGTTAAAGCGGGGTGCAAATTTCAAGTAATCGCTTCGGGCAAGCAGCTTGAACTGCTTGATTGACATCCCCCTGATTAACGGAATGGCTTCGGGCGTCAGTCCCAGAGAAAAAAGGGCTTTGTGTTCATTGCCGGCTGAGATCAATTCTTTGGCCGCAATAAGATAATCCAGATTCAGGTTGTACAGATTATCGTCCACCCCGTTAGCCCTTAGATCAATGTCCTGATTTGGTTGGCCAGAGCAATGACGCGCTGTCCATACTGAATTGCAGCATGTGCATTTTGCCAGCTGTGATACCGACCTATCCCCAATTCCAGATTATTTGGAGATGACTGTATAGCCTCAGCCAATACCTTGGCACCAATTTCAAGATTGGTGACAGGATTGAGTAATTGCTCGGGTTTTGCGACGTTGTGACCATGCCAATAAAGATTGACTTGCATCATACCAACGTCAATATGGCGATTCCCTTCAGCAATAGCGGTATTAAGGATATGTTGTGCTTCTTGCTTTGAAGTCGAAACGATCGACTTACCCGATTTATTGATAGCCCAAGGCCAAGGCGTTATGCTGGCATATCCATTACTATTGGCCGACTCGACTAGAGCAACGGCATATAAAATGTAGGGATCAAGCTCGTGCTTATTTGCAACTTGCCCCCACAGCGAGTTCCGTAATTTGGTTTTTGACACTAGGGTCTGTTGGCCGTTGCTGATCGTTTGCATGGATTCAGCTGCCATTGATTCCATGGGTTGGCTGATGACGCAAAGGCTTCCGATCATGCCAATCCCAAGATGCTTAACAGTGTTTTGAAATGGAAGCGTAAGCTCAAGATTTTTTGAAGTATTAATGAACATCGCAAGTAGCCGTAATGATTTTGATGCGAGTTTACGACGTTGCCAAAAATTCTATATGCTCGAAAAACCTCTTTTTTTGCGGTTTTTAGCCGGTTCTCTGAATTTGGCTTTGCTTGATCTTGCGCTCGGAAGGAAGGTGGTGAGGGAGCGGGCAACAAGGTGGAATAGGTGTAAATGTGTCACTAAGATGTTTTTGTGGCGCGATTTTTGGTTTAATGACATATTAAATGGCGCATTAAAATTAATCGCGACACCAAAAATAAAATCATGCCAAAAATAGTCCCATCAGAAGAGTTGGATCGAATCGAGAAGTTGATTGCTCAATATTGCGAAGGTATTGGTGCGAAAGCTATTGCGGAACAGCTAGATTTTGAAATCAAGGGGCGTACCCTACAACGTCGTTTGGCCACATTGGTAGCCGAGCGGCGAATAGTTTGTGAAGGTGATGGGCGAGCACTGAAGTATAAAATTGCAAGATCTGGCAGGAATATCGCCTCAGTTGATTGTGTGGATGATTCAAGCCGGCAAGACGTAGAGGAAGTATATATTCCCATTTCGCCAGAAGGCGAAGAGATCAAATCCTTTATTCGTCAGCCACGAACTCAACGTTCTCCCGTCAGCTATCGGCCTGATTTCCTGGGGCAGTACTATCCAAACAACACCTATTACTTACCAGCCAGTTTACGCGAACAATTACATGCCTTGGGCCGGTCGCCGGCCGAACAAACCCCGGCAGGCACCTTTGCTCGAGACATTCTGAATCGCTTGCTCATCGATCTTTCGTGGGCTTCTTCCCGCTTGGAAGGCAATACCTACAGTCGGCTGGATACCGAACGCTTGATTGAATTCGGTCAGGCTGCTGAAGGGAAGGATGTTATGGAAACCCAGATGATCCTCAATCACAAGTCGGCCATCGAATATTTGGTACGCGATACGGAGCATGCCGACGTTACGGCCGAAACCGTTGTTGCCTTACATGCTTTTTTATCGGATGGTTTGTTGGCGGACCCGATGAGTTGTGGTCGCCTGCGTAATCGGGCGGTCGATATCGGCGGCAGCGTTTATTTGCCGATTGCCATGCCGCAACGGATTGAGGAGTTGTTCGGAATCGTCATGACGATGGCGGCGGAAATCAAAGATCCGTTTGAACAATCGTTTTTCCTGATGGTGCATTTGCCTTACTTGCAGCCCTTCGAAGATGTCAACAAACGGGTTTCGCGGTTGGCGGCCAATATCCCACTAATTCAACACAATCTTTGTCCACTGTCCTTTATCGACGTGCCGCAACAGGCTTATGTGGATGCGGTCCTCGGCGTCTATGAACTGAATCGAATTGAATTGTTGAGAGACGTTTATATCTGGGTTTACGAACGCTCATGCCAGCAATACGTTGCCGTCCAGCAGCAACTCGTGCCGCCGGACATCGTTCGATTACGATATCGAAACGAACTGGCCGAAGTAATACGAGCTATTGTCCGGGATGGACTGGCGACAGATGAAGCATCGATTTTGGCTGGCATTCCGGATTCTGTGTCTCAGGAAGACAAGCAGAAATTCATTATTTTGATACAAAACGAACTCAAAACCTTGCATGCGGGAAATGCAATTCGTTTCGGTCTGCGTCCTCTGGAGTTTTCGGTATGGCAGGAAAAAGGAATAAAATTCAGTGATTGAACTGAATCAAAAAAATAATTAAGGTCCAAATTTTATTTATCTAATAAAAATCAACAGAAGGTGTTTTTATCTGCATTCAACTCGATTAAGTAGTTTTCCCATTTTAATAAGGCGCTTCGTTTTTCCTGTAAGTAATCATATCTATCATAATGTTTTGAGCTTACATCATTTAGAGCATGATTTTGTATCTTATCTCTGATGCTTTTTTCTATTCCAATTTCTCCCATACGAGTTTTTACTGTTCTCCTTAAATCTCTCGGTGTGAAAGTATCGATGCTGCTTATTCGAGTAATCGCGTGCGCCAAAGATGTTTTATGTATCGGTTTTTCTTCGTTATACCTGCTTGGAAAGAGATAGTCAGAGTTTCCAGAATATGGCCATAATTCATTAAGTAATTTTTTAGCTAACGGAGTAATAGGCAATATCAACCATCGTTCGTTTTTCACGCGTTCTGGCGGGGCGCTCCAAATCATGGCTTCAAAATCAAACTCATGTTTCATTGCGCCGCAGAGTTCCCAAGAACGGCAGCCATATAGGAGTAGTAGTTTTGTAGCTAGATGAAATTGCTCATGAAGGCATGTTTCGTTCCAAAGGACTTTGATTTCGGCAAATGATAATGCCCTTTCTCCAGCAACTTCTGCACTGGTATCTTTTGGAATTGCATCGACTGGGTTAGTTTGTATTTGAAAGGTAAATTCATTTGATAGGTTTTTGGGGTCATTATCATGATAAACTCCTAATTCAAATGCTCTTCTTAAGTAAGACCGAATCCGATTAGCCTGAACATTAGAGCCTCGCGAAATAATAGTGTAAAGTATTTTCCTTATATGGGCTGGCGTTACGTCCTTGGCTTGTAAGTCCAAAATGTCTTTACAGTTGTAATTAAGATCTGCCTCGACTTTTTCAAAAGTTCGCTTTCCTGAATCAACCATGTGCTTGATGTAATAATCAAACAAATCGGCTACGCTGCCAAGTCTCAGCTCAATGCGGGATTGTGGGTCAATTCCGCGATCGATCTCCCGTCTCAGTTCACGACACTTATCCCTTGCCTCAGATAGGCTAATCGATGGATACCGTCCTAGGCTTGCGAATTTTTGTTTACCATCTGGACCTGCATATTGAATAAAAAAGGTTACGCTTCCAGCTGGCGTCACTTTGACGCCAAAGCCTTTATCTGGCCCCTTTTCATAGAGTCTATATGCCGACGGTTTTGCCTTGAGCCCTTTGATTGATTTGTCAGTAAACATAATTTCGTGGTCACTTTGTGGTCACTTGAATTCCGCAACATAAGGTCACAGAATGAAACAACCATGAACGGAAGATGTGATAAAGTTCAATATAATCTGGCATTTAGGAATATTCTGCAACCTGCAGAAATACATGGAAACATGGTCTTTAGCGACTGTTAATCACTAGGTCGGCGGTTCGAGCCCGTCCGGGGGAGCCAAATAATTAAGGCCTCACATGTAAATGTGGGGCTTTTTTTTGCCCGCTCCGGACCTCCGCTGATCCGAGGGACGTCTAGCTTCATCCAGTTCTGTCTATCTGATTCGAATATCCAAATTCGGTTTGGAATCAGATCAGCAACCCATTCAACTTGAAATCGACCTACTGATAAAATCCAGGGCAAGGATTTTTTAATGGGTTTGATAGACTATTACCCATCGGACGCCGTTTCCAATTAATTCTAAGATAGGGAAAGTCACCAAAAATGAGCTACAACGAAGCTGAAACCCGTTATTGGTTGATCGATCCCGTTCTGCGCGATAAAGGCTACGACGACGCCGGCAAGCTAAAATTGGAAACACCTGCACCGGTGGAAGCCATCGGCCACAAAGGCCGCAGACGTCCCGGCGGCGGTCGCACTGATTATCTACTTTGCGTACAAACGCCCGATGCCACCAAACCGCTACCCGTCGGTGTGCTGGAAGCCAAAAAGGAAGAGGCCGACCCGCTGCAAGGCATGCAGCAAGCCAAGGCCTACGCGGAATGCAGTCGCTTTCATGTGCAATACGTATTTGCCACCAACGGCCATCGTTATGGTGAGTTTGATAAAACTACCGGCCTACAAACCGGGCCGCATGCGTTCAAAGAACACTTTCCAACGCACACTGCGCTAACCCAGCGCTACCTCAACGACACCGGCATCGACCTGCATAAACCGGAAGCGGCGCTGTTATTCACCGCCGACAGCAAAGCCTATCCCAAGAGCCGCTATTACCAGGATGCCGCGATTCGCGCCGTGTTCGAGAAGATCCTGCATTGCGAACGGGCACAAAAGCCGTGTCGTGTTTTGCTGGCACTGGCCACCGGCGCTGGTAAAACGGTGATTGCCGCCAACTTGCTGTGGCGCCTGCAACAAGCCCAACGCCTGACCAAACCCGCATTATTTTTGTGCGACCGCGACGAACTGCGCACCCAAGGCTATAACAAACTGAAAGCGGCCTTTGGCGATAGCGCCCGCATCGTCCAAACCGCCAACGGTCAAAACGCCGCCAAAAACGCCCGCGTGCATATCGCCACCTATCAAACCTTGGGTTTGGATGATGAAGAATCCGGCGCCAGCAGTTTTTTAACCGATCACTATCCGCCCGATGCCTTCAGCGTCATCATCATTGACGAATGCCATCGCTCCGCCTGGGGCCGTTGGTCGGAAGTCTTGCTGCGTAATCCTAATGCGGTGCAAATCGGCTTGACCGCCACGCCGCGCCAGTTGCGCGAATCCAAACAGCAAACCGCCGACGATGCGGCCATCACCGCCAACAATCTCAAATACTTCGGCGAACCGGTCTACGAATACACCCTGATCCAAGCGCAAGAAGACGGCTACCTCGCCGCCTGCGAAATCGTCAAACGCCAGGCCAGTATCGACAACATCAGCTATACCAAGCAACAAATACTCGACCTCAAACCCACCGACCTTCACACCGGCAAAGCCATTTGCGAGACGGATTTAAAAAAAGACCTCTACACCGCCAAAGACTTTGACGACGAAATCTTTATCGAACTGCGCACCCCCACCATGTGCGCAGACTTGTTCGAGCAACTCTGCCGCCACGGCGGCCCCGAGCAAAAAGTGATTATTTTCTGCACCCGCGACATTCATGCTGATCGCGTCGTGCAACAGATGAACAACCTGTACAGCCAATGGTGCAAACAGCACGGCAAAACCCCGAAAGACCTGTACGCCTTTAAATGCACCAACAAAGGCGGCCGCGACCTGATCCAGCCCATGCGCGGCTCCGGCGAACGGGCTTTCATCGCCTGCACGGTCGATCTGCTGGCAACCGGCGTCGATATCGAACGCCTCAATGCCGTGGTGTTCTTCCGCTACCTGGAATCCAGCATCTTGTTTTACCAAATGGTCGGACGCGGCACCCGCATCGACGAAGACACCCAAAAATACAAATTTTGGCTTTACGACTACACCGGCGTCACCGACTTATTCGGCACCGATTTCATCACCGCGAACAGCTCGGGCAAAAAGCAAAAGCCGGGCGGCGATGAAGATGACGAGGATGACGACGGCGGTGATGAGGGCGATGGCGGACAAGGCCATCAGTCCTCGGTTGCAGAGATCAAAGGCCAATACGTTAGCGTCACCCCGCAAGGCCGTTACATTCTGACCCGCCGCGACGGCCGCGACGTGCAAATCCCCAGCGACGAATATCGTCGGGAAATCCTGCAACGTGTGGTCAGCGAGGCACACGATCTCAATCAGTTTCGCCAATTGTGGATAGAAGCCAAAAAACGTCGGCAATTGATCGACCATCTGCTGGGGGACCATTACTCGCCGGAAGTACTGCGCGAACTGGAAGACATGCAGGATTTTGATTATTACGACATCTTCGCCCACCACGGCTACCGCGCCCAAGCCTTGAAGCAACCGCAACGCGGTCAGGCGTATATCGACAGCAATCAAGCCTGGTTCGACGCCATGCCAAGCGACAGCGCCATGGTGTTGCGCGGCTTGGGTCAGCAATTCGCGTTGGGTGGCACCGAAGCTTTGGAAACGCCGACGCTGTGGGACGTGCCGGATATTCAGCAGGCGGGTGGTTTGGTGGCGTTGAAAAAATTGGGTAAGTCGGCGGAGGTGATTTTGCAGGCTAAGGGAAGGTTGTTTGGGGTATGAATTTTCAGAAAGTTGATACTCTTTGCGAGTTGGTGAGAGGTAGCAGTCCGAGGCCCCAAGGTGACAAGCGATATTACGGAGGAAATGTACCAAGATTGATGGTTGAAGACGTTACTCGCGACGGGATGTATGTTGTACCAAAGGTGGATTTTTTGACCAACGAAGGTGCTAAGCTCAGTAGACCCATGCTAAAAGGAGACTTGACGATGGTTGTAAGCGGTTCTCCGGGGTTGCCTTCTATTTTAGATGTTGATGCTTGCATCCATGACGGGTTTGTGGGGTTCAGAAATTTAGACCAACGAAAAATTATTACTGAGTTTCTCTACTTTTGGTTTCTATTTCAGCTGGTTGAAACTGATAAACATGCAACAGGCGCTATATTCCGAAATTTAACCACAGATCAAATAAAGAACTTCGATGTACCTATTATCGAAATAGAGAAACAGCATCAGGTCATAAAAAATCTCAAAACCCAACTAGCCAAAGTCGAAACCGCGCGACAGGCTTTAGAAATCCAACAGCAAGAAATTGTCAAACTTGCCAATGCCTATATTCACCAAAGCATCGAGCATTCCAAGGTTAGCGAATGCCCGTTAGGTGATGTTCTGGATGAAGTGAAAAAAGGCATTGGTCAACGTTGGGCCGATTACCCGGTATTGGGTGCAACCCGTGACGGCTTGGCACCGGCCAAGGAGCCGCCGGGCAAACAACCGCAACGCTATAAACCGGTTTTCTCCGGCACCGTGTTTTACAATCCAATGCGTATCCTGATCGGCTCGATTGCCTTTGTCGATGACGACGATCAGCCCGGTATCACCAGCCCGGATTACGTGGCGTTGCAGGGCAAGCCGGGAATAGTCGACTCCCGCTGGTTTTATTACTGGCTACGTTCGCCTTACGGTGTGCAGTGCATCAATTCGCTGGCGCGCGGTGCAGTACGCGAACGGATGTTGTTTAATCGCCTTGCAGAAGGCTTCATTCAACTGCCACCGTATTCCGAGCAAGTCCGAATATCCGCTGCGCTGAAACAATTGCAACCGGTCAAGGCGGCCATTAAACAACAGCTCGACGACTTGAATAAAATCCCGGAACGGTTGCTGGCTAAGGCCTTCGATTTTAATCACGAAAGGAGATCGTCGTGACCACCAAACATATCGCCGAACAGCACCACGCAACCTTCGAGAGCATTCGTCACTTGGATGACGACGGTAATGAGTATTGGCATGCTCGTCAACTGGCTGTTGTGTTGGAATATTCACAATATCGTCATTTCTTGCCGGTTTTAGAACGCGCCAAGGAAGCTTGTAGGAATAGCGGGCAAGACGTTGCCGACCATATTGAGGATGTCCTCACAATGGTCGAAATCGGCTCTGGCGCAAAACGGGAAGTAGCGGATGTACGCTTATCACGCTATGCCTGCTATCTGGTGGTGCAAAACGGCGACCCCAGCAAGCCGGTGATTGCCAATGGCCAAACTTATTTTGCCATGCAGACTCGGCGGCAGGAATTGGCGGATGACGAACAGTTCGCCCGGCTTTCCGAAGATGAAAAACGTTTGGCCATTCGTAATGAGCTGGCTTTACATAACAAACATCTGGCCGCCGCGGCCAAGGATGCCGGGGTGGAAACATCGCTGGATTACGCCATTTTTCAGGATCATGGCTACCGCGGCTTGTATGGTGGGTTGGCGGCCAAGGATATTCACGCTCGTAAAGGTTTGAAAAAAAGCCAGAAAATTCTGGATCACATGGGTAGCACCGAATTGGCCGCAAACTTGTTTCGCGCCACCCAAACCGAAGAAAAACTGAAACGCGACCAAGTCAAAGGTAAACGGCAGGCCAACCAAACGCACTTGGAAGTTGGTAAAAAAGTCCGTCAGACCATTAAGGATTTGGGCGGGACAATGCCGGAATCACTACCTACGCCGGGAAAAAGTATTAAACAAATTGAATCGGCGCGGAAGAAACTGATCAAGTCCGACGATACTAATGAGTAATTTGAATCTATGAGGATAGAAATTATGTTGCAACAACAGCTGATTGAAGAAATCAAACAAATTCCCAGCGATAAGCTGGGCGAGATTTACGATTTGGTGCATTACTTTCGCCTGGGTTTGGAGCGAGAAGCATCGCAGCCTGCCGCTACCGGACAACGACGTCCCATAGGCCTGGCTAAAGCCAGTTTTAAAGTGCCGGATAGTTTTTTTGCACCGTTACCAGCGGATTTGCTGGATGAATTTGAAGGGCGCTAAGTGAAAGTTTTATTGGATACCTGTGCTTTTCTCTGGTTGGCCAGCGATGACGCGGCATTGAGCGAAAAGGCCAAGACCGTGTTTCAAGATCCTGATAACACGGTGTTGTTAAGTAGCGTGTCGATTTGGGAAGTGTTGGTCAAGCATCAGTTGGGAAAGTTGCCACTACCTCTGGCACCCGAAGCGTTTGTTCGCCAACAATGCCGCGACCATTTGATCGATTATCTGCCACTGGATGAAAAGGCCGTTTTCCAATTAAGTCGCTTGCCAACCTTGCACCGCGATCCTTTTGATCGCATGTTGATATGCCAAGCGATGGCGCATGATTTGGTTATTTTGACTGCCGATGGTCTGATTAGCCAGTATCCCGTCGCGACGTTGTGGTGAGAAAAAACATGCTTGAAAAAGTTAAATCGGCACGCCGCGCCAAATCCCCCAAAGCCATCGCCTCCACGCAATCGCTGTCGTCTTTCGTCAAAGCCATTTGCGACGTAATGCGCCGCTCCAATTGCGCCAGCGCTTTGCAATATGTGCCGGAACTGACCTGGATTTTGTTTTTGCGCATTCTCGATGCCCAGGAGCAAAAAGCCCTGGAACAAGCCGAAGCCTTGGGCAACGACTATTCGCCGGCCTTGCGTGCGCCGTATCGCTGGCAGGATTGGGCCGCGCCGTATTCCGATAAGCCGGACGCGCCGAAAACGCCGGAAGGTTAGGTTTGGTTGGAAGCGGCAAGCCTTGTTCGAAGCCGGTGAAGGCAGTTTGTTCGATTTCATCAATAACCAATTGCTGCCGCATCTGCATCGGCTGGATGTCGATCCGCGTACTCAACTGCCTAATGCCAGCGCCAGCCCGAAGCAGCGCGTGATTGGCCGCATCATGACGGCAGTGGAAAAGGTGCGCGTGGATAGCGAAACCAATCTGTGCGATATTTTCGATAAGGTGCATGAAATCCACATCGATCATATCGACGACACCCATTTCTTTACCCTGTCGCAGGTCTATGAAGACTTGCTGCTGAAAATGGGCGAAAAGAACTCGGACGGCGGCCAGTTCTTCACGCCGCGCGAAGTGATTCGGGCGATGGTGAATGTGCTCGATCCGCAGCCGGGCGAAACGGTGTACGACCCCTGTTGCGGCACCGGCGGCTTTTTGGCGGTGGCTTATGAGCATATCGCCCATCAATTGGGGCAGTCGCCGGCCTCGACGGTGTTGGAAACGCTGAAGCACGATACGTTTTTCGGTCGGGAAAAGGAAAATCTGGTGTTTCCCATCGCCTTAGCCAATCTGATTCTGCACGGCATAGACCAGCCCAATCTCTGGCACGGCAACACGCTGACCGGCAAGCAAACCTACGACGGTTTATTCGAGCAAGCGCCGGCAACCTTTGATGTGATCCTGACCAATCCGCCGTTTGGCGGCAAGGAAGGCTCGGACGCGCAGAAAAACTACGATTTTGAAACCGGCTCCACGCAAGTGTTGTTTGTGCAGCATATTCTGGACGAATTGAAAGCGCCGCTGGACGGTAAGCCGGGCGGGCGCTGCGGTATCGTGCTGGACGAGGGTTTGCTGTTTCGCACCAACGAAAGCGCCTTCGTGGAAACCAAACGTAAATTGGTGGATGAATGCGATTTGTGGTGCATCGTTAGTTTGCCGGGTGGGGTGTTTTCCACCGCCGGCGCGGGCGTTAAAACCAATCTGCTGTTTTTCCGGAAAGGCAGCAAAACCGAGCGCATTTGGTATTACGATTTGTCGCAAGTCAAAGTCGGTAAAAAGTCGCCGATGACGTTGGCGCATTTCGGTTTTGATCGACACGGCGGCCTATTGAGCGATGCCGAATTGCCGTCCACACTGACGGCCGACTGGCTGGCGGTGGAAGAAAATAAAGACAAGCTGTTTCCATCATTTGCCCGTTTGCTGGCGAAACACGGCACGCCGGAGGCCGACAGCGATTTTTCCTGGACGGTCGATTTCGCCGCCCGCCGCGCCAAAGCCCGGGCAGACCTACAGCCCTTTATCGACGAAGCCAACCGGCTAACCGAAGAACTTTTGCCGTTACGGGAAATGTTGAAGGCATTGAAACGCGACAAAGCCGGCAAGGACAAAATCGCCGCTGCGGAAGATGCGATTAAAACCAAGGAAAAAGCCATCCGCGAAGCCCAGGCCAAAGCCAGCGACATCGACGCCGCCGTTTTCGACCTGAAAGCTGTGAATCCGCACGCCAAAGCCGTTATTGATACCCGTACCGTGCAGCAGATTATCGACAACATCAATCATCAAGGTGAGATAGTCGCGCGGGCTATGGCGAATTTAGCAGCCATGATCTAACGCTGTGTCGTTCCGAATGCATGGTAATAACCTGGGTTTGTAACATCGAACGAAGGACTTGTGCATTTTGCTCAAGTGCTAGGAATTTTTGTAAATGCTGTTGAACTCGCTTTTTGTCACATTGATGTCATAAGGTATTTGTAAGCTAAAGCTTCAAATAAATAAAAATATGAGTCAGGAAAATGAGCGAATTTTTCAACAAGAAGCCGATGGAGCTTTTGGAGATTGAACAAGTGGTTAACGAATTGATGGAAGACTTGAGCCACCCGGTGAATAACAAAAGACATCCTTACCATCGAGATTGTGTTCAAGCGTTTAATGATTTGATGGCACATGCGGACACTATTCGGCAGCACTGGGCTTCTCATTAGAACGATCTCAAGGCTCTACGGTCATCGGCCATGCTCACGCCAGAAGTAAAGCGCCCGGTTTTGGAGTGGCTGTCGCGTAGGTATAGGATTACGCTAATGATTGTTGTAGATCAAAAAATCCTTTATTTTTAAGGCTATAGTGGCTGCGTCTTCACAGCACAATAGGTTCAGAAATACGATGACGGCAGAGCTGCAACTTAAACGTTACCATGTCTTTTTTGAAGATCTTACGCACCCTGGATTCGGTTGCCATCGCGATGAATCCGGCGTCGTAATGATCACGCTTTATCGATTGCGCTTATCTATTTATGGTCGGACATTCAACCGCCGTTGGAAGTAATCTCTTATCGCACGCTGGACAGCTTCTGCACATCTCGTAGAGGCCATGGCGTGTTGCAGTTCTTGAATCGTGGTATTTAGGGCTTTCAGTTGATGGTTTTGACTGGCTTAGCCATCCCAACTTTCCCGGTAGTAGTCATTGGCTTTTGGCCTGAATCGATTTTTGCCGTGGGCCGGCATCTGTTCGTCTAATTTTCAATGTTGACTATAATTTCCAGCGATTCCAGTTCAGTTTCAGGATACCTGGGGCTTCAAGCCATTGCGGCTGTTCTGGCGGTGCGGCGAATCTTTATTGGGAAGACAAAATCATGGTGAAGCGCTTAACGGGGTATTTATGTGTTGTGTTTTTTACCGGCTGTGCAACGCTTAGCCAACAAGACTGCAAGCGGGGTGATTGGTTTGGTTTAGGGGTTCAAGACGGCCGTTCTGGAGAGGCGAGTGAGCGGTTGAGCGAACACCGAAAGGCATGCTCCGAATACGGTGTGGCGGTTAATGATTCGCAGTATTTTGCTGGCCGCGAACAGGGTATAAGAGAATACTGTCGTATCGATAACGCTTTTGAAGTGGGGTTGCAAGGCCATGATTACCGCCATGTTTGCCCGCCATCGATTGATGGTGTATTCAGCCGCTACCACGCAGCGGCTTACGCTGTACATAGAGAACGCGCCGAACTGGATAGGATAGATAACGAACTTTCCAGCAAAGAAATCAGCTTGGGGGATAACAAATTAAACGACAAAGACCGGGCCAGAATTCGTAACGATATAAGTCAACTGCGGCGTAACCGAGATCGGGCTCGGGATGATCTTTACTACCACGAACGGCAACTCAACGAGTTTCGCCATGAGTCTCAGTCTTATCGCTGAGTGGCTACTTTGGATTCCGGGAGGATTCGTTGCAAGTATCCGAATTAAGCACAGATAACTCGTTAGCAAAACGCGGTATTTGTAACTCAAGACAGGCATTGATAATTTGAATTAACTCTGCCTTTAACTTGCCTGGCAGCGTATTTGCCAGTTGGCCCTAACTTAACTCATTCTCTCGGTTCGGGTTTGCCGCTGCTTAGTCTTTCCTGCTTGTCTTTCTCAAACTCGTGTTTCACGAAAAACAGGCCCCCCATCAAGCCCAACAGCATTACGACTTCCAGTATTTCTCTCATCATTTCAGCCACCTTTCGTTTAGGAAAAAGCCTTGTTACTTCAGTGGGGTGACTAATGATTTTTTGGACGGGCTACAAGAATAAGGTTTTTACAACATTAGTTTCCCTCGTCAGACAGATTACCCTGGGAATTTGCATAGTCAATGATTAACCTGATGGTCAAATTAGCGGCTTACTGCAACAGCGGCAATAAACTCACCATGCCCCAGGCTATGCCGCCGGCGGCGGGAATCGTCAGAACCCAAGCCCAAACAATTCGTTCGATTACGGAAAGTTTCAGGGTATAGGGATTTTTGGCAAAACCGACACCCATGATCGCAGTGGAGATACTATGCGTAGTGGAAACCGGCATGCCGAAATGTGCGGCGGCCAATAGAATGGTGGCGGAGCTGGTTTCCGCCGCGAAGCCGTTGATTGGGTGCAGCTTGACCATTTTGTGGCCAAGGGTTTTGATAATGCGCCAGCCGCCCACCGACGTGCCGAGCGCCATGATCAAGGCGCAACTGAAGACGATCCAGGTGTCGATGTCCTTTTCGCCGCCGTCCGGACGTAGGAACTCCGCCCAACTGGGCAACTGATCGAGCGTGCCGGCGTTATTGGCCGCAAAAATGGCCAGTGCAATGATGCCCATGGTTTTTTGTGCATCGTTACTGCCGTGGGCAAAGCCCATATAACCGGCCGATAGCAATTGTGCTTTTCCGAACAGCGCATTGATCCATCTCGGCCGGGAGATTTGCGCCATGACACCGCCGGCGGAATTCATGCCGCTGATGATCGCCATCAACAAACCCATGATCAAAATGCCCAAGGTAAAGCCGGCAATTGGCGAGCTGATCATCGGAATCACCACTTTCCAGAGTAGGCCTTTGTTTTCGGTCCACACCAATGCGGTTTTCGACCAAATCAACACATCGGGATTATTGTGCCCCGCCGCCAGGGCCGCGCCGCATAAGCCGCCGATCAAGGCGTGGCTGGAAGAAGAGGGCAAGCCTAAGGCCCAGGTGATCAAATTCCAGATAATCGCCCCGGTCAGTGCGCAAATCAACACTTCGGAGGTAATCGTCACCATGCCGGTATCGACCAGCCCTGAGGAAATGGTTTTGGCTACCGCGGTACCGGATAAGGCGCCGACCAGATTGGTCACGGCAGCCAGGATCACCGCCTGGGTGGGGGTTAATACTTTGGTAGCGACTACCGTGGCAATCGAGTTGGCCGTGTCGTGGAAACCGTTGACGAACTCGAATATCAGTGCCGCCAGAATGACCAGCAAAAGCAATGTCAGCATGACGGGGCCACTAAGAATTTTTTAATACGATGTGGTAAACCACGTTGCCGGCATCGCGACAGCGGTCAATGGCTTTTTCCAGGATTTCGAACAAATTGGTTTTTACCAGATAACGGATCGGATCGGTTTCGTTGGCGTAGACGTCGCGATACAGCTCAAGTATCTGTTCGTCGGCTTCCGCTTCAATCGTCTGCAGTTGATCGTTGAGTCTTTTGACTTCGTCCAAATCCATGCCTTTGCGCAGTTGACCAACCATTTGTTCCAAAACTTGGCAGGCTTGTTCCAGCATGACAGCGCGGCTGTTGAAATCGACATCGCCGATTCGCTGCGACGCCAGCGTATAACGCTCGGCAAATTTTTCGACGACTTTCGGAATCTTATACAGCGCGCCGTTTAAGGCTTCGATATCCTCGCGGTCCAGGACGGTCACGAAGGTATTGACTAATTCCTCGCTGATTTGGCCGAATAAATTCTTTTCCCGGCGCCGCGCCTGTTTAAATTTTTCTAATGACTGTTGGGTGGTGGGTGTGCTTAGTAGTTCTATCAAGGCTTTGGCCGAGGCGTGTGCCGATTCCGCACTAGCTTCAAGCAATCCATAAAATTTATCGCCTTTGCCAAAGATGGTTTGTAGAGAGAACATGGTGTACCTTAATTGTGACGGTTTTGTTGCATATTGTATAACAGCGTGGCGGCATGTGCAGAAACTGTCGGCAATTTGCCGGCCGCATGCGTAGCGGATGTCATCCGGCGCTAAACTGCCAAGCGCGGGTTAATCGCGTTTTTGCAAAATGTCCTTAACCGCGCGTATTGCCGATAGGCTGGCGCCGTTGGAGTGGCTGTCCTCGGTAAAGTCTCCGGCAAAATAGACGCGGCCCTGCGGTTTTCTTAACGACTCAGACAGGCTATCGAAGCGCGACCGGCCGACCGGCCATGATGCTATCGCGCGCGGATGGTAACGGTAAAAATTCATCCGTTTGACCGACTCCCGGAAGCCCGGCCACTGTTTGTCAAACGCCGCCAGCAACGCTTCGCGAATCTGGTCCGGATCGCTCATCCGCGAGTTAAACCGTTCTGCGTCCGCACCGCTAACCAATAAATTCAACAGCGCATCGGCGCCGGATTTTGATCCACCCGCATAAATTACCCCCAAAGGACTGTCGGTCATAATCGGCAGTATGCTGTCGCCGTCGCGGGTCCAGAAGCTGCTGGCGGCCTTATCCACCGTGACGTGCGCCGTAAAGTAGGCGCCAGCCGATTGGGTTTGGATAGCCTGTTTTCGCTCGGCGCTCAACGGCGGAGCGAACTGAATGTCGTTGAGCCGGAATAATGGAATGGCAGTGATCACGTATTTGGCGCGGAATAGCTTTTGCCGCAGACTGCTTTGGTCGGACGTAAGCACTTCCACATTTTTATCGGTGGCGGTGATATGAGTGACTTGCTGGTTGAGCAGGATGCGGTCCCGGCCGATAAAATCGGCCAGCGCCCGCACGGCGCGTTGATTGCCGCCGACTACATGGCGTGGCGCCAGACCGTCGCCGGAAAAATAATGCCATTCGGCAATGCCATCCAGCGCGCTGATTTTTCGCCAGGAGGTGGCGTATTCCGGTTCGGTTTCGATGCGCACCAACTCTTGGGCCTTGGGCGACAGGCCGCTGGTGCTTTCGATCCAGTCGGCGAAGGAAATTTCTTGCAGCGCGAGCATCGCCTCGGGCAAAGGCCGTAAAGCCAATTGCCGGTAAAGCTCGGCCATTTTGGCGTCCCAGCGTTGATAGGCTTGCAATTCGTCGCTATCCAACACCGATGCCAGAAACTCCTGATTGGTATTTTGCGTAAACGGATACAGCTTGCCCTGGTAATAAAAACTGGAAAAACTGCTGTAAGCCGTTTCCATCGGCACATGCAAATCCCGGAAAATCTCGATAGCCGGGTTATTTTCCCAAAACTCTTCCAAACCCACTTCGGCATACGTGCCGTCTGGGTAAGCCGCGGTGCGGATGCGGCCGCCAACACGCGGACTCATTTCCAAAATCACGGCAGTTTTGCCGGCCTTCTTTAAATGATAGGCCGCACTTAAACCCGACAGGCCGGCGCCGACGATCAACACATCGGCGCTAAGTGGTTCGGCGGCTAAGGTAACGGAGCGCAGGCTTAGCGACAGGGCCAACGCAATGAAATAGATGGAACGGTTGAGTTGCTTGAGGGATAGGGTGGTCATCGGCGTCGCCTCTGCGTGTTTATGGGTTGCCAGCCGTTTGCCGTTGGAATTGGCAGCGAATTCTCGCTACGGTACGAGCCAAATATTGCAGGCAAATGACTTGATGGTAACTAAAGGTCCGCCACCGGCTATGTCACATAATAGTCACAAACTTGTCGTATTCTCGCGTTTTACCCCATCGTAAGCTGCCCAACTGATGAAATATTCCGCAACCGCACACGGCAAAAGCTTTCATTTTCGCGATTTGCGTGTCTTGTTGGCTAAGGCTACGCCGCGCCGGGCAGCGGATGAATTGGCCGGTTTGGCGGCGGATTCCGAAGTCGAGCGTGCGGTCGCGCAGCAGGTTTTGGCCGAGGTACCCTTGCGGCGATTTATCGAAGAGCCATTGCTGGCCCCGGAGCGAGACGAAGTTTCCCGCTTGATTCTGGAGCGCCATGATCCGCAGCGGTTTGCGCCGATTGCGAATTTAAGCGTGGGCGAATTTCGCGATTGGCTGTTAACCGAGGATAACGATTTGGCGGCAATCTCGGCCGGGCTGACGCCGGAAATGGTGGCCGCGGTCAGCAAAATCATGCGCAACCAGGATTTGATTGCCGTGGCGCGCCGTTGCCGGGTGGTTACCCGCTTTCGCAGCACCATCGGCTTGCCGGGCCGCTTATCTACCCGCCTGCAACCCAATCATCCAACCGACGATCCGCGCGGTATCGCCGCCAGCATTCTGGATGGTTTGCTTTACGGCAGCGGGGATGCGGTGATCGGCATCAATCCCGCCACCGACAATCTGCACAACGTCCACAGCTTGTTAAATTTGCTGGACGAGATCATTGCTCAGTATCAAATTCCCACCCAGTCTTGCGTACTAGCCCACGTGACCACCAGCATGGAATTGATGCGGCGCGGTGCGCCGCTGGATTTGCTGTTTCAATCCATCGCCGGCACCGAAGCGGCTAATCGTAGTTTCGGTGTCGACCTGGCAATGCTCCGCGAAGCGAAGGCCATGGCGGAAAACTTGGGCCGTGCGAGTGTAGGCCAACAGTTGATGTATTTCGAAACCGGGCAGGGCAGCGCCTTATCCGCCAACGCGCATCACGGTATCGATGCGCAAACCTGCGAGGCGCGGGCTTATGCGGTCGCCAGGGCGTTCGATCCGTTGCTGGTCAACACCGTGGTCGGCTTCATCGGTCCGGAATATTTATACGATGGCAAGCAAATCATCCGCGCCGGTCTGGAGGATCATTTTTGCGGCAAGTTGCTGGGTGTGCCGATGGGCTGCGATATTTGTTACACCAACCATGCCGAGGCCGATCAGAACGATATGGATACCCTGCTGACGCTGCTGGGAGTGGCCGGCTGCAACTTTATAATGGGCATACCCGGTGCCGACGACGTAATGCTGGCGTATCAAAGTACTTCGTTTCACGATGCGTTGTATCTACGACAAGTATTGGGCTTGCGGCCGGCGCCGGAGTTCGAGGCTTGGTTGGAGCGGATGGGTATTTTCGACGGTCAAAACCGCTTGGCCGCGGCGCGTAACGCCACACCATTGCTGGCCAACTTTCATGGCTTGCCGCGGGCTTAACGATGAACGATCCGTGGATTAGCTTACGGCAATTTACCCAGGCCAGAATTGCCCAAGGCCGCGCCGGTTGTAGTCTGCCGACGGCAGCGCTATTGGAATTTCAATTGGCCCACGCGGCCGCGCGGGATGCTGTGCATCAAGTTTGGGATGTGGTGACATTTGCCGAAGGCTTGGAAAGCTTGGATTTGGAGCCGCTGGTACTTGCCACGCCGGTCGCCAGCCGCGCCCAGTACCTGCAACGTCCCGATTGGGGGCGTTGCCTGGCACTGGCCAGCCGGGAACACCTGATGGCTCGCAGCCGACCCTCAATCGACGTCGCCTTAATTGTCAGCAATGGCTTGTCGTCCGCCGCCCTGGATACGCACGGCTTGCCCTTGCTCAGCGCCATCGTTGCTGCTTACCGGGCCGCCAAGCTGCGGTTGGGGCCGGTGTGTTTGGTGCCCAATGGCCGGGTGGCCTTGGCCGACGAAATCGGTGGATTATTGAACGCGCGCCTGGCTGTCATCATCGTCGGCGAGCGGCCCGGTCTAAGCGCCGCTGACAGCCTGGGGATTTACCTGACCTACGCCCCGCAAGTCGGCAACACCGACGCCGAACGCAACTGCATCTCCAACATTCGCCCGCCCGCCGGCCTGAGCTACAGCGCCGCGGCTGCCAAACTGGTTTATTTGAGCAAGCAGGCGCTGCAACTGGGTTTTTCGGGGGTAGCGTTGAAAGACGATATGCCGGCGCAGTGGCTTACCGAGATTGGCAGCGCGGAGTTGTTAAACAAACTCTGAACCAGTTGATTACGCCAAGGCAAATGTGGCTCGGCAACTGCTCCCGCATCCTGACAGTCGACACGATGTGCCATTTTCTGTTCGAATCGGCGGAAGATTTCATGGCCGCTTTCATGTCGCATGCCGACGGATTAAGCCGATTTAGGACCGGTGATGCAGTTCCACGATGTGTTGATTTCGGCGCAAGCCTGCGACTTGACGAGACTTGATCAATGATGGCCGGAGAGATGATTGGCCGATTGGGCTGTCATAGCTCGCTGAACCTGTGCTTTCGTCGCAATGCAATTGGCCGCTATTGCAGTTGGAACGGGCGGCTAGAAAGGGTCCAAAAACACCGGCGCTTTGCCGAACTCGGTTTTGTATTCGCCGTTTGGCACGTACCAACCGGGGCCTTGAGAGCCACCATGCCAGGACACGCGCTTGCCGTCCGTCGCCCATTGATCGAGCTTCTCGCCGCTTTTGGTCAGATAGTCGGATGCGTAACAAACGGTATTTAGCCAAGGGTCGATGATTAGCCAGGATTGCGCGATCTTGCGGCTGGTGAAATCGGCTGTAGACGCATACTTACGTGCTGTATCCGGGATCGCTTCCTGCGAAACCAAACAAAAAGCGTGGTCGCCTTTGCCGTAAACGATGCCGATATAGAGTAAGTCGCGCTTGATATTGTAGATTTTCTTAGTGTAGTAAGCGCTCAAGGCTGCCATCTCTCCGCAGTTGCCCGAGCGGTCCGCAATAGTCATCTTCACCAATTTCTCGGCCAACTCCAAGTGTGACGTGGCGCCATTCAGCCTGTGTTTGGCAGACTCGTCGGCTTCCAGCCATCGGGTCATGCCTTTAGCGCTCATATTCGCCAAAACGGCAGAACCGGCAAGATCGACGTCGTAAAGCTTGTTACTGGATTTATGGCCTTTTTTAAAGAACTCTCTGACTAGAACCTTGATTTTTTCGCCTTCGTCCACCAGCATGGTTGTACCCTCTAGAGTTTGATTCTTGGCAATTGCAAGCGCCCCGCTTTCCGCTGTCCCGGTAGGCAAACGGGCGGGCCTCACGCCGGGTATTGCGTTCTCGGCGTTGTGTCGTAAGTATAGTTGAAACCCGAATGGTTTATGGGAGTCTCTAAAAATCCACGATTGTTTTGGTAAGCGGTTCGGGCAGATTTACCGTTGATTCGTCCTTCACGAGTTCGTTTACCGTTATCGATAACACCCCAGGTTATCGAGCCGTCACACCATTCATCAAATTGTCACCGAGCGGTTTTAGACTCCGGCGTTGCCGACTCGTTCACGTTTTTTGTCTTAAAGCCTTGGAGACCCTCATGAAATTCAAAGTAGTTCGATTAACCGCCGTCGCGACGCTGGTCGCTCTGGGCGGTAAAGCGCAAGCGGCATTGCCCAACGGCGTGGCCGCGGGCGACGTCAGCCAAACTTCCGCCGTACTGTGGGGAAGGTCCAATACCGCCGGTGATTTATATTTCCAGTACGCGACCGATAGCGCTTTTACGCAGAATGTCGGTTCCAGCTTTAAGACCGTGAATGACCCGCTGGCGCCGGTCAAATGGGATGTCTCGGGTTTGTCCGCGGATACTACCTATTACTATCGTGCTATCGATAGCGTTGGTGCGATAGCCCGCGGCCAATTTAAAACCGCTGCGGCATTGGGTAACACCACTGGTCTGCGCTTTGGTGTATCCGGCGATTGGCGCGGTGAATTACTACCGTATCCGGCCGTGAAAAACGCCAGCCAGCGAAACCTGGATTTTTTTGTGGCGATGGGCGATACCATTTACGGCGACGTGGCCTCCAACGTCAACGGCGGCCAACAACAAGCGCAATCCCTGGCCGACTACCGCAACAAGCACGCGGAAGTGTATAGCGCCAAGGGCGGCATGAACGGCTTGGCCGATCTGCGCCAATCGACCGCCGTGTTTGCCACGATAGACGACCACGAAGTGACCAACGACTTCGCCGGCGGCGCCGATGTCGCCACCGACGCGCGTTTCAATGCCGATCCGGCCGGCACTCGGATCAATGACAGTACCTTGTACAACAATGGTATCCAGGCTTTTCAGGAATACAATCCGCTGCGCAACGAGACTTACGGCGCCACCGGCGACATTCGCACGGCCGGCGAAGTCAAGTTGTACCGCAACCAAACCTTCGGCAATGACGCGGCCTTGATGGTGTTGGATGCGCGCTCGTTTCGCGACAAAGAACTAGCCGATGCGAATCCTTTAAGCCAAGCTTCGGTTGGCGGCTTTTTGGCCAACTCGTTCGACCCGAGCCGGACCATGCTGGGCAAGCAGCAAATCGCCGACCTGAAAGCCGATCTGCTGTCAGCTGAGCAAAATGACGTCACCTGGAAATTTATCGCTGTCACTGAGCCAATGCAAAACCTGGGGGTGGTTGGTGCTGGCGACCGCTTTGAAGGCTATGCCGCCGAACGTACCGAAATCCTGAAGTTTATCGACGACAACAAAATCGATAACGTGGTGTTCCTGTCGGCCGACATTCACGGTACTTTGGTGAATAACCTGACTTATCAACTCACACCGTTCGGTGAGCAAAAAGCCACCAACGCCTTCGAAATCACCACCGGTTCCGTAGCCTATGACGCGCCGTTTGGCCCAACAGTCGCGCAATTGGCGGCCGCGGTAGGTTTATTGACGCCGCAACAAAAAGCCTTCTACGACACATTGCCCAGCATTGCCGCCAAGGACAGTTTCATCAAGTCGGTAACCAATGGCGCTTTGACGCCGCTGGGTTACGACCCGCTGGGCTTGGATGCCAATCTGGCTAGCGCCGACGGCAAAATCCAGGCCGAATTGCTGCAAGGCGATTACGTCGCCACGCACACCTTTGGCTGGACCGAGTTTGAAATCGATCAGGTCACTCAACAACTGCTGGTCACCACCTATGGCATTCCCGCCTACAACGTCGGCGATATTGCCAACGATTTGAGCGGCATCGTCAACCGCACGCCACAAATCGTCAGCCAGTTCAGAATCACGCCAAGCTCTGTACAACCCGTACCGGTTCCCGGCGCGGCCTGGTTGTTTGGTAGCTCTTTATTGGGTCTGGCGTTTGGCAAACGCAAAAAAGCCTAGTTAAGTGGGCGGCAGGGGATGTCTGTCAGTTGCCGCATTATCTGCAACAGCAACTGCGGATTGAGGTTTTTCGCAGAACATCAGCTGTTTTGCTGGGGACTAGTGTATCGAAGCACATGCGGTGGTGGATTGACTGCTGGCGCGGATGCCTCGGCGATATGGTCTTAATGTTTTGTCTGTATATATTTGGGGCTCAGCCTTGTAATTAGACTCGAAATTTAGCATGGATAAATTGATCAGAAACTCCTCAAACACGCCAGTGCTGTTGAAGGTCTGTGTTCTTTTGTTGTTATTGATTAGTTCGCCGGCTGAAGCCAGAAGAGTTCACGTTTGCTTTGGTATTGAGGATCATTTTTACGATTTGGGTGAATTAAAAGCCTCGGATCAACAGGTTAAAAAAACAGGTATGCCGGCCGAATGGGCTTCCGATGGGTATCTATTTGGTATTCATTTACAGGATCACTGTTTGCTTGTTCCGACTAAAACAGACGTGGTCGGTTATGCCGTCTATGCCAAAAATTCAAGCCAATACTGGGTTTTGGACGAAACTACCATTCAATCATTGCAAAAATCTGGGGTGCTGCCAAACCCCATGCCGCCGCTGCAGGTGCCGTGGGATGACACTGTTGGCGGCCAGTGGCTTTGGGGCCTGGCTATCTTGGCTGGATTGGTAGTTATTGTTGCCCTGGAAGCTTTTTTGTCCGGCAAGCTGCAACGACGTGTCGTCGCTAAAGTTGATAAAGTCTTGCATGGTAGTTTTGTGCTGTTATTGCGCGAGGTGTTAGTCGATGTTGCGCGTATAGATCGGAATTTTGATGCTAATAAATTACATGCCATACTCGCTATTATGCAGCGGCTGGGGATTGCTGTTAACGACCTCGCTAAGCTTAACCCCGAGGATATGCCTGCAGGGAAATTATCAAGAAAGCTATTGATTGCTTATATCAAGGCGGTCGCTGGCAATCTCAACGATCAGCAAAGAAACATTTTACTAACCGGGATTGCGACCGTGATGTCGGTGGAAGGTAAAGTAGGTAGAAACAAAAAAGCCGTGTTTCGGCAATACATCATCGCGTTGGGTTTTCCGGACAATCAGGCGGAAAAGATCATGGAGATGGTTCTCAATGCTTAATTGGACGGTTTGGCCTCGTACTTACTCAAGCCAAGTCAGGACGGCTGTGGAAAAGTGGTCAAACCACCCGCTTTTTGACACTCATAAATCCACGTCAGTCTGGAGATTATCATGAAAATAAAAACCTTCGGTTTACTCTCGTTGTGTCTTGCCTCGGTTAACGCTCACGCCACCCAGCAAATTTCCTATAAAGGCCATATTATTTTTAGCGACGGCAATATGGCGAATATTGGCGATTCGTTCTCGGGCCAGTTTTTGTTCAATCCCGATCAACCGGATGGTAGCCATTTTAATCCGGCCACTCCGCCTTATACCGAATGGGAAAGTGGTTTTTGGAACAATACTTATCTGTCCACGGCAATTCAAAATAAGTTTTCTTTTGTTAGCAATAAAGGTATTGGGGCTGCATTTCAAGACAATCAAAATATCACTCAAACCGAGATCGATGTAAACGGTTATCACGGCTATGTGAGTGCGGGAAATTACGACGTAGTCTCTTTCGAGGCGATTAACCTTGGCAATAACGAGCAAACTGTTACTGGAACCGAGTTTTCCATTACAGCATTATTCGATCCATCTCGCTTCAATATTGCTTCGTTTCAAACCGAAGACTTAAACAGCATATTCCAGTCGCAGCCACTTAAATTTGGTTATTCCATCAACAAAGTCACCAACGGTTTATTGGATTTTCGTATTAGCGGCCTGATCGATACCTTTAATGTCAGCACGCCAACGTCTCAGGTTGCATTGCCTTCCGCACCGGTTTTACCAACACCAAGCAACGATGGATTTACATTCAGTACACCGCCCATGCCGGTTTTGGATGGCAACGGAAATCCAAAACCAGGCGGGTTTTACGACCCGGATGTGGCGGTGGCTTACACCTATGAAGCGTTAAATGCCGACACCTTATTCGGCGATGTGATGATTCCCAACCAATACGGCGATGGCAAATTCGAACTGCTGATTTGGAACGAGACCAGCGGTGAATACGTCGACAGCGGTATCCGCTTGTTGGCGGGCGTTTGGTTTAATTTCGGCGAATTGGGTTTTCAAAACGGCGTTGGCAAGTTCCGCATAGCCGGCATCGAAACTTCCGCCATGATCGATCCCAGCGATCCGCTGGGTTTTGTTACCGGTTTGACGTTTACCGGAAGTGGTAGTGCTTTCAAAATGACGCCTTTAGCGGCCCCCGTTCCGCTGCCTGCAGCGTTCTGGTTGTTTGGCAGCGGTCTACTCGGGCTATTGGGAAGCCGAAAATTCCGGGCATCGCGCTAGCCGCTTAGCTTTCAAACTTTAAGGCTGAAAGACGTTTCGCCGGACTTGGAAAACGCCTTACGGCCTTTGTTTTAGAAACTCGGTTATAAACCGACAAGCCTCTATCAAATTAGCCGCGCAGCGTTCGCTTAACCCGCTGCCCAGTTCGAAGGCTTCAGCTTGGACGCTTAATAAATAGCAGGGTGGTAGCGGCTGTTTGCCGACGGCTGCATAGACCGACAGCAGCGCGGCCGGGCTCAGCGCATGGCTGGAGTAACTGTGGTCTTGGGCTGGGGTTAATGGTGTAAAGGTAAAGCTGTCCGGGCACTCTACGGCTGCATCGACAAACACTACCCATTCGCGGTCTTGTATATCCAAAGCGTGCTCGATTTGTAACTGAAAGTCGCTGAGTAGTTCGATAGTGCTCAGGTCCAGATGCTCGGCCAGATAATCCAATACCAAGGGGCCAACGGCGTCGTCGCCACGGCTGGGGTTGCCGTAGCCAAACACCAAAATGGGTTTAGTCATTCTCTGCCGTGAATAAATTCGCCGTTGCTATGCCGAATCAGTTTGTCCACCAGTTTGCCGTCCGCGTCGACTAATTCCAACTGCAAGGGCATTTTGCCGACCGCGTGCGTGGCGCAGGACAGGCACGGATCGTAGGCGCGGATCGCCACTTCCAGATTATTCAGCAAGGGTTCGGTCAGTTCCCGGCCTGACAGATATTCGGCTGCCACTTGTCTTACCGATTCGTTCATCGCCGTGTTGTTGCTGGTGGTGGAGACGATCAGATTGGCTTTGGTGACAATGTCGTTTTCGTCTATTTGGTAATGATGAAACAGCGTGCCGCGCGGCGCTTCGATGACGCCTATGCCTTCGTAGCGTTTTTCGCCCTTGGCGACCAAGTCGTTACTCAGCAAGTCCGGATCATCCAACAAGATTTGGATGCTTTCCGCGCAATGTAGCAATTCGATCATGCGCGCCCAATGAAAGGCCAGCGTGCTGTGTACCATCGCCGCGCCGCCGTGCTGTTTGAATTCGACGCGCGCGGCTTCCGCCAGTGGTGTGTCGATAAAATCGCAATTGTTGACCCGCGCCAACGGCCCCACCCGATACCAACCATCGGCTTTGCCCAGCGCCGTCAGGTAGGGGAATTTCATATACGTCCAGGAACGGACTTCTTCGCGGATCAACTCCGGATAGTCGCAGTAATCGTAATGATCCACCAGGGTTTCGCCTAGCGGGTTTTTCACCCTAATCCCGCCGTGATAAAGCTCCAACGCACCGTCAGGTTTGGTCAAACTCAGGTAGTTACTGCGGATGGTGGCGAAGTCGTCGTAATAGGGCAGGTTAGAAGTATGGACTTTTGTGACCAGTTGCAAAGCACCTTGCGCCCAGCTCACGATTTGGCCAATGTCTTGTTTTAGATAATCGCGTTCGTCTTTACTCAATGCTTTGTTCATGCCGCCGGGAATCGCGCCGGTACCGTGAATGCGCTTGCCGCAAACCATGCGGATCACTTCCTGGCCGTATTTGCGCAGTTTCACGCCTTGCAAACCAATATCCGGATAATCTGACAACACGGCGACAATGCTGCGCTTACCGATCTCGCTTTCGAATCCGAACAGCAAATCCGGGCTGGACAGGTGGAAAAAATGCAAGGCATGCGATTGCAAGACCTGACCGAAATGCAGCAAGCGCCGCAACTTATCCGCCGCCGGCGGCAAATTGGCCGGATCGACGCCGACCAACTGGTCGATGGCTTTGGCTGCGGCCAGATGGTGGCTGACCGGGCAGATGCCGCACAAGCGTTGCACCATCACCGGTAGTTCCCAGTAAGGACGGCCTTGGATGAATTTTTCGAAGCCGCGAAATTCGACGATGTGCAGGCGGGCTTGCTGGACTTGATTGTTTTCGTCGAGCAGCAGCGTGACTTTGCCGTGGCCTTCCACGCGGGATACCGGATCGACGGCGACCCGTTTTAACTTGCCTGACTCGACCAAGGCCGGATCGGCGGTTTCAAGATATTCGTACACGGGGCTCCTCCGTTAGTCGTAATGGACTAATTCGTAAGGTAAAGTCGGGTCGCGGCCTTCGATCAATGCGCTGAGGTAGTGCCAAAACACATCGGCGGACGGCGGACAGCCGGGCATAAAATAATCGATTTTGACGATCTCGTGGACCGGTCGTACCTTGTCCAGCAGCAAAGGCAATTCCGGGTCGCTGGGTATCTGCGGATTGTCCACGCCGATACCGTCCTGATAGGCTTCCAGCAGGCAGTCTTCCAGTTTGAAAAAATTGCGCAGCGCCGGCAAGCCGCCGTTGATGGCGCAAGCGCCGACGGCGATCAGAATTTTGCAGTTAGCGCGAAACTCGCGCAGCACATGCACGTTTTCGGAATTGCACACCCCGCCTTCGATCAGGCCGATGTCGCACGGGCCGCAGTGCTCGATGTCGGTGAGCGGCGAACGGTCGAATTCGACGCTGTCAGCCAATTTCAAGAGGCGCTCGTCTATATCCAGAAACGACATATGGCAGCCAAAGCAGCCGGCCAGCGAGGTGGTGGCGATTTTAATCTTAGCGGCCATGTTTGATGTCCGGAGCTGGCGGCATGGTCGCCGCGTAGTGGGAGTCCGGGCCACCGTTCTGCTGAGCTGACTCCGCCAGTTTGGTCGGGTCGCAGCTTGGGTAGCCGCGGGCCTCGCCGGCTTTGATAACCGATTTTTCGCAGGCGACTTCGCTGATGGGATGCCCGTCGTAGATGCGTTCACCAATCGGTGCCAGATAGGCGCTGCGTTTGACCAGAATCGCGCCGGTCGGGCAGACATGGGCGGCCTCGTCGTCGACACTAATCTCGCTGTCTTTCAGCTTGCCGCTAGGCGAGTTGATGATTAGGCGTTTGTGGATGCCGCGCCCGGCGATGCCGAACACCTCCTTGCCGTCTTTTTCCTTGCTGGCGCGCACGCACAGATTGCAAAAAATACAGCGGTCGTGGTCGATCAAAATATCCGGGTGCGACGCATCCAGTTCCCGTTGGGCATAAAAATGCGGGTAGTGGTTATCCAGCATATTTTGATGGTAGGCGACGGCTTGCAACTGACAGTTGCCGGATTTTTCGCAAGAAGGACAGAAATGGTTGCCTTCCACGAACAGCATCTGTGTGATGCGCTGGCGGTCGTGTTGCAGATCGGGGCTGTTGCTGATGACGGTCTGGCCGTCGGCGGCCGGCAGCGTGCAGGCGGTATTGGTGCGGCCGTTGACTTTGACCGTACACAGTTTGCAACTGCCGTACGGGGCGTAACCTGGCCGGTGGCACAGATAAGGAATGTACACGCCGGCAGTGCGCGCCGCCTCGATAATGGTTTGGCCGTCGCTGAACGGCACGGCGATGCCGTCGATGCAAAGAGTGCCGCTCATGTCAGTTCTCCACTTGCGATAAATGCGCCGCGTCGTCGTCGCGCTGCGCCATACGGCGGGCCACGGCCAGGGTGGCGTCCAAGTCAAAACCCGGGGTAAAACTGCTCTGCTTTAATTGCTTAAGATACAGCTCGGGATAGCTGGCCAGGGTACTTAGAATCGGATTGGCGGCCGAATCCCCCAAACCGCAATGGCTGTTGTTTTTGACGACCAGGCATATCTCGTTGAGTTCTTCCAGGTCGACCGCAGCGCCGTTACCTTCGACAATTTTCCGAAGCTGATTTTTCAACAGCGTGGTGCCGACCCGACAGGGCGTGCAAAAGCCGCAGCTTTCATGGGCAAAGAAGTCGGTAAAGTTTTGCACGATGTCGAAAATATTGCGGCCGTTGTTGAACACCATAAACGAGCCGGCGGTGGACAGGTCCTCGAAGGCTATGCGCCGTTGCAATTCCTTATTGGAAATAAAGGTGCCGGACGGCCCGCCGACTTGCACACCCAGCACGTCATCCGCACCGCAGTCTTGCAAAATCTCTCCAATTGATGTGCCGAACGGGTATTCGTAAATGCCTGGTCGCGCGCAGTCGCCGCTGATGCTGAGCAGTTTGCTGCCGGTGGATTGCGCGGTGCCGACTTCCGCAAACCATTGCCCGCCTTGTATGGCGATGTGGGTGGCAGCAAAAAAAGTCTCGACGTTGTCCACCACGGTGGGTTTGCGTTGATAGCCGCAGATCACCGAGTTGGGCGGCTTGACCCGGGGTATGCCGGGCTTGCCTTCCAAGGACTCGATTTGCGCCGAGGCTTCGCCGCAAATATAGGCACCGGCACCCATGCGGATTTCGATGTCAAAATCAAAGCCGCTGTGACCGAGAATATTGCGCCCCAGCAAACCGCTATCGCGGCGGCGCTTTAGCACGCGCTGCAATTGCTCGTAGAGGAATAAATACTCGGCGCGCAGATACAGCAAGCCCTGATCCGAACCAATAATCGCCGCGCACAAGGTCATGCCTTCAAAGACTTGGTCGGCATACAGATCGAGCAGCATCCGGTCTTTAAATGTACCCGGTTCGCCCTCGTCGGCGTTACAAATTACGTAGTGTGGTGTGGCAGTTTGTTGCGCGCAGGTTCGCCATTTCAATGCAGTTTTAAAGCCGGCGCCGCCGCGGCCGCGCAGATTGGAACTGTCCACTTCCGCCAGGGTTTCCGTCAGGCCGCGGGCAAAGGTCGCTGCTATCGCCGCGCCGTTTTCGAATGGCTGGTTGAGCAATAGGCCGGGTTTGCGGATCGGTTCTTCAACCGCGAAGAACTCGGCCGGCCAATCGCTTAACGGCGCTTGCTGTTCGATTAGTTTGGCGATGACATCGATTCTGGCAGGGTCCAGACGGGTCAACGCATAGCCGTTAACCAAACCGGCCGGGCCTTGGTCGCACATGCCGGTGCAGGAGGTATTATTCAAACTGACCAGCCCGTCCGCGCGGACTTCACCCACTTTGACGTGCAACTTTTCCGCCAGGTAATTCAGCAGTTTTTCCTTGCCTAGCATCCGGTCGGTAATCGAATCGCTGATATGAATGTCGTAACGGCCCTGTGGTGTCAGGTGCAAGAAACTATAGAATTCCGCGACGGCAATAATCTGCGTGCGGGGAATATGCAGCGCTGCGGCCAATTGCTCGATAGCCGTCTGGGGAATATGCAGGTACTGCGCCTGCACGGCTCTTAGCATCTGCAAGAGCCTTTCTGGTTTATAGTCCGCCTCTGCAAGTACGGATCGAATAAAACTATTCATCGTCGAGTTACTGGGCAGTTAGGTTGAATCGTCGTGTCCCATTGCAATTGAAAAATCATGAGCCACCCACACACCATCTTAACTTGGCGCTAGATTTTTCAAATCGTTCACTGGCTGCGTAAATGCAAGACCGAATCCACAAGATCAGTTGTGGAAGTCGATACTTCCCGCTTGCCAAGCGAAAGTGCCTGCCTTGTCTCTCTATGCGTCAATGCACACAACCCGGCTGCAATGTCTATCGATACCGCCGCGGAAGCTGCGCAAATTCGCCGCCATCCATGACGCAATACTAAACAAATTAGCCGGGTGTGGACAGCAAAATATTGCCGGTTAAAACCGGGCAAC
Source organism: Methylomonas sp. Uni0009 (assembly GCF_054188105.3). Taxonomy (NCBI): domain Bacteria; kingdom Pseudomonadati; phylum Pseudomonadota; class Gammaproteobacteria; order Methylococcales; family Methylococcaceae; genus Methylomonas; species Methylomonas sp. Uni0009. The sequence continues at coordinate 145,317 of NZ_JBTAFN010000001.1, read as the reverse complement.
AGCGGCGAAGGGGTTGCGGCGTTGGCAAGAAATACGCTTTTTACCGGGCTCCCGCTCACAGTCATGCTGGCGGGTTTGGTAACAAAGCGCGCAACGGTTCAAGCGGCGCTGGTAACGGCCATAGGCACTGAAAATCAAACGCTCTAGGCGATCCAATGCCGTAAGGTTGGGAGTCAACAGCCCAATCTGTCTGGCATGCAATGCCGCATAAAGCTGTCGGGCTTGATCGATTAAAATGTCATTGTCCATAGTCATAACCTGACTTAATCGCTGATGAATCCAAAAAAACCGCGTTGGCATGTGCGATTGAACATGTCCGGCTGAATTATCAAACAGGCTTGTTCTGATAGCTTTGACTTCAATCAACGCCGCTTAAAATTGTTGGCGATTTTGATCCGGCTGACACTAATTGGCTTCCTCTGAGTCGGCAGCCAGGCACTGCTCGACGACACGGCGGCTTAACACTTCATCTTGCAGCATGATATTCACCATACACGCCACCACCGTACGGGTTTTTAAGCCGTTAAAGCGGGAAAAGTTTTTCAGTTGGTCGTAAGTGGGTTCTTCCACCGCAATTTTCTTTCTATCGTTTTTCGATTTATCAGTAGCCATGAGGGTATTCCTTTGTAAGGTTAAAGAGGGGTAATGCAGTCGTTGGGTAAACGTTTTGCTATTTTTAAATCATCCCCTGTTTACGGAAAAAGAAAGCCACATTGACCAAGGCGATCATCACCGGCACTTCGATCAAGGGTCCAATCACCGCGGCAAACGCCGCGCCGCTGTTAATACCAAACACCGCCACCGCCACCGCAATCGCCAACTCAAAATTATTGCTGGCGGCGGTAAACGCCAGTGTGGTGGTTTTGCCGTAACCGGCGCCGATGGCTTTACCCAGCCAAAAGCTGAGTAAAAACATCACCACAAAATAAATCAACAGCGGTATCGCAATCCGCACCACGTTCAGCGGCAATTGCACGATTAAGTCGCCTTTCAGCGAGAACATCACCACGATGGTAAACAGCAGGGCGATCAAGGTCAGTGGGCTGATTTTCGGGACGAAATGCTGGTGATACCAATCCTTGCCTTTGGCTTTGACCAATAGAAAGCGCGTGCTAAAGCCGGCGATAAATGGAATGCCCAGATAGATGAATACGCTCTTGGCGATTTCGCCAATCGTAATATCAACCAGACTACCTTGCATGCCGAACAAGGGCGGCAGTACGGTGATGAACAACCAGGCATAGACGCTGTAAAACAAGACCTGGAATACGCTGTTAAATGCCACCAAGCCCGCCGCGTATTCATTATCGCCGTTGGCCAATTCGTTCCAGACGATGACCATCGCGATACAGCGCGCTAGGCCGATCAGGATCAGGCCCACCATGTATTCGGGATAATCGCGCAGAAACACGATAGCCAATACAAACATCAACAGCGGTCCGAGCAGCCAGTTTTGCAGCAAGGACACCGCCAATATTCGCCAGTTGCGGAATACGTCGCCGAGTTCTTCGTAACGGACTTTGGCCAGCGGTGGATACATCATCACGATCAAGCCGATGGCGATGGGAATATTGGTGGTGCCGACCGATACCGCCGTGTTAAAGCCAGTTACTTCCGTGGGAAACAGAAAACCGATGCCGACCCCAATCGCCATGGCGATGAAAATCCACAGGGTCAGGAAACGGTCGAGAAAGGATAAACGGGCGTTGGGGCAATGCGGGGTGCTCATTTAAATCTCCAAGTCAGCTATTTACTGTGCAGCGTTATCGGCTGCCGGTGGTTTGCAGCAACTGCTGGCGGGTTCAAGTTGCAACACTTGATCGTCGCCAAATAAGGGAATAGTTTGCAAGGAGTGGAAGGCTTCCCAGGCGATGCCTTGCGGATCGACGGTCCAGTATTTATCGGACTGGGCGTAGCAGCAGTTGGCTTGTTTTTGCGCGGCGACCGGCAATTCGGCGGCGGCCAGGTTTTCCTGAACTGCTTCCAACTCCTCACCCGATTCGACTTGTATGCCCAAATGATCCAACCCCGGCTGGCGGCCGCGGCTGGAAATCGCGAAATTGACGCGCGGATCGTCCAATAGCCACTTGGCGTAATCGGCTTCGCGCACGCTCGGTGCGCTTTGAAACAGTGCACTGTAAAAGTCGATATTTTTTGCCAGATCATCGACGGCGAGATGGATATGCAGGCGTTTCATCGCGTTTGCTCCGGGGTAAAGAGTGAATGAGATTGGAGATTAGCTAGCATTGTTTAGTGGGGACCTCTGAAAATTCCCTCTCCCGCAGGGAGAGGGCTAGGGTGAGGGATGTAAATAACTGATTTTAATCCCCTCATCTCAACCTTCTCCTTTATGATCCGGTACTAAAGGAGAAGGCGTTTGGCCGCCGGCCAATGCCAGCAAGCGTTCCACACCTGTCGGTTCTTCTCGCAACAAGGGCACGAGCGCGTAACGTTGGGCGTGTCGATCCGCTACCTCGGCAATTTCCGCCAATTCATTGGCCGCGCGTTGGCGTAACAGCGCCGAATGCACTGTGGTCGCCGCCACGCTGTTATTAATCACCCAGGCCCAAGGTTGGATGCCGGCCCGGCGCAGATCGTCTTGCAAATGAGCGGCTTCCAGCACCGGTGTGGTTTCCGCTAAGGTGACGATCAGCACTTTGGTTTGGCGCGGGTTCTGCAATTGCATCATCGGCGTGGTGAAATGCTGATTGGAGTCGCCCATCTGCCGCGCCACCTCGCGGTGGTAAGCGCCGGTGGCGTCCAAGAGCAGCAAGGTATGGCCGGTAGGGGCGGTATCCATCACCACGAATTTCTTGCCGGCTTCGCGGATGATGCGGGAAAAGGCTTGGAAAACGGCAATTTCTTCGGTACACGGCGAGCGCAAGTCTTCTTCCAGCAAGGCGCGGCCTTGTTCATCTAGTTTGGCGCCTTTTGTGGACAGCACATGCTGACGGTAGCGTTCGGTTTCCGCATGCGGATCGATTTTGCTGACTGTCAGGTCAGGCAACGCGCCGTTTAGCGTGTCCGTTAAATTGGCGGCTGGGTCGGAGGTGGTCAGATGCACCGGCAAACCGCGTCGCGCCAGTTCCACTGCCAACGCGGCGGCCAGGGTGGTTTTGCCAACGCCGCCTTTGCCCATCAGCATCACCAGACCATAACCGTCGGCGGCAATCTCGTCCACTAGTGTTGATAGATTGGCTGCGGGTATAGCCGGCATCACTCCATTGCCAGATGTCGAGAGCGGCGCGGATTTGCTCAACAATTGCCTAAGAGCCATCAGTCCAACCAGATTGAAGGGCTTTAATTCAATGCGATCCATGGCTAAGCGGTTTAGCGCTTCCGGCATTTGCGCTAAAGCGTCTTGCTCACGCTGATAGATCGCGCTGGCCAGCTGGTCTTGCGCGATTTCGCTTTCCGGTAAAATGCCGTTGACAACCAGATATTGTTGCGACAAACCGATGGCGTTTAATTCTTCATGGGTACGTGCCACCTCGCGCAAGGTCGATGCTTGGGCGCGGGCGACCAGGATCAAACGGCTGCGCTGCGGATCGGCCAAGGCGGCGACGGCGGCTTTATATTGGCTGCGCTGTTTTTCCAGACCGGCCAAGGGACCCAGGCAAGAGGCATCGCCTTTGCCTTGTTCCAAAAAGCCGCTCCAGGCACCCGGCAATTGCAACAGGCGGATGGTGTGGCCGGTCGGGGCGGTGTCGAACACGATATGGTCGTAGCCGGCGGTCAAGACCGAGTCGGTCAACAGCGCGGTAAACTCGTCGAATGCCGCAATTTCCGTGGTGCAGGCGCCGGACAGCTGTTCTTCTATACCTTTGACGATGCTGTCCGGCAGCACGCCGCGCACCGGGCCGACGATACGGTCGCGATAGGCCTGGGCCGCCGCTTGCGGATCGATCTCCAATGCCGCCAGGCCGGATACGGCCGGAATGGCGGTGATCCGATTGCCGATGTTGATGCCAAATACCTGGCCGACATTCGAGGCCGGATCGGTACTCACCAGCAATACCTGTCTGCCGGTATCCGCCAATTTTACGGCCGAGGCGCAAGCGATAGAGGTCTTGCCCACGCCGCCCTTGCCGGTAAAAAATAGAAAGCGTGGCGCTTGGTTGAGGAATTTGCAATCGCTGTTCACAGCGCTCACAGCGCTATCAGCAGAAGTTAACAACAGCTGCTGCCGCTGCAACAGCCGGACGGGCTTGGCTGTTCCGCTACGCTAATGGCCGCCCAATGCGCCAATTCGGTTCGATTCGGATAGCGGCCCGCCAACGCGACTTCTCCATCCACCAAAATCAACGGTAGGGCATCGGCGCCGGAACGTTCCAAAAACGCTTTAACCACCGGGTTTTCGGCAAACGCCAACGGGGTTTGTGCCAGATTAAAGCGCTCAATGGCGGCGCCGTTCTGCTTGGCCCAATCGACATCGGCGGCAAAACCCACTAACTGCTGATCGACTTCCACACCGCAAACGCCGGCGCTGCAACACAATGCAGGATCAAATATTTGAATACTGGTCATGGGAGAACTCCTTAACAACTAAGGCAACAAGGTGCCGATGCGATCCAGCTCGGCTTTCAGACGCTCGGGATCGTTTTTTAACTCTTCCAACGGTAAAGCAAAAAACTGCTCGATGCGATGGCGCAGAATCCGATACGCGACCATGAAGGCCGCGTCGATTTCCTCGTCGGTACCCTCGACGTGAGCCGGATCTTCAACGCCCCAATGGCTGCGCATGACCGGGCCCAGGTAGGCGGGGCAGGTTTCGTTGGCGGCATTGCCGCACACACTCAGCACGATGTCCGGCGTCACCGGCAGATCATTCCAGGACTTGCTGTAATAACCCTCGGTGGATATGCCTTCTCTGGCCAGCAAAGCCAGCGAACGCGGATGAATTTTACCGGTGGGTTTGCTGCCGGCGCTCAGGCCACGCCAGCCGGCCGGTGCCAAATGATTGAAAGTGGCTTCGCCAAGGACGGAACGGCAGGAGTTGCCGGTACACAAAAACAATACGTTCATGATGGAGTGTCGGTCGGGGTTGAGGGTAAAGATTCGTTATTGGTGGAACAGGCTGAGAGCGATAGACAGGGATGGCCGTCGCAACAGTTCTCAGTCAGGAAAGCCAACAGATCGTTCATCGCGGAAAAATTGGCCGTATAAATCACGAAGCGGCTTTCGTTGCGCGAGCTGACCAAGTTGGCGTAAGTCAATTCCTTCAAATGAAACGACAGGGAAGACGGGGCAATGCCGGTGGCTTCACTGATTTTTCCGGCGGCCAAACCTGCCGGGCCGGCTTGCACCAGCGCGCGGTAAATTGCCAGACGGGATTCTTGGGCCAATGCGGCCAGTGCGATAACAGCAGTTTTATTTTCCATATTTCAACAATAATTGAAATATGGAAACAAGTCAATTTTCCGGGCGTTTGCGATGCGGCTGTCGCGTAACGCTACTGTCATAAAGGCTATTTACCATTCGCAAGACTACCGTTCCGACGCTGTCGGTGAGCTGGTACTTACACATCCTTTCTTCAAACACCAAACGAATAGGGCCTCAGGAGCATTTTTATGAAACTCACTTCAATCGCCGCCGCCGTCGCTGCTGTGCTGGCCTCTGCCAATGCCAGCGCTGCGGGGGATTTTCAATGGTCGCATCAATGGACCTTCAATCACACTGCAGCGAATGGTTCCAGTGCCATGGGTTCGGAAATCGTCTCTTTCGATGCGGTTAACAACCGCTTGTGGGTAGCGGGAACCGATGCCAATCAGGCCAATATCGGCCAAGGCGGCATTGATGTGCTGGATATGAACGGCAATTTGCTGCAAAGCATTTCCACGAGCGCGCTCGGCGGAATCAACAGCGTGGCGGTGAAAAACGGCCAAGCGGCTATTGCTTTGACTGCGCTGACGAAAACCGATGCGGGTTTGGTGCGTTTTTACAATGCGGCTGACTACACATTGCAACACAGCGTAACCGTCGGTGCCAACCCTGACGCAGTGACATACACGCCCGACGGCAGCCGCTTGCTGGTGGCGAATGAAGGCGAACCCAGCAGCTATTTGGTGGGGCCAAGCGGCGATCCGGAAGGCTCGGTGAGTATTATCAACACCAACACCTTTGCCGTCCAAACGGCCGGCTTTTCTGCTTTCAATGGTACGGCGGCGGCTTTGAAAGCCAGCGGCGTGCGTCTGACCGGGCCGAACGCCAGCGTCGCGCAAGATCTGGAACCGGAATACATTGCGGTTAGCCAAGACGGCAGCAAAGCTTTTGCGACGCTGCAAGAGGCCAATTCGGTTGCGGTCATCGACATCGCCAGCGCCACAGTCACCGACATTAAAGCCCTGGGTTTGAAGGATCACAATTTAGCCGGCAACGGTCTGGATGTCTCGGATCGCGACGGTGCCGGCACTGCGGCTTTGAAAGGCAATATCCAGAACTGGAATGTGATGGGTATGTACATGCCCGACGGCATCGCCAGTTTTAGCAAAGACGGCAATCAATATTACGTGACCGCCAATGAAGGCGACTCTCGCGAGGATTGGCCGGGCGGTGCAGAAGAAGTGCGGGTGGGCGCAGCGACTATCGATCCCGCCTTGAATGCCACTATGACAGCCTTGCACGGACCGGATTGGGCCACGAACAATGACAAGCTGAATCGACTGACGGTTTCCAGGAGCGGGGATTTGGACAACGACGGTGACCTGGATCAACTGCAAGTCTTCGGCGCCCGTTCGTTCTCGATTCTGGATGCCAATGGCAGCATGGTGTTTGATTCCGGCGACAAACTGGAACAAACCATCAAAGCGTTGATTGCGGCGAACCCTGGTAACGCGGCTTTCGCAGCCTTATGGGACGATGGCCGTAGCGACAACAAAGGTCCTGAGCCGGAAACTGCGGTGGTGGGTAAAGTGGACGGCCGTGACTTGTTGTTCCTGGGTTTGGAGCGTTCCAATGCGGTGATGGTTTGGGATTTGACCGACCTGAACAGTCCGACGTTTTTGGACATGTTGTTCACCGGCGGCGACATCGGTCCCGAGGGGTTGAGTTTCTTCAGCAATGCCCAAGGCAGTTACCTGGCGGTGGCCAACGAGGTAAGCGAAACCACTTCGCTGTACAAAGTATCGGCCGTGCCGGTACCGGGCGCGGTTTGGCTGTTCGGTTCCGCGCTGGTGGGCTTGATGGGAATGCAACGCGGCCGTAAAGACTAATATCCGCACTTGAAGCCAGCTTGGCCGAGCTATATCGGCTAAGCTGGCTTTCCCGTTTTATCCCGTAACGCGCTTGTCATATTCAATCGCTAATGTTGCCGCTCCATAAACTGCTCTCGGGGCAACACATGAAAAAAACACATCCACAAAAACTGGCGGCAGTCGCTGTCGGCGCCTTCGGTTTTACCTTGTCGGTAGCCGCAGTCGCCCACGACCATGCCGACCGCGATCATCAGGATTCTCATAAACCTGCGCAAATTAGCCAAGTACCGACATCGGGCGTTGAATGGTTTAAAGCCGGTGAAGCTGCGGTATTGGTCAACAAAAGAGACGTGGAACAACTGCGCAAAGCCAAAAACGTCATCTTGTTCGTCGGTGATGGCATGGGCGTATCGACGGTCACCGCCGCGCGGATTTTGGAAGGCCAAATGGCCGGACGCGACGGCGAATTCAACCGTCTGCAATTTGAAAAATTTAACAATATGGCTCATTCGGTTACGGCCAGCGCCAATCAACAAACCTCGGATTCCGCACCTACTGCCACGGCGATGGTCGCCGGTATCAAAGCCAATGATGGGGCTATTTCGGTCGAGCAAGGTATTCTTCGCACCGAAAAAAGCGCGGAAGTCACTGCGGCACACACCGTCAAAACCATCCTGGAACGCGCCGAAGAACGCGGCATGTCCACCGGCGTAGTCACAACCGCGCGCTTTACCCACGCCACGCCCGCCGTGAATTACGCCCACATTGCCGACCGCGATTGGGAAGCGGACAGCAACCTGCCTGCCGGCGCCACCGTGAAGGATATTGCTCGCCAGTTGCTCGAGTTTCCTTACGGCGACGGCCTGGAAGTGGCTTTGGGCGGTGGTCGTAGCTACTTTATGCCCAATACGATTGCCGACCCTGAATACCCTACGCAAAAAGGCCGCCGCGTCGATGGCCGCGACCTAACTTTGGAGTGGACTTCGCAATACAATAATTCCGACTACGTCTGGAACAAAGCCCAGTTCGACGCGGTAAATCCAGCGTCTACCGATCATTTGCTGGGCTTGTTCGAGCGTTCGCATATGCGCTATGAAGCTGACCGCGCACAAGACGCCGCCGGCGAACCGTCCTTGACCGAGATGACCGAAAAAGCCATCAAAATTTTGGAAAAAAACCGCAAAGGTTATTATCTGATGGTGGAAGCCGGCCGGATCGACCACGCGCACCACGCCGGCAATGCCTACCGGGCGCTGACCGATACCGTGGCATTGTCTGATGCAGTGAAAAAAGCCAAACAACTAACCCGCGACGAAGACACCTTGATCCTGGTCACCGCCGACCACAGCCATGTGTTCACCATCGCCGGTTATCCGTCGCGCGGCAATCCTATCCTGGGTAAAACCGCGGTAGACGGCGTTGCGACAAAGGATGCCTTGGGCTTACCTTACACCACCTTGACCTACGCCAACGGCCCAGGCTGGACCGGCGGTTTGCAACGCAAGGAATTTAATCCCGCCAACGAAGGTACCGTGGCTGCTGCCTACGAGGGTAGTAAACTGCGTCCGGATTTGACAACAGTCGATACCACCAATCCAAACTACATGCAGGAAGCCACCGTACCGATGAGCGCGGAAACCCACGCCGGCGAAGACGTGGCGATCTATGCTGACGGCCCTGGCGCTTACCTGGTACGCGGTACGCTGGAACAAAACGTGATTTATCATGTGATGGCGGATGCCCTAGGCATGCGTAAATAGTCCGGGGGCCTTTCCCAAAGCCGAATCAGGGACGCTAGCCGTCCCTGATTTTTTGGAATTATTCACTGCGAAGTACAAGAATCCCTCTCCAGCGGGAGAGGGTAGGGTGAGGGGATGAAAACAAAGTATTTTGCTAGTTTAATTCTCCTCTCCCCAACCCTCTCCATCAGGAGAGGGAGCAATTTCTCGGCGATTGTCAGAGTTTTGCAATTCACTGAGTAATTACATTTTTTTGAATACCGCTAAAGTGCAGGATCCATGTTCAACACCCATTTCAAATTTTTACCCAAACTGCTTGGTCTCAATTTATTGATCGTTTTGGCGGCTTGCAGCCATGCGCCGGCCAAGTATGCCGCTAACATCACCGATTTATCTTCGGCAAACTTACCTGCCGTTGCCGCCGAGTTTGTCACCACCCGCACCGGCGAAGAGCCCGAACACGACGAGCACCAGGTATTGCCGGCCGAGGTGAGCTGGCGATTCTGGCGCGATAGCCGGCAGATTACGATAGAGCGGCCGCAACTGGGCGTGGGCGAACTGTGGCAGCGTGACGGCCAGGAGCTGATTCACCGTAAGCTCTATCATCAAGACCGGCGGGCAATTGAATTTCAGGCCGGCGATCTAAGGATGCTGGACATTACGCCGTCTTGGCAAAAATTAGCCTTGCTGTTGGATAGTCAACTGCTCGATAAACTGACTGCCGAAGAAATCGAATGGACCGATGGCATCCCGACCCGCGAATATAAGGGTAAAGTCGCGGATACCGAATGGCATGTGGTGATGCGCCTGGACATGGCCTTACCGGCTTTGATCGAACGTCGGTATGGCGAATTTTCCGAGCGCACCGAACTGTTGCAGGCTTATTATTTAAGCGCTGCGCCCTGGCAACCGACGCCAATCGACGGTTATGACGTGATCGATTTCGCCGATTTGGGCGACAAGGAATCCGACCCGTTCGTCATAAAGGTGCAAGCGCAAATGGGGCATGAGCATCATCATTAAGCGCTAGCCCGTCAGGCAAAAAAAAGCCCGCTGTATCGCGTACCAGCGGGCCCGAGTATCACTACAGAGCTTACAACTAATCCCTAAAACTTAAGGTGCCGGCAAAATCCGGTTTTGCAGGCCGGGGGCTACCATGCCGTTGACGGTAAAGTAGTTTTCCAATGCATCCAGATCCAACGCGCCGCCCAGACGGTTAGTGCCTTGCGTCAATACATAGTATTGATCGCCGCCGTCGGCCATGAAATTGTTTACGGTCACCCGATAGTTGGCGGCAGGATCGACGACTACACCATTGATCTTGATACTGGCGGGGTCGACGTTATCGCAAGGCGTGCCTTTTTCTTTCCATTCGTAACTAAAGCCGTTGGAAACTTGCATGATGCGGTTGAACGCTTGGCCCGCAGCCGGTGCGCCGGCTGGATAGCCCACGGTGCAGCCGGTGAATTGTTGCTCCAACAAAGTGTGGATTTGCGCGCCGGTCAAGGTCAATGTAACCAAGGTGTTGCCGAACGGCTGCACGGTAAAGGCTTCCGCGTAAGTCACCTTGCCGTCGCCTTCGTTAGCCGCGCTGGATGGGAAGGTCAAATCGGCGCGGATGCCGCCGGGGTTCATGAATGAAACCACTGCTTCGCCAAAGCCGACGTTTTGCGTCGCCAGTAATTGCGCATCGGCAATCACATCGCCTAGGGCCGATTCGCCGGCCGCGGTGGCGGTTCGGGTAATCGCCGCGCTGATACTGCCTATCACCCGGTTAGCGATGGGCGTGGACAGGGCTTTGTAATTATCGACGATGGTTTTAATTGCTGCATTGGGCGTGATGGCAGTGTTGCTTCGATCAACGACGATATTTTCGGCGCTGACGCTGCTGACTTCGCCGTTCACGGTGTTGATGGCCACGTCGATGTCGGTCAGTACCCGGCCTTGCGAATTGGCGCTGGTCACCGAAATCAAGCGGCCGGCCTTGTTGGCGATTTGGCAGTTATAGGCTTGATGCGTGTGGCCGGAAATCACCAAATCCACTTCGTCGTCCAATTGGTTGACGATGGTTTTAATCGGCGAGCCATCCAAGCCGCTGTCGCAGTTGTTGATGGTCGAAGCACTTTGCGTGACCGGTATCGTGCCGCCTTGATGAATCAATACCACCACTGCTTCGACGCCGCGCGCCCGCAATTTGGGGATCAAGGCGTTCACCGTGGCCGCCTCGTCTTTGAACTCCAGGCCGGCCACACCGGTGGGGGTGACGATGGTGGGGGTTTCTTTCAAGGTCATGCCGATAAAGCCGACCCGCACGCCGCCCACCACTTTAATCGCGTATTGCGGAAACAGGGTTTTGCCGCTGGCGGTTTCCACGACATTGGCGGCCAGGAATTTGAAATCCGCGCCTTCAAAAGGTACCGGCGTGCCGACAGATGCACCTTGGCAGGAATTTGGATCGGTCGGATGACAGCCGCCGTTTTGCATGCGTTTCAATTCATCCTTGCCTTCGTCGAACTCGTGATTGCCGACCGCGTTAAATTCCAGGCCTAGGCGGTTCATGGTTTCGATAGTCGGTTCGTCATGAAACAACGCGGAAACCAACGGTGTGGCACCGATGATGTCGCCGGCCGAGACCACGACAGTGCTGGGGTTCTGGTTTTTCAGATCGTTAATATAGCCGGCCATCCAATCCACGCCGCCGACCGGGATATTGGTGGCTGGCGCGCTGCTGGGCGTTTGCCGGAAGGTGCCGGGCGACTCCAATTGGCCGTGAAAGTCGTTGAACGCGACGATTTTAATGGTAGTGGAGGGGATGCTGGTCACGGCATGAGCTGCACCCAGTGTGCCCAAACCTAAGGCGATGCCGATGGCAAGTTTGTTTAATTTCATTGGATTAACCCTTATTTAGTGGATTGGCGGCGACGAGAGACCAAGCCCAGCAGGCCGGCGCCGGCCGCGTATAAGCCTGCGGCGGCAGGCAGCGGCACGGCGGTCAGGCTGACTGCGCCAACGGTGGCGTTAAGCTCGGTGGAGGTATCATCCAAAGCGGATTGGATCAGCAGACCGCTGATTTGATAGCTGCCGGCACCCAGCAGAAATTCGCCGCGGCTGTAGTCTGAGCTGGAGTAAGCCAAGTCAAAATCGCTGTAAACAGAAGTGGGATAATTGTTAACGGCCGCCGAGGTCTCACCAATTACGCTGGCCGTGTTAAAAATCTTGAATCTATCACCAGCGAAGCCGGCGTCCACTACGCGCAAAATGGCCGATCCGGTTAAGGTGAATTCAAAGCTTAAAGTATTGTTATCCAGGTCTATCCATTCCAAGTCACCGGAATTAGACACCGAATTGTCTACGTCGAACGCATGCCAAGCGCCGTCGGCATTAAGGGTAATCGCCTCGGCTTGCGTGCAGATTGCCGACAGCAATGCTGCGGCAATAACAGATTTTTTGATCATTTAGAGTGCTCCGATAAAGACAGCGCGGGCGTTTTTGTTATAGGCCGCTGGCTGCTCGTTCATTTGGGGTTGAGAAATTTCCATCGCTATGGGTAAAGCAAGTACAGCCTAAGGAAATTTTGTGATGAACTTGTGATTGCTAAATGAAGATTTCGTGAAATGTAATACACGGGTGTTGCGGGTTTTATTCGGGCGCTGACTCTGGCTTGGGTGGCTAGAAGGCAATCGATGAAATTCGCGGAATGAGGTATTTCGGGATGTCGTTAGTCCGGCTTGGTTTTCGACTGTTTGAGTACAGAGCTTGGCTGTTGGACAAAATTATTCCAATCGTGTCGTTCCGAGCATGAATGTTGGAGAAAACTTCTAGGGGCTGTTGCCGTTTCACATCGGTAACCATATAAATGCACAAGCCAGGGCGATAGCACCTTCAAAATTGCGTTTTAGTTTGTCATATCGGGTGGCAATAGCTCTAAAATGTTTCAGTCGCGCAAATACGTTTTCAACGAGGTGGCGATATTTATAGAGACACCAGTCCATTTCCTCATTCCCGACTATTGAATTTTGTTTTCTTGGGATGATGGGGACTGTGCCTTGGTCTCGAATTTGAATCCGTAACGGCTCGCTGTCATACCCTTTGTCTGCAATCATGTAGCCCGCCTGGGGGAGCTTGGCCACAAATTCCGGCGCTTCTTTGCAGTCATGTACTTCGCCCCCCGTAATCGAGAACTGGATGGGAAGTCCACCGGCATCAACCGCCATATGGATTTTGGTCGTGTTGCCTGCGACCGATTTCCCGATGGCTGTTGGGTTTTCATGGGCGCCGCCGCTACTGTGTTGATGGGCTTTAATAATGCTGCCATCAATAAATAGCCATTCCAAATCAGGCTCAATCACTAGCGCTTGAAAGATACCCCTCAGCTTTTCTTGCAGTGACCAGGCATTGAAGCGCTTGTACACGGCATTCCACTTGCCAAAAGCGACGGGCAAGTCTCGCCAAGGGCAGCCAACACGCAAGCGATAAAAAATCCCTTCGACCGTTTGCCGAAGACCGGGTTTGTCGTAAATGCTGAAACTCAACATAATCGTTTTTAGCTTTTCCCAGTGGGTATCTGTAAGCAGTTGGCGTGGCATTCGCTAGTTATCGTTTGATTGAAAACTCAATCAATATGGCTCGCCAATCGATTTTCAAAGGGATTATGACAAAATGGCAACAGCCCCTAGGTTGCTCGGGATCGAAGCTGGGTTATTAGGATTGGTGTCGCTATCGCGACGATTGTTTTAAAGTCGGTTCTCGCACCGACAGACGAGATACTTTTCTTTGCTGCGCCAAAGAAAAGTATCCAAAAGAAAGGCGGCCCGGATGCAGCTTTGATCCTGCGCTCCTCGGATTTGAACGGGGTTGCCTGGAGGGGCTTCCCAGCCCCTGCATGCAACGCGCCGCATCCCTGCGGCGCCCCTTCGGGCTCATCCGTCCAAACCCTCCGGTGCTCGGCGCGGCATACGGGAGAAAACCCCGCCGTGAAGTTTGAAACCCAGCTAATATTCGCGCAGTTTTGTAGGGCGCATTAGCGATAGCGTAATGCGCCGAATGCTTTAAGGCCAACATGCGGCCCAATACGGCTACGCCTATTGATGCCCTACGAATTGCGCCTTAGGGCCTTGTCGACGGCCATTATGATTTTTTTATTATCACTGATTTCGTTTAAAAACCAACTGGGTAGTTTTAGCGAGTCGTCATTATAGATAGACTCCGGTAAATCGTTCCAAAACATTATAATGGCGTTGGAAAATTCTTCTATATGATCATCGGTAATTTTTAGATCATCGTAAGTAAAATTTTGTATGAAATCTGGGTATGCTTCAGGTAAACACTATAGCAAGTCTTTATGTTTGTCTTTTATTTCAGTAAAGGAAAGACCATCCCCATGCTTGAAAGTATTTACAACCAATCGACATCTTTCAAGTGATCTATAACAGTCCTTTGATTTAATTTTCCACCCTAAACCTTCTAATAAATCAAATAACTCGCATGATTTTTTACTCCAAATTTTATTTTTGATTGCATCACTTCGGTGCCATTGATTTATTTCTATTGTTATCCATTCTCTTAGTTGCTTATCCCACTCGTGATACATACCAGCGATTACACTCAATCTGGTTTTGGATAACATGTCGTCTAGCATTGAATACCACTCAATACTTTCCTCAAAAGCATTCTCATAAAAACTATCAGGGTTATCTCGGTCGGGGTCGAAGTTATGGCTAATTCTGCTTAAATATTTATTGCCATAATCTTTTGCTTCTTCTTCCATGTTGTCGAATTGTGCAAGCAGCCTAACATTTGCTTGGTTAATATAAAAACGATGGCGAGCGATCAAATGGTCTTTATATGAACGCGACATGTAGAAAAGGGTATATGCCATCTGATTTGATTTAAAAAAGGCTGGAGTCGGGTAGGGTGGGCACGGTTTTTGTGCCCACGCGGTATTAAATATACACCGCTGACGGTGGGCAGAAAAGCGTTGCCCGCCCTACGTTTTTTGATTTTTCATTAGATTTCGGGAGTGGATTTCTCCCCCCATTAAAAAGCAGGGTGAACGCGATAAATATTTTTTTGAATGACACGTGTGTTCTCGAAATGAATGGTAAACGTGTGGGTAAAACAAAATTTCCTGATTTGAGATAAAACGCTGCTAAGCGGTCCACTCCTTCGGGTTTGAATCGGCTGTCTTTAACATTAATCAATTTGACTGGAAAACCCGCGACCGCCCAGCTGTTTCCAGCGTGCGGCAAGAAGAGCGGAAAATCTAAAAAGCCGGCGCTTGGTCTTGCAGCGTAAAAATGATCGGCACCAATACCGCGCTGGCTACATTGATTTCAGCGCGTTTGGCCGGTACGAAGCGCCATTGTTTGACGGCTTCGACCGCGGATTCGTCCAGCGCTTCGTGACCACAGCTTTGTTCGACGGCAACGCCCACTACCTGACCATCCTCGCTGACTTCCACGCGCAAAACCACTTTGCCCTGCCAGCCTCGGCTGCGGGCGATACCGGGGTACTCCGGCTTGGGATTGTGTTGGTAAGCGGCATTCAGATATGCCTCGGTAAACGTCGGACTTGGATTGTCGGCGCTTACTTTCTCGGCAATCGCCGGCTGAGTGGCATCGTCGACCGGCCGAGGCTGTTGATCAAAAACTTGTTCCTGCATCGAAAAATCGGACGGCGGCGCCTGCGGCGTCACTTTTTTCAACCGGGGTTTGAGTTGCGGCTTTTTAGGTTTTGGTTGGGCAACGCTGGGCGGCGGCGGTTGGGTTCGCTCAAGGCTTGGCTCACTGGCCGGAACTGTGATTGTCGACACTTCCATTTTAAGCGGACTGGCTTTTGCCTCCGGCAGGTCGGGGCACAAGAAGCAGCTGACCCCGGCCAAGTGCAGCAACATAACGGTAACTAACATCAAAAATAGCACGGCGATGTTGCGCGAACTTTCTTTGTTGCGGGTTGGTTTTAGCAACACCGCGCGGCCGGCTTCGACGCCGACGGATGCATCAAGAAAAGATGCTGCCGGATTTTGAGCAATAACAAGTCCGATTCGATTCGCTCTAATAAATGGCACGGGTTTTTAGGATTGGCGGTTAAACATGCGGCGGCGTCCCTGAGCTGGCGTGATTCTTCCAAACAACTAAATTCGCCAAGTTAAGACGATTTAAAATTAATTATGACAAAAGCCTTGCCGCCAGGAATGCGGCCAATTGCCGCAGCGGCGGTTCGGTAATACAGTCCGGCCGATTCTGTTTTCGCATCAAGAATGCAAAATCACCAGCCACGGTCCCAATGCGGTCTGACGCAGTGCCAGGGATTTTTGCAAGGCATCCAGCATCGCCAGACCGTCGGTCGGAAATACCCCGCTAACCCGCAATTGTTTGACATCCTCACCGTTCAGAATGATTTTGGCTTTGGAATAGCGGTTTAACTCTGCTACCACGTCGGCCAGTGCCTGATCGTGAAAAATCAACTTGCCGCGTTTCCAGGCATTTAACTGGTTGAGATTGGCTGGTGCCGGCTTATCCAACCCACCGCCAGTGGAATACGTCAATCGCTGGCCTTCCTCCACCCGTATCGCGGCGACATCGGCTTGATCGGTCAAGCGCACGGCTACCGCATGCTCGGTAACATTGACTTCGACCTTACCTGCGTCGGGGTGAGCCACGTCAAACACCGTCCCCAAGGCCCGTACCGCCGTATCGCCAGCCACCACTTCAAAGGGTCTGTTGGCATCGCTGGTAACCTTGAACTCGGCCTGGCCTCTGAGCAATACCACGCGCCGTTTATCCGCCGACCAGTCTATGTCCAACGCGGTATCGGTATTCAGCAACACGCTGCTGCCGTCGGCCAATTGAATCTGCTTTTGTTCGCCAACGGCGGTTGCATAATCGCTGAACAACCAATCGTGGAGCCTATCCCGGCCTAGCAACAACCCCAGCACCAGCGAAGCGGCCAGCGCCAAACCGGCTCGCCGCGGCAAACGCGGAACGGCATGAATTTGCTTTGGCTGGAAATTGGCGGGCGGCGTGGTTTTAACGGCTTGCGCGACGGAACCCCACAGCGCTTCGGCCTCGGCGTAGGCTTGCCGGTTGGCGTCGTCTTGACCATACCAGGCCTCGAATTGGTGGCGCGCGGCGTCTGTAACCGAACCGGAACGCATCAGCACCAGCCAGTCTATCGCCTGGTCGGCCACGCTTTCGTTGGAATTATCGGGATCGGTGTTCATCAAGGCCGCTGAAACGAGGAAGGAGTGGGCGAACGATAAAACAATGTTGCCGGAAAATAAACCGCAGGCCAATTCAGCGTTGCTCGCGACGGTCACGGCAATGCTTCAAAGTTTTGGCAATGCGTTTGGCGATGGCCCGTTCGGACACGCCCAAACATTCGCCAATTTGCGCGTAAGTCAGGCCTTCGATGGCGCTTAAGTAAAACGCCGCCCGGCACTCTTCCGGCAATTCATTCAGGGCCGTATTGACCGTATCCAGATCCTGCCAGGCCATTAACTGTTTTTCGGCGTCCGGATCATTGCCGGCAACCGCCTCCAGTAGTTCGGCCGGCATCTCATGGCTTGGAGCATAACGGGCGCGTACCGATTCCTTGCGGATATGATCGACCACCAAATTACCGGCGATAAAAAACGCCAACGCCCGCCTATCTTGAGTCGGCGTCCGCTGTTCGGAGAACAATAGCCGCACAAAGGTTTCTTGGGCCAAATCCTTGGCGGTATCGGGACAATGCAGGCGGCGCAGAAAAAAACCGATTAAATCGTCCCGATTTTCCCGAAAGAAATGATCCAGTGTGTCCGAAACAGCAGTCATCAGTCGTTTTTGAAAGCGATACAAGTGGGTTATCTATCAAGACGTTTGACAAAGCAAAATCAGCGCCAATGGCCTTTATTCCCTATCAATTTAGGCACGCGGCCGGGCAGCAACGGCCCGTGATAGGCGCTATTAATGCGGCTTTAGCGTCTTCAAAAATCCAACATTTGACCGCCGCCGGGATACGTCAAATGCCTATGTTGGCCTGCATTTGCACCAACTGGGCTGTGTGAAATGCCGCATAAGGCGTGATATGACACACTGCAAGCAGTCCAATATTGCTCTACCCAATGGACTGAAGACGCTCCTCGTTGTTTTTCAAAGCATCAGAGGAAAGTGGATCGGCGAGCATTTATTCCGAAAATCTCCCCGGCCCTATTTATTACCGGTATTCCGTTCGTACCCTCAGGGGCATAAAGGCTGAGCTCGTCGAAACTCAGGCTGGCGTGCCCTTCGGCAATACCGGCCATATGTTGAAAAATTTTTAAGGTAGTGTTCATGATTTCTTCCCTGAAACGTTGTGAAGAGTAACGCCGGCTATCGGCGCAGTCATTCACGCAATCAGGAGATTTTATGAGGACACCCGCATTCGCGCCCTTAAGTGCGCCATTCGCCGTGACAGCCCTGGCGCTGAGCATTGCCAGCTATACGGCCTACGCCGAGCCCATGCAACAGGAAGCACGGACTTATGCCATTACTGCCGGCGGTTTGACCGAAGCGCTGACGGCTTTCGCCGACCAGGCCAATCTAAAACTGGTATTCAACGCCGAGTTGACCCGCGGTCTTAGCGCGCCGGCCTTACATGAAACAGTCACCGTCGAACAAGGGCTGAGCAAATTACTGAAGGACAGCGGGTTGGGTTATCGCTTGGTGGGCAACGGTACGGCGATTATCGAAGCTAAGCCGGTGGTCAATAACAGCGAGCCACAGTCGGCGGCTACGATGCCGGCAGTAACGGTGCTGGGGAGGGCGGCTTATGACGCCAACGATCCGTATAACAAGGACTATGCGCTGCGCGATTCCGCGACGGCCACCAAAACCGATACGCCATTGATGGAAACGCCGGTGAATATTCAAATCGTGCCGAAAGCAGTATTGAACGATCAGCAAGCGATTACAATAGAAACCGCGTTAAAAAATGTCAGCGGCGTAACCCTGGGCGCGGGTTCCGGGGGCCTGTCCGAAGATCTCTATCTGCGCGGCTTTCGCAGTTCGGCGCTATTTCGCAACGGCTTCCGCTACGACTCCGAGTTCAGTTCTTGGGGCAAGCGGCAGATGGCCAATGTCGAACGGGTTGAGGTAGTAAAAGGCCCGGCCTCTATTCTTTACGGGCGGATGGAGCCGGGCGGCATGGTCAACGTGGTGACCAAGCAGCCGCTAAATACCCCTTATTACGCCTTACAGCAGCAGTTCGGTTCGTTCGATCTTTACCGCACCACAATGGATGCCACCGGTCCGCTGACGAACGACGATACCTTGTTGTACCGGATGAATGCGTCTTACGAAAACAGCGGCTCTTACCGCGAGTTGGTCGATAGCGAACGCATCTTTCTGGCGCCGGTGCTGAAGTGGAACATCAGCGCTCGAACGCAAATTACCTTCGAGATGGAATACAAACACGACAATTTGGTCAACGACACCATGGTTTGGCCTTACGTAGACGGCCGGTTTATCGATATGCCGCGCGGGCGCAATTTAATGGAAAAGACCCCAGAGAATCACGACGACATTTTGTTGGGCTTCAATTGGTCGCATCAATTTAACGACAATTGGAGCATCAGCCATCGCTTCGCCACCGAGCGCCGGGATACGCCGAACAGCGTAGCGATGCTGGGAGATGGACTGACGGGTAGCCAGCTCAATCGAATCGTGGTTGCTAACCCGGCCGACATTAACACCTATTACACCACGCTGGACTTAACCGGCCACTTCAATACCTTTGGGCTAAAGCACACATTGCTGGTCGGCGGCGATTATTACAACAACCGTTCGACAGGCCAATATTATTACGGCGATCCCGCGACCGGCATCGACATCTATAATCCTATCCACACCGGCTATAGCTTTCCGACCGGATTTGACCGCTACGACACCGACACCGAGTTCTACGGCTTGTACGCCCAGGATCAGATTCAGTTGCCGCACGGGATTCACGTGATGGGCGGTTTGCGTTACCAGGTCGTAGATCAGGCCGATAAAGTGGCGCAATCCAAGCTTTCCGCGGACGCGGTGACACCGCGCGTCGGGGTATTGTGGCAAGCCCAAGATTGGTTGAGCCTTTACGGCAATTATGTCGAAAACTTTGGCGCCACCAATGGTTTGGGCCAGGGCGGCAAGCCGCTGCCGCCCGAGAGCGCGCAGCAATGGGAATTGGGCGCCAAGAGCGAGTTTTTCGACGGCCGGCTCAGCGCCACGCTGGCCTATTTCGATTTGACCAAACAAAACGTAGCCACCACCGACCCCAACAATCCCTTGTATTCCATCGCGGTCGGAGAGGTGCGTAGCCGCGGACCGGAGTTGGACATTAAAGGCGAAATCCTACCGGGCTGGAATATGATCGCCACCTACGCCAATCTGGACACCCGCGTTACCAAAGACAACGACGGCCGAGAAGGTCGGCGGATGTTCGCGATCCCCAGAAACGTCGGCACGTTTTGGAATACTTACGACTTTCAACAGGAGTCATTGAAAGGGTTTAAAGTCGGCGGCGGCATCACAATGCGCGATGCCTCTACCAATGTGCCGAATACCTATAATGTGCCGGGGTTTATTACGGTTGATTTAATGACTGCCTACAATTTGAAAGTCAGCCAATCCAAAGTCACTTTCCAGCTGAATGTAAACAATCTGTTGGACAAAAATTATCTGCAAGACGTGATTCCGGGTCTGGGGCCGAACTCGCGGGTTAATATCGGTACGCCAAGAACGCTGCTGGGATCGGTAAAGGTGGAGTTTTAAGCCAGGAGGCCGCATATCTTTGGGCTCGTTCCTGTGCGTTACAGCTCGTCCGATTAGCGCAGCGTAATCGGACGCATGCAATCCTGAAACTTGTGCCCAAATACGTGCGATTACGCTTCGCTAATCGCACCTACGCGGTTTTCTTTGGACGTGGCTCTTTCCGACTCGCTGCACGGAACCTCAAAAACAAAAGAACGTTCCGATCCTGCCGGCAACGACCTACAAAACCGCCCGCACCAATAGCCAATATGCCGGGCGGGCACGGTTTTTGTCATTACCTGGCATAAGCCTATACCGATAATCGGTTTGCAGAGAACCGTTGCTCACCCTGCGTTTTGTTTTCTCTTGATTTTGGTAGTGGTTTTCTCCCGTTATTCCGCGCCGAGCATCGCAGCTCTTGTGCCCCGTGGGTATTTGGCGAGAATAGTCCGTCAGGGGCGATGCAGATATGCCGCGCGCTTCCGAATCCCCCCAAAACCTACCACCAAGCCACTCCCAAACAGCAACAAAGAGGGCGGTAACGGCACAGCCGTGATGTTGAAGCCGACGCTGGCATTGATCGCCAGCGGCCCTTGATTCAAAAAGATCAAACCTTGGTTGAGATCATGCAAATCGCTGGTGATCGCGATATTCAAGTCACCTGACGCGACGGCCTGAAAATGCAAAACCGCCAGAGAAATGAACGAGCCCACGTCATTTGCACTCAAGCCCGGAAAGGCCAGGCCGGCAGCGGCTAAATTCACGCCATCCTGTGTTGAAATGTCGGTGAACAACGGGTTAATGCTGCTACCCAAAAACTGCGCAGCGCCCGTGCCGCCTAATAGCGTGTTGAAACCAAAGCCCAACACCAGTTCGTCCGGGCTGGCGTTAGCCAAAGGCGCGAAAGCCAGCACTTCAACATCAAAATGATCGCCAATATGGGTAAAGCCTGAGGTCTGCTGTAGCGCCAAAAATGTGGGTTCAGTAGGAGAGACAAGGGTTAACGGTGAAATTGATCCCGAATTGGTTGGCGTTGGTCCCGCTGGGCTTGCAATACTACCTCGAGGCACAATTTGAATGTCACCCCCTGTAATAAGTGGTGGTTGTTTAGCTTGCAGATTTCCTGGGGTTTGACCCGTTTGGAGTTCTATATTGCCGCCCGGATTAATTTGAATATCGCCGGATGTGCTGAGCGTACTCGCTTGGTTGACACCAGACCAAAATGCCAACGCAAGTATCAGGCAATGACGCCATATCATATTTTTCATAAAACCTTCTTTAACAAATAAAAATTAATCGGCGATGTTCGCGGCCGTTACGGCTTGCTGTTCGCCGTGTAGTTATTGAAATAGCCGTACCAAGTCCGGTAGTCAGCCATGCTGACACAGCCGGTCGCGTCATAATCCGCTTCCCGGTTAAAACCTATTTTGCCGCTGCATTTACCAACTTGAGCCTTGATCAAATTGGCGTCGCTACCATCGACATCGCCGTCGTTATCCAGGTCGCCCGGCACGAACAATTTGATTAACAGTGGGTCGTGGTCGGATGAGCGATAAGCATCGGCCGCGTAGAAGCTGCTGATTTGATTGGCTGTTTTGAACTCGGTGTTGTAATCCAGAGAGCGTGGTTCGTCGGCGTTGATATGCCATTCGCCGGCACTTTTAACTTGCGGCGCGAGTGCGGCATTCGCTAGGCCATGATCCAGATAACCGGCCGCGCCATCGAATACGTAACTGTAAGCGGCCTGATTGCCGACGAAAGTTTCCAGCAGGTTCTGGTAACCGGCGTTTTTCAAGGCTGTGATCGGGTCTTCCTGGGCATAGCTGTTCAGGTCACCGATGATCAGGGCATTGTTGGCGCCGTTGTGGGTAGGATCGCCAGCCAACCAGGTGGCCAGGGCTTGCGCAGCATTGGTGCGGGTTTGGTTGCAATTGCCTTGGCCGTCGCCGGTGTCGGGATCATTGACATCGTCGCAAGCCGAACCTTTGGATTTAAGATGGTTGACTGCCACGGTCAGCAACTTGTTGGAAGCCTTATCCAAGAAAGTTTGGGCCAGGGCAGGGCGGTTTTTGGTGTCGATAAATAAGGGGTTTACCGAAGAATCCAATATTGCCACCGCGCCAACCGGCGTGATTTTAGCCGGTTTGTAGATGATGCCAACCGCGATCTCATCGGTGCCGACTTTGCTCAAGCCCGGATTGATATAGGCATACGTGCCGGCGCCGGCCAGTTGATTCAAACCATTCACCAGATCGGCGATGGCGCTGCTGCTGCCGTAGCCGTCGTTTTCGATTTCCATCAAACCTACCACATCGGCATTTAAGGCATGGATGGCCGGAATGATTTTGTCGCGCTGGCGGTTGAATTCGACCAGGGTATTAGCGCCGCGAGCGGTTGGGAAACCGCCGCCGACACCGTTACCGTTGAAGTAATTCAACACGTTGAAGCTGGCGACTTTTAACGAGCCCAAGGCGGACAGGGCCGGAACCGGGCCGCGGGAATTGTCGGCGACAAAGGTTAGCGGCTGAGTCGGTTGCAGGCGGTACACGCCAAAATCGTAAGCCAACACGCCGGTAGCGCCCACCACCGCATCGCCACTACGTAAAGGCGTGGCGGCGCTGAGACCGGTCGGTTGCGGATAAATTACCGGGTCTGGGTTTTGGATGTTTGAGCCATCGTCTACGGTGAGCTGATTCAAGCTATTTTGCGCGGCAGCATCGATAGCGGCTTGGCCGGGCATGGCGACCTGGGTAGGCGTCATCAAGCGGCCGCCGGACGAGAGTAAAAATTCACCGAAGCGGCCTAGATTGAAGTTTTCGCTGACCGTCAGGGTTTGCGGCAGACGGATCAACATGCCTTCCCAGCGTTCAGCGTTATTGTCGGCGTTGTCGAAGGGTAAATTTACTTCAACCGCTGTCGGTAAGGCGTTACCGGTGGCGCAAATGTCCACTGAGCTGACGCTTTCCAGGCGGGTCATATTGAAGGTTTCGGTGACGGTGCCGACGATGTGGATTTTATCGCCGACATTGACCGGCAAGCTGGAGGCGACGAACAAGCCTTCGGACGTAGCCGGATTGGCGTCGGCACCATCGATTTGCTGCACGAAAAAGCCGTTCAAATTACCGCTGCCTTGGAAGTCGGCGCTGACCACGGCTTCAACATGTTGCACGCTGCCGCTCAACGGACTGACGCCGCTGCTGCCTTGGATGGCGCTGATTAGGGTTGCCGCTTGGCCGCATTGGGATACCGGGGGAGGCGGGGTGACGCCGCCGAAGTTTTGGCTGTTGTTGACCGCGCCAAATGAATTTGTGGCTGGGGCGTTCCAGGTAAAGTTTTCGTAGCTGTTGCCGGTGCCTTTCAGTTGTAAGGATTGGCCGACGGGAGTTGAGTTAGTTTCCGCTACGCCAATATCCAAGCTGGTCATGCCGTTGGCCGGGCCGCCTACCGCTGTAAAAGGTGAGGGCTCGTAACTTAAAAACTGCACCACCGTGCTGCCGTTGACCAAGGCAATGCCGTCTGGCCCACCGTTTTGTATGCCGTCTGCCGGATAGCTGAAGCTCAGCGTGCCGAAGCCGGTGCCGGTTTGATCGGCTATTACGCCGCTTAAGGCTTTGCTGTTATAGCTGGCGCCACCGTTGCCGTTATAAAGCACCAACGACCAGCCGCTGAGGTTGGTGCCGGCCGGGCCGGCGATTTCGATGGCCTCGCCGCTATCGGTGCCGGCATTGTCGTAGTGAATTTCGTTGATAAATACCGGCGTGGCTGCCTGGGCGTTGCCGAAGCAGCTGAGGGCGCTCACTGCGGCCAGCAGCGGGTAGCTGCGGATGTGCTTTGCGATCATGGTCGGATGGTCTCTGTGCTTAAAAATCAGTAAGCAGGCTTGGATGAGCCTGAGCTGACTCGCAGAGAGACGCACTCGCCGGCCTAAGGGGATAGGCGACGAGCGCGTCATTGGGTGACTTCCCAAAATTCTGCAAGCCCGCTCACATTTTCCGGGATTACGCTTGGAGGAGGGTTAAGAAACCGTGACGGTTTGGCGAAGTTTTTGTGACATGTAATACAAAGCTAAGTAGGCCGGTTCCGGCAAGCTTTGGAGTTAGCCAGGATGCGGCAATTCTCCATCGTGCTGCTGCGTCAATTGCGGCGCTTCCTGGGCCAGCCAGCGGATTAACTCCAGTCTGCCGTCTTGATGTTCGACAATGGCCGTGCAACTCTCCACGAAATCGCCGGTATTGACGTATAAGAAGCCTTCTATTTCCTTGATTTCGGCATGATGAATGTGCCCGCAAATCACGCCGTCCAGGCCTTCGTTTTTCAGGGTGCGGACAATGCTTTCTTCGTAATCGGAAATAAATTGCACCACATTCTTGACTTTGAATTTCACAAACGCCGCCAAGGAGAAATGCGATTGCCTGCCGAATAGGCGTCTGAACAAGCGCAGGAAGCGGTTGATTTCGATCAGCCAGTCGTAACCCAGGCTGCCGATTTTTGCCAGCCATTGGTGGTGTTTGGCGATGGTATCGTATTCGTCGCCGTGGACGATCAGGAAGCGTTTGCCGTTTACCGTGGTGTGAATATCCGAGTTTTTGACGACGATGTCGCCGAACACGTAATCGTCGTAATCGCGGACGTTTTCGTCGTGGTTGCCGGGGACGTAGATAATTTGCGTGCCGTGTCTGGCTTTACGCAGGATTTTTTGAATGATGGTGTTGTGATCACGCGGCCAGTACATTTTTTTGGACAAGGCCCAAAAGTCAATGATGTCGCCGACCAGATAGAGTTTTTCGCTGTCGTTATGTTTTAAAAAATCCAGCAGGGCATCGGCCTGGCATTGGGTCGAGCCAATGTGTAGGTCGGAAATCCAGATGGTGCGATAGAAAGAGGTATTCATAAGCAAACGCCAAATATTGGTATCGGACGAGGGCTATTTTTGTCTGCATTTATGACAGCAGCATGACAGAGCAGGCTTGTCGCTTCTTTGCCGAGTAATGCGGGCAACGGATTATTTTTGGCGTTTTGTGCAGACTTTAGATCGTCGGCTCTATAAATATGTTGTTTAAAAACAATGGCTAACGCGCCGGGTTTTGCGTGTCTATCGGGTTGTGTCACATTCTTGTAATCTGCTTGTTCTAAGGTTCGCTTATTACCGAGACCCTGGCCAAACAAGCAAGAGAACTGCCGATGACGAAGCAAACAGACACTCCCAATAATGTGCATACCTTGCATGCGTATGACACCGATTTAGGGCATATGCACAGTTTGATGCTGGATATGACGGACCTTTTGGTTTACCAATTGGAACAGGCGATGCAGGCGCTGGACTACGGCGATGCCGAACTGGCGCAAAAAGTCGTATCACGGCATAAGAAGGTCAAGCGCTTCGAAAGCAAGATTGACGGCGAGGTATTGAACATCATTGCCCGGCATAGTCCGGTGGCAAACGATCTGCGCTATGTGTTATCGACGTCGAAAATCGCCGTAGAGCTGGAAAAAATCGGTGTTGAGATTGTCGAGTTCGCCAAACTGATTACGGTGTTGTTCGACCCGAACACCAGCGACCCCAATCAAAAGCTGTTGGCTGACATCGTGAAAATCGGCGGTTTAATCAAGCTGATTTTGGACAAGTTGATGGTGGTTTTCGAAAGCCGGGATACCAAGCAGGCATACGCCTTGTTGGAATGCGATAGGGATTGCGAGTCGGAATTGCAGGAGGGTATCAAGCACCAATTGACTTTGGTATTGCACGACGCCCGAATGATTCGCAGAGCCTTGGATGTGATGCAAATGATGAAAGCCATGGAGCGTTGCGGCGAGCATTGCCGGAACATTGCCGAGCACGCCATTTTTATGTTGGACGGTATCGATGTGCGGCATGGTGGGCTGGCGACTCAGGCGAGTCTTGCTGGTTAAGCATTTGCGCGCGGCTGCCTCTTCGGTATTTGCCGTCAGTTAAAAACAAAAAAGCCGGCATTGCCGGCTTTTTAATGTGGGTAAATGCCAAACCGTTATTTGTGGATTTCCAAATGCAAGGCCCGGTATTCTTCGGTCAATTTGTGGGTTGGCGCGTAGTGGATCAAAGGCTGGGCGTCGCTATGCGATTCGCGGACTTTCACCGAGGTGGAGATTTTGGTCTCCAGGACCGGCAAACCCTCGGCGATCAGGTCTTCCACCAACTGCCGCGGCAGGTTGGCCTGCTTTTGATATTGGTTGACGATGACGCCTTCCACTTCCAGTCTGTCGTTATGATCGGCTTTGACTTCGGCGATGGCGCGCATCAATGTGTACAGGGCTTCACGAGCGAAGGTGTCGCAGTCGAACGGAATCAGGCATTTTTCGGCGGCGATTAACGCTGATAGGCTATAAAAATTTAAAATCGGCGGGGTGTCGATATAGATTTGCTCGAAGCCTTCCAGTTTTTCCAACGCTTCTTTTAATTTGTAGATTTTATGCCGCGATTCCAACCGGCTTTGCAAACCTTCCAAATCGCTATGAGATGGCAATACGAAAAGGTTGGGGAAGGGGGTTTCATGAATCAGACCGTCCAAGCCTTCCTTCCCGCCGCCGAATAAGCCCAATCCCAGGCTGTCTTTGAAAAAATGGGCGATGGTCTTGTCGGAATCGGCGACTTTATTGCCCAGCAAATACTGGGTGGAATTGCCTTGCACATCGAGATCGATCACCAGGGTTTTTTTACCCTCTACGGCGCTGATGGCTGCTAGGTTACAGGTAATGGTAGATTTACCCACGCCGCCTTTCTGATTGAAGATCACCCTGCGCATAATCGCCCTCGATTGCTAAAAAATAAAAGCCCGCATTATAAGGTTAAAGCCTGCAATATCAAACGCGCGAGAAACTGCCGCCCTTGCATTCCGGGCAGGCCGGTATCACGCTGGTGGATTTGAAGGCGATTTGTTTACCGCAGGCATCGCAGACAAAAGTGCCGGGGCCGGCTACCTCACCGCTTTTATAAGGATGATAGAGCTTGGCTTCCATCTCCAACGCGGCCAGCTTGACCTTGGTTTTGTCGGCGATGTCCATGAAGGCATCCAGGGCAAAGTTTTCGATCAAATCGATGTCAAACTTCAACCATTCGGACAACGAATTGCTGTCGTTTTGTTGCGACGGCGCGGTGGCGACGTGTTCTACATCGCGCATCACATAGTCGGCGATTTTATTGATTTCTTCTTGCGTGTGGCCGCCCAGCGCGCTGGTTTTTTCCTTGGCTATTTCCAATGCGTCGGCGACGGTGTGTAAGGTATCGTCCAGGGCTTCGTAAAGATGGCCCATCAGATCGTCATACGCTTTGATCAGTTTGTTTTCGCCCATGGCTGCTCCTTGTGTTGTTTTAATTTTCACGCTTTAGCTTTAAGCGTCTCTAAGGTATTCTAGCGCCTTTTTACAGCAAAAGACGAATAGGATGGAAGAGCATTACAAGCCGTCGGAAATAGAGCAAAAAGTACAGGCCGACTGGGAAAAATCCGGAGTGTTTACCGCTTCTGAAGACACCGGCAAAGAAAAATACTATTGCCTGTCGATGTTTCCTTATCCCAGCGGCAAGCTGCACATGGGCCACGTCCGCAACTACACTATTGGCGACGTGATCAGCCGTTTTCAAAGGATGCAGGGCAAGCATGTGTTGCAACCGATGGGGTGGGACGCCTTTGGTTTGCCGGCCGAGAATGCGGCTATGCAAAACAAGGTGCACCCGGCCGACTGGACCTATTCGAATATCGATTACATGCGTGACCAGTTGAAACGTCTGGGTTTTGGTTACGACTGGAGCCGCGAACTGGCGACCTGCGATCCGAGTTATTACCGTTGGGAGCAATGGTTTTTCATCCGCTTGCTGGAAAAAGGTCTGGTTTATAAAAAAACCGCGCCAGTCAATTGGTGTCCGCACGACCAAACCGTGCTGGCAAACGAACAAGTCATCGACGGCTGCTGCTGGCGTTGCGATACCCAAGTCGAGAAAAAAGAAATTTCCCAGTGGTTTTTAAAAATCACCGCTTATGCCGACGAGTTGCTGACCTCGCTGGATAAACTACCGGGGTGGCCGGAACAGGTTAGAACCATGCAGGCCAATTGGATAGGCCGCTCCGAAGGCGTGGAGATGGATTTCGCAGTTGAGGGATTCGATTCGCCGATTCGCATCTATACCACCCGCCCGGACACCGTGATGGGCGTGACTTATGTGGCGGTGGCCGCCGAACATCCCTTGGCCTTGAAGGCCGCCGAAACCAACGCCGACATCGCCGCCTTCATCGAATCCTGCAAGCAGATGGAAACCTCCGAAGCGGCGATGGAAACCATGGAAAAACGTGGCATCGCTTCCGGTTTCCACGCCATTCATCCTTTGACCGGCGAATCCGTACCGGTATGGATCGCCAATTTCGTGTTGATGAGCTACGGTACGGGCGCTGTGATGTCGGTGCCGGCGCACGATCAGCGCGATTACGAATTCGCTAAGCGATATGGCATTGCCATCAAGGAAGTGATTGCCGCCGCGGATGGCTCTGACGACAGCGTTGCCGAAAAAGCCTTTACCGATAAAGGTGTGTTGAAAAACTCCGGAGAATTCGATGGCTTGAATTTTAAACAAGCCTTCGACGCCATCGCCACCAAACTGGCCGGCTTGGGCAAGGGCGAACGCAAGACCAATTTCAGATTGCGCGACTGGGGTGTCTCGCGGCAACGCTACTGGGGTGCGCCGATTCCGGTGATCTATTGCGACGACTGTGGCACAGTGCCGGTGCCCGACGAGCAATTGCCGGTGACCTTGCCGCGCGATGTGGTGCTGGACGGCTCCCAATCGCCGTTGGCCGCGCATCCGACCTTTCCACACACCGATTGTCCGAAATGTGGCAAGCCGGCGCGGCGCGAAACCGATACATTCGATACCTTCATGGAATCGTCCTGGTATTTCGCACGTTATGCCAGCCAGGATTGCGACACTGCGATGCTGGATCAGCGCGCCAATTACTGGTTGCCGGTCGATCATTACATCGGTGGCATCGAACATGCGATTTTGCATTTGCTGTATGCGCGTTTTTTCACCAAGTTGTTGCGCGATGAAGGTTTGGTGGTGTGCGACGAGCCGTTCAAAAACTTGCTGACGCAAGGCATGGTGATCGCCGAAACCTTCTATCAAATCGACGATCACGGCCACAAACGCTATTTCAATCTGACCCAAATCGATGTCGAACGTGACGCCAAGGGCAAGATCATCGGTGCCAAGTTACTCGAAGATGGATCACCGGTCACGGTGGGCGCGGTCGAAAAAATGTCGAAGTCGAAAAACAACGGTGTCGATCCGCAGGTGTTGATCGACAAATACGGCGCGGACACGGTGCGTCTCTACACCATGTTCACTTCGCCGCCCGACCAGTCGTTGGAATGGAATGACGCCGGTGTGGAAGGTGCATTCCGCTTCCTGAAACGTTTGTGGCGGCAAGTCTATTTGCATGTCGAAGCCGGATTGCCTCAGCAAGCGCTGGACAAGGCGGCCTTGAGCGATGATCAAAAAGTGTTGCGCCGCCAGTTGCATCAGGCGTTGCAAAAAGTCACCGACGATATGGCCCGTCGCCATACCTTTAATACCGCGATTGCGGCCAACATGGAGCTGGTCAACGCGCTGAATAAATTTGAAGACGATAGTGCCAATGGCAGGGCAATCCGTCAGGAAGTGCTGGAAGCCATCGTCTTGATGCTGGCGCCCATTATTCCGCATGCGGCTCAAGCATTGTGGAATCAGTTGGGGCATAACGATGACATCGTGCTTGCCGCTTGGCCACTGATCGACGAATCCGCATTGCAACAGGACGCCATCGAAATGGTCGTGCAAGTGAACGGTAAGCTGCGCGGTAAATTATCCGTTGCGGCAACGGCGTCCAAGGAGCAAGTCGAAGCCTTGGCCCTGGCCGACGACAATGTGCAGCGTTATCTGGAAGGTAAACCGGTGAAAAAGCTGATTGTGGTGCCGCAGAAACTGGTGAATATCGTTGTTTAAACGCTGGGTTTTCGAGAAGCAAATGATAAATCACTTGAGCCGAATGGTTTTGTTTGGAACTTTGGCGCTGCTGCTTGGCTGCGGATATCATCTGCGCGGTTCGATAGAGATGCCGGAAGTGCTGAAAAACATGTATGTGTTTGGTGCTTCCGTGCCTTTACAAGGCGAACTGCAAGCCATCATGAAAGCCTCGAAAGGCAAAATAGTGGGTTCTCCCAATGATGCCGGCGTGGTGGTCAAGGTGCTTAGGGAAGACATGCGTAACCGGGTACTGACCATCGGTTCAACCGGTAAGTCCAGTGAGTCCGAGCTGGAATATTATCTGCGCTTTCAGTTTTTCGACAGCAAGGAAAATGCGCTGATGGACGAGCAAGTGATCGAAATTTCCCGGGAGTTTTTTAACGACCAAACGGCGGTACTGGCGAAAGGCAACGAAGAACAATTGATTCGCAACGAAATCTATAAACAAGTGGCGCGGATGATATTGGCTAGAGCCAGGATAGCCGTCGATACGCAGAAAAAATAAGTATGCGTTTAAAGCTTGACCAGTTGACCGCTGCCTTGCAGAAAGAGCTGGCACCGGTTTATCTGGTGAGCGGTGACGAGCCTCTACAACTTGGCGAAGCGGCGGACGACATTCGGCGTGCGGCTCGTACTGCAGGTTATCTCACCCGCGAAGTGATTGCCATCGATACCGGTAACGAGTGGCCGCAATTGACGCTCGAAGCCGAATCCCTTTCCATCTTTTCCGACAAAAAACTCATCGATTTACGCTTGCCTTCCGGCAAGCCTGGGTTAGAAGGCGGCAAAGCCCTAAGCGCGTATTGTCAGCGTCCCCCCGAAGATACCGTTTTGCTGATCACCGCCGGCAAGCTGGATAGCGCGGCGCAGAAGTCGCAATGGTTTCAGACCTTGGATAAAATTGCGATCACCGTGCAGGTCTGGCCATTACAAGGGCCGGAGTTGTTGCAATGGTTGCAGCGCCGCGCGGAACGTAAGGGCATGCATCTTGACGCGGAGGCGTTGAAAAGCCTGGCCGTGCGAGTCGAAGGCAACTTGCTGGCCGCGGCTCAGGAGCTTGAAAAACTATATATCTTGCACGGGGCTAACCGTATCAACAAAGCCATGGTTGAGGGCGATGTGGCTGACAGCGCTAGGTTTGACGTGTTTAAGTTGATGGATGCTTTGTTGTCGGGCAAGGTGAATCGATCCGTTAAAATTCTTGCCGGGCTCAAAGCGGAAGGCGTCGCAGCGCCGGTGGTGTTGTGGGCTATCAGCCGCGAAGCCCGAACCCTGGTCAGTATCAAGACTGAATTGAAACGCGGTGGTAACCCGGACGTTCTCTACAAAAAATATCAGATCTGGGACAAGCGCAAGCAGTTGGTGCATGAGGCCTTGCAGAGGTTGAAGAGCAAGGAGCTACAGGGTATTTTGCAAGCAAGCGCTAATGTGGATTGCCAAATCAAAGGCCAGATTAACGGCGACGAATGGGAGGGCTTGTTTAGGATTTGTTTGTTGTTTTCGAAGGGCTCAGGTATCCCGCAGTGGAATATTAAAGCTACTGTCCAAAAGAAATTTGAGCGGTAGCTTTAAGATGGAATTGAATGCCTTAACCAGTGATTTTTTTACGTTTGCCGGTACTGAGTAAACCAAGCAAACCGCTACCAAATAACCATACGGCGGTTGGTACGGGTACCGCTGTCAGTTGCATGTAACCGTCGGATACAAATTTTTGACCGTCTGCATGTCCCTGAACGCTGTTAAAGTTAACACTTTGCAGTCCTTTAGTGGTAATGGAAAAGAATGCGTCTGCACCGCCGATTGTATTTGGACTATACACAGCCTGGTCGGAACCCGATGCAGCACCAGCAAAATTCAGGGTTAGTTCTTGGCCTCCAGTACCTTTGAACAAACTGCCGTTTCCGGAGTTTATACTCCCCCAAAGAATTCGTTGTGAGTTAACGTCAGAAAAACCGGTGTCGTTGATGAAGCTGTGATCAGGAGTAGTGTCAAAATACAGTGCTACGTCGCCTGTCATGTTGTCCACCGACTGGGTATTACCGTCGATGCTGTTGGAATAGTTACCAAAAAAATGAGCAACCGCAGTCAATTCATAAGTTGATCCAAGATTACCGTTTGAGACGCCAACGAAGCCTAGGTCGTGTGACCTCACATAGGATTGATACCAACCCTCTACCGTTCCAGATGTGGCACTATTGGGTGTGAATTTTATCATGGCGGCGCCAGGGGCAAAGTCGTAGCTGTCAAACGGTCCAACTGCGGGTCCTTCATCGCCGGCAGCGTTTGGTGCTAACTTATAATCTGCAGTACCAACCCATTGTGTACTCGCCATCGCAGCAGGGGCGGCAATAACCAGTCCTGCCGTTAAAATTGCATTTCGCTTGAGATGCTTGCTTAAAGTTTTACTGCTCATTGCTGTACCTCATAAAAGTTAGATTGTATTCCCCCAAAATGCGGTTATAGCTGATTTTGTGAACCAACACAAATTACAGTTCTATTACTGAAACTCCCCGAATGGGCTTTCAGTTTAGTCGCAATGGAAAGCGTAAATCATCTGAGCCGGGGCTCACTACAAATTCGTGTGCAATGTTCAATAAAAACAGCGTCCTGCTTGTACAAGATTTTTCTGGAAAATGCCCGCTAGAAGTCGTGGGAAGCTTGATAAAAGCCGGTTGTTCTAAAAAGCAAATGATCGACGATACACTGAATCGTCGGAATCTTTACGCCGGGTGTTCTGGGGCAATTAATGATTTCCCAAGGTGTCGATGGCGACGATTGTTGGTATTGTTGTTAAATGGGCCCAAAATGACGAAGCCAGGAAATTTGGCGGCGTTACTAAACACAAACACCAACGCAACTGCAGCCATTTTGTTTGAAAGACTATCCGTTAATCGTCTTAGAATCCGTCACAATAGCCCGGATCATTTTTTTCATGCAAAGTAAACCCCTTATCCCACAGGAAGCCCTCAATGCCTGCTTGGTACGCAGATAATTCCCAATCGATAGGCCGGACACCTTTAGTACGGATCAATCATATTAGCCAAGGATTGAACGCGACCTTGTTGGTGAAAATTGAAGGCCGTAATCCATCTTATTCGGTGAAATGTCGGGTCGGTGCGGCGATGGTCTGGGCTGCGGAGCGTCAAGGCCTATTAACGCCGGGCAAGACTTTACTGGAGGCCACCAGCGGGAATTCCGGTATAGCCTTGGCTGCGGTGGCCGCAGCGCGTGGCATCCCTATCACATTGACGATGCCGGACAACATGAGCCAGGAGCGCCGCACGTTGTTGTTGGCGTATGGCGCGAACCTGCGGTTGACCGATGGCGCGCTAGGCATGCGCGTGGCGGTGGAGCAGGCCGAGGCGATTGCCGCAGCCGACCTTGAGCATTATGTATTGCTGGAACAGTTTAAAAACCCGGCCAATCCGGCGATACACGAACAAACCACCGGCCCGGAAATTTGGCGCGATAGCGGCGGTCAGGTCGATATTTTCGTAGCCGGCGTCGGCACCGGTGGCACGATTACCGGTGTGTCGCGTTATCTGAAAAAGCATTGCGGCAGGCCGGTACTCAGTGTCGCAGTCGAGCCGGCTGGCAGCCCCGTATTAAGCCAGACTCGCGCCGGGCTACCTTTGCAAGCCGCGCCGCATGGTATTCAAGGTATAGGTGCCGGCTTTGTGCCGCAGAATTTGGATTTGTCATTGATTGACTTGATCGAGCCGGTAGAAGACGCTGAAGCCATCGCCTATACACGACGCCTCGCCAAGGAGGAAGGGATTATGGCCGGTATTTCGAGTGGTGCGGCGCTTGCGGTTGCTGTGCGGCTGGCCAAGCGTTCGGAACAGGCAGGTAAAATCATCGTCGCCGTGTCGCCGTGTTGCCGGATTCCGGTGAGCGCTATTTGAGCTCGTCATTGTTTGGTGAATAACGAGAGCCGGTTGTTAATGCGAACAAGCAAATTACTAGGGGCTGTTGCCGTTTCACATCGGTAACCATATAAATGCACAAGCCAGGGCGATAGCACCTTCAAAATTGCGTTTTAGTTTGTCATATCGGGTGGCAATAGCTCTAAAATGTTTCAGTCGCGCAAATACGTTTTCAACGAGGTGGCGATATTTATAGAGACACCAGTCCATTTCCTCATTCCCGACTATTGAATTTTGTTTTCTTGGGATGATGGGGACTGTGCCTTGGTCTCGAATTTGAATCCGTAACGGCTCGCTGTCATACCCTTTGTCTGCAATCATGTAGCCCGCCTGGGGGAGCTTGGCCACAAATTCCGGCGCTTCTTTGCAGTCATGTACTTCGCCCCCCGTAATCGAGAACTGGATGGGAAGTCCACCGGCATCAACCGCCATATGGATTTTGGTCGTGTTGCCTGCGACCGATTTCCCGATGGCTGTTGGGTTTTCATGGGCGCCGCCGCTACTGTGTTGATGGGCTTTAATAATGCTGCCATCAATAAATAGCCATTCCAAATCAGGCTCAATCACTAGCGCTTGAAAGATACCCCTCAGCTTTTCTTGCAGTGACCAGGCATTGAAGCGCTTGTACGCGGCATTCCACTTGCCAAAAGCGACGGGCAAGTCTCGCCAAGGGCAGCCAACACGCAAGCGATAAAAAATCCCTTCGACCGTTTGCCGAAGACCGGGTTTGTCGTAAATGCTGAAACTCAACATAATCGTTTTTAGCTTTTCCCAGTGGGTATCTGTAAGCAGTTGGCGTGGCATTCGCTAGTTATCGTTTGATTGAAAACTCAATCAATATGGCTCGCCAATCGATTTTCAAAGGGATTATGACAAAATGGCAACAGCCCCTAAAAGCGGCTGGGCTGGATTACTTAAATCGGGCGTTAAAGCTAGTAAATCTGGTTTGGTGTTGCGGTTTCTGCTTCAATAGCCCATTTTTGGCAAGAATGTCGCATGAACTATTTGACGATTTTATCCGCGCTGGCCGGGGGAGCCATGATTGGGCTGGCCGCCGCTTTGCTGTTGTTTACTCATAAGCATACCGCTGGGATTTCCGGCATCGCCGCAGGCATGTTACCGCCTTGGAACGAGAGCAGTGTCTGGCGCGGCTGGTTTCTGGCCGGCCTGCTGGCGAGTGGGCCTCTTTATCGCTTAAGCGGTGCAGACATTACGTTGGATTTGGCAGCCTCGCCTGGTTTGCTGGCAATTGCCGGTCTGCTGGTTGGGTATGGCACCCGGCTGGGTGGCGGCTGCACCAGTGGGCACGGCGTTTGCGGTATCGCTCGCTTGTCCGCGCGATCCATCGTTGCAACGCTAACCTTCATGCTGACAGCCGGGATTACTGTGTTTATTGTTCGGCACCTGCTCTAAACCGGAAATTCTCGATGAAAAATACCGTTTATTTATTTGCCTACGGGCTGTTGTTTGGGCTGGGCTTGATCGTGGCAGGTATGAGCAACCCAGCCAAAGTATTGGCGTTTTTGGATGTGGCCGGGGCGTGGGACCCCAGTTTGGCCTTGGTCATGGCAAGTGCCTTATTGACGCTGGGGCTGGCGCGCTACTTGATGCATCGCAATAACGACACGGCGGATCGCGAGCAAGAGCCTTCGGCTATTATGCTGGCCGGGGTTGATGCCAAACTGATTGTTGGAGCGGCGATATTTGGTGTCGGTTGGGGCTTATCCGGCTTTTGTCCGGGGCCGGCTTTGCTAGGATTAACTGCGGGCGTGTTGGGTAATTATGCGTTTGTTGCTGCGATGTTTGTCGGGTTTTGGTGGTTTCGCTTGTTACATCAACGCTAAAAAGCCACTCCTATCAGTTAAGGATTAAGCCCTTAGGATCGAAGCCAATTTCGCGTTAGCCGGGTCCACGGGCCAATCGGCCGCATCCACTGAATCCAATGGCAAATTGCGGAGTTCAGCCTGCCACTTGCGGATAAACTTGCCGTCCGGATCATACAGTCGGGTTTGTTTTTCCAGATCAAAATGCCGCTGGCCGCGCGGGTCCGCACCCACACCGGCCAGATATTGCCAATTTCCCCAATTGCTGGCCACATCATAATCCAGCAACTGCTGTTCGAAATAAGCAGCACCGAAACGCCAATCCACCGCCAATTCATTGACCAAACAACTGGCGACGATTTGCCGGCCGCGATTGGACATATAGCCGGTGGCGTTCAGTTGTTTCATGCAGGCATTTACTAATGGATAGGGTGTGTAACCGTTACACCATTTTTGAAAGCGTTCCGGATAAAAGCAGGTTAAAGGTTTGCGTTGTTTGATGCCTCGAAACGCAAACAGATGCTTGCCGTATTGGTGGGCGTACCATTGAAAATACTCCCGCCAGAGTAATTCAAAATACAGCCAATAAGTGGATTCATTGGCGCCATTCTCTGCTTCGTAGCGGCGTAAACTGGAATAAATTTTTCTTACCGACAGATTGCCATGGGCCAGCCAAGGCGAAAACTTAGTTGAATTTTCCCAACCGTCCAGTTCGTTGCGCAGGTCTTTGTAACGGCTGGGGTAGCTGCTGCGAAAATACGCTTTAAACTGTTTTTTACCGGCGGTCTCGCCGCCATGAAACGCCAACTCAGCATCGAGTGCTGAAACGGCCGGCAAATACACCGGAAAATTCAATAGCCAATCCGATTTGGGTTCAGGGCTGGGGGGGAGCGCATCGGGCGGCAGCAAAGGATGATCGACCCGCAATCGCTCGACGTTATCCTTGAACGGCGTGAAGGACTTCGGCAATTGGGTAAAAGGCAATTCGTGCAGGTTGAACAGGGTTTGCGTGTCGGATTCGACAAAACGCAAACCCGGCAAATGTTTTTGCAGTGCCAGCCATTGTTGCCGCTCCTGAAAACCAGCATGGCGGCTGCGATAAATCACCGATACGCCATGCTTAGCCACTAGCCCACCGATGGCCG
Source organism: Methylomonas sp. Uni0009 (assembly GCF_054188105.3). NCBI lineage: Bacteria > Pseudomonadati > Pseudomonadota > Gammaproteobacteria > Methylococcales > Methylococcaceae > Methylomonas > Methylomonas sp. Uni0009. The sequence continues at coordinate 107,714 of NZ_JBTAFN010000001.1, read as the reverse complement.
CAAGCGGTGTTTCGTAACAAACCAGCAGATGTTGTCCGACTTGCTGAAGATTTCTATCCAGATCCTGTAAGGCTTCTTTCAAAAATCGCCAACGCTGTGCCGACAAATTAGCCATCCCGTATGGGTTGGGCGCCAACCAGGCAGGGTCCAGACAAAACACGCAAAGCAACTGGTCGACGACCGCGCTGGCTTGTTGCAGGTTGGCGTTGTCATGCACCCGCAAATCATTACCAAACCAGTAAAGTCCAATTCTGCGCATTGCCGTCTCGTCCTGATAAAAAATGCCGGCATGCCGCCGGCGAGAGCTGAGGTTTACAACCCTATTTAGCTGATAACAAGGCGCTGATCTTAGAATCCAGCTGTTCCGGCGTCACAGCGCTGGGGAAGGCCGCCACGCTGTTGCCGCTGCGATCAATCAAATATTTGTGAAAATTCCAGGCCGGCGCCTGACCGGTGGCTTTAATCAGTTTTTGGAAGAAACCGTTCGTTGCCGCGCCTTTCACCTGACTTTTTTCCAGCATGGGGAACGTGACGCCGTAATTGATGTAACAGACATTTGCAGTTTTTTCCGCTTCGCTGAACTCCTGATTAAAATCATTGGACGGAAAGCCAACTACCACCAAACCCTGATCCTTATATTTTTGATATAAGGCTTCTAGGCCCTTGAATTGCGGGGTGTAGCCGCAGTTACTCGCGGTATTGACGGCCAGGATCACCTTGCCTTGAAACGCCTGGCAAAAATCGATTTGCTCGCTGGAACGAAGCTTGGTCATCTTGTAATTCAGCAATTCCGGGCAAGGCTCGGCGCCGGCTACCGACACGGAGCACGCCCAGAGGCTGGCGACTAAAAACGCGGTTTTCATCATGGTTCCTCCTGATTATTTATCCTTGAGCATACCAGTACTGGTTAAAAGTCAACCTTGGCTGACTATCGCCATTAATGCGTTTGCAGCATGCCTTGCTTGACAATAAAGTCAGCGACCGCTTCCAAGCCATTGCCGGTTTTGATATTGGTAAACACAAATGGTCGTTCGCCGCGCATCTTTTTGGCATCCCGGTCCATCACTTCCAGCGACGCGCCGACATAAGGCGCCAGATCGATTTTATTGATGACCAATAAATCCGAACGGGTGATGCCGGGGCCGCCTTTACGCGGTATCTTGTCGCCGGCAGAGACATCGATCACGTAAATCGTCAGGTCAGCCAATTCCGGGCTGAAGGTCGCGCTGAGATTATCTCCGCCGCTTTCCACCATCACAAAATCCAGCTCCGGCCAGCGTTCGATCAAATCGTCAACCGCGGCGAGATTCATCGAGGCATCCTCGCGGATGGCGGTATGCGGACAGCCGCCGGTTTCTACGCCCAGAATGCGTTCCTCCGGCAGCGCCTGACTGCGAATCAAAAACTGCTGATCCTCGCGGGTGTAAATATCGTTGGTGACCACGCCGATTTCGTAATCGTCGCGCATCCTCTTGCACAAGGCATCCACCAGCGCTGTCTTACCGGAACCCACCGGGCCGCCGATGCCTACTCTTAAAATTTGTTTGTCGTTCATGTTGTCTCCAGTTGCCCCGACACTATCCGGGATTTAAAAATGCCAAATCTCGATTCCACTGCGCTGTGTTGAGGCAGCGTTTATCGGTTGGTGCGAATTATTCCAGCCTTTAAAAACCGTTCGCCCTGAGCCTGTCGAAGGGCCTGCCACCTAGGGCTTTGACAAGCTCGGCCCGAACGGAATACCTGCGATAAAGAGCGTAGGGTGGACACGATAAGTGCCCACGCGAAACCTCATAGCATCACGACCGAAACAGCCGCGAATACTGCGTTTCGTGCCGGCTGCTGGCCAAGGCCAAACCAAAACAACTGCCGCCGATTTCATCGTCTTTCAATTGTGATGCGCTCTCGACCAAGCCCGGCAACTCGCCGGCCAGACCTTGTAACAACTGCTGCCCCGCCACCTGGCCCAGCGGTACCAATTTAATCGCGCCCAACACCTGATTTTCCAGCCAGCCCCATAAATAACCGGCTATCGCATCGGCTTTATCGATTTGCCAGCGTGTCGCCGCCAAAGCAAACAAGGTCGCCAACGTAGCATCGGGCCGTTTTTGCCAAACCTGGGCTTCCGGCATCTCTAACTTGACCAACAAGCGCGCCAGGGCCTGACCGGTTTGCCTGTCTTCGGCGCGCAATTCGGCAGTTTCGCGGTAAGCGGTCAGGGTTTGACTCCAATGCGTGACAGCCTCAATGTTATTAATCTGCCAAGCGTCGTACAGTCGCGCCAACAACGGTGCATCGACCTTGCCTAAACCGTTGTGCAATAAACCACGCAGCCAATCGCCGGTTTGCTCGGCATTGGTTACCCAGCCGTCGTGCACAGCAGTCTCCAGTCCCTGGGAATAGCTGTACATCCCAATCGGCAAACTGGGGCTGACCAGTTGCAGCAGCCGCAGCAGGCTTAAATTAGTGACCATGGCTGTGGTAAGCGCCGGCTTCCGGTTCGAACGGCAGAGTGTCGTGCTCGACGGTCAAACCCAATCCGATCAGCATTTGATCCAGTACATAGTCGGTCAAAAACCGCAATTCGCCGGGCAGGATTTGCAAGGCTACGTGACGATTGCCCAAGTGATAACAAGCGCGGGCAAACAGCAACGGATCGGTGCATTTCACTACCGACAGTGGTTCCGGCGCGGCGTTGATTCGCACCTTGAAGCCCTGGCCGTTGGTGAGGATTGCGCCGTGTCTCAGGGTTTGGCCCCTTGGCAGGAACACTCCGACTTGAATACCACCTTGGGTGGTGGCGGGTTGCCGGGATTTCTGCCGGGCCTCGAAGGGGAGGGTGAGGGTGTCGTCTGGGGTTTCTTCGGTTTGGGTGGTTTCGGTGAGTTTTAACATTGTTTGGTTTGGTTAGATTTTGCTTGTCACGCTGGTTCCCAAGCTCCAGCTTGGGAACGATGTCTCGAAAGCTCTAGCTTTCGTTAAATAATGTGTGTCGCTGTCGCGACGGTTATTCTAAAGTCGGGTCTCGGCCCGACAGCCGAGTGACTTTTCTTTGCTTGGCCAAAGAAAAGTCACCAAAAGAAAGGCCACCCGACATTCCGCCTAAATCCTGCGCTTCTCGCTTTTGCCGAGGGTTTTCGGAAGGGCCGTCCCTGGCCCTCCGAAAACGAGCGGCATCCTTGCCGCTCCCCTGCGGGCTGATCTCGCCAAAAGCTGCGATGCTCGGGGCGGAATAACGGGACCAAAACCATCCCAAATTCATAAGTAGATCGTAAAAACGTAGAGGCCGGAACTCGCATCGACTTAACTATAATCGACCGAGTCATCCAACAGAACTAAAACCGTAGTTAAAATACCGGTTAACATAAAAGCTGATTTTTCAGTTCGTATCAATTCCTTGTCTAACAGGCTGGTGAAAAACCCGCCGATATTTCCCCTTACCCACGATGTTCGTGATTTTTTCGAGTTGAAATCGGTCATGACATCGAGTTTCAAGCGTTTTGCCCCGGTTTCAAGGGCTTTTTATTCGCCTGAAGCCGTCTGTGGACGGTTTTCAGGCGAACTTCACCCTAGGCGGGTGCACTCCACGCCGGTTTCGGCGTGAACACCAATAGGTTGAGCATGCGCGTCAGGTTGTAGGCGGCAAAGCAAAACAAGGCCTGACCCGCGACTTTGGCTAAGCCGATGTGACGGGTTTTGCGCAGGCCGCCGACCGTTTTGACCCAGCCAAAGGCTTCTTCGACGATTTTGCGGCGCTTGAGACTTTGGGCGTAACCTTTGCCGCGCGCGGTGCGGCCGTCGACGGCACTGCCAATCTTTTTGCGGGCCACATGGGCTTTGATATCACGGGACTCGAGTCCGTTGACGAACGCCGCTTGGTCATAGCCTTTGTCGGCACCGACGCTGCCACCTTGGGGCACGCGGCGTTTGATCATTTTTTGCGCGGCTTCGATTTCGGCGGTGCCGGTGGCTTGAGTGGTTTCGACATCGACAATCAGGCCGTTGCGATTCTCGGACAAGGCATGGGTGATGTAACGCAGTTTGGCCTCGGTGTATTCGCCTTTCTTGTAAAGCCGGGCTTCGGGATCGGTTGTACTTTGATGGGTGGCGTTGCTGCGCTTTTCGCCACTGAAGTCGATCTCGGGATTGCGGCCGGCGGGTTTATCGGGACCACTACCATCTTTTTTGACGAAGCTTTTGTGCGAGGCCCAGGCTTCAATGAGGCTACCGTCGACACTGAAGTGTTCGTCGGACACCAGATTTTGCCATTCGGCTATGGCCAGTACCCGCTCAAAAAATTCGCGACTCAGGGCTTCGGACAGCAGGCGTTCGCGGTTGGCACTGAACACTGTGCGTTCCCACACGGCGTCGTCGATGCCCAGACCGACAAACCAGCGAAACAACAGGTTGTAGTCCAGTTGTTCCATCAACTGACGCTCGCTACGGACCGTATACAGGACTTGTAACAGCAAGGCGCGCAGCAGTTTTTCAGGGGCAATCGAGGGACGGCCTGTGTGCGAGTAACGCTCGGCAAAGACGGCATCCATCGAGGCCAATACGCCATCAACCAGTAGCCGTAAACGACGCAACGGATGCTGTTTGGGAATACGGTCTTCCAGGCCAACATAGCTGAACCAGCTGTTTTGAATGGCATCGTGTCCGCGCATTGAAAGGCTCCAAATTTAGGTAGCCTATTTTAACAGTTAGCCGCTCATCTATGCCTTAGCTTACTTGGCTTTTCGAGTTTTTCACCAGCCTGCTAAATAGGTATGGTGAGCAAAATAGTTTCTTGCTAAAAGACAGGATAAGAATGCTTTCAACAAACAATTGCTCCTTTCATCGGCGCATTCAATGTTCATGATTTCACCGATAGGGTCGTTCGATTTTTTTGGTTGAGTATATTGGCCGGCTTTTGTATATTTTCGCCGGTTATCATTTATTTTCTGCTCGAAATAATCAACGACGCTATCAGATATATTTCTTTGTCTAGCAAGTTCTCTTATGTAATCAGTCAACCCTTTTTTATCATTCTCTTCCGAAATATTTTCCTCTCGGTCATAACCCAGCGCGTAACGAAGACAACTTTCGGCTCGTATCGCCAGTAACGAGTAATAATCAAGTGGACGTAATGTTCTAAATTCCAAATTACTTTTTTGTTTTGGGTTACGTTCTAAGTTTTCGTGAAGCTGACGAAATGCATTTAAAAAACTACCAAAAAGATAATTAGCCGATTGCAACCTATCTACCAAATTCTTGAGTATTTGATCTGTTGGAAGTACATATTCATAATGTTTTTTATAAAAAGGCAAATAACGTAAAAAATATCGTTTATCTTCAAAAAACTCATAGGGTAAAACTCTACTTAACTCTGCCCATTCTCGTTCACCAAAAGACGAATAGGCCCATTTATCCAAATAGAAGGCGAGGTCATTATCGTTCAGAATGTAAAGCCATTCCAAAGCAAGCCTAATGTCTTTCTGAAGATAAGGCCAAGCTTGGAGAGTCCATTTACTGTGCTTTTCGTTAGCCCACAACCAACGTTGTGCCAACCTAAGTAATTTTGTTTCGATAGCTTCTTCAAGTATTTCTGCATTGATACCTAAATGCTCAGCTAATTGTTTCGCACCTTTTATTTGTAGATTTTGATCGTCATTGCCACACAAAGCGTCGCGAAACGCGCGGTAATGAGAGAGCCATGTCATCGGCTCAGCCAATCCACCCCAGTGATTAGACTCACTGAGTACATCAGTAGGCTTTATATCGTTTTGCTTAAGTTGTGTAGCGTACCGTATAACGGATTCGGCACGTTCTTCAATATCTGGTGTATTGAGAATAGGCTGAAAATAATCGGCTCTACATACAACGTCAATCAGTGCATAGGCTTGCCAATGAAAAAAATAGTCAGCATAGGGAGTTATTGAGATCGAACGATAGGGATGAACAAATGCGTCTGGTATTGGTGTGGTTCGGTAATTATTTTTACGAAGCAAATCATAACTCGAAGCGGTAGCTTGGAAAAAAGGATGCAAAAACCAAAGCGGGCTTTGATCTTTTTCAACGCACCATTCCGAAGCCCACAAGCAATCTTCAGTATCAAATGCAGGTTTCGTAGAATCTATTTCAGCAGGACATAAAGGGAAATTTTGCCAAGCTAAAAAATACCCAACTGGAAAAACAACTCGGTGTTGGGGTACAAGCCATCCCCACTCTTCTAGCTTTGACAATGGATGGTTTTTCAGAAAATCTTTAAGACCTAGGTCTTCTAACCAGGATACAAACGTACCTTTCGAGCCTTGCTGAATAGTAAGAAGTGGTGGTTTAGCAAACATTTAAATCCTACAAATTATTCAATAACCATTCATACAACGATGGGTTTACTCCCGTTATTCCGCCCCGAGCATCGCAGCTCTTGTGCCCCGTGGGTATTTGGTGAGATTAGCCCGTAGGGGAGCGGCAGGGATGCCGCTCGTTTTCGGAGGGGCTGGGAAGCCCCTTCCGAAAACCCTCGCCGAAAGCAAGACGCGCAGGATTAAGGCGGAATGTCGGGTGGCCTTTTCTTTGGATACTTTCTTTTGGCCACGCAAAAGAAAGTATCGCGGTTGTCGGTCCGCGAACCGACATATAAAACATCCGTCGCGACAGCGACACAAAACCCCAGCAAAGCTATATCCTCATAAAACTGTGAAAAACCTCACACTTCTTCAGCCAGAAAGTTAACAGAGAAAACCCTTCAGTTTCCCTAAATTATCACCGTCCCCGCTAATTACGCCGCCAGTAAAACCACAGCGTAAATGCCTAAGGACACGCTGCCCTTGAATTTTCAGGTAGGCCAATTTTTTACCCGAGAAGCAAGTACAGCGTTAACTCATCCACTCTCGTGTTTAATTTACAAAAGGTGAAGGTCATGAAAACTATCAAAAATCTGTTTCTAATGCTGTCTGTCATTACTGCTTCCATGTTTGGTGCCAGTGCGGCCAATGCGGCGACTTGTTCCGCCGGTTGGGTGAATGTCACCGGTGTTTACGAATATAACGTTAACGGTACGACATACGGTTATATCTACACCGTGCCGGAACACAACGTACTGCCAGCCTATACCAACTATTTCGTCACCTATAACAAAGAGGCTTTGATTCAGGCCAAAATGGCGCTGCAAAACCATCAAACTTACTATTTGTATGGTGACTCAGGCACTGCTGCCTGCCCAACCTCCGGCTCTTATCGCTACTTGGGTACTTTATCCTATCTGTACGAGTACTAATCGCGGCATCCGATCATGCGGAATCTTTGGTCTGGCCCATCCGACCGAGATTCCGCTCTGAGTAACATCAACCTAGGTCAAGATCATGAACAAACTTGTCTCAATACTGGGTGTGGCTAGCGTTTTTGCGAGCGGATATTTTGCCGGTCAGCAATTCCCCGGTCGCGGCGACAGCCATTCAGCGGCGCTGCCGGAGAATACCGCTTCAGTTTCCGCGCCAGTTATCGCGGTCGGCGCTAACAGAAAGCTGGATATGTCGCGGACAAACGTCCCGGTCTCTAAGGAAATTCGGTTGCCCCCTCACGAACAGCAACGGCAGGCGCTCGCTAATGGCTTGTCTCCCGAAGATGAGGTTGCGCGTAGCGAAGCCAATGCCGACTTGATTGCGTCGATGCGAGCCAACCACTTACCGGAAGAGCAGGTCGCTCAATTGGAGCAGACTCTGAAAGATCAAGAGTCCGCCACGCCCGTTCAGCCTGAAGAGCCGGTATCCGAACGAACCAACGCGGAATTGAGCGCCGAGCTACGCGAAAGCCTAAAGCAATCCGGTGCTCCGCCGGAAATCATCAATGCCATGGCTCAGCCACTCGAAGCCGGCGCAACCACCACGGACGAACCGGTTCTACCGCACAAAAACCATATCCCAGGTTCCTAGTTTTAACGGATGGCAAACACTGCCATCGCTTCAGTTGCATACAGTTTGTTTTCGGCAGGGCCACGGATGGCTCTACCGAAAACCCTGACCCTTCTCAAAACAGGAAATACCGCTGCGCCATCGGCAACACCACCGCCGGTTCGCAAGTCAACAACACCCCATCCGCCTTGACCTGATAAGTCTGCGGGCACACCTCCATCACCGGCTTGTAGTCGTTCAATTTCATATCCGCCTTACCGATGTTGCGAGTATTGCGCACCGTGCCGACCCGTTTCTGCAAGCCCAATTGCCCGGCAACACCCGCCGATACCGCCGCTTGCGGCAAAAAGATCATCGAGGTGTTGGCGGCGGTGCGGCCGAAGCTGCCGAACATCGGCCGGTAATGCACTGGCTGAGGGGTGGGGATGGAGGCGTTGGCGTCGCCCATCGGCGCGGCGGCGATCAGGCCGCCTTTGATCACCAGGCTGGGTTTGACGCCGAAGAAGGCCGGTTGCCACAACACCAGGTCAGCCAGTTTGCCGGCTTCGATGGAGCCCACTTCGTGGCTGATGCCGTGGCTGATGGCCGGATTGATGGTGTATTTGGCAATGTAGCGTTTGATGCGCAGGTTGTCGCTGCTGGCCGGGTCGCCGGTCAGTGCGCCGCGTTGTGCCTTCATTTTGTGCGCGGTCTGCCAGGTGCGGATCACCACTTCGCCGACTCGACCCATGGCTTGCGAGTCCGAGGAAATCATCGAAAACGCGCCCAGGTCGTGCAGGATGTCTTCGGCAGCAATGGTTTCGCGGCGGATGCGCGATTCGGCGAAAGCCACGTCTTCCGGGATGCTCGGATCAAGATGATGGCAGACCATCAACATATCCAGATGTTCGTCGACGGTGTTGACCGTGTACGGCCGAGTCGGGTTGGTGGACGACGGCAGCACATTGCCCAAGCCGCAAGCCTTGATGATGTCCGGGGCATGGCCGCCGCCGGCACCTTCGGTGTGGTAGGTATGGATAGTGCGGCCCTTGAAGGCGGCGAAAGTGTCTTCGACAAAGCCCGATTCGTTCAAGGTGTCGGTATGGATCGCGACCTGCACGTCGTAATCCTCGGCCACGCCCAGGCAGCAATCAATCGATGCCGGCGTGGTGCCCCAGTCTTCGTGCAGTTTCAGGCCCATGGCCCCTGCTTTGATTTGTTCTGCCAAAGCGCTAGGCAGGCTGGCGTTGCCCTTGCCGAGCAAGCCAAAGTTCATCGGCAAACCGTCCAGCGCTTTCAGCATTTGCTGGATATGCCACGGCCCCGGCGTGCAGGTGGTGGCGTTGGTGCCGGTGGCGGGGCCGGTGCCGCCGCCGATCATGGTGGTAACGCCGGAACACAGCGCTTCCTCGATCTGCTGCGGACAAATGAAATGGATGTGGGCGTCGATGCCACCGGCAGTCAGAATCTGGCCTTCGCCGGCGATGACTTCGGTGCCGGGGCCGACGATGATGTCCACGCCGGGCTGCACATCCGGGTTGCCGGCCTTGCCGATTTTGAAGATGCGGCCGTCCTTGACGCCGACGTCGGCCTTGACGATGCCCCAATAATCGATGATCAATGCGTTGGTAATCACCAAATCCACCGCGTGGTCGTTGCCGAACTGGCTTTGGCCCATGCCGTCGCGGATCACCTTGCCGCCGCCGAATTTCACCTCGTCGCCGTAGATGGTGTAATCGGCTTCCACCTCTAAAATCAAATCGGTATCGGCCAACCGTAAGCGGTCGCCGGTGGTGGGGCCGAACATGTCGGCGTAAGCGGATCTGCTGATTTTGCTCATGCGTTTGTCTCCAATGCGCCCATCACCTCGCCGCGAAAGCCGTAGACCTCGCGCTTGCCGGCAAACTCGACCAATTGCACCTCGCGCTGCTGGCCCGGCTCGAACCGCACCGCCGTGCCGGCCGGGATGTCCAACCTAAAGCCGCGCGCCGCTTCTCGGTCGAAATGCAAGGCCGGGTTGGTTTCGTAAAAATGATAGTGCGATCCAACTTGTATTGGCCGATCGCCGCTGTTGGCGACAAGGACTTTGACGGTGGCGCGGCCGGCGTTGAGTTCGATGTCGCCGTCGGCAGGGAAGATTTCTCCAGGAATCATGCTTTGCTCCTATACGATGGGGTCGTGTACGGTGACTAATTTGGTGCCATCCGGGAAGGTCGCCTCCACCTGCACCTCGGTCAAAATCTCGGCGATGCCGTCCATCACATCGTCGATGCTTAATAACGTTCGACCATAAGCCATCAACTCGGCCACGGTCTGGCCGTCGCGGGCGCCTTCCATGATCGCTGCGGAGATATAGGCCACGGCTTCCGGGTAGTTGAGTTTCAAGCCTCTGGCTTTGCGGCGCTCGGCGAGGAGGGCGGCAGTGAAGAGGAGGAGTTTGTCTTTTTCTCTTGGGGTTAATTGCATAGTCGTTTCTTTAATGTGACGTTTTCGTAGGGTGGGCGAGCTTTATCGTACCCACGCGTTTTTCCAATTTGCAGTCGCCAACCGTCGGCGTTAAGCTATCGTACACTTTTTCGTACAATAGGAGCATCCATGGACGCCATCAGTTACAGCGCCGCTCGCGCCAATTTAGCAAAAACCATGGACAAGGTTTGCGCCGACCATGCCCCCATCATCATCACCCGAAAAAGCGAGTCCCCTGTGGTGATGCTGTCTCTGGAAGACTACCAAGCCATGGAGGAAACCGCCTATTTATTACGCTCGCCAGCCAACGCCCGCCGCTTGCTGGAATCCATCGCCGAGCTGGAATCCGGCCAAGGCACGGAGCGCGAATTAATCGAGTGAAAATCACTTTTTCCGCCGACGCCTGGGATAGCTATCTGTACTGGCAAACCACCGACAAGGCCATTCTTAAACGCATCAACCAATTGATCAAGGAAATCCAGCGCCAGCCGTTCGAGGGCATCGGCAAACCGGAACCTCTGAAACACGGTTTGTCCGGGTATTGGTCGCGGCGGATAAACGACGAGCATCGGATCGTTTATAAGGTTACCGGCGATAGTTTGTTGATTGCGCAGGTGCGGTTTCACTATGAGTATTGACCTTTAGGTTTTGTCGCAGGTTGTTCATTTTGTGTCGCTGCCGCGACGGTTGGTTTTAATGTCGGTTCGCGGACCGACAACCGAGATACTTTCTTTTGCGTGGCCAAAAGAAAGTATCCAAAGAAAAGGCCACCCCATGCCGCTTTGATCCTGCGCGCCGTCGGGTTTGAACGGGGTTTTCGGAAGGGCTATCCCTAGCCCTCCGAAAACGCGATGCATCCCTGCATCGCCCCTGCGGGCTATTCCGTTCAAACCCTCCGGTGCTCGGCGCGGCATCAGGGGAGAAAAACAATCCCGGAATTAAAAGTTTAAAAATAAAACTCAGTAGGTCCGATTAGCGAAGCGTAATCGGACGCATGTTCAGCATTTCAATCAACTTACAAATTCCTGCCAAAAATTATTTCTCTTCTGATGATTTTCAAATTTTAAATAATTTAAATTTCCATTCGTCCGATTACGCTTAGCAAATCGGATCTACGCAGGATTTTAGGCTACCAAAACAAGAAGGATCTATTTTGTTCATCTCATGATTGATGAAATATTCAACCTTAATATCTTCTTTGATATATCCTTCTACATCACCTGGAACTTCATGTGCGTTCAATTCTTTTGTATAATGAACAATTAAATTGGCTAAATCATTGAGTTGCTTTGGGCGCGAATCAAAAGACAAAATATTTTCCAATACAATATTAAATGCTAGTTCAAATTTCCAAGGGTCACTTATATAATTATTAGTAAAAAAATTATCATGTCTATGCCTTATATTTGTAAGAACAACCGCATCAACGTTTGAATAGTCCTTAGTGTTTGGATAAAACGATTCTTCAGTAAATAAACCTTGGGAGCCATATAGGGTATGCCAATAATGCTGTAAGCTATCTCCATCATCTCCGCAAATTACGACACAGTTTATGTCGTCTTTAGAATCTAAAGCCTTAAACTTTCTGGCGCTATCAAGCAATGCTTCTTTAATATTTTGATCTGAATTCTTAATGAGTGAAAAGTTAGAAAAGCCAGTAATCTTTGCTAATTTTTCAAAGTCCTTATTAATTTTTTCTATCTGCGAAAATCTTCCGTGAGTCCTTAGTGAGAGGCTCTTTTCGGTTGAGACAAAACCGTTGCCTTGCTTTGGGTTTGGACACTTCACTTCTATATTATATCTGGTGCCATTGTGAACAATTGAAACATCTACGTCCTTTTTGTTTTTTATACCTGGGTACTCATATGAAAAGGCTACACCATCTAATCGACAGAAATAGGCTGCTACTGATAACTCGCATGCATGCTGAAGATATTGATTTCGATCAGAGTTAGAGTTTTCACAAAGCTGAAGTTTTCTGCTTATTATTTGGTTATTTTTCTCGTTTTCTCCGGATTGGCTGGATACTATACCAATAGAATTATTCATGCTTTCTATATATTCTAAAGTACGTCTGTCGCTATTTTTTGAATTTAAAAAAGAATGGATTTCGGGGATATATTTCATATTGTTATTTATACAGCTCAAAGTATATGCTCATGGATTGAAGTATATCGTTCGCGACAGATGCGCCTCCTATCGTCGGCAGCATCCTACAATAGAATTTGAAACCCAAAATACAAATTTATCCAATAACTTTTCTTCGCGCGACGGGGTTAATTCCCTATGTCGCGCCGAGCACCGGAGGGTTTGGACGGATCAGCCCGCAGGGGAGCGGCAAGGATGCCGCTCGTTTTCGGAGGGCTATGGATAGCCCTTCCGAAAACCCCGTTCAAACCCTTCGGCGCGCAGGATACAAGCGGCATGGGGTGGCCTTTTCTTTGGATACTTTCTTTTGGCCACGCAAAAGAAAGTATCTCGGCTGTCGGGCCGAGACCCGACTTCAAATAAAATCCGTCGCGCTAGCGACACCAAATCCCCCTCACCCCAACCCTCTCCCGGAGGGCGAGGGAGCTAAACCCCGAGCAAATTCAAAACCTCATGTCGCCCAAATCCTCGGCGCACAAACCTCTTTCCCAACAACCTCCCCCCGCACCAATCCCCAAACCCTCTCAAAAAACCCCTTCAACAAATCCGCCCTAAGATCTAACCCCCGACAAATCAACAAACCCTCTATCAAAGTCACCCCGCGATTAGCCTCATCGCCAATCATTTCCTGCACCGCCGCCAATTGCAAAGGCGTAGCCGGATAAACAAACAGCGTCCCGCAGGCCGAGTGCCCGAACAAACCCCAGCGGGCTTGAAACGCCGCAGCATCCAGCCGCAAGCGTTCCAGGTAAAGCAAGTGCCCGGCGCGGCTGATACGCCAGTTCAATGTCGCAGAGCCATTCTCAAAGCCTTCGCCGGCGGCTGGGCGGCCCAAGGCCAATATTTCCCAGCCGATGAAGTGGGCCTGTTCGGCCAGATCGATATTCATGCTGGAATTTATTCGCGCACCTTCGTAAACGATGGTTTCTTGCGGCAGCCATTCCAGGCTGGCGTTTTCAGCAACTTTTAGGTTGACGGTTTGCCGCGCTTCGCCGCCGCCGCTACGATAAAACTTGCCGGCAGCGGGGGTGGTGATCAGGGCTTGGGCGTCGGCTTCGACATCGGCGTCAATGCTTAATTGATCGCCGGCCACGACGCCGCCGGGTGGATGCAGCAGGTACACATGGCAGACGCCGCCTTCCGGGTAGAAGGGGCGTTGCACGGTCAAGGGTCCACGATGCTCGCTTCTAGCCAAGACAGTTTTGTCGCCGCGTTGGCTAAAGCCCAGTCTTAACTCGGCCTCCCATGCCGCTAAGTCACTGGTGGCCTGGGGAATGGCCGAAGGGGCCAAGTATGTGGACATAGATTGTGCGGTGGGGTTATCAGTTTTTGGTTTTTGGCACGATCGCCGGTTTCTCCGACAAGTGCACTTGCTCAGATTTTTGGGCGTGCCGTTGCCGGGTGAGGTGCAATATAACTGGACCAAATACAAATCCCAAAATTAATCCGCCGATCAGCAAAGCGGGTAAATCGGGGATTTCGAAAAAGGGATGCAGGGCGGCGTGGGTCAATTGCATCAGGTTGCCGCCTTCCATCATGGCTTCGTAACTCGTATGCGCCTCGCTACGCATTGACCAAACCAATAACAACGCCCCGACAGCCAGCCAATATTGTTCGGATTTCATGATTATATCTCCGTCATCCTGCTGTGAATTTGAATGATGGGCGATGCCCGTCTTGTCGATTTGCGATTCTGCCCTCGTGATGCGTTGCGGGCTTGCTAAACCGTCAAATATCGCTTCACCATATCATCCGCCAATTCATTCATCGCCCCCACCGCCACATGCCTACCCCGGTCCATGATGCAAAACTGATTGGCCACCTTGCGAGCAAACGGCAGTTTTTGTTCGACCAGCAACACCGTCACGCCCAGTTCTTTATGGATACGGTCGATGGCTTGGTGAATCTCGCCGGTTTCCGGTTTGGGGCTTGGCGTGGGCACACCGCGCGATTTATTTAAGCGGATAATTACGTCGCCGATTTCGCTGACGATGTTGGGCTGGATGCCTTCGGTCGGTTCGTCCAAAATCAGCAAGCGCGGATTCAGCACCAAGGCGCGGCCAATCGCCAATTGCTGCTGCTGGCCGCCGGATAGATCGCCGCCGCGGCGTTTCAGCATTTGTTTTAACACCGGAAAAATCTCGAAAATGCTGTCTGGGACTTTTTTAATGCCGTGTTTGTGGGCGGCGCGCAGGCCGGTTTTCAGGTTTTCTTCCACGGTTAAAAGTGGAAAGATTTCCCGGCCCTGCGGCACGTAACCTATGCCCAGTTCGGCGCGGGATTCGGCTTTGGCTTTGGCCAGTTCTACGCCGTCGAATTGGATGCTGCCGTCGGCCACCGGCAGTAGGCCCATGATGGCTTTCAGTAGCGTGGTTTTGCCGACGCCGTTGCGGCCCATCAGGCAGACGCAAGCACCTGCCGGTACGCTTAAGTCCAGGTCCCATAAGGTGTGGCTGGCGCCGTAATATTGTTGCAGTGCGCTGATAGTTAACATTATCCCCCCAAGTAAACTTGAATCACGCGAGTATCGTTTTGGACTTCGTCCATGGTGCCTTCGGTGAGTACCGAGCCTTCATGCAGCACCGTGACTTTACGGGCAATGCTGCGGACGAATTCCATGTCGTGCTCGACGACAACGATGGAATGTTTGCCTTGCAGGGACAGCAATAGTTCGGCGGTGCGTTCCACTTCCTGATGGGTCATGCCGGCGATGGGTTCGTCGACCAGCATCACTTTCGGGTCTTGCATCAGCAGCATGCCGATTTCCAACCATTGCTTTTGGCCGTGCGACAGGGCGCCGGCCAGTTGCCGCTGTTGGGCGGGCAAGGCGATGGTTTGCAATACGTCCTCAATGCGGTCGCGCTGCTCGCCGTTGAGTTTATGAAACAAGGTTGGCCAGGTGCGCTTGTCGGTTTTTAAAGCTAGTTCCAGGTTTTCGAACACGGTCAAGGCGTCGAACACGCTGGGCTTTTGAAACTTCCGACAAATACCGGCCTGGGCGATGGCCGGTTCGTCCAATTCCAGCAAATCGATGGTCTGGCCGAAAAACACCGAGCCGCTGTCTGGCTTGGTTTTGCCGGTGATGACGTCCATCAGCGTGGTCTTGCCGGCGCCGTTGGGGCCGATCAGGCAACGTAGTTCGCCGTCGTCGATGTACAACGACAAATGGTTCAGCGCGCGGAAGCCGTCAAAGCTGACGCTGACGTCTTCCATGTACAGAATCGGGCCGTGGCGGGCGTCGACCTCGCCGTCCAAGGGCAGGCTGGCGCCGCCTTCGGTGGTTGTTGCAGCCGAGATCATCATGCCGGTTGTCCTCCGGTAGCGTTAAGGGTGGATTCGGGTTTAGGTTTGGCGCGGCGGCGCAGCAGGCCGACGATGCCGTCGGGCATTAACAAGGTCACCAGAATGAAGGCGCCGCCCAGGCAGAACAGCCAGGCGTCCGGCATCAGGCCGGTCAACACGGTTTTGGCGTAATTGACCAGCACCGCGCCGATGATGGCACCGTACAAAGTGCCGCGTCCGCCGACCGCGACCCAGATGACGATTTCCAACGAATTGAGCGGCGAGAATTCGCTGGGGTTGATGATGCCGACCTGCGGCACGTAAAGCGCACCGGCCAAGCCGGCAAGCATCGCCGCGAACACGAACACCCAGAGTTTGAACAGTTCCACCCGGTAACCCAGGAAGCGTACCCGTGATTCCTGATCGCGAACCGCCGTGACTACCCGGCCCAGTTTGCTGTTGACGATCCAGCGGCACAGTAGCAGGGCGCTGATCAGGCTGAGGCCGGTCATCAGTAATAAGACGGAGCGGACCGCCTCGGATTGAATGTTAAAGCCGAGGATGTCTTTGAAATCAGTGAGGCCGTTATTGCCGCCGAAGCCCATTTCGTTGCGGAAGAAGGCCAGCAACAAGGCGTAGGTCAAAGCCTGGGTGATGATGGACAAATAAACGCCGGTCACCCGCGAGCGAAACGCCAGCCAGCCGAACACGAAGGCCAGCAAGCCGGGCGCGACGAATACCATCAAGATCGCGAAACCGAAGTTCTCGAAGCCGTACCAGTACCAGGGTAGCTCGGTCCAGTTCAGGAACACCATAAAATCGGGCAATTCAGCGTTGCCGTACACGCCTCGCGTGCCGATCTGCCGCATCAGATACATGCCCATTGCATAGCCACCCAAGGCGAAGAAGGCGCCTTGGCCGAGGACCAGAATCCCGGCGTAGCCCCAGACCATATCGAGCGATAAGCCGAGCAGGGCGAAGGTTAGGTATTTGCCGATTAGCGAGACTGAGTAGGCCGAAAAGTGCAGGGCCGAGTCTTCGGCGAAGATTAGGTTGCAGAGGGGGATTAATAGGGTTACCGATGCTAACGCGGTTAGGACGGTGGTGTAGGTTTTGTCTTGGCTTAGGTTGATTAGTTTCATACCGTCTTCCGTTTTAGTGTGTCGCTATCGCGACGGTTTTTTTAATGCCGGTTCGCGGACCGGCGACCGCGATACTTTTCTTTGCTTGTCCAAAGAAAAGTATCCAAAAGAAACGACACCCGGATGCCGCTTATATCCTGCGCGCCGAAGTTTTTATCGAGGGTCGGCAGAAGGGGCTTCCCAGCCCCTCCGCCGACGTGCGGCATCCATGCCGCACCCCTTCGGGCAATTCTCGATAAAAACTCCGGTGCTCGGCGCGGCATACGGGGTTGAAACCATCAGCCTCCAGAAATAGCGTAGGGTGGGCAACTTTGCCCACCGTTGGCGGTTGGTTCCGCGTGGGCACTCAATCGTGCCCACCCTACGACTACCGAAAAGATAAAACGTAAAAAAGTCAAGGGTGGAAACATTTCCAGCCTGTTTTGTATTAGTCACTGCCTTCATAATTTTTACAAATTCAATGCGAAGCTCTTCACATACGCTGTCGTGATAATTAAAAGCATTCTTTGTATCGGTATTAAACGGCTTTAATCCCGCATGAGAGGTCGCTGAGATAAATTGCTTGTTAACGCCTAGCCTCGCAAACTGCCAACGGATTCTTTGAAAAATTGTAGGAATTTGATCATGTCAAAAAACTTCATACTTAAATTGTTAATAGTGGCTCCACCAGTTATTCATGCAATTACTGAATTGTTGAAAGCTATCCATACATTTATGGGTTAAACAAAATGACAATCTTTATTTTCAGTAAGTGTACAAACCTGCCATTTCCGTCAGACGGTAACGGTGGGACGTTTTTGTCCCCCTCTGCCGCGCCGAGCACCGGAGGGTTTGAACGGAATAGCCCGATAGGGGCGTCGCATGGATGCGGCGCGTTGCATGCAGGGGCTGGGAAGCCCCTTCAGGCAACCCCGTTCAAACCCGAGGAGCGCAGGAAGCAAGCGGCGGCGGGGTGGCCTTTTCTTTGGATACTTTCTTTTGGCCAAGCAAAAGAAAGTATCTCGGCTGTCGGGCCGAGACCCGACTTCAAAAACCACCGTCGCGTTAGCGACACCAACCAAATCCAAGCCCCAATCGCCGCAGCGCGGCAGGTTTGGGTTCCCACGCAGCGCATGGGAACCAGCAAACCCGGTCGGCAGTGACACAAAAATCAAGATTCCGCTGCCCTTCCTTTCTGCGGAAACAACCCCCGCGGCTTCTTCTGAATAAACAAAATAATGAACACCAACACCAGAATCTTCGCCAACACCGCCCCGGCATAAGGCTCCAACACCTTATTCGCAATCCCTAACGAAAACCCAGCGACCAAGGTGCCGAACAAATTTCCGACCCCGCCGAACACCACCACCATGAACGAATCCACAATATAGGCTTGGCCCAAGTTAGGCCCAACATTGGTGATCTGGCTCAAGGCCACGCCGGCCACACCGGCGATGCCGGAGCCCAAACCGAAGGTCATGGCGTCGACTCGCGAAGTCGGGATGCCCATCGCTCTTGCCATGCCACGATTTTGCGCGACGGCACGGACTTCCAGGCCAAGCTTGGTGCGTTTCAAAATTTGCAACAGCGCGGTAAACACCAGCAGGCAGAAGATCAGGATGTAAAAACGATTCCAGGTCAGCGACAGGAAGTCGTTGATTTGCCAGGAGCCGCTCATCCAATCCGGCGTGGCGACGCTGCGGTTCAGCGGCGAGAAGATCGAGCGCACGGCTTGTTGCAGGAATAAACTCACACCAAAAGTCGCCAACAAAGTCTCCAACGGCCGGCCGTACAGGAAGCGGATGATGCCGCGCTCGATGGCGATACCGACCAAGGCGGCAACCAAGAAAGCCATCGGTATCGATAGAATCAAGGCGGTGCCCAGGTTGTTGGGCATGATTTGTTGCATCACGTAAGTGGTGTAAGCGCCCAGCATCATCAGCTCGCCGTGGGCCATGTTGATGACGCCCATCACGCCAAAGGTAATCGCCAAACCAATCGCGGACAACACCAGCACCGCACCCAAGCTCAAGCCAAAGAACACGGTTTCGGCGGCGGCGTAGGCTTGCATGCGTTCGCGGATTTTGATTAGGGCCGCTTCGGCCAGATTGCGCACGTCGCTGTCGGCTTCCAGGAAATTGCCGTCGGCATCCTTATCGATAATGGCTTGCAACTTGTTGACCACGTCCTGGCTGTCCAAATCTTTTAACGCGCCGATAGCGGCGATGCGTTGGTCTTTTTCCGGGCTGTTGATGTCCTGCAATAGCAGCATCTTGTTGATGGCGGTTTTGATCTCGGCGTCGGTTTCGGTTGCCAGATGATCGCGCAGCAAAATTACCGCTTTGTCGTCTATATCATTGGCCAATGCTTGTACCGCGATCAGGCGCAGCACCGGGTCGGTATCGTTTAATTGCAATTGGGCGATGGTTTTGCGCAGCAGGCCACGCAGTTTGTTGTTTAAATTGATTTTGCCTACCGCGCCGCGTTCGACTTCTGCCAATGCCGCGCCGCTTAGCGGATCACTGAGTTGATAACCGGCAGTGCTTTCCTGGGCAAGGACCAGTTTGCCTTCGGCTTTGAAGTCGAACAGTTTACCGTCTTGCAGGGCTTGCAGTAGTTTCAGGTTATTGCTGTCGCTGCCCAGGGTTGCGATGGCTTGTTCGCGCTCGGCCATGCTGCCGGTGCGCAGTTGCTCCAAGGCACTGTCGGCGTCTTGGGCCATGGCGGGTTGCGCGGCCAGGAATATCATCGCCAGCAAATAGCCGGCAAGTTTTAGAAGCCGTTTAAAAACACCGCCGGCTCTAATTCCGGCTTGAGTAGAAGCTGTAGTCATCATGCTCAAGAAGCTGTCCTTGGGGGAACGGTTGGCCGGGCGCGAGCCGGGCGGCGTTTTTAAACGGGTTCTGAAACGGAGTGTGTGCATCGTCTGTCCTCTTTTGGGGGCGAGGCCCACGGCATCCTGCCGTGAACCTCGCGGGTAACATCCGCTGTTAATAGTTCTGTCCTGAACACTTTTTGGTTTTAGTGTTGTAGTTGCCGCAGCTGATCGGCGCGGTCCAGTCGGCGATGATCGGTTTGCTGTCAGGCAGGAAGTCCGACCAGGCGTCGCCATCCACCAGTTTGTTGGTTTGCCAGACGGTGACGAATTGGCCGTCGTCTTGAATTTCGCCGATCAATACCGGTTTGCTGATGTGATGGTTAGGCAGCATTTTCGACATGCCGCCGGTCAGATTGGGGTACTCGACGCCAATCAGCGCTTTTTGTACCGCGTCGGAATCCGTGGTGCCGGCTTTCTCGACTGCTTTCACCCACATGTTGAAACCGATGTAGTGCGCTTCCATCGGGTCGTTGGTGACGCGCTTAGGATTCTTGATGTAGTCCTTCCACTGTTGGATAAAGGCCGCATTTTTGGTGGTATCCACGCTCATGAAGTAGTTCCACGCTGCCAAGTGACCGACCAAGGGTTTGGTGTCCATGCCCGAGAGTTCTTCTTCGCCCACCGAGAAGGCGATGACCGGGATTTTTTCGGCGGAAATGCCTTGGTTGCCCAGTTCTTTATAGAACGGAATGTTGGCGTCGCCGTTGATGGTGGAAACCACGGCAGTTTTCTTGCCGGCCGAGCCGAATTTTTTGATGTCGGCGACGATACTTTGCCAATCGGAATGGCCGAATGGGGTGTAGTTGATCATGATGTCCGCCGGTTTAACCCCTTTGGATTTCAGATACGCTTCCAGGATTTTGTTGGTGGTGCGCGGATAGACGTAATCGGTACCGGCCAACACCCAACGTTGTACTTTCAGGTCGTTCATCAGGTAATCGACCGCCGGAATCGCTTGCTGGTTAGGCGCCGCGCCGGTGTAAAACACGTTTTTAGACGATTCTTCGCCCTCATACTGCACCGGGTAGAACAGGATGCTGTTCAACTCTTCGATCACCGGCAATACCGATTTCCGGGAAACCGAGGTCCAGCAACCGAAGATGGATGCCACTTTGTCCTTGGTGATCAGCTCGCGGGCTTTTTCCGCGAACAGCGGCCAGTTGGATGCCGGGTCGACCACCACCGCTTCCAGCTTCTTGCCTAGCAGGCCACCTTTTTTGTTTTGCTCGTCGATCAACATCAACATGGTGTCTTTCAGCGTGGTTTCGCTGATGGCCATCGTGCCGGATAGCGAGTGCAGTACGCCGACTTTGATGGTGTCTTCGGCATTGGCTGCCTGGCCGCCGATCAGCAGCGACGAAAGCGCCGCCCCCAGTGCCAGTTTACGGAATGTGTTACGCATTAATTTCATCTTGATAGCCCTCTGTTATTAGTATTTTAGATTTGCCATTGGAAGCCGACCATAACTTGGCTGGCGTTCTCGCCGGTGACGTTTGATCTGTAATCCAGGAGGCCCTTGGTCAACAAATCACCGTATTGGTAGGACGCAAAAATTTTCGCATTATGGCCGTCGATGACGTAGTTGACGCCGCCTTCGTAGACTTCACGACTGGCGCTGGTGCTGGGTTCGACGTTGACATAACGCAGGTAAGGCTGGAATTGGCCGATACCGACTTTTTGCGGGAATAAATACATGCCGCTAACGTCGTACGCATTGCCTTCAAACATCGCAAAAACGCCATTGGAAAACGGCGCCACCGCATCACGTTGGGCCTGGCCAAAACCATTCGATAGACCATAGTTTTTGTACTCGCCGTTAAATGTCACGACGCCGCCGCCAGGTAATACTTTTTCCATTAACAAGTCTACGGTGGTGCCGCGGAAATTGGCGGGGTTGGCTGCTGTGCCGGCACCGTCTTCTTGATACTGGTTAGCTACACCGACGGTCAGGATGTCGCCGCCTTTGCCGTGGTAGGTACCCGAGGTGTAATAGCCGGGGTTTTTCTCAACTTCCCAAAAGTTATAGGCCACGCGTTGCGCATAGAGAATGTTGTCGTCGACGTTGGCGCCGCCTCTTAGACCACGGAAGAAACCGACAGAATATTGCAGTCGTCCGTCCAGAACCGCACCCCAGAAAGTGGCACCGTCGTCACGGCCAATAGAGCCGGCTGAAGTACCGTTGTTTTGGATAGTCAGGTTGTAATCAGACGGTTGGAAAGGGGTGCCAGCAGAGAAGATGTTGTAAACCGCACTGTAGAAAGGACCGTTCAACTCCCGGCGTTCGGCGGGTACCAGCATCCGGCCTACCCATAAGTTGGCGTAAGGGGTGATTTCGAATTTACCCACCGCGTCCAGCACATGTATCTCGCCGCCGCTGCCGCACATCGGACATTCGGTGTTGAACTCGACTTTTAGATATTTATGAATTTGACCATTCAAATACAAACGAATGTTGTCCAGATTGAAGTTGTTGCTCCATTTGTCGCCGTTAGCGCCCGCTCCACTTTCCTGGGCCCGGAAGCTGGAACGTAAACCCGCACCGACGCTGATCCATTTGGTGTCGTCGATTTTAAACGTGGCACCTGCCTGGCTCTCCGCAGCGTAGCCTATGGCCAGTGCGGCGATCGCAGAGCTGAGGAAGAGTCGCGTGTTCAGCGAGCTTGCAGGATGTTCAATATAAGCTTTCATGTAAAGTCCCCTAGTCTAAAAGCACAAATGATTAAGCATGCCCGGACGAGCGATGCGGCAGAATCTAGCGAGGACGATTGTTAAATTTGTGGCGATTTTCAACAATCCGTCAGATGACTCATCAGTCATTTGACGTATGGCTGCCTACAACGAGTTTTAATCTGATTAAGCTATTGATTAAAAATGGTTAATCTTAGGTTTGGCGGAATGGCTACGTGTGAAATACCGTGGGTGGAATTGTCAGAAAACGGCGCCGATACGGCTAGATTGGGCCTAAAAAATCGGTTTTGCTGAGCCTGAATTTGTCAAAGCAGAGCGGATTTCTGTTTCAGCGTGAGCGGCTTGAATCAGAAAATAGGCCGGGATGGCCGCTGATAGTTTTGGTGTTCACAAAACCATCAGGGCAGATGGGAGCGTTTGGGGAGAGAAGTCGGCGCGGGTTTAGCTACTAAACCGATAAATAGCCTTTAATCTTGGCGGCGTCGACGTCGCCGCGTTTGTCTTCATGAATAAATTTACCTTTGTCGATCACAATGATGCGGTCGGCCACTTCCATGGTAAAGCTCAGCACTTGTTCGGAAACGATGATGGTGATTTCGCGCATTTTGCGGATTTCATTCAGCACTTTTGCTATGTCTTTAATAATCGAGGGCTGAATGCCTTCGGTGGGCTCATCCAGTAGCAGCACTTTGGGGTTGGTGACCAAAGCCCGGGCAATCGCCAACTGTTGCTGTTGGCCGCCGGACAGATTGCCGCCTTTGCGTTTGCGCATATCGTACAGCACGGGAAATAGGGCATAGATGTCGTCCGGGATTTCCCGAAATTTGGAGCTTTCCAGGCCGGTTTCGATATTTTCTTGCACGGTCATGGTCGAGAAAATCATCCGACCTTGTGGCACATAGGCCAAACCTTTGGCGACTCGTTGATAGGTGTCCACGCCGTTCAGGTTTTCCCCGTCGACGGTGGCCTTGGCGGCTTTGCTGGGCAAGATGCCCATCAAGGATTTGAACAGGGTGGTTTTGCCCATGCCATTACGGCCCATGATCGCCAGGGTCTCGTTTTTTTCTGCGGTAAAGCTCAAGCCGTGTATGACTTGGCTTTGCCCGTAACTGACTTGCAGATCCGAAATTTCAAACATTGTCTATTTCCTCTTGTTAGGTGCTGGCAGTGCGGATGGCGTTAGCTTAGTGGCCCAAATAAACCTCAATCACTTTTTCGTCGGCCTGTACTTTCTCCATCGATCCTTCCGCCAGGATTTTGCCCTGATGCAGTACCGTCACTTTATGCGCGATCTTTTTTACGAATTCCATGTCATGCTCGATCACCAATACCGAGCGGTTTTTGCAAATTCGATTCAATAAGTCGGCGGTTTGATCGCGTTCCTTGGCGCTCATGCCCGCTACCGGTTCGTCGAGCATCAATAACTCCGGGTCTTGCATCAACAGCATGCCGATTTCCAACCATTGTTTTTGACCATGGCTGAGCAGGGCGGCTTCCATTTGCAATTGCTCGGTCAACAGCACTTCAGCGGCGATTTTATGCACTTGCTCGACGACTTCTGGAGTGCGTTTGAAAGTCAGGCTGCCCCACACCGATCGGCCCACCGGATAGGACACTTCCAGGTTTTGATAAACCGTCAGGTTTTCGTAAATCGACGGGGTTTGAAACTTTCTGCCCACGCCGGCACGGACGATTTCGTGCTCCGGTAATTTGGTCAGTTCTTTGTTCTTAAACTTGATCGAGCCGGAAGTGGATTTGGTTTTGCCGCAGATGAGATCCAGCACCGTGGTTTTGCCGGCGCCGTTGGGGCCGATGACCACCCGCAGTTCATTGCTGTCGATGTACATATTCAGGGCGTCAACCGCTTTGAAGCCATCGAAAGACACGGTCAGGTCTTCAATTGCCAGTACGAAATCAGGATTGCTCATGGTTTTTCTCCTACTAATTCGTCTGCTACCGCGGTTGATTTAGTGAATTTAGCAGTGAGTTTGGAAAATTTGCCGGCCAGATTGAACTTGCTTGCATAGTTTTCGTAGATGCCGGCCAAACCGTCGGGGAAGAACATCACCACCGCAATGAACAAACCGCCCATCAAAAACAGCCACAACTCCGGGTAGGTTTCGGAAAACATGGTTTTGCCAAAGTTCACCAACAGGGTGCCGTACACCGCGCCGATCAGGGACATTCGGCCGCCGACCGCGGCAAAGATCACCATCTCAATTGAAGGCACAATGCCGACAAAGCTGGGTGACATGAAACCCACTTGCAGCGTAAACATCGCTCCACCGATTGCCGAAATCATCGCGGCGATGCAAAAAATGAAGATTTTGAAATTGGAAACATCGTAACCGGAAAAGCGCACCCGCTCTTCCTTGTCGCGCATCGCTAGCAGCAGCATGCCAAACTTCGAGGTGAGAATGTAACGGGCCAGCAGCATGCAGGCGATCAACAGCCCGGCGTTGGTAAAATAGAGAATATATTTGGCGCTATCGGTTCTGATGTCCCAACCCAGCATGGTTTTCAGGTCGGTGATGCCGTTTACCCCGCCGGTATAGCCTTGCTGGCCGACGATCAGAATGCTCAAGATAAGGGCGATGGCTTGGGTGATGATGGCAAAGTAAACCCCGCCCACCCGGCGTTTGAACATCGCAAAGCCGATGATGAAGGCCAGTAAAGTGGGCACGATCAAAACCAACAGAATCGTCAGCGTCAGGCTTTTAAACGGTTCCCAAAACCAGGGTAGGGCGGTGAGCTGATTCCAGTCCATGAAATCGGGGATGCCGGGGGTGGTTTGGATTTTGGTGCTGATCGGATCGGAGGCTTCCAGCTTCAAAAACATCGCCATGCAATAGCCGCCCAAACCAAAAAACATGCCTTGGCCCAAACTCAAGATGCCGCCGTTACCCCAGAGTAGCACCAAGCTGATGGCCACAAAGGCGTAGGTGACGTATTTGCCGATCAAGCCCAGCCGGAACAGGTCCAACCACAGCGGGAAGATGACAAACAGCAGCAGAGACAATATCGCCAGCCCAATCGCCCCCTGTTTGCCGCCTAATAATTTCTCTGATAGTAGCTTCATGATATATCCCTCTATTTACGTACTTTGGATGCAAACAAGCCTTCCGGACGCATCATCAAGATGATGACGATGGTCATCAAGGTCGCCACTTTGCCCATTGAACTGGTCATAAAAAATTGCAATATCGATTGGGCCTGGGCGATGCCGAAGGCCGAAGCGATGGTGCCCATCAGGCTGGCCGCGCCGCCGAATACCACCACCATGAAACTGTCGACGATGTATAAAGAGCCGGTCGTAGGGCCGGTGGATGCAATCGTGGTGAAGGCTGCACCGGCGACGCCGGCAATCCCGCAACCCAAAGCAAAGGTCAAGCGGTCCACTTTTTTGGTATTGATACCCACCGCACCCGCCATCACCCGGTTCTGCATGGTCGCCCGGACGCGCAGGCCCCAACGTGAGCGGTACATGAACAGGTAGACGCCGACGGTGACGATCAAAGCCAATCCCATCACGAACACGCCGTTAATCGGAATGTCGATATCCTCGGTGGGCTTGAAGGAACCCAACAGCCATTCCGGTAATTCGGCGCTGACTTCCTTGGCGCCAAAGGTGGAGCGAAAAATCTGTTGCATGACCAGACTTAAGCCCCAAGTCGCCAACAGCGTATCCAAAGGCCGTTTGTAAAGATGGCGTATCAACACATATTCAATGAGATAGCCGATCAAAAAGGCGAGGATGAAGGCCGCGACGATCGCAAATACAAAATAGGAATTGACGATGTCGTATGACACCGCAATTTTTGACATAAATACCGTGGTGTAAGCGCCGACGGCCATGAATTCGCCGTGGGCCATATTGATCACACCCATCTGCCCGAAAATAATGGCCAGGCCCAACGCCATCAACAGTAGGACGCTAAACAGGCTCAATCCGGAGAAGCCCTGCATCACCACGATGTTGCCCACTTCTTCCATCGAATATCCAAACATAAGGCCTCCCGCTAACTTACTGACATGAAACAACTCGCGTTTAAAACACCGTGGCAACCGCCAAATTGCGGGTTGCCACGGTTGGCTCGCTTAGCGCCTTGGCGCTTATTGGTAACCTTTAGGGAATGGGTCGGGCGCGATCAAATCAGACTCGTACACCACATCGGCTTGACCGTCTTTCCGCCATTGACCGATCCGCAACTTACTATGCAAGTGGTGGTTAGGATCGACTTTGACGTAGCCTTCCGGCGCGGTTGTCAACTCGTAACCGGGTAAGGCCGCCACGGCTTTGTCGACATCAAAGCTACCGGCGCGTTCGACCGCTGCTTTCCATAGCCAGGGGCCTAAATAGGCGGCTTGGGTGACGTCGCCAATGACGGCAGCGTCGCCATAAGCTTTCTTGAAGTCGGCCACGAATTTCTCGTTGTTAGGATTTTTCAGGGACTGGAAGTATTTCATCGCGGAATAGAAGCCTTCCAGGTTCTCGCCGCCGATACCCAGTACCTCGTCCTCGGTCACGGAGATGGTCAGCATGTTTTGCTTTTTGGCGTTCAGACCGGCTGCGTTCAATTGCTTGAACCACGCCACGTTACTGCCGCCCACCACCGCTGCGTAAATCACATCCGGTTTTTTCAGTTTGATTTTGTTGATAACAGAACCGAACTGGGTGTCGCCCAAGGCGATGTATTCCTCACCCACCACGGTGCCGCCCAGGTGTTGCTCGATGTGTTTCCGGGCAATTTTCATGGAGGTACGTGGCCAAATGTAATCCGAACCAATCAGATAAAAGGTTTTGGCTTGTTTCTCTTTGGCGATCCAATCCAGACCCGCGAGAATTTGCTGAGTAGCTTCCTGGCCGGTGTAAAACACGTTTTTCGATTGCTCCAAACCTTCGTAGAAAGTTGGATAGAACAGCAGGCCGTTATCTTTTTCAAACACCGGTAATGCCGCTTTCCGTGACGCCGAGGTCCAGCAGCCGAATACGGTGGCTACTTTGTCGTTTTCCAGCAGCTTCTTGGATTTTTCCGCGAAGGTGGGCCAGTCGCTGGCGCCGTCTTCCTGGATCACCTCGATTTTTCTGCCCAAAACGCCGCCCATTTCGTTAATTTGGGCAATCGCCAATTTTTCCGCCTGGATGGAGCCAGTTTCGCTGATGGCCATGGTGCCGGTGGCGGAATGCAAAATGCCCACCTTTACCGTGGTATCGGTGACGGCCAGGCCAGTGGTGTTGACCGTCGCAGTCGGAAAATCGGCGGCGTTGGCGACATTGATGCCAATCGGCAAGCCCAGTGCTAGCGATACGGCGACTAAAGCCGTGGTCTTTTTCATAAATTGTCGTCTATCGGAATTACTCATTTAGTTTCTCCACATTGATAAATCAAACTCTCCGGATTTGCCGAATAGACAAATCCATTTACCGCGTCACACGTTGTTAAATCTCTCTTCAATTACAAAACGGCTAGTGGCCGAGCATCCAAGGTCTTGCGGTTTTCTTGGTTTGCATCTGGAAGCCGTTTGCTTGGTCTTTGTTACCGTTGCTACTGGCCTTTGTAGTGTCCTTACTCGGCTTACAGGTATGCGCACCGCTGCATCCGCAACTGGAGCGGCGTACCGATTTAGGTTCGTGCGCCGATCGTTCGTTGGTTTCGTGAGCCTGGCGTTGCGCCTTGCCCAACAATGCAAAATGCGGCGCGGAAATCACCCGCTCGCTGACTGCTCCGCACTGCGCGCAAATGGCGGGACTGGCGGATTCACTCATTTTCCGGATTGCGGTAAACGGCCCGCAGTCGTGACAGTGATACTCGTACAAAGGCATAGCCAAACTCCCTATCAATTGCCGAACTAACTGGTGAATGCCATATCGGTAGTACCGGTGATAATTTTGCTCGGCCCATCGGCATTCGGTTTTAGGTCAAAATCGAAGATCTCGGTCGGTAACCACAAGGTCGCGCAGGCGTTGGGGATGTCGACGATGCCGCTGATATGGCCTTCGACCGGCGCGGTACCGAGAATCGACAAGGCCTGCGCGCCGCTGTAGCCGAATTTTTTCAGATACTCGATGGCATTCAGACAGGCTTGGCGGTAAGCCACATGCACGTCCAGATAATGTTGCTTGCCTTGCTCGTCGACCGAAATGCCTTCGAAAATCAGGTAGTCGCGATACGCCGGTGACAGCGGGCTGGGTTGGAAGATCGGGTTTTTGATGCCGTATTTTTTCACGCCCTCTTTGATCAAGCTGACCTTGATGTCCAGATAGCCGGCCATTTCGATCGCGCCGCAGAAGGTGATTTCGCCGTCGCCTTGCGAGAAATGCAAGTCGCCCATGGACAGACCGCCATCCTTGACGTAAACCGGGAAGAATACTTTGGAGCCTTTGGTGAGGTTTTTAATGTCGCAGTTACCGCCGTGGTCGCGCGGCGGCACGGTTCTGGCGCCTTCCGCCGCGGCTGCGACGGCAGCTTCGCCGGTTAAGCGGCCCATGACGGCTGATTGCGGGTTGGGGGGCAGCGCCAAGGCCGGCACCCGGTCCGGGTCGGTCGCGATTAACGCCGCTTCCCTGGCGTTCCAGTTTTCCAGCAATTCCCGGGACGGTAAGCAACCAATCAAACCGGGATGCATGATGCCGGCAAACTTAACATTGGGAATATGGCGGGAGGTGGTGTAGATGCCGTGAAAATCCCAGATGGATTTGCGCGCTTCCGGATAATGGTCTGTCAGGAAGCCGCCGCCGTTTTCCTTGGCGAATAGGCCGTTGAAGCCCCATTGATAGTCGTCCAGGGTGCCGACATCCAGAATTTCCACGACCATCAAGTCGCCGGGTTCCGCGCCTTCCACGCCTATCGGGCCACTTAAATAGTGTACCTGGGTCAAATCCACATCGCGGACGTCGTTGGCACTGTCGTTGTTGCCAATCTGGCCGCCGGTCCAGTCCATGCATTCGACGCGAAATTCGTCGCCGGGTTTGACCATGGCGACCATCGGCAGGTCCGGATGCCAGCGGTTGTGGATCAGACCATCCTGTTCCCAGGGCTTTTTGTCTAAATCTAACTTAATTAACGTTTTCATGCGGCCTCCTCAACGGTGAATTTCAATGACAAGAAATTAATGCTGCGGTTAAAGCCCTTGCGATAACACCATTCATATAAAATCCCCTTGTTTTGCGTAATCTCGATGGAAATAAAGGCAGTCTTTTGTAAGGCGTGTTAGCAGTTCTGCCGGGGTTCATTGTTAAATTCGCCGACCGTTCCCACAATTCGTCAGATGACTCATTAGTCATTTGACGTATGGCAGGCAACGCAGGGCTTCCGTAGAGTGAACTTGAACCGTTAGGAGAGTATTGTGAGTAGGTATAAGCTGTTTTTAAGACATATCCGCGCCGGGTTATGGGTATTGCCCTGGTGTTTTCTGGGGCAGGCAGTGGCCGCCAGCGGAGTGGAGGCCATCGATCGGGCGTCGATTAGCGGCATCGTGATTGATGTGGCTGATCAGAACCTCGGGCAGTTTGGTTTCAAACTGTCGCCCAGCTTGATTGCCGAGCAGGTCGGCAAGAATTTGGCGGAGTGGCAGTATCCGGTCAAGTCAAGCCGTGTGGATAGCTCGCATACGCTGCTGATCAGTTTGGGGAAAGCGGCCACCGGCGATACCCCGGTCGGTTTTTCCTGGACTAGCGGTGATTCGGACCCGCGTGGCCTGGGGTTTCAAAAAGCCAAGGTGCTGCCGATCAGTTGCCATCTAAAAAAAATTGGCAGTGACGAAGCCAGTATCGAAAACAAGGCGACCGTCAGCGCCCATCAACTCATCGATGAATCCAACCAAAGCAAAGTCACTGACAAAGTCATCGATCATGTCAGCACCGTGTGTTTTGATTTGTTGGATGAACTCAAGCTGCCTGCGACGGGACACCGTATGGATACCCACACCTTCAAACCGGGCTGGATGCCGGATGTGCAAGTGGAAGTAAAACAGGTGCCGGCTCTATCTAAACCTGAAGATCCGGCGGCCACGCGGGTCGAGGAGGTCGGCGGTGAGACCAAGAAGCAGATCATTATTCACAATCAAGGATCGCCGGTAATCCTTGAGTTTGGCTACGAGCGTAAGTGATTCGTGTGGCTGTTGATACGCCGTCGGGGGCGATTGCCTAATCCTGGGTGTGGTCAGCAGTCATCCAGGATGTTAAAAGGTGTTGCGCTGCGATGGTAGCGTTTAATGCTGGTTCGCGCCGACATCTAAAATTCGCCGGCGCGTTAGATACTCCTGAGCCATGAAAACCATTCATCAAAACATCACCAAAATCCGCCGGGAATATAACGGTCTGGTCGCCAACGAGACACTGGAAGACTATGCCTTGCGTTTTGCGCCGCGCCGGTTCCGGAAATGGTCGGAGTTTGAGGTTGCCAATACGGCTTTCGGTTCTACGTCGTTTTTGGTATTGGAGGCGATCGGCGGATTCCTGTCCATCAATTATGGTTTTACCAATGCCGTTTGGGCCATCGCCATCGTTGCTGTCGTCATCTTTATCGTCAGTTTGCCCATCGGCTATTACGCGGCCCGCTACCATATCGACATTGATCTTTTAACTCGCGCCGCCGGTTTTGGCTACATCGGCTCGACGGTGACCTCGTTGATCTATGCGTCCTATACGTTCACGCTGTTCGCACTGGAAGCCTCAATCATGTCGTTGGCCATCGAGCTGTATTTCAATATACCGCTGGAGGTTGCCTATATCGTCAGCGCCGTGGTGGTGATTCCGCTGGTGACGTTTGGGATTACCACGATTAGCCGAATGCAGCTGTGGACGCAACCGCTTTGGTTGTTGTTGCTCGTCGCACCCTATATCGCGGTGGCCTTGCGGGAGCCAGAAGCACTAGAAACCTTGAGTACTTATTTCTGGATCGCCGGCAGTGGGCAAGGCTTCAATTGGTTATTGTTCGGTACAGCGGCGACGGTGGCGTTTTCCATGGTGGCGCAGATTGGCGAACAGGTAGACTTTCTAAGGTTCATGCCGCAAAAAAACCAGGCAAACAAAACCCGCTGGTGGCTGGCCATGGTGGCTGCAGGGCCTGGCTGGATTGTGTTTGGCGCATTAAGGCAACTGTTGGGGGCGTTGCTGGCGCATTTGGCGATCCGCCATGGTATCAGTCCCGCGCATGCCCACGAACCGACGCAAATGTATCTGGTAGCGTATAACGAATTGTTTGACGATCCAAAATGGGCGTTGGCGGCTACCACTCTATTTGTGATTGTCAGTCAAATCAAGATCAACGTTACCAATGCCTACGCCGGCTCCTTGGCGTGGTCCAATTTCTTTTCGCGATTAACCCATAGTCACCCGGGGCGTGTGGTGTGGTTGTTTTTCAATGTGCTGATTGCGCTGTTGCTGATGGAGTTTGGCGTGTTTGGCGCCTTGGAAAAAGTGCTGGGCTTGTTTTCGCATATGTCGATTGCCTGGATCAGTTCCATCGCCGCCGAGTTGATGATCAACAAGCCTTTTGGCTTAAGTCCCAAAGTGGTGGAGTTCAAGCGCGCGTATCTGTCGGATTTAAATCCGGTAGGCATCATTTCCACGTTTTGCGCGTCCTTGCTGTCTATCTTGGCCTACGCCGGGGTATTTGGGGTCTATCCGCAGGCGTTCTCGGCGTTTATTGCCTTGGGATTGGCGTTTGTATTGGTGCCGGCGATTGCTTACTTATCGGACGGTAAACATTATCTGGCGCGGAATCGGGAGGAGAATAATCGTAAATCGCACAACAAATGTTCGATCTGCGAGAACGAGTTTGAACACGAGGATATAGCCTATTGCCCGGCTTATGCCGGCAGCATCTGTTCCTTGTGTTGCACCTTGGATGCGCGCTGTCTGGATGGCTGCAAAGTAGGTTTTCGTTTTGAAGACTATCTGGAAAAACTCGCTCGATGTTGCATGCCGGCGGCGATGAGTTTGGACGCCCGCCTGAGGTTGCTGCGCTTTACCTTGATGTTTTTGTTTTTGTCGGTGTTGAGCGGCATTTTTGTCAGCATTATTTACTATCAGGATTTGCTGAGCGTCGAACACGACATGGGGGCGTTTCAGTTACTGCTGAATAATTTTCTAAAGATTTATGCGTCGTTGCTGGTGTTTATCGGGCTGTGTACCTGGTGGTTGATTCTGAATGCAGAAAGTCGCCGCGTCGCGCATGAGGAAACGGCCAAGCAAACCCAGTTGCTTTTGATGGAAATCGAAGAGCATAAACAGACGGATGGCAAACTGCAACGGGCTTTGAAAATGGCGGACACCGCCAATCAAGCGAAGAGTCGATTCCTGAGCAATATGAGCCATGAAATTCGTTCGCCCTTGAACAGTATCATCGGCTACGCGCATATCCTGCATCAAGATCCCAGTATTCCGGCGCACCGCCAGCAAGCTGTGGAAACCTTGAAACGCAGCGGTGAGCATTTATGCGCGCTGATTGAGGATATACTGGATATTGCCCGGATCGAAGCCCGAAAATTTGAATTGAAGTACCAGCCTATTCATTTTCCGGATTTTATTGATCATTTGGTACACACCTATAAATTGCAGGCCGAAGACAAGGGTCTGAATTTTGTCTGTCAGATTTCTCATACCTTGCCACAGCGCATCCGGGGCGACGAAAAGCGGGTGGGGCAGATCTTGATCAATTTGCTTAGCAATGCGGTGAAATTTACCTCGGCTGGGGACATCGTGTTTCGGATTGGTTACAGCGGTGGCGTGGCCAATTTTCAGGTGAGCGATACCGGTAGCGGTATCGACGAAGAGCAGTTGCAGGATATTTTTCAGCCCTTCACCCGCTTGCATAATCCCACCGGCAACGCGGTGGCCGGTAGCGGTTTGGGCTTGACGATCAGCAAGATTCTCACCGAGGTCATGGGTGGGGAGTTGACGGTGAAAAGCCAAATCGGCCAGGGTTCCACCTTTACGGTGCGCTTGTTGCTGCCCAGTCTGGGGGCGGAGGCGGATGCCGATCCCAAAGCGGCGATTATTGGCTACCAGGGTCCGCGCCGAAAAATCTTGGTGGTAGATGACCAACGCGATCACCGCGAGTTATTGCTGTCCATGCTGGAGCCTTTGGGTTTTTATTTGAGTGAGGCGTGTTCCGGCGAAGAGTGTTTGTTCAAAGTGCCGGAAAATCCACCCGACATCATTTTGTTGGATATTTCGATGACCGGAATCAGCGGTATCGAAACCGCGATGCAGTTGCGTGATCAGGCATGGACCATGCCGATCCTGGTACTCAGCGCCAACGCTTATCCCAGCGATCGCTTGGCGGCTTTGAATGCCGGTTGTAACGACTTTTTATCCAAGCCGATTCAAGTGCCGCAGTTAATGAAGAAATTGAAGTTGTATTTGTCGTTGGCTTGGTTATATCAGAACGAGGTTGCGCCAGCTGCCACGGAAAAAGCAGCCGAGCCGCTGATAATGCCGCCGCCTGAGTTGTTAACTGGGTGTGTGGAATGCGTGCGGATTGGCGATTTATTAGGTTTGAAAAAGGTCTTGGAACAGCTTGCCGAAACCGAGCCGCGTTACGGTGCTTTTTTTGCCAAACTGATAGCGTTGGCCAGTCAATTTCGGATAGGCGAAATTAGAAAACTATTGAATATGCACAAACAGGAGGTGTCCCGATGATGGCAGCATCTGTCGTAAACGGTACGGTATTGATTGTCGATGACACGCCAGGCAATCTGGCCTTGTTGTCGGATACCTTGTCGGAAGCCAACTATCGGGTGTTGGTGGCAACCGATGGCTGTTCGGCGATTGAGCAGATTCAATACATTAAGCCCGATATCATACTCTTGGACGTGATGATGCCCGGTATTGATGGCTTTGAAACCTGTAACCGCTTGAAGGCGGATCCGGATACCGCGCCTATCCCGGTGCTGTTCATGACCGGGTTAAGCGAGTTGGAAAGTTTGCTGCGCGGCTTTGGCGAGGGTGCGCTGGACTACATCGTCAAGCCGATTCGGCCAGCCGAGGTGTTAGCGCGGATTGAAGTGCATTTAACCCAAACCCGCAATTTGCGGCGCGCCCAGAGTTTGTTGGATCATCATGATTTTGCGGCAGTCGCCATCGACGGGATGGGGCGTATCGTTTGGTTGACGCCGGCAGCCAGCGAATGGCTGGAAGATTTTGCCGAATTACAGGGGGTTGGGCAAACAGCCGACGATGTGCTGCCGGAATCCTTGCAAGGTTGGTTTCAGCGCTGGCTGCGGCAAAGTGGTAAGAGTGATATGGAAGCCGATGCAGAGCCGTACCGCCTTGCGCCGGGTTTTACGCTTCGAGTCAGCGCCTGTCAAAACCCGGACGAATACCTGTTGTTATTGCAGCGCGAAGACGCGCAATGGACGCCGGAAACCCTGCGCGACAAGCTGAAGCTGACCTTTCGCGAGGCCGAGATTTTGATGTGGATTGCCCGCGGCAAGACTAATAAGGAAATCGGCATCATCCTCACCACCAGTCCCAGGACCGTGAACAAACATCTGGAGCATATCTTTGAAAAGCTCGGCGTTTCCACGCGGGCGGCGGCGGTGGCGATGGTGTTGCAGCGGGGGTGATTAGGCAATAAAAAAGGCCGGCAACTTTGGGTTGCTAGCCTTTTTTTGTTTGAAGCAATGTGCCGGGCTTTACGGCATATACATGCCGCCATTCACATGCAGCGTTTCGCCGGTGATGTAGGAAGCTTGTTCGGAGGCCAGGAACGATACGGCATGGGCAATTTCTTCCGGCTGACCCAAGCGGCCCAGCGCAATTGAACCCAGCAGTGCATTCTTGATGTCTTCCGACAGTTCCTTGGTCATGTCGGTATCGATAAAGCCCGGCGAGACCGTATTGACGGTAATGCCGCGTGAACCCGCTTCTTTGGCCATGGATTTGGCAAAGCCGATCATGCCGGCTTTGGCTGCCGCGTAGTTGGCTTGGCCGGCGTTGCCGGTGGAGCCGACCACCGAGGAAATATTGATGATGCGGCCGTAACGGACTTTCATCATGCCGCGCAAGACGGCTTTGCTCATCCGGAAGATCGAAGTCAGATTGGTGCTGATGATGTCGTCCCATTCCTCGTCTTTCATCCGCATCAACAGGTTGTCGCGAGTGATGCCGGCGTTGTTGACCAGTACTGCCGGTGTGCCGTAAGCGTCGCCGGTGGTTTTGATAAAGCTGTCGATGTCGGCAGCGTCGGCGACGTTTAATTTGTAGCCTTTGCCGTTGTCGCCCAGATAAGCGGAAATAGCCTCAGCGCCGCTATCGGAGGTGGCGGTGCCGACCACAAAAAAGCCGTCGGCGACTAATTTTTCGGCAATGGCCCGGCCTATGCCGCGGCTGGCGCCGGTAACAATGGCGAGTTTTTTATCCACGGAGTTGCTCCACAACGTTGTCAATGGTTTCGGGGTCGTAAATGGTGTAATGCGTTGCATCAGGCGCTATGCGTTTGTTTAAACCGACTAATACTTTGCCGGGCCCGCATTCAACAAAAGCGGTGACGCCTTGTTCGTGCATGAATTTGACGCTTTCCACCCACCGCACTGGTTTGAACAATTGTTCTTTTAGCGCGTAGCGAATCACTTCCGGCGAGCCGTGCGATTTGACGTCGGCGTTGTGGATCAGCGTGCTATTGGGCATCTCGACGTTAAGGCTTTGCAATATTTCGTTTAATTTGTCGGAAGCCGCTTCCATCAATGCGCAGTGGGACGGCACGCTAACCGGTAGTTTTAATGCACGTTTGGCGCCCAGCGCTTTTAAGGCTTCCATCGCTCTTTCCACTGCGGCGGTTTCGCCCGCAATCACCACTTGGCCTGGGGCATTGAAATTGGCGGCCGCAACGATTTCGCCATTGGAGACTTCGGCACAGGTGTTAACGACTTGATGATCTTCCAGGCCCAGAATAGCCGCCATCGCGCCTTTTCCGGCTGGTACCGCTTCCTGCATCAGGCGGCCGCGCTCGGCGACCAGGCGAATGGCGTCTTCATAACCCAGCGCACCGGAACAGACCAGGGCGGTGTATTCACCCAAGCTATGGCCGGCCATCCAGGCGGGTTTGATGTCGGTTTTTTCGCACCACGCCCGCCACACCGCAACGCCGGCCGCCAGCATCGCCGGCTGGGTGTTATGGGTTTGATTTAAGTCGGTGTCCGGGCCGTTGGCGACCATATTCCACAGATCGAAACCCAGCACGTCGGAAGCTTGTTCGAAAGTCTGCTTGACCAATGGGTTGGCGGCGGCCAGCGTGCCCAGCATGCCGACAGCTTGTGAGCCTTGTCCGGGAAATACGAATGCCAGATTGTAACTTTGTTCTATCGTCGTCATGTTTAGTACCTGATTAATGCGGAACCCCAGGTAAAACCGGCTCCAAAAGCTTCCATTAATACGGTTTGTCCGCGTTGAATACGGCCGTCGCGCACGCCTTCGTTAAACGCCAGTAACACGGAGGCGGAGGAGGTGTTACCCTGGTTCTCCAGGGTCAGAATCACTTGATCCATGGACATGCCCAGCTTTTTGGCGGTGGCGGCGATGATGCGCGTATTGGCCTGATGCGGCACCAGCCAATCGATGTCGCTTTGCTGCAAGCCGTTGGCTTCCAAGGTTTCATCGACGATGCGACCCAGCGTGTTGACTGCCACCTTGAATACTTCGTTGCCGCGCATGCTGATGTAGGCGGCTTCGTTTTGTTTGGCGACTGCCGCAACCTGAGGATTGGGGCAATATAATAAATCTTCGTAGCCGCCGTCGGAGTGGATATGCGTGGACAAGATGCCCGGCTTATCGCTGGAGGTCAGCAAAATCGCGCCGGCACCGTCGCCGAACAGAATACAAGTGCCGCGGTCGGTCCAATCGACGATACGCGAGCAAATTTCCGTTCCGACCACTAACACATTTTTGGCAAAACCGGTTTTCAAGTATTGATCGGCGATGCTGAGCCCATAAACGGAACCCGAGCAGGCGGCCTGAATATCGAAACCGACGCATTGCTTGATGCCCAGGCGTTCCTGCAACAGGCAGGCCGTACTGGGATAGACGCGATCCGGTGTGCCGGTGGCGACGATGATCATGTCGATCTCGTCAGCTGCAATTCCGGCTGCGTCAATGGCTTGTCTGGCGGCGATTTCCGCCATGCTGGAAGCGGTTTCGTCGGGACCGGCTATGCGGCGGCTTTTGATACCGGTTCTTTCGTAGATCCAGCTGTCGGATGTGTCCACCGTGGCGGATATATCGTCATTGGTGCGGATGGTTTCGGGCAGATAGCCGCCCGTACCGATAACATGAGTCCAGCGTGTCATTCATCAACCTTTTGGGCCAGCGCGAGTTCTAGTTTTTCGCTGATTTTACGAATAAGGCCCTGTGCGACTTCGACTTCCGCCAGATGAATGGCGGTTTCGAAAGCCAGAGCGTCGGCGCCGCCGTGGCTTTTGATCACCAAGCCGCGTAGGCCGATGAAACTGGCGCCATTGTAGAGGCGCGGGTCTATACTGTCTTTGAAGCGTTTCAGAACAGGATACGCGATCAATCCGGCTAATTTGGTCAGCCAGTTTTGCGAAAAACTGTCTTTCAGTTTGCTGCCTATCATTTTCGCCGCGCCTTCGATAGATTTTAGGGCGATGTTGCCGACGAAACCGTCCGAGACGATTAAATCGACTTTGACGCTGCCGGCGTTAATCGAATTGCCTTCCACGTAACCGATGTAATTCAGTCCGGAGCTTTCCAGCAATTTAGCGGCGGCTTTGACTTGTTCGTTGCCTTTCATGTCTTCTTCGCCGATGTTCAACAAACCGATACGAGGGCGTTCGATTTTTTCCACGGCCTTGACCACTTCTTCGCCCATGACGGCAAATTGGTAGAGTTGTTCGGCGCTGGAATCGACATTGGCGCCTAAATCGAGCATGTGGGTGTGGCCGAAAGTAGACGGTAGTGTGGAAATAATCGCCGGGCGTTCGATGCCGGGAATCATTTTCAGTACGAAACGGGCTGTTGCCATTAATGCGCCGGTGTTACCTGCGCTGACACAGGCGTCGGCCTTGCCTTCCTGTACCAGATTTATCGCCACGCGCATGGAAGAATCTTTTTTGTTCTTCAAGGCTTTTTGCGGCGCTTCGTCCATCTCGACGACTTGCGAGGCGTGTTGAATACTGATCCGACCTTTGAACTCGACCAGCGCTTGGGATAGCAGGTTACCAAGAACCGCCTCATCGCCCACCATGATCAGATTTAAGTCCGGACTTTTTCGTAAACAGGCCAGTGAAGCAGGTACGGTCACTTGAGGACCGAAATCCCCGCCCATGGCATCAATTGAGAGAGTTGAGCTCACGCTTAGGACTAACTCCAGAAGTTGAAAGGAGCCAACAGCTGTCCAGCGACGTGTTGGCTTACTCAGAGACTATCAATAAATCAAATATTACTGCCCGTCGTGCTGACGATTGCGCGGGAAAACGCGATGCTTGCGGCCCGTCTTTGACTAAGGGCTGCTCGACTCGATTTGCGAATAAATTACGAGTCGGCCTATGGCAGTTTAAAACGATTAATCTTCGTCGTTGCCGGCAATGATTTGACGGCCTTTGAAGAAACCGTCCGGCGTCATGTGGTGACGCAGATGGGTTTCGCCGGTCAACGGATCCTGAGACAGGGTTTTACCGACTAATGCATCGTGTGAACGACGTTGACCGCGTCTGGAACGCGATACTTTGCTCTTTTGTACTGCCATTTCAATCTCCAGTTTTTTTAAGTTTTGCTAAAACAGAAAAAGGGTTGTTAGCCTTAGTCTGACTATCTGTTGCGCTGTAATCGGCATCTTCCGAACGGTTGTGGGCGAGACAATTGTGTTCATGCCGAGGGTAGTCGGGCAAAGCCAGCAGGATTTCGTCTTCGATCACCGTGTTCAACGATACGGTGTCGCCGTCCAGCAATAGCGGTTCGCAATCGTCCAGTTGCTTTGCTTCCTGTAGCGAAGCAACAACAGCCAATTTAAAATCGATATCCAACGGCCAAGCCAGTGCTTGTAAACAAGACTGACACGCCAATTCCACAACACCCTCGATATGGCCGGCAACGACAATGCGTTTACCTTCCTTACCAAATTCGACCTTGGCGCTAACACTGCCACCATGATCGATCACGCTACCAGACAAGCGCTCGAGCGCAGCGATTTTTATATCCCCGGAAAACGCGCCGCGTCTTTCGGCGAATAATAAGGGATCGATAAGGTCGGGAAACTTGTCTGACATAACTGTACAATGATACAGATAACTAACTGTTGCGTCAAACGCACACCGACTCAAATCACTACCTAACCGATGACCGCCATAGTCCTTGCTTCGAGTTCGAAATACCGTTGCCAGTTGTTGGAAAAACTGGGTCTTGCTTTTTTAAGTTGCAGCAGTGACGTCGATGAGAGCCCGCAAGCCGGCGAATCGCCCTATGCTTTGGTGCGCAGATTATCGCTGGCGAAGGCTGAAGAAGTCGGCAAAATATACCCTAATCATTTAATCATCGGTTCCGATCAGGTTGCCGTGCTGGACCAAGAGATATTGGGAAAACCCGGCGGGCGCGACGCGGCAATTCAACAACTTGCCAAGCAATCCGGCCGGACCGTGCAATTTTATACTGGAGTCTGCGTTTTTAATAGCGTATCGGGCCGGCACCTGAGCGATATGGATGTTTGTAGTGTGCAATTCAAAACGCTGACCTCGTCGCAGATTGAAAAATACATTGATTTGGATCGGCCCTTCGACTGTGCCGGCAGCTTCAAATCCGAGGGTTTGGGGATCGCGCTATTTAGTAAAATTGTCGGCGAGGACCCCAATGCATTAGTAGGATTGCCCTTGATAAAATTGGTGGCTTTACTCGACAAGTTTGGGGTCAATATTCTCTGATTTACCGCGACTTACGGTAGCAGAAAATGCTTGCCAGTACCGTTTAGTGAAATTTTTTGTTCGGTCCGAGTAATTCAAACATCTGCAAAAACTCCTCTTCCACCTGCTCCATTATCGAAATGGTTTGCTCTCGTGTCAGACGCACCAGCGTTAACGATTGGTTAGAAAATTCAGCTACGGCTATTTCCAAGCCATCGGCTTGTTGGCCGCTATCGACCAAGCGCGCCGCCATATGCAGTAAATGAGCGTCCAGTTTGTGTATTTGGGCATCGGCAGGATTCAGATAACAGCCTATGGTTTCGTAGAGGGATTCCGGTAAGCCCCAGATTTTTAGTAATTCCCCGCCGACCTCAGCATGAGTGAAACCAATCAGTTCTTGTTCGAAACCGGCCAACAAAGCGCGGTTGTGGTCTGCGGCAAGCAATACGCTTAGATATTGCTCGGGCATTTTTTGACTGAGTATCAGTGAGCCTATGTCGTGTAAAAGGCCGGCCAGAAAAAGTCTTTCGGTATGCAGCACGGCGCTGGCTTTTGCCAGCAGTCGGGCTATCACCGCGCAATGAATGCTGCGCATCCAAAACGAGGTCATGTCGATCAGTTCGCCGGGGATTTTTCCGAAGCGATCAACGACCGTGGTTGCCAATACCAGGTTACTCAAGTCGTCGATGCCTATTACGGTAACGGCGCGGGAAATGGTGTCGATTTTGGCTTGAAAACCGTAGAAAGGACTATTTACTACCCGTAACAAACGCGCACTGAGTGCAGGGTCCTTGGCAATGACCTTGCCGATGTCAGCCAGAGAATAACGCGAATCCCGAATCATTTCGCTGAGTTGAAAATAAATATCGGGCAGGGAAAACAGTTCGGTCGAGCCGGCAATCAATTGCTTGAGGGCAGCAGCTTTCAATTAACTCTTCCGATACAGCGCCATCACGTGCTGCACATAATTGCGGGTTTCGGGATAGGGCGGCACGCTATTATTGTATTTCATCACCGCGCCTTCGCCGGCATTATAACCGGCTACCGCCAAGGTCAGATTGGAGTTGAACATCGCCAGTAAATCTTTCAAGTAGCGGGTGCCGCCATCGACATTCTGTTCGGCATCGCGCCGGTCGGTCACGCCATAGCGGCGCGCGGTATCCGGCATCAGTTGCATCAAGCCCACCGCGCCGGCCGAGGACACCGCATTGGGGTTATAGGCCGATTCGGCTTGAATCACCGCATGCAGCAGTTTTGGGTCCATTTGATGTTTGGCCGCGGCCTTGGCGACTAAGTCGTTGAACTTGAGCTTGTTGCCCGACATGAACTTTAGGTCGTGTTTATAAGTACGCGGTCGGGTGCGAATGATCAAGCGGTAATCAAAGCCCTTTTTCGGTTCGTCGGTGTAATACACCCGACCGCTAGGATCGGTGTATTTAAAAATGTCGGCCCCCGCATCGGTGATGAGCGCTATCGATAGTGTGGCAATCAACAGGGGTTTCATCGCGTCACCTTTTACCGATTGGACTCATTCAGTCACACGAATTAGGCTGGCGGCCTGTAACGCTTTAGCGCGAGCATCATTGACGTTGTCGGCCGTGGCGAGCGCCACACCCATGCGCCTTGACACGAAAGCCTCCGGTTTGCCGAACAGGCGAATGTCGGTGTCTGCGACCGCCAATGCTTGTGCCAAGCCTGCATAGCTCACGGTTTTGGCGTCTATGCCGCCTAAAATCACCGCGCTGGCGGCGGTTTTATCTAGCGCCGTGTTGACCGGCAGGCCAAGAATGGCGCGGGTATGCAAATCAAATTCGCTCTGCCGCTGGCTGGCCATCGTCACCATGCCGGTGTCGTGCGGTCTGGGGCTGACTTCGCTAAACCAGACTTGATCGCCGGCGATGAATAATTCCACACCAAACAAACCCAAGCCGCCTAATGCGGTAGTCACTTTGTCGGCGATTTGCTGAGATAACTCAACGGCCTTGCTGCTCATCGCCTGTGGTTGCCAGCTTTCCCGGTAGTCGCCGTTCTCCTGGCGGTGGCCGATGGGTTCGCAGAAATAGGTTTGCACTTGGCCGTTGCTATCCAACGCCCGGACAGTGAGTAGCGTAATTTCAAAATCAAAGTCGATTTTCGCTTCGACAATCACTTTGCCGGTGTCGGCACGACCGCCGGCTTTGGCGTAGTCCCAGGCGGCTTTTAGCTGATCGGCGCTTTTCACCATGGACTGGCCTTTGCCGGACGACGACATCGTTGGCTTGATAAAGCAGGGGTAGCCTATGCCGCTATCAATTGCGCTCCTCAATTGCTCGAAGGTGTCGGCAAAAGCGTATTTCGATGTCGGTAGACCTAGTTCAGCGGCTGCCAGCTCGCGGATGCCTTCACGATTCATAGTCAATTGAATCGCCCTAGCATTAGGGACAATAGTGGTTTCACCTTGAGCTTCAATCTCCGCTAAGGCCTCGGTGGCAATCGCTTCGATTTCGGGGATGATGTAATGCGGCTGTTCGCGGGCAATCAGGGTTTTTACTGCTGTCGCGTCGGTCATATCAATCACGTGGCTGTGATGCGCCACCTGCATAGCCGGGGCACCGGCATAGCGGTCAACCGCAATCACTTCCACGCCATAGCGTTGCAGCGAAATGGCGATTTCTTTGCCTAATTCGCCGCTGCCCAGCAATAAAGCTTTGGTGGCGCTGCCGCTGTCAGGGGTGCCGATTTTCATGATTTTGCTAAATAGTTATCGATGTCTTGTTTGGAGAAACCAATTTTCTTCGCGACCCGGTCGGCGTGGCTGACTCTGGAAATGCCGGCGATCAATTTAAAAGTCGGCAAGTCGTCGGCAAATTCCACTTGTTTAGGCACGGCGATTTTTCGTTTCACGAACTCATCCACCAATTGATGGTTGTGGGTAATCAAAATAGTACTGTTA
The DNA here is from genome assembly GCF_054188105.3 of Methylomonas sp. Uni0009. Taxonomy (NCBI): domain Bacteria; kingdom Pseudomonadati; phylum Pseudomonadota; class Gammaproteobacteria; order Methylococcales; family Methylococcaceae; genus Methylomonas; species Methylomonas sp. Uni0009. The sequence goes on along the minus strand of NZ_JBTAFN010000001.1, from coordinate 64,472 downwards.
CCTTTGCGGTAAAAACCGTCCAGCACGTCGATAGACGACTGCATCTTCTCTTCAAAAGTAGTGCCTTCCGCCATTTCGTCAAGCACCACCAAGCTTTTTGCGCTGCTGGCCAAGAAAATATCGCGGGTACGTTTCAATTCCGTACCGAAACGGCCTTCGCCGTCATCGAGATGGCTGATCTCCGGGCATTGATAGAAAATGCGGTCCGCCACGCTTAAATTGGCAGCCTGAGCCGGCACGAAACAACCGATCTGCGCCAACAATTGAATTTGCGTGATGGTTTTGCAAAATGCGGTTTTGCCGCCGCTGTTCGGACCGGTCACGCACACCAGACGTTCGTCGTCCATGCTGAAATCGTTGCCGACATAGGCGGGATTTTTCTGGCCCAGTACCGGGTTTTTCGCGGCGACTAATTTGATATTGTGACGTTCGCTGGCATTCAGTTCAGGTAGTACCATCTCGCTGCCGAAGTCTTCAGCGTATTTAATAAAAGCCAATAACTCATCCAACTGACCCAGACCGTCCAGCATGTCGCCGAGCGCCTGCGAATTTTTATAAATGTTACGCAGGGGTATGATGCAGTTGTCTCTATCGTAGCCGCCAATGACCGGAATATAAGCCAAGGCTAAGGGCAGGAAAAACACCGAAGCTACCGACAAGCCGTCGCGGGTGACCTGGAACATATCGGTCGGGAAAATCTGCATCAAGCCCCAGATGGCGGCGATCAGTAGAGCGATCAACATCGGTTTGAACAGGGTGGGGCGGAAGATTGTCGCCGGTGAGAAGGAGTTTTTGCGCTCTTCTTTGCTTTGCAGGCCTTTTTCGCTGTTGTAAACCGGGCCGACCATCAGCGAGTATTCGTTGCTATGCGAAAAATTGCCGATTTTCTCGAACACGCTTTGCAGGTAAGGGCTTTGCGGTTTGCCGGAGTTGTAGATCGCACCGACCAGATTCAAGACCACGCGCACACCACGCACGTATTGTTTGTAGCCGTAACCTTCGATTTGATTATCCTCTCGAGCCGTGCCGAAACCGCCGAGAAACTCGCCGAACAATAACAAGTAAAGCCGGTTTTCCGAAGCGGCGGCATTGGCGATAATGTTTTCCACATTGGCGCGCACATCGGGGTTGTCTTGAATTTCCCGCACTGCGGCTTGTTTGGCGGCTATCGCCTCCAGATTATCCAAGGGTTGGCTTAGCGAACGATACAGCACCGATTTACCGGCGGTGGTGCTGGCGTAGTTGACGTAATCGAACAATTCGTCCACTTCTATGGTGTTAAACGCGCCTTGGTCGATGACGCCTTCACCGGTGGGCAAGGGGTGGCTCGAGCGCACTGTCGGCCATTCGTCGTTCCAGCTTTGTAAGATGTTTTGTTGCATATTACCCCCGGTTTTTTAGTGGCCGCGCTTTATTTAGTGCACGGTTTTAATTAAATCAAGCATCACCTCGACATGAGCGTCGCTGTCGTTTAAACACGGAATATAACGATACGTCTCGCCACCGGCTTCCAGAAATATCTCTTGGTTGGCGATAGCGATCTCTTCCAGCGTTTCCAGACAGTCTACCGAGAATCCCGGACAAATCACGTCGACATTTTTGACGCCTTTCTGCGGTAGTTCTTGCAACACTTCCACGCAGTACGGTTTCAGCCATTCGGCTTTGCCGAAGCGCGATTGAAATACCAATTTCCATTGTTGGTCTTTGAGGCCTAATTGCTCGGCGAGCAGGCGGCCGGTGGTTTGGCATTGATAGAAATACGGGTCGCCCCATTCGGTCAGTTTGGCCGGTAAGCCGTGAAATGACAGCAACAGCAATTCCGCTTGGCCGTTGGCTTGCCAATGCTGGCGGACTGATTGCGCCAGGGCTTCGATGTAACTGGGGTGTTCATGAAAGTCGCTGATGAAGTGCAGGCCGGGCATGTGCCGCCAACTGACAAATTCCTCGGCCACCACGTCGAAAATCGAGGCGGTAGTAGTGGAGGAATACTGTGGATAGAGTGGCAGGATAACGATTTCGTGGACGCCTTGTTTTTGAAAATTTTGCAATTTTTCCCGCAACGCCGGCTTACCGTAGCGCATCGCGCAATCGATGATTAAATCGGCGCCGTCTATACCGGTAAAACCTTGCAATTTGGCGGTCAGCTTTTCGGTGAATACGATCAAGGGCGAGCCTTGCTCGGTCCAGATCGATTGATAGGCATGCGCCGATTTTTTAGGGCGAAACGGCAGCACGAACAAATTCAGGATCAGCCACCACAAGGGTCTGGGCAGATTGACCACCCGCGGGTCGCCGAGAAATTCGCGCAGGAAGCGGCGTACGTCGCCGGTTTTTGGGGAGGCGGGCGAGCCCAGGTTGACCAGTAACACCCCGATCTTTTTTTGGCCGGTTTCAGTCATGGTTACTTGCGATTGATCAGGTTCAGGAATTCGGAACGGGTGCTTATTTCTTCTCTGAAGATACCCAGCATGACCGATGTGGTCATCACCGAGTTTTGTTTTTCCACGCCGCGCATCATCATGCATAAGTGCTTGGCTTCGATGACTACCGCTACGCCGCGGGCGTCGATGGCGGTTTCCACAGCCTTGGCGATTTGCCGAGTCAATTGTTCTTGAATTTGCAGCCGCCGACCGTACATATCAACGATACGGGCCAGTTTGGACAAGCCCAAGACTTTGCCTTTAGGCAAATAACCGATGTGGCATTTGCCAATAAAGGGCAATAAATGATGCTCGCACAAAGAGTAAAGCTCGATGTCTTTTACGATCACCATGTCTTCGGTATCGGCTTCAAATATCGCGCCGTTCAATACCTCTTCCAGGGTTTTTTCGTAACCGTTATTCAGGAATTTGAAGGCTTTAGCGGCACGTTTAGGCGTGTCCCGCAAACCTTCCCGATTCACATCTTCGCCTATTGCTTGAATGATTTTGGAGAAATATTCTTCCATTGCCGCCCTCGAGTAAAAAAATGTCGTGAGTATACAGCATCAAACTGTAAATTCTAAGGCGTCCAAAACCACCTGGCTACCGGCGCCAAAACGGGTGGCGTTTTCGCTGAGATGGCGGCGCCAGGCCCGCGCGCCATCGACCCCATGAAACAGCCCTAGCATGTGTCGGGTGATGCAATGCAGTCTCACGCCTTGTTGTAATTGCTGCTCTATATAAGGCAACAGGGCTAATACCGTTTCTTGCCGCGACGGGATGGAATGCTCGTCGTTAAACAAGCGCCGGTCTACTTCTGCTAGTAGATAGGGATTGTGATAAACCTCCCGGCCTAGCATGACGCCGTCAAGTTGCTCTAATAAATGGAGCGAGCTATCCAAGGATTCGATGCCGCCGTTGATAACAATATTGAGCATCGGAAAATCGTGTTTCAATTGCAACACCACGTCATAACGTAGCGGCGGTACGTCGCGATTTTGCTTGGGTGAAAGCCCTGATAGCCAAGCTTTGCGGGCGTGCACGATAAAGGTCTCGCAACCGGCCGCCGCTACAGTGCTTATGAAGTGTGTCAGTTCTGCGTAAGAATCGCGATCATCGATACCAATCCGCGATTTCACCGTCACCGGCATCAATACTGCTTCCCGCATTGCCGCTACGCATTCGGCGACCAGTTCGGGTTCTGCCATTAAGCAGGCGCCGAAGCGGCCATTTTGCACGCGATCACTGGGACAGCCGACGTTTAAATTGATCTCGTCGTAACCATAGTCGGCGGCAATTTTGGCGCATTCCGCTAAATCGGCTGGATTGCTGCCGCCTAGCTGTAAAGCCAGTGGGTGTTCCTCTGAGCTGAACTGTAAATGCCGGTCGCGGTTGCCGTGCAAGATGGCGCCGGTGGTGACCATTTCCGTGTATAGCAAGGCATGGTGGGATAAAGTACGGTGGAAATACCGACAGTGTCGGTCAGTCCAATCCAGCATGGGGGCGACTGAGAATCTGTAGGTTAGGTGTTTGTCAGCTTGGGAGGGGGGATGGTCGCGGTCAGCGGTCATGGGTGGTTCTGGTGGTTGGGAATCAGGATTCAAATTGGTGAGTTTATTATACTTTGCCGGGCTGAATAAAAACCGCAATAGGAAATCAGCCCGTGCTGAAGGCTGAAGCAGGAAGGCGATAGGAGAATATCAGTCTGCTTTATCGGCGTAGTTGGTCAGTTCTTTAAACCAACGCGGCCTGAAAATCACTAGGTATAAACCGATGCTGCTGGTAATCGGGATGGGGCTGACACTAAACAGCATAAACACGACAAAGACAATCGCACAGTTGATTCTGCTCAGGCTTGTCGGATGCGTATTGGCCCGCTGCTATCAGATGAAGCTAAAAGTTAACAACTTGCATCTAAATGTTGCAGATAGATCAAAAAAAGCCTTGGTGCCGTGTTGACGTCGCCTTGACGAGTGACTTGGGATTCGGGATGGCTATCTGGGTTGTCCGCGCGGACGATTCAAAATTATACGGATTGCCGAAAAACACTCATTTGTATTGTTTGCTAGCTTTGTTTTCGGCCAGGCTTCCAACGCATTTACTGTAAGTTTGTTTGTTATGAAACTGATGGAGCGAATTGCTAACCGGCTGGACCAACGCACGAGTGCCGGGTTTTAGAGGGCGGGAGGCAAGTGCGTTAATCGTTTCCATGCTCCCTATGCATTGCTTGGGTTTTGGCATGGTTGCGGCGGGGGCGTTTTGGGTGGCCAGAAATACGCCGATTATGATCAGTACGAAGCTTATGCCGCAGCGCTTTAATTCGCGTATACAAGTTTTCAGGATGTCTTCGGAATTCATAGTTTGTCTCCTTATGTTGGGGTTATAAAAACTTAGCGAGCTGATGCGCATGTTTCAGGTATTCGCGCCAATCGTTTCGCTGTGGGCAGCTAAGGCGCTGAATAACGACGCCATTTCGCGATCCGGTTGAACGTGGCCTCAAGCCTACGATGGTTATCGGCAAACTTTCATTGTGGCGCGGCCAGCCTTATAACAAAGCCATGCTTAAACCAATCTGAAGTGAATTTTTGCCACGCGGTTTTTTGTATGTATTTCTTGGTGAATTTCCAGTGCTTCACTACGCATCTGGGCGCAAAATGCACAGAGGCCTTCGTGGGCGGTATGTGACTTTTCATGGGCTGACAATAAGTCGCCGCACCTTTTGCAACGAGTAATCTGCTGGAGTGTTTTCATGGTGATCACCTCGTAATCCGAATATCTGAAAATAATGCGCTATGGGTTTGTTGGGTATTCCGCTCTTCGTCATTGCAGAGCTACTTTATGTAGCGCAAAACCAATGCCACTACAAAACCGCGTGCACCTTAATTATTCTAAGTAATTGTTTATGCATTATTTTATGAGCTGGCAATGCTGGAAAACAGTGAAAAAATGCACAAGAAATTGTTGATTTCAGCACTAAATATCGTATCGCTTACGAAATGTCGTACAAGGTGTCAGCGCCAGTCGATGATGCAGGGGCGTTAGACGCTTTTGCAGGTTTAAAGTTGGTATGAATTTTTAGGTTAATGGCTGTCGCTACAGGGGTATCTCCAGCGCTGGCTTGAAGATTTGTAATTGGCGGGCAAATGCGGGTTTAATCAAATCTACCTCTGTCTTGAATGATGCTGCTCAGGTGTTTGATCTGCACTTAAGTTTTGACGAAATATCGTCAACCATTCAAAAATATGTGATACATTTCGCTTTAAACGTATCGGGAGAATATTCCCAATTAACTAGGTAGTATGAGTGTGCTACCGATGAAATGCTTGAGAGTCCGCATGCGGCAACGATACTATCCGGCCATATTCAAAACGCTAAACGCTGCTATCGTTTCCTATGTCTGCGCACTCGCAGCCATAGTGCCTGCCTCTGTAGTTGCCGGGGGTCATATGGGACATATGCCCAGCCATGGCACCACCGGACTGCCGGGTGATTTGTTATTGTTTCCGGCTGTGACCGGCATCGAACGTTTCGATCAAGAACCGCAGAAAAAACTCAGTACAGGTGACGTTATCCCCGAGATTAACGTGTTTTACACCACCGACTATCAGCGCTTCCGCTTTCTCGGCGAATGGCTGGTCAGCACCAAAACCCATAATCTGGAACGCTTTCAATTAGGCATGCATGTCGGCGACGAAGCCACGCTGTGGTTGGGGCGCTTTCATAACCCGATCGGCTATTGGAACATGCAGTTCCACCACGGCGCGTTTCTGCAAACCACGATCAGCAGGCCAGGTATTATGGCTTTCGAAACGGCGGGAGGCGTGATTCCCAATCATTTGACCGGGTTTTTATGGGAAGGCGTCCACGATCTGGGTGAGGGCGGCTTGTATTACACGGTTGGCGCTGGTGCGGGCCCGCAAATTAATAAAGGTTTGGAAGCGTTCAATCTGGTGGAGCCGGGCGGATCACGTCGACCCGGTGTGTCATTTCGGCTGGGCTATCAACCTATCAGCTTCGGCGTGGACGAATTTGGTATTTCCGGGGCTTATAACCAAATTCGCTCCGATGAGCCCGCCGTTAGAAACGTCAGTCAATTCGTCGCCAGTGCCTACGCCAATAAACAAATCCAAGCAGTGCGGCTACTAAGCGAAATTGTCTATGTGAACAATACCTTGGAAAGTCCGTTGGGCGGCAAAACCCACGATGATTTTCTCAGCACTTACGGGCAAGTCGAATGGGACCTCAATCCGGCCTGGACTTTGGTCGGGCGCGTCGAAGGCACTTTTGGCGGCAAGGACGATCCCTACCTGGCGATGTTTCCTAAATATGTCGAGGACAGGTTTCTCGGCGGCATACGCTACAAACTCAACCACACGAATGCCCTAAAGCTAGAAGCCTCCCGCGATCATTTGCGCGACGATCATTTCGGGCAAGTGATGTTTCAATGGAGCGCGGTGTTCCCATGAAGCTGCTGCGCGGTCTCTGCATCGTTGCTTTGCTGTTGCTGCTTGGAGCGCAGAGCCTATGGGCTATCACTCGCCATTCTCTGGTATTGGCCACCAGCGCCAACTCGTCGATACCGGCTTTAACCGTGCAAGAGGCCAGAAAATTATTTCTGGGCGTACCGCTGGAAAAGGGCGGTGAACATCCCGTGCCCCTATTGAATATCAGCGATCCGTTAATTTTCGAAGTATTTCTGCAAAAAGTGGCCTTCATGTCGGCGAATGCCTATGAAAGCCAAACCATATCGGTGGTTTTCCGCCTCGGCGGTAAACGTCCGGAGAGTTTTAACGATCTGAAGAGCTTGGTCGATACGCTGCAACAGAATCCGGGCACGGTGACCTATTTGTGGGAAGATCAGGTTCGGTCCAATCAAGGCCTTAAAGCGGTTAACGTGTTATGGCAGGGAGCCCTGGAATGAGTCGATTTTTTCATAGTTTTAACGGCCGAATGATTCTGGCTGTGGTCGGCATTCATTTACTGCTGGTGCCGGTGTTGTTGTTCGGCATTTATCGGGTAATCAAACCCAGTCTGGAAGCGCAGTTTGTCAATTACGTCCGCTCCGATGCCTTGCTGTTCAGTAATCTGGTTACGCCGAGGCTGGAGCATAGCAAGGCCGGCGAATTGCAAGGCTTGTTAGGCGAATTTCTGTTAAATGGCCGTTTGGCGTTTGCGGAAATCGCCACTGAGCGCGGCAATATTCGCGCCGACATCGAACTGAATGCGCAGCAGCAATTTCAGGAAGATTTTTTCTTCGGCGAGCACGACGACGATATTTATTTTTTGGCCGTACCGATTTTGAATCCTGAAGACGGCTCTTTGGCGATGCTAAGACTGGGTTACGACGAGCGGCAGATTCAACGCGACATTGCCACGATCTATCAGCGTAGCGCCTATTTTGTCGCGGTTTACATGGGCTTGACGCTGCTGGTGGTGGGATTGTTCGGGCGCAAACTGGTTATGCCGCTGGAACGTTTACGCGACGAAGCCGAACAAATCGCCGCCGGCAATCACACCGGGCAATTTAATTCCGGCACCAAAATTACCGAAGTAGCGGCGTTGGCCGAGCATCTGGAAAAAATGCGCCAAGCCTTGCTGTCCGCCCGCGACGCGGCATTGCAGGCCGCCGGCGCGAAGAGCGAGTTTCTGGCTAATATGAGCCATGAAATCCGCACGCCGATGAACGGCATCATCGGCATGATAGGCTTGGCCTTGCGCACCGAACTCACCCCGCAGCAGCGCGAGTTTCTGGGGATGGCGAACAGCTCGGCGGATGCTTTGCTGCGCATCGTCAATGACATTCTGGATTTCTCCAAGATTGAGGCGCGTAAGCTCGAACTCGATCATGCACCGTTTAAAGTCCGCGAAAGCCTCGGCGACACCTTAAAGCTGCTGGCCGGCCATGCCCATGAAAAAGATCTAGAGTTGATGTTGCGCATCGACCCGGAAACCCCGGACGATTTGCTGGGCGACGTTGGCCGTTTGAATCAAGTCATCATTAATCTGGTCGGCAATGCCATCAAATTTACCCAGCACGGCGAAATCGTGGTGCAAGTCAAACCGGAATCGGTCGATGAAAACAAGGTTTGTTTGCAGATTGCGGTCAGCGACACCGGTATCGGTATTTCCCCCGATAAACAACAGCTTATTTTCGAAGCCTTCGCGCAGATAGACGCATCCTCCACGCGCAAATTCGGCGGCACCGGCCTGGGTTTGTCGATTTCTTCGCGCTTGGTCGAGTTGATGGGCGGGCATTTGTCATTGGAAAGCGAAGAACATAAAGGCAGCACTTTTTTCTTTACCGCCGTGTTTGACCGGCACACTAAAAGCGAGGCCGACGCGCCATTTCAGCCACTGATAGACGTGAAAAATCTACCGGTGTTGATCGTGGACGACAATGCCATCAATTTACGGGTGTTCTCGGAAATCTTGAACCATTGGGGCATGCGGCCCACCACGGTGGATAGCGGCGAGGCGGCCATCACCGCATTGAAGAGTATGGCGGAAACCGGCGAAGCCTACGCTTTGATTTTACTCGATGCGATGATGCCGATCATGGACGGCTTTATGGTGGCGCAAGCCATCAGAGAGGATCAACGCTTCGAGCCGGTAACCATCATGATGTTGTCGTCTGCCGACCGGCCGGACGATTGCGAACGCTGCCACGATTTGGGCATCAATTTGTATGTGCGTAAACCGGTCAAACATTCGGAATTGTGGAATGCCATTCAATCGGCGTTGGGTAAATCCGCCAAAGCCGCAGAAGCCGCGCTGACAGTATTGGCCGAGCCGCCACGTAAGTTAAGAATTTTGTTGGCGGAAGATAATCCGGTTAACCAATACATGGCTGTGGTGTTGCTGGAAGAGCGCGGCCATACCGTGAAGGTGGCCAACAACGGCCAGGAGGTACTGGATATATTGGCTACCGATATTTTGTTCGATCTGATCTTAATGGACGTGCAGATGCCGGTAATGGATGGTTTTCAGGCTACCGATGCGATTCGGGCCAGCGAGCGCGAGACCGGTAAACATATGCGGATTATCGCGATGACCGCGCACGCCCTGAAAGGTGATAGGGAACGCTGTTTAGCCGTTGGTATGGACGATTACATCGCCAAACCCGTGCAGGAGCAGGATTTGTTGGCAATGGTGGAGTGTTGGAATATGGCGGGAACAGAGCAAGCGGATAAGCACAGCATGGCGTCGGCGCTGTTGGCGGAGCCGGCGCTGGATTGGCAACAAGCCTTAAGCCGGGTGCGCGGTAGACAGCAGATGTTGTGCAAAATGATGACTTTATTTCAGGAACAGTCTGCACCGCTGCTGAATGACATGGCCGATGCGATACAGCGTCAGGATGCCGAATTGTTACGGCTATCCGCACATACCCTGAAAAGCTCGGCTAACAGCATCGGCGCCTTCCCGTTCGGCAAGATAGCCCAGCAGCTGGAGACGATGGGCCACGAGGCTGCGTTCACTGATGCGGCCGCCAGTTACGAGTTACTGCAACAAGCCAGCATTCGGCTGGAGCCGGCTATTCAGGAATATTTGCACGAGTTTCAGGAATGATGCTGCCGCCAATATTTGGGATCGGTTAAGAAGGAGATAGGCATGACTCATAAGCGCCAGCGCGATAAACCGTTAATCTTGATGCTGGACGACAATCCGGTCAACTTGGAAGAGTTGGCGGGTTTGGTCGATGAAGCCGGGTTTGACGTGTTGCGCGCGGAAACGGGAGAAATTGCCCTGGTCCAAGCCGTGGCCCAATTGCCCGACCTGATTTTGCTGGATGTGCTGATGCCGGGCATGGACGGCTTTACCGTTTGCCAGACCCTGAAAACCATTCCGACGACGCGCGATATTCCGGTGTTATTCATGACCGCGTTGGCGGATACCGCCGATAAATTAAAAGGTTTTCAAGTCGGGGCGGTCGATTACATCACCAAGCCGTTTCAGTACGAAGAAGTGCTTGCGCGTGTGCAAACCCACCTGACGCTGCAAAAGTTAAAGTTGGAGTTGCAAGAAAAAGAGCAACGCCTGTCGCGGATTTTCGAGAACGCGATGGATGCGATTCTGACGCTGGATGACGTCGGGCGGATTACCTTATTCAACGCGGCGGCCGAACAGATGTTTCGCTGCAAAGCCGCCGACAGCATTGGCCGGGCTGTGGATAGATTTCTGTCGCCCGAGCTTTACAAAACCCTGACTAATTTTCGCAACGGCGTGCCGGCGGAGCAGGCGATTTGGGTCTCGGAAGGCATGAGCGCGGTGCGCGCCGATGAGAGTATTTTTCCTATCGAAGCGACCATCTCCCGCGTGGAAGCCATCGGCCAGAAACTGTATATCCTGATTTTGCGCGACATCAACGAACGCAAAGCTCGGCAACAGGCGGAAGCGGAATGCAATACCTTGCGCGGCATCAATCTATATTTACAAGAAGAGGTCTTGGCCAGCCGGGACGGCGAGGAATTGATCGGTAACTCCCCTGCATTGCATCAAGCCATGGATCTGGTCAGGCAGGTAGCTAATACCGACGCAACAGTGTTGATTACCGGAGAGACCGGTACCGGCAAGGAATTGATCGCCCGAGCGATTCACAATCTCAGTGCCCGCAAAGACAAGACTCTGGTGAAATTGAATTGCGCGACGATCCCGGAAAATCTCGCCGAAAGCGAGTTGTTCGGTCACGAAAAGGGCTCGTTTACCGGGGCGATTGCTCGCAAATTGGGACGTTTTGAACTGGCTAACGGCGGTACCTTGTTTCTGGATGAAATCGGCGAATTGCCGTTGGAGATGCAGGCCAAATTGTTGCGGGTGCTACAGGAAGGCGAATTCGAACGGGTGGGCGGCACCCAAACCCTGACTTGTGATGTGCGGGTCATCGCCGCCACTCACCGGGATTTGGCGCAGTTTTCGCAGCAGGGTAAATTCCGTGCCGACTTGTATTACCGTCTGAATGTTTTCCCCATCAATTTGCCGCCGCTGCGGGAACGCAAGGAAGACGTGCCGTTTTTGGTGAAGCATTTCATCGATAAGTACGCCGTTAAATTCGGCAAGAAAATCCAGTCTATTCCGGAACGGATGATGGCTGATCTGCAAAGTTATTTCTGGCCCGGCAATATTCGCGAGCTGCAACATATCATCGAACGTGCGGTGATTTTAACTAAAGGCAGTCAACTGGCCGCCGTGGATTGCGTGAATGTGATGGGGGCCGGTGGCGCGCCCAACGCTGCACCGATTGTCACGCTGGACGAAGCCGAGCGCGCGCATATTCTGAAAGCGCTGGAAGCGACGTCCTGGCGAATTGCCGGTAATCAGGGGGCTGCGAAGATTTTGGGGGTGCCATCCACGACTTTGCGGTCGCGGATGGAAAAGCTGGGGATTAGTAAACCGGGCTGACGGCGGCTAATTTTCAAACACATCCACGCCTTTCGGCGCTTTGAAATTAAACAAGGCGTCGTCCAGCTTGGGATTGAGCTTGATGTTGGAAAAATAAATTCGGGTTAATTGGCCGAAATTGTCGCTTAGCTCCATACCGCCCAATTGGTTGCCGTTCAGGCCGATCAAAATGTACTTGAACCCGCTTTCTTCATTCTTGGGCGATAGTTTCACCCAGTTCATGCCATCGTCTTCTTTGCCTTGTTCCTGCAGGATGAATTTTTCCTCTATATCCACTTCGCCGGTCAATAACAATGCCGGCGTGGAACCCAGCGAATCGTCCAACTGTTTGACCGTCACCTGTTCCAGGTCGGCATCGTAAAACCAGACTTTGCCGGTATTGGACACAATCTCTTGCACAAAGGGTTTTTGGTAGTTCCAACGAAATTTGCCGGGCCGGCTCAGATAAAATTTACCGGTGCTGTTTTGCGCGGGGCGGCCGCTTTTATCGAAGCTGGTTTGCTTGAAATCCGCCGTCAAGGAACTGCTGCTGGCTAAAAAGCTTTTCAATCGGGCAATCGGTGTTTCGTCGGCCCAGGCTGACGAGGTGGTGGCGATCAGGAAAATCAGAGCAAAAAAGTGTTTAAGCAACATAGTTAAAAAGGGTTCAGGTTATTAAGCCAGCTTTCGCCGGATTCCGGGCTCGCTCCGCAGTCGGCAAATTGGCTGGGGCCGGAGCCGTCCACGAACGGCATCAATTTAGCGCCGGGGCAGCCTTCATTGCTGAGCAAACCGCTGGCAGTGTCGATCCAGGTCATCTGTACATTATCGGGAGGTACCAGGCTGACCGGCTTCTTCGACACTTGCCGCATCAGCTCGGACCAGATTTGCAAGGCGCCGGTTCCTCCGGTCAAACCGGTTGGTTTGTTGTCGTCACGGCCCACCCACACCACCGATAGAAAATCGCCGCTAAAGCCGGCAAACCAACTATCGCGCAACTGGTTGGTGGTGCCGGTTTTGCCGACTAATGCCATGTTCTGCGGCAGATAGTTATACGCGGAATGTCCTGTTCCGGCGTACATGACTTCCTGCAAAATGGTGTTGGTGATAAAGGTGGCGGCAGGATCAACTGCTTGACGCACGGTAAACGGATAACTTTGCAGGGCCTTGCCGTCGGCGGCATTGACCGCGCGGATCGAACGCAGCGGTGTGGCAAAACCGTCGCCGGCCAAGGTTTGGTAAAGCTGGGTGACTTCCAGCGGCGTCAAAGGTTGCGCACCCAGCAGGAAGGATGGGAACAAATCCACCGGCCGGCTGACACCCATGCTTTTTAAAGTGTTGGCGACTTTGGCCAGACCGATGTCCATACCGATTCGCACCGTCGCCATATTGTAGGAGTGGGCCAGGGCGCTATGTAGTGGCACAACGCCGTGTTCCTGGTTGTCGTAGTTGTCCGGCGACCAGGTTTTGCCTCTTTCGGCTGGAATTTCCAGCCGAGTATCGCTGATCGGTGTGGCGATGGTGTAGCGGTCTGGATACTCCAGCGCGGTCAAATAGACTACCGGCTTAATCAGCGAACCTATCGGCCGCACCGCGTCCAAAGCGCGATTGAAGCCGGTGTCTTCGGCATCGCGGCCGCCGGCGAGGGCGACAATTTCACCGCTGTCGCGGCGGGTAACGATGGCGGCGGTTTCCAAATCGTTACTTTTCGGACTTTTCTCGAGGTGTTTCAGCTTGCTGGCGATGGATTTTTCCAACGTGTCCTGGATGCGGGTATCCAAGGTCGTGACGATGCGCAAGCCTTCGGAGGTCAGATCGTCTTCTTTATATTCCTGTTTCAGTTGGCGTTTCACCAGATCGATAAAACCCGGATAGCGGTTGGCGGAGCGATGAATCACTGTCGCCACGCCTATCGGTTGTTTTTTGGCTTCGTTCAGTTGTTGGGCGTCGATAAAACCTTCTGTGTGCATCGCATCCAGGACGATGTTGCGGCGCTCTAAAGTGTGTTCAGGATTGCGGCGCGGATCATATTCGGACGGCCCGCGTACCAAAGCAACCAGTGTGGCGACTTGATGTAAATTCAGAGTTTTTAACGATTGGCCAAAATAAAATTCGCTGGCCAAACCAAAGCCATGCACCGCGCTGGCACCGTCTTGGCCCAGGAATATTTCGTTCAAATAGGCTTCCAGAATTTCGTCCTTGCTGTAGCGATATTCCAGAATAAAGGACATCAGGGCTTCTTTAAGCTTGCGGCGCAACGTGCGTTTGGGATTCAGGAAAAAGTTTTTCACCAACTGCTGGGTGATGGTGCTGCCGCCTTGCACCATGCCGCCGGCTTTCACGTTGGACCACATGGCACGAACGATGCCCTTGGGCGAGATGCCGAAATGGTTGTAAAAGTCTTTGTCTTCGGTAGACAGCAAGCCTTGCACCAGGGTTGGCGGCGCTTCGTCCAGCTTGATTAGAATCCGGTCTTCCTTGCGGGTGGGATAAAAGCTGCCGATTTGCACCGGGTCCATGCGGACGATGGCCAAACTCTCGCCCGTGCCGGCGTCAGTAATGCCGGCGATGCCGCCGCTCGTAAAACTCACGCTGATTTTGCGGCTTTCCTGAGGCGTATTGCCGAAATTGAAGGCGCGCGTGCGGATATTGATTTGGCCGCCCTTGATGGAATAGGAACCTTCGCCGGCCAGTTGATTATCCTGGCGGTAATGCAGTTCCAGCAGCAAGTCTTCCAGATTTTTGCTAGAGATTTCGTAGCCGGCGTAAAGCTCTACAGGGCTGGCATAGACGCGGGCCGGAATGGACCAACGCTTGCCCTCGAATTGCTGGCGTACCGTGTAATCTAGGTAGCTGACATACGCCGCCAATACGAATGCACCGATCAGCAGTAGTGAAACCAGCGCGCGTTTCAGCCACGATGCTTGGGGTTGCGATTTTCTGCGTCTAACGGTCGATTTGCTGCTTCTGGGTCGTCTAGGCATTAAGTCGGTATCTGATCTCGCCAGCGGCAGTTAGCGGCGGCTGTGTGAATGGGGCGAAAATGGCGCCTGCTGGTTCGGCGCAGTTCATTTAACTTGTTATTATCTAATAAAATGCGTACTTCCGCACAGATTGCTGGCGTGATTGGGGAGGATAGGCGAGTGCTGATACTGAAACTGTTTCCGGAATGCTGGGTCCAGCTACCGTCGATACTGATGCGTTTCGGTTTGCTGCTGATGTTTGCGCTGGCAAAACTGCCGACTGTGGGCGCGGTTGAAAACCGAATCGATATCGAAGCCTTCGTACGTAATGGTTGTCCGCATTGCCAACAAGCCGAACAATTTTTGGCGGTGCTGCAAGCCGAGCAACCCGGTTTAAGGATCGTCATTCGCAATATCTCAGCAGAGCCAAGCGCGTTGGAGCGATTGCAACAGATTACCGAATCCCGGCAAGCCGGTCCAATCAGATTGCCGACATTTCTTGTGCGTGGCGAATATGTCGTCGGGTATTCCGAAGAAGCCGGTAGTAGCGGCTTGATTAGGAATGCCTTGCTTGCCGGTGCGCAGCCGACTGAAGCGGCCGATACGGAGGCCGGTAGCTGCGAAGTACAGGTCAGCGAGTCCTGTGATGTGCCGGTTAGCCAGCCAGCAGCGCCCGAACCGGAAGTGTTTGCCGTGAATTGGTTCGGTAGGCGCATCGGTCTTGACGAGGTCGGTTTGCCGGCCTTTACGCTAGCTATGGGCTTGCTGGATGGCTTCAATCCCTGTTCGATGTGGGTGCTGATTCTGATGATTTCGATGCTGGCGCCCATGAATAATCGCCCCCGGATGTTGGCGGTGGCAGGCGCGTTTGTGGTTGTCGAAGGGATGGCTTACTTCGTGTTTATGGCCGCCTGGTTGAATCTGTTTTTACTGATAGGCTTATCGCGAGCTTCGGAATTGGCTATCGCCGGCATTGCGGTGTTGGCCGGCGCGATCAACCTGAAAGATTTTTGGGCGTTTGGCAGGGGTATTTCCCTGTCGATTCCCGCCGCCGCCAAACCTGGTATCTACAACCGGATCCGGCGCATCCTGCAAGCCGAGAATTTGGCGGGCGCCATGTTGGGGGCCGTGGTACTGGCTTTGCTGGTCCAGATCGTCGAATTGTTGTGTACCTCCGGATTCCCGGCCCTTTACACACGCATACTCACCTTGCGGGAATTAAGCGGCTGGGACTATTACGGTTATTTAATGTTGTACAATCTGGCTTATATGCTGGATGACGTCGTTGTGCTGGGTGTGGGAGTCGTGACCCTGAGTCAGCGTCGTTTGCAGGAAAAAGAAGGTCGTTGGCTGAAATTGCTTAGCGGCTTGGCGATGGTAAGTTTAGGGTTGTATTTAATATTGCGCGGTTTAGGCGAGTAGATGGCCGGTTGGCGTGGGTCGCTGATTAACAGCACTTTTCTTTATCACTACACGTGCGATAGAACCGAAACGAGATAGGAGAATTCGTGATTGATAACAAGCGCAGGCACCCGCGCCTAAAGCACCGTGCCAAAATCAGGATGACGGTGCCGGCATCGGCTGAAGCGGTCGTGGTGGATATGCGGGACTTTTCCGAGACTGGATTGTTTTTACTCTGTGCCAACGAATTAATCCCGCCAATAGGCGCGCTAGTGGAAGTGCAAACTACCGAATTCGACGATGCGCCGATACAAACTGCGATTGTAGTGCGGGTAGAGCCGGACGTGGGGTTTGGTCTGGAGTTTGCGCCGCGTTGATCAGGCGGTCAGGTCGAGGAGCTCGCCGTTACGGCTGGGTTGCTTTTGCGAATTCAACAATTCTCCGCGGGCTTTATTAGCCATTGCCGCTGCCTTGGCGGCGATGCTTTGATCCGGGCCTGAGGGACTGGCTGGCGCTAATGCGGCACGGCGGATAGTCTCGGCTTTGCGCAGAGTCGCTTCCGGATCGCCAGCAACCTCTGAGACATCAATATTCACTTCACCGCCGGTGGCGTAACGTTGACCATCCGGCCCCGTCACAAACGTAAAACGAGCACCACTCGCGGCGATACCGCCGGCGGCACTTAAATGAGCTTGCTCGTGCGCCCGAACTTCCTGGTCGCGGGCTTTAAGCTCGGCAATTTGGCTTAGCTGTTCCGGACTGTATTGGCCGGATTGGGCGTTTGCGCTTTTCGCAGTTTGGGCGATAGGTTCGACAGGCGCCTGTTCGCCGCTCGCGGCTAGATTGCGACCGGTCAGCCGATATAGCGAAGTTTGATGGGAAGAGGCGGTGACCAGCATGTTGGGCCTCGAACGGATTGTGTTAACTGGCTCTAAGAATACACCTTGACTTCATGCGAGTTCAAGTAACCAAAGCATTTTTAGCCTGAGTTTTCGCGGTAGGGCGATTATCGCAGTCTGGCTGATTAAATCCCTTTTACTCGCGATTCCCGCAACTACCAATCCCGTTTGTTAATGGCACTCCGCTCCGGCTTGCACTGGGAAAGACGCTTCTAAATTGTCGGAAGTTCCGGTTCAATGTGCAAACTGTCCAATTTCTGCAAAGCCCATTGTGTATGCTCGCGCACCATCTCCGATTCATCACTCAATCTGCCGGCCAATGCCGTCTTAGCCGCATCAGTGGCTTTGCCATTACCCAGTGCCACGGCAATATTGCGCAGCCAACGCTGATGGCCGATGCGGCGAATCGCCGAGCCTTCGGTTTTTTGCAGAAATTCGGCTTCTGCCCAGGCAAACAATTCAAGCAAAGTCGCCTGGTCCAAGCGATGGCGGGGTTTAAAATCGCTTTCTGCGCTGAGTTTGGCGAAGCGGTTCCACGGGCACACCAGTTGGCAATCATCGCAACCGTAAATTCGATTACCCAGCAAGGGTCGCAATTCCACTGGAATGCTGCCGTGCAATTCGATAGTTAAATACGACACGCAACGGCGCGCATCAACCTGATACGGGCCGACGATGGCTTGCGTCGGGCAAATGTCCAGACAAGCCCGGCATTGTCCGCAGTGGTTGCTGACGGGCTGATCGCTAGGTAATGCCAGATCGGTATAAATTTCCCCGAGAAAAAACCAGGAGCCAGCCCGGCGATTGATCAGGTTGCTGTGCTTGCCTATCCAGCCCAAGCCGGCTTTCTCGGCGATAGCTTTTTCCAACACCGGCGCGCTATCCACAAAAGCCCGATAACCGAACGGGCCAATCTCCTCGGCGATTTTGTCCGCCAGTTTTTGCAATCTATTCCGCAGCAGCTTGTGATAATCGCGTCCTAAGGCATACCGCGATACGAAGGCGGCGGCCGGGTCTTCCAATAATTGTTTGCTGGTTGCCGCAGGTTCCGGCAAATAATCCATCCGCGCCGAGATAATACTGCGCGTGCCTTCCTGCAATAATACCGGCCGGCTGCGTTTCAAACCGTGTGCGGCCATGTATTGCATCTCGCCGTTAAAGCCTTTATCAAGCCAGTTGTGCAGATACTTTTCGGCGGTATTCAAGTCCGTGCCGCTGATGCCTATCTGCTGAAAGCCCAACTCCTCGCCCCAGTGCTTGATACGTTGGACAAGTGCGTTAAGATCTTCGGCTGTGGTTAAAGGCGTGTGCAATTTACGGAACCTTGGGAAATAGTAGGGGAGGTTGTCGTGGCCTGGTAAGGAATGGCTCGCGGATAGCTTGATAAGCTAACCGTATCAACCATGAAGATCAACCGTTAAGCTGTTCAAGTTACTGGTAAGAAATCCCTGCCAGTCACGAAGGATTACGTAGAAAAGCTAGGGGCTGTTGCCGTTTCACATCGGTAACCATATAAATGCACAAGCCAGGGCGATAGCACCTTCAAAATTGCGTTTTAGTTTGTCATATCGGGTGGCAATAGCTCTAAAATGTTTCAGTCGCGCAAATACGTTTTCAACGAGGTGGCGATATTTATAGAGACACCAGTCCATTTCCTCATTCCCGACTATTGAATTTTGTTTTCTTGGGATGATGGGGACTGTGCCTTGGTCTCGAATTTGAATCCGTAACGGCTCGCTGTCATACCCTTTGTCTGCAATCATGTAGCCCGCCTGGGGGAGCTTGGCCACAAATTCCGGCGCTTCTTTGCAGTCATGTACTTCGCCCCCCGTAATCGAGAACTGGATGGGAAGTCCACCGGCATCAACCGCCATATGGATTTTGGTCGTGTTGCCTGCGACCGATTTCCCGATGGCTGTTGGATTTTCATGGGCGCCGCCGCTACTGTGTTGATGGGCTTTAATAATGCTGCCATCAATAAATAGCCATTCCAAATCAGGCTCAATCACTAGCGCTTGAAAGATACCCCTCAGCTTTTCTTGCAGTGACCAGGCATTGAAGCGCTTGTACACGGCATTCCACTTGCCAAAAGCGACGGGCAAGTCTCGCCAAGGGCAGCCAACACGCAAGCGATAAAAAATCCCTTCGACCGTTTGCCGAAGACCGGGTTTGTCGTAAATGCTGAAACTCAACATAATCGTTTTTAGCTTTTCCCAGTGGGTATCTGTAAGCAGTTGGCGTGGCATTCGCTAGTTATCGTTTGATTGAAAACTCAATCAATATGGCTCGCCAATCGATTTTCAAAGGGATTATGACAAAATGGCAACAGCCCCTAAGCGGGGCGTTTTATGATCGACAGGAAAAGTGCGACATCCTTATCAAGCAAAACTTGGACGACCGATTATGACAAGTCCCCTGTATCCGGCGCATACCAGTGCCACATGGACAATAGTGAAGCATAAACTATTGCTGTGTCTGGCTATGTGGTTGCCGCATCACCCAGTGCTTGCTGATAACAAACTGCCTATCGGCGAGTTTAGGCAGAATCGTCTGGACGGTTGGGAACATAAAAGCTTCAAAGGCGAAACCCAATACCGATTGCAAGCAATCGACGGCGTGACGGCACTGGTGGCCGATAGCCACGCCGCCGGTTCCGGCCTATTCAAAGAACAACGCATCGATCTAACCCAAACGCCATTCCTGAACTGGTCGTGGCGCATCGGCAATCGTTTGTCCGGCTTGAACGAGCAAAGCAAGGCTGGCGACGATTACGCGGCGAGGCTTTATGTGGTGGTCAAAGGCGGGCTGGCGTTTTGGCAAACTAAGGCTGTTAATTATGTCTGGGCCGGCAACAGCAAACGGGATAGCGTCTGGCCGAATGCTTTTGCCGGCGATCATGCGATGATGATGGCTTTACGCGATCAGGAGGCACCGTTGAATGTCTGGGAACACGAAAAACGAAATGTGCGGGCCGACTTCAAACAACTATTCGGTGAAGACATCACCGCTATCGATGCCGTCGCCATCATGACCGATACCGACAACAGCGGCGGCCAAGTTCTTGCTGTGTATGGCGACATCTGGTTTTCCAAGGATTAAGCATGCACGACACCAAACCATTATTGGCCAACAGCGACTTTCCGGCCATTTTTCGCAAGCCGTTGGAGATTTTGCAAATCAATCTGGGCTATCGGTGCAACTTGAGTTGTGTGCATTGCCATGTCAACGCCGGCCCCAAACGTACCGAAATGATGAGTCGGGAGACTATCGATGAAATATTGGCGCTGGCCGACGCCGCTAACATTCACACGCTGGATCTGACAGGCGGCGCGCCGGAAATGCATCCGGATTTTCGCTATTTGGTGCGAGCCGCGCTGGATCGTGGCATAGCGGTGATCGACCGTTGCAATCTGACCATTCTGGAAGAACCTGAATACGCCGATCTCGCCGCGTTTCTGGCCGCGCAGCAGGTCAAGATCGTCGCCTCTCTGCCGTGTTATCTGGAAGAAAATGTCGACAAACAACGCGGCAAAGGCGTGTTCAAAGACAGCCTGGCGGCCTTGCAGCGTTTGAATCGGCTGGGTTATGGCCAGCCGGACAGCGGACTGGAATTGAATCTGGTGTTCAACCCGCAAGAGGCAGTATTGCCGCCCGATCAACATAATCTGGAACGGGCTTATAAACAGCATTTGCAGCAACATTACGGCATCTTCTTCAACCGCCTGTTTGCCATCGCCAATATGCCGATTCAGCGCTTCGGCAGCACCTTGGTCAGTCTCGGCTGTTTCGAATCCTATCTGGCATTACTGAAAGACAGTTTTCGGGCCGACAACCTTGAAAACCTGATGTGCCTGAATACCCTCAGCATCGACTGGCAAGGCTATGTCTACGATTGCGATTTCAACCAGATGCTGGGTTTGCCCTTGGGCGCTGCAGCCAACCCCCAAACCCATATCAGCGAGTTGCGACTGGACCAACTGCAAGCCGCCCCCATCGCCACCGCCGCCCATTGTTACGGTTGCACGGCCGGCCAGGGCAGCAGTTGCGGCGGGGCTTTAGGCTAATCCAAGGATATGGCCACTCGATGCGACTACCGCATGACCCCATCAAGAATCGCCTTGCTACTGGTAATCGCGGGATTGCTCGGGCTGTTTTTCGGCTTTGATCTCGAGCATTACCTGAGCCTGGACAACCTAAAACTACAGCAAGCAGTGATAGCTGACTATCGCCAAAGCAATCCGCTAATGGCACTTGCTCTATATGCCGCGTTGTATATCGCGGTCACTGCATTGTCGCTGCCAGGGGCGACGATATTGACGTTGGCCGGCGGCGCGGTGTTTGGTTTGTTATGGGGGACACTGATCGTCTCGTTTGCTTCCAGTATCGGCGCGACGCTGGCGTTTCTGGCTGCGCGTTTTTTGTTGCGCGACTGGGTCAAATCCCGCTTCGGCAACCGCTTGCAAACCATCGACGACGGCCTGAGCCGTGATGGCGCATTCTATTTATTTACCTTGCGTCTGGTGCCGTTGTTTCCGTTTTTCATGATCAATTTGGCGATGGGGTTGACGCCGATCAAGACCCGCACCTTTTACTGGGTCAGCCAAGTTGGGATGCTGGCCGGCACACTGGTTTATGTCAATGCCGGCACCCAGTTGGCGAAAATCGATTCACTCTCCGGCATCCTGTCTCCAGCCTTGCTCGGTTCGTTTGTCTTACTCGGCATGTTTCCATTGGGAGCAAAAAAAATGCTCGAAGTCGTTCAACAACGCAAAGTCTACGCCGGCTGGACTAAACCCGACCGTTTCGACAACAACCTGGTGGTGATCGGCGCGGGTGCCGGCGGCTTGGTATCGGCTTATATCGCCGCAGCCGTCAAAGCCAAAGTCAC
The DNA here is from genome assembly GCF_054188105.3 of Methylomonas sp. Uni0009. Taxonomy (NCBI): domain Bacteria; kingdom Pseudomonadati; phylum Pseudomonadota; class Gammaproteobacteria; order Methylococcales; family Methylococcaceae; genus Methylomonas; species Methylomonas sp. Uni0009. The sequence continues at coordinate 42,526 of NZ_JBTAFN010000001.1, read as the reverse complement.
GTTGATCGAAAAGCACAAAATGGGCGGCGACTGCCTGAACACCGGTTGCGTGCCGTCGAAGGCGCTGATTCGCTCGGCCAAGCTGTTGTCGCAAATCAAGCGCGCCAAGGAATTCGGCATTGCCAAAGCCGAAGCCGAGTTCGATTTCGCTGAAGCGATGGCGCGGGTGCAGCGGGTGATCGAAACGATAGCGCCGCACGATTCTGTGGAGCGTTATACCGCGCTGGGTGTGGAAGTGATCGAAGGCAGTGCCAAAATCGTCTCGCCCTGGGCGGTGGAAGTCACGTCAGCCGACGGCGTCAAAACCATATCCGGCCGCGCTATCGTCATCGCCGTCGGCGCCCGACCGTTTGTGCCGCCGATCCCAGGACTAAAAAATATCGATTACCTAACCTCGGATAACATCTGGAACTTGCGCGAATTACCCAAGCGCTTGCTGGTGCTGGGCGGCGGGCCGCTTGGCTGTGAACTGGCGCAAACCTTTAATCGTCTAGGTAGTCAAGTCACGCAGGTGGAAATGGCCCCGCGCCTGATGCTACGCGAAGATCCGGAGGTATCAGACATCGTCCATGCCCGTTTTCAGGCAGAAGGCGTGGTGGTCAACGTCAATCACACCGCCAGGGAATTCATCGTCGAAAACGGCGAACACATTCTACTGGCGGAAACTGAAGGGCAAATCGTCAGAATCCCGTTCGACAAAGTGTTGATCGCCATTGGCCGCACCGCCAACGTGACAGGCTATGGCGTCGAGGAACTGGGCCTTGCCTTGTCGCCCCGCCTTACCCTGGGAACCAACGCCTTTCAGCAAACCAATTATCCTAATATCTTCGCCGTCGGCGACGTGGCAGGGCCGTATCAATTTACCCACACCGCCGCGCATCAGGCCTGGTATGCAGCGGTCAACGCCTTGTTTGGCCAATTCAAGAAATTTCGTACCGATTATTCGGTGATCCCCTGGTCGACCTTTACCGAACCGGAAGTGGCGCGCGTTGGTTTGAACGAGCAGGATGCGCAAAGCCAAGGTATTGCGTACGAGGTTTCGACCTACGCCATGGCCGATCTGGACCGGGCGATTGCCGACGGCGAAGCCCATGGCTTCGTCAAAGTGCTGACTGTACCGGGTAAGGACAAGATTCTCGGCGTCACTATCGTCGGTGAGCATGCTGGGGATTTGCTGGCCGAGTTCGTGCTGGCGATGAAACACAACATTGGTTTGAATAAAATCCTCGGCACCATTCATATCTACCCAACCCTGGCCGAAGCCAATAAATATGTGGCGGGCGTCTGGAAACGCAATCATGCTCCCAAGCGAGTGTTGGAATGGCTGGGCCGTTATCATGCCTGGCGGCGCCGGGTTTAAGCCATGCAAACACTTTTCCCCGACAGCGTGCTGCTAATTTTTTGCAAAGCACCGATCCCCGGCCAAGTCAAAACCCGATTGCAACCAGCCTTAAATGCCGAACAGGCTGCCGCAGCACACCGGCAACTGACTTATATGACCCTGGATCGCGCCTTCCAGCAGCCTTTGTGTGCGGTTGAACTGCACTGCGCGCCGGACGCCAACCATGATTTTTTTCAGGATTGTGCGCGGCGTTTTCCGCTGACATTGAAGGTGCAACACGGCGCCGACTTGGGTGAACGCATGCACCGCGCATTTGGTGATGCGTTGGGCCGATACCGCCATGCCTTGCTGATGGGTTGCGATTGCCCCAGTTTGACCTCTGACGATCTGCTTCGCGCATTGGCGTTGTTACGCGAAGGTCATGATGCGGTTATCGCACCAGCCGACGACGGCGGTTATGTGATGATCGGCTTAAACGAAACACAACCGAGACTGTTCAGCGACATGAGCTGGGGCCATGACCAGGTCATGGCCACCACGCGCAGCCGGGCAAAAGACATCGGTTTGAACCTTTACGAACTGGATAGCCAATGGGACGTAGATACTTACTCCGACTGGCTGCGCTATTCCGCTATGTAAAAATTGCATGACTAGCAAGATCTTCAGCTATGCGTCATACCCGCATGGAAGCGGGTATCCAGTGCCATGGATGGTGGGCTTCGAATCATCCCTGAAGCCTGGATTCGGGCAATCCCTGCCGGAATGACGATCTCTTGGGCGCCAGCTGAAATCAGGAAAAATTATGAGCGGAACCCAACTTGATTCGCAATATTGCCGAGCAGGATTTGTCGGCATTCAGGCATAGGCTGCAAAGCGAATTGGCCGCTACTTGATGAGAACGGTTCACTGGCTATCAGATCGCCCAATGTCGTGTAGCAAAACCGACAATTGAACACCTGCTGAGCTGTTTCTGGCTGATTTTTAAGGATTTTTTATTGGCATAACGCTTGCTTTTGGATTTATAGCCTCTGCCGGTCACGCTTTGGCTCTTCTGTAGTCGGGAGATTGAAATTTGATCGGCGATGAACTTCCATTCAACTGTTAACTTCCGGGACAGAATATGCCAGCCACTTTTCAACTTAAAACCAACGATGACAATCAGTATTCCTTTTCTTTTGTGAACAGTAAGGGCGAGCTGATTCTGATCAGCGGCGATTACGACAACAAAGAAGAAGCTCTCCAGGGCATTAAAGAAGTGCGAACCGGCTCCTTAATGAGCAACCAGATTGCCGCCAGCAAGGTTCCTGAAGGCGATACTTTTTTTGTGATTAAAGATGCGGCCGGTGCCATCATTGTCAAAAGCGTTTTATTTAATTCAAACATGGTATTCGACAATGCGCTGCACACGGTTAAAGACAATGCCTGCGTTGCCGAAATCGTCGATCTGACACTGTAAACTTGGGCTGAAAGCGCGGCTTTAATTTTTACATAGCGAAAATAGGTAAAGACAATATGGGTGTCGAGCTAAAAATTGTTCGAGAATTGGCCACGGTATGCGTTACTGCAAGCGAACTGGTGGCGATTGAAAATCTGATTAAAGGCGAACTGGCCAAGCCGGCATTCATCGAGCAATTCGACAAAATGGCAAATTCCATCAAGGAGTGTTACGGCGTAAGTACCGCGAGTTTGCAGACTTGGCTGGCGATGACCACCGAAACCGAATTTTGCGAAAAATTCGATGCTGCCTATGCCCACCACAAAGCCACTTACCTCAGTATCACCAACCGGCCACGGGTGGCATCGGAGCGGGCTTACCTAGATTACATGCTGCTCCGGGAATTTAAGGAAACTCAAACCGCTTATCCGCTGCTAAAACTGACCTTTGCGCGCCTGGATGAGTTTATCGATAAATGGATAACCAATGATGCCTGGCTGGCGATGTCCATCGAGAATTTGGTAAAAATGCTGTATCGATTTCTGACCGAAGTCGCCGAGCTTAAGCAAAAAGACCCAACCGATGCATTCACTATTTATCAAACGCTGATGGCCGCGCTACGCCCGTATTGCGCCTTGCTTGAAAATAACTGGATAGTCCTGGAAGAACCCGTTGGGCAGACTGAAACGGCATAAAGCCATTTCAGAAACGCCGTTATGGGGTAGGGGACGGCATATTTAAGGGGTGCGTTGTTATTGGGCAAACAGCTTGCGTATCGTCCGCAGATTAATGCCCATCGCCACGGTCTCGGCCACCAATGCCGGCCAGGCCTGCCAGATGTAATCGTTGCTTATCCATGCAAGACTGGAAGCCAACAGCGCAACGCGCATGTGGCGATTGTTCAGGTAAAACAGAGCCAGTGTGGTGTTGATCACGGCAAAGGCCGGCAATAAAGAGACAGGGCCTTGCCAAGAGCATGCCGTAAGCCCGCTAAACAAAGCCACGAAGCTCGCCGCCGTCCAGTGTTTGTGCACACCTTTCTGCAAACGGCTGGACAGCAGGGTGCGCAGGGCGGTACTGGCCATGGTCAAACCAGCGGTCCAGGCATCCAGCAACAGGTATTGAGCGGCCCACAGCACGGCCCCGGCTGCGGACCAACGCCGAAACGCTAAGCCATCCGGCAAACAATAAGCCCGCCATTCCACCAGAATACCAATCCCGCCAATCAGGTAGGCGAGATGCAGCAGATTCAAATCCAGTTGCAAGCGCTAAGCCTTGCCGCTGAGCTTTGTAAGCGGGGAAATTCGATTAATGCGTTGCCGTTGCCCCGGCATATTTGAACGGTAGATACTCGGCTTTCCAGAGATTGGCTTTAACGTAAGCCTCCAGATCGATGCCCACTAAATCCTGCCGGGTCGCGGAGCCGTCTTCCAGTGCTTTAGCCAATACCCGATTAGCCACAAATAAACTGACTTGCTTCAGATCGCCCACCGGCGGGAAAATCAGATCTGCAGCCGAACATTTCTCCACGATGTAGTCGGCCAAAGCATAGGCAGACTCCAAGACCATTGCGTCGCTAATCCGGCTGCACTCGCCTAGCACCGCGGCAAAGCCCAAGCCCGGAAAAATAAAGGCATTATTGCCCTGCCCAATCGGATAACGCCGGCCTTGATATTCTACGTCGGCGAATGGGCTGCCGGTCGCGACCATAGCCGAGCCTTGCGTCCACGCCAAGATGTCTTCCGGCGTGGCTTCGCAATTGGCGGTGGGGTTGGATAAAGGGAAAATAATCGGCTGAGCGTGGTTCGCCGCCATGGTTTTAATCACACTCTCGGTGAACAAACCCGGCACACCGGTGAGTCCGAGCAATACGGTCGGTTTGGCGTGAGTGACCACCTCCAGTAGGTTGGGCACTCTATCATCCGGAATATCCCAGTCGTGATAACTTTCCTGAGTATGCGATAGCGGTAATTTGTAGGCCTCGGTCGTAGCTTCCTTGACCACCAGACCATGCGCGTCGACCACGAAAATCCGCTGCAAAATTTGCTCCATGGTTAAACCTTCGCGCAGCATGCCTTTTTTAATGGTACTGGCCACGCCGAATCCGCCGGCACCGGCGCCCACCACCACTACGGTTTGTTCTGCGAGGGTTTCGCCTTTTTTATGGCAAGCCGAGAGCAGGCCGGCCAAGGCCATCGCTCCGGTGCCCTGGATGTCGTCGTTAAAACAGGGCAGCAGGTCTTTGTATTTGGCCAACAAATCGAAGGCGATGTTTTTCGCAAAATCTTCCCATTGGATAATGGCTTTGGGCCAGACTGTTTGTACCGCGTTAACAAATTTATCGACCAATTCGAAATAAGGCTGGTCGTGCAAGCGCTTGCTATGCGCGCCCAAATAGAACGGATCGTTCAGCAATTCGTTGCGGTTGGTGCCCACATCCAGATTGACCGGCAAGGTTTGAAACGGGCACATGCCGCCGCCGACGGTATACAGCCCCAGTTTGCCGATGCAAATCGCCAAACCGCCCATACCTTGGTCGCCGATACCCAAAATCGACGAAGAATCGGTCACCACAATCATACGAATATCGTGTAACGGGTAGTTTTGTAAAATGGTTTCGGCCCGGTCTATGTTGGCTGCCGAAAAAGTCAAACCGCGCGTGCTGGTGAAGTTGGAACTGAATTGTTGCACCGCCAAGCCTATGGTCGGGGTGTAGACGACAGGCACCATTTCGTCCAGATGCTGCTCCAACAGCGCGTAAAACAGCACCTCGTTACGGTCCTGCAGAGCCCGGAGAAATTGATACTTGGAAATATCGTTCGCTTGTTTTTGATAATTGACATACAAGCGGTCTAGTTGCTGAGCCATATCCGTGACTTGCGGCGGCAGCATGCCATCCAAGCCCAGTTCGATACGTTCCTGCACACTAAACGCCGTGCCTTTATTGGTGGCCGGTAGCCTGAGTAAGGTCACGCCCCGAATCGAAACCTCTACATATTTATTACCGTCGGCATCTAGCCGGTAGTCGAAATAATCGCTTAGCGTTGTCATTAAGTTTCCTTGAAAATATTTAATCGAAATCCCAGGGCGAACCAGGAGCTCGAATAGCACAAACGATGGCGCGTGTTCCCTTTATAACAGCCTAATCGGCGATGCGGTAGCCGAAAACACGCTGAATCGGCACTTTTTTTGTCGCTTATAGTTGCCGTGTTTCAAGGCGGTGCAATTACTGAGTGTTTACCGCAAAAATGCCCCAGATTGGCGCTTGTGAGATGATGTTCAGCAGGCTTAGCAAAGAAACTTAACAACACTTTTCCTACGTGAATCAAAAAACTCTGTTTGGTCATCCCATCGGCTTGTACGTGCTGTTTTTCACTGAAATGTGGGAGCGCTTTTCCTATTACGGCATGCGCGCTTTGCTGGTGTTGTATATGACCCAGCATTTAATTCGAGCCGCGCAAACCGATACCTTGGTATTCGGATTTGCGATGCTACGGACTGGTTTGGAAGCCTTTTTCGGGCCTTTATCCACGCAAGCCCTGGCCTCGCAGATTTACGGTTTATATACCGGCTTGGTGTACTTCACCCCGCTGTTCGGCGGCATTTTGGCGGACCGGGTGTTGGGGCCGCGCAAATGCGTGATAATCGGCTGCGTGTTGATGGCTATCGGCCATTTTTTGATGGCTGTCGAAGCGTTTTTCCTGTTGGCACTGCTGTTTTTGATTTTAGGTAACGGCTGTTTCAAGCCCAATATTTCGACGCAGGTCGGCAGTTTATATGCGCCCGGCGACCCACGCCGCGACGGCGCGTTTACGATTTTCTACATGGGAATCAACTTAGGCGCCTTTTTCTCGCCGTTGATCTGCGGCACCTTGGGGCAACGCTACGGCTGGCATTACGGTTTCGGCGCCGCCGGCGTTGGGATGTTGTTGGGTTTGCTGGTGTATTTGTTTGGGCAAAAATATCTGGGTGCGAATCAATTTGTTAAACCGGCGGCTGACGTGATCAAGCCTGAGCCGCTGACTATCAAGGAGTGGCAGGCCCTAGCAGGCTGGTGAAAAACCCGCCGATATTTCCCCTTACCCACGATGTTCGTGATTTTTTCGAGTTGAAATCGGTCATGACATCGAGTTTCAAGCGTTTTGCCCCGGTTTCAAGGGCTTTTTATTCGCCTGAAGCCGTCTGTGGACGGTTTTCAGGCGAACTCCACCCTAGGCGGGTGCACTCCACGCCGGTTTCGGCGTGAACACCAATAGGTTGAGCATGCGCGTCAGGTTGTAGGCGGCAAAGCAAAACAAGGCCTGACCCGCGACTTTGGCTAAGCCGATGTGACGGGTTTTGCGCAGGCCGCCGACCGTTTTGACCCAGCCAAAGGCTTCTTCGACGATTTTGCGGCGCTTGAGACTTTGGGCGTAACCTTTGCCGCGCGCGGTGCGGCCGTCGACGGCACTGCCAATCTTTTTGCGGGCCACATGGGCTTTGATATCACGGGACTCGAGTCCGTTGACGAACGCCGGTTGGTCATAGCCTTTGTCGGCACCGACGCTGCCACCTTGGGGCACGCGGCGTTTGATCATTTTTTGCGCGGCTTCGATTTCGGCGGTGCCGGTGGCTTGAGTGGTTTCGACATCGACAATCAGGCCGTTGCGATTCTCGGACAAGGCATGGGTGATGTAACGCAGTTTGGCCTCGGTGTATTCGCCTTTCTTGTAAAGCCGGGCTTCGGGATCGGTTGTACTTTGATGGGTGGCGTTGCTGCGCTTTTCGCCACTGAAGTCGATCTCGGGATTGCGGCCGGCGGGTTTATCGGGACCACTACCATCTTTTTTGACGAAGCTTTTGTGCGAGGCCCAGGCTTCAATGAGGCTACCGTCGACACTGAAGTGTTCGTCGGACACCAGATTTTGCCATTCGGCTATGGCCAGTACCCGCTCAAAAAATTCGCGACTCAGGGCTTCGGACAGCAGGCGTTCGCGGTTGGCACTGAACACTGTGCGTTCCCACACGGCGTCGTCGATGCCCAGACCGACAAACCAGCGAAACAACAGGTTGTAGTCCAGTTGTTCCATCAACTGACGCTCGCTACGGACCGTATACAGGACTTGTAACAGCAAGGCGCGCAGCAGTTTTTCAGGGGCAATCGAGGGACGGCCTGTGTGCGAGTAACGCTCGGCAAAGACGGCATCCATCGAGGCCAATACGCCATCAACCAGTAGCCGTAAACGACGCAACGGATGCTGTTTGGGAATACGGTCTTCCAGGCCAACATAGCTGAACCAGCTGTTTTGAATGGCATCGTGTCCGCGCATTGAAAGGCTCCAAATTTAGGTAGCCTATTTTAACAGTTAGCCGCTCATCTATGCCTTAGCTTACTTGGCTTTTCGAGTTTTTCACCAGCCTGCTAGGTGGATTAATGGCTTTAGCGGTACTGAATATCCTGTTCTGGGCAGTTTATGAGCAACAAGGTAATACTTTGCAACTGTTCGCCGAGCACAATACCGATTGGCATATCCTCGGTTGGGAAATGCCCTCCACCTGGTTTCAATCCCTGAATCCGGCCTTTATATTCTTGTTGGTACCCTTGATTGACCGCGTATCCCGGTACCGCACCAGTCAAGGCCGGCAAACTTCCAGCGTCGCCAAAATGGCATTCGGCTCGATATTGTTGGGCGCATCATTCCTGGTGCTGATTTTCGCGATTAGCGGTGTGCAATCCACCGAAAAAATCAGTTTCCTGTGGCTGGCGTTATGTACCTTGATTTACACGCTCGGCGAACTTTATCTGTCACCGGTTGGCTTGTCGCTGGTCAGCAAAGTCTCTCCGCCGCGCTTGGTAGGCATGCTAATGGGCATGTGGTTTCTGTCGACGTTTTTTGGCAATTATTTGTCTGGTTACATCGGCAGTTTTTACGAGCAAATGCCCAGACAGGATTTCTTTCTGTTATTGGCAGTGATCGGCGGCGCTACTGGCTTAGCTACATGGGCGTTCAAACCGCTATTAAAAAGGGCGGTCGGGTCGGATTAACCATCACGTATCAGTGTAGACCGACCACTTGCGATTGACAGGTTTGGTGACTGGCTGCGTTTAGCCGCTACCTGGCAATTTTTTGATTCTTCTCAGGATTCTTTATCCAATCGGTTTTGCAGTTGTCGGTATGGCGATGCGCGGCTTTATTGCGGCAATGCGAGCACATCACCATATGAATGCCAATCGCTAGTCGTTCGCTCAAACAGAGCTGATTGGTCAAACCTGTTGAGGTCAATATCGGTCTGCCGAACCAAGGAGACCAGTTTCTCAACACCGAAGGCATCCGGTAGAATGTCTAAATGCCAGCTTACGAGCAGAACACCGAGATCCGATCAGACTCATGAGGACAACTCACTATGCAAACTGTTAAACAAATTGTCCACGATATTGCCGACCACCTGACCGAACAGGCTACCTTTGACGATGCCATGTATGCCATCTATGTGCGGCAGAAGCTTGAGCAATCGTTACACGCAGCAGCGGAAGGTAAAGTCACATCACAGGAAGATATGGAAAAACGCTATCTACATGATGCGAGTTGAATGGTCTGATCTGGCTCGAGACGATCTTGACGATTTAGTCCGTTACATTAGTCGCGATTCGTCCTTTTATGCCCGTCGCTTCGGCCAAAAAATCGTGCTTGCCACGCGACGACTGAAGGATTTTCCAGAAAGCGGTAGGTTGATTCCAGAAGCTGACGATAAATCTATACGAGAAATTATTGTGCAGAGCTATCGCGTCATGTACCGTTTGGAATCGAATCGCGTGTTGATTCTTGCCATCATGCACGGCCGCCGTGATGTCGCTGGACACGAGGAAAAGCCATGGGACGACGCTTAAAAAGGGTATTCGCGGTTGAACCTAATCCCCAAAAGCCGAAAGTGATCTTTGTGATTTAGAACATCGCGGTATGAAGATTAGTGGCCGCGATTGGTTAAAACCTACGCCGAGACAGGTCGTCGTAGGCATAGCTGGCCAGGCTGACGGTGCCATTCTCCAGCAGCGCGGTCGGCCGGTTGAGGGCGTCGTAGCTGGCCGTGATGTAGAACGCGGTCGCTTCCGGCCAGGTGGTGCGGTTGCCGGCCGGGTCGTATTGGTGGGCCAGGGTTTTACGGCCGACCAGGTCGTACCCTAAAGGGCATAAATAACTGAAGCTGATGTTGTCGGCGGCAGTCGGATAGGTCCGGCTCAGCAAACGGTTGAGGTTGTCGTAGGCCAGGGTGATGCTTTGGCCGTTACGTTTGCGCAAGCTGGTGACGTTGCTGTTGGCGTCGTAGGCCACTTGTTCGAAGTCGGTGGCCGAGGAGGCACCGGCGGTGACTTTGTCCGGATACAGGGTTTTCAGTTTCCGGTCGTGACCGTCGTATTGATAGGTGGTCAGCTGGTTTTTGGCATCCTTGACGGTGAGCGGCAGGCCGTTGTTGCTGTAGGTGTAGGTCGCGTAGTTCTGCGCGATACTGCTACCCACGGCTTTTTTGAGGATCTGCACGCTGTCGTCGCTGTTGTAGACGGTCTGAGTGACACGGTTGCCACCGTCGGCCGCCGGCAGGTTTTCGGTCAGGGTATTCAGACGGTCCAGGTTGTCGTAGACGTAGTCGGCGACGGTGACCGGGGCGGCCGCAGCCGGACAGGTGGTGTCGGCCGTGGTGGTGCCAGGGCCCCAGGCTTTCAGCAGTTTGCCGCTCGGGGTGTAGCTGCTGCAGGACACCAGCCATTGGGTACCGATCTGCGCGGCGCTGCGGATCAGGCGGCCGTCGGCGTCGTAAGCTTGCTTGGTGAGTTTGCCCAGGGCGTTGGTCAGCTGCGTCGGCCGCCGTTGGTTGTCGTAAGCGGTGGCTACGGTGTCGGTGACGTCGGTGCGTGGGCCGTTGACTTGGGTCAGGTTACCGACCGCATCATAAGTATAAGTGCTGGTCAGGTTGAGCTTACCGGTACCGGTACCGGCATCGGCATCGGCATCGGCATCGGCAACCACGGTTTGCGGCACGTATTTGTTGGTGGCGTGGTGGGTACAAGACCAGTTTCCCAACGATGGTAGTCACGACGTCAAGCTTGTAGAATAATGTCTCAAAAAGCACGCTAATGCCCACTACCAGTTGCGCTCTGACCAATACCAGACAAGCCTGTCGTCAGCTACTAAACGAGGATTAAATATGCAACCGCAAGTTCAACATATGGTGGAGAAACTGGAACACCTCTCGCCGGATCGTTTGGCGGAAGTGGACGATTTTATTGACTTTTTACAACAACGCGATCAGGACAACCGTTTACGGCGGGACTTCGCCCACCTCTCCGAAACCGCGTTCGCAAAGCTCTGGAACAACGACGAAGATGCTATCTACGACCAGCTATGACTTCGGCGATGTGGTTTTGGTAGCCTTTCCGTTCACCAATCTGCAAGCCACCAAGAAGCGTCCCGCCGTGATCGTCAGCCGCCAAAGCTATCAACAGAACCGGCCCGATGTGATTTTGATGGCCATCACCAGCCAGATCAGGCAACCTCTGACCACCGGCGAAGCCATTCTGCAAGACTGGCAGGCAGCGGGGTTGGCCAAACCTTCGGTGCTCAAGCCGTTGCTCGTTACCTTGGAGCAAACTCAGATCGTCAAGGCGATGGGGCGCTTGTCAATAACTGATCGTGAAGTGCTGGGCAAAGTACTTCAGACGATTTTGGGTGAGTAATGCGATGACGCCCGCGTAAGGCTCGCAACAGCCGAGTGGGTTTTAGCGTAGTGGCTTCCGTCAGGCTGCGTGGCGGGTGCCTGACGAAATGGACTAAAACATACGGCGCAATACGGCGTTGCCTATTGACGCCCTAACGATTGCGGCTTACGGCCTTTTTTTAAGTCCGGTAAACGCGCATAGGAGTTACTTAGGAAGTGTTAAACCCCTATTTTCTAGCACTTCTTTATCTTCTGGATGAAGATAATATTCGGTAGGAGAGGTATAAGCTCTACCAGCATAATCAACCACCCTGCCATTAAGTTCGCGAGCCAACTCGATCATCCAACTCAAGGTTGTTGAGTCAGGATTTTTGATCATACATTCGCCACTGTTCAAATAGAGTTTGCCTTTGGCTTTTCCACTGGGATCAACGACCAGAGTATCCTTTTCCTGTTTGGAACCAGTTTCGCTTGGCCGTAATTCCAGATCATTGCGAACCTTGGCTAGATCAATAAATTGTTCCCTGGTTGGAGGCAAAAGTCTGTAGCTTTTTTTTCGACCAAGAAACCACGGCGCATAGCGAGTTTCTCGGCCAACGATTATCCAATAAAGCCCTTTTCTTACTGTCTTGGCCTTATCCTTATCGTTCATAAAAAGCTACTTCATCAATTTGTTTGCTGCTATGCCAAATCCTAGACCGGCGTCTAATTTCCAAGCATTGGTCAAACCCTGGCCGCGTTCATAAATCAAAGGGATACCAGAACCTGCGCCATATTGTCTTTCATGCTTCGCCCATTGACCTGCGGTAGTAAGGTCTGCCCACAAATTAGTACCGGACCAAGAGATATCAGCTCCCCCTCTAGCCCTATTTGCCCCTGTAAAAGCATTGGTCGCTCCGGAACTCAAGATATTGCCGTCGTTCAGGATATTTCCGACCATATCGTGATAGCGCGATCCTTGCACCGCCGCATTTGACGTTGTTGGCGCCATCCGCGTGACTTGATGCGCTACGTCGGCAACTTGAGACACATCGTATCCGATTTGAGCGGATGTTCGAATTGAATTCCCAGCTTCCAAGGATTTCAAGCCTGCACTGACGCCTGCCGGCAAAAACGGTATGGCCGTTGCCACGCTATCGTAAACAAGGCCTACCGCATCCAAAGTCGCCCATCCCCAATTGCCTTGGCTAACATTCGCGGCAAGCGATGTGGCCCCCAAAGCGATATTCGCAACATCCCAGGCAGTTTCGAGAAATAAACCGCTTGGATCGCGACGATTAAACGGATTATTCCCCACATAGGCATACAGGTTCAAGCCGTCTTGATAGCCAATCGGATCGGTCTGCAAGAACCGGCCGATGGCGGGCGAGTACATTCTGGCTTTGTAGTAGTACAGGTTGAGCGGTCCCAGCAGCTGCTGGCCGGTGTAGCGGAAGCGGACGCCGGTGGTGGCATTCGGTTCGCCATAGGGGCCGTAGCTTAAGGTGGCGGTACTGGTGCCGGCACTGTTGGCGGTGGCGACGATGCTGCCTTGGTGGTCGCTGTACAGCCAGGTTTTGTTGGTGGTGACGGCGCCTTCGTACCAGACTAAGGGTTGGTCAACGCCAGGGCCGTGTACGTAGCGTCTCAGCAGGGTGCCGGTGCTGTTGTATTCGGCCACCAGGTCGCTGCCGTCGTAGCTCAGGTTGGTGACGACGCCGGCCAGGGTGGTTTGGCTCAAGCGGCCGGCGCCGTCGTAGGTCAGGCTGTTGGCCGAGCCGGTTTTGTTGGCGCTGGTCAGCTGGTTGTCGAGGTTGTACCCTAAAGGGCATAAATAGGCGTAAGTCCACACGCCGTCACCACCCAGGTTGCCGTTGGCGTCGTAGCTTAAGGTGCTGCCGGCGGCTGTGGCGTATTGGTTCAGGCCGTTGGCGGTGTAGCTGCGGGTGCCGTTGGTGTAGCCGGTCCATTGGTAGCTGTTGTTGGTCCAGCTGGCGGCTTTGATGTCTTGCACCTGGTTGCGGGTGTAGCTCCAGGTGTTGTCCTGGGCGGTGCCGGCCAGGTTTTGGGTCAGGCTGGCCAGCGCCGACTGGCTGTCGTAGCCGGTGACGGTGGTGGTGCCGTTACCCAGGGTGACGGTGGTGCGCTGCGACAGGTCGTCGTAGGCGTAGCTGGCCAGGCTGACGGTGCCGTCCAGCAGCGCGAGTAGGTTCGAATAACGAAGCGTATTCGGACGTATGTCGTTATAAAGCCGCCTGACCACCGCCGGCGGCAAAACCCTGGCCTACCAATAAGACCCGGCCGGCAACCTCATGCCTGACGGCATAATTTCATCTCAGCAGCAGGCGCTGTCAGCCTTGGCTGATTCGCTGCCGGGTCCGGGTGAGCAGTCGAATAGGCCGAAATGCCGGGTTTTGTCGCCCAATATTTGAAAGTGTTCGCCATAGCGGCTACCTGCCAGCATGTCGGCGGTGTTTCCGCAGACTCTTAACGGCCGGCCGGTTTCGAAATGATGATGATCGTCCAAATCAAAACTGTGCGGGTGTTGTTCAATAGTGCCCAAATACGTCGCGACTTGGCCGAAGTCCTCGCAACGGTCTTCCAGGGGCATTTTAAAGGCGCGCACCGTCACCGAATCGAACTTGACCATGCCGATTTTGGCGAACACGTCCGGGTCGTCGATGCTGATGGGGTTTTGCTTGACCTTGCGGACATCGGGGCAGTCTAGGTCCTGCAATATGCGCCGGAAGTCTTCCCAATACAAAGCACCGCCCAGACATTCGCCTAATAGCACCGGGTCCTGGCGCAGTTCGAACGGGATGCGGCGATCGGCAAAAACATCGGAAAAATACAGCTCGCCGCCGGGCTTCAACACCCGGAATATTTCCGCCAGCACGCTGGGTTTTTCCGGCGACAGGTTGATCACGCAATTGGAGACCACCACGTCGACACTGTTGTCGGCGATACCTACGGTGTGCAGGTTTTCGATGTGACCGTGCAAAAACTCAACATTGGCAAACCCAAAGCGTTCGGCGTGCCAGTTGCGATGACGCACGGCCACTTCTAGTTGCTCGGGAGTCATGTCTACGCCGATTACCCGTCCTGACGCGCCGACCAGCTTCGACAACAGATAGCAATCGCGGCCGGTGCCGCAGCCCAAATCCAGCACGGTTTTACCCGTTAATGCGGGGGGGGAAGGGGGAGCCGCAGCCGTAAAACCGTTCCAACACTTCGGGATGCAGGTTGGTCAGCAAGGCTTTTAAATAGCTTGGCATGGCGTCGATGCTGCAACAGGCGCTGGTTTTCAGATCGTTGCTGGATTGCAAGACCTGACCATAATAATGGCGGACCGATTCGCTGATTTCGATACTGGTAGTCATGGAAAGCCTCGTGTTTTTTATTATTGAAGATAAGTGCTAAGGGCGTTTTAAATGGCTGCGGCACAGATAGCCGCGCAGGGTAGGGCCCGCAGCCAGGATAAGGCAATCGATGCAATCACTCCAGTATTGGCCTAGCCGCTGCCAAGTCGATACCGAATTGGTTTGTGTGTCCGGAAAGCTGTGACGGGGCGTCAGAATCACCGGCATTCCGGCATAAGCTGTGAAGGCAATTCTGAACGGTAATGTACGTATCAACTCGTCCGGGAAATTGGCGGTACTGCTGCTGAATAGAATAGGGGGAGCATCGGAAATTTCCTTCATCGGATCGGTGACACGCTCTAAGTTGTAAGGGTTGGCTTAATCCTTACAACAATATTCCACAACAGATAAATCGCTGCTTGGTTCTGATGATAAACGCAATGCCATTAAGTTCAGCTTGGGCATTGTTCATGCCGTATAAGCCCCATCGATCCTCTTTTTAAAAGGGGAAGAGCTTAAATTTGATGTTATTGATGATGACGCCCCTGTGAACGGAAAGACTGATTCTTTCAGGCACTGCTTGACAAATAATCATAGAATCTCAGCTCCAACGGCATACCCACGGTAAATAGGCTCGGGTTAATAAATAGTTAAAGCCCAAGCCATGAATAGACGGCCGAGCTGAGATGATAGTAGTAAAGTCTGGCGCTACTGGATAGTGCCGGTACAGCTCAATTTCTGAGCAAACAGTAACGGAGCGGAGAGCGAGGTTTTCATTGCACCCGTTCAGAATGACCGGGATTGCGTGATTTTTATCCCGTTTGCCCGGACTGTGCTTGGTGTAATGCCACGAAGTCGGACATCGTCAGGCTACCAATAACGTTGGCATCGTTGTCCAGTATGTCGTAAAGCACCCCGGTGCTGCGGATGCTGAACAACAGGATGACGGCAATGTCGCCGCCGCCTTCCCGGTGCGGCACCTCGCTGGCTGGGCTGAGGGTGTAGCTGCCGACAGGTCTGATCTCCTTCAAAGTGCCGTCGGCGTGGTAGATTCTATGTTCGCCTTGGATGACGAAAATGTGGTTTGGGGCTTTGTGACGGTGCAGCACTATTTGTTGGCCGGCGGCAAATTTGAACAAGACGTCGGCAATGTTGGCGTCGGTGTCGATGTTCAGAATGAAATAGCGTAAATGCTCGAAGCCCTCCAGGGTTTGCCAATCGATACGGCGGTCGTCGAAAAGATATGTGTTCATGGTGTGTTCTCTGCTTGATAGTGGCTGGGTATGCAGGCTGTGTTTGGGCTCTGAATATCGCGGACAGTTGCAGTGTAGGTGAGGCGGTGGCCTGGGTAAGCTGATATTTGCCCGAAAAGGGCGGGCAAATTGCCCGCTCTTACGTGGTGGTCGAACCGCGTGGCCGACATCAAAGGCAGGCAGTTGGTCACTGATGCAGGCCTGGCACGGTGGGCAATAACTGCACAGGGTTTGGTTTCCCGCCGCTGTTTGTTGTAGGATTCAAGTATGAACCGGCCAGCCGTTGGCGGGCTCCTGAAACAATCGCGTCCAAAAGCGTGGCGCCATTCAACTCTATCGTAAATTATGAAACAGCCGGATATGAGCATCGATGCTCGCAAGCAGGAATTGGCCCACTATTTGGAAAAACAACCCTATATGACGGAGTTGGATGGCATCACTTTGAAGATTGCGAAAAATGTGTTTCCGTCCGATTTTGGGTTGACCAGCTCATTTTTTGGGAATTTCATTCTGCAACAACCGCCCGCCGAAATGGCTTTGGATATGGGCTGCGGCAGCGGCTATTTCGCGTTTTTGTTAAAAAAAATAGGCTGCGAAAGCGTCATGGGTGTCGATTTTAATCGGGACGCGGTAGATTGCACCCTGGAAAACTCGCGCTTGAATCCTGACTTGGCACCTATCGATTTTCTGCATAGCGATTTATTTGCCGATGTGCCGCACACGCTGTTCGACCTGATCGTTTTTAATTTCAATTATTATCCTTCCGACGGCACCTTCGGGCTGAACGAAGACGGTGGGCGCGATATATTGAAACGGTTTTTCCATCAAGTGAAAGACTATATTACCGAGCACACGCGGATTTATATTCCCTACTCAGATTTCGTCGGCGAGGAGCACGATCCGAAAAACATTGGTCCGGATTTCGGTTTTTCGGTTACCGTGGAAGAAAGCACCGTTAACCATGCCGGCGCGCATCATATTTATAAGGTCATGAAAGCGTAATTATTGTGGCGTCTGTCATGTCATTTTCGATGGCACGGGTCCTGCGTTTAGCGATAACGGTTTGCTAGGTGCTTTTAGGAATTCTCTTAACGTCTTTTTAACTAATGGTGGAGCAATGATTGTCGCTAGCTGGAACATCGAAAAAAACGGGCAGGGCTCGGCCATAGAGAAGCAGGCTTTGGTTTCAAGTTTTATCGACAATATGCTCAAACCTGCCATAGTGGATGTGCTTTTTATATGCGAGGTACACGGGGCTCGTGAAGATGCTTATGTTAATTTCCTCGATAAAGTATACAACCAGACCGATTGGCCTAGTTATTGTGTACAGTGCTTACACGGTGGGCATAGCAATAGCTATGTCGTGGCGATTCGCCGTAAACCTGGCCTGGACTTTGGTTTTCAGGGGGATTTTCTAGGCCTGAACCGAGGGTTGTTTTCGGTCCACGCGCATGCATTCGCTCACTATAACGGTTACCTTCATTTTGGTCACTTCAAGTCCGGTCAAACCGGATTGACAAAGTATCAATTGAAATCAGCCGCAAGTATGCAGGATGCAACCTGGGCGATCACCGGGGATTTGAATTGGGAAATCGGTAACCACGCGAATTTGGACATTCAGGGATCTCATTCGCACGATGTCTGGCAGGGGCAAGGTACGCATAAAGCCAATAGCGGATTGGTTAACACCTTAGACTGGGTTTTGGCCAGCAATTTGGTGCGGATTGAGCCGATTCCGCTCGATCCGAGAGTTTATGATATGGAGGCGCCCGATCATCGGCCGTTGCTCTTCAATATAACCTCTGCTGACCAGCTTATCTTCTAAGGCGCCGGTATCCAAAATATGTGGCTTGTAGATTCGAGATGGATAGTTCCTGTTTTCGGCGTTGAACATCTTGCGGTCTATTTTTTCGGTGATTCTATGTCGGTGGGGCTAAATGATGGGGCCCCGCGCCGTCTGGCTGCTTGTTTAGCGGCCTTTTGCTCGCGGATGGCGGCCAGTTCCAGCATTTCCGCTTCTATCATCTCGGGGGTTTCCAGGGTGATTTGACCCAAGGTGCCGGCGCGCAATTCATTCATTAATAGTTTGGCGGCTTTGTCCAATTCGACGATGCCGCCGCTTCGCAAACAGCCGCGCTTTGCGCCGATGGCTTGTAATAGCGCGAGCGGTTCTTCTGGCAAAGGTGCCAAACGATAGCGCTGGCTTAACTGCTCTGGGTAGGCTGTACGCAGATATTCCAAGGCATACAGTGCGATGTCGTCGTGTTGGAAAGCGGTATCCTTGATCGCGCCGCTTACTGCCAGTCGGTAGCCGCTGTGGCGGTTTTCCACATTGGGCCAGAGTACGCCAGGGGTGTCGGATAGTACGATGTTATTGGCCAAATTGATGCGTTGCTGCTGTTTGGTAACGGCAGGTTCGTTGCCTGTCTTGGCGATGGTACGGCCGGCCAGCACATTAATAATGGTGGATTTGCCGACGTTAGGGATGCCCATGATCATGGTGCGGATGACCTTGTTGGCGGCGGTTTTCTCCGGCAGCATCTTCGCGCACAAGTCGATAATCTGTTTGATTTTTTCCGGTTGTTGGGTAGTGACGGCCAGAGTTTTCACGGCCTGTTCCCGTTCCAGATAGGTTTGCCATGTTTTAGTCAGTTCCGGATCGGCTAAATCGGTTTTGCTGAGGACGCGGATGGTGGGTTTGTCGCCGCGCAGACTCGCCAGCATCGGGTTTTGGCTACTGTAAGGAATGCGGGCGTCGAGTATTTCGATCAGCAAATCGATGTCGGGCAAGGCGTGCTTGATCTCCTTGCTGGCCTTGTGCATGTGGCCGGGATACCATTGAATTTGCATGGGTTGTGCTGCGGTAAGTGGAAAAAATAGAATTGTACCTTTTATCCGGCCGGCGCTATTGATTACTGGTTTGTCTTTAGGGCTTATAGGTGCAGGATGGTAAGCGCCCTTTAACAGGGGCAGCGCCCTGATATGTTTAAGGCGGGATTTCTGCGCGCCGTAGCGCGCCGCGGCGGTAGACGTAGAGGGCCGGTTGTTGCTACAATCCAGTCTATTTTTGGTGCTTTTGGCACATCTCGACGCAAGTCTTTCACACTCATCCCGGAGAAAACTCTATGGCAATTAAAGTTGCAATTAACGGTTATGGTCGTATCGGTCGCAATGTCATGCGCGCTTTGTACGAATCAGGTCGCACCAACGAGATCCAAGTGGTCGCTATCAACGATTTGGGCGATTCCAAAACCAACGCACACTTGACCAAATACGACACCGTACATGGTAAATTCCCGTTTGATGTGTCTGTCGACGGCGATTACATTGTGATCAACGGCGACAAAATCCGGGTATTTGCTGAAAGAGATCCCGCTAAATTGCCTTGGGCGGAATTGGGTATTGATGTTGTGCACGAGTGTACCGGTTTCTTTACCAGCAAAGCTAAAGCGTCCGCGCACATCACTGCCGGCGCAAAAAAAGTCATCATTTCTGCTCCTGGAGGCAATGATGTCGATGCAACCATTGTTTACGGTGTTAACCACCAAACCCTGAAAGCATCCGACACCGTTATCTCCAATGCCTCTTGCACCACCAACTGCTTGGCGCCTTTGGTTAAACCGTTGATGGACACCATCGGTGTTGATCACGGTTTGATGACGACCATCCACTCGTATACTAACGACCAAGTGTTGACCGATGTATACCACAGCGACTTGCACCGCGCGCGCTCCGCTACGCAATCCATGATCCCCACCAAAACCGGTGCAGCTGCGGCGGTTGGTTTGGTATTGCCGGAAATGAAAGGCAAGCTGGACGGTTTTGCGATGCGCGTACCCACCATCAACGTTTCTGTGGTGGATTTGTGCTTCCAAGCCTCACGTAACACTACTAAAGAAGAAATCGACGGCATTTTGCGCGAAGCGGCTGCCGGTCCATTGAAAGGCATTTTGGCGATCAACGACGAGCCATTGGTGTCTATGGACTTCAACCACAACCCACATTCTTCAATCTACGAAGCAGGTCTGACCAAAGTCACCGGCGGCAATTTCGTGAAAGTCCTGTCCTGGTACGACAACGAATGGGGTTTTTCAAACCGTATGCTCGATACCACGGTTGCTTTGTTCAACGCTAAATAAGGGTTTACATGCTGCTACGAAGAACGAAAATCCTGGCTACGCTGGGACCTGCTACGGACAAGCCCGGTGTACTTGAAGAGTTGTTCGAGGCTGGAATCGATGTTGTAAGGCTTAATTTCTCGCACGGTTCGGCGCAGGATCATATTGATCGCGCCAACCGAGTTCGCGAATTAAGCAAGAAAACCGGCCGCAGGGTCGGTATTCTGGCCGATTTGCAAGGTCCGAAAATCCGTATCGAGCGGTTTAAAGAGAACAAAGTCTGGTTGGAAGAAGGTCAAGCTTTTGCTTTGGACATTAATCTAGGCAAACTGGATGGCGACAACACCCAAGTCGGCATCAGCTACGAGCCGTTGGCGCGTGAAGTGAAACCGGGTACACGGTTGTTGCTGGACGACGGGCGGGTTGTATTGGACGTGGTCAATGTTGAAAACAACACCCGCGTCAATACCACGGTAGTAGTTGGCGGCGATTTGTCCAACAACAAAGGCATCAATTTGTTGGGTGGCGGTTTGTCCGCGGCAGCTTTGACTGACAAAGACAAGGAAGACATCAAAACCATTGCGGTGATTCAAGCCGATTACGTGGCGATTTCCTTCCCGCGTACGGCAGCCGATATGAATGAAGCTCGTGAGCTGTTGCAAGCGGCTGGCTCCTACGCCGGTTTGGTTGCCAAGGTAGAGCGTGCCGAAGCGATGGAGGTCATCGACGAAATCATCTTGGCCTCCGACGCGATTATGGTCGCGCGTGGCGACTTGGGTGTGGAAATCGGCGACGCCAATTTGCCGGCTGCGCAAAAACTGCTGATCAGCCGTTCGCGCGAGTTGAACCGGGCGGTGATCACGGCTACGCAAATGATGGAGTCGATGATCGAGAATCCGATCCCGACCCGTGCAGAAGTATTCGATGTGGCCAACGCCATTGTCGATGGTACCGATGCGATCATGTTGTCCGCTGAAACCGCCTCAGGCAAGCATCCGGTGAAAACCGTGCAAGCCATGGTTCGCATTTGTTTGGAAACTGAAAAGCAACCGAGCGTGACCAAGTCCATGCACAGGATGACCGACAAGTTCGAACGGATGGACGAAGCGATTGCGATGTCTGCGATGTATATGGCCAACCATACCAAAATTGCCGGTATAGCGTCTTTGACCGAGTCGGGTTCTACTCCGCTTTGGATGTCGCGGATCAGCTCGGATATTCCTATCTTTGCCTTCAGCAGTCAGGAGCGCACTTTGGGGCGTGTGACTCTTTACAAAGGTGTGTTTCCGATTCCGTTTGCTAAGGAGAAAATGGAGTCGGCCAGCGTGACCGACAGCCTGATCAAGGCTTTGAAAGTCCGTGGTGTCGTAAAAGCGGGCGATGCACTGATCCGCACCAAAGGCGACTTGACCGGCGCCAGCGGCGGGACTAACTCCCTGAAGGTCATTACTGTCACCGACTAATTTTTTAGTCGGCTTGTCCTGTTTCGCGGCGTTCGGTTTATCCGCACGCCGCGTTTTTAATATATTCTAAGCAGCATCCAGTTTGGCGTAAGCCAGCATCAGCCATTTGATGCCCGCGTTGCGGAAATTGATTTGCACCCGCTCTTGTTCGCCTTCGCCTTCCATTTGTAGTACCACGCCTTCGCCGAATTTTTCGTGCCTGACAGGCTGTCCGAGTTTGTAAGTACCCTTGCTGCCCAAGCCTTTGGACTGCGATGCGCTATTGGTAGAAGGTCTGCTGACATTGGCGCGCAACCTGATTTCCTGAATCGAATCCGGCGGCAGTTCGCGCAAAAACCTAGAGGCGCGCGGATAACTATCCTTGCCGTAAAGCCGCCGCGACTCGGCGTGCGTCAGATATAGCTGTTGCATTGCCCGAGTTATGCCGACATAGCACAACCGGCGCTCTTCCTGTAATCGCCCGGGATCGTCCAGCGCTTGTTGTGAAGGGAATAGGCCTTCTTCCAGGCCCACCAGAAACACCAGTTTAAATTCCAAACCCTTGGCGGAATGCAGTGTCATCAACTGTACGCAATCTTCATCGACTTCGCCTTGCATTTCGCCGGCTTCCAATGCGGCGTGCGCTAAGAACATGTCCAACTCGCCCAGGTTTTCGGCGTTTTCGCTGTCGTAATCAAATAGTCTGGCGGCGTTGACTAACTCCTCCAGGTTTTCCACTCTGGCTTCGCCTTTATCTTGTTTTTCTTTTTTATACAGCTCGATCAAGCCGCTGGTTTCGACGACTTGTTTGACCGTTTCATGCAGACTCAAATCTTTAGTTGTTTCGCCGAGCGCGATAATCAGGTTTAAAAAACCACGCAGGGCATTGCTGGCGCGGGCAGGTAGTTGATTGCGTTCCAACATCGCCAACGCGGCTTGCCACAGTGATAGTTGCTGTTCGCGGGCCAAAATGCGCATATCGTCCAGGGTTTTGGCCCCAATACCGCGTGTTGGCGTATTCACTACCCGTTCAAACGAAGGGTCATCGTGCGGGTTGGTAGACAGTCGTAAATAGGCGAGGGCATTTTTGATTTCCATACGCTCGAAAAATCGCAGGCCGCCGTATACCCTGTAAGGGGTGGCGGTGGTCATCAAGCGTTCTTCAAACTGCCGCGATTGGGCGTTGGAGCGATACAAAATCGCCGTTTCGCTGCGTAGGCCGCCGTCTTTCACCCATTGCCGAATTTTCTCGACCACGAAATAGGCTTCGTCTTGCTCGTTAAATGCGGAATACAAGGAAATGGCCTGACCTTCGCCGGCAGCAGTCCATAATTCCTTACCCATCCGGTTATCGTTGTTGGCGATCAGGGTGTTGGCGGCTTTCAGTATGTGGCCGGTGGAGCGGTAGTTTTGCTCCAGGCGAACGATGCCGTGCTCGGGATAGTGATTTTGGAAATTGAAAATATTCTCGATTTTGGCGCCGCGCCAGCCGTAGATCGATTGATCGTCGTCGCCGACCACGAACAGATTGTTGTTGCCTTCGGTAAGCAGGCGCAGCCAGGCGTATTGGATGGTGTTGGTATCTTGAAATTCGTCGACATGGACTTGTTGGAAACGCTGCCGGTAAAAGGCCAATAAGTCCTCGTTATCGCGCAACAGTTCATGAGCTCTCAGTAATAGCTCGGCAAAATCCACCAAGCCGGAGCGTTGGCACACGTCTTCATATGCCAGGTAAATATCCTTCATCTGCCGGTTATAAAAATCGCCGTTGTCGTGCATATGCTTGGCGCGGATGCCTTCGTCTTTTTGGGCATTGATAAACCATTGCGCCTGCTTGGGCGGCCATTTGCTGTCGTCCAGATTCAGGTTTTTCATCAGCCGCTTGATGATGCGCAATTGGTCGTCGCTATCCATCACTTGAAAGGTGTCGGGCAATTTGGCTTGCTTGGCGTGTTGCCTCAATAAGCGGTGGGCCAGGCCGTGGAAAGTGCCTATCCACATGGCGCGGGCTGGGGTTTCGAGCAACTCTTCGATACGGTTGCGCATTTCGTTGGCGGCCTTGTTGGTAAAGGTCACCGCCAAGATGTTATAGGGCGAAATGTGGTTGACTTGAATATGCCAGGCGATGCGATGCACCAATACCCGGGTTTTGCCGCTACCGGCCCCGGCCAATACCAGCATGGCTTGCATGGGAGCGGAAACGGCCAGACGCTGGTCGTCGTTTAAGGAGGTGATGATAGAAGAGACGTCCATTTTTTATAGCTTGCAGATTTTGAGGAGCTGTGTATATTTGCTTGCCTTTAAGGGAAAGCCGTGCGTCGGGACTAATAACTACAACACAGAGAGGATTGGAAATGAGCTTCGATTATAAACGTTTGATCAAATTTGAGCACAACATCGGCGAGAAAGATAAGAAAGTTCGCATGGTTTCTGGCGTGGTGTTGCTCAGCGTATCGCTGTTTACCGCCAGCATCCTGATGTTGTTGGTTGGCTTGGTCTTGGTTGCGACCAGTTATTCCGGCTGGTGCCCGGTATATTCCGGTATGGACAAAAATACCTTGGGTGCTGATGCAG
Source organism: Methylomonas sp. Uni0009 (assembly GCF_054188105.3). Classification (NCBI taxonomy): domain Bacteria; kingdom Pseudomonadati; phylum Pseudomonadota; class Gammaproteobacteria; order Methylococcales; family Methylococcaceae; genus Methylomonas; species Methylomonas sp. Uni0009. Next base: position 18,333 of record NZ_JBTAFN010000001.1, on the reverse strand, counting down.
GGTCTACCGGTCAATAACTGCTAGTGGCCAGCTCCGAATCTGCGCCTTTGGCGCGGATTCGGATTCAAAAAAACCTTATTAATCTTGTTTGTTGTACTCGCCTTCGATAATGGTTTGCGAGTCTCGTGCCTGTTTAAACACAGAGCCCATCTGAGTTTGCAGCAAATGATGCTCGATGATGTACTGGGCAATCTTTCTGCGTAAGGTTGGAATCAGACAAGCGAAACCCAACAGGTCGGTGAAAAATCCCGGCGTCAATAACAGCGCTCCGCCTACCAGCAATATCGGGCCCTCGATCATTTCATAAGCAGGAATTTCCCCTTGTGCCAACCCGGACTGGAAGCGCTGCCAGGTGGTGAAACCTTGCCGACGTAGTAGCCAAGCGCCCAAAACCGCAGTAAAAACCACCAGTAAAATAGTGGGAAAGGCGCCGATCAAGCCACCGACTTGCAATAGCACGTATATTTCCACAAACGGCACGATCAAAAAAGCGATAAACAGAATTTGCATGGTTTTCATGGTGAGTCCGGTTGCGGTAAAAAGCCGCTAATACTAAGAGCATCTTGGTGCAAATTCCAGGATAATATCGCGATGTATCAATTGATTCTTTGTACCTGCCCGGACCTAGAGGTTGCTGACAAACTGGCCGGCACTCTGATAACCCAAAAATTAGCGGCCTGCGTGAATATCCTGCCAGGAGTGCGCTCGGTCTATGAATGGCAAGGTGAAATTGAAACCGCTCAGGAACATTTGCTGCTCATCAAAAGTCATCAAGACCGCTATGCGGCCATTGAAGCGACGCTGAAAAGCCTACACCCTTACCAACTCCCGGAAATTATTGCGGTCGCGATAGAAAACGGCTCGCTGGATTATTTGAAATGGATAGACTCATGCCTTGGCATCGACTGATTTTATTATGTTTATTCGCTGTTTTTTGGCGCACTGCGGCGGCGCTGGACAGCCAGGATTTTTTGCCCCCGGAGCAGGCATTCAAGTTAACTGCTACGGCCGAAACTGCCGATAAAGTTGAATTGCATTGGCAGATAGTCGAAGGCTACCACCTGTATCGCGATAAGACCAAGTTCCAGTCACAAACCGAATCGATTCAGCTGGGCCAGGCGAGTATGCCGGAAGGCGTTACCGAGCATGACCCAAGTTTGGGTGACGTGGTGGTGTATCGTAATACCTTGGATGTCGTGTTGCCGCTGATTAAGCAAGGCCGTGAAACCCAATTAAAGCTGCTGGTTAAATACCAAGGTTGTGCGGATGCCGGGGTTTGTTATCCGCCGCAAAAAGTGCTGCTGGATGTGGCGCTCCCTGCAGCTCCGCCTTCTGCAAACAGTGGAGCGCTTAACCAGTTTGTCAAAGGTCTAAAGGGCTGGTCTCCCGGTTTGTTTTCCGAAGAGTTATTGCCGGCGGAACAAGCTTTTCAGTTTTTCGCCACTTTGAAAGATCCGCATACTGTGCAAGCAACCTGGCAAATTGCCGAGGGTTATTACCTCTATAAGGATAAGTTGTCGGTTAAAGCGGAAGGCTCCACCCAAACGCGGCTGACGCCGTTGCAACTTCCGGAAGGGGCTGCTTACCACGACGCTGAGTTTGGTCAGGTGCAAATCTACCGAAACCAGATCAGCGTCGATATACCGCTGTTACGAGATAGCAAGGCCGCCGAAACCATTGAGTTGCTGGCAAAGTTTCAAGGTTGCGCCGACCGCGGTGTGTGCTATCCGCCCATGCAAACTAAAGTGAGCCTTGACTTGCCGCCCACTGATGTATTGCCGCAAGCCAAACCGGCCGCGGTTGCCGAGTTGTCGGAGCAGGACAAAATCGTCAATGCTTTGCGGCATGATAGCTTGGCACTGACTTTATTCAGCTTCTTCGGGTTCGGCTTGTTGCTGGCCTTTACCCCCTGCGTGTTTCCGATGATTCCGATTTTATCCGGGATCATCGTCGGCCATGGTGATCAAATCGGTACGCGCAAGGCCTTTTTGCTGTCCTTGAGTTATGTACTGGCTTCGGCGTTGATGTATACGCTGTTCGGTATCTTGGCCGCTTTGTTCGGCAGCAACCTGCAAGCGACTTTTCAAGAGCCTTGGGTAATCGCCGTGTTTTCAGGATTATTCGTGCTGTTATCGCTGTCGATGTTTGGTTTTTACCATTTGGAGCTGCCTAAATCGCTGCAATCCGCCTTGCATCACTCCAGCGATAAGCATCGCGATGGGTCTTACCTTGGCGCCGGTATCATGGGGGCGCTGTCGTCGCTGATCGTCGGGCCCTGCGTGGCGGCCCCGCTGGCAGCGGCATTGATTTACATCGGTCAAACCGGTGATGTGGTGTTGGGCGGTTTGGCGTTGTTCATGATGGGCCTTGGTATGGGTGCACCGTTATTGCTGTTGGGCGCATCAGCTGGAAAACTGCTGCCCAAGGCCGGCGATTGGCTGAATGCCACCAAAGCCGTATTCGGCGTGGCGATGCTGGCCGTGGCGGTGTGGATGTTATCGCGGATTCTGCCGGCTGCGGTGACGATGTTTTTGTGGGCTTTGTTATTGGTTATTCCGGCCATATTTCTCGGGGCAATCGATTCTTTGCCGGAAGCGGCTTCCGGTTGGCGTAAACTGTGGAAAGGTTTGGGCATTATCATGCTCGTATTTGGCGTTCTGCAGTTGATCGGCTTGAGCGCCGGAAACGACAATCCCCTAAAGCCCCTGCAAGGCATGGGTTTCAATGCGCAAGCGCAGGAACCGGTTCAGGGGCTTAGTTTTCAGCGGGTGGCATCGGTGGCGGAATTGGAGCAACGCATCCAGCAGGCAACGGCCAGCGGCAAGCTGGTGATGCTGGATTTCTATGCCGATTGGTGCATTTCCTGTAAAGAGATGGAGGCTTACACCTTCACCGATCCGCAGGTTAAGCGACAATTGGCTGATTTTGTGCTGCTCCAGGCCGACGTGACCGATAACAATGAGGCAGATAAAGCCTTGTTAAAACGCTTCGAGCTAGTTGGGCCGCCGGGCATCATATTTTTCGGTGCCGATGGCCGTGAACAGGCGGCGCGGCGCGTGATCGGCTACCAGGATGCCGCTACTTTTTTAAGAACCTTGCAACAACTATGAATAAAAAAATCATACTGATAGTCACCGCTATTGCCTTTGTTGCGCTGGCGGCTGGTCTGTTTGTCAGACAATATTTCGCAGCCCCCGAAGCCGGTAAGCCGACTCCGCAAATCAATTTCAGCTTGCCTGACCTGGCGGATACGCCGCAATCGGTCACGCAATGGCAAGGCAAAATATTAATTATCAACTTCTGGGCAACCTGGTGTCCGCCCTGTTTGAAGGAAATTCCCGAGTTCATCAAGCTGCAGGACGAGTATAAAGACAAAGGAGTGCAGTTTGTCGGTATTGCCATCGAAGACAAGCAACCGGTAGAAGACTACCTTAAGCGTATCAAGATCAATTATCCGGTGTTGATTGGCGGCGAAGGTGCAACGATGTTGGCTCAACAGCTGGGCAATGTCATCAACACCGTGCCATTCACGGTGATCATTAATCAACAAGGGCAAATTGTGCATCATCAATTAGGCGAATTGACCCGAGACAAAGTGCTGGAAGTGATTGCACCGTTGTTGACGGCAAAATGACTGAAAAATCGCTAAAACGCAGGCTAATGAAGTGAAAAACGGTTTATCTGGACAAAAACCTACAAATTAGGCAGAATTCGTTCTTATTTAGCTAATTTTTGTTCGACACCGGCAATGGCAAACCTCACGGTTCTCAATGGACCCAATTTAAATCTGTTAGGCGTCCGGGAACCTGGGCTTTACGGTAGCAAAACATTGCAAAGCATTCAGCAGGGGATGGAGCGGTTGGCCCAAACATTGGGGCATCAATTAAATTTCCTGCAAAGCAACGCCGAGCATGAAATTGTTGAACAAATTCATCAGGCTTATCGGCAGGGCGTCGATTTTATCATTATCAATCCCGCCGCATTTACCCATACCAGCGTGGCTATTCGCGATGCCTTGCTGGCAACCAAGATTGCATTCATAGAAGTACATTTATCGAACGTGCATGCCCGTGAGCCTTTCAGGAAGCATTCGTATTTTTCGGATATCGCCGTCGGCGTTATCTGCGGATTGGGGGCGAACGGTTACGAATTGGCTTTGCAAGCCGCTCATCAGATATTACTAGAGAGAACTCAGAACAATGGATATTAGAAAAATAAAAAAACTGATTGATCTTATCGAGGAATCCGATATTGCTGAAATAGAGATTCGCGAAGGCGAAGAATCAGTGAAAATCAGCCGTTATTCGGCGGCTGCGCCGGTGCAATATGCTGCCCCGGTGGCTTCGGCACCGGTAGCGGTTGCTGCAGCCTCCGCCGCGGTCGCGCCAGTGGAAGAGAAAGTCAGTGGTCATGTTGTGAAGTCGCCGATGGTCGGGACATTTTATCGCTCTGCATCGCCTGGTTCAGCGGCATTTGTCGAGGTAGGTCAGTCGGTTAGCAATGGTCAAACCTTGTGCATCATCGAAGCGATGAAGATTTTGAATCAGATCGAAGCGGATAAAAGCGGCAAAATCAAGCAAATTCTGGTTGAAAACGGCCATCCGGTCGAATATGGCCAACCTTTGTTCATCATTGAATAACGGACAAAGGGGCTGGACTAATGTTTGAGAAAATTGTTATCGCCAATCGCGGCGAGATTGCTTTGCGCATTTTGCGGGCCTGTCGCGAATTGGGCATTAAAACCGTGGCTGTGTATTCCGAAGCGGATCGTGACTTAAAACACGTCAGACTGGCCGATGAAGCAGTCTGTATCGGTCCTGCTGCGTCGGCCGCCAGCTATTTGAATATCCCGGCGATTATCAGCGCCGCCGAAGTCACCGATGCCGAAGCCATCCATCCCGGTTACGGTTTCTTATCCGAAAATGCCGATTTTTCTGAGAAAGTGAGTCAAAGCGGCTTTGTATTTATCGGTCCAAGGCCTGACACCATTCGGATGATGGGCGACAAAATCGCCGCAAAAAAAGCCATGCAGGCTGCCGGTATCCCTTGCGTCCCGGGTAACGGCGATCCTTTGGGGGATGAAGAGGAAACCAATCTGAAAATGGCGCGGGAAATTGGTTATCCCGTGATCATTAAGGCTGCTGGCGGCGGTGGCGGTCGCGGTATGCGCACCGTGCATACCGAAAGCGCACTGCTAAATGCCATTGCGATGACCAAGGCCGAGGCCGGCACCGCGTTCGGCAATAGCACCGTCTATATGGAAAAGTTTCTGGAAGATCCGCGGCATATCGAGTTTCAGGTGTTGGCAGATTCCCACGGTAATGCGATACATCTGGGTGAACGCGATTGTTCCATGCAGCGCCGTCATCAAAAAGTGGTGGAAGAAGCGCCTGCGCCGGGTATTACCGAAGAGCAACGCAAACAGATGGGCGAGCGTTGCGCGCTGGCTTGCCGGGAAATCGGTTATCTAGGTGCCGGTACTTTCGAGTTTCTCTATGAAAAAGGCCAGTTTTACTTCATAGAAATGAATACGCGGGTGCAGGTCGAGCATCCGGTCACCGAGATGATTACCGGCTTCGATATTGTGAAGGAACAGTTGCGGATTGCTGCCGGCGAGCCTTTGTCGATCACGCAAGACCAGGTGAAATTTACCGGCCATGCCATCGAATGCCGTTTGAATGCGGAAGATCCGAAAACCTTTATGCCAAGCCCTGGTGTAATCGATCAATTCCACATGCCGGGTGGCCCGGGTATCCGTTGCGAGACGCATATCTATAATGGCTATAAAGTGCCGCCGTACTACGATTCCATGATCGGCAAGCTGATTGCACACGGTGACGATAGGGCTAGCGCGATTGCCCGGATGAAGACCGCACTGAGTGAAATGGTGATAGACGGCATCAAAACCAATATCCCCTTGCAACAGAGCATTATGGCTGACGCGGCGTTCGCTCTGGGTGGGCAAAATATCCATTACCTCGAAAAGAAATTGGGTATCCATTAATTCGGTATGGGCGAGGAGATGACGAAAATGGTGTCTCCTTTCCCTGCTAAACGTTTTATATAACTATGGCCTGGCATCAGCTTTCCGTTATCACCGACGAAACCACCGCTCCGGACATATCGGAGTTTTTCAGCGAATTGGGCGCGGTCTCGGTGACTTACAGCGATGCCGATGATGAGCCGGTTTACGAACCGGCCATTGATCAAACCAAAATCTGGACTCGTACTCGGGTCACGGCTTTGTTCGAGCTCGATACCGATCCGGATATTGTTCGCAACTTGTTGTTCAATCAGTTTATCGGTCAGCCTTTGCAGGAATGGGTAGCCGAGGTTTTGCAAGATCAAGCCTGGGAGAGGGCGTGGATGGAGCATTTCCAGGCGATGAAGTTTGCCAATCGTTTATGGATTTGCCCCAGCGGCCAGGAACAGCACGAGCCGGGTACGGTTTGCATGACTTTGGATCCCGGCTTGGCATTCGGTACCGGAACTCATCCGACGACTGCATTGTGTTTGGAGTGGTTGGCCGGTAACGATATTAAGGATAAAGTGTTAATCGACTACGGTTGCGGATCGGGGATTCTTGCCGTGGCGGCGTTGTTACTTGGCGCCAAGCGAGCGCATGCGGTAGATATTGATCCGCAGGCCTTGACCGCCAGTCATTACAACGCCGAAAAAAATCAGGTTCAGCAACGGATCGATTATTATCTGCCCGAACAGTTTTCCGGGTTTGCAGCTGATTTGGTACTCGCCAATATTCTCGCTAAACCGCTGATTGAGCTAGCCCCAACGATTGGTGCATTGGTCAGGCCGGGCGGGCAATTGATTTTGTCAGGCATCTTGAACGAACAAGCCGAGTCTGTAGCGGCAGCTTATCGAGAGCAGGGGTTTGTTGTGGCGCCGCCGGTCAGCCAGGAAGACTGGTGTCGATTGGATGCCCATAAACCCGACTGAATAGATGTTTAGCCGGTGTCCGCATTGCGCTGAGCAACACGAAGTTACCGTCGAGCATTTGCGGCAATCGCGTGGCTTGTTGGATTGTTCGGTTTGCGGTAAATCTTTCGATGCGTTGCGCTTCCTTAGTGAAGATAAAGATTCGCGACTGAACGACGACTTGCCGTATCCAGACCACCAAACTTTAGACCAGGGGCCGCAGACTCGGCGGGTTTGGTTTGTTGCCACCAGCTTAGTGGCATTGTTATTGGTGGCACAAATACTGTATTTCGAAGGTTATCGTTTAACTATGCAGCCTCAGCTCAGAGCACATTTAGATAAAGTTTGTGCGACATTATCTTGTCGGTTACCGCCATATAAAAATCTTGAGGAATTGAGCGTTTCGCATAGCGATTTGCGAGTTCGAAGCGATAACAGTTATTTGTTTAGCGCCGCACTTAGCAATCAGGCGCTTTTTGCGCAAGCTGCGCCGGATTTGAAGCTAAGCGTGTTGAATTTTAATGGACAGGCCATTGCGGAACGGGTGTTTAGTTCTGCGGATTACCTTCTAAAACCCACAACACTAGCCCCAGAGCAAACGGTCGAAATCCGTTTGGCTATCGTGGCGCCTGCCGCGTCAATTGGCGGTTACACCTTTACCTTACTTTAGGGCAATATGAGCTACCCGGAACTGTTTCTGAAAAAAAACGAAGACAAACGCCTGCGGCAAGGGCATTTGTGGGTGTTCAGTAACGAGGTCGATACCCAGCGCAGCCCTTTGGAGCAGTTTGCGGCAGGCGACGTAGTCCTTGTTCACGATTCTGGCGGTAAAGCTTTGGGGATAGCGTATCTGAATCCTCATGCACTCATTTGCGCGCGCTTGTTGACACGCAAAACCAATATCAAAATCAATGAAAGTTTTTTTAAAGCGCGCTTGGCCCAAGCTTTAGGGTTGCGTGAGCGTTTGTTCGATAAGCCCTATTATCGCTTGGTGTTCGGCGAAAGCGATGGTCTACCCGGCTTGGTAATTGATCGCTTTGGGGTTGTGCTTTCCGTGCAAATTACCACTGCCGGAATGGAGCGGTATAAGGATGTGCTGGTCAAGATCCTACTTGAGCTGCTGGCGCCAACGGCTATTCTGCTGAAAAATGATAATAGTCAGCGGCAGTTGGAAAGTCTCTCTTTGGAGCCTGAGCTGGTTTACGGAGAGTTGCCTGAGCAATTGCTGATTGAAGAAAACAACGTGCGTTTTATCGTTAATGTGGCAGAGGGTCAAAAAACCGGTTGGTTTTACGATCATCGCAACAGCAGGGCGCAGTTTTCTAAAGCTTGCCATGGTTTAAGGGTGCTTGATTTATTCAGCTATGCCGGTGCTTGGGGTATACCTGCCGCAGTGGCGGGCGCTGCGGAAGTGTGTTGTGTGGATAGCTCCGAGAGTGCGTTAGCTTTAGCTTCCGCTAGTGCCGAGTTGAATCAGGTGCAGGGCAAAATGCAATTCGTGCGCAGTGACGTGTTCGAGTTTTTGAAACAAGCCCGTGAACAGCAACAACATTACGACGCGATCATCCTGGATCCGCCGGCGCTGATTAAACGTAAAAAAGATTTCAAAGCAGGGTACGAAGCCTATCGGCGCTTGAATCATTTGGCGCTACAGGTTTTGTCGAATAATGGTATTTTGGTCTCGGCATCATGCTCGCATCATTTGAGTAGAGATAATTTGCATGAAATATTGCGTTCTTCGGCGCGGCACATTGACCGGCACTTGGTGTTTTTCGGTGCCGGCACTCAAGGCCCGGATCATCCGATTCATCCGGCCTTGCCTGAGACCGATTATTTGAAAACCTTTTTTTGTGCAGTATCGAGCCGGCTATAGTCAATTATGGTGGATTCCAAGCCCCAATGCGGTCTGTGCGGTCAGCGGGTGTTGATTCCCGGATTTGAGCTCAACACTTTGCTGGGCGAAAAAAAATTCTGTTGCGAAGGTTGTCGCAGCATTTTTCAACTGCTCCATAGCGAGCAAATAATAATAACGACTCCAGAGGAGAAATAAACATGAAAGCCTGCGAATCTTGTGCAGACCGCGTCAATATCGGTTGTCATCATAAACAGATGCCGGTTATATCCAGAGCTATTGGTTTGCTGTTTATCTATTTGCCGATTTTGACCTTGCCGTTTGTGATTACCAGCGCTTATTTGACTTATTTCAGCCTGAAATTGGTCGGTGCGGAAAATGTTAAAAAATGGAGTGATTTTCTGCCGGCCAGGGCGAGCCATCGGTATGATTTAAAAAATCAGATTACGATGGACGGGTCATTCAAATTCAGCATGGCGCAATCGAAATTATTCTGGATTTTGAATTGCACCTGGTATTGTCCGGTGAGTGTGGGCTTATTCGAATGGCATGCTTACATGGTGAAAGTGGTGGAAAACTGGTGGTGTCCATTTACCCATGATCGTAAAAACAGCTATACCGACGGTGCTATCGATCAATCTTTTTGGCATATTTATCCTGAAGAAAAAGCTAAATTGCATGAAGACGACAAAACAAACCCGATTTTTACTGCCGATCCCAAAGTCTAAAAGTGTTATTTGTCTGTCATGATGTGTCACTCGGCTTTAATAAAGCTCGGGGATAATGGTTAGATTTACCGGTTAGGGCTATTGCGATTGATCGGGTTAGTAAGTAGGACAAAATTTCCATACCGCATAACAAACAGTGCCGGTATGGGGGAAATTTAAACATCAATTCTTATTTTCGACACGGAATGAATACAGAGAATACGAAACCGGCCATTGTCTGGTCATTATGGGGTGCGGCTTTATTGCTGCTGTGCGTGGTGTTCAGAGATAGCCTTATCGAAATGGCGACGACATGGACGAATGTCGAGGAATACAGTCACGGGTTTTTTATACCTATCATCACTATTTACCTGCTTTGGGTGCGGCGCGGCGAGCTAGTCTTGGTTCAAGGATTTAAAGCGTCGCTGCCCGGTATCATCATTATCTGCTTAGGGTTGATTCTTTTTATTCTGGGCGGGTTGGCAACCATAAAAACCATGGAGCAGTATGCTTTTCTGGTGGTGTTGACTGGGATGTTTGGCAGTGCTTTCGGGCTGCGCGGGTTGCGGGTTGGGGCTGTCCCTCTGTTGTTTTTAGTCTTCATGGTGCCGTTTCCATCTTTCATACTGAATAACCTGTCGTCAAAGCTGCAATTGATTTCTTCCTGGTTGGGCGTGGAATTTATACGAGCTTGCGACATCATGGTTTACCTGGAAGGGAATGTTATCGATCTAGGCAGCTATAAGTTGCAAGTGGTTGATGCCTGTAGCGGATTGCGTTATTTGTTCCCTTTGGCCAGTCTGGCTTTCCTATGCGCTTATCTGTTTAAAGGTCCATTCTGGCAGAAGTTGCTGATTTTTCTGTCGTCGATGCCCCTGACCATTTTCATGAACAGCTTTCGGATTGGTGTCATCGGGGTCCTGGTCGATAACTGGGGGACTGAGATGGCTGAAGGCTTTTTGCATGATTTTGAAGGCTGGGCGGTATTTTTGCTGTGCATGTTTCTGCTATTTATCGAGATGTGGGTTTTTAGCCGAATTAGTGGTAGGAAACTGGCAATGGGCGAACTGGTGCAGATTCCGGAAGAATGGAGCCACACGGCGCGTCGAGATATTGTCGCGATATTGAATAAATCGGTTTTCGCGGTGTTGCTATTACTTTGTATAGGTGCAGGCGCTTCAGAGGTCTTTAAGGGGCGGGAAGACATTATTCCAGCGCGAAAAGCGTTTTTAACATTTCCGACGACGTTGGGAAATTGGCAGGGACGTAATGACTATTTAACGCAATTTTATCTAAACGAGTTGAAATTGACGGATTATGTTATCGTCAATTTTGTTCAGCCTGAAACCCGGAACAGCGTTAATTTTTACAGCGCGTATTACCAATCGCAACGCAAGGGCGCCGTTGTGCATTCGCCGCGCAGTTGTATTCCTGGGGATGGTTGGCAGATCAGCAGTTTCGAACAGCGCGAGTTCACAGATTTGCAACTGGACGGTCAGGCATTGCAGGTAAATCGGGCCATTATTCAAAAAGGCGAAAGCAGACAATTAGTGTATTTTTGGTTTCAGCAGCGCGGTCGGATGATAACGAATGAATATATGGTCAAATGGTATTTATTTTACGATGCCATCACTATGAATCGCACCGACGGGGCGTTGATTCGCTTAGTGACCCCTGTAGATAAGGTGGAAGATATTGCCATAGCTGACAAACGGCTGCATCTATTTTTAAAAGATTTATTGCCTGAGTTACCCGCCTATTTGCCGGGTAAGATTATTGAGCCTGTTTATTCGGCTTTACCGGGTTAATCAATTAAGACGTCGGCTTCATTGCCTGACGAATTTATGCGGTTTTACGTCGATTTGACTCAAAAGAAAAGGAGCTGTAAATGAGTAGAAAAAAAGCATTGATCACTGGCATAACCGGGCAAGACGGATCTTATCTTGCCGAATTTCTGTTGGAAAAAGGCTATGAAGTGCATGGCATCAAACGGCGTTCGTCATTATTTAATACCGAACGCGTTGATCATATCTATCAAGACCCGCATATTAAGGATCCCCAATTCTTTCTTCATTACGGCGATTTGACGGATAGTTCGAACCTTACCCGTATCCTTAGCGAAATTCGTCCGGATGAAGTCTACAACTTGGGCGCGATGAGTCATGTCGCTGTATCGTTTGAGTCTCCTGAATATACGGCCGATGTGGACGGTATGGGGACATTACGGCTATTGGAAGCCATTCGTTTTCTCGGTATGGAGAAAACTACGCGTTTTTACCAGGCATCAACTTCTGAGTTGTATGGCTTGGTCCAAGAAATTCCGCAGAAAGAAACTACGCCGTTTTATCCCCGCTCGCCTTATGCGGTAGCTAAACTTTATGCCTATTGGATCACCGTTAATTATCGTGAAGCATACGGTATGTATGCCTGTAACGGTATTTTGTTCAACCACGAATCGCCGCGCCGAGGCGAAACTTTTGTGACGCGCAAAATTACTCGCGGCCTAAGCAATATCGCAATTGGTCTGGATAAATGTCTATACATGGGCAATATGGATTCTCTTCGAGATTGGGGGCATGCTAAGGACTATGTGCGGATGCAATGGATGATGTTGCAGCAAGAACAGCCCGAGGATTTTGTGATAGCCACTGGCGTGCAGTATTCGGTAAGGCAATTTATCGAAATGTCGGCTAAAGAATTGGGTGTGTCTATTCGTTGGGAAGGCGTGGGAGTGGACGAAAAGGGTTATATCGATGCTATTACCGGAGATAAAGCGCCTGGTATGGAGGTTGGACAAAACATCGTCGCTATCGATCCGCGCTATTTTAGACCGGCCGAAGTGGAAACCCTGTTGGGTGACCCAAGTAATGCCAAGAACAAATTGGGTTGGGTGCCGCAGATTACCTTGCAGGAAATGGTGGCCGAAATGGTGGCTTATGATCTTGAGCAAGCGCAAAAACATGCTCTGCTGAAAGAACAAGGTTACAACGTGGCTGTTAGTCGGGAGTAACAGCATGGTAGATAAGCAAGATAAGATTTATCTGGCGGGTCACAGAGGTATGGTCGGCTCGGCAATTTATCGGCAATTGACTGAGGCTGGTTATCAAAACATTGTAGTGCGTACGCATGCTGAATTGGATTTGACCGATCAAACGGCGGTACGGAACTTTATGCAGCAAGAGTGTCCGAATCAGGTGATTCTCGCTGCGGCCAAGGTTGGCGGTATTCATGCAAACAACGAATATCCGGCTGAGTTTATCTATCAAAATCTGATGATGGAAGCCAATGTGGTCCATCAAGCTTGGCTTGTCGGGTGTAAGCAACTGCTGTTCTTGGGCAGTTCTTGTATCTATCCGAAATTCGCTGATCAGCCTATGCGAGAAAGTGCGCTGTTGACCGGGGTATTGGAGTCGACCAATGAACCCTACGCAATTTCCAAGATTGCCGGGATTAAGTTGTGCGAATCCTATAATCGGCAGTACGGCGTAGATTATCGGTCTGTGATGCCGACCAATTTGTATGGCGAAAATGATAATTTTCACTTGCAAAATAGCCATGTTATCCCGGCATTAATTAGAAAGTTTCATGATGCCAAGGTTAGTAATTCTCCGACTGTCAGTGTGTGGGGAACTGGTAAGGCTATGCGCGAGTTTTTGCACGTCGAGGATATGGCTGCTGCTTGTCTGCATGTGATGGCCTTGGACAAAGAGCAATATCAATCTTGCACTGAACCCATGCTGTCGCATTTAAATGTTGGGACTGGTGAAGATGTAACGGTGTGTGAATTGGCTGAAATCATCCAAGACGTCGTTGGTTTTCAAGGGCAAATTAACTGGGATAGTACCAAGCCTGATGGTACTCCGCGAAAACTGATGGATGTCTCAAAGCTTAAGTCTTTGGGTTGGCAACCAAAGATACCGCTGAAAGCAGGTCTGGAGCTTACCTATCGTTGGTTTTTAGAACATCAAGGCCAGTTTAAGGCGGAATAGTGTTGCCAAAATCCGTGCGCCTGCGAGGCATGTTTATCAAGTAGGGAAAAGAAAGTTTGCGCGAATAGAAATAATTTCTTGACGCGAGGATGTTGGGTGATTAGAATGAGCGGCTCTTCACTGCTCTGGCTTTTAAGTTTTAGCGGTGAAGCGGTCGACTTAGTTCGGCGGGTTTGAAGTTGTTGATTGACGGGTTTGTTTTTTTAGTTTCTGTTTTTGAAGCCACTTAAAAATAAATTTGACAAACACTGAAAACGCTGTAGAATATGTCGGCTCAATAGGGTGAAATGCTCTGGCTCTTTAACAAACGAAATCGAAATAATTTGTGTGGGTATGTGTAGCGACTATGTGCTGTTTAAAAATAGTCGACACAGAAACCACGTCAATTCGCAAGAAAAGATGTTCTGTAGTCGAGCCAAGATTGGTTGCTAATCTTATTTAGTAACAGTTAAAAATTAAACTGAAGAGTTTGATCATGGCTCAGATTGAACGCTGGCGGTATGCTTAACACATGCAAGTCGAACGGTAGCAGGCCTTCGGGCGCTGACGAGTGGCGGACGGGTGAGTAATGCATAGGAATCTGCCTATTAGTGGGGGACAACGTGGGGAAACTCACGCTAATACCGCATACGCCCTACGGGGGAAAGCTGGGGACCTTCGGGCCTGGCGCTAATAGATGAGCCTATGTCGGATTAGCTAGTTGGTGGGGTAAAGGCCTACCAAGGCGACGATCCGTAGCTGGTCTGAGAGGATGATCAGCCACACTGGGACTGAGACACGGCCCAGACTCCTACGGGAGGCAGCAGTGGGGAATATTGGACAATGGGCGAAAGCCTGATCCAGCAATACCGCGTGTGTGAAGAAGGCCTGAGGGTTGTAAAGCACTTTCAATAGGAAGGAATACCTATCGGTTAATACCCGGTAGACTGACATTACCTATACAAGAAGCACCGGCTAACTCCGTGCCAGCAGCCGCGGTAATACGGAGGGTGCAAGCGTTAATCGGAATTACTGGGCGTAAAGCGTGCGTAGGCGGTTGTTTAAGTCAGATGTGAAAGCCCTGGGCTTAACCTGGGAACTGCATTTGATACTGGGCAACTAGAGTTTAGTAGAGGGGAGTGGAATTTCAGGTGTAGCGGTGAAATGCGTAGAGATCTGAAGGAACACCAGTGGCGAAGGCGGCTCCCTGGACTAAAACTGACGCTGAGGTACGAAAGCGTGGGTAGCAAACAGGATTAGATACCCTGGTAGTCCACGCCGTAAACGATGTCAACTAACTGTTGGGTTCTTAAAGAACTTAGTAGTGGAGCTAACGTATTAAGTTGACCGCCTGGGGAGTACGGCCGCAAGGCTAAAACTCAAATGAATTGACGGGGGCCCGCACAAGCGGTGGAGCATGTGGTTTAATTCGATGCAACGCGAAGAACCTTACCTACCCTTGACATCCAGAGAATCTGTTAGAGATAGCGGAGTGCCTTCGGGAACTCTGAGACAGGTGCTGCATGGCTGTCGTCAGCTCGTGTTGTGAAATGTTGGGTTAAGTCCCGTAACGAGCGCAACCCTTATCCTTAGTTGCCAGCGGGTCATGCCGGGAACTCTAGGGAGACTGCCGGTGATAAACCGGAGGAAGGTGGGGACGACGTCAAGTCATCATGGCCCTTATGGGTAGGGCTACACACGTGCTACAATGGCCGGTACAGAGGGCTGCGAACTCGCGAGAGTAAGCGAATCCCAAA
Organism: Methylomonas sp. Uni0009; assembly: GCF_054188105.3. Classification (NCBI taxonomy): domain Bacteria; kingdom Pseudomonadati; phylum Pseudomonadota; class Gammaproteobacteria; order Methylococcales; family Methylococcaceae; genus Methylomonas; species Methylomonas sp. Uni0009. The sequence continues at coordinate 3,116 of NZ_JBTAFN010000001.1, read as the reverse complement.
AAGCCGGTCCCAGTCCGGATCGCAGTCTGCAACTCGACTGCGTGAAGTCGGAATCGCTAGTAATCGCGGATCAGAATGCCGCGGTGAATACGTTCCCGGGCCTTGTACACACCGCCCGTCACACCATGGGAGTGGGTTGCAAAAGAAGTAGGTAGTTTAACCTTCGGGAGGGCGCTTACCACTTTGTGATTCATGACTGGGGTGAAGTCGTAACAAGGTAGCCCTAGGGGAACCTGGGGCTGGATCACCTCCTTACAAAGACGGCACACCGTTACACGTACTCACAACAAATTATTTCGATTGAAAGACGCACCTGGGTCTGTAGCTCAGTTGGTTAGAGCGCACCCCTGATAAGGGTGAGGTCGGAGGTTCAACTCCTCCCAGACCCACCAACGCATAAAAGGCGAAAGCAATAAGGCGAAACACAATCAGACCACACGCCTGGTTAGAATAACTGGCGCTGTGTCTAGTCACGTTTCGGCTTGAGTCTTGGTCTTTAGTCTGCTTTAGGGGCCATAGCTCAGCTGGGAGAGCGCCTGCCTTGCACGCAGGAGGTCGGGAGTTCGATCCTCCCTGGCTCCACCATCATGCTGAACGCTGAGGGTCAACCAGTTCGTCAAACGTAAGAAAAATAGTGGGTGAACATCAACGCTATACAGTTTTATCAGCGGCAGCGGATAAAGACTTTATAGCATTGGTATTCGTACCGATAGCTCTTTAACAATATGGAAATCTGTAACTATAGTAATGATCAGCAATGATCAACACTAAAACGAGTTGCGGTTTGAATGACGTCGTTCTCGAAAGGGAAAGGCAGAAAACAAACGGCATGTCGTTCTCAAGCAGAAAAATCAGCGAAAATGTCAGCTGACAGTATAACCAAAGTACAGACGTATTCGGGTTATATGGTCAAGTGAATAAGCGCATACGGTGAATGCCTAGGCAGTAAGAGGCGATGAAGGACGTTGTAGCATGCGAAAAGCTTTGGGGAGCCTGCAAACCGGCTGTGATCCAGAGATGTCCGAATGGGGAAACCCGGCGCGCATAAGCGCGTCATCTTTGAGTGAATACATAGCTCACTGAAGCGAACCCGGAGAACTGAAACATCTAAGTACCCGGAGGAAAAGAAATCAACCGAGATTCCCTAAGTAGTGGCGAGCGAACGGGGACTAGCCCTTAAGCTAGGATAAGGTTAGTGGAACGGTCTGGAAAGTCCGGCGATACAGGGTGATAGCCCCGTACACGAAAACCTTTTTCTAGTGAAATCGAGTAGGTCGGAGCACGTGAAACTTTGACTGAATATGGGGGGACCATCCTCCAAGGCTAAATACTCCTTACTGACCGATAGTGAACTAGTACCGTGAGGGAAAGGCGAAAAGAACCGCGGAGAGCGGAGTGAAATAGAACCTGAAACCGTATGCGTACAAGCAGTGGGAGCCCCTTCGTGGGGTGACTGCGTACCTTTTGTATAATGGGTCAGCGACTTACATTTTGTGGCAAGCTTAACCGAATAGGGGAGGCGTAGCGAAAGCGAGTCTTAATAGGGCGTTTAGTCGCAAGGTGTAGACCCGAAACCGGGCGATCTATCCATGGCCAGGCTGAAGGTTGGGTAATACTAACTGGAGGGCCGAACCCACGTCTGTTGAAAAAGACGGGGATGAGCTGTGGATCGGAGTGAAAGGCTAATCAAGCTCGGAGATAGCTGGTTCTCCTCGAAAGCTATTTAGGTAGCGCCTCGTGTATCACTGCTGGGGGTAGAGCACTGTTTCGGCTAGGGGGTCATCCCGACTTACCAACCCGATGCAAACTCCGAATACCAGCAAGTGCCAGCACGGGAGACACACGGCGGGTGATAAGGTCCGTCGTGAAAAGGGAAACAGCCCAGACCGTCAGCTAAGGTCCCCAAATCTATGCTCAGTGGGAAACGATGTGGAAAGGCACAGACAGCCAGGAGGTTGGCTTAGAAGCAGCCATCCTTTAAAGAAAGCGTAATAGCTCACTGGTCGAGTCGGTCTGCGCGGAAGATTTACCGGGGCTAAGCATAGTACCGAAGCTACGGATTTACACGTAAGTGTGAGTGGTAGAGGAGCGTTCCGTACGCCTGCGAAGGTCGATTGAGAAGTCGGCTGGAGGTATCGGAAGTGCGAATGCTGACATAAGTAACGATAAAGGGGGTGAAAAACCCCCTCGCCGAAAACCCAAGGTTTCCTGCGCAACGTTAATCGACGCAGGGTTAGTCGGCACCTAAGGCGAGGCTGAAAAGCGTAGTCGATGGAAAACAGGTTAATATTCCTGTACCAGTAGTAACTGCGATGGGGTGACGGAGAAGGCTATATCAGCGGTCGGTTGGAAGTGGCCGTTTAAGCAGGTAGGCATGCATCTTAGGCAAATCCGGGGTGCTTTATGCCGAGACGTGATGACGAGCGGTTCGAAAGAACAGCGAAGTGATAGATGCCCTGCTTCCAGGAAAAACCTCTAAGCTTCAGGTTACTAGTGGCCGTACCCTAAACCGACACAGGTGGGTGGGATGAAAATTCTAAGGCGCTTGAGAGAACCCAGGTGAAGGAACTAGGCAAAATGATACCGTAACTTCGGGAGAAGGTATGCCCTCATTACGTGAAGGTCCTCGCGACTGGAGCGGAAGGGGGTTGCAAAAAATCGGTGGCTGCGACTGTTTAGCAAAAACATAGCACTCTGCAAACACGAAAGTGGACGTATAGGGTGTGACGCCTGCCCGGTGCTGGAAGGTTAATTGATGGGGTTATCTTCGGAGAAGCTCTTGATCGAAGCCCCAGTAAACGGCGGCCGTAACTATAACGGTCCTAAGGTAGCGAAATTCCTTGTCGGGTAAGTTCCGACCTGCACGAATGGCGTAACGATGGCCACACTGTCTCCACCTGGGACTCAGTGAAATTGAAATCGCTGTGAAGATGCAGTGTACCCGCGGCTAGACGGAAAGACCCCGTGCACCTTTACTATAGCTTGACACTGGACTTTGAACCTACTTGTGTAGGATAGGTGGGAGGCTTTGAAGCGGGAACGCCAGTTCTCGTGGAGCCAACCTTGAAATACCACCCTGGTATGTTTGGAGTTCTAACCTCGACCCGTTATCCGGG